>CAWDIP010000001.1:0-752117 GCA_963802395.1 uncultured Actinomycetes bacterium
GCGCGGACGAATCCGTCGAAGAGGGACTGCTGGACAGGATCGATGCCGGCCGTGTCCTCGGGATGCCACTGCACCCCGACAACCCACCGGGCCCCCTGGGAGCTCGACCGCTTCGATGGTGTCGTCGTCGGCCCGACCACGATCTCGGAGGTCGGCCGCGAGCACCGGTTGAGTCCCTGGTGGTGCACCGAGTTGCACGCTTCGGGGGGCGCGCCCATGCCCAGGGCGAGCGCAACGAGCGAGCCCGGCTTCCAACTCCACCGGGTGCAGCGGTGCCGGGTCCTCGGTCCCGAGGTCCTGATGGAGGCTGCCGCCGGAGCGCCACGTTGAGCACCTGCACCCCTGGGCAGATGGCCAGCACCGGGAGGTCGAGCTGGATCGCGGGCTCGCACCAGGGTGAACTCCAGCTCATCGTGCTCGGCGACGATCCCGTACAACTTGCGCGGCGGCGGGCTCCTCGTCGTAACGGCGTGGGTCGATGTCGCCGCCCCCCATGGAGCACCAGCCCGTCGAACCTCCGAAGGGCATCGAGGAGCCGGTAGAAGGACTCCTCCGCGGGCGGGACGGTCGCCGGTTGGGCGCCCACGCGGGCCGGCCGCGGCTGTAGCGCTGCCCACTCGAGACGCCTCGCCGCGCACGTTCTCGGCGGCGGGAGACAGGCGGCCGGTCACGGCGATGAGCGGAATCGACGCCCGCGCCATGCTGGCAGGTTTCGCCGTGGGCCGGCGGTGCGGTTCGGCGCGTGCCCGAGCCTCGGGGCCGATCGGCGCAATCGGCGCGATACGGCGCGATCTGCCCGGTCGGGTCAGCGCCGAGGCCGAGCTGGGGTACGGCGTCGTAGGCGAGGCTGATGAGCCAGCCGGGAAGGAAGCCGACGACCAGGGTGAAGGCCAGCGCGGCCGGCGATCGCGACGCCGGCCGAGACCGGGACCCGCACCCGCTCTCGGACGTCGTCGGCCGGACCGGGTCGGCGAGGAACATGCTCACGATGATCCGCAGGTACAGGAACGCCGCGATCACGGCGGAGAGCATGGCGATGACGGCGAGGGCGTAGCTGTCGGCGGTCGACGGCGGCGATGATCACGCCGAACTTGGCGACGAAGCCCGACGTGAGCGGCACGCCGGCCTGGGCGAGCAGGAACACCGTGAGGGCGAACGCGAGGACCGGGCGCTGCTTGCCGAGCCCGCGGTAGTCGTCGAGCTCGTGGTCGGCGTCGCCGGTGCGGCCGACGAGCGTGACGACGCCGAACGTGCCGAGCACGAGCACGGCGTAGGCCAGCAGGTAGAAGAGCGGCGCCCGAGGTGCCCTTGTCCGACGCCGCTTCGACCCCGACGAGGATGAACCCGGCGTGGCTGATCGAGGAGTAGGCGAGCATCCGCTTCACGTTGGTCTGCACGACCGCGAGGATCGAGCCGACGACGAGCGTGAGGACCGCGACGACCCAGATCACCGGCTGCCAGTCGTCCTGGCGAGCGGCCAGGCCGTACGTGAGCACCCGCAGCAGCGCCGCGAACGCGGCGACCTTGGCCGCCGACGCCATGAACGCGGTGACCGGCGACGGCGCGCCCTGGTAGACGTCGGGCGTCCACGTGTGGAACGGCACGGCGGCGATCTTGAACGCCGAGCCCGACGAGGAGCAGGGCGATTCCGGCGAGCAGCAGCGACTGCTTCTCGCCGAGGAACACGTTGTCGCGCAGGTAGGAGAAGATCGACAGCCTCGCGTCGGGGTCGACGACGTCAGGTGCGTGGTGCCCGTCGCGCCGTAGAGCAGTGCGATGCCGTAGAGGAAGAACGCCGACGAGAAGCCGCCGAGGACGAAGTACTTGAGGCCCGACTCCTGCGACTCGGCCCGGCGACGGTTCGATGCGGCGAGCACGTACAGCGCGATCGACAGCGTCTCGAGCCCGAGGAACAGCACGATCAGGTCGTTGGCCGCACCCATCACGACGCCACCGATGGCGCACATGAGGAACAGCGCGTAGACCTCCGGCCCGTCGTATCCCTCTCGGCGGAGGAAGTCGTCGGCGAGCAGCGCGGCGCCGAGCACGGCGACGCAGATCGTGATCGTGATGAACGTGGCGAAGCGGTCGAAGCGCAGCGCGCCGCCGACGAGGTAGACCTCGCGGCCGTCGCTCACGTCGTCCCAGACGAACGCCGCCAGCACCCCCGCGGCGCCGGCGGTGACGGCGGTGCCGAGGGCGTACAGACCCGCGGGGCCAGTGCGGGGTCAGGGCGGCGGCCACGAGCAGGAGCAGACCGCCGCCGAGCAGGACGAGCAGCGGGCTGAGAGCGCCCACCAGTCGATCGGAGGGTCCGACGAAGTCGGCGGCTTGGGCGAACATCACTCGCCTTCCTCCTCGGTCGGCGTGGCTTCCTCGAGCCACGAACAGCCACGGGCTGCGGCTGTTCGTAGCCCGTCTTGTCCTCGATGTGCGCGATGAGCGCGTCGACGCTCGGCTGGATCCGGTCGAGCATCGGCTTCGGGTAGACACCGCAGAACACGATGAGCCCGAGCAGCGGAGCATCACGAGGCCCTCTCTCAGCGAGAGCTCGCGGAAGGACTTGTTGGCCTCGTCGGGCTCGCCGTGGAACACCCGCTGGTAGGCCCAGAGCAGATACAGCGCGGCGATGATCACGCCGGTGGCGGCGACGACGGTCCACCAGCGAGCGGTGAGGAACGAGCCGATGAGCACCAGGAACTCACCGACGAAACCGTTGAGCCCGGGAACACCGATCGACGACAGCATCACGAGCGTGAACACCGCGGCGAAGATCGGCGCCACCTGCTGGATGCCCTTGAGCTCGGAGATCATCCGGGTGTGGCGGCGTTCGTAGATCATGCCGACGAGGAGGAACAACGCGCCGGTGGAGACGCCGTGGTTGATCATCTGCAGCACGCCGCCGGTGATCCGACTGGCTCGTGAATCGCGAACGAACCGAGGATGATGAAGCCGAGGTGGGCGACCGACGAGTAGGCGACGAGCCGCTTGAGGTCCTTCTGCATGGTGGCGACGATCGCCCCGTAGGTGATGCCGATCACGGCGAGGGTCAGGAACAGCGGCCGGAACCACCGGGCAGCTTCGGGGAACAGCATGAACGCGAACCGCAGGAACCCGTAGGTGCCGAGCTTCAGCAGCACACCGGCGAGGATCACCGAGCCGGCGGTCGGGCGCCTGGGTGTGGGCGTCGGGGAGCCACGTGTGCAGCGGGAAGATCGGCACCTTCACCGCGAACGCGATCGCGAACGCGAGGAACAGCCATCGGCCGGTGTTGGTGGCGAAGTCGCCTGCTCGGACAGCTCGACGAGGTCGAAGGTGATGGTGCCGACGCTGTCCCGGGCGAGGAAGCACGGTGGCGACGATGCCGACGAGCATGAACGCCGAGCCGACCATCGTGTAGATGAAGAACTTCAGCGCGGCGTAGATCCGTTGGTCGTAGCCCCATCCGCCGATGAGGAAGTACATCGGCACGAGCACGATCTCGAAGAACACGAAGAACAGGAACAGGTCGAGGCTGACGAACGAGCCGATGACGCCGGCCTCGAGCAGCAGGATCCAGGCGGTGTACGGCTTCTCGTCGTGATGCGGGTCGGCACCGAGCAGGGCGATCGGGAACAGCACGCCCGTGAGCACGACGAGGAACAGCGAGATGCCGTCGACACCGACGTGCCAGCCGATGCCCCACTCCTCGATCCACTGGTGCTTCGACGTGAACTGGTAGCCCGCCTCGCCGCTCTCGAACGACTGGCGAGCAGCCAGAGGGACATGGCGCGCGACGGCCACGCGTGAAGCACGACGCCTGCGAGCTTGACGTACTCGGGTCGCCGATTGGTGAGGAACGCCACGACGAGCGCGCCCGACTGCGGGAGTGAGGATCAGCGCCGTCAGGATCGGGAAACGACGACGGAGTCGTGCATCACAGCACCCCTCGGATCAGGAACCAGCGAGCAGCGCGATGACGCCGACGCCGATGCGCGAGCGCGTAGTTGCGGACGAAGCCGGTCTGGGCCTTGCGCAAGACACCGCCCAGTGAGCGGACACCGCTCGCGGCGCCGTTCACCGCCCCGTCGACGACGTTCTGATCGACCCACGCGACGCCGTCGAAGACCTTCCGGCCCGGTCCGCCCATGAAGGCGAGACGCTGCTGTCGTAGTACCATGCATTGGCGAGGATGGCCGGCTCGATCGCCTTGGCCCGGCTTGCTTCTGGTACACCGCGAGGCCGGCCGAGGATGCCCGACCGACGGCGACGACGATGGCGATCGCCGGCGAGGACCCACTTGATGTCTTCGGCCGCCGTTCGGAGAGTGGTGCTCGGCGCCCTCGACCACCGGCTCCAGCCAGTGTTCGAGCCGTTCTTCGAGCGCACTGAACGGCAGCTGGATGGCGCCGCCGACGATCGAGAGGCCGGCGAGCACGACCAGCGGGAGCAGCATGATCGCCGGGCGACTCGTGCGGCTTGAACTCGCCGTGGGCGCCGTGCTCTTCGGCGTGCGACTCCCAGCGGGCCTCGCCGAAGAACACCATGATCACCTGGCGAGTCATGTAGTACGCGGTGAGCAGCGCGGTCACCAGACCCGACGGCCCAGAGCACCGGGCTCTTGTCGTAGGCGAACAGCAGGATCTCGTCCTTCGACCAGAACCCGGCGAACGGCGGCACGCCGGCGATCGCCAACCAGCCGATGATGAAGGTCAGGGCCGTGACCGGCATCAGCTTGCGGAGCATGCCCATGCGCCGCATGTCCTGTTCGTGGTGCATCCCGTGGATGACCGAGCCGGAGCCCGAGGAACAGCAGCGCCTTGAAGAAGGCGTGGGTCACCATGTGGAAGATGGCGGCCACGTACGCCCCCGACCCGACGGCGAGGAACATGTAACCGAGCTGGCTGACGGTGGAGTACGCCGAGCACCTTCTTGATGTCGTTCTGGGCCACTGCGATGGTGGCGGCGAACAGTGCGGTGGCAGCGCCCACACCGGCAACGATCCACGGCGCCCAGTCGTAGGCGCCCTCGGCCAGCACCGGCGCGGTGCGGGTCATGAGGTAGACGCCGGCGGTCACCATGGTGGCCGCGTGGATCAGCGCCGAGACCGGAGTCGGGCCCTCCATGGCGTCGGGCAGCCAGAGGTAGAGCGGCAGCTGGGCGCTCTTGCCGACGGCGCCGACGAACAGCATCAAGGCGATCGCGGTTGCGGTGGATCGGGCGATGCCGCCCGCGGCCGCCGCCTCGTTGAGCGGGCCGTAGTCCAGCGTGCCGACGGCTTGGAAGGCGAGGAACATCGCCATCATGAAGCCCCAGTCGCCTACCCGGTTGGTGACGAAGGCCTTCTTCCCGGCGGTGGCGGCGCTGTCGCGCGTGTGCCAGAACGAGATGAGGAAGTACGAGCACGTGCCAACGCCTTCCCATCCGAGGAAGGTGACGAGCATGTTGGATCCCAGCACGAGCACCAGCATCGAGAAGGCGAACAGGTTCAGGTACAGGAAGAACTTCGAGAACTTCGGATCGCCGTGCATGTAACCCACCGCGTAGAGGTGGATCAGCGTGCCGATGCCGGTGACGAACAGCGCCATGGTGATGCTGAGCGGATCAGCCATGAAACCGAGATCGACCTGCAACGAACCGGCGGGCACCCACGAGAAGATGACCTTGGCCGGATGGTGAGCCCGTTCGTGGCCGTCCATCGACATGAGATCGACGAACACGCCCACCGTCGCGACGAAGGCCGCCCCGCACATCGCGGTGGCGAGATAGCCGGCGTTCGGCTCGCCGAGCCGGCGGCCGAGCACCAAGATGAGGAGGAACCCGGCCAACGGGAAGGCAGGGATCAGCCAGACGAGGTCGAGCATGCCGGTCAGCCCTTCAACATCGCGATGTCGTCGGCGTGGCGCCGGGTCGCTTGCGGAAGATCGCGACGATGATGCCGAGACCGACCACCACTTCGGCAGCGGCGACGACGAGCACGAAGAACACCGCGGTCTGTCCGCCGATGTCGCCGTAGGACGCGGGAGAACGTCACGAACGACAGGTTCACGGCGTTGAACATAGCTCGAGGCACATGAACATCACGAGCGGGTTGCGCCGCACCAGCACGCCGACTGTGCCGATCGCGAAGAGCGCAGCGGACAGCAGGAGGTACCAGGTCGGCGTCGGTTGGACGGCGAGCATCAGGCTTCTTCTTTCCGGGGGAGCCGGCGGGCGAGCAACACGGCTCCGATGACGGCGATCACGAGCAGGACCGACGTGAGCTCGAACGCGAAGACGCCGTCGGAGAACACACTCCGGGCCAGCGCCTTGATGTTGTCCTCGGGCTGCCGAGATCTGGGTCGGGGCGGCCAGGATGCCGCGGCTGACGATGACCGCGGTCCCGACCAACGCGGCGATTCCGAGCCCGACGATGGGCCCGATCGTGCGCTGGATCTGGAGCGGGTCGACCTCGAGCGTCCTCGGCCTTGTCGACTCCGAGCAGCATGATCACGAACAGGAACAGCACGACGATCGCGCCGGCGTACACGATCACCTGGACCGCGGCGAGGAAGTGCGCCTGCAGCGCGGTGAAGTGCACCGCGATCCCGAACAAGGTGAGCACGAGCGACAGGGCGGCATGCACCGGGTTGTGGCGCAGGATCACGCCGAAGGCGCCGCCGAGCACCATCAGGGTGGCGACGACGAACACGACCGTCTCGGTCATTCGGACGATCCTCCGAGGCCGCAGTGGACGCGGCGACGTCTCGTTCGGGCTGAGCCGGCTCCGGCAGCACGAACTCCCACGCCCAACTCGCCCGACCACGACTCGATCGCCCTCGAACGCGGCCGAGCCGCTCGGTGAGGTGGCGCGCATCCAGCCCGACGTGAGCACGTCGTCGCCTTCGCGCCAATCCTCCCAGGGGAGCTGCTGCGGCTTGCCGTCGTCGCCGACCAGCAGCTCGGCCTTGGTGTAGATGGCGTCGCGACGGTTGGTGAAGGAGAACTCGAACAGCTTGGACTCGGTGATCGCCTCAGTGGGGCAGGCCTCGACGCAGAGGTCGCAGTGGATGCACCGCAGGAAGTTGATCTCGTAGACGAAGCCGTAGCGCTCGCCCGGCGACACCGGATCGTCGATGGGGTTGTCGGCGCCGCGGACGTAGATGCACTTGGCCGGGCAGACGCCGGCGCAGAGCTCGCAGCCGATGCACTTCTCCATCCCGTCCTCGTACCGGTTGAGGACGTGGCGACCGTGGAGACGTTCGGGTTTGGGGATCTTGACGTCGTGGGCGTTCTTGCCCCTGGCGTGCTCGCGACCTCCCGAGTACTGCGTGGTCACCTTGTTCTTGCGCCCGTGCTGTCGGGCGGTGACGAGGAAGCCTCCGAGGTAACCCATCAGAACATCGCCCCTTCCTTGGTGCGGTGCTTGGCACTCACTCGATTGGCCGCCGAGAGCAGCCCGAAGCAGGTGATCAGCACGACGAACGCGACGCCACCGACCACCACCCGGTTCCAGCCCTCGTCGCGGGCAACCCGCAGCGCGGCCAGCAACATGAACCAGCCGAGGCTGATCGGGATCAGGATCTTCCAGCCGAGGTCCATCAACTGGTCGTAGCGCAGCCGCGGCAACGTGGCCCGGAACCACACGTACATGTAGAGGAACAAGAACAGCTTCAGCAGGAACCAGACCGTGCCTTCGATGCCGTTCGGGATGAGCGGGATGTCGAGCACCGTGTCGCCGATGGCGATGGGCTGCGGGCCACCGAGGAACAGCGTCACGATGATGGCGCTCATCGTGATCGTGTTCATGAACTCGGCCAGATAGAAGAGCGCGAAGCGGATCGAGGAGTACTCGGTGTTGAAGCCTCCGACCAGTTCTTGCTCGGCTTCGACGAGGTCGAACGGCGGCCGGTTGAGCTCGGCGGTCGCGGCGATCACGAAGATCACGAACGGCACCACGCCGGTGGCGACGATGTGCCAGTTCGAGATGGTGTCCTGACTGGCGACGATGCCGTTGGTCGACAGCGTGCCGGCGAGCAGCAGCACCGTTGCCACCGAGAGTCCGAGAGCGGCTTCGTAGCTGACCATCTGGGCCGAGGCCCGCACCGACCCCGAGCAGCGGGTACTTCGATCCCGAGGCCCACCCGGCGAGCATGATGCCGTACACCGCGATCGAGCTCATCGCGAGCACGAACAGGATGCCCACCGGCGGGTCGCCCAACTGCACGAGCGTCCGCTTGCCGAGGATCTCGACCACCCCGCCCTTGCCGTCGCGGAAGTCGCCGCCGAGCGGGATGACGGTCCACACCAGGAACGCGGGGACGAACGCGAGGTACGGCGCCAGCTTGAACACGAAGTGATCGGCGCGGTCGGGCATCAGGTCTTCTTTGAAGAACAGCTTGATGCCGTCGGCGAGCGTCTGCAGCAGTCCCCACGGACCGGCCTTGTTCGGCCCGACCCGGTTCTGCATCCCGGCGATCACCTTGCGCTCGAACCACACCATGAACATGGTGCCGACGAGCCCGATCACGAAGATGATGAGGACCTTGACGAGCACGAACAGCGACGTCGCCGACCGAGAGATCGCCGATCGAGCAGGGGATCGGCGGCGAGCAGGTTCATCGTGCGTCCGCCCCGATCGACTCGATGACCACATCGGTGACGGCATCGTCGGTGTCCAGCAGGTCCCCGATGTCGACGTTCGGTTGGTTGAACGCCACCCACGCGGCGCCGCGCGGCACGCCGGTATCGGGCACAGCGTCGAGCACCACGGCGCCGTTGGTGCCCGAGACGCGCAGCGGGGTGCCGGCGCTGGCCCCGAGCCGGTCGAGGTCGAGCGGGTGGAGGTGGATCGCCGCACCGGGGGCCAGCCCGGCGAGCGACGGTGACAGCTGGGTTCCCACCGCGCCGTCATAGAGCTTGCGGCTCACGACCAGCCGGTGGGCGTAGCCGTTCGGCTCCAGGGCGTGCGTGCCGCGCTTGGTGAGCCGGCCGGTGCCGGGTCGCTCGACGAGCACGCCGTCGGGCGATGCGGCGAGCGCGGCCCGAGTGACGGCGAGCGAACGCGGCGACATCGGCGGCGATGGCATCGGTGATCTCTTCGACACTCGTGTACCCGAGATCGGCTCCGAGCCGGTCGGCGAGCTCGGTGGCGATCATCCAGTCGGGCCGAGCCGTGCCGGCGACGCTCACCTTCGCCCCGAGCGTGCTCACCCGTCCTTCGAGGTTCGTGGTGGTGCCCGCCTTCTCGCCGTACCCGGCCGCCGGCAGCACGACATGGGCGTGCTGGGACGACGCGGTGACGAAGGTGTCGATGGCGATGAGCGAACGCACGCCGGCCAGCGCCCGCTTGGCGAGCGAGGTGTCGGGGAAGTCGGAGATCGGGTCGCAGCCCAGCAGGATCAGGCAGGCGAGCTTGCCGCTCGCGGCGGCTTCGAGGGCTTCCGTTGGCGTACATGCCGCCCTCGCCGGGGGTGAGCCCGAGTTGCAGTGCGCCGACCACGTTGCCCCGCCGGAACGCCGGCAGCACCTTCGCATCGGGGACCGCATCGAGCACGGTGGCGATGGCGTCCATGGTGAAGTCAGCGCTCTCGGCCAGGTTGGCCTTGCCGGCGACGATGACGACCGGGCCCGAGCCGAGCTGGGCGGCGACGGCGGGATCGGCGAGCGTGGCGGCCACTGTCGCCGCCTGCTCACCGCCGCGGTACTGCACCGACTTCCACGCGTACCGGGTCAGGCCGGTCTCGATGGGCGAGAACTCGATGATCTTGCTGCGCCGCTTGTCGGCCGCGTCTTTGAGCCGCAGGTAGAGCACCGGGCAGTTCTTCTTTGAGGTCGGGACCGAGGAGGACGATCGTGGCCGCAGCTGCGGTCTCGTCGATCGTCGCTCGGGGCAGGTCGAGGATGTCGCCCGGCAACCCGTCGCGAAGTTGGGCGTAGACGTTGGGGGTGCCGATCACGTCGTTGGCCAACCGGGCCCAGGCGTAGGCGTCTTCGTTGGTGCCACGCGCCCCGCCGATGACGGCAATGCCGGCGGGCCCGTCGGTGGCGATGGCGTCCTTGATGAGCGCGGCGGCCTTGGCGAGGGCAGCCGACCAGGACGAGGTGACGAGCGAATCGCCCTGCTTGACGGCCGGGGTGCCCAAGCCGGAGCTCGCTGTTGGCCGCCTCGAAGTCGAACCGGCCTCGGTCGCAGAGCCAACCCCAGTTGACGGGGTCGGAGTCGACGCCCTGCACCCGCAGGAGCTCGTCCTGGCTCGACTGCACGACGACCCGGCAGACCGACTGCGCACGTGGTGCAGGTGCTCTCGACCTGGGTGAGGTCCCACGGGCCGCGCCTTGAATCGGTACGGCTTTGCCGTCAGTGCGCCGACCGGGCAGATCTGCACGGTGTTGCCGGAGAAGTACGAGCTGAACGGCTCGTCGGGGAACGTGAGCACCTGGGTGTTGTTGCCGCGGTGGGTGAAGTGGATCAGCGCATCGCCGGCCACCTCGTCGGCGAAGCCGGGTGCAGCGATCGCAGAGGATGCAGCGCTCACGGTCGAGGAAGACGAGATCGCTGATCGGGATCGGCTTCGGGTAGTGCCGCTTCTCTTCGACGAACCGGCTCTCGCCCGGGCCGTGGCGTCATCGCGTTGTCCTGCAGCGGGCACTCGCCACCCTTGTCGCAGACCGGGCAGTCGAGCGGGTGGTTGGCGAGCAGCAGTTCGAGCACGCCCTCCTGCATCCGCTTCGAGGTCTCGGACTGGGTCTCGACCTTCATGCCCGGAGCCACCGTGCACCATGCAGGTGACGGTGACGGCCGGACCGCGGCCGGAGTCGACCTCGCACAGGCACATGCGACACATGCCGACCGGGCTCATCCGCTCGTGGTAGCAGAAGCGGGGGATGTAGACGCCGGCGTCCTCGGCCGCCTTGATGATCAGGTCGCCCTTGCGGGCGATGACCTCGCGGCCGTTGATGGTGATCGGGACGGCGTTCGGGTCGGGTTCCGGCGCGTCGGGAGCGTCGGCCGCCGGGTTCGATTCCGTGGTGGTCACTGACCACCTCCTGCAACGGTGACGGGGATCCGGGATCGGCCGTTCGCGCCGTCGGTGATCTTGGCCTCGAACTCCGACCGGAACAGGGTGAGCGCGGAGTGCACCGGAGCGTAGGCCGACGGACCGACGAAGCAGATCGTGGTCATCTTGTACGGGAACGGCACGGCCGCCAGGCCGAGTTCGGCGTTGGCGGCGTGCGGGAAGTTGCCGGGGCAGATCGTCTCGCCGACTTCGAACAGCTGGTCGAGGTCGGCCGGTCGGTGCCCTTGCCGGCGACGATCCGTTCGAGGATGCGCTCGAGCCAGGTGCCGCCCTCGCGACACGGCGTGCACTTGCCGCACGACTCGTGGGCGTAGAAGCGGGTGAGGGTGAGGGCCGCTGCGGGGATGTCGGTGGTCTCGTCCATCACCATGATGGCGCCCGAGCCGAGCATCGAGCCGGCCGCCCCGACGAGTCGTGCCCTCGAACGGGAGGTCGAGCTGATCGGGGGTGAACCACGGCGCCGAACCGCCGCCGGGCACGAACGCCTTCAGGGCGCGGTCCTCGCGGATCCCGCCGCAGAACTCGTCGTTGTAGAGCAGGTCGCGGAAGGTCGTGGTGCCGTTGATGATCTCGTACACTCCGGGCCGCTTCACGTGACCCGACACTGCGACCATGCGGGTGCCGGGCGAGGTCTCGGTGCCGATCTTGGTGTACTCGGCCGCGCCGTTGCGCGAGCAGCCACGGCAGGTTGGCGAGCGTCTCGACGTTGTTGACGATGGTCGGCTTGCCGTACAGGCCGATGGCGGCCGGGAAGAACGGCGGCTTGAGCCGCGGCATGCCGCGGTTGCCTTCGAGGCTCTCGATGAGCGCGGTCTCCTCGCCGACGACGTAGGCACCGGCGCCCCAGTGGAGGACGATGTCGACGGAGAAGTCGGTGCCGAGGATGTTCGTGCCGATGTAGCCGGCGGCGTACGCCTCGTTCAACGCGGTGGCGACGCGCTCCTGGGCGAGGGCCATCTCGCCGCGGATGTACAAGAAGCACTGGCTGAGCCCGGCCGCGTAGCAGGCGATGAGGCACCCCTCGATCAGCTGATGGGGATCGCGTTCCATCAGCAGCCGGTCCTTGTAGGTGCCCGGCTCGCTCTCGTCGCCGTTGACGACGAGGTAGCGCGGCCACACGCCCTGGGGCGTGAGGCCCCACTTGACGCCGGCGGGGAAGCCGGCGCCGCCGCGACCGAGCACGGTGGCGCTCTTGACCTCGTCGTGGACGTCGGCGGGGGCCTTGGCGAGCGCCGCCTTCAGCCCCTCGTAGCCGCCGGTCGCGAGGTAGCGCTCGAGCGTGTAGGAATCCTCGTACTCGAAGCGCGACGTGACGATCCGCGGGCGGTCGCCGGCGACGAAGCCGGGCGTACGGAGTACGTGGCGCCGCTCATGATGGAGGCTCCCTTCGTTACGGGCGATCCAGACCGGCGGCGGTGGTGACCGTCTTCCGGCGGGTGCGGGCCGACGTGACGGTCGGCGGGGATGTGCTGGCGGACCCGGGCGACCGTGCCATGGGGCGGGATCTCGTCGTCGAGCCGGCCGGCGGCCAGATCGTCGAGCAGCTGTCGAGCTCGTCCGGCGTGACCCGGAACCGGTAGCGGTAGTTCACCTGCAGGCACGGGGCCTCGGTGCACGCCGCCTGGCACTCGGCGTGCTCGAGGGTGAACAGGCCGTCGGCAGTGGTGGCACCCGGCCTTGATCCCGAGCTTGTGCTCGGCGTGGTGCATCAGCTCCTCGGCGCCCAGCAGCGCGCACGACATCGTGCCGCAGATGTTGACGAGGTACTTGCCGACCGGCTCCATCTTGAACATCTCGTAGAACGTGCACGTGCCCAGCACCTCGGCCGAGGTGGCGCCGACGAGCTCGGCGATGTGCCGGATGGCGTCGTTGGTGACGTAGCCGTCCTGCTCCTGGGCCAGGTGCAGCAACGGGATCGTGGCCGATCGGGCCTTGCGGGTAGCGGCCGATGATCTCTCTTGGCCAACTGCGACGTTGGCGTCGCTCAGACGAGCCATGCACGAACCTTCTTCATCGCCGACAGCGCTTCACCGGTCGACCTCGCCGAGGACCGGGTCGACCGAGGAGATGACGGCGACGGCATCGGCGATCAGCCCGCCGCGCATCATGTGCGGGAGGCACTGGATGTTGACGAACGACGGGGCCCGCACGTGCATCCGGTACGGCGTCGGCGGAACCGTCGGAGGCGATGTAGCAGCCGATCTCGCCGCGAGGGCTCTCGATCGCCACGTAGACCTCGCCCTCGGGGACCTTGAAGCCCTCGGTGAAGATCTTGAAGTGGTGGATCAGCGCTTCCATCGACTCGTCGATCCGGGCCCGAGGCGGCGGGGTGATCTTCTTGTCCTGGATGCGGTAGTCACCCGACGGCATGCGGTCGAGGATCTGGCGCACGATCCTCATCGACTCGCGGATCTCGTTCAGCCGGATGGCGTAGCGGTCGAACGCGTCGCCGTAGGTGCCGACGATGACGTCGAACTCGATCTCGTCGTAGTGCAGGTACGGCATGTCGCGTCGCAGGTCCCAGTCGAACGCCGGCGCGAGCGCAGGATCGGGTCCGGTGGCGCCGAGGGCCATGGCCTCCTGCGGCGGTGATCACGCCGACGCCCTGCAGCCGGTCGCGCCAGATCGGCTGCTCGGTCATCAAGATGTCGTACTCGTCGAGTCGCGGCGGGATCAGCTCGAGCAGACGCAGCACGTCGTCGCGCCAACCGGCCGGGAGATCGGCGGCGACGCCACCCGGGCCGGATGAAGTTGTGGTTCATCCGCAGGCCGGTGACCTTCTGGAAGAAGCGCAGCACCTCTTCGCGCTCACGCCAGCCGTAGATCATCATCGACACGGCACCGAGGTCCATGCCGTTGGTGGCCATGAACAGCAGGTGGCTGCTCATCCGATTGAGCTCGGAGAGCAGCATCCGCATCCACACGGCGCGCTCGGGGATGTCGCCGTCGATGCCGAGCAGCTTCTCGACCGCCATCGAGAACACGAGCTCGTTGTTGAGCGGGCTCAGGTAGTCCATGCGGGTGACGTTGGTGCCGCCCTGCAGGTAGGTGAGCTGCTCGCCGGTCTTCTCCATGCCCGGTGTGCAGGTAGCCGATGATCGGCTTGCACCGCAGCACGGTCTCGCCCTGGAGCTCGAGCATCAGCCGCAGCACCCCGTGGGTGCTCGGGTGCTGGGGCCCCATGTTGATGATCATCGTCTGGTCCTCTTCGGGATCGGCGATGCTGCGATCGGCGAGCTTGGCGGCCTCGGCCTCGCTCATGCGGAGCACCGCGCCGACCTCGCGCATCAGCTCGCGGGCCGTCAGCTCGCTGCGCGGCTTGAGTCCCTGCTCGGGCTCGTTGCCGTCGCGGATGGTCTCGACGATGCGAGGTCATGACCACGAGCTCCCTTGAACTGGACGGGGATCGCGCCGACGTCGTAGTCCTTGCGGAGCGGATGGCCGATCCAGTCCTCGGGCATCAGGATCCGGGTCAGGTCGGGGTGGCCGTCGAAGCGGATGCCGAACATGTCGAACGCCTCGCGCTCCATCGCCTCGGTGCCCGGCCAGAGGTCGAACAGGCTCGGGAGCACCGGGTCGTCGCCGGTCGACCTGGACCCGGACCCGCAGACCGGTCGGCGATGCTCGATCGAGAACAGGTTGACCACGACCTCGAACCGCTCGGCGGCGACGCCCTCGGGCAGCGGACGATCGGGATGGGTCGAGGTAGTCGACGCCGCACAGATCGGCGGCCATCTCGAACCCTCGTCGAGCAGACTGCTTCATCAGCGGTAGGTACTGGCGCCCGGGTGGGGAAGACGACTGCCTGGCCGCGCGACTCACCCGTGATGCACCCGTGGAGCTCGCTCCATGGATCACCGCGCTCCCGAGGGCGACCGGCACCGGGCGAGCTCGCCGGCCGCCAGCTCGATCGCCCGCACCGCGCACCGGTCTCGGCTGCGCCGCTTGAGCAGCTCGCCGTTCTCGATCAGCGTGTGGAGTTGCTCGATGGCGTGGATCAGCGTCTCGGGCGTGGGCGGGCAGCCCGGGGCGTAGATGTCGACCGGTACGATCTGGTCGACGCCCTGGACGATGGCGTAGTTGTTGAACATGCCCGCCGGTGCTGGCGCACACGCCCATCGAGATGACCCACTTGGGTTCCATCATCTGGTCGTAGACCTGACGCAGCACGGGCGCCATCTTCTGCGAGACCCGGCCGGCGACGATCATGATGTCGGCGTGACGGGGGGACGCCCGGAAGACCTCCATCCCGAATCGGGAGATGTCGTAGTGCGCGCCGCCCGTCGCCATCATCTCGATCGCGCAGCAGGCCAGACCGAAGCTGGCCGGCCACGACGAACGGGCGCGAGCCCAGTTCACGAGGTCTTCGATGCGTCCGGTGACCACGTTGTCGGGAACGGCGCCGAGGCCGTTGTCGAGGAGATCCGTCGACGAAGCCCATCAGGCGGCTTCTTCCTCGATGCGGCCTTCGAGCCCGACCCGACGGATGGTCGAGGTCGGTGGTGCGTTCGGGCCGACGACGAACTCGTCTCGAGCCGGCGGGACAGCTGCAGCGGGCCCCACTCGAGTGCGCCGCGCGCGACGACGTAGACGAACGCGGCGAAGAACACGGCGCTGAAGGCCAGCATCTCCCAGAACGCGTACGCCGCCGAGCTCGGCCCGGCTGACACGGCGTAGGGGTAGAGGAAGATGATCTCGATGTCGAACATGATGAACAACATGGCGACGATGTAGAAGCCGACCGGGAACCGTTCCGGCGGTTCACGCGACGGCACGATGCCGCACTCGTACGGCGCCTCCTTGGCGGCCGACGGCCGGCGCGGTGCCAGCAAGTCGCGAGGCGCCGAAGCTGAGGGCGCCGAACAGGACGGCCATCACCAGCAGGGCCAGGACCGGGAGGTACTGGGCCATGTCGATCAGGCTCCGGCCGTTGCCTTGACCAGCGCGCCGCTGCGGTTCGCCGACGAGCATCCGGTCGCGGCGGTCCATCAGCCAGCACGAGCACACCGAGGATGAGGCCGAGCCGAAGGTGAGCACGATCGAGGGCTGGCGCTTGCTGCCGAGGTCGCGGAGCATGAGCACGTAGGTCTTGGGCTGGGATTCGTCGACCGCCGGGGCGAGCGGGGCCCGGCCGGGCTCGGCGAGCAGCGGGAGCGACGGCCTGGACCTCGACGAGCGCGTAGTGCGGGTCGTGGCGGAAGGCGAGGAAGTCGAGCGAGTCGTTGATCTTCGGGTACCGCTCGCCGCCCTTGTCGTAGACGGCGAGGGCGGTGTACTCACCGGCGGCGAACGTGCCGGTCGCCTGCAGGATCTCATCGGCCGAGGCGACGGCCTGGCCTCGCTTCGGGATCTTCGTCGGCGAGCTTGATCCAGCCCTCCTGCAGTCGGGTCGTCGCCCGTGTTCGAGGATGCCGGCACCGATGAGGTCGCCGTCCTTGACGATGGTGACCGGGTCAGCGGGCTTCCAGGTCGGCTCCCGACCCTTCAGGCCGATGCCGTAGACCCACCAGATCACGCCCATGATGAACATCCAGCCGAAGAGGCCCGCGACAGCGAGACGAGGAAGCCCAGCCGGGCACCGACGTTGCTGCCGACGATCAGGTAGACGCTGCCGCACAGCACCACGAAGCCGATCATGACGACGATGACGCCGCGAAGCTCCGGCTTCCAGCTCGAGGGCGAGGAGGGTGGCGAGGGTCATCGGTCAGAGGCTCCGGACGTATTCGACGATGTCGGTGATCTGCTCGTCGGTGAGCAGGCTGGCCGAAGCCCGGCATCCGACCGCTGCCCTGGGCCTGGTTGCCGTACTTCTTGCCGAACTGCGAGCCGGCCTTGATGAAGTCGATCATGTCTGCTCGAGTCGGCGAAGCGGGTGTTGGTGGACCCACCGGTGAGGTTCCAGCCCATGGCGCCCTGGCCCGGTGACGCCCGGGTCGCCGTAGCGACCACCCGCTCGTGTGGCACCGGGCGCAGGAGTAGGCACCGGTACTGAGGTCGAGGTTGAACAGCGCCTCGCCGACCGAGCCGTACGTGCCGTCGGCGACAGCCTGCTCGGCGCTGGTCCTGGATCGCCTGCTGCGTTCTCGGCCGGGAGCTGACCGCCGTCGCAGACCGCCGGGTCGGCGGTGTCGCTGAAGAACGGCTCCTCGGTGAGTGCAGCCGATCGGCTGGATCTGGATGCTCTTGATGTACTCGATGAGGGTCTCGATCTGCTGGTCGTTCATCGGGCCGCCACCGGCGAGGCCCCACGGGGACATCGGCGAGAACGGCCGGCCGTAGACGAGGATGAAGGTGACCTCGGCCACGCTGTAGCGGTAGAGCACGGTGTTCAGCGCCGGCGCGTTCCAGCTGACCGCCTTGACCTCGCCGGTCTTCGGATCGGTGATCGCGGTCTCGGCGACGCCGCCGGTGCCCTTCATGCCACCGTGGCAGCCGGCGCAGTTGAAGCCGCCGTTGGCCGTGGTGTCGAACAGCTCGGCCCCCCAGTCGGCGCAGCCGCTCGTCGCAGCCGTCGGTGGCGTTGGCCTGGCGTTGGGGCTCGAACAGCCAGTAGAGCGGGAGCGAGAGGGCGATCACGCCGAGGCAACAGCACGGCGAGCAGCTGGGTGCGCTCGAGCTTCGGGCCCTCGAGCGTCTCGTCGTCGTAGTACTGCTTGCGGTTGGCGGCCAGCTCGATCTCGGAGCCGATCTCGGCTGCGCCCGGCGCGGACGTTGAACGCCGGCGTAGACGAGCCAGCCGAGCACCAGTGACGATGAGGATGATCCACGCGAAGTTGGTCGGTTGCGAGCGCGACCATCAGTGTCGATCCTCCGCCGCCGATGCAGTGCGGACCTTCGGCCTCTTGGCCGGTGGTGTTCACGCCGATCGCCGGGCCCTGGACGACCGACTGCGGTGTCGATGACGACGTTGCCGTTGGTGACGGTGACACCGAAGCGGTCCATGCCGCGCGGCGCCGGGCCGCCCTTCTTCTCACCGACCCGGTTGTACTGCGAGCCGTGGCACGGGCACTCGAACCACTGCGAGCTGGCGCACTCGGGCACGCGGCAACCGAGGTGGGGGCACTTCTGGTAGAGGGCGACGATGCCGGCCTTCATGCCGGTCGAGCACCGGCACCGGAGTAGACCGCCTCGGCCTTGGCGATGGAGTCGGCGCGGGTACTCGGTGACCCAGGTGCGGGCCTCGGGGAGGTAGAAGAAGCCGCTGGCGCCGCGGATGCCCTGGATGATGTCGTCGAGCTTGCCGGCGTTGACCTTCGAGCCGAAGCCACCACCCTGCTTGGGGTAGAGGAAGGCGATGCAGGCCAGCCCGAACGTGCCGAGCGACGACCGACATCATGCGTGACGAGGGTGCGGTTGAAGAACTGACGGCGGTTGACGCCGATGACCTCGGGGTCGGGTGCGATCCACGGCACGGGCGGCAGTCCGGCCGGCTTGGCCAGGGCGGCGCCGACCGTTGGATCGGCGGCGGCCGCTCGACCTCGGCGCCGGTGGTCGACGCCGATCGAGCGGCTGAGGCCGCCTTGTCGCGCTTGCGGGTCTCCCGGCTCGAGCGCGCCGGCGCCGCGCACATCGGCCTTGCGGGCGGCGGTGAGGAACAGCACGGCGCGCGAGCACGACGACGGCCGCGATGCCGATGGCGATGATTGCTCCAGAACTCATGCTCAGTCACCTCACAGATCCATGAAGAGGCCGTCACGCCACGGGAGCGTGAAGTTGAAGCCGGGGCCACGGAAGAACGTCCCGATGATCACGAGCACGGCCCAGAACATGAGGTGCACGGTCATGATCGAGATCGCGAACTTGCGATCCTCGGGCTTGTTCGACGGGTTGCGGTCGGTGTACGGCGCCAGGATCAGCGCGACCAGGCCGATGCCCGGGATGGTCACACCGGCGACCATCGGGTGGAACATCGTGAGCAGTTCCTGCAGACCGAGGAAGTACCACGGGGCCTTCGACGGGTTCGGCGTCTGGTTGATGTTGGCCAGCTGCAGCAGCGGCGCGTTGACGAAGATCGAGAACAGCGTGACGAACGCCGTGCACGCCAGGGCGGCGACGAACTCGACCGCCAACAGGTGGGGCCAGGTGTGGACCTTGTCGATCGGGCGCCGCCTTGACGTCTTGGATCGAGCCGGACTTGACGACGGTCAGCAGGCGCTGGGTGTGACCACCCGGGCCCGCCCCGACCGGGACGCCGCCGCCGGCCGGTGCGGCGGCCACGACCGAGGCGACCTTCTCGGCGACGGCGACACCGCCGCCACCGGCAGGGGCTGTCTTCGGCACCGGCCGGCCTTGGCCTTGGCGGCCTTGCTGCGCTCGAGCAGATGGGCGGGGATGCGCGGGTCGGCCGGCGGCGGCCGCCTCGGCGCCAGCCGCTGGGCCGCGGCAGCGTGCCTCTTCGGCTGCCTTGGCGCGGGCGGCCTCGGCGCGCTTGCGCAGGTGTTCGGGGATCTCGGTCATCGTGCGTTCACCCTCCGATCACAACGGGACCCGAGATGCCGCCGTCCTTGCGCACCCGCCAGAAGTGGATCGCCATGAAGATGACGATCACGAACGGGAGCATCAGGACGTGCAGCACGTACCAACGAAGCAACGTCTCCGAGCCGATCTCGACACCGCCGAGGAGCACGAAGCGAACCTGGGTCCCGACGACCGGCGAGTAGCCCATCATGTTGGTGCCCACGGTGACGGCCCACAGGGCCAGCTGGTCCCACGGCAGCAGGTAGCCGGTGAACGAGAGCAGCAGGGTGAGCATCAGCAGCACCACGCCGATGACCCAGTTGAACTCGCGGGGCGGCTTGTAGGCGCCGTGGTAGAAGACGCGGGCCATGTGCAGGAACACCGAGAGCACCATGAGGTGGGCCCCCCACCGGTGCATGTTTCGCACCAGCAGCCCGAACGTGACCGAGGTCTGCAGGTACTGGATGTCCTGCCAGGCCTGGGCGGTGGTCGGCCGGTAGAAGAACATCAAGAAGATGCCGGTGACGGTGAGCAGGATGAACAGGAAGAAGCTCAGCCCACCGAGGCACAGGGTGTAGCTCACCTTGACCGCGTGACGCTTCACCTTCACCGGGTGCAGGTGGTACAGCACCGAGTTCATGATCACGTAGGACCGGTTTCGCGGGCTGTCGGTGTAGCCCTTCCGGAAGATGGATCCCGGCCGGAAGATGGAGCTCCACGCCTGGCTGCCCTGCACCGAGCTCACGGTCGTCTGGCCAGACGCTCCTTCGCGGTGGGGCGGGGCTTGTCGTCGATGATCTTTGCCACGGGTGGTTACGTCCTCAGAGTCTCATGCCGTAGGCATAGCCGTGGTTGTTGGTGCGCTGGTGGTAGTCGCCGGTGTTCGCGGGAGCGCCGGCCTTCCCCAGGATGATGACGCCCGTCGGGCAACGGTCGACGCACAGGGCGCATCGGGTGCAGACGTCGTCGTCGATGATGAAGATCACGTTGTCGGACGGATCACTGCCCGGCTGCTCGGTGTTCGATCCGCCTCGGCGACCGCGGCTGGGGTCGACCATGTGGATGCACTTCCACGGGCAGATGTCGACACAGCCCTCGCACATGATGCACTCGGACTGGTCGATGTGGATGAACTGCTTCGGCTTGACCGCCTTGGTCAGGTAGTCGGCGTCGACTTCGACGAGTTGGTACTCGGTCGACCACTCGGGCATCGGCGGGTTGGCATCGGTCTTGGCCATCGGCTCAGGCCTTCTTCACCAGGGGCCGGCCGTAGGTCGAGGTCTCGACCTCGGTCGACTCTTGGCGTGCCGCGCTTCTGCCACCAGCGACCACATGCAGATCTGCAGGCCGACGAAGAAGCCGTAGATGCCGAGGACGAGGATGTCGCCGATCTGCAGGTAGTTGATGTCGAACGGGAACGAGCCGCCGCGGGCCTGGGACTTGAAGATGTCGCCGAGGCCGTGACAGGATCTTGTCGGCGCGCCAGCCGAGCTCGTTCTGGACGTGGGTGAGCCACTGGTGGGGCACGACGCCGTAGGCCAGGAACATGACGAAGAACACGTAGGTGGCCGCCGCCATCGCCTCGCCCCAGGTGAGGGGCTTGCCCACCGGGCGGCGCTTGCCGTACGGGATGGCGGCGAAGGTCAAGGCGGTGGTGATGACGAAGGAGATCACGAAGGCCTGCATGACAACTCCTCCGGGGTCGAGCAGACGCCGGTGAGGTCGTGCACCGTCGCCGTCGTTCTCGTGCTCATCGATACCTGCTCACCTGGGTTGGGGTCTGCTCGTCGGCTCCCTGACCTGCCCGGGAGCGGGCCAGGGACGTGGTGCGGCCGGGGTTCGTGAAACCGCGCACGAACCTTAGCCGTGGGCCCCCCGCAAGGAGCCAGTCCGTACTGGTGGGGTCGAAGAGATCCGGCACCGAGAGCGTGTCTACCACCTCGCTCTGCGGACGTCACGGTCAGCTGATCGAAGTGACCGATGTCCATCGGCCCGCCTCTGGCGTGAAGACGCCCGGTCGCGGGCCAAACCGCCGTCTGCTGCGACAGCGGCCGTTGTGCCGGGTTGATTGCCGTCGCGGTGAGTGGTCCCTCTAGTGTTGCGCCGTGACCGAGATCCCCGAGCACCTGCTCAAGCGCTCCCGTGAGCGCCGCGAGGCTGCGGGCCTGCCCACCGAGGGCGGCGCGGCCGGCGGTGCATCGACTTCCAGCACCCCGGCGCCCGTGGCCGCCACCCCGGCCAAGCCGGCGGCCGCTCCCGCCCCGGCGCCCCAGGCGGCCCCTCCCCCGAAGCCGGTACCCGCCTACGTGCAGGCCGCCCAAACGCGCCGCAAGATGCCGTTCTGGGCCATGGGCGCCTTGAGCCTGCTCCCCGTCTGGGGGTTCCTGTACGTCCGCGGCCTCACCCCCTCGACCGAAGTCGTCGAGGGCCCGATGGGCATCGGCGCCGAGGTCTACGCGAGCTGTTCCACCTGCCACGGCGCCACGGGCGCTGGTGGAGCCGGGCGGCCACTGAACAACGGCGAGGTGCTGCTCACCTTCCCGAACATCGAGGACCAGCTCAACATGGTGTACACCGGCAGCCAGGCCTTCGAGTTGGCCGGCCTGCCGATCTACGGCGACCCTGATCGCCCGGGCGGCGCCCACGAGCCGGGTTGGGGCAAGGGCGCCTACATGCCCCAGCAGGGCGAGAAGTACGGCGGTGCGCTCACCGAGCCGAGATCCTCGGCGCAGTGTGCCACGAGCGGTTCGAGATCGGCGGCGCCGACCCGGCCGGCGACCAGGCCGAGGAGTTCGAGAAGTGGTGCTCCCCCGAGGCCGAGATGTTCCTCGCCCTCGAGGAAGGCGAGACGTTCGACACCCTCGAAGGTGTCGGCACCGATCCTCGCCCCGCTCTCGTGCCCGCCGAAGGCTGAGCATCCGGCCGTTCACCCGGCCACCGACTCGGGCATCTACTCGGGCATCTACTTGGCCATCGGCGCTTGATGGCGTCACACTCAGGCGTGGCCGCGCGCACGACCGAAGTCCTGATCGTCGGAGGTGGACCCGCGGGCGCGGCCGCCGGGTACTGGCTGGCTCGCCACGGCCACGACGTCACGATCGTCGAGCGCAGGTCGTTCCCACGCGACAAAACGTGCGGCGATGCCCTCACCCCGCGTGCGGTGAAGGAACTCACCGACATGGGGTTGGCTACCGAGCTGCTCGGCCATCATCGTTCGCAGGGCCTGCGGGTCACGGGGCTCGGGCGTGAGATGGAGCTTCCCTGGCCCCGGCATCCGTCGTACCCCGATCACGGCTTCGTCGTGCGCCGCCGCGACCTCGATGCCGCCGTGGCCGCCAACGCCGAAGCCACCGGGGCGACGCTGCTCCAAGGCCACGAGGCGCTCGAGCCGATCGTCGAGCGCGGGTTCGTCCGCGGCGCGATCGTGCGCGCCGCCTCGGGCGAGTCCACCCACGAGATCCGCTCTCGGTACACGATCGTTGCCGACGGGGCCAACAGCCGGTTCGGGCGGGCGCTGGGCACCTTCCGGACCCGGGAGTGGCCGTACGGCACCGCGATCCGCACGTATTGGGAGAGTCCTCGTCATGACGATCCGTGGATCGAGTCCGCGCTCGATCTCCGCGATCGCAACGGCAACCCGATGCCCGGCTACGGCTGGGCGTTCCCGGTGGGTGACGGCACGGTGAACGTAGGCGTCGGTCTGCTCTCGACGTTCCGGGATTTCAAGAGCGTCAACACCACGCATCTGCTCGACGGCTACGCCCAGTCGCTCCGGGAACGCTGGGGCATCGAACCGGACTCCCCGACCCAGAAGCCCGCCGCGGGGAAGATCCCGATGGGGGGCTCGGTGGGGCCCAAGGTCGGGCCCACCTACCTCGTGATCGGCGACGCCGCCGGCTCGGTGAACCCGTTCAACGGCGACGGCATCGACTACGCCTACGAGACCGCTCGGCTGGCGGCCGACGTCCTGCACGAAGCGATCGCCGGGAACGATCCGCTCGCCCTGCAGCGCTACCCCCGCCTGCTCGACGAGGAGTTCGGGCAGTACTTCAAGGTCGCAAGACTGTTCGCTCGGGTGATCGGGCGCCCGGCGTTGATGCGCGAGCTCACCCGGGCCGGGATGCACAGCCGGCCGCTGATGGAGTGGGTGTTGCGGATCATGACGAACTTGCTCCGACCCGACGAGATCGGTCCGGCCGAAGCGGCCTACAAGGCCGCCGCCGCCATCGTGCGCCTCACCCCCCACGTCTGACCGCCGGTCCACCGGCGTGATGGACGCGAAAGGCGCGACGCGCTCACCAGTTCCGCGTCCAAACGTCCGCTGCACCTGCTTCCAGCCGGGGGCCGAAGGGGGGCGGGGAGTCAGGTGAGGGCGCGAGAGGTGAGCTCGGCGAGCAGTTCGGGACCACGACCGGCGAGCCGGCGGGCACCGAGTCGCACGCCGAACGACCAGCAGCCCGCTCCCCAGAACATCCCGAGCACCGCAACGGGCAGGGCCCACCACCGCTCGGGGCCGATGAGCACGGGGAGCAGGATGGGCGCGGCGAGCACCGCCACCGCCGCCAATCCGACGAAGGCGTAGATCGCGGTGATGCACCCCTTGCCGGTCATTCCCTGCCGCCACGAGAACGGATTGTCGTTGTCGGCGTAGGGAACCGGGGCCACGCTCGACACCACCGCAGCGACGCCGAGCCCGGCGAGGGCGATGGTGACCGCCAGGGCGAGCGCGACCGGCACCAGCCCCCATTCCCCCGCCCAGGTCGCGATGACGAGCACCCCGAGCATCGGCGGGATCACCAGATGAGGGACCCACGCCGCGGTGCGGGCGAAGAGCTGGTGGCGATCGGGGCCACCCGCGACCACTTCGAGCCAGAGCGAGGCACTGTCGAACCCGATCACGTTGAACGAGCCGCCGATCGAGAGCAGCGCCGCCCACAAGCCGAAGAACACGACCGTTGGATCAGCGGTGGCATCGAGACCGGTGGCCTGGATGAACGCGAACCCGACCCCCATCAGCGTGCCGAGCAGGAACTGGACCCGCTTGCCCGGCGATCTGGTGGTGATCCGGTACTCCTTGGCGAGCGTCGCCCGCCGAGGATTGGCCGCGCGGCCGAGCGGGGGCCGCGAATCGTCGGACCGAGCGCCGATCGTCCGTTCCGGCGCAGTGAGCAGCCGCTTGGTGACGGCGGCCCACGCCCACAACGCGACGACCGCCACGACGGCGCCGGCGAGCACCCAGGCCGCGCCTTCGGCGACCCGTCCCTCCGATGCCGCCACCACTCCTCGGGGTGCCCAACCCGACGGCATCCAGGCAAAGACATCGAGCACCGCATCGCCGGTGTCGGTGTCGCCCTGCTCCAGCAGCGGGCCGATCGATTGACTGGCGAACCAGAGCGTGACACCGGCGGCTCCGGACACCAGCACGGCGAGATCACGACCTTTGCGGCTGCGCTGGGTACGAACGAGCGCCGCCGCGACCAAGCGAGCGAGGCCGAGCCCGACACCGAACATCACCGGTACTGCAGCGACCACCACGACCACCCCGGCCACCGAGCCGGGCGCATACCCGATGGGTACGCCGCACAGGGCCACGAGCACAGCGAGGCTCGCGGGGCCCGTGGCGGCGGAACCGGCGATCACGGCGAGCAACTGCCGGGTGCGTAGGGGGAGCAGGGCGAGTCGGGTTGGGTCGACGGTCTCGTCGGCGCCGCCGCCAACGAGCGGCACGAAGATCCACCCGAGCACGAGCAGGGTCATGGCCACGAGCAGAACCGCTCGGCGGGCAGGGTCGTCGAACAAGCGGGCGCCGGCGAGCATGGCGAACCCGCCCAGGCCGGCCAGGCCGGTCACGGCCAGGGTGAGCACGAACAGCACGACACCGCCCTTGCGCAACCGGTTGCGGGTGAGTCGCCACCGGAGCGCACCCCCCAACCAGGCAGCCCGCCTCGACGAGAGGACCGAGGGACGCACGTCGTCGGCGTCGGTCACATCGAGCTCCGGCTGGGCCGAACTCATCCGGAGGGCCCCTGTCCGTCGCCCAGCCAATCGAGCGTGGCGGCCCGGTCGACCGGCGCGCCGACGGCATCGATGAACGCGTCCTCGAGCGATCGGCCGTCGCACACCTCATCGATCGGACCGGAGCGAACGACTTGGCCGACGGCGACGATGGCAACGTGGTCGCACAGCCGCTCGACGGTGTCCATCACGTGGCTCGAGAACACGACGGTGCCCCCTCGGTGCCGGTAGTCGCCGAGCACGTCGGTGATGGTGCGGGCCGAGATCGGGTCGACCGATTCGAACGGTTCGTCGAGGAAGACCACCCGGGGGGCGTGGAGCAGGGCAGCGGCCAGGGCGACCTTCTTGCGCATGCCGGTGGAGTAGTCGGCCACGAGCACCCCGGCGTCGTCGCCCAACCCGAGCACGTCGAGCAACTCGGTACGGCGACGATCGACGACCGAACGATCGAAGCCCCGCAACAGCCCGAGATACGTGAGCAGCTCGGCACCGGTGAGCCGCTCGAACAGCCGGAGATCGTCGGGCAAGACCCCCACCACCTCCTTGGCGGCGCGAGGATCGGGCCAGACCGGGATACCAGCCACGGTGACGTAGCCGTTGTCGGGGCGCAGCAACCCCACGAGCATTCGGATCGTGGTGGTCTTGCCCGCCCCGTTGGGGCCGACCATCCCGTAGAACGCGCCGGTCGGAACCGTCAGGTCCGCCCCGGCCACGGCCACCTTGGTCTCGAACTGTTTCCAGAGATCGACAGCGTGGACGGCCAGCATCGAGTCAGCCGACCGGCGATCCCGCTGCGGCCCGCCCGGCCACCCGTTCCGCCGCGACGAACGCCGCCGCGACGATCTCGTCGATCACTTCGTCGGTGTGTGCCCAGCCCGGGAACAACACTTCGTACGCTCCCGGCGCCAGGGCGACACCGGCGGCGAGCAACTCGTGGAAGAAGGCCGCATAGGCGGCTTCATCGGTCTGTTCGGCCGTCGCGAAGTCGGTCGCCGGATGGCGGGCGAACCGCAATCCCACCAACGTCCCGAGGACCGGCACCTCGACTTCGGCGCCCGCCGCGGTGAGGGCGTCGCGCAGCCCGGCGCCGAGCCGCCGGGCCCGGGCGAACAGCTCGACGTAGTGATCGTCGGTGAGCTCGTCGAGCACGGCGAGACCGGCCGCAGTGGCGAGCGGGTTCCCCGACGAGCGTGCCGGCATGGAAGATCGGCCCCAGCGGCGAGAGATGCTCCATCACCGCCTGGCTGGCGCCGATGGCGCCGATGGGAAGTCCGCCACCGATGACCTTCCCGAAACACGTGATGTCGGGCACCACGTCGAAGCGGGCCTGGGCGCCGCCCAGGCCGAGCCGGAACCCGGTGATCACCTCGTCGAAGATCAGCAACGCTCCCACCCGGCTGCACTCGGCGCGCAGCCCTTCGAGGAATCCGGGGAGCGGGGTGACGAGGCCCATGTTGGCGGCCACCGGTTCGACGATGACGCAGGCAACGGTGGCGTCGAGGTGAGGCACCAGGTTGTACGGCACGACCATCGTGTCGGCGACGGCGCCCATCGGGACACCGGCCGTTCCCGGCAGACCGAGCGTGGCGACCCCACTGCCGCTGGCGGCCAGCAGCACATCGGCCGCGCCGTGGTAGTTGCCGGCGAACTTCACCACCCGATCGCGTCCGGTGACGCCGCGGGCGAGACGGACCGCGGTCATCGTGGCTTCGGTGCCGGAGTTCATCAGGCGCACCCGCTCGCACGACGGCACCCGCTCACGGATGGCTTCGGCGAGCTTCATCTCCCGAGGAGTCGGCGCGCCGTAGCTCGTGCCGTCGCCTGCTGCAGTGCGGACCGCGGCGACGACTTGCGGATGCGCGTGGCCGAAGATGATGGCGCCGTAGCTCTGCACGAGGTCGTGATAGCGGCGACCCTCGACGTCCCAGATGTGCGGCGCCCTCGGCCCGGGCCACCACGTACGGGGATCCGCCCACCGCCTTGAAAGGCCCGGATCGAGGAGTTGACGCCACCCGGGATGGCCGCGGCACGAACGGTCGAACATCGCTGCGTTGTCGGGAAGCCCGGCACCGGTGCAGACGACCGGGTCACAGCCCGCGGCGGGGCATCGCTCGGAGTCGCAGAACGGGATCGGCATCAGAAGCCTCCCTCGGCGAACCATCGGGCGAAGTAGGTGAGCACCAGGTCGGCGCCGGCCCGTTTGATCGCGGTGAGGTGTTCGAGGGCGACACCGTCGTGATCGATCCAGCCGTTGGCCGCCGCCGCCTTGATCATCGCGTACTCCCCGCTCACGTGGTACGCCGCGAGCGGCACGTTGCTGATGGCTCGCACTGCAGCGATCACATCGAGGTAGGCCAACGCCGGCTTCACCATCACCATGTCGGCGCCCTGGGCGATGTCGGCTTCGACTTCGACGAGCGCCTCGCGGGCGTTGCGCCAGTCCTGCTGGTAGCCCTTGCGGTTCCCGCCCCCGGCGATCTGCACATCGACGGCGTCGCGGAACGGGCCGTAGAGCGCCGAGGCGTACTTGGCCGAGTAGGCCATGATCGCCGTGTCGTGGTGGCCGGCCCGGTCGAGGGCGCCGCGGAGCGCACCGACCTGGCCGTCCATCATCCCCGAAGGGGCCACCACGTGAGCGCCGGCTGCGGCCTGGGCGAGCGCAGCTCGGCAGTAGATCTCGACGGTGGCGTCGTTGTCGACCTCGCCGGCCGCAGTGAGCACGCCACAGTGGCCGTGATCGGTGTACTCATCGACGCACAGGTCGGCCATCAGCACCATCGAGTCGCCGAGGTCGCTTCGCAGGTCGGCGAGCGCCACCTGCACGATGCCGTCGGGATCGAAGGCCCCCGACCCGATCGGGTCCTTGGTGGCCGGTACACCGAACAGGATGACGGCCTTCACGCCGAGCCCGGCGAGCTCGCCGACCTCTTTGCGCAAGCTCTCGCGGGTGTGCTGGACGACGCCGGGAAGCGACCGGATCGGCTGGGGCTCACTGATGCCCTCCCGCACGAACAGCGGGGCGATGAGATCATTCACGCCGAGACGGGTTTCGGCGACGAGCTCCCGCATGGCGCCGGAGGCCCGCAACCGCCGCGGGCGATGGGCAGGAAACGGAGCAGTCATGTCCGAGGCATCCTAAAGCCACCCGCTACCGTGACGCAGTGCCCGCGACCGGAGAGCTCTCCACCCCTGAGGTAGTGGTCGTTCCTGGTGAGGAAGAGCTCGTCGGCCTGACCGTGCGGAACACCGGTGCCGCGCCGGAGAGCTTCTCGTTGCTGGCCACGGGGTTGGTGCAGGGGTGGACGATCATCGACCCGCCGTCGGTCACGCTGCCACCGGGCGGGGAGGGCAAGGTCCAGATCGCCCTGCGCCCGCCGCGCCGATGGTCGGTGCCGGCGGGCGCTTCGCCATTGGTCATCCGCATCGTCGCCCACGACTCGGTCGACGACGTCGCGGTGGCCGAGGGCACCGTGACCGTGCTCGGGTTCGACGACCGCCGGCTGGCCCTCGCCCAGTCGGTGCAGCGAGGCCGCCGCAAGGCGGAGTTCGACGTCGTCCTCGAGAACCTGGGCAACGCCCGTGCCAGCTGCCGGGTGCAGATCGTCGATCCCGCCAACCGGGTGGTGGGCCGGTTCGATCCGCCCTCGATGGGAGTCGATCCCGGCGACAGCACGTCATCGCGCGTGGTGGTCAAGTCGCGCCGGGCCCGGTGGGCGCGCACCGCTCGATCCTTGCCCTTCGAGATCGCGGCGGTCCAAGAGGGCCATCAATCGGCCGTCACCGCAGGAACCTTGCTCCAGACCCCGATCGTCGCTGCACGCACGATCGGCCGACTGAGCGCCCTGGTGGTCGCCGCGGGGCTCGTCGCCGCCGGATGGTTCGGAGTCGTCGATCCCGCGATCGACGACGCAGCTCGGCGGGCGGTCACGGAGGCGGCGGCAGCGTCCACCACCATCGTCGACCCGAACGCGTCCGCAGTTGTGTCCACCGTCGCACCGGCGGGGGTTCGCCCGGCGGCCGGGGGCGAGGGCGAGGCGTTCGACACCCGCCTCGCCGTGACCGCCGCGCTGGCTCAGCAGACGGTCCAGACCTATGCAGTGCCGCCCGGCAAGGTGTTGCACGTGAGCGATCTGCTCATCCAGAACCCGAACGCCGACAGCGGCCGGCTCACGCTCCTGCGCAACTCCACTGTGCTCTACGAAGTGGCACTCGAGAACTTCACCGACTTCCCGTTCAACCTGGTGAACCCGTTCGTGTTCACGGCGGGTGAATCGGTGAACGTGCAACTGAGCTGCCAGCAGGTCGGCGATCCCTCCGGCGCGGCCTGCGCGGTGGCGATGACGCTGGTGGGCGTGCTCGTCGACGCCTGATCGAACCCCGAACGTTCAGGGGTGGCGATGGGCGGGCGACGTGGCCCCGCCGCCTCGGTTCGCCGCCGTGACCAACACCTCGTTGGAACGGACCGGTTCGTGGCGGCCGAGGGGGTCGACCACCAGGAGGGGAACCCGTCCGGCGCGTGGCTCGGTGGCACGGAGAACCGGGTGCGCAGCTCACCTCGACCATCGGTGAGCACGAGCAGCGTCTCGGTGCCGGCCTCCAACCCCAGCGATACGAAGGTGTTGGCGGGGAACCCCAAGCCGGCCACGTCGATCTTGCCGCCGGCCGCCACGGTTCGCTGGCGGATACCGACGACCGGGGTGTAGCGCCCGGTTCCGACCACGACGACAGCGGACGTTGCGCCATCCGCCGAGTATGCGGTGAGGTTCGCCGACCGGGCCCCCGCCTCGGTGGGCGCGAGCACGACGACGGCTTGGCAACTCGCACCAACTGCGAGCGGCGTGCCCGTGCACCCGTCTGCGACCACCTGGAAATCTCCTGGGTGCGATCCGGCCAGCGTCAGTGCCGAGACCGAGCTCTCACTGACCCCGAGGTTGGTGATCGTGATGGTCGCCGGGGCGCCCTGCAATCCGACCAGCGCCTCACCGAGCTGATTGGCCGACGGGGCCGCATCGATGCTCGGGGTGCCGGCATTGGCGGTGACCGCCACGGCGACGGCCAAGGCATCGAAGCCTCGTTCGGCGACCACGACCTCGGTGCTGGCCGGCCCAGCGATCGAGGGGGTGAAGATCACTTCGACCGTGCAGGTCTCCTGCGGCAACAACGGCACCCGGGGCTGGCATGTGCCGCCGCTCACTGCGAACGCCGGGTTCGAGGTGGTGATCACCTCGGGGACGAAGGCACCGTCGCCCTGGTTCACGATGGTGGTGAACCACTCCGTGGAGGGCGCGCCCACCTCGACGGTACCGAGATCGAGATCCGACGACGCCAACTCGGCCGGGAACTCTGCCACCACCACGTGCCACTCGGGGATGGGCACCCCGGTGTCGGGGTCGAGCTCCGGAGCCACTGCCGGCTCGGCGCCCGGCATCGGGAGGCCGAGCTCGGCCGACACGACCGTGTCGTACACGATCACCCGTGCGGTCTTCGACACCGACGGCGCACGCGACCCGAACGACGCAGCCTGGCCATCGGGACGAGTGGTGAGGCGGCGGAACGTCCCGAGCTCGGTGTCGGCAAGGATGATGTCGCCGGCACCGGGAAGCACCTGTTCCAGCGGTGCGGGCGCGAGCAGGTTCGTGGCGCGGGTCTCGAAGGCCACCAGACGTCCTGTCTCGTCGAGCGCGGGCGCACGGCTGGGCCCGTTGCCAGGTGCGGCGGCCGTGCCGGTGACCAGCTCGACGCGCCGCTGGAACCCGTCGCGCACGGAGCGGAAGATCTGCTCGACACCAGGCGCATCGGGGACGTCCGCGGGAGGCTGCCCATCCACAGCCGCAGGCGGATCGACGAGGTCGGTGGCAACCGAGCTGAACGCCACGACCTCGCCCGCCGCACCAAGGGTGGGCGAACGGCTCGAACCGTTGGCGGGAGCACCGGCCGGATTGACCGAAACGACACGGAACCACTCACCGTCGTCGTCGTCACTGGGCCGTCGATCCCACCGCACGATCTGGGTGACCGCGCTGACCATCGATCACCCGATCGGTCCAGGCCGTCGTCACCACCTCGGAACCGGATTCGTCGGTGACCACCGTCGGCAGCGCGTCGCTGACGTAGGCGAGATACCGGCCGTCGGAGGAGAGGACCGGATCGCGCTGACCGACGAACGTGCCGGCCCAGGTGGGTCCACCCGACGGAAGCCCGGGAACCACCGAGACACGCCCGGGCTGACCCATCGGGATGGTGAGATCCACCAGCGCCAGCACCATCCACGCCGCGACCACGCCGTCGCCCGCCGCGAGGCGAGTGGTGTAGGCGACGATCTCGCCGCTCGCGTTCACGGTCGGGCGCGACGAACGGTCGACGAGGTCGGTGGCGAGCGGGTCGGTGCCGTCGGTCGAGGAGACGAGCTCCCACTCTCCGGGTTCGAACGCTCCGGCACATCCGGGGAGGATCGTGCGGTAGATGTCCCATCGTTCTCCGTGATCGTTGTCGCGGAACAGATCGAAGGCCATCTGGGTGACCACCACCACGGTGCAGCCGTCGCCACTCAGGACCGGATGAACGCTCGCGCCGGCCCTGACACCGTCGATCGGCGTGGTGAGCTCCCGCCGCTCACCCGTCGCCCGATCGAGCAACCACACCGACGGGATCCTGCGGTCGTCGTCGGTGCGCATCACTGCGGAGGCGGCGACGTACGCGACGCGGCGGCCGTCGCCCGAGACGACCGGCTCCTCGCCGGAGGTGTCGACGACCTGGGTCGGCGGGCTGTCGTTCGGCCCCGCGACCACCGGCAGACCGCCCGCGAGGAAGCCCGCGACGACCAGGGCGGTGGCAAGACCCGAGATGAGCAAGCGCGAGGAACGGTGTGACATGCGGACTGGGACCGCCGGTTCCCGCCACACCATGTTGCGCGTCCCGACGAGCGAAACGACCCTACTCGTTGACCCGGCCTCCTCGTCCGTCCTCGGGCCAAGCGCCGCCCCCCAGAGCGTCAACGACGGCTGCGACGAGGCCGGGCAACGTGTGGTCGACAGCCGTGTGATCGACACCGATGCCGAGCTCCTCGGCCACGGCAGTGGTGATCGGGCCGATGCTCACCACGAGCGGCGGGCGGGTGGCAGCCGCGCCGACGGCGGCCACGAACGACCGCACCGCCGAGCCCGAGGCGAAAGTGATCGCGTCGGCCGCCGCCACCTCGGCGAGGACCCCAGCCTCGGGTGCCACGGTCACGGTCCGATACGCCACGACGCGATCGACCTCGAGTCCCGCCGCCCGCAGCCCCTCCGCGAGCACGGGGCGGGCCCGGTCGCCCTGGGCGAGCAGGACGCGGCCGGGGCCGGCGGGGAACTCGGCGAGCAGCCCCTCGGCCACCTGACGCACCGGGACCAGATCGGCGGGCCGGCCGAGCGCGGCCTCCGTGGCGCGACCGATGGCCGCGAAGCGCATCGGCCGGTCACCGACCGACCGGGCCGGCTCGGCCGCCAGCGCAGCGGCGACCCGACGCGCCCCGTTCGGCGAGGTGACCACCACCCAGTCGGGGTGGCGGGCGAGTCCGGCGCGTAGCGCCGCGCCGCCGTCGCTCGCATCGAATGTGGCGATCAACGGGAGCTCGATCACGTGGGCGCCCACCGCGGTGAGCAGTCCGGTCAACTCGCCGGCCTGTTCCGATGCTCGCGTCACCACGACGCGGCGCCCGGCGAGCGGCATCGTCATGGGTCGCGACGGGTCATCGCGCCGCGTAGGGCCGCGCCGCAGCAGCAGCCACCGCGAGCTCGTCGCCCGCGAGCGGCTCCCACCACCGGCGAGGCTCGTCGCCGAGCCCGAGGAACACGCCGAGTGATCGCGCACCGGTCTCGGGATCGGCCATCACGTGGGCACCGACCGGCAACGTGCACCCGCCGCCGAGCTCGGCCAGAAAGGCGCGCTCGACATCAACATCGCGACGGCTGGGCGCGTGTTCGATCGCTGCGCACCGGGCGATCGAGAGGGCGTCATCGGCTCGACACTCGACCGCGACCGCGCCCTGGGCGACCTGGGGCACCATCAGCACCGGATCGAGCACATCGTGGGCGACGGTGTCGGTGAGTCCGAGTACCTGGAGTGCCGCGACGGCCATCACGATGGCACCCCCTTCGGGCACCTTCCGCAGGCGGGTCGGGATGTTGCCGCGCAACTCGACGAACCGGAAGTCGGGGCGCAGCACCTGCAGCTGGGCGCGCCGGCGGACCGAACCAGTGGCGATGGTCGCGCCGACCTCGAGCTCGAGGAGCGATCCACCGATGAGCGCATCGCGCGGATCGCGCCGCTCGGTCACCGCAGCGAGCAGGAGGCCGGCGGCCGTGATCGAGGGAAGGTCCTTGGCCGAGTGCACCGCGAGGTCGGCTCGGCCGTCGAGCACGGCGCGCTGCACCTCGCGCACGAACACGCCCTGCCCGCCGATCTCGTGCAGCGGCACGTCACGCTGGAGATCGCCGGTGGTCTCGACGAAGACCAGTTCGACCGCGAGCCCGGGGTGGGTGCGGCGCAGTTGCTCGGCGACCACCTCGGTCTGGGTCCTGGCCTGCGCACTCGCGCGGGTCGCGATGCGCAGCGGGGTCACGTGAGACCGAACAGATCGCGGACCGCGGCTGCGTTGCGTTCGCCGCGAGGGGTTCCGGCGTCGTGCTTCAAGCGGACCGACGGCTCATGGAGCAGCTTGGCGACGATGCCGCGCGTGAGTTGATCAACGGCCTCGCGTTGTTCCGGGGTGAGCGCGGCCAGCTTGCGGGCGTGGCGCTCCAACTCGCCGGCGCGCACCGATTCGACCCGTTCACGCAGCTGGGCGACGAGCGGCGCCGCCTGGCGGGCCGTGGCCTCCATGAGATAGCGCTCGACTTCGTCGGCGACGATCACCCGCACTTTGGCGGCCTCGCCGGCGCGCAGCTCCACGCCTCGTGCCGCCCACGCTCGCACGTCGTCGAGGTCGAGCCGGGTGACGTCGGGGAGTGATTCGACGGCGGGATCGACGTCGCGCGGCACCGCGATGTCGACGATCAGCAACGGCCGACCGGGCCTCGACCGCTGCGCCTCCGCGACGGTCTCGAAGTCGATCAGCGTGGTGCCCGCGCCGGTGGAGGTGAGCACGAGATCAGCCTCGGCGATGGCTCGGCCGAGATCGGCGAACGGAGCGACCCGACCCCCGACTCGCGCCGCCAGCGCGACCGCTCGATCGGCGGTGCGGTTGGCGACGGCGATCTCGCCGATGCCGGAGGCTGCGAGCCCGACGGCCATCGCCTCGCTCATCTCGCCTGCGCCGACGACGAGGACGCGACGCCCCTCGAGCCCGCCGAGGTGTTCGGTCGCCATCTCGACCGCGGCATGCGACACCGAGGCCGTGGCCCGAGAGATGGCCGTTTCGGTGCGAGCCCGCTTGCCGACCTCGAGTGCGTGGCGGAACAGCAGATTGAGACTTGCGGCCGCGCCACCCTCGGCCTGGGCCAGCTCCCATGCCCCACGGACCTGACCGAGGATCTCGTGTTCGCCGAGCACGGCTGAATCGAGCCCTGCCGCGACCTCGAACAAGTGGCTGATCGCGGCGTCGTCGTGCTGGCTGTAGAGGTGCGGGTGCAGGTCGTCGGGATGGAGCCCGCCGAGCTCGCAGAAGAAGTCGCGGATGTCGGCGTAGGCGCCGTGGAAGCGCTCCGCGACCGCGTACACCTCGATGCGGTTGCACGTGGACAACACCACGACTTCGCGGATGTTCTCGCGGACGCGCAGATCGTGGACCACCTTGGCCAGCGCCTCGCGTGGCAACGCCACCCGTTCGAGCACCTCGATGGGGCTGGTGCGGTGGTTGACCCCGATGACGACGATCGACATGGCCCTTGACCGTCAGGCGGAAGCGTTCCCGCCGGCGGCGGGGACGACGGACAGGGCGGAGCCGCTGCGACGCTGCTCGTAGTAGCTCAGGATCTGGAGCTCGACGGCGAGGTCGACCTTGCGAACACTGACCGAGCGGGGCACCGAGATCACCGCAGGGGCGAAGTTGAGGATCGAGGTGACGCCGGCCCGCACGAGACGGTCGGCGGCGTCCTGGGCGGCGTGGCCGGGGGTGGCGACGACCCCGATCGAGATCTTCTTGGCCTGCACGATCTGGGGGAGCTCGTCGAGGTGGCGGACCCGGGTGCCCCCGATGACCGATCCGACCTTCGCCGGATCGACATCGACCAGGCCGGCCACCGGGAAACCCCGGTCGCCGAAGCCGCCGTACCCGGCGAGCGCCTGGCCCAGGTTGCCGGCGCCGACGATGACGACGGGCCAGTCGTGGGTGAGTCCGAGCTCCCGGCGGATCTGGTACACGAGGTACGACACCTCGTAGCCCACGCCCCTGGTGCCGTAGGAACCGAGGTACGACAGGTCCTTGCGGACCTTGGCGGCATTGACCCCGGCGAGTTCGGCCAGGCGGTCCGACGAGATGTGATCGACGGTCTCGTCGCCCTGTTCCACGAGGAGGCGCAGGTAGATCGGGAGCCGGGCAACGGTCGCCTCGGGGATCTTGCGCCGGCCACGCTCGCCGCGAGGCGCGGCCGGGCGGGGAGGAATGGCGCGAGAGTCCGGCATCACGCTCCAGGCTACGCACTCGTGCACGTGTTCACGAAGTCAGCATCAGGCCCCGTCGTCGGCCATGCGTCGCACCGGCCGATTCGGAGGCGGGTCACCGCTCGGCGACTCCCGGGCATCAGCCGCGTTCGGCCTGGAGTTCCCTGCGCAGCAGTTTGCCCGTCAGACCGCGAGGCAACTCGGCGACGAACAGCACCTTGGAGGGGCACTTGTAGCGCGCCAGGTACTCGCCGCAGTGCTCGATGAGCTGATCTTCGTCGAGCCGGGCATCGGCCTCGGCTACGACGTAGGCGCGGATCGCCTCGCCGTGGTGCGGGTGGGGAACCCCGACCACCGCGACCTCCAGGACCCCCGGGTGCTCGAGCAGGACCTCTTCCACTTCGGCCGGATAGACGTTGAAGCCCGACACGATGATGAGATCCTTCGCTCGGTCGACCAGGTACAGGTAGCCGTCGGCGTCGGTGATGGCGATGTCGCCGGTTCGCAACCAGCCGTCGCGGGTGAGGGCGCGGGCGGTGGCCTCCTCGTCGTGCCAGTAGCCATGGAACACGTTCGGACCGTGCACCCACAGCTCTCCCGGGTCGCCGGCGAGCACGTCGTCGCCGCTCTCGTCGACCAGGCGGACGTCGATCCCGGCGAACACCTTTCCGATCGAACCGACGCGAGGGGTCAGCCCGGCTGACCCGGTGACCGATGGACTGGCCTCGGTGAGGCCGTAGCCCTCACTGATGACGAGACCGAATCGATCCTTCATCGCGTGCCAGGTCTCTTCGGGCAACTTGGCGGCGCCACTGAGCGCGAGGCGGACACCGGCGAAGGAGTCGGCGGGTGCATCGAGCCCGGCCCAGGCCACCCACATCGGTGGCGCGCCCGGGAGCACGGTGACACCTCGTTCGCGGATCGTGTCGATCGCGGTGAGCGGATCGAACCGCTGCACGATCACGATGGTGGCGCCCACCGTCAGCCCGATGCCGAGCACCACGTTGAGCCCGAAGATGTGGTGCAACGGCAGGACGCAATACACCACGTCTCCGGGCACGATTCCCTCGGAGTTCCCCCGGGTCTGGGCGATGTTGGCGAGCAGGTTGCCGTGGGTCAGCATCGCGGCACGGGGGGCTCCGGCCGTGCCACTCGTGAACGCCAGCACGGCGAGGTCGTCGGCGCCCACCTCGACAGCCGGAGCGGGATCGTGGGAGCGGAGCGCATCGCCGTCGACAGCGCCCGGCACCGAGGCGCCGTCGATCGCGATGACCGTCCGGATGGAGGGCATCTCGCCGGGCGCCATGTGGTTCCAACCCGATGCGGCGGCGGGACCCACCAGCGCGACACAGGGCTCGACGGCCGCGATCTGGGCAGCGAGCTCCGGCCCAGGGCTGGTGGGGTTGAGGGGAACCGCGACGGCGCCCACGCCCAAGATGGCGAGGTAGCCGACCACGAAGCCGGGACCGTTGCCGCAACAGATGACCACCCGATCGCCGACCCCGACACCCAGGCCCACGAGGGCACCTCGGAGTGCGGCCACCTCGGATCGCAGGGCCCCGTACGTGAGCGGACGGCCCTGGCTCATGACCGCGACGCCTTCGTGCGGATGCTCTTCGATCACGTTCGCGAGGTTCACGATGGGCCCCCCTGGTCCGGCTCGAACCCTAGTCCCACCCACCTCGGGGCCGAGAGGTCGATCAGCGGGATTGGAGCAGGCTCACGATGCCCGCCGCGAGGATGGCGCCGAGCAGCAGGGCAACGGTGAGCGTGGTGGCGGGGCGCACCGTCTCACCTTACCGAGCGACGTGGGCGGCCCCTTCAGCGGCTCGGGCGCAGCGTCACCGGCGTGTCGACGGCGGCCCGCGGGGTCGGCGCCTCCACTCCGAGGGGCTCGAGGGTGACCTGATCGGTCACACCGATGCGCAGCTCGGCGGCGGCCGAGGCGCGATCCATCACCAGGCTGTACATCCCGGCGCCATCGAGCAGCAGCCCGAGGGAACCGGTCACGAGCTCACCGAAGGCACCCGTCAGCGTCGCGGCGCGCACATCGTCGCCGACCACCACCCGGATGCGTGCTTCGCCGGGGCGGGTCCACTCGTGCCCCCACGCCGCGGCAAAATCTTCGGGGCCGACGTTGAGTTGGGCATTGCCGAAGCGATCGGTCCACAGCACCTCGGTCACGAGCACCCCGCGCTCGTGGCGGGGCAGCGGGATCACCGACGGCAGGAGCAGCGCGGGGTCGATCAGCTCGCCCAGCTCGGCGAGATCGACGCCGTTGCTGACATGGGCCGCGGCGGGGGCGAACACGTCGCGACCCGTCGAGGTGACGCCGGGGCCATCGAGCTGATACTCCGTGGCCGTGAGCAACACGGCCCGCTCGGCGCCGCCGACCACTGCGATGGCCGGTGCCAGCAAGCCGTTGTCGGGACCGATGAACACTCCGTCGCCGCCAGCGACCTCGACCGCGATGGCCCGCCGAGCGGTGCCGGCCCCCGGGTCGACGGTGGCCAGTACGACCCCCGCGGGGACGTAGCCGATCGCCCGGACCAGCGCGAGCGAACCGGCCCGAACGTCGTAGGGCTCGATGCCGTGGGTGAGATCGACGACGCTGACGTGAGGTGCCAAGTCGCGCAACACCGCCTTGACGACGCCGACGTACTCGTCGGCGGTGCCGTAGTCGGAGAGGAACGAGACCGTGTCGTAGCGGCGACCCACGCGGGCGACGCTACCGGCGACGAGGTCGCTGGGCGGGGTCTCGCCGGGACGCGATGAGGGCCGATGCCAACCCCCCGATGGCACCGGCCCTCTCGGCGCAGCCCCGAAGGGCGCGTCCACCGGCACTGAGCGAGCCGGTCGGTCGTTGGTGACCTACGGCTCACAGTAGGGCACATGACACCAGCGAGAAAAGAGTGAGTTCAGGGAAATCTTGATGAGACAGCCGACTGGACTGCTATGCGTGTGGATCGGCCAGTTCCCGACTTCTCTCCGTGGCAGCCGACACCGCATCGAGCACGGCCGCGCGCACTCCGTGACGCTCGAGCGCGCGGAGACCGGCAGCAGTCGTACCGGCCGGTGAGGTCACGTTGGCCCGGAGCACCTCGGGGAGCTCACCAGTCTCGGCCAACAGCCGAGCCGAGCCCACCAGGAGCTGGGTCGTCAGCGCCCGGGCAACGGCTCGGGGCAAGCCCACGAGCACCCCGGCGTCGATGAGCGCCTCGGCGATGAGCATGAGGTAGGCGGGGCCCGAGCCGGCCAGGCCGGTGACGGCGTCGAGCAGCTGCTCGGGTAGCCGTACGACGGTGCCCACCGAGCCGAGGATCACCTCTGCCCAGGCGAGGTCGTCGTCGGTGGCCGCAGTCCCAGCGGCGATCGCGGCCGCACCGGCGCGCACCATCGCGGGCGTGTTGGGCATCGCCCGAACGACCGCGACACCCGGCCCGGCGGCGTGTTCGAGCTGAGCGATGGTGACCCCGGCGGCGATCGAGAGGACACGCGTCACCCCTGCGTGCGAAGCCGCCGCGACGGCGTTGGCGACGTCGCCCGGTTTCACGGCGACCAATGCCGCGCGGGCGCTCGGGATCACTTCCACGACGGCAACGCCCGGGTAGCGCTCGGTGAGCTGGTGGCGGCGCGCTGGGAGCAGCTCGACGACGGCCAACTCGTCGGCCGGGGCCCAGCCCGCGTCGAGGAGGCCCGACAGCAAGGCTTCGCCCATGTTGCCGCCACCGATGATCACGAGCCGGAACGGCACCGAAGTCGTCATGAGGCGAGACGGTAGTCGCCCGTCGCTCGGCCAGCTCGGGGCTCTGGCGTCGGGGGCTGCACCGTCGGGTGTGGGATGTCGACGACCAACTTCCCCAAGCGTCGCGCCGAACACCCACACTCGACCCCCTGATGTGTGCCGGGGGCGGGGCCCACCGGCAACGTCGAGCGTGAGGCATCAGTCGAGCGCGAGCGGTCGTCGGCGTAGCAACGAACGGACCCGCCGCCGCCCCGCACCGGACTCCACCACGCTGCGGGTGATCCAGGCGACACGGTCGGCCTGGCCGGCGAGGCTGCTGTGGGCGACGGCATCCCAGCGAGCGTTGGCTCCCAACTCGGCTCGCCGGGCTGGGTCGTCGCCGAGGGCGCGGATGGCGACAGCCAGTTCGTGCTCGTCGGGTCCCGACAGGAGCCAACCGTTGCGACCGTCGACGAGCACCTCGGGAATCCCGGCCGTCGGAAAGGCGACGGCCGGGACGCCACACGCCTGCGCCTCGAGCAACGACAACGGGAGTCCCTCCAACCGGCTGGCGATGATGAGCAGATCGCTGGCCCGCAGGAGCTCGACCACATCGTCACGGGCACCGAGGAACCGGACCCGGTCGCCGAGCCGCTCGTCGGCCAACGTGCGGAGCGACTCCTGGTGGGCCTTGTCGAGACTGCCGGATCCGGCAATGGCGAGGTGCACGGGCACGCCGCCCATCGCGTTGGCTGCGGCCACCGCGCGGATCGCAGCGTCGACGCCCTTCTTGGGATCGAGCCGGCTCATCACGAGCGCAACTGGCTCCGTGGGCGTCGGGGTCAACTGGGCGCGGACGTTCGGGTCGGCGGACCCGGGGGTGAAGCGATCGATGTCGACCCCGTTGCGCACGGCCACCACGCGCGACCCGGCCCACGCGGGCAACTGCCGAGCAACCGCATCGCTGACGGCGATCGATTGGGTGGCGAGGCGCACTGCAATCCCCCGGAGCACCGCCGACGCGCCCGGATCGACCTCTTCGTGCAGGTGGAGGATGGCCGGGCGGCCGCACAGCACTCCGGCGATCGCGGCGTCGAGATGGTTCCAGTGCGAGTTGCCATGGATCACCTCGATCTCCTCGCGCCGGGCAACGCGTGCCAGCCGAACGCCATGACCGACGGTGCGGATGAGCTCACGGACGAGTGGGACGGGTCGGATCCTGCCTGCCGCGGATCGGATCGAACGATCCAGCGGACTGGCGAACGGGACGAGCGGGAAACCTGCGGTCTGCCAGGCCTGCGCGGTGGCCGTCTCCTCAGGCGCGGCCAGGAGTCCCGCCACGTCGCGTTCCGCGAGCAGCGGGGCGAGGCGGAGCAGGTAGCGCTGGGCGCCCCACAGTCCATCTCCCACCTCGACGACGAGCACGCGCGTCACGCCGGTGTCACTCCTCCGCTGCCGACCGGTGCCGACGGCCCGGCCCCGGCGGCGAAGTGTAGGACGGGGCGGGATTCACGACGCACGCGGCTCGCTCGATCAGGGGTGGCGCAGGCAGGGCCGGCCGCCAACGCGTCAGGCGCCGAAACGGCTGGCGAAGCCGATGCGCAGCAAGGGTCGGAAGCAGTGCTCGACCTGGGCCCAGACCGTGCCGATCACCCGATCGAGCTCGGCCTCGGTCAGCGCCTCGAGCGGCAGTTCGCCGCGCAGGTACACGGCGTCTTCGGCACCGATCGAGAAGTAGACGCCCTGGTGCTTGTCGTTGCGACGCAAGAGGTGCTCGTAGAACTCCTGGTGGTGCTCCTCCGGTGCCGGCATCACGTAGGTCTCGTAGCGCAGCGTCCGCTGACCGAGCGTGAGCCACAGGGTGATGAAGTCCTTGTCGTCGCCCTGCATGCGCACGTACCACCGCCGCTCGGGCTCGCCGGGCTCGTTGTGGTCGATGGCCAGGATCGACGGGTTCGTCGTCCGGAAGCCCTCGAGCCATCCGTCGATCGCCACCTCGATCCCGAACAACGCCCCCTCGTCGTGCCACGTCGTCACGCTGCGCACTCCGTCACAACTGGTCGTGCTCCGCAGCGCGGGCTGACGCCGATCATGCTGCGCACTCCGTCACAACTGGTCGTGCTCCGCAGCGCGGGCCGACGCCGATCATGCTGCGCACTCCGTCACGACTGGTCGTGCTCCGCAGCGCGGGCCGACGCCGATCATGCTGCGCACTCCGTCACGACTGGTCGTGCTCCGCAGCCGCGGGCCGACGCCGATCATGCTGCGCACTCCGTCACGACTGGTCGTGCTCCGCAGCGCGGGCCGACGCCGATCATGCTGCGCACTCCACGAGCGCGCCGGTGCGGAGGTCGGCGTAGACGCGTCGGAGGCGGGCGGCGGCGAGGCTCCAGGTGAACTGGCGGCCCTTGGCGACCGCCCGGCGAGCGAACTCGGTGGCGAGGTGGGGATCGTCGAGGATCTTGGCCGTGTAGGCCGCGAACTGCTCGGGTGATCGGTCGGCCACGAGGAACCCTGTCTCACCGTCGTCGACGATGGTGAGCAGCCCGCCCACCGCACTGGCCACCACCGGCGTTCCACAGGCCGCCGCTTCGAGCGCCACCAGCCCGAAGCTCTCCGAGCGGCTCGGGACCAGCACCACATCGGCCGCCCGGTAGTACGTCGACAGGATGTGGTGCTGTTGGGGCGGCACGAACCTGACCTGGTCGCGCAGCCCGAGCGACTCGACGAGAGCATGCACCCGTTCGACCTCATGGTCGCCCACCTGCCCGCTCGCCCCGCCGACGATCAGGAGCACCGCGTCGGGCCGGTTCAGTTCGGCGAGGGCTCGCACCGCCACATCGGCGCCCTTCAAGGGTTGGATGCGCCCCGCGAAGAGCAACACCGGGTGGTCGCCGAGGCCGATCGCCCTGCGGGCTCCGCGACGGTCGCCGGGTGCGAACAGCGCGTGTTCGACGCCGGGGGACACGATCTCGACGCGACCACGCGGCGCGCCGTACAGACGCCGGAACTGCTGCTCCTCGTCGGCGCAGCTCACACAGATGGCGTCGGCACAGCCGATGATGTCGATCTCGGCCTGCTCCCGCTGGGCAGATTCGGGGTCGCCCCCTTCGGCCTTCACCCGGGCCAGCGTGTGGAACGTGGTGACGAGCGGGACGTCGAGCTCGTGCTTCAGGCGATGGCCGGCCACTCCGGAGAGCCAGTAGTTGGCATGCAGGACGTCGGTGCCACCGTTGGCCGCCAGGTGATCACGCACGCCCGACGCGAACGTGGAGATGTACGAAGGGAGGTCTTCCTTGGCGAGCTCGGCGGGCCCGGCGTCGATGTGGACGACGCGATGCCCGGGTTCCACGATCACCTCGCGTGGCCCGCGAGGGTCGGTTCGGCGCGTGTACGTCACGCACTCGACGCCACCCTGCGCAAGGGCGGAGACCAGCTCGCGTACGTACACGTTCATACCACCAGCGTCGCCCTGACCAGGTTGGAGCAGGGGCGACGTGTGGAACGAGAGCATCGCCAGGCGTTGCACGATGAGGTCCAACCTAGGTCAACCGGCTCGCATTCCGTTCACGAGGCGCTCAGCTGTCGGCAGTGAAGCTTTCGTACACTGTCAGCAGGGAGCGCTTCTGTTCGTTGGTCAGGCGCGGGTCGCGATGGATGGCATCGGGAACCGACAGCTGCTCCGACGCTTCCGGATCGAGGATCCCGGCGCGGATGTAGAGCTGTTCGGCCGAGATCCGCAACGCCTTGGCGATCTGCTGGAGGATGTCGGCGGACGGTTTGCGCAGGCCCCGCTCGATCTGGGAGAGGTAGGGGTTGGAGACCTCGGCGAGTTCCGCGAGGCGTCGCACGGAGATCGAGGCGATCTCACGCTGCTGGCGGATGAAATCGCCGAGGTCGCTGCTCATCAGCCCAAGCTACGACCGTTCAGGCCCCGCCCGAGACAGGCGGCAGGACCGCCACCTCATCGTGGGGCCCAACCGGCGCGTCGGGCGCCGCGGCCTCGCCGTTCAGCCAGATCTTGCAGGTGGGGAGCACGGCGGCGAAGGCCGGGCCGTACTTCGCCGTCGCGGCCTCGATCACCGCCCCCACGGTGGCCGCCTCGAAGCTGTCACGGCCGGTCCCGGCGGCTTCCCGGGCCGATGCGAACAGCCGAAGGGTCGCCATGGCTGCAGTATGCCCGGGGTACGCGGTGGTCGCGGTCGGGGCGACACCCCGCCGCTACCCTCGCCGGAGTGCCCACCCGCATCCTCATGCTCCGTCACGGCCAATCGACGTGGAACGCGGCGCGACGCTGGCAGGGCCAGGCCGATCCGCCGCTCACCGAACTCGGCGAGGATCAGGCCTACCAGGCATCGTTGAAGCTCGGCCTGTTCGATCTCGTCGTGGCGAGCGATCTGGAGCGGGCCCGGCGTACGGCCGAGATCATCGCTGCCCAGCTCGGAATCGGTCCGGTGCAGCTCGACGAACGGCTCCGCGAGAACCACGCCGGCGAGTGGGAGGGCCTCACCAAGGACGAGGTCGATGCCGCGTGGCCCGGCTACTTGGCCGAGCACCGCCGACCTCCCGGTTTCGAGCTCGCCCAGGACGTGGAGGTGCGCGCCCTGGCCTCGCTCATCGAGGTCGCCCGCCTGGTGCCCGACGGCGAGGTGCTGGCCGTGTCGCATGGGGGCGTGATCCGGGTCCTGCGACGGCTGCTCGCCAGCACCGACACGGTCATCCACAACCTCGGCGGGTCGTGGTTCACGGTGCATCTCGAGCCCAAGGTGCGCATCGATGCCGGCGAGCTCGTCACGCTCATCGACGATCCCGATGGCCCGGGTCCCGCCCAGGCCGCCGAGGCGGAGCGGCTGTGACCCTGTTCGACCCCGATCTGCTGAGCACGCCGCGGGCTGCCGTTCCTCGAGCCGGTGCCGCCCCGGCCCCGGTCCCTACCCCGGCGCCGGCGGCCTGCGCCGTGCCGCCGGTCGAAGTGATCCGCTCGAAGAAGCGCAAGCGAACGGTGGGCGCCCAGGTGCGTGACGGGGTGCTGCGCGTCACGGTGCCCTCGTGGATGTCGAAGGCCGACGAAGCGCAATGGGTGACGCGGATGGCCGCCCGCTTCGCCCGCATGGCCTCGACCGAGCGGGTCGACCTGGCCGAGCGGGCCAGCGTGCTCGCCCGACGTCATGGCCTGCGCCGCCCGTCCGAGATCAAGTGGGCCGACAACATGGCGAGCCGTTGGGGGTCGTGCACACCGTCGACCGGCGTGATCCGCATCTCGACACGCCTCGCGCCCTTCCCCGACTGGGTGATCGACTACGTGATCGTGCACGAACTGGTCCATCTCGAGATCCCCGGACACGGCGCCGACTTCTGGGAGCGGGCCGCCCGGTATCCCCGCATGGAACGGGCGATCGGCTACCTGATGGCCAAAGCCGCCGACACCGACCACCCCGAACAGGGCCACCCCGCCACCCTGTGATGCGTCACCGGGGTCGCGAGGTAACAGCCGCGCACTGGCAGAAGATCGGTTGTCGAGCGTGGTTGGATCGGACGCGGCCACGGTTGACGGCGCCGCTGCGCAGCATTCGTCTCGGGGATGTGGTCAGTGCTCGCTGTTCTCGGCGGTGGGTCGTGGGCGGACCTGAAAGGGTGCGCCGCCTTCGGGTCGGTTGACGACCATGCCGACGGGTCGGGGGGTCACGGTGGCAGTTGGTGTGAGGTCGAGGCGTTGGGCGAACCGGGCGATGATGAGGGTGAGTTCCATCTGGGCGAGTGCGAAGCCGATGCACATGTGCGGGCCTCGTCCGAACGGCACCCACGCCTGATCGTTCGCCGACTTCTGTGTCGGTGCCGGGTTGAGGTGGCGGTCGGGATCGAAACGCAACGGGTCGGCCCAGGCGTTCGGGTCGCGACCTGCCAGATGCGGCGACCAGACGATCAGTGTGCCGGAACGGACGCGATGATTGCCGATGGTGAGATCGCGGGCGGCGACGCGGGCACCGACAAGTCCGGCCGGGTGGAGGCGCAGCGACTCGCGTACGGCCCGCTGGGCGAACTCAAGTCGTTCGAACACGGTTTCGTCGAGTGGGGTCGACGTCGCATCGGGTGGACCGAGCACGAGATCCGCCTCGGTGCGGAGCCGCTGCCACACACCTGGTTCGAGGCCGGTTCGCCACATCAGCCAGGCGAGGGTGGAGGCGGTGGTGTCGTACCCGGCCCCGATGAGCGTGTCGACCTGATCACGGATCTCGGCGTCGCTCAGAGTGCCGTCCGTGGCGACGACTTCGAGGATGTCGAGCGGGTCGCCGATGGGGTGGGCGCGACGGTCGGCGACTTCTTCGTCGATGATGTGGTCGATCTTCCGCCGGTCGGCACGGACACGTGCACTCGGGCGGTGAACGGGAACGGATGTGGGAGTTGTTTGACGGCAGGGGCTTCGATGAAGCCCTGGGCTCGCTGAAACAGATCGCTGAACTCACCGGTTCTCGTGGCGAGGCGTTCACCGAAGAACGCATGGACGGTGATGCCGAGGATCAGGTCACGCCCGATGCGGATACAGGTCGACGGGGTGGTCGGCGTCAGAGTGGGTGGCGAGGAGTTGTTCGATCGTGGTGTCGATGCGCTGCGACGATCGTTGGGATCCAGCCGTTGAGGCGAGGCCGAGTGAACGCCCGTTGCACCGCGCCGCGTCGTCGTTGATGATCGGCGCCGTCGGAGACGATCATCGACTGTTTTCCGACGACGAACCGGACGCCGACCACGTTGAACTTGTGGTTCCAGCGGAACGCGTCGGCTTTCATCGAGAACATCTCGTGCATCGACGCTGGATCGCCGATGATCGCGAGACGTACGCCGGGGTAACCGAGCCCGCAGATCGGCCCGTACTCGGCGCGGAGCGCGTCGAGCGCCGGAGCCGGATCATTGAACAGCCGCCGCAAGTACCGGACGTTGGCGCGACCACGTGGTCCCGGAAGCGCTCTGGCTGTGGCGGGGGTCGCGGTCATGTGAGTTGTCCGACGTCGTTGACCAGCGTGGCGAGCCCGGCCACTGCGATCGCCAACCACGCCGCACGAATGAAGATCCCGAATGTTCGTGTGGAAACGGGCTCGGTTGAGTGAGTCGCTGGTACCGACGACGGTCGCGAAGCTGACGACGACAACCGCGAAGAGCACGACGGGGATCGCTGGGGGAAGCAGGCGATGGCCATGATCGGGATGAGCCATCGTCGTCGACCGCGGGCGGTCCACGAGTCGGCGCGGCTGACGACGGTGACAGTCGGGCCGATGAACGTGCCGAACAGACCGGGGAGCAGAACGAACAGACCGATTGCCAGCCATTTCGGCTTCAACTGGGTGAAGTCGATTCCGCTGGCGTGGACGAGCATCGAGCCGACGACGGCGGCGCACGCGAGCCCGACGGTGAGGTGACGAAACGATACCGGTCCGACCAGTCGTGACTCGACGAGCAGATACGTGCCGACGCCGATGATGCCCACCCCGGCGCCGAGGACGAGCAGGCTGTACGTCCCGGCCAGGGTGAAGCGTCCGATGACGAAATCGTCGTCACTGCGCATCCCGATCACCTGGTCCGGGGACGTGACCCGAAGTAGCACATCGCCAGTCGACTGCCGACACCGGCCATGACCGCCCCGTAAGCGATGTCGGCAACGACGACCACTCGGGACGTCTCGATGCTCGTCGCCGAAGGCGACGTCGCCACCGTCTCGCCGTCGGACGGCGACAGATCCTTCTTCACCGGTGCGTTCGCCATCGGCTCAGGACTTCGCGTCGGTCGGAGCCGCGGCCGGCGCGGTCGCTCGGCGTGGGGATCGGTGCGGTTTGCGGCTTCGACCCGCAGGATCCACGTACCCGGCCCGAGCGGCGGCACCGACACCAGACCCCGTGGGACGCGGGGCGACGTGTCGCTGTGTTGTTCGAGACGTTCGTTGCTCGACAGCAGATCCGCCGATGATCGGGGAGCGCCACGACATTGAGGGCGTGCAGCACGCCCATGATGAGCAGGATCCCGCCGATGCGGGCGACCTCGTGCTTGAGCTGCGCGCCGGTCGAGTCGACCCAATCGACGGGTCGGACGAAGGTGACGGTGAACAACACGAACGACGTGAAGATCAGGTAGTAGGCAACGTCGGTGAGCACGAGGTAGCTCTTGCCGGTCCGCGGGTTGGCGCGGAACACATCGGCCGCGTACGAGCGGCCGAAGCGTTTGATGAACGGCCCGAGCCCCACCGCGAGCGCGACGAGCACGATGTTGGTGATCAGTTCGATAACCCACCAGGGCATGTTGAACCTCCTGTTGTTGATGTCGGATAGAGCGAGCGCGAGCACGGCGTTGGCGAGCGACGAAGCCGAGCGATCCACGCCGGCGAGGCGCGAGCCGGAATCGGCGACGTTCGCGCTGGCCTCGTCGAGGCTGCGGTCACACGTGGCGAACAGGTCCGGGTTCTCGTGCGCCGACGGTCGCGGGCGTCGGCGAACGCGTCGATCAGACGCGCTCGTTCGAGCGGTGGTCGCTCATGGTCCTGCCGAGCGTTCGGTCGAGTGCGGCCATGGCCCGTTGCAGATGGGTCTTCACCGAGTTGATCGAGATCCCGAGCGTGGCCGCGATCTGTTCGATGGCGAGTTCCTCGAAGTAGCGCAGCGTGATGCAGTCCCGTTGGCGGGTGGGCAGGTGGCGGACCGCGTCGATGCACCCGTGCGATGTTCCTCGGAGCGCACCAAGCGGTCAATCGGGTCGGCGGCGACGTCGACCTCGCGGCCTCGGGTGGCCTGGTGGCGCAGCGAGACGAGGCCACGGCGGTTGTGATCGCGGGCAAGGTTGAGCACGATCGAACGCAGATACGCCGGCGCACGATCGGATCGACTCGATCGACTGCGGCATGGCGGGCGAGCCGAAGGAACGCCTCCTGAACGAGGTCCTCGGCGGCGTCGCGATCATCGACGAAGAGGCGAGCCAGACGCACGAGTGACCGTCCATCGGCCCGGAACAGTCGTGTAGACGAATTCTTCAGTCTCGACACTGATCGTGTCGCCCTGTAGACCTGACGCCGCAACTGCGGCCAACACCCACCACGCTCGAGCAGGCCGACGAACAGGGAGGACGAACCCGTGCACGACGTCAGCCCGAGGCCTTGTCCCTCGGCTGAGGTGAATCGTCGTGCACCGCTCCAGCGTGCCACCCGCGCGACCCGGTGGCGAGCGCCCGCCCACGACGGTCAGTCGTTCGGTTCCGTGACGCACCGGTGCCCATGACATGACGGACGGTCTGGACGGCGAGTCGGGTGACAGCGCACCGATACTTTCGCGGGAACTGACCGACCCGGAGTCCGTTACACCGAAGTCCTGGCAGCCCCGGGAGGCGTTGCGCTCATGGCCAAGATCGTGATGTATTCGATGGCGCACCGAGGTGGACGTGTTCCCGTATGTGCCCATCGCCTCCGAATTGGCACATCGCGGGCACGACGTCAGCTACGTCGTGCCTCGCGAGTTCCACCCGACGTTCGCTGCCGAACCATTCCGGTGCGTTCACAGCGGCACCGACTTCTCGCCGCGTCGAACTCGATCAACACGGCGATTTCCTCGCTCGCTGGGGCATGCGACTGTCAGGTGGCGTGCTGTTGCGCCTGTACTTCGCTCAGTTCACGATCCCCCACCTCGATGCCCTGTTCGAAGCGATCGATTCAGAACTCGCCGATGCAGACCTGTTGGTGTCGCACCCTGCGGCGTCGCTGATCGGAGCGATGGCGTGCGAACGCCGGGGCATCCCGTGGATCGTCGGCGACCTGTTCCCGATGCTCATCCCCACCGCCCGCAACCCACCGCTGGGCATGCCTCGCCTCGGCCGGCGCGGCAACCAGGCGCTGTGGAACCTCGGCCAATCGAAGCTGACCGATCCGCTGACCAGCCGACGAGGCTTCGTCCGCTTCCGCAAGCGCCTCGGCCTGCCCACGAAGAGCGCCTGGAACGTCGTCGCGGCACGACTGTCGCCACACCTCAACCTCGGCCTCGTGTCGCCGCGCTATCTCGAACGAGCCGACGATTGGCCGAGCAACTACACGATGACCGGCTTCACGTCATGGAACATGAGCACATCGAGTCGAGCTCGATGAGACGGTGCGGCACTTCCTCGACAGCGGACCACCACCCGTTGTCGTCACCCTCGGAACAAGCGGCGCGTCGGCACGACCGGATTTCTTCGAGGAGGTTGCCGCTGCCCTCGACCATCGTGGTGCCCGTGGCGTGTTCCTGACTTCAAACGTCGCGGTCACGGACCGCATCCGCCCCCGCATCGCCCACCACCACGGCGTCTGGCCGTATCGTACCGCTGTCACTGCTATTGCCTCACGCTGCCGGGATTGTTCAATCAGGAGCTCACGGCACCAACGCGCTCGCACTCGAAGCAGGCACGCCATCGGTGATCATGCCCTGCCTGTTCGATCAACTCTGGCACGCCCGCCGACAAGAAGCCCTCGGCACCGGCGTCTGGGTGCGCCGGTCCCGCGACCTCCAGCCGGCAGTTGACCGGCTCCTCACCGACGCGATCCCTGTCACAGCGCGCCACCGAGTTCGCCACTGAACTTGGTGCCGAGCACGGCACACGACGGGCCGCCGACGAGATCGAACACTTCCTGGCGACCCCGTCGTCGAGATGCGTCGGACCGGCGATGTAGGAGCGGCAATGGCCAAGCTGATCTACGCGTCGAACATGTCCCTCGACGGCTGTACCGAGGACGAACGCGGCGCCTTCGACTGGGCCCCACCGGACGACGACGTGTTCGCGTTCATCACCGACCTCATGCGGTCTGCGGGCACCTACCTCTACGGGCGGCGCATGTACGACACGATGGCCGTCTGGGAAACCGACGCCGCCCTGGCCGCGCAGTCGGACCTCATGAGCGACTTCGCGAACGTCTGGCAGGCGGCGGACAAAGTCGTCTACTCCACGACCCTGGCCGCGGTGTCAACCGCCAACACCCGGCTCGAACGCCACTTCGACCCCGGCGCGGTACACGACCTGAAGGCCGCGGCCAGAAGCGATCTCCTCGTGGGAGGTCCGAACCTCGCGGCACAGGCTTTCAAGGCCGGGCTGGTCGACGAGTGCCACCTGTTCATCTGGCCCGTCGTCCTCGGTGGGGGCAAGCCGGCGCTGCCGACCGACACACGCGCCGAGCTCGAGCTCCTCGACGAGCGCCGATTCAGCAACGGCGTCGTACACCTCCGCTACCGCCCGCTCTCGGAAGCCACGTCCGCTTCGACCTGAACGCTCAGGCTCGACTGATTCGGAACCCGGAACGTCCGCTGGCGGCGCCTGGTCGATGACGATCAGGCCGTGCTCCCCCCTCCGTGCCGGTACCGGCCTCGTACATGCGCCGACCGTGCAGATGAGTGCCGATCGGTCGCGCGCGGTCGTCCTGAGGCATGCACCTCATGATCCGGCATCGCCCAATCAGCCCGGTCATCGGTCTTTGGTGATCGCGGTGAGCCGGTGGCTGAGGGTCGGGATGATGATGGCCGCCGCGAGGAGGTGGGTCCCGACGAGGACGGCTTTGGTGGCGGTGTCGTCGGGAGCTGCGATCGCGGGGATGAGCGAGAGGCCGGTGGCGACTGTGGTGACGACGACGAACCGTCGGCGCAACACGTCGGGAGCAACAACGAGATGACACGCTGAACGAAAGCAGGACCGTCAGGCGGCCAAAGCCCGCAGGTCGGGGTCGATCAAGTCCAGATTCCGCTCGATCAGAGTGGCCGCGAACTCGATGGCGACCGCGGAGTCTCCCCCGGCATGCTCCTCGATGCGGCGTGCGATGCGCAGCACGCGCCGCTCCCGAACCCGTCGTGTCGACATGCCGAACGTCGGCGTCGGCAGCAGAGATGCCTGGCCTCCCAGGTTGTAGACGAGCAGCGCAGCGTGCAACTCGAGGAGGCCGGCCCGCTCACCGACGTGCGATTCTGCGATCAGGTACTCGAGTTCCGAGACGATGGACTCGAACACGATCTGCGGATCGATCGCAGCATCCACTTCGTCGGCAGGTTCGGTTTCAAAAATATCCATGCCTCGATTGTTGGCGGTAAGAGTTGCGATGATGGGCCACGGACATGAATTTGGTTCGGTCATCGGTCACGCCCGATGCGGTGTTCTCCGATTGCTCACGAGGCGGGGATCGGCCGCGGCGACCTCCTCCGTCGAGCTCGGGCAGCTCCGTGGGGGACCGCCGCCCGAGCTGGAGGATTGGTGTCAGGCGGAGGTCTGGACCTCGGTCACCTGGCCGTCCCGGCCGACCGCCTTGCCGTTCGCGCTGGTCGCGACGTCGACCCATGATCCGTTCACACGTTGGATCACGCCCATGTAGTCGGCACACGGCATGGGTGAGGTCGCCGCTGCTTCTTGGCGGCCGCAGGTGAGTGGCCCGGTCTGAGTCATCATCGGACCGGTGAAGCCCTGCAGCGCGGCGCGCAATGCTGGATCTGCTCGCCTGCGACGCCTGCTATGGCAACTGACGAGATCGCACCGCTGGGGGTGGCGCCCGCCGCGCCCATCCGCCGCTCAAGGGGGACGGATGCGTGCGATGCGCTCGATCTCGACGGCGATGTCGAAGGGCAGCTCGGCCATCCCGACCGCGCTGCGAGTGTGGCGGCCCCGCTCTCCGAAGACATCGACGAGCAGATTCGAGCAGCCGTCGACGACTGCCGAGGTCTCGTTGAAGCCCGGGGCAACGTTGACCACGCCGAAGACCTTGATGATGCGCCCGACGCGGTCGAGTGTGCCGAGCTCTGCCTGCAGCGTGGCGAGGATCGACAGTGCGGTCATGCGCGTCTGCCTGGCCTGGGCCTGGGCCTGGGCCTGGGCCTGGGCCTGGGCCTGGGCCTGGGCCTGGGCCAGCGTGACGGCTCCGCCGACCTTGCCGCGGATGAACTCTCGGTCGTTGACAGGCCCGTGACCGCCGACGTACGCGAGATCGCCGTCGACGACACAACCCAGTCACGCGCCAGCAGGAGGGAAGACGGGCGGCAACACCAGCCCGTGATCGAGAAGACGCGCCTCGATCACTCCGTCAACGCCAACGCTGATCGGACCTCACCCTCGAGCGCCGCCACTGGCACGCAAGGACGTTCGGCACTGGTCGGCATCGATCGATCGAGTCGACGATCGAGCCGCGACCGGCGCCCGCGGCGCTCGGGGTGCCGGGTGATCGAAGGGAGCATGCGATGACTGCGACGTCCACACCAACACCGACAACTCGACCAACGACCACTGCCCCGACGGCCCCACCGGAGATCATGCCGATGTCGATCGACAAAACCGGCCGCGACCGGACACGTGCCACGGCACGACTGACCGGACTCGCGTATCTCGGGCTCCTCGTCTTCGGCCCGCTCGGCTTCATGGTGATCCGAGGAAGGCTCTACGTCTCGAACGACGCGGCCGAGACGGCGGCAAACCTCATCGAACGCGAGGGCTTGGCGCGACTCGGCATCGCCGCTGATCTCGTCACCGCCCTCGCCCAAGCAGTCACCGCCGTGCTGTTCATCTTGTTGTTCCGGCGTGTGCACGCGTTCGCCGCCGCCTCGATCACCGCCTTCGGGTTGATGAGCGCCGCGGTGCTGCTGTTCGCTGCCGCGTGCTCGGCCACCGCGCTAGAGGTCGCCCTCGACGGGACTGCCACCTCCGCCGACGATGCGTTGCTGTTGTATCGACTGCAGGGGTCGGCCTGGGAGGTCGGCGGTCTGTTCTTCGGGCTCTGGCTGTTCCCAATGGGCTGGTTGGTCCTCCGGTCCGCATACATGCCACGACCGATCGGCTGGCTGCTCCTGCTCGGCGGCGCTGGCTACCTGCTGAGCACGTTCGTGAACTACCTGCTCCCCGACGCGACGGGCCTCGCAGACGCCCTGGTCGCCCCGTCGACCATCGGCGAGCTCTGGATGATCGGCTACCTCCTCGTCAAAGGCGTGTCGAACGCGACGAGCCGACCGACGTCGCAGAGCGTCGAATCGACTCACCGGGTGACGCGAAACTGCGAGGCGTGTTGGTTCGACCGTCGGGTCGTCGCGGGGTGGACCGCACGCCGCCCGGCGACCGAACTTCGCGGTGATCCCGATGGCGAGCAGTCGACCTCAACGAGGCGTCCGCCGATCCGTCGGTCGCCGCGATCATTGCCAGCATCGGCGACGACTCGGCCCGGATCCTGCCCTACCTCGACCCGACATCATCCGCGCGAACCCCAAGATCGTGATTGGGCTACTCCGACACGACGGCTGATCTGGGTCCGCCAGCCGGTCGGCGACCGGTGTGCATCTTGACCCGTGACGCAGCGATCTCGGTCCTCACCGCAGTCACGCGCGCTCCACCGGTCGATCGATGCTCGTGAGCGTGCCCGATCTGCGCACCGCAGTGGCGATTGCGGCCTTCGTGACCGTCACTGTCACCGACACTGTCGGGTGGGGTTTTCTGAGCATCGGGGCGGGAGGGGCGCCGCAGCCGAAGACGTCGACCGTCAACTGGTCGGCGTCGGGGGAGACCGTCGCCGCGAGTGCGGTCACTCTCGTGCGTGGCCCGATCCACTACGAGGGGACGATCGGGGTGTGGGCGGGAGGACTACCCGGGGCCGCCACCCACTTCATCGTCGATGTCGCCGGGTACTGGTGATCCGGCGGAACCCACGCGTCGCGAATCCTCCCCCGACTGGAGGCCCCGGGTCCGAATCCCCTGGTCGGCGGATCCGGGTGGCTGAACAGGGGAGGTTTCGCCACGTTCAACGTTCAACGTTCAGCGACGACGACGGGCCCCGGTATCGCTGGGAGCGGCGACTTCGGTGTCGCGTGAGCGGGTGGGGCGCAGCGTCGTCGGGACGGCGGGGTCGAGCGCGGTGAGCACGTGGTCGTGGAACCGGCCGAGCATCACGCCCCAGGCCCGCTCCATGAACCGACCCTGCTCATCGGTGTCGACCACCTGACGCAGCACGAGACGGCAGCCCGTCTCGGTCGGCACGAACTCGAGATAGGCGCGGGTGCCCGCTCCGGGAAGGGGGATCTCGGCCGTGCCGACGTCCCAGCGCATGGCGATGAGCGACGGCGCCACGGCGATGTCGTAGGTGCCGCGCACTCGCAGCCCCCACTCCATCGTGCACGAGAACTGCCCGTCGACGATCGACACCGGAACGCCGGACCAGCGGGTGTAGAGCTCGGCGTCGGTGAAAGCTCGGTAGGCATCGGAGGCCGAGCACGGCGCCTCGACCTCGGCCACCACCAAGCCCGCCGACCGGTAGGCGGCGAGCGGGACCGTGCTGGTGCCCGGTGCCCATTTGTCGGTGTCGTCGGGGATCAGCGTCCGCAACCGCCCGATCACGTCCTGGCGGGCGCGATACCGGCGGAACGTCCTGTCGACCCGCATGTCGACGAGCCCGGCATCGCGAAGGACCGCCAGGTGCTGTGAGATCGTCGGGCCACTCACCTCGAAGGAACGGGCGATGTCGCCGGCGGGCAACTCCTCGTCCCAGACCAGCCAGAGGATCTCCCGGCGAATGGGCGAACCGAGCGCGGCCAACACTCGTTGGGTGTCACCGGGTGCCGGTTGCGTCATCGCCCACTCTGGGTTCGGCGCTCGACGTTCTGGCTCACCAGGGTCCGCTCGGGGGCGCCATCGACAGCAGGGAGGTGGGCGCTGCGTCGTTGGGCATGGGCGGGCCTTTCTGCGAGACGATGCTCGGTCATCCTATTTAGGCGGGTGCCGAGATGCGAGGAACGAGCGGCCCGATGACTGACGGAACGGGTCCGGACGGTAGACCCGGCTCGGCCCGGCCCGACCCCTTCCCGGTACCCTCGCTCGGTGCTCCAACGGTTGCTCGACGACTCCTACGCGCCCGAGGTGCGCGCCCGGGTGACCGCACTCACGCTCGCCCGAACGGTCGAGAACGCGGCGTACCGGTACACGCCTCCGTTCCTCGCCACCATCGCGAGCGGGCTCGACGTCTCGCTCGCCACGATCGGCGTGGCGCTGTCGATCACCGAGGCGGGAGGATTGCTCTCCCCGTTGCTCGGCCGGTTCGTCGACAGCTGGCCCCGCCGGCTGACGTTGCTGGCCTCGGGCATGGTGGTGGTAGCCGGCACGCTGGTCGCTGCGCTCGCCAACGGCATCGTCGCTTTCACGTTCGGGTTGTTCGTCCTGGCCCTGGCGAAGACCGTGTTCGACCTGACGATCAACGCCTGGGTCGCCGACCATGTGCCCTACGTCCGGCGCGGCGCGCGTGATCGGGATCGTGGAGATGTCGTGGGCGGGCGGGCTGCTCGTCGGGGTGTCGATGCTCGGATTGGTCACGGCCGTGTTCGGCTGGCGCGGCGCGTACGTGGTGGCCGCAGTTGCGATGGCGGTCGCGGTGGTGGGGCTCGGGCTGCGCATGGAGCCTGAACCCCGCGGCCATCGGGCCACCGCCATCGCGGCGATGCCCCCGCTGGAACCCGGCCGGTGGCGGACCCTCGTTCCGGTGATGGTCGCGTTCATGTGCCTCATGGCCGGCGCGCAGGCCGCGTTCGTGACGTTCGGGTCATGGCTCGAGGACGACCTCGGCTTCGGGCCGGTCGCCCTCGCCGCGGTCACGTTCGGTCTCGGCGCGGGAGAGTTGCTCGCCTCGACCAGCACGATGCGCCTCACCGACCATTGGGGGAAGCGCCGCTCGGTCATGTACGGCGCGGCAGTGATGGTGCCCACCGGGCTGGCGCTCGCGACCCCGGCCCACGACCATGCGCTCATCGGCCTGCCACTGCTCGTCGTGCTCTTCGTCGGGTTCGAGTTCGCCATCGTGAGCGGCGTTTCACTCGCCTCGAACCTGGTGCCGGGCCGTCCGGGCAGCGGGATCGGCGCCATGTTCGGTGCCGGCACCGTGGGCCGAGGCGTGATGGCCGTCGTGGCCACCCGCCTCTACGAAACCCACGGCATCACGGCCTCGGCGCTGCTCAGCGCCGGACTGGCGTGTTGTTGTGTTGCCCTCCTGGCGCGCGCTCGTCAGCTGAAGTAGCCGTACACGTCGACCACGAGTGGCGTGGCTGCGAACGACGAGTACCGCACCGACTGGTTCGCCGGTACATCGGTGATGGCGAGCGCAGCGCGGGTCTGCCCGGCTCCCGTGAGGTTCAGGTTGCTGACTTCCGGCGTCACTCCGTCGGGTGCGGCGGTCACGAATCCCCCCGCGCTGGAGCTCGGCACCGTGAGGTTGTGCACCACGGCGGTGGCCGTCGGCGGCAACGGCGGCACCATGTCGAGCACGGCGCTTCCCCCGGCGTTCAACGCGCCGAACCCGATGACCGGGCTCTGGCGGGTGTCGACCAGCCGAGACGATGTCTGGACCGTCAGCAAGCCGCTGTCGGCGGCCGGGGTGGCCGTCGAAGTGAACCAGCCGGCCACATCGACGAGCAGATCTGCGGTACGGAACCCGAACAGCGACACCTTGCCGTCGGCCCCGATCGGCACCACCACGAGGTTGGCTCGGATGTCGTCAGCACTGGAGGTGTTGACGTTCGACGCCGTCGGGCGGGTGCTCCCGGCCGGGTACGCGGTTGCGTAACCGTCGCCGCCCGAGCTGTCGCCGAGGGCGGTGAGGATGAACGCCACCGCTCCGGCGGAGCCGTCGGCGGGGATGCCGAGTTTGCCGGTGACCTGGACATCGATGTGATCGCCCACGGTGGCGTACGGGTTCCCGGAGCCGGAGGCGATCGCGCTGCCGGCCGGCTGACGGGTGTCGACCAGGCGGGCCGGTGTCAACGACCGGTACTCGCCGCCGTTCCCGGCCGCTGAGGTGAAGTACCCGAGCACGTCGACCAGCAGATGCGTCGTGACCGACGTTCCCACGATGATCGTCCCGTCGTCGGCAACCGGCAGCACCACGGAGTTGGCGACGACTTCGCCGCCCTGGGTCGAGTTGATCACCGAGGTGCTCGGCCGCTGGGTGCGTGTCGGCCACGCCTGGGCGAACCCGAGGCCCTGGGCCCCGGCGAGCGTGACGTTCGCGAGCACTGCCTTCACCTCGGGGCCCGGCCGCTGTACATCGATGACCCGCGACGTTGCCGCCCGCACCAACCCGGCGCTCGTGCCGATCCCGTTGCGGGTGTCGTAGACGCGAGTGGGCGCCACCGGTGTCAGGCGGAGCCCGCCGACCGTGGCCGCGGCCGGAGTGGCCGTGTAGGTGATCTTGCGCACCGAGTTCGACGAGTTCTGCGTGTAGTAGAGCGCGTACCCGTCGTCCTCGGGCACGAACGCCATGTCGGCGACCTCGCCGAGCCCCGAGGCGAAGGGCGTCGAGTAGTCGACACTGCCGTCGGCGAAACGCACGAAGATCTTGCCGGTGCCGCCGTCGGCGAACAGGTAAGCGCCGTCGTACTGAGCGGGCCACACCCCGTTGGGCACGAACGCCCCGCCGGTGATGTAGGTCCCGACACTGCGCGGGTAATCGGTGAGCGGGTCGGTGATGCCGGGGGGCGGACCGGCGCACGGCGGATTGGCCCCCCTCGGACAGCGGCCCTCGCGGTCGTTCCAGCCGTAGTCGGCACCCTTGATGCCGTCGTTCACCTCTTCACGGGTGTTCTGGCCCACGTCGTTGATGAAGAAGCGAGTGGCGCCGGCGTTGGGGTCGAACGCGAAGCGGTAGGGGTTCCGCAGCCCGGAGGCGAAGATCTCCTGGCACGTGGCGGTCACCGGTGCCGAGATCCCACTCGTGGCGCAGCTCACGGAACCGGCCCCGGTGTAGGGGTTGTCGGCCGGGATGCCGCCGGTGGGGGTGATGCGCAGGATCTTGCCCGAGAGGATGCTGAGGTCCTTGGCCGCGTCGTTGCCGCCGGCGCTCCCCGAGTTGTTGCGCGGATCGGAGCCCGAATCGCCCACCGCGACGTACAGGTTGCCGTCCTGGCCGATCTCGACGTCGCCGCCGTTGTGGTTGCCTGCGGCCTCGGTGACGGTGCCGGGCATGTTGTCGAGCAGCACGAACTCGCTGGCCGGATCGATCGTGTCGCCGCTCATCGTGAACCGGGAGACGCGGTTCACGCAGCCTCCGGTCACCGGTCTGGTCGCGTACACGAAGACGTGTCCCGTGACCGCGAAGTCGTTGGCGGCGGTGAAGCCGAGCAACCCCATCTCCGAGCCGGCGCCGCCGCACACGGTGATCGTCAGGGCGCTGGTTGGCGACAGCCCGGGGCCGTCCCGGTAGATCCGCACCCGGCCGTTCTGGTCGAGGATCACCACGCGGCCATCACCGAGCGCCTCGACGGCGGTCGGCGCGTTGACCGTGGCGACCGCGCTGTCGGCGAAGCCGGTCGGCACTGCGGCGACGGCGGCCCCGACTCTGACTCCGGCGATGCCCACACCGGCAGTCACCAGGCCGGTGGCGGCGAGCAGTGTCCCGCTGACGAACGTGGCAATCGAACGACGCATCCCTGTGTCCTCCCTGGCCCGCGCCGCGAACCCTAACCGCTGGTGCGCCAGGCCGCAGGTCGTGCAGGAAGGGCGGCTCAGCAGCCCTCGGAGCCGGGGAGGATCGGGCGCAGCAGCACCCGCACCGTGCGGGCGGTCGCATCCGAGGCAGCGGGCGTGTCGTTCGGGACGTACGAGAAGAACGTCAACTGGTTGGCCGATGCCAGCGCCTCGGTCACCGCGATGCCGTCGATCAGGGTGCAGTCGCTCGGCGAGCGCGCCGAACGACTCCGGCCACGGCACCACGGTCGGTTCGACGTCGCTGCCCTCGTACTCGTCGAGGTCGACCTCCATCCAGCCGACTGCGTACTGCTCCGGCGAGAACACCTCAGCCGTCACCTCGGGGAACAGCGCTTCTCTGACCGCGGTGACGAAGTCCGACAACCGCTGGCGCGGTTGATCGGTCTCCGTGTCGAAGCCGAGCGCATAGGCCGAGTGGACGAACGTCTCGCCCCGGACGCTCAGCGTCACGATGGTCGAGCCGACGTCGGTGACCTCCGGCGCGGCAGCTTCGTAGTCGGGCGGCGCGGCGAGCAGCCCGAACTGATCAGCGAGCGCCAACAGGGCCTGCACCTCTGCTTCGGACAGCTGTGCCGACTCCAATGCCGGCAACATCGGCGCGGGGTAGATCTCGATCTGCGGGCCGGGCCGCACGAGGCGCCCGTCGCCACCGACGACCATGTCGGGGATCTGTCCGAACGCGAACTCAGGCGTCGTGAATCCGCCTGCGCCCGACTCGATGCGCACGACCGCGACGTCCGGGTCGGTCGGGTGCGCGATCACCGCAGGCGCGGCAGGCGGGGCGGTTGACGACGAACCCCCGCTGTCGGGCAACGAGTCGTCGCCGCACGCGGCCACCAGGACGGCCACAACCGGCACGGCCGCAAGTCCGGCGAGGAGCCGGCGGCGGGAGAACGGTCCGGCGGGCGATGGGCGCGTGATCATGTTTTCTTCGACGTACGGGCAGACCCCTACGGTTCCCGGTGGACCATGACCCGTTCGACGTGGCTGTTCACACACCGTTCACAGTCGGGCAACTGGACCGAAACGGCTCGACGGCAGCCTTCCCGCCGCCCCTTCACTGTTCAGAGAGGACCCATTCGTGGCCTATCAAGCTGAGTACATCTGGCTCGACGGCACCTCGCCCACGCCACTGCTCCGCAGCAAGACCAAGATCCTGGCCGACGGCAAGACCCCGCCGATGTGGGGCTTCGACGGCTCGTCGACCGAGCAGGCAACGGGAGATGCATTCCGACTGCGGCCTGATCCCGGTCTTCAGCTGCCCCGACCCGATCCGCGGCGGCGACAACATCTTCGTGCTCTGCGAAGTGGTCAACGCCAACGGACCTCAAGCCACACCCCACCAACACCCGCGCGGCGCTGGTGAAGGCAGCCGAAGAAGTTCGCCAAGCACGGAGATGATCTTCGGGCTCGAGCAGGAATACACGATGCTGCGCACCGACGGCTCGCCCTACGGCTTCCCGAAGGACGGCTTCCCCGGACCGCAGGGCCCGTACTACTGCGGTGTCGGTGCCGATCGCGTCGTGGGCCGCGACATCATCGAGGAGCACACTCAGGCGTGCATCGATGCCGGTCTGATGATCGAGGGCACCAACGCCGAAGTGATGCCCGGCCAGTGGGAGTTCCAGATCGGTGCCGCCGACGGCGTCACGGTCTCGGACCAGCTCACCGTGGCCCGGTGGCTGCTGCAGCGCATCGCCGAGGACTACGACGTGGTGATCAGCTTCGCCGCCAAGCCGGTGAAGGGCGACTGGAACGGTGCCGGCTGCCACACCAACTTCTCGACCGCCGCCATGCGCGAGGACTACAAGTCCGTCATCAAGGCGTGCGAGGCGATCGGCAAGAAGATCGAGCTCCACGTCAAGGGTTACGGCCACGACATCGAGAGCCGCCTCACCGGCAAGCACGAGACCGCTCCGTGGAACAAGTTCAGCTACGGCGTGTCGGACCGTGGCGCCTCGATCCGGATTCCGTGGCAGGTCGAGCGCGACGGCAAGGGCTACGCCGAGGACCGCCGCCCGAACGCCAACTGCGACCCGTACACCGTCACGCGCCTCATCACCGAAACGGTCTGCAGCGCGGCCTGATCGCCGAGCCGCCGACCGTCTTCAGGATCAACATCCGAACAACCGACGAACGGGGGGCCAGCCGGCCCCCCGTTCCGCTTCCGGACCCCGGAATCAAGCGGGTGCACCTAGCGATCCCGCCAGCGACGAGAATGGAGAGGTGAACGTGCTCGATCAGCAGAAGGCCTTCGCGATGCGCATGGTGGAGGAGCGAGGTGTTCGCTTGATCCGCCTGTGGTTCACCGACGTGCTCGGCAACCTCAAGAGCTTCGCGATCAGCCCGGCCGAGCTCGAGAACGCGCTCGACGACGGGATGACGTTCGACGGCTCCTCGATCGACGGGTTCTCCCGGATCCAGGAGAGCGACGTGCTCGCCATCCCCGATCCGAACACCTTCGAGGTGCTCCCCTGGAGCGACCCGAAGGGCACCGAGGCGCGGGTGTTCTGCGACATCCACCACCTCGACGGCACACCGTTCTCGGGCGATCCGCGCCAGATGCTGCGGCGCAATCTGGAAGCGGCCCACGGGCTGGGCTACCAGTTCTTCGTCGCTCCCGACATGGAGTTCTTCTACTTCGCACCGCCCGCAGATCGGCGCCGCCGCCGGTACCACTCGACGAGGCGGGGTTCTTCGATCTCACCACCACCGATGTGGCGGGCACGTTGCGCAAGCAGACGATCCGCACGCTCGAGACGATGAGCATTCCCGTCGAGTACTCGTTCCACGAAGACGCCCCGAGCCAGCACGAGATCGACCTGCGCCACACCGACGCGCTCACGATGGCCGACAGCATCATGACGTTCCGGTTGGTCGTCAAGGAGGTCGCCGCCTCCCAGGGCGTCCATGCCACGTTCATGCCCAAGCCGCTCGAGGGTGTGCAGGGCTCGGGGATGCACTGCCACCTGTCGTTGTTCTCCGGCGACGACAACGTCTTCCATTCGCCCGACGATCCGTACAACCTGTCGCCGGTGGCCAAGCAGTTCATGGCCGGCCTGCTGCGCCACGCTGCCGAGATCACCGCGGTCACCAATCAGACCGTCAACAGCTACAAGCGGCTCGTGCCGGGCTTCGAGGCTCCGGTGCACGTCTCATGGGCCCGCAACAACCGCAGCGGGCTCATCCGGGTGCCGATCCCCAAGCGGGGCAACTCCCAGGCAACCCGTATCGAGTACCGATCGCCCGATCCGGCGTGCAACCCCTACCTCGCGTTCTCGGTCCTCCTCGCAGCGGGGCTCAAGGGCATCGCCGAGGGCTACGAGTTGCCCGCCGAGGCCGACGCCAACCTGTTCGAGCTGAGCGATCACGACCTCGCCGCGCTCGGCGTGGAGCAACTTCCCCAGTCCCTGTCCGATGCGTGCAAGGTGATGGAGCGCTCCGAGCTGGTGGCCGAAGCGTTGGGCGAGCACATCTTCGAGTGGTTCTTGCGGAACAAGCGATCGGAGTGGCGCGGCGTACAAGACGCATGTGACGGCCTTCGAACACGACCGATACCTGCGATCGCTGTGAGCGGGCCGATGGATCTCTTCGTCGTCTTCCCCGATCCCCCACCGCCCGACCTGGCGCGCACGCTCGACATGTCGGGCTATCGCTGGAAGGCGGTGGGCTCGGCCGACGAGCTCAACCGCGTGGAACCCGCCGCCGGATGGGCGGGCGCGGTCATCGCCGCCGACACCGACCCCGAGAACGCCTGGGCGGTGGCGCCGGTCGCTGCGCAAGCGCGATCCCGTCGTGTCGCCGGTGTTGGTGCTCGTCTCGGGCGGTCAGCTCCCCGAGTTGGAGCTGCGCGACGACCTGTTCGACGACTTCTGCCTGACACCGTTCCACCCCGTGGAGCTCGAAGCCCGCCTTCGCCACCTCATCTGGCGGCGAGGCGGGGGCACCCGCCCGGAGCTGGTGGAGTACTCGGGGCTGATGCTCAACCTCGAGACCTACCAGGCCTCGATCGACGGAACCCCGCTCGATCTCACCTACATGGAGTACGAGCTGCTCAAGTTCCTCGCCCAGAACCCGGGCAAGGTGTTCACCCGCGAGATGCTGCTGTCGCGGGTGTGGGGCTACGAGTACTACGGCGGCGCACGAACGGTCGACGTCCACATCCGCCGGTTGCGCGCCAAGCTCGGCGAGGAGCATGCCAACTTGATCCAGACGGTGCGCAGCGTCGGCTACCGGTTCGGCCAGAGCCCTCGCTGGGGCGTCTGAGGGCAGCTCGGCTCGCGACCCGTCTCGAGGCGCGGGTCAGCGCATCGAGGCGAGGATCGCGGTGACCTCGTCGATGGTGGTTCGCGGGTTGACGAAGCAGAACCGGAACACGGTCTCGCCGTTCCACGAACTGGGCACGACGAACGCCAACTGATCGGCGAGCGCCCGATCAGTCCATTCCTGGTACTGATCGGGAGTCCAGCCGACCCGGCGGAACACCACGATCGACAAGTCGGAATCGACCACCCGTTCCACGTGATCGAGGTCGTCGACGATCGCCGCGGAAGCCTCGGTCAGCCGCAGGCAGGCTTCGACGGCGGCGGTGTAGGCGGCGGTACCGTGCGTCGCGAGCGAGAACCACAGTGGCAAGCCGCGAGCTCGGCGCGACAGGTGATGGGCGAAGTCGCTGGGGTTCCACGGTTCGGGCGCGCCGTCATCCGCGTGCAGCACGTCGAGGTACTCGGCGTGCTGGGTGTGGGCCCGGCGCGCCTCATCGGGGGCGCGATAGACGAGCGCGCAGCTGTCGTACGGCGCGAACAGCCACTTGTGCGGGTCGACGATGAAGCTGTCGGCGCGCTCGATCCCGTCGAACAACGCTCGCCGGCTGGGTGCGGCGAGCGCGGCGCCGCCGTACGCGGCATCGACGTGGAACCACACGCCGAGCCGTTCGGCCGCCGCGGCCGCGCCGACGAGGTCGTCGACCACCCCGAGGTTCGTCGTGCCCCCGGTGGCCACGACGGCGCAGATCCGGTCGCGGACGTTCTCGTCGAGTTCCGTCAGCGCGGTGTCGAGCGCGGCAGCGGTGAGCCGGCCCCGCTCGTCGGAGGGCACCACGAACAGCTCGGCGTCCATCACCCGGGCAGCGGCGCCGATCGAGGAGTGGGCGCCCTTGGAGCACACGATCACGGCCCGGGTGCGCACCCGGCCCGGGTCCTGGACCCGCCACCGGTGCCGAGCCGCCACCAGGGCACTGAGGTTGCCCGCCGTTCCCCCTGCGACGAACACCCCACCTGCTCCGGCGGGGAGTCCGGCGAGGGAGGCGATCCAGGCGAGCGCCTGGTTCTCGGCGAACACCGCGCCCGCCCCCTCCATCCATGAGCCGGCGTAGATCGACGAGGCGCCCACCACGAGGTCGAACAGGATCGCCGCCTCGGTGGGCGCGCCGGGCACGAACGACAAGAACGTGGGATGGTCGGTCGAGATGCACGCGGGTGCCAGGACCTCGGCGAAGAGCTGCAGCGCAGCGACCCCGCCGAGCCCGTCCTCGGTGATGGTCGGCCCGGCATCCCGGAGGAGCTCGTCGGCCGAGCGCGGCCGATCGAGCGGCGGGGGATCGAATCGGATGCGCTCGACCGCGTACTGCAGCACGGCCTCGGTGAGTGCTTCGGTGGTGGCGTCGCGCTGGTGCACCGGATCAGGATGCCAGGCCGGCGGACCACATGAGTCGCCGGTGGTCCGGCGGTTCGGGCCGTCAGACGTTGAGGTCGAGCAGCTCGCTGCCCTCGTGACGCGCTTCGGCGTCGTTGGTGAGGAACTGGCCGAGGATCGCGGCGGCGATCGCACCCGACATGCACACCACGACGGGCAGGGCCAGCAGGACGATCACGATGGCGATGGCTCCGGGCACGGCTGCGACGTTAGCCGGTCAGGACTGGGGCTTGTAGGCCCACGCCTCGATCTCGACGCTGGTACCGAGCGCGAGGTCGACCGCGCCCACCGTCGAGCGGGCGGGCCGCACGTCGCCGAAGCCGGCCACGTAGGCCTCGTTGAACGTGGCGAAGTCGCCGAGGTCGCGCAAGAAGCACAGGGTCTTGACCACATCGGAGAGGTTGGCGCCGTGCTGGGCCAACAGCCCTTCGATGTTGGCGATCACCTGTGCCGTCTCTGCCGCCACCCCGCCGCTCACGACGGCGCCATCTTTCAACCCGAGCTGGCCGGACGTGATGATCCAGTCGCCGGCTCGGACGACAGGCGAATAGGGACCCACGGGCGTGCTCATGGGCTGCGATGGTACGTCGCCGCCCGATGCGCCGTACAACGACCGCCGCTGCGCCGGGTTCGACCCGCCGCGAGCTCAGTCGTCCTTCAACGCCACCGCATTGGGCGTGACGTTCATCTTCGGCACGTACTCGGCCACTGCGACGTCGCGCTGCTCTCCGAGGAACTTCGCCCGCAGCTCGGTCCGGCACTCCTCACACGGTCCGTAGAACCGGGCGACGGCGCCTCGCTGGCAGCGGGGGCAGTCGAAGTTCAGCGCATCGTGGTTCACGTGAGGGATTCTTGCCCAAACCGCGACATGGAACCTCGAACCACTCTGGGCGTACAACTAATCACGGTAAGTGGATGGTGGTTCGGGTGAAAAGAGATCCGGTGCGCATCAGTGTCGGTGCGCCGGAACTCGGGTGTGCGGGGTTCGAGGGACCGAACCCGGCCTACCCACAGCCCGAGCCGCTGTCGGCTCCCGATGGCGTGGCCACGGTCCAACCCGCTGCCGCCGGCGCGCTACGTGGTCCGGGTCGCCCCTCCCCGCCGGGCGATCCGGACCCACGATCGGTCCCGATCAGGCGCCGCGCAGACATCCGGCCGGGCAGTTCGCCCGGTGTGCTCGCCGAGCTCCATGAACATCTTGCCGTTGACGATGGTGGCGTCGTAGCCCGTGGCGTGCTGCACGTAGCGCCCGGCACCGTTCGGGAAGTCGAACACGAACCGGGGTTGGGGGAGCTCGAGGGCGTCCCAGTCGATCACGTTCACATCGGCGAACGCCCCCGGCGCGCAGGACGCCTCGGTCGTGGATGCCGAACAGCTGAGCGGTATCGGACGTGAGGCGGCGGACGGCTTCTTCGATCCCCAGCGGCCGCACTCTTTGACCCAGTACGACAAGAAGAACGTGGGCTGGCTGGCATCCATGATCTGTCCGACGTGGGCGCCGGCATCGGCGAGGCCGAGTGTCACCAGCGGGTCGTCGAGCATCGCTTCGACCGCCGCCAAGGTCCTGGTTCAGGAACGGCTAGTTGCAGATCAGGTCACCGTTGGTCTCGAGCAGGAGCTCGATGTAGGCCGCCGCCGGCGACACGCCGCGACGATCGGCGTGCGCGGCGAGGGTGTCCTCGGCCCGGCAGTCGTATCGGGCCGAGCCCGTTCGGCGGCAGGACCCAGATCTCGTCGAGCGGGATCGGCGGCGGGTGATCCTCGGCCTCGGCGATCAGCTGGCACCGGCGGTGTCTGGTCGCGCATCGCCACGAGCTTGCCGCCGTTGCGCACCTCGCGGAGTGCCCGCCACGGCGGGCGATCGGTCGAACGGCGTGCGGGACTCGATGCCGAACAGCAGGCCCGACGCCCCGGGCCGTGGTCTGCGGGCGCAGCTCGGCGCCGAGCGCGTTCTCCTCCTTGGCGAACTCGATCACCCGGCGGTAGAGGTCGTGGCGCCGGTAGGTCTGGGCGAGACCGAAGCTCACCGGACGACCGGAGCGTCGTGAGACCTCGCCCATCCAGGCCGAGCTCGGCGCGAGTGCGCGTCGAGATCGTCGTTGTCGCCCTCGCCGAGACGGCTGGCGCTCTCGAACACGCCCCGGCCGTGCCGGCCGAGCACGTCGGCGAACGGCGTACAACTCCTCGGGTTCGGCCCAGGTACCCGGCACGGCGCGGCCGTCGGGCACCCGGTGCAGCAGCGTGCGGCTGGTCGAGAAGCCGAGCGCACCGGCATGCATCGCCTCGTCGACCAGTGCGGCCATGGCCGCGATGTCGTCGGCGGTGGCCGGCGTCTCGGTCGAGCCCGCGCTCGCCCATCACGTACTGGCGCACGGCGCAGTGGCCGACCATCCCGCCGACGTTGGGCCCCGTTCGGAGGCGGCCGATGGAGTCGAGGTATTCGCCGTAGGTCACCCAGTCCCACGGGCAGGCCCGAGAGGATCGCCGAACGCGGGATGTCCTCGACGCTCTCCATCATCTCGGCGAGGAACGGTCGGTCCTCGGGTCTGCACGGCGCGAACGTGACACCGCAGTTGCCGAGCACCACGCTCGTGACCCCGTGCCAGCAACTCGACGAGCCGATGGGGTCCCACGCCAACTGGGCGTCGAGATGGGTGTGGATGTCGACGAAGCCGGGGGTGACGATCCGGCCCTCGGCCTCGATCACTCGCGCCGCGCCCGGAGCCGGGCAGATCCGGTTCGACGGCGACGATGCGCTCGCCCGAGATCGCCGACATCGGCTCGCCGGGCGGCCGCGCCCGTGCCGTCGACGACCGTGCCTCCTCGGATGACGAGATCGAACTCCATGTGCACCAGCGACCCTCTGAGTCGGCGGAAGACCCTCGAGGTGTCGCGGCGAAGCGTCCATTCTCGATGCGCACCGCCGAAAGGTCAACGAAGTGTCATCGACCCGACACAATGAGCGTCTCGTTGCTTCGACTCGCGGCAACAGACGGTGAGCGCGGACCGGCGATTCGACCCACGGTCGAGTGTGAAGCTCACCGATGCCCAGTGTCCAGTAGCGCTCGGACCAGCTGCCGGCTGTTCAGCCCCCGGGTTCGAACGGTGCCCGAGTAGCCTGGACCCGTGGCCGGCGAGCTGGTGTACGCCTTCCGCGTCATGCGCCTGCCCCTGCTCGACGCCGACGGGGCGACCATCGGTCGCTTCGAGGACATCGTCGTCGTGCCGGGGCGCAAGGGTGACGCGCCGAGAGTCGTCGGCTTCGTCGCGTCCAGCCAGCGACGGCGGATCTTCGTGAACGCCGGCCGGGTCACCCTCGACGGCGACGGCGCGCGGTTGCGGTCGTGGGACGTCGACGTGAACCCGTTCAAGGCCAAGCCCGGCGAGATCCTGGTCGGCAAGGACGTGATCGACCGGCGCGTCGGCGACGAGACCGTGAGCGACGTCGCGCTCCGCCCGGTCACGACCGCACGGAACACCACCACGTGGGAAGTCGCCAAGGTCCGCCTCGCCCGGCGCAGCGCGTTGCGGCGGCGGCCCTCGTTCCGACTCGTCGACTGGGACGAGACCGATCGTGCTCCCGCTGTTCGCCACCACCGAGATGGCCGCCGAAGCCGCTCGCCTGCGCGACATGCACCCCTCCGACGTCGCCGCCGCGGTGCGGGCCCTGCCGCTGTCGCAACGCCGTCAGCTCGCCCAGATGCTCGACGACGAACGCCTCGCCGACCTCCTCGAGGAGCTCCCCGAGGCCGAGCAGTTGCGGATCATCGAAGGGCTCGATCTCGAGCGGCTCCTCGGCGTGCTCGACGAGATGGAGTACGACGACCTCGTCGACCTGCTCGGCGAGATGCCCGGTGAACAGCGCTCGCGGATCCTCGACGCGATGGACGAAGACGAGGCCCAGGTGATGCGCCAACTGCTCTCGCACGCCGAGGGCACCGCCGGCAGTCGCTCATGACGCCCGACATCATCATCCTCGGTCCGACCGCCACGGTGGCCGAGGCCCTCGCCGAGGTGCGCAACCCCGACTGGCTGGTGTCGATCGCCGCCCAGATCTTCGTGTGCCAGCCGCCGTACAAGCCGCCGACCGGTCAGTACCTCGGGCGTCGTGTACTTCCAGCGGTTGCTGCGCGAGCCGCCGAGCATGGAGATCGGGCGATGCGTCGAGCAGGAGGCGGCGATCTCGCCGACCCTCCCCGAGTTCCAGGTCGCCGAGCGGCTCGCCACGTACAACCTGTTGGCCGTGCCGGTGTGCGACGAGGCCGGCCACCTGCTCGGTGCCATCACCGTCGACGACGTCCTCGACCGCGTGCTGCCCACCGGGTGGCGCCAGCGGCGCAGTCCCAGACCTCGCAAGTCGGGTGTCGCCGAGATCGTACGGAACCGGGAGGTCGGTGAGGTGAACGATGCGCCGCCAAGACCTCACGACCCCGCGCCAGTCGCGCCGGCTCGGGGTCCACTACGACCCTGACGCGTTCGGGAAGTTCTCCGAGGGGGTCGCCCGCTACCTCGGCACCGCCCGGTTCCTGGTCTTCCAGTCCTTCGTCATCGCCGCGTGGATCACCTGGAACCTGTTGATCCCCGAGCGCTTCCAGTTCGACCCGTACGACCGGGGGCTGGTGCTGCTCACCCTGGTGCTGTCGCTGCAGGCGTCGTACGCCGCGCCGCTGATCCTGCTCGCCCAGAACCGCCAGGAGGTGCGCGACCGGGCCCAGCAGGAGACCGACCGGCAGCTCAACGCCCGCACCCAGGCCGACACCGAGTTCCTGGCGCGCGAGATCGCGAGCGTGCGCCTGGCGATGGGCGACGTGGTGACGACCGAGGACCTGCGGGAGCACTTCGAGAAGCTCACCGACGTGGTCGAGCGCATCGCCGATCGGCTCGACGACCTCGAGGGCGGCCCCCGCCGCGCCGCTGGCTGACCGACCCCCGATTCGGGCGGGTCAGGTCAGGCGGCCGGGTCGTCGGCTCTCGTGTCCGGCGCGCTGGGCGGTTCGCTGATCGGTGCGGCCGCGCCGGTGCCGCCGTCGGGATGCGGGCCACGACACCGTCGACGAGACGGCGGGTCAGCGCCGAGTACTCGCTCGGGTGGGTGAGCGTGCAGAGATGATCGGCGGCGAGTTCGAGCACCTCGGCGCGCGAGGGCCGCCGCGAGCGCCCGCTGCTTCACGCGGCTTCACGAGCTGGTCCTCGGTGGTGAGCAGCACCCCGGCGGGCAGGCCGAGCAGATCGGCCCACGGCCGGGCGTCGTAGCGGCTGAGCGCCCGGCCCGCTTCGAGCAACCCGATCGGATCGTCGCGGCGGGATTCGGCCTGCACCCAGTCGAGCCAGGGCTCGAGCTCCGGGCGACGGCGACCGAGCCGCACGAGGCCGTGGCGCACCAGGCTCGGTAGGAACCGGGAACGCACGCCCGAAGCCGAACAGCCGCAGCGCCTTCCACTGCAGGCGATCGGCGCGGGTGGCGCGCCATTCGAGTGCGGTGGCCTGGACGCACCAGCCCGGCGACGAGCCGGAACGGTGGCGGTCGGCGAGATGAAGGCTGATCGGCCCGCCCATCGAGTAGCCGACGAGCACCACCGGACCGACACCGAGCTGCTCCACGAGCGCGGCGGCATCGTCGGCGGCGTCTTCGAGGGTGAAGTGCGCCCGCAACCCTCGGCCGTGGCCGCGATGATCGAGGGCCACGAAGGAGTACTTCGCCGCCAGTTCCTCGTACGCCGTGAAGAACTGGGGTCGGCGGTCGCCGTCCAGCCGTGCAGCAGCAGCAGGGTGGGCTGGCCCGGCTCGCCGTCCTGGTGGTGGCGGTAGAAGACCTCGCCCCGGCCGGGCAGGATCACGGTTCGGCCCGGAGGCAACCACGGCGTCCTCATGCGCACAGCTCCCGCAGCGTCCGACCAGGTCGAGGCGGTGCTCCTCGATCACGAATCCGCTGCGTGTCGCCGATCTCGACCGAGCACCGCCGAGATCGACCGCTCGAGCAGTGCCGGCAGCTCGATGTCGCGCACCACGCCACACCCCGAACACACGAGGTGGTGGTGATGACCCGATCAGATCCTCGGCCAGCTCGTAGCGGCCCCACTCGCTGTTCGTCACCACCTTGGTGACCACCTCGGCCTTCTCGAGCATCGTCAGATTCCGGTAGACGGAGCTCTGGGCGAGCTCGGTGCGCCGTTCCAGGATCTCCGGGATCGTCATCGGATGGCCCTCGGCGACCAGCACGTCGACGAGGTCGCGGCGGTTGGCGGTGTACCGCTGGCCGTCGTCGTGCAGCCGACCGGCGACGATGCGGTGGAGGTCCGAAGTCACGCGATCGAGTGTACCGACGCTGCCCGATCGGCTCCCCGACGCTCAGAGGCTGGCCATGCCCGCCGCGCCGACGAACTCGTACACGCCGATCCCGGCACTGCGCAACCGTTCGAGCAGCGTGGCGGTCGGGAGCTCGGTGTCGCCGAGCAGTACCCGCCCGGTGGGCAGCGAGCCGTCGAGGCACGCCACCGCCGCGACGCCCGCCATCACACCCGCCGCGATCGACGGGCGTTCTGCGATGCCGGCGACATGGGCCCGGCGGGCGCCGTCGTGCATGCCGCGCACCTCGACCCGGATGCCACCGACTCGACCATCGGCGTGCGGAGGGCTCAGCATCGGCAGCCGGGCAGTGAGCCGGTCGCGCCGGGTCGCGCTCATGCGGGCCCCGATCCGGCTGGCAGTGGGGAACGATTCGTGGAGCAGCAACGGGTCGCCGAGCTCGGCGCGGTAGCAGTCGTGGGCGCCTGCGGGGTCGGGGAACCAGCACAGCTCGCGCCCGCTGCCTGCCGGACGCTCGACCCACTCGTGGTCGTGCCAGACAATGGCGGTGCCAGCGAGGGCCACGTGGTGTTGGCGGGCGCACGCCGGGCCGCCGGTGCCGTGCACCGCGACGTGGATCTCGTCGATCTCGTCGAGTCGGGTGGCGAGGGTGCGGGCGATCAGACCGGTGATGCCGGGCGACATGGCCGCCCCTACCACCAAGGTCGCGTCGCGCAGTTCCGCGAGTCCACCAAGGTCGATCAATCGGCGGGTCTCGTCGAGGTCGTCGGCGACCGAGATGCAGCTTCGCCCTGCTTCGAGGATCCAGCGCGCGGCTGTTGCGTGGTCGCCCGGATGGGTGCACACGACGATGCCGGCGTCGACGGCTTCGGTCATCGACACCGCTCGCACCGAGGGGCCGCTGGCCGTGGCGAGCCGAGTCGCGTCGGCCGGCTTGGCGCCGGCCACCAGGATGTTCGGGACGCCCGCACCGATGAGGTGGCGGACGACTCGACGGCCGACCGCACCACACCCGAGCACGGCGACCTCGACCACCTTCACGTGGGTGGGAGCTCTCGCCAACCGCCCTGCTGGGGAGGCACGCCGCCCTTGCCGCGTACTCGCAGCACCCCGGCGATCGCACCGGTGATGCTGAGGGCGACCAATGCTCTCCGAAGCAGCTTCACGCTGCCGCAGGGTACCGGTCCCAGCCGAACCCCCCGCAAGAACCCCGCCAGCCGGCGTGCGTGTCACACCTTGTCGAATCCGTTGTGAGCTGCCAGCTCCGTCTCGGGCTGACTCGTGGCACGTGGGTACATTCCGGTCTCGACGTCGGCGCACGACCACCGGCCGCTGAGGAGCCTCATGGAATTCGGCATGTTCATGGCCATGTACCACCCGAAGCATCGGCGGGCGGAACGTGACGAGCACCAGATGATCCACGAGGAGCTGGCACTCATCGAGGCGGGTGACAAGGCCGGGTTCAAGTACTGCTGGTTCAGCGAGCACCACTTCCTCGACGAGTACTCGCACATGTCCGACAGCGAGTCGTTCATGGCGTACGCGTTCGCCCGCACCCAGCGCATCCACCTGGGGTCCGGGATCTTCAACATCACCCCACCGGTGAACCACCCGGCGCGGATCGCCGAGCGAGTCGCGATGCTCGACCAGCTGAGCAGCGGCCGATTCGAGTTCGGCACCGGGCGTGGGTCGTCATCGGAGGAGGTGTTCGGCTTCGGCATCGAGAGCATGGACATCACCAAGGAGATGTACGACGAGACGCTGCCCGAGATCGTCAAGATGTGGGACGACGACGAGTACCCGGGCTTCGAGGGCCGCTTCTTCACCATGCCCCGGCGCCAGGTCCTCCCGAAGCCCTACACCGATCCGCATCCGCCCATCTGGGTTGCCGCCGGCTCACCGGGCACGTTCGAGAAGGCCGCTCGGCTCGGGCTCGGTGTGCTCTGCTTCTCCCAGAGCACGCCGGCCGAGCTGGAGAAACTCATCTCCATCTACAAGCGCGACATCCGCAACGCCGAGCCGGTCGGTGGCTATGTCAACGACAACATCATGGTCACCACCGACATGCTCGTGCTCGACGACGGGCGCAAGGCGCGCGAGGCGTTCCTGGACAACCGCGGGAACTACCACACCGGTCTGCTGGCGAAGTACCTCGACTCGTTCCCGATGGCGGCACAGCTGCCGAAGTGGCCGGCTCTCCCGCCGGCCGTCACCGCCGACCAGCTCGACCGGGCCATTGCCGCAGGTTTCGCCGCCGTTGGCACTCCCGACGAAGCCATCAAGACGCTCCAGGGCTACGCCGACATCGGCGCCGATCAAGTCTCGTTCGGCACCATGTCGACCGATCTCCCGCTCGACATCGCCCTCGAGAGCTACGAGTGCTTCGGCCGCGAAGTCATCCCGAAGTTCGACACCGACCCGGTCCACCGCACCACCCGACACCGCGAACGCCAGACCGCCTGACCCACCCGCCCCTCCCCACTCCCGCCCGGCACACCTGGCCAGATCGGCGACGAGATCCACCTCTGCGTGATCGACCGGGGTGTCGGCATCCCGGCCGACCCGCGCGGCGACGTGCTCGCGCCGGTCCAGCGCCTCGACGACACCGGTACCGAGGGTGTCGGGCTCGGGCTCGCGATCGTCGACGGGCTCGTCCGGGCGATGCACGGCGTACTCGTGCTCGACGACACGCCGGGCGGCGGCCTCACCGCGACGATCGTCCTCCAGGTCGCGCCGTCCGATGTGAGCGCCACGAGCGCGGCCTCGGTGAGTGCGCCGTGAGCAAGATCCTGGTGGTCGACGACGAGCGCAGATCAGGCCCGCGACGACGAGCGCTCGAAGGTGGAGGCGCTCGACGCCGGCGCCGACGACTACGTCACCAAACCGTGCGGCATGGCCGAGCTGCTGGCCCGGATCAACGCCGCGCTCCGCCGCGCCGGCGACGGACACGTCGCGAGCGACCCCGAGGTGACGACGCCCTGGATGCGGCTCGACCTCGGAGCCGAGCCGCTCGGCGAGATGATCCGCAGCTCGCTGCTCGCGCTCGCGAGCTGGTGGTCGGAGCACCCGGACGTCCCGCGCGAGGTGCCCGTCGCCGCGATGACCCGGCTGTGCACCGCGATCGGTGCGGGAGGCTGACGACGAGACGGAATGAGTCAGACCAACTCCGTGCCCCGTCGCGCGAGGTCGACGTCGTCGTGGTGGTGGTGGGGTGGTCCCACGTGTTGGCGAACAGCTTCGGCCGCTTGCCGGCGCCGACGAACCACGCGAGCTCACCGTGGCTGATCTCGTCGGTCACATCGGGCAACGCGGCCACGATCGCACGCGACCGGTCCCAGATCGCAGGGTCCGACGGACGATCAGCCGCGGTCATTGCTTGATCCGGTCGTTGGTCGGGTCGTAGAGGGGGCGGAGCGAGGTGGTGGCGGGGTGTTCGGCGCCGTTGATCTCGAGGGTCCAGGTGGCGTCGGCCAGCCAGGCGGGGGTGATCGCCTCGCCCTCTCCCTCCACCATCGCCAGGCCCACGGCACCGCCGACGGTGTGGCCGTACGACGCGGCGCGCACGTACCCGACCGGGCGGCCGTTCCGGCGCAGCACCTCGGCGTGGTAGAGCAGGGGCTCGGGGTCGAGCACCTGCACGCTCACGAGGCGGCGGGGGAGCGGGCCGGCGGCCTTGTGGGTGAGCACGGCGTCACGGCCGACGAAGCCGCCCGGCTTGTCGAGTGCCATCGCGAAGCCGAAGCCGGCCTCGAGGGGGCCGTCGGTGTTGTCGATGTCGTGGCCGTAGTCGCGGTAGCCCTTCTCCATCCGCAGGCTGGCGAGCGCCTTCAGGCCGGCGTGCCGCAGCCCGAACGCAGGGCCGGCGGCGACGATGCGGTCGTACACGTGCACGGCCTGCTCGGCGGGCACGTACAGCTCGTAGCCGAGCTCGCCGAGGTACGTGATCCGCACGCACAGCACCCGCGCGAACCCGATGTCGATCTCGCGGGCGGCGCGGAACGGGAACGCCTCGTTCGACAGGTCGGCGGTGGTGATCGACTGCAGCAGCTCGCGCGACCGCGGCCCCTGCACGTTGATCTGTGCGAGGCCGGCGGTGACGTCGGTCGCGAAGGCGTGGGCATCACCGATGCCGCGCCGTAGCTGCGACTCGACGTGGCGGTGGGCGGTGTCGGTGGCGACCACCAGGAACTGGTCGTCTGCGAGTTTCGTGACAGTGAGATCGGCCTCGAGAAGTCCGCGCTCGTTGAGCCACTGCGTGTACGTGATCGTGCCGGGCTCACCGTTCACGGCGTTCGCCGACAGGCGGTCGAGCACGGTGCCCGCGTCGCGGCCCTGCACCCGGAACTTCGACATGAAGCTCATGTCCATCACGATCACGTCGTTGCGACAGGCGTGGTGTTCGGCCTCCCAGGTCGACCAGAACGCCGGGCGGCCGAACGTGAGCGGGCCGGGGTCGGGGGTGACGCCGGGACCGGCGTACCAGTCGGCGCCCTCCCAGCCACTGACGTCCTTGAACGCCGCACCGTGGTCGACCAGCCGGGCGTGCAGGGGCGACAGTTTGGCGCCGCGTGCGGTGTGCATCTGGTGGTTGGGGTAGTGACACTGGTACACCATCCCGAGCGACTCGACGGTGCGGGTGCGGCGGTACTCGGGGTTGGCCTGGTACGGCTGCAGGCGGGCGGGGTGCATGCCGGTGACGTCGGCGCCGGGGTCGCCGTCGACGATCCAGTGGGCCACCAGCTGGCCGAGGCCGCCGCCGGTGAGGATGCCGATCGAGTTGAGGCCGGCGGCGACGAAGTAGTTCCGCACCTCGGGCGCCGGGCCGACGATCGGGCGGAGGTCGGGGGTGAAGCTCTCGGGGCCGCAGAAGAAGGTGCGGATGCCGGTGTCGATCGAGACGGGCACACGCGACATCGCGGCCTCGACGTACGGGCCCATCCGGTCCCAGTCGGGTTGCAGCGACGTGAACGACGAGTCGTTCGGGATGCCCTCCACCTTCCACGGCGCGCACACCTTCTCGAACAGGCCGATCATCAGGCCGCCGACCTCTTCGCGGTAGTAGCCGTAGTTCGCCGGGTCCTCGATGACGGGCCACGACGGGTCGAGGCCCTCCATGTGCTCGGTGATGAGGTAGTAGTGCTCGGCGGCCTGGAGCGGGATGCTCACGCCCGAGATCGCGCCGAGCTGGCGGGCCCACATGCCGGCCGCGTTCACGACGTACTCGCACTCGATCGTGCCGTGGTCGGTGACGACGCCGTGCACGGCGCCGTCGCGCGTGACGACATCGGTGACGGTGACACCCTGGGCGATGGTGACGCCCTGCTGGCGTGCACCCTTCGCCATCGACATCGTGACGTCGACCGGGTTCACGCGCCCGTCCTCGGCGACGTAGAAGCCGGCGAGCAGGTCGTCGGTCTTCGCGAGTGGGAACATGTCGGCGACCTCGCGGGGCGAGATCTCGTGCACGTCGACGCCGCAGTACCGGTTGAACGTCGACACGCGCCGGTACTCCTCGAGGCGGCCGGCGTCGGCGGCGAGCTCGACGAACCCGACGGGCTTGAACCCGGTGGCGAGCCCGGTCTCGGCTTCGAGGTTCGTGTAGAGGTCGCGGGTGTACTTCCGCAGCTCGGTCGAGGTCTCCGAGGTCGACCCGAACGTGACCATCAGCCCGGCTGCGTGCCAGGTGGTGCCCGAGGTGAGCTGGTCGCGCTCGACGAGCACGGTGTCGGTCCATCCGAGGTGCCCGAGGTGGTAGGCGATCGAGGTGCCGATCACCCCGCCTCCGATGACGACGACCCGAGCGCGAGACGGCAACGACATGCAGCCGAATCTACGCGTGTACGGCAGGGAACGCCTGGTGCCGTTCAGGGTCGGTCGGTCGGTTGGGTCGGCGGCGTGCTTCCCGCTGCGGGTTGTCGTCGTTCGTCAGTTCGGGTCGTTCGTGGTGTTCGGGTCGTTCGTGGTGTTCGGGTCGTTCGTGGCGTTCGGATCGTTCGTGGCGTGTGGTCGTGATGTCGGGGCGGCTGGTGGTGTGGTCGGGTCGGGTGATGGTGAGGGTGCGGTCGGGTGTGAAGTGGATGGTCCAGCCGCCTTCGTGTGGCTCCGAGCACGTACTACGCCGCCCAGCAGCGCCAACTCGCGCCCTCGGCGCGCGCTGTTCGTGGTGCGGGGCGATCGTTCAGCGGCGGGCGCGTTCACCGATGGCCGCTTGGGCCACGATCGTGGCGATCCGCTGGGCCTGGGTGTCGGGTCGGGCGGCGCTGATCACCCACCACAGCATCAGCTTGCGGGCGCTCGGCGGGAACCCGTCCCACGCGAGTCGCGCGGCTGGAACATGGTCCAGTGCGGCGGCGAGATCGTCGGGCTCGATGAGATCTTCCACCGGATCTGCGATCGTCCACCACCCGTTCCCCGTCGCGATGTCGATGACCCGTCGCCCCGAATCGGTCATCAATCCCGCGGCTTCCATGTCGGCGGCGCGTTGGCGGTTGAGCCGGGTCCAGGGGCTCTTCGCCCGGCGAGGGGTCAACAACTGCAGGCCCCGCTCGTCGTCGAACACGTTCACCGTCGAATCGATCCAGCCGAAGCAGATCGCCTCCTCGACCACTTCCGGGTAGGGACAGGCGGGCTTTGCTGACGCGGACCGCCACGAGCACAACCACACGCCGGGCATGTCGTGGTGATGCACCTCCAACCATGCTCGCCACTGGGAGCGGGTTTCGGCGTGGTAGATCGGATAGCCGAACTTCCACGTGGCCGGGTGAACCGAAGCGCTCCGAGGGACCGACGCCACGAGCGACCACTCAGCCCAACTGGGCGGCGTGCCGGCCGGCGATGAATCCGAAGGTCATTCCCGGGCCCAACGTGCCGCCGGCGCCGCCGTACACGCCGGCTGTCACGGCAGCCATGGTGTTGCTCGCGACGTACAACCCGGCGATCGGCCGGTCGTTCCAATCGAGCACTTGTGCCTTGCTGTTGGCTCGCGGCCCTCCGCACGTGCCGTTCACGCCGGACTCCATCTCGATGGCGTAGAACGGCGCGTGGTCGAGCGCGCCGAGCGTCGAGAACGGTGGCGGGAGCGACGTGTCGCCGGCGAAGTTGTCGTAGGTGGTTCGCCCTCGCCCGAACTCGCGATCGAGCCCTTCGCGCGCATCGGCGTTGAACCGTTCGACCGTGTCGGCCAGCGCCGCGCCGTTGATCCCGATGCGCTCGGCCAATTCCTCGAGCGTCTGGCCGCACGCGGCCCAGGCGGGCGCGGGTTCGCCGGGGCGGCTGGTGAACATGCGGTACTTGCTGATGTAGCGCTCGTCGAAGATGAGCCAGTACGGCAGGTTCGGGAACTCGTACGCGTTGGGGTCGAAGTCGTGCAGGGCGAACCCGAGTGCGTTGTAGTTCACCGCCTCGTTCACGAAGCGGCGGCCCGCCCGGTTCACCATGATCGAACCGGGACAGGTGCGCTCGGCCTGGCAGGCGAGGAAGTTGGCCCGAGCGTCGCGGTGGCCGGCCTTCGATTCCTTGGTCGAAGTCATCCACCAGGCGTTGGCCATGTTGCCCAGACTGGCACCGACCTCCATTGCCATCAACAGCCCGTCACCCTCGCATTCGGGCACGCTGATCGGACCCGTCATCGGGCCGCGCAGGAACGCCTGCACGAGCTGCTTGTTCCATTCGAAGCCGCCGGTGGCGATGACCACGCCCTTGCGGGCATGGACGCGGATCGTGCCGCGCTCCTGCTCGGCGACCACGCCGACGATGCGGTTCGCTTCGGTGCACAGCCGGCGGGCGCGGGTCTCGAAATGGATCGGGATGCCGCGGTCCAGGACACCTTTCAACAACGAGCCGATGAGGGCTTGCCCCTGCCCTCGACAGTCGCGCCGCTTCCGTTCGGCCAGTTCCTCGTCGGTGACGCCACCGTGGCGATCCTCGATACGGCTCATGAGCTTGGGCACGCCGGTCTTGGGCGGGTTCACTCGTGTGGCCCACGAGCCCAGCTCCTCGAAGGGGAATGCGTCGTTGTCGAGCGACCGTCCCCCGTTGGGCTTCGCGCCGAGCGCGTCGGGTTGGTAGTCGGGGAAGTCGGTGAACGAACGCAGCCGCACCGGTGTGTTGTCCGCCAGGAAACGGATCATCTCGGGACCCGACTCGAGGAAGCCCGACAGTGCATCGGGATCGAGTTGGCCGGGCGCCAGGGCGTCGAGGTAGGCGACGACGGCCTCCATCGAGTCCTCGACACCCGCTTCGCGCGAGTGGTGATTGAGCGGGACCCACAGCATCCCGCCCGACATGGCCGTGGTGCCGCCGACCATCCCCGATTTCTCGAGGATGACCACCTGCCCCGCTCCGTGGTCGTGGGCCGCGAGCGCGGCAACCAGCGCGGCGCCGCCACTCCCGAGGACGAGGACATCGGCTTCGATATCCCAATCGAGATCTTCGCTCATGCTGCCCTCTGATCCTGCACGCAGTAACTGGAATGAATCCATAGAAACTACATCATCGGCAGTGTGCGCGAGACCAGCGGAAGGTCAGCAGAGAGGGCGCTCAGTACCTGGTTGCGAAACGACGTGGAACTCCACCCGGAACACGAGCGTGTCATCGTCGATCGGCCCGGCGTGAGCGGCGCGACGGCGGAGACTCTCGAGGTCGGGCTCGCCGGTCAGCGCGAGGTCGTCGTCGGTGACCGAGCAGAACGGAAGCACTTCGATGTCGTCGATCTCAATGCTCACGTTGCCGCTCCGATAGACGCCACCGAGCTTGACCTTCGGCCTCGACCAGAGGCGGTACGAGACAGTGATCGTCCCGTTCGCCACCCGATCGCGGAGATCAGCGCTGAACTGCACGAGACCAGTCTGCACGAGACCGTGTGGATAGCGTTCAGGCATGATCGATTGGACCGAGCGGATCGTGGAGTTGCACGGACGCTACGCCGCGCAGCGTCCGATGAGTCAGGCCCTGTACGACAGGGCGGTACATGTGCTGCCGGCTGGATCGACACGATCGGTGCTCGACGTCAAACCGTTCCCCTTCCGAGTGGCTCGGGCGACGGGCGCTCGCCTGGTCGATGTCGACGGCCTCGAATACCTCGACTTCCTCGGCGACTATTCGGCCGGTCTGGCCGGGCATCGCCCGGAAGTCATCGCGGCTGCCCTCTCCGCAACGATCGAGCGGGGGTGGAGCTACGGCGCGATGCATACCGACGAGATCCGGCTGGCCGAACTCGTCGTCGATCGCTTCCCCTCGATCGAACAGGTTCGTTTCACCAACTCCGGCACCGAGGCGAACCTGATGGCGCTCCAACTCGCTCGCCATGCCACGGGTCGCGACAAGATCGTCGTGTTCGACGGCGGCTATCACGGCGGGTTGTTGTACTTCGGCCCGGGGGGTGAAGCGTTGCAGGCGCCGTTCGACTTTCTACGGTGCACGTTCAACGACACGGCGAGCGTCGCGGCAGCGTTCCGAACGTTCAGCGGTGAGATCGCGGCAGTGCTCGTCGAGCCGATGATGGGCGGGGGCGGGTGCATCCCTGGCACCGCCGCGTTTCTCACTGCGCTGCGGACGCTCACCGACGAGGATGGCGCGTTGCTGATCTTCGATGAGGTCATGACCTCGCGGATGGCGGGGGGCGGGCTGCAGGCGCGCTTGGGGGTCACGCCCGATCTGACGACGTTGGGAAAGTACCTCGGCGGTGGTTTGACGTTCGGTGCGTTCGGTGGCCGGGCCGATCTCATGGCCGAGTTCGACCCGGCGCGGGGCGGGTCGCTGTCACACGGCGGCACGTTCAACAACAACGTGTTCACCATGGCAGGCGGGGTGGCCGCCCTCACCGAGGTCATCACGCCCGACGCACTCGACGCAGTGTTCGCGCTCGGCGAGTCGCTGCGCGCCCGGGTTGCGGGAATCCTGGGTGACGCCCACGTCCCCATGTGCGTCACCGGAATGGGCTCGATGTTCACGATCCACACCGTTGCCGGTCCGGTCGCATCTCCGGCCGACCTGGCGGGTTCCGACCATGGCGCCAAGGAGGTGCTGTTCCACGAACTGCTCGAGCGGGGCATCTACCTCGCCGGCCGCGGCATGGTGGCGCTCTCCCTCGCGATCACCCCCGCCGACTGCGATGCGTTCGTCGACGCCGTTGCCGAGGTGGTCCCCACGCTCACACCATGAGCCTGCCGGGGTTCGCAGCATCGACGAGTGGTCGTGCTGGCTCGCCGGTGCCCTTCATCAGCCTCAGGATCGCGGGTTGTCCACTCGCCGGACGCTGACAGCCCGCGACGCTCGAGCGGAGGGCCGGGCCTGGCTGGTGACGGCGAAGGCCCGGCGAGTCGAGCTCAGCCGGCAGGGGCCGGCCGGGTGACGATCTGCGAGTAGCACATCTCGTCGTCGGTGCCTTCGGACCAAAAGACGTACCGCGGCTCGGCGCCGGCCCGAATCTTGGAGCGATCCCACGAGCATTCGACCCGGATCACATCGCCTGCTTCCAGGATCACCTCCTCGACCGGCGAGTAGTTGAGCTGCCAGTCGAAGTCCCAGTCGGGGATGTCGAGCAGCACCAGTTCGTCGGGGGTTCCGGGGTTGAGGATCATGCGGAACGACTTCCCGAGTTCGTGCTCGTGGCCCCAGACCGACACGATCTGACCCGGCCGGGCGGGGTGCTCGCACGACGCACTCGCGATGCCATTCGTCATCGCCGCGAAGTCCTCGACCTTGGCGCCGCACTGGAAGAGCAGCCCGTCGGCGACGAAGCCAGCCAGGGGGTCGGACTGTGCCCGTTGATGTTCGATCGCGGCGGCGCGATCGCACAACGGTCCGGTCTCGCCCACGGAACACGGGATCTCGGCGGGCCCGAGGTACAGCGTGAGATCGATCGGTGCCAGCGCACCACCGGCGGCGGCGATGTCCTCGTCGCTCGCCAGATCGATGACGAGTGTCGACGCGTCGGGCGCCAGGTCGGCGCTGGCCGGGGTGTAGTGGTAGTGGATCTGGGTGACGAAGAAGTCGCCCGGTTCGATGGCGATGCCGGTGTCGGCTGGGAGCGCGGTGGGTGCCTGCCCAGGCGCCCAACTCATGATCTGGTTCACTTGACCACGACCGCCGAATCCCGCCAGCCCGGCGCACGGCCACCCCACGCCCGGTGCGTTGGCGTCGACCGCTTCGGCGGCTTGCCGCGACTCGGCTCGAGCATGGAACAACAGCGCGTGGTGCACCACCTCGGTGCGATCGGGCTCGATGCCGAACCCCTGCACGAAGGTCGGCGCGGACAGTTCCGGGTCGTAGATCTGGCAGCGATAGTCGTCCGGGTCTGCGACCGAACCTCGGTATGGCTGGCCCACGAGTACCCGGTCGCGATCAATGCTCACTTGGGGCTCGCCGGTGACAGCTATCGGCGTGGCCGGATCGATGTCGAGCGCACCGTCGTTCGCCAGCCACCGCGCGACCGCGTGGAGTTGATCATCGGTGAGCCGCCGGTCGTCGTGGAACACGAGATCACCATCGGCGGCGGGCCACGGCGGCATGTAGCCGATATCGACCGCGATGCCGATCAGCTCCGCGTGTTCGGCCGCATCGGCGGCCGTGCTCAGTTCCATATGACTGGCACCCGGCCCACCCGCGGTGTGGCACGACGCGCAATTCGCTTCGAGCACCGGCAGCACGTCCTCGCCGAACGACACGGTTCGTAAGGCAGCGATGGGCGGGGCGGTGCTGGACGCTGCCGTCGATTCTGTGCTCGCCAACTCGTCGGTCGTGCTCGGGATCTCGGTGGTCGACGGTGCCCGGCGCGCGTCGGGCTTCGCCGCAGTGTCGGGCGTCGCGGCGACATCGGGCGTCCGGGCGGTGTCGGGCGACTCGCTCGACGCGCAGGCGGCGAGGACGAGTCCGACTGCGAACACGCCGAGCGCGCGACGGGTCAGGCGGCGCTGAGGGGCGGAGTTGGGATGCGGCCGGTGGCGAGCACCGGGCGGCGCCGAGGCAGCGGACGAGGCAGGGGCAGCGGACGACACGCGGTCACTCTGCCAGATCAATCCGTTCGCCCCGCATCGGTGATCCGTCATTTGTACGGGGCGCCTGTCGCCTCGACCGTTCCGGCCGGAGCTACCCAACAATCGGTCTCGATGCGACGTGCGGGGGAAACGGCAGCACCCGGCCGAGTGGGCCGGGTGCGGTGTCACGTTTCGAGAACGGGGTGGGGCTAACAAGAATCGAACTTGTGACCTCCACATTATCAGTGTGGCGCTCTAACCGACTGAGCTATAGCCCCGAGGCGACGGCCAAGGCTACCGGGTCGGCGCCTCGTCGCGTCAAGCAGGTTCAGCGCCGTCGGCGGCGGGGTCGCCGCTGACCGACGTCGGAATCCGGCACGATGCGGACCTCTTCTTCGAGCACGGTGACCCCGACGCCACCCACCAGATCGGCCATCAAGTTGAACACCGTCGCCATCACGACGTTGAGCCCGGTGGCGGCGGCCACGAGGAACAAGCCGGCGATCCATGCCGAGTGATACAGCGCGCCGCCCTGGAACTCGAAGGTCTCCCACCCGAAGCTCTCGAAGAAGCGTTCGAGGTTGTCGATCGTTCCGGTGGCATAGGCGAGGTTCCACAGCAGCACGCCGGCCACCATGAGGATGGCGTAGAGCACCAGGTAGAAGAGCACCGAGAGCTTGAAGACGGTCCAGGTGTCGATCGACCGAAGGACCCGGCGGACCCGACGCACGCGCGGCTTGGGGGCCCGGCGCGTCCCGACCCTGCGAACCTTTTCCGGCTTGGCGAGCGGCGGCAGGGCCGGGTCGATGCGAGCCGGCGTGATGACGAGCGGCCCCGGCGGCGTGGGGTGCGGATCGATGCCGGGCTCGTCGGGCGCGACGTCGGGCACGGGACCCCGAACCTCGATGGTCGGCACGCCGCTGATGGGGGTCGCCACGGTCTCGTGGTCGAACGGCACCAACTCGGGCGCATCTTCGTGCCTGGGCTCGACGACCTCGCGCTCTGCCACCTCGGGCTCGGCAACCTCAGGTACGGCGACGGTGTCGGCCGAATCGGTGTCCGCCTTCGCTGACGGTTCCGGCATGAGTTCGGCGGGCTCGCGCACGGCTGAACCAGCGGTGGTCTGCGGGGGCAGGCTCACGGGGTCGTCGGTCTGACGTTCGAAACGCAGCTTGGGCCGCGTCCGAGCTGGCGCACCTTCGGTGCGGGGGTCGGTGCCGAATGCTGCTCCCAGGATGCCCCGTCTCGGTCGGCGAAGAGCAGACGGGGTGCCATCGAGAGCGTCACTCGGGCGATCGAGCGCGGCCACGAACTCCGAGTGTAGAGAACTCTGCCCGACTCGCCGTGGCACGCGCCGAAGCTGTGGCTCGGCCGCACCGGACGGTCACCACCACGTCGTTGCCGATTTCAGTGTATTCCACCAGTTCAGCCCGGTTGTGAGCGGCCAGGCGAGCGGCCTCGGCACGCCCCCCGACTGCACCGGCCAACGCAGCGGCATCGGCCGCCGTACGAGCCTGGGCGGCGTCGACGAGCGATCCGGCGAACCAGCCGAGGCCCGCAACGAGCACGGCGAGCACGGCGACCACGCCGATCACGAGCGGCAGCGCCTGCCCCGGTGAACTCGGCTCACCCCGACTCTGATGCCGCGTACCCCAGACACTGGAAGGGGTTCGTGGGCGATGAATGACATGAGCACCGTGCATGGACGGACCTCCCGACATCGAGACTGATGCGGGTCGCCGGCACGCCAGAGCGGGCGAGGCAACGATGAGGACCGCTGTGGCGGTCGAGGTGAATGCGCGTGCCGACCTCAGTCGGCGGCATCGCCTTCGGATTCGGATTCGGACTCCGGTTCGCCATCGGGGCCGGCCAGGATCGGGGCGACCGAGGCAACCACCTGGCCGTCGTCGAGGTTCATGACCCGCACACCCGTGGCATCACGGCCCTGCGAGGAGATCTCCCGAACGGGCATCCGAATCGTGACGCCACCGGACGACACCGCCACGATCTCGTCGTCGGGGCCGACCATGAACGCCGCGACAACCTCGCCCTTCTTGCCGGTGAGCCGGATGCCGATGACACCTTGCCCGCCGCGACCCTGCACGTTGAACCGTTCGAGCTCGGTCTGCTTGCCGTAGCCGGCCTCGGTGATCATCAAGATCGACACGTCGTCGCGGGCGACATCGCACGACACGACCTCGTCGCCGTCGCGAAGCTTCATACCGCGCACTCCCGCGGCGGCCCGCCCCATCTGGCGAACCTCGTCCTCGTTGAATCGGATCGTGAGGCCCTTCCGCGACACCATGAAGATGTCGTCGCCGCCGGTGGTCTCGATGACCTTGACGAGCTCGTCGCCGGGACGCAGGTTGAGCGCGATCAGACCGTCACGACGGCCGGAGTCGTACTCGGTGAACTCGGTCTTCTTCACCTGACCCAAGCGGGTGGCGAAGAACAAGAAGCGTTCACCCGCGAACGTGCGGGTGTCGATGATCGCCTGAATCGTCTCGTCCGCCTGCAACGGCAGCAGGTTGACGATCGGCATGCCCTTGGCGGTCCTCTCGCGTTCGGGGATCTCGTGCGCCCGGAGGCGGTAGACGCGACCGCGGTTCGAGAAGAACAGCAAGAACGCATGCGCGGTGGTGAAGATCACGTGGCTGACGAGGTCTTCGCTCTTCAGCTTGGCGCCGCTGACTCCACGGCCGCCGCGGCCCTGGGTCTTGAACGCGCCGGCCTCGACCGTCTTCACGTACCCGGCCTGGGTCATGACGACGACGAGCTCTTTGTCGTCGACGAGGTCCTCGATCGACATCTCACCGGTGTCGTGGGTGAGCTGGCACTTGCGAGGAGTCGCGAAGCCTTCCTTGATGGCAGACATCTCGCTCTTGATCACGCCGCGCAACTTCACGGGGTCGGCGAGGATCGACGCGAGCTCGGCGATGGTCTCGCTCAGATGACCGAGCTCGGTGTCGAGATCGATGCGCGCCAGTCGGGTGAGTCGCGACAGCGGCATGTCGAGGATGTACTCGGCCTGCACCTCGGAGAACGAGAACGGATCGGCGAGCAACCGGCCGCGGGCGTCGGCCTTGTCGTCGGAGGCGCGGATGGTGGCAATGATCTCGTCGATGACGTTGAGCGCCCGCACGAGCCCTTCGACGATGTGGGCCCGGTCTTCGGCCTTCTTCTTGCGGAACTCGGTGCGGCGGGTGACGACTTCGATCTGATGATCGACGTACCCGGACAACGCCTGAGCCAGGTTCAGCGTGCGCGGCACCCCGTCGACCAACGCCACCATGTTGATGCCGAAGCTCGTCTGGAGCTGGGTCATCTTGTAGAGGTTGTTCAACACGACGTTCGCATTGGCATCGCGCTTCAACGTGATGATGAAGTCGGTCTTGCCGCCCGATGAGTTGTCGTTGATGTCGGCGATTCCCTCGAGATCGCCACCGTCGACGAGCTCTTGGATGCGCGACGCCACCGACGACACACTCGTCTGGTACGGCATCTCGGTGACGACGATGTGATAGCCGCCGCCGCGCTTGCCTTCCTCGATGCTGGCCTTGGCCCGCATCTTCACGCTGCCGCGACCGGTGCGATAGGCGTCGACCATGCCGGCACGCCCGAGGATGAACCCGCCGGTGGGGAAGTCGGGACCCTTCACGAAGGCCATGAGGTCGTCGGGTGTCGCCTCGGGGTTGTCGATCAGGTGGATCGTTGCGTCGATCACCTCACCGAGGTTGTGGGGCGGGATGTTGGTGGCCATGCCGACCGCGATGCCCTGCGAACCATTGACCAACAGGTTCGGGAAGCGCGCCGGCAACACGACGGGCTCGACCCGTGTGCCGTCGTAGTTGGTGACCATCTCGACGGTGTCTTCGTCGATGTCGGCCAGCATCTGCATCGCCAACGGGTGCAGCCGGCACTCGGTGTAACGACTGGCGGCAGGCCCGAAGTCGGGCGAGCCGTAGTTGCCGTGGAAGTCGATGAGCGGATGACGCAACGAGAACGGCTGGGCCATGCGCACGAGGGCGTCGTAGATCGCGCCGTCGCCGTGCGGGTGGTACTTGGCCATCGTGTCGCCGCTCACGCGCGCGGACTTCACGAACGGGCGGTCGGGACGGAAGCCCTGTTCCTCCATGTCCCAGATGATCCGGCGGTGCACGGGCTTCAGGCCGTCGCGCACGTCGGGCAGGGCCCGCGCCATGATCACCGACATCGCGTACTCGAGGAAGGAGCGTTCCATCTCCTCCTGGAGCTCGATCGGCTGGATTCCGACGATCGAGCCGTCGCCGCCGTCGTCGTTCTCGGGGGTGGGTTCGGTGTTCGGCGTGTCGCTCATGTCAGATGTCCAGGAATCTCACGTCGTTGGCGTTCTGCTGGATGAACTGCTTGCGCAGCTCGACCTCGTCGCCCATCAGGCGGCTGACGATGTCGTCGGCGAGGGCCGCTTCGTCGACCGAGATCTGCAGCAGCGTGCGAGTACCGGTGCCCATGGTGGTGCCCTTCAGCTCCTCCCAGTCCATCTCGCCGAGACCCTTGAGGCGCTGGAAGTCCTTCTTGTGATTCGGCCGTTCGGCGAGGAACGCCGCTTTGGCCAGATCGTCTTTCAGGTACACCTTTTCCTTGCCGATCTCGGTGGAGTACAGCGGGGGCTGGGCGATGTACACGAAGCCCGCTTCCACCAGCGGCTTCATCTGCCGGAAGAAGAACGTGAGCAACAAGGTGCGGATGTGGCTGCCGTCGACATCGGCGTCGGCGAGCACGATCACCTTGTGATATCTGGCTTTGCTGACATCGAACTCCTCGCCGACGCCACCGCCGATGGCGGTGATGAGCGCTTGCACCTCGTTGTTCTTCAGCATCTTGTCGAGCCGGGCGCGCTCGACGTTCAGGATCTTTCCCCGGATGGGCAGGATCGCCTGCGTGCGCGGATCACGGGCATCGACAGCGGTGCCGCCGGCGGAATCACCCTCGACGATGAAGATCTCGGCCTCGTCGGGATTGCGCGTCGAGCAGTCCTTCAACTTGTCGGGCATTCCCGCACCGGACAGCGCGGTCTTGCGCCGCACGGCGTTCCGGGCGTTCTTCGCCGCCATCCGGGCCTGCGCGGCAGCCTGGGCCTTCTTGACGATCTTGGCGGCCTCGGTGGGGTTCTCCTCGAGCCACTCGGCGAGCTTGTCGTTCGTGGCCTTCTGGACGAACGAACGCATCGGAACGTTGCCCAGCTTGGCTTTCGTCTGTCCTTCGAACTGCGGCTCGCGCAACTTCACTGCGACGATGGCGGTGAGCCCCTCACGAATGTCTTCGCCGAGGTAGTTCTCGTCTTTCTCCTTGAGCATGTTCTTCGAGCGGGCGTACCGGTTGACCACCGCGGTCAACGCAGAGCGGAAGCCCTCGATGTGCATGCCGCCTTCGGTGGTGGAGATGCCGTTGGCGTAGCCGTGGATGCCTTCGTAGTACCCGGTGTTCCACTGCATGGCGATGTCGAGGGTCTGGCCCGACTCGTCGTCTTCGGCCTCGTAGTTGGCGACCTTGGAGAACAGCGCCTCTTTCGAGGCGTTCAAGTGATGCACGAAGTCGACGACACCACCGTCGTATTTGAAGGTGACCTGTTGCTCTTTGCCCTCGCGTTGGTCGACGAACACGATCTCGAGGCCACGGTTCAGGAACGCCATGGTTTGCAGGCGTTCGAGCACGGTGCGGGCGTGGAACTCGGTGCCTTCGGCCGCGAAGATGGTGGGATCGGGCCAGAAGCTGACCGTGGTACCGCTCGTGCGGACCGAGGTGTCGGTGGGCCCGACGGCGCTCAGCGCGCCCTGGGGCTTGCCCCCCTTTGCGTACTCCTGGGAGTAGCGGGTGCCGTTCTTGTCGATCTCGATGAACAGGCGTTCCGACAGCGCGTTGACCACCGAGACGCCGACGCCGTGGAGACCGCCGGAGACCTTGTAGCCCTCTCCCCCGAACTTGCCGCCGGCGTGCAGCACGGTGAGCACCACCTCGGCGGCGCTCTTGCCCTGGTGCGGGCCCGAGGGATACGGATCGACCGGGACGCCACGACCGTCATCGTCGACCCGACACCCGCCGTCAGGGAGCATGGTCACACCGATGCGCGTGCAGAACCCGGCCATTGCCTCGTCGACCGAGTTGTCGACGACCTCCCAGATGAGGTGATGCAGCCCGGCCAGACCGGTGGAACCGATGTACATGCCGGGGCGCTTGCGCACCGGATCGAGGCCTTCGAGGACCTGGATGTCCTTGGCCCCGTAGTCGGCAGTCGGCTTGTTCATGTCGTCAGTCGCCACAGAAACGCGAACCTCTCGACGAAGGGTTGAGACGGGCGATCACAGGTGGATTCCCGGCGTACCGACCCTGATCGCGAACACGTGCCAGCCTACCAAGGGGGTGCGTCACTCAGCGGGGATTCGGGGTTCGGACCTGGGATTTCACACCCCTGGACGGCGACCTCGCTGCTGGCGATTCCGGGGCGCACGCGCCCCGGCGACCTTCAGCTCCAGTCGATCGATCACGCCACTGCCGAGCGTCTGCAAGGTGGCGATCAGATCGGCCTGGAGGAAGCGCAGCTGGGTCGCCCAACCCGGGTCGTCGACCTCGACGAGCAGCACCGTTCCGTCGAGTTTCACCGGGCGGGCGTGGGCGGCCACGATCGGGCCCACCGCCTGCTCCCACCCGGAGAAGACGCTTCTCACCGTGGCCGCGTCGGTGGCGTTCAGCGACCGGACCACCGCGTCGAGCCCCGACTGCAGCGGGACCGGCTCGCCCCGTTCCCGCCACCGACCACTCATTGCACCACCGTACCGGCGCGGATCTGCAGGATCCGTTCCGGGCGGGCCTCGGCGGGCAGCGCACCAGCGGTCGTCAGGATCACCTGTCCGGCGGGTAGGTGGCGCAGCAGCGCGTCACTGCGACCAGGATCGAGCTCCGACAGCACGTCGTCGAGCACCAGCACCGGAGAGGTACCCACCCGCTCGGCCACCAGCCGATGACCGGCCAATCGCAGGGCCAATGCCAACGTGCGCTGCTCACCCTGCGACGCGTGGGTGCGGGCTGGCAATCCGTTGACCGAAAGGCCCACCTCATCACGGTGCGGACCGATCAAGCTGATCTGGCGCCGGACGTCGTCGTGGCGTCCTGCGGCGAGCGCCTCGGCCAGACCCACCCGGCGCCACGGCGGGTCGTACTCCAGACCGACGGGCGTGGCACACCCCGCCAGATCGGTGTAGGCCGCATCGACGTACGGGGTGAGCGCCTCGACGAGCGCTGTGCGGGCCCATCCGGTTCGTTCGCCGGTCTCGGCGAGCTTGGCGTCCCACACGTCGAGCGTGGAGGCGACATCGTCGGACAACCGACCGCCGGCCTGCTTCAACAACGTGTTGCGCTGTTTCAGGATCCGGTCGAGGTCGCTTCGAACCTGGTCGTTCTTCGGGTGCAGGGCGACGAGCAGCTCATCGAGGAAGTCACGTCGCTCCCCCGGGCCACCCTTGACCAACTCGAGGTCGTCGGGCGAGAACACCGTCACCCGCAGCACTCCGAGCAGCTCGCGGGTGCGCGCCAGCTTCTGACGGTTCACCAGCACCCGGTTCCGCCCGTTGCGGTTGATCTCGGCCTCGATGAGCACTTCGCGACCCTCGGGATGCCGCACGGTGGCGCGGACCACTGCCTGTTCCGCCCCCACCCGCACCAGGGCATCGACGGGAACCCGTCGGAAGCTGGTGAGCGTGGCGAGGTAGGCGAGCGACTCTGCGACGTTGGTCTTGCCCTGCCCGTTGTCGCCGACGATGGCCGTGGTGCCGGCGGTCAGCTCGAACCGAGCGTCGTGGTAGTTCCGGAAATCGTGGAGTTCGAGAACTTCGACGATCACAGGCGAGGCAGGGCGCGGTCCGCGTGATCACGGCACGCGCACGGGCATGAGCAGGTACAGGAAGTCGTCGCGTCCCACTCCTCGAACAACTGCCGGCTTCAGCGAGTCGAGCGTCTCGATGGTCACTTCATCGGAGATGGCCGCATCGACACCCGAGGCCAGGTAGTCGGGGTTGAACGCGACGGTCATCTCGGTGCCTTCCAGGGTGGCATCGAGCTCATCGGCCGCGTTGCCGACATCCTGGGTGATCGCGGTCAGCTTCAGGCCGTCGGCCGCCAGCTGCAGCCGCACCGGTGTGGCGTCCTTGGCCAGGATCTTCACCCGCCGGATGGCTTCCTGCAGCCCTTCGCGAGACACCGTGAGCTTGTTCGGGTACGAGGCCGGGATCAGTTGGCGGTAGTTCGGGAACTCGCCTTCGATGAGGCGGGTGGTGAGCCGGCTGGTCCCCACGTCGAAGGTGGCGTCGCGCTCGCCGAGGCGCAGCGTGATCGATTCGGTGTTTCCGAGGAGCCGCTGCAATTCGTTCAGGGCCCGTGACGGCACCAGCACCTTCTGATCCGGGGCGAGCACGGAGGTACCGGTCAGGTCGCGGACCGCCAACCGGTACGAATCGGTGGCGACCAGCCGCAGGCCGTCGCCTTCAGCGGCGAGCAGCACACCCGTGAGGATCGGCCGGGCTTCGTCGGTGCTCGCAGCTCTCACGACCTGCTTCAGTGCTTCGCCGAACGCGGCGGCGGGCAGGGTGACGGCGCGGTCGGATGGCGTGGCCAGACGCGGGTAGTCGTCGACCGAGAGCGGGCGGACGGAGAAGTGCGAGCGCCCAGCCGAGATCCCGACCTCGTCGGGACCGACGGTGATCTCGACCCGGGGATCGCCGAGCGATCGGACGATGTCGCTCGAAAGTCGGGCTGGGATCACGGTCGAGCCGTCGATCTCGCCTCCGACGGTCAGTTCGAGCTGGATCGTCAACTCGAGATCCGTACCGGTGACGGTGAGCTGGTCCCCGTGCAGCTCGAGGCGTACCCCCGAGAGCACCGGGAGCGTCCCGGTCCGGCCGGTGGCCGCCCGACCTGCGGTGGCCAGTGCCTCGGCCAGCACGTCACGTTCGCATCGGAACTTCACGGTGATTACTCGCTTCTCTGTCGGGATGTGTATCTGAACTGATGGAAGTAATAGGAGCTGTGGACTGTGGATGCGAGCGCGTCGGGCCTGCTCACGGTGGAGATGAGCCCGCGCGCGCCGTCCACAGGTTCGCACAGGTGACCCGAGGTCGGCAGCTGGTGCAGGGGACATCGGTGGAGAAAGGGGTCAGGTCGCGCTCGTTGTCCACAACGAGCGCACACCGCTGTCCACCGGTCTTCATCGTGGTCCTCACCCCTGCTTGAGCCGTTGGGTGAGGTCGGTGACCTGGTCGTAGATCTGCTTGCGCTCCTTCATGAGCCGCTGGATCTTCTCGACGGCGTGGATCACCGTGGTGTGGTCCCGGCCACCGAACTCGCGGGCGATGGCCGGATACGAGAGGTCGGTGAGATCACGGAACACGTACATCGCGATCTGACGGGCCGTGACGAGGGGACGCTGGCGGCTCTTGCCCTGGAGCGACTCGACGCTGTAGCCCAGGTGATCGGCCACCTCGGCGAGGAGCTCGGGCCCGGAGCGGACGCGGTGGCGGGTGTCGGACAACAGGTCACCCAACAGCTGCTGGGCCATCGCCACGGTGATCTGGGTGCGGTTGAGGCTGGCGTACGCGCTCACCCGGATGAGGGCGCCCTCGAGCTCGCGGATGTTGGTGGAGATGTGAGTGGCGATGAACTCGAGCACGTCGGGGGGGAGCTGGCTGTGGTCGCGCTCGGCCTTGTTGCGCAAGATCGCCAGTCGGGTCTCGAGGTCGGGCGGCTGGATGTCGGTGATCAGTCCCCACTTGAACCGGCCGCGAAGTCGTTCTTCCAGCGTCGGGATGTTGTCGGGCATGCGATCGGAGGAGATCACGATCTGCTTGTTGGCCCCGTGCAAGGAGTTGAAGGTGTGGAAGAACTCCTCCTGGAGCCCTTCTTTGCCCTCCATGAACTGGATGTCGTCGATGAGCAGGACGTCGATGTCGCGGTAGCGGCGCTTGAAGCCGGCGGTGGAGTTGGTCCGGATGGCGTCGACGTACTCGTTCAGGAACGTCTCGGTGGTGACGTAGCGCACCACGTAGTGGGCGTAGTTCTGATTGACGTAGTGGCCGATGGCGTGCAGCAGGTGGGTCTTGCCCAACCCGGCCGAGCCGTAGATGAACAACGGGTTGTACGACCGGGCCGGCGTTTCGGCGACGCGGAGGGCCGCCGCGAGGGCGAACTGGTTCGAGGCGCCCTTGACGAAGGTCTCGAAGGTGTATCGCGGGTTCATCCCCTCGGTCGACGATCGCGGCGGTGCGGTGGCGGTGGCCGTGGCGGCTCCGCTGCTCGCCGTCGCCGGTTCGCGGTCGAGGAGGGTCGAGAACAGATCGGGGATCAGGTCGTCGGGGACGTCGACCGAACTGACGTCGACGAAGAGCTGCCAGTGGCCGAGCCCGATCTCGTCCAACGCGTCACGCACGAGAGGGAGATAGCGGGTGAGGATCTTTTCTCGGACATGGGTGCTCGGAACGGCGAGCCGCAAGGATCCATCGTCGCTCGGCAGCGCCGTGGCATCCTGGAACGTCGAGAACCACACCGCTTCCGACACCTGCGCACGGAGCAGTTGCGCAGCCGCCGTCCACAGCTGTTCGTGCTCGCTCACCAGCACCTCCACACCCTTCGAAACCAAGTCGTCCACACGCTGATCCACAGGTGTGGACAACGGCATAGTGCCGACGGGGTGTGGCACCCTACCATCGCCTCACGCGGTCGCTACCAAGCGCTCGACCTTGTCTCGAGCGAGGCGTGAGCCGGTCCCAGTTGCCCACGCCAGTTGCCGGGCGACCGGGTTGCCCGTAGCCTGGGCAGACGTCGCGGCGCGCCCCTCTGGTTGCGCGCCACGTGGCGATTTCTGTTCGAACGATGAGACCCCTGTGATGCTGACGGGAGGTCGAGGAGGTACCGGGTGAAGCGCACATTCCAGCCCAACAATCGACGCCGAGCGAAGAAGCACGGCTTCCGGCACCGGATGAGCACCCGCGCCGGGCGTGCCATCCTCAAGTCGCGTCGGCTCAAGGGTCGCGCTCGCCTGTCGGCCTGATCGGGCGGATCCACGGTCGGGCGGCCTTCGGCCGGTTTCGTGCTGAAGGCCAGCGCTTTTCCGCAGGTGAGCTGTGGTGCGTCGTCATTCCGGGGCCTCCCGACAGCGGGATCCGAGTGGCGTATGCGATCGGTCGAACTGTCGGGCCAGCGGTGGTCAGGAACCGGATCCGACGGCGGCTTCGAGCGCTGCTCGACGCCCAATCCGTGGCATGGCCGCCCGGCTCGTACCTGATCGGTGTTCGACCAGGTGCGGCCCGAAGCACGTATGAGGAGCTAGGTCAGATGTTGCAGCGAATCCTGAATCGGATCACCTCCTCGACCCTCTCCCCGGGTCGGCCGTGATGCGCCGCGTCGTGCTTCGTGCCATCCACGCCTACCAGGTGGCGCGCGAGGGCCGGCCGTCGCCGTGCCGCTTCTTTCCGTCCTGCTCGTGCTATGCCCACGAGGCGGTCGAGACACACGGCACAATCCGTGGTCTTGTGCTTACTGTGCGTCGACTATCTCGCTGCCGACCGTTCGGTCCGAGCGGTTTCGATCCTGTGCCGCCGGTCGCGGCCCGATCCCCCCGAAGGATGACCTCAGGTGTTTAGTGGTCCCGCCTGGTTGCTGGCCCAGTTCTACGGCCTCACCCACAGCTATGCCGTCTCGATCGCCCTCATCACGGTGGTCGTCATGGCGCTCATCACGCCGCTCACGCTGAAGAGCACCAAGAGCATGCTCGAGATGCAGCGCGTCCAGCCCGAGATGCGCCGGCTCCAACAGCAGTACAAGAACGACCGCCAGAAGCTCAACGAAGAGATGATGAAGCTCTACAGCGAGCACAAGGTCAACCCGCTCGCCAGCTGCCTGCCGCTCCTGGCCCAGATGCCGGTGTTCTTCATCATGTTCCGGCTCATCCACGGGCTGACCAAGGGCGCTTCTCCCGAGCAGGCCAGTCAGCTCAAGATCCCGGTCGGATCGTTCGCTCCCCAGTACGTCGGGAAGGGCACCGAGCTCTACCTGTCGTTGCTGGGCAAGACCGAGATGAACTCCTTCGGCCTCGATCTGTCGAAGTCGCCGAAGGATGTGATGACCGCCAGCTTCGGGCGTGGGATCATCTACGCCCTGTTGGTGGTGGTCCTCGCTGCCCTGTACTGGGTCCAGCAGCGTCAGATCGCCAGCCGGACGGTCAACCCGACGATGTCGGCCGGTCAGCAGAAGCTGATGCAGTACTTGCCGGTGGCCTTTGCGGTATTCCAGCTGTTCTTCCCGACCGGACTCGTCGTCTACTACATCACCCAGACCATCCTGCGGATCGGCCAGAACCAATACGTCACCCGCCGGTTCTACGGCGGCCATGAGTCACTCGGTCGCCAGGCCCAGCGCGCCGGCGAAGAGGCCCGCGAGCTGGCCAAGCAGCACAAGGACGACAAGTCCGGTGATGGCTCCCGAGGCGGGCGTCCCCCGAAGGCCGCGCGCCCCACGCCTTCGAAACCGAGCCCTGCCAGCCGTTCGTCGAAGTCGGCGACCAACGCGAAGTCGTCGCAGGGGGGCAAGCCGAGCCCTGCGGGCAAGCCGAAACCGGCCGGTCGCGCAACTCCCCCGTCGCGTCCTGCGCGCCCGTCGGGACCGACGGGCAGCGGTGCCTCCGGCACCCGCCATCCCAAGCCCAAGAAGAAGTGATCTCGAGGAACTCTGTTATGGAATGGGTTGAAACCACTGCACGCTCGATCGAAGAGGCCAAGGACCTGGCCCTCGACCAACTCGGTGTGTCCGAAGACGATGCGGAGTTCGAAGTGCTGGAAGAGCCGCGTCCAGGCCTGTTCGGCCGGGTTCGCGGTGAGGCCCGCGTTCGGGCACGCGTCCGGCCGACCACGCCGCGCGCCAAGGTCGAGCGGCGCGAGCGCCGTGGACGCAAGTCCTCGGCTGACTCGCCGGCTCCAATCGTTTCCGACGCTGACGCCGATGTTGACGCACTCGGTGCCACGGAGGTTCCGACAGAGGTCGGGTCGTCCGGTGCCGCCGACGGCGAGGCTCGTCCGAACGGCCGAAAGGCAGCAGCAGGCCGCTCTGGCGCGCCACGGCGGCCTGCTCGACCGGCCCGTACGACGACTCCGGCCGCCAAGGACAACGGCGGCGAGGCCGACGGCGCATCGCTCGACAGGACAGGGGGGTCAGACGTGGGAGCTGAGCAGGTGGGGGAGGAGGCCGTGCGGTTCCTCGACGGGCTGATGTCGGCGTTCGGGCTGGAGGCCACGACCACCCTGACGCGAGATGGTGACGAGCTCGAAGTCCAGGTGGTGGGCGACGACCTGGCGATGCTCATCGGGCCGCGGGGCTCGACGCTGCTCGCCATCCAGGACCTGACTCGTGTGGTCAGCCAGCGTCGGCTCGGTGATCACGAGACCCGACTCCGGATCGACATCGCCGGGTACCGCGAACGGCGCCGCGCCGCGTTGAGCCGGTTCACGATGGAGCAGGCCGAGTCGGTGAAGGCGTCCGGAATGGCTCGGGCGCTCGAGCCGATGCCGTCGGCTGATCGCAAGGTGATCCACGACACGGTGGCCACGATCGAGGGTGTGGCCAGCCGCTCGGAGGGTGACGACCCGTTCCGGCGTGTCGTGATCGTCCCCGTGGCAGCCGGCGACGACGCCTGAACAGGCGATGATCGAGTCGTCGAACGACGACGAACTGATCGAGGCGCTGGGAGCATCCCAGCGCCTCGGCTTTTTGGGTGCCGCTCCCCTGCCGACGATCCTTGAACACGCTCGCCGGTTCAGCCGGGCGATCCCGCCCTCGGCGTCGTTGATCGTCGACGTCGGGTCGGGGGGCGGGGTGCCGGGGTTGGTGGTTGCCTGGGATCACCCGCAGGCTTCGGTGGTCCTGATCGACCGTCGCCGGACGCGGCTCGACGCCGTGGCGCGCTGGGCGCATCGCCTCGGTCTCGACGATCGAGTCGAGCTGGTCGTTGCGGATGCGTCGATTGCGGCGCGTGACCCACGCTGGCGGTCTCGTGGCGATGTGGTGGTGGCCCGCGGACTCGGTCGCCCGGGGGTGACCGCCGAGCTGTGCCGGGGCTTCGTTCGAGATGGCGGGACCCTTCTCGTCAGTGAGCCGCCGGCGGATGGCTACGACCGTCGGATGCGATGGCCGGACCACGGGCTTGCGCTGCTGGGTTGGTCGTGGACGGAGTCTGGTGTTCCCGGGATCGCTCGACTCGAGGCGGTCGGCCCGCCCGGCGAGCGGGTTCCCCGGCGTCGGATTACCCCACCGTTGTTCTGAGTTCGTTGGGCCGTCTGCCGTTCGACCTTCGTTGCGGCGGTGGGAAGGGCGCCGGGTTGTGGGCTGTGACCAGGGACGATGTGTCCGACCGGGCCCGTCCGGGGCATGTTTCACGTGGAACATGAGGGTTCGAGTACGGTCGAAAAGACGTCGAGAATGTTCCACGTGAAACCTTTGATCGAGGTGGAGGGCCGAGATGCATTGCATCCCGGCCATGGGCCGGATGTCCCGCTACGCTTCGAGGAGCCGAGCTGGTTCGTCGGACCGACGCACCCACGGGCCCGTCGCGCCCGGTTCGTGTCTCAGCCCGGTCAAGCACTTCGGATCGACCGAGACGAACCTCAGCAGGGCACCACACCGCAGGAGGAAGCATGACTGAATCCGTGCTCACCGAGGAACAGGGGAGCGCCGAACCAGCGACTGTTCGATCGCTGCCTCGGGTGCTCGCCGTCGCCAATCAGAAGGGCGGCGTGGGCAAGACCACCACGACGGTCAACCTGGGTGCCTGCCTGGCCGACATCGGGTACCGAACACTGGTCGTCGATCTCGACCCGCAGGGCAACACCACCACCGGCCTCGGGATCGACAATCGAGCGCTGGCCTCCTCGATGTACGACGTGATCATGCGGGAAAGCCCCATGGAGGACTGCATCGAGCCTGCAGCCGTCAAGGGCTTGTTCGTTGCACCGGCGAGCCTGGAGCTGGCCGGAGCAGAGATCGAGCTCGTACCCGCCTTCAGTCGGGAGCTCCGCCTCCGACGGGCGATCGAGGCGGTGCTCGATCAGTTCGACTTCGTCCTCATCGACTGCCCGCCATCGCTCGGGTTGCTCACGGTGAACGGACTGGCCGCCGCCAGCGAGGTGCTCGTTCCGATCCAGTGCGAGTACTACGCCCTTGAAGGGCTCGGGCAACTGCTCCGCAACGTCGATCTGGTGCGCCGCAGCCTGAACCCGACACTCGAGGTCACCACGATCATCTGCGTGATGTACGACGCCCGTACCAAGCTCGCCGACCAGGTGGTCGCCGAGGTTCGGGAGCACTTCGGCGACAAGGTGTGTCGCACCGTCGTGCCCCGCAACGTCCGCCTGTCGGAGGCCCCCTCGTTCGGGCAACCGATCATCGTGTTCGATCCCCTGTCTCGGGGCGCAGTCGCCTACAAGGAACTGGCCAAGGAGGTGTCCAATGGCGCGCCTGGGCGGGCTCGGTAAGGGGCTCGACGCCCTCATCCCCACGGACGGGCCGTCGGGGACTGGCGTGAGCAGCGCGTTCCGTGACGTGCCGGTGGGCTCGATCATCCCGAACCCGAACCAACCGCGTGTCCACTTCGACGAAGCAAGTCTCGCCGATCTCACCGCATCGGTTCGTGAGCTGGGAATCTTGCAACCCATCCTGGTTCGATCGGCCGGTGACGGGCGCTACCAACTGATCGCCGGTGAGCGCCGGTGGCGCGCCGCCCAACGGGCCGGTCTCGAGCTGATCCCGGTGATCGTGCGCGACACCGACGATCAGTCGAGCGTCGAACAGGCACTCGTGGAGAACCTCCACCGCCAGGACCTGACGGCTCTGGAGGAGGCGGCCGCCTACCAGCAGCTGATCGAGGACTTCGGCCTCACCCATGACTCGGTGGCCACTCGGGTGGGCAAGAGCCGGGCCTCGATCACCAACACTCTCCGATTGCTTCAGTTGCCACCCGGGATCCAGCACCTCCTTGCCGATGGACGGCTGAGTGCCGGCCATGCCCGTGCGCTCCTCGGCACCGCCGATCGGTCCTTCCAAGAGCACCTGGCTCGTCGGGTCACGGAGGAGGGCTGGTCGGTCCGCGCCGTCGAAGAGGCCGTGCGCGAGCGCGAGCGGACCCCCGCCGCCCGGCCTGCTCCCGAGTCGGTGCCGACTGACGGTGCGGGACCGGAGTCCGATCGGGCCGGCGGCGGGACGCGCAGCGTGTTGCGGCCGCCGGGGTTGCTCGAACTGGAGGATCTGCTGGCCGAACATCTCGAGACACGGGTCGCGGTCACCATGTCGGGCAAGCGGGGCCGGATCGCCATCGAGTTCGCCGACCTCGAAGATCTGGAGCGGATCTACCGCCGGATGACCGAACCCTCAACCACAACCTGAGGTAAGGCCAAGGCTGACGGTTGCACACAAGATGTGCGCAGCCTGTGGATAAACGCTCAGTCTCAGCCGACCGTTCACCAAACCGTCACCCTCACGACACGATCACTGCGACGGAGTGTGCTGCTCACATCACTGAACGGGCGAATTGATGGCCCAGGCGGTCAGTGCGTCCCCACATGCCGCCGCGATGTGCACAGCGTGCTCCGTGACATGACGCACCGGGCCGAGCTCGCACCACACCGCCGGCATGCGCGTCTCGCGCAGCACCGGAAGTCGTTGGCCGACCAGCTCGACGGTGTCGACGACGTGGCGGCTGACCAAGGCGTCGCGTAGCTGCACCGCCAGTGCCCGCCCGGCCACCGACTCGAACGACGGCACGGCGTAGTACACCACCCGCGCGCATGGTTCCTCGGTGCCATGGATCCCGATGTAGACATCGGCGCCGAACTGGTTCGCAGTGAGGGCCTGGACCGCCGGATCGGGATCGTCCAGAGGCACCACGGCTGCGCCGGCCGACCGGAGATGGCGGGCGACACTGCGGGTGATGGCGCCGAGTCCGCCGTCGTGGCCGATCACGACGTTGAGCGACGACAGCCGGCGCGCCGGGGTTCGCAAGAGCTCCTGCTCCCGCACGACCGCCACACCGGGCCCCGTGCCGGACTGGCGGGCCAGCCGGTCGGTCAGCCCGATCGTCTCGGGGCCGCACACGCCGTCGGCCCGCAGCCCGCAGTTCCGCTGGAACCGCTCGAGGGCCCTCGCTGTGGCCACCCCGAAGATCCCATCCACCTTGCCGCAATCGAAGCCCAGCCGTCCGAGCCGGGACTGGAGCTCGGTCACGTCGTCACCGCGGAGGTGTGGCGAGGTGTGGAACAACAGCCGGTCGCCGAGATGCCAGGAGGCCTCGACGAGGGCCGCCCAGGTTCGTTCGTCGCAGGCGCCGGGGCGTAACCCGCGGGCGCGCTGAAACGCCTCCACGGCATCGCTCGTGGCGCGACGAAAACGACCCGCCTCGGCACCAACCGGAATGAAGCCGGCGGCACCGAGGCGGCGTTGAAGGTCCCTGATGGCCTCCCCGGACGAAGCCGAGGTCAGTGGGAAGTCGGTAGAAATTCCTGGAGCTCCTCGAGCAGCTTTGCCTTGCCCCGTGCCCCCACGATGCGCTTCTTCAAGTCGCCCTGATCGAACAGGAGCAGGGTGGGAATGCTCATCACGTCGTACTGGCGGGCGATGTCGGGGTGTTCATCGACGTTCACCTTGGCAATGGTGATCTGGCCGGCTCGCTCGGCAGCGATCTCGCCCAGGATCGGGGCGATCTGCTTGCACGGGCCACACCACTCGGCCCAGAGGTCGACCAACACCGGCGTGTCCGCGGAGTTGACCGCCTCGGCGAAGGTCGAGCTGGTGAGCGTCACGATCCCGTCAGCCATGGGAAGGTCCTTTCGAAGGGGAAGTCAGCTTACCGAGGTTGCAACCCTGACGCCCGACAGACATTCCCGCGTCAGCCGTGACCGACTGCTTCCAGCCACCGTTCGCAATCGATGGCCGCCATGCAACCTGATCCGGCCGCCGTGATCGCTTGCCGGTAGGTGTGGTCCTGCACGTCGCCGCAGGCGAAGACGCCGTCGACGTCGGTGTAGGTGGAGCCGGGCTTCGTGACCAGGTAGCCGGTGTCCTCCATCTGGAGCACGCCCTTGAACAGCTCGGTGTTCGGTTGATGGCCGATCGCGACGAACAGCCCGGTGACCGGCAGGGTGCTGCGTTCACCGGTCTTGACGTTCTCGACGACCGCACCTTCGAGCTTGTCGGAGCCGAGGAGCTCCACGACGGTGGAGTCCCACAAGAAGCTCAACTTGTCGTTCTTGAACGCCCGTTCCTGCATGATCTTCGAGGCGCGCAGCGTGTCGCGGCGATGGATCAGGGTGACCTTGGAGGCGAACTTGGTCAGGAAGATGGCTTCCTCGATCGCCGAGTCTCCGCCCCCGACGACCGCGATCTCCTGGCCACGGAAGAAGAACCCGTCGCAGGTGGCACACGTCGACAGCCCGTGTCCGAGGAGACGGCTCTCGGAGTCGAGCCCGAGCATCAGCGACTTGGCGCCGGTCGACACGATGATCGAATCCGCGGTGTAGAGGTCGTCACGGACCCACACCTTGAACGGGCGCGCCGAGAAGTCGATCTGGGTGGCTTTGGCGGTGAGGAACTGGGCGCCGAAGCGCTCGGCCTGCTCCCGGAACTTGATCATGAGCTCGGGGCCCATGATGCCGTCGGGGAACCCGGGGAAGTTCTCGACTTCGGTGGTCAGCATCAGCTGGCCGCCCGGCTGATCACTGGTGCTCGACGGTTCGCCCTCGATCACGAGCGGAGCGAGGTTGGCGCGTGCCGTGTAGATGGCGGCGGTGAGCCCGGCGGGGCCGGAGCCGATGATGATGACGTTGTGGGAGGTCATGAGGTAGGTCGATCCGTTTCGGGTGTCACTCGGGAGCGTGACGCTTCGCCATCAACAACAACCCGAGGATGCAGAACAATCCCCCGACGATGAGGTACGAGATCCAGACGCTCGAGTCGTGGTCGAGCGGGAGGGCGATGAGCATCTGCAGGCAGCGCGTCGCGATCACCAACAGCAGCACCACGGCCACCATGCCACCGAATGCGGCGAGCAATCCGAACACCAGACCCCGGGTGAGCATGACGACGGGCTTGGTCGTCTTGTTCCGGATGGAGGTGGTGACGTTCTCGAGCAGGTCGGCGGTCTGCCGAGGCCAGTCGGGGTTGCCGAGCGGATTGAGTCCCATGGTCGAACGATCCTAGCCGGGCGGGGTTCCCGGGTTCAGAGGGCGCCCGCCCCGGGGCGGTGGACCATGATCAGGGCGAGAGGTCAGCCCAGGGCGACCGTCGTCACGATCGTGCAGTCCGGGCCGGGGCTGACGACGAGCACCTCGTTGGGGGCGGCCACATCGGGGACGAGGAAGGCGAGTGCCTCGGTGCCCTGCCACAGGATCGGCCCGATCGGGACGCCCTCGAGCGCCGTGCAGTCCGCGGGCGACGTGCTCTCGGCTGGGACGGCAGCTGTCGTCTGGTCGATCGCTGCGGTCCGCAACGCGGCCGCGGTCTCGAGGGCGAAGTCTCGCAGCTCGGCGTCGGTGGTCAATGCCGGCGCGAATGCCGCTGCCAGGGTGGCGTCCTCGGTACTCGCGGCGGCGGTGGTGTCGGCGGCGGCTTCGGTGCTGAACTCGCCGACATCGGCGGCGCCTCCGATCTCGGAGATGGTTTCGGCGGGCGCGGCAGGCGACTCGGTCTTCGCGCTTGAGTCGGCCGACGCCGACGCGACGATGATCCGAGGCCGTGGTCGATCGGTCGGCGTCGTCGCTGCCGCCCAGACCGCCGTTGGCGACGCCGATCCCCAACACACCGACGGCGGCCGCCGCACCCAGCCAACGCAACGACCGGCCGGCCCGGCGGTTCCGCTCCGCCCGACGCAACGCGAGTTCGTCGGCCGGCGCCCTCACGGGCGAAACGGGTGGAACCGGGCGGGCCGCGACTTCGAGTTCGGTCTCGGTGATCGGTGCGAGGTCGAAAGCTGCCAGCGCAGCGGCGATCGCCGCTTCTCGGTCGTCGGGGACGACGGGGTCGACATCGCGCACGCCTGCCGAGATGGCGCGCAGCGCCTCGACGCGACGCATCAGGCTCGGGTCGGCCTCGACCTGGGCGCGTTCGGCGGGCGTGACCTCGTCATCGAGGTACGCGCTCGGCCAGTTCGTCGAGGGGGTCGGTGGTGTCGTCCATCTGCATCAGGGATCCGGTGTTCCGATAGGACGTTCGTCGAGGGTGTCGGGGTTCCCGATCCGCCTCGCCAGCTGCAGCCGACCCCGTGCGATCCGTGACTTCACCGTGCCGACCGGCACGTCGAGCACCTCGGCGATCTCGGCGTAGTCGAGATCGGCCAGATCGCGCAGCACCACCGGAACCCGGAACTCTTCGGGGAGCGCGGCCAGCGCGGCATCGAGCACCAACCGATCGACGACCGCGCCGTCGCGGGCCGCCGTCGACGGCTCCGGCGGGGGGGAATCGCTGTCCAAGGTGGGAATCGGGCGCCGGCGCCGGCGCCGCAACTCGTCGAGGCAGGCGTTCGTGGTCACCCGGTACAGCCAGGTGGTGAAACTCGACCGCCCATCGAACCGGGGGAGACCGCGCACCACGGCGATGAGGGCTTCCTGGGTCGCATCGGCAGTGTCGGCGGCGTTGCCGGTGATCCGGCTGGCGACGGCGCGCACCCGGTCGTGATGTCGGCGCAGCAGGACGTCGAGCGCCTGGCGGTCACCACTCTGCGCCGACCTCACGAGATCGAGGTCCGACCGGCCATCGCCGGTGAGCGAGCGACGATCCATCGTCAGCCGCCCGGGGAGTAGGTCAGCTCCGAGATCCGCCCCCGGAACGGGTTGTTGTCGCTGCAACCGGGGTCGGTGCCGAGCTCGCGGAGCAGCACCAGCACGTAGCGATGCGGGGTGGGGCCGAGGGAGAAGGTGCTCGACAGCTCAGTGGTGGAGTACTGCTTGTCGACGGCTCCGCCCCATCCATTGAGGCCGCTGGGGACCTCGTCGGCGCCGAAGATCTCGGCGGTCCACGGACGCGACCCGAACGTCACCTCGACCGTGCCGGTAGCAGGTGCGCTGAGCTCGAGCACAACACCGACGCCGACCTTGCCGCCCATGTACTGGTTCGAATAGCACTCGGTCGACCACGAGGTGGAGCCGGCGCCGTCGGTCAGGTTCGAGATCTCCTCGTCGTTCTCGACCTGGTCGTCGCCGTTGGGGTCATAGGAGAACGCCCGCCGCACGAACGACGGACCCGACGCCACGATCGTCGTCTCGGTGGCCTCGGCGACCGGTACCGACTCACTGGGCGCTGCGCTCGTGTCGTTGTCGTCGCCGATGGTGGAGAACAGCGCGCCCACGACCAGGAACGCGGCCAGCACCAAGGCGCCGATCACGACGAGGGAGGGGCCCCGGCGTTGTTCGAAGGGTCGCGCTGGTCGGTTGGCGATACGCAGACCGGCCGACGGCGTGGGATCGTGTGGCGCCGGTGGACGGGTGGGGCGAGACGGGGTGTTCGGACGATCGGAACGCCCTGCTGACCCGCCGCGAACACCACCGGAGTGCTGATTGCTGGTGATCGGGGTGCCGCGCGCCGGGGTGACCGGGCGCCCCCTGGCGGCACCCGGCACCGGGGTAGGGCTCGTCGGGTCGTCGCCGCCGGCGCGGATCCGTTCCAGGTGCGACTGCACGAGCGATCCTGAGACCGGCCGCTCATCGGGGTTCCGGGCGAGCAATCGGTGGATGAGCTCGGCCAACCCGGCCGGGAGGGTGGGGCGCAAGCGGGCGAGCGAGGTCGGATCCCGCTGTAGCCGGGCGAGGGCTGTCGCGGCATCGTTGTCGCCGAGGAATGGCACCCGGCCGGCAAGGCACTCGTAGAGCACGAGCCCGAGGGAGTAGAGATCGGCGCGCCCGTCGAGGCGCTTGCCCCGCACCTGCTCGGGCGACAGGTACTTGGCCGTGCCCATCATCACGTTGTCGCTGGTGAGATCGGTGTCACCCGATAACGCCTTGGCGATGCCGAAGTCGGTGAGCAGCACTCGACCTTCGGGGGTGACCAGGATGTTGCCGGGTTTCACGTCGCGGTGCACCAGCCCGGCGCGATGCGCGCTGTCGAGCGCGCCGCCGACCGCACTGCCGATCCGCATCGTCATCTCGGGGGTCAAGGTCTGTTCCTCGTCGAGCAGCTGCCGCAAGCTCTTGCCCGGCACGTACTGCATCACCACGGCCTGGCGGCCGCCCTCGTCGACGGTGTCGTAGATGGCGACGATGTTCGGATGGGTGAGCCCGGCCACCGCCACCGCTTCACGGCGGAAGCGCTCGGCCACCACCGGATCCGCGGCCAGGGCGGGTTTGAGTACCTTCACCGCCACTTGGCGGTTGAGCAACAGGTCGGTTGCCAGCCAGACTTCGGCCATGCCTCCTTGCGCGAGGCGACGCTCGAGGCGGTAGCGCTGTGCCAGGAGCGGCGGCGCAGGGGACGCGGACGATGAGGCCACCGAACCCCACGCTAGCTGGCGGGGTCAGCTCCCACCGGTCACTCTCAACCTTCACTTGAGGCGCGAGGTTCGACCCGGCGCGGTCGTCGGCTCAGCGGGGGACCTGGAACGCCACCCCGATCGTGCCCTGACCTGCATGGGAACCGACCACCGGACCGATGTTGCCGACCACCACGGGCCCGCTGTAGAACTCCTTGACCTTGGCCACGAACGGATCGACGTCGTCGCACATGGCGTGCAGCACAGCGAGGTTCTCGATCGGTCCCGCGGCGCGGACCTTGTCGACCAAGAAGTTGAGGGCCTTGGTGCGTGTGCGCTGCTTGCCCCCTTCTTCCACCTTGCCGTCGCGGATCTCGATGATCGGCTTGATCGCCAGCACCGACGCGAGCAACGCTCGGGCATTGCCGATCCGGCCACCCTTCTTGAGGTTCTCGAGGGTGTCGAGCGCCCCCCAGACCTGGGTGCGGTGCGCCAGGTCGTTGCCGAGGCGTTCGACCTCGTCGAGCGACGCACCGGTGGCGGCGAGCCGGGCGGCGGCCACGGCGATCATTCCTTCGCCCAGCGTGGCGGTACGGGAGTCGACCACCCGCACCGCGATCTCGCCCGCCACGGCGGTCGCCGCGAGCTGGGCGCTCTGCATGGTGGCCGACAGCCCCGCTGCGAGGTTGATGACCACCACACCGCTCGCCCCTTCGGCGGCTGCCTGGCGGTACGCCGCTTCGAACTGGCCGGGGGCGGGCGCTGCGGTCTCCGGCAGCACCGCCGAGGCCGCGCAGCGCCGCCAGAACTCCTCGGGGGTGAGGTCGCGGCGGTCGACGAACTCGTCGTCACCGAAGCGGATGGTCAGGGGCACGATCTCGATGCCGAGCTCACGTGCGGTCTGCTCGGGCAGGTCGCAGGCACTGTCGGTGACGATGCGGACGGTCACGGTTTCCACCGTAGCGGCCGGGGCTACCCGGCCTCGGTGTGCGCGGGTTCCGAGCGCGAGGCAGGGTGGCCGGGCACGTGGGCAGCGGCCTCTTCGGCCCGGGATCGCCGCCGCCGCCCTCGGACGTGTTGGACCCACCAGGTGGCCAGGACGAGTACGAGGGCGAAGCTCACGACCTGACCCAGACCGGTGAGTGCGCTGGCCTGGACGGTGAACTCGTTGGGCCCGCCGAGCCGCACCGGAGGGTCGCCCCCCGGCGTCAGCAGGTCCACCGTCACCGCGAACACGCCGTTGGTACGCGCCGCCACCGGGATCTCGAGCTGGGTGCGATCGACGACCGTCTCGACCTGATCGGGCTGCTCGAGTTCGAGTTTGGGGCCGTTGAGTCGGACGCGAACCGTGAGCGGGGTGTCGCAGTCGTTGACGAGCGTCACCGGAACCCGGCTCTTGCGGCCCCCCAACTGCACCCGGTCGGAGGTGATGACCGACACACATGCCCGCACGTCGCCGATCTCGCCGTCGAGCTGCTGGGCGTACGCCAGGCGATCCTCTGGGGTCAGGTTGTCGGCCACGTAGACACCGGTGAGCTCGGTCCACCGTTGCTCGCGCACATCGTCCGACGGGAGCATCGTCACGGTTGACGTCACGGCTGCTCGGAGCCTCACGAGCGTGGCGGCGAGTTCGGCATCGCCGTCCAGCACCGGCTGCATGGTGAAGCGATCCAGCTGTTGGCGAGGCGTCCGCGCATCGAGGGTCTCGATGGTGGCCTCGGCCGACTGCGACGAGATGCGTTGGGAATCGTCGAGCAGCGCCAGGACCGTGTTGAGCGTGTCGGGGGCGACGTCGCCGACTGCCCCGAGATCGATGAACACACCCAACGGCCGCACGTCGTCGCCCTCATCGGAGGCGATCTGCTCGGCCTCGAGGCTCATGGCAAGGAGGTCGGCAACGACGTAGTGCCCGGTGAGCACCGGATCGTCGCCGGTCTCGGACAGCCGGGCCTGGACGACGAGATCACCGACGAGGGTGGGTACGGCCACACCGTCGGAACCGGAGACCGCTCCCAGTGCGCCGTCGCGGGGGGAGGTCGTCGCGGACCGAGCTCGCGGCGAGGAACTGCTTCACGCCGAACAGCCGCAGCAGATCGGCACCTTCGGTCCCGATGGGGTCGTGCAACATCCAGGTGATCCGATCGACCGTGAGCCCGAGCGCATCGCGCACCGCGTCCTCGCCCCGGCGGAGCTGCTCGGTGAACTCGATGCCGAGGTCATCGGCGATCGCGCCGGCCGGATCCATGGCGACGTACGTCGACGCGAGCAACTGGTGCGGACCGCGAAGCGCGGCACCCAACCGTTGGAGTCGAGTGGTGTCGGCGGCCAGCCCGCTGCGGGACAAGCCGTCGAGCAGCTCAGGGCGGATGGTGACGGTGATGGGAACGGTGGTGTGCAGCTCGAGGAGCTCGAGCAGCCGGTCGAGGGAACTGCGTGTCTCGTCGGAGATGCGGGTCGTGCCGTTGGGGAGCAGGGTGGGGGGAGCGTCGACCGACAGACCCACCGCGGTGTTCACGATCGCGGCGGGCGGCGTGTCGGCCAGGCGTTCGATGAACGTGAGCAGCGACGCGATCACCTCGTCGTCGACGCGGATCTCGATCGAGAGCGGGTACAGCCCGGCCGCGCCGAGGTAGAGGGGTCCAACGGCCTCCCGGCTGATCTGGGTCGGGACATCGAGCACCACTGCGCCGTTCTGGCGGGGAAGGGCCGCCAGGTCGTACTCGACGATGTCGAGCGGGCTGCCTTCGACACCGCGGTCGATGGCTTCCCGTACGTCGCCTCGCGTGCGGGCGCGTCGGTACGAGGTCGCCGCGATCGTGGCCCCTTCGGGCACGGGACCGGTGACCCGTAGTACGAACGACGCGGTGCCGCCCGACGCGACCGACAGCGGCTGGGAGACCAGCGTCAACGAGGGTGAGTCCTCTGCGGCCGCGGCCGGCATCGGCGATGCCGTGGCACCGAGGGCCGGCCCCACCACGCCGCTGGCCGCCACCACGCACCCGATGAGGAGCCGGGCGAACCGGCCGGGCTGGCGGATCACGGGGCCGGCTCCAAGGCGCGTTCCATCACGACCAGGCCGTTGCTGCGGGCCACGAAGCCGGCGCGCTCGTAGAGCCGTCGTGCCGTGTCGTTGTCGTCTTGGGTGTTGACCGCCATCGTGCGACACCGCCACCGGTGGGCCCAGCCGATGGAGTCGACGACGAGGGCTCTCCCGAGTCCTTGGCCCTGGGCCGCGGGATGCACGGCGAGCCGCTGCAGGAATGCGGCGCGCCCCGCCCGCCCGGTGACGGCGTAGCCGGCGAGGGTCCCATCGGTGGTGGTCAGGAACCGGACCCGTTGGTGGGGCGTGGCCGCGGCCGCTTCACCGATCGAGCTGGCATCCAAGGCCCACCCCACCGGGAACGAGGCGTGGTCGAGTTCGGCGAAGCGTCCGTGATCGATGACCCGACCCTTCTTGGTCGCAGGGGTGGGCTCGGCGGGTCGGGCCGGCCGAGCCCCGCGGGCGGCCAGGTCGAGGTGCAGCAACGTGAGGCGCTGGATGATCGTGAACCCGAGCGCGTCGTAGGGCGCCGTACGAAGGCTGGACACCGCGCCGGTACGCACGCGGGTGTAAGCGTCGCGTCGGAGCTCGCCCATCCACGCCCGCAGCACCGCGGCCGGTGGAGGGGTCTGGAGATCGAGCGTGAGCAGCTGGGCGATCGACGGGTCGTCGGGCCAAGGACGGGCGCGAGCGGTGTACCCGCCGCCGTGGAGCATGCGAGCCGGAGGCACGGGGCCCGGGTCGGATCGGCGCATGAGGCTGCTCACCGACACCGACGGTAGCGTTCGCCACGTGTCGGTCCTCTTCGTGACCCATGACGCCTATCTCGACCACCTGACCGGGAGCCACCATCCGGAGCGGCCCGCTCGGCTGGGCGCCGTGCTGGCCGGGGCGCGGGAGGCCGCGGTCGCCGACGGACTCGTGGCGCTTGCGCCGGTGGCGGCGACCCGGGCGTCGCTCGAACGGATCCATCCGGCCGGGTACCTCGATCGGCTCATCGCGGTGGGCGAGCGAGCGGGTCGGCTCGATCCTGACACCGTGATGAGCTCCGGTTCCTGGACGGCCGCGCTGCTCGGGGCGGGAGCCGGGTTGACGGCCATCGAGGCGCTCCAGCGGGGTGAAGCCGGGGCGTCGGCGGCGTTCTGCGCCGTGCGGCCGCCGGGTCATCACGCCACGCCGACCGACTCGATGGGGTTCTGCCTGCTCTCGAACGTCGCCGTCGCGGCCGCCGCGCTCGCCGAGCAAGGGGAGCGGGTGTTGATCGTCGATTTCGACGCCCACCACGGCAACGGAACCCAGGACTGCTTCTATCGCGATCCCCGCGTCCTGTTCGTCTCGCTCCATCAGTGGCCGCTGTACCCGGGCACCGGCCGGTACGACGAGATCGGCGAAGGCGACGGCTTCGGTTCGACCATGAACATCCCGTTGCCGCCCGGGGCCACGGGCGACGTGTACCTGGCGGCGATCGACGAGCTGATCACGCCGGTGGCTCGCCGATTCGCGCCCACGTGGCTGGTGCTGTCGGCGGGGTTCGACGCCCACGTCAACGACCCGATCACCGAGCTCGGACTCTCGGCCGGCGACTACGCCCTCATGACTCGACGGCTGCTCGAGTTCGCCCCACCCGGGCGTCGGTTGGTGATGCTCGAAGGCGGTTACGACCTCGACGCGCTGAAGCACTCCAGCGCGGCGACGCTCGCCGGCCTGCTCGATCGCGACTACCAGCCCGAGGCGCCAACGTCGGGTGGACCGGGCCGCGCCGTGCTGGAGCGGGTGCGGGCGTTCTGGTACGAGATCGGCCTGCTGTAGCCGCGAGTCACCAGGGCCGTCGACCAAAGCACCCGTCGACCCGAGGCATGACCCCGTAGCCTCGAACGACGTGATCCCCGAGCGTTTCGCCCCCGTGCTGGCCGAGCTGGCACCGCTCGCCGATCGCTTCGCCGCGGCCGGGCACCGGATGTACCTCGTGGGTGGCACGGTGCGCGATCTCCTGCTCGCACTGCCCAACGTGGGCGACTACGACGCCACCACCGATGCCCGGCCCGATCAGATCAAGAAGCTCCTCGGCGGGTGGGCCGACGCGATCTGGACCCAGGGCGAACGGTTCGGCACGATCGGGGCCAAGAAGGGCGAGCGGATCTACGAGATCACGACGCATCGCAGCGAGTCGTACTCGACCGATTCCCGAAAGCCGGAAGTGACGTTCGGTGACGCCATCGAAGGTGATCTCTCGCGCCGCGACTTCACGGTGAACGCGATGGCGTTGGAGCTCACCACCGGTTCGCCGACCCTCGTCGACCCGTTCGGCGGCGCCGGCGATCTGATGGCCAAGCGTCTGCGCACGCCGGTGGCGCCCGAGTTGTCCTTCACCGACGATCCGTTGCGGATGTTGCGAGCTGCCCGCTTCATGGCCGGGTTGCAGCTGGTGCCCGACGCCGAGTTGGTGCAGGCCGTGCGCGATCTGCACACCCGACTCGAGATCGTGTCGGCCGAACGTGTCCGCGACGAGTTCGACAAGCTGATGACCACCGATCGGCCGAGCGACGGGCTCTGGTTCTGCGTCGACACCGGGTTGGCCTCGATGTTCCTGCCCGAGCTGCCGGCGATGCGATTGGAGCAGGATCCGATCCACCGCCACAAAGACGTGCTCGCCCACACCTTGGCGGTGGTCGAGAACGTCCAGCGTGACGCCAAGCCCGACTTCGACTTCCGCATCACCCGGCTCGCTGCGTTGTTCCACGATGTCGGCAAGCCCAAGACGCGTGGGTACCGCAAGGGCACCGGCGTGACGTTCCACCACCACGACGTGGTCGGCGCGCGCATGACCCGGGACCGGATGGCGGCGCTTCGGTACTCGACCGAGGACGTGCGCAAGGTGTCGACCCTTGTCGATCTCCACCTCCGGTTCCACACCTACAAGATGGGCTGGACCGACTCGGCCGTGCGTCGCTACGTGCGCGATGCCGACGATCTGTTGAACGAGCTGAACGTGTTGACCCGTTGCGACTGCACCACGCGCAACGAACGCAAGGCGCGCGAGCTGTCGAGGCGGATGGACGAACTCGAGCAGCGGATCGTGGAGCTCACCGCGGCCGAGGAGCTGAAGGCGTTGCGCCCCGAGCTCGACGGCCGGGCCGTGATGGACCACCTGTCACTGTCGCCCGGTCCACTGGTCGGCGCGGCGATGAGCTTCCTGCTGGAGCTCCGCCTCGAGTCGGGTCTGCTCGGCGAGACCGAGGTGCTGCACCGGCTCGACGAGTGGTGGGCGGCGAACCGGCCGGACTGAACCGGGCGCAGCGTCACCCCCGTCGACGGCGCACGGTCAGCCGATCAGACGCCGAGTTTGCGAGCCCGGAGCACCAACAGCTCGGGGACCATGGCATCGAGGCGGCCCACCGGGAAGAGCTCCTGCATCACGTCGACGCGGAAGTTGGCCCGGCACAGTGCCGTGAACAGGTCGCTCACGGTGCGGCTGGCGCCGGCTCCGTAGGGGCGCTGCAGCACGGGGGAGTCGGGGTCGAGCATGGCGAGGATCGGGTGGGGGAGGGTCACCACGAATGGCGCTTCGGGTCGCAGCACCCGGTGCACCTGCCGCAGGACGCGGCTGAGGTCCTCGATGTGATGCAGCGTTCCGGCGGCCACCACCAGATCGACCGACGCGCTGCGTCGCGAAGCCCAGGTCGCCGAGCTCGCCGAGGTGGAACTCGATCCGGACCCCTTCGGCCTCGGCCGCCGCCCGGCCCGCCGCGATGCGCGCCGGGTCCTGATCGACAGCGATCGCCTTGGCGCCGGCCCGGGCGAGGGCCAAGGCGTTCACCTCGGGAGCGATGCCGAGCTCGATGACTCGTTTGGCCGACACGTCGCCACAGAGCCGCAGTTCGCCGTCGTGGGGGACGTTGGGGCCGTAGGACAGATGGAGCGCCACCACGTCAGTGTGCCCCAGCTGTGCCGGTGCGTCGCGCATCACGGCCGGTCGGCGCCACGAGCGCTCCCCCTGGCGCAGGGTCGGTAGCCTTGGCATCGTGACGTTCGGGACCGGTGCCATCCGGGGAGCCGGCTCCGATCGGGGCGGGATCGTCGATCATCGACTCGTCCGCCGCGCCCTCATCAACGAGTACCGCCGGGGCCGGCTTCGTCGCGACCAGGTGTGCGATGCCCACCCCGAACTCATCCGGGCGGCCAAGAATGTGGGCGAGGACACCAAGATCACCTGCCCGATCTGCGAAGAACGCAAGCTCGTGCTGCTCACCTATGTGTTCGGGCCCCGGCTGCCCGCTCATGGCCGGTGCATCGCGACGAAGCGGGAGCTGGCAGTGCTCAACAAGCGCACCGACGATCTCGCCGCGTACTTCGTCGAGGTGTGCCCCGACTGCAGGTGGCATCACCTGTTGCGTGTGCTGCCGGTGGGCGGCCCGAAGCGACGGCGGAGCGTGGCGGCCGCCGAGTGAGCCGGTCAGCTCGCGCCCGGCTCCGATTCGACGGGTTCGTGCGGGTAGCTGGTGCAACACGAGAAGCACCACGACTCGATCTCGTCGAGCGTGCGGCCGCCGCCCTCGGCACCGGGGTAGGTACGGCGAACGAGGAACAGATCTGCCTCCGACGCTCCGCAGCTCTCACAGGTGCCCATCGCCGCCGACGCTACCCGTGGGTGCTCGTGGCGGTCGGGTTGTCGGCGGTGAGCTCCGCAGCATGCTCCTCAACGGCGTCCGAACTGACGAAGAGCACCGTGCCCACGCCGACCACTGTGGCGGGGTTCGAACTCCCGAGCACCACCGAGCCGGCACTCACCACCGTGCCGATATTGACCACTGTGCCGGCACTGACCGCCGAGCCGACGGGGGACGAGGTGGTTCCCTCTGGCTTCGGCTCGATGCTCGTGCGGCTCACGGAACCCGATGGCTCCACGTGCGAGCGGTGCCTGCTCGTGGCGGCGACCAGGGAGCAGCGCGCGCTCGGTCTCATGGGTGTCACCGGGCTCGGTGGGTACGACGGAATGGTGTTCCGGTTCCCCGAGCCGATCTCGACGTCGTTCTGGATGAAGAACACCCTGCTGCCATTGTCGATCGCGTTCTACGACCAGGCCGGCGCGGTGGTGGCGACGTTCGCGATGGAGCCGTGCACCACCGACCCGTGCCCCACCTACGGCCCCGACACCCCGTTCGTCGACGCGGTCGAAGTCGAACAAGGCCGGTTGGACGCCTTGGGTTTCACCGACACGGCCCGCATGGAGATCCTCGACCTGCCGTGCGAGCCGGCGACTCAGTGATCGATTCCGTCGGCCGAGGATTGCGGCTCGGAGCAGTCTCCCCCGACGCACTGGCGGCCCGACTCAGAATGGGCTGAAACCCAGTTGGTTGCGCAGCGCGATCATCTCGCCGAGATGGGAGTAGGCGTGCCCGACGGCCTCCCACTGCACCAGCCAGCCCACCGTGCGGCCGTGCCACATGGCGTGCAACCACGGCACCTCGGTCTCGCGCACCCCGGCGCGTCGCTCGAGGCGCCTCGAGGTGCCCGGCACGGTGTCGAGTGCGTAGGTGGACACCTTGGTGACCCAGGCGACGGTGAGATCGGTGACCGCGCGGAAGTAGGCCACGACCGCAGCGGGATCGAGCGTGTCGACCACTTCGGGCACCTCGGCTTCGCTGAGCCCGAACTCCGCCGCAACGTGATCGAGGCCCAGACGCTCTCGCCAGGCGGCGATGAGCGGTGGCCGGTCGAGGATGGCCGTCGAGACCGCCAGGTCGTGGTGGTAGCCGACGTGCAAGAGCATCCCGGTGATGCTCGATGACTGCCGACCATCGCCGACCCCAGGCACCCGGCGCGTCCAGTGCTCGGTGGGGACGTGGGCGCCGACCGCCTGGTCGAATCGGGTGGTGATCGCCGCGAGATCGGCGCGGATCCAGCTTCGGAGGTCCACGCCGAAACTGTGCCACACCCGTTCGGCATGCTCATGACGTGGTCTGGGCGGGTCGCCGCTACACTCCCCCGGTCCAATTGAACCCTGCTCCGATCCGCGGGGCCCCGGCCGAGGCCGGGTCCGAAGGGAGGTATCGCTCGCCATGCGGGCTTACGAACTCATGGTCATCCTCGATGGTGGTCTCGAAGAACCAGCCGCTCAGGACTGGATCAAGACGATCGCCACCGCCATCACCGCCGCCGGTGGCACAGTGCACGGCAAGCCGGATTGGTGGGGGAAGCGCCGCTTCTCGCACCCCCTGAAGAAGAAGGAAGACGGCTACTACGTCGTGTTCAATCTTCTTGCCCTCGGTGGCGCGCTCGACGAGATGGAGCGCACCTTCCGCATCGCGGACGACGTCGTTCGCCACAAGCTGATCCGCCTGCCGGACGCCGAGGCTGCCCGCCGCGGCATGGCCGTGGCGGCCTGACGCACACCGGCGCACCCTCCGGGGTGCAGCGCAAGGAGGCAATTCAAATGGCTGACAACACCGTCACCCTCGTCGGCAACCTGACCCGCGACCCCGAGATCCGTTTCACCAACGGTGGTCGGGCCGTGGCGTCGTTCGGCCTTGCGGTCAACCGCCGCTATCAGGTCAACGGCGAATGGCAGGAGCAGACCTCCTATTTCAACATCGTGGCGTGGGCCCAACTGGGCGAGAACGCCGCGCAGACGCTCACCAAGGGCAGCCGGGCCATCGTGACCGGCCGCCTGGAACAGCGCCAGTACGAGAGCCGGGACGGCGAACAGCGCAACATCGTCGAGATCGTCGCTGACGAGATCGGACCGAGTCTGCGTTGGGCCACCGCCCAGGTCGAACGGACCGCACGGACCACGCCCGAAGGTGGTGGCGCTCCCGAGCGGAGTGCGGCCCCGGCGGCCGCGGGCACCGGCGGTTCCCCCCGTCGTGACGACAGCGGCTTCGGCGGCTACGGCGACGAAGAACCGTTCTGAGTCGAGGAACCCGAGGACATGGCTAACAACTCCAACAGCAACAGCGGCAGCAAGAAGGGCCCCCGGGCCCCCCGGACCAAGGACGGGAACAAGAAGCCGGGCAAGAAGAAGGTCTCCGTACTCGTCCAGGAGAAGGTCGAGTACGTCGACTACAAAGACGTGAACCTGCTCCAGCGGTTCATGTCGGATCGCTCCAAGATCCGCTCCCGTCGGGTCAGTGGCAACTCCACCCAGCAGCAGCGTGAAGTCGCCACCGCGGTGAAGAACGCTCGCGAGATGGCGTTGTTGCCGTACGCCAAGCGCGTCGCCACCACCCGAACCTCGCGACCGCCGCGTGGACTCCGACGGTGGCGATCGGCGTGGGCCGGCACCCCAGCAGCAGGCGGCTCCGGAAGCCGTCGTCGCCGATGTCGATGTCGACGTCGAGTGATCGAGGAGGCGGGCGAATGAGCATGAAGGTCATCCTCCGCGCCGATGTCAACGGATTGGGCAAGCGCGGCGACATCGTCGAGGTCAAGAACGGGTTCGGACGCAACTTCTTGTTGCCCCGCAGCCTCGCTCTGGTGGCCACCGACGGCGCCGTCGGTCAGGCCAAGGCGATGCGCCGCTCGCGCGACCTGCGCGACGCCCAGGATCGCGAGGCCGCCCAGGAGATCGCCCGGGCACTGGTGGCCCGCACGATCTCGATCACGGTGAAAGCCGGCGCCGAAGGCCGGCTCTACGGCTCGGTGACCTCCGCCGATGTGGTGGAAGCCGTTGCCGCGCAGACCGGGGTCACGCTCGAGAAGCGTCAGCTTCGCCTTGACCCGATCAAGAGCCTCGGCTCACACAGTGTGGCGGTCAAGCTGCACGCTGATGTCGAGTTCCCGATCTCGATCGAAGTGACCCCCAAATAGGTGAACCCTGGGCGCTGACGCCGTCACCCTGTGATGTTGTCCACCGCGCAGGGTGTCGGTGAGCCCACCTGTATCCCCAGAAGGCCGGTGTTCTCCCCAGAGTTGTCCACAGGCTTGGACCCCTAGATGCCCACAGGCTCGGTCAGGCAAGGTGAGCAACGCATGAATGACGCGCCGCGAGATGCCAAGCGGGGGCGCCCGATGAGCCGGGTTCCCCCTCACAACCTCGATGCCGAGGAGTCGCTGCTCGGAGCCCTGCTGCTCTCGCGCGATGTGGTCGGCACGGCATCCGAGCTCGGCGTCACCGCCGCGGAGTTCTACAAGCCGGCCCATCAGCACATCTACGAAGCCATCCGGGTGCTGGCGGCGGTGGGGCAACCCGTCGATCCGGTCACCGTCGCCGACGAACTGCGCCGGGCCGGCCTGCTCGACGAGATCGGCGGCTTCGCCGCGCTGCTCGAGCTGCAGAACACCACTCCGGCCATCTCGAACGCGGCACGTTACGTGCGGATCGTGCGCGACACCGCGGTGCTGCGTCGGCTGATCGGCGTGGCCGGCGAGATCGCCGAGATCGGCTACACCGAACCCGACGACGTCTCCAAGGCGCTCGACATCGCCGAGACCAAGGTGTTCGAGCTCGCCGAGAACCGGGTCACCGACTCCACCGCCCAGATCAACGATGTGCTGTCGAAGGTCATGGAGGACCTCGAGCTCATCTACACCCGCGGTGAAGCAGTCACCGGTATCGCCACCGGCTACACCGATCTCGACGAGCTGCTCACCGGATTCCACCCCTCCCAGCTCGTGATCATCGGGGCCCGGCCCAGTATGGGCAAGACCGCGCTGGCGCTCGGTCTGGCCGCCAACGTGGCCACCATCAACCAGCTGCCGGTGCTGTTCTTCTCGCTGGAGATGGGCCACAAGGAACTCGCCCAGCGCATCTTGGCTTCCGAGGCTCGTGTCGATTCCCAGAAGCTGCGGACCGGCAAGCTCGACCAATCCGACTGGTCGAAGATCGGCAAGGCGCTCGGTCGACTCGAAGTGCCGCTGTTCATCGACGAGAACCCGAACGTGACGGTCATGGAGATCCGCGCCAAGGCTCGCCGGATCAAGTCGCGCTACGGCGGGTTGGGCCTCATCGTCATCGACTACCTCCAGCTGATGTCGGGAACCGGCGCCGAGAACCGGCAGCTGGAGATCTCCGAGATCAGTCGTGGCCTCAAGATCCTCGCCCGAGAGCTCGAAGTGCCGGTCCTCGCTCTCTCGCAGCTGTCTCGAAACCTCGAGACCCGAGCCGACAAGCGCCCGATGCTCGCCGATCTGCGTGAATCCGGCTCGATCGAACAGGACGCCGACGTGGTGATGTTCATCTACCGCGACGAGGTCTACAACTCCGAGTCCCCCGACCGCGGTTCCGCCGAGATCATCGTGGCCAAGCACCGGAGCGGCCCCATCGGCATCCGTCGGCTCGTGTATCTGGGCGCCTACACCCGGTTCGAGAACGCCGCACGCGGCGTCTGACGTCCCGTGCAACCGGCGGCAGGCGGTCCGCTGCTCGGCGAAGCGGCGCGGGTGTGGTTCCGCATCTCGCTCCGCACCTTCGGTGGGCCGGCCGGGCAGATCGCCGTGATGCATCGCGAGCTGGTCGAGGAGCGCCGCTGGATCGGCGAGCGCCGTTTCCTGCACGCCGTGTCGTTCTGCACGCTGCTGCCCGGCCCCGAAGCCCAGCAGTTGGCGATCTACCTCGGGTGGCTCCTCAACGGCACCCTCGGCGGACTGATCGCCGGGGCGCTCTTCGTGCTTCCCGGCTACGTGGCCTTGATGGCGCTCTCGGCGGGCTACGCCGCGTGGGGCGCGACGTCTCGACCAGGGTGTCGCGCGAACTCATCTCCGAACACGATGCGCCCGCGTCCGCCGCCCGGCGAGCGGGCTCAGACGGTCGCCGGGGTCGCCGGTTCCCAGACCGTCACGCGGGGGTCGTCGGCACCGGATGGTGGGGTGGGATCGCTCAGGAGCTCCTGGGCGCGGACCAGTTCCTCCGGGGTGAAGTCACGCACCGAGTGGCAGAACTCCACCATGTTGTTGCTCGGGTCGCGCACGTAGATCGAGATGCAGAACTCGTGGTCGACCTCGAGGACGTGGAACCCGCAGGATCGCCAGTGTTCCCGGCGTTCGTGGAGGAATTCGAGCGTGGGCGCGTCGAAGGCGATGTGGTTGACCCACCAGGGGAGCCCGGTCGCGTGGTTGAGATCGACCTCGAAGTCGCCGAGCTGGTCGTCGTGCAGCTCCCAGAACGCGATGAGCCCCGGGCGGGTGACGTCACCTTCGCGGGTGCCGTAGAAGAAGTGCTTCGACCAGCCGCCCTCCGGTGACGGCGAGGTGACCACCTTGACCAGCTCGAACCCCATGACCCGGGTGTAGAAGTCGTGGGTGGCAGCGGTGTCGCGGGTGGCGAGAGCGACGTGATGGAACATGGCCCCAGTGTCGCGCAGCCCTGAGCCAATACGATCGGCGGAGTGTTCCTCGGAGAAGACCTCCTCGCCTACCTGATCCTCGCTCTCGGTGGTGCGCTCGCCGTGGGCAATCTGCTCGCGGTGGTGCGCCCTCCCGCCGAGGCCAGGGAGGGTGAACTGGCCCGGGCTCCGGTGGCCCGGAGCCTGCTGATGGCGGCGGTCGGTGCAGTGGGTTTCGTCTGGGCCCTCGCTTCCCTGGTGCAGGGCTGAACCGGTGCCGCTCGACGCCCAGCTCGCCTTCCTGCTCGAAGCCGACCGGTTGAAGGGAGTGGAACGGATGACCTCGCTGATCGACGGCAGTCGCCGCGAGAACACCGCCGAGCACTCGTGGCACCTGGCGCTGTTCGCTCTCGTGTTGCACCGCCACGCCGAGGTGCCGGTCGATCTGCTCCGGGTGATCACCATGGTCGTGGTGCACGATCTCGTCGAGATCGACGCCGGCGACACGTTCGCGTACGACACCGCTGGCAACGAGTCCAAGGCCGCTCGCGAACAGGCGGCCGCCGATCGGTTGTTCGGGATGCTCCCGGCCGACCAGGGCGACCACCTCAGGGCGGCGTGGGAGGAGTTCGAGGCGGGCGAGACGGCTGAGGCCCGGTTCGCGAATGCCGTCGACCGGCTCCAGCCGGTGCTCATGAACCATGCCCGCGGCGGGGGGCCGTGGCGCGAGCACGGCATCACGATGGAGCGGGTGCTCCTGCGCAACGAACCGATCGGCCGTGGTTCCGGGGTGCTGTGGGCCGAGGCCCAACGCCGCATCCGCGAGCTCGACGAGCGAGGGATGTTCGGATGACCGTTGTTCGCAGGATCGCGTCGATCACGCTCGTGGCGCTGGGTTCGCTGTCGCTCATGTTGGGGGTGGTCACGACCTGGGTCGATCACCACGTCTTCGACACCGAGGTCGTCGTCGAGCAGGCCAACGACATCCTCACCACGCCGAGCGTGCGCGCCCTGGTCCGCGAGCAGTTGACGGAACGGATCTCGGCCGAGGTCGACCCACAGTTGGCGCCGGTGGTGGATACCGCCGTCGTCACGGTGATCGACGACGAGCGGTTCACGCCGCTGCTCAGCGAAGCGGTCGGCAACGCCCATCGGCTCCTCGTCGACGGTCGCGCCGAACAGGTCACGTTCTCGTTGGCCTCAGTATGGCCCGTAGTGGTGGCGGAGCTCGACGCCATCGACCCGGCGATCTCACCGCAGTTGCCCGACGTGTCGGCGTCGCTCGACTTCGTGGTCACCCAACGGTCGGAGCTGCCCGCGGTGTGGTCGTTCGTCGAGCGTTTCCACGACGCCGCGTTGGCGCTCCTCGTGTTCGGTGCGGCGTTGACCGGGCTGGCGCTCGTGATCGGCCCCAGCCGATGGGGGCTGCTCGTGCTGTTCGGCGCCGGTGTGCTCGTCACCGGACTCGGGGTCCAGGCGGCGACCAAGGCGGGCGAGCGGGAGCTGGAGGATCGCGCCACGGGGTCTGCCGCGAGGTGGTCGTGGAGGCGACCGATCTGTTCGTCGCGCCGTTCGACGACCGCATGACCCAGCTCACGGTGATCGGTGCCTGCATCGTCGCGGTGGGGATCGGCGTGCGGTTGTTGCGGCCGTTCACCGAGCGACCGGTCGAGACCGAACCGATGCGAGGCGCGGTCCACGACCCCTACGCCCCGAGCTCGTTCCCGCCCGATCCGTACCGGTGATACAGCACGAAGCCCTCCCCGAGGGGAGGGCTTCGCAGGTGTTCGAGTTGGCGTCAGGCGACGCCGCGTGCTCTCAGGCGGCGACGAGTGTCGTCGGGTTGACGGTCACCGTGAACGCCGACGACTGGACCTTGACGGTCGGATCGGCGGCGTAGGCCACCTGGATCTTGTAGGTCGCTCCGGCGACGAGCTTGGTGGAGGCCACCCACTCGTAGGTGCCGGCGCCGGCAACCGTGAGTGCCTTCGAGTCGAGCTTGGTCTCCTTGTCGGCCGCGAAGAGCGACACGATCATCAGACCGTCGACATCTGTGGTCCAGTCGATCGTCAGGGTCTGGCCGGTGGTCACACCATCCGCCAGTGCCGTGGCGGTGTCGCCGTCCAGCGTGATGGCGGGCAGCGTGGCGACCGTGAGCGACGAGCTCAGGCCCGTCGTGGCGGGCTTGGAGCCGACGACCGTGGCGAGCACCTTGTAGTCACCGGCAGCAAGCTTGGCCGGGATGACGAACTCGACGACGTCGCCGGATGCGGCAGCCTTGGCGATCTTGGCGACCGACTTGGTCGGTGCCGAGGTGAGCACCAGGTCGAGCTGCACTGGGCCGGACACCGAGGTCGGCGTCACTTCGATGAGCTGGCCCCTGGTCGGGGTCGAATCGTCGACGGCCACGGTCGGAGCAGTCGCCGCGGTGACTTCCACCGCAGAGCTCTCGCCCAGCGTGGCCGCCTTGTTCGACGGCGTGACCCGAACCTTGTAGCCGGTGGCCAGAGCCGTCTTCAACGGCAGGACGATGGACTCCGTCTCGTCGTTCGCCGAAGCCTTCTCGATCACCGTGACCTTGCCGGCGCTGGAGACGATCGCGATGTCGACCTTGCCACCGGTCTGGCCCTTGCGGTCCCAGGTGATGGTCTTGGCCACTCCGGCCGACCAGGTGGTCGGGGAGCCCGTGATGGCGACGGTGTCGACTGCCGACGACGAGATCGCGAACGTGCTCGTCTCGATCGCGGTGAACGTGGCACCGGTGCCGGGCACGACCTTGACCTTGAAGCCCGTGCCGACGAGGGCGGTGAGGCCGGTCGGGATCGTCCACTTCATCGAAGTGCCGAGCGCGGTGATGTCGGTGCCGGTCGCCAGCGTCGCAACCTTGGCGGTCTGCCACAGCTCGACGGCGTACGCCCCGGTCTCATCACCATCGACGAATGTGATCGTTTCGGTGTTGCCGGTGTACAGGGGTCCGGTGACGGAGACTTCGCCCGCAGCGGCGCTGGCCGGGGAGACTCCCATGAACGGCAGCGACAGCAGCGCAAGTGCGACCGTGCCGGCTACGTGACGAGTACGAATCATTGGTTCCACTCCCTGGAGAAGCACCGTGTCGGTGCACCACTACTTGTTGGTGATCACCGCATCGGCACATCGTCGGACGCGTTCAAGAACCGTCGTCGAGAAAATTCCGGATCTCGACGGTCGGCGGGTCGTTGGTCACGGAGATCGGTCGTCTGTCCGGCAAACTGACCCGATGCCCGGCCCGCTCCAGCTCCGCTTCGTGCAATCGGCGGCCCAGGTCGATCAGCTGCCGGAGTCACTGGTGGAGCTCGCCCTCGTCGGGCGGTCGAACGTGGGCAAGTCGTCGCTGCTCAACGCCCTCGCCAATCGGCGTGAGCTGGCCAAGACCTCCAAGACCCCGGGCGCCACCCGGTTGATCAACGTGTTCGAGCTCGACCCCACGGGTTCGGGTCGGTGGCTGGTCGACCTCCCCGGATACGGCTTTGCCCGGGTATCGCACTCGGAGCGCAAGCGATGGCAATCGATGATCGAGGGGTACCTGACGAATCGCGCCCAGCTCACCGGGGTGCTCTTGCTCGTCGACGGCGAGATCGGGCCCACCCCGCTCGACCTGCAGACCGTCGACTGGTTGCGCGCCATCGAGGTGCCGTTGCTGCTGGTGGCCACCAAGATCGACAAGGTGGGATCGTCGAAGCGGCCCAAACGCAAGGCCGACTTCAGTCAGGCACTGGGTGTCTCGAAGTCCGACGTGGTGTGGGTGTCGGCATCGAAGAACATCGGGCTCGACGAGCTCCGATCCGAGATCCTGGGTGCCCTCACGCCTGAGGTGTGAGGCCGGATGTGCCGAACGCGAAGGCGTGCACCGGGGAGCGCGGGGAGGGGGACGCCGAGTTCGATGCGACAGCCGGTGTCGGTCGGGTGCCAGATCAGCTGGGTGAGGTCGCCGAGCCGGCGCAACGGGGCGCCGGGTTCCGGGCGCCACGGCAGGCGGATCTCGGTACCGGGCGGCGTGCCGAGCGTCAGGGCGAACAGCGTCCCGGGCCGCTGGGTCCAGCACAACTCGATGCCCTGATCGGCGAGCGGGGTTCCGGGGAAGGGATCGGTGTGGGTGGGCAAGGGCGTGGTCGCCGGCCGGGTGCCCACGATGGCCAGCTCGTTGCGCCGCATCCACCAACCGAGCGCATGCAGTCGGGCCGCCTGCACGGCAGGGATCTCGCCGGTCGCGGTGGGACCCACGTTGAGCAGGAGATTGCCGCCCGCCGCGACGATGCGTACGAACATCGTGATCAGCTCGTCGGGGGCGAGGTAGTCCTCGTCGGCTTCCCATGCGTTGTAGCCGAAGCTGCGGCCGATGCCTCGGCACACCTCGAACCGCCGCCCGGCGAGGTCGGTGGCGGTGCGGTACTCCGGCGTCACGAAGTCGGCATGCGCAGTGCCTGCCCGGACCCCGAGTAGATCGAAGCGATCGTTGATCACCCCGTCGGGATGCCGGTTGTAGTAGTCGGCGAACAGCGCGAGCGGATCGGCGCCCGAGGAGTAGGCGATGTCGTTCCAGAGCACATCGGGACCGACGAGGTCGATGAGCTCTCGCCAGTGCCCGTCGGCGTAGGCGCAGTATTCGGCGGATCGGGGGATCGCCCGGATCATTGCTTCGAAGGAGTCGATCGGCAGCCCGCCGAAGGTCCAGTCGAGACCGCCGGAGTAGTAGACGCCGTACCGCAGGCCCTCGGCGCGCACGGCATCGGCGAGTTCGCTCACGCAGTCGCGCCGGGTCGACCACCCCGACTTGAACGGGTTGGGGGTCCGGCTCGGCCACAGCGTCACTCCGTCGTGGTGCTTGGTCACGAACACCACGTAGTTGGCGCCGGTATCGGCGAACAGCTCGGCCCACATGGAGGGATCCCACGCCTCGGAGGTGGCCACGAACCGGGCGACGAAATCGTCGTAGGTGGTGTCGGGCCAGGCCGCGGCGTGGTGTTCGGCGACGGGTGAACCGGCGATGGCCAGCGAGTTCTGATACCACTCCACATAGGGGGAGTGCTTCAGGGAGTAGTCCCATCCGAAGCGTTCACCGAGGGTGAAGGGATCGTCTGACAGCGGTGCGAAGGCCGGCACGGTGGCCGCGGTCCAATGCACGAAGATCCCGAGCTTGGCGTCGTCGAACCACGCCGGCACCGCGTGCTGCGACAACGACTCGAACGTGGCCTCGAAGTCCCCCACGCCTGGAGACTAGGTGGTGGTGGTGTTCTCCCGTGCTGACCGGTCGGCCGGGGCGCGGGAGACTGAGGGTCTGCTCGAGCACGAGGGGGTGCCGTGACCAGTTCACCAGTTTCCGATTGGGCCCGCGACTACGACATCTTCGATCACGACTACGTGGTCGATCCGTTCCCGATCTGGGACGACCTCCGGGACCAGTGCCCCGTCGCCCACACCGATCGGTGGGGTGGTTCGTGGCTGCCCACCACGTATGCCGATGTTGCGGCCATCGCCCACGACGTCGAGCACTTCAGCTCCCGCAACGTGGGGGTGGTCCCCCGCCCGTCGATACCGACATGGTGTTGAGCCTTCCGCCGATATCGGTCGATCCACCGGTGCACACCTGGACCCGACGGCTCCTGCTCCCCTGGTTCTCGCACCAGCGCGTCGCGACCTACGAGCCGACGACCCGCGAGCTGTGCAACCGCCTGCTCGACGACATCGAGGCGAACGGCACGGGCGACGCGGCCGTCGGCTACGCCCAACAGATCCCGGTCCGCGTGATCGGCATGGTGCTGGGGGTCCCCGAGTCGATGTCGGACACATTCACCGGCTGGGTGCGCGACTTCCTCGAGTTCGCCTATGACGAGCAACGCCGCCGTGCGGCGCGCAACGGGCTGATCACCTACCTGGTGGGGTTGCTCGCAGAGCGTCGCGTCGACCCCGGGAACGACTTGATCAGCGAACTGCTGAATGTCGAGGTCGACGGCGAGCCGGTTCCCGACGTCACGATCATGGGGATGGCGGCGCTCACGCTCATCGCCGGTGTCGACACCACGTGGTCGGCGATCGGATCGTCGTTGTGGCACCTGGCCACGCATCCCGACGATCGGCGCCGGCTGGTCGCCGAGCCCGAGTTGCTCCCCGTGGCCGTCGAGGAGCTGTTGCGGGCCTACTCACCCGTCACGATGGCGCGCATCGTGGCCGACGACGTGGAGTTCGCCGGCTGCCCGATGCAGGCCGGTGATCGGGTGCTCCTCAACTTCCCCGCCGCCAACCGCGATCCGAACGCGTTCGAGCGGCGCCGATGAGGTCGTCATCGACCGTCAGCTCAACCGGCACCTCGCGTTCGGTGTGGGCATCCACCGCTGCGCCGGGTCGAACCTGGCGCGCATGGAGCTGCGAGTCGCGATCGAGGAGTGGCTCAAGCGGCTCCCCGAGTTCTCTCTTGCACCCGACGCCGAGGTGACGTGGGCCGGTGGACAGGTTCGCGGTCCGCGGACCATCCCCATCGTCGTCCACTGATTCAGAAACCGTCAGGCGGCGAGGTCCGGACCATCCGCTCGCACTGCAGCGATGCGTTGCACGGCCGCAGGTCGTGGCGTCGCCACCGTCACGTCCTCGTAGGCGACGACTCGGAGCCGCCCGTGCACCACGTCCAGCAGTTCGCCGGGCCGGAGCAGGAACTCGGGGTTGCTCGGCCGCCCGAATTGCTCGTTGCCGGCAGCGAACGTCTCGTACAGCAGCGCCCCGCCCCAACCGATCGAGGCGACCAGGTCGTCGAGCAGGGGCCGGTACAGGTAGTTCGTCACCACTGCGCCGCCGAAGCTGCCGGGCGTGAACGGGAACGGTTGGCCGGCTTCGAGATCGGCGGTGACGGTCGTGAGGCGAGGGTGGCCGGCGATGCCGTCCAGGCCAGTCAGGTCTCGGTCCACCGCAACCACCTCATGGCCGCGAGCCAGCAGCCAACGGGCGTGGCGGCCCCGGCCGCACGCCAGATCGAGGATCGGGCGATCAACGCTCAGCAACTCCGACCAGCGCACCACCCAGTCGGAGGGCGGGCCGGCCGGGGAGTGGGCCTCGGCCGTCACAGCCAGCCGCTGCGCCGGAACAGCCGGTACAACACCAGACAGGCGCCGAACATGAGGCCGAGCACCGCTGGGTAGCCGTACACCGATTGCAGTTCGGGCATGTGCTCGAAGTTCATGCCGTAGATCCCGGCGATCATGGTGGGCACCGCGACGATGGCGACCCACGACGAGATACGCCGCATGTCCTCGTTCTGGCGCAGGCTCACCTGGGTGGCGTTGGCGCCGAGTGCCGCGACGAGCAGTTCTCGCACGGTCTGGAGCCCGTCGGCCAGCCGGAGCAGGTGGTCGTGCACGTCGCGGAAGTAGTCGCCCAGCCCGTCCGCGCCGAGTACCAGCGGGTCGGCCCGGAGGCTGCTCACAGCGGTCGTGAGCGGAATCATGCTGCGGTGGAACTCGAGCGCCTCGCGCTTGAGGAAGTAGATCCGTTCGGCGGGATTCCCTTTCCCCACACGGTTCTCGAACACTTCGAGCTCGACTTCGTTGACGTCGTCGTCGAGGCCCTCCAGGACCAGGCCGTAGTGGTCGACGACCGCGTCGAGCACGGCGTACAGGACCGCCGCAGGGCCGGTTCCGACCAGCATCGGGTTGGCCTCCACCGCGGCGCGCACTCCGGTCAATGGAACCGGGTTGCCGTGACGGATCACCACCACATAGGTGGGCGAGACGAACATCTGGATCTCGCCGAAGTCGACCTCTTCGGGCTCGTCGAGGTACTGGGCGGTCTTGAGCACGACGAACAGGGAGTCGCCGTAGCGCTCCGCCTTGGGTCGCTGGTTGGCCTTGAGGGCATCTTCGACCGCGAGGGGATGCAACCCGAACACCGAGGCGACCTCGTCGAGCTCCGCCTGGGTGGGGTCGTGCAACCCGACCCATACGTAGCCCCCTCCCGCGGCCACTTCGGTGGCGGCGGCTCGCAGGTCGGGGACGGACACCCGGCAGGCGTCGCGATAGAGCGCTACGTCGATCAGCACCTGCTCACTTTGCCTCCCTGACAAGGGTTCCGTCGGGGATGCGGCCGATCACCGACCCGACCGGGCCGCGTGTTGCTCCACCAAGCGTCGCTGGGCGCCGACCTCGGGCCCCGCCATCGGCCGGCTGCGCGGCCACGGTGGCGAGCGCTTCGTCCAGCGGGACGGCCGTGCGAGATCAGCAGGCACACCGCAAAGGTGCCGGCGCGGCCGATCCCGGCGCCGCAGTGCACGAGGACCGTGCTCTCCCGCCGCCAGCCGGTCGAGGCACCTCGAGCAGGTCGGGGAGCACCTCGAGTGTCAGGGGCGTGGAGATCGGGGATCGGGAACCACAGGGCGCGACCGGCTCGGTTGATCCCGAGCCACTCGATGTAGGTCGGGTAGCGATCGCTGGAGCTCGTGCGCCTCGTTCAGGCACACCACGGTGGTCGCCCCGATCTGGGCGAGGGCGGCGGCCGGGTCGGGCCCGATGAAGTGCTTCCCGCAGAGCCAGAGTCGCCCGGGACCGCGCAGGGAGCGGGATCTCGTCGACCCCACCGTGGCGTCCTCGAGGGCTCAACCACTGGCTCATCGGGGGCTCAACCACTGTGTCCTCGGGTCGGCATCGGGTCGGGGCCTCTCTCTGGACGGAACCGATCGGTGGATCCATCGTGGCCGGTCGGGGGCACGGCCACGGTGTCGGAAAGCTGGGCCGTTCGGTCCCCTGGTCGGAGTGTGGCCGTACCCCTACGTTCCGTGGTGCGACGAGAGCTGCCGGTGGTACCGGCCGCGGAGTGGAGCGGGCCATGTTCAGAGCACTTCGGTACGGGGCCATTGCCATCGGCGGCTATCTCGCGATCAGCGCAGGGGTCAACATCGTCGCCGTCGCCGATGAGTCGGCCGCCGAGCGGCGCCGTTCGGATCTGGCCGTCGACGGGCCGGAACTGGCCAACGCGGCGCCGACCACTTCGATGGTGATCCTGCTGTCGCCGCCGGCTCCGGGCGGCTCGACCGGGGATGCCGCGCCCCCGTCGCGGAAGCCGAGGCCATCGCGACCCGACGCTTCTGCCGTCTGGGCCATCGCCGAGTTCAACGTGATCACCGGCGGGCCCACCTCGGCCGCCGCCGGATGGAGCACGGTCGACGGCGCCCAGTACGCCCTGGAGCTCATCGGTCCCGATGGCGGCCTGGTCCAGGTGTTCGAGACCGCGGCCACTCAGTGGTCGATGGAGGGACTGGCGCCGGGCTCGGCGTACCTGGTGCGGGTTCGGGCGGTCGATCCGGTCACCGGCGGTGGCGGCGGGTGGGCCGAGCAACTCTTCGCCACCCTCCCGGCCGTCGATACCACTGCGCCGGCGCCGCCGGCCGCCGAGGCCGAGGTCTTCGTCCCGGCGCCCCAACCCGTCGCCGGTCCCGGCATCCCTGTGGCGCAGTACTTCGAGAACTGCGCCGCCGCCCGGGCGGCCGGCGCGGCGCCCCTCTACCGAGGCGAACCCGGCTACCGCTCGAACCTCGACCGCGACGACGATGGCGTCGCCTGCGAATGAGCTGAACACTGGCTCTCTCGGTACGGCTAGCCGTCGTTGCCGCGACGCGCCGCGACCGCCGAGCCGTGGTGGGCGGTGAGCAGCCACCCGCCGTTTGCTCGCACGAAGATGTTGGTGGCCGCGATCGTGCCGGTGGTACCCCCCGCGACCAGGTTCTCGTCGAGCGTCACCCAGGCCACCTCGCCGATGATCACCGCGCCCAGGTTCGTGACGATGAACTGGTTCCGGCCGGGCCCGGCGAAGATCCGCCGCCACGACTCCTCGACTGCGGGCCACGCCCGCAGGATCGGCCAACCCGGATGGACGCACACCACTCGATCGCTGTGCTCCCACACGGCGCGCATGGCATCGAGGTCTCGCGCTTCGTGGGCGTCGTAGAACGCCTGGTTGACCGCAAGGACGGCGTCGATCATCAGCGCCGAAGCTAGCGGCGATCGCTCAGGCGGCGGGGGAGAGGGCGGCGGCGAGGTCGGCCCACAGGTCATCGACGTCTTCGAGCCCCACGCTCATGCGGAGCAGGGCGGGATCGACGTGGGCGTCGCCCGCGTACTTCTGACGTCGCTCGATCGAGGACTCCACGCCGCCCAGACTGGTCGCCGGGACGATCACCTCGACGCGCTCGCAGACCGCATCGGCCGCTGCAGCTCCGCCGGCGACGATGATCGCCACCATCGCTCCGAAACCGGGGTAGCGCACCTCGCGCACGCCGGGATGGGCGGTGAGCCGGGCGACGAGCTCCCGAGCGGTCGCTTGGCTGCGCTCCATCCGTAACGGCAGCGTTCGCAGGCCACGGAGCGCGAGGAACGACTCGAGCGCGCCCGGCGTGGCGCCGCCGATCAGCCGCAGATGGCGCAACCGGGCGACGAGCACCGGGTCGGTCGCCACCGCCAGCCCGATGAGCAGGTCGCTGTGGCCGCCGATGAACTTCGTGCCGCTGTGCATCACCACGTCGGCGCCCAGTTCCAGCGGACGCTGGAAGATGGGGGTGGCGAAGGTCGAGTCGGTCACGACGCTGGCTCCGCTGCGCCGGGCCGCGGCGACGATGGCGACGAGGTCGGCCACGTCGAGCGTCGGGTTGGTGGGGGACTCGGTCCACACGACATCGGCGCCGGCGACGGCCTCGACCACCGCCACAGTGTCGGCCATCTCGACGCGACGAACCTCGATCGAGGCTTGGTTCGCCAGTTCCTCGACCAGTTGGCGCACCCCCAGATAGGAGCCTTTGGGAAGAACGAGGACCTTGGGGGCGAGGGCGAGCAGGATCGCCGAGGCCGCCGCCATCCCACTCGCGAACGAGGTGGCCTCGCCGCCCTCCAACGCCCCCACCGCGGCTTCGAACGCTTGCCACGTCTCGGTGCCGTGGGTGCGGACGTAGTCGCCACTGCCGCGGAAGTTCGACGCCAACACCAATGGCTGGTTGAGGGGCGACCCGTCGGCCGAGGGGCGGCCGGCAGTCACGGCGATGGTGTGCAGCGATGGCATACCGCCACGATCGCACAGCGACCAGTGATGCGGTGGACGGTCGTGCGGTTAGCGTGCGGGTCATGCCGAGCGACCTGATGTTGAAGGCCATGAACGTGGTGCACCGCGGGGTGCTCAAGGTGAGCTTCGGCAAGCTCGGCTGGGATGCCGGCAGCATGCCGGTGTTGGAGCTGACCACGGTGGGCCGAAAGAGCGGTCAGGCGCGATCGGTCATGCTGACCTCACCGCTGCAGGAGGGCCCGACGTTGGTGATCGTGGCGTCGCGAGGGGGCGACGATCAGCATCCGGCCTGGTACCTCAACCTGCTCGACCATCCTGAAGTCGAGGTGTCGCTCAAGGGGGCACCGAAGCGGTCGATGCTGGCCCGGGTCGCCACCGCCGAGGAGCGCGACCGGATGTGGCCGCTCGTCACCGCGAAGTACCGCAACTACGCCGGGTACCAGGCCCGTACGTCGCGCGAGATCCCCCTCGTCCTGCTCGAACCGGTCTGATCTCGCCCGGCGTCGAGGTCAGTCCGGGCTCCGGATCGGTTCGCCGTTCCAGAACCCGAAGTCGGCGGCGACGCCCTGCAGCACGGCATCACACACCCGGCCTCCCGTCGACGGTGAGTTCCCGGCGACGACCGCGGCGACGAGCGTGCGGCCCTCCTCCATCAGCCAGGCGCACGCCTTGGCGCCCGTGACGGTACCGGTGTGTCCCCAGCCATACTGGTCGATGATGACGCCGGGCCACACGAGCGTCGCCCGATCGGCCTCGGTGACAGCTACGAGCAGGGCCGCCAGGTCGTCGGTCGAGGCCATCCAGGTGCCCGCCCCGCCGAGCCGATCGAACCGCCCGAGGTCGCCGGCATAGGGCGCGTCGTCGGGTCGGGTGCCGTCGGTGGTGAGGTGAGGTCCGCTGATGCCGGCGGGATCGAGCACCAGCGCCCGAATTGCGGCGTCGAGGGGTGCCCCGGTCACGTGCTCGATCAGCATCCCGAGGGCGCAGTAGTTGCCGTTCGAGTACACCCACGTCCCGCGTTCGGCCCGGGGCGGGGACGCGACGGCGTCCTGGAGCGGCTCGGCGCACGATCCCGGCCGATCGAGCCAGCTCCGCCGGGCCACCGGCATCCCGCTGGTGTGGTCGAGGAGCTCGCGTCCGGTGACGTCGTTCCACGCCGGATGGGGGGTGACACCGAGCTCGGTCCAGGGGATCGGCGCCGACAGTTCGAGACGGTCCTCTTGCACGAGTCGTGCGATCCCGAGCGCGGTGAACAGCTTGCTCACGCTCGCGACGACCATCGGGGAGTCGGGGGTGACGAGGCCTCCGGCGACGGTGCGGCCAGTGGCACGGCGCAGCACGGTGATCCCGTCGCGCACGACGGTGAGCGACGCGACCGCATTGGTTTCGGCCAACCGTTCGAAAGCCGCCTCCGTGGCGGGGAGCGCCAGCCCGGTCGGCCCATCGAGGCCCCCTGCACTCCCGATCGGGATCGTGGTGCCCGACAGCGGGGTGGTGGGCGCGACGGATGTCGCGACGGGCGCTGCAGCGGTGGTCGGCGGGGCAGCGGTCGGCGGGGCGGTGGTCGGCGGGGCGGTGGTCGGCGGGGCGGTGGTCGTGGGCGGGGTGGCGGTCGTGGGCGGGCTGACGGTGGCCGAAGGGGTCGCACCCGCCGCCGGCGTCGAGGTGTTCCCCGCGGAAGTCGAGCTCGCTGCCCGGTCTTCCGTGCTCGCCGTCACAGCCGGCGGCGGCGCAGCCGGCAATGCGCCGGGCGAGCCCGAGCCACCGCCACAGCTCACCGCCACGAACGCGACCACGACGGCACGTAGAGCCTGGGTCACGACCAGAGGGACCCGCGTCAGCTCCGCTCGACGGGGTGATCGTGGGTCGGGCATCTCCCCAGTGTCGTTGGCCGGCCCCTCCGATCGGACTCGGGCGGGTCGTACGCTCAGCGATCGTGACGACCGCCTACCTCGCCCCGGTGGGCCACGAACACGATCTGCGTGACGAGTTGGCGCGCCGGGGCGTGGCGGTGCGCCTCCGCCACGACCGTCTCGTCGTCTCCGACGACCCCCCCGTTGTTGCGGCCTGGGCCGCGAACATCTGGCACGACGTCGAGCAGCTGTCGATCACGTCGATCGGCAGCGCGGTGAAGGCGCTCACCGCCCGGCAGCGGAACTGGGCCCGGTTCTCCCCGGTTCATGCCGGACGAGCCAAGCTGATCGCCGATCAGCTGCCGCACGTGTCGGCTCGGCCGCTCGCACTCGACGGCGATGCACCTTCTGCACCCCTTGGCTCGTGGACGTTGTTGGCACCCGACTCGCTGCTCGTCGCCGCCCGCTGCACCAGCCCGTTCCCGAACGGCGAGGCGGCCTTTGTCGAGGACCGCGAGGGCCCGCCCAGTCGGGCGTACCTGAAGCTGGCCGAGGCGTTCGCCCGCCTGCGCCGCCGGCCCGGACCGGGCGAGCGCTGCCTCGACCTCGGCGCCAGCCCGGGGGGATGGACCTGGCTGCTCGCCCGCACAGGCGCCGAGGTCGTGGCGGTCGACAAGGCGCCGCTGCACCCCACCGTCGCCGCACTCCCGAACGTGGAGTGGATCGAAGGCTCCGCATTCGGGCTCGATCCATCGGCCGTGGGGTCCGTCGACTGGGTGTTCAGCGACATCATCTGTTACCCGCGCCGCCTGCTCACGCTCGTGGAGCGGTGGCGCGACTCCGGACTCGCCCGCAACTTCGTGTGCACCATCAAGTTCCAGGGCGACACCGATCACGACGTCGTCGCCGAGTTCCAAGCGCTCCCCGGCGCCCAGGTGTTCCACCTCCACCACAACAAGCACGAACTCACCCTCGCCCTCCCCCACCCCGCGTTCTGATCGCGTTCGGTCGGGGGACGCCTGTCACGAATCTTCCCAAGAATCCCGGGGGTGGGCATCGGTACCATCCACCCATGACCCACCCCACACGCGTCGCGCTGGCCCTCGGCAGCGGCGGGGCCCGCGGCTACGCCCACATCGGGGCGATCCGTGCCTTGCGCGAGCGGGGTGCCGAGATCGTCAGCGTCGCCGGCTCCTCGATGGGCGCGCTCGTCGGTGGGCTCCTGGCGGCCGACCGGCTCGACGAGTACGAGGAGTGGGCGGTCGGGCTGTCCCAGCTCGACGTCCTGCGCCTGCTCGACGTGTCACTCTCGGCACCCGGCGCCATACGGGCCGAGAAGATCCTGGCCCGGGTACGCGACCTGCTCGGCGAGGTCCTGATCGAACAGTTGCCGATCCCCTACACGGCCGTCGCGACCGACCTCGTCGCCCAGCGGGCGGTGTGGTTCCAGCGGGGCCCGCTCGTCACCGCGATCCGGGCGTCGATCTCGATCCCGGGCATCTTCACCCCGGTCATGTTGAACGGGCGGCTCCTGGCCGACGGCGGATTGATGGATCCCATTCCTGTGTCACCGATCGCCGCCGCGCACGCCGACATGACGGTCGCGATCTCCCTGATCGGCGAGCCACGCGAGGTCATCGACGCATCTCCGCTCGCCGAGACGGCCGAGGCCCGCCCGGCCGAGGAGTGGATCGAGCGGTTCCGCAGGGGCGCCGCCAATCTGATGGAGCGCGAGGTCGTGCGATCGTGGATGGCTCGCTTCGGCCAAGCGTCGCTGTCCGGGGATCTTGGTGAGGCCGACGAACCGTTGGCCGAACACGCCCTCGGGGCGTTGCCCCCCGGGCTCACCAAGCTCGATGTCATGAACCAGTCGATCGACGCCATGCGCAGCGTCGTTGCCCGCTACCGACTGGCCGGCTCGCCGCCAGATGTGCTGATCGAGATCCCGAAGCGTTCATGCCGCAGCCTCGATTTCCATCGGGCCGCGCACATGATCGAACTCGGTCATTCCCTCACGGCGGCCCAGCTCGACCTGGCCGGGTTCCCGACGCATCCACCGAAGTGACCGCGAACGGTCAGGCAGTGGGGGCCGGCATCGCGGCCGCAGCCTGTTCGATGGCCAGATCGATGGCCAGGTCCTCGAACACGGCGGCCATCTCCGCGCGGTAGCGGAGCTGGATCTCCAGATTGGCACGGTCGCGAGCGAACATGCTGTCGGCGGTGACACGTTCGAGTCCTGCCGAACGCGACCGCTGGACGCGGGCGACAGCCTCGGCGAACAGCTCGCCGTGGCCAGGATGAGCGGAACCGAGCGCGAGGAGGTGCTCGATCACCGCGGACTCCTCGATGGTCCCGAACACGTCGCCCGTGTCCGAGGTCAGCCCCATCGAGCGAGCGGTGGTCATGACATCCATTCGTTCGTCCTCCGATCGAAGGTTTCCGGACAGCATGCCCGGCACTTCATCCAACCGGGTGGATCGGGCCTTTATTGCGTGACAACGGTCCCTGGCCGGAACTGGCCCGAGAGGATCAGATCTCGATGGTGGTACCGACCTCGAACACCGATCTCGACGGAAGGCTGAAGAACCGAGCAGCGCTCGCCGCGGTGCGGTTCTGCATCACGAAGATCTGCTCCCGGACCGGATTCATGCCCTGCATCGGGGTTCGACACGACCGTCTCGCGACCCGAGGAAGTAGGTGATCGACGGCACGTCGAGAGCCAGCTTGGCGTCATCGATCAGTGCGAGGGCCTCGGGCAGGTTTGGTTCGTCCATGAAACCGAACGTGACCTGCACCTGCCAGATGCCCGGTCCCACCCGATCGAGCTGGCACCTGTTGGGACGGTGCGACGGTGGGAACGTCGGCGGTGGCGACCGAGACGAGCAGCACCTTCTCGTGGAGCACGTGGTTGTGGCGCAGGTTCTCCAGCAGCGCCGGCGGCGCTGCTCCGGCGTCCTTGAAGAGGAACGCCGCCGTGCCGGGCACCCGCCGCCAGTCGCCTTCCGGCAGCCGATCGACGAACTCGCTGACCGGTGTCTCGCCGCGCTTGATCTGACTGGCAACGATGCTGCGTCCGGTCCGCCAGGTGGTCATCAGGGTGAACTGGATGAGCCCGATCGCGAGTGCGAACCAGCCGCCGTGGGGGATCTTGATGACCTGGGCGACGAGGAAGGCCAGATCGATGGCGAGCAGCGGGAGCCCGATCGAGAATGTCCTGGCCCTGGACCAGCTCCACCGGTGGATGGCCACGCCCATGTAGAGCAGCGTGGTGATGGCCATGGTGCACGGTGACGGCGATGCCGTAGGCCGCGGCCAGGTTGCGCGGACGAGCGGAAGCCGAGCACGAGCCCGATGCAGGCGACTGCCAGGATCCAGTTGACGATCGGCACGTACACCTGGCCCATGTGGTGCGACGACGTGTGCGTCACCCTGACCCGAGGCAGGTAGTCGAGTCGCATCGCCTGGGTGGTCAACGAGAATGCGCCCGAGATCAACGCTTGTGACGCGATCACCGTAGCCATCGTGGCCAGCACGACCAGTGGCCACAGCGCCCAACTCGGGGCCAGCCCGAAGAACGGCTGGTCGATCGCTCGGGGTCTTCGAGCAGGAGTGCACCCTGGCCGAAGTAGTTGAGCACGAGGGCCGGGAACACCAGCCACCACCAGCCGACGGCGATCGGCCGGCGACCGAAGTGGCCCATGTCGGCGTACAGGGCCTCGCCGCCCGTGACCACGAGGAAGATCGAGCCGAGCGCCCACAGGCCGTCGGATCCCGTACTCCCCGAAGAAGCCGATGGCGTGGACCGGATTGAGCGCTTCGAGGATCTCGAGGTTGTCGCCGATGTGGGTGAGCCCGAGCACCGCCAAGGTGGTGAACCAGATCAGCATGATCGGGCCGAAGACCCGGCCGATGCCGCCCGTGCCCCGTCTTCTGGACGAGGAACAGCCCGGTCAGGATGGCGATGGCGATCGGGATCACCCAGTCGGTCAAGCGCCGAGGTCGCGTACTCGACGCCCTTCGACGGCCGCCAGCACCGAGATGGCCGGGGTGATCATGCCGTCGCCGTAGAGCAGAGCGGTGCCGAAGATCCCGAGGCCGAGAGCACGATGATGAGCCGGCTCGGCACCGACTGCATGAGCAGCGAGGTGAGGGCGAGGATCCCGCCCTCTCCCTTGTTGTCGGCCCGCATCACCAGGGCCAGGTACTTGAGCGAGATCACGATGACCAGCGCCCAGAACACGAGGGAGCAGGCGCCGATCACGCCGTCGCTCGTGACCTCGAGATCGTGGTGATCGAACGTCTCCCGGAAGGCGTACAGCGGGCTGGTGCCGATGTCGCCGTAGACGATGCCGAGCGCACCGAGGGTGAGGGTCAACAGCCCCGTCGTCGGATGCCGATGGGCATCGGTGGAGGTGGCCGTTGTTGGAGGGCCCTCGGCCGTCATGTCGGATTTGGGCGTCACGAGGGTGTGACGCTACCGAATCCGCAGGTCTGGGGGTGGCTCCGATCGGACCCAAACCTCGAAGGGGTCGCCGGCGTGTCTTCGTCGACCCCTCATCAAGGAGACTCCATGAACCAGCGCACGATGATCGTTGCCGTCGGAGCTGCGATCGCCACCCTCGCCATTCCCACCTACGCCGCCGCGAGGGGCGGTTTCGGGACGCCTGACGACAACGGCATTCCCGGTGAGCTGCGCGGGAACTGCGACGAAGCCGAGCACCGGCTCGATCCGGAGTGCGCCGTGCTGGTGCTCGACTCCACGTCGGTGTCGCCGCCCACGTCGGCCGCGGCGCCGACGGTCGCCACGACCGCAGTGACCTCGACGTCGGCCCCGGCCACCACGGTCACCGCCGCTGACTCCACATCGCCCACCTCGACGGCTCCGGGCAACACCGCTCCCGGCAACACCGCAGGTACCGGCCCCGAAAACACCGCTCCGGACAACACGGCGGTCCTCGACAACACCGGTCCTGACAACACCGGTCCGGACAACACCGCGGGGAGCGGGCCTTCCACGAGCGTCGACGATCGTGACGACGACGATGACGATGATCACTCGGGAAGCGGCCGAGGTGGCGACGATGACGACGAGTCCGACGACGACTCGGATCGTGACGACGATGAGTCGGACGATGACTCAGACCGTGAAGACGACGACTCGGGCAGCGATGACAACTCGGGGCCCGGGAGCGACAACTCGGGTCACGGGAGCGACGACGACTGATCGTGCGGGAACCGGGCGTCGCCGCTGGTCGCTGGTTCAGCGATCAGCGGCGACGCGTTCCCACCGGGCGATGCCCTCTTCGATCCGCTCGATGAGCACTTCGAGCACCTTCACCCGGGCATACCGCTTCTGCTCCGCCTCGATCAGGTTCCACGGGGCGAGCTCGTGGTCGGTGAGCCGCAACATGTCTTCGGCAGCGTGGTGGTACTGGTCGGCCTTGTCCCGGTTGCGCCAGTCCTCCTCGGTGAGCTTCCAGGCCCGCAGCGGATCGCCGGCGCGATGGTTGAACCGAACGAGTTGCTCCTCCTGGCTGATCTGGAGCCAGAACTTCACCACGATCACCCCTTCGAGCACGAGCGTCTTCTCGAACTGGGTGATCTCCTCGTAGGCCCGGCCCCACTGCTCCTCGGAGGCAAAGCGCTCGACGCGCTCCACGAGCACTCGCCCGTACCAGCTGCGGTCGAACACGCTCATCCCGCCCAGGCCCGGGATCTCACGGTAGAAGCGCCACAGGAAGTGATGGCGCTTCTCGTCGGCGGTCGGCTTGGCGAAGGCCGACACTCGGTAGTGGCGGGGATCGAGGTGCTCGACCAAGCGCTTGATGGCACCGCCCTTCCCACCGGCGTCGGAGCCCTCGAAGACCACCAGGAGCCCGGGACCGATCTCCCCGCCGAGCTGCCCGCCGAGGGTCAGTCTGAGCTCGAGCATGCGCCGCTGGGCGAGCAGCAGCCGCTCCTCGTACTCCGCCTTTCCCAATCGCAACGTCAGATCGAGGTCATCCAGCCGGCCCATGGCGGGCGATCGTACGCTGCGTGGACGCAACGCCCCCATCGTTCACTCCGACGACTGATCAGCGGGTGCGGATGATGCGACGTACCCGACGAACGGGAACTCGCAGCGGGACCGCCGAGCGAGCACCTGCGGCCGCAGTCGCGAACGCCACGTAGGCGGCGGCGAGGGATGCGGCGGTCAGAACGGCGAACACCATGTCAGTCTACGCATGCGGTGCCCAGCGCGCACCCGCGTGAGCGCTGAATGGGTCCCGAGGCGGAGGGTGACGCGTCGATCACCGGGCGGGTGACGCGATGCGAGGCGTCTCGATGAGCTCCAGGCAGCTGCCGTCCGGATCACCGAAGAACAGCGCACGCAGCCCGTCGACCGGTACGTCGGGTCCCATGTCGAGTCGGACCGGCGGGCTGTAGCAGCTCACTCCGTGGGCCAGGAGCTGGGTGTAGCAGGCGTCGATGTCGTCGACCATGAAGGCCATGCGGAAGATCCCGACGTGGTTGGCCTCGCGGTAGGCCGGTGCGGTCCCGGTGGTCTGGGCCCACCGTTCGAGCGCCAACTCGAACACGTTGCCCTGCCCCGGGAGCGCAAGGGTGGCGAGACGAACCTTGGGCCGGTCCTCGTCAGGTGCGAACCGGGGGCCGGTCGGGGTCACCGACGTGGTGCCGTGCACCGTGACCCCGAGCACCCGCTCGTACCACAGCACCGACTTCGGTAGATCGGTGCAGTTGATCGTGACGCCGCGGAACTCCAGCGCACCGACAGGTCGCTTCCAGAAGATGAGTTGGGTGCCGTCGGGATCGTGCACGGCGAGCGCACCATCGCTCTCGTGCTGGATCGCGCCGGGCGCTCGAGCGTCGAGGCGAGCTCGGAGGGGCCCGATCTCAGGCACCCAGAACACCAGCCGGATCAGCCCTGCGTGCGCGGGCGAGGCGTACGGGTTGCCGGTCGGCCGCGGCGTGGTCCACTGCAAGAGGTCGATGACGGGCGCGGTGAACGGCCCGCGGTGATCATGGAGCATCCAGGCGTCCCATGCAGCGGCGCCGTCGATCCCGAAGCCCTTGCCGTCCTGGACGTCGGGTTTCGTGTGCGTGCTCACCGAGAGCCCGAGCACCTCGGTGTAGAACCGCAGCGATGCCTCGAGGTCGGTGCAGTTGACGTTGCAGTGAGCGACTGAGCGCAACGGGAGACCGGGCATGAGACGTTCGTAGCACAGCGCCGATGTCCGCGCGTTCGCGGGACCGGCACCAGTGCATGGTGAACGTTCGAATAGGTCTCCCGGGCCCGAATGTGGGTTCCCTCGCTGAACGCATCGGTCGATGGGCCGCCTCCGCCCCATCAGGGTGCCCGAGGCGCTGATCGCACTGACGACTTACGGTGGCGGGGCGATGCTCACGGGGTTCCCCAGGACACGACGAACCACGCCACGTCGGCGGCGGCGGAGGTGTTGTTCCTGGTCAAGGTGAGCTGGGTGGTCGAGGTGAGTTTGAGGCCGGCCGTGGCCACCCCGATGATGTCGTCAGCCACGTACGGGGTGCGGCCTCCGTTCTGGCCGCCGCCGGTCTGGGTCGAAGCGAACGCGCTCGTGCGGCTCAGGGTCACCGCGGTCAGTGTCGGGGTGGCCGTGGACGTTCCGGACCCGAAGTTCGAGTTGCCGCTCTGCACCGTCGAGCCGTCGAGGAGTTGGACGGCTTGCCACGAGATCTCGGTGACGTCGTAGTTGGCCACGCTCCGATCGAAGGTGATGGTGGTGGCGTTGGTCAGCCGTGCTCTGACCATGCCCGACCCGATGTCGGTGCCATCGCCGCTCGACCGCGTGTCGGCGAGCACGAAGGTTTTGGTCGTGTCGACCGCGGACAATGTCGCGGCGACCGAGGTGGACGCGCCGCTCAGCGAGGTGGTGCCACGCTGAACGTTGACCTTGGTGCCATCCGTGAACGCGATCACCTGCCACCAGATGGGGTGACCCGTCGCGCTGTCGGATCGGAACTGGATGTTGGTCGTACTGGTCAGCGACGCAATGGTCGGATCGTTGTCGGCCCAGTTGGACTCCCCTTCTTCGGCCGACTTGGAAAAGGTGACGAATGCTCGGGCCAGGGAACCGACATCAGTGATGGCGACGTTGACGGAGGTGCTCGATTGCAGGACGCTGCCGCGCTGGACCGAGACCCCGCAGTTGTATTCGATCACCGACCATTCGATCGTGATCGTCACGGGTGACGACTCGTCGGTATCCCTCGCGAACTCCAGCGATGTCGCCGACGCCACGCGCCCTCGCACCTCGGAGCCGACCGGTCGAGCGGAGTTGTGGCGGGTGCTGAACAGCACGAAGGCCTTGGCGGGGTCGACGGCGGTGATGGTGACGGTGGTGGTGCCGTTCGCCGAACTCGTCGCGGTGCCGTTCTGGACGGTGGCCCGGAAGTAGCAGGTGGCTGAGCCGAACGATCCGTTGGACGTGGTCGACGAGGTGTACTTGGCTACTGATGACCCGACGGTGACGTAGAGGACCAGTACGCCGACAGCCAGCGCCAACCAAACCCGCGGCCTACGGCGCCTCATGGTTCACGCGGACTCACGCCCGCCCCCGCAAGCAACGAGTCGAGTCGTAGCGCACCACCCCGGGAACGTAACGCACAGAGCACGCGACGCACTGGCACGTCGTGGCCGCGGCACGCCCGGGCGATCCTGCCAGCACATGTTCGGGCGGCGGGCCGGCGGGGGCGCTCAGGACTGGCAGTGGCTCAAGATGTCGGCGGCGAACTGCTCGATGAACGGTCGATACGCAGCGGCTCGCTCCTTGAGCCCGGCGTGTTCGCCCTTGCTCGGATTCCCCATCGCCCACGGCATGCACATGGTGCCGGTGATGCCGAGCTCCTCCTCGGCGCGGCGGTACATGTCGACCGACGGCATCTCGTAGAGCCCGCAGATGATCTCGAACGGCTCGTGCTCGCGCCCTTCGGCCTTCAGGAACTCCTGGAGCCGACCGACGTGGTGCGCAGCTTCGTCCCACGGGTAGGCGTTGCCGATCCAGCCGTCGCCCACCTTGGCGGCGCGCTTCAGCGCGGCATCGGTGTGCCCGCCGACGTAGATCGGAACGGGCTGTGCCGGGTGTGGTTCGAGGGTGAGGGCGGGGATGTCGAAGTGGGTGCCGTGCCACTCGACCCACCCGCCCTTCCACAGCTCTCGGAGCGCCGGGATCATCTCGGTGAGCGCCTTGCCGCGGGTCGAGTAGTCCTGGCCCTGGAGGTCGAACTCCTCCTTCATCCACCCGGCGCCGACGCCGAGCGCGACACGATCGCTCGACAGAACGGCCGCGGTGCCGACCTCTTTGGCCACCTGCAGGATCGGGCGGTGGCCGGCGACGTAGATGTTGTTGGTGAATCGCAGGTTGGTGGTCACCGACGACATCGCGCCGATCAGCACCCACGGGTCGGGCCACGCGGTCATCGGATCCCAGATCGGGCGCCCGTCCGGGTGTGGGGAGTAGGGGTACTTCGATTGCAGGTCCTGCGGATAGCAGAGGTGATCGGAGACCATCAGGCCCCAGTAGCCGTACTCGTCGAGCAGCTTGGCGACCTCGACGAGCTCGCGGGATTCCATGAACGCGGTGGGAGTCCAGAACTTCACGTCCGCTTCCTAGCGGGTTGCCGGGCCGGGTCAGGAGTCGAAGGAGAGACCTTCGGGGGGCTTCGGTGCACAGGGTGGTCGGAGCTTGGCGATGTCTGCACGACCTCTTGAACGGTCCGCACGTCAGTCGCTGGACCGCGCAGCGTCTTGTCCGAGAAGAGGCGACGAGTCGCTGGCCCGAGCAGAGGTGGATCCATGAGACGAGTGCTGACGATTGCCGCAGTGGTGCTGGCCGTCGGAGCGTGTGGGAACTCGACGACGCACTCGTCACCCGATTCGCCCCCCGCTGACCCGGGGGCGGGGCCGAGCGGGACGATCGCGGTCGACCCGTCGGTCGCGTCGCCGTCGTCGCTCGCCCCGCAGATCACGTTGCCCGAATCCTCGGGCGACGCCGAGCTCGACGCCTTCGGGCAGGAGCTCGCCGCCCTCGAACACGAGTTCAGTGCCCTCGATGCCGCTGCCGAAACCCTGGAGACCACGCCGTGACCCACCCCTCTGCCCGAGTGCCCGCTCCTCAGCCTGGGCCGGTCTCGAACCGCCGACGCCTGGCGCGGCTCGTCGTGGTGCCGCTGGCGCTGATGACTCCGTTGTTGGCGCTTCCCCTCGGCGCCAGTGCCGAAGGCGATTCGACGGAAGGTTCGTCGCCCTCGTCGAACGTCGGCGCCGAGCTGATGGCCAAGCTCGACAAGGTGATCGGCAAGCTCGAGCGCTCCCTGGTTGCGGCTGACGTCCGGGACGGGCTCCTGGCTCGTCTGCGGTCGATGCGGGATGCGATTGCCAGCGGGCAGACCATCGGTGAAGGCGATGTCGCCGCGTTGGTGAGCGAGGTCAAGGCCGCCATCGAGGCCGCCGCCCGACCGACCAGCACGGAGCCGTCGGTCCCGGAGTCCCCTCCGTCCAGCACTGGGACTCGTCCGGGTCACGAGGGCGACGAGGACGACGACGATCACGGGGGTGACGACGAGTCGGACGACGACGAGAACGATGACGACGAGGACGGCGACGACGAAGACGGCGACGACGATGACCGGGATCATGACGATGACGAGTCGTCGGATGGCACCAAGGTGCCGCGGCCGGGCCCGTCCGTGGACATCTCCAAGGTGACCAAGCAGCTCGATGAGTGGGCCGCCAAGATCTCCTCGTCGTCGATGAGCGCCGCCGACCAGGCGATCCTGCTGGTCGCCATCGATCATCTTCGGGCGGGCGCAGCGAACGGCACGTTGAACCCGTCGGACCTGGCCCTGGTCAAGGCGCTGGTCGTCACGGCGATGATGGGCGGCGGGCGCGGGAACTCTTCCGGTTCGTCGACGTCGGTGCCGACTGCGCCACCGAGCACGCCACCGAGCTCGACCGTGCCAGGTGAGGCTCCGGACGGCGAGGAGGAGGGCGAAGCATCAGGTCGCAAGCGTGGTCGCGGCCACGACGCCGTCGAGCGAGCCATCGCTGCCGTCACCGAGTCGAGCCTCCCGGACGCGCTGAAGCTGCAGATCCTCGACACCCTCAATCGGGCCAAGGCAACGCTGGAGGACCCCTCGCTCACTCCCGATGAGGCCGCCCGCCAGGTGCGTGATCTGGTCAAGGCCGAGCGCTCCCAGCGGCTCCAGAAGGCGGCCGAGCGGCTGGCTCGGTACTCGACCAAGGTGGGCGAGGTGGCCGCCAAGGCAGCCGCGCTCCCCGGTTCCGCCGACGTCGTCGCAACCGCGACTGCGCAGGTCGCCGAGGCCAATGCGTTGCTCGCCGGCCCGATCGACCTGGCGACGGTGAAGGCCGCCTGGAAGCTCCTCCACGACGCCCGGCGCAGCCTCCAGCAGTTCATCGAAGCGTCGGCTGCGTCGACGACGACGGCCGCTCCTGAGACCACGGTGGCCGCGACGACGACGGCCGCTCCTGAGACCACGGTTGCCCCGGCGACGACGGCCGCTCCTGAGACGACGGTTGTGCCGGTGGTCGAGTCCTCCTCGGAGGGCTGAGTTCGCCGGCCGGGCAGGGCCTCCTGGTACGACAGGTCCACCACCTCGTCGAAGAGTTCGCCGAGACGCTCACCAGCCGCTTCACCAGGCCGTTCGGCAGTGGAAGCGAGTCGGGATGCCATCTCACGCGACCAGCGTCTGTTGCTGGGGAGCCGGCTTGGGTCGGCCTGGTGGGTCGGGTTCCGGCGGCACGCCCGCCCGTCCGTGCGTCTCGAACCCGGTTGAATCGCCGGGTGGCCGGCTCGGTGGATCGCCAGGGTGTTCGCCGGCGGGTGGGTCCCAGATCCGGGTGGCGTGGTGCGTGCCATCGGGGCGATGCACCGTCACCGTTCGGTTCGTGTCGAGGTGGAGGCGCCAGCCACCCTCGTGCACGAGGTGGTGGTGGCGCTTGCACACGGGAGCGAGATTGCCGAGGTCGGTGGGCCCGCCGAGTTCGAACGGGAGGACATGGTGGATGTCGCACTCGTCGAACGCGACGTGGCAGTCGGGGAACGCACAGGTGCGGTGGAGCTTGCGGAGTGCTCGTCGCTGCGCCCGATTCGCCAGCCGTTGTCCCCGGCCGAGGTCGACCGGCTGGCCGTCGCCGTTCAGCACCATCGGGATGATGTGCGCTTCGCAGCACAGACGGCGAATGGTGGATACCGGCACCTCGGCGCCGGAGGACAGGTACGACACACCATGGCCGTGAGCGCCGTTCCGGAGGGACTCCAGATCGATGAACGCGACCACCTCGGTGCGTCCGGGATGAGTGGCGCGTCCGGCCGAGGTGATCAGGTTCGCGATGGCATCGGCGGTGGCCTGTTCGAACGTGAGCGTCGGGTCCTCGGCGAGTAACCGGTCACGCTCCGCCTTCACGTACGTCTGCACCCGAGCGGAGGTCTCGGGGTCCCAGCGGGCGCTCAGCCACCCCATCCCGTCGTCGGGGTTGGTCCCGTACTTGCCTGACCGATCTCGACGTTGCTGTGCCGCTCGGGTTTCGCCGTCGTCACGCCGAATGGTGCGTGCCGCGGCGCTGACGGACCGCCGGAACGCTTCGGGAGTCTGGGCGCCGGCGTCGGCGAGCAGCGCGGGTTGCAGGGCACGCAACCGTGCTTGTTGATCGTCGGCCAAACCTCGTTCGATCGCTCGATAGACCTCGAGGTGTTCGAGACCGACCGTGCCATCGGCGAGCGCCGCACCCAACGCGGGGTTCGCCGCGGCGGTCTGAGCACCGCGCTCCGCCCGTGCCGCCTGTGTGGCCGACGAACGGGTCCCTCGGGCGATCACTTCGGTGGGTGGTGCGCCAGTTCCCTGGGCCGCCAGCGTTGCGGCCCGGCCGGCAAACGCGATCTCGGTTGCTTCGACGAATCGCTTCAGGCGTTCCAGATCGACGAGCCCGAGGGCGATCCCGCCCTGCCCCAATGCGGGGATGTCCAGCGCTTCCAAGCGCTCGAGGACCGGGACCAGTGACATATAGGTAGTATAGCACGGTCATCGAACATACATACGAGTTCAGCCGCTGAGATTTCGAAATGCGATGATTTCCCGGACGCCGCAGCTCAGCCGCTGGCGGGCGGTAGGGCAACCCGGGTGATTGAGTCGGCGCGCCGTCGCCGGCATCATCAGGAGGGCTGAGTAGCGACGAGTGAGCGGACCGTGATCGGGTGCTCGAAGCCCTTCACGAGCCGCTTCCCGGCCGGCTCGAACCTGCAGTGGATCGCGGCCTCGGCCATCGGCTCGGAGACCAGCACCTCCATCGGCACGGCCAGGTCGACCAGCCGGGACGCCAGGTTCACCACCGCGCCGTAGTAGTCGCCGGTGCGCAGTAGCACCTCGCCGTACGCCAGGCCTCCCCGCGGCACGACACCGTCGAGCCCAGAGGTGAACACCTCGACGAGCCCGAGCGCGGCCGCGCACGCTGCGTCGGGATCGGTCGCCACGAACATCACCTCGTCGCCGATGAACTTCACCGCACGGGCACCGTGGCGCGCCAACTCGTCGTGCGCCTCGGACTCGAATCGGCCGAGGAACTCCGCCAGCTCGGTCGTCGGCAGGCCGCCCGAATGGGCCGTGAACCCGACGAGGTCGACGAAGCCAACCGCGTACCGGTACTTCAATCGTTCGAACTCGTCGATCGACGATCGACGGTTTCGTTCGATCGCCTGTTGGATCTGGCGCCGCAGCAGCGGATCGAGCAGCTCGGCGAGCCCGTCGACCAATCCGGCGGCGTCGTACACCTTGCGCGCCAGTTCCAACTCGGTGATCCCGGCTTCGAGGTGTGGGCCCTCCACATCGAAGAGGAACAGCGACACCGCCGCCTCCGCGATGCGAGTCAACGAGCCCCCGACCACCCGCAACAACGCGAGGACCTCGTTTCGCGAGAACATCGAGCCGAGCGAACCCAACTGGGCGAGGGTAGCGATCTCGCGGTCCGTGTAGCCGACCTCGCCCGGTGGTGCGCCGTGGATCGGCACGAAGCCGATGGCGAGTGACAGCGCATCGAAATCGGCCGGCTCCACCGCCGTCAGCGCGAGCGCGTATTCACGCTCGTGCCGCTCGCCGGGGACCAGGCGCCGGTCGCCGGCTACCCCGCTCACCGAGTTGCACATGACCCACCGCTGGATCTCGGGGATCGTGAACCCGAGCCCGATCAGCCAGTCGAGCAGTTCCACCCGTCCGCCGTGCGCAGGGTTCGCCGGGTCGTAGAGCCCGGAGGCGGAGTACTCCTCGACCGACGGCACGTCCGCCACACTACGTGCCGGCCCGATCGAGCTGGTTCCCGACGCGGAACGCCGGAGCGGCCTCGAGCGGCCTACGACTGCGCCGAGAGCGCCGATGAACACATGACTCGATCGACCACGATCTGCACGACCACGCGGTCCGTGCGCTCCTTGGGCTGCCGGTAGCGCCGTGCGTAGGCCCCGACGGCTGCGGCCACGTCGTCGGGGTCGTCGGAAACCCGGGCAACGCCCTCGAAGGTGATCCATCGCCCGCCATCCACCTGGCACACAGCGGCCCGCTGCCCGCGCGGGCTTGGCGCGCCTTCATCGCACCGGCGAACGTGATGACCCGAACCACTCCCGACTGCGCGTCGAGCGTGAAGCCGACCGGCACGACGTGTGGTGAGCCGTCGGAGCGCAACGTGGTGAGCGTTGCGAGGTGGCGTTCGGTGACGAAGGCGAGCGCGGCCGGGCTGAGCGATTCCATACCGCCCAGCCAATCAGCTCTCGAGTGCGGCCAGGTGGGCGCGCAACACCTGCACCACGCCAGTGAGCGATTGGTCCGGTACCGGGATCCGCAACACCGGAACGCCGGTGAACACCGGGGCCAGCAGGTCCCGTAGCGCATCGCCATACGCCCGTTGGGCCTGCCGACCACCCGGGAACGGGAACTCCTTGGTCGTGTCGCGGGCCAGCACGAGTTCGGCCGCAGCGTGATGCCGAGCGATCAGCTCGCGGTACTCGTCGAACTCGAATGCCAGCGGGGTGTCGATCGGATACCGATCGAGGGTTGCGGCCCGGCGCCGGGTGAAGTGCGGGAGCTCGTCGAGCTCGACCACACACCCGGGACCGACGACCACGAGGTCCGGCGCCGACGGGTTGCCCGCCTTGTTGCGGGCCAACTGCCGTTCGTCGCCGCCGAGCTCCTGGAAGATGGTTGCAAGTGCATCGATCACCGGCACGGGAGCAGCGGCAGTGACGATGGCGTTCAGGTGGCCCTGCCGCGTGAGCCATGGCTGAGGTTCGTCCACGAGCACCTCGATCCCGTTGGCTCGGCAGATCATCGAGAAGTCGTGGTGCAGCCCGGCCATCCCGCCACGGTACGCGTGGTGCCCCGCAACTGCGCTCCCGGGTGACGTCCGCTCGGGGTGCAGGTGCCAGGCTGACGGCATGGCCGCTGTCGAACTCGATGCCCTCGACCCGAGCGTCGCGCGCATCACCCTCAATCGTCCTGATCGCCTGAACGCCATCGACGGCTCGCTGCTCGATGGCGTCGACGCCGCGCTCGACGAAGTGCTCGACAGCGACGAGTACCGAGCCATCGTGCTCACCGGAGCCGGTCGGGGCTTCTGCGCGGGCGCCGATCTGAGCGGCACCGGCACCCCCTGGACGAAGCCGGCGCGCACCCTCATGAAGACGTCCTATGACCACCAGGTCCGGTTGGCCGAGCTGCTCGACCGGATCTACGAGCTGCCGATCCCGGTGATCGCCGCGGTGAACGGCGTGGCCGTCGGTGGTGGCCTTGCATTCGCGTTGCACTGCGACGTCCGCATCGCATCGGAATCGGCCCGCTTCGGCTCGGCGTTCATCAAGGCGGGCTTTTCCTCGATGGACATGGGGACGAGCTATCTCCTGCCCAAGATCGTCGGTGCCGGCCGGGCACGCGAGCTCATGCTCACCGGTCGCAACATCGACGCCACCGAAGCCGACCGCATCGGTCTGGTGCACGAGGTCGTGCCGGCCGATCAGCTCATCGACGCGGCGTTGCGCATGGCGTTGCTCATCGCCGCCAACAACGAATACGGCGTGTGGCAGACCAAGATCGGTCTGAACGCCGCGCTCGACGCGCCGAGCCTCCGTCACGCCAAAGAGATCGAGAACCGCACCCAGATCCTGAGTGGGATGACCGGCAACCCCCGCGAGGCAGCACTCGCCCATCGCGAGAAGCGCCCTCCGAACTGGGAGCGGCTCTGACCCGCTTCACGCCGCGAGCCGTGAGCGCGGTCGCCGTTAGCGATCGGCTCGAGGGTTGGCGCGGAATCGGACCCGGGCAGGGATCTGGGCCGCTGGTCGATCACTCGACCACTTGGCCGGCGGAGCCATCACCATGCGGCACAACGCGATCAACACCGCGTCGTAGTTCACCCTCCACCCGGCGAAGTCCCGCCACGCCTGGTCGCGGTCGGCCTTCAACCGGACCCCCGCGGCTTCCAGCTCCACACACAGCAGATCGAACTCGCGTCGGCTGATCGAGATCGGTTCGGTCGGCTTCGGGTCGGGGTCGTACGGCAACCCGAAGTAGTCCGAGATTCGACGTAGGCACAAGAAGCCCGCCCGCAGGGTCAGGTCGGCCCGGGCATCGCGTGGTCGGTCGAGCAACGACGTCGCCACCGCGGCGGTGTCGAGCACGCAACCGGCGGCGGTGACCCAGTTCCGCTCGGGGTGCGGCGAGCGGAAGAAGGCGAGCGACGGTTGGCTGGTGTGGCTCTCCTCGACATCGGCGAACCACCCCTCCCACGGGACGAACAGATCGTCGTCGAGCCCGGCCAGTCGGCCGATGCGGCTGTAGCGCGTGAGGAGCTCGGCGGGCGACGGCGGGAGACCCGCGCGCACTTCGAGCATGCCCACCAACGCTTCGCGCCGGCTGAACGCTCCATAGATGCTCGGCAGGTACGAGATCATCAGCGAGACCAATCCGAGTCCGATCAACGCTTCCGAGAACGAGATCGCCACCCGACCGACACCAGCGGGACGGACATAGCCCAGGGTGAGGACCGACGACCCGCTCGTCGTGAACGCCTCGGCGAGCGGACGAACCCCAGTGGACCAGAAGATGGCCGTGTACCCGCAGATCACCGCAATGATCCACACCACGGGGAGCGCCAACAGGCCGATGGGTGCATAGAACGCCATCACCCGATCGCGGAACTCGAACGACCGGCGGGGTGAGGCGAGCGGCGAGAACACGAACCGCCGCAAGGTCAAGAACACCGCGCGGGTGGAGCGGGACACGACCCCGCGAGGCAGCACCACTGTTGTCACCGCGCCGACGATGGCCGCGGTCACCACCGCCACGCCGACCAGGCCGACCAGGATCCGCACCACCAACATCGCAGCATTCTGCCCGCGTGGGCTCAGCAGCCGTGGTCCTCATCGTCCTTCACCACGTACAACACGGCCTCGAACTCGCCGATCGATGCGCCCGCCTCCGGCTCCTGGTCCACCACGATCCAGTTGCGATCGAGGATCTGGCGCCGGCCCTCTCCGGTGGCATCCTCGCTCCGCGAGAAGAACACACCGTGGTCCTGGATCTCGTTCTGGGCGTCCTGGAGATCCATGCACACCACGTCGGGCATCCGCTGGTCCTCGGCGTCGTCGCCGCCGAAGACGTTGTCGCCCTCACCCCCGGCAGGAGCGGTGGTGGGCGGCAACGTCACGTTGATGGTGGCCGGCGCAGGCCGGGTGGTCGTGGGCGTTGGTCGGCTCGTGGCGACCTGTCCCTCGCTCGAGGTGGGCACGGTGGGCCCTACCGCCGGCGCACTCACGCCAGGTCTCGCTCCCTGCTCGGTGCCACCGCACCCGCTGACCGCGCCGCCGAGCAGCACAGTGATCACCAGGGCCATCGCCGGGCGCCAGTGATCCCGCGTGTCGGACTCCTGCGCCACCCGGGTGAGCCTACGACGCGCACCGTTACCGGTGACGACGTCGCCGTGCCACCGGGTGGCGCAGGCCGCGAACCGCCTGGCTCGGCGCCCATCGGCCGCGACCGCCAGACTGACAACGAGCGCGCCGCCCGGCGCGCTCGATTCGTCGGGGTGACGAGGGGGTCGTGATGGAACTGGGGAACGGCAAGGTTGCGGTGGTGACCGGCGGTGCCTCCGGCATCGGCCAGGCACTGGCGCGAGCGTTCGTGGCTCGGGGCATGCACGTCGTGATCGCCGACATCGAGAACGACGCCTTGACGGCCGCCGCAGCCGAGCTCTCGTCGTCGGCAACGGCGGGAGCCGAGGTGTTCCCCGTTCGCACCGATGTCTCCAAGGAGTCCGACGTCCAAGCGCTCGCCGCGGCGGCGATCGAACGATTCGGTGCCGTCCACGTGGTGTGCAACAACGCAGGAGTGTCCGGCAAAGGTGATCCGTGGGCCGGGCCGCTCGCCACGTGGGAGTGGGTGATGGGCGTCAACTTCTGGGGCGTCGTGCACGGCGTGCGGGCGTTCCTGCCGCACCTCGTGGCGTCCGGCGGCGGCCACATCGTGAACACCGCATCGATGGCCGGTCTGCTCGCCGGGCTCAGCCCGTCGTACGACGCTTCGAAGCACGCCGTGGTCGCCATGACCGAGAACCTTTTCCACGCCATGACGATCGCCGCCATGCCGGTGGGTGTCAGCTGCCTGTGCCCCGGTTGGGTCCGCACCAGCATCATGGACTGCCGAGCGCAACTGGCCGGCCGAGCTCGGCCCCGCGCCCGGTGCTCGATCCGATCGCCGAGTTCTCCATGGGTTACGCCAAGCGGGCCATCGACGAAGGCATGCCCCCGGCGATGGTCGCCGATCTCGTGCTGGCCGCGGTGGAGTCGGGCCGGTTCTGGGTGCTCCCCCACGCCGACTGGCTGGACGTCGCGGTCGAGCGTTGGCACCGCATCGCCGACGGCCTCGACCCCGTTCCGCCCGACGGCATCCCCGGAATCCCGCCCCGCGACGCAGATCATCGCCGAGGTGATGGCGATCCTCAGCAGCCTGGCTCCCGAAACCCCTACCTGAGCCGGGCCCGCCCGCTGAGCCCGGGCGCCCAGACGGTCGCCGGGGATCGGCCTCAGCGCGGCTCGTCGAGCGAGATGGCGTACGCCTCATTCGGCGCGACCCTGCCGTCGACGACGTCGAGGTAGGCAGCTGCGACGGCAGTCGGGCCCCGGTGCTCGACGATCGGTGAGCCAGGTCCGCGCCGAGGCCGCGAACCGGTCCCAGGCCAGCCCACGCGCTCGTCGAACCCGGCGCTCGCCCCACTCGGCGACCCGGCGTTGGACATGGTCGGGCGCGAAGAACAGCGTGGCGGCGGACCGGGGAGCGGGCCGGCCATCGGCACCGAGTTGCTCCCAGTGGGTGGCTCCCACCGAGCAGCTGTGGCGCAGCGATCGCCGAGATGTCCGATGGACCTGCGGCGCGCACCGCTCCGTCGCCGCCCATGTCGACGAACACGGTGGGCACCGACGCGTCGAGCGAGCGCGATCTCGTCGTAGCCCACGACCCGGTCGTAGTAGCCCGAGCCCCTCGACGAACGCGAGGTTCCGGGGCGAGGTGAGCCCGACGATCGTGACGCCGCCCCGGGCCAGCAACGACTCGGCGAGCGCCAGCGCGGTCTTGCTCGAAGCGCTGCCGATCACGACCGTCGCCGCGCCGAAGCAGTCCTCGGCCGCCAGCCAGTCGTCGATCAGGAACGACGTGGTGAACAGCGGCCGGAGCACGGCGTGCGCCTGCTCGTCGATGCGACTGGCCCGTTCGGTCGCCCGGGTGTACTGGTTGTAGACCGGGGGCAGCCCGGCCCGGTGGGCGTGCGGCATCGACGAAGCCGGCGGGGGTGACCCGAGCCGGCAACACCACCAGGTGGGTCGACATCGGGAAGTAGCCGTAGACCCGTTCGCCGTCGGCGATGCCCTCGACCGACGACGCCTCGACGTCGGCGAAGCCCCACACCGGGATGCGCCCCCAACCTTCGGCGGCCGGGAAGAACTTCCAATAACCCATGAGATCGCCGAACGCGCCGTACGTCACATTGTTGGCGGTGAGCGCGCAGTGGTCGATGTGGAGCAGCACCTCTCCCTCACCGGGCACGGGCGGGGCGGCGTCGACGAGTCGGATGTCGCGGAGATCGGTACGGCGGACTTCGAGATCCATCGCGGCAGCGTAGGTGCCCATCGAGACGTGGTCGTGCTGACCGGATGGGCTCAGCCCACGGGCGTCGGGAACAGGTCGACGACGATGCCGTCGAACCCGCGGATCTTCGCGGGCGCAGCGTCCCGTGCCACGGAGACGGCGGTCGACGACCGGGAACTCCACCACGGAGCCGTCGGCCAGTCGAGCCGTGAGCGCACCGGCCGAGGCGACCACGGTGAGGTCGCCGTAGCGGCCGCCGGGCGCCGCGGCGCGCACGCCCTTGCCGGCTCGGCCCTGGAGTCGGGAATTCGTCGGCGGCGACCCGCTTGGCCGCCACCCTTGGCGTGGACGAGGATCACGTCGGCTCCCGTCGGCTGCGCCCGCCGCGCCGACCACTCGGTCGCCGCCGGCGAGCTTGATGCCCCGAACCCCCGCCGCTGTGCGGCCCATCGGGCGGACGTCGGCGGGGACGAAGCGGATGCCCTGACCCTTTGCGGTGACGAGCAGGTAGGGCTCCTCGGAGCGGAACGGCAACACGGCAACGAGCGTCTCGCCGGGCTCGAACTTGATGATCGAGATGCCGCCCTTGCGGTCGCCGCCGGCGAGGTCTTCGCCGGCGATGCGCTTGATCGTGCCGCCGCTCGTGACGAGCAGCAGATCGTCGGGCAACGAATCCGACGAGTCCCACACCACGATGCGTTCCTTGGTCACGCCGGTGAGCAAGTTGACCGCGGCGGTGGGTTTGTCGGTGGGGAACGAGGCCCCGATCACCCGGTAGAGCTGGCCGGTCTCGGTGAGGGCCACGAGATGGGTGGCGGTGCGACGACGCGATGCGTCGCACGACGACGCCTTCCCGGGGGGTGCGGACCTTGGCCGAGGCCTTGAACGCCTGGACATAGCCCGAATCGAGGACGACCAGTTCCATCGGTTCGTCGGGGATGGCGACGGTGGCCGACGGGAGCGCGGCGGTGGTGATCTCGGTGTGGCGCTCGATGCCGACGAACATGTTCGCCACCTCGGCGAGCTCGGTACCGACCTGACGGCGCAGCTTCCCGGGCGACGCCACGAGCGCCTCCAAGCGGGCGAGCTCCCGCTGCAGCGCGGTCTGCTCCTTCTCGAGCTCGACTCGGGCGAGGCGGGTGAGCCGGCGCAGGGTGAGATCGAGCACGTAGTTGGCCTGCACCTCGTCGAGCTCGAAGCGGGCCATCAGCCCGGCGCGTGCCTCGGCCACGTCGTCGGAACCACGGATGATGGCAATGGCGGCATCGATGTCGAGCAGCACCGTGAGCAGCCCGTCGAGCAGGTGGAGCCGGTCGGTGATGACCCCGATGCGTGCCCGGGAGCGGCGCTCGACGACATCGACACGATGGGCGATCCACGCCTCGAGCGCGGTGCGCAGGTTGTACATCTGGGGAACGCCGTGGACATCGAGGGCGTGCATCCGGACCGGGTTGGTGACCTGCAGGTTGGTGAACCGCAGCAGTGCCGGCACCACCTGCTCGGGCGCCACGCCCTTGGCCAAGTCGATGGCGATGCGGGTCTCGCCCTTGGCCGATTCGTTCACGACGTCGTCGATCCCGAGGAGCTTGCCCTCTTCGACCGCCGCGACCACACCGCGGATGAACTCCTCGGAGGATCCGGTGGAACCGTTCACGTAGGGCAGGCTGGTGACGATGAGCCGCACCCCGCGCCGGGCCTCCTCGACGATCCACGTGCCCCGCACCCGGATCTGGCCGGTGCCCGACCGGTAGATCGCAGCCAGTTCGTCGCCGTTGACGATGGTGCACGGATCGGGGTAGTCGGGTCCGGGGACGATGGCGAGCAGCTCCTCGACCGAGGCCTTCGGGTTGGCGATCAGGTGCTGGGCCGCGGCACACACCTCGACCGGGTTGTGGGTGGGGAAGTGCGACGCCATCCCGAACGCGATGCCATAGGAACCGTTGACGAACAGGTTGGGGAAGCCGGCCGGCAGCACCTCGGGCTCGACTTCGAGCCCGTCGTAGTTGGGGACCAGATCGACGGTGCCGTCGCGCACCTCGGCCAGGAGGGCCATGGCGACCGGCGAGAGTCGGGTCTCGGTGTAGCGCGAGGCGGCCGGTCCGAAATCGGGGGAGCCGTAGTTGCCCTGGAACTCGAACAGCGGGGCCCGGAGCGAGAACGGCTGGGCCATGCGCACGAGCGCCAGGTACGAGTCGCCGTGGGGGTGGTACTTGGCCATCGTCTCGCCGGTGACGCGGGCGCACTTCACGGTGGGGCGCCCAGGAATCGCTGGGGGCGCACCGTTCAACGCCCCCCACAGCAAGCGGCGGGCGACGGGCTTCAGGCCGTCGGCCACCGACGGCACGGCTCGATCACCGATGACGTAGAGGGCGTAGTCGAGGAGGTTCCGCTCGACCAGCTCGACAGCGTCGGCCGCCTGCGGTGGAGTGGGCGGCGCCGGCTCGAACAGTTGCGGGGTGCGGACCCCGCCTTGCTTGGATCGCTTCGAGGCCATCTCAATTGCCTCCCATGTTGGTGTCCTGCAGCGCCGAGTCGAGCAGCCAGTCGAGCCGCTCCTTGGCCGAATCTCCCATGAGCCGCGACAGCGTGTCGTCGAGCGAGATGGCGTCTTCGACCGTGACCTGGAGCACCCGGCGGGTGGCCGGGTTGACCACCACGGTGAGATCGGAGGAGTCCATCTCTCCCAACCCCTTCAGGCGGTTCCATGGGGCCTTGTGGTTGGGGTGCCGTGCCAGGTATTCGGCCTTGGCGGCGTCGTTCGGCAGGTAGATCTTGCCGTCGGGGGTGTTGGTGGCATACAGCGGGGGTTGGGCCACGAGCAGCCTCCCGGCTCGCACCAGATCGGGCATCTGGCGCCAGAAGAACGTGATGAGCAGCACCGTGATGTGCTCGCCGTCGACATCGGCATCGGCGAGCAGGACGATGTCGTGATAGCGCATCCGATCGAGATCGAAATCGGCGCCCCGGCCGGCACCGATCGCCTTGATCAGCGTGGCGAGTGCCGCGTTGCCGACGATCTTGGAACCCGATGCCGATTCGACGTTGAGCACCTTGCCGCGCAACGGCAGGATCGCCTGGAACCGGGGGTCACGGGCGTCGACAGCGGTACCACCGGCGGAATCGCCCTCCACCAGGATCAGCTCCGTCCGGTGGCCGGCCGTGAGGGCGGCGTTCGGGGAGAGCTGGCAGTCGTACAACTTGTCGGGAAGCCCGGAGCCCTTCAACGGTGACTTGCGGGCGAGCGACTTGTCGGCCGCGCGGTCCTCGTCGGTCTTCTTGCGATCCCGCATGGCCGCCGCGGCCTTCTCGGCGATCTTCTTGGCCGGTGCCGGGTTCTCCTCCAGCCACTTGGTCAGCTGCTCGTAGACGACCGACTCCACCACGCCCGCCGCCGGCACCGTCTCCAGCCGGTTCTTCGACTGCGAGTCGTACGACGGATCGGGCAGCATCAGCGACACGACGGCGACGAGACCTTGGCGAACGTCGGCCCCGGTGGGGTTCTCGTCCTTCTCCTTCAGCAGTCCGCGATCACGTGCGTAGCGGTTCACTGCCCGGGTGACGGCTTTGGTCATGCCTTCGACGTGCTTGCCGCCGTTGGGGTTCACCACCCCGTTGGAGTACCCGACGAGCGTCTCGGAGTAGCCCGAGCCCCACGCCAACGCGGCGTCGACCACCATCGCTTCTTCGGTCCGCGTGCCGTTGATGCGGATGGGCGGGCAGATCGGATCACGCGAGTGGACGAGCTTGCCGACCAGATCGACCAGGCCGTGCTCGGAGTGGAACGTCACCGGCGTGGGGTCCTGGCCCGACCGGAGATCGGTGAGCACGAACGTGAGCCCGCCGTGGACGTAGGAGCGGTTCTCGAGCCGCTCGACGATGGCCCGGCGGGAGAACCCGCTCACGTGCGCCCCTGAATCGTCGGTGAAGCAGGTGAGGTCGGGCCAGAACGTGATCTCGGTGCCCCGGTCCTTCCCCGTGCACTTGCCGACCGCCTTCACCGGACCGTCGGGCACGCCGGGCTTGTCGCCCCGCAGCCGGAAGGTCTGCTCGTGGATCTGGCCGTCGCGGAACACCCGGGCGACGAGCCGGGTGGACAACGCCGTGACCGCTTTCATGCCCACGCCGTGGAGCCCGCCACTCGGCGAGCTGTACGCCGACTTCTCACCGCCGAACTTCCCACCGGCATTGAGCACGGTGAGGATCACCTCGAGCGCCGACTTGCCCTGGTGGACCCCACTGGTCATGCGATCGACCGGGATGCCCCGACCCCAGTCGCGCACCCGGGCCCCGCCGTCGGCCAGCAAGGTCAATTCGATCCGGTCGCCCGATCCCGCCGAGATGCTCGTCGACGGAGTTGTCGACCACCTCCCAGAGCAAATGGTGCAGGCCCGACGAACCCACCGACCCGATGTACATCCCCGGGCGCAGGCGCACGTGCTCCAGACCCTCCAGGGCCTGGATGTCATCGGCGGTGTAGGCGGAAGCGAGTGTGGTCACGACAGGTTCACCTCAGGCGAATGGCTACGGCAGTGCGGCCATCGAACAGGGTGCCATCTGGGTGTGTCACAACGGGCGCATCCCGTGTGACCTGCGCTATTCGAGGCTTCCCGAGCCCCGGATCGTCGACTCCCACCGACCGAAGTCTCGCCACTGATCTACGGGGTCAGGACCCCACAGACCAGTGCCAAGCCCCGACCTCGGAGGCGCTAGCTCGCCGTCGTGGGGTTGGCGAGGATGGCGAACTCGGCTGATTCGTCGGTCACCGCGGGGTTCGCATTGTCGGTGACCCGGATCTTGAAACCGGTGCCGGGCTTGAGCTTGCTGGTCGCCAGCCAGGGCAGGGCGCCGGCACCGTTGGCCGTCACAGGCCTTGGCGTCGAGCTTGGCAACGACCTTGGTGCCTTGCACCAGGCTGACGGTGACGGACTGTGCGACCCCGGTATCTGCCGCCCATTCCAGCGGCACGGTCTGGCCGATCGTCACGCCGCCCGCCAGCGCGTCCTCGTCGACCGTGATGGTGGTTGCAGTAACGGCCAACGCCCCAGATGCGTCGCTCGGTGCCGGCTTTGGACCGATCGCCGTGGCCCTCACCACGTAGTCGGCGGCGGCCGGCAACTTGCCGGGAACCGTCCAGGTGACCGAGCCGGTGCCCGACGACGTGCTCGGCGCCGACTTCGCGATGACCGCGAGCACCTTCGTTCCAGCGCCCTGCAGGAGCTCCAGCTTCACCGGGAGTGCCGAGTCGTCGGCGTAGGCCCAGCTGATGGTGATCTGGGTGCCGTTCTTGGCGGTCGACGGGACGGTGGTGGTGAGCACCGGAGCGGTGATCGTCACGGCTTCGCTCGCCGTGAGCACGGCGGCAAGCGTGCCGAACTTGTCGATCGTCGTCACCGTCAGGTTGTAGGTGCCGGCGGGGGTGGACGGCGGCACCGTCACAGTGGCCGAGGTGCCCGGACTCACCAGCTTCTTGGCGAGCGGGATCGCCCTGCCCTCGCCGGTGGGGACGAGGGTGATGTCGACCGGGACCTCGGCGCCCTCGGTGACGGTCCAGTCGACGACGATTCGCTCACCCACTTCGAACGTGGCCGAGGCGAAGTCCTCGGTGGTGAGCGACGTCGGCTGGGCCAGCGTGATGGTCTGGTCCGACGTCGCGGTGTCGCCGGTCTTGTTGACCTTGATGGTGTACGTGCCGGCGGCCAGCTTGGCGCTCGGTCGCCACACGTAGTCGTCCACCCATTCGGGGAAGAACGGGCCCACGTGGCCGACCGGCGCGGTCCCCTGCCACACCCCGGCGAAGGCCTTGGCGATGTTCGTCGCCTTGCCTGAGGCGTCGACGACGTTGATGTCGACTGGAGGCCGCGAGTCGTTGGCCCCGGTGTCGGCGCCGTCGTCGAAGAAGTCCCAGCTGAGCGTCACCGGTTGACCAAGGGTGGCCGTGGTGTCGGACGGCGCCGCCTGGCGCACCAGGTCGGGGTTGGTCGTCACGATGACCTTGGTGAGCGGCGCCGCGGTGAACTTCTTGTTCTTCAGGTCGGTGCCGACGAATTGGTAGGTCCCGGGTGTCGTCGGTCGCCACTGGACCGAACCCATCTCCGGGATGGCGCCCGTGTAGAGCACCGTTGCCTTGCCGGTCGCCGGCTTGGCCTCGACCTTGTACCGGCCGCTGGTCACCTCGGTCGCCCGTAACTCCAGCTCGACGGACTCGCCCGCCTCCACCGTGAGGTCGACCCCACCGTGGCCGACGTCGAGCCGCACCGGGGAGCCCCAGTACACGGGGAACGAACCCGAGTCCCGTCCGACGGCGACCGGCGAGACAGGTGTGACACGGATGCGGTAGCTCTCGTCGAATCCCTCGTCGATGGCCAGCTTGGAGGGGAGCAGGACGAGTTCGGCTCCGTCGTTCGCCGTCGACTTGCTGAGGGGAGTGATCCCGCCGCCGGTGTGGACGAGGTCGATCTTCACGAGCGCGCCGGTGACACCCGCGCTCGACCAGTAGACGTACTGGGCGTCGCCGGCCGTTGACAGATAGAGGTCCCAGGCATTGCGGCAGAACGTCCACCACAGCGGCCATTCGGGGACCGAATCACAAAGGTTGACCTCCGCGATCATCGACCTGCGTAGATCGAACGCGTCCGAGGTGGCCACTGCCCCGGCTGCGGGTACGACCTTCACGACGGCGTCCTCGACCACCAGCGCGCCGATCGCTGTCGGGATCGTCCAACGGAACGTTCCCGCCGTGATGTCGCTCCCCGTGCCGATCGTGGCCAGCTTGGCCGCCGCTCCGCCGGTCGACCAGAGCTCGAGGGTGTACGAACCCGTCTCGGTGTCGACCGTCCACGTGATGTTCTTGGTCTCACCCGTGTACCAGACGGCATCGTTGCCGCTCGCGTCGGCCGGGGCGGTCACGACGAAGGATCCGGCAGCCGTGGCGGGCGCCGCGCCGATCAGAGATCCGGCGACGATCACCGTCATCGACACCAACGAAACCAACCCTCGTGTGACCCGCACGAACAACTTCCTCCGAACTCCCCGCCGCACCCCGGCGTGTCTCAGCTGACATCGGGACCCAGCCGGAGGATTCAAGGGGTGGCGCCCCGCCGGGATGGTCGGGCGCTGCTGCGAGAATCGCGCCATGGAAGTGTTCGAGACGCCGCTCCCCGGCGTAGGGGTCCGCTACGAGTTCACCACCGGCAACGGCGACCGGGTCGGGGTGGTCGTCCGGCGCGACGGCCGCCGCGAGATGGTGCTCTACGACGAGGTCGACCCCGACGCCTGCCGCGACATCGTCAGCCTCGGTCCCTCCGAGTCGGCCGTCCTCGTCGAGTTGCTCGGTGGCTCCAAGGTGACCGAGCGGATCTCCGATCTGCGCCACGAGGTCGAAGGCCTGTCCATCGAGTGGGTGACGGTGCCGCCAGGAGGCCAGCTCGCCGGAAAGACCATCGGCGACGGTCGCATCCGCACCGAGACGGGTGCATCGGTCGTGGCGGTCATCCGCGGCCAGGCTTCCCACCCCGGGCCCGGACCGGAGTTCCGGCTGGAGGCCGACGACGTGGTGCTCGTGATCGGATCTGTGCCGAGCGTCCACGAAGCGGCGCGCCGCCTCTCGACGTGACCGTGCTCGCGGCGGGCGGCCAGTCGGCAGTGCTGATCGAGTTCGGCTGCGTCCTGCTCGCCATCGCCGTCCTCGGCCGGATCGCCGGCCGGTTCGGGCTCCCGTCGATCCCGCTCTACATCATCGCCGGGCTGTTCGCCGGCGAGGGCGGTGTGGTCTCGCTCGACGCGACCGAGTCGTTCATCCGCTTCGGTTCCGACCTGGGGGTCGTGCTGCTGCTGATGCTGCTCGGGCTCGAGTACAGCGTCGAGGAGCTCCACTTCGGGCTGAAGTCCACGTGGCGGGCGGGGGTGGTCGATGCCCTCGCCAACTTCTTCCCCGGGTTCGTGGCCGGGCTCCTGCTCGGATGGAGCCCGTTGACCGCTGTGCTGCTGGGTGGGATCACCTACGTGTCGTCGTCGGGCATCATCGCCAAGCTGATCGGCGACCTCGACCGGATGGCCAACCGCGAGACGCCGATCGTGCTGTCGATCCTGGTGTTCGAGGATCTGGCGATGGCGGTGTACCTGCCGATCATCGCGGTGCTGCTGGTCGGGGGTGGGCCGGTCGAAGGGGTGGTGTCGGTGTCGGTGGCGCTGCTGGTGGTGGCCGTCGCGCTGATGGGCGCGTCCCGGCTCGGCCCGCACCTCACACGGGTCATCCACACCCGTTCCCCAGAGCTGTTGCTGCTCACCGTGCTGGGCGTGACGTTCGTGGTCGCCGGGCTCGCCGAACGCCTCCAGATCTCCGCCGCAGTCGGCGCGTTCTTGCTGGGCGTCACCCTGTCGGGCAAGGTGGCCGAGGAGGGCCGAGCGTTGCTGCTGCCGATCCGCGACGTGTTCGGTGGGCTGTTCTTCGTGTTCTTCGGCCTGCAGATCGACCCGGGGACCCTGCCCGGCGCCCTCGTTCCGGCCGCCCTGCTCGCCATCGTCACCGCGATCACCAAGGGGTGGAGCGGCTATTGGGCGGCGGCCCGTTCGGGCATCGGTGCTCGGGGCCGGGTGCGGGTGGCGATGTCGCTCGTCCCGCGCGGTGAGTTCTCCATCGTCATCGCCGGGCTCGGCGTCGCCGCCGGACTCGAACCCGAGCTCGGTCCGTTGGCCGCTGCCTACGTGTTGATCCTGGCCACCGCCGGATCGATCCTCATGCGCTACGCCGACGAACTGCCGTTGGTCTCGCGCCCCCGAAGGTGACCCGAGATACAACATCCCGGCGGCGAGTTGGACATTCTCGGGCAATCGAGTTGGACATTCTCGGGCACGGGTGGCCAGCGGGGGACTTCGTACCGATCGACCTCTTGCCACTGGTCTGTGCACCCAGGACCCCGCAGATCAGTGGCAAGCCGCGGCCGGCGGGCCGCCAGCGGTAGCCGCCAACAGCGCGGTTCGAGCTCCCGACTTACCGGCTCCCGGCGGCCATGTAGAACCACACCGGGAACTTGCCGCCGGCGTCACGGATCGCGGCGCGCGCCGCAAGGACGGTGCGGCCGGCCTCGGTGCGCTCGTAGAACCACGCCTCGACCGAGCGAGCCCCGGGTACTGGGCCCTCGGCCAGCTCGATCGCCGCTTCCTCGTAGTAGGTGCGGATGTCGTGGCACACCGCGGTGGTGTTCCCGCCTGGCAGGCCCGCCGTCTTCCAATCGGCACCCTCGGCGATCGCATGGAGCACGCCGAGCGCCGCAGGCACTTCGTCGGCGACGATCACCCGACCGACCGAGCTCGCCCCGCGTGCCGCCAGGCTCCGGTCGTACGCCCGGCGCAACCCACGCGCTTCATCGACCGCCGGTGGCAACGACGGATCGAACCGAGGTGGAAGGCTGCAGGCGAGCGGCTGTTCGTCGGCCTCGATCACCTCCGGGTGATCGACGAGCACCGGGCCTGCCTCGGCATCGAGCAGCGCAAAGGCCCGGGCGAGCACGTCGTGCTGGAACCCGGGGTCGTCAGGGCGCCCGAGCGGCCGGCCGAGCGGGAACTCGCAATGCAAGGCACGGGGCGGGGCGACCTTGGCGGCCATCTCGCGCACCGACGACAACACGACAGTGGCGATGCCGGCGGCTTCGAAGACGTGGGCGAGCACACTCACGGTGCGCGTGCAAAGCGGTCAAACGGGCGTGAGCAGCACCACGTCGACACCGTCGTGGCGGAGCGCCGCGGCGGCGGCCGGACCGGTGTCGAGCCGGATGGTCGACACGTCGTCGGGCTGGTTCCCGGCGAAGGAGACGTGCCGCGGGGCGACGGCACCGATCACCCCCCGGGCGGCCAACTCCTCGAGGCGGTCGATCGGGTACACGACGTTGAGATCGAGCGCGATCGCCGCTCGGTCGAAGTTCGGACTCCAGTGGCCGAGCACCAGATCGCGACGTTCGCGATCGATGAACCGGAACCCGGTGTCGCCGGCGCTGAACCGCTCGTCGTCGGCGGTGTGCAGCGCCGCCGATGTGACGATGGCGACAGTGGCAGTGGCGAGCGGGACCGGCCGCACCCACGCCGGGTTCGAGAACTCGGGCCCGGGAAGGGACGCCGAGTGCTGCCGCATCGCCTGATCGCTGTTCATCGAGCCAACGTACTCGTGGCCTCCGTCCGCCTCCGGGCCGGAGCGTGCCCGCCGGTAGTTTGCGGCCCGACCAAGGGAGCGCACCATGCAGGACTTCGCCGGAAAGGTCGCCGTCATCACGGGCGCGGGCAGCGGAATCGGACGGGCACTGGCCCGCGCCGCAGGCGCTGCCGGTATGGCGGTCGTGGCGGCCGACGTCGAGGAACCGCGCCTCGCCGAGACGGTGGCGCTCATCACCGAGGCTGGAGGTCGGGCCGTCGCCGTACCCACCGATGTCGCCGATGCCGATGCTGTGCAGCGTCTCGCCGACATCGCGTTCGACGAGCACGGTGGGGTGCACCTGTTGTGCAACAACGCCGGCGTCTTCAGCGGCGGCCTGCTCTGGGAGCGGACCATCGCCGACTGGAACTGGGTGATGGGCGTGAACCTGTACGGCATCGTGCACGCCATCCGGTCCTTCGTTCCCCGAATGATCGCCCAAGCGGCCGAGAGCCACATCGTGAACACCGCCTCGATGGGCGGGCTGGTCACCAACGCGTACTCGGGGCCCTACTACGCCACGAAGTTCGCCGCGGTCGGGCTCACCGAGTGCCTCGCCCACGACCTGAAGTCGGTCGATGCGAAGGTGGGCGTGTCAGTGCTGGTGCCCAGCCTGATCGCCACCAACATCGGCAGCTCCGAACGGAATCGCCCTGAACGGTTCGTCGACCGCCAGCGCCCCGAGCTCACGCCCGACGCCGCGTTCGTGACCCAGATGCTCCAGGAGTCGACCGGCACGGGCCTGGCTCCCGATGCGGTGGCCGAGCTGGTGTTCGCCGCGGTGCGAGCAGGCGACTTCTACATCCCCACCAAGCCGAGCTACCACGACCAGATCCGCGCCCGCCACGACGACATGCAGACCCGCTCGTTACCGCGTAGCCCTGCGCTCGACTGAACGATCGGAGCCCGCCGTGACAACCGGCTGCCAAACAGTCAACTAAGTATCTGCCAAACGGTACAGTAGAAGTCCGCCGAATGGTCAACTAGATGGGTGGCGAAGGGTACAGTATCGGGCGTGAGGATACCCTCGACGAAACGCGATGAAACTCGGGTCGGGACGCACGTGCGATCGGAGTACGCGGCCCGGCTCGTCGATCGCGAGCTCGACGAGCTGCTCGAGGGAGTCCCCGCACTTGCCATCGAAGGTGCCAAGGGGGTTGGCAAGACCGAGACGGCGCGACGGCGAGCCGCCACCTCGTTCCGGCTCGAGGACCGAGCCCAGCGCGAGATCGTTGCCGCTGAGCCCGATCGGCTCCTGACTGCTGACCGGCCCGTCCTCATCGACGAGTGGCAACGGTTGCCTGATACGTGGGATCTCGTCCGGCGCGCGGTCGATGACGGCGCGGGCCCCGGCTCATTCGTGCTCACCGGCTCCGCTTCACGGGACGACATCTCCACCCACTCCGGCGCAGGCCGGATCGTGACGCTCCGGATGCGACCGCTCAGCCTCGCCGAGCGCGCTGTCGCGACGCCTGCGGTGAGCCTCGGCGACCTGCTGTCAGGCGTTCGGCCAGCAGTCGCCGGATCGACAACGGTGTCCCTCACGACCTACGTCGATGAGATCGTGCGATCGGGATTTCCGGGACTTCGCGCGTCGAACGGGCGAGCACTGCGGGCCCGACTCGACGGGTACATCGACCGCATCGTCGATCGGGATTTCGATGAAATGGGACGATCGGTGCGGAACCCGGCAGCGCTGCGCCGCTGGCTCAACGCGTACGCAGCGGCGACCTCGACCACCTCCAGCTACGAGGTGATCCGGGACGCCGCGACCGCGGGCGTCTCGGACAAGCCAGCAAAGGTGACGACGCACCGCTACCGCGACGTGCTCGAACGGCTGTGGATCGTCGAGCCGGTGCCGGCGTGGCTTCCATCCCGAAACCCGATTGCCAGGTTGAGCACACCAGCGAAACACCAGCTCGTCGATCCAGCATTGGCAGTTCGGCTCCTCGGAGCCGACGTCGAAGCGTTGCTCGACGGCGTCGAGAGCGGCCCGGCGATGTCGCGCGATGGCACCCTCCTCGGTCATCTGTTCGAGTCGCTCGTCACCCTGTCGGTGCGCGCCTACGCCCAACTCGCCGAAGCGCGCGTCTCCCACTTCCGCACTCGTGGAGGAGACCACGAGATCGACCTCATCGTCGAACGGGCCGATCACCGTGTCGTTGCCCTCGAGGTGAAGATGTCGGCGACGGTCGACGATGGCGACCTCCGCCATCTCCGGTGGCTACGCACTCACATCGGTGACGATCTCTTGGACGCCGCCGTCGTCACCACCGGCACCGACGCCTACCGGACGTCGGACGGCATCGCCGTCGTTCCCGCAGCGCTGCTGGGGCCGTGACACCCATACCGTTGTTCGCCGCGACGAGCAGGGACCGATTGGGCGCGGTAGGGGTCAACCCCATCCGACCATGGAGGTTGCGCTCCGCAGCGCTCCGTCAGCATCGAACACTTGGACTCCCCACGGCAGTTGCCCGGCCGCGAGCTCGGCGACGCACAACGTTGCGTCGTTCCCTGACCGGAGCCGGGTGCAGTTCTGATCGTCGACGAGCTCGAGCACCCAACTCTCGCCCTCCGCGAGCACCGTCGCCGCACTCGTGGCCTCGACCCGATTCATGCGCATGGGTTCGGCGCGCTGGCGCCCCGAGCACCCCGCGAGCAGCAGCGCACTCACCAGAATCGGCGCGACGGCGACCGTCCGACGCCTCATGACCCGCTCCGCTCGCAGGAGAGGCTGACCGTGCCGGGGAGAACGCCGCCGTTCGCGGCCTTCATCCGCAGCGTCGCCACGCGCCACGTCGGCATGCCTGGCGGACTCTCAGCGACGATCCGCCTCACGGGGGCGTTCCCGTCCGTCACCAGGAACGCCGTCGTCGTCGCGTCACCGATCAAGAAGAAGCCTTCGTGGTCGAGCGTGACCGCATCGCAACTGGCCTCCTGCGGCGTCGGACCCGACCAGCTTGCCCCCTCACCGAACCACAGCTTCATTCCCGTCTGGAGCTCTCCCCGGATGGCGACGAGCCCGTACGGGATCGAGTCGCCCGGCGGCTTCCATCGATCGAAGCCAACGATCCCGCCACCTCCGGCCGGAACTCGGCCGAGTCGACGCCGGCATCGAACGTGAACACCTCGCGCCGCTGCCGCCTCCCGAGCGTCCGCCAGTGCTTGCGCGATGCGTTCAGCACGCTCCGGTAGAGATACCCGCGAATGTCGTCGATGTTGTCGGTCCTGGCCGCAAGGACACCGAGCACGGCAACCGACACGACGTCATCGGCGTCATCACTCCCGACGAGCGTCGCAGCGAACCGGGTCAGTTCGTCGGCGTGCTTCGAGAGGCACGCCGCCACCCGTTCCCCGTTCACACCCGAACGATCCCACACCCCCCGTTCGCGGGTGACACGCCGAGCGCGGAAGTCAGCGGGCGCGCGGCAACCGGGGGTCGGGACCGCCGCTCAGGAAACCGAGGGTTCGACCGTTGTCGGGGCGGATCCGCCCGTCGCGAGCCAGATGAAGCCGGCGGCGGCGGTGAGGAGCACCGTTGCGCCGACGGCGAACGGTCGCACGGTTCCGTCGAAGGACGTGCTCACGAGCCCGCCCAGGAGCGCGCCGCCAGCGGTGGTGATGGTGGCGATGATCGACGACGCCGTGCCCGCCACGTGCGGGAGCGGCAACATGGCTGCCGAGTTGCAGTTGGGCACGAGGCCCTGCGCGACCGGCACCACCGCCGCGACGGAGACGGCGAACAACCAGAAGTTCGGTCGCCCGCCGTTGGTGAACGAGACCACATCGAACACCACCACGAGCGCTAGACCGGCTGCGGCCAAACGTCGCACGAGGCGGGTGAGGCCGAGGCGGCCCACGAGGCGGGCGTTGTTCAACGAGCTCATCGCGAGCATGACGGCGACGGAGCCGAAGAACAGCGGGAAGTAGTCGCCGTAGCCGTAGACGTCTTCGAGAATGAGTTCGGAGTTCGCGAGAAAGCCGGTCATCACACCCATCAGGCAGGTCATCGCGAGCATGAAACACAACGTCTGGCGGTTGGTCATGACCAGCCGTGTCGCCTCGCTCAACGCGGCGCGCGTGAACGGGCGTTGTCGTTCAGGAGTGAGGGTTTCGGGCAAACGCTGGGCCCACGCCAGCAGCGCCAAGCCCACCACAGCCGGGAACCAGAACACCACGCGCCACGGCAGCACGAGGTTGAGTCCGGCGCCGATGCTCGGGGCCAGGATCGGCACGAGCAGGAACACCGCCATGATCATCGACATCAGCCGGGCCATGGCGTCGCCCTCGTAGCGGTCGCGGACCATCGCCAGACTCAACGATCGCGGGGCCGCAGCGCCGAGCCCCCACAGGAAACGCGAGGCGACGATCCATCCGAACGACGGCGCCACCGTGGCGATCAACGCACCCGCGACGTACAGCCCGAGCCCGACGAAGAGCGGGCGGCGCCGGCCGTAGCGGTCGGATACCGGGCCGTAGAGCCACGGCCCGACGGCGAGCCCCAGGAAGAACGCGGTGATCACCCAGCTGACCTGCGACGCGCCCGGTTCCATGCCGAACTCGGCGCGCATGTCGGGGAACGCCGGCAGCATCAGATCGATGGCCAACGCGCCCATCGCCATGAGCGCGGTCACCAGGAGGATGAACTCCCGCCCCTCGGCGCGCCCTGGTCGCACTCGTGAGTCGGCGATGAGCGAGTCGTCGCGCCCGAGGATCGTCATCGGTGCCGGCTCGCAGTCATCGCCGCTCACCGTACCGAGATCGTTGCAGGACGCAACGGTCGTTCTGCGCTGGACAGAAGGCGTCACCTCCGCGGTGGTGACGCCCCCCGTTGTGTGCTGGGCACGGTACGCAGGAATCCGATGGAACTCCATGAGCCGATCGAATCTCAGCGCGGCTCGCGGCGCAGGGCCTCATTCAGTGATGGTGCTCCCGATGGGCGCGCAGCGGGTCGGTGCCGAAGTCGCGGCTCGGATCACGCCACACCGTGTGGACGTGGTTGGCGCCGCGCTGGGTGTTGTCGTACTCAGCGAGAAGGCGCGGACCCTGCACCCGGTAGTAGTGGCCCTGGCCAGGCTCGAGCCCGCCAGCCCACAGGAACGACAGCTCGTCGAGCCCTCGGTCGTCGGAGTACTTGGCTGATTCGTCGTCGGCAAGACTCTCCGGCACCCGGCCGACGTACACGTCGAGCAGCGCCCGGAGCAGCTCGCGCTGGTCGGACCGCAGGTGCCTTGCCGACACTCCCCGCGCCTCGGCGGTGAGGCGCACGGCATCCAGATGGGCGGCGGTGAGGCCGGCTGCGGCCTCGGCCTGCCGTTGGATCAGCTCGACCCGTTCGGCGAGCTCGCCCGCGAACCGGCCCCGCCACACCTCGACAAGCGGGAGCGGGAGGTCGCCGCTGCCCTGGCCGTAGGCAATCCGGTTGGCGCTCACCAGATCGACCGGGGCCACCAGCGATGCAATGGCCAACTGACGTTGTTCGTCGTCGAGGCTCCGCACGAGTTGGCGCCCCAGGTCCTCGGCGCCTGCCAGCGGCCGCAACGGGTGCGGGCCGAGCAGCGGGGAGCTCGCGGGGTCGGCGCCGATGAAGTTCGGGGTGGAGCCCACCACTTGACCATCGACGACGGTGTGGTGGATCGAGACGTGGTGACCGCCGAAGCGCCACGACCACGGTTCGCTCCCCGCAGGGTCGCCGAAGATCCGCGCGTAGTACAGCCCAGGGTCCCGACCCCGGTCTCGGCCCCATGACGCGGTCCAGCCCTCGACGATGTCGAGCACGTTCTCGAGTCCCATGACGGTTGCCACGGTCACGTAGCCGGCTCGGGAGAGGCCCGAGGCGACGAGGCGCATGGTCAGCCGCTGCTGCGCCGGGTCGCATCGACGAGAGCGCCAACCCGCCGTGGTCGGTCGGCGTGTAGAACCAACGATGGCGTTCGGCATCGTCGGTGAAGGGCCGGAACGCTTCGGTCCGCTGGGCGTCTTCGAGCGCATCGAGCAATGCCGCAGCGGCTGTCGGCCATGTCGCCGCGCGACTTCGGCGCGCGGCGTTCATGGCCCGTCCTCTCGCAGCCGGAACAAGTTGTCGGCATCGAGCGGGTCCCAGGTCCCGGTCACCTGCGAGCGTGACCCGAGCCGGCGGGTCCGCTCCAGTAGTTGCCGCCCGAGTTCGAGCTGCCCTGGTTCCCAGCTCGCCAATGCGGCATCGACGGAGCCGTTCGCGGCGAGGGCATCGGCCAGCGCCCAGGCGTTGGCCGCCGCTTTGGCGGTCCCCGCCGCCGCGTGGGGACGGGCGACGAAGCCGGCGTCGCCGATGAGGCACGTCCGTCCGAACGCCATCCGCGCGATCTCGACGTCGTAGACGACCTGGAGGAACGGTTCGCTGACACACCGAGCACCGCCTCGGCGATCACGGGTGGGAGCCGGGCAGCCGCGGTGGACCGCATCTCGGCGACGTGGTCGGCGCGCGACTGCGCCGGGCGGCACCGAGATGTCCCGCTCGTTGCCCGCGTCATCGGTGAGCACATCGGCGAGATCGGTCACCTGCGAGGTAGTTCCGGTACCAGACGAAGTTGATGAGTCGTCGCCCGTACGAACGGAGCCGTCGGCCCCCGGGATCGGGTACACGAGGATGTGGCTGTTGGCGTACACGTAGTACGAGATGGCGTCGCCGAGGAACCGCGACGTCGCCCGGTCGAGAGTTCACACTCGGGCACCATGCCGCGCCACGCCACGTAGCCGGCGTACTGGCGATGCGTCGTGGGCAGGAACTGCTCCCGGAACCGGCTGCCGACACCGTCGGCGCAGACCAGCAGGTCCGCCTCGTACGGCGGTGCCGTCGGCGAAGTGCACCAACACGCCGCCCGGCGTCTCGGTGCGGCCGACCACCTCGCGGCCGAGGAGATAGCGATCGCGCGGCCGAACGCCGCGAGCAGGCGGCGGTAGACGGTGTTCCACGAGCTGAACCGGTACTGCGTGCTCGAGCTCGTGGGTGACTTCGCCGCGCCGGTCGAGGTAGCGGATCAGCCCGGTCGACGTGCTGATCTCGTCGAGCGCCAGCCCGGCGCGCTCGACGAGGTACCTCGAACTGTCGGGGAGGAATCCGATGCCCGCACCCCGTTGCTCCAACTCCGACGTTGGAGCGTTCGTAGACGGTGACGTCGAGCCCGAGGTCGCGGAGCAGCAGCCCCGCGGTCAGCCCACCCAGCGAGCCCCCCGCGATCGCCACCCTCCCGGTCGTCACCATCGGTTCGTCGTCAGGGCTTGCCGAAGGTGGCGACCCGATCGACGTCGCAGACGAACAGGATCCGTCGCTCGTCGATCGCAGGATCGCGGAAGCCATACGGCGGGTCGTTCTGGGTGTACTTGGTCCAGATCCGGTCGAGCTGGGCGGTGACCCTGGCGCCTTCGGCGGGGTCGTCCTCGGAGATCTCCTGGGCAACCGTGGCCTTGATGCTCACCCAGTGGTAGGCGTTCTTCGGGTTGACCAGCAGGATCGAGATCTTGCCGTTGTTGCGGATCCAGTCGACCTTCTTGCGCTGCGCGGCCACGTTGACGAGCACCTTGTCGCCCTCGTAGTCGAACCACATCGGGGTCTGGTTGACCCGGCCGTCGTTACCGATCAGCCCGAGCACGCACGCGATCGGCTCATCGAGCAGTTGCTTGTAGATCGGGTCGAGGTCGTCGAGCGAGCTGATCTGATCGTGCGATCCGACGGAGAACTGCTTGGGCTGAAGGCCCGAGGCGACGTCGAGGAACTGGGCGACCTTGATGGACATGTGCGTACCCCCTGAATGGTGTGTTGGCGGGTGCTGAGGAGCACGAACGACGTCCTCATTTGTCCGGCCATTTCGGGAGCACTATGGCGGCTCGTGGGTCGGCGTGTCAACTGCTCGTGGCCTCCACGAATGCCCTTTGAAATCAAGGTCTATGGTCGGTATCGGCGGTTGCCACGGTCTCGCTGGATCGCCATAATGTGCGCACATGGCGACCCGGACCACGACTCGACCTGCCGGCCGACCCGGCCGGACGGCGTACGGTCTCATCGCGGAGGAGCTGCGCGCCGAGATCAGCGCTCATCGATACCCGTCGGGTGTCAGCCTGCCCACCGAGAACGAGCTGAGCGAACGCCATCGCGTGAGCCGCCAAACCGTACGGCGAGCGTTCCAAGATCTCGTCGCCGAAGGCTTGGTCCGACGCATCCCCGGTCGGGGAACGTTCGTGAACGATCTCCCCGGCAAGTACATCCGATCCTCCGGCTCGATCGACGAGCTGATGTCGCTGGCGATCGACACCGAGCTCGAGATCGTCACCCCACCCTGGATCGGGGTCGACATCGAAGCAGCGGGGCGCTTGCACCTCGACACCGACGACGTCGTCGCCATGCGATTCCGGCGCTTCCACGCCGGGCGGCCGTACTGCGTCACGGATGCCTTTCTCCCGGTGCGTCTCGGCTCGGGATTGCTCGAGGTCGCCGAGTTCTGCGAAGCGGGAGCGCGGAGTCCCACGACGGTGCTGAGCGTGGTGCAGCGATTGGCCGGTCGGCCGATCGTCGGCGCCGATCAGACCATCACGGCGGTCGAGGCCTCGGCCGATGTGGCCGCCGCCCTGGAGTGCTCGGTGAGCGCGCCGGTGCTGCGCATCGATCGCCTCTACGTCGATCAACACGGTGAGCTGCTCGAGCTGGCCGTCAACCACTTCAACCCGGCGCGATACACCTATCGCTTCCAGATGATGGCCCACGGGGCATGAGCACTCCCTCGGGTGCTTCTCGCCGCTCGATCGTCGACGGTCTCGTGACAGCGTGCCGGGAGGCGGGCACCACCCACGTGTTCGGCGTTCCGGGAGGCGGTTCGAACCTCGACCTGGTGGGCGCGGCGGAAGCGCAGGGCATGAGGTTCGTGCTCGTTCACACCGAGACCGCAGGGGCGATCATGGCGGGGGTGATGGGCGAACTGACCGGCGCTCCCGGAATGTGCCTGGCGACTCGTGGTCCAGGCGCGACAAGCGCGGTGAACGGAGCGGCTCAGGCGCTGCTCGACCGTCAGCCGATGGTCGTGGTCACCGATTCGGTGGCGATGTCGGATGCCATGCGCGTCTCTCACCAGCGCCTCGACCAGCAGGCCCTGATGGCCCCGGTGACGAAGCTGTCCGCCGTATTGGCCACGGCTGACCCGGCGCGCCACAGCGCGGTGGTCGGGGTGGCGCTGGCCGCTCCGCCCGGTCCGGTCCATGTCGACATCGACCCCGACGCATGCGCAGGCGGCGTCATCGGCAGCGATCCTCAGGGCCCGATCGACCTCGTCGGACTCCGGGCGCGGCTTGCATCGGCTCGTCGTCCGGTCGTGGTGGTCGGCGTCGGTGCAATCGCTCAGACGATCGCCGGTCGGCGTTCTCTGGTCGGCGCCCTCGACGCATTGGGTGCCGCAGCGAACGTGCCCATGCTCTGCACCTACAAGGCCCGCGGGGTCGTGGCTGACTCGTCGTCGTGGTGCGCGGGGGTCGCCACGGGGGCCACGATCGAGTCTCCCGTGCTCGACGCCGCCGATCTGATGATCGGAGTGGGACTCGACCCTGTCGAGCTGATCCCGGCGGCCTGGCCCTACGCCGCGCCGATCGTCCTCCTCGGCTCGTGGCCGATCATCGACAGCGTGTTCTTCGACGATCGTCTGGTCGGCCAGTTCGTCGGTGATCTCCCCGAGCTGGTTGCCGCTGCTGCCTCGCTCCTGGAGTCCCACTGGCCGAAGGAGAGCGGAGCGGGGTTCCGTGCCACTGCCACTGCCGAAGTCCTCATGGCGGTGCCGACATCCCCCGATGGCTTGACACCCCAACAAGTCGTCACCATCGCACGAGCCGTCGCCGAACCCGGCACCATCGCCACCGTCGACGCCGGCGCCCACATGTTCCCCGCGATGCACCTGTGGGAGGTCGATGCACCTGGCGAGCTGCTGGTCTCGAGCGGGTTGGCCACGATGGGATTCGCGCTCCCCGCCGCCATCGCTGCCTCGCTCGCCCGGCCCGATCGAGCCGTCGTGTGCTTCACGGGCGACGGCGGGATCGGCATGGCGCTCGCCGAACTCGAAACGGTCGCCCGGCTCGGGTTGCCAGTGATCGTCGTCGTGTTCAACGACTCCACGCTCAGCCTGATCGCCGCCAAGCAACGGCCGGCCGGGCACGGCGGAGCCGGCGCCGTGACGTACGGGCCCACCGACTTCGCAGGGATCGCTCGGGCGTGCGGGCTCACCGGCATCGCGGTGGACGTGCCGGAGGCGTACGAAGCGGCGCTGCGCCTCGCCCTCGCGAGCCGGAGTCCCACGTTGCTCGACGTACGGGTCGACGCGTCGGCCTACGGGGCACTGCTCGAGGCGATCCGTGGTGGTCGAGTGCCCGCTCAGCCTCCCCGGGCGTGAGCCATGGCGCAGGTTGACGGCGTCACGTCCAGCGCCTGAACGGGGCGCGGGGGTCGGGGCCCTCGGCCAATCCTGACCAGTTTCATCCGGCACACTCGTGGCATGCCCAACTCGCCCTCCCCCGGGAAACCCGTCATCGAAGCGGTTGGCCTCGCCAAACGCTATGGCAAGGACGTCCACGCCCTCGCCGGGCTCGACCTCGTCGCCGAGTCCGGCAAGGTGACCGCCATCCTCGGTCCCAACGGCGCGGGGAAGACCACGTTCGTCAAAGCAGTCGCCACCCTGCTGCGACCCGATGCCGGTTCCCTCCGTGTCGCCGGGATCGACGCCATCGCCAACCCGGAGCTGGTTCGCCGGGTCATCGGGCTGGCCGGTCAGACCGCCGCTGTCGAACCGGCGCTCACCGGCCGCGAGAACCTCGTGATGATCGCCCGGTTGTTCGGTCACGACACCAGAGCGGCCAAAGCTGCCGCCGCAACCGTGTTGGAGGAGATCAACCTCGTCGAGGACGCCGACCGGTTGGTGAAGGGCTACTCGGGTGGCATGCGCCGCCGCCTGGACCTCGGCGCCAGCCTGGTGGGCTCGCCGCGCCTGCTGCTGCTCGACGAGCCCACCACCGGGCTCGACCCCCGCACCCGCATCGAACTGTGGGATTCGATCCGGGCGCTGGTGCGCGGCGGCACCGACGTGCTCCTCACCACCCAGTACCTGGAGGAGGCCGATCAGCTCGCCGATCACATCGTGATCGTCGACCACGGCAAGGCCATCGCCACCGGCACGCCGACCGAGCTCAAATCCCGCGCCGGCCTCGACATGGTCGAGGTCCGCGTCCGCACCGCCGAGGAGCTCGCCGTCGTCACCGAGATCCTCGCCCCGCTCGGCACCGATACCCCCCGGGTCGACGAACCGGCTCGCCGGGTGGCGATTCCCGTGATCGACGGCACCGCCCGCCTCTCCGACGCGGTGCGCCTGATCGGCGATCGGGGCATCCCGCTCGACGACATCGGCCTGCGCCGCCCCACCCTCGACGAAGTCTTCCTGACCCTGACCGGAGCCCCCCGATGAGCGCTGCTGTCCTGACCGCCCCTACCAACCCGCCGTCCGTGTGGGCCACGGCATCCACCTACGCGGGGCGCACGATCCGCAAGTTCATGCGCACCCCCCAGCTGCTCGTGGTCGAGGCGCTCACCTCGGTGATGTTCCTGCTCATCTTCCGCTACGTCTTCGGCGGTGCCATCCAGACCGGACCGGTCGAGTACGTCAACTTCCTGATCCCTGCCCTGCTGGCCGTTTCGGGCCTCTTCGCCAGTGGGGTCGTGGGCACCGCGGAGGATGTGGAGAGCGGCTTGTTCGATCGTCTCCGCTCGCTCCCGATCCCGCGTGTCGCCGTACTCCTCGGGCGGGTGATGGCCGATACCGCGCTGGTGGGGTGGGGCATGTTCGTCACGCTCGTCGTCGGGTTCCTCGTCGGCTTCCGGCCCGAGGGCACAGTGGTCGAGTTCGTCGCCGCACTCGGCCTGTGCATCGTCTACGCCGCAGCGTTGAGTTGGATGCTGATGTTCCTCGGGCTGATCTCCGGAGGAGCCCAGGCGGCCCAGGGCATCTCGTTCGCGGTCTTCCCCCTGATCTTCGTGTCGAGCGCCTACGTGCCGGTGGAGACGATGCCCGGGTGGATGCAGCCGATCGCCGAGAACCAGCCGGTCACCGCCATGGTCGGCGCGGTGCGGGCCCTCACCATCGGCGGTGACACCGAGGCCCTGCTCGGGCACTCTACGAGCTGGTTCGTCGTGCGATCGCTGCTGTGGTCGGCCCTGATCTTCGTCGTCTTCGCGGTACTGGCCGGCCGTCGCTTCGCCAAGCTCTGACGACCCACTGAGGTGCGGCGCCGACCGCCCGGTACGGTCGAACGGTGCCGACACTGCCGATCCCCGAGTCCCATCGCGTGGCCGAGTGGGTGAGCACCCATCTCGGTCACCTGGTCAAGGGTCCCGTGGAGCCGTCCCGGCGGTTCAGGGGCGGGCAGACAGCGGCCGATCTCGCCCTCGAGGAGCTCGACATCACCGGTTACGCCAGCCGGCGCAACGAGGTGCTCCCGGTCGACCAGCGGGGTGCCTCGATGCTGTCGCCCTACATCCGCCACGGCCTGCTCACCTTGCCCCGGGTGTGGCAGGCGGTGGCGGCGGCGCCGTCACGCGACCGCGAGAAGTACCGCGACGAGTTGCTGTGGCAGGAGTTCGCCCGCCACCTCTACGCCCGGGCCGGCCGCCAGACCGCGCAGCCCCTGCAGTTCGAACCGGGCTGGTTCGTCGATGCTCCCGAAGATCCGTGGGCCGGCGACATGGCCTGCATCCGCCTGGCGGTCGACGAGTTGGAGCACGACGGTTGGCTGGCGAACCAGACCCGCATGTGGCTCGCTTCGCACTGGGCGGTGCGCCATGGCGGCAACTGGAACGTCGGCGAAGACCGGTTCTTCCGTCACCTGCTCGACGGGTCCCGCGCCGCGAACCGGGCCGGGTGGCAGTGGACCATCGGCACGGTCACGGGGAAGCCCTACGGGTTCTCCCGGTGGCAGGTCCAGAAGCGGGCCCCCGGGCTGTGCACGGGGTGTCCGCACCGCAAGCTGTGCCCGATCCACGAATGGCCCGAGGAAAGGACGCTGCGCAGCGTGCCCGTGCCTGTTCCCGGTCTCGACGGCGTCGACGACGCCGGGTTCGAGGCCGGTCCGCTCGATGCCTTGGGCGAACGGGCACCCGAGTTCGTGTGGATCACCGCCGAGTCGCTCGGCGACGACGATCCAGCCTTGCGGGCCCATCCCGATCTGCCGGTGGTGTTCGTGTTCGACGAAGCCCTGCTCGCCAAGCTCCGCCTCTCGGGGAAGCGGTTGGTCTTCCTCGCCGACTGCCTCACCGATCTCGCCCGCCGCCGCCCGGTCGAGATCGCCCTCGGCGACCCCGCCGCCGTCCTCGCGGGCCGGGCGCTGGCCACCACGTTCGCCCCGGTCCCCGGCAACCGCCGCTTGCGGGCCCAGCTCGACATCGCCGCGCTGTACCCGTGGCCATGGCTGCGCCGCCCGGCGGGCGGCCCCGTCACCTCGTTCTCCGCCTGGCGCCGCGGCTTGGCGTGAGTGATCCCGTCACCATCACCTGCGCCGCTTTGCCACTGTTCCGCGCCGTCTGAGCCCCGCAGACCAGTGGCAAAGCCCTACGGCGCCTGCTCCGCGGCGCCGACCGCTGACCGCTCGCCGGCGGGGTCAGAATGGGCGACGATGGTTGATCACCGGAGTGCCGTTCGCCGGCTGCTGCAGGCGATGCCGAAGGCGGAGCTGCACCTGCACCTCGACGGGTGCCTGCGGCCGGCGACCGCGCTCGAATTGGGGGCCGCCGCCGGCATCGGCCCGACCAGCTACCTGGAGATGTTCGACGCGCTCGTCGCGCCAGTGCATCCCGGTTCACAGGCCGAGCTGCTGCAGCGGTTCGAGCTCCCGATCGCGCTGATGCAGACCACGGCTGCCCTGGCCCGAGTCACCACCGAACTGGTCGAGGACAAGGCCGCCGACCGTGTCCGCTACCTCGAGATCAAATGGGCGCCCGCGGTCCACTGCGAACGCGGCCTCACGATCGACGACGTCATCACCGCGGTCGGCACCGCGGCGCGTCAGGCGGCGCAGCGATGTGGCGTCGTCGTCACCCTGACGGTGGTGGCGATGCGGTCGGCGGCCCCCGAGGCAACGGCACGGCTGGCGAGGATCGCGGTTGCCCACCGGGCCGGGGGAGTCACCGGGTTCGATCTCGCCGGCTACGAGGCGGCCGATCCCGACCCGACGCTGCACACCGAGGCGTTCGAGATCGCCCGGGCCGGCGGGCTGGGCGTCACCCTGCACGCCGGTGAACTGCTCGACGACGGCTCGCTGGTCCGAAGGGCGCTCGAGCTGCGACCCGACCGCGTCGCTCACGGCGCCTCGGCCGTGGCCGACGCTGAAGTCGTGGCCGCCCTGATCGCCCACGACGTCACGCTCGACGTCTGCCCCACCAGCAACCTCCAGGCCGGAACGGTGTCCCGGTTCGCCGATCACCCACTGCCCGAACTGATCCGTCGGGGCGTGCCCGTCACGATCAACACCGACGACACCACCATCTCCGACATCACGCTGTCGGAGGAGCTGCTGGCCTGCGTCGAACACCTCGGGCTCTCGTTGCCCGAGATCTGGGGGTGCAACCTCCACGCTCTCGACGCAGCGTTCGTCGACGACGAGACGCGCGCCCGGCTCCAGGCCGACTTCCGAGCGTGGGCCGCGGTGATCCCTGAGCTCAGCGGTCCCTGAGTCGCGACGAGAACACCACATCGGTGGCGTCGGGCCGGCCGAGCACGTAGGTGGCGGGCGCGGACCAGCCGCTCGCGGGAACCGGATCGGTGCGCGACCAATCGAGGACGCACACCCGATCGGCGATACGCCACACGCCGTCTCGGCGCTCGAAGTCGTCGACATAGCGGATCGCGCCGACGAGGTCGCGCTCGGGTTTGTCGGCGCGCGCGGCGATCCGATGGAAGGCGAGCGCATAGCTCTCAGCACGTGCCCGATCGCCGTCGACCTCCACCAGCACGTTGCCGAGGAAGTGCGTCGTGCTCTCCCAATGAGCGAGGGTCACGCGCAGGTGCTCGATGAAGCCGTCGACTCCACCGCGAAAGTCGCCATGGTCGTCGGTGGCGTCGGAGTGATAGCAGCTGCGAACGAGGTCGAACTGCCGGCGATCGATGCCTCGGCAGTATCGGGCGATCACGTCACGGATCTCTTGCCCATCGCACCAGTTCGCCAGCCGGCGGGCGTCGGGAACAGGCTGGTCGGACGAAGAGTCGGGCGAGGAGTCGGGCACGGCGGTGTCCTCCGGAGGCGGCGCCCGGCCATGTTGCCAGGGGATGCGGTGGCGGTCGGTGCGCGGCTACCGGCCGATCTGCAACTTCAGCGTGATCGGATCAGCTTGCGCAATTGGGGTGAGGCGCCGGGCGGCACGGTCGGGCTGGTGGGTGGGGCAGCTCGGGCTCCCGGCGAGGGGCGCCTTGACCCGCTGGCCAGCGCAGCGCGGCCGGCAGGGGTCGAGAGGTGGAACACCAACTCCCCCTCGAACCGGCGGAGGAGGGCGACGTCCTCGTGGCTCCCGGGCCCGAGCACCGTGTCGATCCAGGCGCCGACCGCCTCGACCGGCTGGTCGATGTGCAGCGCGATGCGTTCGAGTGGATCGTTGCGCTCACTGCGGAACGCCGCGGGGTGCACTCTGATCCCCTGCGGCGGCGGCAGCGGCGCACGGAGCAGCGCCTCGGCGTCGATCACCCCGGCACCGAACTGCGAAGCGTTCCAGCCGGGACTCCGCCGGCACACACCTGGTCGTCGCACCATGGTGAGGAACAGGTTCTGGATGTTGCCGGTCCCGTAGGTGGCGGCGAGCTTGGCGTGGCCGTGATGAGCGAGCCACAGCGCGGCGACGCCGGCTACGTGGGCGACGGCGTACGAGGTGCCGTTGCTGCGCTTCACGATCCGCTTCGGGGGTGCGTGGTCCCAGTCGAACATCGCCGACCATACGCACGCCCCGGGCGCCGACAGGTCGACCTGGCGACCGCGCGACGAATCAGACCACGGCACCGCACCCGGCTTGGTGGCGGCCACGGCGAGGCAGTTGGGGTACGAGGCCGGAGCGGTGACGAACCCGACCTGGTTGCCGGCGGCGGCCATCACGATCATCCCGGAATCGACCGCTTCCTGGATTGCGTCCTCGAGTCCGAACAGGCCCTTGCCGCCGAGACTCATCGACACGATGTGGCAACCGTGGGTTCGGGCCCAGCGGACCGCCTTGGCGACGTCGGTGTCGAAGACCTGCACGACGCTCTCGGTGGCGCGGATCGGCACGAGCACCGCGCCGGGGGCCACCCCGGTGAAACCGGCTGCGTCGCCGACACCGACCACCACACTCCCGGTCGAGGTGCCGTGGCCGGAATTCGGGAGTGGTCGGAAGATCGACTTGTTGGGCTTGCGCAACGGATCGACCGCATCGTTGTCGCCGCTGATCACGTCGCGGTCCGTCGTCAGGTCGAGCCGAGCGAGGCCGAGCGCCGGGTGGTTCGAGTAGCCCGAGTCAGGGTGCCCGATACGGATCCCCTTGCCGCCCGCCGCGCCCGCAGGCAGCAACGCGAGAGCCTGGGGAACGCGCATCTCGGTGAGCACCCAGTCATGCGGCGCGCTGCCGGGTTCGGCGTCGCACGGGTCCGGCCCGGCGGGCCGGGCCGCGCCACGAGCGCGTCGCACCGGAGGCAGTGGTGCGGTGATGTTGTCGGGGTCGAATGCCGGCACGGGGATGTCGGCCTCGACACGCACGAAGGCGCCGCTGTCGTAGAGCAACTGCACGAGCTCGTGGGCCCGCGCCGCGTACCTCGGAGCGCCGACGGCATCGGCGGTGGCCACGTCGATCAACACGTCGTGTTCCGCGGCGGCCCCGGCGGGGGCGCCGGTGTCGCGGCACCGAAAGGCGACATCGCGGCCCCAGCTCGTGCGGCTCAGTGCGGTGGCCACCACCTTGCGGGCCGCCGGCATCGTGAGGTGTGCAGGAGGCCGGGCAAGCACCCTGATGGTGGGGTCGCCTCGCCGGATGCCGGTCATCGTCAGAGCCGCATCACTCGGCGGAAGTTGGCGCGAGTGGCCTCGATCAACGGGACCGGGGTGTCGAGCCGGCGGGCGAGTTCCAAGGTCTGGTCGAGGTCTTTGTCAGCAAGCCGGTTGGTGTGCTCCATCACCGAGCGGAACTTCGCAGGAGCATCGGCGGGCAGGGCCTCGGGGCCACCGAACGACAGCGGCGAGAGGGCCTGATCGAGCACGCCCGTCTCGGCGATCACGTGGCGCAGCATGGCGACGTCGATCCCCGAGAAGTGGGCCAATGCGATCACGTCGTGGACGACGGCCATCATTGCGTACCCCGCAGCGTTCCGCGCCAGTTTCAAGGCCATTCCCGCTCCCGGCGGACCGGCGTGCAGCACTTCTTTGGAGTAGCACTCGAGCAACGGGCGGGCCCGCTCGATTGCGTCGGCGTCGCCGCCCACCATCGTGAGCAAGGTGCCCTGTGCCGCTCCGGGCTCACCACCGCTGATGCCGGCATCGAGCACCACCACGCCCACCTCGGCGCCCTGCGCCGCGAGCGCATGGAACGTGTCGAGCGAGACGGTGGTGTGCACCGCGACCACCGCCCCCCGTTCCAGCGTTCGCAGTACGCCGACCGGCCCGCCGATGACCTCGGTCGCCTGGGCATCGTCGAGCACGATCACGCCGACGAACGATGCTCCCCGAGCGGCGTCGGCCGGGGTCTCGGCGGCGACTGCGCCGGCCGCGATCCGTGGCGCGAGCGCTTCGGCGGAGATGTCCACGACCCGCACTGCATGACCGGCGGCGATGACGTGGTCGGTCATCGGGCCGCCCATGCGTCCCAGCCCGATCATCGCCACGGTCTGGGGGCTGCTCATGCAGTGGCCTTCCGGTGGGCGGCGATGGCCTGCTCGCTCACCCGGTAGAGCTGGCTGCTGCTCGGGTACCCGACGTAGGGGATCAAGTGGAGGGCCACTTCACGGACCTGGTCCTCGGTCAGCTCTCCGGTGGCGAGCGTGCGCTGTAGTTGGATGCCGAGCGTGTCGAAGTGGTGTTGGGCTGCGAGCACCCCCATCACGAGGAGCCGCCGGGACCCGATGTCGAGCGCGGGGCGATCCCAGACCTCGGCGAACAGCTGCCCGATCATGAGGTCGAAGAAGTCCGACTGCCCAGGTTCGAAGGCGAAGGCGTCGTCGCCGTAGACCTCGCGGTACTTGGCGAGGCCGCGAAGGCGCCGGTCGGGATCGACGAGGGGCTCGGTCGCGTCGGTCATCCGGAGTCCTCGATCACTGGTGTTGCCCTCGTCGGGTGGGGGTGAAGGTGATCGGCAACGTGGTCCACCCGGTGACGTTCGAGCTGTGGAACCGGACCTTGGCGTCGTGGTCGACCCGATAGTCGGGGATCCGTCGATGGATCTGCTCGAGCGCGACCTTGCCCTCGATGCGGGCGAGCGCAGCGCCGAGACAGAAGTGGGCGCCGTACCCGAAGGCGAGGTGGCGCTGCGTCTTGCGAGCGATGTCGAACGTGCCCGCAGTCGGCCCGAACTCGCGCTCGTCGTGATTGGCCGCTCCGATCAACAGCAGCACCGAGTCGCCCGCGTTCAAGGCGCACCCGTGGCGTTCGATGTCGCAGGTGAGTGTGCGATGCATGTACTGGGTGGAGTTGTGGAAGCGGAGAACTTCCTCGACCGCGGCGGACGCGCGGCCTGGATCGGCGGCCAACGCAGCCTGCTGCTCGGGATGGCGTGACAGGAGCTCGACAGCGTTGGCCACCATCTTGGTGGTGGTCTCGTGACCGGCGATCACGAACAACACGCAGAACCCGAGCAGCTCTTCATCGGTGAGCGCCCGTCCGTCGACGGTCAAGCCGACGAGATCGGAGATGAGCCCCGAGCCGGCCCCGGCGCGGCGCTTGGGGAGGTCGTCGATGAAGTAGCCGAGCAGACCGAACATGCCGTCGAGCGCGGCTTTCGGCATCGTCATCGAACCGTCTTCACGAATGAGGATCGATTCGGATTGCTGGAGCAGCGCGGGCCGGTCGGCCACTGGGATGCCGAGCACTGCGCTGATCACGTCCATCGGGAACGGGCTCGACAGATCTGCGACCAGATCGCACGCGCCCTGCTCGACGACCGCGTCGAGGTAGCCGTCGACGAGTCCGCGGATCTCGTCTTCCATCTCGGCCATCCGGCGAGGGGTGAACACGCGCGCCACGAGTTCACGGAACGCGGTGTGATCGGGTGGATCGAGCTCGATCATCTGTTGGAAACCGGAGTTCGCCGGACCGAGTGGCCGGCGGTTCTCGAGGGCGACACCACCGGCCGACGAGAACGTGGCGGTGTCGCGGAACGCCTCTTGAACGTCATCGAACCGGCTGAGCACCCAGAACCGCAGGTCGGGGTTCCAGTACGCGGGCTGCTCGTCGCGGAGCCGCCGATAGGTCTCGTAGGGGTCGTCGTGCACGGAGAAGGCGTACGGGTTGTAGACGAGCGTCCCTGACACCGTGGTCATGGATCGAGCGTAGAGCACCGATCCGTTCTGGCACGATGGGGGAGTCGACGACCAGTACCGAGGAGTCATCGTGTTCCGACATGTCGTGCTGTTCAAGTGGGCCGAGGGTCACGGCGCCGATCACGTGAAGGCCGTCGGAGCGGCGCTCGACGAGCTTCCGCGGCGGGTCCCGGTCATCCGCGGCTACCACCACGGCCCCGACGCCGGCATCAACGACGGGACCTTCGATTTCGCGATCGTCGCCGAGTTCGATTCTGCGGAGGACTACTTGGTGTACCGAGACCATCCCGATCACCAGGCCTTCATCCGAGACCACATCGTCGGCAAGGTCGCCGATCGCTCGGCCGTCCAGTTCGACGATCGGGGCTGAGGTCATGGATCTGGCATTGCGTGGTCGGCGAGCGTTGGTCACGGGGGGCTCGAGCGGGCTCGGTCTCGCGTGCGCTCAGGCGCTCGCCGCGGAAGGGTGCACCGTGGCGATCGCTGCCCGTTCGGCCGATCGGTTGGCCGCTGCGGCCGCGACGATCGGCGGTGATGTCCACCCGATCGTCGCCGATGTGGCGAGCGCGGAGGGCGTGGCGGCCATGATGGCCGCGGCGAACGCCGAGCTCGGGGGAATCGACATCCTGATCGCCAACGCCGGCGGTCCCCCGGTCGGCAACTTCGCCGACACCCCGCTCGAACGCTACGAGCCGGCGCTGCAGTTGAACCTGCTGTCGACCGTGGCGATGTGCGTGGCCAGCGTGCCGGGAATGCGCGAGCGAGGATGGGGCCGGGTGGTCGCCATCACGTCGATCGCCGTGCGCGAGCCGATGCCGCAGCTGATCCTGTCGAACACCGCCCGCGCCGGCCTCACCGGGTTCTTGAAGACGCTCGCCCGCGAGGTGGCCGCCGACGGGGTGACCGTCAACTCCTTGCAGCCCGGATTGCACGCCACCGCCCGGCTCGGCGCGCTCTACAGCGATCTCGATCAGGTGGCAGCCGGCGTCCCGACGCGAACCCTCGGCGACCCCGCCGACTTCGGCCGGTTCGCCGCGTTCTTGTGTTCCGACGCCGCCAAGTTCGTCACCGGGACGGCGATCCCGGTCGATGGCGGCAGCTCGCACGGCCTGCAGTGAGCCTCGTCAATCGGTCAGCGGCTCGGTGGTCCGAAGGTGGGCCAGGAGCGTGGCCGAGATGGTGCCGAGTCGGGTGAGATCGGCAGCGCTGAGGGGATCCACGACCCACCCGCGGACCCGGCGAACGTGGCCTGGAGCGACCCGCTCCAACAACAGGCGGCCATTGGCCGTGAGCGACACCGTGCGCGCTCGGCGGTCCTCAGGGGCGATGCGCTTGTCGACCAGCCCGGCGGCGCTCAACCGATTGATGCGATGCGTGATGCAACTGGAGGAGTCGTCGATCAACCCGGCCAGCTCTGTCATGCCGAGACCCGAAGGTGCCCCCGACAGGTGATGGAGCAGCTCGTAGTCGCGCCCGGTGACGCCGTGCTCGCGGCGCAGGGCGCCGTCGCTCAGGGTGACGATGCGGCTCGCCACCTGGATGAAGGCCACCCATGCGTCGAGCTCCTTCGGCGAGAGCCACGGGATGTCGTCGGCAGCCTTCGCTGTGCCTGCCGCCTGCGCCGTACGTGCTGTGCTCGCCGCCCTTGCTGCCACTCCACGAAGCTATCGGAACCGATTACCTGAGGGCTCAGCTACTGTGGGCCCATGGACGAGCCGACCACTCCCGCCCCCGCCCCCCGAATCACCGCCGCACCCAACGGTCCACTCATCGTGAGCGGCGGCCTCCCGCTCTACCGGCGCCGTGCCGTCGAGAGCGAGCATGGCGAACCGCTCACCTGGGAGACCACCGAACGCCTCTCCGGCGGTGAGCGCTACGCGCTGTGTCGCTGCGGCCAGTCGGCCAGGAAGCCCTTCTGCGACGGAACCCATGCTCGCGTGGGCTTCGAGGCCGACGATCGGGCCGCCGGGACCTATGACGAGCGGTCGAACGTCCTCGGCGGAAGCGGGATCACCGTCCGCGACGACCGTTCGATCTGCGTGCACGCCGGGTTCTGCGGCACCCGCATCACCAACGTCTGGAAGTCGGTGCCAGATACGGCGGAGTCGACCGTGCGCCTGCAGGTGATCGGCATGGTGGAGAAGTGCCCCTCGGGCGCGCTCACGTACCGGTTCGACGGCGACGACGTCGAAGCGCTGCTTCCCACTGCGATCTCCGTGACCGACGACGGTCCCGTGTGGGTCACGGGCGGGGTGCCGGTCGCGACCGCCGATGGCACCGAACTCGAAGTGCGGAATCGGGTGACACTGTGCCGCTGCGGGGCGTCGGCCAACAAGCCGCTCTGCGACGGCAGCCACAAAGCAGCCGGGTTCGTCGACCACTGATCCGGCGACCGCGAGGGAGCGGGTCGTCGAGTGGAGGCGCTGCCCGCTGGGACCCGAACGCTCAGGGAGCCGCGTCATCCGCGGCGGTCGAGCTCCTGGCGGGTCCAGAACCCGGGGTGTGACGTGGTCGTCAACCCGCCTGCGGCGTAGGTCGCAAGCCGTTCGAGGTCGCCCGGCGACTGGAGGTCGACGACGTCGAACACCACATCGGGCCCGGCCGCGCGCAAGGCCGTGGCGGCCTCGCTCCGACGTTCCGGGAGGTGACTGGTGAGCAACACGAGGGGTACCGCACCCCGCATGGAGCGAAGCGCGCTCGCCCGTCCGAGCGCCTTCCACACGGTGTCCATCTTCAGCAGGCCGCCGCGGTAACTGGTGAACGGGCCGGGCACGGCGAAGAACCAGGTGTCGCCGGCGGCGTCGGTCGCGACGAGATCGACGGTCACGCCGGTCTTTGGGACCCGCTTGTCGCGACCGACGATCGTGAAGCCGGCGCTCTCCAGCGTCCGCTCGGCGAGCCGCTTGGCGGCGGGACCCTCGTGGATGACCGGGTGTGGCGGCACCGCTGTCTTCAGGGCCTCGGCCACCCGGTTGCGGGCGATCTCGACGTAGCGCTCGTCGAGGTCGTAGCCGATGAACCGACGATCGAGCAACGCCGCGGCAACGAGGGCGGAGCCGCTCCCCATGAACGGGTCGAGCACGAGGTCGTCCTTGAATGTGTAGAGCCGGATCAGCTGCTCGGGCAGCTCGATCGGGAACGGCGCCGGGTGCCCGACGCGTCGAGCGCTCTCCGGCGGGATCGACCAGATGTCGAGCGTGAGCGCCATGAAGTCCTCGGTCATCAAGGTGCTCTCGTGCGGCAGACCATCCGCCGCGCGTTGCTTCAGCGACCGAGCCCGATCGAACCGACCCTTGCTCGCGACGATCACCCGCTCGCTGATGTCGCGCAGCACCGGATTGGCGGCGCTGCGAAACGATCCCCACGCGCACGAGCCGCTTGCTCCCTCGGCCTTCTGCCAGATCAGCTCACCGCGCAGCAGCAGACCGAGGTCGTGTTCGAGGATGCGGATGACGTCGGCCGACAGGCTGCGGTAGGGCTTGCGGCCGAGGTTGGCGACGTTGACGGCGATCCGCCCACCGGGCTCCAGCTTTCGTACGCATTCGGCGAAGACGTCGGTGAGCATCTCGAGGTACTCGAGGTACGACGACGGGATGCCTTCGCGTTCGAGCTCCTCCTCGTACTGCTTGCCGGCGAAGTATGGCGGCGAGGTGACGACGAGCGCGACCGAGCCGTCGGCGATCCGGTCCATGTGGCGCGCATCGCCGTGGACGAACGGCTCGGCAACGGGCTCCGGGAGGGGAACTCGGTCGTCGGACGACAGTTCCGGGGCGCGAAAGCGTTCGTAGAACGGCGTGGAGTCGTGGCTCTCGCGCATGCTGACGCCGAAGTCGGACGTGGTCGTCCTGCGTCGTTCCGTCATCCACCCTCCATCGGCCGGCTCAGTGTCGGAACCTACTGCCCGGGGTCACTCGCGCCGCTCACCGCCCTGTCGAACCGAAGCGCTACTTCACGATCTCGAATTGCTTGAGATCGCAATGATTCGTCTCGTCAGGTATTCTTCCCTGCGTTCAGGCTCCTTGGACTGCTTCGAAACCTTGGGGGAAACTCAACGTGTTCATCGCCACCGTCGTCGTCTCGGTGCTCATCGCGCTCGCCGCCATTGGGTCCGCACTGGGCAAGCTGTCCAAGAACCCCAAGCTCGTCACGCAGCTCACCGGCCTGGGCGTACCGCTCAGCTGGCTCCCGCGGCTCGCCGCCCTCGAGATCGCCGGTGGCGTCGCGGTGCTCGTCGGCCTGGCCGTGGCTCCGCTCGGCATCGCCGCTGCCGTTGGCCTCGTCCTCTACTTCCTCGGCGCCGTCGCCACCCACCTGAAGGCGGGCGACAGGAAGGGCATCCCCGCACCGCTCGTGCTCGCCGTCGTCGCGGCAGCTGCGCTCGTGCTCCGCATCGCCTCCGCCTGATCCGGGCATCCAGCTCTGCGGGGCCAGGCCGCGCCGAGAAACCCGCGGTTCGGTGGCGATCCTTCGACGTCAAACTAATTCGCTCGACGTGCCAAGGTGGGCAACCGAGCAGGCAGCTCGACCGAGGGGAATTCGACATGGCCGACTTTCCGGAACAGCCGGAGCAACTCACCGCCGATTGGCTCACCGCCACGCTGCACGCTTCGGGCGCACTCGACGACTCGCGTCGCGTGAGCGCCTTCGAGATCACGCCGGTCGGGGCCGGCACCGGTCTGCTCGGCATGGTGATGCGGATCCATCTGGACTATGGGGTCGGCCCACCGGGAGCGGGGCCGACGTCGCTGGTGGTGAAGTTCGCGCACCCGGTCGAGGGGAACCGGGCGATCGCGATGAACACCAACATGTACGAGCGGGAGGTGTCGTTCTTCAACGACATCGCCAGCTCGGTCGACGTACCGAAGCCGCTCTGCCACTACGCCGCAGTCGACACTGCGAACGGTCAGAACATCGTCGTGCTCGAGGACCTGGCGGCGTATCGGGCGGGCGATCAGGTCACCGGAGTCACGCCTGATGACACGAAGCTGATCATCGACGCCGTCACGCCGCTCCATGCCGCCTTCTGGGGCCGGTGCGACGTTTCGCTGCTCACCAACTTCATGCGGATCGACACGTCGTATGCGGAGAAGTTCCCGCCCAGTGTGTACGGCACGTGGAGCGCGGCGTCGAGCTGTTCTCCGACGTGATCGCGCCCGATGTGCTGCCCCATGTGGCGAAGTACGTCGAGCAGCTGCCGGCGCTCCACGCGGCGATGGGGGCGCGTACGCAGACCGTGGTGCACGGCGACGTCAGGCTCGACAACGTGATGTTCGGTGGTGGTCCCGACCAGCACCCGGTGGTGATGATCGATTGGCAGGCGATCATGGTGTCGAACCCGCTGCACGATCTCAGCTACCTGCTCAGCCAGAGCCTCGATGTCGAGTCACGGCGAGCGCACGAGACCGAACTCGTCGAGTACTACTACGAACGACTCCGCTCGCTCGGTGTGCACGACATCACGCTGCAGGAGTGCTGGGATGGGTACGACACCGGCGTGTTGTTCCTGTTCTCGTACCCGCTCATCATCGGTGGGTTCTGCGACATGGATGATCCGCGTGGCGTCCAGCTCGCTCGGGCGGTGCTGGAACGGTCGTCGGCCGCGGTGAGCGATCGCGGCCTCGTTCGACAACTCAGTTGACCGGACACCTCGTGGCCCGCTCGATCCTCGATGACTTCGATCCGTACCGCCCGGATTTCCAGCAGGATCCGTTTCCCTATCTGGTGGCGATGCGCGAAGCGTCGCCGGCCTGGCGGCGGCCGGGCACCGATCAGTACTTCGTCACGCGCTACGACCTGGTGTCGGTGTTGGTCCGCGACACCGAGGCGTACTCGTCGGCGTTCGGCGCGACGCCCAACGACCCGCCGTCTCCCCATCAGGCTGCCCAGATCGACGCGATCAAGGCCGAGGGTTGGGTGCGGCCGCCGACGATGCTCACGGTCGACCCGCCCGACCACACCCGCTACCGCAACACGGTCGCCCGTTCCTTCAACGCGCGCAGCATCGCGGCGTTGCGGCCGATCATCGAAGCGATCGTCGACGAGGAGCTCGACCGTGTCATCGATGCCGGGGTGGTCGACCTCCGGACACTGTTCGCCCGGCCCGTGCCCGTGCGGGTGATCATCGCCGCACTCGGACTCGACCCCGCACGGGCCGGCGACATCGAACGCTGGAGCGACGACACGACCGCCAGCATCGGCAGCCGCCTCAGCGACGAGCGCGCACTCGAGGCCCAGCGCGGGATCCTCGACCTCCAGCGCTACATGCACGCCGAGCTCACCGAGCGCCAGCGGGCGCTGCGCAACGACGTGGTGAGCAAGCTCGTCGCGAGCGAGCTGCCGATGCCCGACGGTACGACGCGGCCCCTCACCGTCGAGGAGCTCATGGGCATCCTGCAGCAGCTCATCGGGGCCGGCAACGAGACGAGCACGAAGCTCTTCAGCGAGATGATCCGTCTGCTCGCCGACCACCCCGACCAGTGGCGGATGCTGCAGGACGACCCGTCACGAGCGGCGATCGTTGTGGAGGAGTCCCTGCGCCTCGCCACGCCGACGCAGATGATGTACCGGGTGACGACCCGTGACGTCGAGGTCGAGGGGGTGCAGGTCCCGGCGGGGTCGCGCGTGATGCTCTGCTACGCGGCAGCGAACCGCGACCCGGCCAAGTTCGCCGACCCCGACTCGTTCGACCCCGATCGGCCGAACGTGCGTGACCACCTCGCGTTCGGCGGCGGCGTTCACTTCTGCATCGGCGCGCCGCTGTCTCGGCTCGAGGCTGTGATCGGGCTCGAGCGGATGGCGGAGCGGGTCTCCGACATCGTCCTGGCGCCGGCCAACACCTTCACGTACGAGCCGAGCTACATCCTGCGCGGTCTCACCGAACTGCTGGTCGAGCTTCGCGGCCGGCAGGCGTGACCGGCGCTTCAGCCGATGTCCCAGCGCCCTTGGTACCGTTCGAACGTGCACTGGGGAGCGCTGGTATGCGAGGCCTGAGGCATCCGTATTCGCACTATCTGTACGAGCTGGGCGACCGGGACGGCGAGGTGATCGTCACCGACGACCGCGATCCGGGCGCGACACGGTGCGGTACGTATGACACCCGCGGCAATTGGCTGGCAGGGGATCAGCTGGCGGTGTGCCCCAACATGTGCATCTGGGTCGGTGAGGGCCCGCGCGTGACCCCGCCACTGTCGACTCATCGACGGTTCATGAACGTGCGTACCGACTCCGCAGCGGTGGCGGCGGAATGAGCAGCGACCCGGCGACGGTCTCGATGCGCCGGTCACCGGGGCCGACCTACACCGATGTGCTGGCGACCGACACGCATTCGGTGCGCGGCGTGCTCGTCGACGAGCGCCCGGGGTGGTTCGGTGATGCAGATGTGCCGGTCGCGCGCTACACCACCCGCGCCTTCCACGAGCTGGAGAAGCAGCACGTGTGGAACCGCGTGTGGCAGATGGCCTGTCGGGACGAGCACTTGCCGAAGGTCGGCGACACGCTCACATACCAGATCTGCGACAACGTGATCGAGCTCGTGCGCGCCGCCCCCGACCGAGTCGAGGCAACCGTCTCCGGGTCGGGTGCGGCGGTCGCCGTCGACACCTGGGGTGGCTTCGTGTTCGTCAACCCGGATGCTGGTTGCGCACCTCTCGCCGAGTTCCTCGGCGAGTTCGTCGACCACTTCGCGCCCTGGCACTTCGAGACGCGATTCGTCGAGGCTCACATCTCCAAGCTGTTCCGGGCCAACTGGAAGGTGGTGCAGGAGGCGTTCATGGAATCGCTGCACGTGGGCGCCACCCATCCGCAGCAGCTCGCGCGCCTCGGCGACACCAACACCCGCTACGACTGCTACGGGAACTTCAACCGTGCGCTTCATCCGAGCGGCATTCCGAGCCCGACGTTGAAGTGGCGGCCGACCGAGCAGGAGATGCTCGACTGGATGCTCGACGTCCGTCTCGACGAGGAGCCACCCGTGCAGCTGCCGGAGGGAGAGACGCTGCGCTCGTTCGCGTCGAGTATCAGCCGCGACTCGCTGCGCCCGTCCATCGGCGACGAGATCGACGACCTCAGCGATGCAGAGTTGATCGACGCGATGGTCTACTGGGTGTTCCCCAACTTCCATCCGTGGGCCGCCTATCAACGGATCGTGTACCGGTTCCGGCCGAACGGCGACGACCACGAGACGAGCGTGATGGAGGTGTTCCTGATCTCGCCGTACGCCGGTGAACGGCCGCCACCGGCGCCGTGCCTCGAGCTCGGCTTCGACGACTCGTGGCACCTCGCCACTGCGTTGGGGATCACCGCACGCATCCTCGAACAGGACGCGTTCAACCTGCCGCGGGTGCAGCTGGGACTGCGGAGTTTGCCGCGCCCGGGGCTGCGGATGGCGCTCTACCAGGAGAGCCGCATCCGCCACTTCCACCACCTGCTCAGCGAGCGCATCGCGTCGGGTTGATCCATGGCGACGCAGCCGGGGCCGTTCGACCCTGGTTCGCACGCACGATTTCGCCGCACGCTGAGGGCTGAGGAGCGCGTGATGCCGCGTCAACGCGTGAGATCGTGGAACGCCGTGGGGTGGGCCGTGGTGATGCTGGCCGATGCTGTCGTACTCGATGGCATCGACGAGGTGCGCTGATGAACACGGCGCCGGCACCTGCTCGACACGGGCGTTCGGTCGCCGAGGCGCGTCCGCCTGTCGGTGTCGGTTCGGAGCCTGGCGAGGATGTGATCATCGAATGGTTGTTGGCGGGTGATCCGTCGGTGCGGTGGCAGGCGATGCGCGACCTGATCGGCCTGCCGCAAGAGCGTGTGGTGGCCGAGCGTGCCCGTGTGGCCACCGAGGGGTGGGGTGCGCGGCTCCTCGCCGCGCAGGACCCTGACGGGGGTTGGGCCGGCGCCCTATACAGCCCGAAGTGGACTTCGACGACGTACACGTTGCTGCTGCTGGAACGTCTCGGTGTCGAGCGGGGCGACGCGCGAGCGCTCGCCGGGTGTCGGCAGCTCTGGGACGGTGCGCGCTGGTACGGCGGTGGGCTCACCTTTGCCAAGTCGATCCGGGAACCCGAGACGTGCATCACGGGCATGCTGGTGCTGTTGGCCGCGGCGTTCGGTCACGACGACCCGCGGGTGGATTCGACGGTGGATTGGTTGGTGGGCCAGCAACTCGCAGATGGTGGATGGAACTGTGAGTCGATCCGCAGCGGCTCGAGGCACGGGTCGTTCCACACGTCGATCACGGTCTTGGAGGCGCTGGCCGGCTACGAGCTACGGGGTGGATCGGTTCCGGTCGCGCCGGCGATGGCGGCGGGCCGGCAGTTCTTCCTCGACCATCGTCTCTACCGATCTCATCGGACCGGGGACGTGGTCGATCCAGCATTCCGCCTGTTCCCATTCCCGCCGCAGTGGCACTTCGACATCATGCGCGGTCTCGAGCACTTCCGTGCCGTTGGGGCCGACCGCGACGAGCGCCTCGGAGACGCCGTCGAGGAGGTCCGCCGAGCCAGACGCGCCGACGGCACGTGGCCGATGAATCGGCCGTACCCGGGCCGGTACTGGTTCGCGTTGGAGGAGCGCGGGGCGAGCCGCTGGTCGACACTTCGCGCCATGCGGGTGCTGACGTGGTGGGACGAACCGAGCCGGTGATGACACCGTCGGACGAGTTGGTCGAGTTCGGTACCGCTCGTCCACTGCAGCTGCGTGGTTGAGCGTGCAGGACCGAGTGGCCACACGACCGCCCAAGGATCGACGCACGATCACATCGGTGAGATCGGCGGGGGCCTACACCGCAGCACCGGCGGGGCCAGCTCGGGCAACGATCGCCGTGCTGCATGCGTGGTGGGGTTTGACCGACGTCGTGACCGGTGTCTGCGATGACCTTGCCGAGCTCGGCTACGTCGCCGTCGCGCCGGATCTCTACGCCGGGGATCTGGCGGCAACGCCGGCGGAGGCCGCCGTGCTGCGGGCCCGGAAACGGTCGACACCTATGTGGCGCCAGATCGTTCGAGCGGTCGAGCAGGAGCGCGTCTCACACGGGGCGATGACGGTCGGCCAGATCGGGTTCTCGATGGGCGGACACTGGGCGCTGTGGTTGGCCAAGCAATCGCGACCAGAGATCCCACCGATCTCAGCCACGACGGTGTTCTCTGCAACCAGGGCGGGCGACTTCACCGCCAGCCGGTCGGCGTTCCAGTTTCACTTCGCCGAGACCGACCCATTCGTCAGTCCGGGCTCGATCATTCGGCAGGAACGCCAGTTGCGCACTGCCGGCCGAGTGGTCGAGCTGCACCACTACCCCGGTACCGGTCATTGGTTCTTCGAATGGGATCGGCCCGACTCCTTCGATGCCGGCGCAGCCGACCTCGCCTGGCAACGCACCGTCGATTTCCTCGATCGATACCTCCCATGAGGCGATCTCACGCCGTGGACCTTCACCGTCCCGTCGGCACTGGTTGACGGATTGGTAACGAACAAATTACCATTTGTCTCGTGGATGTGTACGTCGCGCTTGCTGATCCGATTCGACGAGCGCTGCTCCGCAGGCTCGCCGGTGGCCCGGCCAGGGTCGTCGATCTGGCTGCCGATCACCAGGTATCGCGACCGGCGATCAGTCGGCATCTACGGATTCTCGGCGAGGCAGATCTGGTGCTGGCGACCGATATCGGCCGTGAGCGGCACTACTCGCTGGACACGACACCGCTCGTCGAGGTCCAAGCGCTCATCGACGAGTTGACTCGTCGTCGGCCGCGCATCACGGGACGGCACCTCGACGCTCTGGACACCGAGGCCCGACGCGCGGCTCGGGACCGACGACAACGCGACGCCCGCATCATCCGACCAGGTCAGGAGCGAACCGCATGACCCCCACGGGAACCTTCGACAGCAACAGCAGGACTCTTGTCCTGCGCCGGACCTTCGCCGTCGGCATTGACGACGTCTGGGCGAGCATCACCGAGTCCGCTCGCCTCAGCCGCTGGTTCGGCTCATGGACCGGCGACCCATCGACGGGCTCGGTGATGGTCGCGATGAACGCCGAAGGAAGCGAGCCGGTGCCGGTGCGCTACGAGATCCACGCGTGCGATCCTCCGCAGTTACTTTCAGTGAGTGCCGTCGATGACTCCGGAACATGGCACCTCACCGCCCGTTTGGCCGAGCTCGAGAACGGAACAGAGCTCGTTCTGAGCCAAGAGGAACTCGACCCGGGCTCCGTGCCCAGTGTCGGCCCGGGATGGGAGTGGTACCTCGATCGACTGGTCGCCAGCGTCACCGGGACGGAACCACCGACACTCGATGCCTTCGAACGCGACTACATGTCGATGAGCGGCGCGTACACGCCGACGAACTCGTAGGCCCGTCAGCCCGAGGCCGCTGCGGCCGCCGTCGTCACCGCAGGTGGTAGCGGAGGTAGACGACGCCGCTGGTGAACCGGTGCTCGTCGATGAGCTCGAGATCGACCCGCGAGTCGGACGGCAGTGCAGGGTTGCGCCCACCGAGGACGACCGGCCACACGAACAGGGCCAGCTCGTCGACCAGCCCGGCGGCGAGCGCCTGTGCTGCGAGGTTCGGACCACCCACCAAGAGATCTCTGCTTGCGGTGGCCTTCAGATCGTGCACTGCGAGCGGGTCGAAGCGGCGTTCGAGCCGAGTGTTCGCAGTGAGCGGGGCGGCCAGGGTCGAGGAGAAGACGACCTTGTCTGCGGCCTGCCATGTGCGCGCGTAGTCGGCCATGAGGTCCGACCGCGCGGCCAGGGTCGAGTCGGTCTCCCACACGGCCAGCGTCTCGTACATTCGCCGCCCGTAGAGGTAGGTGCCTGCGGACCCCATCAGCTCGGTGATGAACACGAAGACGTCGTCGTCCGGAGGAGCCCAGTCGAACGCGCCGCGTTCGTCCTCGGTGTAGCCGTCGACGGAGATGTTCGACGCATAGATCAACTTCGCCATGCTCCATCCTCCATCGTCGTCGACAGTCTTCACCTCGTCGCCGGGCAGCCGGACCGGGTGGCGGAGCGGTCTCGCGTTCTGTCGCTGAGGTCGAGGACCGTGCTCCATCACCGTCTTCAGCGCGACCAGCAAGTCGCCGACAGTGCCCAACGCAAGGCCACCCTTCAACAGCTCCGACTTCCAGCGCACGACGTGCTCGGCCCTCACGGACCGCGCCGGCATCACGCCCAACGTCGCAGTGATCTTCGCGGAGCGGCTCGTGTACTTCCGAACGTCGATGCACTGAAGTCTGGATCTCAGCGACGTCGGTGAACGTCCACGAATACCCTTGGCGGAACGGGAGGGATTCGAACCCTCGGGCCTTGTGGGCCGTCCGCTTTCAAGGCGGGTGCATTCGTCCGCTCTGCCACCGTTCCGGCGGTGAGGCTATCGGCCTGGAGGCCTACGATCGCCCTGGGATCAGTGACGGATCCATTCACCGAGAGGGCCGAACATTGGACAGCACGCCGTGTCGCGCCAGCGCCGCCTCCGCCGAGCGGGTGGAGGCGAGCGAGGCGTACAACCCGTGACGGCGCGACAGCCGTGCTGATCCCGATGGCGGTGCTCGAGAAGGTCGCCGCCGGCGAGGTCGACCTCGCCTTCCGTCGGTGGAACCGTCCGACGGTGAAATCGGGCGGCACTGTCCGAACTCCGATCGGAATGCTCGCGATCGAGTCGGTGACGGTCGTCGACGACCCGGCAACGATCACCGATGCCGATGCTCGTCGGTCCGGCGCGCCCGACGCTGCGGCCGTGCGTGCCGAGCTCGCCAGGCGCGAGGGAACGATCTACCGAGTCGAGTTCTCCCTCGGTGGCGCCGACCCGCAGGTGACCCTGCGCGAGACCGATCGGCTCGCGTCGGACGAATTGGCGCAGCTCCGCGCCAAGCTCGACCGGATGGACCAACGCGCTGCCGACGGCCCGTGGACTCGATCGACGCTGCAGCTGATCGCAGACCGACCCGAGGTGCGCGCCGGCGATCTGGCCGACGCCGTCGGTCGCGAACGGCTCGCGTTCAAAGCCGACGTCCGCAAGCTCAAGGCCCTCGGTCTCACCGAGAGCCTGCTCGTCGGCTACCGCCTGTCGCCGAGAGGCCGAGCGGTGCTCGACCGCCTCTGACCGCCCGCCCTCCGAGATCACGAGCGCCGTCCACGGCCGGGACGATCGGCGCGTGTGCACACAAGCCGCCGACTGCGCTCGTGGGCAGCGATCGTCGAGCGGCCCGTCGGCGAATGCTCGACCTACGACCTGACATCATCATTCGATGAACGCCGACCAGCTCCACGCGCAGGCTCAACGTGTCTTCGCTGAGGTGCTCTCGAAGGTGGCCGACGCCGACCTCGCCAAACCAACCCCGTGTCCGGGCTGGGACGTCGCCACCTTGATCGGCCACATCAACGACGGCAACCGGTGGGTGATCGGGCTCCGGGGCGGCGAGCCGCCGGCGCTGCCCGACGATCGCGGCGCCGCCCACGCCGCGTCCGCCGCCGGCGCGGCAGGCGGTCTTCGACGCGGCCGACGGCATGACCCGTCTGTTCGAGCTGCCGTTCGGCACGCTGCCCGGCGCCGTGTTCGCGGTCATCCGCGCCGGCGATGTGTACACCCACGCCTGGGACCTCGCGACTGCGATCGGGTCCGACACCAACCTCGACCGAGACGTCGGCGAGGCCGTGTACGCGGGTACGGCGCCATTCCTGTCGCCGGCGCTGCGCGGTGAGGGCAAGCCGTTCGGCCAGGAACAACCGTGCCCCGACGATCGCCCGATCGCCGACCGCTGCGCCGCCTTCGCGGGGCGCCGACTCGCCTGAGCCCTGAACTGCGAGAAACCCTCGAACAGGGCCCGTGGGCGGAGCACTCAGTCCGACTGCACTCCGTGCGGATCCGCTTCGGTGGGGTGACGCCGGGACGGAATTCTTAACCCCACCAAGACCCTTTCAGGCCCTCGATCGACAACAATGTCGAACATGTGTTCGAGCGAGAGATCCGAGAAAGTCGCCGGTGAAACACCCGGCCGGGCCGCGGAGCGACGCTTGTTCGAGTTGGAACGACAACGCCGCCAACTCGACGCCCAGATCGCGGCCGTGATGAACACCGTCGAACGAGACGGCTCCTACGGTGAGGACGGCCACCTCAACGTGCGTTCGTGGGCATTGGCCGTCACGAACTGGTCCCCCGGCGAAGCAACCGCACGCGCTCGCATGGCCCGCGCCCTCACTGCCCTCCCGGCCGTCCACGACGCCTTCACCGCCGGCGAGTTGGGATCCTGCCAAGTCCGAGCATTCGCCCGAGCCCACGCCAACCCACGCGTCACCGCCCAGCTACCGGGTTCGGAGGGCCTGCTGCTCGAAGATGCCCTCGCCCTGCGATTCCAAGAGTTCAACGGACGCATCCGCGGCTGGACCGAACTGGCCGACGCCGACGGCGCCCATCGCCGCCACGGCGACTCCCACCGCATGCGCAGCGCCCGCCTCACCGACGTCGGCGACGAAACATTGCTCGCCGCCAACCTGGGCACCATGCAGGGTGCGGAGATGCGTGAGATCTTCGAAGCGTTCTGCGATGCCGAGTTCGCGGCCGATCTCGAAGCCGCCGGCCCCACCGGCGTGCTCGCCCGCACCGACAGCCAACGCCGCGCCGACGCGTTGATGGCCATCTTCCGAGCGGCCGCCGCGGGAGGAATGGGCGGCACCGTCAACGTCGTGGTCAACATCATGATCGACAAAGACACCTACGAAACCGAGCTGCGCCGCATCGCCGGAGCCCCCACCGAACGGCGAGACCCCGCCACCTACCGCTCGTACCGCTGCGAAACCGCCGACGGCACCCGCCTCGACCCCACCGAAGTCGTCGCGGCCAGCATCATCGGCGAAGTCCGCCGCGTCGTCTTCGGCGCCGCCTCCACCGTCATCGATCTCGGGCGCAAGCGCCGCTTCACCGGCGCCGCACGCACTGCGTTGCTCCTCCAAGACCGATGCTGCACCTGGCCCGGATGTACCGTCCCGGCCCGCCGCACCCAGGGCGATCACGCCCACGCCCACTCCAAAGGCGGCAGAACCAACCCCGACAACGGCGACTTGATGTGCGGACGCCACAACCGATTCAAGAACCAGGGCTACCGAACCGTGCGCGACCAACACGGCCTCTGGCACACGTACCGCCCGGACGGCACCGAAGTCGGGCGACCCCTCGTCGCCTGACGACGGCGGCCTCGCCCCGATGTCACGGGTCGGGCTTGAACAACCGGGCGTACACCGCTGAGCGTTCCGCTGCACGTCGGCGGGCTTCGGCCCGCTGCTCCCTCGTGGCCATCGACGGAACCATCTGGCGTTCGGCGGCGAGGGCGGCGGCGAGATCGGTCTCCACCGATCGGTCGATCAGACGCTTGGCCAGTTGCACGGCGTACGGCGCGAGCTCGGCGAGTCGGTCGGCCAAGGCGAGCGCAGCGGGGAGCACCTCGTCGGGTTCCACCACCTGATCGACCAACCCGCAGGCGAGCGCGGAGCTGGCATCGAGCGGTTCGCCGAGCATGATCATCCGCTTCGCGACCGACACGCCGACGATCCGGGCGAGTCGGGCGGTGCCCCCACCGAGGGGAAGCTCACCGAACTGCACCTCGGGCAATCCGATGGTCGCGGTCGAGGCCATGATCCGGAAGTCGCATGCCAACGCCTGTTCGCACCCACCGCCCATCGCTGCGCCGTTGATGGCGGCGACGATCGGCTGCGGGATCAGGTCGAAGCCGAGCCGTACGCCAGGCTTCCAGGGCGATTCGGTCATGGCCGCTGAGAGATCGACCCCGCCGCAGAAGTGGCGTCCGGCGCCCGTGACCACCACGGCCCGCACCTCACCGTCGGCAGCGAGGGCCCGCTCGGCCGCAGCCAGTTCGTCGAACATCGCCGCGTTGATCGCGTTGGCCGCGTGCGGTCGGTTGAGGGTGAGCACAGCGGTCGCCCCGCGCCGCTCGACGAGCACTGTTGGTTGCGTCCCGCTCGTGGTCACGCGCATTCAGCCACCAGTGGCTTGGGCCGAATCGAGCGCCGCCATCTCCTTGTTCTTCGCCCGTTGGCGGCGATGACGCAGGGCCCACTGCGACGAGGCCACCGCGAGCACGAGGGCAGAGCCGTTGAACACCGGCTCGAACCACACCGGAGCACCCAACTGCTGGAGCCCAGCGACGGCGATGGCGAGCGTGTACACGGCGATGATCGTTCCGGCGACGTTGAAGCGGCCAGGTCGAACCGTGGTTGCGCCGAGGAAGGCCCCCGCGAAGGCAGGGAGCAGGAGCGAACCGCCTGTGGAGGGGGACGCCGTCCCCAACCGGGAGCCGAGCACCACGCCGGCCAGTCCAGCCAGAAAGGCCGAACTGACGAACGCTCCGATCACGTACCGGTTCGTTCCGATGCCGGTGAGGCGCGCCGCTCGCTCGTTGCCCCCGGTTGCGTACATCCGCCGCCCGACCGGGAGCAGACCCAGCACGAGACCGAGTACCAGGGCGACGACCACCACCAGGATCACCGGTTGCGGCACACCGGCCAACTGGCCGCGAGCAAGGTCGGTGAAGCTCGCAGGCACGTCGCCGAAGATCGTCTGGCCGTCGGTGTAGGCGAGCGCGATGCCGGCCACCACACTGCTCGAGCCAAGCGTCGCCACGAAGGCGTCGACTTGGAGACCCACCACGATGATCCCGTTCACCAGACCGATCGCGAGCGCGGCGACCAACGTCGCGGCGATGGCGGCCGCGGGCGACCAGCCTTGCTTCACGATGAGCCCGACGGCGAGCACATGGCTGATGGACAGCACCGCGGCCACCGACAGGTCGAACCGCCCCACGATCAACGGAATCATGGCGGCGAAGGCCAGGAGGACCACGATCGTCTGGTTGTCCAGAATCGATCGGTAGTTGTCGGTCGTGGCAAAGCTGTCGGGTCGGGCCACCGAGAACACGATCAGCAACGTGGCGGCCAGGAACAACAAGCCGTACTTCCCCAAGATGCCGAACACGCCGTCCCGCTGGCGTTGGTGGGGCGGCTCGGTGAGAGCTGCGGTACCCGAAGCGACGACGTCAGTCATCGTTCGACACTCCATAGGCGGCTTGTAACAGGGACGACGCGGTCACCGACGATCCTTCCAGAACTCCTCGAACTGCTCCACGCTCCATCACGATCGCTCGATCGCAGACCTGCTCGATCTCCTCGAGATCGGAGCTCACCACGATCACTGCTGGTCCGGCCTCTGCGATGCGGCGGATGCGTTGATGGATCTCGGCACGCGCCCCAACGTCAACGGCTGCGGTGGGCTCCTCGAGCACCAGCAGCCGGGGTGAGGACGACAGGCAGCGGGCCAGCACCACCTTCTGGGCGTTACCCCCACTCAACGTCGAGAACTCTGCGGCAGGAATCGGCGGGCGCACATCGAACTCCCGGAGCAACACGTTCGCCGCCTGCTCCTCGGGCGCCCGACGCAACGCGTGCGACCACCGGTCACGTGGATTCAGGTTGAGGTTCTCCCGAAGGTCCATCGCGGGCACCGCACCTGCGCCGTTTCGGTCAGCTGGCACGAGTGACAGCCCTCGACGGGTCGCGTCGGCGGGTGACGAAGGTGCGAACGGCGCTCCGTCGAGCACCAGGCCGCCACTCCGCAGCGGTTCCAGGCCGAACAACAGTTGCGGGATCATGGTGTGGCCGGCGCCGCTGAGCCCGGTGATGCCGACCACCTCGCCGCTGAGCGCCGAGAACGTCAGCGGCCCGACGCCACCGCCGTACACCTCGCGGAACGTGATCACTGGGTCGCCGATCCGGGCCGAGCGCTCGGGTCGCGGCGGCAGATCGGTGCCGATGATCATGCGTACCAGATCACGCTCGGTTGCATCAGCCGAGTCGCACACGCCGATGACCCGGCCGTCGCGTAACACGGTGACCCGGTCGGTGACGGCGAGGACCTCGTCGAGCCGATGGGTGATCAAGATGATCGCCACCCCTTGATCCCGGAGCCGGCGCAGGATGGTGAAGAGCGTCTCGACTTCGTGCTTTCCCAACGTTGCCGTCGGCTCGTCGAGCACCAGGAGGCGTACATCGCGCATCAATGCCCGAGCGATGGCGGTGATCGATCGAAGAGCCACCGGCAGATCGCCCACCCGGGCGTCCGGATCGATCTGCACTCCCATCTTGGCGAGCGCGGCGAGCGCCCGTCGCCGGGTGCCCCGCCAGTCGATGAACGGGCCGCGACGCGCGTACCCCGACGCCAACGCGATGTTCTCGGCAACCGAGAGGTCGTCGATGAGGCCGAGGTTCTGATGGATGAACACGACGCCGTACTCGGCCACGGTCTCCGGCGAGAACCTCGACGGGAGCTCGCCGCCGAAGTACGACAACGAGCCCCCGTCGGCTGCTTCCACCCCGGCCAACAATCGGACGAGCGTGGACTTGCCGGCACCGTTCTCGCCGAGCAGGCCGTGGATCTCCCCGGCCTGCACGTCGAGTTCGATGTCGGCCAACGCCACGGTTCCGCCGTACACCTTGCGGAGTTGGCGGACCGCGAGCGCAGGCGTGCTCGCCATGAGCGGCGCAGCCGGGGGATTCAGCTCACGCCCCACAGCTCCAGGTACTTCGCCTTGAAGTCGAGATACGGGGTGTAGTCGGCCATCCCGTCCGCCGGGGTGTTCTCGGGCGTGAACAGATGCACGCCGAGCCCGAGCGATTCCGATGGTGTGTAGTCGCTGCCGGTCACGCCTCGGATCGCTTCGTCGACCCCCGCGTAGGCGACCCACTCGAGGGACACCCCGGCGTTGGCCGAGCTGCCACCACTGGCCACGGCCTGCAGACCGATCTGGTCGCCGTCCTTGCTGACCACCTTGACCGAGTCGGTCTTGCCCGCCTTGCGGACCGCTTCGACCACCGAACTCATGCCGATGGAGTACGGCACCACCAGGTGGGTGGCATCCGGGTTCGACTGCAGGGCGGCGGTGATCGCGCTGTCGGCCTTCACCGGGTCGAGGGCGTCGGTGATCTGCCAATCGACGAGTTGCACGGCGCATCCCGAACACTCGGCCATCACTTTCTGGAACTGCGCGTTGCTCTCGACCAGGTTCGGGAAGGCGGAATCGTTGATCAGGATCACGTTGGCCGCACCGTTGCTCTCGGCGATGATGTTGTAGGCGTTGACCTGATGCATCAGTGGCATGCGATACGAGATGTAGGCGTCGTAGGCGTCACTGCCCGAGGCGTTCGGGGCGTCAGCGACCGAGAGGGTGACGACCCCTTGGTCCTTGGCCTTGGCGAGCGAGGCGCCCACCAGCACGTCGGGGATCGCCATCGTCATGATCACGTCAGGGCTCTTCGACAACGCGGTGTCGAACGCCTGGGTGAAGCTCTCGGGTGTGCCGGCGCCGGGCACCACTTCGGCGGTCCACCCGATGGCGGTCGCCGCTTCGACGGCGTAGTTGGCTGCGGTCTCGCACGCCGTGCCGGGTGCGCAGATGATGATCTGCAGGTTCACGTCAGCCGGCGGGGCCGGCGTGGTCTCCGGACCGAGCCATCCGGTCTGGGCGACGATGTCGGCGGCCGCCACGTCGGAATCGGCGGAAGCGTGGACGAGACCCGCCTTGGCCAGCTCGCTGATGCGCTGGGCCTCGGCGAGGATCGCATCGCCACCTTCATCGGTGCCGGCTGCGGTGTCGGTGGACTCGTCGGCGGGGGCGGCCGGAGCCGCCGTCGTCTCGGTGTCGGTGCCGGCCGAATCGTCGTCGGAACCGCATGCGGCGACGACAAGTGCGCTCGCGCAGAGCAGACCCAACAGACCCCTCGTATGACCACGACGTCGGTGAATGAGCGCCATTCTCAGCTTCCCCCTTGCGATGACCGGCGCACCCCAACGATTCGCCGTCACCAGCCCCTCAGGGCGGTTGAAGTCACCCTAACGAACGTTCGAACGACCGTCAATCGAGGACGGTACAGTGCAGACTTCAGGCATCTCGAGAAGGTGGGCCGAGTGGCCAATTCGCGTCGCGACGAAGTACTCCTCGCAGCAACCGAGCTCTTCGCCGAACATGGCTTCCACGCGGTCGGGATGCGGGCCATCGCCGACGCCGTGGGCATTCGTGGATCGAGTCTGTACCACTACTTCCCGTCGAAACTCGACCTGCTCTACGCCATCGCCCTCGATTCCACACAAGCGTTCATCGAGGTGCAGTTGGCCGATCTGAGCCCAGCGCCCACCTACGCGGCGCGGCTCCGCCAGGTCATCCACGCCCATGTCATCTACTTCCACCACCACCGCCTGGAAGAGGCGGTGGGGTTACGAGAGATGCAGGAGCTGCGCAACGAGGCGCCCGAGCGCTACCTCGAGATCCAAAAGATCCGCCGGTCGTATCAGGACGCCTTGGAGCAGTTGGTGGTCGACGGCAAGGCCAAGGGCGAGTTCGACTGCCCCGACCCTCACCTCGCCACGCTCGCGGTGCTCGGCATGGTGAACAGCGTGAACGACTGGTTCCGGCTCAGCGGTCGCAACAGCATCGAAGAGGTCGCCGAGAGCTACGTCGCCATCGCCGTGCGGCGAATCCTCGGCGGGGACTGAGCGCTCACACCGGCCCGGTCCGCGATGCGGCCCGGATGCCTGCCATGCGAGCGAGGAGTTCGCCGCCGCTCACGGGATCGAGGTGACCGGCGACGATCTCGTCCAGCAGCTCGGCCCCCTCGCCCGATCGTTCGGCGAAGGCCAGCGCGGCGGTCAGTGCGGACTGCGCCCGCTCGTGCGTCTCGGTTCGGTGCCGCGCTGCTCGCCGGAGACCCAACTCTCCGGACGACTCGAGGTGGCGCTGGTGGCGTTCGATCGCGTCCCAGAGATCGGCGACGCCGGAGCCATCGGTCGCCACCGTCTTCACGACCACCGGGGTCCAGCGCCGCGCCCCGCCCAGCTGGAGCATTCGCTGGAGATCGCGCACAGTTGCGTCGGCCGCGGGGCGATCCGCCTTGTTGACAACCAGGACATCGGCGATCTCCAGCAGACCGGCCTTGCTGGCCTGCACTTCGTCGCCCCAGCCCGGATTCACGACCACCACCGTCGTGTCGGCTGCGGCAGCGATACCGATCTCCGACTGCCCGACCCCCACGGTCTCGATGAGCACCACCGGCCACCCGGTGGCGTCGAGCGTCCGTACGACGGCCGGAACGGCGAGGGAGAGTCCGCCGAGCAGCCCGCGGCTGGCCAGGGAACGCATGTACACGTCGTCGTCCAGGGCGTGGCGTTCCTGCAGCCGGACGCGGTCGCCGAGGATCGCCCCACCGCTCAGTGGCGACGACGGGTCGACCGCGACCACCGCCACTCGGGTCTCGCGGGCGCGAAGTTCTGTCACGAGCGCATCGGTGAGGGATGACTTCCCAGCACCCGGTGCTCCGGTGAGCCCGACGGTGCGGGTGCCACGGCAGGCGGCGAAGATCGCCGGGGCGACGGCTTGGAAGGCGGGGCCGCCCGCCTCGACGATCGTGAGCAGCCGAGCCAGTGATCTCCGGTCGCCCGTGAGGGCGGCCGCCAAAATCTGCTCGGACACCTACGGTGCCGGTGCGTCGGTCCGGCGCAGCTCGCGCTTCAGGATCTTGCCCTGGGTGTCCTTGGGGAGCGCCGCCACCACGTTGACGACCTTGGGCACCTTGTACCCGGCCAGGTGTTCCTTGCAGAAGGTCCGGACCTCTTCGGGATCGACGCTCGCTCCCGGCCGGGGAACGACGAACGCCGTCACCAACTGGCTCCAGTAGTCGTCCGCAATGCCGACCACGGCAACCTCCATGATCGAGGCATGTTGGTACAGCACGCGCTCGACCTCGACGGAGGACACGTTCATGCCGCCCGTCTTGATCATGTCCTTCTGGCGGTCCATGAAGTACAGGTTCCCCGCCTGGTCGATCCGCACGATGTCACCCGTGTGGAGCCACCCGTCCCGCAGGACCTCGGCGGTCTTCTCGGGGTTCTTGTGGTACCCGCGCATGACGCCGGGGGAGCGGCAGATCAGCTCGCCCTCGGCGGCGTCGTTGCCCTCGGCATCGATCACGCGCACCTCGAGTTGTGCGGTTGGCCGCCCGATCCAGGCTGGGTCGTGGCCCGGCACATCGTCGAGCGAGCGGAACCGGCCGATGGTGGGCGTCTGGGTCAGCTCCGATTGCGACCACAGGGTGACCCATTGGATGTCGGGCGCGGCGCTGGCGAAGCCCTCGAACATGGCCCGTGGCATGGTGCCGCCGTACGTGATCGCCCGGCGCAGGCGGGTCAGATCGGCCTCGGCGAATCCGGGCGCCTGGATCACCTGCAGGTAGAACGTCGGCGTCTGGCCGACGATGGTGACCCGTTCGTCGACGAGGGCGGCCAAGGCCTTTGCCGGATCGACCGCGAACGGCAGAACGATCGTGTTCCCCAGCGCGAGGAGGCAGATCTGCATGCCCATGCCGGCGATCGTGTGGAACGGCATCGTGTAGTACCAGACATCGTCTTCGAGCAGCCCGATGCCGGTGACGTAGGAAGGGATCATCGACACGAAGTAGTTGCGCTGCGGGATGGCCACGGCCTTCGGCAGGGCCTCGGTGCCGCTCGTGTACGGGATGATCCCGAGCGTGAGCTCGTCGACATCGACATCGGGTTCGGACGCGTCGCCCTCGGCCAGCAACGTGCTGAAGCGCTCCCACGTGGCCGGCGCGGTGTTCGCGTCGGCGTCGTTGACGACGCGCACCGTCAGGTGGGGAAGTGGTTCGTCGAGCGCCTCGATCTTCGCCACGAACGCGTCTTCGCACACGATGGCCTTCGCCTCGGAGTGCTCGAGTTGGTAGTGGATCTCCCGGCTGGTGAACGTGTAGTTCACGCCCGTGACGGCCGCGCCCAGCTTGGCGGCCGCCCAGAACGCCACGACCGACTCTGGCGTGTTGCGGCCCATGGTCGCCACCACATCGCCGAGCCCGACGCCGCGCGCCGCCAGCGAGTTCGCCATCCGGTTCACGCGTTCGTTGAGCTCGCGATAGGTCAGCACCCGGCGCTCGTGGAGTGGGCTGTGGAGCGCCACGATGGCGGGTCGATCCGGGATCCGGGCGGCGTGCCGGCGCAGCTGGTCCCCGAAGGTGGCTCGGCGGACCGATTCGCCGATCGACTCCGTGGGCGTGGTCATCACTCGTCCTCCTGGGTGGCAGTGGAACCGGTGAGTCGGCGGGCGACCGCGACGATGTCGTCGAGCCCCGAGCCGGGCGGGAAGCAGGCGACGTTGCGGCGTTCGAGCCGGTCCACGGCGTAGTGCGGAATCGTGCCGCCGGCGATCACCGGGGTGGTCACCCCGTTGGCGGCGAGGGTGTCGAGGATCCGTTCGACGACCTCGACTCGCCCGCCGACGTGGAGCCCGATCAGGTCGACGTCCTCGTCGGCGGCGACCCGAGCGATCGTCTCGGCGGTGACCATGCCGACGAGGATCACCTCGAACCCGCCGTCGCGTAGGGCACGCGACACCACGTTGATGCCCCGCCAGTGGCCGTCGAGACTGGTCTTGGCCATGAGAACCCGAGGCGCGGCGGCCATCAGAAGCTCACCGGGAACTTCCACGATCCGAAGACCTCGCGGAAGATCTCGCCGACCTCGCCAACCGTGACTTCGGCGCCCACGGCTGCCATCACTGACTCCATCACATTGCCTCCACCGCGGCAGGTCGCCTCGAGTGCCGCGATCGCGTCTTCGGCACGCGTGGAATCGCGTTCGGCGCGTAGTCGCTCGAGGCGTTCCATCCCTCGTTCCCACGCGTCGCTCGATCCCTGGAACCCGTCGATGCCGAAGGGATCGTGGTCGCTCGGGTGCACGTTGACGCCGACGATGCCGCGTGTTCCGTCGGTGATCGCGCGCTCGAGCGACACCTGGTTGTCGGAGGCCACGCCGTGCAGGAAGCCGCTCTCGAGCGCGGCGACGAAACCACCGGCCTGCTCGATCTCGTCCATGAACGCGTACGCCCGCGTTTCGAGCTCTGCGGTGAGCGACTCCACGTAGTAGCTGCCCCCCAGCGGATCGACGACGGCGGTGAGGTTGGTTTCGTGCATCAGGATCTGCTGAGCCCGCACGGACTGCTGATGGGCCTGTTCCGATGGCACCGACAGCGCTTCGTCGTAGGCGGAGATGCCCATCGACTGCACGCCGGCGAGCACCGCCGAGAGTCCCATCACCGTGCCACGCACCACGTTGTTGATCGGTTCCTGATACGTCATCGCCGACCCGGCGGTGACGATGTGGATGCGAAGCCGGAGGGCCCGCTCATCGGTGATTCCGTAGCGATCGCGCAGGATGTCGTGCCACATGCGCCGCGCCGCCCGGATCTTGCAGATGTCTTCGAAGAAGTCCATCGCCATTCGGAAGCTCACGCCGCCGAGCGCGTAGGCCAGGCTTTCCAACGGCACGGTGCCCCGGCGCCGCACCTCGTCGAGGTGGGCGATGTTGCACGCGAAGACCGCTGCGAGCTCCTGATACGCGTTGAGCCCGCTGTCGGCGCCGTTGTAGCCAGCCATCGAGATCGGCACCCACCGAGGCAGGTTGCGATGACAGAACTCGACGATGTCGCAGTTGATCCTCAACGCGGCCTGGGGCGGGATCTGATGAAGGGGAGGGCAGCCGATGTACGTCAGGAAGAAGTCGGCCTGGCCGGTTCCGCTCAGCTGGTCGAGGCGCAGACCCCGACGCAGCGCAACGTTCCAGTAGGCGGCCATCGCGAACGGTGCATGCTGGGCCACCCCGCCACCGGCATGGGCGTAGTGGACCGACTGGTCGATGCCTTCGAGCGCGAGCTCACAATCGCGCACCGACATGATGACCGCACCGGAGATGCCGACATCCTCTCGTCGGGCGACCACCTCGGGGTGATCGACGTCGTAGAGGTTGTCGCCCGTCATCCGGTCGTGCTCCATGATGAAGCCGGTGCCGCCGGTCGCGAGCAGAAGCCGGATTCGCTCCGCTTCGTCCTCGGGGTTCCCGAATCCCGAGAGCTGGAAGATGCGCCATGGCTTCGATCGGTAACCCTCGGCGTGAGCACCCCGAACGTAGGGCACGGCCCCTGGCGGCGACAGCGTGCGCGCGTGCTCGGGCACGTCAGCGAACTCGTAGCTGGCCTTGAGCGGGATGCCCGACACCGTCGTCCATCCCTTCGGTACCGAAGGGTCCGGGGCAACCGTCATCCCGGTGAGAGCGGCCGGTCGAAGCTGTCGAGGAAGGCGATCTCCTCGACCGGACGCCGGAAGAGCCTTGTGGGGAAGGGCTTGGCGGGATAGCCGGCCACGATGAATGCGGCGGTCGACAGCTCATCGGGGATGCCGAGCAGCTCTTTGATCTGCGGCTCGTACATGCACAGCAGGGTGGTGAGCGTGGTGGCCACACCCTGATCGCGCAAGGCGAGGCAGAGGTTCTGAGCAGCCGGGTAGACCGACGCCCCACCGACGATGCTCAGGCGACCGAGGTCGGTGTCGGTCGGATGGGTCTCGGCGATTTCGGCGAGCACGACGATGATCGCCGGGTGTTCTCCGTAGTGCTCGGCGAAGTGGTCGGCATCGGCGAGCGACTTCTCCGGATTGGTCATCGCGATATGGGTGGCCTTGACGTCACCGCTCTCTGCCGCGATCGCGTCACCAGTGCTGGAGGCCTGGGCGAAGTACGCCTTCCACGGCACCAGGTACCACTCCGCGAGCTGCTGCTTCTTGGCCGGATCGGTGACGATCAGGAAGCGCACGGGCTGACGGTTGCCGCCCTGCGGGCCGAAGCGCGCCGCCTCGACCGCCTGGTAGAACACCTGCTCGGGCACGGCATCCGGCTTGTAGTACCGGCACGCGTGCTGCGAACGCATGGCGTCGACGAGTTCCATGGTTGTCCCCTCTTCCCCCGGCCGACCGCATCCCTAACGGTCGTTCGTTAGGAGTATCGCACGACGGCAAGGGCACCGGTCAAGAGGGGGGTTCAGTGGCCGGCGCCGGGGTTCTCCTGCACGAGCTCGATCAGGGTGCCGAAGGAGCCCTTCGGGTGGATGAAGGCCACGGTGGTGCCGCGGCTGCCGGGGCGCGGCGCCGCGTCGATCGGTGTCGCGCCGGCGGCCACCATTGCAGCGAGGGCGGCCGCGCAATCGTCGACCCGGTAGCCCACGTGGTGCAGCCCCTCACCGCGCTTCTCGATCGACTTGGCGATCGGGGAGTCGGGCCGAGTTGCCGCCGTCAGCTGGATGTAGCTGTCGGCCACCTTCACGAGCGCTTCCTCCACCCCATCGCTCTCGACGATCTCTCGATGGTGGACCTCGGCGCCGAACGCTTCGCGGTAGTAGCCGATCGCGGCATCGAGGTCCTTGACAGCGATGGCGATGTGGTCGATCTCGGTCAGGATCATGCCCCTATGGTGCCAGATCGTTCAGCGCCTCGGTCAGGCGACGCGGGCGGGTGGGGGCGGCACCCCGCCGAACACCCGGTACGTGGCCCCACCCTGCCGCTTCGCCTCGTACATCGCCGTATCGGCCTGGCGGGGCACCTGGTCGGCGGTCAAGACGATCAGCCGTGGCGCCGGAACAGGGTGATCTTGTCCTCGCCGATGCGGTCACGTTTCTCGGGGTCGTCGATCCCGAGGCCTTCGGCCGGGGCGAGGCACAGGATGCCGAGCTTGCCCTCGTGCTCGTTGCGGTGGATCTTGAGTGCGGCCTCGCCGACGCGTTCGAGCGGATAGACCCCCGAGAGCAGCGGCTGGATCCTGCCCTGGTCGATCAGTCGGTTGGCGTTCCACGCCTCGGCGTAGTTGGCGAAGTGGCTGGCTTTGAGTGTCTTCAGCTTCATCCAGAAGTGCCGGTTGTCGAACTCGACCATGTAGCCCGACGTCGCCGCGCACGTCACCACGGTGCCGCCCCGCTTGCAGACGAAGATCGATGCCCCCATCGTCTGGCGCCCGACGTGCTCGAACACGATGTCGGGGTCGTCGCCCCCGAAGGAACGCACCTTCTTGCCGAAGCGCCGCCACTCCGACTCGTCCTGGGTGTGTTCGTCGGACCAGAACCGGTAGTTCTCGACCCGCCGGTCGATGATCGCCTCGACGCCGAGCTCGTCGAGCAGCGCCGCCTTCTCGGGCGACGACACGATGCAGATCGGTGTTCCACCGCCGTTGAGGACGTACTGGGTGGCATACCCGCCGATCCCGCCCGTGGCGCCCCAGATCAGCACCGTGTCGCCCTGCTTCATGCGGGCGCCGTTCCGGGAGACGATCATCCGGTAGCTGGTCGAGTTGCACAGTGCGTTGACCGCCGACTCTTCCCACGTGAGGTGGGTGGGCTTGGGCATCAGCTGGTTCGCCTTCACGACCGTGAGATCCGCGAGGCCGCCGAAGTTCGACTCGAAACCCCAGATCCGCTGGTTGGCGGCGTGCATCGAGTCGTCGTGGGCGGTGTGGTCCTGGTCATCGACGAAGTTGCAGTGGACCGTGACCCGGTCCCCCGGTTTCCAGTTGCGCACGGCGGTACCCACCTGGAGCACCACCCCCGAGGCGTCGGAGCCCACGATGTGCTCGTCGCGCTGGTGGCGCTTGCCCCACACGCTCTCCTTGGCCAGGCGATCGAGGAAACCGAATGTCGAGACCGGCTCGAAGATCGACGTCCACACGGTGTTGAAGTTGATCGAACTCGCCATCACGGCGACGTAGCACTCGTCGGGAGCGAGCTCCGGACGAGCCACCTCTCCCACGTGGAGGCTGCGCCGCGGGTCCTTGTCGGCGGACGCGACTCCCTCGAACATTCCGACGTCCTCACGCCGGACGAACACGGCGCGGTAGCTCTCCGGCAGTGGCAGGGCGGCGAGCTCCTCGCCGGAGGCACCGGCCTGGATGGCATCGAGGATGTGCTGCATGACCGGACGTTACCGGCGGGTAGCTACGAGGCTCAAAGCGCGGCTACCGTCCGCGTCACCACACGGGAGGGAGAGACCAATGGCTGGTTCCTACATCGTCGCCGGCGCTCGCACGCCGATCGGGAAGATGAGCGGGGCGCTGGCGGGCTTCAGCGCAGCCGACCTGGGCGGATTGGCGATCGCGGCGGCCCTGGAGCGCGCCGGCGTGCGCCCCGACGAGGTCGAGCACGTGATCATGGGCCAGGTGCTGATGGCCGGGCAGGGTCAGGTGCCGAGCCGCCAGGCTGCGGTCAAAGCCGGGATCCCGATGAGCGTTCCGGCCGTGAACATCAACAAGGTCTGCCTCAGCGGGCTGAACGCCATCTACCTCGCCGATCAGATGATCGCCGCGGGCGAGGCCGACATCGTGGTGGCGGGGGGAATGGAGTCGATGACCAACGCCCCGTACCTCGCCGCCGGTGCCCGTGGTGGTTTTCGGTACGGGAACACCGAACTCGCCGACGCCATCATCAAAGACGGGCTGTGGTGCGCCTTCGACGCCTGCTTGATGGGGCTCGGCACCGACCGCTACACGGCCGGCGGGATCTCCCGCACCGAGCAGGACGACGCAGCCATGAAGTCGAACCTGCGGGCCGCGGCCGCCATCGAATCGGGCAAGCTCGCCGAAGAAATCGTCCCCGTGTCGATCCCGCAGCGCAAGGGCGACCCCGTCGTCGTGCGTGACGACGAGGGAGTCCGAGCCAACACCACGATGGAGACTTTGGGCTCGCTCAAGCCGGCTTTCGACAAAGAGGGCACGATCACCGCCGCCAACGTGTCGCAGATCAGCGACGGCGGTTCTGCCCTCGTGGTGATGTCGAAGCGGGCCGCCGAGGCGCGTGGGGTGACCCCGCTGGGCGAGGTCATGGGCTACGGCATGGTGGCGGGTCCCGACAACGCCTCGTTGCTGCACCAGCCGAGCCGATCGATCCTCAAGGCGCTCGATCGAGTCGGCATGAAAGTCGGCGATGTCGACCTGTTCGAGCTGAACGAGGCGTTCGCGGCCGTCGGCATCGCCTCGATGCGGGAGCTCGGCATCACCGACGAGATCGTGAACGTCAACGGAGGCGCAATTGCCCTCGGGCACCCGATCGGGATGAGCGGCAACCGCCTGGCGCTCACCATCCTCCACGAACTTCGCCGCCGCGGCGGCGGCGTTGGTGCGGCGGCACTCTGTGGCGGCGGCGGCCAAGGTGACGCGATCCTGCTCAAGACGGTCTGACCCCGGCGGCCGCTGCCGCTCGGAACCGAACACCACACGACTCGCTCCCCCGGCTCCACGCCGGGGGAGCGGCGCGTTCGGGCACCGACTGAGTGCGGTCGGTGGGATGCGAAGGCGTCCTTGCCACGCGTGGTGGTGAACAGGACACCCAGATGGGTCGAAGGGGTCAGCTTCTCGTCGAGGCGGTCCGGCCGGACCGGTGCCCCCACATGGTCGTCGGCGGGAGCACCAGGCAGCAACGGACTCGGGAGTGGGTGACGGTGAGCGCGAAGGGCAACGGCGGGACGAAGCGGACGCGTGGGCCGGCTCACTCGTCGCGACTCGCCATCGGCCCCGAGGACGATTGGAGGGCTTGGCGCGACCTTCCCGACGGCGCCCCTGACCAGCCCGAGCTCGACGAACAGCCGGCCGACGACGTCGATGATCTCAGCCGGTTCTCCGGCTCGATGATGGTCGTCAACGTCGATCCGGTCGGTCTGAACGAGGCGGCTGCGGCCGCGGTTGCCCCGGAGATCGAGGTGACCTCGCCCATCGACGTCGTCGATTCGCCGACCCCGGCGAGCCAGCCGTCTGCGACTCGACGTTCCCGACCCGAGCCCCGAACGACCGTCACGGCGCGCCCGTCGCTCGACGCCGGGCCATCTGCGCCGTCTCCGTCTCCTGGTCCGGCCCCTGCTCCTGCTCCGGAACCCCCATCCGCACCTTCCCCTGCTTGCGCACCTTCCCCTGCTTCCGCTGCGGCCTCTGCCCCGGCCCCGCCGCCCGTATCCACCGTGGTCCCGACGGCGCCGCGACCCCCACGCCCCGCTCCCAAGCCGCACACGCCTCACCAGCCCAAGCTCCAGGCTCCCGCTCCCGCTCCTGCGGCTGTTCCCGCTCCGGCGCCTGCTCCGGCGCCTGTTCCTGCTGCCGCTCCTGCGCCTGTTCCTGCTGCCGCTCCTGCGCCCGCGCCCGCTCCTGAGCCTGTGGCTGCCGCCGCTCTGGCACCAATGCCCGCCGCGCGCTTGGCGGCCGGCTCGATCGATGCCCGAGCTGCGGCCCTCGTTGCCGACTACGTGCTCGACTCGGATCCAACGGTCGCGCGGGTGCCCCGTCGGGCGGAAGCGGGGCCTGGCCTCCAGCCGGTGCTCGAACGGCCGCGGACCCGCCGCGCCGCTCCGCCTGTCCTCCAGGGGGTCGATGATCCCGTCGCTCGGCTGGAAGCTCGCGTCGCTCACCACGAAGCGACGACCCAGGGCCTGCTCGCCGATCTCCACGCCCAGTACGCCGGCGAGCTCGCCCGGCTCGACACCCGGCTGCGGACCGCAGAGCTGAGCGGCGAGCCGGCGTCGACAGATCTCGAGGACCGGGTCCAATCCGGCTTCATGGAGCTGGTGGTCAAACTCGAGGCTCTCGAACGCCAACTCGACGAGCAGGCCACCTCCAAGCCGCCCTCCGACACGCGGGCCGAGCTCACCTCGATCGGGTCGGGCGACCACGTGCATCGGTCGGTCGTGGAATCGATCACCGCTCACTTCCTCGACCAGACCGATCAGCTCGATGCCCGCACCGCCACGGTCGAACGCCGGCTCGGTGAGGTGACCACGGCCACCGCTCGGCTCGAGGCCGGCCAGCAGCAGGTGGTCGACCGCCAGACCCAGTTCTCGGCCGCCGAGACCGTGTTCGCCGAGGCCCAGCAGCAGATGGGCAATGAGCTCGCGGCCGTCCTGGAACGCCTCGACGCGCTCACCGACCAGGTCACGTTCGGCTTTCAGCAGATTCCCCGCATCGAGCACCGGGTGAAGAGCATGGAGAGCCGAGTGGCCACCGAGATGGATGGGCTGCGAGCCCAGGTCGACGAGTTGGCGTCCCGGTTCCCTGCCGTCGAAGCGGCTGCCGAGCTGACCGTTCGTCACGGTGCGGCCATCGCCAACATCGAGCAGACGTTCGCGGCGTTCTCCGCCCGCTCCTCCGGCGAGTTGACCGGGGTGCGCGATCAGCTCGCCGCGCTCGACGGGATCCGCGACGACGTCGACCGGACCATCGCCACCACCGGCGAGACCCGGTCCGACTTCCTCCGGCTGCAGGCCGAAGTCGACCGGCGATCCAACGATGCCGAAGGCCGTTTGGCCGAGCTGGAAGACGTCATCGGCAACGAGGCCGGTGTCGATCGTCAGCTGCTGCTCGACCGCATCGAAGAGATGGAGCGCGGCATCACCGAGCTCGACCCCGATCGGTTCGCGACCCGCGCCGATCTCGACCAGATCCGTACCCAGCTTCCCGACCCGCCGGTCGGCGGCCGCTGAACCGTGAGGGACTGATGGCACGCTTCCGATCCACCAAGACCGAAAATCCGCCGGCGCCGACGCTCACCGTCCCGCCGGCACCTCCCTCGGGAGGTTTCGGCCCGCCGGGCGCGGCCGGGCCGCTCCCGGCTCCGGGCCCGATGCCCGCTCCCGGCCAGCTGTCGGCTCCGGGCCCGATGCCCGCTCCCGGCCAGCTGTCGGCCCTGGGCCCGATGCCCGCTCCCGGCCAGCTGTCGGCCCCGACCCAGATCGCGACCCGCCCGACGCCCGGCGCCGCCGGTTCCGCGTTCGCTCCCGATGCCTCGCAGCAGTCGGCCGAGCGCAACGACTCCATCGGCGGGTTGCTGAAGCAGTTCGAGCACACCAACGAACAGCGCGCGGCCGCCGCTGCGGCCACCACGGCGCTCGACGACACGATGTCGGAAAACGCTCCCGTCGTGCAGGTCGTCAATCAGATCGTCGCCCAGGCGATGCGTGATCGCACGTCCGACGTGCACATCGAGCCGATGGACGAGCGGCTCCGCATCCGGTTCCGCATCGACGGCACGCTCGTCGAGTCGTTCTCCCTCCCGATCGGTATCCATCTCCCGCTCGTCAGCCGGCTCAAGATCATGAGCGGGATGAACATCGTCGAGCGACGTCGTCCGCAGGACGGCCAGTTCTCCACGGTGATCGACGGCAAGCCGGTCGACGTGCGCGTCGCGTCGGTCTCGACGGTCTTCGGTGAGAAAGTCGTCCTCCGGCTGCTCGACAAGAGCCGGTCGCTGATCGGTCTGTCGCAACTCGGCTTCCCCCGGGACACCTACGACGACTACTCGCGTCTGGTCCACTCGCCGTTCGGCATGGTCCTGTGCGCCGGCCCGACCGGGGCGGGCAAGACCACGACGCTGTACGCCACGTTGCTCGAGATCAACTCGGACGGCAAGAACATCGTCACGATCGAGGACCCGGTCGAGTACATCTTCCCCGGCATCAACCAGGTGCAGACGAACGAGGGCGCCGGCGTCACGTTCGCCACCGGGTTGAAGGCGATGTTGCGCCAGGACCCCGACGTGATGCTCGTCGGCGAGATCCGCGACATCGACACCGCCCGAATCGCCATCCAGTCTGCGCTCACCGGTCACTTCGTCGTGTCATCGGTGCACGGCACCGATGCGGTTGCCGCCCTGCACCGGTTCCTCGACATGGGCATCGAGTCGTTCCTCATCGCGTCGGCGGTGATCGGCGTGGTCGGTCAGCGGCTCCTCCGCAAGATCTGCGTGACGTGCAAGGAGCCCTACACCCCCACGACCGAGGAGCTGGCGTTCTACGAACGCCATGGCGGGTTCCCGAAGTCCCAGTTCTTCCAGGGTGCCGGATGCGAGCTCTGCGCCGGGACCGGGTACCGGGACCGTCAGGGCATCTACGAGCTGCTGCGCATCACGCCCGAGCTGCGACGTCTGATCGTCGGTTGGGCCACCCAGGACGAGCTCCGCAAGCTCGCGGTGGCCCAAGGCATGCGCACCCTCGCCATGGAAGCGCTGTCGCTCGTCGATCAAGACGTCACCACCATCGCGGAAGTCGTCCGCACGTTGTTCGGGAGCTAGGAGCAGGCATGCCGAAGTTCAAGTACGCAGCCATCGACGCCTCGGGCGCCACGGTCGAAGGCATCGCCAAGGGCGACACCGTCGGCGTGATCCGCACGATCCTGAAGGACAAGGACCTCGTCCCGATCCGGATCGAGGAACACCGCGGCCGGCTCGACCTCGAGCTCACGACGGAGAAGCTGAAGAAGAAAGAGCTGATGCACTTCAGCCGTCAGCTCTCGGTGTTCGTGAAGGCGGGCATCCCCATCCTCGACTCGCTCGACACCATCGCCGAGGAGGCCCAGGACCGGGTGCTGCGCAAGGTCATCGTGAGCATGACCGATCAGCTTCGGCAGGGCTCTACGTTCTCGGCGGCCGCCAAGGCGCACCCCGAGGCGTTCCCGCCCTTCTACCTCGGTGTCCTGGAGTCGGCCGAGCTGACCGGCAACCTCGACGAGACCCTCGACAAGTTGGCGAGCTACATCGATCGTGATCTCCAGGCGAAGTCGCGGATCATGGCGGCGCTCATGTACCCGTCGGTGGTCGTGCTGATGTCGCTCGGCACCGTCGCCATCCTGGCCGGGTTCGTGCTCCCGAAGTTCAAGGACCTGTTCCAAGAGCTGAACGCCGACCTGCCGATCGCCACCCGCATGCTGCTGGCGTTCGCCAGCCTGTTCACCGACCTCTGGTACATCCCCGTCACGGGGATGGTCGGATTGGCGCTCGGTGTCATGTTCCTCATGTCGGCGCGTGGAAAGCCGCACCGCGACCGCTTGGTGCTGAAGATCCCGGTGGTGAAAGGGATCGTGCACTACTCGATCCTGGAACGGTTCTGCCGGGTGCTGTCGGCCATGATCGGCGCAGGGGTGCCGCTGCCGGAGGCCATGCGCGTCACGACCGAGTCCACCAGCAACATCGTGTTCGCCACCCGGCTCGAGGCGAGCCGCCAGACGATGATGGAGGGCGGCGGCTTCTCCGGCCCGCTCAGCGAAACCGACCTGTTCCCCGGCGCGGCGAAGCAGATGTTCCGGGTCGGTGAGGAGACCGGCACGCTCGACGTCCAGCTGGAGACGGCAGCGATCTACTTCGACCGTGAGCTCGACGTCAAGGTCAAACGGTTCGTCGGCATGTTCGAACCGGCGATGATCATGTTCGTCGGTGGCGTGGTCGGCTTCGTCGCGATCGCCCTCGTGCAAGCGATGTACGGAGTGCTCGGTGGTGTGAAGTGACGAGCGTTCGTACTCGATGGCGAGCGCACCGGGCGCGGAACCGGCCTCGTGACGATGCCGGATTCTCGCTGCTCGAGGTGACGACGGCCACGGTGCTCATGGCGCTGTCGGGCACGGTCATCATGGGTGGGCTCTTCACCGTCGTGCGCACCTCGACGATCAATGCGAACCAAGCTCGGGTCGAGGCCGTGCTCAACAGCGCCGCTGATCGGGTGTCGGGGTGGGCCTACAACCCGTGCCCGGCCGCGAGCGGCACCGGCAGCTACGCGGACGTCGCCCAGGCCGCGGCCGGCTCCGTCGGCTGGCCGGCGTCGACCGTGTCGATCCTGAGCGTCGAGTACTTCGACCCCGCCGTCACGGGACCCGACCCGTGGAGCTCGTCGAACAGCGTGACGGGCGTCGGCTGCAATCCGGGCGTCAACTCGACCTCACCCCGGACCGTCCAGAAGATCACACTCCGGGTCACGACCCCGGCCGGGGACTACTCCCGTCAGCTCGAGGTGGTGAAGAACAATGTCATTCCCGATTCATTGGCCGGCTGAGCGCGTTCGACGAGGGCTCCGGCCGCGTCGACGCAACGATGCCGGCATGTCGCTCGTCGAGATGGTGCTCGGCGTCATGATCAGCGGCTTCGTGATGAGCGCGCTCGCAATGGCGATCATCGTCATCCTCCGTGCGAACGGTCCCACGTCGGACCGCATCACCGAGTCCAAGGACGTCGCCTTCCTCCAGACCTACCTGCCGGTCGACTACTCCTCGGCGGTCTCGCGAAACATCGATCCGACCCATCAGCCGATCCCGGGTCAGACTCTGGCCGGGACGAACGTGCTGTCACTCGTACGGCAAGAACCGGGCAGCGGCGGCACGGTCACGATCATCACCTCGTACCGCTACGCCAAGGTGGGCGATCAGTGGCAGCTCGTTCGCTACGTGTGGGGCGATCCTGACGATGCCGGGGCGCTCGTGCGCAACGTCGTGGCGCACCAGCTCGCCTCACCGCCGGCCGAATGGACCGCCGACCAGACTCCGGCCCACGCCATCGTGGTGAGCGTCCGCAACCAGACCGTTGCCCGACCGGTCGGCGACGACATGCAGATCACGTTCAAATCGGGCAACTCCTTCACCACGGGAGGAGCGGGCCTGGCGTCCAACACCCAACTCCCGAGCGACTACTCGGGCGGCGCGTCGGACCCATCGGCGGTCCGGAGTCGTTGTGGGGGTCGTGTCACGCTGATCCTCGACGTCTCGGGCTCGATCGCCACGCAGACGGGTGGTCCGGTCGGCGTGAAGACGGCGGCGATCGGTTTCATCGACGCGTTCACCGGCACGCCGAGCGACATCAGCATCCTCAAGTTCTCCGACATCGCCGGGACCGTGTCGCCGAACAGCTACGGCACGTACTTCAGCGTGCTGACCCCTGGCACGAGCGCGATCACGACCGCCAAGAACGCAGTGAACGCCCTCAACATCGGCGGGTCCACCAACTGGGAAGATCCGCTGTGGCGGGCCACTCGAACCAACGCGGGGGTGCTTCACGCCAGCCAACCGGAGTTGATCGTGTTCGTCACTGACGGAGATCCGACCCGCGCCCGCACCTACCCGAGCAACTACAACTCGATGAGCCAGACGGCCAAGGACGCCTACCTCACCAATCAGGCGTTCCTCGCCGCCGACCTCGCCAGGGCCAACGAGGCCCGGGTGATCGGAATCCTGGTCGGTGATGCCGCCACGCGGCCGGCCTCGGTCGCCCGACTCAAGACGGTCGTCGGTCAGACGGTGTGGAACGGCACGAGCGGCACCGACGTGGGCAACGCGGCGACGGCCGACTTCTTCATCCCGCCGGGCGGCGACTTCAGCAAGCTCGGTGGGGTGCTCAAAGCCGTGGTCGCCGGGGAGTGCGGCGGCACGGTGACGATCCAGAAGAAGATCGAGATCGGCGGGAACCTCGAGGACCCGTCCCAGAACTGGAGCTTCTCGACCGAGCTCGGGCCGCGTGAGCTGCGGCCGGCCACCGATGTGGCCTTCACGCTCGACTACACCTTCGCAACGGCCGAGGCCACCAAGACGGTCCAGATCATCGAGCAACCCAACGCCGGCTTCCAGTTCGACCGGGTCGAGTGCGCGAGCGGCGGGGTGACCCTCGACTCCAGTCGCGTGCGCCCCGCCTCTGGCGAACAAGCAGGGATCGACCTCGACATCCGTCCGAACGAAGCCGTGTCGTGCACCTTCATCTCGAGGCCCGAATGAGCGCGACCGGAACGACGACACACCGCCGGCAGCGAAGGTCGAGGCGCGGCGACGAAGGCGCGGTGCTCCTGCTCACGATCGTGATGTTCGTGGTCGGCTCGCTCATCGTCGGCGGGCTCGCTTCCTACGCTGTCGCGTCGCTGCGCGCGTTGCCCACGGCGCGCAGCCGAACAACCCGTATCGAGGCGGTCAAGTCGGGTCTTCGGCTGGCGATGACGATGCAGCGAGATCTCGGGCCGACCGCATGCTTCGACGACGTGACGTCGTGGACGATCAACGAACTGCCGGTGACCGTCCAGTGCACCTCGACCGAGGCGTACACGACGGGCAACGACCGATATGGCGTCATCACGACTGCGAACATCGACAACGTCGCCGGGCTCCAGGGCGCTTCGGCGTCGACGTTCAGCAAGCTCGTCGACGGCAAGATCCTCCTGAACGCCGGTCTTCTGTCAGGCCTGACTGCCGACCTCGCTCCGAACAACACCACCATCGAGATGTCGCGATACCAGTCGGTCAACTCACCGCTGGCGCGATACCGGGTGGACTCCACCGCCGCGCCGCAAGGCTGCGACAACCCGGTGATCGCCAGCAGCGATCAGTTCGCCACGGTTCCGGGTCACACCATGTCGTGCACGAACGAGCCGTGGTGGAATCTCGCGGGAGACCTCAGCGGAGCGACGCGGAACTACCCCGTCCTTCCCCAGATCCCGACGTTCAGCCGTGACACGTTCAAGGCCACGATCGCGGGCTGCAAGGTCTGGTACCCGGGCCGCTATGTGGGCTCAGGCACCCTGACGCTCACCGGCGTGAACTACTTCGCGTCGGGCCTCTACTACTTCGAGCAGCCGTTGTCGATCGCCGCCGGCGCAACGGTGGTGATGGGCGAAGGCAAGTACCGCGGATGCGTGTTCGACACCGATGCCGCGTTCGCCCCGACCGCGCCCAGGAGCCACGAGATCACCGGCAAGGGCGCGATGCTCATGCTCGGAGACGACGCGACCATCAGCGTGGCCGGTGGCGCCAAGCTCACGATCAACCGACGGGTGTCGAGCGCATCGAGTCGGGGCTCGGAAGGCCAAGCCATCCGCACCGTGTCGTTCGGTGTCAACACGCCGGCGGTCGAGATCCCCGCCGATCAAGTCCGTCTGGCCGACGGTTCGCTCCAGCTCATCACCTCCCACGAGGTGAAGGTCGGGACGAGTTCGGCGAGGGCGAGGTACGCCGCATCGACCCTCACCCCGAGCGCCACCGCGTTGCAGATCGGTCTCGCCGCCACCTCCGACGTGTTGATCGACGGCTACATCTTCACGCCCCACGCCAAGGTCGCAGTGAACGGGGCTTCAGGCGTGACGAACTACGGCCTGCTTCTCTACGGCGGGATCGTCGCCAGCAACGTTGCGTTCAACGTCGCCAGCCCCCCGCTTCTCGCAACCAAGTGGACCGTCGGCATGAAGACCGAGGTGATCCAGCGCAAGTTCGAGTTCGTCGCGACCGCGCTCGTGGGTGGCGTCTCCGTCGAGTCTCGAGCTGCGTTCGAACTCCATCAGAACAAGAGCTACGCCATCAACTACTGGACGGTCGACGCATGAGCGGCATCGACCAACTCCTGAGCGTCCCGCTCGTGGGCGCCGGCGCGATCTCCGGATCGTTCCTGAACGTCGTCATCCATCGGGTCCCGGCCAAGGAATCGATCGTGCTGCCACCGTCGCACTGCCCACGGTGCGATACGCATCTGGCGCCCGGCGACCTGATCCCCGTCGTGTCGTGGATCCTGCTCGGCGGGAAGTGCCGGTATTGCGATGCGCCGATCTCGCGCCGCTACCCGTTCGTCGAAGCGCTGACGGCGGGACTGTTCGCACTCGTCGGCTGGCGGATCGGCCTGTCAGCGGCGTTGCCGGCCTTCCTCGTGCTCGTCGCGTTCCTGGTCGCCCTGGCCGCTATCGACATCGACACCACCACGTTGCCGCGCACGCTCGTGTACGGCAGCGCCGCTTCGGGAACCGTGTTGCTCGGGCTCGCTTCGCTGGTCGGTGACGAGTGGCGCCGCATGGGTTGGGCGGCGATCGGCGCCGCATCGGTGTACGTGGTGTTCCGGGTGATCCATGCCGTGGCCCGTGGCGGATTCGGGTACGGCGACGTCCGCCTGGGCGCGCTCCTGGGTGGCCACCTCGGCTGGCTCGGGTTGGCCTATGTACCCATCGGGATCTTCATGGGCTTCGTGTTGGGCTCCGTGGTCGGTGTGGCCCTCATGGTCTCGGCCAGGGCCGATCGCCGCACGGCCCTGCCCTTCGGTCCCTTCCTCGCCGCCGGTGCAGTACTCACCATCGCAGCCGGCCCAACCTTCGTCGACGCGCTGTGGCGCTTCTAAGGAGAGATTCGAGATGACGATGCTCACCTCCATCGACTCGACCCTGGGTCGCTACCTCCAACTCGTGTGGGACCGCGGCGCGTCCGACCTCCATCTCACCGCGGGGTACCCGCCGGTGGTCCGCGTCGACGGCATGCTCGTGCCCATCGAAGGGGAGCCCAAGCTGCTGCCCCCCGATGTGGCCCGCATGATCCGCTCGTTGTTCACCGAGGACCACTGGAGGCACTACCTCGCCGACAAGCAGCTCGACTTCTCGTTCAGTTGGCAGGGGACCGGCCGCTTCCGTGGCAACGCCTATCAGCAGCGCGGCGCACCGGCGCTCGCCCTGCGCGGCATCCCCTTCTCGATTCGCACGCTCGAGGAGCTCAACGCTCCCGTTGGCGTGCACAACCTCTTGAACCAGCCGTACGGTCTGGTCCTCTGCGTGGGGCCCACCGGCTCGGGCAAGTCGACCACGCTCGCCGCGATGGTGGACCGCATCAACGAGACCCGGGCCTGTCACATCCTCACCATCGAGGATCCCATCGAGTACCTGCACCGCCACAAGCGTTCGCTCGTGAACCAGCGTGAGGTCGGCGAGGACACGCCGAGCTTCTCCGACGGCCTGCGCGCCGCCCTTCGCGAAGACCCCGACGTCATCCTCGTCGGCGAGATGCGCGACCTCGAATCGATCGCGATCACGATGAGCCTCGCCGAGACCGGCCACCTGGTATTCGCCACGCTGCACACCAACGATGCGTCCCAGGCCCTCGACCGCTTGATCGACGTGTTCCCGGCCGAACGACGCGACCAGATCCAGATCCAGCTCGCCGGATCGCTGATGGGCATCATCAGCCAGCGGCTGCTCCACGCCACCGGCGGCGGGCGAACCGCGGCCTACGAGGTGCTCGTGGCCAACGACGCGATCCGTAACCTGATCCGGGAGGGCAAGACCCGCCAGATCCGCAACGTGATCACCACCAACCGGATCGAAGGCATGCAGACGCTCGAGCACGACCTGAACCGGCTGGTCGCAGCAGGCAAGATCGACTACGACACCGCCCTCAACGTGGCCACGTTCCCCAAGGAGATCGTGGCGCGGGGCCCGAATGCCGAGCTGCTGGCGACCATCGAGTCTGGACAGCCGATCGCCAACGGGTTCGGTCGCCCGCTGCCGCCCCCGCCGCAGCCGGCCAAGCGCTGACCCGGCGGGTCGGCCCGACCATTCGACTCCGCGCCCCGCCATGGCTCCTCGTCGCGACCTCCCCTACGTCACCATTGGATCGTCCGTGCCGTGCCCGGGCGGCTGGCTGGTGATGCCCGGTCGATTGCTGGGCGCCACGGTGTTGGCCGAGGAACCATTCGTCCACAAGACGTTCGCCGAAGTGCTCGACAACCGACCGGCGTTCACCGCGCTGGCCGTGGGCGCCCCGCTGGCGTTCCCCGACACCCCCGCCAGCGGGGCGCGAGCAGCAGATCGCGAGGCTGCGGCCGAACTGGGCTGGCCCCGCCGGCTCGGGCTCGACCCGGTGCCGTGCCGCGCCGCGTTGCTGGCCCCGACCTTCGAAGCCGCGCAGGAGCTCGAACCGTGGCTCACCCGCCTGGCGTACCGGCGCTTCCGCGCGTACCGCGAGGTCGAGACCGAGATCCAGCTGTATCACCAGCGCAAGGTCTTCTCGTCGTCCGCGGAGGTCACGTATCAGATGCTCAACGGTGATCAGCCGTTGCTGACCTCGCGGCACACGATCGACGGCCAGCGTGAGCGGCTCAAGCTCCTCGAAGAACGGATCCCCGGGATCACCCTGATGCTCAACGGTGTCCGCCTCCGCGGCGTCGGATTCCGGCATCTCGTCGAGGCCGCCGCGCTGCTGTGGACCGCCCGACGGATCTCCGGTCGGGTGCTCTCGCGCGTCCCGGTCGATCCCGAGTGGAACCTCTACGGCCTGCGGATGGAGTTCGTTCGCTGACGCGAAGGAGGGCCGGCCCATCATGGGCCGGCCCTCCGTCGAAGGGTGATCGGGGCGGTCAGGCGCCGTCGGGATCGTAGGTGCAGTCGCTGCCGACAGCCGGCTCGATGTTGCCCGCCGTGCCAGAGATGTCGTACTTCGCCGACACCGTGCGGAGGTAGCCGCCGGTCTGCAGCGCGGTCTCGTCGGCCGGGTACACGCCCTTGTCGGCGTTGTAGGTCTCGACTGCCGTGGCCAGCGAGTTGTAGTCGGTCTGGCAGGCGCTGTCCTTGCCGCGGGTCGTGATGCCCCCGACCGACAGCACCACCACGGTCGACAACACGCCGAGGATGACGATGACGATGAGCAGCTCGATCAGGGTGAAGCCCTTGTCGCTCTTCTTCTTGAATTCCTTGGTCTCAGGACGATTGTCCATGCCAACTTCGATGTCCACGTGGGACCTCCCGCCGTTTGATGATGTGTCCGGTTCAGCAGGCTCGTGAGCACCGCCGGGCGTCCGCCGCCGACACGCACAGTAACACACTGAATACTCTCTGTGTTCAAGAGCCAGGCAAGGTTTCGTCATTCCTCGACCACGATCCGTCAACCTCCGAGAGGATTCGCGGAATCTTTGCCGTCATGGTTGACATGTTGGCGCAATCTTCGTAATGTGACTGCAACAACTGATCGCACCTGATCAACCGCTCCTCACCGAGAAGCACCTGGTCAGGGCCCCTGAACTGGGGCACCACACTTCGAGTTGGCCTGTCCGCCCGCTACCAGTTCGAAGGTGGTGCCCCGGTGACTTTTTCAGGTCAGTTCCGGGGCCGGCTCAGTTGACGGCGCGGCGGCCTTCGAGGGCTCGGCCGAGGGTGAGCTCATCGGCGTACTCGAGGTCGCCACCCACCGGCAGGCCGCTCGCGATGCGGGTCACCGAGAGCCCGAGCGGCTTCAGCAGCCGAGCGAGGTACAGCGCAGTGGCCTCGCCCTCGATGTTCGGGTTGGTGCACAGGATGACTTCCTCGATGCCTTCCAACCGTCCGAGCAGCTCTTTCACCTTCAGCTGCTCGGGCCCGATCCCCTCGATCGGGCTGATGGCGCCGAGCAGCACGTGGTACTGGCCGCGGTACTCGCCGGTCTTCTCGACCGCGATGATGTCGCGCGACTCCTCGACCACGCACAACACCGTGGTGTCTCGCCGGTCGTCCAAGCAGATCCCGCAGAGCTCGCCCTCAGAGACGTTGAAGCAGCGCAGGCAGAACCGCACCCGGGCCTTGGCCTCGGTGATGGCGCGAGCGAGCCGGGTGGCGTCGTCGACCGGCAGCTTCAACAGGTGGAAGGCGATGCGCTGGGCCGACTTCGGTCCGATGCCGGGCAGCCGGCCGAGCTCGTCGATCAGCGCCTGCACGGGGGCGGCGTAGGTGGCGGCCACCTCAGTTGCCCTCGTCGACCAGTTCGGCGCCGGGGAAGGCGTCCTTGATCCGGTCGACGCCGGTGACCGCGGCCTCCATGGGGGCGTCGACCAGCGCCGACAGGTCGACGTCGTGATCCTCTTGCGGCGGGGGAGCCGAGCTGAGCGCCCGATTCGGGGTCTGCCCTCCGGGGGCTGCATCAGCCGGGGCCGAGGAGCCATCGACCACGATGTCGAGCTCGACGGGTCGGCCGTAGTGGCCGGCGAGTGCGGTTTCGATCTCGCTGCGCTGGTCGTCGGCTCGCTTCTTCACTGCCTCGGTCGGGAGCGCGAACACGATTCGTCCATCGCGGACCGAAGCGAACGTGCCGGCTCCGAGCGCGGCCTTGGCGAGGGGTTTGACGGCTGCGGCGACGGCGTGCTGCGCAGCGGGCAGCGAGGCAGGGTCCAACGCGGGCTGATCGGGGCCGGCGGCGCCCGGCGTCCGCTCGGGCGGGGCCGAAGGCGTGGCGACCGGGCGCAGTGCTCGCGCCGGCGTGGGTTCCGACTGCTCGACGATGCTCGGGTGGGGGGTGCCGGGAGGCATGGCCGGGGCGGCTGGGCCGGGTCCTTCTCGTCGGGCGCGGGCGCCCAGCACCGATCGGCCGGTGGCCGGGTCGCGGGGAACCGCCGCCGGGGCGCCGGGAGCCGGGCCCGAGGCGCCCGTGGGCGCCGGGCGCTGGGCCAGGGCGTGTTCCAGCTGCTCCACCCGCGCCGCGAGTGCAGCCAGGCCCGAATCGGCGTGGGGGTTGGCCAGCTTCACCAGCGCCACTTCGAGCAGTACCCGGGGATCGGGCGAGTGGCGCATCTCCACCAGGATCGTGCCCAACGTTTCGAGGGCCCGCACACATGCCGCGGCGCCGAGCCGCTCGGCGAGCTCGCCAAGTTGCTCGGCCCGCTGGGCGGGGAGCTGGACGAGTTCCGGCGCCATGAGGCACAAGAAGCAGTCGCGCAGGTGGGCGAGGAGCGATTCGGTGAGGGTGCGGGCGTCGCGTCCCTGGCCGATGGCTGCCGCGACCGCGGCGAGCGCCCGGCCCGGATCCCGTTCCAGGAGCGACTCGACGAACTCGTCGAGTGGGGTCTCGGCCGGCGCCATCCCGCCCGAGGAGGCCACCAGCTCCAGCGCCGAGAGGGTGTCGCGTGCCGATCCGCCGCCCGAACGCAACACTGCGTCGATCGCCGACTCGTCGACCTCGAGCCCGGCGTCGCCGATCAGCCACCGCACGTGCTCGTCGAGGACGTCCATCGGCAGGAGCCGGAACTGCAGGTGCTGGGTCCGGCTCCGGATGGTTTCGCTGACCTTCTGCGGGTCGGTGGTGGCGAGCACGAACACCACGTGGGGAGGAGGCTCCTCCAATGTCTTCAACAAGGCCGCCTCGGCGGCCTTCGAGAGCATGTGGACCTCGTCGAGGATGTACACCTTGTGGCGGCCCGGCGTGCCCAGCATCGATTTCTCGATCAGGTCGCGCATGGCTTCGACGCCGTTGTTGCTGGCCGCGTCGAGCTCATGGACGTCGTAGCTCGTGCCGGATTCGACGGCCAAGCAGGAGGGGCACTCGCAGCAGGGCTCGCCCTCGACGGGCCGCTCGCAGTTGAGCACCTTGGCCAGGATGCGCGCCGAGGTGGTCTTGCCCGTCCCGCGTGGTCCCGAGAACAGATAGGCCTGGCCCTCGCGGTGGTTGATCACTGAGTTCCGCAGGGCGCGGACCACGTGGTCCTGGCCCTTGAGCTCACTGAAGCGACGCGGTCGATAGCGACGATAGAGCGACTGGGTGGCCATCGGGGCGAGCCTACTCAGGGGGTGTGGCAACCCGACCCTCCCCGATGGGCGATGACGACGCAACTACCGTGAGCAGGTGAATGCCCCTTCGTCGAGTGCTTCGTCTTCTCGCGATCCTTCTCGGCGTGCTCGTCGTCCTCGGAGCGCGTCCTGACCCCGCCGCGTCCGGCGCAGCGACCGGCGCCGCAGTCGGGCTGAACGACCAGACCAGTCCCGCGGACGGGGAAACCGTTGCCGCATCGCCGACTGAGCTGTCGCTCGTGTTCACGGTGGGCCTCGACGAGCCGCCCGGCATCGTGGTGCAGACCGCCGACAACTCGCCGGTCACGACCGTGGGCGACGTGGCCCGCGGCGACGACGACCAGACCTGGTACCTGCCGATCACCTCGCCGCTGCCCAACGGGGTCTACACGGTCAACTGGAACACCACGATCGGCGGGTCGGGGCGTTACACCTTCACCGTCGGAGCGGCCGCCACCGCCGCGCCGGTCGACGCTGTCCGCGACGACCGTTCCCCCGGCGGGCTCGCCAGCCACTCCTACCGCCGCGGCGCCGGCCAGCAGCTCGACCGCGACTCCCGAGACCGCCAAGGCAGTGAACGTGGTGGCGCGATGGCTGTCGTACCTGTCGATCGGAACGCTGTTCGGCGCCCTCGTCGTCATCGCCATCGCGTGGGACGAGGGCGTCGAGTACGTCCTCACGGTGCGGTTCCTGCGGACCATTTGGATCATCGCGGTGCTCGCCACCGTGCTCAACCTGGCCTGCACCCGCGCCGTGCTCACTGGCGATTCACTCGCGTCGTCGCTCAACCCCGGGACGTGGGGCGATCTCACCGACGACCTCGCCGGCCTGGCCATGCTCGGGCGGTTCGTGCTCGTGCTGGCGAGTGCCTGGGTGGTGTTCGGACCGGAACGGGTCGTCGACGAGGCCACCCAGATCCCTTCGCTCCTGCCGCCGGCCATCGCCGTGGCGACGTTCGGTTTCACCCGGGCGGTCGACGGCGTCGACCTGCTCCTCACCCCCGCCGCCGTGATCCATGTCCTTGCCTTCGCGGTCTGGTTCGGTGGCCTGGTGCTGCTGTGGCGAGTCGTGCTGGCCGGATCGGGTGAACAGGACCTCGTCGACGCGGTGCGCGGGTTCGGCCGGTTGGCCACCCCGGCGCTGCTGGCGGTCGTCGTGAGCGGCGTGCTGCTCACCGCCAGATTGGTCGGGGGCGCGAGCAACCTGTTCACCACCGGCTACGGGCGGCTGCTCCTCTTCAAGACCCTCGCGGTGGCGGCGATGGCGTTCATCGGGGTCATCAACCGCCAGACCGTCCACCTCCGGCTCGGCCAGGCATCCGTCATGCCGGCCCGCACCGCGTCGCGCCTGCGCCGCGCGCTCGGCAGCGAGATGGTTGCCGGCCTCGTCGTGCTGGGCTTCACCGGGTGGATGGTGGGCAGCGTGCCCGAGGGCCTGCCCGCCTCCGCTGCCGGTGCACGGGTCGACATCACCCAGGAGTTCGAGCTCACCAACGCCTCGGGCCTCACGATGGTGCTCGGTATCGGGCCACAGGTGGTCGGACCCAACGACGTGCGGATCACCGTCGACGAACCGGCTTCGGGGCTCGTCGAGCTCAAAGTCCGCTTCGATCCACTCGACGCCTACGTGGCGTCGATCGAGATCGATGTCGTGCCGGCCCTGACCGGCCAGGGAACCCTCGTCGTGGAGGGCCCGCCGTTCGACGCCCCCGGCCGATGGAAGGCCACGGTCACCGGCCGCGACGTCGACGGTGACCTCGGCACCCTGGAGACCGAGTTCTCGATCGCCGCCGCGCCCGGAGCGACGGTCGATTCGACCACGACCGTCGTCACCACCGTCGCCGGCTGAAGCGCCTACGACCCGAACAGCTCGGCGAAGGCCACCGGCTCGGCGACGTCGAGCTGGTCATAGGCACAGCTCGCCGGGTCGCGGTCGGGGCGCCACCTGATGAATCGCACGCCGTGGCGAAAGCGCCCCCCCTGCAGTTGGCCGAACGTCACCTCGGCGACGCGCTCGACTCGGATCGGTACCCACGACAGGTCCTTGCCGGCGTTCCAGCGGCTCTGCGCGCCGGGCAGGCGGGCAGACTCGTGAGCCATGGCCTCGGCCCAGTCGCGCCACGGGTGATCGACGAGCGCGTCGTGGGTGAGCGGTTCCAACTCCTCCAGCAACTCGGCGCGGCGCTTCACCGTGAACGACGCGGCGACCCCGACGTGATGGAGCCGGCCGTCGACATCGTGCAGCCCGAGCAGCAAGGAGCCCACCCCCTTGCCGTCTTTGTGGATCCGGTATCCCGCCACCGCACAGTCGGCCGAACGCTCGTGCTTCACCTTCACCATGCTCCGAACACCCGGTGTGTACGGCCCATCGAGCCGCTTGGCGACGATCCCGTCGAGCCCGGCCCCCTCGAACCGACCGAACCACTCCCGTGCGTCCGCAGCATCTTGGGAGACCGGCGTGAGGTAGAGGGGTGGGCGAGCGTCACGAGCGAGCTCGACCAGGTGGCGGCGCCGTTCGGCGAGGGGTCGATCGGTGAGATCGGCACCGGCGAGCGCCAGCAGGTCGAAGGCCACGAACACCGCTGGGGTCTCGGCGGCGAGCCGCTTCACCCGAGAGGCGGCCGGGTGGATCCGCTGCAACAGGGCGTCGAAGTCGAGCCCGAAGTCGCCGGGGATCACGATCTCGCCGTCGATCACGCAGCGCGGGGGGAGCTGATCGAGCAGCGGGCCGAGCAGTTCGGGGAAGTACCGGGTGAGGGGTTTCTCGTTGCGGCTGGCGAGCTCGATCCGGTCGCCCTCGCGTACGACGATGCTGCGGAACCCGTCCCACTTGGGTTCGTAGAGCCATCCGTCGCCCTCGGGGATCGTGTCGGCCAGCTTGGCCAGCATCGGCGCAGGCGCGGCCGGGAGGTCGGGCGGGTCGGTCATCGCCACCAGCTTCCCAGACGACTGCAAATACACGGCGCCGAGCCCGCACGACTAGCGTCGGCGCAGTGAGCGACAACCCGATGCACGACAAGCTCGAGGACCTCCGCCAGCGCCGTGAGCAGGCGTTCAACGCCGGGTCACCGCGCTCGGTGGAACGGCAGCACGCCAAGGGCAAGCTGCTGGCGCGTGAGCGCATCGACGTCCTGCTCGATCCGGGTTCGTTCCAGGAGCTCGACCTGCTCGCGAGGCACCGGGCCCACGCCGCTGCCGGACTCGAGGAGCGTCCCTACACCGATGGGGTGCTCACCGGCTGGGGCACGATCGACGGTCGCAAGGTGTTCGTGTTCAGCCAGGACTTCACGGTGTTCGGCGGTGCGCTCGGCGAGGTCTTCGCCGAGAAGATCCACAAGCTGATGGACCTCGCCCTCAAGGTCGGGGCCCCCGTCGTGGGGCTCAACGACGGTGCCGGTGCCCGCATCCAAGAAGGCGTCGTCAGCCTGGCGAGCTACGGCGGGATCTTCTACCGCAACGTGCTCTCGTCCGGGGTGGTCCCCCAGATCTCGGTGATCCTGGGGCCGTGTGCCGGCGGCGCGGTGTACTCGCCGGCGATGACCGACTTCATCTTCATGGTGCGCGAGGCCTCGCACATGTTCATCACCGGCCCCGATGTCGTGAAGACCGTCACCGGTGAAGAGGTCACCCTCGAGGAGCTCGGCGGCGCCATGTCGCACGCGACCAAGTCGGGCGTCGCCACGTTCGTGTCGGCCGACGAGAAGGCCTGCCTCGAAGACGTGCGCTACCTGTTGTCGTTCCTGCCCTCGAACAACCTCGAGGAGCCGCCGCGCGCCGAGAACACCGACGACCCGGACCGCCTGTGCGAAGCCCTGCGCGAGATCCTGCCGGGGTCGCCGAACCAGCCCTACGACATGAAGAAGGTCATCGCCGAAGTGGTCGACGACGGCGACTTCTTCGAGTACTTCCCGTACTGGGCCAAGAGCATCGTGTGCGGATTCGCCCGGGTCGACGGCAAGCCGGTTGGCGTGGTGGGCAACCAGCCGCTGTTCCTCGCCGGCGTGCTCGACATCGAGTCGGCCGAGAAGGCGGCACGCTTCGTGCGCACGTGCGATGCGTTCAACATCCCGTTGATCACGTTCGTCGACGTTCCCGGGTTCCTTCCCGGCGTCGACCAGGAGTACGGGGGCATCATCCGCCACGGCGCCAAGCTGCTCTACGCGTACTGCGAAGCCACCGTGCCGCGCATCTCGATCATCACCCGCAAGGCCTACGGCGGGGCGTACGTCGTGATGGACTCGAAGTCGATCGGGTCCGACCTGTCCTATGCATGGCCCACCGCCGAGCTCGCCGTCATGGGCCCGCAGGGCGCGGTCGAGATCGTGTACCGCCGCGAGATCCAGCAGGCCGCCGACCCCATCGGTCGCCGGGCCGAACTGGTGGCCGAGTACACCGAGCGCTACGCCAATCCGTACGCCGCGGCCGAACGCGGCATCATCGACGACGTCATCGATCCGGCCGAGACCCGCCGCAAGATCGTGGCCGGGCTCGACATGTTGCGCTCCAAGCGTGAGGACCTGCCGCGCCGCAAGCACGGGAACATGCCCCTGTGAGCTGGGATGCTCCCACCGCCGAACTGGCCCGCCCGGCGCCGGCGCTCCTCCATGCGCTCGAGATCTCGCCGGTCCCCACCGACGCCGAGGTCGCGGCGATCAGCGCAGCGATGGAGGCGCTGTGGCCCCGTGCGGTGCTGATGATCCACGAGCCCGACCATCCTCGCATCGCCTCGTGGCGGTTCTCGGGGCGCTGGTGGGCGCGACCGGTGGCCGCCCGTCGCGACCGTCCCTGGTACTGAGCGCCCGAGTTCTGCGCAGCCTCTCGTTTAGCTCTGGAGATTCGCCCTCGGCAGGCGGCCGAGCGCGGAACCAGGACCGGATTGACCACCTTCCGTGGCGGATGGTTCGAATAGGCCACGGTGAGCGGCCGAGGTGGCGGGCACGCTGGCCGCATGGCTGATACGAGCGCCGTCCGTCTCACCCTGCACAGGGTCCATCCGGCCGATCTGATCACCCGGGCCGGCCGCGCCGTGCTCGATGTGCTGCCCTTCCACGCCATGGTCGCCTTCGGCGCCTGGAGCACGGGTCTCTGGCAACAGCTCGCGGACGGGCCCACGGGCGACCTGGTCGTGGGGCGGGCCCAACTGGCGGCCGTCGCGCTGGTGGTCGGTCTGGTGGTGCTGTCGGCGATCCAGATGATCTCCCCGACCGCGCCGGGTCAACAGGCGTTCGGGCGCGTGTGTCGTCGACGCCCGTTCCCTGCGAGGCATCGGGCCGGTCCGAGCCGTGGTCCGGGTGGTCGCTCGTGATGCCCAGATCGCTGCGGTGCTCGCCGTGTCCTACGGCCCGATGGTGGATCGTCGACCCGACGATCAGTTGCGCGGCACGCTGTTCGTCGCCGGCTGGCTGGTGGCCGTGTGGGTGGCACCGTTGGCCGTTGCGTTCTTCCTGCCGCGCCGACGGGCGTTGCACGACTGGCTGACCCACACCGTGGTCATCGCCGCCGATGCGATCTCGCCCACGCCGCGAACGGTCACCGAGATCGTCGCGCCGGCGGAGTTCCGGGTGGCGCGCCTGGTCTGAGCGCCGCGCCCGGTGTCAGCCGCCGAGCAGCTCGCGAACGCGCTCCTTGGGGCGCCCGATGATGGCGGCGGTGTCGGTGACCACCACGGGACGTTGCAGCAGCATCTTGTGGCCCACAGCACCTCGATCACCTGTTCGGTGGTCGCCACATCGGCATCGGTGAGGCCCAGCTTGGCGAACTCGGCGTCCCGGCGGACCAGGTCGGTGACCGGATCGACGAGTTTGGCGATGATCGCTTCGAGCGCCGGCCGGTCGGGTGGGGTCTTCTGGTAGATCACGATCTCGGCGGCGACCCCGAGCTCTTCGGCAATGCGCACGGCATTGCTGGAGGAGTTTCAATTCGGGTTGTGGAAGATGGTCACGGCCATGGCGCGCACGTTACCCGGCGACGATGACGCCGATGACGCCGAGCACCACGAGTCCGCTGGCCCAGTACTCGCGGGCCGAATGTTGCTCACGCAACCACCATCGCGACGCCGCGAAGGTGAACAGCAGCTCGACCTGGCCAACAGTTCGGACTCGGGCCGCGTTCTGAAGGGTCACGGCAATGGCCCAGCCGGCCGAACCCATGACACTCAACAAGCCCACCACACTCGACGACCGCCAATGCGCGCGGCGAGGCGGAGCTGCTCGCGCTGGTGCACGGCGAGGTATCCACCCTGCATCACGGTCTGGCTGGTGTTCATCACGGCCAGCGTGAGGACGGCGCGCGACCACCGTGGGGTGATCGCCGAGCGATCGGGATGCGGCACGGATGCCGACCGCCGCGAGCCCGAACAGCCCTCCGGCGAGGATGCCGATGACCGCCGCGCGATCCCGGCCGCCTGACCGGCCCACCCGGCCGCCCGGGGCGCCGCTGAGCACCAGGAGGGTGACGCCAACCATCACCACCGCTACTCCCACCCAACCCAGTGGCTGCAGCGGTTCACCGAGCAGCACCGCTGAGAACACCCCGACCTGGACCACCTCGGTCTTGGCGTACACCGTGCCGACCGCGAAGTTCCGCAGATCGAAGGACCGGATCAGGGCGTTGGTGCCGAGGATCTGCGCCAGGCCGGCGCCGAGCACGATCGGCCAGAAGCGAGGCGGCGGCACCGGGAGCCGATGTCCGAGCAGCACGATCACCCCGACCGCGCTCACTGCGACCGGGGCGCCGTAGGCGTAGCGGACGAAGCCGGCGCCGTTGACCGACAGCAACGATCGGAGCCGTTGTTGGGCGGCCGTGCGCGATGTCTGAGCCAGCGCGGCGAAGATCGTGATCGGCACCCACATCGTGGCGACGTCTCATTCCATGGGATCGAGTTCCTGAATGATGAGAGTAGTCCGGGTCGCGCCGGTCGCGCCCCAGGTCGCCCGGTACGGTGGCGCGTGTGGAGCTCACCACCGTCACCGACACCTCGGCGGTGTTCCACTCCGGACTCGAGGTCCACCGGGTCTTCGACCTGGAGCCGGGCACCACCAACGACTTCCACGGCGTTGTCTTCCGCACGCTCGATCGCCCGCCGGGCCAGCTCCTGTGCCGGGTCTGTACCGTCAACGACGTCCACTTCGGTGAGGTCGAGGCGGGTCGGATCGACGATCTGGTGGAGGGTCCGATCCAGCGGGTGGAGCCCGGTGAGTCGCCGTATCCGGAGACGATGAACGCAGGTGCCGTCGCTGAGATGGCCGCGGCCGGAGTCGACGCCGTGATCGTGAAGGGAGACCTCACCGATACCGGCTCCGCCGAGCAGTTCGACGCCTTCGAGCGGTGCTATCGCCCGCCGTTCGGTGCCCGCCTCCACGTCGTGCGCGGCAACCACGACGCCTACCGCCACCAGACCGTGTACGCCGGGGACCAACGCATCGACCTGCCCGGCGTGACGGTCGCCGTGCTCGACACCGTGCGCCCCGGTCACACGAACGGCCAGCTCTCGGGAGCGCAACTCGATTGGCTCGATGAGCTCGCCGCCGGTGCCGACCGACCGGTGCTCGCGATGGGCCACCATCCGCAGTGGGTGGGCGGCGCCCGCAACCCCGACTACTTCGGGATGAACCCCGACGACAGTGATGCCCTGAGCGCCCTCATCGAACGCCGTCCCCAGGTGGTGGCCTACACCTCGGGGCACACCCACCGGCACCGGGTCCGCCGCCTCGCGAGTGGAGTGCCCACCATCGAGGTCGGGTGTGTGAAGGACTTCCCGGGGACGTGGGCCGAGCACCGGGTCTACGAGGGCGGGATCATGCATGTGGTGCACCGCATCTCGACACCCGACTCGCTCCGGTGGAGCGAACGGTGCCGCCACCTCTATCGGGATTTCGGCATCGACTACGCGAGCTATGCCTTGGGTGCCTTGGAGGACCGCTGCTTCCCGATCCACCTGCGGAGCTGACCGTGGCCGTGACCCCGCTCGCCGCGCTGAGGGTGATCGACCTGTCGACCGTGCTGGCCGGGCCGAACTGCGCCCGCTACCTGGCCGACTTCGGTGCCGACGTGATCAAGGTCGAGCGTCCCGGGACGGGCGACTCGCTGCGCAACATGGCCTGGACCGATCCGCGCGACGGCGTGGGGTTGTGGTGGAAGGTGGTGAACCGCAACAAGGCCACGATCGCCCTCGACCTGAAGGACCCGGCCGATCATGCCGTCCTGCTCGATCTGGTCGCGGGAGCCGACGTGCTGATCGAGAACTTTCGGCCCGGCACGCTGGAACGCTTGGGGCTCGGACCCGCCGTGCTGCTCGAACGGCGGCCGGCGCTGATCATCACGCGGGTCACCGGTTTCGGGCAGGACGGGCCCTATGCCCATCGCGCCGGGTTCGCCACCATCGCCGAGGCGATGAGCGGCTTGGCGGCGATCAGCGGGTTCCCCGGCGGCCAGCCCCTGCTCCCGCCGATCGCCTTGACCGACGAGGTGACGGGGTTGGCGGCCGCGTTCGCCACACTCGTCGCGCTCCGTTCGGGGGTTGGGCAGGTGGTCGATGTCAGCTTGCTCGAGAGCCTGTTCCAGATCATGGGACCCCTCGCCTCGGTACAGGCGGTACGGGGTGAGCGCCAGGAGCGCCTCGGCGCGGGGCTGCCCTACTCGGTACCTCGCGGAACCTACGAGTGCGCCGATGGCTCGTGGGTCGGGATCTCGACGTCGGCCGACTCGGTGGCCGGGCGGGTGATGGATCTCCTCGGTGTCGGCGGCGAGGAGCGCTTCGCCACCTTCGCCGGGCGGACCGCGCACCGCGGGGAGCTCGAATCGCTGATGGCCGAGTGGTGCCGCGCCCGTACGCGCCCTGAGGTGATCGCCGCGTTCGAGGCCGCCGAGGCGGCGATCGGCCCGGTGCTCGACATGGCCGAGATCGCGGTCGATCCGCACTACGAGGCGCGCGGCGCGATCGTCGAGGTCGACGGCACCCCGATGCAGGGCCTGCTGGCCAAGCTGTCGGCTACCCCGGGACGGCTCGACTGGGCCGGGAGGGGGCTCGACGCCGACGGCCCAGCGCTTCGCGAACACGGCTGGTCGGCGTTCGATCAGGCCCCCAACTCGAACACCTGAGCATCGAACAGTTCGCCGTCGATCCCGAGGCCCCGCTCCTGGCGCAGTGCCTCCAACGCATGGAGCGATCGCTCCAGCTGGCGCCGCCGAGTGCCGTTCAACGATTCGAACTCCCGCTGGACGGTGTCGAAGCGCTTCTGGACCGTGTCGAGGCTGCCGGCGAACTTGGTCCACTGCACGCCGAAGTTCCCCAGGAGCTTGAGGATCTCGTCGGAGGTCTGCTCGATCATGAAGTTGTCGAACGCCTGGCGGATCACGCCCAAGAAGGCGAACAGGGTGAGCGGGGAGCAGATCACGACCTTCTGGCCGAGGGCGAGATCGACGAGACCCGGGTCGTTCTCGTGGATGAACGAACCGATCGTCTCGTTGGGCAAGAACAGCAAGACGTAGTCGACCGCCGGGCGGCTGGAGGTGGCGGGGTACTGGCGATCGGCCAGCTCCTTCACTCGCAGTCGTACATCGCGCAAGAACGTGTCGCGGTGGGCGGCCCGTTCGGCATCGGTGGTGGCGTCGAGGAACCGGAGGTAGGCCGCCAACGGGAACTTCACGTCCATGTAGAGCACGTGGCCCTTGGGCAGGGTGAACGTGAAGTCGGGGACGCCTCGCCCACCTTCGACCATGGTCTGCTTCTCGTAGTTCACGTGCTCGACCAGCCCGGCCAACCGGAGTACGTCTTCGGCCATGCGCTCGCCCCACTGACCCCTGGTCTTGGGGCTGGCCAGCGCCTCTCGCAGCGACTGGGTGGAACTGGCGAGCGCGGTGGTGACCTCACCATGGGAGCGCAGGGATTGCTCGACCCGGCCGAGTTGCTCGGCCGAGCGCTGGCCGAGTTGGTGCACGAGTTGGCCGAGCCGGGTCAACTCGGCGCGCACATCGGTGCGCACCTGGTCGACCTCCTGGCGGTGGGCGTTCAGCCCCGACCCGAGCTGTTCGCGGTTGAGGACCGCGGCGTGTTCCAACGCGGCCCGCACTGCGTCGTCACGGTCGGAGCGAACGAGTGCCCGAGCGTCGGCGACCGCCGCGGCGGTGGCCCGCGCCGCCACCCGGCCGGCGACCGCCGCGGCCGCCGCCACGACACCGACGGCTCCAGCGAGGGCGACGACGAGGAGGGCGACGACTGCATCCAGCGACATGGGGTGATCGTGCCAAAGCGGTGTGTCACAGTTCAGTGCGACTCACGACTTCGTCACCTGTCGTGGTCGAACGACCTCTCATCCATCTCGAGCGAGAGGAATTCTTGAGACGTCATTGCTTCTGAATCGGCCACTCGGTGCCTACCGTCCAGGGAGTAAAACCAAGAGGAATCCTGCGTTCCGTCGAACTTCATCGACCGGAAGGCCCTCGAGGCTCGAAGTCGTGGAGGTCACCCAACGTGAACCCGATGTCCTGGATGGTCCGGCGTGCTCGTCGGTCCCTCGCGGCCGCACTGGTGGGCGTGGTCGGCGTCACTGCCGCCGTTGCGTCCTCGGTGAGCCCCGTGCTCGTGGCGCCGCAGGTCGCCGACGCGGCCACCCCAGGCTCTGCCCTGGTGTTGTACGACACCACCGGGCCGTATGCGTTCCTGGGCGAGCAGTACGCGATGTTGACGGCCAACCTGGCGTCTCAGTTCGGCACCTGGACGGCCAAGCCGGTCGCTCAGTACACGGCCGGGATGATGAACGCCTACACCGGCGTGATCTACATCGGCACCACCTACGACGAGCCGATCCCCGCTGCGTTCCTGGACGACGTGCTCACCGGCACCAAGCGGGTGCTGTGGATGAACTCCAACATCTGGCAGCTCACCAACCGCCAGTTCGCCAAGACCGGGGAGTACTGGGCCAACGTGCGCGGCTGGGACTGGCTCGGTTACGACACGTCGTCGGTCGCCGAGGTGTCCTACAAAGGTCGCTCGGTCGGGCGTTACGCCGCCGATCAGTCCGGGATCCTCGCCACCCAGATCTTCGACCCCACCAAGGCCACGGCGGTGGCCGTCGCCAAGCGGGCCGACGGGACCCAGTTCCCGTGGGCCACCCGCTCGGGCAACCTCACGTATCTCGGTGAGACTCCCCTCTCCTACGTCTCGGAGAACAACCGCTACCTGATCCTCGCCGATCTGCTGTTCGATCTGCTCGACCCCACGCGCGCCGAGCGGCATCGCGCCCTTGCGCGGATCGAGGACGTCAGCCCGGCTTCGGACCCGGCCGAGCTCCGAGCGGTTGCCGATGTGCTCGCCGCCGAACGGGTGCCCTTCTCCGTCACGGTGATCCCGGAGTACCGCGATCCAAAGGGCGTCTACAACGGTGGAGTCCGCGAGGTGATCACCTTGGCCCAGGCCCCGCAGGTGGTCAGTGCGCTGAAGTACATGGTCTCCAAGGGTGGAACGCTGATCATGCACGGCTGGACCCACCAGTTCGATGGGATCGACAACCCCTACAACCAGGTGTCGGGCGACGACACCGAGTTCTTCCGGCTGTTCGTCGACCCCGCGACCGACAAGGTGGTCTTCGCCGGCGCACTGCCCAACGACTCCAAGAAGGATGCAGCCGACCGGATCAAGAAGGGCAAGGCGGCCTTCTCTGCGGCGAAGTTGACCGTACCGACCATCTTCACGCCCCCGCACTACGCTGCCTCGGCAGCCTCGTACCAGGCCATCAAGGATGGCTTCCGGACCCGGTACGACCGCGGTCTGTACTTCAACGGCCAGCTGCGCGGCGGAGCGGTGAGCACCACCCAGTTCGTGGGACAGTTCTTCCCATACCCGGTGACCGACGTCCACGGCAGCCGAGTGGTGCCCGAGAACCTCGGGAACGAGGAACCCGACGAGTTCAACTTGAACCCGCCGCGGAGCCCCGAGGACATCATCGCCTCGGCGCAGGCCAACCTGATGGTGCGTGACGGGTTCGCCAGCTTCTTCTGGCACCCCTACCTGGTGGGCGATCCGCGCGTCGGCACGGCGCATCTCCGTCAGATCGTGCAAGGCATCAAGGCGCTCGGCTACGGCTTCGTGACCTCCACCTCGGTTGCGACGGCGGCCAACACCTACACCCTGCTCACACCGAAGGCTGCTGGGACACCTACGACACGGACGCCCGCCGCTGGTGGGGCAGTGCAGCCGGCCGTCGGGTCGCCGGTGACGACGGTGGCATCGATCCCGACGGCCACGAATCGCAAGCCGGTCGAGCCGCCGGTCAACCTCGGCGAGCAGCTCGCACTGGATCCCGACGAAGGCCCGGTGCTCACCACCGAGACCTGACCGCGTTCATCGGGTGGACGGCGAGGGTCCACCTGGTGAACGACACTACCTACTGCCACGCAGCGTGGCAACTGCTTGAAGTTTTCAACACCACGACCCAGGAGACGGCGGACATGTTCCTGAACCATAGGTTGCCGATAGACCACGCTCCGTGTAACATTTTCGGCGTTTCGGGCCGATTTCGGCACGTGCAGTGCACAATGCAAACGGTATTGACATCCCGACCCTTCGCGCAGGAAGACCACGGCCAGTGACAATTCGGGTGATGACAGTCTTCGGGACGCGTCCCGAGGCAGTGAAGATGGCGCCCATCGTGACCGGACTGCTGGCCGATCCCCGTTTCGAGGCGATCACCGTGGTGACGGCCCAGCATCGCGAGATGCTCGACCAGGTGCTCGAGCTGTTCGGCATCGTTCCCGATGTCGATCTCGACCTGTGCGCACCCGGACAGACGCTCACCCAGCTGACCGCTCGGATCGTCACCGAGGTCGGCGCGGTCATCGAGCGCGAGCGGCCCGACTGCGTCGTGGTCCAGGGCGACACGACCTCGACGTTCGCGGGTGCGCTCGCCGCCTTCTACCACCAGGTGCCCGTCGTCCACGTGGAAGCCGGCTTGCGGACGGGCGACCTGGCCTCGCCGTTTCCCGAAGAAGGAAACCGCCGCCTGGTCGGCACGATCGCCGACCTCCACCTGCCGCCGACCTCCACGTCGGCCGACAACCTCCGACGCGAGGGCGTTGCCGAGTCCCAGATCCTGATCACCGGCAACACCGTGATCGACGCGCTCGAGCTCGCGTTGGAGCGCTACGACCACGTGCCCGAGGTGATCGCCGATCTCGACCCTCACCATCGGGTGCTGCTCGTCACCGCCCATCGACGCGAGTCATGGGGCGAGCCGATGCGCCAAGCCGCCTCTGCGGTGGCCGAGCTCGCTCGTACCGAGCGGGATCTCGTCGTGATCTTCCCGATCCACCGCAATCCCGTCGTGCGCGATGCGGTGATGCCCGAGCTCGCCGGACTCGACAACGTTCGGGTGATCGAGCCGCTCGCCTACGGCGACTTCTGCCAGGTCATGGCACGGGCCGACCTCATCTTGACCGACAGCGGCGGCGTGCAGGAAGAGGCACCCAGTCTCGGCAAGCCGGTGCTCGTGATGCGCGACACCACCGAGCGGCCCGAGGCGGTGCTCGAGGGCACCGTGCTGCTCGTCGGCACCGACCGCCCGCGGATCTTGCGTGAAGCACGGCGGCTGCTGCACGACGAGCTCGAGTACGCGGCGATGGCCATGAAGCTCAACCCCTACGGCGACGGCCACGCCGTTGCCCGCACGCTCGATGCGCTCGTCCACCGGTACGCCGGTGGCCCGGCGCCCCGCGAGTTCACCCCTGTCCCAGCCGAGAGCGCAAGGAGGTAGTCCCCGATGTATGCCCTCGGAGGAGCAACCGCATTCACCGGGTTCGCCGTCGCCGCCGATGCCACGGGCCTGTTCCGTCAGCTCGGGCTCGCCGGGCCCATCATCACCGCCCTCAACACCATCGTCGGTGTGTTGTTGGTGGTGTGGCTCGTCGCGTTTGCCTACGCGCTGGCGATCGTGACCCTACGGCGGCTCGGCCGCGGGGCCGTGCCCCTCGTCGGGGCGCGCCCGCCGGTTGCCCCGGTGGTCTTGGACTCGTCGTCCGCTTGATCGACACCATTCGCTTGAAATCCAGTGTTGGTGCGCCGATGATCTGCGGTGAGCCGGTGCAGTTCAACCATGGTGAAGGATCGCACGTGACGGTGAATCCCTGATGCTCACGCCTGATGAGATCCGCGTGAAGGAGTTCCTCCCGTCGCTGCGCGGGTACGACGCCGATGAGGTTCGTGCCTTCCTGAACGCGATCGCGTCGGCGATCGAGGCCGAACGGGCAAACCCGCCAGTACCTGCCCAGGCCGTGGCGGCCCAGCCGGAGCTCGCCTCGCGGGTGGTGCGGCTCACCGAAGAGCTCGAGCTCGCGCTCTGGACCATGCGTCGACTCGAATCGGCGGTGCAGCGACTCGAGCAACGGCTCGATCGCCTCGGCGGTCCCGAAACGCTCGCCGGCTAGATGAGCTGGGTCCCCCTCGCCATCGCCATCACGGGCCTGGCCTACGCCGCGTTCTTGCTGGCGTTGTCGCGCAAGACGCCCACCCAGTGGTCGACCCCACCCGACCGCCTCTTCTACGTCTTCGTCGTGCCCTGCCTGAACGAGGAACTCGTCATCGGCCGGACCATCGCGCGGCTCCTCGACCTTCCCGGTCCACCTTCGGCGGTGCTCGTGATCAACGACGGCTCCGAGGACCGCACGGCCGATGTGGTTCGCGCCGCTGATCCCGAGCGCGTCTGGTTGCTGAACCGCGAACTGCCCAACGCCCGCTTGGGCAAGGGAGCGGCGCTGAATCACGCGTACCGCCATCTGCTCGAGAGCGATCTGCTCCACGGGCGAGACCTGCACGACGTGATCATGGTGGTGGTCGATGCCGATGGGCGTCTCGCCCGGTCGACACTCGTCGAGGTGGCGCCGTACTTCCGGGACCCTCAGGTGGGTGCGGTCCAGATCGGTGTCCGCATGTACAACGCCGATGCCAACCGGCTCGCCCGCATGCAGGACATGGAGTTCGTGATCTATACCGAGATCTTCCAGCGGGCCCGCACCCACACCGGCTCGGCCGGCCTCGGGGGCAACGGCCAGTTCGCTCGACTCTCGGCCCTCGAGGCGCTCGGGCCCGAACCGTGGAGCGACTATCTCACCGAGGATCTCGATCTCGGGCTGCGATTGCTGTTCGCCGGTTGGAAGACCAGCTTCTGCCCGCGCACCTGGGTCGATCAGCAAGCGGTGACCGACATGCGCCGACTGCTGCGTCAGCGGACACGGTGGTACCAGGGTCATCTGCAGTGCTGGAGCCGGCTCCCGGCGCTGGCGAGGTCCGATCTCAGCTGGCGGGTCGCGGCGGACCTCACCTATCACCTCATGGTCGCGGTGGCCATGTTGCTGATGGGCATCTACAGCCTGACGTTGATCGCCGCGATCGTGATCATCGGCCTGGTGCAGCCCGACAAGCTGCTGCCGTTCTTCAGCGGTCACTACGGCCTGCCGATCCTGATCTGGTATCTGGCGGCCTTCGGCCTCTCCTGGTTCTACGCGTGGCTGTACTGGCTCGCCACGCCGACGCTCAGCTTCTGGCGCATCGTTCGGTTCGCCCACCTGTATTCGATCTACACCTACATCTGGGTGATCTCGGGTGTGCGAGCGCTGTATCGCATGGCGTTGCGCAAGCAAGGGTGGGCCAAGACGGCCCGGACGAAGGACGCGCCGGCGCCGAAGAGTCCGGCCGGTCGCTGATGTCGCGTCTCGCGACGACGGCGGCGCTGCTCGGACTGCTCTGCTCGTCGGCCAGCGCCGTCCCGCGGGCTGCCGCAGGCCTGAGCGCGCAGTGCACGGCAGACCTCGGGGCACTGATCGTCTATGACACCACCGGAGAGTTCGGCTTCCTCGGGGAGCGCTATGCCACGATGACCGCGAATCTCGTGTCGGCCTTCGGGGAATGGGATGCCGTGGCTGCCGTCGACTACGAGGCCGGTGCGATGGCCTGTCACGACGGCGTGGTGTACATCGGCTCGACCTACGGCGAACCGCTCCCGGACGCGTTCCTCGACGACGTCGCGGCGGGCTCGACCCCGGTGCTCTGGCTCCGTGAGAACCTCTGGCAGCTGTCCGGCCGGCTGCCGGTGACCGAGGCGCCGGCGCCCGATCAGCGGCCGTTCGACCGTGTCATCTACAACGGCCAGGAGCTCGCCCGCACCATGCCGGTCGACCCTGGGTTGGCTGCGGAGTCGCTCGCGCCAGACGCGACCGTGCTCGCCGAGGCGGCGACCGCGGATGGCGCAACGGCACCGTGGGCGACGAGATCGGGATCGGTCACGTTCATCGCCGAGATCCCGTTCCTCTACATGGGCGGGAACGACCGATACCTCGCGCTGTGCGACCTGCTGTTCGACATCTTCGCTCCCGAGACCGCCGAGCGACACCGTGCGCTCGTTCGGCTCGAGGATGTCTCACCCGCCACCGATCCGGCGCTGCTGCGCAGTGCGGTGGACGCCTTGATCGAAGCGCGGGCACCGTTCGCCATCGCCTTGATCCCGGAGTACCGGACCAGCGACGGCACGGTCACAGTGCTCGCCGACCGGCCGGAGCTGGTGGCGGTGTTGCGCGACGCGGTGGCCGGTGGAGGCACGCTCGTCCTGCACGGCACGACTCACCAGGCCGAGGGCCTCGACAACCCGTACAACGGCGAGACCGCCGCCGACTACGAGTTCTTCCGCGCCGAGATCGACAACGCCGACAACGTGGTGCTGACCGGCCCGCTCCCCGACGACACGGTCGCGGCATGGACGGCGCGGCTGCAGCGAGGGCTCGACGAAGTGGCGGCAGTCGGATTGCCGCGGCCCCAGGTCGTCACGCCGCCCCACTACGCGGCGTCGCCCAATGCCTATGCGGCCATGAGCGAACTCTTCGCGGCGCGGTTCGACCGTGGGCTGTACTTCGACGGCCAGGTCGGCGCCGGCGTCGTCGATCCCACGCGGTTCTTCGACCAGTTCTTCGTCTACCCGGTGATCGACGTGCACGGCATGGCGGTCGTCCCCGAGAACCTTGGCAACGTCGCCCCGAGGGAACAGAACAACAACGCGGCGCGTTCGGTGGATGATCTGGTCGCCAACGCCCAGGCCAATCTGGTCGTGCGAGACGGAATGGCCGCGTTCTTCTGGCACCCGTACCTCGTCGCCGAACCGGCACTCGGCGTCGAGTCGTTGCGCGGGCTCGTGGCCAGGATCCGTGAGCTCGGCTACACGTTCGTCGGGCTGCCCGAGGTGGTTCCGGGGACTGCCGCGTATCTCGGCGAGGTGGAGTCGAGAGAGCTCCCGGCGGTGCGGCCGTACCACGTGGTCCTCGTCGGGCTCGCCCTCTGGCTGCCCGTGCGGTGGTGGAGGAAGCGTCGTCGGTCGGTCGTGGCCTGACGCAGGCGGCCGGTTCGGGTTCGCCTGGGCCAGTATGGGCGCTGTGAGCCAGGCCAGCTTCGACCTCGAACTCGACGACGGCGGAAACCCGACCCTGACCGTCGGAGAGTTCGCCGATGCCGTCAACTCCACGCTGCGGCGGGGGTTCTTCGAAGGCGCATGGGTCCGGGGTGAGGTCCAGGGGTGGCGGGAGGGACCGAACGGTCACGCCTACTTCAACCTGGTCGACGACACCGACGGGGTGAAGGCCACCGTTGCCGTGTCGTTCTTCGCCAACGTCCGGATGAAGCTGCGGCCCATGCTCCAGAAGCACCGCCTCCGGCTCGGCGACGGGATGAAGGTCCGCATCCACGGCTTCCCCGACTACTACGCGCCGACCGGACGGCTGGGACTGAAGATGAGCGGGATCGACCCACGCTACACGCTGGGGGAGATCTCGCTCGCCCGCGACGAGTTGATCCGGCGGCTCGTGGCCGACGGTTCCTACGATGCCCAACGACGCCTCCGGTTTCCCCTCGTGCCGTTGCGGGTCGGGGTGGTCACGAGCGTGGGCAGTGCCGCGTGGCACGACTTCACCCAGGAGCTCACCACGAGCGGGATCGGGTTCTCGCTCCACGTCTGCGATGCGCGGGTACAGGGCGACGAGGCCGTTGCCATGGTGAGCGCAGCCGTGCGGTCGCTCGGCCGGGCCTCGCCCCGCCTCGGCATCGATGTGATCGTGGTGGTGCGCGGTGGCGGGGCTCGTTCCGATCTGGCCGCGTTCGATCACGAACGCATCGCTCGGGCCGTCACGACCTGCCCGGTGCCCGTGCTCACCGGGCTCGGCCACGAGATCGACCGGTCGGTCACCGACGAAGTGGCGCACCGCTCGCTGAAGACCCCGACCGCGTGCGCCGCGGCGCTGATCGAACCGGTGGTGGCGTTCCGCGAACGGACCGAGCTCGCGTGGCAGGCCGTCACCGTTGCTGCGCAGCACTCGATCATGCGGTCCGATCGACGGCTGGGCGAGGTCGGGCACCGCATCGCCCTGCGCACTCGCAGCGCGGTGTCGATCGCCGGTGAGCGCCTCGACCGCCAGACCCAGCGGATCCCCGCTGCGGCCCGCCAGGCACTGGCCTCGGAGCAACGCCGGGTCGAGCGGGCGGCGGGGCGGCTGAGCGGCGACGCTCGACGCCACGTCCGCACTTCGACATTGGTGCTCGACGGGTTCGAGGGGCGAGTGCGGGTGCTCGACCCGGCGGCGGCCCTCGCCCGAGGCTGGAGCCTCACCCGCCGGGCCGACGGCACCCTCGTACGCTCGATCGGCGACGTCGGCGTCGACGACGAACTGACCACCCTGGTCCACGGCGGCGAGATCGCCAGCCGGGTCACGGCCACGACGGCGGACCCTTCCACCGAAACGGAGCACGAGTCATGAGCGATGCCACCGAGGCCATCAGTTACACCGCCGCGGTCGGGGAGCTCGAGGGCATCCTCGCCGAGCTGGAGCGCGACAACGTCGATGTCGACCATCTCGCCGACCGGGTGAAGCGGGCAGCGGAGCTGATCGCCCTGTGTCGATCGCGGATCTCCGAGGCCCAGCTCCGGATCGAGCGCGTGGTGACCGACCTCGACGCCTGACCGCGCAGCCGTCGCGATGGGGCGTCGCGTCGCGTTCCCTCCCCTGTTCGGGCGCCGCCGCGCCGTCATCAGGTCGAACAGTCCGTCCTCCGCATTCGGGGGAGGGAATGGCCCGCCCCCTCGCGGCGGTGGTGCACAGGGGTGAGGACCGGACCGAACGGCCAGAGACCTAGTCTTCGGGGGTGCGGTTCCGCGCTGGTGAGGGCCTGGATGAGACCCTCGCGTTCGAGTTCGATGACGGCTCCCCGATCGCCGACACCGAGGTCAGCTTCGGCGGTCGCCCGGGCCACGGGCGCGGCGACCGTGGACGATCGCCGCAGTCGCGACCGGAGTGGTGATCACCGGCGCGTGGGCGCTCGGCCGATCCGACGGGGGCTCGCAGGTCGCGCCGCCGCCCGCCGCGGCGCCGGCGAACTCGGAGGCGGTGGCGCCCCCGCCGTCGGTGCTCCCGACGCTGGCGACGGTCTGGTACCCGTTCCCGATTCCCCGCGACAGCACGAGCGGCGCGTTCCGCCCGCTCCCTGCGTTCGCAACCGACCCTGGGTACTCCGTGTACCTCCGAGGATTCCGTGAGAACGGACTCGTGTCGCAGCTCGACCTGTCGACGGGTGAGTTGACCGACCTCGACGTCGGCAACGGTTCGATCTACGGCGTGGTGCCGGTGGACGGGACCGCCGCGCTGCTCGGTTGGGCCTCCGGTGGGTTCGAGGCGCCACTCGCCGACGGCACGTCGTGGTACTTCGACGGTGACGATCTCGTCCGCCACGCCTTGCTCGACCCGGGTGCCGAACTGGAGCGACTCGAGTACGAACCGGCCGGGCAGGTCGGATTCGGTGGCTTGAACGGGGTGACCGCGGCGGGGCGCCCGACGGTCGTCCGGGCCGACGGTCGGACCTATGAGGTGGCGTCAGACGGGTCGATGCGCCGTCTGGCCGAAGGATCGGTCACGACCGTCGACCGAGGCCGGTACGCCGAGCAGGTCTGTACGGCCGAGGGCTCGTGCACGACCGTCCTGCACGGCGGGGCCGTCGCTCGCTACGAGTTTCGCACCCTGTCTGATGGTCGGGTGGTGCAAGCGGTGGCCGGGTTCGGCACGTTGGAGCCCTTCGACACCGTGTCGTTCTCGCCCGACGGACGGTTCGCCTCGATGCTGACGGTTCGCACCGGCACCTGGACGCTCGTCGAACTCGGTGGTGCCGGGCGGGTCGTCGAACTGGTGGGTCCGGGATCGGCCGAGCGGATGGCGAGCGAGCCGACCTCCGCGTCCGTCGGATGGAGCCCCGACAGCCGATACTTCTTCTTCATGGCTGATGGACTCGTGGTGGTGGACACGCTCGATGCCTCCGTGGCGCGCGTGCTCCCCGACCCCGAGTCGGTCGTCTCGATCCTGGGCGTCGCATGAGGTTCCGATCCGACGACGACATCGGCGAGCCGCTCGCGTTCGAGCTGGGCGACGAATGGGGTGATTCCGGTTCGGAGGTCACGTTCGGCGGATCGAGCGGCGATGGGGGGCCATCTCGTCGGCTCCTGGTCGTCGGCGCCGTGGCGGCGTTGGCGATGGTGATCGGCGGGGCACTGGTCCTGGGGCGGGGAGACGACGAGTCGGCCGCACCCGCCACTTCGATTGCGGGGGCATCGACCACCGGGGCGCCCGCCCCGAGCACCACGGCTGCGAGGCCGCGCCGATCGACGACGACGACGGTGTTCGTCCCGTACGCGCCCCCTCCGGCGTTCGCCACCGATCCGGGATGGGCCGTGTACCTGTACTCCATGGCGGGCGGCGCGATCTCGGTGGTCGACCTGACGACCGGGACCTTCGAGCGGGCCGACCTCCCGACGTACGGGTCGGCGCAACCGGGCCCCGCCGAGTTCGCAGGAGTCGTGGTGCGCGGGCCCGATGGGCCGGCTCAGCTCGGCTATGACCGCGCCGGCGGTCCGGCGGCCGCCGTCGACGACGGCACGGCGTGGTTCGTCGTGGATGATGGCACGCTGGTCCGTCGCCGACCAGGCACTGCCGAGGACTTGGAACGCGTGACGGTCCCGACGACCCAGGGCGCACTGGGCACGACCGAGGACGGACGCCCGGCGGTCATGTTGGGCGATCTCCGGATGTATCGGGTGGAGGTCGACGGCACGCTGCGCCGCGTCACGGACTCCTTCACCTACCAGATCGACAACGGCCAGTACGTGGCCGAGGAGTGCACGGAGTCGGGGGTGTGTGCCCGCCGGTTGCACGGCCGCGCGGGTGAGCTCGTCATCCGGTCGGCCCCCGGCCCGTATGGGTCGGCGGTGGCGTTCTCGCCGGCCGGAACCCATGCCGTGGTGAACGATCAGGACTACACCACGGGTGTCGGGCGGGTCGCGATCTATGACCTCGTGGCCGGGGTGGAGGTGTGGTCCGAGGAGGGACAGCTCAGCCGGTTGAGCGGCGGCAGCGGGGATTCCCGGTGGTCGCCCGATGGCCGCTACGTCATCTCGATCGTGGACGGATGGTTGGTGGCCGTCGAGGTGACCACCGGTGAGCGATTCACGTTCGAGACCGAGCAGCGGTTCACCAACTACGGGCTGGCCGGCGTCGCTTGACGGCGGCGGCGCATCGCTCGGGCACGAATCCGGGGGTGAGTGACGCACCGGAGGGGAATCCTTCCTAGCCTGATCCCGTGCCTGCCCCCCGGCCCTCTTGCAGATCGCCGAGCGCGTCGAGCAGCGGCTGTCGTTGTTGCTCGACGAGGAGACCGCTCGGTGGTCGGCGCTCGATCCCGACCTCGCCGCGCCGCTCCACTCGATGCGGCGCCTGATCGCGTCGGGGGGCAAGCGGCTGCGACCGGTGTTCTGTCACTGGGGTTTCATCGGCGCGGGCGGCGATCCCGACGATTCGCGCTGGGTCGATGCGGGCGCGGCGTTCGAACTGCTCCACGCCTTCGCCTTGTTCCATGACGACGTGATGGACGGCTCCCCGGTACGCCGGGGCGAGCGGACCACGCACCTGGCCTTCGCCGATCAGCACCGCCAGAACCGATGGGTCGGCGAGCCTCGCCGCTTCGGCGAGGGGGTCGCGATCCTGGTCGGCGACCTGGCGTTCGTCTACGCCGACCAACTCCTCGCGGCAGCACCGGCACCGGCTTGGCGAGTCTGGAACGAGCTGCGGGTCGAGCTCAACATCGGGCAGTACCTCGACATCCTGGGCACCGCGAAGTCGGAGCGCAGCATCGTGACGGCCGAGCGGATCGCCCGGTACAAGAGCGGCAAGTACACCATCGAACGCCCGCTCCACCTCGGTGCGGTGCTGGCGGCGCCCGACCGGGCCGAGCAGCTGTTGCCGGCGTTGTCGGCCTACGGCCTGCCGCTCGGCGACGCCTTCCAGATGCGCGACGACGTGCTCGGCGCGTTCGGTGACGAGGCCGTGACCGGTAAGCCCGTCGGGGACGACCTGCGCGAGGGCAAACCCACGCCGCTGCTGTCGATGGCCCACGGGCGCGCCACCACTGCGCAGCGGGGTCTCCTGGCCCGGGTGGGAGCGGCCGACCTCACACTCGAAGAGGTGAAGGCGATCCAGTCGGTGATCATCGAGACGGGTGCCCTGGCCGAGCTCGAAGCTCGCATCGACGCCCTCACGCAGGAAGCGGTGGTGGCGGTCGAGGTGGCGCCGATCACCGATGCCGCCCGCGCCGCGCTGGTCGAGCTGGTCGACTACGTGGCGTTCCGTGACGCGTGAACCGCTGGTGACCACGTGAAGGTCGTGGTGATCGGGGCTGGGCTGGGTGGGTTGTCGGCCGCGGCCTACCTGCGACGGGATGGGCACGAGGTGGTCGTGTTCGAACGGGCGGCGATCCCCGGGGGGCGGGCCGGACTGGTGGAGGAGGCCGGATTCCGGCTCGACAACGGGCCGACCGTGCTCACCATGCCGAACCTGCTCGCCGAGGCGTTCACCGCGGTCGGCGCATCGATGGAGGAGTTCTGCCCATCGTGCCGGTGGACCCGATGTACCGGGCGATCTACGCGGATGGCAGCGTGCTCCACGTCCGCCATGGCCGCCAGGCGATGACCGAGGAGATCCGGGCGTTCGCCGGGCCGAGGGAGGCCGAGGCGTTCGGTCGTTTCGCCGACTGGCTGGGCGAGCTGTATCGGGCCGAGATGGACGACTTCATCGACGCCAACTTCGACTCGCCACTCGACCTGGCAAAAGCGTGGCGCGCCGGCATCCGACTGATCCGACTCGGCGGCTTCGGCAAGCTGGGCAAGAAGGTCGCATCGTTCTTCGATGACGAACGCCTCCAGCGGATCTTCTCGTTCCAGTCGATGTACGCCGGCCTGGCGCCGTACGAGGCGCTGGCGCTCTACGCCGTCATCACCTACATGGATTCGATCGAGGGTGTGTACGTGCCGAAGGGCGGGATGCACCGCATGGCAGCCGGTCTCGCCGAGGCGATCGAGAAGGCGGGGGTGGTGCTGCACTACTCGTCACCGGTCCGCCGGGTCGTGTGCCGGGCAGGCGGCGCGGTGCACGGTGTCGAGCTCAGCGACGGCGAGCTGATCGAGGCCGATGCGGTGGTCTGCAACGCGGATCTGCCCGTGGCCTACCGCGAGCTGCTCGACGGGGTGAAAGCCCCGCGGGTGGCGCGCACCGGCAAGTACTCGCCCAGTTGCCTGCTGTGGGTGGCCGGCGTGAAGGGGTTGCCGCCGACCGAGGCTGCGCATCACAACATCCACTTCGGATCGTCGTGGGACGAGTCGTTCCGATCGATCATCCACGACGGAGTCCGGATGCCAGACCCCTCGTTCCTGGTGACGTTGCACTCGCTCGACGACGAATCGTTGGCGCCGCCAGGACACAGCTCGATCTACGCGCTGGAACCGATCCCGCACCTCGGCGGAAAGATCGACTGGAAGCGAGACCGGTCCCGCATCGTCGACGATCTCCAGGCGAGGGTGGCGGCGGCCGGGTACCCCACCGACGTGGTCGTCGAGCGGGTCTACGATCCCGAGGATTGGCAGGCGATGGGCATGGAGCGGGGCACCCCGTTCGCGCTGGCCCACACGTTTCTGCAGACCGGCCCGTTCCGACCCAACAACCGCGACTCGCGGGTGCCGGGGCTGTTCTTCACCGGCTCGTCGACACTGCCCGGGGTGGGCGTGCCGATGGTGTTGGTGTCGGGCAAGCTCGCCGCTCAACGGGTCCGCCAGTACGGTTCGTCCCGATGACCGTCACGCTCGAGGAGAGCTACGAGGCCTGCCGGCAGCTCAACCGGCGCAACGGCACTACGTACTACTGGGCGACCAACGTGCTGCCGAAGGTGAAGCGACACCACGTCCATGCGCTGTACGGGTTTTGTCGCTATGCCGATGACATCGTCGACGATCTCGGTCCAGCACCGGTCGAACAGCGGGCCCTGGCGCTCGCCGACTTCGGCGACCGCTTCTTCGCCGACCTCGATCGGGGATCGTCCGGCGATCGAGTGCTCAAGGCGGTCGTGCACACGGTGCGCGCCTTCGATCTGGACCCCGGCTGCTTCAAGCGGTTCATGCACTCGATGACGATGGACCTCACGGTCGATCGCTACGAGACGTGGGACGACCTGCTCGGGTACATGGACGGCTCGGCGGCGGTCATCGGCGAGATGATGTTGCCGATCCTCGAGCCAAGCAGTCCTGAGGCAATCGGACCCGCCCGCGACCTGGGGAATGCGTTCCAGCTGACGAACTTCCTCCGCGACATCGCCGAGGATCTCGATCGCGGCCGCCAGTACGTGCCCCAAGAGGACCTGCGGCGATTCGGCGTCGAGCTCACCTCGCGTCGCTGTGATCCGGCGTTCGTCGAGCTGATGCGCTTCGAGATCGCTCGATGTCGCGAGTTGTACGTCTCGGCCGATCGAGGTATCGCCGACCTGCCGCCCGCCTCGGCTCGCTGCATCCGGGCGGCCCGGGTGCTGTACTCGGGGATCTTGGAGCAGATCGAGCAGGCGAACTACGACGTGTTCGCCACACGCGTTCGCGTGCCCACCTGGAAGAAGGTGGCCACTGCGGCCCGCTTCGCCGCGCGGCGTGGATAGGCGAGTCGTCCCTGCGGCGTTCACGCTCGCCGGGATGATCGCGACGCCGCTGCGACCGCGGGGCGGTCGGGATCGACGGCTGTTGTCGAGCGCAGTGGTCGCCGGCTTGGCCGCCACGACCGGAACGGCGGCGGCGCATCGATGGGGCGGCCGGCGCACGATGGTTGCATCTGCAACGATTTCGGCGTTGACCACTGCGGTGGAGCGGACCGGTACGCGAACGGGTCTGCCGTTCGGACGCTACGCATACACCGGCGCGCTGCGACCCGAGGTCGCCGGAGTGCCGGTGATCGTGCCGCTCGCGTGGTTCTCCATGGCGGTACCGGCGCGCGAAGCAGCCCATGCCGCGCTCGGCGCCCAGTCGAGCCGGGGTCGCCGGATCGTGCTCGGTGCCGCCGCGCTGACCGCGTGGGACCTGTTCCTCGATCCCCAGATGGTGGGCGAGGGCTATTGGGCCTGGCGTCGAGGAGGGCGCTACCGGGGGATCCCGATGTCGAACTACGCCGGCTGGTTCGTGACGTCGTTGGCGGTGATGGCCGTGCTCGAGATCGCCTTGCCGCCGGCCATCGACGCCGACCCGGCGCTCGTCGCCGAGTACGCCGCGATGGGGGTGATGGAGACCGTCGGATTCGCGGCGTTCTTCCGGGATCGCACCGTGGCGGCCGTCGGGGGGGCCGCCATGCTCCCGATCGCGTTCCGAGCGGTCCAGAGGCTGCTGTGGCCCGGGCGGTAGTCGTCGGCGGTGGCATCGGCGGGCTGGCCTGCGCCATCCGCCTCCGGGCCGCCGGACACGACGTGACGGTGCTGGAACGGCGCGACGAGTTCGGCGGCAAGCTCGCCGTCCATGCGCGCGATGGCTATTGCTTCGACATCGGGCCCTCGCTCGTCACCCTCCCCGCGCTCTACGACGAGTGCTTCGCCACGGTGGGCGCCTCGTTGCGCGACGAAGTCGATCTGCGCCGGCTGGATCCACAGTTCCGCTACTCGTGGCCCGACGGCTCCTCGCTCGTCGTGCCCGACGATGCCGCCGCGACGGCACGTGCATTCGAAGGCTTTCGCCCGGGGGCCGGCGCGGCGTGGGAATCGTTCGCCCGGCGCGCGGAGCGGATCTGGGAGGTCAGCGAGCGAACGTTCTTCGCCGGCCCGATGGCGAACCCGCTCGCCCTGCTGCGCCGAATGCGCACACCGGCCGACTTCACCGCGATCGACGCCGCGACCACCTTGGCCGAGCGGGCGCGTTCGACGTTCGAATCCGATCCCCGCTTGAGCCAGTGGGCCGGCCGCTACGCCACCTACTCCGGCTCGTCCCCGTTCCGCGTTCCCGCGACACTCGGGTGCATCGCCCACATCGAGTCGCACTACGGGGCCTGGTACCCGATGGGTGGTCTGGGGACGCTCCGCGATGCGTTCGTCCGGGTGGCCGAACGCGCCGATGTCGAGCTGGTGGCAGGGGCCGAGGTGGCCGCGATCACCCGATCGGCCGATCGGGTCACGGGGGTGGAGCTCGGCGGCGCCGGAGGCCGACTCGTCGCCGACCTCGTCGTCGCCAACGTCGACGCCGAGCACCTGTACACCGACCTGCTGCCCGATCGCCGGGAGCAGCGCCGGGTCCGCCGGGCCGGGCGGTCCACGAGCGGATTCGCGGTGCTCGCGGGAGTACGGGGCTCGACCCCCACCCTCGCTCACCACAACGTGTACTTCGGCCCCGACGAGCGGCGGGAGTTCGCTCAGCTGTCGGCCGGGCGATACTCCGAGGCACCGACGGTGTACGCCTGTGTCTCGTCGGTGACCGACCCCTCGCAGGCGCCCCTCGCCGGTGAGAACTGGTTCCTGCTCGTGAACGCGCCGTCGGGTGGCGGCGAGACACCTGACGGCTACGAGTCGGTCGTCCTCGACGCCGTGGCGCGCCACGGGGTCGACCTGCGCGACCGCCTGGCCTTCACCGAAGTGATCACTCCGCGCGACCTGGAATCCCGGTATCGGTCGCCGGGTGGCGCGATCTACGGGACGTCGTCGAACGGGCGTCGAGCCGCGTTCGCCCGCCCCGGCAACCGGGGCCCCGTGCGAGGGCTGTACCTCGTCGGCGGATCGAGCCATCCGGGTGGCGGGCTCCCGCTCGTGACGATCAGCGCCCGGATCGTGGCCCAACTGGTCGCCCAGGACGGGTGGTGAACCGCGTCGCGGTGCTCGGCCGCCGCTCGCTCAGCTCCCGCTCGCTCCTCCCCAGCGGCCCGATCTCCACGGTGCTGTTCGCGTTGCGCCTCGCTGCCCTCGCCACGACCATCGCCCGCCTGATCGGCCGGCACCCGCAAGCGACCCGCCGGCTCGATCGCTCCCACCCGCAAGTCGGTGGCGGGCTGCCAATCGGACGACGGATCGAGGGACCGGGCGTGTCGGTGGTGGTGCCGGCGCGAGATGAGGCGCAGCGGATCGGGCCGTGCCTGGAGGCGCTCGCCGCGATGGCGGGGGTGAACGAGGTGGTGGTCGTCGACGACCAGTCCTGCGACGCCACCGCCTCGGTGGCGCGGCGACTCGGCGCCCACGTGGTCGCGGGCCGCGAACTGCCGGAGGGCTGGGCGGGAAAGACCTGGGCCTTGCAGCAGGGGATCGACGCCGCGGCGGGACCGGTGATCGTCACGCTCGATGCCGACACCCGTCCGGGCCCGGGGCTGATCGAGGTGCTCCTCGACGAACTGGAGCAGGGTGCCGATCTCGTCACCGTGGCGGGCCGGTTCGACTGCCCGACGGCAGGGAGCCAGGTCGTGCATCCGGCGTTGCTGACCACCCTCGTCTACCGGTTCGGCCGCCCCGGGAGCCGGGGAGGGTCTGATCGGTTGCTGGCCAATGGCCAGTGCATGGCGTTCCGCAAGGAGGCGTTCGTACGCGACGAGGCGCTGCAGCGAGTGCGGGGCGAACTGGTCGAGGACGTGGCGCTGGCCAGGGCGCTCGCCGCTGTTGGCTGGCAGGTCAGTTTCCTCGACGGTGTCGAGCACCTGACGGTGCGGATGTTCGAATCGTTCGCCGAGACCTGGACCGGCTGGGGGCGGTCGATCGCCCTTCCCGGGGTCGAGCCCCGGTCGCGGCAGTTGACCGACCTGGCCGTGCTCGGCAGCGTGCAAGCCCTGCCGATCCTGCGTCTGCTCGCCCGCCGGGCCGACGCGATCGATCTGGTCGCCCTGGTGGTGCGGGCCGGCACCCTGGCGGGAACCCGGCGGGCCTACGTCCGGGGTGGGCTCCCGTACTGGTCGTCGTTCGTGGTCGATCCGCTGGCGGTGCTCAGACTCGCGAGCAGCATCGTCCGACCCTCGCGGGTGTGGCGTGGGCGCCGGTACCCGGCATGAACCGGCCGTCGGCGCCGGCCGGCATCACTCGTCCGGGGCTTTGCGGCGGCGATCGGCCCAGGCAGCCTGGGCGAAGCGGAGGCCGATGAAGGTCATCAACAGCCCGGTGGTCGCGACGTGGGCCCGGGGTTCGAAGGCGGCCTGGACTGCGGGGAAGAGGAAGACCCCGCCGCGGGCGGCCACCTCGAACCGGCGAGTGATCGACCAGACCGCGACGCATCCGACAAGGGTGATCGCGGCGGGCACCGGAGCCATCACGATCATCGCTCCGACGAAGCAGAGCACGGCGCGGCCGCCCCGGAACCGGGCGAACACCGGCCAGGCGTGACCCACCATCGCCGCGCCCGCACCGACGTAGCCGGCCCACCACAGATCTGGCTCCAACCATCGGCCCAATCCGGCCGCGAGGGCACCCTTGGCGACATCGCCCATCAACACCGGGACCGCAGCACGCCGCCCCAGTGTCTCCTTGGCGTTCCAGTACCCGGGATTCCTGTCGCCGCGCTCCCGCAGATCGATTCCCGCGACGCGACTGGCGACGAGATTGGCCATCGGGATCGAGCCCAACCCATATCCGGCGACGGCGATGAGCACGACGAGCATCGGTGCCAGCATGGTCGACCGTGACGCGCGTTGCATCGTTCCACCTCACCAAGTTGCGCCCGGGGCGCCAACCGGTGGCCCTCGCGCGACTCGGGCTGGATCGGGCGCGCCTGTCGCGGACCACCGGCTTGCGGTTCTGGCGATTGCTCGGCACCGGTCGGGGACGCGATACGGGGCCAGGTGCCGACCTGCGGCGAACTGCGTTGTTCGCGGTCTGGGACGACGTTGGATCGCTCGATCGCTACCTGGACTCCGTCTCCGGCCGCGAGGTCGAGGAGTCCTATGTCGTGCAGCTCCTGGCCATCGGTGGCCACGGGACGTGGAACGGGTTCGATGTGCTGGGCGGGCTCGGCGTCGCGACGCCGCCTGGCCTGTCGGAGTCGTCGCCGGTCGCAGTCGTCACCCGGGCGCGGGTCAGGGCCCGCCACTGGCGCACGTTCGCCGCTGCTTCACGCGAGGTGAGCGCGGAGCTGGCGACAGCCGATGGGCTGCTGGCGGTGTGCGGGATCGGCGAGGCGCCGCTCGGCAGGCAGGCGACGTTCAGTCTGTGGCGTGACGCGGCGGCCGCGCGCTCCTTTGCCACCGGAGCGGCCCGCCACGTGGATGCCGTGCGGCGGACCCGGGCCGAGGGCTGGTACGGCGAGGAGCTGTTCGCCACGTTCCGTCCGGTCGGGGCAACCGGCACCTGGGACCGGCGCGACCCGCTCAGACCCGTTGCGCCGCCTTCGCTTTGAGCATCGCGGGAATCACCGGCGCCAGCATGCCGTAGGGCTCGCCCCCGAAACGGTGGTGGAGGCGGTGGGCCTCGGCCAACGTCTGCAACCCGGCGACGGGGCGGCCGGAATCGGGTCCCCGGCCGCGGAAGACGGGCAGGCGCCCGTGGGCGTAGATGTCGTGGACGACCGCGTAGGCAACTCCGTACATCGTGACCCCGACCCCGATGGAGACGAGCCGGCCCCACCCCTCGACGTTGAAGCCGAGCACCATGAGCAACCCCACGATCGACCCGAAGACCACCGGGAATGCGTCGTTCGCCTCGAACCGGCCGACCGATCGAGCATGGTGCGATCGATGGAGCACCAGCCCCGGACCGTGCATGATCCATCGGTGCACCGCGTAGGTGATCGGCTCCATCACGACGAACCCGCCGATCCCCCAGAGCACACCACCCATGCCCCGAGCCTAGGCGGTTTCGGCGAGCTCAGGCTCGGGCCGCGATTTCCAGGGCTTCGTCGATCGGGCGGACCACGGCGCCGGGATCGTCGGCGACTGCGGCCAGCCACGGTGGCCGTTGTCGCGCCACGATCGACACGGGATCGGGGGTCGTGGCGCCCGCCAACGCCAGTCGCAGCATCGTGAGGGCGTACTCGCCCGGCCGGACGTCACGCGACAGCTCCAGCACCGCCCACGGGTCGGGTGCGATGCCCAGGGCAGCGGGATGGGAGGGTCCGATCACGGATGGCGACCCGGGAACCGGTGAACCGCCGGCGAGCCCCGGCCCGTCGTCGAGGATCACGTGGCGCACGAGCGACGGGCGCCCGCCGGCGATGAGCAGCCCGATGTAGGCGCCGAGTCCCCGGCCGTACAGGGTGCACACGCCCAGTTCAGCGAGCGCGGCATCGGCGTCGGCCATGAGCATCTCTGCGGAGTAGCCGCCACCTGTCGGGACGGTCGAGGCCCCGTGCCCCGTGAAGTCGAGCCCGGCGATGCGCCCCGGCCACGGCTCGAGCCACTCCGGGATCGTCGACGGTGTCGCCTCGCCCAGCCCGTGCAGCATCAGCAGGGTGGGTCCAGCGGCGGACCGCAGGACATGCACGGCCAGGCGGATCTGGTTGTGGGTGACGAAGATCGTCCGGGTCGTCATCCGAGGAACTCCAGTACGGCCTCAGCGATCACCGCTGGCTGTTCGATGTGGACGAAGTGGCCGACCCCGTCGAGCACCTCGATCCGTCCGGTTCGCGGGAGGAACGGCTCGACATCCACCAGCCGGGTCCCCCACCCGAGCGGCTCGGCCACCGTGGCGAGGAATCCGAGCACCGGGATCGTGAGCCCCGCCAGGTACCGCATCGTCCAGTCGGGCCGCCACGGGCCGAATCCCCCGAACCGCAGCGATGGGTCCAGCGTCCACCGCCAACCGTCGGCCTCCTGGCGGGCGCCGACACTCACGAGGTGGCACAGCCAGTCGTGGGTGAGTCGCGGGTTCATCAGACCGCGCCGTTTGGCCAGCTCCTCGAGGGTGCCGGGGCGGCGAGCACGCGTCGCGGTGGCCCGCCGATAGTCGAGCCAGCCGGAGACCTCGGTGGCGAGCATCCGCGTCCGATCGTGGTCGGCGACGTCGGGCATCGGGAACCGGGATGGCATTCCGTCGAGGTTGACGAGACGCGTGAATCGGAACGGTTGGGCGTTCGCCAGGTGCAGGGCCAACCCGCCGCCCTTCGAATGGCCGACGACGGGAGCGGGACGGTCGGTCACCGCGTCGAACACGGCGGCCATGTCGCGAACGTCGGCGTCCCAGCTGTACAGCGCGCTGTGGTCGCTCTCGCCGTGACCGCGCTGGTCCCACGAGACGACTCGCCAGCCGCCGGCGGCGAGCAGGGGGGCGAACACCGAGAAGGTGCGGGCGAAGTCGAAGCCGCCGTGCACCAGGAACAGCGGCGGGGCGTCGACGTCCCCCCACTCGTACACGGCGATCCCGAGTCCCCAGGCGTCGATCCGGTACGAGCGGTCGGGGGCGTGGGCGCCGGGGAAGGGGTGCACCCGGCGAGGATACGGATCGTCCGGTGGCCGGTGCCAACCGCGCTACCCTCGGCTGAGCCGTCGACTGAGATCCGGTGCTCAAGCCGACGGCTCCCCGGACCTTCGAGCGAGGTATGACGATGCAGCGAGCGCAGCTGGGCGGAGTCGCACTGGCGGTGCTGATCGGACTCTCGGCGTGCGGGAGCGACGACCAGACGGCCGACGCGTCCACCACCTTGGCCCAGATGGAGGCCGCGCCGCCGACGTTGCCGTCGACCACGGTGGCCGTCCCCACGACCGTGCTCGACGCCTATTACGAGGTGCAGCCCGGCGACTCGCTCTCGGCGATCGCCGGCCGGTTCGACGTGCGCCTCGAGGATCTGGTCGCGATCAACGAGATCACCGACCCCAACCGGATCCAGGCCGGAGACCGCCTCTTGATCCCGCCGCCCACCATCTTGTTGAACCCGGACAGCAGTCCCGCGACCTCGGCCGCAGCGGTGACCACGACTTCGTCAACCATCGCGCCCTGAGTGGACGTCCCGACACCGAGGGCGTAAGCCCGCCGACCCATTCGTCGGTGGGTTCGCGGCGAATGCGGCGCTCTGCGCGAGAATGGTCACCACTCGTCAGGCGGACGAAGGGGCGAGGCACGATCGATGGGGCCAGTGGCGTGGAGTGATCAGGAGCGGGCCGAGTTGGAGAACTCGGGCCTGGCCGTGTCGGCCTATGCGGCGGTGCGGGCCGCGGGTGCTGCTCACCACGAAGTGATGGAGGCCCATGTGTTGGGCGCCGATCTGGCGACCTACGCCGTGTTCCGTTCGGGACATCCGCACCGCCGGGCGCTCGACGAGGTCGGTGCGCCCGGCTCGCCCAGCCACGACGATGCCCGCCGTCTGGGTGTCAGCGTGGCGGAGCTGGCCGAGGTCCGTGCCAGCCACCGTTCGACCGTCGATGCGTACTGGATGGCGCTGACGGTCGATGGTCGACCGCCGTCGGACGACATCCCGGTGACGAGGATCGGCGACTACCTGATGGCTCGTCGCGGCGGGCTCGACCATGGAAATGCGCTGGGGTTCGCGGTGCGGGTCACCACGCTGAAGCCGCGACCCGACCCTCGCGACCTCGCGCTCTGGGCCCGGTGCCAGGCGGCCGGACTCCCGGCGGCCTGGACGTTCACCGCGGTCCCCCGCGGCCGGGGGCGCATGCTCGGTTGGCGCGAGATCGAGGTGCTGACCGCTCTGCTCGGAGAGTCCCGGGGGTTCGATCCGGCACCGATCGACATCGGCGAGATGGTCTGGTTGGCGTGCCGCTCCGACTCGCACCGCCTCGACCTCGCGGTGTTCCTCGCCGCCCGGGCCGACGGTCGATCCCGCCGAACGGCGCTCCGAGTCGCCCGGCGCGACACCGCCTCCGTCTGAGGCGAGCTCCGCCCGATCAGACGGTGCGGTGGGCGAGCGCCAGGCTGGCGATGTCGTCCATGATCCGACCGAGTTCGTAGTCCTTCGGCGTGAACACGGCGGCGACCCCGTGGGCGCGCAGGTCGGCGGCGTCGTCGTCGGGGATGATCCCGCCGACCACGACCGGCGCGTCGACCCCTTCGGCCCGCAGCCGGGCGAGGATGTCGGGGACGAGCGCGAGGTGGCTGCCGGACAGGATCGACAGACCGATCACGTCGGGGTCCTCGTCGCGTGCCGACGCGACGATCTGCTCGGGCGTGGATCGGATGCCGGTGTAGACCACCTCCATCCCGGCGTCGCGTGCCGCCACGGCGATCTGTTCGGCACCGTTGGAATGACCGTCGAGACCGGGCTTGGCCACCAGGAGCTTCGGCGGTCCTCCGGCGAAGGTCTTCACTCGTGCGGCCACGGAGGCCAGCTCACCCACCCGACGCCCGACAGCGGCTGCCACACCCGTGGGGGCGCGGAACTCACCGAACACCGATCGGAGGGTTTCGGACCACTCACCGGTCGTACCGCCGGCGAGGGCGAGGGCGATGGTGGGCGGCATGATGTTCGAGCCGTCGATGGCGGCCTCGCGCAGCTCGGCGAGCGCGGTCGCCACCGCCGCGGCATCGCGGGTCTCCCGCCATGCCGCGACATCGGCCACCATCTCGGCCTCGACCGCGGGGTCGACCCGAAGGATCGATTCGTCTCCTCCGAGCGGCGACGGCGCGCTCTCCGTGAACCGATTCACCCCCACGACGATCTGTTCGCCTGCCTCGATCCGTCGAGTGCGCGCCGCCATCGAAGCGACCAACCGGCCCTTGAGCTCGTCGACGGCCTCGAACGCGCCGCCGAGGGCGAGCACGTCGTCGAGTTCGCTCCATGCGGCATCACGCAGTTCGGCGGTCCGGGCTTCGACCACGTGTGACCCGTCGAAGAGATCGTCGTACTCGAGCAGGTCGGTCTCGTAGGCGAGCACTTGTTGCATTCGCAACGACCACTGCTGGTCCCATGGGCGGGGCAGACCGAGAGCTTCGTTCCACGCCGGCAACTGCACCGAGCGGGCGCGCGCGCCCTTCGACAACGTGACCGCGAGCATCTCGAGCACGATTCGCTGAACGTTGTTCTCGGGTTGCGCTTCGGTGAGGCCCAGCGAGTTCACCTGCACGCCGTACCGGAAGCGCAAGGCGCGTTCGTCGGTGACGCCGTAGCGCTCTCGGCCGATGCGCTCCCAGAGCTCGGTGAACGCTCGGAGCTTGCAGATCTCCTCGACGAAACGGATCCCTGCGTTGACGAAGAACGAGATCGACCCGAACATCTGGGCGAAGCGGTCGGCGGGCACCTGGCCGCTGTCTCGAACGGCGTCGAGCACGCCCACGGCAGTGGCGAGTGCGAAGGCGATCTCCTGCACCGGTGTCGCGCCCGCCTCTTGGAGGTGGTACGAGCACACGTTCATGGGGTTCCAGAGCGGGGCATGCTCGGAGCACCAGGCGATCATGTCGACGATCAGCCGTCGACTCGGACCCGGCGGGAAGATGTAGGTGCCTCGGCTCAGGTACTCCTTGACGATGTCGTTCTGGGTGGTGCCGCGAAGTGCGCCGGATTCGACGCCCTGCTCGGCTGCGTTGGCGACGTAGAGCGCGAGCAACCAGGCGGCGGGCGCGTTGATCGTCATCGACGTGTTCATCTGGCCCGGCGGGATCCCGTCGAGCAATGTCCGCATGTGGCCGAGGTGGGCGACCGGCACGCCGACCTTGCCGACTTCGCCGCGCGCCAGGGGATGGTCGGGGTCATAGCCGGTCTGCGTCGGAAGATCGAACGCGATCGACAGTCCGGTCTGTCCTTTGGCGAGGTTGGTGCGATACAGCTCGTTCGACGCGCGAGCGGTCGAGTGACCCGAGTAGGTCCGCATCATCCACGGTTGGTCCATGCGAGCAGTGTGCTCCGTCATTCGTTGCCCGTCCAAGCAGTCACGTTGCGGGTGAGAGGCCCTTGACCCATTCGCCCCCGTGCGTGGTCGGTCGGGTCAACCGGCACTCATGGTCGCCGCCATGAACATCAACCACACCCCCACCCGGATCGGCGTCCGCTGGATCTGAAACCCCTACCCCGCGTTCTGATCGCGGTTTCCACGACAGCGGGGGTCATCGAACTCCCCAAGAGTCATCGGGTTGATGGCCTCCGCCAGTCGGGCGACGTACTCCGGACGGGGGAGATCGATCGCGCCGAGGCTGCGGAGATGGTCGGTCGTCCATTGGACGTCGAGCAGCACGGTGCCTTCGGCACGGAGCCGCTCGACGAGTCCGACGAGGGCAACCTTGGAGGCGTCGCGTTCGGTGTGGAACATGGATTCACCCGCGAAGAACCGGTTGATGCGCACCCCGTACAGTCCGCCGACCAGCCGGCCGTCGGGCGAGAACACCTCGACACTGTGGGCCCAGCCGAGCCGGTGTAGCCGTTCGTAGGCATCGACGAAGGGCGCGTTGATCCAACCGTGCGGACGGCGAGGGTCGCCACATCGCTGCATCACCTCGCGGAAGCAGGTGTCGAAGCGGAGCTCGAACCGGCGGCCGCTCCGGCGGAGTGATCGACTGATCCTCAGACCGTCGAGCGGGATCACCCCGCGAGGGTCGGGGGACCACCAGCCGATCTTGCGACGGCCGATGGGCATGGGGAACAGGCCGCTGCGGTACGCCGCCAGGAGCGTGCCCGGTTCGAGATCGCCGCCCACCCCGACCAGACCGCCGTCGTCGCCGAGCTCCACCGACGGAAACGTCCATGGGGTCGGGTCCGGTTCGGTCGGCGTTGCATCCCATGGCACACCGAACAGCATGCCCGCCCGCCCGACGCGGTACAGCGCGGACGGGTGCGTGAGTGGCGAGTGTTCGTGACGGCCGCGACCGGGTGCGTGAGTGGCGAGTGTTCGTGCCGGCCGCGACCGGGTGCGTGAGTGGCGAGTGTTCGTGCCGGCCGCGACCGGGTGCGTGAGTGGCGAGTGTTCGTGCCGGCCGCGACGGGTTTGCTCAGTATGAGTAGAAGCCTTGCTTGGTCTTGCGGCCGAGGTGGCCGGCACTGACCATGCGGCGCAGTGTGGGGACGGCCGCGAAGTTGGGGTCGCGGAACTCGTCGTAGAGCGCGTCGAGGATCGACAGGGACGTGTCGAGACCGACGAGGTCGAGCAAGGCGAAGGGTCCCATCGGGAAGTTGCAGCCGCCCTTCATCGCAGTGTCGATGTCGCCGAGCGCGGCGGTGCCGTGCTCCCACATCCGCACCGCGTTGTTGAGGTACGGGAACAGCAGCGCGTTGACGATGAACCCGGCGCGGTCCTTGACCTCGACGGCGTCCTTGCCGCAGGCGGCGGCGAACGCGGTCGCGGTCGCGATCGTGTCGTCGCTCGCGGTGAGGGGCCGGATGATCTCGACGAGCTTCATGGCAGGCGCAGGGTTGAAGAAGTGGATGCCGCACACCTGACTCGGCCGCCCGGTGACCATCGCCAGTTCGACCACGGGAAGGGTCGAGGTGTTCGTGGCAAGGATGCCGGTGGGCTTCACGATCCCGTCGAGCTCGGCGAACAGCCCGCGCTTGATGGCGAGGTCCTCGACGACGGACTCGATCACGAGATCGCACTCGGCGAGGTCGTGCAACGAGTCGGTCGCGCGGATGCGCCCGAGAATGGCGGCGGACTCGTCGCCGTCGAGCTTTCCCCGCTCGACCTGCTTGGCGAGCCCCTTCGCGACGCCGCTGACCATGGCGTCGGCCGACGCCTGGTTCCGCGACCGCACCACGACCGTATGACCAGCGCGCGCTGCGACCTCGGCGAGTCCCGAGCCCATGATGCCCGAGCCCACTACCCCGACATTGGTGACCTTGATTCCTGCCATGGTCGGCGATGTTACCGACCGGTAGCTAGGGGGTGCCAGCCGGTGCAGCCCTCCCGCCGAAGAGCAACTCACGTAGGATCGCGGGTCTGGTGAGCCGGGAAGTCGGGTCGGCGCCGTCACTGTCGACCGCCAACCCTCGGAGCCCGTGCATGTCGCAGACCCCCCGCCTCCTTCGTCCCCTACGGACGTTCTTGGCGACCGAGACCTCGGGCGCCATCCTGCTCGTCGCGGCCGCCGGGACCGCCCTCGTGTGGGCGAACTCACCGTGGCAGGGCGGCTATGACACGTTGTGGTCGACGACGGTCGGGTTCTCCGTCGGCGACGGACGGTTCGAGCTCGATCTGCACCACTGGGTGAACGACGGCTTGATGACCCTGTTCTTCTTGGTGGTCGGGCTGGAGATCAAGCGTGAGCTGGTGCAGGGGGAACTGGCCGACCGCCGGCGCGCCGCGCTGCCGGTGGCGGCGGCCATCGGCGGGGTGCTCGTACCGGCGCTGATCTTCGCGGTCCTGACCGCGGGTGATCCGGCTGCTCGCGGATGGGCGATTCCGGTGGCCACCGACATCGCCATGGCGCTCGGGGTGCTGAAACTCGCCGGGCGCGGCCGCGTCCCCGACTCGTTGACGGTGTTCCTGCTCGCGTTGGCGATCGTCGACGATCTGGTGACGATCCTGATCCTCATCGTGTTCTACTCCGAAGGAGTCGAGCCGGTGTGGTTGGCCGCCGCACTGGTCGCCCTCGTGGCGATGGCGGCGATGAAGAAGCTGGGGATCGAGGGCGTCTGGGGCTACATCGCGATGGGCGGGCTCCTGTGGTTCGCGCTGCACGAGGCCCACGTCCATGCGACGTTGGCCGGCGTGTACGCGGGGCTCTTGGCCCCGACGACCCCCGCGCTGGGGGGCGACCAGGTGTCCGAGGACGAGTTGTTGAACCTGTCGGACGCTCGAGCAGTCACCACGACCACCCGGATCGCCCGGCGTTCGATCTCGGTCGTTGAGCGCCTCGAGTATCGCCTGCATCCGTGGACCAGCTTCGCGGTGCTGCCGCTGTTCGCGCTCGCGAACGCCGGGATCCGATTCGAATCGGAGCTGCTCGACGGATTCGCCAGCTCACCGCTCCTCCACGGCGTGGTCCTGGGGTCGGTGCTCGGCAAACCGCTCGGCATCAGCCTGGGTGTCTGGTTGGCCCTCCGATCCGGCGTGGCGGCCATGCCGCGAGGCGTGAGCTGGCCGCAGCTCGCGTCGGTCGGTGCGCTCGGGGGCATCGGATTCACGGTGGCGGTCTACATCGCCAACAGCTCGTTCGACGACGAGTTGGTCATCGGGCAGGCGAAGTTGGCGATCCTGGTGGCGGCGGTCGTCGCCGCCTTGGCCGGGTCGGCCGCCGTCCGTCGAACGAACCCGAGGGACGTCGGGTCTTAGGTCCCCTCCCCCGAGAAGCGACACGGCGTATCGTCGCCCTCCGGGTGTGAAGTACTCCGGTGGAACGGTGGGGGGTAGGCAAGCGGTGTTCGCAAGCGGATCGCAGGTGGCCGGCACAGGTTTCGATGTCTGCGTCGTCGGCGCGGGACCGGCCGGGTTGTCCGCCGCGCTCGAGCTCGCTCGGGCGGGGCGCAGCGTGCTGGTCCTCGAAGCCGGCAGCGCGTCCATGCGCTCCTGGACCCACCCGATTCCCCAGGACGACCTGGTCGCCGACCGGCCCTACCGCGACGTCGCGATCGACGGCACCCGGACCCACGGCTTCGGGGGCACGATCGGCTTGTGGAGCGCCGCGGTAGCAGGCGGCGACCACGGCGCTCGCCTCCTGCCCTTCGATCCGATCGACCTCGCCGACCGGCCGTGGGTTCCGCACAGCGGCTGGCCGCTCAGTGACGCCGAGCTCGCACGCTACGTCGACTCGGCGCACGCACTGCTCGGCGTCGGTGCGGCCGACTATTCGGTCGGGCGATGGTCGACCGAGAAGTTCAGGCCGCTCGAGGTCGCCGTATCAGGCTTCACCACCGGGATGTATCACTTCGCCGATGGATCGCCGGCGCTCGAAGCGTGGCGGGCCGAGTTGGCGGCGGCCGCTCACGTGACCGTCAGTGTCGATACGGTCGCTGTGAAGCTGCTCCCCGGGCCGGACGGTCGCACCGTCGGGTCCGTTGCGGTGGTGTTGCCCGACGGCAAGCGCGCCGAGGTCTCGGCCCGCCGGTTCGTCCTCGCCGGTGGCGGCATCGAGAACCCGCGTCTCCTGCTCGATTCGATGGTCGACGGCCACGGGCTCGCAATCGATCGACGCAACGTGGGTCGCTACTTCATGGACCATCCGTTGGTCCGAGCGGGCACACTCGAACTGGCTCCGGGGCGAGTGGCCAGCGAGTTCGGGCTCTACGACCTGCGCGAGGTGTTCGGCGCAACGGTCATGGGTCACCTGAAGCCCACCCCGGCACTCGTCGAGGCCCGGAATCTGCTGGCCACCGCATTCCTGTTCTACCCCCGACCGGCCCGATATCGCCCCGCCGTGATGCGTCACTACCGACAGCTGGTCGAGGACAAGGAGTGGACCGCAGTGGCTCGCTCCGTGGTCGGCGGCCCGTTCCGCCCGAGGATCTCCGATGTTCGCGCCCTCGTGCAGCTCAAGCGGGTCGGTCGGGCTGAACTCGGCCGCGGCGGGTGGACCGCTTGGCCCCGGGTCGATGCGGTGTTCCGCTCGTTCGAGGTGCTCCAACAGACCGAGCAGCCACCGACGTTCGACAACCGCGTCGAGCTCGGCGAGCGCGTCGACCCGTTGGGTCGACGCGCCGCGTGGCTGGTGTGGCACTGGACCGAGCAGGAGGCCTCCAGCGTCGCCGCGAGCCACGGGTTGCTCGCCCAGGCGATCGAATCGGCGGGTGTGGGTCGGTTCATCCCCGAACGGGTCGATGGCGCGCCCGCCATGTTGGGGGGAACCCACCACCACATGGGCGCCACGAGGATGAGTGTCGATCCGGCGGCCGGGGTGGTCGACTCCGACGGCAAGGTCCACGGGATCGACAACCTCTACGTGACCGGGTGCTCTGTGTTCCCCACCGGAGGGTTCCAGAATCCAACGGTCATGATGATGGCGCTCGCGGTCAGGCTCGGCCGGCACTTGGCAGCGCGCCCGGTCTGACGGCCGAACGGATCAGGCGGGAATCTCCACGATCGTGACCGACTCGATCTGCACGAGCGCGCTCGGCGTCTGCTCAGGTGTGCCGAGGGAGTTGAGGTTCACGATCGTGTTGTCGAGCCCATCGGTGACCGAACCGAACAGTGAGTAGTTCGGGCCCTGGAAGCTGGAGGGCCCGTTGTCGCTCGTCACGACGAAGAACTGGCTGCCGCTGGTGTCGGGCCCCGAGTTGGCCATGGCGACCGCGCCGCGCACGTACTCGTCGACCGACGCCGGGAGCTCGTCGGTGATCTCGTAGCCCGGTCCGCCCTGCCCGGTGGCGGTGGGATCGCCGCATTGGACGACGAAATCGGTGACGATGCGGTGGCACTCCGTGCCGTCGAAGTAGTGGTAGCGGGCGAGGAAGACGAAGTTGTTGACGGCGATCGGGGCCTTTTCGGCGTCGAGCTCGATCGTGAAATCGCCCCGGTTGGTGACGATCACCGCCTGGTAGGTGGATCCCTCGGTGAGGCAGTCGGGTGGCGGCTGGTCGAAGGTGATGATCCGCTCAGCGTCGCCCTCGGGCCCGGCGCCGGGGCACGGGGCGGCGCCTTCGAGCGTGCCGCCCGGGATCGTCGGTGCCGCCGGTTCGCGGGCTGCTGTCGTCTCGGTGGCCACGGTGGTTTCGGTCGCCACGGTGGTGGTGGGCGACTCGTCGTCGCCGCCGCCCCCGATCAAGAAGAAGACCAGGGCGATCACCACCGCCGCCGCGACGGCGAGACCCACCTGCAGGGCTCGGCGCTTGGTCTTCTCGCGCTGCTGCTCCTTGGCGAGCTGTTCCAGCCGGAGCTGGCGATTGGCCTTCTGACGTTCCCGCTTGTCGGTACCCACGAATCGGCGAGGCTACCGGACGCTCGGGGTTGCACTCCCCTCGCTCGCAAGACGCCTCCGGTATTCCACCGGCTGTCGGGTCATCGCCCGATAGCCTGTCGCCCCCGTGGCCCTGATCGTCCAGAAGTACGGCGGCACGTCCGTCGCCGACCCCGACCGCATCCGAGCCGTCGCGGAGAACGTCGCCATCACCAAGCGCAACGGCCACGACGTCGTCGTCGTGGTCTCGGCGATGGGCAAGGCAACCGACAACCTCATCGCGCTGGCCGACAGCGTGTCCAAGACCCAACCGGGCCGCGAGATGGACATGTTGCTCACCACCGGTGAGCGGGTGTCGGCGGCCCTGGTGACGATGGCGTTGAGCGCCCAGGGGATCGAGGCGGTCAGTTTCACCGGGAGCCAGGTCGGCATCATCACCGACAACGTGCACCGCAAGGCCAAGATTCTCGAGGTCAGAGGCGACCGGGTCCGAGAGGCGCTCGCCCAGGGCAAGGTGGCGGTCATCGCCGGCTTCCAGGGGGTGAGCACCGACAAGGAGATCACCACGCTCGGCCGAGGCGCGTCGGACCTGACCGCATCCGCGCTCGCTCAGGCGCTCGATGCCGATGCATGTGAGATCTATACCGATGTCACCGGAGTGTTCTCCGCCGATCCCCGCATCGTGCCGCTCGCGCGCAAGCTCGCCCGGATCAACTTCGACGAGATGCTCGAGATGGCCGGCGCCGGCAGCAAGGTGCTCGCCCTGCGCTCGGTCGAGTTCGCCCGGAACCACAATGTCCCGTTGCACGTGCGCTCCAGCTTCACCTGGGAGCAGGGCACGTGGGTCACGTCAGAGGAGCCGTCCGTGGAAGATCCCGTCATCTCAGGTGTGGTGCACGACGCCACCGAAGCCAAGGTCACGGTGCAAGGTGTGCCCGACCGTCCGGGCATCTCGGCCGCCCTCTTCGAACCACTGGCGTCCGCCAACGTGATCGTCGACATGATCGTGCAGAACACCTCGACCGACGGCACCACCGACATCTCCTTCACCGTTCCCAAGGACGACATGGCGATCGCTGAGTCGGTGGTGGCCAAGGTCGCCGCCGAGATCGGCGCAGCGGGGGTCACCCACGACGCCGACATCGCCAAGGTGTCGATCGTCGGTGCCGGCATGAAGACCAGCCCGGGCATCGCGGCGCGGATGTTCCGGGTTCTGGCCGACGAAGCCGTGAACATCCAGATGATCTCGACCTCGACGATCCGGATCTCGGTGGTGGTGGCTCGCGGCGACATGGAGCGCGCCGCTCGCGCGCTGCACACCGCGTTCGAGCTCGACAGCGCACAGGCCTACTCGGCGCCGCTGCCCGAGCGGAAGTGATCACGACCCCGGCGAACGGTACGGTGCTCGATGTGAACAAGCGCCGCCCGCAACTCGCCCCGTGGCGCAACGCCGGCCGCGTCGCCGAGGAGCAGTCCACCGCCGACGATGTCGTGCGCGAAACCGGCTGGGTGTTCAACAACGAGACGGGTGAGCGGCTGACGCTTGCCGATTTCGTGGCCAGCGGCACCGAAGAGGTCGGCTTCTACTGCCACAACCTCGGACTGCACTGGGGCGAGCACGCGGCTGGGCGCACGTTCGTCGAGATCGGCTCCGGCATCGGTCGGATGACCGCCGCGCTCACGCGTCATTACGGCACGGTGGTTGCCGCTGATCTCGATGCAGCGTTTCTCGAGCAGTGCCGTGACACCGTCGCCCAACACGGCGACCTGAGCAAGTTGCAGACCGTGCACGTCGCCGATGGCCACACCCTGGAGGTGCCATCGGGGAGCGCGGATGTGGTGTTCTCCTACATCACGCTCCAGCACTGCGAGCAAGCCGATGCCCTCGCACTCATCCGCGAAGCGTTCCGGGTCGCCAAGCCGGGAGCGCGAATTGCTCTCAACTTCCGCACCTGGACCCCGTCGGATGTCGTGCTCGTGCCGGCAGGTCACGTCGTGCGCACTGTGTGGCGCGCCGTTCCGGCGCTGTCGCGGGCACCGCGACTCGTCACCCGGTTCGGCTGGCAGGCCAACCGGCTCAAGCCGGCGCATGCCGTGTACGAGGCGTTCAAGGCGTGCCCCGACCTCGCGTCGATGATCGTCTTTCAGTCCGATCGCCGCCGCGGGCAACTCGACGCCCCGGTCTCGGTCGAGCGGCTGGCCGGCATCCACCCGTCCCACTACTGGCTCGTGGCGACCCGATAGTCCCGAGCGCTGGTCCGGAACGGTATTTCCAGATTCCCGTCCGCGCTCGGTCGGTAGCCTGGCTCCCATGAGTTCGGCATTCGGTTCCGGTCCGGTTCGTCTCGGCGTCGTCGGCGCCACGGGTCAGGTGGGCAGCGTGATGCTCACCTTGTTGGCCGAGCGGGAGTTCCCGATCGCCGAGCTCCGGCTCTTCGCGTCGTCCCGATCCGCAGGTCGCACGATCCGGTTCGGTGATCGCGACATCGTGGTCGAGGATGCCGAGACCGCCGATGTCTCGGGGCTCGACATCGCGCTGTTCTCGGCCGGCGCGACCTCGTCGAAGGTGCTGGCACCCCGCTTCGTGGCCGCCGGCGCCATCGTGGTCGACAACTCGTCGGCCTGGCGGATGGATCCCGAGGTCCCGCTCGTGGTGAGCGAGGTCAACCCCGAGGCCCTGCGGTCGTTGCCCAAGGGCATCGTGGCGAACCCGAACTGCACCACGATGGCGTTCATGCCGGTGCTCAAGCCGTTGCACGCCGAGGCCGGGCTCGTGCGACTGGTCGTGTCGTCGTACCAGGCGGTGAGCGGCGGCGGGCTCGCCGGGGTGAGTGAGCTCGACGAGCAGGCGCGCAAGGTGGTCGACGGCGCCGCCGAGCTCGCGTTCCACGGCGATGCCGTCGAGTTCCCGGCTCCCCAGAAGTTCGTCCGCCCGATCGCCTTCAACGTGGTGCCCTTCGCCGGCAAGCTCGTCGATGACGGGTCCGAGGAGACCGACGAGGAACAGAAGCTCCGCAACGAGAGCCGCAAGATCCTCGGTATCCCCGAGCTCGGCGTCAGCGGCACCTGCGTGCGGGTGCCGGTGTTCACCGGGCACTCGTTGTCGATCAACGCCACCTTCGCGCAGCCGATCACCCCGGAACGGGCCCGCGAGCTGCTCGCCGCCGCGCCCGGCGTGGAGCTGTCCGACGTCCCGACCCCGCTGCAGGCCGCCGGGCAGGACCCGTGTTACGTCGGGCGCATCCGCCGGGACTCCTCGGTCGACGATGGTCGGGGACTGGCGCTGTTCGTGAGCAACGACAACCTCCGCAAGGGTGCGGCGCTGAACGCCATCCAGATCGCCGAGGAACTGCTCCGCCAACGGCAATGATCGCGTGGCGGAAGAACGCCCAGTGCGTTCGACCGGGCGCATGAAGCGAGGCATCCTCACCGGAAGTTGCCACGAGCCGTGGTCCCTCCGGCCCAAGTGTCGACGCGGAGCGAGCTTTCGCCGATCCACCCATCAACACGTTCCAGAGGTTCGGTTACCCTCGGGCCCAGCTATCACGGTGGATGGGCCTGCCCGGCGGTGCGGGGAGCGGGCCCATCGCACACCCTGACCCTGAGGGAGATCCATGCGTAGGTTCGCAACCCGTGTCGGTGCGTTGGCACTGGCACTGCTCGGCGGAGCGGTCCCGCTCGTGACCTCGGTTCCGGCGGCCTCGGCTGCCGAGGCAACCGTCATCGGCACCGTCGTGTCAGGCTTCCATCACACCTGCGTCGTGATGTCGAACAATACGGCTCAATGCTGGGGCTACAACAACGGTCAGCAGACCGGCGTGCAGGACAACAGCCAGGACGTGTCGACGCCGACCGAGGTGCAGAACCTCACCAACGTGGTGTCGGTCGCCTCCGGCGACAACCACACGTGCGCATTGAAGACCGACGCAACGGTGGAGTGCTGGGGCCTCAACACCTTCGGCCAGCTCGGCCGGGGCAACACCGACGGCGGACACCTGCCCGCCAAGGTGCTCACCGCACCCGGAACGCCGCTCGACCGGTATCACCGAGGTGTCGGCCGGCTCGTTCTTCACCTGCGCTCGGCAGAACACCGGGAAGGTGTTCTGCTGGGGTGAGAACCACCTGAGCCAGACCGGTACGGCGCCCACCGCGCTCGATCCGGCGCATTCGTTCACGATCGACGTCGAGGCCACGCCGCCCACGGTGCCGCCGACATTCGTGCAAGTGCCCCGGCAGCATCCGATCAAGCTCTTCGCCGCCCAGGTGGCGGGCATCACCACGGCAGTCTCGATCGATGCCGGCTCGTACCACGCCTGCTCGATCGTCGCAGGTGGCACTGTGACCTGTTGGGGCGACAACGGCTCGGGCCAACTGGGCAGCGGTTCCAAGGGTGCGCCAGCGACCATCGCCCCGCTGACCGGCCGGGTGACCGGCGGGCAGGCGACGCCCAGTGCGGTCGTCGATCTCGGCAGCGTGGTTGGTCTCGCCACCGGATTCGCCCACACGTGCGGCGTCAAGGCGGGCGGAGACGTGTTCTGCTGGGGCCTCAACAACTTGGGCCAGCTCGGCGTGGAGAGCGAGCAAGTGCTCCCCGCCAAGGTTCTGGGCGTGGCAGGTGTCAAGTCGATCGGCGCCGGTTACTTCGGTACGTGCGGCGTCACCGCCGTCAATGAGGTGTTCTGCTGGGGTGCCAATGAGCACGGCCAGCTCGGTAACGGCACCATCTCCCCGAACGGTGTGACCACACCGCAGAAGGTCACCGGCATCACCACGGCCGTCGCCGTGTCTCCCGGCAGCCAGCATGTCTGCGCCGTGCTCGCGGCGGGCACCGTGTCGTGCTGGGGTGCCGACTGGCGCGGCCAGCTCGGCAACGGTGGACTGACCGGTAAGGACCCGAGCAGCACCGACGCGCTCGACACCCGTACCCCGATCCCCAACTCGCTGACGCCGGTTGCGGCTTCGGTGTCGGGCGCCGTCGCCGTGGTCAAGCAGGCCGTCACCCCGCCCGGCGGTGGTGGCGGTGGCGGCACCACGGTCACCGAGATCCCGCTCACCGCGCTCGCCACTCCGGTGCGCTTGCTCGACACCCGTGGCGGCGCCACGGTCGACAACGACCCGGCTTACCGGGGCATCGGTCCGCGCACGCCGGCCGGCGCCGACTTCGAGTTGCTGGTCACCGGTCGGCCGGGCTCGACCATTCCCACCACGGCGACTGCAGTGATGCTCAACGTCACGGCCGTCGGGCCGCAGGGCAATCAGGGTTACATGACCATCTACCCGTGTGGCCAGACTCGGCCCGAAGCCTCCAGCCTCAACTACAACGCCGGTGACATCGTCCCGAACGCGGTATTGGCCAAGGTTGGCGCGGGCGGCAAGGTGTGCATCTTCACCTCGGTCGCCACCGACGTGTTGGTCGATGCGTCGGGGTACTACTCCGACACCTCGACGTTCATCTCCTTGAACCCGGCCCGCATCTTCGAGAGTCGCAGTACGGCGGCTCCGACCGTCGACGGGACCAACTCCCGGATCGGTCGCTTGGCGGCCAACACCTGGACACCGATCACCTTGACCAACCGGCCGGCCGCTGGTCTCCCCGCCAGCCTGGCCAGCGCCGTGCTCAACGTCACAGTGATCGGCCCGGCCAACGACGGGTTCCTCAGCCTGGTGCCGTGCTCGACTGCGGGAACGTTCCCGTCGGCGTCGAACGTCAACTTCGCCGCCGGCCAGACGATCCCGAACATGGCGATCGCCAACGCCGGCGCGGCGATGTGCGTGTACACCGATGTCGTAGCCGACGTGGCGGTCGACGTGGTCGGTTACTTCCCGTCCGCCACAGGCTATGTCCCGCTGTCGACCCCGCTGCGGTTCCTCGACACCCGCCCGAGCGGAATCACCCACAACGGTGCCGATCAGCGCGGCGGCGCGGTTGCGGCCGGTACCGAGTACAAGCTGACGGTCGGCGGTCGAGGCGGCATCTCGGCCACTGCCGCCTCGGTCATGCTCAACGTGACGGTGGTGGGCGCCCAGCAGGGTGGCTACCTCACGGTGTATCCGTGCGGGGCAAACCGGCCCGAGACATCGAACGTCAACTACTCGCCTGGCCAGACCATCGCCAACGGTGTGGCCGCGGCGATCGGCAGCAACAAGCAGGTGTGCGTCTGGGCGTCGGGTACCACCGACATCCTGGTCGATGTGGCGGGCACGCTGAGCTGACCGTTCGTTCCTGACCAAGCCCGTTCGTCCGACGAACGCCCCACACCCGCCCGACCCGCTCGGGCGGGTGTTTCGCGCTACCTTCTCAGCACTCAGCACGGCCGACGTGGCAGCACGGCGGATCGGCGGGCGGACCGGAGGTAGATCATGCGTGGTGGCGCGCGTCGTTGGTGGATGGCAGTGGTGGCCTTGCTCGTCGGAGCAACCCCGCTGGTCGGGAACGCGCCGGTGGCTGCGGCCGACGCGACGGTGATCGGCACGGTCGTGTCGGGCTTCCACCACACGTGCGTGGTGATGGCCGACCAGACCTTGCGGTGCTGGGGCGGCAACAACACCAACCAGGTCGGGGACGGCGCCACCGTGGGCGTCGACCGCTTCACGCCGGCCTCGGTGTCGGCGACAGGGGTCGTGTCGGTCGCTTCCGGCGACAACCACACCTGCGTGCTCAAGACGGCCGGAACCGTCGACTGCTGGGGTTCGGACTTCTTCGGTCAGCTCGGCCGCGGGCCGGGCGCCGTCGACAGTGCCAGCCCGGTGAACGTGCCGGGCCTCACCGGGATCGTCGAGATCACCGCCGGATCGTTCTTCTCGTGCGCCCTGAAGGGCACCGGCGAGGTCTTCTGCTGGGGGCAGAACCAGGCCGGCCAGACCGGCGTGGTGCCACAACCGGGCGACCCGTTCGTGGTGGAAGCCCCGCCCTTGCCGCAGACCCCGTACCCCACCAGGCCGACACCGGTGGCGGTCACGGGCATCACGACGGCGATCGCGATCGAAGCCGGCACCTACCACGCCTGCCGCGCTGCTCGCGGCCGGCACCGTCAAGTGCTGGGGCGACAACGGCGGGGGCCAGCTCGGCGACGGCACCTCGGTGCCCGACGTCCCCAATCTGCCCGTCACCGTCGCCGGACTCGACCAGGTGAGGAGCATCACGGCCGGCTTCGCCCACAGCTGCGCGCTGAAGACCTCGGGCCTCGTGTTCTGTTGGGGACTCAACAACTACGGCCAGCTGGGCACCGCAGCTCCGCACATCACGCCCGAACCGGTGGCCAACCTCGCCAATGTGGCCTTCTTGGCCGCCGGCTACGAGTTCACGTGCGCCGTCACCATCGGCAACGAGGTGAAGTGCTGGGGTCGCAACGACACCGGCCAGCTCGGCAGCGGCGCGGTCGACCCGATCCGGCCCCTCCCCGACACCACGTCAGCGCCGCACCCGACCGTCGAGACGGTGGTCGGGATCTCCACCGCCATCGCGGTGGCGCCGGGAAGCGGCCACGCCTGCGCCGTGCTCGCCAACGGCACGGTGACGTGCTGGGGCTCCGACGGCCGTGGCGCGATCGGCGACGGCGCCGGCGACTCGAGCTCGGCCGCCGCGGTGACGGTTCCCAACCTCACGGGTGTCGCGGTGATCGCCACTCCCGCGCCGCCGACGCCCGGTGGACCGACGCCGGTTCCCGCCCTGACCGAGGTGCCGTACCGGCCGCTCGCCGCTCCCGTCCGCCTGCTCGACACGCGCTCTGGTGGTCGAACCATCGACATGAATCCGTCGTTCACGGCCATCGGCAAACGATCGTCCACGGCCATCGGGCAGGACTTCGCCCTCACCGTCGCCGGTCGGCCCGGCACCGGCGTGGTGTCGACGTCGACAGCGGTGATGCTCACCGTCACGGCCGTCGAAGCATCGGGTGACGAGGGCTACCTCACCGTCTACCCGTGCGGGCAGCCCCGCCCGGAGACGTCGAACCTCAACTTCGGGCTCGGCGCCACGGTTGCGAACTCGGTGCTCGCCAAGGTCGGTACCGATGGCACCGTGTGCCTGTACACCTCGGTCACCACCGACGTCATCGTCGATGCGTCGGGCTACTACGCCGACACCTCGACGTTCGTGTCGCTGCCCAACCCGGCCCGCATCCTCGAGACCCGGTTGACTGCGGCGCCGACGATCGACGCCGACCCGACGTTCTCGAACATCGGGCGCCGATCGCCCGGCCAGACCACCGTGGTGAAGGTGACCCGGCGGGCCACCGTGCCCGAGACGGCCACCGGCGCAGTGTTGAACGTGACCGCCATCGGCGGCGACGGGCCCGACGGCTTCCTCACCGTCTACCCCTGCCTGGTCGAGCGACCCAACGCGTCGAACGTCAACTTCGCACCCGGGCAGACGATCGCCAACCTGGTGATCTCGAAGTTCGACGTCAACGGTGACGTGTGCATCTACAACGCGGTGGGTGTCGATCTCGCCGTCGACGTGGCCGGCTACTTCACCACCGCCACCGCCTACTCCCCGCTGGCGCGGCCGGAGCGCTACCTCGACACCCGTCCCGGGACGAGCACCTTCGACAGCGGTGATCTTCCGGGAGCTCCGGTGGCTGCCGATTCGGCGTACTGCCTCACGGTGGCCGGGCGTGGTCAGTTGTCGCCCACGGCATCGGCCGTGCAGCTGAACGTCACCGTCGTCCAGCCGGCCGCCGGCGGGTTCATCACGGTGTACCCGAAGGGCGTCGCCCGACCGAACGCGTCGAACCTCAACTACGCCGCGGGTCAGATCATCGCCGGTTCGGTGGCCGCCACCGTGGGCCAAGATCGTCAGATCTGCCTGTACACCGAGCGCGCGGTCGACCTGATCGTCGACGTCGCCGGCACGCTCAGCTGATCAGGAGCGTGCCGGACCGCAGCGGTTCACCAGGCGGGCGTCGAGCTCCTCGGTGAGTTGGCGCGCGCCGGAGGCGTTGAGATGGTTGACGTCGGCGTAGTCGAGTGCCTGATCGAGCTCGGTCGTTCCGAGGTCGATGAACTCGACACCGGCGTCGGCCGAGGCCGATGCGATGGCGGCGACGTACTCGTCGTAGTCCTGCCGGCCTCCCGGCGCCAGGTCGATGAACAGATCGTTCACCGGCAGGTTGGCAACGATCGGGGTCATACCTGCTGCTGTGGCGGTCTCGAGCAAGGCGCGCAGCGCGCCATACGCTGCCGGGCTGAACCGGTAGTCGGCCATCACGAGCTCCTCCTGCCGGCGATGCTGCAACGACTCGTTCGCGATGAGCCGATCGCGCATGATCAGCTGGTTGCCGTCGGCGGTGAGCGGCTCGTCGAGCGTTCCTTGGATCGCCGAGCCGAGGCGGTACGGGTCCTGAAGGGTGTCGCGTGCGCGGATCATGCCGACGTGCCGCTCGGCCCATTCCATCGCGGGTGATTGGTCGGATTCGTCCAACTGGTCGGTCGCGGTGGGCGCGTCGCCCGGCGGAACGAATTCGCGCATGGTGAGGGCGACGAGCAATTGCCGGGGCGTCTGCCGCGCCTGCACGTGCTCGGCAGTGAAGGCTGCGATCTCGGAGATGGTGGTGGCCGGAAGCCATGCCACGTAGCCATCGCAGGCGGCGCCACTCGCCTCGAGCTGTGGCATCAAGATGTCGGCGCCCGCACTGGATGACCCGACCGCCAACAGATCGAAATCCTCGGCTGGGTCGCTGAGCGCAGCTGCGTGGATCGCTCCGGTGCCCACGTCGGCTGCCAGGTTCCCCGTGCGGAGCTCGAGGACGCGGATGCCGGCCTCGACCGCCACGATGCCGAGTAACAGGCCGCCGAGGAATCGAGGACTGCACCACGCTCCGAGGTGCCGCACCGGGTGAGGTGCTCGGGCCGGGCCGCTGTCGATGGTGAGCTGTTCGTCGAGCACCCTTGCCCCTCAGAACTGGAAGTAGATGAACGGAACGGCAGCGGCGCCGCTGAATGCGATGATCCCTCCGACACACAGACCGACGAGAACGCCCTGTCGTTCGGGTGCCGCTCGAGCGGGGACCTCGTGGCCGCTCGTGCGCTGGAGGAGATCGATCCCGACCATGAGCGCAGCCGCGGGAAGGAGCAGAACGAGCGCGTTGGCCCTCGTCATCAGGCCCTGGGCGTTGCCGAACGCGGCAAAGACGTCGGTGGCCGCGCTCCACGTCGGGGCCCGGAACAGGATCCACGCCACGCACGCCACGTGGAAGGTGAGCAGAGTGGCGGGCACGTCGGTGACGCGGAACGGGCGGTTGGCATTGTTGTGGCGGTTGCCGAAGCCGGTGACCCGTTCAATGGCGAGAACAACCCCGTGCAACGTGCCCCAGATCACGAACGTCCACGCGGCCCCGTGCCAGAGCCCGCCGATCGACATCACCAGGAAGAGGTTGATCATGGTCCGCCGCGGTCCGCGTCGGTTGCCGCCGAGCGGGATGTACAGGTAGTCGCGCAGCCAGCTCGAGAGCGAGATGTGCCAGGTCTGCCAGAACGCCGTGATGCTGTTCGACAGGTACGGCTGGTGGAAGTTCACCGGCAACCAGAATCCGAGCAGGAGCGAACTGCCCCGGGCCATGTCGCTGTAGCCCGAGAAGTCACCGTAGATCTGGAAGGCGAACGCGTAGACGCCCACCAGTAGCCCGACCAACCCGAATCCGGCCGGATCGTCGAACATCTCGTCGGCGATGCGTGCCATGGAGTCGGCGATCACGACCTTCTTGAACAAGCCGAGCGCGATCAGCAGGAGTCCCTCCTGCACCGCCGATCGCGTCGGCCGGGCCCGGTCCGATTCGATCTGCGGCAACAGCTCTTGGGGCCGCAGGATCGGGCCGGCGACCAACTTGGGGAAGAAGGCGACGAACAGGGCGTAGTTGACCGGGCTCGACGTCGCTCGCATCTTGCCCCGGTACACGTCGACCGCGTAGGAGATCTCCTCGAACGTGATGAACGAGATCCCGATCGGCAACAGGATGCGGATGGTCGAGTTCGCGATCTCGGCCCCGAACAGCCGCAGCACGCCCGCCCCGCTGTCGACGAAGAAGTTGAAGTACTTGAACACGGCGAGCACGACCAGGTTCATGACGATGCGGCTGACGAGGATCTGCTTGCGCCTCGATGCGGAGTCGGCACGCTCGATGGACAGACCCGACGTGTAACCGATTGCCGTCGACAACATGATGAGCGCCAGGAACCGCCAGTCCCAACTGCCGTAGAACACGTACGACATCACGAGGAGAAAGGCGTTGCGGTACCTGCTCGGCAGGCTCCACACCACGACCACGGCAAAGCCCAGGAACGCCGCGTACTGCACCGAGTTGAAAGTCACCGCACACCTCGAGTCCTACGTCCGCGGTGCTGGCGCTGTTCCGCCAACGCAGCCTCCGGCCGTTAGAGTTCGCAGGAGTCCGTATCCACGGACCCCTCACGATTCCGCACCCTGAAGTCAACTCTACTCTTACGAGAGAGGAGGATTGGCGTCACGATCCCAGGAGACGTTTATTGGCGAACGCGGGCAGATATCAGATCGGCGAGGTTGCCGAGGCTGTCGGTTTGTCGATTCGAACCCTGCGTCACTGGGACGAGATGGGCGTTGTCGTGCCGTCCGACCGATCGGTGGGGGGTTTCCGGCTCTACACCGACGACGACATCCGGGTCCTGCTCTGGGTGAAGAAGCTCAAGCCGCTGAACTTCTCACTCGAGGAGATCCAGGAGTTGCTCGCGCTGCGCGTCGCCGCTGCGGCGACGCCGGACCAGGCGACCCTCGAGCGCCTCGAGCTGTTCGCCGCCATCGCGGAACGCCGGTGCGAAGGACTGCGCGAGGAACTTGCGGCGGCCGAACACGTCGCGGTCGACTTGCGGCATTCGCTGGAACTCGTCCGATCCGCCGGTACCAGCGGCTGAGCCACGGGCTCCGCTCGTCGGCGTGGTGCGTGTCGACGATCAGGTGAACCAGCCGACGATGTCGATCACGACGTCGCTCGGACCGGAGCGGTGCACGTCGACGAGGCGGCTCTCACCGACCGCCGTCACCGCTCCGACTGCGATGTCATGGCCGTCCCTGGCAATGTTGAGGTTCGAGTGGGCGCCGGGCTCCACGGGCGCGGGGCCCAACTGGAGCCACACGCCGGCGTTGCCGTTCGTGGCGGTCAGGTTGGCGACGACCGCCGACATCTGCGGCGCGACCGAGTCGAGATCCAGCGTGACTGTCTGACGCTGGTCGCCGGCGCGGCGGGAGTCGTACCACCGCTGGGGAGCAGCGGGAACGAACAGCCCGGATGACGAGAGCCCGGCATCATCGCCGGTGAAGTAGCCGACCGCATCGGCCACGAGGTCCGTGGCGACGGAGGTGTACAGCTCGATCGAGCCATCGGGCCCTATCGGGACGACCACCAGATTGGCCCGATCCGATCCGGCCTCGACGTTGAGGTTCGAGAACGCACCGCGAGACAGGGGCCCCACCCCGACCTGAATCCAACCATCGTCGGTGGGCATCACCGCGGTCACACTGAGCACCGCGGCGGACGCGCTGGCCGAGACCCCGGCGACTCCCGCCAACCGAAGTGTCGTGGTCGACTCGGCGGCCCGCTGCATCGGGATGCCGGGCCGTTGGCGCGCCGGGCGAGCGGACAGGGGCGGCTGCGCCGTACAGCCGACTAAGTCTGCGATCGCGGGCTGGAGGGCGGTCGCGACCTTGGCGTCCCCGGTGACGGAGGGATGGATCCCGTCGTACAGGTCGGCGTTGGTGATGGCCGGGGAGAGATCGACGAGCGTCACCGGAGAAGTCGGTTGGGACTGGGAGGTCGCGAACGGAGCCATGAGCGGACGAAGCTCTTGGAGCCGGCGGTTACCGGTGACGAACAGCGGATTCACACTCTCGTCCATGCTGTACGGGGACGCGAGAACGATCTTCACCGAGGGGCTGACGGTCCGCGCCGACGAGATGATGCTGGCAAAGTCCGCCAGTGTTGACTCGGCCGTCTGATCCTGGATGGAGTCGTTGGTGCCGAGCGCGATCACGACAACGTCGGGCCTCGCCGCGTTGGCCCAACCTGCGATGTGCACGTCGGCGATCACATCGGCACGCACGCCCCAGATGGCGGCGTTGTCGGCATCGAAGGTGGCCCCGGGAGGATCGGCCGTCGGCCCGACGAAGTTCACCGCGCATCCTTGGTCGATCAAGCCGTTCCAGAGTTGGCGGCGGTAGGTGAGCTCGCCCTGACCCTTGGTGATGGAGTCCCCGACGAGCATCACCCGTACTGCGCCGACCGCCGGCGGACTGGTCGTCGTGGTCGATGGAGCGATGGTCGTGGTCGAGGTGGCCGTGGTCGAGGTGGTGGTCGAGGTGGTGGTGGTCGTCGTCGAGGTGGTGGTCGTCGTCGAAGTGGTGAAGGGTGGAGTCGTGGTCGTGACCGGCACCGTGGTGGTGGACGTGGACGTGGCGGCCGTGATGGGGCCCGCGGTCGTCGTCGCGGCGATGGTGGCCGGTGGTTGGGTCGAGGTGGTGGCGCCGATGGGAAGGGTCGGGGCCGGAACGGTTGACGCCGCAGCGGCCGTCGGGGTCGGCGCGTTCGCGAATTCGGTGGTCGGCGCGGTTGGTGCTGCGGTCGACGTGTCCGGCGGAGCTGCAGCGGCCGACGGGTCCAGCCCGAGCCCGCTGCGGGTGTCGAGCAGTCGCGTCGGCGGCAACGCAACGAAACGTCCGTCCCGTGAGGCGTCAGCCGGCACGAAGTAGCCGATGAGGTCGATGATCAACTCGGACGAGAAGGTCGACACGATGGTCACTCGCCCGTTCGTGCCGAGGGGTGTGAACACGGTGCTCGCCACGGTGTCACCGGGCTGATTGACGTTGAGGGTCGACGTTGCGTCGTCGGGCACCTGCCCGGTCGGTGCCACTTGGAGCCAGCCCGGGCCGTCGACGCCGTCGACAGTCACCGTGGCGAGTGCTGCGACCGCAGTGTCGGGGACGGGATCGGTCGTCAGGTCGAGTTCGAGCGGGGTTCCGGCGACGAGCGGGGCCGACAGGCCGAGGTCGAGGCGCGTGTCCACGATCCGTTGGGGGGGAACGCTGACGAAACGGGACGACGGCCCGGGGACCGTCGCGGCCGGCGGCGATGGGACGAGGAAACCGACGACCGGGGCGAGTGCGACTGCCAGCACCGCGGCCGACCACCGCCGATGCGAGGCAGGAATGACGGGCACGCGCATCAGCGGCGCGTCGCGCTGCCGCTCACGTGATCGTCATGTCCCCCGGGCTCGGCGGAGCTGCGGGCGTCGATCTCGCGCCGAGCCGTGCGCTGGGACCTGAACAACGCCAGCCAGGCTGCCGCGAACAGGAGGGACTCGCTGATCAGCGTGCCGGCCACCGCCCCCTCCCAGGAGTACTTGGGGATCAGCGCGAAGTACAGGATCAGACTGACGATCGCGCCTCCGACCAACAGTTGGGTGCGGAGGCGGTTGCGGCCCAGGCCGAGCAGACCGTTCATCGGGAACGTGGTGATCCCCCGCAGCGGAACCAGCGGGACGAGCCAACGGATGATTTCGACCGAACCGTCGTAGTCGTCGCCGAGGATCCGCGGCACGAGTGATGCCGCCGCGATGGTCACCGAACAGAACACCGCCGAGTACAGCAGCCCGATCACCGCGAAACGTCGGGCTTTGCGCATCTGGTCGGCCAGCCCGGCGCCGGTCTCGAGGAAGTCGGTGTGGGTGGCACTCGCGATGGCGTTGAGCGGGAGCAGGCCGAGCGACACGATGCGATAGGCCGCGGCGTACCGGCCGTCGTCGCCCTTGTGGGAATTCGACATGACCGTCTGGTCGTAACTGTTCTGCACGCCGCTGGCGCTGATGCCAATGGCGTAGACGCCGGTGGCCTTGAGTTGTTCCACGCCGAATCGGCTCGGCCGGAGCCGGAAACCGACCACGGTGTCCTGCCACCGGACGATGACCAGTCCGAGCAGTGCGAACGTGATGGCCTGCGTGACCGCGAGTCGTTCGATGGTGAGGTCACCGAACAGGCTGAGGGCGAGCAGCACAAGGATCTTGTTGCTCATCACGATCGTGCGGACCTTTGAGGCGTAGATGAAGCCTCGTGCGGCCTGGACGGTCGCCGTGCTCGCCGCAAGTGTGGCCGACACGAACAGTTCGCTGGTCACGAAAAGGGTTGCCGCGGCAACGGAGATACCGTGGATGAAGCGCCCGGCGAGCGCCGAAACGACCAGCGCCACCACTGGACCGATCGTGACCGTGAGCCCCATGAAGGCGCCCGCGACAGCTTTCGGTGATTGCTGCTCACGGACGATCTTGTCGAGCACGGCAAGGCTCAGCCCACCCTGCATGAACGCGAGGAACGGGCCCATGAGGGCGTAGACCCCTGCGTAGGCGCCGTAGGAGTCCGGGCCGACGGTGCTCGCCAGGAGCGTGGCCGTCATCAGCGCCGCAACTAGCCCAACTCCCTGCTCCCCGAGGCCCCACATACTCTTCGCCGCAGTCCCGTGCGGTCGGAGGGACCCTCGCATGACTCTCACGTAAGGGGAGGGTAGCGGCCGGGTTCACCCTCGGTCATAGGTCGATTCGCTCAGTGACGGTACGTCAGTGGATCACTGCCAAACGCAGCGGCTCCATCGCCCTCAACAACGACAGGGCAGTCCGCCGCACTTCGGACATCCGATGGCAAACCGATCCACGGCGTCGGCGAGGTCGATGTCGAGTTGATTGGCCAGCGAAGCCACCCAGGCGAGGACGTCGCCGAACTCGTGGACCTGGTCCTCCCGGCTCCCCTTGCGCACCGCCTGGGCGAGTTCGCCGAGTTCCTCGGTGAGCCAGGCGACGGTCGCTGGCACGCCTCGGTCGCCGTCGCGTTGGCCGTAGGTGTCGCGCATGAGGCGTTGGAACCCGGCGAACGTGGTGGGGGCCAGGTCGGGCGGGGCGTCGCTCATGGCCGGCGACGCTACTTTGGTCGCCCGGAACCGGGGAGAACGAACATGCGCCGCCGAGCGGCCTCAACGCCACGCGTACCGGCGTGGAATCGTCATCGGTACCCGAGCTGCGCAGATGATGTCCAACTCGGGGTCTTCGCACAACGCGGCGACAAACGCGTGAGGCGCACGGACCGTGGCGGTCCCCGTGGAGTGTTGCCGGGCGACGCCCACCGGGTCGACACCGGATCGACACCTGGCTGCCTCGAGGATCCGTTCGATTCGCTGCCCATTCACACATCCGACAATCACCTTCGTCACGGCGCGATCCGTGCGCTCGGCGATTGTCTCGGTGAGGAACGGGTCGATCCATCTGGTGAACGTCACCACCGACGCACGGGTCGGTCCTGCGTCCACTGGCATGCGGGAGGTCCACCCCCGTCGGCGGCGCCGCAACAGGTCGTGGGCAGCGACCGCGTCGATGAGCCCGGCGACCGACCGCCGTCCGGGACCGTCAACTGTCGGCGGGTGAGCACCTCCGATGATGGCCGCCCGCACGGCGGAAGTCGAGGCCTCCGGCGCGGCCTGCCGCAGCAACGCGACCAGTCCTGCCACGTGTCCGGCGGCGAACGACGTCCCGGTGACGAGGGCGAAGCCGGTTCGTCCCGATGCCGCCGCCACGTCCACGCCGGGCGCGAGCACATCCGGTGAGGTGCATCGCCCGTCCGGTGTGACCCGGCTCCCGGACCGATCGTGTGCCCGACCAGCGCGATCGCACGCACCCACGGCCAGGACATCGGAGAAGTCGGCCGGCGATCGGAGGGCGCCCGGGCCATCGTTGCCTGCCGGAACGACAGTGATCACCCGCAGATCGCGCTCGAGCCGGTACGCGGCGAGTGCGACGATCGGGCAGAGCGACCGCGTCCCCATCGGCAGGCAGATGACGGTTGCGCCGGCACGTGCCGCCGCGTCCATGGCCATCACGACGCGTGCGAGGACGTCACCTGCGCCGAGCGCATCGATCGCCACGAGCCGGGCGCCGGGGGCGACGCCGATCGACCGTCCGTCGACTCGGCTGCCGACGGCCAACGAGGCGACCGCGGTCGCATGGGCCGAAGGGTCGGCCGGCAGACACACGCGAATCCGGCGCCAACGGTTCGCAAACGAGGCGTGTGACGATCCGCCCCGTGAAGGTCGGGTGGTCGGTCTCGACGAGCCCGTCGACGAGGGCGACCACCTGGTTGGCCCCGTCGAGGCCGCGCCTGTGCAGCGCACGGACCTGCGACATGTCGAGTGCCCACTCGCCGTCGGGGATCACCATGTCGTCAGAAGAGCGGTCCACCAAGGGTCCGAACAAGGAGCGCGCCGAACTCGCCCCCAGCAACATCGCGCGACGTCGAGCTTGGGAGTCGTCGACGGCGTCGGCGTCATCCTCGGTGGTGGCGGCGCCTCGCTTCACCTTCATCGCGGTGCGGAGGCTCAGGACGTCGGGCAACGCACCGGTAAAATTCCTGCACGAACTTCGCCACGGCGTCGGGAAGGCCGTACTGCGCGTACGGCGAATGTCGGATTCTTCTCACAAAGTGGGCAGCCACGTTCACCTCGGTGACGAGGCATCCGACTGCAGCGAGGATCGCTCAGGAGGCCGATGGCGGCCTCGTAGAAGGACTTGATCTCGGTATCCCTCAGCGTGTCCGGCTTCTGACGCGGTCTCACCGGACAGTTGTTCTTCGATCTCGAGCCCCCTCCGCTTGTAGCGACGCTGAACGACGAGGCCGTCGCCGACGACGTCACCGGCGAACGAGACGGTCCCGAGCCCAAAGCGATCGTGTCCATCTCCTCGCGACGCCGAGCGCAGACCCCGTGGCGTCGCATCCCGGGATCGCCGCCGCCGTCGAAAGGACTTCCATCGTCGACGTCGGCGATCCACTCGCACACCAGTCCGATCAGGTCGATCGAGCGAGCGATGGCGAGGACCTGTCGTTCCGATCGTCGATCCGGTCTCGACCCGCCGAACCCGACGAAGAGGGCCCCTTCCAGGCCGGCGATCGCCTGGACCACGGAGAAGGCCTGGCGCTCGGGGACAACCCGGCCTCGTTGTCCGCGAGGCTCGCCGCGAGCGGCTTCCCCGTCATCGCCCGGTACGAGACGGCCGCCGGTAGCGCGACGAGCAGCGCTCCGGCGTCCTGCGTGCTCTCGTACCCCGAAGAGTGACCCGACGAGCGGGACATCTGCCAGCGATGTAGGTGTCGTGGCGAAGTCGGCAAGCGTCTCCGCCAATCCATCGAACAGGTCGCGGAGCACGTCCTCGGCGAACTCGAAGATCTCCTCGACGACGTCTCCCATCAGCGTCGCCAAAGTCCGTGGCCGCTCGACTCGGATCGGTGACGAGATCGGTCATCGTCGTGGCGAGATCTCGGCCGAGGTCGGCGAGCCCGGAGGAGATTTTCAGGGTGCCGACGACGTCGAAAGCCGACGCCGCGGGCGCCGACGGGTCGAGCGCGTCGGACTCTTGGGAGGCCGCAGCGAACAACGAGAGCAGCCAGTCGAGCTTCTCCTGCGCTTCCCCGTGGTGCGGCGGTTGCGCCGGTTGGGTGTGAGTCTCGAGGTCCGGGGTGGCCTCGAGGTGGTGGAGGCCGGCGAGGGCTCGCTCCTTGAGGGTCCCAAGGGTGGTTTCCAGATCGTCGAACGCCGACGTCATCTGACGATCGATCGTCTTGAGGCCGTCAGCGATGAGCGCCTTGATCTCATCGGAGGTTTGCTTGACGTCATCGAGGTGGAACTCGGACCGAAGCCACGCCGTCGCCTTGTCGATGTCGACCTCGATCTGGTGGAGGATGCCGCCGATGAGCTCGCCGACGACGCCGGTGTGGCTCAGCACGAACTGGACCGCCTCACCGAGTGCCCGAGTGCCGTCTGCGAGCACCTCGCCCGCGAGCTGCAAGGTGACGATCGCCAACTGCTCGGCACCCTCCGCCGCCTCGGCGACGAGGTGCGTGGCACCGTTCACCACGTCGCCGCCCACCGACACGACGCCGGTGACAGCGTCCTTCGTGACGCTCAGGGTGCCGCGCTCGAGATCGGCGCCCGCGGCTGCCCAGTCCCCGGTTCGGATGTCGTTGGCGACGCTGGCCCCCGTCGATCGGACGTCCTTCGCGACCTGTATCGCCGTGCGGTTGACGTCCTTCGCCACCGTGTCGGCGGCGGTTTCGACCGTCTTGGCCGCCGCCGTGGCCGTGTGGACGATCACATGGGTCGCCTGCTTGGCGAAGTTCCCGATCTGGCCGAAGAGGTCCAACGCCCGCACGTCGTGATGGTCGTGCAGGGCGATGGCGTGCTGCGTCGCCGCATGCAGCTCCTCGGTCGTCAAGGGTGAGAAGCGGCCGGCGGCGAGGTCGAGCTGCCAGTGCGGATGCGACATCGCCTCGGGTCCGACGTCGTGGACGTGGGCAAGGCCATGCGGCGTCGGCTCGACCTTGTGCTGCACCGTGCGGGCGAGGTTCTGGATCGACTGCTGCACGTGAGCGCACGTCTCGGAGTCCTTGCCCATCTCCTCGCCGACTCGAGCGTGGAAATCGCCGTCGGGAAGGTTGGCGATCCGTTGGTGGAGCGTGGCGTCGGGGCGGATCGTCAAGACGTCTCCATGCGTCATCGTGTTCGTTCGGAACTCGAGCGCCGGACAGGACAACGCGGCGCCCGGGATCGTGAACGTCACCTTGCCGAACGAGTTGGGGACCAGTCGTTGCCTGTCCACGGCGCTGATCGATCCGGTCTGTTCCTGGCCATCGGCGCCGATCCACGTAATCGACATCGGGACGGAGTCGTGGTGGAGACCATCGACCCGGGGCACGGTCTCGGTCCAGACATCGAGCTCGTTCACCGACGACGCAACGGTGATGGTCACGCGATACGCCGAGATCTCGCTCCCGTCGAGCCGATGGTGGTGCACGAGGTCGGCACGGTGAGTGATCCCGTAGGCGGCGGGGTTGGCGATCCGCTCGATCGTGCACGCCGCCAGCCTCCCGCTTGCTATCGGTGTGCCGACGAGGGTGGGTTGGTCCATCGTGAAGTCGGCGACGCCGCCGGCCTGATCGGCCGACGTGAGCTCCACAGCCGTGTTCGGGCCGAGTCGAATCGAGCCGACCGCACCGGGGAAGTCCGGCAAGCGGCCGACGTCAGCGAGCGAGGTCGCGACCACCACGGCGCCACCTCCGTAGTTCACGCCCGCATAGAACGCGACCTCGCCGGGATCGAGCGGTGCGTCGGCGGCGGCGACGGTCCGGAGCAGGGCAGGCGCGGATCTCCCAGGTCGTATCGTCGGCGATGACGATCCGCTCAGCGAGGACCGCACCTCCCAGCCGCGGCGCGACCGCGCGGTACAGGCAGCCGACGTTGAGGGGTGTGTCGCCCGCCGCGAGCGGCCCCACCCGTGACCCGACCGGGTCACCCGTCCCATGGGCAGCGAGGTCGGTCCACTCTGGCGCGCAGTGCAGGTCGACCTCGAGGCCGGCAGGGAAGTCGCCGGCGAACGAGATGTCGATGCCGAGCACGACCGGGGGATCGCCGCCATCAGACCCGTGGTGAACCGTCGTGACCTCGACCGTCCGGGGAATCCGCTCCGCGACGACTGCGTCGATCAGCGTCTTGCTGTGGTGGTCACGGACGACGAAGGACGCACCGCCGTGGGTTGCGAGTAAGCGACGCGACCCCGGAGCGAGCACGTTGGTGCCATCGCCGGTCGGGTCCTTCTCGGGGTACGGGGGGCCGGTCTCGGCCGTGCCGACCTGCCAGACCTCGAGTGTGAGCATGGACCGGTTCAGGAACGTCAGATCGGTCGGCGGCCCCGCCGGCGACGACGGCCGCTCGAGGGCGACGGTCGTATCCTCGGCCCTCGTGTAGAGCTCCGCGACGATCTGGCGGGTGCCATGTCGGAGGATCTGGACGAAGCGGTCTGGTTCCACCGAGATCGCGTGTGCTTCGGCCGGTGCGATCGTTCCGTGTTCCTGACGTCGCCCGACGCGGTCGATCTCCGCGACGTCGACCGGCCAGCCGAGCGCCTGATCGATCGTCAACGTGATCGTGCGGCCCGTGCGGGACGGACCCGAACGCAACGACCGCAAGCGAGGTGATCTGGCCCGCATCATCGGCTGCAGGCGTTGGGCCGTCCCGATCGCGATCACGGCTCCGGTGTCGCGGTCGCGGAGGAAGAACGGGTGCCCGTAGCGCAGGGTGAACGGTTGGTGCGACACCTTTCCGCGCGCCTTGGCCGCAGCATGGACGTCGACGGGCTTGCCGACCGGGAACGACTCGTGCGGCGCCAGAGGTGCGATCACCTCGCCGGTTGCTGCATCGACGAGCTCGACGTGGAGATGGGTCTCGTTCGACGCCGCGATCTCGGACCGGTCGGACCCTGCACCAGGGCGGATTGCGACCTCCCACGAGGATTCCTCGGGGACCGCGCCGCCTTCGTCGATCGGCGTGCATATGCGCATCGCCACGACGCTCCCGGTCCAGACCTCGCGTGCACGTACCGTGCTATTGACCGGCACGCGGGCGGCGCCGGTGTGCCCCGGCGCGAGGTCGGACAAACCGGCGGTGACCCACAGACCACGGTGGTCCAGGTACTCCACGTCGAGGCGGAGCACGGTCGAGTTGTTGACGCGCCACTCCATGAGCAGCGCACCGTCGGCCGGCCGCGCCGGTGTGTGGGCCGTGATCTCGCGCGACAGCGCCGACCGGGTTGACGCGACGTGATCGAGCACGACCAGCGTCGCAGCGTCGCGCACCAGCCACTCGCGCGCCCGCCAGTTGGGAACGATGAGGTGCTCCATCGGGGGTAGCGTGGCGACGTCGCGCTGATGCTTTCGTGCGTCGATCTCGACGAGCTGAGCATCGAGCAGGCTGCGGTTCTCAAAGCCGATCAGGGTGTTCTCGATCTCGATGACGAGATCGGTCGGACCTGCGATCAGATAAACACCGAGCTCGACTCCCGCCGGGACTCGCCCTCGGGCGGGCTCGTTCGTCCCGACGGTGCGGGCCTGCCACGCCTGGACGTCGCGGCACTCGATCCTGACCGAGTGGTGCGAACGACACGAGCGGTCCTCGATCTCCTCGTAGTCGACCACTCGCACGAGCTCCAGGTCGTGCGGGGTCGTGTTCCGGAATGTGACCGAGATCGCGCCGGTCCAGGGGTCCCTCCCTGAGGGATCCGACAGCTGCGCATTTCGGAGAAGATCGTTATCCACGACCTCGACGCCGCCGTCGGGATCGAGGATCCGCTCGAGACGGAGGCGCTCGGGCTCACGTCCCGTGGCCGCCCGGGTGTCACGTCGCAAGGTTCGAAGCGTCCAACCCGTTCGCGCATCGACCATGCTCCACCGCTCGCTGCTCGATGTCGTCGCGGCGAACACCTCCCCGCGGCGGAGCGTGGTATGCAGGGTTCGGGGCTCCCGACGCCGCCCCTCTTGCCACACCTCCACGTCGGAGGCTGTCTCGTTGACGAAGAGCGTCTCGGCCGAGTGATCGGGTTGCCGCTTGAACAGGCCCATGATCGCCCGGACGATTGACGTCACGAACCCGGAGATCGCACCCACAGAGCGCCCCTTTCCGGCCGCCGATCTCGAATGCAGCGTGACCACGGCCCCCGCAGCGATTACCACTACCCGTCAGTTGGGCACATCGACTGAACGGAGGAAAATATCGCGACCCCAGAGCGGTCTCGACCGAACGCGCGGCGGGTCCGGTCAACCCGAGTCGGCGCCTCCGGTCAGGTTCGAGAAGAAGTCGACCATGGTCGCGTCGTGGGCGGCAATCAGGGCCTCGCAGCGTTCGGCGAACACGTCGAACGGATCCGCGGCATCGACATAAGGACCGATGCCACCGAGCGCCATCCGTTGCTCCTGTTCGAGGGCCCGGCGCAGAACGTCGTTCGCCTGCGCTCCGTGCGACGTGCGATCGAAGATCCGTTCGAAACCCTGGAACACGACGACCACGAGTCCCAGCACCGCTGCATACCTCGTCGAGAGATCGAACACATCGACCAACGCCACGGCAGCGCCGGCGACGAGAACGACGATCCATGACAGGTGGATCGAGACGTATCGTGCACGCATCGCCCAGACCCCGCTCCGAGTTCGGCGATCGATCTCATCGAGGTACGCTCTCCGCTCGGGTGTCGTCGCGACCGCCTTCAGCTCCGGTCGCATCCCGCCAGCTTGGCCGAAGCGGGGCGAACGTGTCGACGGGCGCCGATCAGCCCGCCTCCACCGCGTCGTCGGGTTACGCGGCACGGCGGGCCCTCCATTCGATCGCCACCCACGACCGTACGTCGCTCACGGCTCCGACGATAGCTCCCAAACTCTCGCCGGAACGACAAATCCCCTGGTCTCGGCTGCCTTGGCAGTCCCGTGACCAGGGGTGTTTGTGGTCGGGGTGAGAAGATTTGAACTTCCGGCCTCCACGTCCCGAACGTGGCGCGCTAACCAAGCTGCGCTACACCCCGGAGGACGAAACGACTCTATCCGATCGTCACCGTTTCGTCCGCAACGATTCCCTCGGCCGGGGCCTCGTCGACAGCTGGTTCGATGGCTGGTTCGACGGGCACTCCCTCGGTCACCCGCCCGCCGGCGGCGACCACCCGGGCGGCCCGGCGCACGCGCAACGCGTCGAGCGGCTTGATCAACCACCCGTCGGCGCCGCTGCGCTTGGCCAGGTGCACATCGGCGGCCCGGTCGAGCAACATGATGGCCGGCACACGAGGCGCGGTGCCTGCCGATTCGTCGAGCTTCAGCGCCATCGTGACCGCCATGCCGCCCATCGAGCCGATCTGCAGATCGAGCAGCGCCAGGTCGGGGGTCCGCTGGGCGACCGCCCGAGCGACCTGACGGCCGTCACGGCAGACCGTGAAGGTGGTTCCGGGCTCGTCGAGCGCGGCGTGGAGCTCGTCGAGGACCCAATCAGCGTCGGTGGCCACCAAGATGTGCACGGACCGACGTTACCCGCACGCCCGCCCACGCGAAGCGACACTCAGCTGAACAGGTGGTGGGCGATCCGCGTGAGGCCTTCGAGGTCGTGGATGTCGTCGACGAACAACGGCACGGTCGCGATCGGGGAGGTGCCGGCATCGTCGGTGACGGGGCGAACCGCCGCGGCCTCACCCTCCGCGACCCGGGTGAGCTCGGCCAGGTTCTGGAGCGCGGCGGCGTCGGGGTCGCCGGCGGCCTCGGCCCACCGGGCGAGCTCCCCCAGCTCCGCACTCGATCGGGGATCGAACCGCGGGTGGACGCGGTTCACCACCACCGCGGAGATCGCGGCGCGGTGGTCCCGCAGTTTGGTGGCGAAGTAGCGGGCCTCGGCCACCGCCTCCCGGCGCGGCGAGGTCACCACGACGTAGTGGGTGCTCGGGTCCTGCAACAAGGCGGTCACGGCCTGGGCCCGACGGCGGAAGCCGGCCTCCATCCCGTCGAAGGCCTCGAAGAATGCCATCACATCCGCGATCACCTCGCCGCCGACCACCTTGGCGATGGTCTTGAGCATCGCTTGGGTGGCGATGTGGACGACTTTGAGCCCGAGCCGGGTGGGCAGCATCAACGCCCGGTACAACCGGTGGTCGAGGAAGCGGGTCAAGCGGCCCGGGGCGTCGAGGAAGTCGAGTGCGTTGCGGGTCGGTGGCGTGTCGATCACGACGAGATCGAAGCGGTCGTCGGTGTGGAGCTCGTAGAGCTTCTCGGCCGCCATGTACTCCTGGGTCCCCGAGAGCGCACCGGCGATGTTGGTGTAGAAGCGGTTGGCGAGGATGCCATCGGCCTGGCGATCATCGGCGGCGTAGCGGCGAACCACGGCGTCGAACGTGGCGCGAGTGTCGAGCATCATCGCCCAGAGCTCGCCCGACGCCCGCTTGGCCCGGCCTCGCCGGGGGAGCTCCACCCGGGTCGGCGCGTTGGTCAGCCCGCCGCGCAGACCCAGAGCATCCGCGAGCCGTCGCGCCGGGTCGATGGTCACCACGACGGCTCGCCGGCCCCGTTCCGCTGCCGCGATGGCGAGGGCTGCGGCGATGGTGGTCTTGCCCACGCCGCCAGGCCCCGAGCACACGATGATCTCGGCCGTCGTGATGAGATCGTGCAGCGACGGCGAGCCGGCGGCCGCCGACCGGTGCGAGCTCACCGTGGCGCCGCCGACAGCGCGCCGAGCAGCTCGGTCGCGAGACCGTCGACATCGTGGGCATCGAGCGACGCGGTGAAGACGAACGGGAGGGCGAGCTGCCGCAGTGGCAAGGCGGCGGCCAGTCGATCGCGCTGGAGGGCTTGCTGGCGGCATCGCTCCGTGCGGAAGGCCGCCGCGTCGGCCAGTGGTCCCGGAGGGGGATCACCGAGCTGCCGCTCGGGGTACAGCGCGTTGATCACCACCGGTGTCAGGGCCACCCCCACGCGGTCCTCGAGCGCGAAGGAGGTGTCGACCAGCTCGTTCACCGGCGTCTCTTCGGCCAGCGTGACCAACATCACCTGACAGCGCGACGGATCGCCGAGCAGCTCGGCCACATCACGCGCCTGGGCCTGGATCGGGCCGACATCGACCGCGTCGAGCAGTCCGCTCGCCGCCTGGAGGAAGGCGATCGCGTGGCCGGCGGCGGGCCCGTCGAGCAGGATCACGTCGTAGTCCTGCGACCGCTCGAGTTGTTTCACCTTGCCCAATACCAAGATGTCCTCGATACCCGGTGCAGCAGTGGACACGACGTCGAACACCCCGGTACGCGACAGCCGTTTGGACACCCGGCCCATCCCGTGGGTGTCGAGATAGTCGAGGAGGGCCTGACCTGCGGTGATGCTGCGGGCATGGATCTCGCCGTGCCCGTCGGGGCCCAGCCCGGCGGCGATCAAACGGTCGTCGTAGGTGAGTGGATGGTCGCCGTCGCCGCCGAGCAGCTCGACGAGCCCGGGCCGCCCTTCGACATCGATGACGAGGGCGCGCAGACCGAGGCGGGCTGCGGCGCGAGCCAGCACAGCCGTTACCGTTGTCTTGCCGACCCCGCCCTTCCCAGCCACGATCACGAGCCGGGAGGCGGAGAAGAACTCGAGTGGATCCACTCCACACACCTCCTGGAGGCTCTCCGTGCGCAGACTAGCGATCGCCCTGCTCGTGGCTGGGGCCGTGCTCGGCCTCGGGGCAGGCGGCCGCGCCGGGGCCGAGTCCGCGCCCGAAGTCGAGCCGGTGTCCGACGGCGGCGACGCAGCCGCGCTGCTGCCTCCCGTCGACGTGTTCGAAGTGTCGGGGCTTCTCGACGGCATCGTGGCCGAAGAGATCGAGGCGGCGATCGAGCGGGCGCAGACGAATGGGGCGCAAGCGCTCGTACTCCAGGTGAACAGCAAGCAGGCCGTCGTGTCCGACGAGCGCATGGTCGAGCTCGTGCGCGCCATCAGGGAGTCGGTGGTCCCGGTGGCGGTGTGGGTCGGCCCCTCGGGCGCTCGTGCCTTCGGGCAGCCCGGCCAGCTGGTCGGCGCGGCGTTCGCCTCCGGGATGGCACCCGGCACCCGCATCGGCGAGTTCGGCACGATGCTCGAGGTCGACGGCGAGCCTCTCGACTTCGGCGACGCCACGCTCCAGCTCGCGACCGGCACGCTCGGCTACGACGAAGCCCGGGCCCAGGGTGCGCTGAAGCTGGCGAACGATGCCCCCGATGCGTTCGTGTTGCGCGACATGATCCGAGCCCTCGACGGCCTCACCTACGGGGAGACCACGCTCGACACGATCGTCGAGGTCCCGACTGCCGATGGCACCATCGAGAGCACCTCGACCACGCCGCGCTTCTTCAAGCTCGGCCTCGTGCCGCGCCTGTTCCACACCGTCGCCAGCCCGCCAGTGGCGTACCTGTTGTTCGTGATCGGTGCCGCGCTGCTGGTCTTCGAGTTCTTCACGGCCGGGGTCGGCGTGGCCGGGGTGATCGGGGTGACCTGTCTCGTGCTCGGCTGCCTCGGGTTCGGGGCGCTACCCATGAGGGGCTGGGCGCTCGCGGTCCTCGTGCTGTCGATCCTGGCGTTGGCCATCGATGTGCAGGTCGGGGTACCGCGCTTCTGGACCGGCGCGGGACTGCTGCTGTTCGCGCTGGGCTCGATCGCGCTCTATCGCGAGGGAATCGTCATGTCGTGGGTGACCCTGGTGGCGGGCGTCGGTGGGATGGCGCTCGCGTTCGTCGTCGGCATGCCGTCGATGGTCCGCACCCGCTTTGCGACCCCCACCATCGGGCGGGAGTGGATGGTCGGCGAGACCGGAGCCGCAGTGGTCGACCTGGCGCCCGACGGCATCGTGAAGGTGCGGGGGGCCACCTGGCGGGCGCGCACGAACCGGGCGACACCCCTCGCCGCGGGCGACGAGGTGCGGGTGGTCGCCATCGACGGCATCACCCTCGACGTCGAACCGCTCGAAGGCGCAGCCCGCGACTACCGCGAGCGCCGCGCCAAAGCCGACTGAAACACGCGTTTGTTCATTCCTGCCCGGCCCCCGGGGGCAGGAACGAACACACGCGAGGATGGGGTTACCCGGGGTGGGGTTCGGGGGGGAGGCGGGGGCCGGCGATGCGCAGGTCGCCGCGTCGGCGGGTGATGCCGCGGGCATCGAGCTCGGCGGCGAGGGGCAGCGCAAACTTCCGGGTCGCGCCGATGGCGTCGCGCAGCTCGGCCATCGTGAATCCCTCGGGCTCGGCGGCGAGCAGCCGGGCGGCGGCCCGGGCGGCGATGTCGATGGCGGAGGTGTGGAACAGCAACCCATCGCGCTCCCACGCATGACCTCGGCGCACGAGCTCGCGGATGGTGGCCCGATCGATACCGTCGGCCGCCGGCGGGGCCACGCCGCCGGCCTGCAGAGCGGTCACGAACGGATGGTCCGTGAACGGATCGTGCTCGGCGATGGGACGGGCTCGGCCGACCTCGACTGCCACGGTGTCCAGCGTCGCGAGCACGGCGCGTTCGCGATCGTCGAGCGTGGCCACGTCGAGCCCGAGCGGACCGGCGGCGGCCACCTGGGCGAGCAGCGATTCGCCGACCGCCTCGACCACGCCCGGACCGGCGAGCCAGCGGCCCACCTGCGGGGCGCGCCGTTCGCCGGTGAGCGCCTCGAACTCGTCGACGTCGACCCACGCCCGCTCGGCGACGATCCGGCCCCGGTCGCGATCCGGAGCGGCTTTCGAAGCGGCCCGCACCGGGGCGACGTCGAGCACCTCCCCACCACCGACGGTCTCGTTGCGGCCGGACTCACGCAGGATGAAGCGATCGCCGGGCAGCAGGGGGACCGGGGTCTGGAGGTGGAGCCGGACCGGGGCCACCTCTCCCGGCGGGATCCGTTCCCCACCGAGGACCCGCACCTTGCAGGCGAACTCGCCCGAGCCGAGATACACCACGTACGCACCGCGCCGTGAGAGGTCGTGGTCGAGCGACTCGAGCACGGTGAGCTCGGCGTCGAACCGGGCGGTCGGCCGCCAGCGATCGGGTTCGATCACGGCGTCGCCCCGGCCGACCTGGTCGTGATCGATGCCGGCCAGGTTGAGCGCAGCCCGGCTGCCTGGTTCGAGCACGTCGACCGGGGCGCCGAGCGACTGGATCGAACGGATCCGGGCCGGCCGGGCCGCCGGGCCGACCACCACGGTCGTGCCGGTGCGCAGCACGCCCCCCGTGAGGGTGCCGGTGACCACCGTGCCGCTGCCCTTGGCGGCGAAGACCCGGTCGACCCACAGCCGGGGCCGGCCCCGATCGACCGCAGCCGGGGTGGTGGCGACGAGCGCGTCGAGCGCGGCGCGCAGCTCGTCGAGACCCTGACCCGTGGTGGCCGCGACGGGGACGATGGGTGCTGCTTCGAGGAACGTCCCGGCACTTCGTTCGGTCACGTCGAGCGTGGCCAGCTCCAACAAGTCGTCGTCGACCAGATCGACCTTGGTGAGCGCGACCACGCCGTGACGGATCCCGAGCAGTTGCAGGATCCGCAGGTGTTCCTCGCTCTGCGGCTTCCACCCTTCGGTCGCGGCGACGACGAACACGCAGGCGTCGACCCCTCCGACCCCGGCGAGCATGTTGCGCAGGAACCGCACGTGGCCGGGCACATCGATGAACGAGATCCCCGCACCTGACGGCAGCACGGTGTGGGCGAACCCGAGATCGATGGTCAGCCCCCGACGCTTCTCCTCTGCGAACCGATCGGGGTCGGTGCCCGTGAGGGCGAGGACGAGGGAGGACTTGCCGTGGTCGACGTGACCGGCGGTGGCGATCACCCTCATGCCGGGCAGGCCCTCAGTGCGTCGATGAGGGCCGGGTCGTCGGCGGGGTCGACCGAGCGGAGGTCGAGGAACGTCTCCTGTCCCGATACACGGGCGATGACCGGGTGCGGGGCCAGTCGGAGAGCGGCACTCTGGTCGCCGGCCACAACGAGACCGAACGATGCGATCGTCCGACCGGGCAGGGAGCCGGCGCCCGGTAACGAGTCCATAGTGGCGACCCGGCCGACCCCCGCGGCAGCGGCGACATGTTCGGCTCGGGTCCGCAACCGATCGAGCGGCTGCGACGCCATCTGCCAGAACGGGATCTCGTCGGCCGCCCGCCCGGACAGGTAGTGGATAGCGGTGGTCTGGAGCGCAGCGAGCACCGTCGACCCCGGGCGCAGCGCCCGCATGAGCGGGTGCCGGGCGCAGCGCGCCACCAGCTCGGCGCGCCCGGCAATGATGCCCGCCTGAGGGCCCCCCATCAGCTTGTCGGCGCTGAACGTGACGAGCGCGGCGCCCGCTTCGAGGGTCTGGCGGGCGGCGGGCTCATCCGCGAGCCACGCCGGCGGGGGACCGTCGAGCCATGGGCAACTGGCGTCGAGCAGCCCCGAACCGATGTCGGCGACCACCGGGACGTCGAGCGCGCTGAGCTCGGCCGCGCCGACCTCGGCGGTGAAGCCCTCGATCCGGAAGTTCGACGGATGGACCTTCAGCGCCAGCGCCGTGGCCGGCCCGACCCGTTCGGCGTAATCGTTGAACCGGGTCCGGTTGGTGGTCCCGACATCGACGAGGCGGGCGCCCGACTGCTCCATCACGTCGGGGATGCGGAACCCGCCGCCGATCTCGACGCTCTCGCCCCGTGCAACGAGCACCTCGCGTCCGGCGGCCAGGGCGCTGAGCACGAGCAGCACCGCAGCCGCGTTGTTGTTCACCACGATGGCGGACTCGGCTCCGGTGAGGCGGGACAGCAGCATGCCGATCGATGACTGTCGCGAGCCGCGCCGGCCGGTCTCGAGGTCGAACTCGATGTTCATCGGAGTCGCCTCCTGGCTGACCGCCATCGGGGCGCGTCCCAGGTTGGTGTGCAGGAGCACGCCCGTCGCGTTGATCACGGGTCGCAGCAGGGCCCGCTGCAAGGCGTGGGCGTGCCGTTCGGCGTCACGCCACTCGCCCGACGCGATGGTCCGGCGGGCGAGATCGACGAGCAGCGGGTGCGGAAGGCCCGTCGAAGCCAGCGACCGGGCGAGGGCATCGACCGAAGGGGGCCGGTCGGGGCTCGTGACGGCGTCTCGGGGCATGGCGACGAACGCTAATGCCGCCGCCGGGTCACCACGCCGTGGTGCCGCCGTCCTTCGTCGGGCGGGACATCGGTTCCGACTCAGTAGCGTGGGCAGCAGTGGTCATCTTGGTCCTGCTCGTGTTGTTCGTGGCCCTCCCGCTCGCGGAGCTCTACGTGATCGTGCAGACGTCGCACACGATCGGGTTCGGCGACACGGTCGCGCTACTGATCGTCGTGTCGGTCGTCGGTGCGTGGCTGGCCAAACGGCAGGGCTTCAAGGTCTGGCGGCGGTTCAACCAAGCGGTGGACGCCGGGCAGGTGCCCTCGAAGGAGATCGCCGAAGGCGTCTGTCTGCTGCTCGCTGGAGCACTGCTGATCCTGCCCGGATTCATCACCGATGTGGTGGGTGTGCTCCTCTTGCTCCCGCCGAGTCAGGCGCTCATGCGGCGGACGGTCCTGAAGCGGTTCGCCGGTCGGGGCCGGGTCATCAGGGCGACCTATGGCGGAGCGGTGTACGACAGCTCTGCACGCGATGCTGAGCAGCCCCCGCGGGGCGAGCTCGGCCGGTGAGCGAGCCGACCGCGGGCACGCCAGCGCCGTTCGATCCACGGGCAGTGCCGATGCACGATGCGGCCACGGTGATGCTGGTGCGGGACACCCCGGCCGGTCTCCAGGTGTTCATGTTGCGCCGGGCGATGGCGGCCGTGTTCGCCGGCGGGCTGTACGTGTTCCCCGGCGGCCGGGTCGATCTGGCCGATGCCACGCCTGCGGTCGCGGAGTTCTGTGACGGTCTCGACGATGCGGGTGCCAGCGCTGCGCTGGGCCTCGAGCGGGGAGGGCTGGCGTTCTGGATCGGCGCCATCCGGGAATGCTTCGAGGAAGCCGGCGTGCTCCTCGCGGCTGGGCCCGACGGTGAGGCCGTTCGTTTCGAGACCCCCGAGGTGATCGCCCGCTTCGAGCGTGACCGTCACGCGGTCCACGACGGGCAGATGGGGCTGGTCGAGCTGTGCGACCGCGAGCGGCTGCGCCTGATGGCGGGCGACATCCGATATGTGAGCCACTGGATCACGCCGCTCGGCGAACGCAGGCGGTTCGACACCCGCTTCTTCGTCGCCCGTGCGCCACAGGGCCAGGTGCCGCTGCACGACGACAGCGAGACGATCGAGAGCCTCTGGATCGGGCCGGCCGAGGCGTTGCACCAGAACCAGGCCGGTGAGTTGGCGCTCATGCCGCCCACCATCGCGAACCTCGCCTTCCTCTCCCGCTTCGAGTCGGCAGACGACGTGATGGCGGCCGCAGCATTCCTGGCGACCCCTCCGGCGATCCTGCCCAAGGGGCGATTCGGCCGTGACGGCCGATTCATCGCGCTGCTGCTCCCGGGTGAACCCGGCTATGACGAGGCGCCGGATCTCGAGCTCGACGGGTAGGCCGTCGGCTGGCGATCCGGAGTCCCGGCAGTAGCGTCGGGCCCGATGGCAGGCTTGCGGATCGGACCTCTCGAACTGGCGGCGCCGGTGGTCCTGGCCCCCATGGCCGGGGTCACCAACGCGCCGTTCCGAACGCTGTGCCGGCGGTACGGCCCGGGCCTCGTGTACGTCAACGAGATGGTCATGGCCGTCGCGCTCGTCCACGAGAACCCGAAGACCGAGCACATGGTCACCTTCGGCCCCGACGAGTTCCCGCGGAGCCTGCAGCTCTACGGGAGCGACCCGGTGTTCGTCGGTGCGGCCGTGCGGCGGATCTGCGCGGCGGGCCGAGTTGACCATCTCGATCTCAACTTCGGGTGCCCCGCGGCGAAGGTCACCCGGCGCGGCGGGGCGCGGCGGTCCCCCTGAAACGCAACCTGCTCCGCTCGATCCTGCGCGCCGCAGTCGAGGGCGCATCGCCCTACGGCGTCCCGGTCACGTGCAAATTCCGGATCGGGATCGACGACGATCTCGTCACGTTCCTCGACACCGGCCGCATCTCCGAGGACGAGGGTGTGGCCGCCATCGCCCTGCACGCCCGGACCGCCGAGCAGCACTACGCCGGGCAGGCCCGCTGGGACGCCATCGGTGAGCTGAAGCAAGCGGTGTCGTCGATCCCCGTGCTCGGCAACGGCGACATCTGGGAGGCCAGCGACGCGCTCGAGATGATGGAGCAGACGGGGTGCGACGGCGTGGTCATCGGTCGCGGTTGCCTGGGCCGGCCGTGGCTCTTCGGCGACCTCACCGCGGCGTTCGCCGGCAAGGCCGTGCCGCCTCCGCCGCGGCTCGGCGAGGTGATCCCGGTGATGGCCGAGCACGCCCGGCTCCTGGTCGATCACTCCGGCCAGCACGGCATCAAGGAGTTCCGCAAGCACGCCAACTGGTACGTGACGGGCTACCCGGTGGGCGCCGATGTCCGCCGTCGGCTCTCGATGATCGAGAGCCTCGCCCACCTCGACGATCTGCTCGGCGAGCTCGACCCGGCCACGGTGCTGCCGCCCGGCGGACAGCGCATCGCCCGCGGCCACACCAACGGACCCATCCGCGTGGCCCTGCCGAACGGCTACCTCGATCACCTCGACGACGACACCCCACCCGACGACGCCGCCGTCACCACCCTCTCCGGCGGCTGACATGCCGAATTCTGATCGCGTTCGCCGGGACCCCGGGGTCGACGAACCTTCCCAAGAATCCGGTCGGCTCGTGCTGGCCTCGGGGTCACCCCGACGCCGGGAATTGCTCGACCGGCTGGGTGTCACCTACACCATCGAGCCGGCCGATCTCGACGAGACCCCTCGCGAGGGAGAGGACCCGATCGCCTACGTCGTTCGGCTCGCGGTCGAGAAGGCCGAGGCGGTGGCGGCGCGATTGACCGGCGGGAAGCCGGATGCGACGGTGGTGATCGGCGCCGACACCACGGTGGTGCTCGACGGCGAGATCTACGGCAAGCCCGAGGACGCCGATGAAGTGCGGCGGATGTTGCGGGCTCTATCGGGCGGGTGGCACCAGGTGCACACCGGGGTGGCGGTCCATTGCGGCGGTCGCACGGAGCACGGCGTCGCCACCACCGCGGTGCGGCTCAGCCCGCTGAGCGCGGCGACCATCGAGTGGTACCTCGGGACGGGTGAACCGTTCGGGAAGGCCGGCGCGTACGCCCTGCAGGGATCCGGCGCAGCGTTCGTCGAGGAGGTCGCCGGCAGCGTGAGCGGGGTGATCGGCCTGCCGATGACCCTGCTGGTGGAGCTCTGCTCCCGGATCAGCCCGGCGCTGCTGCCGTTGTCGCGGCCGTAGCCACGGCGGTGTCGGACGTCGCGGATTCCTCGACGTCGGCGAATGCGCCCGGTCCAGCGTCGATCTCGGTCGTGAAGAGGATCGAACCGTCGGCGGCCACCAGTTCGGCCGTTCCCTCGGCGTCATTGGGGAAACCCCACGCTGCCGCGCTCGCCGGCCAGTCGGGGCGGACGGTGCGCAGCGGCACGTCGACGACGGACCCATCGTCCAGCGTCACCCGCAACACCACGCCCGTGGGATCGACTGGTCCGAGCCCGATGACCACCTGTGAGGACCCCCCGCTCGTCTGCACCAGCACCGTCGGGATCGGTGTGGCCTCTCCCCCCGGCGCGACTCCGCCACCGCCGCCGAAGCTGCTTCCGTCGCTGCTCATCTCGGAGAGCGAAGCGACGAACGCCCCGGTGTCGCTGAAGCCACCCTCGACCACCCAGGTGGTGCTGTCGGGGAGATCGCCGGCGCCGATGAACCAGGCGTCGGGAGGGTTCGCCCAGACTTCTTCCATCGCCCGCTGGTTGGCCTCGGCAATGTCGACCAACTCGTCCCACTCGTCGGGTGTGGCCTCCACGACCGATGCGGCGACCTCCGTCAGGTCGAGCTCGCCATCGCCGCCGGTGTACAGCAGCGTGATCGCCTCGCCGCCATCGGTCCAGGTGACCGCTTGGCTGCCGAATCCGGCGAAGGCATCGAGACCACCCAGCACTGCAGGCACGCCGTCGATCTCGACATCGGTCGCATCGCTCAGCAGGAACCGGGCGACGGACAGCGGATCGTCCCGTTTCGAGATCTGGTGCTGGAGCGTCAGCGACGGTGCCATGCCGGTGGCCATGCTGGCGAGGCCGCCCTCGGCATACGTGACCGTGATCGAGGCGCCGTACTGGTTGAACAACGACATCGGCGCCGCGTCGTACATGCCGTCCTCGGTGGCCAGGACCTCCATCGGCATCGGCAGCGACTCGGCCGTGAGCTTGGGTCGCCCGCCTTCGACGACCACGCCGGCGCCGACGGTGGCGAGCTGCTGGTCGGTGAGGCCCTCGGTGTTCATCGTCACGACGTAGTCGTCGTCGACCGGTCCGAACGTGAGCACTCTGGTGCCGTCCCAGCTCTCACCTACGGCGCCCTCGTACTCGCCGACGCGCACCTCTCGGCTCGTCTCGGTGGGCATGGTCATGGCCGGGTCCCAGCCCTCGCTCTCGAATCGGTCGAGCACGCGACTGTTGACCGAGAGCCACGGACCAGCGGCGAGGGTGGCGCCCTCACCGACCAGGAGCACCGTGGTGCCGGTCATGCCGCCCATCCCCAGCTCTTCATCGGTGAGCTCGGCCGGGTCGTTGAGCCAGGTGACCCCGTACCCCTCGGGCAGGGGATCGATCCGGAAGCGGCGCTCCGGCAACGACGGGCGCGTGGTCGCAGCAGGGTCGGGCTCGTCGGCGTCGTCCGCCGGATCGGCTGCTGCGCTGTCGTCGGTGACGCTGACCGCCGCATCGTCCTGCCACGGGCGCACTGCCGCCAGAGTGCCCCCGACCCCGATGCCGAGCGCGGCGATCACTGCCACCGGGGCGACCCAGCTGCGCCGACGAGACGTCGGCGCCGATTCGGGTTCCGGGCCATCGCTCGGGCTCCGCGTGTCCAGAAGATCTGAGGCCGTGGGCTCGATCACCCGGCCACCATACGCCCCGCCTGAGCCCCCGCCGGACACCCGCCTGACCTCGTTCCGGCAAGAACTTCTCGCGTCGGGCGTTAGCACTCGCGGCTCGCGGTTGCTAACGGGGGGCCGGGCGGTTTACCATTAGCAGTCGCAATGTCCGAGTGCTAACGCTTCATGGAGGCACGCACATGGCTCTCAAGCCGCTCGAAGACCGCATCGTTGTCAAGCCTGGCCAGGCCGAGGAGCGCACAGCTTCCGGTCTCGTCATTCCCGACACCGCCAAGGAGAAGCCCCAGCAGGGTGAAGTTCTCGCCGTAGGCCCCGGCAAGCGCGCCGAGTCCTCCGGGGAACTCCTCCCCGTTGGTGTCGAGGTCGGCCAGACCGTCCTCTACTCCAAGTACGGCGGCACGGAGATCACCGTGGAGGGCGAGGATCTGCTGATCCTGTCCAGCCGCGACGTGCTCGCCATCGTCGAGAAGTGAGGAACTAGCCCCGTATGGCAAAGATCCTGAAGTTCGACGAAGAAGCACGCCGCGCCCTCGAGGCCGGAGTGAACAAGCTGGCCGACGCGGTCAAGGTCACCCTTGGCCCGAAGGGCCGCAACGTCGTGCTCGACAAGAAGTTCGGTGCGCCCACCATCACCAATGACGGCGTGTCCATCGCGAAGGAAGTCGAACTCGACGATCCCTTCGAGAACATGGGCGCCCAGCTGGTGAAGGAAGTCGCCACCAAGACCAATGACGTCGCCGGCGACGGGACCACCACCGCCACGGTGCTGGCCCAGGCCATGGTCCACCTCGGACTGCGCAACGTCACCGCCGGTGCCAACCCGATGGGCCTGAAGAAGGGCATCGAGAAGGCCGTGGCGGCCGCTGTCGAGTCGATCCAGGCCCAGGCCAAGGATGTCGACGACAAGGCCGACATCGCGAATGTGGCCACCATCTCGGCGGCCGATCCGGCCATCGGGGCGGTCATCGCCGATGCGATCGACAAGGTGGGCAAGGACGGTGTCGTCACGGTCGAGGAATCGAACACGTTCGGCATCGAGCTCGAGTTCACCGAGGGCATGCAGTTCGACAAGGGCTACCTGTCGCCGTACTTCGTGACCGACGCAGAGCGCCAAGAAGCGGTGCTCGAAGATCCGTACATCTTGCTGCACGCCGGCAAGATCTCGTCGGTTCAGGTCATGCTGCCGGCGCTCGAGGCGGTCATGAAGACCGCTCGTCCGCTGCTCATCATCGCCGAGGACATCGAGGGCGAGGCGCTCGCAACCTTGGTGGTCAACAAGATCCGCGGAACGTTCAACTCGGTTGCCGTCAAGGCTCCTGGCTTCGGCGATCGTCGTAAGGCGATGCTGCAGGACATGGCGATCCTCACCGGTGGCCAGGTCATCAGCGAGGAAGTCGGGCTCAAGCTCGAAAACGCCACCCTCGACCTGTTCGGTCGGGCCAAGCGGGTCATCATCACCAAAGACGAGACCACCATCGTCGATGGTGCGGGTGAGCACGACGATGTCACCGGCCGGGTCAATCAGATCAAGGCCGAGATCGACAACACCGACTCCGACTGGGATCGCGAGAAGCTCCAGGAGCGGCTCGCCAAGCTGGCCGGCGGCGTTGCTGTCATCAAGGTCGGCGCGGCCACCGAGGTCGAGCTCAAGGAGAAGAAGCACCGCATCGAAGACGCCGTGTCGGCGACTCGGGCGGCCATCGAGGAAGGCGTGGTCGCCGGTGGCGGCACCGCCCTGCTCCGGGCTCGTGCTTCGGTCCTCAAGGTGATGGAGAACCTCGTCGGTGACGAGGCGACCGGCGCCAAGACCGTGCTCGACGCACTCGACGCTCCGGCTCGCCACATCGCGAGCAATGCCGGCCTCGAAGGCGCCCTCGTGGTCCAGCAGGTGCTCGCCGCCGACGGCCCCATTGGCCTGAACGCGGCCACCGGCGAGATCGAGGATCTCGTCGCCAGGGGCATCATCGACCCCGCCAAGGTCACCCGGGCGGCGCTGCAGAACGCGGCGTCGATCGCGGCCCTGGTGCTCACCACCGAGTGCCTCGTGGCTGACAAGCCCGAGAAGGCTCCGGCCGGCGGCGGCATGCCCGGCGGCGGCATGGGTGGCATGGGCGGTATGGGCGGTATGGGCGGCATGATGTGAGCCCCGGCCTCCGGGCCGGTTCGCATGACGTTGATGTAGGTCCCCGGGGTTCGCCCCGGGGACCTCGTCGTTCCGGACCGATTTCACGCCGGTACTCTCGGTCTTCGTGAAACGGCCGTTCTGGATGCATCAGCTCGTCGAGTACCTGCTCGGCGCGGTGTTGCTGTCGCAGGGCCTGCAGACGTCGAAGCCGCTCGTGCCCACCGTGGTGGGGGTGGCCATCATCGTCAACGCCACGGTGGCTCGCGGCCCGTTGTCGGCCTTTCCCCGTGTGGCTCGAGAACAGCACCGCGTGCTCGACCTCGTGGTGCTCGGCATCACGGTGCTCTTCGCACTCACCCCCGGCGATCTGGTGCGCCCGGCGATGCGGTGGGTGCTGCTCGCCGTGGGCGCTGCGCTCGCGTTCGTGATCTGGCGCAGCGACTACCGCACGCCGGCTCGGGCGCCTCGCCGTGAGAGGTCGAAAGGACCGACCAGTACCGAACCTCGTGCCGCGGGCACCGGCGATCGCGGTGGTCAGGTCGGCGGTCAGGTCGGCCGTCAGGCCGGGCGGGTGGCCGGGCAGTTGTTGAACGCGGCGCGTCGACCGAAGCGCTCGTAGGCTTGGGTCATGGCGACCTTCGAGCCCCCTGCACCCGATCTCGCACAGCTGCTGGCCGATTGGGAGCTGTGGGAAAAGGGGGGCGAGACACCCGGCCGGATCCTGGCGAACCTGAAGACCCATGGGATGGGTGGCCTGCTCGCCCAACTCGCCGAGTCCGGCTGGACCCCCAAGTCCTGAACGAACCCGTGGCCGACGACCGACCCCGCGATGGGTCGGGGCCGAAGTCGGGTCCGGCGACGCGCCGGCCGGGTGGTCGTCAGATCATCCCGCGACCCGATCTGTGGGCTCCCGGCCCGGTCTCGCCGTGGCGGACGACGCACGAGACGAGCGCCGCCCGCACCACTGAACAGGTGGTGAGCGCGGTGGCCTCGACCCCCACCCGACGTTTTGCTCCCGCTCCGGGCTCGCGCGCCTCGGCGGTGTTGGTGGCCCTGATCGACGGCGATCAGGGTGCCGAGGTGTTGCTCACCCGCCGGGCGTGGCACCTGAACCACCACAAGGGTGAGGTGAGCTTCCCGGGCGGCCGGATGGACCCCGGAGAGACACCGGTCGAAGCGGCCCTCCGCGAAGCGTGGGAGGAAGTCGGGCTGTCTCCCGAATTGGTCGAGGTCCATGGCGAGCTCGACCACCTCAACACCGTGGTCAGCCGCAGCTACATCGTCCCAGTGGTGGGCCGGCTCCTCGAGCGGCCCCGCCTGCAAGCGAGCACCGAGGAGGTGGAGCGCATCCTCTACGTGCCCTTGGCGGAGCTGGCCCGGGCCGACACCCACCGGGAGGAACGCTGGGGAACCCCGCCCACCGATTGGTCGATCCACTTCTTCGAGCTCGACGACGAGACCATCTGGGGTGCCACCGGCCGCATGCTCACCCAACTCATCGCGCTCAGCTACGGCGTGCACTGGACCGGCTACCCGCCCGGCACCACGTCGGCCTGAACTCCGACTACACCCTGAATCCCGACTCGCGCCTGGTGGCGCGAGACCAGGCGGGCGGCGGGCTCAGCGGCGGCGTACGACGATGTGCCACCACAGCTCGAGGAGCTGGCGGGCGGAGCGGGCAACCGCGGGGAGGCGGAAGAACTGTGACTTCCCCGAGGGTCGGAAGTAGTGGTGCACCGGGACCTCGACGAACCGGGCCCCTTGATCCTGGAACGTGCGCATCATCTCGACACAGATCACTCCGCTGGTGCTCACCAGCGGGCGCTCGACGATCAGCGAGCGCCGGAACAACCGGAAGTCGCAGTCGGTGTCGCGGACGCGCAGCCCGAACAAGCGCTTCACGACGTGGTGGTACACCCGGCCGATCACCTTGCGATACCACGAGTCGCCGCGGCCGAGCTTCCAGCCCTGCACGATGTCGGTCTCCGGAGTGACTGCGCCGAGCAGCGTGGTCACTTCCGAGGCGTCGTACTGCGCGTCGCCGTCGGTGTAGAAGATCCAGTCGAACCGGGCCGCCGCGAATCCCGAGATCAGCGCGCCGCCGTAGCCGCGGTTGGTCTCGTGGGTGACGACCCGGAGCCGTGGGTGGGCGGCCGAGAGCGACTCGAGCACCGCCGCCGACTCGTCACTCGACCCGTCGTTCACCACGATGATCTCGTAGTCGGTCACCTCAGCCGCGCTGCCGAGCGCGGCATCGACCGCCGCCACCATGGTCCCGATCGAGCCGGCGTCGTTGTAGCAGGGGAAGAACGCCGAGACGGTGAGCGTCATGCGGGGAGCTCGCTCAGTGCCCGAGCGACGAGCGTGATCTCGTCGTCGGTGAGCTCGGGGAAGCACGGCACGCTGGTGCATCGCGCAGCCCAGGCCTCCGCGTTCGGGCATGGTGCTGATGTGAACGAGCGGTACGCGGGCTGTTGGGTGAGGGCCAGCGGATAGTGCACTGCTGATGAGACGTCGCGAGCCGTCAAGAAGTTCCGAGCGGCCTCGCGATCTGCGGCCCGGAACACAGCGAGATGGTGCACATGGTCGGGATGGGCGGCATGCCAGGACAGGTGCGGGGCCGCAGCCCGATACGCCGCGGCAGCCAGGCGCCGCCGGCTGTTCCCTTCGGCAAGTACGGGCAACGTCAACCGCAGCCACGCCGCCTCCAGCTCTGACATGCGGAAGTTCTGCGACACGGCCACGTGGACGTACTGCTCGCTCATCCCATGAACGCGAAGCCGGCGCAACGTGGCCGCGAGATCGGCATCGTCGGTGACGATGGCGCCGCCGTCGCCGATGCCACCGAGGTTCTTGGTCGGATAGAACGAGTAGGCGGCGGCGACGCCGGCGGGCGCCGGGGAAAGGGCGCCGTGGGCCTGGGCGGCGTCGTGGAGCACGGGCAGGTCGGTGAGCGGCGGATCGGCGGGGCGGCCGTACAGGTGCACCGGGATCACGGCACGGGTCCGCGCCGTTCGGGCCGGCTCCCAGTCGGTACCGGGCACCGTGGCCGTGATCGGGTCGACATCGACGAACACCGGGATCGCCCCGACCGCGCAGACCGCCGCGGCGGTCGGGACCGCGGTGAAGGCCGGGACGAGCACCTCGTCGCCCGGCCCGATGCCGAGCGCGGCGAGCACGAGCTGCAGTGCGGCCGCGCCGGCGCTGACCCCGACCGCGTAGCGTTGGCCGCAGAACGCCGCGAACTCGGCCTCGAACGACTCGAGCTCCGGGCCGAGCAGCACATGGCCGGATCGCAGGACCCGGTCGACGGCGTGGTGGAACTCGGCAGCGTGCCGCTGATGGCGACGGCTCAGGTCGACGAGAGGTACCACGGATGCTCTGCGTAGTAGCGGACGGTGTCGTTCAGTCCCTCGGCCAGATCGATGGCCGGCTTCCAGCCGAGCGTCTCGGCGGCCTTGGTCCAGTCGCCCTGGAAATCGCCGATGTCGATGCGTTCGAGGTCGGCGGGCCACGGCACGAGCTCGACGGTACTGGCGCTGGCGGCGGCCGCCACGATTGCGGTGACGATCTCCCGCAGCGACCAGCTGTGCTCGTGGCCGAGGTTGATGATCTCGCCGCGGCATCGCTCTGCGGTGGCCTGCGCGAGTGCGGCCACCACATCGTCGACGTGGAGGCAGTCGCGGCGTTGTTCGCCCGAGCCGTACAGCCGGATCGGCTCGCCCCGCAGGGCCTGACGGATGAACACCGGGAGGGCGCCCAGGTCGTCCTTGGACAGGTTCTGGCGTGGGCCGTAGACGTTGGTGAGGCGCAACACCGTCGGCCGCAACCCGTGGACCACGCCGTACAGGAGATGGAACTGCTCACAGGCGAGCTTGTCGACGCCATTGACATCGACCGGGCGGGTGGGGTGGGCTTCGTCGACCGGCAGGTATTCGGGGCGGCCGTAGACCTGGCGGGTGGAGGTCAACACCACGCGGCAGCCCGGTACGACGGTGCGCAAGGTCTCCAAGAGGGCTACGTGACTGCGGACGTTCAGGTCGAGGTCGCGCAGCGGGTCGGTCATGCTGGCGTGATGGCTGACCTGACCGGCCACGTTGAACACCACATCGGTGCCGGCCACCAGCTCGGCAACGGCCGGGCTCCCGAGGTCGTCGACCAGCACCTCGACCCCGGTCAGCCCCTCCAGGTTCCGCCGGTCACCGCCGTGCTGGGGAACGAGCGCGTCGACGACCCGCACCGAAGCGCCGGCGCCGACCAGGGCGTGGACGAGGTTCGAGCCGATGAACCCGAGTCCCCCGGTGACCACGCACTGCGCCCCGGCGAGTCCGGCGAGTCCGGCAGGCTCGGCAGGCTCGGCAGGCTCGGCAGTCTGAGCGCTGAACATCACCGGGCACCTTAGGGCACGACTCGGGGCAGCTGGAGTGATCGTCAGCGAGGGCGGTCGGGGGCCGTAGCATCGCCAGTCATGCCCGTGGCCGAACTGACGTCGAGTGGGCCGGTCGCTGACGTGACCCCTCGGGTCCGAGCAGGACGCGAGGCCCTGGTGGTGGGGTCCATGGCAGTCGTGGGTGCGTTGGGCGTGTTCCAGGTGTGGCGTCAGCCCTTCTCCTACCCGTTCAACTACGGGGGCGACAGCAGCTACTACATGATGCTCGTGCAGGGCCTGCAACGCCACGGGTCGTTCCTCACGAACCCCGATCTGGGCTTCCCGTACGGCCAGGCGATGCACGATGTGCCCGAGGGCGGCGACGTGTTCCATCTGTCGATCCTTCGCTTCCTGGTGCTGTTCGTGTCGGCCCCGGTGGCCGTCAACCTGTTCCAACTGGGCACGTTCGCGACCGTCGCGGCGGCGGCCCACACCGTGTTGCGACGGCTCGGGTCCAGCAGGTGGATCGCCGCGGTCGCAGCCTTGATCTACACGTTCCTGCCCTTCCACCTCATGCGACGCAACGCCCACCTGTTCCTGTCGTCGTACGCGTTCGTGCCGCTCATCGTGCTCGTCGCGTTGGCGATCATGAGCGATCGCCGGCCGTTCTCGACGGCGGATCGAGACAGCCGTTGGTGGGTCGGCGCGGCGTGCCTCGGTTTGGCGTCGACCGGGACGTACTACGCGGTGTTCGCCATGCTGGTGTTCGCCGTTTCGGGCGTGTTCTCGTCGCTGGGCACGCGCACATGGGCAGCGGTGCGGTCGGCGACCATCTGCTGTTCGTTGATCCTCGGGATGACCGTCGCCAACCTCGTTCCATCGTTCTGGTATTGGCTCCAGAACGGCACGAACAACCAGGTGATCCGGCGAACCCCGCAGCAGACCGAGGTGCTCGGGATCCGGATCCAGCAACTGCTCATGCCGCGATGGGACCACCGCAACCCGTTCTTCGCTGATGTCGGACTGCGTTCGCTCCGTGGACCGTTCCTCTCCGAGGGCACGCAGTCCCTCGGCGTGATCACGTCCTGCGGGTTCCTGGCTCTCCTCGGGTGGACCGTGCTCGGAGTTCTACGCAGGTCGGGTGCCGGTGAGCCGGTCGAACCCGTGCTCGACGGCTCGGGCGGCGTGCCGACCGGTGAACGCCGTCGCGTGCTGCTCGACCGGTTGGGATTCATCTCCCTGGTCTGCTTGCTGATCGGCACCGGCAGCGGCTTCGGATACTTCGTGTCGTTGCTCGGGTTGCGTCAGATCCGGGCGTACAACCGGATCTCGATCGTCATCGCGTTCTGTGCGATCACCGCGATGGCCGTGGTCGCCTCGGCGGCGGCCGAGCGGTTGGCCGTTCGACGGGGCGACCGGTTTGCGCGCCGAGTGGTCGCGGGCGGTCTCGCGCTCGCACTCGTGGTGGCGTGGTACGACCAGACCTCGCCGCGTGACGCGACTCGGATGTCGAGTGGACACGACACCTGGATCGTCGATGGCTGGTTCTACGACGAGATGGGCGCGGCCCTGCCCGATGGCGCGGCGGTGCTGCAGCTGCCGCCCGTGCCGTTTCCCGAGAGTCCCGGAGTCGTCGAGATCTCGGCGTACGACCCCGTGCAGGGTTACCTGCATCAGCCGCGGCTCCGGTGGAGTTACGGAGGCGTGATCGGCCGAGTGCCGGCCCCTCCCGCCGATCTGATGGCGCAACCGGGCGACCAGGTGGTCGGCGACGCGCGCGCCCAGGGCTTCCGCGCGATCGTGGTCGATCGCAGGGGATTCGTCGATCCGGCCGCGGCCGCCGCGTTCGAAGCTGGTCTCGAGCAGGCCGGGGCCGTTCGCCGTGGCGAGAGCGCCGAGCTCCGCTACACCTGGTTCGATCTCGGAGGATGAGTTCGATGAGCTCGATCATGCTCGCGAGGGTTGATGGAGGTTGACGAGTACCGCCGGATGGCGGACGTCGAGGCGACGCATTGGTGGTACTCGGCCACCCGAGCCCTCTTGCGTGATCTGCTGATCGCGGAGTTGCCGGCAGGTGGACGGTTCCTCGACGCAGGCGGGGGCACTGGGGCGACGGCGGCGTGGATGGCCGACCACGGCACCCTGATCGCAGCCGACTTCGAGCCGGCGGCGCTGGCGATGAACCGCACGCTGCACCCGTCGACGATCGGGTTCGCCGCCTCCGATGTCCAGCTGCTCCCGTTCGCCGGCGGCTCGTTCGACGTGACGGTGTGCGTGACGGTGCTGTGCCACCAGTCGATCGCCGATCCCGTCGTGGCGGTGCGCGAGCTGGCCCGGGTGACCCGTCCGGGCGGGATGGTGGTGCTGTGGGAGCCCGGCGTGCGCCGGTTGCGGCGGGCGCACGACCGGGTCACGCACTCCGCCCGCCGGTTCTCGCTGGGCGATCTCCGGCGAACGGCCGTGGCCGCTGGGTTGGAACCGGTTCGGTCGACGGGGGCGTACTCGTTCCTCGTGCCGGCCGCTGCGGCCAAGATGATCGCGGAACGTGGACGATCGGCGAGTGACCTCGACAAGCACCAGGACGGGCTCGGCGGGGTGCTCTCCCGAGTCGCCACCGCCGAGCGCGCCGTCCTGCGGCGGGTCTCGCTCCCGTTCGGTCTCACGGTGGTCGTGGCCGCCCGCCGGCCTGCCTGACGGGCCGCTGCGACCCCCCGACCCGGGCTACCCGCCGGCCAGTCTGACGGCCTGGTAGTAGACGCCGGCCCATGCCAGGCAGTTGGACCTCTGGGTCCATGGCCGCGGCGCGCAGTCGGTCTTCATGTCGGCGTAGAACCGGTCGTCGATCCGGCGCTTCTCCGTCGAGCTCCACACACCGAGTCGAGGCGAGTTCCGGTAGCCGAAATCGTGGCGTTGACACGCGGCGCGGAAGTTGAAGCTCCGTCCGGTGTCACCGAGCCCGATCGAGAACGGCGTGGAGCATCCGTCCGACGACCAGTCGAGCGTCGCCGGTGTACGCGCCGTGCGAGCTGCGACGAACTGGCTGATGGTGGCCGTATGGGCGAGGTACTCGTACTGCTGGAGATCGGATGCTTCTGCCTCAGCGAGCGATGGGGCGGCCAGGAAGGTCGTGGCCGCGACGACGAGTGCTGCCCAACGGGCCATGCGCTCTCCTCTGTCTCGTGGAAGTCTCTCGGAAGCCTCCACCGTTATCGACCGTGACCGCCCGTTCCACCTTCCCTCATCGAGGGCGCCCCCGTTCTGAGGTGGAATCCGTCGGCGATCCGTTGCAGTACGGCCCAGCCTGCCTCGACGTGACGTCGCTCGGTGAGCCGAGCCCCGATCGAGAAGCGCAACGCCGAGTGGCCGCCGAGCACGGTCCGCGTGAACAGCACGCTCCCCTCCGCGTTGGCCAGTTCGATCAACCGATCGGTCAGCTCGTCGGTCCTCGGAGCCGTAGGCACACCAGGCTCACCGGGTGCGGGGCGACCACCTCGAACCGGTCGTCGCGGGCTATCCACCCGGCGAGCTCCTGGGCCAGCGCGACGTGCCGGCGAAGCATGTCCTGGATCGCAGCCACGCCGGTGCACCGAAGCACGAACCACAGCTTCAGTGCCCGGAACCGTCGGCCGAGCGGAATGCCCCAATCTCGATAATCGAGGACCGCTCCCGCTTCTGCTGCTGCCGAACGCAGGTACTCGGGCAGGATCGACAGGGCACCGAGCAGTGCTGACCGATCGGCGGTCCAGAACAGGTCGCAGTCGAAGTTCACCCCCATCCACTTGTGCGGGTTGGTGCAGTAGCTGTCGGCCAGCTCCATGCCGTCGTTCATCCATCGGAACTCCGGGGCCAGTGTGGCGATGCCGCTCATCGCGGCATCGACGTGGAGCCACAGCCCGTGGGTCCGGGCGAGCTCGCCGATCCGCGCCACGGGGTCGAACGCGGTGGAGCTCGTGGTTCCGCTGTTGGCACAGACCCAGAACGGGATCAACCCGGCGGCGAGGTCGGACTCGATCGCCTCGCTCAGCGCATCGGGGTCCATCGCGAAGTGCTGGTCGGTAGCGACCCAGCGGATGCGCTCGGTGCCGATGCCGGCGATGCGCAGGCCCTTCTCGATCGACGAATGGGACTGGGCGGTGGCGTAGGCGACGAGACGATCGATGGCGGCGCCGCCGAGCTGGTTCACGGTGCCGCCGGTCGCCCGCCACCGCGCCGCCAGGATCGAGGTCAGCGTCGCTTCGCTCGCGGTGGCCTGGATCACGCCGCCACCGGTCGGACTCGTCGACCGGAACCGGTCGGGCAGTCCGAGGAGCTCCACCATCCAATCGAGGAGCAGGGTCTCGAGCTCGGTGGCCGCCGGGCTGGTGACCCAGCTCATCGCGTTGACCCCCAACCCGGCGGCGAGCAACTCGCCCAGGATCGACGGGTACGAGGAGTTGGCCGGGAAGAACGCGAAGAACCCGGGGTGCTGCCAGTTCGTGATCCCCGGCAGGACGAGTCGCTCGAAATCGGCGAAGACCTCGGCGAACGGCGCCGGCTCGACCGGGGGATGGGCGGGGAGCCCGTCCCTGATGGCGCCGGGGGCGAGATCGGGTTGGACCCGGCGCGCCTCGAGGCCCTCGATGTACTCCGAGATCCAGTCGACCAACGCATGTCCGCCGGCGCGGAACTCCTCGGGTGTCATGGCCGCCGAGGCTACGCACCCGCCCCACACGACGACCTGCCCCGCGCCGGGCCCTCCCGACCGCGCCGGGGCCGGGCCTTGCCACTGGTCTGCGTGGCCGGGGCAACGTAGACGCGTGCCAAAGCGGCGGGCGGCGGGCGGCGGGCGGCGGGCGCGGGCGGGGCGACTGGCGAGCGTACGGTTCGGGGATGGACGACGAGCTGGATCCGGGGCGGTTCGAGGTGCACACGGCGGCCCCGCGGGGCGTGCGCCAGGCGTTCGTGAGGGAGAACGTCGGCGGCGTGCCACTCGTGTGCGTTCACGGCTGGCCCGAGACCAAACGCATCTTCTGGCGAGTGATCGCGCCCCTGGCCGCCGCGGGGTTCGAGGTGATCGTGCCCGATCTGCGCGGCTTCGGCGACAGCGAGGTCGCGCCGGACGGGCTCCACGACGTGACCGCCCACGCCCTCGACCTGCACGCGCTGGTCAACGGTGTCCTCGGCCACGAGCGGGTGGTCCTGCTCGGTGGTGATCTCGGTGGCCCCGTCATCCAGGACCTCGCCCTGCGCCACCCCGACTGGGTCGACCGCATGGTGCTGTTCAACTCGCCTCTGCCCTACGACAAGCAACGGATGGCCCACCTCACCGGCACCCGAGCTCCACGCGAGGCGGCCGACTACTTCATGCGCCAAGGGCTCGATCCCGACAACCTCGCCGCGGAGTTCGTCACGCCCGAACAGCGACGCCGCTACATCGCCACCTTCTACACGTCGCGCTTCTGGGCCCACCCGGGTTCCTTCGCCTCACCCGGCTCGACCCCCGTTGGCGGGCCGGGCGCAGTGGTCGACTTCCACACCGAACCGTTCGGGGCAGCCGACAAGTTCCGCGCCAGCTTCGGGGGGTACGAGAGCTCGTTCGATCCGGCCAAACGCAGCGGACCCAGCATGATCGGCCACAACGACCGCACCCCGACGCTCTTGTTGTTCGGGCCGAGCGATCACGTGCTGTACCCCGACTTCGACCGGATGGCGGCGATCACGTTCCCTCACCACACCGGGCCGTTCCTGCTGCGGGACTGCGGCCACTTCGTGCCATGGGAGGCACCCCACGCGCTGGTCTCCGGAACGGTCGCGTTCTGCAGCGATCTGCTCGCAGCGCGCGAGCGCTGGAGAAGTCAAGACTTGAACTCGGGGTGACGAAGGCGCAACGTGAGGGAGTCGAAACACCCTCGAGCACCCACCCCGGACGGTGGGAGGAGTGGAGGAGTATGGAGACCAGCGAGGCACAGGCAGATCCACCGGGTTGAGCATGGCGACGATGCCCCGACGTCCCCCCTATTGACTGACCGTCCACGCGAACGACGGGGACCAGGGCACCGAGCGACGGCAGGACTGACTCCGGGCGCTCCCACCGCAGACCGGACACGATCCGGCACCGAGCGACAGGCAGGACAGCAAGGCCGCCCGCCGACGGCATCGCCGCCGACAGGACCCGGTAGCGCGACTCCGACTCCCGAACGAGAGTCGGAGTCGTTCGCGTTCGGCGTGCCGGTGTGCGAACGAATCAGCGTCGTACGGGAGAATCAGCGTCGTACGGGAGTAGTGATCAGGCAGGGTTGACGGCCCGGTCGCGGCGGCGGATGCCTCGGGTGACCCGCCAGCCGACGAATGCCAACCCACCGCCCATCACACCGAGCACCGCCAGCTGATGCCCGTCGGCCTCGCGCTGGGTCGTGCACCCCGGCTTGGGATTGGCGCTGATGCACTCGGTGATCGAGCGACCGGCTGCGATCGTGATCGGCGGTTCGGTACCCGGCGCGGCGGCATCGACGGGTGTCGGACCGACGGCCACCAGGAATGCCGTCGTGATCGTGAGCAGGAATCGTCGCACGGTCCCATCGTCGCACACGATGGCCCGGCGTGCACCGGCCCGGTCACCCTTCGTTCCGACGAGGGAGTCGTTACAGTCGCTCGTCATGCCCGCCCCCGTAGCCGCGCACCCCCACGAGACCGTGCTGGTGGTTGATTTCGGTGCCCAGTACGCCCAGCTCATCGCCCGTCGGGTCCGCGAGGCGAGGGTTCACTCAGAGATCGTCCACCACTCGGTGAGCGCCGCCGAGCTCGCAACCCGGGCCCCGAAGGCGATCATCTTCAGCGGCGGACCCAAGAGCGTCAGGGTCGAGGGCGCACCGCTGATCGATCCGGCCGTCTACGAGCTCGGCATCCCGATCCTCGGCATCTGTTACGGCGCCCAGCTGATCGTCAAACAGCTCGGCGGTGATGTCGCTCGTTACGACACCGGCGAATACGGGCGCACGGAGCTGACCCGCATTCCCGGTTCGACGTCGACGCTGCTCCACGACGGCATCCCCGCCACGCAAACGGTCTGGATGAGTCACTTCGACGCCTGTGCCACACCTCCGCCCGGGTTCACGGCGACGGCCCGGACCGACGCCACGCCAGCGGCCGCGTTCGAGGACGTCGAGCGGCGGATCTACGGCGTCCAGTACCACCCGGAGGTGGCTCACACTCCCGCCGGCCAGGCGGTCCTGGAGCAGTTCTTGCGCCTCGCCGGCTGCCGCCAGGACTGGACGATGAGTTCGGTGATCGACGACCAGATCGCAGCCGTGCGCGCCGCCGTCGGCGATGGCCGCGTGATCTGTGGGCTCAGCGGCGGCGTCGACTCCGCGGTCGCGGCGGCGCTGGTGCATCGGGCGATCGGGCACCAGCTCACCTGCGTGTACGTCGATACCGGGCTGATGCGCAAGAACGAGAGCGCACAGGTCGTCGAGACCTTCCGCCGCAACCTGGGGATCGAGCTCATCCATGTCGATGCCGGATCGCGGTTCTTCGAGAAGCTGGCCGGCATCACGGAGCCGGAGACGAAGCGCAAGGCCATCGGCGAACTGTTCGTGCGCATCTTCGAGGAGAACACCGGCGGCGTCACCGACGCCGAGTTCCTGGTGCAAGGCACGCTGTACCCCGACGTGATCGAGAGCGGCGGCAAGGACGGCACCGCCGATGTGATCAAGAGCCACCACAACGTGGGCGGCCTCCCCGAGGACATGACCTTGGTGCTGGTGGAGCCGCTGCGCGACCTGTTCAAGGACGAGGTCCGCAAAGTGGGTGCCGAGCTCGGGCTCCCCGACGAGATCGTGTGGCGCCAACCGTTCCCCGGGCCGGGGCTCGGGGTGCGGATCATCGGTGAGGTGACGCCCGACAAGGTCGCCATCTTGCAGGAGGCCGATGCGATCGTGCGGGAGGAGATCCACCTCGCCGGGCTCGATCGCGAGATCTGGCAGGCCTTCGCCGTGTTGCCCGACATCCGTTCGGTGGGCGTGATGGGCGACGAGCGCACCTACGGCCATCCGATCATCATCCGTGCCGTGACGAGCGAGGACGCCATGACGGCGGACTGGGCCCGCCTGCCCTACGACCTGCTGGAGAAGATGTCGAGTCGGATCATCGGCGAGGTCCGCGGGATCAATCGGGTGGCGTACGACATCACGTCCAAGCCCCCCGGCACCATCGAATGGGAGTAGTGGCGAGTGGGAGTAGTGGCGAGTGGGAGTAGTGGCGAGTGGGAGTAGTGGCGGGGAGCGAGCGGCCCGGTAGCTCGGCGGGTCGAAATGAGTCGGAATCCTGTGTTGCGATCGGGTCTCGCGTCGCAACGCGTTCGTAACAGTTGGTAGGGTGCTGGCCGTCATGAGTAGGTGGCTGTCTCTCTCTCGCGGCCGCCGACGGGTGGCTGCCGTCGTCGTCAGTGTCGGGTTGCTCGGGATCGCCGGAGCGCCCGGTGCCCGCGCCGACCAGGTCGACGACGCCCGCCGCCAGGTCGCCCAGGTCCAGGACGAGCTCGAGCGGCTCGCCGAGCAGGTGTCGATCCTCGAAGAGGACCTGCGCGAGGCCGAGCAGCAGCTCGATCGAGGCCCAAGCCGAGGTCGAGGCGTCCAAGGCCCGCATCGTCGAGCTCGAGACCAAGCTCATCGCCGTGCGCTCCGAGCTCGGCGATCTGGCGCTGAAGACGTTCATCTCGGGCGACCAGGCGAGCGGCGCCGGCAGCCTGTTCACCGGCTCCGGCAGCATCACCGAGGTCGTGGAGCGCGAGCAGTACGCCCGGCTCGCCATGTCGGCCGGTGAGAGCAGCACCGACGAGCTCGACGCCACGATCTCCGATCTCGAAGCCGAACGCCAGGTCCTCGAAGTCGTCGAGGCCATGGCCGAGAACCTCGTCGCCGACGTCAAGGACAAGCAGGAGGCGCGCGACGAAGCCGAAGCGCAGGCCGCCGACGCCCTCGACGAGGCCAAGGCCGATCTCGGCCAGGCGCTCGTCGACGAACAGCAACGACGTCAGCAGGCGCTCCTTGCCCAGGCCGCCGCGGCCCAGGCCCAGGCCGCCAGCCGGATCGGGAACCAGGGCGGCGGCGGTGGCGGTGGCGGTGGAGCCGGCGGTGGTGGTGGCGCCGATTCGGGCAGCACGGGCACCTCCGAGACGTCGGGTAACTCGGGCGCCGGCAGTTACGTGCCCACTCCTTCGCCGGGCGCCTCAGGTGCAGTGTCGGCGGCGTCGAGCCAGGTCGGGGTGGGCTACCGCTATGCGACGGCCTCGCCCGGGCGAAGCGTTCGACTGCTCGGGTCTCACGTCGTGGGCGTGGGCCCAGGCCGGGGTCTCACTGCCGCGCAACTCACGCGCCCAGTACGCCTCCACCACCCACATCTCACCCTCGGATGCTCAGCCCGGCGACCTGATCTTCTTCTACAACCCGATCAGCCACGTGGGCCTCTACATCGGCGGCGGGGTCATGGTCGACGCGGCCAACCACTCTCTCGGCGTGCGCCAGACCGCGGTCAACTGGTCCAGGGTCGTCGGCGTCGGTCGTCCGGGCTGACGCCCGCTACGGTCCCTCGATCATGCAAGGGATCGAGGAGCCCAACGTCTCGGCGTGGATCGCCGCCAACGTGGCCGGAGCCCGGGCACCTTTCCGGTACGAGCTGATCGCCGGCGGCCGATCGAACCTGACGTTCCGGGTCATCGATGAGGCCGGAGCCCGCTTCGTCCTGCGACGCCCGCCGCTCGGGCACGTGCTCGCCACCGCCCACGACATGGCTCGCGAGCACCGGATCATGTCCGCCGTCGGGCACACGCCGGTGCCCGTTCCGGCGATGCTCGGACTGTGCGTCGACGAAACGGTCAACGGCGCGCCGTTCTACGTGATGGCGTACGTGGACGGTGAGGTGCTCGACCATCTCGCCAAGGCCGAGCTGCTGGCGGAATCGCTTCGCCGGCCGACGCGCCGAGCACCTCATCGACGTGCTCGCCGATCTCCACGCCGCCGACATCGACGCCATCGGGCTCGGTGACCTGGCCCGTCGGGAGGGTTACGTCGAGCGTCAGTTGAAGCGCTGGAGCACCCAGTGGGACCACTCCAAGACCCGGGAGCTGCCCGTGGTCGAGGAGGTCCTGGCCCACCTGCGTACCCGGGTGCCGGACCAGCAAGGGGTCGCGATCGCCCACGGCGACTACCGGTTCGGGAACTGTCTCACCGATGTCGGCGCCGGTCGCATCGCAGCAGTGCTCGACTGGGAGCTGTGCACGCTCGGCGACCCCCTCGCCGATGTGGGGTACCTCGGCGTGTACTGGGGTCGCGGCGGCGAGCAACCTGGTCAGCAACGACCCGAGCGGGGCGCCCGGGTTCCCGTCCTACGACGAGCTCGTCGAGCGCTACGCCACCCGCACCGGGCGCGACCTGTCGGGAATCGACTACTACGTCGCGTTCTCGTTCTGGCGCCTCGCCGTCATCAGCGAAGGGGTGTACGCCCGCTATCTGCACGGGGCGATGGGCGACCAGACCACCGATCTCGACAACGCCCGCGAGTCGGTCGAGTTCCTCGCCGACTCGGCGCTCGATGCCGTCAGGAGGCTGGCATGACCAACGTGTCTGCGACGGTTGGGACATCGGGGCCTTCACCCACGGAGGCGTCACCCGCACCACGTACACGAAGGGCACGGGCCCGGGAGTCGTGGTGATCCACGAGATCCCCGGCATCACGCCCAAGGTGGCCCGAGTTCGCCGAGGACGTGGTCGCGGCCGGCTTCCGAGTCGTGATGCCCTCGCTCGTCGGGACGCCCGGCCGCGAACCCACTGCCGGGTACACGTTGCGCAGCATGACCCAGGTGTGCATCGCCCGGGAGTTCACCACGTGGGCGCTGCACGAGACCTCGCCGATCATCGCCTGGTTGCGCGGCTCTGGCCGCGCCAGCTCCACGCCGAGTGCGGCGGGCCGGGTGTCGGCGCCCTCGGGATGTGTTTCAGCGGTGGCTTCGCGCTCGGGATGATGGTCGACACCACCGTTGTCGCGCCGGTGCTCAGCCAGCCGTCGATGCCGTTCGCCGTCACCAAGCGGCGCGGCGCCGACCTCAACCTGTCGCCCTCCGATCTGGCCGGCGTCAAGGCACGCGTGAGCGAGGGGTGCGAGGTGCTCGGCCTGCGTTACGACCAGGACAAGTTGGTCGGGCACTCGCTTCGACACGCTGCGGCGAGAACTGGGCGACGGGTTCGTCGCCGTCGAGCTGCCCGAGCCGGGCCAAGACGCGATCACTCGGTCGTCACCGAACAACGCGACGAAGCCAGCGTCGCAGCGGGTGATCGAGTTCTTCCGGGCGAAGCTGACCAGTCCCGATTGAGCCGTGAGGCATACCCCGGTAGGGTATGTTCGTGACTCCCGGATACCACGACAACAAGGACGCGCTGCTGAAGCGACTCCGTCGTATCGAGGGCCAGGTCCGCGGGCTGCAGCGCATGGTCGAATCCGACACCTACTGCATCGAGTCCTCACCCAGGTGTCGGCGGCCACCCGGGCGCTGCAGAGCGTTGCCGTCGAACTGCTCGACGAGCACCTCCGGCACTGCGTCGCCGATGCGGTCGTCCGGTCCCGGCCTGACCGATCGACGAGGCGAGCCGCGCCATCGAACGATCGTCAAGTCGGGAGGACCACCTCGAGCGAGTTCGATGCCGGCTGTGTGAAGTGCGTGAGCGACCGAAGACCGGCAACGCCGGTGCCGGTCGATCGACACCAAGCGGCCGGTCAGGCGACGTCGACGGCGATATCAGCGGTCGACGAGATCGAGTCTCGAAGCGTCCGGATCCGGCCCCGAATCGACCTGCGGTGCGGGATGACGTGCGGCCTGGCGAGCGCATCGAGAAGAAGCTCAACCGGCTCGATGGCGTCACGGCCACCGTCAATTTCGCGACCGAGCAGGCTCGCGTCGAGTTCGATCCGTTCGGTGGTGACGTCCGGAGCAACTGGTCGCCGCGGTCGAGGCGGCCGGCTACGGCGCCCGGCTCCCCGACCCGCCCGCGCCTCGGACCCCCGAACGGGCCGATGCCCGGCCCGTCGATGCCCAACCCGTTGATCGGCTGGTCGATCTGCAGCATCGGCTGATCGGCTCGGCGGTGCTCGGGACACCGGTCCTGCGTGCTGTCGATGGTGCCGCGGTTCCAGTTCGGGAACTGGCAGTGGTCTGGCCTTCGCCTTGGCCGGCGCCGGTGGCGACCTGGGGCGCCTGGCCGTTCCACCGGACCGCGTGGAAGAAGCTGCGGCACGGCGAGGCCACGATGGACACCCTCGTGTCGGTCGGGCGTGCTCGCCGCGTTCGGCTGGTCGGCGTGGGCGCTGTTCTTCACCCATGCCGGCATGAACGGCATGAAGATGCCGATGGTCTGGTCGATCCGCAGACACCACGGACGAACCCCACCTCTATCTCGAGGTGGCCTCGGCGGTGGTGGCGCTGATCCTGCTCGGGCGGTGGTTCGAGGCCCGCGCCAAGCGTCGGGCCGGAGGAGCCCTGCGAGCGCTGCTCGACCTGGGCGCCAAGCAGGTGGGCGTGCTCGACGCAAGCTGGTGTCGAGCAGCTCGTGCCGATCGAGGCGCTCGCCGTGGGTGACCGATTCGTGGTGCGGCCCGGGCGAGAAGATCGCGACCGACGGCGTGGTGCTCGAAGGGTCATCGGCGGTCGACGCCTCGATGCTCACGGGCGAGAGCGTGCCGGTCGAGGTGGGCACCGGGCACTGCGGTCGTCGGGGCCACGGTGAATGCCGGGGGCCGCCTCGTCGTGCGGGCCACGAGGGTGGGCAGCGGAGACGGCGCTGGCCCAGATGGCCCGGCTCGTCGACCGACGCCCAGACCGGCAAGGCGCCGGTGCAACGGCTCGCCGATCGGGTGGCGGCGGTCTTCGTCCCCGTCGTGATCTGTGCTCGCCGGCTGACGCTCGCGGTGTGGTCTGGCCATGGGCGAGCCGCCCCGCCAGGCCTTCAGCGCAGCGGTCGCGGTGTTGATCATCGCCTGCCCGTGCGCGCTCGGTCTGGCGACCCCCACGGCGCTGCTCGTCGGCACCGGGCGGGGCGCCCAGCTCGGGATCCTGATCAAGGGGCCCGAGATCCTCGAGTCGACCCGCCGGGTCGACACCATCGTGCTCGACAAGACCGGGACGGTCACGCTGGGCGGATGGGGCTCGTCGACATCGCCGCCGCACCCGGGTGGTCCGAGAGCCGACGTGCTGCGTCTGGCCGGCGCCGTCGAGGACGGGAGCGAGCACCCCATCGGCCGGGCCATCGCCGCCGCCGCCGTCGAGCGGCTCGGCCCGTTGCCGGCCGTCGTCGAGCTTCGAGAACCGGCCCGGATCGGGCGCCACCGGTGTGATCGACGGTGTCCGGGTCGAGGTCGGCCGGTTCGACTCCGAGGACCTCGGCTACGACAGCAGCGGACGTGGGAGTCGCACGGCCGAACGGTGGTGGTCGTCCGGGTCGATGGAAGCGTGGTCGGGGCTCCTCGCCGTACGCGACGAGCTTCGCCCCACGAGTGTCGCGCGCGGTCGCGCGGCTGCGGGCGCTCGGGCCTGCGCCCGGTCCTGCTCACCGGTGACAACACCGATCACGGCCGCGGCCGTCGCGAGCGGAACTCGGGATCGATCCCGCCGACGTCCACGCCGAGGTGCTGCCGGCCGACAAGGTTGCGGTCGTCCGCGAACTCCAGGCGCAGGGGCGCACCGTCGCGATGGTCGGCGACGGGGTCAACGACGCCGCCGCGCTCGCCCGAGCCGATCTCGGCATCGCCATGGGCACGGGCACCGACGTGGCGATCGAGGCCAGCGACCTCACCCTCGTGCGGGCCGACCTGCACGCCGCCGCCGACGCCATCCGGCTGTCACGACGCACCCTGGCCACCATCAAGGGCAACCTGTTCTGGGCCTTCGCCTACAACGTGGCGGCCATCCCACTCGCCGCAGCGGGCTTCCTGTCTCCCGCGATCGCCGGGGCTGCGATGGCGTGCTCGAGCGTGTTCGTCGTCACCAACAGCCTCCGGCTCCGGCGGTTCCGGGCCGGTTGAGCGCTCGAGCCGGGTGTTGGTTCAGCCGAGGTGCTCGCCGTGATCGCCGGCGCCAGGGGTGGAGGTGTGGGACGGGCCGGCGCCCGGTTGCACGACGCAGAACTCGTTGCCCTCGGGATCGTGCATGACGGCCCAGCGGCTGACATCTGTCGTGACGCGAGATCTCGGTGGCGCCCGAGCGCGACCAAGCGGGTGACTTCTCGGTCGAGATGGTCGGTGTGCAGGTCGGGGTGGCACCGGTTCTTGGCGGTCTTGCCCTCGGGAACGGGCAGGAACATCAGGTGGACGTCCCACGGGTCCTCGGCGGAGGGCTCCACTGCCACTTCGCCGCGGACGTTCTCGAGCAGCCACCCGAGGGCCGCGGCCCAGAACTCGCCGAGTCGCTGAGGGTCAGCGGCGTCGAACGTCAGTGCTCGTAAGGTCAGCGCCATGGGAAGAGTCTGTCACCGACCCGACCCGCCCCGACCGACGTCCGGGTGCCGGCGCCACCGGAATCGATGACGGCAAAATCCATGGCGGTCGACGCAGCGAACACGACGGAGATGCCCGAGGAACCCGATCGAGCACTGGCGTACCTGCTGGGGCGAGTGGCCCGGGGCGACGCCGATGCGTACGCCCAGTTCTACGACCGCGTGGCACCTGCGGTCTACGGCCTCGCCCTGCGCATGCTGCGGGACCGGTCCGCGGCCGAAGAGGTGGTCCAAGAGGTCTTGGTCGAAGCGTGGCGCTCGGCAGCGAGGTTCGATGCGACCAAGGGAACGGTCATGACGTGGGTGTTGACCTTCGCCCATCGGCGGACGGTCGACCGGGTGCGCCGGGATCGGTCGTACGCCGATCGACAGGACCGCGAGCGGGCGCTCACCGGTCGCCCGGTCGACGACGATCCGGGTGCTCGAGTCGAGGTGGAAGAGTCGCGCGCCCGTGTCCGCGCCGCGCTTGAAACGCTGCCCCCACCGCAACGGGAGGCGCTCGTCCTGGCCTACTTCGGTGGGCAATCCTACCCGGAGGTCGCCGCCCAGCTGGGGGTGCCCTTGGGTACCGTGAAGACCAGGATTCGCCAGGGCATGCTGCGCCTGAGGGATCGGCTGGAGGAGAACCGTTGAGCCGGCGCCGAGTCGATGACGAACTGCTTGCGCTCTACGCACTCGACGCCCTGGGCGACGAGGAACGGCGGCTCGTCGAGGATGCGGTCGCGTCGTCGCCCGCGTTGGCACGCGACCTCCGGGAACACCAACGGGTTGCCACCTTCCTCGCCCAGGATGCCGCCGCCGCGCCGCCGCCCGACCTCAAGGCCAAGGTGCTCGCCGCCGCGTTCGAGGTCGCCGCGCCACGGGAGGTCACCCCGACGGAGGCACCAGCGGTCGTGGTGCCCCTCCGCCGCGACCGTCGGAGGCCGATCGCAACCATTGTCGCCGGTGGCCTTGCAGCCGCAGCGGCCCTTGCGTTCGCCGTGATTCAGTTGGGCGGCCGATCCGACGCCGAGACGGTGGTGCTCGCCGGCGCCGCGCCCGGCCGGCTCGAGGTCGTGGTCGACGACGTCTCGGTGCAGGTGGAGGGATCGGGCCTTCCCGCCGTCGGCGACGATCGCACGTACCAGCTGTGGTTGGTGAACGCCGCCGGGGAACCCCGGTCCGTCGGGGTGTTCGACCCCGCCGCCGACGGCGGCGTCGACACCCGGTTCGAGATCGACCTCGGCGACGCCAACGTCCTCGCCGTCACCATCGAACCTGCCGGCGGCTCCCCCACCCCCACCCCCCCGATCACCTACTCCGCCGGATTCTGATCGCGTTCGGCTGCCTCACGGGGGTACGCCGAACTCCCCAAGAACCGGGGTGGGTGATGGATCAGCCGGGGGTTGATCGGGCAGGGGTCGGGTAGATGCCGCGGTGCCCGCTGCAGACGTACGCCACGGTGCACGCCACGGCAGCCGCCACCACCGCGGATCCGCCGAAGACCTCGACGAACAACAGCGTGCATGCGATCGGGACGTGCGCCGCGCCGGCGAACACGGCGACGAAGCCGATTCCGGCGAGGGCAGCCGGGGGGAGACCGAGCGGGCCGGCCAGCGCCGCGCCGAGCAACGCTCCGATGACGAACAGCGGTGTCACCTCGCCACCCGGCATCCCGGCGCCGAGACACACGGCCGTCACGAGCAGCTTGCCCAGCCATGCCAGCGGCGCCACCGTTGCGCCCGCCAACGCAGCGGCGGTGAGTGGGTTGCTCAGGCTCTGGTAGTCGAGCCCGATGATGGCGATCGCGACCGCGGCAACGCCTCCACCGATCGCGCCGCGTAGCGCCGGACGTTTCACGCGGGTGAGGGTGGCCTTGACGCGATGGGTCGCCCACACGAACAGCGCGGCGACCAATCCGAAGGCGGCGCCGGCGACTGCCAGGCGCAGGCCGACCCCGACGTCGAGGCGTAACGCGACCGGCCGGCGATTCACATGCTCGTAGCCGAGTGCCCGCACGAGACGATCGCCGGTGAACGCGGCGACGACGCTCGCCAGCACCGACTCGAACCGCAACCGTCCGATCGACTGGACCTCGAGCGCGAACACGGCCCCGGCCACTGGCACGCCGAACACGCCCCCGAACCCAGCGGCCAACGATGCCACGAGCAGCTCCCGGCGGCGCCGACCCCCGATGCCGAGCAGTCGGGCCGCATGATCGCTCAAGCTGGCCGAGATCTGCAGCGCGGTTCCCTCGCGACCGACCGACGCCCCGAAGAGGTGGCCCGAGACGGTGCCCACGAGCACCAGTGGCGCCATCCGACGCGGCACTCCCTCGGTGGGTTCACGGACCTGTTCGATCACCAAACCGGTGCCGTGAGTCGCCCGACCGCCGAAGCGCTGGTACGCGGCGACGGTGACGAACGCCGACACGGGTAACAGCCAGATCAACCACGGCGCCCGGGTCTCCCGGAACTCGATCGCTGCATCGAGGCTCACGAGGAAGACCCACGCGCCGAGCCCGCCGGGTACCCCGGCGATCACTCCGAGCAGGATCTGGTCGCCGAGGCGCCGGCCGGAGGTGACGATCCGGCGGGCGAACGTGCGCCACCCGGAAGCCGGGTGCGCCGCTCCGGATGTCACCGGGGCGGGCCGGCGGCGACGACAGCCATGATCTCGGCCAGCGGCGCGACTGCTTCGAACGAATGCATCGCCCACGTCACCGGGAGCCCCGCCCACTCGTCGCCGCTGGAGCCGGGCTCGACCCCACAAGCGACATCGAACCCTTCGAGCGAACCACGTACTGCCACGACTTCGTCGAGCATCCGTTGGAGCCCGTCCCGGTCGACCTCGATGGCGTGGATGCCTGAACCCAATCGCGCCGCTCGGCGGACCGGTCGCAACGCCGTTCCCCGGGCTGCGAACCACAACGGCGGATGCGGCTGTTGGATCGGGCCGGGGAGGAACCGGACGCCGTCGGCGACGAAGTGCGAGCCGTGGAACTCGACGAGCTCGCCAGACCACAGACGAACGAGCAACTCGGCGCCTTCGTCGAGCCGGCCACCGCGCTCGATCGGATCGAGCACCTCACCGAAGCGGGACAGCTCGCCGCCACGGTCGACGCCGAGGCCCAGGCCGACGACGAGGCGACCGTTGGACAAGCGATCGACAGCGATGGTCTCGCGAGCGAGACGTTGGGGGCGGCGCCGGGTGATCGGCGTGACCATCGCCCCGATGCGCAGTCGTTGCGTCGCCATCGCCACTGCGGCGAGCGTGATCCAGGGGTCGCCGATGAGCTCGGTCTCCTCGGGCGGGCGCAACAGGTGGTCCCAGACGAACAGCCCATCCCACCCGGCGGCCTCCGCCGCGATCGCCACGTCGGTGACCGTTCGCGCATCGCACAGCTCGGCGAACGGGGCGACGAAGACGGCATGGAACACGGTCGGCACGCTACCGACTGCCGCCGCACGAGGATCGCCACGACGGTGCGTGCGTCGCCGGGTCTCGGAACCCTGGTGCACCCCGTCCGTAGGATGAGGTGGCCATGCCAGATCTTGTTGCGCCCACCGACGGGTTGAACCCCGACCAGCTCGACGCCGTCGTCCACACCGGCGGTCCGCTGCTCGTGGTGGCGGGTGCCGGTTCGGGCAAGACCCGGGTGCTCACTCACCGGATAGCGCACCTCATCGCGGAGCACCAGGTCCATCCGATGCGGATCCTGGCGATCACCTTCACCAACAAAGCCGCCGACGAGATGCGTCACCGGGTCGGCGACCTGGTGGGCGACATCGCCAAGAAGATGTGGGTGTCGACGTTCCACTCGGCGTGCGTGCGCATCCTGCGCCGAGACGCCGATCGGTTGGGATACCCCAAGACGTTCTCGATCTACGACCAGGCCGACTCGAACCGGCTCGTCGGGTACGTCATCCGCGACCTCGGGCTCGATCCGAAGCGGTTCACGCCCCGGGGGGTGCACGCCCAGATCAGTCAGTTCAAGAACGACCTGGTCAGTGCCGAGCAGGCCAGGGAGCAGGCGGCCAACATCTTCGAGCGCAAGATCGCCGACGTCTACGTCGACTACCAGGCCCGTCTGGCGAAGGCCGGAGCGATGGACTTCGACGACCTCTTGGGGCAGACCGTGCGGCTGTTCAAGGAGCATCCCGACGTGCTCGCCCATTACCAGGACCGCTTCGAGCACATCCTGGTCGACGAGTACCAGGACACCAACACCGCTCAGAACGAGCTCGTGCTCATGCTCGGCGAAGGCCGCCGAAACGTGACGGTGGTGGGCGACAGCGACCAGTGTCTCGTGCCGGGAACGCTGATCGCGACCGAAGCCGGTCGTCGGCCGATCGAGCAGATCGAGCCGGGCGACAAGGTGCTCGGAACGCACGGGCGATCGGCGCAGGTGCTCGGCGTCGTCAGCGAGATCCGGCCGGGTCGCTACACCGGTGATCTCCACACGATCACCACCGAGTCGGGTGCCGTGGTGCGGGGGACCCCTGATCACATCGTTCCCGCCCGTCACGCCACCCCGCTCGACGACATCGTCCAGGCCGCCACCAGCGAGGGAGCGGCGGTCGAGCTGACGATGTTCGTGGAGTGCGGAGCCGCCCCTGCGGGCCACCGCGTGGACTGGGGCACCAGTCGAACCGACCTCGCCGAGTTCCCCGATGCAGTGGTGCTCGCCCGCCTGGTGGCCGAGGCGACCGGTGCGCCCCTTCGCCGCCGGTTGCTGTGCGACGGCGTGAGCTACCGCTTTGCGCCGCTCGGTTCGCTGCGTCGAGGGATGGTGGTGCTCGTCGACGATGGCGAAGGTGGTCTGGTCGAGTCGGGCGTGGCGGGCGTGGAGCGGTCGTTCTACGACGGCCCGGTCCACGATCTCGAAGTCGACGGCACCCACACCTACGTGGCCGACGGGGTGCTGGTCCACAACTCGATCTACAAGTTCCGGGGCGCCGATCTCCGCAACATCTTGCAGTTCGAAGAGGCGTTCCCCGACGTGACCACGGTCATCCTCGACCAGAACTACCGGTCGACGCAGACCATTCTCGATGCCGCCAACGCGGTGATCGATCACAATCTCGGTCGCAAGCCCAAGCAGCTCTGGACCGACGCCGGCCCGGGCGATCGCATCGTGCGGTACCACGCCGAAGACGAGTCCGATGAAGCCCGCTGGGTCGGGCGCACGATGACCGAGCTCCACGACACCGATGGCATGCGGTGGAGCGAGATGGCGGTCTTCTACCGGACCAATGCGCAGAGCCGAGTGATCGAAGAAGCGCTCATGCGCACGGGCGTGCCGTACAAGGTGGTCGGCGGTACCCGCTTCTATGACCGCAAGGAGATCAAGGACGCCGTCGCCTACCTGCGGGCCATCGTCAACCCGGCCGACGAGATCTCGATCAAACGGGTGCTCAACGAGCCGAAGCGGGGCATCGGCGACACCACGGTGGCGCGGCTCGACACGTTTGCGAACCAGACCGGACTGCCGTTCATCGAGGCACTCCGGCAGGCTGAAGATGCGGGGGTCGCCGGCCCGGCCCGGCGTGGCATCGGTGCGTTCCTCGCGCTGATGGACGACCTCACCCAGGCTGTCGAGCTGGGCCCGGGCGACTTGATGCACAGCGCGCTCGAGCGCAGCGGCTACCTCGCCGAGCTCGAAGCCGAGAACACCGTCGAAGCGGCGGGCCGGCTCGAGAACCTGGGCGAGCTCATCGGCTCCGCCCGGGAGTTCGAGACGATCGACGCGTTCCTGGAGCAGGTCTCCCTGGTCGCCGACACCGACGAACTCGACCCCGACGATTCTCGGGCGGTGTTGATGACCCTGCACTCGGCGAAAGGGTTGGAGTTCCCGGTGGTGTTCCTGGTCGGCGCCGAGGAGGGTGTGTTCCCCCACATCCGTGCCCTCACCGACCCCGACGAGCTCGAAGAGGAACGCCGACTCGCGTACGTGGGGATCACCCGCGCCCGTCAGAAACTGCACATCACCCATGCGTGGAGCCGCAGCCTGTTCGGCAACACGAGCTACAACCCGCCGTCGCGGTTCGTCGACGAGATCCCCTCGGCGCTCGTCCAATCGGTCGGCGCGGCGCGGGGGAGTGGCCGCTCGAGCTACCGGTCGAGGTCGAGTGAGTGGGGTTCGTCGGGTGGCACCTCAGGACGGTGGAGCCCCGGCGACAGCAGCGACTGGGGCGAGCGCCGCCGCAACCGACTCGACGACGAACCCGACGCGCGGGCGGTCGCCCATCGCGAACGCGTCGTCGACGCGGCGATCGCAGCCGGGCAACGCTCCGTGCTGCCCACCCACGCCGAAGCGTTGGGCCTGAAGGTCGGCGACGATGTCCACCACGCCAAGTACGGCGACGGCGTCGTGATGGAGCTGCGCGGCACGGGGGAGGCCACCGAGGCACGGATCCGCTTCCCCGAGGTGGGCGAGAAGAGCTTCGTGCTCGCCTGGTCGCCGGTCACGAAGCGTTGACCGGGGCGCTCGTTTTCCAGCGGCCGTGCCCTCGGGACCGGACGCGTGCCATCATTCCGGGGCATGAAGGCCGTCGTTCTGTTCGAGAGCCTCACCGGCAACACCCGCAAGGCCGCCGAGCTCATCGCCACCGCCCTGCAGCAGTCCGGCCACGGGATCACCGACGTCGGCCCGGTGCGCCGCCCCGACCACCGCGCCATCCAGGCCGCCGATCTGGTGATCGTCGGGACGTGGGTGCACGGGCTGTTCGTGGTTGGGCAAGCGCCGTGGGGTGTGGGTGCTCTGCGCGGGCTGCCAGCCATGGCCGGCAAGCAGGTCGCCACCTACTGCACGTTCGCGCTCAACCCGGGGAAGAGCCTCGACACGATGGGACGGGTGCTCGAAGGGCGCGGTGGCCAGGTCATCGGTGGCTTGGCCCTCAACCGATCGAAACTCGAGGCTCACTCGGAAGAGTTCGTCGGCCGGCTCCTCGCCAACATCGCTCCGACCGCATGATCGTCGACTCCCCCGGCACCGAGGTGAACCCGTGATGGAGCTGACCCCAACGGGGCCTCCTCGCTTGGCCTCGTGGCCACCTCCCCCGGCGCCGTCCGACGAGCCGCGCCCGGCCTCCGTCGAGGCTCGGCCCGAGGCCGCGACTCCAACCGAAGCACCCTCGGCGCTGATTCCGGTCTCGACGCCGGCCCCAGGCCCGGCCGGGAGCGGGCGCGGGCGGTGGCTGGCCGCCGGCGCCGTGCTCGCCGTCTTCAGCGGGCTGATCGGGGGCCTCATCGGTGCGGCGCTCGTCGACGGCGACGAGGATGGCCGACCCGAGCAGGTGTCGGTCTCCACCACCGCACCGCGGGCTCCCCTCGAGATCCCGGGCGATCGCCTCGACGTGGCGGCCATCGTGTCCGCGGTGGCGCCCAGCGTCGTCACCATCACCGCATCACCAGCCGGCGACGACGCCAGCATCGGCGCCACCGGCACCGGCGTGGTGTTGTCGGCCGCCGGCGAGATCGTCACCAACGCCCACGTGATCGAGGGCTTCGCGAGCGTGGCGGTGCTCGTGGCCGGTGAGAGCAACCCGCGCACCGCAGCCGTCGTGGCATCCGATCCCAACAACGACCTCGCCGTGCTGCGGGTCGACGACGCCACGGGCCTGGTGCCGGCCCTGATCGCCTCCCCCGAGGATGTGCAGGTGGGCGACGACGTCGTTGCCATCGGGTACGCACTGCAGCTCGATGGTGCCCCCTCCGTCACACGCGGCATCGTGTCGGCGTTGGGGCGGACCCTCGAGACCGAGGCGGGCGTGCTCGACGGACTGATCCAGACCGACGCTGCGATCAGTTCCGGGAACTCCGGGGGTCCGCTGGTGAACGCCAGGGGCGAAGTCGTCGGGATCAACACCGCCGTGGCCCGTTCGGGAGGTTCCGTAGCCGCCAACAACATCGGTTTCTCCATCTCGATCGCCGAGGCGATGCCCGTGCTCGACGCCCTGCGCAATGGGGAGGGTGGGGTCGGCTCGCCCATCGCCGCCGGCTTCCTCGGTGTCGATCTCGGGAACCGGCGCGATGGCGGCACCGGTGCCGTGGTGCTCGACGTCGGCCCCGACACTCCGGCCGCCGCCGCCGGCCTCCAGACGAACGACGTCGTCACGTCGGTCGACGGAACGGCGATCCTGAGCGCCGCCGGACTCGCTGCCGCGATCAGGGATTCGCGGCCCGGGACGGTGCTCACGCTCGACGTGGTGCGCAATGGCGAGACCTTGATCGTTCCTGTCACCCTGGCGGAACGCACGGGCGACTGACCTCACCCGACGTCACATTTTCAACGCGCGCTACGATCGCACGATGAGTGGTCGCCAAGATGCGATGTGACCCGATATTGGCCTGAGGGCCACGAATCCACCACCCGAATGGTCTCGGTTTCCTCTGGTCGGTGACCGAGGGTGGGTATTCGGTGACCGCGTGAAGCAGGTCTGATGATCCGACGGTGAACATCGGCGTCACAGTCGTCACCCAGCGGCGTCGTTCATGGACATGCGCAACGATCGCGACCCCTTGCTGCCTGGGCCCGTGCCGGAAGGCGTGGCCGCGCGACGAGTCGGGGGAACCCGGTCCGGAGGCCTGCGAGGCAGGTGGGCACCCGCCGTGTTGCTGTCGGTCGGCCTGTTCGCGGTCGGCGGCGTCCACACGATGGAGGAAGGCGACAGCGCGCTGCCGGCCGAGCCGACGGACACGACGATCCCGGCCCCCGACCCGAGCGCTCCCGACCCAACCGCACCCGAGGTGACGGTGCCGGAGACGACGCTGCCCGAATCCCCCGCAACGTCGCCCGAGACGCCCGACTCGACAGTTCCGGCGGAGGAACCAACGGACGCACTGCCCGACCCGGCGGCCCCGGAGTCGCCGACTGTGCCGGCGACCCCCGACGTGCCGGCGAACCCCGATGTGCCGACCAATCCCGACGTGCCAGTGCCCGGTGACGAGACCTCCGGTGTGGTCCCGGACCCGGTCGATGGTCCCGGTGTCGAGGTTCCGGTCAGCCCGGTCGCACCGCATGGCGGATGGCCGGTCCGTCTGATCCGCTTCCCGGTCGCCGGGCCGGTGTCCTTCGGCGACGACTGGGGGGCCTGCCGAGGTGGCACGCACTGCCCGCGCCATCACATCGGCAACGACATCATCGGCAGTCGGCTCCAGCCGATGCTGGCGGCAACCGACGGCACGATCACTCACATCGTCGAGGATCACGAGACGGCCGGTTGGGGGATCGTCGTCACCGACGCCGACGGCTGGGACTATCGCTACTACCACGTCAACAACGACACCCCCGGCACCGACGATGGTGGCGACGACGGGTCGTGGCGCTTCCCGACCGGCATCCAGCTCGGGGCGTCGGTCAAGGCCGGTCAGGTCATCGCCTTCATGGGCGATTCCGGGAACTCCGAGACGAGCGTGCCTCATCTCCACTTCGAGATCCATCGCCCCGACGGCTCGGCGGTCAACCCGTACGCCAGCCTGCGGGCCGCTGAGGTCTTCGATCGTTGCGCCGGTGTCGGCGATCCGTTCCGCCATGCGCTGTTCCCGATGACGGCGCCGAGCAGCGCGCATGTCGAGGTGAAGACCCTGTCAGGTGACGGAGCACTTCTGGTCGGTCGCGACGGCGCCTACGTGCCGACCGGCGACGCAACGGCAGTCGGCGATCCCGACCACGCCTACAACGGATTCTCCTGCGATTCGGCTGGCTCGATCATCACCGGCGGCGTGTGCAGTGACATCTCGGCCATCCTCGCGACCATCCGTCAGATGGAATCCGGTGGGAACTACCAGGCCCGCGCCGCCAAGGCCAGTGCCTCGGGTGCCTACCAGTTCGTCGACGGCACGTGGGGTGGATACGGCGGCTACTCCTCGGCATGGATGGCACCGCCCGAAGTGCAAGACGCCAAAGCCCTCGCCGATGTGCAGCGGCTCCTCGACACCCACGGCGACGTGGCGGCCATCCCCGTGGCGTGGTACTGGCCCCGGGCGCTGAGCCACCCCGAGGATCTGGACTCGGTGCCTCGGCCCGAGGCCGGCAACCGCCTGACGGTGCGTCAGTACCAGCAGCGTTGGCTCGCCGAGTATGCCGCGCACCAAGGCGCCGGGACGTGCGCCACCGGCTGACCGGCAGTGGCCACGTCAGTAGCCTGGGGAGCATGATCGGCACTCTCGTCATCGTCCGCCACGGCCAGAGCACGTGGAACCAGGAGAACCTGTTCACCGGCTGGCACGACGTCCCCTTGAGCGATCAAGGTGAGCGTGAAGCGACGGTGGCGGGCGAGACGATGCGCGGCGCGGGGTGTTGGTTCGACGTCGGCCACACCTCGCTGCTGACCCGGGCTGTGCACACCGCGAACCTCGCGCTCGAGGCACTCGGCCAACCATGGCTCCCGGTCCAGCGGAGCTGGCGATGGAACGAGCGACATTACGGAGCGCTGCAAGGACTCGACAAGAAGGCCACGACGCAGCGTCATGGCCCCGACCAGACGAAGTTGTGGCGCCGGTCCTATGACGTGCCACCGCCGCCGGTGGCGATCGACCACCCGGAACACCCCGCCACTGATCGTCGCTATCGACTCCTCGCCCCCGATGCACTCCCGGCCACCGAGTGCCTGAAAGACGTCGTGGCCCGCGTCCTGCCGTACTGGCACGACGTGATGGTTCCCCAGCTCCGGGCCGGTCTCGACGTGATCGTGGTGGCCCACGGCAACTCGCTGCGAGCATTGGTGAAACATCTCGAACAGATCAGCGAAGCCGACATCGCCGAGCTCAACATTCCGACGGGCGCGCCACGAAAGTACGTATTCGACGAATCGCTCACCGTGATCGACGCAGAGTATCTGGGTGACGAGGCAGCCGTAGCGGCCGCCGCAGCTCAAGTTGCAGCACAAGCCGGGAGCAACTGAGCACTGTTGGTGGGTCGAATATGACACTCAGCCGTCGATCTGGTTCGGGCCCTTGCCACGCTGCGCGGCCGAATGGTCCTATAGCCCCGTAGGCGCATCTCGCCCGCCGACCGTATGGTGGACAGTGCGAGGCAGGCCCATTCACCTGCAGAGGACGAGGGGCAAGTGGACTACCGATGAAGAGGCTCGAGGCGTCCGAGCAAGCTCATCTCAGCGCGCTTCCCGATCCGCCGATCAACCTGCGGCTCCGGCTGGTGTTGCTCGATCTGGCCGTCGTCAGCGTCGGATGGATCCTCGCCCTCGTCGTGCAGACGTCGGAGAAGCGGGCGCCGTTCGAGACCGTGCTGCTCACCGTGTCGGCCATTGCGCTGTGCATGTGGCAGCTATCGGCGAACGAGCTCTATCTCGCCCGCGTGAGCGCGGTTCGGAGCCTCGAGCTCTCCCGGTTGGTTCGTTCCTGTGCAGTGGTGTTCGGCGGGATGCTCGTCATCCTTCGGCTCTACAACACCGGCGCGACACAGATCCGAGATCTCATCCTGGGTTCGATCCTCACGCTGCTGCTCTTGCTCGTCGGTCGCAGCATCTATCGCGCCTCCCTCGATTCCTATCGCCGACAGGGAAGGTTCGTCCGCGATGTGTTGATCATCGGCGCCAACCACGAAGCCGCCGAGTTGGTCGCGTTGTTCGCCGACCATCCGGAGACCGGTTACCGAGTCGCCGGCCTGGTCGGTAGCCGGCTCGAGGCCCTCGCCAACAACTTGACCCATCTGTGGAAGGGCGTCGCCGACGATGCCGCAGCGGTCATCCGGGGCACCTCCATCAACGGTGTGGTTGTCGTGGTGGGAGCGTTGGAGACCTCGGAGCTCAACGAGTTGGTCCGTGAACTCCAGGCTCGCAAGGTCCACATCCATCTCTCGAACGGGGTGCGTGGCATCAACTATCGGCGCCTGCGCGCCGTGCCGATCGCCCACGAGCCGTTGTTCTACGTCGAGAGCGTCAGCCTCGACCGCCGCCAGATCATCGCCAAACGGGCGCTCGACATCGTGGGCGCCACCGTCGGGATCATCCTCGCTTCGCCGCTGCTGGCCGCCATCGCGCTGGCCATCAAGCTGGGCGACCGGGGCCCCGTGTTCTTCAAGCAGACCCGGGTCGGCCAGGACGGCGAGCACTTCAAGGTCTTCAAGTTCCGCACCATGGTCGTCGACGCCGAGGCCCGGTTGCGTGAGCTCGAGTCGACCAACGAACGCAGTGGCCCGTTGTTCAAGATGGAACGCGATCCCCGTGTCACTCGTGTCGGGCACCTGCTGCGCGAGTCGAGCCTCGACGAGCTGCCGCAGCTCTTCAACGTGTTGTCCGGCAAGATGAGTCTCGTCGGCCCGCGGCCTGCGCTGCCGTCCGAGGTGGCCCAGTTCGACAATCGGCTGCTCGACCGCACCAAGGTCCCGCCGGGCGTGACGGGACTGTGGCAGGTCGAAGCTCGCGACAACCCCAGCTTCTCGGCCTATCGACGACTCGATCTGTTCTACGTCGACAACTGGTCGATCTCCCTCGACTTCGTGATCCTCATCGCCACGGTCGAGCAGGTCATCGCCAAGGCGGCACGAACGCTGAGTCGGCGCCGGTCGGTCGAGATCGAGACGCCATCGGCCGTGGCTCCCGCCAACCGCGCCGCCTGACGTCCGAGGACCTCGACCCGTCGCGGTGTGATTGCGACCGCGTCGAGGAGTCGTCGAGCACCGTTCCACGTGGTCGTATGATGCGGCCTCATGGCTGGAAAGAACACCCTCGAGCACCTGAAGAACGTCTCGCTGTTCTCGGCGTGCTCCAAGAAGGACCTGGAGAAGATCGCCAGGTCGGGCGACGAGATCACCCAGTCCGCCGGCACGATCATCGTCGACCAGGGCCAGACCGGTCGTGAAGCGTTCGTCATCCTCCAGGGCAGCGCCGTCGTGCGCCGAAACGGCAAGAAGGTGGCCACGCTCGGGGAGGGCAGCGTCGTCGGTGAGCTGTCCCTGCTCGATCACGGGCCTCGCACGGCAACGGTGATCTGCGAGACCGACTGTGTCTTGCTGGTGCTGAGCCAGCGGAACTTCCTCGGTGTGCTCGACGAGGTGCCGGCGCTCGGTCACAAGCTCCTCGCTTCGTTGGCGGGCAAGATCCGCGAGTTCGACCGGCAGTACTACGGCTGACGGCCCCGTCCGACCCGCCGGGCGAGTCGGACCGGACATGGCCCATCGGGAGCGCAGGAACTAGCGTTCCGCGCGTCATGAGCACCCACGACTCACTCCCTGACGCGCCGGCGGGTCCCAAGCGCGTGAAGCCCCACCAGCTCGTCATCGGCTTCGGCATCTTCATGGGCCTGTTCACCGTGGTCTCGGGGATCATCCCCCTGATCACGAAATGGCACAGCGACTCCGAAGTGACGCGCGAGACGTTCACGAGCATCCCTGGCCCGATCCAGATCGCGTTCTACACGGTCATTCCCGTGATGCTGGTGTGGGGGGCGTGGACGTTCGCCCAGCGGATGCGCAACTGGGAGCGTGGCGGCCCCGACCGCCGGCGCACCACGGCGAAGAACGCCAAGCATCGCCTGCGCGACTTCCGCGCCGGGGTCTACATGCAGACGCTCCTGCGCGACTCGGCGGCGGGGCTGATGCACTCGCTCATCTACTTCGGCTTCCTCGTACTGCTCGCGGTGACCACGATCCTCGAGGTCGACCATCAGCTGCCCGAGGACCTGAAGTTCCTGCACGGCCGGACGTATCAGGCCTATGCGCTCGTCGGTGACCTCGCCGGGCTCGTGTTCCTCGCCGGAATCGTGTGGGCGATCGTGCGGCGCTACGTGCAGCGCCCGTATCGCATCCGGATCAAGACCAAACCCGAGCACGCCGTCATCCTCGGAACGTTCCTGCTCATCGGCGTGTCGGGCTTCGGCGCCGAGATGTTCCGCATCGCCGAGGCGACGGCGCGCGGCCAGAACATGGAATTCGAACAGTGGAGCTTCATCGGCTACCCGCTGTCGCAGCTCGTCGACGGCTCGACGCCGGCCACGCTCGACAACTGGCACCAGGTCTGGTGGCTCGCCCACGTGCTCGGGTTCGTCGTGTTCCTCGCGTTGTTGCCGGTGACGATGCTGCGCCACATCTTCACCTCGCCGCTGAACATGTACCTGAAGGACCGCGAGCGGCCCAAGGGTGCGATGAAGGCGATGCCGAACCTCACCGAGACGAGCCTGGAGTCCTTCGGAGCCAGCGTGGTGGAGGACTTCACGTGGAAGCAGCTGCTCGACACCGACGCTTGCACGATGTGCGGTCGTTGCACGTCGGTGTGCCCGGCGCACGCCACCGGCAAGCCGCTCGATCCGCGTGAGATCGTGTTGAAGACCGGCGAGGTGATGGCGGCGTCGTCGCCTCACGGTCACGTCTCGCCGCCGCTCGGAGTCGACGCCGAGATCACGATCTCGTCGAGCTCGCTGTTCGAGCGGATCAGCGCCGAGGAGATCTGGGCGTGCACGAGCTGCCGGGCCTGTGACGAGATCTGCCCGGTCAACATCGAGATCCTCGACAAGATCCTCGACATGCGCCGCTACCTCTCGCTCATGGAGTCGAACTTCCCGGCCGAGCTCGGCAACGCCTACCGGTCGATGGAGAACCAGGGCAACCCGTGGGGCATGAACCAGGGAGAGCGCGGCGATTGGGCCAAGGGCCTCGACGTCACCGTGGTCGACCCGGGCGATGCGTTCGATCACGAGTACCTCTACTGGGTCGGGTGTGCGGGGTCCTTCGACGACAAGAACAAGAAGGTCACCCAAGCGATGGCGAAGCTGCTCAAGCGAGCCGGCATCGACGTCGCGATCCTGGGACCGTCGGAGATGTGCACCGGCGACTCGGCGCGCCGGTCGGGCAACGAGTACCTGTTCCAGATGCTCGCCATGCCCAACGTCGAGATGCTCAACGGGATGGGTGTGCGCAAGATCATCACCCAGTGCCCGCACTGCTTCAACACGTTGAAGAACGAGTACCCGCAGCTCGGCGGCAACTACCAGGTGCTGCATCACGCCGAGCTGCTCGAACAGCTCATCGAGGCGGGCAAGCTCGACCTGACGAACGCCACGCTCGAGGAGCGCGTCACGTATCACGACTCGTGCTACCTCGGTCGCCACAACGACGTGTACCTCGCGCCGCGCAAGGTCATCGGCTCGTTGAAGGGCATCGACATCGTCGAGATGCCGCGCAACGGCACCAAGGGCATGTGCTGCGGCGCCGGCGGTGCGCGCATGTGGATGGAGGAGTCCATCGGCACCAAGGTCAACGACGAGCGGGCCCGGGAAGCGATCTCGACCGGCGCCACACGAGTCGCGACGGCGTGCCCGTTCTGCTACATCATGCTCGACGACGGCGTGAAGGCAGCCGGGGCCGAAGAGGATCAGGTCAAGGTGGCCGACATCGCCATCCACGTGCTCGATGCGCTCGAAGCCGGTGAGCGCAAGCTGACCCACCCGGACACGCCGCTCAACGTGCCGGTCGCCGGCGACTGAGCTCGCGATGAACGTCACGTGAACACCTGGACGCCTCTGCGGTGACGCACGGGAGTCTGCGAGAGCGGGAGCCCCGCGGTGTTACCCTGCGCGGGTCCCGGACGCATTGGTCCCGGGTCAAGGGGGAGAACCAGATGAGAAAAGCATCGACTGTGCGACGGCGACTCTTCGCGTCGGCGGTGGTGGCCGCGCTCGCGCTCGCAGCATGCGGCTCCGACAGCGACGAGGACTCCGGCGAGGCAAGCGGGTCCGGCGCAACCGACGGAGCCCTGAGCGACCTGGCCGACGCATGCAAGGAGGAGGGCAAGGTCAACCTGATCGCCCTCCCGGACACGTGGGCGAACTACAAGGGCATCCTGCAGTCGTTCCGGGACAAGTATCCGGGCGTCGAGAACCCCGTTGCGAACCCCGACGCCTCGTCAAAGGACGAGATGGAGGCCGTCGAAACCCTGACGGGGCAAGACGACCAGCCCGACAGCGTCGACGTCAGTCCTGCGATTGCGGCGGAGATGGCCGAGAAGGGTCTGTTCGAGCCCTACACGCTCAGCGTCGATGCCGAGATCCCCGACGGCTTGAAGGATCCCGAAGGAAACTGGACTGCGGCGTACTACGGGATCATCGCCATCACGACCAACACCACGATCGTGACGGAGGGAGCGCCGACGACGTGGGCCGACCTCAAAGACCCGAAGTACAAAGGTGTCGTCGCCTTGAACGGCGATCCGCGTGAGTCCGGTTCTGGCCTCGCCGCAGTCATGGCCGCCTCGCTCGCGAACGGTGGCAACCCCGACGACATCATGCCCGGCATCGAGTTCTTTGCCGAGCTGAAGGAGTCCGGCAACCTGGCCGCCACCGATGTGACACCCGAGACGATGGTGAGCGGCGAGACGCCGATCTCGATCGACTGGAGCTACAACATCCCGTCGCTGCAACAGCAGCTCACCGATGCCGGTCTCGAGGTGGAGACCCACTTCCCGAGCGATGGTATCTACGGCGGCTTCTACGGCCAGGGCGTGGTGAAGGGTTCTCCGCACCCGGCCTGCGCCAAGCTGTGGCTCGAGCACATCTTCTCCGACGAAGGTGCCCTCGGCTATCTCGAGGGTGGTGCCGTGCCGGCCCGCATCGAGGCGCTGACCGAGAAGGGCCTCGTCAGCGAGGATGCCACGAAGAACCTGCCGGACGAGGAGCTCCTCAGCCAGGTGAAGTTCCTCACTCCGGCCCAGATCGCCAAGGCCAACGAGGTCTTGACTGAGAACTGGGGCCCCATGGTTGCCGACGCCTGAGGTCGTCGTGACCGACGCACTACTGGCCGTGGAAGGGGGCCGCACCACGAGTGCGGCCCCCGCGGGCGCCGGGCGGGCGCGCCACCTCGCGTGGCTCGGCCTCGTGCCGTTCTTCGCGTTCATCACCCTCTTCCTCCTGATCCCGGCGATCAGCGTGTTCGCCCAGGCGCTGCACGACGAGGACGGTTCGTTCGGGTTCCACTCCATGGGCGAGGCGTTCAGCGGGCAGAACCTCGACGCGTTCAAGTTCACTCTCTGGTTCTCGGCGATGTGCGCGGTCCTCGGGGCCATGTTCGGTGCGCTGCTCGCCTACGCCGCAGCCTCCCTCACCCGGCCCCGCTGGTTGCGCAACCTCATCGTCTCGTTCAGCGGAGTGGCAGCCAACATGGGCGGCATCCTGCTCGCCTTCATGTTCCTGTCGCTCCTCGGCCGTCAGGGCGTGCTGACCAAGATCCTGCTGTTCTTCGGGTTCGACCTCTACGTCGACCACGGCTTCGGGTTCGACACTGTGGTCGGTCTCCTGGTCGTCTACACGTTCTTCAACATCCCGCTCATGGTGCTCGTCACGCTTCCGGCGATCGACGGACTGAAGCAATCGTGGCGGGAGGCGAACGCCAACCTCGGCGGCACCCCGTGGACGTACTGGCGTCGGGTAGGCCTACCGGTCCTCGCGCCGTCTCTGCTCGGGGGCTTCCTCCTGCTGTTCGCGAACTCATTCAGCGCCTACGCCACCGCCTCCGCCCTCACTCAATCTTCCAAGATCGTTGCCCTGCGGATCGGCTTCTTTCTCGGCGGCGATATCAGCGTTGGGCAGGACGCGGTCGGGTACAGCCTGGCGGCGTGGATGATCATCCTCATGGGCGCGGCGATGGGCATCTACTGGCTCCTGCGCCGGCGGGCCGAGAAATGGCAGGGGTGAGCCCGGTGAACCCCGACTCCGCCTCCGAGTCCGACCCCGCACGCGTCGTCCGTCACCCTCGAGCACGTGCCGGTTGCCGCACGCGACTCCTCCTCGCGCCTCAGCGTGCTGGCGCTCTGGGCGGTGGTCCTGGCGAGCACGCTCTTCTTCGTCCTGCCGTTCCTGAGTCTCGCCCGATTCGCGCTGCAGAACGTGCCGGTCGTCAAGCTCGGCTGGTCGACCCTTTTCGACAAGTGGTCGCTGTCGGGGATCACCAAAGCCTTCGGCGAGCCCCAATTCGGAGAAGCCCTCACCCTCAGCGCCCAACTTGCGATCGGCACCGTCGCGATCACTTTGGTGCTGCTGTTGCCGACGGCCGTCTGGGTCCACCTCAAGCTGCCCCGCATGCGGCCGGTCATCGAGTTCATCACCGTGTTGCCGTACGTGATTCCGGCGATCGGGCTCGTCGCCGGTATACAGGTGGTCAAGCCGCACGCCCGTTGGTTCCTCGACTCCAAGCTGTCGTTGATCCCCTTCTACGTGGTGCTCACGCTTCCGTTCACCTACCGCTCGATCGACGCCGGGCTGCGGGCCATCGATCTGCGCACGCTCGTCGATGCTTCGCGGAGCCTCGGCGCCGGGTGGGGCGCAACGCTCTGGCGGGTGTTGATCCCAAACCTGCGCGTCGCCATCGTGTCGGCGTCGTTCCTCATCGTGGCCGTCGTGCTCGGCGAGTACACGATGGCCAACGTGTTGCTCCGGCGCACGCTGCCGACGTTCACGGCCGAATACCGTCAGAGCAACCCGCAGGGTGGGTACGGCCTGGCCCTCGTGTCGCTGGTGTCGACGATCGTCATCTTCGTCGTCATCGGTCGGTTCACCCGTCCCAAGCGTGACGCCACCCTGCCCTCGGCGCTGCTCACGGCGGCGGCGCCCAGCCCTGTGCCGGCCGCCACTCCGAAGGAGCTTCCATGACCACCCTGGTCTATTCCGGCGTTCGCAAGACGTTCGGCCCGACCGTCGCCCTCCAGGGCCTCGATCTGTCGGTGAAGCCGGGTGAGTTGATCAGCCTCCTCGGCCCCAGCGGCTGCGGCAAGACCACGGCCCTTCGGATCGCCGCCGGATTCGAGAAAGCCGACACCGGTCGGGTCGAGGTCGGGGGCAAGGACATCACCCACATGGCACCGCACAAGCGGAACATGGGCATGGTGTTCCAGAGCTACAGCCTGTTCCCGAACCTGTCGGTCATCGACAACGTCGACTACGGCCTGCGGACCCGCAAGATCGCCAAACCCGAACGCGACAAGCGGGTGAAGGAGATCCTCGAGATCGTGCAACTCGGCCATCTCGCCGGGCGCTACCCGCACCAGCTCTCCGGCGGTCAGCAGCAGCGGGTCGCGCTCGCCCGGGCACTTGCCATCGAGCCTGAGGTGCTGCTGCTCGACGAGCCGCTGTCGGCCCTCGACGCCAAGGTTCGACTCCAGCTGCGTGACGAGATCCGGCGCATCCAGACCACCCTCGGAATCACCACTCTGCTCGTCACCCACGATCAGGAGGAGGCGCTCGGCATCTCCGATCGCATCGGGGTGATGTCGCAAGGGAGTCTCGAACAGCTCGGCACGCCCGTCGAGGTGTATCGCCACCCCAGCACAGCGTTCGTGGCGCGGTTCGTCGGTTCGATGAACGAACTGCCGGCCACGGTGCGAGGCGACGCGGTCGACGTGCACGGGCTCACCGTGCCCGTTCCCGGCGCCGGGGTGCATGGCAGCGGCGCCACCGTGAAGCTGCTCGTGCGGCCCGAGGACCTGTCGCTCGTCAACGTCGATGCCGGGCTCCCCGGCACGATCACGAGCTCGACGTTCCAGGGGTCCACGACCCTCGTCGGTGTTCGTCTCGACGTACTCGACTCGCTCGTCACGGTCGACGTGGGCCACGAACTCACTGCCGATCACCGGGTGGGTGCCCGCATCGGCGTGGGCGTCAACGGTGCCCGGGCTGTCTGCGAGCCCGTCGCGGCCGCAGCCTGACTCGCTGCTCAGGGCGTCAGCGGAAGTTCTCGAAGTAGCGGCTGGGGGTCGGGCCCCGCTGGCCTTGGTACTTCGAGCCGCTCGCGCCCTTGCCGTAGGGCAGGTCGGCGGGTGTGGTCATGCGCAGGAAGCTGACCTGGCCGATCTTCATGCCGGGGTAGAGCGTGATCGGCAAGCTGGCCACGTTCGCCAGTTCGAGGGTGATGTGGCCATCGAAGCCGGCATCGACGAACCCGGCCGTCGAATGGATCAGCAGGCCGAGGCGCCCCAGACTCGACTTGCCCTCGACGCGAGCCACAAGATCGTCGGGGACGCCGACGCGCTCGAGGGTCGAACCGAGCACGAACTCGCCCGGATGCAGCATGAACACGCCATCGTCCGAGATCTCGACCAGCTCGGTCATGTCGGCGGTGTCCTGCTTGACATCGATGATCCCCGCCGTGTGGTTGCGGAAGACACGGAACAGGTTCGAGACCTTGATGTCGATCGACGACGGCTGGATGCACGACTCGTCGAGCGGGTCGATGACGATGCGTCCGGCGGCGATCTCGTCACGCAGGCTCCGGTCGGAGAGGATCACGGGCGCTGACCCTATCGGTCCGGGCCCATCCGTTCGAAGGCCCGCAATCGGGTGGGTCGGCTCACCACGGCGCCCGCTCGAGCTCGTAAAGCACGATGTGGGCGGAACGCGCCAGCCACAAGCCGGCGCCGACCTGCTCGAAGTGGGGATCCAGCAATCCGCGGTACCAGTTCCCCGCTCGCCAGTGGATGTCGAGGTCGGTGTGGTCGGGGTCGATCGTGGCGACTCGGTCGTAGTCGGTGGGCACCTCCAAGTAGAGCGCCACCCGGGTGGCCGCCGCGATGTTGTCGACCGCCCGCTCGACCTCACCGTCGTCGAGGTACTGGAGCACGCCCTGACACACCGTCAGATCCACCGGCCGCCCGGGCCGCCACTGGGCGATGTCGCGCTGCTCGTGGCCGTAGCGCTTGCACGCGTGGGTGCTCACATCGATGCCGGTGTAGCGGACCTTCGGGTGGTGTGGCGGCGATGTACTGGCCCCAGTAACCGGGCCCGGCTCCGACATCGAGCACCGAACGCACCGGGACCCCGAACCACCCGCACAGGCCGAGTACGCCGCCCGCCAGCTGGGCGACCTTGGCCGCCGTGTGCACGGGACGGCGACCGTAGTAGCGGCGGTAGTACGCATCGTCGAACCGCTCGGGCACGCCGGGAGCCTAGGCAGGTGGCGGTCGAGTCCTGGAGCACGGTCGAGTCGGGCAGGTGGCGGGCCGATGCTCGGTTGCTAACGTATGGCCGTTCTGCGGGTGTAGTTCAGAGGTAGAACATCAGCTTCCCAAGCTGAGAACGCGGGTTCGATTCCCGTCACCCGCTCCACGGAAACCCGCAGGTGAGAGTGGGTACGCCCTCCGAGCACGACTCCAGAAGTCGGTCGTCGTGCCACTTGACAGTGCCCCTTGGACTGCGGTTCTTGGACTGCGGTTCTTGGAGCGAGGAGCGGGCTTCTGATGTGGGTGACGGAACTGAACTCGCGTCGGTGAGGTCGTTGTAGTCGTGAAGCCGCTCACTGATGTCAGCGACCGTGCCGGGCGCTCGGTTCTGCCGCTCGCCGCAGTGGGGTCCTACCGCGCGTGCGGAGGAACGCGGACTCCGGCGGACCTGACACCGACTCAACGTTGACCAGGAATTGCCAGGACCCTCTCACGGACCGCGGCAGCCAGCGGTGGAGGAAGGTGAGCTTGTATTAGCTCCATGTCAGAGCTGCTGCCGCTCGCTGACGCTGCCGGCGTCCTTGGTGTATCGGTGGAGCGCGTCCGCCAGCTCGCGCTCGCCCCAGACCGCACGGGGGTGCGAGCGAAGCTCACCGTGGGCAACGGGCGCACCGCGCGCAGGGGGTCGGTACCGGTCATCGAACGAGACGTCGAGCGATGAGTGGCCGATCGACCGATCCGGCTGACGGTCGTCTCCAACCTCCACGAAGGATCGGCTCTCTTGACGAGAGGGCGTTGACCCCCGAACCCAATGACCAACCCCTCCTGGCGACTTTGCCCGGCGGACGGCTCAACCGGCGATGACGAGCGGGAGGGCGCTGAACTCGCCGGGGTCGGTCTCCAGGCCGGTGTCGCCCCGCACGAGCAGTAGCACGACGTCGCCGGGTCGGGTGTGGGACAGGTCGATCTCGGCCCGGTACGGCTCGGGCACCTCGGCCGAGCCGCCACCGGTGGCGATCACGGGATCGAGCAGCGGCGTACGTTGGCCGGCGAGTCGGGCGGTCACGATGATCGTCGCCTCGTAGCCCCGGGCGTTGCCGGAGACCGTGAGCCTGCCGGCCGGAACCGTCGCGCCGCTCGCCGGGGTGTCGATCGAGGCGAACTCGGCGATCGCGCCGATCACGAACCAGCCGTCGGTCGGTCCGAGCTGGCGCACCAGCAACGTGCTGCGCAGAACCGGCGATCCACCCTCAGCCGCGGAGAACACCTCGATCTCGCCACTGCGGCTGTCGCCGGCCTGGAACTCGCCGAGCACCGGCGGAACGTGGAGCACCTGATCGACGAACTCGAACGCTGCCTGCTCGGGTGTGGCAATCACCACGTCGGCGGCCGGCCATACCGCGAGCTGCGCCGGTGCGGCCGATCCTGTGGTGGTGGGCGCGGCCGCCGTAGTCGTCGCCTGGGGCGTTGTCACCGGTGCGATGGTCGCAGGCTGAGTCGCGCTCGAGGTCACGATCACCGTGGACCCGGGCCGTTCGGAGGTGGACGATGCTGACGGTCCATCGTCGCTGCCACACGCAGCCAGCGACAACGTCAGCGTTGCGGCCACCGAAGAGCGACGCAACGTTCTGAAGGTCATGGCACACCTCCAGACTGAGCATCGCGCTGATTCGCGCCCGCGCCAGTGCCGATCGGCCCCCGCCCCGCGCTCCCCTGCCCGCGCGTCCCCGCCCACGCCCACCGTCCCCGAGCATCGCGGGTTGGGCACGTTGGGCGCGTTGACAACCCGCGATGTTGGGCTGGTGCTCGCCGGACCGAGGCTCGCAGGCCCGTCTGACAGTCCCCGGCCCCCGGCCCCGGCCCCCGGCCCCCGGCCCCGGCCCCCGGCCCCGGCCCCGGCCCCGGCCCCCGGCCCGGAGGTTCGTTAGGGTGCCGGGGCGATGGCGGATCATCGGACAGTTCGGGCGATCATCTGGCTGACACTGGCGGCCGCGACCACGGGTGCTTGCGGAGGATCGAACACGGTCCCGTCCGCGGGTCCGACATCGAGTGCAGCGACGTCATCGAGTCCACCAACCACATCGAGTCCGGCGACGATCGCGAGTTCGGCCACAACTGCGAGTCCACGAACCACGACGCCAACCACGACGCCAACCACGACGACGACCGCAACGACGACCGCAACGACGGAGGTGGCGGTTGCCACGACTCAGGTGTACAGCGGCGGGGCGTATGCGTCGGCGGTCACCGATGAGACGGTCGACAACCCGGCGTTCGACGCGCTGGAGGCGGACGTGGTCGAGCGAGTGTCGGCGGTCGGGCTTCCGGGCGCATCACTGTTGGTCGTGCACAACGGTCGACTTGTGCAACAGGAGGCCTGGCTCGGGTACAGCCTCGACACGATCGTGCCGATCGCATCGGGCAGCAAGTGGTTCACCGCGGCGACGATCATGACGATGGTCGACGAAGGGCTCATCGGGTTGGACGAACCGATCGCCACCTACGTCCCGGAGCTGGAGGGCCGGAAGACCGGTGAGATCACGATGCGGCAGCTGCTCTCGCTCACCTCCGGATTGGTTGCCGATGTGAAGGTGCCCGAGATCGAAGATCCGGCAGTCACGTTGCAGGAGAGTGCTCGGGCGGTTCTGGCCAAGGGTGTGGTCCACCCACCCGGGGAGGCGTTTCGCTACGGCGGCCAACACATGGAGGTCGCCGGTGCGGTCGCCGAGCGCATCACCGGCCTCCCCTTCGAGCAGTTGTTCCAGCAGCGCATCGCTCAGCCGCTCGGGATGACCGGCACCCGCTTCCTCCACACCGGCGATCCCCAACGGCTCGACGTGACCCACCCGAAGCCGGCCGGATCGGCGGTGTCGACGCTCGGCGACTACGGGCGGTTCCTGGAGATGATCGTGCACGACGGCGTGGCCCCGAACGGCGACGTGGTCCTCTCGGCCGAATCGATCGCCGAGATGCGAACCAACCACACCGAGACCGTGAGGTACGCCACCGCGTCGCCGTTCCGCGTAGCGACGCGAGCGCCGTACGGGCTCGGGCAGTGGATCGACTGGACGTACCCGGACGGCCGGGCGATGGTGCTGTCGAGCGACGGCGCGTTCGGGTTCCGGCCGTGGATCGACCATGAGAACGATCTGTTCGGCGTCTACCTCGTCGTCGACATGGGCAACGGGTTCGTCGAAGGGGATCCCGATGCTCCGGCCGACGACGGCGGCAAGGTCCACACGAGTGGATTGTGGGTCTTCGAACGGTCAGCCGAAGCCGTCGGCGGAAGACTGCCGATCGACGAATACCCGCACCGCTCGTAGCGTCTGGTGGGGAGTACGGCAGCGACATCGCCACGCTCGGCCGCCATGAGCGAGGGTGGGCGGATTCACCGGGTTCATCCCGACGAGGAGGACGACATGACTGTGCACATCGAGCTCGACGGCCCCGTCATGGTGGTCACGATCGATCGGCCCGAGGCCCGTAACGCCGTCGACGGGCCAACGGCAGCGGCGATGGCGTTGGCGTTCCGGCGATTCGACGCCGATGACACGTTGGCCGTCGCCATTCTCACCGGGGCGAACGGAACGTTCTGCGCCGGTGCCGACCTGAAGGCCGTCGGCCGCGGTGACGGCAACAAGATCGACGCCGACATGACGGCCGACGGACCGATGGGCCCGACGCGCATGATGTTGTCGAAGCCGGTGATCGCCGCCGTGGAGGGGTATTGCGTGGCCGGAGGGTTGGAGTTGGCGACATGGTGCGACCTGAGGGTCGCGGCACGCGACGCGGTGTTCGGCGTCTTCTGCCGTCGGTGGGGGGTGCCGCTGGTGGACGGCGGCACCGTCCGGCTACCTCGCCTGATCGGCCACAGCCACGCGCTCGACATGATCCTCACCGGTCGTGGGGTGTCGGGGGAGGAGGCCCTGCGAATCGGACTGGCGAATCGACTGGTCGAGCATGGCGCTGCATTGGACGCCGCCCGGACGCTGGCGCACGAACTGGCGTCGTTGCCGCAGCAATGTCTGCGGTCGGATCGACGGTCGAGCTACGAGCAATGGTCGCTCGAGGTGGCCGACGCGCTGGCGCGCGAGACCCAGTTGGGCCTCGTCACGGTTCGTTCGGGCGAGACGCGAGCGGGAGCAGCCCGGTTTGCCGCCGGCGCCGGCCGCCACGGACGATCAGACTGAATCGCCGCGGCGCTCGGTTCAGTACGAGAACCAGCCGGCGATGTCGGCGATCAGGTGGGTTCCGGCTTCGGTGAAGATGCAGACCTCGTCGTCGACACCGACTCGGGCGATGACCAAGTTGGCCGCCGTCGCTCCGGCATCGAGGTTGAGGTTCGATGCCGTTGGCATCGGCTGGCCGCACGGCCACACCGTGACGAATCCCGCTGCCGTTGCTTCGACACCGGTGACGTTGAGCAGCACGACCGGGACGTTGCTCGGCGCGCTCGATGGCGAGACCCCCGCGGCCTTGAGCCGGATCGTCGCACCGGCCGCGGGCTTCGCACCGCGGTAGCCGACCTGCCCGGAGCCCGATCGGGTGTCGAGGATCCGCGTCGACGACGCGCTGGTCAGGCCGGCACCGGATGCGAACCAGCCGAAGAGGTCGACCGCGAGGTGCGCCCCCCGCTCCGTGAAGATGCAGACCTTCCGTTGCTCACCCACCTTGGCGATGACCAGATTCGGACGGGTCTCTGCGGCATCGAGGTTGAGGTTGGAGGTGCTCGGTCTGGGGCTGCCGCACTCCCAGACAGTGATGTAGCCCGCCGCGCTCGCGTCGACTCCGGTGACGTTGAGCACGACCGCCTCGGCGCCGTCCGGAACCGCGGGCGATCCGGCGCCGATGACGGCCAGCTCGACGACCTGTCCGGCGTGCGGCTTGTCTCCGCTGAAGCCGACCTGTCCGGCCGCGGCGCGGGTCTCCAGAATCCGAACCGGGACGAGCGGAACGTAGGCCGCCTGGGCCCCGTACCACCCCGAGAGATCGGCCACCACATGGGTCGGGCTCGAGGAGCTGATGCACACCGATCCGCCGGTCCCGAGACGGCTGATGACCAGATTGGGAACGGTCTGGTCGGCGCGGAAGTTGAGATTGGACGTTCCCGGGCGGGGGGCGCCGCAGGGCCAGACGGTGAGGAATCCCTCGGCCAACGGGCTCGTGACGGTGACGTTCAGCGCAACTGCGTCGGCCGTGCTATCGACGGCGCCGGGGCCGGTGACCTGGAGCACCAAGGTGTCGTTCGCCGCAAGGCGCGATGCCGGCGCGCCGATGCCGATGCGGGTGTCGAGCAGCCGGCTCGGAGTCAGCGCCGGGCGGTAGTCCGGCCGGCCGGCTGCCGCTGACGGATTCGATCCTGCGGGCGCAGTCGCCGCCATCAGACCGACGACGACTGCGGTCACGCCGATGCGACAACAACCCGATCGGTCGAACAAGCGGCTGCGAGCCGACGGCGCTCGCCGGTGATCATCGGACGCGGACACGCAAACCTCCTGGCCGGGATGGACCACGGACAGTTCACCGGTCGGCAAGCCCAATCACCATGGGTGAAACGACTTATCAAGGATTCCTCACGACCACCACTGCGGTCGATCGACACGTCAGCCGATGCGGTCGATGGCGAACGCCGGGATGATGCGGGGCGCCGCCGACGTCACGTAGTCCCCGAACTGGGGAATGAGCGCCGCTTGGGCGGCGAGGGCGGCCGCCGCGTCGGCGGCCGGGAGCTCGGTCACCCGAGCCTGGAAGGACTCGGTCTGGTACTCGACCGTGATCTCGGGTGCGGCGAGCAGGTTGTGGTACCAGTCGGGGTGCTTGGGAGCGCCGGCGGCCGATGCGAACACCACCATGCGGTCGGCCTCGACCAATGCCACGAGCGGAATCTCCCGAACGGCGCCAGTCTTGGCGCCGATCGTGTGCAAGATGACCAGAGGGGCGTCCCCGAACTGGGCGACCTTGCCGCCATTCGCCCGGAACTCGTTGATGACCTGGGTGTTCCAATCGCTCATGCCTTCACGGTACCGGCCCCAGCGGATCGGTACGTGTGGGCGAGGTGTCGGTGGGTACGGTCCCGCCGTACCACCAGGTCGGGAGCCGGCCCCGTCGTCGAGGAGCACCTATGTCGTCAGTGATCGTGGATCGAGACGGACCGATCATGCAGCTGACCCTGAACCGTCCCCACCGGATGAACGCGTTCACCGGCACGATGCTCGCGATCATCGCCGACGCCTGTGCCGAGGCGAGCACCAACGACGACGTGCGCTGCATCGTGCTCACCGGCGCGGGCGGCAACTTCTCGTCGGGTGCCGATCTACGCGCCATGGCCGGGGACTCCGACGAGGCCGACCCGATGGACCTCACCGAACGGATGGCGACCGATCCCGCGTTCATCGAGCGCGGCTTCCTGAAGACCGGACGCCCGAACAAACCGATCATCGCGGCCGTCGAGGGCGTGGCGATCGCCGGCGGCACCGAGATCCTGCTCGGCACCGACATCCGGGTGGCAGGGCGCAGTGCCCGCTTCGGCGTGTCCGAAGCACGGTGGTCGCTGTACCCGATGATGGGATCGGCCGTGCGGCTGCCGCAGCAGATCGCCCGCACGAAAGCGGCCGAGATCCTGCTCACCGGCAAGCACATCACGGCCGAGGAAGCCGAACGCATCGGGCTCATCGGCCACGTGGTCGACGACGGTCAGGCGCTCGCCAAGGCACTCGAGATCGCCGGGCAGATCTGCGCCAACGGCCCGCTCGCCGTGGAAGCGATCCTCACGACGATCCGCGACACGGTGGGGATGTCGGAGGCGGAGGGATTTGCCCACGAAGCCGAGCGGGGCCGGGCGGTGTTCGCGTCGGACGACGCCAAGGAAGGGCCACGGGCGTTCGCCGAGAAGCGCACCCCGGTCTTCCGGCGGCGGTAGGGGTCACGAGGCTGCGAAGGTCACCGACACCGAGACCTGCACGGTTCCGGTACCCGGGTCGTACGGGATCGAAGAGCTGTTGCCCTCGCCATACCCGTAGCCGTAGTTCATCGGGGTCGTCTCGGTCACCGAGATGATGGCGCCGAGCGTCAGTCCGCTCGCCTCGGCCAGTTGAGCCGCCTGCACCCGTGCGGTGTCGACGGCATCGGCGGTAGCGATCTCGATGAGCTCCGCACTGTTGGAGATCGACCACATCAGTCCGTTGACCCGCAACGCGTCGCCCACCGCAGCGGCTGCGCCGTCGACCAGGGACGACGCCGTCGACAGGTCAGCGGTGCGGACGGTGAGGCTCACCGTGGCGGTGTAGCCGACGATCGAGCCGATCCCCGTCTCGGTGTACCCACCGTAGGTGGGGTACACGGACAACTGGGTCGTCTGGAGCTCCTCCTCGGGGACTCCGGCGGCGATGAGCGCCTGGCGAAGGGCCGTGGACTGCGTCTCCACCGCGTCGAGGACTTCGCGAGTGGACGGTGCCTGGAGCTCGACGGCGAGCGTCAGGCTCATGGTGTCGGGCACGCCTCGCGCGATACCGGTCGCATCGACCGTGATCGTCCGATCGGGCGCGACGGCGCTGATCGTGGTCGGGGTGGTCGGAGAGGTGTTCGAGGCCTCGGATGTCGTGCCGTCCGACGAGCCACATGCAGCGAGCAACGCGGCGCCAGCCAACACCCAGGCTTCGATCGGTCGGGAACGATTCCTGGCGTTCATTGGGTGCTCTCCTTTCATCGTCTCCTCAACTCATCGAGCGCTCTCGTGATCAGCCGCACAAGAGGCCGTGGTCCCGGTCGCCGCTCGCCGACAGACGGGGTGTGGCAACCTGTGCCCGTGATCGCCCGAGGACCGTGGACGCGAGTGGCGGCCGGCCTCGCGCTCGCCTCGAGCGCGTGTGCGTGCACCGCCGACGCAGCGGCGAGCTGCCCGCCGAGCCCCTTCGTCCAGGACCGGATGCTCGTGATCGCCCATGCCGGGGGCGAGGGGTTGGGGCCGGCCAACACGATCGAGGCAATGGAGTTGGCGGTGGCGGCCGGGGCCGATGTGCTGGACATCGACGTGCGGGCGACTGCCGATGGCGAACTGGTCGCGATCCACGACCCGACGGTCGACGCGACGACGGATGGGACCGGCCCGGTGGCCGAGCTCACGTTGGCCGAACTGCAGGAGCTCGACGCCGGCTGGTCGTTCGAAGACGAGTCCGGGGCCCACCCGTTCCGAGGCTCGGGGGTGAGGATCCCGACGGTGGAGGAGGTCCTCACCGCCTTCCCGGACGTGCTCACGTCGGTGGAGTTCAAGGTGGCCGGGGAAGCCCCAGACCGCCTGTGTGACATGCTGCGCCGCCTCGGGCGGGCCGACGACGTCTACGTGTCGTCGGCCGGCGACGCGGCAGTCGATCGGTTCCGTGCGGTGTGTCCGGAGATGATCACCACGGTCACCGACGCCCTGGTTGTCGACATGCGCGCCGCTCGCGAGTCAGGGGCGCAATGGTGCTCGCCGGTGCCGATCGGTCAGCCGCCGTTCGCCGCCGATCGCAGCCGGCCGAACCGTGCGTCCGTCCAGTGGGCCCACGATCACGGGCTGGCCACCTTCACGTGGACGGTCGACGACCCCGACGATCTCGCCTACCTCGCCGACATCGGCGTGGACGCCGTGTACACCCGTCGCCCCGACATTGCTCGGGCGGTGGTCGATGGAACCGGCTGACTTCTCAACGTTTGCGAAATACCTGCGACTGATGGTCGCCTGCCGGCGAACACCCTGGGAGGATCGGCGCCATGAACGCATCGCTGGCATCCCTCGACAACCGGGCGCGTTCCGGGGTGATCGGCGGCGTGCGCGTCCTGGCCGGGCTGCTGTGGCTCGCCAACCTCCATTGGAAGGTGCCGAACGCGTTCGGCGAGGACACGGGCGGAGGCCTCTACAAGTACGTCGCGTCAGCCGCAGAGCGCTCACCGTTCGCCCCGTACTCATGGGTCGTGCGGGAGATCATCCTCCCGAATTACCAGTTGTTCGGCTGGTTCACCCTCATCTCCGAGACCGCCCTCGCGCTCCTCCTGCTCGTCGGGTATCGCACGAAGCTGGTGGCGCTCGCCGGGGCGGCCATGACGGTGCCGATCATGCTGTCGGTCCTCTACTACGACCGCGCCGATGAGTGGTCGTGGTCGTACCTGTTGATGATCGGGGTGCACCTGCTCTTGTACGCCACCGACGCTGGTCGCAGCGCGGGTGTCGATGGGGTGACCACGATGAGCCCCGCGGCAGCAGGCGGGGCGCTGCGACGGGTGGGTGTCGTGGCCGTCGTTGTCGGGGTGCTCGGGCTCTACGTCGCCCGATCGGTCGATTTCGCCGGCCGGACGGCAGCACTGCTCGGGAGTGATGCCGGGTTCGTCAACGACGACGGTTCGATCACCCGCCGGTGGGAGCTGAAGTTCGTGTGGTTCAACCCACTCTGGGCGATCCTCACCGTGGTCTTCGGGATCCTGCTGGTGGTCGGGGCCTCCCGTGTCGCCGCCGCGTGGGTCGGGGCCGGAGGCTTCGCCGCGATCGCCGTCATCGTCTTCGTCACTCGGACGTTCGACTATGCCCGCGACGATGGTGCGGTCCAGGTGGTGGCGACCGCCTCGAACGCGGCGATGTGGGGCGCGTTCGCGTTGGCGGGAGTGCTCCTCGGCCGGCGGTCGGTTGCTTCGGTGTCCGGTGCGCCGGGCGCGGGCGACCGTTCGATCGATGCAGGAGTTGTCGCCGGGTGACGCGTCGGTGGGGCCGCCTGGCGGGCGGCCTGTGGTGGTTTTCGGTCATCGGGGTGGTGGCCCTCGGCGTTGTCTGGGGTCGCCGGTTCCAGGAGCGGGAGGTGAAGATCAACCTCGGTGCGGCACCGTTGGTCGGCCGGAACCGGGTCGACGGTTGGGACTGGCGGTTCGGTCGGAGCATCGTCGCCGCCGGGCTGCTTGCGGCCGTGGTGGCCGTGGCGCCGAGCCGGGCGTGGTGGTGGCGAGCCCGGCTCCGATGGCTGGTGGCCGTTTCGGCCGGCGCGGCCGGCGCCTTCGCGGTGCTGCTCGCGCTGGTCGACGGCACCGAGGGGCTCCGCTACGGCGCTGAGCACCCGACGGAATACCTCGCCAACGTCCCGTTGGCGCCGGCGGCCGGCGAGTTCGTGCGCACGTTCGTCGAACGGATCGACGACTACACCGTGCACGTGCGCGGTCATCCACCCGGATTCGTCGTCCTGCTCCAGGCGCTCGATCATCTCGGCGCCGGCGGCGTCTGGCCGGTCGTGGCATTGTCGGTGGCGAGCACCGTGTTGGTCGCGGCCGGCGTGCTCGTCGCCGTCTGGGCGCTGGCCGGACCGGACTGGGTGCGTCGGGTGGCACCGGTGACGGTCGTTGCCCCAACGGCGATCTGGATGGTGACATCGGCCGACGCGGTCTTCGCCGCGGTCGCGGTGTGGGGTGTGGCGACCTGCTGCTCGGCGCTGCGTTCGTCGGGTCGGGACGCGGTGCTCCTCGGCGCAGTGTCCGGAGCGCTCCTCAGTGCCCTGCTCTTCCTCACCTACGCCGGAGCGATCCATCTGCTGATCCCGTTGGTGATCGTGGTCGGCTCGTGGCGGTGGAAGGGCCGGCGGACCGTGCCGGTCGTCGTCGCGATGGTTGGCGCCGCCGCGGTGGTCACTGCCGCCTTCGCGGCGGCCGGCTTCTGGTGGTTCGACGGCGTGGCGGCAACACGGACCGAGTACTGGGACGGCACCGCGCAGTTCCGGACGTGGACCTACTTCGCCGTCGCCAACGTGGCGGCCGCGCTCATCGCCATCGGTCCGCTCTCGATCGAGGGCCTGCGCCGGGTCGGCGATCGGCGGCTCGCACTCCTGGTCGGTGGCGGGGCCGCCGCAGTCGCCGCGGCGTGGGCGTCGCAGTACACCCGCGGCGAGGTCGAGCGGGTGTGGCTGATCTTCTACCCGTGGTTGGTGGTTGCCGGCGCAACCGTGATCGACCGGACTCGGCCCGGGCGATCAGCTGGCTGGATCGGTGTCCAGGCGGCCTGGACGATCGTGCTCCAGGCGGCGCTGGTGACGAAATGGTGAACCGTTCAGAGCGGCCGGGGTGCGGAGCTCGAGCGCAGGGCGGCCGCGGCGAACTCTCGCATGCCGTCCTCGAACCCGATTTCGGCGGTGAATCCGAGCTCGGTAGCCGCCCGCGTCGGGCTGGCGAACACATGGCGGATATCGCCGAGCCGGTAGCCCCCGACCACCTGGGGCTCCGGTCCGCCGTCGGGTCGCAACGCACGAGCCATGTCGATGATCGAACGGGGGTGCCCGGTGCACACGTTGAAGGGACCCGCCGCCGGCTCCTCGTTGGTGAGGGCGAGCACGTTGGCGTGAGCGATGTCTCGGACGTGGACGAAATCGCGGCGCTGGCCCCCATCCTCGAGGACGCGCGGGCTGTCGCCCCGGGCATAGGCACTGCGGAAGATGCTGGCGACGCCGGCGTACGGAGTGTCCTTGGGCATCCGCGGTCCGTAGACGTTGTGGTACCGCAGGGCCGTCACCACCGACCCGGCGTGCTCGCGGGCGAACGCGGCACACAGGTGTTCTTGGGCCAGCTTCGTCGCCGCGTACACGTTTCGCGGATCGAGCCAGTGGTCCTCCGGTACCGGCTCGGGCACGAGCACACCCGAACACTCCGGGCAGCGTGGCTCGTAGCGGCCGGCGTCCAGATCGGCCATCGCTCGCGGACCGGGACGAACCACGCCGTGCCGATCGCAGCGATAGCGACCCTCGCCGTACACGACCATGCTCGAGGCGAGCACGATGCGACCGTTGAACCGGGCATCGTGGAGCGCTCCCAGCAGGCACGCCGTGCCACCGTCGTTGCGCGACACGTACTCGCCGACATCCGCGAAGTTGACGCCGAGGCCGACCTTGGCCGCTTGATGGCACACGGCGTCGACCCCGTCGAGCACCGATGGCCAGACGGACGGATCGCGGACGTCAGCCCAGCGGTACTCGGCGCCCGCACACAGCCCGTCAGGAACGCCGTCGTGGGCGGCCGGGTCGAGATCGTCCACGACGATCACCTCGTGGCCCCGGTCGACGAGCTCGTCCACGATATGGGCGCCGATGAATCCAGCTCCTCCGGTCACCAGGATCCTCATGTCGCCCTGCTCCCGTGATGAAAGTCTGATCGATGCCTGACGTCGTCCTCCCGGCCCTCGACGAAGCGGCCGCCATCGCATGGGTCCTCGGCCGCATGCCGACGGACTTCCGCGCCATCGTGGTCGACAACGGCTCCACCGACGCGACGCCCGACATCGCCCGTGAGCTCGGCGCGACGGTGGTGTCCGAACCGGTCAGAGGCTTCGGATCGGCCTGTTGGGCCGGACTCCAGGCGGCGACGGCCGACATCGTGTGCTTCATGGACTGCGACGCGTCGCTGGACCCGGTGGCGTTGCCGTTCCTGGCCGGGTTCGTCGAGCGTGGCGAGGCCGATCTGGCGATCGGGGAGCGGATCGCTCGTCGTGGCGCGTGGCCGGCCCACGCCCGGGTCGCCAATCGATTCCTGGCGGCCGAGGTGCGCCGTCGCACCGGCCTGTCGTTGACCGATCTGGGGCCGATGAGAGCGGTTCGCCGCGACCGGTTGCTCACCCTGGGCATGACCGATCGGCGCTCCGGGTGGCCGCTCGAGATGGTCCTGCGTGCACGCGGGCAGGGTTGGACGCTTCGCGGCGTTCCCATCGAGTACCACGAGCGCGTCGGTCGTTCGAAGGTGACCGGCACGCTGCGTGGGACGGCTCGAGCGGTTGCCGATATGAGCCGGCTGTTGCGCTCCGACGGCGCTGAGAGCCCGCCGACCAGCGCGCCATCGGACCTGTGAGTCATGCACGTCACCGTCATCGCCAAGACCCCTGAGCCCGGACGGGTGAAGACTCGCCTCTGCCCGCCGCTCACCCATGACATGGCCGCCGAGATCGCCGCGGCGGCGCTCGCCGACACCTTCGAGGCGATCGACCGGGTGCTCGGGGCGTTCATCGATTCGACCCACGGGGTCCGGCGAGTCCTGCTGCTCGACGGGCAGCCCGGCCCGTGGGTTCCCACCGGCTATGACGTCGTGGCTCAGCGCGGCGACGGGCTCGGCGAACGGTTGGCCAACGGGTTCGCCGATCTCGGCCCAGGCGTGATCGTGGGGATGGACACGCCGGGCGCGTGTGTCCACGTGGGTGTTGCGGTGGCCGCCGTGCGAGCCGGCCACGCCGTGCTCGGGCTCGCCGAGGACGGTGGCTACTGGATCGTAGGGCTCGCGGAGCCCGACCCACAGGTGTTCGACGGGATTCCGATGAGCTGCAGCAACACGGGGCTGGCGCAGATCCGTCGGTTGCACGGGCTGGGTCACGCGGTGCGGCTCCTGCCGATGACGCGAGACATCGACGACGCCGCTGATCTCACGGCCGCTCATGCGTCGCCCAGCGGTCGATTGGGGGTGGTGTTGGCCGGACTGTTCGGCTCGTGAACTCGGGGCGCCGACCGGCGCCTGACTGGTTCACGCTCAACGGATCCCGAGGGTCGTGTCGGTACCGGGCGGGAGCCCGCGCTTCACGGCCAACAACGCGCTGGCGGGCACCTCGAGCGGCAGGATCGTTCGGGTCAGGAGCAGGTCGGTGTCGAGCCGGCCACCACGAACGGTGGGCCCGAAGCTGCCCCAGAACGCGCCGTCGGCGGTGATGGTCAATTCACTCGGGATGTCGCGAGCCACTGCGGCAACCCCCAGCCCGCGTTCGTCGGCGCGCCCGCGACGCACGATCGGGCGGACCAGATGGTCGTCGGCGGCAACACCGAACGATCGGACCAGCTTGCGCAGCGGATCGATCGACGGGCTGTCGAGTGGACCATCGGTAGTGGTGGCGATCCGTACTCGCACGCCCCGCTCGATCAACCGCGGGACCGCGTCGACCACCTTGGCGAAGTTGTCGGGGCCTCGTGCCATGTCGTTGACATCGGGCAGGTGGGAGTCGAGCGAGATCTGCAGAGCGATGTTCGGGTGGCTGAGCACGGCGGCCCGCTCGAACCGGTCGCCTGCGAACAGCGTGGCGTTGGTCAGGAGCACCAGCGGGAGCTGCTCGGCCATGGCGAGCACCGTAGTGGGCAGCCACGGGAGCAGGAACGGCTCGCCACCGGTGATACCCAACCCAGTGAAGCCCAGCGCGGCTGCCTGTTCGGCGACGGCCAGCATGATCTCGGGCGTGAGCTGGCGACGCTCGCTCTTCGGCGACGACTCGGTGAGGCAATAGGAGCAGGCGAGGTTGCAGTGGTAGTTCGAGTACAGCCAGACCCTGCCGGGCAGCTCCCCCGAAGCGATCGCTTCGGTCACCGGATGCACTGTCGTGGTGGTCACGCCAACTCCTTCGCGTGGAGCCGCGCCAATGTCTCCGGCGAGGTCGGCAGATCGAAGCCCGTCGCGAAACGGTTGAGGAACAGGGTGGCGCCGATGGTGACGCTCAGCTCGACGAGCAGGTGGTCGGCCCACTTCCCGCGAGCGGCGTCCCACACCGAATCGGACAACGCTCCGGTAGCACCGGCGACGGCATCGATCCATCGGAGGAGCACTCGTTCGCTTTCGTCGGTGAACACTGCTTCGATCGCAAGGTCTCCGCGGAGCGCCCTGATCTCGTCGACCGACAGACCAACGTCCAGCGACACGGCCGAGTGGGCGTTGATGCAGTAGCGGCAACCCTGCAACGCCGAGGTGCGCAGGATGGCGAACTCCTTGTGGCGCGCCTCGGCGGCCCCGTTGCCCAGCGCAGCACCCACGAAGCCGAGCGTGGGGCCCAGCAGTTCCGGCACGTTGGCCAGCGCGGCCACTATCGGACCGGGATCGCCGCCCCCGTAGAACTGCTGGGCGGTGATCGGCGCGGTCTGTTGGGAGAGCAGCTCCACTCGGGCCATTCACCCATCCTCGCCCGGATCTCCGCTGGAGACCTCCCCGTCCTCCCGAGAGTTTCGGAAACGTTGACAACTGTCCGGCCCCGCCGTCGCGAGGCCCGGTCTACGCTCCGATCGATGTCGGAAGCCCGATCGCACTGGGAAGACGTATGGACGACGCGTGAACCCGCAGAAGTCAGCTGGTTCCAGTCCTCGCCCGAGCCCTGACTCACGCTCGTGCGCCGCGTGTCGGCGCCCTCGCATCGCATCGCAGTCATCGGCGCTGGTGCCACCGTGCTCGTGGGGGCCCTGCTCGACGCCGGATACGCACGGATCACTGCTGTCGACATCTCGGACACCGCGCTCGCAGCGCTCGCCCGCTCGCTCGCCCGCTCGCTCGGACATCGATCCGAGCTCGTCGAGTTCGTGCGCGCCGACGTCTGCTCCTTGTCGTTCCCGGAGGTGGTCGACGTGTGGCACGACCGCGCCACCTTCCACTTCCTCACCGATCGTTGCGACCAGGAGGCGTATGCGGATCGGGCTGCCGCGGCGGTTCGTCCCGGCGGGCACCTGGTGCTCGCTGCGTTCGCGATCGGCGGACCGGAGCAATGCAGCGGCCTGCCGGTCTGCCAGCACTCCGCCAACAGTCTCGATCGGGTCTTCGGCGCATCGTTCGAACGCGTCGAGACGTTCGATGCCACCCACATCACGCCGTGGGGGTCAGATCAGGCGTTCATCCATGCGGTCTACCGCCGCCGTGCCGGCGGGGTCAGTCGCGACGGCTGAGGCGAATCGTCGGATCCAGATGGGAGTGGTCGGGCGCAACGAGCGGCAGACCTGCTGCGCACCAGGCATCCATTCCCCCGACGACATCCGCTGCGTTCGAGAACCCGAGCCGGACGAGGTGGGCGGCGGCGATCGACGACGAGAAACCGCCGTTGCAGACCACCACGATCCGTTGGTCGAACGAGGTGATGGCCGGATGCAGGTAGCCGTTGTCGGGGTCGACGTGCCATTCGAGCACCGTGCGCGGCACGTGCACAGCGGCGGCGATCACCCCGACGCGCCACCGATCGGTGTCGGTTCGCGTGTCGAGCACCGTCACCGGGTCGCCGCCTGCCACAGAGCGCCAGAGATCGGGGGCCGAGATCCGATCGATGGTGCACCGGGCCTCGTGGACGAGGTCGTGGACGTTGAACCGAGTGGACCGGCGATAGACGGTCAGCACGGTGTCCGATCGGCCGCCGACACCATCCGGGGTGGACTCCCACCCGGTGACCAACTCCATGCCGAAACCCGGAACCGGCAACCCGTGGCTCGCTCGACCGGCCACGGTGCGCTCCACGACGAGCAGACCGTTCGGCGCCAGGTGTTGCACCGCGGCGTGGAGGAGTTGACGTGTCGTCCCGTCGTCGTCGTCGGGCTCCCACGCCCCACTCCCGATGGCGACGACGTCGAACCGCTCCCCCCACAGCCACGCCAATTCGGCCCGGCGAACGGGGGGCGCGGCAACGAGCGCCGTGACGAGGTCGCTCGGCCGTGGATCGACCACCATCGTCGGCCCGGCCGCGGAGTCGCCGAGTGCCGAGCGGAGCGCTCGTCCGAGCTCACAGGTCAGGGTGTCGAGCACCCGGCCGACGTTAGGACGGTGCAACGACGTCGAGTCGGCCGAGCCGCGAAACAATCACGAAACTCTTCCGGGCGATGGTTCGTGAAGGATCGCTCGGCTCAGCTGCCGACGAGGGTCTCGCTGATCTCCCAGAGACGTCGGGCGGCGGCATCGTCGAGGGCGGTGGCGGCCGGCTTGGTCACGCGGCTGTTGGCGAAGTAAGCGCCCGACACGCCGTTCACCTCCGGCGACGTGGCGACATGCACCGAGGTGCGTGCCCCGCGCTCGGGGGTGCGGGCGAACGGGCGGGCGAGTCGCATGACCACCTCGCCGATGCGGCCGCCGTCGCCGTCGCGGGCCAGCCGGGTGGCCACGAAGCCGGGGTGCACGCAGTTCACCGTGATTCCTCGGTCGGCCCAGCGCCGGGCCGCCTCTCGGGTGAACAGCATGTTCGCCAGCTTCGATGCCCCGTACGCCCGCATCGGGCGATAGCGCCGTTCGCTCTGGAGGTCGTCGAAGTCGAGGCCGCCGCGGGCGAAGCGGTGGGCGTCGGAGGCAACGACCACGACCCGACCATCGGTGGCGGCGGCCAGTTGATCGACGAGCAATGTGGTCAGGAGGAAGTGGCCGAGGTGGTTGACGCCGAAGGTCGCTTCGAAGCCGTCGACCGTGACGGCACGGTCCTTCATCGTGACGCCGGCGTTGTTCACGAGCACGTCCAACCGTTCAACCCGGGCGGCAAGGGCCTCGGCGAACGAGCGGACGGAGGCGAGCGATGCCAGATCGAGCTCCATCACGTCGATCGCGCGCTCCGGGGACAGCGTTGCGGATCTCGTCGGCAGCGGCCCGGCCCTTGGAAAGAGAACGGACGGCGAGGATCACCTCGGGGCCGGTCCGCGCGATCCCGATCGCGGTGGCCAGTCCCAGCCCGGTGTTGGCCCCGGTGATGACCACGTTCGTGTCGGGTCCGAGTGCCATCTCAGGCCGCCAATGCCTGGACGAAGGTGTGGATCAGGTCGGCGACCACGTCGGCATGGCTGGCTTCGTGCATCGAATGCTCGCCCCCTTCGACGAGGACGAACCGGGCCGCCGGCATCTTGCGCTCCAGGTACTGACCGGCCGTGGTGTATTCGGGTCGATCGCTCGATCCGGCGAGGAACAAGGTCGGTGTGGCGATGTCTGCGAGTCGATCCATCACGATCGAGTCCTCCTGGAGATTGAGGTTGGCGACCCGTTCGGGAACGCCGAAGCGGTGGGCGTTGCGGCGAGAGCGGGCATTCCACTCCTCCCGCTTGGAAGGGTCGCGGTACCCCGGCCCGGTGTTGAGGACGGCGATGCCTCTGACCATCCCGGGCCGGGTGGCGGCGTGCGCGAGCGCCAGGTATCCCCCAAGCGAGTGGCCGACGAGCACGGCGGCAGTGGGCAGGATTCGAAGGAGGTCGTCGAGGTCGTCGAGGGCTCGGTCCCGGGTGTACTCGTCGGGATCCTCGGGCACCGGTGAGGCGCCGTGCCCCAGCAGATCGACGGCCAGTGTCTCGTAGCGATCCGAGAGGAGCTCACCGCAGCGGGCCCACGTGGCGGAGGAGGATCCCATCCCGTGCAGGAACACCAGCGGGGCGCCGGCACCCCTCCGTTCGACGTGAAGTCGCATGCAGTTCCAGTCCTTCTTCCCTCACCCGGCCTCGCCGGACCGCACCACGGTACTCATCGTCCAGGCGGAGGGTGCGGCCCGCAGCGGATCGTTCCTCACTACGCTCGCCGTCGACGAGGTCGAGACCGGCACTGGCGCGGGTCGGACCGTGGGGTCCTCGTGAAAGGTGGGCTACTGATGGCGGCGCTCTGGCTGAAGCTGGTCGACCTCGAACCGCTTCGGGCGACGGGGGTGCCCGTGCCCGCCTCGGCGGGAGAGCTGCCCACCCACGCCCACATCAACACCGAGTCGGGGCTGATCGTCGCCCGGGTCGCCACCGGGTCGGGTGGCCAGGGCGGGCGCCACGAGCTGTGGTGCGTCCCGCCCGGCGGTCGAGCAGTGCTCGTGGCCGTCGACGAGTTCGCACCCGGTGATGCCTCGGGGTCGGCGCCCCGCTGCGAGCGCGCCGAGCAGTTGATGAACGTGCGCGCCCCGTTCTGACCTCCCGCTCGACCTGACTCGGCGGGCCCGCGAGCGTTGGGCCGAGCGGGTGCGCGCCGTGCACTATGGTCTGACCATCAGTCCAAGCGGGCCGACTCGGGAGGACGCACTTGGCCATCACGGGCATGAACCACGCTGTGCTCTACGTTCGCAACGCGCGCACCACCGCCGAGTTCTACCAACGAGTGCTGGACTTCCGCACGATCATCGAAGACCCGGCCGGCACGTTCGTGTTCATGCGGGCGCCGGCCAGCGTCAATCATCACGACATCGCGTTCTTCACGATCGGCGAGAGCGCCGAAGCGTCCGACGCCGGCGGGCGCACGGTCGGGCTGTATCACCTGGCCTGGGAGGTCCCCACGCTCGCCGATCTGGCCGCCGTGCGGGATCGGCTGGTGGCCGCGGGAGCCCTGGTCGGGTCGAGTGATCACGGCGCCAACAAGAGTCTCTACGCCAAGGATCCCGACGGTCTCGAGTTCGAGGTCATGTGGCTCGTGCCGGCCGAGCACTGGGGAGCCGAGGCCAGCCAGGCCATCATTCGCCGCCTCGACCTCGACGCCGAACGGGAACGCTTCGCCGGATCGGACGGTGAGTGATGGCGGCTCCGGCATTCGCCGCGCTGGTGCCCGTCATGCGGCGCACGGTCGCCGACGAGGTTCGTGACCGGCTCCAGGCGGCGATCGTCGCTGGGCAGTTCGCGCCGGGAAGCCCGCTCCCCGCCGAGCGACTCTTGTGCATCGATCTCGGCGTGGCCCGGACCAGTGTTCGCGAGGCCCTGCGTTCCCTCCATGCGCTCGGCTACCTCGTCCGGGTGGGGAACCGATCATTCGTCGCCGACCCGCTCCCGCTGATCGCCACGATGTCCGACGTCCGCAAGTCCGCGGTCCGTGACGTGTTCGAGACCCGCCGGCTGATCGAGGTCGGCATGGTGCGCCTCGCCGCTGTTCGGTCCACGAGGAAGCAGCGCTCCCAGATCGCCCGGCTCGCAGAGCGCTTCAGGGGTGAACTCCCGATCGCGACGTTCCGTCGGCTCGATCGCGAGTTCCACTGGGCGATCGCATCGGCGTGCGGTAACGAGATGGTCGCTCAGCTCTACGGGCGGATCCTCGACGCCCTGTTCTCGGCTGACGAGTTCGACTCGTTGCTCAGCGACGAACGCAACACCGATCAGGTCGACGGGATCATCGAGACGTCCGGCGATGCCCATCGGGCCATCGCCTGCGCCATCGCGGCCGGAGACGCCGAGCGTGCCGCGCACGAGACCACCGTGCATCTCGACGAAGTCGAACGCCGCATGATCGAACAACTGGTCTAGGGGGACTGGTGGACCTGTCGAATCGATACTGCTACTTCTTCGAGGAATCGGCGTTCAAGGAGACCGATCGCGAGGGCTTCCGGCGCCGGGTCATCACGGGCGACGGTCTCCAACTGTGCTTCTGGCGCATCGCCGGTGGCGCCACTGGCTCGTTCCTGCACCGCCACCCCGATCACGAGCAGCTCGGGATCGTCGTGCGGGGCACCCTCGACTTCCGGATCGGCGAAGGCGACCCCACCGAGCGAGTGCAGCTCGGCGCGGGCGAGTCCTACCTCGCGCCGCCCGGTGTCGGGCACGGCGACAGCGTGTTCATCGGCGACGACGAGTACGGCGAGTGCTGGATCCTCGACGTGTTCGCCCCGCCCCGTGACGACCTGAGGGACGGCTGACATGGCGGCAGCCGACTGGCGTCTCGCGGTCGACATCGGTGGCACGTTCACCGACGTGGTCCTGCTCGACGCGACGAGTGGGCAGGTGGTGGTCGACAAGACGCTGACCACGCCGCTCGCGCCGCTCGACGCCGTACGAACCGGGATCACCGCGGTGCTCGGTCGAGCCGGGCTGTCGCCGAAGGCGATCACGGCGCCCATCGTGCACGCAACCACGTTGATCACCAACGCCCTCATCGAAGGCAAGTTGGGTCGGGCCGCGGTCGTCACCACCACAGGATTCGGCGACACCCTCGAGATCCGCGACGAGCATCGCTACGACATGTACGACCTGCAGATCGAGTTCCCCTCCCCGCCTGTCCCTCGGGAGTTGGTGTTCGAGCTCGACGAACGCACGATGGCCGACGGCCGGGTCGATCGCCGCCCGAGTCCCGATGCCATTGCCGTCCTCGTCGCCGAGCTACGCGCCGCCCAGCTCGAAGCCGTCGGGCTGTGCTTCCTCAACAGCTACAGCGATCCGACCAACGAGCGCGACGTCGCTGCGGTGCTGCGCGCCGAGCTCGGTGTGCCGGTGTGCATCTCGTCGGAGTTGTCGCCACAGATCCGCGAGTACCCCCGGATGATCACGACGGCCTGCAACGCCGCCACGATGCCGGTCATCGGGCCCTACCTCGAGGAGCTCACCAAGTGGCTCGCGAGCGAGGGCTTCGCCGGGGGGTTGCTGATGATGCTCTCCAACGGGGGTGTCGTCGCCGCCGACGAAGCGGCCCGGGCGCCGATCAGGCTCGTCGAATCCGGTCCGGCCGCCGGTGCGCTGGCCGGCACCTGGTTCGCTCGGCGGCTCGGCGAGCCCCGGCTGCTGTGCTTCGACATGGGGGGCACCACGGCGAAGGCCTGTCTGATCTCCGACTACGAACCGCAGCTCACCAACACCTTCGAAGTCGCTCGCATCTATCGGTTCAAGAAGGGGTCCGGTTTCCCCGTCTCGGTGCCGAGCGTCGACCTGGTCGAGATCGGTGCTGGAGGCGGGAGCCTCGCCCATGTCGACCGGCTCGGTCTGCTGAAAGTTGGTCCCGAATCGGCCGGCGCCGTGCCCGGCCCGGCCTCGTACGGACGCGGCGGAATGCGGCCCGCGGTGACCGACACCGACTTGGCCCTCGGGTTGCTCGACGCCGGCTACTTCCTGGGTGGGGACATGCCGTTGGATGCAGACGCGGCACGCCGCGCGATCGGGTCGGTCGCCGATGCGCTCGGCATGAACGCCGATGAGACTGCGGCCGGCATCCACGAGGTCGTCGATCAGAACATGGCTGCGGCGGCCCGCATGCACGCCATCGAGATGGGTGTCGATCTCCGGGGTGTCACCCTCATCGCCTTCGGTGGAGCCGGCCCGGTGCATGCATGTGGCGTGGCCGATCTCCTCGAGTCACCACGCGTGGTGTTCCCCGTGAATGCGTCGGTGCTGTCTGCCTTCGGCACGTTGGTGTCACCCGTGCGCATTGATCTCGCCCGCTCCATGGTCCGCCGTCTCGACCTGCTCGATGTCGCCGAGCGCGAGGCGCTGTTCGACGGTTTGCGCGCCGAGGGGCGACGGGTGCTCACCGCGGCGGGCGTGGCCGACGAGGCGGTGCGTTTCCGGTACGGAGTCGACGCCCGCTACGCCGGACAGGGCAACGAGCTCACCATCTGGCTCGGCGAGGGGGCGGCCTGGCCGGTGACCGACAAGGTGTTGCTGGCACGGTTCACCGAGGAGTACGAGCGGGTGTACGGCATGTCGATCCCCGACGTGCCGATCGAGGTCGTCACCTGGCGGCTGTCGGCGTTGACCTCTGCGCCAGAGATCGAACCGATGGTGGTGTTGGGTGCACCGGGAGCGGGAGCTCCGCATCACCACCGGCTCGTCCGGTTCACTCGCCGCAGTGAGCCGGTCGTGGTGCCGGTGTACCGGCGGACCGAGCTCGGGCCGGGGGCCCGATTCGCCGGCCCGGCGATCGTCGAGGAGCGCGAGACCACCGCCGTGATCCGGCCGGGCTGGGCCGTCGAGGTCGCGTCTGACGGATCGCTCATCGCCACCAAGCAGGTCCCGTCATGACCATCGTCACCATCACCGGCGGCGACGCCTTCGACCCGATCGAGCTCGAGGTCCTCTGGCAGAGCCTCATCGCGACCGTGAACGAACAGGCCCGCGCACTGCAGCGAACGGCGTTCAGCCCCATCGTGCGTGAGGCCGGCGACCTGGCCAACGCGCTGTTCGACCGGCGCGGCCGCATGGTTGCCCAGGCCGTGACCGGTACCCCCGGACACATCAACAGTCTGGCGATGGCCGCCCGCCACGTGTTGGCCGAGTATCCGCCCGACGAACTCGCGCCGGGCGACGTGCTCGTCACCAACGATCCGTACAAGACGGCCGGACAGCTGCTCGACGTCACCGTGCTGTGCCCGGTGTTCCGCCACGGCCGCGTGATCGCGTTCTTCGGATCGACGATCCATCACACCGACGTCGGCGGGTACGGCATCGGGGCCGGCGCACGCGACGTCTTCGAAGAGGGTCTCTGGATCCCGATCTCGAAGCTGTTCGTCCGCGGTGAACGCAACCGCGACGTGTGGCGCTTCATCTTGTCGAACGTCCGCCAGCCCGACCACATGGCGGGCGATCTGCACGCTCAGGTGGCCTCGGGTGAAGTGGGGTCGCAGCGGCTCCTGACGCTCTGCGACAGCCACGGCCTCGACGACATCGAAACCCTGGCCGACGAGATCATCGAGCGCTCCGAAGCGGCCACGCGTGCATCCATCCGGGAGCTGCCCGGCGGCACCTACTCCGCCGAGGCCGAGCTCGACCTCGCGGATGGCAGTCGGATCATGATTCGCTGCGCCATCACGGTCGACCCCGATGTCGGCGAGATCCTCGTCGACTACGAAGGATCGTCGGGCGCCAGCTCTTCAGGCATCAACGTGGTCAAGAACTACACCCACGCCTACACCACCTTCACGGTGCGCAGCGTGCTCAACCCCGACCTGCCCAACAACCACGGGAGCCTTGCCCCCATCCTCGTCGAGGCACCGGTCGGCAGCATCGTGAACGCCGTGTCGCCGGCGCCCTGCACGGCGCGTCACGTGGTGGGCATGTTCCTGCCCAACGCGCTGCTCAAGGCGCTCGCCCAGATCCGTCCCGAACAGGCCATGGCCGAAGGGTCGGGCGCCGTGTGGACCATGCAGGTCAGCGGCCAGCACGCTGACGGCCGCCCGTTCATCACCGCCATGTTCACCTATGCCGGTGGGGTGGGTGCCCGGGCCACCAAGGCGGGACTCTCGGCGTGCTCCTACCCAACTGGTGTCGCCGCGGTGCCCGTCGAGGTGGTGGAGGCTTCGGCACCGATCCGCTTCCTGCAAAAGGCGTTGCGGCCGGGCTCGGGGGGCGCGGGGCGCCAGACGGGCGGCCTGGGTCAGACCATCGAGTTCAGCGTCGACACCGAACGGCCCTGGCAGCTCAACGCCGTCACCAGCCGGCTCGCCGTGCCCCCCGAAGGCATCTTCGGTGGCGAGCCCGGCGCGGCGGGTTCGTTCACGGTGAACGACGAGCCGGTCCGCACCCAGGCCCGGATCACCCTCGACGCCGCCGATGTGGTGCGGCTCGATCTCCCCGGCGGGGGCGGCTATGGCGCCGTGGGCACGGTGGCACCATGAACGGCCGCCCGTTGCTCGCCACCCCGCTCGAGAAAGGAATCCCAGTTTGTCGATCCTGAACGAAGCCCTCCTACGGTCGCTCGATTCCTCGGTCCTCGAGGTGGCCGATGCCGAGACCCTGCCACCCGCGCTGTACACGAGCGAGGAGTTCCTCGAGTTCGAGAAGCGGGCGCTGTTCGATCGTGAGTGGTTGTGCGTCGGTCGCACGTCGCAGATCCCGAACGTCGGCGACTACCTCTCCGTCACCGTCAACGACGAGCCGGTGATCGTCGCGCGCGGCAAGGACACCGAGATCCGGGTGTTCTCGGCGATCTGTCAGCACCGCGGCATGCAACTGGTCGATGCTCCTGGCAACTGCTCCAAGTTCACCTGCCCCTATCACCATTGGAGCTTCGGGCTCGACGGCCGGCTCCTCGGTGCCCCGGCCATGGAACGCACGACCGGGTTCGACAAGAAGGACTTCCCGCTCCCGGCGCTCCGCACCGAGCTGTGGCAGGGCTTCGTGTTCGTCAACTTCGATCCCGCCGCCGCGCCGCTCGCCCCGACGCTGGCCCGGTACGAGCCGTTCCTCACCAACTACGACCTCGACAACACGGTGTGCCCAGGCACGTTCACGCTCACCGATCTTCCGTGGAACTGGAAGGTCATGTTCGAGAACTTCAACGACGGCTACCACGCCAACCGGCTGCACCACACGATCCAGGACTTCTGCCCGAGCGACATGGCCGCGTTCCCGGTGCCGTGGGACGACGCCGTCCAACGTGATGTTCCGGACCAACGGCTACACGCACATCGACGGCGGCTTCAACGCCACCACGAAGGCGTTGATGCCGGTCTTCCCGAACCTCACCGAGGAGGAACGCTGGCGATCGACCTTCGCGTTGATCCCGCCGACCCTGTGCTTCGGTACCGCACCCGACCAAGCGTTCTTCTTCATCGTGCGGCCCAAGACCGTTCACACCATCGACATCGAGATCGGCTATCTCTTCCATCCGAGTGCGCTGGACCATCCGATGTTCGACCACTTGTTCCGAATGAGCGACGCCGGCGTGCAGGTGTTCGTCCAACAGGACCAAGATGCGACCACCAAGGTGCAGCGCGGCATGCGGTCGCGCTTCGCCGCCCGTGGCCGGTACTCGTGGCAGGAAGAGAGCCACGTGCAGTTCAACCGCTGGCTCGTCCAGCGCTACCGGGCGGCGTGGCCGACCAGCGATCCCGATGCGGCGAACGCGCCGTTCCCATCCGCCTCCCGCACCCGAGCGGGAACGGTCGCTGCGACATCCGCAGCGAACACCACCAGATCTCCGCAGCGCGGGGATGACCTACCAGGGGGAGAACCATGAAACGAGGAAACCGAATCGGTCTCTCGGTGCTCGCCGCGGCCAGCCTCGTCCTTGCTGCATGTGGCAGCGACGACGCCGAGGACGCGACGACCACTGAGGCGGCGACCGAGGACACCACCGCGGAACCGGCCGAAACCTCGGCAGCGGTCGAGGAGCCGGCCGACACCACGACCGCCGAGGAACCGGCCGACACCGAAGCGCCGGTCGAGGGAAGCACCCTCGACACCAACGGCGACGGCAAGGTCGTCTTCGGCATCGCGGCCGCCGGTCCGCGTGACGACGGCGCCTACTACCAGGCGCTCGTCGACAAGGTCGAGGAGTTCTCGGCCGCGAACGGCTTCGAAGCCCCGATCATCGTCGACAACATCACGGCCGAGGACGCCGCGACCGAGCTCGCCAACCTGGCCGAGCAAGGAGTCGACGTCATCACGGTCGGAGCCAGCGAGATCGCCGACCCGTTGGCCGATCTCACCGAGCAGTACGCCGACATCTTCTGGTACTGCAACTGTGGCGCCGGCTTCCCGGAGACACCGGGTCTGGCCCAGAGCCAGGACGACGGGTCCGAGATCGGCTACTCCGCGGGTGTGGCCACCGCACTCCTGATGAAGGACGCCGACGCCCCGCCGACGGTCGCCTTCTTGGGCTGCTGCGACCTCGGCTTCGAGAAGGAGTTCTACATGTCGTACGAGCTCGGCTTGAAGTCCGTCGACCCGGCCTACGCAGTGAGCTACGTCCCCACCGGTTCGTTCCCGTTCGATTTCGACAATACGGCCGGCGCGACCGAGGCATTCAACGCCGCGCTCGCCCAGGGCATCGGCGCCGTGTTCCCGTATCTCGGCGGCGCTCACGAGGCCATCGTGAAGCTGGCCAACGAGGCCGGGGTGATCACGATGTCGGCCGGTTCGTCGTCGGTGTGCGAGCGCAGCGACCTCGACTATCAGATCGCCGTGCGGTTCGACGCCGGCGACTACCTCGACCCGATCCTCGCGGAGATCACCGACGGGAGCTTCAAGGAGGGTGATGTCCGGGTGTTCCGAGTGGGCGTCGACCCGGAGCCCGGCGCGGTCATCTGCGATCCGACCCCGGAGCAGACCACTGCGATGGATGCGGCCTACGCGACCATCGCGAGCGGGGATCTCGCCGCTCAGTTCGGTGAGATCAAGGGCACGGCCTACGCCGCGGGGTGACCGGTAGCCGGCCGGGGGAGCGCACGCGCGCTCCCCCGGTAGGCCGGTCCGGTGGGGTTCGCTGCGGTGCAGATCGATTCGAGGAGCTGATGAGCGAACAACCGAAGGAGCCCGTGCCCGTACCGCTGGTGAGGCTGCGCGGGATCACCAAGCACTACGGCTCGGTCGTGGCCTGCTCCGGTGTCAACCTCGCGTTGGAGGCCGGGCAGATCCACGGCGTGCTCGGTGAGAACGGTGCCGGCAAGTCGACCTTGATGAAGGTCCTCATCGGGTTGGTGCAACCCGACGAAGGCGACATCCAGCTCTTCGGGCGAACCATGCGGATCGACGATCCGCAGGCAGCCGCCGCACTGGGGATCGGCATGGTGCATCAGCACTTCAGCCTCGTCGATCCCTTGACCGTGTGGGAGAACGTGTTGCTCGGCGAACGGGCCCGGTTCGACCGGCAGCGGGCCCGTGATCTGGTCGGCGAGATCGGCGATCGTTACGGTCTGACCATCGACCCGGACGCCTGCGTGGGCGACTTGTCGGCCGGCCTGCGCCAACGGGTGGAGTTGATCAAGTGCCTCCGCCGGGATCCCCGCGTGGTGGTGCTCGACGAGCCGACGTCGGTGCTCACACCGGCCGAGAGCGAGCAGCTGTTCACGACACTGCGTGAGATCGTCACGCGGGAGCACCGCGCTGTGGCCCTCGTCAGCCACAAGCTGGCCGAGATCCTGCACGCCACCGACGTGGTGACGATCATGCGACAAGGGCGCGTCGTCGATCACTACCCGACGACCGCTACCCGCCCCGCCGATCTCGCCAAGGCCATGGTCGGACGCGAGGTGTCACTCCGGGGCGAGGCCGCCGCCCTCGGGGTCATCGACGAACTCGTCGCTGCCCCACGTGGTGAGGCACGCGAGGTCGGACCGGTGATGCTCGAACTCAGGGGCATCACGGTGAAGACCGACGGTGTGGCCCGTCTGGACCGCCTCGACCTGGAGCTGCGGGCGGGGGAGATCCTCGGCGTGGCAGGCGTCGAGGGGAACGGCCAGCGAGAGCTCGGTGACCTGCTGTCGAGCCTGCTGCACCTCGACGGCGGCCAGGTGCTCGTGAACGGTTCGGCCGTCGCGGCCGGGCGTGCTGGGGCGATGGCCCGGGCCGGCATCGCCGTGATCCCCGAGGACCGACACGACTCCGGATGTGTGCTCACCATGTCGGTGGCCGAGAACCTCATCCTCGATCGCCCCGGCACGGTCGCCCGGAGCGGGCTGCTCGATCACCAGCGCATGCGAGCGCTCGCCGTCGGGCTGATGGAGGAGTTCGAGATCCAAGCGGCCGGTCCTGATGCCCCGCTCTGGAGCCTGTCGGGCGGCAACCAGCAACGGGTCGTGCTCGCACGCGAGCTCAGTCACCGCCCGTCGGTGCTCGTGGCCGCGCAACCCACACGCGGGCTCGACGTCGGCGCCATCGAGTACATGAGTGAACGACTGCGCCGTGCCGCCGGCGAGGGCATCGCGGTCTTGCTCATCTCGACCGAGCTCGAGGAGATCCTCGACCTCGCCGACCGCATCCTCGTGCTGTCGCGGGGTCGGGCGATCGGTCAGCTCGACCGGGCCGAGGCCACGCCCGAGCGGCTCGGCCTGCTCCTGGGTGGGGTGGCGGCATGACCGCGCCGATCTCCGTTGCCCGGCGCCACACCGTCATCACCGTCGCCGCCTACGCGGGCTTCATCGTGCTGGCCCTGGCGATCGCCGCGTTGCTGGTGGCGATCACCGGTGGCCCGTGGCGCCAGGTCGTCTCCGCCCTGCTCGACGGCAGCGTCCGGAACCCGGGGCGATGGGGGAACACCCTCACCGAATCGGCCCCGTTGTTGATCGTGGCGCTCGGGGCGATCATCTCGTCTCGGGCCGGTTTGGTCAACATCGGCCAAGAAGGCCAACTGCTCGTCGGGGCGGCGTGCGCCGCCTTCGTGGCGACCCGGACGAGCGGCCCGGTGGCCATGGTCGTGGCGCTCGTCGTCGGTGCCCTCGGCGGCGCCTGCTGGGCTGGATTGGCCGCAGTGCTGCGGTATTGGCGCAAGGTGCCCGAGGTGATCTCGAGCCTGCTGTTCGTGTTCATCGCCGCGCAGCTCACGGGCTACGCCCTCACGCGGCAGTTCCTCCTCCTCGATCGCAGCGAGAACCGCCCGAACCGGACGCTGTCGAGCGGGCAGCTCGCCGCCGACACCCGCCTGCCGACGATCCGAGTCTTCGGTAACCAGTTCCCGATCTCCGTGCTGATCGCGGTCGTGCTCGTGGCGGTCGTCGCCGTGGTGCTGCACCGCACGGTCTGGGGCTTCCGGGTCCGGATGGTCGGCGCCAACGCCCGTACGTCGCAGCGGGCCGGCGTCTCGGCCGTCGTCGTCGGCTCCACGGCCTTGCTCATCGGTGGTGGCATGGCCGGGCTCGCCGGCACGCTGATGCTCACCGGCGGGACGGCGAACTACCGCTACACCCCCGGCTTCGCCAACAACGTGGGCTGGGAGGGGCTGCTGGTGGCGCTCGTGGCCCGGAACCGGCCGGTGGCCGCCATTCCCGTGGCGGTCGTGTTCGGCATGCTGCGCACCGGGTCGGGCTTTCTGGCCGCCACCGGGGTGGAGCGCGAGATCGTCGACGTGGTGCGCGGCCTTCTCGTGCTGGCCCTGCTGCTACCGGCCGGTCTCGACCTCCTGCGCGCACGGCGCCGGCCGACCGAGGACGTGGCGTGATGGATCTGATCCTCGACGTGTTGTCGAGCGCGACCATGTACGAGAGCGTCGTGCGTTTCGCCGTGGTGCTCGCCTTCGCCGCTGTGGGGGAGTGGGTGGCTGAACGGGCCGGCACGCTCAACATCTCGCTACAGGCGATGATGGTCGGCGGCGCGTTCACCGGTGGTGTGCTGTACGACAAGACCGGCAGCACTGCCCTCGGCCTGGTCGGGGGTTCTGTCGCCGGGGTCGTGGTCGCCTGGGTGCAGGCCAACCTGAGTCACCGGTGGACCATCGATCAGTTCGTGGTGGGCCTCACCTTGAACGTGCTGCTCCTCGGACTCGCCCTGTTCCTCGATGGCCAGTTCGAACCCACCACGACCGTGGCCGGTGCATGGGCGATCCCAGGACTGTCCGACATCCCGTGGATCGGACGGGCACTCTTCGCCCAGCCATGGCCGCTGTACCTGATCATCCCGATCGTCGCCGGTGCGTGGTGGGCCGTGTTCCGGACCCGATGGGGACTCGAGATCCGCGCCGCCGGCGAGGCGCCGCAGGCCGCCGACGTGTCGGGCGTCCACGTCAACCACCGGCGACGTCAAGCGGTGCTCGTGGCAGGTGGGTGCGCCGGACTCGGCGGCGGCGTGCTCGTACTCGGTCAGATCGGCATCGTCGGCTTCGACGAGGGCAATGTCGGCCTGCGAGGCATCGTGGCCATCGCCGCGGTGATCTTCGGTGGCTGGACCCTGCGCGGCACGATCGCCGGTTGTTTCGTGTTCGGCTACTTCTACGCCTTCCAGGTCGCGCTGCCGCTGCTCGGTCACAAGGTGAACGCCCAGCTGACCGCCGCCCTGCCCTACCTGGTGGCTCTCGCCGCCACCGCGATCTTCGCCCATCGCACCCGCCAGCCGGGAGCGTTGGCCCAACCCTTCGAACGAGGTCTCACGTGAAAGCGGTCATCTACGACACTTGTGGCGGGGCCGAGGTGCTGCGATACGAGTCGGTCCCCGACCCCGAGCCCGGTGACCGCGACGTCGTGGTCGCAGTTCGCGCCGCAGCGCTGAACCACCTCGACGTGGTCCAGCGCAACGGCTGGTATCACCTTCCCGGCTTCACGTTCCCGCACATCGCCGGCATGGACATCGCCGGCGAGGTGACGGCGGTCGGGAGCGCGGTGTCGACCGTCGCCGTCGGTGACCGCGTCGTGGTCGATCCCTCGCTGACCGAGGTGCCCGACGGATCACTGCTCGCCGGTCGCGGCGATCTGTATGGGGAGCTCGGTGTGATCGGCGCCAACGCCGATGGCGGCTATGCCGAGCTGTGCCTGGCGCCCGAGACCCACGTGCACCGGATCCCCGACGCGATGGATTGGCACACTGCGAGCACCTTCCCGACAGCGTGGCTGACGGCGTGGCACTCGCTCTTCACCGTCGGCGGCCTGCGAGCCGGCGAGACCGTGATGATCCACGCGGCCGGCAGCGGGGTGAGCGTGGCCGCCATCCAGCTCGCCAAGACCGCGGGTGCCACTGTGCTCGCGACCGCCGGGAGCGAGGAGAAGCTCACCAAGGCCACCGCGATCGGGGCCGACCACGTGCTCAACAACCGCACCGGTGACGTCGCTGGATGGGCGCACGAGGTGACGGGCGGGCCTGGTGTCGACATGGTGTTCGACCACGTCGGGGCGGCGCTCTGGGCACCTTCCATGTTCGCCCTGAAGCCGCGTGGGCGGTTGATCAACTGCGGGAACACGAGCGGCGACGCCGCGACGATCCCGTCGCTCGGGTTCATGTTCCACATGGGGATCAGCATTCACGGCAGCGACCCCTATCGGTACGAGGAGTTCCCGGCGGCATGGAAGGTGTTCACCTCAGGTTCGTTCAGCGCGCCGATCGCGGGTGTGTACCCGTTGGCGAGTGCGGGCGACGCGCAGGAACAGCTCCTCCGCGGCGATGTCTTCGGCAAGATCCTCCTGGAACCCTGATCGCCCCATGGCCGACTCTCCGTATCCGGAGCTGAAGAAGTCGCACACGATGGCGCACGCCGGCCGGCCGTGGCGCGACCACAAGCCGCCACCGTCGGGACCCGTCTGGGGCATCATCCAAGGGGTCGGGTCGTACTGGACGCTCGTGGCCGCCGTGGAGCTCGGCGTGTTCGACGCCCTGCAGGCGGCCGGGCCCGCTTCGGCCGGCCAGGTCGCCGAGCGAGTGAGTGCCGCCACCATCCCGGTGCAGCACCTGCTCGACACCCTCGTCACGTTCGGATTCGTCGATCAGATCGACGATGTCTACGAGCTCACCGAGACGGCGGAGCGGTATCTGTGCACCGATGGTCCGGCATCGATGGCATCGCTGGTGCGGGTCGCTCCCGGCCCGCTCGCCAACTGGGAGCGACTGGCCGACACCATCCGCACCGGTCGGCCCGCTGCGCCGATCGAGCTCGACGCCCAGGCCTTCTACGGCCCGCTCGTGCAGGCGACCTTCCCGACCCAGCTCCGATGTGCGAGCCGCCTCGGGCTGCGCGTCGGGTGGGCCCGCCGCCCCGGACTCCGCGTGCTCGATCTCGGTGCCGGGCGGGCGCCGTGGGCCATCGGTGTGCTCGAGATGTCGCCGGGTTCCACCGCCGTCGTGAACGACCTGCCGGGGGTCATCGAACTGGCTGCGGCCACGCTCGCCGAGCGGGGCCTCTCCGACCGGGCCGAGCTCCGCCCCGGCGACGTCCACGGGTTGCCGGCCGAACCAGGCGAGTACGACGTGGTGATCCTCGGGCACCTGCTCCGCACCGAGGGGTCGATGCGTAGCCAGGCGCTCATCGGGCGGGCGTTCACCTCGCTGCGGCCCGGCGGTCACGTCGTGATTGCCGACTACTTCGCCGACAACGATCGCAAGTTCAACCCGTTCGGAGTGCAGATGGGCATGACCATGCTGGCGAACACCGAACGGGGCGGCCAGATCACCCACGCCCAGGTGAGCGGATGGCTGCGCGACGCCGGCTTCGCCGCTGTCCGGTTGCTCGAGCCCATCGCATTCAACCAGGTGTACGTCGCCGACAAACCAGTCACCACCTCAGGAGGCCTTGAACCGTGATCCGCGAACCGATCGACCTGCTCGTCCACGGCTGGTACGTGGTGACGATGAACGCGGATCGCGACATCATCCGAGACGGCGCGGTGGCGATACGCGGCACCGAGATCGTGGCCGTGGGCAAGACCGTCGAACTCGAGGCGAGGTTCGAAGCGGCCCGGCGGATCGGGGGTGACCGCTTCGTCGTCACTCCCGGATTGGTGAACACCCACATCCACATCACCGGTGAACCATTGACGCGTGGGTACGTCCCCGACGACACGCCGTTCGTCGAGAACGTGTTCGAGTGGCTGTGCCCGCTGTACTCGGTGTTCGACGCTGCCGAGGAGCGCGTCTCGGGACAGTTGGCGGCGGTCGAGATGCTGCGCTCGGGCACGACCACCTTCCTCGAAGCGGGCACGATCCGCTTTCTCGACGAGGTGGTCGACGGGCTGATCGAGATCGGGATCCGCGCTCGCGTCGGCCGCTGGGTGTGGGACCTCCCCCCGGAGCCGGCGGTGTACCGCCAGTCGACCGACGCGGCCATCGCTCATCTCGAACGGCAACTCGACGTCCATCGCTCCCACGCCGGTGGTCGGATCGGAGCGTGGTCGACGCTCGTCGGCCACACCACGTGCTCCGACCCGCTCTGGAAGGCGGCCAAAGAGCTCGCCGATGCCCACGGGGTGGGCATGTCGTTCCACATGTCACCGGCCCAGCTCGACCCGGATGGCTTCATCGAGACGTTCGGGCAACGCCCCATGGTGCACCTGGCCGAGATCGGCGTGCTCGACACCAACGTGGCGATGACGCACTGCGTGCGGATCGACGACACCGAGCTGGCGATCATGGCCTCCTCGGGCGTCCACGTGGCCCACTGCCCAACGACCGCCCTGAAGGTCAGCTACGGGATCACCCAGGTCGGGAAGTTCCCCGAGATGGTCCAGCGCGGCATCAACGTGTCCATCGGGACCGATGGCAACAACGCCTCGAACTACTCGGATCTCATGCGTGCCACGTACCTCGTGGCCGGCCTGTTCAAGGACGCCCGAACCGATCCACAGATGTTCCCGGCCGAGAAGGCGTTCGAGATGGCGACCTTGGGCGGGGCAGCGACGATGCAGTTGAGCGACAGCATCGGGTCGCTCGAGGTCGCCAAGCGTGCCGATCTCGTGCTGCACGACACCGACCGGCCCGAGTGGCGACCGCTGTTGAACGTCATGAACCAACTGGTGTGGTCGGCCGATGGCAGGGGCGTCCACACGGTGATCGTCGACGGCGCAGTGGTGGTCGAGGACGGCCACTGCACCACCGTCGACGAGGAGCGGCTCTGGGCCGAGTCGCAGCGCATGGGGGAGTCGATCACGGCCCGCAGCGGCCTGCCCGACAAAGCCAAATACCCCACGTGGTGATGCCGCCGAGGATTCCTGGTGCGTTTGGTGCACCCCACCCGCGGCCGAAACGCGATCAGAACGCGGGGTTGATGTCGGTGCCGGGGGGGACGAGGTCGTCGATGGCGGCGAGGACGTCGGCGCCGAGGGCCACCTGCCCGGCGGCGAGCAGGTCGTCGAGCTGCTCGGGCGTGCGCGGGCCGATCAGGGCGCAGGTCACGGTGGGATCCGCGAGCACGAAGCCCAGGGCCAGCTGCGTGAGGGTGATGCCTGCGCTGTCGGCGATCCTTGCCAGGGCCTCGACCAGATCGTGCTTGCGCTGCCGGATCTCGACGTCGCGATGATCGAAGTGCTCGGGCTGGCGGACGGCCCGGGAGTCGGCGGCCGGTGCATCGTGCCGGTACTTGCCCGTGAGCCAGCCGCCGTTGAGCGGGGCCCAGACGAGCACCCCCATCCCGAAGCGCCGGCACGTCGGCAGCACCTCGTGCTCGATGCTGCGCACGAAGACCGAGTACGGGGGTTGCTCGGTCGCGATGGTGAGCCCTGAGCCGGCCAGCGCGTGGAACTCCTCGAGCTGCTCGGCCGAGAACGTCGAGGTGCCGACCGCTCCGACCTTGCCGGCCCGTACGAGCTCCTCGAGCACCGCGACCGTCTCGACGACCGGCGTCGTCGGGTCGGGCCGGTGCAACTGGTAGAGGTCGATGTGGTCGGTGCCGAGGCGGCGGAGGCTGGCCTCGCACTCGGCGCGGATCCATCTCGCCGACAATCCCCGTTCCGCGGGATCGTCACTCATCGGGTTGCCCACCTTGGTGGCCACCACGACCTCCGACCGGCGCGCACCGAGGGCCCGCCCGAGGATCTCCTCCGAGACACCCCCGTCGTACATGTCGGCGGTGTCGAACAGGTCGATGCCGGCATCGAGCGCGGTGTGCACCATGCGATGGCAAGCGGCCTCGTCGGGGTTGCCCCACGAGCCGAACATCATCGTGCCGAGCGCCAGCGTGCCGACCTCGAGCCCGGTGGGTCCGAGGCGCCGACGCTGGAAGCTCATGCGAGTCCGGCCTGGCGCTGGAACACGAGGCTGTCCCAGTAGTCGACGCGTCGGGCGATGCGGTCGCCGGCGATGTCGAAGCGCATCATGCCGCGCACCGCGATCGGCCGCTCGTTCACGACGGCGTGCAGGGTGTAGGCCGCGCAGACCCGGTCGCCGTCGGCGATGACGTCCTCGATCTCGTAGCGGAGCTGTGGCATCGACGCCAGGAACCCGGGGAGCCGGCGGCGGTACTCGTCGATCCCGGCGCATCCCGAGCCGAGCGCCGCGGTGTGCTCGTTGACGAAGTCGTCGGCGACGAAGGCGGCCACCGCGTCGGGGTCGCCGGTTGCGAACGCGTCGAGGTAGCCGCGGGCGATGTCGGTGGCGCTCAGCCCCAGACCTCGCGCGCCTTGGCGTACACGCCCTGGTCCCACGAGATCTCGATCACGTTGCCGTCGGGGTCGTTGATGGCGCAGATGTAACCGATGGGCGCCGGCATCTGCGTGGGCGGCCAGTGCAGGCACCCCTCGCGCTCGGCCCGAGCGGCTGCTTCGTCGACGTCGGCCTTGTCGGGCACCTCGATGCCGATGTGGGCGAACGGGGCCATGATCGGCTGCGGGCCCTTGGGCTGGTCGCGGAAAAAGCTGACCAGCACCAAGACGAACGGGTTCTCGGTGGCTTCAGGGAACCCGAGCCACGCACCGAAGCCGTCGGCGTCTTCGCGCCGGTCGAGCAGGCGCAGCGGTGTGTGCTCCTCGTACCACGCGATCGATGCGTCGATGTCATGGCTCGGCAGCGCGATGTGGGTCCAACGCGGTCCCTTCGGACCGGCCGTGTAGGTCTCACCCACGGGTGTATCCCTCCGGGATCTGGGGGTCGTCGCCGCCCTTGGTCCACAACACGATCTCGTTGCCCCACGGGTCCTTGAAGGCACCGTTGAAGCCGTTGAACTCGCCCCAGTAGTGGTGGCGCCAGAGGATGGTGGCGCCGTGCTGCTCGGCCCGCTCCAGGATGGCGTCCTCGCTGTCGTCGTCGCTCACGAGGATGTACACCCGCACGCCTCGGCCCACCGCCAGGTCTGCGTCGGGGTACCCGACCGGGTTCGGCCGCCCGTCGTTCACGTTGTAGATCCCGAGGTGCAGGTTGCCCACGCCGGACGGCTTGCCGTCGACGAGGAACTCATCGCCGGGGACGGCGCGGTGGAACAGATCCTGCGGACGGCCCTCGACCTCCCACCCGAACACCGCCGCGTAGAACGCCGCGGTCGCCGCCGGGTCCGTGGAGGGAAGGTCGACGAAGATGTATGTGTTGGGGTATCCCACGTGGCACCTCCACGAATTCGCCCAGGGGCGACACGGCTGTTGCGGTCCGACACTAACCCACCGAACGGGACGCCTCGGTCTGATGGTCAGACCAACGGCCACCGTGCACCGACCGGCAGCCCGGCCCGGCGGGCGAGCCCGGCGCCCGCAACACGCGCCCGTTCGTAGAGCTCGTCTTCGTCGACCATCGTGCTCCGGCCGTCACGCACGACGATCCGGCCACCGGTCACGACGTGGCGGGTCGTGGTGCCCTGGGCCGACCACACCAGGGGCAGCACGGGATCGGGGCTCATCGGCTGCCACGAGGGATTGGCCGTGTCGTGGACCACGAGGTCGGCCCGCTTGCCCACCTCGATCGACCCGGTGATCGCGCCCACGCCGAGTGCCTCGGCCGCCTTGATCGTGACGAGCTCGAGCGCATCGTGGGCGCCGAACACCGTCGGGTCCATGGGCACGTCCTTGGCCAGGCCGGCGAAGACCGACGCGGCCCGCAACACGTCGAGGGAATCCCCTGCGTTCTCGCTGTCGGTGCCGAGCAGGAGCCGACCGCCGCGGCGCCAGATCTCGACGTGACGGTTGGCCGGCGCGAACCCCTGACCGAGCCGCAGATAGGCGAGCGGACAGCTGGCGATCACCGTGCGGGTCCGGAGCACCACGTCGACCTCGTCGTCGTCGAGGTGCACGGCATGGCCGAGCACGACGTGCGGCCCGAGCGCGCCGATCCGCTCGAAGTGGACGAGCGGCCGCACGCCGGTGCGGGCCAGATACGCCTCGGCATCGCGACCGTGCGGGGAGATGTGGAAGGTGCACAGCGTCGACCGTTCGGCGGCCAGGGCGACACCGGCGGCCAAGAGCTCGTCGCTCACGAGATCGTGGCCGACCATGGTGACGGCGCCCCGAACCGACGCGCGCGGGTTGTCCGACGGCCAGTGGTCGAGCACGGCCCGCTGGCGATCGAGCACGTCGGAGGGGGTACCCCCGAAGGGCACTCCGTCGGCATCCCAGCCCCACGTGCCCACGAAACCGTGGAGCCCAACGGTGGTGAGGGCACGGGCGACCGAGGCGACATGGGCCACCGTGCCCGCGTCGAGGACGGTGGTGACGCCATTGCGCAGGGCATCGCACCCAGCGAGGAGGGCCGACACCTCGTCGTCGTCGGCCGTCACGTGCGCGTGGGCGGGCACGGCCCAGGCGAAGATCGAGTCGCCGGGCGGCAGCTCGTCGGGGATCGCCGAGCGGAGCAACCGGTCGACGGTGAGGTGCAGATGGCCGTTGAGGATCCCTGGGTGCACGACGCTGCGCTCGTCGCCCAACACCTCGGCTGCGGGGTGGTTGGCGCGCAGGTCGGCGGCCTTCCCGACCCCGGCGATCACGCCGTCGCGCACGAGGACCGCGCCGTCCGCAATGATGCGCCGGCTCGGGTCCATCGTGATCAACGATTCACCGACGAGCAACAGTTCGGGCATCCCTGCATCGTCGCGCGCCGTACCATGCGGAGCGATGGCTGACTCCTCCACCGCCGTGTTCGCCTCGAACCCGGTGTTGCAGGGCTACTGGTACGCAGTCGCCCGCAGCGCCGACGTTTCCCCCGGACCGCTCCCGGTCACGCTCCTGGGGCGCGATTACGTCGTGTGGCGCGGGACGGCAGGCGAGCTCACCGGCGCCGCCGACCGCTGCACCCATCGTGAGTCGCCGCTGTCCCCGGGTCGGGTCGATGAGCGGGGTTGCCTCGAGTGCCCGTACCACGGATGGCGGTTCGAGCCCGGCGGTCGCTGTGTCGCCGTGCCGAGCAACCCGCCCGACGTGCCGGCCCCGCCCAAGGCTCATCTGGCGGCGGTCCACGTCGCCGACCGCTACGGCCTGGTCTGGATCTGCCCGGGCGAGCCTGTGGCCGGCATCCCCGAGATCATCGAGGACACCGACCCCCGCTTCCGACGGATCAACAACCCGGTGGAGCCGTGGGCCACTTCGTCCACGCGCATGGTCGACAACTTCCTCGACATCTCGCACTTCCCGTACGTGCACACCGGGACCTTCGGCCGGGCGCAATCCACCCTCGTCCCCAAGATCGAGATGAGCGAGCTCGACGAGTGGTTCCACGGCTACGCCTACGAGGTCGAGGTCAACAACTCCGGGATCGGTACCACCACCACCGGGCTGACCGCCAAGGTGCTCACCCGGAAGATGACGAGCGGGTTCTCCCTGCCGTTCACGTGCCGCAGCACCATCGAGTACGAGACCGGGCTGAACCACACCCTGCTGCTGCTGTCGACACCGGTCGATGATGTCAACAGCTACTTCACGTTCGTGGTGTGGCGCAACGACGACTTCTCGGTGTCGGCCGAGGAGGTCGTGGCCTTCGACCGGGCGATCGGCGCCGAGGACAAGCAGATGTTGGAACGGGTACACGGGGTCCTGCCGTTCGAGCAGCAGGCCACCGTCAGCGTGCAGGCCGACCGGTGCGGCGTCGAATGGCGCCGGCGGTTCACCGCGCTGTTGAAGGGGACCGCGCCGACCTGACGCCCGGGCACCCGGCAACGGATCACCGCAGCGGTTCACTCGGATCGACTGCCAATCGGGCCAGGACGGCGGTGCGGGCGGCGCCCGCGGTCGGGGCCGCGACGCGGAACATCCGGCCGCCCGCGGCGAGTTCCATGGCGGGAGGGTCGGTGGCGGCGAGTACGTCGCCGCCCAGTTCCACGATGGTCGCCAGGTAGCGCGCGTGTCCGAGCACGGCGGCGCCGAACGCTCCGGCCGCGTGGGTGCGCAGGCCGTCTCGCACCACTGGCTCGCCCTCCCGGTCGAACGAGGTGCGCGTGGTGAGGCGGGCAGCTCGGTGGTCCTCGCCCGTCCGGCCGAGCAGTACCTCGTCGCACCACAGCACCGACGCGCCGCGGTCGAGCGTCACCTCCGTGCGGGCGTGGTGATCGGCGCCGGCGCAGATGATCGTCGGCTCAGGTCGCCAGACCAACACGGCACCCGCGCCAACGGACGCGCGCGCACGCCGAGCGCCGTGCGTCCGCCGTGCAGGCACGGGAACGCCATCTGGGCGGCGGCCGAGGTCACGGTGAGCCGGGCACCGGGGAGCAGGACGACCTCGATCGACAACTCGTCACCCTCCAGCAGCGACGCCGCAGACGACACGATGACCAGTTCGGGTCCGCTCGCCCCGGAAAGGAGCTTGGCACTGAGCGGTGGGGCGCCACAGAGCTCGATCAGCCGATCGGGTGCCATCACCACCCGGAGGTGGGCCTTCAGAGGTGGCGCTCCACGAACGCCGCCACCGCGGTGGCACCGGGATCCTCGACGAGCGACACGAAGACGGTCTCGCGATCGCCGCGCTTGGCCGCCGCGTCACGTGCCATGATCCCGAGATCGGCGTGCACCAACGCGGCCAGGTCGGTCTTGTTGACGACGAGGAGATCGGACCGGGTGATCCCCGGACCACCCTTGCGGGGCACCTTGTCGCCGCCTGCGACGTCGATCACGAACAGCTGCACGTCGACCAGGGCGGGGCTGAACGTCGCGGTCAGGTTGTCGCCCCCCGATTCCAGGAGCACCACGTCGATGGCTTCGTGGCGACGCTCCAGTTCCTCGATGGCATCGAGGTTGGCCGCGATGTCGTCACGGATGGCGGTGTGCGGGCAGCAGCCGGTCTCCACCGCGACGATGCGATCTTCGGCGATCACGCCGGACCGCCGCACGAACTCGGCGTCTTCCCGGGTGTAGATGTCGTTGGTGACCACGGCGACGGAATGTCGCTGCTGCAAGGTGGTGCACAGGGCCACCACGAGGGCCGTCTTGCCCGAACCGACCGGTCCGCCGATTCCCACGCGCAGCGCTCGGCCGACGGGCCGCCCGGCGAACGGCACCGGCTCCGCGTCGACCAGTTCGTGGCGGTGGTCGTGGGGATGCAGGTGAGCACGGTCGTCGTGGTGGTCTTCGGCCGGCGAGTGACCTCCGGCGGCGGGGCTGTCGTCATGAGGCAAAGAGCCTCACCTCCCAGCGGGCATGGGCCTCGGCGCGCTCCTCGAGGAGGGGCGCGGACCAGGCGGGCGGATCGTTGCGGTCGAGGGTGTCGAGTGCTTCCGCCACGACTGCGTCGGCCAACGGGGCGAGGCGAACGGCCACCGCGCACACGTCGGCCATGTCGATGGCGAACAGCTTGGGAGCCGCGTTGAGCGGTCCGAACAGGGCGTGGTGGACCGCCAGGCGAGCGGCGTCGGCGGGGGGCAGCCCAGCCGCGGCGGCGACCACGCCGAGCACGAGTGGGTACTGCTCGACCGGGCAGTCTCCGACGGTCGCCCAGCACCGAGCGGCGGCCCGCCGCAGGCCGCGCCCGAGGCTCCGTCCTGCCGCTCGTTGCGCCGGTGACGGCGTGCGCGCCTCGTACTCGCGTTCCAGGGCACGGAGATCGCCGCCCGGGTGTCCGGCGAGCGCACACGCCGCAGCAGCTGCCCACGCCTCGCCGAGGCCCACGGTGCTCAACCGGCCGGCGACGAACGACTCCAGCGTGCCCAGCCCGGCAACCGCGCCGGCCGCCACCGCCGCTTCGAGCCCGCCCGAGTGCGACGAACCGCCGCCCGGCCAGCGGCCGTCGGCCAGCAAGAGGGCGACCGCGTTCACGACCGACCTCGCGCTCGACGCGCGGCCGGCACCTCGTTGGCGGGCATCAGAACAGGCGGTAACGCTGGGCGAGGGGCAGCACGCTCACCGGATCCTCGACCACGATCATGCCGTCGATGCGGACCTCGAACGTGCGCGGGTCGACCTCGATCACGGGGAGCGCGGCGTTCTCGCGCAGATCGGCCTTGGTCAACCCCCGCATGTTGCGCACCGGCACGAGGCGACGGTCCACCGCCAGCCGGTCGGCCAGCCCGTCCTCGATCGCCGCACGTGCGACCCAGCTGACCGAGGTCTGGGGGCCGAGCGAGGCGCCGAACATCGGGCGCATCCAGACCGGCTGTGGGGTGGGGATCGAGGCGTTGGCGTCGCCCATCTGGCCCCAGGCGATCACGCCGCCCTTCACCACCACGTGCGGGCGGATGCCGAAGAACGCCGGGTCCCAGAGGCACAGGTCGGCCAGTTTGCCCGGCTCGACGGAACCGACCTCGTCGTCGAGCCCGTGGGTCTGGGCCGGGCAGATGGTGACCTTGGCGATGTAGCGGCGGGCTCGCAGGTTGTCGGCCCCGTCGACCGGTTCACCCTCGAGGGCACCGCGGCGGGCCTTCATCACGTGCGCGGTCTGGAACGTGCGCGTGATCACCTCACCGACCCGCCCCATCGCCTGCGAGTCCGACCCGATGATCGAGATGGCGCCCATGTCGTGCAGCCAGTCCTCCGCCGCGATGGTCGAGGGGCGGATGCGCGACTCGGCGAACGCCAGGTCCTCGGGAACCTTGGGGTTCAGGTGGTGGCACACCATCAGCATGTCGAGGTGCTCCGCGAGCGTGTTGATGGTGTGGGGTCGAGTGGGGTTGGTCGAACTCGGCAGAACATGGGCGTACGACGCGATGGTGATGATGTCGGGGGCGTGGCCGCCCCCCGCACCCTCGGTGTGGTAGCTGTGGATCCCGCGTCCGCCGATCGCCGCGAGGGTGTCCTCGACGAAGCCGGCCTCGTTGAGCGTGTCGGTGTGGATGGCTGTCTGCAGGCCCCACCGGTCGCTGGCCCGCAAGGCTGCGTCGATCACGGCGGGTGTCGTCCCCCAGTCCTCGTGCAGCTTGTAGCCCGCGGCGCCGCCGCGGGCCTGCGCTTCGAGCGACTCCTGGCTCACGGTGTTGCCCTTGCCCAACAACGCCACGTTGATCGGCCAGGAATCAGTGGCCTCGAGCATGCGGGCCAACCACCACGGGCTCGGGGTGACGGTGGTGGCCTTGGTTCCCTCGGCCGGACCCGTGCCACCGCCGACGATGGTGGTGATCCCGCTGGCGAGCGCCTCGTCGAGGATCTGTGGGCAGATCAGGTGCACATGGCAGTCGACCGCGCCGGCGGTGAGTATGCGGCCTTCGCCGGCGAGCACCTCGGTGCCGGGGCCGATGACGAGCTCGGGGTGCACCCCGTCGGTGATGTCGGGGTTCCCGGCCTTGCCGAGGGCGACGATTCGCCCGGCGCGCACACCCACGTCGGCCTTCACCACTCCCCACCAATCGAGGACGAGGACGTTGGTGATCACGAGGTCGATGGTGGAGTAGGTGGCCTGCCCCATCGACTCGCGGATCACCTTGCCCCCGCCGAAGACCGCCTCCTCGCCGAACCCGGCAACAGCGGTGAGGTCCTCGGTCGGTGAGATGAACAGATCGGTGTCGCCGAGCCGGACCCGGTCGCCGACCGTCGCGCCGTAGAGCGAGGCGTAACGCGCCCGTGTGATCCTCACGCCGTCCGCCGTTGCAGACCCGGCACGACCCGGGCACCGGCGAGACGGACGAGGTGCACCTCGCGGGCCAGGCCGGGCTCGAACCGCACACCGGTACCGGCGGGGACGTCGAGCCGGAATCCCTGGGCGGCGTCGCGGTCGAAGACGAGCGCGGCGTTCACCTGGGCGAAGTGGAAGTGCGAGCCGACCTGCACGGGGCGATCTCCGGAGTTCTCGACCAACACCGTCAACCGCTCGCGACCGGGTGTGAGCTCGTGGTCGGGACCCGCCCCGACGATCACCTCACCGGGGATCATCGGCCCGCCCTCACTGGATCGGCTGGTGCAGGGTGACCAGCTTGGTGCCGTCGGGGAACGTCGCTTCGATCTGGACCTCGTGGAGCAACTCGGCCACTCCTTCCATCACGTCGGAGCGGGCGAGGACGGCCCGGCCCGACTGCATCAACTCGCCGACCGTTCGGCCGTCGCGGGCACCTTCCATCACGAACGAACTGAGCAGGGCCACGGCCTCGGGGTAGTTCAGGACCAGCCCCCGTGCCCGCCGCTCGCGGGCCAACATCGCCGCCACCGAGAGGAGCAACTTGTCGACTTCGCCCGGGCTCAGCTGCACGAGCGGGAGCGTAGCGATGCGGCCACCTGTTCGAATTCCGGTCGCCAACTCGCAACACGCCGGAAACGGACTCGGCGTAGCTTCCCGCCGCGTGACCGCCCGCCATCATCTCCCCGCGACCCCTGACACCTGCTTCTGGGGATACTTCGATCCGGCCGAAGCCCCGGTGCTGGAGGTCGCGTCCGGCGACTCCGTCGCCGTGGAGGCCCTGACCCATCACTCGGGCGACGCTCCCGACCTGATGATGGACGACGGCGTGAGCGCCGTCTGGGACGCCATCACCGACCGGGGACCCGGCGTCCACGTGATGACCGGGCCCATCGCCGTGCGCGGCGCCACACCGGGCGGCACCATCGCCGTCACCGTCGACTCCCTCGCGCCCCGCTTCCGGTACGGGTCCACCATCGCCGCCAACTGGGGCGCCCTGTACTCGTCGTTCGGGGAGGAGTGGATCACGATCTGGGAGCTGGAGGAGTCGGACCCCGCCGACCCGGAGGCCTTCGCCCGCCCGGCGTTCCGGTACGACTTCACCGGACGGCCCGTGTACGACCGACCCGGGTTCATCACCGAACCGAGTCCCGACGACCGCACGCCGTTCTCGCGCCACGTCCGGGTACCGGTGCGCCCTCACTTCGGGGTGATGGGCGTGGCGCCCGCCCATCCCGGCAAGGTCAGCAGCATCCCGCCCGATGTCTGGGGCGGGAACGTCGACAACTGGCGACTGGGCCCCGGCGCCACGATGTACTTTCCCGTGTTCGTCGAAGGCGCCAACCTGTTCGTCGGAGACCCCCACCTCGCCCAGGGCGACGGCGAGGTGTGCGGTACCGCCATCGAGTGCTCGCTCGACGCCGAACTGACCGTCTCTGTCGTCGACGACTTCCCGATCGACGCGCCCGTCCTCGAGACGGCTACCCACTGGTACACCCACGGGTTTTCGACCGATCTCGGTGATGCGATGCGGTCGTCGGTGCAGCGCATGCTGACGCTGATCGAGGTGAAGTGGGGCCTGACCCGCAAGGAGGCCTACACGCTCGTCTCGGTCGGCGGCGACGTCGGAGTCACCCAGGTGGTCGACGGCAACCTGGGCTGCCACACAGGGATCGCCAAAGCGCTGTTCGAGTGATCGGTCGAGTCACTGCGGGCGCGGGACTCAAGAACTCGTCTTCCCCACCAGTCACCGATGGCGCGTTCGCTTGTAGGACTCCGAACCGAACCTGAACCGCGGTGATCGTCACCCGACTCCCGCAGCGGCGTCGTCTTCCTCCGATGGGGCGGCAGCCCAGGAGCGGCGAGGGAGCAGGTGAAGGTGGCGATCGGACGTGGGTTGCGCACGGTGGGTGCGATGGTGGTGTCGGCGATCGCCACAGTGGGCGTCGCAGGGTCGCACGAAGCGCCGGCAGGGGCAGCTGGCCAGATCCTCTACGGCGAGGCCAGCTGGCTGTCGACCGTGAACTTCTACCGCACCGAATCGGGACTCTCGCCGGTGACCGAGGACGCCGCGCTGAGCGCCGGCGCGTCGGCCCACGCCCGCTACATGATCGGCAACCAGGTCCTGGTGCACGACGAAGTCGACGGCGGACCGCACTGGACGCCCGAGGGCGACCGCGCCGGGAACCACTCCAACGTCGCCGTCTCCGGCGGCTCCACCACCGATCGGGCCTTCGTCGAGCTGTTCATGACGGCGCCGTACCATGCGCTCGGCATCCTGCGGCCCGGTGTGCAGACCGTCGGCTACGGCCGCAACGACAATGCTGCGGGCGCTCGCTATCGCTCGGCTTCGGCACTCGACATCCTGTCCGGCTACCACGCGACGCCCGTGACCGAACCGGTGGTGTTCCCCGGGCAGGGTTCGATCGTGCCCCTCGACCGGTTCATCGCCGAGTACCCCGATCCGCGTGACACGTGCGGCTGGAGCGGGCAGACCGTGGGCCTCCCGCTGATCGCGATGCTGCCCGAGAGCCCGACCAACGTGTCGGCCACGCTGAACGGGCCCACGGGTGATCAGACCGTGTGCATCGTCAGCGCCGCCAACACCACGGGGCTCGCTCGCGATCTCCTGACGGGCGACAAGGCGGTGTTCGTGATCCCGCGCAACCCGCTCGCCACGGGGAACTACACGGCGCGGGTCGCCACTGCATCACGAACCGTCGAGTGGAGCTTCCGGATCGATCCGGCGGTGCGCAACGCCCAACCGGCCGCCCTCCCGGACACCCGACCGACCGCGTCGGCTTCGAGGTTCACCGCGGTCACCCCGGTCCGCCTGGCCGATTCCCGGCTGGGCACCGGCCTGCCCCGTCGGCTCGTGGCCAACACGCCCGTACGGCTGCAGGTCACCGGGGTCGGAGGCATTCCGGCCGGCGCCGCGGCGGTCGCCGTCAACGTGACGGCTGTCGGCCCCGATACCGAGGGCTACCTCACCACCTACCCGTGCACGCCGACGGCTCCCGACGTGTCGACGGTGAACTTCGCCGCCGGTGGGATCGTGCCCAACCACGCGGTGGTCCCGCTCGACGCGACCGGCGGGTTCTGCGTCGTGGCGTCGACGGCGGTCGACGTGCTCATCGACGTGTTCGGCGCGTTCGTCCCCGGAGGTTCCGCCGGTTACCGGCCGGTGACCCCCGCCCGGGTGGCCGACACCCGTTCGACGCCTGGCGGTCGGCGCACGCCGGGAACCACCTTGAAGGTCGCCATCCGCGGTCGCAACGGGGTGAGCAGCACGGCGACGGCGGTCGCGCTCAACGTCACCGCGGTCCGGCCCGATGGCACCGGCTACGTGACGGTGCATCCGTGCCTGGCCAACGCCCCGCTGGTCTCGAGCCTCAACCTGTCCGCCGGCGAGGATCGCCCCAACCTGGTCATCGTGCCGCTCTCGGCGGCCGGGGAGGTCTGCCTCACGGTGGCCGAGACCTCCACCGATCTGCTGGTCGATCTGGCCGGCGAGCTCTCGCCCACCGCGGCCACGACGTATACGCCGCTCGCCCCGATCCGGCTGGCCGACACCCGCTCCTACGACGGTCGCCTGAATGCCGGCTCGTCGGGCCTGCGCCTCCGATCGGCGGGCTCGGCCACGGTCAAGGCCGCCAACACCAGGGGCGCCCCCGATGCGGTCGCTGCGATGGTGAACGTGACCGTGACCGACCCGGCCGAATCGGGCTACGTCACGGTGCATCCGTGCTCGGCCACCCTTCCCGACACATCCACCGTGAACTTCCAGGCCGGCCAGACCGCCGCCAACGCGGCGATCGCCCTGCTCGACGGCGATGACGAGCTGTGCACCTGGGGATATTCGTCGGCGCACGTGATCGTCGACCTCGTCGGCGTCTGGCGCTGATTCAAGAAGTTCTCACTCCCCGCGGCGGGGCTGCCTCACACCTCGCCGGTAGTCTGCAGAGACCACCGGCGGATGGCCAGGAGATGCCGCGGGATGATGCAGTTCGCCGAGACCTATCAGTTGCTGCAAAACAGCGTGGAACGCGTGCTCAGGGGAAAGCCCGAGGCGATCCGCCTGGCGTTGTGCTGCCTGCTCTCCGAAGGTCACCTGCTCATCGAGGATGTCCCCGGCACCGGCAAGACCTCGCTGGCCAAGGCCATTGCGTCGGCCACCTCCGGCGCGTGGCGGCGCATCCAGTTCACCCCTGACCTGTTGCCCGCCGACATCACCGGGGTCATGGTGTTCGACGTCCAGACCACCCGATTCTCGTTCCGTGAGGGACCGGTCTTCGCCAACGTGGTGATCGGCGACGAGATCAACCGGGCGAGTCCCAAGACGCAGTCGGCGCTGCTCGAGGTGATGGAGGAGCGCCAGGTCACCGCCGATGGCGTGAGTCGCCGAGTGCCTCGCCCGTTCTTCGTCATCGCCACCCAGAACCCCCATGACTTCCACGGGACCTTTCCGCTCCCCGATGTGCAGCTCGACCGGTTCGCGCTGCGCGTCAGCATCGGGTACGCCGATCCCGACACGGAGCTCGACATCCTGCGCGACGACGTCGTGCGGCGGGCCACCCCCGAGCCGCCCCCGGCGGTCTCGCTCACCGATGTTCAAGTGATGATGGCGGCAGTCGACCAGGTGCACGTGGCGCCGGCCGTCGGCGGCTACATCGTGGCGGTCGCCGACGCCACCCGACGGCACCCCGATGTCCGGCTCGGGGTCAGCACCCGCGGCATCCTGTCGCTCCAGCGGGTGGCCCGCGCGTACGCCGCCACCGACGGACGATCCTTCGTCAGCCCCGAAGACGTCAAGGTCCTGGTGGAGCCGGTGATGGCCCATCGGGTCTCGCTCACCGCGGATGCCGTGATGCGGGGAGTCACCGTTCCGAGCGTGCTGGCCGAGGTGGTCGATTCCGTCGACGTGCCGAGACGGCGCAGCGACGACGACGGATGAGGCTCACCCGGACCGGGACCGGCGTGCTCGTCGGGTCGGTCCTGCTGGGCATCGTCGGGCAGGGCTGGGGGTACGTGGAGCTGCTCGTCGTCGCCGCGCTGGGCATCGTGGCGGTCGCCGCGGCGCTGCTGGTGGTGCGCCGCCCATCGGGGTTGGAGGTCCTGAGTCGAACCATGCCGCGCCGGATCCGGCGGGGGAGCGCCTTGCCCTGCCGGGTGCTCGTCGCCAATCGGGGCCGGCTCGCCCTCCCGCCGGTCGTGCTCGTCGACACCCTCCTCGGGGAGACGGCCGAGACCCTGCTGAGCGGCCTGGCGGCGGGTGACGAACGCCGGGTCGACTACGAACTGCTCGCGACGCGCCGAGGTGTGTACCCGGTGGGGCCGTTGTCGGCCCGGCGTCAGGACCTGTTCGGGTTGGTCTCGTGCGTTCAACAGCTCGGCGAATCGACCGAGGTGGTCGTGCACCCGAAGGTGTACGACCTGTCCAGTACCAGGGGCATCGACCAGGTGTCGGACATCGAATCCCGTCTCCGGCGCGTGACCACCGATCCCCTCGCCGGCTTCCAGTCGCTGCGTGAGTACCAGCGAGGCGACGACACCCGAATCATCCATTGGGCCAGTACCGCTCGCACCGGCCACCTGATGGTGCGCGAGTACGTCGATGCCCGACGGCCGCGACTCACCGTCGTCCTCGACACCGCAGTCACCGCCCACACCGAGGACGGGTTCGAGGAAGCCGTCGACGTGGCCGCGTCCCTGTGCGCCCACGCCCGCGGCACCGGCCTCGACGTCGTGCTTCGAACGACCGATCACCGCCACCGCGGGCACGGCGAGGCGATCCGCGACGACGGCGAGATGCTCGACCTCCTGGCGCGGGTGGTGCCGACGGTTGGCGACGAGACTCTGCCGTTCACCGCGGTGGTCACGATCACTGGTGCGAGTGATTCGTTGGTGCTGGTCACTGGGCCGTCTGGCGGAATTCCTCCGATTCCTTCGCTGGCGGCGTACTTCACCATGGTCCGCATCGGCGCCACCGAAGGGTTCTCATCGGCGGGGGTGATCGCCGCGTCGGACGGCCCGGGGTTCCAGCGTTCGTGGCTGCTCGGTTCATGATGGGCGATCGGCGACGACTGACCGGGAGCCGGATGGTGCCGCGGGTGGTCGCGGCCGTCGCGTTGTTGGCGTTCACCGCGGCGGGAACGGCTCGCATCTTCGACCGTTCGATCGTGGTGCCCATCGTGCTGGCGGTGGTGCCGTCGACCGCCGTGGCGATGACCGGGTGGCGAACGCGGGTCCGAGCGATCCTGCACGTCGTGGCCGTCGCACTCGCCGTCGTGCTCAGCGTGGTGATCGCTCGAGGGCGGCCCGGGCGCGACGTCCTGGACGGCGTGACCAAGGGATGGAGTCTGGCGGTCTCGACCGACTGGCCGAGCCCGCTGCGCCCAGAGCTGGTGGCCTTCTTCACGTTCGTCCTGGCCATCGCCGCGGCGGTCACGGCCGAACTCGCCCGTCCGCGGCGGTGGCGGGCACTCCCGCTCGTGCCGCCGCTGCTGATCGGCCTGCTCGTACTGGTGCTCGCCGCGCCCGCCGGTCCGCCGAGCGGACTGTCCGTGGCGCTCTGGGCGGCTGGTGCGGCCACCGTGCTCGCGCTCGGCGATGCGGGTCTCCCTCACGCCTCGCCAAGTGAGGAGCTCCGCGGAGAAGGTCGAGCCATCTCGACTGCGGTCGTGCTCTCGGTGGCCGCCGGGCTGCTGGTCTCGGTGGCGGCGACGACCGACCGCTTCGATCCGCGCGCCGCGAGCGCCAACCCGCTCGTCCAGCTCGACGCCCTGAACCCGCTCTCGGAGGTGTTGGCCGAGCAGGCAGAGGACCCGCCGCGCGTCGTGTTCAGCGTGGAAGGCGACCTCGCCGATCGTTGGCGCACCCGGGTCGTCGATGCGTACGACGGCGTCACCTGGAGCTCATCGCTCGCGGTGCGTCCGGTCGCATCGGCGAGGCTCGCGCCGGCCGGAGGAGCCGGCTCCCGGCAGATCATCACCGTCGGTCCGCGACCGCTGCCCTGGGTCCCGGTTCCCGGGGTCCCCGTCGCTGTCGATGTGGCCGTCGCGAGCGATCAGGAACGCTCGGTGCTGGTGCTCGATGCCCCGCTCGCCGCCGGCCAGCGAGTGGAGATCTCGTTCGTGGACAGCGCCCCGCGCGACGAGCTGGGACCTGGGAGTCGAAGTGTCCGAGTGCCCGACGACGAGGCTGCGGCGCTCACGACGCTCGCCGAATCCCTTGCGGGGGCCGGCACGTTGGTCGAGCGACTGGATGCGCTCGAGGCGGCCCTTCGCACCGAGTACGAGCTGTCCCCGGCCGCACCCTCGGGTACCAACATCGGATTGCTCGAATACACGTTGCGGTCGTCCCGGCAAGGAACGGCTGAGCAGTACTCCGCCGCGTTCGTGCTCATGGCGCGCACGCTCGGTGCCCGGGCTCGCCTCGCGATCGGCTACCGGGCCCCCGCGACCGGCCGCACCGTGACCACCGACGACGCCGCTGTCTGGCCCGAGGTGTGGTTCGAGGACGCCGGTTGGGTGACGTTCGATCCCGTGCCCACGACGCTGGCCACCGGTGAGCGCGCCGGGCGCCGGCCGGTGGGCGCCACCCCCGCCGAGATCCCGGCGCAGCCGCCGACCCCGCCGCCGCCCCCGGAGCGCGAGACCGGCGACCCGCCCGAGGTGATCGAGGCGTCGAGCGGCCGAGGGCTGATCCGGCTCGTCGCCTACGGCGCAGGTGGGCTCGGCGGCCTGGCGCTCGGACTGCTGATCGTCGGCGGTACGGTCATGACGCTCAAGCGTCGTCGTCGTCGCCGCCGCCTCCATGCCGCCGAGTCGTATCAGCGGGTCCTCGGTGCATGGGCCGAGGCAACCGACGCGCTGATCGACCTGGGTGCCCGATTCCGACCGTTCCAGACGAACGGCGAGATCGCCTCCCACGGTGCCGGTCTGTTGACCCCGCGCGGCCGGGTGCCCTTGGCCGATCTCGCGGGGCTGGCCAATCAGGCTGCCCATGGAGCAGTTCGGCCCGATGATCTGATCGCGGCCCACGCCGTTCGTCTGCTCGGTCAGATCGAGCAGGAAGCCGCCGGGCGGACCCCGAGGCGATCCAGGTGGCGAGCGACGCTGTCGCTGCGGTCGCTGCGCCGATCGACGCGCTCGCCCGCCGGCTGATCCGGAGGCGGCCGGCCGGTCAGCTGGGCGGCGCGGAGTCGACGACCGCAGGCTCGGACGGTGGCACCACCGAATCGACCGGCGGCACCGTGGGGGCAGCGGTCGCGGGAGGCGGTACCGAAGCCGGGCTCGAAGGATTCGTCACGTTGATCGTCAGGTTGGCAACGGTCACCCCGCCGAGGGTGTCGGTGATCGTGTAGCGAGCCGTCACTACGCCCGTGGGCACGTCTGCCGCGACTCGTAGGACGATGATGAATCCTGGGGCGAAGTCGATCGACACCCCTGGGTGCGAGACGAACGTGGGCAACGAGACGATGTCGTCACCGTCAGGATCGGCGGGGGAACCCGGATAGATCGGGGCGCGGAGCTCGGTGCCGGCCTCGACGTCGTAGGTCCTCGTCACGGGAGCAGGCGGTCGGTTGACCGTCACCCGCACCGTTGCCGGCTCGCTGAGTCCGCCATTGCCGTCGGCGGCGCGGTAGGTGAACGATCCGGTCCCGTGCGCATCGCCCGGAACCGTGGCGACAACCGATCTTCCGTCGCCACTCACCACCAACGCGACGGGCTGGCCGTCGATCGTGAACGATGTCCCGGTGAGGCGGGCGGTCAAGGCGCTCTGGGGGCCATCAGGGTCGGTGTCGTTGCCGAGCACGTCGATCGGCACCACCGCACCGGGTTCCATCACGATCCGATCGTCGGACGCGATCGGGGCCAGGTTGTCGACGGCAGTCACCGTGATCGACAGCCGGCCGGCGCCCTGCAGCCCGCCAGGATCTTGTACGGCGACGTCGATCGTGGCGGTGCCGGCGGCGGTACCTGGAGCGAAGCGAAGCGTCGTGGCCCCGATGATCGTGACCTGTCCGCTCGACGAGGTCGCCCCGGTGATCACGAGGGGCTCCTCGTCCGACGCGAACTGACCCACGGCGAGATCGAGGTCGACTCCGGCAAGGGTGCTGAACGACGCCGCCCGCACCGTTGGCGCCCGATTGACATCGACGGTGACCTGGCCCGTGCGCTCCTGCCCGCACGAGTTGGTGGCGGTGTAGGCGAACGAACCCGCTCCACTGTTCCCCGCGTCCGGAACGAAGCTGACCACGCCGGGGGTTCCGGTGAGGCGAACGCGGCCGCCGCGCTCGTTCGCGAACGTCAACCGGTAGTTGGCCTGGTCGCCGTCGAGCAGCGTGAGCGTCAGTGACTGTTCGAAGGGCGTGAAGGTGACGATGTCGGGAGTCGACGGCGGGATCTGGCTGCACTGGGCCACCGCGACCGTCACGGTGGCCGGTGCGCTCGTCGCCCCGATCCCGTCGATCGCCACGTAGGAGAACCGAATCGATCCGCCCGGATGATCGGGGCCCGCCCGGAACCTGACCGCGGTCGCTCCGTCGATGAGCTCGAGGCGGACGTCCGCCGGGCGATCGCCACGGAGCTCGATCCGCATCGCGTCGCCGTCGAGGTCCTCGTCGTTGGTCAGGACCGCCAGATCCTTGGACTCGCCGGCGGTCGCCTGGTAGCTGTCGTTCTCCGCCGTCGGCGCCGAGTTGTCGGGAAGGTTCACCGTGACGGTGATCGTGCCGGCGCCGGGATTCCCGGCTCGGTCGACGAACTCGACCCGGATCCGCAACGTGCCACGCTGGCCTTCGTTCGTATCGACTTTGACGGTCAGGCCGGTGGCCGAGACCGTGCCGAGTTCGGCACCGCTCGTGATCGCGGGCTTCCGGAGCACGATCTCGTCGACCGGACGATCGTCGCGGAGATACGACGACAACGCCCAGCTGAACGACTCGCCGGCCGTGATCGTGCCCTCGATGGGCTCGAGGCTGGGCCCCTGGTCAGGAGCCACCGACGGCGGATCGACGATGATCGTGACGGACGCGGTGGCGGTGAGCCCCTCGGCGTCGGTGATCTCGTAGGAGAACTGGAACGAGGTGACGGTCGAATCCGCGGGAACGCTGACCATGAGTCCGCCGGGCCGGGCGGTGATCGAGGCGGCCTCGACCCGGCCCCAATCGGACACCCTCAGCTGGTCCTTGGATCCGTTGAGATCTTCGTCGTTGGCCAACACATCGACCAGCTCCGGGATGCCTGCGGTGACCGATTCCTGGTCCGCTTGGGCGATCGGCGGCTGCGGGACCGCGGCGTCCTCGACGCTGATCACGCGGACGACCACCGCCGCCACGGCCTTGCGATCGTTGGCGTCGCGTACCTCGTAGGTGAACACGAGTGGGGTGGCCGAGCCGCCGACCGGCGCTCGGAACTCGATGCGGTTGTCGGCCGTCACCTTGCACTCGGCGGGTGAGCAGGCAGGCTCGCCCGAGATCGACAGTGTCCCGCCGCCGGGCGCGACGTCGTTGGCGAGCACGTCGAGGACCTCGGTGGCGCCGGCCTCGACGATGAAGCGGTCGTCGCGGGCTACGGGAGCCAACGAGAGGGTCTCGCCGGTCACGGTCACAGTGACCATCGACGTGGCGGTGCCACCGCGCCCGTCGCTCGCCGCGTACGTGATGCGGGCGACGCCGCGGAACCCGGCGGCGGGTGTGAACCTCAGCTGCGTGCTGCCGAGTCGTTCGACGATGCCACCCGCGGAGCGACCCGAATCAGTGGTCACCATGGTGGCCCGATCGACCACCAGGAGATCACCGTCGGGGTCCTCGTCGTTCACGAGTGGATCGATCGTGACAGTGGTGTCCCCGGCCGTCGCGGTGTCTGCGCGGGCGATCGGGTCTCGGTTGTCGGTCTCGGCGTCGAGCACGATCACGAGCACGGTCGCTTCGGAGACCTCGCCGTCGGGGTCGCCGGCGGTGTACGTGAAGGTCATCCGGTCCGGAGCGTTGGTCGCCGGTTGGAGCACCAAGTTGTCGCCGACGATCTGGACGGTGCCGGAGCGCGGTTCGATCCGCACGTCCACGATCGAGAGCGGATCGTTGTCGGGGTCGATGTCGTTGGCGAGCACGGGAATGGTGGCCGAGGTGCCCCGACGTACCTGGATGGCGTCGGGCGCGGTCAGCGGAGGGCGGTTGCCGGCCGGGTTGACCTCGACCCGCACCGTGGTGTCGGCGCTCTGCGCGCCCTCGGAGTCGGCAGCGCGATAGGTGAAGGTGACGGTGCCGGGGGGAGCGGCGGGGTCCGATTCGAAGCGCAACATCGGGCGGCCGGTGACGGCGGCCGGGATGACCGACACCACCCCGCGATCGCTCGGCGGCTGGGCCACCTCCGAGATCACGAGGGCCTGTTGTTCGGGGTCGATGTCGTTGGCGAGGACGTCGATCTCGACCGTCTTGCCCACAACTGTCTGGGCCCGGTCGCCCGACGTCGAGGGCGCCTGGTTGTCCTCGCCCGTGCCGAAGACGTGGACCTCGACGTCGGCGGATGCCGAGTTCCCAGTGGCATCGACGATGTCGTAGGTGAAGGTGTCGGTCCCGAGGTAGCCCCCTCGGGGCTCGTAGACCACGGCGCCGGCGCTGAGAACCCTGGCCGTGCCGTGCTCCGCCTTCCCCACCGCAACCACCGCGACCGGGCCGCCGTCGGGGTCGTAGTCGTTCGACGTCACGGGGATCGACAGTGAGGTGTCCTGCATGCCGCTCGAGCTGTCGTCGGTGGCGACCGGTGGGTCGTCGATGCCGTCGTCGTCGGGGACGTGCGGCTCGGCCGGGCCGTCAGTGTAGGAACCGTCGGTCCCCAAGGAGGTGCCGGACTCCTCGGTGTCGGCTTCGGTCACGATCGGCTCGCCGTCGGGGGAGAAGGCGATCGCCCGGGCGTCGTCCTTGCGGATGACCTTCGGCCCGTGCTGGGCAGTGATGGCAACTGCGGTCGACCCAGTCGGGTCATCGACCCACACCGTCAACTCGTCGGTGACGGCGACGAGCTCCGCCGGTGTGGTCCAATCGACGCCGGTCACCTGTACGGCGACCTGCTCGACGCGATCGACGACCAAGACGTCGCCACCGGCCCGCACGATGGCGATCACGCCTGCTGCCACGAGCAGCCGATCGGTGCGGTCGAAGGTGAAGCCGGTGAGTCGAACGGTGTCGACGACCCCCTCGGGTGCGATGCACACCACCTGGTCGCCGGCGCCGATCCACACGCACGGCGCCGATGCGCCGGGTTGCTGGATCACGGCGTCGGACACGTCGAGGGTCGGCGGGGTGACGGCGAACGTCCCGTCGGCGATCCAGTGCACGCCCCGCCCGATCCGGTCGAGCAGGACACCCTCGGCGCCGAGTGCTCCGAGCTCAACGTCGTCGAGGGACCCTTGGACGCGGTAGGGCTCCCGGCCCGCCGCGTCGTTACGGACCACGAACCCGTCAACCGTGATCGTCCAGACCGCACCGTCGAGGGCGATCAGGCGTTGACCCTGGGCTGGCTCGAGCTCGAGTTCGGTCGGGGAGCCCTCCTCGGGGACGGTGAACCCGACCCGATCGGTGATCGCGGTGGCGCCGGAGGTGCCGGCTCCCAGCCGCCACTCCTGGGGTCCATCGGGCACCGGCAGGCGGCGAGCGTCGGCCAACTGGACGGCGTCGGCGTCGATCGTCAGCACTTCGTTCGCGGTGCTGTCCACGAGGAACGCACCCCCGGGACCTTGGACCGCATCGAGCGTTGCGCCGGCGCGTCCGGCGTCGATCACGATGGTGGCGCGTCCGGTGACGGCGTCGGCGAGGACGACTCGGCCGTCGGGGCGATCGACGAGCCAGCGGGTACCGGCAAAGACGCGGACCGTCTGGCGCGGGTAGCCGTCGGACCGGCTCACCAGGATCACGGCTGCGAGAGCGCCCGCAGCCACGAGGATGGCGCCGATCGTTCGGAGGGAAGGCGCCGCGAGCCTTCGCCGAGCGGTGGTGGTCTCCGCCGTGGTCATGTTCTCGAGCTGCACCTTCCGAGTCACGTCACGTGTCCGCCCGCCTCGGTTCGAGCGTATCGGTCTCGACCGGCTGGCCGGACTCGCCCCACCTGGGGTTCGCCGTGGTTTCGGGAGCCCTGCCGCTCTATGCTCTTGCGGTTCCGGAGAGGTGCCAGAGAGGCCGAATGGGGCGCCCTGCTAAGGCGTTGACCGTTTAAACGACGGTCCGTGGGTTCAAATCCCACCCTCTCCGCCACGCGCGGCGGGGTGCTTCGGCACTCCGCCGCTGACGTCCCCGTGCCGATACGAGCCGGGGGCTCTGTTGCGTTTTGATGACAGTGCGTGTAAACAATCTGTCACCTTCTCGCCGCCCTCGGTGCGAAGCGTCCGTCGCTCATGCCCTCACGCCCTCGCTCCGACTGGGACCGCCCGGTTCTCAAACACCAGCGCGACCCGTTCTTCACCAGGATCGCGGTGCTCATCGGCGGGATCGCGCTCCTCGTCCCGCTGGCGATGATCGTGCGTCCGGTTCCGGACGACGCGACACGGGTCGAGACCGAGGCCCTCCCCGGTGCGGTGGCGATCGTGCAACCAGGCGCCACCGCCCTCGTCGACGTGTCCACGACGCCGCCGCCTGCGCCACCCACCTTTCCGGTGTTTCGCGCCGACCCGGCCGCGTCCGGTGCCGACGCTCCGACGATCTCCGCCGATGGGTCTGTGAAGCCGAATGCCGTCGAAGCCGCCGCCGTCACCACCGCGTCGGTCGCGCCGTCCACGACGGCCGCTCAGACCCCCGTCCCCCCAGCTCCGACCACCATCGCGACGACCACCACGATCAGCTGCCCCCAACGTTACGACGTGGTTGCCGGCGACTCCTGGAGCGGCATCGCAACTGCCTACGGGCTTGGCCTGGGCGAGCTGCTCGGCCTCAATGGGGCCTCGGCGTCCACGCCCCTGTACCCCGGCGGTGAGATCTGCCTCCCGGCCGGTGCGCAACGTCGGGTCACCACCACCGCCGCTCCGGCGACGACCAAAGCGCCCTCCACCACCAAGGCACCCCCCACCACGAAAGCTCCGGCTCCGGCCACCACCAAGCCGCCGGCCGCGACCGCGCCGGCGACTGCGGCGCCCGCCACCACCGTGCCGTCGCGGGGCTACTCCAACGAGGAGATCGAGGCGATCATCCGGTCGGTCTGGCCCGACGATCTCGAGGAGAAGGCGCTCAAGGTCGCCTGGCGCGAGAGCACGTACCGCCCGACCGCGCGCAACTCGTGCTGCTACGGCCTGTTCCAGGTCCACTGGAACGCCCACAAGAGTTGGCTCGACGACTGGGGCATCACCTCGGCCTCACAGCTCTACGACCCCACGCTGAACGCCCAGGTCGCCGTCGCGATCTACGAACGGGCCGGCGGCTGGAGCCCCTGGGGCGGTTGATCAAGCTGTTGGGAAGCAGGACTCAGAACGCCTAGACTGTTCTGCCGACCACCCGTCGCACTGCGCTCGTAGCTCAATGGATAGAGCATTTGACTACGGATCAAAAGGTTGGGAGTTCGACTCTCTCCGAGCGCGCCAGCAAAACACGGTCACTGACCAGTACTGATACCCGAGGGCTTCACCGGAAGGTGAGGCCCTCGGGCCGTTTTCGCCCGATGTATCAGAGATGTATCAAGGCGAAGGGCGGAGACGACATGGCGTGGAAGCCGACTGGACATCCCACCGTCCGACGGCAGCGCGACAAGTGGGTCGCCTCCCGTACCGACATCGCGTCGAAGACAAAGCTGCAGTACGAGTGGGCGGCCGGGCACATCCGGAGCGGGATCGGCTCGATCCGGCTCGACCAACTCGACCGGAGTGACATCGCCCGCTGGCTCGAAGCGCTCGCTGCCGACGGAAAGATGGCTCGGCGGAGCATCGGCATCTTCCGGATGGTCCTCCGAGCGGCGCTCGCTGAAGCCGTCGAAGCGGGAGAGCTCCGCCGCAGCCCAGCAGCGCGGGTGCCGATGCCTCGAAACGTGGTGAAGCCCGACCGACAGCGAGAAGCCGAGATGTGGACCGAGGAGGAACTCGGCGAGTTCCTCGACACCGTGGCCGACCACCGGTGGGGAGTTCCGTTCCGGTTGGCGGCGATGTACGGGCTACGGAGGAGCGAGCTCCTCGGCCTGCATTGGATGGCGGTCGACCTCAAACGGGGAGCAGTTCGGATTGACCAGGCGCTCGTCGAGGTACACGGTCGCCCGGAATGGACCGACGGCAAGAACGCACGGTCCCGTCGCTCGATTCCGATCGACCCGTCGATGGCCAAGGCTCTCGCTGCTCATCGACGACTCCAAACGCAGGAGCGATTGGCGGCCGGAAGTTCTTGGATCGATCACGACCTCGTCGTGGCCACCCGCAACGGAAAGCCGGTGTCGCCCGGCAACTTCGACCAGACGCTCGAACGGCTCGTGGCGGCGGCCGGGGTTCCGCGTCTGACGTCGCACGGGCTGCGGCACACCGCCGCGACCCACATGGTCCGTCACGCCAGTGACATCGGCGAGATCCGGGCGGCCGCGGATCTGCTCGGCCACAGCCCCGACATGCTGATGAAGGTCTACGCCCACGCACTGCCCGAGTCGGTCCGAACCGTCACGGACAAGATCGGCCAGCGATCAGCGGCGACGGCAGGTCGATCTCGCCGTTGACCCGGATGCTCGCCGATCCGACTCGCAGCAGTCAGCGGTCCTCGGCATCGATCGGTCAGACACATCCGTCATCGACGTCGCCGCCTGCGAACGACAATCGTGGGCCCGGTGTCCACATGCATGGTGGTTCGCAGAGTTGGTGATCTGTCGCGTCCGCCCGCGGCGGTCCACGTGGCGGACGCAGCGGAAACGCGGTCCGAGGCAGTCGCGACCCCTCTGTGGGGCGAGGTTCCATCGATACAGCTGAGCCGGATCGACGGGGACGCAACCTGTGAAAGCCGGGAGTTTGGCCCGCTGCCCTCGCTGGTGGCCGACGTAGAAGCTGTCGGCGCAAGTCCCGAGGGGGTGTCGGATCGTTCTATCACGAGCAGCCGACGGTGAGGGTCGTGGTAGCCGGGGCCGAGCGCCAGTTTCCGATGGCGGAACGCACTTGGTAGGTCGTGGACCCGGAGCCCGGCGAGGTGTCGGTCCATGTGGAGCTGGTGCGCGGGGTCACGCTCGCCACGACCGCCGCGTTCCGCGTGATCTCGTGGCCGGTGGCCCAGGCTGAGGCGGTGGGTGTCCAGGACAGGTCCACCTCGGGGAGATCAGTTGGGGAGACGGCCACGCTTTGGCCGATGGCACCAGCACTTGCCGAGGCTGTGGCGGTGCGTGAGCCGGTGGCGCCGGCGGAGACTCGCAGCTCGTAGTCCGCTGCGATGGAGATGTTGGAGCCTCCGAAGTCGTAGGTCTCGGTCATTCCCGAGGGTGTGGAGAACGACCGACCGCCGGACTTGAGGCCGAAGAAGGAGATCAGCAGCGAGTTCGGGGCCGTGCTGGTGACGCTGGGTGCCATCACGGACGCTGTGTCGCCGTTGTCGAGCCCGGCTGCATGGTCGGTGGCCACCAGTCCCGCGGCGTTACGCACGACCAGCATCGAGCCGGCCGCTTTCGTGCCGCTGACGGTGAAGCCGTACGTCGTGTTTGGGTCGCCGGCGGTAGCGACCCGTTGGTAGAGCGTGCCTTGAAGGTTGCCCCCAGCAGTGACCTGGTTGAGGAGCGACCAGCCGGAGGGGGGTGTGGATGTGTTGTCGTTGGCCAGATGGGCGATGAGCAGGTCGCCGACGGCAGCAGCCGCGGGAACGACCAAGTCGACCGCCCCCCCCGATTCGTCGGCCGAGATGGCGGCGACAACGCTGGGGACCGGACATCGCTGAGAAGCGCTGAGCGACGTCGGAGAGGCCAGTGAGCCCGTTGTCAGACTGCTGCTCGGGTTGCTCGTGGTCGCCGTAAAGGTGGCGTTGGAGGGCGGGAGCAGCGTCACGCCGGTCAGCAGACCGAGTGTGGCGACGGCGACAACCACCGGCCTGAGAACTTGCCGGTTCGGCCACCAGTTGTGGGGCGCCTCGCTGTTTCGGGTTGGCTGTCTGGGCTGTTGCTCCACCCGATTCCCCGCCTGGCTCCCGTCGAGTGCCTACGTCAATGGTCCACGCTCATCCTCGCAACAGGCGGGCGGCGGCGCGAGAAACCTGACTCCTGCGATCACCTCTCGCGGGGTGCGCGAACACGGTTCGATGACGACTTTGGCGGCTCGGAGTCGGGTCCGGCCCAGGCGGTCGTGCGGTCACGAGGACTCGCAGTCCGGTTCAGGTCCGGCGATAGTGGCAGCGGTGACGTCGAGTCACCTCGCCGGATCGGGCGCGTCGCTCCCGAAGCCGATCCTCGCGGTCGAGAGCGCGCAGAACCTTCGTGCGGCTCGGGGCACCTTCTCGGCGCGCTGCACTCGCCGCGCATGTGCACCATTCCGCGTGCCGCCTTCTCGACGCTCGACCAAACCCCCCGCCCACGAGGCGCTGCTCGGCGTGCTGGATCGTTCGCCTCTTCGGTGGCTTCCTTGTCAGCGTCGGGGTGAAAACTGACCCCCTATCGCCCTCGAACCACCACTGGGACGCCGCCGCGGGTGAACTCGCCCAACACCAAGCCGCCTACCACCTCGACCACGGCATCGGAAACCCCGACCACACCGTCGCCAACAGCGCCTACAACGCCAACCGTGAACGACTCGCCCGCACCACCCGAACCATCAACCCACCCCCACCCGAACTCCGTACCCCCGAAGTCGACCTCCCCAGCCTTGGCCGATAGGCCGGAGGCGTTCGATGTTCATGCCCGCCTGGCCGGTCGACGAGTCGGGTGTCAGGCCCACGGGTTGAGGACTTCGAGGCGTTCGAATCGCTCGAAGTCCCCGACGTTGCGGGTGACGAGCACCATGCGGTGAACGAGCGCCGTGGCACCGATCAACGCGTCCCGAAACGGTGCGGGATCGGGAACGTGGAGGCCCGCGGCGCGACGTACGACGGGGAGATCGACATCGAGCATCCGATCGGCGAAGGCCGGCACGACGCTGCCGTCGAGCCAGGTCCGCAAGACGGCTCCTTTCGCCGGGTCGCTTCGCTCGGCGAGGAGCACGCCGTGTTCGAGTTCGTGGATCGTGATCACCGACACGAACATCAGCGCGGCCGGGACGCCGTCGGCCCACTCGGTGACGCCGAGGTCGGCCTTGCCGGCGGCGGCCTTTCGAAGTTCGGAGACGACGTTGGTGTCGAGGATGTACATCAGTCGAACCGGGCCGGCTCTGCCGGCTCACGATCGACCGGGAGCTCGAACTCGATGTCCTCGACACCGGCTGGTTGCGAGAGCAGCTCGGTGATGCGCGGCTGCTCGCCGGCGAGGCGGCGGTAGTCCTCGAAGGTCATCAGTACGTGGGAGGGCCGGCCTCGGTCGGTGATGTAGACCGGCCCGGTCTCGGCGGCTCGCTTGGCTCTGCCGGTGTCCTGGTTGAACTCTCTGCTCGTCAGTCGAGTTGTCACGTCACACCCCATGTCGAATGTAGCAACGTTACTACACCGCCGGGTGGGTCGACAACGGATCAGTCGGACCATCGTGCGCAACGGGCCCAGTTCGCGTCGTCCGAGGGCGCCGACGACCGCTCGACGGCCCGGCCATGTATCAGTCAGAGATGTATCAATCCGTCTGATACATCGCTGTGTCAGCGACTCCGCCCCCGTCCGTCCCGTTCCACGAACCTCCAGCTCAACGGCACAATCTGATACATGACGACACCAGCTGGACGGCTCAAATTACTTCTACGGATCAAGAGGTTGGGAGTTCGACTCTCTCCGAGCGCGCCAGCAAAACACGTGTCGGTGACCAGTACTGATACCCGAGGGCTTCACCGGAAGGTGAGGCCCTCAGGCGTTCTCGCCGTCCGCCCAGTCCGCTTTCGCGGATCCGCCCATCGGCGCCACCGGACGGCGACGTGCAGATCCCTCCCCTGTTCGCCCTGCCGTCCTCGGCGACCAGGTCGTTCTCGGCCGAGTGGGGCATTCAGGGGAGGGATCGCAACGCCGGAGCTGCCGATCACGGGTGGAGGACCTCAAGGTGTTCGAATCGCTCGACCCCGGTCAGAAGGTCCTGTCGCCACTGGTCCGGCGGCTCCTTGCGCGATCAGCGAGTGGGATGCCATTCTCATTGGAAAGGAGTCCGTCATGATATGAAGGGGCGAGGATGCGGCGGTTCGGTCTGGCGGTCGGGATGCTGCTGTCGTTGCTCAGTGCCGGTTCCGTCGCGCCGCGACCGGCGTATGCGGTGTCGTGGACCTTGGTCGCAAAGTGGGAGATGAACGAGCCGGCCGCGGGAGCCGGATGCACGAACCCTCCGACGATGATCGACGAGTCCGGTTTCGGCTCTCCTGCGAACGGCACGGTGCGACCCGACGTGGCGCTCGACGGCGGTGGGGGCTCCTGCACTGCACGGGTCGCCGACTCCGGCAAGTACGTGTTCCCCGGATGGCGTCGCGTCTCGCCTGATCCGTACATCGACATCGACATCGAACCGTTCGCCACGATCGCGCCGGAGCAGTCTCGAGTGGAGATTCCGAGCCAGAGCAAGTTGATCCCGGGGATGAACACGTTCAAGTACGTCATTCGGTTCAAGCCGGCCAACGTGTGGCGTCGCCCAGCGGGCGCCGGGACCGAGGTGCCGAAGCGATGGCTGCTCCCGGTGGTCCATGCGGACGCGACCTACAACATGCTGCAAACGGGTTGGTCGAACGCGCTCAACGGGGGCCAGGTGAAGATCGAGCTCATCGGGAACGAGGAGGTCAAACCCATCAACGTGAATGGTCGGATCGAGAGCCGCCAGCTGCTCGGACTCGTGCGATGCACGTTCAGAACCGACGACGCGGCGCAGACCGCAATGGTCTACTCCTTGGTGCCGACGAACGATGGGCCGTCTGCGAGCAAGATCGAGTGCGGGATCAACCGGGCCACCAACAAGGCGTTCATCACGGTCATCGACGACGCCTCCGGCCCGTTGCCGGTGCCGCTGATCAACGAAGTACCCCTTCCCGCGAACTTCGGACCCGTCAGCCCCACCGACCACACCTCGATCGGCAAGAAACCCGGCAGCACCGACCCGAACGACGCGTACGCGGGAGACCTGCGCTACGTCCGCTACTTCATCGGTGCTGCCTGACGCCGTTCCAGCGGACTTCGGCGAGTCCGCGGCCTGGCCGAGCTCGTCCGCCAGATCGGGTTCGACGATCGGCAGCACAAGCTCCAGAGCGAGGTGCTGATGGACAGGCCGCGCTTCAGCTGAGAGGCGCCGCAAGTCTCGAACCGGTGGGTGGCATCCTGGGTCGATGGACAGCCGCCGTCGGATCATCCGTTTGGTCGGCGTGTACGACGCCATCGGCACCCGGCGCGGCGAGGTGTCGTACTGGATCGGAGCGAGGCTGGGTCGCGCCCACTGTTCACTGTGCGACATCACCCACGGCACGTTCCGGACGAAGTCGGCCTGGCGGCAGTGCCGCGACGGCCTGCCCGTCGAGTTCGACACCTACCACCGTGACGACCAGCCCGACGCCGTGAGGACCGCAACGGCCGATCTGAGCCCGACCGTCGTCGCAGAAACCGACAGCGGAATCGTCGTCTTGCTCGCCCCGCCCGCCCTGGAGGCCTGTGCCGGTTCGGTCGGCCGCTTCGTCGAAGCGATCGAACGGGCCGTGGAGCGGCACGGCTTGGGCTGGCCGGGCGAATGACCAGCGAGCAGGCCCCGGCGACGCGAGCCGGCAACGGTGCCGGCGACGTTCAGCTCGTGGACTGCACGCATTCGGCGAGGAGATCGAGATGCTCCAGATCGTCGAGGTCGAGGATCTGGAGATACAGCCGCTCGGCACCGGCGCCTGCCCACCGAGTGATCGTGGCGGCGACCTCCTCGAGGGTTCCCGCGGCGCCGTTGAGGCGCAGCTCGGCGGGTTCGCGCCCGATCGCAGCGGCCCGCCGGGCGAACTCGGCTTCGTCGCTCCCGGCACACGCCACGAGCGCGGCCGAGTACACCATCGTCGCCGGATCGCGCCCGATCGCTGCGCACGCGGCACGGGCCCGGTCGCACTGTGTGGTGAAGGCATCGAGCCCGGCGAACGGCACGTTGAACTCGGCGGCGAACCGGGCTGCCAGCGCAGGGGTCCGGCGGGCACCGTGGCCGCCGACGATGATCGGTGGACCCGGCTGCTGCACCGGCTTGGGCAGGCCGGGCGACGCAGTGACGGGATAGTGCGGCCCCGCCCAGTCGAACGTCGAGCCGGGCTGGGTGGCCCACAGCCCGCTGATCACCTCGAGCTGCTCCTCGAGCCGATCGAAGCGTTCACCAAGACCGGGGAACGCGATGCCGTAGGCCTCGTGCTCGGCCTGGTACCAGCCGGCGCCGAGCCCGAGCTCGACCCGCCCGCCGCTCATGGCGTCGACCTGGGCCACGGAGATGGCGAGGGGGCCGGGGTACCTGAACGTGGCTGAGCTGACGAGGGTGCCCAAGCGGATCGACGTGGTCTCGCTGTCCAAGGCCGGCCAACGTGATCCACGCGTCGGTCGGGCCGGGGAGCCCCGAGCTGTCGCCCATCTTCAGGTAGTGGTCGCTGCGGAAGAACGCCCCGAACCCGAGCCGCTCAGCGGTGCGGGCGACCGTGAGCAAGGTGTCGTAGGTGGCCCCTTGTTGAGGTTCGACGAAGATGCGGACATCGGCGAGTTCCATGGCCGCGACGCTACGCCGGTCGCGGCGGGGCAGAGCAGCGATACCGTCGGCGGGATGAAGATCGGCGTTCAACTCCACCCCCAAGCCACCACCGTTGCCGACCTGCGCGCCGCCTGGAAGGCCGCCGACGCCATGGGCGTCGACAGCCTCTGGCTGTGGGATCACTTCTACCCGCTCTACGGCGACCCGGAGGCCCCGCACTTCGAGGCCTACACGCTGCTCGCCGCCATGGCCGCTGACACCTCGCACGCCACGATCGGCGCCCTGGTCACGTGCTACAGCTACCGCAACGCCCACCTCCTGGCCGACATGGCCCGCACCATCGATCACCTCAGCAACGGCCGGTTCATCCTCGGCATCGGTTCCGGATGGTTCGAGCGTGACTACACCGAGTACGGCTACGAGTTCGGCACGGCGATCGGCCGTTTGCGGACGCTCGAGGCGAACATCCCGGTCATCAAGGACCGGCTGGCCAAGCTCACGCCCGGTCCGGTCAACGGTCATCTGCCGCTGATGATCGGGGGAAGCGGCGAGAAGGTCACCTTGCGGCTCGTCGCCGAGCACGCCGATGCGATGAACACCTTCGGGCCGGTCGACAACTTCCGCCACAAGATGGAAGTGCTCGATGCCCATTGCGCGACCCTCGGTCGCGACCCGAAGACGATCGAGCGCACCGTGGCGATCAACCCCGACGACCTCGTCGACGCCGACGCCTACGCCGCGGCCGGTGCTGATCACCTGATCGTCATGACGGGGCACCCGTTCGACCTGACCAAGGTCGAGCAGTTCCTCGCCACCCGGTGACCGCCGCGTTCGTGAGGGCGACGTCGTGACGGCCCGGTTTCACCGCATTCGGGTCGCCACTGACGCTCCCGTGCTCAGCGATGTGAGCGCCGCGACCGACGCCACGCTCGACACCGCCGGTGTTCGCCTGGCACCCGGGTCGACGGTCGCAATCGCTGCGGGGTCGCGAGGCATCCGCGATCTCGTGACGGTCATCGAGCGGATCGCCGTCTGGGCGCGGGCGCAAGGTGCCGAGCCGTTCCTGGTGCCGGCGATGGGCAGCCACGGAGGTGCCACCGCGGCCGGCCAGCGCGAGGTACTGGCGTCGTACGGGCTCGACCGGCTCGGCCTGACGATCCACGCCACCATGGACACCGTCGCCCTGCCCCAGGGCGACTCGCCGGTTGCGGTCGTGTTCGACGCTGCGGCCATGAAGGCCGACGCCACGATCGTGGTCAACCGGGTCAAGCCGCACACCGACTTCCACGGCCCCTACGAGAGCGGCCTGATGAAGATGAGTGCCATCGGACTCGGCAAGCGGGTGCAGGCCGAGCAGCTGCACGCGTTCGGGACCCACGGGCTGCGCGAGCACATGCCGGCGGTCGCCCGCGAAGTGCTGCGCCACTCGAACGTCGTGCTGGGCGTGGCGATCGTCGAGAACGCGCTCGACCAGACGATGCACGTCGAAGCTCTCCCGGCGTCGGTGATCGCGGCCGAAGAACCGCGTCTGCTCGCCCTCGCCGCGCGGAACATGCCACGGCTCCCTGTCGACGACCTCGATGTCTTGTTGGTCGATCAGATGGGCAAGGACATCAGCGGGGTCGGGCTCGACACCAACGTGATCGGGCGGATCATGATCGCCGGTGAACCCGATCCGCCAGCGCCTCGCATCGCGATGATCGGCTGCCATCGCCTGACGCCCGCGTCACACGGCAACGCCTGCGGGATGGGCCTCGCCGATGTGGTGACCGCGGCGTTCGCGGCGGCGGTCGATCACGAGGTGACCCGCACGAACGTCGTCACCTCCGGCTTCTTGTTGCGGGGCAAGCTCCCACTCGTCGCCGACGACGATCGCCACGCGTGGGAACTGTGCCTGCGCGGCGCATGCGTGCTCGACGAGAGGCTCGTTCGGGCCGCACGGATCGTCGACACGCTGCACTGCAGCGAGCTGTGGGTGAGTGATGTCATGCTCGCCGAGCTGGTGTCCGATCCGCGGGTCACCGTTGAGGCCACGGGGCTGGAGTTGCACGCGGTGGACCGCGATCTGGCGCCGTTCGGCTGAGTGCCCGATGTACGACCTCCTCGTCGTGGCCGATGACCGCACCGGCGCATTGGAGACCGGTGGGGCACTCGCCGACGTCGGGATGACGGTGGAGGTTCGCCCGCTTCCGGCCGACCCGTCGCCGCCCGGTGGGGGTTGTCTGGTTCTCGATCTCGGGAGTCGACGATTCGGCGGTGCGACCGAGCGGGCGAGGGCGGCCGTGGCGACGACCGCTCGGCGCCGCCTGGCCCACAAGCTCGACTCGACGCTGCGTGGCCACTGGGTCGAGGAGTTGGCGGTCCTGCGGGCGCCCGCCGGGCAGGTCCTGGTGGTGCCGGCGTTCCCTGCGGCCGGGCGGACCTGCAGCAACGGTGTCGTGTTCGACCACGGCGTGCCGGTGGCCGAGGGCCCCGCCGGGCGAGATCCCGTCTCGCCGGTCCGGGAGAGTCGCCCCGCAGCGCAGCTCCGAGGAGGTCTGCCGGACTGCGACGTCGTCGAGCTGGCCGACGCCGCCGAGGTTCGCAGTTGGCTCGCTCGTGGCGTTCCCGGCGTTGCGGTCAGCGACGCTCGGACCGACGCCGACCTCGCCGCGCTCGCCGCCGCGTGGATCCCGCATCCCGATGTCGTGTTCTCGGGCACCGGGGCGGCGATCGGTGCTGTGGGTGCCGCGCTGACCGGAAGGGCTCGTGTCGGAGTCCCCCCCTCCCGGCGGCGACCACGGCGCTGGTGGTCTGTGGGAGCGCTCATCCGGCAGCGCGCGCCCAGGTGGCCGAACTGAGGCGCGCCGGGTGGCGGGTCGAGGTCGTCGATGGGGCGGCCGGGTCGGGCGAGGCGATCGGCGAGGCGGCTGAGGACGACCGGCTCGTGCTCGTCACGGCCGACCGGCGTGCCGGCGATCCGGGGCACCACGGATGGGTCGATCGGTTGGCTGCGGTCGCCCGGGTGCGGCTCGACCGGACACCGTTCGCCGTCGTGGTGATCGTCGGAGGTGAGACTGCCGCCGCGATCCTCGGTCCGGAACCGATCCAGATGATCGGCACGATGGGCGCGGGCATCGCCGTGGGGCGCTGGGCCGAACCCGGCGGCCCGCTCCTGGTGACGAAACCGGGCGGGTTCGGAGGCGCCGGCGCGCTGCGAGACCTGTTCGGCACCAAGATGGTCCCATGACCGCCACCGTCGAGCCGCCGGTCGCCCGCGCCACCCCGATGGCGATCACGATGGGCGATGCGTCGGGAGTCGGCCCCGAGATCGTCCTGCGAGCCCACGCCGACGGCGCGCTCGACACCGACGTCGTGATCTACGGCGACCTCGCCATCCTCGAACACGGAGCGCTGCTGCTCGGGCTCGATGTCGACTGTGCCGCGGTGGCCGACCCTGCCGATCGCCGGCCCCGCCGGCTCAACGTCGTCGACCTCGGCCGACTCTCCGCCCGCGACCACCGCCCCGGGACGCTCGACGCAGCCACCGGCGCCGCGGCCCGGGACTACGTCGAGCGGGCGACGCTCGATGCGCTCGCCGGGCGGGTGGCGGGGATCGTGACGATGCCGATGAACAAAGAGGCCACCCAGCTCACCGACCCGGGCTTTGTCGGCCACACCGAGTTCGTGGCGGCGCTGTGCGGGGCCGACAAGGTCACGATGATGCTGACGAACGGCGAGCTCGCGGTCACCCACGTGAGCACCCACTGCTCGTTACGTGATGCCATCGACCGGGTTCGGCCCGATCGGATCGTGGCGGTGGTCGAGCTCACCCATGCCACCTTGGCGCGCTTTCTCGATCGCCCCCGGATCGCTGTGTGCGGGCTCAACCCGCACGCCGGCGAGCACGGCCTGTTCGGCACCGAGGACATCGAGCACATCGTCCCGGCGATCGCCACCGCTCGAGCCGGGGGGATCGACGCGTCAGGCCCCCACCCGGCCGACACGGTGTTCTTCCAAGCCGTGCACCGCAAGGCCTACGACGCGATCGTGTGCATGTACCACGACCAGGGCCACGCACCGATGAAGCTGCTGGCGTTCGACACCGGCGTGAACGTGACGCTGGGGCTGCCGATCATCCGGACCTCGGTCGATCACGGCACCGCGTTCGACATCGCGTGGACCGGGAAGGCGTTCACCGACTCCCTGCACCACGCGCTCGCCTACGCCTGGAAGCTCGCCGGCCGCTCCCCGCTCCCGCCCGCCGTCGCCTGATCGGGACGTCGGGGCGGTCCGGCCGGCCGGCCCCACGGCGGTTCGAGCTCGGTGGTGCGCTGCGTCGGCAGGACCGCTTCGACGAGGGTGTCCTCGAGCTCGTCGAGCTGGCGAGCGATACGGGCGCGGGAGCGGTTGCGCTTCATGAGCGAGAGGGGCCGGGTGACGTCGAGCGCACGGCGGACCGACGCGAACGCCTCGGTCACCTCGGCCGGCACTCCGGCGGGCGAGGTCGAGAACGCGGTGGCGGCGCTCTGCTCCAGCAGGCGCACCCGTCGCTCCATCCCCCGCTGACCGAAGCGCTCGCTGGGGTCGAAGCGCCTGGATCGGTTCGGGTCGGCGGATCTGGCGGCCCGACGAGCCTGCGCCCAGCGCACCGCTGCGTCGGGCGCCTCCTGCAGCCGGCGTTGGACCGCTTCGCTGCGCAACACCTTCACCGCGAGGGCGAGCGCGATGCCGGCGGTCCCGCCGGTCGTTCCTCCGACAACTCGCTTCACCACACCCATCGGCTTCGGGTCACCTCGTCACGTGTCGAACCTCTGGCGTACCTCGGGAGGGTACCCACCCCGCCCCGGCGAGCGTACCGGGAGCATGCCGGGCGAGTCGCCGCGCTATGAAGGCTCGGCGAGCTCCGAATCGTCGGGGGACTGGGTGGCCCGCAACGCAGTCAGGTCGTCGTGCAGGTCGGCGAGGGCGACCTCGAGATCGATCACATCCCGTCGAAGCGCGGCGGCGATGGTCTCGGCCTCGATCCGCCGCGCGCGGTGCTCGTGGCTCATGTCGTTGGCCGCGGCCAGGTCACCGGCAAGCTGGGCGATTGCCCGGTCTTTCACCTGCTCGGCCTCACGGCGCGCCGCCAACTCGTCGAGCAGTCGGGTGAGGGTGCCGTCGGAAAGCCCCCGCGTCGACTGTTCGAGCTCGATCGTCAGCCGCTCGATCGTCGCATCCTTGGCGACTTGCTCCTCGTGGAGTCGCAGGATCTGACGTTGTAGGGCGCGTGGCGCCCCAGGCGCCGGGTGGACCGGGGGCGCATCGCTCGCCGCCGGGTCGACCGCGGCCCTCGATCGGGCGTCACCCGATCGCGGGCGGCGCGATCGCACCCGGCCGATTGCCCAGGCGACGAGGAAGCCGAGCACGAACGCGGCCGTGATCCACACCACGATCTCAGCCGCTGTGTACAACATCCGGTCAGCCGTCCGCCGGGTCGACGTCGGATGGGCGGAGGGAATCGAGGCGAAGGTCGAATCGCACGGCGTCGGCTTCACCGGCCGCGATCGCCTCGGCGAGGGGTTGGATCGACGAGCCGGGCGGGCGAGCACCGGTGATCGTGACGACACCCCCCGCCAGCTCGGCCGTGACCGGCCCCAGCCCCGTACCGAACAGTTCGACGATGCGGACCAGGCCGGCAACGTGCCCGTCGGCGACCGTCGTGTCGCCGTCGACGATGCTGAGCCGGTTCGTCACCCGGCCGGCACCGGCCACCCGTTCGGCAGTGATCACCAGTGCGGTCTGCTCGATCACCGAGAAGACCCGCCCCTCCAGCACGATCATCCCAGATTCATCGAGCCAGCTCCTGACCGCGACCGTGGTCGGGTCCGCATCGAGGTCGGCCGGCGGTGCGGTCACCCGAGGCGTGATCGAGGTGGTCGTAGCCGGAGGCAGCGTGGTGGTCGTAGCCGGAGGCAGGGTGGTGGGAATCGGAGTCGTGGTCGGACTGGAGTTGGCCGGATCGGCGGGGTTCGAAGGTGCGGGGTTCGGAGTTGCGAGGGTCGGCGGGCTCACCGGCGGAGGGGCGTCCCGGATCATCACCTCGACCACGCGGGGGTCGAACCTCGTCGGCGATTCGGAGTCGCGAAGTGCTTCGAACGCGGTATCGCGCAGACCACGGTCGACCACCACGGTGAGGTCACGGCCATCGGCAGTCACGTCGGCATCGACGCCGGCCTCAGCCAGGACGGCCGTTGCCCGCGATTCGGTGTCCTGTTCGACCGCCGGCCCGCCGAACGCCACCGCCGCGCCGCTCAACACTGCCCACCCGATCGCTGCGGTGATCAGAATCCCGCGTGTCCTCACGTCACCTTCCCGACGAGCCGGCTCACCGGGCTCGCTCCGCCGACGCCATCGAACCGCGTCGAGCGGGTGAGGTGCGTCAAAGGTTCGGGACAGTTTCCCCCGCTCGATCACGCCGCGTGGTCGAGGGAACTCGGGCGGCCGCTCATCGTGGTCCGGTCCTGAGGAAATCGATCCGCCATCTTGACCTTGGCGACGGAATCTCCCGCGTCGGACTTCAGACCACCCGGAGGGTCACCTCGACGTTGCCACGGGTGGCGTTCGAGTACGGGCACACCTCGTGGGCCTTCTCGACGAGCGCCTGGGCGGCGTCGTGAGCGAGCGCCGGAAGGTGCACATCGAGCTCGACGGCGAGGCCGAATCCGCCCGCCGGCGACATGCCGATCCCGACAGTTGCCGACACCTCTGAACCGGCCACATCGGCGCCGGCCGAACCGGCGACGAGGCGCAGGGCGGAGTGGAAGCAGGCGGCGTATCCGGCGGCGAACAGCTGCTCCGGGTTGGTCGCTCCGCCCGGCCCGCCCATCGACACCGGGATGCGCAGCTCCAGGTCGAGCAGACCGTCGTCGGTGCGGGCATGGCCGTTGCGGCCATCGCCGGTGGCGTGGGCGACTGCGGTGTACAGGATCTGCATGGTGGGCTCCCTCGTTGGCCGGCTCGCCGCGAACGTAGCGTGCCGTTCGTCAGGCGGATGCGGTCTCGACGGTCGACGCGCTGCCCACAGGGCTGACCGGCTTGCGATCCGTAGCCCGCATGACGAGTTCGATGTGGTTGGCAACCACTCGCAACTCGTGAACTTCCTGGCCGTCCTCATGGAACGTGCGGTCTTCGAGCCGGCCTCGCAACGCAATCCGGTCGCCGATGTACAACCGGGACCCGAACTCACCTGGTTGCCCGAATGCATCGAACTCGACCCGGTCGAAACGGCCGCTGCCGTCGTCGTGCACCTTGATCTTCACGACCGTTCTCGCCCCGTTTCCCGGACGGAACGGCCGCTCCAACACCTCGCCCACCAGCGCCACCACGTTCACGGACGCCACGGTAGCCGAGCGCGGTCGGTCCTCCCTGCGTGCATCGAATCGCCCCGGCGTGCCACGCTCGCGACGTGATCGACCCCGCACTCAAACGTTGCCTCGGCCAGATGATCAAAGGCGTACAGGTGGTCGGCGCCCACCACGAAGGCGTCACGCGCGCGTACTGCTCGCACTGGGTGAGTCAGGTGAGCTTCGCCGAACCGATCGTGATGGCCTCGGTGTCCCCCAAGCACGACACCTACCCGCTGATGACCGCCACGGGTCGGTTCTCGGTATCGATCCTCGCCGGTGATCAGGTCGCCGCCGGGCAGTACTTCTCGTATCCGGGCCGCAAGTTCCGGTACATCGCAGATGAGTACCTCGAAGCGCTCCCCGACGACGGCCTGCCCATCGTTCGTGACTGCATTGCGTGGTTGCGGTGCGAGACCGTGGAACGGATGGGGCCCGAGTCCGGCACGACCGGACCGTTGGGGACCCTCGATCACGAGCTGTTCTTCGCACGGGTCACCGCGTTTGGAACCGGTCGCCTGAAGGAACCCCCGTTGTTGTACTCGAGTCGTCACGGTTGGCGCATCACGGGTGACAAGGCCCGCGAGCCGGGGTCCTCGGTTCGTGATGTGTTGCTGGCGCGGCTGGCCGACGCGGGGTTCGACACCGCCGTCGACGACGAAACGGAGGACTGAACCGTGCTGAGACTCGTGATCATCGGAGGCGACGCAGGGGGAATGTCAGCGGCTGCTCAGGCTCGCCGGTTGCGCAGCGCCGACGACTTGGACATCGTGGCGTTCGAGCGTTCGACCCATACGTCGTACGCAGCGTGCGGGTTGCCGTACTTCGTCGGTGGCGAGGTCGAGGAGCTCGAATCGCTCGTGGCCCGGAACCCCGAGGCGCATCGTCAGAACGGTATCGATGTGCGCACCGGTCATGAGGTGATCGCGATCGACACGGACGGTCGCACCGTCACGGTCCGATCCGCAGGAACCGAGACGGTCGAAGGGTACGACGAGCTTCTGATCGCCACGGGCGGATCTCCCGTTCGCCCACCGCTGCCCGGAATCGGGGCACCAGGGGTCTTCGACCTGCGAACGCTCGACGATGCAGCCGCAGTGGAACAACGTCTGGTCGGCGCCCGGCGTGCCGTCGTCGTCGGTGGCGGCTACATCGGGCTCGAGGTGGCCGAAGCATTCGTCGGCCGCGGGCTCGACGTCACGCTGCTCGAGGCCGCCGATCGGCCGATGCTCACACTCGACGCCGACATGAGTGCGCGGGTTGCCGACGCCGTGCGCTCGGCGGGCGTGGACCTCCGCCTCTCGACGCCGCTGCGCGGTTTCGAACAGGGGGACCACGGTGTGACGGCAGCCATCGTCGATGGCGGCTCGGTTCCGGCCGACATCGTCGTGATCGGGCTCGGCAGCCGACCGAACGTCGAGCTCGCTCGAAACGCCGGCATCCCGATCGGTTCGTCCGGCGGCATCGTGGTCGACCGCCGCATGCACACTCCGATCGACGGAGTCTGGTCGGCCGGCGACTGCGTCGAGTCGTTCCATCGCGTCTCGCGGTCGGGAGTGGTGATCGCGCTGGGCACCCACGCCAACAAGCAGGGCCGCGTCGCCGGGACCAACCTCGGTGGCGGCGATGCGGCGTTCCCCGGCGTCATCGGCACGGCGATCACCCGCTTCGGCCCGCTCGAGATCGCCCGCACCGGGTTGAGCACGGTGGAAGCGGAACAGGCGGGCTTTGCAGTCACGACGACGTTGGCCGAGGGGGCGACCCGGGCCCGGTACGCGCCTGGTGCCGAGCCGGTGCACGTGAAGCTGGTGGTCGAGACCCGCACCGGTCGGCTGCTCGGAGGCCAGATCGTGGGTGGCAGCGGGAGCGGCAAGCGGATCGACACGCTGGCGCTTGCTGTGTGGACCGAGATGACCGTCGACGAGTTCTCCCAGCTCGACCTCGCCTACGCCCCGCCCTTCTCACCGGTCTGGGACCCGGTGCTCCTGGCCGCCGGCAAGGCGGCGCGACCGCGCTGACACCGCGCAGCTGTGCGGGCTCTCGTTCCTCCGGGAGGGTGACGAGTCAACGGCGGTAGCCGAAGTGGCCGAGGCTCGGCCAAGTCAGCAGTTCGACGTAGCGCTGCCGGAGCGCGGGCATCTCGGTCTTCCATGCGTCGTCGGGTCGCAGCGCCACGGCGCCGTGGCGGAAGCGGACCGGGTTGCCCGAGATGTTGTGCGAGATCCGCATCTCGACCGCGCCGTCGTCGTGGAACGTCGCCGCGACGCCGGGAAGCCCGACCCAGTCGAAGATCTCCTCCAAGTGACGGCGGGGCTCGGCGACGAAGTCCTCGTATCGCAAGAACCGCAAGCGACGATCGCTCGCCCATGTGCGTTCGATGAGCCGCCCGCGGTACACCCAGGCCAACGACGACTTCGTTGCGCTGTGGCGATCCATGTAGATGGAGCGCTCGTCGTCGCGGTCGTAGCGGACCTTCTTGTGCAGGCTGTGGGCCACACCTCGCGGGTCGCGAACGAGGTGGAGCACCGACACGTCGAATCCGGCCAGTTCCGACGCGACGAGCGCGTGCCACGGTGACTTCGACGCGTCCACCAACAGCCGGGCCCCGGTGTGATCGGCGACGGCCTGATAGAGGGGAGCGAGGAGCTCCGCGTACGGTCGGCCCCGCCCGGCCTGGCCCCGGCGGAGGAGCGGCAGCTGGCGCCGAACGAGCCAGGTGTTGCCCATGCGAGCCGTGATCGCCTTGGCGCGCGCCGCGATCTCGGCGTTCGACGCCGTGAACGCCGCGGCGGCGACGGGTGCCCACAGCTCGCAGCGGCTGAAGGGCTCCCCACACGCACACGACAGGTCGGCTCCGAACCCTCGCTCCCAGAGGTTGTTGACCTCGCCGACCGTCACCACGCCGGGAGCGCTCCCCAACACGTTGGCCAGGATGGTCGAGCCGCTGCGTTCCCAGCCGGCGATGACGAGCACTTTCGGTCGAGACGCGACGGGGCCGGCCGTCGTCGGACGGTCGTCTCCCACTTCGCCGTCCGCACCGTTCGCCCGCACCCCCGGGTTCCCCTCCTCCGGTCGTTCCTACGTCGATGGTAGAGGTCGTGCTGGCCGTGGCTCGTACAAGGGCGGCACGCGGGTCGCCACACGGACGGGTCGCTGGTGGACCGGTACGCTCGCGAAGCCCGCTGTCGAGCTTCGACACCCTCGTCCCCGGAAGGTCGCCCAGTGCCCGCGGTCAAGATCTCGCCGTCCATCCTCGCCGCCGACTTCGCCTCGCTCGGCACCGAGATCGCAGCGGTCAGCTCCGCCGACTACGTGCACGTCGACGTGATGGACGGTCACTTCGTCCCCAACATCACGATCGGGCCGCCGGTGGTGCGGGCGATCAAACGGTTCAGCACGTTGCCGCTCGACGTGCATCTGATGATCGACCCACCCGAACCGTATCTCGAAGCCTTCGCCTCGGCAGGGGCCGACATCATCACGGTGCACGCCGAGGTGTGTCCCCATCTGCACCGCACGTTGGCGGCCATCCGCGAGCTCGGTGTCCGGGCGGGGGTGTCGCTCAACCCCTCCACCCCCATCGACGTCGTCCAGCACGTGCTCGACCAGATGGACCTGTTGCTCGTGATGACCGTGAACCCCGGCTTCGGCGGTCAGCGGTTCATCGACGCGATGGTGCCGAAGATCGCGGCGGCGCGGGCGATGATCGGCGACCGGCCGATCGAGCTCGAAGTCGACGGCGGGATCACCGTCCACACCGCCCCAGTGGTGATCGCCGCGGGCGCCAACGTGCTCGTGGCCGGATCAGCCGTGTTCGGCGTGAGCGATCGAGCGGCGGCGATCACCGCGCTGCGGGCCGCGTCCACCGACGACCCCGCGCGATAGCGCGACGACCCGCGGCTCGACGAAGGCAGGGGGCACCCGGGGCGGCCCCGGGCTCACACGTCGACGATGGGGCGCAGCGTCAAGTCGGGTTCGTCGCGCTGCAGGCGCTCCAACCGGTAGCGGTTCTCGAACAGGGCGAGCAGGGCACCGTCGGTCCGGTCGACCAAGCGGATCCCGCCGATCTCGCGCAGCTTCTGCGCCGATGCCTGGTCGGTCTTGCGGGCCACCTGGATGCCGTTGGAGGCCAGTTCCACCTCGACGTGGTACTCGGCGCGCATGCGGTGCGTGAACACGTCCATCTGCAGCTGGCCGACGGTGGCGATGATGGGCCGCGACGAGTTGCCGTCCTCGATCAACGCCTGGATCACACCCTCGGCATCGAGCTGCTCCACGCCGGTCTTGAACTGCTTGGATTTGGAGACATCGAGGGGACGGGCGGTGGCGAAGATCTCGGGTTCGAACCGGGGCAGCGGCGGGAACTCGACGGGTTTACCGGAGAACACGGTCTCGCCGATTCGCAGATTGCGGGCGTTCACGAGCGCGACGACGTCGCCGGGAAAGGCTTCGTCGACGGTGTCTCGCTCCTGGCCGAGCACCGATGCGGCGTGTTTGGTCGTCACGACCCGACCGGTCGATGACTGGATGAGCGGTTCGCCCCGTTCGAACCGGCCGGAGCAGACCCGAAGGAACGCCATCTGGTCGCGGTGGGACGGATCGACGTTGGCCTGGATCTTGAACACGATTCCTGCGAACGGGGCGTCGAGGGGACGCACGGTGCCGGAACGCTCCTCGCGGGGGGTGGGCGACGGCGCGATCGACACGAGTGCATCGAGGAGTTGGCGGACCCCCACGTTGGTGAGCGCGGAGCCCGAGAACGTGGCCGAGAGATGGCCGCTCTCGAATGCCTCCTGGTCCCATCCGCCGTCGGCGATGCCCAACAGCTCGCACTCCTCGCGGGCCTGGAGCAGCCACTTGCCACCGAGCGCCTCGGCGGCGTCTCCGCTCAGGCGCTGCTCGGCGCCGATGTGGGCGCCACGCGCGGTGCGGTCGTAGCGGATCAGCTCGTCGGCGCGCACGTCGAGCAGCCCGATGAGCTCGCCGCTCGGCCCTACCGGCCAGACGATGGGTGCCACCTGGAGCTGCAGGGTCTGGGCGATGTCGTCGGCCAGCTCCAACGGGGTGAGCCCGGGTCGGTCCTGTTTGTTGAGGAAGGTGATGATCGGGGTGTTGCGCGCCCGACACACCTCGAACAGCTTGCGGGTCTGGGGTTCGATGCCCTTGGCCGAATCGAGCACCATCACGGCCGCGTCGACCGCCGTGAGCACCCGGTAGGTGTCTTCGGAGAAGTCGCGGTGACCGGGGGTGTCGAGCAGGTTCATCAGGCAGCCGCCGTACGGGAACTGCAGCACGGTGGAGCTCACCGAGATGCCGCGCTCGCGCTCCATCTCCATCCAGTCGGAGCGGGCCGCAGTACGCCCACCCCGTGCCTTCACCGCGCCGGCCGACTGCACCACACCGGCGTAGAGCAACAGCTTCTCGGTGAGGGTGGTCTTGCCCGCGTCGGGATGGCTGATGATCGCGAACGATCGGCGGCGCGCCGCTTCGGCAAGGACGTCGGAGGTCACCCGATCACGCTACCGGCGGTTCCTGCGCCCCTCCGGCCGTGCCCGGGCGCGTCCCATGCGGCCCCGGATGAACACCGACGGCTCAGGCGGCGGCCGCGCCGGTCATGATCGCCACGGCGTCGGCCATGTTGTGCGACTGGGGTGTTACTACGGCCACCCGGCGACCGAGCCGCTGGATGTGGATCCGGTCGGCGACCTCGAACACGTGCGGCATGTTGTGGCTGATGAGGATGACCGGCAGGCCCCTGGTCCGCAGATCGCGGATCAGCTGGAGGACCTGACCGGACTCCTTGACGCCGAGCGCGGCCGTGGGTTCGTCGAGGATCACGACCTTGCTGCCGAACGCCGCGGCCCGGGCGACCGCCACCGCCTGTCGCTGGCCACCCGACAGCGTTTCGACCGCCTGGGTGATGTCCTGGAGCGTGCCGATCCCGAGATCGTCGAGGGCCTGCTTGGCGTCGCGACGCATCCCGGAGATGTCCATCATTCGCAGCACCGAGCCGAGGGGTCCGGGGCGGCGGCGTTCCCTGCCGAGGAACATGTTGGTGGCGATGTCGAGCGCCGGGGCGACGGCGAGCGTCTGGTAGACGGTCTCGATACCGGCCGCTCGGGCGTCCTGCGGGCGCTTGAAGTGGACCGGTTCGCCGTTGAGCTCGATCTCGCCCTCGTCGGGCACCATCGCGCCCGAGAGGCACTTGATCAACGACGACTTGCCGGCGCCGTTGTCGCCGATCACGGCGAGCACCTCACCGGGGTACAGCTCGAAGTCGGAGCCGCTCAGCGCCGTGACACGCCCGAACCGCTTCACCAGGTTGCGGGCGACCAGGATCGGCCGCCCGTTGTTCGTGGCGTCTGGCGTGCTCATGCCGCAACCCTCCGGATCCATTGGTCCAACGCAACGGCGATCAGGATCAGCGAGCCGATCGCGAAGTTCTGGTAGTAGGGGTTGACCCCGGCGAGGCTCAGCCCGATGCGGAACACCGTGACGATGAGGGCTCCGACGAGCGTGCCCCACAATCGGCCCCGGCCGCCGAAGAGGCTGGTTCCGCCGATGACCACTGCGGTGATCGACTCGAGGTTGATGTCGGCCGCCGCGTTGCTGCTGGCCGACAACGACCGGCCGAGCTGCACCCAGCCACCGACGGCGTACACCAGGCCGGCCACCATGTAGACGCTCACGAGGACGCGGTTGACGTCGATGCCGGCGAGCCGGGCGGCTTCCCGGTCGTCGCCGGTGGCGTACACGTGGCGTCCCCACGCCGTGTTGGCGAGCACGTAGGCGAAGATGACGTACATGCCGAGCGCCACGAGCACGCCGGTGGTGATGCGCATGGAACCGATCGAGATGCCCTTGCCGGTCCACAGCAGCAACGAGCCCTCGCCGCCGAGCGCTTCTTTGGAGATCGTCTGGGCCTTACTGTAGACGAGCCCGAGCGAGTTGAAGATGTAGAAGGTGCCGAGGGTGACGATGAACGGTGGGAGACCGATCCTCGTCACGAGGTTGCCGTGGAACGCGCCGAGTGTGATTCCGACGACTGCCCCGAGCAGAAGGGCGAAGAACGCCGGCACCCCTTGATCGACGGCCACCTTGGCGATCACGAGGTGGGTGAGCAACATCGCAGTGCCCACCGACAGGTCGACGCCGGCGGTCAGCACGATGAGCGTCTGGCCGATGGCCAGGGTGGCGAGCACGGCGGTCTGCTGGAGGATGATGCCGATCGTCTCGGGGCGCTGGAAGCGGCCCTCGCCGAACAACGTGAACACCACGCACGACACCAGGAGTACGAAGGTCGGGCTGAGCACCGGGTAGCGGTGCAATGCGTGTTGGATCCGGTCGAGTGGACCGTGCGATCGCTGCAGCAAGGCCGCGGCGTCGTTCGACGCTGAATCGAGCGTCTCCATCAGAATCCCCTGTCGATGGTCGACGTAGTGGAGCAGTGTCCGCCCCAGCGGACACACGACGACGGGGCGGCGGGCTGGGCCCCCCGCCCCGTCGCATCGTAGATGTTTGGGTACTGCTACAGCACCGGGGCGGCGGACCCGCCCCGGTACCGATCGAGCTGGATCAGCCCCAGCAGATCTTCTGGCCTTCGGCCACCGAGATGCTCTCGACGCCGTCGGCAGCCTTGTCGGTCACCAGTGCGACGCCGGTGTTGAAGAAGTCGAGGCCGGACGACACGGCCGGAGCCTCGCCACCATCGGCCAAGGTCTTGATGGCCTGCATGCCGAGCGTCGCCATCTTGCCGGGGTACTGCTGGGCCGTGGCGCCGATGACGCCCGAGGCAACCAGTTCGAGACCCGGCGAGCAGCCACCGTCGACCGACACGATCAGAACGCCCTCTTCGCTACCCGCCGCAGTGAGCGCGTCGTAGGCGCCCTGAGCGGCCGGCTCGTTGATGGTGTAGACGACGTTGACATCGGGGTTGGCTGCGAGGCAGGTCTCCATGGCGGTCTTGCCGCCGTCGACCGCACCGTTGGTGGGTTCGTGGCAGACCACTTCGTACTCGCCACCGCTGTAAGAGCCCGTAGCCGGCTCGAGGCCGTTGGCCGAGGGGTCGAGGGCATCGATGATGCCCATGCCGTTCAAGAAGCCCTGGTCGCGAGCCGTGTCGACCGAGACGACCTGGTCGTTGAAGAGGTCGAGCATGGCGATGGTGGCCTTCTCGCCACCGAGCTGGGCGGCGGTCCACTGGCCGATGAGCTGGCCGGCGAGGTAGTTGTCGGTCGCGAACGTGATGTCGACCGCGGTCGCCGGGTTCGGCGGGGTGTCGAGGGCGATGACGAGGAGCCCCGCAGCGCGAGCAGCGTCGAGGGCCGGGACGACGGCGTCGCCGCTCGGCGTGATCAAGATGCCCTTGTCGCCGCGGGCGACGGCGGCCTCGATGGCGGCGATCTGGCTCTGGGTGTCGCCGTCTTCCTGGCCGGCGGCCACGGTGAGGCTCACGCCGATGGCGTCGGCTTCGGCCTCGGCCGAGTTGGCCATCGACACGAAGAACGGGTTGCTCGTGTTCTTCAGGATCAGCGACACGCCGACCTCGCCGCCCTCAGCGGGAGCAGCAGCGGTGTCGTCGGCCGCCGCAGCGGTGGTCTCGGTGGCCGCAGCGGTATCGCCCGAGCCCTCCGAGGAGTCATCGCTGCCACACGCGCCCACGACGAGTGCGGATGCTGCGGCGATGGACAACAAGCGCCCGGCGCGCTTCATTCGGACTGAACTCATTCGGATTCCCCCTCAGGAACTCACGGAACGATGCCGCTGTCGACAACGTTGTCATCAAAGTAAACCGAGATTGACAACGTTGTCAACTCCGTGCGAACGTTCGGTTCGTCGATGTCCACTTCTAACATCGGCAGCTCATGCGATCGGATCGAGGGGAACGATGTCCCGGATGCAACAACCTCGACCGACGATGCGAGACGTCGCTGACCGGGCCGGGGTGAGCTTCAAAACGGTCTCGCGAGTGGTGAACGCCGAGACCGGGGTGAGCGCCGATCTGGTCGCACGGGTTGAGCAGGCCGTTGCCGAACTCGGCTACCGCCCCGATGATCGGGCCCGGCGGCTCCGCCAGGGCGGATCGCGGACCGGAGCGATCGGCTTCGTGCTCGTCGACGTCGCCAACCCGTTCTTCTCCTCCATCCTGCGGGGTATCGAGGAGGTCGCTCGCCAGTACGACTACCTCGTCCTCGCGGGGAGCAGTGACGGAGTACAGGCCCGCGAGGACCAGCTCGTCGAGGCGTTCGTCGCACGCCGAGTCGATGGGCTGATCGTCGTCTCGTCGGGTTCGGGCACCGGGCCGTTGCACGCCGAGGTCGAGCGGGGCACGCCGCTCGTGTTCCTCGACCTCGAACCCGAGGAGCTCACCGTCGACCTGGTGCGCAGCGATCATTTCGGCGGCGCCATGCTGGCGACCAGACACCTCCACGATCACGGACACCGCGACATCGCCTTCTTCGGCGACCAGTCCAGCGTGTTCTCGGCGCGGTTGCGGATCGAGGGCTTCCGCGCCGCGATGGCACACGCCGGGCTCGAAGTAGCCGAGAACCGGGTCGTGCACGGTCGCCACACCTCGGAGGTGTGGCGCGAGATGATCCGCAGCTATCTCGTGGTCGACCGCCCCACAGCCCTGTTCACGGCACAGAACTTCATCACGGTAGGGGCGACCCAGGCGCTGCACGATCTCGAGCTCGAGCACACCGTTGCCCACATCGGATTCGACGACGTCGAGCTCGCCGATGTGGTGCGGCCGGGCATCTCGGTGGTCCCCCAGCAGCCGAGGGAGCTCGGACGCAAGGCCGCCGAACGGGTCTTCGCAAGGATCGGCGGACTCGATGTCGTGCCGAGCCGAGAGGTGATCGAGAGCCCGGTCATCGCCCGCGGCTCGGGTGAGATCCCGCCCTACCGGCCGGCTTGACCGTCAGGGGTCGCCGACGAGGCACCATTCGTTGCCCTCCGGGTCCAGGAGCACCTGGAAGGGGCCCACGTCGTCGCGCACGATCTCCCCGACGGCCGTGGCGCCCAGGGCGACGGCGGCCGCGGTGTCCGCGACGAGGTCGTCGGACCAGATGTCGAGGTGGACTCGGTTCTTCACCGATTTCGCCTCGGGCACTGCTTGGAACGCGATGACGGGACCTCCGGGCGGCCGGACCGTGGCCCACACGCCCGAGCGGACTTGCGCTGTCCCGCCGGTCACTGCGGCCCAGAACGCGGCAAGGCGAGCGACGTCGTGACCGTCGATCACCACCTCGCACACGACCGGTCGGTCGGGGACCGTGGCGAACGCTCGGACCGGGAACGTGCCCAGTCCGGCCACCTTGATCGGAACGGCGGTGAAGCAGGCCCCCGATCCCGGTACCGACTCGAGACCGGTGAGGTGTTCGACGATCGGTATCCCTGCGGCGAGCAGCCCGCTGTGCGCCGGCCGATCCTTGCCAACGGTGCTGTCGATGTTGAGCGAGTCGATGCCCACGAGCGCCGCACCGGCATCGACCAACGCGGCCGTGCCGGCCGCAGTGAGGTAGGGGTGCTGGTCGGAGACGTACTCGGGGGTACCCCAATATCGCGACCATCCGGTCCGCAGGAGCACTGCCGCGCCTCCAATGCGCCGGCCTTCGAACAGCGCCGGCCCGAATCCGAACGGCCCGGCCGGCGCGTCCGAGGGTAGGTCGATCACGACGGCCGGGAGATCGACGCACGATGCAAGCGGGAGCCCCGTGAGGTCGAACCCGTCGCCGTAGCGGTGGGCAGGTGTGTCGAGATACGTCCCGGTGTTGGTGCACAACGTGATCGAGCCGATGTGGAACTCGACACCGGGCGCATACCGACCGCGGCTCTCCTCACGCGAGAGCACCGTGGCGGTGGTGGGCACGGGCAGGCCCGGGTAGGTGATCATCCCGTCGTGGATGTCGTGGCTGAGATCGATGAAGCGGACCATGCGCCGAGCCTCGCACCGGGGGGTCTTCGGTGGGCAACTAGTTTTGTCGGCTATGGGGATCACGACAGTTGCCGACATCGTCCGCGTGCACGGCCGCGACCTTGCCGATCAAGAAGCGCTGGTGCAGGGGGATCGCACCCAGACCTGGGCCGAGCTGTTGGCTCGCTCGGCGCAGGTCGCCAATGGTCTGCGCGAGGCAGGCGTGGGCCCACAGGACCGGGTGGCGTTCCTCGACAAGAACTCGATCGAGCACTTCGAGGTGTTCTACGGCGCCGCGCTCCTGAACGCGGTCTGCGTCGATGTGAACTGGCGGCTCGCAGCTCCCGAGGTCGAGTTCATCGTGAACGACTCCGATGCCAAGGTGCTGGTGGTCGGCCCCGATTTCGTTCCCGTGCTCGATGCCATCGCCAGCCAGCTCCCGGCCGTCACCACCATCCTGGTGATCGGCGGGCACCCCGAGCACCAGGACTACGAGACGTGGGTCAGCCGGCAGCCGGCTGTCGATCCAGCCGTCGGCTCGCACGATGACGATGTGGCGTTCCAGCTCTACTCGTCGGGTACCACGGGGCGGCCCAAGGGCGTGATGCTGACCAACGCGAACTTCTTCGGCCTCTTGCCGCTCGCCAAGGACATCTGGGAGCTCGCCCCCGACTCGGTGAACCTGGTGGCGATGCCGCTGTTCCACATCGGTGGCGGCGGCTGGGCGACCGCGGGTATGTACGAGGGGTGCGTGTCGATCATCGTTCGCGATCTCGATCCCGCTGCGCTCATCACGCTCATCGGGGAACGAAGGATCACTCATGGCTTCGTCGTCCCCGCGGTGCTCCAGTTCATGCTGATGATGCCCGGGGTGAAGGACGCCGACTTCTCCAGTCTGAAGGTGCTCGTCTACGGCGCATCACCGATCTCCGAGGCGGTGCTGGCGGAGTCGGTGGCGACGTTCGGGTGCAAGTTCTGGCAGGCCTACGGGCTCACCGAGACCACGGGAGCGGTGATCAACCTGCCACCCGCCGACCACGATCTGACCGGACCGAACCGACACCGGCTCCGGTCGTGCGGGATCCCGGGCCCCGGTGTCGAGGTGCGGATCGTCAATTCGGCAACCGGCGTCGACGTGCCGGCGGGCGAGGTGGGCGAGATCTGGATCCGTTCCCCGCAGGTGATGAAGGGCTACTGGAAGCAGCCCGAGGAGACCGCCAAGGCGATCTCCGACGGTTGGTTCAAGACGGGCGACGCCGGCTATGTCGACGCCGACGGTTACGTCTACATCCATGATCGGGTGAAGGACATGATCGTGTCGGGCGGCGAGAACGTGTACCCGGCCGAGGTCGAGAACGTCCTGATGGGACATCCGGCGGTCGCCGACGCCGCGGTGATCGGTGTGCCGCACGAGAAGTGGGGCGAGACCGCCAAGGCAATGGTGGTGAGAGCCCCGGGTACCGAGGTGACGCAGGACGAGCTCATCGCCTACTGCCGCGACCGGCTCGCCAAGTTCAAGTGCCCGACGAGCGTCGACTGGATCGACGCACTGCCCCGCAACCCGAGCGGCAAGGTCCTGAAGAAGGACCTGCGCGCGCCGTTCTGGGAGGGCCGTAGCCGCAACGTGAACTAGCAGCTCTTCGCGCTCGCTGCTACCCCTGACCAGGGGCGACGTGCCGACATCGAGCTTCGTCAGATGTGTCCGCCTGTGACCGTTCTCGTCCGTCATCAACCGCCAGTGACCGACGAAAAGTGTCAACGGAGTGCCAACGAGAGTTCCGGGCGCCGCGCTCCGGGCCTCCAAAGGGCCGAACCGCGCTTTCGTGATTCTGGCCCTTCCTGGTGAAGTGACGGTCGCGGGACCGCCCGAATGACGGCGGCCGGGAACGGCCCTGAGCCGGCTGAAGAACTGGTCGGCATCAGCCGCGCGGTCGAAGCGCTGCCGGAACATCCGGCTCTCGCCGGAGCGGAGCAGCGCCCGCCACCGCACCTCGTAGCGCTCCGTGACCACGCCCCGGCGATCGCGCGTCGTCACCCGCTTCCTGTTCCCACCGAGCACGGTCACCCGTGTCACGTCCAGCGCCATCGGTTCCTCCGAGTCGCCGCAACGTGAACGAGCCTCATCGGACGCGGATCGTCGGTGAACGCCCGGAAGATCGTTCCGGTTCACCGGCGATCTCGGCAAGGTCGTCATCGACCCCGAATGAGCCCAGGGCAAGAGCTCTTCAGTCATGATGCGCATGTGACGAAGTCCGACTCCGACGCGATCGATCCCGGCTCGCCCGCCTTCCCGCCGTGGCCCTCTGACGCGCCACCAGGGTTCCATCTGCTTGCCAAGCCGAGCGGTTCGACGTGCAACATCGACTGCACGTACTGCTTCTTCCTGTCGAAGGAAGCGCTGTACCCGAACGAGAAGAGCCGCATGTCGGCGGCCACGCTCGAGACGTACATCCGGCAGCTGCTCGAGTCACACCGCTCTCCACACGTCACCATCGCGTGGCAGGGCGGTGAGCCGACGCTCATGCGGCGCGAGTTCTTCGAACGGTCGCTGGAGATCGTGGGCAAGTACAGGCGCCCCGGGCAGACCGTGGAGCACACGTTCCAGACCAACGGCATGTTGCTCGACGACGACTGGTGCGAGTTCTTCAAGAAGCACCAGTTCCTCGTCGGGTTGAGCGTCGACGGGCCACGCGAGCTCCACGACACCTATCGGGTCGATCGTCGCGGACACGGCACCTTCGATCGGGTGATCGAAGGATGGAGACTGCTCCGCAAGCACCAGGTCGAGTTCAACATCCTCTGTACGGTCAACGCGGCCAACGAGGGTCACGGCCGAGTGGTGTACCGCTTCCTCCGTGACGAGTTGGACGCGAAGTTCGTGCAGTTCATCCCGATCGTCGAGCGAGCCAGCGCCGAAACGCTCGCCATCGCGAACGAGGGTTGGAGTGACCGACCCGGCCGCAAGCGCTTGTTGTATACCCAGACGGGCAACCTCGTGACCCAGCGGTCAGTCGGCGGTCGACAGTACGGGCAGTTCCTCATCGACGTCTTCGAGGAGTGGCTTCGCCACGACATCGCCGAGGTCTACGTGCAGATCTTCGACGTCACCCTCGAGGCCTACTTCGGCCGCCATCTGCTGTGCATCCATGCACCGACCTGTGGTGGCGCTCCCGTGCTGGAACACAACGGTGACTTGTACAGCTGCGATCATTTCGTCGAGCCGGATCACCGACTCGGCAACATCCACCAGACCCACATGGTCACCCTGATCGCATCGCCGGCCCAACGCAAGTTCGGCCGCGACAAGCTCGCCACGCTGACCGCGCAGTGTCAGAAGTGCAACGTACGGCGGCTCTGCAACGGTGGATGTCCGAAGGATCGCTTCACCACATCTCGCGATGGCGAACCCGGCCAGAACTATCTCTGCGAAGGCCTGGAGTTGTTCTTCAACCACACCGCTCCGGCATTCAGGGCGATGGCCGAGCTGTTGGAGCGCGGCTCGGCGCCCGCCGCCGTGATGGCGGCCGTGAGGGCCGACGACCAACGACGTAAGCCGCACCGACCGTGTCCCTGCGGCAGCGACCTCGAGTTCCGCTTCTGTCACGGACCAGAAGCGGAGCCCTCCCGATTCAGCAGGGTGTCGCCACGCTGAAGCCTCGTCGAGTTGACCCGACCTGACGCACAACGAGCTCGCACCCAGAATTGCGTTCGGAAGAGGTCGGTTCGTCGTACCGTGCCTTGAGGCGCGAAACGAGGTGAGTTGAATGTCAGACCGGAGGGTGTGGTTCATCACAGGGGCGGCGCGGGGAATGGGCGAGTCGTTCGTCAGGGCCGCGCTCGATCGAGGCTGTGCCGTCGTCGCCACCGGTCGACGGCCGGAAGCAGTGGTGCGAACCTTCGGGGAGCGCGACGACCTACTGGCGGTGCGTCTCGACGTGACGAGTGTGCGCGAAGCGGAGGTCGCGGTAGAGGTGGCGGTCGAGCGGTTCGGTCGAGTCGATGTCGTCGTGAACAACGCCGGGGTGTCGTTCAAGGGCTTCTTCGAGGAGATGTCTCCCGCGCAGGTCGAGCAGCAACTCGCCACCAACTTGTTGGGTCCGATGAACGTCACGCGAGCGGTGCTGCCCGTGATGCGCGCCCAACGCTCCGGCCACCTCATCGCGATCTCCTCAGGCGCCGGTCTGCTGGGGTTCGAGTACTCGTCGGTGTATGCAGCATCGAAGTTCGGGCTGGAGGGCTGGATGGGCGCGCTGGCACAAGAGGTCGCGCCATTCGGGATCAGGACCACCATCGTGAATCCGGGTTTCTTCCGAACCGGCCTGGCGAGTCCGGAGTCGTTGATCTGGCCCGAACTCGCCGTCGACGACTACGCCGAGCGCAGCGCGGCTCAACGGCAATGGTGGCAGGCGCAGAACGGCCACCAGGGGGGCGACCCGGACAAGCTTGCTCGTGCGCTGATGACGATCGCCGCCGAGGATCCGGTGCCAGAACGGTTCATCGCCGGCGCCGACGTGCTGGCACTCGCCGAGCGCAAGATCGCCGAGCTCCGGACTCAGCTCGAAGCCCATCGCGAGCTCTCCTCGTCACTCGGCTTCGACAGCTGATCGTTCCGACCAGCACGCCAGTGCTCCTCGTCGGCAACGAGGTCAGCCGGACGGTCGGGGTGTTCTTTCTCGATTCCTGAGCGGGCGGCTCATCCGGCCGGTGCGCAGAACGTGAGGCCGTCGAACTCGCCGTCGGTGTGCCATCGGCGCAGGTGTTCGAAGAACGCGACCGGTCCCGCCGGGTAGCGCGCTCCGCCGAGTTGATCTCCCGGACGAAACGGCTGGCCCTCGTTGTTGTAGTACCCAGGCGTGCAGTCGGGGTTCCCGAAGACCGCGCTCGGGGCGCTGTCGAGGAGGTCCATCCATGCCTGTTCGGCATCCGCGGTGGGCTCGACTTCGGAGAGTCCGGTTCGCACCGCGTGGGAGATCACGGCTGCGATGGCGTCGGCTGCCTCGACGAAGTTGTGGGGAACATTCGAGATCGAGCGCGCCCCCTGGGCGATCCCGACCACGAACAGACTCGGGAACCCGTGCACATGGATGCCGTGAAGGCTTCGCATGCCCGACGACCATCGCTCGCTCAGCGGCATCGCCCCGCGGCCGACCGGATCGAACCCAGATCGCCGGGCTTGGGCAGTACCGACCTCGAACCCCGAGGCGAACACGATGCAGTCGAGTTCGTAGTGCTGCTCGCCGACCCAGACTCCGGTTTCGTCGATGCGGGCGACACCCTTGCCGTCGGTGTCGACGAGATGGGTGTTGGAACGGTTGTAGACGTCGAGGTACTCGTCGCTGAAGCACGGACGTTTGCAGAGCTGCCGGTACCAGGGCTTGAGCGCGTCTGCGGTCTCGCGATCGGGGACGACGGCATCGACGCGAGCCCGGATCTCCTGCATCTTGTCGTCGTCGCTGTCCTCGTAGGCGCGCAACATCGTGGCAGCGTCGAGGGGCGCCCCGGATGCAACTGCGGCGACGACGCGATCCCGGATTCGTACGGAGATGTCGGTCCAACCGTCGTGGACGAGGTCCTCGTCGGCGAACCCACCCGACTGGAGGGTGGCGAAGTTCACCAACCACTTCGTCTGCCATCCGGGTTCGAGGGCGGTGAACCACGCTGGGTCGATCGGGTGGTTGCCGCGGACATCGACCGATGACGGCGTGCGCTGGAAGACGAACAGTTCGCCGGCGCTGCGAGCCAGAGGTGGAATGCACTGGATCGCCGTGGCACCCGTGCCGATGATCCCGACCCGCCGGTCGGCGAGCCGTTCCATCGGAGCACCCGAGGGGTCACCTCCGGTGTACTCGTAGTCCCAGCGGCTGGTGTGGAACGCGTGCCCGGCGAACGACTCGATGCCGGGAATGCCGGGGAGCTTCGGGCGATGCAACGGCCCGGTGCCCATGGTGACGAACCGGGCGCGGATCGTGTCGTCGCGGTCGGTGCGGATGATCCAGCGCGAGCTCTTCGACTCCCAGGTGATCTCGGTGATCCCGGTCGACAGCAGCGCCTGGTCGTACAGCCCGAACGTCGTCGCGATCCGCTTGGCATGGGCGTGGATCTCGGGCGCCCGCACGTACTTCGCAGATGGGACGGTTCCGGTCTCTTCGAGGAGCGGGAGGTAGATCATCGCCGCCGTGTCGCACGCGGCGCCCGGATATCGGTTCCAGTACCAGACCCCGCCGACGTCGCCCGCCTTGTCGATGAGGCAGACATCGTCGATCCCCGCCTGCTTCAGCCGGGCACCGGTCACGAGCCCGGCGAAACCGGCGCCGATGACCGCCACCGTGACCGTCCGGTCGACGCCGGGCCGGTCGGCGCGTGGGGTGTACGGGTCGTCGAGCAGAGCAGCGAACCGCCCGGTCGGTTGGAGGTATTGGTCGTTGCCGTCCGGGCGCAGCCGCTTGTCGCGTTCAGCGCGGTACTTGGCCAGCAACTCGTCACGGTTCATCGACGCTCCCTGCAGACGATCGAGTGTCGCAGAACGATGAGCCGGACATCGAGCCGCGGGGCGCCCCGACTGACGTGCTCGTAGAGTCGACCGCGTGGTCCTCGTTCGGTGTTGTTCGGTCGTTGTGGAACCCGGGCGATGAGCGCGTCCGGTGGCGAGCAGGTGCGGGTGACGGATCGACTCGCGATCCCGATCGACGAGTTCGAGATCCGCGCCACCCCGAGCGGCGGACCCGGCGGCCAGCATGCCAATCGATCCCACACCCGAGTCGAGATCCGCTTCGATGTCGCCGGGTCGCCGACGCTGACCGATCGACAGCGCGAGCTCCTCGTCGAACGACTCGGCGCGGTGGTCCTCGCGGCGTCCAGCGACGAACGCTCGCAACGCCGCAATCGGGCGACGGCGTTGCAGCGGATGGGCGAACGGCTGGCCGAAGGGCTGCACGTCGACCCGGCCCGGCGCCCCACCCGGCCGAGCCGAGGATCGGTCAAGCGTCGCCTCGAGAGCAAGCAGCGCACGTCGGTCCGCAAGGCGCAGCGGCGCGTCCCGCCGCGCGACGAGTAGCGCCGGCGGGCCTATCGTCGACGTCATGATCGAGCGCATGCCCTTCGGCCGGACCGGCCACGACAGCAGCCGCGTGATCTTCGGTGCCGCAGCCCTCGGCTCGATGCGCCAAGAACGCGCCGACCAGGTACTCGAGCTCTTGCTCGCCCATGGCATCAATCACCTCGACACGGCAGCGAGCTACGGGGACTCCGAGCTGCGCCTCGCGCCGTGGCTCAAGCGGCACCCGGGAGCCTTCTTCGTGGCGACCAAGACCGGTGAGCGAACCGCCGATGGGGCACGCGCCGAGCTGGAACGATCGCTCACGCGGCTCGGCGTCGACCGCGTCGATCTCGTACAGCTCCACAACCTGGTCGAGGACGAGGAATGGGAGGTCGCTCACGGACCGGGCGGCGCGGTGGCCGGGCTCGTCGCGGCCCGCGAGGAGGGCCTCGTCGATCACATCGGCGTCACCGGTCACGGTCTTCGCATCGCCGGCATGCACCGGCGCAGCATCGACCGTTTCGAGTACGCGTCGGTGCTGCTGCCCTACAGCCATCTCCTGCTGGGTGCGCCGGAGTACCGCTACGAGGTCGAAGCATTGCTCGCCACGTGCGCCGAGCGCTCGATCGCGGTGCAGACGATCAAGGCAATCGCCCGGCGTCGTTGGCTCGAGGGCGATGACACTCGCCACTACAGCTGGTATGAACCGCTCGCCGAGCCTGACGCCATCTCCCGTGCCGTGCGGTGGGTGCTGCACGACCGGCAGGTGTTCGTGAACTCCACCAGTGACGTCGCCAAGCTCCCGGCCCTCCTGGCCGCCGCGACCGAATACGCCGGGTCGGCTCGTCCCAGCGACGACCAGCTGCGACGTGACGCCGACGACTACGAGATGCGTCCGCTGTTCGACGGCGTCGCGCTCGAGGTGATCTGACCCGAGAAGTCAGGGCGTGATCGCCTCTGGGTGCTCGGCCACGTAGGTCGCAACATCGAGGGGAAGGTCGGTCGAATACCCCACCGGGAGCCGCACGGCACCGATCGCCGTCGACACGTACACCTCCCAGCCGTGATAGCCGAACAGGGCGCGCTCGTCGGCCAGCAGGTTCCTGGCATACGCATCGACCGCCCCGACGTAGCCGGCATTCGGGTTGTACGCGGCGAGAGCGGCGGGCATGTCGTCCGGAGCACCATTGGTCCGCAGGTAGGTGGCGGCGCCGAGGATGGCGTCGGCCGGGTCGGTGATGTCGCCGGTGCAGCACTGCGCCCACGTCGTCGGCAGGAACTGCATCGGGCCCAGCGCGCCGTCGGGGGAGGCACCCACGATTCGACCCATGCGGGTCTCGACGAAGTTGATCGCCGCGAGGTAGGCCCACGACACCCCGGTCCGGTCCTCGGCCGAGCGGTACAGGGCAAGGAGTTCATCAGCGGGAAGTGGGGGCGCGATCGTCCACGCCGGCAAGGTGGTGGGCGGCTCCGACGGGGCACGCGTCGCAGAATGAGCGACCACGGCTTGCCGTGCTCGGATCGTCCACCGGACGGATTCCTGGTGCTCCGGCGCGACCAGCGAGATCACCTGCTCGTCCCACTCCGGACGGTCGGCGAGAGCGCGGAACGCCTGCTGTTGGCGCCGTCCGAGTGCAGCGAGCTCCTCCGCGGAGCGCGCCGGATCTCGAATCCCCGCCTCGACGGTGGTCAGCTCGGCGGCGAGCGCGTCGGGCCCATTGAGCGTCAGGGTGCTCGAGGTCGTCGCGTTGGGCGGAGTGGGGATGCTCGAACTGGCGTTGGATGATGGTGCGGTCGGAGAGACCGTCGACTCGACACGTGGCGGTTCCGGAAGGGTCGACGCGCCGCCGTCGTCGTCGGAACCGCTGCAACCGATCACGACGACGACGCCGACCGTCATCGCCGACCACCTCGGAGCACGGCGCTTGCGTCGCACGGCGCGAGCCACGTTCGTGGGAGTCAATCCGCGCGCACCGATCGAAGCGAGCGCAGCGCTCGTTCGGGATGCTCGTCGAACGGCTCGACCCTGATTCGGAAGTCGACGGCGACCGCTCCCTCTGCGTTGGTGATCAACGGGTTGAGGTCGAGCTCGACGATCTCCGGCAACTGCTCGGCCAGCCAGCCGAGGCGAACGAGCAGCCGTTCCAGCGCGCCGGTGTCGACTGCCGGGGCACCGCGGAAGCCGAAGAGCATCGGTGAGGTGCGCAGATCACGGATCATTCGGTGGGCATCGTCGTCGGTGAGCGGGGTGGAGTGCACGACCCTGTCGAGCAACAGCTCGGCCCGGATGCCGCCGACCCCGAAGACCACGAGCGGCCCGAAGACGTCGTCGGTGGTCAGGCCGGTGATGAGATCCAGCCCGGGGTGGATCGACGGTTGGACGAGCAGCCCGCCGAGCAACTCGCCGTGTCGCTCGAACATGTCGGTGGCGGCCACGTGAACGGCATCGGCGGTCTCGAGCCCGAGGGCGAGCGCGCCGAGTTCCATTCGGCCCGCGAGAGCCGGCGCCGCGGCCTTCAACGCGACGGGGAAACCCACGCGTTGGCGTGCGCCGCCGCTTCGTCGGCGCTGTACGCGACCCGCGAATCCAGGACCGGTAACTCGGTCGAGCGCGGCGAATCGCAGCGCGCTGGCCGGGGGGAGCCATCCACCGTCCGGGGTCGCCACCAGGAAGTCGGTGATCAGCCGACGGGCGGCGTCCAGATCGAGGTTGAGTTCGGGCGGGTCCGATTCCGGTTGGGCGAGCCAGTCGGCCCGGTCGGCCATGAGGCTCAGCGCGTGGACCGCACCTTCGGGATACCGGTACACGGGCACTCGATGTTCGCCGTCGCCGATCGCGGCAGGACCGGTGAGAACGTTGGCGAGCACCGGCTTGTCGCGATGGTCGGCGGCGGCCGACGCGATGGCGGCGGTCATCTCCGCGTCGCGGTCTCGCAGCGGCGGGAGGTAGACCGCGATCACCGCGTCGACCCCCGGATCGTCGAGCACCGCCCGCAATGCGCCGCCGAGCTGATCGGCCGACGCAGTGGTACCGGTGTCCACGGGATTGGTGACCACCTGCATGCCCGGCAGCAGCGCGCTGACGGTGGCCAAGGTGGCCGACGAGAGTTCGGCCACGACGAGGCCCTCGGCCAGCGCGGCGTCGGCGGCCAGCACGCCTGGCCCGCTCGCGTTGCCCACGATCGCGATCCGGCGTCCGGCGGGCAGCGGCTGGTGGGCGAAGGCCTGGGCCACGTCGAACAGCTGCTCGAGCGTGTCGACGCGTGTGACGCCCGCCTGGCGCAGCACGGCGTCGGCCACGATGTGCGGTGGCGCCAGCGCAGCGGAGTGCGAAGCCCGGGCCCGGTCGGTCGCTCGGCCACGGCCTGCCTTCACCACCACCACCGGTTTGGCCCGGGCGACGCGACGGGCGATCTTGGTGAACCGGCGAGGGTTCCCGAACGACTCGAGGTACAGCAAGATGACGTCGGTCGCCTCGTCGTTCTCCCAGTACTGCAGCAGGTCGTTCCCCGACACATCGGCCTTGTTGCCGGCGGCCACGAACGTCGAGATGCCGAGCTGGCGAGCCTCGCTCTCGGCCAGGAGCGCGATGCCGAGCGCACCTGACTGCGACATGAAGCCCACCCGCCCCGGGCTCGGTGAGGCAGGGGCGAAGGTGGCGTTCAGACGCACCGTCGGATCGGTGTTCACCACCCCCATCGAGTTCGGGCCGATGATGCGCATGCCATTGCGCCGGGCCCGCTCGACGACGGTCCGTTCGGCTTCGCGGCCCATCGGGCCCGTCTCGGCGAACCCCGACGACACGATGACGAGTCCGACCACCCCCTTGCTCGCACATTCCTGCACCACATCGAGCACCTGGCCGGCGCCGACCGCAACGACAGCGAGGTCGACCGGGACCGGGACGTCGAGCACCGAGGGGTAGGCGTACACGCCGCCGACATCGCCGGCATTGGGGTTGATCGGGAACACGGGCCCGGCGAACCCGGCATCGAGCAGATGGCGCACCAGCTCGTAGCCCACCGTGCCCGGCTCCCTGCTGGCGCCGATCACCGCCACTGAACCCGGGTGCAACAGCCGTCGGATCGAGTTCGCCACCGCCTTCTGGTCCCGCGTGTCGATCAGCTCCAGGCTTCGTTCGGTCGGGGCGATCGAGAACTCGACCTCGACCACACCGCCGTCGAACCGACGGGTCACCTCGAACCCGGCACCGCGGAACACCCGGAGCATCGCCTGGTTGTCCGACAGCGTCTGGGCCTCGAAACGCCCGATGTGGTTGGCCCGGGCGATGACCGTCAGGTGCTCCAACATCAACGTGCCCAGACCGCGGCCCTGGTGGGCGTCGTCGACCACGAAGGCCACCTCGGCGCGGTCGGTGTCGATCAGGTCGTAGCGGGCCACCGCGATGAACTGCTCCCCGAGGATGGCCACGATCGCCATCCGGTCCAGGTAGTCGACGTTGACCAACCGCTCGACCATGGCGTCCGACAGGCGGGGCATCGGAGTGAAGAACCGGTAGTACACCGCTTCAGGTGAGAGCCGGCCATGAAGGTCTCGCAACCGGTCGGCATCGTCGGGACGGATCGGCCGCACATGCACCGTTCCACCGTCGGAGAGCACCACGTCGGTCTCCCACTGCTCCGGGGGGACGGCGGCTGCGTTGGATTCGTCCATGATCCAGATCCTTCCGCACAGGTACCGGTCTCGCTACTGGGCGGGGTCATTTCGCGACACCCCCGGGATACCGTCCGAGGCCATGTCCGTGCCCACCACGTCTGCGCTCCAATGCGGGTGGAGTGGGCGCGACCTCGTCACCTGGTGGTGGGACGGCCGGGTCGACCTGAGCAGAGCATCGGCATCGGGTCCCACCAGCAGGCTCTACAGCGAACTGGTGGCCCAGTGGGGCGCCGTTCCTCCTGGCGGCACCGGGCTGCGGGTGCGGGTCGGTCTTCCCGGCGAGCCGGTCGTCGTGGCGGGGATCGCCATTCCCCCCTCCGCATGGTCGGCCTTGCGCCGGGCGACGAATCGACGCGGTCCCCCGAGCGCGTCAGTGGCCTGGTGCGGGCAGGTCGTGGAGCTGGCGGAGCGGCTGTTCGGCACGCGGGCACGTCTTCCCCGCCCTCACTCCTGAGCCATCGCGCCTGTGGAGCGCACATTGGCAGGCTGTGCGCACCGAGGAACTGGTCGGGTGCCTCGCCGCGCTCACGGCCCGTCAGCCCCGATCGGTGCGGGCGTTGACCCCGCTCGACGGCGGTGGTCCGCCATCTGACCCCGCGGCGTTCACCGAGGCGGTGCTCGACTGGACGGTCGATCACCTCGCCCGGTCGGCGCTCCGGGCGACGAGGTGGACAGCACCGTTGAAGGGGGTTCGCGGCAAGGAGGCAACCGCGGCGCGCGCCATGTCGTCGGCGCTGGTGCGCGCCGATTCCGTCGTGGCTGCGCTGAAACCCGACGCCGAGCAGGGGCTCACGGAACTCGCCGACGCGCTGGATCTCCTGCGGACCCGGGCGCTCGGCCAGCCGGTCCTGGCGGCCCGACTCCGCCTGAGTTTCCCCTCCGACGACGACGACTGGCCACTCTCGATCGAGGTGTATGACCGGGCCGATGCCTCTCGTTGGTGCACGGCGGGCGACGTGTGGGCGGTCACACCACTCGCAGTCGACCTTGCCGGGGCCGATCGCAACCTGCCGTTACTGGACGCTGCGGTTCGTCAGGCCGCCGCTCGCGTGAGCGCCGATCCGGTGCTCGGTCCCCTGGTCGCCTCGTGGGCCGCCACGGCCACACCGGCGCGCGTCGATCTCGACGTGGTCGGCGCCTCCGCGCTCCTGGAGCGGGTCGAGGAGCTGCAGGCGTTGGGGTTGCCCCTCCACGTTCCGGGTCAGCTGCTGCCCGTCACGACCAAGGTCCGTGGCGCGGCTCGTCCCGCGACACAAGCGGGCGAGGGCCGGCTCGGCGCCACATCGCTCGTGTCCTGGTCGATGGTGGTCGACGAGCACCAGATCAGCGACGCCACGCTCGAACGGGCCGTCGCGGCCGGCGCATCGTTGCTCAAGGTCGACGGCAAGTGGGTCCGCCTCGATGCGACGGCGGCTCGCAAGGCTCTCAAGGAGCTCGCCCGGCACCGCCGCGACCACTCCGAGGTCGACCCCGCGACGCTCATGCGGCTGGCAGCGGAGGCGGCCGAGCACGACAACGGTGAACTGCTCGCCTCGGACAGCGACGACATCTCCGCCGAGGAGTCCGGGGAAGCGGCGTCGAGCTGGGTTCGAGCGCTGCTGTCGGGGTTGCCCGACGCCGCGCTGCGCGAAGGGCACGAGCCGCCAGGATTCGAAGCCACCCTCCGGCCCTACCAACGGCGCGGGCTGGGCTGGCTCCAGTTCCTGGCCGAGCTCGGGCTCGGCGGGTGTCTCGCCGACGACATGGGCCTCGGCAAGACCCCGACCACCCTCGCCCACCTCGTCGACCGACCGGGCCCACACCTCGTGGTGTGTCCGCTCAGCGTGGTGCGCAACTGGCAGACCGAAGCGGCGCGGTTCACACCGCTCATGCGGGTGCTCGTGCATCACGGGAACGATCGACTCCGCGGTCCCGCGCTCGAAGCCGCCGTGGCCCAGCACGACCTCGTGATCTCGACGTACGGTCTGGTGGCTCGCGACGCCCAAGAACTCGGGCGGATCCCCTGGTCGACACTGGTGCTCGACGAGGCCCAGGCCGTCAAGAACGCCCACACCAAAGCGGCCAAGGCGGTGCGCCGAATCCCCGCCGCCCAGAAGCTGGCACTCACCGGCACACCGGTCGAGAACCGCCTCGGCGAGCTCTGGGCCATTCTCGATGTGGTCGTGCCGGGCTTGCTCGGCAGCGAGACCAAGTTCCGGGACCGGTGGGCGACCCCGATCGAACGCCAGCAAGACCTGGAAGTCGCGGCTCGGCTCCGAACCCTGACCGGACCGTTCGTACTTCGCCGTACCAAGGCCGACAAGTCGCTCGTGCCCGACCTCCCCGACAAGGTCGAGCAGATCGCCTGGGCGCCGCTCACCAAGGAGCAGGGGGCCATGTACCAGGCGGTCGTCGACGAGCTCCTGGCGGCAGCCGAGCGGTCTGATGGCATGCAACGCCGCGGCCTCGTCCTCGCAGCTCTGACCCGGCTCAAGCAGATCTGCAACCACCCGGCTCACGCGCTGCCGCGATGGTTCCCGGCTGGCCGGGCGATCGGGGAAGCTCGCCCGGTTCGACGAGCTGGTCACCGATCTCCTCGAAGCGGAGGAACGGGCACTGGTCTTCACCCAGTACCGCGAGATGGGGGAGCTGCTCCAGCGGCATCTCCAGGAGAAGTTCGGGCTCGCCGTCCCGTTCCTCCACGGCGGTGTGCCCAAGGCCAAGCGCGACCGGATGGTCGACCACTTCCAAGCGGGCGAGGGTGCACCGCTCCTGCTGGTCTCGCTGAAGGCCGGCGGTACCGGGCTGAACCTCACCGCGGCGAGCCGGGTGGTGCACTACGACCGGTGGTGGAATCCCGCCGTCGAGGACCAGGCCACCGATCGGGCGTGGCGGATCGGCCAACACCGTTCCGTGTTCGTCCACAAACTCGTCTGCCAGGGCACGCTCGAAGAACGCATCGCCCAGCTCATCGACGACAAGCGCCGCCTGGCCGGCTTGGTGATCGGTGGCGGTGAAGCGTGGCTGTCGGAGCTGTCCACCGATCAGCTCCGCGACCTCGTGACGCTCGACGACGGGGCGTTCGGATGAACCGGCGAACGAAACGGGATGTTGGCCTCGGCCGCGTGGACCGCGGCGCTGGCCGCGCGCGCCGATCCGGCCCGCTACCGCCGGGGCAAGGAGTACGTCCGCGAGAACGCGGTCGTGCAGCTGTTGCTGGAGGAGAACACCATCAAGGGGGCCGTGCTCGGCTCGCGCGCGACCCCGTATCGGGTGGTCATCTCGATGCCGGCGCTCACCGGCCCGGTGGCGTCGGTCAACGGCCTGGTGCCGGCGCCGAAGGCGTTGGCGTTCTCGTGCACCTGTCCCGATTGGGACGAGCCGTGCAAGCACGCGGTCGCAGTCGGGATCGCTTTCGCCGAGCGGCTCAAACTCGATCCCGACGCACTCGCCGCCGTGCGCAGTGGTGCCCGGGCAACGCCGGCGACTCCCCCACCGAGCGATCGCCGTCATCTGAGCATCGTCCGTCCGGGTGCCCCACCGCCGCCCCCTCAACCAAAGTTGGCGCCCGAGGTGGCCACGTTCCTCGAAACGCCCGTGGGCGCGCCGGCCCCGGCGCCGGTCCCCGAGCTCGAACCGCTCACGATCGGCCGCGTCAGCGTCGGCGCCGTCGATCTGGGTGAGCTCGTGAACGATGCCGTGCACTGGCTCGGGGTGATGTACGGCAACGGATGATCTCGGCTTCGCGGCCGACACACCGATCCGGTTCGGTCAGACCGCGGGCGCCGCAGTGGTCGCCGGATCGGCTGCTGATGCCACGGTGGTCTCAGGTACCGGCACCGTCGTCTCGGGGAGCGGCGGGGCGACGGTGGTCTCCGGCGGCACCGTCGAGTCGACGGGCACCGTGGTGGGCGGCGCGGTGGTCGCCGGCGGCAAGGTGGGCCTGGGCCCGGTCGGTTCGACGTCGTTGCCGTACACGACCACCGGGGTGCCCTTGGGGATCAGATCGGTGTCCCAGATCATGTCCATCGCCGGGGTGCTCACCCGCACACAGCCGTGGGACGCGGGGTACGCCGGGATGCTGCCCGATCCGTGGATGGCGATGCCGCCGTTGAAGTACTTGGGCCGGTAGATCTTGCCCAGGTCGCCTTCCCACCAGCCCTCGGGCCGCTCCCGATTCACGGCGTACTCGCCGGACGGTGTCACCGAACGGCCCTGTTCGAACACCCCCGGCTTCTTCTGGTTCTCCTCGAGGTAGTACTGGCCGCTTCCCGACGAGACGTTCAACGCCCAGACGGTGACCCCGTCCCGCACCACCATCAGGACCTGACGGTCCTTGTCGATCTCGACGAGCGAACCCTCGGTGGCGCGGGCCTGGACTCGCTGGCCCGGCGCACTCAACGCGGCCGCCGTCACCTCGTCGACCGCCCCCGACCGCTCCAGGCCGTGGTACTTCTGGAACGCCATCACGGCTTGTTTGGTGGTCAGTCCGAAGTCGCCGTCGACCGCAGAGAGCCAGAAACCGAGATCGAGGAGTCGCTGCTGCACCGCCGCGGCCTGATCGCCGTCGGCCGTGCCGATCGCGGTGAGCGCCTGGGGGAGGGCGTCGACGTGTCCGAACGGCACGGTGGTCGTGGTCTCGGCGACCGTTGTCGTAGGCGCCACCGTCGTGCTGGTCTCGGCGACGGTCGTCACTGGAGCGACGGTGGTCGTCGGCGCGTTCGTGGTGGTGGGGACCGCCGCCAAGGTGGTGAGCGGCGCCGCAGTCGTCGGGGCGGACGTCGTCGTCGGCTGGCTCGAGGTCCCCTCGGCGCTCTGGCAAGCGGCAGCGAGGACGACGACCGCGAGACCGACCAGCGTCGGGCGGACGTACAGGTGGAGGGTGCGGCCGGAGTGTCTCGGCTCGGAGTTCGACACGAGGCCAGCCTACGGAGCCGGGCCAGGGCACGGACGGCGCGTCGACTGAGCGCAGGCGCTCGCCGGCAGGGCCGTCGAAGTGGGTCCGCGCGACCCGTTCGACGAATGGGCCTTTCAAGTGCGGTTGCGCATCTGTACCTTGACCTGCTATCAGCGTGATTACTTCGGTCAAGACGGCAGCTCATCGTGCAGCTGCAGCGCCTGCTCTGTCAGGCCGAGTCCGCACTGCTGTCGCGTCCGGAAACGTGACAGTGTTCATGTACCACGACCTCGCGGCCGACGATGATGAGCTGCACGTCTGGCAGAGCGTGCGAGTGAGTGCGTTCGAACGGCAGCTCGCGTACATCCGCGAGCACTACGACCTGATCGACCTCGACCAGCTGGCCGAGTGCTCCAGAGCCCGAACAGCGGCAATCGGCGACCGTCCCCGTGCCGTCATCACGTTCGACGACGGGCTGCGCGGCAATGCCGAGCATCTCCTGCCGATCGTGGAACGCGAACGGGTCCCCGTCACCGTGTACGTCGCGACCCGTCATGTCGAGACCGGTGAGCCGAACTGGTGCGACCGGCTCGTCAACGTGCTGCACGATCGTCAGCGCGTGGTGGTCGACCTGGCCGAGTTCGGGTTCGGGCGCTTCCCCATCGACCAGAAGGCGGGTGCGGCGCGTTGGGCGCAGATCCAAGCCTTGCTCGACGCGGTCAAACGCCATCCCGCCGGACAACGCGATGTCCTGGAGCTGGTCGAGCGCCAGATCGGGTCGCCATCCGGGCGCTTGGCGTTGGCGCCGATGACGATCGAGCAGGTCCAGGCGCTGGCGCGCAGCCCGTACATCACGATCGGGTCGCACACCCATGGCCATGAGCTGCTCACGCTGCTCGACGAACCCAGGGCGCGAGCGACGATCACCGACTCGGTCGAGCGTCTCGAACACTGGACGGGCGCGCCGGTCCGACACTTCTGCTACCCGAACGGCTCGTACAACAGCGACCTCGCCCGGCTGGTGGCCGAGCTCGGTTTCGTGACCGCCACCACGGTCGCCAAGGGGGTGTGGCGACCGGGAGACTCCCTGTTCGAGATCCCGCGGATCCCCGTGAGTCGCTTCGACTCGATGGATCGTTTCGTCACCGAGTCGATGCTGGGGATCGGCAACGTCGCTCGCCTGGTCGCCGCTAACGTGCGATCTCCTCGGCGCAGCCAGCCCGCGCCGGTCACCTCCTCGCCCTGAGGGGGATTTTCTGGGGGTCGCATGGAACTGAGGTTGTCGCGCGCGTCGACCGATCGGACCTCACCGCGCTTCGCGCCCGCTGGGTCGAGCTCGCCGAGCGCAGCGATCACCCGTTCTTCCTGTCGTGGGGTTGGCTCGGGCCGTGGCTCACCACACTGCCGGACGATGTCGATGTCGACCTGCTGGCGGCGACGGAGGGCGAACGGACCGTCGGCTTGGCGCTGCTCGGCACCAGCGACGTTCGTCGGCGTGGGGTGATCCGTTCCCATGTCACCGCGCTGCACGCGTCGGGCCAACCCGAGCTCGACCTGATCGCCATCGAGTACAACGGATTCCTGGTCGATCGGGACGACGCGGGACCGGTCCGCGACGCGATGGGGATCGCGCTGCTCGAGCGGTCGGGGCCGTGGGAGGAGTTGGTGCTGCCCGGTTGCGCGCATCCGCTGCCCGTGGACCCGTTGCTAGCCGGGCACCTGGTTCGGCGGGTCGATCTCGACTCGCCGTTCGTCGAGCTCGATCGAGCCCGCGCCGTCGGCAGCGTGTTGGGGCTGATCAGTGCCAACCGGCGAGGCCAGATCCGTCGGGCGATGCGCGACTACCAGGCGCTCGGGCCGCTCGGAGTCGAGATGGCCGGATCGCTCGGCGAGGCGAGGGCCTTCCTGTCCGCCCTCGCCGCCGACCATCAGGCCCATTGGATCGAGCGGGGCCATGCGGGCGCGTTCGCCGGCCGAGGGTTCGGCGAGTTCCACGACGCCTTGCTGGTGGAGGGCTTCGCTCGCGGCGCCGTGCAGCTGTGCAAGGTGGTGGCCGGCACCACGGTGATCGGCCACTCCTACAACTTCGTGCACCAAGGGCGGGTGCTGAACTATCAGAACGGATTCGACTACACGTTGCTCGGCGGCCGGGGCACCCCGGGTTTCGTCTCCCACGCGTTGATCGCCGAGCTGAACGCCGGCCTGGGGCACCTCGCGTATGACTTCTTGGCGGGCGACGAGGCCTACAAGCGCCGGTTGGGCACGGCGACCAACCCCATGACCTGGCTCGTCGTCCAGAAGCGACGGCCGAAGTTCCTGGCCGAACACGGGGCGCGCCGGCTCCGAGACGCAGTCGTCGCGGCTCGTGGCCGGTGGGCACGGCGGTCGGTGCCCGACCCGCCCACGACCGGATCCTCATCCAGATAGCCCTCCCTCCGTCGCCGCGGACGTCGACGCGATCGGTGCGGTGCGCGGATCGCGGGGGTCGAGCGTCCTACGATTCTCCTCCTCAACTCCCCGAACCCGAAAGCGGGCGTTCGATGCGGTGCCCCATCTGTTCGAGCCCTCTCGCCGAGACCGCCAAGACCTGCCCGCAATGCGGGTGCGGCGTGCTGCCCCCGCCGCCAACGGGCACCGAGCCCCGCTCGTTCGTCAGCAAGGTGGCCTCACCCCGCTGGCCCCTGATCCTCAGCGTGATCGGTGTCATCGCGGCGATCGCCGTGATCGCTGTCGCGCTGCTGCCGTTGCTGGACGACGACAACGACGAGGTCAGCACCACGCCCGCCGCATCGACCCTTCCCGTTGGGTCCGACTCGGCGGCCCCGCCCGTTTCGAGCACGGAGGCGCCGGTGGCCACGAGCAGTCCGGCCACCACGGTGGCGACGAGCGTCGCCCCCCGCAGTACTGCTGCGCCGACCAGCACTGAGGCGCCGACCTCGTCGGCCGCGACCACCGTGAAGCCCGCCCCCACGACGACGAGCGCGTCGACCTCCACCTCGCCGCCGCCGACGTCCACCTCTGGGCCCACGACTTCGACCACGACGTCCGGGGTCTTCCCGGCACGCGTGACGCCGAAGCAGGCGCAGGCCACGTGCACTGCACCCGACTCCACCGATTCGCAGGGCAACCGCATCGTCTTCAACCCGGTGCTCACGATCGATGGGGCGCCCGAGACGGCCTGGCGCTGCGAAGGACCGTCGATCAACCAGGCGTTGCTCTACACGCTCGAGACGCCGATCGATCTGACGATCGTCGGGGCCATCCCGGGCTACGCCGGTTCCGACCCCTTCAACGGCACCGACCGATTCGACCAGAATCGCCGGGTCGAACGGGGGAGGTGGGCGTGCCTCTCCGCCGATGGACAGCAGGTCGCGTCGATCGAGCAGAGCTTCGCGAACGACCGTCAGACGCAGTACCTCACGGTCGCCGGCTTCCACGCCTGTGCGCAGGTGCTGTTCGAGATCCTGGAGTCCTCGGCCAGCGGGGGCAGGGACTACACGGCCGTGTCGGAGATCGAGCTGTACGGGCCCGAGTGACGTCGGCGGTCGGGGCTCCCTCGGCGAAGAAGCGGTGCTCACTAGCATTCACGCCAGAAGCCGTCGCCGAGTGCGTCGGCCGCGGGTCGATCAGGCTGGAGAGGAAGATCTGACGTGCAGTGCACGGCATGTGGATACGAGCTGCCTTCCGGGGTGCAGCGATGTGGCAACTGCGGCGCGTCCGCGCTGGCACCCCCGTCGAGCGGTGCGCAACCCGTCGCTTTCCCCTATGACCGGCGCGGGTCGCGGTGGCCAACGGTGTTCAAGCTGCTGGGGGTGGTCGGCGCGCTCGCGGTGATCGGGTTTGCTGCGGCGCCCCTCGTCAGCGACGTGTCAGGCGAGGTTCGCACCACTTCCGACGGCACTCCTCCTTCGGCGACGGTCGCCGACACCTCCGACACGGGACTGGGCGCCACGAGCCTGGCGCCCATCGCGGCCGAGACATCGACCACAGCTCCGGTGAGCGACACCACGCTCCCGGGTTCCCCGGCACCGGGTGCCGTCAACGTGTCCGGGCTCACGGTCACCGCTTCGTGCACGGCTCGCGGTTCCACCGACTCCCGGGGCAACGCGATCGACTTCAAGCCCGAGAACACCCTTGACGGCGATCCGCTCACCGCCTGGCGATGCGGTGGCGACGGCAACGGGGTCAGCTTGACCTACGTGATGCCGGCCCCGACCTCGCTCGCTCAGGTCGGCGCGGTGCCCGGCTTCGCCGCCAACGACCCGTACAACAACAGTGATCGCTTCATCCAGAACCGTCGGGTCTCGTCGGCCACGTGGACCTGCATCGACGCTGCGGGTGCCACCGTTGCCTCGGTCGCCCAGACCTTCGCCGATTCCCGCGAGCTCCAGACGGTGGCGGCGGGTGGCTTCGCCGGTTGCGTGTCGGTGCGGTTCGAGATCACGGGTGCCACCGCATCGGGCGGCCGTGATTTCGTCGCCATGAGCGAGGTCGCGGTGATCGGCCAAACCTGAGTCGAACCGACTCAGGTTTTCTTCTGCCGCGAGTGGCGATCGGCCCCGGGCGTGCGTAGCCTGGTGGGCGGACAACGCCACGCATCGCCCAGGAGGCCCCTCCCATGCCCAAGGCCGTCGGTATCGACCTCGGTACCACCAACTCCGTCGTCTCCTTCCTGGAGGCCGGTGACCCCGTCGTGATCCCCAACTCCGAGGGCAGCCGGACCACGCCCTCGGTGGTCGCGTTCTCGAAGGCCGGCGAGGTGCTCGTCGGCGAGGTCGCCAAGCGGCAGGCGATCACCAACCCCGATCGCACCTTCCGGTCGATCAAGCGCCAGATGGGGACCGACTGGAAGTCGCCCGACATCGACGGCAAGCGCTACACCCCCCAGGAGATCAGCGCTCGCACGCTCATGAAGCTGAAGCGTGACGCCGAGTCGTACCTCGGCGACACGGTGACGCAGGCCGTCATCACCGTGCCGGCCTACTTCAACGACGCCGAGCGGACCGCCACCAAGGAGGCCGGTCAGATCGCCGGCCTCGAGGTGCTGCGCATCATCAACGAACCCACCGCCGCCGCGCTCGCTTATGGCCTCGACAAGTCGGCCGAGGACGAGACCGTGCTGGTGTTCGACCTCGGTGGCGGCACGTTCGACGTGTCCGTGCTGGAGATCGGCGACGGCGTGTTCGAAGTCAAGTCGACGCACGGCGACACCAGCCTCGGCGGCGACGACTGGGACCAGCGGATCATCGATTGGCTCGTCCAGCAGTTCAAGGCTGCTCACGGCGTCGATCTCGCAGCTGATCGGATGGCCACCCAGCGGCTGAAGGAAGCGGCCGAGAAGGCCAAGATCGAGCTCTCCCAGGTTCAGCAGACCCAGATCAACCTGCCGTTCATCACCGCCACGGCCGAAGGCCCGCTCCACCTCGACGAGTCGCTCACTCGGGCCAAGTTCCAGGACATGACCGCCGACCTGCTCGAGCGCTGCCGGATCCCCTTCGAGCAGGCCATCAAGGACGCCGGGCTGAACAAGGGTCAGCTCGATCATGTGATCCTCGTGGGCGGCTCGACCCGCATGCCGGCGGTGCAGGAGCTCGTGCTCGGCATGACCGGCAAGGAGCCCAACAAGTCGGTGAACCCCGACGAGGTCGTCGCCATCGGCGCGGCCGTCCAGGCCGGCGTCCTGAAGGGCGAGGTCAAAGACGTCCTGCTGCTCGACGTGACGCCGCTCAGCTTGGGCATCGAGACCAAGGGCGGGGTCATGACCAAACTCATCGAGCGCAACACCACCATCCCCACTCGGCGCACCGAGGTCTTCACCACCGCTGAAGACATGCAGCCATCGGTCGAGATCCACGTGATCCAGGGCGAGCGCGAGATGGCGATGTACAACAAGACGCTGGGCAAGTTCCAGCTCGTCGATCTGCCGCCGGCCCCCCGTGGCGTGCCCCAGATCGAGGTCACGTTCGACATCGACGCCAACGGCATCGTCCACGTGTCGGCGAAGGACCGCGCCACCAACAAAGAGCAGTCGATGACCATCACCGGCCAGTCGTCGCTCAACAAGGACGACATCGCCCAGATGGTGAAAGACGCCGAGGCTCACGCCGAGGAAGATCGCCAGCGTCGTGAGGAGGCCGAGGTCCGCAACAACGCCGACACCCTCGTGTACTCCACCGAGAAGGTGCTTCGCGAGCAGGGCGACAAGGTGTCGGCCGATGAAAAGGCCGCAGTCGAGCAACCTCTCGCCGATCTGAAGGCGGCGCTCTCGGGCAACGACAACGCCGCGATCAAGGAAGCCAGCGAGAAGCTGATGAGTGCCAGTCAGGCCTTCAGCCAGAAGCTGTACGAGGCTGCTGCTCGCGACGCGAACGCCGCCGGTAGCTCGGCCTCGGGGCAGAGCGGAGCCGGCGCGGTGAACGACGACGAGATCGTCGACGCCGAGATCGTCGACGAGAAGTGACGGAGGCTCGCTGATGGATGGCGACATGATCGACGAGGCCGACGAGGCCCCGCCGGAGGAACGCCTCCCTCGTGGGGCGGCCGCGCCCTCCGGTGCCGTCGCCGACGACCTGGTGGCCGAGGCGATGGACGACGACGGATTCGAGCGGGCCAGCGAGATCGACGATCTCACCGGGTCGTTCGAGCTTCCCGAAGAATTGGCCGTCGAGCACGATCTCGAGGCGCTCCTCGCCGAACGCGACCAGTTCAAGGACATCGCCCTGCGGCTCCAGGCCGACTTCGACAACTACCGCCGCCGGATGGCGGCCCAGCAGACCGACGAGGTGGCCCGCGCCACCGGCCGGATGGCGGAATCGCTCCTTCCCGTGCTCGATGCCTGCGAAGCGGCGTTCGTCCAGCACCCGGCCGAGGTCGAGCCGTTGTTCAACCTGTTGCTCGGGGAGTTGCGCAAGCAGGGTCTCGAGGCAATGAACCTCCAGGATCAGCCGTTCGATCCGTCCCAGGCCGAAGCCGTGCTCCACGAACCGGGCGACGGGGGAGAACCGGTCGTGGTCGAGGTGCTGCGCTCGGGCTACTCCTGGAAGGGCAAGGTCCTTCGCGCCGCCATGGTGAAGGTGCGGGGATGAGCAGTGCCGGGTCGAGCACCGCGCTCGGCCCGGCCGCCGCTGGAGGGGTACCAGGGAGGTGATCGGCGATGACAGCACAGCGCGAGTGGTACGAAAAGGACTACTACAAGGTGCTCGGCGTGACTGACTCGGCCTCGGCCAAGGAGATCACCAAGGCGTACCGGAAGCTGGCGCGCGAGAGCCATCCCGACGCCAATCCCGGCAACAACAAAGCCGAGGATCGGTTCAAGGAGATCTCGGCGGCCTACGACGTGCTCGGCGACGAGACCAAGCGGGCCGAGTACGACGAGGTCCGACGGTTGGGGCCGGGTGGCATGGGCGGGGGCTTCGGCCCCGGGAACCACTCCTTCGATGTCGGCGGCGCCGGTCTGGGCGATCTGCTCGGCAACCTCTTCGGTCAGGGTGGCGCCGGTGGGCGACGGCGGCCAGGAGGCGCCGGTGTCGGCCCCCAGCGCGGGGCCGATGTCGAAGCCTCCCTCACGCTGACGTTCGACGATGCTGCGCATGGCCTCGAAACGACGCTGTTCCTCACCGCCGATGCCCAGTGCTCCACCTGCGATGGCAGTGGTGCCCGCCCCGGGACGACGCCCAAGATGTGCCCCGCCTGCGGCGGACGCGGCGTCACCGACGACAACCAGGGCTACTTCTCGTTCTCGTCCCCTTGTCGGCAGTGCAGCGGATCGGGCCGGGTCGTCGAGCATCCCTGCGGTTCGTGCCGGGGTTCGGGTGTCGAGCGTCGCCCGCGCGAGGTCAAGGTGCGTATCCCCGCAGGAGTCGCCGATGGCCAGCGCATCCGGCTCAAGGGACGCGGCGCTCCGGGCCGCAACGGCGGACCCGCCGGCGACCTGTTCGTCGAGTGCAAGGTCGCGCCGCACGCTCGCTTCGGTCGCCACGGCCACAACCTCACCGTGCACGTGCCGATCACGTTCCCCCAGGCTGCACTCGGCGGCGAGATCGACGTCCCCACGCTCGACAGCGGCACCGTGAAGCTCCGGTTGCGGCCGGGCACCCAACCGGGTTCGCGTCATCGGGTCAAGGGGAAAGGGATCACCACCGCCCGTGAGACCGGTGATCTGATCGTGACGGTCGATCTGGTGGTGCCCACTACATTGAGCGACGACGAACGGTCCGCCATCGAGCAGCTGGCCCGCGCCGGTGTCGTCGGCGGCACCCAGGCAGGAGCCGAGGGGTGATGAACATGGGTATCCACGCCAATCGCGCCGTGTATGTCATCTCGGTCGCCGCCGAGCTGGCCGGCATGCACCCGCAGACGTTGCGCATCTATGAGCGCAAGGGCCTGTTGGAGCCATCCCGCACCGCGGGCGGTAGCCGGCGCTACTCCGACGCCGACATCGCCCGGCTCCAACGGATCGCCGAACTCGCCGGCGAGGGCATGAACCTGTCGGGCATCCGCCGGGTGATGGAGCTCGAGGCCGAGAATCATCGGCTCCGCCACGAGAACGACGAACTGCGGACGCTGGCGAGCCAGACCCTGTCGGAGCTCGAGCGTCGTGAGCCGCGGCGCGAGATCGTGCCGTTGCGCCAGAGCGTCGCAGTGTTCGGGAAGCTGCCGAGCATCTTCGAGCGCTGAGCCCGACCACGCGATCGTCGTACGCTCCGGAGATGGATCGCACCGACGAGTGGAACCGACTCCGAGCCCACTACCTTCGCCCGAAGTCCCAGCGGCCCGCGTCGAGCGCTCGTGGCGTGCACCACACTGCGCTCATCAGCAGCGACGTCGAACGCACGATCCGGTTCTGCCAGGACCTCTTGGGCTTTCCGCTGACGGAGCTTTTCGAGAACCGGGACTATCCGGGCTCGACGCACTTCTTCTTCGACATCGGGCACGGCAACGCGCTCGGCGTACTTCGATCTGCCGGGGCTCGATCTCGGGCCGTACGCGGAAGTGCTCGGCGGGTTGCACCACCTGGCCATCAGCATGGAGCCCGAGCAGTGGACCGCAGCTCGTGCTCGCCTCGAGTCGGCCGGCATCGAGACCCACCTGGAATCGACCTCGCTGTACTTCCGTGACCCCGATGGAGCGCGACTGGAAATCATCTCCGACCCGCTCGGGGAGATGTACGGCACCGTGACGTTGTGACGCACCGGCCGTGGACCGCAGGGCCGTTCCGCTGGCGGCTCAACCTTCGCCCGCTCGACCTGGCGAACTGGTTCGAGTTCGGCGACGATGCCGACGGTCTGATCGCCGGCAAGCACCGAGTGCTGCGATCGAACCGTTCCACGGCGTTCCGCGCCCTTCCTGAGGCCGCCGAGGGGTGCGCCGAGATCCTCGACCACGTCGTGGCCCACCTCGCCGAGCACCATCGCGACCGTCTCGGCCCGGTCGATCCAGAAGAGCACCCACTCGTAGCCGCGGCTCGGCTCGTCAGCGAGGACCTGGTCGTGATGACCATGATCGACGGGCGCTTGTTGTGCACGGCCGGCGTGGTCTGCGCGCCCAATCGGTGGGACCTGGCCTCCAAGATCGGCCATCCGTTGCAGGAGGTGCACGCACCGGTAGCCCGCCTCAACGAGCAGCTGGCCGCTCCGATCGATGCCTTCTTCGACCGGCTGACGCCGGAGCGGAGCTTCTGGAGGCTCAGTTGGGGTCTCATCGAGACCCCCGAGCTCTACCAAGCCCTGGACGGGACCGCGCCCGCTCGGGGACCGATCCCCACCGCGTCGCACGCCGGCGAACACATCTGGGTACGGGTGGAGCGAGAGACCCTGCGGAGGTTCCCCGCTACCGGGGCGGTGTTGTTCACCATCCGCACCCATCTCAGCCGCGTCGACGAGCTGCTCGATCATCCCGACGATCTGGCGCGCCTCGCCGAGGCAGTCGGCGCCCTGCCGCCCGATGTCGCCGGCTACAAGGGCACGGCGACCCTCACGGGACCACTCCTCGCCTGGTTGGGGGCAGCATCGGAGGGATGACACTCCCCGCGGTGACGCCGCCGACGAAGTTGATATACTTCATAGCAAGTTTCCTGCACGGTGAGGTATGAGATGGCGTTGGATCCGAAGAAGTGGACCGTCAAGACCCAAGAGGCAGTCGCCGCCGCGGTCGACCAGGCCCGGGCGAACAGCAACCCCGAACTGACGCCCGATCATTTGCTCGCGGCGCTCATGGGCCAAGACGGCACGATCGTGCCGGCGGTGCTCGAGAAGCTCGGCTTGGCGCCACTCATGGTGCGCAACAAGGCCGACGAGTCGGTCGCCAAGCTGCCCAAGGCCTATGGCGGCCAAGAGCCCCGGATGAACCGTGAGCTCACCGGCGTCTTCGACAACGCGGAGTCGAACCGCAAGCAACTGAAGGACGACTACCTGTCGGTCGAGCACCTGCTGCTGGCGATGAATCAACGGCTCGGAATCGGCAGCGAGGAGCTGCTCCAGGCACTCCAGGCCGTCCGTGGTTCGCACCGGGTCACCAGCCCGAACCCCGAGGATCAGTTCCAGGCGCTCCAGAAGTACGGCCAAGACCTCACCCAGCGGGCTCGCGACGGCAAGATCGATCCCGTCATCGGGCGCGACGACGAGATCCGCCGGGTCATCCAGGTCTTGTCCCGCCGGACGAAGAACAACCCGGTCCTGATCGGCGAGCCCGGTGTGGGCAAGACCGCGATCGTGGAAGGGTTGGCGCGTCGCATCGCTGATGGCGACGTCCCCGAAGGGCTGAAGGACAAGCGACTCATCGCCCTCGACATCGCATCGATGCTCGCCGGTGCGAAGTACCGCGGCGAGTTCGAGGAGCGGCTGAAGGCCGTGCTCAAGGAGATCACCGACGCAGCCGGCGAAGTGATCACGTTCGTCGACGAGATCCACACCATCGTGGGTGCCGGCGGCGCAGAAGGCGCAATGGACGCCGGCAACATGATCAAGCCGATGCTGGCGCGCGGCGAGCTGCGGATGATCGGGGCCACGACCCTCGACGAGTACCGCAAGTACGTCGAGAAGGATCCCGCCCTCGAGCGCCGGTTCCAGCAGGTGTACGTCGGCGAGCCGTCGGTCGAGGACACCATCGCCATCCTGCGCGGCCTGAAAGAACGCTACGAAGTGCACCACGGCGTGCGCATCCAGGACTCCGCGCTGGTGAGCGCCGCCGTGCTGTCGAACCGCTACCTCACCAATCGCTTCTTGCCCGACAAGGCCATCGACCTGATGGACGAAGCGGCGAGCAAGCTCCGCATCGAGATCGACTCGCTCCCCACCGAGATCGATGTCGTCGATCGGCGCATCCTGCAGCTCGAGATCGAGCAGGTGGCGCTCGAGAAGGAGACCGACGTCCAGTCGGCAGAACGGCTCGATGTGCTGCGTGACGAGCTCGGCCGGCTCCAGGCTCAATCGAACGAGATGAAGGCGCACTGGGATCAGGAACGTCAAGCGATCGGCGCGATCCGCACCCTGAAAGAGGAGCTGGAGCAACTCCGTACCCAGGTGGAACGCGAAGCCGACCTGAACGTGGCGGCCGAGATCCGCTACGGCCGCATCCCGGAGTTGGAGCGGCGGATCGGCGAGGCGACGAGCCACCTCGACGAGCTGCAGGCCACCGAGCGCATGCTCAAAGAAGAGGTCGATGCCGAGGACATCGCCGAGGTCGTCTCGAAGTGGACGGGCGTCCCGGTGAGCCGCCTGATGGAGGGCGAGATGCAGAAGCTCGTCCACCTGGAAGAGCTCCTCCACCAACGCGTCATCGGTCAGCACGACCCGGTCCATGCGGTCGCCAACGCGATCCGGCGCAGCCGGGCCGGGCTGTCGGATCCGAACCGGCCCATCGGCTCGTTCATGTTCCTGGGTCCCACCGGGGTGGGCAAGACCGAGCTGGCGCGGGCGCTCGCCGAGTTCCTGTTCGACGACGAGCGGGCGATGGTGCGCATCGACATGGGTGAGTACATGGAGAAGCACTCCGTCTCACGCCTGATCGGCGCGCCCCCCGGCTACGTCGGCTACGACGAGGGTGGGCAGCTCACCGAAGCGGTGCGCCGCCGGCCGTACTCGGTGGTCCTGCTCGACGAGATCGAAAAGGCCCACCCCGACGTGTTCAACGTCTTGCTCCAGGTCCTCGACGACGGCCGTCTCACCGACGGCCAGGGGCGCACGGTCGACTTCACCAACTCGGTGCTGATCATGACGAGCAACCTGCCCGGTGACCCGCTCGGCTTCTTCAAGCCCGAGTTCGTCAACCGCATCGACGACATCATCCGGTTCCGGTCGTTGACCCCCGACGATCTCACCCACATCGTGACCATCCAGCTCCAGCACCTCCGCCGCCGGCTGCTCGACCGACGCATCGAGCTCGACGTCACGGCCGATGCCACGGCGCTGCTCGCCACCGAGGGTTTCGATCCGGCGTTCGGCGCCCGACCCTTGAAACGGGTGATCCAGCGCGAGATCGGCGACAAGGCCGCGGTGCTGATCCTCGAGGGGAAGGTCGGCGAGAACGGCACCATCACCGTCGACGTCGTCGACGGCCGCCTCTCCGTGAGCTGAACCGCGGGTCGTTCGGCCCTGATCCCAACGGTGGCCGAGGATCATCCTGATCCCGTGGCCAGGGCACCAACCCTCCAGTTCGTCGGGGGAGCGGGAACCGTCACCGGTTCGCGCTTCCTCGTTCGCACCTCGACCGCCCGGATCCTGGTGGATTCGGGGCTGTTCCAAGGCGGTCGCGAGCTTCGTGATCGCAACTGGAGCAGCCCGCCGTTCGATCCCGGAGCGCTCGATGCCGTGGTGATCACCCATGCCCACGTCGACCATTGCGGGTACCTGCCCAAGCTCGTGGCCGACGGGTTCAGCGGGCCGGTGTATGCCACGCCCGCCACTGCCGAGCTGATGAACATCGTGCTCCCCGACTGCGGGCATCTGCAGGAGGAGGAGGCCGGCTACGTCAACCGGACCGGGATCTCACGCCACGAACCCGCACTGGCGTTGTTCACCGAGGACGACGCGCGTGCCGCGCTCACGCATGTTCGGCCGGTGCCGTTCGCCAGTCCCACCGAGGTGGCGCCGGACATCGAACTCGTTTACTCACGCGCCGGGCACATCCTGGGCGCCGCCACGGTCGAGCTCCGCCTGGGCCCCGAGGGACCCTCACTCGGTGTGAGCGGCGATCTGGGTCGCGCCGCCCACCCCCTCCTCGTGTCACCCGACGCACCGCCCACGGTCGATTGCCTGCTCGTCGAATCGACCTACGGCGATCGGCGCCACGACGACGAGGGCGCCCTCGAACGCCTCGCCGAGGTGATCCAGCGCACCGTCGCCCGGGGTGGCACGGTGCTCATCCCCGCCTTCGCCGTCGACCGCACCGAGATCCTGCTCCACCACCTCGGACAGCTGGCTGCGGCCGGCCGGCTGCCGCCCGGGGTGCCCATCTTCGTCGACAGCCCGATGGCGCTCGACGCGTTGCGCGTCTACCGAGCGGCCATCGCCCGCGGCGACCCCGATGTCCAGGTCGACGGGCGGGTCAGCGACGACCCGTTCACCGTTCCCGGTCTGCACGAGGTCCGCTCGGTGGAGGAGTCGAAGGCGCTGAACAACCCGGACCGACCGTCGATCCTGATCTCTGCGTCAGGAATGGCGTCGGGGGGCCGCGTCGTCCACCACCTCGCCCACCTGCTCCCGGAGTCCCGCAACGCGATCGTGCTCGTGGGGTTCCAGGCCGAGGGCACACGGGGACGCCGCCTCGTCGATGGAGAGCGCGACATCAAGATGCTCGGCCGGTACGTGCGGGTCCGAGCCGAGATCGTCGATCTGCCGGCGTTCTCGGTGCATGCCGATGCCGGGGAGCTCCTCGATTGGCTGGCCAGGTCGGCGGCCGAACCCACCGGCCTCTACGTCGTCCACGGCGAACCGGCGGCCGCCGCCGCCCTGGCGCAGCGGATCGAATCGACCCTCGACTGGACTGCGGTGGTCCCGCGCCACGGCGAGGTCGTCAGGATCGGCCGTCTGGACTGACCGTCCCATGGCGGGATCTGTGGTGATCATGTCATTGACGCCATAGCCGGTTGCGTCGCACTGTGGTGTTCGTGACCGCTGCCGTCGTTGCCTTCGTGCTGTTCCCCCGGGTGCAGTCGCTCGACGCCGTCGGGCCCTTCGAAGTCTTCGCAGCCGCGAACCGGGTCGCCGACCACCTCGGCCGCAGCGGCGTCCGCTTCGCCCCTGCCCTCGTCGGTGTGAGCCTCGCTCCCGTGGTGAGTGAAAGTGGGATCACGCTCCATGTCGCCACGCTCCTCGACGAGCTGCCGGCCATCGATACCCTCGTGCTCCCCGGGGGTGACGGCGTCGTCGACGCGGCCGGCGATCCTCAGTTCATCGACGCGGTGCGTCGCGCCGCGACACGGTCGCGGCGGGTGGTGACGGTGTGCACCGGGACGTTCCTCGCCGCCGCTGCAGGGCTGGTGCCGCCAGGAACCCGGGTGACCACCCACTGGGCCCGAGCCGGGCAGCTGGCGCGAGCGCATCCCGAGCTCCACGTCGATCCCGATCCGGTCTTCGTGCGCAGCGGCAACCTGTGGACCTCGGCGGGGGTGACGTCCGGGATCGACCTGGCGCTCGCGCTGGTCGAGGACGACCTGGGCGCCGAGGTGGCCCAGACCGTCGCCCGCTGGCTCGTGGTGTTCCTGCGCCGGCCGGGCGGCCAGAGTCAGTTCGCGACCGCGGTGTGGGCCGAGCCGTCCGAGTGTCCGCCGGTGCGAGCGGCCATCGACCTCGTCCATGCGGATCTGGCGGCGCCCCTGGGCACGCAGCACCTTGCTCGTCACGCCGGTGTCTCGGAACGGCACTTCTTGCGCCTCTTCCGTGATCAGCTCGGCACCACCCCTGCGCGCTACGTCGAACAGGTCAGGGTCGAAGCGGCCCGACGACTGCTCGAGACCGGCGACAGCGGGCTGGCGGCCGTCGCCCGCCAATGCGGCTTCGGCACCGACGAGACGCTTCGACGCTCGTTCGCCCGCCGGCTCGGCGTCTCACCCGACCACTACCGCCGCCGGTTCCGAAGCCCGGAGCACGCCCCGTCCATCGTCCCCACCGCCACACCCTGACCGTCGACACCTACCAGAGGATTCCTCATGCGTATCGCCATCCCGATCTTCGATCGACTCACCGCCCTCGACGCCATCGGGCCGTACGAAGTGCTGCAACGGCTGCCCGGAGCCACCGTCTCCTTCGTCGGCGAGCGGCCCGGCTCGACGGTCCGGACCGACAACGGGTTCTTGGGCCTCGCCGTCGATGTCGGCCTCGACGAACTGACCGACCCCGACGTGATCGTCGTCCCTGGGGGCGTCGGAACCCGGGCACTGGGCCCCGACCATCCGATCACCGCGTGGGTCGCTGCCTGCCACCGGACCACCCGCTACACCACGTCGGTGTGCACCGGCTCGATCGTGCTGGCCGCCGCCGGGCTGCTCGACGGGCTCACCGCCACCACCCACTGGTCGTGCTACGAGGAGCTCCGAGCACTCGGTGCCCGGCCCACCGCCGAGCGAGTCGTCGAACACCTCGATCGACGGATCATCACCGCGGCAGGGGTTTCGTCGGGGATCGACATGGCCCTGCGGCTCGCTGAGCTGCTGGTCGACGACGTCGCCGCCAAGGCGATGCAGCTGATGGTGGAGTACGACCCCCAGCCGCCGTTCGACGCCGGCAGCGTCGCCAAGGCCGGGGACGAAGTCATGATTCGCCTGATCGAGTACGCCCAGACCAAGCAGTAACTCGCGAGCGGCAACTTGGGGACCGGGGCCGGGTCGGCTACAAACAGGGCCGGCCATCGGCCGCAACCCACCCAGGAGGACACCCGTGACCATCGCCGTCACCCCGCGCACCTTGTCGGACCTCATCCCCGTACCGTCGACGATCGTGCAGCGGCGGGTCCGAACGGTCGCGCTCGTCACCGGCTTCGCCCTCCTCACCGCCGCGTTGGCGCAATGGCAGCTGACGCTCGGGTTCACGCCGGTGCCGATCACCGGCCAGACCCTCGGAGTGCTCCTCGCCGGCGCGACGCTCGGCTCCTGGAAGGGCGCGGCGAGCCAGGCGCTGTACTGGGTGATGGGTCTGGTCGGGTTGCCGTTCTACGCCGACGGCGCCGGTGGGTGGAGCGAAGGGACCGGAGCCACCCTCGGCTACCTCGTCGGGTTCATCGTCGCCGCCGGGCTGGTCGGGCTGCTCGCGGAGCGTCACCACGATCGTTCGTTCGTGTCGTCGGTACCGGCGATGCTGGCCGGCACCGCGATCATCTACACCTTCGGCGCCGGGTGGCTGGCCCACGACCTCGGTGTCCCGGTGGCCGTGTCGAACCCTGATGTGCTCGGCGGCGAGACGGCCATGTCGCTCGGCGTCAACCCGTTCCTCATCGGCGACGCCCTCAAGCTGTTGGTCGCCGGAGCGGTCACACCGCTCGCCTGGCGGATCGCCGGCAGGGGCGGCGCGTCGGACTGACCGGGGCGGGAACCGGGCAGGAGGCGGCCGAGGTCGGTAGCCTCGTCTCCCGTGCCGGTCACCGTCGTCGTCGGAACTCAATGGGGAGACGAAGGAAAGGCCAAGATCACCGATCAGCTGGCCAAGGAGCACACGTTCGTCGTGCGCTACCAAGGTGGCCACAACGCCGGCCACACCGTCGTGGTCAACGGCGAGCGCTTCGCCCTCCAGCTCGTCCCGTCCGGTGTGTTCTACGAACACGTCACTCCGGTCATTGCCAACGGCGTCGTCGTCGATCCGAAGCATCTGGTCGGTGAGATCGATCGGCTCGAGGCCCGTGGCATCTCGTGCGCCGGGCTGAAGCTGTCGAGCCACGCCCACCTCATCTTCCCGTGGCATCAGGCGCACGACGCGCTGGCCGAAGAGCTGCTCGGGGTCGACAAGATCGGCACGACGCTCAAAGGCATCGGCCCCGCATACGCCGACAAGGCGCGCCGGGTCGGATTGCGCGCCGGTGACCTGCTCGACCGTGAGGACTTCCGCGCCCGCTTCAAGGCCCTGGCCGAACGCGAGTCCGAACAGCTGGCCGCGTTGGGCGGAGCCCGGCTCGACGTCGAAGCGCTCACCAATGAGTTCACCGACGAGATCGCGCCTCGTCTGGCGCCCTACATCACCAACACCGTCGACCTCCTGCACGAGGCGGTGGAGGCCGGCCACCATCTCCTGCTCGAAGGCGCCCAGGCGACGTTCCTCGATCTCGATCACGGCACCTATCCGTTCGTGACCTCATCGAACCCGACGGCGGGTGGCGCGTGCACCGGAACCGGGTTGGGACCACGGCTCATCACCCGCATCGTGGGGATCACCAAGGCGTACTGCACGCGAGTGGGTGCCGGTCCGTTCCCGAGCGAGGACACCGGTCCCGCTGGGGAGGCCATGGCCGACATCGGTCGGGAGTACGGAACGGTGACCGGTCGTCGTCGGCGAACGGGATGGCTCGACACCGTGATGTTGCGCCACGCGGTCCGCATCAACTCCCTCACCGAACTGGCGATCACCAAGATCGACGTGCTCGATGGCTTCGACACGATCAAGGTCTGCGTCGGCTACGAGCTCGACGGTCAGCGGCTGGCCCAGTATCCCGATCGGCTGGCCGATCTCGCGGCCGTCACGCCGGTGTACACCGAGCTGCCCGGATGGAACCGATCGCTCAGCCTCTGCCGCGAACCGGGCGAGCTGCCGCCGGCCGCCCGCGCTCTGGTCGAGCTGGTCGAGCGCGAAGTCGGCATCCCGGTCCGATTCGTCGGTGTCGGTCCCGACCGCGACGACGTCGTGCAGTTCCGACCGTGATCCCGAGGTACTCGCTGCCCGAGATGGACGCGGTGTTCTCCGATCCGGCGCGCTTCGGCCGCTGGCTGGAGATCGAGTTGCTCGCCACCGAGGCGTGGGCCCAGCTCGGTGTCGTGCCGCTCGATGCGGCGCTCCAGTGTCGCGAACGCGCCCCGATCACCGACGACACCTTCGCTCGGGCGGTTGGCGAACGGGAGCGCGTCACCGACCATGATGTGGCCGCGTTCGTCGATCTGGTCCAGGCCGCGATCGGACCGCCGGCCGGGAGCTGGATCCACTACGGACTCACTTCCTCGGACGTGGTCGACACGGCGTGGTGCTGGATGCTCCGCGATGCCGCCGATCTGTTGCTCGAGGCCTCCGACGGCTTGATCGCCGAATTGAAACGGCTGGCCCTCGCCCACCGCGACACCGTCATGATCGGCCGTACCCACGGGGTGCACGCCGAGCCGACGACGTTCGGCGCCAAGTTGGCGCTGTGGTGCCTCCAGGCCGACCGTGATCGCCGACGGCTGCGCCAGGCGAGAGCCACGATCGCGGTGTGCAAACTCTCGGGCGCCGTCGGCACCTACTCGAACATCGACCCCTCGGTCGAGCGGTTCGTCGCCGACCGGCTCGGTCTCGAACCAGTGCCGGCGACCCAGGTGATCGCCCGGGATCGTCATGCCGAGTACCTCTGGGCGTGTGCGTCGGTGGCATCCACCGCGGAACTGATGGCAGTCGAGCTCCGTCACCTCCAGCGCACTGAGGTCCGCGAGGTGGAAGAGGGCTTCAAGCCCGGTCAAAAGGGCTCGTCGGCCATGCCTCACAAGCGCAACCCGATCTCCGCCGAGACGATCTCGGGACTGGCGCGAGTAGTCCGTGGAAATCTTCAAGCAGGGCTTCAAGACGTGGCGCTCTGGCACGAACGTGACATCTCCCACTCATCGGTCGAGCGAATCATCCTCCCCGACTCTTCGCAGCTCGCCTATTACGTGATGCGCCGGATGACCCGACTGTTGAGCGGACTCCAGGTCTTCGCCGACCGGATGCGAACAAATCTTGCGTCGAGCCACGGATTGGTGTTCTCCCAACCGGTGCTCCTGGCGCTCGTCCAGGCCGGGCTCGGCCGTGACGATGCGTATCGCATCGTGCAGGACAATGCGATGCAAGCGTGGCGTGACGGGGTCGACTTCCGTGGCCTCGTCGAGGCCGACCCCCGCGCAATCGTCGCACCCGAGCTGCTCGACGAGGCGTTCGATCTCCAGCGCTCGCTCCGCAACGTGCATGCAGTGTTCGACGCTCTCGACTCCGTCGAGTGACCTCGGTACCAGGGGCACCACCCTGGAACCGAGGGTCTCGACCGGGCGCGTGAAGCCCCGGATCTCAGCGGCTGATGCCGGCCTTCTGCAGCACCGAAGGCTCGATGCCGACGGCCCGCCACGCGGCGTAGGAGATTCCCTGGCGGGCGCTGTAGTTCTTCGCCACACTCACGAATTCGGTCTCGAGCGAGCCCATGTCGACCCCGCCATCCATGTTCTCGAGCTCGACCTCCAGGTCCATGCGTTCCTGGACCAGCTTCACCTCGTTCAACGGGTCGGCCCCGGCGAGTTCCTTCTCGATCTCACCCAGTCGGCGCTTGATCGAATCCGTGGTGCGCTTGCGCCCTCGCTTGGGCTTGTTCGCCCGCAGCGCATCGAGGTAGTCGCGCACGACCTTGCTCTCCGCACGGCCAACCGCAAGCGCAGCTTTGTGTTCATCGGTCATGGGCCCCTTGGGCCCTCGTTTGGCTGCCATCAGTGCGCCCCTACGGTGGTCAGGCCGGAACCATTTCGATCCGGCGGAAAGGAATTCGGCGTTCAGCGTACATTGAGTTGTCGCCGACCCGCGACATTGTGCCGGCAGCACTACCGTCATTCTGTGCATCACCTGGGCGCCAAATTCAGAACTCCCTCTTTCGGGTGAACGACGGTGGCGACCTGTTCAATCCGCTCGGTAGGACAGGTCGGAGCGAAGCGGTCTGAGGTGAACGGGCTAGTTTGAAGATCGTGGACGAGCAACTGGCAGCGCTACGGGCCCACGTGCTCCAGCATTCGGTGAAGCGAGGGTCGTTCACCCTCAAGTCGGGAGCCACCAGCGACTGGTTCCTCGACACCAAACAGACCGCATGTGATCCCGACGGCGTGCTGCTGGTGGCCGATGCTGCCTTGGCCGTGATTCCGCCGAGTGCCACTGCGATCGGAGGGCTGACCATGGGCGCCGACCCGGTGGCGTTCGGGATCGCCGCCATCGCTGCCACCAGGGGTCGCCGCCTCCGCAGTTTCAGTGTCCGCAAGGAGGCCAAGGGCCACGGGGTGACCGGTCGAATCGCCGGTGCTCTCCGTCCGGGTGACCAGGTCGTGATCACCGAGGACACGGTCACGCGGGGCAGCTCGCCCATGGAGGCCGTCGATGCCGTCATGGCCTTCGGCGCCGTGCCCATCGCCATCGTGGTCATCGTCGATCGAGGCGGCACGTGCGCCGCCTTGGCGGCCGAACGTGGCATTGCCTTCCTGCCGCTGTTGAGCGCGCCCGACCTCGGTTTCGATTACGGCACGTGAGCTCCACCCCGATCCGCGCCGTCACGTTCGACTACTGGAACACGATCGTTCGGACGTTGGACGACCCTGCGGCCTGGCGTGTCGAACGCTGGAGGGTGATCCTCGATCAGGCCGGGCACGACGCTCCCACCGAGCTCATCCGAGCGGTCTTCGATGTGGAGTGGGAAGCGCATCACGCAGCCTGGGAGCGCAACGAGCAATACACCGGAGAACGGGCCGCGACCGGAGCTGTCGGTCGTCTCGGGCTCGACCTCACCGCCTCGCTCACCGCGGAACTGGTCGAGGCGTTCCAGGCGGCGGGTGAGGCCGCTCCGTACGAGCTCTGCCCGGGGGTCGAGGCAGCGATCGGTGTCCTGGTCGAGGCCGGCGTGAAGCTCGGCATCGTCTGCGACGTGGGTTTCACGCCGTCGGTGGCGCTCCGCCGACTGCTCGGGCACCACGGCCTGCTCGAAGCGTTCGTCGGCTGGTCGTTCTCCGACGAGGTCGGGTCCTACAAGCCTGCGGCCCCGATCTTTCAGCACGCACTCGGCTACCTCGGTGAACCGCCGAGCGCCTGCGCCCACATCGGCGACCTGCGCCGCACCGACGTTGCCGGCGCACGCGCCATGGGCATGCGTGCCGTCCGTTACCGCGGCGTCAACGATGATCAGTCCATGGGGCCCGAGGCCCATGCCGTCATCGACGACTACGCGGACCTGCTCGAGGTGCTGGCCTGAGGAGACTCAGCGATGCCGGTGCACGTGCACGATGCGTCGGCCGGTGACGTGGGTCAGGTGGATGGCGATCCACCCCGGAGGTTCCCGGCGAGCCCACGGGCGCATCACCGCATGGTTGAGGGCGTCGAGGTCGACCGTCTCCTCGACCCCAGCGGCGCGCCCACGGCCCAACACGCTCCAGCCGGAGTGGTAGGCGGGGTCGGCATGGTCGATCTCGAAGACCACGTCCGCGCCGCGCACGACACGGTCGAAACTGCTGTTCCGAGCCGTGCGGAACACCACCGAGTGGCCGATCAGCGCGTAGTTCACCGGGAGGACCATGGGTTGGCCGACCACGATGAGGCCGACCCGTCCGAGATGTTGCGACGCCAGGAGGCGAAAGCACTCCTCCGGGTCGAGTTCCTCGAGGGTGGTGACGTCATCGAGCTCGAACATGATCGTGCTCAGGCCATCGGAACGAGAACGACCGGTCCTTCGGCGTGGTGGATGGCGTACTCGGCCACCGAACCGAGGAGCTTCGACAGGATGGGGTGGTGACCGTGACGGCCGACGACCAGCATGGCTGCACCCTTGGCCTGCTCGATCAGGGTCCGTCCGGGGACCCCTTCGACGACGATCGAGCGGTACTGGACGGTCGAGCCCGGCGGCCGGGCTGCCTCGATCGTTTCCTTGGTGGTCAGTTCGGCCTGGCTGGCGATCTGCTGCGGGGAGATCTGCATCGCACCCATGCCGACCATCGGCTCGACGGCATAGACCATCTGCCAGACGCACACGATGTCGAGCCGGAGTTCGCGGATCGCAGCTTCCTCGAATGCCCAATGCAGGGCTCGCCGGGATGCCTCGGATCCGTCGATCCCGACCACGATTCGACCGGTGTCGCCGGTGGTGTCCGCAACCATGTGAGCCTCCTTGTCGCCCCATGCCAATGGTGCGCTCGAACCCGGAGGGCGCACAGGACCGAAAGACCTCACCGGCGATGCGGACTTGGTCCCCGACGATTGGGACGCCTGTCGAGCGGGTAGGAAGGCAGTAGGTGACCTTTCACGACCGGGCCGAGTCGGGCGACGACAACGCTGACGTCGGGCCGTGGGAACCAGGGACGTTGGCCGAGCTGGCCGCGGCCCTGCCCCGGCCCGTGCTCGTCGCGTTCGACGTCGACGGCACTCTGGCCCCCCTCGTCACCCATCCGAGCTCGTCGGAGCTCCTGCCGGGCGTGGACGGGGCGTTGCGGGCGATGGCCGGCGTGCCGGGGGTGATCGTGGCGTTGGTGTCGGGGCGACCGTGGAACGACCTCGTCCGCCAGTTCGGTTTCGGCCCTCCGTTGGTCGTGGTCGGGAGCCACGGGCTCGAGATCGGCCGACCCGGTCTCACCCTCGACGCGGCCGAGCAGCAGCAGATGGCCCGCCTCTCCCGCATCGCGGGCGCAGCGGCCGCCCAGGCGCCGGGGGCCTGGATCGAACACAAACCCGCTGGTCTCGCCCTGCATGTTCGCCAGGCCCCATCCGCACTCCGGGCCGCCACGCTCACGTGGTTCGTCGACCGCTTGCGCTCCCTCGACCTGGCTGCGGTGCTCCCCGGTCACGATGTGGTCGACGTGGCGCTGCGCCCCTACGACAAGGGTGCCGCCCTCGATCGCCTGCGTGGCGAACACCGGGTGGCCAGCGTCGTGTTCGTGGGCGACGACGTCACCGATGAGCACGCGTTCTCCCGGCTCGGGGCCGACGACCTGTCGATCAAGGTGGGACCCGGGCTCACCGTGGCGCGCTTCCGCCTCGCCGATCCGCAGGACGCGGCCGACTTCGCCGGCGATCTGGCGGCCCGACTGGCCGGTGCTCCTTAGCGCCGTTCGAAGTTCGCCGGTCGCTTCTCGGCGAAGGCCCGCGGGCCCTCCTTGGAGTCGTTCGACGCCATGACGGCCATCGCGTACGACGCTTCGTACTCGAATGCGTCGACCTCACTCATGTGCTGGGTCTCGTGCAAGGTGCGCAAGATCGCCTCGACGGCCAGCGGGCCGTTCGCGGCGATCATGCCCGCCAGTTCGATGGCCTTCTCGAGCGCGGTTCCGTCGGGGACGACGTGGCCCACGAGGCCGATCTCCTTGGCCTCGGTGCCGCTGATGTGGCGCCCCGTGAGCAAGATGTCGGCCGCCACCGTGGCGGCGATCTGGCGATGCAGACGGACGGCCGAACCGCCCATCGGGTACAGCGACCAGCGGGCTTCGGAGACACCGAAGCGAGCGGACTCACCGGCGACGCGGATATCGGTGCCCTGGAGGATCTCGGTACCGCCGGCGATGGCCACCCCTTCGACCGCGGCGATGATCGGCTTGGTGGGTCGGTAGGTCTTGAGCAGACCGCGGTAGATGAACCCCGGATCTGCCTTCATCCGAGCGTCGGTGTCGATGGCGCCGTCGTCGTCGACATCGCCGGCCAGGGCGCGAAGGTCCATGCCGGAGCTGAAGTTGCCCTCGGCACCGGTGAGGATGGCGCAGCGCAGCGAGTCGTCGGCGCTGAGCTCGTGCCAGGCGTCGTCGAGGAGCGCGAACATCGTCAGGGTCATCGCGTTGTACCGCTTCGGGCGGTTGAGCGTGACCACCATGATCGGGCCTTCGCGGCGAACTTCGACCTGTGCCATTTCGTCTCCCTCGTCAGCAGTCGGATCTGTTGACGAGGTCAAGCTTTTCAGACGGCCCGGCCCAACGGCGAACGGCAGCCCGAAGGCTGCCGTTCTGGGTGGTCGAGACCGGCGTCGATCCGGTGACCCTGCGCTTTTCAGGCGCATGCTCTGCCGACTGAGCTACTCGACCGTGACCGGGTGCGTGTGCACCCGGTTGGCGGTCCCGACGGGACTCGAACCCGCGACCTCCGGCTTGACAGGCCGGCGTGAACTCCAACTTCACCACGGGACCAGGAAACCCTGGTCTAGCACCCCCAACGGGATTCGAACCCGTGCCGCCACCTTGAAAGGGTGGTGTCCTAGGCCACTAGACGATGGGGGCTCGGACGGTCTCGCTGAGAGCGGGCGAAACCATATCAGGCCGAGTCTGCAAACGCGCCGCAGATCCGAATCGTGAGTGCTGCATGACGTTCTGGTGCCGGCGACGACCGCCAGGCGTCGGCCGCGTACGCTGAAGGAAGTGGGCACTCGGGCGCTGGTGCGGGCCGGGCTCGTGGGCTATTTCCTCGGCACGATTCCGTCGGCCGATCTCGTGGCCCGTCGGGTCAGTGGCGGATCGGTCGATCTGCGCGCCGTGGGCTCGGGGAATCCCGGAGGGGCCAATGCCCTCGACGTGTTGGGGAAGCGGGCCGGTTCCGCGATCATGGCGGCCGACATCGCCAAGGGGGCGTTGGCGTCGACGGTGGGTCGGGCGCTCGCCGGAGCCGCGGGCGGCCACCTGGCCGGCACCGCCGCGGTCATCGGTCACTGCTACCCGGTGTGGACCGGGTTCCGAGGTGGCAAAGGAGTGGCGGCCAGCGTGGGTCAGTGCCTCGCCACGTTCCCGGCGTACTTCCCCATCGATCTCGGGGTTGCGGCCATCACCGCGTCGTCGCACCGCGGCAAGCAGCGCGCCTTCGCGGCCACGGCGGTGGCCAGCGTTTGCTGGGTGCTGGGTGGGATCGTGTGGTGGAAGCGGCAGTGGCCGAACGCGTGGGGTCCGCGCCCCGGGCCCGGCCTGCCGCTCGCCGCAGCGGTGTCGAGCGCAGTGATCCTCCACCGGTTCGCGACCTCCGTCCCGCCTCACCGGGAAGCCGCATGATCGGCATCTGCACCGACTCGAACTCCCAGATCCCTGCGGAGCTGACCGAGCAGTACGGCATCGTCGTGGTGCCCATCACGGTCGAGCTCGACGGTCGGGAGTACCTGGAAGGCGTCGATCTCGACGCCGACGCGTTCTACCAGCGCTTCTCCCATGGCCATCGACCCACCGTCGTGACGTCACAACCGAGCCCTGGCCAGTTCGCCGTGGCCTACGACGAACTCGCCGAACGTGGATGTCGGGAGATCCTGTCGATCCACGTGGGGTCCAACGTCTCGGGCACCGTCAACTCGGCCCGGCTCGCAGCTCGGAGCGCCCCGGTACCGGTGCGCCTCGTCGACACCGGACTGGCGAGTTTCGGGGTGGCGTGCTGTGTATGGCAAGCGGCGATCGCCGTCGAGCAGGGGGCCTCGATCGAAGCGGCGGCCACCGCCGCAGAGGCGATCGCCCCGCTCATCGGCAACGTCTTCATCGTGGCGGCCATCGATCTGGTCAGGGCCGGGGGACGGGCGGCCCCGTCGCTCGTGGCCGGCGGGGCCGGCACCCCAGTGCTCACCCTGCACGACGGACGGGTCGAGTCGCTCGGGCTCGCGGCAACGCTCGACGACGCGGTCGAGTCCATGGCTGCGGCCGCGCTCGCATCGGGCCTGCCGATCAACGTGGCCGTCGGACTCGCCGATCGAGACGGTTCGGCGGTGAGCGAGGCCCTGTTGGCCCGGTTGCAGCCCGAGCCCCTGGTTCGCGACATCGTCCGGTATCGCGTCGGGCCATCGGTTGGAGCACACACGGGCCCGGGGACCGCAGGAGCCTTCTTCTTCCCGGTTTGAGCGCGGTCGGCGCTGCTGGTCCGGTTCGGGTCCCCGGGTCAGTGACCGAGCGCTTGGATCATCTCGTCGAGCAGCCCGCTCAAGTAGCCGTACAGCGCGTACGTCGGATCGTCGTACAACGAAGGGTCCTCGTCCTCGCCCACGTCGAGCATCGTGCCGAGCACCAGGCGCACCGCGTTGATGCTCTGCACCCAACCGTGCAATCCGGCATCGTCGACCTCGGTCGTGCCGAGCGAAGCCCGGACCCGCCCGATCGCCGCGAGGTGTGACGCGACGAGCTCCTCACGCATGTAGCGCTGGTACTCGGCGTCGAGTTCGGGATCGTCGGGGTAGGCCGTCGGGAACACCCGGCGGACTCGTTCGCCGGCGGTCGCGGGATCGGCGGTCAGGAGCTCGTGGAGCTGGCCGAACAAGTCGTCGAGCACGGTCTGCTCCTCGACCGGCAGGAGCAGTCGGAACCGGTTCGGCCCAGTGCGCTTCACCCTCGCGCGCCGGAAGATCATGAGCTGCCCCCGCCGCCGTCGCGCTGCATGGTGGCCCAGAGCCCGTGCTCGTGCAGGCGGAACACGTCCAACTCGGCCTTCTCCCGTTCACCGGCCGAGACCACCGCTCGGCCCTTGTGGTGCACGTCGAGCATCAGCGCCGTCGCCTTCTCCAGGCTGTAGCCGAACAGCTTCTGGAGTACCCACGTCACGTACGACATCAGGTTGATCGGGTCGTTCCACACGATCACGACCCAGGGTGAATCCGGAACGACCTCGGTGTCGCCGACCGGGCGGTCGAGTTCGGCGGGGGCGGGGGCGGGCATCGGTCCCATTGTGCCGCGGACGGTGACCGAGTTCGCTGCCCGCATGCCGGGACCGCTTGGGGTCTCGGGTGTCGGACCCGTACGATCGTCGGCCTATGGCCGTCGGCGCACGCCCCCTCGTTCCTTCGCGCTTCGCGCCCGGCGGTCTGACCCACGGGGTACGGCGGTCCCCGCGCACCACGGTCGGGGCCTACGTGGCGCTCACCAAGCCGCGGATCATCGAGCTCCTCTTGATCACCACGGTGCCGGCGATGGTGCTGGCCGAGCAGGGCTGGCCGTCCACCGCCTTGGTGTTCGCCACCGTGATCGGCGGCACGCTGGCCGCCGGCGGGGCCAACGCCATCAACATGGTGATCGACCGTGACATCGATCAGCTGATGCCTCGGACGCAGAACCGGCCGCTGGTCACGGGCCTGATCGGGCCACGGGCAGCACTGGTGTTCGCCATCGCCCTCGAGGTGGTGGCCTTCGCCGTGCTGTGGGCGTCGTCGAACCTGCTCGCCGCCGGCCTCGCCCTGTCCGGCACCCTCTTCTATGTGTTCGTGTACAGCCTGTGGCTGAAGCGCACGAGCACCAAGAACATCGTGATCGGCGGAGCGGCGGGCGCCGTGCCTGCCCTCGTCGGGTGGGCTGCGGTGACAGGATCGCTGGCGTGGGCGCCGGTCGTGTTGTTCTTGATCATCTTCTGGTGGACCCCCCCGCACTTCTGGGCCCTCGCCATCCGCTATGCCGAGGACTACCGCGCGGCGAGCGTGCCGATGCTGCCCGCCGTCGTTCCCGCCGTGGTGGCAGCCCGCAAGATGGTCCGCTACACGGTCGTGATGGTGGCCACCAGCTTCGTGCTCGTACCGGTCGCCGAGCTGGGCGCCATCTATTGGGCGACAGCTGCGGTGGCGGGCGCGATGTTCCTGTACGGCTCGGTCCGGTTGGTTCGAGCCCCCTCGGCAGCCATGGCGATGCGGCTGTTCGGCTTTTCGATCACCTACGTCACGCTCCTGTTCGGTGCCCTGAGCGTCGACGTCATCGTCCGCCACGGTCTGTGATCCCGCGTGTCCGTGCCGAGGTCGGCCGTGAGAGCATGATTTCGGTGCGCGGAACCTTCCATTGGTACTGTCGAGCCCTGACAACGGACCCGAATCGCCGCTCGGGCGGGCGCTCAGCGCCGTCGCGGGCAAGAGGATGCCCATGACCACCATCGACACCCGACCGGAGCACGGTGCGATGCCGCTCGCTGCTGAGCGCAGCAACGCCCTCGCCGGCCTGACGGGCTGGATCACGACGGCCGACCACAAGCGGATCGGTCGCCTGTTCGTCGTCGACAGTCTCCTGATGCTCGTGGCGACCCTCGTCGTCGGTGCGTTGCTGGGGTTCGAGCGACTCGACGCGGACGCCACGGCCCTCGACTCCGGTGCCCTTGGGCAGCTGGTGTCGCTCTACCGGGTCTCGCTCCCGTTCTTGGTGGTCGCTCCGCTGCTGCTCGGCCTGGCCATCGCCGTCGTGCCGCTGCAACTCGGGTCGCGGGGGCTGGCCTTCGGCCGGGCCGGGGCGCTTGGCTTCTGGTCGTGGCTGTTCGGCGGTGCGCTCGTCGTGGTGGCCTTCATCGGCAACGGAGGCCCCGGCGGTGGCGACGCCAAGATGGTCGAACTGTTCCTGGCCGGACTCGGGCTCGCCATCATCGGTCTCATGATCGCTGCCGGCTGCCTGGCGACCACCGTGCTCACGAGTCGGGCTCCGGGGATGACGCTGCGACGGGTGCCCGCCTTTGCCTGGGCATCCCTGGTCGGCTCGATCGCCGCGCTGCTCACCCTCCCGGTGCTGCTGGGCGATCTGATCCTGCTCACGGTCGACCACCGTTCGGCCCGCACACCGGGGTTCGGCGGCAATCAGGATCTTCTGACCTGGATGGGCTGGGCGATCACCCAGCCGGCGACGATGATCTTGGTGGTGCCGGCGCTCGGCATCGCCGCCGACGTGGTGGCCACCAACACCGGTCGCCGGCTCCCGCAGCGCGGGCTGCTGTTCGCTGGGGTCGGGCTGCTCTCGACCGCGATGCTCAGCGCGGTGACGCAGAAGACTCACGTGCTCCCCTGGGAGGGCGACTTCCTCTCCGGTTTCGGCGACAAGCTCGCCGACCTCATCCCGTACGCGTTGTTCAACCTGCTCTTCATCCTCGGCCCGGTCCTGGTGCTCGGCGTGTGCGCTTTGGCGCTGTCGGCCGGCAAACCTCGGTTCGGATCACCGGCGGCGTTCGCCTGGGTGTTCTTCGGGCTCGGCGTCCTGACCGTCGGCGCCGCCGCCCATGCCCTCACCGGCATCGTCGACCTGCAGCTCGTCGGCACCACGTACGAAGAGGGCGTCCTGCTCCTCGCCCTCGGCGGCGCGGTGCTGTGCGCACTCGGCGGCGTGTGCCACTGGGGTCCGAAGCTCTGGGGCCGGGCATTGGCGCCCAAGGCGGTGCTGCCGTTGGCCGGCCTCGGCGCCCTCGGGGTCCTGCTCGCCGGGCTGCCGTTGCTGATCGCCGGATTCCAAGGCCAACCAGCGCTCGCCACCGGCGGGTTCGACTACGAGCTGGCCCCCGAGCTCCTCAACGCTCTGTCGTTCGTCGGCAACGCACTGCTCGGACTCACCGTCGTCGCCTTCCTCCTCGCGGCAGCGAAGAGCTTCACCGGTGGCGAACTGGCCGGCGACGACCCCTACGACGGGCAGACGCTGGAATGGACCGTTCCGTCGCCCGCTCCCGCCGACAACTTCGCCGAGATCCCCCGAGTGTCCTCGGCGGAGCCACTCTTCGATCTCAAGCCCGCCAGGAGTGATGCGTGATGCTCGCTTTGCCGCCCGCTCCCGCGCCGGCTCCCCGCCGTCAGCTCATCGTGGGCACCGCACTCGCCGGCGCCGCCACCGCCATGGTGTTCGGAGCCATGTTGGCGGTCTGGATGCGTTTCCGGAACGCCGCCCCACTTCGCCTGTCGAGCGAGGGCGACAAGATGATCGCCGACTGGGTGCCCGACGGTGTCGTCATCCACGACGTCGCGGCCAACCTCATGTTGCTCACGATGGTGTCGGCCTGTCTCATGGCCCAGCTCGCCGTGTACAGCGCCAAGCGCAACGACCGCACCCACGCCGCCATCGGGCTCGGCATCGCCACGCTGATGGGCCTCGCGGTGATCAACGCCCAGGCGTTCCAGTACCACCAGATGGAGATGCCGATCGCCGATGGCGTCTACAACTCGATGTTCTACGCCATCACCGGCGCGTTCGTGGTGGTGATGATCGCACTGATCGTCTTCAACACGGTCACGGCATTCCGCTACCTGGGTGGGCGAACCGGCGACCGCGAGGTCATCTCGTCCCTGGCCCTGTTCTGGTACATCAGCACGGCGATCTATGCCGCTGTCTGGTTCCTCGTCTACGTCACGAAGTAGGGCTGATGTTCTCGACCGGATCCAAGTACTTCCTCGGAATCACCACCGCAGCGTTCATCGCCGCGGTGGTCTACGGCGTCACCCAGGACTTCGGTGCCCTTGGTGGCATCGGGCTGTCGTTCCTGGTCGTTGCCGCCGGCGGCATCGCGACCGCGGTGATCGCCAGCCGCGAAGGCGACGTGTCGGCGATGGACGATGCCGCGGTTGCTGCCGCACCGGCGGGCGCTCGCCCCGCTTCGGGTGGCCTGTGGCCGATGGTGGGCGGTCTCGGGGGTGCGCTGCTGGTGATCGGCACGGTCACCGACAAGCGGTACTTCGTCGCCGGTATCGCCCTCGTCATGGTCGCGGTCGGCGAATGGGCGGTGCAGGGTTGGGCCGAGCGGGCATCCGCCGATCTCGCCTACAACGACAAGGTCCGCTCCTTCGTGCTCCACCCGCTCGAACTGCCGGTCGCCGGCGCCCTCGGCTTGGCCGTGATCATCTACGGTTTCTCGCGTGTGATGCTGGCGGTGTCGAAGGAGGCGGGCCCGGCCATCTTCGTGGTCGGTGCGGCCCTGATCACCGTGTTCGGTGCGCTGTTCTCGGCTCGGCCGCAACTGCGTTCGACGATGGTCGGGGCGATCTGCGCCGCGGGAGCGGTGCTCGTCGTCGCCGGCGGCATCGCAGGGGCAGCCACCGGTGAGCGCAACGAGTTGACCGAGGCCGACAAGGGCGACCACTTCGGGCTCGAGCACCGCGAGTGCGACAGCGCGGAGGTCGGCGAAGCCGACGAGGACGGTGGTGGCTCGCTGGCTGCCAAGGCGAACTCCTGGGCGACCTTCGTGTTCGACGGTTCCGCGCTCACCGCTCGCGAGATCGGTGGCGAGCCCAGTGACACCATCACGGTCGATCGCGGCAACTGGGTCAGCGTCGAGTTCCACAACGACAGCGACGAGGAACGGCGCCTCACGGTCTTTGCCGGCGAGTCGGTCACCGAGACGGCCGGCATCGAGCTGGTCGAGGAGCGGCTGTTCTGCACCCGTGCCATCGGGGAGGGCAAGGTGGCGTGGTTGACGTTCCGCATGCCCAAGCCGAGCGTGGTCGGTGAGCCGTACTACGCCTACGTCCCCGGGGTCGATTCCGCCCGGGTCGAGGTCGTGGTGCCGTGATTCACCTCAGCTGGTTGCGACGTGAGGAACCTTCCATGCCTAAGTTCACCCAGGTGCCGTCCGAGACCGGAGCGTCGATGAACCGTCCTGCCCGCCTCGCCCGCGTCGTGCTCCCGGCGCTCGGCCTGCTGCTCGTGAGTGGCTGCGCGAAGGACGCCCCGCAGGACTTCATGCAGCCCGAGGGCAAGGACGCCCGCACGATCGACAACCTGCAGAACCTGGTGTTCCCCCTCGCCGGGGTGGTCGGGGTGATCGTCGCCGCCCTCGTCGGCTTCACGATCTGGAAGCACCGTGACCGTGGCCAGGCGATGCCCCACCAGGGCCACGGGAACTCCGCCATCGAGATCGGCGGCATCGTCGTGTCGGCCTCGATCCTCGCGGTCATCGCCGTCCCGACGTTCGGCACGATCTTCGATCTGGCCGAGACCGACGACTGCGCGATGACCATCAACGTCACCGGTCAGCAGTGGTGGTGGGAGTTCGCCTATCCGGTGCAGGACGGAATTCCGGAGCCGATCGTCACCTCAGGCGACATCGTGATCCCGGCCGATCAGTGTGTGCTGCTGCGCATCACCAGCCGCGATGTCATCCACTCGTTCTGGGTGCCGAAGCTCAACGGCAAGAAGGACGCCGTGCCCAACCGGGTGCACACGATGCGTTTCCAAGCCGACGAGCCGGGAATCTTCCTCGGCCAGTGCGCCGAGTTCTGCGGCCTGTCGCACGCCAACATGAAGATGAACGCGATCGCCTTGACGGATGCCGATTTCGCCACGTGGGTCGAGCAGCAGACCGCCGATGTCACCACCCTGGCGGCCGAGGCGCCGGGCGGAACCGGCCAGCAGGCCTTCACCAGCTACTGCAGCACCTGCCATCAGCTCAACGGCCTCACCGACGCCGATGGCAACCCGGTGATCGCCCAAGCCGACACCCTGTTGGTGTCGGGCGCAGCGCCGAACCTCACCCACCTCATGAGCCGCGCGACGTTCGCCGGGGGCACCTATTCGCTCCTCACCGACTCGTGCCGCTCCGATCTGTTGGCCGCGAGCCCCGACGAGTTCGGCGCGATGTATCTCGCCGGTGTGAGCGAGCAGTGCTTCAACCGCATCGAGCTCGAGGAGTGGATTCGCAACGCGCCGGAGAAGAAGCCGATGTACCCCACGCCCAACGAGCAGGGCCTCGCCCGCGGTATGCCATACCTGGCCCTGTCGGAAGACCAGATCGACGATCTGGTCAGCTACCTGATCACGCTGAAGTGACGGAGACGAACTGATGGCGATCATCGAACAGCCCGTGAAGGGCTCACTCGCTCCGGCGCCCGCAGGAGTGGCGCCGAGCGCGTCGCTCGGCGTGTTGCGGCGGCCGGTCGAGACGAAGGGCTGGAAGGCATGGCTCTTCACGGTCGACCACAAGAAGCTCGGGCTCATGTACGGGGTCTCGGCGTTCTTCTTCTTCATCGTGGGCGGTCTCGAAGCGCTGGCCATCCGGCTGCAGCTCGCGGCACCGAACGGCAAGGTGCTCAGCGCCGATCTGTACAACCAGATGTTCACGATGCACGCCACCACCATGGTGTTCCTCTTCGTGATGCCGATGGCGGCGGCTTTCGCGAACTACTTCATCCCGTTGCAGATCGGGGCACGTGACGTCGCGTTCCCGCGGATCAACGCGTTCGGGTTCTGGTGCTTCCTGTTCGGCGGGATCTTCCTCAACACGTCGTGGCTGCTCGGCGGCGCGGCCGACGGCGGATGGTTCATGTATGCACCGAACTCGAGTGTGCTGTTCTCGCCGAGCCACGGCATCGATTTCTGGGCGCTGGGCCTGCAGATCACCGGTATCGCCTCGCTGACCGGCGCCATCAACCTGATCGTGACGGTGCTCAACATGCGGGCACCCGGCATGAGCCTGATGAAGATGCCGATCTTCACCTGGCTGGTGCTGGTGGTGCAGTTCCTGCTGTTGTTCGCCATCCCGGTGATCACGGTGGCGCTGTTCCTCCTGAACTTCCAGCGAGAGTTCAACGCGACGTTCTTCGATGTCTCCGCCGGCGCCGACCCGCTGCTCTGGCAGCACCTCTTCTGGATCTTCGGGCACCCCGAGGTGTACATCCTCATCCTCCCCAGCTTCGGCATCGTCTCTGAAGTGCTCCCGGTCTTCTCCCGCAAGCCCCTGTTCGGCTACCCGCTCGTGGTGTTCTCCGGCGCCGCCATCGGTTTCGTCGGCTGGGGGGTGTGGGCACACCACATGTTCGCCTCGGGCCTCGGCCCGATCTCGGTGGCGGTCTTCTCGCTCGCCACGATGCTCATCGCCATCCCGACCGGCGTGAAGATCATCAACTGGGTCATGACCATGTGGGGCGGCAAGCTGCGCTTCACGACGGCGATGCTGTTCGCCATCGGCCTCATCATCGAGTTCACGATTGGTGGTCTCTCGGGCGTCACCCACGCGGTGTCGCCTTCCGACACCCAGCAGACCGACACCTACTACATCGTCGCCCACTTCCACTACGTGCTGTTCGGTGGCGCCGTGTTCGGGCTCTTCGCCGGCTTCTACTACTGGTGGCCCAAGATGTTCGGCCGCCTGCTGAACGAGACGCTCGGCAAGTGGAACTTCTGGCTGATGGTCATCGGGATGAACCTCACGTTCGGCCCGATGCACATCCTCGGTCTTCAGGGCCAGCCCCGCCGTATGTACCGCTACGACCCCGATCGGGTCGGAGAAGGCTTCTTCGACCTGACGTTCTGGAACCGAGTTTCGTCGGTCGGCTCGTTCTTGCTGGCGGTCGGCATCTTGGTCTTCATCATCAACATCTGGAAGACGAGCCGCGGTCCGGCGAACGCCCCGCTCGATCCGTGGGACGCCCGCAGCCTCGAGTGGATGACGGCGAGCCCGCCCAAGGAACACAACTTCGACGCCATCCCAACGGTTCACTCCCTCGACGAGTTCTTCCACCGGAAGTACGCCGAGAACGAGGACGGCGAGCTCGTCAGGGTGGCCGATGCCGAAACACTGCTGGCCGCCGAGGAAGCCAAGGGCGACAAGCACATCGCCCTGCCGGCCCCGTCGTACTGGCCCATCGTGTTGGCATTCGGGTTGCCGGTGATGGCCTACGGCGTGATCTACAACCACATCGGTATCGCGGTCGGCGCCGTGATCGTGCTGTTGTCGATGTTCGGCTGGAGCCTCGAGCCGTCCTACGCCGACGACAGCGACTACGACCCGCCGGCCGACGGTGGCACCACGAAGGAGCTCGCGACCCTTGGCTGACATCGCTGTCCCCACCGTGGCGCACGACGACGACCACGGAACCCCGGCCCACGACGACCACGGCGGTGGCCACGGCCATCACTCGTCGCTCGGGCTCTCCAACAACAAGTTGGCGATGTGGTTGTTCCTCGGGTCGGAGTGCCTGCTCTTCGGCGGCCTCATCTCGACCTACATGCTGTACCGGGGCCGGATCTCCGACGGTCCTGCGCCCGACCAGGTCTACGACATCCCGTTCACCTCGGTCAGCTCGTTCGTGCTGCTCATGAGCTCGCTCACGATGGTGCTCGCGGTCACCTCGGCCGCCCGCCACGACGATCGCAACTCCAAGCTGTGGCTCACCGTCACCGCGTTGCTGGGCTCCACCTTCGTGGCCGGGCAGGTCTACGAGTTCACCGCCTTCTACCGCGAAGGAATGGGCTTCACCACCAGCCTGTTCAGCTCGAGCTTCTACACGCTCACCGGATTCCACGGTGTCCACGTGACGGTCGGGATCATCATGCTGATGGCGGTCCGGGCGATGATCGCCCGCAACCGGATTCCCGGCGACAAGGCCGAAGTGGTCGAGATGGTCGGTCTCTACTGGCACTTCGTCGATGTCGTGTGGATCGTCATCTTCACCCTCGTCTACCTGATCCCTGTGTGAGGCGGCCATGAGCACTGCTACCGAAGTCCACGATGACCATGCCGACGGCCACGCGGAGTCCCACGGGATCCACCCGGACGGCTTCTATGTCCGCATCGCGCTGATCCTCGCGGTGCTCACGGCCATCGAGGTCGCACTCAGCTACAGCGATGTGGGCCCGTTCTTCCTGCCCGCGCTGTTCGTGCTGATGGCCATCAAGTTCGTGATGGTCGCGTTGTTCTTCATGCACCTGAAGTTCGACAGTGCCTGGTTCAACATGGCGTTCTGGACCGGCCTGATCCTGGCGATCGGCGTGTACTTCGCCGCGCTCGCCTGCTTCCAGTTCTTCTCCGCTCCCTGATCATCCGTCGCTGAAGGAGGCCATCGATGTTGGCCGCCGCCACTGAGCTCGCCGACGCCGCCACGAATCCGTGGCGGTTCCAGGCCCATCCCGAGGTCTGGGTCCTCGTGGCATCGTTGATCGGGTTGTACGTGTACGTGATCCGCCGGGTCGGCCCCACCGTCGTGAAGCCCGGTCAGCCGGTCGTGACGCGCCGCCACATCGGCTGTTTCATCGCCGGCATCTCGATGCTCTGGTTGGCCTCGGACTGGCCGGTGCACGACATCGGTGAGCAGTACCTGTACTCGTGGCACATGTTCCAGCACATGACGCTCACGTACTTCATGCCGCCGCTCATGTTGCTCGCCACCCCCGAGTGGTTCTTCCGGGTGCTGATCGGACGCGAGCGCACCTACGCGGTGCTGCGGTTCTTCACCCGCCCGGTCACGGCCGGGGTGATCTTCAACGCGATGGTGATGATCACTCACATCCCGGGCGTCGTGAACGCCTCCACCGAGAACGGCGTGTTGCACTACGGGCTCCACTCCTCGCTCGTGATCGCGTCGTTGTGCATGTGGATGCCGGTGTGTGGACCGTTCCGTGAGCTCCGCATCGGAACCGGTGGGGCGATGATCTACCTCTTCTTGCAGTCGGTGGTCCCCACGGTCCCGGCCGGTTGGCTCACCTTCGCCGAAGGGGTGGTGTACCGGCACTACGACATCGCCACGCGGGTGTGGGGGCTGTCGGCCACCCACGACCAGCAGATCGCCGGCGCCATCATGAAGATCGGTGGCGGCGTGTTCCTGTGGATCATCGTGATCGTGCTGTTCTTCACCCGCTTCGCCGCCCGATTCGACGAGGACAACACGTTCCGGCGAATCCAGCAGATGCCTGACGCGGAGCTCACCGGGGGCGACGTGGACGAGCTCACGTACGCGCAGGTCACCGCGGTGTTCGACACCGTGCCGCCTGCGCCCGATCGCTGAGCCTCACTCCCAGCGGAACAGCCGAGCCGCGAGCACCGGCGAAGCGGCCGCCCACACGGCGAGCACGAGCCAGGCCCGCCCGGGCAGGGCGGCGGTCGACAGGGCGCCGCGCAGCACGTCGGCAAGGGCGCTCGATGGCAGCAGTCGGGCGACTCCCCGCGCTCCGGCCGGCAGCTCGTCGAGCGAGAACATCATGCCGCTCACCACCAGCAGGACGAGGTAGAGCCCGTTCGATGCCGCCAGGTTGACCTCGGCCCGGAGCCGGCCGGCGAGCACCAGCCCGATCCCGGCGAACGCGGCGGTGCCGAGCACCACCCCACCGACGGCTGCCACCCAGTTCGCTTCGGGTTCCCAACCGAGCACGAGCGCCACCGGGAGCAGGACTGCCAACTGCACGAGCTCGATGGCCACGACACCGGCGGTCTTGGCCGCCACCAGGCGGGGCCGGCCGAGTGGCGTGGCGCCCAGCCGCTTGAGGACGCCGTAGGAGCGTTCGAAGCCGGTCGAGATGCTCAGGCTCACCATCGCGGTGGACATGACGGCCAGGGCGAGGATGCCGGGCGTGAGGAAGTCGATGGCTCGGCCCGGGCCGGTCGGCAGTACGTCCACGGTCGAGAAGAACGCCAGGAAGAACAGCGGCAGGCCGAGCACGAGCAGCAGCGACTCCCCTCTGCGCAGGGTGAGGCGAACTTCGGTGACCAGTTGGGCGACGAGCACCCTCATCGGGCCCTGCGCCGTTGCCGCCGGGTGAGCCGGGCCGCCGCCGCGACCGACGTCTCGGTGGTGAGGGCGAGGTAGACGTCCTCGAGCCGCTTGCGGCCGGCCCGCAGGTCGGCGAGCGGGAGATCGCGCTCCGCCAGCCATGCGGTGACCGCCGCGACGAGTACCGGTGACGGGGCGGCCGCGACGACGTACTCGCCGGGTGTCTCCTCGACGACGAGTGCCCCGATCGTGGCCCCGAGTCCGGCGGTGTCGAGCCCGGGGGCGGCGCCGAAGTGGAGATCGGCGGTGCGGCTCGAGCGCATCAGCTCCCCGGGCGAACCCGCCGCCACCATCCGGCCGTGGTCGATGATCACGACATGGTCGGCCAATCGCTCGGCCTCCTCCAGTTCGTGGGTGGTGAGCACGACACAGCACCCGCGGTCGGCCTGCTCGCGGATGAGGGCGCGAACGCGTTGGCGCCCGGCCACGTCGACCGATGCCGTCGGCTCGTCGAGGAACACCACCTCGGGGCGCCCGGCCAGCGCCAGGGCGAGGGAGAGCCGCTGCTGCTCCCCGCCGGAGAGTTGGCGCCACGTGGAGCGGGCCCGGTCCTGGAGCCCGACGGTTTCGACGAGCTCGTCCGGACGGCATCGTCCGCCGTAGTACGCGCAGAACAGCGACACGGCTTCCCGGACGCGAATGCCGGGATAGACGCCGCCCTGTTGGAGCATGATGCCCAGCCGATCGACGACCCGACCGTGGTCGCGCCGAGGGTCGAGCCCCAACACCCGGACCTCGCCGTCGTTGACCGGGCGGTATCCCTCGCAGGCCTCGACGATCGAGGTCTTGCCGGCGCCGTTGGGGCCGAGCAGGGCGGTCACCGAACCGGCCGCCGCCTCGAACGACAGCCCGTCGACGGCGACCAGGGATCCGTAGCGGATCACAGCGTCTCTGACCTCGACGGCAGCGGGCACGTCCGGAAGGGTAAAGGGCGGCTGCCGCTTCCGTGCGGTCCGACCACTGACCGTCACCGTCGGCCTCCGGTCAGCGCCTGGCGGTGGGCAACACTGGTTCGCGCCTTGAGCCTGACGACCGCGCCGATGTTTACGTTGATCGCATGGCGGAATCGATGACCTCCCTGCTCGAACAGCCCCACCCCCTCTGCGCAGCGACCCACTGGACCGTGATCGACGGGGGTGCTATCACCGTGGCCGGGTCCGTGGCATCAGCGGTGCTCGCCCAGCGCTTCGTCGCCCGGGCCCAGGTGGTCGCCGGGTCCGACGAGGTGACCGACGCGTTGCAGATCGACGAGGACGCGCCGCACGCCCTGGGCGCACTGGTCATTGCCGAACCGATCGGATTCGATGCGGATTCGGCCCAGCTCGAGGTCGAGGGGGCCAAGCAGTTGGGGTTCGCCGCCGACCTTCTGTGGCAGTTCGACGAGGTGCTCCTGACGGCTGAGGGAATCGGTGATCGGCCACTGTTCGACACCGACGCAGTGGAGCTGAGCCGGCAACGGGTGCAAGCGCTCGTCGGCTACCTCGAGTTCTGCGGCGTCGTCAGCGTCGAGGTCCGAGTGACCGAACGCGGGCGGGGGCTCGTCGATGCCCGGGGCGCGGCCCGGCTCCGCCCCGCTGAACGGCGCGTCGAACTCCGGTTGCGGCGGGTCGGCAACCGCCACTGAGCTCAGCAGCCGAGACTCCCGACGACGAAGTCGGCGGGCACGGCACGGTCCTGCCCAGTAGCATCCGCGACCCGTGATCGATGTTCGACTGCTCCGTACCGACCCCGATGGCGTCCGTGGCGCGCTGGCTCGTCGGGGGAAGCCCGAGTTGCTCGACCAACTGGCCGAGGCAACGGCCATCGATGCCCGACTTCGGCAGCTCGCCGTCGATCGCGACGATCTGCGCCGACAGGTCAACGACCTGTCGAAACAGGTCGGTCAGCTGCGACGAGACGGGCAGGCCGAACAGGCCGAGTCCGTGATGACCGAGAGCCGCGTGTTGGGTGGTCGAGAAGCGGAACTGGCATCGGCGGCCGACGAGGCCGAGCTCGCCCTCCGGGAGCTGCTGCTGCGCCTCCCGAACCTGCCCCACCCCGATGCTCCCGACGGCGGGGGTGAGGACGACAATCCTGTCGTCAAGGGCCCGATCGCGATGCCCGCCGAGTGGGGCGAGCACCAGCGGGTGCCCCACTGGGAGACGGGCGCGGCGCTCGGGATCCTCGACACCGAACGGGCCACGAAGATCTCGGGCTCGATGTTCACGATGTTGCGTGGGCTCGGCGCCACCATGAGTCGGGCGCTGTGCCAGTACGCGCTCGACCGGAACGCTGACGCCTTCGAAGAGATCCGCCCTCCGTCGCTCGTCACGACAGCGACCCTCACGGCCACCGGCCAGTTGCCGAAGTTCGCCGACGATGCCTACGCCATCGAGCGCGACGATCTGTGGTGCATCCCCACCGCCGAAGTCCCCCTCACCTCGATCGGGCGCGACGAGGTGATCGATGAAGCCGCGTTGCCGCAGCGGTTCATGGCCTACACCCCGTGCTACCGGCGCGAGGCGGGGTCGGCCGGCAAGGACACGCGTGGCCTGCTGCGCAGCCATGAGTTCGACAAGGTCGAGATCCTCGCCTATGCGACCGCAGAGCAGGCCCCCGCGATGCTGCTCGAGCTCCGCGATCGAGCCGAAGCACTCATCGGCGGGCTCGGGCTCAGCTATCGCATCATCGAGATCTGCACCGGCGATCTGGGGCAGAGCCACCATCGCAGCTTCGACATCGAGGTGTACGCGCCCGGATGCGACCGCTGGCTCGAGGTCTCGTCGGTCAGTTGGTTCAGCGACTACCAGGCTCGTCGCGGCAACCTGCGCTACAAGCCGGCGGGGCAGAAGGGCACGGTCATCGCTCACACCCTCAACGGCTCGGCGTTGGCCGTGCCTCGCGTGCTCGCCGCGATCTGGGAGACCTACCGGCAGGTCGACGGCAGCGTGCGGGTTCCTGACGTGTTGTTGCCCTACCTTCGGGGTCACACCGAGATCCCCGCTCGCTGAACGACGAAGCCAGGAGGTTCCTGTGACTGCCCTCCACCAGCGCATCGAGTACGAGACGGCCGGGCTCGACCTCGCCGATGTGGTGGCCGACCCGATCGAGCAGTGGTGGAGATGGTTCCGTCAGGCGGAGGAGGCCGACTGCACCGAGCCAACGGCGATGACACTCGCCACGACCGATGCCGATGGCGTCCCCGACGCTCGATTGGTGCTCGTCCGTGACGTCGACGCGCGGGGCTTCAGCTTCTTCACCAATCTGTCGTCGACCAAGAGCGTTCAACTTGCCGGGGGGCACGCGGCGCTGGTGTTCGGATGGTTGCAGTTGCACCGACAGGTCCGCGTACGCGGCGCCGTCGTTGCGGTCGAGGCGAGTGAGGCGGATGCCTACTTCGCATCACGGCCGCGAGGGAGCCAGCTGGGCGCGTGGGCGTCGCCGCAATCCACCGTCATCGCCGACCGAGCGGAGCTCGAGACGCTCGTGGCGACCGCGACGGAGCGGTTCGCCGACGCCGAGGTGCCGCGCCCCGTTCACTGGGGTGGTTGGCGGGTGGTCCCCTCCGCGATCGAGTTCTGGCAGGGCCGTCCCTCCCGGCTCCACGATCGATTGCGCTACCGACGCCAGGCCGATGGCGATTGGCTGATCGAACGGCTCGCTCCCTGACGCCCGCTTCGACGTAGGCCGGCCAGGTTCAGGCCGCGCCGGCCCAGGTGCTGGCTGCCGTCGCGAGGCCCTCGATCAGCCGTTCGGTGTGGGGCACGAGGCCGGGGCCTTCCCAGTCCCACCACATCGGGCTGGACCCGCGGACCCGCGGCGGGAGCTCGATCTGCACCCCCTGGGCGGGGGGCACGTTGACCGGATTGCGGTCGTGCATGCCGCGCAACTTGCTCGGGATCCGGTCGAGTTCGGTGATCAGGTCGTAGGCGGGGAGCTGGGGGGCGAGGTGGTGCTTGACGTGCTCGGCCAGGTGCGCGGTTCCGGCCGCCCAGCAGGAGCGCGGTGAACAGGCCTCGTTGACCGAAGCCGTGAATGGTGATCACGACATCGACGTGGGCGAGGAACCGGGCCAGCACCGATGAGTGCTCCGGCACCACCTCGGTCGACGGGAAGTGGGCGCCTCCATCGGCGTGGCGCACGCCGTAGTACGAGGCGCCCGCTGCCTGCGCCGCTCGATCGGCCACGATGTCGGTCATCGCCTCCAACCCGCCGCCGTGGAACGCCATGAAGCCGATGCGTCCTCGCAGCGTGCAGTCCTCGATGGTGCCGGGCACGGCGAGGGCCTGGGCGAACCGGTTCTGAGTGGCGACCGCGGGTCGTGTGGTGTGTTGGTCGCGGGGGCGGAACTCCGAGGGCTCGGACCAGTCGCTCATCCGGTGCTCGAACCGACACCCGACGGCTCGTCGCCACGAGCGGCTGCATCGAGGGAGCCAGGGTCTGCGGGCTGGTCACCCGACCCGCCCCGCCGGAACCAGGCGTACGCAATCGCGGCGAGGGTGACCCCGCCGAGCACCGCGAACAGCCATCCGCCGCCGCGGGCCTGGAGCCACGTCGTCACGTCGGATTGCGAGGATTCGATGCGGTCGATGAGACCTCCTGACGTGCCGTGCATCGCGCTCCACCAGTACCAGCACAGGTAGATGCCCGCCAGGATCAAGAATCCGCCGGCCACCTGGTCGAGGTGCTGCATGAGCCGGCGCAACCATCCGAGGAGGCTGGTGCGTGCGGTCGCCAGGGTGACGGTGAGCGCGGCGAGCATGACCCCCATGCCCACCCCGTAGGCGGCGATGTTGAGCACCCCGGTGGCGAACCCGTCGCGCTCCACCGAGTTCAACACGGCGGCGATGAACAGCGGCAGCGTGCACCCGATGGACGCAACGGCGTAGGAGACGCCGTAGAGGAACATCGAGCCGAGCGTTTGGTCCTTGCCGCCGACGCCCAATTTGGGCATGCCGACGGTGAACCGGAAGCCGAACACCATGGCGATGCCGAGCACGAGCATCACGACCCCGACGCCGAACCCGATCCACTCCGACTCGTCGAGGAACCAGTCGACGCCGGCCTTGTACAGCATCCCGATGGCGAGGAAGACGACGAAGAAGCCGCTCGCAACCGCGGCCGAGACGACCAGCGCTCGGGAGATCGCCGCCCGTTGGCTCCCGGGCCGGTTGCCCTCCAGGCCGAGGAAGTACATGAGGTACGTGGGCAACAGCACGAAGCCGCACGGGTTCACCGTTGCGATCACACCACTGAGGAAGGTGTACCCGAGGTTGAGTCCGGTGGCCACGATCATGCGAGCAGGAACTCCTCGATGGCGGCGGTGAGTTCAGCGGCATCGAGCTCGCCCTGGTGCAGCTCCACGATCGTGCCGTCGGGCGCCACGAAGATGGTGGCGGGGAACGCTGGCAGCTCTAGTTCCGTGACGAGCGCCGAGGATCCGTCGAGGAGCAACTCGTAGTTCACGCCGCGATCACGGGCGAATCGCGCGGCTGTCTCCGCCGGATCGAAGTGGTTGACGCCGACGAATCGAACCGTGTCGCCGAGCGCGGCGTGCACCGCGGCGAATTCGGGCAGCTCCTTGGTGCAGGGCGGGCACGTGGAGAACCAGAAGTTGACGACGAGCGGCTGTCCCAGCAGGGATGCGCTGCTCACCTGGTTGCCAGCAAGATCCTGCAGCACGACATCGGGCAGCCGGTCACCGCTGAGCGACGGTGCGGTCGCGATCGACTGGGGCTGGTCGTACACGCCCGACTCCGAGACCACGACGGTGTCGTCGTCGTTCAGGCGGCTGAGCGCGTATCCCGCGACCGCGCTGAGGGCAAGGGTCCCGGCGAACACGACGACCGCCGTTCGAGGGAGTCTCCGAGCCATCGACGGCAGGCTATCCGGGACTCCCGGACGCCCGCCGTCGATGGGGCTCGTGCGCAGCTCGAGGCTCGCTCGCACACGGTCCTTCGTTTGGCGACGAAGGGGTGGTTCCGTGAGGCGTCACCTCGAACCGAGGTCGGGTTCGAACCGCGGCCCGATCGAACCCGAGGGGTCGACCGGGCGAACCCGGTCTCCTATCGGGACGAACGGGCTGCGGTTCAAGGAGTCGAGCAAACGCGCCCCTGGACAGCGGGGCGCATCGCTCGGTCAGGACGCGACGAGATGGGGAGGGATCGGCACCTCCTCGACCACGAGCGCAGGTCTCGGGTGTTTGGGGGGACGGCCTCGAGGACGCTTGTGGAGCACGATGCGTCCGTTCTCGATGAGCTCGCCGCCCCAGACGCCCCAGGGCTCCTGGCGGTCGAGTGCCTCGCCGAGGCACTCCGCTCGCAAATGGCACTTGGAGCAGATGGCCTTGGCGCGAGCGATCGTGAGCAGATCGTCGCTGAAGAACAGGTGGGTGAGGGTGCCGTTTCCGTCGCGGCACCGAGCCGTGCTCCAGTCGGGAGCGATCTCGGTGGGGACCTCGTCGAAGTCGATGTCGTGGATGGTCTGGATGGCGAGCATCGCTGGATTCTTTCGCTGGAGTGTGGGTGGTTCGGGATTCAGTGGATGGTTCGAGATTCAGTGGATGGTTCGGGATGCAGTGGGTGGGAACAGGAAGGCGGGTGGAAAAACCAGAAAGGCCGCCGGGATCTGTGATCCCGACGGCCTCGTGGCACTTCGACGTAGCGGTTACGTCGGCGAGCTCTCGAGCCGTCGGGGGAGTCGCTTGGTGGTCGGGACCTGGTTCCAGGAGAACGCGAGGCAGTTCGACATCAGCGAGTATCCGAAGACGTCATGACCGATGGCTGCCCGCAGGCGCGCGCCACCGGCCACGGGGGCCTGGTTGGGGGCGGTGCGGAGGGAGCTCATCGGTTCGGCGGCCTTTCGTGTCGCGGCAGGGCGCAGCTGAAGTGCTGGGCGCATCCCAGGGAACCACGTCGGTCCGGGCGGCGTCAAGGCAATTTCGCCACGACGACGGTGCGCCCGATCTGCGGCGGCCGTCCGGCATCATGGCCGCCATGGATCACCAGCCCCCGAGCGACGTCCCGGATCCCGACGATGTGGAACGGGCGGCGCGACGGATCGCTGGTCGGGTGCGCCGTACCCCGCTCCTGGAGCACGGCTCGGTGACGCTGAAACTGGAGCTGTTGCAGCACGCCGGATCCTTCAAGCCGCGAGGCGCGTTCAACCGGGTCCTGATCGAACCGTCGATTCCCGAGAGCGGGCTCATCGCGGCGAGTGGCGGCAATCACGGCGCGGCGGTCGCCTTCGTGGCCCGAGCCCTGGGAGTGTCCGCCGAGGTGTTCGTCCCGGCGACGAGCCCGGCGGTGAAGCGGGCGCAACATCGAGCGGTTCGGGGCCACTGCGTTGCGGTGGTCGAGGGACTCTACGACGACGCCCAGCGCCAAGCCGAGGTCCGCCAGGCCTGCACCGGAGCACTCATGGTGCATCCGTTCGATCATCCGGCGACGGTGGCCGGCCAGGGCACGATGGCCCGCGAGCTCGACGAGCAGCTGGGCTGGGGCGATCGACACCCTCGTGGTGTCGAGCGGCGGCGGCGGGTTCACCGCTGGTCAGGCGGCGTGGTTCCAGGATCGGGTGCGCATCGTGAGCGTGGAACCGGACACGTCGCAGTGCCTTGCGCGCCGCGATGGCCGCCGGTCGAGCCGGTCGACGTGGCGGTGAGCGGCGTGGCCAGCTGACTCCCTCGGAGCCCGGCGGTTGGGCGCGGTGCCGTGGAGCGTGGTGCGCAGATTCGTCGATCTGGCCGTGACGGTGAGCGACGACGACATCCGGGGCGCCCAGCGGGCCCTGTGGGACGACCTCCGCCTGGTGGTGGAGCCGGGGGGTGCGGCGGCCTTCGCCGCGCTCCGCAGCGGCGCCTACCGGCCCGAGCCGGGCGAACGGGTGGTGGTGGTGGTCTGCGGGGCCAACTGCGACCCCGCCACGGTCACGGGCTGACCTGGTACTCCAGCAACGACCCGACCCGGCGCACCTCGGCATCGCCCATGAGGCGAAGGTGCTCGAGATGGGCGTAGGTCTCGCTGTCGGCCATGGGGCCGAGTGAACGCGGCTTGAACAGGTGGGTCGAGAGCTCCATCACCGTGGCTGGTCGGCCGAGCGAGCGTGACGCGTTGCGGAGGACTTCCGAGCCGCTCGAGGTGGTGGGGCTTGATGGCCTCGGCCCGCGCCCGAAGGTTGGTGAACGGGTCGCCGTGGGCGGGCAGGACGATCGAGGTCCGGTCGTCGAGCAGGGCCACCTTGTCGAGCGACATGAAGAACTCGGCGAGGGAGATCGGCGTGGGTGGCGAGGTCGCCGATGTGCGGGGTGATCGTCGGCAGCACGTGGTCGCCGGAGAGGAAGGTCCCTTCGGCGGGATCGAACAGGCAGAGGTGATCCTCGGTGTGCCCGGGGGTGTGCACGGCGACCCACTCGCGTCCGGCGAGCGTGATGGTCTGGGCGTCCTCGAGCCGGACCGTGGGGCGTCGGGAAGAACATGCCTCGGCGGCCGGCCAAGCGGTACATGATCCGCTTGCTGCGCGGCGGCTGGGGTGCGGCACCGCCCCAGGGTGTCGTGCCCTTCCAGCGAGGCGTGCGCGGGCGTTCGAGGTCGGCGTCGTCGACTCGGGTTGGCGCCAGCGAGAGGCGAACGCCCGGTGCGTCACGATGCGCGGCGCCCGACTCCTTGCGGATCCGCCCGGCCCCGCCGAAGTGATCGGGATGGCTGTGGGTCACGATCACGCTGTGGATGCGGGCCAGCGGGACACCCGCTTGCCGCATGCGTTCGACGAACGCCTTCCACGGCTTGGGGCCGGGGAGCCCGGGGTCGACGAGCGCGAAGCCCCTCGAATCCTCGAGCACGTAACAGTTCACATGGCCGAGCCCCGGCATCTGGATCGGGAGCTGGGTCCGCAGCACGCCCGGTGCCACCTCGACGATCTCGTCGGTTGCCGGCTCCTGTTCCTGCTTGCGGTACTGCTTCGGCGCTGCCGCGTGGGCATCGGTCATCTTTCGAGGGTACTTGGGGTCTGCAATCTTGGACGAGACGCGCCCGTTTCCCGGCGGGGTGACAGGATCGGCGGCCGTGGCCCTCGGTTGGCAGTGGTTCGCTCCTCCTTCGCTCACTTCGGGCCTCGTTGTTCGCTGGTGGGTTGGGCAGCCGGGTGGCTGTTGCTGTGGCGGATCCGCGGGTTCCCGGCCGTCGATCCTGCGGCGCCGCGTCCGTCGATTCGCCGTGATCGTGTCCCGCCCGCGACGAGGCCGCCGTCATCGGTCCGCTGGTTGCCGCCGTCCGCGCAATGGTGCGACCGGGTGACGAACTCGTGGTCGTCGACGATCACTCGGCCGACGCAACTGCGTGGGCGGCGTCCGTCGCGGGCGCCGAGGTGATCGCCGGTTCCGAACCGCCCCGGCGGCTGGCTCGGGCAAGCCAACGCCTGCTGGACGGCGTGCTCGATCGACGGTTGCACCGCTGCTGGTGTTCCTCGACGCCGACGTCTCGCCGCCGGCCGGCGCTCCTCGATCGACTCGCCGCGGTGCACGCGTCCGTCCCGAAGCGCTCGTCTCGGTGCAGCCGTGGCACCGCACGGGCGTCCGGTCGAGCAATTGAGCCTGCTGTTCAACATCGTGGCCTTGATGGGCGCGGCGGCTTCACGGTCGCCGGTCGGCGGTCACGGCCGTCGCCCTTGGCATTCGGTCCCGTGCTGGCGTGCTCGCCGCGATCGCTACGAGGCGATCGGTGGACACGGCCGCGCCCGATCGGTGCGGGGTGCGGTGGCCGAGGACCTCGCGCTCGGCACGCGCCTTCGGTCAGGTCGGCTGTTCACCGGCGGCCCGACGTGTCGCGTTCCGGATGTACCCCGGAGGCGTGGCGGCGATGGTGCGGGGCTGGACCAAGCACATCGCGAGCGGGGCCGCTGCAGGCCCGGTGGTGGCTGGCGTGGCGCCGTCGCGATGTGGCTGTGGTCGCTGGCCGGCGGGTCGTCGATCTCGATGTGGTGCTACTGGCGAGCGTGGTCCAGCTGCGCGGTCCAGGCCCGCCGGGTCGGGCCGGTTCGGCGTGCTCGACCCCGTTCGCGTACCCGGTCCTGGTGGTGGTGTTCTCGCTCGTGTTCCTGCGGTCGGTCGCGCTGACCGCGCGTCGCCGCCCGGTGGCGTGGAAGGGGCGCCACGTGCACCGGATCGGGCCGGCAACCCGGTGGGAGGGTCAGACCCCGGGCGCGACGGGTGAGCCGATGGGAGCCGGGGGTGCCGCGGGCGCGGCGCGGGCTCGGCCCTGGCACGAACATGTGCTCGCGGTAGTAGCGGAGCTCGTCCACGCTCTCGCGGATGTCGTCGAGGGCGCGATGCGAGCCGGGCTTGTGCTGGCGGGCCGCCGATGCACCTCGGGTACCAGCGGCGGACCAGTTCCTTCACGCTCGACACGTCGACCGAGCGGTAGTGCAGCTAGTTCTCGATGTCGGGCAGGTAGGCGGCGAGGAACCGGCGGTCGGTGCCGATCGAGTTGCCGCACAGCGGCACCGGTGCGCTCCGTCGGGACGTGGAGTCTTGATGAACTCGAGCGTGAGCCGGCCCGGCCTCCTCGAGGGAGATGGTCGAGGCCTTGATCGCCGTCAGCAGCCCCGAGCGGGTGTGCATGTCGACCACGAACGGGTCCATCACGGCGAGCTGCTCGTCGGCTGGGTGGACCACCAGATCGGGACCTTCGGCCACGATGTCGAGCTCGTCGTCGGTGATGAGGGTGGCGATCTCGACGATCACGTCCTTCGCCGGCTCGAGCCCGGTCATCTCCAGATCCATCCACACCAGCACGGGCGACAGGCTAGGGGCAGAGGTGCCGCTAGTTTCGCCAGCCGTGCTCGAGGTTCCCGTCGTCCGTCTCGACCCCGATCTGCCGCTGCCCGCCTACGCCCGCGACGGCGACGCGGGCATCGATCTGCTGGCCCGCCACGACATCGTCCTGCGGTTCGGGGGCGGGCGGGCCCTGGTGCCGACGGGGCTGGCGATTGCCATTCCCGCCGGGGCACGGTGGTTTCGTGCTTCCCCGAAGCGGTTCTGCGCTCCGCCACGGCGTCACGCTGGTGAACTCCCCGGGCCTCATCGACGCCGGATACCGCGACGAGCTGCAAGGTCCTGATGCTCAACACCGATCCCGACCACGACTACGAGGTCCATCGGGGCGATCGGATCGCCCAGCTCTGTGATCGCCGATGCCGAGCATCAGCTGGCTCGAGGTCGATTCGTTCGACGGCGAGAACCGGGGCGGCGGGTTCGGGCACACCGGCCGCTGACGGCCGTCGGTGGGTGTGGGCCGGGCCGGCCTGCGGCGACATGTCTCCGACGATGCGGGAATGGCGCTCGTTCGCATCCACAACGAGGACTGGGGCTTCGAGTCGAACTGCTTCGTGTGCGAGCGAGCAACGCCCAGGGCCTGCGGATCCCGTTCTTCCACGACACGGAACTCGACGCCGTGGTGGCCACCTTCATGCCTCGGCGACGGCTTCAGCGGGCGCCCAGTTTCGTCCACGGCGGCGTGACGCTCGCCGTGCTCGACGAAGCGATGGCGTGGGCGTGCATCGCCATCGCCCATCGCTGGGCCGTGACGATCGAGACGTCGACGTCGTTCCGCAAGCCGGTGCGCATCGACGTCGAGCATCGGGTGGAGGCTCGGATCGTGGAGGTCGGTGGCGATCGCATCGACTGCGAGGCCACGGTGTTCGACTCGCGCCAGAACGCCAGAGCCGATGCGCGAGCGTCGTTCGCCGTGCTCGGCGAAGCCCAAGCGGTACGGGCGATCGGTGGCGATCTCGGCGTGGACCGTTCGTATCTCGCCTGAGTGAAGTCGGGCCCGGCGCACGACGCCGAGGTGATGGAACCTCGGAGGGCGTCGGGACGTCCAACTCGTGGTGCAGAGGTGGGTCGAAAGCACCATCAGTGGTGGCTACGCCACTCGTTCTGAATCCGCCCTTGCGCAAAGGCGATGTGATAAGGGACAATTGCACCGTTGTAATTACAGCGATGCGCAGCAGCCCGGACCGTTCGGGGAACCAAGCTCACCGCGCCCACCACGAGGCCGAGCCAGCGCCGAAGCGGCTGAACGCAGGGAGGCCGAACTTCGATGACCCATCACGCTGCGCACGACGTCGATGACCGGACCTGGCAGGACCAGGCGAACTGCCTCGGGGTCGATCCCGATCTGTTCTTCCCCGAGCGGGGCGCCTCGACGCGGGAGGCCAAAGAGGTGTGCCGCGGCTGCGTCGTTCGCCTGGATTGCCTGGAGTACGCCCTGGTCAACGGCGAGAAGTTCGGGATCTGGGGCGGGCTGTCGGAGCGTGAGCGCCGGCGGCTGCGCCGTCAGCGGGCGCAGGCGTCCCGGCGCACCGTTTCGGCCTGAGCGCTCGGTTCCGACCGTCGTCGCGAACGGGCCCGGCGGTACCGTGTACCTTCCATGTTCGCATTCGACCTCGGTGCTCCCGAGATCATCATCATCTTGGTGGTGGTGCTGGTGCTGTTCGGTGGTTCGCAGATCCCGAAGCTGGCCCGCAACCTCGGTCGGCGCAGAAGGAATTCAAGAAGGGTCTCGAAGAGGCCCAGAAGGACGACGAGAAGCCCGCCTGACCACGTCGTCGCCTCCAGTGGCGGCGCCACGAGTCGCAGCGTCGTCGACTCGCGTCGTTGACCGGCGCCGACAACGGACGAACGACCCGGCACTCGGGGGGAAGTGCCGGGCCGTTGTCGTGTTTGGGGACTCGACTGGGCGCACGCTGGCCCGGGTGGACGGGCGACCGTTGGCGTCACGAAGCGAGCAGGGTGAGGCGGCGACGCTTCAGGATGCGGCGACGCTCGCGCTCCGACGTCCCGCCCCAGACGCCGTGATCGATGCGGTTCTCGAGTGCGTACTCGAGACACGGCTCGCTGACCGGGCAGGTGGCGCAGATCCGCCGCGCCCGGTCGACACCGACCCCATCGCTGGGGAAGAACATCGCCGGGGGATAGCTGCGGCAATTCCCCGAGGCCATCCAACCGGTTTCGGTGTCGTCAAGCATGGTTATCTCCTTTTCGTCCACGCCGGTTCCGCCCGACACCGGAAACCGCAGCGACTCACCGACCGGTACTGACGCCCGAGTGAGCGTTTCGGTTCCCGACATGACTTGCAGTGAACCAGAGGGTGTCGTTGACCCTCCATAGGACATGCGACCTATCGTGTGCTCTCCACCACACCTGTGTGGTGGTTCTTGCGAATCACCACCCCACCACTCTCCGCGTTCCCTTCTGATCGCGTTCCCCGGCATCACGGGGTGCGCGAAACGCACCGAGAATCTGGGGGAAGGGTCGGCGCCGCTAGACTCCCGAACCCTGCGCTCAGGAGACGTGCCATGACCGACATCGCGACCACCGAACCGCCCCGGGCCCACGCCCGCATCGTCTACCACGGCCCCGTGTCCCCTCACTGGGAGGTCTACAGCGACTACGGCGATCGCACGGTCGTCGAGGAGTTCCGGGCTCGGGTGCTGGCCCGCCTGGTCCTGCTTGCCGCGTGACGATCCGCAGTTCCGACGAAACCGGGAGCGGGTGATGCGCGACGCCGAGCGCGAGCGCATCTCGATCGAGTGGGACCTCGGCCTCCCCGAGGGCTCCAACTACTGAGTGCCCGATAGCGTCGGCCACTCACGCTCGGGGCCGACGGAATCCGTCAGTACGATCGGCCAGCATCGACACGCCGCTGCTCAACCGTGAACTCTCCTGGCTCGACTTCAACGAACGCGTCCTCGCCCAGGCCGAGGAACCCGATGTGCCGCTGCTCGAGCGGGTGAAGTTCGTCGCCATCTGCGCGAACAACCTCGACGAGTTCTTCCAGGTCCGGGTGGCGGCGCTGAAGGACCAGATCGCCGGCCGGCGTCGGGCATGCTCTGTGCCGACGGCCTCAGCCCCGACCAGCAACTCGACCGGGTGCTGCGGCGGACCCGCGAGCTCGTGCGAACGCCAGGAGGACCTGTTCCTCGGCCGATTGGCCCCGGCACTCGCCGATCGGGACCTGTTCGTCGTTGGCTGGGACGAACTCGACGTCGACGATCGCAAGTACCTGGCCGAGATCTACGAGCGACGGATCCACCCGGTGCTCACGCCGCTCGCCGTTCGACCCGGGCCATCCGTTCCCGTACATCTCGAACCTGTCGCTGAACCTCGGCGTGACGGTGATCGATCCCGAGACCGAGGGAGCGTCGCTTCGCCCGGGTGAAGGTGCCGTCGTTCGTACCCCGGTTGCTGCCACTCCCCGACGGGCGTCGGTTCGTCGCCGCCGAGGACGTGATCGGCGCCCATCTCGAACAGCTGTTCCCTGGCATGCAGATCCGCGAGCGGTCGCCGTTCCGCGTCACCCGGAACGCCGATCTCACCCTCGAAGAAGAAGACGCCGACGACCTGCTCGCCGCGGTCGAGGTCGAGCTCCGCCGGCGCCGGTTCGGCAAGGCGGTACGACTCGAGGTCGACCATCGCATGTCGCCCGAGATGGTCACGCTGCTGCTCGACCGAACTCGACCTCGAGCCGAACGACGTCACCAGCCATCACGCACTGATCGACCTCACCGGGTTGTTCGTGCTCCACGCCCTGCCCCGCGGCGAGCTCAAGGACGAGCCGTGGCCGGCGATCACGCCGGCGGCGTTGGCCACAGCGGGTGCCGATGACCTCGGCGACATCTTCGCCATCCTTCGCGAGCGCGACGTCTTCCTCCACCACCCGTACGAGTCGTTCGCCGATTCGGTCGAGGCGTTCATCGAGCGGGCGGCCGACGACCCCAAGGTCCAGTCGATCAAGATGACGCTGTACCGCACCTCGGGTGAGAGCCCGTTCGCCGAGAGCCTCATCCGGGCCGCCGAGCGGGGCGTCCAGGTGGCGGTCGTCGTCGAGCTGAAGGCCCGGTTCGACGAGCAGACCAACATCGGGTGGGCCAAGGCGCTGGAACGGGCCGGCGTGCACGTCGTCTACGGCTTCGTCGGGCTCAAGACCCACGCCAAGTGCATCCTCGTGGTCCGCGAGGAGGACGACGGGTTCCGGCGCTACGGCCACCTGGGGACCGGGAACTACAACTCCAAGACGGCACGGCTGTACGAGGACATCGGGCTGCTCACCGCCGAACGCTGACATCACCGCCGATGTGGGCAAGCTCTTCAACCACCTCACCGGTTACAGCCGGGAGATCGGCTACCGCAAGCTCATCGTCGCTCCCCGCCAGCTTCGCGACGAAGCTGGCGGAGCTGATCGGCAACGAAGCGGCGTTCGGCGATCACGGGGCGATCACCGCCAAGATGAACGGGCTGGCCGATCCAGGGATCGCCGAGGAGCTCTGCGCTGCGTCGCGTGCCGGGGGTGCGAGTCGACCTGGTCGTGCGAGGGCATCTGTTGCCTTCGCCCCGGCGTCGCCGGGAGTGTCGGACCGGATCACCGTCCGATCGGTGCTCGGTCGGTATCTGGAGCACTCCCGCATCTTCCGGTTCGCCAACGGCAACGGCCCCGGTCAGCCGCTGTTCCTGATGGGATCGGCCGACCTGATGCAGCGCAACCTCGACATGCGGGTGGAAGCGCTCGTACCGGTCGAGGATCCGGTGCACCAGGCCCGGCTCGACTACATCCTCACCACGATGCTCGCCCCCGATGTGGTTGCCTGGGAACTCGGCCCCGACGCGGTCTGGCGACGCGCCGAGAGTGGCGCCACGCTCGACGCACAGCGGCGAATCGCCGGACGCTGACCGGCGGCGGGTGTCGCTCCTGTCACCCTGACGGCCAACGTTCGGGCCCCGTTCACCCTGCGTTCAGACTCCCAGGGGCAGGCGAGACACCTTGGTTTCCTACCGTGTCACTCGTCGTTGGCGCTCCGCCACCAACAACGAGGAGAACCCTGCGTGAACACCAAGAGCCGTCGTCTGGCCCTCATCGCTGGCGCCGTCGTGCTGTCACTTTCCGCCGCTGCGTGTGGGAGTGATGACGAAGCAGTCACCGAAACCACCGAGTCTGCATCCGCACCCGCCGGCACGACCGCTCCGGCAGCCGAGTCGGAGGCCACTGCGCCCGCCGCGGCGGAAGGGATGGTCGAGGCCGAAGGAGAAGTCATCGTGTCGGGGTCGTCGACGGTCGAGCCGATCTCGATCAAGGTCGGCGAGCTGCTCGGCGAGAAGTCCGGCGGCAAGGCCACCGCGGTGGTCGACGGACCGGGCACCGGAGACGGCTTCAAGCTGTTCTGCGGCGGCGAGACCGACATCTCGGACGCGTCCCGCAAGATCAAGGACGAGGAGGCCGCCTCCTGCGCCGATGCCGGCATCGAGTACACCGAGCTCGCCGTCGCGATCGACGGGCTCACCGTCGCCACCAGCCCGAACAACACGGCGATCGAGTGCCTCGACAACGCTGCGCTGTACGCCCTGCTCGGCCCGGAGTCCGAGGGCTTCGCCACCTGGGCCGACGCCAAGGAACTGGCCACGACCGTCGGGTCGGCGTATGCCGACATCCTGCCGGACGCAGAACTCGTCGTGACGGCGCCGGGTGAGGAATCGGGCACCTACGACACGTTCGTCGAGTTCGCGATCGCCGACATCGCCGAAGAACAGGGAATCGACGATGCTGTGCTGCGCGCCGACTACTCCGCGAGCGGTAACGACAACCTCATCGTCGAAGGCATCGAAGGTTCGGACTCGTCGCTCGGATTCGTGGGCTACGCGTTCTACGCCGGCCAGGGCGAGAAGATGAAGGCCATCGCAATCGACGCCGACGGCACCTGCATCGCTCCGACCGCAGAGACGATTGCCGACCGGAGCTACCCGTACAGCCGCACGCTCTACATCTACGTCAACAACGCCAAGGCGGCGGAGAACCCCGCTGTCCAGGCGTACGTCGACCTGTACGTGAGTGACGAGGGTCTCGCCGAGGCGGGGGAGGCCGGGTACGTGGCGCTTCCCGCCGAAGAGGCGACGGCATCGGCCGACGCCTGGGCAGCGGTCGGCTGACCTCTGCAACTCACCTAGTCTCGGTGCCGCCTGCCATCCCCCCCGGGTAGGCGGCACCGAGGCAGTTCCCCGCCTCTGCCGTCCCACCGCTCCACGAAAGGCTGACCGTGGCCGCCACGACGGCTCCTCTCACCATCGACGATCTACGTGGAGACCCCAAGCGGCTCCGCAAGGAGCGAGTCGTAGCCGTGCTCCTTCGGGGCGCCACGCTGGTCTCGGTCCTGATCAGCGCCTTGATCCTGTTCGTGCTCCTCCGCGGAGCGTTCGACTTCCTCCGCGAGCTCGATGGCTGGAGCAAGCTCAAGGACACCGGATGGTTCCCCCGTCGCCAGCGATTCGACCTGTCGACGATCATCGTGGGGAGCATCATGATGGGAGCGATCGCCATGGTGATCGCTGTCCCGTTCGGATTGGGCACCGCCATCTACTTGTCGGAGTACGCCAGTTCCCGAACCCGATCGGTGCTCAAGCCGATCATCGAGGTGCTCGCGGGCATCCCCTCGGTCGTGATCGGCTTCTTCGTCCTCAAGTTCGTGGCGCCCGACGTGATCGAACCGCTGATCAATCCCACGAGCACGAGGAACATGCTGGCGGCCGGGTTGGGTATCGGCATCCTCGTGATCCCGATCATGGCCGCGGTCTCGGAAGACTCGCTGCGGTCGGTGCCTGGTTCGCTTCGTGAAGCGAGCTACGGCGTCGGGGCTCGGAAGTCGTCGACCGTGGTGAGGGTGGTCATACCGGCCGCCGTCTCCGGGATCGTGGCTGCGTTCATCATCGCAGTGTCCCGAGCGATCGGCGAGACCATGGTCGCCAGCATGGCGGGCGGTCGCGACGGTTCGGGCCCGTTCACGTGGCGGCCCACCGAGGCTGGTCTCACGATGACTGCAGCCATGACGAACGCGGCCGGCGGCACCGACCAGGTCGCCGACAAGGCGAGCTTCGACGTGCTCTACTTCGTCGGCCTCCTGCTGTTCTTGGTGACGATGAGCCTCAACCTCGTCGGCGATCGATTCGTGCGCCGCGTGCGCCAGAAGTACTAGGGACCGATCCATGGCTGTGACCACCACGACCGTGGCCTCGACCAAGGCCGAAGTCGAGCGGAGCCTGACCCGGCGCGAACGCAACGTCGGCGGCACTGCGCTCTCCGCGGTGCTGCTCTTCGCCCTGATCTTCACGCTCGCCGTCCTGATGACGCTGCTGATCCGATTGATCGGACCGTCGTTGATCGTGTTCCGAGAGCGGGGTTTGGCGTTCTTCACCGATTCGATCGGGTCCGAGCCGACCGAGGTCGGCATCTGGCCCGGGCTGTACGGGTCGTTCGTCATCGCGATCGGGGTGATCCTGTTCGCGATCCCGACCGGCGTGGCGGCGGCCATCTACCTCGAGGAGTACGCCAAGCCGACGAGGTTGAACCGGTTCATCATGGTGAACATCCGCAACCTCGCGGGGGTGCCGGCGGTGATCTACGGGGTGCTCGGGCTGATCATCTTCGCCGAATGGGGTGACGGGTTGACCGGGGGAAAGTCGACCGTCGCCGCGGCTTGCACGTTGGCCGTGCTGGTGCTCCCCGTCGTCATCATCACCTCCGCCGAGGCGATCCGGGCTGTGCCCGAGAGTCTTCGGGAGGCCGGATTCGGTCTCGGCGGCACACGTTGGGAGGTCACGCGTGACCACGTGCTCCCGTACGCGACCCCCGGCATCCTGACCGGCACGATGTTGTCGCTCGCCCGGGCTCTGGGCGAGGCCGCGCCACTCATCTTGCTCGGAGCGATCACGGGGTTGCTCCCCACCACCTCGCTCACCGGCAAGTTCAGTGCCCTGCCGATGATCATCTACAGCTGGTCGGGCCGCCCGCCCGAAGGCACGGAGCTGGACTGGACGAACGTCGCGGCCGCCGCGGGTGTCGTCCTGCTCGGCATGGTGCTGTTGTTCAACATCGTTGCCGTCATCGCCAGAAACCGCTTCGAGCGCAAGAGGAGCGGAACGTGACCATGGGAGATCTGAGTACCGTGTCGCAATCCGTCAGTCCCAGAAGCCTGGAGCCAAGCGTGTCCGCTGACCCGTCTTCGTCGGTCGCCCCCACTGCCAAGACCGTCGTGTTCGACACCAAGGATCTCAGTGTTCTGTACGGCGGCTTTCGAGCGGTCCGCGATGCGACGTTGCAGATCCATCAACACGAGATCACCGCGTTCATCGGACCCTCGGGGTGCGGCAAGACCACCGTGCTTCGCTGCCTCAACCGGATGAACGATTTCATCGACAGCGCCAAGGTCGAGGGCACGGTGCTCTACCACGGGGTCGATCTGTACGGTCCGGACGTGAACTCCGTCGAGGTCCGGCGGCGCATCGGAATGGTCTTCCAGAAGCCGAACCCGTTCCCGAAGAGCATCTACGACAACGTCGCGTACGGCCCCAAGCTGCTCGGCGCCAAGAAGGCCGAGCTCGACGAGATCGTCGAGCGGGCTCTGCGCGGCGCCGCACTCTGGGACGAGGTCAATTCTCGCCTCAAGGCGTCGGGCCTCAGCCTGTCGGGCGGCCAGCAGCAGCGGCTCTGCATCGCCCGAGCCATTGCGGTGGAACCCGAGGTCATCCTCATGGACGAGCCGTGCTCGGCGCTCGACCCGATCGCCACCGCCCGGGTCGAGGACCTCATGCAGGAGATCAAGTCGAAGTACACCATCGTCATCGTGACCCACAACATGCAGCAGGCGGCCCGAGTCAGCGACCGCACCGCGTTCTTCTCGACCGAGATCAACCCCGACAGCGACCGCCGCACCGGGCGGCTCGTCGAATACGACGCCACCCAGAAGATCTTCTCGAACCCGACCGATGAGCGGACCGAGGCCTACGTCACCGGGAAGTTCGGCTGATGCCCGAGCTCCGCAAGTCCTACCACCACGACCTCGACGAGGTCCGCGCCGAGATGGTGCGGGTGGCTGCATCGCTCATCGAGGCGATCCCGCGTGCGACCCAGGTGCTCCTGGATCAGGATCTCGAGGGAGCCGATTACCTGATCCGCGGCGACGACGAGATCGACGCCCGTTGTCTCGACATCGAGGAACGGTGTTTCCAGATCCTGGCGTTGCAGGCGCCCGTTGCGGGTGACCTGCGGGCGATCATCGCGGCGATCAAGATGGTCGCCGAGATCGAGCGTTCGGCCGATCTGCTGGTCAACATCTGCAAAGCGGCCCGGCGCATCTACGGCCAGGAACTGAATCCCAAGCTGCGTGGCCTCATCTCCAGGATGGGCGAGCAGGCCAAACATCTGTTCTCGGTCGCCATGGACTCCTACGTCGAGAACGACGCCGCGAAGGCGGCGGCCATCGATGAGATGGACTCGCTCCTCGACGCGCTGCAGAAGCAGTTCGTGCAGGTGATCTTCGAGAGCCACACGGCCGGAACGATCGACATCCAAGTCGCGGTCCAACTCGCGGTGGTGGCCCGCTTCTACGAACGCATCGGCGACCACGCCGTCAACGTCGGCGAGCGGGTGCGATTCCTGGTCACCGGGTGGATGCCCGAGCACTCCGGTGCAGCGCGCTACCGCGCCCTGCACGCCGACGATGCCGACGGCGGGCTCGACACGAGCGACGAGTCGGTTGTTGCCGGCGAGGATTCGTCGGGCTGAGATGATGTGGCTGGCGGCCATCTTCGGGTTCGTGGCCGGCTCACTGCTCACGCACCAAATCGCTCGGCGCGCCCGTCGAGCCCAGCACGCCGAGAGTGTCGCGTTGTCGAACGACGGGCACGAACAGGCGCAAGCGGCCATGCGAATCGAGCTCGGCCGGATTCGACTCGCACTGGACGCCTTGCCGGTGGGGATCGTGGTTGCCGACGCCAGAGGCGATGTGATTGCCCGGAACCGGATCGCCGAGCACACGGTGGGGTCCTGGGAAGGTGACGTGCTGGTGGAGGATGCCGCACACGGCTTGCTCGTCGGGGCCATCGCCGGACGGTCGGGAGAGCGGACCCTCGACCTCTTCGGTCCTCCCCGGAGAGTGGTGTCGGTCCGAGCGCTCCCCACCGAGGGCGGCGGAGCGATCGTCGTGATCGACGACGTCACCGAACGGGCCCGTACCGACGCGGTCCGGACCGATTTCGTCGCCAACATCAGCCACGAACTGAAGACACCGGTGGGTGCGTTGACGGTTCTGGCCGAGACCCTCGCCGACTCCGACGACCCCAACGACATCCGCCGGCTGTCCGACAAGGTCGTCGACGAAGCGGATCGGCTGTCCCGCACGATCGACGACCTGCTCGAGCTCTCGCGGATCGAGCTCGGAGGGGTCACGGTTCGCGAGCCGGTGGTGGTCGAGCCGGTGCTCGACGAGGTGTGCGACCGCATCCGCCCATTGGCGGATCGGCACGGCATCATCGTGCGGGTCGTCGACCCTCCGCCCGGGTGCCGGGTGCTCGGCGATCGCCGCCAGCTCGTCTCGGCGCTGAGCAACCTGGTCGAGAACGCCGTCAAGTACTCCGAGACCGGTGGGCTGGTCGAGGTCCGCTCGGAGGCCCACGACGAGTGGATCGACCTGGTTGTCGACGATCACGGCATCGGCATCCCGGCCCGCGACCTCGATCGGGTCTTCGAGCGCTTCTATCGCGTCGATCGCGCTCGATCGCGCGAGACCGGCGGCACCGGCCTCGGTCTGTCGATCGTGCGACATGTTGCCAACAACCACGGTGGTCGCGTGACGGTCTCGTCCGTCGAGGGCGAGGGGTCCACGTTCCGACTCACCGTGCCGGCCGCCACCATCCCCGTCACTCAGGAGACTGTCCCGTCATGACGTCCATTCCGACCGTGTTGCTCGTCGAGGACGAGGAGTCCTTCGTCGAGGCACTGCAGATCGGCTTGAAACGCGAAGGCTTCCGGGTCGAGGTCGCCCGCGACGGCGCCCAGGCGCTCGAGATCTTCGACCAGGTCAAGCCCGACCTGGTGCTGCTCGACGTGATGCTTCCCCGCATCTCGGGGATCGACGTGTGCCGTCAACTGCGCAAGAAGAGCCGCGTCCCGATCATCATGGTGACCGCCAAAGGAGCCGAGATCGACACGGTCGTGGGACTCGAGGTCGGCGCCGACGACTACGTGACCAAGCCGTACCGGATGCGTGAGCTGGTCGCCCGCATGCGCGCCGTGCTGCGCCGGATGCCCGACGCCAACGGCGACGAAGAGCTTCCCGAAGGTTTGCTCGACGTGGGTGACGTGTCGCTCGATCCCGACGAGCACCGCGTGTTCATCCGCGGCGACGAGGTCTCGCTCCCGCTGAAGGAGTTCGAGCTGCTCCACCTGCTGCTGGCCAACAGCGGGCGGGTGGTCACGCGTGACACCCTCATCGACCGGGTCTGGGGGAACGACTACTTCGGTGACACCAAGACGCTCGACGTGCACGTCAAGCGGCTGCGGGGCAAGATCGAGGTCGATCCGGCGAACCCGACGAGGATCATCACCATTCGAGGCGTCGGCTACCGCTACGAACGCGCCCGCTGACGTCCGAGACAGCGCGGTACTCCAGCCGTTTTCGGGGCCGGAGTAGGGTGACGACGTGCGAGAACGCCGGGTGAGCCCGCCGCCAGGTGGCCGGTCCTCGCCACCAGGCGCTCGCCCGCGGGCACGGTTGACGCCCTATCAGCGACTCGCCCGGACGCACGCGTTGATGGCAGCCGGCGACGCGGTGATGGCCGTCGCGTTGGCCAACTCGTTGTTCCTCGACATCAGCCCCGATGCGGCTCGTGGGCGAGTGCTGCTCTTCTTGGCCATCAGCGTGGCGCCGTTCGCGATCGTCGCTCCGCTGATCGGGCCGGCCATCGACCGGATGGCCGGTGGTCGCCGGTTGGTGGTGCAACTCGTCGCGGTGTGTCGGGTGCTCATCGCGCTGTTGATGATGGCCACGCTCGACAGCGTCTTGCTGTTCCCCCTCGCCTTCGCGGCGATGGTCCTGCAGAAGACCTACACCGTCTCGAAGTCGGCGCTGGTGCCCACGGTGGTCCACTCCGACGACGAACTGGTCGAGGCCAACTCGAAACTCGGCGTGATCTCGGGGGTCGTCGGATTCCTCGCCGCAGTGCCGGCCGGGCTCTCCCAGCTGTTGCGCGACGAGCTGCCACTGCTGCTCGACGCCGGCATCTTCTTCGCCGCCTTCCTGGCCGCGACCCAGCTGCCACGCGAGGTGGTGGCGGCGAGTGCCGCTGGTTCCGAGGAGCGCGAGGAGCTGCGCTCGACGGTGATCCTGCTCGCCGCGTCGGCGATGGGACTGCTGCGCGCCAGCGTCGGGTTCCTGTTCTTCCATCTGGCGTTCTGGCTGCGCGACCAGAGCACCGGCACCGTCTGGTTCGCCATCGGCGTCTCGTTCGCCGCGATCGGCACGATGGTCGGCAACTCGATCGGCCCGATGCTGCGACGAGCCGCGCGCGAGGAGCTGATGCTGATCGGCGCGCTGGCGATCGCAGCGGTCGCCGGTCTGGCGGCTGCGGTCACCGCCAGCATCGTGTCAGCGCTGTTGTTGATGGCAGTCGTCAACATGGCGGCCGCGGTCGGCCGGCTGGGTTTCGACGCCATCGTGCAAGGTCACGCTCCTGACGCCAACCAGGGTCGGGCGTTCGCCCAGTTCGAGACCAAGTTCCAGCTCGGTTGGGTGATGGCGGGAATCGTGCCCGTGCTCATCTCGATTCCTGGTTGGCTCGGGTTCGCCATCGTGGGGGCGCTGTCGGCGTTCGCCATGGTCACCTATCTCGGCAGCATGCGGCGGCTTCGCGCCGGACGGCCACTGCCCGAGCGAATCGGGGTGCGAGCGCGCCGTCAGGTGCGCCGACGCATGGTCAATCGGCGCGCCGGCCCGGTCGAGGTTTCACCGGCCCGCTGGAGGGGGAGTCTCCCGCCACCGCCCATCGACCCGCCGCCGGGATGGCGGGGGCCCCGCACTCCACCCGACGACCGGCGCCACCTCGATCGCCCGCCCACGCCACCGGGTCCGCCGCGCCGCGGTGTCACCCGGGGATGAGCGCCCCGTCGATGCCGCAGCGATCGAGCAACGCCCGGTAACGATCCAGGGCAGCACCGTCGCCGTCGGGCTCGCTGGCCGCGGGCTCGCTGACCGCTCGGCCGAGGCAGGTCGCCTGCTCGGTGGTTCCCTCGATCCCGAACTCTGCGAGCAGCTGAGTGCCGATCGCCGCCGCAGTGGCGTCGGCGAGAGGTTCGGTCACGCCAGGCGCCGCGGCCACCGCTGGTTCGCCGCTCGACCCACCGTCGCTCCCGGAACCGTCGTCGCCGAGGCCGAGCTCCACCCCACATGCCTCGGCGGTGAACTGCTCGATCCGGGCGGCCGCCTGTCGCAACTGGGCGCCGGCGAGCTCCTCGAAGACCGCGGCACCGGTGGCGTCGGTCATCAGCTTCGTGAAATCGAAGCCGGCGGCGGCATAGGCGGTGAAGAGGCGGCCGTAGGCGTCGGAGACCACGTTCCAATCGGCAGCGATCTCGGCGGGGGCAGCGGCAGTGATCCCGGCGAGTGCCGTGCCGGCCGTCGCGACGGCGAGCTCGACTGCGGCCCGGTCGGTGGCGTCGGCCAGTTGGACCTCGTCGATCGCTCCGCTCGCACCGACCTGCTCGCAGTAGTCGCTGCCGGGTCGCGGCTCGGTGAGCGAGCCCGTCGGTGTCTGGGCGCCGGCGACGGTCGCCGGCGCCGTGTCGGGGGGCTCCCCCGAACCGGTCTGGGACTCGCTCGTGCACGCCGCAACGGTCACCATGACCACGACTGCCACCAGGGCCCGTGCCGCGCCGGCCATCGTCGTCGGCCGTCGATGTCGGTTGTCGTTGTCGCCTGCCGTGGCCGCCATCCTGGGCCTCCCGCCGCCTCGGCCGTCTCGCTTGACGACCGAGTGTGACGGTACAACCTCGCTCCGCTGTAGTCAGGGCAGGTCGCCCTCGATGTCCAATCGGGCCAGCCACAGGCCAGGGGCGTCGACCTCGTTCGGTGTCGGCAGCGAGCGGGCGTCGGCGAACAGCCGTTGCAGGCCGTCGGGACCGGACCGCTCGACGACGCCCTCGACGAACGCGCGGCCCCGCTCGACCTGGTGGCGGGTGAGGGTGAGTCCGAACAATCGCTCGACGAACACATCTTCCGACGAGGCCTCGACCCGCCGCCGCCGCACCGCCTCAGCGATTCGGCCCGGCGAACCGATGAGCGATGCCGATGCCTGATCGACGGCATGATCGACGTAGCCGACGACCACCGACACCAGGGCGTCGAGTCGCGGTAACTCGGCGAGTTGAGCCGGGGTCTGGACCGCGCCGAGCAGCACTTCGGGGTCACCCAGCGTCCGTTGCAGCGCTGCCATGGCATCGGCATCGCCGAACTCGAGCTGCCCGAGCTTCTCGGCGACCGCCTCCGGGTCGGGACGGAAGCCGGCCACATGGCGACCGACCAGCCCGATGAGCTCGTCACGGAGGTGGGGCACGTTGAGCACTGCGTGACCGGTGAGCTCCTGCAGGCACACCCACATGCGGAGCTCGTCGGTGGCGAGGCTCCACTCCTGAGCAAACGCATCGACCGTGGCCGGAACGACGAGCAGTTCGTGACTGCCGGGCCGGGGAATCGGTAGGTCGTACTGGCCGAACGCTCGCGTGGCGAGATGCCCGACCATCGACCCCAGCGCCATCGCGAGCATCGAAGGGCCGAGCATCTGCGACAACCCGGCCATCATCGCGGCCATCGGATCGGCGGGCTGATCCGCCGACGCGGCCGGTCGTTGCCCGAGCGACGTCGCCAGTTGTTGCATCAACGGCCGGTACGCCTCGAGCGTGCGTTGCGCCCACTGGCTGGGGGTCACGCAGACCACCTCGGCCGCTCGCCCGGCCACGCGGGTCGCCAGCCCGGTCGTGAGCTCCACCCTGAGGTCGGCGATTCGTGCGAACTCGGCGAAGGCGATGCGGGCAGCCGGGTCGACGTTGGGTTCTGCGGCGCCGCCGGTGGCCGCGGCGAGGGCCACTTGGCGGGCGACATCCGAGTTCAGCGCGCCCTGGGCGCCGAACATCTTGGCCAGGTCCCCGAACAGGGGGAGCCCGGCGAAGGGGTTCATCGGCTCCGGCTCATCGGCCTCGCTCATGGGCCCAGGATACGGACGTGAGAGCGACGTACGCTCTCGGGCCGTGACGACTCTCCTGACCGGCGCGACCACTGCTCTCGGCCGGCGGGTGGTCGACCACCTCCACCGGGTCGGCGTCGAGTGGGTCGAGCTCCCGGCCGGTGATCGCCCGTTGCCACCTTCCGATGTGCTGATCCACCTCACCGCCGGCGACCACGATCGCCTCGCTGGCCGCCGGGCGAACGCAGTGCGGCTGAGCGAGGACGTGCTCGAGGAGGCAACGGCCGCCGGGGTCTCCCACGTCGTGGTGCTGTCGTCGGCCATGGTCTACGGCGCGTGGCCCAACAACCCCGTCCCGCTCACCGAGTCGGCGCCGATGCGACCCGGAGAGTTCGCGTTCGCCCAGCAGCTGGCTCATGTGGAGCAGCTCGTCGACGCGTGGCGCTCGGCCGCCCCCGGCCGGACCGCTGCGGTGCTGCGTCCGGTGCTCTCGATGTCGGCCGACGGGACGACGAGCATCGTGCGGGCCCTGGCCGCCGGGATGGGTGAGAAGCTCGACGACGACGACCCGCCCGCGCAGTTCCTGCACCTCGACGATCTCGCGGCAGCAGTCGCCGTCGCGCACGACCGCCGGCTCGACGGCGTGTACAACGTGGCTCCCGACGGCTGGATCGCCGGTGAAACCGTGCGGGCGCTCGCCGGATCACCGCCGCGGGTGAAGTTGCCGTCGTGGTTGATCGACTGGGTTGCGGCAGTGCGGTGGCGTTTCCAGCGGGGTCCGATCCCGCCGGGCCTGCGCCCGTATGCCGCCAGCCCGTGGCTGGTGGCCAACGACAAGTTGCGTCAGGCCGGTTGGGCGCCGACCACCACCAACGAACAGGCGTACGTGGAGGGCACCGAGTCGAAGTGGTGGACCATGCTCACCCCGAAGCGCAAGCAGGAGATCTCGCTCGGCGCGATGGGCGCCGTCAGCAGCGGGCTCGCCGCGATCGGCGCAGTCGTGCTTCGGCGGGCGCGGCGGCATCGTCGTCGCGACTGAACGCCTCTCAGCTCGCGGGTTCCTTGCCCAACTCCAGCTCGACGTGCATCGGCTGCCCGTTGCGGTGGAGATTCACGACCACCATCGTGCCCGGCGCGTAGTTGAGCAGGCACGCCGCCAGGTCCTCGGGTTCGGCGACCGGGGTATCTCCGACCTGAACGATCACGTCGCCGGCGCGCAACCCAGCCTCCTGAGCGGGAGAGTCGGTCATCACCTCCGTGACGGCGGCGCCGTCGCCACCGGCGGAACGGGCGCTCCGTACGCCCATCCACGCCGGCTGGGGGTCACCGGCGAAGCTCAAGCCGGTGGCGATCGCGTCATTGCTCGAGGTCGACGGGCCCCGCATCACCTCGGGTCCGCTCCCGGGGAGCAGGAGCAGCCCGAACCCGACCGCACACGCCAAGCCGACGATCCCCGTGCACACCACCACGACCCGGCTCAGCGACGGGGACGGCGGAATCGGCAAGGCGGCCGACGTGCCGAGCTCCGACGGATGGCGCCAAGCACGGGTGTTGAGGGGCGGGGCCGGGGCGAAACGCGCCGCGGGGTCGTTGGCGACGGGTTCCTCCCACTCCGGTCGATCCACGGCCGCGACCCTACCGAGCATGCAGTCGCCGTTGGGGTCGGGGGCCGTTCGACTCATCCGCCCCTGGAAGCGTTCGGGGTCACCCCGGCTAACCTGCCGACGTGCTCCAACCGGCCGACGGCGACAATTGGATCGGGCTGACCGAAGATCCCCTCGACATCGGCGTGCTGCACGACTGGGCGGTCCGGCCGGACTGTGGCGCGGTCGTGCTGTTCTCGGGCACCGTGCGGGACCACGCCGACGGCCGAGAGGGTGTCGTGCATCTCACGTACGAGGCCTACGAAGAACAGGCGACTCCCCGGCTTCGCGCCATCGCCGACGAGCTGCGCGCTCGCTGGCCGATGCTCGGACGGGTCGGGCTGATCCACCGGCTGGGTCGGCTCGGGCTGGGCGAGTCGTCGGTCGTCGTGGTGGTCTCGACCCCGCACCGACCCGAGGCGTTCGCCGCGGCGTCGTTCGGCATCGACGCCCTGAAGGCGAGCGTGCCGATCTGGAAGCACGAGGTGTGGAACGAGGGCGCCGATTGGGCGCTCGGGGCCCAGCACCTCACCGACGCGTCGTCGCTCGATCGCGGTCACCGATGACGACCGCGGTGTTCATCGGCCTCGTCGTCGTCATCATCGGTGCCGTAGCGGTGGTTCTGACCCGCCGTCGTCGGCCGATCGGCCGGGACGGTGTCGCCGGGTTCCGTCGCCACATGGACGCACTGTCATCCGAAGCTCGACGCGACGTCATCGACCGCGTGAACGAGGCCCGGCGGGACCCCGAGGAGGACCAGTAGTGGCTCGCGATCTCGCGATCGACCTCGGGACGGCCAACACCCTCGTGTACATGAAGGGCCGCGGCATCGTGCTCAACGAGCCCTCGGTCATCGCGCTCAACCGTCAGACGGGCGAGGTGCTCGCGACGGGCCGCGACGCCTGGCAGATGATCGGCCGCACACCGGGCTACATCGTTGCCGTCCGGCCGCTGCGCGGTGGGGCCATCACCGACTTCGACATCACCGAGCGCATGATCCGTCTGCTGCTCCAGCGGGTGGGTGTCACCCGGTTCAACCGACCGAAGGTCGTGATCTGCGTGCCGTCCGCGATCACCGAGGTCGAGCGACGCGCCGTGACCGACGCGGCTCGTCGGGCCGGCGCGGCCGACGCCCAGCTCATCGAGCAGCCCATGGCTGCGGCCATCGGCGCTGACCTCCCGATCGACGAGCCCGTCGGCAACATGGTGATCGACATCGGTGGCGGAACCAGCGAGACAGCGGTGATCTCACTCGGTGGGATCGTCGCGCTCGAGGCGGTGCGAGTCGGCAGCTTCGACATCGACACCGCGATCACCAACTACGTTCGGCGCGAGCACGGCATCGCCATCGGCGAGCGAACGGCCGAGGAGATCAAGGTCGCCATCGGATCAGCCGACCCCACACCGGAGGAGAACCACGCCGAGGTGCGCGGGCGCGACCTCATGACCGGGCTGCCCAAGACCGTGGTGCTCACGCCCGAGGAGATCCGCGGTGCCATCGAGGACGTGGTCGCGTCGATCGTGCAGTCGGTGATCCGCTGCCTGGCCAAGGCGCCGCCCGAGCTCGCCCAGGACTTCTTGATCCGCGGCATGTACCTGTGCGGTGGCGGCGGCATGCTGCGCGGGCTGGCGCAGCGCATCGAGCGCGAGACCGAGGTGCCGGTGCACATGTCACGCATGCCGCTCGAGGCCGTCGTGCTCGGCGCCGGGCACTGCATCGAGCACTACGACGCGCTGAAGGGCATGTTCATGGGCGCGAGGAAGTAGCCGTGCCCGACACCGGACCTCAGTTTCCGCACCGATGACCCGCATGGTGCGAACCCCGGAGAACTTCCGCGCGCTCGTCGCCGACGGATTGGCCGCGATCCGCCAGCAGTTCCAGGTTCCCGATGAGTTCCCTCCGGAGGCGGTCGCTGAAGCGGAACGGGCCGCAGCCCGCCGGTTCACCGACCGCCCCGATCGAAGCGACCTGCCGTTCGTGACGCTCGACCCGGCGACTGCGACCGATCTCGACCAGGCATTCGCCATCGAGCGCGACGGGCCGGCGCTGGTCTTGCGGTATGCGATCGCTGATGTCGCGGCGTTCGTCGAACCGGGTGGCGCGCTCGATCACGAGGCGTGGCGGCGCGGCGTGACGGTGTACCTGCCCGACCAGAAGGCGTCGCTGTACCCCGCGCGCTGTCGGAAGCCGCCGCCAGTTTGCTGCCCGACGGCCCGCGGCCCGCAGTGCTCCTGAGCGTGGCCATCGACCCCCACGGCGACGCCCAACTCCGGTCCGCCGAGCGGGTGGTGATCCGCAGCCGGGCCAAGCTCGGCTACGAGACGGCTCGAACCGAGCAGCTGAGCCCGCTGCTCGCCGAGTTGGCGGCGCGGGTCACCGCAGCCGAGGACCGGCGTGGAGCGTCGCGCGTGGAGTTCCCCGAGCAAGAGGTCGACCCCGACCCCGATCGCCCGGGTGGCTACCTCTTGACCCTGCGCACCCGCCGGGATTCCGAGGACCACAACGCGGCGATGTCACTCGCGGCCAATCTTGCGGTTGCCCGCACGCTCCTGGCCGCCCGCACTGGGCTGTTCCGGGTGATGCCCGCACCCGACGAGCGCGATGTCCGCGTCCTTCGCCGGGTCGCCGCCGGGCTGGAGTTGCCCTGGCCGCGCGACCGCCCGCTCGCAACCTTCGAACGGGCGCTCCCCCCCGGGCCCCGCTCGGCTGCGTTCCTCCTGGCGGTGCGTCGATCGGGCGGCGGTGCGGACTACCGAGCGTTCGACGCGGCCGAGCCGCCCTTCCACGCGGCGATTGCGGCGCCGTACGCGCACGCCACCGCGCCCCTGCGGCGCCTCGCCGACCGGTACGTCCTCGAGGCGGTCTGTGCGCTGGCCGCCGGGGAGTCGGTGCCCACCCACGTCACCGAGGCGTTCGCCGAGCTCCCCGCCGCGATGGATCGGGCCGAGGCGCGGGCGAACAAGGTGGACCGCGCCGTGGTCGATCTCGTCGAGGCTGCGGTGCTGTCGGGCCGCGAAGGCGAGCAGTTCGATGCGTGGGTCATCGACACCGACGAGCGCGGCGCCCGTATCCAACTGGCCGAGCCGGCGGTGATCGCCCGTCTCGACGGATCCGGGAGCGAGGTGATGCCTGGCGACCGGTTGATCGTGCGCCTGGTGGCAGCCGATTCCACGGAACGGCGGCTGTCGTTCGAGCCGGTGTCGATCAGCCGGTGAGGCGCACGACCGCCCCGCTCAGCGACACGAGGTAGACCTCGCCGGCGGCGTCCTCGCCGAAGCTGACGAGGCTCGGGAGTGTTCCGAGCTGCACCGGTGTGGGGTCGTCGGGTCGTACCGCCCAGACCTTGCCGGAGCCGAAGTCGCCGTACAGGTACGCTCCCACGAGCCCAGGGATCTCGGCGCCGCGGTACACCACGCCGCCGGTGACCGATGCCCCGTCGTCGCCGTGGCGGTACTCGAGCAGCGGGCCTTGGTGCCCCGCCTCGGGTTGGTCGTCGTTGAATCGTTGGTTGCCCTCGAACGCGCTCCAGCCGAAGCTCACACCACGCCCTGCGCCCTCGGTTGCGGGCGCGAAGTTGATCTCCTCCCAGATGTTCTGGCCGACATCCGCGATCCACAGGTCGCCCGTCGGCCCGGTCGAAGGAGAATCGCCACGGGTTGCGCAGGCCGAGTGACCAGATCTCGGACCGGACGCCATCGACCCCGACGAAGGGGTTGTCGGCCGGCACGGTGTAGGCCAGATCACCCGACGGTTGGCTCGGGTCGATGCGGACCATCTTCCCCAGCAGCGTGCTCGGGTCGAGCGAGTTGCGATCGGGATCGTCGGCCGCCCCCCCGTCGCCGAGCCCGAGGTACAGGTAGCGGTCGGGTCCGAACGTGATGTGGCCACCGTTGTGGTTCCCGAAGGGCTGGTCGACCTGCAAGATGGTGCGCCGGGAGTTGGTGTCGACCGTGCCGTCCTCGACGATCCCGTACTCGTCGATCTGAGTGTCGCCCGCGACGTCGGTGAAGCTGAGGTACACGTGGTCGCCGTCGGGCGAGAAGGCGATGCCGAGCAGTCCTCGCTCCGAATCGGTGGTGGTGTCGTCGGAGATGTCGAGCACCACTTCGTCCGCGTTCGCGCTCACTGCTCGTACCCTGCCCGCTCGTTCGACCACGTAGAGCACGTCGTCGTGACCCGGCCGCGCCGCGAGGGCGATCGGCTGGTCGTAGGACCCGACTTCGGCGAAGGCCACCTCGACTTCGGCGAGCGGTACCTGGACGACCGACGTGGCGGAGCCGGTGGCGGGCGTGTTCGTCGTTGGCGCGCTGTCGGTCGGCGTGACCGGATCGGTGGCTGGGGCGGCCGGTGCGCTGGGCGCGCTCGACGTGGTGGCGAGCGGCACCGGTGCCGGCAACGTGTCGGGCGAACCGCTCCCCGACTCATCCCCGCACGCGGTGGCGCCGACCAGCACGGCCATCAGTACCGCCGCCGCGGTTCTGCTCATGGGGCCACCCTGATCAAGCCCTCTTGCACCACGCTCACCGCCAGTGCGCCGTCTCGCGTGAAGATGGAGCCGTAGGCGAACCCGCGGGCGCCGGAGCCCGATGGCGTCTCTTGGTCGTAGAGCAACCAGTCATCGGCTCGGAACGGTCGGTGGAACCACATCGCGTGGTCGAGGCTGGCCATCTGGACGTGGGCATCGTCCCACGCCACCCCGTGGGGCATCACCGTGGTGTCGAGCAGCGTCATGTCCGAGGCATAGGTGACGATGCAGGCGTGCAACGTCGGGTCGTCGGGCAGCACTCCATCACCACGGAGCCATACCCGCTGACGGGTCTCGCTCAACCCTCGCCGTTCGAACGGGGCGGCGTCGATGTATCGGAGATCGATGGCCCGGGGCCGCTCGTAGAACTCGCCGAGCTTGGTGCGGTGCGGGGCCATGCGGGTCTTGAAGTCGGGGAGATCCTCGGGCATCGGGATGTCGGCCGGCATCGGCAGCTGGTGATCGAATCCGGTCTCGGCGATGTGGAAGCTGGCCTGGAGGTTGAAGATCGCCTGGCCGTGCTGGATCGCCACTACTCGACGGGTGGTGAAGCTTCGTCCGTCACGAATGCGGTCGACCTCGTACAAGATGGGGATCGACGGGTCTCCCGGCCGAAGGAAGTAGGCGTGGAGCGAGTGCACCAGACGTGACGGATCGTCGACGGTGCGGGCGGCGGCCACGAGGGCCTGGCCGGCCACTTGGCCGCCGAACACCCGTTGGCGGTTCTCCTGCGGCGAGATGCCACGGAACAGGTTCACCTCGATGGGTTCGAGATCGAGGAGTTCGACGACCATGTCGAGGGGATGGAACTCGGTGCTCATGAAGCGCCCATGGTGTCACAGTCCCACGGGGCGTTCCCCTGCCCAGACGGTGGCTCGATGCTCACCCTGATGTGTGCGGGGGCGTCGCACCGACGACGTCGGCCAGCGCCACGGGTACCAAGTTCTCGGGGAGGTCGATCAGCCGGCTCCGGAGGTACTCACCCAGGCCCTTGGCCTGAGCGTCGGGCCGGGTCGACGATGCCACTCCGGCGCCGAGGAGCCCGATCGCCACGAAGTTCAGGGCGCGCAGGTTCGGGAAGACGTGCCGTTCGACATCGAGCGCGGCGGCTTCGGGGACGAGCGCCCGGAACCGCTCGACGGTGAGCGTCGAGGCCATCCACGCGAACACTGCGTCGTCCCATGTCCACAGGCCGACGTTGGCGTTGCCGCCCTTGTCGCCGGAACGGGCGCCGCAGACGGCGCCGAGCGGCACCCGAACCGTGGGGCCGTCGGGGATCGCGGGGATCTCGACAGGCGGTGTAGCGGTGGGCTGGTCCACGGATCGGGCGGCGGTCAGGTGGAGTACGGCCGCCGGGTGAGGAATGGAGACCACCTGGCCGTCGGGGAGCCGCACCCGGTGGTGCACTGCCGTCGCCGGTACCAACGTGGGCCAGTAGACGCCGTATTCGGATTCCGGGGTGGGTGGGGAGGTCGTGAAGAAACCGGCGTAGCTCGCGAGGGCCAGCTCGGTGACGGCGTTCGAGAACCGCCGCCCGACCCGGGTCGGATCGGGGTCCTTCACCGTCACGCGGAGCTGGGCGGTGGCGAGCTCGTTGGAGTCGGAGTCCGGTCGGGGCATCGAGATGAGCCTCACGTCGGACTCGGCCACTGAGCCCGGTCCGCCGAGGAGGTCCCAGAGCATCGCGGTGGCGCGCTCGGCCTTGCGCTCGATGTCGAGGCCGGTGAGCACGAACGTCATCGAGTTGCGATAGCCGCCGACGTAGTTCATGGCGACCTTCAGGTGGTCGGGCGCCGGTTCGCCGACGGTCCCGCTGATGCGCACGCGATCAGGGCCATCGGCGTTCACCTCGATGGTGTCGAAGCGAGCCACCACGTCGGGATTCGGGTAGCGCGCCCCGCCGATCTCGTAGAGCAGCTGCGCGGTGACGGTTCCCACCGTGACGGCGCCGCCCGTGCCCGGCTGCTTGGTGATCACGCACGAACCGTCGTCGGCCATCTCGGCGATCGGGAAGCCCGGGTACCGGAGGTCGGGGAGCTCGTGGTCGAGCGAGTAGTTGCCGCCGGTGCACTGCGCGCCGCACTCGATCACGTGGCCGGCGACCACCGCACCCGCCAACCGATCGAGATCGGTCGGCGTCCAGCCGTGCCACCACACTGCCGGTCCGACCACGAGCGCGGCATCGGTGATTCGGGGACACACGACCAGGTCGGCGCCCGCCTCGAGCGCCGCGGCGACGCCGAAGCCGCCGAGGTATGCATTCGCGGTCGTGGGCGTGACGCCGAGGTCGGCGAGCGGCTGTCCGGTGTCGAGGTGGCGGAAGGTCTCGCCCGCCGCCTGGAGTGCCGCGAGGTCGGCGACGATGTCGTCGCCTTCCACGACGGCGATGCGGGCCGAGAGCCCGAGCCGATCGGCGAGCGCGGCGAGCTCGTCGGCGAGTCCCGTGGGATTGAGCCCGCCAGCGTTGGCGACGACTTTGATGCCGCGATCGAGGATCGTCCCGAGCGACTGTTCCATCTGACGGAGGAACGTGGTGGCGTAGCCGGCGCGGGGGTCCTTTCGCCGGGCCTTCCACAGGATGAGCATGGTGAGCTCGGCGAGGTAGTCGCCCGTGAGGACATCGAAGGCCTCGGGACCGGCCAGCAGGTCGGCCGGTGCGCTGATGCGGTCGCCGTAGAACCCGGAGCAGTTGGCGATGCGTAGGGGCCGACGTGGGGTCATGTCGTGACTGTGGCGGCGGGGCGTCCGGGCCCCGGCGGGCCGGCGAACGCTTGGGCGATCGAGAGCCACTCGTCGGAGATGGGGCCGCCGGCGCGGAGCGCGGTGTCGTCGCGGTGGCGCCGCTGCACGACGAGCAGGCAGAAATCGAGTGCCGGCCCGGTGACCGTCTCGTCGGCATCGGCGGGGCCGAGCGCCCACGATTCGCCGTCGGCTGTCGTGAGCTCGACCCGGATCGAGGTCGTCGGCACCGGTCGTCCCCGGGCCACGAAGCTGTTGGCCACGGCCCGCGCGCCGATGAAGGCCACATGGCGCAGCCGGGCGCTCGGCATCAACTCGACACCCAGCGCATCATGGATGTCGACGCCGTGCGCCCACGTCTCCATGATGCGTGCGGTGATCGACGAGCCGATGGTCATCGCCGGGCCGAACCACGGCACGCGGGTCGCCGGATCCATCGGGCGGGCCGCCGCCACGAGTGCAGCGCGCTCCACACGGAGTGCCGCGAGCGCGTCGGAACCAGGGCGACCCCGAAGCTGGCGGGCGGCGGCCTCGACGGCACCGTCGATGTCGGCCCGCATCGCCGCGGCGCGGGTCGCGAAAGCGTCGGGGTCGACAGCGGCGAGCCGGGCCATCTCGTCGAAGTAGACGAGATGATTGATCTGATCGAGGATCGTCCAACCGGCGGCCGGCGTGGGCGTGTTCCAGCCCGCCTGGTCGAGCGGCTCCACGAGTGACTCGACCACCGCCGATTCGGCGAGCAGGTCATCGCACAACGCTCCGAGATCGACTGCCATCCCGGACCTCCTTGTCGTCGGGTGGAGGGTAGACCGACACAGGCATGGCGATGGAGCCGACGTTACGGCTCCATCACGACCCAGCCCCGCCGCTGGAGCTCGGCGGCGAGCATGGCGTCGGGGATTCGGCGCAGTGACTGCTCGGCGGGCGAGGGCTTTCGCGCCGGGACCCGGGGCGGCGGTGGTGGCGTGACGGGGCCGGCGTTTCCGTCGGGGGCCGTTTCCTGCAGTTGCTCGATGAACGCAGCGACCTCGTCGCGGGTGAACTTGCCCGCCGCCTGACGCTGGTTGAAGCCCAGCGGGCCGCGAGCGTCTCGGAAATCCGAGTGCCCGTGCTCCTGGAGGAGTGCGAGGAGCTCGTTGATCTGTTTCGCCGTGGCCGGTGGACCGGATGCCTGACCGAACGCCATCGGGGCAGTCTCGCCGGTCCACCCTCGAACTCCACCGCACCGCAGCGCAACAGCCGCGGCACCCGTCGTCAGGACAGGTCGATCTTCTTGTCCATGCCGAGGATCGAGAGGAAGAAGCTGGCGAGCACCATCGAGGAGCCGAGCACGAGCCCGAGCGCGGCCGGGACGACGACCCGGAGTTGCTCGCCGGGATCGAGCTCGCCCGAACCCTCGGCGCGCCACCGCACGAGTGAGGCGAGCGCGGCGAGGCTGCCGAACGCGAACACAGCCGCGCCGAGCAGCAGGCCGCGCTCGAGTCGGAACCGGCCACCCAACCGGTCGATGCGGTCGTCAGGCGGCAGGAATCCTTTGGCGATCGCGTAGATCTTCGTGAACAGGGCGAAGGTGACGGCCTGGAAACCCGACGATGGTCATGGCCGCCGCGTAGACGAGCGTCGAGACGTCGAGCACGACGTCACCCACTTGGATCGGGCCCGACGACCAGCGCGCCGGCACAGCACGAGTCCCGACGACGAACAGCGACGGAGCCCGGGTACGAGGAACAGCCAGCGCGGGCTGTAGAGCAGCAGGAATCGGAGATGGCGCCACCCGTCGGGCCAGGTGCGCAGGTGGGGCTTGCGGCTGCGTCCGTCGGGTCGCAGCGTGGTGGGGACCTCGCGGATGTCGAGCCCGCGAAGGCCGGCTTTCACCACCAGCTCGCTCGCGAACTCCATGCCGGTGGTCACCAGCCCGAGCTCGCCGATGGAATCGCGCCGAAAGCCGCGCAAGCCGCAATGGAAGTCGCTCGACGCGGAGCCCGAAGAACAGCCTCCCGATCGCACGACAGCACCGGGTTGCCCAGATACCGGTGGAGGAACGGCATGGCCCCCGGCTCGATCCGGCCGGCGAACCGGTTGCCCATCACGAGCTCGCCCCCGGCGCGCAGCTCGGCGAGGAACGGGTCGAGCGCCGTGAAGTCATAGCTGTCGTCGGCATCGCCCATGATCACGAACCGGCCGCGGGCGGCCTCGATGCCACCGAGCAACGCCGCGCCGTAGCCGCGACGATGGATCGGGACCACCCGTGCGCCGGCGGCGGCCGCCAGTTCCTGGGAGCCGTCGGTCGAGCCGTTGTCGGCCACCACCACCTCGCCGGCCACGCCCCGGTCATCGAGCCAGCTGCGAGCCTTGCGCACGCACGTCTGCGACCGTCTCGGCCTCGTTCAGACAGGGCATCAGGATGGTGAGCTCGAGGGGCGAGCCGGGATCGCCGGGCAAGTGGTCGGTGTCGACGGTGACGGAACTCATGCGGGGCGAACCTGCCACAGGGCGTAGGTCGAGTTCTCCCACAGTTTCACCAGACCGAGCGCAGCCGCTTCGTCGTCGGAGATCAACACTTGAGAGTAGGTGCTGTCACGAACCATCGCATAGAGGTCGGCGACGCGCAGTACATCGTCGGTGGTGGTGACCTGCACCGAGCGTCGGCCGCTGTAGAGGTTCATGGCCCGGGCCCGGAAGAACCCGATCACATCGTCCGGTCGCGGCGTACTGGTCGACTGCCGCGATGAGCTCGCGGGCCGCCGGCTCCTCGGGCCCGGGCACGACGTAGTAGTCGGTGGCCAACCGGCCCTCGGTGCGGCTCTTCAGCTCGTCGGCGTTCGTGAGGACGAACACGGCCAGGAACGCCGCGCCGACACGGGTGGCGATCGATCGGCTCGGCCGGATACCCCTGACGAGGAAGACCACCGCCTGATAGGCGAAGTACGCCATGAACGGGGTGATCGAGAGCAGGTATCGGCCCTCGTGGAACGGTTGGACACCGATGATCAGGCTGACCGCGAGGGCGTAGCCGATCACCATGGCGTCGGTGACGAGCGCCGTCAGGGTCCGCACGATCACCCCGGCCACGGCCAACGTGACGAACAGCGCGAGCACGAAGAGGGCGAGCCGGCCGAGATCCGAGCAGGTTCGAGTTCGGCGACGCCCTGCGTCCTTGATCCCGATCTGCTCGCCCAGGATGTCGCGGAACCAGATGGCGTTGGGTTTCAGCTGTTTGAAGCCTGCCTGCGGGTACTTCTGGAACAGGATCGAGGGCAGGAAGATCTGCAGCCCGCCGACCAGGGCCGCGGCGCCCGCGTACGGCGCTGCAAGGCGCTTCCACGGGGCGGTGCGCAATGCGCCGACACCTCCGTCGAGCACGCGGCGACCGATCATCGCGACGTGCAGCAGCGCCAGCCCGACCATGAGGGCGAGGCCCTCGCGGCGGATGCTGTAGGTGTAGCCGATCATCACGCCCAGGATCACGAGCGGCCACCAGCGACCCCGGTCGTACGCGCCCCGGGCGACGACACCTGTCGGACCACCACAGGGTGAGCCCGAGGAAGCAGAGGTACGGGAACTCCGACAACGCGGTGTCGGTCCACCCGACGTACGCCACGCTGAACCCGATCATCAGGACCAACAGCGTGGCGGCCCGCCTCGGTCGTACGCCGTTGCACGACGGCTCGCAGGGCGAGGAGGAAGCCGGCGAACAACAGCGCTTGCAGGGTCTTGAGCACCGCGTAGTCGATGCCGACCACGGCGTAGATCGGGGCGATCATCAACGGCCAACCCCACGGGTAGGAGGCCGGGCTGAACGTGTGCCACGACGAGTTGTCGATGGTGAAGCGGTTGGTCGTCGAGGACCTCGTCGATGTTGCCGTCGACGATGGCCGCGCCCTGGCGGATGTAGAGCGCGAAGTCGTCGCCCCAGTCGTGTCCGGGTCGTTGGTTCACGAGGCACAAGAGGAAGATGCCGAGGACGATGCACACGATCGGGCCATGACGAAGCGCCGACTGCCGCCACCGCGACGATGGTCGCGGTGGGCGTCCTTCCTCTTGCGCGGGGTCGAGGAACGCGCCCGCTGGGGCGGGTTCGGCAATCGGTGGGTGCACGACGCTTGATTATGGTGCGACCGTGGCCTTCCTCCCGCTCACCCCCGATGAACTCCTCTCGACGACCCGAGCCGTGCGCAAGCGGCTCGACTTCTCCAAGCCGGTCGACGACGCCCTCGTTCGCGAGTGCGTGGCGGCCGCCCTCCAGGCGCCGTCGGGGTAGCAACAACATCACGATGCGATTCGTGGTGGTGCGCGACGAGGCCAAACGACGGGCCATCGGCGAGGTCTACGCCGCGGTGCTTCGAGATCTACCGCCAGATGGACGGGGTGTACGTCGGGAGCATCGACAAGGGCTCGCCCGAGGGCAACGCCCAACAGGCTCGGGTGCAGGACTCCGCCGAGTACCTCGCCGAGCACATGGGCGACGCGCCGGTGCTGGTCATCGCCTGCAACGAGGGCATGCGGGTCGACGCGTTCCCACCCGCGGCGGCCTCGATGATGGGCAACGTGCTGCCGGGAATGTGGAACTTCATGCTCGCAGCCCGGGCTCGGGGGCTGGGGACGGCGTGGACCACGGTGCACCTGTTCCAGGAACAGGCCGTGGCCGACATCCTCGGGATTCCGTTCGACCAGGTGCAGCAGGTGTGCCTCAGCCCGCTCGCCCACACCCTCGGCACCGACTTCAAGCCGGCCTCCCGACCCGATCCCGACACGATCATCCGTTGGGATTCGTGGTGACGGTTCCTCCCATGCCCGATTCGCTGCGCGCTCGGGCGCTCGAGGTCAGGGGATTCATGCCACCCGACGAGGGCGACGCGCTCTACGCACGCGGCCGTGGAGGCGGCCCGGGCGTGCCCCGATCTCCCGCTGCTCGAGGTCGGCTCGTACTGCGGGCGATCGACTGTCTGGCTCGGCGCCGCGGCGCGGGTCACCGATACGGGTCGTGTTCGCCGTCGACCACCACCGAGGCTCGGAGGAGAACCAACCGGGTTGGGAGTGGCACGACCCGACCCTGGTCGATCCGGCAGTCGGCAAGATGGACACGCTTCCGTTGTTCCGCCGGGCCATCCACGACGCCGGGCTCGAAGACGTGGTCTTCGCGGTCGTCGGCCAGTCGCCCGCGGTCGCGCGGTGGTGGCAGACCCCTCTGGCGTTCTGCTTCATCGACGGCGGCCACGGTGAGGAACCCGCCCGACTCGACTACGAGGGGTGGGCGCCGAAGGTGGCCATGGGCGGCACTCTGGCGATCCACGACGTCTTCCCCGATCCGGCCGACGGTGGCCGTCCGCCGTACGAGCAGATCTTCCGCCCGGCACTCGAGAGCGGCCGGTTCCGGCTCACCTCGGCCACGGGGTCCCTGCGGGTGCTGCGCCGGGTCGATTGACCCCCAGGATTCTTGGGAAGTTTCGCGGACCCCGGGCGCCCACCCAACGCGATCAGAACGCGGGGTGGAAGATGCGGCTGGCGGGGGAGACGGAGTGGATGGCGTCGGCGGCGAGGATGACGGCAGCGCCGGAGTAGGCGGTGGTCTCGCACGTGGGGAACGTGATGCCCTCGGGGTGGACCAGGCCGGTCCAGTACGACCCGTCCTCGCGTCGGTGCGATCTCGGTCCAGTCGAGCAGGTCGATCGCCGTCGACATGTCGCCGATCGACCGCGTGGGCGATGGCGCACTCGGCGGTCTCGGCGGCGGTCACCCACGGCTCGTCGCTGACACAACGGACGCCGAGCCCGTCCATCACGAACGTCGACCAGCGACTCGGCCGAGCCGAGCCTTGGCGGCCTCGCCGATCGAGCACGTTGCCGAGCACCGGGTAGTACCAGTCCATCGCCCAGCGCTGCTTGGGCTCGAAGGCCTCGGGGCGGTGGCGGATGGCGTCGGCGAGGCGGTCGGCGGCCGCGTTCCAGCCGGGTCGCTCCTCACCGAGGACGGCGGCCAGCTGGATGCCGCAGTCGAGGGCATGCCAGATCGACGACGAGCCGGTCAGCAACGCGTAGTTCCACGGGCACCGAGTCGACCTCGCGGGCCCAGAGGATGCCGCCGCTCGGCAGCCGCATCGACACGACCCAGTCGAGGGCCTTCACGACGGTGGGCCACAGGTGGTCGACGAACCCGCGGTCCCACGTGCACAGCCAGTGGTGCCAGACGCCGGTGGCGATGTAGGCGCACACGTTGGTGTCGAGCTTGGCGTCCTCGATGGAGCCGTCGGGCAGGTAGTAGTTGAACCAGGAGCCTTCGGCGTGCTGGACGGCGGCCAGCCACTCGTAGGCCAGCTCGGCGTCGTGGATGATCGCCGGCGACATCGAGCGCCATCGCCGTCTCGACGTGGTTCCACGGGTCGCAGTGACCGCCTGGGAACCAGGGGATCATCCCGCTCGGGAGCTGCAGCTCGGCGATCGACTGCGCGGTCTCGGCGATCTCGTCGGCCGAGAGCACACCGGGAAGCTCGGGGAGCCGGCTCATGCCGCGCTCCCCGCCATCGCGAACGCCGGCTTGCGCGGCGTAGACGATGACGCTCTTGCCGAGCACCGGCGACAGCACCCGCTCGGCGACCTGCGTCGACTTCGGGCGCTTGCATGATGTCCCACTCGAGGAACTTGCGGTACTTGACGACCAGCGGGTGGTCGTCGTTGCGGGGACCGACCGCGCACTTGAGCCACCAGTACGGCGAGTGCAGGGCGTGGGCGTGGTGGGAGCCGAACACGTCGAGCCCGGCCGAACCGCAGCTTGGCCTTCAGCTCGGTCAGCGAGTAGATCCGGACGTGGCCGCCGACCGACTTCGGGCGCGTGGTACTCGTCGGACAGCATCCAGTTGATCTTCTCGGGCCACCATGCACGGCACGGTGACGCCGAGCGTGCCGCCGGGCTTGAGGACCCGAGCCAGCTCGGCGATGGCGCCGACGTCGTCCTGGATGTGCTCGAGCACCTCGGAGGTGACCACCCGGTCGAACGTGCCATCGGCGAACGGGAGCTTGGTGGCGTCGCCGCGGAGCACCCCGACGAAGCGGTCGAGCGGTGATCTCGCCGGCATCGACCATGCCGCCGAACGTGGCGCGGGTGCCGACGACCTCGTCGGCGGCGTAGTCGAGGGCGACCACCCGGGCACCGAGGCGCGCCGCCTCGAACGCGTGGCGGCCGAATCCGGCCCCGGCGTCGAGGAACAGGTCGCCGGGGCGGAGGCCGAGCTTCTCGTAGCGAACGGTCAGCACGTCAGCCCAGACGCCCGTTCTTCTGGAGCTTCGCGATGTTGTGCGGGCATCGCCAGGACCTCGCGGTACTGGTCGACGGTGAGCTGGGCGCAGTGCCGCCAGCTCCACCGCTCGACCACCCGCGTGCGCCCGGCCGCACCGATGCGAGCCCGGAGCTCGGCATCGTCGAGCCCGCGGCGGATGGCGTCGGTGAGCGATTCGACGTCGCCCGCCTTGCACCCGAGCACGGTCTCGCCGTCGTTGCCGGTGACCTCGGGCAGCGCGCCGCCGTCGGTGGCGACCAGGCAGGTGCCGGTCGCCATGGCCTCGATCGCCGGCAGGCTGAAGCCCTCGTAGAGGCTGGGCACCACGGCCAGCTCGGCCTCGGCGTAGAGCTCGACGATCCGCTCGTCGGTGACCCCCGAGACGAACTCGATGTGCGGGCGCAGCCCGAGCGAGTCGATCAGGTCGTTGGAGTGCCCGGGACGGGGCTTGCCGATGATCGTGAGGGTGACGTCGCGTTCGGTGCGCAGCTTGGCCATCGCTTCGAGCAGGTACGACAGGCCCTTGAGCGCCACGTCGGCCGAGGCGGTGGTGATCAGCCGGGCCGGGCGGCGGGTCACGTGCGGGCATCGGCTGGAACAGGTCGGGGTCGACACCCGACGGGCACGAGCCGCATCCGGTCGAGCGAGACGCCCATGTCGCCGTTGATGTCCTTGATCGAGTTCTCGCTCACCACGACGATGCGCGGCATCCGGCTGGCCACCCGACCCTGCATCTTCACGAACGAGTACCAGCGGCCGACCGAGAGCTTGCGATGCCAGTTCTTGGCGTGGGCGACCTCGAGCTCGCGGTCCTTGGTGATCGGGTGGTGGAGCGTGACGATGGTGGGGAACAGCTTCTCGATCTGCAGCACGCCGTAGCCGAGGCACTGGTTGTCGTGGACCAGGTCGAAATCGCGTGGTCCGCTGCTTCAGCTCCTGGTAGGCGCGAACGCTGAACGCGAGCGGCTCGCTGAACGTGCCGGTGGCGAACTGGGCGACTTCGACCACGTCGCCCAGGGTCTTCATCTCCCAGAAGCCCGGGAACCGCCCTGGGAACTGCTCGTTGAAGATGTCGAGGCTCGGGAGCTTGTGCAGCTCGACCCGCTCGTCGAGCACCGGGTACGGCTGGCCGCCGAACACCTCGACGGTGTGGCCGAGATCGGCCAGCGCCTTGGTGAGGTGCCGGGTGTACACGCCCTGCCCCCGACATGGGGCTTGCCCCGGTACGTGAGGTACGCGAGGCGCAGCGGCGCGTCCGGATCGAGGGCGGAACGCATGGGGGTCGAGCCTATCGGCGCTGAATACCCTTCGGTAACCTCCGACCGGGCCGCTCAACCGCTGGTCAGATGCCACGTCCAGCGCATCCAGCGCCGCAGAGGGAGGTCGGGGGAGACCTCGACCGGGTCGAGGGTGAACCCGTCGGGCGGGCCGGATTGCGGTTCGACGCAGGTGGCGTGGCGCGGCTCGTCGTACACCACCCACACGTCGCAGTCGGAGCGCACCTCGAGCTCGAGATCGTCCCAGCGCAGCACGATCGGTTGCTCGACACGGGCGAAGCAGTCGTCCCATGGCCCATCAGGCACGGGGACGAGTGCGCCGTCGGGCATCCCTTCGTCGTCGCGGTGGTACATCGCCCCTGGCCGGAACGTGAGTGAGTCGGGCTTCACGAACCACGGATGCCACCCCACCTGGGCCGGCATGGGGCGCTCGGCGGTGTGCAAAGCGAGTTCGCACGTGAAGGAGTCGCCGGCGAGGGTGTATTCCTGGGTCGCCCACCCGCCGAAGGGCCAGTCCGGGCCGAGCGGGCAGCGAAGCGTGCACGACGTGCTCGTCGATTCCAGCACCGCCCATGGTTGGTCGTACACCGTGCCGTGGATGGCGTGGGCGCCGAGCGTGATCGGCAACCGCCACTCCTGCCGGTCGAACTGGAATCGCCCGCGGCGGACCCGGCCGGCGTATGGCACCATCGGGTAGGAGCCCCAGCTCATCGGGCCTGATTCGAGCTTCCGAGCCGACCAGCACCCTTCGGCCGTGCACCACCGCGTCGGCCACTCGGCCGCCGTGGTCGGGGTCGATCGAGATCCTGGCCGTCGCAGTGTCGAGGATCAGCACCGCATCAGTCTCGTCGCCCGGGGCTCACCCGCGCGACGATCCGGGGATGCGAGGTCTGGTGCAGCGCGTCACTCGGGCGCAGGTCACGGTGGCGGGCGACGTGGTGGGGCGAGATCGGCCCCGGTCTGTGCGTGCTCGTGGGCGTCACGCACGGCGACGACGAGGCGGGTGCGGTCAAGCTGGCCGACAAGGTGTGGCACCTGCGGGTGATCGACGACGACCAGGGTGTGATGAACCGTTCGGTGGCCGACACGACCCGCCAGATCCTGGTGGTCAGCCAGTTCACGCTCTACGGCGACACCACTGCCGGGCGGCGGCCGAGCTGGATCGCGGCGGCCCGGCCGGACTTCGCGGAACCGCTCGTGACCCGGGTCGTCGAGCGGCTCCGAGAACTCGGCGCCGAGGTGGCCACCGGTCGATTCCGTACCGAGATGGCCGTCGAGCTGGTCAACGACGGCCCGGTCACCGTCCTGCTCGAAGTGTGACGTCCGAAGCCCGCCGGTCCGAGGGTCCGCGGTCCGATATCCGACGTCTGTCGGCAGGTCAGGCCGGCATCGAGGGCCCGCGCATACGGCGGCCGGCGACGATGGCGAGCAGGGTGGTCGCCGCGGCGAGGGCCACGAACGGGAGGTCGCCCAAGCGGTTGTAGAGCGTGCGGCCGGTCCGGAGCTCGACCGTCTGGGTTCGCACGGCCTGTTCGCTCACGCCGGTGCGCTGCAGCACGTCGCCGTCGGGGGACACGAACGCGCTGAACCCGGTCGGGGAGACCTGTACCTCCCAGCGGCCGTTCTCGATGGCCCGTAGCCGGGACGACGCGACCTGTTGGGACTGGAGCACCGTGCCGGTGTAGCTCGACCCGTTGGTGGGGTTCACGAGGAGCAAGCCGCCCTTGCCGATGCCGTCGCGCCCGCGGCCGCCGAAGAACACCTCCCACGAGATCACCACGCCAACTCGACCGATCGGGGTGTCGAGGTACGCCGGCCCGGTGCCCGCTTTGGCATCGCGGGGAACCTGGTCGACCGGCGCGCCCAGGGTGTCGAGGACGTCGCGCAACGGCATGTACTCGCCGAACGGAACGCGTCGCACCTTCTCGTAGCGGCTGCTCACCGTGCCATCGGGCAGCACGGTGACCTGCGCGTTGAGGAACGCGTCCTCACCGGGCACGTCCTCGGTGACGCCCACCAGGATCGCTGCGCCGAGGCGCTCGGCTTCGGCCGCGACCTCCTGCAGCTCGACGCTCTCGATGAACAGCGCCACATCGATGACGTTCTCGGGCCACACGACCAGGTCGGGGCCGGGAGCGAGCGACCGGGTCGCTTCGAGGTGACGTTCCACCACGAGCCGGCTGTCACTGTTGATGGCCCGTGTGCCCTGGGGACCGCCTCCTTGAACGAACGCCACTTCGATCGAGGAGCCCGTCGCTCGCCCCGACGGGGCGAACGTCGAAACGAGGAGCATCGCGGCGACCACGACGACGGAGGTTGCGCCCGCTCGCCGACGGGCACGCGTGGTGAGCAACCCGAGGCCCACGCCGAGTTGCATCGTGACCCAGGTGAGCAGCACCGCTCCTCCGACGCGGACCACCGGTGCGAGCGGTCCGGCGACCTGCGAGATGGCCAACGAGGCCAGCGGCACCCCTCCGAACGGGAAGCAGAAGCGCAGCGCCTCGACGAGCGTGAACGCCGCCGGGAACGCATACCACCATCCCGCACCCGACGGCACGAGGGCCACCGCCACGCCGAGCAGGGTCGCGAACAACGCCGTGGCGACCACGTACCCGGGTGCGGTCAGGAACCACATCCACCCCATCGCGGGCAGGTACCACCCGACCCCGAACCAGAACGCCCGCCGGAAGCGGACCGGTCGGGGTTGGTCGAGGACCAATCGCTCGAAGACCGCGATGCCCACGAGTGCGAGCGGCCACCAACCCCACGGTGGCATCGAGAACGCGACGAGCGCGCCGGTACCCAGCGCCGCGGCGCCGCCAGCAAAGCGGGGGCCCGTGCTCGTGGTGTCCCCAGAGATGGCGGCCGCTGAGATCAGGCCGGACCCACCAGATCGAGATGCACCACGATCCGCTGCGCGGGTCGAACCCTTCGGGTGGCAGGCGAAGAGGGTGGCGGTCTGGGCAGGGGTTTGCGAGACGATCCACATGGCGTCGGGCTTCACGATCTCGGTGGACGTGACGGCGTAGACGAACGTCGCCCCGTCGGCGTCGGTCACGAACATCTCGTCGCCCGGGGCGAGCAGGTCGAGGTCGCGGAACGGCCGGTCGTGGCTCATGCGGTGGCCGGCGATCACCATGTTGCCGATCTGTCCCGGCTCAGCGGTTCCCGGCCAGTGCCCCGGGCCGTGATCGAGCACTCCGAGCGAGATCCCCGAGTACATCGTCTTGGAGACCTCGATCGCCGGGATCTCGATGCTGCCGACGGCCACCAGCGGCTCGATGGCATCGGCCGGCGGCGGGGATTCGGGGACCGGGAGCACCTCGGCGGGCAGCGTGGACGGTGCCGGCGCGGCCGTGGTGGTGGGGAGCACGATCGTCGTCGCGATGGGCTCGGTGGGCTCGGTGGGCGCGGCGACGGTGGATGCCGATGCCGATGGCCCCGACTCGGCCCCGAACGCGCGCACGGGGTCGTCCGATCCGCCGCAGGCCGAGACGGCCGCGAGCACGCACCCGACGCCGAGCACCACGAACCTGGAGTTCCGCACGACACTCATTCTGGTCGCCGCGTCAGGTGGGCGGACGTCGCCGCCGCTGCCTCGCCGCCCTGACGGATGCAGGCGGGGATCCCCACCCCGCGATAGCCGGCTCCGGCGAGCACGAGCCCGGGCACCTCTACGGCCAGAACTCGCTCGATCGCATCGACTTGTCGAGATGGCCCGGCCCGTACTGCGGGAAGGCGGCCGGCCACCGCGTCACCCGGGCCTCGGCCAGGGGTGCCGGGCGGCCGATCCCGAGGTGGTGGCCCAACTCCCGCGAGACCACCGCTGCGCAGGTGGCGTCGTCGAACTGGAGCGGGACCTGGTTGCCGATGTGCCCGAGGGACACCCGGAACACCTCTCCGCCGGCCGGTGGCGCCCACTGTCCCCACTTGCGTGATGCGAACGACACCGCCGTCACGTGCATCTGGTCCGGCTTCGGCACGAGGTAGCCGCTCCCGGCGGGGACCGCCGCGATGACGGCCGGGTCGTCGATCCGGACGGTCACCATCACCACTCCGGCATGATCGATGCTCCGCAACCCGGGAACCGCCGCGGTCGCAGATCCCGCCGAGGAGCTCGGCGGCCGCGGAGCTGGGGCACGCCAGGATCACGGCCCCGAACGGTTCGCCGTCGACCCGGAAGCCGTGGCCGTCGCGTTCGATCCGGGCGACCGGGGCCCCCGAGCGCAGCTCGACACCCCGAGCCGGGAGCTGCTCGACCAGGCGACGGGGGAGCTCGGACGATCCCGGCTCGGGGCGTGAGGAACACCGGGCCGAGGTCGGTGCCATCCGACGGGGCCGCGGCGCGCAGGCCGAGCAGCAGGCTCCGTGACCGCTCGGCGACCGGCGCGATCTGAGGGGTCGAGGCACGTAGTGACAGGTGGTCGGAGTCGCCGGCGTTGATGCTGCCGACGAGCGGATCGACGAGCAGCTCGAGCACTTCGGCGCCGAACCGGTCGCGGATCGTCCGGCCGAGCGAGTCGTGTTCGGTCGAGCGTTTCGGCAGCCACGAGGTCGAGCGCGGCGCGGACCTTGCCACGCCACGACATCAGCGACGAGCGCGCGAGCCCGCCGAGTCCGGCAGGGACCCCGAGGACCAGTCCGGCCGGGATGGCGTGGAGCCATCCGTGGTGGGCGACGTAACGCGGTGCCCGTGGCCGGCGACGTGAGCTCGGTCGCGGTCGAGACCGAGCTCGCCCGCCAGCTGCTTGCCCGATGGCACTCGGGCGAGGAACGCGTCGGGGCCTTCCTCGACCCGATCGAGTCCACCGAACGGAGACGCCTGGATCTTGCCGCCGAAACGATCGGTCGACTCGAACACGACCGAGGCAATGCCGACGTCGGCCAGCCGCCAGGCTGCGGCGAGCCCCGTGATCCCGCCACCGACGACGGCGACACGGTCCGAGCTCACGATCGAGCGGCCGCCACGACCCGCTCGGCGAGCGCCGCCGATCACGGTCGGGTCGTCGTTCACGCATGCCGTGCGGGAGAACGCCAAGCCCAGCCGCTCGGCGTGCTGGCGCGGCCTCGATGTCGAGGTCGTAGAGCACCTCGAGATGATCGGCGACGAACCCGCAGGCGCAGACCAGCACACCGGCCGCCGCTTCCGATTGTCGGCGAGCTCGGAGATCACCTGCGAGGATGTCGGGGCCCAGCCACGGCTCCGGCGTGCGGCCGGCCGACTGCCAGGCGATGCTCCAGCCGCTCCACGACGCGAGCCCCACCTCGGTGGCAACGGCCTCGGCGGTCGACGCGGAGCTCGTCGGGGTACGGGTCGCCCATGGCGAGCACCCGTTCGGGCAGCGAGTGGGCGGTGAAGAGCACCTTGGTGTTGCGCCGGGCAGCGCGGCCAGCTCGGAGCGCATCGCGGCGGCGAGGAACGCCGACGAACGCCGGCTCGGTGGCCCACGACTCGATCGCGTGCGATCGTCACCTCGTGAGCGGCCGCGGCGGCGCGAGCCCGGTCGAGGTACTGGCCGACCGACAGCGCCGAGAAGTGGGGTGCCAGCACGAGGGCGACGATCGACTCGACCCCGGCGGCGACCAACGCCTCGACCCCGGCTTCGATCTTCGGCTCGGCGTGCTTCAATCCGAGCGTCACCGAGAACTGTCCGGGCGCGGTGGCATCGAGCGCGGCCTGCAGCGCGTCGCGCTGCGCCTCGGTGCGCTGGGCGAGGGGCGAGATGCCGCCGATCGCGTCGTACCGGCGTACGAGATCGGCGAGCTGTTCCGGTGTCGGTGGGCGGCCGCGGCGGATGTCGGTGTAGTACGCCTCGACTTCGTCGGGATGTCGAGGCGTGCCGTACGCCATCAGCAACACCCCGATGCATCGAACGGTGCGTTCGTGCACGAAGGCGGTCAAGGCTTCCAGGACGCCCGGATCAGTGTTCGGCTGGACCCCGTGTCCAAGGTTGAACACGTGACCCGGGTGGCCGATGTTGTCGTCGATGACCTGTTCGAGCCCCGAGTCGCGCGACGTCCCATCCGGCGAGCACCATGGCGGGGTCGAGGTTGCCCTGCACCCGGGTGTCGGGCACCGAGCCGGCGCGCGGGCGGCCGTGATGGGTGTGCGCCAGTCGAGCCCGATCACCGAGGGCCCGGCGGAGTACATCGACTCGAGCAGGTGGTCGCACCCGATGCCGAAGTGGATGCCCGGCACACCGGGATGGCTGGCGGCGAGCTCCTGGAATACCCGACGGGAATGCGGCAGCACGAAGCGTTCGTAGTCGGCTCGGCGACAGCGCACCGGCCCACGAGTCGAACAGCTGGAACGCGCGCGCCCCGGCGTCGAGCTGGCTGCGTGATCGACTCGATCGCCCACGCCGGCGAGGTGCTCGAGCAGGGCGTGCCAGGTCGGCTCGTCGGTGTACATGAGCGCCTTGGTGTGCTCGTAGGTGCGCGACGGCCGGCCCTCGACCAGGTAGCTGGCCACCGTGAACGGCGCTCCGGCGAACGCGATCAGCGGAACGGCCAGCTCCTGCACCAACAGGCGGCAGGTCTCGATCACGTACGGCGTGTCGGCGGCGGCGTCGAGGGGACGCAGACGGACGAGGTCGGCAGCCGAGCGGAACGGCTGGTCGACGACCGGGCCGGTGCCCGGGGCGACATCGACACCGAACCCGGTGGCGTGGGCCGGCACCACGATGTCGCTGTAGAGGATGGCGGCGTCGACGCCGTAGCGTCGGACGGGTTGGAGGGTGATCTCGACCGACAGGCTCGGGCTGCTTGATCGCCTCGAGGATGCTGCCGGACCTCGCGACGGCCCGATACTCGGGCAGGCTGCGGCCGGCCTGGCGCATGAACCACACCGGGGTGTGGTGGGCACCTCGCCGCGGCAGGCGGCGAGGAAGGACCCTGCCGGCCCGGCAAGGTCGGCCCGGGGGTGGCGAGGGGGTTGGCGAGAGGGGTCGACGATGCGCTCATGGGCGTTCCAACGGTAGCCGCGCCGCTGCGCCGTGCCCTCGGCGAGCGCGGCATCGGCGGGTCGCCGGCGAACACCATCGTGGAGTCGGAAACCGACCGGTAAAGTGGATGGACCCCGAATTCAGGAGCGCGGCGGGCTCCGGGACCGGGCGAACGGAACATCCATGACGCACCAGCACCCTGACCTGGCCGAAGAGCAGGCGTACGTGGACCACGCGTACGACTGCCTGGAGAAGAGCTCGCACCGACGCGTGGAAACTCCGCGGTCTGACCGAGGCCGGGGTGGGCATCGGTGGCACGTTCCAGTCGCGGTTCGAGAAGGACGTGTTCGACGGCGCCCTCGTGAATCGCCTCACCCAGCTCGATCTCGGTGACGCGGCGTTGGTGTTCGGTCGCATCGATCGGGCCGCCGAGGGTCCCGACGCAGTCGAGAGCTTCCACATCGGACGCCTGGCGATCTCCGACGAGCATCGTGATCCCGTCGTCATCGATTGGCGGGCCCCGGTCGCCGAGCCCTTCTACCGGGCCACCGGGCGCGAGCCGATGGGGCTGGTCCGGCGCCGCCACTTCGCGGTCAAGGGTCACCAGCTCCTCGGGATCGAAGACGAGCTCTTCGGTGCCGGTCACCTCGGTATCGGCCACGACGACGGCCTGGTCGACCAGCCGTCGACGAACGGCACCGCCGGCCTGCGCGGCTACTCGACCCTGCTCGCCGCGCTCGAGCGTGGGCGTACCGGTCAGCTCGGCGACATCGTCGCCACCATCCAGGGGGAGCAGGACGAGATCATTCGTTCACCGCACGCCGGTGTACTCGTCGTGCAGGGCGGCCCGGGCACGGGCAAGACGGTCGTGGCGCTCCACCGGGCCGCGTATCTGCTCTACACCCATCGGTTCCCGCTCGAGGACCAAGGCGTGCTCGTCATCGGCCCGAACCGGGTGTTCCTGCGCTACATCGAACGGGTGCTGCCGTCGCTGGGTGAGGCCGGCGTGGAGCAGGCCATCCTCGGCGATCTCGTGCCCGACGTGCGCTTCGGCGGGACCGACACCCACGTCGCGGCCCGGGTGAAGGGCGACGTGCGGATGGCGACGGTGATCGCCAAGGCGGCGCGCGATCGCGAACGTCCGCTGCGCGAGGACCTCGTGGTGCCCTTGGGGGTCACGTACCTGCGGTTCTCGGTCGAGGACTCGGTGCGGGTGGTCAAGGCGGCGCGTCGCCGGTACCGCCGCCACAACGCTGCTCGGCGCTGGGTCGAGAACGAGGTCTATGCCACCTTGGCGGGGTCCGCACGTGACGAGCTGACCCCGCATCAGGTGAAGGAGGCGGTCCGCCACTTCGACGAGGTCCGCGAGGCGTTCGAGCGCATGTGGCCGCTGCTCAAGCCGGCCGAGTTGCTCCACGATCTGTTCGGCTCCAAGGCCCTGCTGAAGCTGGCGGCCGCCGATCAATTGTCCGAAGCCGAGTGGTCAGCGCTCCATCGGCCGCGGTCGGCCGACGTGCACGAGGTCGCCTGGAGCGATGCCGATGTCGCACTGCTCGACGAGGCGCGCGAGGCGCTCGGGCCGAGGCCGAACCGGGCGGGCAAGATCGACGATGCGGAGGAGATCCGCACCTATGGCCACATCGTCATCGACGAAGTGCAGGACCTCACGCCGATGCAGCTGCGGATGGCGGCTCGGCGCACCCTCAACGGCTCGATGACCATCGTCGGCGACCTTGCTCAGGCCACCGGGCCGTTGGCGCCCGCCAGCTGGACCGACGTGTTGGCCCACCTGCCCGACAAGAAGGGGGCGCGCGTGGTGGGGCTCAGCATCGGCTATCGCATCCCCGGCGAGATCATGGCCCTCGCGACCCGCGTGATGATGGCCGCCACCCCCGAGCTGCGGGCACCCAGCTCTGTTCGGGAAGGCGGCGCACCGCCCGCGTTCGTGCGCACCACCCCGTCGGAGCTCGGCCTCGACCTGGTGAGCGCGGTCCGAGAGCTGCTCGCCGATGTGGGCGATGGAAACGTCGCCGTCGTCACGCCCGACTCGATGGTCGATCAGATCGTCCAGGCGCTGAGCGATGCCGGGATCGCCCACAGCCGGGCCACCCGCACGGGGCTCGAGGGCGCCGTCAGCGTCGTTCCGGTCAGCGTGGTGAAGGGTCTCGAGCTCGATGGCGTCGTGGTGATGGAACCAGCGGCCATCGTCGAGGGCGAGATCCAGGGCCTGCGCTCGCTGTACGTGGCGCTCACCCGGGCCACCAAGCGGCTCACGATCGTGCACGCACGCGCGCTCCCCCCGGTGCTCGACTCGCCCAGCCCTGACTGACCACCGGGCTCGAACCGCCCGCCGCGCCGGACTCCGGTTGCGCTTGACTCCAGTTGCCCGGAACGACTGGCTCAGCCGTCGCTGCCCTGATCGCGTAGGAACTGCTCGAGCTCCTCGATCAGGCTCTCGCCGGCGTCTTCGGTGTCGATGGGTTCGTCGTCGTCGGGCTCGACGTCTCCCAATGCCGCTTCGAGGCGCTCGACGTACGGCCCCAGCTCGTCGTTGGACTCCATCAGCTCTTCGATGCGGTCGTCGTAGGCGTCGAGCTCGCCGAGCAGCGGGTTGACCGGAGCCGGCGCGCCGATCAGGTCGGTGGCCCGGCGCAGGAGCGCGACGGCTGCCTTGGGCGACGGGATCTGGGCGGCGTACGCGGGAACGGCCGCCCAGAGCGAGACCGACGCGATGCCCACCGATGTGCAGGAGTCGTGCAAGATCCCGACGATGCCCGTGGGTCCCTCATACGTGGACCGCTGGAGGTCGAAGCGCTCGATCACCTCCGGGTCGTTGGCGCTCCCGATGAGCTGCACCGGGCGGGTGTGCGGCACGTCGGCCAGCAACGCCCCGAGCGTGACCAGCAAGCGGCACTCGTACTTGTTGATGATGGCCATCAGCTGCTCGGTGAAGGTCCGCCAACGGAGAGCGGGTTCGGGTCCGAGCACCAACAGCACATCGACGCCGGGCGTCGACGCTGCCCACACCGACACCTGCGGCCAGATCACGTCGCGCAAACCGTCGTCGTCGAGGCGAACGTGAGGACGCACCGTCGCGAAATCGGTGAAGTCCTCGGGATCGATGGTGGCGACGAGCTCGGCATCCCAGCCCTGGACGAGTGCGCTCAACGCGTTCGAGGCGGCATCACCGGCGTCGTTCCAGCCGGTGAACGCCGCGACCATCACCGGGTTCCGCAGCTCGATCTCGCGTGCCCAACGCACATGGTCCATCACCACCGAACCCTAATCTCACCCTGCCGCTTCCGGGCGGGTGTCACCTCGACTGCGCCGCCTTGGCCAGGTCATGGGGGCCGGCCGCTGGATAGCCGTGGGCAGCCCGGATCGCCTCGCCCCACGGGGTCAGCAGCTCGATCAGCTCGTCGAGCTCCACGCCGAGGGCGGCGACGGCGCCGGCCATCTGCCGGTCGGTCGCGATCTCGATGTCCTCGCGCGCCGATCGCCCGGCATCGGTGAGCCCGCCGTCGGTCACGAGGCCCCGCGCGACGAGCCGCTCCTCGGCCGCGTCGAAGTCGGCGGCAGACCAGGCGCGTGTGCGGGAGTACGAGCGCATCGGCAGGCCCCAGTAGAGCTCGCTCAGGAGCCCGATCTCGGTGGCGTCGAAGCCCGCCGAGATCCACGCGGCCGTGTGGCTGTCGCCCCGGTACTCGCGCAGCATGTCGGCGAGGCGCCACATCGTGCCCATCGGTCGGGCGGGGAGACCGAGCGATCGCAGCCCACTGAAGAGCGGTCGGCCTTCGGGCCGCAGCGGATCGACGGCTCGTTGGAGCAGCTCGGTGGCGCGTGTCAACCCGTCGGGTTCGTCGCCGAGTACCCGGCACAACTGGCCGATCGCCCCGGTGTCGCGTGCCGCGCAGATGGTGGGCGCGTCGGTCAAGGTCCAGCCGAAACTCACCGAGGGGACGACCGCTGCCGGGTTGAACACGGCGAACGCCGCGGCCACGACCTCACCCGGCACCTGGCCCATCACGGAACCCCGGCTGGTGAAGTACGCAGGTCCATCCGGCGCAGGAACGCCGCTGAACTCACCGGGACTCGCGCCGAAACCGAGCGCGGTGTAGCCGGCATGGCACTCCGCCGAGAAGTAGACCTGGCCGGCTACCGGCTCCAGCGCCGATCCGAGGCGGCGCGCATTGGAAGAAAGGGCGTCCATGAGGGCGGAAGCTAGGCGGGCCGGGCCCAGTCGCTCCGACCGGGCGCTCGCCCCGCCCGTTCCGACCGGGCGACGCTGCCAGACAGGCGACGCCGGCCGACGGGCGACGCGTGCTGACGGGGCGATGTCGTGCGACCGGGCGATGTGGGCCGCCGCCTTCGGCGCACTACCGTCGCTCCCTCGTGAGTACCCCAGTGATCGAGATCGCCACCGGTTCGACCCCCGAGCTGCTCGACGCCTTCGCCCGGCTGATCCCTCAGTTGTCGAAGTCGTCGCCCCCACCCACCGCTGAAGAGGTCGACGAGATCGCAGGCAGCGACGCCACCGTGCTGTTCGTGGCCCGCGTCGACGGCGTCATCAGGGGAAGCCTGACCCTCGCGCTGTTCCGCATCCCGACGGGGTTGCGGGCATGGATCGAAGACGTGGTGGTCGACGATGCGGCCCGCGGTGCCGGGGTCGGGGCGGCCCTCAACCGAGCAGCGATCGACGAGGCCGCCCGCCGCGGCGCCAAGACCGTCGATCTCACGAGTCGTCCCTCGCGAGAAGCCGCCAACCGCCTCTACCAACGCCTCGGGTTCGTCCCCCGCGACACCAACGTCTACCGCTACTCGCTGGAAACCTCATAGCCGCGATCGCCCGACCCCGGAGTCGGAAGCCCGGGAGCCCGGGTGGGCAGCAGGGACCCGGCTCGGCACGGTTCTGCGGCGCCCCAACCACGCAGAACAGTGGCAAAGCGGATCGAAGGTCGCCGCTTCAGCTTCACCCCGCGCGACTCCGGTGGTTCAGCTGTCGCGGAGGAGTTCTTCGGCGGCTTCCCTGACTTGCCAGTCCCGGTCGGTCAGCGCCCGCTGCATCGCGGCGTCGACGTCGTCGCCTTCGAATGCCACGAGCGCGATCACCGCTCGTCGGCGGATCGGCGCTTTGTCGGCGGTGGCGGCGAGCACCGCAGCTCGACCTCGCTCGTCGCCGATGGCGCCGAGTGCGGCAACGGCGGCCTCCCTCGCGAGCGGGTCCTCGTGGCCGGTCGCCATCGCGACGAGCCGATCGAGGGTGGCATCGTCGACCACCTCGTGTTCGCCGCACGCCCACGCGGCCATCTCGGCGACCAGCGGCTCGGGGTCATCGAGCAGGGCGTGGAGCGGGAATCCGGGCCGGCCGGCCGCCAGCTCCGCAGCTCGCATCCGGACGGTGGCGCCGGGGTCACGCGTGGCCAGTTCGAGGTCGTCGTGCCCGAGTCGGCCGAGTCGGGCCAGCGCGCCCAGTGCGGTGGCGCGAACGGCGGGTTCGTCGTTGGCGAGCCCGGCGCGCACGAGCGCCTCGTCGCCCCGGTGCCCCGCTGCGGCGACGTCGCGCCGCGTGCTCACTTCAGCAGCCCGGTGAGCGTGGTGACGCCGTAGATGAGCACTGCGGCGATCATCGTGGCAGTCACCGCACCGACGACCGCCGCGACCACGCTGAGGCCGGTGACGGCGGCGAGCCGCTCCCACCAGCGCGGCGCCCGGTACAGCTGCACCGGAAGTCGCTCGATGCGCATGGCCGGCATCTGGCGGCGCCGGTTGACGGGGACCCATGCCCGGGTGCGCGCCGGACGGTTGTTCGACACCAGGATCAGCACCACGAGCGCGGCACCAGCTGTAAGGCCAGCCCGTAAGGTGATGTCCGACGTGAACACTTCCGAGGCGATCACTCAACCGGACACGCTATCCGGACCCGGTGCCCCAGTGTGGGCGGCGCCCCGGTTCCCGAACCCCAGGCATCGCCGATGGGCGGTTCCCCTCGCGTTGCTCGCCCTCGGAGCGGCGCTGGTGTTCCTCGCCGCGTCGGTGGTCCTCGTTGATCGCTACGCCGAAGCTCCGGGAACGGCGAGTGCGGTCGAGGACCGCTTGTCGTTCGATGCCGTGCCCCGGTTCGACCCCAATGGCGAGATCCTGTTCGTCACGGTTGCCGGACCGCACCTGACCGGTCTGCAGGCCGCGATCGGCTGGCTCGATCCCGATGTCGATCAGTTCACCTACGAAGAGCGTTTCGGCACCATCACTCCTGACGAGGACCGATCACGGAACCTCGAGGCGATGCGCGATGCGAAGGACGACGCGCCCTACGTGGCGCTCACCAAGCTGGGCTATCCCACCGAGCTGATCCCCGGTTCGGTCATCGTCAACCAGGTGCTGTGCCTCGAGGCGTCGGCCGATGGGCGCACGTGCGCCGACCCGGTGCCCGCCGATGTCTTCCTGGATCCGGGCGACCAGATCATCTCGGTCGAGGGGACACCGATCGTCACCCGCGAGGACCTGACCGAGGCGCTCGCCGACTTCGGGCCGGGTGACGTGGCCGAGTTCACGGTTCGTCGGGCAGGCCCCGACCACCGGCGAGACCGGCGATGCCGGCGTCGAACAGACCGGCGACGTCGAGCTGATCGCCAATCCCGACGACCCGTCGCGGTCGTTCATCGGCATCGAGCTCGCCGATACCGCCCAGGTGAACCTGCCGTTCGAGATCGACATCGAGACCGGGCTCGATCGGCGGACCGTCGGCTGGGCTGGCGTTCACCCTCACGCTGCTCGACGCCCTCACGCCCGGTGAGCTCACCGGTGGTAAGACGGGTCGCTGTCACCGGCACGATCGACATCCGACGGCAACGTGGGGCCGATCGGCGGCATCCGTCAGAAGGCGGTGGCGGTGAAGCAACAGGGCGCCGACCTGTTCATCGTGCCCGCCGGCCAGAGCGCCGAGGACCTCGATGCCGTGCGGCGGATGCTCGGCGCGGATCGGGTTGCGGTCGTCGCCAACCTCGATGAAGCGCTCGCTGCGCTGGCCGCGGTCGGTGGCAACGCCCTCGAACTGGGAACGCCGGGAACGTCGTACACCGGCTGACTTGCTCGAGGCGATTGCCGCGACCCCGCTGGCCGACCGACCTACGCTCGCGGGATGGCCGTCTCCCACCCACGCCCCGATCCGAGCTCGCCGGCATCGGTGGCGTCCGCCGGCTTCGGTGTGAGCCGCAAGGGCTTCGACCCGGCCGAGGTACGGGACTTCCTCCAGCAGGTGGCCGCCGAACTCGCGTCGCTCCAGGACCGACAGCGGGTCTTGGAACGCGAGCTGGCGGCTCGCTCGGCGGCCCGCCGCCGCGATCGAGGATCTCGACGAGAGCACGATCACCACGATGCTCGGCGAGGAGACGGCGCGTGTCCTCTCGACTGCCCGCGAGGCGGCGGCGCAGATCCGGGCCAAAGCCGAGGAAGGCGCCGCACGGTTGCTGCTCGAGGCTCAGGACGAGGCGGCGCGGCTCCGTGAGCAGGCGGAGCTCGACGCCGCACTTCGGCGCGCAAGAGGCCGCCGTGGAGGCCGAAGCGGCGCTCGAGACGGCGCGGCTCAGGGTCGCGACATGGTGGCCGAGACCAGGGAGTACCGCGAGCGGGTGCTGGCCGATCTGGCCAAGCGACGCGAGCACGCCCGTCAACAGCTGCAGCAGCTGCGGCGGCGGGCGCGAGCGGTTGGTGCAGCGCATTCGAGCAGGCCCGGCTGGCGGCCGAGGGAGGTGCTCGGCGAGCTCGATGCGCTGGGAGGCGACCCCGAGGAGCTGCGTCGGAGCGCTGAGCGCGCCGACCATCGGTCCGGCGCCGATCAGCGCATCACGCGCCGTCGGGGGGACCCCGCCCCGATGTCACGGCGGCCAGCCCGCCACGCCCGCCGAGGTCGCGGAGCCGGTCGTGAACGTCGGAGCCGGCCGCAGAGCCCGCCGTTCGAGAAACCGCCGTCCCGGAGACCTCCGCCAGTCGAGCCCGTCGCCGACGGCGCCGACGAGCTCCGACGGTTCCGATGCCGATTCATCGGTGGGTGCCGACCGACGATTCGCCGAGCCGGCCCTGCGGAGTCGGAGGAGATCGCGCCCGGTGGTGGCCCTCTTCGCCGGGGAGCTCGACACCGGGCCTGCCGGTGCCGGCACATCGATGATCCGGTCAGCGCCAAGGCATCGGTCGACGACCTGTTCGCCCGGCTGCGGGCCGCCGTCCCGACGAGATGGCGAGCGACGTGACCCGTGCAGCGGCGACGCGCGGCGCTCGTCGATCGGCCGGTGCCGAGATCACCGAGCCGGTGCCCGTCATTGCCTCGACCCCGACACCGATTCCCGATCCGGCCTCGACCCCGGAGAACGACGCGTTCGACGGCTGGACTCCTGGCCGACTCCCCGTTCGTCGGCCGCGACGAGGCGCTCGCCCCGATCGAGCTCGACCTGGCCCGAAAGTTCAAGCGGGCGTTGGCCGACGAGCAGAACGACCTGCTCGATGTGCTGCGGCGCAAGGAGCCGGTGCGATCGCTCGAACAGCTCCTGCCGGCGGCCGAGGCGCACCTGGCGCCGTATCGTCGAGCGCCGCCCACGAGGAGTTGCCCGGCGCCGCCCTCGGCCGGGGCCCGATCGGTGTCGAGCGACGACCCTGCCCGGCTCGATCGGCGGGTGGCCGATGCCGCCGTCGTCGCCCGAACCGTCGAGTCGGTCGTGGACCCCGAGATCGTCGAGCCGTTGCGTGAGCGTTGCTCCAGCGGGCGGTCGAACGGGCCGGCGGCAACAACGGGTCGATCGCCACCGAGGTGCGCTCGATCTACCGCGAGTGGAAGACCCAGCGGCTCGACGAGCTCGCCGCCGCGCTCGCCCGCAGTCGCCTACGCCCAGGGCGCCTACGCCGCCATCGGTGCCCGGAACCCCGGTGCGTTGGGTCGCGATCCGGGAGCTCGTCGCTGCGACGATGCCGCCGAGCAACGAGGCGGCCGGGGTGGTGCGAGCCGGCGACGTGTTCCCGAGCGGTGACGTCTGCCCGCCGACCGACCTCGGCGTGCCGCTGCCTGCTGGTGACCGCCGACCCGGTAGCGTCGGCCGAGGTGAGGGTCCCGTCCGATCTGCCGCGCCGCTCCGCCGCGGCGGGAGCCGAGTCGTCTCGGCAACCGGGGCCGTGTGGTCCTCATCGTGTTGTTCGTCGTCCTCGTCGTGCTCTTCGTCTCGGCCCGGAGCCTGGCCGGGCTTCTACGTCGAAGTCGCTCTGGTTCCGCTCCGTCGGCCGCTCCGACGTGTTCTGGGGGGTGCTGCGCACCAAGGTGCTTGCTCTCGGCGGTGTTCACCGCCGGGTTCGTCGCAGTCGCCCTGGCCAGCTCGATCGTCGCCGATCGCTTGGCCCCGTCGGTCCGATCCGACGGGCCCGAGGAGCAGTTGCTCGAGCGATACCGCGAGACTGGTCGGCCACCGCCAAGGCCGGCTGCGGGTGCGGTGTCGCCGTCGTGTTCGGGTTGTCGCCGGGCTTCCTGCCTCCGCCCACTGGCAGGAATGGACGCTGTTCCGCAACGCGGTGAGCTTCGGCATCGACCGATGAGCAGTTCGGCACCGACGTCGGGCTTCTACGTGTTCCGACTGCCGTTCCTGAACTACCTCGTCAACTGGTTGTTCGCCGCGTTCGTCGTGATCTTCCTGCTCACTGCCGTCGCCCACTACCTGAACGGCGGGATCCGCCTGCAGCCCGGCGGGCGGCGAGTGACTCCGCAGGTGAAGCTGCATCTCTCGGCCCTGCTCGCCGTGCTGGCGTTGCTGAAGGCGGCCGACTACTGGCTCCAGCGTTTCGAGCTCACGACGTCGAAGCGGGGCTACGTCGAAGGGGCCGACCTACACCGACGTCAACGCCCAGCTGCCGGCCCTGCAGCTGTTGATCCTCATCTCGCTGCTCGCCGCGGTGTTGCTGTTCGTCAACGTCCGCCAGCGGGGCTGGCGGCTCCCGGTCATCGCCGTCGGGCTCTGGCTCGTCGTCGCGGTGATCGCCGGCACGCTGTATCCGGCCGATCGTCCAGCGCTTCCAGGTGGAGCCGAGCGAGTCCAGCCGGGAAGCCGAGTACATCGCTCGCAACATCCGGGCGACCACGGCGGCGATGAACCTCGACGAGGTGACGGCCAGTCGAGATGCAGCTCGGGCGACATCACCGCCGACGAGGTCGTCGAGGACCAGGCCGCGATCCGCCGAACGTCCGCCTGCTGTCGCCCGCGGGTCATCGGCGAGACCCTGCGGGTCGACCAGGGTCTGCGGACCGGGTTACGTCGTCGGGGGCAGCGACCCGCGACGTCGATGTCGACCGCTACGTGATCGACGGTCGACTCGCAGCAGGTGGTGCTCGCGGCCCGCGAGCTCGATCTCGACAACGTGCCGCTGAAGACGTGGGAGGGCCAGCACCTCGCCTACACCCACGGCTACGGGCTGGCGTTCGCTCCGGCCAGCAAGGTCGACCGGGATGGTCGGCCGCTCTACGTGACGGTCGACAGCCCCGACAACGACGCTCGGCCTGACCCGGCCCGAGGTGTACATCGGCGACGGTCTCGGCGGGTACGCGGTGGTCGGCACCGATCGCGAGGGCGGCGAGGAGACGCTCGACCCGGCGCGGCCCGGCGTACTCCGGCACCGGCGGGGTGGAGTTGTCGTCCACGATGCGCCGCGCCGCGTTCGCCGATCTATTACGGCGAGTACAACCTGTTCGGCTCGAAGCTGATCAACGACGAATCGCGGATCATCTACCGACGCGACGTGCGCGAGCGGGTCGCCAAGGTCGCCCCGTTCCTGAAGCTCGACGCCGATCCGTATCCGGTGGTCCTCGGCGGCAAGCTGGTGTGGGTGGTCGACGCCTACACGACGACCAGCCGGTACCCGAACGCCGAGTCGGCCGACACCCGCCAGCTCCCGGCCGGCAGCGGGTTGCGCAGCTCGTTCAACTACGTCCGCAACTCGGTGAAGGCCGTCGTCGATGCCTACGACGGCACGGTCACGCTGTACGTCGTCGATCCGACCGATCCGATCATCACGGCGTGGCAGAAGGCGTTCCCCGATCTGTTCACGCGCGGCGGCCGAGGTGCCCGCCGAGCTGCGCGAGCACTTCCGGTATCCCGAGGATCTGTTCCGGATCCAGACCAACCTCTACGGCCGGTACCAGCTCGAGGACGCCGAGCAGTTCTACTCCCAGCAAGCTGGCGTGGAGCGTCGCCCAGGCCGCTCCCGACCGGCAGGTCGGCCACGGCACCGGGCCGCGACGGCCGCGGCGATGTCCCGACAACGACGAGCGGCCAACACCTCGGGCCGGACCTCCGATGCTCGACACCGCCCGGTTCGAGCCGTACTACACGTTGTTCCGAGCACCCGGGCGCCGACGCCTCGGAGTTCGTGCTGTTCCGGCCGTTCGTGCCGTACTCGACCGAACGACGAACGCAAGGAGCTCAGGCGTTCATGACGGTGTCGAGCGAGCCCGAGAACTACGGGAAGCTCACCGCCTACGTCGATCGCAGCGCCAGCGCCCGATCGGCCCGCTCACCGTTGCGACCAGAACATCAGCCAGAAGTTCTCCCAGGAGCTCACGCTGCTCGACTCGCAGGGCACCAAGGTGGTGTTCGGCGATCTCCAGCTCGTGCCGATCGGTGACGGGCTGATGTACGTCCGGCCGTGGTTCCTGCAACCGGAGAACAGCGATCCGGCGTTCGCCAAGTTCGACAGCGTGAGCATCACGTACGGCAACGATTCGGTGAAGGGCAAGACGTTGGAGTTGGCGTTGCAGGAGCTGTACGGCGAGCTCCAGCTCGACCTGGGCGACCGTCCGGAGGGCGCGGCCGCGGGTGACGGCGAGACGGACACGGATACGGACACCGGTTCGGGTTCGGGTGAGCCGCAGACGTCGCCCGACGATGCGTCACCCGAGGAACTGATCGCTCGGGCTCAGGTGCTGTATCTCGAAGCTCAGGATGCGTTGGCCGACTTCGACTCCAAGACGTACCAGGAGAAGATGGACGAGGCGTACGCGCTGCTCGCCCAGGCTGCCTCGGCTGCCACTGGGCTCGACATCACCGCGGTGCCGAACGACGAGGCGCCGGCCTCGACGGATGCCCCCACCACCACGGTCGACGACACCGCGACCGGCTCCGACACCGGGAACTGACACCGCGCCCAGGGTGTGCGCCCAACTCGGGGGCGCAGCGATGTCGGGGTTGTTCGTTGTCGGCAAGCGCGTGCGGGAAGACAAGTGCGGCGAAGCGCCTACGGGAAGCGGCGGAGGTGGTCGGCGAGCTCGGCGAGTTCTGATCGCACGGCGATCTCGAAGCGGGCCTGCTCGCTGGCGATGCGGATCTGCGCCGCTCGCAGTGCGTCGACCTGTCGTTCGATGGTGAGGTCCGACACTGCGGCCGACGTGCGGGTCGAAGCGGCCGCTCGTTCGATCTCGAAGCCGAGGTCGCAGAGCTGAGTCTGGAAGCGGAGGGCGAGCTCGTCGAGCCGGGCGGTCAGCCGGTCGGTCGATGCGCGCAACTCGCCGATCGCCCAATCGTTGCGCTCGGAGGCCTCCGACGCGATGGTGACGGCTGCCGCAAGTTGCTCGAGCGATCGTGGTGGTGGTGGCGGTGGCGGCGGTGGCGGGGTCTCTCTAGGTTCGGGCCGACATCTGGTCGAGAGGTGTGGTGAACCTCGTGGTCCCGACGTTCGAGCTCGTGGAGGCGAGCGTGGAGTTCGGCCGTGACGTACTGCTCGGCGGCGAGCCGTCCACGCAGCTCGGTGACCGCCGCCTGCAGTGCGGCGAGCTGGTCGGCCGTTGCGAGTTGCCGCCCGAACCGCATCCGCCGCCTCCTCGTCCGATCGCCACCGTCGCACGAAGGTAGTCGTGGCGACGTCGCGCCCGGTGGAACGGTGAGCCTGATCATCGGGCCGGGAGATGGCGGCGTCAGTCACGAACTGCGCTCCCGCAGGAGGTTGCGCGTCGAGGGGTGGGATCGGTACCTTGTACCCGCACCTCATCGCGGGGTGGAGCAGTCCGGTAGCTCGTCGGGCTCATAACCCGAAGGTCGCAGGTTCAAATCCTGCCCCCGCCACCAAAGAAAGCCCTGGTCAGGACCACAACCCGGACCGGGGCTTTCGTCGTTCTCGGGCTCGGAAGAGCCATTTGTCAACGGATTTGTCAACGAGAACCCGCGAGCTTGTCAACGGTGGTCGCCGACCTCGTCGTCGATCCAGCAGTGATTGGAGTCAACGCCGGCAGATTGTCGACGAATCGTGGGAAACCGGTCACCGTTCGTTCATCGTTTCGTCGTGTGGGGCGGGGGTCCAAGCGTGGAACTCGCGCGGGTTTAGCCGCTGCGGCTCGGGAACCCGACGGTCGTTGCCGACATCCTTTGCGGCAATCCGTGAGTTAGTAGGCAGCTACTAGGAAGTGGAGACGCGTTGATCTGTGAGTGCCGAGTAGGCTCCTAGTAGCTGCCGAGTAGAGAGAAGCCCGTTGCTCGTTCAAACCATCGACGAATTGAACGTTGTGCTCGAGAGCCTGCGTGCTGCGCGTGGTGATCATCAGTGGATTGAGGCCAAGCGTGCCCGCTCGGGGCTTCCTGTCGATCTGTGGAAGTCGCTGTCGGCTCTGGCGAACGCTGGTGGAGGACTTGTGCTGCTCGGCGTCGATGAGCAACGTGGTGGCTTCGCTGTCACCGGGGTCGAGGACGCGGCGAAGGCGTCATCGGAGTTGCAGGCCGTGTGTACACGCGCCGAACCGCCGCTACGACCGGCGATCTCGATCATCAGCCATGCCGGTGGGCAGGTGATCGTTGCCCACATCCCTAGTGTTCCCCGGCTGCAGCAACCGTGCTATTTCCCTGACCATGGACAAGTGCAGTTCACCTCGTTCATCCGGGTCGGCGACGGTGATGTGCAGCTTTCGGTCGGCGAGGTTGATGACATGCTCGCGGCCCGCAGCCAACGAGATGACAGCCGCCGACCGGCTCCGCAAGATGGCCAACTCTCCCGGGGAGCGCTCGCCGAGCGCTATGGACGGCACTCCAAGAGTCGCGACGCGACACTGCGACGACTCGGGATCTGTGCCGATGACGGAACGCCGACGCTCGCTGGTTGGCTTCTGCTGGGTGACGACCCGGCTGCCCGAAGCCCACTGACGAGGGTGGCATGCATGAGCACTCCACGTGCCGGCGATCCGATCGGCGCGCGTCAACGCGGCGTCCACATCGAGGGGACAATCGGCGAGTTGCTCGATGGGGTGATGGAGTGGTTGGAGCAAGAACTCGGAGTGGTGCAAGTCAGTCGGCGGGGGGCGATGTTCGACGAGCTCGATTTCCCGTCCGAGGCGCTACGCGAAGCGGTGTCGAACGCATTGATCCACCGAAGCCTCAGTCCGACATCGGAGTCGACAACGATCTCGGTACGCGTATCACCGTCAACGGTGGAGATCACCAGCCCCGGAGGCGTCCACCCAGGCGTCGATCCCAACCAGTTGGGTCTTTCGCCGCTGTCGACCCCACGGAACTATGCGCTGGTCCGCCTGTGCGGTCAGATGACAAGCCCGAGCGGCATCCGGCTCGTCGAGGCGCAGGCATCCGGGATAGCCCGAGCGGACCGCGCCTGCAGAAACGCCGGGACAGCGCCGCTGCTGTTCGCTGTTGGCCCCGCACGATTCTCGGCGATCGCGTTGCGCGGCCGACTGGACGTCGGCGACGTCGCCAATCGGTGGCCAACCATCGCAACCGACACAGACCAGCATCGCCTCGTAGCGTTCCTGGAGCGACGCCGAGCCGTCCAAGACCAAGACGTCTCAACCGTGTCTTTCAATACCCCACTGGACACCGTGCTCGCGGCGCGACTCCTCACCCCGAGCGTCATCGAACATGTCGTGCCGGTCCTCGACGACCTGGTCAGCGCGCGCGTCCTGCGCGAGGTGCCACGCTACGACCGAGTGACATGGACACTTGCCGAGCGCCCGGCACAGGAGCCGCCCGGAACAGCCCGCAGATCCACGAACCAAATGCGTCGCAAGGACAACGTGCGGGTGCTACTCGATTCGCTCGCTGCCGAGCCACGCGGAGAACTCCAACCACGCGATGTCGACCTTGGCCTTTCCACGCGGGGAACACGCGATGTGTTCCAACGAGCCATCAAAGCAGGACTGATCGAATCGACTACCGAAAGCCTGCACGATCCCACCCGCGCCTACCGACTCACCGACCTCGGCCGCCGCCAACTGGGTCCCAATAGTGCCACTGACTGAAGTCATCGAGCGATGTCAGAGCGCTTCTCGACCCCGATGGATGGGAGGTCGTCACCGCCGAGGGGGCGGCCCGGACGTTGCGAAGCGGCGCAGGCCGCTCTGTCGAGCTGCATGACGTCGTCCTTCGCTCCACCCGACGCGCCTGATACTGGACCTTGAAACGCCATGAACGGCGGCCCTCCGAAGACCAACGATGACCTTGTGGCAGCCCGTCGTGATGCTAGGTCGATCTCGAAGCTGCCGACGCAGAGCCATCGATCGGTGTCGTTCGATCCCTTCGCTCCAGCGGCAACGAACGTCGCATCGTCGCGTCCTGGGATTGCTCGGCCTGGTCTGCCAGCACCGCGGGGTCGATGAACTCGCGCAGCCTGACGGCTGGCTCACCGAGGGTCCGTGACCGGGTCGGCGATGATCTCGCCGAAGGTGAACAGTTCGATCTCGAATGGGCGGGTGATGGTCACGGGGTGCTCTCCGGTTCGGTGAGGTCGGCGAGCCAGCGCGACAGTTCGATGACGACGTTCGCGCTGAGCCCATGGCCGCCATGGTCACACACACCGGTGGTTGAGGCGTCGCTGTCGCCGTGGAGGTAGGTCCAGGTGCGTTCGAGGAGGTCGCGGGGAATGACGGTGTCGGTGTCGCCGCGGGCGACGAGGGCCGGGAGCCCGGTAAGGCGGCCGGCTGTGGTGGGCACGCCGGCATCGAAGGGCAGGGTTCCGTACAGAATGGCTGCACGGGTGTAGCGGCTCGGATCGTTGAGGATGAGACCGCCGGCAAACGCCGCGCCGCCGCTGAACCCGACGAGCAGCACGGGCCGATCTGCGGATGCGGTCTGGTCGAGCCAGGCACGGAACCAGGCCATCGTCTCGGCGAGTGAAGCAGCGACGGGGCGCCCGATGCCACGGTTTGCGAACCAGGCGTAGCCGCCGCCCTCGCTGATCGGTGCTCGCACTGCAGCGTAGGCGGGCCCGCTTGGGAGGTGGTCCGCGAGAGCGATGATGTCGGTCTCGTTCGAGCCGCGGCCGTGGAGCAGCAGGACCAGCGGGGCGTCGAGGTCGGTGGCGCCGCGCTGCACGACGACCGGAGTCGGGAAGGTCGTCATGACGTCGCCTGTTCGATGGTGGTGGTGGTCTCGCCGGCGGTGCGCACGCCGCTCCAGCGTCGGATCTCGGCGGCGAGGTCGAGGTGATCGATCGGGGCCGAGTGCTCGTACGGGCCCCGTGTGGGATCTGACGGTCCCGGCGGCGGCGGCGTTGTTCAGTCGGCGACGATCTCGTCGATGTCGATTGCGAGTTGGAGCAGCGCGTCGTCGGTGATTTCTCGGGCGTTGGCGTGGATGACGATCACGGTGCCGGTTGGTAGGTCGACGGCGAACATCGTTCGTGAGCCGATGGTTTCTCCGTCGTGGAAGCTGAAACGAACGGAGGCAGGGGTGGTCTCGAGGTTGCAAGGGCAGGCGTGGGCGAGGAGCCCGAGTCCGTAGCCCGTCTTGGTTGTCTGGCCCTCGATGATGGGGAACGGCTCCGTAGAACATCGATTCGGTGGCGGTTCCGAGTGCTCGGCGGTCGGCGAGGGCGCTTCCCCAGGTGAGTAGGTCGGTCCAGTTGGACACGATGCCGCCGGCACCGGCTACCGCGGATTGCAGCGTGGGGAAGTACTCGAACGTGGCGAGGTTTTGGTCGCGAGGAATCGTGCGGTCGTATGTTGAGCGGTCGCCTTGCGTTCCGCCCCAGCCGTTGTCTTGCAAGCGTGAACCATCCGGTTATCAGATCGCGTTTGGCTTCGTCGGGGCTCGATGCTGGTGGCGTTCATGTCGAGGGGTTGCCAGAACCGTTCGGAGAGCTCATCAGCGAGCGGTTGTTGGCTGATCATCTCGGCGATGACGGCAAGGATGAGGTAGTTCGCGTTCGTGTAGTGATACGTGCCCGGCTCGTCATCGACCATCGGCTCGGCGAGTGTGAGCGCTTCGGCGGAACTGAATCGAGCAGCGCTGTCGGCAAGCAGTCGCTCACGCCATTACGGGTGACTCGATCGAGTCGACGAGGCCACTTGTGTGGGACAGCAGCTGGCGTACGGTGATTCGTTCGGCGTCGGGTACCTCGGGTACCCATTCGGCGATGGTGTCATCGAGGGTGAGCTTGCGCTCTTGGATGAGTGCGTGGATTTCTGCTGCGACAAACGTCTTGGTCACCGACGCGATCGCGAACCGGCCCGACGGACCGACGGTCTCGTCGCCCGAGCTGGCGAAGAGATCCGCTTCGCCAGTTCGGCGCACGGCAACGGTGACACCGGGAACACCAGTCTCGGTTCGGAACGCGCTCGAGCGCATCGCCGACCTGCTGTTCGATCGACTTGGAACCAGAGCAGCCAATGATCGCTGCCATCGACAGCGATGGTGACTGCTGCGAGCCGAACTGCATACTTCATATCGGGCATCGTCGCCGAGCGTGCGCGGCGTTCGCATCGGGCAAACCTCTGGTCTTCGACCCCGATCCTGAAGCAAGTGATCAGTACTTTCGCTGACGCCCGCTGATGTGCACGGGTGGCAAGCTGACGGTGATGGTCACGACTTGCGTGGTGGTGGACGACCACGCGTCGTTCCGTCGAATGGCTCGCCGATTCATGGTGGCCGCAGGTTGTGTGGTGGTCGGAGAGGCCGCAAGCGTGTCGTCTGCCGTCGAGGTCGTCGTCGATCAGCAACCCGACGTTGTGCTGCTCGATGTGATGCTGCCCGACGGGACCGCAGCTGATGTGGTTGCGCAAATCGATCATGCCGATGTGCGGCCGAGGTTGCTGCTCACCTCGAGCCATGCCAGCACCGACATCCCGATCTCGCTCGACGGTCTGGCGTTCATTGCCAAATCCGATCTCACCGTCGAGTCTTTGCGGGCGTGGCTCGATGAGACCTGACCGACGGTTAGTTCTGACCGTAGCGGTGGTGACCGTCCTCGGGGCGGAGGCACTTGCCGCGATGGAACTCAGCCGAAACGGCTGGGAGTGGAGTTACGTCGCCTACGACGGGCTCGTCGCCATCGCAGCGTCGTTGGTGAGCGTGCTCGTGTGGGTGCAGCGGCCGCGTGGTGCGGTTGGGCCGGTGCTTTATCTCTACACGCTTGTGTTCATCGTCATGGCGTTTCGTTCCGAGCCGAATACCGCCGTTATCAGCGGGCTGTGGCTCGCCATTTCGCTGCTACCGGCGATGTTCGTGCACGTCGTGTTGGCCTTCCCGGCTGGTCACATCGAGACCGTTGGCGCCAGGCGTTTCGTACTGCTCGTGTACGCGCACTCGACCGGGTTCGCGTTGGCGACGTTGGCGACCGGGCCAGCCAGCGATCTCTTCGGCGGGTGCGGCGACCAAGTCTGTCCAACGGCGGCCGCCGTTGTGGCATGGTCACGCTGACTGGTTCGAACGCTTGACCAGTTGGCGCGACGGCACGCAGGTCGCGTTGATTGCCGTGTTCGCCGTTCTTGTGGTGTTGAGGGTGTGGCGGGCGACGGCTCGACGTCGTCGCCAGCTCGCTCCGATTGCGATCGCTGCCGGAGCGGTCACTGTGGTATTCGCCGTGTACGGCGCCGAGGATTCCCCGGGTTGGGTTCGGTGATGTGCTGCAGCACGGCGCGCATCTCGGGTTGACGGTTGCATTTCTCGGTGGGTATTGGTCAAGGAGTTTGGAGCGTGCAGGCGTTGCCGATTTGTTGGCTCGGTTGGCAGCCGCGCCGCCAAGCGAGGTCGAGGGATTGCTCGCCCAGTTGTTACGCGATCCCGAGTTGAGGCTCCACCCACTCGACGACCCTGCTCTCGCCGGATTGCTCGACACGCTCCCGAGTTCTGTCCGAAGTTGTCGGCCAAGGCGGTCCGCTCGCCGTGCTGTCTCACGAGAGGACCGTTCTCGACGATGAGCGGCTCCTTTCGGCAGTGCTGAGCGCGACGGGGCTTGCACTTGAGAATGCCGCGTTACGCGACGACCTCGTGCAACAGCTGAACGAGGTAAGGATCTTCTCGCCAGCGAATCGTCGAGGCATCGGATCGAACCCGGCGAAACCTGGAGCGTGATCTGCACGACGGTGCGCAGCAACGGCTCCTGAGCGCCGGCATGGCGTTGCAACTTGCGGCGAACGACCTGCCTGCCTCGGTCGGTTCAGCGCATGGCCTTTTGGATGAGGCGGCAGGCGAGATTCGGCTGGCAATCGTCGAGATGCGTGAACTGACCCGAGGCGTCCATCCGGCGGTGCTCAGCGAACGGGGGTTGGCCGCTGCGCTTGCCTCGCTGGCCGAACGATCGAGCGTGCCGGTGAAGATCAGCGGCACAGTCGAGGTTGTCGGTCCCGGAAGCTGTGCAGGTCGCCGCCTATTACCTCGTTTCCGAAGCACTACAGAATGTGACCAAACACGCGAACGCCACGGCCGCCACCGTCACGCTGCTCCACGCTCCCAACTCCCTAACCGTCCGTATCAGCGACGACGGCGACGGTGGCGCAGAGATCGACGGCGGCCATGGCCTGCAGGGGCTCAACGATCGAGTCGAAGCGTTGGGTGGCACCTTGCGAATCAGCAGCCCGCGAAACGGTGGTACTGAACTCGAGGCGGACCTGCCGTGCGGGTAGTCGTTGCCGATGATTCGCTGTTGATCCGCGAGGGTCTCACCCGTCTACTCGGATCGCGGGGTATCGATGTCGTCGGCGTCGCATGTGATGCGACGGAACTGCTCGCCCTCGTCGGCCTGGAAGACCCCGACGCAGCCATCGTCGACGTCCGGATGCCACCGACCTTCGCGACCGAAGGAATCGATGCCTCCAACAGCTTGGCCGCGACCCATCCCGACCTCGCCGTTCTGATCCTGTCGCAGCACCTCGAACTGTCATACGCGCGAATACTGATCGAGGGGTCGACCGGCCGACGTGGCTACCTGTTGAAGGAGCGCGTCCTCGACGCTGACTACCTCGTCAGTGCGCTCTACCGAATCGTGGCGGGCGACATGGTTGTCGACCACGAAGCGATCGCCGACGCCGTCGCAGCACCCGCCGTTGCCCGACGTCTCGCTGCGCTCACGGACCGCGAGGTTGAAGTGCTCGGCCTGCTCGCCGAGGGGCTCAGTGACCGTGGTGTTTGTGATCGGCTGGTGCTCTCGCCAAAGACCGTGGCCACCCACGTTCAGCACATCTTTACCAAGCTCGGCCTCCCCAGCGACGCGACCACCAATCGACGCATCCACGCAGTGCTCGCCTACCTCTCACCCGACTTCTTCGATGCACCACCTCGATCCGCTGATCGATCGGGTGACGTTCAACGACGGCCGCCACGAATGGGGCCACGCGAACACGGTCGCGCCGATCGGTGACGATCGTGTGATGGTCAGCTTCCGGAACATCTCGACCGTCGTGATCATCGACAAGGCGTCGTGTGACATCGTTCATCGTGTCGGCGCGCGGTTGTTGGCGCAACAACACGACCCGTCGATGCTCGACAACGGCAACATCTTGGTGTTCGACAACGGCGCTCACCGCCACGACATCTCGATGCCGTTTTCGCGAGTACTGGAGATCGATCTGTCGACGAACCTGCCCGTGTGGAGTTATCAGGCGTGGCCGCTCGAAGACTTCTTCAGCCCGTTCGTCGGTGGCGCACGCCGCCTCCCGAACGGCAACACGCTGATCACCGAAGGGACAACCGGGCGGTTGTTCCAGGTCACCGCAACCGGTGAGATCGTGTGGGAGTACGTCAACCCGCACAGCGGGACCCGCCAACCACAGGTTTCCGGCCCGGAGCCGTGTTCCGCGTGTCGCACTATCTCCCCGAACAGGTCGCCGCCCACCTCGTCGGCACGCCCTAGTTGGGTCTGACCAACCGTGAGATCGGTAAGGAACTCGGTTCATCGGCCCGCACGATTGAGAGTCACATCAGCCATGTGTTCGGAAAGCTGCAGGTCACCAGCCGAGTCGAGCTTGCTGCGAGAGCGGCCCGAGCCGACGACGCGATCAGCTGAGTTCGGCCCGGATGACCCGAACCCTCATCATGGTTCGCGTCGTTTGCGTTTTCCTGGTCCGTAGGGTCGTGATGGTCCGCCGATTGGTTGGCCGGCCACCCGCAGAGGCGTCCTCAGCGTCCGTTCGCAGCGTTGCCACGCTGGATCGCCCGCGAGACGGCGATGCCTCCGATGATCGCGGCGATGGTGTCGATGATGCCGGAGTAGGCCATCGGTGCGAGTTTGGCGATCGACCAGCCGGTGGTGATGAGGTGACCGGCGATGAAGGTGCCTGCCCCGACGACGAACCCGGCGAGGGCGCCTCGTTTGAGCCAGTTCGGCTGGTTGGTGTGGTTGACGGTCCAGACGAGTACGGCGGCGAGCACGAGGTAGCCGATCATCAGCGCTGGGTAGTTCAGTCCTTGCTCCGTGGTCCGAGCGATGCCCAGGTCGTCGTTGATCGGTGCGAGCACGACGAGGGCGAGGACGGTGTTGGCGATCATGCTGGCGAGGAACCCGGCAAGCAAACCAAGCGCGATTCGTTTGATCGTCATCGGTTAAACCCCGGGGCTTGGATCGTGTTGTCGATGATGGCCAGAAGCGTGCGGGTGAGGTCTTGGGGTGCCGCGTAGTCGGGGTGATCGCGCATCACAGAGGCTTCGGCGCGAAGGTCATCGATGGCGTCGGCGATGCGACGTAGATCACCCCGATCGCTGACGCTGTGATGAGTGAGTGTCAGTCGGGTGGCGTCGACACGTCCCGACGCTTGAGCGGTGTCGGCGCGGCGGGCTCAGCGGCAGATCGCAGACGGTTCGACGTGACCGCAATACGTTCGCATGAACTCGCGGACCCGTTCCCTGGCCCTTGACAGCCGTTTGCGAAATGTGGCGTGACTGACTTCGCAGATCCAGGCGGCGTCTTCGCCGGCGACGTCGAACAACTCGCCGAGGATGTACGCGATGCGATGGTCACGGTCGAGGCATTGCAGCATTGCCATGGTGCAACCAAGTCGGACCTCGTCGAGAAGTTCGGCTGCGAACGCGTCGTCCTCGACATTGTCGGCGGCCAGGCCGTATTGAAGGTCGTCGCCGAACGCCTCGAAGCTGAGGCCCTGGCGTTCGATCGGGCTGCGTTTGCGGTCGAGGAGATGGTTGACCGTGATGCGATGCGCCCATGTCGTGATGCGGGCATCGTCGCGCCACGTGCTGAGGTGGGTGACGATCTTGAGCAAGACTTCCTGGGTGGCGTCTTCGGCGTCGGCGGGTACGCCTGTCATGCGAAGCGCGAGGCGATAAACATCGTCGCGCAGGCTGGCCAGCACCTGTGCGGTGGCGTTGCGGTCTCCGTTGCGGGCCTGGACGGCGAGCGCGCCGAGCATGTCGGCGCGCTCTCCTCGTTCGGCTGGCGACATCACGATGGTGTGCTTTCGAGCCGAACCTTGAGCTGAGCCAGTTCCTTGCGCATCGACGCCAGTCCACCGGCCCACGCTCCGTCGGGCATACCCGGGAACCGTGTCAGGGTGAACATGAGGTTCACCCCGTTTGACGGACGAGGTTGCTATGCGGCGACGCCGTCACCGCGACGGTAGTACAGGTTCTCCCAGTCGATGGGGCTGCGGTAGTTGTTCGATGAGTGCAGCCGGCGGGCGTTGAACCAGCCCTCGATCCAGCGGATCAGATCCCGGCGGGCTTCGGCTCTGGTTGCCCATCGGCGTCGGTGTGCGAGCCGCGTTTCATTGTTCCGAACCAGCTCTCAGCGACCGAGTTGTCCCAGCAGACACCGGTCGCGCCCATCGACTGCACGACGCCGTGCGTGTCGCAGAGCTCGCCGAAGGTTCTCGACGTGTAGACCGACCCGCGGTCGCTGTGGAACACGACACCGGCCACGTGACCGCCTCTCGTCGCGACGGCCATGGTGAGCGCGTCGGCGACGAGATCGGTGCGCATGTGATCCGCCGCGGCCCAGCCGATCACCCGACGGCTGTAGAGGTCGATGACGGTTGCCAGGTAGAGCCAGCCCTCACCAGTGTGGAGATAGGTGATGTCGCCGCACCACACGACATCAGGAGCGGGCGGGTTGAAGTCCCGACGCACATGATCGCTGGCCGCGGTTGCGGCCTTGTCAACGATCGTCGTCTTGACGCGACGCCGGCCGGATTCGCCCTCCAAGCCCAGCTCGCGCATGATCCGTCCGACGCGCTTGTGGTTGACCTCGAAGCCTTGCTGGCGCAGCCACTCGGTCATCCGCGGCACCCCGTAGGTCTCATCCGACGCAACCCAGATCAGCTCGATCTCGCGGGCCAACACCCGGTCTTCGAGATCACGCGCCGATGGGCCGCGGGTCTGCCAGTCGTAGAACCCGGAGCGGGACACCTCCAACACCCGACACATCTCGCTGACGGACCACTCGCACGCAGGATCAGCCTGCTCCTCGGCGATGAACGTGTACACCGCTGTCACACGTTCTTCGGGTGCGACGCCGAGAAGTAGGCGACTGCTTTTCCCAAGATGTCGCGTTCCCTCGTGACCCGCTCGAGCTCGGCTTTCAGCTCCCGGATCTCCGCACGCTCGACCGCGGTCGGGCCGTTGCCGGCTTTGGCCTCGCGTGCTTCACGGACCCAGTTGCCGACCGACGAGTCGTGTAGTCGCATCTCGCGGGCGACCTGCGCGATCTTGCCGCCGGACGCGTCGACCATCGCGACGACCTCGGCTTTGAACTCTGGGGTGAACTTCCGGCGCGACCGGCCGGAACCCTTACTCGTTGACATGGACACTCCAATCCGGGCTCATCAGCCCTCAAGGTAGATGTCCGTCAAACGGGGAGAACCTCAACCGGCGGGACGGTCGCGCAGTGTGCGGGCGCTGGCAGACAGGTGCAGAGCTGTGGGAGCTATCGGTGGCAGCAGTGTTTGGCCTTCTTGCCGGATCCGCACGGGCAGGGCGAGTTCCTCGGAACCTTTGCTGACCTCGCTGGGAACCCGTCGCCGGTCACGGTCAATGTCGTTCCGATCCGGTCATTGCCGCTGGGTATCCAGCGCACGTGGTCGGGTGTCGCGCCGCACTGCAAGCATGGTTCCATCGATGGTTCGGCTTCACCTCTGGCCTGATCGAGACGAGACGTCCATGAACGTGGTGACGGGACGAACGCCTCGACGCGGCGGGCGAGTTCGTCGTGGGCGTAGCGCCCGAGTGCTCGCAGTGCCCGGTCGCGCATGTCCGACAACTGGCCGACGAGACCGACCTGATCGCCGTCGGCAAACGTGAGTTCCAACGCGTCGTCGGTCCATCGCAGCGCGGCCGCGTGGTCGCCGACATCGAGATACGTGAGCCCGGCACTGTTGTACAGCCACACATCGTCGGGATAGCGGTCGCGGAGTTCCCGATAGAGCATGTCGCCCTCGCTTCGGCGGCCGGCGAGGATGTTTAGCTCCGCGATCTCGGCTCGCGGGTGGGGCGCGCTGCGGTAGCCGAGCCGGATCGCCTGTTCCCACGCGACGATCGCATCGTCCCAGTCGCCGCGTTGACGGTGAATCTCGCTGATCTCGGTCCACACCTCCGTCACCGCAACGGTGTGCCACGCGCACGGGTGCTCGGCGAGCGCTTCGAGTGCGTGGAGCCGTTCGTTGCTTCCCGCCGGTGTGCGTTCGACTGCCGTGGACAACTCGATCACCGCTGTCGGCCCGTTGTTCATCACGATGGACTGTACGACCGGTCGGCGCAACGGCAGGAACGGTTCGACTCGTGCCACGACCGGAGATCGACCCGGCGGCGAGCCCACGAAGGACCCCGGTACGGGTGTGAGCGGACCGACGTTCCTTCCCGGCCGACCGACTCGAACCTCATCTCACGGATTCCGTTTGCCCCGCTGTACATGAGCCTTGACTCATAATGAGTAATGACTCATACTGGCTGGGTGTGGGAGGTCGAGGTCACCGATCAGTTCATCGAGTGGTGGTCGACGCTCTCCGACGCACAACGCGAGGCCGTGACCGATCGGGTCGACCTGCTCGCGGAACGCGGCCCGGATCTCGGTCGGCCGGTGGTGGACCGGATCCACAGTTCGCGGCATCAGTCGATGAAGGAGCTGCGGGCGGCAAAGGGTGGAGCGTTGCGGGTGCTTTTCTCGTTCGACCCGCGTCGCCACGCGATCCTGCTGCTCGGTGGCGACAAGAGTGGCGAATGGAACGACTGGTACGCGTGGGCGGTCCCGCTCGCTGACGACCTGTACGACGAGTACCTCCGGGAACTCGAAGAGGAAGGATTGATCTGATGGCACGAACCAAGTTCTCCGCACTCCGCGACACCGTCGTCGGCAAGCCTGGCGCTGTCGAGCGTCTCGCCGGGCTACGCGCCGACACGCTGGAGGAGATCCGGCTGTACGAGCTGCGTCACGCCGAGGCGGTCAGCCAGGCCGAGCTCGCCGGCCGGCTCGACGTCACCCAGGGAGCGATCTCCAAGCTCGAGCACTCCGACGACGTTCGCGTCTCGACGCTTCGCCAGTACCTCGACGCCCTCGGTGCCCGCCTCGAGCTCGTCGCCGTGTTCGATGACGATGATCGTCGGGTGCCGATCCACCTCGGACGCGACGACGCCGCCTGACCCCGAAGCCGCTTGTACGTTCCCGTCGGCGTTCGTGGGCGGTGTCGGGTCTGCCTTGTCAACGCGATGTCAACGCTCGCGCGACCCACAGCCACTGACGAGCGCCCACCAACGCCCACGACGCCAACGGTGCGCGAGGCCGTGAGCAGGACGAATGTGGTCTGCCGCCAACTGCCGCAGACGGTGACCTGTGCCCTAATAACCCGAAGGTCGCAGGTTCAAATCCTGCCCCCGCCACCAAGAAAGCCCTGGTCAGCCACTACGGCGGGCCAGGGCTTCGTCGTTCACCGGCCCGACTTCTAACGGAACTTCCAATGGAGTTCGGGGCACAACAGGGGCAGCGTCAGTCTGAGGCGGCACATCAACGCAGCAGCCGCCAACGTCGAGGGGCCGGACGACCGCTCGATGTTCCGTGCTCGATGATCGCCGGCGGCCGGTCCAGCCAGCTTGAAGATCTGTGTCCGCGATCGATGATTGCGACTGACACGGCGAGTCCGTCTTGGCGGCTCGCCATCGCCAAATCGCTCTCAAGTCCTCTCGGGTTCTGCAGGCGGCCATCGTGATCAATGACCACGCAGACGAGGTGGCGAAAGTCCGGAGGTGCGGCGTACCTGGCTGCGTCGATGAGATGTTCCTCGCCCACCATTCTGGCGTCGTGGGTCTCTCGACAGTGCTTCAACTCAACGGCTATCGTTCCTGCCGTCGCGCCGACGTAGATCTTCGCGTGAAGCCGCGTCCGACCGTGGACGAAGCTGACTCGGAGTCGGCCAGCGTCAAGCAGTTCGATCGCCTGGACCACCTTCGCCGATGAGCGAAGCGAGATCCCGTGTTCCTCCAGCCAGTACTTCCGGACCTCCTCAGTGAACGCGGCCTCGGCGGACGCGAAGCTCGACCGCTCGGTGGCGAACGGCTCGGATCCCAGCAGAACGCGGAAGGACCCCTCGTGCTGGCGGTGCGCCCATGCGGCGGCCAGGTCGCAGGTACGACGTCGGATCGATCGAGAACAGATCTGGTGGCAGATGCTCGCCGGGACCAGGGCGCCGAGGTCGCGCCTGGGTCAGACCTGGTCTCCGGCGGGCTGCACCCGACGCGGAACTCGGCGGTTCGGCGCAGCTGTGGCGGTGTCACCGGTGGGACTCGCAAGGGCTCGTTCGAGGCCGGTGAACAGGTCGACGACATCGGCCGCCTCGAAGACCCGGTAGCGCTGCCTACCGATGTTGCGTTGGCGCAACACTCCGGCGGCTTCGAGACGGTTGATGGCTTCGCCTGTTCGCATCTCGGATCGTCCGATCAGTCGTGCGGCGCTGTCGACGGTGATCACCGGGACGCCTGGCAGGAGGTCGAGGAGCAACTCGACTGCTGAGTTGGCGCGGACTCGACCGAGTTGTGTCCGCCATCGTGCATCGAGTGCTTGGATCTTGCCCGCGTAGGACTCGGCGTCCGCACACGATCGGTGTGCAGCGGTGGCGAACGTACGCAACCAAGCGCCCGCACCGGCGGATCGCTCAGGACTGGCAGGCGCACCGACGTGTCGATACGTGGTGAGCCCGGCGATGTAGTCACTCGCCCAGGCGGCGAGCACGAGACTGATCGGCGGCACGAAGCGCGGTGCGAGGCCCCGGCGGCGGAGGATGACATGTATGAGCGCGCGGCCGGTGCGGCCATTGCCATCGGCGAACGGGTGGATCGTCTCGAACTGGGCGTGAGCGACCGCCGCTTGCACGAGGGCAGGATGGTCATCGCCGTTGACGTAGTCGAGGAGGTCGTGGAGCAAGGCGTCGACAGTGTCCGGTGGCGGTGGGACGAAGGCTGCGGAGCACGGGTTGTAGCTGCTACCGCCGATCCAGTTCTGTATTGTGCGGACCACACCGCCGATGTGCGGCATCGAAGATCGTTCCATCAAGGTCCGGTGGATACCGAGCAGGTCGTCGAGGGTGATCGTGTCGGTCGACGAGCCCAACTCGACGGCGGCCTCCATGGCTGCGACGTTGGCGAGCACCTCGACTGCGATCCGATCGGCTGCGTCGCCACCCTGAGCAAGCACGACCTCTGCGTCGAGCAACCGGCGTGGACCTGCCTCCAGTCCCTCGATCTTCGAGGAGGCGACCGACTCGGCGCGCAGCAAGAACCGCGCCAGCCCTTCGAGGCTGACATGCGATGTTCCGGTCGCGTTCAGTCGGCGAATCGCGGCTTCGGCGTCGCTCAGGTCCGCGACGAGATCGGCGGGAAGGACGAGATCCCACCCGGCGAGCGGGTCGGGGACGTAGGCGTCGTACTCGCAACCCTGGCGGTCGCGGCGACTCATCCCCTCGAACGTGGAGGTCCAGCGGCTTCTGATCAGAGTTGCCACAACCGTTGCCTCCCACGTCTCTAACTAACGCTTGTACTATAACCGTTGGACAGGCACGAGGGAATGCAATGCCTCTTGCACTGAGTCGGGCGGCTCGAAATCGAGCGATCGGCCGACCGGACAGGCCACTACGTTCGTTGCTCATGGGACCCGCGGACAACGACAAGGATCGGTCTGACCTCGCCGCGCCACACCAGCCACGTCACCCGGCCACCAGCGACGAGGAGCCTCGCTCGCAGGAACGCCGTAGATCACTCGACCGAATGGTCGAGATGGCGGAGGAGGCCGAGATGTACGACCAGACAGCGTTGCCGAAGCGCACCCGATGAGAGGCGCTCGGCGACTGGAGCATCGAAATGCAGCTGTCGCCGACGGAGGCGGGGTTGGTGGTCACGTAGGGTGACCTCGGGAGGGGTGCCGGCAGCGACGGAAATGCCGTGGGCTTCGGGCTCGTTGAGCAACAGCTCTACAGCGATTGCACTTCGGGATAGAACCCGAAGGTCGCGTGGGCGTCGATCTGGCTGGCGGCCTCTCAGGAGGCGATCTCGACGAAAGCGCGTCGTGCGTGGACGGCGTGTCCCCAAGAGAGTCGTTCGGGGTCCACGGCCGTGCCGCTGAGGCGTGTGTAGGTAAGTAGGAATCGCCGGGCGAGATGGCTTCCGACGTTGCGAGCGATGGCGCGCACCGGTGCCGGCCCGCCGAGGGGTGGGTTGGCGAGCATGAGGGTGGTGAAGCCGAGGTCGTAGTGGGGGTCGGCGCGGTTGTGGTGGCCGGCGAGGTGTGGTCCGTCGGTTGGGTAGCGATGAAGGTCGGCTGCTGCCTGGGCGAGGAGGTCGGGCAAGCGTCGGTACAGGGCGGATGCTCGACGAACAGCGCCCATCGCTGTGAGTCCGCTGAGCATCGGTTGCCCGGGTGCGTGGTCCATCACGGTCCATGCTCGGTCGAGTTCGTCGGTCGGGCCGCTGGCGGCGCGGATGGCCGGGACGGGGAGCCCGCAATGGTGGACGTGTCGTTGGATGGCGGTCTCGAACGCTGCGGTGTCGGGGTCGGGCATGATCGGGGCGACGAGTCGTCCGGCGAGGGCAGGGGGTGGGTCGGCGAGTTCGACGGTGTACATCTCGACCCAGAACCCGCCGTGCAGCGGGGCGGGTGGTGTCGCCCAGTCGAGGTCGTCGATGCCGCTGGTTTGCCGTAACCCGTTCCGGAGCTGGTCGGTCGTGCTGGTCGTGGTGGTGCTCACGCGGCGGCCGAGTCGTTGGCGAGGTGGGCTGCGAACAGGTGAAGTTCGTAGCCGGCGGTGTCGACGGTGTGGTGGTCGACGCGGTGGAAGCCGGCGGCGGTGAGCATCGCTGTGAGGTCGGCGGCGGTGGGGATGCGGTAGATGTCGGGGTCCATCCATGCCGGGGGTGGGGTGTCGCTGGTGCGGCAGGCGAGGACGAGGCTGCCGCCGGGGCGCAGAACCCGGGCGATCTCGGTGAACGTTCCGGTCGGGTCGGGCATGAAGTAGACGGTGTGGACGCTGAACGCGACATCGGCCGAGTTGTCGGCGAACGCGATCGTGGTGCCGTCGCTGTGGCGGAGGTCAGCTCGGCCGTCGCGGCAGGCGGCTGCGGTTGCGGGCGGTGGCCTGTTTCACCATCGTCGTTGATGGGTCGACGCCGATGACGCGGTGGCCGGCGTCGAGCAGGACGGCGGCGGTGCGGCCTTGGCCGAAGCCGACCTCGAGCACGGTTCGGGGTGCGGTGAGGTCGAGCAGTGCGAGGGCTCGGTCGTTGGCGTCAGCGGTGTCCTTCACCATCGCTCGGCCGAAGATCCGGCCGACGAGCCCGGTGGGGTGGCCGGACTGGCGGGACCGGAACCGTGCGAACAGCGCCGGGGCGTGCTGCGAGGTCGGCGCTCATCGGCCGGTCCGGTGAGGAGGTGGCGGATCATGGTCGCGCAGGCTGCGGCGGTGTCGTCGGGGTAGGGGCGTGGTGCGGGGTCCCAGGGCATCTTGACGGCCCAGGTGGTGACGAGCTCGACGATGGTGCGGGCGAGGATCGCCGGGTCGACGTCGATGGAGAGGTGGCCCGCTCGCTGGGTGAGGTAGTCGTGCCAGAGATCGACGAGGGCGTAGCGGCCGTCGCCGAACCAGACGGTGGCGAGTTCGGGGATCTCGCAGGCGCAGCGGTCGAGGACCATGATCGCGGTGCGCCGGCCGCGCATCACCTGGTACAGGCCGATGGTGATGCGTTCGATCTCGTCGCCGAAGGCGTCTGCCGAGCGGAGGCGTTTGCGGTCGGCGACGATCGCGGTGAGTTCGAGCCCGGCGACCGCTTCGGCCAGCTCCGTCGAGACTGCCGTCGCGACCGCGGCGATGTCGTTGGTCGGGGTGAGACCATCGGCGCGGGAGGTCATCGGGCGTGTCGCCCCAGGCGATCACTGCGGCGAACAGGCTCTCCTTGGATTCGACGGCGCGATAGATGGTGCCCTTCGACACGCCGAGCCGTTCGGCGATGTCGTCCATCTGCGTGCGATGGAACCCGTGCTCGACGAACGCGGCGGCTGCGGCGTCGAGGAGCTTGGGGAGGCGATCGGTGGGTGTCGTTCGAGGCACACGTCTGAAATATAACTGACTCAGTCAGTTCTGTCAAGGCTGGTAGAAGGTTGCATGCTGATCCAGGCTTGGTAGCCGCCAATCATGTCGGTGGCCTTGTGGAGGCCGAGGGCGCGGAGTTGTGCGGCGGCGAGGCTCGATTGGTAGCCCTCGTTGCAGACGATCACGATGCGGGTGTCGTAGTCGATGACGTTGGCGATGTGGTGCGGGCAGGCGGGGTCGAGGCGCCACTCGAGCACGTTGCGATCGATGACGACCGCACCCGGGAGGGCACCGTCGCAGTCGCGCTGGTCGACGGGGCGGATGTCGATGATCAGCGCACCGCGATCTTGTTCGGCTCGCAGGGCGGTGGGGTTGACACGATCGAGTTGGGCGCGTGCCTCGGCGAGAACGTCATCGATGCAGCGACGGGTGTCCTCGGCCCTGTTCATGCTGGGATGGATCGGTGCTGTGGGACCGCGGCCGCGTGCTTCGTCACCGGTGCGGGTCCGCGGTGTGGGCCGACCGCGAGAGTGTGGTCAGCCATCGTCGGGCTCGCTGGTGGTGCCGCCATCGCAGATGCAGAACTCGTTGCCGTCGGGGTCGGCCATCGCGATCCAGGCTTCCGTGTTCCTGGCAGATGCCGGTGCTCTTGCGCCTGCGCGCCGAGGGCGATGAGGCGGCTCGGCTTCGGCTCGATGTCGGCGGCGATCATGTCGATGTGCATCCGGTTCTTGACCGTCTTGGTGTCGGTGACCGTTGGAGGAGCAGCTTGGGTCCGTTGCCGTCGCGTGGGTAGAGCGCGACGTAGGCGCCGGCGGCGCCGACGTTGACGTAGTCGAGCGCGGCTGCCCAGAACTCGGCGAGGCGGTCGTGGGTCGCTGCAGTCGAGCACGAGACCGAAACGGTGGGTGGGGTCGGTCGCTCATCGGCGGCATCCTTCTGTGGCTGGTGTCGGAGGCGTCGGCGGAGGTAGCGGAGTGGTTCGGTGTCGCCGGTGAGCGCGATGCGCCGACCGGGGACGGGGTTGCCGGTGAACTGGCTGGCGTGGTGTTGCATCGCTGCTCGTTGCCGGCGCCGGTCGACGGGGAGCCGGAGGTCGATGTCGCGTCGGTATCGCGGCCGACGAAGCCCAGCGCCGAACTCGGCGTTGAGGGTGTCGGCGACGTGCAGGTCGATGGTCCAGGCGAGCACGGTCAGGTCGTGGCGTTCGGCGACCGCGACGGCGGCGGCGGTCGCGTGGATGTGGTCCGGGTGGCCGGTGATGCCGGCCTCGTCGAACACCAACAGCAGATCGACGTCGCATACGAGCGGTTGGATCTCGGCGACCAGCTGGTCGATGTCGACGGTGGCGAGTCGTCCGTCGGGATGGTCGAACTGGTGGACGGCGCTGATGCCGAGTTCGCTGGCGGCCGCAGCGAGTTCGCTGTGGCGGGTGTCGGCGAGGTCGCCGGTGTTCGTGCCGAGCGTGGACGCTTCGCCGCTGGGTGAGGCAGGCGAGCTCGACGGTGGCTTCGCGATCGTGCAGCGTCGAGATGATGGCGCCGAGACCGAAACTCTCGTCGTCGGGGTGCGCGCAGATGGCGAGCACCCGGCGGGCGGACGGGAGTTGATCGACGGGTCTCATGGTCGACCTCTGTGATGTGGCGCTCTCGGGCGGTGTGGCGTGTCCGGGTGCGGTCGACGGATGGTGAGGACCTGGAACGCGCCGAGCGTCGGGGCCGACGCGGCTGGCGGCATGTTCGAGCGTGGGTGACCAGCGCGTGATGCCGGGCAGCACACACGGCGCGTACAAGCCGGCTCGAAGAGTGCAGTGGCCGTAGGGGGCGCCGAGGCGGAGCAGGCTCCGCCGGTCGAGGAAACGGGCGGTGCTCCATGGCGGTCGTGTGAACTGCCGACGGTTCCACCAACCCCACGCGCTGGTCCGGTTGAGCGACCCGACGACGATCCGGCCGTTGTCCCCGGTGACCCGTGCCAGTTCGGCGATCACCCGCTCCGGGTCGGCGGCGAACTCGCAGACGGTGACCGCGAACGCGACGTCGACGGACCGGTCGGCGATCGGGAGACGTTGTGCGTCGGCGACCACCAGCGCGCCGGTGGTGTGGGTCCGAGCGATCGCGAGCGCCTCAGGGTCACGGTCGACACCGACCACGGCGGCCGCCTCGGAGTCGAGGCGATGCATGAACCGCCCGGTGCCGCAACCGGCGTCCAGCACCACCCGGCCCCGGAGCGACCCGGCGGCGTCGAGCAGCAGCCGATGCTCGACCGTGGCCGCGTGGCGTCCCCACTGCCGTTCGAACCACCCGTCGTACGCGCCGGCGTCGGCGGTCCACCGCGAGGTCGGCGCGACCGTGTCCATCGGTCAGAACACGAGGGTCTTGTCCGCCCACAGGGTCCAGTCGGTGACCTCGTCGAGGCTGGAGCGGTGGGTGTCGGGGATGATCATCGTGTCGGTGATCGCGCGGGCGTCCATGCAGCTGCCGCAGAGCCCGATCTCGGCGCCGTGGCGGGCGGCGGAGGTGAGCATGCGGTCGAGGTGGTAGTAGCCGTTGGGGACCTGCTGGCCGGCCATCGCGAGGGTGACGGCGTCGCCGAAGCAGAAGATCTTGACCTCGACGTCGTCGCGTTTGGCGAGGTTGCCGGCGAGGCGCAGCCCGTTGTAGCTGGCTTCGGTGCCGTAGGCGGGGCCTTGGAGGATGACGAGCATCTTCATGTCGTGATGTCCTGATCGTTCAGCGACTGGGTGGGGAGGTTGGCGGTGCGCCATTCGGGGAAGCCGTCCTCGAGCCGGTGGGCGGTGCGCCCCTTGCGGCGCAGGAGCCGGACGGCTTCGTCGGCGAGCACGCAGTACGGGCCGCGGCAGTAGGCGACGATCTCGACATCGGCGGGCAGCTTGCGCAGCTCGCGGGCGAGGTGGCCGGCGGGCACGGAGCGGGCGCCGGCGATGTGCCCGGCCGCGTACTCGGCCGGTGGGCGGACGTCGATGACGACGACGTCGCCGGCGGTCAGTCGGACCGCCAACTCGGCCCTGCTCAGCTGGTCGAGCTCGTCGCGGTGACCGAGGTACGCGGCAGCGAGCGCGTCGAGCTCGGCGTGATGGGCGGCGGCGACGTCGCGCAGCGCCCCCCAGAGTTCGGTGACCCGCTCGGAGGCGAGCCGGTAGTAGATGCGGTTGCCGTCGCGGCGGGTGAGCACGAGGCCGGCGCCGGCGAGGGTGCGCAGGTGGAACGAGGTGTTGGCGACGCTCTGGCCGATCTCGTCGGCGAGCTCCTCGACGTGGCGTTCACCTTGGGCGAGGACGTCGATCAGTTCGGCTCGGCGCCCGTTGGCGAGCGCCTTGGCGATGTCGGCGAACCCGTCGAACAACGCATCCTTCGCAACCCGGTCACCCACCACGCCTCCCACACTGTTCAAGGAACTACTTGACAAGATACTCGCCCCGCCGCGAGTATTCAAGAAGTTCTTTGAGAAGGAGCGGTGTTGGTGATGCGGATCCACGAGTTCGTCGACGAAGGCCTCGGCCATTCGTCGTACCTGATCGATCTCGGCAACGGCACCGGCGCGCTCGTCGACCCGCCCCGCTTCCCGACCGCACACGAGCAGCTCGCCGACCGCCTCGGGCTGACGATCGGGTGGACGATCGACACCCACTCCCACGCGGACTACGTGACCGGCAGCCCCGGCCTCGCAGCACGCAGCGGAGCGACGTTCGTTGCGCCTGGCGCGTCGCGGCTGGCGACACCGCATCATGCGGTCGTCGACGGCGAAGTGCTGGAGCTGGCGACCCGGCGTCACGTTGACAGCGGTGGCGACACCGGGACACACCCCGGATCACCACGCCTACACGCTCACCGAGCACGGGGTGCCGGTCGCGTTGCTGTCCGGCGGTTCGTTGATGGTCGGCACCGTCGGGCGCACCGACCTGTGCGGCCCCGAGCTGGCGGTGCCGCTGGCGCACGAGATGTTCCGGGGTCTGCGCCGCTTCGACACGCTGCCCGACACGCTCGCGGTGTACCCGACGCACGGTGCCGGGTCGTTCTGCTCCGCGCCCGGCGGATCGCAGCGCACCTCGACGCTCGGCCGGGAGCGAGCCACGAACCCGCTGTTCTCGATCGTCGACGAGGACCGCTTCGTCGAGCGGCTGGTCGCCGGGTTCGGCACCTTCCCGACCTACTTCGCCCGTCTCCCCGAGTACAACCGGCTCGGCCCGACCCGCTACGACCGACTCCCGACACTGGCCGCAGCTGTCACCCGATGACGTCGAACGTCACCTCTCCGCCGGTGGGGTCGTGGTCGACGCCCGCCCGGCCGCCGCGTTCGCAGCCGGGCACCTGCCCGGGTCGCTGTCGAACACGCTGCGACCGGTGTTCGCCAGCTGGCTCGGCTGGCTCGTCGAACCCGACCGGCCGCTGCTGTTCGTCCTCGACCGCGACCAGGACCGCGCCGACCTGGTGCGCCAGTGCCTCGACGTCGGCCACGAGCACCTCGTCGGAGAGCTCGCCGGCGGCATCGACACCTGGCGGTCCACCGGGCGGAAGGTCGACTCGATCCCGCTCGTCGACGCCGAGGCGATGGCCGGCACGATCATCGATGTCCGCCAGGCCAACGAGTACGCGACCGGTCACGTCCCCGGCGCACGCAACATCGAGCTCGGCCGGATCACCACCGCCGACGTCCCGGACGCTCCGTTGACGGTGATGTGCGGTCACGGGGAACGGGCGATGACCGGCGCCAGCCTGCTCGCCGCCCGGGGCCACGGCGGACTGTCGGTGCTCGACGGTGGCCCCGACACCTGGTCGACCGCGACCGGGCAGCCGTTGGTGGTCGGCGGATGACCACCACTACACCGACGGCCGCTCGCTCCCGCCATCCGGCTCGGGCTGCGCGAGAACCTCGCCCAGTTCCTGCTGCTCGTCGGGGTCAACGCGCTCGTCGGCGGCATGATCGGCCAGGAACGCACCGTCCTGCCGCTGCTCGCCAAGGACGAGTTCGGTCTCACCGCGTTCTCCTCGACGCTGACGTTCATCGCCGCGTTCGGCATCGTCAAAGCAGCCACCAACTTCTTCGCCGGCACCCTCTCGGACCGCTACGGCCGCAAACCGGTCCTGATCGCCGGCTGGCTGATCGGCATCCCCGTCCCGCTGCTGCTGATCTGGGCCCCGACGTGGGGATGGGTCATCGCCGCCAACGTGCTGCTCGGCATCAACCAGGGGCTCACCTGGTCGACCACGATCATCATGAAGATCGACCTCGTCGGCCCGGCCAAACGCGGTCTCGCGATGGGCTTCAACGAAGCCGCCGGCTACATCGCCGTCGCCGCCACCGCGCTCGCCACCGGCTACATCGCCGACCAGTACGGGCTACGACCCGAACCGTTCTACCTCGGCCTCGCGTTCGCCGCGCTCGGCATCGGCATCTCCACCGTGTTCGTGCGCGAAACCCACGGCCACGCCCGCCACGAAGCGGCCACCCACACCGCCACCGCCGACCACCTCCACGGCGAGCTCACCACCGGACAGATCTTCCGGCTCACCTCGTTCCACGAGAAGGCCCTCTCCTCCGCGTCGCAGGCAGGGCTGGTCAACAACCTCAACGACGGCCTCGCCTGGGGTCTGCTCCCGCTCTACTTCGCGGCGGCCGGGTTGTCGGTCGCCCGCATCGGCATCCTCGCCGCCCTCTACCCCGCGGTGTGGGGCATCGGGCAGCTCCTCACCGGCGGTCTGTCCGACCGGATCGGCCGCAAACCACTCATCGCCGGCGGCATGCTCGTCCAAGCCGCCGCACTCGGCCTGTTCGCCGCCACCGAAGGCTTCGCGATCTGGGCCGTCGCCTCGGTCCTCATCGGCGCCGGCACCGCCATGGTCTACCCGACACTGCTCGCCACCATCGGCGACGTCGCCCACCCCGGCTGGCGAGCCCGCTCCGTCGGCGTCTACCGGCTGTGGCGCGACGGCGGCTTCGCCGTCGGCGCCCTCCTCGCCGGTGTCCTCGCCGACGCATTCGACATCACCGTCGCGATCTGGGCCATCGCCGCCATCACCGCCGCATCGGGCATCGTCGTCATCGTGCGCATGTACGAAACCCATCCACCCTCCGGCCGCACCCCGCGTCGCTCGACACCGTCGACGCGGTCGACCTCGAGAGCTGAGGCCATCCCGATGGACGCGACCTCACCGCTGCCGCGCGCCAAGGTTGACCGCGACCCCGTACCGACGTGACGGGCTCGAGGCGATCATCACCATGCAGTGCGGTCCGGTCCGCCACGAGATCGCGCTCGCGGACACAGCAGCCGCCCGCGCTCACCCGCCGCCTGTTCGTCCACGAGACGCAGAGCACCGCGGGGAATGGAGAGATCGCAGCGATCCAGGACGTGTTCCGAGCTCTCGTCGACGATCAGGTTCGTACTCGTCAGATCACCGCCGACGTGGCCGCCGCCGTACGGGACGCCCGCAACGTGCTGGTGCTCACCCAGTGGACCGATCACCTCGACGCCCTCGCCGACGAGGTGCAACAGCGCGGCATCGAACCGCTCGTGTTGAAAGGCGGCCTCGGCAAGAAGGCACGCGCAGCGGCGATCGATCAGCTCAACGCCGACCCGGCGCCGACCGGACAGCTGCTGCTCGCGACCGGCTCGTACCTCGGCGAAGCGTTCGACAGCCCCAGCCTCGACACCCTGTTCCTCGCGTTCCCGCTCGTGTTCAAAGGCCGGGTCGTGCAGTACATCGGACGGATCCTGCGCACCAACGACAACAAGACCGACGTCGAGGTCTACGACTACCTCGACCCCGGCCCCGTGTTCCGCAAGATGCACAGCAAACGCCTCGCCACCTACAGCACCCTCGGCTTCGACGTCCCCGCCCGCCGCTGACAGGGGTTCGGTTCCTCCGTGCTCCGCACGGCCGGGCGCGTAGTGATCGATCGCTAGGTTGAGGTGATGTTCGAGCCCCTCGCCCTTCGTGACGAGCGTGCCACGCCGGGCTTGGTGGTGGTTCGGCTCGGCGCTCGCACGCTTGACGATGAGCTGCTGCGCCGCTCCGTCGACGAGTGCCACGAGCGGTGGGGCATCTGGGGCTTCTCCGTGCTCGAGGTCCCTGGCGGCGACTACGAACAGTTGGTCCGGATGCGTCCGATCGTCGCAGACCGTCGCCAGTTCCTCGTTGCCGAGGGCGAATCGCTGATCGGCGACGGATTCCCACTGCTACCGACACTGGACTCGCCGCACTGGACAGTCGTGCTCTCCGCCGCTACCGCCGGCCAGTTCGAACGCGTGCGCGCACACTTCCGCGGACCGCTCGACAACCCGGCCTACCGATCTGGCCGACGTTGATTTAGGCTGACAACGTGAACATGCCCGCCTACGACCTGTGGTACGACGCAACCGGCGTCGGTGCTGATCTGGTCGTCGAGACCTGGATCAGCCACGGGCCCCGGGCATCGGACGAGTCGTTCGACCCGCAGCCCGGCGACTGGCTCCTCGTCGGAGACGACGAGGAACCACCCTGCCGGGCACGTGTCACGCGCCGCGCCGCCAACCACGTGTGGGTGCAGCTCGAACTTGGCCTCGTCACCAGTTCCGGCACCAACGCCGCGTCGGAACGACACTGACGAACCACGCTCGAAGCCGCAGCATGGTGAACCTCGATCATGCGCTCGGCAGACACCCTCGTCACTCTCCGTGACGAGCTGCTGTCGGTCGCCATGTACCACCCATGTGCCAGCACAGCGGTAACCACCGGGGAACACCGGGGAGTCACGGGGAACACGAAACGCCCGCTGAGCTGCGAAGACTGCCGCTGACCAGGTAGGGCGCAACTGACCAGGAATGGGCTCAGAACCCGAAGGTCGCAGGTTGAAATCCTGCCCCCGCCGCCATGTAAAGAACCAGTGCAGAGGCCCTTTCCGGGAAGTCGGGAAGGGCCTCTGACGTTGGCCGAGACTGCTGGATGTAAGCATTTGTCAGCAGCTGAATCTGCGGGCCGGAACCCGACGGTCGCTTGGGAGGTGCGATCAGGTCCCGGGGCTTGCCTGGTGAAGGGTGGCCGCTGTTCGATCTTCACCAATCGTCACGACGGCGCGAGCGCAAGAAACCTGTTCACCGCTCTTCGGGTGGTCGGATGCCGCGGAACTGCACGAGCAGGAGCACGTCGTAGAGCGCTTTGATGGAGCCGCCGATGATGAGAGGCCAGCCGAAGGTGGTCTTGCTGAGCATCCACCCGGCGGCGATGGGTGGGAGCGCGGCTGCCAGGCTGCGTGGGACGTTGGTGACGCTCGCTGCGGCGGGTCGTTCGTCGGGGGTGACGACGGCCATCACGTAGGAGGTCCGGACCGGGACGTCCATCTGGGAGAGCGCTGAGCGGCCGAGAAGGCAGGCGACGGCGAGCCAGGCGTTGGGCATGAACGCAGTGAGGATCAGCAAGCCGTTGGCGGGCAGGTGGGTGAACACCATCGTTCGGACGAGGCCGATCCGGCGTGCGATCCGCACGGCGACGAGCGCCGAGAACGCGGAGAGGACGCCTGCCCAGAAGAAAACGACGCCGCTGATGGCGAGCGATAGCCCGAATCGGCGCTGCAGCCAGAGTACGACAAGGGCGGTGATCACGAACCCGCCTCCGAATGCGTCGAGGCTGAACAGTGCGGCGAGCCGGTACACGATCCGCTTCGACGGGCCAAGAGCCCTGGTGGCCGGCGCGCCGGTGCGTTCGACCGCTGGGCTGAGGTGCCGGTAGCGGGTGAGCACGATGACACCGAGGAGCGCGTAGACGATAAAGGCGCATCGCAAGGCGGTGATGTCACTGATCTGGAGCCGCCCGGCGACCCATTCCGGGATGCCAGCGAGTGATGCGCCGACGGCGGCAACGAGAGTGCCGATCAGGCTGTAGCGGGCGAACAGTGCGGTGCGTTGGTCATCGCCGACGGTGGCGGGGAGGAGGGCTTGTTCGGTGGGGAGGAAGACGCTGACGTCCCCGCCGCTCGGGTTGAGCGTGCCGATCAAGCCGACGAGCGCCAATGGCCAGAAGCTCGTGAACGCTGCGAACCCGACACCGGTCGCGATCATCAGCATCGACACCATGCGCAGCAGGCGGCGGCGCGGGTAGGCGTGTGCTCGTAGCCCAACCGTGAGGGTGAGCGCAGCGGAGCCGAGCAGGGTGATGGTCACGACGACGCCGATGCGAAGGTCGCTCAGGCCGACCGCTGTGAGGTAGGCGGCCAGGATGACGCTGATGGTGCCGTCGCCGAGCGCCCGCAGCGCCCGTGTCTCGAGCAGCACGGCTGCGTCGCCGGTTGCGCCGGGCGGTAGGAGACGGACCGTGTGCATTGCCGTGCGGCGGATCAGGTTGTCGCCAGGTACAGGCCGGCGCCGACCGCGGCGCAGATGCCGAGCACACGCAGCACGCTGAGCCTGTAGCGGAACACGAGCACGAACGCGAGCGCGGTGACCGCTGCGGCGCGCAGGCTGAGCGTCGCCCAGACCGGCCCGGTGATGTGGATCGGCCCCCAGTCGTGGGTCTGTGTGTCGTTGAACAGGGTGTGGATCGAGAAGAACACCGACAGGTTGGCGATCACACCCACGACAGCGGCGGTGATGCCGGTGAGCGCCGCCGACAGCGTGGTGTTGTGGCGGAGCCCTTCGATGTGTGGTGCGCCGAGGAACACGAACAGGAAGCACGGGACGAACGTGACCCACACGACGAGGGTGGCGCCGATGACGCCGGCCACCCACGGGTCGAGGTCGCCTGGGTTGCGGTAGGCGCCGAGGAAGCCGACGAACTGCACGACCATGATCAACGGTCCCGGTGTCGTTTCGGCGAGGGCGAGGCCGTTGACCATCTCGCCGGGTTGGAGCCAGCCGTAGACCTCGACAGCGCGTTGGGCGACGTAGGACAGCACGGCGTAGGCGCCGCCGAACGTGACGACCGCGGTGCCGGAGAAGAACAGTCCCTGGTCGACGAACACGTGGTTGCCGCCGAGTAGCACGGCCGCGGCGACGACTGGTGCGGCCCACATGGTGAGTCCGAGGATCAGGATCCTGATGGCACGTCCCACGGTGGGCCGCTCGCCATGGAGTGCGTCGTCGGCGATCAGAGGTGCCGGGCCGGTGTCGGCACCGTCGTCGGGCTTGGTGGCGAACAGCCTGGGTCGGGCGCGACTCGCGAGGTAGCCGGCGAGCCCGGCGCCGGCGATGACGATCGGGAACGCGATGTCGAACACGAACAGCGCGAGGAACGCGCCGACTGCGATGCCGACCAGGAACCGGTTCTTGAGTGCGCGTCTCCCGATCCGCCACACCGCCTGCGACACGATCGCGAGCACGGCCGGGGCGAGCCCGGCGAAGATCGCGGTGACTGCTGTGGTGGCGCCCCACTGCGCGTAGATCGCCGACAGGATCATCAGCGCGACGTAGCCGGGGAGCACGAACAGGATTCCGGCGACGAGGCCGCCGGCGGTGCCGTTCAGCAACCAGCCGAGGTAGATCGCGAGCTGTTGGGCTTCGGGGCCGGGGAGCAGCGTGCAGTACGACAGGGCGTGGAGGAACCGTTGCTCGCCGATCCAGCGTCGCTCGTCGACGAACTCGCGGTGCATCACCGAGATCTGCCCGGCTGGCCCACCGAAGGTTCGCAACGAGATCCCGAACCAGGTGCGCGTCGCCTCCCGGAACGGAACGACGTCGCGTGTCTCCGAGCGATGGGGTTCTGGTGTGCTCATCGGGTCTCGAGCTGGCACCAGGCGTACAACGCGTCATAGACGAACGACGCTCGTTCGAGCAGGCGGTGATCATCTTGCTCGACCGCAAGGCAGCCGATACCGATCGCCAACAACCCGAACCCTGCCGGGTCGGTGTCGATGTCGCTCTCGATGTCAGCGGCGTGCACGATGCTGGCCAACCTGACCAACGCCGCATCGTCGGTCAGGTCGTACCGGTCGATCAACACCTCGAACGTGCAGCGGTCGCCGTTGTGGGTGAACGTCGCACCCGGCGCGTCGAAGCTGTGCGCCTCCTCGTGGCCGGCGACCCACAGCACCTTGCTGGCCGGGACGAAGATGAACTCGGCGTCGGGGTCGATGAAGCGTCCGATCAGCCAGGGGCAGGCGATCCGGTCGGTCTTGGGTCGTTCACGGGTGACCCACTTCATGATCGTGTTTCCTCGGTCATGCCGGTTCCCGGCCCAGGGGCGTGGCGCGGCGCCGATGCTCGTACAGCCCGTCGAAGATCGCCGCGCCGATCTCGATCGCCTCGTCGTCGGAGCGGACCATCGACAGCCCACGACAGATGATGTCGAGACCCGGTGCTTCGACCGAGTCGTAACGGTCATCGGCGAGGTCGGCCTCGTGCACGATGCGGGCGACGTCCCACAACACCGGATCATCCAGTTGGTGGTGGCGCAGGATCGTCTCGAACGAGCAGTCACCATCGTGGTGTGGCAACTCGACCCCGCGGATGTCGAAACCAGTCGCATCGGCCGGCACCTCGTCGGGATCGTCGACGAATACGAACACCGCATCGCCGTCGATGAACCGGCGGATCAACCAAGCACACCCGATCCGGTCCACATGGCACCGTGCTCGTGTCGCCCACCTCACGGTGGCGCCTCCACGAGCTCACCAAGCGCCCGTACCGCAGCGCGGGCCTGATCTCGTTCGATCGGAGGGAAGTGGTCGCGCGTCGACACCGTGTGCCGTAGCGTCAACCGGGCCGGTCGCCGCGGAGGAGTTGACGTCGGTGCTCGTAGAGCCCGTCGAAGATGATGGCGCTGACCTCGAGGTTGCGTTCGTCGTCGAGAACGAGTGTCAGGCCGCGGCAGATCGCGTCGATGCCGGCGGCGCCGGGTTCGTCGTAGCGTTCGTCGGCGAGGTCGGCTTCGTGGATCAGCCCGGCGAGGTCCCAGAGAACGGGGTCGTCGAGCTTGTAGCGCCGCAGCATTGTCTCGAACGTGCAGTCAGCGCCGTGGTGGGACAGATCGGCGCCGCGCATATCGAACGGCGTCGCGTCGGTTGGCACGTCGGCAAGATCGTCGACGAAGACGAACTCCGCGTCGCGGTCGACGTAGCGTCGGAGCAGCCACGCACAGGCGGCGCGGTCCACGTGGCACCCTGGTCTCGTCGCCCATTTCACCGCGCGACGGCCTTGGTTTGGGTGACTTCGAGCAAGCCTGCGAGCCGCTCGATCGAACGCCGCGCCTCGTCGCGTTCCTTCGGCGCGTCGTGGTCGCGGGCCTCGATTCTTCGTAGTTCGCGTCGCAGGCGTTCCACGGTCCGCCGGGTTGGTTCCGACTGTGCCGCCTCCGCCTCGTCCAGTAGGTCCCGGTACTCGGCTGCGATCGCGACGGCCATCCGTTCGCGGAGGGCTTGCTGTTGTGTCTTCGATCCCGGCTGGCCGCGCCACGTCCACGCTTCGCCCCCGGCTTCGACGACGTCGTTCGCCAACCACTCGAATGCTTCGGTCGTCTTCGGGTCAGCGGGGAGGGCGACGAGCCCGTCGACGAGTTGCAGGGCACCGAGTCGGCGCAGCTTTCGCCACAGGACGATTCGGGGCGTGGACGGCTCGCGGGGCAGCCGATAGGCGAGCAGCACCCATTCCGACACGGCCATCGGTGAACCCTAACTCACCGGTAACCGTGGTTGCATTCCAACCCTGCGAGGACCGGCAGGGCTGTGCAGCTTGGCGCGCACCTCGAACAGAGCGACTGGTCGCGAGATGCCGCGCATGTCGGCGGCAGGGAGGCGTGCTGCGACGAAGTCGGGACCGAGCGCTCCGGTTGCTGAGTTCGTCGCCACTCGCACCTGCGATGGGTTGGCGCTCTCTGCCACCCTCGCCGCCAGATTGACCACGGGTCCGAAACAGTCGCCGTCTCGCGCGAGGACCTGTCCGTCGGCGATGCCAGCGCGAACGCCGGGCAGAACGGGGTCGTTGCGGTAGTGGTGCACAAGGTCGAGCGCAGCCGCGCATGCATCGGCGAGGGTGGGGGCCCGAAACATCACTTCGTCGCCGACGAACTTGACGATCCGGCCTCGGTGGGCGGTGATGATCTCGGTTGATGTCGATTCGAAGTCGAGGATGGTGTGGCCGATCTCTTGGAGCGGAAGGTGTTCGGCGAGCGCTGTCGAGGAGATCACGTCGACGAAGCCGACTGCGGCGTGGGCGATCTCGAACCCGTCCGACTGGCCGCCGACGACGTTGGGGCGGGCGAGGTGGACGAGGTGCTGGCGGAGCAACGTCTCCATGACGGCAACCAGCTCGGATTGGAGCGCGGCGGCAAGTCGGGTGGTGCGTACGAGGTCGTCGTCGTCGGCGAGGGATGACGCACCGGCGGTGGTGACGAACGTCGAGATGGCGGCATCGGCGATGCGGGCGGTCGCCGCAGAGACGACGCGAAGTAGCTGTAGTGCGCGATCTCGGCCGAGCAGCTCGGCGCCTGCCTCGATCGCCGCCGCGACCCGAGCATCGCAGTCAGTGAAGCTTCGTTGCATGGCATCGAGGTGGGGGAGACCCGCAGCGCGCCGCACGATCTGGATGACGTTCGGGTCGACACCGGCCACTTCGGCGACCTCCTCCAGGGTCAGCCGACGGCGGTCGTTCAGGAAGAACAGCTCCGCCGCCAAGTGTTCGAGTTCTCCGGCGCGACGGGCCTCGTGCATCTCTTCGATCGTGCCGCCACGAGCCGAGATCAGTCGCAGCAGATTGAGTTCCTCGTGGGCGTTCGGCGCGGTGGGGTCGTAGAGGCCGACGTGTCGAAGCTCGTCGGCGACAGCGAGGGTGCTCATCGGACCGGTCTCCGTTCCATCAACGAGCTGGCGTTGCGGCGGCGCCGAAGCACGGCCCGAATGTCGCGCGGTGGCTGGACGACGGACTGTGCGAACCGTTGCGGGTAGGTGTCTACTTCGCCGGGACAACCGAAGCGCTCGTCGGGCCGCGTGTCGACGGCGATGAAGCTTCCGAACAGCCGATCCCAGATGGTGAACATCGCCCCGAAGTTCTTGTCGCTGGTCTCCGGGACGTGGTGACGGCGATGCAACCGCGGTGTGACCAGCAGGCGTTCCACCGGGCGGGCGTCAACGCCGAGGTTGGAATGGTCGACGATCCCGTACGCCGCGGCGAGTGCCACGGTCGGTGCGATCTGGGCGGCGGGGATGCCGATCAGGAAGAGGACGAGCTGGCCGGGCACGAACCGGAGCAGGTTCTCGAGCATGTGGGTGCGGGTCGTCGCCAGTCCGTCGAGCTGCAAAGTCGAGTGGTGGACCTTGTGGATGTTCCACAGCAGCTCCGATCGATGCAGTCCGCGGTGCACGGCGTAGGAGATCAGATCGAACACGAGCACCGCCAGGGCGAACCGTGCCACGCCGGGGAGCGCGCCGACGCGCTCGGCGAGGGCTGGGATCTGGAGCCCGTCGAGCAGTGGTCGGAGCACGAACACCGACACTGCGGTCATCGCGATCGCCGCGCCGTACCAGGCGAGGTCGGTGCCGAGGTAGGGGCGTCGGAACGACAGCGTTCGGAACCGAAGCCGTGGGATTCGCTCGACGACGAAGACAACGAGATAGATGACTGACACGCTCGCGATCGATGCGGCGAAGTTCACTGCCGACCTCCATTCCTCCTGAGATTGAAACCACGGTTACATCATAAACGAATGCAACCGTGGTTACAATGTGACGTCGGGCTCGCTAACGAAACTCCCCTCGCTGTCGAAATCTCGTAGCCGGTTGATGTAACCGTGGTTGCAGTACTACTGTCGAGTGACGGTCGCTTCCGCTCGCGCTGGATCCGGCACGAATCGCTACGGCCCCGACGCCCGCAGGTTGTTCGTCGCCGAGGGGGTGCGGGCGTTCGGCTACGGGTTCGGTGTGGTCCTGCTGGGTACCAGCTTGGAGGATCGTGGTCTGGCGGCGTGGAAGGTCGGGATCGCGTTGGGGGCCACGGTGGCGCCCTGCGCGTTCGGCAGCGTTCTGCACTGTCGCCGGCACGACGTGGACCATTGGGCGCCGTTGAGCGTCCAGGCGAGGGTCGAGACCGAACTCGCGAAGCTGATCGCGTCCCGTTCGCGTCACGAAACCCGAGGCTGGCCTCGATGCGTGAGCAGCGCCGTACGAGATGGTCGAGTGAGATGACTTGAGCGACCGGGATTGATCGTCTACCAAGCTGAACGCGTTCGACTGTTGGGGATGGGTTCTAGAGGTCGGCATGCCAGGCGGCGACGATCCAGGGCAGGTCGTACGCCGCGACCCATGCGATGTACGGGGTGAGGATGTAGCCGGCCGTCCGGTCGGCGCGGTGGACGAGAATGCCGGTGGTTGCGGCGATCGCAGTGAATGCGATCATGCCCATTGCGGCGGGGGCCACTGAGTCGAATCCGAAGAGGAGGGCGTTCCAGGCTTCGTTCGTCATGAGCAGAACTGACCTGGGAGAACCACACGACGATGGCTAGACACGACCAACCAACGGCCGGCGCCCGGATCGCACAGTCCCGCTCCAATGCGACCGAGACCGGCAGGATCAACCAGAAGCTCCGCACCCGCCAGGCACTCGTCGATGCCGCTCGTGATCTGGTTGCCCCGGGCGCGAGCCCGACGCTCGCCGAGGTGGCCGACCATGCACTGACCTCGAAGACGACCGCGTACCGGTACTTCGCGTCAGCCGAGGCCCTGCCCGAGGAGGTCTTCTTCAACCAGGACTTCCCGACGGTCGACGAGGCCCTCGGGCGCGCGGGCAACGATCCGACGTCACGCGTACTCGCGGTCGAGGAGGCCGTCAACAACACGCTGCTCACCCACGAGCGAGCGATGCGAGTCATCGTGCGCAACACGCTCGACACGACCCTGTCATCTGACGACGACGGTCCCCCCGTGTCGGCCGTCGCCAACACCTCATCGCAGCCGCCGTGGAGCCGCTCGAAGGAACACTCGAACCGGAAGCGCTCGCCCGCTTGCGCCATGCACTCACGTTGGCAATCGGACCTGAGGCAGTCATCGCCGCCCGCGACATCTGCGGACTGAGTCCACAACAAACCCGCATCGTCACCCGATGGGCCGCCGAAGCACTCGTCACCGCCGCACTCGGACCGAAACGCCAACGCGCCCGATAGCACTTGGCCCGTCACGTGAACCGCGCCTCCGCAGGGGTCACCCCTACTAGCGCTGGTGCGCCGCCGGTATTGCGCTGTTGCATCACGATGTGCGCCCGACCGTCAGCGATTCGTCAGCGACCTGCGGTTGCTGCGACGGGACCACTCAGCCATGACTGCCAGACCTCGAGTTCGACGAACGAAGGCGCTGTTTCGATGTTGTTATCGTTCGCGACCGTGTCGGTTGGACGAAGCGGTCGCCAACCGCGGACGGAGTTCGACATGAGCTGGTTGCCGCCGCACTGGGATCATCCTCGATGGGTAGAGCTGCCGACAGGCCATCACTTGCGCCCGATCCGCGAGAGCGATGTCGATATCGACTACCCGGCAGTGATGGGGTCACAGGCCCGGCTGTGGCAGATCTTCGGTCCCGTCTGGGGCTGGCCGCCCGCCGACATGAGCTTCGAACACGACCGAGCAGACCTCGCCCGCCACGAACGCGAAGCCGACGCACACGAGTCATTCAACTACGCCCTATTCGACGCCGACGAGACCACGCTGCTCGGTTGCGTCTACATCGACCCAGCCGTCAAAGTCGGAGCAGACGCCGACGTCTCGTGGTGGGTTGTCGACAATCTCCTCGGCACAACGGTCGAAGGCGTCCTAGACGAGTACCTACCCGAATGGTTATGGAGCGAGTGGCCGTTCACTCAGATCCGCTTCATCGGACGCGACATTTCGTGGGCGCAGTGGCTCACATTGTCCGACAAGCCCAGGTAGCCGCAGCGACCCGGCCAATCCAGAGACGTTTCGCCGTCCTCGCTGCCCGCCCCGGCACGATGGCCAACGCGACTGCGATGCGTTGCTCGTCGTACAGCATCTCCACTGAGATGATGCCGCGGGAGTACCAGGCCCGATGAAGGATGTGCGATCCACGGGGCATCCGGATCACCGACCTGAACAATCAGATCGCAGCCGTTTCTGCATCCCCCACCGACCGGTATTGGCGAGGTCCGCTGCTTCAGTTGTCCTCTCCGGCGTCGAGTTGACGCATCTCGAACACGTGGTGTTCTCGCTGGATGCGGCCCTATGGCCCGAGGAGTGCGAGCGGCACGACGGCCACGCCGTCGGGGCGGCGATAGGCGAAGTCGCCGGTGTTGATGAGAACCTTGTCGGCGAGGCGGTAGCCGAGTTGGTCGTTGAGCCAGTTGAGGTGGCGGACGTCGTGATCGGTCGCTGTTTCGCTGAGCTTGACCTCGATGGCAACCACCCTTCGGTCGTCTCCCTCGACGATGAGATCGATCTCGCGGTCGGACTCCTTCGTGCGCAGGTGCCCGACACGTGCGGAGGTCGCCTCTGCGTAGATCCGTACGCTCTGCGCGGCGAGTGACTCGAACAGGGAACCTAACCATGTCCCGGTGGCGCCCGCGGGCCGTTGCCCTTCGCCTGCGAGGAGGCCCTTTCTGCCGACGCCGACCAACCGTGCCGCCAACGCCGGGTCCACAAGATGATGCTTCGAGGAGCGGGTCAGTCGCTTCAATGGGTTGAACGTCGGAATCCACGCTTCGATCGGGTCGAGCACGAAGATCCGAGAGAGGTGGTCTCGGTAACCCTCGACGGTCGCCCGGGCAGGCTTATCGGGGTCGCCGCCCGTCGCCGCGTCCAGAATTTTGGAGTAGGCGGTGTCCGTGGCCGTCGCAGCACCGTATGCCGAAAGCCATGCGCGCAGTGTCTCCGGGCGACGGACGCGGACACCGTTCTCCGCGAGTTCCTTGTCAACGATCCTGGCGATGTACGAGTCGAGTTGAGCCTGCCTGGCCCGCTCCGGGAGCCCGCGGATCCCTGGAAATCCGGACGCGAGGATCTCGTCGGTGTAGGTGGTCAGCCCGACGTGTGAGCGCCCGTTGATCTTCGGGCGGGTGCCAGAGAGGAGTTCGGCGAGCGACACGGTTGGCGTTGCGACACCGCGCTCGGCCAGCGACAGCGGACGCATCTTCAGGCTGACGATCCGACCCGCTCCGGAGTGAATATGCACGCCGGGTGGTACCCCGGCCGAGCCCGCAAGTAGGAACCGACCGCCGGTGCCGTCCTCGTCGACGGCTCTTCGTACGCGATCCCAAACGGCCGGAGCGAGTTGCCACTCGTCGATGAGCACCGGCGCCGCGACCTGCGTGATGTAGTCGAGATCGGCAGCGAGCGTCTCGCGTTGCGCAGGGAGGTTCAGCGCGAGAACCGTCGCGGCACGCTGCTGGGCGGTGGCCGTCTTCCCTACCCCCTTGGCTCCCTCCAATGCGATGGCTGCGAGGTGGGGGAAGAGTTCGTCGAGGAGGTCGTCCACGATCCGACGCTGGTACTGCACCGACTCAACCTAGCAGATGGACGCCAATGAACTAGTCAAATGGACGCCTGAGAACTGAGCGGATCGACGGAATTCCTTGCCCCTGGCTAGCTGTAGCTAGCTGCGCCAAACGAGCCGCAGAGCTCCCCGGCACCGTGTCCCCGCTTGGCCTCCAAGGCGCCGGCGCTGGTGCCATCCCGGTCCTCGCAGCTGCATCTGCTGCCGGGCTGCTGGTAGCCGCGGTCCTGGCCGAGGTCGTTGGGTGGAGACCGGTCGTCGCGCTCCCCGCCCTCGGCGCCGCGCTGACACCGGCCATCCGGCCCCTCACCAACACCCGACCCGCCCCACAAACGCCGATCGACATCGTTGGAGCAGCAGCGATCGCAGCGATCGCCGTCGGAATCAACCTCGCCTTGCAGCCGCGCACATCGACGACTACCGGAATGGTCGGCACCGCCCTCGTCGCGGCAGGAACGACCGGATGGTGGTGGTCCCACCACCACCGTGCCGACCCGTTCCTCCCCAAGTCAGTGGTCGCACGCGCCGTCACCTGGCAGACCGGGATCACCGCCGCGGCGATCCCTGCCGCGTACTTCGCCTTGCACATCGCAATCCCAGCGATCCTCACCGAACGTCATGGTGCCGGGCGCATCAGCGTTGGGCTGCTGCTGTTCCCCGCCGCGTTGGCCGGCGCCGGCGTCGGGCCGATCGCGCGCCGTCTCAGACGCCGACTCAGCGAACTACACATCGCCACAGTCGGACTCACACTCGCCGCAGTTGCCTTGCTCGCCGCGGCGTCACTCGTCGACCAACCTGCCGGACTCGCAGCAGCGTTCTCGCTCGTTGCGGTGTCGTTCGGCGGTTGCTCTCGTCGCCACGCTGCCAGCGATCTCGGCCGTGTACGCCTGGCGCATGCTCTCGGCGAACACCACAACTGAGAGTCATCGAACTGCCCATCAACGCCCTGCCGACGCAGCCCGAACTCTCACGAGATCGCCTCCGCTCCCCACCACCGCCGCCGGGTACGTCCGATCCCATGTTCGGCCACAGCGAGTTCAGCTTGCCTGATCCGCTCATCATCCATCACGCCGCGACAGCCGACCCCCAGAAACGCGCCAAGCTCTTGCCTCAGTGGCCAACACTGCGTCTTGCGATCGCCCAGTCGTAGGCTCGTGCAATGGCCGTCGGTCTGCTGGACGGTGCGGCGTCCGCCCTCCGTCTGCCGATCACAACCGCTTGGCAAGCGCACGACGCGTGAGATCCACGTAGGTGCACACCTCGCGCTCCTCCGCGCTGTTCCTTGACCAGAGGCCTGCACGATGGCCGCGAACTCGACGACCGCCGCCTGGCGAGGCTCGCCGAGGCTCGTGAGGGAGTGTCCGATCGTTTGTGTAAGCGGTCGTGATTGTCATTGTTAGTAGGTGGCGATCCGGTCGCCGTAGTGGATGGTCAGGGTGTTCAAGATGGTCTTCCAGCTGTTGATTCTTCCGGTCGGGTTGGACCGGTTCGGGCGGTGCTCGGTGGCCACGAGGTAGAGCACTTTCAACGCGGCTTGCTCGTTGGGGAAATGACTTCGATGCCGCACGGCCTTGCGGAACCTGGCGTTGAGCGACTCGATGGCGTTGGTCGTATACACGATCTGGCGGAGCTCGACGGGGAACTCGAGGAACGGCACGAACTCTGCCCACGCCGAGTCCCACGTGGCGATCATCGCCGGATACTTGGCCCGCCACGTGTCGGCGAACTCCGCGAACCGGGCCTCCGCCGCGGCCAGGGTCGGGGCGGTGTAGATCTCGCGCATCTCCCGGCAGACCTGACCCCAGTGCTTCTTGGAGGTGTAGCGGATCGCCGAGCGCACGAGATGCACCACGCACAGCTGCACCTCAGCGAGCGGCCAAGTCGCTCGGATCGATTCGGGCAACCCCTTCAATCCGTCGCAGCACACCACGAACGCATCCGCGATGCCTCGGTTGCGGAGCTCGGTCAACACCGTGGCCCAGAACTTGGCGCCCTCACCACCGGTCGGACCGACCCACATGCCGAGCACGTCACGTTGCCCGTCCAAGTTGATCCCCATCGCCACATAGACCGGGCGGTTGGCGACTTGACCGTCGCGGATCTTCACGACGATCGCATCGATCAAGATCACCGGATACACGCCTTGAGTTCTAGCGATGGTTGCGAATCCTCGAGAGAGGAAACGTGATGCCTCGCTATGCATGGAACAAGAGCTCCCCGGAGCTCAAGGCCCGCTACTTCGAGTTGATCCGGCAAGGCTGGAGCGGCTCGAAGGCCTCGGAGGCCGTCGGGGTGTCGCTGAGCTGTGGGTCGCTGTGGTTCATTGATGCTGGAAGCGTGAGCTTCATCGAGACCAAGATCTGCAGCCGCTTCCTCAGCCAGGAGGATCGGATCGAGATCGCTGACGGCCTGCTTCGCGGGGAGTCCGTACAGGACATCGCTGCACGCATTGGGCGGAGCCCGTCGACGGTCTATCGAGAGATCGCCCGGAACAAGAAGCCCGACGGCACCTACCAGCCGTGGTTCGCGCACAACCAAGCGCACCTCCGCCGGCAACGACCGAAGGAGCACCGCTTGGTCCAGGACGCCGAGCTCTGCCAGGTAGTCGCTGAGAAGCTGGCGGTGAAGTGGTCGCCAGCACAGATCAGCCGTTGGCTGCGGCGACGATGGCCACGCCGCCCCGCCTGGCATGTCTGCCACGAGACGATCTACGAAGCCATCTACCGCGGGCTGATCGTCGTTGCCGGTCCACAGACTCTCCGCACCGGACGCACCTACCGGCGTCGCCGGGGGCGGGGCCGCAGCAGGGACGGATCGCTCAAACAGTCCACCAACATGAAGCCGATCCACGCCCGACCAAGGGCTGTCGAGTCCCGCCGCCAGATCGGCCATTGGGAAGGCGATCTCATCATCGGACGAGGCCTCCAGTCCGCCATCGCGACCCTGGTCGAGCGCAAGACCCGCTTCACCGTGCTTGTCCATCTGCCCGACGGCCGCACGGCACCCGTTGTCGGGGACCGTCTCATCGACACACTCGGGCAGCTGCCGCCAGCTCTCCGGCGGACATTGACATGGGATCAGGGCAACGAGATGTTCCACCACGAGCGCATCGAGGCCGAGACCGGCGTAGGCATCTACTTCGCGGACCCCCACTCACCCTGGCAACGCGGGACGAACGAGAACACGAACGGCTTGCTTCGCCAGTACTTCCCCAAGGGCACCGATCTCTCCCGACATGGCCCTGCTCACCTGGCCGCCGTCGCAGCCGAACTCAACCATCGACCGCGCTTCTGTCTCGGGGACCGCACGCCAGCGCAGCTCATGCGACGATGGATGGCAGACCCACCGACCGTCTGATTCGCAACGACCACTGGAAACCAAGCGCGGTCGAGCGGCCGGTTCTGCCAGGCCACCATGTCTTCCACGATGGCGTCGGTGATCCTCGAGATGGTGTCTCGGGAGATGTCGGTCCCATAGGCGTCGGACAGATAGGCCTGGATGTCGCCGGTCGACATGCCTTTCGCGTACAGCGAAATGACGTTGGTGTTCAGCCCGTCGAGACGACGTTGATGCTTCGGGACGGTGACCGGGTCGAAAGTGCCGTTGCGGTCCCGGGGCATATCGATGGTGACCTTGCCGATCTCCGTCGTGACTGTCTTCGGGTACGACCCGTTGCGGCTGTTGCCGGTCCCGCGGCCCTCGATGGCGTGTTTGTCATAGCCGAGCTGATCGGCCAGCTCAACGTTCAAGCCGGTCTGCAACACCTGGCGAACCAATGCGGTGAGCAACCCGCCGTCGCCGGTGAGTTCGACACCGCTCGTGCGGGCCTGAGCAACGAGGGCTTCGGCCCACTCGCGCATCGCCGGCTCGTCACCCACCAACGGAACGCTACGCGTCGCCGGCGGACGGCTCGACGACGGAACCAGAGCAGAAGTTGTTGTGGTCATCGGAATGTGATCCTCTCCAGCCCACGACCCTCAGTCGCGGACCCTCAGATCACGCCGTTTACACAAACTTCCGGACAGTCCCGCTCGTGAACCCACGCGGCGTCCGGACTACCCGAATCGGGGAACGTGGTCGATCCCGGTGTGCCATCGGTCGAACGGTCCCGGGTTGGACACACCGTGGCGACGATTGCTGGTTGTCTACGATGGCGGGTCGAACACCAGCGGGAGGGCGAGGTGCGCCAGGCGTAGCTCTTCGGTGGTGGAGTCGTCGGCACAAAAGATCCGAATGAGCAAGGCGTGCAAATCGGGGCTGATGGGGGCGATGGCGTCGAGGCGTCGCTTTGTGGGCGGTGCCCAAAGTTGTCGAACGTGAAAGAACGTGCCGACCAGCTCCAACACGCGTTCGAAGAGCAACAAGGGCGCCGCGGCGTCGTTGTTCGTTGCCAAGCCAGCCGCAGCCCGAAATCGGTCCTGCGAAGCTGCCCTCAAATAGTGGGCTCGGGTGGCGTCGAGCGGTGGCTTGCCTTGAGCCAAAATGGCAGCGACGTGATCCTGAATTCGGGCCAGCGAGCCGTCGGAGTCGTACAAGATCTTGGCCGACGGCCACCCGTCGGCGGCATTGTCTCGGTTCTCCGAAAAGTAGGCCATCACGGTTGCTTCACTCATGTGCACCACCTCGAACTCTTGCCCGTCGCAGTCCGCGATGCCCATCACGAATCAGGTCTGGTCGCCGATGATGATGAGATCCGCGTCGCTGTCCGGCCGTTCCCCGTGCTTGGGAACCGACGAGCAGAATTCCTCGCGTCGTGGGGTCAGCCGCCAGTTCCTCAACGAACGATGTGATTGCCGGGTTCGTCGGTTCATGCCTACCAGTCCGCACCGGCCATCGCCACGTTGGCACTCAATCCGCGATGCCCGACCCGAACGACTGACGGCAACGCCGGCGACGTGTCCGCGGAGCAGTGCACTGCTGGAGAACGCGCGACCAGATCGACCCGGCCTGACTGACCGCTGATCCGATCCGAACGCCGCATCGGAGCGGTGCCCTACCGCCTGGCTCGGTGGCGCACACTTCGCTCAACGCGAAGGGCCGAAGGTCAGCGGCCTTTTGTGCCGGCCTGGGAGCGCGGTCACGAGCGCTCGTTCGGAGCGGGTCGCGTGCGACGGGCAGCGATCCCAATGCTCGATGTGGCCGGGCTGGCCGGGGCGTCGCGGGCCATCATCGGGCGAAGTGGAGTGTCGTCGTCGCCGAGGTGAAGGGCGAGCGTCCGAAGGAGGGATGCAAGCGTTGCGGTCTGTCGAAGGTTGAGTGCGACGAGGAGCCGCCGCTCGGTCTCGAGGTGAGTGCGTGCGACGGTGTCGACGAGCACTTGTGATCGCCGGACCGGCGTCGGATGGCCGCTCGTAATCGCAGCGCAAGACGTCCTCGCTGGCCGCACAGAACCGGCGCGATGCGGCGCGTGCAACGAGGGATCGTCGGATCAGACTGTGACGATCTCGACGAGGTTCTCGAGGGCTTTGAAGTCGGCCGGATTGCGGGTGTACAGCGGAAGCCTTGCGGCGCTCGCGGTCGCCGCGATCAACAAGTCGACGGCCCGAGCACCGCGCGCTTTGCGGCCGGCGGCGACGACAGCGGCATAGACGAGCCCGTAGGCGCGGGCCGCGTCGGCATCGAACGGGAACGGCTCGAAGGTCGCTTCCGTCCTCTGTAGCCGGTCCTGACGGCGGGCACGTTCATCGGGATCGGACGTTGCGTGAGGGCCAGCTGCGAGCTCGGCCATCGTGATCGCGCTCACGGCGATCTCGATCGGTAGCCGATCAGCATCGATCTCGTCGAGGTCGACGACGACCGACGTGTCGAGCAGCCCTTGTGGGTGGCGTCGCTCAGACATGAGGCTCGATGTCCTGCGGGGCGTGGCGATCTAGGTCGTCACGAAGGCGAGCAAAGTCGATGGAGGGCGCGTGTGCGAACGCGGCGACCACCGTCTCGCGGGCGACGAATCGGCGGCGGCGAACCGGGATCAACTCCCCGACGGGGACGCCGTTGCGGGTGACTACGAATGCCTCGCCGTGGTCGAGTCGGCGCATGATCTCGCCGCTGTCGTTGCGGAGTTCTCGTTGGGTGATCACCTCGGCCACACCGACAGTGTAGCACGCGTGCGACGGTGGGTCCACGACGCGTTCTTTCGCGAAGATGGCTGGGTGGAGGTTCATCGTTGGCCGTCGGGAAGCGGAGTTGTCGAGTTCCCTGACGGGCGCTCCGTGCGTGGCCGGGGCCTTCGCCGCGCCCGCGTTGTTGCGGTGGAGCCGGAGTTCGGGCTCTATCTGTTGGCGAAGCCGCCGCCGCCCTCATCGTGGCCGTCTGCGTGGATCCATTGGCCGGACTTCCGCCTTCCATCAGATGAGCGAAAAGCGTTCGCTTCTCTGACCGAGGCGTTCGACCGCTGCGCCGACGAGCGCGTCGAGATCGCCTGCGGAGGTGGACGTGGCCGCACCGGGTGCGCCATCGCAGCGTTGGCAGTGATCGCCGGGATCGAACCGGCCGGTGCCGTCGATTGGGTGCGGGCCGCCTACCACCCTCGTGCAGTCGAAACCCCATGGCAACGCCGCTGGGTGCGGCAGCTCGATGCCGACAGGATTCGCTCCGCTCCGTAGCTCGGTCTGTCCCCGACGCCGGTCGGACCGGACACGTCGCGATGCCCGAACCCGAGCGCTCGTGACGGTCGGGAACCGACCAACGATCCGGGTCCTGAGTTTCCGGCACGAGCGTGGCACGCAGCGCATCGAACCGGATCCATCAGAGTCGTCCGGCACCGTCGCTGCCTGTGGCGTCTGGCCGGCGCTGCCCGTCCGGAAGAGGATGTCGAACACTGCGGGGGCGCTGAACACCCGGTTGTAGCTCCGGCCTGTGATCTCAGCGAGCACCCCGAAGTCGACGAGACGGGTCACGGCGTTGTTCGCCGCTTGGACGCTGACGCTGTTGCTGTCGGCGATGTTCTTGACCGTGACGGTTGGGTGCTCGATGAGCTTCTCGGTCACGGCGATGGCGACGCCCTTGACTCGCCTTGCGCGCAGCATCGCGAGGGTGGAGTCCCGCCAGGCGAGCAACGCTCGGATCCGCGCTTCCGCATCGGAGGCCTGCTCGGCGATCGCGTGGCAGAAGAAGCCGATCCATTCGTCCCAGGCGCCGCGGGTGCTGACCTCGCGCAGCAGGTACCGGTACTGATCTGAGCGCGCCTCGAAGTAGGGCGACAGGTTGATCAGGGGTTCTGCGAGAAGCCCGTAGTGATCAGTTGCAGGATGGCACGTCCAACCTTGAGTTTGATCGAGGTGATTTCAAGCCATGCGGACGGCGCCCGATCTTCGTCAATCATGATGGAACTAACCTTGAGTTCTCGTCTGAGGATTTCAAGCTTCGCGACCTGAGCTGTTCCAGTCCGCTGGAGATCGCGCCGGCATCCGCCCGCCTTACGTCCAGTCCAACCGGCTCCACTGGAACACAGACCTGTCGCCGGGTCAGCACGAGCGTTGCAGCCAACGTGTGTGGTTCGGGCCCCCGCCACCAAAGAGAGCCCGGTGCAGTCGAGCGGCTCGACGGCGGGCCGGTCCCCAGCATCATGGGCGAGGAACGCGTGCGAATCGCGAGGGTCATGATCCACCACAGCGGCGAGCATCGCTCCGCCCTCCGTCTGCCGATCGCAACCGCTTGGCAAGCGCACGACGCGTGAGATCCACGTAGGTGCACACCTCGCGCTCCTCTGCGCTGTTCCTTGACCAGAGGCCTGCGCGATGGCCGTGAACTCGACGACCGTCGCCTGGCGAGGCTCGCCGAGGCTCAGTCAGGTTCGCCGCTGAACAGCGGCGGCCGGCTCGGACCTCGTCGAGGCACCACAGCGCATCCCACGACGCGCTCGGGTCCATCTACACCCAGGGACTCGAAGACCGAGTCGGGTGCTCGGAAGTCGCGGCGGGATTGATGGCTGGTCGTCAGATGGTGACGAGGCGGACCGACGCGCCGAGCGTCCGGAGCAGGTGTCGGAGGTCGGTGGGGTCGGAGGTGACGAGGGCGGTTGGGCCGGATTGCGATCGAGCGGCGGCGATCAGCGCAGCGGAAGCATCGACGATCTCGGGCGTGCCGGCACGGCCGCACAACAAGCCGGTCGCGCGTGTCAGCGCTCCCTCGAGTGGGACCTCGTCGCAGTGGGCCAGCGCCCGTGCAAGGAGTACCTGGCGGCTTCCGTCGCGCCATGCCTGTGCGATGACGCCGGCAGGCACGGACACCTGAGCGGAGTCATCGGCCGCGTTGCGGAGCATCGCCCAGACCGAGCGGTCGTTGCGATCCAGCCGCGATCGAGCGCGCCGGTGTCGAGGACGAGTGCGGTCATCCGTCGACGAGGGCGCGGGCGGCTTCGAGTTCTTCATCGCTGAACGCGCCGTGCTCGCGTTCCCACGCAGCGACGACGTCTCGGAGGCCTCGGGTCGCGAGCTGGCGACGGGCAGCGTCGGCGAGCCATGCGGACACGTTCTGCTGGTCAGCCTCGGCGGCCTCGCGGACGGCGTTGGCGAGCTCTGATTCGATCGAGACGGTGAGTCGCTCGACGGTTACCTGCAGCGTGACGGTCGGTGAGCCGTGCCTCAGCAGCGCGAGAGCAAGGTGGCCACGCCGTCGCCGGTGCAGCTGTCGAGGGCACCTCCGCGACCGGAGGTGGCGAGGATCAGGTCCATCGCCGGCCCGGCCACCTCGGGTCCGTCGCCGAACGTCCAATCGACGTCGGTAGCGCGCAGCCGCAGACCGGCCACCCGCTTCTTGCCGTTGAGCGGCGCGCCGCTCCTGCGGTACCGGTCGGCAAGGAGCACGAGGTTTTCGGTGGGGTGATCGCCCTTCCTGCCGATCGCCCGGCGGATGTCCTCGCCGTGGCACATGATCTCGCCGAGTGACACGTACTTCAGACCGGGCACCGACGTCGGGTGCTCGACGGTCTTGGCGAACCGGGCGAGCACGTCGGCGTTCGATCCCAGGTTGAACCGGGCCAGGTCCTTGTTCACGAGCTTGTCGAAGCTGAACCCGCTGCCGATCAGCCCGGTCATGAAATGCGGCACCGTCTGGTTCCCGAGCGCCGTCATGTGGGCCACGAGGTGGCGCACCGTCCACGGCGCGCACACCGTCATCGTCGACCACTGGTCGTCGGTCAGGCCCTCGAGCTCGGCGAGCAGCGTCACCCGCTCGGCCTTCGTCATCGCTGCAACATCGGTCACGGTCCGGCTCCTCCTCGTTGTGCCACGAGGCACGCTTCCCCCACGCCAGCCTCACCCGTGCTGCTCGGTACCCGAGGACGGAGATCTGCGCCTAACGGGCTCCAGCTCAGGCGAATGACGCCAGACACTTCCGGACCATACAACAGCTGTACAACACGGCAGGCACCTGTTCGGGCTGGAGCCCGAGCGCCCGCAGCTTCGAAGTCACGCTTGCACCGCTTCGAAGTGTGTGGTTTCATACTGAACTATATGGTTCAGTATACCGCTGCCCGCCTTGATGCCCCGTTCGCCGCGCTTGCGGACGGCACCCGGCGCGGCGTGCTGGAACAGCTGGGACGTGCCGAGTCCTCGATCACGGACCTCGCCGAGAAGTTCGACATGACCCTTACGGGCATGAGGAAGCACGTCGGCGTGCTCGAGGAGGCGGGGCTCGTCATCACGGAAAAGGTCGGCCGGGTGCGCAAGTGCCGGATCGGCGCGCGCCGACTGGACGAGGTGGTGGCTTGGATCGACACGTACCACCAGCTCTGGGACGCGCGGTTCCGCGAGCTGGACAAGGTCGTCGAAGAATTGAAACGGAAGGAGAAGCTGGATGGACGCCAGGAGTAGCGAGGCCGCGGCCACGAAACGCACGACCGTGGAACGGAGATCTGACCGCGAGCTCGTCGTCACGCGCTTATTCGACACGCCGGCGCGGCTGGTGTTCGAGGCCTGGTCGAAGCCCGAGCTGTTCCAGCGGTGGTGGGTGCCGAAGTCGATGGGCATGAAGCTGTACTCCTGCGAGATGGACGTGCGAACCGGGGGCACATATCGGCTCAACTTCGGCGACGGCATGGACTTCTTCGGCCGGTACATCGAAGTCACGCCGCCCTCGCGCATCGTCTGGACGAACGAGGAAGGCGGAGAGAACGGCTCCGTCACCACCGTGACGTTCGAGGAGAAGGACGGCCGGACGCTGCTCGTCATGAGCGAGCTGTATCCCTCGAAGGAAGCGCTCGACGCAGCGGGTACCGGCGCGGCGGATGCGACGCAGGAGACGTTCGGTCAGCTCGACGAGCTGCTGGTCACGCTGCACTGAATGCCCCGGTGCTTCCGCAACGGTTGACGCCAAGGAGCCCGGATCAGTGGCAACGATCTCGACTGGACCCGCGGTGACCGACATCTCGTCACGGTGTTCGTCAGCTTTGGTGTTTCGACGGGTTCAGCACGGTCTGGGTCTGCGTGGTGATCGCGACCAGACGGCCGTTGTTGTGAAGCTCGGTGACGACCACGATGGTCGTCCGCCCGATGTGGAGCGGCGTTGCAGTTGCCGTGACCTGACCGTCGCGGACTGAGGAGACGAGGTTGGTCGAGGACTGGATGGTGGACGTGCCCGCGGCGCCTTCCGGGAGGTTGAGGAAGGCGCCGCGTCGCTCCCGCGGAGTCGGCGAGCGACATCAAGACGCCTCCGTGCATCGCACCGTTGACGGTGCAGTGCTCGGGTGACCAGTCGATCGCTAGGACCACCTGGCCAGCGGTCGCGTCATGCGTCGTGATGCCGAGTTCGTCGCAGAAGGGCATGGACGAGCGTGCGAGGTCACGCACGGCTCGAGCGTTTCGCTCGTCAGTGCCGAGTACCCGTGACGGAGGTGCTCATCGTCCGTTCCGCAGCAGCCGCCGCCGTCCAGGACAAGCAAGTCAACACTCAACGCGCACACTTCAGGCCACGAAGACGCGCACCTCGCAGCGATTCCGCCGAGTTCGGGACCGGTTTCGCCCCGAGATGCGCGAATACTGCCTCGAACCGCTCTGGTGGAGGTGTACGGCTACCTGTGCCGGCGGTGCGAGTCGGTCAGCCTGGCCGAGGACTCGCGAACCTCCGCGGTTGTCGGTTGGCGTCCGCCACGTCGTCTGTGTGGCCGCGTCCAGCGACGTGCGACAAGTCGTCGGTGCCATCGCAGCAGTGTGTCGGGCGTCCCCGGTGGGTTCAGTCTCCGCTTTCATTCTCGGTCGGGAAGAACAGGTCCTCGATCCGTTCGGAAAAGACGGAGGCGATCTTGAAGGCGAGTGGCAGGCTCGGGTCGTAGCGACCTGTTTCGATCGCGTAGACGGTCTGACGGGAAACGACGAGACGGTCGGCCAGATCGGCCTGAGTCCATCGCCGCGCCGCCCGTAGCTCTCTGAGCCGGTTCTTCATCGGACCCGTTGGGTCTGAAACCACAACTGCGCTCCGACCCAGACGAGGGTTGACCCGATGAAGCTGATCTGCACCAGCTGGCTGGGATCACCCACCCCGGCGGCGTGGAGGAGACCCACCGTGAAGATCGCCATCATCATCACGCCGAATCCGATCGCCATCGCCTCGAGCTGACGGCGACGTTGGTACTCATCGGCGCGCCGCAAGGCTCTGACCACCGCCCGCACGATCCAAAGTGCCGGCACGAGGTTGATCAATGACCAGAAAAGCTTCCACGTGTGGTCCGAGCCGAACAGGCCAAGCTCTTGGATCAGGCTGACCACTACCAGGGCGATGAGGGCCGGCAGCCAGTCAAGAAACGCGGCACGGGCGCGGATCATGTCGCTGCGGCTCTCGCGCTTGTCATCGGATCGTGTCATACCATGAGAGTAAAGTATGCTTGTCTATAAGTCAAGTGTACTTGTCATTGGGGCGAGGTGTGCGTGCCGAATCTGGGCGAGAACCCGACGAGTTTCGTGTCGTCGCGTCCGCCGCTGGAGCGACCGCAGCGGCTGTCGGCGACCGACGTGCTCGTTCTTCTGAGGACGGCGTGACGGTGGTCGGAGGGTGCTGGCTGCAGCGGTGGCGAACCTTCGCAGGTGCTGGCAACCGGACTCGGTGAACGTTCCAGGGTTTCCTTCCGAGTGGTCGAGCGCGCGATGCGCCAGCTGCCGTGGTGGGCTCCGGAGCTACGCGCAGGTCGACCGACTCGGTCACGGAAGGACAGTCTCGCCGCAACAGTCTGATCCGGGCCGAAAGCCGGGAGCAGTGGTGCGAGTGGTGTCACAACGACAGCTCGACCGTCCTGGCTGTCGGATCACCGGCGAAGCGGCAGGTTGTGATGACGTGCCGTCCCTCCGGCGTACGCCACCCTCGCTGAGCGCGGTCGCGAGCGGCGAGCCGGTCGGTCGGCACCGTGATCTCGAACGGAGTCCGTCCGCGGGCAGGGACCTCGACCCGTGCGAACCCGATCAGTCGGGCTGGTGCGTCAGGGTCCGGGAGCTCTGCATAGACCTGCACCACGTCGCCGCCGTCGCGGCTGCCGGTATTGGACACGGTGCCGCGCACGACGATCGTCGAACCGTCCACAGAGGCGGTGACGTCGCCGATGGCGAACGTCGTGTACGACAGACCGAAGCCGAACGGGTGCGCCGGCGCGGATGCCACCGCGGGCGGCTCGCCACCAGCCATGCCATCGGTCGTAGGTGAACGTGGTCGCGTCGCTGTCGAACGCAGGCAGGTCGGCCTCGTCGACGGGGACGGTGAACGGCAGCCGAGCCGACGGGTTGACGGAGCCGACGAGCACGTCGGCCAGACCCGGACCGGCTTCGGCGCCGCCGTACCAGGCCTGGACCACCGCGGGTACCGCGTCGGCCCACTCGGTGGTGATGACCGCGCTGCCGGCCTGGATCACGACGACGGTGCGTGCGTTGGCCGCCGCAACCGCCCGGATGAGTTCGACGTCGTCGGGCCAGCAGGCGCAGTGAGCTGCGGTCGCCGCCGCGGCTGAACATCCGCGGCCGGTCAGCGAGGTGCTCTGGCTTCGTCGTGGGCACCACCAGCTCGAGGCTGCGCCTGGAAGCGGTCGACCACGTCGGGCTCGTCGCCGGGCGGGAACAGCGATATCAGCGACGCATCGGTCTCGCCGATGTACTCGCCTTCGTCGAGGTAGGTGTAGCCGACGACGACGAGGGCGACGTCAGCCGAAGCGGCTGCTTCTGTGGCGCGGCCGAGGTCGGAGCCGTCGTCGTGCACGACGTCCGTGATCGCGCCGCGGAGCCCGTCGAGCACCGTGCGACAGGACAGGTCCCACACATCGCTGGAGCCACCGTCGCCGATGTTGACGGTGTCGGCGAGCCGGCCGATCACTGCGACGCGCTGCGCAGGATCCAGCGGGAGGACCGGATGAGCCGTCGACGGTCTCGTTGCGCAGGAGCAGCACGGATCGAGCGGCGGCCTCTCGTGCCAGCGCTCGGTGCTCGGGTGACGCCGAGGACGGCTGCAGTGGGTGCCGGTGCGGACAGGATCCCGTCGAAGCGGAGCAGCGTGGAGATCACACGCGTGACGCTGCGGTCGATGTCGGCCCAGGTGACCTCGCCGCGTTCGATCGCCGCCGGGAGGTGCTGGTGGCGGACCATGCGGTACGGCATCTCGATGTCGAGTCCGGCCGTGACCGAGGTGGCCGCATCGCGCAGGCCGAGGATCCAGTCGCTGATCACGAAGCCCTCGAAGCCCCACTCGTCGCGCAGCACGTCGGTGAGGAGCTGGTGGCTCTGGCCGCACCACTCGCCGTTGACGCTGTTGTAGGCGGACATCACCGACGCGACGCCTTCGTCGACGACCCGCTTGAAGTGTGGGAGGAAGACCTCGTGCAGGGCGACGTCGTCGACCTCGATGTCGACGCTGAAGCGGGCGTTCTCCATCGAGTTGCACGCGAAGTGCTTCACGCACGCCATCACGTGGCGCTGCAGGCCGCGGGTGAGCGCGGCGCCGAACTCGCCGACGTGGTAGGGGTCCTCGCCGTAGGTCTCCTGGGCGCGTCCCCACGCCGGGTGACGCAGCAGGTTGATGCACACCGCGCCGGTGAGGTTGGCGCCGACGGCGCGCAGCTCGCGGCCGATCGCGTCGCCGATGCGCTCCTCGAGATCGAGGTCCCAGGTGGCGCCCCGAGCCATCGGCACCGGGAACGCGGTCGCGTTGCCGACCACCGCGCCCCGGGGCCCGTCGGAGAAGCGGATCCCCGGGAAGCCGATGCGATCGAGCTCGGCGCCGACGAACGCCGACTTGTGGTAGCCGTCGTCGGACAGGAACTTGAGGCCCGCCCATGTGGGGGCGTCACCGTCGAGGCACCACAGCCTCTCGTACTCGGTGAGGTTCGCGACGAGTGCTGCGGCGGCCTCGGTGGACGGTAGCTCCCTGCTCGACCGCTCGCGAGCGTCGTCGAACGTGTGGATCGGAGTCATGCGCTCACCCGCTCGAGCGTGTGATCGATGGAGCGGCGGATGCGGCGAGGGCTGTCATGAAATCTCCACGTGGTGTGAATTTCTGTGAAATGCTACAACTGCTATCATGACGGCGTCAACGAGCTGCAGGAGGTTTCGAGCGAATGAGCGCGACCCCGACGAGCCTCGTCGGCGAGGCACGACTGGTCCTATTGGCCGAACGGCTCGCCCAGCGCGGATCGATCACGATCGCCGATGCGGCCGTCGAGCTCGACGTCAGCGAGATGACGATCCGTCGTGATCTCGTCGAGCTCGAAGAGCGCGGTGTCGCCCGCCGGGTCCGGGGCGGAGCCCTTCCGCTCGGCCCGGAGACGTTCGCCGAGCGCAAGCAGTCCCGCTCGCGCGCCAAGGGGCAGATCGCCGCCAAGCTCGCTCGCCTCATCCCCACCACTGGCACGGTCGCGTTCGACGCGTCGTCCACCGTCATCCGCGCCGCAGCGGCGCTCAGTGGTGCTCGCAATCTGACGGTGCTCACCAACGGCCCGGACACGTTCCATGCCCTGCAGGGCCGCGCGGGCGTCACCCCGTTGCTGACCGGCGGGATGCTCGAGCCACGCACGGGCAGCCTGATCGGCGCACTCGCCAGCTGGACAGCGCGTCAGCTGGTCACCAGTCGCTTCATCATGTCCTGCGCGGGGCTCGATGCCGCACTCGGCGCGACCGAACTCGTGTTGGAGGAGGCGGAGGTGAAGCGGGCGATCGCCGACGGCGCCGAGGAGATCGTGCTCGCGGTCGACTCGTCGAAGCTCGGACGGCGAGCCAACGTCGTCTGCCTGGACTGGGCGGCGATCGACATGTTGGTCACCGAGCTCGATCCGGCCGACAGCCGTCTCGATCCATACCGAGGCTTCGTCACACTGATGTGACCGGCGAAAGTAGGGGAGGATCCCTGGCCGTCAACCTCAGCCCGAGCGCGCGGCCACCCAGCCTCATCCCGAGGTGGAGGACGGCCAGCCGGCGGGTAGTCCGTCGGGGCAGCCGCCGGTCACCAGCTCGTGGGGCCGGGGGAGCGAAGGTCGTTCCGAGTACCCGTGGCCTGGCGATCCGATCGGCCCGGAACAGCCTGGCGGCGTCCCTTTCGGGGTCCCAGGCGATGATGTACCAGAGCGGTGTTCGCAGGAGGAGTCCGTGCGGTTCGACGCGGCGCTGCGTCGTCGCGCCCTCACGATCGACGTAGCCGAAGCCGAGCAGCTGGTTGGCCGTAAACGCCCGTTCGAATCGACTCACGAGGTCCTTGTGGATCCGGTGGCGTCACGGTGGGCGGACCTCGGGGCCGGCTCCCCGACAAGGACGCGTTGCATGAATCGTTGGAGCTCCACGGCGCGCTCTCTGGGCAGCGCCGCTTGGATCTTCGCGAGCGCTCGTTCGGCGCCGTCAGCGAACGGCATGAAGGGGGTGGCTTGCGAGATCGCCACCGACAGGATCAGGGCGACGACCTCGTCACCGGTGAGCTGCGAGGTCACCATCACCGAGGTCGGCTCGAGATGGACGCCTCCGCCGGGTCCCGACATCGACGAGATGTCGAATCCTCGGTCGCGCAGGCGTGAGAGGTCGCGCATGACGGTGCGCTTCGAGACCGCGAGCTCTGCGGCCAGATCTTCGACTCGCCAGTCGGCCCGTCGGCGCATCATGGCCAGCAGCTCGTCGTTGACGCTCCGACGTTCGCCACTGGTTCAGGCTACTCGCCATAGGTGACAGATTTTGGCATCAATTCGTTCGTAGCCTCATCGCACCGTCGAACCCGCAGGAACGAGCACAGATGGATCTCCTCGCTGCCATCGAATCCGAGCGGCTGACAATCGCGGACACACTCGCGACGTTGACGCCCGACCAATGGGCAACCCAGAGCTGTTGCGACGCCTGGACGGTGCAGGAGGTCGCGGCCCACCTCACCCAGGGCTGGAACTACTCCCTCGCCCACGGGATGGCCCAGATGTTGCGGGCCCGCGGCGACCTCGGGAAGGTGAACAGTCGTTGCGTCGCTCCCCTCGCGGCCGCCGGCACCGACGCGATCGTCGCCGACCTGCGCGAGAACGCCGCGAGTGAGTTCAAGCCGCCCGGAATGGGGTTCGAGGCGCCGCTCAACGATCTGGTGATCCATCGGCGTGACATGTTCCTCCCGCTCGGCATCGCCTACGAGTCGCCGCCCGGCGTCGGTGGAGAACTCACTGGCCATGGCGACCAAGGGCGGCATGGCCAAGATGGTCAACGCCGTCAAGCTGCTGAACGGGACTCCGATGCGTCGCGACCGACCTCGACTGGAGCTGGGGCGACGGGCAGGAGATCACGGGGCCGGCGCTCCCGCTTGCGCACGCACTCTGGGGCCGCCGCCAATCACTCGGCGAGCTCAGCGGTCCCGGGGTCGAAGTGCTCCGCGATCGACTCGCTGCGAGGTAGTACACCGCCATGACCTCCGGGTTCGACCGAGCCTCGCTCGCCCTGCTCGACGAACGAAGCACGTCCCCGCGCCACACAGAGCCCACCACCTGCGCGCCGATCAGTGCACCGAACGCGAAGGGATGACCCATGGCAACCACCGACGAGGACGTGTTCTGGGAGCTCATCGACGAGCTTCGCATCGAGGATCCCCGAATCGAGGAGGGCACGATCATGGGCGGCCGCTGCGCCCGCGTCGCCGGCGAGTTCCTCGGCCTCGTCGACTTCAAGGGTTCGGGATTGGTGGTGAAGCTCCCGCGAGCCCGTGTGGACATGCTCATCGCGCAGGGCACCGGCCAAGCATTCGCACCGGCCGGCAAGGTGTTTCGCGAGTGGGTGTCGATCCCGCGACGTGACCGTCGACGTTGGCGCTCGCTTCTCCGCGAAGGAATCGCCTTCGTCGCCCCTGACCCGTCTACGAAGGACGAGTAGTCGCTGTCGATCCTGGTCACCCTGTCCCCGGTCCGGAGGCCTGCAACCACGGATCGACTCTGCGCGCGAGGCTCGAACGGTGCGAGCGAACGTTCTCGAGCGGGTCCGCGAGATCGTGCTCGCGCTCCCGGAGGTAACCGAGCGTCTGAGCCATGGGGCGACTTGCTTCTTCGTGCGGGACAAGAGGCCGATCTGTTACTTCCACGACCATCACAACGACGACCGCGTCTCGCTCTGGTGCCCTGCACCGCCTGGCGTGCAGGATGCCCTCGTCGGCAGCGAGCCTGGCCGGTTCTTCAGGCCGCCCACCTCTGCGCGGGGCACGTTCTCGACCTGGCTTGGCATATACCTCGACACCTCAGCCGACGAACCGGTCGACTGGGACGAGCTCGCCGGGATTCTCGAGGATGCCTTCCGTCTGGTAGCACCAGCATCGGCGGTCGCCGCCCTCGATCGCCGATAGCGCCCGATGTTGCCGATCGAGTGGCGCTGGCAAAGCCCGATCCGAGGAAGACCTGGCGGGCAACGTCAAGCAACGCGCCGCCCTGGAGCCCGGATGGCCGCCCAGGGCGAATCGCTGCTCGGGCTGTCGTTGTGGACGATCCTGGTGGTGCTGCTCACCGGTTCAATGCTCCATGAGGGTGTCCCAGCACGACGGGCGGCACATCACGGGTTCGATTGGCTGTTCAAGCTCGTCGCGACCGGTGCAATCATTGGGCCGTTCAGCTGACGCGGACGGAACGGGAGAGGAGAACTCGCTGTGAAGAAGCCCACCGTGGGCCCGCTCGACATCACCTTCACCGCCACCTTGGGTCGGGTGCGCGACGGCGACACATGGACCTGCGTCCAGTTGCCTGATTCGGCCTCGGTGTTCGGTACCCGTGGGTTGGTCAAGGTCTCCGGCACCGTCGACGGTGTCGCGTTCCGGGGGGCCTTCATGGCGCTCGGCGACGGCACCCACAAGCTCCCCATAGCCTCCGCCATCCGGAAGGCCATCGGCAAGACCGACGGCGACGACGTCCTCATCCACCTCGACCAGCGACTCAGCTGATCGATCGGTGTCCGTGCAGCGAGAGTGGATTGATGGTGCGCCGATGACTGGCTGCGCCCGGGCCGGCAGGAGACACCACCGCGAACGGAACACCGGCAAACGGGCCACCGTTCGATGCGGCGGCGAGCTTGGCCGGCTCGATCGTGTGGTCAGTGGCGTGCGTCATGACTCCGATCCTCATGCCGGTGTCTCCCCGAGCGGGTTCGACCAGGCTCGGTCGACGAGGTGTTGGTCGTGGTCGTAGAGCCAGCACTCGCTGATCCGGTCGTCGGCGGTGTGGTAGCGCAGGGCTCGTGCAAGCGTGATCACGGTGCTGTCGATCATCATGGTCTCCGTGACGAACAGGGCACCGTGCGTGTCGTGGTCGTCAATCTGGTCGATCGTGATGAGCTGTCGGCCGCTTCGTTGCGCTGTCTCGACGAGCAGTAGGACGAGCTGGTCGCGTCCGTGGTGGGTGCCGGCGTAGGTGCTCGTGCCGCCGTAGTGGACGATGACGTCGTCGCCGTAGCAGTTGATCATCTCGGCGATGTCGCCGCGACGCCACGCATCGGCGTAGCGGCTGATCACCCCGCTCATCGCGTCGTCCGACGGGTGTCGGTGTAGGTGCGCGGCGCAGTCATCTGGTGCCACCGTGATCTCGGTGAGGTTGGGTGCAAGGCGTGCGTAGAGGTCGGCATCGAGCACCATCTGCCAGGCAGTTGCCACGGGTGCTTCGACGGTGACGCTGCGGAACAGGAGCTCGGTCCGGTCGCCGAGCGAATGACGCCGTGCTCGGCCTGCGAGCGCGAAGCCCGCAACCGAGAACCCGGCGACCACTGCTGCGGCGACGGCCGCGAAGGTCGTGCCGATAATGGTCGGGTCGCGCAGCTGGATCAGTGCAACGGTTCCGAGCACCCACGAGGCATCACCAGTTCGCGACGAGAGTGCTCGCACGCACGAGTCGCTGGGCCGGTCGCACGGCGAGCGCGACCAGCAGCGCGGACCAGCCGACGAGGCCGACGCCGAGCGATGCGACGATCGACCGTGGTAGGTCGATCTGCTGGCTCAGCCATCCGCTGGAGGCCGCCATCGCCAGACCGGTCAGCCCGGAGAACGCAGCGTTGATGCGTTGGAGATCCCTGAGCGGCTGCATCGCGCGCAACCTCGAGACGATGGTGTCGGTGTGCATGGCCAGGATCGTCGGGCCGAGGAGGGCGCGAGTCGATCACCTGTGAGGTGATGGTCGTACCTCCCGCGGTTCCGTAGCGTGGACACCGATGGGACGTCGAGACGCCGCGGGGATGATGTTGCGAGAGTGGCGCGCCCGCCGGCGGTTCAGCCAACTCGACCTGGCCATGGCGTCCGGGGTCTCGGCCAAGCACCTGAGCTACGTGGAGACCGGCCGCAGCCGACCGAGCCCGGAGATGGTGCTCCACCTGTGCGAGCACCTCGACGTCCCACTACGGGACCGCAACACGATTCTGCTCGCCGCGGGTCACGCGCCGACCTATCAGCAGTCCTCCTACCACGCCCCCACCGGGGAGGTCCGCGATCTGGTCGACCTCGTCGTCAGTGCCCACCGCTACCCGGCCATCGTCGTCGACAGCCGCTGGGACCTCGTCGCCGCCAACGCCGCAGCGTCGCTCTTCCTCATCGGCGTCGCCGAACACCTGTTGACTCCGACGACGAACGTGATCCGCCTCAGCCTTCACGCCGACGGGCTGCGCTCACGCGTGCTGAACTTCGACGAGTACGCAGGCCACGTTCTGGCCCGACTGCGGCGGCTCGTCGCCCACAGCCCCGATCCCACACTGACCGCGCTGCTGGAGGAGTTCGACGACCTCGACGTCACCGCACCAGAACACGTCGACGGGGTGGTGATGCCGCTGGTGCTCGACGTCGACGGGACACCAGTCCGGATGTTCACCACGATCGCCACGTTCGGCACCCCTCGCGAAGTCACCCTGTCCGAGCTCGCGATCGAGACCTTCTATCCAGCCGACCCAGCAAGCGCCGCTGTGCTGGCGTCGTTCCTCTCGACCGACTCGTAGACCAGGCCGCAGTCTGCGACCGCGAGACTCCGGTCGCGGCGATGCCGATCACCGAGCACGACCGCCACGTTCTCGCGCCGTCCTGCCCGCCGTCGTCGGCCGCCCAAGAGCGGCCTCATCTGGCGTCGGTCAGCGTTCGACGGTCCAGTTGCGCTTGTGCGATCCAGGGCCGATCACACTGCTCGTGCCGTTGGCGAGATCGACCTGTGCGCTGGTGCCTTCGGGCACGGTGCGTGCGCTGGTGATGCCTCCGCCGGGAATCGGCGCGACCCGGAAGCGCCCGCATCCGGCCTCGACGATCTGCAGTCCGGCGACATAGCGATGGAGGAAGGACACGTCGGCGCCCTTGCTGTAGTTGTTGAGCGACCCTTCACCGTTTGCGTCGATGCCCTCCCACTGCCGCCTCGATCCATACCGAGGCTTCGTCACGCTCGTGTGACCGGGCCGCACGCCAACTCCGGAGGTTCACATGACCGTCGACGATCTCTGCCTCAGCGGAGGCCGTCACTGTTGATGTGGGAGTACGGCACCGCCGGTGTCGAATGCGAGGCGTGCGTGGGCCCGGTGTCTGAGCCGCGTGAATCGGTCAACGGATCGCTGCGACGGCGAGCAGCTCCAGGATGACGATGAGCCGGATGAAGTCCTCGGGGTAGCCGAAGCGGGTGATCAGTTCGCCGGCTCCAGGTGTTTGACGACGTCGAAGGGAGCGCTTGCGGCGATGAACACTCACATCGCGATGGTCACAGTCCAGTCGAGGCAGGTCGTGCGTAGGTGTTCGGGAGGCTCATGCGTTTGCTCCGGCATCGTGGGTGGGGGTCGAGTGGTGGCTTCGGTAGTAGCGGTGTTGGCGTGTTCGTTGTGAGCACGGTTCGCTATAGAAGCGGCGACGGTGATGGCGGGCCACGAAGAGCAGCTCGCAGGTCGGTGTCGCGCGTCGGCGCAGCAGAGTTCGGTCCGGGCCGGCGAAGAACGAGATCGCCTCGCTCGCCAGTCGCGCCAGCAGCACCCGGTCAGGAGCGTCGCGATGTACCATGGCCCGTCGGTGGATGGCTGTCGAGCTACTGCAATTCGACGTCTGCGGCCGCGTTGGCGGCGGCACGGTTGAGGACGGCGACCGGTGCTGGGGGATTCGTGCAGGCGTCGGTCGTGACGTGGGTGCACAGGGTGTGGATTTGCGTCTCGTAGCTCGCGTAGATCGGCCCTGGTCGTGTCGGCGAGCGGTTCGGGAAAGGACGCAGCCGGCCCCGGCGGGGGCGTGAGTGAACCAGGCCGTGGCCATGTCGCGAGTTGCGAGGAAGTCGATCACGGATCCGTGGTCGCTGGTGGGGTCGAGCTTGCTGTTCGGTCGGACTGTGCGCCGACTTGCCACGGGTCTCGTGGAGCTCGGAGCCGACCGAGACGAGTGATCGGATGACGCACACGTGACAGCGTGGTAGCGGTCACCCTCGCGCGTCACGTATCCCTGCATGTCGGTGTGCTCCGTGGTCGGGCCGAAAGATGTCGGCGGTGGAACACATCGGGAGAAGAACTGCATGGCTCAAGCTCAGTGACTGCTTCGGCCGGGCCTGCGAACCGACGAGCCCATTGCTCGACGCGTGTGCGCTGGGTTGCCGAGCATCGCGTGGGGTGGCGTGCGGGCGGTTCATCGGTTGATGGACGGTAGTGGTTGGTGGTGGCTCCAGCGGGCGGCGATGCGGTGGATGCGGTGGGTGTGCGGGCGCCCGAGGGGTCGGGCAGCGGAGGGAACAGCGGTCTTGTAGAAGAAGTACTTGGCGACTTCGGTCGATATCAGGTAGGCGATGACGAAAGCGACGAGCACGGCGAAGAAGGTGGGCGGCAGAGAGGCGAAGCCGAGCGGGTCATTGAGAGGAGTTTGGGGGATCACGGCGCCGATGGTGACGACGGCGAACACCGAGGTGATCAGCGGTCGAGATGGTCGGCTTCGGAGGAACGGGACGCGTCTGGTTCGGATGACGAACACGATGAGGGTCTGGGTGGCGAGCGATTCGACGAACCAGCCGGAGCGGAACTCGGGTGCGGTGGCGTTGAAGATCCACAGCATGGTGGCGAAGGTGGCGAAGTCGAAGATTGAGCTGATCGGGCCGAAGCGGATCATGAATCGGCGGATGAAGCCGATGTCCCAGTGCGATGGTCGGGTGAGTTGTTCGTCGTCGACGCGGTCGGTGGGGATGGTCATCTGGCTGGTGTCGTAGAGCAGGTTGTTGAGCAGGATCTGGAACGGGAGCATTGGAAGGAACGGCAAGAACGCAGCGGCGGCGGTGACGCTGAACATGTTCCCGAAGTTCGACGAGGTACCCATGAGGACGTACTTGATGGTGTTGGCGAAGATGCGCCGTCCTTCGGCGACGCCGTCGGCCAGCACGTCGAGGTCGCGCTCGAGCAGGATGATGTCAGCGGCGTCCTTGGCGACGTCGGTTGCGGAGTCGACCGAGATCCCGACATCCGCGTGGTGCAAGGCGAGCGCATCGTTGACGCCGTCGCCGAGGAACGCCACGGCTGAGCCGGCGGTACGTTGGGCGCGCAGAATGCGTGCCTTTTGCTCCGGGCTGACCCGGGCGAAGATCGTGGCTTGGTTCACCGCTGCCGCGAGTTGGGTGTTGTCGATGTTGTCGAGGTCGGCGCCGGTGAGCGTGCCGCCCGATGCGACGCCGAGGGTGCGACAGACGGTCTCGGCGACGAGCGGGTTGTCGCCGGTGACGATCTTGACGGTGATCCCGAGTTCGGTCAGCCGAGCGATCGACTTGGCGGCGGATGGTTTGGGTTGGTCGAGGAACACGAGGAACCCGGCGAAGGTGAGGCCGTGTTCGTCCGCGACGGTGAGCGCGTCCAGTTCGGGAGCGACACGGGTGGCGATGGCGACGACGCGGTGGCCGGCACCGAACTCGCCGTCGAGGACACGATGCGCAGAGTCGGGGACGTGGGCGCAGCGATCGAAGACCGCCTCGGGGGCTCCCTTGGTGATCAGGAGCCTTCTACCTTCGTGGTCGGCGAGGACCGACACGCAACGGCGTTCGTGATCGAACGGGACGATCGCGAGCCGGTCGTACCCTGCGGTGAGGATTGCTGCGGCACCGGGTGCTTCCCACAGGGCGACGTCGAGGGGGTTGCCGCCTACGGCGGTGTCGCCGGTCGCGGCGGCTTCGTTGCAGACGAGTCCGAGGGTGAGCACGTCGGGCCCGTCGGTGCCGGCACCGGTGATTGCTCGCTGGAAGCTGATCCGGCCGTCGGTGAGGGTGCCGGTCTTGTCGGTGAACAACACGTCGATGTCGCCGAGGTCCTCGATGCACACCAGCCGCTTGACGAGCACCTTCTTGTCGGCGAGTCGACGAGAGCCCGTCGCGAGGCTGGTGGACACGACGGCCGGTAGCAGTTGGGGGGTGATGCCGACGGCGACGGCGAGCGAGAACAGCACAGCGTCGATGACAGGGCGGCCGAGCACGATGTTGATCGCGAAGATCGTGACGCTCAGCGCGCCACCGACCTTGGCGAGCAGCCCCGAGAAGCGGGTGAGACCGAGTTGAAACTCGGTCTGCGGGTGGCTTTCGCCCAGCCCGGCGGCGATCCGTCCGAACTGCGTGGCGGCCCCGGTGGCGACGACGACGGCGTCGGCGGTGCCCTCGTGCACCACTGCTCCAGCGAACAGGCACGACGACAACTCGGCAAGCGGCGCCCCACCCGGGACCGGTCGAGGAGTCTTCTCCGACGGGACGGATTCGCCGGTGAGGATCGATTCGTCACATTCGAGGTTGCTCGCGGTGAGGAGCCGTAGGTCGGCGGGGACGATTGCTCCGATGCCGAGGTGGACGATGTCGCCGGGCACGAGGTGGGTGACCTCCACGCTCGCGGGTCGGCCGTCTCGGGTGGCGGCGACCTCGTGGCGGATCTCGGAGTGCATCGCCTCGGCGGCGCGTTCGGCCCGGAACTCGTTGACGAACCCGAGACCGACCGACGCGGCGACGATGATCCCGATGATCAGGGCGTCGAGGCGTTCGCCAACGACTGCCGACACCGCCGCCGCGGCGAGCAGGAGCCACAACAAAGGGCTGTGCAACTGGCGAGCAAGCACCGACCACACGCTCGCATGATGGGATCGCACAGCGTTCGGCCCGAACGCCTCGGTCCGTGCCGCCACCTCCGTCGCCGTGAGCCCAGCTGTCCGAGTCCCCAGCGCGTCGAGGACCTCCTCGGGCGTCGAGGACGCAGCCGTCTCGATCTGGGGCCATGGCACCAGAGCATCGATCGGCGGGATCTCAGGCATGTCTCAGTATGGGGCACCGCCGAGTTCTGATGGTCCGGGCAGAGAGACTCGGCCCGGGTCGTACGATGACCCGATGGCGCGCCGACAACGTCCTGCCTGCACGAGCCGCGTCTCATCGACCGTTTTCTGCCTCGAGCGTCGACATGTCGTCGGGTCCGATTCGGCATGAATCTGTCGGTGAGCTCCGAGCGTCGTCGCGTCGAAGCCTGCTCCGCTGCCGGCGTCCTCGCAGGGACTGCGCTGTTGATCGTCGCACCATGGCAACTCGCGATGCTCGCCGGTTGGGTCACGACCGCTGCACTGCTGCTGCTGTGGATCTGGTTCGAGATCGGGCACCTCGATGCATCGAGGACCGCGCAGGTGGCCACCCGCGAAGACGACAGCCGCGCTGCCGCTCGCTACGTACTCGTCGCATCAAGCGTGATGAGCCTCTTCGCGGTCGTCGCTGCGCTCCATCGTGCGTCGACTGCAGCGTCGCGACTCGCGGCCACGCTCACCGCTGCCTCGCTGATGGCAGTCGTGATCTCCTGGTTCGTGGTCAACACCATGTTTGTGCTCCGCTACTCGCACCTGTACTACGGCGGCTCGGCGGTCGGTGGAGTCGGGTTCTCCGGCGGACAAGAACCTTCCTACCGGGACTTCGCCTACCTCGGATTCACAGTCGGGATGACGTTCCAAGTGTCCGACACCGCCATCACCGACGCGGCGATTCGCGCAACGGTGCTCCGCCACTCGCTCCTCGCGTTCCTCTTCAACGTGGCGATTATCGCCACGACGATCAATGTCATCGCTCGCCTCGTCTGATCGCCGCATCCCTTCCTCCCCTATTGGGATCGGTAGCCGCGCCCTGCCGCACGGCGGACGCGTAGCTCCGCTCGGGTCCGATCGGCCAGCGTGATGATCTCTCCGGGAGAGGGGACTCGCGACATCAGTGTCGCGAGTCGCCGGGCGACGGAGTCGGCTACCAAGGACGGGTGCGCAAGGGGCGGGGTGGTCGCGCACCGCTCGCCCGGTGTGCTGGCTGCCGCGGGACTTCCGCCCCTACGGCGACCTGGTTGCCGGAGAGACACTGACTGCATGGTCGAAGATCAAGAAGCGAGGAACCTCGCGATCAAGCGACTGAAGGAGAAACGCGACTTCAGGACGCACCTGGTCGTGTACTTCATCGTCAACGCCTTCCTGTGGCTTCTTTGGGCATTCACGGACTCCGCGAAGACGGGGTTTCCGTGGCCGGTCTGGCCTACCCTTGGATGGGGCATCGGCGTTGCGATCAATGCCTGGAACGTGTACGGCAGTCGCCCGATCACCGAGGACGGCATCCAGAGCGAGATGGAGCGCATTCGCGGGGTGGTGGATGTCGATCGCGATCAACACCTGGACTCACCCTGACAAGGCTGTTCTTTGTTGGTCGCGTTGGATCGCTTCGAACAGGTCCGGGCGATTGAAGAGTTGGCGCCAGTTGGGCCAGATGCAAGCGCCAGAATTGGGTTCCGCCCGGCTGTCTTGTCAACCCCCGAGTCTGTGAGCGTCACATCCGGCTCCGTGTCCTGAGAGGTGAGCTGAGCGATGGCGACTTACAGACATAGAACCCCGACCAGCGAAGCGGCAGCGCCTCGTTTGATGCGGGCCGCAATTGTTGACCGGTACGGGCCGCCCGAGGTCGTGCGCGTCTCCGACGTTCGACGACCACATCCGGCCGGCCGCGAGGTGCTCGTGCGCGTTCACGCGGCCGCGGTCACCTCCGGCGACGCCCGTATCCGAGGCGCTCGGTTCCCCGCCGGGTTCGGGCCGTTGGTTCGCTTGTTGTTCGGCGTCACCCGGCCTCGTCGTCGGATCCTCGGCGGCAGTTTCTGCGGCATCGTGGAAGTGGCCGGGACTGGCGCCCCGGGGTTTGCTCCTGGCGAGGCTGTGTGTGGCATGACGGGCACGAAGCTCGGCACCCACGCAGAATTCGTCGTGGCGCGCGTCGACCGGATTGCCCATGTTCCGGTGGGAGTGTCGCTCGACGACGCGGCCGGGGTGCTCTTCGGTGGCACCGCGGCGCTGTACTTCCTCCGTGACAAGGCGTCGGTCGAATCCGGCAAGGCAGTGCTCGTCAACGGTGCGTCCGGCGCGGTCGGGTCCAACGCCGTGCAGCTCGCGAAGCACTTCGGGGCGAACGTCACCGCGGTGACCAGCGCCGCCAACACCGACCTGGTCACCAGCCTCGGCGCCGACCACGTGATCGACTACGCGAAGGACGACCTCGCCGCCTCCGACGCCCGCTTCGACGCGGTGCTTGACTGCGTCGGCAACCTCACCATCGACTCGGGTCGGCGGCTCCTCGCCGAACGGGGCGTGCTCCTGCTCGCCGTGGCGAGCCTCTGGGACAACATCCGCGCACGCGGGAACGTGGTTGCGGGCTCTGCTCCCGAACGCGTCTCGGACATCGAGCTCCTCCTCGACCTCGTTGCCAGCGGCGACCTCCTCGTCGTGCACGACAGCGGCTACGACCTCGACCACATCGTCGACGCCTACCACCTCGTCGACAGCGGCCACAAGCGCGGCAACGTCATCGTCCACCCGTGACTGACCCAAGAAAGCTCTTGACCTTCGAGTAGACACGAAGGTTCATGATGGCTCTTGATGACGACCGGACTGAAGATCAGAGAAGTCGCTGACGCGAGCGGCTTCACCTCGGCGACGTTGCGCTACTACGAACAGATCGGGCTATTGCCCGAGGCCTCGCCCACCCCCGAGGGCTGCCGGATGTACGACCAGCGAACGTTGGTCCGCTCGGCCTCCATCAGATCTTCGAACTGGTCACGTTTCGGAAGCGTGCTGCAGCAGGCGGCCGCCGCGGTCGTGCCGGTGAGTCGCCGCCGCCCGAACGCGGTGTGCGCGGTCGCTGAGACGCCGGAGTCCGTACCGGTCGAGCTCGCTGGTATGCGGTCACGGTCGTGAACGTCGCCGGACTCGCTCGGTTGCGATGGCTGGTCGGCTCGCTGCTGATCGCCGCTGCGGCGCTGTTCTCGATCGGTGTCGCCAACGAAGGCACCGTCCACCACGAGTCAGTCGCGTCTGTCGAGACGGGCGAACACGACGAGACAACCGAGGCCGCCGAACGCAACGAGCGCGCGGAAGTGTCCGAGACGGGCGAGGAGATCCTCGGGGTCGATCTCGAATCGACTCCGCTTGTCGTGCTCGCCGTCATCATCTCGGTCGTACTCGCGGCGGCGACCTGGAGGACTGGCCGTAAGTTGCTCCTGCGCCTGACCGCCCTCTTTGCAGCTGCGTTCGCTGCGCTCGATATCGCCGAGCTCTCTCATCAGATCAAGGAGTCAGCCACCACTATTGCGGTCGTCGCCGGAGTCACGGCCGTCGTGCACGCAGCCGCGGCCCTCCTCGCGGAACAACGACGCGCAAACACGCCATGAAGGTGCCGAGCCGAACGGGTTCGGTCCGATCGCGGCTGCTGGGATTGGTGGATGTCCCGATGCAGGCGCTTGGTCGAGGCCTCCGGGTGTGGCGACATCCGTGGTCGGCAACGGTTCGCGACGTTGCTTCGGGGTGACGGCCGTCTCCTGAATCGCCAACCGGCGTTCCGTGAGATCATCCGGACATCCCCCCGTATCCGTCGACACGCCCGAAAGGGCTTCCGTTCAGAGCGGGTTGGGTTCGATGTTCTTGATGCGGTCCATCGCCGGGCCGAAGGTCGACTCGAGCCATCCTGCGGGGTCGTCACCCATGGCACCGGTGACGAGTGTCGACACGCCGATGGCAGCGAGCCGCTCCGCACCCCGCACCACGTCGTCGACGCTCGCGCCCGGGTCGATGTTCCGATACATCGCCGACACTTCGATCTCGTTCGGGTCGCGGCCGAGGTCGTCGCAGTGGCGGCGCAGCACGTCGATCTTGTGCGCAATGTCGTCGGCCGGGGCGATGATGTTGCACGCATCGGCGTACTGAGCCACCAACCGCAGTGTCTTGCGCTCACCGGAACCACCGATCAGGATGCGCGGTCGCGGCCGGCTGACCGGTTGCGGGCTGCACAGCGTCTCCTCGAGCGTGTAGTGCGTGCCGTGGTACGACCCGCTGTCGTCGCTCCACATCTGCAGGCAGATCTGCAGCGTCTCCTCCAGCCGCTCGAAGCGTTCCTTCGTCGACGGGAACGGCACACCGAGCCCCTTGTGCTCGCGTTCGTACCATGCAGCGCCGATGCCCAGCTCGGCCCGTCCGCCGGAGAGCACGTCGAGCGTTGTCACGGTCTTGGCCAGCAGACCGGGGTGGCGGTAGGTGACCCCGGTGACCAGCAACCGCAACCGGAGGCGCTCGGTGCAGCCCGCGACGAAACCGAGCGCCGTGTAGCCCTCCAGCATCGGGTGCTCGGCCGGGGCCATCCAGTCCATTTGGAAGAAGTGGTCCATGAACGACATCGTCCGCACGCCGATCGCTTCGGCGCGCTGAGCGAGGCCGCGGACACCGGGGCCGATGCGGTCGTCGCCTCCGGCCCAGTCGAAACGCGAGACGTGCAGATCAAGGTCCATGCGGCAGCGATCGTAGATGCGCGTGGTGGCCGGCGCTCACCGCGTCGATTGCTGCTCTGAGCCGTGTCGAGACCGCAGTGCCGAGCTCGGTGAATCTTGCATCGTCCATCAGCTCGAGGGGGTCGACGGCCGAGATCTTGGTGCCGGTCTCGACGGTCTCGACGACGACGTTGCACGGCAGGAGCAGGCTGACCGTCGGGTCCAACTCCAGGGCGCGTTGCGCGAACCCGGGGTTGCATGCGCCGAGGATCTTCAGGAAGGGTCGGTCGACGCCGAGCTTGGTGTGGAAGACGGCGGCGATGTCGATCTCGGTCAGGACGCCGAAGCCTTGCTCGGCGAGGGCGGCCCGGATTGCTGCCTCGGCGGTTTCAGGGGCGAGGTCGACGATCGTGTCGATGGAACGCATGGTTGTCCTCCTGTGGTGGGTGAAAACGTCTGGCACGGGTCATCGCAACGCGAGCCCAGAGTGAATGGCCGTATAGGTGGCAACGACGACGAGCAGCGCGACGAACCAGCGCTGGAGCGACGACGAGTCGCGGGTGCTGGCGAGTCGGCTGCCGACGATGACGCCGAGCAGGCTGGCGACGGTGAATGGGACGACCGTTCCCCATTCGATCGATCCGGAGTGCAGTCGACTGCTGAGCGCGACCGCGGAGTTGATCGAGATGACGAGCAGTGACGTGCCGACGGCCTCGGGCATCGTGAATCCCAGGGCGAGGACAAGGCCGGGGACGATCACGAACCCGCCACCGACGCCGAAGAACCCGGTGAGGAAACCAACCGTGCTGCCGGCGAGCATCACCTTGAGGACCGTGCTGGCGTCGATGTGCATGCTCGCAGTGGGAGTTGTCGAGGCTGCGGCTCCGACGGATCGGGCCGGTGCGAGCGGAGGTGTGTCGTGGCTGCGGCGCCACATGCCGATTGCGGCGACGAGCATCAGGCCGGCGAACGCGAGAAGGAGGACGTTCGGGTCTACGGCAGCGTTCCAGTGCGAGCCGAGGAGCGAACCCCCGATGCCGGCGAGCCCGAAGATCGATCCGGCGGCGAAGCGGACACGACCGGCGCGCCAGTGGGGGACGAGCCCGATGAGTGCGGTCAGTCCGACGATCACGAGAGACGTCGTGGTTGCGTGCGTGGGGGACTGTCCGGCGGCGTAGACGAGCGCAGGTACGGCGAGGATGGACCCGCCCCCGCCGAGCGCTCCGAGGGAGATCCCGATCAGGAACCCGAGCGGGGAGGCGAGGAGGGCGCGCATGTCAGCGTCAGTTCGCGGTGCCGGCTGGTGCGGCCTGCCGGGCCACCCACGCGCTGTAACCACCGACGAGGTCGGAGACGTCGGCGAAGCCGAGCGACCGTAGCAAGCTGGCGGCGATGGCGGACCGGTAGCCGCCGGCGCAGTAGACGACCGTTGGCGCCGTCGGGTCGAGTTGGTCGATGGCGTTCAGCAGGCTGGGCAGGCCGATCTTGCGGGCGTCGGGCACGGTGCCGAGGGCGACTTCGCTCGGGTTGCGAACGTCGATCACGACCAGGTCGGGCACTGAGGCGATGCGGTCAGCCAGTGCGGCAGCTGACAGACGTGAGAGGGCCTCGACGTGTTCGGGGCGGGCGATGAATGACTCGGCCGTTGCCGTGAGCGCGCCGAGGACTCGATCGAAGCCGATACGCGCCAAGCGTGTGATCGCTTCCGACTCGTCGCCGGGTTCGGTGACCAGAACGATCGGTGTGCCGGGGCGCATCACCTCGCCGGCGTACTCGGCGAAGCGGCCGCCGAGACCGACGTTCACCGACCCGCGCAGGTGCCCAGCAGCGAACGTCATGTCGTCGCGAGTGTCCACGACGATCGCACCATCACGCTGATGGGCCAGCACCTTCTCGATGGTGAGGCCGGTCACGGCGGCCTCGTCATCGAGAAGATCGTGGACCTCTCGGTTTCGGTTGGCAGCGAACGAGAAGTAGAGCGGAGCGACGGTCTGGCCGTGGGTGACCGCCTCGACGAACCCGTCCTCGGTCATCGGAGCGAGCGCGTAGTTCGTCCGTCGTTGCTCACCGATGGTGGACACGGTGTCGGTCGACAGGCTCTTCCCGCACGCCGATCCTGAACCGTGGGCCGGGTAGACCTTGGTCGCGTCCGGCAACGTCAACAGCTGCTCGTGAAGGGAGTGGTAGAGCTGACGGGCCAGAGTGTCACTCGAGACGCCGGCGGCGGCGAGCAGGTCCGGGCGACCGACATCGCCGATGAACAACGTGTCGCCCGTCAAGACGCCGTATGGGGCGGCCGACATGCCGGTGGGGTAGATGACGAAGCTGATCGATTCGGGCGTGTGCCCAGGGGTCGCCCGCGCCTCGAGCACGACGTCGCCGAGCACGATGGTGTCACCATGACTGAAGGTCTCGATCGGGAACTCGACCCTCCCCAACGCGGCAGCGCCGTACCCGATGACTGCTCCGGTGGCGGCTGCGAGCTCGAGGTGACCGGAGACGAAGTCGGCGTGGAAATGGGTCTCCAACACCTTCACGATCGTCAGGCCGTTCGTGTCGGCGTCAGCGAGATAGCCGGCAATGTCGCGCTGCGGGTCGACGACCACCGCGCGGCCCGTCGTCGTGTCACCGATGAGGTAGCTCGCGTGGGACAGGCAATCGAGATAGTACTGACGGAAGAACATGGGGTGAGGCTCCTCAGGGTCGGCTCGACTCGCTTCAACTATACCCCCATAGGTATTATTCCAACGAAGGTTGGGGACGCCGACTCGTCGCACTCGACCGCACGGGGCGGCCCGCTTCCGGCATGCGTACGACGATGAGGATGCGTGAGCGGAGTGGAGCGTGACCGACCCGGTGGGGGCGGTGCTTGACGCAGACCTCGTGGACCGGATTGGTCGAGCGCATCGTACGGCCACCGGAAATGCGACCGTTCCCGACGTGTACGGCAGCGACCTCCGGCTGCTCACGGGCATCGGTGGCATCGCGACGCTCCAGTACGGGCCCGGTGATGCCCGGTTGGCCCACGGTCCGCACGAGTCCGTCCCCGTCGACGAGGTCCTCGTCACCGCCCGCACGCTTGCCGCGCTCGCGCTCGACGGTGCGGCGTCGCGACCTGATCCGGGTGTGCGCTCGCGAGCCCGTGATGTCGTGGGCGCATCCAATTACCTCATGGCTGCGACCGCAACCGGCCAAGAACGGAGCCGATGTGCTGCAACACTTGTCATGGCGGTGTCACGTTCGAATATGACAACGACTCTTGCTCACTGGGCACCGAAGCGTCTGCCGGGGGATGAGCCGCTCGGCTCGTGTTGAGACGCGTTTGGTAGCGGTAGGTACCGGATACTACAGAGTGCGTGGACAGAGTCATTGGAGCGGACGCAGTCGCTATGGCTCGTTCCAGCCGGCGGAATTTGGAACAGGACGCGCAAGCCGTCGCTCGGGAGCGGCGAGCCGGGCGCCCGCGAAGCGAGATTCTCGATCGCGGCCCACGGCCTGACCTCGTCGTGAGATCTTGCATGGATGCGGGACGGCATGCGGCTGCGTCGTGGCACCTGCTCCCGGCGGCCGTCGCCGCATTGAAGGAACCGACCCCGCGACCCGGCAAGACGGCTCCCGGATGAACGTGGAGGTCGCCGTGTGCTTGCCTCGGGAGTCCGTGACCATTGCGGTCATTCGTGGCATCGCAGAGCAGATGGTGCGTCTGCTGGGCGTGGAACGGCGCTGCGCCGACGAGGTGCTGCTGGCGCTGAGCGAGGCGTGCACCAATGTTGTCGAGCACGCCGACGTCGACGACGAGTACGAATGCCGCCTTCGATTCGACGACCAGGAATGCCAGCTCACCGTGACGGACGCCGGCCACGGCTTCGACGTCGACGCGCTCACCGGAGCGATGCCCGATCCGTCGTCGCCACGTGGGAGAGGGGTGGCGATAATGCGGGCCGTCATGGACAGCGTCGATCTCACGTCCACACCGGGGGCAGGCTCGATCGTGCGGCTCACCAAGCGCCTGGTCGTAACGCCGGGTGGAATGCTGGACCGACTCCGGCCCAGCGGCTCCGTGCTCCCCGAGTGAGCACCAAGAAGTTCTAGGCCGCCACCTCAGGTGGCCTTGCGTGCGCTCCAGTCCGAAGGGCGGACCGGCTAGCAGGAGGTGTGCACCAGATCTGAGTGCGTCGGTGCAGTTGCTCTCCGTTGGCGGGCTCGGATGTGAGCTCGGGACTCGATCCGGTGCTCTGGTGCTAGTGCCCGGTCGAATCTGGGCCACCGCGGGGACGAGTTGGCCCTTGGTAATGTCCGGTCCGTGGGCCACGTGAGGGCGTTGAGTGTGCCGATCGTTCGTGTTGTCGTGTTGGCCTCGTTGTGCGCAGTTGCTGCGGGGGCGACGGTTGGCGCGGCTGTTCTCGTTGTCGGTGAGCGGCGGGATGCAGATCGGGCGGTGGCGGTCGCGATGGCGGAGGGGCTGTCGACTGCGTTGACGTCGGTGTCGAGTTCGTTGTTGGGGGCCGATGGTGTGGCGGTGGATGGTTCGGTGAGTGAGGACGAGTTCCGAGGCTACGCCGCCGGGGTGCTGACGGCTGATGGGCTGGTTGGGTTGGCGTTCTCGGAGCCGGTGGCGGGAGTCGATCTGGACCAGTGGGAAGCTGACACGGGTGTGACGGCGAAAGACACCGATGGTGCTGGGGGGTTTCGAGACGCTGCAAGACGTGAGTTGCACGTGGTGGTTCGGTGGGTGGCACCGTCGACGGAGCAGACGCGCACAGTGGCGGGCTTGGACCTGCTTGGGGAGCCCGTCCGAGCGGCGGCGGTGTCGGAGGCGGATCGGGCCGCCGGGGTCGCGGTAGTTGGTCCGATCTCGTTGGCGTCGAGTGCTCGCCCGGGGGTGTTCTTCTCGTTGGCCGTCCGGGACCCGGACGGAGGTGTCGTGGGGTACGTGTCGAGCGGGGTATCGCTGGACGACATGATCGCTCGAGCATCCGCAGCGGTTCCCGACGTCGACTTGTCCGGAGTGGAGATGGACGGAGTCGTCCTCATCGGCGAGCGACGCGGTGAGGGCGCGTCGTTCGAGTTGGCGGGTCGGACGTTCATGGTGTTCGCCGGTTCGCAGCGGCAGCAGGGTTGGTGGTGGCCGGTGGTGCTGGGTGTGGCGTCGGTTGCGTTGGCGGCTGGGACGGCCCACACGGGGCGTCGGCATGTGAGCGAGCGGCGTCGCAACGCTTGCGAGGCGAATCGGGCCCGACAGCAGGCCGAGCTTGCTGAGCGGCTGGTGGATGCATCGACGACGGTCGAGGTGATGCAGCTGGTGGCGAATCAGGCTGGTGCGGTGGTTGGTGCGATTCACACGAACGTTGGTCAGCTGGTTCCGACCGATCGGTCGAAGCTGCAGGTGTTCCACGACGATGGGATGGAGGATCGCCTGGCCGACCGGTACTCGTTGCAGCGAATCGATGACGATCTCCCATTACCGGAGTCGGCCCGCACTGGTTCCGCAGTGGTGGTGTCAGATCCGGCCGAATTCGAGGCGCGATACCCGCATGCCGCGTCGGATGTCGCAGCGGCAGGGATCCGATCGATGTGTTGTGTCCCGTTGAGTCTCGGTGGCGATCGGACGGTTGGGGTGATCGGATTCGCGTTCGACACGGATCTGGGTCTTGCGGAGCGTCGCGAGGTGCTTTCTGCAGGGTCGCTGATCGCGCAGATGACCGGCCGAGCATTCGAGCGGGCGTTGACGCGGGAGATCGTGCAACAGCGGGTGGATCTGCTTGCCGAGTTCGCTCGGACACTGACCACGGCGCGGTCGACTCGAGACGTTGAGAAGTGCGTGCGGTCGCAGGTTCCGGCCTTGCTTGACGCCGAGTCGGTCGACCTGTCGGCGACGCCATCGACCGAGAGTGACGATGCCGTCGGGGATGTTCTCGTCTACGAACCGTCGATGCCTGGCAATGAACGGGTGGTGGTACGGCTCGGGGCGGATCGGATCTGGACCGGGATCGATGACACATTGGCCGTCACAATCGTCGACCTCATCGGTGGTGCGCTGACTCGGACGCGTGAGACGGATCAGGAGCGGGCAGTGATCCGCCGCATTCAGGAATCGTTGCTCGCAGCGCCGACGCCGGTGCCCGGCTGGGAGGTGGCGGTTGCGTATCGCTCGGCGCTGGATGCGGTTGGGATGGGTGGCGATTGGTACTCGGTCGTGAATACCGAGGCGTCGATCTTCGCGGTGATCGGTGACGTGGCTGGTCACGGCCCGGCCGCGGTGGCGCTGATGGCTGAGGCGAAGACGGTGATCAGGCACATGCTCGCTCAGGGCATCGGTCTCGCAGAAACGATGGAGCATGCTCATCACGCCCTCACGCGGCGCAACGGGTTCGGGTCTGCGTTGATCGTCGAAATCGACCGGACGTCGGGCGTTGCCCGTTATCTGAATGCTGGTCATCTTCCGATCCTGCGGTATCGCAGCGGTATGGTCAGCGAGTTCGGGGAGGTGCATCGCCCATTGCTCGGTGTCGACGCAGCGGAACCCCGGGTGCCGTCTGTTTTCGAGCTCGAACCCGATGACGTGTTGCTGTTGTTCACAGATGGCCTCGTGGAGGAACGACGGGAACCGATCGAGGACAGCATCCGTCAGCGACTCCATGGACTTGACACCTCCGTCGAGTTGACTGTCCTGGTCGACAAGCTGGTCGATGAGCGCGTCACGCATCGCTCGACGGCCAGCATCGACGATGACATCGCCCTGGTCGCGATTCGACGACATCACGCGACCTGACCACGCCGCAGAGTTGTGCGTCCGCTGCAGACGACCTCGATGACGCTGTCACGGTCCATGACGTCAGCCTGGGTTGGTGTAGAGGCGACCGGGAGTCGTCAGCACCGCGGTCCGCCGTTCGTCGCGCATCGTGCGGTCATAGGCGTCCCAGTCGTCGTGTGCGCCGCCTGCCGAGGTGAAGATGTCTCGGAGCAGCACGCGGAGCAGTTCGGCGTCGATTTCTGGGTGGGGGTCGTCGGGGCCGATCAGTTCGGCTCGGCCCTCGATGGTGGCCCATCGCCAGCCTGCCCGAACGGTGATGGCGATCGTGTCGTCTGCTCGCAGGTGGTCGAGCTTGCGAGTCCCACCGGCGGCTACGAAGGCGACAGATCGTTGGCCGGTGATGGGATGGTCGAGCACGCCCGCGTTGACGACGGTGGCGTGGAGCGTTTGGTCGCTGCGACGGGTGACGACCACGCTCAGGCCGTGGTCGAGAGGCACCAGGGCTTCGAACGGTGTCAGGTCGATCATGTTCGTTCTCCGCTCCTCCACATCGATGTCGTCGTTGTCGTGCTCGTAGATGAGCGCTGTCGATCCTCGTACGCGGCTGCCACTTTCTTCGGTACGCACATGTGCCAGGCGTCGATGAGCAGCTCTCGCAGTTCGCCGAGGTCGATTGCGTCGAGGCGGACGCAGACCCACTGGAACCGCATGTCGGATGGGCGTGGCATGAGGAACTTGTCGGGCTCCGAGGCCACGACCGCTTCGTCCTCATTGGCGTGCATGGCGATCGCCCGATAGTGGGTGCCGCCCGAGGGCGTTGCTTCGATCTCGACTCGCGCGGTGAAGCCGAGGTCGCCGGCCTCGTTGCTCGGGGCGACCGGGCGGAAGCCCTCGGCCATCACGCTGGTGAACACCAGGAGGCGGTTCGGTTCCACCTGGAGGTAGCAGCCAGCGTTCGGGAACTGGTCGCCGTCGGGAGATTCCATCGTCGTGACGCAGCGCCCACCTGGCCGCACGTCGAGGTCGGCGGCGACCGTTCTCCACGGTGCCGGGGTGAACCATTGCATCAACAGCTCCGGCTGGGTCCACGCTGCCCACACCCGTTCGGGCGGCACCGGGATGGTGCGCTCGAGCACGAGGTCGAGTGCGGGATAGGGGTGAGGTGGCTCATGGTGCTCCTTGTGGTTGGTTCACGGTGTGATCGGTGGTGATCAGCAGGTGGTCGAGCTGGTCGAGCCGGCGCTCGCAGTGGTTGCGAAACTCGGCCAGCCAGGCCGACGCGAGCTGCAACGAGCCGGAGGCCAGCTGGTAGGTCCGGATTCGGCCGCTCTTGTGCGACGTCACGATCGCTGCCCGCTCCAGTACGCCCATGTGCTGCATGAACGACGGAAGTGCCATCGCGAACGGCCTTGCCAGCTCGCTCGCCGATGCCGGCGCGACGCTCAACCGCTCGACGACTGCGAGCCGAGTCGGGTCCGACAGTGCATGGAAGATGCCTGGCAGTGCCAGATCGATCGGTCCAAACTGAGGCATGCGCCTAACTATAATCGGATCAACGCTGAGGTCAATACCTCATCTTCCTGATGGTCGCTGAGCCGGGAACGACCGGAATATTTTCGGGCACGCTGTCGATCAGGGTCCCGCTCGTTCGTAGCACTTGCATCAACCCGGCACGGCAGTGCCACCACAGAGATGAGGAGATCCCGCGATGACCAAGTACCTGTTGTCCGTTCACGGTGTCGAGGGCCAGGCACCACCGGCCCCTGAAGTGATGCAGCAGATGTTCGCTCAGGTCGAGGCGTTGAACAACACTTTGCAGGCCGCCGGCGCGTGGGTGTTCGGCGGCGGGCTGGAGTTGCCCGACACCGCCACCGTCGTGCGCACCGACGGCGGCCAACGAGTTCTGACCGACGGGCCGTTCAGCGAGGCCAAAGAGCAGATCGGCGGGTTCTGGATCATCGAGGCCGCCGATCTCGACGCTGCGCTCGACTGGGCCGACCAGGCGTCCCGGGCTTGCATGGGGCCGGTCGAGGTTCGACCGTTCCAAGCCGACACGTGAGCCGTCGGTGACGGTTGAGGCTGACATCGCCCGGATCTTTCGGGAGGAGTCCGGGCGGGTGATCGCCGGTCTGGTCCGCCGCTTCGGTGACATCGATGTTGCCGAGGAGGCGGTCCAGGACGCCTTCGTGGTCGCCGCCGAACACTGGCCCGTCGACGGGATCCCGCCGAACCCTGGGGGTTGGATCACTGTCACTGCCCGCAACCGGATCGTCGATCGTCTCCGTCGCGAATCGACCCGACATGAACGCTCCATCGCCGCCATGAACCTCCACCAGTACGACAACGAACCCGACGACCCCGACCCGATCGGCGACGACCGACTACGGCTCATCTTCACGTGCTGCCACCCGGCGCTCGAGCAGTCCGCCCAGATCGCGCTCACCCTGCGTCTCATCGCCGGGCTGCAAACACCCGAGATCGCCAAGGCGTTCCTCGTTCCGGAACCGACCCTCGCCCAACGGCTCGTCCGTGCCAAGCGCAAGATCGCGGCCAACAACATCCCGTATCGGGTTCCGTCGGATCACGAGCTGCCCGACCGCTTGCCGCCGGTGCTCGCCGTCATCTACCTCGTGTTCAACGAAGGCCACACGGCGACGTCGTCCGACGCGCTGCGGCGCGACGTGACCTGTGCGACGAAGCGATCCGCCTCGGGCGTCTGCTCGTTGTCTTGATGCCCGACGAAACCGAAGCACTCGGGCTCCTCGCGTTGATGTTGCTCACCCACGCACGCCTCGACGCGCGTACCGACGCAATTGGTGATCTCGTGCGTCTCGGAGAACAGGACCGCCGCCGTTGGGACCGCGCCCTGATCAACGAAGGCCACCAACTCGTGCAACGCTGCCTGCGCCGCAACCGACCCGGCCCGTACCAGTTCCAGGCGGCGATCAACGCCGTCCACGCCGACGCGGCCACCGCCGCCGACACCGACTGGGCCCAGATCGTCGCCCTCTACGACCAGTACCGCAGGATCGATAGCGGACCGATCGTCGCGCTCAACCGAGCCATCGCCGTCGGCGAACTCGACGGACCGGCCGCCGGCCTCGCCGAGATCGACCCGCTACCCCTTGACAACTATGTCTACAAGCACGCCGCTCGAGCCGAGTTCCTTCGACGGCTCGACCAACACGAAGCCGCCATCGTGGCGATGGAACGAGCGCTCGCCAACACCGAGAACGACATCGAACGACGCCACCTCGGTCGCGTCCTGTTCGACCTCAAACGGGACGTCAACCACGAGAACGAACGCAGGGCCGCAACACCCCCGCCGAACTGACAGCCGCTGTCGTGGACGCCGACGCCGATGCCGAGCGCTACGAGTGGAGTGTCGTTCCCTGCTCCAGCATGGCAATGAACTCGCGCAGTTTCCGTTCTCGCGTGTCCGGCCGTTTCACGTTCCCGAGGCGAAACAGGATGGCGAAGCGGTTCTGGCTCGACAGTGCACCGAACGCCTCTGCCGCCGCTGGGCTTGCTGCCAACGCTGCCCCCAGGTCGTCGGGAATCGGTGCGTTCCGCTGACGGTAAGCAGCGTCCCACCGACCGTCTGACTTCGCCCGATCGATCTCGGCGTGTCCGCCCGCCTGCATTCGCCCAGCGGCGATGAGTCGCTCGACGTGTTGACGGTTGACCTGTGACCACGGGCTTCTTGCTCGGCGCGGGGTGAATGCCTGCAGGAAGAAGTCATCATCGTCAGACTGAGTCTGCCCATCGATCCAACCGTGACACAGAGCAACGTCGAGTGCCTCCACATAGGTGATGCCCGGCTTCGTCGACGACTTCTTCCGAAGACGGAGGCGAACGCCGCCGCCGGTTGTGTCGCCTTCGATCCATCGTTCCCACTCCCCGGGAGCCGTGAAGTCCAGGATCGGCTTGTCCGCATGCGCCACCACTCCACCACCGTACTTCCGGGAGGCGTGGTCGAGCTGGGTCAAGCCGCGTCGATGGTTCTCCACCATTCGGAGCTACACGATGCGATGAACCGGCGCCGAGTCGTTGCCGGCCAGTCGTCATCGATCCAGGTCAGCACGAGCTCGACGAGACGCACGCACGACACGCGATCCCGGACGTCCGCCGCTCGATACCGTCGTGGTCGGCCCACGTCTCGACGAACGAACCGCCGACGTCGAGCGAGAGTTCCAAGCCGGACCGCCACGATCAGAGGCGTTCCGAGACCCACCCACTCATTCGCTAGCGTGGAGAAGATGCGGCGCTTCGACGAGGCGGACTTCACGGGCGCCGAGTTCCGCGAGTGCGATCTGAGTGGGGCACGGCTGGTCGGCGTGGTGATGCAGGACGCAGAGATCGATGGCCTGATCACCAATCTCGTAGTGAACGGGGTCGAGGTCATGGCGTACGTCGAGGCCGAGCTCGACCGTCGGCACCCGGTGCGACTACTGATGAAGTCCGACAAGCCAGCCGACCTGCAGGCGGCATGGCGACAGCTGCGTGACGACTGGGCTGCGACCGTCGAGCGGGTCCGAATGATGCCCGAAGGCAGCGAACATCGCAGCGTTGCTGGAGAGTGGTCGATGGTCGAGACCCTTCGCCATCTCGTTTTCGTGCATGACTCTTGGTTCCGGCGCTGCGTGCTCGGCGTCACCGAGCCGTTCACTGCGATGGGCTTGGGGCCACCGTTGGCGCCGGACCTTGACCAGTCGGCGCGGCCGAGCCTGGGTGAAGTGCTCCGCGTGCGAAACCGGCAGGCATCGGAAGTAGAAGCGTGGCTGGCAGGCGTGACCTCGGCGCAGCTCGCGCAGACTGCACCGGTGCCCGACGACGATCGCTGGCCCCCGTGCGCCCGGAACCGACAGGTGCGGCAGTGCTTCGGCACTGTCTTGAGCGAAGAGTGGGCACACCACGGATTCTGCGTCCGCGACCTCGACAAGCTGGCGGGTCACGACGATCCGTAGGGACGCTCTACCCTTGCACCGCGGCAGATACCTGCGAACTATCCAAGGCTGGCGGCCCGACCGCCACGGTCGCATGCGCAACGAAGGTCCGGTGGATGGCGATGGCGGCCGTGGAGCCGTCGGCAGCGGCGAGGATCACCTGGTGCGGCATGGGCGGCGGGCGACGTACGTCGCCGGCGGCCCATACGAGTGGGTGACTCGTGGCGCAGGACTCGCTGGTGACGATGTAGCCGTCGACATCGACCTCGCAGCCGAGTGCTCGCGCAATCGAGCTGCGCGGCATGACCGGCGCCTTCACGAACGCAGCCGTCGCTGCGATCACGCGCCCGTCGCGAAGCCTCACGCCACTCAGGGCTGTTCCGTCGCCAACCAGCGTCGCGACTTCGGCCGCAGTGACGACGGTGACGTGAGGAGTCCATGAACGGAGCAGGCCTGCGAGGTGGTCGGTGCCTGGGGCCGCGTCGATGACGACGACCGGTTGGTCACGGTGCTCCCACCCGTCGCAGAACGGGCAGTTGAACACCGACTTTCCCCACCGTTCGGCGAGACCGTCCAAGGGTGGAAGCTCATCGTGCACACCGGTGGCCAGCACCACCGCATCCCCGTGAACCGTGGTGCCGTCCGCGAGCATCATCGACACGCCGTGGTCCGTGCTCGTCGCGCTCGTGACTGCAGCGCGGACGATCGTGACGCCGTACGAGTGCAACTCGGTGAGGGCGTCCGTCCGGAAGCGATTTGGTGCGGTGGCGTCACGTGTTGGGAAGCCGTGGAACTCGTCGACGGTCGCGTTGCGGTGGGTCTGGTCGTCGACCACGGTGATCCGATGCCGAGCCCTTGCCAGCACGAGCGCAGCGGTGAGTCCGGCGGCACCGCCACCGATGATCAGTACGTCGCCTGCGAGGTTGCGCCCAGTGCTGTTCATGATCCGGCCACCTCCGTCGAGACCGTGGCCTCGACCGTCGCGAGGTGCGCATGTTGACCGGCGTGGGTGAGGGCGTGGTGATCGCCGTGGGCCATGGCTGAACCGTGGGCGCCGTGGGCAGAATCACCTGTCTGGCGGGGGAGCTGGGTGAAGGTGACGACCGCGGCGCAGAACGCAAGGCCGGCGGCGATCCACAGTGAGCCGTGCATGGAGTCGACGAATGCGGTGCGTGCGGCCGCGGCGATCTGGTCGGCTCGGGCGCCAAGGGTGCGGCTGACGTCGATGGCGGCTCCGACGTTGTTGACCAGCATGCTGCGATCGGCACCGGTCAGGGTCGGGAACCGGCCGAGCTCGCTCCGCATGGATGTTGCGTAGCTCGTGGCGGCGACGCTGCCGATGACCGCGACGCCGAGTGCGCCTCCGAATTCGCGGACCGTGTCGTTCACGGCTGAGCCGACACCGGCGCGGGCAGGGGGAAGCGTTGCCATGATCATCTCGGTCGCGGGCGGCATCGCGATGCCGGCGCCGAGACCGAACAACAGCAGCCCGACACCAGTCGGGAAGTATGAGCCGCCATCCACGAACGTGGCCTGCGTGGCGACGCCGGCGGTGGCGATCAGCGTGCCAGCGGTGACAGCGATGCGCCCGCCGTGCATGTCGGCGAGATGCGCGCCGGCTCCGGTGCCGAGCAGCATCCCGATCGCGGCAGGCACGAGCGCGAAGCCGGCTGCCAGCGGTGTGTACTCGAGCACGAACTGCAGGTACTGGGCCTGCAGGAACACGGTGCCGGCCATCGCGAAGAACAGCAGGGCGAGGGCAACGCTTCCGGCGGAGAAGCTGCGATTGCGGAACAGCGACATGTCGAGCATGGGGTCATCGCGGCGAATCTCCCATCCGACGAACAGCAATGCGATCCCAGTCCCGATCGCGAAGTTGACGAGTGAAGTGCTCGAGGTCCAACCGCGCTCGGGTGCCTGGATGATGGCGTAGACGAGGGTGCTGATCCCCGCGATGGACAGGACGGCACCGATCGGGTCAACCCGGGTGGCGTGCGGGTCGCGGGAGTCGGGGACCACGTGCAGCGCTCCGATGAGGGCGGCCACGAGTAGCGGCACGTTGATCCAGAACACCGAAGACCACGAGAAGCTGCGCATCAGGGCACCGCCGACGATCGGTCCGAGGGCGATTCCCGCCCCACTTGCTGCGGTCCAGCCGGCGATCGCCTTGGCGCGTTCGCGGGGATCGCCGAACACGTTGACGAGGATCGACAGCGTGGTCGGCATGATCAGCGCGCCGCCGACGCCCATGACACAACGGCCGGCGATGAGCGCCGCCGTCGAACCGGCGGTGGCGGCGACGACGGAGCCGGCCAGGAACGTGGCCAGGCCGGCGAGGAGTGCGTGGCGGCGACCGAACCGATCGCCGATGCTTCCTGCGCTGAGGAGCAGACCGGCGAACACGATGGTGTACGACGCGACGATCCACTGCAGTTGGGCCGAGCTGGCACCGAGATCGCCGACCAGGCGGGGCATGGCGACGTTGATGATGGTGTGGTCGATCGAGGTCACGAGCAGGGCGAGGACAAGGACGCCGAGGATGCGCCAACGGTTGGGGTGGCTGGTGTGGATGTCGCCGAGGGACTGGGTGTTGGGACGGCCGTGCATGATGACTCCTTGGGTGTGGTGGTGTGCGGTGGGTTGGTTGGGCGGGGCTTGTGTCTCGGGGGCTAGGGGAGCAGATGGGCGATCTCGTCGATCACGACATCGGGTTGATCGATCTGGATGTGGTGCCCGGTGTCGTCGACCGACACCAGGTGGGCGGAGGTCGACAGCGCCATCCAGTCCTGTTGGCCCTGGTTCCAGACCTCCGTGAGGCGTGCGACTTCCGGCGCCGCCAGGCCAAGAGGTAGCGACCGCTCCGTCGCGGTGACGACGGCCATCGGCAGCACGCCGAGCGAATCGATGCCGGACGCCTCTGCGAAGGCGGCGGTGACGTCGAGATGCTCGCTGTTCCCGGCCGGGAGGAAGGCGCCGGCGCAATTGCCGAGCACGGTCGCGGCAGCTTCGGAGCCATCATCGGGGACTGCGCACAGAGCAGCCGGCCAGGTGGTGGGGGATGCGTCGATGAGAGCGAGCCCGGTGACCTCGTCGGCGAAGAGCGAAGCGAACGTGACGGCCTCCGCGCCACCGAAGGACTGGCCGACGACCACGTACGGTCCGGGTTCGCCGATCGTGCTCAGCAGTGCGTGCAGGTCGGTCGCCTGGGTGCTGAAGGTCGACGTCGCGGTGGCCGGGTCGCTCGTTCCAGTGCCGGGCCGGTCGTACGAGCAGACTCGGGCCCGGGTGGCGATGGCGGGCTCGATGAAGGCCCAACCGGTGACGTCGCCACCGAACCCGGCGATGAGGAGGACCGTCGTGTCGCCCTGGCCGACGCAGCGGACGTGAACTCGCTGGCCTTTGGTGCCGACCAGTTGGTCGACCGTCGCAGTCGGTCGCGCGACGACGGTGATCGTGGTGGTCGGCGGGGCGACAGTCGGGGCGGACGCTTCAGTCGACGTAGTCGACGTGGTCGACATCGACGCCAGCGTGGGCGTGGGCGTGGGCGTGGGCGTGGGCGTCGGCGATGTCGCGGACGGGTTGGAACCGGCATCGGTCCGCGAATCGACGCCGCAGGCCGTGGCAGTGAGCAACGCAGCGGTGAGCAGGGCGAGCCCGAGTCGAGCGTGCCTGCCCGGTAGACCGGCGTTTGTAGGGGAAGTGCGGTGAGCGATCGTGGCGATGAGGTTCATGGGGGCCACGATCCACCTAAGGGGTGGCGGCCCGCATCAGTCGCAACCCCTCAGATCCCCCAGCCTCGAGCGACCTCGGTGCGGGCGAGGGCGGCGCCCTCAGCACGCGATACTGGCGGCATCATCCACGACCGCCTGCCCGCATGGGACTTCGTCGGCCGGCTCGCGGAGCTGGCCACGTTCGAGCGCGCCATCGCGGATGCGCGCAACGGGCTGCCGTCGGTCGTGCTGGTGAGCGGCGACGCGGGCATCGGCAAGACGACGATCGTGAGTGAGAGCGCCTCGCGCGCCGGAGTGGGCCTGTACCTGGGGCGGGCCACGCACATTGGCGGCGACAACATTCCCCTGGCGCCGCTGGCCGATCTGCTCCGCCAGGTCCGCCGGTCGAAGCCGGACCTGTTGACCGAGGGGCCCGGGCTGGTGGCGTTGCGGCAGTGGTTCGCGCCCGGCGCTCCTGCACAGGAGTCGGAGGGTTCGCCGCGTGGTGGCCTGTTCGTCGCCGTCCTCGAGTTGATGTCGCGGCTGGCCGCTGATGCGGCGGTGGTCGTCGGGTTCGAAGACCTGCATTGGGCCGACACGGTGACGTGGGATCTGTTCGAGTATCTCGCCCGCAACCTCATCGACGAGCAAGCGGTCCTGGTCGGCACCTACCGTGTCAGCGAGGTCGCCGCCAGCCCGAGCCAACGAGGTCGATTGGCCGAGCTCAGTCGGCTGCCGGCGGCTCATCGCATTCATATGGAGGGGTTGGATCGCGACGAGACAGCCCAGCGAATCGCGTCGTTGCTCGGCGGACCCGCGCCGAGCGAGCTCGTCGATCAGGTGCTGATGCGTGGCGGCGGCAACCCGTTCTTCACCAGTGAGCTCGTCGCTGCGCATCTCTCGGGCGAGGCGATCCCGATCGTCCTCTCCGATCTGATCTCCGCCGAGATCGCCGATTTCGAGGACAGCGCCCGCCTCGTGTTGGGTGCGGTTGCTGCGATCGGGCGCGAGGCGAGCCACGAACTGCTCACTTCGATCGTCGACCTGCCGGATCACGAGGTGGAATCCGCGGTGCGGACCGTGATCGACGCACGGATGCTGGTCGTCGACAACGACGCGTACCGTTTCCGGCATCCGCTCCTCGGCGAGGTGGTCTACGCCGATCTGCTACCGCCGCAACGCGCACGGCTGCATCGCAGCATCGCGGCAACCCTGCGGCAGCAGACCGCTGATGGGTTGGGACGAGCGGACCGGGCCGGTGAGCTCGCCTTTCACCTCGACCGTGCCGGCGATAGCGGGGACGCGTTCTCGGCCTTGCTCGCCGCAGCCGATGCCGCCGAGACCATCGCACCGCGTGCCGCCTTCACCCACCTCGAGCGGGCGTTCGAGCTGTGGGACTCGGTCGGCGAACGCTCTGCGACGATCAATCGCGCCCATCGATTGTGGCAGGCCGCGGACATCGCCACCTCGACCGTCGGCAACGAGCGAGCAGTGCAACTGGCGCGTGCAGCCTTCGAGCGTGGGCCGCCGCCATTGGGCGCAGCATGGGGCCACGAGCGGCTCGGCCGCTATTTGTGGGCCACCGGCCGCCTCGAGGAGAGCAGCGCAGAGTTCGGGCGGGCCGCGGGAGCTGTTGGCGGGCGACGAAGGAGGAGGGGCGGCCGCGGTCTATGCCGGTCTCGCGCAAGGCGAGCTGATGGCGGGCAACGACGTCACCGCCGAGGAGTGGTGCTCGAAGGTGTTCGCCCTGGTGCCATCGCCAGACGACAACCCGCTGGCCTGGGGGATGGCTCGGCGCGTGCTGGGCATCGTTCGCAGCAACCAGGGCGACCCGGGCGCCGCCGTTGACCTGTGCCGAGCCTCGGTGGCCGCTGCCGCCAACGCGCAAGGTCGCGCGCTTGCCACCGTCTATCTGTGCGTTGCGCTCAGCGATGCCGGCGACTACCAGGCCGCGCTCAACACTTCCCTCGACGCGGTCGCGGAGGGTCGGCTCACTGGCCTGGATCGCGGCTTCGGGTGTTACTTCGGGTCGCTCGCCGCAGAGGCGCTCATCCGTCTCGGTCGCTGGACCGAGGTCGCGGGTGTCCTCGCTGGCCAACCCCTTGCCGGCACGTTGCCGGTGGGTCTGCTGCGGCTTGCGCGGGCGAACGCGATGCTCGCGGCTCGGCGCGGCGAGACCGATGTGGCGCTCGCTCAACTTGCCGTCGCTGACGCGCTGCCCATCGACGGCTGGCACCAGACCGTTCGCGATGCCACGACGGCAGACGTCCACCTCGCGCTCGGCAACTGGGACGAGGCGGCGCAGGCGGCGGAACGGGGTCGGGCGGCGACGGGTTCGACCTCGGTCTTGTGGGCGGCGCGCTTTGCCATGTTCGGGGTCGTCGCTGAGGTTGAAGGCACACTCGACCGGCGGGCGCGCCGTGAGCCCGTCGATGTCAACGCGACGATCGCCCGCCGCCAGCAGCAGCTCGCCGCGGTTCGCTTCCTCGCCGAGGGTGTTCCCGGCGGCCCGCAGCGCGACACAGCCGCACACCTCTCGCACGCAGCCGCCAGTCTGACGCGCCTCACGATCTCGGATGCGGGTGCGTGGAGCGAGGCCGTGGCACGCTGGGATGAACTTGGCGATCGTTGGGCAACGACGACGGCGCTCGTTCGAGAAGCCGAGGCTTTGGCGGTCGCCGGCGCTGCAGACCGCGCCGCGACCTCGCTGCGGCGATCACACGCGATGGCGTCCGAGCTGGGTGCGTTTCCTCTCCTTGCGGAGATCGACGCCGTCTCCAGCCGCACGCGGGTCAGCATCGAAGCCCCCACCCGTGTCGTGCTCGAAGAGAGCTCCGCCCGACTCCTCGGCCTGACTCCCCGCGAAGCGGAGGTGCTGGCCCTGGTCGCCGCTGGCCGTACCAACCGTCAGATCGGCGAGGAGCTGTTCGTGTCGGACAAGACGGCCAGCGTGCATGTGTCGAACATCCTGCGCAAGCTCGGTGTGAACAGCCGGGTCGATGCGGCTGCCGTGGCGCAGCGGTTGGGCATCGCCTGAGGCGAACTCCATGATCTGAGGGGGTGCGCCCGATGCGCCCGCCGCGGCCTTAGGCCGACGATGGGGTCATGCCTTCGCCGACCGACCCGTCGAACCCGCCGCAGCACGGCGTCGACCTCGACGTGCGCGGCGCGTTACCGGCGGGGCTGTCCGGCCGATTGGTAGGGATCGGCCGGGATGGCGTCGTTCATTCGGTGCAGGTGCATGATGGCCGGGCGTCGTACTGCGTCCGTCGCTTCCGCACGGACGCAGTTCTCCACAACCTGGTCGTCTTCGGAGGCTCGATTCTCGCGTTCGGCGACGACTCACCGGCGTACGAGCTGAGCGCGGCGCTCGACACCTTGTCCCCGGTCGATCTTGCGGGCAAGGGTCGCCCCGTTGCGCCGTTCCCGAAGTTCGACCCGACCACCGGCGAATTGCACGTGCTCGCATGCACGGTGGGCGGGACGCAGGCCCACGTCGTGGTCTCCGCCGGTGCGCTGACCCGCCGCAGTCGGCCCATCCTCGACACCCCGAACCGCATCGAGGACATTGCCCTCACCGACGACCGAGTCGTCTTCCTGGCCGACGGCTTCGTCGGTGTCGCCTCCCGCGGCCGCGAGCCACGCACGGTCTGGATCGCGACCGGTATCGCCGCCCCGTCGGCAGTCCACGCGCACGATGCCCGCGATGCCGTGGTGCTGCTCGCGTTGACGCCGCTGCTCGAGCGATGGACGCTGCACCCCGGAGACGCGAGCATCCAGCGAGAGGTCCTGGATCCGACGCCTCGACGCTTCGCCCACGGCTGCACCACGGGTGACAACGGGGCGCCGCGCTTGCTGTGGACCACCGGCAACGGGACCATCGGCCACCACGTTCTCGACGCCCCGCTCAACGTGCACTACAGCCTCCGGCCGAACTTGCCCGGCGATCTCGTGTTCGTCGCCGACGCAGCGCGAGACAGCGACGCCGGCGGCGGCTGGATCGTGGGGTTCGTCCACGACACCGCGGGCGAAGCGACAGAGCTCCGAATCTTCGATGCCGCCGACATCGTCGGACCGGCCGTCGTCCCTCTTCCCATCCCTCGACCGGTCCCTCGCGAGCTCCGCTGCACGTGGATCCCCTCGACCCGGCAATGACAACACAGCCATCACCATCAACGAAGGAGAACGAACCATGAAGACCGTGCATCACATCGAATCGTCGATCGAGCCCACCTCGGCGAACGTCAGCAACCATGACGAGCCCGTCGTCGTTCACGACGAACCACGGGGGGAGCCGATCTGGCGGGTCGTGGGCGGTTCGATCGCGGGTGGCCTTCTGGGAGCCATCGTGCTGACTCTCGGCGTCTTCGGCGGCGCCTCCGAGCACGTCATCTCCGGCTCGGCACTGCTCGCCTTCGCCGGCGGCTGGGCGACACTCGCCGTGCTCTCGAATCGCTTCACCAGCCAACCACAACGCTGGGCGCGGGTGCCGGCAGTCTTCATGGCGGTCGCAGGGCTGGTGCTTCTGGTGGCGCGGCCGGACGATCAGGCACTCGACAACGCCGGGTGGGTGTGGCCCCCGGCAATGCTCGCGCTCGCCGTATGGATGGCAGTCCAACTACGCCGCAGCCTCAACGGCCGTGTTCGCTGGATGATCTACCCGGTCGTCGCCTCGCTTGCCATCGGCGCCGTCGGTGGGATGTACGAGACCGCCTCCAGGGCGCACGACCAGAACGCCTACCCCGCACCCGGCACGCTCTACGACGTCGGCGGCCACCGCCTGCACCTGAACTGCTCGGGTTCGGGCAGCCCCACGGTCGTACTGGAGAGCGGCCTCGGTGAGACGTCGGCCGCGTGGACTCGTATCACCGCCGAGGTCAGTCGTACCACCCGCGTTTGCGCCTACGACCGAGCTGGGCAGGGTTGGAGTGACGACGTCGACACGCCACAGGACGGGCTGGCCATCGCTGCCGACCTGCACACGCTGCTCGCACGCGCTGACGAATCAGGCCCCTACGTGCTCGTCGGTCACTCCGCCGGCGGCCCGTACATCATGACCTTCGCCGCCACATACCCAGATGAGGTCGCCGGCATGGTGCTGCTCGATTCGATGAGTCCGTACGAGTTCACCGAGCTGCCCGGCTTCGCCACGGAGCAGTCGATGATGAGCCGAGGGCTCGGGGTGCTCCCCACGCTTGCCCGGTTGGGTGTCGGTCGGATCCTGCCCACGTCGGTGTGGTCGAGCCTCCCCGAGCCGGCCGCATCACAGGTGCAGGCGTTCGCCGCCAGCGCTCGCGGCATGCGCAACATGCGTGACGAACAGTCGATGTTCCGCACAGTGTTCGAGCAGGCCAAGGCGCTGACGTCACTCGACAGCAAGCCGCTCGTCGTCGTCACCGCGACCGAGTCGATGCAGAAGAATGAGGAATGGGTCGATCTGCAAGACCGCCTCGCCGCCCTGTCGACCAACAACGATCACCGAGTCGCCGATGCCACGCACGCCGGGCTGATCGACGACGGTGCGAGTTTCGAAGCCTCGGTGCAGGCCATCGTCGACGCCGTCCGGTCAGTCCGAACCGAGCAGCCAATAGCTGCTCGGTGAGAAGGGAACACCATGAACACGACCAATCACCCTCAGAGCGATCCCTCGCCGGAACCGGCGACCCACGCGACCGCGACGATGCGGGCCATCGTGCAAGACCGCTACGGCTCCAGCGACACCTGGCAACTGACCGACATCGGCCGCCCCGAGATCAGGGCACACGAAGTGCTCGTGCACGTACACGCCGCCGGCCTCGACCGTGGAACCTGGCATGAGATGACCGGCCGCCCCTACCTGATGCGGATCATGGGCTTCGGTCTCCGTTCACCGAAGCACCGTGTGCCCGGACGTGCCGTTGCAGGGACCGTCGCCGCCGTCGGTGCGAAGGTGTCCCGATTCAAGGTCGGCGACGAGATCTTCGGCGTCAGCCGCGGAGCCTTCGCAGAGTACGCCGCCGCCCGCGAAGACAAGCTCGCGCACAAGCCCTCGACCCTCACCTTCGAACACGCTGCCGCAGTTCCCATCTCCGCGACCACCGCCCTTCAGGGGCTGCGCCTCGGCCGGATCGAAGCCGGACAGAAGGTCTTGATCATCGGAGCATCCGGGGGTGTCGGCACCTACGCCGTCCAGCTCGCGAAGTCCTATGGCACCGAGGTCACCGGTGTATGCAGCGCGGCGAAGACCGGCCTCGTGATGTCGCTCGGTGCCGACCATACGATCGACTACGGCATCGAGGACTTCGCCGACGGCTCACGCCGATACGACCTGATCCTCGACATCGCCGGCAACACCTCACTTCGACGTCTACGACGTGCTCTCAACCCGACGGGCAGCCTCGTGATCGTCGGCGGCGAGAGCAAGGGCAACCTGACCGGAGGCTTCGGTAGAAGCCTGCGAGCACCGCTGTTGTCGTTGTTCGTGCGCCCACGGCTGACCATGCTCGCCTCCAAGGAGCACCATGCCGACCTGGTGCCGTTGACCGATCTCATCGACGCCGGAAAGCTCACGCCGAGCATCGAGGCGACCTACCCGCTCGACCAAGCGCGACAGGCGATGCGCCGACTCGAAGCGGGCACGGTCCGCGGCAAGATCTCCATCGCGATGCCATCACCGGTGCCAGGGCACCGCTCGTCCCGCTGACACACGGCGCCACGCACCAGCGAGTCGTTCCGCCCACACCTGGGCGATGAGGAATGCGCCATCGTGGCGCAACTTCATCAACATCGATTGCAGCCATCGCACATCCCCCACACACGCCTCGGGCTCAACAGATCGAATGGGTGCTGCTCATCGCCATCGATGCCAACGAGCACCGGTTCATCGCCCTGACTTCAGCTGGACGCGTCGCAGCAGCTGTGCATTGAGGGCGACGACGATGGTCGAGAGGCTCATCAGAACGGCGCCGATGGCGGGGGACAGGGTGACTCCGGCCCAGGCGAACGCTCCGGCGGCAAGTGGGATGGCGACGATGTTGTACCCGGCTGCCCAGGCCAGGTTCTGGATCATCTTGCGGTAGCTGGCGCGTGAGAGTCGGATCACACTGGCGACGCCTCTGGGGTCGCTGGAGGCGAGCACGACTCCGGCGGATTCGATCGCAACGTCAGTGCCGGCGCCGATCGCCAGCCCGACGTCGGAGCGGGCAAGGGCGGGCGCGTCGTTGACGCCATCGCCGACCATGGCAACCGTCATGCCGCGCTGTTGGAGAGCGGAGACCGCACGGTCCTTGTCCTCGGGGAGGACCTCGGCGAACACGTTGTCGATGCCGAGTTCGCGGCCGACCGCTTCGGCGACCTGGCGGGCGTCGCCGGTGATCATCGCCACATCGACACCCATCCGGCGCAGGTCGGCGACGGCTTGGCGGGCTTCTGGTCGGATCTCGTCCTCGAGGGCCATGGCCCCGACGATCTGGGTGTCGTTGGCGAGGTAGAGCACGGCGGCCCCGCGCCGCTCCCACCCGCTGATCGGTGTCGCGGAGCGACGCAGGGACGTCGAGTTGGCGTTGGCGCAGCAGCGCCGGGCCGCCGACCGCGTACGTGGCTGCCGTCGATGTCGGCGGTGACGCCGCGCCCGGTGATCGACCGGAAGTTGGTCGCCTTGGGGACCTCGTCGTCGCCGGCGGCGGTGACGATCGCCCGGGCGAGGGGGTGTTCGCTTTCGGCTTCGACTGCGGCCGCGGTCCGCAACACCCAGTCGCTGTCGAACTGGTCGGTCCCGGCGACGCCGGTGACAGCGTGGGCGCCTTTGGTGAGCGTGCCGGTCTTGTCGAACAGGACGGTGTCGATCGAGCGCATCCGTTCGAGGGCGAGTCGGTCCTTGACGAGGATCCCGGCCTTCGCCGACACCGCGGTCGAGATGGCGATCACGAGCGGGATGGCAAGGCCGAGGGCGTGCGGGCAGGCGATCACCAACACCGTGACGGTGCTGGTGATCGCGGCGTCGAGGTCACCGATCGCCCACCACACGACGAACGTCACGATCGCGGCGGCGACGGCGACGTAGAACAACAGGGCGGCGAACCGATCGGCGAGCACCTGCGCTCGACTCTGGCTCGCTTGGGCATCGGCGACGAGCCGCTGGATCCCCGCCAGGGCGGTGTCGTCACCGACGGCGTCGACACGCACCCGGATCGAGCTGTCGGTCGACACCGTGCCGGCCACCACACGATCGCCGGCCGATCGGTTGACGGGCTTGGACTCGCCAGTGATCATCGACTCGTCGACCTCGGCGCTGCCGTCGACGATCGTCCCGTCGGCGGGGACACGTGCTCCAGGGCGGACCAACACGACGTCACCGACCTGCAGCTCTGAAGCGGCAACCGGACGGATCGTGTCGCCGTCGACGAGGTCGGCTTCGTCGGGCAGCAGCGCAGCGAGTGCCGCGAGCGCGTTCTGCGCCTGGCCGATCGCATTCATCTCCTGCCAATGGCCGAGCAGCATGATCGTCACCAGCGCAGCGAGCTCCCACCAGAACTCGAGGTCGAGCCAGTCGAGACTGGTCGCCAACGAGGCGACGTAGGCGACGCTGATCGCCATCGTGATCAACAGCATCATCCCTGGCTGCCGGGCGCGGACCTCGGCGACACCGCCGGCGAGGAACGGCCAGCCGCCCCACCAGAACACGATCGAGCCGAGCACTGGGCCGTACCAATCCATCAACGGCGGGTCGACCGAGTAGTTGAACCAATCCATCACCATATGGCTGGTGACGACGAGCGGGATCGTGAGCGCCAGGGTCAGCCAGAACCGGCGCCGGAACATCTCCGGGTCGTGACCAGCGTGCTCGTCGTGGTCGAGAGTGGTGTCGCGGTGATGGCGTGCGTGGTTCATCGTGACCTCCTCTCGACCAGGAACCATACCCCCTGGGGGTATATTCCCGGTTCTGTGATCTCGCAGTCGGGGTTGGCAGCGCTGCGTGCCGTTACTGGGGTGTTGTCAGGCGGGTCGACACTGAGGACCGTCATCCCGAGCGACCTGTAGGTCGTATGCGTCGAACATCAGTGAGGGCCAACAGAATCTGGCATTCCCCCACCGCAGCGTTGATCTCGTCGGCGAAGTCGTCACCAGCTCGAATGTTGTCGACGTCCTTGAAGATCTCGCGTCCGCCGGGCCGGGCCCGAAGTCGGTCGTACAACCACCCGGCTGCATACGCGGAGTCCTCACGCCGCTAGCTGATGAAGACGCCACCACCACCGAGGTCGCTTCTACGCCCCACGAGGTCCCCGGCCGAACACGGGCCAACTCTTCCTCACCAGATCATCGTAATGAGCCGCCACAGGCCGGGGGTTCCCGGATCTCGCACGAGGGTCGAGATCGCTGGTCTTCGACCAACTCGACGGGTCGGTGTCCTGGTGGCCGTGTCGCCCGTCGGGCTGGCGAGGGCTCGTTCGAGTCCGGTGACCTTCGACTCTGCCTGTCGATCACTGGGGGATCCACGCTGCCACTGTGCGCCCGGACGCGTTGCTCGCTTCGGCGGCCGTGCTGTGCCTGGGGTGTGCGTCGATGTCGACGACATCGACGAACGCAGCCACGTCCGATCCGACGATCGTGACGCCGACCGGGCACGATCACTTGCCGACAGCGACGCCGCACACCGCGAGGATCGTGCTGCTGGGCGACGTGATGATCGGCCGATCGGTGGCGCCGGTCGTCACGAACGATCGGTGACAGCATCTTCGAGCAGCTCCGCGCCACGCTCAATGGGGCTGACCTGGCGCTCGCGAACCTCGAGTCGCCCTTCACCGACTCGCCCCCACGTGCTGGGACAAAACGCTCTCGAAGCCGATCCGCCGAGCGTCGGGCTGCTCGCCGACGCCGGGTTCGATGGCATGGCGATCGCAAACAACCACGCCGGCGACGCCGGGCCGCAGACGATCACCGACACAATGGCAGCGCTCCAGGCGCAGGGCATCGCCGCGATCGGGGCAGGCACGACCCTCGCCGAGGCGACGGCGGCAACCGTGTTCGCACCGAACGGAGTAAGGGTCGCCGTCCTCGCCTTCGACCTCACCCATGGTGGGCCCCCAGCCGGCGCCGGAGTGGGGGTAGCAAGGTGGGACCCGGCAGTCGCGAGGGCAGCGGTCGCCACAGCGGCAGCGCCACCTCCGACATCGTCGTCGTCGGTATCCACGGTGGGGTCGAGTACCTCATCCGACCCGATCCGGTGCTCGCGGCCGTGGTCGCAGACCTCACCTCGTGGGGAGTCGATGTCGTCTGGGGTAACGGTGCGCACGTCCCCTACGCCGTCGCCGTCGAGACCGGCGTCGACGGGCGGCACGACCGTCCAGGCGCCTGGACTCGGAAACGCCGTTTTCGACCAACGGATGCCGCGGACCCAGACCGGGACGATGCTGGAGGTACTCACCGGTCCCGGTGGGGTGCTGGCGTGGCGCACGGCATCGATCGGCACATACCTGCGGGCCACGTTCGATGGGTGGGACCTCCCGGCCGGCGACGCCGCCTCCGTGGATGGCGAGTGGTGGAACCCGATCGGTCCGCTCGACCCGGCAGAGCCGGCGGCGAGCGTGGACCACGTCGACGGTCTGGTCGCCGGTGGTGTTCTCGTCAGTGCCCGTCGAGGCGATGTCGACGGGGACGGGCTGACCGACGTGGTGGCCTCGTACCGGCGGTCGTTCCGCCCGCGGCTGCTCCAGCAGGCGTTCCCCGATACGGACTTCATCGACGCGTCCGGCCAGTAGCGCTCATCTCGGAATCTTCGAGCAGGACACGCTTCGCTGGGGCGCGGGGACGATGACTCGACCGGTCGAGACACTCGACGTGTGCGACGACGGTCGTCGCGATCGGCTTCTCGGCGCTCGACGATCCGACGGTGACCGCCGGGTCGGCGTGGTGGTGGCGTGGCTTCGGCTTCGCGACCGCACCGCTGCTCGACGGCTCCGCCATCCCGATCTGCGTCGACCTCGACCTCGACGGGCAGACCGAGCCGGCGCTCCTCCGCTGTCCCGGGATCGCCACCAGTGATACGACCAGTCAGGACCGAGGAGATTCGTGATGCACCGTTCCCTCCACGCTTCACCGCACCGCCGTGCGATCGTCGTGATGACGCTCGTCGCACTGGTCGCGCCGGTCGCCTGCGACAACGGCGGCGACAGCGCACCCACGACGACGTCCGCCGGCACGACGTCCGCCGGCACGTCGTCCACCGCTCCCGAGTCATCGTCGACGGTACCCATCGAGAACAGCACGACGACTGAACCGGCGACCGGCCGTGCGTACGGCCACCGGCCCACGCTTGCTCGACGCCTTCGCGCCATACACGGACGTCGCGTTGCTCGACGGGTCCACGTCCTACGCAGGCCCGGCGACACCGACTTCGCTGGACGACGTCCAGATCGTCGACTGGCTTCGTGAGCGGCTGGCGAACGAGCCGGATCTCGTCAGCCGCGATCGAGGAGCAGGGCTTCGCGATCAGCGCCGGCGGCGCCGCCAACTTCTTCCACCAGATCTATGAGGCGAGTTCCTACCGCTACGAGACGATCTTCGTGACGACCGACTCGATGTACAACGCGTGGCACAACGCGTTCTCCAAGGTGCTTCGGGACACGGAGACCGACGTGCTCGTGCCGGCACTCGGCGACTATCTGACGCAGACGGTCGCCGCCGCACGCAGACAGGCTGACGAGCTGTCGGCAACGGACCTCGCAGAAAGCGCCGAGCGAGTGGTCGCGTTCTACGAAGCTGCGGCGACACTGCTCGGTCTCGACATCGGCCCCGTGAGCGAACGCGCCAGCGCAGAGGTCGCACTCGCAACAGACGCGGCGGAAGCGACGACGTCGCCGATCACCGGCTTCGTCGACTGCCGGCTGCCCGACGCGTTCACGGGATGCGTCGACTACACCCAGTTCCGCCCGCGCGGTCACTACGCGAGTAGCACCACGCTGGAGCAGTACTTCCGCGGCAATGTCGGAGCTCGGGCAGCAGGCGTTCTACGTGAACGACACCGACTCGCTGCGGCTCGGCCTGCTCGCTGCGCGCGTGTCCACATCCGACCCCGAGACGACCGCGATCTGGCAGCGGATCTACGACACGACGGCGTTCCTCGTCGGCGTTGCTGACGACTACACCCCGGTCGAGGCGCAGACGGCTGCCTCATCGGTAGTGGCCACCGCTCTGGCAGAACCGGCGGCTTTCACTGGAGCGGCGTCTGTCGTCGAGATCGGCGACGAGCTGTTGCGGATGCGGGCGGTCGGGATCGACCCGGAGAACGCGTCCGTGCGAGTGATGGGTGCCCGTCTCGTTCTCGACTCGTACGTGCTGGATCAGCTGACGTGGCCGAACGTCGGCACCGTCGACAACCGGCGCGTGCTCGCCATCCCCGCTCGATCTTGCGTCCGTGTTCGGCTCGACACTGGCCACCCAGATCCAGACCGATGCAGGTGAGACTGCGTTCGCCGACTACCGGGACCAGCTCGAGGCAATGCGTGTGATCGTTGGCGCCCGGAGTGGCGACGAGTGGGCAGGCACCGTCTACGACGCCTGGCTCCACGCGTTGGAGCCGCAGTTCGCCGACCGGACAGCGGCGTACCCCGACTTCATGCAGACGGCGGCGTGGGCAGCCAAGTCGCTGCAGACCGGGTTCGGCTCGTACACAGAACTGAAGCACGACACCTTGCTGTACGCGAAGCAGGGCACCGCCGGGGAGGGCGAGGGTCCGCTGCCGCCACCGTTCACGCCTCGACACTTCGTCGAGCCCGACCCGGTTGCGTTCGGCCGGCTCGCTGCGCTTGCAACGCTGATGAGCGACGGACTTGACGCGCGTGGGCTCCTCACCGAGACCAACGCGTCGCTCCTCGCGTCCTACGCCGAGTTGGCGAAGTGGCTGGGAGGCATCGCGACGTCCGAGCTGGCCGGCGAGGCCACGTCGGACGTCGACAATGCACGACTCGGCGACTTCGGCTTCGAGCTCGAGCTGCTCTGGTACCAGTCTTCCGACCTCGACCGGGCGGCCGGCGCGGTCCCGGACTTCAGCGACAACGCCGCACTGGTGAGCGATGTCTTCCGTTCCTCGTTCTTCACGCTCGAGCTGGCCGTGGGTCTGCCCGAGACGATCCTCGTGATCGTTCCCGACGGAGCGGGAGGATTCCAGCTCGGGGTCGGCGCGACGTACTCGTACTACGAGTTCTGGCAACCCGTGGAATCGCCGCGGCTCACCGACGAGGAATGGCGCCAGACCCTGACGGACGGCGCTCAGCCGGCGCGGCCTGCCTGGCTCGGCCGGCGTCGCGATCTCCGCTGACATCGCAGACGGTCCGCGGGTGGAGATGGCGGGTTGACAGGCGTTGTGGCGGGCACCCGCCCGGTTGACGTCGGCGTCGCGATGATCAGCGCACGCCGGCACCGAACCAACGGGTGAGCGCGGCCGGTAGCTGTGGATCTGACCCGTCGCCGGTCCAGGCGACGTGTCCGTCGGGGCGGATCAGCAACACAGGAGGGAGGTTGACGGGGCCGATGAGCGGCAGCTCGCACGTATTGTCGGCTGTTGCTTCGATCACCTTGACCCGGTTGGTCCATCGGGTTGCGTCGAAGGTGATTGCTCGGGCGTCGAGGTTCAGGAGAACTGCCTTGGCGTCGTGGAGCAGCTCGTAGACGCGGGTCGTCTGGCCATCGACCACGAGGTCGACGTCGGGCATGCGGCGGCCGAGCAACGGGTGGCCGTCGCCGAGGTCGTAGTGGATGTCGAGACCGAAGAGCATCGACGCGATGTGCTTGCGTGCGTCGTCGAGCTTCAACAGGTCGCCCACGATCTCGCGTAGCGCTCGATGCTGCTCGTCCTGCATGCCGATCGCGACCTGGGCACGCGTGTTCTGCAACACGCGAGCAGCGACTGGGTGTCGTTCATCGTGGTACGTGTCGAGCAGTGAATCGGGCGAGATACCCGTCACCACCTGCGCCAGCTTCCAGCCGAGGTTCACCGCGTCCTGGATGCCAGTACCCATGCCCTGTCCGCCCTGGGGAGGATGGATGTGGGCGGCGTCGCCGGCTACGAGGACACGACCCTTGCGATAGGTCGCAGCCTGACGGGTGGCGTCGTTGAAGCGCGAGATCCAGCTGGCGCTGTGCACACCGAAGTCGGTGCCGTAGACGTGGCGCAGCCGGGCGCGTAGCTCGTCCATGTCCGGCTCGGGAGCATCTGCGACGTACGGCTGCTGGATGACGAGTCGGATCGGCTCATCGGCGCCTCGTCGGCCGATCGTGTGAGTGCCCTCACTGGTGTGGGTGAAGCCCATCACGGGGTCGGCGTCCATCTGCACCTCGGCGATGAGCCAGCTGGTCGTGGCCGGCAGGCCGGGGAAGTCGATGCCGGCGGCCCTGCGCACGACGCTGCGCCCGCCGTCGCAACCGACGAGGTACTGCGTGCGCAGTGCCGTTCCGTCGGCCAACTGCACGTTGACGCCGTCCTGGTCCTGGTTGAGGCCGACGACCTCACAGTTGCGGTGCGTCGTCACACCCAGCTCCGCGACCCAAGCGGCCATGATCTTCTCGAACTCGCTCTGCCACAGCGCCAGCACGTAGGAGAACCGGGTCGGCAGATCGGTGGCGATCAACATCGTCTGGCCGAAGCCGAACACCGGTCCGGGCTGTCCCACGCTCGTGAAGCGATCGGCGACGCCACGCTGATCGAGCACCTCGATCGACCGCGGGTGCAGACCGCCGGCGCGTGAACCGTCGAGGTCTTGGTTGGCTCGTCGCTCGACGATGACCGCGTCGACGCCGGCCAGCTTCAGCTCGGCGGCGAGCATCATCCCGGTCGGGCCACCGCCGACGATCACGACATCGTGTTCACGGCTCTCGATGCGCACCGAGCCCGTGTCTGCTGAGGCGTTCACCACCTGTTGACCTCCGATCGTCGCCGCCAGTCAGCGACAGCGGGCATTGACGTCATGTGAAAGATGTTTGCCCAGGGACCGTTCTTGGCATCAGTCGGTGAAGATGTGAGTTGGGTCATCTGTTGTGCCGTCAGAGCAGGCGGTGCTCCCGCGCGGCTTGTACGGCGGCGTGCCGGCTGGCGACGGCGAGCTTGCGGTAGATCGAGTTGCACTGCGTCTTCACGGTGTTCGGCGACACGTAGAGCTCCCGTGCGATCTCGGGGAGCGAGAGCGTGGACGGCAGGTAGCGGAGCACGGCCATCTCCCGCTGGGACAGTTGCTCCACCATGCCGAGCGTCGGGACGGGCCGTGCTCGGGTGACTCGATGCCGCGCAGCGACTCGCTCCAGCAGTGGGAGAGTGATGCCGGGGTCGGCGCACTTCCCGATCATCCGCTGAGCCTCGTCGAGCAGCTCGCGTCCACGCTCCGCTCCTTCCCGCAGCAGCACGTCGCCGGCGAGGGTCAGCACGAACACCAGGCCCAGCATCGTGGCCGCCCTGTGAGCGAGCACGACCGCGTGCCCGGCGTCGGCCGTCGCCGTCCCGTCGTTCGGGCCCGTCGCCGCTCGGATGGCGACCGCCGGGGCGATGCCGTGGTACTCGCCGAGTCCGGAGGTCGTGGCGAAGTCGAGCGCGCGCTGGGCGGCACCGCGGGCCGCCGCCTCACCGGCGCTGTGGTACTCGACGATGGCGGCGGCGACGAGGGCCATGGCATGTGCGGTCACCCGGTGCTCGGCGATCGTTCGGTCGAGTGCGACTGCGAGCGCCGCGTGAGCCTCCTCCGGCAGCCCGGCCCACGCGAACGCAGCCCCCGTCGCAGTCGTCAGCTCGCTGGGACGTGCCTCGATCTCGCCCGCGGCAATGACTTCACGCGCGCCGGCGAGCGCGGTGGCGACGTCGCCCTTGCCGAGGGCGAGGTTGATGCGCAGGGGCATGGTCCGCATCGGATCGATGTCGGGCGGGATCGTCGCCGTCGCTCGATCGAGGAGATGCTGGGCCTGCTCGTAGCGGCCGGTGAGGTAGTGGTCCCACCCGGACAGGATCGAACACATGGCGTCGAGCTCGCCGCCGGCGGACAACCGCCCGAGGATGTTGCGCAGGGTCCGCAACTGGCCGCTGCCAAGGAGGTCCGGGCCGACGATCCTCATCAGGTACATGGCCCGTTCGCGATCGCCAGCGGCCAGTAGGTGGTCGACGGCAGCGGCGGGGTGCTCGGACGATTCGAACCACGCGGCGGCGCGGCGGTGCAGTTCGGGCAACCGATCCGGGAACGAGCGTCGCGCCTCGAGGAGCAGCATGTCGCGGAACAGGTGGTGGTACCGGTACCACTCACCCACGCCGTCGAGCCGGATCACGAGCTGGTTGCCGGCGGCGAGACGGTGGAGCCAGCGGGCCCCGTCGTCCGAACCCGTGACGGCATCCAGCAACGGTCCGGAAAGCCGGTGGAGCACGGACGCCTCCACCATCCGGCGACGCTCCTCCTCGTCGAGCACGGCGAGGAACTCGTCGGTGAGATAGCCGGCAACCAGTTGGTCATCGCCACGGAAGTTGTGGACGAAGCGATCGGTGTCGTCGGTGCGCTCGAGCGACAGCCCGGCGAGCACGAGCCCGGCAGCCCAACCCTCGGTGCGCTCGCACAGGTCGTCGATCCGGTGTTGACCGAGCTCGACGGCGGCGGCGCCGAGCAGGGCGGCGGCCTCAGCCGGGTCGAACCGGAGGTCGCCGCCGCGGATCTCGCGGATCCGCCCCCTCACCCGCATCCGCCCCAGCCGGAAGGGAGGATCGGCGCGGGTGATCAGCACCACCGTCAGTTGCGGCGGGCACAGGTCGATGAGGCGCTCGACGGCACGATGCACCGCGGGATCGTCGATGACGTGAAAGTCGTCCAGGACGATGACGAGCCGGTCGGTCAACGATGAGAGCTCGTTGACGATCGCCGGCACGACGACCTGGCCGGCTCCGAGCGAACCGGCCACCAGCGGCTCCAGGTGAGCGGCGACCTCCGGGTTCGTGCTGCCGATCGCGGTCGTGACCGACACCCAGAAGCGTGCAGGGTCGGCGTCGGACTCCTCGAGTTGCAGCCACGCCACCGAGCCCTGATGGCTGGCCGCCCACCCCGCGGCGAGTGTCGACTTGCCGGAGCCGGCCGGCGCGCTGACCAGCACGAGCGGCACCGAACCAGCGTCCGCCTCGTCCAACACGGCGCCCAGCCGGGCTCGGTCGACCAGTCGGGACGGAGGCGCCGGCGGGCGCAGCTTGGTGGCCGCCAGGTTGGAACTCGACCGTTCGCCCACTGGGGCGAACCTAGCGGGCGTTCACCCGGGTGATTCGTCGATGAGGTGAAGCGCAGTCACCCGGACTCGTGTGACCGTACTGGCATGCCCGCCGAACCCACCCACGAGATCCTGCTGCGAGGCCGGCTCGGAGGTCGCTTGCTCGATCCGTTCCTGGACGACTTCAGCGTCGACCACGAGGAGACCGGTCTCACTCGCCTCAGCGGGTTCGTTCGCGACACCTCGCACCTGAACGGCCTCGTGTCGTACCTGGCATCGATCAACGCCGAATTGATCTCCATCACCCCGATCACCCCGATCCCCAACCCCCAACCCCGACCCGAGGAGCACTGCATGATCACCGTTTCCCATCTCACGAAGTCCTACGGCAAGCGCACGGTCGTCGACGACCTGTCGTTCGAGCTCGCCGCCGGGCGCATCACCGGCTTCGTCGGCCCGAACGGCGCCGGCAAGTCGACCACGATGCGCATGATGGTCGGCCTCGCCCGACCCGACGCCGGCACGGTCACCTTCGGTGGCCGTGACTACGCCGACCTGCGCGACCCGGTCCGCACCGTTGGCGTGGTGCTCGATGCCAGGGCGATGCACCCAGGGCGTTCGGCTCGCAACCACCTCCGAGTCATGGCCGCGATCAGCTCGCTGCCCGAGGACCGCGTCGACTCGGTGCTGCACCTCGTGGGCCTGGACACCGCCGCCAACCAACGAGTGGGTGGGTTCTCGCTCGGCATGCGTCAACGACTCGCCATCGCCGGTGCCCTGCTCGGCGAACCGGAGGTCCTGATGCTCGACGAGCCCGCCAACGGCCTCGACCCCAATGGCATTCGCTGGCTTCGCACGATGCTCAACGACTTCGCCGACGCCGGCGGCACGGTCTTCGTCTCCAGCCACTTCATCGCCGAGCTCGCCACCTTCGCCCACGACCTGGTCGTCGTCGGCGACGGTCGCCTCATCACCGCCGAGCCACTGGCCGAGACCCTCGACCGCGATCGCTCCCTCAGCCTCGAGGACATCCTCCTCCGCCTCACCGACGCCGCTGCCCGCTACGCCGCGGCCTGATCCAACCCCAACCCCGAAAGGACCTCCCATGAACACGACCTCTGTCATCAATCTCACCTCATCTCGTTCGTTCGCCGGTCGCAACCTGCGGGCCGCCATCCGCAGCGAGTGGATCAAGCTGGCCTCCATCCGGGCGACGCCGATCTTCGTCGGCCTCTCCATCGTGAGCGGCGTCGCCATGTCACTGATCCTCGGCATCGCCGTCAAGACCGATCCGTACGAGCACGCGCCATTCACCGTCGCGAACACCTTTCTCGTCTCGAGCTGGCTGACGACAGTGTTCGCCGTCATCGCCGGCACGTTGCTGTTCACCTCCGAGGTTCAGCACGGCACCCTCGCCGGTGCCCTCACCTCTCGTCCGTCGAAGCCGATGCTCGTCGGGGCGAAGGCGTGCGTCGCCGCGGTGCTCGGGTTCGCCATGGGCGCTCTCGGGATCGTCGCCGGGCTCGTCGGAGGCATCGCCAGCGGAATGGACACCGGCGACACCACAGGCTCGGTCACAGGCGTCGCCTGGGCGCTCGTGCTCACCACGCTCGCATCGGTCCTCGGTCTCGGCGTGGGCCTCATCGTGCGCCACAGCGCAGGTGCGGTGACCTCGGTGCTCGTCTGGGCGCTCGTCATCGAGAACCTTCTGCGGGGAATGATCCCGGCCACCGTGTCCCGGTTCCAGCCGTTCACCGCCGCCAATGGCCTGCTCGACACCCGGTCTGCCACCGACACTCCAGAGACTCTCGCTGCCGCCTTCTCCAACGTGGGCAACGCCGTGGTCATCGGCTGCTGGGCTGTCGCCGCAGTCGCGATCGGCACCGCTGTGCTGATCCGGCAGGACTCGTGATGGAGCGCTTCGCCGCCTTCCAGCACCCCAACTTCCGCCGCTACTTCGCCGGTCAGGTGATCTCGAGCGTCGGAACCTGGCTCCAGGCGCTCGCAGTCACTTGGCTGGTGCTCGACCTCACCGGCCGCAGCGATCGCCTCGGCATCGCAGTGGCGCTGCAGTTCCTGCCGCTGCTCCTCCTCGGAGCGCCGGCCGGCGTGCTCGCCGACAGGGTCGACAACCGGCGATTGCTGTTGATGACGTCAGCCGTGTCAGCTGCCCTGGCACTTGCCTTCGGGATCGTCGTGTCCACCGGGACCGCTGACCTCTGGGTGATCTACACCCTCACCTTGCTCTCCGGTGTGGTGCTGGCCGTCGAGCGGCCGGCGATGCAGGCCCTCCTGTTCCAACTCGTCGGCCGTGACGACCTGCCGAGTGCGGTGGCTGCCAACAGCAGCATCATGTCGGTGTCACGGCTCGTCGGCCCGGCGCTCGGCGGCGCGATGGTGGCGGTCGCCGGAGTCGCCTCCTGCTTCTACGCCAACGCTGTTTCGTACGTGGGCGTGCTCCTCGCCATCGTGGCCATCAGTGGACGCGACCTGGTTGCTCGACCGATCGGTGCTCGTTCCAGCCGCAACATTCGCGCTGGTGTCGCCTACGTGCGGACCCATCCCGATGTTCGCCGGCCGCTCCTCGTGATGGTCGTCGTGGGTTCCGTCGCCCTCAACTTCCAGACGACGTTTCCTTCGATGGTGCGGTTCGGGTTCGATCGCGGAGCTGGCGCGGTCGGTGCAGCCATGAGCATCAGCGCCATCGGATCGATCCTCGGTGGTATCTACGCCGCCGGCATCACACCGAACCCGCCCCGGACGTTGGTGATCGCCCTCGCCGGCTTCAGCGCCATGCTCCTCGTGTTCTCCGCCGCTCCGAACTATTCGACCTTCGTCCTGCTCGGTATCCCGCTCGGCTTCGCCTCTGCGTGCTTCCAGTCGATCAACACCGTCGCCGTGCAACAGGCCACCGAGCCGTCCATGCAGGGTCGGGTGATGGCCCTCCACCAGATGGCCTGGTTCGGCAGCACACCGATCGGCGCGCTGGCGATGGGCTGGATCATCCAGAACACCTCACCTCGCGTGCCGTTCGTGCTCGGCGGCCTCGCCACCCTCGCCTCCGCAACCGCCCTCGTTCGTGCGACCCGGTCGCCGCACCACAGCCGACGCGCCGCTGTGGGCGTTGGTGTCCACCTCTCCCGGTAGTTGAGCTCTGCAGGTGCCGTCGGCGGACTCAGTCGCCTGCGAGGATCGCACCGATCTGGCTCATCGCGGCGCTCAGTCCTTCATCCATACCCATCGAGATCAACTGTTCCATCGCCTCCGCCGAAGGGAAACGCGACTCCATGAACATGCGTGTCACGCCCGCCGACACTTCGGCGAGCGTGACGACCATGGTCGTGGTGGGCAGGTCCGGGTTGGGGCTTCCGTCGGTGTGGGCGAAGCCGTCCTCGAGTTCGAGGCGATGGGGTTCGTCGACGGCAGCCACCGCCCACCATCCGTGGTGTTCGTCGCCTTCGGGTCCGGTCATGAAGTAAGTGACCTTGCCGCCGGGGCGTAGATCGTGCTCGACGAAGGTGGCCGGGTAGGTCGGTGGGCCCCACCAACGTTCGAGTTGTCGCGGGTCGGCCCAGAGCTGCCAGACGCGATCGATCGGGGCGTTCCATTCGCTCGTGACGGTCATGCTGAGTGTTGTCGGATCCTTGTGGACGTTCGTCACGGTCATGTGATGGCTCCAGGTGGTCGGGTTGGATGGATCAGGTGTGGTGAGGGTCGGCGAGGACGTTGCCGAATCGCTCCATCCGGTCGCGCCAGATGGTCTCGAACTCATCGAGCAGGCGATCGATGTCACGGACCGCGTCGATTCGGCCCCGTACGAATCGTTCTCGTCCGCGACTGTGCTTGCTGACGAGGTCGGCGCGTTCCAGCACTGCGACGTGTTTCTGGACGGCGGCGAAACTCATCGGGTAACGCCGTGCGAGGTCGGAGACGGAATGCTCGTTGGCCAGTGTCAGTCGCACGATGTCGCGCCTCGTCGCGTCAGAGAGCGCATGGAACATCCGGTCGACGAGCGCCGATCGCGCGGAGTGGGGCACATCTACAACCATATGGTTGTAGATTAGTTGGCGAGTCGGACGAGCGCAAGCGAGCGCTTTCAGCTGGCTACGCGTACGATCGTGCCCGTGTTGATCGTGTCGGGGTGGCTGCGAGTGAACGCCGCGGATCGCAGCGCGTACCTCGACGGATGTCGCGAGGTGATACTCGCGGCCAGGGCCGCACCTGGCGTTGTCGAGTTCCACTTGTCGGCGGATCCGATCGAGGACGATCGCATCAACATCTTCGAGCAATGGGAATCAGCCGAGGCGGTCGAGGCGTTCCGTGGCTCGGGTCCCAGCGACGACCAGGCGGCAGTGATCGAGGCTGCCCACGTGGAGCAGCACGAGATCGCATCCACCACCCCGTTGACCTGACCACTGCAGGTGGGCGCGCTGGCGATCCAGCAGTCCGGAGTCGGGTCAGGGGATCGACTGGTCGACGTGGGATGCGGGCCGGGTGTCGCCGTCCGGGTGCGCGCCGTTCTCAGTGACGGGAATCGGCGGCGGACAGGTTCCAGAACTCATCCGTGAGCCCGAGTTCGCTCAGGATCGCCTGGTTCTGTTCACGGGAGCGCGGCCGCCAGGTCGGGTCGATCCGAGTGCCCCACCAGGCGTGCGCGAGCGCGCACAACTGGGTGACGTCGATCGTTGCGCCCGGAGATCTGGAGCCGAGCCAGCGACCGATGTGATCTTCCGACCGGAAGAGGTTCATCGTGCTTCAAGTGAAGCCGATGTCATCCCACCATCGGGCGGCTGGGACGACGCAATGGAACAACAACCCGTCGTCGTCCGGCTGTTCATCGCGCACCGACACCGTGACCGGCTCTCCGCAGTCGGCGCACGACGTTTCGATGCGACCGTCGACGTGGAGCGCAGCGCAGATGCCGAAGGCGTCCCATGCGCAGTTCGCGTACCACCAACGGTCGTCCGCGAATACCCGGTAGGCCGTCGGAATTGCGGAGAAGGGGTTGGCCATCCGGATCTCACGGGTGTGTGACTGCAACACCAACGCATGCTCGTCGTGCAACCGCTGCCAACCCGACCAGACGTCATCAGGGTACGCGCCGATGACTTCAGCGATGTCGTGGATCGTTGGTGCGTGACCCCGCTCGACGAACTGCCGGTACGTCAGGTTGCGGAGTGCGATGTCGTCGTCGTTCATCGCCGAAACGGTAACGCGTCGGCTGTGGCGCTCCGGTCGGCCACAACGTATTCAATCGAACCCTGCGAACTCATTTCGGATGGCATGGGACCGATCGATGATGGCGATCTCGGCGAGATTCGGCGTTCCCCGGTTCGGTGCTGGCCTCGTCACCATCCAACTCACCAAACGACTCCACTCATGGCCTTCCGTCGACGACTTCCGGCTCACTCACCAGGCCAAAGTGGCCGTGGTCCAGAGCGTTGGAAAGACGGTGAGCGCCAGCCCCAGCGGGACGAGTGCGATGGCGGCCTTGAGGCCCGATCGGGTTCGGCGGCCGTACCTCCAGGCTTCGCCTGCCGCAGCAAGGGCGAAACAGAACACAGCCGCGAGGTAGAAGAAGAATGAAACTTCGGGATCCACTTGAGACGCCTTTCGTCTGAACTCAGCTGAGGAGCAGGACCACCAGAATGATGATCACGAGTGTGCCGAGACCGATGTACATGAACGAGACCTTTCATCGCAGCCGGTTGCCAACGCGAAGGCCCACACCGGTGCTCGGGAGGGCTTGGGTTGGACACCGCAGTGGGTGGGCATGCCGTGCAAGTACCCAAGGACTGCACTGAACAACCATCGTTTTGATGTCAATGTTGAACGACAGCCACAGCCTTTGGTGAGCTTGCGGGTTGTCCTGCGTCTTTGGCGCTCGTGATCGGCCGCCAGATTTCGTGCAGATCGTCTGGCAGTCCAGCCGACGATCCGACCAGGGGCCCGAGTGTCGTGATGGTGGCGTATCCCTGCCGCAGCAGCTCGGTGTCGGAGTCGGGAGCAGGCAGATCGTCGCAATCGGAGGACACCTCGAACGCGAGCCTCTGTTCGGCGTCGTTGGCGACCGCCACGCGGAAGTGTCCGAACCGGTCGAGTGAAGCACGGCGCAGTCCGAGCACGTCGGCCGCCGGTGCCGCTGGCACGTTCACATTCACCGCCGTTGGGTCGCCGCCACCGGCCGCGATCCACGCTGTGACTGCGACGGCGATCTCCGCTGCCGTGTCCCAATGCCACGGATCCCCGGGTGCAGTGCTGATGGCGACCCCGTGCCATCCGAAGGTCCTCGCCGTCAGCGCGGCCCCGACTGTCCCTGAGTGGATCACCGACTGGCCAGTGTTGGTGCCGGCGTTCACGCCGGAGATGACGGCATCGAACGCCGAACCGAACGCGCCGAGTGCAGCGGCCATGACAGCCAGCCCGGGCGGCCCGTCGACTGCGTAGCCCGGCCCGCTCGCCACTTCGACTCGTCGCATCTTCACACCGGTCGCCTCGATGAGGCCGATCCCCGTTCCCGCCCCGCTCCAGTCGCGATCTGGGGCTGCGACGATGACGTCGAAGCGGGTCGCCAGGGCCTGGGCGAGCACTGCGATGCCAGGTGCATCGATGCCGTCGTCGTTGGTCACCAGCACCCGTGAGATCACGTGATCTCCTCGATCTCGACGAGCTGGGTCAGCTCGGCGATCAGGTCGGCGAGCCCGCTGCCGAGCCCGCGTCGGGTCACGTTTCCCGCGCCGGCGGCAGCGCCGAGGCGGATCGAGTCGACCGTGTCGAGGCCCGCCAACTTGCCGGCGGCGATCGCCCCGGTCATCGAGTCACCTGCACCGCGGTGCTCCACCGCAGCGAGTCTCGGCGCAACCACCCGCACCACGCGACCGCTGATCGCTGCGATCGCCGGCTCATCGGCGCGAGAGACCACGACCGCGCGTGCGCCACGCGCGACGAGCTCTCGCGCCGCTGCGACCGCCTGGTCCTGCGAGCCCATCTGCCAACCGTCGGCGGCGAGATCGTCCTCGCTCACCTTGAGGACGTCGATCGGTCCGCCGGCCAACGCTGCCTCGAGGGCCGCGCCATGTACGTCAGCGATGATCGGTCGATCGGCGCCGCCCGCCTCGACCGCAGCGAGATCGTGAGTCAGCCGCCGATACGACTCGTCCGGCAGCAACGTGTCACCCCCTGATGTGACGACGATCGCGTCGCAAGTCATCGCAGTCTGCAGAGACACACCGTAGAGATCGTCGGCCGCATGCCGATCGAGATTGGGCACCACGAGTTCGACCAACTCGTTGCGATCTCCGGAGCGTCGATCGTGCAGTTGCACCGGAGAGTCCACCCCGACCTCGACTGCGATCAGCTCGGTCTCCCAGGTCTCCATCAACCCGCGCAGCACTGCTCCCGACTCACCCCCGACCGGGGCGATCAGCCGCGCCTGGCATCCCAATGTGCTGAGCATCCGCGCAACCCAGAAACCCTGGCCACCGGGGTGCAGGTGCACCCGCGGGGCACCGCCTTCGTCCTCGATCGTGACGGTGAGGTACATCAGCGGTGCCAGCACGGCACAGCTCGGCGTCGTGTCGCTGGTGGCAGCGCTCGCGTTGGCATGCTCCGAGTCTGGCCCCCCGATCGTTGCGCTGCGCTCGGTGTCGGCGCTCTCTCTCATCAGTTCCGTCACGTGGTCCTCCATCCCTTCACACGTCGATCGGGTTCCGTGTGACGTCGGCTTGTACCCCGTAGCGACCCCGGTCAAGCGCACGTTCGGGAAAGTTGCACCCCGGCTCGCCGAGTCGGATCAGCCAAGTCATTCGATGCTGGCGGTCGGATGCATCGACTGCACCGGATGCGGCTCGGCCGGTTCACCGAGCCGCTGGAGACGACCCCCGAACGCGAGCGCGCCGAGCAGGAACCAGACCCAACCGACCGTGACGCCGGCCAGCACGTCGGTGAGCCAGTGGACGCCCAGTAGGGCTCGCGACGACGCCACCGAGAAGGTGACCACGGCGGCGATCGACGCGGCAATCGCTCGCCGCCGTCGTGGCCGGTGTCGGCTGGTGACCAGAGCGAACGCGCACCATGTGGCCGCAGCGGTCGCCGAGTGCCCGGAGGGGAATGACGAACCCGAGGCAGCGACGAGGTGGACGACCTCTGGTCGGTCGCGTCCAACGATCCACTTGAGGGCGTTGTTGACGAGGCTGATCCCGGTCACGACGACGGTGAGGAACAGGACGACATCGAAGTTGCGCGACTTCCGATAATCGAACGCAGCAACAGCGACCGCGATCAATGCGACCTGGAAGGTTCCACCGAGATGTGTGATGAATGTGAGCACATCGGTCGATCGGTCGGTCGCGTGCTCGCTGCCCCAGTCGGCTACGGCACGATCGAGGCGCGGCGAAGCCCGAGCCCCGCTCGATCATGTCGAGCAGCAGACCGACCACCAACGCACCGGCGAACACGGCGATCAGCGCAGTGAACAGCATCGCTCCGCCGACCACCCGCTGGTCGACAACGCGCACCGCCCGTCCCCAGCGTGGGTGGTCACCCAGCCAGCGGAGCAACCAGCGTTCCCCGGGCTGCGGGTCGATCGGGTCGAGGGCGCCCCTGCGTCTCGACATCCACCATACGATCAGCGCCAGCGCGCCGGCAACGAGGAGAACGGTGAGAGTGACGGACATCTGCGCGAGGTTGCCGTCGGGGTCAGTCGGCCCCGGTGAGCCGGGCGCGAGGTGCAGAGATCACGCAGAATGCGCCGTACACGAGGAGGCCCGCGGCGACGATGACCACCAGCACGGCCCCGAACGGCGAACTCGTGGCGTCTCGCAACGCACCATCGATCCCGTGGGCGTCGTCCGGGTCGAAATGGAGGGCGGCCTGCACGACGAACCAACCGACGAGCAGCATCATGACGCCCCGGCCAACCCATCCGAACTGGCCGAGCCGGACGATCGTCGTGTGGGAGATCGGCCCAACGCCACGGCTATCGAGCTCGTCACGGAACGACGCTGTGGCGCCCCGGCGTACGAAATACCCACCGACACCGATCACGGCCACGCCGATCAGGCCGACCAGCCAGCGCCCAGCCGGCATCTCCATCAGGTCCCGGGTGTACTGCTCGACACGCGCATCCTCCGACTGCTCACCCGACTGAGTCCCGGTGGACGGCCGGTGGCGAGCGAATGAGATCGCAGTCCATGCCAGCGCCGAGTAGACGACGACACTGACGACGTAACCCGCCCGAGTCGCCCAGACGCTCACGCTGTTATCGGCCGGCAGCACGATCGAGACCAGTCGCCAGATCACGTACAGCAAGAGGCCGACCGCGACCAGCCAGAGGGTTGCGACTCCCCAGGCTGACTCGGAGATCTTGCCGATCGCGCCTGCTTGGCTCGCCTCGTCACCCGACCCCGCCGACCGATCGGTGTCGAGACCGTTGATCGCAATCGGTATTGCCAGGATGCCGACCACGCCGTACACGACGCCCTTGGCCACCGAGCCAGCGCGTCCGAGCGCGACCAGCGACGGATGCGAACGGGTGAACTCGGACAGCTTGTCCGAACCGCTCCTGCCCTCGACCAGTGAACTTGTCATGCCGGGCCTCCAGTGTCTCGGATGACGATGCTCGGTGCAGATTCGTCCGGAACCAGATCGAGGCGGGTCACTCGGAGGGGCACCGGAGAAGTGTCTGACTGCGAGCCAGACCGTGCGTCTCTGCGAATGTCGTCGACGCCGGCTTCCATCGCCCAATGGACGACAAGGAGTGACGCCACTCCCAGCGCCATTCCGGCGACGACGTCCACTGGGTGGTGCATTCCTCGATATGTGCGACTGACGGCGACGACGACGGGCGCGAGGATCGCCACGGCAACCAGCAGGGCGCGCACGAGACGGTGACGGGTGTGCCATGAAACTGCGATCAGCAGGCCGACGTAGTACGCGACTGCTGCCGCCGCGTGACCTGACGGGAAGCTCCCTGAGGGCGCCGCCGTCTCGAGCTGTTCGACCGGGGGGCGTTCGCGGCCGACGATGAAGCTCGTCAGAACGAACACGCTCGCCTCCAATATCACGACCGTGGCGAGGAAGACGGCGTCGTGCCATCGCTTCCAGAGCGCGACCATCAATCCGCCGATGACAGCAACGAGGGCGACCTTCACGATCGTGTCGGAGAGCCCGGACCCGATCGAGGAGAGACTGTTCCATCTCGCTGTCCGACGCCCCTCCAGCCAGAAGTTGACCTCACGGTCAGCGTCGCCGACCGGGCCGTCGTCGAGCAGCCACATGTAGAGCAGCCCGATCCCCGACCACACGGCGAGCAACGCGGCACCGCCGGCAGCGAGTCGCTTGACCGCTGGTGCTCGGAGGGGCCAGAAACGCAGCCCGCCGTCACCGGGCTCGATCGTCGCCCTGCCCGCTGTCGCCGAGTTCCTCGCCCTGGTTCGGTCGACCGCTGTCTCGGTCATGGCGCGGGCACGCAGATCGGGAGTCGGGCCGGCAGCACGCAGACCTTCAGCCTCTTGGTGTCGGGACGATCTCCGCCGTCCATCTCCCACGGTTGCCGCTCGGCCAGCCGAACGGTCATCCGAGAACCCTGTGTCATCTGCACCATGGGCGACGAGTCGATCCGGCCGGCAGCGGCGCGGAGACCGACCCGCAACCAGTCGAGCCGGTGCTCGGCAGTGACGACACCGATGTCGAGCAGACCGTCGTCGGGCCGTGCGTCGGGGAACAACGTGAGTCCGCCGATCACGCGACCCATGTTGCCGATCAGTACACATGCTGCACGCCCCTTGAACCAAGGTTGCCCGTCGACCTCGACCACAACCTTGGTGTTGGGCTCGACGAGATGCTTCATGCCGGCGAGCACGTAGGCCAGTCGGCCCGCCCGGTTCTTGTCGTCGGCGTCGCGAATCATCATTGCGTCGAAGCCCGTTCCTGCCATCACGGCGAATCGTTCTCCATTCATCACACCGAGGTCGATCCGACGCACGTAGCCCTTCAGCGCGACCTCGAGCGCTCCTTGGAGGTCGATCGGGACCCCGAGGCCGGTGGCGAGCAGGTTGGCGGTGCCTGCCGGCAGGATCGCCAATTCGGCGTTCGAACCCTCCTCGACGATCGTGTCGATGCACCGGCGGACGGTTCCGTCCCCGCCCCATACCAGGACGCGATCTGCATTGCTCTTGAGTGCCTTGCGGACCTGTGGTGGCGCCTGCTTGCTCTTCGAGACCTTGTACCACAGGGCGTCGGCGTGGCCCGCGTCGGCCAACGCCGAGCGCAGCGATGCGAGCCCGTCCCCGAGCGACTTCCCGGTGTGCGCGACAACTGCAAGGGTGGTCATGGTCTCTCCAGAGCGTTCGGGCGCTGCTCGCCTCGACGAAGGTGAGTAGCCGGTGAACATCGACGTCAAACACGCGCCTACCCAGCTCCGGCCATCGTCTCTGTCGCTTCAACTGAGCTCGATGTGCTGATCGTCAGCTGAACCCGAGTTGTGCAGGGAAACGACCGCTGCTCGCCCGTCGATCCGCAACAATGCCATGTCGTTGTTGAACATGATGTCGGGGCCGCGGTCCCATCGGATGTTGGGAACGGAACTGCCGACCGATCGGCGCAGCAATGCTCCGACAGCTCGCCCGGCCCTCGACATAGCGAACCGGATGACCAGTCGCTCGCGATGGATCAGCGCGTTGCGAATCGGCGAGCACACGAGTTGGTGGATGCGACTCACTGCTGCCGGGCGACCAGGCGCGTCGGCGAGCTCCGCTTCGGCAGCGTAGGTGAAGTGCAGATCTCCCGAGAGCATGCACACACTCGCCGGGGGTCGTATCCCGTCGGCGCGGTCGGGGGTTGCGACGTCGCGCAGGAGCGTGACGAAGGCGTCGAACGACGATCGGAACGCCGGCCAGTCCTCCAGATCGATGCCCCGTCTGACTCTCTCTGCGACCGTGGCGAACCGGCGGCCCCAACCTCCTTCGCAAGCAGCCTCGTTCCAGGTCTCCAGATCGTGAAGTGCCCCAGGCATCAGCACCGGCAACGATGTCGCGAGCAGGAGATGGTCGCACTCTGTCATCGCTTGGTCACGAACCCATTGCCACTCCGCTTCGTCGACCATCCGTCGGCGGCCGGGTTCGAGCACTCGTCCGTTGCGGCAGTCGATCACGATCACCCGGACGGGGCCGAGGTCCCGACAGAAGCTGAACCGGTACCCGCCGGGAACCGGGGTGAAGCGCTCCGAACGCTGCGCCCAATCACACAGCGATTCGGTCGCGTCTCCGGCGAGCACGAAGTCGGTCAGCATGCCCTCCTCGCGGATCTCACGCGGTGCGAGGTTGCCGAGGTGCTGGTAGATCCAGTACGCCATGACGCCGCCGATGACATGGTCCTCCCACCAGGGTTCACGACGGATCTCATCCACCCACGACATCGAGATGTTCCAGTCGTCGATCATGTCGTGGTCGTCGAAAACCATCGCGGACGGAACGACCGAGAACATCCACCGCTCGATCTCGGGCGTCCACGATTCCAGATACAGCCACGTGTATTCCTCGAAGTCGGCGACATCGTCAGGCCCAGGGGTGAGCGAGGTCTGCCCCGAGGCTTCGCGACGCGTGGCGATGCGCGCGCGAGCCATCGGGGACGAGTCGTCCGCGTACACCTGATCGCCGAGCAGCAGCAGAACGTCCGGCCACTCGTCCGGCGATTGATCCAGCATCGCCAGCCCGCGTTCCCTCATCGCGTCGACACCGCGCCCGGCGGGGTCGAACTCCAGCTCGAGCGTCCACGGCTCCTCGTGCGGCGCGGCTGCGCGGCACGATCCGAACAGAACCTTCAGCTCACGCGCCGGGTCGAGCGTTCGGATGACGCTCGGGGGAAGCGATGACCCAGCAGGTGGCCAGCACACGTCGCCGTCGAGGCGCACCTCGTAGGGAGTGATCGTCGCTGGTTGAAGGCCTTCGACGATGACGAGCGCGTAATGGTGGCCGGCGACCGTGAACGTGCGGGTAGCGCATCCGAGTACCTCGACCTCGCATCTCTCGTCGGTCTCGACCCACACCGTGGCCTCGTGGTCGTTGACGAAACGCAACATGGGTCCCAGCAGCAGCTCCGGCACATCGAGATCATGCCCACGTTGCGCCCATTTCCCAATCGGTCGGTGACTCGACGACCTCCCCGCCATTGGTCGGACTCAGTGGGTTGCTGGCGACCTGGGCCAAGGCGATGTCATGGCTCGACGTCGCTGATCGGTCCACCGCGAATCTGTTCGTCGTGGCGAGTGACGATCGCCGCGGTGAGGTCTTCGATCAGGCCGTCTGGTATCGGTTGTCGGTACGGGAGGCGGATCGTGTCGGTCGCGGCCCGGAAAGGAGCGACGCGTGCCTCGAGCGGGTCGTCGAGGGGCGGGATCGGGTACATGCCGATGTGGTGCTTCCACGCCGCGAAGAAGAGCACCACGTCGCCGTTGCGGGTGACTGCGGGCATCTTGTAGCTGATCGTTTCGCCGAGCCCGGCGACCGCGGCGTGAATCCGGGTACGGACCGTGCGGAACGCTTCGTGACGGTCGGTGGGGAGTGCCGCCAGGTAGCTGTCGACGTCGGGGGGTGTGGCGGTGGTCATCGGGTGAGGACGTCGTCGAGTCGCTCGTAGCTTTGGACGACACCGTCCTCCATGCCGCTGGCGACGAACGCGTCGCGGTCCTCGAAGGAGTCGACGAGCGAGGTGGAGACGAGTCGGGTGCGGCCGTTGCCGAGGTCTTCGAAGACGAGGCGCTCCAGGGCGACGCCGTCGGGCATGCCCTCGAACGTGAAGGTCTGCACGATCAATGCGTCGGGGCGGACTTCATGGAAACTGCCCATGAACCCGGCGACGAAGCCGGTGCTGGTGGCGTGGGTGTAGCGGTAGGAGCCGCCGGTGCGGCAGTCGTGGTGATCGATCTCCATCACGGTGTCGCGTGGTCCGTTCCACTGGACCCAGAGGTCTGCGTCGGTGTGGGCGCGGAACACCTTGGCGACCGGAGCATCGAACTCGCGGGTGATGCGCACGAGCGGAACCGACGGGTCGATGTCGATCCGGGTCTGGTTGACGTGCGTGTTCATGGTCGGGGACCTTTCTGGCGGGCCGGGGCCGGCCGGGTTGGTGGGTGGTCGGGCATGTCCGCGAGGACGTCATCGAGACGCTGGAATCGGTCCTGGGCTTGGAGGCGGTATCGCTCGATCCACTTGGTCATGAGGTCGAACACCTCCGCTTCGAGATGGACCGGCTTGCGGTGGGCGTCACCGCTGCGACTGACGAGTCCGGCGTCCTCGAGGACACGGAGATGTTTGGAGACGGCCTGCTTGGTCACCTCCTGGGGGACCGCCAGCTCGCTCACCGTTGCGTCGCCCGCAGCGAGCCGGGCGACGAGATCGCGGCGGATCGGATCAGCGAGCGCCGCGAACACCCGCGACAATGCATCGGCAGCCACCTGTTCTCCTCTCTCGACACGTCGTTCGCAACGACAACCAAGTGGTTGACGATCAAAGTAGGCCAGCGAGACTGAAATGTCAACCAGATGGTTGTCTTTTGGGAAGTCATTTGGTTGGGCTTGCTCCGGCCTCCGAAGTTGATCGACGCTGCAGAAAGGCGACCGTGGCTACGGCGCCAATGGTGACCGCTGCGCCGACCCATTGGCGGGCGGTGAGTCGCTCGTCGAGGAACAGCGCCGCGCTCGGCGACACCGAAGATCGGGACGAGATTGATGAACAGGCCCGCGATGCCTGGCCTGCACGAGCGAAGTCCGTGGAGGTAGAACCAGAACGCGACGCCGTAGTAGAGCGCTCCGGCAACGAGTGCGCTCACCCATGCCGTCGTCGAGACGTCGTCGAGTGTCCCGCCGTGACCGGCCGCGAGTGCAGCGATTGCGAGCAGGGCGGCGAACCCGAACGCGGCCGACTGTTGCACGATGACGACACCGAGTGGTGCCGAGTCGGCGAGGTAACGGCTCGACAGGACCGTGTAGATCGCACACGCGATCACGCCGGCGATCGTCAGGGCGACGCCGTAGATGCTCAATCCGACGTCCGGCTGAGCGACGACGAGGAGCACGCCGCCGAGCGCAATCACCGCGCAGGCTGCGCCGAGCCCGGTGGGCCGGTGCCTCAGCACGATCCAGGCGAGGGCGAGGATCAAGAGCGGCTCGGTCGCCCAGAGCAGTGCCGACGCGCTGGCAGTGATGCGCGCCAGGCCGGCGAGGCTGAGCGCGTAGGACACCCCGGGGTTGAGCACACCGAGCCAGGCGAGCTGGGCTCGATGCTCGCGGCGGAGGCGGGTGTCGCGTGTGATGACGGCGGCGACGCCGAGCACGACCACGCTGATGGCGAGTTCGATCGGGAGCAGCGTGGTCGGGGCGATCTCGTCGACGGCGCGCTTGCTGATGCCGGTGGCGGTGCCCCAGCAGACGGCGGCGGCGACGAGCGACCACGCCGCAGGACGGGCATGCGGCATGACGATGACCTTTCGAATGAGTAGGACGACGTTGGCGAGGGGTGTCAGCTCGCTGGGTCGTCCCCGTCGCAGCACGCGTAGCTCGGCAGCCTCACCCGCCGGCTCGGCCTGCTCGCTGCTGCACTCACAAGAGCGGGGATTCGAAGGTCCATCGTGTCGGTGTTCCGGTGAAGTCGTTGGTCTCGAGCCCGAAGACACGGACAGGTTCGATCCGAATGGTCGTGTTGGCCTCGTAGAACCCAATCCCGTGGTCGGCCTCGTACTTGGCGTCCATCGCCGCCGCGAATCGGGCGATCGCATCTTGGCCGGTGACGATGGTGGCGGTGCCCTCGACGATCACCGGTTCGGTGGGGTCGTCCGTGGTGATCGCCACACCGGGGGTCACGATCAGGTTCCTGGCTTTCCGGGAGGCAGGGCTCGTCGAGCACAAGATTCCCCCGTCGAGCAGCACGCCCCAGACGGGCATCACGTGGGGCCGCCCCGAGGGGTGGGTAGTCGCCAACCAGTAGTCGTGCGAGCCCGCGATGCGCTCTTGCGCCCACGACCATGGAAGGAGACGCCCGCGGTCGGCAGGTTCGACGCCGTAGCCGGGCATGTGGGGTCGTCGAGCGGTCGTATCCACGAGAAAAGTATGGCAGTCGGGGGGTCGGGCGGCCGACGAGACTTCACGACAGTCCAGCGGAACGCGAAGGGAGGCACTGGTGGCCACCGAAGGCGATGGGCGCCCTGTCTCTCGTGCGTCGCTCATCGCGCAGGAGCGGCGGATCGCTGTCGCGGTCGGCACGGGTACGGCCAACAAAGCGGTGGCTCGTGAGTTGGCGATCAGCATCAAACCGTCGAATTCCACCTCGGGCACATCTACCGCAAACTCGGGATCCGCACGCGTTCCGAGCTCGCCCATCTCGTTGGGAGCGGCCTACTGGACGACGAGTCGGTCAGCGGGCACACACTCAGCAGGTGGCACGACGCTTCCTCGACGCGATCGCCACCACCGACAGCGGCGCGATCTGGGCTGATGCTCGCTCCCGACGCCTACCTCGAGTTCCCGTTCCTCCACCTGGTCGTCACCGACCAGGCCACGTTCGACGCGACCGTGGGCCCGTTCCTCGCCGACCTCTCGGGCCTCACGTTCTCCGAGCCGACCTTCGTCGATCTGAAGATGGCTGGACAGTCCGAGCCCCGGCTACAGCGGCGCCCCTGCGGCGCGACCGTTGACGCTTGCAATCTCCTCCAACGCCATTCGCAGGATCGGGACCACCCGTTCCTTGTCGAGCACCACACCTCGGTCGCCTCGTTCGTTGGCGCCCCCGACGATCGACGCGATGTGCTGTGACGACAGCACCTTGGTGAGCGAGGTGACGACGTCGTCGGCCGAGCGGTGGTTCGTCGACACGAGGAGCCCCGCTGCTGTCGCGAGGGTCACGGCGTCGGCCGCTGCGAATCCCGACTCCAAGTCGGGTAAGAGCCGCAACAGGTGGCGAGCCGCCTGACTCGGCGACGTGCGGGTGAGGTAGCGGCTGAGGAACGTGCCGATCAGGCGATCCCAGTAGGCCGGAACCGGATCCGGGTCGGCGAATGCCTCGTGGAGCAGGCTGACCGACCTCTCGGGCTCCGTTTCCGTCACGGCCACCGACAGCGCTACCTGGGCGAGCCGGCGGATCGCCGGGACCTGACAGACGGCGGCGAGCTCAGCGGTTCGTTGCATCCATTCGGCGCTCACGAGGTCGCGCATCCCGGACGAAGACGCGCCGTAGACGGCGATGGCGGTGGTGATGTCGCGGCCGCCGACGCCCATGCGAGGATCGGCGATCGCGGCGGCCCGGATTGCGGTCGCGGTTCGCATGTCGCCGAACGCCAGCGCAGTGGCGGACCGGATCGTCGCTGCGATCCCGGTCGTGTCGTCCGGCCAGAGTTGGTCGAACAGGTCGCAGCCGCGAGGGAGTGCATCGCGGTCGAACCGTGCCCACGCCAGCCCCCACCGGGCGTACGCGAGTCCGGCCAGAGCCGAGCGGAGTTGGTCGACTTTCGCACCGAGCGCGGGATCGGGATCGGACAGAAGCGTGGCCAGTGCGCCGGCGTATTCGACGAGGTCGGGCCGTCCCCAGAGGAGGGTCCCGGTCGGCGAACCGGACAAGCGACAGGCGAGGACAGCGTTCCGCGTTGCGAGGGCATGGTTGACCGCGTCGCGCCAGTTGTCGACCTCGCGTTCGAGGCGCAACGCCGCGTCGGTGGCCGTCGCTGGTCATCCACTCGGCGAGCGGAGCATCAGTGATCGAGGCGACCCAATCGGCGTGCGCGGCGACGGCGGAAGGAAGTGCACCTGCCTGCTCGAGCTGTTCGAGCGCGTAAGCGCGCAAGGTGTCGAGGAGATGGAAGCGAGTCCCGGCGATTCCGGTCTGGACGACCAACATGTTGCGCTCGACGAGTGACACCAGCGTCGGCAGCACCCGGTCCGTCGGCAGACCGCTCCGGCCGATCACATGTTGCGCGGCATCGAGCTCGAATCCTCCGGCGAATACCCCGAGCACCCGGAACACCGAACGTTCGTGCGGTGTCAGCAGGCGATCCGACCATTCGACCACGGCTCGCAGCGTTCGATGACGGCCGTCGTCCCGGCGGCGACCTCCGGAGAGGAGAGTGAACCGGTCGACGAGCCCGTCGATCACGGTCCGCAACCCGAGCGCCGCAACCCGCGGCGCGGCCAACTCGATCGCCAGCGGGTTCCCATCGAGCTGCTGGCAGAGGCTGGCCACCTCGTCGCGCTCGTCCGGGCGCAACGCTGCACCAGCGGCCTCGACTCGGGCGAGGAACAGCTCTGACGCTTCGCCGTACGGATCGAGCGGCGACACCCGCACGACCTGTTCGCCCTCGACATCGAGCCGGACCCGGCTGGTCGCGAGGATCACGAGGGCCGGGCACGCCGCGAGCACGTCGTCGACGAAACCGGCGACGGCATCGACGAGATGCTCACAGTTGTCAAGCGCGAGCACCGCGGCTCGACCGCCGACGAACGCTTCGAGTCCTCCGCGGCCAGGCATCGTGGGAACCCCGATGAGTGCGCTGATCGCGCCGGCCACGTCGGTCCCGTCGCTGAGCGGAGCGAGCTCCGCGAACCACACGGTGATGCCGTCCTCGGCCAACCGCTCGCAGACCTTGGCCGCCAGCCGCGTCTTGCCGACGCCGCCTTCTCCCACCAGCGTCACGCAGCGTTCGGACCGCAGCGAAAGGAGGAGAGCGTCCGTCTCGCGCTGTCTGCCGACGAACGATGACCGGAAGTCGGGCACGCTCCCGCCGGCGCGCCTCGTCGGCCGTGCATCGGGCGGCTCTGAACCTGGCGGAGCCGTGGAACGCGCCGGTTCCTTCGAGGGAACCGGCCACATCGCGCCGAGCGTGCTCGCCGATGGCTCCGCTATCCAGCTCTCGAGCGCCCGCACTTCCGCAGAAGGCATCGTGCCCACCTGTTCCGCGAGGTAGCCGCGGTACCGTTGGTACGTCCGAAGCGCCTCGGCCTGGCGCCCATCCCATGCGAGGGCGAGCATCAACAAGCCCTGGGCGCGGTCGCGCAGGGGATGCTCGGCGAGGTGCATCTCGAGTGTTGCGATTGCTTCACCGAGCCGACCAGATGTGATGAGGGCGGTGGTCTGACCCTCGACGGCTACCCGCCGGAGCTCGTCGACGTGAGCGACGGTGGCCTGGGCCCACTCGTCCGAGGCGAACTCGTCGATCGCCGACCCGTGCCAGAGACCGAGTGCCTCGTCGAAGCAGCCGATGTCACCAGTCGCGAGCCCTCGCGCCACGAGTTCGCCGAACATCCCTACGTCAGTTGGGGCGACGAGGTGATACCCGATCGGATCGGTGATCAGCACGTCATCACCGACGAGCCGCCGGACCCGCGAGACGGTGGCGCGCAGCGCGCCAGACTGGATGCCGAGGAAGTCGCACAATTGGTCGGCGCGTACGGTCGAGCCGGCGCGGGTTGCCAGCAGCGCCAGCAGCCGCCGCTGGCTCCTGCTGGGCAGGTCGACCACGGCACCCGATGGTTTGATGAGACAGATCGTGCCGAGCAGGCGAACGTGTGGCGACGCGGTCGTGGAGACCCGGCGACCACTCACCAGTCCGTCGCCCTCCGCCCGCGGTCGCACGGCACGACTGTATTCGTCGCGCGGCACCGTTCGTCTCACCTTCATCTCAGGTTTCGAGGCGACTCTCGAGGTCGGACGACAGCAGGTGTCGTCCTCGAGATGGAGGTTCGACATGTCAGTACGTGGAGGATCGCACAGCACTTGGCGGGCACCGATGGGTGGGTTGGCGGTGGTCCTGATCGTCGCGTCCTGCTCCGCCCCGGCCAGGAGCGAGACGAGTCGGGGAGCACCGCCCACGACGACGATGGCGTCGCTCGGCACCTCGGCCACGAACGAGTCGCCTCCGGGGCCGTGGCCGATCACCGGATGCGGCACTTACGACGGGACGGGCTGCGCCGATCCCGCGGATCTGGTCGATCTCGACCGACCTATCTTCTCGAACCCGACCGAGATCACGAACCCGTACTTCCCGATCATCGCCCTGGAGTCGGTGGTGTTCCTCGGCTCGGTCGATGACGAAACGTTCCGTTCGGAGACGACGCTGTTACCGGGCACGGCGACAGTCGTTTGGGACGGTGAACCGATCGAGGTCCGTCTCGTGCAGTACCTCGCGTACGCCGACGGTCGCATCACGGAGGTCGCGATCGACCGCTACGCCCAGGCCGACGACGGCTCGGTGTGGTACTTCGGGGAGGACGTCTACGACTACGCCGATGGCTCGGTCGTCGTCACCGAGGGAACGTGGTTGGCGGGGCGAGATGGTCCGCCGGCGATGATCATGCCCGGCGATCCGCAGGTCGGTGATGTGTTCCGGCCAGAGACGGTGATGGGGGTGGTGTTCGAGGAGGTCACCGTCAGCGCAGTCGACGAGACGTTCGATGGGCCGTTCGGGCCGGTCGATCAGGTCCTCGTCGCTTCCGAGCTGCATCTCGACGGCACCCGGTCGGACAAGCTGTTCGCGCCCGGCTACGGCGAGTTCTACACCGGGAACGATCATGAGGTCGAAGCCCTCGCCGTTGCGGCTCGCGCCGATGCCGCGACCGAGCCCGAGCCGGTCGAGCTCCGTGCGTTGCTGACCGCTGCATGGGGGATCGCAGAGAGCGCTCGCCTGGAGGACTGGGACGCGGTCGATGCGATCGGTGGACGCCTCTCCGAGGCGTGGGCCGCGGTGGTGACGGCTGCGCCCGCCCGGGTCGCCGATGCGATGGACGCCGCTGCGCAACGACTCGACACTGCGACTCAAGGTCGCGACGTGGCCGCCAGCGTGCAGGCCGCGATCGACATCGCACAGGCCGCGATCGATGTGCGGATCCGGTACGCCCCCCAACCGGTGGTCGACATCGAGCGCATCCACCTTCATGCCCAGCAGCTCAGACTCGTCGGATCGCTGGAGGATCCTGCGGGCGTCGCCGCCGAGGTGGCTGCATTGGAGTGGATCCATCAGCGGATCGCCGGGCGGTTGACTGACGAAGCGAGGTTGCGGACGATCGCGGCTCTGGATCAGCTGCGCATCGTCGCGAGTGCCGGTGACCTCGCCGCCGCCGGTGACGTCGCCGCACGCCTTGCTGCCGATCTCAACGGAGTCGCGTTGGGCACGGCCGGGTGGTGAGGTGCGTGATCGCGAGACGGCGGATGGGCCGAGGGGGCGCGCCGGGCGCAGCTGTGGTCCGGCGTGAGCGAGACTCGTGACGATGCGTGTCCTGGTCGTCGAAGACGATGTCAAGATGGCGGCGGCGATCCGGCGCGGGCTCATCAGCGCCGGAATCGTCGCCGACATCGTCGGCAATGGGGAGGACGCACGATGGATGGTCCACGCCGCGACCTACGACACGATCGTGCTCGACGTGATGCTGCCTGGCGCCGACGGGCTCGAGACCTGCCGGGCGTTGCGCCAGGAGCAGGTGAGAACTCCGATCATCATGCTGACGGCACGCGATGCGGTCGGTGACCGGGTCCGCGGCCTCGACGCCGGCGCCGATGACTACCTCACCAAGCCGTTCTCACTCGCGGAGCTCCTCGCCCGGCTGCGGGCACTGTCACGGCGCGGGCCGGCCGAGCACGGCACCGAACTCTGCGTCGGGTCGCTTCGGCTCGACCCCTCGACCCGGCAGGTGTGGCGGGGAGATCACGAGATCGACCTGTCGACCAAGGAGTTCGCCTTGCTCGACCACTTCATGCGCCATCCGGGGCAGGTGCTCGACCACCGTCAGCTGCTCGACGCAGCGTGGGACTTCGCCTACGAGCATCGCTCCAACGTGCTCGAGGTGTACGTCGGCTATCTGAGGGCCAAGATCGACAAGGCGTTCGGTGTGCAGTCGATCGAGACGCTGCGCGGGGCGGGCTACCGGCTACGAAGTGACGGCGGCGGGTGAGCTCGATCCCGATCCGGGCGCGGCTGGCACTGGCCTTCTCGGTCACGACCGCGCTCGTGCTCGCCGGAGCATTCGGGTTCGTCTACCAGCGCTTGAGAGCCGACCTCGACGACTCGGTCGCGGCAACCCTCGTCGCCCGCCGCGACGCGGCGGCCGAGTTGTACCGGGCGACCAGTTCGCTCGAGGGATTCCCACTCGAGGATGCCGAGGAAGCCTTTGTCGTGGTCGTGTCCGCCCGGAACGAGTTGCTCGCCTCGGTCGGTGGCATGCGCGCGAGTCCGCTGACGGCCGCTGATGTTGCCTCGTTCGACACGACCATTCGCCGCGACCTCAGGGTGCCCGGCATCGACGGCACTGCGCGTCTGCTCGCGACCCGACTCGATGCCGACTCCCCGGAACAAGTCCTGATCGTCGGGCAGTCGCTGGGCAATCGCGACGAGGCTCTCGCCGACGTCCGCCGCTCGTTCGGGATCGGCGCGCCACTCGCAATCGTGGCCGGCGCCCTCGCCGGCTATTGGCTCGCGGCGCTCGCTTTCGCGCCGGTCGACAAAATGCGCGTCGCGGCGAGCTCCATCACCGCAGCGGGGGCTGCGACCCGGCTTCCGGTTCCGGCGAGCCGCGACGAGATCGAACGCCTCGCCCGAACGCTCAACGACATGCTCGCCAGGCTGGACGAGTCGTTGGAGAGTGAGCGACGCTTCGTCGCCGACGCGAGCCACGAGATCAGAACTCCGATCGCGATCATCAAGACCGAGCTCGAGGCGGCGACACGCGTCGGCGACCACGGCGTCGCGACCGCCGAGTCCCTTCGCGCGGCCCTCGACGAGTGCGACAGCCTCGCCCAACTCGCAGACGACCTCCTGGTGCTCGCACGCCACGACGGCACCACACTCGCCACTGAGATGGTCGACGTGACGGCGCTGCTCGACGACGTGCGTCATCGGTTCTCGGAACGTGCGGCGCGCCACCACCGCCAGATCGTGACCTCCGCCCGCGACGACCTGACCGTGCGCGCCGATCCGATCCGAATTCGTCAGGCGTTGTCGAACCTCGTCGACAACGCGCTTCGCCACGGCGAAGGCACCATCACCCTCGCGGCCGCCGCCACGCCAGGGGCGGTCGCGCTCGATGTCGGCGACGACGGCCCAGGATTCAGCGATGATCTCGCGCCGCGTGCCTTCGATCGCTTCACCCGCGACCCTGCTGCCCAGAATCTGGATGGCGCGGGTCTCGGCCTGGCGATCGTCCAACGCATCGCCGGTTCGCACGGGGGAACGGCATCGATTCTCCGGCGTCGCCCGCCGATCGTCAGGATCGAGCTGCCCGCCACCTCGTGACCGCGCGTCGACCGTCGACCACGGAAACCGGCGCATCGGCGGTGGGGACACCGAACCAGGCGTGATCCGACCGCGGCGATAGAGTCGGCTGGCCGCCCGGGGCAGTGTCGGGGGAGTCAGGGGAGACCACAGTCGATGAAGCCCCGCTCGATCGAGCGTTTGACGGTCGAGCATGCGCTCGGCGTCGTCGCGGAGTGGACAGCGATCATCGGCGTACTCACGTATGCCTATGAGCGATCGGGAGCACGCGGCACTGGCATCGCCTCGCTCTTCTTGCTGCTCGCTCACATTCTCAGCTCCCCAGCCATCGCGGCGCTGCTGGTGCGCACTCGGCCGCTGCTGCTGCGTCGGGCGGCCTTCGCTCTCGAGACGGCGTTCTTCAGCGTCGCTGCAGCGGTCGCCGTCGCAGACGGCCCGCTCCCGATCGTCGTGGGCGCGACTGCGCTCGCGATCGGCGCGATCGGGGTGTTGCGGCCGAGCGCCGCGATGCTGCTGCCGTGGTCGGCGCGAACGACACGCGACCTCATCCGCGGCAATCTGCTGAGCTCCTACACGGAGAGCGTCACCGCGTTGATCGGGCCGCTGCTCGCCTCCGGCCTCGTCGCGCTCGGCGGGCACGGGAGCGCCACTCGTGGGCTGTGCCGTGGCGACACTGCTGGCGTTGGTCCTGTCGTGTGCCACGAGGGGAGCGGGCCCTGAAGTACCTGCAGCCCATCACGAACATCGGGGTTTGCGGTCGGTCGCGTCCCGCTTGCGAGAGCGTCCGTGGACGGCGTGGGTCTTCGGTGTGGCATCAGTGCGCCATTTCGTGATCGGAGCCTTCGACGTGCTGCTCGTCGTGATTGCGTACCGTGCCCTCGATCTCGGGGCCACCGGCCCTGGCCTGCTCGGCGCCACCATGGGCTCGGGCGCCCTGCTCAGCGTCGCCGTCCTGCGAGTGGTGACACGCCGGCGGGCGCTGGGTCCCGCTGTGCTCGCATCGCTGTTCACCGCCGGCGCGGCATGCCTGGTCCTGGCGCTGGTCTCGGCCCCACCCCTCACCTACTTGGCGTTGGTGGCGCTCGGGCTGGCGGCGTCGTTGCTCAACAACGTCGGCCGCATGTTGCTGCAGCGTTCGGTCGACCCCGTAGCTCTCGGGCCGATGTTCGCCGGCCTCGGACTGGTGGGTGGCATCGGCGAACTGACCGGGTCGGCTGCGGCGCAGGTGCTCGTGGCGGTGGGCGGCCTCGACGCTGCCCTGCTCGGAATCGGGGCAATGCTCGGCTTGGTCACCGTCGCTGCGGCCCGCCCGATTCGCACCGCCGATCTCCGCTCCGACGTCCCTGTGGTCGAGATGAGCCTGCTTCGCGACGTCTCACTGTTCGACGCGTTGCCGCCGATGACCTTGGAAGCGATTGCCCGGGAGGCAACGTGGCAGTCGGTCGCGGATGGCGAGCTACTCGTGGAGCAGAACACCCCAGGTGGTGCCTTCTACGTCGTCGTCGAAGGAACGTTCGAGGTCGTGCTCGACGATGAGCCGATTCGAACGATCACCCGCGGTGGGGGTTTCGGCGAGGTCGCGCTGCTCGCCAACTCCCTGCGCACTGCGTCGGTGATAGCACGGACCCCTTCGGAGGTGTTGGTGATCACGCGGCGAGCCGTTCCTCGCTGCGGTCGCCGGCCATCAGCGAGCTTTCGACGCTGCTACTTCCATGCTTGCGGGCCACCGGTTCGCCGGTGATGTCGTCCCGGATCTCGCCATTGATCGTCCTGATGTCTGACTGGGTCAGCGGTTCGCGTTGGACGCGAGCAGCGCGGTGAGCCGGTCGCGTTCGGCGGCGAATCCCCGATCGGTCGCGTCTGCCAGCGCCGGGCCGATGGCGCTGGCAACGGCCGAAGGATCGGCGCCGGCCGCGAACAGCGCCTCGGCGAGGACGCGTCGAGCGCGTACCGATTCGTACGGCGCGCCGATCTCGTCGGCCCGGGCAACTGCCCGGGTGAGCAGTTCGATCGCCTCGGCGTGCCGGCCCAGCAGGATGGCGAGGCGCCCGAGACAGGTGGCGACGAGTCCGTACACGACCGAACCAGGTCCGGCGAGACAGAGCTGATCGCGGTAGGGGCTCAGTCTCGTGTACAGCCGCTGAGCGGCGGTGGCGTCTTCGAGCTCTGCCGCGAGATCGCTGGCTGCGGTCATGAACACGAGCCAGAAGTAATCGAATGACGGTTCGCGAAGGGAAGCGAGGATCTCGGCGGCCTCCTCGCGTTCGCCGGCGAGCGCGAGGGTGAGGCCCAGCGAAGGGGCCCAGGTCTCGGCCACCGCGGATGCGCCCAGTTCGTTCCGATGGGCGCCCGGAGTTCCTTGGGCGAGCACGGCGCGGATGGCCGGAACCATCTCACGCATTCGGCCTTGGTGGGTGGCCAGCATGGCCGTCTGCGCCGCCCACGTGTTCGCCGTGTCGGCGTGGGTATCGGCGAAACGGGTCGCCAGTTCGTCGATTCGGGCCTGGGCGTCGGGAAACCCGGCCATCATCTCCAGCGACACGCTGATGCGCTCGGCCAGGAACTCGAGGTACACCCCGTGCGCAGCGCGCGTCGAAGGCTCGAGTTCCCGCAGATGCTGCCGGGCTCGGGCGACATCACCTCGTTCGGCTGCGTTGAAGACGGCGAACAGCCCGACGTAGTACTCGAGTTCGGGCAACCCTGCGAGGCGGGCGACACGCTTCAGCCGGTCGATGATCGCTGCCCGCTCGTCGAGTGTGTCCGGATTCCAGTTGGCGATGTGCAGCGCTACCAGCACATGGCCGACGAGCGCGGGGTCGCCGACACGTTCGGCTGCCGCCAATGCCTCTCCGAGCACGGCATTGCGCCGGTCCGGGTCGAACTCGTGCACGCCGATCGTTGCCAGGATCCTCGGGCGGCGCGGATCGTCTGACGCGATCATGGCCAACGCGTCCTCCGCGAGCTCGAGGATTCCGTGCATGCCCTCCCCGGGGCGCAGGTACGTGCCCGGCCAGATGCTGCCCACCGCGGCCTCGGCGAGCACGTCTCCGTCGTGCAGACGGCGACCGATACGACCCGCTTCGTACGTGGCCGCAAGATAGTCCGGCTGTCCGAGGGCACGACGGGCTTGACCGAGGCCGAGCCAGGCGCGCGCCGCCTCGATGGTCTCCGCTGCGGCGTGGAAGTCGATCAGCTCCTGGAAGCGTTCGGCGGCCGACTCGAACGCGAACGCTTCGAGATCTCGGCGAGCCGCGAGCTCGGTGTGGAACCTCCCTCGGTCGTCGACGCCGGCGAGCCGCCAGTGCACGGCGAGTTGGTCGTGGTCGTTGGGCCGAAGCTCGGTGAGCGCCTCGGCGATGCGACGGTGGATCATCGAACGCCGGGTCGCGCTCAGGCGCTCGAGCACCGTCGAGCGCACCATCGCATGGGCGAACGCGAACACGCCCATATCGATCTCTTGCACCAGCGCCGCCTCAGCGGCCTCTTCGACGAGTTCGATCACCCGGTCGGATCGCAGGTCGAGCAACTTCGCAAGCAACTCCACCTCGAAGCTGTGTCCGACGACGGCAGCCGTCACGAGCAGATCCGACACCTCGGGCGAGAGCCGGCCGACGCGCTGGCCCACCACGCCACGGACCGAATCCGGAAGCGGGAGGCGTTCGCCTCGCCCGGCGGCGACATCAGCGAGCTGACCGGTGGCGGCCAGGTGATCGATCAACTCGCACACGAAGAAGGGGTTGCCCGAGCTCTCCTCGAGCACTCGGGAGGCGAATGGCTCCACCTGGTCGGGCCGGGCGTTGCCGAGTCGAGCCGCGGTCAACTCCGCGATCTCGGTCAGGCCGAGAAGGCCGAGTTCGATCGTCGTCGCCCGCTTCGACGCCCTCAGCTCGACGAGCACGTCGGTCAGGGGATGGCTGATCGAAAGCGCTTCGGGTCGGCAGGTCGCGACGAGCAGTACTCGGGTCCGGTCGAGTCGGCGAATCATGTGCCGCAACAACTGCACCGTGGGAACTGTGGCCCACTGGACATCGTCGAGAACGATCACGACCGGCTGAACGAGCGCGAGTCCCTCGATCACCCCGACCACGGCATCGAACAACTCGAGACGGTCGGCCCCGCCACCGTCATCGCGGCGTGTCCGTCTCGAGGGGAACAGCGCTCCGAGCGGACCATCTCCGTGCACCACGGCGGCCTCGAGTTCGGGGTGAAGGTCCTTCGCATCCGCGAGGGCCAGCGCAATGGGTTGGTACGGCACGGCGAACTCGGCGTCGCACACGCCGGCCAGCACCAGCGCTCGCGCATCGTGTGCGACGTGGGCGATCTGCGACACGAGGCGCGTCTTGCCGATCCCTGGCTGCCCCGATATCAACAGGCTCTGGGTGTGTCCGCCTTCGGCATCGTGCCAGCACGACAGCGCCCGAGCCAGGGCGTCGCTTCTGCCGACGAGCGGGAATCGGCGATCGAACGCCAGTGAGCCCGGCACGGGGAGCACTCCCTCGTCCGGGGTCGCGTCGACGACCCGCACCACCGACAACCGCTCGTCAAAGCCCTTGACCGTGATCGGGCCGACCGGCTCGAAGCGGGCGTTCGATCGGCGTTGCCCCAGGATCTGCACCAGTTCGGTGGCCAACACTTCACCCGGCGCGGCGAGTGGTTCGAGCCGTGCCGCTTCGACGACCGCGACCCCGTGCTCCTCTGCGTCGGCGGGGTCGTACACCACCTCGCCGACCGCGACGCCGATGCGAACCTCGAACACACCGGCCGAGTCGGCCCGTCGGGAGTACGCCCTGACAGCGCGTTGGATCGAGAGGGCCGCCGTCACTGCGGCCGATGCGGTCGGGAACGACGCAGTCATGCCGTCGCCCGCCCATCGCCGCGCAACGCCGGCAGAGCGAGCGGTGGCCGCCGTCGAGATGTCGACGAATGCCCGCAATACCCGATCGGCGCGCTCGTCACCCAAGGCGGATCGCAACGCTGTCGATGCGACGATGTCGGCGGCGATGAAGGCCCGCACCTCGGGCACGGGACGGTCCGCCATCACCGCAGGATACCGAACCCGCATCGTTCGACTTCGGTGAACCGCCGCCCACGCACTTCGGGGGCGCACCGGGCAGAACCCGGCACGCCCCCGATCTGGTACCCGGACCGTGAGGTGCGGCTCAGGGAATCGTGATCTCGATCGTGCGATCGTTGGCGCTCGTGGGGTGTTGGATGTTCACCCACGCCCGACCGTGGTCGGTCGGATCGAAGTACAGGCCGGTGAACTCCGAACCGAGCGTGCCGTTCGAGGCCCAGCGGCCCAGACCTTCGCCGCTGTCGAGAAGATCACCGTCGTTGTTGCGGTCCTCGGCGAACCAGATGTCGTTGTCGACGCCGCCGTTGCGGTCCTCCACGATGTAGATGTTCCCGTCGTCGTCGAGCGCGAGGTTGTCGGGGCTCGTCAGGCCGGTGCCGAGCGGCAGGCCGGTGGCGAGATCGAGAGTGGCGCGATTGGCGAAGACGGAGATCGTGTTCCGGCTGAGGTCGAGGCGGTACACCTCGTTCGTGGTCGTCGTGGCCACGAAGAGGTACTCACGGCCACTCTCACGGACGATCTGCAGATCTTCGGGCCGCTGGTAGTCGGTCCCCTTGAATGCTGCGATGTCGGTGGTGTTTCGTCCGTCGACCGAGGTGACGCCGTTGCCGTCGGTGATCGTGAGCGAGCCGGGCAGCCCTGCGCCAGTTGCATCAGTGATCGGAACCCAGGCGTAGCCACCGGTGGCGTTCGGCGTGGCGCCGTCGCCGACCCGCAGCACCGAGGTCTGCCCAGCGGCGAAGTAGTCGGCGCGTCCCGACCTGATCTCGCCCCAGCTGGCGGCGGGGGTGTAGCGGAAGATCGAGCCACCGTTGAGCTCATCGATGAAGTACATGTTCCCGCGCTGATCGAACTGGATCCCCTCGTGGGAGGTGCGAGGGATGACATTGCGGTGCACGAAGTCGGCACCGTCGTTGCTCGTGGCCGAGGTGGGCTCGGTGATTCCGGGAGCGCTGATCGGGTTGCGCAGCTCGAACAGCCGGCCGTAGTTGCTCGTGCAGCCGGCCGAGGTGGTGCACCACGACTCCTCCGCCGTGATGAAGGTGCCCCACGGTGTCCAGTACGACGCGTCGAACGCGACGTGGCCGAGGTCCTGCGGGCTGTACCAGACGGTCTCGGTGACGCCGGTCTTGAGGTTCTGGCGTTGTACGCCGGCTCGCCCGGTCTCGAACACGGTGAAGAGGTACTGGCCCTGCTTCGAGCCGGTCTCATTGACGGTGATCATGTCGAAGTTGCCCGAGTTGGGAATCCCGGCGGCGAGTTGCACCTGCCGCGATGCGATCGACTTCTGGGCGAACGAGCTGTTGCCGAACGTGATCGGCGTGGCCTCGTTGGCGGTCGGGCCGGCGGACGCAGCGAGCGGGGTGAAGTCGGAGAAGTCCACCTTGTCGGCACCGGCACCGGTACCGGAGATGAGCGCTCCGGTGACGAGCAGGCCGGCGAGGCACAGGTGGGACGGACGGACGCGTGGCAAGTGAGACATGGCTCTCCAGATGGGAAGGGGTGAACTTCAAACCTGCAGCGGCGCCCTGCCGCCACAGGTGCCTCCTGTTATGGCGGAGCCAGGGGGCCGGGGCATGAACAGGAGGGAATCGGCGGGCCAACGATCGATGGAGGTTCGTCACGTTGCTGCCGACATGACGTCGAACCGGGCCCGGTCGGTGCTTTTAGTCTGTCCGTGACTATTGTCGCCGCGTGCAGAGATCCCACCGTCGCCTGGTCCCGGCCGTCGCCCTGTTGAGCTTCGTCTGGGCATCGTGTGGGTCATCTGGCTCCGAGACCGCAGGCACCACGATGGAGTCGGGCGAGATCGTCGTCTTCGCGGCATCGTCACTGACCGCCGCATTCACCGAGATCGGTGAGGTGCTGATGGCCGAGAGCCCCGACGCGAACGTGACCTTCAACTTCGCCGCGTCCTCGGACTTGGTGGCACAGATCGCTGAAGGAGCCCCGGCGGACGTGTTCGCCTCGGCCGACTGGAGCAACATGACGAAGTTGACCGACGCCGGCGACCACGCGACCGAATCCGTCGTCTTCGCCACCAACCGGGCCGAGATCATCGTCGGACCCGGCAACCCGAAGGGGATCACCGGCGTGGCCGACTTGGCGGATGAGGAACTGATTCTCGTCCTGTGTGCGCCCGAAGTGCCGTGCGGCAAGTACGCGGCAACGGTCTTCGAGAATGCCGGAGTCACCGTGGCACCGAAGTCGTTGGAGGAGAACGTCAAGGGGGTCGTGACGAAAGTGACCCTGGGCGAAGCGGACGCAGGCGTCGTGTACGCCACCGACATCGCCGCAGCTGGTGCCAGCGCCGAAGGGGTGCAGATCCCTGCCGAGTTCAACGTGGTGGCCGAGTACCCCATCGTGGTGACGAAGGACGCTCCGAACGCCGAGGGGGCGGAGGCGTTCATCGATTTCGTGAGGGGCGAACGGGGCCAGGAGATCCTCGCGTCGTACGGGTTCCTGGCCCCTGAACCCGGCCAGAGTCGCGGCCACACCAGCTGAGTCGCTCCCGACCCGCCCGCCGATCGCAACGCGGCGCTTTGGCGCTGGTCTGAGGCGCCCAGGCAACGCAGATCAGTGGCAAGGAGCGCGGCAAAGAGCGGGGTGAGCCCGGGTCGGTCGGGGGTCGAGGCGGTCGGGGCCGGTGATCTGTGAGTTGCGCGAGGCGAGCTGCGACGATGTCCGATGTGGCCCGGACGAGCGAACAACAGCTGCTGCTCGGGGAGTGGGCGTGTCTCGGCATCCTCTACCCGGCGCCCAGCCACGGATTCGCCGTCGCCGCACGCCTCAAGCCGAGCGGCGACATCGGCCGGGTCTGGTCGCTCTCCCGAGCGCTCACGTACCGTTCACTCGACCAACTCACGATTCGCAGCTACATCCAACCCGTGGGTGAAGAACCAGGCATCGCCGGCGGCAACCGCACCATCCTCGCCGCCACGCGCAACGGCCGCGTCCAGCTCCGCACATGGCTCGCCACACCCGTGGTCCATCTGCGCGACCTTCGCAGCGAACTCCTGCTCAAGCTGATCCTCGCCGATGTCTGCGGCATCGACATCACCCGCATGCTCGAGGCCCAGTGCGCCCACATCACCCAGATGGCCGAGTCGATCACCGCCCACATCGACGGGTCGCCCGACGATGTGGTGGCGCTGTGGCGGAGCGAATCCGCCACCGCCGCGCTTCGCTTCCTCGACCGGCTCCCACCGCGGCGTCCCGTGAAGGAAGGGTGAGCCCTTCGCGGCAGGCCGATTCGTGGGGGGCCGCATCGTCGAGCCAATCGCTGTCACTCGCGGGCGGGGAGACGCTCAGGTCTTCTCGAGGTCACGGCTGTCGAACTGTTCGATCAGTGCCCGAATGGTTGCTCGGGCAGCATCGAGCTCGGCTGTGCTAACGCCCGCACTTCGAACGAGCGCCGCGCGGTCGCTGGTTGAGCGCTGGTAGAGCTCGGTCACGAGTCGCTGCCCGTCCGACGTCAAGCCGAGCAGCGGGGCACGGGCGTCCAGAGGATCGGGCATCGAGACTGCGAGACGTTCGGCGACGAGGTCGTTGGCCACACGCTGGACGCTCTGGCGCGCGAGTCCGAGCCGTCTGGCAGCTGCAGCCACCGACTTCGGCCCGTCGGACAAGACGCTCATCAGGTGCCACCGTGCGACGCTCTGGCCCACTTCACGAGCGATCAGGTCGCTCGTGGCGCGCGCCCGGCCGACCAGTTCGGCAACCTCGGCGATCAGGAGTCGATACGCCTCGACCCTGGAATCGACCCTGGAATCGGGCTCCTGGTCCATCTCCATCTCCGTCTCAGTCTCCTCGATGCTGTCGGCCGGCCGTGGCCATTGCGACCGATCGACAAGGAGCAGATTGACAGTATGCTGTCGATTGTGCAACGGTCGTTCGTGGTCGGGCCGGCGAGGGGTGTGAGCGATGAACGATTTCGAATTCCTGTACGGCACCTGGGACGTTCGCCATCGTCGTCTTCGCGAACGTTTGGTGCAGTCGACCGAGTGGGACGAGTTCCTCGGAACGAACGTCTGTGCACCGATCCTCGGCGGCGTCGGCAACTTCGAACAAGCGTGGATGCCGGCCCTCGGCATCATCGGCTCGGCCCTACGCCTCTTCGACAGCGACGCGGCGCTCTGGTCGATCCATTGGTCGAGCAGCGCCACCGGACGGCTCGACCCTCCTGTCAGGGGAATCTTCGCCGACGGTGTCGGTGTCTTCGTCGGTGAGGACCAACTTCGTGGAGCTCCCATTCGGGTTCGCCTGACGTGGGACCTGATCGCCGAGCGGTCGGCGCGTTGGAGCCAAGCCTTCGCGCCGCTCGACTCCACCGACTGGGAGACCAACTGGGTGATGGAGTTCACCAAGGTCTCCGACAACGCGCCGGCGGCAACGCTCGGAGCGTGAACGTCGAGATCTCGCGAGCGATGCACCGGGCGTAGTCCGGCGCGAGAAGCTCAGCCGAGCGCGGCTTTCAAGGCGGCGACCCGATCGGCTCGCACCGAGTACCAGGCCCAGGTACCGCGCTTCTCGCTCGTCACCAGCCCCGCCTCGCGCAGGATCTTGAGGTGATGACTCACCGTCGGCTGCGACCGGCCAGACGGTTCCACCAGATCGCACACGCATGCGCCGCTGTCGCCTCCCGCAGCGATCATCGACAGCAGGCGGAGGCGGATCGGGTCGGCCAACGCGTGGAAGCCGGAGGCCAGCTCCGCGGCGTCGGCCTCGTCGAATGTCGGGCTGCCCAACGGCGAGCAGCACTGCGTGATCGCCTCGACGAGTTTCGCCACCATCACACCTCCATGTATTGACATCTGTCGATCTATCGCTAGGATCATCTCATCGATGAACGTCAATCTATCCCTTGGGAGGATCACATGTCACGCGTCCAACTCGCCCTCAACGTCAACGACCTCGAGTCGGCGATCACCTTCTACTCGAAGCTGTTCGGCTCCGAGCCGGCCAAGGTCCGCGAGGGGTACGCCAACTTCGCAATCGTCGATCCGCCGCTCAAGCTGGTGTTGATCCAGAACCCCGGCCAGGGAGGCACGCTCAACCATCTCGGCATCGAGGTCGAGAACACCGACCTCGTCACCGCCGCGACCAACCGTCTTCGTGAGGAAGGCCTCGTCGCTGATGTCGAGGAGAACACGACCTGCTGCTATGCCGTGCAGGACAAGGTATGGGTGCACGGTGCTGACGCCGAGCCCTGGGAGGTCTACACCGTGCTGGCCGACGCACTGGTGATGCACGAGGTGCCCGCCGCACTCACCGGCGAAGGTGCGTGCTGCGCATCGTCTCCCGTCGCAGCGCCGGCGAAAACTGTGTCGTCTGCCTGCTGCTGACCGACCCGTGTCCGTCGGGTCGGCCGGCGTCAGTGCGCGTGGGCGGGTTCGCCGGTGCGGGCCCTGATGCGGGTCACGACGGCAACGACGGCGAAGCCGACCACCAGGCCGAGGACCGCCGATGCGCCGGTGTTCACGAGCCAGCCGAGCACACCGCCGATGCGGGCGACGTCGTGGGCCGGCTCCTCCAGCGAGTGGACGACGTCGTGGGGTCCATGCCAGCCGAGCTCGTCGGTTCCGACCAGCAGGATGTGGCCGCCGACCCAGACCATGGCTGCGGTCCCGACGATCGAGAGCGTGGCGAGCAGCTTCGGCATGCCGGTCACGAGCGCCCGCCCGACCCCTTGCGCCGGTCGCCGGCCCGACTCCACCATCCGCAGCCCGACGTCATCCATCTTCACGATGAGCGCAACGATGCCGTAGACGACAGCGGTGATCACCACGGCCACGACGGCCAGGATCGCGGCGCGGAGACGAAGCCCTCGTCGATGACCTCCTTGAGCGCGATGACCATGATCTCGGCGGACAGGATGAAGTCGGTTCTGATCGCGCCGGCGATCGTCTCCTCCTCGCGGTCGGCGCCAACCGCGACGGCCGGGAGGTCGTGCGACTCGTCGTGATGGGCGAGTCGGTGATGGATCTTCTCGGCGCCTTCGAAACAGAGGTACGCCCCGCCGAACATCAAGATGATCTCGACGAGGATCGGCACGAACTCGCTGAGCACGAGCGCCGCCGGGAGGATGAACAACACCTTGTTCTTCAGCGAACCTTTCGCGATCCGCTTGATGATCGGCAGTTCGCGCTCAGCGGCCAGTCCGTGCACGTACGCCGGGGTGACCGCGGTGTCGTCGACGACGACACCAGCGGCCTTGGCGCTGGCCCGACCCGCCGCGGCACCCACGTCATCGATCGAGGCCGCCGCCAGCTTGGCCAGGGACGCAATGTCGTCCAACAGGCCGACGAGGCCTCCACTCATGACACATCCTTCGGGCTCCGTGCGAGGCACCCGAGGCTACCCGACCGGACGCGATCGACGCTGCGCCCGGTTCGTCACGTTCGAGGGCGGGGCAGCAGGCTGCAGTGATGAATCCCACTCCGGTGATCATCGAAGCGGCCATCAACGGCGCGACTCCGCGGGCGGTGAATCCGAATGTCCCGATCTCCCCGGACGAGATCGCCCTCGACGCGCTCGCATGTCTCGATGCCGGCGCCGCCATCGTGCACGCCCACTGCTCGCCGGTCGGTGGAGGCGACGATGAGGTGGCCGAGCGCTACGCCGTGGCCTTCCGCCAGGTGTGGCAACAGCGGCCCGACGCGCTCGTCTACCCGACGATCAACTTCGGTCCGGCCGGGTTGTCCTTCGGCCACCTCGCGATCCTCGCGGCGCAGGGGTTGCGCATCGGCCTGCTCGATCCTGGTTCGGTGAACCTCGGGCGCGCCGACACCAATGGGGTTCCGATCGGCGCCTTCGTCTACGCCAACTCCTTCGATCGCATCGGTGAGGTGTTCGCGCTTCACGCCGAGCTCGGGCTGGGCCCCAGCCTGGCGATCTACGAGCCCGGGTTCCTCCGGACCACGCTCGCTCACGACCGTGCCGGCACGCTGCCCATCGGCACGATGATCAAGCTCTACCTGGCCGAGGACCAGGGCCTGATGGGCGCGCCGTTCGGGCTGCCGGTCACCCGGCTCGGTCTCGAGGCGTACCTGGAGATCCTCGGCGATTGCGCCGTGCCATGGGCGGTCTCGGCCGTTGGCGGCGACCTGACGCGCTCGGCAGTGGCCCGGCTGGCGCTGGAGCGGGGCGGCCACCTTCACCTCGGGCTCGAGTTCTACGGGGGCGACCGCACACCGACGAACGTCGAGCTCGTGCGCGAGGCCGTCGAGTTGTGTGCCGCGGTCGGCCGCCCGGTGGCGACGTGCGCCGAGGCCGCGGCGATTCTCGGACTCCCGTAACGCTCGGCGACGCACGGATGGTGTCGTGAGCGAGATGCAGCGAGTGGAGTCGGGTTGGCAGCTGGCCTGCCCGGCGTGTCGGGCGGCGCTCGGCCCGCAGATCGGGCTCGCGGATGACCCGGTTGCCGATCGCACGGAAACGTGCGCATGCGGGGCCCTGTACCGGCGCGTCGACGGGATCTGGCGGCTACTGCGTGCGGACCGGGAGCCGATCGTCGAACGCTTCGTCGAGGAGTACTCCATGATCCGGCGGGCCGAGGGCCGGGGCTCCGATGACGCGTCGTACTACCTCGGTCTCCCCAAAGTACCGCCGAACGATCCACTCGCCGGGCAATGGAAACTCCGGGCCCGCACCTGGCGCCACGTCCGCCGCCGGGTGTTGCCTCGACTGGCGGCCGGGGCCGAAGCGCGAATGCGGATCGTCGACCTGGGCGCAGGAGTCGGCTGGCTGAGTCACCGATTCCACGACCTCGGCCACGCCCCGTTCGCGTTGGATCTCTCGCTGGACGATCGCGACGGGCTGGGGGCGGCCCGCCACTATCCCGAGCGCTGGCCGCGGGCCCAGGCCGAGTTCGATCGGATCCCGCTGACCGACGAGCAGGCCGACATCGTCGTGTTCAATGCCAGCCTCCACTACAGCGAGTCGTACGAAGCCACGTTGACCGAGGCGCTGCGGGTACTCGTGCCCGGTGGCCACCTCGTGGTGCTGGAGACCCCCGTCTATCGCAACGAGCGCTCCGGGCGGCAGATGCTCGCTGAGCGCCAGGCCGACTTCGAGCGTCGTTTCGGCACCCGTTCGGATTCCGTGCGGAGCGCCGGTTTCCTCACGGACGGACGGATCGTCGAACTCGGGTCAGCGATCGGGGTGCAGTGGTCGTCGACGGTGCCCTGGTTCGGCTGGGCGTGGTGGTGGCGGCCACACCGAGCCCGCTTGCGCGGCGAACGGGAGCCGAGCCGCTTCCCGGTGCTCGTCGCGCGTCCGCTCGTCCCGGGTGGAGGAGCTGGAGGCGGCACCCGAGGCGACGCATCGAACTGAACGGAGTCCGGGTGTCAGGGTCGACCCGTCGCCGTCAGCTCGGCGATGACATCACCGAAACGCACGAGCGTCTCGACCGGAGCGAAGTCGGCGAACCACACGTAGAAGCGATCGATCCCCTGGGCGTGGAGATCGGCATAGTGGTCGGCGAGTTCACCGGTGGTTCCGATCGCCTGGTTCTCTGCCATCTTCGTTCGACCGAAGCGTCGCTCTGCGATGGCCGCCGCCGCAGTTCGACCCGCCTCGTCGGAGACGAGCGCGACCATCTCCTGGATCGATACTCGGGCCGACCCTGCCTCGCCGCGAAGCTCGTCGAGCTTGTCGAGCTGGTGGACCGGCACGTTCCACCAGCTCGCGTGTTCTCGGACGAGGCCCAACGTCCGTCGTCCGACCCCGCCGATGGTGATGGGGATCTGCCGGGTCGGCACCGGTCGCTGGCGGGCACCGGAGAGCGTGAAGTGCTCTCCGTGGTGGTCGACGAGCTCGCCGCTCCAGAGGCCGCGCATGATCTGGAGGGACTCCTGGAGCCGACCGATCCGTCGATCTGCCGCGGTCGAACCGACACCGAAGATCTCGAACTCGGTCGGCACCGATCCCCACCCGATCCCGAGCTCGAACCGACCGCCCGACGCGTGGTCCAACGATGTCACCTGTCGAGCGAGCACGGCTGGATGACGCATCGAGTCGCACAGGACGAGGTGACCGACCTGCAGGGTCGAGGTGTGGGCCAGGACCCACGCCGCCACGGACATCGCCTCCCACATGTCGTGCTCGAACGCGAGTGGCGGCGCGAGGTGGTCCATGAACGCGATCCCCTCGAACCCGGCTGCCTCTGCCGCGCGGGCCCGTTCGACGATCGTCTCGTGTGTCATCCGCATCTGCGGGAGGAACAGGTGGAAGGTCGGGCCCATGCCGCATGCTTCGAGATCGCCGGCGCCGCCGTCAACTCCTACTGCGACAGCGCGAAGCTCGTCAGTTCGTGACGCAGCTCCGTACTTCGATCCCATCTGCACCGCGCAGTCGAGGCATCAGACGAACCTCCGTCGTGATGACCGCCGTGCTGCTGGTGGCCGCGTGTTCCTCCGCGCCGACGGCTGACGCCCCGAGTCCGAGCACGCCCGCCGATGCCGGTGAGTCGGCACCGTCGCCGTCAGTTCCGTCCACCACCGGCACGTCCGTGACCGAGACCTCCGCCACCGGCACGTCCGACACCGGGACGTCCACCACCGGGACGTCCACCACCGGGACGTCCACCACGGGATCCGCGGTCAGCCCGACATGTTCGACCGAACCCGTCGACGACGTCGTGTACCGGACGATCGAAGGAGTCGATCCGCAGCTGCTGTCGGTCGACATCGATCCCGTCAGCGGTCGGTGTGACGCACCCGTTGCGATCTGGGTGCACGGCGGGGGATGGCGTTCGGGAGACAAGGCGAACGGGGCGGCCCAACGAGCGGCGTTCTACAACGACCAGGGTTGGCTCCTCGTCTCGGTCAACTACCGGTTGACCACGCCACAGGCCGACCCTCCTGTGCAGTTCCCCGATCACAACACCGACGTCGCTGCCGCGATCGCCTGGGTCGACGAACAGATCGCTCGGTTCGGCGGCGATCCGTCCACCACGCTGCTGGTGGGGCACTCCGCCGGAGCATCGATCGTCGCCGCCGTGGCGGCAGATCCCGGCTACCTCGGGACCCACGGGATCGAGCCCGATCACCTCGATTGTGTCGTCCTGCTCGACTCCGCCGGGTACGACGTCGCGGCGGCTGCCCAGTCGGAGCTCGAGGGCATCTACCGCGCCGCCTTCGGTGACGACCCGGCGGTCTGGCGAGCGGCGTCGCCGATCGAACACGTGGGCGATGGCCCGCTCCCGGCCCGGACCCTGGTGGTCACTCGAGGCGGACCGCGGCGGGTCGCCGCAGCCGGGGAGTTCAGCGACGCCCTCCGTGCCGAAGGCACCGATGTCGGAATGGTCGACGTCTCGCCGCTCTCCCATGGGGACGTGAACGCGCTCATCGGATCGAGCGATGACACCATGACGCCGCTGCTGACCGAGGAGCTGCAGCGCTGCGACCGTTGAGCCCGGCTTCGGATGGAGACGCCCCGGGATCTTCTTCCTCGGGCGCGGGACCCCCCAGGTCACGGCGTCCACGATCAGCTGACGCGCGACCGGCCAACTTCGCAGATGCTGTGATCCAACTCCGGGAATCGTGCGAACTCCCTGCAGACGGGCCGCGAGGGGCGGCCAGATGCACAGCAGGAGAGCCGCCATGACGAGCAATGTGAACACCGTCGCCGAGATGTACGACGCGTTCTCGAGGAGACATCGCCGCGATCCTCGACCGGATCGACGACGACGTGGTCTGGGACGAGGGGCTGCGGTCGACAGACCTGCCGTACCTCGCACCCGGCCGGGGTAAGGCCCATGTCGCTGCCTTTTTCGACCACCTGCGGGCGACCCTCGAGTTCACCCACTTCGCGCCCGGTCCCGTGTGCGATGGCGGGTCGGTGGTGATGGTCGGTGTCGACGAAGCGGGCCGGATCATCGGGGGCGGCGAGATACCGTTCGACCGGGTCGCGCGACGAGTGGCACTTCGGGTCGGATGGCAAGGTGACGAGCTTCCGGCACATCGGCGACTTCGTCCTGCACGAGCGGGCCGCTGCCCTGCGCTCGGCGTCACTCGCCGGGCAGACCCTCCGGGCCGTGGGCGACGAGATCCAGGTGCTGCTCAGCGGCGCCGAGTTCGAGGTCTTCAAGCTCAGCGGCCCGAAGGACTCCGGTCCGCCCCCTCACGCGCACCCGTGGCGCGAGGCGTACTGGGCGCTCAGCGGCGTCACCCGGGTCTTGATCGGCGACGACGAGGTGTCGCTGGAACCGGGGGGCTTCGTGAGCGTCCCAGCGGGCACGCTCCACACGTACTGCATCGCCTCGGACACCGCGTCGTTCCTCGTGATGACGAGCGGCCATCGGGCTGGGCGCTTCTTCGCCGACCTCGATGCCAATGTGGCGCCAGGGCCCGTCGATGACCACTCGTTGCCGACCCTCATCGAGGTCGCCCGCCGCAACGGTCTGTCATCGCCGCTGTTCGTCTGAGTTCCCGTCCCCCGGTCGTACGCGACAGCACCGCTCACCGATGACACTCGGTTCGACGCTCCTCGAACGCGAAGTACGCTCGCCGACGGTGTCGGACAGCGTCTCTGCGTGGGAGCGGCAACTGGTCGCTCGCATCGTGGCGGGTGACGACGCGGCGGTTGCCGTCGTGTACGACCAATACAGCGCACTGGTTCACGGGATCGCGGTGCGCATGGTCGGGCGCGACAGCGCGGTCGACATCTGCCAGGAGGTGTTCGTGGCGTTGTGGAAGAGTCCGGAACGATGGGATCCCGCAGTGTCGACCCTGCGATCGTTCTTGGCGATGATCGCCCGTCGTCGCTGCATCGATCTTCTCCGTCGGAAGGGTCGCCACGTGGAGCAGTACGTGGAACCTGACCGGGCGATGGCGCCGGCCGTCCCCAACGTCGACGAGGCAGCAATCGCGGCTCTGGCCGGCGAGCGCGTCCGGGACGCGCTCGCCGAGCTCCCGGCGCTCCAGCGTCAGGCCATCGAACTCGCCTACTTCCAGGGCCTCACGTTCCGGCAGGTTGCCGTCGCGACGGGCGCCACCGAAGGAACGGCCAAGTCGAGGATCCGAATCGGGCTCCAACGTCTGGCTGAGCAGCTCGGGCCGATCCGCGAGGTGACGACAGCGTGAACCTCGATCGCGATCGACTCGACGAACTCGTTCATGAGGCCGGAGCGGTGGCGCTGCCGGCGGCACTTGGCGAACCGTTGGCCCTGGTGCCGTCCGCAGACCTACGCGAGGCTGTCCTGCGGCGGGTTGCCGCCACACCGCGGCGCCAGGGCGCAGCGACAGCGCCCCCCCAGCTCTATGCCGCTCGGGTGGAGGCCCTTCGACGACTCTTGGCCACGCTGACGGCCGACGAGTGGCAGCGGCCGGCGGCGCCATACACGTGGTCCGTCCACGGGTTGGTGGCACACCTGTTGGTGATCGAGCGATACACGGCGTCGGTTCTGGGGCTCTGCGAGGCGCCCGACGGGGCGACCGGGGACCACTTGGCACTCGGGTCAGCCGTCATTGATCAGGAGCTCCGCGAGCAGCCGATCGTCACGGCCCAACGATGGTCCGAGACCGCCGCCACGATCATCGAGCACGTGGCGGCCGAAGGATTCGATCTCGACTCGCCGTTGCCGTTGCACGGCTGGTCGTTCTCGGCGAGCACTGCACTGGTGGCGCGGTCCTTCGAGCTGTGGACCCATGCCGAAGACATCGGGCGAGCGCGGCGTGGTGCGCCGGTCCCGTTGCCACCCGCCGCCGATCTACGCACGATGTCGAGCGTCTCGGTCCACGGGTTGCCCCATCTGTTGCCATTCTCGTCGTCGGGGGCGGCGATGGCGCCGTGCCGCATCGTGCTCACCGGGGAAGGCGGCGGGACGTTCGACCTCGGCGGCACCGGCGAGCGAGCAGCATTGGTGGTGGTCGACGTCGTCGACTACTGCCGGGCCGCCTCTCGCCGGCTCGCCCTGACCGATCTCGAGCGCACGGTCGAGGGCGACCGAACCCTGGTCGACGCGCTGCTCCGAGCAGCTTCCGCGTTCGCGGTCTGACCGGCGCCGCTCGCCCGCTTCAGTGGCCCGTCGCGGCCGTGCCAAGCGACAGCTGCCCGCGTTCGAGCAGCAGTCGCAGGGCCTCGGGACCCACTGGGCGGGCGAAGAGGTATCCCTGGCCGACGTCGGCGCCCATCGCCCGGAGCGCGGCCGCTTCCTTCGTGGTCTCCACGCCTTCCGCGACCACTCGCAGGCCGAACCCGTGGGCCAGGTTCACCATCGCTCGTACGAGTTGTGCGGCCTTCGGTTCTCCATCGAGGCCGGCAACGAAGCCGCGGTCGATCTTCAGCGTCTCGACCGGCAGCTGCTGCAGATAGGCGAGCGAGGAGTAGCCGGTACCGAAGTCGTCGATGGCGAGCTGCACCCCGAGATCTCGCAGCGACCACATCTGTTCGATCGCAGACGGGAGATCCAGCATCAGCTGAGTCTCGGTGATCTCGAGCGTGATGTCGGCCGGGTCGATGTCGGCGGCCCGCAGGATGTCGGCCAGCACGTCGGTGAGATCGGCGGCCAAGAGGTGACGGGCTGACAGGTTCAACGACAGTTGGATCGACGGCCGTCCGTCGGAGCTCCGCCACGAGGCGGCCTCGCGGCACGCCATCGACCACACGAGGCGATCGAGTTCGACGATCACACCGATCTCCTCGGCGATGGGGATGAAGACGTTCGGTGCGATCTCGCCGCGCGTCGGATGGTGCCAGCGGGCGAGGGCCTCGACGCCGTAGATCCGACCACTTGCCAGATCGACGAGGGGCTGGAACGCGATGCCGAGCTCGCGTTCGCTGACCGCTCGACGCAGGTCGGATTCGAGCTCCTGGCGCACGACGAGCTCCGACTGCATCGCTGGCTCGAAGAACACGACGTCCTCACCCGAGGTCTTGCCCTGGTACATCGCGATGTCGGCCTGCCGCAACAGCAGCTCCGGGTCGTGTGAGTCCAGTCTGCCGTCGAGTCCGGTGGCCACGCCGATGGTGGCGTTGGCGTAGAGCACGCGCTCGAGCGACCTGGATCGGCTTGCGGATCTCGGCGAGGATGCGTTGGGCGATGTACATCGCCTCACGAGCCGACACCCGCTCGAGCACCACGACGAACTCGTCGCCGCCGAGACGCGCCGCAGTGTCGTACTCGCGCATGGTCGCTGCGATTCGCCGGCCAACGGTCGCGAGCACTTCGTCGCCCACCGCGTGGCCGTAGCTGTCGTTGATGCCCTTGAACCGGGCCAGGTCGATGAACAACACGACGATGGGATCCCCATCGCGCGCGCATCGCTCGGCGCTCTGCAGCAAGCGATCCATCAGCAGGGCACGCGACGGAAGGCCCGTCAGCGAATCGCGCAGCGCCAGTTGGACATGCTCCACCGTTCGCGCATCCATCAGCGCAACGCTGGCGTGTTCGGCCAGGTTGACCAACATCTCGCGCTCGAGTGGCGAGTACAGGCGATCATCTCGGTCGGTCGCGACAGCGAGGCTCCCGAGCGCGCGATCTCGATCGCGGATCGGCACCGCCATTCCGGCGGCGACCGAGCGCCGCCCGACGATGCCGGATTCACCGAACGGGAGCACGACGAGCTGGTCTTCATCGCGGGCGAATCGTTCCAACGAACCGGGCCGGGCGAGCTCGGCCGCATCGGTGGTCGCCTCCAGCGCGCCCCCGAACAGCTCGACCACGGTACGGGGACCGCTGTCCAACCCGTCGAGGAAGAGCACGACGATCTCGTCGGCCAACAACGCGTGGGCGCCGTCGACCACGGCTCGCAGGACGTCGTCAACTGGCATTCGCCGCGAGATCGACTGCTGGATCTGGAGCAGTCTCGCCTGGAACGCCTGGCGCTCCAACAGCTCTTCGCGCAGCGCATCGTTGCGTTCGATCAGTGCCTGCTTGGCCTGAGCCTCGCGCTTGGCCTGCTCCTCACCGCGGAGATCGCGGAATGATGCAACGATGCCGCGAACGTGGGGGTCGTCGAGCAGATTGACGAACGTGACCTCGATCGGGCGGACCTCCACCGCGTTGACGATGCGCACCCGCGAGGTGCCGCGCATCCCGCGTGTGGCGATGATCGGCACGAGATCGAGCAGCGCTTGCTCGAGGTCGTCGGGGTGCACGAGCGTGGTGGCATCCAGGGTCTGCGCAGGGGTGCTCTCGTCGGCTGATCGGTCGTTCGTGGGCCCGATGAACTCCAGTGCAGCCTGGTTGGCGTACAGGATGTTGATCTCGGCGTCGAACACGATGATGGCGTCGGGCACCGCGTCGAGGAGCCGAGCCGGGAGCGCCGACGCGCTGATCGTGTCCTGTTCCGTTGGGTTCACTCGACAATTCCCCCGCTCGGGCACCGCGATGATGGATCGTCCCATCGGGCACCGCGATGTTCGAACCTGTTCGCTGGACAACTTGGTGCCCACATCCAGGTTGGCATCGCCAATGGTGCGATCGGAGCGGGTGTCAAGAAAATGAGTCGGTCGGCTCGTTGGAGTGACATTGCGCGGTCGGGTGACCACTTCTGTCAGCCGAACACCGCAGTCTTGGCTCCGACCAGCAGGACCCGGTTCTCGGCCCACAGCTTCACGGCCCGTGACAGCACGAGCCGTTCGGTGTCCTGCCCAAGGCTCACGAGCTGCTCGACCGTGTGGGCGTGGGTCACGCGCGCCACGTCCTGTTCGATGATGGGTCCCTCGTCGAGATCGCCGGTCACGAAATGAGCAGTCGCGCCGACGAGCTTGACTCCCCGTTCGTGGGCTTGGTGGTAGGGCTTGGCCCCTTTGAACCCGGGCAGGAACGAGTGATGGATGTTGATCGCCCGCCCGGCCAGCCGGCGGCACAGCCCGTCGCTCAGGATCTGCATGTACCGGGCCAGCACGACCAGATCGATTCGCTCCGCCTCGATGAGCCGCACCAGCTCGGCCTCTTGGGAACCCTTGGTGTCAGGGGTGACCGGGAGATGCACGTACGGGATGCCGTGGGACTCGGCGAGCGGCGCGCAATCGAGGTGGTTCGAGACGATGAGTGGGATGTCGATCGCGATGTTGCCGGTGCGCCACCGGTACAGCAGGTCGACCAGGCAATGGTCGAACTTCGACACCATGATCAGCACGCGGGGCCGGTGGTCGGCTGACCGGACTTCGATCGTCGCAGCGGAGTCGGCGAGCCGGGACGTGATCTCGCCGCGAACGACCAACGGGTCGTCGACCTCGGCTGTGAAGACCGTGCGCATGAGGAACGTCGTGCTCTCCGGATCGCCGAACTGGGCGTTCTCGACGATGTTGCCGCCCACCGCGAGCAACCCTGCACACACGGCATGGACGATCCCGGGGCGGTCCGGGCACGAGAGCGTGAGAATGTGGGTCGATGGCATCGGGCCCGAGGCTAGGGGGAGCCGTTCGGGGAGCCTCGCCACGAGCGGGCGGTCTCCGGGAGTGGCTCAGGCCGCGAGCCGGTCGGCGTCCAGACGGAGTCGTTGCAGTGCCCGGTTCGTGAGCCGACGGGCGGCTTCGGGCGTGATGCCGAGCTCCTCGCCGATCGCCCGGAAGGACAGCTTGTCGCCGTCGAGCATGCCGAAACGCATCTCGACGGCGCGGCGGCTGCGCGGGTCGAGCACGCCCAGCAGATCATCGACCAACTGGCCATCCGCGGCAGCAACCACCGCGTCCTCGGGTGTGGGCCCGCCGTCGGACACCTGATCGCCGAGCGTGGTGTCGCCGTCTTCACCGATCGCCTTGTCGAGCGACACGCTCGCAGTGAGTCGATGGAGCTCGGCGTTGGTGGGGTCGAGCAGACCGGCGTCGCCCCCCACCTGACGCAGGACCGAGCGAAGGTGGGCCGAGCGATCTCCGGGAATGCGGATCAAGCTGCCCTTCTGGTCGAGGGCCCGCCCGATCGCCTGACGGATCCAGAACGTGGCGTAGGTGGAGAACTTGAACCCCCGTCGCCAGTCGAACTTGTCGACGGCATGCTCGAGCCCGAGGTTCCCCTCCTGGATCACGTCGCCGAGGTCGAGACCTTGGGGCAGCGGGTACCGGCGAGCGATGCTCACCACCAACCGCAGGTTGGCGCGGATGAAACGATCCTTGGCTGCAGCCGCGGCGGAGACCTCGCGGCGCAACGCCGCGCTGTCGTCGCCGGCTGCGATGCGGGAGGCCGCTTCGCGGCCGTCCTCGATCACCTTGGACAGGGTGCGCTCTTCTTCGGCGGTGAGCAGGGCCACCTTGCCGATCTCGTTGAGGTACAAACCAATGGAGTCACTCATGGCTCCTCCTGTAACGACACGCCTGCGGGCTTTGTTCCACGTTCGGCTTCGGTATTCCAACTCGGGTGTTCGGTTCCGGGTGGCGGCGGCACCCGCGCGAGGCTCCGAGGGAGGGAGAGGGGGTCAGCCACCATGAGTCCAACCGCGACGATGTCGGAGCCGGTTCCGGCCCCCACGGAGCATTTCGACGTGATCATCGTAGGTGCCGGCATCTCGGGAGTCGGGGGTGCCTACCACCTCCGCCAGCAGTGCCCCGGTACCACGTTCGTGGTGCTCGAAGCGCTCGAGAGCTTCGGCGGCACCTGGCAGATGCATCGGTACCCGGGTATCCGGTCCGACAGCGATCTCTACACGTTCGGCTACCGCTTCAAGCCGTGGACCGGCCCGCCCATCGCCACCGCCGAGGAGATCCGCACCTACATGGGGGAGGTCATCGACGAGAACGGCCTCGCTCCCCACATTCGCTACCACCACCGGATCTCCCGGGCTACGTGGTCGAGCGACGACCACCTCTGGACGGTCGAGGCAACTCGCACCGATACCGGCGAGTCGCTGCGGTTCACCACCAACTTCTTGTGGATGTGCCAGGGCTACTACCGCCATGCCGAGGGCTACACGCCCGACTGGCCGGGTATGGACCGGTTCACGGGACGGATCGTGCACCCTCAGACCTGGCCCGAGGATCTCGACTACGCCGGCAAGGAGGTACTGGTGATCGGTTCGGGAGCGACGGCGGCAACGCTCGTGCCGGCCATCGCCGACACCTGCGCGCACGTGACGATGTTGCAGCGTTCGCCGACCTACTTCTTTCCCGGGCGCAACGCGAACGAGCTCGCCGACACGCTGCGCGAGCTCGACATCCCTGCGGAGTGGACGCATGAGATCGTGCGGCGCAAGACGCTGCACGACCAGGAGATCCTGACCCGCCTGGCGCTCGACGAGCCCGAGCTGGCCGCCGCGATGCTGATCGACGGGGTGCGCCAGCTGCTCGGCCCCGACTACGACGTCGAGACCCACTTCACCCCGAACTACAAGCCCTGGCGGCAGCGCATCGCGTTCGTCCCCGATGGCGACCTGTTCGCCGGCATTGCCGCCGGGAAGGCGTCGGTCGTCACCGACACCATCGACACGTTCACCGAGCGAGGTGTGCTCCTCACCTCGGGGCGAGAACTGACGGCCGACATCATCGTGACCGCTACCGGGTTCAACCTCAGCGTCCTGGGCGACATCGAGTTCAGCGTCGACGGCCGGCCGGTCGACTTCGCCGAGACCGTGACATATCGGGGAATGATGTTCACGGGCGTCCCCAACCTGGCGTGGGTCTTCGGCTACTTCCGGGCCAGCTGGACGTTGCGAGTCGATCTGATCAGCGACCTGGTCTGCCGTCTGCTCCACCACATGGCAGCGAAGGGTGCCAGACAGGTGACACCGGCGCTTCGACCACAGGACCGGGAGTACCCGGTGCGGGATTGGATCGACCCCGAGAATTTCGGCCCCGGCTACCTGAAGCGCAGCATGCACCTCATGCCGAAGCGACTCGATCTCCCCGAGTGGCAGCACACCCAGGACTACTGGACGGAGTCCACCGCCCTGCCCGCCGTCGATCTCGACGATGGCTGCCTCGTCTTCGAATGAGACCGCTCAGGTGACGGTGTTCCGCCGACTGCTCGTCAACTCGCTGGCGAGTGGTGTCACCAGCACCTTCCTGTGGTTCGCGGTCACGTTCTGGGTGTACCTGGAGACCGAGTCGATCGTGACCACCGCCATGATCGCCGGTGCGTTCAGCCTCGCCTCGGCCGTGCTCGGCATCGTGTTCGGCACATTCGTCGATCGGCATCGCAAACACACCGTGATGGTGATCTCGAGCGGCACCTCGCTCGTCGGGTTCCTCGCAGCCGGCGTGGTCTACGTGTCGGTCGAGCAGGACGACCTCCTCCAACTCACCCAGCCCTGGTTCTGGCTGTTCGTCGCCACGATCCTTGCCGGGTCGGTGGCCGGCAACATGCGGTCGATCGCGCTGTCCACGTGTGTCACCCTGCTCGTCCCGTTCGCCGAGCGGGAGCGAGCGAACGGGCTGGTGGGCAGCGTCACCGGCGTGTCGTTCGCGGTCACCTCGGTGTTCAGCGGCCTGGTGGTCGGTCAGCTCGGCATGGGATGGGCACTGGTCATCGCCGCACTCGTCACGAGCGGCGTGCTGGTGGACCTGCGGCGCATCTCGATCCCTGAGCCCGACTTCCGGCCGGAGTTCGATCACGATGCCCGGTGGATCGACCTCGCCGGAGCGATGGCGGCGATCCGTCAGACCTCGGGGCTGATGGGGTTGATCATGTTCGCGGCGCTCAACAACTTGTTGGGCGGCGTGTTCATGTCGCTGTTGGATGCCTACGGGTTGTCACTCGTTTCGGTCGAGGCGTGGGGACTGCTGTGGGGCCTGCTGAGCTTCGGCTTCATCCTCGGCGGGCTGATCGTCGCCCGATTCGGGATGGGCGGCCGCCCGTTGCGGCTGGTGATCGCCGGCAACCTCGCAGGATGGATCGTGTGCTCCGTGTTCGCCCTGCGTTCCTCGATCCTGATGCTCGGGATCGGCATGTTCCTGTGGCTCACGTTGATCCCGATCGTCGAGGCAGCCGAGCAGACCGTGTTGCAGCGAGCCGTTCCCCTCGCGCAGCAGGGTCGGGTGTTCGGCTTCGCCCAGACGATCGAGAACGCCGCCACGCCGCTCACCGCGTTCGTCGTCGGGCCGATGGCCGAGGCGGTGTTCGTCCCGTTCATGACCACTGGTCGGGGAGTCGACCTGATCGGCAGCTGGTTCGGCACCGGCAAGGAGCGGGGTCTCGCACTGTTGTTCGTGGGCGCCGGCCTGGTCGGCATCCTGATCACGTGCGGCGCCCGGGTCTCGCGCTCCTACTCCTTGCTCGTCGCCACCGCCGATCGGGCGCCCTGACGGGTGTCGCCACCCCGGTACTCGATCAACAGCAGGGTGGCATCGTCGTTCATGCCCACGCCGACGTAGTCGACGACATGGGTGCCGAGTCGCCTGGCCGTCTCGGCGACCGACACCTGGTCGAGGGTGGCACGTACCAGGAAGTCGGCGAGTCGTTCGGAACCGAACTGCGTACCGTCGGGTGACTCGGACTCCGTGATCCCGTCGGTGTAGAACAACACGCGATCACCCCGTTGGAGCGGCTCTTCGGCAACCTGGCGGATCGTGCCCCCGAGCCCCATCGGCATCGAGGGGGCGCACGACAGCTCACCGACGAAGGTGCCGTTGCGGACGAGCATCGGGAGCACGTGGCCGGCGTTGATCCAGGTGAGCATCCCGGAGCTGAGGTCCAAGGACCCCAGTTGGCCGGTGACGTAGTTCGACGCGCCGAACTGTCCGGCGATCACGGCGTCGGCCTGCCGGTAGCCGTCGATGAGCGAGCCCGATTCACGACGGATGTTGCGCAAGCTGTTGATGACGGCCGACGACATGAGCACCGCCGACATGCCGTGCCCGATCGCATCGACGATCGCGAAATCCAGCCGGTCGGGGTTCAGTGCGTAGTCGAACGAATCGCCGCCGATCGCGTACGCCGGTTCGACGATGCCGCTGACGGCGACATCGTCGGTGGCGCAGGCGAGCGGCGGGAGCAGGTCCCACTGGACCTCGGCGGCCGCCGACAGCGGCATGGCGCGTCGAGTTCGCAACCAGACGTCGGTGTAACGGCGACGGGCGATGAGCTGCAGCACGAGCGTTGCCACAACCGGTGGGAACAGCGGGGGCACGCTGTCACCCCAGATGTCGAAGCTCAGCTCCAGCAGGCCCAGCCGCTCGGTCCCGTCGACGAGCGGGACCCACACGATGGTGGGGTCGGATCCAGCAGCGATGATCTCGTTGGTGGAGAACGCTCTGCCAGCGAGCGTGCCGGTCGCGAGGAACGGCTCGCCGACCGGACCGTTGGTGCACACCTCGCGCATCGAGCGCAGCGAGTAGTCGGTGACGAACAAGCGGCCGGCGCGCGCTCCGAGCACGGTGCAGACAGCATCGACCAGCTCGGACACGGCGCCGGGCGGGGTGTTCGCTCCGACGTCGAGCAGGTGGCTGAGGGCCCGACCGACGTCGGATGCGTGCGCTGGCGTGGTGCGTTCGATGGTGGATCGGACTCCCGGTACGTCGCGAGCCCGCAATCTACTCCGCGCCGCGTGGGCGCCGGTCGGGAGCCCGGCTCGTGGGTATCGTCGCCGGAGGAACCGTGTCCGGATCCCGAACCCGCACAGCCGCAGGAGGACCGATGCCCGAGATCGAACGCACCGACGCCGAGTGGCGCACCGTCCTGACCCCCGAGCAGTACGAGGTGCTGCGCCGTTCAGGGACCGAGCGGCCGTGGAGCGGTCGGTACGTCGACGAACATGCCGACGGCACCTATTGCTGCGCAGGCTGCGGCGCCGAGCTGTTCGACGCCGCGACCAAGTACGAGTCCGGGAGTGGGTGGCCGAGCTTCTTCCAGGCCAAGGTCCCAACCGCTGTCGAGTTGGTGGACGACGTGAGCCACGGGATGGTTCGCACCGAGGTTCGTTGCCGCCGCTGTGGATCACACCTCGGGCATCTGTTCCCCGACGGTCCGGCTCCCACCGGTGATCGCTTCTGCATGAACAGCCTGGCGCTCGAGCTCGATCCCGCCGAGCCTCCTGCCACGGCGTGAGCAGGTCAGGCCCGGCGCACGAGGCGCCGTACAGTGCTCGAAGTGATCGAAGGAGGGCGACGCGCCGTGTCCGCGCCTCTGCTCGATGCTCTCGGGGCGGTCGAGCGGGACGCTGTGCTGGCGCGCCTGCGCCTGCGGAGCTACCGACGGGGCCAGGCGGTGTTCCACGCCGGTGACGCCGGTGACTGCCTGCACCTCGTCCAGACGGGCCGCCTCGACGTCCAGGTGACCACTCTGGCCGGCCAGACGATCACGTTGCGGGTGGTCCATCCGGGCGAGTTCTTCGGCGAGCTCGCGCTCGTGCAACCCGACAGCCGCCGGACCGGCACCGTCAACGCGCTCGAAGCGGCCGAGACGCTGGTGCTGTCCCGGCACGACTTCGACGACCTCCGCGCCCGCTTCCCGGGCGTGGATCGGCTGCTCGTCGCCGCGCTGGCCGAGCGGGTGGTGCGCACCAGCGAGCTCGCCGTCGAGATGCTCCTGCCGCCGGAGGCAAGGGTGTGGCGTCGCCTGGCAGCGTTGGCCGACGCCTACGGCGCAGGGCCGATCCGGATGTCGCAGGACGACATCGCCCGGGTCGCCGGAACCGTTCGCCAGACGGCCAACCGGGTGCTGCGCACCGGCGCCCGAGACGGACTGCTCGTCCTGGAACGCGGCGCCATCCGGGTGCTCGACCGAGCCGGTGTCGAACGGCGGGCCCAGGCGTCGGGCTGAGGGCTGGGGCCGAGCCCCCGCCCTCAGTGCGCCCTACTCGCCCTCCCGGAGATCATGAGCGCTGGAACGCCACCGGCTTCACGGAGGGTTCCGCGATCGGCTTGACCGGCACGGCCTTCGGAGCCCGCCGGTGAATGCCCAGCGTCCGGACGAACCGGCGCCGGGCCGATGTGCGCTCGGGAAGGAACTGCGCCAGTTCAGCGGCGTGCTCGAAATCGAGCTGGCGTTCCGTCCGGACTGCTGTGTCGATGATCCGCTCGAACATGGTGTCCCTCCTCGGTGTCAGGGTCAGGATGAAGGAATCGGGCTGACCGAACCGTCGTCGCGGCGACGCTTCAGGGGTGGCCCCCGTCACACGGTTTCGCCCCTCGCTGCCGCGAGCTTGACGGCGCCCTGTGACAGCCGCGCTTCACCGGCGCAACATGGAACCGGTCTCCGATGACGCGCCGGTCCTGGGGCCTCGCACGCCACCGGCAGTCGTAGGAGATCCCACTCGGTACGATGCCGGGGACCGCGAAACGGAGCACCCCGTGACTGCAAACGCGAGCTACACCCATCGCCGAGCCGGCATCGTCGGTGTGGCCGCCGTCGAAGCCCCGGAAATCGTGACCTCCGACTGGATCGACGAGCAGCTGGCCTCGACCTACGAGCGCTGGGGCCTTCGGCCGGGGCTGCTCGCCGAGCTGGCCGGCATCAAGGAGCGCCGCTGGTGGCCCGACGGCTTCACGTTCGACCAGGCGGCCGCGCTCGGCCGGTCGCAAGGCGATCGACGAGTCGGGCGTCGACCCCGCCGAGATCGGCATGCTGATCTCGACGTCGGTGTGCAAGCACCATCTCGAACCGTCGGTGGCCTGCGCGGTGCATCACCAACTCGGGCTGCCGACCTCGTGCACGAACTTCGATCTCGGCCAACGCCTGCCTCGGGTTCGTCAACGCCATGCACCTTGCCGCCACTGCCATCGATGCCGGTTTCATCAAGTACGCCCTCATCGTCGACGGCGAGGGCAGCCGCCACACCCAGCTGGCCACGATCGCCCGCCTGCAGCACGAGGACGCAACTCGTCACCGACGTCTTCGACGAGTTCGCCTCGCTCACGCTCGGCTCGGGTGCCGCGGCGATGGTGCTCGGGAGCCTCGACGATCATCCCGACGCCCACCGGGTGGTCGGTGGCGTCACCCGAGCCGGGCACCGAGCACCACACGCTGTGCGTCGGCGATCTCGAGAAGATGACCACCGACACCAAGCGGTTGCTCGACGCCGGGCTCGACCTGGCCCAGATGGCGTGGAAGGACGCGTCGCGCGGAGTTCGACTGGGCCGACGGGATGGACCGCTACATCATCCACCAGGTCAGTTCGGTGCACACCCGGCTGATCTGCGAGCGGCTCTCGCATCGACCCGGCGCGCGTGCCGCTGACCTACCCGAAGCTCGGCAACGTCGGTCCGGCGGCCATCCCGATCACGCTGGCCAGCGTGCAGGACGAATTGCGCGCGGGCGACCGGGTGCTGTGCATGGGCATCGGATCGGGGCTGAACACGAGCGTCACCGAAATCGTGTGGTGACGACGTCACCTGCCGCCCACGGCCGAGGAGTGGCGCGACGTGGGGAGTCGACCCGGCAGTGGTCGCGATTCGTCGACGGTCCGAGTCACGACGGTTCCGAGCACCGCTGGCACGTGCTCGAACGTGGGCCGGCCGACGCCGCTCGGCACCATCGTGTGCGTGCACGGCAACCCGACGTGGTCGTACCTGTGGCGCAGCGTGCTCGCCGGCTCGGGCGACCGTTACCGGGTGATCGCCGTCGATCAGCTCGGAATGGGCTACTCCGAGCGCACCGATCCGCGGTCGCTACGCCGACCCGGGTACGTGACCTCGGCGACGTGATCGATGCGCTGGCCATCACGGGTCCGATGGTCGTCGTGGGCCACGACTGGGGCGGGGCGGTCGTCGATGGGGTGGGCCGTCGCGGCGCGGCGATCGGCTCGTCGGGCTGGTGCTGTGCAACACCGGCATCGCCGTGCCGGCCGAGCCGGCGGGCGCCGTGGCTGATCCGACTGGCGGCGACCGGTCCGCATCACCGATCTCGTCGGGCGCCGCACCCGAGTGTTCGTCGAGGGCACGTTGCGGTTGTCGTGGTCGCGGATCTCGCCGGCGGCCCGCGACGCGTACCGTGCGCCGTACCGCACGGCGGCCGACCGTGCGGGCCATCGCCGAGTTCGTCGCCGACGTGCCGTTCGCCGCCACCCATCCCTCAGCTGCGGCGCTCGCCGAGGTGGCCGAGCGGCCTGCGGTCGCTGACCGTTCCGACGCTGCTGGCGTGGGGGGCGGCCGACCCGGTGTTCGACGACTCCTTCGCACTCGATCTGGCCGATCGGATGCCGCACGCCGACCGTCAGCGCTACCCGGGGATCGGCCATCTGTCGACTCGAGGAGACCGACGTCGCCGGCACGATCGACGCCTGGCTGCGCGACCCGGCTGGAGTCAGCGGTCGGATGCCGCCGGTGTCACGCCTGAGGAGATCGCACCACCGATGCCGGTGCGCGCCAGCCTGGGCGGCGCTGGAAGCGCGGCGAACCGACGCGGCAACGGCGTTCGTCGACGGCGCGACCGGTGAGCGCATCTCGTTCGCCGAGCTGCACGATCGGGTGATGGGGATCGCTCGCGGTCTGGTGGCCCACGGGCTGCGGCCGGGCGACCGGGTGGCGATGCTCGTGCCGCCGAGCATCGATCTGGTCGCTGCGGTCTACGGCGTCTGGCGCGCCGGAGGAGTCACGGTGATCGCCGATCGCGGGCTCGGGCTCCGTGGCCTCGGTCGAGCGGTGCGCGGCGCCCACGTCGACTGGGTCATCGGCCCGCCCCAGGCGCTCGCCGCCGCTCGGGCGCTGCGCTGGGCGCGCGCGGGCTCGCACGATCGTGGTCGGTGCTCGCAAGCTGCTCGGCGCGGTGGCCACCCTCGACGAACTCGCCGTTTCCACCGCCCCGTTGCCCGCCGCCACCGGTCGCCGACGATCCTGCGGCGGTGCTGTACACCTCGGGCGCGACCGGCCCGGCCAAGGGGGTCCGCTATCGCCACGGCCAGCTCGCCGCGCAACGCGACGCACTGGCCCGCGACCTACGCGATCACCGCCGACGACCCGCTGGTCGCCGCGTTCGCGCCGTTCGCGCTCTACGGGCCGGCGCTCGGCATCACCTCGACGATCCCCGATGTCGATGTCACCGCGCCCGGCACGCTCACCGCCGCGGCGCTCGCCGCGGCGTGCGCGTCGATCGACGCGACGATCGTCTTCGCCTCGCCGGCAGCCCTGGCCAACGTTGTCGCCACCTCGGCGGGCTCGAACGCCGCGATTCGACCGCGGTGCGCCTGGTGCTGTCGGCGGGCGCCCCGGTGCCGGTGGCGACGCTTGCGCGCGACCGCCGTGCTCTTCCCGGCCGCCGAGCTGCACACTCCGTACGGCATGACCGAGTGCCTGCCCGTCGCCGACATCTCGCTCGACGGCATCGACGCGTGCCGGCCGGGGTCGGGGCGTGTGCGTCGGTCCTGCCGTCGCCGAGGTCGCGGTGCTGGTCGCGCGATGGTCACACCGGGTTCGCCGCCGGCGAGCGAGCCCGTTGCCGCGCTCCCGGCCGGCGTGACCGGCGAGGTGCTGGTCCGGGCTCCGTGGCTGTCCGACGGGTACGACCAGCTGTGGCGGACCCAGCACGAGGCCCGCCCGCGCGACGTCGACGGGACGGGTGTGGCATCGCTCGGGCGATGTCGGCCACCTCGATGCCGACGGCCGGCTGTGGATCGAGGGTCGCTCGGTCCACGTCATCCATCACGACCGGCGGACCCATCACGCCGGTGCCGGTCGAGGTCGCGGTCGAACGGCTTCCCGGAGTCGTCGGTCGTGCGGCCGTCGGTGTCGGGCCGGTCGGGTGCCAGCAGCTCGTCGTGGTCGATCGAAGACGCCACGGCCGAACGCGGGCTGGCGGCCGCCGCGCTGGCCGACGCGGTCCGCGGCGCGGTCGATGCCCCGGTGGCGGCGGTGCTCAGCGTGCGCCGCCCTGCCGGTCGACATCCGCCACAACACCAAGATCGACCGCACTGCGGTGGCGGCATGGGCCGAGCGGGTGCTCGCCGGTGGCCGGGCGTCCCCGCCGTGGTGAGCGAGCGGCCCTGCCACGGGATCCGTCGTGAAGGTGCTCGTCACCGGCGCGACGAGCCTGCTCGCCCGGCGAACGGCCGAGGCGCTGCTCGCCCGCGGCGACGAGGTGGTGCGTCCTGCAGCGCCGCCAGTCGCCGCTCGACACCGCGCAGGTGCTGCGGCGACGTTCGCGACGCGGCGCTCGTCTCGAGTGCGTGCTGCCGGCTGCGACGCAGTGATCCATGCCGCCGCCAAGGTGGGCGTGGTCGGCGGGTGGGAGGAGTACCGCAGCATCAACGTCGACGGCACCGCCAACGTGCTCGACGCGGCCCGCCGGCACGGCATCGGGCGACTCGTGCACGTCTCGACCCCATCGGTCGCCCATGCCGGGCACTCCCTGGTGGGTGCCGCCGCCGAGCCGCCGGTCACCGGGCGCAAGCGGCGCCTGGTACGCCGAGTCGAAGGCGATCGCCGAGCGGCTGGCGATCGGCCGCCGCCGACGACGTTCGCCGGTCGTCGCCATCCGCCCGCACCTGGTGTGGGGGCCGGGCGACACCCAACTGGTCGGGCGCATCGTCGACCGCGCTCGAGCCGGCGCCTGGCGCTGGTCGGCGACGGCGCCGCGCTCATCGACACCACCTACATCGACAACGCGGCCGGCGCGCTGGTCGCGGCGCTCGACGCGGCGGAGCCCGGTGCGCGTGTGTCGGCCGCGCGTACGTCATGGCCAACGGCGAGCCCCGCCCGATCCGGGAACTGCTCGATGGGCATCTGCCGGGCCGCCGGGCTCGAGGTCACGCCGCGCCGGGTGCCGCGCCGGCTCGCTGCGATCGGCCGGCGCGAGTCGTCGAACGGGCTCTGGGCGCCGCTCGCGACGCGAGGGCGAGCCCCCGCTCACCCGCTTCCTCGCCGAGCAACTCGGGACGGCCCACTGGTTCGACCCGCGGCCCGCCCGCGACGATCTGGGCTGGGCGCCCGCACGTGTCGATCGACGACGGGCTCGCCCGGTTGGCCGACTGGTTCGCCGCGGCTGCCCCGCGCCTGTGACGCAAGTCCGGCGGGCGCTGCGGTGCGCGAATCGCGTCGATCCTGGCAGGCTCTGGCCGTGAACCAGCGCGATCTGCTCATCATCGGCGGCGGCCCGGCGGGCGCCGCCGCGGCGATCGTCGCGGCTCGTGCCGGGGTGCGGGTGACGCTGTTCGAGAAGGCCGCCCACGGGCGCGACAAGGTCTGCGGCGACGGACTCACGCCGCGAGCTGTCGCCGCGCTGGAGGAACTGAAGATCGACCTGACGGCGGCGCACCGGATCGACGGTCTGCGGATGATCGCCGGCAAGAAGACCCGCGAACTCGCCTGGCCGACGACTGCCCGGTTCCCGAACCACGGCGCCGTGTGGCCGCGGCATCGGTTCGACACCCACCTGATCGACGTCGCGATCGCCAGCGGCGCCGAGGTGCGCTTCGACTCCGAGGCCCGCCCGGTGCTCGAAGGGGGCCGAGGTGGTCGGGCGTCGCGGCGGCGACCGAACGATGCGCGGCCCCGCTCACCGATCCTCGCCGCCGGCGCCCAGGGTGCCGCCGCCAAGCTGGTCGGTGCCGAGCGCGATCCCGACGAGCCGTTCGGGCTGGCCATCCGCGCCTACGCCCCGACACCCCGCCACGCCGAGCGGCACCTCGAGGCGTGCCTCTCAGCCTGCGCGACGAGCACGGCACACCGGTGCCCGGGCTACGGCTGGATGTTCCCGGCCGGCGACGGCACGGTGAACATCGGTGTCGGCGCGCTCAGCACGATGAAGGGCTTCAAGACGCCTCAACCTGAACACCTTGCTCGACCAGTACGCGGCGATCGTGCGCGAGCCGTGGTCGCTCGGGGTCGTACGTCGACAAGCCGCGGGCGTGGCGGCTGCCGATGAGCTGCGTGCGCCGCCACGGCCCCGGGTGGCTGGCGATCGGCGATGCCGCCGGCTTCGTCAACCCGATGAACGGCGAGGGCATCGACTACGGGCTCGAGAGCGGGATGCTGGCAGTCGAGCAGTTCCTGGTCGATCCCGGACGCGGCGCCGGCCGACGTACGACCGACTCGTCGGCGAGCGGTTCGACAGCTTCCTGCGCACCGGACGCCGGTTCAGCTTCCTGATCGGCCACCCCTGGTTGCTCCGGCCAGGGCTGCGGATCGCCGTCGGGACCCAGGCCGCCGCCGACATCACGCTGGCGGTCATGGGCAACCTCGTCGACAGCACCACCCCCGGGGCCGCCGGTCGGGTCCTCCGGCTGGCCGACGGGACCCTCCGGCTCGCCGATCCACTCCTCCGCCGCACCCGCGCGAAGGCCTGACCGAAGAAAGTTCGCAATCGGGCATCCGCCGACGTGGGCATCGGCTCGATCGGTGGCACGCTGAGACCGGCGAACCGCAGGAGGACACGCATGGCCCAGACAGAGGTGCTCGACACGGTCGCGCTCACGGCGCACGAGGTCGCGGCGACGCGGGCTTCGGGTCGTGAGCTGGCGGTGGCAACCCGCCGGCTCCGGGTGAACGCCGGGCTCATCGGCGTGCTGGCCATCGGCAGCTACGTCGGGCTCTTGTTCGTCGACACCCTGGTCCTCGCCATCCCGCTGGCCCTCGGTCTCGCGATCGCGTCGGTCGCCATCGGCACGAGCGTGATGCACGACGCCAATCACGGCACGTTCTCCCGGTCTGCACGCGTGAACCATCTCATCGGGTACAGCGCCGATCTGCTCGGCGCGAGCTCCTGGCTGTGGCGCCAGAAGCACAACTCCCTCCATCACGCCAACACCAATGTCGACGGGATGGACACCGATCTGGATCAGGCTCCGTTCGCCCGCCTGGCACCGCACCAACCCTGGAAGCCCTGGTACCGCTACCAGCACGTCTACATGTGGGTGCTCTACGGGTTCCTGACACTCCAATGGGTCGTCGCCGCCGACTTCGGCAACCTCGCCACCAAGCGGATCGGGAGCCACCCGATGCGGAGACGTCCCCCCCGCGCCGACGTCGCCCGGCTGTTCCTCGGCAAGGCGCTCCACGTGGGCTGGGCCGTCGTCATCCCGCTGATGTTCCATCGGTGGTGGGTCGTCGCGGTGTTCTACCTCGCGATCTCCTGGGTCGTCGGGTTCGCCCTGTCGGTCATCTTCCAGCTCGCCCATTGCGTCGACGCCACCGAGTTCCTCGGTCCCGAGAGCCCGCGCCGTGGCGACGACTTCGTGACCCACCAGCTGCGGACCACCGCCAACGTGGCGTGCGGGCGAGGCCTGGGCCGGGCGCTGTCGTGGCTCTCGGGAGGCCTTGACCATCAGATCGAGCACCATCTCGCGCCCGGATCGCCGCACACGAGCTATCGGGCGATGAGCGGGCGGCTACGGGCGCTGTGCGCGGAGCGCGGCATCGAGTATCGGGTGCACCCGAGCATCGGCGCGGCGTTGCGATCGCACGCCCGCTGGCTCTACGTGATGGGCCGCCCGGTCGCCGACTGAGGCAGCGGTCTGCTCGGGCCGACGTACTTGGCTCGAGGCCGGAACCGCGAGGGCGGGGCCTCGTACTCCTCGACGGCGTGGGCGATCCAACCGATCGATCGGGCGACGGCGAAGATCGCTTCGCCTGAGTCCACTGGCATGCCGGTGACGTAGCCGAACGCGGCGAGGGCAGCATCGACGTTCGGAGCGACCGGCACGCGCCGCCCGGCTGCGGCGAGCACCCCGTCGACGGTGGCCATCGCTCGCGTCCCGCCGGCCGCGGCACGGAGGGCCGTGAACAGCGCCGTGGCTCTCGGATCACCGCGCGGGTAGAGGCGGTGGCCATAGCCAGGACATACCCCCTGGGTCCGGATCGCCTCGGCAACCGCTGCGGCCGCGCCCCCCGGTCGGTTCGCGGTCTCGAACATCGCCCGTGCGGCGCGGCTGGCGCCCCCGTGCAACGGACCGCTCAAGGGCCCCAGACCTGCGGACACCACCGCGTACGGGTCGGCACGGGTCGAGGCTGCGATCCGGGCCGACAGCGTCGAGGCGGCGAGCTCGTGATCGAGCAGCAGCACGAGCGCAGTGTTCATGGTCGCGACCATCTCAGGCGTCCCTCGGCCCGGGGCCAGTGCGGCCCACATCCGCCCGGCGATGGTGCCGCGCCAGGCTCCGGTCGCGAGGTGCAACCGCGGCGCGCGGCCACCCGGGCCGACGGCAGTGGCAGCAGTCGACACGATCGTCTGCGCCGTGCGCACGACGGCGGACCGGTCCAGTGCGGATCGGTCGGGGTCTGCGGGCGCCGCCGCGGCCAGGGCGGAGCGAACCCGATCGATCGCACCGCCATCGACCACGGCGTGTCGTGGGGGAGCCGACCACGGGGTCGCGTGGACCTCGTCGGCGTCCGGCAACTCACCGGTCCACAGGAGGGTGGCCACCTGTTCCACGCTCGCGGTCCGGGCGAGGGAGATGGCGTCATGGCCCCGGTACCGCAGCGAATGGTCGCCGATCTCCGTGAGGGCCGTCTCGATCTCGATCTCGAACAGGAAGGGGCGGCTGGTCCGCCTCGGCCGACCCCGGCGGGCCAGCCGCTCGATCTCGGCCGCATCGAACAGGCTGCTCCGTCCGTCGGGAGCTGGCACGCGGCCCACTACTCCCCGGCTGACGTAGGCGTAGAGCGTGGCCGGCTTCACGCCGAGCCGGTCGGCGGCCTGCCGAGCGGTGAGTCGATGACGGGGCACGGCTTGACGATAATCAATGTTGACGACGAGGTCGCGCCGCGAGCACATTGGACCCGTGACGACCTCGATCGAGACGCTGATGACCGCCCCCGCCGTGACGGCCCGGGCCGATGAACCACTCGTCGAGCTCATCGACCGGATGCACCGCCTCCGCGTCGGCTCGGTCGTCGTGGTCGACGACGATCAACGCGCAGTGGGCATCGTCACCGAACGCGACGTGCTGCGGACCGATGCGACCGGTCGGACGCCGACGCTCGCCGTCGCCGATGCCATGACCCATCCCGTCGACACGATCGATCGGGCGCTCGGACTGCGGCGGCGTCCTGTTACGGATGCGCGAACGGGGATATCGCCACATGCCGGTGGTCGACCACGACGCGGTCGTCGGGGTGGTGTCGTTGCGCGACCTGATGCGGGTGGCCCACCTCGGCCCCGCCGAAGTTCCGCGCGGGCTCAAGGGGGTGGTGGTGGCCGACACCGAGGTCGGCGATGTCCGGGGGACCGAGGGCTTCTACCACTACCGCCAGTACTCGGCCGTCGAGCTGGCCGAACGCCGTTAGCTTCGAAGACGTCTGGGAGCTGATGATCGACGGTGCGCTGCCGATCGACGCGGCCGCCCGCGATCGCTTCGGTGCCGAAGTGGCGCAACTCGCTTCCGTTCCTGCCGACCTGATGGAAGTGTTGCCGATCATCGCCCGGCAGGGCTCACCGTTGAACGGGCTGCGAACGGCCTTGTCGTTCATCGCCCACGCCGAAGGCATGCAACCAGTGCTCGACATCGATCACGCCCAACGGCGTCGAGACACGCTGCGGCTCACTGCAGTCACTCCGGTGCTGCTCGGGATGCTGTGGCGACTCGGACGGGGGGAGGACCCGATCGAGGCCGACCCGGCGCGGGGCTGGGCGGAGAACTACCTCCGCATGGTGACCGGGTCGGTCCCCACCCCGGCCGCCGCGGCGGCCCTGCAGTGCTACCTGATCTCGACCATCGACCACGGCTTCAACGCGTCCACGTTCACCTCGCGGTGGTCGCTTCCACCGGTGCCGACGTCGGTGCCAGCATCGTGGCCGCCATCGGGGCGCTGAGCGGCCCCCTCCACGGCGGGGCGCCGAGCCGCGCGCTCGAACTGCTCGATCGCATCGGTGGCCCGGCTGTCCTCGAGCGGGCCGACCCCACCGCTGCCGTTGACGCGGTCATCGGCCCGATGATCGCTGCTGGCGACAAGATCATGGGGTTCGGCCATGCCGTCTACCGTGGCGAGGACCCTCGATCGGTGCTGATGCGCGACGTCGCCCGCAACCTGGGTGGGCCAACGGTGGAGCTCGCGCTCTTGGTGGAGCGCCGAGTCGTGGAGCTGCTGGCTGAACTCAAGCCGGGTCGGGATCTGCGAACCAATGTCGAGTTCTACGCAGGAGTGGTCATGGATCTGTGCGGACTCCCCCGACTCATGTTCACGCCGACCTTCGCATCCAGCCGGGTGATCGGATGGAGCGCCAACATCCTCGAACAAGCGGCGTCGAACAAGATCATCCGGCCCAGCGCCCGCTACATCGGCCCGCCGCCACCTCAGCGGGTTCCCGCGGCGCCCGTCTGAACCCCACCGACGTCGGGATACGTTGACCCCATGTCCATCACCGCTGCCAAGTACGTGTCGATCACGACGATCCGCAAGAACGGAACGCCCGTGTCGTCGCCGGTCTGGATCGCGCCGCTGCCCGACGGACGCGCCGGCTTCACCACCGGTGCCACCTCCGGCAAGGTGAAGCGGCTCGCCAACAACCCCGCGGTCACGCTGCGGCCGTGCTCCATGCGCGGCCAGGTCGAACCCGGCGCCGAAGAAGTCTCGGCCACCGCAGTGGTCGTCCTCGGCGCCGAGGCCGACGCCGTGGAGCGGGCGATCATCGCCAAGTACGGCATCATGGCGCGCCTGATCCAGATGAGTTCGGCCGTCAAGGCCCGCGTCGCCCGGCTCCGCAACAAGCCGGTCGAGGAGTCCTGCGCCGTGATCGTGTCGTTCAGCTGAGCCGGTCGACCTGAGGATCAACGCGTCCGGCGGCGGGCCCTGCGACCCAGCGACGGAGGCACATAGCCTGAATCCTCGGCGTTCACGTTGGCTCCCGGCGGGACGACGGCATCGATGGCGTCGAGCAGCGCGGGGTCGAGCTCGAGCGTGGCGGCCGGGAGCAGCGACGTCATCTGCTCCATCGTGCGCGGACCGATGATTGCCGAGGTGATCGCCGGATGCTGCAGCACCCAGGCCACGGCCAGGTGGGGGAGCGGGATGCCGGCGTCATCGGCCAGTTTGCCGAGCGCGTCGGCTGCCTCGAGCTTGCGCAGGTTCCCCGGCTTGGAGAGATCGAAGCGTTCCGGCGAGCGGCGCGCTCGCCTGCTCTCGGCGTCGACCGCGCCCACGCGCCACTTGCCCGACAGCCACCCGCCGGCCAGCGGGCTCCACGGGATGACCCCCATTCCGTAACGCTGGCAGACCGGCAGGATCTCGGTCTCGATGCCGCGGGTGAGCATCGAGTACGGCGGCTGCTCGCACCTGAACCGCTCACGGCCACGGCGTTCGGCGGTCCACTGCGCTTCAACGATCTCCGACGCCGGGAACGTGGAGCTCCCGATCGAGATCACCTTCCCGGCCCGAACGAGATCGGTCAGCGCGCCGAGGGTCTCGTCGATGTCGCACGAAGGGTCGGGGCGGTGGATCTGGTAGAGATCGATTCGGTCGGTGCCCAACCGCCGAAGGCTGTCGTCGCACGCCTGCCTGATCCACCGTCGTGAGTTGCCGGTGCGATTGGGGCCGTCGCCCATCGGGGCATGGACCTTGGTGGCGAGCACGATGTCGTCTCGTCGCCCGGCCAGCGCCTTACCGACGATTTCCTCGGACTCGCCGGCGGAATACACGTCGGCAGTGTCGATGAAGTTGATGCCGGCATCGATGGCGGCGTGGATCACCGCGACGCTGTCGTCGTGGTCGCGGTTACCCCACGCGCCGAACATCATCGCGCCGAGGCAGAGGGGGCTGACCTTCACGCCGGTGGCGCCGAGGGTGCGGTACTTCATCGGTTCATGCCTCGCTCGAAGTGGACCACAGGTTGATCTCCGACTCGACGGCCCAGGTGTCGATGTCGGCGAGTTCGTCGGGTGAGAAGGACAGGTTGGCCAGTGCGGCGACGTTGTCATCGAGCTGGGCGACGCTGCTCGCTCCGATGACGAGCGAGGTCATGCGCGGATCACGCAGGGCCCACGCGAGTGCGAGTTGGGCCAGGGTCTGGCCGCGACGCTCCGCAATCGCGTTCAGGGCACGAACCTTGCTGAGCCGTCCCTCGGTGATCGTCGATGCGTCGAGCGCTCCGCCCGTCGCGGCGCGGGAATCCGCCGGGATACCGGCGAGGTAACGGTTGGTCAGGAGGCCTTGGGCAAGCGGCGAGAACGCGATGCAGCCGACCCCGGCTGCTTCCAGGGTGTCGAGCAAACCGTCGTGCTCGATCCAACGGTTGAACATCGAGTACGAGGGCTGATGGATGAGGAGCGGTACCCCGAGTTCAGCCAGGAGTCGTGCGGCTTGTCGGGTGCGTTCCGAGTTGTACGACGAGATGCCGACGTACAGCGCCTTGCCCTGCTGCACGGCGGTCGCCAGTGCTCCCACGGTCTCTTCCACCGGGGTCAGTGGATCGACGCGGTGGGAGTAGAAGATGTCGACGTAGTCGAGCCCCATCCGTTGCAAGGACTGGTCGAGCGACGCCCGGAGGTACTTGCGCGAGCCCCAGTCCCCGTACGGGCCGGGCCACATGTCGTAGCCCGCCTTGGTCGAGATCACCAGCTCGTCCCGGTGGGACGCGAAGTCGGTGGCCAAGATCCGCCCGAAGTTCTGTTCGGCCGCGCCGTACGGCGGTCCGTAGTTGTTGGCGAGATCGAAGTGGGTGATCCCGACATCGAACGCTCGCCGGCAGATGTCGCGCTGGGTTCCGATCGGTCGATCGTCGCCGAAGTTGTGCCAGAGACCGAGCGAGATCGCTGGGAGATCCAAACCGCTGCGCCCGCACCGGCGGTACGTCATGTGTTCGTAGCGATCGGGGTGCGCGGAGTACGACATGGCTGCGAGCCTACGAGCGCCGGGAGCGAGGCCAGGCCTGCAGGGCGAACGGCGCCCGGTCGACCGAGCGGTGCACGAGCATCACGGCACCGGTACGGCGTTGAGGCAGGCGCCCGTGGTCTCGAGCTCGGTGAGGTTGGCGAGCGTGGTCTCGGCGATGGCGGCGAGGGCTTCGTTGGTCAGGAACGCCTGATGGGCGGTGATCAACACGTTCGGGAACGTGAGCAGGCGAGCGAACACGTCGTCGGTGATCACTTGTCCCGAGCGGTCCTCGAAGAACAACTCGGCCTCCTCCTCGTACACGTCGAGCGCCAGGGACCCGACCCGCCCGCTCTTGAGCCCTTCCACGATGGCGACAGTGTCGATGAGCGCTCCGCGACCGGTGTTGACGAGCATCACGCCCGGCTTCATCCGTCCGATCGCCTCGGTCGACACCAGGTGATAGGTGTCGGGGGTCAAGGGGCAGTTGAGGCTGATCAGATCACTGCGCGCGTAGAGCTCGTCGAGCCCGACGTAGTGAATGCCGAGCTCGGTGACCTTTGGGTTCTCGAAGGGATCGAATGCGAGCACCTCACACCGGAAGTGCCACAGCAGGCGAGCCACGATGGTGCCGATCTTTCCGGTTCCCACGACCCCGGCGGTCTTTCCCGCGAGGTCGAACCCGACCAATCCGTCGAGCGAGAAGTTCCCGTCGCGCACCCGGTTGTACGCCTTGTGGATTCGGCGGTTCAACCCGAGGATCAAAGCGATGGTGTGTTCGGCGACGGCATTGGGCGAGTAGGCGGGTACCCGGACCACGGTCATGCCGAGCGCGGCCGCCGCCGTGAGATCGACGTTGTTGAACCCGGCGCAGCGCAGTGCGACGTGACGGATGCCCACCTGATGAAGCGCCCGTAGGACCGAAGCATCGGCGACATCGTTGACGAAGATGCACACCGCGTCGGCGCCTGACGCCAACGCCGCGGTCCGTTCCCGGAGCCGGTCCTCGAGGTAGTCGATCCGATGGCCCGACGCATCGGCGATGGAGCCGAATGACGCTTGGTCGTAGGCCTTGGTGCTGAACATGGCGACGCGCACCTCCAAACCTTAGGGCGGCGACGAGGTCAGCCGATGACGACCCGTTCGGCGCGATGCCGTCGAACCGTTCCATCCGCTGGAGCAGGTAGGTGACCTCGAGGCGTGTCCAGATCGGGGTTCCTCACCCGGCACCTAGACTCCGGCTCCCATGGGACCCGAGGTCGACGAGTTGCTCCGGCGGGTGCCGGGATGGACCGGGCGCGCTCGGGCCGCTGGTTACCTCGACGGCGGGATCACCAACCGGAACGTGCTCGTCGAGGTCGAGGGCGAACGGTTCGTGCTCCGCCTGAACGGCAAGGACACCGACCTGCTCGAGATCCGCCGGACCGACGAGCTGGCCGCGGCGAGCCGGGCCGCAGAGCTCGGCCTCGCACCCCCGGTCCACGCCTTCTTGGAGCCGGAGCAGTACCTCGTCACCCGCTTCGTCGAGGGCCGGAGCCTCACAGGGGCGGACCTCGCTGCTCCGATGGTGCTCGCCCAGGTCGCGTTCGCCCTCCGGGCCTTCCATCGCACGCCGCCCCTCGCAGGCGACTTCGACGCCTTCCGGGTACCCGGGTTGCACCTCGCCGCATCCCGCACCCGCGGCGTCCCCGTCCCGGCGGCCTACCAAGCCGCGGCTGCGGTGGCTACACGCATCGAGGCGGCCTTCTCCGTTCATCCCGATCCGCCGGTGCCCTGTCACAACGACTTGCTGCCGGCGAACTTCCTGCACGGCAACGACGGCCGATTGTGGCTCCTCGACTGGGAGTACGCCGGGAACAACGATCGCTTCTTCGATCTGGGCAATCTGGCGGTCAACAACGAGCTCGATCCCGACACCGAAGCGGCGCTCGTCGCCGCGTACTTCGGCGCGGTCACCCCCCGCCGGCTCGCTCGGCTCCGGCTGATGAAGATCATGAGCGACTTCCGGGAAGCGATGTGGGGGGCGGTCCAGCAAGGCATCTCGTCGCTCGACATCGACTACGCCGACTATTCGCGTGCCCACTTCGAGCGGCTCCTCGCCAACGCGGGATCCTCAGGATTCGCCGAACTGCTCGACGACGCCGCGCTCCCCGACGACGTGCTCCCCGACTGAGGCCGGCAGGCAATCCCCCAAGGCGGTCAGGCGGTCAGGTGGTCGGCGGTCCCAGCGCCGCGCTGCGCTCCCGATCATCGCGAGTCAGGATAGGGCGATGCGCTTTCGAGCCCTGGTCCTCATCTCCACGCTGCTCGCCTGGTGGGGACTGCCGGCGGGCGTTGCGTCGATTGCCTCCCCCATGGCGGCGACCGGCGGGGTTGCGTCCGGCTCGGCGACCCAGACGGTCGAGGCGGCCGACTCGACGGTCTCGAGTGCGGCCCAGGCGACCGCCACCGCAACGCGCATGGTGGCGCAGCGCTGTGTGCCTACGACGACCGGGAACTCGACCCTGAGCTTCACCAGCTCGGGTGAGTCGCGAACGGCGCTGGTGCACGTCCCGCCGTCAGCAACCGTCAGCGTGGCCGCGCCCGTACCGTTGATCCTCGACTTCCACGGCTACGGCGACACGGCCGAGAACGCCCAGCGCCGCCACGGCTTTGATGCGCTCACCGAACCACTCGGGATCATCACGGTGTACCCGCAAGCCCTGGAGCAGTTCCAAGGCCGGTTCGGGTGGAACACGGGAGTGCCGGGTTTCGACTCCGCCCGGATCGACGACGTGCGGTACACCAATGACTTGCTCGACCTGCTCGAAGCGGCGTACTGCATCGATCCTGACCGCATCTGGGCGACGGGTCATTCCAATGGCGGGGGCATGACCGGGCTGCTGGCCTGTCGGGGTGTCGACCGGATCGACGCGTTCGCCCCTGTCGCCGGAGCGTTCTTCGTCGACGCGGGGTGCCCGTCGCGCTGGGCCGCCCCATTCCTCGAGATCCACGGGCTCGCCGATGAGACCGTGCCCTACGAGGGAACCGACCTGCTCGCACCGATACCCGACCTCATGGCCGAGCGCGCCGCGATCAACGGCTGCAGTCCTGCCCCGGTGGTCGACGGAACTCGGTCGACGTGGATCGGGTGCCAGGCGCCGGTCGAGCATGCCGCGCTGCCCGGCCAAACCCACGCCTACCCACCGCGGGCCGCCGAGTGGATCGTGGAGTTCTTCACCCGCTGAGCAGCGGTTCGGCACTGGGGCAACGTCCTCGGGAAACTGTGGCACACCCCTTGACGATGATCGACGGCATGGCCGATCCCACCAACTCCGCCCGCAGCTCGCGGCCCACCACCCCCTCCTTCGACGCATTCGCGTCCCAGTACCTGCTCCGGCTCTCCACGGACATCGTCCACCATGGGTTCGCGTTCGTGCCGGTGGGTTTCGGAACCTGTTCGGCGCCCGGATGCGATTGCGGCACCGACGACGACAGCTGGGCCTACACCGTTGGCCTGGTCGAGCTCGGGCTCCCGGAGATCATCGTGATCGGCCTCGCCCCGGCCATCGGTGCCGAGCTCGTCGGCCGGGTCGTGGCCGAGCATCGCCGTGGCGGTCGGGTCATCCTCGGAGCGCCGATGTGGGTCGACGGTGTGCTGGTCAAGCTGGTCGACGTGCCCCCGGAGTGGCTCGCCCACGATCTCGATCGGATGACCATGTGGGTGGGGCACTACGGGCCCGGTCGATCCGAGCTCCGCATTCCGCCCGTGGCCCAGCTGCTGTTCGCCGACGGTGATGGGCGCTTCGCCGACGATCCCGGGTGCGACCCGCTCGTGGCGGAACTCCAGCCGGTCCTGCGTGACGATCCGGCCGCATACCCCAAGCTCCTCCACCGGCGGACCCGTCGTCGCTCGGTCATTCGCCGGTCGGCCGCCTGAGCGTCGTCGGCCGCTCCCACCGAGGGTGGTGCCGCAGGTGACGTTCGGCCCTGCCCACCGGGTCAGCGCCCGGTACAGCGTGAAGGTGGAGGAGAGGAGTTCCGCCATGCCCGACCGCTCGACCATCGATGAGTTCCTCGCTCAACAGCACCTGGCCGTCGCCGGGGTGTCGCGAGACCGGAAGCAGTTCGCGAACGGCGTGTACCGCCATCTGCGCGACGGAGGCCGGACCATGTATCCGGTGAACCCACGCGTCGGGTCCGATGCCACCCTCGAAGGCGACCGGGCCTATCGCAGCCTGCTGCACGTCCCCGATCCCGTCGACGGCGCAGTGCTCATCTTGCCGCGGCCCGAGTTGCAGAGCGCGCTCGACGATGTGGTGGCCCGTGGGATCCCCCGGGTGTGGCTGCACCGCGGACCGGGGCAGACCGAGATCCCGCCCGAGTTCGTCGAGTTCTGCCGAGACCACGGGCTGACCGTGGTCGACGGGGCATGCCCACTGATGTTCGATCGTCCGGTCAAGGGCGTGCACCGGTTCCACCACCTCCTCACGGGACGGCGGATCGCCCGGTGACGCCCGAGGTCTACGACGCGCCGTAGCGGACCCAGGTCTGGGTCTCGGGCACGTACAGCTTGCATGCCTTGGTGGCCCGCAGATAGCTGCGTACGTTCCACTTCGTCCGGGTGACCACCGCCGGGAACGCCTGCTCGATGGCCCTGGCGGCCGCCGGCAACTGGTGGAACGGGATGCGCATGTCCACATGGTGCGGGGTGTGCACGAAGATGTGATGGAACCAGAGCCGATCGATGATCGCCGGGAACTCCACGATGGTGGTCGACTCCATCTGACCCTTGAACTGGCTCCATTCCCGGCGCGGCCACCACTTCAGCTCCGGCGAGATGTGATGGACGTACACCGTCCAACCGATCACGTGGCAGAAGATCAGGAACGGCACCACGAGCGTGGCCAGCACCAGCCACACGGCACGGGTGGCGCCGCCCTGGAATGCACCGATGGTGGCCATCGCTGCGACCAACACCCCGAACGAGGCGAACAACATGCGGTTGTCCTTCTTGTACGCCGCGCCCCGCTTGCCCTCGGGCGAGAATCGCATCATCTTCTCCCACCACACGGCGCGGAAGTAGTAGGCGCCCGAGCCGAGCATCGACCACTCGAGTCGGTGCCGGAGGCGATGCCGGCGAGACAGGGTGGCGTATTCGTCGGCCATCGTCGGGTGCCAGACGAAGTCGAAGCCGATCCGGGTGGTGTACCCGTGGTGGATCCGGTTGTGGCCCAGATCCCACGCAGCTTCGTTGTGGAGCGAGGGCAACATGCACCAGCGCGCCAACTGGCGGTTGACGGCGGCCGAGCGGAACAAGGCCCGGTGCGAGCAGTCGTGGCCGAGCACGAACAGACCGGCGACTCCGAGCCCGACGAGCGCGATGAGCGCGGGGGACCACCATGCTGCGTCAGTGAGGACGAGCGCGACGATGGGCACCAGCCACAGCCCAACCCCTTGCACGATGGCGGCGACCGCCCGACCCGTCGGCTGTTCATAGCACTCGGGCGGGATGACGGCTCGAACCTCGTTCAGCGAGCGGTCCCGCGCGTGGCGCGGGCGTGTCCGTAGCGATGTCCGTAGCGATGTCCGTAGCGATGTCCGTGGAGAGCACCTCCGAATTCTGACCGTGACAGCTCGTACTGTCAAGGTCAGGCTGACAGTAATCACTGTCAGAACCGGAAAACCTTCGCGGCCGGATGCCGGCGAGATGTGGTTGACTGCAGCCGATGGGGCGGCTTGCTGATGCTGACCCGGGGCCGGTGAGCGGGACGTATTCGCTCGCCGAGCTGGCCGGACGCACGCGGGTGCCGGCGCGCACCATCCGCTACTACCAGTCGGAAGGGCTCCTCGCCCGTCCGGCCAAGAATGGTCGAGAGGCCGTCTACGGCAGCGAGCACGTCGAGCGGCTCGAGCTGATCATCGAGCTGCGTGATCGTGGACTCACCCTCACTGCCATCAAGGAGCTCGTGACCGCGCACCATCCGGCTCGCACGGTGGCCGAATGGCTCGGCATCGACTCGACGCTGTCGGTGCCCTGGTCCGACGATCGGCCCCGGGTGCTCAACCGTGACGAGATCCGCTCGCAGCTCGGCCCTCACCGCAAGGGCATGTTGGCCGATCTCCAGGAGTTCGGCTTCGTCCGCGCCGATGAGTTGGGCATGTGGATCGTGACGAGCCCCTACCTGCTCGACCTCGCCCTCCAGCTCCAAGACGCCGGGATCGATCTCGAGATCACGGCACGGCTCCGCGACCTGTTGAACGAACGCCTGGAACACACCGTCGACGAAGCCGTCACCCTGATCGTCGATCGGGTCGGCGCCGGGTTCGCGGGGCGGGGCGGTGCCGGAGAGCTGGCCACTGCACTCGGTGCGCTGCGACCCGTCGCCCGGGAGATGACCAGCCTCATCCTCGCCCAACAGGTGGAGCGAGCGCTGCGCGAACTGGTCCACGTCGGACCCGTAGCGGTACGACGAGCGGCGAGGCGCCGGGCGCGCGAGCAGCGCCAGCGAGACGATCAGGGCCGGGCTCCCGGCCCCGAGGCGTCTCCCGGGAGCGGCAATGACTCCGGTCAGCCGGCCGGGTTCCCGTAGACATACGACGAGCCGCCGAAGCCGATGTACACGGTGCCGAACGTGTTCATGTCGCCGCCGATCACCCCGGCCCAATCGACGGTGTACGGGAAATCGCCGATCTTGACCCAGGTGCGGGCGTCGTCGATCGACTGCCAGATGCCGTACTCGTCGTTGACGTCGCCGGCCAGGTAGATCGCACCCACGGTCTGGTCGGGCGCTGGCGCGCCGAAGCCGAACGCCAACACCTTGGAGACCCCGGGTACCTGTTCCCATGCGGCACCACCGTCCCGAGAACGCAGGAGCGGGAACCCGTCATGATCCTGCGGCCCGATCGGGTTGTCACCCCCGGCGGGCCCGTCCGTGTAGAAGAGGTTCCCCTCGATGCCAGGGAGGGCGCCGAGCTGCACCGTGAACGTCGGGTCCCCGAGCGAGAAGTCGCCGCCGTGCAGCCGAGCCCAACTCGCGCCTCGGTCGGTGGAGCGGAACAGGCCTTCGCCGAGCATGTAGAGATAGAACACGCCGGGCGTCACCGGATCGGCCACGACGGTCTGACGGTTGCGGCCGAACATGAAGCCACCGGTCGAATCCTCGGGGTACGACTCCACTCCTGGCAGGTCGACGGGCAGCCAGCTCTCGCCTCGATCGGTCGTGTAGTACGGCCGGAAGTCGGTCGACTGGGTGGGGAAGTAGCGGCCCGGCGCCCACACGATGTTGTCCGGCTCACCCACCGCGATGGTGCCGTACCCGAACTCCTTGGCGGAGTTCGCGTCGGCAGGCATCGATGGGAACACCGTCCAGGTTGCGCCGCCGTCGTCGGTGTAGCCCGAGCTCAACGGGTAGGTGTCGTGCTGGACGTAGTCGGTGGTCGCGCTCACTGCGAAGCCCTCCGCGAACGGTGATGCCGCGACCGAGGTCGTCCCCGAGAAGTAGTCGACCGGACCCTTCACGAGGCTGTAGTCGTCGAGCGACGTCGACCCGGAGAACTGTCCGAAGTCGAACACGCCGAACACGGGCGGGCCGTTGAGCGTGCTGGCGACGTCGGTCGCCACCATCGACTCGATGCCGCGGGTCGTTTCGACCCACTCCAGGGTTTCGTTCTCCCGCAGGACCGCCGTCTGGACCCCCTCGCCGGTGGCCAGCCAGATGCGATCGCTCTCGACCAGGTCGAAGATGAGGTCGCCGGCCACCAGGTACGGGTTGTCGTCCTCGGTGTCGGCGGCCCACGTGACGTCGCCGTCGTCGGTCTCCCGCCATGACAGTGCGTCCCATCTGCCGCCCGCGTCGGTGGTGGCGAACATCTGGCCGGCGTATCCGATCACGTAGGTGTCGGCGACCGCGGGGCTGACGGCGAGGAACGGGTTCTCGACTTCGCCGATCTCGCCGGGCGACCAGCCGTCCGGGGTGATCTCGGTCCACACCGACCCCGTGAGCGTGAACACGCCGAAGGGACCGTCCCGGTCCCCGGTGAGGGCCACGTAGGTGCCGTCGGCATCGACATCGCCGTGGATCACGTACTTCGTCCCGGCCGGCCCGGGTTGCGGCGTCCACGACTCTCCGCGGTCGTCGCTGCGGAAGACCCCGTTGCCCCAGCTGGCGGCGTAGACCACCGAGGTCGAGTCGCCGGTCGCCGAAGTGGGGTCGAACGACAAGCCCGTCGTGCCGACGCTGCGGATCTCGCCGCCTGTGGTCTCGACCAGCCTGGGCTGCTCCAGACCTGCCGGCAGATCGGTGTCGGTCCAGGTGACACCACCGTCGGTGGACCGCCGCAGCGGAACGTCGGGACCGCCGGCCAACACCAGATCCGGGTCGAACGGATCGACGGCCAGCTTGTCGCCGAACCCGCGCCCGAACGGAGCGTTGGCGTTGGAGACGACCGGATCGAACGTGGTCTGCGAGAACGTCAGCCCCTGGTCCGACGACACGAACAAGTGCCCAGACCACACGAGGTAGATCCGGGACGAGTCACTCGGCGCAACGGCGATCGAGTAGACGCCCTTGCCCATCTTCGGAACCCGCCACTCCTGCGGCACTGCGGTGCTGGTGAGCAGCTGGCGCCACTCCGACGATCCCGGTGCCCTGACGTACCCGCCGTAGGTGTCGCTGCGGGCGACGAGCGTGCCGTCGGCGGCCGCGGAGAGGCCCGTGATGTACCCACCTCCACCGATGCGCACGGGCTTCCAGACGTACCCGTCGACCACCGATTGCGCGGTGCTGGCCGGTTCGGGCGTGGTCGCTACCGGCGAGGTGTTGACCACGTCGCTGTCGGTGCCCGAAACGGCCCCGGGTGATGCGTCGGGCGACTCGGCCTGATCATCGCCCGACTGGCGCACGGCGACGAACACGGCGATGGCGATCAATACGGCGACCGCGAGCAGTGCCCACGGGCGGCGACGAGGTTTCGGGTCCGCCATCCTCACGTTCTAGCTGAAGTCCGTTCCTTCCCGGCCGCGCCCTCCGGATGGTCCGGTGCTCGATCAGTCGCTGACGATCGACTCGCCCGACGATGCGCTGGACGGCGGGGCAATCGCCGGCGGGGTGATGGGCTCAGCAGACGGTTCGCATGCGAAGCCGGGTGCCAGGGCGATGTCCTGGCAGATGGTCGAGCGGGTGATCCGCCACGCACCGTCGTCACCGAGCCGAGCGATCCCGTACCGCCCGCGGAAGTCGGTGATCGTGGTCTCGATGTCGTACATGAACCATGCTTCGGTCGGGCTGACGAACACCAGATCGGTGATCGTCGAGGTCGAGGTCCCGGCTGCGTTCGCGTACTCGCTCTTGCCGAGAGCGGTCCACGCCTCGGCCACGCCGGTGGGGTCGTCGACGAGGGTGATGCGGATCGACTGATCGGTTCCGTCGAAATCGCGCGATCGTTGCCAGGTCTCGCGAACGGCGGCCTCGGCTGCTTCGGGGTCGGCCGGGGGCTCGCCCGGCTCCGGCAGACCGGCCGGCGGTGGCTCGCAGGCCTGGCGGTACTCCAGCGCCCGTCCCGGTTTGGTGAGGTCCTCGACGCTACGCGACGTCGTCGTCCCGTCGGGCCCGTCGACGACCACCGAGAAGTTGTCGTCGATCGCTCCAGCGACCGCGAGCACGGTGGCGCCGTTGGCTGCGATGGCAGAGTCGGATCGTCCATCGGTGGTGGTCAGCGTGACCGCGCCGCCCGGCGTGGTCTGCACGAAGACCCCGAAGAACGGCGTGGACTCCGCGTATCCCCCCGCGAACGAGGTCACGGTGAGCCCGTCGCGAGGTTCGGTGTACAGCGGACCCCAGGCGACTTGGGTTGCCGAGGCGGAGGACGCTCCGATGCGAACGCTCGACGTCGGGAAGCACCATGGGGCGGGTTGCCACCCCTCGGCCGCTTCGCCGGCTCCCTCGGACGGGTCGGCGGCGTCGAGCGAGGTGGCGTGGACGTGGAGGGCGATCCCGTCGGCGGTCGTGCGTTCGACGAGCAGATCGAGCGCGGCCTCCTGAGACGCCTGGTCGATGTAGAGGCCGAAACCTTCGATACCTGGCGTGCCGTTGAGCTCGTCGTAGCCGCGAGACGAGAGGTCGGCTGCCGCTGCGGTGGTCTCGGCGGCCGACTCCGCGAAGCCCGGTTCGGCCGTTGCCGTGTCGGAGCCGCTTGCCACGGCCACGGTCGACTCGTCCCTGGCGCCGGCCGGTGCGCTCGCCCGCCCGCCGAGGAAGCCGAATGTGCCGGCCACGAGTGCGCCCGCGACCCCGAGCGCTGCGACGCGCCGGGTTCCAGTCACCGGCACGCGGTACTCGCCGTAGTCCGACATCGGAGTCCCCTCTCGCTGAGTTCCCCCTCTGACGTCGCGCCCGCGTCGAAAGTTCCCGAACCCTACGCCCACCGGCGGTTCCCACCGGGACCTTCGGCCGTACTGCCGGTCGGGCGGTCCGTTCATGGTGGTGGCGTGGGAGGTGTGCAGATGAACGACAGCCCGGTACTCGTGTTCGGCGACGACGGATCGGCCGAGGCCGACGTCGCGTGGCTCTGGATCAACTGTCAGCGCTGGCCCGGGTGGCGGCTCGAGGTCGTCGAGGCGGCTCCACCCCCACCCGGGCCTGCCCTGCCCCTCGACCGATCGAGCCTCCACCCCTGGAACCCGTCCTCACCGCGTCGCCCGTTCCGTGAGTCGGAGTTCCAGGCGAGCACGTCGTTGACTGCCGAGGCCGATCCTCGCGTGGTGCTCAGCCGCCACGTCGATCTGCTGGTGATCGGCCCCCGCGGCACTGGGCTGCTCAAGTCGCTGCACCTCGGGAGCACGGCCGAGTGGCTCCTCGCCCATCCGCCCTCACCGCTGCTCGTCGCCCGCCATGGGCGTGAGGTGCGATCGGTGGTGGTCGGGGCCGACGGTTCGCCGCACTCCCAGCGCGCGATCCAGCGGCTCGCCGGGCTGCCATGGGTTGCGGGCCTCGACGTGACCATCGTCGGTGTCGAGGACGGGCGTACGGACCCCGCCCAGGCGACCGCATGGGCCGAAGAGGTGTTGGCCGCCGCCGGAGCCCGGGTCAGGCCGCGCGTGGTGTACGGCCGACCGGCCCACGAGCTGCTGATCGCCGTGGATCAGGAGCGAGCCGACCTCGTCGTGCTCGGCACCCGCGGTCTGACCGGACTGGCCCGGTTGAACCTGGGCTCGACGGCCGGCGCGGTCGCACGCAGCGCGCCCTGTTCGGTCCTGGTCGACAGCGAACCGGCTGGTTGAGTCGAGTTCAGCCGCGCTGCGCCTCGAGCAAACCTGCGGCCGCCTGGTGCCCGGCACGAGTCGCGATCACCGGATCGGCACCGCCGAGCATGGCCACGAGGAACCCGGCGGCGAACGCATCACCGGCCCCGGTCGTGTCGGCCACGCCGGCGACGGGAGGCACGGGCACCATGACGGTGGGGTGTCCGGTCCGGAGCACCGCCGCGGGGTCGGAACCGCGCTTGATCACGATGCATCCGGCGCCGAGCCGCTCGGGAACCAGTGCGGTCCCGAACGCAGCAGCCTCGTCGCCGTTGCACAGCAAGACGTCGGGCTGCACCCGACGAAGCAGTTCGATCACGCGGGCGATCCCGAGCTCAGCCAGCGTCGCGGTCGACGAAGCATCGATCGACCGCAGCAGCCCGCGCTCGGCGCCCCACCCGAGCATCGTGAGCGACGTCGTGGCCAGCGGTTCGACGGCGAGTGAGTAGAAGGGGACGTGCAGCCCGGTCAATCCTTCGAGCCAGCCCGGTTCTGGATCGGACAGCTCGGTGCACGACCCTCGGTCGGTGATCATCGAGCGCTCGCCGGTCTCGTCGACCAGGGCCACGACGGTGCCACTACGCCCCCGGCGGCTCCCGACCGCCTCGACTCCCGCCGCCCCAAGCGCTGCTGCCAACCCGACGCCCTGTTCATCGGCACCGATGTTGCCGATGAACCGGGCCCGACCATGGAGCGCCGCGGCGGTCACCGCGACATTGGCGGCACTGCCACCCCGCCGGAACGTGATGCGGGCCGGGGTGTCGGTCGCGAGCGTGATCTGGCCGCCGAGCCTGGCCACCACGTCTTGCACCACATCGCCGATCGTTCCGAGCACGGTGTCGCACCGTACCGAACCGGCGCCTTCGGCACGCTCCGTGCCGCCGAGGGCTCGCGCACCGTCTCGGAACTGCCAACGGGCTTGAAACTCCGTGATGGCTCCACGCTCTCGACGGCCCCGTTGAGCGAAGCGTTCGGTCGACCGCGCACCGTGGAAAGAGGCTCACCCGATCCTGAAGTCGGCCACTTCCCGTCACGGGGCGCCTGCCGATCGCTCAACTGCTGACCCCTCTCGAACTTCCGGGCGAGCTCGTGGTTGGTCACTGTCCGCAGCCTCGTTTGCCCACCGAGCGACCTGGTCAAGATTGGTTGCACACGCTGCGAAGCGTCGGCAAAGTGGGATCCATGAGCATCCCTGACGATCTCGCTCGGCGCCTCTCCGACACCCGTCCGGCCGACACGCTGAGTGCGGACGATCTTGAGGAGACGACCCGGGCGTTCGCGGTGCTGGTGCGGCTCGCCGCGGCGGGCCAGGAGAAGTTCGTCGCTCGCCGGTTCACCCTCGTCGCGGCCGGCGATCAGCTCGCCGCCCGTCAGCGTGACCTCAACATCGCCGCCGCGGATGCGACGAGTGCCAGCGACCTGGAGCTGGCCCGTCGGGTCGCCACCGATCTCGCCGCCCTCCACGCCGATCTCGACACCCACCTGAAGGCGTGGGAGCTGCTCGAGAAGAACCAGAGTGACCTCGCCACGGTGCTGTCGGCCGCGAGCGTTCGCAGCGCCGAGTTGGCGGCAGAGGTCTCGAGACGAGACGACTTCCGCGACAGGGCATACTGACAAGGTCTCGCACGCCGGCCCGCAGGGGTCGTGGGTGCAAGTCGTACGGGTACCCGGGCCTCGAGCGGTCCGCAGGGACTCGACCGCCCGGCGCTTGCGCTGGTGGGAGAGGGACCTGCTCCCGGTCCGGGTACCCGTCGAAGTCGTGGAACGGAGGTGCGATCGGCCCCCCGTTCGATGCGGATCGGCCCGACGTGCTCACATCGCACCGTGAGCGAACCGCACAGTGATCTCGACGTCGTCGATCTCGGCGCAGTGGCTGCCTGGATGGACGACCAGAACATGGGCGCGGGGCCCATCGAATCGGCTGAGCTGCTGGGCGGCGGGACCCAGAACATCTTGGTGCGGTTCCATCGTGCCGGCCGCGGCTACGTCCTTCGTCGGGGTCCGCGTCACCTGCGCCCTCGTTCGAACGATCAACTCCGGCGCGAGATCGAGGTCCTGTCAGTCCTCGCGGGCACCGAGGTTCGCCATCCGGCCATCCTCGGTGCGTGCCTCGACGAGGCGGTGCTCGGCGGCGCAGTGTTCTACCTGATGGAGCCGGTCGAGGGTTTCAACGTGACGACCGGCCTCCCGGCGCTCCACGCCGGCGATCCCGCCATCCGCCACGAGATGGGGCTCCAGGCCGCCGAGGCGGTCGCCGTGCTGAGCGAGGTCGACCATGTCGCCGTCGGACTGGGCGGTCTCGGCAAGCCCGATGGCTTCCTCGAGCGGCAGGTCGGGCGGTGGTTGGGTGAGCTCGACTCGTACTCCCGATTCGACGACTACCCCGGTCCCGACATCCCGGGGGTGAGCTCCGTCGCCGACTGGCTGACCGCCAACCGGCCGAGCGGATCACTGCCCGGCATCGTGCACGGCGACTACCACCTGTCGAACGTGATGTACTCCTCCACCGGCCCCGAGCTGGTGGCCATCGTCGACTGGGAGATGTGCACCATCGGCGACCCGCTCCTCGATCTCGGCTGGCTGCTCGCCACGTGGCCCGACGATGGCGGTGGCATCGGGGGCTCGGCGTTCGCGGCGGGTGGCCTCCCCACGCCGGCCGAGCTGATCGCCCGCTACGCGCAACGATCGACAAGAGACCTCTCGGCCGTCGACTGGTACACCGTCCTCGCCTGCTTCAAGCTCGGGATCGTGCTCGAAGGCACCCACGCCCGGGCCTTCGCCGGTAAGGCGCCAAAGGAGACCGGCGACCTCCTCCACGCCACCACGTTGTCGTTGTTCGAACGAGCGCGCCGGCTCGCCGGCGTCTAGACCGCGAGTTTGCGCGCACCCGGCGTGAACGTGATCGGCATGCGCTTGATGCCGCCGATGAAGTTCGACCGGAGCAGCTGCGGGGTGCCGGCCAGCTCGATGTGGTCGAGTCGTTCGATGAGCTCACGGAAGATGAGGCGCAGCTCCATGCGAGCCAAGTTGGCGCCGAGGCAGAAGTGGGGCCCGCCCCCTCCGAACGCGATCTGCTCGTTGGGGCTCCGTGTGATGTCGAACCGGAACGGATCGGCGAAGACCTCTTCGTCGCGATTGGCCGAGATGTACCAGATGACGACCTTGTCGTTGGCCTTGATCTCCTGACCGCGGATCTCGGTGTCGCCGACCGCGGTGCGGCGGAAGTGGTAGACGGGCGAGGCCCAGCGCAGGATCTCCTCGATCGCGCCGTTCATCAAGTTGTCGGGATCGGCCTTCAGCCGGGCGAACTCCTCGGGGTGCTGCATCAATGCCCACATCCCCCACGAGGTGGTGTTGCGGGTGGTCTCGTTCCCGGCCACGGTGAGGAGCAGCATGAACATGTCGAACTCGAGCTCGCTGAGCTTGTCGCCCTCGATCTCGGCGTTGATCAGCTTGGTGACGATGTCTTCGCGCGGGTCCGATGCACGCGCCTTGGCGAGCGCGTTCACGTACATGTAGAGCTCCATCGCAGCAGTCATCGACTGGGAGCCGTCGCTTTCGTTGTTCCGGGCGTACTCGGGATCGTCGGCGCCGATCAGCTGGTTCGACCACTCGAACAGCAGGCGCCGGTCTTCCTGGGGGACGCCCATGATCTCGGCGATGGCCTGGAGGGGGAGCTCGGAAGCGAGGTCTTCGACGAAGTCGCACTCGCCTCGCTCGATGATGTTGTCGACGATGGAGATGGCCTTGTGCTCCAGGTGCTGTTCCAACAGGTTCACCATGCGAGGGGTGAAGCCCTTCTGGACGAGCAGCCGGTAGCGCGTGTGCTTCGGAGGGTCGGTGTAGAGCATCATCAGGCCCCGCTGGTCGGCGCCGGCGCCGGCCTCGCCGCCGTACTCCTCGGGGTCGAGGATCGAGATCCCGCCGATCTCACTCGAGAACTTCTGCGCCTGACGTCCGACCGTGACGACATCGTCGTGCTTCACGACGTTCCAGAACCCACGACCCTTCGGGTGGTCGTGCCAGTACACCGGGGATTCGGCGCGCAGCCGGCTGAACATGTCGTGGTGCTCGAGGCGCTGGAACCGCTCCAGTTCGAGGAGATCGATGCCGGGGACAGACATGGTGGAGACCTCGCGAGACGGAGAGGGGCAGGACAGGAAGGATCGTGAACCTGGTCAAGTATCTTAGAAGGAGTCGACGGGTGGATTCGCACCGGCCCGTTCAGCCGCTCCGGAAAGGGGATCGCATGTCGGATCTTCAGCTCCACGACCCTGCCACCTACGCGGACGGTTTCCCGCACGAGACGTTCCGGGAGCTGCGATCCCGCGGCGCGGTGCACCACTTCGATCATCCGACGTGGTCGAGCGGCTTCTGGGCGGTGGTTCGGCACCCGGAGCTGGTCAGGGTGTCCCGCGAGTCCCAGACGTTCCGGAACGCGCCCCATCCGTTCCTGGAGCAGAGTGCCGACGACGACCAGTCGGGCTCGTCCGGGCTCCTGATCAGCCTCGACGCACCCGCCCACCAGAAGATGCGGATGCTGGTGTCGAGGGGCTTCACCCCGAAGCGGGTCGCCGATCTCGAACAGGGCGTGAGGACCCGGGTCGATCGAATACTCGGGGAGCTGGCCGGTCGGAATTCTTGCGACCTCGTCGAGGACATCGCGTTGTGGCTCCCGTTGCACGTGATCGCCGATCTCGTCGGCGTGCCCGAAGCCGACCGCCGCCAGATCTTCGACTGGACGGAGCAGACCTTCGGGTTCGACCCGTCGGTCACGCCGGAGCAGCGCGCCAATGCCGCGATCGCGATGTACGGCTACGCCGACGCGATGTGCGAGGAGCGCAAGCGCGCCCCGCGCGACGATCTCATGAGTGTCCTGCTCGAGGCCGAGGTCGATGGCGAGCAGCTCACCCAGATGCAGATCGCGCTGTTCTTCCTGCTGTTGCAGAACGCCGGCAGCGAGACCACCCGGAACCTCATCACCACCGGTCTGGTGACCCTGCTGGAATACCCCGACCAGTACGCCCGGCTCAGAGACGATCCCAGCCGGCTGCCGGTGGCCATCGAGGAGCTGCTGCGCCACAGCACTCCCGTGATGCAGTTCACCCGTACCGCAGCCACCGACGTCGAGATCGGCGGCCAGCAGATCAGCGCGGGCGAGCGGGTACTGCTCGTCTACTCCTCGGCCAACCGCGACGAGTCGGTGTTCGCCGATGCCGACGCAATCGACATCGCTCGTCAACCGAATCCGCATGTGGCGTTCGGCGCGGGAGGCCCCCACTTCTGCCTCGGCGCCAACCTCGCTCGCCAGGAAGGTCGCGTGATGTTCGAGGCGATCCTGTCCCGGTTCGACGGTTTGAAGGTCGAGGCCGATCCCGACCTCCTGCCCCGGGTCAACTCGAATCTGATCGACGGGTTTTCCCATGTACCGATCTCCTGGACGGCGCTCCGGTAGCCGGCGCTCCGGTAGCCGGCCGGCGGAACCGACGCGGTCCATGCCACCGGAACGACTCGTGAGAGCATCTGGGGCATGAGTGGTCCGTTCCCGTATGCCGACGTCCACCCGGTCGTTCGCGGCCTGCCATCGGAGGGTCGGAGTCGAGCCGAGCTGCTGCGCGAGCTGGCCGAGATGGCCGAACGCGAGGACGCCGGGTGGGAGGCCGGGAAAGTCTCGGGTTCGATGTACTGCGGGGATCGCGATCACTACGCGTTCATGAACCAGGCGTTCGGGATGTACGCCCACATGAACGCCCTCCAACGCGATGTCTGCCCGAGCTCGACCCGGTTCGAGGGCGAGATCATCGCCATGGGGCTCGATCTGATGCACAGTGCAGCGGTGCAGGGCACCGAACCGGTCGGGCTCGTCACCAGCGGGGGGAGCGGCTCGATCCTGCACGCCATGCTCGCCTATCGCGAGCACGGGCGTCTCCACCGCGGCATCGACCGGCCGAACGTCGTGAAGCCGGAGACCGGGCACCCGGCGTTCGACAAGGCCTGCCATCTCCTGGGGATCGAACTGCGCCGGGTCCCGGTCGATCCTCGTTCGACCCAGGCTGATGTCGCCGCCATGGCCGGCGCGATCGACGACTCCACCATCGCGATCATCGGTTCGGCCTGCAACTACGGATACGGCACGATCGACCCGATCGATGAGCTGTCGGCGCTCGCCGTCGAACGGGGCGTCGGACTGCACGTCGACGGGTGCCTGGGCGGGTGGATCCTGCCGTTCGGTGAACAGCTCGGCTACGACATCCCGGTTTTCGACTTCCGGCTCGCTGGCGTCACCACCATCTCGGCCGACACCCACAAGTACGGCTACGGGTTCAAGGGCACCTCGCTGCTGATGTTCCGCGACAAGCGGCTGCGCAACGACCAGTACTTCTTCATGACCGATTGGAGCGGCGGCAAGTACTGCTCCCCCGGCATCGAGGGGTCGCGATCGAGTGGGCTGCTCGCGGCGACGTGGGCCGGCATGGTCGCGACCGGCCGGGACGGGTACCTCCGCTACGCCCGCGAGATCTTCGAGACCTCGTTCGCGATGCAAGCGGCGGTGCGGGCCCACCCCGAACTCCGGCTGCTGGGAACACCGACGTTCCTGTTCGCCTTCACGTCGGACGTGTTCGACATCTACCACGTGAACGACGCGCTCCGAGCCCGGGGTTGGCGGATGAACGGCCAGCAGTACCCGAACGCCATCCACATGTGCGTCACTCGGCCGCAGACCCGGGCGGGCGTGGTCGAGGAATGGGCCGACGATCTCGCCGCGGCGGTGTCCTTCGCCAACGAGCAGAGGGACCGCCCCGCGAAGAGCTCGGCCATCTACGGCGGCGTGCCCGACGGGTGGACCGCCGATGCCGACGAGTTCATCCGTGCGGTGATGGCCGACATGCTCGACCAGCACCAAGCCGTGCCGCCGCTGACCTGATCGCGGAGCGCCGCCCGATCAGGCGTTGATGATCTCGACGACCGGGACCCCGAAGCGGCGTTGCAGCCGGCGGGCCAGGTCGAGTCGGAGCCAACGAGAGACGGTGCTCGGCAACGTCGAGACGATGATCTCGTCGAAGCTGGCTCGTTCGAGCACTCTCGCCACGGCGTCTGCGGGGTCGTCGAGGGCGACTTCCCCCGTGGCAGTGGCGCCGAGCGCTCGGAGCCGGATGAGCTCGCCGCGAACTCGATCTTCAGCCGTCTTCACCGCTTCGTCACGCCCTTCGAGCATCGAGGGACCCGGCGGCACGTAGCCCGATCCGGGATCCCCCAAGGCGGCCACCGCTCCCCAACCTGCCGGGTTGACCGGCGCGAGGAGATGGATCTCGAGCGGGCCGGTGGCGAGGCGCTCTGCGATCGCGGCGTTTACCGCCGCCCGGCCGATGGTGTCGTTCGCCACGACGAGTACCCGCTGCACGGTGACGACGGTCCCCGAGTCGATGCGCCGGCGATCGATGCGGTACGACGCCTCGAGCCGCACCCGGTACGAGACGATCGCGCCGCCCCGCACCACCGCATCGAGCTTGGTGACCCGAGCGACCCGCAGGTCGGTGATCGTGCGAGACAGCTCCGCGATCCCGGTAACAGCCGCGGCTTCCCAGCTGGTGTCGTCGGTCGCGACGAGGCGGACCACGCGATAGACGGCGTTGGGGTCGCGGCGTGACTCGGTCTGCTCGGACATCGGGACCACAGTACGCTCCGTCAGCAGCCGCCCACGCCCGCCCGGTGTGGGGACGCCCAGGAGCAGAGATGTCGAGCAGCGTCTACAGCGTCGTCGAACTGATCGGTGCCAGCCCCGAGTCGTGGGAGCAGGCCACCGCCAACGCCGTCGAAGAAGCGACCCGCAGCATCGGAGCCGATCTGCGGGTGGCCGAGGTCGTCGAGCAGGACGTGTTGATCGAGGCGGGACGCATCGTGGCGTTCCGCTCGAAGGTGCGACTCTCGTACAAGACCGCCGCCGGCTGACGCGGCAGCGGAGGTCGAGCTAGTCGACGACGTGGACGTACTGCTCGAAGTACGGCAGGGCGAACTCGAGCAGTTCACCGTCGGGTGACGACAACACCCCTCGCGCCAGCAGCTCGTCTCGAACCGGGGCGAGCCGCGAGGTCGCCGGGTCGAAGCGCACCGGATCGCCCAGCCGTCGGGCCACCTCGGCAAAGGTGGCCGCCGGCGCCGCATCAGCCACGGCCCGCACGAAGCGCAGCTCGGTCGGACTCAGACCGTCGAGGACGGGGGCGAAGAACGAGCGCTTGAGCGCCCGCTCCACCGGTAGGGCCACCGCTGCGACATCGTCGGGAGTGATGGCGGTCCCTACGGCGGTGAGCCAGGCCTCCCGGGCGAAGGCCTGCACGAAGAACGGATGACCCGACGTCCGCCGGCCGATCGCGGCGATTGCCTCGTGGCCGACCTGGACGCCCTTCTCGGCGGCCGGCCAGGCAACGGCGTCGAACAGCTCGGGGGGACTCAGTGGGCCGATGGGCCGGATCTGTGCCAGTTCGGGGGGCACGCTGCCCGGCAGCCCGGTCACCACCAGGGCGAGGGCCCGCCCGCCCGCCATCAGCTCGGCCGCCGCGGTCAACACGTCTCGGCGAGCGTCGGCATCCGCGCCGTCGACGTTGTCGAGCACCAGCAGCACACCTGCCCCGACGCGCTCCATCCCGTCAGCGAGCCGCTCCATCAGGACCCCGACGTCGGCATGACGGGTGCCCGGCCACGAGATCTCGGCGGCGGCCAGTTCGAGCGGGAGGTCCATGTCGTGGGCTTCGGCATAGGCGCGGACCACGCCGAGCAACCCGGCCAGCACCGTTTCGTCGGGGTGTCTGCGGCCGTGGTGGAGCACGGCCGCAGCCATCCCTCTCGCGACATCGTGCTCCAGGCGTCCGCCGCGGCCGACCGACACGATGGCGGGGGCCCAGCCGTCGGATGCGGCCCGCTTGGCTGCCTCGTGGGCCAGCACCGTCCTCCCACTCCCGACCTGGCCGAGCCAGGCCTGCACCCGACCCGGTTCCCGCTGGCGAAGCGCGACGAGTTGGGCCGAGAGCGCGTCGAGGACTTCGGTCCTGCCCGCCAGCCGAGGCGGACGGGCCCCGGGAGCGGCAACGAAGGGACACGACACCTCTTGCACGCAGCGTGAGCCTAGAACCTCGCGCCGCCCCGAACGAGGTGTTCAGGACTCCTGTGGGCTCATGGGCCGCGCGGACCACCTTCTCGCGGACCCTGGCAACAGTTCTGGACCCGCCCGTACCATCCGACCTGCGCCGACGGGATGGGCGCGGCGTGAGAGCGGGGTGCGTATGCGTTCAGGGATGTCCTTCCGGACCAAGTTGGGACTCGTAGTGTTGCCACCACTCCTGGTAGTGGTGATTTTGGCCGTGGCGGTGATCGCCCCCCAGCTCGCCCGGTCGAGCGATGCCCGCGACGACCAGCGTCGAGTGGGTATCGCCGAACTGGCGATGCAGCTCACCGACGAGTTGGAGGTCGAACAGGGGCTCTCGGCGCGACGCATCACGAACGAGACGCCCGAACTCGCCGCCGCCCTTGCCGAGCAGCGAACCGTGGTCGATGCGGCCGCCGAGCGCTTCCTGGCCGCCTCCGGCCCCCTTGGCGGACTCGTCGAGTTGACGGGTGACGACGTCATCGACCAGGCCACCGCGGTGCCCGACGCGATCACCGCCCTGCGGGGCCGACTCGACGCCGGGAACCTCAACCTCGAGGTGACGCTGCGCGAGTTCACCGAGCAACTCGCGGCCCTCGATGAACTCATCGTCGGACTCGTCTTCGAGACCACCGACGCCGACCTGATCCGTCGGGCCACGGCCATCACCGCACAGCTCAACGGCAAACGTGAGCTCAGCGCCGTGCTCAACCGGGTCGCTGGCCGGCTCGAGGCGACCGGCCTCATCGCACGTGACTTCAACGAGTTCGAGAACGGCTACCAGGACTCCCTCGCCGCCTACGACCGGTTCCTCGCGACCACCGATGCGGACGGCGTCGCACTGCTCGAACGCATCCGCGCCCTGCCGGAGGTCGCCACCATCGACGTCGAGGCCGAACGGATCATGGATGCCGGTGCAGCCGGCGATCCCTACAACGTGAACGCCTCCGATTGGTGGGCGCTGTCGCAGGCGGCCCTCACCTCCTTCGACGAACTCGACGACTCCGAGTTCGGCCGCTACCTGTCGATCGCCAGCGATGTCGCATCCGACACCCGCCGTACCGCAGTCATCTTCGCTCTCGCGACGGTGATCGGTGCCCTGTTGGCCGCGGCGTTCGCCTTCCTGCTCGGGCGCAGCCTCAGCCGCAGGCTCGCGCAGGTCACCGACTCGGCCCACCACATCGCGGTGGACCGCCTTCCCGACGTGCTCGAGAGCCTTCGGAACCCGACTCCGGAGGCGCTCGCCGGAGCCATTCCAAAAGTGGAGACGACCTCGACCGATGAGATCGGTTCGCTGGCGGAGTCGTTCAACACGGTGTTGAGGACGTCGGTCGAGACCGCGATCGAGCACTCCGCCAGGCGAGCCGAGACCCTGACCAACCTGCTGGTCAACCTCGGCCGGCGCAACCAGGCGCTGCTCGAACGCCAACTCCAGCTGATCGACACGCTCGAGGCGCGCGAACAGGACCCGGCCTTGCTGGAGGGTCTGTTCAAGCTCGATCACATGGTCACCCGGCAGCGGCGCAACGCCGAGAGCCTCCTCGTGCTCGCTGGGAGCCGCCGATCGCGGGCCTGGTCCGAGTCGGTCCCGGTCTCCGACGTCATCCGCGGGGCGATATCCGAAGTGGCCGACATGGGACGGGTCGAGTTCGAGATGCCACCGGGGCACGACCTGTTGGTGAGCGGCGCCCATGCCGTCGACCTGTCCCATCTGCTGGCCGAGCTGATCGAGAACGCCACGTCGTACTCGAACCCGTCGACCTCGGTGGTGCTCCGTGTCCAGCGCAACGGCATGCACGTGCGCGTGTGGGTGATCGACAGCGGGGTCGGGATGAGCGACGAGGAACTCGTCGTCGCCAACCAGCGGGTCGCCGATCCGCCCGACATCGACGAGCTCAGCACCGACCAGGTGGGTTTCCAAGTGGTCGGGCGGCTGGCGCGTCGCCTCGATGCTCGGGTGCGCTTGCAGACCAACCCGGTCGGGGGCATCGCCGCAGCTGTCGACCTTCCGCCCTCGGCGTTCGAACCGCTCACCGGTGACCTGCCGATCGTGGCGGTGGCCGAGGCCGAGACCCGCGCCGCGGCCGAGCCTCGCGTCATCGTCACCGACGAACAGGTGCTCGCCGACTTGAGTGCGGCGAGCGAGGACGACTACGAGCTCCCCGAGTTCGACGGTCTGCCGGTTCGCCCATCGGCGCAGCCGGCGAGCGGCGACCTCCCGCAGCGCCGCAAGGGTGCCGCTCTTGCGCCCGACGAGCCGCCCGCACCCGACCCCGCCGAGCCGGCAACCGGGCCGCGCGACGAATTCGAGTTCGCTCCGCTCGAGCCGGCGCTCTCGTTCGACGACGAACCCGCGGTGGCCACCGCGCCGGAGCCCACGCCGCCGGAGTCGACACCGCTCGATCCGACCTTGCCCCGACGTGTGCGCAGCGTGCCCGCGCCGGCCGTCACACCACTGTTCGACCGTTCAGCACCCGTCGAGCCACGTGCCCCAGCAGCACCGATCGAGCAGTTGCCCGTCCGGGTTCCGGTCGCTGCGGCACCCGGTGTCGACCGCGACCCGCGCGAACGGCAACGGCGACGGCGACGGCGGGCTGACGTCGAGTGGGCTCGCACGGCGCACCCCGGGCGCGGCTATCGGCGGCCCGGGCCCTGAAGCCGATGCCGAGCTGGGACTGTTCCGCCGCCTGACAACGCCACGGGAAACAGGCGCCGCCGACGATCCTGCCGACCGCCTCCGCGTGCTGCGTGCCTTCTCACGCGGCGTCGACGAGGCACGAACCGACGACCCCACGAGCCGAACGGACGACCGATGACCAACCTGAGTGCCGACGCCCAGAACCTCAACTGGCTGCTCGAGTCCTTCGTCGATCGGGTCACGGGTGTCATCGACGCTGTCGCTGTATCGGCCGACGGGTTGCTCATGGCGATGTCAGCGGGCATCGGGCGCGCCGGCGCCGATCAACTCGCGGCGGTGACTTCCGGTCTCACCAGTCTCACCCAGGGCGCGGCGCGCTGCTTCGGGGGCGGCAACGTCAACCAGGTGATCGTCGAGCTCGACGGCGGGTACATGTTCTTCATGTCGATCAGCCAGGGTTCGGCCCTTGCTGTTGTGACCGCCAAGACCTGTGATGTCGGGCTGGTCGGGTACGAGATGTCGATGTTGGCCAAGCGGATGGGCACGGTGCTCTCCCCGCTCCTCATCGCCGAGCTCCAGGCTGCGCTGCCTCGAGTGTGATGCCCGACCCGCCCTCCCAACCGTCCCGGTTCGTTCGCCAGTACGCCCTCACCCAGGGTCGGGTCAGATCCCACGGCGAGGACCTCGAGCTCGACACCCTCGTGCAATCGACCGCACGCGGCCGATCGGCCGATCGGTCGCTGTCGGGCGAACAGCGGCGGATCATCGAACTCACCGCCACTCCGATCTCGATCGCCGAGATCTCCGCCCACCTCCGTCTTCACCTCGGTATCGCCCGGGTGCTCGTCAGCGATCTCGCGGCGCTAGCCCACGTGATCGTCAGCGAGTCCACCGTAGGGACCGCCGGACCTGACCTGCCCACGCTCGAAAGGCTGCTCGATGACCTCCAGGCTCTCTGACCGCGAGCAGTCGTCGGCCGCGCCGACCCTCGCCACGCGTCCGCTCAAGATCGTGATCGCCGGTGGGTTCGCCGCCGGGAAGACCACGTTCGTGGAGGCGATCTCCGAGATCACGCCGCTCACGACCGAGGCACCCATGACCCAGCTGGCGGTCGGCATCGACAACACCGGCGAGGTTCGGACGAAGACCACCACCACGGTGGCGATGGACTTCGGGCGCATCACCCTCGGCGAGACGACGATGCTCTACCTGTTCGGCACTCCCGGCCAGGACCGGTTCTGGTTCATGTGGGACGAGTTGGTCCGGGGCGCAGTGGGTGCAGTGGTGATCGCCGACACCCGCCGCCTGGCCGATTCATTCCCGGCGCTCGACTTCTTCGAGTCGCGTTCGGTGCCGTACGTCGTGGCGCTCAACCGGTTCGACGGCGAGCTCGCCCACACACCCGATGCGGTACGGGAGGCACTAGCCATCGACGCCGCGACACCGGTGTTCGGCATCGACTGCCGCCGACGAGGCGAGACCAAGCAGGCCCTCATCGAACTGGTGAAGCACGCCATCACCCGCAAACGGGCGGACTGACCGGCCGCCGGCTTCCGCCGGATCTCGGGGCCGATCAACCGGGAGCGGCAATCGGCGCTCTGGTGATCGGGAGGAAGGTCGGTCCGCGGATCGACAGCGATCGTTTCCACTTCGTCGTGGCCGGATCGAGCTGGTAGTCGCCGAACGCGTCGAGGAAGGCGGGGATCGCGACGCGCAGCTCGAGGCGGGCGAGGGACGCACCGAGGCAGTGGTGGATGCCGTGGCCGAACGAGAGCGGCTTCGGGTCGGGGCGATCGAGGCGGAGCTGGTCGGCGTCGGGCCAGCGGCGGACGTCGCGGTTGACGAGTCCCCAGAGGATGGCAACCTGCTGACCGGCCGGGAATCGTCGATGTCGCCGACCCGGATCGGAGCGGTCGTCGACCGCGGCGTGGCCTGCACCGAGGTGTCGAAGCGGATCAGTTCCTCGACGGCGTTGTCGATCAGCTCCGGGTGGTCGCGCAGCAGGGTGCGTTGATCGGGGTGCTGGGCGAGGGCGACCAGGCTGTTGCCGAGCAGCGCGGTGGTCGTCTCGTGCCCGGCGAACAGCAGGAATCCGAGCATGGCGAGCAGCTCGTCGTTGTCCAGCCGCTCGCCGTCGTCTGCGGCGCTGCGAGGACCGAGATCAGGTCGTCGCGCGGCTCGACGCGTCGCTGCTCGACACCTCGGTGAAGTAGGCGTTGAGCTCGGCGACGCGGACGCTGACGACGTCGGCGTCGAAGCCGTGGAGCGGATCGATCAGCCCGGTGATGTCGTCGGAGGCCGACTTCAGCCACGCCCACCGTTCCGCGCGGCAGTCCGAGCAACTCGCCGATCGCGTACACCGGCAGCGGCGAGGTGAAAGCTCCGCACGACGTCAGGCGTTGGCTCACCGGCGATCTTCGCCAGCAGCTCATCGGCGATCGCTCGCATGCGTGGCTCGAACGCCTTGATCGTGTTCGGGGTGAAGGCTGCGCTGGACCGAGCCCGCGCAAGCGCGTGTGGTCGGGCGGGTCGACGAACAGCAGCCACCGCACGAAACTGGCCCTGGCCTCCTCGGACAGCTGCGAATAGGGCCGAATCTCCATGAGTCACATCCACCGCCGCGCTCGACCGACAGCGACGGGGAGCGGAGCAGCTCGAGCGCCTCGTCGTATCCGACGACGAACCATTGACGGAAGACCTTGCGGTAGTACACCTGGCCGTACTTGGCCGCGCACCGCCTCGAGCGATCGATACGGGTCGACGTAGTAGTCGGGGTCGAACGGGCTCTCGTCGTTCGTCAGGCGGAACAACGCGTGAGCCAGCTTCGGCCGAGCGGCCAGCTGACGAACGGCCGGGAGCACGAACTGTTCGAGTCGCACGTTGGGTCATCGCCGGTTGTCGCGGTGGATGGGGCGACAGCAAACGGTCATCGCACGACTCGATCGTGGGGGACTCCGATGAGCACGACCACCATCTGGCAGGGGACGGTCCCGGGGTTCCTCCATGCATGCCTGGTGCCGTTCTGGATGACCGTGTCGCCGGGATGCAGTTCGACCTCGGTGCCATCGTCCAGCTCGAGCACGACCGAGCCGGACACGACGAACTCGTAGTCGATCGTGGCGGTCGTGTGCATCCCCGGATGGTCGGGTTCCATGTGTGCGGCCATCCCGGGGAGCGCGGTCTCCATGTCGGCCAGCGCCGCCTCGATGTCGATGTCGCCGATCACCACATCGGTCAGCGGTGGAACGGTGAACAGTCCGAAGCGGAATCCGCCGGTGGGCGGGAAGTAGGCGGGAGCATCAGGGCTCGATCCGGCGTCGGGGAACTCCGGTGGAGCGTCGGCGCCCCACAACCGGACGAACTCGAAGCCGGGCAAGAGCGCCAGCCGTACGGGCTCGACGATCTCGTCGCTGGAGACGACCGCCTTGCCGTCCGGCGAATGCCCGGTGACCACGCGTCGGACGCCCACGTTTCCCCTCACCCGACCGACGCGCGCCGGCCGTCTCGGCCATCGTACGCCCCCGGATCAACCCCCTCGGTCCGCCGCGTTTGTTCGCCCGAGCCACCGAATCGGGGGCGGCAGCGAACAAACGCGGGCGATCAGTCGTCGCCCGAGTCGTCGGAGCCGGAGCCCGAGCCCGAGCCCGAGCCCGAGCCCGAGCCCGAGCCCGAGCCCGAGCCCGAGCCCGAGCCCGAGCCCGAGCCCGAGCCCGAGTCGGAGCTTGAGCCTGAGCCGTCGCCGTCGCCGCCGGAATCGTCAGAGGAGTTCGGACCGTCGTCGGACTCATTGATGTCGGCGCGGCAGCTGATCTGGCCATCTTCGGCGTCGGCACGTACCCGGATTCGTGTCGAGCCGTTGGTGAACTCGACCTCGATGCGGTCGGAGCGAGACACGGTGGTCGTGGCCTGGTACCCCGCGGCCGTGACCGCCCCCTTGGTCAACACGCCGTTGGAGAGGGTGACCGCGAACCCGACCCCGGCGGAGCTGCCGCACGTGGTCGAAACCGTCGCCGCTGGTGGCGGTGGCGTCTGGGAGGGCGGGGATGTCGGGCCCGGTGCAGCACCTTGGCCGCCGGGGGTCGTCGCCCCTGTCGGAGCCGACGCGGCCGTGGTTCCCCCGGGCTCGACCGTGTTCGCCGACGACGTCTCGGGGAGCGCCGCCGTCGAAGACGTCGACGAGGAGGACGAGGGAGACGTCGTCGTGGAGTCGCTCCCGGGGATGGATGCGGCGGTGGTGGCGACGGAGGTCGCTGTCGAGGATGTCCCGAGTCCCGAGAAGTCGGTGGAGGAATCCGACGCCGAGATCCGGGTTTCGTCGTCGCGCCACGGGGCAGCAAGTGCCGCGGTGCCGAGCACCATCGTCGCCATTGCCGTGGAACCCCACACCGCGGCCCGGCGCCGCCGTGCCCAACGGATGCCGCGCTGCACCTCGGTGTATCCCAATTCGGTGTCGGGCGCCCGCCCAGCGAGTGTCTCGAGGCGTCGGCGGATGTCGGAATCGTCGAAGTCGCTCATCGAGTACCCCCTTCCTCGATCACGGTTCGGAGTCGCTCACGACCCTTGTGGAGATGAAACTTCACCGCACCCTCGGAGATCCGCAGGGTGGTGGCGATCTCGGCGACGGGCAGGCCGTCGATGTAGAACAGGGCGACGGCGGCCCGCTGCTGGCGGGGGAGGCCCGCGAGCAGCACGTGGAGCTCGTCGAGCTCGGGTTCGGCGACGTGTTGCTCCGGAGCCGCTCCGATGCGCTCGGCGAGCTTTCGGGCCCTGCCGGATCGCCGATGTTCGTCATGGAGCTTGTTGATGGCCACCCGGCGGATCCAGCCCGCAGGATCGTCGTAGTGCCGAAGTCGGCGCCACCGGAGGTGGGCCTTGACGAAGGCCTCTTGGACGGCGTCGGCCGCCACCTCCCGGTCGCCGGCGACCACGGTGAGGGCGCGCACGAGCCGCGAGTAGTGCGTTCGAAACACCGTCTCGAAGTCGGGGGTCCAGTTGAGTTCATCCACGGCGATGGCCACCATCACGCCGACGACACGCCTCACACCGCGAGGAGGTTTGGCGCGACCCGATCTTTTCTTCGACGAACGGTGAACCAGACGGTACCGGGTCTGGCCGAGGCCGTCAGGCCAGGATGCGTTCCCCTCGGCGCGCCGCGATGGCGGCGTTCAAGTGGCGTATCGCGAGCGCGACGGCACCGACGAGCCACACCGTGACCACGACGTACAGCCAGCTCGGAGCATCGTGGGCCGTGGCCAGCACGAACACATCGGGAGCGATGAAGCCGGCGCCGGCGACAAGCCCCCAGCGGGCCGCGAGCGCGTGGTCGCGGTCGACGAGCGCACCGACCAGCCGGCACGTGCCGATCGACTCGGGAACCAGGGCGGCGAACTCGACCAATGCGAACGCGCGCACGTCGAGGTGCTCACCGATGAAGCGATGGGCCAGGTAGGACGCGTAGGCAGCAGTACGAGAGGGCAACGGCGTACCAGGCCAGTTCGAGCTGGCGCCGGTTCGGCCGGCGAGCCGAGAGCGGCTCCTGCCGATCAGCCACGGTGCGTCTCCGATAGCGTGCCGAGTGTGACGGCGGACAACATGATGCAGACCTGTTCATTGGCCGAGCGGGGGCGGGCCTGGGCGGTGCACGTGTTCACAACAAGTGGAATCGTCGCGGGGATGCTCGCGCTCCAGGCCGTACTGGACGGAAAACCGAAATCAGCGATGATTTGGCTCCTTGCGACCCAATTGATCGATGGGGCCGATGGGCCCATGGCCCGAGCCGTCGACATCAAGGAACGGGTGCCGCAGATCGACGGCTACGTGCTCGACCTGGTGATCGATTTCGTGACGTGCGTGGTCATTCCCGCTGCGTTCCTGCATCGCTTCGAACTCCTGCCGGGCGGCTCGGTGTCCCTCGCCCTCGTGGGTCTGGTGGTGTTCACCTCGGCGCTGTGGTTCTCGCGGACCGACATGATGACGCCCGACCACTGGTTCCGAGGATTCCCCGCCACGTGGAACCTTGTCGCGCCCAGCCTGTATCTCCTCGGCACCTCGCCGTGGCTGGGAGCGGCAGTGGTGATCGTGTTCTCGGTGTGTTCCCTGCTCAACGTGCCCTTCCCGCACCCCGTTCGGGTCGTCCAGTGGCGGCCTGTGACATTGGGCATCACCGCTGTGTGGCTGCTCGTGATGACCTGGCTCACCCTGATCACGCCCGACAGCAACACCCTCGGGCGGATCGTGCTGGTGGCTGCCCCGCTGTACTTCGTCGTCCTGGCGTTCGTGAAGCACTGGGTCGATCACCGTGAGGGTGCCCTCCGCCTCACGTGAGCATCGAGCGACGTGAGTACCGTTGCCGCCCATGAGTGAGATCCTCGATGTCGATCTGCTGAGCTTCGAGCGGGGGGATCACGTCACCCGCAAGGCCGTCGTCGACGGAGTGCGGCGAAGCCTCGAGACGGGATTCGTCTACGCCCGTCACGACCTCGCCGAGTCGATGCTCGATCAGGCCTACGACGGGCTGCGCACGTTCTTCGAGCTCCCCACCGAGGCCAAGCAGCGCTCCACCTCTCGGGGTTCGAGCGGGCAGACCGGCTACACGGGACTGCTCGTCGAGACTGCGGCTTCGTCGGATGTGCCTGACTGGAAGGAGATGCTCAACTGGGGCCGCGAGCTGCCCGAAGGACATCCGGTCCGTCGGAAGTACCCGCGGGCCTATCCGGACCAGGTGCTCCCGGAAGCCGAGGTCCCCGGCATCAGCGAGATCCTCTACGCGTTCCACGACACCATCGCCGATCTCCAACGCCGGTTCCTCCGGGTGGTGGCCGAAGGCCTGGGAGCGCACGAGACGTTCTTCGACGAGATGCTCGTGGATGGACCGACGCTCACCCGCGCCATTCGCTACCCGGCGATGGCCGAAGCGCCAGGTGAGCAGCACGTCTGGGCCGCCGCTCATGGCGACATCAACCTGATCACGGCCCTGCCCCGCGCGACCGCCCCGGGCCTGCAGGTGCTGGTCGATGGAACGTGGGTCGACGCGGTGGCACCGCCCGGCTACGTGATCATCAACACGGGGATGATGCTGGAGCGGCTCACCAACGGGATGATCCCGACCGGGATCCACCGGGTGGTGGCTGCGCCGGGGTACGGCGGCGAGCGCTACAGCGTGGTCCAGTTCCTCCACCCGAAGCCGTGGACGCTGCTCCAGCCGATGCCCGCGTGCGTGACCCCCGAGCATCCGCAGCGATACTCCGGCATGACTGCGGGCGACGCGCTCGACATGGTGCTCTACGAGATCAACTTGATCGAGGACGCCCGCCGCCTCGCATGAGTGGGCTCACACGGGTGCGGGTGCGGCCACCTGGGTCTCGATCCATCCCTGGAGAGCGGGCGACGATTCGACGCTCGTGATCAATGCATAGCGGGGGGCCGTGCCCGGGTGGACCACGACGTGCCACAGGCGTTGGGTGTCGACCATGAACCGGGCGCCGCGGGTGAGCGGCACTCGTCGCTCGGTGGCGGCGATCGGGAGGTGCTCGTCGTCGAGATCCATCAACAGCATGTAGCTGTCGGGGTTGTCGGTCAGCTCCAGCCAGGTGCGTACCACCCAACCCTCGTTGTCGGGGTTGAAGCGGTTGTTGTCGTCACGGTGGACACTGCGCCACGCGGTGTCGCGGTCCTGGGGCTCGAGTTTGATGACGCGAACCCGTCCGAAGTTCGCGCCGATCGACTCGACGTATCGACGCATCGTGGGTGCAATCGTCGCGTTGGACGTCCACTGGGCGTCCTTGTCGGTCTTGCCCTTGTCCCAGAAGCCGCGGCAGTCGAGCTGGCCGTCTGCGCTCGCGATCGGCGCGAAGTTGGTGTCGCCGCCACTCTTCCAGTCCATGTAGGCGAGCGATTCCCACTCCGCGGCGGGAACGTCGAAATCGGCCGGGCGAAGTGCGACGACCCCTGTCTCGGCCAGCGCCGGCATCCGGTAGTGGGGGGTGTCGAGGGGGATCGCCACGGACCAGTGGTCCAACGTGGGCCAGAAACCTGCCATGGCGGCCAGTGTAGGAGGGGTCCACAGGCTCGGCAGGGCCAATGGTCACGCTCGGTCAGGACCACCCGCCCGCTCTGCCTGGCGGGGAGCCGCCGTCTCGGGTAGCTCGAAACCGACTCGCGCGCCCGGGCCGTCAGCGCAGTTGGCGGCCCACACCCGACCCCCGTGGCGTTCCGCGATCTGCTCCACGATGGCCAGCCCCAACCCCGAGCCCGTGGTGGTGCGCGCCGTGGTCGCTCGGTAGAAGCGCTCGAACACGTGGGGCAGGTCGGCGGGCGCGATGCCGGGCCCGCAGTCGGCGACCTCCACCGATCGCGGGCCCACGATCACCTCGATCGGGTGATCGGCGGAGGTGTACTTGACCGCGTTGTCGACGAGGTTCGAGATCGCCCGTTCCAGCATCCGCGGCCGACCCAGCACCGCCTCTGCGGGGCCGGTGGCGGTCACGTTGATCGAGCGTCCGGAGCGTCGCCGGGCGCGGGCCGCCACATCGGCGGCGAGCTCGGCGAGCTCGACCGGCTCGACCGGTTCGTCGGAACCGGCCCGATCGGTGGCCAGCTCCACGAGCTCGGTCAACAGGTGGGTGAGTTCGCCCACGTCGGCACCGATCGCGTTCAAGGTGGCCGTGCGGTCGTTCAGGTCGAGCTGTTCGAAGTGGGCCAGCAGCTCGACGTTCGTTCGCAGGCTGGTGAGCGGGGTGCGCATCTCGTGACTGGCGTCCGCGACGAGGCGCTGCTGTTGCTCGCGTGACGTCGCGAGGGCGCCCACCATGGTCGTGAGGCTCCGGGACAGGCTGCCGAGCTCGTCGTCGCCGCCCGAGGGGATCGGGGTGCGGAGGTCCTGGGTGCGAGCGATCGTCTCGGCCGCGTCGCGCAGCTCCACGACCGGGCGCACGATCCGCCGGGCGATGAGCCACCCCGACAGCCCGGCCAGGGCGATGCCGCCGAACGCCAACACGAACAGCCGGGTCCGGAGGCGGCCGAGCACGCTGCGGGCCTCGTCGAGGTCCCGTCCGATCTGGAGCACCTGGTCATCTCGGAGCACGAGACTCAGCACTCGATACCGCGAGTCCTCCGATCTCACCGTTCGGATCGAGATGGCACCTGGCGTGGTGACATCGATCTCCACGTCGTTCGGGAGTGCCGCTGTCCCATCGATGCAGACCGTGACCGATCCGTCCGGCGCCACGATCTGGGCGACGTCGACGGACTGCAACGCGATCCCGAACGGGCAGCCGGATCGGTCTCGCGGGCCCCCTGGTCCTCCCCGGGTCGGACTGGCGAGGGTGGCCCGGGCCAAGAGGGTGTCGTCGATGCTGCGGTACACCTGGCGAGACGTGGTCAGGAACGACCCGAGGGTGGCGAGCGATCCGATGATGCCGGCCACCAACGCAAGCGCGAGCGCGATGCGCCATCGGAGGCTCACGACTGCCTCGCCACGTAGCCCACACCGCGCACCGTGTGGAGCAGCCTGGGCTCGCCGTCCGCCTCGGTCTTCGACCGCAGGTACCCGATGTAGACATCGAGCGACCGGGAGTTGGTCTCGAAATCGAATCCCCAGATCCGTTCGTACAAGGTCTCGCGGCTCAACACGACCCCGGCGTTGAACAGCAACAGTTCGAGCAGGTCGAACTCGGTCTTCGTCAACTCGATCTCGCGCCCTGCTCGCCGTGCCGCCCTGGCACGCGGGTCGAGCTCGAGATCGCCCACGCGGAGCACCTCGTCAGCCCCCGACACGCTGGTGCGCCGAAGCAAAGCTCGCAACCGCGCGAACAGCTCGCCGATCGCGAACGGTTTCACCAGATAGTCGTCGGCGCCTGCGTCGAGCCCGGCGATGCGATCTTCGACCTCGTGGCGTGCAGTGAGCATCAGGATCGGCAGGGTGCGGTGCCGGCGACGGATCTGGGTGCATGCGGTCAGCCCATCGACGAACGGCATCATCACGTCGAGCACCACGGCGTCGGGTACCCGCTCGGTGACCGCCTCCAGCGCCTGGGCGCCGTCGTTGACCGCCCGAACCTCGTACCCCTCGAATCGGAGTGACCGGACCAGCGATTCGCGTACGCCCTGGTCGTCTTCGGCCACCAGCACGAAGGGTGCCGAGGATGCTTCGCCCATGGGTCTGCAGCGTACGGAACTCGTGCAAGAGTGATGTAAGACCAGCAGGTTCTCGCGTGGTCTTACGCAGTTCTTGCCCGAGCCTGTGGTTCGTCTTACCGAGGGGGTCGATCGTGGTGGATGTCCCGGATGGACCGGAACACATCGCCCCCCAGGAGTCCAGATGAACAAGAAGATCGCAACCCTCGGCCTGTCGCTCGGCCTCGCCGCCGGCGGCATCGCCGGATTCGTCCTGTCCACCCCGACCGTCTCGGGAGCCGTCGCCTCCACCGAGACCACCGCGCCTTCGGCGGACGGCACCGCGGTCGACACCGACCGGGCCGCCGAGCGGGCGGCCCGTTTGACCGAGGTGCTCCAGCCCTTGGTCGACGCGGGCACGATCACCCAGACCCAGCTCGAAGCCGTCGTGACGGCCCTGCAGGAGGCCGGGCCGATCGGCGGCGGCCACGGCGGGCGTGGCGGAGCCCATCTCGACGAGGTGGCGACGGCGCTCGGGATGACCGACGACGAGCTGCGCACCGAGCTGCAGGCCGGCAACTCACTTGCCGAGATCGCCGCCGCCGAGGGTGTCGAGGTTCAGACCGTGATCGACACGCTGATCGCTTCGGCGACGGAGCGGATCAACGCCAAGGTCGCCGATGGCACCATCACCCAGGAACTGGCTGACGCCAGGTTGGCCGAGGTGACCGAACGGGTCACCGCCATGGTCAACGGCGAGATGCCGTTCGGTGGTCGCGGTGGACGCGGTGGGCCCGGTGGGCCCGGTCATCACGGCGGACCGTTCGGTGGCGACGATGCTGCCGACGAGGCCGGTACCGACTCCACCACTGACGACGCGCCGACCGGATCGTGACTTCGCCCGGCTGACGGCCCGGAGCAGCCCCCCGGCTCCTCGCCGAATGCCCCAGGATCGGCCGCTCGTCACCGAGCGGCCGATCCGCCGCGTCGCCGGCGGATCAGATGGCCAATCGTTGGAGCAACGCTCAACCGATCTGGCAGGCTGACGAGCCGTGCGAGACAAGTTCGATCGACTCCGGCGCTTCTGGGTGGTCGACCTCGCCTACGTCGTGGTGAAGAAAGGCGGGGTGGATACGGCGGGCCACCTGGCTGCGGTCATCGCGTATTACTCGTTCTTCTCGTTGTTCCCGTTGCTGCTGGTGTTCGTCTGGGTGCTCGGCCAACTGCTGGAGTCATACCCCGACCTCGAGCAGGACATCCTCGACTCGGCGATCTCCAGGATTCCGGTGATCGGCGGTGAGATCAGGCAGAACATCGGGTCGCTGCACGGGGGTCTGTGGCCCCTTGCGATCGGTCTCGTCGGTGCGCTGTGGGCGGGCACCAAGGCGTTCGAGGCGTTCGAGCGGGCGATGCACGTCGTCTGGCACGGTCCTGCCGTGAAGACCGAATCGTTCGTGAAGCGCAAGGGTCGCGCCGTGGTGATGATCATCGTGTTCGGCATCGCGCTCATCGCTGCCACCGCGGGCACCGCGCTGGTGACCGTGCTCGATGTCGTTCCTGGATCGGCGAAGCCGCTGGGGCTCGCCGTCTCCTTCGCCCTCAACACCACGCTCGTCGGCCTGATGTTCCACTTGGCCACGCCTGCCCACGACGGGTGGCGAAGGCTGGTGCCTGGTGCGGTGGCGTCGGGGGTCGGTCTCACCGCGCTGTACACCGTCGGCGCCACGTACCTGCAGCGTGTCGTCGACGGGGCCGGCGACACCTACGGCGTCTTCGCCGTCGTGATCGGCCTGCTCACCTGGCTCAATCTCATCGGGACACTGCTCGTGTGGTCGGCGGAGCTGAACAGCGTGCTCGCCGGACGACGTGCCCCCGAGCTCGAGGCCTTGGGTCCACCATGAAGCTGGGGGCGGCGCGCCGATAGGGTCTTGCGCCATGCCGTACGCCTTCCCCGCTCTCGACGGGTCGTCGCCGACGACCAAGAAGTTCAACGACACGCCCGAGATGGGCATCGACCCGTCGAAGCGCTACACCGCCACGATGGAGACCTCCATGGGCACCTTGGTGATCGCACTCGATGCGCTCAAGGCCCCCAAGACGGTCAACAACTTCGTCTTCCTCTCGCTGTACCACTACTACGACGGCGTCACCTTCCATCGGGTGATCCGCAACTTCGTCTGTCAGGGCGGCGACCCCGAGGGCACAGGGCGGGGCGGCCCGGGGTACCGGTTCGAGGACGAGCTCCCGAAGGCCGGCCACTACGAAGTGGGTTCGCTCGCGATGGCCAACGCCGGACCCAACACGAACGGCTCGCAGTTCTTCTTGATCAGCGGCAGCGACGGCGCCCGGTTGCCACCGCAGTACTCCCTGTTCGGCAAGGTCGTCAAAGGACTCGAGATCGTCGAACAGATGCACCAGGTGCCCACCGACCGAGCCGACAAACCGCTCGAACCGCTGGTGATGAACTCGGTCACCATCTCCGTCGCCGACTGATCCCGGCGCCAGGGTGAGTCTGCAGCCGAGGCCCGCCCGCGCTGTTGGTTCGCTGTCGCCGGCCGCCGCGCGTCGGATCGCGCTCGCCGCCCAGGGGTTCGGGGAACCCCGCCCGGTGGGACGGATCGACCGGCGACACCTGCGCCGCATTCTCGACCGGGTCGGTCTGATCCAGATCGACTCGGTCAACGTGCTCGTGCGGAGCCAGGAGATGCCGTTGTTCGCCCGTCTGGGCGCCCATCCCCGCTCCCTCATCCCCGACGCAACGGCGGCGGGGGAGCTGTTCGAGTACTGGGGCCACGAGGCGAGCCACGTGCCCACCCGGGACCATCACCTCTACCGCTGGAAGATGGACGCTGCGGCCCGGGGAGCAGCGTGGGGCAACGTCGTGGAGCTGCAGCGCCGTTCGCCGCACCTGGTCGAGGAGATCCATCGGCGCGTCGAGCAGGACGGCCCGGTGGTGGCCGGCGATCTCGCCCAGCGCAGTGGCCCGAAGGGCACCTGGTGGGACTGGGACGACGGCAAGATGGCGCTCGAGTACCTGTTCTGGTGTGGCCGCCTCACGGCTCGCCGCCGGCCGAACGACTTCGCCCGGGTGTACGACCTCCCCGAACGCATGATCCCCGCTGTCCACCTGGCGCGGCCCACCCCGAGCGAACCCGATGCCCGCAAAGGGTTGCTCCTCCAGGCAGCCCGCGCGATGGGGGTGGCGACGGCGCGCGATCTCGCGGTGTATCACCGCCAGAAGCCGGCCGTTTCCCGACCGCTCGTCGCCGAGCTCGTCGAGGACGGTGCGTTGACGCCGGTGCTCGTACAAGGTTGGCGCGAACCGGCGTATCTGTGGCCCGGAACTCCCACACCTCGGAGGATCACGGCGGCGGCGTTCCTGTCGCCGTTCGACTCCCTGTGCTGGGAGCGCGATCGCGTCGAGCGGCTCTTCGGATTCCACTACCGGATCGAGATCTACACCCCCGCACCGCGACGCCAGTTCGGGTACTACGTGCTGCCGTTCCTGTTCGGCGACCAGTTGGTCGGGCGGGCCGATCTCAAGGCCGATCGGGCCGCCGGAGTGCTCTCGGTACCCGGTGCGTACGGCGAGGCCGAGATCCCGGTCAGCGACGTGGTGGTCGCGATGGCAGGTGAGCTGCGCACGATGGCCGACTGGCTCGGGTTGACCCGCGTGGTGATCGGCGATCGCGGCAACCTGGCCGCGCCGCTGGCCCTCGCACTCGAGGCCTGATCGTCGCTCAGGTCGGGCGGTCCCGGTCGAGGAAAGGTGGCGTTCGCTCCCCTGTTCGCCCGCTGCGAGTCGGCGACCAGGCGCGACATCGGTCGACGAGGATTCAGGGGAGGAAACGCCACGTCGGCCGGTGGGTCAGCGGCGGCGCACCTTGTGTTTGGTCCGGCGGGCACGGGACTTGATGGCGTCGAGCGGTGGGCCGACCAGCCGATGATCGGGTCCCAGTTCCGCATCGATGCCATCGGTGTCGAGGTTCGGCGGGTCGCCGCTGGTCTCGATCTCGATCACGGTCTGTTCCTTGGGTGGCCCGTAGAGCACCTGGTGCAGGCCGATCATCGCCGCGCCGAGCATGGCACCGCCGCCCCGCCTCGGTGCCGGCCGAGTCACCGCGGCGTCCAGCTCCTGGTCGCCCGGCTCGAGGTCGTCAGGCTCGAGGTCGTCAGGCTCGAGGCCGTCCGGTTCCTGGTGCTCGGAGTCGGGTCCTGAGGGCGTCACCATCGTCCCAGTGTGCCGCCGGGGCGACCGGCCCACTCCGCGACCCGGTCCGGATTCGGGCCGGGCGGATCGGTAACCTCGAAGGGGTGAAGCCGCTGATCGCCGTCCCGGGTCGGTTGGGGGCGGCCGGCAAGCTGTCTCGAAACGCGGTCGCCTTCGCCAGTCGCCCGTACCTCGATTGCGTCCTGCGCGCCGGGGGCGAGCCGGTGGTGATCTCGGCACGGGCGATCGGCGATCGTGAAGCGCGTGCCCTCCTGCGTCGATTCGACGGTCTCGTGCTGATGGGCGGCTCCGACGTCAATCCGGCCCGCTACGGCCAAGATGCCCATCCGCGCACGTATGGGGTGAACGACGAGAACGACGAGTTCGAGCTCACCCTGGCGCGTGCCGCAGTAGGGCTCGACCTCCCGACCCTGGCGGTGTGCCGCGGGATGCAGGTGGCGAACGTGGCACTCGGCGGCACGCTCCACCAGCACCTGCCCGAACTGGGCGACGTCATCGAGCACTTCCCGGCTGGCTTCCCGGCGCCACCGGAGGGGATCCTGCACCAGATCGACATCGAGCCTGGCTCTCGTCTCGCCAAGGCGTTCGACGGTGTGGAGCAGGTGACCGGCCTCTCGTATCACCACCAGGCGGTGGCCGAGCCGGCGGATGGGTTCGGCGTGGTCGCATCGGCCGCCGACGGGGTGATCGAAGCAATGGAGTTCGAGTCCGGATGGGTGATCGGGGTCCAGTGGCACCCCGAGGACACCGCGGCGACCGATCCGGTGCAGCAGCGGCTGTACGACGCGCTCGTGGAGCAGGCCGCCGGCCGGGGTTGACCTCGAGCGGCGGTGTGCTCGCCCGAGATGTCGAGCGGCGGTCCGGCGGGCCGTACGCTGCGAGGCGATGACCCTGATCGACCCGCCGTCGGACGACGAGACCCGCCCGAACGAGCGGATGCCTCGATGGGTGCCGCGCGGTGCTGCTGTTCTGGGGCGTGTTCATCGGCACGCTCGTGCTTCGATGGGCGTTCTCGCGACTCGCCGACCTGTTGCTGTTGTTGCTCGTGTCGCTGTTCTTGTCGTTGGCCGTCGAGCCGGCCGCGAACCGGCTGGCGGCGCGGGGTTGGAAGCGTGGTCGAGCCACCCTGTTCGTGTTGCTCCTGGTGGTGCTGTCGGTCGGCGTGTTCGTCACCGCCATCGGTACGCTCGTCGGCCGCCAGATCGCAGATCTGCTCCAGAACTCCGAGCAGTACGTGGAACGCATCGTGAACTGGGCCAACGACATCGTGGGCACTCGGCTCAACGCCGAGGACATCAACGCTCAGATCCAGGACCCGGACGGTGGGTTCCAGCGGTTCATCGAATCCCAGACCGACGACGCCTTGCGCCTGTCGTTCGCTGCGATCGGCGGCCTGCTGCAGGTGTTCTCGGCGATGTTGTTCGCGTTCTATCTCGTCGCCGACGGCCCCAAGTTGCGTCGGGCGGTGTGTAGCCGGCTGGAACCGAGCCGCCAACACGCAGTGCTGCAGGCGTGGGAGCTGGCGATCAACAAGACGGGCGGCTACCTCTACTCGCGAGCCTTGCTCGCCGGGTTGTCCGCGCTGTTCCACTGGATCGCGTTCACCGTCATCGGCGTGCCTGCGCCGGTGGCGTTGGCGTTGTGGGTGGGCATCATCTCGCAGTTCATTCCGGTGATCGGCACGTACATCGCCGGCGTGCTGCCAGTGGTGGTGACGCTCGTGAATCCGGGATCCAGCCCGGTTCGCGCGTTGCTCGTCGTGATCTTCATCGCCGTGTACCAGCAGATCGAGAACTACGTCTTCGCCCCCCGCATCACGGCGCGCACAATGGAGCTCCACGCGGCGATCGCGTTCGGTGCCGCGCTCGGCGGTGCGGCGCTGCTGGGTCCGATCGGAGCGGTGTTGGCCTTGCCCGCGGCGGCGATGGTGCAGGCGGTCGGTTCCGAATACGGCACTCGGCATGCCGTGGTCGACTCCCCGCTCGTCGAAGTCGTGCCACGCACGAGACGGACCGTCCGGCGACGGGTGAGAAGGAGCGATCCGCCGGTCGATCTCTCGGGCGGTCTCGAAGGCGTCCCAGAGCCGTGAGTGCGCCGACCGGTTACGTGCCGCTCGTCGAGGTGATCCGGTCCGGTGCTGTCGAATCGGTTCACCACGGTGCCGCGGTGATGGTGAGCGCCGATGGCTCGATCGAGTGGTCCGTCGGTGATCCCGCAGCGATGGTCTATCCCCGCTCGGCGAACAAGCCGATGCAGGTGCTCGCCATGCTCGGCGCGGGCCTCGAGCTGCCGGCCGATTTGCTGGCGATCGCCTGCGCCAGCCACTCGGGCGAGACCTGCCATCTGGAAGGGGTCCGTCGGCTGCTCGCCCTCGGTGGGCTCGACGAGACCGCCCTTGCCAATACGCCCGAGCAGCCTGATGACCCAGCCGCCCGGGTCGAGCGGATCCGGGCGGGGCTCGGCCCGTCCTCGATCACGCAGAACTGCTCCGGGAAGCACGCCGCCATGATCGTCACCTGTGTGGTGAACGGTTGGCCCACCGAGAGCTACCTGACGAGCACGCATCCGCTGCAACGCCTCATCAGCACGACGATCAGCCAGCTCGTGGGGCGCGACGAGCTCGAGTTCGGGGTCGACGGGTGTGGGGCGCCGGCGCACCGGCTCGGTCTGGACGAGCTCGCCCGGTGTTTCGGCACGATCGCATCGGGCGCCGCAGGACCGAACGCCCGGGCCGTGTCCGACGCGATGCGAGCCCGCCCTGATCTGGTCGGTGGCACGCTGAACCCGGTGACCGCGTTCATGAAGGCGGTGCCGGGGTTGTTGTTGAAGGACGGCGCGGAGGGCGTGTACGCGGCGGCGCTCCCCGATGGCCGGGCGGCGGCGTTCAAGATCGCGGACGGCGCCGATCGAGCCCGGCCGGTGACGCTGGCGGCCGTGCTCGCCGCATGGGGTATCGACGTCGAGCCGTTCCGCGAGGTGTGGGATCGCCCGGTTCTGGGCCACGGACGAGTGGTCGGCGCAATCGTGGCGGCCGAACCCTTGCTCGGCGTCAAACGCGTCAACCGCTAGGTTCCCGGGATGGGCGCGATCCCCTTTGTTCCGCCGCTCGATGTGGTCTACGGCGCCGTGGAGCAGGTGTCGCCCCTCATCCGCCGCGTGGTGGCCGACAACCCCTCGAAGTACACATACCTGGGAACGGGCACGTACCTCGTCGGCCGGGGAACGGTTGCCGTCATCGATCCCGGCCCGGCGCTCGACGCCCATTTCGACGCGCTGATGGTGGCGCTCGCGGGGGAACGGGTGGGCGCAATCCTGGTGACGCACTGCCATGCCGACCACTCACCGCTCGCCGCCCGGCTCCGATCGGAGACCGGTGCGTCCACCTACGCCTTCGGACCAGCCGGTCCGGTGGTCGAGGCGATCGAGGGGGAGCAGCTCGAGGAATCGGTCGACACGTCATTCGACCCCGATGTGCGGCTCCGCGATGGTGAGGTGATCTCGGGCCCCGGATGGACGTTCCAGGCCCTGCACACGCCTGGCCATGCGTCGAACCATGTCTGCTACGCCCTCGCCGAAGAGTGTTCCATCTTCACCGGCGACCACGTGATGGGGTGGAGCACTTCGGTGATCGCCCCGCCCGATGGCGACATGCGCGCCTACCTGACCTCGCTCGAGCGGATCGCGGCTGCAGCGCCCGCGGTGTTGTGGCCCACCCACGGCGGACCGATCACCGACCCCGCCCCGTTCCTGGCGGCCTACCTCGACCATCGTCGCGAACGGGAGGCCCAGGTGCTCGAGTTGGTCCGCAGCGGAGTTCCCGACATCCCCTCCATGGTTGCGGTGCTCTACGCCGACGTCCGAGAGGAGCTCCACAAGGCCGCTGGCCGCAGCGTGTTGGCGCATCTCGCCAAACTGGTCGCTGAGGGAGCCTTGGCCGTCGAACCCGACGCCCAGGTGTCCGTCGAGTCGCGGTTCCGGCCCGCGTGAGCCGATGGTGTCAGGGCACCCCCCGAAAGGGGTAGGTCGAATGGCTCAGGTTGTAGTCGCCGCGTCTTTTTCGTCCGCATGATCTTGGTCGATTCTCCAAGTTGACTACCATGGGTGGCACTGCGGGTGCCGCCCGTGGACAATCTTGCGAAAGTGGACGCGGTCCGTCATTCCGACGGATCCCGGGCGGGCACGCCGCGTCGCCGACGCGGATGGAGGGGCGATGCACGTGCAAACGACACGGAGACTGCTGCGCAGCGATGAGTCGGTCGACGACAAGATCCTCGGATCGATCGAACGGCTCGGGCAGGCCTACCGATCCTTCCTCCAGGACCTCGCCACCCGGTACGGGCTCACGCCCCTGCAGGTGCAGGTCGTGACGGCGCTCGGAGAGGGCCCGCCGCCGCTCCCGTACGTTGGTGACATCGCTCGTGAACTCGGGATCACCCAGCCCAGCGCGAGTGACGCCGTTGCCGCGCTCGAGGCCAAGGGCTACCTGTCGCGGGTCGTCGACACCCAGGACCGTCGGCGGGTGGCGCTCGCGCTCACCGAGCGTGGCGCGGAGCTCGACCGGAACCTGGTCCGCGACCGCCGTGGGGTGCGCGAGGCGATCGCGCGGATCCCGGGACCCGAGCGGGAGGACCTGCTCACTTCGATGCAGCAACTGCTGTCGAGCTTTGCTGCCACCGGCCTGCTCCTGCAGGTGCGCAACTGTCAGACCTGCCGGCACCTCCAGGCGGCGCCGGAATCGGGGGCGTACCAGTGCGGGTTGCTGGACCTCTCGATGCGCGCTGCTGAGTTGCGGATCAACTGCGCGGACCACTCCCAACGCTGAAGGCGGGCTCCGCTGCTGTCAGGGGCGGACGAAGTACCCCATCACATCCGCGATCACATCGGGCGAGCCGGCGCTCGTCTGGAGGTCGACGGATGCGCCGGCGCCGACTTTGACGATCACCAGGTTCGGCACGATCTCGTCCCGGTCGTAGTTCACGTTCGACGCGTTCGGCTGAGGGGTCCCACCCGGCCATGCGGTGAGGAAGCCCGGAGCGTCGGGTCCTACGACCGTCACGTTCATGATGACGGCTGCGATCTGCTCCGGGCTCACCCCGCCGGCGGCGGGAAGGGTGAGCCTGCGGGTCGTGGACGGGGAGAACCGCCCCACCATCCCGATGCCGCGCCGGGTGTCGAGCACCCGAAGCGGGTCCAGAGCCACGAGGCGGGTCGAGGCCACCGTGGCCGGCGGGACGAACCACCCGGCGAGATCGACGATCACGTGGCCCGCCAGCTCGGCGCTCACCTGCACCAACCACTCCCGCCCGGGGGTGATGGCCAGGTTGGCACGCGTGTCGTTGCGCCCGAGGTTGAGATTCGACGTGGACGGCAGCGCTCCCGGGAGCGGGAAGTCGTTGCGGGGGCGAAAGCTGACGAATCCCGGGGCAGTGGTGTCGGCGGCCGTGAGGTTCACGACCTCGGCAACCGCCGTGGCGAGCGGGACGCCCGCAGCTGTCAGGCGAGCCGCCTCGACCGCTTCCCAGTCTTCGCAGCCGAGCGGGAGTCCGGATTCGCCGGGAACCGCGGACTCGCGCGTGTCGAAGATTCGGGCAGGGTCGGCAGGGACGAAGGCGGCGGCGCCACTTCCGGAGAAGAACCCGAGGAGATCGGCGACGAGATCGGTCCGGCCCCCTTCGTTGTACAGGTCGACGGTGTTGCCGGCGCCGAGCTTGACGATCACGAGGTTGGCGGCGTCGGTGCCGGGGACGTAGTTGGCGCTCGATGTCTCGGGTCGCGTGGTCCCGGCGGGGAACGCTGTGACGAACCCGGTGCCGTCGGTGCCGGCGACCGTGAGGTTGAGCACCACTGCGTCGGCCGGTGAGGCCCCGATCCAGCCGGCCAAGGACAGCGTGCGGGTCTGGCCCGAGGCGAAGGGGCCGGCCAGCCCGATGCCCAAGCGCGTGTCGAGCACTCGGGACACCGCCGGCTGGCTGAAGAGGGATCCGCTGACCGCTGCACCCACCGGATGACTCGGGGAGGGCGTCGACGAGTCCGCCGCGGGGGCACCCGCCGGCCCGGTCGTGAACGACGTGAGCGCAGCACTGCTCGGCGGGACCGCCTGGTTGGTGAGCGCCGACCGGCCCGCAATTGCTCGCAAGCCGGCGCGATCGCCGGCGCGGAAGGAGGGCGCCTTGCTGCTCGTGTTCGGGAACATGACCTGCAACAGCCCATCGACCTTCTCGGTGTAGTGGTCGAGCCCGAACGCGTGGCCGAGCTCATGGGCGACGACGGATGGCGCGATCGAGTCGCACTCCAGCTGGGGCGCCAAGGTCACGTCACCGCTGACGATGGCGCCACCGAACACGCTCGGACCTCCGCATCCCACGACGCCCCCGTTGAGCGGCCCGCAGGCGGAGGAATCCGAGACCCGCACGAGCATCTCTCCGGGTTGGTCGAACCGGTCGGGAACCGTGCCCCCTTCCACGGTGAGCGCCAGGCCGGTCTCGGCGGCGATGACCCCGGCGGCCGCCTCGACCGATCGACGGTGGCCTTCGATGCCTGGGCTGTCCACCAGCCTGATCGTGTAGCCGCGGAGCGAGTAGCGGCTGACCGAAGGCAGCAGGGTGAAGCCCGACGTCGCAGCCCGTCGATCGAGTTCGACTGCGCCGATGCCGGTGCCCGCTTCGGTCGAGTCCCCGTGAATCGTTGCAACGAACGCGTCCCCGCCGACGCGGGTGACTGTCTCGGTGGGGTGGGGGACCGGGTCGCTCTCCGCGACGGGGTCGGCCGTCGCGCTGGGCGCCAGCGCAGTCAGGAGCGCAATCGACAACGCCGCCAGGATCAGGGCTTGCGGCTTGCGTCGCGATCTCATTCCGTCGAACCTAGCCAGCGTCGGGAGCCGTGGGGGTGGCGAGACGCTCGCGGAATTCGGCGAGAACGATGTCGCCGAGCAGGTCACGCAGCTCGCCGTCGATGCGTTCGTGGAGCGGGCCCGCAGCGACGAACGCCGCTGGGTCCTCGGTGCACCACCAGGCCATCGTCGCCCCACCCGGCCCCCAGTCGTCGCGGCGCCAGGCTCGCACCGTGACCTCCACCGCGTCGCCGGTGCCGATGCGCTCCTCGACCCGGAGCGGGACCCGATTGCACGTGAGCGGCTTCCACCCTGCCGGTTCGTCACCGGCGGCCACCGCTGCGAGGTGTAACGCGCACCCGGGTCCGCCGGTGAACCCCGGGCGGTTGAGGAACACGCAGGCGCCGTCGACCACCGCGGTCGCCCAATGGGCTCCGTGGCGGACGAGCAGTGACTGCGGTCCGGGCTGTTCGGGGCGGTGTTGGAACAGCTCCGGACCGATCGTGGCGGCGAGGGCGACCACGTTGTGGGCCTCGTCGTCGTCGGCCAGCACCACTCCCACCGAGCAACAGCCGTCCATCAGTTCGGGGCGACGTTCGGCGTGGATGCCCTGGCAGCCTTCGCCCCAGATGCAACGGAATCCGGAGGTGAGGAAACCGGCGTCCAGTCGCCACCGGGTGGTCCCGTCGGGATCGTCGATCTCGATGAAGCGTTGCTCGGCGGCTGGCACAGGGCCCGATGTTCGCGCCATGCTCGGCCGATGCCAGCTTTCGACGCCTACGTGGTCGTCGACTGGAGCGCCGCGAACACACCGCGGTTGGGTCGGGATTCCATCTGGTGTGCCGCGATCGGGCCGGCGGTCGGGAGCGATGGCGGGCTCGCTGACGAAGGCCGGCTCGAGTTGGTCAACCTCCGGACCCGGGCCGCCGCTGAGGCCTGGTTGATCGACCGGCTCCAGACCTGGACGGGGCGGAGGGTTCTCGTCGGTTTCGACTTCTCGTTCGGCTATCCGGCCGGGTTCGCCACCGTGCTCGGGCTCGAATCGGCCGGCCGGGCGCCGTGGGAGGCCACCTGGGCCCACCTCGCGGGTCGGATCGTGGACGACGATCGCAACCGGAACAACCGATTCGAGGTCGCCGACGGCGCCAACCGGGCAGTCGGCCCAAGCTCTGGACCGTTCTGGGGATGTCCGTCGGCTGCGGCGAGCCGCCATCTGACGTCGACGAAGCCGACAGACGGTTTCGCGGCGGCTGGGGTCGACGAGTACCGATGCACCGAACGGGTCATGAGGGCGGCGGGCCATCGAGTCTTCTCGGGGTGGCAGTTGCTCGGCGTCGGCACCGTCGGGAGCCAGACGTTGACCGGAATTCCGGTCTTGGAACGCCTCCGCCACGCTTCGGAGCTGTCCGATCGGGTGCGGGTGTGGCCCTTCGAGTTCACCGACGAGCGGGCACCCGGGCCGGGGCTGAATCTGGGGTGCGAGCTCGCCGATCCGATCGTGTTCGCCGAGGTGTGGCCGGGCAGCATCCCGCTCGACGCCTCGGTCCACCCCGTCCGTGATGCCGCCCAGGTGCTCGGGCTCAGCCGGCACCTCGCGGCGCGAGACAGAGCCGACGAGCTGGCGCCGTGGTTCGTGCTCGACCTGTCGAGCGCGGTGCGCTCGGCAGTGTTCGATGAGGAGGGCTGGATCCTCGGGTGCCCGACACCGACCGCGACGGCCGGTGGGACCTGGTCGCCGTCGGCCGCGCTGCCACTGCCTGCCGTGCGTCTGACGTGAGGTAACGCGGTCATTCGCGCCGTCATTCGGAGCCGTTGTTCACGGAACGACCACGTAGGATTGCCCGTCGTCCCCGGTCCGGCCGGGAGGACGGGCTACTAGCTCAATTGGCAGAGCATCGGACTTTTAATCCGCTGGTTCTGGGTTCGAGTCCCAGGTGGCCCACCACGTAATGCCTGTTCAGAGCACATTTCTGAGCGATTCGGCTGGGCATGTCGCCAAGCGTAACCCAGCGCAAACCCACGAACGTGTATCTTCGGCCGGCATGCGGCGGTCGACTCGGCAGCGCAAGAGCGGGTCGTGGGAACTGCGCGTGTCGCTGGGTTCTGACCCGATCACCGGTGAGCGTCGTTCGGTGAGCCGCACGGCGCTCGGCGGTAAGCGTGATGCCGAGCGGGCGTTGGCGCAGTTGGTGACGGAGCTGAGCGCGATCTCGGCGTCGCCGCGAGCGATGACCGTCTCGGAGCTCGTCGAGAAGCACCTGGAGCGGTTCGAGGGTTCGCCCACGACGTTGCGCGGCTACCAGCACGTACTCGAGCGTCACATCCGCCCGACGATCGGCCGCTACCGGATCGGTGAGGTCGGCCCGGCGTTGCTCGACGAGCTCTACGACCGGTTGACGAACGAGTCGAACCTGGCGCCATCGACGATCCGCCAGGTTC
>CAWDIP010000002.1:0-616803 GCA_963802395.1 uncultured Actinomycetes bacterium
CCGTTTACGAGCTCGTCGAGGTCGTGCAGGACGCCCGGCTGGCCCAGGCGTCACCGAGCCGAGTCCGAGCGTGGCTGGCGGCGCACCCACCCTCCGGTCAGTAGTCGGGCCCGGAGCCGGGGCGCCAGGGCGGTCCCGGTGGCGGGTCCGGGAACTCGTCACCGGCCGTCGGATCAACCGGCGGGCCGGCGAAGTGGGCCCAGGGGTCGATGTCGTCCTCGCCCGGCGGCTCGGGTAGGGGCGGCGCCGGTGGACTCGATGGCGCCAGTGGCAAGTCACCCGCCCGCACGTTCGGGGTCGGGGCGGTGATGTCGCTGGCCGGCTGGATCGGCATCACCGCTGTCCGTGGAGCCGAGCCGGTGAACGGGGGCAGTGGCGGCGGTACGACCACGACGGTGGTCGAAGCCGGCGGGCTCGACGAGCGCTCGGTCGGCAGGGTCGGCGAGCGCCGAGGGCGGGCCGGGAGTCGCTCGCGCCGGGGCGCCCGCCGCAGGATCGGGGTCCGGTCGGCCGGGCCGCCCGACGGCGCGAGCCGCAGGGCGTAGCCGGCGACCAACGCGGCGATGCCCGTCGCCACGAGGATCATTGCGGCGACGGTGACCGTCGAAGTCGCCGCGTCGACGCCGGCGGCAAGCGTGGCGTCGACCGACGAGGCGAACCGGCGCGCCGCGAGGACCAGCAGGCGGGGACCGACGGCCCAGAACAACCCGGCGGCGATCGCCCAGTAGCCGTAGCGGCGTAGCGTCGCCGATCGGTTGCCGACGATGAGCAGGAACGTGAGCAACCCGATGGCGGCGGCGCCGAGCCACAACGTGACCGCCTCGGCGAGGTCGCGGAGCCCGGCGGCGTACGGCAGCTCGAACTCGGGGACCGTGATCTCGCCGACGAGGTCGGTGGGCACGAGCGCGGCGACGTCGGGAGCAGTGCTGGCCAGATGGTCTCGCACCGCGCCCAGGAGGAGCGTTCCGTCGATGGCGCCCGAGCGGGCATCGGGCACCCCGAAGGACCGGGCGTGGGCCGAACCGACCGCATCGGTGAGATTGGCGGTCACGCGTGGGTCGGCCATCGCGGCGACCACGGCATCACGGATCTGAGGCTCGATCGAGACATCGAGACCCGCCCGGTCGACGATCTGCTCGGCCAGCGGCGAGGCGAGCTCGAGCCGAGCGTCGGGATCCTCGAGCACGGCGTCGGCCACCCGCTCGACACGATGCGGGTCGGCGACGGTGTGGAGGTACGCCCACCCGCTCCACGCCACGGACGCGCAGCACAACGCAACGGCGGTGAGGAATCTGGTTGCGATGGTTCTGATCACGGCGAGCTCCTGGAGCAGGCGGTCCTGACGGCTTTCCGGTCGTGGCCGAGCTCGAAAGGGCGCCGCCAACACGTCGGAGGAGCGCCACGATCCGCCGGTCGACGCAGATCGATCATCGCTTCGATCGCGCGACCTTCCAGGCGGCCCAGAACATCGGGAACTGGAGCGGTAGGCGGGCCCAGGCGACGATGGGCGTGTCCCACGGCGGTGGTGCGTCCTTCATGCCACCGCCAAGGGCAGCTTGAACGTTGGCCGGGTACACCCCGACGAAGGTCGCGAGCGCCACCCAGCCGCCGAGCCGGCGGGTGCGAGGATTCAGCACCAGCGTGGCCGACGCCAGTTCGGCCACGCCGCTCGCGTAGGTGACGAATCGCTTCGACATCGGCACCCAGTCAGGCACGATCTGGTCGAAGAACTTCGGGACGAGGAAGTGGGCGATACCCGCGCTGCCGAGGATGCTGGCAACGACTCGGTATGGGCCCGGGGACGGCGCTGGTGTGTTGATCTGACGCACCTTACGAATTTTCTGCGCTCAGCCGGGCATCGCGAGCGGCCCCGGGTTGCCATCGACGCCACCGACGCCTGGCAGGCATGGACCCGCCAATCCGGCGCATCGCTGATCAGCGCTGGCGCGTACGAATCAGCGGTCCGAACTCATGTGAGCATCGTGCACTCGAACCCATGACGAGCAGGCTTGGCGCGATCGCGAGGCCCTGCGAAATCGCCTCAGGTCGGCGGCGTCATGATCGGAACCGTGAACCGGTCGTAGTGGTCGTAGGTCGTGAAGCCAAGTCGTTCATAGACCCCGAAGCCGAGCTTGCTCGCTTGGAGTACGACGTGTGCGACTCCGAGTTCGAAGAGATGGTTCGTCGCTGCGCTCGTCACCGCCGCCGCGAAGCCTCGTCCTCGGAACTCGGGCGGGGTTGCGACCGAATAGATCCCTCCGGTGTCGCCGGTGCGGAAACCACACGCTGCGCTCACGGGAACGTCGCCATCGAAAGCGACATGCCACCACGAGTCGGGCGCGCGGCAGCTCTGCTGTCGAGCCATCAGCCACGCCATCCCGGGCTGCTGGTACCCACGCTCACAGAGATCGCCAACACGTCGAACGATTCGTCGCCGACGAACTGGACGCGAATCCACTCCGGGCCGGCGACCGGACCCAAGCGGCCATCGCCGGAGCCGGATCGTGGGTGATGGTGAGCCCACGTGAGGCGGCTTCGGCGAGATGCGACGTCGCACTGGTCGGCGCCCACAGGACGAAGGAGCGACCCAGGGACCGGAAGAACGAGATGGCGTCATCGAAGAAGGCGGCCACAGGCACGTCGGTGTCCGTAGGGATCGCAGCGTCGACATAACCGTGGACAACAGCGACCGGACCGGCGACCACCACTCCACCGCGGATGTCGGCGCTGGTGCCCGTTCGTCCCGCAGTTGCTCGCACGAAACCCGCCAGGTTGATCGCTCCAGAGCGCCGAGATCCACGGGCCAATGGTCGCAGGTCGTGCCCTGCGGAACGACGGAAATCCCTTCCTCCGGCTGCGAGCTCACTTCTCTCCCTCGTCAGGGCGGGTGCATCGCATCATCACGCCAGCGACCGAGCATCGTTGTCGAGTTGGAGCTTGAAGCCCTCGTGAGTCGGTTGGAACCCGTGACGGCCGTAGAAGCGATGCGCATCCGGTCGATCTTTGTTGCTCGTCAGCTGAATCCGATAGCAGCCCAATCGACGCGCTCGTTCAACGGCCGACGCGAGCAAGGTCGTTCCGATCCCGAGCGAGCGATGGTCGGGGTGAACATGCATCGATTCGATCTCGGCGCATCGCCGCCCGCGCTCTTGAAGATGGCGGAAGGTGATGAGCTGACAGACCCCGACGACGAGCGATGCGGCGTCGCCGCCAGCTACTTCGGCAACGAGAATCGCCCCGTTCGGGTCGGCGGCGCACTCTTCGATCGCAGCGACGTAGGGCCCAAGGTCGCCCGGATCTTCCTTCGGGTACAACGAGCCGTACATCAAGAGCTCCACCAGCCGGGCGGAATCGCCGGGCACTGCGTCACGCACGACGACCGACTCAGCCATGAGAGCCACGATACGCGAGAGAGTCGATTGGCGAATCGTGCCGACGCCACCTGTCACCCGTGACAACGGGGCTCGCCCTTGGCTCGTCGGGCCCGCGGACTCCCAGGTCGATGAGTGGGAGGTCTCGTCATCGCTCGTTTCATCTCGTGCTCGGCCGATGCCACCTCCGAAGCTCGTCGACAGCGGAGTCGTCGGCGAGGTGGTTCGCGAGGGTCACGAAACCGATTGTGGCACCACGCCCGACGGGGAGCGGGGCAGTGCCGCGAACGTGGCCTCGACCGCTCCGAATCGGATCTCGGCGCCGTGGACGAGCAGCTCCGGAACCTCTGCCGTCAACCGGTGCCAGCTGCGGCCGGGCTCGCGGATGAAGGTGCCGTTGACGCTGCCTCGGTCGATCAACATGACGTCCCAACCATCGAGGCACACCTCGGCATGGACCCTCGACAGCATCAACGCACGGTCGTCGATCGCCAGGCCCAGGGCCATCCCGGCGGCCACCCGCGGATCGTGCGCCGGCTGCCGGCCGATCACGATCGTGCACTCGACCCGCTGACTCAACTCGTCGGAGAACATCAGGACCCCGGCCGCGGGTCGGACGCACTCAACTTCACGCCGATCACCGCTGACGAGCGACTCGCCACAGTCGGCGCACACCTCCGAACGGGAGTCGTTCACGTGGGCCGACGAGCATCGCACTCCAATGACGAGCGCCGGGCCTGGCACGCCGATCAGTTCGAAGGATTCGATCCCGGGTTCGGATGCCGGCTGCACCGAGTGGGCCATCGTCGGCGACGACCAGTCGTCCTCGGGCTCGACGTCCGCGGGTTCGGGAATCGTCATCTGCGGTGGACCTCCCGTGGGTGGTGCACGAGCGCGCATAGCGGCCTGGTTGCCCGACCCTAACCACCCCGACCCGAGCCGCACCGGCGGGGGAGTGCCTGAACACCGAGCGCCACGGACCGCGCAGGCGTTGATTCGGAGGGCGAATTCCTCAAGATCTCTCGGGATCGAACATTTGTTCGATCCGATGTGGTAGCATCTCGGCATGACTCTGGTACCGGTCCTCGAGCGTCTCGAGGCGCTCGATGTGGAGGGGGTGGGCGCCGGGGGCATCGCGATGGCCCTTGGAGACGTGACCCGTCTCGAGCGGTACCTCGCCTCGCTCAAGGTCAGATTGGCGGCCCGAGCGTCAGGCGTCGCAGGCGAAGGGCGGGGTGCACCGGCAGCGGAAGTGCTGAAGCGGGCTTGTCGGACGTCGTCGCGTGACGCCGCCGCGGTCGAGTCCGCAGCCGAGCTCACCTCAGCCACACCGGAGCTCGGCGCCGCCATGGCTACCGGGGTCGTGGGTATCGAACACGTCAACGCGTACGGATCGGTCGAGCGCACCCTCAGCGGCGATCAGCAGGCCCGGCTGAAAGCTGCGTTGCCCGGCTTGTTGGACAACGCCGCGTTGCAGTCACCCGAGGTGTTCCGGCGGGCCGTCGCCGCCGAAGCCCGCCAGATCCGCACCGACGATGGCGAGGCAGTCGCCGCCCAGCAGCGAGCCAACCGCAGCGCGTCGTTCGGGATCTCCAACTCGGACGGGATGGGATGGTTGTCGGCCCGGTTCGATCCGGAGTCGGCGTCACGGGTGTTCGCCCACCTCACCGCCGAGCGCGACCGGCGGCTGAACGCCGATCGCACGCTCACGCCGGAACATGCCACGGTCGACGCGCTCGTCGACTTGATCCTCGGCACCGGTCGCACCCCGATCCCCGGCGCGGCAGCGGGTCCGGGGGTCGTCGAAGTCATGGTGATGATCGACCTCCAATCGTTGCGCCATGGCGCCCACCTCGGTGGTGTGTCATACCTGTCGTCCGGAGCCCACATCCCGGTGTCGCAAGTCCGGCGGTTGTGCTGCGAGGCCCGCATCCTGCCGATGGTGCTCGATGGCGAAGGCCGGCCGCTCGATGTCGGGCGAGCCAAGCGCCTCGCGACCCGGGAGCAGCGGCGGGCACTGCGCAAGCTCCACAAGACCTGCGCCTTCCCCGACTGCCACGTGGCCTTCGACGACTGCCAGATCCACCACGTCCAGCCGTTCGACCTGTTGGGCGACACCGACCTGGCGAATCTGGCACCCGTGTGTTCCCGGCATCACCATCTCGTCCACGAAGGCGGATGGCGAATGGCGATCACACCTGGGCGCACTGTTCAGATCTGGCGTCCCGACGGCACTCCCTACGCCACGATCGCATGGCGGCCACCCGACGGTGAACATCCCGAGCAACCGCCTGACCTCCTCGAGGAGGAAGCTCTCAACGCCCGGGCTCGCGAACGATGTCGACGATTGCGGAGCATTCGAACAACGTCCCCGCCGCCCGATCCCACGCTCGTCTGACGGGAGCCGTGCGCAGGGCCGATGCCGCTCAGCTCGGAATGATGCCGCCCGCCTCGACCCATGCCTTCACGGCCGCCTGCGCCTCGGTCGGGTTGTAGACGTCCTCCTCGTAGCTCCATTTGCCGTCGCCGGCGTAGTGGAGGATCACGTTGACGTCGAAGCCGTAGTACGCGTCGCCGCCCTTGGGGTCGGGGAGCACGTTCGGGATCACTGCGCACACCCGGTTGCCCTGGATCGTGGCCAGCTTGATCGGGAACTCCATGGTGGGGAACGGCTGCATCACCCCGGTGATCCAGGCGCGGATGTCGGCCTGACCGTCGAATCGCCCGTAGTGGTGCTCGAGGTACTTGGCATCGGGGGTGAACTGGTCGGCCCACTGGTTCCAGTCGCCGGTCGCCACGGCGAGCGCGCCCCGAGCCCGATAGGCCTCGAGCTCCCGCTCGACCTCTTCGCGGGTGTGGACCGTCGCCACCGGCTCCGGCGCCCACCCTGCGATGCCCTCGAGCGAGCGGTCCTGCGGAGTGCTCTTGCGGCCGCCCGCCTCGAGCCAGGCCCGGAACACCTTGCCGGCATCGGCCGGGTTGTAGAAGTCGGCTTCCCAGTCGAACTTCCCGTCCCCGGCGTATCGCAGGACGGTCGTGTTCGGGAAGCCGTAGCGGGTGGTGCCGCCGGTCGGATCGGGCAGGTTGTTCCAGATGTAGAAGCAGATGAGGTCGTCTTCGATGTCGGCCCACTCGATCCACAACGTCATCGACGGATAGCTCGCCATCTCGCGAACGATCCAGGACTCGATCGTCGGCCCGGCCCGTGGAACACGCCGAGGTTGTGCTCCTCGTACAGCGCATCGTCGGTGAACATCGCGGCCCAACCCGGCCAGTCGTGCGAACCGACGCCGCGTCGCTGGAACTCTGCGAATGCCGCCTCGACTTCGTCGCGTGAGAACGTCCCCATGCTGCACCCCCGAAACTCGGTCGGGGCGATATGCCCAGACGCCGCAGTCTGGACGACGACTCGTCGTGGCATCGAGCCGAACGAAGAAACCATCAAACGCACTGGACGCGCCGCCCGGGCGCCATCAGGCAGTGCGATGCAGGGTCAGGGACGATGCAGGGTCAGGGACGATGCAGGGTCAGGGACGATGCAGGGTCAGGGACGATGCAGGGTCAAGTCGACTGCCGGCACCGTCGGCCACGGGGCGCCGCCGGTCCAGACGTAGGAGAGCTCGACGCGGGTGAAGCGCCAGCCGTCGGGTGTTCTGACGAGCTCATTGTCGTACCAGCCGCCCACGTCGTGGTGCTGGCGGTTGTCGTCCGGGTCGGTGAGGTGGATCGCCTGCAGGTAGGAGCGTGTCGTCGCACGATCACCGTCAATGTGGATCGCGTGGTTCGTCGACATGTGATGGGTGCCGCTGAACATTGCCATGACGGCTCCCGCGGCGTCGCCGAACTTGCGACCCCGAAACGTCCCGGCCGCGAACACGGCCAGGCCTTCGTCGGTGAACAGTTCACTCATGCCCGTCCAGTCCGCCGCGTCGGCGCAACGCGCGTACTCGACGAGCACGTCGCTGATCTGGGCTCGATCGACGAGCCAGGCAAGCTGCGCCGAAGGTTCATTCGGAGGTATCTGCATCGCTGGACCCATGACGGTATCGAACCTGGATCAGAGTTGTTGGAGCGCGTCGAGCAGGGTGTTCTCGATCACCTCGGTGAGCGCCGGGTGGATCCAGTACGGCTCACGCGCCACCTCGGCAGCCGTCTGACCGAACTGCATCGCCTGGATGAGCGGCTGGATCAACGTCGCGGCCTGGGGACCGAGGACGTGGGCTCCGAGGATGAGGCCGGTGCCCCGATCGACGATCACCTTGGCGAACGAGGTCTCATCGGCGAGTGCCCACCCGTAGGCGGTGGCGCCGTAATCGCGCCGGCCAACGACGTAGCCGAGCGCCGCCGTTGCGTGCCTGCTGTTCATTGAGGCCGACCGAGGCCACCTGGGGATTGCTGAACACCGCCGATGGCACGGCGCGGTGGTCGACACGGCGGAGGTCGTCGGGGTGAGCGATGTTCCAGAAGGCCACCGCAGCCTCTCGGTTGGCGACGTGCTTGAGCTGGAACTTGTTGGCGATGTCGCCGATCGCCCAGACGCCTTCAACCGCGGTGCGCAGGTACTCGTCGACCTCGATCGTGCCGTGGTGATGGCACGTGAGGCCGCCGCGCTCGACATCGAGCAGATCGCTGTTGGGCTCCCGGCCCGTAGCGATCAGGAGCTCATCGACCACGATCTCCTCCCCGGCGCAGTGCACCACGACGGCGCCGTCACGCCGCTCGATGCGGGTGGGGAGATGACCGAGGTGGACGTCGATGTTCGGACGAGCCGAGAACACCTGCGTGAATCGGGTTGCGATCTCCTCGTCGTGGGCCCGGAGCAGTGATTCCGAGCGGTTGAAGATCGTCACTTCGGAGCCGAGACCGGCGAAGACGTGCCCCATTTCGACCGCGATGTATCCGCCACCGATGATCCCGAGCCGGGCCGGCAGGGCGTCCAGACGCATGATCGAATCGGAGGTGTGGAAGCCCGTCTCCATCAGCCCGACGATCGGCGGGACCACCGGGCGCGATCCCGCCGCCACCAACACGTTGGGGGCGGTGATCCGGCGACCTTCGACATCGAGCACCTTGTCGCTGACGAACCGCGCCGTGCCCTCGATGAGCGTGACGTTGGGGGAGCCCGTCGCCCGATAGTCCCGGCCACCAGCGGCGATCGGGTCGATCCGGCCGAACACCCGGTCGCGGATCGCCACCCAATCGGCGCCGTGGAAGCGGACGTCGATGCCGAGCCGCTCGCTGTGCCGGGCCTCCTCGGCGACATCGGCCGGTAGCACGAACATCTTCGACGGGATGCATCCCCGATTGAGACACGTGCCACCGAACACGTCGCGCTCGACGATGGCGATCCTCCAGTCGGCGAGGTCTGCGGGAATGGCGTTGCCCGACCCGCTCCCGACGATGATCAGGTCGAACCGGTTCACGTCATCGATGTCGCTGGTGTGCACGGACTGAGTGAACACCCGCCGGACCCAGAAGCTTCCAGGGACTCCGCACCTCGATCAGGGCGCTGAACAGACCCTCGATCTCCAGATGCCCGGCGCTGTCGTCAATATACGCATTCTCACGGCTGGGTGATCTCGGTGAGCTCGACGATGAGCCACCGCCCGTCAGCTGCTCGCCGCACGGAGATCCGAGCGCCCCATGGCTCTGACCGAGACGCGTCGGTCGTCGTTCCGTTCACCTCGAGGGCGAGCACCGCACTTCCCTGGCGAGCGGCGCGGTGGACAACCAGCTCAGCCGAGTCGATCGCATAGGCAGGCCATCGGTCCACACCGGCCCCGGACCGGGCGTCGAGGAGCGACCGGAGCTCGACGAGGCGGGCACCGTGATCGACCGCCGCAAGACCGGCCGCGTCGCCCTGACGTAACAGCGCCGCCTCGATCTGCAGATCGAGGAGCACCGCCCGCAGCAGATCGCCTCGCGCCGCGGGTTCGGCCATTTCAGGGTCGAGGTCGAGGACGCTTTCCCCGATGGAGACGTCAGGAACCTGTCGCGGAGAATCCGAGCCGATCGAGGGGAGCCGTGGGAGCGGCGGGAGCTCTTCCACTGGCACCGCCAGGAGAGGCTCGCGCGCCCGGGCTCCAGCGGCCACCGTCGTCGCGGCGAACACGACGGCCGCAACGATCGTCCCGAATCCGACCATCAGTCCGCGCACGTCCGGCGAGAGCGCCACGATCGTCCGGTGGGTCCGTCGCCCCCACCTTCGATGCACGAGGGCCACGGCGGGCCGCAGCGCGCACACCAGCGTGAGCGAGCCGAGGAGCGCCACCTTTGCTCCGTACTCCGTACGTTGGGTGGCGATCAGCAGCGTTGCCACGCCGGCCACCGCGATGGCGAAACCGATGCGCGATCCGCGTTCGGCGGGCACCGTCCGGGGATCGGTCAGCATGAAGAACACGAAGACGCAGAGCTCCGGCGATGTCGTCACCGCCCACCAGAACGATGCGTCGCACACGGGCAGGATCTGCCACGGCACGTTCATGCAGTGCCCGGACCACGAGACCACGCCCAATCCCAGGGCGAGCGCGACCCAGAACGTGAGCGCCATCCACAGGAGACCCAGCCGCCGGGTGATGACGACTCCACCCGCCACGATGACGATGTACGCGGCAGCGAGCGCGGGGCCAGGTCCACCCCAGTGGAACGGCAACGGCTCTGCCCGCCCAGGTCCGAGCACCACGAACGCCGCCACGAGGCCGAGGTTGGAGGGGTTGAAGAGATGCGTGCCCCGCCATCGAATGACGTACTTGGTGAGCAGCGAGCCGACGGCGACGAGCGAGAACCACCACCAACGATGGACCGACCAGTGCTCCCCGGGCAGGGTGCCATCGACCCGGAAGATCAGGCCGACACCGCTTCCGGTCAGCATCGCAGAGGCCGGCCACACGAGCATCCGCCGTCGCGCCACTGCAATCGCGAACTCCACGAACCCGGCCCCGAAAATCGCCGCCAGGATCTGAGGCACCGAGACGGCGAACCCGAGCGCTACCTGGCCGAGCACGTGGACCGTCATCACGACCGCCGCAGTGTGGAGCCGCGCATCTCGGAGCGAGGGCAACGCGACCGGCCAGTCACGGCCGGCGATCCGCACACTGCGGGGTTGGGCCGCTGCGAGGTCCACGGCCGCCATCGCGAACCGTCAGTCCAGGACGCGCATGTCGAAGGTGATCCGCCACGAGAAGGCGGGATCGGCCGTGCCCGGGAAGTTCGAGGTGTTCCACGCGATGAACTGTTGGAACGCCTGCCCGGTGGCGCCGAGGTACCTCCCGGTTCCGCCGATGATCGCTCGTTTCGCGATCTTCGTCTTGTCGACCGTGCCCTCGATCCCCGCAGTCGAGATCATGTCGGCGGGGAACAGGTCGTCACCGCCGATCACACCGAAGATGAAGTCCTGATGGGTATTGACGTGGGGCTCACCTCGAGCTGCCGTACCGACACCGAACCCGCGGCAGAACCAGCGCCCGATCGACCCGCTCTCGACCGGGACGAACCCGTCGCCGGCGATGGTGCCGTCCGGATAGATCCAGCCCTCCACGAGGAACGGCGTGCGAAAGTCGTCGTCCGGGGCCTGGTCCCACTTCTTGCCCTCCACCCACTGGTCGGCCAGGCAGGCAACTTCGACAACCAGGCGCTCCTTGCGGAACCCCGACGAGCCGACCGTGGCACCGGCGGCGCCGCCGGCAACACCCGCCCCGATCGCGCCGGCCCCGATGGCCAGACCCCCGACGAGTCCACGCCGACTCACGGTCGCACTGCCGAGTGAGCCCGGCGTTTCCTGGGCCACCGTCGCCTCTCGCTCATCCATCTCGCTCATCCATCGCTGCCTGCTTCCTTGTCGGCGACCCCGTACTGGGCGCAGGTCGCGGCGTATGGGGCATCGCGTGGGCCGAACAGGTCCCACTCCGCGGGAGTCATGTTGCGACCCGCCGTGGCGCACACGATCGCCGGCCACGAGCGATCGTCCAGGTTCCATCGGATTGCCGTGCCATCGACCAGCGTGAGTCCGAAGGCACCGGGGGACCCGTTGATGAGCGAGTTCTCGTCGGAGGGGAGCGGGTCCCCGATGGGCTCGTGCTCGGCCACGTCCCAGATCCTCATCTCCCGACCGAAGAAGGTCACGAGCCGGGTTCCGTCCTGCGAGTACCCGACTCCTGGGTACCCGGGGCGACTGGCGTCGTAGCGGACTCCCGTGGGCTGCAGGGTCTCGAGGTCCCGCACGATCACCTCCCCCGACGAGTAGGCAGTCACGAGCTCGCCCGTGGGGCTGATCGCCATCCATCCTCCGAAAGCGCCGAAGGAGCCGAGGTTTCCCAGCACGACCTTGTCTCCGGTCTCGAGATCCCACCGCACGAAGGTCCCGTCCACGTGGAGGCCGTACAGGTCGCGATCGCCGGGACCGAACGCCATTGCCGGAAGGGCCGGCGGCGCGTAGGGATCCCACGGATCCAGGTCCGTGAGCGTGGCGGTCGCGGTGTCGATGATCCCGACCCGTCCAGTCTCGGACTCGATGGCGATCATGCTTCCGTCGTTGGACAGCCACGGGTTCCCGCCCCGACGAGCATCCCATCCTTCGACGTGCCGGTGATTCCCGCCGGTCGTCGCGTCGAACAGGACGAGACCGTGTTTGAAATCGATCGCGTAGCCGAGCTCCGGGATCGGGCTGAACCAGATGAAGTACGGCTGCAACCCTTGGAGGTCGATCCTCTCGGCACCGTCGTCGGTGATCCGCCAGAGCTCGGACCGGTAGTCCTGGACGATGTTGGTCGCCACCATGTCACCGTTCACCGAGATCCCCGAATCGCCCACTGGCACACCAGGAAGGGCACGGGAGATGGGGCCGTCCCCCCGGAGCGACAGCAGCACGATCCCTTCACTCCCGCTGACCAGGGTGCGGTCACCGTCGTCGGCCACGGCGATCGCCGTGGGTTCCCCCACGCCGTGCTGGACCTGACGTGTCGCCGATGCCCGGTCGAGCTCCGACACGGTCAGGAACCCACCGGTGAACGCCGTGAGGAGCCGGCCGCCGTCGATCACTGATGGAGCGATGGCATCGCCCTGGGTCACGAAGGACAGACGCTCACGCACCGGGAAGTCGTCGAGCACCACACCCGTGGTGGCCTCGACCCGCCACTCGTGGAACGGGTCGGCCACGAGGAGTTCCTCCCCGTTGTTCACGAACCCGGCTGCCGTCGGGCCACCGGCGAGGAGGTTTCCTGCGAGCGACCACGTCAGCGCTCCCTCCGACACCGGAGCGGGCATGCCATCTCCGAGGGACCAGAACCGCGCGTACCCGAATCCGGCCGTGGCCACCGTGCCCGAGGATGGGTCGAACGTGATGGCCGCAACACCACGTACGGCACTGGCGGGGAGATGGGGGATCGTCTGCGTGCCGACACCCGGGATACCGAGCTCCGTCACGTCTCGCTCGGGGTGAGCCGTCACCCGGAACCGCTCGCTGCCGGTCGTCGGATCGAGACCGATCAGCAGCCCGGCCTTCGTGCCGACGAGCACCAGGCCATCGGGACCGATGGCGAGCGCCTGGACGAACTGGTCGGGCTGGATCGGCGCCGACATGGTGCCGTCTGCTGCGTCGACGGTTCGGACTCCCTGCGGCGTGCCGACCACGAGCGTCGCGCTCGTCGGCTCGTACAACAGCTCGGTGGCGGTGACGCCGGCGAACGCCGCGAGCACCTCGCCCTCATCGGAGTACAGCGTGAGCGACCCGGGGCGGGCCGCCGCAAGCCGATGATCGTCGAGCCAGGTGATGGACTCGACTCGCTCGGTCGGGCCGATGAAGCGTTGCAGTCCTGCTGCCGGCACGAGCACGCGCTGAATCGCCCCGAGCGTCTTGGGACCGGGATCGCGGCGGTACGCCTCCGCGGCGACGAGCAGCGCAGCTCGCTGGTTGGTCACGGCGAGCGTCACCGCGCTCGCCGCCAGCCGCTCGGTCTCGGCCAGGTACGCCTGGGCCTGCGCACGGGATCGTTGTTGGAGCGCGAGTGCGCCGGCCACCAGGGCGATCACCGCCACGCCGGCGACAACGACGAGCAGTCGACGCAACCGTCGTCGAGAGCGAGCCTCGACAGTCCGACGGAGATGATCGGCAGCAGCTGACTCATCGATGAACGCCGCCTCCTTCGCGTTCAGATCCGCGCGATGCAGATCGGCCCAGGCCATTGCGGACTCGAGCCGCCCACCCCGGTAGAGCTCTCCGGGATCGTGATCGGAGAACTCCCACGCGGCCGCGGCACCCGTGAGATGGCGATGCAAGCGGAGCCCATCGCGATCCTCCTCGAGCCAACCGCGCAGCCGCGGCCAGGCCCGGAGCAGCGCCTCGTGGGCGACTTCGATCGTCGGCGTTCGAGTCCCGGGATCGTGGTCGAAGGCGAGCAACCGGGCTGCTCCGAAGGATTCGATCACCGTCCACACAGCATCGGTGGCGTCGAGCTCGGTTCTCAGAACGCGTCGACGGGTGTCCTCCACGCCGTCGCCCGGGGTCGTCAGACGGGTGAAGAGCCGGCGGACCGCGTCGCGTTCGTCGGCCGATGCCGACAGGTAGAGCTGCTCGGCTCGTCGGGAAAGGGCGCCTGACAATCCGCCCAGCCGTTCATAGGCGCGCAACGTCAGGGTTCCCGAGTCATGATGATCGAACAGCTCGGTGAGCAGATATTGCAGCAGCGGCAGCGCACCTGGTTGATCGACCACGTCGGAGATGATCCGGGCGACCAGCCCAGGCTCGAATCCCGCGCCGGCCCGGCGCGCCGGCTCCACGATGGCCTGCTCGAGTTCGTCGGGCGCGAGTGGGGCGAGTGACAGCACCCCACGTTCGAACAACGCAGCGAGCGCCGGTGAGCTCAGCGGGCGGTCATAGAAGTCGGCCCGCATCGTGACGACGACGCGCAGCCTCGAGCGGGCATCGTCCACGGCGTCGACCAGTCCATCGATGAAGCGATGGCGCTCCTGGTCGTCACGGCAGTGGGTGAACAGCTCCTCGAACTGGTCGATGACCAGCAGGAGCTCGCCGTCAGCGGTGGGCAGCACCTGCTTGACGGCGCGGGCGACGCCGCGAACGTCGCGGTGCATCAACTCGGCCAGCCCACCGACGGCACCACCAGAGATGCGGGCGAGGGCCGATTCGAGCTCTTCGAACGGATGGGTGCCCGGCAACATCGTCGTGACGAACCACGTGGCCGATCCTCGCGTGCCTCCCCGCCGCAGCGCGGGAAGTACGCCGGCCCGGATGACCGACGACTTGCCAGCCCCGGACGGGCCGACGAGGGCGACGAACCGACCATCGGCACCGGTACGGCCGAGGCGCACGAGGAGACGGTCGACGAGCCGACCTCGCCCGAAGTAGTCGGGCGCGTCCGCCTCCTGGAACGGGAGCAGGCCCTTGTAGGGATTGCGTCCGATCCATGTCGCCCGACGCCTCTGGTGCAGCTGGTCGGGAAGGACGATTCGGGCGCTGAGGGCGGCATCGAGATCGGCGGCGAACTCCGGCGCCGAGGCGTGTCGGGCGCAGGGATCCTCCGCGGTAGCACTGGCGAAGACCTCGTCGACCCGTTCCGGAAGCTCGGGCCGCAACCCGCGCGTGGCGACGGAAGCGGCTCGTGGAGCTGGCGCCGGATGAGCTCCTCGACCGATCCTGATCCGTCGAAGGGATGGCGGCCGGTGAGGCACTCGAACGCGGTGATGGCCAGGGCCCGCACATCGCTCGCCGGCACCGCTGGCTGGTGCCGTAGCTGCTCTGGCGAGGCGTAGGCCGGCGACCCGACCGAGTGTGACTCATCGTCGTGTAGTCGTCCGAGCGCAATCCCGAAATCGCCGAGGAACGCATTGCCCTCACCGTCGAGGAAGATGTTGGCGGGCTTCACGTCGCCGTGGACGACTCCGCCGCGGTGAGCCGCATCCAATGCATCGGCGATCTGCCCGACGATGTTGGACACCTCATCGCAGCCCAGTTGATCCCCGCGAGCACGGTCGGCGAGCGTTCCACCCCGCAGGTAACGCATGACCAACCAGGCCGACCCCGGCTCACGCCAGTAGTCGTAGAGCGGAACGATCCGCGGATGCTCGAGCCGGGCCACCAGATGGGCCTCGGCCTCGAACCGGCGGATGAACTCGGGACGGTCCGCAAGCTCCTTTCGGATCACCTTGATCGCGACCTCGCGGTCGAGCGCCGGCTGCCGGCCACGGAACACCACGGAGTACGCGCCGTCGCCGATCCGCTCCAACAGCTGGTACCCGTCGCCGCCGCCCGGCGGACGGGGGACCGCCGAAGTCACCGCCGCGGGAGGAGCGGTGCCGAGGATCGTTCGTTCGACGGCTGCGATCTCATCGCTCGGGTCGAGCCCGAGGTCGGTGGCGAGACGTCGCCGGTACTGCTGGAACACACGGAGCGCTTCGGCGGACCGCCCGCTGCGGTGCAGTGCCTCCATGAGCAGGCGATGCGGGCGCTCTCGCAACGGCTGACCGGCGACGACCCCGGTGAGGTGGGCCACGGCTTCGCTCACCTCTCCCTGTTCGAGCAGCGCCCTCCCGAGCGATTCGTCGGCGACATGGCGGAGCTCCGTCAGTCGCGCCGCGAACCCGCGGGCCCAGTCCTCGTGCTCGAACCCCGAGAGCGCGGGGCCGCGCCACAGATCGATCGCTCGGCGAAGCCGGTCCGCCGAGACTCCATCGACCGACGAACCGAGCAGCAGTTCGAAGACGTGTGCGTCGATCGACTCCGGCGACACTCGAAGTGAATAGGTACCCGCGTGGGCGACGATCATGTGGGCACCACCGAGGGCCCGACGAAGCCGGGACGCGTACGTTCGCAGCGTCTCCCTCGGGTCGGCGGGCAGTTCGCCGTCGGCCCACACTGCATCGACGACCTCGCTGGTGTCGACGCGCTCCTCGGGATGCATGGCGAGCACAGCGAGGAGCCGACGCTGCCGCGGTCCTCCGAGCTCGGCTGCAGAGCCGTCGCAGAGCGCGTCGATCGGGCCGAGGAGCTGGATCGAGACCTTCCTATCGAGCGTGAGCACCGATCACCCCTCCCGCGAGCAGGACCCGCCGCGACCGCCCTGCGTGGATCAATCGGTGAACCTGCAGGGCAGCCGTTGCAGAAACCTGACAGAGATGTCGTCGGAGATCGACGGCAATGACGGCCTCTCCAACATGTCAGAGCCGGCTCATGAGGTCAACGGCTGATTTGGGTGCGATCTCGCCCAACTCACATCGCGCCCGACCGGCCGACAGGGTTCTGTCACGTCGCCTGCGTACGTTCGCATCGGCGGGTCGGGATCGCGCCGATCAGTCGCTCCATCCACCAGCGCCCGCTGCGGCGTTTCACTCGGGAGGACTCATGTTTCATCGTCATTCACTGGTCTACGCCATCGCCGTCGGTGTGGCCGCGGTCGTCGTTCCACCGGCCGCTGTTGCCCAACCCCCCTCCAGCCCGACCGTCACCGTCCTGAACTCCACCGCCCTCGGCGGGATGGGTGCGGGCAGCACGATCGGGCCGGACGGGGCCCTCTACGCTCCCAACTCGTTCGACGGCACGCTCGTCCGCATCGATCCCGACACCGGCGCAGACCGCGTGGTCGGGACCGGACTCCCGTTGCCGAACGGTGGCTTCGGGGCCTGGGACGTCGCGTTCCTCCGGGATACGGCCTACGTGCTCGTCACCCTCGCCGGTTCCGATATCGGGCAGAGCGCGGTCATGGGCATCTACCGGCTCGATCAGAACGGCACGTTCTCGGTCTTCGCCGATGTCGGATCGTGGGCGGCCGCCCATCCGCCCGTAGACCCCGACTATTTCTTGTCGCAGGGAGTGCAGTATTCGATGGAGGTCTGGAGGGACGGCTTCTTGGTCACCGATGCCCATCTCGCCAAGGTCTATCGGGTCGACGAGCAGGGCAACGTCGAGGACCTCGTCGCGTTCGACAGCACCGACGCCGTGCCCCTCGGGCTCGAGGTCGCCCACGGGAAGGTGTATCTCTCGACGGCCGGCCCCATTCCGCACCTGCCCTCGACGAGCAAGGTCAACGAGATCGGCCGTGACGGCACGGTCGAGGTCGTCGGCGAATGGAGTCCGGGGTACACCGGCAACCGAGGACTCCTCATCGATGTCGAATCGGGTCTGAGAGGCCGCCTGTACGGGCTGCTCCAAGGACATTGGGACCTCGACCCGAACCCCGACAATGAAGGATTCCCGGCCGCACCGAACACCGGTGAGATCGTCGTGGTCGACCACGGCGAGTTCCGTACTCTCGTGGCCCACCTGAATCAGCCGACGTCGCTCGAATTCAGCGGTCGAAGTGCATTCGTCGTCACACTCGACGGCACCGTTCTCCGGATCGACGGCATCTGACGAAGATCCCCCCGACGGAGGTGGGGTCCCGGCATCGTTGAACGTGCCGGGACCCGCCCGTCAGGTGGCCCCGGTCCGGTTGTCGGTGTGGGTTTCCATCAGCTCGACCATGTAGCCATCGGGGTCGATGACGAACGCCACGGTGACCGGCCAGCGGTCGAGCTTCGTCGGCACCATGTGCGACGTAGCGCCAGCGGCGATCGCCCGGTCGTACACGGCCTGGCAGTCGTCGACGTTCATGTAGGTCTTCCAGAGCGCGAACCCGTGGTCGATCGGCTGACGGCCCTCGTAGCGCTCGGCGAGCTGGAGCCGACCACCGCCCACATCGGCCGCGAGCACGATCTCGTGGACGTCGGGGATCTCGGTGCGACTCTGGACCTTCAACCCGAGCCCCTCGGTGTAGAAGCGCTCGGAGCGGGCGATGTCGTCGACGTAGATGCAGTACTGCCCGACAGTGGTGGCCATGGTTCGATGTCTCCTGGTTGCGCGAACGGATGCGACGGGAGCGTAGGCAGACGAGCCAGGGTGGGACCGTGCCGAGGGGCACCGCCGAGGCGCACCGGGTCAACTCAGGCGTCGCTCCAGAATGTGACCGAGTGAGGTCCCTCTTGCATCCAGAGCGTTCAGCGTCCAGGCTATTTGTCGGAGGTTGTGCAATGACCGGTGCGTCAGCCGAACCGACCCCTCGTTGGGATTTCTTTCTGGTCCACTCCAGCCGGGCCAAGGCTCGTGCTCGCGAGCTCTACGAGGTGCTGGTTGCGGAGGGCTCCCGCCCGTTCCTCGACGCCGAGCAGCTCGAAGCCGGCTCCACGTGGGACACCAGCCTCGATGCGGCGTTCCGCGACAGCTGGATCGCCGTGATCCTCGTGAGCGAGTCCTTCGACAGTGCGTTCTATGCGAGCGAAGAGATCACGGTGGCGATCAACTGTTTCCGCAAGGACGGCACGCCGCTGGTGTTCCCCATCTACCTCGACGGCATCTCGCCAGGGGCCGACGCTCCGTACGGGTTGAACCGCATGCACAGCCTCGCGGTGGCCCAAGGCGAAGGCATGGAGCAGGTCGCCTCGAAGCTGATGGCCCGGCTGCGCCAGGTCAAAGCGGCACCGGTCGCCAACGCCAGGCCCACGAGCGGGGCGACCAGCGGCGAGCTCATCGTCGACTGGCAGGGCTCCGAGACGTACCGATCGATCCAACAAGCACTCAACGACGCGGCTCCCGGGACGACGGTTCGCATCCGCCCCGGCGTCTACAACGAGTCCCTGACGATCACCAAGCCGGTGCACCTGGTCGGCGACGGACCCATCGACAAGATCATCCTCCAGTCGTTCAACTCCACCACCGTCACACTCGCCTCCGACGGTGGCAGCCTGCGCGACCTCACGGTGCGCCAGAAGGGCGGCACCTTCCCGTACCAAGCGATCGACATCGCCTCCGGTCTGCCGCACGTCGAGGGCTGCATCATCTCCGGCGGCGCGCACTCCTCGATCCGCATCCGGGGCAACGCCACGCCCACCGTCCAGCGCAACATCATCGTCGGCACCGCCCGGCACGGGGTCGAGCTCGGCGACCATGCAAGCGCGCAGCTCCTCGAGAACTGGATCGACGCGCTGGCCGCCGACGGCATCTGGATCGGAGGACACGCACACGCCGTGGTGCGCGGCAACGCCATCGACGACTGCGTGGGTTCGGGAATCCACCTCGTCGACAACGCCCGCGTGAGCGTGCACGAGAACGTGATCCGGCGCTGCGGCGACGGCCTGTTGATCGAGGGAAGGTCGTACGCGACCGTCGCCCAGAACTCGATCACCAAGAGCCGCCAGGTCGGTCTGCGCCTCAACGGCGAGAGCGCAGGCATCTTCACGAGGAACCGGATTGCCAGCTCGGAGCTGGTCCAGGTGGCCATCTGGACCATCGGCGCCGTCACGATGGAGGAGAACGTGATCGTCGACGGTCGGCTGCACGGCATCCAGGTCGGCGCCGGGTGGCCGACCTTCGCCCGCAACGTGATCTCCGACAACCAGTGGGCCGGGGCGTTCATCGAGGGCGCCGGGGGCGCCGTGTTCTACGAGAACCTGATCGCCCGCAACACCGGGCCCGGGCTCTGCCTCGTCAACAACTGCACGGGGCAGCTCCGGCTGAACATCATCGAGGGCAACGGCGACGATGGAGTGTTCGTCAACTCCGAGTCGACCGACTTCACCTCCATCGAGCAGAACCGCATCTCGAACAACGACGGGATCGGGATCAGCATCGGCGACGGCAACGTGAGGTGCAAGCACAACCTCATCGAACTGAACCGACTCTCCGGGATCCACGTCGGATTCTGGAACGGCGCCGTTCACATCATCGAAAACGACATCTCGTCGGCCGATGATCAGGGCGTGCTCGACGACCCGGGCATCCTCGTCGAGGGATATCAGTGCGGCGGATCGTTGGAGATCACCGGGAACCGGATTCATCGGTGCACGATCGGCGTCGACCTGCAACTCGCGTGGAGCGCCGCCGAGGTCACCGTCACCAAGAACTTCATCGACGACAACGCTGAGGTCGGGGTGAAACTCTCGACCAACGAGGAGACCACCGGCAGCAACCTCATCTCCTCGAACCGTCTCGCCGGCAACGCCCAGAACTTCCTCGGCCCGAACGAGGAGCAGCAAGCCCACATGGCAGTGGGCAACACCGACGATGTCGACGTCGGCCAGCACATGGTGAAACTCCGTACGCTCGGCTTCATCCGTCGCCTCGAGAAGCTCCACCCCGAGACCGGGAAGATCACGCTCGATCTCAAAGATCTCGCCGAGTTCACCGACGCACCCTCACCGCCGAACATGCCCAACCCGGCGCTCATGGCCAACCCGGTGAACATGGCCAACCCGGCGAACGTGCCGAACACGACGAACACCGAGAACACGGCCAACGGCAGCAACGGCCACGCACCAGCGGCCGATCGAGCACCGTGGATCGACCGACCACCGCCAAGCCCAGGAGACGTCCATGTCTGACAAAGCCCTCGAACTCGAGCTCGACCCCGACTACGAGGACCCGACCGCGTGGATTCTCGACGAGATCGACCCCACGGGCTACGACCCCGACGCCGATCCGGCCAACCGGCCTCCGGGTCCGCGCGGCGATGTCGATCGTGGCGCCTCGCCACCCAAGCGAGGGCAGTTCCCGATCTCGCCGGCTGCGCTCCCACCGTGGGTCAACGAGTTCCAGAACGGCAAGATCCCCCATGACCGGATGGTGCAGGTCGCACCGCTCGGGCCGGGCGGGCTCCTCGTCCCCGAGGCGGTGGAGCCGTGGCGCGCCTTCCAAGCGGCGGCCGGTCAGGCGGGCTTCACGCTCACGATGACCAACGCCTATCGGAACTACGACCAACAGGTCAACTTGTTCCAGAGCTGCTACACGACGGTCGCCAACGGCCAGAAGTTCAAGGATTGGAACGGCGTACGGTACTGGCAGAAGCCGAAGTTCCCGGTGATCGCCCGACCCGGGACCAGCAACCACGGCTGGGGCGTCGGGATCGACATGGCCCTCGACTTCTACGACCGGCGGGCTCGCTCCGTGGGCAGCGAACCGGCGTTCATGATCTGGGCCGTCGCCAATGCCCGCCAGTTCGGGTGGTCGTGGGAGGTGCAGACCGAGCCGTGGCACGTCCGCCTCGTCGAGTACGACGGCGCCGCGCCCCGGATCCAACAGCCGCGCCCGGCGACCGAGCAACCGACCGGGCAACCGGCCGGGCCAGCCGGCGTGCCGGCGCCGGAGCTGGTGTGGACGCAACCGGCGCCCGTGCGAGAAGACGTGCGGGCGCTGCAGCAGATCCTGATCGCCCAGGGCTGGGCGTCGTTCACCAAGGCCGACGGACGGTTCGGGAACGACACCGAGGCGGCGGTGAAGGCCATGCAGGCCGAGTTGGGCTTCACCACCCCTGACGGCAAGTACGGCCCCAAGACGGCAGCCCGACTGGCGGAATATCTCGCCTCCCGCTGAGGAGCGGTCGTACGTCACCTGCGCCGATGAGTCGTTCGGCGACGGTTGAGATCCGATTCGGTGCAGTAAGACTCGCTCCCTGTGATTGCCGGCTCGGAACAGTACGAACTCGACCGCATCCTGTCGCTGAGGTCGTACGCCATCCTCGACTCCGCTCCGGAAGCGGCATTCGACGGCCTGGCCCATGCTGCGTCGTTGATCGCCGACACACCGATCGCGCTCGTCAGCCTGATCGACACCGATCGGCAGTGGTTCAAGGCGAGGGTCGGCACCGATCTCACCCACACCGCTCGCGCCCACGCGTTCTGCAGCCACGCCATCGACGAACCCGACGTTCCGCTCATCGTCACCGATGCCACCGTCGACGACCGATTCAAGGAGAATCCCCTGGTGACGGGGGACCTGAACCTCCGGTTCTACGCCGGCTTCCCCATCTGCGACGAGGTCGGGCGAGGTCTCGGAACACTGTGTGTGATCGACCGGGAGCCCCGGGAACTCACGGCCACCCAGATCGATGCCCTGCTCGGACTGGCCCGAGCGGCCGAGGGGCTCCTGCGCATGCGCCAGATCGCCAACGAGCTCGCCCTGTCCCGCCGCCTGGCCCTGACGTTTCGGCGCGGGTTCGACGCAACCCACGTCGGGATGCAGCTGGTGAGCCCGGAAGGCACCTACCTCCAGGTGAACGACGCCTTCGCCACGATGGTCGGACGTTCACCCGACGAGCTCGTCGGCACCCATTGGCGTGACGTCACTCACCCGGACGACTGCACCGACGAAGCACATATCGGCGATCTGCTGGCCTCCGGGCAACTCAGCCGGCACGAAGAACTCGTCCGCTACGTCCGCCCCGACGGCGACTGGCGATGGGGGCAGCTCAACGTGGTCCCGGTCATCGCCGCCGACGGCCGCGGCCAGATCAACTTCTCGCAGGTCACCGATGTCACCGAGACGGTGCACGCCCGGGAACGGGCCGAGGCGCTCGCGGCAGAGTTGCTCCGTTCCGAGCAACGGCTCAGTGCCCTCGTCGACCCCGCGCCCGATGCCACGTTCCGGTTGGACTCCGGCGGTCGGCTGGCGGCGACGAATCCGGCCGGGCGTCAGTTCATCGGCAAGCGCGACGCCGACTGCATCGGCCGGTCGATCGACGAGCTCGGATTCGATGAGGAGCTCGCCCGGGCCGTCACCGACCTCGTCGAGCTGGCGTCGACTGACGGCTCGGTGCAGCTGCTCGACCGCGTACTCCTCAGCTCGCTCTCCGAGTCGCCCACGTGGTGCAGCGTGCGCGTCGCACCCGTCGGCGACCAGCACCACGCCGATACATTCGTCGTGATCCGCGACGTCACCGAAACCGTGCAGACCGAACTCCGCTTGACCGCGCTGGCGCTCGTGGACCCGCTCACCGGAGTCTCCAACCGCGCCGGGGTCTGCGACCGCCTCGAGCGCTCTCTCATCCGCCTCGACCGCAACCGGGGGAGCGGGGTCGCCGTTGCCGTGGTCGACCTCGACCACTTCAAGTCGATCAACGACACCTACGGCCACCGAGTGGGCGACGACGCGATCGTCGCAATCGCCCGCACGTTGGAATCCGAAGTCCGCGAACACGACACCGTCGGCCGGCTCGGAGGAGATGAGTTCCTCGTCCTGCTCGAAACGGTCACGAGTTCGGCCGATGCCGAGGCGGTCATGTCTCGCGTGAGCAAGGCCCTGCGAATGGTCACCGTGGCGACTCCCGACGGCCCGATCTCGGTCGGCAGCAGCATCGGCCTGGCGTGGACCGACACGCGGGTGGGACCCGAGGACTTCGTGGCCACCGCCGACCGGGCCCTCTACGAGGCGAAACGACGCGGCCGGGGCAGGCTGTGGGTCGCCGGGGTCGAGGAGATGGCGCCGTTCCGGTCGAACGCGGCGCTGATGCGCGACCTGGCGCTGGCCCTGCCTCGCGGCGAATTCGAGATCCACTATCAGCCCATCGTCGATCGATGTGGCGCGACCGTGGCCGAAGAGGGGCTGCTGCGGTGGGTCCACCCGGAGTTCGGGATCCTCGCTCCTGCCCAGTTCTTGAGCGGCCTTCTGAAGACCGGCCTCATCCGCCGCGTCGGCCAATGGATGCTGCGCGAGACCATTGCCTCGCTCGGACGCCAGATCGCCTGCGGCGTCATGCTGCCCGAGGGCGTGCACGTCAACCTGAGCCCCGGCGAGGTCGGCAACCCACGTCTTGCGAGCCTGATCAGCGAACTACTTGCCGAGCACGGGGTGCCCGGGACTGCGGTGACCGTGGAACTCACCGAGCAGGCCTTCGGCCGGGCCTCGGTTTCCACGACCATGATCGACGAACTCGGAACCACCGGCGTGCGCCTGGCGCTCGACGACTTCGGCACGGGCGCCAGCTCGCTCATCCATCTGCGCTCCGACGGCCTTCACGCCGTGAAGCTCGACCAGGCGTTCGTTGGCGGCGTCCTGAGCGACCACCGGGTCCAGGCCATCGTGCGCTCCACGATCCGCATGGCGCTCGATCTCGGGCTCGACGTCATCGCCGAGGGGGTCGAGACCGCCGACCAGCGAGATTGGCTCCTCGAGCATGGGTGCACCCATCTGCAGGGTTGGTACTTCGGTGCCGCCCGGCGCCGCGACGAGCTGATCGGCGCCTGAGGCCCGAGCGCCACCGCGCCCGGGGCCACCGACGAATGGCCCTTGAGGCGCCGCACTCCAAGCGCGACCATCAAGCCATGACCGAGCTCCTGCGGCACACCTGCCCCTACTGCGACCTGGTCTTCTTGTACCACAACGAGGTCAAAGACCACATCCTGCACGACCACCCGACCCACGCCCACGTGGTCGACAGCATCGAGCCGCACGAGTTGCCCCACGAGTAGGCGCAGATCGCTCGGTGTCGAGGTTGGGTGTCGGGACTGGGGTGTGGAGGCTGGGGGTCGAGGCTGGGGGCCGATGAGCTGTTTGGATGCACGCAGGCTGCATCCGCCCGTCAGGTCGGATCGGGGTTCATCTCCCAATGGTGGGGTGAACGCCAGAGCGCTGACAGCGTCAGGTCGCGGATGGCGATCATCTCTCGCGGGATCTTGTCGTTGAGCCGGATGAACAGCTCCTCGTGCGACAGGATCTCGCGATCCCAATCGTCGCGGTCGAGTGACATCGCCGTGAGGTAGTCGGCCTCGCTGAACGACTCCAGCCCGGTCCAATCGAGATCCTGGAAGCGCGGCATCCACCCGATCGGGCTCTCGATCGCGTTGGCATGTCCCTGCGACCGGGCGACGATCCATTGCAGCACGCGGATGTTCTCGCCGAATCCGGGCCACACGAACCGGCCCTCGGCGTCGCGGCGGAACCAGTTCACCCCGAAGATGCGCGGCGGTCCTTGGATGGAACGCCCGAACGACAGCCAGTGATGGAAGTAGTCGGCCATGTGGTAGCCGGCGAAGGGGAGCATGGCGAACGGATCGCGTCGCACGACGCCCTGCTCGCCGAACGCCGCAGCCGTCGTCTCGGATCCCATCGTCGCGGCCAGATACACGCCGTGGGCCCAGTTGAACGACTGGTGCACGAGCGGCATCGTCCCCGAACGGCGACCGCCGAACACGAACGCGCTGATCTTGACGCCCTGCGGGTTGTCCCACTCGGGATCGATCACCGGGTTCTGCAGGGCCGGCGCGGTGAACCGCGAATTCGGGTGGGCCGCCTTCTGACCCGAGTCCGGGGTCCAGTCGTTCCCCTTCCAGTCGATCAGGTGCGCGGGCGGCTCACCGTCGATGCCCTCCCACCAGACATCGCCGTGGTCAGTGAGGGCCACGTTGGTGAAGATCGTGTTGGCGCGCACGGCAGCCATCGCGCTGGGATTCGTGGCCATGGACGTACCGGGGGCCACCCCGAAATAGCCGGCTTCCGGATTGATGGCGTACAGAGATCCGTCAGCACCCGGCTTGATCCAGGCGATGTCGTCGCCGACCGTGGTGATCCGCCAGCCCGCCTCGGCGAAGGACGCGGGCGGCTCGATCATGGCGAAGTTCGTCTTGCCACAGGCGCTCGGGAACGCCGCGGCGACATAGGTCTTGGTCCCGTTCGGCTCGGTCACCCCCATGATCAGCATGTGCTCGGCCAGCCAGCCCTCGTCGCGTGCCATCGTGGAGGCGATCCGCAACGCCAGGCACTTCTTGCCCAACAGCGCGTTGCCGCCGTAGCCGCTGCCGTACGACCAGATCGACCGCTCTTCGGGGAAGTGCACGATGTACTTCTCGTCGGGGTTGCAGGGCCATGGGCGATCGATGTCGCCTGGCGCCAGCGGAGCGCCCACGGTGTGGACGCACGGGACGAAACTGCCGTCGGTGCCGAGGACGTCGAGCACGGCCGAACCCATACGAGTCATGATCCGCATGTTCACCGCCACGTACGCGGAATCGCTGATCTCGACCCCGATCTGGGCGATCGGTGAGCCCAGCGGGCCCATGCTGAACGGGATCACGTACATCGTGCGGCCCCGCATCGAACCCTTGAAGAGACCGCTCAGGATGGATTTCATCTCCACCGGGTCCATCCAGTTGTTCGTCGGGCCCGCGTCGTCGGCGGTCCGGCTGCAGATGAAGGTGCGGTCTTCGACACGGGCGACGTCGCTCGGGTCGGACCGAGCGAGGAAGCTGGCCGGGCGGAGTTCGTCGTTCAGCCGGATGAAGGTGCCGGAATCGACGAGCTGTTGGGTCAACCGGTCGTACTCCTCCCGGGAGCCATCGCACCAGTGAACGGCGTCGGGTTCACAGAGCTTCACCATCTCGTCGACCCAGCCACGGAGCCGGGAATGCTGCAGGTTGGAGGGCGCGTTCGTCACAGGTCGAGTATCCGACCCGACGACGGGTGATGAGCGTGCCGAATGTCCCGCGATCGATCGACCTCCTGCCCACGCGCCTGCTGACCTCGCGACCGGGCGTACCGTGGGGGCGTGGACCAGGATCGTGACGGGCCCGACGTGAGCGACACCGTGCCGCTGTCGCCATTGCCGCCTCCGACACCACCGCTGGGCGGCGAGCTCGGCACCGCTGATCCCACGATCGCGCTGCCCGACCCCACGATCGTGAACGCCGCCCCACCGCCGCTCGAAGCCCGGCTCGAGCTCGGGTGGCAGCGCCTTCGCCACTGGCTGCTGGTGGTACTCCTCGCAGCCGGACTCGCGGCGGTCGCGCTCCTGGTGGTCGGCGCGGTGGCGGCGCCGTTCGGCGACGATCGACCGCTCTGGTCGGCCACCCTCCACATCTCGGGGCGACTGTGGTTCATCGGAGTGATGTACCTCGCCGCGGCCGTGCCGCTCGTCAGCGCCGCGCTTCGCGTGCCGGGCCAGGGATTCAGTGCGGTCCGACACCTCGTGATCGACCGGCGTTATGGCCGGTGGCTGGCGACGATCGTTGTCGGGGCTCCCGTGATCGGGTTCGCGATCCTCGAACCCACCGCCGCACTCGTAGTCGTGGCCGTGCTGGTGGCCGCCCTCGTCCTGCTCGTCGTGTTGGGAGTCGGTTTCTGAGCCTCGGCGGCTCAGGGCCGGGAATCCCTCACGACACCGTGAAGGTCGCAGTGGTGACGACGGTGGTGCCAGCGGCGGTGGTGCCCCGGGCAGTGATCGTGTGGCTTCCAGGTGTCAGGGTGCTGGCCGTGTAGGCGAAGGCCGTGGCCAGGCCGCCACCGTTCCAGTCCCACGGGGCGAGCGACTCCGTTCGCGCCGGGGTGCCGGTCATCGCCACGTTGTCGAGCCAGAACTGGACCCGTGTGTACGACGCGGTGGTCGACAGGAAGATGTAGCTGTTCTGCCCACGAACGATCGTCGCTCCCTGCAACGTGATGGGAGCGGATCGGGTGGCCGAGGTGGAGACCATGAGTCGATCGGTCGTTCCTGGCGCAGTCGTGGTGGTCGCAGGGGAGGTGGTCGTCGTCGGCACCGTGGTCGTCGTCGGCACGGCAGTCGTCGTCGGGCTGACAACCGTCGTGGTCGTCGCCGCTGCGGTCACCGTGGGAGCGGGTGTCGTCGGCACTGCTGTCGTGGTGGTCGTCGTGGGAGCCACTCCGACGGTGAACCCCGCCGACACGCTCACGGTGGTGCCGTTCGTCCGCGTCGCCAACACCGAGATCAGGTGGGACCCGGCAGCCAGACCGGCCAATGACGTGGGATTGGCGAGCGTGACGGACCCGCCGGCGAAGTCCCACGGCGCCAGGGCCTCGGTTCGCAGGGGAGTTCCGGTTCGAGCCGGGTTGTCCAGCCAGAACTGCACCTGCCGGAACGCCTCGGCGCTCTCGAAGAAGAAGTAGCGGGAGCCGGCGGCCGGCAGGCTCGCGCCGGCGAGCGGTGCCGACGGGGTCCGGGTGGACGACTCCGCGAATCGCAGCTCACCTCCGGCTGTGCAACCGGCGATCGGCACGTAGGTCGCGACGAACGTGGACGGACCGGTGATCGTGATGTCGTGGGTGGCCGCGCCCCCGTCGGACCACGACGAGAACTGGTAGCACCCGATCGTCGGTGCCGCCGCCAGCGTTCGCAGTGCGCCGGCGTTGACGTTGGTGGACAGGGGAGCGGGTTGCGTGATCCCGCCCAAGGTCAACGTCAGCCCCGGCGGCGAGGACTCCACCTGCACCGGCACCATCCGCACGCTCACGGATCGGCACACCTGATCGGAGGTGATACCCGCCGTGTTCGTCACCGTTGCGCAGAGCTCGTACCGGATGTCGTCGTCGTGATCGGCGACGACGAACGACGAAGTCGGTCCGGTCACCGGTGTCACCGGGTCTGGATGCAGATGGCCACCGTGGTAGAGCCGTGACGACCATCGGATGCGGTTCGAGACCGCTCCGTCGACGGGGTCGGTCGCAGTCGCCGAGAATGCAACGGTGTCGCCGATCGAGACGATGGACCCGTCGGCGGGTGCGGTGATCTGCACGGTCGGAACCGGCCCGACCCTCACCACGACCGACGCAGTCGACGTCGCGCCGGCGGTATCACGCACCACCAGCGTGGCGGTGTAGGTGCCGTTGCCGGTGTAGGTGTGGCTGGGGTTCGCAACGGTGCTCGACGATCCGTCACCGAACGTCCACGCGAACGACAGCGGATTGCCGTCAGGATCGACCGACGCGTTCCCAGCGAAGGCCACTGCGAGCGGGCTGGCCCCCTGCGTCACGTTGGCCGAGGCCACCGCGGTCGGGGGGCGGTTTCCGGCTGCGGTGTACCGCAGTCGCCAGACGGTGCCGCTGATCGAGTTGGTGTTGAAGCCACCGATGGTCATCAGGTAGACGTCGCCGCCCGGCCCGTTCCCGAAACTCACGATGCTGTTGCCGCCGAAGCCGTTCCCGAAGGGCTCGTTGGCATATCCCGTTGGCGTCCGCTTCAGCACCTCGAGGGTTCCGCGGCCGTAGTCACCCCAGAAGAACGCGTCCTGGTACGCAGCTGGGTAGCTGGTTCCTCGATACCAGACGCCACCGGTCACCGAGGATCGCAACCCGTTGTGGTTGTACTGATGCGCCGGACTGACCGACGTGCCGGCGGCATAGAACGCTTGACAGGTCGCGGTGGAGGCGTACGCACCGTAGGGCTGGGTCCCCGCCTCCCGGCAGGGCCAGCCGTAGTTGGCCCCCTTGACACCCCGATGGATCGCCTCCCAGGTGGTCTCGCCCACCTCGCCGATCAACATCTCCCCGGTGCCCGGGTGGAAGCTGATCCGCCACGGATTGCGCAGCCCGAGCGCGAAGACCTTCGAGACGTTCGAGTTGAGGTTTCCGTTGTAGAACGGATTGTCGACGTAGCCCTGACCGGTCGATGGGTTGATCCGGAACACCTTGCCGGTCATGAGGTCGGCCCGCTGTGGCCCGGTGGGGAGGCGGTCGCCGTCGCCGATGCCGGCGTAGAGCGCGCCGTCGGGACCGAACCGGAGGTCGCCGGTGGCATGGCGGTAGCTGTCGACCGGCAGGCAGTCCTCGACCGGTGCGTTGTTCACGAAGCACGAGGCCGTCCCGATGTTCGCGGCGCTGGCAGCACTGCCGAACAGCACGACTCGGGATCCGGGACCGGTGGCGGCGATGTTGGTGTTGTTCGGGTCGGCGGTGATCCGCTCGATGCGGGCGAACCGGCGGGCGTCGGCATCAGGGGTCGTGCCGGGCGGGTCGTAGACGTAGAACACGTAGACGTAGGGACGGGTGGGGAACGCGGGGTCGAGCGCGAGGCCCGTCAAGCCGTGCTCCCAGTGGTTGTTGACCTCGGCGGAGATGTCGATGAACGGAGTGGGAGAGATCGTGCCGCCCTGAGCGACGAGCACGCGCCCGGCCTTGTCGGCGATGAACAACCGCCCGTCGCTCGCGTACTCGAAGTTGGTCATGATCACGCCGGTCGCCGACACGACCTGTTCCACCGAGAACCCCGCCGGAACGACCGCGGCACCCTCCGCGGTACCGCTTTCGACCGTGGTGGCCACGGTCGCGCCGACCAGTCCCACGACTCCAACTGCCGCCGCCCACCATTTTCCTCGCCGCATACCCACCCCGTCCGCCTCGATACGTCCGAAGAGGTTGGCGCCGGATAGGAGTCAGGTGCAATGGGACTTTTGGGTGAATGATCAAGATTTCTCGACCGAATTCTGGAATATCTCACCCACGGTCAGCTGATGACCTTGAACAGTGGCGATCTCGGACCATGGGGTCCGATACGGTCGTGGTCATGTGTGGACGTTTCGTCTCGTCGAGCACCCCGGACGAGATCGCCGCGTACTTCGGGGCCGATGCCCCGGGCACCGTGCAGCTCGCGGCCAACTACAACGTCGCGCCGACCAACGACGTCTATGCCGTCGTGACCGGCGCCGACGGGACCCGCCGGGTGGAGACGTTCCACTGGGGTCTCGTGCCGGTGTGGGCCAAGGATCTGAAGATCGGTCAGAAGATGATCAACGCGAGGGCCGAGACCCTCGCCGAGAAGTCCGCCTTCAAGCACGCGTTCCGCAAGTACCGCTGCATCATCCCGATGGACGGCTTCTACGAGTGGCAGGCGCGTGCGGCCGCGGCCGCGGCGGCGAGTGGCAAGCCGGTGAAGCAGCCGATGTTCATCAGCCGGCTCGATGGTGAGCCGCTCGCCGTCGCCGGGCTGTGGTCGGCGTGGCGCGACAAGGAAGCGGGGGACGACGCCCCGTGGCTCCACAGCTGCACCGTGGTGACGACCGCCGCCAACGCCACCATGGCGCCGATCCACGACCGGATGCCGGTGATCCTGCCGGCGACCGTTTGGTCGACGTGGCTGTCACCGACCAACCATGATCTGGCTGCCCTCTCCGAGCTGCTCATCCCGGCGCCGGACACGCTGCTGACCGTACGCGCCGTGTCGACAGCGGTGAACAAGGTGGCCAACAAAGGTCCGGAGCTGCTCGAACCCTTCGAACCCGAAGCAGCTCCCGACCGGTAGCGCTTCAGCCCGCCACGAACTCCGGGGCCAATGCTCGCAACTCGTGGCGGAGCCGCTCGGCCACATCTTCGAGTGAGTCGCGATCGACGGTGGACGCGGCCTTGGCGAACGACAATCCGCTCATGTCGTGAGTCGGTATCACGTGGATGTGGGTGTGGGGCACCTCGTAGCCGGCGACGATCAGCCCGACTCGCTCACACCCGAACGCTGCCTGCTGCGCCCGGCCGATCACGTGGGCGACTTCGAAGAGCCTCGCGACGAGCGCCGGCGGGCAGTCGATCCAATGGTCGATCTCATCGATCGGCACGACGAGCACGTGGCCGTCCTCGATCGGGTTGATCGACAGGAACGCAACGCAGCTGTCGTCGGCCCACACGAACGCGGCCGGGAACTCGCCGGCGATGATTCGGCTGAAGACACTGGGCATGGTCCGACTGTACGCGCCTGCCCAGGCGACTCGGGGCCTTGTACGCTGGGTAGCGGTGACGGAGGCCCTCGACGTGGCGCAACCGAACGGGGGCGACTCTCGGGTCCTCACCGTTCCCAACCTGATCTCGGTCATCCGGCTCTGCTGCATCCCGGTGTTCCTGTGGTTGTTGTTCGGTCAGGACAACCGCGCCGGCGCGGCATGGCTCCTCGGTGGCCTGGGCGCGACCGACTGGATCGACGGCTACATCGCCCGCCGCTGGAACCAGGTGAGCGAACTCGGCAAGATGCTCGACCCGACCGCCGATCGACTCCTGTTCATCGTGGGGATCAGCGCGATCATCATCGACGGGTCCGCTCCCCGCTGGGTCGCGACCCTCGTGCTCGTCCGCGAGGTGGTGCTCGGGGCCACGGTGGCCGGCCTCACGGTCTTCGCCGGCATGCAACGGTTCGACGTCACGTGGTGGGGGAAGACGGCAACGTTCCTCTTGATGTTCGCCTTCCCCGGGTTCATGCTCGGGGCCTCGGACTTCCCGGGCGCCGACGGTTTCCAGATCGCCGCGTGGATCCTGGTCGTTCCCGGCTTGGTCCTCAGCTACTACACCGCGTTCGCCTATGTGCCGACGATCGCCGCCCACGTTCGCATCGCACGGAAGGAGCCGGTTCCATGAAGGCGGTCATCATGGCGGGCGGCGAGGGAACTCGCCTGCGCCCGCTGACGTCCAACGCTCCCAAGCCCATGCTCCCGGTGGCCAACCGGCCGATGATGGAGCACGTCATCGCCCTCCTCAAACGCCACGGGTTCGACGAGATCGTGGTGACGGTGGCGTTCCTGTCCAATGCCATCAAGACCTACTTCGGCGACGGCAGCGAGCTCGGCGTCTCGATCGAGTACAGCGATGAGCCCACGCCGCTGGGCACCGCAGGTTCGGTGGGCAACGCTCGCCACTTGCTGACCGAGCGATTCCTCGTGATCTCTGGCGACGTGATCACCGATCTCGACCTGTCGGAGATCTGGAAGTTCCACGAGCGCTGTGAGGCGTTGGCCACGATCGCACTCACACCGGTCGCCAATCCGCTGGAGTTCGGCATCGTCATCACGCGCGAGGACGGCTCGATCGAACGCTTCCTCGAGAAGCCGACGTGGGGCCAGGTGTTCTCCGACACGATCAACACGGGCATCTACGTGCTCGAGCCGGAGATCTTCGACTACATCCCCGAGGGGCGCTCCGTCGATTTCTCCGGCGATGTGTTCCCGCAGTTGCTCGCCGAGGGCAAGCCGCTGTTCGGACCGGTGGTCGACGCCGGCTACTGGGAGGACGTCGGCACCCTCGAGGCCTACCTCAGCTCGCACAAGGACGTCCTCGATCAACGCGTCGCGCTCGACATCCCGGGCTTCAAGGTCAGCGACGGGGTCTGGATCGGCGAGGGGGCCGAGGTGTCGCCCGATGCCGAGATCATCGGCCCGGCGGTGATCGGCCCCGGCTCGAAGGTCGAGGCCGGGTGCCGGTTGGGTGAGTACAGCGTGCTCGGCTCGAACGTCCGGTTGCTGTCGGATGTGCAGATCGAACGCACGGTCGTGCACGACAACGTCTACATCGGTCGCGGCGCCCGGATACGTGGCGCGATCATCGGGCGTTCCTGCAGCATCCGGTCCAACGCGCGCATCGAGGAGGGAGCGGTGCTCGGCGACGAGGTCTTCGTCGGTGCCGGCGCCATCATCTCGAGCGACGTCAAGGTGTACCCGTTCAAGACCATCGAGGACGGCGCCGTCGTCAACACCTCGATCGTCTGGGAGAGCAAAGGGGCCCGCAGCCTGTTCGGCCGCGACGGCGTCACCGGGCTCGCCAATGTCGACATGACGCCGGAGTTCGCCGCCAAGTTGGCCATGGCCTACGGGACCACGATGAAGAAGGGCACCCGGTTGGTGACTTCGCGCGACTCCAGCCGGGCGGCGCGCATGCTGAAGCGAGCGATGATGGCCGGGCTGAACGCGGCAGGAACCGATGTACTCGACCTCGAGGTCGCCAGCGTGCCCGTCACGCGATTCCTCACCCGGTCGCCACGGGCGGCCGGCGGCCTCACGGTTCGACTCCACCCCAACGATCCCGAACGCGTCATCGTCCGCTTCTTCGATACAGCCGGTTCCGACATCGCCGAAGACGCCCAGCGCAAGATCGAGCGGCTCTACCAACGCGAGGACTACCGACGCGTGATCGCCGAGGAGATCGGCGACATCGAGTTCCCGCACCGAGCGCTCGAGGACTACACGGTCGCCCTCAGCGCCACCGTCGACCGCACCGCCATCGTCGAGCGCGGCTTCAAGCTGGTGGTCGACTATGCGTTCGGCGCGACGTCGTTCGTGATGCCCAACGTGCTCGGCAAACTCGGCGCCGACGTGCTCGCGATCAACCCGTACGCGTCGACTCCTGCTCGGCTGATGTTCGACCCGAAGGCGGCCGCCGAACGAGTCGCCGGTCATGTCCGCGCGTCCGGTGCCCACCTCGGCGCGCTGTTCGATCCCGATGGCGAACGGCTGACGCTGGTCGACGACGAAGGGCAGATCCTGTCCGATTCCGAAGCCCTGATGGCCTTCGTCGAGCTGGTGAGCGACCATCTCCTCGGCGACCGGATCGCGGTCCCCGTCAACGTCACCGATCATGTACGGGGGATCGCCGAGTCACACGGGGTCGCGGTGACCGACACCAAGATGTCGATCCCCGCCCTCATGGCGGCCGCCACCGACCCAGGCGTCGGCTTCGCGGCCGACGGGCGAGGCGGCTACATCCTTCCGGGCTTCCTGCCGGCGTTCGACGCCGCGGCGGCACTCGTGAAGATCCTCGATCTCCTGGCGCGCACCGGGCGGACCCTCTCGACCGTCCGTGATCGACTCCCGAAGGTTCACATGGCAACCGAGACGGTGGTGACGCCATGGGAACAGAAGGGCCTCGTCATGCGTACGCTCGTCGAGATGGCCGGCCGATCCGTCACCCTGGTCGACGGCGTCAAGGTCCGCCACGACGACGGATGGGTGCTCGCGCTGCCCGACCCCGAGGAACCCGTCACGCGGGTGTGGGCCGAGGCCGGGAGCGACACCGAAGCCCGGCGACTCGCCCAGGAATACGGGCGGCGAATCCGTCAGCTCGTCCGATGACCCGATTCGTCGCCGAACCGGGCTCACGGGAGTAGGGTCGAATCCCATGAATCTGCCCGAGCACCTTCGCTATTCGTCGGATCACGAGTGGGCCATCCTCGACGACGGCAAGGTCCGCATCGGCATCACCGACTACGCCCAGGATGCGCTCGGCGATGTCGTCTACGTGCAGGTGCCGGCCATCGGCGCGGTGGTGTCGAAGGGACAGACGTTTTCCGAGGTGGAGTCGACCAAGTCGGTGTCCGACATCTACGCGCCGGTCACCGGCACCGTCGTGGGTGTCAACGAGGCGCTCGCCACCGCTCCCGAGCTCGTGAACTCAGACCCGTACGGAGACGGTTGGATCTGCGAGATCGAAGTCACCGATTCGTCGGAGTACGACGCGCTGCTCGACGCCGGGGCCTACGGCGCCCTCCTCGAAGGCTGATCGGGCGCTCGGGCCGTGGCGTACCTGTTCTGCAACCAGTGCGGCCATCGCAACCCGCCGGGATCGAACTTCTGCTCCTCATGTGGCGCGTCGCTCGATTCGATGGAGAATCGCACCATCACCCTGGCAAAGGTCGACCCGCTGCTCGATGCACCCGGACCGCACGATGATGTCGTCGTCCCGCTCGATGCGCTCGACACCGCCACGCTCGTGGTACGCACCGGCGCCCAGGCCGGTGAACGGTTCGTGCTGCGCGACGTACTCACCCGCCTCGGGAGGCACCCCGCCAGCGAGATCAGCCTCGACGACATCACGGTGTCACGCCGGCATGCCGAGATCACCCGAGAGGGCAACCGGTTCGTCGCCCGCGACGTGGGATCGTTGAACGGCACGTACGTGAACCAGGAGCGCATCGACGAAGTGGTGCTCCAGCACGGCGACGAGGTACAGATCGGGAAGTTCCGGCTCGTCTTCTTCGACAAGAGCGAACGATCGGCGTGACCGAGCGCCCGTACTTCTCGATCGGAGAGGTGCTCGGTCTGCTCCTCGAGGAGTTCGCGGACGTCACCATCTCCAAGATCCGGTTCCTCGAGAGCCAAGGGCTCATCGATCCCGAGCGGACCTCGTCGGGGTACCGCAAGTTCTACGACGCCGATGTCGAGCGCCTCCGCTACATCTTGCGCGAGCAGAAGGATCACTACCTGCCGCTCAAAGTGATCAAGGAGCGCCTCGACGGCATCGACCACACGCTGCCGAACCCACCGCGCCCGATGCCCATCGGCGCCAGTTGGGCCACAGCGGGGGAGACGGGGATCGAGCTCACAGCAGCCGGGGAGCACACCGGCGAGGCCGCCGCGCTCCATGCCGCTGCCCTCCATGACGCTCCGGTCGACCACACCTCGGTCGATGTCGTCACTGTTGACGCCACGTTCGTCGAGCTCCAGATCACCGCAGACGGGCTCGGTGAGCCCACCGGGATCTCCGTCAGCGAGATCACCGTCAGCGAAACCTCCGTCAGCGAGCTCACGGGCCGCGACCGGCATGGCCGCGATCGGGCGATCGAGGCGGCCGTCGAAGCGTCGGGCGCGAACGGCGACCGGGCAGGGGCAGCACCCGAACGGATCCATCTGCTCGCCGATCCGAGCGGCTGGATCGAGCGCAGCCCGACCCCACCGCACGGCGTTCGGCGCCGCTCGGCGCCCGCCGCGCCCGCCGAGCCACTCGAGTCATCGACCGACATTCCCGCCGCACGGCCCGCCGCGCTGCTCAAGGTGGTGCGCGACGGTGACGCGCCGCCCCCCGCCGATCTTCAGCTCACCGCCGCCGAACTGTGCGAGGCAGCCGAGATCGAGCCGGCCACGTTGCGTCAGCTCGAGGAGTTCGGTCTGCTCGCCGGTCGAGCGCTCGGCACCGACACCGCGTACGGGCCCGAGGCGCTCCAGGTCGCTCGGATCGCCCGTCGACTGCTCGCTGCGGGGCTCGAGGTCCGCCACCTGCGGACATGGCGAATGGCCGCCGAGAAAGAGGCGTCGCTGTTCGAACAGCTCGTCGTGCCGCTGCTGCGGCAGCGCAACCCGAACGCCCGCCAGCACGCCATCGCCACCCTCACCGACCTCACCGAACTCGGCGGAGACCTGCGCGCGCTCCTCGTCAGAGCGGCGCTCAGCCACCACTTCGACCGCTGAGCGCGGACATGCCGGGCCGCGCAGATGCTCGTACCATCGGCTCACCGCGAGCGGTACGCTGACGCCGTGGTACCGATGGAGCTCGTCGGAGTCCGGCTGGAGGTACCGGCCAACACCCCCGTGATGATGCTGCGTGAGCAGTCCGACCCTCGGCGTCTGCTCCCGATCTACATCGGCAACCCCGAGGCCGCCGCGATCCACTACGCGCTGGAGGGCATCCTGCCCGCTCGCCCGCTGACCCACGATCTCTTCCGCGATGTCCTCGAGGCGTTGGGCGCCGAGCTGGAGCGGGTCGTGGTCACCGAGATGCGGGATCACACGTACTTCGCCGAGCTCCACCTGCGGCGCGATGGCACGCCGCTCGTCGTGTCGAGCCGGCCGTCCGACGCCGTGGCGCTGGCCGTTCGGGTCGGCTGCCCGATCTTTGCCACCGAGCCCGTTCTGGAGCTCGGCGGGCGCGTCGAAGAAGAGGTCGAGACCGCCGATGACGGCGAAGAACAGATCCTGGCCGAGTTCCAGGACTTCATCGCCGGTGTGACTCCCGACGACTTCGCTGAATAGGCGCACGCGCCGTGCGAGTCGGCGCGAGCGCCGTGCAGTCGGCGCGAGCGGCCGTGCGAACTGGGTCCAGCGCCCCACGCATCGGTCCTTGACCGGCGCGCGCTCGGGTCCTACGCTGCCGAGGCGGGCGACATCGACGTAACTACGCCGTTGTGACAGGGGGGGTTCCGGACGACCCCGGGATCCGACCAGAGCGGGTCACCCACCTACGGAGGTTTCGATGACTGAGCAGGGTTTCAGCGGCACCAAGGCCGCCCAGATCGTCGGGATCACGTATCGCCAGCTCGACTACTGGGCGCGCACCGACCTGGTCCGACCCTCGATGGCCGACGCGTCGGGCAGCGGGAGCCGCCGCCAGTACTCCTACCAGGATCTCCTGGAGCTGAAGATCATCAAGAACCTGCTCGGCGCGGGCATCAAGCTCGAGTCGGTGCGCGACGTGTTCGAGTACCTGCGCACCCACGTCTCGGGCGACGTCACCTCGGCCCACATCGTCATCAGCGGCACCCAGGTGCTGCTGTGCGAGGGCGACGAGCTCATCGACGTCGTCCGTAACGGCCAAGGGGTGCTCAACGTGTTGCCGCTGGCCGGGGTCAAGGGCGAGATCGATGCCGGCATTCGGGAGCTCCGCAGCAGCAGTGCGGCAAGCCAGGACCCCGACACCGGGCCCTCCGGTCTCGCGGTCAACACCTGACGGCGTCGCCGCGACCTGGCACCACGATGTCCTCGACTCCGCTGAAGTCACCGCTCGACGCCGACCATCGCGCCCTCGGCGCAAAGATGGTGTCGTTCGGCGGGTGGGACATGCCCATCGCGTATCCGTCGGGCACGGTGGCCGAGCACCTCGCGTGCCGCAACGCCGCAGTCGTGTTCGACGTGAGCCACCTGGGCACCGTGCGGGTGCGTGGGACCGAAGCGTTGCATCGCCTCAACTCGGTGCTCACCAACGATCTCGGCAAGATCGGTCCGGGGCGGGCCCAATACACCCATCTGCTCGATCCGCTGGACGCTTCGGTCGTCGACGACATCATCGTGTGGTGGACCGATGAGACCACCTTTGACGTCATGCCCAACGCCTCGAACACCACCGGGGTTCGCGAAGCGATCGGCGGGATCGACGTGACCTCGACCCGGGCGGTGCTCGCCGTGCAGGGTCCCGAGGCCCGCTCCCGGCTGGCCACCGTGGCCCCGGACCTCGCTTCCGTGGGGCGGTTCCGGGTCGAACACCACACGTGGCGCGGCGCGCAGGTCATGGTCGCCGGCACCGGCTACACGGGCGAGGACGGCGTCGAAGTGGCCGTTCCGATCGAGATCGCGGGCGAGTTCTGGGACGCCATCGTCGCAGCCGGCATCATCCCGGCCGGGCTCGGGGCCCGCGACACCCTGAGACTCGAAGCCGCCCTTCCGCTCCACGGCCACGAGCTCGGACCCGGCATCACGCCGCTGCAAGCCGGTTTGGGCTGGGTCGTATCGTGGACCAAGGCGGAGTTCCGGGGTCGCGCCGCGCTCGACGCCGAACGAGCGCGCGGTGTGCATCGGATCCTGCGCGGCATCGCCACCGCTGGTCGCCGCCCGCCGCGCGAGGGCTGCGCAGTACTGATCGACGGCGAGCCGGCCGGCACCGTCACCAGTGGCAACTTCTCACCCGTGCTCGAGCACGGCATCGCCCTGGCGTTCGTCCCGTCCTCGGTGGAGGTGGGCACGGCCGTCACGATCGATGTGCGGGGCAGCGCGCTGGCCGGCTCGATCGTGCCGACGCCGTTCGTCGCGAAACGCTGAGGCCCCGACTCGATCCTGCGGGGTTCGGGGGTGTCGTGGTGACCCTGAACCTCACGAGCTCAGCCCAGCTCAGTTCCGCCTCGCCGCCACCCGACCGCCACCCGCCTGCTTGGTCGCGACCTGCTTCGCCGCGACCTTCTTCGGAGCGGCCTTCCTCGGAGCAGCCTTCCTCGGAGCGACCTTTCTCGGAGCAGCCTGCTTCGCTGCGACCGTTCTCGGTGCGGCCTGCTTCACCGCAGCCTTCCTCGCGGGGGCCTTCCTCGCGGCAGTCTTCTTCGCCGCAGTCGTCTTCGCCGGCGCAGACGGCGCAGACGGAGCGACGCGAGCGGCGGCTCTCGGAGCGGCTCCGCCGGTGGGTGCACCCGGCGGCGGGGGAGGAGGAGGTGGGGAGGCATCGGAGAGTCCCGCCGCACCGAGCAGATTACGTAGGGGGCTCATGCGCCACATCCCACCGGCCGAGTCGAGCACCTGGCCGAGCGGCAGGAGGCGCTTCGACACATCGCCGAGCACGTCGAGGAACTCCCCGAGCTGATCGGGGAACCGGGTGATCGAGGCGGCGCTGAACGTTTCGGACAGCATCGAGAGCACTGGCGCCACCCGCTCGATGGGATCCCTGAGCTGATTCACCATGTCGTCGGCATGCCGCGCCGTTGCCGAGATCTGCGGCACGATCGTTCGGATCGGCTCCTCCACGTAGTCGAGCAGCCGGTTCACCCGACCGGCCACGTTGTTCAACGTGTCCATGGTGTCGGTGAACACCTCGACGGCCCGCAACAGATCTTCGACGGCCCGCTTGAACTGATCGACCGTCTTGCCGATCGCCGTGATCGGATTCGCCCCTCCCAACATGCCGAACAGGTCGCCGATGTTGCCCGTGCCCTCTGCCATGGCCGAACCGTACCGCGTGGTGGTGACCGCGCCGGTGAACGCAGGCTCGCGCTCAGGCGTGAGCGAGCGGTGGCTTTTGGGCGTAGGCCTCGATCGGTTCGCACGAGCAGATCAGGTGGCGATCACCGTAGGCCGCGTCGATGCGCGACACGGGCGGGAAGTACTTGGCCGCTCGCAACGCGGGCACCGGGAACGCGCCCGTTTCGCGCGAGTACTGCCGATCCCAATCGCCGAGCAGGTCCTCGGCGGTGTGGGGCGCATGACGCAGCGGGCTGTCCTCGACCGCAACTCGCCCCACCTCGATGTCGTCGATCTCGGCCCGGATCGCGAGCATCGCATCGATGAACCGATCGAGCTCGCGCTTCGACTCGCTCTCGGTGGGCTCGACCATGAGGGTGCCGGCCACGGGAAAGCTCATCGTGGGTGCATGGAAGCCGAAGTCCATCAACCGCTTGGCGATGTCGTCGACGGTGACACCGGTCTGCTTGGTGATCGGGCGGACGTCGAGGATGCACTCGTGGGCGACATGCCCGCGGGCCCCGGCGTACAGCACGGGAAAGGCATCGGTGAGGCGGCGAGCGACGTAGTTCGCCGACAGGATCGCGGTGGCCGTCGCGTCGCGCAGGCCCGACGCGCCCATCGAGCGCGACGTAGACCCAGCTGATGGGCAGGATGGATGCGGAGCCGAATCTCGATGCACTCACCGGACCGACCGGTTGACTCCCCAGCGGCGCGAGCGGATCACCGGGGAGGAACGGGGCGAGGTGGGCGCGAACGCCGATCGGACCGACGCCAGGACCACCGCCACCGTGGGGGATGCAGAACGTCTTGTGGAGGTTGAGGTGGCTGACGTCGGCCCCGAATCGTCCGGGTCGGGCGAGCCCGACCAAGGCGTTGAGATTGGCGCCGTCGACGTACACCTGACCCCCGTGGTCGTGGACGATGGCGCAGAGCTCGCCGATCGCCGCTTCGAACACACCGTGGGTCGATGGGTACGTGATCATCAGCGCCGCCAGGTGGTCACCGGCGGCGGCCGCCTTCGCTCTGAGATCGGCGACATCGACGTTGCCCTGCTCGTCGCACGCCACCACGGTGACCGTCAGGCCGGCCATCACGGCGCTCGCGGCGTTGGTGCCGTGGGCGGACGAGGGAATGAGACAGACGGTGCGCTGGAGATCGCCGCGGCTGCGGTGGTAGGCACGGATGGCGAGCAGCCCGGCGAACTCCCCTTGACTTCCTGCGTTGGGTTGGAGGCTCACCGCGTCGTAGCCGGTGATCGTCACGAGCATCTGTTCGAGCGAGCGGATCAGCTGGCCATAGCCGGCTGCCTGGTCGGCCGGCGCGAAGGGATGCAAGGCCGCGAACTCCGGCCAGGTGATCGGCTCCATCTCCGACGTCGCGTTGAGCTTCATCGTGCACGAACCGAGGGGGATCATGGTGCGGTCGAGGGCGAGGTCGCGATCGGCGAGGCGGCGCAGGTACCGGAGCATCTCGTGCTCGGTGTGGTAACGGTGGAACACCGATTGGGTCAGGAACTCGCTCTCGCGCACGGCCCATGCCGGAATGCCATCGGCGGCCACGGGATCGAGCGAGGCAACGGTCTGGCCGTCGACACCGAACGCCTTCCACACGGCTTCGACCACGGCCGCCGTCGAGGTCTCGTCGAGACTGATGCCGACGTGGGTGTCGTCGATCCGCCGGAGGTTGACCCCGACTGCGAGGCCCCGTGCCAAGGCCCCGTCCGCCCCGCCGACGACTTCGAGCGCCAGCGTGTCGAACCAGGTGGCGCCGACGAGCCGGATCCCCGCGCCCCGCTGGAGCCCCGCGGCGAGCACCGATGTCAGGCGATGGACCCGACTCGCGATGCGCCCGAGCCCGTCGGGGCCGTGGTACGCCGCGTAGAGGCCAGCGATGTTGGCGAGCAGCACCTGCGCGGTGCAGATGTTCGATGTCGCCTTCTCCCGGCGGATGTGCTGTTCGCGGGTCTGCAGCGCGAGCCGCATGGCCGGCCGGCCGGCAGTGTCGGTGCTCACGCCGACGAGCCGGCCGGGCAGGGCGCGGCGCATGGGCCTCGCGGACGGCGAGGAACCCGGCATGCGGACCACCGAACCCCATCGGCACTCCGAATCGCTGGGCGCTGCCCACCACGATGTCGGCGCCGAGCTCACCGGGAGGGGTGATCAGCACGCACGCCAACAGATCGGTCGTGACCACCGAGATACCGCCCGTCTCGCGGATCGCCTGGATGACGGGACCGATGTCGCGGATCGCGCCGGTCGAGCCGGGATGCGAGATCAGCGCGCCGAAACACGTGGCAGGATCGAGTGCGTCGAGCGGTCCGACCTCGAGCTGCAGCCCGATCGGCTCGGCTCTGGTTGCGAGCACGGCGATCGTCTGCGGATGGGTATCGGCATCGACGAAGAACCGCCGACGGTCGGAGCGAGCCACGCGATGGGCCATGGCCATCGCCTCCGCTGCCGCCGTGGCTTCGTCGAGCATCGAGGCGTTCGCGAGGTCCATCCCCGTGAGCTCGGCGACCATCGTCTGGAAGTTGAGCAGCGCCTCGAGCCGGCCCTGGCTGATCTCGGGCTGGTACGGCGTGTACGCCGTGTACCACGCCGGGCTCTGCAACACGTTGCGAACGATGACGGGAGGCGTGATGGTTCCCGAGTACCCCTGTCCGATGAGGCTGGTGACGACTTGGTTCCGGGCGGCGATGGCGCGCAGCTCGTCGAGCACGTCGGTCTCCGAACGCGGCGACGGCAGGGCGAGTGGCTCGGTCATCCGGATGTCGGCCGGCACGACCTGATCGAGGAGCTCCTCGAGGCTCGCGACGCCGATCGCCGCGAGCATCGCCTCATGGTCGGCAGTCGTGGGCCCGATGTGGCGACCGACGAACTCGGTGTCGTCGAACAGGTCGCTGAGGGGTCGGTGCACGGGAACCTCCGGATCGGATTGGTTCCCCCGCTGTCCATGGGACCTGAGAGCTTCACCGCGATGGTTCGCGGCTTTCCCCTTCGGTGAGACGGTGATCCGCCTGCTTTCCAGCGTTGCCTGACCCGGTCGGTCCGGTGGCCTGAGAGATTCCGGGGATTGCTTGCTCCTTCGGCGCCCTCGACGCTGGCGGCGTCGCAGACTCTCCCGACCGGGGTGAACGGCAGTTCCGACGATACCGGGTCGATCACCGCGCGGCGGTGATCACAGCGCGGCGATGATCGCACTGGCGGCGGCCAGCGCGAGCAGGACCAACACGACGCGGGTGAAACGGTCGCCGTCGACATGGCGCCGCAGCCGGAACCCGATCACGGTGCCGAGCGCGAGCGGGACGGGAGCGACCAAGAGCGCCTGGCCCACATCTCGGGTGAACCCACCGACCGCCGCCCTCCCGGCCAGGCCAACGCTGCCCACGACCACGAACACCGTCGTGATCGAAGCCCGGAACCTGGCCGGGGGGAGCCGGCGTCCCTGCAGCACGAACACGAGCGGAGGTCCGTTGGTCGACAACGACGTGCTGAGCACGCCGGCCGCAACGCCCGCGGCCCAGTCGACCGCCGGCCCGGCACCCGACAGGTCGAGGCCACGAGCCAGCAGCACCACCATCAGCAGGGTGGTGGCGCCGAGGAACAACCGCAGGGTGTCTTCACTCGCCAGATCGAACATCACGAGCCCGAACGGCAACCCGAGACCGGCCGCCAGGCAGAGTCGGCGCACCGAGATCCAATCGGTGTCGCGCCGCCCGTGCCAGGCCTGGAAGCCACTCGTCCCCATGCTGAGCACCGCGGCCACCATGCTCGCGGTGCGCGTCTCGGTGAACAGCGCCATCATCGGCACGGCGGTGAGCGAGAACCCGAAACCCGCCGTTGTCTGGATCGAAGCGGCCAGCAACACCACCGCCCCGATGAGCCCGAGTTCGACCGCGCTCACCCGGAGCCGCGGGCGGCCCGCTCCTCTTCGTAGGTGGCGATGGCCGTCAGCTGTGCGGTCAGTGTCGCGTCGACCCAACGAGAGCCGTGTCCGACCACCCGGTCGTAACTCGCCTGCACGGGCGCGAGCTGGCCGGTGAAGTGCGGCATCACCTGTTCCGCGAAGAGCTCGTAGCTTCGCAAGGTGGGGCGCCAGTCGGCGAAGTCGGCCCCCATGAACAGGTAGGCGCCGAACCCGCCGGTCTTCTCCTGCAGCCGCTCGATCTGGGCGATCGCCATCTCGGGCGTCCCGATCACCATCCGGCCGGACTCGGTCATGTAGTCGACGAAGTCGTCGTAGTCACGAGGCGGGGGCGGGGCCGACGGGTCGCCGATCGGGATGATGTGGGCCAGGTAGTCCCACACCCATTGCAGTCCGTACTTGCAGTTCTCGCGGGCCTGCTCCACCGTCTCGGCGATGTGCATCGGGCCCATCAGCCGCCACTTCTGCGGCGCGGCGGCGTGGCCGTGGCGGGCCGCCTCTTCCTGCCAGACCTTCAGGTTGTAGTCCAACATCTGGAACGCGGCCGGTTCGGTGGCGGCGATCGTGAGCATCCCGACCCCGTGGCGCCCCGCCACCTTCGAGCCCGACGGTGAGATCGTGGCGGCCACCGCGATGTCGAAGTCGGAGTACGGCTTGAGCTGGAGCACCGCTTCCTCGCACACGAACCAGTCGGTCCGCTCGGTCACGATCTCGCCGCGGAACAACCGCATGATCACCTCGAAGGCCTGCTCCATGCGGGGCCGTTGGGTCTGGGGATCGATGCCCAGCATGGCTGCGTCGGACACGAGCTGGCCCGGACCGACACCGAACATCATCCGACCCTGCGTGAGGTGATCGAGCATCACGATGCGGTCAGCCAGGATCAACGGGTGGTGGTAGGGGAGGGAGCTCACACCGGTCCCGAGCTTGATCCGCCGGGTGCGTTCGGCCGCGGCGGCGATGAACACTTCGGGTGAAGCGATCAGCTCCGAGCCAGCCGAGTGGTGCTCACCGATCCAGGCCTCGTGGTAGCCGAGCTGGTCGAGGTGCTCCATCAGCTGGAGGTCGCGTTGCAGCGCCAACGTGGGGTTCACCCCGGTGCGGTGCATGGGTGGGAGGAAGATCCCGAAACGAAGAGGCCAGGTCGGTGCCATGGGGCGTTCCTAGCAGCTCGGCCCCACCGAGCCCGGCCCGGAACACCACCCAGGTCTCCCGCCCGGAACACCGCGTTTGTTCGATCGTGCCCGGGGGCCCCGGGCACGGTCGAACAAACGCTGAGGACTTGAGCGGATGGGCGTTCAGTTGGGGGTCCTCCATCACGATCCAGTGCAGCCCGAGCGTGAGCCGTGGTGGGGGTGCCTGGCGCCGGTTTCGTGCCTCGGCGTCGGATGCCCAACTCGAGCAGTCTGCGGGCGTAGAGCTGACGGCGGACCTTCGGATAGCCGTCGCCGCGATCGAGGGTGAGGGTGCCGCTCGGGTGCGGGACCCGGGTGCTCAGTTCGATCAGCTCACTTCGACGACGGTCACCATGCCTTCTTCGAAATGGCTCTCGATCGAACCATCGTCCTCGGTTTCGACGATGTTGCAGAACAGCGAATACGAACCCGCATCGAGTTCGAAGACGGCGTCGCACGAACTCCGGGCATCGAAGGACTCGATCTCGCCGATGAACGCGCCCGCGGGGAGCACATCCTCATCGACCTTGCCGTCGACAACGGTCAGTTCATCAGGACTCACGCCACGGACGATGACGAGTTCATGAGTGTCGCCGCCGCTGTTGTTCGCGATCACCTTGACAGTGCCCTTTGTAAGGGAGGCATTCGGGGCGCGCACGAACCATTCCCCGAGGTCGATGACGGCCTCGCTGTCGAAAGCCGTATCGACCGTACCTTCGGCCTCGCACTTGCTGGCCGCCGGCATCATCTCGCTGGCTGAGCCGCTCGCCGAGGAGTCGTCATCGCTCCCGCACGCCACACCCATGACGACGAGGCCGAGAAGGAGGCTGCTCGCTGTTCGAAGTCTCATGTCATTTCCTCCGATCAAGTGTTGTGTGTGCAAGCTTCGTCCGAACCATCGTTTCGAACAGTGGCTTTGGTCCCAGTCGCATTCAGAACCTCGTACGTCGTCGGGCGACACGTCTCGGACCGATCCCAGTCGCTGGTGACAGCCGCCGCAATGGCCCCCGGACAATCCATCATCGGCGAGCGTCGCGGCCCACAGCATCAGCGGTGTGAGGGCCATCCCGGCGAGGAAGACCGGATGGCGGACCAGTGCTGATCACGTCCGATCGCGTGCGGATCCGCGAACCCCCGATCGTCAGACGCGGCGCCTCGCCGAACGCCCAGCGACGCGGCCGCTGAGCGTTCATCGGGCCGCGCAACGAGCCTCGACGAACGCCTCGACCTACTCGACGGTTCCGTAGGCCCCCCGGTCGCCGGTTCGGGCGGTGGTGGCGACTTCGTCGACGGCGGACCGCAGGGCGGCGAGAAAATCGGGAACGACACCGTCGTGCACGGCGTTCACGGTGCAGTGCAGCGAGTCGGGTGGGCCCTGGCGATCGAGGTACCAGCCGTGGCGCCACAGGACGTCGGCGACGGCGAACACGCTCAGCGATTCGGGATCAGTGGCGCCGAATGCGAGCAACGTGGCGTCGGGGGCCGCCCGAACCGTCAGCTCGGAGATCTCCGCGATGCCGGCGGCGAGTTCCTTGCAGGCTGCCCGCGCCTGGGCCGTGAGCCGCAGGTAGCCGTCGTCGCCGATCGCCTGGAGCACGGCCCACGCCGCAGCCATCGGCGCCCCGCTCTTGGTCCCGAGGATCCCCGACGAGCCGTAGACACCGCCGAGCCAGTTGTCGGTGATGAAGGTCTGGTACCGACGCAACGACTTCGAGCGGTGCAGGATCACCGAGGCGCCCTTGCCCGTGTACCCGAACTTGTGGAGGTCGATCGACATCGAGGTCACACCCTCCACGGCGAAGTTCCACGGTGGGATCGGCTCACCGAGCCGCTCGAGGTGGGGGAGCGTGACGCCACCCATGCATGCATCGACGTGGCAGTTGATGTCACGCCCCGCAGCGAGGGCGGCGATGGCCGGAACCGGGTCGATCACCCCCTGCGGGTACTGGGGCGCCGATGCCGCCACCAGCACGGTGTCGTCGTCGATGGCGTCGGCCATGGCGGCGGGATCGGCCCGCCAATCGGGTCCGACGGCGACGCGGCGGCTCTCGAGCCCGAAGTAGTACGCCCCCTTCTCGAACGCGGCGTGCGCCGAGGCCGGCAGCACGATGTTCGGGCGGGTCACCCCGCGCTCCGCCTTGCCGCGTTCCCTGGCCGCCTTGACCGCGAGGAGGATGCTCTCGGTCCCGCCCGAGGTCATGAAGCCGGCGGCCTCGGGGCCGCCTCGTACCCAGCCGTTGACGATGTCGACCACGTCGGCCTGGATCCGGCGCAACGACGGGAACGCATCAGTGTTGAGCGCGTTGTCGCTCATGAACGATCCGAAGACGGTCTCGGCGAGATCGTGGACCTCGGCCCCGGCGAAGTAGGCGAGGGTGAACGCCCGGCCCGATTTCCATTGCACGTCGCCGGTTCGGAGCGCTTCGAGCTCGGCGAGGATGTCGGCGGGGGCGCGGCCAGTTGCGGGAATCGCCATCGCCGGACTGTAGGCCCGACGTCTTGGGGCCGGTGCACCGTTCTAACCTCGGCTCGATGGGGGACCGGAACGCTCGCTCGCACCTCGCCGCGGCCGTTCTCGCCACGGTCGTCCTCGTCGCCGTTGCCCTCGTCATCGTGGTGTTGGGTGTCGTCGTGGCTCCGGTGGGTCCCGGTCCGATGGGTCCCATTCGGGCGAGTGTCTCGGCTGCCGCTCCGGCCCCCGCGGCGAACGCCTCCACGACGGCCCGCTTCGTCCCGGTCGCGCCGGTGCGGATCGTCGACACCCGCCGAGCCGACATCGGTCCCTTCGGCGCCGTCGCCGCCGACACATCGATCGACATCGACATCGATGACCTCGCCGGGCTACCCAGCGGGACCAAGGTGGCCGTTGCCGTGACGATCACGTCGGTGGGCGCCTCCGGTCCGGGCTTCGTCACTGCGTGGCCCACCAGCGGTGCTCGACCCGAGGTCTCCAACGTGAACGTCTCGGCGCCGGGGGTCACAGTTGCGAACTTCGCGATCGTGCCCGTGGCGGCGGACGGCCGGTTCACCCTTTCCCCGTCGATGACCACCGACCTCCTCGTCGACGTCGCCGGCGTGTTCGTGGCGACCGCCGGGACCACGTCTGCGGGGCGGCTCGTGCCACTGACCCCGACCCGCCTGCTCGACACGCGCTCCGGGGCACCCGTCGGGGCTGGTCAAGCCCGTGAGCTCGCCGTCATCGGCGCCGCAGAAGTGCCCGCCGGGGCGACAGCAGTTGCCGTCACCGTCACCGCGGTCGACCCGGGCGCGGCCGGATATGTGACGGTGTGGCCTCAGGGCCAGCAACGTCCCGAGGTCTCCACGCTCAACGTCCCGACCGCAGGCGCCACCGTCGCAAATCTCGCGCTGGTGCCGGTCGGGGCATCCGGTCGGATCAGCCTGTTCGCCGAGTCCACGACCCACCTGCTGGTCGATGTGGTCGGCTACGTCACCGGTGCCGGGGCCGCCTCGTCGAATGTCGGCCTGTTCGTCGCGGTGGGTCCTGATCGCCAACTCGACACCCGCCAGCCCGGTACCCGAGGCGCGCTGCTCGGCGGGTATCGGGCCGATGTGGCCCTCACGCTCCCGAACGGCGTGTCGGCCACCCAGGTGTCGATGGTGGCGGCCAACCTGACGTTGACCGGCACTTCGGCAGGGCTGTACCTCTCGGCGTACCCGGCTCGCACCCAGCGCCCCGAAACGTCGAACGTCAACGCCGATGGGCCGGGACAGTCGATTGCTGCGTTCGGGTTGGTCCCCCTCGGTGTCGATGCCCGGATCAGTGTGCGCCCCTCGGCACGCACCGACGTGATCATCGACGTGGCCGGCTTCTTCCTCGGCACCCCGGCTCCGCCCGATCCCGGCGTCGCGCCCACCGAACCCACCGCCCAGGGTGGCACACCGATCGCGGCGTTCGACCAGAAGATCGCCGAGTTCCTCACCTTTCTCGCCGTGCCCGGCGCGTCGGTCGCGGTGGCCAAGGACGGTCGTGTCGTCTATGCCCGGGCCTACGGAACGGCCGACGTCACCACGGGCGAACCGATGCGCGTCGAGCACCACTTCCGCATCGCCAGCATCTCCAAGGTGCTCACCGGCGCGACCGTCCAGCGCCTCATCACCGCCGGCACGCTCAAGCTCGACCAGCGCGTCTGGCCACTCCTCGACGGTCGCCTCCCCCTCCCGGCGGGCGCTGACGCACGCGCCCGGTCGATCACGGTGCGTCAGCTCCTCGGCCACACGTCAGGCATCCCGGCCGGACCCGACCCGTTCTTCGACGACGCCGTCGAGGTCCTCGATTCGTTCGGATCTGCGGGTCCCACGAGCTGCGAGGCGGCTGCCCGCTGGACCATGGCCCGGCCGCTCTCGTGGGATCCGGGGACGTACTACTCGTACGCAAACGTGAACTTCTGCCTGCTCGGACTCGTGATCGAACAGGCGACCGGCAAGCCCTGGCAACAGGTCGTACGCGAGCTCGTGCAGCTCCCGCGAGGCGTGACCGACATGTACATCGGACGAACCTACGAACGCCAACCCCTCGATGTCGCCCACGTGACGCCGGCGCCCACGGCAAAGGGGGGCGGATGGTTCATGGAGTCGATCGGCGCCGCCGGGGCGTGGATGGGGACGCCCGTCGATGTGGTGCGGATGATCGACGGACTCGACGCCGACAAGCCGGGGTTCGATCTGCTGACCGAGACCCAGCTCGCCCAGATGCGCAGCCGGCCGAGCACCGACCGGGGCGACGACCTCACGTGGTACGGCCTTGCGCTGCTCAACTACCGGCGGGGGAGTGCGTTCGGGCACACCGGGGCGCTGGAAGGGTCGCGCACGATGACCGTGCACGAGTCCAACGGCATCACCTGGTCGATCATGTTGAACGGCAAGATCTCGGACCATCAGAACGTGCTGCTGGCGACGATGGACGCTGCGCTGGCGACGGTGCCGCTCGCTTCCTGGCCCGCGTACGACCTGTCGCGCGACCTGCCGTGATCCCCGGCCCGTTCGGGGCCTGAATCTGGGAGCATTGATCGGGCCGCGGGGCGGTCAGGTCGGGGCGTCGAGTTGCGGGACATCTGCGCCCGACAGCGCGCCCGACCTTGCGGTACAGATCGAGCTTGGCCCGGGAGTCGTCGATGTCGAGGTTCCGCATCGTCAGCTGGCCGATCCGGTCGAGTGGCCCGAATGCCGAGCCCTCGACCTTTTCCATGCTCAGCCGCTCCGGTGCGTAGGTGAGGTGGGGGCCCGTGGTGTCGAGGAGCGAGTAGTCGTCGCCGCGGCGGAGCCGGACCGTGACCTCGCCGGTGACGGCCGAACCGACCCAGCGCAGCAAGGGCTCGCGCAGCATGAGCGACTGGGGGTCGAACCACCGGCCCTCGTACAGCAAGCGGCCAAGCCGGCGCCCCATCGTGCGGTAGTTCTCGATCGTGCCCTCGTTGTGGATGGCGGTCACGAGCCGCTCGTAGGCGATGTGGAGCAACGCCAGGCCGGGTCCTTCATAGATGCCGCGGCTCTTGGCCTCGATGATGCGATTCTCGATCTGGTCGCTCATCCCCAACCCGTGGCGGCCACCGATCTCGTTGGCCTTCGTCACGAGCGCGACCGCGATCGGGAACGACTCGCCGTTGATGGCCACGGGCCAGCCCTCGGCGAACTCGATCGTGACGACCTCGGGTTCGATCACCACATCGGCGCGGTAGTGCGCGGCGCCCATGATCGGCTCGACGATGTCCATCCCGGTGCTCAGCTCCTCGAGCGACTTCGCCTCGTGAGTGGCCCCCCAGATGTTGGCGTCGGTCGAGTACGCCTTCTCCTTGCTGTCGCGGTAGGGAAGCCCGCGTGAGGTGAGCCATTCGCTCATCTCGGCCCGCCCACCGAGCTCGTCGACGAACATCTGGTCCAGCCACGGCTTGTAGATCCGCAGGGCCGGGTTCACCAGCAGCCCGTACCGGTAGAAGCGCTCGATGTCGTTGCCCTTGTAGGTGGAACCGTCGCCCCACACGTCGACCCCGTCGGAATGCATCGCCCGCACCAGCAGGGTGCCGGTGACGGCGCGGCCGAGCGGCGTGGTGTTGAAGTAGGTCTTGCCGGCCGTCGTGATGTGGAACGCTCCGCACTGCAGTGCGACCAGACCCTCGTGGACGAGCTCCTCGCGACAGTCGACGAGCCGAGCGGCCTCGGCGCCATAGGCCTTGGCCCGATCGGGGACACCCGGCAGATCGGGTTCGTCGTACTGGCCGAGATCGGCGGTGTACGTGAAGGGAATGGCGCCCTTCTCCCGCATCCACGCAACGGCTGCGGAGGTATCGAGCCCTCCGGAGAACGCGATGCCCACTCGTTCGCCGACGGGCAGGCTGGTCAAGACCTTCGACATGGGTCGCCACGCTATCGACGGATGGGGACGAGGAGCCGGGAACCGAACGGGGCTGCGCCGACGTCGAACAGGGGAGTCATCGAGCTCGGCAGCGAGTGGGAGGATGTCGCGATGGGGACGGCGCGGATTGGGAGGAACGCAGCGGGCGGGCTCCGGCGGGGCCGGCAAGCCTTGGCCGGGTTGCTCGCCATCGCCCTGATCGCCGCGTGCACATCCGGCGACGACGGCGCCGCCCCGGAGTCGACCACCACGACCGCGGTGGAGGACAGCAGCCCGGACGGCAACGGCACCGGCACCGGCGAGCCCGGTGGGCCGGCCCCGACCCGGGCGACGCTCGGTCTGCGCTTGAGCCAGGGCCAGCCCGTCGCCCCGACCGACGACGTGGTGGAAGTGGTCGAGGGGGAGACCCTCGACGCCGATGCGGTCGCTGCGGTGATCGCCCGGCTGCCCGAGTGGTCGGCCGATCGCGAACTCGCCGAGGAGTTCTCCTGGCCGGCCGAGTCGCTCGCTCCGCCACGCGCCGGGGCAACGGTGGAAGTGGCATTCCCTGCGGCGGAATCGACTGCGCCCGACGACGTGCCGACGGGTCCCCTGTCGGTGGTGCGGTTCCAGCCGGAAGGCGAGGTCCGAATCGCCCCATTCGTCACCATCACCTTCGATCAGCCGATGGTGCCCCTCGGCACGGTGGGACAAGTCGCGGCGGCTGCCGTACCGGCCACGATCAGTCCCGAGTTGACCGGCGAGTGGCAGTGGATCGGCACTCGCACGCTTCGCTTCGACGCCAGCTCCGACACGATCGACCGGCTCCCGATGGCCACCGACTACCGCGTCGCGGTGCCGGCCGGCACGACCTCGGCCACCGGCGGCGCGCTCGCCGAGGAAGTGTCGTTCGAGTTCTCGACCCCGCCGGCGCAGGTGCTGTCGTTCACGCCGCAAGGGGAGAGTCTGCCGCTCGAGCCCACGTTCGTCGCGATGTTCGACCAGCGCATCGATCCGGCAGCCGTGCTCGCCACGATCTCACTCGACGCAGGCGGGGATCGGCGCGAACTGCGCCTCGCGACGGCCGAGGAGATCGAGGCCGACGATGCGGCACGAGCCGCGACCCAGCGGGCACCCGAGGGCCGCTGGCTCGCCTTTCGGCCGGTCGAACCCCTGCCCGCCGATGCCACGCTCGACATCGCGATAGGTCCGGGAACACCGTCGGCCGAAGGGCCGGCCGTCACCCCCGACGCCCAGGAGTTCGAGGCCCGGACCTACCCCCCGCTCACCGTGAAGGAGCGGAGTTGCCACTCCGGCAACGATTGCCCGCCAGGGTCGCCACTGGTGATCTGGCTGTCGAACCCGCTCCTCGCCGGAACGGTCGACCCCGCCGCGATCGGGGTCGAACCGGCGGTTCCGGGCATGGTCGTCAGCTCCGAATTCGGCTCGACGTCGATCTCCATCTTGGGCGCCACTGTTGCCAGGACCACGTACACGGTGACGCTTCCTGCCGGATTGACCGACGTGTTCGGCCAGACGCTGGGGGAGGACGTGGCCGTTCCGTTCGAGATCGGCTCGGCCGCACCGCGACTCGACCAGTTGGCGAGCGCGCTGACCACCCTGGATCCTCTCGCCGATGGCGACACCCTGGCCGTGCGCACCGTCAACCACGACGAGCTCCGAGTCCGGATGTTCTCGGTCACCCCCGATGATTGGGACGACTATCAGCGGTACTTCTACGACTCGGTGCTGAACGGCGACGACGCTGTCGATCTGCCCGACTGGGACGAGGTGTCCGACGAGGTCGTCGGGATCGACGACGGCGACGACCGCTTGGTCGAGACCTCGCTCGATCTGAGCGCGGCACTCGACGGTCGGCCCGGCCATGTGGTGGTCCTCGTCGAGCTCACCGATCCCTATCCGCGCAGCAATGATCTCTACTGGTCGAACCGGCCCACGATCACGTGGGTGCAGTCCACCGCGATCGGGCTCGACGCGTTCACCGACCCCGACGATCTGCTGGCGTGGACCACCGACCTGCGCACCGGGGCACCGCTCTCCGGCGTGGAAGTGGGCTTCGAGGGCGAAGCCGCCTCGAAGACGGGCAGCGATGGCCTGACCACCGTCGCCCTCGCCGAACGCGGCGACCCGATCCTGGTGGCCCGGCTCGGCGACGACTCCGCGCTGCTGCCGGCGGGCTTCTACGGCGAGCTCTTCCAACAGTTCCCGGTCGCCGACGAACCGCGCTGGTACGTCTTCGACGACCGTCAGATCTACCGGCCGGGTGAGACGGTCTCGATGAAGGGGTGGATCCGACGGCTGACCTCGAGCGGGGAGAGCCGCCTGGTCCTGCCTGATGCCGGTGCCACCGTCGCCTACACCGTTCGCGATCCGCAGTACGTCGAGTTGACGACGGGAACCGCGACCCTGACGGAGCTCGGCGGATTCGACCTTTCCTTCGAGCTGCCCGACGGTGCCAATCTGGGCTACGCGTCGGTGGAGATGGCGCTGAACGGCGTCCCCGGACTGTCGTACAACGGCTACAGCCACGGCTTCCAGATCCAGGAATTTCGCCGCCCGGAGTTCGAGGTCACCGCCCGCCCGGAAACGCCTGGGCCCTACGTGAGCGACCGTCCGGCCACGGTCGCGGTCGATGCGAACTACTACGCCGGGGGTCCGTTGGGCGCCGCGCCAGTGGCCTGGCAGGTCACCACCACCGACGCGTCGTACTCGCCGCCGGGGTGGGATGAGTTCAGCTTCGGCACGTGGATCCCGTGGTGGATCTCGGACTTCGGTGGCGGTGACGCCGTCGCCCTCGGTGGCTACTCCGCGATCGACTCCAGCGAACCGTGCTGTGGGCCGGGGATCGCGCCCGAGGTCGAGGTCGAGGAGTTCGTCGGCACCACCGACGCGAACGGCTCGCACTACCTGCAGATCGACTTCGTCGGCAGCGACGGTGCCCGCCCCGATCTACCCGTGACGGTGTCGAGCCAGGCCGCCGTCACCGATGTGAATCGCCAGACCTGGGCGGCCCAGACGGATCTGCTCGTGCATCCCGCCGAGCTCTATGTCGGGCTGCGCAGCGACCGGGCCTTCGTCAGGCAGGGCGATCCCCTCCGGATCGAGGTGATCGCCACCGACATCGATGGGGCGGCCGTCGCCGACCGGACGTTGACGGTCGTGGCGGCCCGCCTGCACTCGAGGTACGTCAACGGAACCTGGACCGAGGAGGAGATCGACCCGCAGAACTGCGAGGTGGTCTCGGCCGCCGAGCCGGTCCCGTGCGAGTTCGACACCTCAGTGGGCGGGACCTACCGGATGCGGGCCGTCATCACCGACGACACCGGTGGGAGCAACCGGACCGAGCTCACCGCGTGGGTGAGCGGCGGCGACGAGCAACCGAGCCGGAACGTCGAGCAAGAGGCCCTCACCATCGTCCCTGATCAGGAGCGCTACGAGGTCGGCACCACCGCGTCGCTCCTCGTGCAGGCACCGTTCGAGGGGGAGGGGATCGCGGTGATCTCCCACGGCGGCATCTCGGACACGGTGCGATTCACGTCGACCGACGGCTCGGCGGTCGTGGAGATCCCGATCACCGAGGATTCGGTACCGAACGTCGACGTCACGATGGAACTCGTCGGGGCGGCCGGGCGCCTCGCCGACGACGGCACCGAGCTCGTCGACGCCCCGAAGCGACCGGCCTACGCCACCGGATCGATCACACTGCCGGTGTCGACGGCGACGCGGACCCTGACCGTGACCGCCGTACCGGGCGCCGAGGTGCTGGAACCCGGTTCGTCCACGACGCTCGACGTCACGGTGGCGGGCCCCGACGGGAACCCGGTCGAGGGCGCCGAGTTCTCGGTGGTGGTCGTCGACGAGGCGGTGTTGGCCGTCGGCGGGTACACCATGCCCGACCCCCTCGAGGTCTTCTACGGCCGGCTCTCGTCCAACCTCTCGGTGCGCTACGGCCGTCAAACCATCGAGTTGGCGAATCCCGACACGTTGGTGCAAGAGGAGGAAGCTGCGTCGGAAACCACAGCGGCGGCTTCGGCCGATGGCGCCGGCTCCGGTGAGGACCCGGCGGCGCCCGCCGAAGTGTCGGCCGACGCCAGCAACGACAGCGTCCAGGCCAGCCGCAGCGGGGAAGCAAGTGGTAGTCCGATCGCGGAGCGGACCGACTTCGCCGCTCTGGCGGTGTTCGAGCCGACCGTGATCACCGACACCTCGGGGCGAGCGTCCGTCGACGTGCCACTGCCCGACAACCTGACCCGCTATCGGGTCATGGTGGTGGCCGGCGCCGGGAATGATCGCTTCGGGTCGGTCCAGGCCAACATCACGGCCCGGCTCCCACTGATGGTGCGTCCCTCGGCGCCGCGGTTCGCCAACTTCGGTGACAGCTTCGAGCTCCCCGTCGTGGTGCAGAACCAGACCGATCAACCCATGGAGGTCGACGTCGTGCTGCAGACCGCGAACCTCCGGCTCGACGGGCCGGCCGGGCGCCGCGTCACCCTGGCGGCCAACGACCGGGTCGAGGTCCGATTCCCGGTCGGCGCCGAGGCCGCGGGCACCGCCCGTTTCCGGGTGGCCGGAATCAGCGGCGACGACGCCGACGCTGCGGTCGTCGAGCTCCCGGTGTACAACCCGTCGACGGCTGAGGCGTTCGCCACCTACGGGGTGCTCGACGAGGGAGCGACGGTGCAACCGGTGTTGGCCCCCATCGGGGTGATCCCGCAGTTCGGGGGCCTGGAGATCACGACGTCGTCGACATCGCTGCAGGCGTTGACCGACGCCGTGCTCTACCTGAGCGAGTACCCGTACCGGAGCTCCGACGCGCTGGCGGGTCGGATCATGGCGATCGCAGCGCTGCGCGACGTCCTCGAAGCGTTCTCCGCCGAGGGCTTGCCGAGCGCCGAGGAACTCGACCGCGCCGTGAGCGACGACATCGCGCGATTGACGGCATTGCAGAACGGCGACGGCGGGTTCCCCTTCTGGGCCCAGTTCCGCAAGTCCGAGCCGTTCAACTCGATCCAGGCCACCCACGCCCTCGTGCTGGCCCGCGGGCAGGGCTACACGGTGCCCGAGCAGACCCTCGCGATGGCGCTCGGCTACCTCTCGAGCATCGAGCAGTACTACCCGTCCGAGTACAGCGAGGAGATCCGCGACAGCCTCAGCGCCTACGCCCTGCACGTCAGGAACCTGGCGGGGGACGCCGATCCGGGCAAGGCGCAGGAGATCTGGGACCGTCGGGGCGAGGAGCTCCAGCTCGATGCCGTGGCCTGGCTCTGGCCGGTGATCGCCGACCCGGCGACCAGCGACGAGATGGCCCGGCTGTTCTCGAACCGAGCCGTCGAGACTGCGGGCGCCGCCAACTTCGCCACCAGCTACGGCGACGACGCTTACGTGTTGCTGCACTCCGATCGTCGGACCGACGGCATCGTGCTCGACGCGCTCATCGCCGAGCGTCCCGACAGCGACCTCATCCCGAAGGTGGTCGCCGGGCTGCTCGGCGGCCAGACCAAGGGCCGGTGGGACAACGTCCAGGAGAACGCGTTCATCCTGCTCGCCCTGCACCGGTACTTCGAGACCTACGAGGCCCAGACGCCCGATTTCGTCGCCCGGATCTGGCTCGGCGAGCGCTTCGCCGGCGACCAGTCCTTCGTCGGACGATCGACCGACCGGGTGCGCATCACGGTGCCGACTGCCGAGCTGATCGCCACCGGCGACACCGACATCGTGGTGAGCAAACAGGGGAGTGGCCGGCTCTACTACCGGCTCGGCCTGCGCACGGCCCCCGATGACCTGACGCTCGATCCACTCGACCGCGGGTTCGTGGTGGATCGCATCTACGAGGCGGTCGATGATCCCGCCGATGTGGCACGCGACGACGACGGCACGTGGCGGATCAAGGCGGGGGCGCGGGTCCGGGTCCGGCTCACGATGGTGGCCGAGAGCCAGCGCACCCACGCCGCCCTGATCGACCCGCTGCCGGCTGGGCTCGAGATCCTGAACCCGGCATTGGCCACCACCCCCGACGTTCCCGACGATCCGGCGCTGCTGCCCGACGGCGGCGACGACTGGTCGTGGTGGATGCCCACGTGGTTCGACCACCAGAACCAGCGTGACGATCGTGCCGAGGCGTTCGCCGCCTGGTTGCCCGCCGGATCGTACGACTACACCTACGTGGCCCGGGCAACCACCCCAGGAACGTTCGTCGCCCCACCCACACGGGCGGAGGAGATCTACGCACCCGAGACGTTCGGTCGGGGGAGCACCGATCGAGTCGTCATCGCTCCCTGATCATCCGGGCCGACCTCGTTGTGACATAACGATGATTATCGGCGGAACGAGCCGGGCGGCGGGCGGAGATGACCGACCTGTCACCCCGTCGCCTGGACCCCACGACGCTCCCACCTCGTGGCCAGGGCGCCGAGCGGCCGTTCGACGAGTTCGAAGCTCGCCCACCCGGCGAACGCCACGAATGCCAGCTGCCCGGCGAACATCGGCCAGCCCTGCCAGCCCTCGCGTCCGCCCGCCGCGATCGTGACGCCGACCGGATGGCACACGAGCGCGAGCGCCATCCACCGCCGGCCGACGAAGCGCAGCGCCCGGCCCGGAAGTCCTCGGTCGAGCCAGCGAGGCGTGGCGCTCAGCTCAAAGGCGTAGATCAGCACGACGGCCGCGCCGGCTGCGATCGGGAGCGCCAACAACTGATTCGGTTGCACCCATCGGTCCAGCGATGGGAGCACCACCACTGCGCCGACGATCCACACGGCGGCCACGAGCGACCACAGCTGCAGCCGCTCCCGGTCCACTCCCCGCACGCGGCTGGCGAGCAACGCGCCGGCGGCACCGATGATCAGGCCGTCGGCACGGAACCACGCCAGCGCCCCGGCGGCCAACCGGCTGCCGTCGGCTTCGACCCACATCCACCGAGCGGCGATCACTCCCAGCGCGGCTGCGCCGAGTGCTCGCGTCCGCCAGACCGTCGGCCAGCGTCGAGTGACCCGCAGGAACAACGCGACCGCGAGACCGAACTGGGCGACCGCGACAACGGGCCACAACGCGTCGAACCCCGAGCCGTTGAGGATCACCGGCGGCGCGGCGGAACCGACCGTGCGACGTACCCTTCCCGTGAGCTCGCTCTGGCTCGCGTACCGGTCCAGACCGAGCACGACCACCAGCGCAACGACCTGCCCGCCGGCCACCAGGACGGCGCGACGCGCCGCTCGACGGCGGTTCGGATCGGTCAAGGCACCCACGAAGCTGGCGCCCACGAGCGCGAAGAGCACCTCGCGCCCGATCCATCCGCCCTCCAGGCCCGGGACGGCCAGCACCGACGCGACGTACGCGAGGACGGCCGCGCCGTAGAGCCCATCGAGGGGGCGAACCTCGAGCGGCGCGGCAGGCCCGACCACCCCGATACCGGACGCGCGCACCGGAGCCGTCAACACCGCCACGGTGGCAGTATGCGCCACTCGCTCCCCCGCCAGGCTCTCGCCCGCATCAAGAGTCCGTCACGACTTCACGGCACGAATCATCGATCCAGCAGCACTCCGGCGGCCCGCCACGATTGTTCGATGGCGTCGAGCCGACGGGTGGCCACGTCGCGCAGCGACTCCGCGACCCCGGCCGCGAGCACGTTGAGCAGCGCCAAGGTCCCGACATGGCTGTCGAACGGGCCACTCCCCTCTGCTGCCACCACGAAGCAGCACGCGGCACGCGCGGCGAGCGGTGACAGCCGACTGTCGGTGAGTGCGACCAGCATCCCTTGGCGATCGGTGAACGCTTCGCACGCGTCGACGACCCACGATTCATAGCGCCGCACGTCGATGGCGACGAGCACGTCATTGGGCCGGGTGCTCGCCAATGCGGCCGCAACCGCCACGGGGTTGCCGTCGAGCAGGTCGACGTCGGGCCGGAGGCTGGCCAACATGCCCACCGCCTGGATGGCGATCCCCCGCGTCGCCTCACCCGACACCACCCGCACCCGCCTCGCGGGGTCGGCGAGCAGGGCGAGCGATGCCGCGAGGACAACGCGATCGACCGCTTCGAGCGTCTCGTGCACGTTGCCCGTTTCGCGGGGCATCGCTCGCTCGACCACGTCGTCGTCACGGGCCTGACGGATGCGTTCCGCGGCCGGCCGCAGCCGCCCCTCGAGTTCGGCCTGCACGGCGGCCTGGAGCCCGGTGAAGCCGTCGAACCCGAGCTTGCCCGCCAGGCGGACCACGGTCGCGGCGCCTGCACCCGATTGATTGGCGAGCTCCGCGACGGTGCCGAACGCAATGGCCTGCGGGCGTTGCAGCACGACTTCCGCCACTCGTCGTTCGGCCTTGGTGAGGACGTCGCGGGCATTGGCGATGCGCGCAGCGACCTCCATCGAGCGCACGGTAGCTCATCGCTCCCCTCCCCGGAGCAGGGCGACTCGAGCGACAGGACATCGGCTTCGGAGCACCGCACGGAAGCTCCGGAACACTTCGACCGAATGTGTACACTGATGGAACGATTCGACCAGACATGAGGGGGCGTCCACGATGTCGAGAACGACCACGACAGTGATCTCGGGACGCGACGCGGTGTCCGCCCTGGGAGGCCGGGTCATCGACCCCACCTCCCCGACCGGGGACGGCGGAGCCGGCACCCCGGTCCTCCGGCTCGGCAACGGGGCAGTCTCCGAGGCGCTGCTCGACCAACTCCACACCCACGTCATGGCGGGTGGGCGACTCATCATCGCAGTGAGCGCCGATGCCCCCGATCACCACCTCGCAGCGCTGCGACGCTTCGGGCGTTGCACCGTCGGGGCCGAGCTGGTCGGGATCTCCCAGGACAACCCGCTCCTGGCCGACACCCGCGTCCGCGCCACGACTCCGATCGGCACCCACCTCCACCTGGACCGAGTACGGCCCGTCCACACCCCCGGGCAACCGCTCGCGTGGGCCGAGCACGGCGAGCCGATCGCCGGATCGCTCGACCTCGGTTCGGGAACGGTCGTGGTCCTCGGCACGGATTGCCTCCTGCACGATCGATGGCTGACGTGGCCGGACAACGCCTCCTTCCTCGCCCACGCGATCACGGGCCGGTCGATGCCCGACGCGGCCGAGCACCTGGAGTCGCTCCGGGCGACACCGCCGGGCACCTCCCTCCATGCCAGTGCTCCGGTCGTCGTTGCCGAGCCATGGCTCGACCCGGCCACCGTTGCCGGCACCTCACCGAACACCCTCCTGACGACTGCCGGCCACCTCGGCCGGCGGCTCCCCGCCGATGTGCACGACGCACTCATCGACTTCGTCGACGACCCCCACCCGTCCGGCGCGCTGCTCCTGCGTTCCATGCCCATCGGCATCGTCCCACCGACCCCATTGAGCCCGACCGCGATCATCGACAAAGACCTGACGAGCGAACTGAGCCTGCTCACGGTCGCCCGGCGGCTCGGGCAGCCGGTTGGATACCTCCCCGAGCACGGCGGCACGCTGATCCAGAACATCTTGCCGACTCCGGTCGCGGCCGATCACCAGGTGTCGACATCGTCCAAGGTGGAGCTGATGTTCCACACCGAGGCCGCATTCCATCCGCATCGCCCACGGTTCCTCGTGCTCCTGTGCCTGCGCGGCGATCCAGACGGCGTGGCCCGCACGACGCTCGCATCGATCCGCGAAGTCCTGCCGCTGCTGCCCCTCCACACCCGCCGGGTGTTGTTCGAGCCGAGGTTCCGTACGGCGGCCGACGAGAGCTATGTCGGCGGGCGTCCCACCCAACTCGGCGCTCCCGTTCCTGTGCTCAGCGGCCACTGGGAATCGCCCAGCATGGTGTTCGATGCCGACCTCATGGTCGGGATCGACGAAGAGGCCGATCGAGCGGTCCACGATCTCGCCGGGGTGATCTCGTCGCACCACACCGGGGTCGTGCTCCAGGCCGGCGATCTGCTCGTGGTCGACAACACCCTGGCGGTGCACGGCCGCAGTCCGTTCCGGGCCCGGTTCGACGGCACCGACCGTTGGCTGCAGCGTGCCTTCGTCGTCGCCGACCTCGCAGCGAGTGCCGCCGATCGAGACGGGCGGATCATCACCACCCGGTTCGCGCGGTAACCCGGCGCCCCACCCGGCGCTCCACCGATCGCCACTCCCGTGTCACCACCATGGGTGATCAACAGGCCGATTCCTCGCCACCCATCGTGGGATTCAGACGATTGACCGGGCGGTCAAGTGCCCACTACACTGCACCCCACGCGCTGGATCCGGGGGACTCAGCAGGCCGGTGACCGATGTCGCCGGCCTCTGGAGCAACCCCCTCGACCAAAGGGGTGCCCGTGTCGGCAGTCGAGATTTCACGTGTTCACGAAAAGAACGACTGGACCGTGAAGGCCGCCTGTCGCGGGCTCACCAGCTTGTTCTTCCCACCCTCCGCAGAGCGTCCCCAGGCCCGGGAACGACGTGAACTGCTCGCTCGCTCGGTGTGCGAGTCCTGCATCGTCCAATCGCCCTGTCGTGACTATGCCCGCCGCAACCACGAGTACGGCTTCTGGGGCGCCGAGTCCGAGGACGAGCGCCACGCGGCCGGCTACCGCCTGATCGCCCCGATCGGAACCCGCGCCCGGTCGAGCGCCGCCAGCTGATCCGCCGCGCCGGCATCCGGCGCGCGACCATCCGGGGGTGCATCACTCCCCCGACGACGTTCACGTCGACGCGCTCCACCGGGCGTGGCACGGTTTCGACGCCACCACGGCCATCACCGACGTGACCGAGGTTTCCGCCAACGTCTCCACCAATCGCGTGTATCGCGTCACCGTCTCCGACGGCCGACGCATCGTTGCCAAGGTGTCGTCCTACGGTTCCTACTTCCTGTTCGCCGAGGACCACGACCGTCTCTACCGGATGACCCGCCTGTTGAAGGGAACGGCCTACGACGGCGTGCTCGCCGACGTTCTCGGGACCGACGGACGGGCCTACACGTGGTACGACGGCACGCTCTGGGCGGCGTTCTACCAGGAGGTCGAACGCCGCGATGCGCTGCCCCGAATCCTCGACGACGGCGAGATCGACAACCTCGCCCGCGAGATCGCCGGATTCCATCTGGCCTGCCGCGACATCGCGAGCGGCATCCCGCCGACCTCGAACACGGTCAAGGGTGACGCGATCCACCTGCTCGATCTGCTGGAGAGTCCGTTCGCGCCACGGAACTTCGAGATCGCACCCGAGCTCATCGGGGTTCTCTGGCGCCACACCCACGAGTTCCTGCTCGAACTGGAGCGGATCCGGTACGACGAGTGGCCCAAGCTCCCCATCCTCGTCGATTGGAACCTCGGCAACTTCTCGATCGAGTACCGGCCCGATCACACGTTCCGGTTGTTCAGCCGCTGGGACTACGACTGGTTCCGCTTCGAGCCGCGCCTGCTCGACTTCTACTTCTTGTCGAGGGTGTCGAGCCGGACCGGCGACCGGACCAGCTGGACCTATTCGTGGCACACGTTGCTGGAACCGCGGTTTGCCCGGTTCCTCGCCGCCTATCACGAGCTGTACCCGCTGACCGAGGCCGACGTGCTGTTCTTGCCCCAGGTCTACCGGTTCTTCATCCTGAACTACGTCATCCGCGAAGGCGCCAAGTTCTTCCGACCCGACCTGTGCCGCCAGTTCCGGCGCCAGGCCGCCCAGACCTACCTGCCGTCGTTCGAGCAGCTCGACATCACCCCGCTGCTCGCCATCGTGCGCTGAACGCCGCAGCCGCGGTGCCCGGCACGAACCGGTCCTGATCGATACTGTGCCGACGTGGACGAAAGCTCGGGCCCGCAGGTCTGTGTCGTCGGGAGCGCGAACGTCGATCTGGTGGCCAGCGCGTCGCGTCTGCCGGGACCCGGCGAGACCGTGCTCGGCACCTCGTTCGCCGAGCTCCCCGGCGGAAAGGGACTCAACCAGGCGGTCGCCTCGGCCCGTTCGGGCGCCCGGACCGCGTTCGTCGGGGTGGTCGGACACGACGCGGCCGCGATCATGGTGCGTGCGGTGTTGGCGAGCGACCACATCGATGACCGCGCCCTCGACGACTGCGAAGCCCCCACCGGTCGGGCCCTCATCGGCGTCAGCGAGGCCGGGGAGAACGCCATCATCGTCGTCCCCGGCGCCAACGCCCGGTTGGGACCGGGGCATGTCACCGCCCACGGGGTGACCATCGCTCGGGCCGCAGTGGTGCTTGCCCAGCTGGAGGTACCCCTCGAGGCGGTGATCGCCGCGTTCGAGGTGGCTCGGGCGGTCGGCGCGACCACCATCCTCAACCCGGCGCCGGCCACTCCCCTGCCTCGCGAGCTGCTCATGCTCACCGACATCTGCGTGCCCAATGAACACGAGGCCGCGCTCCTCGGCGGCGCCGAGCAGTTGCGACAGGCCGGAGTCGGGATCGTGGTGGTGACCGAGGGCGAACGCGGGTCGACCCTGTACACCGATTCCGGCACGGTGCGGATCGCGCCATTCGCGGTGGAGCCGATCGACACCACCGCTGCGGGCGACTCGTTCTGCGGCGCTCTGGCCGCGCGGCTGGCACTCGGGGATCGGCTACCCGACGCGCTCCGGTGGGCCTCGGCGGCCGGTGCATTGGCCACCACGGTGCAAGGTGCGGTGCCGTCGGTGCCACACCACTCCGCGATCGAGCGGCTCATCGCAAGGCGCTGACTCGGCTGATCAACGGCGGAGCGTGAGGGCCACCCATTCGTCGCTGTCGTGACGGTCCACGACGCGTAGCGGCGCGAGCGCGGCGACGACGTGATCGTGGCGGGTCGCGAGAATCCCGCTGATGATGAGGGCTCCGTCGGCCGCGACGAGCCGCACGAGCTCCGGAGCGAGCTCGACGAGCGCCGGGGCAAGGATGTTGGCGACCACGACGTCGAAAGGCGTGCCGAACGCCTCGAGCCGATCGAGACTGGCGTGGACGGAGTCGCCCACCCCGTTGAGGCGCGCGTTCGCGTCGGTGACACCCACCGCCGACGGATGGATGTCGATTGCCTCGACCCGCCCCGCACCCGCCAGGGCCGCCAGCACCGACAGCACACCGCTTCCGCATCCGACATCGAGCACGGATGCGCCACCGACGATCACGTCGAGCAACGACCGAGCGGAGAGCACCGTGGTCGGATGATCACCGAGGCCGAACGTGTCGGCCGGTTCGATGCGCACGACCATTGCGCCCACGGGCACCTCGAGCTCGCCACCGAACCACGCCGGCGCGATCACGACCGAGTCGTTGATCCAGATCGGGCGGGCGTGCGCTCGCCAGGTACCCACGACGTCGTCGTCGATCTGCTCCACCCGCCAGGCCCAGTGGGCCGGGAACCACTCGGCAGTCCGAGCGATGTGGACCAGATCATCGCCGAGCGACGTCCACAACTCGACGGCGGGGCCGCCGAGTGTCGGGTCACGTTCCTCGATCGCCAGCACTCCTGCCGTCCACAGCACGTCGGCGGCCAAGTCTGCCTCGGGCACCGGCACGGTGACGACCAACGACAGCATCAAGTACCGCCATCGAGCCGGCGGAGCCCCGATCGGTACCGCTTGCCGTTCCGGACGTAGCTCTCGGCCGCCTCTCGAGTCGCGTCCGGACGGGCCCGCCCCGACTTCACCACCGCTGGCGATCCCACCGCCAGCCCGCCGGCGGGAACTTCGACGTCGTTCAACACGACACTGTTGGCCCCGACGACCGCTCCCGTCCGCACCACGACGCGGTGCAGCACGATGGCACCGTTCCCCACGAGCGACCCGTCCTCGATCGTGCAGCCTTCGAGATGCACCAGGTGACCGATGACGCAATCGTCGCCCACGACCGTCGGGTGCTCCTCGGTGCAGTGCAGCACCGCGTTGTCCTGGATCGAGGTGCGGGCACCGATGACGATCCGGCCGGCATCGCCGCGCAGCACCGCACCCGGCCAGATCGAGCTCTCCGGTCCGACCGTGACGGCACCGATGAGCACCGCATCCGGGTGGACGAAGGCCGACGGATCGATGTTCGGCACGAGGTCGCCGAGGGCGTAGACAGGCATGGCCCGACGGTAGCGACCGGAGTCGCTGTGGTGAGCAGCGGCAATGACCCGATACGGTTGCGCGCCATGTCCCGCAGGATCGACATCGAGCTGACCAGTGTTCGCCCCGACGGAACCTGGACCTGGCGTGCAGCCGGTGCCCAGAAACCAAAGGGGGTCTTGGAGGGCTCGATCCTGCCGGAGGGAGCGAAGAACGGCGACGTGCTCAAGGTCGAGGCCGAATTCGAGATCGAAGGGATCTCGATCCTGTCGGTGGTCGGAGGCGCGGCGCTGCGCAAGGAGCCGACCCTCATCGAGCTGATCCCCCAGGACCGCTCCTTCGAACCGGTCACCCAGACCCTCGCCAAGCGGGACCGCAGCGATCGCCCCCGCCGCGATGACCGCCCCCGCCGTGAGGGCGACACCCGCGATCGTGGGCCGCGCCCCGAGGGCGCACGTGGGCCGCGCCCCGACGGCGGCCGGGGCCCTCGCCCCGATGCCGGGCGTGGTACGCGTCCCCGGCGGCCCCGAAGGCGAGCGGCGAGGTCCTCGCCCGGAGCGTCCGTCGCGTCCGAGGTTCGAACCCGTTCCCGAGTTGCCGCAGCGGCCCCGGGCGAAGCGGCTCAAGCCCGGCAAGGCGCATCGGGCCGCAGTACTGGCCGATCTGCCCGACGAGCAGCGTCTGATCGCCGAGAAGGCCCTGAGCGGCGGCATCCCTGCGGTTCGCCAAGCGGTGAACGAGCAGAACGCGTCGCTGCGGGCCGAGGGCAAAGAGGAGATCCCGGCCGCCGGGCTGCTCAAGATGGCCGAGGAACTCCTGCCCCGCTTGCGCGTCGCGGAATGGCTCGATCGGGCGGATGCCGCGAAGGCCGATCTCGCCGACCTCGACCTGCGGGATCTCCGGTCGGTGGTGGCGGCCGGCGACGACCCGACGGTTGCCCGCGACGAAGCGACGCGCGCCCTGTCGGCCGAGCTGAAAGCAGCGCTGGCGAGCAAGCAGGAAAAGGCATCCCAGGAGTGGCTCGAGGACATCCAGCTCGCCCTCGGCGTCGGCCGGGTGATCCGAGCGCTCAAGTTGTCGGCCGAGCCGCCGAAGGCCGGGATGAGGTTCCCGGCCGACACTTCGGCCCAACTGGCAGGCGCCGCGACTGCGGCGCTGACCACCGATGCGACCGCCGATCGTTGGTCGGCGGTCCTGGAGGCCGTTGCCTTCTCACCGGTTCGAGCCGCGGTGGTGCCGGCTGCCGGTCCGACCCAGGTCACCGACGAGCTTCGTGCCACGGTCACCCGGTTGGCGGTGCTCCTCCCCCAGATCGCGGCGCTGTTCGAGATCACCGCAGCCCCGGGGACCTCGACCCCGAAGCCCTTGCGGCCGACCCGCAAGCCCGAGAAGAAGGCCGCCGGCCCGGGCGCCCGCTCCGACGGTCCCCCGGCCGGCCGCCCCGGCCAGAAGCCGGCGCCGACCCGACCGCCGGTCGCGGGGGCCGGCCAGCCCGCCATCGCGCCCCCGGAGGCCGCCGAACCCCCGGTGTCCGACGCGGCGCAGACCGATGCGCCAGTGGACGCCGTGTCGGCGCCGGTTGCCGAACCGCAGATCGCCGTCGGGCCCGAAGCTGTCGCCGTCTCGGCGCCGACTACCGAGCCGGCGATCGCCGAGCCCGAACCCGACGCCGCCCCCGAGCCCGAACCCGGCGCCGCCCCCGAGCCCCGAGCCGCCGCCGAGCCAGAGCCCCACCCCCCTGCGGCGAGCACGGAACCCGAACCCGAAGCGCCCTCCGAAGCCGGACCTGAGCCAGCCGCCCCGGCGGCGATCGCCGAACCCGAAGCGGCCTCCGAACCCGAAGCGGCCTCCGAACTCCGAACCCGAACCCGAACTCGAAGCGGTCGCCCCCGAACCGGAGCCTTCGGAGACCGCCGGCTCCTGAGCAGTTCCGGCTCGGGGTCCGAGTCCTCGGGGCCCGTACAGTCGGGACCATGTCAGACATCGTCCAGTACGAGACGCGCGGTCGCATCGCCGTCATCACGCTCAACCGGCCCGAAGCGCGGAATGCCATCAACGGCGACGTCGCCGAGGGTCTCGAAGCCGCCATCGATCGTCTCGAGGACGATGCCGAGGTGTGGATCGCGGTACTCCGAGCCAACTCCGAGGGCCAGGCCAAGCCGGTCTTCTGCGCTGGCGCCGACCTCAAGGAGATCAACTCCGGGAGCGCGGCCCGGTTGAACACCAAGCGAGGCGGATTCGCCGGATTCGTGTACCGAGAGCGGCGCAAGCCGGTCGTGGTGGCCGTCGACGGCCTCGCCACCGCCGGTGGGTGCGAAATCGTGCTGGGCGCCGACATGGTGGTGGCGTCCACCCAGGCCGCGTTCGGTCTCGCCGAGGTGAAGCGCAACCTCATCGCCGGCGCCGGTGGGCTGTTCCGCCTTCCACAGGCGATCGGGCGGGCACCGGCGATGGAGATGATCCTCACCGGCGAGCCGCTCCCGGCCTCACGCGCCTACGAGCTCGGGCTCGTGAATCGGCTGGTGGAGCCGGGCTGCGCCTTCGACGAGGCAATGGCCCTGGCCGCCAAGATCTGCGAGAACGCGCCGCTCGCCGTGTGGGCGAGCCGCCGGATCGTCCTGGCTGCTGCCTACGAGGACGAAGCGACCCTCAAGCAGATGACCAACACCGAGTTCGCCGAGGTGATCGCATCAGAGGACACCAAAGAAGGGCTGACCGCGTTCATCGAGAAGCGGGCCCCGACCTGGAAGGGCGCCTGAGGCCCCCCGGTCGGGCGGGCGAGGCGATCACCAGTCGTCGAGCGATCGGTGCACGATGATGGCGCGCGCCTTGATGGCGAAACGCTCGAACAGGTTCTTGGTCGCTCGATCGCCCGGCAACGCCACCGCCTCGATCGCCGTGGCTCCCCGAGCAACGGCGGCATCGATCGCCGTCGTGAGCAGCGCTTCGCCCAAGCCGAGCTCGCGTGCGTCGGGTTCGACCCAGATCGCCTCGATCGACAGCGTTCGACCCCCGAGCCGGGCGCTGAGGAACCCGAGCACGACCGAGTCGTAGGTGGCGAGCAGCACCAGGTGATCGAGATCGGCGATGGCGGCCGCCCACTCCGCGTCGCCCACGCTCGGGCAGCTCCGCCAGTCGCTCGGGCCCGCCCCGCTCGTCGGGCGAGTGCGAGGCGCGCGTCGGTTTCGAGATCGGCAACACGCTGCCGCATCGGGCGGCTCGGCGTGACGAACGGCCTCGCTCACGACGACCGTAACTGCGTGATCTTGCCGAGGACCGTGCGCCGGGCCCGATGTGATGCCTCGTAGCGCTCGATGCGGTCGAGCTCCTCGGGGGTCAACGCAGCGAGCCGAGCAACCACCTGTGAGGCCGCCAGACTGTCGTAGTCGGCGATGGGGAGGTCCGACGCTGCGAGCGCCACGACGCCGTCGGTCCCCCCAGCCTTGACCGGGGCCGATCCCGAGGCCGATCCCGAGGCCGATCTCGAGGCCGATTTCGGGGTGGATGGTGGCTGGTCAGGCGACCCGCCCGCGGCGCGTGCCGTCGGCGCGGCAGTGGCCGCGGACGGCTTGCAGCCCGATGCCCATCGCGACGACACGGCCCGTTGCCCCTGATCTGCCGCCAGCTTTCCGATGAACCGAGCCAGGTCGACTTCTCGCCGGCCGATCGCGGCGAACTTGGACAGATCGTCGCGCACCGCGGTCATCAACCCGATGGGTGCGAAAAGCACCAGATCGAGCAGACGATCCGCGGCCGCAGAGCGGTCGGGTCCGGCTCCGTCGTCGGCCATGAGCGGGCCGGGTCAGTCCGCGAAGATCGGGCAGGCGTCGTCGGCCATGGGGCAACCCGGGGCCTTGGCCCGAACGAGCAGGAAGCAGCTTGAACACAACTGCTCATCGGCACGTTTCGGCTGCAGCCGGTCGCCCGGATCCGTACGCGGATCGTCGGGCTCGGCCTCCTCGTCGTCCTCGTCGGCGGCTTCTTCGGCCGTGACCAACCGATCCTTCAGGATCGTGTCGAGGTCAGCCTCCACGTCGTCGGGAGCCAGGAGGTCGTCGTCCTCGTCTTCGTCCTCGGTCGGCGCGGTGGCTGGGCGACGCGCAGCTGGCACCTCGGCTTCGTCTTCCTCGTCGTCCTCCTCGAGTTCGGTGAACGTCTCGTCGTCCTCCTCGAGCACAGCGAAGGCTTCGTCTTCGTCGAGCTCTTCTTCGAGCACCTCCGGATCGATGTCCTCCGGCTCGGCCTCCTCCTCCTCGGAGACATCGGGGTCGAACCCCTCCTCGCCGTCGTGCAGCACCTCGTCATCCTCGGCCATGAGTTCTGCCTTCCATCCAGGGGCGCGCGGGGCGGGATACTACGGCCGCTCAGCCCGACACTGCCGCTCCCCCGATGTGACAGCAGTCACGTCCTCAGTCGGCGGACCTCGGCTCGACGCTCGGACTCCAACCGCTCGAGTGCCGGTTCCTCGGTCGACATGTGCCGCATCGCCGCGGCCACAGCGGTGTGACCAGCCTGTTCAGCGATCAAGCGGTGCATCTCGAGGGCGATCCGGCGGTACGACGGATGGCCCTGAGGGGCGGAACGAAGCTCGAGCAGGTGCATTGCTTCGCGTGCATTGAACTGCATGACATATCGCACGCGGTAGGCCATCGAGACCGCGTAGGCGGCCTGAGCCGGAAAGTCCGGGGCCATCACGTCGAACAAGGCCGCCGACCGATCCATGGCGTCGTCGAACACATGGGCGAGGCCCGCTTCGTCGATCAGTTCCGGTCGTACGTACCCGTGATGGGGCGTGAGGGGCTGCCATTCGATCGTCAGGAGTCGATGGCGTTGGAGGTCGCGGAACGCGCCGTAGTCCGAGAGCACATCGAACCGGTAGTCGACCCGTTCGAAAGCCCGCCCCGGACGGTGACGACGATTGCGCCGGTCGCCCACGTACGCCGCGATGAGCGACGCCCGTTCGTCGCTCGAGAGCCGCCGGACCCGCTCGAGCAGCTGCCGCTCGCCGAGCGCGGTGTGGGAGTAGCAGATGGCCGCGAGCAGTTTGTCCTCGGCCTCGGGGTCGAAGTCGATGAGCGTCACCACCGGGGTGGGATCGACCGGCGGTCGACCCAGGATCCGGTGGACCGCCGACTCCGTCTCGTCCCGGGTCGCCGCCAGGTAGTCGCTCCACTCCCCGCCGCGATCGGGAAGATCGACCCGACGCAGGAAGCTCGGGATCACCTTGCGCAGTTCGAACAGCATCAGATCGGCGTACTCACGGGCCTCGGGCAGCTGGTGAGCACGCATCCGCAGCAGGAGCGCTTCGAAGGCCTGGCCGCTGCCATAGATCCCGACGTTGGAGAGCGACGACGCCGGCAGCACGCCGCGCACGGCATCGAGCGCTTTGGCCCGGGTGGCCTGGCGATACACGAAGTCCGACACGTCGTCGTCGCGTCGCACGGTGGCCCTGACGTGATCGGTCACCTTCTCCAACAGGAGGCTGTAGGCGTCGAAGAGGCGATCCATGTCGCCGACGTAACGAGTTCCCAGACGGGAGTTCAGGACCGCAGGATCGCGGTGATACCGGTAGCGCCCACCGAGCCGAGCGTCGTAGGCGATGTAGCGCGTGCTCTGCTCGAGGTAGCTCATCAGCCGGCCCCACTCGAGGATCTTGGTGAGGATGTTCGACGCCTGCTCACAGGCGAGGTGCACACCGCCGAGTTGGGCCACCGAGTCGTCGCCGTATTCCAGGAAGACGCGCTCGTACAGCTCCTCGGCCCGGGCCATGCCCACGCTCGCGTCGAGTCCGGCATCGTCGGAGATGTCGAGTTCGCCGACGAACTCGTCGAGGAACAGCCGGCGCAGGCTCTTCGGGCTACGGCTGTAGCGCGGCGAACAGCGCTCCCTTCACCACCTCGGGCAGGTTGACGAGCGCGAAGACGGGCCCATCCAGATTGGTGAAGTACCGGCGGAGGATGTCGGCCTCGGCCGGTGTGAAGTCCTCAGGGACGTACACCGTCACGAAGAGCCATCCTACGACTCGGCCTGCGCCGACCCGGGGAGCATCGGTGCACCCTGAGCAGGGTGTCGAGCAGCGACCGGGCCACTCGACCATGGTCCCTCGGGATCACGGTCAGTCGAGCACCGACCGATCGGGGCCGCCCGCCGGGAACGCAGCCCGCGCCGCCGCGACGAGTTCGGTGTCGAGCCAGAGGTCGATGACCGTCATGGCCATGGCCTTGGCACCATCGATCACCGCCCGGTCGCCGTCGGGACCCCCCGCGTACCCGGCGAAGTCGACGGTGTGGATCGGCACGCCGGCCGGCGCCACCTTGATCATCGGGTGGATCGAAGGGACCAGATGGCTGATGTTGCCCATGTCGGTCGAACCGACCACCCGGCGACCCACCTGCTCGGGACGCTCCACCACCCGGCCGAGGCGGGCCGCGTTCGCCGAGTAGGCCGCGAGCATCGGCTCGCTGTCGAGCATGTCGGCGTACGACAGCAGCTGCCACTCGTGGGTCATCGTGCAGCCCGCGGCCATTGCTCCCGCCTCCATGCAGGCGAGCACACGCTGCTTGAGTGGCTGGAGGGACGCAATCGTGTCGGATCGGATGTACCAGAGCATCGCGGCGACGGCCGGGACGACGTTGGGTTTGTCGCCGCCCCGGGTGAACACGCCATGGACTCGTTCGGTGGCCGTGATGTGCTGGCGGAGGGCGCCGACGGCCTGGTACGCCAGGACCGCCGCGTCGAGGGCGTTGCGACCCTCGTGGGGCGCCGCGGCGGCGTGAGCGGCCTTGCCGTGGAACGTGACCGCCAGCTGTTGGACGGCGATGGCGTCGATCCGGGTGAGATCGGCATCGGCGGGGTGGATCATCATCGCCGCGTCGAGCTCGCTGAAGGCGCCGTGGCGGGCCATCTCGATCTTCCCGCCGCCCCCCTCTTCGGCCGGTGTGCCGTAGATGACCACCCGCCCGCCGGCGCGTTCGGCGACGGCCGCTGCGGCGAGGCCGGCGCCCAACCCGCTCGCCGCGATCACGTTGTGGCCACACGCGTGGCCGATCTCGGGCAGCGCGTCGTACTCCAGCAGTACACCGATGGTCGGTCCCCGGCTGCCCGCAGCCGCCCGAAACGCCGTCGGCAGCGTGTAGGCGCCGCGCTCGGGCGTGAGACCCGCCGACTCGATGGTACGAGTGAGCAGCTCGTGGGCGAATTCCTCCTCGTATCCGAGCTCTGGATGGGCGTGCAGCTGGTGCGACACGTCGATCAGCACGGGTGCCAGCCGATCGATCTCGGTGCAGGCCGCCGTCTTGAGCTGCTCTCGATCGCTGTCCATGACCGCCGACAGTACTTCCAGGTGCCCGACCGACCCGTCGGCGAGCGGTTCACCCACCTGGCCACCGAGTCACCGGGTCACCGGGTCACCGGGTCACCGGGTCACTGGGCGTAGACACCCAGTCCGAAGAGGACCAACCAGGCCGCTCCGAACAGTTGCAGCGTCCGATCGGCCAAGAAGACCTCCTCGGGTGCGCCGCCGTGGCCCTGCTCGAGGATCAACAGATAGCGCAGGAGCGCCACCATCATCGGCAGGATCGTGAGCTCGTAGTAGTGCAGGTCGCTCGGATTCGCCTCGGCGGTCTCGAACGCCCACAAGCAGTACGCCACGAGCGTGGCTCCGACGCTCACGCTGAGCACCTGGCGCAGGTACGACAACGAGTACGACTGCAGCGTCGCCCGGGTGGTGGCGGCCTCCTCGCCCATCTCGCGGAGCTCGGCGTAGCGCTTGCCGGTCACGATGAACAACGACCCGAAGACGGTGACGAGCACGAACCACTTCGACATGGCCACATCGGTGGCGACCGCTCCGCCCATGGCCCGAAGCACGAACCCACTCGCCACCAGCGCGAGATCGACAACCGCGACGTGCTTGAACACCTTGCTGTAGGCCAACGTCGTCACGACATAGATCGCCAGGACCGCGGCGGTCTGCCACCGGCCGGTCGCGAATCCGAGCACCACGCCACCCACCAGCAGTCCGGTACCTACCACGCCCGCGACACCCACTGGGACGGTGCCGGCGGCGATGGGCCGGTGCCGTTTCGTCGGATGGAGGCGATCGGCTGCCACGTCGAGGATGTCGTTCCAGAAGTAGGTGCCACTCGACACCGCGCAGAACGCGACGAACGCCACGACTGCCACCGCGAGCTCGCTCGGGTCGTCGAGCACACCGGCCGCGCCCGGCGCGGCGAACACCAAGGCGTTCTTGATCCACTGCTTCGGGCGCGCCTCTCGAACCAGCGGGCCGATCATCCCGGAACCTCGCTCACCGCGACGCCTTTCACCAGATGGGGTCGGTGGGCCATCGCCAGCAGCTCACGGTCGCCGGCCGAATCACCATAGGCCCACAGCTCCACTGGATCGTCGCCGAGCCACTCGCGCAACGCGCGGGCCTTTTCCGGACCGCGGCAGTTGGCACCGAGCAGGCGTCCGGTCAAGCGATCGTCGGCGTCGCGCTCGAAGGTCGTGCACAGCACCCCGTGGACCCCCAACTCGGCTCCGAGCGGATCGAGATAGGGGCGCAGCGAAGCGGACACCAGCACGACTCGATGGCCTTCGGCCAGGTGCCAGCGCAGCCGAGCGACAGTGTCGGTCCGCAGCCAGTGTCGAGCGTGATGGGCGGCGAAGTCACGCCCGGCGGCATCGATCTCGGCGCCGGGGCGGCCCCGGACGGCCGACACGGCCAGCTCCTTGAGCGCGTCACGATCCCTTCGGGCGAGCGCCCGAGTCGTCACCGTCGGACGGCCGGCCATCGCGGCGACGAGTGCACGAGTCCCGGCCACCGCACGCAGGAACGGCACCACGCAATCGCGCGTCGTGAGCGTGCCGTCGACATCGAACGCGGCCACCGTCACTCGTCCCCGTGTCGCAGCGCTCATCGGACGGGGCAGGCTAGCCAGGTTGGCGCAGCTCGGCGAGGAACTCCCAGTAGCGGGGCCAGCTCTTGGAGACGACTCCTGCGTCCTCGATCCGGATCCCCGGAATGCGCAGCCCGATGAGGGCGAAGGCCATGGCGAGGCGATGGTCATCGTGAGTCGCGATGACCGCCCCGTGGGCGATGCCCGGGTGCACCACCATGCCATCGGGCTCTTCCTCGGCCCGGATGCCGCACTTGGCGAGCTCTCCCACGACATCGCCGATCCGATCGCTCTCCTTGCGTCGGATGAACCCGATGCCGGTGATCCGAGTCGGTGACGATGCGAACGGGGCGACGACCGCGAGCGTCGGCACGGTGTCGGAGATGTCGGCCATGTCGACTTCGATGCCGCGCAACGGCCCCGACCGGCGGACGGTCGTCGTCGTGGCGGTGGTGATGACGTCGCAGCCCATCTGCTCGAGCAGACCGGCGAACGCGGCGTCACCCTGGAGAGCGGGCCGCCCGATCCCTTCGAGCTGCACCTCGCCACCGCAGATCGCGGCGGCTGCGAGCGGGTAGCTCGCCGACGATGCGTCGGTCTCGATGCGGTACTCGATCGGCCGGTAGCGACCCGGCCCGACCGTGATGTGATCGGCGGCGATCTCGACGTCGTCGACACCGAACGACGCCATCACCGACCGGGTGATCTCGAGATAGGGGCGAGACACCAGCGGCGAGGTCAGCTCGATGCGCAGACCGTCGGCCAAGTAGGGCCCGATCAGCATGAGCGCCGTCACGTACTGGCTGGTGACGTTGCCAGGCAGGGCGATCACCCCGCCACCCAGCCCCCGCGACGCTTCGGGCCGCGCGATCGTCACCGGCAGGCAGCCGTCGTGTTCGCCGTGCTCCAGGCGCGCCCCCAACGCCACCAGCGCCGTGTGCAGATCGGCCATCGGGCGGGCTCGCAGGGGCGCCGATCCGTCGACCCGATACGGGCCCGGACCCAACGCCGCGAGCGCGGTCACGAAGCGGGAGGTGGTCCCGGCGAGGCGCGTGTCGAGCGCGATGGGGCCCGGGCGGAGGACTCCCCCGGTTCCGATGATCGTCGCCCGGTCGGCGTCGGTGCCGACCCCGGCGCCCAACCGCTCGATGCACTCGAGCATCGCGGCGGTGTCGTCACCGGGCGCCAGGGCATGAAGGGTGGAGGTGCCGTTGGCCAGCGCGGCGCACACGAGCGCCCGGTTGGCGATGCTCTTGGATCCCGGGACCGACGAGATCCGACACGCCAGCGGACCGCTCAGCGGCCGGACGTCGACGACGGTCACTGCAGCCGCTGGAACGCCGGGCGGTAGCCCCTGGCCAGCAGCCCACCCCGGAACAGCTCGGTCGAGTCCGCGTCGACCAGCACCACGGCGATGCCCCGGTTCCCTTCGACGGAGTGCACCACTTCGAAGTTGGCGATGTTGACGCCGAGCTCTGCTGCCAAGGTGAACACCCCGGCTGCAGCCCCCGGACGGTCGGGGATCGGGATCCGGAACTCGGCGAGATCCGACGGTCGGGCCACCCGGCTGGGCAGGTTCGTCCGGGCCTCTCGCGCCCGGCGCAGCACCTGTTCGAGCCCGTCGCGATCCTCGGTCGCGACGATTTCGCGCATCTCTCGCAACCGGACGATGAGGCCGTCGAGGACGCCGGTGATGGCGCCCCGGTTGTCGGCGCAGATGTCGAGCCAGATCGCCGGGTGGCCCGACGCGATCCGGGTCATGTCGCGAAAGCCGCCGGCGGCGAGGCGGAGCAACGCGGCATGCTCCTCGGCCCGTTCGCTGGCGAGTCCCATCAGCGTCGCCGCGGCGAGATGGGGCACGTGGGAGATCACCGCGACGACCTCGTCGTGGCGATCCGGCGGCAGGGCGACGACCTCCGCACCGAGTTCGGCGACGACCGCGGCGACGGCGGAGAACGTCGCATCGGCCGTGGTGGCCGTGGGCGTGAGCACCCAGACCGCACCCTCGAACAGGTCGGCGTCGGCGCCGTCGAGTCCTTCTTGCTCGGAACCGGCCATCGGATGCCCGCCGACGAACCGCGGGTCGTCGACCGCGGCGACCACCGACGCCTTGGTGCTGCCACGTCGGTCACGACGCCGCGAGTCTCGGCAAGCGCCCGCTTAGGCCAGATCGGCGACCGCGAGTACCGGTACGGCGAGGAACGTGACGCGGGCGTCGGGATCGAGCCCGACCGCGTCGACGATCCCCCGGGCGCAGGGCGTCGTCGGCGCGGCCCTCGACCGCATCGTCGCCCGTCACGTGCCAGCCCGCTCCCGAAGGGCGAGCGCGACCGAGCCGCCGATGAGACCCAGTCCGACACACGTTGGCGCGGCGACGATCGATCACGTCGTTGGATCGTACCGATCGGAGGCCGCCGAGTCCTCGACGTTCGGATCCCGGGCTCCCGACAGCGCCTCGGCAGCCGGCCGCACGGCCTGTTCGAGCGCCTTGAGCTCATCGGGGCGCAGGGCCCGCCACGCTCCCGGCGGCATGTTGCGGTCGACTGAGCGGGCCGATGCGCACCCGGACCAGCCGGAGAACCGGATGCCCGATCGCCTCGCACATCCTGCGGACCTGACGATTGCGTCCCTCGTGGATCGTCAAGCGCAGCACTCCAGGTGAGGGCTGGCTGACCTTCGCCGGGGCGGTGATCCCGTCGTCGAGTTCGATGCCTTCGCGCAGTCGCCGCAGCGACGCCGGCGCTGCACGATGCCCGTCGACCTCGGCGAGGTACTCCTTGTCGACTCCCGTACCGAGGGTGGGTCAACCGATTGGTCAGCTCGCCGTCGTTGGTCAGCAGCAGCAGGCCCTCGGTGTCGCGATCGAGGCGCCCGACGGGGAACACGCGTGGTTCGCCCGGCACCAGTTCGACCACCGTGCGGCGGCCCTGCGGATCGCTGAGCGGTCGTGACGACCCCGGTCGGTTTGTTCAACAGGTAGTGGACCAGGCCGGGTCTGACACCGACATGGTTGCCATCGACCTCGACCACGTCGGCGTCGACGTCGATCCGGCGACCGAGCACGGCGACCTCGCCGTTGACGCGTCACCCGACCGGCGGCGATGAACTCCTCACAGACCCGCCGGCTGCCGTAGCCCCGCTGGGCGAGCACCTTCTGCAGCCGTTCCCCGTCGGGCAGCTCCGCGTTCGCCGCGGCCCATCTGCTCCCACAGCGGGGGTTCGAGCTCGCTCAGCGTCATCGGGCTCGGTCTCCGCGACCGGCGGAGCCCGGGCGCGTCGGCGGCGGTGCGGTAGCCCGGTGGGGCCCGCAGGCCGTGCTCGAGCGCTTCGACCACATCGGCGCCGGGCACGAACTCGACCAAGGCGGGGAAGATCGGCGACCGAGTTGAGTCCGAGCTTTTCCAGGAACGCGACTGTCGTGCCCCACAGCACAGCCTGGCCCGGGCCTGGATCGCGGCCGACCTGATCGACGTAGCCGCGGGCCTGCAAGCGTGCGCAGCACGCCATCGGGGTCGACACCTCGGATCGAGGCGACCTGGGCCCGTGAGATCGGCTGCTTGTAGGCGACGATCGCCAATGTCTCCAGCGCAGCAGCCGACATCCGGGCCCGTTGGCCGTCGAGCACGAAGCGCTCGACATAGGGCGCAACATCGGGATGGGTCTGGATACCGGTATCCACCGGCCACCTTCACCAGCTTGAACCCGTGCCCCGCCTCCTCGTAGGCCGCAGCGAGCCGCGCACACGTCGTCGATGACGGCGGTCGGCACTCGAGCAGCTGGGCGAGCAATGCCGGCTCGACCGGCTCGGTGGCGACCAGGACGATGGCCTCGATGGCCCGCACCAGATCCGCATCGACCTTGCCGTGAAGCGGCGCCGGCGCCGGTCCCGCTCGGTCCGGCTCGGACCCGGACCGAACTCGATGGCTCGGACTCGGCTCGGGTCGATGGACTCGTCGTTCATGTCATCCCTCGTAGTCGTCGATCGGCGATGCCGCCGCGGCGACCTGTTCGTCGTCGCCGATCCAGATCACCTCGAGGTCGCCGATGCGGTCGGGCTGTTCGAGCTCGACCCAGCCCTGCTTGTACATCTCCAACAGCGCCAGGAACCGGACGATCACCTCGATGCGCTCGACAACCGCTCGGTCAGCCGGCGGAACCCGATGCGGCCGATGCGCGGCAGCTCGTCGATCAACTCCAGCACCGCGTCGGCGACGGTCAGCTTCACCGGCGCGACGTGGAACAGATCGATCGAGGGCACGGATCCGGGGTCACGGCCCGCAGGAAGGCGCGACGCAGCTTGTCGCCGGTCATGCCCTCCAGCATGTCGGGGGCGAGCGCGGCGAACCGTTCGTCAGGCCCGACCAGCCGGGGGAACGACAGGTCGGCATCGAGTCGGCGAGGTGCGAGAACACCTGGGCCACGTCTTTGAACGTCTTGCACTCGAGCAGCCGGGCGAGCAGCAGGTCTCGCTCCTCCCAGAGGGCGAACTCCTCGTCGAGATCGACGTCCTCACGGCCAGGGAGCAACCGTCGCGCCTTGAGCTCCACCAGCGTGGCGGCGATCAGCAGGAACTCGGTCGCCACATCGAGATCGAGGGTGCTCATCCGCTCCAGCTCGACGAGGTAGCGATCGACGATGCCGGCGCAGCGGCACCTCGTAGATGTCGACCTGCTCCTTGAGGATCAGGTGCAGCAGCAGATCGAAGGGCCCCTCGAAGACGGGCGTGCTCACCTCGACAGTCATGGCGGGACCAAGGCTATCGGCCCGAGCCCACCCGATCCGGAATCGCCACGGGTCTCGCGCGAGGGTCCCGATAGCCTCGCCGGCCATGACCCGAGTGCTCTCCTGCATCCAGCCGACCGGCCAGGTCCACCTGGGTAACTACCTCGGCGCGCTCAGGAACTGGGTCATCGGTCAGCACGAGGCCGACGCGTTCCACGGCATCGTCGATCTCCACGCCCTCACGAGCGTCGAGGGCCCGGGGGTCGTGGGCGAACAGACCCTCGAACTCGCCGCTTCGCTCTTCGCCGTCGGGCTCGACCCCGATCGGGCCACCGTGTTCGTGCAATCCCACGTGCCCGAACACAGCCAGCTCTCCTGGATCATGGAGTGCATCGTCAGCTTCGGCGAGCTGTCACGGATGACCCAGTTCAAGGACAAGTCGGCGCAGGCGCGAGGGCGAGTACATCCCGGCAGCTCTGTTCTCCTACCCGGCGCTCCAGGCGGCCGACATCTTGCTGTACGACACCGACGAAGTGCCCGTCGGTGAGGATCAGCGTCAGCACGTCGAGATCACCCGTGACATCGCGATCCGCTTCAATCACCGGTACGGCGACACCTTCGTCGTCCCGAAGTCGGTGCACCCGAAGGCCGGCGCCCGGGTCATGGACCTCCAGGACCCGGCCTCGAAGATGTCCAAGTCGTCGGGGACCGACGCCGGGCTGATCTATCTCACGGACGAGCCGGCCGCAATCATGAAGAAGTTCAAGCGGGCGGTGACCGATTCCGACAACGAGGTCCGATACGACCGCGAGACCAAGCCGGGCGTGTCGAACCTGCTCGACATCAACGCGGCGCTCAGTGGCCGATCACCGACCGACATCGCCGAGCAGTACACCCAGTACGGAGCGCTCAAGATCGACACCGGCGAGCTGGTCGTCGAGGCGCTGCGCCCGATCCAGGCCCGCTACCAAGAGCTGCGGGGCGATCCGGGCGAGCTCGCCCGCCTGCTACGCACCGGGGCGCAGAAGGCCCGCAGCGTGGCCGGCCGGACGCTCGAACGAGCGCATGCCCGGATCGGGCTGCTGCCACCGCACGAGTGACTCGGCCGCCTCGACCGGTACGGCGTCTCGGAACACGCGGCCCTGGTAGGCGTCGCAGCGCAGACTCCTCAACGCTTCGAGGGTCTCGAGGTCCTCGACTCCTTCGGCGACCACGTCGAGAGCAAGGTTGTGGCCCAGTTGCACGATGGAGTCCACGATCGCCCGATCGGTCGGATCCTGGCGCAGGCGGGCGACGAAGGCGCGGTCGATCTTGATCTCGTTGATCGGCAGCGACCGCAGTCGATCCATCGACGAGTAACCCTGGCCGAAGTCGTCGATGGAGAGCCGCACGCCGCGTTCACCGAGCCGGGTGAGCACCTGATGGAGCAGCTTGGCGTTCTGGATCGCTTCACCCTCGGAGAGCTCGAGGACGAGCGAGCCGTGCGGCAGTCCAGCGCGGTCGAGCTCGTCGAAGAGCATCTCCTCGAAACCCTGCATCACGAGATCGGTGGTGGTGACGTTGACGGCGACCGACAGCGACGGATCGGCCGCCCGGAGCCGTGTGTGATCGCGGATCGCAATGCGCATCACGGTCGAGACGAGGCGCAGGCTGAGCCCGGCGACCTGCGCGGCCGCGACGAACTCGCCCGGAGGCACCGACCCGAGCACGGGATCGTGCCACCTCGCCAGTGCCTCGAAGCCGAGCACCCGATTGGTGGCCACCGAGACGCGCGGTTGGTACTCCACCGTGATCGCTCCGTCGTCGATCGCGGCGCGGAGCGCCGTCGCGACGTGGAAGCTCCGAGCGCTCTCCACCTCGTATTCCGGGCGCCACACCGCCCACCCGCCACCGCCGCGTTTGGCCACGTACATCGTCATGTCGGCCCGCCGGAACAGCTGGTCCTGTTCATCGCCGTGTTCCGGGGCGAACGCGATCCCGATGCTCACCCCGATCTGCATCGTGAGCCCGTCGCTCACCACGGGCACACAGAGCGCGTCGACGATCCACGCCGCACACCGCTCGCCATGTTCGGCACCACGCTCGCCCAATGGGACCACGACCGCGAACTCGTCGCCACCGAGACGACCGACGAAGGCATCGTCGGGGAGGCATGCGGTCAGTCGCTTCGCCACCTCCTGCAGGAGATAGTCGCCACGATGGTGACCGAGTGCGTCGTTGACCTCCTTGAAGCGGTCGAGGTCGAGCATCAGGAGTGCGACTCGCGGCTCGCGCCTCGCCAGCTCGTGGGCCACCTGGGTGACGACGGCGGCGCGGTTCGCGAGACCGGTGAGGGCATCGTGACGCGCCTGGTGGCGAATGAGGCTCTCGCTCTTGCGGAGATCGGAGATGTCCACCATCACGCCCCGCACCGACCGCTCGCTCGGATGGCCGGAGCCGACCAGGGTGGTGTTGATCCGATACACCCGTTCGTAGCCGGGGGGCAGCCCTGCCCGGATCTCGATCGAGAGGTTGCGTTCGGCGCGCTCGATCAACGACTGCACACTCACCTGGTGCCGGTCGTCGGGATGCACGAACTCCAACCACGCACCGGGGTAGTCGACCCAACTCGTCGACGCCAAGCCGAACTGGTGGGCATGTCCAGACACGTAGGTGAACCGCTGGGTGGTGCGGTCGAGCTCCCACACGACTGCTTCGACTCCGTCGAGCAGGCGCTCGAGGCGCCGTCGCTCTCCTCGGTTGCGCTGGACGACCGCGTAGATCAGCGGCACCAGCACCGTCACCACCAGCGCGAGTCCCACGAGCCCCGGCAGCGTCTCACGCCAGCCGATCTGCACGCCGACCGCGGAGAAGGCGGCCGCACCGAGCATCACGAGGCGCAGGAGTGCATGGCGTCCGACGTAGACCGCCCCCTGGCAGAGGGCGGCGCCGGCATAGACGATCGCCGGGATCCACAACGAACGATCGACTGCTGCCACACCTGCCGCGACGAGCACGTCGACGATGGGGATGACGTACACCGCTCCCGGTCGACGAAGGCCCCCCGACCACATCACCCCGCTGAGCACGGCTGCGATGACCACGACACCGGAGGCCAGGCGCTGCCCAGGCTGGTCGATGGTGTCGGCGGCGAGGAATGCGGCCACACCGAGGAGCACGGCGGCGCGCACACCGAACACCATGCGCCCGCCGTCGAGCCGGGTCACGAGCCCGGCGCGATCAGCCGCGTGGTCCGCTGGGTGCCGCCGATGAATCCGCCATCGCTCGGGAGCATACGGTGATACCACGGTGCCGATCAGGTCAGACACACAGCGTGAGCGAAACGTGATCCTTTCGGTCTACGCCCAGCCACGACCCCCGCAACCGGGCGCGAACAGCCCACGGCCGGTCACTTCAGGCCGTCGTCGGCTTCGATGAGGGCAGCCAGCCAATCCACCCTCGCCGCAGCCGTCCGACCCACCAACGCAACCACCATGGGGTCGCTGCCGCGCGCTCGGCACCACTCGGCCCCGGTCTGTTCGTGGCGCAAGTAGCGAGCCACCGCGCCCTGACCGACGAGCGCCGCCGGGCCGCGCGCTGCTCGCCACACGGTGGCCACCACCCGGCCCGTGACACCGAGCCCGGTATCGAGCTTGCCGATGTCGTGCAACAACGCCCCGGCCACCAGCGCGACCTCGGCACCGCCCTGCTCGCCCCCCTCGGCGGCAGGGAACAGCCGAGCGATCGTCGCCCTGGCGACGGCGATGGAGTGGCGCTGATCCGCCGGACCGAGACGCATCCACAGCTCTGCCTCGGCCGGCGAGAGATGACCGAGGGCCCACGCGGCGGCAGCTGCGCCCGGAGGTCGACGCGAGAGCGAGCCCGCGAACCGGCTGACGAGGTGCCGAGCGTGGGCGACGCGCCCGTGGGAGGCAGACGTCATGCCGGCCGCTCGTGGGTCGCTCGGGCACTGCTGCGGAGCTGCGCCCGCGGGTGAGCGGCTCGATACGAGCGGAACAGCTGCTCCTGTGACACCAGGGTGTACACCTGGGTCGTCGCGATCGACGCATGGCCCAGGAGCTCCTGCACGGTTCGCAGATCGGCGCCCCGATCGAGCAGGTGCGTCGCGCAGGAGTGGCGCAACACGTGCGGGGAGAGCCGATCGGCGAGCCCGAGCGGGGCGCCGCGCCCCTGCAGGATCCCCCAGACGTGCTGACGACCGAGACGCCGCCCCCGTGCTCCGAGGAACACGGCCTCCGAGTCGCTTCGCCGGGCCCATTGCCGTGGCACCAGCGCCGGGCGGCCACCCGGCGCGAGCCAATCGAGCACCGCTTGAGTCGCCGGGCCGCCGAACGGCACGATCCGCTCCTTCGCGCCCTTCCCGAAGACCCGGACGAGCCCGTCGTCGAGCACCAGATCGGCGAGCCCGAGCCCGCAGAGCTCCGAGACCCGCATGCCGGTGGCGTACAGCAGCTCCAGCACGGCCCGGTCGCGTCGATCAACCGGCGAGTCGCCCGCGACCGAATCGAGCAACCCGGCCACTTCGGCCTCGGTGAGCGGCTTGGGCAGACCGGCGGGCACCCGCGGATGTTCGAGATCGGCAGCGGGGTCGTCGGGCCGCCGACCCTCGGCCGCCAAGAAACGATGGAGCTGGCGGACCGCGGCCTGTGAGCGGGCGATGCTCGCCGGGGCCAACGCTCGGGCCCGTTGGGCGCCGACGAAGCGCTCGAGGTCGACCGTGGCGACCGACCCGAGATCGAGCCCCTCGTGCAACAGCCAGTCGCAGTAGATCGCCAGGTCGCGCCGGTAGGCCGCCAGGGTGTTGGCGGACCGTCCCCGTTCCACGGCGAGCCAGGTGAGGTACTCCTCGGCAGCGAGCGGCAGCGCCTGGTTCACGGTCCCGAGGTGCGCAATCGACGCTCGGTGAGCAAGATGCCCACCACTGTCTTGGCATCGGCGATCTCACCGCGCTCGACCATCGCCACTGCGTCCTCGAGTGGCAACTGGCGCACAGTGAGGTGCTCTTCCTCGGGACCGATGAGATCCTGCGTGGCCGGTGACAGGTCGGTGGCGAGGTAGATCCAGGTGACCGAGTCGGTCAGGCCGGGCGACGGGTAGATCCGGGTGAGCAGCTCGACGGACCCTGCGGCCCAGCCGGCTTCCTCGACCAGCTCGCGCTGGGCAGTCGTGGCCGGTGGCTCGTCGGGCACGTCACGCATCCCGGCGGGAATCTCCCAGATCTCGGCCTCGTACGGCGGGCGCCATTGCCGCAGGAGGACGACGTGGGGCTCGCCGTCCACGAACAGCAGCGGCACCACGCCCACCGCGCCCGGCGAGCGCACGATGTCACGTTGGAACGGTGAACCGTCGGGTGCCTCGAAATCGGCGACGACCACTCGCCAGATGTGGCCCTGGTGAACCTGACGCTCGCCGGTCAGCCGGAAGCTGCTCACACCGAAGCGGCGGGCACGACGACCGCGTCGTGGAGTGGCACCGCGAACTCACCCGATGGATCGTTGTCGATCGTGATCATCGGGGGGTGCGATCCCCGCGACGATCGAGTGCCGCGCCCACCAGGTCACGGAACAACGGGTGCGGGCGATCCGGGCGACTCTTGAATTCCGGATGGGCTTGGGTTCCCACCCAGAACGGGTGACCTTCGAGCTCGACGAACTCGACCAGACGTCGATCCGGCGAGATCCCCGAGCACCTCAACCCGTGCGATTCGAACCGTGTCCGGAAAGCGTTGTTGAACTCCCAGCGATGCCGGTGGCGCTCACTCACGACGGGTTCGCCGTACGCGGCGTGGACCTTGGTGCCCGGTTGGAGGACGGCGTAGTAGGCGCCGAGCCGCATCGTGCCACCCATGTCGGCCACGTCGCGTTGGTCGTGCATGAGATCGATCACCGGGTACGGCGTCTCGGGATCCATCTCGGTCGAGTTCGCTCCGGAGAGCCCGATCACGTTGCGGGCGAACTCGATCGACATCACCTGCAGGCCGAGGCAGATGCCGAGGCACGGAATGCCGGTCTCCCGTGAGTATTCGGCCGCCGCGATCTTGCCCTCGATGCCGCGGGAGCCGAATCCGCCGGGGATCACCATCCCGTCGAGTCCCGCCAACCGCCCGGCGGCGAGCAGCCCTTCGACCTCCTCGGCCTGGACCCAGTCGATCTCGACCTTGGCGCCATGGTGGAAGCCGGCATGCTTCAGACTCTCCACCACCGACAAGTAGGCATCGGGCAGATCGACGTACTTCCCGATGAGCCCGATGCGCACGGGGCGCACGGCAGCATCGACCTTGGCCACGAGCTCTTGGAGGGGAGTCAGATCGACCTGGGTCTCGAGCCGCAGCACCTCGCACGCCACCGTGTCGAGTCCTTCGGCATGCAGGATCAGCGGCAACTCGTAGAGGTTGCGCACGTCGGCGGCGTTGATGACGGCGCGCTCGTCGACGTCGCACAGGTTGGAGATCTTGCGCTTGACGTTGCCCTCGATCGGCGCCGAGCTGCGGCACACGATGATGTCGGGCTGGATGCCGCGGCTGCGCAACTCGGTCACCGAGTGCTGGGTGGGCTTGGTCTTCTGCTCACCGGATGGACCGACGAAGGGCACGAGCGTCACGTGCAGGTAGCACACGTTGCCGCGTCCGGCATCCTTGCGGAACTGTCGGATCGCTTCGAGGAACGGAAGGATCTCGATGTCGCCCACCGTGCCACCGACCTCGGTGATCACCACATCGACGTCTTCGGTGGCCACACGCGAGATGCGACGCTTGATCTCGTCGGTGATATGAGGAATCACCTGCACGGTGCGCCCCAGGTAGTCGCCTCGGCGCTCGGCGGCGAGCACGGCCTGATAGATCGAACCCGTCGTCGCGTTCGAATCACGGGTGAGGTTCTCGTCGATGAACCGCTCGTAGTGGCCGAGGTCCAGGTCGGTCTCGCCGCCGTCGTCGGTCACGAAGACCTCGCCGTGCTCGAACGGATTCATCGTCCCGGGGTCGACGTTGATGTACGGGTCGAGCTTCTGCATCGTGACCCGCAGCCCTCGCAACTTGAGCAGCCGGCCCAGCGAAGAAGCGGTGAGCCCCTTGCCCAGCGAGCTGGTGACGCCTCCGGTCACGAAGATGTGCTTCGGCACGGCGTGGGCCTCCCGTCAGTCGATTCCATGACGGGACCTCATCGTAGGACTCCCAGCGCCGAGAACTGCGGATGATCGCCGCCGAACGTGGAATCTCCCTTCGGCCCTGCGTCGACGATTTCCGAGCGAAACCCACACGGCACGTGAAATTCAACCACTGTTGGCGTTGCCGAGCGGTCCCATTGACCCATCTGCAAGCACCATCACACATCGCACCCAGCCACCTTCGTACAGTGACCATTGGATCGAATGAGTCGATGACCTGGAATGCAGTCAACCGATGCGGGTCGGTGTCCAGGAAATCGAACGAACCGGAAGGATCCGGCCCTCGGAGGAGGCAGTACTCATGGCGGAGAACAGGCGGACGTGGCGAACCCACGCGACATGCGCAGCGGCGTCGTCGACCCTCGTGGTCGCGCTGGCGATGCTGGCGGTCGAACACGGCGCCGGCGCAGCCCAAGCGTGCCGGAGCACGACCCTTCGTTGGGCTCCCACCACGACGTTGGTGCTGAGCATGTTCAACCAACAGTTCGACACCGGACTGGTCGTGGAGGCCGGCGCGCCCGACGAAGTGCTCCAGGTCACCGAGTCGCACTACTCGAGCTACGACCGCTACCCCGATGGCACGTCGCCGTCGCGCTCCGATGCCGACCAGGCTCACGAGCAGTGGGGACTCCGCATCGGCGGCCAGGATTTCGGCGGGCTGACGGCAGACGTTCCTGATCTCGAGAGCGAAGGCGCGCCCTCTCCTTGGTTCAGTGGCGACATCTCCGGGACCCTCGGTACGGGCGAGGTCCGACCCGGCAATGTCGTGCTCCGGCACGGGTCGCTCTCCGGGTACACCGAATCACCGAACTCGGTACGGCCGAGTTCGTTGTCGATCACGGTGAGCTACTGCCGCGACGTCGTCGACGACACGACGACCACATCGCCTGCGCCGACCACCGCCGAGCCCCCCGTCACGACCGTCTCGATTCCGGCGACGAGCGACCCCAGCTCGACGGTTCCCGTCACTACGGCCCCGACGCCCGAGATCGGCACGGCGCCGACCACGGTGTTATCAACCGTGCCCACGACGGCGCCGGCCACGGTGCCGCCGGCCCCGGTGCCCACACCGGCGGCGCCTTCCCCCGCGGTGACGACCACCATCGTGGCGGTGCCGACCACCGCAGGAGCTTCGACCACGAGCCCTCCCCCGCCGCCGACGGACCCGGCAGTGCCGACCACCACCCCGACCGCCACGACCGTGCCCGATGGGACGTTGCCGAGCACCGGCGGCGAAGTCGGTTTCATGTTGCGAGCAGCAGCAGCGCTCTCGCTGCTCGGCGGTTTGCTCCTGATCGCCCGCCGCCGAGTCGTCATCGGCTGACCGAAACGCTGATCGTCGAATAGCGTCAGACGGCCCGCCGACCCCACCGGTCGGCGATTCGCAGCGGGGACACCCGGTCGATCACGCGGCTGAAGCTCACGAACTCGCTGGCGACGTTCAACCCTGCGAGAACCAGCATCGCGATCCACTCGCCCGTTACCCCCAGCCGGACGACCAGCAGCGCACCCACCGCTGCACCGAGCGCGTTGGCGCCGGTGTCACCGAGCATGGCCAACTCCCGCAGGTCGACCCGTAGCAAACCTGCCCCGGCGCCGGCCACCAGCAGCGGCCCGGCCACCGCTGCGGCGCTGCCACCCACCGCGATCGCCGACGCGGCGAGCAACGTCACCTTGATCGTGCGGCCCGGCGCCCGGTCGAAGAGGTTCGCGACGTTGGCTGCCAGCGCGACGATCACCGCGCCCCGCAGCAGCTCTCCCGCCCCCGATGTCACGGGCGCGAGCGCCACGACCGCGACGGCGGGAGTGCCCACGAGCTTCAGCAGTCCACTCGTCACCTCGCCGTGGCCCAAGGCGGTGACATGCCCCCGAAATCCGCGCCGCTCGCCGGTGCCCACGATGTCGTCGACGAAGCCGAGTACTGCGGTGCCGATGGTCAGCACCGCGGCGAGGCCCACCGACGACACCAGCGCCGGGCGATCCAGCAGGTCGAGACGCGCCACCACGATCACGCCCGCTGCGGCGAGCAGGACGGCGACCAGGATCACCAACCCGCTGCCCACGGGGAGTTCATGGCCCCGGTAGTTCTGGCGGACCAGCACCGGGGCGGCGAACACCGCCCGCATCGCCGGCCAAGCTGCCGAAGCCAGCGCGAAGCCGATGACGCCGCACGCGAAGGCGATCACGTCGGGCACGCCTGGTCGGGTCGATCGGCTGCTTCGCCTCGATCGGCCTGTTCGACGGTGCGCACGACGAGCCACGGCATGATCACACCGCACATCATCGCCGGGATGGCGATGCCCGAGTCGTTCACGGCGAATCCCAGCACCCCGAGCACGACCGCCGAGCGGACGCAGGCATCGACCCCCCGATCCTCGGCTCGAAGCCGGCCGAGCGGACCGTCGGCGCGACGCAGGAGCACATAGACCAGTGCGAGCACGACCGGGAGCAGCCACGTCCAGATGCTCGACGTGAGGATGTGGAGGTTCGCCGCCACCTTTCGCCGCAGGATCAGCGCTCCGTCACCTTCGCCAACTCTCGTCACGAACCTCGCCAGATGGGTCCTGTCGCTCTCGGCCCGGCTGAAGTCGATCACGGCGAATCCGGCGAGGGCGACGCCGGCCGCCACTCCGAGGAGACCCAACCGCCGCCAGCCCACCCGTTGCCCGGCGATCACCATCACTGCGACGGCCAGCGCCGGCAGCAGGGCCAGCACGCCACCGACATCGGCGCCGAACATGGGCGCGCCGTCGACTGCGAGGGTGATGACGGCCACAGCAGCCGCGATCGCCAACGCGGTACGGCCGGACAGCCGAGCGAAGACGGACCGAGCGCCGGTGATGGTCACCAGCGAGGCCGCACCGAGGAGGGAGAACGCCAGGTTGCCGAATCCCTGAAACCTCCCGGCCACGATCGGCGAGTAGCCAAAGGGGGTGTCGAGCTGCAACGCGCCGCCCGTGACGATGTCGATCACCTGGACCGCCCACGCGGCGGCGACGAGCAGGTACGCGCCACGGCGAGCTCGTTCGATGCGTCGGGTCACGAGCGCCGCGACCACCACCGCCGCGACCACCACCGCCGCGACGTAGCCGGCGAGGGGCAGGGCCCGGTAGCGAACGGAGCCGGACAGGAACGCGCACGTGGGCAGGGCCAGGACGACGAGCGCGCCGACGAGCGCAGCATGGCGGAGGCGTGGGCGCGCCCAACCGATCCCGACTGCAGCGGCGGCGTAGACGAGCACCTGGAGCACGATGTAGACCACGCTGACCGGTCCGACCGTTCGGTCGCGGTACAACGCCCGCTCGGATCGCGCCGAGAGCCACTCCGCCGAATCGACATCGAACCGGTCGCCGTGCCCGCCGGTGATCACGGTGCCGTTCATCGCCTCAGGGACCTCGATCCCCAAGGCGTCGAGCATGGTGGGGGCCAGGTCGGACAGCGTCACGTAACCGTCGCGGCGAGTCGTGGCGCTGCGCGCCAGACCGGGGATGACCGACGGCCCCCGAATCGCCGCAACCGTGAGCTGCCCCTTGTCGCCGGGCGCAGCCGGGCTGACCAGCACCACCAGCGCGTCGCGGCCGATCCGCTCGAGCACTTCGCCGAACCGGGTATCGAGGGCCACGACGGCCGCGTCGCGCCCGTCGACCTCGGGCGGCGACCCGTCGACGTACGCATCGAGCGGACCCACCGGTTCGAGCGCTTCGAGCTCGGCCAGCTCGATGAGGACGACGTCGCTGGAGCTGATCATCTCCTCGATGCGAGCAGGGTCGGTCGCGTCCGGGCCGATGATTCCCACGTCCACGACGCCGGCCGGGTCGGCCAAGGCGAGCATCGGTCGGCCCGTCGGCGCGACAACACCGGTCCTGCGTCCGGTGGAGCGAATCGCATCACCGAGCGCGCCCGGTTCGGCGCCGTACAGCTTGCCGTCGGCATCGATGATCGCGGGGCGCATGGCGGGGGTGAACAACGAGCCGTCATCGAGGGTCTGCGGGATCAGTTCGCCGGCCGCGGGGACCGTTGCGCGGTTCCCCGCACCGATGGTGACGTATGCCTCGGCCAACGACGTGGCCGCCCCGATCGCTCGCACCGACATCAACGCGTAGGTGCTGTCGGCCAGGAACTCCTCCAGGTTCGGCGCGGACACCTCGGCCAGGTCTTCCCAGACCAAACGTGGCGTGCTGACCACGACCACCTGCTCGGCGCGATCGGCCGGCACGAGAACGGCTGGGCCACGGCCGGGTCGAGCGATGATGGCGATGATCACGATGATCGCCAGTCCGACCCCGACCCCCTGCCGAGTGCGCGTCGTCGTCATCGGGCCAGCACTCTGTACAGGGCGATGGTCGTGCTGACCCCGGGCTCGCGATCGAGGAATTGGCCCACGACGCGCCTGCCGGCCGCGGCCACAGCTCGCCGACGAGGCAGGTCGTCGAGCAGCCCCGCGACCTCGCGGGCCAACGCACCGGCGTCGGGTGCTACCACCACGAAGGGTTCTCGATCGGGGCAAGCCGCCGCGACGGCCCGCACGAAACCGACGTCGGTTGTCACCACTGCGGCGCCCACTGCCAGTGCCTCGAGCAGCACGAGCGGACCGGACTCCCAACGCGACGGGATCACGACCACGTCAGCGGCGCCGAGGAGGTCAACGGCATCGGAGCGCGCTCCGAGGAACCGAACCGACGCCAACGACTGCTGGGCGGCCCGAGCAACGAGTTCACCGCGAGCCGGCCCGTCACCGACGATCACCACCGAGGTTCCCGCTGGAAAGCCCACCGTTGCATCGAGGAGCAGGTCGATCCCCTTCTGCGGATGGAGCCGGGCGACGCACACCACGAGCGGTCCGTCGATTCCGAGCTCGCCCCGTACAACCGCTCGGTCGCGGCGAACCGGCGGCACGGCATGTACAGGTCTGATCACGGTGACGTGATGCGCCCGCGGGTACCGGGCGACCAGTTCGGGAGCGGTCACGATCACACCCCGGCTGCGCTCGACGACGAAGCGCTCGAGCCGAGCGATCGTGCGGCGGGCCAGCCGGGTCATCGGGCCTCCACCAGGCTCGTCGAGCACGATGTTGTGCACGGTGATCACCCCCGGCCGGCCGGCGAGCAGCGCGGTCCAACCCGCCTTCAACCCGTGGGCATGCACCAGATCGCCGGGTGCGACGACTCGCCGCAGCGATCGGGCGGCGCGGCGAGGCCGAAGGGCGACAACCGGTCGGGGACCGGCACCTCGATCGACTCTCCCGGCTCGAACACCCCGGCCGGTGCGGCGCACACCACCACGACGCCCGCGGCTCGAAGGTCCGCCGCCAGAGTGGCCACGTGCGAACGGATGCCCCCGGCCGAAGGACCGCACAGCTGGACGACCCGCGCCGGCGGATCGGGCGTCATCGATCGACCAGGCGGTGGAAGAACAGCCGCCGTCCGAGGAGCAAGGCGGCGAGCGTGAACGCGATGCCGTAGCCGGCGGCGAGCGCGGCCGCGCGGTGCTCCGACGCACTGAGCGCAGCCGCCGCGACCATCGCCCCGGCGCCGACGCCGGCGGCGACGACGGTGTCGATCGCAGCCCCGCGGACCTCGCCGAGGCTGAACAGCATCCGCGTCCAGAAGATCGCGGTGCTGTAGCCGACGATGCCGGGGCCGAACCACTGCAGTGTCCGGACCACCGGCTCGAGACCTCCGGTGGCGAGCTCCCCGAGCGGCAGGAGCTCCACGAGCGGCCGAGCGCCCAGGGCCAGCGCAGCCGCAGCGACGAGACTCGAGCCGACCACCACTGCCGTGGCCCGGCGCACGGCGGGCACGATGGTGGCTACATCGCCTTCCTGAAATGCGGCGGCGACCCGGGGTGCCAACGCGGTGGCCAGCGGCGCGGCGATCAACGCAGTAGGAACCAGGAAGAACGCGATACCCCACGCGAAGAGCGCTACGCCGCCGGGCGCGCCGTTGCCGACGACGAGCATCACGACTTGGAGCGACAGGGTGGCGGCGACCTGCACGACGGCCCATCCACCGGTTCGGCGCAACGCGATCACCGCCGGATCGCGACGATCGAGCCGTGGCCAGGGAACCGGGCCGGACCTCGCCAGGGCGACGAGTGGGACAGCTGTCAGCGCCACCACCGCGAGCGTGGTCCCGCCGGCCAACACGATCAGCTCGACGATCGACAGCTCGAGACTCGGCGACCGGTCGCCGCGCAGGCGATCGAACGCCAGGTACGCGCCGATCACGACGACGTTGTTCACGAGCGGCGCGACCGCGGCAGCACCGAAGCGGTGCTTCGCCGCCAGTGCCGCGGTGGACACCATGCCCAACCCGTACCACACCAGCTGGGGCAGGAAGATCACGAGCATCCAGGTGCCCAGCCGCCACTTGTCGGCCGCGATCGCCGGATCGGGTTCGGCCCGGGTGAGCAGCCAGGCCAGCACCGGTGAGCAGAGCGCGGCGACCAGCGTGAGCGAGCCGAGCACGGCCGAGAGCGTGCCGGCAACGGCAGCGGTGGATCGTTCGAGGCCGGCACGTCCTCGCTCCGTGTTGGCTGCGACCAACGCCGGCACCAGCACTGCATGGAGGGCGCCTCCGGCGAACAGCTCGAACAGCAGGTTCGGCACCGTGTTCATCGTCTGGTAGAGGTCGCCCAGCGCACCCCGACCCAGCACTGCGCCCACGACCAGCACCCGCACGATGCCCGAAGCCCGGGCCACGATCGTCAACCCTGCGATGACCGACGCATCGGCACCCGCGCTCCGGCCGCTCGCCTCGTTGGTGATCACGGCGGCAGGGGCAGGAGCCGGCTGCTGCCATCGTTGTCGCCGTAGTGCCCGACACGACCCTGCGCCATGGCCTCGATGGCGAGCACCAGGGCGATGCCGCCGCGAGCGTCGTCGAGGGTGTCCACCGTGGTGATGGTGCGTCTCCAGTCGGGGTCGCCGCGCACCGCACCGACGAGCGACGGGGCCACCGATTCGTCGGACTCGGCGAACTCCGTGGCCTCCGCGACGACGACGGGAAGGCCGGGATCGGCCCCGAGCAACTCGGCGAACATCCCGGCAACCACCGTTCCGATGTCGTGGCCGCTCGACGGTTGGCCGATCACCACGATCGTCAGGCGCTCGCTGGGTTCGACCACCGACGCGAGATCGTCGAGCTCGATCAATCCGGCGTCCTCGAACACCCCGAGCACCTCCTCTTCAGGGAGGTCTTGGGGGTCGAGCGACACGACGAGCTCGGTCGTGGAGGTCGCGGGCACGCGGGTCTCGCTGCTGGCAGCCTCGCTGGTCGACGTGACACCGGCCCCGCCGGGATCGGTCGAGTCGGCAGGGCCCTCCGCCTGAGCAATGACAGCCCCGGGCGGGGCGGATGCACTGGTCGTGGACGTGATGGTCGTGGACGCGATGGTCGGGAAGGTGGTGGTCGTGGACGTGGTGGTCGGGGGTGTGGTGCTCAGGGCCACCGCCGCGTCGCGAATCGCTTCGAGCTCGGCATCGATCGACTTCGACAGATCCAGGAGCCGCGCCGCTATGCGCTGGCCGAGCAACAGCCGGATGGTCTCGGGATCGGTGCTCGGTGTATCCAACACCTCCGCGATCCGCGCCAGCTCGGCTTCGTCGGCCACCATCGGACGCAGCGTCAGGCGACCGATGACGTCCGCTCCGGAGGCCTCCAACGCGTCGGTGACGACCCCGCGCGTGGCGTCGTCGACGTCCGGTCCGGCGACGAGCAGGATCGGGGAATCGGCGAGCCGCCCGGCCAGGAAGACCTCCGGGAGCTCCGCGGCGAACTGCTCGGCGACATCGAGTCGACCGGTCAGCTCGGCGTTGCGTTGGGTCGCTTCGGCCACCTGGGCCTCGGTGCGCTCGAGGTTCTGCTCGGTGGCGTCCAGCACGAGGTTCTTCACCACCGTTGAACCGGCGATGATCCCGATCGTCAGGGCCGCGAACACCGCAACGATCGACACCAAGTGATAACGGAAGCTGATCATGGGCCTCCCGCACGCTACCGAACCCGACGGGACACCGGGTCAGACCAGCGAGCGCACCCAGATCCACAGACTGCGAAACCAGAGGCGGAAGGGTTCGCTGATGGCCACCACTGCGCCGAGCGCGGCGAACATCGACACGATGAACAGGCCGAGATCCCGGCCCTTCACCACCGGACGGTAGAGGTGGTTCACGCCCTTGGCGTCGACGAGCAGCCGACCGACCTTGAGGCGTACCAGGAAGGTCGACGCCATCCCGGCACGGCCCTTGTCGAGGAAGTCCTCCATCGATGAATGGGCGCCCACCGCGACGATCAACGACGCCCCGAGCTCGTAGGCCAGCAGCATGGCGATGTCCTCGCTCGTACCGGCGCTCTCGAACATCAGGTGATCGAGGCCGAGTTCGTCGAGTCGCGCCGCGCCAGGAGCGTGACCGCCCGGGTACGCGTGCACGATCAGCTCGGCGCCACAGTGCAGCGTCGCTTCCCCCACCGAGTCGAAGTCGCCGATGACGATGTCGGGGGTGAAACCCATCTCCCGTACGGCATCGGCACCTCCGTCCACTCCGATGACCACCGGGCGCATCTCTCGCAGATAGCCCGAACGCTTCAGCGCGGCGAGATCGTCGCGATAGTCGACACCTCGAACGACCACCAACGCGTGCCGGTTGGCGAAGTCGACCCCGTGGGGGGAAGGTCGGGGGCATCGGTGGCGAGATGATGTTCGGTCCGGAGGTACTCGAGCGTGTTGGCGGCGAACGACTCCAGCTGTTCCCCCACGTTTCGCCGGGCGTGCTCCACCGCCGCTTGCAGATCACCCTCGGTCTGCTCGACGCCCGTCGCGACCGTCTCGCCGTCGAGCTTCACCTCGTTGCCCACCAGCTCGATCGAGGCGCCATCTGCGACACGGACCATCACCTCGGCGCCGACGTCATCGAGCAGGACGATCCCTTCCCGGACGAGCATCAAGGGCCCGAGGTTCGGGTACCGCCCGGTGAACGACGGGCTGGCGTTGACCACGGCTGCGACCCCTGCCGATACGAGGCTCTCAGCTGCCACCGGGTCGAGATCGGCATGGTCGATGACGGCGATCTCTCCAGCCTGGATCCGCTTGGCGAGATCCTTGGTCCGGGTGTCGACGCGCGCAGTGCCGCGCAGCCCGGTTCGATCGGGCTCGGACACCGTGCTCAACGGCCGCGGTCGAACGGGGCGCTGTGCAGCAACTCCTCGGCATGCTGTCGGGCTGCCTGGCTGTCGGCCCTTCCCGACAGCATTCGCGACACCTCCACCACCCGGGCTTCGCCCTCCACCCGGTCGACCCGGGTGGTCGTGCGCCCGCCCACCTCTGCCTTGGACACCACGAACTGGGTGTCGGCGAGCGCGGCGACCTGAGCGAGGTGGGTGACGACGAGCACCTGGTGGCGGCCGCCGAGCCGGGCGAGCGATTGGCCGACCGCCACGGCCGCAGAGCCGCCGATGCCGGCGTCGACCTCGTCGAACACGAGCGTGTCGGGAGCTTCGCTCAGCACCAGGCGCAGGGCCAGCATCGTTCGGGCCAGTTCGCCACCCGATGCAACCCGGGCGAGGGGGAGCGCCGGCTCGCCGGGGTTGGCACCGAGCAGGAAGGAGACCTCGTCGCCGGGGTCGTCGCCGACTTCGATCTCGACTCGCGCCTTGGCCATGGCGAGCGATCGCAGGTGTTCGGCCACCTCCTCCGCGAGCAACGGCGCGGCGCGGCGCCGTTGCTTCCCGACGCCGGCTGCTGCCGCGGCGGCCGCGACCACTGCGTCGGCGCGTTGCCCTTCGAGCGCGGCGGCTCGCGCCTCGTAGCCCTCGAGCTCGGCGAGCCGTTCGGCGGTCTCGTGGTGGTACGCGATGACATCCGCGAGCGTCTCGCCGTACTTGCGCCGGAGCTCCCTCAGGGTGTGGCGGCGCTCGCGGAGCCACGCCAAGCGCTCGGGGTCCTCGTCGATGGCGTCGGTCATGCGCCGCAGATCACCGGCGGCATCGTCGAGTTCCAGTGCCAGTGCCTGCAAGCGACCGTGCGGATCGTCGAACGGTGACCGCGACCCGAGCGCCGCGACCGCAAGGCGCAGCGCATCGATCGCGCCGCCCTCCTCGGTCAGGGCCGCGACCGCCCGCTGGCCGGCCTCACGGTGAGCCGTGGCCCCGGCGAGCAGTGCTTCTTCACGGTCGAGCGCTTCGTCCTCGTCGGGGTCGAGGAGTGCGGCGGCGTCGAGCTCGTGAACCTGGAACCGCAGCAGATCGATCTCCCGGGCCCGGGCCCGGGCATCGCCGCCGAGCGCGGCCAGCGCGGCGTCGAGCTCGGTGATACGCGCCCGAGCGGTCCGCAGCGGGCCGAGGTCGACGGCGCCGAACCGGTCGAGTGCCTGACGTTGCACGATGGTCGACAGCAGGCTCTGGTGCGCGTGTTGGCCATGGAGATCGACGAGCCGCCCACCGATCTCGGCGAGCGTGGCGGCGGTCGCCAGTCGACCATTGAAGTAGGCGCGCGATCGCCCGTCGCCCGGCACGACGCGAGTCAGGACGAACTCGTCATCGTCGACGACGAAGCGGCCCTCGACCCGCGCTTCGGCCGACCCAGGCCGCACCACCATCGCATCGGCTCTGCCGCCGACGAGCAAGTTGATCGCCTCGATCAGCATCGTCTTGCCCGCGCCGGTCTCACCGGTCAGCGCACTCAGGCCGGGCCCGAGCACGAGCTCGAGCTCCGCGATCACACCCATGTTCTCGATCTGCAGCTCGGTGAGCATCAGCGGTCCGTCAGTCCGAACTTGGCCTTCAGGATCTGGTGGAACCGACGATGTCCGAACCTCACGAACAACGCTGACTCCTCCGCCGGGCTGCACCGCACGACGTCGCCCTCCACCAGGCTGGCCATCCGGCGCCCGTCGAGTGTGAGGTCGACGGGACGGTGGCCCATCACCTCGACCTTCACCTCTTCGTCCGGGTCGAGCACGAGCGACCGATCGAAGAGCATGTGCGGTGACACCGGGGTCACGAGGAGGGCTCGGTGCGCCGGTGAGACCACCGGCCCGCGAGCCGAGAGCGAGTACGCCGTCGATCCGGTTGGAGTGGCCACGATCAGCCCGTCGGCCGCGTAGGACGTGAACACGGCCCCATCGATCGAGACGAGCAGTCGCACGGTGTGTCCGGATTCGTGCTTCTCGAACACTGCCTCGTTCAGCGCCCGCCACGGCCCCGATCCGCTCCGTGTTCCGGTGGGCTCGACGCTGACGGAGAGCATCATCCGGCTCTCGGTCACGAAGTCGCCGGCGAAGAACCGATCGAGGGCATGCAGCATGGCGCCCGGTTCGACCTCGGCGAGATAGCCGAGCAACCCGACGTTCACCCCGATGATCGGCACGGCGGCACCGTCGAGCATCTGCACGGTGCGCAGCATCGTGCCGTCGCCGCCGAGGCTCACGACGAGGCCGGCCTCCGCCGGGTGTCGGTCGCGGCCGAGATCGCCCAGGTGGAGCGCCGCCGCGTCCGAATTCGGCATCCACACGTCGTGGCCGCCGGCGATGAGTTGATCGGCGGCCGCCCGGGCCAGGGCGGCGGCCTCGGTTCGCTCATGATGCGCAGCGATCAGCACAGCGGTCACGTGGTTGGATCTCCGGGAGCTCGGGCGTGCACCAGGAACTCGACGTTCCCGTCGGCGCCACGGAGCGGCGAAGTGATCCACCCGCGGACGTCGGCTTGCAGGTTACGCAACGCTTCGTCGATCGAGCCGCGAACGCGATCGTGGATCGCCGGATCGGTGATCACTCCCCTGCCCTTCGCGACCTCCTGGCGGCCGGCCTCGAACTGCGGTTTGACCAGCGCAACCAGATCGCCCCCGCTCCTCAGCACACCGAAAAGCGCCGGGAGCACCACGGTCAGGGAGATGAACGACAAGTCGGCCACCACCGCGTCCACCGGCCCGCCCAGGTCCGCGGGTTGCAGCCGACGAACGTTGAACCGCTCGACGACCGTCACCCGGTCCTGGCCTCGGATCTTGGGGTGGAGCTGCCCATGGCCGACATCGAGCGCGATCACATGCGATGCGCCGGCCTGCAGCAAACAGTCCGTGAAGCCGCCCGTGGAGGCCCCGGCATCGAGCACCCGCCACCCGGTCGGATCGAGCCCGAAGGCATCGAGTGCGCCGGCCAGCTTCTCACCACCTCGGCTCACGTAGCGGGGAGCGTCGCCGACCACCACGACCGGTTCGGCGGAACTCACGAGCCGGGCCGGCTTGTCGGCGATCGCTCCGCTCACGTGCACGCGTCCGGCAGCAACCAGTTCAGCGGCCTCCCGCCGACTGGTGACGAGCTTGCGCCGGACGAGTTCGGCGTCGAGCCGGCGCCGCGTGCTCATCCGATCAGCCAGCCGGCGTGGGCGCCGCCTTCTTCGCAGCCCGTTTCGCCGGGGCCTTCACAGCCGGTGTCGTGGCGGCCGCTGCCCGCTTGCGAGGCGCACGCTTCGCCGGAGCCGCCTTCGCGGCCGCCGGGGTCTTGGCGGCGGCTGCCCGCTTGGATGGCGCGCGCTTCGCCGGTGCCGCCTTGGCGGCGGCCGGCGCGGCCGGAGTCCTGCGCTTGTACGCCCGCTTGGCGCGGGGCGCGTCGGCCGCCGCAGCGGTCGGGGCCGCAGCCGGCGCGCTGGAACTCTTGGCGGCCCGCTTGGAGGTCCGCTTGGCAGCCTTCGAAGCGCCGCCGGTCAGGGAGCTGACCTTGTTCTCGAGGTCGTCGAGCTGGGCGGCGAACCGGGCGACTTGGCGGCCGACCTCTTCCTCGATCAGCTGGGCAATGCGCTCGGCGCTCTCCTTGCCCCGCTCCAGCAACGAGGCCACCACCTGGTCGGCCTCCTTCCTGCGGATCTCGCCCTGCTTGACGAGATCCTTCACGATGCCTTCGGCTTTCGACTGCGTCATCTCGGTGAATTGCATGCCCGAGTCCATGAGTCGTTTGATCAACGCGTTCTTTCCCATCTCTCCAGCGTATCGATCGGATCCGGCCGCTCAGGGCACCAACTGGTCACCGATGCCCGCCAGATCCGCGGCAACCAGGTCGGGAACCGGGTCGGTTGTTGCGCCGAGAGGGGTCACACCCGACCACACGAGCGCGAACCGGCAGCCGAGGGTTCGCGCAAATCGACCGTCGGTCTCCGGTCGGTCCCCCACCATCACGGCCCGACGCGCCGCTTCGGCCCCGACCAACTCGCGCACCAGCTTCGCCACGGGCTCGTAGGGTTTTCCGGCGATCACAGGCACCGCCCCGCTCGCGGTGACGATGGCCGCGAGGATCGCGCCGCCACCGGGTATGAGACCGTCAGGCGTCGGGTACGTAGCGTCATCGTTGGTTCCGATCAGCCGGGCGCCCCGGCGTACCGCGGTCGCAGCGCGGTTCATCACCTCGTAGTCGAACGTTCGATGGAAGCCCACGAGCACCGCATCGACCTCCAGCCCCGGAGCGACGACCGCGCCGCGCGCCTCGACGGCCTCCACCACCCCCGGCCCACCACAGACCATCACCCGTTCTCCTGCCTGCACGAGGCCGGCCGCCGCGGTGGCCGAGCTGACCACGTCGCCCACGGCCGGGATCCCGATCCGCTCGAGTGCCGACTCGTGTTCAGCCAGCCGGGCGAAGGAGTTGTTGGTGACGAACAGGACTCGATGACCGGCCGCGCGCAGCCGGGCCACCGCCTCGACCGAGCCGGGAATCGGATGGTGGGCGAGCCAGATCACGCCGTCGAGATCGCAGAGCACGGGGAATGACATCACCCCATCGTTGGCGAGAACCGAGGTGTCGTGCCAGCCTGTGCGGCGTGCCCCGTTTCGAACCGTTCCCCGGCATCCGCTACGACCTGACCAAGGTCGCACTCGCCCAGGTTGCGGCGCCTCCCTACGACGTGCTGTCCGACGCCGACCTCGATGCCCTCGAGGCGCAGCATCCGAACAACATCGTCCACGTCGACGTGCCTCGCGAGCGCGACGGCGCGAGCCGTTACGACGATGCGGCGCATCGGCTCGGCGACTGGTTGGCGAGTGGGGTCCTGCAGCGCGATGCGGTGCCGTCGTTCACCCTCTACCGGATGTCGTTCACCGACGAAGCAGGCCGCGCCCGGACCACGGTGGGGGTCATCGGCGGGCTCGAGGTGGTCGACGAAGGTGCGGGCGGCGTGCTCCCCCATGAGCGAACCACCCCGAAGGCCAAGACCGACCGGCTCGACCTCACCCGCTCGACCCGCGCCAACTTGTCGCCGGTCTGGGGGCTCTCGCTCGCCGCCGGTTTGTCGGAGCTCCTCGCCGAGCCGGGCGAGCCGATGGGAACGCTGACGGCCGATCACGTGATGCACACGGTCGAGCGGATCAGCGAACCGGCGCGGGTCCGTGCCATCTCCGCGGCGGTGGCGGCGAGCCCCGTGGTCATCGCCGACGGGCACCATCGCTACGCGATCAGCCGGACCTACCGCGACGAGCGCCGCGCCGAGACCGGGCGAACCGACACCCCGGCCGAGCTCACGATGACCTACGTCGGCGAACTCGTCGACGAACAGCTCAGCGTCGAGGCCATCCACCGGCTGTACCTCGACACGTCGGCTGACGCCCTGCTCGAGACGCTCGAGCATTCCTTCGTCCCGGAACCCGCCGGCATGGTGACTCCCGACTTCGCGCTCGACGTCGTGGCTCGAAAGGCGCTGTGCCTCGTGCACGCCGATGGCACCGGCACGTGGCTCGTGCCCCGCCCCGGTGCGTTCAGCGGTGTCCGTGATCTCGACTCGGCCCGCCTGGAACGAGCGCTCGCCGGCTTCCCCCACACGGTGGCATACCAGCACGGCGTGAACCACGTGGTCGACGCCGTCCGATCGGGGCAGGCGGGGGCCGGCGTACTGATCCGACCGGTGAGCGTGGGCGAGATCCGCCGCACCGCCGACGAGGGGTTGTTGATGCCGCCCAAGTCGACGTTCTTCACACCCAAGCTGCGGACCGGTCTGGTCGTGCGCCCCCTCGATTGAGGGGGCGCGTCAGATCAGTTGCCGTTCACGGTCCAGGTGCCATTCGAGCGAAGGAGGGTCGCCAGGTCGCCGGGCCCCTTGCGTTCGCTCGCGGTCAGCACCTGGCGGCTCATCTCGCTCGTGTACTCGGGTCGATCGACCTGCCGGAACACACCGATCGGGGTGGGCGAATGGTCGTCGTGGCTCAATCGGGCGAGGGCGAACGCCAAGCTCGGGTCCGGGCGATGGGCATCGTGGACCAAGATCGCATCCTCCCCGACATCGGCGACGTCGACAATGCGGAGCTGACCGTCGGAACCCATCACGACGCCGCGCCGGAGGTCCTTGCCGAAACGCACCGGTTCCCCGTGCCGCAGCGTGATGAGCATCTCCTCGCGCTGCTCCCGGCCCGTGATGTCGTCGAACGCAGCATCGTTGAAGACGTTGCAGTTCTGGAAGATCTCGACGAACGACGCGCCCTGGTGATCGTGGGCGGCGCGGAAGATCTCCATCATGTGTTTGCGATCCAGGTCGTGGGTTCGAGCGACGAACCCGGCTTCGGCGCCGAGCGCCACCGCGAGCGGATTGAACGGCGGATCGATCGAACCGAGCGGGGTCGACTTGGTGACCTTGCCCAGCTCAGACGTCGGTGAGTACTGACCCTTGGTGAGCCCGTAGATGCGGTTGTTGAACATCAGGATCGTCAGGTTGACGTTGCGCCGCAGCGCATGGATCAAGTGATTGCCGCCGATCGACAACCCGTCGCCGTCGCCGGTGATGACCCACACGTCGAGATCGGGGCGGGCGGCCTTGATGCCGGTCGCGACCGCCGGGGCTCGACCATGGATGCTGTGCACCCCGTAGGTGTTCATGTAGTACGGGAACCGGCTCGAACAACCGATCCCGCTCACGAACACGGTGTTCTCCGGTCGCACGCCGAGGTCGGGCATCAGCATCTGCACCGCCTGCAGGATCCCGTAGTCACCGCAGCCCGGACACCAGCGAACCTCCTGGTCGCTCGTCCAGTCCTTCTTGGTGGTCATCGGAATGATGGTGTCGCTCATGCAAGAGCCTCCTGGATGGCACGCTCGATCTCGTTGGAGGTGAAGGGCAGACCTTGGACCTTGCTGATCGGCCGAGCATCCACGAGATACTCGGCGCGCACGATGCGGCAGAGTTGCCCGAGGTTCAGCTCGGGCACGATCACCTTCGGGAATCGACGAAGGATCTCGCCGAGGTCGTTCGGCAGCGGGCTGAGATGGCTGAGATGGACCCAGGCCACCTTGGTCCCGAACCGCCGGGTCCGCTGAACGGCTGCATCGATCGCCGCCCACGTCGACCCCCAGCCGAGCACGCACAACTCAGCATCGGGGTCGCCCCTGACCTCGAGCGGCGCGAGGTCACCGGCCACCCGGTCGACCTTGCCCTGGCGCAGGTGCACCATCTTTTCGTGGTTGTCGGGCGTGTAGTTGATGTTGCCCGAGCCGTCCTCTTTCTCGATGCCTCCCACCCGGTGCATCAGGCCCGGCGTACCGGGGATGGCCCACGGACGAGCCAGGGTGTCGGGATCACGGAGGTACGGCCAGTAGTCAGCGACGCCATCGTCGCCGACGTGGTTGAACTCGGTGGTGAAGGGAACCGAGATGTCGGGGAGGGCCGAGACGTCGGGGAGGCGCCAGGGTTCGGCGCCATTGGCCAGGTATCCGTCGGACAGCAGGATCACCGGAGTGCGGTACTTGAGCGCGATCCGGCACGCTTCGATCGCCGCGTCGAAGCAGTTGGCGGGGCTGCTGGCGGCCACGATCGGCAGCGGCGCCTCACCGTGGCGGCCGTACATGGCGATGTTGAGATCGGCGGCCTCGGTCTTGGTGGGCAGTCCGGTCGACGGACCGCCGCGCTGGATGTCGATGATGACGAGGGGAAGCTCGAGCGACACCGCAAGGCTGATCGTCTCGCTCTTGAGGGCGAGCCCCGGCCCGCTCGTGGTGGTGAACGCCAGATGCCCCGCGAACGCCGCGCCGAGCGCCATGCCCGCAGCGGCGATCTCATCTTCGGCCTGCACGGTGCGCACACCGAAGTGCTTCTGCTTCGACAGCTCGTGGAGGATGTCGGACGCCGGCGTGATCGGGTACGACCCGAGGAACACCGGGAGTCGGGCGAGCTGCCCGGCCGCAACCATGCCCCACGCCAACGCCACATTGCCGCTGATCTGGGTGTACTCACCGCTCGGCATGACCGCGGGCGCGATCGCGTAGCGATGGTCGAACAGCTCGGCGGTCTCTCCGAAGTTGAAGCCGGCCACGAATGCGACGCGGTTCGCCGTCTGGACCAGCTCTTTGCCCTTGAACCGCTCGGCGATCCACTCGAGGGTGGGCTCGGTCGGGCGAGAGTACAACCACGAGACCAGGCCGAGGGCGAAGAAGTTCTTGGAGCGATCGGCATCGCGCGGCTTGACCCCGAGCGGAACGGTCGCTTCTTTCGTCAGCTTGGTCATCGGCACCTGGACCACGTGGTACCGATTGAGCGAGCCGTCCTCGAGCGGATTGCTGGCGAAGCCGGCCTTCTCGAGGTTGCGCTCGTCGAACGTGTCGGAATTCACGATGAGCAGGCCCGTGAGGTCCAATCGGCGAAGGTCGGCTTTCAGCGCCGCGGGGTTCATCGCCACGAGGACGTCGCACGTATCACCCGGCGTCGTGATGTCGTGGTCAGAGATGTGAACCTGGAAGCTCGACACGCCGTGCACCGTGCCGGCAGGGGCACGGATCTCGGCCGGATAGTCCGGCAACGTCGACAGGTCGTTGCCGAACGCGGCGCTCACCGAGGTGAATCGATCACCGGTGAGCTGCATACCATCGCCGGAGTCTCCGGCGAATCGGATGACGACTTTGCTCACCGACTCGGCGTCGGACCCGGCCGCCCGCTCGACGATGTCCGTCATGGGACCGTCCCTCCCCCTCGATTGTCAACCCCCGCCTCGTTGCCGGGGCACCACGAACGGTACACCGCGCTCCTCGCTGAATGACGAACCATCGCTCGCCGACGGGACCCGAAGATGCCGACTTCACCCGCCGGCCGTCATCCGGTGACGGCGAGCTCCATCGCAATCCGAGCCCGCCGGCGCACCCGCGACGAGGCCCGGCGGTCGCCCGCGGCACAGACCAACTCCGCGACGACTTCGGTTCTGCTCTGGCTCCCCCCTCCGGCCCGGAAGAAGCGGCGACGGACCGAGCCGAACACCACCACCGGAGTGCCTTCGGCCCAATCGGGCACGGTGCTCGGGTCGAACCACGACACCGGCACCGAGGCGGCGACCCCCTCTGGATCGCGCGTGGTGACTTCGAGGGTGCACAGGAGCGACCCGGAGGGCAGCTCGCGCACGGCGGACGGGCGCGACAGCACCCCTTCGAGGAGGACCAGATTCATCGACGACACCTTTCGGACGACATGGAACCGACGGGGAAGTCGATGCCAACGTACCGAAGGGGTGTGTCAGCGTCCGAGCGACCGGATGCGGTCCTCGACGTCGGCGAACCCCGGGGAGGCGTCGCGCACGCGCTGGAAGAACGACCGAGCGCGAGTGGTGTCGCCCGATCGATCGTAGAGATCACCGACGACGTACCAGAGACGCACGTGATGATCCCGGATGCGACGGGGTACGGTCTCTGCCCCCTTCAGCTCGGCCAACGCCTCGCGCAGCTGGCCACGATCGGCGAGCGAGCCGGCATACACGATGCGCCCCTCTGCGATCAGCGCAGCCGACAGCGACGCCTCTTTGAGCTCCTTCCAGAGCTCTTCGACCTGCGTGAACCGACGCAACGCCCGATAGCAGTCGGCGAGCACGGCCAAGTGCTCAGGCGATCCGGTCAGGATCCGATGCGCTTCCAGTTCGGTGATCGCCTGCTTCCAACGACCGAGCCGGTAGTACGAGAGCCCCAGCAGCTCTCTGGCAATGGCCAGATCGGGAACCTCGACCACGATCGGCCCCAGGAGCTTGCGGACCTCGACATAGCGTTCGCGTTCGAACGAGGCGGCCGCCGTCACCAGTCGTTCACGGAACCGGCCGGCCTGGCGTGCCCCGATGGAACGCTGCAGCTCGTCATCGAGAGCGAGCTCCCGAGCGCTCTTGCGCTTCGCAGCACGGGTGGGCGCAACGGCCGGACCGGCCTGGCCCCGACCGACTGCCTTGGCGGCCTCGTCGCGAAGCGGACCTTCGTCGACCCATTGCTCCGGCTCCCACGCCTCGCGCTCCACAGCGGGCTTCTGGCGGAGGCCCGAGGTGCCGCGTGGCGGGGCCGCCGGAGTCAGCGGCGCCGCGTCGCGTCGAGGACGAGCACCGCGCCCCGGGCTCTCGTCGCCTCGCCGAAATCCGCCGGGCCGCGCCGTGGGACGCCCGCCGGAGCGGTCTCCGGTGCGGCTGTCACCGCGACCGGAGGTCGAGCCCGGGCCCGTCCCGCGACCGGGCCCCGACGGTCGCCCTGAGCCTGACCGCGACGGGCCCGGACGGGCCCCGCTCGAGACACGGCCCGCGCCCGGCCGGGCGCCGTCGGAACCGGCAGCGGGCCGCGGACCACGCGGCGGACCATCGCGGCGCACCGGACGCGTCGACGTGCCATCGCGATCCGACCCACGCGGCGGACCATCGCGGCGCACCGGACGCGTCGACGTGCCATCGCGATCCGACCCACGCGGCGGACCATCGCGGCGCACCGGACGCGTCGACGTGCCATCGCGATCCGACCCACCGCGCCTGGCCGGGCGCCTTCACGGTCACTTCGCGTCGTGGGCCGATCCTCCGCCGGGCGCTCCCGGCGTACCGACGAGCTCCGCCCATCAGGACCGCGGCTGGCGTCGGACCGAGGCCCGGATGTGCGCACTGACGAAGCTGTCCGCGTCGGCCGGGGCCCGCCTGCGCCCGCACCGCCGGATCCCGTACGATCGCCAGACGCGGGACGGCGATCACCACTTGCCGCAGACCGACCGGAGCTCGCGCCCGTCGGCCGAGCGCCGCCGCGCGAAGAGCTCGACCCGCTCTTTCGAGGGCCACCGGGGGCAGAGGGGCGCGGCGAACGCGCTGCAGGGTCACGAGCAGGCATGACCAATCACGCTAGCGACTCAGCAGCGCCCATCGACCGGACTGAACAACGCCGGCCCGAAACGCAACGAGCCCCCACCGTAGTGGGGGCTCGAGAGCGAAATCCGGCGGCGACCTACTCTCCCAGGAGGTCTACCTCCAAGTACCATTGGCGCTGGTGGGCTTAACTGCCGTGTTCGGAAAGGGAACGGGTGTGACTCCACCGCTATGGCCACCGGAAACTTGTTGTCAAACGTGGATGTATCCACGAGGACTCCAGAGCAAGCACGAGCTTTGTTCAACAACCAAGCCCTCGGCCGATTAGTACCGGTCGGCTCAACACGTTACCGTGCTTACACCTCCGGCCTATCAACGTGATGGTCTCGTCACGGGCCTTACCAGGTTAACCCTGTGGGAGTACTCATCTTGGAACAGGCTTCCCGCTTAGATGCTTTCAGCGGTTATCCCTTCCGGAGGTGGCTAATCTGCCGTGCCCTTGGCAGGACAACAGACACACCAGAGCTCCGTCCATCCCGGTCCTCTCGTACTAGGGATAGCCTTCCTCAATACTCCTTCGGCTGCGGAGGATAGGGACCAAACTGTCTCACGACGTTTTAAACCCAGCTCGCGTACCGCTTTAATGGGCGAACAGCCCAACCCTTGGGACCTGCTTCAGCCCCAGGATGCGATGAGCCGACATCGAGGTGCCAAACCTTCCCGTCGATATGGACTCTTGGGGAAGATTAGCCTGTTATCCCCGGGGTACCTTTTATCCGTTGAGCGACCACACTTCCACACGTGATGGCCGGGTCACTATGCCCTGCTTTCGCACCTGCTCGACCTGTCAGTCTCGCAGTCAAGCTCTCTTGTGCCATTGCACTCGACGGCTGATTGCCAACCAGCCTGAGAGAACCTTTGGGCGCCTCCGTTACAATTTAGGAGGCGACCGCCCCAGTCAAACTACCCGCCTGACGCTGTCCCTGATCCAGATAATGGACCCAGGTTAGAGTCCCGACATATGCAGGGTGGTATTTCAACGTTGACTCCACCATGGCTAGCGCCACAGCTTCCAAGTCTCCCACCTATCCTACACAACACAGGTCAAGACACAACATCAAGTTATAGTAAAGGTCCACGGGGTCTTTCCGTCCTTCCGCAGCTAACGAGCATCTTTACTCGTACTTCAATTTCGCCGGGTCTATGGTTGAGACAGTGGGGAAGTCGTTACGCCATTCGTGCAGGTCGGAACTTACCCGACAAGGAATTTCGCTACCTTAGGACCGTTATAGTTACGGCCGCCATTCACTGGGGCTTAGGTTCATAGCTTCGTCTTTCGACTAACCATTCCCCGTGACCTTCCAGCATTGGGCAGGCGTCACAGCGTATACAGCGCCTTGCGGCTTCGCACGCTGCTGTGTTTTTAGTAAACAGTCGCTACCCCCTGGTCTGTGCCACCTCCTCACGCTCGGGCCGCAAGGGCCGTCACGCTAATGAGGTCCTCCTTCTTCCGAAGTTACGGAGGTAATTTGCCGAGTTCCTTAACCATAGTTCTCCCGATCGCCTTGGTATTCTCTACCCGCCCACCTGTGTCGGTTTGGGGTACGGGCACCGTGCTAACTCACTGTTGGGCTTTTCTTGACAGCATGGGATCAGTGACTTCGCCTGAAGCGGCTCGGCATCACGTCTCAGAGTTAGTGGCCCCAACTCTCATCGGGACCCTCCTACACGCTTACCCGGGGACAACCATCGCCCCGGTTCACCTACCCTCCTGCGTCCCCCTCCAGCTACCCGCAACCAGCGCACCGGGATCGTCCGAAGACAGCCCCCAGATAGCCGATATTGGGCTTGGCGCGAACACGGTGGTACTGGAATATCAACCAGTTGTGCATCGACTACGCCTTGCGGCCTCGCCTTAGCTCCCGACTCACCCTGGGAGGATTAGCCTTCCCCAGGAACCCTTGGGCTTTCGGCGGAGGGGTTTCTCACCCCTCTCTCGCTACTCATGCCTGCATTCTCACTCGATGGCGCTCCACGACGGGTCACCCCGCCGCTTCACTGCACCATCGACGCTCCTCTACCGCTCCTGCTTACGATGAAGCCCATAGCTTCGGCTCAGGACTTGAGCCCCGTTAAATTGTCCGCGCAGGACCACTCGACCAGTGAGCTATTACGCACTCTTTCAAGGGTGGCTGCTTCTAAGCCAACCTCCTGGCTGTCTATGCAGTCCCACATCGTTTTCCACTTAGTCCTGAATTAGGGGCCTTAGCTGATGATCTGGGCTGTTTCCCTTTCGACCAACGAAGCTCATCCCCCGTGGTCTCACTGCCAGGCTCTGGAGTATCGGCATTCGGAGTTTGGCTGGGGTTGGTAAGCTTGTAGGCCCCCTTACCCATCCAGTGCTCTACCTCCGACACTGAACACCTGACGCTGCACCTAAATGCATTTCGAGGAGAACCAGCTATCACCGAGTTTGTTTGGCCTTTCACCCCTATCCACAGGTCATCACCGCCATTTTCAACTGACGTGTGTTCGGTCCTCCACGGGGTCTTACCCCCGCTTCAACCTGCCCATGGATAGATCACTCGGCTTCGGGTCTACAGCATGCGACTAAACGCCCTATTCAGACTCGCTTTCGCTCCGGCTGCCCCTCACGGGTTAACCTTGCCACACACCGTAACTCGCAGGCTCATTCTTCAAAAGGCACGCCATCGTGGCCCCCGAAGGGACGACACTTTGACTGTTTGTAAACCAACGGTTTCAGGTACTATTTCACTCCCCTCCCGGGGTACTTTTCACCTTTCCCTCACGGTACTGGTTCACTATCGGTCGCCAAGGAATACTTAGGCTTACGGGGTGGTCCCCGCAGATTCACGCCGGTTTTCACGGTCCCGGCGTTACTTGGGATTGGACACGGAGGTTGCAATGTTTCGGATACGGGGCTATTACCCACTGTGGCCGGCCTTTCCAGAACCGCTCTCCTACACAGCAACTTGGTAACTCCGTGATACATCTGATGCAGTATCTAGTCGTCCCACGACCCCGCACCGGCAACGCCATCAGGCTTTGACACCGGCACGGTTTAGCCTCTTCCCTCTTCGCTCGCCGCTACTAAGGGAGTCGCGGTTGCTTTCCTTTCCTCAGGGTACTGAGATGTTTCAATTCCCCTGGTTCCCTCCTCTGGCCCTATGTATTCAGACCAGGGTGACACCCCATGACGGGTGCCGGGTTTCCCCATTCGGACATCCACGGATCAGGGCCTAGTAGACGGCTCCCCGTGGCTTTTCGCAGTCACTCACGTCCTTCATCGGTTCTTGGCGCCAAGGCATCCACCGTTGGCTCTTTGTAGCTTGGAAATGTTCAAGAACAAGATGCTCGTGCTTGCTCTGCAGTTCTCAAGGAGCGCCACGCAACGGGAGGCCGGGTATGGCCTACAACCGAAGCGGCTCGAGCACACCCACCGAAGTCGGCGGCGCGAGCTGCGTCGAGGAAGCTTGACTCCCTCAAAACGGAAGAGAAGACAAGGTCAGACAGTGACCGATGCATGAGAGGCGAACCTGCGATCAAGCATCTGTATGACTGACCCACCAGTGCACCAACTAGGGATGACTGCTCACTGGCCGCCACGAATGGACGACATCAGCGAGAAGTGCTCCTTAGAAAGGAGGTGATCCAGCCGCACCTTCCGGTACGGCTACCTTGTTACGACTTCACCCCAATCACCGACCCCACCTTCGACGGCTCCTTCCTTGCGGTTAGGCCACCGGCTTCGGGTGTTGCCGACTTTCGTGGTGTGACGGGCGGTGTGTACAAGGCCCGGGAACGTATTCACCCCGGCGTGCTGATCCGGGATTACTAGCAACTCCAGCTTCATGGAGTCGAGTTGCAGACTCCAATCCGAACTGAGACCGGCTTTATGGGATTCGCTCACCTTCGCAGGCTTGCAGCCCTTTGTACCGGCCATTGTAGCGTGTTTGCAGCCCTGGACATAAGGGGCATGATGACTTGACGTCATCCCCACCTTCCTCCGAGTTGACCCCGGCAGTCTCCTACGAGTCCCCGGCATTACCCGCTGGCAACATAGGACAAGGGTTGCGCTCGTTGCGGGACTTAACCCAACATCTCACGACACGAGCTGACGACAGCCATGCACCACCTGTGTAAGGCCCCGAAGGACACCGTATCTCTACGGCTTTTCCCTACATGTCAAGCCCAGGTAAGGTTCTTCGCGTTGCATCGAATTAAGCAACACGCTCCGCTGCTTGTGCGGGCCCCCGTCAATTCCTTTGAGTTTTAGCCTTGCGGCCGTACTCCCCAGGCGGGGCACTTAATGCGTTAGCGACGGCACGGACCCCGTTGGTTGAGGCCCACACCTAGTGCCCAACGTTTACGGCGTGGACTACCAGGGTATCTAATCCTGTTTGCTACCCACGCTTTCGCTCCTCAGCGTCAGTACCGGCCCAGAGTGGCGCCTTCGCCACCGGTGTTCCTCCTGATATCTGCGCATTTCACCGCTACACCAGGAATTCCCCACTCCCCTACCGGACTCAAGTCACAGCAGTATCGGATGCAGGCTTCGGGTTAAGCCCGAAGTTTTCACACCCGACTTACCGAACCGCCTACGAGCTCTTTACGCCCAATAAATCCGGACAACGCTTGGTGCCTACGTGTCACCGCGGCTGCTGGCACGTAGTTGGCCGCACCTTCTTCTGCAGGTACCGTCATTTTCGTTCCTGCTGAAAGGGGTTTACAACCCGAGAGCCTTCTTCCCCCACGCGGCGTTGCTGCGTCAGGCTTTCGCCCATTGCGCAAGATTCCCCACTGCTGCCTCCCGTAGGAGTCTGGGCCGTGTCTCAGTCCCAGTGTGGCTGATCATCCTCTCAGACCAGCTACCCGTCGACGCCTTGGTAGGCCATTACCCCACCAACAAGCTGATAGGCCGCGAGGCCGTCCCAATCCGATAAATCTTTCGTCGGTCCACCATGCGATGGTCCGACGGCATCCGGTATTAGCAGGTGTTTCCACCTGTTATTCCAGAGACTGGGGTAGGTTCCTCACGTGTTACGCACCCGTTCGCCACTAGATCTTCCCGTGTATTGCTACTACATTGGATCCCGTTCGACTTGCATGTGTTAAGCACGCCGCCAGCGTTCGTCCTGAGCCAGGATCAAACTCTCCATCGAAATCGTGTCGATCAATGCCGAAGCACCGACCGAATCGATTGTGTTGAGTCGGTGGCGGAGGGAATCGAGTTCTCCGTGCTCCACCGAGTCCTGCTGCCGAGATGGGATCTCGGACTTTGCATTGAAATTGACGTGCAGTTCGAACCGATGAATCGGTCGAACTGCCCGCACTGGCGTTCAGTCTTCTCTTCCGTTTTCAAGGAGCCGTAGCTCGGGGGCACTCACCACTCTCGGTGTTGGTGCTCCCCTTGCAGCCCGCATTTCGGCGCACTGCAGCGAGAGGAAACGCTACCGGGTCCCCCGATGAACGTCAACGTCACTCAGAAGAAATTTCGACCAGGTGAAAGGTCGTCTTGCCCTTGCGGAGCAGGAGAAACCTGTCGTGGAGCCGTGCCAGGTCGCTGACCTGGGACGATGCATCGACATGCTGGCCATTCACCGAGTAGCCCCGTTGCGCCGCGGTGCGCCGGGCGTCACTGTTCGAGGTCGCCAACCCGGTCTTCACGACCATGGAGAGGACGTCAGGAACCTCACGGAGCGTCAGCGTGGTGGCCGGAACCTCACGTTGCAGCACTCGCAACATGTCGTGATCGAGCAGGGCCGGGTCCCCACCGAACAGCACCTCCGCGGCCCCAGCGGCGGCGCTGGCCGCGGCGGAACCGTGGACCAGGGCCGTGACGAGATCGGCGAGTGTGCGCTGGGCTCGCCGACGGCCCGGATCGGTGCGATGGTCGTTCATCAGTTCGCCGATCTCGCCGACCGGCATCATCGTGAACTGGAGCAAGAACTGCTCGACCAGGTCATCGCTGGTCTGGATCCAGTGCTGGCGGAACTGGTACGGCGAGGTTCGGGCCTCGTCGAGCCAGGTCCGTGCGCCGGTGGTCTTGCCGAGTTTCGACCCGTCGGCGGCGGTCAGCAACGGCCATGAGAAGGCGTGCACGGCCGTGGCTCGCTTCCGGCGGATGAGATCGACGCCGGCGATGATGTTTCCCCACTGATCGGAGCCGCCGATCTGGATCTCGCAGCCCAGATGGTCGTGGAGCCAGAGGTAGTCGTTGGCCTGCAGCAACATGTAGCTGAACTCGGTGAACGAGATGCCGTGCTCGCTCTCCAGCCGCTTCTTGACGGATTCCCGGGCCAACATCTGATTGACCGTGACGTGCTTGCCGATCTCGCGGAGGAAGTCGAGCAGTGTCACCGGCTCGGTCCACGTCCGGTTGTCCACCAGCACGGCGTCGGCGCCATCCACACCCACGATCCGGGAGATCTGGGCCTTGATCGACTCGACGTTGCGATCGAGCGTGGCTTCGTCGAGCAGGTTCCGCTCTTCCGAGCGCCCCGAGGGATCGCCGACCATTCCCGTGGCCCCGCCCGCCAGCGCGATCACACGATGACCCGCCTCGTGGAACCGGCGCAGTATCACCAGGCCGATCAGGTTGCCGACGTGGAGACTGTCGGCGGTCGGATCACAGCCGTAGTAGATGCCGACCGGCCCCTCGGCGATGCGTGCTCGGAGCGCTTCACGGTCGGTGGAGTCGTGGATGAGGCCGCGGGCCTCGAGATCAGCGATGAGATCCATAGGAAGGTGCATGTTCGCACGGTGGGAGGGCCCCACCCGTGTGGAATGCCGCGACCGGCCACGAATCAGCGGACGACGACGATCTCGACTCGACGGTTGAGGGCTCGGCCCTCGGGCGTGGCATTGCGGGCGACGGGAGACTCCTCGCCATACCCGGTCGCTGTCAGTCGCTCGCCTGGAACACCGAGGAGCACGAGGTAGTCCCGCACCGCCCCCGCACGTTGCTGGCTCAGCAACCGGTTGAACGCCGGCTGGCCACCCGAGTCGGTGTGACCGGCGACCTCGAATCGCGCCGTGGCGCTCGACAGGATGATCCCTGCGGCCTGGTCGAGGATCGGTTGGCTGATCACGGCGACCCTGCTCGACATTCTGTCGAACTGGATGGGGTTCAGCTGCAGCAGCGACGACAGCGCAGCGTCGAGCTCCTCCCCCGAAGGCTCGGCGACCGTCGTCTCGGGCACGACCGTCGTCTCGGGCACGACCGTCGTCTCGGGCACGACCGTCGTCTCGGGCACGACCGTCGTCTCGGGCACAGGCGGGACGGTGGCAACCGATGTCGGTTCCGGCACCACGGTCGCCGGCACGCGTGGAACGGTCGGAGGTGAAGTCGGGTCGGCGGTTGCGAGGTCTGGGGCGGGCGACGCTTGGGGGGCCGGAGTCGGGAGCTGGAGCTGGTTGTCGACCGATCGGACGCCCTCGACTCCGACCGCGCGTTCCTCGGCCTCGGCGCGATCGGCTTCGGACGCGACACGACCGCTCAGCACGATCCTGCCGCCATGTCCCGCGACCAGGACATCCTCGAAACGCGAGCCGGTCAGTGCTCGACCGACCTCGGCCGCGACGTCGGTGGCGTCGGCCGATTCCTCTGCGCCGGAGCGGCGGTCGTCGCTCGTCGACCCGGAGTCGTCGCGCATGTTGAAGGCGAACAGCCCGATGGCGAACAGCAGACCCACCACATAGGGCAGGGCGCGGGTGATCCGACTCTCGTCGGACGAGTTGGACGGACTTTGCTCGTGCATCACGACCTCGACGCCGGTACGACCTGGGAGTTTCAAAGGAGTGCGCGCGAAGGGACCGCTGACTTGCACCGCCTGTAGGGCGAATGAGACTAGCTCAGCTCAGCGTGCCGGTGGCGTCGGATGACCCGGGGCGGGGCGCCCGAGAGACGCTCGGGTGGCCGCCCAGGAAGAACCTCCATCGGACGTCCAGCCCCTCGGTGATCCCTATCCGGGGCGATTGATCGGGGAACAGCGGCGGCCGCACGCCGTCGTCCAGCACCCGGATCCGGCTGGTCAACAGGTCGTCGCCGTCGTTGTCGCGCCCGATTCCCAGAGCACGCGTGAGCTTTCCCGGGCCGTTGGTCAGATCGACGATGCGTTTCACCTGATCGCCGCGCCGGACCTGCATCTCGTCGATCTCGATCACGGGTTCCAGGGCGCGGATCAGCACGGCTTCGCCGACCCCTTCGGCGCCTGTCACCACGTTGGCGCAGAAGTGCATCCCGTAGGTGAAGTAGACGTACAGGTGGCCGGGCGGCCCGAACATCGAGCGGGTCCGCAGCGTCGGGCCTTTGAACGAATGACTGGCCGGGTCGTCCTGGGTGTAGGCCTCGACCTCGACGATGCGCCCCGCGCACCGCCCCACCACGAACAGCTTGTTGAGCAGCTCAGGGGCGACCTCGAGCGCGGAGCGATCGTAGAACGACCGGGGCAACAGTCGCCCCTCGACCGTGGTCACGAAGCACCCTCGAGCGCATCACGGACCGCCGCGGGCACCGGCGTGGGCGTGGGTTCGCCGGGAACGGTGCTCACCTGGACCAGGAGCGCCTCGAAGACCGGGCGATCGGCGACCCGCCCGAGCACCTCGACATCGAACGACGTGTTCCCCCAACGCGCCACCCGGCACTCGCACTCCACGACATCGCCGACACGTGCCGGTCCGTGCCAGACGATCTCGGCCTTCTTCACCATCACGTCGAAGCCGAGTTCCTCGTAGTCGCCGAGGGCCGTGCGGAACCAGGTGTCGAGCGCGTCATCGACGTAGGCGAGGTAGTTGGCGTTGTGCATCACCCGTTGGGCGTCGCAATCGACGTACCGGACGCGGAAGTTGTGCCGATAGCCCACCACCGCAGGCTAGGGCGACTTGTCGTGACGGGACGAGATCGATCCCTCGGTCCACCCCACCGGGTTCACCCCACCCTGGTTCGCAGGAGCTCGAGGGCCACGGTGAACCGCTCGATCTGCACGGCCACCGGCGCCGGGCCGGCCCCGCCGGGAGTACGCCGCCGGGTCACGGCCACGCCGGGCGCCACCAGGGCCGCGGCATCGGGGCCGAGCTCCGGCGACGCCGCGACCAGTTCGCCGAGCGTGGCCTCGCCGGCCAGTGCGCGACGCACGAGCGCGCCGACCACCGCATGGGCATTGCGGAACGGCATCCCCTGCGACACCAGGTGCTCGGCCAGATCGGTGGCCGAACCGGTCTCGGAGTCGGCCGCGGCCCGCATTCGTTCCGGTACGAATGTCGCGGTCGCGATCATGCCGCTGATCGCGCCGAGCGCCAGCGAGACCTGGTCGACCGAGTCGAAGAGCGGTTCTTTGTCCTCCTGGAGATCACGGTTGTAGGCCAACGGCAGCCCCTTGAGCGTGGCGAGCAAACCCGTGAGGTTCCCGATCAGCCGTCCGGTCTTGCCGCGCGCCAACTCCGCGATGTCGGGGTTCTTCTTCTGCGGCAGCATCGACGAGCCGGTGGCGTACCCGTCGTCGAGGCGGGCGAAGCCGAACTCCTCGCTCGTCCACAGCACCCACTCCTCGCCGAGCCGGGACAGGTGCACCCCGACGAGCGCCAGGTCGAACAGCGCCTCGGCCACGTAGTCCCGATCCGAGACCGCATCGAGGCTGTTCTCGAACACCGCGGCGAAGCCCAACTCGGCGGCGGTGCGAGCCGGATCGAGTGGGAGCGACGAACCTGCGAGCGCCCCGCGCCCAGCGGCGACACGTCGAGCCGATCGATGGTGGCCAACAATCGCTCGACGTCTCGACCGAACGCCCAGGCATGGGCGAGCAGATGGTGGGCCAGGAGCACCGGCTGGGCCCGCTGCAGGTGCGTGTAACCCGGCAGGTACACGGCGCCGGGCCCCGTGCCCGCCTCTCGCGCCCGCTGGAGCAACACATCCTGGAGCCCGACGATTCGCCGGGCGACAGCCCGCAACTCGCGTTTGGTCCACAGTCGCAGGTCGGTGGCGCACTGGTCGTTGCGGCTCCGACCGGTGTGGAGCTTGGCCCCCGCGGGGCCCGCGAGCTCCGTGACGCGCCGCTCGATGGCGGTGTGGATGTCCTCATCGGAGGCGACGAACACGAACGCGCCCTGCGCCAGTTCCTCGCCCACCGTGGCCAACGCGGCGAGCACGGCGTCGCGCTCGGCGTCGTCGAGCAGGCCGACGGAGGCAAGCATCGAGACGTGCGCGGCGGACCCGGTGATGTCGTCGGGCCACAACCGCTGATCGAACGGCAGGCTCACCGTGTAGGCGAGGAGTTCCTCCGCCGGGCCTCCGGCGAACCGCCCGTGCCACAACGTCTTGCCGCTCATCGGCGTGCCTTTCCGACCGACAACCCGGCCAGTTCCCGCAAACGAGCGGACAGCTCGGCGCCCCCCACCTGTTCTTCGGCGATCACCATCAACGTGTCGTCACCGGCAACCGTTCCGAGGACACCAACGATGCCGGACCGGTCGAGCGCCGAGGCCACGACGTGGGCGCATCCGGGAGGAGTCCGCAGCACGACGATGGGTCCGGAGTGGCGGATCTCGGCCACCCACTCCCCCATGACACGCCGGAGTTGGTCCTCGGGCGCGATTCGATCGGGTTCGTATTCGGGGATCGCGTACACGGTCTCGCCACCCGGAACCCGCACCTTCACTGCGCCCAGGTCCTCGAGGTCCCGCGAGACGGTGGCCTGCGTCGCCTGGATGCCCTCCTCGGCGAGCAGATCGACCAGTTGGGGTTGATTGCCGACCGCACGCTGGCTGATCAGCCGGGTGATCGCCCGCTGGCGCTGCACCTTGGTACTCATCGAGTCACCTCACTCCGAACAGGAATGCGAGCAGCCCCCGGGCCGCATGCATTCGGTTGTGGCCCTGGGCGATGACACGCGAGCGCGGTCCGTCGAACACTTCGGAGCTGACCTCTTCGTCTCGATGGGCCGGCATGCAGTGGAAGAACAGCGCACCGGGCGCCGCGCCGGCCATGAGGTCCTCGGTCACTTGGAAGCCCTCGAAGGCCCGCCGACGGGACTCGGCCTCGGTCTCCTGGCCCATCGACGTCCACGTGTCGGTGTGGACTGCATCGGCGCCGGCCACCGCCTCGATCGGCCGACCGGTCTGGCTGACGCTCGCTGCGCCGAGGAGCTGGAACCGCTCGAGCTCCTCGGGTGGTGCGTCGAACCCCGGTGGGCAGGCGAGACGGAGATGGGCGCCCAGCATCGCCGCTGCCTCGCACAGGGAGCGCGCCACATTGTTGAAGTCGCCGACCCATGCAATGGTGCGACCGGCCAGGCGTCCGCCGGTCTGGCTCATCGTGAGCACGTCGGCGAGCGCCTGCATCGGGTGGGATCGATCGGAGAGCAGGTTGACCACTGGAACGGTGGACACTGCGGCCATGCGCTCCACGGTCGAGTGGCCGAACACCCGGGCGGCCAGCAACCCGTGGTAGCCGGCCATGATCCGGGCGACATCCTCGACCGTCTCACGGGTGTCGAAGCCGACCTCCTCGCCCCGGGTGTACACCGGGTGGCCACCGAGTTGGACGACCGCCATCTCCATCGACTGCCGAGTCCGGTTCGACGGCTTTTCGAACACGAGCGCCGCGCCCTGGTCACGAAGCGGGCGACCGAGACCGCTGATCGGGCGCTGGGCGAGCTCGAGCACCTTCTCCAATTCCCCCGGCGCAAGGTCGGTGACGTCGAGGAAGTGGCGCAACCCGATCACGCCAGCACCTCAGCGATCATCGCGACGGCTTCGTCGATCTCGGTCTCCGTCACCGTGATGGGCGGCGCCAGCCGGAGCGCGGTCGCAGTGACCGCGTTGGTGACCAGCCCTCGCTCCAACAACGCGGTGTACACCGCGTTGGCATCGCGGGAATCTGCGAGCTCGACCGCCATGAGCAGGCCCAGTCCACGAACTGACGCGACCCCGGGGAGCGCAGAGAGCTTGGTGGCGATGGAAGCCGCCCGGGCCGCGGCGAGCGCCGGTGCATCGATGCGACGCATCTCGTGGAGCACCGCGAGCACCGCCGCGGTGGCGATGGCCGTGCCACTGAACGTGGAGCCGTGATCGCCCGGCACGAACACCGCGGCGACGTCGGTCTTCGCCCAACACGCACCGACCGGAAAGCCGTTCCCCATTGCCTTGGCCATGGTGACGACGTCGGGGACCACGCCGAAGTGCTCGAAGCCGAACCACTTCCCCGTTCGGCCGAACCCGGTCTGGATCTCGTCGACCATCATCAACAGACCCCGTTCGTCGCACACCCGGCGGATCCCCTGGAAGTACTCGATCGTCGCCGGGTTGACGCCGCCTTCGCCCTGCACCGGCTCGACGAGGACTGCGCTGACCGAGGGGTCGATCGCGGCGACCAGGGCGTCGAGATCGCCCCACGCCGCATGGCGAAAGCCGTCGGGCATCGGGAAGAACGGCTCGTGCTTGGCCGGTTGACCGGTCGCCGCGAGCGCGGCGAGGGTGCGACCGTGGAAGCTTCCCAGCGCACTCACGACGACGTGGCGGCCACGGCCACCGAACTTGCGGGCCAACTTGAGGGCGCATTCGTTGGCCTCGGCCCCGGAGTTGCAGAAGAACACCTGGCCTCGCTCGCCGGTGACTTCGTGCAGCAGGGCATTCACCTCGACCGCCGCGCGAGTGGCGACCGGATTGGCGAACAGGTTCGAGACATGGAGCAACGTTCGTGCCTGATCGGCGATGGCCTCGGCGATCGCCGGATGAGCATGACCGAGCGAGGTGACGGCCAGACCCGAGAGGAAGTCGAGGTACCGCTTCCCGGAGGTGTCCCACAGTTCGGTGCCGGCGCCGCGCTCGAACATCACCTGCGGCGGTCCGAACACCGGCATGAACGGGCAGTAGTCCTCGCCCACGGTGCTGAATGCGTGACTGGTCACTGGTCTCCCTTGGGGGCACTCACCATCGTGCCGATTCCGGCATCGGTGAAGATCTCGAGCAGTAGTACGTGCGGGATGCGCCCGTCGAGGATGTGGGCCCGCGTCACACCGTTGCGAACCGCGTGCACGCAGCTCTCGACCTTCGGGATCATGCCGCCGGCGATCGTGCCGTCGGCCATCAGCGCATCGAGCTCATCGGCGTTCGTCTGCGGAATGAGGCTCGCCGGGTCGTCGACCTGGCGCCGCAACCCTTCGATGTCGGTGAGGTAGACGAGCTTCTCGGCGCCCAACGCCTCGGCGATCGCGCCCGCGACGGTGTCGGCGTTGATGTTGTAAGCCTGACCGGCGCCGTCGGAGCCAATGGTCGCGATGACCGGGATCAGATCCTCGTTCAACAGCCGTTGCACGATGGTGGGGTTGATCGCGGTGACGTCGCCGACGAACCCGAGCTCCGGGTTGCGCGGTGAGGCGATGATCAATCCGGCATCGGCGCCACTCACCCCGACCGCGAGCGGGCCGTGCACGTTGATCCCGGCCACGATCTGCGGGTTGACCTGACCGACGAGCACCATCCGGGCGATGTCGATCGTCTCGGCATCGGTCACTCGAAGCCCGTTCACGAACTCGGGCTGCTTGCCCAGCCGGGCCATCAGGTCGCTGATCTGCGGTCCGCCGCCGTGGACCACCACCGGGCGCATGCCCACCGCGTGCATCATCACGATGTCCTGGGCGAAGAGGGCAAGCGCATCGGCCTCGGTGGCGCCGGCCAGGGCATTGCCGCCGTACTTCACCACCACGACCTTGCCCGAGAACCGCCGGATGTAGGGCAGGGCCTCCACCAGCACTCCGGCCTTCTCGCCGGCCGATGCTCGCCGTTCGTCGACCGGGATCACGGGTAGATCCCCACGTTCGACAAGCCGGCCGTCTCGGTCAATCCGAGTGCCACGTTGGCGGCCTGCACGGCCCCGCCCGACGCACCCTTCGCGATGTTGTCGAGGGCTGACAGGACCATCACGTACCCCGTGCGTTCGTCGTAGCGCGCCGTGAGATGAACGGTGTTCGACCCGAGGGTCGCCTTGGTCGATGGGCTGTCCGGGCGAACGACCACGTACGGCTCGCCGGCGTAGAACTCCCGGAGCGCTGCGAGCAACCCCTCGGTCGAGGTCGGGGCGGTGGGCCGGGCGTAGCAGGTGGCGAGGATGCCGCGGCTCATCGGCGCGAGGTGGGGGGTGAACAGCACTTGGGCCCCCGTGACCTGCTCGATCTCCGGGGTGTGGCGGTGGTCGAGCAGGCCGTACGCCGAGAAGTCCTCGTCGGCGGTGCAGAAGTGCGAGCTGTGCTTCAGCGCCCGCCCGGCCCCCGAGAGCCCAGACGCGGCATCGACGATGACCCCGGTGGTCTCGATCAGGCCCAGTCGCACGAGCGGGGCGAGGGCGAGACTGGCCGCCGTCACGTAACAACCCGGCGTGGCGATCAGCGACGCCCCGCTCAACTCCTTGCGATACAGCTCCGGCAAGCCGTACACCGCCTCGGCGAGGAGCTCGGGGTGCTCGTGGGTGAACCCGTACCAGGTGGGATACAGCGAGGCGTCGGTGAGCCGGAACGCGGCCGACAGGTCCACGATGCAGCCCACCCGACCGCGTAACGCCACGGCCATGGGAACGCTCGCCTCGTGCGGCAACCCCAAGAAGACGAGGTCGAGCCCGGCCACCCGGTTGACGTCGAATGCCTCGAACACGAGGGCCGGGTACGCGGCGGCGAGACTCGGGTAGAGCGAGGCCGCGGCGACCCCGGCCTGGCTGTCGCCGGTGGCGTAGGCCACCTCGTAGTCAGGATGGCCGGCGGCCAGCCGCAGCAGTTCGGCGCCGGTGTACCCAGACGCCCCGATGATCCCTACAGACACCATGACGCAAGATCATACGTGATACCGCATGATCATTCAGTCGGATTCGAGAACTTCTCGCCGGTGCCCCGGCCGTGGTCAACCTGTGGTCCGTCGGTGGTCAGCCCGAGGTCACGATCGGCGCGGCGAACACCACCTCGACCTGCTCGAAGCCGAGCCCGGAGAGGAGGCCATCGAGCAGCTTGCGAGTGTTCTCCTCGGCGATCGCTCGCAGCTCGGTGGACGCCGCGGCGTCGCCGATCTTGTCGGCGGCGGCTACGTACAGCGCCTGATCCGAGCGGTCATCGCCAGACACGAGGTCGCCGATGCGATCGAACAGTCCCTTGTCGGAGTCCACGACATGGCTGAGCTCCGGGTCCACCACCGGATCGGAAAGTACGGGCGCCGGGATCGTGATCGTGACCTGGGTCCGCTCGTCGTTCATGGCGATCGCCGTCTCGTCGAGGGCCGTGAAGTCGACATAGGCGTCGACCGAGCCGACCCCGACGAAGACCACCCGTTCACCAGCCAGCACGGAGGGAATGTTCTTGACGTCCTTCTCGAGGTCGACGATGACCTCGAAGTTGCCACGAGCAGCATGGAACTCGGCGAGATCCTGCAGGCTTGCGAGCACCGGCGGCGGGCTGCGGTCGACGATCTCGGCGCGGAACGGGTTGTCGAACAGCTTCCCTCCGATCGTGATGACCGCCACGACCGCGAGGATGACGCCGACGGTGGTGAACACGAGGGTGGAAAGGAAGCCGCCGAGGCGGGAGGGTTTCATCGGGTCCGGTCCTCCAGGACATGAGCGAACAACGGGACAACCCGCGATTCGGCAACAATGTTCCCGTGATCGAGTCGTCTGCGCGCCACCGACTTCTCGTCTCGCTGCCTCGGTTGACCGACGCCAACTTCTCGCGCACCGTGGTCTACCTGCTGGAGCACAACGAGGACGGGGCGTTCGGGCTGGTGCTCAATCGGCCGACCGACCACCCGCTGAGCCACGCGCTGGCGATGTGGAGCGCCCACCTGGCGGCGCCCGGAGTGCTGTTCGAGGGAGGCCCGGTGCAACAGGACGGATTCGTGGGGATCGCCCGGATCGACGGAACCCCCGACAACGAGTCGTGGGCGCCCATCGGCAACGGACTCGCCACGATCGACCTGGCGCTCCCGCCCGATGGTCTTCGGGACCGACTCGGTGTGGTCAGGGTCTTTCGGGGCTACGCCGGATGGGGACCGGGGCAGCTCGACGACGAGCTTGATCTCGACGCCTGGTTGGTTGCGGAGCCAACGGACTCCGACCTTTTCACGGGCGCCCCGGCCGCGTTGTGGCGCAACGTACTGGCGCGGCAACCAGGCCGCCTCGCCTGGCTGGCCGACTTCCCGGACGACATCTTGCTGAACTGAGGGCACCCCGCAGAGACGTTCCAGCGGCCGCGATGTCGCGAACTGGCCGAATGACGACATCGGACGTGCTGCGGCGCGACCCGCGCTCGTCAGCCCCGCAGGACACCGCCTGCTTTGGCGACCGCCTCCACGCACTTCGTACGCACGGCAGCCAACTCCGCATCGCCCAGCGTCTGATCGAACGCCTGGAAACGCAGTCGGTAGGCAAGGCTGCGCGACGCATCGGGGACGCCTGATCCGCGGTAGACGTCGAACAGGGCGAGATCGACGAGGAGCTTGCCGGCCGCCTGTTTCAACGCTTTCTCGATCCGCTCCGCCGGCACCGACTCGGCCACCACGAAGGCGAGATCGAGATCGCTGGACGGGAATCGGCTCACCGGTTTCGCGAGGGTGACCGGCGGGTTGTGTCCGAGCACGAGATCGAGGTCGAGCTCCAAGTAGCCGATGCGCTCGGCCACGCCGAACGCTTCGGCCACATCGGGGTGGATCTCGCCCACCACGCCCGCCACCCTGGACCCCAACGTGAGCGACGCCGACCGACCGGGGTGCATCCCGCGGGGACGGCCGTCTGATCGAGCCGAGCGCCGAAGCGGAGCGCGGCCGAGATCTCGCGCCAGATCACCACCGCTTCCGGTGCTTCGGCGCCGGCCAGGACGACGCCGAGCGCCTCGTACTCAGCCGGTAGCTGTTCCCCCGATGGCGGGTACACGTGGCCGATCTCGAACACCCGCACCCCGCTGCTGCGATGGGACTCGTTGTAGGCCACCGACTTCAGCAGCCCTGGCCGCAGCGAGGTGCGCAGCACCGACTCGTCGGCGACGGGCGGGTTGGCGATGCGCAGCGCAGCGTCGTCGAGCCCGGCTGCGGTGAGGTCACCGGGGGCGAGGAACGGGTTGGGCATGACCTCGGTGAAGCCCAAGCCGAGCAGGACCGATCGCAACAGCCGCCGCCGCGACTGGACATGTGAGAGCCGACCATGAACGGTGGACTTCGGCACGGTCTTGCCGATGCGCTCGTACCCGTAGTGACGGGCGACCTCTTCGACCACATCGATCTCGGCGGTCGAGTCGTATCGCCACGTCGGCAGCCGGACGTCGAGCACGCCGGGCGCCGCCGGGCGACTGGTGTAACCGATCGGATCGAGGAGTGCGCTCACCGCCGCGGCGTCGAGCTCGGTGCCGAGCACCTTGTTCACGGTGGCGATCCGCACCGGCACACGACGGTCCTCGTCGGGCAATCCCGAGCTTCGGGCATCGACGGCGCCGGCGTGCACGGTCAGTCCGGGACACGTCTCGCCCAGCAGCTCGACGAATCGAGCGATGGAACGGTCGATGCCATAGGGGTCGACACCGCGCTCGAAGCGGGCCGACGCCTCGGATCGGAGTCCCAGCCGGGCGGCGGTCTGGGCGACGGTGATCGGGTCGAACCAGGCCACTTCGAGGGCGACGGTGGAGGTGTTCGCCGTGATCTCGGTGTCGAGCCCACCCATCACGCCGGCGATGCCGATCGGGCGATCGCCCGAGTCGCAGATCAGCAGGTCGGCGGGGGAACACCCCCGCACGACGCCGTCGAGCGTGGTCATCGGCTCCGACTCGGTGGCGCTGCGAATCCGGAATCCGCCGCCGCCGAGGGTGGCGAGGTCGTAGGCGTGGTTCGGCTGGTTGAGCTCCAGCATCACGTAGTTGCTCACGTCGACGACGTTGTTGATCGAACGCATACCGGCGGCCGCCAGCCGTTGCGCCATCCATCCGGCCGATGGGCCCACGACGACCCCGGAGAGCACCGTCGAGGTGAAACGTCCGCACCGGGCATCGACGATCTCGACGGGTGCGCTGCGTTCGGGCCCGGTCGCGACGAGCGGGGCGCCCGGAGCGGCGAGCGGGGTGTCGAAGTGCGCGGCGAGGTCGCGGGCGACGCCGAGGTGGCCCCAGCAATCCGGCCGGTTCCGGGTGAGATCGAGATCGAACAGCACGTCGGGACTCCGGCCGACCGCCTCCATGATCGGCAGCCCGAGCGGCGTGTCGGGAGGCAGGATCATGATCCCGGAGTGATCGTCACCGAGGCCCAGTTCGGTGGCCGAACAGAGCATGCCGTCGGAGTCGATGCCGAGGATGCCGCGCTTCAGGATCTGGCGGCCGTCGGGCATGGTGGTGCCGAGCGTGGCGAGGGGGATCACATCGCCGGGCGCCATGTTGAACGCGCCGCACCACACGTGCAGGCGCTCGCCGGTGCCCGGATCGACGTAGACGCGATGCACCTTGGCGGCATCGGGGTGGCGTTCGGTCTCGAGCACCTTGGCGGTGACGACTCCAGGGATCGGCGCGCCGAGGTTCGCCACCACTTCGACCGCGAGGCCGAGGGTGTTCATGGCGTCGACGATCACTTCGACCGACTCGGGGAGCTCGGCGAGCTCCCGCAACCACGACAGCAGGATCTTCATGTCAGGACCTTCGAACCAGGAGGGGTATCAGAACTGGGACAGGAAGCGGATGTCGTTGGTGTACATCTCGCGGACATCGTCGACGCCGTGGCGCTCCTTGGCCATGCGGTCGATGCCGAAGCCGAACGCGAACCCGCTCCACTCCTCGGGATCGAGCCCACCCGCCCGCAGCACGCTCGGGTGCACCATGCCGCACCCTCCGAGCTCGATCCAGCCGCCGTCGGGCCGCTGGATGTCGAACTCGGCCGAGGGCTCGGTGAACGGGAAGTACGACGGGCGCAGCCGGCTGGTGAAGCCCGTGCCGAAGAACGCCTTGGTGAACGACTCGATGGTTCCGGCCAGGTCGGCGAAGGTGATGTGGCGGTCGATCACCAGCCCTTCGATCTGGTGGAAGACCGCGAGATGGGTGGCATCGGTGGTCTCGTTGCGGAACACCCGGCCGGGCATCACCGCGTAGATCGGCGGCTCCCAGGTCTCCATCACCCTGATCTGTACCGGTGAGGTGTGGGTGCGCAGCACGGTGCTGCCCGGTTCGCCGCTCTCGATGAAGAAGGTGTCCCACATGCTGCGCGCCGGGTGCGACGGGGGCATGTTGAGAGCTTCGAAGTTGTAGAAGTCGGTCTCGACCTCGGGGCCCTCGGCCACCTGGAAGCCAAGGCCGATGAACACGTCCTCGAGCCGTTCCCACGCCTGGGTGACGAGGTGGGCGTGGCCCCGACTCGGACGAGTCGAGATCTCGGTGAGGTCGAGGCGTTCGGTCGCGAGCTGCGCGGCCCGCTCCGCGGCGGCCAGTTCCGAGCGACGGGTCTCGGCCGCGCCCGTGGCCTCGGCCACCGCTTCGTTGAGGATGCGACCGACCTCGCGCTTGTCGTCCACCGTGGGCAGCGAGCCCAGCTGGGCCTTGAGCTGGGCGAGGGCGCCGCGCTTGCCGAGCAGATCGGTCTCGGCGAGCCGCAGCGAATCGAGTGTCGCCGCGGCGACGAAGGTCGCCACCGCGGCAGCGGCCGCCGCGTGGATATCGGCGAGCATCGCGGCGTTGGGCGTCGAAGGGTCATCCATCGAGGGTTGAGGAGACCAGACGGGGTCGAGGGACTGCAAGTCGGAGATCCTTTCGGAGTGAACGGGCGCGGCTCAGGGCTTCCCCCGGACCGGGCACCACGGCACTCCGGGTCGCGTCAGTGGGCGACCGGACGAGCACCCCGGCGCACAGCCCGGGGGCGCAGAAATCGACGATCACCGATGATGGCCACGACGTCAGGATAGTCACGCGCTCGAAGTCCTCGCTTCCTTTTCAGGCGCGGCGTTGCCGGGCGAGCTCGAAGCACAGGACCGTTGCGGCCATCGCCACGTTCAGGCTCTCACTGCGACCTGCATGCGGGATCGTGACCCACTCGTCGACCGGTGCATCGTCGTGGAGGCCGTGGGCCTCGCTCCCGAGCACCAGGGCGACGTGACGACGAAGGTCGGTCGCGGTGTGAGCCGCACCCCGGTGCGAGGACGCGCCGATCAGGGTCAGACCTCGGTCGCGCAGCGCAGTGAGCTCGACGCCGGTGATGGTCGGGACGTGAAAGAGCGCACCGGCAGAGGCCCGCACGACCTTCGGGTTGGTGGGGTCGACCGATCCCGCCGTCAGTACCACCGCATCGGCGCCAGCCGCTTCGGCCGAACGCAGGATCGTCCCCGCGTTGCCCGGATCGGCGAGCTGGTCGACCACCACCACGAAACTCGCCGTCGAGAGCAGGCCATCGGGGGCCGGGCGCCAACGCACCACCGCCAACAGCGGCTGCGGATGCGCGGTCGAGGCGACCCGCTCGATCACGCCCTCGGCCAGTTCGTTCACCGAGGTGCCCGGTCCCGTGGCCACCGGCACTCCCCCGGGCGCCACGTACTGGGCCTCGATCTCCCAGCCCGCCTCGACCGCTTCGTTCACGAGCACCGCGCCCTCGACGACGAAGCAGCCTTCCTCCGAACGCGCACTGCGGCGCCCCAGGAGGCGCCGCAGTCGTTGGACCTTGGGGTTCGTGAACCCGAGAGGCTCGCTCAGGAGAGCGCCGCCTTGGCGGACTCGACGAGCTTGCCGAAGGCGGCCAGATCGGTCACCGCGAGGTCGGCGAGGATCTTGCGATCGACCTCGATACCGGCGGTGTGCAGGCCGTTGATGAACTTCGAGTAGCTGATGTCGTGGATCCGGCAGGCGGCGTTGATCCGCTGGATCCAGAGCCGACGGAACTCGCCCTTCTTCGCCCGACGGTCGCGGAAGGCGTACTGCCCCGACCGCATGACCTGCTCGTTGGCGGCCCGGAAGGACCGGGACTTGTTGCCGTAGTAGCCCTTGGCCTGTTCGAGAACGGCCTTGTGGTGCTTTCTGGCGTTGACTGCGCGCTTGACCCGTGCCATGAGATGTTCCTTTTCCCGTTCCTACCGACTCAACGCTCGCCCAGCAGGCGCTTGATCTTGCGGGCGTCGCCCGGATGTACCGCCACCATGCCGTCGAGGCGACGGGTGCGGGTGGAGGGCTTCTTCTCGAAGAGGTGCTGACGGTTCTGCTGCAGGCGGCGCAGCTTGCCGGTGCCGGTCTTCGAGAACCGCTTGGCGGTCGTCTTGGAGGTCTTCATCTTGGGCATGGGGGTTTCACCTTGGCGTGGGCCACCGGCGATCGGTGGCGGTTGGGGGTGGATCCGAGATCGGGAAGCTGCCGACGGTGGGAGCCGCCGGCAGCAAGCGGACCCGTCAGGCTGTCGCTTCGGGGGCGACGGGCTCCTCGTCGTGATCCTTCTTCTTCGGCGGAGCTTTCTTCTCCGGCGCAAGGACCATGGTCATGTTTCGACCATCTTGACGAGGATGCGCTTCGATCTTGCCGACTTCGGCGATCTGCTGCGCAACGTTGTTCAGCACTCTGGCGCCGAGTTCCGGGTGGGCCATCTCGCGCCCTCGGAACTGCAGCGTCACCTTCACCTTGTGGCCGTCGTTGAGGAAGTCGACGATGTGTCGGACCTTGGTGTCGAAGTCACCCACGCCGATCTTCGGGCGGAACTTCACCTCCTTGATGGAGATGTGGGTGGCCTTCTTCCTCGATTCCTTGGCCTTTTGCGATTCCTCGTACCGGAACTTGCCGTAATCCATGATCCGGCACACCGGCGGAGTGGCCAACGGGGCCACTTCCACAAGGTCCAGGTCGAGCTCACGGGCGAGGGAAAGGGCGTCGGGCAACGTCTTGATGCCCAACTGCGATCCCTCGGGACCGATGACTCGAACTTCGCGGGCACGAATGCGCTCGTTGTACCGCGGCTCGGTGACCTGAGGCGGTGCTATGGCTGCTCACTCCTGTGCAATGGGCTCCTCCCATGTCCTGACGTCGGGTCCGGGACGAAGCCAGAACCCCAACGCCGAACAGCCCACCACCAGCACTTTTCGCTGTGGTGAACGGCCCAATGCCGGTGCGCTGACCCGGTCGCACACACCCTTGGGGGGCGGGTGGCCGGGTGGGGACGCAGGACGTCCCGCTTCGCCTCAGTTGTCGGGCAGGTAGGTTAGCGCACGTGAGCGAGCTTTGGACACCAGAGGGCGCGCGCCCCGACCCCCAGGGTGACGAGACCCGCGAATCCGAGGCCGGGAACGAGCCGAGTCCCGAGGAGGCGCTCGCCGAGGCTCGTCAGCGCCTGGCCCAGGTACCGGCCGAGGTGGTGGTGGTCAATCACGCGATGGGCCTGTACGAGCTCGCCGCAATCCACCTGTCGGCCCAACCCCCGAACCTGTTCGAATCGGCCCTCGCCATCGACGCATTCGCCTGCCTGGTGGAGGGTCTCGACGAGCGACTCGGACCCGACGTGACGACCTTGCGCGATGCCCTGTCGCAGATCCGCCTGGCGTTCGTGCAGATCAAGGGAACGACCCCGGACGCCGGCTGAAGCGGCCGACCGGTGCGTGCAGCACCCGTCCCCCACGAACCGTGACCCCTTCGGCCCGCAGCCTCGCCGCATGGTCGGCTTCGGCACCCGGCACGAGACGCCCGGCCGAGTTCACCACCCGCCACCACGGCACCGACTCCTCCGTGGTTGCAAGGAGCCGGCCGACGGCTCGTGAACGTCCCGGGAAGCCGGCGTCCTCGGCGATGTCGCCGTAGCTCACCACTTCGCCTTCGACGAGCGATCGGAGCACGTCGAGCAAGCGTTCCTCCATCTCGGTCATCGGGTCGACACGCTCAGGCGCCGGCGGGCTCGATGCGGCTGGCTTCGTGGCGTCCCAACTTGGCGAGCTCGACGAAGCGAACGGCTGCACCCACCGCGATCGTTCGGGAGCCGTCGGCGATCTCGGTGCAGTGGAACGGGTAACGGCGGCCGTCGTCGGAGACGATCTCACCGAGACCGCGGTCGGCGTCGAAGGACCCCACACGCCCGAACCGGCCGGTGTCGCGTGGGAGGTTCATGCCACGATCTTGGAGATCGGGATCTCGAGGATGTCGGTGGCGCCGGCGTCTTTGAGTCCGGGGATGAGCACGTTGATCGTGCGTTTCTCCACGACTGCTTCGATGGCGAACCCTCCCCCGGCGAGTTGCGACACCGTCGGGGACTTGGCCGAAGGCAGGACCGCCAACACGTCGTCGAACTGCTCGCTCGCCACGTTCAGTTTCACCAGCACCTTGCCCCGGGCGTCCAACGCGCCGCGGAGGAGCGTCATGAGCTGGTCCATGGCGTGCTGCTTGTCGGGATCGGCGAATGCAGTCCGGTTGGCGACGACCTCGGTGTACGACAGCAGGATCGTGTCGAGCACGCGGAGACCTGCCGCTCTCAGGGCTCGGCCGGTCTCGGTGATCTCGACCACCGCGTCGGCGATCTCGGGGATCTTGGCCTCCGTGGCGCCGTAGGACAGCCGCACGTTGGCCTCGATTCCCTTCGACTGGAAGAAGCGGCGCGTCAGTTCCGGGTACTCGGTCGAGACGCGAACGCCGTTCCCGAGGTCCTCGATCCGCTGGGCCGGGTTGTCGCCCGCCACTGCGACCACCACCTGGATCGGGTTGCTGGTCGCCTTCGAGTAGCGGAGCTCGCCCAGGCTGACGACGTCACTCGACGTCTCCTCCACCCAATCTCGGCCGGTGATCCCCAGGTCGAACAACCCTTCGGCCACGTAGGTGGGGATCTCTTGAGGCCGCAGGATGCGCACTTCCGCGACCCGGGGATCGTCGATCGTGGCCTTGTAGTCGACCGACGAGCTCCGTGAAACCGGCAGATCGGCGGCTTCGAACAAGTCGAGGGTTGCCCGCTCGAGCGAGCCTTTCGGAAGCACGAGGCGAAGCACCGGCCGAAGTGTAGATGGACCGTCGGCGACCGGACCCTGCCGATTAGGGTGTCGGGCCGTGGCCCCAACCGTGCTCGCGCCGTGGCCGGGTTCAGCGCCGCATGCCACCTTCGAGCGAGTGATGCTCGACGAGTCGTCGTGGATCGACATCGCCCGGGGTTGGATCGCCGATGCCGACGACGTGTTCGCCTCGGTTCGAGACCACACCCGATGGGAACACCAGCAGGCGATCCGCCTCGACCACCTGGTCGCCGAACGGCGCCGCTCAGCGGTGTGGAAGCCGGGCCGGCCGATGGTTCACGCCACCCTCGGGGCGGCCCATGCCGAGTTGCAGCGCCGCTATCGGGTGCCGTTCGAGGGCTACACACTCGCCTGGTACCGCAACGGGCATGATTGCCAGCCTTTCGATCGTGTGCGGGAGCTGCGCTGGCTCGAAGACACGCTCGTCGGTGTCCTGTTCCTGGGGGCGAGCCGCCCGTTCCTCCTGCGTCGGCGCCCCTTCGAGCCGCACGATCGGGAGGTCGGACCATCGCAATCGCCCGGTGTCATGGACCTGCGCCCGGCCGCCGGAGACCTGATCGTCATGGGCGGACGATGCCAGGCGCAGTGGGAGCACTCCCAGCCCAAGGCGCTCGGGATCACCGAAGGCCGGATCGCGATCCAGTGGCGCTGGTCGGCCCGAGTTGGCCGACCCCAGATCGCGCCGGGCGACGCCGGAGAGCGGTTGCTCGGCGGTGCCCCCGGCTGAGGGTTCGAGCGCCGCTCAGTGGGCGGTGGGCGCGTCGGCCAGGAGGCGAAGCGCGTGGGGCAGCACATCGAGCACCGCACCGAGCTGTTCGATACAGCCTTTCGGCGAGCCCGGCGTGTTGCAGATGATCGCCTGACCTCGGATGCCGGCGACCCCGCGTGAGAGACGGCCGAGGGGGCTCACCAGACGCATCGCCTCGGCCAGGCCCGGCGCTTCTCGCTCGATGACCAACCGGGTGCCTTCGGGGGTCTGGTCCCTGGGCGCGAACCCGGTGCCGCCGGTCGACACCACCAGCCCGGAGAACCCTGTGCAGAGCTCCGTGAGCGCGTCGGCGACGTTCTGGGCACCATCGGCGGTCACCCGGTGCTCGACCACCTCGAAGCCAGCGGTCCGGAGTTGGTCCACGAGCGCCGCGCCAGAGGCGTCCTGCCGGGTTCCGTGCACGACACCGTCGGACACGGTCAGGACCTTGGCGGCCAACGCTGGGGCCACTTCGCCAGTCATTGCGGCAACGGTATCGGCCGGGGTCGGCGGTCGGCGCGGTTCATTCGGGTCGGCGGAGGCGCACCATGATCATGCCGTCGGTGCCTGAGTCGTGGGGGAGCAAGCGGGCCCCGAGTCCGTAGTCGTGCCATGCGACGGTCGGGCGCCCGAGCGGCTCCCAGCCGGCCGGGAACCGGTGGCCGATGGATTCAGCTTCGATCAGCGTGCACACGCTGTAGACGAGCATCCCGCCTGGGCGCACCAGTGGGACCGCGGCGTCGATCAGCTCCTGTTGGAGGACGACGAGCTGTTCGAGATCGGCGAGCGCGATCCGCCAGCGAGCATCGGCACGCCGTCGGAGCACCCCGAGCCCAGAGCACGGAGCATCGACCAGGACCCGGTCGAAGCACGACGGGGGGAACGGCGGGTGGCGGCCGTCGGCGACGAGCACGCCGACCGTCGCATGGAGTCGTCGCACGTTCTGCGTGATCAGCTCCACCCGACCGGGGTGGAGATCGGCTGCCACCACGAATGCTCCGTCGGCGGCGAGCGCGGTGGCCTTCCCGCCGGGTGCCGCGCACACGTCGAGCACCACCTCGCCGGGTTGAGCGCCCACCGCGCTGGCCACCCACTGCGAAGCGAGGTCCTGGACGTACCCGTCGCCGCGGTCAGTTGCTGAAGCCGGCTGGTTCATCTGTTCGAGCGCGGCGAGCGCATCGGTCGACCCCAACTCGGCGGTCAGGCGATCGATGATCCAGTCGGGATAGCTCAGCCGGGTCGCGTCGTCGGGCCACTCGACCGGTGCGGCCGCGACCTTGCGCAGCACCGCGTTGACGAAACCCCGCGCCCGCAGGGGCGCCAGCGCGACGGTGGCGCTGACCGCCGCGTGGGGGGCCACGCCCGCGAAGTGGAGCTGGTACGCACCGAGGCGAAGCAGGGTGCGGATCTCGGGTTCGGGTGCTTGGAGCAGGAAGCGGTCCACGAGGAAGTCGCACGCCCGACGCATGCGGGTGGTGCCGTACGTGAGCTCGGTGGCGAACCCCCGGTCGCGGCTGGTCGAGACCGCTGGTCCCCAGCAGCTGCGGCAACGTGAGGTTGGCATACGCGCCGTCGTGCTCGATGCGCAGCAGCGCCCGGTACGCGGTGGCTCTCGCCGAGTGCGTGTCGCGGGCGGCCGGAGTGGGCGGGCGGCGCGAGGCGGGGGGCTTCGTCATGTGGGTCCGAGCCGCTCGCCGGCCGCCGGTCGGCTGCCGTTGCGCCAGGCGTCTGCGGTCATCGCCGGTTTGCCCTCCGGTTGCACCCGGTGGAGTTCGAGCGACCCCGAACCGGTGGCGACGACTACGCCGTCGATGGTGCCCGCCGGGAGCCTCTCGGTGCGGGCGAGTGGCTCGGCCGCGAGCACCTTCAATCGCTTGGCGCGAAACGTCGTCCACGCCCCACCGAGTCGCACCAGCCGATCGAGTTCGACAGCAGGCTCCTGCCACCGCATCTCCAACTCGCCCGGGACGATCTTGGCGGCGTAGGTCGGCTCGCCGGTCTGGGGCTGCGGGTCCCGGAGGCCGTCGCGTAGGCAACGGATCAGTTGTTCCGTGCCAGCGTCCACCAGCCGCTCCCGGAGCTCGTCGGCCGTCTCGCGGTCGCCGATCGGGATCACGACCCGATCGAACACCGGGCCGGTGTCGAGCCCTTCCTCGAGCTGCATCAAACAGGTGCCGGTCGATTCGTCGCCGGCGAGGAACGCGCGTTCCACCGGCGCCGCGCCGCGCCAGCGGGGCAGCAACGAGAAGTGGATGTTGATCATCGGGACCGCTTCGAGCACCGGCCGCTTGATCAGCTGGCCGAAGGCCACCACGACACCGAGTTCGACTCCGGTCGCCACGACATCAGCAACGGTGTGGCTGACGGGAAGTCCGAGCTCGAGCGCGGCAGCCTTCACCGGACTCGGGCTCAGTTCGCTGCCCCTGCCGCGCCGTTTGTCGACCCTCGTCACCACGAGCGCGACATCGACCCCCGCCGCGACGAGCGCTCGCAGCGGCGGCACCGCCATGGCCGGGGTGCCCAGGTAGGCGACTCGTGTGGGATGGGTGGGAACGGCGGCGAGAACGCTCACGTGAGCCGGAGTCGGCGCTTCGTCGGCTCGGTGGGCGATTCGGGTTCCTGCAGCCGCCGATACTCACGCAACGCTTCCTTGCGCTGATCGGGCGTCATGCGGTCGAACATCAACACCCCGTTGAGGTGATCGATCTCGTGTTGGAACAACCGGGCGAGCAGCTCGTCGGTCTCGAATTCGAGCTCGTTGCCGTCGAGGTCCCAGCCGTGGACGAGCACCTCTTTGGGGCGCAGCATCTCCACGTAGAGATTCGGGATCGACAGGCATCCTTCGTCGTAGACCCACTCACCCGAGGAGCCCTTGATCGTCGGGTTGATGATGGACCGCGGCCCGTCGCCGATGTCGTAGACGATCAACTGTTTCTGCACACCGATCTGGGGCGCCGCCAATCCGATGCCGGGAGCCTCGTACATGATGTGCACCATCTCGTCGGCCAGTCGCACGAGCCGATCGTCGACGTCGGCGATCTCGGCGGCCACGGTCTTCAGCACGGGGTCGCCGTAGGTGCGGATGGTGTGAGCCATGCGTGCCAGGCTACCGAGGCCGTGGCACCGTCCCAGTACTTCGACTCGAACCCCTCCGTGGGCTCCGCTCCCCGCGAGTTCCTGGTCGCGCTCCCCGACACGTCGTTGCGCATCACCACCGACCGAGGCGTCTTCAGCCACGGCTCCCTCGACACCGGAACGCGGCTGTTGCTCCTCGAGAGCCCGCCGCCCACACCCACCGGCGATCTGCTCGATCTCGGCTGCGGCGCCGGGCCCATCGCGCTGACGATGGCTCGGCGAGCGCCCGGCGCCACCGTGTGGGCAGTCGATGTCAACGAGCGCGCCCGTGCGCTGTGTGCCGCCAACGCCGCCACCAATCACCTGCCCAACGTTCGAACATGTGCGCCCGACGCCGTGCCGGGCGACGTACGGTTCGCCACGATCTGGTCGAACCCGCCGATCCGCATCGGCAAGGCGGCGCTGCACGAGATGTTGCTGGCGTGGCTCCCCCGTCTCACTCCTGACGGGATGGCGGTGTTGGTCGTGCAGAAGCACCTCGGCTCCGACTCCCTCGCGAGTTGGCTCACCGGCCAGGGCTTCGCAGTCGTCCGCCTGCACTCCCGCGCCGGTTACCGCCTGTTGCAGGTGTCCCGTCCCCGCTGACTCGAGCTCGTCGGAAGCCGGATTCTCGGGAAGTTCGGCGCCCGGCGTCCGACCGGTGAACGCGATCAGAATCAGATGCGTGGGGGGTCGACCACGATGCGGAGGCGGGCGGGGGGGCGGGGGGTGACGGCGAGCGCGTCGGCCAGGACATCCGGGCCGGCAGCGCGCACGAGGTACCGGCCCTCGGCGGGTCCCATGACGTGGAGCTCGGGGTGGGATCGGAGCCCGGCGACGTACTCCTCGGCTCCGTCGCCGCTCACCGCTGCAAGCGCGCCGTAGGGCGGGTAGCCGAGCGAGTGGCGCAGCGGTCGCCAGGCGTCGAGCGCCCGGCCGGGATCGGCGAAGCGCGCCGCCTCGACCACCTCGTGGTCCGGGAGATACGTCTGGAGGATGAGCCGGCCGCCGCCCGAACGGCTGCCGACGAGCCGGGCGGCTCGGGCCACCAGCGCCAACGCCTGCTCGCCGGCCCGGTAGCGCGGGGCCAGGAGCTCGGCATCCAGATCCAGGAAGGCAACGGTGTCGATGCGACGAACTCGGTGCAGCACGGCTTCGGTACCGATGTAGATGTCGCTGGGCGGGACCGGCTGATCGGCCGCCCGGGCCGAGGTGACCTCGACCACCGGCCGGCCGGCCGCCGCTTCCAACTCCTCACGCAACCGGCTCACTCCGGGGCGCAGCACGACGAGGCGCGCCGATCCGCAGGCCTGACACACCCGAGGCCGGTCGAGGCCGCACCGGGCGCAGTGCAACGTTCCCGCGGTCAGTTCCGACACCGGCGCGTAGCATCGTTCGCAGGTGGACAGCGTCCGGCACGACTTGCACGCCAGGCGGCGCGCCCGGCCGATCGAGTTGTGCACGCACACCACCCGCCGGGTCGCAGACCGCAGCTCGTCGATCAGCGGGCTGGTGACGAGCGAAGTGACCCACGGATCGTCATCGCCCAGGTCGACGACATCGACTCTCGGCCAGCCGGCGCGCTCGGCCACGCGCGTCGGTGCGTGCACGAAGCCGTGCTGGGCGTCGAGCGCCACCAGCGTCGGCACGGCCGACACGAGCAGGCACGGGATCCCCAGCCGGCGGGCCCGCTCGACGCACACGTCGCGGGCGTGCCAGGTCGGCGATCGTTCCTCTTGCAGCGCTTCGTCGTGCTCGTCGAGCACGACGATCGAACGCAGCCCCGGCACCGATGCCCAGGCGGCGCCCCGGGCGCCGACCGTCACGTCGACGCCCCCGGCCGCTGCGGCCCATTCCGTGGGGAGCACGGCAACCGAGAAACCCAGCCGGCGGAGGCGAGCGGCCGCGAGATTGGCCCGCTCGACGGCGGGCACGACCACGAGCGTGGGCCCCAAGCGGGCAGTCGCAGTGAGCAGCGGCACGACCGTTTCGGCCGGCGGTAGGCGCACGACCCCACCGCCGTCGTCCAGCATCCGCTGCAGCCCCGCATCACCCGGCGACTCGCCGGAGGCCGAAGCCCCGCCCGACACGCCTTCCTCCCGCCGGCGGGGCCCGGGCAGCACCCGCACGGCCAGCGGCGGCGATGCCGAGGTGAGCACGGCGCGCAGTGGACCGGCCCAGCGGTGCGCCGCCCAGCCGGCCAGCTCGACCAACTCGGCCGACGGTCCGTGGCCGGTCACCTTGGCGATCGACTTGAGTCGCTCGGGTTCGATGGCGCTGTCGCCGAGACCGACGATCCAGCCGCCGACTCGACGGCCGTGCAACGGCACCCGCACCATCGCCCCGACACGCACCTGGTCCCGGAGCGGCTCCGGGACCAGGTAGTCGAACTGTTTGTCGAGACCTGTGACGTCGGGGACGACCCTGGCCACCAACGGCCCCGTCATCGACATCGGGGCACGCGAGCCAACGTCACCGTGCGGCAGCCGTCGGCGGGGATCACGGGCTCAGAGCCCGAGGGCAGCCTTGAACTCGTCGAGCTTCGACACCGACTCCCACGTGAAGTCCGGAAGCGGACGGCCGAAGTGTCCGTACGCCGAGGTCATGCGGTAGATCGGCCGACGCAGGTCGAGATCCCGCAGGATCGCGGCCGGGCGCAAGTCGAAGGTCGAGCGGACGGCGTCCTCGATCTTCTCGTGGTCGATGTTCGATGTCCCGAACGTCTCGACCAGGATCGAGATCGGCTGGGCGACACCGATGGCGTAGGCCACCTGCACCTCGCACCGGCTCGCCGCACCCGACGCCACCACGTGCTTGGCGACCCAACGTGCCGCGTAGGCGGCGGAACGGTCGACCTTCGAGGGATCCTTGCCCGAGAACGCCCCGCCACCGTGGCGGCCCATGCCCCCATAGGTGTCGACGATGATCTTGCGCCCGGTGAGGCCGGTGTCGGCGTGCGGGCCACCCAGCTCGAAGATCCCGGTGGGGTTCACGTACACCGTGTAGTCGTCGTCGGCGAACTCGGCCGGGACCATCGGACGGATGACGTGTTCGATCAGATCGGGCCGGATCAGCGTGTCCCGGTCGATGCCCGGGGCGTGCTGGGTGGAGATGAGCACCGTGCGAAGCCGCACCGGCCGCCCGTTCTCGTAGTCGAAGGTCACCTGCGTCTTGCCGTCGGGCCGCAGGTACGGGACGATGTCGGCCTTGCGGACCTCGGTGAGGCGTTCGGCGAGGCGGTGGGCCAGCCAGATCGGCAACGGCAGCAGGTCGGCCGTGTCGTCACAGGCGTAGCCGAACATCATGCCCTGATCGCCGGCGCCCTGGCTGTTGAGCAGGTCCTCGCCGCTCTTGCCGGCGCGGACCTCCTCGGAGGAGTCGACACCTTGGGCGATGTCGGGGCTCTGCTCGTCGATCGAGACGATCACCCCGCAGGTGTTGCCGTCGAAGCCGTACAACGCGTTGTCGTAGCCGATGTCCTTGATGACCTCGCGGGCGAGCTTGGGAATGTCGACGTACGCCGTGGTGGTGATCTCACCGGCCACCACGCACAGACCAGTCGTGAGCAGGGTCTCGCACGCCACCCGGCCCATCGGGTCCTCGGCGAGGATGGCGTCGAGCACGGCGTCGGACACCTGATCGGCCATCTTGTCGGGATGACCCTCGGTGACGGACTCCGAGGTGAAGGTCCACTTGCTCACTGGTTCTCCTGAGGTGTTGATCGTTCGTCGATGGCGCGGGCACGGGCGGTGAGCAGGGTGATGACTGCGTCCAACACCGCCTCGGCGACGTGCCGTTTGTCGGACAGGGGAATGGTACTCACCACTCCGTGACGACCGAGGATGGTCACGGCGTTGGTGTCGTGGGCGAATCCGACTCCCGGTGCGCCCACATCGTTGGCCACCATCAGATCGAGGTTCTTGCGTTCGATCTTGAGCGTGGCGTTGGCCAACAGATCGTCGGTCTCGGCGGCGAATCCGACCAGCACCTGTCCCGGTGCTTTGGTCGCGCCGAGGCCAGCGAGGATATCGGGCGTCGGCTCGAGCTCGATGCGCGGCGTGCCGGCGTCTTTCTTCAGCTTGTTGGCCGCCGGGTTGGCGGGACGGAAGTCGGCGACGGCTGCGGCCATCACCACGACGTCGAGCACGTCGTAGCGGTGGACGATCGCCGCCTGCATCTGGGCCGCGGTCTCGACCGGCACGACCACGACTCCGGGCGGCCCCGGGCGGTCGACGGTGGACACGAGCGTGACCGTCGCCCCCCGTCGCGCTGCGGCTTCCGCGATCGCGTAGCCCTGCTTGCCCGAGGATCGGTTGGCGATCACGCGCACGGCATCGATCGGTTCGCGGGTTCCGCCCGCGGAGACGAGCAGATTCACTCCGTCCAGGTCGCCCGGGCCGAGCACACGGGCCACGGTGGCCACGATCCGCTCGGGGGTGGCGAGCCGACCGGTGCCGAGATCGCCACCGGCAAGGCGACCCGAGTCGGGGTCGACGACGATCACCCCGCGACGCCGCAGGGTGGCCAGGTTGTCCTGCACCGCAGGGTGCTCCCACATCTCGGTGTGCATCGCCGGGCACACGACCACCGGGGCTCGGGTGGCGATGAGCGTGGCCGTCAGCAGATCGGCCGAGATGCCAGCGGCGTACGATCCGAGCAGGCGGGCCGTGGCGGGCACCACCACGATCAAGTCAGCGGTCTGCCCGAGCCTCGTGTGCGGAATGGGATCGTCCTGATCCCACATCTCCGTGCGCACGTTCTCGGACGCCAACGCCGACAGCGCCTGGCGTCCGATGAAGTGTTCGGCGCCCCTGGTCATCACCGGAATGACATGCGCGCCGGCATCGACCAGCCGCCGGCAGACCTCGACGGCTTTGTAGGCGGCAATTCCGCCCGTGACGCCGAGGACGATGCGCGCGCCGGCGAGCCCTGCCACGGAATCGCGCCGGATCAGGCCGAAGCGTCGGTGGCGTCCTCGGCCGGGGTGGCGTAGGCCCGGGGGACGATCTTGTCGGCCGCGATCTCCTCGAAGCTGATCGACAACGGCTTGCGAGCCACCGACGACACCTGCGGCGGCACCATGGTGCCGAGACCATCGCCGAGCTGGTTGAAGTACGAGTTGATCTGACGCGCCCGCCGGGCGGCCAGGGTGACCAGGCTGAACTTCGAATCGACCCGGTCGAGGAGCTCCTCGATCGGCGGGTGGATCATCGAGTCGTGTGCACGCGCCATCACGCAGTTTCCTTTCGGGAGAACCGGGAAATACTACCGCTCACATGGGGATTCCGGCGGTTGCCCGGAACCGGGACTACGGCCGGGCCGCCCGACCCGACCGTTCGCGGCTCACGATGTCGAGCATCTCGGCGACGGTCCGGTCGAGTTCGTCGTTGATCACCACGTGATCGGCGATCGATTTGCCGACGGGTTCTTCTTCTTCGGCCTTGCGAAGCCGCTCCGCGACCTTGTGTTCGGAGTCGCCACGAAAGCGCAGCCGGCGTTCCTGTTCCTCACGCGAGGGGGGCAGGACGAAGATCAGCAGTGCATCGCGGTTGGCCGCCTTCACCTGCTGGGCCCCGTGGACCTCGATCTCGAGAACGAGATCGAGGTCACCGACGGGTTCAGGGGTGGGAGTGCCGTAGTAGTTGCCGAGGAACTCGGTCCACTCCAGGAACCCGCCCTGGGCGACACGGTCCTCGAACGACGCCCGGTCGGTGAAGTGGTACGAGTCGGGGGACTCACCCGGGCGCTGGGCCCTGGTGGTCCACGATCGACTCAACAACAAGCTGGGGTCACGCCGCACGAGTTCGCCGACGATGGTTCCCTTGCCGACTCCGCCGGGGCCCGAAATGACGATGACCAGCGGTGCCCCCAAGGGAAGGCCCTACTTCCCGAGCTGCTCGAGGAGCGACGCCCGCTGCTGGGTTCCGAGGCCACGCACCCGGCGGGTGTCGGCGATACCGATCTCGTCCATCACCTTGCGGGCCTTGACCTTGCCGACGCCGGGGAGCGACTCGAGCATGCTCACGACTTTGAGCTTGCCGACCACATCGTCGGAATCGGCCTTGGACAGCGCGTCGGCGAGCGTGACCGAGCCCATCTTGAGCTTGGCCTTCAGCTCGGCACGGGCGGCACGCGCGACGGCGGCCTTGGCGAGGGCGGCGGCGCGCTGTTCGGGATTGAGCTGCGGGGGTGTTGCCATGGGGCGACACGATACCAACCCTGAGCTGCTCTGTTGCGGAACTGTGTCGATTCCTTGGCCGGCACGTGCGCCAGCACTCAGCGGCGCGTCGCCAGCACTCAGCGGCGCGTCGCCAGCACTCAGCCTTCTGGGGCGCTCAGGGTGAGCTCGGCGGCCGTCTGTTCGGCCACCCGGCGGGCGGCGGTCGCGAAGTCGACCTCACCCGAGGCGTACAGCACCGCCCGGGAGCTGTTCACCACGAGACCGGTGCCGCGACGGTTGGCGCCCCGGAGGGTCGTCGTCGCGGGATCGCCGCCCTGGGCGCCGACTCCGGGCACCAGCAACGGCACCTCGTCGCCGACGAGCGCCCGGACCCGGGCCAGCTCGTCGGGGTAGGTGGCGCCGACCACGAGTCCGCAGCGACCGTCGGTGTTCCATTTCGTGGCGACCAGTTCGGCCACGTGTTCGTAGACGGGCCGGCCGTCGACGATGAGGTTCTGGAGGTCGTCGCCGCCGGGATTCGACGTGCGGCACAGGACGAACACGCCGCGATCGGAGCGCCGGAGGAACGGCTCCACCGAGTCGCCGCCGAGGTACGGGTTGACGGTGACCGCGTGGGCGCCGTAGCGGTCGAACGCCTCACTCGCGTACTGCTCGGCCGTCGGGCCGATGTCGCCCCGCTTGGCATCGAGCACCAGCACCACGGCGGGATGACGGTCGATGATGTGGCGACACAGTCGTTCGAGCTGGTCCTCGGCCCGCATCGCCGCGAAGTAGGCGATCTGCGGCTTGAACGCGCACACGAGGTCAGCCGTCGAGTCGACGATCTCGGCACAGAACCGGAACACCGCGTCGGGTTCGTCGCGCAGATGGTGCGGGATCCGGGCGAGATCAGGGTCGAGGCCGACACACAACGAGCTCCCGGTGCGGGCCCACGCGTGTTCGAGCCGTTCGGCGAAGTTCACAGTCCCCCTCGGTGAGTGGCGCCGGAGATGTCGGCGATCCGGGCGACGCCTCGGGAGCGGGCCCAGTCCTGGATCTCGGCGAGCACGATCCACGGCGCCCGTGGGTTGGCGAAGGTCGCCGTGCCCACCTGCACGGCGTTCGCGCCGGCGAGCAGCAGCTCGATCGCATCGCGGCCGGTCGCCACCCCGCCCACCCCCACGATCGGGAGATCGGGGTGCGCGGCACGGACGTCGTGGACGGCTCTGACCGCGATCGGGTGGAGCCCGGGACCCGACACCCCGCCACCACCGGCGCCGAGCACGGCCCGGCCGGTCCGGGTGTCGATCACCATGCCGAGCAGGGTGTTCACCAGAGTCACGGCCTCGGCACCAGCGGCCGCCACCGCCCCGGCCGTCTCGACGATGCGGTCGGTGTTGGGGCTCAACTTGGCCCACCTGGGTCGCCCGCAGCCGACCGTCGCCGCGATGACGTAGGCGCTGAGCTCGGGGTCGTGGGCGAAGATGCCCCGCCGCCCCTCGAGGTTCGGGCACGACAGGTTCACCTCGACCGCCACCACGGAGCGCGGTGCGTCGGCCAACAGGTCGGCCGCCCGTCGATAGTCGTCGACCGTCCGGCCCCAGATCGACACCACCGTTGTGGCGCCGCTCGCTTCCAAGCCGCCCAGGTCGTCCCGGAGCCACGCCGCCACCCCCGGACCCTGCAAGCCGACCGCGTTGATCATGCCGGCGCCGGCCGCATGCACACGCGGGGCCGGGTTGCCGGCCCACTCGTAGGCGGCGAGCGACTTGACCACGATCGCGCCGAGTTCCCCGATCGGCCCGTAGGCGCCGAGTTCGGCTCCGTGACCGGCCGTGCCACTCGCCGTCATCACCGGGTTGGCGAACTCCACCGAACCCACCCGCACTCGTCCGTCGACAGATGGCTCATTGGCGCGCGCCGGACGCCGACCGGCGAGCACGCGCGATCTGGCTGGGCGGGGCGGGGTCACGGCGGGTTCACCGGGCGTGGTACTCCTGGAGCGAGCACACCTCGAGCGTTTGTTGGTGGGCGTCGGCCATGCCGTGAGCGGCGGCCAGCGCCGCTTCGATGGTGGTCACGGAACTGACTCGGTGGGTGTTGGCTGCTTTGCGGATGTGCTCGCCATCGGAGCGGGGTCCGCTCCCCCGTGGCGTGTTCACCACGAAGCTGATCTCGCCGCGGGCGATCAGGTCGACGGCGGTGTCGACCCCCGGCTCGCTCTCCGACAGCTTGGCCAGCACCCGGTCGACGGTGATCCCGAATCGTCCGAGGTACGTCGCTGTCCCGGAGGTCGCCGCGATGCGCAAGCCGAGCGCCTGGAGCCGGCGGGCCACCACGAGCCCGGCGGGCTTCTCCGGGTCGGCGAGAGAGAGGAAGACCATCCCCTCGGTCGGCAACGTCGTGCCCGCCGCCGTCTCGGCCTTGTAGAACGCGCGCTCGAAGCTGCGGTCGATGCCCATGACCTCGCCCGTGGACCGCATCTCGGGTCCGAGCGCGGTGTCGACTTCGGGGAAACGGCTGAACGGGAGCACCGCCTCTTTCACCGACACGTGCCCGCCCGTGACCGGGTCCCGGAGCAGACCCTCGGTCCGCAGCTCGGCCAGCGTCGCGCCGAGCATGACCCGACTCGCCACCTTCGCCAGTGGGACTCCGGTGGCCTTGGCCACGAAGGGGACCGTGCGGCTGGCCCGAGGATTGGCCTCGATCACGTACACCGTCGTGCCACTGACCGCGAACTGGACGTTGATCAGGCCACGCACGTCGAGCGCGGCGGCGATCGCGGTCGTGTAGGTCTCGATGACCTCGACCACCCAGTCGGGAAGGTTCTGCGGCGGGAGCGCGCATGCCGAGTCGCCGGAGTGGACCCCGGCTTCCTCGACGTGCTCCATCACGCCGCCGATCAGCACCTCGCCGGTGTGATCGCGGATCGCATCGACATCCACCTCGGTGGCGTCTTCGAGGAACCGATCGACGAGTACGGGGCGCTCCGCTGACAGGCCGCCCTCCTTGCCGAGACTGCCGAACCCGGCGAGCTCGGCCATCGCCCTGGCGAGGTGGTCCCGGTCGTGGACGATCTGCATGGCCCGGCCGCCGAGCACGTAGCTGGGACGCACCAGTACCGGGAAGCCGATGCGATCGACGATGGCGTTGGCGCCGGCGAGGTCGACAGCGGTCCCGCCGGGAGGCTGCGGGATCTGTAGCTCCTCGCAGAGCACGTTCCACTTCTCCCGGTCCTCGGCAGCGTCGATCGACGCCGGCGACGTGCCCGCCACCAGCTCCCTCGGGATCTGGCCCGACAGCTTCAGCGGGGTCTGGCCGCCGAGCGCCACGATCACCTTCGGCGCCACCCCACCGCTCGAGATGGTCTCCGCGGCGATGACGTTCAACACGTCTTCACGCGTCAAGGGCTCGAAGTACAACCGGTCAGAGGTGTCGTAGTCGGTGGAGACGGTCTCCGGGTTGCAGTTCACCATGACGGTCTCGAAGCCGGCATCGCGCAAGGCGAAGCTGGCGTGCACGCAGCAGTAGTCGAACTCGATCCCCTGGCCGATGCGGTTGGGCCCCGACCCGAGGATGATCACCTTCGGCTTGTCCGACGGCCGGACCTCGCTGTCGTCTTCGTAGGTGGAGTAGTGGTACGGCGTCTCGGCGGCGAACTCCGCCGCGCAGGTGTCGACCGTTTTGTAGGTGGGCACCACGCCGAGCTGCACGCGGGCGCAGCGAACGTCATGCTCGGTGCTACCCCAGAGATAGGCGAGTTGGCCGTCGCTGAACCCGAGGCGCTTCGCCCGCCGGAACTCGGCCCGTGAGACCGACGCCGGCCCGTCGAGTTCCGCCAGAGCGGTGCGCTCTTCGACGATCATGAGCATCTGATCGAGGAACCACGGGTCGATTCGGCATGCCTCGTGCACCCGGTCAGACGAGATGCCGCGCCGCAGCGCCTCGCCCACGTGGAAGATCCGGTCGGGGGTGGGTACCCCGACGCGGGCCAGCAGTTCGTCGTCGCTCCACGCGGCGTACTGCTCCTCGGCGGGGTCGCAGTTGAGCCCGAGCCGACCCTGTTCGAGCGACCGCAAACCCTTCTGCAGGCTCTCGGGGAACGTCCGCCCGATCGACATCGCCTCGCCGACCGACTGCATCTGGGTCCCGAGAACGCCCGACGTACCGGGCAGCTTCTCGAACGCCCAGCGCGGGATCTTCGTGACGATGTAGTCGATCGAGGGCTCGAAGCTGGCCGGCGTCATGCGGGTGATGTCGTTGGGGATCTCGTCGAGCGTGTAGCCCACGGCCAGCCGAGCCGCGATCTTGGCGATCGGGAAGCCGGTGGCCTTCGACGCCAGGGCACTCGACCGCGAGACCCGAGGGTTCATCTCGATCACGACCTGCTCGCCGGTCTCGGGATTCACCGCGAACTGCACGTTCGACCCGCCGGTCTCGACCCCGACTCGCCGGATGCACGCGAACGCGGCGTCACGCATCTGCTGGTACTCGACGTCGGAGAGCGTCATCGCCGGGGCCACGGTGATCGAGTCCCCGGTGTGCACACCCATCGGGTCGACGTTCTCGATCGAGCAGATGATCACGCAGTTGTCGGCGCGATCGCGCATCACTTCGAGCTCGTACTCCTTCCAACCGGCGATCGACTTCTCGATCAGGATCTCGCCGATCGGGCTCACTGCGATGCCGTTCGCCGCCAGGTGCTCGAAGTCCTCGAGCGTCGAGGCGATCCCGGTGCCCCGCCCGCCGAGGATGTACGCGGGGCGGATGATGATGGGGAGTCCGAGCTCGGCCACCACCCGCCGGGCTTCGTCCATGTCGTGGGCGATACCCGAGGCGGGGACGTTCAGACCGATCTCGATCATCGCCCGTTTGAACAGGTCGCGATCCTCGGCGGTGGCGATGGCCTCGGCGTTGGCGCCGATCATCTCGGGGGTGCCCGGCACGCCGATGATGCCCTGCTCGAACAGCGCCATCGCCAGGTTCAGTCCGGTCTGGCCGCCCAAGGTGGGCAGGACGGCGTCGGGCCGCTCCCTGGCGATGATCTTGGCGAGGAACTCCGGCGTGAGCGGCTCGATGTAGGTGGCATCGGCGAAGTCGGGATCGGTCATGATCGTCGCCGGGTTCGAGTTGGCGAGGATGACGCGATAGCCCTCCTCTTTGAGCACGCGGCAGGCCTGCGTGCCGGAGTAGTCGAACTCGCACGCCTGGCCGATGACGATCGGGCCGGAGCCGATGATCAGGATCGAGTGGATGTCGGTGCGCTTGGGCATCTCAGGCCACTCCCCGATCGGCGGCCGGCAGCCCGCGAGCATCGCCCCCGGGGTCGCTGGTCGTGAGAACCTCGATCCGCCGACCGGCCACCCAGCCAGCGGGGTCCTGCATCATGGCGTCGAACATCGTGAACAGGTAGCGGGCATCGTGCGGACCGGGGCCTGCCTCAGGGTGGTACTGCACGCTGAAGGCCGCCACGCCGTTCACCTTCATCCCCTCCACCGTGTGGTCGTTGAGGTTCAAATGCGTCACCGTTGCCCGGCCGCCGAGCGACTCTGGATCGACGCAGAAGTTGTGGTTCTGGCTGGTGATCTCGATGCGGCCGGTCGGCTCGTGCCGTACCGGGTGGTTGCCGCCGTGGTGTCCGAAGGGCAACTTGTAGGTGGTGGCGCCGATCGCACGCGACAGGAGCTGGTGCCCGAGGCAGATGCCGAACACCGGCACCTCTCCGAGGAGCGTCGCGATCGCATCGACGGCGTAGGACACCTCGGCGGGATCACCGGGACCGTTCGAGAGGAAGACACCGGCGGGCTTGCGGGCGAGCACGTCGACCGCAGACGTGGAGGCCGGCACCACCTCGACCCGACCGAGCTGGGCGAGGTATCGCAGGATCGAGCGCTTGATCCCGAAGTCGTAGGCGACGATCGTGCGGTTGGGCCCCCCGCGACCAGGCCCGCCCGAAGGCGCAGTGGCGCTCGAGTCACCGACCACGTAGGACGCTTCGGTGGTGACCTGCGCAACGAGGTCGATCCCGTCGGTCCCGGGCTCCGCCGCGGCCGCCGCCCGAAGCGTGGCCTCGTCGGCCGTGCCGAACGCACCTGGCATCGCGCCCGAGTCCCGAAGGTGCCGGGTCAGCCGACGGGTGTCGATCCCGCCGATCCCGGGGATCTCGTAGCGACGCAGCAGCGCGTCGAGATCGGCCTCGGCGCGCTGGTTGGAGCGTCGCCTGGCGAGTTCGCGCACGACCACGCCACGGCAGAACAGCCGCCTCGACTCGAAGTCGGTGGCGTTCACCCCGTAGTTCCCGATGTGCGGCGCCGTGAAGGTGACGATCTGCCCGGCATAGCTCGGGTCGGTCAACACCTCCTGGTAGCCGCCGAGCACCGTGTTGAACACGACCTCGCCCGCGGCGACGCCACCCGCCGGCTCGGCACCCAGTGCCTCACCTTCGAACACTGTTCCGTCGGCCAGGACCAGCTGCGCCTCACGAATCACCATGACCCCATCCTTGCATTGTCATGCATCCCGTCACATGTCCATTCATACGGGTCGACTCATCGCTGGGCCACTCCGTCGATCACGACGGCGGCGCCGTTCAGCACGGTGTGGCGCACGACGCCCGTCATCGATCGCCCGGCGTACGGCGTGTTGCGACTTTTCGAGGCGAGCTTGGCCGGGACCACGGTCCACGTCGCCGTCGGGTCGAACACGGTCAGGTTCGCCGGGCGCCCCACGTCGATCGGCCCGCCGTGGCGATCGGAGATCCGGGCGATCCGCGCCGGGTTCGTCGACAGCAGCCGGATCACCTGGCGCAGATCGAGCCCGAGTTCACCCAACGCGAGGGAGAGCGCGGTCTGCAGGCCGAGCATCCCGGGCGGCGCCTGGTCGAGCGGCTGCTCCTTGGCCTCCGGCGGGTGCGGAGCGTGATCGGTGGCGATGGCATCGATCGTGCCGTCGGCCAGGCCCTGCTTCACCGCGGCGATATCGGAGGCCGTGCGCAGCGGAGGGTTCACCTTGTACACCGTGTCGAACGAGGAGAGCAGCTCGTCGGTCAACGTGAAGTGGTGCGGGCAGGCCTCGGCCGTCACCGCGAGCCCGTCGGCCTTCGCCGCCCGGACCAGTTCCACGCTGCGGGTCGTCGACAGGTGGAGCAGGTGGATCGGTGCGCCGGTCAACCGGCACAGCTCGATGTCGCGGAACACCATGAGTTCCTCGGCGATGCTCGGCCATCCGGGCAGTCCGAGCCGGGAGCAGCAGCTGCCTTCGTGCATCACCGCGCCCTTCGTGAGCGCGCTCACCTCGCAATGTTGGGCGAGGGTGATCCCGAGGTCCTTGGCGTACTCCATGGCGCGGCGCATGAGCAGCGGGTCCTGGACGCCGTTGCCGTCGTCGGTGAAGATCGTGACGCCCGCCGCGGCCAACTCGGCGAAGGGGGCCAGCTGCTCCCCAGCGCGCCCCATGGTGATGCACCCGGCCGGGATCACCTCGCACAGCCCGGCCCGCCGCCCCGCGGCGCGCACGAAGTCGACGACGGCGACGGAGTCCTGGGCCGGTTCGGTGTTGGGCATCGCCACCACCGCCGTGAAGCCGCCGAGCGCGGCCGCCCGCGAGCCGGTCTCGATCGTCTCGGCCTCCTCGCGACCGGGCTCGCGGAGATGGGTGTGGAGGTCGACGAAGCCCGGGCTCACCACGCAGCCCGTAGCGTCCAGGGTCCGATCTCCCGTGAGCCGGTTCCCGATCTCGGCGATCCGCCCATCTTCGACCGCGACATCGACGATCCGTTCGCCGGCATCGTCGATCATCCGGCCCGCTCTGACCACGAGTCGATCACCCAACGTCACCACTCCCCAGCAGCTTGAACAGCACAGCCATCCGAACGGCGACCCCGTTGGTCACCTGGTTGAGCACCATCGAACCGGGCAGTTCGGCCGGGTCGACGGCCATCTCGACGCCGCGGTTCATCGGCCCCGGGTGCATCACGAGCGCGTGTTCGGCGAGCGCCGGCACCCGTGCAGGGGTGAGCCCGAAGCGCTCCGTGTACTCCCGCAGCGACGGGACGAGCGCCTCGGTCATCCGCTCTCGTTGCATCCGCAACAGGTACAACACGTCGAGACTCGGGAGCACCGCGTCGAGATCGGACGTCGCTTCCACCGGCCACCCCTCGATCATCGGCGGCAGGAGCGTGGAGGGTGCCACCAGCGTGACTCGCGCCCCGAGCTTGGTGAACGCCTGCACGTCGCTGCGCGCCACTCGGGAGTGTTTGATGTCGCCGACGATGCCGATGTGCAGCCCTTCGAGCGTCGGCCGGTTGAACGCGGTACGGATGGTGTAGCTGTCGAGCAGGGCCTGGGTGGGGTGCTGATGCCACCCGTCGCCGGCGTTGATGACGCTCGCCTCGGTCCAGTCGCTGATCCGCCACGGAACGCCTGACGACTTGTGGCGCACCACGAACGCGTCGACCCCCATGGCGGCGATGGTCTCGACCGTGTCACGCAGGCTCTCGCCCTTGTTGACGCTCGACGTGGAGACCGAGAAGTTCATGGTGTCGGCCGACAGTCGCTTGGCGGCGGTCTCGAAGCTGATCCGAGTTCGGGTGGAGTCCTCGAAGAACACACTGACGACGGTCTTGCCCCGCAGCGCCGGCACCTTCGGGATCGGCCGCCGGTTGATGTCGGCCATGTGGTCGGTGAGATCGAGCAGCGCCACCAGGTCGTCCGCGCTGAGCTCCTCGATGGAACGGAGGTGTTTCACCGGCGCTCCGCCGCACCGCCAGCGCCGGACGCGACGGCTTCCCAGATCACGACGCCTTCACGGCTCACCCGAACGTCCTCGTCGCTGCTCGTCGGCAGGTTCTTCCCGACGAAATCAGGGCGGATCGGCAGTTCGCGGTGGCCCCGGTCGATCAACACGGCGAGCTGGATGGCCCTCGGCCGGCCGTACTCGTGGATGGCCTCGAGCGCGGCGCGCACCGTGCGTCCGGTGTAGAGCACGTCGTCCACCAGCACCACTCGGGCACCGTCGAGCGGAACGGGGATCTCGGTCACCGAGCCGGGCACCACTGGCCGCAGTCCGATGTCGTCGCGGTGGAAGCTCACATCGATCGAGCCGACCGGAACGGCGTGCTCGGGCTCGATCCGGGCGATCGCCTCGCCGAGCCGCTGGGCGAGCCACACCCCTCCCCGCTGGAGTCCGATGAGCACGACACCGTCGAGTCCGTGGTTGCGTTCGATGATCTCGTGGGCGATGCGGGTGGAGGCTCGCCGGATGTCGTCGGCCGACAACACCTCGGCCTTCACACGAAAAAGCGCCCCATCGGGGGGCGCGGGCGTCAACTCGTTCGATTCCGACACGGGTCCATGTGCTCCTCCGTTCGGGCCTCACAGGACCCGTTTGACGGTTGTGCCGAGGATAGCGGGGCCTGGTGGGCGGACCCCGCATCCCCGCCCGCGAATTCTTGGCGCGTTCGGCGCGCCCCGGGTGCCGAACGAACGCGATCAGAATCCGGGGTCAGGCGGCGGGGGGGCGGAGTTTCGGGGCGATCGCCGAGAGCATGCCGTTCACGAATCGGCCGGAGTCGTCGGTGGAGAACCGCTTGGCCAGCTCGACGGCTTCGTCGATGACCACGGCCGTGGGAACGTCGGCTCGGCCCATCAGCTCGAAGATGGCCATCCGCAGCACCGCCCGGTCGATGGCCGGCATGCGCTGCAGGGTCCACCCCTTGGCGTGGGCCGAGATCAACCCGTCGAGCTCGGCGGCGTGGTCGTCGACGCCGAAGCAGATCTCGGCCGTGATCGGATCGGGCTCGGCGATCTGCGCCGCCACGACATCGCGCGGCGGGATGCCCTTGGTCTCTGCTTCGTACAGGAGCGAGAGCGCTCGTTCGCGGGCGTCGGACCGACGATCGTCACCCGTGCCACGTCGACGTGCTGCCATCAGGGACGCTCAAACCCTCGTGATGTAGTCGCCGGAGCGGGTGTCGACCTTGATCTTGTCGCCCTCGTTCAAGAAGAGCGGCACCTGCACGACCTTGCCGGTCTCCAGCGTGGCCGGCTTGCGGGCACCCGACACCCGGTCACCCTGCAGGCCCGGCTCGGTCTTGGTGATCGTCAGTTCCACCGAGGCGGGGATCTCGACCCCGACGATGTTGCCCTGGTACATCGAGATCATCGCCACCATCCCCTCGACGAGGTAGTCGGCGGCATCGCCCAGCTGCTTGGGGTCGACGTCCATCTGCTCGTACGTCGACTTGTCCATGAAGACGTAGTTGTCGGCCTGGGCATAGAGGAACTGCATGTCGTTCTTCTCGAGGATGGCCTGCTCCACCTTGACCCCGGCGTTGAACGTGCGGTCGATCACCGCTCCGTTCTTCAGGTTGCGGATCTTGGTGCGCACGAACGCACTGCCCTTGCCCGGCTTGACGTGCTGGAACTCCACGACGGTGAACAGTCCGTTGTCGAGCTCGAGCGTCATTCCGGTCTTGAAGTCGTTCGTGGAGATCGCAGGCATGAAAGGTCCTTGGGAGTGAGCGTCAGGGGCCGGCAACCGTCGACGGTGACGACCACCGTGTCCTCGATCCGGATGCCACCGAGTTCTCCACGATAGACGCCCGGTTCCACGGTCACTACGTCCCGCGCCGCGAGCGTCTCGCCCGGCCCCTGCCTGAGCCACGGCGACTCGTGGATCAGCAGCCCGACCCCGTGCCCGGTTCCATGGGTGAAGTAGCTGCTCATCCCGGCAGCCGCCAGAGAGTCGCGACACACCGCGTCGACCTCGGTGGTGGTCCGCCCGGCCTGCACTGCCGCAACGCCGGCCGCCTGGGCCGCTTCGACCGCGGCGTAGCCCTCCGCGATCCACGGGTCGACGTTCCCGATGAGCAGCGTGCGGGTCATGTCGGAGTGGTAGCCCTCGACGAGGGCACCGAAGTCGAAGATCACGGCGTCGCCCTCGCCGATGCGGCGCCCACCGGGCCTGGCGTGGGGACGGCCGGCGTTGGGGCCCGATGCCACGATCGTCTCGAAGCTCGGAGCGGCAGCGCCCAGGTCCTCCATCGTGCGGTCGAGGGCGCGAGCGACCTCGAGCTCGGTCGGCCCGTGTTCGATCATCGCGAACACTGCGGCGAGAGCATCGCTCGCGATGGCAGCCGCCCGTTCCATGCGGGCCAGTTCGCCGTCGTCCTTCGCCCGTCGCTCGGCTTCGACCAACCCCGACGATGGGACCGGGGCGCGCCCGAAGGCAGCGACCATCCGCTCGTGTTCGGCGACGGTGACGTGGTCGGCCTCGAACCCGACCTGCGCCGCGCCCGCAGTGAGCACGTTCAGATGGTTCAGGATCTCGGCCCCGCTGAGGCCCACCACGACGTCGCCGTCGACCCCGCTCGCCGCCAGCTGGTCCGCGGCCTGAGTGCCGTAGCGGCCATCGACGACGAGGACGAGCCGGTCGGGGGTGAGCACGGCCCGGCCGGCCGACCCGGTGAAACCGGAGACCCACCGCAGGTTCACGAGGTCGGTGATCACCATTGCGTCGAGCTCCGCCGCGGCCATCCGGGCCCTCACGCGACCTGCCCGCGACGCGAACTCGAGCGGCGGGAACGTGGCCTCGCCCCCGCTCACGAGTCCAGCTTCCGGGCGATGGCCTGCACACCGAGTTCGTAGCCGTGCAGCCCGAGCCCGACGATGGTTCCGGTGGCGACCGGCGACACCACGCTGGTGTGGCGCCACGCTTCCCGGGCGTTCGGGTTGGAGATGTGCACCTCGATGATCGGGCCGGCGAAGGCGGCGAGGGCGTCGTGGAGCGCCCACGAGTAGTGCGTGAACGCGCCCGGGTTGATCATGATCGCCGCCGCACGGTGCCGAGCCGCATGGATGGCGTCGACCAACACCCCTTCGTGGTTCGACTGGACCGCTTCGACGTCGAGACCGAACGGCTCGGCCGCTGCCACCGTCGCGGCCACGTAGTCGGCCAGGGTCGCGGAACCGTAGATCTCGGGTTCGCGTTCGCCCAGCAGGTTCAGGTTGGGCCCGTGGAGCAGGCTCAGGATGCGGCGTTGGGTCACGCCGGGAACTTACCGGCCGGTGCCGCCCTCGGCCCGCCGAGCCCACTCCTCGGCGGTGAGTCGGTAGAGCACGTGGCGTTGCTCGTGCCACCCCGGCGTGAGGGGATGGTCGAAGTCGTCGGCGGGGTCGCGGTGCATGCCGAGCTTGACCATGACCCGCTGCGAGCGATCGTTGGCGGTGGTGGTGAACGACACGATCTCGGCCAACCCGATCTGTTCGAAGCCGTAGCGCAGGGCGCTGGCTGAGGCCTCGGGTGCGTAGCCGTGGCCCCACCATTCGGCGGCGATCCGCCAGCCGACCTCGACGCACGGGGCGAACGGCACCGAGAAGCTTGGCACGGCGAGACCGACGAACCCGATGAACGGGGCCACGCCGGGGAGCTCGACGGCCCACAACCCGAAACCGCGTTCGTCGAATCCTCGCTCGATGGCGTCGATCAAGACGTCGCTCTCGGCGCGCGACAGGCAGGCCGGGAAGTGCTCCATGACCGCCGGATCGGCGTTCATGGCGGCGAACGGGTCGCGGTCGGCATCGCGCCAGCGCCGCAGCCGGAGCCGTTCGGTGAACAGCTCCGGACCAGGCCCACCGGTCATCGGCTGCGCATCCGGGCGAACGCCGCAACGACCGCATCGGGTGCGACGCCGGCCACGACCTCCACCCCGCGTTGCCCGTCGAGCACGAACGTCAGGCCGTCGAGCGCCTTCTTGTCGCGGCCCATCAGCGTGATCAGTCGTTCGGTCGGCAGCCCGGGCGGGAGCGCCGTGTCGAGCTCGTAGGCGGTGGCGACCACCCGGTAGTGATCGTCGACCCGAGCGTCGTCGATGCGGCCGAGCTCGCGAGCCAGGTGGGCGGCGTAGACGAGACCGATGCCGACCGCCTCCCCGTGAGCGAGCGCGTGTTCAGTGGCCGTCTCGAGCGCGTGGGCCAGGGTGTGGCCGTAGTTGAGCAGTGCCCGCCGGCCGCTCTCGCGTTCGTCGCCGGCCACGACTTCGGCCTTGATGGCCACACACCGGGCGATGCGCTCCGCCTCGGGCAGGGCGAGCAGGTCGTCGCCCGTGAGGAAGTGGTACTTGGCCATCTCACCCCGGCCGCACCGCAGCTCGCGGGGCGGCAACGTGGCGAGCGCGTCGAGATCGCAGAGCACGCCGCTCGGCTGCCAGAACGCCCCTGCCAGGTTCTTGCCCTCGGGCAGGTTCACCCCCGTCTTGCCGCCGATGGCCGCGTCGACCATGGCGAGCAACGTGGTGGCGACATGCACAACGGGGATGCCGCGGTGGTACGAGGCAGCCGCGAACCCGGCCACATCGGTGACCATCCCGCCACCGACACCCACGATGCAATCGTTGCGGGTGAGGCCGGCCGCGGCGGCGGCCCGGCAGATCGTCTCGACCGTGGCCATCGTCTTGTGCCGCTCGCCGGAGCCGATCACCACTGTGTCGTGCTCGACGCCGGGGTCGACGACCAGCGGCACCTCGGCCTGGGTGACGACGATCACCCGGCGGGTCGAGCGCGGCAACACGGCCCCGAGCTCAGTGATGACGCCGTTGCCGATCACCACCTCGTACGAGCGATCGCCAAGCGGCACGCCGACGCGGATCACCGCAGCACCGCTTCCACGACATCGTCGATCGACCGATGGTCGACGCTGATCACCGCGTCGGCCACCTCGCGGTACAGGGCTTCCCTCGTGGCGTGCATGCGGGCCAGGGTGCCAGCCGGATCGTCGTCGAGCAACGGACGATGACCACCCGACGTCACGCGAGTCACCAGCACGTCGGGATCGGCGCGCAGCCACACCACCCGTCCCGCGTGGGCACGGAGCGCGGCCCGATTCGCCTCCTGCAACACCACTCCCCCGGCCGCGGCGATCACCGACGGCACCGGATCGGCGAGCGCTTCGAGGAGCACCTCGGTCTCGATGGCACGGAACGCCGGTTCCCCGTCCTCGGCGAAGATCTGGCGGACGGTTCGCCCGGTCGAGCGCTCGATCATCTCGTCGCTGTCGTGGAACGGGCGGCCGAGTCGGTCGGCGAGGCGCCGGCCGACGGTGGTCTTGCCGGTGCCCATCAGTCCGACGAGCACCAGATGGCCGCCGACCGTGTCCACCGCCGGACCTGTCCGAGTCAGAGGTACTGGCCTGTCGCCACGCGCTCGATGGCGCGGCCACCCGACAGGTCCTGCTTGTCGGCGCTCTGCTTGACGAGCGTGCGGATGAACACGATGCGCTCGCCCTTCTTGCCCGAGATCTTGGCCCAGTCGTCGGGGTTGGTGGTGTTCGGCAGGTCCTCGTGCTCCTTGTACTCCTGGCGGATGGAGTCGAGCAGGTCCTGTGTGCGGATACCGCGAGGCCCGCCCCCGATCACCCGTTTGATCGCCAGTTTCTTGGCCCGCCGCACGATGTTCTCGATCATCGCACCCGACGAGAAGTCCTTGAAGTACAGGATCTCCTTGTCGCCGTTCTGGTAGGTGACCTCGAGGAATCGGTTGTCCTCGTCGTCGCGGTACATCTCGGTGACGGTCGCCTCGATCATCGCCTCGATCTGCTCGCCTTCGGCGATGGGGAGCTCGTCGGTGAGGTACTGACCGAAGATCTGCTTGGCGGCGTCGCCGTTGGGGCGCTCGATCTTGATCTTCACATCGAGCCGGCCCGGTCGCAGGATGGCCGGGTCGATCAGGTCCTCCCGGTTCGTGGCGCCGATCACGATGACGTTGCGCAACCCCTCCACGCCGTCGATCTCGGCCAGGAGCTGGGGCACGATGGTGGATTCCATGTCGGACGAGATCCCCGAGCCACGGGTGCGGAACATGGAGTCCATCTCGTCGAAGAACACGATGACCGGCCAGCCCTCCTCGCTCTTCTCGCGGGCTCGCTGGAACACCAGACGGATCTGGCGTTCGGTCTCGCCCACGTACTTGTTGAGCAGTTCGGGGCCTTTGATGTTGATGAAGTAGCTGCGGCCCTTCTCGTCGCCGGTGCGCGCCGCCACCTTCTTGGCCAGGCTGTTCGCGACGGCTTTGGCGATGAGGGTCTTGCCGCACCCTGGCGGCCCGTAGAGCAAGATGCCCTTCGGCGCCGGCAGCCGGTGTTCGGCGAACAGGTCCTGGTAGAGGAACGGAAGTTCGACCGCATCGGCGATCTGCTCGATCTGATCGTCGAGCCCGCCGATGTCTTCGTAGCTGATGTCGGGAACCTCTTCGAGCAGCAGATCCTCGACCTCGGGGCGAGGCAGCTTCTCGAGCAGCATCCCGGTGCGGTGGTCGAGGCGGACCGTGTCGCCGGAGCGCAGGTGCATGCCGCGCAGCACGTCGGCGAGCTCGCACACCCGTTCCTCGTCGCCCCTCCCGACCACGACGGCCCGCACGCCGTCGTCCATCAGGTCCTTGATCGTGACCACTTCGCCGACGATCTCGGGATGGCGGGCGAGCACCACGTTGTAGCTCTCGTTCAGCACCACCTCGGCGCCGCGCTCGAGGGCCTCGTGGTCGATCTCGGGGTGCAGGCTGACCCGCATCTTGCGGCCGTTGGTCTGCACGTCGACGGTGCCGTCGTCGTTCTTGCCGACCACGACCCCGTAGGCCGACGGTGGCTGGGTCAGCTTCTCGACTTCGTCGCGCAGGTTGGAGATGTGCTCGCGCGCCTCCCGGAGGGTGTAGCTGAGCTTCTCGTTCTGGGCGATCGCCTGGGCGAGCTGGCCCTTGGTCTCGAGCAGTCGTTCCTCGAGCGCCCGAACGCGCTTGGGTGACTCGGCGAGCTTGCGCCGCAGCGATTGGACCTCGAGATCGAGGAGCCGGAGCTGTTCACGCTGTTCGGCCAGCTCGGCGTCGTCGGCACGATCCGCCACTGCTGTCCTCCTTCGTCGACCGGCCACGGAACGGCCGCGGCCTTCTGCGCCGAACCTACACGGCGCTTCGCCGCGAGCGGCGTCTTGTCCGCCGTGTTTCCACTGTGATGGCCGTGTAATCTATGGACGTAACAACCCTCCTAGTACCAGGAGCGACCCTGCAATGAAGGTCTGGATCGACCAGGATCTCTGCACCGGCGACGGTCTCTGCGAAGAGATCGCACCCGATGTGTTCACGTTGCTCGACGATGGCCTCGCCTACGTCAGGGAGGGCGACAAGATCTACGCCACCGCCAAGGGCAACCCCCAGGGGGCCGAAGGGCTGGCGGAGTTCCCCGACAGTCAGATGGATGCCGTGATCGAATCCGCCGAGGAATGCCCCGGCGAGTGCATCTTCATCGAGCCGTGAACTCGGCTGGGCGTGCCGCCCGCTGAGAACTCCAGAACCGGCAGTCGAGGGCGCCCCGTCGGGCGCCCTCGACGCGTCATTTCAGCCGCCGGTCCGAGGCCGGCGGCGCCGGCCGACCGATGATCGGGTCGCTCGCATGGGTGACCACCGGCGAGGCGCGCGGCCGTGACCCCGACGAGGCGATCGCGCTACCGGCCATCACTGAGGCGGGAGTGGCGGTGGCGGTGGTGGACTGGGACGACCCGGGCGTCGAGTGGGGCTCGTTCGACCGGGTCGTCGTGCGTTCCACCTGGGACTATCCGGAGCGGCTGGACGAGTTCTTGGAGTGGTACACGCTGGTGGATCGGGTCACCGATGTCCGCAACCCGATCGCCGTGGCGAGGTGGGGCATGGACAAGCGCTACCTCCGAACCCTGGCTGCGAGCGACATACCGATCACCTCGACGATCTTCAGCGAACCCGCCACTCCGGTCGATCCCGAACCGTTCCCTCCGGTGTTCATCGTGAAGCCGGCCATCGGCGCCGGGAGTCGTGACGTCGCCCGTTACGAACACGACGCCCGTGGCCTGGCGGCGGCTCGACAGCACATCGACCGGCTCCACGCCCGTGGGGTGGCGGCCCTCATCCAACCGTTGCTCGCCAACGTCGAACGGCTCGGCGAGTGGCCGCTCATCTACTTCGACGGCCGGTTCAGCCACGCCGCGAACAGCGCGTCGCCTTGCCCGAACAGGGATCGATCGCCGGTTTGTTCGCCGAGGAGTCGAACCGGCCGGCCGCCGCCAGCGCGGCGATGCGCGAGGTTGCCGACGCGGCGATCGAGGTGGTCAACACGATCGGCCGGCCCACCTTCGCTCGGATCGATCTCGTGCTCGACGACGAGTCCCGACCGTGCGTGTTGGAGGTCGAGGTGGTCGAACCCTCGTTGTTCCTGCCCGAAGACCCCAGCGCCGTGGGGCGCTTCGTCAGCGCGCGCTCTTGCGCTGAGCGCGTCCTGCCCGCGGGCCGAACGACCCGCGAGCCTGCTAGTCCTGGTCGTTCGGATCGATCTCCCCGGCGACGGGCTCGGGTTCGGCAACGTCGTCGATGTCGAGCGCCTTCGGGACCTCGGCGCGGACCGACGGGGCGACATCGCCGGGCTCGCCGATCAGCCGGGCGACCGTCAAGAACCCGGTGTGGGCCACCATGCGGTGATCGGGCCGCACGGCCAGTCCCTCGATGTGCCAGCCACGGTGCAGCACTTCGAGCGTGCGGTGCCCGGTCCATTCCGGTGTGTTCAGCGCCTCGCGGGTCTTCGATGCCTGGATGATGCTCGGGGTGTAGGCGAGGAAGATCCCGCCGAGCCGCAACGCCCGCTTCGCGTGGGGCACCACCTGCCACGGCTCGGGCAGATCGAGCACCACCCGATCGAAGTCGTTGCCGTCGATGCCCTCGTAGCAGTCGCGCTGCTCGACGTGATAGCGCGCCATCGCCGATTCTCCGAGGAACGAGCTGACGTTGGCGACGGCCCGATGCAAGAAGTCTTCACGTAACTCGTAACCGACGATCTCGGCGCCCCACCGCAGCATCGTCATCGACAACGCCCCGGAGCCGATGCCCGATTCGAGCACCTTCACCCCGGCGCGATGTCGGCCAACATGCAGATCGGTGCGAGATCCTTGGGATAGATGACCTGAGCGCCGCGGGGCATCTCGACCACGAAGTCCTCGAGCGTGGGCCGCAGCGCCAAGTACTTGGCGTTGCGGCTGGAGCGAACCTCGAACGCCTCCCCCTTGTCGAGGAAGTCGGCGTGGGGCACGAAACCGGCGTGGCTGTGGAACTCGGCGCCCTCTTTCAGGGTGACCAGGTACCGACGCTGCTTGCTGTCGAGCAGCAGGACCCGCTCGCCGTAGGCGAAACCCTTCACCGTTTCCTCCGTCCTCCCGGTCGACCGGGACGAGCCATCAGCTCCACCGGGACCGGTTCGTGGGCTGCACTCTTTTCGACGAGACGGCAGAACGCGCAGATGTCGCCCGTGGTGGGTGAACCGCATCGGCTGCAAGCCCGCAGATCACCAGCCGATGCCGCAGAGTGCTCGGCCAGCAAGGGGGCCATGCGCTCGAGGAAACCGAGGTAGAAGGCGGCCTTGGCGCCGGGCGAGCGCGCCTCCATGTCGTTCAGCGCCGCCTTGTACCCCAGGTGCTTGTTGCCGACCGCCATGGGGCATTCCTCGACGATGTAATCGATGCCCCGCACCACGCACCACGCGGCCATCTCGCGCTCGGTGAGGCGCACGAGCGGCTTCACCTTCTTCGGGAAACCGTCGCGTGCGGGAAGTGCGGGCAGCTGGCGGGCCAGGTACTCCACTTCCCAGCGCAACGTGTTGCCGAACAGCACGGCTGCCTCGTCGTCGAGGTTGTGGCCGGTCACGACGACGTCGTAGCCGCCTTCGAGCGCAGCGCTGTCGAACAGGTGGCGTTTCGACATGCCACACGCCGAACACGGCACCCGGCCGGTGGCCTTCGATGCGGTGGGGATGTCGTAGCCGTAGTCGTCGCGCAGCGTGATCGTGCGGAGGTGCAGCCCCCGCTGGCGGGCGAAGTCCTCGGCGAACGTCTTGGACTCGTCGCTGTAGTCGCCGATGCCGAGCCCGAGGTACAGCCCATCGGCCTGGTACCCCAACTCGACGAGGATGTCCCAGACCGCCAGGCTGTCCTTACCTCCCGACACGGCCACGAGCACCCGCTGGCCCGGGGACAACATGTCGAAGTCCTTGATCGCCTTGGCGACCTGGCGTTTGCACAGCTCGACGAAGTGCTCGGCACAGAAGTTGGCGTTGTGCCGCGGCAGATCGATGATGGCCGGCCCTCGGCACACCCGACACTTCATGTCGTGCCACCGGAGATGACGGGTCGGATCTCGACGACATCGTCAGCGGCGAGCAACTCGTCCCCTGGAACGAGCGTGCCGTTGCGGATCACCAGGTGTGACTCCCGGTTCAGCTGGAGCTGGTCGAGCAGCGCGTGGACCCGGCGAGGTCCATCGATGACGACTTCTCGGCGGGGATTGCGCAGCAGCACGATCATGGGGTTGCCATTGTGGCCGACGCGCGGCCCGGACCCACCGGTCACTTCGCCCGCTTCGCAGCCTTTCGCTCGCGACGCGTGGGCGGCACGATCGTGCGGATCGTGACGAACTCGCCCGGCTTCAACCGCTCCACGGCAGCGATCTCTTCGTTTCGCCCGAAGGTGGTCTTCAGTTTGCGGCCGCCGTAGAAGAGCCCGCCGAGGACGAGCCAGCCGCGGCTGCCACCGAGCAACCCCTTGTAGAACCCGGCCCGCCGGACGTAGGCGGCGGGTGACAACAGTCCGGGACGACGTGCCATGGGTCAGACCCGTCGGATCTCGACGATGGTGGTCTTCTTCTTCCCGCTGCGCTTGCCGAGCGAGAAGAACAGCAGCAACAGGATCAACGCGGCGATCCCCCCGCCGATGGCGAGGGTCTTCTTCTTGGAATCGACCTGACTCTCCACCCCCGCCTGAAGGGAAGCGAAACGGGCCTCGAGCTGTTCACGGGTGACCTTGGTCTGGCTCATCGGCGCGGCTCCTTGGGCTGCAGCGTGTCCTGCTTGATCCGGCTGACCGCCACCCCGACCACGAGCACACAGACGACCAGGGCGATCAGATACGGGAAGATGGAGAAGTTGCCGTCGAACGCGTCGGGCGCCTCGGTCTGGAGCAGGCGCAGGATCCCGAGCACCACGAGGAACAGCCCGAGACCGAGGGCGAACGCCCCGGCCGCCCCGAGCCCCAACCATCGCCCGGCGCCCTTGAGGGGGCCGACGGTCTCCTGGCGCACATAGGTCTTCACCAGCTCGACGATGTCGCCGAGCTGGTTGTCGTTGCTCTGAGATGCGTCCGGCACGAGGACAGTTCTTAGCAGACGGCCCGAGCCCAGGCCGCCTGCCGCTCGACGCAGGATCAGGCAACCCACGGCCTTGTGGGCCGAAGGTCGCGTCGATCTGCCAACTCGCTGACCTTGCCTTCGAACTCGGTCGGTCCGAGGCGACCGGCGAGCGGCATCCCGGCTACCACCGACTCGGATCCGGTGGGCGATCGGGCTACGGCTCTTGGAGCCGGAACTGCAGCATCGCCTCCAGATCGGCGATGCGATCCTGCAACCCGACCAGCCGTTCCCGCGGTCCGCGGGCTGCGAGCAGCGCCTGGCGGTCCATGGGGCCGAGCGGGGCCATGGCGATCAGGTGATACGAGGCCAGTAGGGCGTCCGTCGCGATCTCGGGCGCGGCGTCGGCCGAGGTGTCGCCGAGCTCGATCGCCAGCGCGAGCAGTCTCCGGACATCGCGTTCGACGTCTCTGACCAGCGGTTCGAGTGACGCGCCGTCGTCGGGCTCGTCGGGCCAGTCGTCGACATCGGCGAGCGGGTACGGGTCGTCGGGCAGCCAGGCGACGACCCTGATCCGCCGAGCGCCCACGGCGACCACCGCGAAGCGCTCGTCGGGGAGCTCGGCCACCTGCACGATGCGTGCCACGGTGCCGACCATCGACCGCTGGTCGCCACCACCGACCTCGCTGCCACGATCGATCAAGGTCACGCCGAACTCCGGCTCGCCGCTGAGGCAGTCGGCGATCATCTGGCGATAGCGCGGCTCGAAGACGTGCAACGGCAGCACGGCACCCGGAACGAGCACGCTCCCGAGCGGGAACATCGGGAGCACGGCCATCCCGGCAACCTACGCCGCGAGTTGCCGACGTGCGTGCTCCATCCCGTCGGGCTGCCAACTCTCAGCCGGCGGGCGCCAGTTCCTCGACGCTCGGCCCGGGAGCGACGGCTCCCATCGACGTCGCCAGCTGCGGCCAGAGTCGCGACTCGGCCCGGTCGTCGTTCTCCGCGTCCGTTCACGACGAGGCTGAACGCCACATCGTGGGGCCCGGGGACGAAGCCCGACAGCGACCGTGACACGCTGAGGTTGCCGGTCTTGGCCCGCAGCACCCCGTCGAGCGGAGTCTGGCCGAAGAACGTGGCGAGCGTGCCTGTCCTGCCGGCGACGGGAAGACCGTCGAACACCGGTCCGGAGGTGCCGACGTGGTCGAGCACGGCGAGGAGCGCCGCGCACGTGATCCGGTTCGAATCGGCCAGGCCGGATCCGTCGACGAGTTGGAGACCATCCGTCGGCACGCCCCATGCGGCGAGGGTGTCGGCGACCACCGTGAGCCCGGCCTCGGTCGTGCCTGCGCCCGGACCGCGCCAGCCCGATCTCTTTGACGAGCAACTCCGCCGTGTTGTCGTCGCTGGTGGTGAGCAACTCCAGCATCAACGTGCCGAGCGGCAGCGAGTCGACACTGGTGATCGTCGGGGTGCCCGGTGGGGTGGCGGCGACCCCGGTACCGCCGATCTCGACTCCGCGGTCGCGAAGGAGCTCGCGCAGGACCTGCGCGGCGGTGTCGGCCGGTTCGGGGGCGGGCAACTCGTCGAGTGGGTCGAGGTACCCGTCGTTCACGAGCAGCGCCGACAACGGTCCGGCCTCTTCGAGGAAGATGCCGTCCTGCCAGACCGGGATCCCTCGCTGCTGGTCGTAACGCAGCTCGTCGCCGACGACCCGCCCGGTCACTCGCCTGACGCCGGCGGCAACGATTCGGTCGGCGAGATCCTCCAAGCGGGTGTGCGGTTCCTGGGGGAAGCTCTGCACCGTCGGGTCGACGTAGCCGTCGGTCGCGAGCGTTGCGTCTCCCCCGCCGACGAGGTACAGGTCGCCGGCGACGGTGTCGCCGGCGAGCGCACCGCGCACCTCGGTCGTGAAGACGTGGTCGGCACCGAGCACCTCGAGCGCGACCGCCGCGGTGACGAGCTTCAGGTTGCTCGCCGGAACGAGCGCCTGCTCGGCGTTGGCGGCGACGATCGGCGTGCCGTCCAGTGATGCGGCGAAACAGGTCTGGTTGTCGACCAGCTCGGCGACCTCTAGCAATGCACCTCGATACCGCTGCCGGGTGGTGTCTCCGGCCAACGTCGATGGCGCTCGCCGCAACGACAGCACTGCAGAGCCCGACCCAATCACCGGCGGCGGCGCCGACGTGTCGTCGGGGATCGGGCGGCCGAGGTTGCGATCGGCCCTGGCATCGGACCACGCGAACAGCCCGCCGAGCGCGAGCGCGGGAACTAGACCGACGACGGCGAGCCGGATGATCGTGGCGCGGCTCAGGCGAGACCCCGCAGGGAGCGGAAACGCGAGTACCGATACAGGTGGCCGAGCGCGGTGACCGCCCGGTTGCCGCTCGGGTAGCAGAGTCTGCCGGTGGCCCTGACCGCGGCCGGGCCGGCGTTCGCGGGGTCGGCGACCGCCAGCTCGGTCGTGGTCAAGATGGGCTTGCCCGTGGCCATGGAGATCTCGTGGGCCGCCTCGGCGAACCGGGCGTCCTGCCGTTCGTGGTACGCCACGATTCGCTCCAGGCCGTGATCGGGGTAGAAGCGACCCTCCCGCATCAGGCGAGCCTGGTTCGACTGGATGCCCAGCCCGAGGTAGATCACGGCGTGGACATCGGGGTGTTCGGCCACCATCGCCATCACCTCCGGGATGGTGTCGCGCGTCTCGCCGCCGGCGCAGTCGACCGGGTTGTTGCGGCTCCAGCGGGGCGGGAGCTTGGTGTCGATCCGGGCCAGCAGATCGTCGGGCAGGTCCAGCAGCGTGAGCAGACCGTCCCGGGCCAGCGCATCGGCAGTGATCACGCCCCATCCGCCAACCGTCGTGAGCACGACCACGTTGGGCCCGGCCGGCAACGGTTGGGTGGCGAACGTGGCCGCTGCTTCGAATGCCTCTTCGATGTTCGCGGCCCGGGTCACGCCGGCTTGCCGGCATGCGCCGTCGAACACCTTGTCGTCGGCGGCGAGGGCGCCGGTGTGACTCGCCGCAGCCCGCGCCCCGCCTTCGGTTGCGCCGCCCTTGAGCACCACGAGCGGCTTGCGGCGGGCGACGGACGCGAGCCGGTCGAGCAGGCTCCGGCCATCGACGATCCCCTCCAGATAGGCGAGCGCGACCTTGGTCGCGGAGTCCTCGGCGTACCACTCGAGGTAGTCGGCCACGCCCACGGCCGCCGCGTTGCCCGCGCTCACGGCGCGGCTGACGCCCACTCCCGTGTAGCGGGCGAGGTTCTGGAAGCTGGACACGAAGTTCCCGCTCTGGCTGGCGATGGCGATGCCGCCCGCGGGTGGGAACGGCGCCACGATCTGGGCACACAGCCGGGCCGGGGTCGACACGACGCCCTGACCGTTCGGTCCGGCGAGCAGGATGCCGAGTTCGTCGGCGAGGGCCACCAGTTCCCGCTCGGCGACCTTGCCCGCGTCGCCCGCTTCGCCGTAGCCGGCCGAGGTGATGAACGCTGCCCGGATTCCCTTGGCCGCGCATGCCCGCAGGAGCCCGGCGTTCGTCGAAGCGGGGGTGCACACGAACACCAGGTCGGCGGCGCCGTCGGGCAGCTCGGAGATGTCCTTCACGGTCTGGATACCGAGCACGTTCTCGCCCTGGAGGTTCGTCCCGAACACTGCGCCGGCGTACCCGCTCGCCAAGATGTTGTGCACCGAGACGAACCCGAACTTGCCGGGATGGCTCGATGCTCCTGCCACCACGACCCCGCGGGGCTCGAACAGCGCTCGGAACGCCTCATCGGACGGTCGGGGCCTTCGCTTCGGGGCGTCGGACGCGATCGTGGGCCCGAGCTCGACCAGTGCGTCGACGGCGATCGGCACACCGTCGGCGCCGACGATGAGCGGGTTGAGGTCGGCGCTGACGAGCTCCGGTGTGGCCACTGCGGCGGCCGACAACCCGACCACGACATCGATCAGCCGTTCCCGGTCGACTGCGGCCTCACCCCGGAACGCACCGAGCAGGCGCTGGGCACCGAGCGAGTCGATCATCTCGGCGGCATCGATCCGGCTGGTCGGCACCGGCCGGAACGCGACGTCGGCGATCGCTTCGGCGAGGACCCCTCCGATGCCGAGCATCACGTTCATGCCGAACTGCGGATCGCGGACCAGCCCGGCAATGAGCTCCCGGTTGCCGGCGACCATCGGAGCCACCAGCAGGGCCACGGGCCCGTCGTCAGGGGTGGCCGCGGCGAGCAGTTCGGTGCCGGCCAACTGTACGGCGGCCCCGTCGGGGAGCCGCAACCGCACCAGACCGCGTTCGGTCTTGTGGGCGATCGCGTCCCCGCACAGCTTGACCACGACCGGGTACCCGATCCGATCGGCCGCAGCGGCGGCTTCGGCGGGAGTGGCGACGACAGCCTCCGCGGCGATCGGCACGCCGAAGCCGGCGAGCAGGGCCTTGGAGTCGGCTTCGGAGAGCGTCCGGTGGGGGGAAGGCACGGCGGTCCACCGTAGTTCTGTCGCCCTGCCCCGGCCATGCTCCGTGGCCGGTCTCGGTCGGCGTCAGCCCGACGCGGTGTGTTCGTCGAGGAGGGCGGCGACTTCGCCGGCGAGCTCCTGGATGACCAGGTGTCCGGCGGGGAGCTCCACCAGTCGGGCGCCGGGAATGGCCGATGCCAGCGAGCGGCTGTGACTCACGTCGACCCACCGGTCCTCGGTCGCGCCGATGATCAGCGTCGGGGCGGTGATCATCGCGAGGCGGTCGGTGATGTCGACCCTGAGGTCGAGCTCGAGATGCGCGTCGGATCCTGGTGCAACGGTGGCCGCCGCGATCGGGATCATCGCGTCCATCATCGGAGCGAGCCCTTCATGGCCGGCAGCGGTGAACCCGTCCGCGAACGCGTAGCGCATGAACAGCTCGGAGTCGGTGGCGATCAATCGCCGCCACAGGTCGAAGGTGAAACGCATGCGGGCATCCGCCTTGGCCCACCCGCACAGCGCGGTCACGGTCCGGACCCGGTCTGGGGCGGCCGCCGCGATGGCGAGTCCCACCACGGCACCCAGCGAATAGCCGGCAACGTGGAAACGGTCATGGCCGAGCGCGTCCATGACGGCGAGGCTCTGTGCGGTCAGGTCGTCCAGCTCGATGGGGCCGGTGGGCATCGCCGACTCCCCCGAGCCGGGGAACTCGGGCATCACCCAGGTGTGCGGCGACGGAACGGCGCCCCGCACGAGATCCCACGCCGTACGAGCCATCGTGGTGCCGTGCAGCATCAGGATCGGATCGCCGGTGCCATCCGTCCCGTACCCGACCGTCGAACCGTTGACCTCGAGCGTCCCCATCCGACGAAACTAACGCCGTAGCGCCGAGGGAACCGTCGTCGAGTCCACGCGCGTGGACTGCATTGATGCCCGAATCGGCACGTCGAACGCTTCTTGTGCGCAATGGGCTGACGGCGACAACCCGTGCTCGTTTTGGATCGGCTCATCGGTCGATGAGACGCACGACTTCCGGCACGCTCATGTTCCTGCCGGCGGAGAACATCAGGTCGAGCGGCGAGGTGGAAGCCGAAACCGGGTCGGGATCGAAGATCGGTTGTCGGTCGACGAGCTCCTGCAGCTCGCCAGGGAGTGCGGTGGCTGAGTCAACAACCGGGTTGAGGCCGGAGGTGGTGCAGGCGCCGAGCACAGCGGCGGCGTCATCGTGCCGGCCGTCTCGCCAGAGGATCGGGATGGCGGCCCAGATCGGCCCCCACGCGTGGGTGGGCCAACCGACTCGGTGGAACTCGCGGGCAAGGTCGAGGAGCGCGTCGAGTGGTCGATCGTCGACGTCGAGGGTGCTTTGTCCCATCACAAGGGCGAGCGAGGCGGTGTTGACGAGCCAGTGGTTGTCGACGGTGCCGGCGGTTTCCCTGGCGAGCTCGAGCAGCCGGATCGCCTCTGGTCGGTTGGTGAGGCCGTGGGCGAGGCCGAGGGCGAGTTGCCCGTAGGCGGTGAGCGTGGGGTTACCGGCGCTTCGACCGGCTCGGACCGCAAGTTTCGCTGATGTGTACGTCGAGTTGTCGGTCAGCCCGAAGGTCGCCATGTAGGCCGCTCGAGCGGCGTGTTCGTAGCCGTAGTCGAAGCGCCGGGTCGGATCGCCGGCGAGGACCGCCAACGCGCGATCACAGACCCGGTTGGCGTCGTCGAGGCGACCGGAGTAGACGTAGGCGCCGACCGCGGCATTCTCGGGAAGACAGTCGATGCTTCCCGCGGGACCGGTGTCGGCGGCGAGTGCTCGCTCTGCCAGGTCAACACCGGCGGATACGTCGAACATGACCCACGACGCGAATCCGGCAGCACCCAGCAGAGCGGCCCGATTGCTGCCTGCAGGCGACTCGAACCGGTCGCACAACTCGCGGATCCAGCTGAGGGCTTCGGGACGTCTCCAGAATGCTTCGAAGCTGAGATGGATTGCGAGCGCCACTCCACAATCAGCGTCGTCGTCATCGAGCGACCCTCGCACCGACAGGCGAACATCGGGCCACCATTCGGCGAGCTCGTCGAGCCAACGCGTCTTCTCGCTCGCCTCTCAGGCCGTCGTGGATCGCAACGACTGTTTCGGTGGTGATCCGCCGATGGGCTCGACGAGCCGCTGGCGCGTTCCCGGACTCGTCGAGCTTGTGTCGTGCGTAGTGCTGCGTGAGTTCGAGGAGCTGGCACCGATCGCCTCGCCGAACGAGCATTGATGTGGTGATCAAACGATCGAGGGACGATCTCACTGTGTGGTCGTCGCCCCCGAAGGCCCACCGACACAACGTGGCGGCCGAGTCAACGCTGAAACCCTGTGCGAACATCGAGACGTGCTCGAACACCTGACGCTCGACGGGATCCAGCAGACCATAGGACCAGTCGAGCAGCGACTCGATGCTGGAGTGTCGGCTCGTCCGAACCGTCTGGTCGACGGACCACGCGGCGACAGCGATCCCACGGTCCCGAAGGTTCTTGAGCACCTCGCCGGGGCCGATGGAACTGGCTCGCGCGGCAACGAGTTCGAGGGCGAGCGGTAGCCCATCGACGGCCGAGGCGAGGACGGGGAGCACGTCGAGATCGCCATCGGACAGGTCGCCGCCGATCCGGTCCCGCAGCATCTCGACTGCCGCCGACGCCGTCCCGGAGACGTCGAGGACGTCGAGGCGAACCACGCGTTCGCCGGCGAGCTGTAGGGGCTCCCGGCTGGTGAGCAGCAGAGCCACAGTGCGGCACCGAGCGACCAACTCGGTGACGAGCCCTCGTACTGCTGAGACCACATGTTCGCAGTTGTCCAGCACCACCAGCATCCGTTGCCCACTGATCTCAGTGCACAACTGGTCCAGCAGCCCTGTGTCGCCTCGAGCCACCACACCCAGCAGATCGGCGACGGACTGGAGCACGTCGTCGCCGCGATCGACAGAGGCGAGTTCGACAAACGCAATCCCGTCGGGGAACTTGTCGGCCACATCATCGATCACCGAGGTCACCAGGCGGGTCTTGCCCACGCCACCGGACCCGACCACGGAGACCAGGCGGTCCTCCAGGAGGTGCTGCGCGACGAGTTGACGCTCGCGCTGGCGACCGAACAACCCCGTCGCGGCGTGTGGAACTTGACGCTTGAGGCGGTCGCGACGGCCGATCGGCTCGCCAGTCTCTTCGAGGCCGTCGGCGACGACCCCGAACACCTCCTCCGGGACCGACAAGCCTTTCAGACGAACCGTGCCCACGGGCACCAGCTGCACCCCGTTCGGGATGACGTGCAATCCGGCACGCGTCGCGGCAGACATCACGAGTCGACGGCCGCCTACCAAGCCCATGAGGCGGGCCGCCCTGATCACCGTCGGACCGAAGTAGTCACCGGACCGTTCGATCGCCTGCCCGGTATGCATCCCCATTCGGACCCGGACTTCGAGGCCTGCCGACCAGGTCTGTGCAGCAAACCCGGCCTGTGCCTGGGTCGCGGCCAGCAGTGCCTCGTCGGCGGTCCAGAACGCCGAGGCGAGTCCATCGCCTCCGGTCGAGAACACGTAGCCCCGATTCGCGTGGATAGCGGCACGAAGGATGTGGTCGTGTCGAACCTGAACAGCGTCCATCGCGTCGCCGTGCGCGTCCCACGCCGCCGTGGACCCTTCCATGTCGGTGAACAAGAACGTGACCTCGCCCGACGGCAAGGACTCAGAAATCTCGCTCACGAACCGAAGCCTAGAACGCCGACTCCGGCGCGACCCTCCGACCACGAACCGAAGCGCCGCCGACCCTTCGTCGAGTTAACGCAGGGGCATTTGCGCCAGATCCGCAGCTCCGCGCTGACTCGAGCGGCGATGTCGTCCATCCGCTCGGTGCTCACCGACTCGTCTGCATTGGATCGTGTCCGGCCGAAGATGCCTGGACCTCGCCACTCGAACGGGAGGTCACGCGCCCGAGCGATCACGTGCACGTGGACGTGTGGATGGTCCGGGTGTTCGGCGAACTGCACCACGTAGGTCTTCTCGCAACCCAGAACGGCGTGGAGGGCACGCGACACCTCGCGGATGAGCGGCCCGAGCGAGGCCGCCTCCCCGTCGGTCATCTCGGCCATGCAGGTGATGTGTCGACGGGCGACCAGCACCAACCAACCCTCGACCGACGTCCCGAAGGCATGAACGATGTCCCATTCGGCCGGCGTCGCTCGCAAGAATCTCCTCGATGCGTTCGGAGATATCGGAGCGCCCGCTTTGCCCAGCACGCGCAGCGAGGAGTCGGCGCGGTCCCTGCGATGCACCGAGCATCGTCTCGATCGCCTCGCGGGGGCTCCGACACCCTGGTCCTTCGACGCTCTGCTTCGTGTTCTTGCCGGGCATCGAGATCGTCGGGACCTTGACCGTCGTGCATCGTCGAAGCGGCCGGCATCGCCGGGCTCACGTCGGCCGAATCCCCCCACGTGATCGGAGTCAGCGACCAGGTCGACTCGATGCTGTACGAGGTGGTCGTGTCGGAGCGGTCGGAGCTCGCGGGCCAAACCCTTCGCGAGACGGGCTTCCGGAGCCGCTACGGCGCCGTGGTCCTGGCCATCCGCCGCCACGACGATCAACTCCCCAGCAAGCTTCCAGGGTCGACTTCCACCCTGGCGACGTGTTGCTGGTGCTCGCTCCGCCCGAGTTCGCCCGCCAGTGGCGGGGTCATCCCGACTTCTCGGTCGTGGCGCCGCACGACGCACCACCCCCGCAGCGGCGAGATCGAGCGTGGCTGGTGATCGTCGCAATCGTGGCGATGATCGCTCCGTCCGTCTCGGAAGTCCTCACCTTGACCGAGGCATCACTGGTGGCTGTGGCGGGCCTGCTCGGCACGAAGGTCATCAGCCCGAACGAAGCGCGGCGAGCCGTGAACCTGAACGTGGTGATGACGATCGCCTTGTCCGTGAGTCTCGGGGGCGCGGTGTCGTCCAGCGGGCTGGCGGCCGAGATCGCCGAGGTGCTGGGAGCCGTCGCCACCGCCACTGCGAACGGGCTCGACCCCCGTTCGATGGCACTCGTGGTGCTCATCGGCGCCTCGTGTTCGTTCCTGTCGCCGATCGGCTACCAGACGAACCTGATGGTGTACAGCGTCGGCGGCTACCGCTTCGCCGACTTCACCCGGCTCGGCGCGCCCATCACGCTGGCCACGCTGGTCCTCACGCCACTCGTGCTGCCGCTGGCCATCCCGTTGCGGTGATGCGGGATCACACCACGAGCGCAGCGTGGAAGAACGCGTGGATGTGATCGAACCGGGCGGCGAGGGCGTCGGCCGACCACGGGTCCGTGTCGAGCAGCCCGGCCAGGAACGGTGCATCGCTGAAGTAGCTGAGCAGCGCCCCGTAACCGGTGAGCACGAGCTGGACCGGGTCCTGATCCCGGAGCCGACCGTCGGCCATCTCCTCGGCGAAGTAGGCCGCCGCCCGATCGAAGACCGGTCGCAGCACGCCGGCGAGATCCATCCCGAGGTGGGCCCCACCGTCGATGGCTTCGCGTCGCATCAACCTCACGTAGTCGCGGTTGTCGGCGAAGAACCAGAAGCCGGCACCGAGCACCAGCTCGACCTTCTCCCAACCCCGCACCTCACTCGCCGCGACGGCGCTCTCGACCCGTTCGAACCAGTCGGACATGACCCGCTCGAACACCTCTCCGTACAGGGCGTCCTTCGACGGGAAGTGGTACAGCAGGCTCGGCCGACGGATGCCCACCGCGGCGGCGATGTCGTTCAGGGAGGTTCCGTCGTAGCCACCCTCCGCAAAGCAGTGCACAGCTTCGGCGATGATCAGTTCCCGCGTCGGGGCGGGTTCGGTGGCGTCGCCCATGGAGGCGCCATGGTACCCCGGTCGATTCACCTACTGACCGGTAGGTAGTCGGTGGTATCGTGGGTCGTCGTGCTCCACACTCTGCTCCTCGGCCTGCTGGTCGGATTCGCCGTCACCATGCTCGCCAACTTCTGCACGACGGTCTTCTTGCACCGTGCCCTCGCCCACAAGGCCCTCACCACCAGGCCCGAGCTCCGATTCGTCTTCCGGGTGCTCATCTGGATCGCCACGGGCATCCGTCCCCGGCAATGGGCCGCGGTTCACCGCAAGCACCACGCCTACACCGACGTGGACGGCGATCCTCACTCCCCCGTCCTGCTCGGCTGGCTCAACGTGCAGATTCGCAACGTGGCGCTCTACCGCGCCGTCGCCAACGACCCGGCCACGGTCGCCAAGTACGCCCGCGACATCCCCGCCGATCGCTGGGACCACGTGTTCTTCGATCGCGCGCTCGTCGGGCTGACCATCGGCATCACGCTGTTGTGCACCGTGTTCGGCTGGCAGGTGGGCCTCGTTGCCGCGTTCGTCCACGTCAACCTCTATCTCGCCACCAGCGCAGCGGTGAACGCCATGGCCCACCACTTCGGACGACGCCCGTACGACGACTGCTCGGCCACCAACTTGCAGTGGCTGGCCTGGCTGACCGCGGGCGAAGGCCTGCACAACAACCACCACGCGGCACCGACGTCGGCCCGGCTGTCGCATCGCCGTGGGGAGTTCGACCCGGGTTGGTGGGCGATCAGCGCCCTGCGCCGCCTCGGACTCGTGAAGGTACGCCTCAACGAGGTCGTGTTCCGCTCCGTGCCTCGACGGACCAAGACCGCAGCGTGACGCCGTGACGGGCGGCGCTCAGGCGATCTTCGGGCGCGCCGCGATCTCCCCCGACGGCACCACCGGACCGGTCGCCATCGAGCTCGACGACGACGGATCCATCGTCAGCATCGAGCCCACATCACGTCACGTGCCCGACCGGCTCCTCGTGCCCGGGTTCGTCGATCTGCAGGTGAACGGCATCGACGATGTCGATGTGGCGAACGCCGAAGGTGGCGACTGGAATCGGCTGGCCGAGCTCCTCGTCGACCAGGGAACGACCTCGTGGTGCCCGACTCTCGTCACCGCGCCGCTGCCGTCGTACGCCGCACCGCTCGAACGCATCACCGCAGCGCAGCGCGCGGGCACAGCCGACCCCGAACGCCCTCGTCCGGCGATCCTCGGCGCCCACCTCGAGGGGCCGTTCCTCGGCCCGGCTCCCGGAGCCCACCGCACCGACCTCATCATCGACCTCGACCTCGACTGGCTCGCCCAGCTCCCATCGGTGGTCTCGATCGTCACCCTGGCCGCGAGCCAGCCCGACGCGCCCACGGCGATCCGGGCGTTGCGCGCTCGCGGCATCGTGGTGTCGATCGGACATGACACGCCGGACCTGACGGCCTTCCGCGAGGCCGTCGATGCCGGCGCCACGATGGTGACGCACCTGTTCAACGGGATGTCCGGCCTGCACCATCGATCACCAGGCCTGGCCGCGTTCGCCCTCACCGAACCCGACGTGGCGACCGGCCTGATCGCCGATCTGATCCATGTCCATCCCCGGATGGTGGCCCTCGCGTTCGCGGCGCAGCCGCCCGGTTCGGTCGCGTTGGTGACCGATGCCGTCGCCTGGCGCTCCGGGTCGGTGGGCGCGGTCCGCGTGGAACGCCGCGACGGTGCACCACGGCTCGCCGACGGCACCCTGGCAGGGAGTTGCCTCACGATGGACGAAGCGATCCGCCGGGTGGTGCACTGTGGGGTCACGGTCGAGGCGGCGGTCCAGGCGGCAACTGCCACGCCGGCTCGCCTGCTCGGCCTCACCGACCGCGGCGTGCTCCGCCCGGGAACCCGAGCCGACATCGTCGCCCTCGACAGTGAACTGCAGGTACGCGAAGTCTTCGTCCTCGGTCGCCGGGCGCGCTGACGAGCGACCGTTACCCTTGGCGCGATGCAGATCGTCTCGGCGCTGTTCGTCGACAACTTCAACCTCCGCCAGGCTCCCGGGCCGTCGACCCGGATCGACCTCACCGGGGTGTTCTTCTCGATGGCGGCGCCGTCGCCGGTGCCGGTGACGCTCGACCCCCATCTCGTGGCCCTGCTGTACTGCGCCGAGGACGAGCCGGGCAACGGCGTCTTCGAAGTCATCTTCCGCAAGGGCCGCCAAGAAGATGCCGAGCAGATCGCTCGCAACGTCAGCCCCTTCACCGTGGAGCCTGGCAAGTTCACCTACCGGCTCGTGCGTGGCGAGCTCGAATTCACCGAGTACGGCCAGATCTTCGCTCATTGCCGGATCGATCGGGGTCCGTGGCACCTGGTTCCGCTCACGTTGCTGCCCCCGGTCGCCGGCTGAGCATGATGTTCGCGTCGGCGAGCTCCACGCACGCCGACAGCCGGATCGCGGTCGGCGAAGTCGTCGGCCATGTGCTCGAGCAGCTCGGCACCGAACCCGACCTGCTCGTGGTGTTCTTCACCGACGCGCACGTGCCCGCCGCGGCCGAGATCGCCGCCACGATCGAGACGATCCTGCGCCCTTCGGCGTTCATCGGGGCCAGCGCCTCGGCGGTGATCGGTGGGGCCGAGGGGATCGAGGACGAACCCGGCATCGTGCTCTGGGGCGCCCGGCTCGGTGGCCGCATCGTCGCCTTTCACGCGGAGGCCGTGGCCGAGGACACCGCGCTCCGCATCGATGGGCTCGATCCGGAGGAACTCCACGCCGCGGCGTCGCTGCTCGTGATCGCCGATCCGTTCTCGTTCCCGACGGCCGAGTTCCTCGGCGGGCTGGCGAGCGACCACCCCGAACTCGCCACGATCGGCGGTCTGGCATCGTCGGGGCGGGCGCCGGGCGGCAACCGGCTCGTGATCGGCGGGCGGGTGGTGACCCACGGTGCGATCGGCGTGCTGCTCGATGAGGTATCGAGCCCGCTCACCGTGGTGTCCCAGGGCTGCCGTCCGATCGGCCAACCGTGGACGGTCACCAAGGCCGAGCACAACCTGCTCCACGAGTTGGGCGGGCGGCCCGCCCTGGAACGGCTCCTCGGCATCATCGAAGCGCTACCGCCCGACGATCGCGCCCTTGCGGCCCGAGGGCTGCATTGTGGCATCGTCGTCGACGAGCACAAGCTCGACTTCGAGCGCGGCGACTTCTTGATCCGCGGCGTGCTCGGCGCAGATCGCGACAACGGGTTCGTCGCGGTCGGCGATGTGGTGCCCGTCGGCGCGACCGTGCAGTTCCAGGTGCGCGATCCGGCAACCGCCGGCGACGACCTGCGCCTGTTGCTCCTCGACCACCCGGCACAGGCAGCGTTGGTGTTCACGTGCAACGGTCGCGGAACCCGCATGTTCGGCGACCCCCACCACGACGCCCGCATCATCGAGGACCACCTCGGCCCGGCACCGGTCGCGGGAATGTTCTGTGCGGGTGAAGTCGGGCCCGTGGCCGGGCGCAATGCCCTCCACGGCTTCACCGCGTCGGTCGCTCTGTTCGGCGCACCCCGTGGCCGCTGAACATCCGGGGGGAGCCGGTTCGCCCGTGGGGCCGACGGGTAACCTCCGTCCGTGCCCACAGCTCTCGACGAGACCTTCGACCGCGACGCCATCAATCTGATCCGGGGGTTCGCGCTCGATGCCCCACTTGCCGCCAAGAGCGGCCATCAAGGCACGGCGATGGCACTGGCACCGCTCGCCCACGTGCTGTACAGCCGGATCATGAAGTTCGACCCGACCGACCCGCAGTGGCCGGATCGTGATCGCTTCGTCCTCTCCAACGGCCACGCATCGATCCTCCAGTACAGCCTGCTGTACCTCGCCGGGTTCGGACTCGAGCTCGACGACATCAAGGCGTTCCGCAGCTGGGAATCCGCCACCCCGGGGCACCCGGAGCGGGGCCACACCGCGGGAGTCGAGGTCACCACCGGGCCCCTGGGCCAGGGATTGGCCAACGCCGTCGGCATGGCCATGGCCGAAGCCAACCTTCGAGCCCGGTTCGGCGCCGAGGTGATGGATCACCACACCTTCGTGATCGCCGGCGACGGGTGCTTCATGGAAGGCATCAGCCACGAAGCGGCGTCGCTCGCCGGGCACCTCGGGCTCGGACGCCTCGTGTGCGTGTACGACGACAACCACATCACGATCGACGGCAACACCTCGCTCGCCTACAGCGACGATGTTCCCGGCCGCTTCCGCGCCTACGGCTGGCACGTGGAGGAGCTCGGCGAGATCGCCGACGATCTCGACGGTCTCGAGGCCGGCATCCGCCGGGCGATGGCGGTGGAGGACCGGCCCAGCCTGGTGGTGCTGCGATCCCACATCGGCTTCCCCTCGCCCGATTTCACCGATCGTCACGAAGCACACGGCAACCCCTTCACCGCGGAGACGGTTACGCGGACCAAGCAGGTCATGGGAATCCCGGACGAGCCGTTCTGGGCCCCGGCCGCAGTGGTCGAGGCGAGCCGTGACTTCTACGCTCGGCGGGGGGCCGACGCCCGAACCGCATGGGAGCAACGGGTCGCGGCGTACACCGGCGATCGCGACGCGTGGGCAGCCTGCTGGTCGGACGAACCGCCGGCCGGGTGGGACGCCGCACTGCCGGTCTTCGGAGCACAGGACAGCCCCGCCACTCGCCAAGCGGTCCAGAAGGTGTTCGTCGCCGCCGCCGCCACGTTGCCGGGGCTCGTGGCCGGGGCCGCCGATCTCACCGGCAACACCGGCACCGCACTCACGGGCCAACACGCGTTCACCGCGGCCGATCCGTCGGGCCGTCAGCTCTACTTCGGGGTACGTGAGCACGGCATGGGCTCGGCCCTCGTGGGCATGGCGGCGCACGGCGGACTGCTGCCCATCGGCGGCACGTTCTTCGTGTTCTTCGACTACATGAAACCGGCCGTTCGCCTCGCCGCGCTGTCGAAGGTCCGCTGCATCTTCGTGTTCACCCACGACTCGGTCGGGGTCGGCGAGGACGGCCCGACCCACCAGCCCGTCGAGCAGCTCGCCGCGCTGCGGTCGATCCCCGGCCTGCAGGTCATCCGGCCCGCAGACGGCAACGAGACTGCCGCGGCCGTGCGCGCCGCGGTCGCGCATCACGGCCCGACGGCACTGGTCCTGAGCCGACAGGCGATCCCCACCGTCACCGATGGCAGTGCGGTGGATCCTGGGGGTGCCGTGATCCGCTCCGCAGACGAGCCCGACGTGGTGCTCGTCGGCACGGGCAGCGAGGTCCACGTGTGCCTGGCCGCCGCCGAGCTCCTGGCGGCCCAGGGCACTTCGGCGTCGGTGGTGTCGCTGCCGTCTTGGGATCGGTTCGCCGCCGTGGCCGCCTCGTACCGCGAGTCGGTGTTCCCGCCCGGTGTCCCCGTCGTGTCGGTCGAGGCCGCCTCCACCTACGGGTGGGAGCGCTTCGCCGACGCCTGCGTGGGGATCGACCGCTTCGGGGCGAGCGCGCCCGGCGGGCTCGTCCTCGACCGACTCGGCATCACCGCGGCCCATGTGGCCGAGACCGCCACCGATCTGCTCGCCAACCGGAAGGATTGACCGCTGATGAACCGCCTCATTGCGCTCCACGACGAGTTCGGACAGAGTCCCTGGCTCGACAACCTCAAGCGGGGATACCTGACCTCGGGTGACCTCGCCGCGCTCGTCGGGCGAGGGGTGCGTGGGCTCACCTCGAACCCCACCATCTTCCAGAAAGCCATCCAGGGCTCCCCCGACTACGACGAGCAGTTCGCCGAGCTCGCCCGGGCGGGTCGCCCGATGATCGATCGCTATTGGGAGTTGGTCCTTCGCGACATCAACGGAGCGCTCGACGTGTTCGCCCCGGTGTACACCGCGAGCGGTGGACGCGACGGCTTCGTCTCGGTCGAGGTGGCGCCGGATCTCGCCCATGACACCGACGGAACGTTCGCCGCCGCCCGCGCGCTGCACGAACGGATCGCCCGCCCCAACGTGATGATCAAGATCCCGGCCACCGCCGAGGGCGTGCCGGCGATCCGCCGGATGATCGCCGAGGGGCGCAGTGTGAACGTGACGCTCATCTTCGGTCTCGACCGCTACGAGGAAGTCATGCAGGCATACCTCGCCGGGCTCGAGGAGTACGCAGCCACCGATGGCGCCGATCTGTCGCGCGTGGCCAGTGTGGCGAGCTTCTTCATCAGCCGGGTCGACACCGAGGTCGACCGCCGGCTCACCGCGAACGGCAGCCCGGCGGCCCTCGACGCCCGGGGCAAGGTGGCCGTCGCCCAGGCGAAGCTCGCCTACCAGCTGTTCCAGCGAGTGTTCTCGGGCCCACGATGGAGCGCGCTCGAAGACCAGGGCGCCCGGGTGCAACGACCCTTGTGGGCCTCGACGTCGACCAAGAACCCGGCGCTCCCCGACACGTTGTACGTCGATTCGCTGATCGGCCCCGACACCGTGAACACGCTGCCCGACAACACCCTCGAAGCCTTCGCCGATCACGGTGTGGCGGCGCGCACGATCGACGCCGATGTCGAAGCGGCGCAAGCCCTGTGGCTGGCACTCCCGTCGCTCGGTGTCGACATGGACGACGTGGCCGAGCGACTCGAGCGGGAAGGCGTGTCGAGCTTCCAGAAGAGCTTCGACGAGCTCATCACCGCCCTCACCGACAAAGCCGCCGAGGCCTGAGTCGGCTGCGACCTGAGTTGGCAGCGGCGGGTGGGATGCGTTCCGCCGCGCATCCCACCCGCACTCGCACCGAGACCTGGCATCCGCCAACGCCTGGTCTCCAGGTTTCCGCCCGTGAGCGGTGCGGTCGACCGAGCCGAGGGGGGCAGCTCCGTCACACCGTCAGAGGTTCAAGACGCCATCGCCGTCGGGTCGTGACGCAACCCCGACGCTGAACGTCTTTCGAGAGTCGTTCGGCCCACGCGTCGGTTCGGACCCTAGAGTCGCACGACGATGGACACCGACACCTTCCCGTACGACCAGGGCGCCATCGGCGAGCTGCTGGACACCATGCCCAGCGCACGGGACCGCAAGCTCGTCGAGGACCTGCTCGCCACCACCCTCGGCTTCGTCGTCGACGGCACCGACACCTTGAACCTCAAGATCGCCGCCTCGGCGTTGCGCGAGATGCGCGAGGCGTTCGAGATGTTCCAGCCGTACACCGGCGCCGACAAGGTGGCCATCTTCGGCTCTGCTCGGACCAAGCCCGACGACCCGCTGTACGCGCAAGCGCGCGACGTCGCGGCCCGTCTCGCCGCCCACGGCTGGATGGTCATCACCGGTGCCGGACCCGGGATCATGCAGGCCGGCATGGAGGGAGCAGGGGTCGAGAAGTCGATCGGCGTATCGATCCGGTTGCCCTTCGAACAGGGTGCCAACCCCGTGATCGCCGGCGATTCCAAGTACGTGAGCATGAAGTACTTCTTCACGCGCAAACTGATGCTGATCAAGGAGGCCAAGGGGTTCGTGTGCCTTCCCGGCGGCTTCGGCACACTCGACGAGACGTTCGAACTGCTCACGCTCACCCAGACCGGCAAGGGTGTGCCGGTGCCGATCGTGCTGCTCGACACCCCCGGCGACCCCTACTGGGAAGCGGTCGCCGACTTCATACGCGATCACCTCGTCTCGCGAGGCCTTGTCCGTCCCGAGGACGTGGATCTCTTCCTCGTGACGGACTCGGCCGAGGAGGCGGTGGCCGAGATCAACCGCTTCTACGCCAACTACCAGTCGATGCGGTTCGTCGGTGATCGGCTGGTGCTGCGCCTGCGGCACGAGCCGACCGACGCCCATGTCGCCGAGCTCAACGCCCGCTTCGGGCACCTGTGCGTGCGGGGCACGATCGAGCGGACCGGACCACTGTCGATCGAGCTACGCGACCGCGACGCGATCGACGCACCCCGCGTCGCGTTCCACTTCGCGAAGCACGGGTATGGCGATCTGCGCAACATGATCGATCTGTTGAACTCGTTCGCCTGACCGCTCGACCGCTGGACCGTTCTCGGCGTCCGGCTTCAGTCGTCGAAGGCGTCGACCGCGTCCGGCCCGCTGCTCAGCGCGCCCGGCTCGGTTCGGAGGAGGTGGACGGCTTTGTCGATGGCCCGGCGCGCCTGAGTGATCCGCTTCTCGGCATCGGGCCGCTTCGCCGCTCCCGACCGGATCGCGCCACGGATCTCGTCGATGGCGAGGTCGGCCAGTTCCTCGCCCAATGCCTCGAGCCGATCGGCCAGATCGGCGAGCTGATCGGAGCGGCTCACTCGTACGCCTCTTGGAGCAGGTCCATCGGGTGGCGGACCCTCAGGCCGGCAGCCGCGAGGTGCATCGCGCAGCCGGGGTTCGCGCTCGCCACCACCGTTGCCCCCGAGTGGGCGATCGCCCGCTGGACGGCCGCGAGCTTGCGGTCGCGGATCTGCCCGGCGAGCGCGGGCTCCATCGCGCTGTACGCGCCACCGGCGCCGCAACACACGCCGTCGTCGTCGAGCTCGACCACCTCGGCAACGGTCTGCAAGACCGTTCGCACCGGGAGGTGCGCCTTCTGGACGTGGCGGAGGTGGCAGGGATCCTGCACGATCACCGGTCCGAGCGAACGCTGGGGCGCCGGGAGGGTGGAGATTCGCGGGGCCAACCATTCGTGCACGTCGAGCACGCGAGCCGAGAAACGCTCCGCTTCCGGGGTGCCGAGCAGATGCCCGTAGTCCTTCAGCTGCGCGCCGCACCCAGCCGAGTTCACGAGGATCGGCGCCTCGCCCGGCAACGCCTCCATCACCGAAGTCGCGAGCCGGCGCGCCTGGTCGGCCAACCCGGCGTGCACGTGCAGGGCGCCACAGCACCCGGCTCCCGGCTCGGGGACCCGCGTGGTCGCGCCGGTCAGCTCGACCATCCGTTGGGTGGCGCGATGGGTGTCGCGCTGCCAGGCGTCCATCACGCAGCCGGTGAAGAGCCAGACGTCGTCGCCCGACGACACCAGCGCCGGCCCACGGCGGATCGGCAGGCGGCCCAGACCCAACCGCCGGGGCACGAGCCGTGCCCGTTGGGCGACGGCCAGGGCGCTCGAGGCAACGAGCAGGAGCCGGTGGTGCGCGAGGAGCCGGAATCCGAGCCGCTGCCACCACGGGCTGATGCGGCCGTCGGCCGCCAACGTCTCGCGGGTGGTCTCGATGAGGCGGCCGTACGGAACGCCGGAGGGGCATGCCGGCTCGCAACCCCGGCACTGCACGCAGGTCGACATGAAGCCCACGAACGCAGCATCGGGTTCGGCGCCCGCCTCGACCGCTCGCATCGCCGCGATCCGACCTCGCGGCGACAGCGCCTCTTCACCGGTGACCCGGAACGTCGGGCAGTGCGGCAGGCACAGCCCGCACCCCACGCAGGTCGACAGCTCGGTGGGATCGAGGCGCAGCGTCATGACCGCTGCGACGCTAGTGCGCGGCGTCGGGCCTCGACGATGCACCAGGTCGAGCGGCCTGGAAGCATTCCGCCCTGATGCCCGAAGGCCACACCATCCACCGGATCGCGCTCGACCACACCCCGCTGCTGTGCGGACGACCCGTCGAGGTCACCAGCCCCCAGGGGCGCTTCGCCCCCGATGCGGCGCGGGTCGACGGGCGAGTGCTCGAGTCGATCGAGGCGTACGGCAAGCACCTGTTCTACTGGTGGGATTCCGGTGAGGTGGGCCACGTCCACCTCGGGTTGTTCGGCAAGTTCCGCGTCGCCAGCGGTCCGTCGAGCCCGGCCGTCACCGGGCAGGTCCGTGCCCGGTTCCGCACCGACATGGCAACGATCGACCTGCGTGGCCCGACGGCGTGCACTGTCGGTACTCCGGAGGACCGCCACGCCGTCGTCGCCCGTCTGGGCCCCGATCCCCTTCGCACCGATGCCGATCCGGAGCTCGCGCTGGGGCGCATCGGTGCGAGCAAGCAAGCCATCGGTGCCCTCCTGCTCGACCAGGCGGTGTTGGCCGGGGTCGGCAACGTGTACCGGGCCGAGGCCCTGTTCGTGCTGGGCATCCATCCCATGCGGCCGGGTCGGGAGATCGCGGCCGCAGAACTGGCCGAGCTCTGGAAGACGATCGCCGCCATGCTGCGCGCCGGGGTCAAGGCCGACCGCATCGTCACCGTCGACAAGCGTCAGCTCCCCAAGGGCCGCACGGCGAGGCGCGGCGAGACGACCTACGTGTACCACCGCCCGGTGTGTCTGCGGTGTCAGAACGCCACCGCCACTGTGCAGCTGGCGGCTCGGCCGTGTTGGTACTGCCCCTCCTGTCAGCCGAGCTGACGGTCGGCCGAACTGACCGGCGAGGTGCGCTCGACACCAATAGCCTGGCTGGTATGACATCGATCGAGGAGATCCCGGCCATCGTGCAACGACTCCGCGACGGCGTCCGGGCCGGGGTGGTACGCGGGAGCTCCGAGCGGCGCGCCCAACTCCGGCAGCTCCGACGCCTGCTGGTCGAACAAGAGGACGCCCTGTTCGCGGCGCTGGCGAGCGACCTGAGCAAACCGGCGATCGAGGCGTACGGCACCGAGGTCGGATTCACGATCGGCGAGATCGACTTCGCCCTACGCCACCTGGATGCCTGGATGGCCGACGAGAAGGTCCGCGTCCCGATCCATCTGCGACCCGGAACGGCCCGCGTCGTACGCGAGCCGCTGGGCGTGGTGGCCATCATCGGGCCGTGGAACTATCCGATCCAGCTCATCCTCGCGCCGCTCGTGGCCGCCCTCGCGGCAGGGAACACCGCCCTGGTGAAGCCCTCCGAAGTGGCAACGGCGACGTCGGCCGTGCTGGCCGAACTGATTCCGCAGTACCTCGACGAGCAAGCCGTGCAGGTGGTCACCGGAGGCGTTCCCGAGACCACCGCGGTGCTCGCCGAACGCTTCGACCACATCCTCTACACCGGCAATGGTCGCATCGCCCGGATCGTGCTCGAAGCTGCGGCCGCTCACCTCACCCCGGTGACGCTCGAGCTCGGGGGCAAGAGTCCCGCCATCGTGCTCGCCGATGCCGACATCGACGTCGCCGCGCGGCGCATCGCGTGGGGGAAGTTCGTCAACGCCGGCCAGACCTGCATCGCGCCCGACTACGTGCTCGTGGAATCCTCGGTCGAGGATCGGTTCCTGGGCGCGCTCCTGCGCAGCGTGCACGACTTCTACGGAGACGACCCCGCCGATTCCCACGACTACGGCCGGATCGTGAACGAGCATCACCACGATCGGTTGACCGGACTGCTCGACGCGGGCGGCTTCGAGGCCGTGGTCACGGGTGGCCACGGCGACCGGGCCAAGCGGTACCTCCCGCCAACCGTGCTCGCCGGCGTGTCGCCCGACGCTGCGGTGATGCAGGAGGAGATCTTCGGCCCGATCCTGCCCGTGCTCCCGGTGGTCGACGCCGACGATGCCGTCGAGTTCGTCACGGCTCGCCCGCACCCGCTCGCGCTGTACGTGTTCTCCAACGACAACGCCCGCACGGAACGCATCGTCGAACGCACCCACTCGGGCGGTGTCTGTGTGAATGCGGCGATGTTGCACGTCGCCATGGCGGAGCTGCCGTTCGGCGGAGTCGGACCGTCGGGTACCGGCGCCTATCACGGCGAGGCCGGTTTCTTGACCTTCACCCACCGCAAGTCGGTGTTCGACAAGGCGGTCCGCCCCGACCCGCCCCTGCTCTACCCGCCGTACAAGGGCTGGAAGCAGAAGCTGCTGCGCCGCGTGCTCTGAGGCCGCCGCCTCGTCAGCGGCCGCGGACGGGACCGAACCGATCAGTCGGATCGAGCGCGGCCTTGATCCGCGCCTCCAGCGCCGCCACGACCGGCGCAGGCGGCTCCACGGCCACGGGATCGGCGAGGTGGACGACCCCGACCCCGATCTCGGCCACGAATGACCGGGCGCCGGCGAGCCGCGCTGCCAGCTCGCCCGGCGGCCACGAAGCCCTCCCCCCGGTCGGCAGGTCGGGTGGGCCCGCCACCTCGTCCAGACCACGACCGACGATCTGCTCGTCGGTGTCTCGCGGGTCGCCTTCGAGGCAGAGCCAGGTCGTGGTGCCGTCCCACAGGATCGCCGTGGGCCGGTGGACGACGGTCAGCAGTTGGAACGGATCGCAGGCACCGCGAAACCATCGGGACGAGCTCGGCTTCGGCCGGGTACGCAGGATGACTTCGCCCACCACTCCCAATGCACCGCCGGCGCCCACCAGCAATCGGCACAGGTCGAACCCGGTGACGTTCTTGACCGTCGGCCCGCCCGCAGTCACCACGACTCCGTCGGCCGACACGTAACGAGCCTGCAGGAGGGTGTCGCGCACCGGCCCCCGACCGAGCCGCATGACGTCGCCCCGACCGACCGAGAGCGCGCCACCCACGGTTCCCGACGCCGGGAGGGCGACGATCTGGCCGTGTTCGCCGAGGGCGGCGAGCAACGACTCCACCGGCGTACCGGCGCCGCAGCACACCGTCATCTCGTCGGGCTGGAACCAGTCGATCCCCGACGGTGCGCGCACGGTACGTACACCGGGCCGGGCGCCGCCACGGGTTCCGGCTCCCACGACCCCCACCGGGCCTTGGGCGCCGACCTCGTCGGCCAGCGCTGTCAGATCCATGCGCCGTCGGGCACGTGCTGCAGATCACCGCACGAGGCGGGGGCGGGAAGCACCTTGCCGGGATTGGCGAGGCCACCCGGATCGAATGCCCGGCGGACCGCGCCCTGGGCCTCGAGCGACACCTCGTCGAACATCAGATGCATGTAGTCGCGCTTCTCCAACCCGATGCCGTGTTCGCCCGAGAGCACTCCACCGGCCGCCACGCTGACCGTCACGATCTCCTCGCCGGCGGCATGGACGCGGTCCCAGATGCCCGGCTCCTTGCCGTCGAACACGAGCAGCGGGTGCAGGTTCCCGTCACCCGCGTGGAACACGTTCATCACCAGCAACTCGTGGCGAGCCGCGATCTCGTACACCGCCGCGAGCACCTCGGTCAGCTTGCGGCGCGGCACCACGGTGTCGTGGAGGTAGTAGTTCGGTTTGATCCGGGCGATCGCGCCGAACGCCGACTTGCGACCCTTCCAGAGCAACGCCCGCTCCTCGTCGTCCTGGGCGATGCGAACCGTGCGCGCACCGTGGGCCACACCGATGGCTGAGATGCGCTCGACGTCGGAAGCCACGCCGTGGCGCAACCCGGCGACCTCGACCAGCAGCACGGCAGCGGCGTCGACGGGTAGGCCGGCGTGGATGTAGGCCTCGACGGCTTCGACGCACAGCTGATCCATCATCTCCAACGCAGCCGGCACCATGCCCGCGGCGATCACGGCCGACACGGTGGCCGCGCCATCTTCGACCCGGGCGAAGTCCAGCAACATCGTCCGTACCACCGGCGGATCCTGCGTCAGGCGGACACACACCTTGGTGGCGATGCCGAACATGCCCTCGCTGCCCACGAACACGCCGCGCAGGTCGAGCCCGTCGGGTTCGGGTGCCTCCCCGCCGAAGGTTGCCAACTCGCCGTCGGGCAGGACGACTTCGACGCCCAGGACGTGCGACGACGTGACACCGTCGGCCAGGCAATGCGGCCCACCGGAGTTGTTGGCGACGTTGCCACCGATGGAGCAGCTCTGCTGACTCGACGGATCGGGTGCGAAGTGCAACCCGTGTTCGGCCACGGCCCGCGTGAGGTCGAGGTTGAGCACCCCGGGTTCGACCCAGGCCGTCCGATTCCGAGCATCGACCGAGACGATCCGATTCATCTTGGTGGTCACGATCACCATCGCCCCGTCGAGCGGCGTCGCCCCGCCGGCCAGCCCGGTTCCCGCGCCCCGAGCGACGAACGGAATCCCGTGGCGCACCGCCACCCGGACGCACGCTTGCACCTCGGCTGTCGAGATCGGGAAGCACACCACCCCTGCCACGCCGTCGATCGTCGAAGCGTCGCGACGATAGAGCCCGAGCTCGATGGCCCCTGTCCGCACCCGGTCCGGAGCCAACGCCGCTTCGAGCGCTTCGACGACGTGACGAGTGACAGGCACGCTCGCGACGGTAACGCAGCGATCGCCGGACGTCGCGAGCCGCCCGTCATCCGGTCCGCCGGTCGCTGCGCTGTAGGTTCGGCCACCATGCCGAAACGCGCCGTCCCCGAGGACCTTCACGAGTGGATCTCGTTCGAGGACCCCGCCGAACTCCGCACCTGGGTGTTCGACGTCACGTTCCTGCTCTCGGACTGGTCCTGCATCTACGGCCGGGGTTGCGTCGGGGTGCTCACCGGCCCGTCCCAACACCTCGAACAGGGTTGTTGTAGCTACGGCGCCCACTTCATCGACGACGAGGACGTGGCCACCGTGGAGCGGACCTCGGCCCGGCTGACCCCGGCGCAGTGGGAGCACCACGCCGCGGCAGCGGACGGCGGATTCGTCGCCACCGAAGCCGACGGCACCAAGGTCACGCGGGTGGTCGACGGGGCGTGCATCTTCTTGAACCGCCCCGGCTTTCCCGGCGGCGCCGGATGCTCGCTGCACACCGCCGCGTTGGCGGTCGGCGAGCGTCCGCTCGACTGGAAGCCCGATGTCTGCTGGCAGCTCCCACTCCGGCTCATCGATCACACCGACGAGCACGGGTACGTGACCTCGACGCTGAGGGAGTGGAAGCGGCGCGACTGGGGCGAGGGCGGCCAGGAGTTCCATTGGTGGTGCACCGAGTCGTCCGACGCGTTCGTCGGCACGGTTCCGGTGTACGAGTACCTGCGCGACGAGATCACCGAGTTCACCGGCCCGGTGGTCTACGACCTCCTCGTCGCCCGGCTGCGCAAGCGGCAGTCGAAACCCACCCCACTCCCGCACCCCGCCGTCCGCCGCCGCTGACCCCCATCTCACGTTTGTTCGCTCGACTCCGGCCTGCCGGGTCGGCAGCGAACAAACGCGAGCGTGGTCAGTTGCGCTTGTGAGCGCGGCGGCGATCCTCGACGGAGAGGTAGCGCTTGCGGATCCGGATGGCGATGGGCGTGACCTCGACGAGCTCGTCGTCACCGATCCATTCGATGGCGGTCTCGAGCGTGTGCACGACCGGGGCCGACAGCTTCACCGCGTCGTCGTGGCTGTGGGTGCGGATGTTGTTCTTCTCCTTGGCCCGCACGCAGTTCACCACCATCTCGTCGCTGCGGGAGTTCTCGCCGACGACCATGCCTTCGTAGACCTCGTCGCCGGGCGACACGTGGAGCTCGCCGCGGAGCTGCAGGTTGTCGAGGGCGTAGGCCGTCACCTGGCCGACGCGGTCGGCGATCATCGCCCCACCGGTGCGGTGGGGCAGCTCGCCTGCCCACGGCATCCAGCCGGCGTGGTGCTGGTGGAGCAACGCCGTGCCACGAGTGGCGGTCATCAACAGCGACCGGAACCCGATCAGCCCACGCGAGGGGGCTTCGAAGGTGAGGATCGTGCGGCCGGGGTCGCCCGGGCCGATGTCGACGATGCGACCCTTCCGGGGGGCGATGGCCTGGGTGATCGTTCCCACGTACTCGTCGGGGACGTCGCACGTGCCCCGTTCCAGCGGCTCGTGCTTCTTGCCCTCGATGTCCTTGGTGATCACCTCGGGCCGGCTGACCTGGAGCTCGTAGCCCTCGCGCCGCATGTTCTCGATGAGAACGGCCAGCTGGAGCTCGCCCCGCCCGGCGACTTCGATGACCTCGGGTGAATCGGTCTCGGCCAGTTTGATCGAGACGTTGCCCAGGATCTCTTTGTTCAACCGCTCACGAAGATGACGGCTCGTCACGAACTTTCCGGCGCGCCCGGCGAACGGCGAGGTGTTCACGCCGAAACTCATGCTCAGCACCGGCTCGTCCACCGTGAGCCGGGGAAGGGGAACCGGGTTCTCGGACGAGGCGAGCGTGTCGCCCACCTCGACCTCGGGAAGACCGGCGACGATGAACAGGTCGCCCGCCTGGACGGAATCGACTTCTTCGCGGCTGATGCCGCGGAACGAGAACAGCTGGCTCAGCCGGCGGCGCACGGGCGGGGTGCCCTCTTCGGCATCGTCGGCCTGGCAGACCGAGACCTGCTCGCCCTTGCGCAGGGTCCCGGCCATGACCCGGCCGATGGCGAGACGCCCGAGGTAGTCGGATGCGTCGAGGTTGGTCACGAGCGCCTGCAGCGGCGCGTTCGGGTCCATCTTCGGCTCGGGAATGGCGTCGAGGATGGCGTCGAGCAGTGGTACGAGGTCGGCGCCCTCGCCGGGTACGCCGATCCCCTTCATCGAGGTGCCGTCACGAGCGACGGCCGACAGCACCGGGAACGACAGCTGGTGGTCGGCGTGGGCGAGATCGAGGAACAGGTGCTCGACCTCTTCGAGCACCTCCTGGGCCCGGGCGTCTTGCCGGTCGACCTTGTTGATCACGACGATCGCCGGGAGGTCGGCCGCCAGAGCCTTCGACAACACGTACCGGGTCTGGGGCAGCGGGCCCTCGGCGGCATCGACGAGCAGCATCACCCCGTCGACCAGGGCCAGGGCGCGCTCGACCTCACCGCCGAAATCGGCGTGGCCAGGGGTGTCGACGAGGTTGATGGTGACGCCGCGCCACGAGATCTGGGCGGCCTTGGCGAGGATCGTGATCCCGCGTTCGCGCTCCTGGTCGTCGGAGTCCATGACCCGGTCGACGACGGCCTGGTGGGCGGCGAACACACCGGTGGCCCGCAGGAGCGAGTCGACGAGGGTGGTCTTGCCGTGATCGACGTGCGCGACGATGGCGATGCTGCGGAGAGCGGGAACTGACACGGGATGATCCGATCCGAACCGGGGGGAGGTTCGTGTTCGGGTTCGGTTGTTCCACCGAGCCGATCAGGGTGATCAGCGGGGTGGCTGCCGTTGGCTAGTCGTCGTCGTCCTCGTCGTCCTCGTCGAACGTCACGCCGTACTTCTGTGCGAGTGCGGCGTACTCGTCGTCCTCAGACGAACCAATGTGTCCGTTGTCCACACCAAGCCCGAGATCAAACGCTCCGGGACCCGACTGCTTCAACTTCCGCGCTTCTTCGAAGCGGCGATGACGACCCTTCTTCACGGCAGGGCTCCGAACCTAGAGAGTTTGCATTGCCACCCACTCTACCGGCCGGACACATCCTCCGGCGGATCATGACCGGCCCAGATGACCCACCGCGAACCGGTCGAAGAGGCCCGTACGCAGGGCACCCACGTCCGGGGGTGCGTGGCGGAGCTGAGCCAGTCGGCGCCCTGTGCACCACGGTGGGCTGAGGCATGGCAGCATGACCGCTCATGGGTCGCACGATTGCGCTGGTGAACCAGAAAGGTGGGGTCGGCAAGACGACCGTCACCCTCGGCTTGGCCTCGGCAGCATGGGCCGCCGGCGCTCGGGTACTGGTGATCGACCTCGATCCGCAAGGAGCGAGCACCTGGGTGCTCGGTCTCGATCCCGCCGAGACCGAGTCAGTCGAGCGCCGAGGTGCTGACTCGCGGCTCGCTCGGCTCGGCGATCGTCGCGTCGTCCTGGGGTGACAACGTCCAGGTCCTGCCGGCGAGCACCCGGCTCCAGTCCAAGGAGCATTCGGGCGGCAAGGATCCTGCGCTCAAGCTGCGAACCGCACTCGCCGGCCTGTCGGGCGCCTTCGACGCGGTGTTGATCGACTGCCCGCCGTCGCTCGGGAACCTGACCGCCAACGGGCTCACGGCCGCCGACCACGCCGTGATCGTGGTCGAACCTGCTGCCCTCGGCCTGCGGGGCATCGCCGCCGTCGCCGATGTCGTCGACGAGGTCTGGGCCGCCCACAACCCCGGTCTCGATCTGGCCGGCGTGGTGGTCAACAAGGTGCCCGCCATCTCGTCGGAGGCCGATCGGCGCTTCGACGAACTCGGACGCATCGTCGGGAAACGAGCGGTGTGGAAGCCGGCCGTCCCGCAACGGGTGATCGTGAACCAGGCGCTGGGCGAACGCCTGCCGGTCCACGCCTACGGCGCCCGGGCCACCGACGTCACCGACGCGTTCGATCAGTTGTGGGCCAAGCTCCGCCGCGTCATGCGGGGATGAGCTTCAAGCCTCCCGAACCGTCGAAGGCGAGCGCCGCGGTGCCGGCCACGATGCGTCCGACGTCGTCGCCCACCAGCTCGGCGCGCCACCCGTGAGCGAGCCGGGCGTCGGGATCGCCGCTGAGGAACGCGACCAGATCCGATCGGGTGGCGAGCAGCGTGGTGTCGACCTTCTCCCGTCGGGCGAGCTCGCTGACCCACGCCGACACGAGCGTCACGGCCGGGCGGAGCTTGCGATCGAGCTCGTCACCATCAGATTCGGGCAGCTCGACGGGTGACTCGAGCCCGCGCGTCGACGGCATCGAGGATCTCTTTGCCGATCGTTCCGCGGGTGTGGCGCTCGTCGACCCCGCGTGCGGCCGACAACTCCGCAATCGTGCGGGGCGCCTTCTGGGAGATGCCGAGCAGGGCCAGATCGGGCAGCACCTGGCGCGGCGGCTGATCGTTGGCCATCGCCCGCCGTTCCCGCCAGGCGGCCACCGCTCGGGCCACCCCACGGCTCTTGGATTTGAGGGTTCGTGAATCCTTCAGGCGCAGCCACGCAGCATCGGGGTCACCGGGACCCTGCGGGCGGACCCTGAGCTCCTCACACACTTCTTCGGCCCAGCCGACCCGGCCGGTGGCCGCCAGCTGGGCGGTGATCTTGTCCTGCAGGGCGAACAGGTACTCGACATCGGCCGCGGCGTAGCTGCGCTGTTCGGGAGTGAGTGGGCGGCGCAGCCAGTCGGTGAGCCGATCTCCCTTGGGCAGGTGGACCTTCAGCTCGCCGTTGACCAGTGTCGACAACGATGGCGTCGAGTACCCCAAAAAACCCGCCGCCAGCTGGGTGTCGAACAGCCGTGCCGGCACGGTGCCACAGGCATGCGTCAGCACGTCGAGGTCTTGCTGGGCGGCGTGCAGCACCGCGAGCCCGGGTCCATCGAGCAGGCGGGCGAGTTCGTGGATGTCGACGGCGAGGGGATCGACCAGCGCGCAGCCACCCGGCCACGCCAGCTGCACCAGGGCCAAGCGGGGGTAATAGGTGCGCTCGCGGTGGAACTCGGTGTCGAGCGCGTACCGCGGCTCGGGGAGGATCTCGTCGACCAGTTCGGCGAGGCTCGCGGTGGTGTCGACCCAGCGGTGGCTCACCCGGGCTGCTCGCCGACCACGACATCGCGGCCACTGCTCAGCCAGGCGAGGGTGCCACCTTCGACGTTGATGGCATCGACACCGGCCGCGCGAAGGGCGCCGCAGGCGGTGGCGCTGCGTCCGCCGCTGCGACAGATCACGTACGCGCGCCCCGAGGTCGGGAACTCATCGACTCGATCGGCCACCTCTCCGAGCGGTACGAGCACGCCACCGGCGACGTGCCCATCGAGGTACTCGTCGGGCTGACGGACATCGAACAGCACTGCGCCGGATTCCAATGCCGCCTCGAGCTCGTCGACCGACACGCTGGGGATCTGGTCCATGGGGCGCAACGCTAGGCCATCGATCGCCGCTCCACCCCTCCTGGCGACCCGATCTCGGCTGATCACGGCTGGTGCGGCTGGGGCAGGTCGCCGGGTTCGTCGACGTCTCGGAGCGGTCCGGACTCCACGAGCTCGACCCGCCGCACGGGCAGCCCGCGTATCGCTCGGCGGATCGAACGCTCTCCGCTGTCGAACGCCGCCTGGAGCGGTGGTGCGCTTCGCTCGACGTCCCAGACGGCGCAGAGCGGCTCGAGCCGGTCGGTGAAGGCCATGACGACGTCGCTGTCGCCCGAATCGGCGCCGGTCAGCAGCTCGATGGTGGTGACATCGAGCCAAGGAAGGTCGCACGCGACGGCCATCAGCCGGGGCGCCGGGCTCCACCGCAGCGCGGTGAGCAGGCCGCCGAGCGGGCCCTCGCCCGGCCACCGGTCATCGACCGTCTCGAGGCCGATCTCGGCCAACCGGGCCCGGTCGCCACCGATCGCGACCACGGGCTCGGCCCCGGCCGAACGCACGACTGATGCAACGTGGGCGGCCAGGGGCACGCCGAGCACAGCCAGCACGGCCTTGTCCTGGCCCATCCGGCGACTCGCGCCACCGGTGAGCACGGCGCCGGCGAGAAGGCTCATCCCTGATCGGGCACGCCGCTCGGTTCGAGCTGGAGGATGAACAAGGCGCACCGCTCGGCCTCGTCGGTCTCGCCGATCGCGGCCGCCGCATCGCGCAGGCCGCGCATCGCCCGAAGGAACCCGCGATTGGTCTCGGCCGACCAGCGCACGTACCCGCTGCCCCGCCACCCGCTGCCCCGGAGCTTGTCGAGCCCGCGGTGGTACCCGATCCGGTAGTAGGCATAGGACTCCACCGGGTCGCGCCCGAGGTCGCCGAGCCTCGCCCAGGCATCGAGGTAGCGCGGCCACTTGGCGACGACTGCCGCCACTGCGTCGCGGCGGTGGTCCCCGTCCTGGGCGAGTGCTTGTTGCAGGGCGTGCAAGGCGTCGGCCGGCTCGGGCGGCAAAACGGTCGCGGGAGGGCCTTGGCTCGTGAGGTTCACCGGACGGGACTCAGCAGGCGTGGCGTCGCTCATCCCAAGCACCCTACGACCGACGCCCGACCGACACGCTCGCGTCCGTGACCTGCCGGAATCGGCGGATCGAGCCGCGATGGCCGCAGAACTCTGCGGACGTTCCCCGATCCCGCGTCCATCACGGGCCCGGATGGCCCGACCGGGACCGATGGCCCATTCGAGCGCGAGGGGTGGCCGCGGACTGTCGGGTGCCGCGAACCGTTCAGACTCGCGACGTACAGTGTTCGAGTGCTCGCGCTCACCGTCGAAATGGCGAAGAATCTCTCCATCGGGGTGCTGGTCGGCCTGCTGCTGATCGGCTACCTCGCCGTCAAGATCACCAAATCGGTCACCCAGAAGGCCGTCACGATGCTGATCGTCCTCGGCGTCGGTCTCGGGGTATGGACCCAACGGGCGAACGTGTCGGAGTGCGCCGAGAAAGTCACGAACCAGGCCGCCGCCGGATCATTGCCCTCGACCAGCTGCCGCTTCTTCGGCTCCGACGTCGACATCAGCGTTCCGTAGCTCGTTCACCGACCGACGAGGTCGAGGAGCGGTTCGACGAGGCGATGGGCGAACTGCGCAGGTGAGCCATTGTGGGCGTCGTGATGGCAGTCATCGAGCATCACCAGCTCGGCTCCGGCTACCCGGTCGGCGATGGTTCGCGTCGCTTGTCGATGGTGCGGCCGGGCATGCTCGCTGACCCCCACGATCAACGGGCACCCGATCTGCTGTGCCCGCCACGGCTCGCGCCGTAGATCGCTGAGCTCCGACACCAGTGCCCGCCCTTCGGCCAGCCGGGTCGAGCGGGTGCGTTCGGGCAACGACTCCCAGCGCTCCCTGCCGACCATGCGGATCATGAAGCTCGCGGCGGCCTGGGCGGCGGCCTCTGGGGTCAGGTCGTGGCCTTCGTCCCGCCGTGCCATCTCGGCGCTGCCCGACGTGGAGGGCCACCACGGCTCCCATGGCATCGGCGGCTCGAACACCGCGACCGCGCGAACGAGTTCCGGCCGCCGCGCCGCCACCGCCAGCGCCACGTTTCCGCCGTAGGAGTGCCCGACGAGGATCGCCTGGCGCTCCCCAAGTACTGCCTCGAGGTCATCGACATGCCCCGGCATCGTGATCGGTCCCGGGTGGTCGACGGCTCGCCCGTAGCCGCGCCGGTCGTAGCGGGTCACCAGGGCGCGGTGATCGAGCTTGCGGGCGAGGCGCGCCATGCCCGAGGCACGGTCCATGGCACCGTGCACGAGCACCACGAGCGGCCCGTCCGGCGGGCCAGTGACGACCAGGGAATCGATCACGCGAATCGGTGAGCGGGAGTGACCCTCACTCGACGGTGACCACACGCAGGACATCGGTGGCGGCACCGGACCGTCGGTCGGGCGCGCCCGCCAACACCAGCACCTGCTCGCCGACGCGGACGTAGCCGCTCTGCACGGCGCGCTCGACCGCGAACCAGACCAGTTCGTCGGTGGTGTGGTAGACGTCGACGACGAGCGGACGCACCCCCCAGGAGATGGCGAGCGACCGGGCAGTCACCAGGTTCGGGCTGAGCCCGATCAACCGGGTCCGTGGCCGGAACGAGGCCATTGCGATCGCGGTCCGTCCGCTCCGCGTGCAGCACAGGATGGCCGACACCCCGATGTCCGCGGCGGCCTGGAACGCTGCGTGCGTCATCGCCATCGTCGTGCGGTCGGGCCCGGGAACCAGCGTGCTCTGGCGCTGCACCCGGCCCAATCGAGTGCCCCACTGCTCGTAGTTCGCCTCTCGTTCGGCTCGTTCGGCGATCCGCACGATCGTGCGGATCACGAGTGCCGGGTCGACCCCGATCGCGGTCTCCCCCGACAGCATCACGGCATCGGTGCCGTCGAACACTGCGTTTGCGACATCGGTGACCTCGGCCCGGGTCGGCGACGGCGCCGTGATCATGCTCTCCAACATCTGGGTGGCGGTGATCACCGGCACGCCGGCTTCGACGCAGGAACGGATGATGAACTTCTGCAGGTGCGGGACGTCCTCGAGCGGGCACTCGATGCCGAGATCGCCACGCGCCACCATCACTGCATCGGCGACCTCGAGGATCTCGGCCAGGTTCGCGATCGCCGGCGACGTCTCGATCTTGGCGACGAGGCGCGGGCCGTCGGGTCCGATCACCTGGCGAACGGCGAGGAGGTCGGCGGCCGAGCGGACGAACGACACGGCGAGGAAGTCGGCGCCGGCCTCGGTGAACACCTTGGCGAGCTCCAGGTCCTGCGCGGTGGGAGCCGTCAACCGCAGGCGCTCGGCCGGGATGTGCACGCCCGGGCGACCCTGTACCCGACCACCGGTGAGCACGACCGCGTGGAGGGCGCCGTCGGACACGTTGGCGATGTGGAGGCTGATGGCGCCGTCGCCCAACACGATGTGATCGCCGACACGGACGTCGTCGAGCAGCGTCGGGTAGTCGACGGTGATGCGGTCCTCGGTGCTCGGTTCCTCACCGGCGACGAGATGGACGAGCGACCCGACCCTGAGCATCACGCCTGCTTCGGGGAACCGACCCGAGCGCACCTTGGGGCCCGGGAGATCGGCGAGAACGGCCACGGGCAGATCGAGCTCGTCGGCGACGCGGCGTACGAGCCGCAGCTTCTCGAGGTGCTCGTCGACGGTGCCGTGACTGAGGTTGATCCGGATCATGTCGACTCCGGCACGCAGCATGTCGGCGAGGACATCGGACGGCTCACTGGCCGGCCCGATCGTCGCCACGATCTTGGTTTGTGATTCCACGGGTGCTTATCTAACGCCATGGAGCTGCTCTTGGTGCGCCACGCCCTCCCGCTACGCACGACGCGAGTGGGTGAACGAGCCGACCCGGAGCTCTCTGAAGCCGGTCACGAACAGGCCCAGCGGCTCGGCGACTACCTCGCGAGCGAGCAGTTCGACGCGCTCTACTCGTCGCCGATGCAACGTGCTCGCCAAACGGCCGCGCCGCTGTCCGGGCGACTCGGGATCGATGTCACCGTGATCGACGACCTGGCCGAATGGGGCTCGGAAGCAACGGAGTACATCCCGGTCGAGGAACTCAAGGCAGCCGACGATCCCCGATGGTTCGAGCTTCGCGCCGGTGTGATGCAGGACGCGTCCGAGGACCTGCTTGCGTTCAGCCTGCGCGTCGCCAACGCGGTCGAGGCGCTGGTCGACGCCCATCCGGCGCAACGGATCGCGGTGGTGTGTCATGCGATGGTGATCAACGTCTATCTCTCGCGCGTGCTCGGACTCGCCGACAGCGCGGCGTTCTTCGCGCCGAACTACACCTCGATCCATCGCGTCGCTGCGGCGCGCTCCGGCGAACGCTCGATCGTGACGCTCAACGAGACCGCCCATCTGCGAGGCTCGGGTCTCCCGATCGGATTGTTCCAACGATGACGACGACTCACGGCGGCACCGACCCGGTGGCGGCCACCATCGATGGGCTGCGCGCCTTTCTCGACCGCTCGCCCTCGCCGTTCCATGTGGTCGCTACTGCGGCCGATGAACTGTCGGCTGCCGGCTTCGTCGAGCTCCGCGAGCACGACGAATGGCCGATGACCACCCGTGGATTCGTGAGGCGAGGTGGTGCGCTCATCGCATGGCAGAGCTCGTCGAGCGGATCGAGCGCGAGACGGTTTCCGGATCGTCGGCGCGCACACCGATTCGCCCGGTCTGCGCGTCAAGCCGCAGCCCGATCTCGGGGTGCTCAACTGGCGCCAGCTGGGCGTCGAGATCTACGGCGGGGCCCTGTTGAACTCGTGGCTCGACCGCGATCTCGGGATCGCAGGACGGGTGGTGCTGCGCGACGGACCCGAGCTGCTCCTGCGGATCGACGAGCCGATCGCCCGGCTCCCTCAACTCGCCATCCACCTCGACCGCGAGGTCAACGAGCGCGGGCTGGTGCTCGACAAGCAGCAACATCTCACACCGGTCTGGGGCACCGGTCACTCGGCCCCGGGCGACTTCGCCCGGTTGATCGCGGCTCGACTCTCGGTCGATCCGGAGTCCATCGCCGGCTGGGAGCTGCAGCTGTACGACCTGACGCCGTCGGCCGTGCTCGGCGCCGATCGATCGTTGCTCGCCGCCGGCCGGCTCGACAACCAGCTGTCGTGTTGGGCCGGGTTGGCGGCGCTGGTAGGAGCGGAGACCGCGAGCCAGCATCAGGTCGTCGCCCTGTTCGACCACGAGGAGGTCGGCTCGGCCAGCACCACGGGAGCGGCGGGTCCGTTGCTCGAAACAGTGCTCGATCGCCTCGTTCGATCGGCCGGTGGGAGCGGCGACGACCGTCATCGATCGTTCGCCGTGTCGAGCTGCATCTCGGCTGACAACGCCCATGCGGTGCACCCGAACTATCCCGAACGTCACGAGCCCGGCCATCGCCCGTTGATCAACCACGGCCCGGCGTTGAAGCTGAACGCCAATCAGCGCTACGCCACATCTGCCGTGACGGGAGCCCGGTTCCAACGGGCCTGCGAACAGGCAGGTGTGTCGATGCAGACGTTCGTGTCGCGCAACAACATGCCGTGCGGTTCGACCATCGGACCGCTCACCGCCACCCGCCTCGGGATCGAGACCGTCGACGTGGGTGTGCCGCAGCTGTCGATGCACTCGGCGCGAGAGCTGTGCGGGGTCGAGGACCCCGTGTCGATGGCGAGAGCGCTCACCGCGTACTTCGGCGAGTAGATCCGCCGGCAGGCGCGGGCGTCCTCAGCGGTCGACGTGTGATGTGGCGCTACGTGATTCGGCGAGATCGAACAGGCGCTGCAGTTCGACGTGCAGCGTGTCGGATGCCGACTTCACCGCATTGCGCGGCGCCCGGCCGTTCTCGCCCCCCTCGACCCGGATCACCGGACCGATCACCACCCGCACCTTGCGCGGGTAGACGAACTTGGCCCCCTTGGGCATCACCCGTTCGGATCCACCGATACCGACCGGCAAGATCGGGACACCGGCCTTGGCGGCGACGTAGGCCGCGCCGTCGAACAACGGCTGGACCACTGCGCCGCTCTTGCGTTCGCCCTCGGGGAACAGCACGAGCGGCTCGCCCCCCTGCAGGACTTCGATGCAGCGCTTGAGTGCTTCTCGATCGGCGCTCCCCCGGGTCACCGGGAACCCGCCGAGCGCCGACAGCATCCACCCGAACGCCGGCTTCTTCCAGAGCGAGTCCTTGCCCATGTAACGCAGCCGCCGCTTGGTCACGATGGCGACGATGGGCGTGTCGACGTTCGACCGGTGCACCGGGGCCACGACGAACGCACCAGACGTCGGAACGTGCTCCAGACCCTCCACCCGCATGCGGAGATAGATCCGGGAGAACAGGACACACAGCGTCCGCCCGAGCCAGTAGAAGGCCAGCGCGGCTCGCGAGTTGCCGGCCAGCTTCGACGACACCTTCGTCATGCCCGCACCTCCGCGACGTCACCGACCTGCTCGGCGAACAGGGCAACGATCTCGTCGACGACCTGATCGATGGTGCGGTTGTCGGTGTCGACGAACCGGGAGCCATCGGCAACCACCAGCGGGCTGGTGGCGCGGCTGGAATCGAGGTGGTCGCGCCGCTCGATGGCCGCGGCGATCATCGCGACGTCATCGCCCACTTCGCTCGCCCGGCGACGGGCCCGCTCGAGCGGCGAGGCGGTGAGGAACACCTTCAGCGCGGCGTCGGGGAACACCACCGAACCGATGTCGCGACCCTCCATCACCCCACCACCCATCGCTCGGGCCCATGCCCGCTGCCGGCGCACGAGTTCGGCTCGGACCTCGGGGATGGCGGCGACGACACTCACCGCCGCGGTGACCTCCGGGGTCCGGATCGCCGCGGTGACGTCGATTCCGTCGATCACCACCCGGTCGGGGTGGATCGTGAGCACCGCTCGCCGGGCCACCTCGGTGACGGCGGGCCCATCGGCGAGGCTGACACCTGCCTCGAGCGCGGCCCACGTGATGGCCCGATACATCGCACCCGTGTCGAGGTAGGTGAGCCCGAGCCGGCTGGCCACCGCCCGGCTGACGGTCGACTTGCCGGCACCGGCCGGACCGTCGATGGCGATGACCGCAAGGGGCTCGCTCACCAGCTCGTGCCCATCGGACGACCCTCGTCGTAGCCGGCCGCGCTCTGGATGCCCACGACGGCCCGCTCGCGGAACTCCAACACTGTCCGGCTCCCGGCGTAGGTGCACGAGCTGCGGACCCCTGCCACGATCTGGTCGATGATGTCCTCGACCCCCGGGCGGTGCGGATCGAGGTACATCCGCGACGTCGAGATGCCTTCCTCGAACAGTTCCTTGCGGGCCGCGGTCGAACGGGCTCTCGCCACGAGTGCGGGTCTTCACGGCCCGGTGCGAGGCCATGCCGAAGCTCTCCTTGTACAGCCGGCCGTCGGCGTCGCGCAGCGTGTCGGCTGCGCTCTCGTAGGTGCCGGCGAGCCAGGAACCGAACATCACGTTGTCGGCCCCGGCGGCGAGCGCGAGCGCCACGTCACGGGGATAGCGCACGCCACCGTCGGCCCAGACGTGCTTGCCGAGCCGATGGGCCGCCGCCGCGCATTCGAGCACCGCCGAGAACTGCGGTCGGCCGACACCGGTCATCATGCGGGTGGTGCACATCGCGCCCGGTCCGACGCCGACTTTCACGATGTCGGCGCCCGCCGAGATGAGGTCCTCGGTGCCGGCCGCGGTGACGACGTTGCCGGCCACGAGCGGGGTGTCGGGCACCGCTGCCCTGACCACTGCGAGCGCCTGCAACATCTTGGCCTGGTGGCCGTGGGCGGTGTCGACCACCAGCACGTCGGCCCCGATCGCCACGAGGTCCTTGGCCTTGGCCGCCACGTCGCCGTTGATGCCGACGGCGGCCGCCACCATCAGGCACTGCCGGGCGTCGAAGGCCGGTCGGTAGAGCGCAGAGCGCAATGCCCCCTTACGCGTGACGCACCCGACGAGCCGGCCCTGTTGGTCGACGACGGGTGCGAACGAGAAGCGTTGGTTCGACAGGCGATCGAAGATCTCGGGCAGTCCGATGCCGTCGTCGATGCTCACCAGGTCGTGGCTCATCACGTGGCGCAGCTGGGTGAAGCGATCGAAGCCAACCGCGTCTTTCTCGGTGAAGATGCCGACCGGTCGATCGTCTTCGACCACCACCACGGCGTCATGGGCGCGCTTGTGGATCAGACTGAGCGCCTCGGCGACGGTGTCGGACGGCGACAGCGTGATCGGCGTCTCGTAGACCGGATGCCGGGTCTTCACATACGAGATGTTCTGCTCGATGATGTCGAGCGGGATGTCCTGGGGCAGTACCGCCAGGCCGCCTCGGCGCGCCACCGTCTCGGCCATACGCCGTCCGGCGACGGCGGTCATGTTGGCCACGACGAGCGGGATGGTGGTGCCCAAGCCGTCCGGGGTCGACAGGTCGACGTCCTGACGCGAGCTGACCTCGGAGAGGCTCGGCGCCATGAAGACATCGCTGTACGTGAGTTCGAACGGAGGCGGGACGTCATTCAAGAACCGCATTCATCGAAGGCTACGGTCTTCTGATCGCGGTTTCGTCGACCCCGGGGGCGACGCAACGCACCAAGAACCGTGGTCGAGACCGCTACCGTCAGCCAGATGAGCCAGCCTCCGGTGCTCCTCGTCCACGGCTGGGGCGGATCGTTCGCCCTCACGTGGGCCCAGACCCCGCTCGTGCCGCTCCTCGAGGACGCGGGTCGTGAGGTGATCGGTGTGGACCTGCTCGGCCACGGCACCGCCCCCAAGCCGCACGATCCGGCCGCCTACGCCGATCTCACGGAGCGGGTGGAAGCGGCGTTGCCCGACGAGCCCGTCGACGCCATCGGGTTCTCGCTCGGGGCGATCACCTTGCTGCAGCTCGCCGCTCGCCGACCCGAGGCGTTCCGGCGCATCGTCTTTGCCGGAATCGGGGCCAACGTGTTCCGCACCGAGCCCTCCACGAGCGGGATCGTGGCGGCGCTGCGCGGTGAGGGCCCGCTCGAGGACGTGACCGCGCAGCTGTTCGTCCAGTACGCCACCCAGCCCGGCAACGACCGCGAGGCACTGACCGCGGTGATGGAACGGCCGCACCGGCCGATCACGCCCGCCGATCTCGCCGGGTTGACCACCCCGTCCCTCGTCGTGATCGGCGACAACGACTTCGCCGGCCCCGGTGATCCGCTGGTGGAAGCGCTGCCCGACGCTCGGCTGAAGGTGCTGCGGCGCACCGACCACTTCGCCACACCGGAGTCGTTCGGATTCATCGATGCGGCCCTCGAGTTCCTCGGCGCCGACCCGGGGTGACGGCCACCCCACCGGCCACCCCTCCGACCTCCCCGGAGGCCGCCCGGGCGGTCGCCGAGGCGGTCGAGGTCCTGCGGGCCGGCGGGCTGGTCGCCTTGCCCACCGAGACCGTCTACGGCCTCGCCGCTGACGCATCCAATCCGGACGCCGTCCGACGGATCTTCGCCGTCAAGGGACGCCCCAACGACCATCCGCTCATCGTGCACGTGGCGGCAGCCGATCGACTCGACGAGTGGGCCCACCGCCCGAGCCAGGCCGCCCGGACCCTCGCCCACGCGTGCTGGCCGGGTCCGCTGACGCTCGTGGTTCCCCGGGCCGCGCACGTGCTCGATGTGGTCACCGGGGGCAGGGACACCGTCGGGCTGCGAGTCCCCGCCCACCCGCTCGCCATCGCGGTGCTCGACGCGTTCGGCGGCGGCGTCGCCGCGCCGTCGGCCAACCGCTTCGGCCGAGTGAGCCCAACCACCGCCGACCACGTCCGGGCCGACCTCGGCGGCGACGTCGACCTGGTCCTCGATGGTGGCCCGTGCCCGGTCGGGGTCGAATCGACCATCGTCGACTGCACCACCGATCCCCTGCAACTCCTCCGGGCCGGCGGGATCTCCCCCGAGGATCTCGACCGGATCCTCCACCAACCCGTCGCGTCGGCGTCGGGACCCAGCCGGGCTCCCGGCATGTTGGCCGCTCACTACGCTCCGCGTTGCACAGTTCGTGTGGTCGAGTCACGGTCCGAGGCAGAGTCCCTGGTGGCCGAGCTCCGGGCCCGGGAGGTCCGGGCCGAGGTGCTGGTACCCGACGACGACCTGGTCACGGCCGCGCGGGAGCTGTTCGCCCAGCTGCGGGCCGCCGATGAGGGCGGGGTGGAGGTTCTGGTCGCCGTGCTCCCACCGCCACGAGGGCTCGGCCACGCCATTCGGGATCGGCTCATGAAAGCCGCAGCACCCCGATGACAATGCGCTGACGAGCGCCGAGAAATCCTGAGCGACTCCTAACCGTACTGCCATTGCCACGATGCGTGGCTGTCCGCATACTGCGAGAGGTCCGATTGCCGCTGGCGGAGCGGGGATCGGATCAGCGGAGGACGTGATGGCGGGTCGGCGGTTGGGCAGGGTGGTGTTGGCGTGCGCGGCGACGGCCGCCGCGGTGGCGGTGGCTGCTCCGGCGGGCCCCGCGAGCGCGGTGAACAACGGTGACCTGACCGCGGCACCCATCGATGGGACCAACTGCTTCTACGCCAACACGTGGATGGCACCTCGGTCGGGTGGCCGTCGCCACGAGGGCATCGACATCATCGCCAAGGCCGGCACCAAGCTCTTCGCCGGGAACAGCGGCAAGGTCGTGCGGAGCAAGGGCAGCCTGGCCGGTAATCAGGTGAAGATCGTGTCACCCGACGGCACCTACCTGATCTACGCCCACCTCTCGGCGTACGCCGATGACACCGCCCCCCATGGCGCGAGCGTCGGCGCCGGCACGCTCATCGGGTACGTGGGCAAGACCGGCAACACGTCGGTGAACCATCTGCACTTCGAGATCCACCCCAACGGGGGGCGGGCGATCGACCCCACGGCATCGGTGGCCGCAGTGAAGACGTGCGGCGCGGCGGTCGCCCAGAAGGCCGTCCAGAACCCCTCGCCGTGGGCCGGCGTGACCACCACCACGATCCCCAAGGTCACGACCACGACCACTCAGCCCGATGGTTCGTCGACCACGACCACCGTTCCGGGCACGACCACCGCCACCACCACGGTGCCGACGACCACGAGCGGCGCACCGAGCACCCCGACGACGACACCCCCACCGGCCGGTTGGGGCTCCGGGACCGTGTTCAACCCGGCAGTCGTCGCGATGAGACTCGACTCCCTCGCCGCGAACAAGACCATCGGCGTGAAGGTGGCCGGCTTCCCTGGTATTCCATCGAGCACCAAGGGGCTCGACCTCACGATCACGATGACCGGTCGGTCGAACGGCCAGGCCGCGGTGTGGTCGTGCGGGCAGAAAGCCGGTCTGGCAACCGGGACGCCGCTCAACGCGGTCACCTCGGGAACGGCATCGAGCACCCGCGTCACGCTGGCACCCGGCGACGGCGGGCGCATCTGCCTGGTCAGCACGGCGTCGACCGCCTTGACGGTGGCCGTCAACGGCATCAACAACGCCGGCGCGCCCGCCACGACTCGTCCGGCCGGCCCGACGACGGTGCCGCCCGGCACCCAGCCGCCGGCAACGACGATGCCCCCGACGACCGTTGCACCGGCGACCACCGTGGGACCAGTGACGACCGCGCCCCCGGCGACCACGGCGCCCGCGACCACGACGCCGGCCTCCGGAGGCCAGGCCAAGAGGTTCGATCCTGCCGTGCTGGTGCTCAAGCTCGACTCGCCGATCGCCGCCAACAAGGCCACCGGTGTCAAGGTGGTCGGCTTCCCGGGCATGCCGAAGTCGGCAACCATGGTCGAGGTCACGATCACCATGACCGGGCGCGGCGACGGCCAAGCCGCGGTGTGGCCCTGCGGTCAACGCGCCGGGCTCGCCACCGGCACGCCACTCACTCCGGTCGTCAACGGCACGATGGTGACCACCCGGGTCTCGCTCGCTCCGGGCGATGGGGGCCGGATCTGCGTCATGAGCGGCGCCAGCACCACGCTGTCGGTCGCGGTCAACAGCGTGGCTTGAGGGATCCCGCCGTTACTCACCCAACCGGTTCAGGTGATGCACCCACGTGTCGCGCACGACGTCGACGGATGGAGCCACCCCACCGATCGATGCCACGGTGAGACTCACCGTGCTGGCACCGGCGTCGGGAACCAACTCCAGGCGACACCAGCACTCCGCGGGCTCGCTCAGGTGGACCTCGAGCAGGTACGGCGGCTCGTCGACCAACACCTCACCGATCCAGGTCGTGACGATGAGCAACGCCTCGAACGCCTCAGCAGGGAGCGCCTCGATCACGAACGAGGGCATGTCGTGCTCGACCCGTCGCCATCTGCCCGCACCATCCACCGGCGAGCCGGCTGGCCCATAGCGCACCGGCTCCGGACGGCTCGTCCGAGCCGAGCCGCGGCCGGGATCGGGGCCAGGGTCAGGGACTCTCGCGGTGGCAACCGACGGCTCGAGGAGCGGACGCCGGCCGGTGGCATGGGCGACCGCCGCTTCGAATGCCGCGTTCACGGTCTGCATCTGTTGCTCGTCGCCGCCTCGATCAGGGTGCAACTCGAACGCCAACCGGCGACGGGCGACCCGCAGCTCGGCCACCGTCGCAGTGCGGACGAGGCCGAGCACCTCGAACGGGTCGTCGGTCATGCTTCCCGGTCGCGGCGATCGGCGTAGGCGGCGCGGATGCGCTCGGTGGCCTCGGCTCCCGGCCCCGGAACGACGGTGGTGAACGCCGTCGGGTCAGATGCCGACCATCGGGCGGCGACGTCGGCCGGTTCGATCTGCTCCAACATGGCGGCGGCTTGAACGCACGCGCCGGCGGCCACCGCCTCGTCGTCGACCGGTACCAGCACCGGGCGGCCGAAGAGATCGGCGATGATCTGCCGGTACGCCGCCGACCGCGCCCCACCCCCGACCAGGAACACCCGCCCGTCGGTCGCCACCTGTGCGGAGAGCGCGTCGAACGCGTCGAACATGCTGCACCCGACGCCCTCGAACGCGGCGCGCGCCACGTGCTCGGGCGACGTGTCGGAACGGATCCCGCTCAGTACCCCGGAGGCGCCCGGGCGGTTGGGGGTTCGCTCACCGTCGAGGTACGGCAACAGCGTGAGCCCGCCCGCCCCGGGCGCAGCACCCATCGCCAGGGCGTCGAGCCCGGCGTGGTCGACCCCGAGCAGGCGGCGGGCCCACTCGGTGACCTTCGTCGCGTTCAACGTGCACACCAGTGGCAGGAACCGGCCCGAGGCGTCGGCGAAGCCGGCGACCGATCCGGTCGGGTCGTTGGCGGGGTTGTCGCTCACCGCGAACACCACCCCGGAAGTGCCGAGCGAGACCACCACATCGCCCGCACGCAGGCCGAGCCCGAGCGCCGCAGCCATGTTGTCACCCGTACCGGCAGCCACCGCTGAGCCGTTCCACGAACCGGCCGAGGCCAACGGACCGAGCACCTCGGGCACCGACGTTCGTCCAGTCGCGGTCGCGGTCGACGATCCCGAGCAGATCCCACCGGTACTCCCCCGCCGCCGGCGACCAGTACCCCGTTCCTGACGCGTCGCCCCGATCAGTGACGAGCTCGCCCGAGAGCTGCGCGGTGAGCCAGTCATGGGGCAACAGGACATGCGCCATCCGGGCCCAGGCCTCGGGCTCACTGCGGTGCAACCAGGACAGCTTCGTGATGGTGAAGGCCGCCACCGGCACGCTGCCGCATGCCGCTGCCCACCCGGCCGCGCCGTCCGGCAGTTGCTTCAGCAGCCAGCCGCTGTCGGGCGCCGACTCGGTGTCGTTCCACAGCTTGGCGGGTCGGATCACCCGGCGTTGTTCGTCGAGCACCACCATGCCGTGCTGTTGCCCGGCGACGCTGATCGCGGCGACGTCGGGCGCACCGACCGCAGCCCACGCCGTGGTGAACGCGGCCCACCAGTCGTTCGGATCCTGTTCGCTGCGCGGCGGTGTGGTGCCCGTGTGAGGCGCGCTGGCGCGAGCGACGACGGCGCCGGTCGACAGGTCGCGGATCTCGACCTTGGTGGACTGGGTGGAGGAGTCGACCCCGGCGACGAGTGCCATCAGCGCCCCTCGAAGATCGGGGACCGCTTCTCCATGAACGCCCGCACGCCTTCTTGGAAGTCGTCGGTGCGAATCAGGGGAAGGAGTTGGAGGAACACGTGGTGCACGTTCTGCTCGAACGTCTCGGTCTCGGCTGCCCGCATCATTCGTTTGATCGCCCGTACGGCGAGCGGGGCGTTGGCCGCGATCTCCTCGGCCAGCTCGCGCACCGCGCCCGCCAACTCCGAATCGTCGACCACCCGGTTGACCAAGCCGAGCTCCGCGGCTTCGGTGGCGGTCAGCGTGCGACCGGAGAAGGCGATCTCCGCCGCCTTGGCGTAACCGACCATCCGCGGCAGCAGCCACGTGCCCCCGCTCTCGGGCAGGATGCCGCGCTTGGCGAACCCCGGGTTGAGCTTGGCCGACCGGGCGGCGATGCGGATGTCGCACCCGAGTGCGAGGTCGAGCCCGTACCCCGCTGCACCGCCGTTGAGCGCGCAGATCGTGGGGGTGTCGAGTTGATGCAACACGATGGGCGGGGCATCACGCAGCTCGAACTCGCCGGGTCGCACATGGAGCGATCCGAGGTTCCCGAGACTGCCCTTCGGTCCCTGCATCTGTGCGGCCATGTCGAGTCCGGCACAGAACGCCCGCCCGGCGCCGGTGATCACCACGCAGCGAACCTGCGGCGCCTTGTCGGCCTCGAGCAGGCGGGCCGAGAGCTCCGTGAGCATCGCCCCCGAGATGGTGTTCATCCGGTGGGGGGCGTCGAGCGTGATGGTGGCGACGTGGTCGTCGACCACGTAGCGCACTTCGTGTTCGTCGGGCGCAGCGGGTTCCGTCATGCCTGGTCACGCTACGTGCTCGCACATGGGCGTCACGAGCCGTTCTCGGAGGTGATGCTTGCAGTTACCTCACGGTAGCCCTAGCCTTTCCGGAACCTAGACCCGGGCGGCACCCCGTCGTCCGTTACCAGGGGGAGACCACCACATGCAGAAGACCCGCATTCGTCGGGTCGGCGCGTTGCTCGTGGGCTTGTCACTGCTCGGTGCCGCTTGCGGCTCCGACAGCGACGAGGCCGACGGCGCATCCGACTCGACCGCGGCTGCCGGCTGAGGAGACCACCGCAGCCCCGGAGACCACAGCAGCGGCTGAAGAGGAAGCCACCACCACTGCGGCCGCCGGCCGAAGAGGAACCGGCCGACACCGCCGGCGCGCTCGAAGGCCTGAAGGGCACGACCCCGCTCGGTCGAGCTCAGCGAGGACTTCACGGACGCGTGTCGCCGGGATGCCGTCGATGTCCGGCTGAGCGACTTCAACTACGCCGGCGAGACCTACGACGCGTTCGTGATCATCGCCCTGGCGGCCGAGAAGGCCGGCACCGACGGCATCGCCATGGCGAGCGAGATCGTCGGCATCACCACGGACGGCGAGAAGTGCACCGACTTCGCCACCTGCCTGGCGATCATCAAGGCCGGCGGCGACCCGGACTACGACGGCATCACCGGTCCGATCACATGAACGGCAACGGCGAGCCGCTCGAGGCCAGCTATGGCGTGCTCCAGATGGGTGCCGACAACCGGCTCGACCCGGCTCGCTCACCACCTACGTCCCGATCACCTCGCCGGCTTCGGCCGAGGTCGACCGTCACCCCGGTCGAGGGCACCCGCGCCGGTGACGGAGTGCTGAAGTTCGGCGCGATCCTGCCGCAGACGGGCTCGCTGGCGTTCCTCGGACCACCCGAGTTCGCCGCGTGCCGAACTGGCCGTCGAGGACATCAACGCCGCCGGTGGCGTGCTCGGCAAGCCGGTCGTGTGCATCCCGGGCGACTCCGGCGACACCTCCACCGACACCGCCAGCGCAGACGGTCGACCGTCTGCTCGGCGAGAACGTCGACGCCATCATCGGCGCCGCTTCGTCGTCGGTGTCGCTGACCGTGATCGACAAGATCACCGCGCGCCGGCGTGGTGCAGTTCTCGCCCGCCAACACGTCGAACGCGCTGTCCGAGCTACGACCGACAAGGGCCTGTACTTCCGTACCGCCCCGCCCGACACCCTGCAGGGTGCCGTGGTCAGCCAGCTCGTCATCGACGACGGCGCCAGCGTCGGCCTACATCCTGGCCCTCGACGACGCCTACGGCACCAGCCTGGCCGACCGTCGCCGAGGAGACCCTGAAGGCGCCGGCATCGAGGTCACGTCAGAAGATCTACGACCCGAAGGCGACGAGCTTCGACGCCGAGGTCGGCGAGGTCAAGGCGCGCGGCTCCCGACGCCCTCGTCCTGATCTCGTTCGACGAAGGCGTCCCGCATCCTGCGCACGCTGGTGGAGAACGAGCATCGGCCCGAAGAACCTGCCCGACGTACGGCGTGGACGGCTGCATCAGCAACACCGTCGGCGAGAACTTCGACGGCGGCAAGTGAGTCGAACTGACCCGCCTCGTGCGCGATCTGAACGGGAGCCCGGGGCTACGACCCCGGGCTCCTTCGCGTCACGGTCGGCGGACTCGGTCCCGACTCGCCGAGGTAGTCGACCCATGACTGATCCCGTAGTCGACCTCGCCCGAATCGAAGCGGCGGTTGCCGAGATCCTCGCCGCCATCGGGGAGGACCCCGCCCGCGACGGGCTGCTCGACACCCCCAAGCGGGTGGCCCGGATGTACGCCGAGGTGATGGCCGGGTTGCACGAGAACCCGGCACGCCATCTCACCGTCACCTTCGAGGCCGACCACAACGAGATGGTGATGGTGCGCGACATCCCGTTCCACTCGATGTGCGAGCACCACCTCGTGCCGTTCCACGGCAACGCCCACGTCGCCTACATCCCCGGGCCGAGCGGTCGGATCACCGGGCTGTCGAAGCTCGCCCGGCTGGTCGACGGCTTCGCCAAGCGGCCGCAGGTCCAAGAGCGACTCACCAGCCAGGTCGCCGACGCGATGGTCGATGCGTTCGAGCCCTACGGGGTGATCGTGGTGATCGAGGCCGAGCACCTCTGCATGTCGATGCGTGGGCATCCGCAAGCCCGGTGCGGTCACGGTCACCTCGGCCGCTCGCGGAGCGTTCCTCGACGACCCCCGCTCCCGCTCCGAGGCGATGAGCTTCATCACTGGCACCGCACCCGCTGAACGAGCCGGCGCGGGGCGTCAGCCGCCGGTGGCCTTGGCGAGCGTGCCCGAGGTACAGCTCGATCACGTTCGGGTCGGCGAGCAGCTGGCGACCCGGTGCCGGTGTAGGCGGTGCGGCCCTGGTCGAGCACGTAGCCCCGGTCGCACACCTGGAGGCAGCGGCGGGCGTTCTGCTCGACCATCAAGATCGCCACGCCCGGTCGCGTTGATCGCCTTGCACTGGATGAACACCTCGTCCTGCAGCATCGGCGACAGACCCGGCCGACGGCTCGTCGAGGAAGCAGGATCTTCGGCTCCATCATCAGCGCCCGGCCCATGGCGACCATCTGGCGTTCGCCACCGGACAGCGGCGCCGGCGCGCTGGGACCGCCGCTCACCGAGCTTCGGGAACAGCGACGGTGACGTACTCGAAGCGCGTCCGGAACAGCGACGGCTTCAGGAAGCAGCCCATCTCGAGGTTCTCGAGCACGGTGAGGCTGGGGAACACGTTCTTGGTCTGGGGCACGTAGCCGACGCCCACCTTGACCAGCTCGTGGGCCTTCATGCCCGGTGATGTCCTTGCCCTCGAGCAGCACCTGCGCCGGAACGCACCGAGCACAGCCCGAGCGCCGCTTTCAGGAACGTCGACTTGCCGGCGCCGTTCGGGCCGATGATGCCGACGAACTCGCCGTCGTTCACAACGAGGTCGCATCCGTTGAGGATGTTGACCTCGGGGATGTACCCGGCGACCAGTTCGTTGCCTTCGAGAATGGCCATCGAGCCCTCCACCGGAGCGATCTTGCCTTGATGGGCGCCGAGGTAGGCGTCGATCACCGCGGGGTTGGAGGAGATGTCGTCGGGCGTGCCCTCGGCGATGACCTGACCTTCGGCCATCACGATCACCCAGTCGGAGATGTCGTGCACCATGTCCATGTCGTGCTCGACGAACAGCACCGTCATGCCGTCGTCGCGCAGCCCGCGGATGTGCTCGTTGAGGCTCTGCTTCAGCGCCGGGTTGACGCCCGCCATCGGCTCGTCGAGCATCACCAGCTTCGGGCTTGACCATCAGCGCCCGAGCCATCTCGAGCAGCTTGCGTTGGCCACCGGAGAGCGTGCCGGCGTAGTCGTCGGCCTTCACGTCGAGCTTGAACCGGGCCGAGCAGCTCCATGGCCCGTTCCTCGATCTCGGCCTCCTGGCGCCGCCACAGCGAACGGGAGCAGGCCGCGCAACAGGCTGCTCGCCGCGCTGGCCGGTCGCGCCGAGTTTCATGTTCTCGATCACCGACATCTTCGTGAGGCTCTTGGTCAACTGGAACGTGCGCACCATGCCGGCGCGGGCGACCTTGTGAGCGGCCACCCCCGCGAGCGCGCTGGCCGTCGAAGGTCCATTCCCGCTGTTCGGTTCGTCGAACCCGGTGAGCAGGTTGAAGAACGTGGTCTTGCCGGCGCCGTTCGGGCCCGATCAGGGCGGTGATCGAACCACGCTGCACCTCGACGTGATCGACGTCGACGGCGACGATGCCGCCGAACTGCCGGCGCACGCCGTCGGCGATGAGGATCGGGTCCGGCTTGGGCGCTCCCGGCGCGGGCCTCGCACGGTCGCGAGCGCGGCGCGGGCCATCGTCGCGGTAGTTCGCGGCTCGAGTCAGCGTCCATCGAGCGCCATCTCCTTGCGGTTCCCGAAGATTCCCTGCGGACGGAAGATCATCAGCAGCATCAGCCCGAGCCCGACGAGCATCAGCCGGAACTGGCCGATCATCGGAGGTCTGGGCGATCAAGGTCGACCCCGACGATCTTGAGCTGGCCTCGGTCGTCGGCCGATCTGGGTGAGGAACGACTCGGTGAACGACAGCACCATCCAGAACAGCATCGGCCCGACGATCGAGCCGGACACCTTGGCGACGCCGCCGAGCACCAGCGCGGTGAGGATGTAGAACGTGACGTCACGGCTGTAGTTGTCGGGCTGGACCGAACCGCGCGAGAGCGCCGAACACGAGGCCGGCGAGCGCGCCGATCACACCGCCGAGCACCAGCGCCTGCATCTTGTAGGCGAACACGTTCTTGCCGAGGCTGCGCACCGCGTCCTCGTCCTCGCGGATGCCCTTCAGCACCCGGCCCCACGGGCTGCGCATCAGCAGCCAGACCAGTGACGCCGACGAGGGCCACCAGCAACCAGGCCGACGATCATGATCCGCAGCGCCCGGCCCTCGTACTCGAACGGCCCGAAGCCGTAGCGCTTGCCGTTGTCGATCCAGCCGATCAAGAAGAAGTCGGTGTCGTAGAACTGGTCGGAGAAGTCGTTGATGCCGTCGCTGCCACCGAAGTACTGCTTGAACCGCACCGATCTGACGACGAGGCGGATCACCTCGGCGAACGGCGATGGTCACGATCGCCAGGTAGTCGGCGCGCAGCCGCAGCGTCGGGACGCCCATCAACAGCCCGAGGACCACCGAGTACACGAGGGCGAACAGCGAGACCCCACCACGGCGAGACCGCGTAGTACTGCGGCGGTCATGCCCATGCCGTAGGCGCCGGCGGCCATGAAGCCGGCCTGCCCGAAGTTGAGCAGACCGGCGTAGCCGAACTGCACGTTGAGCCCGAGCGCGGCGATCGCGAAGTACGCCGCGTCGATCGAGAGCAGGTTGCGGAAGGTGTTGTTGAAGATGATGACCCAGTCCATGACGGCCTCCTCACCCGACCCGTTCTTTGCGGCCGAGGATGCCCTGCGGTCGCACCAGCAGCACCAGGATCAGGACCATCAACGGTGGGACGTTCTTCAGTTCGGTCGGCACGGCCAGGCTCAGCAGCTCGGTGAACACCCCGACGACGAAGCCGCCGACGAGCGCACCGAACGCCGAGCCCAGGCCGCCGAGGGTGATGCCGGCGAACATCAGGAACAACAGGTTCGAACCCATCTCGAAGCTGACCTGCTCGTCGAGGCCGCGGATGATGCCGCCGAGCGCGGCGAGCGCGCCGCCGACGAACCAGACGAGACGGATCACCTTCTGGGCGTCGATGCCGGTGGCCGAGGCCAGATCGACGTTGTCGGACACCGCCCTGGTGGCCTTGCCGAGCCGGGTGCGTTGGAGGGCGAGCGCCACGCGCGACGAGCACGACGAGCGAGCAGCACCGAGGTCGAGCAAGTCCCGGGGGGTGATGCCGATCTTCCACCAGGTCCACTGCGTCTGGTTGGCGAAGTCGCCGAACGGCCGGGTGCGGCCCCCGAAGCGGTACAGGAAGAAGTTGCGCAGCAGGATCGACAAGCCGACCGAGACGACCAGCTGGGAGATCAGACCCGATCCCGCGTCTTCGGAGCCGGCCCCACAGCCCCCAGTCGAGGAAGTAGCCGAACATCCCACCGAGCAGCGACCGCGATCGGGCCGGCGAGCAGCAACGGGAGGCCCCAGCGTGACGTTGAGCAGGAACGCGGTCATGCCGCCGAACGTGACCATCTCGCCGTGGGCGAAGTTGGTGAGCCCGGTGGTGCCGAAGATCAGCGACAGCCCGACCGAGGTGATGGCGATGACGAGGCCGAGACGGGCGCCGTCGACCAGCCGTTGCGGCACCCGGTCGACCCAGCTCTCCGAGGACTGGCGGCCTTCGCCGATGAGCAGGTTCTTGGTGCCCTTGCCGATGGCGCCGATGGTGACGGTGCGCTTCGGGCCGTCTTCGCCGTTGTTGGGGTCGGGGAGCAGGGCTCGAACCCGACGGAAGGGTCGACTCGTCGACCACGATGACGAATTCGGTGCCGGTGCAGGCCCTCGATGAGCAGCACGCCTTCGGCGTCGGTGATTCCGGCGCCGACCTCGGTGCCATCCGCGGCCGTGACCGTGATGGCGACACCAGGAACCGGCGTCTTGTTCCCCGGCAGCATCCTGGTCCTGGATCCGCACCTGCACCGAGGCATCGCCCGCGGGGGCGGCAGCGCCGGCGGACTCCGCCGCCAGCAGCCAGGGACCGGCCACCAACGAACGCCCGCCGCGGCAAGGCGTGCGAGCTTTCGGATCACGAGCGATTTCGTCCCCCGGTGTCGTGTAGATCGGCGGAGTATAGGTCTGTCTCGACGGGCCACCGGGGAACCGCGCGCTCCGTTCTCGATCTCGTCGCTGAGCCGTCGCGACGCCGACACGGTGCGAGCTCGCGATCGCGCGATCGGCGCTCTCGGTGTGATCGACGTCGACGGTCCCGCCGATACCGTGCCTCGCTGTGGCTGCCATGAACCGACTCGCCCAGGAGACCAGTCCCTACCTGCGCCAGCACCGGGACAACCCGGTCGACTGGTATCCGTGGGGACCCGACGCCTTCGCGGCAGCGGTGGCCGACCGACCGCCCGATCCTGTTGTCGCGTCGGGTACTCGGCGTGCCACTGGTGCCACGTGATGGCCCACGAGTCGCTTCGAGGACGCCGAGGTCGCCGCGACGATGAACCAGCTGTTCGTCAACGTGAAGGTCGATCGCGAGGAGCGCCCCGACGTCGACGCGGTCTACATGGATGCCGTCCAGGCGATGACCGGACGGGGCGGGTGGCCGATGACCGTCTTCCTCACCCCCGAGGGCAAGCCGTTCTACGGCGGCACCTACTTTCCCAGGCCGCAGTTCCTCCAGCTCCTGGCCGCGATCGACGACGTGTGGCGCAACCGTCGAGGCGAACTCGCCCAGAACGTCACCGCGCTGATGGACGGCGATCGGCCGGAGCGCCGCGCTCGAGCCCGGCACGACCATCCCGGGTTCCGCCGAGCTCGAACGCCGGCCTGCAGACCCTGGCCAACAGCTTCGACCGGGAATGGGGCGGATTCGGGAAGGCACCGAAGTTCCCGAGCTCCATGAACCTCGAGCTCGTGTTGCGGGCCGCGACCATCGCTCACTCCGACGGCGGCCCGCCACATCGTCGTCACGAGTCCTCGACGCAATGGCATCGGGCGGTGATCTACGACCATCTCGGCGGCGGGTTCGCCCGCTACTCGGTCGACGAGCAGTGGCTCGTGCCCCACTTCGAGAAGATGCTCTACGACCAGGCCCTGCTCGCTCGGCTCTACGCCCGAGCGGGTCGAGGCGCTCGGCATCGATCGCTTCGGACAGGTCGCCGCCGAGACGATCGACTACGTGCTCACGCGAGCTTCGCCAGCCGGAAGGCGGATTCTCGTGCTGCCGAGGACGCCGACTCGCTCGACGAAGCCGGCCACGCGCACGAGGGCGCGTTCTACGTGTGGACTCCGGCCGAGATGATCGAGGTGCTCGGTCCCGAAGCTCGGTGCCGCCGCCATCGAGTGGTACGAGGTGACCGAAGCCGGGAACTTCGAGGGCGCCAACGTGTCTGTCGAGGCTGCACCATCGCGGTGAGCTCAGTCGGCCCACAGAGATCGAGGAGGCCCGCCGCGTGCTGCTCGACGCCCGTGCCCGGCGCCCCCGGCCCGGCCTCGACGACAAGGTCCTCACCGAATGGAACGGCCTGATGCTGGCCACCCTCGCCGAAGCGGCCGGCGCGCTCCAACGCCCCGACTGGCTGCACGCCGCGCTGGCCAACGGGGAGTTCCTCATCACCCACCTCCGGGGTCCGGACGGGCGTTGGACCGGTAGCTGGCAGCGTGATGGTGGCGCCCGCCACGCCGCCCTGGCGGCCGACTACGCCGCGCTCGTCGAAGCCTTCATCCGCCTGGCCGAGGCCTCGGGGCAACGACGCTGGATCGCCGAGGCTCGCGACTGCGCCGACCAGCTGCTCGACCGCTTCTGGGATGTCGACAAGGGCGGGCTGTTCACCACCGCCGACGACGGCGAACGGCTGATCGTGCGCCAGAAGGAGCTGCTCGACAACGCCACCCCTCGGCCAACTCCACCGCCGCCAATGCGCTCTACCGGCTGGCGGCGCTCACCGGCGAGCTGCGCTACTCGCACCAGGCCGACCAGATCCTGCAGCTGCTCGCCCCGGTGATCCCCCAGGCCGGCGCCGCGGTCGGCAACCTCCTCGGAGCCGTCGATCTGCGCCGGGTCGGCGTCACCGAGATCGCCGTCGTCGGCGATCGGGCCGATCTCGTCACCGCCGTCCAGACCCGATACCTGCCCCACGCGGTGCTGGCATGGGGCGAGCCCTACGACTCGCCGCTGTGGGAGCTCAGGAACGAGGGATACGCCTACGTGTGCCGCGACTACGCGTGCCAGGCGCCGCAGGACACCGTCGAAGGGCTCCTGGCCCAACTCCCCCCGACCCGGCCCTTACCACCCGTCCGCCCGGCCTGACCCGACTCCATCTCACGCGTTTGTTCGCTGCCGCCCCCGCAGGCCGGGCGGCAGCGAACGAACGCGGTGGGGTCAGGGGGTCCAGTGGCCGCGATGGACGATCTCGGCCGGGGTGCGGCGGGGGCGAGCGACCGAGCGGCCCGGTGGCGTCGGCGCGGCATTGGAGGGGGCCGGCCAGCCGAGCGCAACGGCCCCGAGGAGCTGGAGCCCCGGCGGGACGCCGAGCGCGGCGCGCAGTTCGGCCTCGCCCCGGAACACGCCGAACAACAGGGCACCGAGCCCGACTTCTTCGGCACCGAGCAGGAGGGTCATGACCGCCATCGAGGCATCGACCGTCCAGTACGGCGTAGGCCACGCCTCGACCGAAGCGCCCAGCCCGGTGGGCGCCTTGTCCGGCTCACCGTACCGCTCGACGTAGGCGTCGGGATCGGCGAACGGGAGCGCGATCACCGGCGCCACCAGGAGCCCGGGCCAGCGGAAACCGCTCCGCCGATCCTTTGGCAGGGTGACGTCCCAGAACCGGGCGGTCTGGGCGCCTTCGAGCACGACGAGGTGCCAACCCTGGGTCTTGCCGGCGCTGGGGGCCCGGGCCGCCAGCTCGACCAGACCGTCGAGCACGGCCGGCTCGACGGGAGCCGGTGAGAACGCCCGGGTCATCCGCCGGGAGCGGACGACCTCGCTGAACGATCGATGGGGGTCGTTCAGCGCTTGCCGAGCTTGACGAGATCCTCGGCCATGGTCCAGCCGTAGATCACGATGGAGCCACCCTTGGCCGCCGGCACCGCATCGAACATGCCAACCACCTCGGGGTCGAGCTTCTCGGGCTTGAGCGACTCGTGGTCGAGGAACCCGGCTTGGCCGTTGCTGCTCACGACGAAGGTCTTCTCGTCGTAGGTCGAATCAACCCCGAAGCGCTTGGCCAGTCGGCGGCCCCACGCCCGTTCTTCACCAACCGCACGATGGTTCGGCCGGGGGATGATGTCGGACAGGGACTTGAACCCTTCCAGCCCGTCGGGCTTGGCGAACCGGGAGCCGACCACGACATCTTCATCGGGGAACGCCATGAGCGCCCGGTGATAGGCCTCGCCCATCAGCCCCTTCAACACCGAGTCACGGCGCGACGTCCGCTTCACGCTCAACAGCCCGAGCAGCACGCACGGGGTCCCGCCGATTCGCTCGAGGGTGGCGAAACTGAACCCGTGCAGCTTGTCCTCGATGCGGGCCGTCGTGGCCAGCACCCAGTCTTCTTTGGCCTTGGACAGCAGCCCGATGTCGAACGCCCCACCCATCGAGGCGAGCTCGTCGAGATCGGTGTCCGTGAGTGACGTGCTGTCCTTGGTGTCCACCTGGATCGCCATCGGTTGGACCGCTCCCCAGTCAGGTCGGGCGCCGGGTAACCCCCGGCGACGTGTACAGCGAGGTCCCATTTTGCCACCGAAACCCGAGGAATCCGAACCCAGTCAGTGACGAGCCTGTTGCTCGATGGTTCCGAGGCGCTCCAAACCGACCAATTCGGTGAACTCGTCGAAGGCCATCTGGGTGTCGAGGTGGTCGCGAGACGTGCCGAACCGGTGCAGCACTCCGGCGGCCGATCGGAGGGCCGCGGCCACCGTGAGCAGGGCAGATAGCGGCGAGACGACGAGACGGAAGCCCAGATCCGCCAACTCCGCGCCCGACAGCAAGGGAGTGCGGCCGTGCTCGACCATGTTCGCCACGAGCACGACATCGGGAAGGGCGGATGCGATCGCTTCGAGCTCCGCGATCGACTCCGGGGCCTCCACGAACACCGCATCGACACCCAGATCGCAAGCCAACCGGGCGCGATCGAGGGCCTCGGCGAGTCCGTGCACCGCTCGGGCGTCGGTGCGCGCCGTCACGTGGAGCGTGGTGCGGGCGCGCAGCGCGGCGCGCAGCTTGGCCGCCCAATCGTCCCGTTCCACGACCTCCTTGCCGGCCATGTGGCCGCAGCGCTTCGGCCAGACCTGATCCTCGAGGAACAGTCCAGCGGCGCCGGCCTGCTCCCACAGCTCGACCGTTCGGGTCACGTTGGCGGCCGTGCCGTAGCCGGTGTCGGCATCGACGACCAGGCCGAGGCCGGGCACCGCCAGCGAGATCCGGCGGGCGACATCGGCCACCTCGGTCTGGGTGAGCAGACCCACATCGGGCACGCCCAGGTACGCACCGGCGACGGCGAAGCCCGAGACGAACGCGAACGGGAACCCGGCCTCGGCCACTGCGAGGGCCGACAGAGGATCCCAGACCCCCGGGAGCAGCAACGACTCCCCCGTTGCCAGTCGGTCGGTCAGCCGAAGCGGTCGGTCGGAATCGGGCATCTCACCATTGCACCAGAACGCCGACCGTTCCGGCCGGCTCGACGGGTCAGAGCATGACGGCGTCGTGGCCGAACACGACGCGTAGCTCACCCACGGCGCGGTCGAGGTTGACGCAGAACTCGTCGGCCAGGCGCAGCACCTTGTTGTCGCCCAGGTGCAACAGCACCCGCGAGTCGCCGGGGTTGTCGCGCAGCACCTTCTTCAACTGGGCGATGCGGAACTCGTTGAGCGCGTTCGGCGACAGCTTGAGCCGCAACGGCGGTGCGTTGTCGTCGAGCCCCTCGACCACGGTGATGTCGGACGCCATCAACTTGGGCTGATCGTCACGAGCATCGACCCGGCCGCGGATGGTGACCACCGCATCATCAGCCAGTTTGTGGCCTTGCTCGGTCATCGCCCGCGGGAACAGCATCACCTCGATCGAGTCCTGGAGGTCCTCGAGCACGAAGACCGCCATCTGGTCGCCCTTCTTGGTGAACTTGCGCTGCAGCCCGGTGATGACCCCGCCCACCACCACCATGGCGCCATCTTCTTTCTCGTTCAGGTCGCCGATGGAGCAGTCGACCCGGCGCCGCAGGGCCGTCTCGACCCCCATGAGGGGGTGATCCGAGACGTAGAGACCGAGCATCTCCTTCTCGAACCGCAGGCGCTGACCCTTGTCGAACTCGACATCGGGGACCGAGATGCGCTCGTCGAACCCGGCCGGCTCGTCGGCCGTCGGCTCGCCCATGTCGAACAAGCTCATCACGCCCCGGTCGCGTTCACGGCGGCGCACGACGGTGGTGTCGATGATCTGTTCGAAGACGGCGAGCAACCCCTTGCGCGGATGTCCGAGCGAGTCGAACCCGCCCGCCTTGATGAGCGATTCCACGGTGCGCTTGTTGAGCACCGCTTCGGGCACTCGTTCGGCGAACTCGTGGAAGCTGTCGTAGGGGCCGTTCTCGTCGCGTTCGGCCAGCAGCTGCTCGACCAGGCCTTCGCCGACGTTGCGCACCGCCGAGAGCCCGAACGTGATAGCCCGCGGCTCGTGATCGGCCGGCGCGAAGTCCATGAGCGAGCGGTTCACATCGGGGTTGAGCACCTTGATGCTCATGGCTCGGCAGTCGGCCAGGTAGACCGCAGCCTTCTCCAGGCTGCTCTTCACCGAGGTGAGCAGGCACGCCATGTACTCGACCGGGTAGTGCGCCTTCAGGTAGGCGGTCTGATAGGTGACCAACCCGTAGCCGTAGCTGTGGCTCTTGTTGAACGCGTAGTCGGCGAACTTGGCGATCACGTCGAAGAGTTGCTCGCCGAGCTCGCGGCCGTAGTTCTGCTGCTCGCACCCGGCCTCGAAGCTGCTGCGCTCCTTGGCCATGACCTCTCGGCTCTTCTTGCCCATGGCCTTGCGGAGGCTGTCGGCTTCGGCCAGTGAGTACCCGGCGAACTTCTGCGCCACGCGCATGACGCTCTCCTGGTAGATCATCAGGCCGTACGTATCGGTGAGCAGCTCGGCGGCATCGGGGTGGAAGAACTCGACGGGCTTTCGATCGTTCTTGCGGTCGGCGTAGTCGTAGTGCATGTTGGCGCTCATCGGACCCGGCCGGTACAGGGCGATGAGGGCACCGACGTCGTCGAAACTGGTCGGCGCCATCGCCCGCAGGAGCGCCCGCATCGGCGGCGATTCCAGCTGGAAGACCCCCACCGTGTCGCCCCTGGACAGCAGATCGAAGGTCGCCTGATCGTCGAGCGGCACGGCATCGATGTCGAAGTCGGCGACCGTTCGGCGGATCATCGCCATCGAGTCGGTGATCACGTCGAGGTTCCGCAGGCCGAGGAAGTCCATCTTCAGCAGCCCGAGGTCCTCGACCCCGTGCATCTCGTACTGGGTGACGACGGGTGAGAGCGCCGGATCGACGCCGGCTTCAGGCTTGCGTTGAATGGGCAGGTACGTGGTCAACGGTTCTTTGGTGATCACCACCGCGGCGGCATGGATGCCGTCCTGGCGGCGCATGCCTTCGAGGCCCTTGGCCACATCGACGACGCGTTTGATGTCGGGGTCGGCGTCGTACATGGCCCGCAGATCGGCGGCGGCCTTGTACCCGTCGTTGTACTTGGGGTTCTCCTCGAAGCAGTACTTCAGGGGCGTGTCGCGCCCCATCACCAATGGCGGCATGGCCTTGGCCACCTTGTCGCCCATGCCATACGGGTAGCCGAGCACCCGAGCCGCATCGCGCACTGCGGCGCGAGCCTTGATGGTGGAGAAGGTGACGATCTGGGCGACGTGGTCGCGGCCGTAGCGCTCGGCGGCGTAGCGGATCATCTCGTCCCGGTACCGGGAGTCGAAGTCCATGTCGATGTCGGGCATCGAGATGCGGCTCGGGTTCAAGAACCGTTCGAACAGCAAGTCGTACTTGATGGGGTCGAGATCGGTGATCCGCAGGCAGTAGGCCACCGCGCACCCGGCGGCCGAACCGCGCCCCGGACCCACCCTGATCCCCGCATCCTTGGCGTGCTTGATCAAGTCCCAGACGATGAGGAAGTACGACGAGAACCCCATGTCGGCGATGACCTTGAGCTCGTAGGCCAGCCGCTCGACGGCGCTCGGGGGCAGTTGGCCGCCCCAACGATCCTTGGCCCCTTCCCACGCGAGGTGATTGAGGTACTCGGTGTCGTTGTCGAACCCGGGTGGGATCGGGAAGTTGGGGAGCTGGGGCTTGCCGAACTCGATGGTGACATCGGCCCGTTCGGCCACCCACAACGTCGAGTCGCATGCCTCGGGGTAATCACGGAACAGGTGGCGCATCTCGGCCGAGGTCTTGAGGTAGTGCTCGTGACCCTCGAACTTGAAGCGCTTCGGGTCGCTCATCAGCGCGCCCGTCTGCACGCACAGCAACGCGTCGTGGGACTCGTGGTCCTCACGATGGGTGTAGTGCGAATCGTTGGTGGCGATGAGGGGCGCGCCGATCTTGCGCGCGATCTCGATCAGCTTCGGATTGGTGTCGTGCTGGGCCAACAGGCCGTGGTCCTGGAGCTCGACGAACAAGTTGTCCTTGCCGAAGATGTCCTGCAATCGCCCGGCCTTGGCCAACGCCCCCTGCTCGTCGCCGTTCAGCAGCGACTGCAGCACGTGGCCGCCGAGGCATCCGGTGGTGGCGATGAGCCCACCCGAGTACTTCTCGAGCAGCTCCCAGTCCATGCGGGGCTTGTAGTAGTAGCCCTCCAGGAACGCGATCGACGAAAGCTGGATGAGGTTCCGATAGCCCTCGTCGCTCTCGGCGAGCAGCGTGAGGTGGTAGTAGAGCTTCTTGCCGCCCTCGACATCGCCACCCGAGTCGTCGACCCGACCCCGGCGCGGCGGGCGCTCGTGGCGGGTGTCATGGGCCATGTACGCCTCGATGCCGAGCACCGGCTTGACGTCGTGTTTGCGGCACTCCCGATAGAAGTCGAGGATCCCGTACATGTTCCCGTGGTCGGTGATGCCGAGCGCGGGTTGCCCATCGGCGGCCGCTTTGGCGACGAGTTCGTCGAGCCGGGCCGCGCCATCGAGCATCGAATACTCGGTGTGCACATGGAGATGGGTGAACGAATCGCCCACGGCAGCGGCCCTCCTCGCCTGGATCGGTCCCCGGACGGGGTTACACGGGTGTGATTCGAGGCACGCTAGCCGCTGCCCGGTCCGGTACGGACTCGGTGGGCGGCAGGGCGCACCAGGACAGGGCGTCGAGCTACAGGTAGGTGCCGGGGCGGTCGGAGCCGCCCGGCCCCGGGGTCATCGGGCGCCCATCGGGCGCGGCGCCAGGGGGCAGCTGACGCATCTGTTCCAGCTGCTGGCGGGCGGCGAACTGCTGGGCCATCAAGGTGGCCTGGATGCCGTGGAAGAGGCCCTCGAGCCACCCGACGAGCTGCGCCTGGGCGATGCGCAGCTCGGCGTCGCTCGGGATGCCGCCGGGCTCGAACGGCGGCGACATCGAGCGGAGCTCGTCTTGCAGGTCGGGCGACAGGGCCGTGGCCAACTCGTCGATCGAGCGCTGGAAGATGCCGGCCAATCGCTCCCGGCTGGCCTCGTCGAGCGGCGCCGCTTTGACCTCGTCGAGCAACTGCTTGACCATCGAGCCGATCCGCATCACCTTGGCCGGTTCGCTGACCACTTCGGTCGCCGGTGCCTCGGGTCCCGGATCGTTGCTGACGACCACGACTTCGGACTGTTCGATCGGGGCGTCGGACATGAGTGCTCCTTGACGATGGGCTCGGGGGCGATGACGAGGGACAGGCGGGGGTTCAGATGCGGCGGGCCGCGAGCAGGGGAACGTACATCTCGGCGGGCGTCAACGACCCGTGCCGGCACACCAGTGGGAACGGGCCGGAATCGGCGGGGTCGTGAAAGCTCACCGGCTCATGGGCAACGAGCGCCACGTCGCCCAGGCGCCGGGCGAACGGGGTAGCGATGCCGCCACCGAACCAGCCCTCGTCGAGCACCCGTTCGCGGGTCACCACCCAGGCGACCGCGGCGTGTTCGGACTCGGCCGCAGCGGCGAGATCGCCGGCCGCCCCCGGCCGGGCGTGGAGCCACCGGAAGCGCCCCTCCCCCGACTGCGAGCGCACGAGACCGAGGACCGAGCCCGCCAGATCGACGAGGTTCGGCCCCACGTGCACCTGGCCGTGATCGGCGGTGACCAGGAGAACGGCGCCGGCCGGGAGCCGCGCGATCACGTCGGCGACCATCCGATCGACCGCGACCAACTCGGCGTCGTAATAGTCGCCGAAGCCCTTTTCGTGGGCGATCTTGTCGATCCCGTCGTAGTATGCGTACACGACTCGGGCGCCCAGCTCCAGCTGCCGGGCGACCTCGACGGCGATGTTCGACATCGTGCGCCACCCGGCCGGCTTGCCGCCCGCCAGATGGGCCGCGGTGAACCCCGACTGCTCGAGCTCGACCTTCGACACCACCGGCACCGCCTGGCCGAGGAACGCCGGAAACGGCTGGACATCGCTCGGTACGTGGCGTTTGCGGGCGTCGCCCTCTTTCGTGCTCCAGCGAAGCACGTTGAGCACGTCGCCCGACAGATCGATGCGATATCCCACGATGCCGTGCTCGGCCGGGGTGAGCCCGGTCGCGATCGAGGTGAGCGCGGTGGCGGTGGTGGACGGAGCAACCGTCGTGATCGGCCCACCGATCATCGCCGCGAGGGTGGGCGCGAGATGGCGTCGATCGGTGAGCTGCTCCCATCCGAGGCCATCCACGAGCAGCACCACCACCTGGTGAGCCCGACGGACCGGCTCAGGGAACCACTCCGGGAGCGACGTGGTCCCCGAGGGACCGAGCAGGCTCGGCATGATCCCTCGGAGGTTGGCGCCGTTGTAGGCGGGAAGCACGGGCTGGCTGTCCACGACGTGCTAGTCCACCACCCATTCCATGAGCTGCGCCAGCCGCACCCTACGATGCAGCCATGCGAGTGTCGACGAGGGGTGACTACGCCTGCCGGGCGCTGCTGTCACTCGCGTTGCACGCCGGGGAGCAGAGCCCCACCTCGGTGCGCGACATCGCCGAGCGAACCGGCCTGCCCCAGCCCTACCTCGAACAGATCCTGCTCGCCCTGAAAGGCGCCGGATTGGTGCGCTCGAAACGAGGCGTCGGCGGCGGCTACGTGCTCGCCCGAGCCCCTGAACAGATCCGGCTCTCCGAGATCATCTCGGCCGTCGACGGCCCCATCACGCTCGGCGACTTCGGCCAACCCCACCAGGACGGCGCGTGCGACCACGAGGGCCAGTGCGTGTTGCTCGGCGTGTGGAGCGTCGCCGGCGAGCACATGCGCCACCATCTCGAGGGGTACACCCTCGCCTCGGTCGCCTCCCAGGCCCGCGGCGAAGCGCCCTGGCCCGAACCCCTACGCGACCACTGACCGGCATGGCGGCCGTACTACTGGGCCGGCATGGCGGCCGTACTACTGGGCCGGCATGGCGGCCGTACTACTGGGCCGGCATGGCGGCCGTACTACTGGCCGGCATGGCGACTACTGGGCCGGCATGGCGGCCGTATACTGGCGGCATGCGATCAGCGGGGAGGGCGGACTCGAACTCGAGCGGTTCGCCGGTCACCGGATGGGCGAAGGAGAGCCGCCGGGCGTGCAGGAACGGACGAGCCACCAGTGTCTGTGGGCGCCGCCCCGAGTAGACCGGGTCACCAACCACCGGATGGTCGATCGCCGCCAGATGCACCCGGATCTGATGGGTTCGACCGGTCTCCAGCTGGCACGTGAGCAACGCCGTGACCGGCTCCTCGAAGCGACGGTCGACGGAGAAGTGGGTCCGGGCCGCCTTGCCGTTGACCACCACCGCCATCCGGAGCGGATCGTTCGGATGCCGCCCGATCGGGGCGTCGATCAGCCCGTTGCTCGCCGAAGGATGACCCCACACCAGCGCGGTGTACGTGCGCTCGACGCTGTGCGACGCCAGCGCTCGCGACAGCACCGCGTGAGCCACCGGGGTGCGCGCCACGATGAGCAGACCCGACGTTCCGGCATCCAGCCGATGCACGATCCCGGGGCGTTGGGGCTCGCCGACGCCGGCGATCTCGGGGAATCGGGCCAGCAGACCGTTCACGAGCGTGCCGGTGTCATTGCCCACCGCGGGATGAACCACGAGCCCAGCGGGCTTGTCGATGACGACGAGATCATCGTCGGCATGCACGATCTCGAACACGACGGAAGGGTCCGGCTGGGGAAGCACGCGGCTCGGCACCCCGGTCAGGTCGATGGCCAGGCGTTGTCCCTCGCTCAGCTTGCCCTTCCCGTGGGTCGACACCTCGCCATCGACCCGGACGAAGCCGCCGTCGATCAGTACGACCGCGATCGAGCGGCTGACCTCGGCCAGTAGGGCAACCAACCGGTCGAGCCGCTGTCCCGCCAGTGACGGTGGTACTTCTTCGTCGATGATCACGAGGTCGCGCCCTGGACCGGGCGACGGGCCCCGAGGAACGCGCCGAGCAGCAGAAGACCGCCACCGACGTTGACTGCGATGTCGGCGATGTTGAAGATCGGGAACCACTGGAAGTCGATGAAGTCGACCACTGAGCCACGCAGCCAGCCGTCGCCCCGGAAGAGGCGATCGACGATGTTGCCGACGGCACCGCCGATCACGAGGCCGACCGCGACGTTGCTCATCGGGCCGCCCTGTTTGCGCAAGCTGACCAGCAACACCACGACCACCGCCAACGCGACGACACCCACGATCGGGCCGAGGCCCTGAGCCTGGCTGAAGGCCATGCCGCTGTTGAAGGTCAGGTTCATGCGCAGCGTCCAGACGACGTCGATCGTGCGATCACCGGACAGCCGATTGACCGCCCAGTGCTTGGTCAGCTGATCGGCCGCGACGACCGCCGCAGCCAGGAGCAGACTGCTGCGCAGGCCCTGAGACCGACGAGACGGATGAGGCGGTGCCGCTTCGGGCTCAGCCGGAGCGGCAGGCTCGCTCATCGGCGGCCGACTCCCCCGACCTTTTCCTCGACCAGTTCGGTTGCCCACGGGATGGCCTCGAGCCGTTCACGGGGGATGGGCTTGCCCGACATCGTGGAGTACCCGTAAGTGCCCGCTTCCATCCTGGTGAGCGCTTCGTCGATGTCGGCGACCATCTGGCGAGCCTGAGCCGACAGGGCGAGGTCGCGCTCGCGCTCCACCACCATCGTGTCGCCCTCGCCCGACTCGTCGTCGAACTGCACATCGCCCATCTCGACGTCTTCGATCAGGGAGTTCGCCTCGTCCTCGAGCCGGTTGGCCTGCCCCGTGAGCGCGATGCGTTCCGAGATCAGCAGCGCTTGCTGGACCTCGAGGAACTTCGCGTCGAAGTCCTTGCTGAGCTTGATGGCGCCACCTGGGCCCATGATGACCTTTCCAGAGTCCTTCGCCGCCGACTTCTTCGCAGGAGCCTTCGGGTCGGCCGCCTTGACCGGCTTCTTGGCGCTCGCGACGGATTTCGGCGCAGCGGCTTTCTTGGTGTTGGGCATCTGGCGTCCTCCCCAAGCGGATAGAGCGGGTGATCGTATCGCCATTGCCCCGCGCTGGCGCGGCACAGTGGGTGGGTCAGACCCGGATGACCGACACCTGCGGCTCGGCCCGGTCGGCATCGAGCTCCGTCGTCAGATCCACGGCGAGCGTCTCGGACGTTACGAGCTCCCGATGGGTCTGGGTCGCGGCGAGCCAGGTTTCGTTCGCGCGCACGGTGAGCCGGATCCGGTCGCTGACGTCGAGCCCGGCGTCCCGGCGAGCCTGCTGCACCATGCGGACGAGGTCGCGGGCAAGGCCCTCGGCCTCCAGCTCGTCGGTGAGCGCGAGATCGAGCACGACGACCCCATCGGTGCCGGCGAGCGCGGCACTGGCGTGCTCGTCGGCGGGCACCAGGCGCAGGCTGTACTCGCCCTCGTGGAGCGCGACCCCGCCGGCCACGAGCTGCTCACCGTCGCGGTGCCAATCACCGGACTTCACTGCCTTGATCACCTGCTGGACCCCTGAGCCGAGGCGCGGTCCGGCAACCGCCGGCACCACCTGGAGCACCGGCGTCGCATGGGCGGCCACGTCGTTCGAGAGCACCACCGACTTGACGTTGACCTCATCAGCGATCAAGGAGGCGAACGGCGCCAGCGCCTCGGCATCGGGCGACGCCACCGTGAGGGTCGCCAAGGGTTGACGGACCCGACGCCCTTCACGCTTGCGGACCGACAGTGTCGCCGAGCACACGTCCCGAACCCGGTCCATCGCCGATGCCAGCCCCGGGTCGGCGGCGAACTCGTCGGCCGTCGGCCATTCGGTGAGGTGCACCGAGCGTTCACCGGTGAGCCCCCGGTACACGACTTCGCTGATCAAGGGCAGCAGCGGCGCCATCACCCGGCACAGGGTGACGAGCACCGTGTACAGGGTGTCGAACGCGGCGGCGTCGCCGGCCCAGAAGCGGTCGCGGCTGCGGCGGATGTACCAGTTCGTCAGCGCGTCGAGGAACGACCGGATCGCTGCACAGGCGTCGAAGAAGTCGTAGTCGTCGAGCTCGGCGGTGGTTTCGACGATGAGATCGTGGAGCTTGGCCAAGATGTAGGCGTCGAGTGGATCGGTCGCGGAGTCGACGAGACGAGCGGTGTGGTCCGACGCGTTGGCATACATCGTGAAGAACGAATAGGCGTTCCACAACGGCAACAGCACCTGCCGGACGCCTTCACGGATTCCCTGCTCGGTCACCGAGAGGTCGGTGCCGCGCAGGATCGCGGACGACATCAGGAACCATCGCATCGCGTCGGCCCCGTAGGAGTCGAACATGGCGAACGGGTCCGGGTAGTTGCGACGGCTCTTGGACGCCTTCTGCCCGTCGTCGCCGAGCACGATGCCGTGGCTGACGCACGTGGTGAACGCCGGCCGGTCGAACAACGCCGTGGCCAACACGTGCAGCGTGTAGAACCAGCCGCGGGTCTGTCCGATGTACTCGACGATGAAATCGCCGGGGTAGTGGTGCTCGAACCAATCGGCGTTCTCGAACGGGTAGTGCACCTGGGCGAAGGGCATCGACCCCGACTCGAACCAGCAGTCGAGTACCTCCGGCACGCGCCGCATCATCGACTGACCGGTGGGATCGTCGGGGTTGGGGCGCACGAGATCGTCGATCGCGGGGCGGTGCAGGTCGTTGGGTCGCACGCCGAAGTCGACGGCCAGCTCGTCGAGGCTGCCGTACACGTCGAGGCGCGGGTAGCGCGGGTCGTCGCTCCTCCACACCGGGATCGGCGACCCCCAGAACCGGTTGCGGCTGATCGACCAGTCGCGGGCGTTCTCGATCCACTTGCCGAACGAGCCGTCCTGCACGTGCTCGGGTACCCAGCGAATCTGGCGGTTCAGCTCGACCATCCGGTCCCGGAACTGGGTGACGCGCACGAACCACGAGCTGATCGCCCGGTAGACGAGCGGTTCGTTGCACCGCCAGCAGTGCGGGTACGGGTGGTCGTAGGTCTCGTGGCGCACCACCCGATCGCGCGACTTGAGCTCGCGGATCACCAACGGATTGGCGTCGAACACATGGATGCCGGCCCACGGGGTGACCTCGGGGGTGTAACGACCGTGTCCGTCCATCGGCACGACGGTCTCGATCCCGACGGTCTGGCACGCGGTCTGGTCGTCCTCGCCGTGGCCGGGCGACATGTGTACCACCCCTGTGCCGTCCTCGACAGTGACGAAGTCGGCCCCGATGATCTGGAATGCGTTCGGATGGCCGGCGAAGAACGGGAACAGCGGTTCGTACCGCCGCCCCACCAGCTCCGCGCCGGTGAGTGTCCCGACCCGGACGGCCCCCTCGAGCTCCCGCTCGTACGCGACCATCCGATCCGCACCGATGACGTAGCGCTCCCCCTCGAGCTCCAGGACCGCGTACTCGATGTCGGGCCCCACCCCGAGCGCGAGGTTCGACGGAAGCGTCCACGGAGTCGTGGTCCACGCGAGGATCCGCTCGCCGGACTCGAGCACGAACCACACGGTGAGGGCAGGGTCCTGGCGGGCGCGATACACGTCATCCATCCGGGTCTCGGTGTTGCTGAGCGGCGTCTCACACCGCCAGCAGTACGGCAGGACCTTGAAGCCCTCGTACACGTAGCCCTTGTCCCACAAGCGTTTGAACGCCCACATGACGCTTTCCATGTATGACAGATCGAGCGTCTTGTAGTCGTTGTCGAAGTCGACCCAGCGAGCCTGGCGGGTGACGTAACGCTCCCACTCGCCGGTGTAGCGCAGCACGCTCTCGCGACACGCGGCGTTGAAGGCGTACAACCCCATCTCGAGGATCTGGGCCCGGTCCTCGATACCGAGCTGCTTCTCCGCTTCGACCTCGGCCGGCAGGCCGTGGCAGTCCCAGCCGAAGCGTCGCTCGACCCGGCGGCCGCGCATCGTCTGGTACCGGGGCACGACGTCCTTCACGTACCCGGTGAGGAGATGCCCGTAGTGCGGCAATCCGTTGGCGAACGGTGGGCCGTCGTAGAAGACGTACTCGTTCGCCCCGTCCTTGCCGGCCGGACGTGCCTCCACGGAGGCGCGGAACGTCTCGTCACCCTGCCAGAACGCGAGCACGTCGGCTTCGAGGGCGGGAAAGCGAGGTTGGGGATCGACGGGCGGATAGGCCACGGCGGGGCTCCTGAAGGCGAACGATGAGTTGGGCCACAGGGACGAATCCGGTCGACGGATCCGCGGTACCACCCCGCTTGCCGACCACCGCAGTGACCGACCGCTCGATTTCGCCAGCGATGACGGGCTGGACCCGCCCGGTTCTACTGAGATCTGGCGATCCGTTCTTCCGGGGGCTCAGAGGTGATGGCCTCGTCAACGCCTGTTCGCCGAGCCTACCGCCAGCGCGATGGCCGCCGGGGTCGCCATTTCCGCGGATCGGACGCGCGCCCGATCGCATCACTCGATGATCGGGACCTCGGCGGTGATGTCGGGGTCGATCGATGCCGAACGGTCAGGGTCGCCGAAGAGCCGATCCCCCGGACCGAACTCCTGGATGGCGGCGGGCGCTGGCGCCTCTTCGACCACATCGTTGGTCTGCGGAGCATCCTCGACCGGCGCCACCCCGCTCACGATCGGCACCGGTTGGGTGGCCGAGAGGTCGTTCGGATCGAGATCGGCGGCCGCCGACAGCACCGGACGGCGGCTTTCCCCCAGACCGGCCGACGGCCGGGTGGCGAGCTGCTGCAATTCATCGGCCACCTGCAGGAGCCGTTCGCGGTGATGGGCGGCGTGAGCCTCCATCTGCGTGACGTCGTCGCGCAGGAACTCGAGCCGAGCGAGCAACTGCTGGAGTTCGCCCTCGACCCGCACTCGTTCGCTCTCGGTGGCCCGACGGGCCTCGATCCGTGCCGTCTCCGTGGCCTTGGAGACCTCGGAGCGAGCCGCCGCCAGCAAGATGTCGGCCTCCTTGGCGGCCTCTGCCCGCATCGTCTCGGCGTCGTGCGACGCGCTGGCGATCGTGTCGTCGGCCGTCTTCTGGGCCAGCAACAGGGTGCGGCTGATGGTGGCGGTGTCGTCGAGCTTGGTCGACGACACCGCCGCAGGCTGCGCAGCGGCGGCCTGCGCCTGGGCTTGCTGGGCTGCTTCTTGGGCCCGAGCCACCGCCTGACGAGCCCGGGTCTCGACGTTCGCGGCGTGGTCCTGGGCGTTCTGCAACGCCGCCGACACCTCCTTCAGATACGCCCGGACCTCGTCGGGGTCGTAACCCTTCTTGACGATCTTGAACGTGGTACCCGCGACGGTGGTCGGCGACTGCGTGGCCATTCATACGACCTTAACGTCTCGACTCGTCACGAACGTTCGACCTCGCCGGATGTGCCGACTCGTCACGAACGTTCGACCTCGCCGGATGTGTCGACTCGTCACGAACGTTCGACCTCGCCGGATGTGTCGATCTCGCGGCCCGCCAGATTCTTGGGGAGTTTCGGGTACGGCGTCATGACGGCGAAGGCGATCAGAATTTGGGGTGGGGGGTCAGCACTGGAGGATGAGGCGGCCGACGACGACTTGGAGGCCGATGATGGCGATCATCGGGCTGATGTCGATCGGGCCGAGCGGCGGCAACGTGCGGCGCAGCGGTTCGAGCACCGGGTCGGTGACGCGGCGCAGCACCATGCTGGTCTGGGCCACGATTCCTCCTGGTTCGAGGGGGAACCACGACAGCACCATCCGCAACACGATCGCGATCACGTACAGGTTGAGCAGCAGGCACAAGACCTCACGCACGGCAATGACTCACTCTCATGGATGGCCTTCAGCCGTCGTAGTGATCGTGGCGCGACGGCGGCTTCAGGAGGTACACGCCGGTGGCGACCTTCTCCATCGTGCCACTGAGTCCGTAGCAGAGCCCGCTCGCGAAATCGATGAGGCGCCGCGAGATCTCGCGCTCGGCCGTCTCGAGGTTCATGATCACCGGCAAGCCCTCTTTGAACTTGTCGGCCACTTCCTGGGCCTGGTCGAAACGACGGGGACGCACCGTGTAGGGCTCACCCGCCGGCGGCGGCGGCACCGACCTCACGGCTGAACCCTGCCGAGCAGGGCGCGGGGTGATCCCGGAATCGTCGGGCACGCTGAGCCGGGGACGGGCAGGCACCGGTTCCAGGTCGCGCCCCGGGAACTGGCGAGCCGCCGGCGCGCGAACGGGTGCTTCGGGCTCGTCGTAGCCATAGTTCGCTCCACGCCCGGGGCGCACGGCCCGAGGCTCTTCGTAACCGCCGCGAGGCGCGACGTGTCGGACGGTCGGGTTCGACCGGAGGCATGTCGTAGTCGTCGTAAGCGTCGTCCGGGCCGAGACCGAGATAGTCCATGGCCCGTTTCCAAACGGACATGCGTGACCTCCTTCGGAAAAGGCTATCGCGGCTGGTCGGCCTGGGGGCGGACCCGCGGTCCGAACAGGGCGCTGCCGACCCGCACGTGGGTGGCACCTTCTTCCACGCCGATCTCCAGATCGGCGCTCATCCCCATCGAGCAACCGACGAGCCCCAGTTCGTCGGCGAGGCGACGGAGCTGACGGAACCCCGGTCGAGCGGCTGCGGGCTCCCCCGCCGGGCCGATGGTCATCAGTCCCTCGACCCGCAATCCGGCGGCGCGAGCCGCTTCGACCAACCCGGCGGTCTCGTCGGGTCGGCAACCAGCCTTCTGGGGTTCGCCCGAGGTGTTGACCTGGACGAACACCGCCATGCCAGGGAGCCGTTTGCCCAGCTCGCCCACGAGCGAGGCTCGGTCGAGGGTCTCGACCACATCCGCGTACCCGACGAGCGACCTCACCTTGTTGGACTGGAGCCGGCCGATGAAGTGCACCCGCGGCCGCGGGTGGCCTGCGGGGAGCTGCTCCAGTTTGGCGACCAGCTCTTGGGCGTAGCTCTCCCCGATGGTGGTGCATCCGGCGGCCATCACGGCGAGCACGGCCGAGATCGGGAAGGTCTTGGTGACTGCGACGAGCTCGACACCCACGCCACCGGCCCGCCGGATGCGCTCGCGCACGATCTCGACGCGACGCTCGACGTCCCCCGGGTCGATGACGTCGTCACTCATCTCACGCGCGAACGGCGGGTGGGCCCGCGCCACGACCGGCCGGGCCGGCAGGTCACCGGAGGAACGACGGCACGTCGAAGTCGTCGTCGCCGTCGAGCGGGTCGTCGCCTTCGTCGTCACCGAAGAGATCCTTGATGCTGCTCGCGGACCGCTGCTCCTCGGCCGCCTTCGGGCCACCCCGGCCCGCCGGGGCCACAGCCCCTCCGCCATCCCAGCGATCGAAGCCGGCCGCGATGACCGTGACCTTGACCTCGTCGCCCATCTCGTCGTCGATGACCGTGCCGAAGATGATGTTGGCGTCCTGATGGGCTACGCCATGGATGATCTCGGCGGCGCCGTTGATCTCGAACAACCCGAGGTCGGAGGGGCCGGTGATGTTGAGGAGGATGCCGCGGGCACCGTCGATGGCGGCCTCGAGCAACGGGCTCGAGATCGCCGACTTGGCGGCGATCACGGCACGGTTCTCACCGCTGGCCTGACCGATGCCCATCAGCGCCGAGCCGGCGCTGTGCATGATCATCTTCACATCGGCGAAGTCGGTGTTGATCAGGCCGGGGGTGGTGATGAGGGTGGTGATGCCCGACACGCCCTGCAGCAGGATCTCATCGGCCATCTTGAACGCGTTGAGCACGCTCGTCTTTTCGTTGGCCACGGTCAGCAGCCGATCGTTGGGGATCACGATCAGGGTGTCGACTTTTTCCTTCAGCTTCTGGATCCCGGCCTCGGCCTGCACCGAGCGTCGGCGGCCCTCGAACGAGAAGGGCCGGGTGACCACACCGATGGTGAGTGCACCCATGCTGCGGGCGATCTCGGCGATGACCGGCGCCGCGCCGGTGCCGGTTCCGCCGCCCTTACCGGCGGTGATGAAGACCATGTCGGAGCCCTTGATGACCTCCTCGATCTCCTCCCGGTGCGATTCGGCCGCCTGCCGACCGACTTCGGGGTCGCTGCCGGCACCGAGGCCGCGCGTGAGCTCGCGGCCGATGTCGAGCTTGACGTCGGCGTCGCTCATCAGCAAGGCCTGGGCGTCGGTGTTCACGGCGATGAACTCCACGCCCTTCAATCCAGCGTCGATCATTCGGTTGACGGCGTTGACGCCGCCACCGCCGACGCCGATGACTTTGATGACAGCGAGGTAGTTCTGCGGTGAACCGACCATCGGGATACCTCCGGGCATGAGTGGTGCAATCCTTCCACGTCAGCGCCCCGAATTCGGGGAATGGTCAGCTGCGTGTGATTCCGGGACTGTCGGGATCGCCCAGATCGAGGGCGACGAGCGACGACGGATCGTTCTCGCGGAGGAGCTCGATCAACACCGTGAGCTTCCGGCGGAGGTCGGTCGGCTGGCCGAACGACACGACGGTCTGCGATGTGAGCCGAAGGCCGATCTCGCCGTTCGCGGTGAGCGTGATCGAGCGAGTGACGTTGCGAACTTCGAGCGGCAGCGACAGGGCGAGCTCTCCGGCCACGCGGTACAGGTCACCGGCCGGCTGCCCGGCAGCGACGTCGGGGCCGGTGGCCTCGATCGGTAGGTAATCGGCGGGCTGGGCGCCATCCGGGATGATCGCGATCACCCGCCCCTCGCGATCGATCACCCGCCACCGGCCGTCGCCCCCCGCGTACGCCGCCACTGGCACTCGTTCGGAGATCTCGACGTGCAGCGTGGAGGGGAACTCCGTCTGGACGCGGGCTCGGCGGACCCACGGCAGCGCCTCGAGGTCGACCACCACCGCCTCGGTGTCGAGGGTCAGGATCGGCTTGCCGTCGAGTGGATCGAGCACCTGGGCCAGTTCGGCGGGAGTCGTGTACACCGCGCCCGAGACCTCGACATCGCGAACGCCGAACAACGGCGATGCCAGCACGACCAGCGCGCCGAGGACGAGCAGGATCACGAACGCGAGGACCACTGCGACGACCAGCCGTTTGCGCCCGGCGGCGCGGCGCACTGCTATCCGGCGCCGGCGAAGGCGTGGGTCGATCTTCGGTGCCCCGACCTCGGGGAGCACCTCCGACAGCTCCACGGCGTCGGGCAGGTCGTCGTCCCCGATCACGAGGGCGACGCCACGCTTCGCGGGAACGGGTTCGGGAGTTCCCGCGATCGCGTCGCTGATCAGACCGGCGCCGGCCAGCGGGTCGGTGTCGATCGGGACGACGCGCGGCAGGCCGAGCGCCGCGGTGACCGAGAAGTCGTCGTCGAGCACATCGTCAGGCGGGGACGCGGAACCAGGGCCGTCCGGCGTCCGAGCGGGCACGAGACGCACCCCTTCGACGACTTCGATGCGCGGCTCGGCATTGGGAAGCTCCGGTTCGCTGGACTTCGACCTGCGCCGCTTCACAACTCGACCCCCGCCGTAGCGCTCTCGGAGTCGGGAAACCCGACGAGGCGGATCTCGCTGCGCAACTCGTACCCGGTCGCGTCGAGCACCCGCACACGAACCTCGTCCATCACGGCCCGCACGTCAGCGGCCCGGCCACCTTCGTCGGCTTGGATGAAGTTGGCGTGTTTCTCCGACACGCGCGCCGAGCCGATGCGCATGCCCCGCAGCCCGAGTTCGTCGATCAGGCGGCCGGCCGGCAGCTGCCCCGGGATCGGGTTGACGAACACCGATCCGGCGTTCTGCCCGCCCGGCTGGTTCTCGCGGCGCCAGCGGACGATCTCGGCGAGCTCCTGCTCCGACGTGGCCCGGTCGCCGGGCTCGAGCACGAACCGGGCGCGCAACACCAGCTGGTGGTCGGCCAGTCCCGAACCGCGGAATCGCAACCCCAGCCGCTCGATGGGCACCACGTCGCGGATGGCCGAACGCAGGTCGAACAACTCGGCGTGCACCAGGTTGGTCGCGACATCGGAACCGTGGCCGCCCGCATTCATCCGCACGGCACCGCCGATCGAGCCGGGGACGCCCACCATCCACTCCAACCCGGTGAGCGACACGGCAACCGTGCGTCGAGCGACCACCGGCAGGGGAACCGCTGCGCCCGCGGTCACGTGGACTCCGTCGATGGCGAGGTCCTCACCCAGGTTCGACAGGCTGATCGCCAGGCCGGAGAAACCGGCATCGGCGACGAGCAGGTTCGATCCGCGCCCGACGATCAGCACCGGGATGCGGGTGAGCTCGATGACCGTGGCGATCTGCTGGAGATGCTCGAAGCTCCGGGGGGCGCAGAACAGCGCCGCGGCGCCACCGACGCGGTAGGTCGTGAGGGGAGCGAGGGGGACACCGATGTCGACGAGGTCGCCCAACAGCACGGCTGCTCGGGCCAGACGGTCGAGGAGATCGTCGGCTCCCGCGCCGGCGGTCTCCGCCATCACCGCTCGGACCTCGCCCGTCGCAGGTGCTGGACCTCGTCGGGCAACGACACGATGTCGCCGCATCCCATCGAGATGCACACGTCACCGGTCCGGAGCTCACCGGCGAGGAACTCGACGAGCTCGGAACGCTTCGGGAGCCAGACCACGCGGGCCTCGGGATGAGCGTCGACGACTGCGTTGACCACCAACTTTCCCGTCACGCCAGGGATCGGGACGTCGCCGGACGGGTAGATCTCGGTGAGCACCACCACATCCGCGCTGGCGAACGCGTCGCGATACTCCGGCGACAGCACGGCCATGCGTCGATAGCGATTGGGCTGGAACACTGCGACGATCCGCTGCCAGTCGTCGCCCGAGGTGGCAGCCGCGTCGAGCACGGCGGCGATCTCGTTCGGGATGTGGGCGTAGTCGTCGACGAACGTGATCCCGTCGACCTGACCACGGAAATCGAACCGGCGGGCGACCCCGCCGAATCGTCCCAAGGCCCGGGCGGCGACCTCGAACGGAACGCCGAGCTCGAGCGCCATGGCGAGTGCTCCGAGCGCGTTGCGCACGTTGTGGATGCCCCGCAGCGGCAGGTGGACCGAGCCGACCATCGCCCCTCGCGCCACCACGTCGAAGCTCCACGACCCGGCGCCGGCCGAGACCTCCACCGCCTGGTAGTCGGCGCCATCGCCCGTGCCGTAGGTGACGATCCCCGATTCGGCGCCGAGGGTGCGGGCGAAGCGGGCGCAGTGGGGGTCGTCCCCGCAGACCACCTTCGGGCCCGGGACCTGGCGCAGGTAGCGCTCGAAACCGTCGACGATGGCCTCGAACGTGCCGTAGTGCTCGAGGTGGTCGACATCGACGTTGGTGAGGATGGTCCCGTGGAGCGGGAGCTCGAGGTGGGTGAGATCGCTCTCATCGGCCTCGACCACGAACCAGTCGCTCCCTGTCCAGCGCGCGCCGGTGCCGACATCGGCGACCTGGCCCCCGATGACGAACCCGGGGGCCAGTCCGGCCTCGCTCAACACCATCATGAGCATCGAGCTGGTCGTCGTCTTGCCGTGCGTGCCGGCCACGCCGAGAGCCTTCGAACGGGCGCAGATCGACGCCAACATCCCCGCCCGTCGCAGCAGGGTTCCGCCGGTCTCGGCCGTCTCGAGGAGCTCGATGTTGTGGGCTGGGATGGCCGTGGAGTACGTGACGGCATCGACACCGTGGACGTGCTGGCGGTCGTGGCCGATCATGATCTCGACCCCGGCGGCTTGGAGGTGGTCGAGGATCGGCAGGTGTCGCAGGTCGCTGCCCGACACCTGATGGCCCATCTGGGCCAGGACCAGGGCAATGGCGCTCATGCCCGGCCCCCCGGCGCCGACGATGTGATAGCGGCCGGGCCGACGGAGATCGAGGGGGGCGAGCGGGGCGCGAGGGTGCCGGAGCCCGGGGCGGCGTCATGCACCACCTGCCACCTCCTCGATCAGGTCGACGAGCGACGGGCTGCGGTGGCGTTCGCCCGCGGCCCGTGCGGCCCGGGCCATGCCGCGGCGGCGATCCGGGTCGGCGATCAGCTCGTCGACGATCTCGACCAGCCGCGCACCGCTCAGTTCAGGCTCGGGCAGCAGGATCGACGCGCCCACATCGGCCAGCGTGCGGGCATTGTCGGTCTGGTGGTCCTCGGCGGCCCCGGGCCACGGGACGAGCACCGACGCGACGCCGATCGCCGCCAGTTCACAGACCGTGCCCGCGCCGGCCCGCCCGACCACCAGGTCGGATGCCGCGTAGACGAGCGGGAGGCGGTCCTCGTAGCCGATCACCTGATACAGGATGCCGTCTCGGCCGTCCCGAGCGGGCGATGTTCCGGAAACGAACCGCTCACCCACGACGTGGCGCACGGCGAGATCGCGCCGCCCCTCGGCCTCGGCGACCAGCTCCGCCACCGCCGCGTTGAGGGCCCCCGATCCCTGCGAGCCTCCGGTGACCGTGACGACGAACCGGTCGCCGGGAAGATCGAGCACGTCGCGGGCGGCCGGTCCGTCCACGGCCGGGTCGAGCCGGAGGACGGATCGCCGCAACGGTGCCCCCGTGGGGCGGGCGTTGGGGAGCTCGCACACCGTCGAACGCCACGGCGCATGCCGCCGCGAAGCGTGCCGCCAACCGGCTCGCCTGGCCGGGCCGCTTGTCGTACACCACCACCACCACCGGAATGCGCCGCAGGCGCGCCGAGATCACCGCAGGCAGGCTGGCGTACCCGCCGACCGACACCACGACCGCCGGACGGAGCCGGCCGAGCAGGCGCCAGGCCTCCCCGACCGAGTGGGCGAGCCGGAGGGGCATCGTCGCGTTCGCCAGGGTGAAGCGGCGTTGCAGGCCGGTGACGGGCAGCAGGGTGAACGGATGGCCGGTGGGCGGCACGAGGCGGGTCTCGATGCCCCTCTTGGCTCCGACGTAGTGGATCGAGGCGGTCGGATGGCCACGCTCGACCAGGCCCTCGGCGATCGCCAGCGCCGGCAGCACGTGGCCGGCCGTACCGCCGCCCGTCACCACGGCGAACACCGGGCGGGCTCGCCGCCGCGGTCATCGCGACGTGCGAGCGACGTTCAACAGCAGGCCGGCGCCGATCATGGTCGACAGCAGCGAGCTCCCGCCGAACGACAAGAACGGCAACGTGAGCCCGGTGAGCGGCATCGTGGCGGTGACGCCGCCGACGTTGATGATCGCCTGCACGCACAGCCATGCCGTCGACGCCACCGGCGATCAGCATGCCGAAGCGATCGGCCGCCGCCAGCGCGACCTGGATGCCGAAGAACGCGAGCAACAGGAAGGACCCCAGCACTGCGACCACCCCGACCAGACCGAGCTCCTCGGCGATGATGGCGAAGATGAAGTCGGAGTGGGCCAGCGGCAGGTAGCCCCACTTGGCCCGGCTGGCGCCGATCCCGACCCCGGTGAGCCCACCGTCGGCGATGCCGATCATGCTCTGCAGGACCTGGTACCCCTTGTCGTCGCGATGCTTGACGACATCGAGGAACGCGGTCCACCGGTCGCGCCGGTACTCGGTGCTGAGTACGAATCCGAGCGTGACGAGCCCCATCACGCCGCTGACACCGGCGAGCGGGGTGAGCGGGGTGCCGGCGATGAAGGCCATGGCCAGCACGATCGAGCCCAGCACGATGGCCGAGCCGAGGTCACCTTGGGCCATGAGGAACGCCCCCGAGACTCCGAGGACGATCAAGCACGGCCACAGGGTCGCTTTCACGACGTGCATCGCGTGGGCTCGCTTGGTCAGCAGGTCGGCGCAGTAGAGCAGCACGGCGATCTTGAGGAACTCCGACGGCTGGAAGCCGATCGGGCCCACCTGGGCCCAGGCCCGAGCGCCGTTGACCGACACTCCGATGCCAGGGATGAACGGCAGGGTCATCATCACGAAGGCACCCACCAGGATCGGCAGCACCCAGCGGCGCCACCGCTCGTACGGCACGCGCATCGTGATCACGAGGGCGAGCGCTCCGAATCCGGCCCAGAGGGCCTGCCGGGAGAAGTAGCGCCACGGAGACCGCCCGGACTGGAACGAGGTGATCGACGACGCCGACAGCACCATCACCAACCCGAGCAGCGTCAGCACCACCACGATGGAGGCGATGATGTAGTACGCGACGGGCGGGTCCTCGGCGCGGCGGGAGATCGCGGCGGGGCGGCGCTGGCTGCTGCGTCGCCGGGTCGCGTCGCGCTTCTGCAGCCGACGCTCGTCGTCCACCATCGTCGTCGAGCGGCTCATGAGAGCTCCTTCGTGCTGCGGTCGCTCGCCGCATCGGCGGTCGGTGCGGACGGATCTGGACTCGGTCGGCCCCGCCGGGGGCTCGGAAGCTCGCGGACCCGTCGGGCGAAGTCCTCGCCTCGTTCGGGGTAGCCGCTGTACCAGTCGAAGCTGGCGCACCCGGGCGACAGCAGGACGACGTCGCCGGGTTCGGCGGCGTCGCGCGCGGCGGCGACGGCTTCGGTCATCGAGCTCGCCGGAGTGACCGGGCACGTGCCTGCGAAGGCGTCGGCCACCAGGTCGCACGCCGCGCCGATCGCCACGACGGCGCGCAGCCGCTCGGGTGAGCTCGCCATCGGCGCCAGGTCGAGCCCCTTGTTCTTGCCTCCGGCGATGAGCACCACGTGCTCGAAGGCCCGAATGGCGGTGAGCGCAGCGTGCGGCGTGGTGGCCTTGGAGTCGTCGAAGTAGCGCACGTCGTCGAGCTCCCGCACGAACTGGATCCGGTGGGGCGCCCCCTCGAAGTGGTGCAGTGCCTCGGCGATCGCGGCCGGCGCGCCGAGCCCGCTCTCGAGCACCAGCGCGCTCGCTGCGAGGGCGTTGGTGATGTCGTGGGGCAAGGACCGGCGCATGCCGGCGGCTTCGGCGATGATGCCGGCCGGGCCCACGAGGGAGCCACTCTCCAACCGGTAGTCGGCGTCGCGGAGCCCGAAGGTGAGCTGTCGGGCCGGAGCCCGCCGGAGCTGGTCCATCACCGCGGGGTCGTCGGCGAACCCGATGGCGGTGTCGTCGGAGTGCTGGAAACGCCAGAGGCGCGCCTTGGCGTCGGTGTAGGTCTGCATCGACGCGTGCCAGTCCTGATGGTCGGGAGCGAGGTTCAACCATGCGGCAGCCCGGGGCCGGAAACACGTCGTCCAGGCCAACCGAAAGCTGGTGCACTCGACGACGAAGGCGTCGAGCGTGTCGTCGTCGATCGCCGCGACCAGCGGGGTGTCGGTGTTCCCGGCGTCGATCGCGCGCAGACCGGACGCCCGGAGCATCGCCACCGCCATCAGCGTCGTGGTGGTCTTACCGTCGGTGCCGGTGATCGCCAGCATCGGGCGGGCGCCACCGGGTCTCGACTGCTCCCACTCCCAGGCCAGATCGATCTCGCTGCGGATCGGCAGGTCGCTGGCGGCGGCGGCGAGGATCGCCGGGTGTCGTTCGGGGACCCCGGGACTGGGAGCGAGCAACTCGACCCGGTCCAGCAGGCGGGAGAGATCGGCTGCGTCAGGGGCCACAACGTACGGCACCCCGAGCACGGCCGCCGTGTCGGCCGAGGTGTCCCCCGGTCGGTCATCCGCGACGATCACCTCCCACCCGCGCTGCTGCAGTGCCCGGGCGGTGGCCAGGCCGGCGACGCCGAAGCCGTAGACGAGCGCCGCGCTCACAGGCCGCCCTCCAACCGGGTGAAGTCGGCGATGAAGATGGCGAGGGCCCCGGCCACGAACATGCCGGCGAGCAACCAGAACCGGATGATCACCGTGGTCTCGGGCCAGCCGCAGAGCTCGAAGTGATGGTGGATGGGCGACATCTTGAACAGGCGCTTCTTGCGGCCCGAGGCCTTGAAGTACCCCATCTGGACGGCGACCGAGCCGATCTCCACCACGTTGATACCGCACAAGAGCGGCAACAGCAGCTGGGTGTTCGTGGTGAGCGCGAGCAGAGCGAGCGACGCGCCGATGCCGAGCGCGCCGACATCGCCCATGAAGATCCGCGCCGGCGCCGCGTTGTACCAGAGGAAGCCGGCACACCCGCCCGCGAAGGCCACCGCGATGGCGGCGATGTCGAGCGGGTTCACGACGTCGGGATAGATCGACGGGTTGCGGAACGCCCAGTAGGCGATGACGGTGAACGCGAGGAACGCCAGGAGCGCAGAGCCGCCCGCGAGGCCATCGAGGCCATCGGTCACGTTCACCGCGTTGGTGGTGGCGAAGATGATCAACCCCGCCCAGAAGATCCACACCCACCACGGAAGCTCCCAACCCGGCGAATCGGCCCGGGTGAACGAGATGGTGGTCTGGACGTCGGAGACCGTCACGAGCAACCAGGCCAGCCCGACGCTGATGACGAAGGTGATGTAGCCCTTCTTCTTCCAGAACAGGCCGCGGTTGTGACCCTTGCGCACCTTCAGGTAGTCGTCGAGGAACCCGAGGGTCGCCATCACCAAGACCGCGAAGAACACCACCATCGCTTGATCCGAGAACGGAAGACCTCTTCGCACGTGGGCCACGAACCACCCGATGAACGCGGCCACGACGATGGCGAGACCGCCCATCGTGGGGGTGCCCGCCTTGTGCTGGTGCTCGGGCCCGTGGTCTTCCTTGCCGAGGATCGGTTGGCCCTTGCCGCGGTCGCGGAAGAACCCGATGAGGAAACGGGTGAGAACCAAGGAGACCGCCATGGCGACGGCTCCCGAGATCATGAGGGCGATCACGTCGGGTTCTCCAGCAGTGCGCGCACCACGGCGCGGTCGTCGAACGGCACGACGGTGGTTCCGGTGGTCTGGGTCGTCTCGTGACCTTTGCCGGCGACGAGCACGACGTCGCCCGGCTCTGCCGCAGCGAGTGCGACCGCGATGGCGGCCCGGCGATCCGGCTCAGACATGGCCCGAGCACGGTACTCCTCGGGCACCCCCTCGATGATGGATGCCATGATCGCCGCAGGATCCTCCGAGCGCGGATTGTCGGAGGTGACCACCACGAGATCCGCCGCCGATGCGGCCGCGCCCATCTGCGGACGCTTCTCCCGATCACGATCGCCGCCGCATCCGAACACCACGATGACTCGGCTGCCGGCGGCCGCCTCGCGGGCGGCGGCCAGGGCGAGACGGAGTCCGTCGGGAGTGTGGGCGTAGTCGACCACCACCGAGAACGGCTGACCGGCATCGATGCGTTCGAACCGTCCAGGGACCGGACCCGCTGCGGCGAGCCCCGCGACAACCGCATCCAACGAGAGCCCCAGCTCCATCGCCGCCGTCGCGGCGGCCACGGAGTTCTCGGCGTTGAACCGACCACCGAGTGGCACGACGACGTCTCGCTCCCGCCACCGGTAACGATGCGAGGCGGTGTCGGCCTCGAGCCCCTCGACGCTCGCGATCGAGTACCCGACCGTGGGGATCGCCCCGACGTCGGCGAGCAGCCGGCCGTGGACATCGTCGAGGTTCACCACGCCGAGCCGACTCAGCTCCGGCGTGAACAGCCGGGCCTTGGCCGCGAAGTAGCGCTCCTCGGTGCCGTGGAAGTCGTAGTGATCCCGGCCCAGGTTGGTGAACACCGCCACCGCGAACCGGGTGCCATCCACCCGGTGCAGTGCGAGCGCGTGCGACGAGACCTCCATCACGACGGCCTGTGTCCCCGAGTCGCGCGCCTCGGCCAGGCGAGCCTGGAGCTCGGGGGCTTCCGGCGTCGTGAATCGACCCGACAGCGTCCCGAACACCGCGGTGCGGTACCCGGCATGCTGCAGGACCGCGGCGAGCAGGTGGCTGGTCGTCGTCTTGCCGTTCGTGCCGGTCACGCCGACCGTGAGCATCGCCTCGCTCGGATGCCCGTACAGCGACGCGGCGAGCGGCCCGACCGTCGAGCGCACGTCACGCACCAGGATCTGGGCAACGTCGAGCGGGAGGCGGCGCTCCACGACCAGCGCGACCGCGCCCTGTTCCACCGCTCGAGCCGCGAAGTCGTGGCCGTCGAAGCGGCCGCCCGTGACGCATGCGAACACCGATCCCTCGGCCACATCTCGTGAGTCGACGGTCATCGACCGGCCGACGACGGACGGGTCGCCGAAGAGCTCGGCGGGCAGCGGTGTGTCCGCTCCGCTCCCCCCGATCCGGACTCGCGCTTCGGCGAGGAGTTGCGCGAGGGTTCGCTCCGCCATCGGTCACCCTTCCGGGCACCCGCCAGTGGCGGTCGGAGGTTGGATGGCCAGTTCGTGCACGGCGGCCTCGGCAATGCGAGCAAAGGTCGGCGCGGCGGTGTTGCCGCCGAAGTGGTCGCCGTCGGCCGGTGGCTCATCGATCGACACGAGGATGGTGACCTGCGGGTTCTCGGCGGGGAGGAACCCCACGAACGAGGCGTAGTACGCCCGGCGGCCGTCCTCGGTGAAGTACGTGCCGTTGGCCTGGGCCTTGTACCCGGTGCCGGTCTTGCCGGCGATGGTGTAGCCCGGGAGCTTGGCCTGGGAGGCGGTCCCGGCGCACACGACGTCTCGCATCAGCACGTTCATCGTCTGGGCGGTCTCGGGGGAGATCACCTCACGGGTCGACGACGGCGGGGCCTCGTTGAGCTCGCCAGTTGCGTCGATCGTGGCCTTCACCAGCTTGGGGTCGACGTACTGGCCATTGTTGGCGATGGTGTTGACGGCACCGATCAGCTGCAGCGCGGTGGCGGCCACGCCCTGCCCGTAGGCCACGGTGACCTTCTCGGTGCCCTGCCACTCGGTGTGCGAGCGGAAGATGCCCCGCGACTCGCCCGGGAAGTCGAGCGCGGACACCGAGCCGAAACCGAAGGCCCGCATGTAGGCCTCTTGCTTGGCGAGCCCGATCGTCTGGGAGATGAAGATCGTCCCGATGTTCGACGACTTCGCCAGGATCCGGGCGACCGACATCGACACGGTCGGGTGCTGCTCAGCGTCCGAGAGGAACAGGTCGTAGAACTTCTTGCGCCACGGCACGTCGAACCAGGTGTCGGGAGTGACCGACTTCTCGTTCAGGGCGGCCGCGACGGTGATGACCTTGGAGACCGAGCCCGGCTCGTAGGCATCGACTGCGGCGATGTTGGCGGAGGTGACGTGGTACTCCCCCGTCTCCTCGTCGAGCCGAACACTGGCGTTGGCGTAGAGCTCACCGGTGCTGGGGTTCATCACGATCGCCGTGCCACCGCGCGCGCCGAACAGCGCGACTCGCTCGATCAGCGCCTGCTCCGCCTGGTACTGGATCGGACGCGAGATCGTCAGGACCAGGTCGTCACCGGGGATCGCCGCCTCGATCTCACGCTTGCCACCGGGGATCGACCGGCCGTCCTCGTCGACCTCACGGACGAACCGCCCGGGAGTGCCGTTGAGCAGGCTGTCGTACTGCTTCTCGAGCCCGGAGATGCCGTTGCCGTCGGTGTCGGTGCGCCCGACCACCCCGCGAGCGAGATCGCCGGCCGGAGCTGCCCGGCGGGGCTCGTCGTACCATCCGATGCCGGGGAGTTCGAGATCCTGGATCACCTTCGCGGTGTCCGCGTCGACCTGCCGGGCGACGTAGACGAACTTGTTGTCCTTCGCCAGATCGGTCGCGAGGTTGAGCTCCTCGGCCTCGGCGAGCTGCAACATCTGCGCCAAGGCCGACGCGGTGGCCACCGGGTCGAGCACCCGCTGAGGGTTGGCGTAGAAGGTGGTCGCGGGCACCGAGATGGCCAGTTCCTCGCCGTTGCGATCGAAGATGATGCCGCGATCGGCGGTGATGACTTCGTCCTTGGTGCGCTGTTGAAGTCCGAAGTCGACGAACTGCTGGGCTTCCGCGGTCTGCAGCATGGCGACCCGCCCGATCAGTCCGGCGAACACGAGGCCGACCACCCCGAAGATCACGAGCAGGCGGCGGCGGGGCCGACCGGCACGCCAGATCGACGCCGGTCGACGACCGGGGGCCTGGAGGAGTCGCCGCGTCAACGGCGGGGCCGGCGCGGCGGCGACCCGAGCCGGGCGGGCGGCGTGCTGACGGGCGGGGGCGCGGTCGCCGGCCCGGGCTGCCGGACGGCGGCTCGGTGCCGGGGCGTTCCTGGTGCGGGTCGGCGTGCCGTTTCGTTGTTTCGGAGCCGACCGCGGGCGGGGCGCGGCCGGACGGCCCGGTCCGGTTCCCTTGGCGAGCTGTCGTGCCGACGGACCGTGGGTCCGAGTCCGGCGTTGCGTCACGGCACCTCTCCTGTCACGAGTTGCTTCGTCTCCTGGTAGTCGCGGAAGGCGTCGCTCGCTCGAGTCATGACGTCGTCGAGGGCATCCCCGGCGGCGACGTCGACGAGGGCGAACACCTCAGCGGGTATCACGAGGAAGTCTCGGGACGAGGTGGGGACGAGGCCCAGTTTCTGGGCCTCGGCAGCGAGCCGCTCGGGCGCTCGCAACGAGGCGCTGTCGCGACGCAGGTCGCGGGTCCGGGACCGTTCGATCTCGAGTTTCTGCTCGGTACGGTCCAACTCCAGCTGGTTCTGGGCCAGCTGGGTCTGGAAGGCGACGACCGCGAGCATCAAGAAGAAGACGATCACGAATGCGCCGGCCGCCACGCTGGCGGTACGCCGGCGGCGCGGCACGACGATGAGCCGGGGAGCCCTGGTCGGCGCCCGCAGCGGTTCGGGGCGCGTCCGTCGAGCGACGGCCTCCGAGCGCGCACCGTCCCAGACGGCGCGCAGCGTGGCATTGGTCCGGGTCGCGGCGGCGCCGGCCATGTCAGTCGCCGATCTTGGTCGCGGCTCGGAGTCGGGCCGACTCGGATCGGGGGTTGCTCGCCCGCTCGGCCGGGGTCGGCTCGCGGTGTTCGGGCCGCACGATGCGCACCGTTCGGACGGCGCCGCACACGCACGGGAGGCCGGCCGGGCACCGGCACCCGCCAGTCGCGGCCGCCCGGAACGCGGCCTTCACCAGGCGGTCTTCGCCCGAGTGGTACGACAGCACGGCGAGCCGTCCGCCGGGCGTGAGGGCCTCGATGGCCTGGCCGAGCGCATCGGGCAGGATCTCCAGCTCGCGGTTGACCTCGATGCGGATCGCCTGGAAGGTGCGCTTGGCCGGATGGCCACCGGTTCGCCGGGTCGCGGCAGGGATCGCGGCCCGAACGATCTCGGCGAGCTGAGCGGTGTCGTGGATCGGTCGGGCAGCCACGATGGCGGCTGCGATCCGAGCGGCGAAACGCTCGTCGCCATGGACCCGCAGCATGCGGGTCAGTGCTTCTCGGGAGTAGCCGTTGACGATGTCGGCCGCGCTCCAGGGTTCGGTCGTGTCCATCCGCATGTCGAGCGGGCCGGCAGTGCGGTACGAGAAGCCCCGCTCGGCGCGGTCGAGTTGTGGAGACGAGACCCCGAGGTCGAACAACACAGCGGAGACTTCGGTGATCTGCAGGTCTGTCATGACGTGTGCGAGGTGATCGAACCGGGCGTGACGAAGCGTGACCCTGTCCCCGAAGGGCGCCAGCTTCGAGGCGGCGGCCTCGAGTGCTGCGGGGTCCCGATCGATCCCGACCAACGTGCAGTCAGGACGATTCGCCAGCAGGAGCGCCGAGTGGCCGCCTCCCCCGAGCGTCATGTCGACCAACACCCCAGGCGGCACCTGGGCGAAGATCTCGACGATCTCGTCGGCCATGACCGGCCGGTGGAGGAACTCGTTCCCCGTCTCCGTCACGTCGGCTCCCGGAGGACGACGACGTGAGTTGGAGTGAGGTGGGGACGAATGGGGAGTGCTGCGGGCGCTTCGCGCGCCCCGCCCATCTGCAGCCCTCCGGTCAGCGAATGCTGCCGGGATTTCTCCCCGGTACGAGCGAGACGGAAGCGGGCGGAGTAGGGGCTGTCCATCTTGCTGACCGGAGAACTGCGGGTGGGCGGAACGTCGCCGGATACGTGTGTCGTGTCCTCGGTCCTCCTCTCGTTCACTGTGCGGCGCCCCGGATGAGGGCGCCTCCCTGGTCCATCTGGGTGTCGTACTTCGCCGGGTTCCAGAGCTCGACGCGGTCGAACGAGCCGGCGACGACGACCTTGGTGTCGAGCTCCAGGCCGGCGAACTCGCGCAGCTTAGGGTCGATGGTGATGCGGCCTTGGCCATCGATGGTCGCTTCGACCGCGTTGGCGGCGAGCGCACGCTGCTCGGCGCGGGTCATGTCGCCCCGCTTCACCTTGTCCATCATCTCGCTCGCCACCTCCTCGAATCCCTCGGCTGTCAGGACGTCGATGCAACCGTCCTGTCCGAAAGCGAGGTAGCAGCGGGGTTCGAAGCGCGGGCGGTACGTCGAGGGCAACGCCAGTCGACCCTTGGGGTCGAGCTGGCGGTCGTGCCGACCGACGAACACCGTTCGTACCTCGTCCTTCCTGTTCCCTGCCTCGGAACTCCTCGGGTCCGCTCTGGAGTGATCGGGCCCGACTTCGCAGGACGACTTTCGGTGTTATCCACCGCCTCACCGCCCCACGAGTCCCCACTCTGCCCCCCACACACCCCCACCGTCAACCACCTTTCCCCACTTCGCGCCATTTTGGGGTCTATCTAGATCGAACGACCTACCACCAAGCGCGCGAGATAACTCACAGATTGTGGAAACCCCGGGGGATAACTCGCGAGGAGGTGTCAGCGACGCGCGGTGAGTGCTTCGAGCAGGGCATCGAGCGCTCGGTCGGGGGGCACGCCCACGGCATGGACCACTTCCCGGAGTTGTTCTGCGGTGGGCCGGGGCGCCGCCAGTAGGGGGACGAGGGTGTCGGGGGCCCACTCCAACACCAGGGCGGTCTGGAATCGGGCGGCGGTGCGGGTCCGCCGCTGTGAGATGCCGACTGCCTTGGCGCTCCCCACCGTCACCTCACCGGGACCGATGCCGGCGAAGCAGACCTGGCGCGACCATGCGTTGGTCACGAGCGGGCCGCGGTGCACCTCGGCATGTGCGACCCCCAGCGCCCGCAGGGCCGCGGCCCAGACGTCGCCCAGCCACCAGGTCGCCGCACCGACATCGTCGAGCCACTCGGGGTCACCCGCAGGCAGCACCACATCGACCCACAGCGTCCGATCCGGCTCGAGCAGCACCGCTCCACCGCCGCTCCGCCGCCGCACGACGTCGACCCCTGCCGCCGCACACGCCTCGTGATCCACGTGGTCGAGCGGCTGGGTCGAACCGAGCACCAGCGCCGGGCGGTCGACGTCGAAGACCCACACCGACCGCTCGACCCGCTCCGGGATCTCCCGCCCGTGGAACTCGCCCGCCGTTCCCCGCCAGCGTTCGACGGCCCAGCTCACGTCGTCGAGGGTACCGGCCCGGCCCAGCGGCCCCGACGGACGCGAGATCAGTCGACGCTGCCGACGATCTCGCGTCCATCGGGCGGTCCGAGCCGGTTCAGCTGGCTCGGGTCATGGTCGCGGACAGCCGGGTGAGCGGGCGCAGTCAGAGCGCAGGGTCCGGGCGCAGGGTCCGGGCGCATGGGCTGGGGAGCGTCAGCTGGCGCGAGCGAGGTAGGGCTTCCAGTCCTCGGGCACCCGGCCGATCGCGATCACCACCCACGCCAGTTCTCGCGGCGCCCGCGGTAGGCGATGGAGGTGCATCCCCGCCTCATCGGGCGTGCGATCGCGCTTGTGGAGGTTGCACGGTCGGCAGGCCGCAGCGACGTTCTCCCACGTGTGGGGGCCGCCACGTGAACGGGGAAAGACGTGGTCGATCGAGTCCGCATGGGCGCCGCAGTACTGGCACCGATGATCGTCGCGGGCGAACACCGCTCGCCGCGACAGCGAGGTGGCCCGGTGGTACGGCACCTTCACCACGTATCGCAACCGAATGACCGTCGGGGTGGCCAGGGTGAGCCGAGCGGAGTGCAGCGCCGTGCCGTCGTCGTGGATCAGATCGGCCTTGTCGGCCAGGACCAGGCAGGCCGCTCGGCGGGCCGGCACGATGCTGAGCGGCTCGTAGGTCGCGTTGAGGACGAGCGCGCTTCGCACGGGGAAACCCTTACCGAACGGACGGAGCCGGATCGATGGATTTCGGTCTCCGTCTCACTTCGCGCTCACCGTGCGATCCCACCGACGACACCATGCGAGATAGTCCACCACATCGCCGGGATCCGGCCGATGCTCGGGATCGCCGTACTGGGTCTGCATCCGGAACCGGAGGTACTCGTCGCCCGGGACCGGCAGGAAGGGCGCCTGTCGCCACCACCCCGCCGGCGCGAGCCGCACGGTCTGACGCGCCGCAGTTCCCCACAGAGAAGGTCGACGGACCACTGCGATCACCACAGTCAGCCACCTCATCGACACCCCCGCCTGTCGCGACGCCCGACGGTCGTCTCCCCGCGAGGAACCATGACCCCGGTGGTGATTCGGGAGCCCGTCCTCTCCGTGGTGCAGATCGGCCGCATGGGGAGAAACGCTAGCGAACAACCCGAGGCGATCAGGGGCTGTGAACGTCGGCTCCGGACCGCGACGTCTACGGTGTCGGCCGTGAGTGCCGCGCCTTCAGTCACCACCCGCAACTTCGCCGATGTGTTCCGAGCCATCGCCGACAACGTCGAGCGGGTGGTGCAAGGCAAGCCCGATGCCGTGGAGTTGGCGCTCATCTGCATGTTGGCCGAGGGACACCTGCTGGTCGAGGACGTTCCCGGCGTCGGCAAGACCAGCTTGGCCAAGGCCCTGGCGGCATCGGTCGAGTGCACGTGGAAACGGGTCCAGTTCACGCCCGACCTCCTCCCGACCGACCTCGTCGGCGTGAGCGTCTGGCAACGCTCGAACGAGACCTTCGAGTTCCAACCCGGCCCGCTGTTCGCCAACATCGTGCTCGCAGACGAGATCAACCGAGCGTCGCCGAAGACGCAGTCCGCGCTGCTCGAAGCGATGGAGGAGCGTCAGGTCACCGCCGACGGCCGCACCTATCGGCTCAAGCCACCCTTCATGGTGATCGCCACCCAGAACCCGATCGAGCAGGAAGGTACCTACCGACTGCCGGAGAGCCAGCTCGACCGGTTCCTCGTGCGCCTCTCGCTCGGCTACCCCTCACGCGACGCCGAACTGGCGATCCTCGATTCGATGGGCGCCCACGAGACGCTCTCGCAGATCAGCCCGGTGTGCAGCGCCGACGACGTGCTGGCGATGAACGACGCCGTCAAGCAGGTTCACATCGCGCCGGCCCTCAAGGGCTACCTGGTCGATCTCGCCGAGACGAGCCGCCGCCACCCTGCGCTCGCCCTCGGACTCTCTCCCCGGGCGACCTTGCAGCTGGCGCGAGCGATTCGGGCGCATGCCGCGGCGAAAGGTCGACGCTTCGCCACGCCGGACGACGTGAAGGCGATGGCCCGCCCAGTGCTCGCCCACCGGGTGCTCGTGCGCCACGAAGCCCAGCTCCAAGGGCTCAACGGAACAACTGCGATCGAAGAGATCCTCAGGGCGGTGCCCGTCCCGATCGTCTCCGAGGCTCGCTGAGCGATGCCGACCCGGGCCGGATGGATGGTGCTCGGCGGGAGCGTGCTCATCGCCGTGGCCGGCCGGATGTTCGGCATCATGGAGCTCTTCGTCATCGCCGCGGCCCTGGTCGCCGTGGTCGCGGCCGCCGTGGCCACGGTGCGCTTCCGGCCGGTGAAGGTACGAGTCGCTCGCCGGGTGACGCCCCGACGAGTTCACGCCGGCGAGACCGCCCGGGTCGAACTCCATGTCGCCAACCGAACCCGGCTCCGGATGCCGATGCTCGGGCTCCGCGACCCCGTGTCCACCACGCAGGGAGCCCGCCTGCAACTCGCCCCGCTCGCCGGCGGAGCCACTGCGCGTGCCGTCTACCGCCTGCCCACGTCCCGGCGCGGCCGGATCACCGTGGGGCCCCTCCGGCTCATCCGCAGCGATGTGCTCGGGCTGGCTTCGCCGCACGCGTCGACGCAGCCGGGTCGACCTCGGTCACCGTGCTGCCGGCGTGGCACCTGGTGGCGGTGCCGGGCAGCGGTGCCGACCGCGGCCCGCTCGGCCAGCAGCTGCGCATGCGGGCCCTCGGCCGCAGCGGGGACGAGTTCCGGAGCCTGCGCAACTACGCCCCCGGCGACGACCTGCGCCGCATCCATTGGAAGGCGAGCTCGCGGTCCGAGGAGTTGAAGGTCCGCGAGAACGAAGTGGCCGGCCTGCGGAACCTCACGGTGGTGCTCGACCTCGACGCGGCGGCTCACACCCCCGAGTCCTTCGAGCGAGCGGTCACGGCAGTGACCAGCATCGTGGTGAGCGCCGCCGAAGGAGGCCGCGATGTCCGCTTCTTGACCACCGGCGGGTTCGACCACACTCCGGGGACCGCGGGGACCGACCCGCTGCTGGAGCACCTCGCGGTGGTCGAACCGGTCGCCGGCGCCGCGCCCGGCCGAACCCTCGGACAGCTCGGCACGCGCCTGTCGGGCGGACTCCTGGTACTCGCCGGAGGCCAGATCGGACCCGGACTCCTCGGTGCCCTGCGCAACACTGCATCCGCCGACGCGACAGTGGCCATCGCGTGCGCGTCGCCGCTGCCCCGGTCGTCGCCCGGCGTGTTCCTGGTCGACGCGACCACCGACGCCGCGTTCGTCGAGCGCGTGGAACCTGCTCGTGGGAGCGGCCGATTCGGGAGGCGGTGGGGTCGACAACCGGTCGGCCAAACCAACCACCCGGATCGTCCTCGGCGAGGCCATCGCATGAACGCCTCCACGTTCACACTCCCCAACCGCAGCTCCCCCGCGGTCTCGCCCGCGCTCCGCCGGCGAGATGCGCAGCGAGCGCTCACCCCCCTCGCGCTGGCAGCCACCTTCGGACTGCTCGCCTCGACCCTGGCCACCGCGTTCGGCCTCTGCCGGGTGTTCCCCAACTGGTCGTTCTTCCCGCGGATGGCCACGATCGCGATCGCCATCCACGCAGTCGGCCTCGTGGGGCGCATTCGCCACTGGCACCTGGCCACGGTCACGGCCGTCTCGGCCGCGGTCACCGCCATCGTGGTCAGCGCGATCTACCAGGCCGACACCACCGCCCTCGGCGTGATCCCCACCATGACCACCTGGGACGCCACGTGGCAGGCCATTGCCGATTCGTGGAGCCAGTTCCGGGTCACCGTGGCGCCGGTGCCGTCGGAAGGCGGATTCGGCATCTCGTGCGCGTTCGGGATCGCGATCATCGCCTACGTCAGCGACGCGTTCGCCTTTCGGGCCTATGGCCGTGCCGAAGCGGTGATCCCGGGAGGGTTGCTGTTCGTGGTGGCCTCGTCGCTCGGCTACGACCGCCTTCGCCTCACCGCTACCGCGGTGTGGATCATCACTGCGTTCGTGGCAGTGGCGCTGCTTCGTGCCGCCCACAGCGAGGCGAGCGCACCGTGGCTCGGTGGAGGATCCTCGGCTCGACTCTTCGCGCTCGGTGCGGGCGGCATCGGCATCGCGGTGGTCGCGGCCTTGTTCGCCGTGGTCATCGGCCCCCGTCTCCCTGGCGCGCAAGCCGACGCGCTCATCGACACCCGTCACCGCTCGGGGGACGGCACCGAGGTGATCAGCCCGCTCGTCGACATCCAGGCGCGCCTCGTCAACCGCAGCAACGTCGAGCTCTTCACCGTGACCACCACCCAGCCGGCGTACTTGCGCCTCACGTCGCTCGAGGCGTTCGACGGTTCCCAATGGCGCCAGAACCGCACGTACGACGACGAGAACGAGCTGGTCGGCATCGCCCAGGCCACCGGCATCCGCCAGGACATCGAGATCGCCGCGCTGGGAAACATCTGGCTGCCGGCTGCGTTCCGGCCAACGGCCGTCGAAGCCTCGGTCGACTTCCGGTTCAATGCCGACTCGGGCTCGATCATCCGGGACAACGGCGACGTCTTCGAGGGGCTCGACTACACGGTGGTGTCGGAGCTCCCCGCCGCGACCCCCGAACAGCTCAGGAGCTCGGAGTCCGGGGCCGGCCCGGGAGAGGAGTACCTCGAGCTCCCATCGGACTACCCCGACTCGTTCCGCCAGCTGGCCGTCGACATCACCGCCGGCGCAGGGTCGGCTTACGACCAGGCGCTCGCCATCCAGAACTGGTTCCGCGCCAACTTCACGTACAACCAGAACGTCCCCCGCGGCCACAGCGATCGGGCCATGGAGAGCTTCCTGAACCAGCGCGAGGGCTACTGCGAGCAGTTCGCCGGGACGTTCGCGGCGTTCGCCCGGTCACTGGGACTGGCGTCGCGGGTCGCCGTCGGCTTCACGCCCGGCGATGTCGATCCCCAGGGCGTCTTCCACGTGCGCGGCAAGCACGCCCATGCGTGGCCCGAGGTCTGGTTCGAGGACATCGGGTGGGTGCTGTTCGAACCCACCCCCGGCCGCGGTGCGCCGGGGGCCGAGCCCTACACCGGCGTCGCCGCTGCCCAGGCCGGCGGGGTGCTCACCGGCCCGCCCGACGACGTCGAGGCCGGGAGCGGCGATCAGGGCGGCCCCCCGACGACCCCGGCACCGGTTTCGCAGCCCGACCCTGCGGTGGCCGGCGACAACCCGAACTCCGACGGCGGCCTGTTCAGCGAGACCACGGTGCCCAACTCCGGCGGCGCCAGGAGCGGGGGAACGCCCGGCATCGTGGTGTTCGTGCTGGCGATCCTGGTCGGTCTCGCGTTGTGGATGGTGGCGATGCCCTCGGTCGTGCGGGCGCGAAGGGCCGCGAGAGTGGCGTCGTCGAGCGACCGGGTGATCGCCTCGTGGCGTGACGCGAGCACGGCCATGGCATTCGCCGGCGCACCCCGCCGCAGCGACGAGACCCCCGTGGAGCATGCGGAACGGGCGTGGCGGATGACTGGAGTCGAGCGAACCACCGTGCGCCGGCTCGCCGAGCTCACGACAGTGGCGGCGTACGGCCCCCATGATCCGACCGACGACGCCGCTGAGGAAAGCGCTCGCCTGGCCGCCGAGCTCACCCAGAGCGTGTACCGCCGGTCGACCTTCGTCGACCGGATCCGGCGGCGACTCGACCCTCGCCTGGTCTGACCGGCGGCCCCGGCGGGCGTTGGCGGCCTACTGGCGGCGGAACTTGTCGCGCAGGCGAGCTTCGTCGAGCGGACGACGGTTGCGCATGACCCCCGCCAGGTCCTGCAGGCCGACCCGCCCGACCGTACGCAGGTTGCGCTCGATGATGAAGGCGCACCCCAGCATCCCGAGGAAGCCGAGGAACGACAACATGAAGTGCACCTGCAACATGGCGACCAGGAACACCAGCCCGACGATCAAGCCCACGACCGCCCATCGGACCCGGCGCAACGCGTGCCGGTACAGCGACGCGGAGCCGACGTGCTGGGCGAACTTGGGGTCGTTCTCGTAGAACTGTTCCTCGATCTGCCGCAGAATGCGCTGTTCGTCCTCTGAGAGCGGCATGGGCGTTCTCCTGATCCCGGAAAGGAACGGGCGGTACGGGTTCGCATCTTCCCACGGAACGGTGACGATCACAACGCGCGCTCGTCCTTTGCGGTGCCCGGGCCCGGTGGACGGGGCGCGAGCTGAGGGGCATCGGGAGGCGAGGACGGCTCGGCATCGGGTCCCCATGGCTGGGCGCCCGGCGCCCGGGTGCGGTTCGTGCCCCGCGACAGCGCGCTCGTCACCCCGATGGCGGCGGCACCGAATCTCGATCTGACCTCGTCGATCGCCGAGCTCGCCTCGTGCCACGCCCGCTCGATCGTGGCGATCCCCGGCGAGCTCAGGTTCCGCTCGCCCGCGTCCGCGAAGCCGTCGAGGCTGAGCTGCTCGACCGGCGCGGCGAAGTTGGCGGCGCTGACACCGAGCAGGCGGATGCCCCGGCCGTGATCGATCTCGGCGAGCAGTGGTAGCACCGCTGCGGCGATGGCGGGACCGGTGGTCAGCGGTGCGCTCGCCGTGTTGGCGCGGGTGACGGTGTCGAATCCCGCGTAGCGGACCTTGAGGGTGATCGTGCGGGCGGCGAGCCCGGCGCCCCGCAGGCGTCCCGCCACCGCATCGGCGAGGCGGACCACCTGCGTGCGCAACACCTCGGGATCGAACACGTCGTACGGGTACGTCTCCTCATGGCCGATCGATTTGGCCACCCGCTCGGGCTCGACCACCCGATCGTCGTGCGCCCGGGCGAGCTGGAACAGGTGCCGACCCGAGGCGGCACCCAACGAAGCCACCAAGGTCTGCTCGCCGAGCGCCGCCAGATCGCCGACGGTGCTCACACCGAGCCGTTGCAGACGTTCGAGGGTCGCCGGGCCGACCCCCCACATCGCCGAGACCGGGAGTGGATGCAAGAAGGCGAGCTCACCGCCGGGTACCACCTCCACCACGCCCGGTCCTGGCCGCACGCCGGCGGCCGACGCGACCGGCTTGGCCGCCTTGCTGGCCAGCTTGGCGAGGAACTTGTTCGGGGCGACCCCGACCGAGCACACCAGCCCGAGCTCGTTGCTCACGCGGTCGCGGATGTCGTGGGCGATCTGGACCCCCGTGCCGAACAGCCTTCGAGCACCACTCACATCGAGGAACGCCTCGTCGAGCGCGAGGCCCTCGACGAATGGTGTGACCGAGCGGAAGATCTGGTGCACCTCGGCGCTCACCTCGCCGTAGAGCTGATGGTCGCCCGGAAGGAACACAGCGTCGGGGCACCGCCTGCGGGCCACTGCAGACGGCAAGGCAGAGGTGACACCGAAGCGCCGTGCTTCGTAGGAAGCGGCGGCCACCACGCCACGCGGTCCGGTACCGCCGACCACCACCGGGCGCCCGACGAGCTCCGGCCGACGCCGCAGTTCGACCGACACGTAGAACGCGTCCATGTCGACGTGCAGGATCGTGCGGGTCACCGACCCTCACCCTACCCGCGACGAACACTCGTTCGCCGGGTGTTCAGCTCGTCCGACGCCACCTGGACGTTCGAAACAGGTCCTTCACCGCCAGCCTCGTGACCAGCCACAGCGCCTCGTTGACGATTCCACCCGACAGCTTCGAGTGGCCCCGCTCGCGATCGGCGAACGTGATGGGGATCTCGACGATCGATCCCCCACCGCGCACCAGTCGGTGGGTCATCTCCACCTGGAACCCGTAGCCGTCGGCCGTGAGTGTGTCGAGGTGCAGCCCCGGCAGGGCGCCGGCCGCGTAGGCCCGGAACCCCGATGTCGCGTCGTTCACGGCCAGCCCGAGCATCCCTGCGGCGTAGCGGTTTCCCCACCGCGACAGGAAATGGCGCCGCGCCGGCCAGCCGTGGATCGTCCCACCCGGGACGTACCGGCTCCCCAACGCCAGGTCGACGCCGTGCTCGACCGCGGAGACCAGCGCCGGGAGCTTGGCCGGGTCGTGCGACAGATCGGCATCGATCTGCACCAGCACCGGCGCACCGATCGCCAGGCCGTGGGCGAAGCCGTCCCGGTACGCGGATGCGAGCCCCGACTTCGCCGGGCGACGCAGCACGGTGATCCGGCCCAGATCCTCGGCCACCTTGTCGGCCAGGTCCGCCGTGCCGTCGGGGCTGGCATCGTCGACGACCAGGACCTCGGCGTCGGGCAACGCGGCGAGAACCCGGCGAAGGAGCAACTCGATGTTGCCGGCTTCGTTGTAGGTGGGCACGACGACGAGGGCACGCACGGCCGCGGAGCCTACGATGCCGGACCGTGCCCCCCGAGCCTCCCCCGGCGCCGGCGACCGGCGACCGCTGTCGGCCCTCCCGTCCCGACTGGCGCGCACGCTCGGCTTCCTCGCCATCGTGGTGGCGGGGGCGGCCGGCGGGCTGATCGGCTGGGCCCTGGTCGACGTCCAGTGCACCGGCGACTGCTCGTCGTCGACGTCCATCGGCGGGCTCATCGGTGCCCTGGCCGCAGCGGGTGGCACCGCCATCGTCGTGGTGCTCGTCCTGCGGGCGATGGGCGAATGGCGCGAGCTCCAAGATCGCCGGCCATGACGACGACACCACCCGTACTGCTCGACGAGCTCTTGGACCTGGCGACCTCGATCGCACGCGAGGTGGGCGAGCTGCGTGCACCGCGGCCGCGCCGAGGGGACACCCGACTCGGCGACCAAGTCCAGTGCCACCGATGTGGTGACCGTGTTCGACACCGCCGCCGAACGACTGATCGTCGAACGGCTCACCGCGGCCCGCCCGCTCGATGCCATCGTCGGCGAAGAAGGCACATCGCACGACGGCTCGTCCGGCGTGCGCTGGGTCGTCGATCCGATCGACGGCACCACCAACTTCCTGTACGGCCTCCCCAACTACGGGATCTCCATCGCCGCCGAGGACGACGACGGTGCCCTCGTCGGTGCCGTGTTCGTGCCCGCCCTGAGCGAGATGTTCGCGGCCCGGCGCGATGGCGGCGCGACGCTCGACGGGCGACCGATCCGCTGTTCGTCGCTCACCGAGGTCGCCACCGCGCTGGTGGGCACCGGCTTCAGCTACCAGCGAGCCGCCCACGAACGCCAGGGTCGTCGCGCCGGACGCCTGCTCCCCCACGTCCGTGACCTGCGCCGGCTCGGCGCCGCGTCGGTCGATCTGTGCTTCGTCGCCTGCGGTCGACTCGACGCGTACTACGAGCAGTACCTCAGTCCATGGGACCTCGCCGCCGGCGCACTCATCGCCACGGAAGCCGGCGCAACCCGCGGAACGTTCCCCGGAATGCCCGGCGAACCCGACGGCCTACTCGTCACCGCACCAGCGTTGTACCCATCCCTGCACCACCTCGTGACCCGCTGCGCCGACCGCGAACACCGGCCACCGGACGACTCCTGACCGGCCGAGACGCGCCGAACCCCTCCCGGTCGGGCATCATGGTCACGTGGACACTCGGATCTTGACCGTCGAGGACGACGAGCGCATTCGAACGGCAGTCAAACTCGCGCTCGAGGACGAGGGCTGGACCGTCGAGGAGACGAGCAGCGGCGAGGAGGCCATCGAGGCGTTCCAACGCAATCCCGCCGACGTCGTGCTGATCGACATCATGCTCCCCGGCATCGACGGGTTCGAGGTGTGTCGCAGCATCCGGCGCAACAGCGCCGTGCCCATCGTCATGGTCACGGCGCGAGCCGACACCCACGACATCGTGGCCGGGCTCGAAGCGGGCGCCGACGACTACCTCACCAAACCCTTCGCACCGAAAGAACTGTCGGCCCGCATCCGGGCCCTGCTGCGTCGCGTGCGCCCGATGGGCGGTGGCCCGAGCACCCGACTCGTCTTCGGTGAGCTCGAGATCGTGCCCGACGAGGGCAAGGTCACCAAGGCAGGCAAGGAAGTGCATCTCACCAAGACCGAGTTCCGCTTGCTCTGTGAGCTGGGCCAGAACCCGGGCCGGGTGTTCAGTCGAGAGGCACTGCTCGACAAGGTGTGGGGGTACGGCTACTTCGGGGACGGTCGCCTGGTCGACGTCCACGTTCGTCGGTTGCGGATGAAGGTCGAGACCGACCCCGCCAACCCACGCCATGTCGTCACGGTCCGCGGGCTCGGCTACCGGCTCCAATCGTGAGCCCCCGACGGTTCGCGTGAGCGACGTCACCGCCGACTCCCCCGACGCCGCCGCGCCGGTCGGCCGAATGGGGTTGGCCGACCGGACCCGATTGCTCCTCGATCGACTCCATCGGGCCCGGCTCCCCCTCCGCCGCCGGATCCTGTGGACGTTCGCGCTCGGCTCGTTCGCGCTCTCGGCCTTCCTCGCCGGCGCGACGTACGGATTCACGAAGAGCGCGCTCATCCGCCAACGGGATCGATCGGCGATCCGCCAGACCTACCGGAACGCCGACACAATCGCGGCCGACCTCGAAGCCGACCCGTCGGTCGCCCAGATCGCAGCTCGCCTGGAGAGCCTGGGCACCCGCTCGGCGGTCTACTACCGCGGGCGGTGGGCCGCGCCCGCCCCCCAATTCGGCCGCACCGCAGTTCCGGAGTCGCTACGCGCCACCGTCATCGACGAAGGGTTACCGGCCCGGATGATCACGACGGTCCAAGGCGAGCAGGTGCTCGAAGTCGGTGTCCCGCTGCCGTTGTCGGAGGCCGCCTACTTCGAGTTCGTCAGCCTCGCCGAGATCGACAGCACGTTGGCCAACGTGGCCCGCTCGTTGCTGGCTGCCGCGGTGGTCACGACCGGGCTCGGGGTCCTGCTCGGTGCACTCGCCGCTCGGCGGTCGGTCCGACCGCTCGGCGAGGCCGCGCTCGCCGCCAAGGCGATCGCCGGCGGCCGGCTCGACACCCGGCTCGAGACCACCGATGACCCCGATCTCGCGCTGTTGTCGCACGCCTTCAACGACATGGCCACCGCGCTGCAGCAGCGCGTCGAACGTGATGCCCGCTTCGCTTCCGACGTGAGCCACGAGCTCCGATCACCGCTCATGACGCTGGCCGCGTCGGCCGAGGTGCTGCGAGCCCGGCGCGACGACATGCCCGAAAAGGCCAAGGCCGCGCTCGATCTGCTGGTCGCCGACGTGTCGCGGTTCCAGGGCCTCGTCGAAGACCTCCTCGAGATCTCCCGCTTCGATGCCGGTGCCATCCGCCTCAACCTCGACGAGTTGCTGCTCGCCGAGTTCGTGCGCCAGGCGGTCTCGGTCAGCAGTGCGCCCCAGACACCCGTGATCGTGACCGAGCGAGGCGAGCGACTCGTGATCAGCGGCGACAAGCGTCGTCTCGCCCGGGTGGTGGCCAACCTCATCGACAACGGCCGGCTGCACGGCGGCGGCGAGCTGACGGTGCAGCTCTCGGAGGCCAGCGGTGAACCCGACCAACTCAGCCACGCGTGGATCGCCGTCGAGGACCACGGGCCCGGGGTGCCGCCCGAGGAGCGCGCCGTGGTGTTCGAACGCTTCGCCCGCGGGGTCTCGGCCGGACGCCGCAGCGTCAGCGACGGCGCCGGCCTGGGCCTGGCCCTGGTCGACGAACACGTCCGGATGCACGGCGGGCGGGTGTGGGTCGAAGACCGACTCGACGGCGAAACGGGCGCTCGATTCGTGATCGAGCTCCCCGCCGAGGAGGTCGGGGTGTGACCGCCCGCGCCCGAACTCGTGCCGCAGCCGCGCTGCTGGCCGCCCTCACCTTCGCCGGGTGCGGGATCGACGACGACACGCAGCCCCGGGTGATCGCGCCCGAGGACGGCGAGTCCGACCTCGCCGACGAAACCCCTTCCTCCCAACCGGCGCTCGGGACCACCTTCCGCATCTACCTGCTCGTGGCCCAATCGCCAGGACAGACCCCCCGGTTGCAGCCCGTCACCCGCGAGGTCGAACCCAACGCGACGGCGCTGTTCGCGGCGCTCACGGCCGGGCTCAACGCCTCGGAGCAGAACGACCGGCTGCGATCGGCCGTACCGTCGGCCACCGAGCTCCTCTCGGCCCCCACGGTCACCGACGGCGTGTTGACCCTCGACGTGAGCGACGCGATCTTCGAAGCCACCGGCACCACGCTCGTCGATGCCCTCGCCCAGATCGTGTTCACCATGTCGGAGCTCTCGGGGGTCACCGCAGTGCGGCTGCGAGTCGCCGGAGTGCCCCAGGAGTGGCCGACCGGGGACGGCTCGTTGACGAGCGCTCCCCTGCGGGTCTTCGACTACCCGGAACGGAACCCGACGAGCCAGCCCGACTACCCGTCCTCACCGCCCGTGGCGACCACGAGCGACTGAGGGTGTCCTGATCAGCCGAAGAACACCTCGGCGACATCGGCATACAGGCCCATGTCGAGCGTTCGGGTCCGCCCGACCGCTTCGCTGAGGGGGGCGCGCTGGATCTTGGTCGAGCGCAGCACCACCATCTCGCCCCACGCTTCGTCGTGCACGGCGTCGATCGCGGCGAGGCCGTACCGGGTGGACAGCACGCGGTCGTACGCGGTGGGAGTGCCTCCGCGTTGCACATGACCGATCTGGACGACCCGGGCCTCGAAGCCGGTGAGGCGTTCGATCTCCGGCGCGATGATGCTGGCGATGCCACCGAGGCGCTTGTGACCCGACGAATCGACCCCCTGGTCGGGCACATCGAGTGAGCCGGCTACCGGTTCCGCGCCTTCGGCCACCACGATGATCGAGGCGTATCGGCCGCGGTCGTGGCGCCGAATGATGGTCGCGGCCACCTGCTGGAGATCGAAGGGGCGCTCCGGCACGAGGATGTCGGTTGCTCCGCCGGCGATGCCCGCGTACGTCGCGATCCAGCCACTGTGGCGGCCCATCACCTCGACCACCATCACCCGGTCGTGGCTCTCGGCGGTGGTGTGGAGCCGATCGATGGCGTCGGTGGCGATCTGGACCGCGGTGTGGAAACCGAACGTCACGTCGGTCCCGACGATGTCGTTGTCGATGGTCTTGGGGACCCCGACGATCGGCAGGGCGGCTTCCGCGTGCATCCGGCAGGCAACCGTGAGCGACCCGTTGCCCCCGATGACGATCAGCCCGTCGAGCCCCAGTTCGGTGAAGGTCTCGTGCACCCGATCGATGCCATCGGGGTAGTCGTAGGGACTGCCGCGCTTGGTCCCGAGCAGCGTTCCCCCGCGAGGCAACATGCCGCGCAGCGACCGGACGTCGAGTGTCATGTAGCGACGCTCCAGCACGCCGTCCCAGGCATCGAAGAAGCCGATGATCTCGTCGCGGTAGTGGACCTCCCCCTTGCGCACGACGGCACGGATGACCGCGTTCAAGCCCGGGCAATCGCCGCCACTCGTCAGCACTCCGACACGCATGACGAACGAGGGTACCGACCGACCACGTGCTAAGAACGGACCCATGGCCTGGGATGCGCGCCGACCGGTTCCGTGGAAACGACTCGGGATGTTCTTGGGGCTCTACGCCGCGGTGATGCTCGCCGTGACGCTGGTGACCGACCGAGAGAACATCGGTCCTGCGTTGTTGAGCGTGGCCGTCGGCATCGCCGTCGCGGGCACCTTTCTGGTCGTGCTGTCGAAGTTCGGCTGGACGCTGCCGATCCTTCGATCGCGAGACGAGATCGCTGCCGCCCGGGCTCAACGCATGGCCGCCAAGGCCGCTCGATCGGGCGCAGGTCGCGGGGTCGAATCCGAGACCGTGCCCGGACCCCGGCCCAAGGCGCCGGCCACCAGCCGTACGAGCACCGGCCGCAGCCAGCATCCGCGGCGGGCGGGCTCGTCGCGCCGGAAGTGAGCCGGTAACGTCCCCGGGCCATGGGGACCGTCATTGCAATCGATGCCGGCACGACCGGCGTACGGAGCCGGGCGGTGTTCACCGGCGGCCGGCCGTCGGTCGCCGCGTATCGGGAGTTCACCCAGTACTTCCCCGAACCAGGGCAGGTCGAGCACGACGCAGCCGAGATCTGGGATGCGGTCGTGGCAACGCTGGCGGAGGTGATCGCCCGGCTCGACGGTGCGGAGATCGCGGCGATCGGCATCACCAACCAGCGTGAGACCGTGGTCGCGTGGGACCGGAGCACCGGCCAACCGGCCCACCGCGCGATCGTCTGGCAGGACCGCCGCACCGCAGCGCGCTGTGACGCGCTCGCGGCCGCCGGCCACCTGCCCGAGGTCCGCCGGACGACGGGTCTGGTGCTCGACCCGTACTTCTCGGGCACCAAGTTCGCCTGGCTGCTCGGCCCGGGTGGCGTTGCCCAGAACGACGACCTGGCGCTCGGCACGATCGACTCCTGGCTGCTCTGGAAGCTGACCGGGGGCGCCGTCTTCGCGACCGACTCGACCAACGCGAGCCGCACGCTGCTGTTCGACCTGCGGGCGCTGCAATGGAGCCAGCCGATGGCCGACCTGCTCGGTGTTCCGCTCGACCTCCTGCCTGCTGTGCGTCCCTCGAGCGGGCGATTCGGTGTGACGGCGGGCGGCGACGGGGTCCCGGCGGGCATCCCGATCTCGGGAATCGCCGGAGATCAGCAGGCTGCACTCTTCGGCCAGGTGTGCTTCCAGCCGGGAATGGCCAAGAACACCTACGGCACCGGGAGCTTCGTGCTCATGAACGTGGGATCGCAATGCCCCGAACCCGCCGAAGGCATGCTCACCACCGTGGCGTGGACGCTGGCCGACGGCACCACGCAGTACGCCCTCGAAGGTTCGATCTTCGTCACCGGCGCAGCCGTCCAGTGGCTTCGCGACGGGCTCGGCATCATCGAGTCGTCTGCTGAGGTCGGCCCGTTGGCCGCCAGCGTCGACGATTCCGGCGGCGTCTACGTCGTACCGGCGTTCACCGGCCTCGGCAGCCCCTGGTGGGACCCCTATGCACGAGGTGCGATCCTCGGCATCACCCGTGGCTCGACCAGGGCCCACATCGCCCGGGCGGTGGTGGAGTCCATGGCCTACCAGACCCGCGACGCCGTCAGCGCCATGACCACTGCGTCGGGGACGCCGCTCACCGACCTGCGCGTCGACGGCGGGGCATCCGTCATGGACCTGCTGCTGCAGTTCCAGGCCGATCAGCTCGGCGTCACGGTGCGGCGACCGACCGATCAGGAGACCACCGCGCTCGGTGCTGCGGGGCTCGCAGGCCTGGCCGAGGGGGTGTGGTCGCTCGACGATCTGACCGAACGCTGGGCGCTCGACGCGGCGTTCAGCCCTTCGGCCGACCGGACCGTCGCCGACCTCGGTCACCAGACCTGGCTGCGCGCGGTGGACCGGTCACGCCACTGGGCGGTGCCGTAACGCCGCGACGGACCGTCCGTCGGCCAGGACGGCTTCGTCGATCAGCCCCGCGGCGATCTGGCCGAGGAGCTGGAGCTGCTGGCGCTCACGCGCCCGGAACGACCAGCCGTGTCGCCCCACCGCCACGGCCAGTCCCCGGTGCTCCAATCTCGCCCAGGCCACGTCGGGAGGTGCCGCGGCATCACGGTCGCCCGAAGCCAGGTGGCGGCTGCCTTCGATGAAGGCCGCCAACCAAGCTGCCTCGGGCGCATCGCCGAGATCGACCAGGGTCCGGGCCGGGTCGAGGGCGATGGCAGTGGCCCAGGTTCCCTCGACCAGATCGAGCATCTCCCGGCAGAGCTGGTCGAGGCGCTTGTGCGGCTCGACCTCCACGATCCGGGCCGCCGCCTCCAGCGCCACGATCGACGAGTCGGGCCGATCGGCGTGGACCGCGCGCACTTCTTCGACCGCTGCTCCGTCGACCTGCCCGATCTCCGCGACGAGCAGGTCGACGAGACCGGGACCGGGCATGATCACGACGAGTTCGTCGATCGCCGTGCCCGCACCCCGCTCCAGGATCTCGATCCCGACGACATCGCCGCCGACCGCGCCGATCCGGCTGGCCACCTGGCCGAGCGCACCCGGGCGATCGGGGACCCACACACGCACGACGTAGGACTCCATGGAGCGGGCACGATATCGCTCCACCACGCGCTGAGCGTGACGGATTCGTTGCCAACTGATGAAGGACGTGTCGGGCCGACACCACGGAAGACCTTCTCAGAGCGGCTGTTCGAGCGCACAACGCGCGCCGTGGGGGCTTCAGATCAGAGCTTGGTCAAGCCGCGCTTGAGGTTTCGGACACCCTGGGCGATGCGCTTCTCGTTCTCGATCAGCGCGAAACGCAGGAACCCTTCACCGCCGGGCCCGAAGCCGACACCCGGCGACAGCGCGACCTCGCACTCGCGCACGACCAACGAGCAGAACTCGACCGAGCCCATCTCGGCGTAGGCCTCGGGGATCGGAGCCCACACGAACATCGTGCCCTGCGGCTTGGGGATGTCCCACCCGATGCGGGCCAGTCCGTCGAGCAACGCGTCGCGGCGAGCCTCGTAGATCGAGCAGACCTCCTTCGGGTAGTCGGGCGCCTCGTTCATCGTGACGGTGGCCGCGATCTGCACGGGCTGGAAGGTGCCGTAGTCGAGGTAGCTCTTGATCTTCACGAGCGCCTGCACGACGTCTTTGTTCCCCGAGAGGAACGCGCAGCGCCAGCCCGCCATCGAGAAGCTCTTGGTCATCGAGTAGAGCTCGACGGCGCACTCCTTGGCCCCCTCGGCCTGGAGGATCGAAGGTGGCCGGTACCCGTCGAAGCCGACATCGGCGTAGGCGAAGTCGTGCACCGCGATCATGTCCCGCTCGCGGCAGAAATCGACCACGCGCTGCATGAAGTCGAGATCGACGCATGCGCCCGTCGGGTTGTGGGGGAACGACAGCACGAGGACTCGCGGCTTGGGCCAGCCGATGTCCCAGGCGTTCTCGAGGCTCGCCATGAAGTCACCCGTGAAGTCGTCGCGGGTGCGGGGGTCCGACAGACCGCGCATCGGGACCTGCCGTAGGTCGGCGCCTGCGAACAGCGGGCCGTAGATGTGGATCGGGTAGCTGGGGCTGGGCACGATGGCCGCGTCGCCTCGGTCGAGCAACACCCACATGAGGTGGCTGAAGCCCTCTTTCGATCCGATGGTGTTGGTGATCTCCAGCTCGGGGTCGAGCGTGACTCCCCAGTTGCGTTCGTACAGATCGGCGACGGCCTGGCGAAGCTTCGGAAGGCCCCGGCTGAGCGAGTACCGATGGTTGCGCGAGATCCTCGCGGCCTCGGCCAGCTTGTCGACCGCGATCTGCGGCGAGGGGATGTCAGGGTTGCCGAACCCGAGGTCGATCACGTCGACACCTGCTCGCCGTGCCTCGATCTTCAAGTTGTTGATGATCGTGAAGACATACGGCGGAAGGTTCGTGATCCGGCGGAATTCCATAGATCGGCAACGCTAGTTGGCAAGGGCGACCGGCACGCAGACGGTTCGCCGATCGGCGCGGTTCGGTCACCGGACGAGCCATGAGGGGCGGGACCGACGGCGGCGTGACATGTGCCCGAGTTCCCAGGGTGCTCCAGCTGTGCCACGATGCCCGGCCATGGCCAAGGAACCCAGAGACGGTTGCATCTACGTGGTGATCGAGATTCCCCGTGGAAGCCGCAACAAGTACGAGATCGATCATGACACCGGCCAAGTGTTCCTGGATCGACGGTTGTTCACCGCAACGACCTACCCCGCCGACTACGGGTTCATCCCCAACACCTTGGGTGGCGACGGCGATCCACTCGACGCGCTGGTGCTGTTGGAGGACCCGGTGTACCCCGCGGTCCACGTCGAGGCCAAGCCGGTCGGTCTGTTGTGGATGCAGGACGAGGCCGGGCCCGACGCCAAGATCATCTGCGTTCCACCCACGGAGCCCCGCTGGAAGGGCGTCGAGGACCTCAAGGATCTGCCCGAGGAGCTCCTCGAAGAGATCAAGCACTTCTTCGACGTCTACAAGGCGCTCGAGCCCGACAAGCACGCCTCGACGGCGGGGTTCGAGAACAAGAAGGCCGCCTGGCGCGAGATCGAGATCGGCAAGGCCGCCTACCTCAACAACCCGCACGGTGCCGGCAAGGGCTTCGGCGCCGGGAGCTAGGACTACGGCGAGGTGTGCAGGGTCGTCAGGAGGGAGGCCCCGATGGCGCCCACGCGTTCGCCCAGTTCGGCGAACGCGAGCCGCGGGTGAGGCCGGAGATCGGGTGCGTAGAGCAGCTTCCCGAACCACCTGGCGATCGGACCCAGGTAGAGATCGGGTGACTTGGCCAGTCCGCCACCCAGCACGAACAGCTCCGGGTCGAGGATGTTGGTGAGGTTGGCGAGACCGATCGCGACCCAGCGCCCGAACGTGTCGATCACCGCGTGAGCATCAGGGTCGCCGGCCAGCGCCGCGGTCTGGACGTGCTCGCCCCGCACGAGCTCGGCATCGCCGCCGGCCAGCTCGACCACCCGGCCGAGCCGCTTGCCCACGGCGGCTTCCCGAGCGAGCCGGGCGAGGCCACTCCCTGAGGCGTAACGTTCCCAGCAGCCTCGCCGCCCACACGGACACGGTGGCCCGTCGGGGTCGACCACCATGTGGCCGATCTCGCCTGCGAACCCGTGAGCGCCGCGCTGCAGCCGATCGGAGGCCACGATCCCGCCCCCGATGCCGGTGCCGAGCGTCACCATCACGGCGTCGCCGGCACCACGGGCCGCGCCGAGGCGCCACTCGGCGCCCATCGCACACGTGGCGTCGTTCTCGACGGCGACGGGATGGCCGAGACGTTCGGAGAGCAACGATCCGACCGCGAAGTCGCGGATATCGAACAGATTCGGGGAGGCCCGGATCACACCCGAGCGGCTCACCAGGCCCGGGACCCCCACGCCGAGGGTGTCGTAGGGCGCCAACAACCCGGCCAGCTCGACGAGGGTGTCGACGATCAGGTCGGGCCCCTTCGGGGTCGCCAGCCGATGCTCCCGAAGAATCGTTCCCTCGGGATCGAGCACGACGCCGAGGCACTTCGTGCCGCCGACGTCGATGCCGGCGGCGAGGCTCACGCCTCGGCTCGGGTCTTGAGTTCCCGGATGGTGTTCAGAATCCGGATCTCGGCCCGCCGCTTCACGAATCCAGGCAGCGGCACCACCAGCTCGATGGAGAGGTCGTAGTCGACATCGGTCCCACCGTTGGCCGCCGGCGTGAACCGGTAGAGGCCGTCGATCGCCCGCATGATGTCGCCCTCGATCATCGACCACTGGAGCACGTCGGGCGCCTTCCCGTAGTCGTAGGCCAACGTGTAGTGGGTGCTCCGGCCGAGGGCGGACGCCCGGAACTCGACTCTGGTGGCGCGGCCTTGCTCGTCGCGTTCGCGGATCACCGCCTCTTTGACGTCCTTGGCCCACTCCGGGTACAGCTCGAAGGCCGTGACGACCTCGAAGCAGCGCTCGGCGCTCGCGGCGATGTTGATGTGCTGGGAGGCGGACTCAGCCATGGGTGGCATTCTTCTCCAGATCGGGATCCTGCGGGGGGACAGCTCGGCGCCGGGACACAGCCGGGGTCACGATACGCGGCCCGAACGCTCCGTGGCGCGACGCCCAGAGTCCGTTGAGGCCGAGCCCGAACATCGGCACGAGGATCCCGAACGCCATGGGGTTCACTTCGTCGTCGCCGAGCCCGGCGAACCCGATGGCGCCGAACACGAGGCAGGCAACCACCTGCAGCCCGAGGGCGATCGACATGATCCGCCGCACCGGCCGGGGTGCCGTGGGACCGGTCAGGAGGTAGAGGTTGGCAACCCCGATCTCGTCCGCGCGGCTGCGTTCCGCAGCGACGAAGAACGACCAGATGAACGCGGCGATCCCCACGGCGAACAGCACCATCGACACGGCGACCGTGACGGTTCTCCCCGCTGACGAAACGGCACCGAGCACGCCTGCGAGCACGAAGGCAGCGGTGCCGACGAGATCGAGACGGACGATCGCCCGGCCTGCGTCGGCCGACGGGTTGGTCTGGACGGACGGAGCGCTCATGACAGCGCTCCCACTGTACGGCCGAGACGTTGGGCCAGCACGTCGTAGGAGAACTCGGCCACCGCTCGCTGCCTCGCCGCCCGGCCCATTCTGTGCCGGAGGGCAACGTCGTCGAGCAACGTCCGCAGCGCGTCGGCCGCAGCTGACACATCGGTCGGATCTTCGACGACCAGACCGGTACGGCCGTGTTCGACCGCTTCGTGGGCGCCGCCGCTTCGTCCGGCGACCTGGGGAACACCGGCCGCGGCGGCCTCGACGAAGACGATCCCGAAGCCTTCCTGTTCGAGCCCGCCCCATCGGTTGCGACACAGCATGGTGAACACGTCGGCGCAGGCGTACAGATCGGGGAGGTCGTCATGGTCGACTCGCCCGAGGAAGCGCACGGGTGCACCCGTGGTCGCAGCCAGTCCCTCGAGGCGGGCCCGATCTCGACCGGCGCCCGAGATCACCAGCATGACGTCGGGCATCGTTCGGGCCAGCTCGGCCACCGCCCGGATGGCGGTGTCGAACCCCTTCCGGGGAACGAGCCGGCTCACCGCGAGCACCAGACGAGCGTCGACGGGCAGACCGAGTCGGAGGCGGGCAGCCCGCCGAGAGCGGGCATCGAGCGGGCGGAACCGCTCGGTGTCCACGCCCGGCGGCACCACGGTGATCGGCAACGTCCGGCCGGCGGCGCGCTCGGCCTCGGCCGCCGGATAGCCGCCCGCCGCGATGACGTGGCTCGCTCCTCGCAGGACGCGGCCCAGCACCTGTTTGGAGATCGGGAGCCGACCGGGCACCGTCACCTCGGCGCCGTGGAGCACCACCGCGTACGGGAGCTCGAGTGCGGGGCCGATGATCCCGAGCGGGACGGCGGGATCGAGCACCACGAGTTGAGCCCCGATCTCGCTCGCGAGCCGATCGATGCGCCGCACCATCAGCGGATGGGGCAGGAGCACCGGCTCCGGCACCCGTTCGACCCGAAAGGCCTGCTGGGCGTCCCACGATGCGGCACCGGCATGGGGACTGGTGAGCACCGCGAAGGAGTCGGCGGGAAGCCGGCGCCACCACTCCCACAGCAGCGACTGGATGCCACCGATCTTCGGCGGGAAGTCATTCGTGACGAGCAGGTGCTTCACAAGAGCCCCCGGGCCGCGCGGAGCTCGTCGGTCACCAGCTGATCGGGATCGGCGACGGGGAGCAGGTCCGTCCGGCCCAGCCGGTCAGCGGCCCACACCGCGTGTGCTCGGATCATCGGATCGGGGTCGACGAGCGACCGCCGGAGCTGCTCGACCACAGCTGGATCGGTACCCGACCCGGTGTTCCCGAGCACGATCAGCGCGTTGCGGCGCAACCAGCGGGCCTCTCGGTTGTGCAGGTACCAACGCCCGTGGCGCTCGATCAGTTCTGCGTCGGTGGCGGTGAGCACTTCGAGCACCTCGACCTGGTGACACGTCCCGGCAGGCGCGGCGCGTGCCGGGCCGAGCCGTATGTTGGGCGGGCACACCTCTTGGCACTCGTCGCACCCGTACAGGCGGTCACCGAGTGCGGCCCGGAACTCCCGGGGAAAGATGCCGGGCCGCTGGAGCAGCCAGGCGAGACAGCGGTTGGCGTCGATCACGCCCGGCTCGGGAATCGCAGCAGTCGGGCACCCCGTCAGGCAGCGCCGGCACGGTCCGCATCCATCAGCGACCGGCGCGGCGGACGGCTCCAGCTCGGCGTCGGTGATGACACAACCGAGCACGAACCAGCTCCCGGCGCCCGGCACCAGCAGGTTGGCGTTCTTGCCGAACCAGCCCAGGCCGGCGGCCCACGCGACTTCGCGGTCGACCACCGAGTTGTCGTCGGCGAACGCCACCGCCTTCCAGCCGTGATCTCGGAGGTAGTGGGCGATCTCCCACAACGCCGACCGCAAGGCGGCGTAATGATCGATCCAGGCGTACCGGGCGACTGCCGCCCAGGGCCCCGACCCGGCCGCTCCGACCGGAGGTTCCAGCCGGTAGTCGGCCGCGCCGACGACGATCGAGCGGGCGCCGGCCACCGCCCGGCCGGGATCGGTCGAGCGGTCGGGATTCCGGTACGTGAACGCCATCCCGCCGTCGAATCCCCTCTCCAGCCGGTCGGCCAACGCGGCCCGTGCTCGGTCGAGAGGTCGGGCCGGCGCCACCCCCACCGCCGCCAACCCGTGAGCCAGACCGAGGGCCACCACGTCGTCGGAGGCACAGACGGTCGGAGCGGGACGGGCACGGGCTCTCACGCCGCCCGACCGTAGCGGCGGACCACCGGCGCCACCTCAGACGATCTCACGATGGGCGAGCCCAGGTACCAGGCCGGCCCGAGCGAGCAGCCGAACGGCACGAGCTTCGGACAGGTCGAGCACGACCGCCTGGCTCGCCGGACGGTCGCACAGGTGGGTCACGAGACAGTCGGCACAATGGTCGGTGGCCTGGTGCTGGCAGGAGTCGCAGCTGATGACGAGCGGAGTCATGACGACACGATCACATGAGGGTGTGTCGCAGTTCTCCCGTGGCGCCGATCAGCGGCGCGCCAGTGCCAGCAACTGATCGGAGGAGATCACGTTCGCGCCGGCGCCCCGCACGTCACGCACGATCGCTTGATCGTTCGTGGCCACGATCACCGGCTGCTCGATCGGCAGCTCACCGAGCAACGCTCGGATGGCGTCGTCGGCCGATACGTCGGGGGGTGAGAACCGCACACGTACGAGCCGCCTGCGAGCCGTCGTCGCCGGAATGTCGGCGCCGTCGAACATGACGATCGTGCGTACCCCGGTCCGACGGACCAACGCCTCGAGCGCGTCGAGCGACGAGTCCCGCTGGTGTTCGAGCGAGAGCCCCGGCCAGCCCAACTTCGCGAGGTTGTAGCCGTCGACGAGCAGTGCCACGTTCGGCTGCTTGATCAGATGGGATGCGGCGGCCTCCGAGTCACCGAACAGCCCGCCGGGTATGGCCAGCGGCGTCCGGCGCAGAGCGCGGCTCTTGGCGGGAGCACCACGCCTCGGGATGTTGTCGGAGGTTTGATGCCGGTCGTGAGGATCGTGGCGGTCGTGCGACCGGTGTCGCCTCGCCGGACCGGCCAGCGCGTCGCCGGTCACCTCGAGCGCCCCGGCGAGTTGACGAAGAGCGTCGGCCGTGTCCTGGAGCGCACCTGCGGCGCGGCCGAGCTCCGGTCCCGGCGCTGCGTCCGGAGCGCCGCCTCGCGAACCGCCGCCGAGCAACTCCATCGCTTCGAGGCGCTGCTCGGCTTCGACCCGCCCGGCGAGCGCCAGGTCGAGCAGCGCCTCGAGCTCGGCGACCCGAGCGGCAAGCTTGCGCTTCGCCGCCTGGGCCGACTCCGACGCCGCAACGGCGTTGGCCCCGCGCTCCTTGGTCGCCCGCGCTTCGGACTCGGCCTGCTCGACGCGCGCCCGAGCCGCCTGCAACTCCCGCTCCGAGTCGGCCAACCTCCGTTCGGAGTCTTGGCGGCGTCCCTGCTCGCGCTGCCAGGTCGACCCGGAGGGCGACCAGGTCGGCCTTGGCCCGGGCTGCGGCCTGTTCCGCGGCGTCACGTCGCCGTTCAGCCCTCGCCGACCGCTGCAGCTCCTCGGCGGCCTCGTCTGCTTCAGCGGCCTCTCGGGCGAGCCGCTCGACGGTCTGCTCCCAGCCCTCGTCTCGCTGCAGCCAGGCAACCCCGAGCGCGCCCGCCAGTTCCTCGGTTGCGATCCGACCGGCGCGAACTCGGAACTCGGGATCATCTTCGACCACCCGACGCACGACCGGCAACGCACTCGCCGGGAGCCGTTGGAACTTGAGATACGCCTTGAGGGGCGCCGGAGGTGCCACCGGGGGCCGGAGCCGGGCTCCGGCCAGGGCAACTGCGAAGGCCAGCTCGAGCGCCGGACGCAGCTGATCGTCGGAGACCTTCACCGTGCGCATGGTAGCGACGAGCCGGCGGCACGGCCCGCCGGCTCGCCGGCCCGCCGAGGCAGGTCGCGAGCTTAGCGAGCCATCGAACACCCGTTCTTGACGGGGAACACCCGTTCGACTTCACTGGGTGGCGTGTCGACCCCATGCGCCATCGATCCGACCACGCCACTTTCTGAGGTCACGTTCTGCGTGCTCGATCTCGAGACCACCGGCGGGTCCGCCGTCTCCGACACGATCACCGAGCTCGGCGCAGTCCTGGTGCGCGGCGGCGAGGTGCTCGGCACGTTCCAGACGTTCGTGCATCCCGGACAGACCATCCCGTCACGCGTGACCTACCTCACCGGCATCACCGATGCGATGGTGGCACTCGCGCCCCGGCCCGAGTCGGTGCTCCCGACCTTCCTCGAGTTCTTCCGCAACGCAGTGATCGTTGGCCACAACGTCCGATTCGACCTGTCGTTCCTCAACGCCGCGCTGGTCCGCCGGGGCGACGAGCCGCTCACCAACCACAGCGTCGACACGTGCACCCTCGCCCGCCGGCTGGTACGTGACGAGGTTCCCGATTGCCGGCTGAGCACCCTCGCCGAGCGGTTCCGTCTCGACCACATCCCGACCCATCGGGCGTTGACCGACGCCCTGGCCACCACCGATCTGCTCCATTTCCTGCTCGGGCGAGTGGCTGCATACGGCGTGTTCACGCTCGACGATCTGCTCGCGCTGCCGCGACTGGCCGGACACCCGCACGCCGGCAAACTGCGGCTCACCGATCATCTTCCCCGACTCCCCGGCGTCTACGAGTTCCTCGATCGAGACGGCCGAGTCCTGTACGTCGGCAAGGCGACCAACGTCCGCCAGCGCGTCCGCAGCTACTTCGGTCACGACGATCGCCGCATGATCCGTCCGATGTTGGGCGCGCTCCACGCGGTGCGCCATCGCGCCGCCCCGAACTCGCTCGTGGCCGAGGTGATGGAGCTGCGCTTGCTCCAGGAGCGCCGGCCCCGGTTCAACCGCGCCGGGGCGCTTCCTCGGCGCCCGGTCTGGCTGGGCTTGACGACTGAGCCGTTCCCCCGACTCACGATCTCGTCGAAACCGTTGGCTGCGGACCGCGCGCTCGGTCCCTTCTCCTGCGTCGCGCTCGCCCGACGCGCCCAGGAGGCCATCGAGGCGACCGTTCCGATCCGCAGATGCACCGTGCGGCTCGGCCCGCGAGCCTCGGTCCGACCCGAGCCGTGCGCGCCTCACCAGCTCGGAGTGGCCCTGTGCCCGTGCGCAGGTGGCGTCCCTGCGGCCGACTACGCCACGGTGGTCGTCGCCGCCCGCCGAGCGTTGGGCACCGACCCCGCCCCCGTGCTCACGGCTGCCACGGTTCGCCTCGGCGGGCTGGCTGCGGCTCGGCGGTACGAGGAGGCCGCCGAGACCCGAGATCGAGCTCGGTCCTACAGCGCGGCGCACCGCGATCGAGCGATCATGGGCGCTTGGCAGGCCGCGGGAGTCCAGCGCCTGTCGATCGGCACCACTGAACTGGTGGTCGATCGCGGGCAGCTCGTCACGGTCACCGACGACGGCATGCCGTTTTACTTGCCCCCGGCCCGCCCGAAGGTCGCCGGGGCCGACGCCATCGAGTCGGCTGAACTGTCCGAAGCGAGCGTCATCGCCCGATGGCTGCTGAAACACTTGCGGGCGTGGCGCTCCGCCGACCCGTCCGCCGACGTTCGACTCGCCAACGAGCTGCGGGCGGCCCTCGCCGACCACTGGCCCGTAGCGCTGGTCGGGCTCCGCCATCTCGATGCCCCGGCCCCGAGCGAGCTGACCGCCGCCTGAGCGGGCTCGCCGACCGATCAGCGCCAGTCAGCCGACGCTGGCCCCGACGTCGTCGATGTCGACCACTCGCCCGACACCACTGCCGGGGAACGAGGCGATCACGGCTCCGGCACCGCCCGAGTCGCAGAGCGCCGCCACAGTCGGGCCGGAACCCGAGAGCCACGCGCACCAGGCTCCGGCATCGAGTGCAGCGGCCACCGCAGCGGCCGATTCGGGCGCGGCCACGAACCGTACATCCTGGTGCAATCGGTCGGCCGTGGCATCCCGAAGGGCATCGGTTCGCCCGGCGGCCAGCGCGGCCACCAGCAACGCGGCCCGTCCGACATTGAACACGGCGTGCTCGAACGGGACCGCCGCTGGGAGCCGGCCGCGGGACTCGTCGGTCGAGGTGGTGCTGCTCGGGACCCACACCACCAGGGTCGGAGCGAGGCCGAGCGGGATCCGAACGGCGTGGCCGGCCGCCGTGGCGACGAACCCACCGAGCAGCGACGCCGCCACGTTGTCGGCGTGCCCCTCGAGTTCGGTGGCGAGCCTCAGGATCTCGACGCGGCACTCCGGTTCGATGAGCACACCCCGGCCGCCGTCCTGAGCCATCCCGGCCACCAGACCAGCCACTCGCACCGCCCCGGAGTAGCCCAGGCCGCGGCCCATCGGGAGCCGGCTCCGACACCACACCGGCCCACGGCCACCCACCCGACGAAAGGCCCTGGTGGCCGGGTGATGCTCGTCGACGATTCGAGCGCCGGTGGGCAACGCCTCGTCCCCGGTGCCGACCTCGGCGGTGATCCCGATGGCCACCGCGAGGGTGTCGAACCCGGGGCCGAGGTTGGCCGAGGAGCCCGGGGCGCGGCCGATCACGCGTTGGACGCGTCGATCAGGCCGAGCAGCGCAGCCTCTGCCGCGCCACTGTCGATGCTGGCCGCGGCAACCACCATCCCGGCGCTGAGATCGGCGGCGACTCCCGACACGACGAGCGCCGCACCGGCGTTCAGCAGGATGATGTCGCGATGGGGACCATGGTCACCGGCCAGGACGCGCCGGGCGTGCTCGGCGTTCTCGGCCGGTTCGCCGCCCTCGAGCTCGGAGGACAGCGCACGGGAGATCCCCAACTCCAGTGGATCGACGGTGAACGACCGGACCCCACCGTCGACCAGCTCCAACACCGTCGAGGTGCCCACCGTCGTGAGCTCATCAAGTCCTCCGCCGTTCACGACCCACGCCCGGGTCGAGCCGTGGGCTCGCAGCGTCGTGACCATCAGCTCGGCCACCTTGGGGTTGGCCACGCCGATCAACTGGCGCCGCACCCGCCCCGGATTGGCCATCGGGCCGAGCAGGTTGAACACCGTTGGGATGCCGATCTCCTTGCGTGACGCGGCCATGAAACGGAAGGCGGGGTGATAGGCGGCGGCCAGACAGAATCCGATTCCCGCGTGCTCGATGCAGCGAGCGACCCCCTCGGGGTCGAGCTCGACCCGCACTCCGAGCGCTTCGAGCAGGTCGGCGGCGCCGCACTTCGACGACGCGGCCCGGGCACCGTGTTTGCACACCGGCACGCCGGCGCCCGCGACCACCAACGACGAGATCGTCGACACGTTGATCGAGTGGCTCCGATCACCGCCAGTACCGACGAGGTCGACCGCTCGGTTGCGCACCTCGGCCGGCAGCGGCACGAGGGTTGCTGCGTCGAAGACCGCATCGAGCAGTCCGGACACCTCTTCGGCGGTTTCCCCCTTGGCGCGCAACGCGACGATGAAGCCGACGAGCTGGGCCGCGGTGGACTCCCCGGCGAGGATGCTCGCCATGGCGACGCGCGCCGTCTCGGACGTGAGATCTCGGCGATCGAGCAGCTCCGTCAACAGCGCGGGCCAGCCGCCCACCTCGCTCAGATTCGACATGGACGCGATGGTGTCAGGCGGAGCGGCGGCGCTGGCGGATGATCCGCCGACGTTCCCGCTCGGTTGCGCCCCCCCAGACGCCTTGCTTCTCGCGGTGGTTCAACGCGAACTCCAAGCAGGTCACTCGGACTCGGCACTCGGCGCACACCGACTTGGCGTCGGTCGCGTCCTCGTCCTCGTCCGGGTAGAAGATCGTGGGCTCCAGCCCCCGACATGCTCCGAGTTCTCGCCACGTGATGTCCTTCACGACATCCATCCCCTGTGACCGGGCAACACCCTGCGTGGTGTGCGAACGCGATCGTAGGGTGCCCTACTGAGCTTGACCAGACCCTTTTCCGGGGCGTTTTCGCCTCTCCGGGTCCGATTATTGATCAGTTCCCACGCAGATCGGTGAGAAGTTCACTCACCGTCAGGTCGCGAAGCGCCACTGTCTCCCGGTATGCCGGATGGTCGACGGCCAGTTCGACTGGTCCGCCCGCGAACGCCTCGACCTGGGCCGCGGTGAAGTCGAACTGGACGAAGTGCACCGCCGCAGTGACGGTCTCGCGAGTCAGCTGCGACGCGTGCGCGGCTTCGGCCACCGAGCGGACCTCGCTCCCATCGGTGAGCCGCACCACGAGCGAACGCTCGATGCCGACGAGCTTGGGCAACCACTCCTGCATCGCAGCCTCAGAGGTGAGCTCGATGAAGAGCGTGGCGCACAACTGTCCGGGAGCCGGGATCATCGGGTTGTACGTGTCGAGCTCGACCTGGATGTCGGCATCGGTGGCCAACCGTTCGACGCGGGCCATCTCCTGGATCTGGTAGCGGACGGTGTCGCGGCTCTCGAACGTGACGGTGATGAACGTGCCGATCTCGACGCGTCGCCGCGACTTGAGCTCGATGATGCGTGCTCGCAGCTCGGCGCGTTCGCGTTCGTAGGCACGGGTGTCGGCGATGTCGTCGATCGTGAGCTTGCGGGAGAGCGACGAAGGATTCGACATGGCGTTCAGTCCTCTGCGGTGATGCCGTAGGCGCGCGCGATCACCTGGATGGGATGCAGCGGCACACGGCCGGTCTGTTCGGTGATGGCGGTGTTCGCCAGGTGGCAGTCGCCCATGACGGCTTCGCCCCCTGCTCGTTCGATCTCCTCCGCGAGCTTTCCGGCGATCGGCAGGGAGTACTGGGTGTTCTCCGCTCGCAGGCCCCACATCCCGTCGATGCCGGAGCACTGCTGGACGAGCTTCACCTTGGCCCCCGTGAGCTTGATCAGGTCACGGCTCTTGAAGCCGATGTTCTGGGCTCGGAGATGGCAGGGGGTGTGGTACGTGACGGTCTCGGGGACATCGCCCGTGAAGTTGGTGTCGAGCGGGCCCTCTGCGCTCTTGTGGATCTTCATGAGGTACTCGGATGCATCGAAGGTGTGCTCGGCGACCAACTTGGCGTCGGGCCCGCCCACGTAATCGAGGTAGTCCTTCTTCAGCACGTACCCACACGTCGGCTGGGGCACCACGATCTCGTAGCCGTTCCGGACGGACCCGGCCAGCGCCCTGACGTTGTCGACGGCGACCTTGGTGAACTTCTCGATGTCGCCCGAGTGCAGCCACGGCGCGCCACAGCAACCGGTGGTGGCTGCGAGGGTGCATTCGATGCCGTTGCGCTCGTACACCTGCACGAGGTCCTTGCCGATCCCGGGCGCCTGGTACTCCACCATGCAGGTCGGGAACACGGCCACCCGCCCGGCGCGTTCGGTCAGGCGAACACGGGGGCGCTTCTTGAACCAGGTCGTGAAGCGGGTACGGGCGAACGGCGGGATGAGCCGTTGCGACGAGATGCCGGAGGTCTTCTCGATCACTTTGCGCAGGAGGGAACCTTTGTCGGCCCCGATGAGCTTGTTGACCACCGGAGCGGCAACGGTTGAGACCTTGCCGACCATGTCGGTGCGGGCCATCACCTGGGTCGTGGCCTTGTCGCGCAACGAGATCTGATTCGTCGTGTGGCGCATCGCCTGGGCGCGCAGCATGAGCCGCGGGAAGTCGAGCGCCCACTCGTGGAGCTCAGGGATGTAGGGGCAGTTGACGTAGCAGAGCTTGCACTGGAAGCACTCCTCGATCACCTGGTCCTGCTGGGCGGGCGTCAGCCGGCCGGCGTCCTGGTCGTCGTGGGCATCGACATAGGAGAACAGGGTCGGGAACGAGGTGCAGAACTTGAAGCACAGCCGACAGCCATGGCAGAGGTCATAGACCCGGGTGAGCTCGTCGCGCACGTCGGCTTCGTCGAGGTACTTCGGATGGTTCGGGTCGTAGGTGATGGTCACGGGGGCTCCAGCGCAGACAGAACGGCGTGGCGGACATGCGGGGGTGAGCGGCCGACGAACGCGGTCGCGATCACGATCATCGCCGCTACGGGCGTCGACGGGGGTGATCCCTCGCCGACGCCCGTCGCGATCGGGTCAGAGCGCTTCGAGGCCCTGCTGGAACCGGCCGGCGTGGCTCTTTTCGGCCTTCGCCAGCGTCTCGAGCCAATCGGCGATCTCCGAGAAGCCCTCCTCGCGGGCCGTCTTGGCGAAGCCGGGGTACATCTGGGTGTACTCGTACGTCTCGCCGGCGACGGATGCCTTGAAGTTGGCCTCGGTGTCACCGATGGGCTCGCCGGTCGCGGGATCGCCGACCTGGGCAAGGTATTCGAGGTGGCCGTGGGCGTGGCCGGTCTCCCCTTCGGCGACGGAACGGAACAGAGCCGCTGCGTCGGGGTAGCCCTCGATATCGGCCTTCTGGGCGAACCACAGGTAACGACGGTTGGCCTGGCTCTCGCCGGCGAACGCCTCCTTGAGGTTCTCGTGGGTCTTGGTACCGCTGAGCTCGGGCATGGTTGCTCCTCTAATTGACGGTGGAAGGGATGATCGGATCCGACGACTTGACGCGACAACTCGCACAGGTGCCCCGGAACACGACTTGCGTGCGGGTCACCACGAAGCCGCCGAGCTCGCCCTCGGGGGACGGACCCGACGCGGCGTCGTCGAGCTGGATGTCACGCACGAGGCCGCAGGTGTCGCAGACGAGGTGGTGATGATCGCCGACGTTCGGATCGAAGCGCGCCGAACCGGTGCCGAGCTCGAGTGATTGGATCTCGCCCAGCTCGGACAGGTCCGACAGGGTCTGGTAGACGGTGCGCAGCGAGATGCCCGGCATCTCGGCGGCCGCCACGGCGTAGAGCGACTCGGCCGACGGATGGGCCTCGTTGCCATGCAACAAGCGGAACAGCAGTTGGCGCTGCGGCGTGACCCGTAGGCCCCGACCTCGAAACGTCTCGGTGAGCTCGGCGGGACTGCGCACGAGGGAAAGCTAGGGCGGGGGCCAGGCTGTCCGCAACTCTTGCGAACAACCACTGGTTGAACATTGCACTTCTCCAGCGGGTGCCCCCCGGGACGGCATCGTCGGGTCACCGTAGGATCTCCGCCGATGCACGCAGCTGGCTTCGATCGGGCCGCCAATCTCGAGCGCTTGGCGTCGGAACGCTTCGACCTCCTCGTGGTCGGCGGGGGGATCACGGGCCTGGGCGTGGCGCTCGACGCCGCTTCACGGGGCCTGCGCACCGCCCTCGTCGAGCGCGACGACTTCTCGTCAGGGACGTCGTCGAAGAGCTCCAAGCTCGCCCACGGCGGATTGCGATACCTCCAGCAGGGCGAGATCCGACTCGTCTACGAAGCACTGCGCGAACGCCATCGACTTCGCAAGAACGCCCCGCATCTCGTACGGATCCTTCCGTTCATGATCCCGATCCTCACCCACGACGGAGTCGTGTCGCGCCGGATCGCCCGGGCGATGGGCTCGGCGATGTGGATGTACGACCTCACCGGAGGCGCGCGCATCGGCAAGTTCCACCGGCGACTGCGGGCCGACGCCGCCTTCGCCCACCTGCCCACCATGCGGCGCGAACGCCTCGCGTCGGCGTACCTGTACTACGACACCACGGTCGACGACTCGCGGTTGTGCATCACCGTCGCCAGAACGGCCGTCGAACACGGCGCAGCGATCGCCAACGGATGCCGGGTCGTCGGGATCATCAAGGATTCGACCGGTACCGCCGTGGGCGCAACGGTGGAGGGGTCACTGGGCGACGGCACGGTTCGCAACTTCGACGTGTCGGCGTCGTGCGTCGTCAACGCCACCGGGGTGTGGGCCGACGAACTGCGCACACTCGACGAAGGCACCGATCCCGACTCCATCAGACCGGCCAAGGGCATCCATCTCACGGTGCCGTGGGCCAAGGTGCGCAACGACATCGCAGTCGTGATCCCCGTGCCCAAGGACAAGCGCAGCCTCTTCGTGGTGCCCTGGGGTGCACGGCCCGACGGCACCTTCGAGCACACCTACGTGGGCACCACCGACACCGACTACTCGGGCCCGTTGGACGATCCGCAGTGCACGCGGGACGATATCGACTACGTACTGCGAGCGCTCAATGCCGCCATCACCACCGAGGTGACGGTCGACGACGTCACCGGCGGGTGGGCCGGGCTGCGGCCACTCGTGAAATCGGCCTCGTCGGGCCGCACCGCCGACCTGTCGCGTCGCCACCGGATCGACACGAGCCGCAGTGGAATCGTGTCGGTCGCCGGCGGGAAGCTGACCACGTATCGACAGATGTCCGAGGACACCGTCGACGTGGTACTCGAACGACTCGGGCGACGCGCCCGGTGCCGGACGAAGCGCCTCGCGCTCGATCGGCGCCAAGGGTTTCCGGCCCGTCGCGCCGGAGGCGCCTTCGGCCCATTTGGCCGGACGGTATGGGTCATTGGCCGCCGACGTGCAATCGCTCGTCATCGAGGACCCCACGCTGGCGGAGCCCCTCGTGCCCGGCCTGCCGTACGTGATGGCCGAAGCGGTGCATGCCGTCCGGTTCGAGATGGCCCGCTCGCTCGATGATGTGCTGTCCCGCCGGACGCGCGCCCGCCTGTTCGACCGCGACGCGAGCGTGCGCGCCGCCGAGCGCGTTGCTCGGGTCCTGGCGCCGTTGTTGGGGTGGGACGAGGCCGAGATCTCCCGCCAAGTGGCCGACTACCGTGGCCGCTGCGCGCACGAAGCCGCCGCCGGGACTGTCGCCGAGGCCGAGCTGTACGCACGAGGGACTCCATGACCACACCGACACCGCCGACACGGAACGCCGACATCGCCGATCGAGCTCACCGGAACCGATGAACGTCTCCGCGGGGATCGTCCGGTCGTCTCGAGCGCCGTGCTCGCCGAGTTGTCAGAGGTCTGCCCGACCTCGTTCGACGTCACTGCGACGGCCGAGGCGAGCCGCGACTGGTGGCCGATCGGGTTGCGGTGGGCGCTCGACGGTCAGGTGCTGCGGCGGGCCGATGCGATCTGCCGGCCGGCCGACGCCATCGACGTCGCCGGCGTGGTTGCGGTGTGCGCCCGTGCCGGCGTTCCGTGCACCGCCACCGCTGGCCGAAGCGGCGTCACCGGCGCCGCCGTTCCAGTGTTCGGCGGGGTGCTGCTCGACCTCACCGAGATGCACGGCGTCGTCGACATCGACGCCGTGAGCGGCGTCGTCGAAGTCCTGCCGGGCACCTTCGGACCGGACCTCGAAGCTGAGCTGCACCACCACGGCCTCACCGTCGGGCACTGGCCCCAGTCGATGGCCATCTCGACGGTCGGCGGGTGGGTGGCATGCCGAGGCGCCGGGCAGTACTCCACCCGCTACGGGAAGATCGAGGACATGGTGGTCGGCCTCGAGGTCGTCCTCGCCGACGGCAGCGTCATTCGCACCGGAGGCGCGCCGCGTGCCGCATCGGGCCCCGATCTCACCCAGCTGTTCGTCGGCAGTGAGGGAACCCTCGGCATCGTGACGCGGGTGTGGCTGCGCGCCCATCCCGTCCCACTGGTGGAACGGCGCGCCGCCTACGGGTTCCAGACGTTCTCGGAGGGACTCGCCGCGTGCCGGCTGGTCCTGCGACGAGGCGCGACACCCGCCGTGCTGCGCCTCTACGACGGCGCGGAATCCGCCCGGTCGCACGGCACCGACGGATCCACGTGTGTGCTGCTCGTGCTCGACGAAGGCGAGCCTCTGCTCGTCGAGGCCTCGATGGCGGTCGTCGACGAGTCGTGCCTGCAGACCGGCGGGCGGGGACTCGCCGATGAGCTCGTCGAGGGCTGGATGCAGCATCGCAACGACACCAGCGCACTCCAGGCCCTTACCCGAAAGGGGCTGGTCGTCGACACGCTCGAGATCGCCGCGCCGTGGTCCCGGCTCAGCGAACTGTTCGACGCGACGCGTGCGGCATTGCTGGCCGTTCCCTACGCCCGGGTGGCCACGTGCCACCTGTCCCACAGCTACCTCGACGGCGCCTGCTTGTACTTCACGTTCGCGGCCGCCCCTCCGGCCGACGAGTTCGAATCGACGTATGTCGCGCTCTGGGACGCCGGCACGCGAGCGGTGCTCGCCCACGGTGGCAACCTCGCCCATCACCACGGGGTCGGGCTGAACCGCAGCAGGTTCATGGCCGAGGCACTCGGCGCGGGAATGCCGGTGCTCCAAACGATCAAGGACGCGCTCGACCCCACCGGTGTGCTCAACCCCGGGAAGCTCGGGCTCCGTTCCCCGTTCGGAACCGTTGCCTGGCCATGAACGGCACGGCCCTGGACGAGCACTGGGATCTGAAGGCGCTGCGCGAGGGCGGATCGGTCGCCGCGATGATCGCCGTACCGCTCACGCTGATCGCCCGCTTCGCATTCGACGCCGATGCCGAGAGCGGCTGGGCAGGACTGCTCGCACTCGGATCCTTCGTCGGGTTCGTGCTCGGCGCAGGCGTGGCCGCATGGCGCCAGGAACGCCGGACCCCGTTGTCGCACGGTTTGGTGGCGGCGCTGGGCGTATTCGTCAGCGTGCAGATCCTGTTCATCCTCGTCCGCCTGGCACAGGGAGAGGACATCCGCTGGGGCCGGATCATCGTCAGCCTCGGGCTCACACTCACCGCCGGGTTGATCGGTGGTTTCCTGGGAGGTTTCATGCGACGTCGAGGAGTCACACCGTACCGATGAGCACGTCGTCCTCGATCCTGGTCCTCGACGTCGGCACGAGCGGGCTACGCGCCGCCGTCGTGCGGCCCGACGCGGCCGTCGGTCACGTCAGCTACCGCTCGTTGCCACCGGCCACCCCGTTCCCGGGGCTCGTCGAATTCGACCCGGCCGCGCTGGCCGACGGCGGCCCTCGAGCTCGCCGAGCAGGCCATCGCCGCACGCGGGACCCGTCGGCGCGCTCGGCATCTCGAACCAGCGGGCCTCCACCATCGTGTGGGATCGGGCCACCGGCGAACCCGTCGGTCCCGGGCTCGGCTGGCAGGACCTTCGCACGGTGTTCGACTGCCTCACTGCGAAAGCCGAACACGGGTTCACGCTGGCACCGAACCAGTCGGCCACGAAGCTGGCCTGGCTGCTCGACAACCACGATCCCGACCGCGGCTCGCGACCTGTGCTTCGGCACCGTCGACTCCTGGCTGGTCTGGCACCTGACCGGTGGCCGGCTGCACGTGACCGATCGCACGAACGCGGCGGTGACGGGTCTCCTCCACGCCGATGCGTCGGGCTGGAACCAACGGGTGCTCGACGCGTTCCGGATCCCATCCTCGATGCTGCCGGCGCTGGTCGACACCACGGGTGGGCTGGGAGAAGCCTCCGCGCTCTCGACCCGGCCATTGATCGCCGGACTGGCGGGCGATCAGCAGGCGTCGCTGCTCGGGCAGGGCTGTGTACGCCCGGGACTGGCGAAGATCACCTTCGGAACCGGAGGGATGCTCGACCAGTGCACCGGCCCGAAGCCACCCACCGGTTCTCATCGCAATGCCAATGGCACCTTCCCGATCGTGGCCTGGGCGGCCGGGGACGAGGTGATGTGGGGAGCAGAGGCGATCATGCTGTCGGCCGGCACGAACGTCGAGTGGCTCTGCGACGACATGGGGCTGATCGCCTCGCCTGCCGAGAGCCACGAGATCGCCTCCAGCGTGGACTCGACCGATGGGGTGGTCTTCGTGCCCGCGCTGATGGGGCTGGGCACCCCGCACTGGGACTACGGCGCACGCGGCACGCTGCTCGGGGTGACGCGTGGAACGACGAGAGCCCACGTCGTGCGCGCCGTGCTCGAAGGGATCGCAGCTCGTGGTGCCGAGCTCGTCGCCGCCGCCGAGGCCGACAGCGACCTGGCGGTACCCTCGGTCCGCATCGACGGCGGGATGAGCGCCAACCCCACGTTCGTCCAGGCGTTGGCCAACGCCGTCGGCAAGCCGGTGGAGGTCTCGCCTCACACCGAAGCGACCACGCTCGGCGCCGCCTTCCTCGCCGGGGTCGCCATCGGGACGTGGGGATCGATCGCGGAGCTCGAGTCCACCTGGAATCCCGCCCGTATCGTCGAGCCGACCGCGACCACCGACCACGCGACCTGGGCGCGGGCGGTCGAGCGATCTCGCTCGTGGATACCTGACCTGTCGGCTCTCGACTTCTAGAGTTGCTCCGTTCGGTCCGCGCCAGGAAGGCTTGGCCCGGACGGCGCTGCTCGATGGCGGGACTGCTGCCCGATGCTTGGATGTGCTGCTCGATGCTTGGATTGAAGCCAGGAAAGGACCACCCCCTCGTGGACACCATCGCCCACGGCGAGGCCACCGCCACCGGACGCCGTCGCTTCATGCGCGCCGTCGGACTCGGCGGAGCATTGTCGGCCCTCCCGTTCGCCGCCCGGCCGGCGCTCGCTCGCTCCGCCATCCCCCCGGCGCCGCCACCGATCGCATCATCCTGGCTCCCACGGCGGCCGACATCGAGCTGCTCGGCGTCGCTCAGTCGCTCGAGCGCGCCGCCGTCCGGCTCTATCGGTCCGCCGGCGAGGCGCTCGGCGGTGAGCCGGACGCAACCGCCCAGGTGATCGACGTGTTCCGGGCGCATCACCAGAACTACGCCGATGCCTTGTCCGGACTCATCGGCCGGTTCGCCCCGAACACGCCGCTCGACGCCGCGCTCGAGGAGTTCGGCGACGGGTTCGGCTCGGCCGACACCGTGGTGGAGACGGCACTCGCGTTCGAGCAGGCCGCTGCGGCAACCCATCTCGCGCTCCTCGGCGAGCTCGAGGGAACGGACGGTTCGACGCTCATCGCCTCGATCCTCGTGGTCGAGGCCCGTCACGTCTCGGCGCTGCAGGCGCTCTCCGGCGGCGACCCGCTGCCCACCGCCGCTGCCGCCACGACCGATGCCTCGCTGGTGAAGGGATGACCATGTCCGAACACGACGCTCCCACCGGCTTCGACCGGCGGACCCTGTTCAAGTTCGGCGGAGCCACGGTCGCGTTGTCGGCCGTGATCGCCGCGTGTGGCGGAACCGACGAAGGCGCCGGCCCCGAAGGCATCGCCGTCGCTGGAACCCGGCCGCCGCTCGCCACGATGCCGACCGCACCGGTCGACGACGTGATCCTGCTGCGCACCGCAACATCGCTGCACTACAACGCCATGGATGTGATCGACGCCGTCAGCGGGGTCGCCGGGCTCGACCCCGCAGTCGCCGCTGCCGCCGCGTCGTACCGGGAGCTGCTCCAGGCGCAGGCCGACGCGCTCGCAGCCGCGACGACCGATGCCGGCGGTGAGGCGTTCGAGTCGTCGAACCCAGTGGTCAACGGTCGCATCGTGCAACCCGCCGCCACGTTGCTCGCGGCCAGTCCGGATCCGGGAAGCGATGCCGCCAACCTGCTCCACGCCGTGGCCGTGTTCGCCGCCACCACCCACCAGGCGTTCGTGGCCAAGTTCACGGCCAAGGCACTCCGGCAGGCCGCGATGTCGATCGGCGTGGTGCACGCGCAGGTCGCCGCGACGTTGGCCCACATCATCTCGCCCGAGAACTACGTGCCGGCGGCCGCCATCGCGGCGGCCGAACCGGAGGGGATCGCGGCGACCGAGACCACCGTTGCGGCTGGCTTGCCGAGCACCGTTCCGGCCGCCACGGCGACCACCGAGGCAGTTGTGGTGATCGCCGACGTCGCCGTTTACATGGTGCCGGCCTCATTCGGTCCGCTGTCTCCCATCCAGGTGGTGCTCGGCGACCCCACCACCGATGGCGCCACCAAGCGCCAACAGCTCAACATCGAGACACCCAGCCTCAATTCGATGATGTACTGAGGGTTCTCGCCCGACGGTCCCGGCCCTCACCTCCAATCCACCGCGGGTCCTCGGCCGGTTCTCGGCGTCCCGAGCTACCATCGCACGCGACGGTGAGCCGGCCGGGTGGCCGCGGCTCGTGAGAGCTGAGGAAGGTCGGGACTCCACAGGGCAGGGTGCTGGCGAGAGCCAGGTCGGGGCGACCTGACGGATCGTGCAACAGAGAGCAGACCGCCGATGGCCACCGGTTCGCCGGTGGCACAGGTGAGGGTGAAACGGTGCGGTAAGAGCGCACCAGCGTCCGGGGTGACCCGGGCGGCTCGGTAAACCCCACCCGGAGCAAGGCCGAGCAGAGGGATGGGCGGCTCGTCCGCCGTGGTGACACGGCACCCTCGGGTAGGCCGCACAGATGGATGGCCACACACACGGACCCGGAAACGGACCGTGGGACAGAATCCCGCCTACAGGCCGGCTCACCGTCACCACCTCGCCTGATTTCGCCTATACTACCTTTGACCTGGTCTTTCTTGTGTTGTTTGGTGTCGTCTCGTACTGTCAGATGGTCTCCTGTAGTCCTCAATGCTGAGGACTTTCTGAGGACCTGAGGACTTTTTGAGGACTGAAACGGCCTGCGCAAGATCTCTTTGGAGGTGGGCGTGGCGAGTATCGACAAGCGATCCGACGGCCGGTATCGGGCACGGTGGCGTGAGTTCCCCGGCGGGCCGCAGAAGACCCGGCAGTTCGATCGCAAGGCCGATGCCGAGCGGTTCCTCGACGGCATCCGAGGCGACCTCGCCCGTGGCGTCTACATCGACCCGGCCGACGGCAAGATGCTGTTTCGCGAGTACGCCGAGCAATGGCGGGCCGGCCAGCTGCATCGTCTTCGACGGCGACGCAGGCCGAGACGTACCTCCGAGTCCATGCCTACCCGTTCCTCGGCAACCGGCCGTTGGGGGCAGTGCGGCGCAGCGAGGTCCAGGCCTGGGTGAAGCATCGCAGCGAGGTGCTCGCGCCGGGCTCGGTCGAGGTCGTGTACCGGTGGGTCGCGACGATCTTCAAGGCGGCCGTCGGAGATCGGCTCATCGCAGCGTCACCCTGCGAGCGGATCGCCCTCCCGAAGCGGCCTCCCAACGAGGTGGTGCCGTTGGAGATCGACGCCGTCGAACGGCTCGTCACCGCGATGCCGGAGCGGTATCGGGCCCTGATGGTGTTCGCCGCCGGGACGGGACTGCGTCAGGGTGAGTGCTTCGGTCTGACGGTCGACCGCGTCGACTTCCTCCGCCGCCAGGTTCGTGTCGACCGTCAGCTCGTCTCTGCCGTCGATGGCGTGCCGAGCTTCGGGCCTCCCAAGAGCCAGGCGGGATTCCGGACCGTGCCCCTTCCCGAGGTCGTCACCGAGGCGTTGGCGGCGCAGCTGTCGCGGTTCACGCACGGCCCTGAGGGGCTGATCTTCAGCAACACCCTGGGCAACCCGTTGCGCCGCAGCGCCTTCGGCGAGACCTGGCACCGAGCCGCAGCCACTGCTGGTCGAGAACGAGTCCCGAACCTCTGGTGCATCGGTGTGGATGTTGCTGATCTGTCCGCAGGACTGATCAGCAGGCTCTCGGGTCAGCGACGTCGTAGCGAGCTGACGTGCCCTGTCGACGGCCTCGCAGAACACGTGCGGAGTCGATCGCGGGAGATCGCGCCTGTGGTCGTGAGCCGTCCCCTATATCGGTACCGGTATACTCGTTGCCGTGGCCCAGGAGACGTACTCGCGGCATCTCATCCGGATGGCTCGTCGAAAGGCGGGGCTGTCACAGACCGAACTTGCCGAATTGGCCGGCACCAGCCAGGCCGCGGTCTCCACCTACGAATCCGGCAGACGGTCGCCCTCGGTCGACACCCTGTGCCGTCTCCTCGCCGCCGCCGGCTACGAGGTGCGCATGCGGCTGGCCGAACCCGACACCCATGAACCCGCCCTCCGTCGGGCCGAGCAACTCCTGCCGAGCGAGCAGGTCGCGTCGCACCATGAGCGCGAACGCGAACGGGTCCGCCGACGCGCCGCCCATGCCTGAACTCGACGCCGCCAGTGTCGTTCGCGTGCTGAACGAGCACCGCGTCGACTACGTCATCATCGGCGGAGTCTCTGCTCAACTCAACGATCTTCCCGTACCGGCCACGGTCGACATCGACGTCACGCCATCACGCCAGAAGGCGAACCTCGAACGACTCGCCCGCGCCTTCGACGAACTGGAGGCAGCCCTCTACACGGCCGAAGAAGGTGGCACGTGGTTCCCGCGAGTTCCCGTCGAGAACTGGGCGCAGTACGACAACCTTCACCTGATGACGCGCTTCGGCCCGGTCGACATCGTGTTCGCACCGGACGGCGCTCCTGGCGGTTTCGCCGACCTCGCCAAGGGATCGCTGCTGCTCGACCTCGGGGGACAGCGCGTACGTGTCATCACACCGAGGACATGGGAGTCGCTCAAACAGGCGGCGGGTCGCCCGAAGGACCTGGAGCATCTCGACAGCTACTACTCGGTGACCGACCGGGATCGACCCGACGACTGACCGTCGAGTGCCGATTCGTGTCGTCGCCTACCGTCTCGTGATGGCTGATCTCACGTCGAACTGAGGACCAGCTGAGGACTGAGCCTCGTCCGAGAGGTGAAAACGTCCTGCTCAGGGCATATTCGGAGCAGAATCCCGCCTATAGGCCGGCTCACCGTCGCCACCAGGCTGAACGTGGAAATCATCCCGCTGGGCTGGGTTTACCTTTCTCGCCAGTTCACGACGGTCCTCACGGATTCCCGATGCGTTGACACGCGGCTGAGACACGGCATCAGCTGAACGAGCGGTTGTCCCAGGCCCACGTCTCGAACGGAAACGGGAACAGCGAGGCACGCAGCGGCTCCCGCCAATCGCCCGTGATTCGCACCCACTCGTAGCCGGTCGACGAATCCGTCAGCCGAGCGTCGACCACTCTGGCGATCTCCGCCATGAGAACGCCGATCTGATTTGGCCGACTCTGGTCGACCGTTACCGGGAGGACCGATGACCAAGCACCCCATGACCACCCAAGACGAATACGACTTCTACGCCGACCCGGCCAACCAGGAGCCCCGGGGCCCGGCCCGCCGCCGGCGTGCGAATCTCAGCGAACTCGTGCCGGTCCGTTTCGACAAGGACACGATCGACAAGGTCAAGGAGCTCGCCGCTGCCGACGACCGGTCGGTCTCGAGCTGGATCCGGCGCGCCGTCGAACACGAACTCAACGAAACCGGCCGCCGCAGCGCCTGACTACGCCGCCGGGCCGCAGAAGAACCCGGCAGTGCGCCACGGCTGCACCCGCGACCATCGAGCGGTAGGCGTTGGACCACCGGCGACACAGACCGGTGGATCTCGCGCCCTTGGGCAGGAGAGGCGATGGGGGGCTCAACCGGAGCCGATAGAATCCCTCCTACTCTGGTAGTACACTTGGGCGCGTGCCCCGAGGAAACCCGTCTCCGAAGCTAGCGATCACGGTCGATCCCGATGTTCATGAACGCGTCGTGTCGGCCGCGGCGGAGGAAGGAGTGAGCGTCTCGGCGTGGATGACCGAAGCGGCACGTCGAACGCTGTTGGTTCGCGACGGACTCAGTGCCGTCGCCGAATGGGAAGGGGAGAATGGCTCGCTGAGCGACGACGAGCTGAGGGCAGCCCGGCTTCGCGTCGCCGAGGAGCTTTCTGCAGCACCCCGGGGGCAGTCCGCGTGACCGTCGTCTACGACACCGGGGTGCTTGTGGCCGCCGATCGCAACGATCGTCGGATCTGGGCCGAGCATCGGGCGCGCCTCGAGGTGGGAATCGTGCCGGTGACGACCGCCCCCGTCATTGCCCAAGCGAGTCGATCACCACAACAGGCCCAACTCCGGCGCTTCCTGCGGGGCTGCGAGGTCGTGGCGTTCGCAGCCGACCAGGCCCACCAGGTCGGACGTCTGCTCGCCTCCGCAAGAACCTCTGACGTCGTCGATGCTCACGTGGCGCTGGTCGCCGCCGATCTCGGTCGAACCGTTGTGACTTCCGATCCCGACGACATGAGACTCCTGTCCGCTCAACTCAACGAGCCGCTGAACATCCAGCCGCTCTGAGCCACGATGATTCGACCGGGCAGGTGGATCACCACTGCAGGTCGTGGGCGATGCGAACACCTCGGCAGCCAATGCCCGGTGACCGACCGAGACTCGGCTGACGGCTGACCGTCCGCACGCCGTTCCGTGCGGTCTCCTACGCTCCTGTGATGCCTGATCGCTCGACGAGCGAGGGCGCATTGCGTGCTTGCCTGGTGCCGTACGTTCGCTCGCCGCTCGGATCGAGCGAACAAGATCGGCGTGTGTTGCGTCATCCTTTCGGCGCGATGGATCGTTGTAGTGGGTGATGGACGATGCTGCGGGGTTCGAGGCTGCATTCGGTGAGCTGGCCTCGGTCGCGTATCGAGTCGGGTTCCGGCTGCTCGGTGACCAGGCTGCCGCCGAAGACGTTGCCAAGAAGCACTTGCCCGAGCGTTGGTGCGATGGCGGAGGGTCCAGGGCCACGCCCTGCCCTGGGTGATCCGGGTGGCAACGAACTTGGCGTTGGACCGGTTACTAAGGGGTCCCGGGCGATCGTGAACGATCCACCGGAGCGTTCGGTTGACGACGGCTCGATGATGGCGGCGCTGCGGGTCACGCTGGCGAAGCAACTGGAGTCGCTACCACGCCGACAGCGCGACGTGGTGGAGTTGCGCTATCTGGCCGATCTCACCGAGGTGCAGGTCGCCGCGTTGCTCGGTGTGTCCCAGGGTTCGGTGAAACGCCACGCCCAGCGTGGGTTGTCGGCGCTGCGTGCGCTGCAGATCGAAGGAGTGGCGTGATGTTCGAACAGCTCGACGATCCCGAGTCGTTTCACCCGACTGAAGCCTTCCGGGCCAAGGTCGACGCCCGCGCCCGGTTGCTCCGGAGGCGCCGACGCACCCAGCGAATCGCAGTCGGTTGTGGTGCGGCCGCATCGCTGTCAGTAGTTGTGGCTCTGCGTCGTTCTGAGGGTGGCGAGTCGACGCAGATCATCGTCGCCGGCAACACCGACCATGCCTCCACTCAGGTGGAGGTCACCTCGACGCCGGACACATCGGCGCTCACAACGGATGCACCAGCGACGCCGATGTCCGCCAAGAACTTCTTGGTGGTGGGCTCCGACGGCCGGGATTGCATCGATCCCGACTCGCCCTACGCGGGAGCATTTCTCGGAGAAGGTGTCGACGGGGGATCACGATCGGACACGCTGATGATGATCCGAGTCGATCCCGACGGCCAGACGGCGCTGCTGTCATTCCCTCGTGACCTGTGGGTGAGCATCGCCGGCACGAACAGGAAGAGCCGGATCAACGCCGCATTCGATCCAACGAACGCCAAGACGCTGATCGACACGATCCAACTCAACTTCGAACTCCCGATCGACCACTACATCAGCGTTGACTTCTGCGGTTTCAAGGACATCGTCGATGCAATCGGCGGCGTCGCGGTCCCGTTCGAGTTCGCAACTCGGGACAAGAACACGGGACTCGACATCGCCGGAGCCGAGTGTCACACGTTCGACGGCGACGAAGCCCTCGCCTACGTACGTTCCCGCAAGTACGAGTACTACGACCCGGGCAGCAACCGATGGGTCGCCGACGATACGGGCGACTTCGGACGCATCACCCGCCAGCAGGACTTCGTGAAACGAACGATCGCCAAGGTGCTCGACGCCATCCGATCGAACCCGCTCGCCGCCAACGACCTCATCGACGCCACCGTGCAGAACCTCATCACGGACAGAAATCTGACGGTGGACACCATGCTGCAACTCGCCGAGGCCATGTCCGGAACCGACGCCTCCACGATAAGCCAGTTCCAGATCGAAGGCCGCGGCGTCTTGAAGGGCAACGCCTCAGTGACCGAACCGATGCTCGACACCCCAGGTATGCGACAGGTCCTCGCGATCTTCCGAGGCGACGCCCAGGTGGCGGAACCAGCCGCCACCGATCCAGCTGGCGACGAGGCGACGCAGGCATCGACGGGTCCAGGATCGCTCGTTGAGCTCGCAGACACCGCCAAGGGCATCTTCCCGCCCGCGGACCCCACCTGCCGCTGACCACCCGCTCGTCTACGACGAGCTCGCGCATGGCGATCCGCAGCGTTGGCAGTCGGAATGCTCATCGGAAGGTTGCCCCTCTTCCTGACGGTGATCGACCCGGGTTCGGCGAGCGAGTTCAACACGCCAGGCACCTCGATGGTTGGCCGCCGTCCCCGGCAACGTCTTCCTCCCCGCGACGGCCGCCGGACTCCCCGCGACTCCGTCGTCGACGTCTCCGCGCTCGTCACGCTCGACAAGCAAGACCTCGGCGAACCCACCGGCACTGTCCCGCCAACGCTCATGGACGACGTCGAACGCGGCCTACGCCGCGTCCTCGAGCTGTAGGGCGAGCAGCAGCCCAGCCAGCTCCGGTGTCGATGCCGCGAACGGCGCAGGCGCCATCGACGGCTGCACCGAGCGGTCCTCGAAGAGTTCATCCGGTCGGTTCCCAGGTCACACCACGGGAGTCCTGGAGCGCCAGCCGCGGAATGCCCTCGGCTACGCAGGCGTCGTGCAAGTGTGGATCCGGCGTCGCGCGGCACGCCAATACGCGCCAATACGGCGCGCCATCTCGGCAGCGACGCAGTCCGCGAGGCTGACAGCCCGGGTCCGGCCGTGGTACTGGCGAGCTCTCAATCGACCAGCTCGGCTCGCCAGATCACCGTCGGTGACGTTGCCGTCGGCCAGTCCCAACTGGGCCAGATCAATCACCGCCTCGTCTTCATCGACCCCGACGAGGCGAACCAGATGGTCGAGTGCCTCCGCGACGCCGCAACACCACTCGATCACCGAGGTCGACGACCACCACCTGCTCTGTCATCCAGCGTGCCCGCGCCTCGGCCGCGATCGACACTTGCCCGCTCGAGGACACCTTCATCACGTACGTGGTCGTCACGAATTCGCGCTCGACCCACTTGACTCCCGGGCCCGCTTCATCCACAGCTGGGATATGGGATGGGACAGCGCGAAGTATCTGGACGCCGAACGACGGTTGTGGGCATCGTTCGGGCTGCAATCGACCGAGCAGAGGATTCATCTGCAGAACCTGGACGTCACGGTACGAGTCCAGATGATCGGCGAGGGACCTCCGGTGGTCCTGATTCACGGAGCCTCGGTATCGGGAACCAGCTGGCTCAACCTGGTTCAGGGCCTGAGCGGATTCCGATGCATCCTGCTCGATCGACCGGGCTGCGGGTTGAGCGATCCCATGCCGGGCGACGCCGGCAAGGCCGACATGGACGCACTGAAGCGGGCCGCCGACCTGTTGATCCCCGACCTGCTCGATGCCCTCGAACTGCCCGACGCCCACGTGCTGGGTTCCTCGTTCGGTGCGTACTTCGCCCTCCGGGCTGCGGCTCACGCACCTGAGCGCGTCCGGCGAGTGGTGTTGTACAGCTGGTCGATGGGCATCCCGATGGACCACACCCCGTTGGTCATGCGGTTTGCCGGCATTCCGGGCATCGGCGAGCTCACGGTGCGCATGCCGATCAATCGAAGGGGCGCCAGGATGATGCTTCGCCAGGTGGGCTTGAAGGGCGCCATCGACTCGGGCAAGTTCACTGCCGACATGCTCGACTGGTACGTGGCGTTGCTGCGGTCCACCCCGACGGCGTTGAACGAGATGCGTTCGGCACCCAAGGTGATCAGACCGATCAAAGGCGTGAACCGGGCGGTGTTGTTCACCGACGAGCTGCTCGCACGCGTCACGAGCCCGGTGTACTGCTTCTGGGGCGAGGACGACCCGAACGGTGGTGCCGAGACTGCGAAGCAGTTCGTCGCCAGGCTCCCGCATTGCACGCTGGAACTGGTCCCGAATGCCGGCCATGCCCCTTGGATCGACGAGCCCGAGCGGGCGATTGCCTCGACGCGAGCCTTTCTGAACGGTTGAGTGCTCGCTGGCACCCGAGATCACGACGGACCCACGTCCCGCGTGACTTCAGCCCGGCCGTTCGCCCGACAGCGTGTCAGGCGACGGACGGCGGTGATCAGTGCGCTGCGTCGGTCGCCCGTCTCATCTTGAGGAACTCGTCGATCTTGAGGAGCCTCGGGGGCCGTTTGGTGTCGGCGGGTAGTTCGCGCGAACGCCTGCTCCGCGGTGAGGAGTGCCGGCTCGATGAGATCGACGGTTTCGCCTGCGACCTCGAGCTTCGCCGTGCCTGCGGCGAGCACGTTCTGAACCCAGTCGGATCGCGATCCGTAGACCAGAACGAAGATGAAACCGTCGTCGACTCGAAATGCTTCGAGCGGCGTGCGGTACGTCCGGCCCGAGACTCGACCGACGTGGTGAATCACCGGCCACTTACCGCCGCGCACCGCCCGCGGGTTGAAGATGCGCTTGTTGATCTTTCCCCACCACAACGGCATCGGCATGGTCTGTCCTCCGGATCGCTCAGTGCCAGGGTAGTGACCCGCCGCCGAACCGGGGACCGGCGCCTCCTGCTCGGGGCGGTGCGTGTTTTGGCACTGGTCTCAGCGGTTGGGACGACGCAGACCAGTGGCAAAGCGCCCGGCGGCAGCAAACCCGGCGGGTGCGCATCGATGACGCGAATGTTGATTGGTCAAGGGATGGTTTTCGGGCGCGCTATGGTCCGCAGCCGAAGGGGCGGTGCTTCCAGGATCACGACGAACAAGGGAGCTCACGTGAGCGATACGACCGTCCCATCCAACGCCCGAATCCTGATCGCCGAGGCGATCGGAACGATGATCCTGATGCTCGGAGGACCGGGTGTCGCCATCGTCGGCATCAACGGCGCCGGCGGAGGACTGCTCTCCGTCTCGCTGGGCTTCGGCTTCTCCCTCTTGATCGCTGCGTACGCGATCGGGCACGTCTCGGGCTGCCACATCAACCCCGCCGTCACCGTCGGCCTCTGGCTGGTCAAGAAGATCAAGACCGCGCAAGTAGCGGTCTACATTGCCGGACAAGTGATCGGCGCGCTCATCGGCGGTTTGCTGATCTGGCTCCTCGCCCGCGGCGGTGACAGCGATTTCGATGCCGCGCCGGGAACGTTTGCCGCCAACTTGTGGGACAAGGGCAACGGCTTCTTCGGATTCGGTCCCATGGTCATCGCCGAAGTCGTGCTCACCGGGATCCTCGTGTTCGTGGTGCTCTCCACCACCCGCAAGGGCTACTCATCAGGGGTCGTCGGGCTGCACGCCGGCATCACGCTGGCGCTCATCCACATGATCAGCATCCCGATCGACAACACCTCCGTGAACCCGGCCCGAAGCCTGGGCACCGCGGTGTTCGCCGGCGGCGACGCCTTGGAGCAGATCTGGGCGTTCATCCTGTTCCCGATCATCGGCGCGGGACTCGGAGCGTTGCTCTGGCTCGCCATCGACGACGCCGGGCTCGAAGACTCCATGCTCGCCGGCACGCCTGTCGGCTCGGCCCTTCTGAGCGCCCGGGGAGCCACCGACTCCCTCACGAACCGGCTCGACGGGCGCGACCAGACGGCGGCTGCCACCGGTGGAGCCCAGGGCTTCGCCGCGACGGCGTCGACCCAGCCCTACGGACCGGGTTCGCATGCTCCGCTCGCCGACGGCTCGGCTCCGGCCGGGTACACCATCAAGGGCAATGCCGACTCGATGCTGTACCACCGCCCCGACAGCCGCAACTACGGCGCCACCCGCGCCGAGGTGTGGTTCTCGTCGGAGGAGCTGGCGCAGGCTGCCGGGTTCACACGAGCCTCCACCCATCCCACGAGCTGACCCCCGAAGCCTGTTCCGACGCCTCGAGGTGATCGAGATCGGGGCGCCGGAGCCAACCATCGATCGAACCGCGAAGAGGACACATTGAAGATCGCCATTTCGACCGGTGGAGGCGACGCTCCCGGGCTCAACTCCGTCATCCGTTCGGCCACGCTCGCCGCCATCAGCCGCGGATGGGAAGTGGTCGGCATCCGCGACGGCTTCAACGGTCTGATGTTCCCTGAGCAGTACCCGGAGAACGGCGGCGGCATCATCCAGCTCACCCGATCGTACGTCCGCGGCATCGGCCACTTGGGAGGAACGGTCCTCGGCAGCACCAACCGTGGCGATCCCACGAACTTTCCCGTACAGCAACCGGACGGCTCGTGGACGAACGTCGACCGCACCGACGAGCTCGTCGGGCTCTTCAAGGCGGCCGGCATCGACGCCTTGATCACCATCGGCGGTGACGGCTCGCTCACCATCGGGCGGCGGCTGTCCGATGCCGGGCTGCGGGTCATCGGCGTCCCCAAGACCATCGACAACGACCTCGCCATGACCGACGCCACGTTCGGCTTCGACACCGCGGTCGGCGTGGCCACCGAAGGCATCGACCGGTTGTTCACCACCGCGACCTCTCACAGCCGGGTGTTCGTGGTCGAGGTGATGGGCCGTTACGCCGGCTGGATCGCCCTCAATGCCGGGCTGGCTGCCGGGGCCCACGCCATCTTGCTCCCCGAGATCCCCTTCGACCTCCAGAAGGTGGCCGACACGATCGTGGAACGCGAGGCCCGCGGCGCCCGATTCGCCATCGTGGTGGTGGCCGAGGGAGCCACGCCACTCGGTGGTGAACGATCGGTGATCGGCAAGTCGATCGGCCAGGCCGAGCGACTCGGCGGGGTCGGCGCGATGGTTGCCGCCGAGCTGGAGCGGCTCACTGGCAAAGAGGCCCGGACGATGGTGCTCGGCCACCTCCTGCGCGGCGGGACACCCACATCACTCGACCGGTTGCTCGGCCTGCGCTTCGGCACCGCCGCCGTGCGCGGGCTCGAACAGGGGCACCGTGGCGTGATGGTGGCACTGCAGCCTCCGAACGTGAACTACGTGCCGCTCGTCTCGGCGGTCAGCAAGATGCGAACCGTGCCACTCGACTGCGACACCCTCGTCGCCGGGCGCGACCTCGGAGTCTGCTTCGGCGATTGAGCCGACCCGCATCGGGGCGAGCGCACGAGTGACATGACCCCCAGCGCCGGGGCCACCCGGGACCTTTGGCCATGGCGGCGGCACCCGATCCCCATTATTTCTAGCTGTAACTAGAAGTAATGGAGGTCGAGATGACCCAGCTCGATGAGGTGCACGAAACGCCGAGCCGGGACGGCTGGGTGGTCCTCACGGCCAGCATCGCCGCGGTGTGCTTGCTGGTCTCGATGATCGCCGTCGGCCTCGCGATTCGCTATGCCGACGAGCGCGATGCCTCGGCGACGCCCGGAGGTGTCGTGGAGTTCGAGATCGAGCTCGGCGACCTGTTCGTCAGACCGGCAACGATCGACGTCCCTGCCGGGAGCACGATTGCCCTGCATGTCCGCAACGGCGGAGCAATTCCGCACGACCTCAAGCTCAACGGCATCGAGGGTACCGACATGCTCGATCCCGGCGACGAGGCCGACATCACGCTCGATCCTCTGACGGCCGATGCCTCGGCGTGGTGCACAGTGCCGGGCCACCGGGCGGCCGGCATGGAGCTGATGATCCAGGTGACGGGTGGCGGACCTGCGGCTGCTTCACGCCAAGGCGCGACCTCGCCCCTGGCGGCAGGGACCGCTGCCAACGCGGTCTTCGACTTCGCCGCTGAACCACCCCCTGAGTGGACGCCGTTCGACCCGTCGCTACGGCCGGCACCCGGCGCTGCGACACACGAAGTCTCCATCGTCGCCGACGAGATCGTCATGGAGGTCTCGCCCGGTGTCGACCAGGAGATGTGGGTCTTCAACGGGCAGTACCCCGGACCAGTGCTCCGGGGCAAGGTCGGCGACCTGTTCACGGTCACGCTCACCAACGAGGGCACGCTCGGGCACTCCGTCGACTTCCACGCCTCGAAAGTGGCATGGAACGACGAGATGCGCACGATCGAACCCGGCGAGAGCCTCGTGTACCAGTTCGTCGCCAAGCACGCCGGGATGTGGATGTACCACTGCGGTACCGCGCCGGCATTGCACCACATCGGAAACGGGATGTTCGGCGCGGTGATCATCGACCCGCCCGACCTGGCGAAGGTCGACCACGAGTTCGTGTTCGTGCAATCCGAGCTCTACACCGGTCCCATGGGCGGCCCCGGCGACCTCACCAAGATGCAGACCGAGGCATGGGACGCCATCGTCTTCAACGGCTACGTGAACCAGTACAAGTTCGCTCCGATTCGGGTAGAGCCGAACGAACGAATTCGAGCGTGGGTGCTCGACGCCGGGCCGAGTGAGAACTCGTCGTTCCACATCGTCGGGACGATCTTCGACACGATGTTCAAGGAGGGTTCACTGCTGCTGAAGCCCGATGCGCAGCTGGGCGGCGCACAGACGCTCGACCTCCAGCCGGCGCAGGGCGGCTACGTGGAGTTCTCCTTCGACGAAGCCGGCCTGTACCCGATCGTCACCCACAAGTTCGCCAACGTCGGGAAAGGTGCGCTCGGGCTGTTCCAGGCAGGTGAGGTCACGACGGGCGGGGCCGGTGGACACTGAGCTCGAACTGTTCGCGAGCCCGAGGTCCTGGGAGGCTTCCCGGTCGTGACGAGCATGCAGGAAGAGGCCCGAGCGCTTGGCGACCCCACTCGGCATCGGATCTTTCGATACGTGGCCGCCGCTGACCGACCAGTGGGCGTCGCCGAGTTGACGCTGCAGTTCGGACTCAACCACAACTCGATTCGCCAGCACCTCGCCAAGCTCGTCCAGGCCGAGCTCGTCGACGAGCGGACCGCCCGGGCAGTCGGTCGGGGCCGGCCCCCGCTCGAATACTCGCTGCGACCGGGCGCAGCCGGCCACTGGGGCGCGCCGAGCCCCTACGAGCGACTCAGCGTGCTGCTCACCGAGATGATCCGCACGGGCGACAGTGCGCTGCAGGTCGGGGCCAGGGCCGGCCGGCGTCGTCGGACTTCGAACCTGTCCACCGAGTCGACGATCGACAGCATCGTGGACACCATGATGAATCAAGGGTTCGCCCCCCAGCTCGTGCACGTAGCTGGCGATCGAATCGAGGTGCAGCTCAGTGCGTGCCCGTACCAGGCAGCTGCGTTGGCCGACCCCGACACCATCTGTGGGCTGCACGCCGGAATCGCACATGGGCTCACCGACGAGACGTCGGTGAGCGTCGACGAACTCATCCGCGGCGATCCGCAGCAGCCGAGATGCCTGCTGCGACTGCGCGTGGCCCCCAAGGATTGAGACGCACGCTCGACGCCCCGCCTCGCCGAGGACAGTGGGCCCTGGTCGACTCGTGCGCCGCTCCTCAGACTGTTCTCGAGGAGGAGACGTATGAAGCGACGCTTGATTCGCATGGCGCTCTGCTCGGGCGCCGTCGTCGGTCTGGGCATCGGTCTCGCCGCGTGTGAGCAGGTCGGTGCCCGCTGAGGAGCCGGCGCTCTCAGGGCAGGTAGCCCAGCCGGTCGAGGGTGGCGCGAAACGCGCCGAACAGCTCCAGCGAGCCGAGCTCGTCATGCGCCACCCAACGGACCGCGGCAGTCTCCCAATCGAGCTTCTGCGGAGGGTCGAACCGATCGGGAACGTCGAGCACCACCGTGGTGTAGCTCCAACCGCCGTGGTCATCGACGTGGACCTCGGCGACCTGGAACGACTCGACGAGGTCGGCGCCGATCTCCTCGCCGAACTCCCGCAACGCGCCGTCGAGCGGGTGCTCGTCGCGATCGAGCGCTCCCCCGGGGATCGCCCATGTCCCACCCATGTGGGTCCACTGCGAACGAAGGGCGAGGAAGTACGCCGTGTCGGTGTCGCCGACATGACGCAGGAGTACGCCGGCCGCGCCGTACAGCCCCCATCGGCGACTGCCGTCCGGAAGCACGACGAAGCCGTCGCCTCGTTGCGGACCCGACGCGTGGAGATCGCTCATCGGCTCCGAGTATGGCCGGTTCGACGAAGAACTGCTCGACGTAGGCTCCCGCGATGGCTCGCCCAATGCTCGTCGGAATCCAGCTCCCCGAGGTCGAGTGGGAGGTCCCGTTCCCAGAGCTGATCGCCATGGCTCGGGATGCCGAGGCGGCCGGGTTCGACTCGATCTGGGTCGGGGACCACCTCCTGTACGACCTGCCGATCGGGCCTCGGGGTCCGTGGGAAGCGTGGACCACACTGGCCGCATTGGCAGCGACAACCGATCGGGTGTTCCTCGGTCCCCTCGTGGCCTCGACCGGGTTCCACGAGCCGGCGATGCTCGCCAAGCAGGCGGCCACCGTCGATGCGATTTCCAGGGGACGCTTGATCCTGGGACTCGGCGCCGGGTGGAACGAGCGGGAGTACCGGGCGTTCGGTTTCCCGTTCGACCATCGGGTGAGTCGTTTCGAAGAAGCCTTCACGATCATCCGGTCGCTGCTGCGCGAGGGCGAGGCCGACTTCGCCGGCACGTATCACCGGGCCGAACGATGCGTCCTGCACCCCCGCCCATCGCAGCCGCGCGGCCCGAAGCTGCTGACCGGCTCGATCAGGCCCCGGATGCTGTCGATCACCCTGCCGCACGTCGACGCATGGAACGTCTGGTGGTCCGATTACGGGAACTCGCCGGCCGGGTTCGCCCTCGTGAAGGCAAGGGTCGATGAGGCCATCGACGCTGCCGGCCGGCAACCGGGCGACGTCGAGGCAACCTGCGCCGTGCACGTGCAACTCGCGGGCGGCGCCGGGCGTCAGATGGGCAACACCCACGGCCGAACGATCGAACCGCTCCGAGGCACGGCGCTCGAGCTCGCCGACCAGCTCCGTGCCTTCGCCGCCGCCGGTGCAGCGCATGTCCAGCTGGTGGTCGACCCGATCACCCGAACGTCGATCGCTCCCTTGCACGACGTGCTCGTCGAGCTCGAACGACCGCCTCGTCTGGCGTGATCGAGGTCACACGACCGATGATGGCGGGGTGATCGAGCACTACCACGCCGCCCGCCAGGAGCTCACTGCCCCCGGTAGTCCATTCGCCGTCTCGGAGATCGAGGTTCGGGGCGTCCCGACCACGGTGTTCAACTCGGCGCCGCCCAGCCTGCGGGTGCTCTGGGAGATGACGGCGGCCCACGCCGACAAGGACTACGTCGTCTACGAGGACGAGCACTACACCTACGGTGAGGTGCACGCCCAGGTTCGTGCGCTCGCTCACACGCTGTACGAGACCCACGGCGTCCGCCGGGGCGACCGCGTGGCGGTCGCGATGCGGAACTACCCGGAGTGGGTCGTGAGCTACTGGGCGATCGTGTCGATCGGCGCGGCAATCGTGGGCATGAACGCGTGGTGGACCCCGACGGAGATGGAGTTCGGTCTCACCGATTCCCGCCCGAAGGTACTCATCGCCGATGACGAACGGCTCGAACGAGCGCTCGCCGTGCTCGATGCCGTCCGGGCCGGCGGTCCGCTCCATGTGATCGCCGTGCGGTCCGATCGGAGCCTTCCCGACGATGCATCGAGGTGGGCCGACGCTGCTGACCCTGCTCGCGCACCAACGACACTCCCGGCGGTCGAGATCGACCCCGACGATGATGCGTGCATCTTCTACACCTCGGGCACCACCGGCTTCCCGAAGGGGGCGCAGCTGACGCACCGAGGTTCGGTCCACAACATCTTGAACCTCGCATTCATGGCCACCGCCGTCGGGATGGCGGAGGCCAAGGCGGTTGCCGCAGGGGAGATCCCCGCCCCGCCAGCACCCGTCGGATCTCCGAGCCAGAACGTGTTCATGGCGCCCACCCCGCTGTTCCACGTGACGGCGTGCAACTGCATCCTGCACCCGGCGACGCTCGGAGGCGGCCGCATCGTGCTCACCTACAAGTGGGATCCGGGCCGAGCACTCGAGCTCATCGAGCGGGAGCGGGTGACGAACTTCTCGGGCGTGCCGACGATGAGCCGCGAACTGCTCGCGCATCCCGATTGGGCAACGCGGGACACCTCCTCGTTGGTCGGCATGGGCGGCGGCGGGGCGGCGCTGCAACCGGACCTCGTCGACAAGATCGACCACGCGTTGCCGAAGGGGGTGCCGACCACCGGGTATGGCCTCACCGAGACCCACGGCATCGTGACGGCCAACACCGCACGCCTCTACCTCGCCAAGCCCGACTCCTGCGGCGCGATCGTGCCGACGCTCGACGCCAAGCTCGTCGACGACGATGGCAACGACCTCCCCGTCTCCCCCACGATCATCGGACAGCTCTGTGTCCGGGGCGCGGTCGTCATCAAGGGATATCTGAACCGTCCCGAGGCCACGGCCGACGCCATCCGGGATGGCTGGTTCAACACCGGCGACATCGCCCGGATCGATGAAGACGGCTTCGTCTTCATCGTCGACCGGGCGAAGGACATGGTGCTGCGCGGGGGTGAGAACATCTACTGCAGCGAGGTGGAGACCGCTGTCTACCAACACGATGCAGTCGCCGAGGCCGCTGTGTTCGGCATTCCCGACGAGCGCCTCGGTGAGGCGGTGGCCGCTGCGATCGTGTTGCGGGCGGACGCCTCGATGGACGAGGCCGAGCTCCGGGCGTTCCTCGCGGAACGCATCGCCAAGCACAAGATCCCGAGCCGGATCTGGTTCCTCCCCGACCAGCTGCCACGAAACGCGAACGGCAAGTTCGTGAAGCGCGAGCTGCGCGACCAGCTCGTCGGCAGCGACAGCGGCGCATGACCTGGAGTCCTGGACCGCGGCCTGGTTGGGTGCAGCACGCGCTCGATGGAGCGGGCGGTCCGGTGTACGAGGCCGGGCGCCGGGCGTTCGTCGCCGACGAGCTGGTGGCCGAGGCCGCGTTCCGGGCCGGCAGCGATGAGTGGCTCGACGACTCGTTCCGGGAACCCCTCGACGTCCTGGCTCCTTCCTTGGACCACGAGGCCGGGCTCCACCTCGTCGGCCGGTGGCGGGCCCGAGAAGTCGTGCTGCGATCCTTGGAGAACCGGTTGCGCGTCACCGAAGCCTTCGCGAAGGACCCCGGGCTCGCCGACGAGCGGATCGAGGCACCGCTGATCGTGACCGGCAGCCCTCGGGCGGGGACGTCGATCATGCACCAGCTGCTGTCGCTCGCGCCGAGCATGCGGGCACCCGTCGCGTGGGAGTACTGGTCCCCTGCACCTCCACCCCGCCCCGAGCTCGGCGACGCCGACCCGCGAGTCGCCCTGGCCGATCGCGACGTCCGACTCTCGGCCGCGTTGGCGCCGATGTTCGACGGAATGCACGAGCAGGGGGCCAAGATCCCGCGTGAAGACGCGTCGGCGATGAACCTCGACCTCCGCAGCGACGTGTTGGCCACCCACTACGGCGTGCCGTCGTACCGGGTGTGGCTGGCGGACTGCGACATGCGCACGGCCTACGAGTGGCACCGCCGCGTGCTGCAGGTGCTCCAGCGACATCACGGGCCGCGGCGGTGGGTGACGAAGTGGCCGACCCACGTGAGCCATCTACGCCTCCTGCTCGAGACCTACCCCGACGCCCGGGTCGTGGTCTGCCACCGCGACCCGCTCGTCATGCTCAGCTCGGTGACCAGCCTCACCGCCACGCTGCGCTGGGCCCACGCCGAGAATGTCGACATCGAAGCCGTAGGACGTGAGCAAGCCGAGGTGTTCGCCGCCCAGTGCGATCGGCTCGTCGATGCCGATCGCCTCGGTGTGGTGCCGTCCGGGCGAATCGTGCACGTCCACTTCGCCGACTTCATGGCCGACCAGACCTCCACAGTCGCCAAGGTGCACGAATCACTCGGCCTGCCGTTCGGCGCCGACGACGAACGCCGGGTACGCGAGCACCTGGCTGCCAAACCGCGCGGCCGGCTCGGCGGCCACGAGCACTCGTTCGCTCAGATCGGTCTTGATCGATCCGAACAACGCCGACGCTTCGCCAAGTACCAGGAGCACTTCGGGATCGAACCGGAGCCCGATGGATCCGCCTGATCCGGCCGAGCGAGTGCTCACCGGCGCCGCCTGGCGCGACTTCTGCGCGCGGCTGGCAGCGCTCGGCGACTCACTGCTCGACGGCTCGTACCCGAGCGAGCCCCGCGACGTGGCCGAGGGCTATCGCCATCTCGCCACCCAGACCATCGCCTGGCTCAGTTGGGCCGTCGGGTACTCGGCGACCAGCCATCCGGCGTTCTTCCGCCAGAACGATCTGGTGGTTCGCTGGGGCGGACCGAACGTCGACCAGACCACGCGCCGGGCCCGAGTCGAACCCGACGGCATCTATCGCATCACCGGCACGATGGGAACGTGCGAGGACTTCATCCTCACGCTGAAGTCGGGCGACATGCACCGCAACGAGTACGGCATCGCCAGCGAGACCATGGCATCGGAGCTCGGCATCGGCCCGGGCGACGATGTGGATCTCGTCATATCCGCTTCCCCCAGCCGGGCACCTGGCTCCCCCTGCTCCGCGACCGCGACCCTGCTGAACCTGCGGGAGTACTACTGGGACTGGCGACCGGGGCCACCGGCGACGTTCGCCATCACGCGCCTCGACACCCTCGGGACGGCACCCGAGCGCCCCCGACCCGAGCAACTCGCCCCGATGCTCGACGAGGCAGCCGAGCTCATCGAGGCGTCGATCCCCTACTGGAACGCATACGTGGCCCGCGAACGTGGCGCACTCAGCGCCAACACCATGGGCCCTCCGCGTGGCGCAGCCGGTGGCTCATCGCGTATTGCGTACAGCTTCGGGTTCTTCGAGCTCGGTCCCGAGGACGCGTTGATCATCGAGGCCGACGTGACCGGCGCTCGATTCTGGGACACCCAGCTCTACTCGCTCGGTTGGTTCGAGTCACTCGACTTCGCCAACCGGACCACGAGCATCAACCACACGCAGGGCACGGTCAGTGCCGACGGCCGGTTCCGCGCCGTGGTGGCCAGGCGGGACCCAGGGGTGGCGAACTGGCTGGACTGTGAGGACCGCCCGGTCGGGATGGTGACGCACCGCTGGATCGCCGGGACCCCGCATCCGGCCATCTCGTCGATGGTCGTTCCGATGGCCGAGCTCACCGAGCGCCTGCCCGCCGAGACCCCCCGGGTCACTCCCTCCCAGCGGGCCGAGGAGCGCCAGCGCCGCCAGGAGCACGTGGCCTGGCGCTACCGAACCTGAGCGGCAGGACCCGCCCGGCTCACGCGGTGACGGAGGCCGGGGCCTTCGCGCGCGGCGAGTGCGCCAGCGGTGGAATGGGTGCGTCGACGTGCTTCACCTTCCATCGCAAGAAGCTGAACACCGGCGGGACGACCAGGGTGGGCTGCAGGAAGACGCCCTCGAGGAGGACCCCCATCGCCAGCCGGAACGGGTGCTGTCCGGCCATCAAGCGGTGATAGATCGCCTTCCAGACCCCGACTCGCAGGGTCCGGCGGGCCTCGCGGGAGAGCGACCAACGCTGCCAGAGGGTCAGGTCGTCGGACTGGAGGACATGCTCGGCACGGAAGCGGAACTGGGACCAGTAGAACCAGACACCAGGGACATTGATGAGGATCGAAGGATCTGCCCGCGGCACGATCTGCTGCATCAGCCCGTTGCGGGTCATCTCACCGAGACCCATGGTGTCGCTGATGAAGCCCTCCGGGGTGAACGCCAGCGCGCCGAGGCGGGAGAGGTTCAGGATGAACGCGTTGTCGTCGAGCGGATCGTCGCGTTCCTGCAACGTCAGTTCGTCGACGGCGTGCCGACGCATCAGGACTGGTGGGAGCCCGCCCGTGGTGAACCGGAACGCGTGCTTGAGGAACGTCGGACGATCCTCGATGCAGAACGACGGCCGCACGGCCACGCCGGGCTCGAGCTCCCCGGTGTCGAGGTCACGCAACGTCCCCGAGGAGATCACTGCGATCGCCTCGGGATGCGCATCGAGCACTGCGGCCTTGACCCGCAGGTTTCCCTGGAACATCACCTCGTCGTCGTAGAGGATCTGGACGTACTCGCCGCGAGCGGCGCGGAACGCGAACATGAAGTTCGAGACACGCGAGATGCGCGACGGGTGGCGGATGTAGCGCACGTCGGCGTACTCCGGCGCAGTGAGGGTGGCCTCGGTCTCGTCCGTCGAGCAGTTGTCGATGACGACGATCTCCACCGAGAAGTCGGCGTCCTGGTTCCGCACGCTGTCGATCGTCTCCAACAACGACCCACATCGGTTGAGGGTGGGGATCACCACCGACACCAACGGCCGATCCCCGGCCTCGGCTGCTTCATTCGTCACGACGTCTCCATCCGACCTGCAACGTTCCGGACAGACTGCCGTCGGTACCCGTCCGACCACATGGGCCGTACGACCAGTCGGCGGTACGAGCACGTTCGAACGGCGTCGCCACCACGGTGAGCCACCACGGGGAGCAACATTAGCGCCGCTCCCCGTGGGAGCGCCAGCATCGCGTCGCCCGTATCCTCGACTCCATGTTTGATCCGGTGCTGCAGGTGGTTCCGCTGGGGGGTCAGTGGCCCACGATCGATCCCTTCCTCTTCTGCGTGCATCACGAGGACGCCTACCCGGCAGGTGACTCCGACCTGGCGCCTCGGGCATCGCTGGCCGGTCGAACGATCGGCCAGGACTTCGCCGGCATCGACGGCTGGAACATGTACCACGGCGCAGTCGTACCGGGTTTTCCGCAACACCCGCACCGCGGTTTCGAGACCATCACCTTCGTCCGTCGAGGCATCATCGACCATTCCGATTCGATGGGCGCCACGGCGCGTTTCGGCCGGGGCGATGTGCAATGGATGACCGCCGGCAAGGGGGTCGTCCACGCCGAGATGTTCCCCCTGATCGACCAGGCGGGCCCGAACCCGCTCGAGCTGTTCCAGATCTGGCTGAACCTGCCACGCGCCGACAAGATGGTGGAGCCGTACTTCACGATGCTGTGGGATCACACGATCCCCCGGGTCCGCAACGTCGACCCAGCCGGCCGCGCCTCGGAGATCACGGTCATCGCCGGGCAGCTGGCCGGGGTGACGGCCCCGCCACCGCCCCCGAACTCGTGGGCCGCCGCGCTCGAGTCCGACCTGGCCATCTGGCATGTCCGACTCGACCCCGGCGCCCGCTGCGCGCTGCCACCAGCAGCCGGCCCCGACACGGTGCGGGTGCTCTACGTCTTCGAAGGCGATTCGCTCATCGTGGTCGGCCACGACGCCGCCATGGCGGCCGACACCGGCGCGGTGCTCCGATCCGATGTCACGATCACGCTGGAGGCCGCCGGGACCGAGGTCGAGTGCCTGGTGCTCCAAGGCCGACCGATCGGTGAGCCGGTGGCCCAGCACGGCCCGTTCGTCATGAACGACCGGGCCGACATCGAGCAGGCATTCGACGACTATCGCCGGACCGGATTCGGCGGCTGGCCCTGGCCCGCTGCCGATCCTGTCCACGACCGAGAACGAGGGCGCTTCGCCCGTCACGCGGACGGACGCGTCGAGGAGCCCCTACCCGCCGGCCGTGGCTGAGCACGAGGTCTCCATCGACGTCGTCGAGCTCTGCGACTGTCGTGAAGTCGCCGCCCGGCTCGCCTCGTGGCACGTGGCGGAGTGGGGCCACCTCTATCCCGCGTGGGACGAGCCGACCGCGCGCGCCGAGTTCGCGGCGATGGACCGGGCCGGCCGAATCCCCACGACGTGGGTCGCGTTCCAGGGAGCGGTCCGCAGCGCCGAGGCGGTGCTCGGTTCGATCAGCCTGATCGGCGACGACGAGCTCGACGGATACCGCCACGACGGGCCCTGGCTCGCCAGCCTGTTCGTGGCCGAGGCAGCGCGGGGCATGGGGGTGGGGCGCCGGTTGGTGGAGCATCTGATCGGGGCCGCCCGGGCCATGGGGCTCGATCGACTGCTGCTGTTCACCAGCGGGCAGGAGGCCTACTACGAGCGTCTCGGCTGGCGCGCCATCGATCGAGTCGCCGCTGAAGGCCACCCGGCAACCGTGATGAGCTTCGACACCCGGCCGCGGGCCGCTCGGCGCTCGGTCGTCAGCACCTGGACCGATGATCCATACGTGGGCGGCGCGTATTCGTTCCTGCGCGTCGGCGGCACGCCCGCCGATCGCGATGCGCTGGCCGAGCCGATCGGTCCCGGACTGGTCCTGGCGGGCGAAGCCACCTCGAGCGATCACCCCGGGACTGCCCACGGTGCGTGGGAGAGCGGCGAGCGCGCCGCGCTCCAGCTCGCCGAGGAGTCGACCGGCCCGGCGCGCGCGATCGTCGTCGGGGCCGGCATGGCGGGACTGGCAGCGGCCCGCCGGCTTGCGGCGAGCGGATGGACCGTCACTGTCGTCGAGGCCGCCGACGATCTCGGCGGTCGCACGCGGGTCGACCGTTCGCTCGGTGGCCCACTGCCGCTCGGCGCGATGTGGGCTCACGGGGTCGAGTCCAACCCGTTCTTCGAACTGGCCCGGGCCGCGGGCGCCGACCTGGTCGAGGGGGTGTTCGAACGACCGCCGACCTTCGTGGTGGGTCGCGGGCGCTTGGCACGCGAGGAACAGGCTCGTCTGGAGCAGGTCTACGCGCGCATCGAAGCGGACCTCGAGACGTTTGCCGCATCCTCACCCGACGAGGCCCTCGGCCCGACCCTGCGCTCCCTGCTCAACGGCATCGCCGACCCCGACGACCGCGCCGTGCTCGCGGTCTGGTTCCGGGGAGCGTTCGAGAACCTCTACGCGGCGCCGGTCGACGAGCTGTCGAGGCGGTACCTCACCGAACCGTTCCGACTGCCCGGCCCCGACGTCATGCTCGTCGGCGACCTCGGCGCAGCCGTCGCCACGGCGGCAGCGGGGCTCGACGTGCGCCTGGGTCACGCCGTCACTGCAGTCCGCCGAGCCGATTCCGGATGGACCGTCGACATCTCCGACCGACCATCGCTCACTGCCGACGCGGTGGTCATCACCGCCGCAGTCCCGACCCTCCAGCGAGGCGCGATCCGGTTCGAGCCGGAGTGGCCGCCGCGGCATCGGGCCGCGCTCGCCCGGATCGGCGCCGGTCCGGTTGCCAAGTGCCACTTCACGTTCGATGCCGTGTGGTGGGCGCCACACCGGTCGTTCTGGGTGGCCGGCCCGCGCCCGGTGCCGTTCGAGCTCTGGGTCGACGTGTCGGCCTACGCCGGACGGCCGGCGCTGTGCGCGTTCGCCGTCGGAGACGACGCGCGGAACGTGGAGACGATGGACGAGGACTCACGCTGCCGGCTCGCCACCGACATCGTGACCTCTCTGGTGCCTCCCGGCTGAGGCGACCGTCACGCGCCTCGGGGGTACCAGGGGCGGACGTCGATGCCGGTCATGCCGGCGCGCCGAGCTGCCTCGAGGCCGAGCTCGGTGTCCTCGAACACCACACAACGCGCCGGCTCGGCACCGATCCGGTGGGCTGCCAGGAGGAACACGTCGGGTTCGGGCTTGTGCCGTTCGGTGTCGTCGGCTCCCACGATGGCTGCGAACCACTCGTGAACACCGATGGCTCGCAACGTCCGTTCGACCACGTACCGCTGACCTCCGCTCGCGACTGCCATCGGCACGGAGTTGCGGTGCCGCTCGGCGACGGCTCGAACGGCCACCACGGGCTGCACCTCGGCGAGCAACTCGAGGTACCGCTCCTCTTTGTCGCGTGTCATCGCCTCGATGTCGGTCACGACGACACCGGCCTCGCGAGCCAGGACCTCGATGATCCGATCGGTCGGCATGCCGCCCAGGCTGTAGAAGCGATCCTCTGGGAAAGGGATGCCATAGCTGTCGAGCATGGCCAGCCACGAGCGGTAGTGGGTGGGCATGGTGTCGGCGAGCGTGCCGTCACAATCGAAGATCAACCCAGCCGTGCCGGTAGGAGCGGTCCAGGGTGTTTCGCGTTCGAGGGATTCCGTCACCCCATCAGGATGGCGGGGAGCAGTGCCGGTGCGGCGGCTGGGATCAGGGCAGGTGCCACGTCTCGTTGTACGAGCGGAGCACGGGTCCGTGGGAGCCGACCGAGATGCGGCTGATCGACGCCAGGTCGAGGTGATACCGGCTGCCTGCGGTGGGCGGGAGACCCAGCACCCAGCCGATCGCGGCCTTGATCGGTGAGACGTGGCTGACCACGACCACACGCTCGATCGCCGCGAGGGCGATCAGTTCCTCGCACGCCGAGACCACTCGCGCCATCAGGGCGTCGTAGGACTCCCCGGCCGGTGGCGCCCACGACGAATCCGTCTTCCACAGACGCCAGACGTCGTCAGGCACGTCGACGACCGGGGTCCCCTCGAACACGCCGTAGTCGTACTCGATCCAGCGATCGTCGGTCTCCGGTTCGATGCCGAACGCCTCGGCCGTCTGGCGAGCGCGGGCGAGCGGGCTCACGATCAGCCGATCGATGGGACCCACCGCCGCTGCGAGTTTGGCCGCCTGCTCGTGACCGACCGCATCGAGATGGTTGTCAGCTCGGCCCTGGAGCAGGCCGCCGGCATTTGCAGCCGTTCGACCGTGCCGCACGAGGATCAACATGTGGGAAGCCCTTCGTCGCGGACACCGTCGAAACGACCAGTCTGCAGGAACGATCGGCGTACCGCCGGCGCCGCCAGACCGAAGCGGCGCCACGCCCACCAGATCGCCGCTGCGCCGGCTGCTTCGAGCACGAGATTCACACCGAGCCCTCGTTCGAAGCTCGGCAGTCCGCCGTCGGGGAGCGACACGCCGGTGAACGGCCACCAGAAGGCCCGCGTGTCGTTGAATGCACCGTCGAGGACGAGATGCAGGAACGTTCCGATCGGCAACGCCAGCAAGCGTTTGCGGATCCGACGCCGCCCGATCGTGGCCAGCACGGTCACGAGCAGCAGCGCCACGCTGGCGGTCACCGAATGCATGAACCGGGCGCCGCCGAACGGCGCATCGAGGAGATCAGGAAGCAGGAGGCCGGCGATCAGGTAACGATGGTCGAACGCTGGATCATGGAAGACGTTCCACACGGTGACGATCCCACCGCCGATGAACCAGAGCAACATCGGCGTTCAGCGTACGAGCAAGCGTCCACACTGTTCGCACTCGATGAGGGCGTCGTCGGCGGCCGAGCGCAGCGCGTCGAGGGCTGCTCGGGACTGGTCGAGGTGACAAGCCCCGCAGCGACCGGCGGCGAGGCGGGAAATGGCGACGCCGCCATAGCTGGCCCGACCGCGTTCGTAGCGGCGTGAGCGCCGCTTCGCTCACCGATGCGGCGGCCGCCGAGCGTTGGGCGAGCAACTCGTCGCGCTCGGCGTCCAGGGCGGCTTCGGCCACCGCCAACTCCGCGGCGCGTTCGGTGAGGGCGTCGGACGCGCCCGCCAGGTCCGACGCGGCGGTGTCCTGATCGGCGGTCGCCTGCTCCACGACATCGAGCAGTTCCAACTCCTCGTCGTCGGCGTCGGAGCGTTCGTGATCGAGGAGTTCGATCTCGTGCATCAGCGCTTCGGCCTCGCGTGGTGCGATCACTCGCTTGAGTTGTTGCTCCAGCCGGGTCTTCTTGGTGCTGCGGGCGACGCCGACCGATTCCAACTCCTCGATGCGCTGCGTCGCCGATGCGATACGAGCGGCCGCCGCCTCGTGACGGGCCTTCGCCTCGGCCGCCGCGGTGACCGCTTCGGCATGGGCGGCGCGCTCGTCCAGCCGTTCACGTCGGTGGGGGACCTGATCGAGTGCCTGGTCGAGCACCTGGATGTCGAGCACCCGTTCGAGTTCGCTCATGATCATGCTCCGCTGGCTGGAGGCGCGGGAACGGTCGTACCCGGCGCCTGGGTGGTTGCCGGCTCGACCGGAGGAGGTGTGGTGTTGTCCGGGGCAGTTGATTCGGCATCGGGAGGCGTCGTGCTGTCCGAGGGGACAGTGCTGGTGGTAGAGGGAGGCGCCGGCAATCCACGGACGCAGTCGTACACGACGAAGCCGGTCACCGGCACGCTCGGCAGCGGGACGAGTGGATCGAGCACGTCGGGCGGGATGGTGGTGCCGGGATCGACCGGTGTGAGTGCGGGCGGAGTGGGCGGAGGGGCCGCCGGGTCGAACACCGTCGTGGTGGTGCTGCGGCCCGGGCGGACATCGAGCCCGTTCGAGGCCAGGCAATCGGCGCCGGGCAGGTACAACCGGGCAGCCGGCCGGGCCGGTGGAGGTGGCGCGGGCCAGTCGAGGATCGGTTGGAACACGTGGGCCGGTTCCATGTACGCCTGCCAGATCGACAGTGGGAACGTGGCGCCCTGCACCGTCGACTTGCCCAGCTCGGCGAGCGGAGCCGCGGAACTCGGGCACCGTCGCGGCCGTCATCGGGGTGTACCCTCGGGTTCCCGACCCACACCGCGGTGGTGAGCTGAGGGGTGAACCCGACGAACCAGGCGTTGGTGTTGTCGTCCTGGGTGCCGGTCTTGCCCGCTGCCGGGCGCTCGCCGTCGGCGAGGAACCCGACCCGGCGGGCCGTTCCCCGTTGGAGCACGCCCTTGAGGATCGACACCGTCGTGTTCGCTGCCTCGGGGGTGAGCACCTGGGTGCCCGGATCGTCGTGTTGGTACACGACCCCCCGAGGGCCCTCGACCCGTTCGCACGTAGTACGGGTCGTGGTGCAGGCCCTGGTTGGCGATCGTCTGTGCGCCGGCCGCCATGTCCATCGGGCGTGATCTCGTTGGCACCGGTGGCAAAGCTGGCGAAGGGCTTCATCGGGCTCTGCACGCCCATCTTCGTCGGTGAGGTCGACGAGGCGGTTGAGGCCCGACGATCTGCGAGAGCCGGGCGAACGCGCAGTTGATCGAGCTCCAGGTCATCTCCTGCAACGTGGCCGGGGCCTTGGTCACGCCCGACGTGATCTCGAACGGCTCCTTCGGATCGCCGGGATTGGGCAGGGTGCAGGGCAGCGTGCCGTCGATGATGTCGTTGGGCTGGGCGCCCGCCTGGACCGCGGCGGCGAGGATGAAGATCTTGATGCGCGAGCCCGGTCTGGCGGCTCCGCAGGGCCAGGTTGACCTCGTTGCGTTCTCACCCGGCACGAACTCCGGCCCGCCGACCATCGCCCGCACCGCGCCGGTCGAGGTGTCGAGCGAGACGATCGCCGTGTCGATGAACCCCGAGTTCGTTGCAGCGGCAGCTCTTGGAGGCGCGCCGCCTCGGCGAACTCCTGCAGCGCCGGGTCGAGCGTGGTGTAGATCTGCAGGCCGCCGCGGAACAGGGCGTTGTAGCGCTCCTGCTCGGTCTCGCCGAGCACGGTCGAGCCGTTGAGCAGGTACTTCTTGACGGCTTCGGTGAAGTGCGTCCGCTTCGAGTTCGACGGTCGTGAAGCGCTGCAGCCGCTCCGGCAGCGGCCACTCGCGCCCAGCCGCTCGGCTTCCGCGGGGGTCACGAGTCCCGACTTCGCCGAGCCGGGACATGACCTGACGGAACCGGGCCCGGCTGCGCTCGGAGTGGTCGATCGGGTCGTAGCTCGACGGGGCGCGGACGAGCCCGGCGAGGAACGCCCCCTCGATCATGTCGAGGTCCTTGACCTGCTTGCCGAAGTAGACCTCGGCCGCGGCCTGGATGCCGTAGGCGTTGTTGCCGAAGAAGACCGTGTTCAGGTAGCGCTCGAGGATCTGGCCCTTCGTGCATCTCGCGCTCGAGCAGCACCGCGTAGCGGGCCTGCAGCAGCTTGTAGCGGGCGTCGCGTTCGAGCCCGGACGAGGAACTCCAGCTTCACCACCTGCTGGGTGATGGTCGAGGCGCCCTGGCGGCTGGAACTGCCCTGGACGTTCGACAGCAGGGCCCGCACGAAACTGCGCAGGTTCACGCCGTGGTGGCGGTAGAACTCGCTGTCCTCGACCGCCAGGAACGCCTGGATGACACCATCGGGCACCTGGTCGATCGTGACCGGCTGGCTGTTCTCGAGCTGGTAGTAGGCGAGCTGGTTGCCCTTGGCGTCGTAGACGTACGTGCGTTGGGCGAGATCGGTGAACTCCGGCAGCTCGACGGCCGTCTCGGTGTGGGCGTGGAGGATCCGCACCGTCTCGGGGATCACGCCCGACGATGCACGGCGGCCAGGCCGAGACCGGCGACGGCGACCACGAGGGCCAGACGGACGAACCAGGCGAGGTGGCGCACAGCACCGTCGAGGCTACCCGCCGAGCCCGCCCGAGGGTGGGCACCGGGCCGGGCGACTCGAGTGGGCACGGTACGGTCGCCGTCATGACACGACCGTTCCGCTTCGGCATCCAGGCATCCAAGACCGGCGACCGGGCCGGCTGGGTCGGGCTCGCCCGCCGAGCCGAGGACCTCGGCTACTCGGCGCTCACGATGCCCGACCACTTCACCGACCAGCTCGCCCCGCTGCCGGCGCTCATGTGCGCCGCCGATGCCACCGAGCGCCTCCGGGTCGGCGCGCTCGTGTGGGACAACGACTACAAGCACCCGGTCGTGCTGGCCAAGGAGCTGGCGACGCGTCGACCTGCTCACCGACGGCCGGCTCGAAGATCGGCATCGGCGCCGGCTGGATGATCACCGACTACGAGCAGGCCGGGATCCCGTACGACTCGCCCAAGGTGCGCATCGACCGCTTCGTCGAGGGGATCACGGTGATGAAGGGCGCGTTCGCCGAGGGCCCGTTCTCGTTCACCGGCGAGCACTACACGATCACCGGCTACGACGGGCTGCCCCAAGCCGGTGCAGCGGCCGTGGCCGCCGTTCCTGATCGGTGGCGGCGGCAAGCGGGTGCTGAGCGATCGCGGCGCGCGAGGCCGACATCGTCGGGCATCAACGGCAACATGGCGCCGGGCGCGGTCGGGCCGGAGGTGCTGGCGACGATGACCGCCGACTCGGTCGACGAGAAGGTCGAGATCGTGCGGCAGGCCGCCGGCGACCGGTTCGCCGACATCGAGCTCAACGTCCGCGCGTTCATGGTCAACGTCACCGATCGAGCGGGCCGCGGCGATGGACAGCCATCGGCGGCGGCGATCGGGTACGACCGCGCGATGATCGAGGCAGACCCCGTTCGCCCTCGATCGGCACCCCGAAGCAGATGGTCGACGACCTGCTCGCCGCGCCGCGAGCGCTGGGGTTTCAGCTACGTCATCGTCGGCCAGGAGGACGTCGAGCAGTTCGCCCCGGTCGTCGCCGCACTCGGCCGGGCGCTGACGATGGCCGAGCGACACGATCGCCGCTGTGCGGCGCCGGCATGATCGCCGGGGCCCACGCGCTGGCGGCCGCGGAGCTCGGCATGCCGATCGTCGCCGTCGCGTCGCGGACCTCCGCAGCGGGCCGCCGAGGTCGCCGGCCGGGTCGGCGGCCAAGGCCGGTGGCCTACGAGGAGCTGCCGGCCGGCGCCGAGCATCGTGGTGGTGGCCACGCCACCCGGCGCAGCATGCCGCCGACGCCCTCCGGCTGCTCGACGCGGGCGCGGCGGTGGTGGTCGAAAAGCCGCTGTGCCGGACGCTGGACGAGGCCGACGGCTCGTCGACGCCGCCGAGCGCCCACGGCGAGCGGCTGCTGTACGCCGAGAACCTCGCCTACGCGCCGCTGGTGATCGAGCTGCTGCGCAGCGCCCGGACGCATCGGCCCGCTGCGAGCTGATCGAGGTCCGCATCGCTGCAGGGCCTGCCCACCTGGGGTGCGTTCACGACCGACGAATGGGGCGGCGGGGCGCTGTTCGACCTCGGGTGTGCATCCGCTCGCCGTCGCCCTGCTGCGTCGCCGGCCGGGACGGTCGGTCGCAGCGTCAGGTGCGAGCCTGCGCGGCGGCGACGGCCACCGTTCCGACGAACACGCCGAGGTCGACCTGGTCGTTCGACGGTGGTCTGCGGGCCCGGGTCGTGTCCAGCTGGCAGGCGGGCCCCGGCCCGGTGTGGGACGCCCAGGCATCGTCGGCGACCGGGGTCGTGCGGGCGGAGCATGTTCCCGGACGCCGGTCGCTCGAGCGCAACGGCGAGCCGGTCGGCTTCGCGCCGGCGGCTCGCGGCGCCCGACCGGCGATCCTCGAGCAGGCCGGCTACGTCGGCCAGCTCGCGGCCTTCCTCGACGACCTCGGCGCCGGCCGACCCCGGTGATGGATGCCGCGTTCGGCCGACGGGTGCTCGATGTGGTGTGCGCGGCGTACGCGTCGGCCGGGCGCTGGCGGGGAGCCGGTCGCGCTCCCGTTCACCGGGCCGCGTGATCGCACACCGCTCGAACTGTGGCGGAATCCGTCACGTTGAGTGGTATCGGCCGGCGCGTTGGGCCAACGACCAGGTCGGGCCTCCAGAGTGCTTCCGCAGTCGGTCTGATCCGCCGCCAGCGCGAGTGACCTGGTCGTGACCAGTGCCCGGCCCGTTCAAGGACGGATCTGTTTGAGACGTCCGAACGGACCATCTTCCCTCAAACCTCTCGCAAAGTGGTGAGGTCAACCACTTATGATCGGTGCCAGCAGCGCCTCGGCGGACATGGGTGCTGAACTCGGGAGGGAACCCGGTGTTGGAAGACTGCAGGGACGACACACAGCTGCTCGACGCAGCGCGACAAGGTGAATCAGAGGCGTACGCGGAGCTCTACCGGCGATATCGGCCGGCAGCTCGTTCAGCGGCCGCCTCACTCCGCGTCCCGCGCTGCGAGCGAGAAGACGTCATCGAAGAAGCGTTCGCGAACATTCTCGCGGCGCTTCGCAAGGGCCGAGGACCGAGCGAAGCGTTTCGCCCGTACCTCATCGCCGCCGTGCGGAACATCACGTTCAGCCGGTCGCGGGCCCATGGCCGAGCGATGGACGGCTACATCCGGTTGACGACCGAGATCCAGACCGCTGAAGCGGTCCCCACGGTCGACACGGGTGACCTCATCACCGAGGCCTTCGAACAGTTGCCCGAGCGCTGGCGCGCAGTGCTCGTGGCCGTCGAGATCGAAGGCCGTCGCCCGGCGCAGCTGGCTCCCGAACTCGGCATGTCGCCCAACGCGGTGTCGGCGCTCGTCGCCCGGGCCCGCCGTGGCCTCCGCACGGCGTACAAGGACGCCCACCGGCGTGAAGAACGGCGGCTCGCCATCGAGCCGACGGCCGAGTTGTACCGCGCTTCGTGACGTGAACACCCGCTCCGGGCCTGGCCGCGATCGAGTCAGGCCCGGAGCATCCGTCGGGCCGAGCGCTACTTGGTAACGAGTTCGGCGAGATCCCACGCGGTGACGCGGGTGCCGTGGCGGCTGGCGCCGAGGAGTCGTGGCTGATCGCCGACGGCCGCGAGGAAGCCGTCGAGGCCGGGGCAATCGGCACGCGCATTGGTCGCTCCGGTCCTCGCATCGAGCACGGCAACGGTGCCCGCTTCCAGGAGCAAGGCCACCTCCCCCAGTGTTCCGACCTCGCAGTGCCCGTCGACCGGACGGGCCCAGCGTTCGACACCGGCGAGGTCGATGCCGATGAGCACCGACTCACGACGGTGCCCCACGGCATCGACTGTGAACATCAACTCTCGGTTCGCGTCGTAGGTGCGTTCGACGAGGATCACGATGCCGTCAGTCGTGGGCGCAGCACCGACCACACGCCCGTCGAAGGTGTTCGACCAACGGATCGGGCCGAACACGTCGGCGGCGAGGAGCGTCGCACCGATCGACGCCACGACCAGCCCGCCGACAACGCCGTGCACCACCGGCCGTTCGCTGAAGCCGAACTCCTCGCCTCGCCCCCAGACCCAGCTCGACATCCGATGGTTGGCGACCTCGACGGAGACGAGCTGTTGGGTGTCGACCACCAGCAACCGGCCCCGCGCCAGCGCCATGGCGGGGTGCTGCACCTCGACGAAGAGCGGATCGCTGGCCCAGACCGGCTTGCCGCTCGTGGCGTCGAGCGCCACCAGGCCCACCGGTTCGCCCCCGACGAAGATCCGGCCTCCGCCGGCCGCCAACGCCCAGGTCGGGGTTTCGGTGGCACGGGCGCGGAGCTTGCGGGTCCAGCGCACCCTCCCGGTCTCGATGGCGCGAGCCGTGGCCGTCGCGGTCCGATCCACACTGACGGCCAGGCGACCGGCAACCACCACCGCAGCGGTCGTGCGGCGACCCGCTCGATCGATCCAGTCGGCTACGCCGGTGCGGAGATCGACCGCGGCAACCACCGCGTCCTTACCGCCGGTCACCCCGTCGTAGGTCGACACGACGAGGCTCGTCGCGCCGACGGCAGCACCGAGGATCTGGGTGCCCGGCAGCTCCACCGCCCACTGCGGCGACAAGCGCCTCGATGCACCCACGGCCGAAGCATCGCAGATCGACCGAACCATCGTGCCTCAGGGTCTCAGGGCCTCAGGGGCTCAGGGCTCAGGGGCTCAGGGGCTCAGGGGCTCAGGGCCTCGATGCCGGCTTCGGGCCGATGGTCCTGCGGTCAAGGTCCGTTCGGGGAGTTCAACGGGGTGCGGTTCGCGCTTAGGTTGCAGCCGTGCCCCGTCCCATCCGAACCATCGCGATCTCGACCGGTGGCGGCGACGCCCCCGGCCTCAACGCCGTCATCCGCTCCGCTACGTTCGCTGCGATCAATCGCGGCTGGACGGTCGTGGGCATCCGCGACGGGTTCAACGGTCTGTTCCACCCCGAGAAGTACTCCACGGGCGGCGTGGTCGATCTCGACAAGCGGGCCGTGCGGGGCATCGCCCACCTGGGGGGAACGATCCTCGGTACCACCAACCGCGGTGCCCCCAACCACTACCCGGTCCAGCAGGCCGACGGCAGTTGGATCGAGGTCGATCGGTCAGCCGAGCTCGTCGGGCTCATCCACGACCGCGGCATCGACGCGCTCGATCACCGTTGGGGGCGACGGTTCGCTCGCGATCGGTCACCGGCTGGCGATGGAGGGACTCATCGTCATCGGGGTCCCCAAGACGATCGACAACGACCTCGAGCGCACCGACGCGACGTTCGGCTTCGACACCGCCATCTCCTTCGCCACCGAGTGCATCGACCGGGTGTTCTCCACTGCGTCTGCCCATGCGCGCGTGATGGTGGTGGAGGTGATGGGTCGATACGCCGGCTGGATCGCAGCGAGTGCCGGCATGGCTGCTTCTGCTCATGCCATCCTGATCCCCGAGATCCCCTACGACCTCGCCAAGGTCGCCGCGTTGGTCCAGGAACGCGAGGCGCGAAATGCCCCGTTCACCATCGTCGTCGTCGCCGAAGGGGCGCGGCCTCGTGGGGGCAGCGCCACGGTGGTGGGCAAGGCGATCGGTCAGGCCGAGAAACTCGGCGGGGTCGGCGACAAGGTGGCCCACGCGCTCGAGCAACTCACGGGGAAAGAGGCCCGCTCGATCAGCCTGGGGCATTTGCTGCGGGGCGGCTCGCCCACTGCGATGGACCGCCTGCTCGGCATGCGGTTCGGGGCCGCCGCGGTGCGAGCGCTCGAAGACGGCCACGAGGACGTGATGGTGGCGCTGGCTCCTCCGAAGGTGACGTGCGTTCCCCTCGCGGAGGTCACCGATCGGATGAAGCTCGTCCCGCTCGACAGCGATCTCATCGCGACGGCACGAGACCTCGGGATCTGTTTCGGCGATTGATTCCCTGCCTCATTCCGCCAGGAACTCGCGCAGGGCCGCGACACCGGCGGCAGGGTCGCTGGCATTCACGCCGTCGGCACCGAGCTCGAGCAGTGCGGTGTAGCCGGCGATGTCCTCGCCCTCACCGTTGGGCCACACCCACGTAGTCAGACCAGCCGTCCGAGCCCGCGCCGACGTAGTCGGCCGTGAACACCTCGATGCCCTCGAACTCCGGCGGTACCTGCATGATCGGCGCCCAGTCCGGCGGAACGACGCCGCCGAGGACGAACGCCGTGCTCACGTCGAGTCCGGGGGTCATCACCACCGTGGGAGCGATCGAGTGGAAGTAGTCCACGACGGCGTCGTCGAACGAGGTCACGACGGACCGGTCGAGCGAGTCGGTCGCGGTCAGCAGTTCGGCCAGCGCGTCGGCCGTCGCGAAAGCTTGCGGCGCAGAGCCCTTGATCTCGATGTTGAGCACCCATCCGGGGTAGCGCTCGATGAGCTCACGAAGGGCGGGCACGGCGAAGTCGTCGGGGTGGTAGCCGAGAGGCGGCGGGCGTTCGCCCGTTCGAACACCACGCAGGACATAGGCATCCGAGGGCTGATCGACGCAGGTGCACCCGGCGGTGAACCAGTGCGCGTTGTCGAGGGCGTGGATCTCATCGAACGTGGTCTGCGCGACCGCGAGGTCCTGCTCGGTGGTTCGTCCGGTGTCGTCGTCGTGCTGGATGACCAGCACACCATCGCTGGTGAGCTGGAGATCGACATCGAGTACGTCGACCCCGGCCCGCACCGCCTCGGCAAACCCGTACAGCGTGGAGTGGGGGGCGGTGTTCTCCCCGGCGGCGTGCGCCAGGATCACCGGTCTCCCCAACGCCAACAACTCATCGACCGTGCCGGCCGGGCCCGCCGGAGGGGCCGGAGTGGTCGAGGGCGCCGGTGTCGGAGCGGACGTGGACGTGGACGTGGAGGCCGAGGCGGGGATGGAGGCGGACGTGGGCGCCGGCCCGGGTGTGGACGTCGACGTCGTGGGGGTGGCCGGCGAGGAACCCGGCGAACTCGCGATCGCCGATCCCTGGTCGGTGTCGTCGCTCGAACAGCCCGCTTGGGTGACGACGCACATCACGACGGCAAGCAGGGTCCGTCGAGTCCCTCGCCAGCTCCACCTCACCATGGCCCGAGCCTACGAGAACTCCTCGTGACACCGGGGTGCCCGCAGTGTGCGCCCGGCGAGGGGATCACCAGGGAGCCGGGCGGTAGTCCTTCAGGAACTGGCCCCAGACATGGGTGCCGGTGTTGCAGCCGTCGATGATCGGGTCGACGATCCGCGCTGCGCCATCGACGATGTCGAGCGGAGGGTGGAAGTGGTGCTCGGCGGTCTTGCGCACGGCGATGTGCGTCGGGTCCTCGTCGCTCACCCAACCGGTGTCGACGCTGTTCATGTGGATGCCATCGGCGTGGTAGTCGGCGCCAGACGTCCGCGTCATCATGTTCAACGCGGCTTTGGCCATGTTGGTGTGGGGGTGCCGGGTCGTCTTCAGCTTCCGGTAGAACTGGCCCTCGACCGCCGACACGTTGACGATGTGCTTGTCGCGTTCGGGGGTACGCAACATCAGTGGCTTGAGTCGCGCGTTGAGCACGAACGGTGCGACTGCGTTCACCAACTGGGTCTCGAGCAGCTCGACCGACGACACCTCGGCGAGGGTGAGCCGCCACGAGTTCCGGTCGCGGAGGTCGATCTGTTGGAGATCCTGGTCGAGACGACCCTCGGGGAAGAGTGAGGCGTCCTGCCGGTCGTCGTCGGGCAGGAGCGTGGCCTGGGACAACTGCGCCGCGTGGGCCAGGCCCAGCGGCACCGCTGCGATGGAGGCCGCCGGATCGTGACCGGCCTCGGGCAACATGTCGGCGCGCCGGAGGCCTTCGTAGGCCCCGAGCAGGCGCCGAACGGCAACGGGCATCTCCGCGAGCGCCGCCGCCTCGATGTCCATCATGTGCCGATAGAAGTCGGGCGGCCGACGGACCGTCTGGCAGGCGTTGTTGACGATGAAGTCGAGCCGATCCCTCGTCTCGCCGAGGTGATGGCAGAAGGCCTCGACGCTCGGGGTGTGGCGGAGATCGAGCCCGAAGACCTCCAGGCGATGTCCCCACTGGGCGAAGTCAGACTCCTGGGCGTAGCGGAGTGCGGCATCGCGGGGGAAACGGGTGGTCACGATCAGGTGCGCGCCGGCCCGGAGCAGCTTGATCCCGGCCTGGTAGCCGATCTTCACCCGGCCCCCGGTGAGCAGGGCGACTCGGCCGGTCAGGTCCGCGGTCTCGGAGCGCTTCGCGTAGTTGAACTCGGCGCAACCGGGGCAGAGCTGGTCGTAGAAGGGGTGGATCTCGGTGTAGCCGAGCTTGCAGACGTAGCAGTGCCGCTCGAGCTCGCCCGCAGGGAGCGCGCCCTCGAACCGACCGACGTCGGTGATGTCGTCGGGCTCGACGTTCGAAGGTGGGAACACATTGGGGGTCGTGAACACGGGACGGGCGCGCAACGTCCGGATGCCCGTCTCGGAGAGCTTCGCCTGCTCGCGCTGCACCTTTTGGGCTTTGTGCAGCCGGCGCTCGGCCTTGATCTCGCGCCGCCGTTGCTCGACGTCGGGCGAGTACACGTCGCCGGCGGCGTTCAACAGGCGGGTGCGCTGATCGAGCGGGAGCGCCGCGAGGATCGTGCGGTCGGCGACGATGGCCTCGAGCAGTTCGGTGGCGGCCTGCAACCGCTCGCCGAGTTCGTCAACCACGGGATCGACTGTACCGAGTCACCGCGAAGGCTTCACCGATCCGGCCGCGCGTCACCGAAACGGGACGAAGGTCCCACCCGACCGGGGATCTCGTTCCTACCCAGGGGGGTATCCCGAGAGCAAGGTGGAGGACAGAAAGAAGGGCCGTTGATGAACCAGCACATCGTCATACTCGGCGCTGGCACCGGCGGCACGCTGACCGCCAACCGGTTGCGCAAGCACTTCGCAGACGACCCGACGATCCGCATCACGGTGGTGGATCAGGATGGTGATCACGTGTATCAGCCCGGCCTGCTGTTCGTGCCGTTCGGGCTGACCCACCCCGAGGACATCGTCAGACCCCGTCGCCGACAGCTCCGTCGGGGCATCGACTACCTCGAGAGCGCTGTGGACCGTGTCGACATCGAGCGAGACGTCGTCGCACTTGCCGATGGCACGGAGCTCTCCTACGACGTGTTGATCGTGGCGACCGGCGCGACCCTGGCGCTCGCCGAGACCGAGGGCCTGACCGGGCCGGGATGGCAGGAGAACGTGTTCACGTTCTACGACCTCGCCGGGGCGACGGCGCTGGAGTCTGCGCTCGACCGGTTCACTCGTGGTCGCTTGGTCGTGAACGTCGTCGACATGCCGATCAAGTGCCCAGTCGCGCCGCTCGAGTTCTGCTTCCTCGCCGACTGGTTCTTCACCCAACGCGGCATCCGCGACCAGATCGAGATCATCTACGCCACCCCGCTCGACGGAGCCTTCACCAAACCCGTCGCGTCGGCCGCGCTCGAGGGACCTGTTGACCGAGAAGGGGATCGAACTGATCACGGAGTTCAACACCGGCGAGGTCGACGGCACGGAAGGCAAGCTGATCGGCTACGACGGCCGGGAGGTGCCGTTCGATCTCGCCGTCGTCGTCCCGCTCCACAGCGGCGCCGACTACGTCGGGCGGTCACCGGGCCTGGGCGACGATCTCCAGTTCGTCCCCACGGACCCGGCGACCCTGCAGACGAGGGCGAAGTCGAACATCTTCGCGATCGGCGATGCCACGAACGTCCCGGCTTCGAAGGCGGGCTCCGTCACCCATTTCGAGGGTGAGGTGCTGACCGAGAACGTCATCCGGTTCCTCGACGGGCAGCAGCTGTCGGCAACCTACGACGGGCACGCCAACTGCTTCATCGAGACAGGGTTCGGCAAGGCGCTGTTGATCGACTTCAACTACGGGACCGAGCCGCTTCCCGGCCACTTCCCCGGCCCAGTAGGCATGCCGCTGTTGAAGGAGAGTCGCCTGAACCACCTCGGCAAGCTGATGTTCCAGTGGTTCTACTGGCACGGCCTGCTGCCCGGCCGCGACATCCCCGGCATCAGTGCCGACATGCCCGAGCGGGGCAAACAACATCCGACCCCCCAGGAAGAGGAGACACGTTCATGAGCACGGCCGTCTATGCGGGTGCCAGCGTCGAGGTCAACGACGAGGGATTCTTCGTCCAACCGGATCAGTGGAACCGAGAGATCGCCGCCGAGCTGGCGACGGCCGACGGCATCGAGGTCCTCACCGACCGGCACTGGCAGGTCCTCGACTTCATGCGCAAGGAGTACTTCGAGAAGGGCACCGGGCCGACCGTGCGCGTCCTCGGGAAGACCTCGGGCGTCAGCGTGAAGGAGCTCTACCAGCTGTTCCCCAAGGGCCCGGCGAAGATGGCTGCGCGGATCGCCGGCATCCCGAAGCCCAAGGGCTGCATCTGACCCCTGCCAGCTGGCGGGTCAGGCCGATTCTCTGCCCGCGAGCACAACTTCCACACCATCTGACCCACGTCTCTGGCGGGCGATCCGCCGGAACGGCAACGAAAGGACGGAACTGATGGGCGATCGCATCGAGAAGGTGTCGATCATCGTGTCGAAGGGCTCCCTCGAAGGGATCTACCCCGCACTGATCATGGCCAACGGAGCCCGGGCAGAGGGCATGGAGGCCAACTTGTTCTTCACGTTCTTCGGCCTCGACGCCATCCACAAGAAGCGGATCGAGCACATCAAGGTGGCCACGGTCGGGAACCCGGCGATGCACATCCCGACCCTGCTCGGCGGGCTCCCGGGCATGTCGGCGTTGGCAACCCACATGATGTCGAAGAAGATGGACGAGCTCGACATCCCGCCGATCGCAGAGTTCATCGAGATGATCGGCGACACCGGGGCAGGGATGTACGCCTGCAAGGCCTCGGTCGACATGTTCGGTCTGGCGGCAGACGACTTCGTCGAGCAGGTGCAAGGCATCATCACCGTCGGCGAGTTCTACGACCTCGCGGCCGGAGGCCAGATCATCTTCACGTGATCGACGGGACCGCCACCGGGTCCGGTCAACTCTTCATGCTCTGCTTCATCTGATCGAGGTCGACCAGGATCGGATAACCGTTCACGACGAGTGCATTGCCGTGGCCGAGCTGGTGGATGTCGAAGGCCGACTGCAGGGCGCTGTAGAAGCCCTGCACGTCCATCGTCTGGTTCACGGCCCGCTTCGCCTGGGACAACGCGAAGGGGTGCATCTGGGCGATCTGGGCGGCGAGCGCCATGGTCGTCGAGCGCAGCTCGTCGAGCGGGACGACCTGGTTGACCATGCCGAACCTCTCCGCCTCCTCGGCGGTGAAGATCTTGGCGGTGAAGAGCCATTCTTTCGCCTTGCGGGGACCGACTTCCCACGTGTGAGCGTGGTACTCGACCCCGCCGATCCCCATGCGGACCACCGGGTCGGAGAACTTGGCGTTGTCGGCCGCCACGATGAGATCGCACGGCCAGCACAGCAGCAGCCCGCCGGCGATGCACTGGCCCTGCACGGCGGCGATCGTGGGCTTCGGGATGTCGCGCCACTTGCGGGCGTAGCCGAGGTAGTGCACAGTCTCCCACTCGTAGATGCCCTGCAGCCCGCTCTCGTTCCAATCGACGGGGAACTCGTCAGCATCGACTCCGGGGGTTGCGTCCGCCGACCGCGAGATGTCGTGTCCGGCTGAGAAGTGCTTCCCGTTGGCCTGCAGCACGATCACGCGGACGTCGCGACTCTTCGCCGCTTTCATGAAGTACGAGTCGAGCAGGTTGAGCATCGCCGGGGTCTGTGCGTTCGCCTTGTCGGCCCGGTTCAGCGTGATCACGGCGATCCGTTCGTCGACCACCTCGTACAACACCAGATCATCGGTCATGACGCGCCTCTCGATCGACGGGTTCTCCGGGCGCGCCCTGCTGGGCTGGCGCGCCTCAGACCCTGCTCGCTGACGTTAACGAACATCGACGTCGATATCAAACCTGCGTCCACGATATCAAGCGACGTCGAGCCGAAGGCGCGCCAGCCGGGTGCTCGCGATCCGCCACGAGCCGTCGACCTTCTCGTAGGTCTCGTGGTAGTGGCCGAAGCCGTTCAACGACTTGATCGGTGCGCCGTCGGGGAACGTCAGGCGGTCCTCCATGGCCCAGATCCCGGACGCCGTGGTCGCGGAGGTGATCTGGATCTCGGGCATGTGTCCGTGGTGCACCGTCACGACATCGGCCAACGTCGGAACGAGCATCTCGAGGAACGCTTGGCGTCCGCGAAAGACGCCTGCACCGTCGCCCGACACGTCGACCACGACGTCGTCGGTGAACAACTCTCGGAAGCCGGCCCAGTCCTTGGTGTCCATCAAGCGGAAGTACCTGGCCTTCAGCTGCTTGATGTCCTCGATGTCCTGCATCTTCGACTCCCTCCTGGGCTCATTGCGCCAACCGGGCGATCGCCCGGCGGATCTCGGCGTGATGGGTCTCGACAGCATGGGCGAGATCACCGTGGGTGATCACGTAGGGCTCACCGGCCAGGACGCCGGCCACCGCCCGTTCGGCCGCGGCCTCCGCGGTCGCGAGGTCGGCTTCGCTCATCGGCCGGCTCGCCATCATGGCGTTCAGGTCGGCGTCGGCGACGGCCCCCGACCCCAGGGCAGCCGGGCGGGCATCGGCGCTGCTCTCGAGGTGCCTGGTGAGCATTCCCGACGGGAACACCACTGAGACGCCGATCGACTCGGGTGCGAGTTCCATCCGGAGTGTCTCGGCCAACCCCATCAGGGCGAACTTGCTCGCCTGGTACGCGCCGAGCCGGGCGGCCGGTGCCAGTACGTTCGCCGAAGCGGTGAACGCGATTCGCGCGCCGGTCGTGTTGCGCAGCAGCGGAAGGAACGCCCGGACGGTGCGCAGCGCTCCCCCGACGTTGATGTCGAGCACCCACCGCAACACATCGTCGGAAAGCGTCTCGACCGCGCCGAAGTGCTGCACGCCGACGTTGACCCACAGCACGTCACAGTGGCCCCATTGGCTCCCGACCTCGGCTGCCGCGGCGTCGAGATCGGCCGCGGTGGCGACATCGACGATCCGGTGAAGTTCGGTCGCATCGTGCCGGGCGGCCAGCGTGGCCGCCTCGGTGGCGAGTCGATCCCCGTCTCGATCGAGCAGCCCGAGCGAGTAGCCGCGTGCCGCGAGTTCGTGAGCGACCGCCAGCCCGAAGCCGGACGCGGCGCCCGTGACGACCGCAACCCCATGCTGATCCATCGCGTCCCGTTCCTCTCGGTCGACCGGCTCATGCGCTCGTCGTGCGCCGGTACTCTCCGACGATCGGGGTGAGTTCGCTCGGGGTCGCCCCGTGCATGATCACCCCGTCACACCCGAGCGCCAGCTGGTCCCGGATCGCGGCGACGCACTGCGCCGGCGACCCCGTGGCCGCCGGGGCGAGCCACTCCGCCGGGATGAGCTCGGCGACGTGTTCGAGCTGTTCGGTGGTGGCGACGATGTCGAGACCACGCACGCTGGAGACCACGGGGTCGGCGAGAAACCGGTCGAGCACCTTGGGGTCCCAGCCGTTCGTGCGTACGAGCAGCGCGCCGTAGCCCTGCAGGTACGTCCCCAACCGCCCGACGAGCTTCATCAGCCGCTTGTCCGCCGGGATGTGATCACCCACGGTCGCGAAACAGGACCACACCCTCACGGAGTCGGGGTCACGCCCGGCCTGCTCGGCTGCCTGCTTCACCGTCTCCACGCACCGAACGGTCGTTTCGTCGGTGAAGAACGTGTGGAGCACGACGTCGTCGTAGCAGCGACCGGCAAGCTCCAAGGTGTTCTTTCCGAACGCCACCATGCCCATCGGGAGGTACTCGTCGAGTTGGCTGTCGAGGTGGAGCACCGGCCACGAGCCGGCCGGACCGTCGTGGCCAACGATGACCTCACCGCGGAAGAGCCGGCGCATGATGCCCGCGAAGTCCTCCATCTGAGCAGTGGTGATCCGCGAGATGCCGAATGCGTCTTGCATGCGATCGATCCCTCGCCCGAGACCGAGCACGAACCGACCGCCTGTGAGGCTCTGCATCGTCCGCGCGTAGCCCGCGGTCACGATGGGGTGGCGGGTGTTGTGGTTGGTCGCCGCAGTCTCGATCCGGATGCGCGTGCTCACCGCCCCGGCAGCACCCGAGAGGGTCGCGGCCTCCTTCTTGTTGTAGCGCTCGGAGATGAACGCCGTACCGAGCCCGAGTGCTTCGGCGTCGATGATCTCCTGCACGATCTCGCGAGCGGATTCGGGCTGCCCGGCCAACGTGTAGAACCCGAGCTCCTCCAGCACCCCGTTGTCGTTCCCCATCTCGACCTCTCCCGTTCGTGTCGGACCCGTTGTACCTCAACGCGTGATTCACCCTGGTGCCGGAGGAAGCGGTAGGTGATCATCCACACGGTTCCGGACCGCGAGATCCCGTCGGGCGAGCCTCAGCGTTTCACGATGTCGAGGTCGAGCTTGGCGAGGCCACGGAGGATGAAGCTCGGCTCGTACTCGAAGGTGTTGTGCGCACTGAACGACGGGAGCTCGATCCGCTTCGGCAGTTCCTGGAACGCCACCTTGCCCTCGAGCCGGGTGAGCGGTGCGCCGATGCAGAAGTGGTGACCCTTTCCGAACGCCAGGTGCTCCTTGAGCCGGGGGCGGCTCGGGTCGAATGTCTCGGGGTCATCGAACACGTGTTCGTCACGGTTGGCGGCCGCGAACACGACCCAGACCCGGGAACCCCGCGGAATCGGGACGCCCTCGATCTCGGTGTCGCGAGTGACGGTGCGGAACATTCCCTGGTTCGGAGACGACATCCGTAGTCCTTCTTCGACCACCCCGTTGATCACCGAAGCGTTGTCGGTGACAAGGGCGGCCCACCACTGCGGGTTCTCGATGAGGAGCCGCATCGTCTCGTTCAAGAACTTGGTCGACGTCTCGTTCCCCGCCACCATCAGCTGGCGGACGATGCTGTAGACCTCGGAGAAGTCGAGCTTCCGAGTGGTCCCTTCCGAGAGGTCCGGATCCTCGAAGTCGGCATGAGCGAGCTCGGAGAGGATGTCGTCGACCGGGTGGGCCAGGCGATCCTCGTACTCCCGGTGCCAGTACTGCTGAGCTTCGAGTTGACTCCTGGCGGCGGCGAGTCGCTGCTCGTCGCTCGGGGTCGCGCCCAGCGCGACGTTGGCCGCGGCCGACCAGACCTTGATCCGGTCGAGTGTCTCCGGTGCCATGTTGAGCGCCCGGTGGATGACCCGAACCGGAAAGGCCACGGCGAAGTCGGTGTGGAAGTCGATGGTGCCCCGAGCCGGGAACTGGTCGATGAGCTCGGTGGCGATCGCCCGTACCGTGTCCTCGAGCTCAGCGATCCGCCTCGGCGAGAACGCCTGTGCCACCAGCTTGCGATAGCGCGTCTGCAGGGGCGGGTCGACGGTCAGCATCGTCTCGGCGGTGGGCCATCCCTCGGCGAGGATCTCGGCCACTCGCGCCATGATCTCGGGCGAGGCGAGGGTCTTGGCGTTGGAGCCTCGCGACGAGTACGTCTCGGTGTCCCGCAGGATCAGGTTGACGACGTCGTGGCGGGCGACGAAGTACATCCCGGTCTTCTGATCGAGGAACACCGGGCCGTGGGCCCGCAATGCGGCGAAGTGATCGAACGGGCATTGCTGCACGGCCCGATCGGTGGGGTCGTAGGTGCTCAAATCGACGGAGGACGGGCCGGTCATCTCGATTCCCGAGTCACGTCGGAACCCCCATCATCAGGTCTCGCCGGCGCCGAGGCCCAGTACCTGTTCGAGATCGGCGATCGCCTGCGCCGCCGAGGCCACCTTGATCGTGGTCATCCCCATGGCCCGAGCCGGTTTGAGGTTGATGCCGAGATCGTCGAGATACACGACCATGCTCGGCTCGATGGCGGCGAGCTCACACGCATGGCGGTAGAACTCTGGTTCCGGCTTGCGGAAGCCGACCCTGCTCGACTCGACCACATGATCGAATCGCGCCATGACCGGTGCTACTTGCGGACGGGCATCGCTCACGATGTTGTTGGTCAGGCACGCCGTGACGTAGCCCGCCGCGATCACCCGATCGAGGAGATCGACCATCTCGGGCAACACCGCTCCGTCGAGCAGGGCGAGCACCTCGGCGCCCGGAACGCGGTGCCCCATGCGGGCGGACTCCTCGGCGAAGGCTTCGTCGAACTCGTCGGGGCCGATCTCGCGCCGTTCGATTCGCGCCCAGGCGTTGGTGTCGGGATCCACGCGATTGACCGACCGGAGGAAGTCGACCGGAAGACCGCGAGCCCGTTCGAACGTGTTGAACGCCTCGAACGGGCTGGTCAGGATCACGCCGCCGAAGTCCCAGAAGACGGCTTGGAATTCGTCGGTCGCCACCTCGTCAGGTCACTTCGGTCGCAACGGCGGGCGGGGTGTCCATCGGCGCGATCGTCGGGGTTTGCTCGATCGGGGTTTGCTCGGTCGGCGGTCGGTCTGCCGGGCGGCGCTTGGCCGCCTTCACGACCAGGTGGCGGCTGGCGAGCGAGACCGCGACGAGCAGCGACAGACCCTGGAACAACGGTTCGATCCAGTTCGGTGTTGCTCGAGAACGTGAGCTGGAGGCCCTTGACACCGGTGGCCAGGGCGAACAGCGCGATCAGGGCGCCCCACACGTTCGGGGCGACCCTTCAGCTGCGATGCACCGAAGAACACTGCGGCGATGGCCGGGAAGAGCAGACCTGGTCCGATGGACTCGCTGTAGGTGCCGACCTTCCACGAGTAGATCAGCCCGGCGAAGCCGGCGATCACCGCCGAGGCGACGAGCGACAACCACACGAGCCGATCGGTCCGCACTCCGGCGAGCCGGGCCGCATCGGGATTCCCACCGGTGGCGAACATGTAGCGGCCGACGGGCGTGTGCTCGAACACGTACCAGACGACCACGGCCAGGATCAGGAGGTAGTAGACGAACAGCGGGAGCCCGAAGAGCTCCTTGGTTCCCGATGTTCTTGTACGAGTTCGACAACTCACCGCTGATCGTCTGGTTCGACGTGTGCTGGATGAAGGCGTAGATGATCTGGCTCATCCCGAGCGTGGCGATGAAGCTGTTGACGCGGAGCTTGACCACGACGAACCCGGCGATCACGCCGGCGATGGCGCAGGCGACGAGGGCGATGAACATCGCGAGCACCGGCGACACCGAGTTCTTCGCCAAGGAGTTCACGATCACCAACGCCATCGACATGGACCGGCCGATGGCGAGGTCGTAGGTGCCCGTGGCCAGCGGCACCAGGAAGGCGATCGCCAGCACGCCGATGATCACGTTCTCGATGAGCACGAGCTTGAACGAGGTCCACGTGAGGAACGTCTCCGGCCGCAGCGCGCCGAAGAGCACGAGGAACAGGGCCCAGAGATAGAGCGCGCTGTACTTGTCGAGTGCGAACCGTTTGATCATGAAACTCTCCGGGAGGACTGAAGCTGGGTGTGTTCGATGTGTTCGGCGGTGATGTCGTCGCCGACGAGCGTTGCCGCGACCCGGCCCTCGATCAGCACGACGACGCGGTGGCAGAGCCGCACGAGCTCGTCGGTGTCGGTGGAGGCCACGACCGTGGCGACCCCTTCGGCCGCGGCCTTGTCGATCAGGGCGTGGACCTGGTCCTTGGCACCGATGTCGATGCCCTGCGTCGGCTCGTCGAGCAGCAACAGCTTCGGCGCCAGGCGAAGTGCCTTGCCGAACATCACCTTCTGCTGGTTCCCGCCACTGAGCGATCCGATCGCGGCTTCGTGGGAATGTGTCTTGATCGAGAGTCGGTGGATCCAGTAGTGGGTCTCTTTGATCTCGGCTCGCCGCCTGATCCGGCCGCGGACGAAGAACGGGGAGAGGTTCGCGAGCGTGAGGTTCTCCTTGACCGACATCGGGCCCACCGCGCCCTTCACGGCTCGATCGGCCGGGACGAACGCCAGCCCGGCCTTGATCGCCGCGCTCGGCGAGTAGTTGGCGATCGCCTCGCTCTCGATCCACACGTCACCGTCGTCGCGTGGCACCTGCCCCGCGATGAGGTCGAGAACGTGTTCGCGACCCGAGCCGGTGATGCCGGCCAAGCCGACGATCTCGCCGGGGTACACATCGAGGTCGAGACCGTGCACGTTTCCGCCGTGCATATCGCGGACGGTGAGCACCGGAACGCCCGTGAGCGCTGCGGCGGAGGCCGACGCGTGCTCGATCCGGTGGCCGACGATGAGCTCGACGAGCGAGTCGTGGTCGAGCCCGGCGACGGGCGTGCTCGCGATCGTGCGCGCGTCGCGGAGCACCGTGACCCGATCGGCCAACTCGAACACCTCGTCGAGGTGGTGGGACACGTACAGGATCGAGACGCCCTTCGCCCGGAGCCGGTGGATCACCTCGAACAGTCGAGCGACGTCGGTCCCCGGCAAGGTTGCCGTGGGTTCGTCGAGCACGAGGAGGGTGGCGTTCTCCTCCCAGCCCACCAGCGCCCGGGCGATGGCCACGGCGGTGCGCTGGGCGGGTGGCAGCAACCGCCACGGGCGCCTTCACGTCGACATCGCCGAGACCGAGACCGGCCATGGCCTCGCGGGCGCGCCGGACCTCGTCCCTCCACAGGATGTGCCCGAGCCGTCCGGTGCGGTACCCCGTGGACAGGGCGAGGTTCTCGACCGTGCTCGAGCGAGTTGACGAGACCGAGGTCCTGGTGCACGAAGCGGATGCCTGCCGTGGCCGCCGCCTGGCCATCACCGAGGACGAGTGGGTTGCCGTCGACCCACGCCCGAGCGCCAGGGTCGGGTTGGTGGAAGCCGGCGAGCACCTTGATGAGGGTCGACTTCCCTGAACCGTTCTGTCCGACCAGGGCGTGGACCTCGCCCGGGGCGACGTCGAGATCGACGTCGATGAGCGCGGCCTGCCCAGGAAACGTCTTCGAGAGGTGTTCGATACGGAGCGTGTCGGCCACTCGTTGTCTCCCCCGAGGTTCGGCCACGCGAACATCTCGCGCGGGCCCCGGATGCAAACACTAGCAAACTGTGGGCGTTATCAATAAAGTGTGTGACACCAGTTTGCGAGACCCCGCTTCCGCGGGGGCTCGTCACATCAACAGGGGGAATACATGACGAAGTTCCGACCGCTGCTCGCCGCGCTGGCGTGTAGCGCAGTTGTCCTCGCTGCGTGCGGGAGCGACGACAGCGCTTCTGACACCACCGCCGCTGCTCCGGCAGCAGCTGACGCTCCGGCCGCCGGTGACGACGCCGGGCTGGCCGCAGCCAAGGCGAACGTCGAGAAGTACAGCACGGCCGACGGCGGCATCGGTGTCACCATCCCGCTCACCGGGAAGGCCGAGAAGAAGACCATCGCCTGGATGGAATGCGACGTGCCGACGTGCGCGGCGTACATCACGCCCGGCTTCAAGGACGCCACCGAGGCCCTCGGCTGGGACCTCAAGATCATCCCGATGAAGAGCACCGATCCCGGCCCGGCGTTCCAGCAGGCGATCGACGCCAAGGTCGACTTCATCGCCAGCACCGGTCTGGCCACCGCCCAGTACGAACCGCAGCTCGACGCCGCGAACGCTGCGGGCATCAAGGTCCTGAGCTGCTTCGGCACCGACGATCCCAGCCCTGACACGATCCAGATGCAGTGCGGTGACGAGTCCTTCGTCGAGAAGACCGGACCGCTGATGGCCGACTGGGCGATCGTCGACTCGAACGGCGCGGCCAACATCCTCATCGTCAGCATCCCCGACTTCCCGGTGCTGGTGGTGGAGACCGACGCGTTCAAGGCTCAGCTCGCCAAGAACTGCGCGGCGTGCACCTTCGAGGAGCTCAACGTGACCCTGGACGACCTCATCGGCGGCAAGGTTCCGGCCGCGGTGGCGTCGAAGGTCCAGGCCAACTCGAAGCTGAACTACGTGTTCAACTCCTTCGGCGACCTGCCCGGTGGCGTGACCGCGGCACTGGCCTCGGCCGGGCTCGACAAGCAGGTCAAGGTCTACGGCCAGGACTTCAGCAAGATCGACCTCGACGAGATCGTGGCCGGCACGATGAGTGCATGGTCGGCCGACCCGAAGGGGTACGCCGGCTGGCTGATGGTCGATGCAGCTGCTCGTCTGTCGCCTCGGCATGACCCTCGACGAGGAGCGCGCCGCTGCGTCCCTGCCGACGATCATCGTCGACGATCCGGCCTTCGCCAAGGAGCTCAGCGACGTCGGTGGCGACTGGATGCCGCCGGGCGCCGAGGACGCATTCAAGAAGCTCTGGGGCGTCTGACCCCGAGAACCTGGTGACGCCGACGCGTCGCTGTTGGAGCGATTCAGGACCGGCCGGCCCAGAGATCTGGGCCGGCCGGTCCCGCGCCCGGGACACGTTTGCGGGTCTCCATCGCTTCGGTGGCGGCCCCTCGACGCACGTGGTTGCTGGGGTCACCCTCAAGTAACGTCCGAGTTGGCCGTCGCCGGGCCGTGCGCCGGTGGTGGCACACTCGGCCCGGCCATGGTGTTCGGTTTCCTCGCCGGCCGTCAGGCCGCCAAGCGCTGACCGGTTTCCCGAGCAGGTCTGTAGCCGATGTAGAGTAACTCGGCTCCGCACCGTCCGGTGCGGGCCTGGGGATTTCGCAGGGGGCCTCCACATGGGAGAACTGTCAGGGCGCGTCGCTGTGATCACGGGCGGCACGCGTGGGATCGGACGAGCCATCGCCGAGGCGTTCCTCCGCGACGGCGCGAGCGTGGTCATCAACGGTCGCAACGTCGCCAAGGGCGAGCAGGCGATCGCCGAGATCCGCGAGAGCCTGGGCGCCGGCGACCGCGTCCATTTCGTGGCCGGCGACGCCATGATCCGCGACGACTGCGAGCAGCTCATCGCCGCAACCGTCGCCCACTACGGCCGCATCGACATCCTCGTCAACAACGCCGGGCGGCTCGAAGGACAATGCCCCGATCGCTCAACTGACCGACGAGGCGATGAACTACGGGCTCACGGTCAACTTCTGGAGCACGTTCTGGTGCACCCGCGCCGCGCTCAACCAGATGATCCCCCAGGAGTGGGGCCGGATCATCAACATCTCCTCGGTCGAGGGCAAGGTCGGCAAGCCCGGACTCGGCCAGTACGTCGTGGGCAAGCACGCAGTGAACGCGCTCACCAAGACGGTCGCCCACGAGGTCGGCACCCTCGGCATCACCTGCAACGCCTTGTGCGCCGGTGCGATCGAGACCGACATGATGAAGACCGACGGTCCGCCCGCTGCCGAGTCGATGGGCATGACCTACCAGCAGCTCCTCGATTGGTTCGCCAGCGAGTCGGCGATCAAGCGATTGAACGAGGTGGAGGACGTCGCCATGGTCGCGTCGCTCCTCGCCTCGGAGGCAGGGGCCGGCATCACCGGCTCGATGATTTCGATCGACGGCGGCACTGCGCCGTACTGACGGGGGACTGGACATGGGAAAGCTCGAAGGAAAAGTGGCTGCGATCACCGGCGGGACCCGCTCGATCGGTCGTGGCATCGCTGATGCGTTCGTCGCCGAAGGGGCCAGCGTCGTCATCAACGGCCGTGATCAGGCCAAGGGCGAGGCTGCGGTCGAGGAGATGGGCTGCGGGCGACCGCGTTGCGTTCTTCGCCGGCGATGCGGCCAAGCAGGCAACGGTCGAAGGCCTCGTCGACTTCGCGGTCGACCGTTTCGGCAAGCTCGACATCATGGTGCTCAACAGCGGCGGGGTGAAGAACAGCGCCCCGGTCTCGATGATGACCGACGAGGAGTGGAACCTCGAGATCGACTGGAACCTCAACCAGGTGTTCTGGGGCATGCGCAAGTCGCTGCAGCACATGTTGCCCCGCAATGCGGGCCGCATCCTGGTGACCTCGTCGGTCGAGGGCAAGATCGCCAAGCCCGGCATCGCCGGCTACAACGCCACCAAGCATGCGGTGAACGGGCTGGTGAAGTCGGCCGCCAAGGAGGTCGGCACGACCGGAGTGACGATCAACGCCATCCTGCCGGGCTTGATCGAGACCGACATCGTCCGCGACACCGGCCCCGATTCCGCGGTCGCCATGGGTCTGCCGAGCTACGAGGCGATGATCGACCTGTTCACGCAGGAATCCGCGATCAAGAAGTGCAACACCGTCGAGCAGGTCGGGGCCGTCGCGGTGATGCTCGCCTCGGACGCGGCTCGCAACTTCACCGGCTGCCTGTTCCCGGTCGACGGCGGGACGATGCCGTACTGACGCCACGCCGATGAATCCAAGCGTCATGCCGGACCACACCGACCGGCCCATCGCAGACCTGATCCGTCTCGACGGCCGCGTCGCCGTGGTCACGGGAGCAGCGCGCGGTCTCGGGGCCCAGATCGTCCGGCGCCTCGCCGAGGCCGGTGCCGACGTGGTCGCCGGTGATCTCGATCTCGCCGGCGTCGAGGCCCTCGCCGCCGAGGTCGCCGCCCGGTCCGGACGACGGGTGATCGGCGTCGCCCTCGACGTATCAGTACCCGAACAGATCGTGGCGGCCGCCGACGTCACGATGGCCGAGTTCGGCCGACTCGACATCTGGGTGAACAACGCCGGGATCTCCTTCACCACCGGCTCGCCGCTCGACGTCGAGGTCGAGTTCATCGACCACATGTTCGCGGTGAACACCCGCGGCTGCTACCTCGGTGCACGCGAGGCCGCCAAGCGCATGCGGCCGGGCGGCGTGGTGGTGAACCTGGCATCGACGACCGGATTCCGCGCAGGGGTTGGCACGAGTGTCTACATCGCGTCGAAGCACGCGGTGGTCGGCATCACCAAGGCCCTCGGGCTCGAGTTCGGGCGGCTCGGCATCCGGGTGCTCGGGATCGCGCCGACGGTCATGGACACGCCGGGCGTGCGCGAGGAGATGGACGCGTTGCTGGCCGCCGGCACCGATGTGGCCAAGCGGGCGAACGCCAATCCACTCGGGCGCATGGGCGTTCCCGACGACGTCGCCCGGGTGGTGCTGTTCGCAGCCAGCGACATGGCGGCGTTCATGACCGGCTCCACGCTCGCCGTCGATGCAGGTCGACTCGCCTGATCGACCTCATCCGACGGATCGGGTTCTCGAGGCCAGGAGCAGCCGTCAGGCCGGGCGGCGGCGGGTCGCCTGGACCAACTCGGCGTACGACAGGTCGCGGTCCACCCGGGGTTCGCCGGGCAATCCGAGCACCCGCTCGCCGATGATGTTGCGTTGGATCTCGTCGCTTCCCCCGGCGATGCGGTAGCCGGGGGCGCCGAGCACGTGCTCGTTCCAGCCGAACGTCCCCCACTCCCCCGTGTCGGCGGTGAGACGCGGACCGAGCAGTTCGCCCGCCAGCTTGGTCATCTGCATCAGCGCGTTCACCCACAGCAACTTGCCGATCGACCCTCCGGGCCCGCTCGACCCGGTTGCCTTGGCGGTTGCCGCGGCCCTGCGCTTGGTCCACTCCCTCACCCGCTGCGACGTGTAGACCGCCGCCAGCTGCTGGCGGATGATCGGCTCACCCGACCGCTCGAGATGGCGGGCCAGCAGGAGCAGGTCGTGATACGTGCCACCCCTCCGGCTGGTGCCGGTGTTGGCCCGCTCGTGGCCGAGCACGGTGAGGGCGACCCGCCAGCCGTCGCCCACCCCACCGATGCGCATGGCGTCGGATACCCGGGCGCCGTTGAGGAACACCTCGTTGAACGAAGCACCGCCCGACATCTGGCGGATCGGCCGCACCTCGACACCGGGAGCATCCATGGGAATCAGAAACGCAGTGAGGCCGGCGTGCTTGCCGACATCGGGGTCGGTGCGGCAGATGGCGAGTCCCCAGTGCGAGATGCGCGCGGTCGAGGTCCACACCTTCTGGCCGTCGAGCACCCACTCGCCGCCATCCCGGCGCGCCTTACTTGAGAGTCCTGCCAGATCGCTGCCCGCTTCGGGCTCCGAGAAGAGCTGGCAGCAGAACTCGTCGAGCTGGAAGAAGCGGGGGCACCAGGTGGCCCGCTGCTCAGGGGTCCCGAACTCCTCGATCGTCGGCGCGACCAGTTTGCTGGTGACGCTGATGAGCTCGTGGTCACGCGGCACGTCGAACTCGGCCTCGAGCTCTTTCACGGCTGCCTCGTGCGCCTTCGAAAGCCCCAATCCGCCGAACTCCACCGCGACGGCGACGGCGCCGAAGCCGGCCGTGCGCTTCTCGCGATGCCATGCCTGGTAAGCGTTCAGGACGGCCAGCTCTTCGTCGTCGGACGCGTCGTGGAACACCACGACGGAGAACTCACCCTCTCCCCAGCCCTGCCCGACATCGTCCGAACGACGTGCGGCCCTGGACTCGAACCAGGCCGTCGCTCGGCTCCGAAACGCGGCTACCGACTCCGAACTGGTCTGCATGCTGCTCCTGAGTTTCCCACGCCTACGCGACGGTGCAACACTAGTGGAAGAGAAATGGTTGGACGTCAAAGGAGATGACGATGGATCTTGGACTTGCTGGCAAGAAAGTACTCGTGACCGGTGCCACGAAGGGCATCGGCCGGGCCATCGCCGAGACGTTCCTGGCCGAGGGCGCGTCCGTCGCCATCTGTGCGCGTGATGCCGATGGTGTCGCCCGAGCCGTGGCCGAGCTGAGCGCCATCGGCTCCGTGTTCGGCCATTCGGTCGATGCCGCCGATCCCGACTCGCTCAGATCCTTCGTGGCAACTGCGATCGGTGAGCTCGGTGGTCTCGACGTGTATGTCCACAACACGAGCGGCAAGCCGGCGAAGTCGATCGCGGCGTGGCAGAACAACTTCGACATCGACCTGATGGCCTTGGTCAACGGAGCCGACGCCGCGGCCGACGCCCTGGCTGAGGGCGGCGGATCACTCATCAGCATCAGCACGTCGGCCGTCGGCGAGCATTTCGCCAGCGGCGCCAACAGCTACAGCGCCCTGAAGGCCGCGATGACCAATTGGACGCTCGGCCAGGCGCAGGTGCTCGGCGCGCGTGGCATCCGGTGCAACGTCGTGTCGCCGGGCCCGATCTGGGTCGAGGGTGGCGACTGGAACCGGGTGAAGGACGGCCGCCCCGAGTTCTTCGCCGCCACCGAACAGGCCCATCCCGGCAAGCACATCGGCGATGTGACCGATGTCGCGAACGCGGTCGTGTTCCTCGCGTCCTCGGCGGCCAAGCACATCAACGGCGCCAACCTCACGGTCGACGGTGGATTCATGAAGCGGGTCAATTTCTGATGGCAGCGCGATGACCGACGCCTCGGCGCCGATCCCGGGACGTCGTATCGACGTGGTGCTCGTCGCCGGCGGCCTGTACCACGACATCGACTTCGCACGCCTCGAACTCCTCAAGCTGCTGAGCGAGCATGACGAGTTCCGGGTGCGTGTCCAACCCGACTACGAGGACGCCGAGGCCATCTCCCGCGCCGAGATCCTGGTCAGCTACACCTGCGACGTCCGCCCGTCGGACCGGGCCCAGCGGACCATCCGGGACTGGATCGAGGCCGGTGGGCGATGGGTGGCGCTCCACGGCACCAGTTCCGCACTCGACGCCACTCCCGAGGGCTGGGCGGCGCCGCGGACGATGCCGCTGTGGATCGACACGCTCGGGTCGCAGTTCGTCGCCCATCCCCCGATCCGGCCGTACCGGGTCGACAACGTCGCTCCCGATCATTGGCTCGTGCAGGGAGTCGAACCGTTCGAGGCGACCGACGAGCTCTACCTGAACGACTACCCCGACCGCGGAGCGCTCACGCCGCTGCTCCAGACCACCTTTCGAGGTGATGCGCGGGGTTTCGCCGAGAACGACTGGAACGATCGCGGGAGCGATCATCTCGTGATGTATCTCCGCCCGCTCGGACAGGGAGCGGTCCTGTACAACACGCTCGGCCATTGCCGGGGCCACTACGACATGGTCCCGGTGAAGGCGTACTACCCGAATGTCGATCGGTGCTCGTGGGACCTTCCCGTCTTCTACGACCTGCTGCGCCGATCACTGCGATGGGCCAGAGGCGAGACGTCATGATGGCGCCGAACGATTCGAGGAGCACATGGAACTGACACCCGCCCGCCACCTCGACATGTTGCGGAGCATGATCCGCATCCGCCTGTTCGAGGAGACCGCCGGAAAGCTGATGGAAGCCGGGAAGATGCCCGGGTTCCTGCACCTCTACGTCGGCCAGGAAGCCGTCGCAACCGGAGTCTGCGAGACGCTCCGGGTCGACGACTACATCTCGTCGACCCATCGCGGCCACGGCCACCTCATCGCCAAGGGCGGCGATCTCGCCCGGATGATGGCGGAGCTCATGGGAAAGGCCACCGGCTACTGCGGCGGCAAAGGCGGGTCGATGCACATCAACGATCTCGACCTCGGGATGCTCGGCGCCAACGGCATCGTCGGCGCCGGTGTGCCGATCGCCGTCGGCGCCGGGTTCCGGAACAAGTACCGCGGCACCGATCAGGTCTCGGTGTCGTTCTTCGGAGATGCGGCCACAAACATCGGCGCGTTCCACGAGGCCGTCAACATGGCCTGCGCCCTCAAGTTGCCGGTGGTGTTCATCTGCGAGCACAACATGTACGGCGAGTACACCCCGACGTCGAAGGCCATGGTGATCTCCGACATCGTCGATCGAGCGGCCGGGTACGGCATGCCCGGCGTCATCGTCGACGGCATGGACGTGCTCGCAGTGTACGAATCCACCACCGAGGCGGTGGCCCGGGCGCGACGCGGTGAAGGTCCCGCACTCGTGGAGGCCAAGACGTACCGCTACTTCAATCACCATGGGATCCAGAACCTGGGCCTCAAGTACCGGCCCGACGCCGAGGTCTTGGCGTGGAAGGAACGAGACCCGATCACCTCGTTCGAACGGGTGCTGCTCGAGACCGGCATCGCCGGCCAGGACGAGATCGACGCAACGTGGGACGAGGTGCGGGCCGTGATCGCCGATGCGATCGAGTTCGCCGACTCGAGCCCGTTCCCCGAAGCGTCGGCACTGCTGGAGAACGTGTACACCGGAGGACAGGCATGAGCGATCGATCGATCTCGTATGTGGCGGCGTTCATCGAAGCAGTCCGGCTGGAGATGGAAGCCGATCCCGACGTGTTCATCGCGGGAGAGGACGTCGGCGCCCACGGCGGGGTGTTCCACACCTTCGACGGGATCCAGGACCAGTTCGGCGAGCGGCGCGCCGTCGACACCCCGATCAGCGAACAGGCGATCATCGGGCTCGGCATCGGTGCGGCGGTCACCGGGTTGCGGCCGATCGTCGATCTCATGTTCATGGACTTCGTGCTGGTCGCCGCCGACCAGATCGTGAACCAGGCGGCAAAGCTCAAGTACATGTTCGGCGGCAAGGCCAAGCTGCCGCTCACGATCACCACCACGGGCGGGGCAGGTCTCTCGGCCGCGGCGCAGCACAGTCAGAGCCTCGAGGCGATGTTCTGCCACATCCCGGGACTCATCGTCGTCTACCCGTCGAATGCCTACGACGTGAAGGGGTTGATGGCCTCGTGCATCCGCGAGGACAACCCGACGCTGTTCGTGCTGCACAAACGGATGCTCGGCCAGAAGGGCATCGTCCCCGAGGAGCGATATCTGCTCCCGCTCGGCGTCGCCAACGTGGCTCGCGAGGGGAACGACGTCACCGTGGTCTCCTGGGGAAAGACGTTGAACGATGCCCTCGCCGCCGCCGATCAGCTCGCGGCCGAGGGGACGAGCTGCGAAGTCATCGACCTGCGGACCCTGTCGCCGCTCGACGTCGACACCATCGTGGCCTCGGTCCGCAAGACCAACCGGGTGGTCGTCGCACACGAAGCGGTGAGGTTCGGGGGCTTCGGTGCCGAGGTCGCCGCGCAGATCCAGGAGCACGCGTTCGATCATCTCGATGCGCCGGTCGGCCGGGTCGCCGCACCCTTCACCCCGATCCCCTTCACGCCCGCGCTGGAGAACCTCTACCTGCCCGATGCCACCAAGATCGCCGACGGCATACGCGCCGCCCTCGCCCGCCCGCTGCTCGCCACCTGAGTCCGGTCATGTCGAGCGTGGGCGTCATCGTGAACCCGTGGGCAGGCAAGGACGTCCGCCGTCTCCACGCCGCGGTCGGACACACGCCTGACACGGCCAAGGTCGGCATCGTGCGCCGGGTCATCGTCGGCGCGCTCGACGCCGGCGCCCAGACGGTCCACCTCGCGGCCGATGTCGGCCGGATCGCCGAACGGGCCGCGCTCGGGATCGAGGCTGCCTTCCTCGTCGACGGACCCGGCACCGGTTCGTCGCTCGACACTCGGAGGGCGGCCACCCAGTTCGCCGAGCTCGGCTGTGGAGTCGTCGTGGTGCTCGGTGGCGATGGCACCTGCCGTGACGTCGCCACCGGCTGGCCCGACATGACGCTGATCGCCATCTCGACCGGTACGAACAACGTCTTCCCGGAGTTCATGGATGGGTCCTCGGCCGGCACGGCGGCTGGGCTCGTCGCGTCGGGCCGGATCGACTCGACGCAGGTGACTCGCCGGGCGAAGCGGCTGCTCGTGCGGCTCTCGACCGGAGAGGACGACCTCGCCCTCGTCGATGTCGCCGTGATCGACGGCAGCCGCATCGGGGCTCGTGCGGTGGTGGACCCTCGATCGATCCGAGCCGTGGTCGCCGCGATCGCCACGCCGATGAGCACGGGACTGTCGAGCATCGCCGGGCGCATCGCCCCGCTCACGGCCGATGCCGAGGGCGCCGTCGTCGTGCGGCTCGGCGGATGCCGGCGTTCCGTGCGGGTACCGATCCTCCCCGGCCGGTTCGACGACATCTCGATCTCGTCGATCTCTCCGTTGCCCGAGGGCGCCGAGGTGACGTTCGACGGACCCTGCGTGCTGGCATTCGATGGCGAACGCGACCGGGTGGTTGCCGCCGGCGTCACCGCCACCGTGTCGGTCCGGCGGGACGGCCCCCTCATCGTCGACGTCGGCCGCACCCTCGATCTCGCCGCATCCAGCCGCCTGTTCGACAACCCGACTGCGCTCGACCACGTGCCCGAACGCGACCCAGACCTCACCACCCCGGAGGCATTCGATGGCGACTGACGTTCCCATGCCCAAGCTCGGCCTCACGATGGAGGAGGCCACCATCCTCGAATGGCTGGTCATCGACGGGGAGCTGGTCGAGATCGGCCAGCCCATCATGTCGATCGAGACCGACAAGACCGACACCGAGGTCGGTTCGCCTGGCGCGGGTCGGCTCCATCAACTCGGCCAGCCTGGGGACGTCTTCGCGTGCGGTGCCCGGGTGGCGGTGCTGCTCGCCGAGGGCGAGGTACCGCCGACGACGATGAGCGCGGCACCGGCTGCGCCAGCCGCCGCGCCACTCACCGCGACGGCCCCGAGCGCACCGACGAGTCCGACGGCGATCACCTCGTCGGTCGCGCCATCTCGGGGTGGGCGGATCACGGCTTCGCCCAACGCACGGCGGACCGCTGCGCAACGAGGTGTGCCCCTCGCCTCGGTCCGAGGCACGGGCCCGGGCGGCCGGATCGTGTCCGAGGACGTCGAGGCCACGGCCGCCCGGCCGGCGAGCTCGCCGGTCCCCGCGGGGAGCTCGATGGCGATCGCATCGGCGGCCGCCAGGAATCTGGCCGATCTCCTCGGCATCGACCTGTCGGTGGTTCCCGTCGATCCCGTCGAGCGGCGCGTGACCCGCGATGCCGTCGCGCTCTACGTGCGCGACCGGCTCGGCGCCGCCCCGCCGACGGCCGCGCCCGCTGCTGTGCCCACCGCGTCCGACCCGATCCCTGCTCTGCAGCAACCGAGCAAGGTCGTGCGGCTCACGGGAATGCGAGGAACCATCGCCAAGCGGATGGTCGCCTCGCTGCGCGAGATGGCGCAACTCACCCTCACCATGGACGCCGACATGACGGCAGTGCTCGCCGATCGGGCCGAACGGCGCCAGCAGGCCGATCCCTCGGCTCCCTCGATCACCGACTACGTCGTGGCCGCGACGGCACGGGCGCTGCTCCGGCACCCGCACGCCAATGCGCAGGTGACGCCCGAGGGCATCGCGTTGCTCCCCGACGTCCACATCGGGCTCGCGGTGGCCGTTGATGGCGGGCTCCTCGTCCCGGTGATCCGCGATGCTGCCCATCGCACCCTGGCCGACCTTGCCGCCGAGACGACACGACTCGCGGCGCTGGCCCGATCGGGGGCGGTGGGACCGGCCGAACTCGAAGGAGGGACCTTCAGCGTGTCCGCGCTCGGCGCCTACGGCGTCGACGTGTTCACGCCGGTGATCAATCCGCCCAATGCCGGCATCCTCGGCGTCGGTCGGGTTCGCGACGAGCTGGTGCTGGCCGATGACGGCACGGTCGCCGCGACGAAGCAGCTGACACTCAGCCTCACCTGGGACCACCGCGTGTTCGACGGCGTTCCCGCCGCCGAGTTGACCAGGACCATCGTCGAGTTGCTGGCCGACCCGGCCCAGCTCGACGAGCCCGGTCGTTGACCGGGGCGTGGTTCTCGTCTGAGGGTTGCTGTGGCGTTCAGCGTCCGGTCAGGGCGGCGACCACGGGAGCGAACTCGTCGAGGTATCGCTGGGCGACGGTGACGTAGCTGACGCCGTATCGCTCCCGTCGCTCGATCAGACGCCTCGCAGACCTGGTCGACCGAGCCGAACATGGCGTGGGGATGCGTGGCGAACTCTGCCGGGTCGACCCCGAATCGAGTCGCCATGGCGTCGAGCTGGGCAGCCGAGTCGGGCCCGACCGCCACGAAGTAGGCACCGATCTCGAGTTCGAGCCCGGCGAACCGGTCGCCGGCGCCGTCGCGGATCCACTCGATCTTCTCGCTCGGTCGCGTCGGCGCCCGAGCTCGCCACGCTGGCCGACCCGAGTCGACCCGAGGAGTTGTTGAAGTTCAGGCTGACGATGTCGGCCAGGCGTCCGGCCAACCCGCAGGACCTTGGGCGCACCGCCCCCGATCATGATCGGCGGGCCGGGACGTTGGGCTGGGCAGCGGCCGGCCGGCGAACCCATGGACCGAGACGTACGTGCCCCGTGATGTCGAGCTGCTCGCCGGCCCAGTGGGCGCGCAGCACCTCGACGTACTCGGCCAGCCGTGTCGATACGGGAGCCCGCCGAGTCCATCGGCACACCGAGGCCTTCGTACTCGGCCGCCACCCAGCCGGCGCCGAGTCCGACTTCGAGCCGGCCGTCCGACAGCAGATCGAGGGTCGCCAGCTCCTTCGCCAGCACGACCGGATGGTGGTAGTCGACAGGCGAACACCCGACACCCGACGCGCAGGGTGGTGGTGCGCGTCGCGGCCACGGCGATCGAGGTGAGCGGGGCGAGATCGACCGGGCGGTGACCGGTCGAGTCTCGGAGATGGTGCCGGGGCCGAAGTAGTGGTCGGTCGCGAACAGGGTCGAGTAGCCGTAGCCCTCGACCCGACGCACGGCTCGAACCACTCCTCGGCCGACGTCGCCTCGAACGCCTGCACACCGAATCGGAACGGTCGGGTCATCGGGGTGCCTCCTCGAGCGACGGTGGCGGCGCCGACGCTCGAAGTGACCGTACCGCGAGTTTCTGTATGCTCTGTAGCCAAACGAATGGCTGGGGGAACCTCGAATGCTGGGTGACAAGTGGATCATCGACCGCGTGCCGACGGAGCGATTCCCGGACTACACGCGAGGAAATGCCGGTGAGGTCCTCGCCGAGCCGGTGAGCCCGCTCGGGTGGACGTTCTGCGGCGAGCCCGGCATGGTGAAGGGCTGCGTCGACGGGTTCGAACAGATGGGTGTGTTCAACCCGCTGGAGTACGGCGATCCGCCCGAGGCGTTCGGCCTCTTCGGCGGGTACTTCTACAACTCCCTCACCCAGGCCCGGCTGTTCGGCGTGCGCTCGGGCGCCGGCTGGCAGGCGATCGATGATGCCTACTTCGACAGCTCGAGCCAGGCGATCCCGCCCTACGTCGAGCGGCCGTGGCACACGCCCGCCAGCACCGCCAAGCTCCAGGAGGTCGTGGGGTGGTGCCTGTCCAGACCGACTCGGTGCCCGAGATCGAACTGCAGAAACACGAGGCAAAGGCGCTGCGCGACAGTCGCCCGGACCTCTCGACGCTCGACGAACGTCCAGCTGCTCGCCCGGGCCCGCAGCATCCAGCGCCACCTCCGGGCGATGTTCTCCCAGGTGGTCTGGGGCTCGCTCGGCGGCTCGCTCGGCCCGGGCATCCTGCCCACCCTCATCGGTGAGATGGATCCCACCGCCACGGCCAAGTTGATGACCGGTATCGGCGGGGTCGACTCGGCCGACATCGCCGCACAGATCTTCAAGCTGTCACGCCTCGTTCGCCGCTCGCCCGAGCTCACCGCGGCGTTCGACGGCGACCTCGACGGGTCTCTACGAACGGCTGAAGTCGTCGGGCACCTCGGACGCGCAGGAGTTCCTCGTTGCCGTCGAAGAGTTCATGTACGAGCACGGCAGCCGCGGGCCGAACGAGTGGGACCTCGTACGCATGGAGCTACGAGATCGCGCCCGTTGCTCCTGATGCAGGTGATCGAACGGGCTCGCACGGCTCCTGACGAGTCCGACCCCGTCCTCACCGTCGCCGCTGGCGGACGCCGAACGGCAACGACTGATCGACCAGTTCACGGGCGTCAGTTCGCCGACAACCCCGAAGCCCTCGGCACCTTCCAGGCAGCCGTCCGTTCCGATCGCGCGTGTTCATGGCAGCTCGCGAACGGTGCAAGTCGAACAACATCCGCGCCGATCGGCGAGGTCCGGATGTGCTTCCTCGAGCTCGGCCGCCGTGCCGTTGCCGCCGGCACCCTGGCCCACGAACGTCAGATCTTCATGCTGCTCGCCGACGAGCTCGATGCCTGGATGGCCGACCCGGCATCGTTCTCGGCCACCCTGGACGAGCGCGAGCAGGACTACTTGTCGCTGTACGACCTGGAGCCGCCGTACATCATCGATGGCGTGGTCCCGCCGCTCGGCGAGTGGCCCCGCAAGGGCAGCCATGAGCGATGCCAAGCTCGTCCAGGTCGGCGACGTCCTCCAGGGCGTCGCCGGATCGCCCGGGGTCATCACCGGCGCCGCCCGGATCCTGCTCGACCTCTCCGATCCGACCCGCCTCGAACCGGGCGACATCCTGATCGCGCCGAGCACCGATCCGTCGTGGACCCCGCTGTTCCTCTCGGCCGGCGGCGTGATCACGAACATCGGCGCGGTCGGGACCCACGCCGTGATCGTCAGCCGTGAGTTGGGGATCCCGTGCGTCCCGTCGATCGCTGATGCCACCGTTGCGCATCCCCGACGGGGCCACCATCACCCTCGACGGCAGCCTCGGCACCGTCACCATCGACGCTCTGCCGTGAGCAAACCGTCGTGAGCTCCTTCGACATCGGGCTCACGCTGCCGCAGCTCGGGCCGCACGTCACCCGCGGCGCCGTTCGCGGCTTCTGCGAGGAGGCCGAGCGACTCGGCTTCGCCAGCCTGTGGGTGCAGGAGCACCTGTTCTTCGCCCTGCACCCCTCGGCGCCCTATGCCGCTCGTCCCGGGATGCCCGTACCCGAGGCGTACCGGACCACGTTCGCCGCCACCGAACTGCTGATGGCCGCCGCGGCGTGGACCGAGCGAGCATGACGATCGGGACGAGCGTTCTCGTGGGCGGCTATCACCGCCCCGTCGAGCTCGCCCAGCGAATGGCAACCATCGACGTGCTGTCGGGCGGACGGTTGGTCGTCGGGCCTCAGCGTCGGTTGGTCGAAGGACGAGCACGACCAGATGGACGTCGACTTCCAGACCCGTGGTCGCCGTCTCACGAGCTCGTGCACGCACTGGAGGCGTGCTGGGGGCCCGACCCGGTCGACTTCCATGGCGAGTTCTTCGACATCCCGAGCGCGATCGTCAGCCCGAAGCCCCTCCAGCAGCCGCGGCCCCGCCTGCTGTCGGGCATGCGTTCCGACGCCGGGCTCCGGCGAACCGCGGCGCTGTTCGACATCTGGAACCCGGCCTCCGGCACACCCGAGCAGATCGCCGCCGCGCTCGGGCGGCTCGCCGAACTCCGGCCAGCGGGCCGAGCGCCCGATCGAGGTGATCCACCGGGTGTTCACCGAGCCGCCGTTCGTCGTGGACGGTGTCGAACCGTTGAGCCTCGAGGGACTCCGAGGCGTCGCGGATCTGGCCCGCGCCGGCGGGCTTCAGTGGGATGATCATCGACACCAGTTTCACGACAGAGGTCAACGAACCCGACGACTGGATCCGCTTCCCGGGCCGGCTCGCTCCCGTCCTCGATCTGGGGAGCTGACGCCGCTCAGCGTTCGGGCGGCGGGCCGACGAGGAGCAGGTCGAGCTCGTCGAGCGCTTCCGAGATGTCGGTGACGTGGATCGTCGCCCACCCGGCCCGGCGTGCGCCTTCGACGTTGGCGAGGAAGTCGTCGAGGTAGACGATCGATCCGGGTCGCCACCGAAGCGCTGCCGTCGTGATGTCGTAGATCTCCGGTTCTGGCTTCCGCACGCCGACCTCGGAGGAGTCCACGACCGCGTCGAACAGGGCGAAGTCGACCCGCGACTCCAGAATCGAGCGGAACTCCTTGAAGCTGTTGGTGAGCAGACCGATCGTGTAGCCGTCTTCCCGCAGGGCGGCGATCCGCTGCACCACCTCGTCGTGGACGGTGAAGGTGCCCTGGAGGATGTAGTCGTACTCGTCACCGCGCAGACGGATCCCCGGCGCGCTCGGCGAAGGGACCGATCTCGACGGGCAGCGCCGCGGTCGGGAGCTCGCCCCGCTCGCAGCGGTGCCATGGATGGTCGACGGTCGAGACCTCCCGCGGCCCCATCAACACGTCGAGGATCTCGACCATGGACACGCCGTGCCATCCGGCGATGTCGTCGAGCATGTTCGTGATCGGCGTGATCACGACACCTCCGAAGTCGAACACCACGCTGGTGAAGGGATTCGAACGCACCTGGGACTCCCGTCTCGACCGAGTAACTTCACACTGTCTACAGGCCGAGGGGGGACGAAGTGAATCTGGTGACCGCCAACGCGGCAGGAAACCCGACTGATCCTGCAGCCCATCGAGGTCGGGACGTTGTCGCTCAACCATCGCCTGGTGGTTCCTCCGCACGGCGGCGGCAACGGCAACCTGATGGGAACCGACGACGAGTTCGAGCAGCACTGTGCCCTGTGGCTGGCCAAGGCCCACGGTCACATGCAGTGGCTGGGCGGTGGGCCGAACTTCGTCAAGAACCCGCTGCCGGTGGGGTTCGAGCCCACCGGCGTCGGGTCGCACGGCCCGGGGTTCTTCCGCGACCCGCGGTATCCCGCCCGGATCGGTGAGTTCGCCCGCCGCCTCCACGAGGCCGGAGCCGTCGTGTCGGTCCAGATGGTCCAGCAAGGGGGGATGCCCAGCGCGCCGTCGGCGACCTTCAGCGGGTACGCCGACCACCGCATCGCCCATGCGCTCGATCCGGACGAAGTCCGCTGGCTGGTGCGCGAGTACGGCGAGTCAGCAGCACTGGCGATCGATGCCGGGGTCGACGCGATCGAGATCCACGCCAACCACGACGACGTGGTGCAGTGGTTCCTCTCCCCGGCCACCAACCTGCGCAGCGACGAGTACGGAGGTTCGTTCGAGGGCCGTCGGAGATTTTTGCGGGAGATCTCCGAGGCGATCCGCAACCTTGCTCCGCGACCCTTCACGTTCGGGCTGCGCCTCAACCTCGACGAGATGATCGAAGGCGGAGCCGGTCTCGAACACTGCCAGCGGCTCGTCGAGGCGTTCACGGCCGATGGCACCATCGACTACTTCAGTTTCGACGTCGGCAGCAACTGGGACGCACCGAGCTACATCCCGATCCCGTGGTACGACGATGCCCAGTGGTCAGGCCTGTGCGGGCAGGCCAAGCAGGCCACGAACCTGCCGGTGGTGTACGCCGGGCGCGTCACATCGGCCGAACAGGCCGAGGCAGTGCTCGCGGCCGGCGACGCCGATCTCGTCGCGATGGCCCGGGCGACGATGGCCGACCCTCAGCTCGTCGCCAAGGCCCGGGGAGTCGACACCAGCCCGCTCCGCCCCTGCATCGGGCTCAACGAGTGCATCCACCGGAAACTGGTCGACGGCCTCAAGTACGCCTGCGGTGTGAACCCGACCTTCGCCCGGGAGCACGAACTGGCGGGGACGCCGACCCGGACCAGCCAACCCAAGTCGATCCTCGTCGTCGGAGCGGGGCCCGGGGGAAGCGAGTTCGCCGCCCTGTGCGCCGAGCAGGGGCACGCGGTGCGACTCTGGGAGCGCGAGCCCGACATCGGCGGCGCGATCGCGGTCGCCGCACTCGCGAGGGGAAACGCCGAAGTACGGGCAGTGGATCGACTTCCAGCGTGATCGGCTGGCCCGGGTCGGTGTGGAGCTGAGCGTCAGTCGCACCGCCACCATCGACGACCTGGTCGCAGCCGAGGCCGACGTCGTCCTCGTGGCGACCGGTGCCACACCCCGAGTGCCCCGGATTCCCGGCGTTGAACTCCCCCATGTCCACACGGCTGTCGCCGCCCTCCGGGGAACGGCCGTGATCGGCCGGCGCGTCGCGGTGATCGCCGAGGACGACGGCCCCGCGCCGCTGTCGGTGGCGGATCATCTGACCGGTCTCGGCCATCAGGTGAGCCTCATCTTCCAGACCACCGCGCCGGCACCGCTCGTGGGCAAGTACTCCAACGGCGGCATGCTCGCCCGGCTCGTCGACGCCGGCGTCGAGTTCGTTCCGATGGCTCGCGCCGTGCGGATCGGGCCGACGGTCATCGACCTGGCTTCGACGTACGGCACACGGTCATGGTCGATCGGATCGATCGACTCGGTGGTGCTCGCCACCGGCTCGATCCCGGACGATCACCTGTTCCGTGCGCTGAAGTCGACCCACCCGGCCGTCCATCTCCTCGGCGACGCCTTCGCCCCGCGACGCATGGTCTTCGCCACCCGGCAGGCCTTCGAGCTCGCCCGCACCCTGCTCTGAGGGATCAAGGGCCGGTCGCACCGTCGCCAGGCCCGCTCAGCGCGCGAGATACCCGGCGTCGACTGCGAGGGCATGGCCGATGGTGTACGACGCGCCCTCGGAGCACAACCACAGGGCGGCAGCCGCGATCTCGTCGGGCCGTCCGAATCGGCCGAGCAGGCTGAGCCGCTCTGCCACGTCCTGCGGGTCCCGGCCGCGGCGTTCGATGGCGTTGCGCAGCATGGGCGTGTCGATCCCACCCGGACAGATCGCGTTGATCCGGATGCCGTGCGGTCCGTAGTCGACCGCGGCGCTTCGAGTCAGCCCGAGCACCGCGTGTTTGGCCGCGGTATACGCCGGCTGATTGGGTTGCGGCCGCACCGAGTTCGTGGACGCAATGTTGACGATCGCCCCGCCGTTGCCGGTCGACAGCATGGCGCGCAACTCGTGCTTCATCGGCAGGAACACCCCCCTGACGTTGATCGACTGCATCCGATCGAACGCCTCGTCGTCGCATTCGTGGAGCGGGACGCTCTCGTTCTCGATCGCAGCCGCGTTGACGGCGCAGTCGAGCCGGCCGTGCTGCTCCATCGTCGCCGCGATCGCGGCCTCGACCTGCGCCGCGTTCGAGACGTCGGCGGCGATGAACCGAGCGCTGCCACCCGATTCGCCCACCAGCCGGCTGGTCTCGTTCCCGCCCGCTTCATCGACGTCGATGAAGACCACCGAGGCCCCAGCGGTGGCGAACGCCGAGCAGATGGAGCGGCCCATCCCACCGGCCCCACCGGTCACGAACGCGACCTCTCCGACGAACGAAGGCGTGCAGGTACCCACGGGCGACTCCCCCTTGCCAGGCGGCCCTCGGTACGAGCCGGCAACTCGAATCAGACTACAGATACTGCGCGACCGATCGAAATGGCGCGATGCTCAACGGATGCTGCTCGGAATGGACGAATTCCCCTTCCATCAGGTCACCGACACGTTCGCCGCCGTCGCCGGGAGCGATCCGAGCTGGAACGACGGCCACTACGTCTGCGCCGCAGATCACGCCGGCATCGTCGCCTTCACCTCGAACGTTCGCCTGTACGCGAACAACGACGTGCTCGATGGCTTCGTGTGCCTGCGACATCGCGGCCGCCAACACAACATCCGCCTGTCCCGACGCCTCCGGCCGGACATGGAGCGCCTGGGTGTCGGTCCGCTGGAGCTCGACATCGTCGAGCCACTCGCGGCGGTCCGCCTCACACTCGGCACGAACGACCTCGGCATCCGCTTCGACGTCACGTGCCACACGGAGCCGGTGCCGTACATGGGTCCTGTCGAGATCCGCCGGCTCGACGGCCGGCTGCTCAGCGAGCGCGCCACCTACGAGGTCACCGGATCGTGCTCCGGTTGGGTGGAGGTCGGCGGTGAGCGCGTCGAGTTGGAGCGAGCCACCAGCTCGTTCTTTCGCAATCATTCGTGGGGCTATCAACCACCTCGCGGTCGTCCGCAGGCGTACGGCAGCCCCACTCCGAGCAAGCGTGCCCCCGGTCTTCGGCACTGGGTGCTGTTCCACCAACGCGACCACGGCGGCTTCTTCTTCGTCGACCCGAGCGGGCGACCGGCCGCTAACCGCGGGGCGATCCTCGAGGCGGAGCGGGTCGTGCCGTTGGTTGCGATCGAACCGTCGGTCGAGTTCCATCCCGGAGGCCGGCGGCTGCGGTCGGGACAAGTCCGCCTGACCGACATCGAGGGACGCGTTCGTGAGTATGCCTTGACCGATCTCGGCTGGGTCTATTGCCAGGGCGGCGGATACTTCGGCGGCTTCGACGACGGTCTCGGGCAAGGGGTGTACCGGGGCGACGATCACGTCGAAGGCGAGGTGTGGGATGTGAGTCATCCGACGACGATCGTCGATGACGACGGCCGCGACTTCGAGGTCGAGCACGACTGGGCCGAGAGTTTCGTCCGCTTCGACACTCCGGATGGTCGGGGGCTCGCGCACTACGAATGTGTCCGGATCTCCGAGCCGGGTTGAGGTGACTTACTTGAGTTTCATTGGTGTTCCGGCGGCGCGCGGGCACAGCCGTTCGAAGTAGGCTCCGGAGTCTGTCGAAGGAGCGCGAATGGACCTGCAGCCGATCGCCATCTTGGGAACCATCGATGTCGACCCGGAGGTGAGGGACCGGCTGGTCGCGTCGACCGTCGAGCTGCAACGAAGTACGCGATCCGACGAACCCGGATGCCTCACCTACACCATCGGCGCCGACCCGGCCGTGCCCGGGCGGATCCAGATCGTGGAGCTGTGGGAGTCGGCGGCGGCCCTGGATGCCCACTTCCGACATCCGAACTTCGCGGCCACCGCCGCGGCCATCCGGATCGAACCCCGGCTCGCCGGTTCGTCGGCCAAGTACCGCATCGACGCCACCGACGCCGTACGGGGACCTGATGGGGTCGCGTCGAGCCAGTTCTGGTCGGCGCCGTCATGACCACCGAGCCGGTCGCGCCGCCGTATCGCCACGTCGAGCGGGCCAGGGAGTTCGAACCCACCGCCGCCTACGTCGAGATGCGCGAGCAGTGTCCGGTCCACTTCGAGGCCGATCATGACCCGCCGTTCTACGTCGTGAGCCGCTTCGCCGACGTGGTCGCCGCCGCCTTGCAGCCCACGACGTTCCTGAACCGCTTCGGGCCCGGCGTGTTCTTCCAGGATGCCGGCGCCCTCGGAACGACCGACGATCCCGATCACGCCCGGCACCGGCGGGTGCTCCGCTCGGCGTTCCTGCCGACGGTCATCGAGCGCCTCGAGCCACGGGTCGCCGCGCTGGCCGATGGACTGCTCGACGCAATGTTGCCACTCGGATCGGCCGACTTCGTCGAGCAGTTCGCCGTCCCGCTCCCGGCACTCGCCATCGCGGAGCTCCTGGGGGTCGACCCGGCCGAACGCGCCGACTTCCATCGCTGGAGCACCGATGCCGTCACGGCCCTGACGGGCGGTGACATCGAGCAGTACCACGTTGCCAAGACCGCCCTCGAGGACACGATCGAGCGGGGCCTCGACGAACGGGATCGGGGCATCGGCACCGCCGCCGGCGAACCCGACGACGTCCTCACGTTGCTCGCAGCAGCCCGCCGCGACGGCACCATCGACACGGCCGAGGCCCGTTACATCGGCTACCAGCTCCTCGTCGCAGGGCACGAGACCACCACCAGCCTGCTCGGCATGATGCTGTTCCGATTGCTCGAACGACCGGCGCTGCTGCAGGAGCTTCGCGACCAGCCCGAGCTCATCCCGGTGGCGATCGAGGAGGCGTTGCGCTTCGATTCCCCGGTGCACGGGCTGTTCCGGACCACCGCGTCGAAGTGCGCCGTCGCCGGCACCACGATCCCCGAAGGAACCAAGGTCCAGCTGGTGTTCGCCTCGGCGAACCGCGACCCCGATCAGTTCGAGACTCCCGAAGAGTTCCGGCTCGACCGCAGCCGCAGCGAGATCGGTCGGCACCTCGCCTTCGGCTGGGGCATCCACCATTGCATCGGCGCTCCCCTCGCCCGCCTGAGCACCCGCACGGCGTTCCAGCAACTGTTGAGCCGCACGAGTCACATCGAGCTGGACGGCGATCCGGTGCGCAACGACTCGTTCGTGCTCCACGGCCTCACCCACCTGCCGATCCGGTGGGAGGCGCGGTGAGCCTGCTCGACCAGTTCCGACTCGACGGTCGCGTGGCGGTGGTGACCGGATCCGGACAGGGCATCGGCCGTGCGATCGCGTGGGGCCTGGCCGACGCCGGCTGCGACGTGGTCGTCAACGCCCGCCGCATCGGCGACCTCGAGGTGACCGCGGCTGGGATCACCGAACGCGGGCGCCGGCCGCTGGTCGTCGACGGCGACATCCGCGATCTGTCCGAGACCATCGCGGAGCGATGCATGGCGGAGTTCGGACGTCTCGACGTCTGGGTGAACAACGTCGGTGGTTCCGACGAGAAGAACGTCCGACAGCTGATCGACACACCCGACGAGATCTGGCGCAGCCAGCTGGAGCTCAACCTCACCTCGGCGTTCCAAGGGTGCCGGGCGGCCGCCCGTCGGATGACCGACGGCAGCGCCATCGTCAACATCGCCTCGGGTGCCGGAACCCGTGGGTCGCCGTGGACCGGCCCCTACGCCGCGGCGAAGGCCGCCATGATCAACCTCACCCAGACCCTCGCGCTCGAACTCGCCGAGCGCGGCATCCGGGTGAACACCGTGTCGCCCGGACCGGTGGCCACCGAGGCCTACCGCCAGGTCCTCGGGGTCGCTGACAAGCTCGCCGAGATCGCGGCCACCATCCCGCTCGGTCGGATGGGCACGCCCGACGACATCGCCGGTGCCGTCGTGTACCTCGCCTCCCCTGCCGCCGCGTGGGTCACAGGCGAGCACCTCCTCGTCGCCGGCGGCCGTACCCACCGCAGCTACACCTACGCCCCGAAGCCGGAGACCAACGCCGATGAGCACACCTGAACCCGAAGCCACCCCGACCGACGAGTTCGTCGACTCCTACGAAGACGTCTCGATCTTCACGCTCGACGGTGACGCAGAGCGCGAGCTCCTCTCGACCCAGACCGAATGCACGTTCATGTGGTCCACGGCCACCGGCGATCCCGTCGGCGTGATCATGAACTTCCTCGAGCACGATGGCCGCTTCTGGATCACGTGCACCCGTCGGCGCAAGCGGGTTGCCGCAGTGGAGGCGAGGCCGCGCGTCGCCGTCGCCATCACGAGCCGGGGCACCGACATCGGACGGAGCCTGTCGCTCACCTACAAGGGCGACGCCATCGTCCACGACGAGGCGGCGGTGAAGGAGTGGTTCTATCCCGCGCTCGCGGCGCGAGTGAGGCCCGACAGCGCAATCCAACAGGCCGCATTCATCGAGCACCTCGATACACCCGGGCGAGTGGTCATCGAGATCGTCCCGACCGCCCGCATCGGATTCGACGCCGAGAACATGTTCAAGAACTCCCCGGCCGGTTCCACCCGCTCACGCGTCTGAGCGGACCGTCCGCTACGTCGCTTCCGAGAACAGCCCACTGAGATCGGGCGGGCCGGCGTAGTACTTGGTGAGCTGGCGACTCACGTACCGCCAGCCGTCGGGCGTGAGACGGTAGGTGTCGTCGTAGTGCCCGGCAAGCACGTGCCGTGAGCCGTCGGCGACGAGGTTCAGTTCGAAGAACTGGCAACGCCCCGACGCCTCGGTGCCCTCGATGGCGAACGCACAGCTCGTATAGATCTGGACGACCGTGGCGTACTTCGCGATGGCAGCTGACCACATGTCGACCACCGCCGCCCGGCCCGAGACCTGCCGATCGGGACCGAGCACCCATCGTCCGTCCTCGACCCAGGTGGCCCCCCATCGATCGGCGTCGCGGTGACGGACCGCCTCGGCGTATTCGTGCGACAACGCGATCAGGGCCGACTCGTGGCTGATCATGGCTCCTCCGGCGGTGATGACCCGACGTCGATCGAGACGGCGAGGTCGTGAAGGTAGGTCTGATGCAGCGCGGTGCCGATGAGGGCCATGTTCGGCGCCGGGTTCGTGGTCGCGAACGCTCGCCGGCACGTGAGGTTGGCGCACGCGCCCTTGAAGGAGTTGAACACCGACCAGTACCGCAGATCGCGATCGGACACCACGACACCGGCGGTGGTGCGGAACAGCTCGGTCCATTCGATCCGTGACATCGTCCGCGAGCCCCGCATCGTCACGAGGTACACCCAGTCCTCCATCGAGTCGCCGAGGTGGGCGAACTCCCAGTCGGTGAACGCGACGACCCGTCGCCCATCGTGGACGAAGTTGCCGGGCCCCGGATCACCGTGGACGATTCCGACGGTCGCAACCGCCGGCGCCCAGCGGTGGAGCCAGGCCGCGCCCTCTTCGAGCAGCGGAACGACTCCGGCGCCGGCACCCCGGTACACCTCGCGCCAGCGTTCGATCTCGTCGTGCGGGGCGTCTCCCGAGGCGCCGCTGCCGAACTGCGATGCCCAGTCGGTGCGATGGAGCTCGTCGAGTCGGCGCACGAAATCGAGCGCCAACTCGGGACTCATCGAGCGATCGTCGCGGCCGCCTGCAGCACCGTCGACGAAGTCCATCACGAAGAAGGGTTGGCCCAGCACATCGCCGGTCGGCTCCACCCAACGGACAGGTGCCACCGGGCAGCCGAGCGACGCGGCGGCCTGCATGAACCGGAACTCCGCGGCTGTGGAGGTGCCGAACACCCCACCCTGCTCGACGCGCACGACCAGGCGGGTGCCGTCGTCGAGCAGCACGAACCACATTGCGCGCGAGTTGCCCGTGGCGATGCGGCGGAGCTCCGTGATGACCGTCGGGCCTGCCCGTCGTTCCGTGAGCCAGGCCGCCAGGGCCTCACGCATCGAGCCGACCTCGGAACGCCTGGACCAGGGGCCCGGTGTCGTGCAGCTCGTCGTCGAGCTGGCGCACGAGCAGGGCCCGCAGCTGCTCGTGGACGGCCTGAGCATCGGCATCGGAACGACCGAGGGCGTCGACGAGGATCAGCCCGATCACCGTGTCGATGTCGTCGGGCTCGAGTGCCGCGTTCCAACGGGCCGCCACGTATGGGTTGTCGGCGAGCGCACGGAGTGCGGCGACCCGCTCCGAGCGGCGCTGCGTCTCGACCTCGGGCCCAGCGCGTCGCTGGGCGTACCGGGCCAGACCGACCAGCTGTACCGCCGCGGCACGCGCCCATTCCGCCTCGTCCGGGATGACGGGGAGCAGGATGTCGCGCACGGTGACCTCGATGCACCGCCACAGTTCGGCGTCGTCGAGTCGCCCGCTCCCTTCAGGCACGCCGGATCCGCTCCACGCAGTCGGACTCGGCGGCGAAGTCCCAGGACGACTTCCACACCGCATCGGCCAGGGGCCCGGCGAGGCGATCCCATCCCTGTTCGAGGAACCACTCGAAGGTCTGGGCGTGGCCGGATTCGAGGTCGTAACGCGGTCGATGACCGAGCATGCGTTGAAGCTTGTCGGTGGTGATCGACGCGTGATGGGCGGCTTTGAACAGATGCCCGAACACGGGGGGTGAAGCCACCTCGAGGTCCGCTGCCATCGAAGGAGGGACGGCGACGACGACGGGCGCAGCGCCCACGACCCGTGCCAACGTCGCGACGTAACGGTTGACGTCGACGGATCCGCCAGTGACGTTGAAGACTTCACCGACTGCCGCTGGATGGGTCGCCATCTCGAGCATGGCGTCGCACAGATCGTCGACGTGGCCGTACGAGCCCACCACCAGACCTCCGTGGGGTACGAGGATCGGCAGGTGCCGCAGGAGCCGCAGGAACATCGGCGTCTCCATGTCGAAGATGTTGTTGTCGGGACCGTAGATCGCGGCGGGCCGGGCGATGGTGGCCGGGAACCCGGTTGCGGCATGGCGATGCAGCATCGTCTGTTCGGCCATGGCCTTGAACCCGCCGTACGTCTCGGGGCCCGTCGGGTTGACGGGCTGGTCCTCGGTCCAGGGGAACACGCCTCGCCACGACTGGTCGTAGGCCATGACCGAACTCGTGAACACGTAGCGGCCCACCCGCCCGTCGAGCAGATCGATGAGGCGTTCGATGTCGGACCCGCCGGCGGCCATCACGAAGCCGGACACGTCGAACACCATGTCCCATTCCCGGTGGGCAAGTGCGGCACGCATCTGGTCGAGCACCGTTCGGTCGGCGACGAGCCGTTCGACGTCGGAGCCGAAGCCGTCCCCCGACAGCCCGCGATTCAGCACCGTAACTGTCGCTCCGGATCGCAGCAGTGCGCCGACGAGATGCTTGCCGACGAAGACCGAGCCGCCGAGCACGAGCGCGGATCGACCGGTCGCCGACTGCGGCGGAACAGCGGGGAAAGACGGCTCCCCCATCAGCGGGCTTGCCCGAACGCTGCGTCCAGAACCCTGCTCATCCCCTCTCGACCTTGCCGGGCGGCCAGTTCGGCGGGAGCGTCCCACAGCTCGGCGGAACACACCTCGACCGAGATCGGTGCGGTCACGCCCATCTCCGCGAGCATCGTGAGGAACCCGGCGCAGTCGAACTCGCCGCTGCCGGGCGGCACGCGCGTGGCAAGGCAGTCAGTCTTGTAGTCGTCGAGCATCGGTGCGAGCGTCCCGTCGTTCATCTGCACCGCGAAGATCCGTTCGGGTTGCAGCTCGCGCAGCATGGCGACGTCGTTCGCGCCGCGCTTGTGATGCCAGATGTCGACGCAATACCCACCGTTCGCACGATCAGCACCGTGGACGATCGCTGCAGCGTCGGCTGCGGTAGCGATGTTGGTGTACGGCAGCCACTCCAGGCCGACGAGGAGCCCGTGCTCGGCCGCGCGCTCGCACATCGCGCCGAAGCCCTCGACCGCCTGTTCGAATCCGCATTCGTGAGGACCGATCGCCTGGAGGTACCGGAGCCCCAACCCGTCGGCCAGTTCGAAGGCGAGCCGTTCGACCTCGGCACTCGCCTCGAAGACCGGACCCTCGGTCGCCCACCAACCGCGCGCGGTCTCGAACTCGGCCAGTACGAGGCCGTGGCGGTCGAGCACCGATGCGAGGTCGGTGACCGTCCGGCCACCCGCTCGCTCCCGCTGCCACGCATCGGCGAACAGGCCGATGCCGGCGAACCCGGCTTCGGCCGCTGCGGCGATCCGGCCATCGATGTCGTCGAACCGGGGACGGCTGAAGTGTGACCAGACCAGATCCGGCCACGCGAGATCGCGGCCGGTTCGGGCGGCCATCAGCTGACTCTCGGCGAATCGCTCAGCTGCTGGATCCGGTGGTGCGCCACCTTCGGGCCACCGACCCAGCCGCAGAGCTGCGGGTCCGCTTCGAAGATCTCGCCCTCGATCCACGAGCCATCGGGGCGGAACAGTCCGGTGGCACCCTTCAGTGACACCCGGACATTGCCCGAGCCGTCCTGTTCGTACAACGCCCGGGAGAACGGATGCCTGACTCCCAGCACGTCAGCCCTCCACCCACGTGCCGAGCAGCTGGTGCAGCCACCGGACCTTGGACTCCTGATAGTTGGCCAGGGTGACACCCGGCTTGATCGTCTGCTCCAGGCCCTTTTGCACCATCGGCATGTTGAAGCTGTCCTGCGAGAAGACCTTGGCGAGCATGCCGAGCTCGGGAGCGTCGGTCCACTCGTCGTCGAAATCGAGAAACGTCGTGGCCGCCGCCGGCGGGCGATCGCCCGAGAACGGCGCCAGCAGGAAGATCTCCATGATGGCCGTGCGATGATCGTCGCCATTGGGCCGGAATCGGTACACAATGCGGTTGTAGGCGCCCCAGGGGTGCATGTTCGGGAACAGCGTGTAGTCGAGGTTGTCGATGAACTCGGCGTCGGACCAGGAATCGACCGAGTCCCCGGCGACTCCTCGCCACCGTTCCCGGGCCGCGGCCGCCGATGCGTCTCGGGCCGATTCGCCGGGCCCGAGAGGGATGAAGTTCTCCTCGTCGTCCCGGATGTCGAGCATGTAGCGCAGCATCTCGTCGTCGGTCGGGACCCACCCGAGCAGGGGGCTCGCCGTGCCACCCGGCGTGATGACCCTGGCGAAGTTGTCGAAGATGTCGACCTGGCTGTTCACGTCGCCGAGATAGGGCAACGCCTGCGGATGGGTTCCGGCGACGTGGTACGACTCGCAGAACGCCTCCTGCACGATCTTCCAGTTGGCGCGCACCTTCTTGTGGACGTGGCCCTGGATGTAGCGATCCTCGAGCTTCCACCGAGCGAAGTGGTCGGGCAGCTCGCCGAGGAAGTCCGCCAGCGGCTCGGCAGCGGGATCGGGGTTGATGAAGACGAAACCCGCCCAGGTGCCGACCTTGGCCTCGGGCAACGAGAACGTCTCGGCGTCGACATGGTCGAAGTCCCACCGCGCCGGGATGTCGGCCAACGACCCGTCGAGCTTCCAGGCGAACCCGTGGAACGGGCAGCGGAACTCCGAGCAGCGTCCGTCGTAGTCCTTCAGCTGGCGGCCTCGGTGCAGACAGGCGTTGTAGTACGCCTTGATCTCGTCGGCGCCGGAGCGGGTGACGATGAACGACAGCGACCCGATCTCGTAGACGATGTAACTGCCGACGTGCGGGAGCTGTTCCTCACGGCACGCGAACTGCCACACCCGCTTCCAGAGCCGCTCGGTCTCGAGCTCGTGCCAGGCTCTCGTGGTGTAACGATCCTTGGAGATGTCGGCGGACCCGAGGTACTTCGGCGACTCGATGCGCAACACCGCCGGCACCTCGTGTCGGTCGGTGTCGAGCAGCTCCTGGTACGTGATCCCCTTCGAGCGACTGCCGAGTTCTTGGTCTGGCACGGGCATGACTCCCCCTTCGAGACCCAAGTTACTTGACATTGACCCTAGATGGAGATCCCAGTTCGATGATCGCCCGAATCGACCCGAGATCCCGGGCCGTCAGAGATGTCGAACCGGGTCGCGACCGTCCCACCCGGCCGCAGCATCGGCCACCATCGCGTAGAACCCCCGGAGATGATCGGTTGGCTCGTAGAGCTCGAACAGGTGCCCGTGGCTGGCGATGGCATCGACGAAATGGAACCTCACGCCGCCCCGCGTCGTCGCGCTCATCACCAGCGGGTACCCGGCCACTTCGAGGGAATCGACCGCTGCGTCGGCGTCCACGACGAAGAAACCGAGATGGTGGAGCCCGGAGCCATGCTGGTCGAACAGGTCGCGGACCACGCTGGGGCCGGTCCCGTGGTCCTGGACCAGTTCCACCATGACGGGACCCCATTGGCCGTAGGCCGAGGAGTGATCGAAGGTGGACGGAATCCCGCGATGCACGACGTCGGTGACCTCGATGTGGGACCGCACGAAGAACGGGCCGGCGCCGGTCGTCTCGGCCCACAGCGCCGCAGCTCGGGCGGCGTCGGGGACCGCGTAGGCGATCTGCACGGGCGACCCGAGCGGCGCTGCGCCGGCCGCCTCTCTGTTCAACCGCTCACCCGCCGATCCCGAGCGATCGGGCACGTGACGACTTGTCGTGGTAGTCGGCTTCGTAACAGACCCGCTCACCGTCGAACTGCAGCCGGGTCATGCACCGCACGGACCAGCGCTTCCCGACGTACTCCGGCCCGTAGAGATCGGGTGAGACCACGGCGCCGCTCATCACGTAGTGGACGGCGAGTCCTTCGTCGTTCGCCCAGAACTCATCGGGGATCAACGTCAAACCGGAGGTGCGTTGCATGCCCCGCGGCGAAGAAGTCGCGGATCGCGGGCCAACCCTCGAAGCGCCCACTCGCGACGTCGTCGAGCACTCCGTCCGGGGTGAAGTACGGCTCCGGCGCATCGGGGTCCCCCGAACTCCAGCCGGCGAAGAGTGATTCGGCGATCTCGATCCGCCGGGCGATGGAAGGCAGGGGCGACGACATGCATGCAGTGTAGAGAAACTCGCCATGGCCGCCGCCTCCCACGAACCGATGACCCGGCCGGAAGTGGCATATTTGACGGATGACCGATTCCACCACCGACCATCTCGCCATCGTCGCCGTCGCCGTCGCCTACACCTGGGCGCTCGACACCAAGCAGCTGGACGACCTCCGTTCGGTGTTCCTTCCAGATGCCACGGCTTTGCTGCGCGGCGTCGAGTGCCGCGGCGTCGATGCGATCATCGAGCGCATCGGCGGCGCCATCCTGCGTCTCGATCGGACCCAGCACCTGGTCGGGAACCACCAGGTAAGCATCGACGGCGACACTGCGACCCATCGGTGCCACCTGCAGAGCCAACATGTCCTCGCCGGAACCGAAGGCGGCGACAACTACATCGTCGGCGGGTTCTACGAGGACCGGCTGGTGCGAACGGCCGACGGCTGGCGAATCGCCCACCGGGTGTTGGAGCAGACCTGGACCGACGGCAACCCGAACGTCATCCGACGCTGACGGGGGTGGTCGTCGAGGTCAACCGATCGACCCATCGGTGCAGGTTCTGGTTGCCGCTCTCGTTGCGACCGAAGAGGAACGACTCGCCCGCCGTGGCCGGCATGGAGTCGGTGATGCCGAGCACGGTGGCGAAGTCCTCGTCGCCGGTCACCGCGGCGTACAGCTCGCGGGCGGCTTCGAGCTCTGCCCGGTACTCGTCGGTCTCGATCGGTGTCCGGCTGTACTGGTAGAGCACCACGGTGCAGCGATCGACCGTCGGGCCCGGGCAGGAGCCGGCTGACCATGGTGCGCCGGCCCGGCTGTCCGGAGATCGAGATGTTCGGGAAGATGAAATGCACCAGACTCATGGCCTCGGTCAGGTCCCACTCGTCGACCGGCCGTTCGCTGCATCTCGACGATCGGCTTGTTGGCGAACCCGATCCGGACGTGCGGCCCGTACAGGTCGTAAGTATTCCGATTGTTGATCGACTTCATACCGATGTTGTTCGCGGTGGAGGTACCCGATGTGGTAGCCGTCGAGGTAGCCATCGGCGGTGGCCTTCCAGTTCCCGCTCACCAGCGTGGTGGTGACCTCGTAGCGATGGAGCCGGTCGAGCTGCAGGTGCTCCAGCGCGCTGCCCATGTCGCCGAGCCACTCGTCGAGGTCGAGGGGCAGACCAGGCGTCGCGACGGTGAACACGATGCCGTGGCGCTCGACCGTCGGCAGCTCGATCAGGCCGGTGATGTCGACCGGACCGAACAGCTCCCGGCCGGTCACCCCGACCAGTGCACCCTGCGAGTCGTAGGTCCACGAGTGATAGGGGCAGGTGATCCGCCGTCCGTGGCCGAACCCCTCGCAGGCGAGGTTGGCACCCCGGTGCCGGCAGACGTTGAGGAACGAGCGGGCCACCCCGTCGTCGCCCCGGATGGTCAGGATCGGGCGCCCGGCGATGTGCCAGGCGCTGTAGTCGCCGGCCGAGGGGATGTCGACGCTCAGGCACGACGAGCAGCGGCATCTTCAGGAAGATCTCATCGATCTCACGCTGCCACTGCGAGGCGTTTCGGTACCGCTCGACCGGAACCCGCATCACGTCATCGGCGAGTTGACCGCTGTCACGGTCGACGTTGGCAAGGAGTCTCGACGCGACGTCCGTCAATGGTGTTGCTGCCATCGCTCCTCCTAGTAACTTGAGAGTGACTTCACACTAGTACGGGGGAATCGATGAGCGAATCCGGACGCGGGAACGAGGCGACGGGCACCATCTCGGCGACAAGGGCAGTCGTGCTCCTCCGGCGGCCCGGACCGCCTCCGGACCCCGTCCGGAGGACTTCGAGATCCGCGAGATCCCGGTTCCGGTACCGGCCGCCGGGCAGCTCCTGGTCCGCAACGTCGTGATGAGCGTCGATCCGTCGATGCGCGGGCGGCTCGAGACCGGCGAGAAGCAGTACACGACGAACTTCGAGATCGGTGATCCGCTCGACGGCTCGGCGATCGGCCGGGTGCGTCGAGGCGCCCGGCGGGGAGTTCGCACCTGGCGCCTTGGTCCGGCACCGCATGGGTTGGCGCGAGCACGCGGTCGTCGATGCCGCGAGCGTCTCGAACGTCGACCCGACCGCGGCGCCGATCGGCGCGTGGCTCGGCGTGCTCGGCCAGACCGGTTTCACCGCGTGGGTCGGGCTTCGCCGCACCGCCGAGATGCGCCCGGGCGAGATCGTGTTCATCTCTGCCGCCGCGGGAGCGGTCGGCTCGGCGGCAGGCCGCTTCGCCAAGCTGCTCGGCGCCGAACGGGTGGTCGGGAGCGCCGGCGGGGCGGCCAAGGTCGCCACGACTCGTCGAAGACCTGGGATACGACGATGCGTTCGACTACCGCTCGGAATCCCCACGCGACGGACTTTCCCGGGTCGCCCCTGACGGCATCGACGTCTACTTCGACAACGTCGGGGGACCCCACCTGGTCGCTGCGCTCAACGCCATGCACATCGGTGGGCGCGTCGCGCTGTGCGGGATGATCTCGCAGTACTCGGCCGACGGCCGGGGCCAGGACATCAACCACCTGATCGAGGCGGTGCTGCGCCGTGTGACCATCCGGGGCTTCATCGTCCGCGACCACGAGGACCTGCGCGCCGGAGTTCGAGCAGACCGTCGCCGGGTGGCTCCGCGACGGAACGATCGATGCCGCTCCAGACGGTCACCGACGGGCTCGACCACGCCGTCGACGGCTTCCTCGAGATGCTGCAGGGCGGCAACATCGGCAAGGCCCTGATCCGGCTCGACACCGAGTTGCCCGATCTAGCGGTACCGGCCGGCCGGCGCGGACGCCCGTCAGGCTGGACTTGATGCCGGCGATGCGTTCGCCGATGGCGCCCACCTGTTCGACGAAGCCCCGCGACCCCGAGGCTCCGGTACGTCGCATCCTGGTTGAGCATCGAGGCCGCCGCAGTCTCGATCAGCGAGACGAGACCGACCGCGATCACCCCGGCCTCCGCGCTCGACAGCCGCCCACGAGCGGCCCGGACCACAGGTCGGATGACCTCGACGAGCTCGAGCCGGGTCTCCCGTCGGAGGGCTTCGACCTGCAGGTTCAGTCCGATCGAGTTGACGAAGTAGACGAGCGCCGGCTGGCGGTGGCGCTGGATCCAGCTCGCGCTCCGGGCGAGCAACTGGCGGACACCGTCGCCCTGGCGCGGCTTGACCTTCAATGCGCCGAGCTCGACCACGAACGCGTCGCTGAAGCGCTTGAGGCCCTCCAGCAGGATCTGCTCCTTCGACGCGAAGTGGTAGTACACCGCGGCCGGTGTCATGTCGACCGCCGTCGCGATGTCGAGGACCGTCACCTCGTCGACCGGGATGGTGGCGAACAAACCCATCGCACCGTCGACGATGTCGGTGCGCCGCGACGGACGGTGGGCTGGACGCCGGGCGTTGGCTGGAGCATCGATACGTCTACAGTAGGGCCCGTGGCCCCCCGCACCACGAAATCGGCGGCTCCCCGTTCAGTGAAGCGGGTCAGTCGCGTCACCGCCCAGCCCGCGCACCGTCCCTCGCGCCGCGGCGACATCGTCGACGCGGCGATCCGCCTGTTCGCCCGCAAGGGCTTCGTCGATGCAGCGATCAGCGATGTGGCCGAAGAGGCCGACGTCGTGGTGACGGCCGTCTACTACCACTTCTCCGGCAAGGAGGAGCTGTTCACCGCCGCCGTGCACAAGGTGTTCGATTCGATCAGCGATGTCGTCTCCAGCGTCCGCTCCGACGATCGACCCGAGCGACGGGGAGTCGCTCGACCGGGTCATCGATGCGGTGTGGGGCTGGATCGACACCCATCCGGACGAGGCGACGCTCGTCCACCTCCAGCTGCCGGGCGCGACCCGCCAGATCTCGACCCTGCGCCACGAGTTCGAGGATCTCCACGTGCGCCGGGCGTTCGGCTACCTCGGAGACGCCCGACGGGAAGCCCCGTACGGCTGCGCGCCGGGCGGTCGAGAACCTGACGGTGCGCACGCTCGTCGACGTGCTGATCTCGGTGCACACCATGCGGCTCGCCGACGGTCCGTTGGGCGGCGAACCGAACGAACAGCTCCGGGTTTCGCTGCGGAAGCTGGCCCATCGGTTGATCACGCTCGACTGATCACGCTCGACCGATCCAGCGCTCCAGCTCGGCGTGCATGCAGCGGATCTTGGTCTCCTGGTACCGGGCGAACACGACCTCGTCGAGCGCGCCCGACTCCAGGCCCTCCTGCACCCGCGGCAGGTTGTAGACGTCCTGGTTGAAGACCCGGGTGAGCAGACCGAGTTCGGATGCATCGGTCCAGTCGTCGTCGACCCCGAGCATCCGAAGCGGGGCGGCGGCCGGCCGTTCCCCGCAGAACGGGCTCAGGATCATGCACTCCATGATCGACATGTCGTGCCGATTGCCGTAGGGACGGAACCGATAGACGATCCGGTTGTACGAGCCCCACGGATGGAAGTTCGGGAAGACGACGTACACGAGGCTGTCGTTCATCTCCGCGTCGGACAACTTCTCTGCCCGTTCGGCCCCGAGCACGGCGGCCATCTGGGCCCGGCGATGGTCGGCCAGCACCGTGCGGGAATCGGCTCCGTCAGGCACGGCGAGGGAGACGGGCTCGTCGAGACTGCGGTCGACGATGGCGTCGATCATCTCCTGTTCCGTCGGCGCCCACCACAGGTGGCTGCTCGGGACCCCGTTCGGTGTGATGGCCCGGGCGAAGTGGCCGAAGGAGTCGTACTGGCTGATGGTGTCGCCCATCCCGGGGAGCAGCTGCGGGTGGGTCGCCACCACGTGGAACGACTCCATGAAGGCCTCTTGGGCGAGTTTCCAGTTGCAGCGCAGGATCTTGCCGACATGCACCTGCTTGAACCGGTCCTCGAGCGGCCACGCAGTGAAGTGCGCCGGTAGATCGCCCAGGTAGGTCTCGAGCGGGTCGGCGTCGTCGTCGAGGTTGACGAACACGAAGCCGCCCCACGTGCCGGTGCGAACGGGCGGAAGCCCGAAGTCGTCTGCGTCGACCTGCGGGAAGTCCCATTGGCACGGGATCTGCTTCAGCGATCCGTCGAGGTTCCACGCCATGCCGTGGAACGCGCACCGGAACTCCTCCGCTCGGCCCGGATACTCCTTCAGCACCCGCCCACGGTGCCGGCAGACGTTGCGGAACGCCTCGATGCGATCGTCGGCCGGACCGGACCACCAGGATCGAGATCCCGGCGATGTCGTAGGTGAGGTGGTCGCCGACGACGGGGATGTCTTCCTCGCGGCAGGCCATCTGCCAGACCCGCTTCCACACCCGTTCGACCTCGAGGCGATGGAACTCGGGTGAGGTGTACCGCTCCACCGGGACCCGCAGCTGCTCGTCACCCATCGGCGACTGCCAGCGGTAGACCTCGGGAGTGGGCCGGGTGTCACCGTCGAGCAGCTCCTGGTAGAGCCGTCCCTGTGTGGCTGGGCCGAGCGAACTCGAGTCAGGGCGATTGCGAACGAACGGACGGGCCAACTCGGTATCGGTCATGGGAGTCTCCTTGTTTCGGACTGATCGGCGCGAGCCGTTCACTTCGCGGGTTGGGGGAAGTCCTTGGGGTTTCCCGGCACGCCAGCGGGGAGCTGCGGGCCCGCCACCCAACCGCACAACTGCGGGTCGCAACGACGGAGATTGCCGGAGACCCAACGACCCCGGGCATCGAACGTCCCGGAGATCCCGTCCGCAGTCACGTCGACGAGACCATCGGCCCGCACGTCGTACATCGCCCGGCTCAACGGATGGATCCGTGTCCGCATCGCTCCAGCCTCCTTTCGAGTTACTGAAGCAAGAATGTAGAAACCAGGTACGATCCCCCACCAGGGACCAAGGTCACACCGCGGCAGGCGAAGCCGCCCACTCCCGCGCGGCGTCAGAGGCGACCCAGCCGACGGAGTTGGCGAGCAGCTGGCGATAGTGAGCGTCGAGCATCGTCTCGGGGCGGTGCCCGGGCAAGAGGTACACCAAGGGGCTCCCGGCGGCTCGCTTGGCCCAGCCGAGCAACGAGCTCCCAGGGGGATGAGCGGCGACCGGAAGCGGGGTCCCGTCGCAGACTTCGCGATACGTGTCGATCATCCGCTCCGGATCGAGCGCGGCGCCGGTGCGGAGCAGCGGCACGACCTCGGGCTCATGGATGCAGCAGAGGTACAGCTCGTCGGTGATGACGAACGGTTCGACTCCACGGCAGACCGGATGCTCGGGAGCCACGATCGAGACGTCGTAGGTGTCCATCCGGTAACCCGAGGCCGGCCAGTCCACGCCGTGCAATCGCCCGGGGCCGTAGAAGAAGCGGCCGCCGAGCAGGTCCGCCCATTCGTCCCACGTCGGCCACCCCGCCAGCGCATGATGGGTCGCCACGATCCCCTGCCCGGCGGCGAGGAGATCCCGAATCCCGGAACGGATCGAGTCATCCGGGTCGTGTGCCGTCGGCTCGGCCCCTCGACGCAGGGTCAGGCCGGGAAGATCGTGCAACAGGATGGTGTCCCAGACGCCCGCGTGTTCGGGCCGCAACCAGCGCTGCGCGTGCGGCTGAGTGGCATGGCTCCAGACCCAGCCGAGCTCATCGCACACCGCGTCGATCATGTCGGCGAACGCGTCGAGATCGACTCGATGGCCACCGGTGACGGCCAGGAGACGACCCGCAGGTGGGGAGGTCACGGATGATCGACCCAGGAGGCCAAGGCGTCACCGACGCGCAACGCGTCGGGGATCCGGTCCTCACCGATCATCTTGTCGATGTACGAATGAACATGCCAGATACGACGCTCCTGGTAGTTGATCACCTGACCGCCGTGGGCGGCGTGCTCCATCGAGCGCTGCACAGGTTCGAGGTTGGCATAGTCCTCGTCCATCAGCCGATCGAACCGATCGAGGCGCTGCTTCCACACCTCCGCGCCGGGCAGCTCACCGTCGCCCCAGTCGGCGACGAACCACACGATGTCGAGACGGGTCCGGTCGATGGCAGTCGGCCAGAACACCAGGAACGGGAAGCCGGTGGCGTGGAGCGGGCTGATGAGGTTCGGGAAGATGCCCGTGGCCGCCTGCACCGGCTCGCGCATCAACGGCGGGACGTGGGCGATGGTGGCGAGCGCCTCGCGTCCGTCGGTCCGGGTGCCGGCCTTCACCGGCGAGATCATGTTCTGGTGCCCGTGGTCGAACAGCGAGATCACCGTTCCCCGGGTGTCGAGGGTCGGCGCGACGGTGGTCGGGTGAACGGTGCGGGCGTGATACACCTCCAGGAATCCTTCGGCCAGCACCTTCCAGTTGCAGCCGATCTCGACCGACTTCGTGTCGATCACGCGCACCGGGGAGCGCGCCACCTCTTCGAGCAGCTTCGGGATCGGGTCCAGGAAGTCGAGCAGCGGGCCGGCGTCGGGATCGAGGTTGACGAACCACCAGCCGCCGAAGGACTCGCAGCGGACCGGCGGTAACCCGCGCTCGGAGAGGTCGAGATCGACGAAGTCTCGCTCGTCGGGCACCCGCGCCAGGCGGCCCTCGAGGTCGTAGGTCCACGAGTGGTACTGGCACACGAGCATGCGAGCGGTTCCGCAGGTGCCACGCACCACGGGCGCCCCGCGGTGGCGGCACGAGTTGAAGAACGCCCGTACGACACCGTCGTCGCCGCGAACCAGGAGCACCGGGGCTCCGGCGATGTCGCAGAGCTTGTAGGCGCCGGGCCCGGCCAGCTCCGAGTCGTGCCCCGCGTACAGCCATGCCCGTTTGAACACGTGCTCGCGCTCGAGCTCGAAGAACGCGGGATCGGTGTACCGACCGAGCGGGAGATCGGGCAACGCCGGGAAGTCCGGGGGTGGGCCGCTGCGCCCCGATTCGTACTCCGACCGGGCCCAGAACGTCCGTACGTACGACTCGTCCATCGGGCTCTGAACGTAGCCCGACTCGGCGTTACATGACAACGGTTGTGCAACAACGTCTGGTTTGTCAGAATTCGCCTCGATGCCGCGCATGGTCGATGTCGACGAACGCCGCTCCGAACTGATCGAGGCAACGTGCCAGGTCATCGCCCGCCACGGGTTGAACAACGTGACCCTGCGCTCGGTTGCTCGGGTGCGGGGATGGACCACCGGCATCGTGAGCCACTACTTCGCCGACAAGCGGGCGTTGTTGATGGCCACCTTCGAGTCGCGCGCCGACCGGGCCCGATTCCATCTGGAGCAGCGGTTGCTCGAGGGCTCCCCGTTGCTCGAGGCGGCACTCGACGCCACATTGCCCCTCGACGAAGAGCGGATGCTCGACTGGAAGATCTTCCTCGCGTTCATGGGCGCGTCGATCGGCGAACCGGAGCTCGCCGCCGTGCTCCACCGGCGCCAGGCCACGTTCCGCGCCGTGCTGCTGGAGGCCCTCTCGGCCGAGGTCAGGGCTCACCGCCTCGCGTCGTCCGTCGACCCGGCTCACGAGGCAGACCGATTGCTCGTCGTCATCAATGGGGTCGCGATGAAAGCTGTGCTCGATCCCCACGAGTGGCCACCGTCGGCGCAACGGATGGTGCTCGCCGACCACCTGGATTCGCTCGCCCGGTCGTCGGCAGCCGAACGCCGCCGGCGGACGCTGGTCGAGGGCGCCCGACGCTCAGCACGACGCAATGCGGAACACCGCTGACCCCGGCGAGGAACATCGTGCCGGCGGACCTCAGCCGACGTCGCCCAACCTGCTGATCGAACCCTTGATGAGTTCGGCGACCTGGACCCGGGAGATCCCGAGCTCACTCAACGATCGGAGTTCGTCGAGCACCCGTGCGGGCTCGCCGACGTAGTCGGCATAGAGCCCACCACCCAAGGAGTCCCGCAGGGCACCGGTCTCCGACGCGTCACCGACACCCACCATTGCGAACACTCCCACCGGCACGGTCGGTGCGACCGCCCGAACCTGGGCCACCATCGCAGCGAGTTCGGCGCGGGTAGACACCGACAGAGCGCCCGAGTCGAGGGTGCCGCCGCGGGTGGTCGCACCGAACTTCAGCTCCACCTGATCGAGGAGCGGGGCGATGTGCTCGATGGTCCACGGGCCGCCGAGCGAGCCCACCAGCGGCGGCGGCGAACCGAACCTCGGCCCGACGACCGGGACGTCGAGGGAGTAGTGCTCGCCGTGGAACGTCGAGGAGCCCGTCTCGAACAGCTCCCGCGCGATCAGGATCGCTTCTCGGTATCGCCGAGCCCGAACCGGGGCCGGCGGGAACGTGAAGCCAGAGCCGCGCACCTCGTGCTCGAGCCAGCCGGCGCCCAGGCCGGCCTCGAAGCGGCCGTCGCTCAACCACTGCATGGTCAGGCTCGCTTGCACGAACTCGACGGGCGATCGAAGCAGGTTGTTGCTGAACGACGACATGAGGAACACCCGGTCGGTGACCGCCGCCATGGCCGACAGGGTCACCCAGACGTGTGGGTAGGCCGAGTTCCGGAACACATGGTCCGAACATCCGACGCCAGCGAATCCGGTGGCCTCAGCCACTCGGGCGAACTCCCGGGGGTCGCCCGCAAGCGAGGAGTAGTTGGCGACGAACTGGAGCGGGGGGTTCGGATTCGTCATCGGGTCGGAGGCCGGGTCGGCCTCGTGCACTTACTTGAGTCGCTCACCAGTTTCACGGTAGCATCAGGGCCCTGGGGAAGGGAGCAACGTGTCCACCAGTCATGCTCCGGCCAGCGCATCGCCGGCCGATGGACCGATCGTCGAGGTGGACGGTGAGCCCCGTCTTCTCGGCTCGGTGTGCCCGTCGTGCGGCACCCATGAGTTCCCACCCCAGCGGTCATGCGCTCGCTGCGGTCGTTCGATGGACCAGACGACGCTGCCGAGCTCAGGTGTCGTGTGGACGTGGACGGTTCAACGCACGAAACCGAAGCGTCTGGCATCGAGCGCGATGTTCGAGCCCTTCGCCGTCGGCTACGTCGACCTCGGTGCCCTGAAGGTCGCGACCCGGTTCGGCGGACTCGGCGCCGCGGACTGGCGAATCGGTGATCGGGTCGTGCTCGCGACACCGAGCCCCGGGGCAACCGACGCTCCGCCCTACTGGTTCGAGCCTGAGGCCTCCACATGACCGTCTCCATCGTCGGCGTCGGGCTGCATCCGTTCGGCCGCTTCGACATCAGTGCCCGCGACATGGGTCTCATCGCGGCGCGAGCCGCGCTCGCCGACGCGGGCGTCGAATGGGACCAGGTCCAGTTCGCAGCCGGCGGCAGCCGCGACGGTGGCCATGCGGATGCCCTCGTGAGCGAGTTGGGGCTCACGGGCATCCCGTTCGTGAGCGTCTACAACGGCTGCGGCACGGGCGGCAGCGCACTGTTCACTGCGGCCAACGCGATCGAGTCCGGCGCCGCCGAGATCGCCCTCGCCGTCGGCTTCGACAAGCACGATCGCGGCGCGTTCGGCTCCGACCCCGCCCTCTACGGGCTGCCCGACTGGTACGCCGATGCCGGCCTGATGGTGACCACGCAGTTCTTCGCCCTCAAGCTGCAGCGGTACCTCCACGAGTACGGCCTCGACCCGCGGTTGCTGGCGGAACTGGCTGCAAAGGCCCTGCGCAACGGAGCGCGCACGCCGCACGCCTGGCGGCGCAAGCCGTTGTCGGTCGACGAGATCGCATCGGCCGACATGGTGAACGACCCGCTCACGAAGTACATGTTCTGCAGCCCGAGCGAAGGTGGCGCCGCGGTGCTCCTCGCTTCGAGCGAGCGGGCCCGGCAGCTGACCGACCGGGCGATCCAACTCCGGGCCATCGAGTTCCGGACCCGCAAGTTTGGCACGTTCGAGGTGTTCAGCCCATGGCTCGCCGCCGAGATGGCCGAGGGCGCGACCACGCATGCGGCCCGGGCCGCGTTCGAGACCGCGGGTCTCGGCCCCGGCGACATCGACGTCGCCCAGATCCAGGACACCGAGGCCGGCGCCGAACTCATGCACCTGGCCGAATGCGGGTTCTGCGAGCACGGGGAACAGGGCCGGCTGATCATGGACGGCGAGCTCGAGATCGGCGGTCGGATCCCGACCAACACCGATGGCGGGCTGCTCGCCAACGGCGAGCCGATCGGCGCGAGCGGACTCCGGCAGGTGATCGAGTGCGTGTGGCAGCTCCAGGGACGCGCCGGCGACCGCCAGGTCCCGGGTGAGCCACGGGCGGCGTTCACCCAGGTGTACGGCGCCCCCGGGCTCAGTGCGTGCACGGTGATGACGCGATGAGCCCGTGCTCGGCCTGATCGATCGAGCCACCCGGCAGCCCGACGGCGTCGCGATCCGATCCGACGGCCACGGCGAGGCGACGTGGGCCGACTTCGCCGACACGACGCTCCGGCTGGCCGCGCGCCTTCAGCAACTCGACCTCGGCCCCACCCGCCGGGTGCTGGTCGTCGCCCGCAACCGGCCGTCCGCCGTGCTCGCTCACGCCGCTGCGCTGCTCGGCGAAGCGTCGTCGGTCCCGGTGAACTTCCACCTCACGGCCGGCGAGATCGCCTTCATCGGAGCAGAGTCCGACGCCCGCCTGGCGTTCGTCGATTCGACGACCTCGGAGACCGTCCACGCCGCGCTCGGCGACCGCGGCGTGACGATCGTGGAACTGCCGGACTCCGGAGTCACGGGTCCGCAACTGTCCGCCTTCCTCGCGGACGCCGTGCCGATCACGCTGCGCGCCGCGCAGCGGGTGATCCCGAATCTGCTGTTCACCTCGGGCACCACCGGCCGACCCAAAGCGGTGCAGCTGCCCCCGAAGACCATCGGCGCCACGCCGACCCTGGCCGGATTCGTCGAGCATGCTTCGGCCTACAAGTTCGCCAAGCTCGGGACCCACATCGTGGTCGGGCCGCTCTACCACAACGGCCCGCTGACGGCTGTGCGTCTGGTCCTCAGCGGCGTGCCGGTGGTGGTGCAGTACAGCTTCGATGCCGAACGCACCTTGGCCGCCATCGAGCAGCACCGCGTGGAGACCTCGATCATGGTCCCGACCCACTTCGTCAGGCTGCTCGCCCTCCCCGATGATGTCCGCGCTCGGTACGACACGTCCTCGTTGAAGTCGGTCTCCCACACGGGCGGAGCATGTCCGATCGAGGTCAAGCGGGCGATGATCCAATGGTGGGGTCCGGTGTTGTCTGAGTCGTACGGCGGCACCGAGTCCGGCACGGTGTGCTCCATCAGCTCGGCGGAGTGGCTCGAACACCCGGGCTCGGTGGGCCGTGCCCAACCGCCGTTCGAGGTGGTCGTGGTCGACGAGCACGGTGCGCCGGTGCCAACGGGCGAGGAAGGGCGCCTCTACTTCCGCGACACCACCGGTCGGGGCATCGTGTACGAGGGCGATCCGGCGAAGACCGCCGAAGCCCACCTGGCGCCGGGGGTCTTCACGCTCGGGGAGATCGGCAAGGTCGACACCGATGGCTACGTCTACATCACCGACCGCTTCTCCGACATGGTGGTCTCCGGCGGCGTGAACGTCTACCCGGCAGAGGCCGAACAGGCGCTCGTCAAGCACCCTGACGTCGCCGACGCGGCGTGCGTCGGTGTTGCCGACGCCGAGATGGGCGAGCGGCTCGTCGCGCTGGTGCAGCCTCGTCCGGGCACCGCACCTTCGCCCGCCGAGCTGTTGTCGTGGTGTCGGAACAGCCTGGCCGGGTACAAGTGCCCCAAGGAGTTCCGGCTGGTGGCGGAGGTGCCCCGCAACCCGATGGGCAAGATCGACAAGAAGGCGCTCCGCGCGAGTCTCTGACGGCCGGCGGCCGCGCTCCGGTCTGGGCCCGGCCAACTTGACACTGACTACAGTCTGCGCAGGACGGCGCCCGGGGGGCGCCGATGTCTTGAAGGGGGATCCGGTGGCAACTGCCGGTACTGACGACACCACCTGGTTCGGCGACTCGACGATCGGCGATCGTTTCCCGGCGTGGACGCCGCGGCAACGCGGCCGACGTCTTCCCGAGCCCGTTCAGCCCGCTCGGGCAATCGATGGTGATTCGCAAGGGGATGTGCACCGGGCTGCGCGATGCCTACATCTCGATCGGAGCGCTCGACTGGGAGGAGTTCGAGAACCCCGAGCTCCCCGACCTGTTCGAGGTGTTCGGCGGCTATCCCTACAACCCGCTGTCGATGACCCGGGTGTTCGGGGCGCGGATGCCCGGCGTCACGCCCGAACTGATCGACAAGGCGTTCTTCGACGACGGCGCCGACATCCCCGCGTACGAGCCCCAGCCGTGGCACGAGTCGGAGCAGCATGCCGAGCGGCTGGCGGCCTCGGCCGGGTGGGCGATGACGGTCGAGTCGCTGCCCGAGCTCGACGCCGACCGCGCGACTGGCCCGAGCGCTGCGAGCAAGGCGACCCGACCTCGGCGACGCTTTCCGATGTCGCCCTGCTCGCCCGCGCCCGATCGATGATCCCCTACGTCCAGCAGACGTTCGACAGACGCCATGCGGGTCTCGACCCTGTCGTCGCTCGGCCCTGGGACGTTCGGGCGCGATCTGCGAAGGAATCGGCGATCCGACGCTCGCGATCCGGCTGCTCGCAGGCATCGAGGTCGACTCGGCCGCGCCCTCGCACGCCATGTGGGAGCTGGGCCGCGTCGCCACGGCCTCCCCCGAGCTCGCTGCAGGCGTTCGACGCCGGAGTCGATGGTGTCCTCGATCGGTTGCGGGCCTCCGGCTCGGCCGATGCGCTCGACTTCCTCGCCCGCTTCGACGCGTTCCTCGACGAGTACGGGAGTCGTGCGCAGAACGAGTACGACCTCATCTCGTTGTCGTGGGAGGTCAAGCCGCGGATCGCGCTCGTCGCGATCGACCTCATGCGCCGGTCCGACGAATCGCAGTCACCGGCGAGCCGCCACGACAGCCTCGGTCGCCGAGCGCGACTCGATCCTCGCCACGTTGCGGCCCCAGCTCGCCGGCGAGCCTGAGACGGCCGGGATGTTCGAGGCCGCCCTGCGGTCGTCGAGCATCTTCCTGAGCGGCCGTGAGCGGGCCAAGACCAACTGCGTCATGGTGATCAACGAGATGCGCGTCGCCCTTCGCGAGTTCGGCCGCCGGCTCGTCGAGCGCGGCGTGATCGACGAGATCGAGCAGCTCTTCATGGTGACCGACGCCGAGATCGACCACCTCCGGCATCGATCCCGACCAGTTCCGCGACGTCATCCACCAGCGATGGGCGCAGTATCCGGAGCTCTGTTCGACTACGAGCCGGTGTTCAACGTGAACCACCGCGCTGCCGGCACTGTCGGAGATGACCCGGCGCGACCGCAAGTCGGTGGAGCTGGCCGGAGCGGGATCCGTTCTCAACGGCACAGCCGCTTCTGGTGGCGTCGCCACCGGGAGGGCGCGGGTGATCCTCGATGCCGCTGATCCCGTGGGGCTGGAGCCCGGCGACGTCCTGATCGCCCCGCAGACCGACCCGTCGTGGGTGCCGCTCTTCGTGTCGGCGGCCGCCGTGGTGGTCAACGTCGGCGCGGTGGGCAGCCACGCCATGATCGTGTCGCGTGAGCTCGGCATCCCGTGTGTGGTCGCGATCGCCGACGCCACCCACCGCATCCCGGACGGGGCGACGATCACGGTCGACGGCACCGCCGGCACGGTCACCGTCCACTGACCGGATCCGCCCCGCACCGCTTCGGACGGGCGGGGCGACGAACGACCGTCAGGTGGGCGTCGCGAACCTCGGGTTCGGGCGCCCGTCGGCCCCGTACACGGGTTCCGAGCGGTCGCATCGGTACTTGGAGGTCGACGACGGTCCGGAACGCTCGAACCTGCGCAGGACTGCTCGCATGGCGTGATAGTTGGGGTGCTGGAAGTGGGCGGCCAGCGCGCCTTCGTCGGTCCACAGCTCGTAGACCTGGACGGTGGTCGGGGCGACCGGATCGGCGGCGAAGCAGTAGGCGAGGCAGCCCGGCTCCTCGGCGCGTGTCGCCCGTTGCAGCTCGATCGTCGCGTGCACCGCGGCGTCGCGGAGCTCGCCGCTGGCGAACCCGATGGTCCCGGCGACCACGATCACGGCTCCCCCTCGGCGCCGGCGATGCCGACCATTCCCGCCGCGCTGGACGCGAACCGCGACGACCCACCGTTCACGCTTCGTCCTGCGTCGACGACGAGGGTGTGACCGTTCACGAGCCTGGCCTCCGCGCTCGCCAGGTAAAGCGCGGCGTTGGCGATGTCGATCGGGTCAGGGGTGACCCCGAAGATGATCCGCGAGCGTTCCGCGACCTCCTCGATCGCCCTCGGGTCGCCTGCCGTCGCCCCCGCAGTGAGCGGCGTCGGGATCGTTCCCGGTGCGATGGCGTTGACCCGGATCCCTTGCGGACCGAGTTCACTGGCGAGCGACTTGGTGAGCCCGACGACCGCAGTCTTCGCCGCCGTGTACGCGTGTGGCCCCAGCCCGCCGATCATGCCGGCGATGCTCGACGTGCTGATGATCGAACCCTGGCGCCGCGGCAGCATGGCGCGTGCCGCGTGCTTCGATCCGTAGAAGACCGAGTTCAGCAGCACATCGATCGTCCCGAGCCATGCTCCGCTGTCGGTGTCGGCGATGGGACCCACGGCGCCGACGATGCCGGCGTTGTTCATCATGATGTCGAGCTGGCCCCACGAGTCGACAGCCAGCTGGACCGCCGCCGCGACGTCGGACTCGACCGTGACGTCGCAACGGATGAAGCGCGCCGACGCCTGCGAACGTGACGGCAACCGCCGAGCCGCGGTCCTGTCTGGACATCGGCCACCACGACCCTGGCCCCCTCCGCCACGAATCGGGCGACCGTGGCCTCGCCGATCCCGCTCGCCCCGCCGGTCACCACGGCCACCAGGCCGTCGAGTCGGTCACCCATCATGTGCTCCTTCATGTGATCGCGAGCCGCCTGTCAGACTGCTCGAATGTCGTCGTCGGTTGCTGCCAAACGCCCGGTCGCAATCGTCACCGGCGCCGGCTCGGGCATCGGCCGGGCCACGGTCGAGGTGCTCGTCGAGCGCGGCCACCGAGTGGTGGCGCTCGATCTCACCGACCAGGTGACCACGGTCTTCGGCGGGCGCCCCGATGTGGTGACCCTCGTCGGCGATGTCACCGATGAAGCCGTCAACACCGAGGCAGTGCGCCTGGCCGAGCAGACCTGGGGTCGGCTCGATGTCGTGGTCCTGAACGCGGGTGTGCGGGGGTCGGGCCAGATCGAGAACATCGATCATGGCGATCTTCGATCGTTCGATCGAGGTCAATCTGCGGGCGGTCGTGCTCGGGATGCGGGTCGCCATTCCGGCGCTGCGCCGGGCCGGCGGCGGCGCGATCGTGGTGACGTCGTCGAACACCGGTCTGCGGGGCGAGGCCAACCGGTTCCCCTACGCGGCTGCCAAGGCGGGGGTCATCAACCTCGTGCGCAGCGTGGCGATCGATGTCGCCGCTGAAGGCATCCGGGTGAACGCCGTGTGCCCGGGCCCCGACCCTCACCGGGATGACGGGCGACATGCCCCGACGACGACCCGGCCCGCTACGACCGGCTGCGGCGGGTGGTGCCCATGCAGCGCTGGGCTCGATCCACGCGAGACGCCGAGGTGATCGCGTTCCTGGCGTCGCCGGCCGCCTCGTTCGTCACCGGCGTCGCCCTGCCGGTCGACGGCGGGGTGTCGGCCAACACCGGCCAGGCCCTGCTGCCGGAGGCCTGACCGGGTCAATCGCGGATCATTCGGGCCATGGTCTCGTGGTAGTGGGCGATCTTGCACTCGCGCTCCGACAGGACGTTCTGCCGGTACCCGCTCGACCGCTTGGTGCGGGCCAGCTGCTCGTAGATGGCGATGTCCTCGCCGACCACCACCTTCAGGTGATCCCAGTGGGCCTGCATCCGCTCGCGGTACTCGAGGTACTCGGGATCGGCCTCGTCGCCGGGGTACACGATCTCCCAGCACAGGAATCGAGTGCGGTCGACGTCGATCGGGATCGGGTTGAACACCTGGATGTGCTCCGGGTTGCAGTTGAACACGGTGTTCGGGAACACGACGTAGTGGCAGATCGCCCACTTGTGATGGTCCCAGTCCTCCGCGAGCTGGTCGCGGTGCTGGTAGCGGGGAACGAAGCACATGTAGTTGTGATCGTTGACGATGTGGAACGTGGTGTCGCGTGCCGACTTGGTCCACTCCGGGCGCGACGTGGTGCAACTGCGGCGGTGTGGTAGATCTCGTTGAACCCGTCGACGACCGCCTTGTAGCTGACGGGCACGTCCCACTCGAGCACATCGAGCAGGACCATGTCCTCCATGCGGTACTGGCCGAGGTCGGTGAGGATGTCCGGGCCGATCCAGTCGAGGAGCGGCGTGGCCTGCTCCGGCCCGGCGAGGTTGACCCACACCCATCCGCCCCACTCGGCGGCGGCGACGACCGGCGCGCGTAGCCCGTCGAGGTGCTCGGGTGCGAAGTCCTGCCGCTCGGGGACGCCCACGACCTTGCCCGTCGTGTCGTACACCCAGCCGTGATAGGGGCAGGTGAACCGCCGGGCGCCGCAGCCCTGCCATTCGGTCACGAACGACGGGCCACGGTGCTGGCACACGTTGTGGAACGCCGCGAGCGAACCGTCGGGCTGGCGGGTGATCACGATGGTCTCGCCGTGGCTCTCGAAGCTGATCCAGTCGCCGGCGGCGGCGACCTGGCTCGACCGGGCGGCGAGCAACCAGGTGGCGTTGAGCACCCGCTCGCGCTCGAGCTCGAACTGCGTGGGGTCGGTGTAGGCGTTGCGGTCGACGATGCTCGGCCCATAGTCGGGCACGTTTGGCACCCCCGGGCCGAGCCGGACGGCAACGTCTCCCCTGCTCGGTACGTGCACCATCTTCGCTCCACTTCCGGTCGGCATCTGTCCCTCCGACGTTACATAACAGTTGTGATATTCTCAAGTGCGATGGAGTGGCCGAACGCGCTCGCCGACCGATCCGCGTTGATCGACCTCATGACTCGATTTGCGACGGCGATCGACACGCGCGATTGGGCGGCGTACCGGGCGGTGTTCACCGACGAGATCGAACTCGACTACTCGTCGTGGAACCCGATCGAGCATCGGGCGTTGGACGGCCGACGAGTGGGTCGGGCGCGGTCCCCGAGTGTTCCCGGGGCTGACCTTCTCCCGCCACACCCTGACGAACCATCTCGTTCGCGCCGAGGGCGACGTCGCGTCGGTACGGGCGAACGTCTGTGCCGAGCACGTCATCGTCGAGGGCGATCGAACCGATGTGTTCACGCTGAACGGGTACTACGACGACCGCTGCGTGCGGCAGTCCGATGGCTGGCGGATCGCCGGGAAGAAGCTCGTCGTGCAGTGGACCACCGGCGACCCGGGCGTCATGACCCGTGCGCGTGAGCGAGCCCTTGCTCATCTCACCGGGGCGGGCGGCTGACGATGCCCGAGGTCGTCGACGTCGAACAGCGACGCGCGGAGATCACCGAGGCCGCGGCCCGGGTGATCGCCCGGGCTGGCATCGAGGGGGCCACCATGCGCGAGGTCGCCGCCGAGGCCGGCTGCACCACGGGCGCGGTCACGCACTACTTCAGCGACCGTCGCGACCTGCTGCTCACCACCTTCCAGGAGTCACTCGCTCGACGACGCTCGCTCCGCCCGCCGAGCACCACCACCACTCCGGCGGCCCGCTTGCGGGCCTCGCTCGAGGGTGCGCTCCCGCTCGACGAGGATCGTCGACGCCACTGGCTCGTCACGTTGACGTGCTGCACGCAGGCGAGCAGCGATGCCTCCATCGCCCGGGCCCAGCGCGATGCGTACCGCGAGTTCCGCAACCACGTGACGACCCTCGTCGAGGCCGCCGCGCTGGGGGGCGGCGAGCCGACCCGGACAACGGCCGAGCGGTTGATCGCAGGGGCCGACGGCATCGCCATCCAAGCCCTGTTCGATCCGGCGAGCTTCCCTCCCAAGCGCCAGCTCGAAGCACTCCGTGAGCTGCTGAGAACCGTGGGCATGAGCGACGACGGTGGCGATCGAAGTAGCTACTTCCTGTAGTTAGTGACTAGTTTCTTACCCCATGCTGGGGGACCTTGGTACGAGGGTGGCCGCTGCTGTCCGGGCAGCCGCTGCGGCACGCACAGCCGACGCGGTGCTACAAGCGCTCACGGCAGTCAAACCCGAGGAACTCGCCGCGTTCTTCCATGCGAGTTTATCGATCGGGGACGACGTCGAGCCGATCGGAGCGGGGCTGCCGGCCTCACCCGGCGCGGCCTCGGGGCGGATCACCTTCTCCGCCGATGCCGCCATCGCAGCGAGCGACGAGGGCGAAGCGGTGATCCTCGTACGCCAGGAGACCACCCCGGACGACCTGCTGGGAATGCAGGTCTCGAAAGGAATCCTCACCACCCGGGGCGGCCTCGTCAGTCACGCTGCGGTGGTCGCTCGGGGGTGGGGCATCCCCGCGGTGGTCGGGTCGGCCGATGTCCACATCGACGGCGACACGGTAACGATCGGGACCACCGTGTTGCGCGCCGGCGACGAGATCACCATCGACGGATCCACCGGCAACATCTATGCCGGTTCGCTCGGAACGTCGGGCGCCGAGGCACCACCCGAGCTCGACTGCCTCTTGGCCTGGGCCGATCAGGTCGCCGCCGGCCACGTTCAGGTGCGCGCGAATGCCGACACCGAGGGCGATGCGAGCAACGGCCGGGCCCTCGGGGCGCAGGGCATCGGCCTGTGTCGCACGGAGCACATGTTCCTGTCGGCCGATCGGCTGCCGATCATGCGGCGGTTCATCCTGAGCCACGACGCCGCGAGCGAGGCTGCCGCGTTGGCCGAGCTCGAGGTCGCCCAGGTCATCGATTTCGAGCGGGTGCTCGAGGCCATGGACGGGCTCCCGGTGACCGTGCGGCTGCTCGACCCACCGCTCCACGAGTTCCTGCCCGATCTGCTCGACCTGACCGCACGCGAGGCCCGGGGTGAACTGAACGACGAGGAGCAGCTCGAGATCACGGCTGTCCGCCGGCTCCACGAGACGAACCCGATGATCGGGACGCGCGGCGTTCGGCTCGGCGTGGTCCGCGCCGGGCTCTACGAGATGCAGGTTCGGGCGCTGTGCACGGCGGCGGCCCGGCTGTTCGAGCGGGGGAAGCGACCCCATGTCGAGGTGATGATCCCGCTCGTCGTCGATGCGGAGGAACTCCGCCTGGCGCGGAGCTGGGTCACGGGCGTGCTCGACGACATCGGCCATCCGGAGCTGGCATCCAGTGTCGTGACCGTCGGGGCGATGATCGAGACCCCGCGCGCCGCCCTCACCGCCGGGGCGCTCGCCGCCCACGCCGACTTCTTCTCGTTCGGCACCAACGACCTCACCCAGATGACGTACACGTTCAGCCGCGACGACGTCGAATCACGTCTGCTCCCCGCATACCAGGCTCACGGCATCCTGCCGGCCAACCCGTTCGCCGAGCTCGACCAAGCGGGCGTCGGTGAGCTCGTTCGGATCGCGTGTGAGTCGGCGCGGGCCGCCAAGCCCTCGATCAAGCTCGGGGTGTGCGGCGAGCACGCCGGGCACCCGGCATCGACCGACTTCCTCGTACGGCTCGGTGTCCATTCGGTGAGCTGTTCGCCGTACCGCGTGCCGATGGCTCGTCTCAGCGTGGCCCAGGCGCTCCTTGCCTGCGGCCGGGTCCGCGCCACCGACATCGCGTTCACCTTCGCCGCCGACACGATGGCCGACTCCGACGCGTCGGTCGCCTCCGACGCGGTGGCCGTCGCCGTGGAGTCGAGCGACGCGCAGCCCGGCGACGGCATCGAGATCGACGAGACGCTGCTGCTGCACGTGCTGCGCATCCGCGGCTTCGTCACCCCGACCGGATTGACGGCAAGCCTGGGAGAGCATCCCGCCGAACTGCTCTCCGAGATGATCGAGGCGGGATTCGTCCGGCACATCGAGGCCCGCAACATGTACGGGCTGCTCCCCGCCGGCAAGGCGCGCCAGGAGTCGCTGCTCGACAGCTACGCCACGCCGGACACCGCCGCCGGCCTGCACGCCGACTACGAACGCTTCTTGGTCCTCAACGACGAGTTCAAGCAGCTGTGCTCGACCTGGCAGATGCGAGGCGACACGCCCAACGACCATGCCGACCCCGACTACGACCGCCAATGCGTCGACGGGCTCGTCGCGCTCAACGAAGCGATCAACCAGTTGCTCACTTCGTTCTCCACCGCGTTGCCCCGGCTCGCCCGCTACTCGACTCGCCTCGCGGTCGCCGCCGCCAATGTCGTCAATGGTGACCCCAAACAGTTCACCGGCGTGATGTGCGAATCGTTCCACGACGTCTGGATGGAGTTGCACGAGGACCTCGTCGTGCTCCAGCGGGTCGATCGAACAGCCGAGGGAAGCTTCTGATCCACGCAGCGGTCAGGCCCGCTCGGGGCCGGATCGAACGTGCTGCTCGGCGGCGAGGTCGGGGAAGACCTGGGCGACCTTGGCGCTGAGCCAGTCGCCGTAGGTGCCGGACAGGTCGCGCAGGTTGGCCCGGTCCCAGCGGGCGGCGGCGTCGAGGGGCCGGTCCCAGCCGTCGTCGAGATCGATCGGCGCGACGACTGCGTTCCAGCCGGGATCGAGGAAGAACGGCAGTGAGTAGCGGTCGCGGTCGGCGAGATTGCGGACTCGGTGCGGGGTGCTGCGATACCGACCGCCCGTGAGGCGGTCGAGCATGTCGCCGAGGTTGCAGATCACGAGGTGCTCATCGCCCGGCGCGCTGATCCACTCCCCACCCACCTTCACCTCGAGCCCAGGCGTGCCGTCGGTGGCCAGCAAGGTCAGCAGCCCGTAGTCGCTGTGCTCCGCCACTCCCCAGGCTGCGGTGTCGCCCGCCGGTTGGGGCGGATAGCGGAAGATCCGGAACAGGGAGGTCGGGTGCTCGGTGAGGTGGGTCCGGAACCAGGAGGGCTCCAGGCCGAGCCCCACCGCCAACTGCGACAGCACCCGCTGACCCAGCGTTTCCATGGCGTCCATCCACGCGGTGACGACGTCGCGGAGCCCAGCTGGTCGGCCGGGCCACAGGTTCGGCCCGTGCATCGGCCTCGGATCGGGTGGCAGTTCACTTCCGAAGTAGTAGCCCTCCTTGCGATCGGGCACTCCAGAGGTGAGCTCGCCGCCGAGCGGGAACCAGCCACGCCACGCCCGCCCGCCGCGCTCCATCGACACCAGCGACTTCTCGGAATCGTCGAGCGCGAAGAACTCCCCCGCCAACTCCAGCACCGACCGATGGACGGAGTTCAACGGTGCCGGGAGCGGGACCGCGAAGAACCCGACGTTGCGACACGCCGTGTCGAGGCGGGCCGCTGCGCCCGGCGCGTCCAGATCGATCACGGGCAGCTCCGCCATGGGCGAGGGCGCTGCGCTCAGCCCGTCACGACCGGGAGCTTCTCCCAGCCGCGCACGGTCGGGGTGTGTGCTTGCACGGCTCCGTCCCAGTCGACCTCCCAGTCGGGGAAACGGTTCAGCACCTCGTCGATCGCCACTCGGCCCTCGAGCCGGGCCAGCGCGGCGCCGAGGCAGAAGTGGATGCCGTATCCGAAGCTCACGTGCGGTCCGTCGTCACGACGGATGTCGAACCGGTCGGCGTCGGGGAACTTGCGCTCGTCACGGTTGGCCGAACCGTTGAGCAGCAGCATCACGTTGTCCTTCGGGACCGTGGTGCCGTGGTGCTCGACGTCCTTGGTGATCCAGCGCGCCTGCACCGGCGAAGGTGCCTCGTAGCGCAGGATCTCCTCGATCGCCTTGGGCATCAACGTCCGGTCAGCGGCAAGCGCCCGGCGCTGATCGGGGTGCTCCCCCAGCAGCTTGCCCGCCCAACCGATCAGCCGTGTCGTGGTCTCGTTGCCGGCACCCGCGAGCAACATCACGTAGGTGAGCACCTCGTCGCGACTCAACCGGCGCGTCGTGCCCGTCTCGTCCTCGAACTCGGCCGTCAGCAACTCCGTCATCAAGTCGTCCGACGGATTCTTCGTGCGAAAGTCGATGTAGTCGCTGAACATCTCGACGGCCGCGCCCAACATGTCGTTCGCCGTCGGTGGCTCACCGCTCTCGTCCAACTTCAGTCCGGCGTCCAGCCGATCCCGAATCCCTTCCTGGTCCTGTTCGGGGATGCCGAGCAGCATGCCGATCGTGCGCATCGGCATCTGGGCGCCGAGGTCGGCGATGAAGTCGAACCGACCAGTGCCCACGACCGGGTCGAGCGTGCGAACACAGAACTCCCGGATCTTGGGCTCCAACGCATTCATCTTCCGGGGCGTGAACACCCGTGACAACAGACCACGATGCACATCGTGGATCGGCGGATCCTCCATCAGGATGAGTCCGGGCGGCAACTCAACGTTGGCCTTGATGATCTCGAGCGTCGAGCCCCGACCCGACCGGTAGATGTCCCAATCGATGAGGGCACGCTCGACGTCGTCGAACCGGCTGATGGCGAAGAAGTCGTGGTGGGCGTTGTACCAGAGGGGCGCCTCGTCCCGCATGCGACGCCAGACCGAGTGGGGATCCTTGTCGATCTCGATGTCGAAGGGGTCGTAGTAGATGGGCTGATCCGTCGACGTCGTCATGGTTCCCCTCTCCTCGTCGAGGCCGCAACCTCGACATCACCCGCAGCCTCTGCGCGAGCGAAAACGTCGCGACCTTGATCCGCCGAGAGTACCCAGTGTCGACTTCGACCTCGAAATCATGCTGTGCGCAGCAGGCCGGCTGGGCCACCCCGCCCGAGATGTTCTCTACACCGACGTCGAAGTTAGGGTCTTGCGATGACCGACCGACAGGTGACGCTCTCTGCATTCGGCACGGCCCGATCGCTCCGGCATGCCCAGGACGTGGCCCGCCGGGTCGAGGCCGCCGGATTCGACACGTTCTGGTTGCCCGAAGGCAGCCAACCGGTGTTCTCGATCTGCAGCGCGGCCGCACTGGCGACCGAGTCGATCTCGATCGGAACCGGCATCGCCGTGGCATTCCCGCGCAGCCCGATGCTCACGGCACAGGCGGCGTGGATGCTCGCCGAGGCCACCCGCGGGCGGTTCGTCGCCGGACTGGGTACGCAGGTGAAGGCCCACATCGAGCGGCGCTTCTCCACCGCGTACGCTCCGCCCGGTCCCCGCCTTCGTGAGTACATCGCCGCAATGCGAGCCATCTACGCAGCATTCCGCGGCGAGAAGCTCGCGTTCGACGGCGAGTACTACAAGTTCTCGTTGCTGACCCCGATGTGGTCGCCGGGTCCGATCGAGTACGCCGATCCGCCGATCTACATCTCCGCGGTGCGTGAATGGATGGGCAAGATGGCGGGCGAGGCGGCGGACGGCGTACACGTGCATCCGCTGAGCACGATCCAGTACCTCGATGACGTCCTGATCCCTGCGGTCCGCCGGGGTGAGGTCGCCGCCGACCGAGCGCCAGGCTCCGTCGCCCTGGTATGTCCGGTGATGACAGCGGTCTCCGACGACGATGCCGTTCGTGAGCGTCAGCGCGATGGTGTTCGAGCCCGGCTCGGGTTCTACGGATCGACTCCTGGCTACGGCGTGGTGTTCGACTCGTCGGGGTTCCCCGGGGTGGGTGAGCAGCTGAACGCGTTGCAGCGGCAGGGAGACCTGGCGGGGATGAAGGCGACCATCACCGACGAGATGCTCGACGCCTTCGCCATCACCTGCACGTGGGACGAGCTCCCGGCGAAGCTGCTCGGACGCTACGGAGACCGGGCCGACGACATCGTGTGCTACTCGGTGCTCGAGCAGTGGAACGACGAACCCGACGCGCTCGGGCGCTGGCAAGACGTCACCCGCCGCTTCAACCAACTCCGCTCGAACGCAGGCGGGTCGTAGGAGTGGGTCGCGCCGTGCTGAACCGTTCTGGGGTCGTGGTACGACAAGGTGGTGATGGCCGATCCCGGAGACGAGCGCAGCGACGTCGACCTCCTCGTCGCGATCGCTGAGCAGGACCGCGGCGCCTTCACGACGCTGTATCGGCGGCATGCACCGTGGTTGACGGTGCGACTGGCGCGCCGGTGCGGCGACGCCGACACTGTCGACCAGGCGGTGCAGGACGCGTTCCTGGCCGTGTGGCGAAAGCCGTCGGCCTATGCGGGCCGGGGCGAGGTGGCGGCGTGGTTGTGGGGCATCGGCATCCGACGGCTGATCGATCAGTTGCGCCGGCGCCCCGGAATGGCGTGGTCAGCGGCACCGGATGCCGACGTTCAGGTGTCTGCGGAGGACGAGGTCCTGCTCGGAGTACAGCACGGAGACACGGCCCGAGCGATGGAACGATTGTCCCCCGAGCTGTTGGCGGTGGTGCAAGCCACGCTGCTCGACGGGTTGACGACTCGGGAGACAGCGTGGGTCCTGGGGATCCCGTCGGGAACGGTGAAGAGTCGGATGTCGCGGGCACGAATAGAGATGAGGGAGGCGTTGACGTGACCTGGCACGCTGATCGGGACCTACTGGCAAGTTACGCGCAGGGACGGTTGGGTCGAGCCCACGCAGCATCGGTCGAAGCCCACGTCATCGGATGTGCGGCGTGCCGGGCTGCGTTCGACCCGATGGTCGACGCCGGTCGGATCGACCGGAACCTGGATGCGATCGTCGCCGTCGTCGACCAGGCGGTACGCCGCTGGCCCGAGCGCCTGCTGGTGCGCTGCGGTCTGAGCGATCGGCTCGCCCGGCTGGTCGCGGTCGCGCCGGAAGCACGCGATCCCTGGCTCGGGGCCGTGATCGTCGTCCTCGCGCTGGCGACGCTCGGGGCGATCTTCGCGGGTGACGCTCGAAACACCTACCTGTTCCTGATCGTCGCTCCGCTGGTGCCGGTCGCCGCGGTTGCCGCCATCTTCGCGACGCGGGACGACCCTGCAGGTGAGCTCGTCCACGCCACGCCTGCGGCCGGGCTCGAGTTGCTGCTGGCCCGGTGGGCGGCGGTGGTCGTGCCGGCGTTGGCAGTGACGGGACTGGTCTCGGCGGCGATTCCCGGTATCGGGTGGACCGCGGCATCGTGGCTGCTCCCCTCGGTCGGCATGGCGGCCGTGGCGATGGCCCTCGCGAGTTGGCTACCGGCCCGCGCCGCCGGGCTGACCGTTGGAGGACTGTGGATCACCGCGGCAGCGTTGAACTGGCGTGGCACCCCGGACGCGGAGCTGGTCGAGCGGTTCGCTGCGTTCCGCCCGGCCGGCCAGATCGGGCTGGCGACCGGCGCCGCCGCTGCCGGTGCGGTGCTCGCGACACGCCGTGAACGCTTCGAGACGAGACAGACCATGGGAGGACTCGGATGACCACGATCGAGGTCGACAGGCTGAGCAAGTCGCTACGGTCGACGCTGGCGCTCGATGACGTGACGTTGTCGATCGGCCGAGGTGTCACCGGGCTGCTCGGACCGAACGGCGCCGGCAAGACGACCTTGCTACGGATCATCGCAACGGTGCTCGCCCCCGACAGCGGCGAGGTACGCGTGCTCGGCCACGACCCGGCGTCGACCGACGGGCGGCTCGCGATCCGCCGCCGGCTGGGCTATTTCCCCCAGGAGCCCGGCTACTACACGAACTTGTCCGCGTTCGCCTTCGTCGACTACATCGCGATCCTCAAGGAGCTCACCGATCGCCGGAGACGCCACGCCGAGGTCACCCGGGTGCTCAGCCTGGTCGGGCTCGACGACGTGATGCACAAACGGATCAAGTCCCTCTCGGGCGGGATGCGTCGGCGCGTGATCATCGCGCAGGCGCTGCTCGACGACCCGGGCGTACTGGTGCTCGACGAGCCCACCGTCGGGCTCGACCCCGAGCAGCGGTTGCGGTTCCGCGAGCTCGTCTCGTCGGTCGCCGAAGCGCACCCGGTACTGCTCTCGACGCACCAGACCGAAGACGTCGCTGCGTTGTGCCATCGAGTCGTCGTGATGGACGGCGGCCGGGTGCTCTTTGACGGCACCCCCGAGGCGATGATCGACGCGGCCCGCGGCCGGGTGTGGGTCAGCGACCAACCCGACCCGCGGGCGCGACTGTCGTGGCGTACCGGACTCGGACATCACCGGCTGATCGGTAATCCCCCGCCGGCGGCAACGCTCGCCGAACCGGCGCTCGAGGACGCGTATCTGCTGTTGATCGGTCGCGCTCCTGACACCGACACGTCACGGGCGAGCTGACGGCAATGCCCATCCTGATCTTTGCCGCCTTCGCTGTCTGGTGGATCGTGCGCACCCTGCGCCGCCGGAACGAGTCGAAACCGCCGCCGGAGCGTGGGCCGGCGGGCTGGGCGATCGACACCCGTTGGCGGGTCCTCGTGCCGCTCGCCCGAGCCGACAACCGAGCGCTGGTCCGCCATCCGGTCTTCCTCGCCGGGATGGCCCTCACGCCGCTGATGCTGTGGGCCGCAACGCTCGCAGACGACACCATGTCCGTTGGGCACTCGCGGCGGCTGTCACTGGGGATCGCGCTGGCGCTCGTCCCGCTGGGCTGGTTCACGATCGTGGCATCCAACCTCCTGGTGCTCCGGCCGGATCGCACCGGGACCGACGAGCTGTTCGCGACCCTTCCCGCACCACAGCCGGTTCGTACGGCCGGAGCGCTCTCGACGACGGCGACGGCAGCGATGGCAGCCGCGGTGTTCGCCACCGGTTGGGTCGTTTTCCTGAGCTCTCGCGATGATCTCCTGGGCGCGCCGCACTGGGGAGAGATCGGCGCAGGGGTCCTGGTCGTCGTCGGAGCCGTCACCGTCGGGGTCGGCGTCGGCCGCTGGCTGCCGTTCGCCGCATTCGGGAGCGTTGCGGCCGTCGCCGTGAGCGTCATCCAGGCCCGTTTCCTCGACGACACCACGTGGCCGTGGAACAAGGAGTACAGCCACCCGGTGCGCTTCCTCGGGTTTCTCGCCGACTCCGCTTCGGTCGGCGACCCCGCGCTCGAGATCCGCCCGACCTGGTGGCATCTCACCTATCTCGCCGGGCTGGTCGCGGTGATGGGAGCCGTGGCCCTGTGCCGCGACGGTGTGCCTCGTCGTCTCGGAGCGATGCTCGTCGTCGCGATCGGTGTCGTGGCCCTCACCGGCTGGGTGCAGACCAGGCCCCTGTCGGCAGACCGAGTGGCTGGGATGGTGAGCTACCTCACCGAGCCGACCGAACATCAGACCTGCGAGCAACGCAGCGACGTGCGCTACTGCGCGTACGAGTCATCGCGGCACCTGATCGACGAATGGGAGGCTCGGGTCGAAGGGGTGCTCAGCCTCGCGCCGACCGCGTCGGCCCTGCAGCCCCTCGAGGTCATCCAACGGGCCCCGACGACGATCGGCAACTCCGGCTGCGGGCCCCAACCGTTCCTTGCCGGACTTCCGGAACCGGTCGCCGAGCAGCTGACCCCCGAGGCCATGTGGCCCGACGACGGGCGCCTCCACCCCGACCTCGGCAACGGCTCGCTCCCCTGCAGCGACCGCGACACCAACGAGCTGTTCACCGCCGTGCAGGCGGGCGCCTGGGTGGTCGGGCTGCCACCTGCGCCCCATCACGATGACCAGCGCTGCACGGCGGACGGCCAGGCCCGAAGCGTGCTCGCGCTGTGGCTCGCCGCCGCAGCGACCCCGGACGGCGCCGATCTGCTCCGCACCATCGCTTCCGAGGGAGCTTCGCCGAACGGTGCGCTCACCTATGAGGGATGGGACAACCCACCGATGTGGGGCGTGACCTACAGCGCCTCCGACGCGACCCTCGCAGTGGCGATGGGCGATCGATCAGCGAGTGCAACTGCCGGCACGCTCGAAACCGACTGGCCGCACTGGATCGACCCGGCAACCCCGTCGACCGAACTCGCCCAGCATCTTGGGCTCCCCGAACCCACCGGCTCGGGAGGGTCGCACACGTGCCCCTGATCGCCGGAGCGGGCCACCTCGCCTCGGTCGTCACCTGGAGGCCTCTCGCGGCCACGACCGTTGCGACGACCACGTGGATCGTCCTGAGCGCGCGCCCATCTGGGCTGTTGCTCTCGACCACGGCAGCTGCCGTGGCGGCTGCCGTGCCGCACCTCCTCGACGACCCCGCCTCTGCGACGCTTCAGTCCTCGCCCACCACACTCCGGCGCCGCCAGTCGCACCGGCTCCTCACTGCGCTGCCCGCAGTCGGTCTCTGGTGGGCGCTCGCCACCACGTTCGTCTCCCGGTCGTCCGCCCATCTGCCGCTGGCCGCCCACACGCTGCAACTGATCGCGCTGCTCGCGATCGGGCTCGCCGGCTGCGCCGCCGCCGCAAGGCTTCTCGGGGACGATGCACGATGCGGCATCGCCGGCGCGCTCGCCGTCATGATCGGCTTCGGGACCGGGCTCCTGCCCGAACCTGCTCTGCAGCTCGTGCCGAGCGATCCGGCCGCTCCCCACGCCGCTCGGCAACTCGTCGTCGTCCTCGCCCTCGCCCTCGCGCTCCACCTCGCCGCGTCCACTGATCGCGCCCGACGTCCTGCGGTCGGGCGTCGACGAAGCGTCCAGTAGCGTTCCGCCCGGTGTGGGATCGCGATACCTCCGAAGGAGAACTCCCGTGAAGCGAGCATTGATCGAGCGTGGTGCACTCGGCGCGGTCGCACTCTTGATGCTGCCGGCCGGGCTTCAGGCGGCGTTCGCGCCGAGGTCGTTCTTCGACGACTTTCCACTGGGGAGGGGATGGATCGCAGCGGAAGGTGACCTGTTCAACGAACACCTCATCCGCGATGTCGGAGCGCTGTTCCTCGCGCTGGTCATCGTCACCGCGTGGACGGTGTGGCGGCGTGGGGCGATGCGGCCGGTTGCCGTTGCCTGGCTCGTCCAAGGAGTGCTCCACCTCACCTACCACGCCGGACACCTCGACGGCTTCGACACCCTCGACAAGGTCGGCCTGATCGGCTCGCTGATCGCAGGACCCGCACTCGCTCTCGTAGCGCTCTGGGCCGGCCGAACCCCTCCCGACCGGCTGGCCGTCTCGATCGGTGCGTGAACCAGCCGGGCCGATGGCAACGACAGAAGGTGTGGACCATCCGTCCACCTGTCAAACCCATCCACCCGGAGGAATCATGTCCTACACCCGCATCATCGGCGTCGGCGCCGTCGGCCTCGCATTGACGGAGCCGTGCTCACCCTCATCGACAGTCCCGTCAGCGCCGAAGGCGCATCGCACGCGTCGGCCACGATCGTCGACGCCACCGGGACCGAGATCGGATTCGCGACCTTCACCGAGGACGGTGGCGGCACCGTCCACGTCAACATCAAGGTCGCCGGGCTCCCGGCTGGCCAGCACGGCGCCCACATCCACGAAACGGGCTCGTGCGACTCCGCGGCCGGCTTGTTCTCCGGCGCAGGCGGTCACTACAACCCTGGAGGAGCCCAGCACGCCGACCACGCCGGTGACCTGCCCAACCTGACGGTCAACGACGATCTCCGGGGTCGCCTCAACACCACTACCCAACGTGTCACACTCAGCGCCGGTCCGGCAAGCGTCTTCGACACCACGGCCGGCAAGATCGGCAGTGCGGTGATCATCCACGCCAATCAGGACGACTTCGGCCCCGTTGCGAACGGCAACAGCGGCGGCCGAATCGCCTGCGGGGTCATCACTCCCGGGTAGCCCACTCTCTTTCGAGCGCGAATCGCGAGCCCGATCTCAGAACGACTCGAGGTTGCGGGCGGCCCTCGGCCAACGGCCCTCGGCCCTCGACCAACGGGCGGCGGCGTCAGGCGACGGCCCGGCGCTCCTGGTGCTGGACGTCGAACCAGATCGGCAGGATGTGCTTCACGTAGAAGGCGTGGATGGTCAGGTTCGGCGTCACCAGGTCGTCGTACTCCTTGATCTGCACCCGATCATCCTCGGCCTTCCATGCCTTGCACGCGGCGAGGATCTCGTCGACATCGGCTCGGCTCTCCATCAGCAGACCGAGGTGGTCGTAGCCGGGCGATGACATCGGTTTGTCGCTCTCGGCCAACAAGATGAAGTCACCGGTGTCGCCGAGCTGGCACAGGTGGGCGAGCTGGCCGATCACTTCGGTGTCGAGGAACTTCCAACCGAACACGTCGCCGTAGAACGCGTCGATGTCGGCGCGCAGCTCGGTCGTGAGCACGCCGCGCGGGAACGTGAGCTCCATGTGGTTGAACCGCATTGGTCGCATCGGGTCCTCCTGATGACCAGCCGGCGCTTCGGAGTGTGCTGGCGATCGTGCTCGTTGTCACCGGCGAGCGTACGCCGGGGACGGTTCACGTGATTCGGATCGTGCGTACAACGCGGCAGCGATGCCTCCGGCCATCGTCATCCCGCCCAGCGAATCCCCGTCCTGCGGGCGGCGCAGCTGGAAACGGAAACTCCGTCGGCGTGGCTCCCATGGCGTTTCCGACGCGCGCCCAGTACGCGCCGGAGACGTATCCGCCGCGGTCGCGGTCGGGCCCGTGGTCGCTCACCGAGGCCAACGAGGTCATCGCCATGGACGACGACGAGCACGACCGCACATCGACGTTCGTCGGCGATGGTTCGCACTTCGGTGAACAACGTGTCCACGACGAGCGGATCCGGACCCAATGCTGAGATCGTCGATCGGCAGCACCTTCGGGGGACGTCGTCGGGGGGTCATCGCGGCCACGAATCGCCGTTGGCCGGGGAACTCGGCCGAGGAGGGAAGGATCGGCCGCCGGGCAGGGTTGGAGTCGTCATGGAACTCGATGCCGCACTCGCCTTCGCCGCCCCTCATCGCAACGGCGTGCTCAGCACCGCCAAACGCGATGGCCGACCGCAGCTCTCCAACATCAACTTCGGCCTTCGTGACGGTGCGTTCCTGATCTCCATCACGGCAGATCGTGCCAAGTACAAGAACCTGCGCCGGAACCCCGCCGCCTCGTTGCACGTGACCCAGGGGGACTTCTGGGCCTACGCGGTGTTCGAGGGTGATGCCGAGTTGTCGCCCGTGGCGGCCGATCCGGGCGACGCGACGGCGGAGGCCTTGATCGATCTGTACCGTCTCGTGGCGGGCGAGCACCCGGACTGGGACGACTACCGGCGGGCAATGGTGGCCGATCGTCGCTGCATCGTCACCCTGAGGCCGACCCACGCGTACGGCTGGCTGGGTTGATCGGCGCCGGGACGGTCGAGCGGTGCCTGCCACCTTGTCGGGGAGCTGAGCGAAAAATCGTGTGATCTCCACGCAATCTACGAAGACCTGTCCCTGAATCAGACGCCGGCCACCGCTGGCGCGGCGACACCCCGGACGAGGGGGGTCTCGGACCTTCGTCTCTTGCCCGGCCCGCACCGCCGTACCCCCGACTGAAGTGCTTCCTCGATGTCGGGGATCGCCGCGATCACCGCCCCAGCCTGACTCGCCGCCTCGTGGTGCCGGCGAAGCAAGATCACGCTCGGCACCGACGCGCCGTCGAGCGCCAGCAACTCTCCGAAGTCCGTGTCCGCCGAGATCAGTACACGATCGTCGGCGACAGCCCGCGCCATTACCTCGACATCGACGTGGCCACCGAGTCCGACCGCCACGACATGCACGCGTCATGCCCGCAGCTGTCAGCAGTTCAGCGACGAGTGGCGTCAGACATTCTCGACGAGGAATCTCACGCAGTGGCCCGCAGCGGCAACTCACGTTCCCGAACGGCAGCGGCTGCGTACTCCAACGCCTGGCGAACATCGCCGACCTCGAGTTGCGGGAACGCAGCAACGATCTGATCCGCCGACTCGCCCTCGGCGACGAGCGACACGACCGTCGCCACAGGAATGCGGGCGCCGACGATGCACGGCAACCCACCCATGATCCGGTGATCGACGTTGATCCGGTCGAAGCGCATGGCCGAATGGTACCGGCATGGCCGACCCCAGGGCAGCTCGTTGCGCGTCTCCGAAGTGCGTTGACAACCGTTTGCCGTTGCACACCTCGTTGCACACCTCGGCGTTCAAGGTGACGAGATCAACGTCTGAATTTGCTATCTGAGCTGGAGTTATTCGGTGGGCGCAGAGGGACTCGAACCCCCGACATCTTCCTTGTAAGGGAAGCGCTCTGCCAACTGAGCTATGCGCCCGGGAGATCAACGAGCCTAGCGATTCGGCCGTCGCCAACACCGGCTGTCGGCCCCGAGGAGGAGCGATCGCCTGGGCCCTGCCACCATCCGCGCCCGTCAGAACGACCTTCGCTACCGTCGAGCCCTGATGGTCTTTCGCTCTGGGGACGGTGACGCAGAGCTCCTTCGTCGATATCTCGATGAGATCGGGGCGCACCCGTTGCTCTCAGCGGCCGAGGAACTCGAGCTCGGCGAGAAGATCGCCGCGGCGGCCCGGAGTCCGATCAGGCTCGTCGCCGGTTCATCCAGGCCAACCTGCGCCTCGTCGTATCGGTCGCCCGCCGCTTCGACGGCCAGGGGCTCACGCTCCTCGACCTGGTCCAGGAGGGCAACCTCGGACTCATGCGTGCCGTCGACAAGTTCGACCACACCAAGGGCTTCAAGTTCTCGACCTACGCCACCTGGTGGATCCGCCAGTCGATCGGTCGGGCGATCGCCGACACCTCCCGGGCGATCCGCATTCCCGCCCACGTGCGCGACAAGTACTCCACGGTGGAACAGACGGCCAGCCGGCTGGAGCACGATCTCGACCGGCGCCCGACCGTCGACGAGGTCGCCGAAGCGGCCGCGATGACACCGAACGCGTCCGCCTCATCCGCGAGTCGAGAACCCCGCTCGTGTCGTTGTCGGCACCGGTCGGCGACTCCGGCGACGAGCTCGCCGACGTGATCGCCGATCGCGATGCAATCGCCCCGTACGAAGCGGCCGCTGCGGCGCTGGAGCGCGAAGCCCTCGAGGTGCAGCTCGCCCGGCTGAGCCCGCGAGAGCAGGCCGTGCTGCGTATGCGGTTCGGGCTCGACGACACCGACGAGCTCACCCGTGCGGAAGTCAGCGATCACTTCGATCTGAGCAGTGAACGGATCCGCCAGATCGAGGCCAAAGCCATCGGCAAGCTCCGCCACCCGAGCGTCGCTCGGCTCTGGGCATCCGGTCAACGCAAGGCATCAGGGAGCTGACCCGTCACCGACCGGCCGGGCATCCCCACGCAGGCGGGGGTGATCACCAGGTCCGACGAGCGCCGACCAGCTCCGTGAGCAGCTCGGGTGTCGCGGCGGCGACCGGGGTGCGACGCATGTCGTGGTCGCGCAGCACGAGGTCACGACCGAACGCATCGACGACCTCGATGCCGACCTCTCGGCACACGAGCAACCCGCCGAGGTAGTCCCATACGCCGTGCGCATCGCGGGCACAGTCGATGAAGCCGTCGAGCATCCCCTCGGCGACGGCACACAGGTCGAGCGCAGCCGCGTGGAACGCCCGGTACTGCGCCCAGCCGAGATGCCGGGGCGGCAAGCCCGAGCATCCGATGATCGCCTCCGAGAGCACGCCGCAACCACTGCCGCCTCGCGCCATCGTCACACCGTTGCGCCGCGCGCCCGCACCCCGCACGGCTTCGTAGCGAACACCGCTCGCCTGGTTGGCGACCACCGCGACTCGGGGTCCGCGCGCATCGAGCGCGCACAGCGAGGTCGCGTACCAGGGCACTCCCCGCGAAGCGTTCGTCGAACCGTCGAGTGGGTCGACGACCACCACGATGTCTGCGTCGGCGCGCTCGATGCCGCTCTCCTCGGACAGCACCCCGAGCCCTTCGGCACGCAACCGGTCGAGCGCTGCGGCATCGGCGATCAGATCGGCTGCATACTGCCCGTCACGACGACCGGAAGGACCCCAGTCGTCAACCGATCCGAGCGCGTCGGCCACTGCATCGGCAACAGAGTGCAGCACTCGGAGCAAGCGGTCGTCGTCCACGAACCCCGACGGTATCGAACCGCCCGGTGAACGGTAGTGAACCGGCCTCGGACCTGGCAGGCTAGGGGCTCGGTCGGGTCCCCCGCCCGTGAGCAGAGGGAGCAGTCTTGGCCGTCATCGACGTGGCCGGTTTCGTCGCCGACCTGAAGAGTCATGCCGTGGACCACGGGTTCCACGTGCACGACGAACGTCATTTCGTCGAGACATACTCGCTCCGCCAGCTCTGGGAGGTCGACCTGCACCCCGAGGAGGCGTGCAACGGCCCGATCGACCTGCACCTCGCACTCGAAGTCGATCCCCGAGCCCTGCTCGGCTTCGAGGACAAGGTGCTCGAGCTCGACGACCCCGACGATGATCCTCCGCCGGGATTCGAGTTCCCCCTGCTGTTCACCTGGACGTTGCCGCCACTCCCCCGGCCGCCCGACCTGCTCGTGCTCGCCACCGAACTGGCCGGAGTGGGCACCATCTCGCTCCCCATCGAGGTCTCGGCGATCGACTCGTTCCCGTCGGTCACCGATGCCCCCGAGCGCAGCCTGTCGATGGTCGCCCGGGTGAGCGTGTCACTGGCCGATGTGTACCGCAACGAAGAAGACCTACTCTGCGACACCCTGGACCGGTGCCGAGACGTGAGCCTCTACCTCCTCGATCGAGCTCCCGAATGGCTCGACGAGGACTCCATCACCTGACCACCATCACCACACGTCCACACCACCCAGCGAGGATCCCTTCATGCGAGTGCGAGAGCTCATCGACATCTTGAACGACCAGCCGCCAGAAGCCGAGGTGGAGCTGTCGATCATCGCCCCGATCGACGAAGAGGCCGACGACATCACCGTCGATCGGTACTCGGTCGAAGGCGTCCTGCCGTGGAACGAGGACGAAGGCGTCCCCGCCGAGGACGGCGCCGCCAACGTGGTCATCTGGCTGGTCGGCGGCGAAGAGGACGACGTCGACGCGTTCCTCGACGCCATCGAACCCGAGGACGACGAGGACTGAGCAAGGGTGACGAACCCCGAACGTGACCTCCCGCCGGGGATGCGGGAACAGCTCGACCTCGGCTACGTGTTCGGCGGATTGTCGACGTTCGGGCAACGCCCGTTCCTCACCGAACCCGAACAGCTCGACTCCTGGCAGCCCGACGTCGCCATCGTCGGTGCGCCATTCGACATCAGCACCACCAACCGCGCTGGTGCCCGGTTCGGACCGCGAGCGATCCGCTCCCAGGCCTACGAACCCGGCACCTACCACCTCGACCTCGGCATCGAGATCTTCGAGTGGATCGAGGTGATCGACTACGGCGACGCCTACTGCCCGCACGGTCAGATCGCCGAGGGTCATGCCAACATCCACAAGCGGGTGAGCGAGATCGCGAGCCGCGGCGTCGTTCCCGTGATCCTCGGCGGCGACCACTCGATCACCGCTCCTTCGGCAACGGCCGTGGCCGATCATCACGGATGGGGCAACGTCGGCATCGTCCACTTCGACGCCCACGCCGATACCGGCGACAACCTCGACGGCAACCTGGCGAGCCACGGCACCCCCATGCGTCGCCTCATCGAGAGCGGGGCGGTGCTCGGCAAGAACTTCGTGCAGATCGGCCTGCGCGGCTACTGGCCGGGCGAAGAGACGTTCGACTGGATGAAGGCGCAGGGCATGCGCTGGCACCTGATGGACGAGATCTGGGAACGCGGCATCAAAGCCGTGATCGCCGACGCGTTGACCGAGGCCCTCGACGGCGCCGATGCGCTCTACGTGAGTGTCGACATCGACGTGCTCGACCCGGGCTTCGCGCCGGGCACCGGCACGCCGGAACCGGGTGGGATGAACCCGGCCGACCTGCTCCGTGCCGTTCGCAGCCTGGCGATGCACACCAACCTGGTCGCGCTCGACGTGGTCGAGGTGGCGCCGGCCTACGACGTCGCCGACAACACGGTCAACAACGCTCACCGCGTGGTGTTCGAGGCCCTGGGCGGCATGGCTTGGAAGAAGCGGGCAGCCGCCGGCGGCTCGGCCGGACTGCCGGGACGCTGAGCAGCCGGGACGCTGAGCTGCCGGGTCAGCTCGGCGCCAGCGACGCCTCGATCATCGCCTGGAGCTCCTCGACGGGGAGCTCACCGCTCGTGCGCCATTCGACCCGACCCTGGGCATCGAGCATCACGAACGCGGGGTAGCCCGTCACTCCCATCGCGACGCCGGCGTCGGATGAATCGTTGTCGACCAGCACCGCGAACGGGAAGCCCTCGTCCTCCAGCCACCGTGAAGGCGGGTAGTTGACCGCAGCCGGATCGGTGGCCGTGGCGATGCCGAACACCTCGACACCGTCGGGCACTGACCCCTGGGCATCCCACTCGGTGAGGAGCGGGACCTCGGCCTGGCAGTGCGGGCACCAGTGGGCGAGGAACACCAGCAACGTCGGCGTTCCCTTCACCGGCAGGCTCATCTCGACACCGCTGAACGTGGATCCATCGATCCGCGGGGCGGTGGCTCCGACCGCCGCGTCGTTCTCTGTCGTGTCGAACGGAACGAGCAGATCGCCTGTCACGGTCACCGGTCGGGTCTCCTGGACTCCCGAGGCGTCGTCGGTGGTCACCGTGTCGTTGCCGCCGCCGGCCGCAACGGCGATGAGCAGCGCCACCGCGATGAGCGCGACGACAACTCCGACGATGACCAGCGGGCGTGTGCCACGCGGGTGCGACTTCTTGCGGCGCTGGGCCTGACGACGAGCGGCGCCGCTCCCAGGCCGCAGCGGGATCTTCGTGTCGGTCGACATGCCACCTTCGCTACTCGGATCCTGCCGGAACACAACATGGCCACTCGCCCCGAGTTCGAGGCCTTTGGACCTCACCGGGCCCTGATCCAACCGCATCGTCTGCTCGGACGTCCGCGCGCGAGAGCGCGAGGATGAGACGTGCCTCACCATCTCGTCGAGTTCAACGTCGCCCGTCTGCACCGTCCGCTCGATGCCGAGGACAACGCCGAGTTCGTCGCTGCGCTCGATGCGATCAACCTGCTGGCCGAAGGGTCTCGGGGGTTCGTGTGGCGCCTCCAGGACGACTCGGGGCTCTCGGCGTCGTACGTGGTGGCATACGAGGACCCGTTGCTCATCATCAACCTCTCGGTATGGGAGTCGGTCGAAGACCTCCATCACTACGTCTACAAGAGCGGCCACAGCGCCTACCTTCGGCGCCGCCGTGAGTGGTTCGAGCCGATGGCGGCCGCCTCGCTCATCTGCTGGTGGATCCCCGCCGGAACGATCCCCACGGTGGCCGAGGCCATCGCACGGCTCGATCATTTCCGGGCTCACGGCGCCTCGGAACGGGCGTTCGCGTTCAGCGACCCGTTGCCGCCGCCGTCGAACTGACCGGCTGCGCGTGTGGGTCGACCACCGACACCCGACTGGACAGTGTCGAACGTGTGTTCGATACTGTCGCGATGACTGGTCCGATCCACTCCGCGGCGGAGATCGAGTCCATCCGGCGCTCCGCCGCCATGGCGCCCCTTCCACCGCTCCAGATCACCGAGCTCCTCGCCGGCTACGCCTCGCTCGCGCGGAGCGCGAGCAGATACGAGGCATGTTGAGCGAGCTCGGGCCCTCGTGGCGGACGGCCCGAACCGTGCTCAATCAGCTGTCAGAACTGGTTGCCGCCGAACGCATCGGCGGCTCAAACCCCTGAGCCGGCGGTCGCCTCGGCCAAGACTTCCGCCGCGGCATGGATGGCGTCGGTGCTGGTGATCAGGGGCAGGTTGACGATGATCTCGTCGAGCCCGGCAACCGCGAGCTCGGCGAGCTGATCGACCGCCTGAGCGCGGGTCGCGATGATCATGGCCGTGCGCACGTCGGGGTTCGTCGCGTACCCGAGCATGTCGCGAAGCCCGTCTCGTTCGGCGTCCGAGCCGCAGATGAACAGCGACACCAGGTTCGTGCGCTTCACCGAGCGGGGGTCTCGCCCGACTGCTCGGCAGTGCTCGTCGAGTATCGCCAACTTCGGCCCGACCACTTCTGCGGTGCCGCTCACGTTGCAGAGATCGGCGTGTTCGGCAACGAGTCGCAGCGTCTTCTTCGGTCCGCTCCCCCCGATCATGAGCGGGACCCGCCGCACCGGGCGCGGCACGACTCGGGCGTCAGCGACCGAGTAGTGGGTCCCGGTGAACGTGAACGACTCCTCGTCGAGCATGCCCCGGCAGATCTTCACCGCCTCGACGAGTCGTTCGAAGCGCTCCTTCACCGGCGGGAAGTCGATTCCGTACGCGGTGTGCTCGACGTCGTACCAGGCGGCACCGATTCCCAGGATGATCCGCCCGCCCGACAACGAGTCGAGCGTCGCGATCTCCTTGGCGAGCAGCGCCGGGCTCCGGTAGGTGACCCCGGTGACGAGCGTGCCGAGCTCGACCCGCGAGGTCAGCGCGGCCAACGCGCCGAGCGTGACGTAGCCCTCGAGGATCGGCGATGCGGGCCCCCCGAGCGGTGGGAGTTGGAGCAGGTGGTCCATCACCCACAGCGATGAGTACCCGGCAGCTTCGGTTGCAGTTGCCGCATCGCGGAGCCGATGCATCGTGGTGGTGGGGTCGGCTCCGACGATCCAGGAGAAGTCCGGAAGTTGCAGGCCATACGAGGTCATGACAGCGATGAGCCCCTTCGTGGAGAGGAGACGACGGCCGGTTGCCATCGCCTCGGAACCCAAGGCAACGTACCCCCTCGCACTGCCAGGCCCGACCGAGGGTCAGCCGACTCAGCTCGCGAGCGCGGCGTCGACTGCGGCCAGTGCGTGGAGGCGAGTCGTCGGGAAGTACGGGACATGGACATCGCCGGGTCCCACGAGCAGTTCGATCTCGGTACAGCCGGCGATGATCCCCTCTGCGCCCGCCTCCTGGAGCCGCTCGATCACCTCGAGATAGGCCCGCTTCGAGCTCGGTGCGATGACGCCTCGCACCAGTTCGTCGTAGATCACCCGGTGGACCACCTGACGATCGGCTTCGTCGGGGACGAGGACCTGCAGGCCGTGACGGTCGGTGAGTCGGCCCCGATAGAAGTCCTGCTCCATTGTGTAGCGGGTCCCGAGCAGCCCGACCGTGGCGATCCCCGCCGCCTGCACGGCAGCTCCCGTGGCGTCGCCGATGTGGAGGAACGGGATCGTCAACGCCGCCTCGATCGCTCCCGCAACGCGGTGCATGGTGTTCGTGCACAACACCACCAGTTCGGCGCCCGCGGCCTCGAGCCGCTGCGCACCGGCCGCGAGGACGCGGGCCGCGCCTGCCCAGTCGCCGATGCCCTGGAGGTTCTCGATCTCGGCGAAGTCGTAGGCCACCACGACCATCGGGGCCGAGTGGACCCCGCCCAGGCGGCGCCGTACCTCGACGTTGATCAGCCGCTCGTACTCGATCGACGACTCCCAGCTCATCCCACCCAGCAGCCCGATCGTGCGCATCTCGGAATGCTGACATCCGGCGGACCAGACTGCTCGTCATGCCGCTGCACCGCGCCGTCGACGAATGGGCCGAGGCCACGCCCGACAGTCCGGCGCTGTGGTGGGAGGGATCGCCGATCTCGTTCGCCGAGCTCCGCGACCACGTGAACCGGGTCGGCGGGGCGGTCGCCGCGGCGAGCGAACCAGGCGACCGGATCGCCGTTCTCTCGTGGAATCGCCCCGAGGTGCTCGCCCTCCTGCTCGGCATTCCCGGCGTCGGTCGGATCGCGGTGCCCCTCAACGCCCGACTCCACCCGGCCGAGCTAGGCGCTCAGTTGCTCCAATGCGGCGCCACCTTCTTGATCGGCGAGCGCGAGCTCGTCGATCCCGTGGCATCGCTCGCGAGCCACGGGTTGTCACGCATCGTCCGGTTCGGCGACGAGTTCGACTCGTTGACATCGGACACGCGACCCGCCCTCGCCAACCCGCTGAGCGGGGTCCCATTCGACGACACCCGACCGGCGTGGATCATCTTCACGTCGGGTTCGACCGGTCGGCCGAAGGGGGCGATGTTGACCCATGCGTCGCTGCTCGCCGCCGTCGACGCGGCCGCCGCCGCCCGGCCGGTGGCGCCCGACGACTGCTACCTGTACCCATTCCCGCTGTTCCACGTCTCGGCCTACAACGTGTTGATCCAGCACCGCTTCGGCCGACCAGTCGTGCTGCTGCGCGCGTTCGCGGCCGATGAGGTGTTGGCGGCGTGCGCCCGTCACGACGTCACCACCATGTCGTTGGCGCCCACGATGATCTCGATGCTCCTCGACCACCCGTCGTTCGATCGCAGCGCCCTCGGTCGGGTACGGACGATCGGATACGGAGCATCGGCGATCTCCGAACAGCTCTTGCGGCGGGTGATCGCCGAGACCGACGTCGGGCTCTCGCAGGGCTACGGGATGACCGAGCTGTCGGGCAACGCCTGCTTCCTCGATGCCGAGGACCACCGGCGCGCGGCGACCACTCGGCCCGCGTTGCTCCGCTCGGCCGGTGTACCGGCTCCGGGCGTCGAGATCCGCCTCGCCGAGGATGGCGAGATCCTGGTGCGGGCGCCACAGACGATGGCCGGGTATTGGAACGAGCCGGAGCTGACGAGGCGAACCATCACCGACGGATGGCTCCACACCGGCGACATCGGTCGCGTCGAGGACGGCTACCTGTTCGTCGTCGATCGCAGCAAGGACGTGATCATCTCAGGCGGCGAGAACATCGCCTCCCGCGAAGTCGAAGATGCCATTGCCGAGCATCCCGCTGTCAGCCGGGTTGCGGTCGTCGCCGTTCCCGACCCGCAGTGGGGCGAAGCCGTGTGCGCCGTCGTCGCCCGACGTCCCGACACCGCGCTCACGGCCGCCGACGTGATCGAGCACTGCCGAGCGCGGCTCGCCGGGTACAAGCGGCCGCGCCACGTCCTGTTCTGCGACGAAGTGCCGCTCAACGCCAACAGCAAGCTCGACAAGCCGTTCCTCCGGTCATGGGCCACCGATGAGCTCGATCAGCTCGAGCAAGACGGTCAGCTCGGCCAGCTCGACCGAGACGGCGAGGGCACCGACTGCAGGCCATGACTTGCAGGACCTTCGGCCCGACCAGCGGCCATAAGGTGGGGCGTACGTTCTGACTACGGGCCGAGGAGCCCCGAGGGGACGGCGCCGGTCATGGACGCATGGTGGAGAAAGATCGGGAGACTGCTGAGCACGAAGCCGATCGGTGTGCTCGCCGCGGTGGCGGTGGTGACCGCCGGACTCGGGATCGGCCTCGGAGGGCTGGGCTTCGCGACCGGCCAGGACAGCTACCTCGACGCCGACACCGCGACTGCCGTCGCCAACCACCGTTACCAGGAGCTGTTCGGCGGCGAAGCGATGCTCCTCATGTTCACGATGGACGAGGGTTCCACCGTTGCCGAACTCTTCACCGCTGGGAACCAGCAGCGCTTTGCCGAGGTGGAATCGGCCGTTGCGGCCGGCGGGCAGCTCACGTTCTCGACCATCACGCCGACCACGTTGCTCGAATGGTCGAGCAACCTCGTGACGAGCGGCGTCGCCACCTCGGTCCTCGGGCGCGCCGCCGAGCGCGAGACCGACCCGGCCGCGATCGAGGCCCGTTCGTCCGACGCCCAGGTGACGTTGGCCCGGGCGCTCGCCGCCGGCGAGCAGTCGCTCGAGAATCCGGCGTGGGTGGAGTTCCTGCTCTACGAGAACGCCGGGTTCACGCTCGACGCCGGCACGGTGACAGCCCCTCCCGCGGACCAGCTGCAGATCCGCCGATCGCTCGAGGGTTTCATCCCCGACAACCGCCACGCCCTCCTCGCCGTCATCCTCACCGGCAACGCCGACCTTGACGAGCTGGCCGACGGATCCCAGCTCGTCAAGGACGCCGTGGCCGGCGTCGAATGGGACAACGCGAGCGCCATCGTCACCGGCACCCCGACGTTCCTCACCGAGATCAACGACTACCTGCAGGGCGGCATGCTCGTGCTCGGCTTGGTGGCCGTCGGCGTGATGCTGGTGGTCCTCGCGCTGACGTTCGGCGTGCGCTGGCGGTTCCTACCGCTCGCCGCGGTGCTCGTGGGCATCGTGTGGGGCTTCGGTGCGTTCGGCTTCACCGGCACTCAGTTGTCGCTCGTGACGATCTCGGGCCTGCCGATCTTGATCGGGCTCGGCATGGACTTCGCCATCCAGATCCACAACCGCGCCCAGGAGGAGTGCAGCGAACACCGCGACGGCTCGCCGTTCGAGGAAACCCTCGCCCGGCTGGGCCCGCCCCTCGCCCTGGCCACCGCGGTGGCCGTGGCGTCGTTCCTCGTCATGCGGATCTCGAAGGTACCGATGATCCAGGACTTCGGCGTGTTGCTCGCCATCGGCATCGTTGCGCTCGTGCTGGCGGGCGTGGTGATGACCGTCGCGATCCTGGCCCTCCGCGAGAAGCGCTCACCCACCACCGAGCCGATGCGTCGGGGCGGGGCGGAACACCTCGTCGTCTGGTTGGGCGCGCTGCCGTTGCGGGCCGTGGTGCCCCTGCTCGTGGTGGCCGCCATCGCTCCCGTCGTCGGCATCCGGCTCGAACACGACGCCCGCATCGAGAGTGACCCCATCAACTGGGCCGACCAGAGCAGCTCGACGATCAAAGACGCACGCTCGTTGGAACGCGAGACCGGATTCGCCACCACACTCGGCGTGTTCATCGAGACCGACGGATACGAGTCGAACGGTGTCTTCACCGACGAGTTGGCGAGCTTCGTCCACGGCTTCGAACTGCGCTCGGTCGCGACGGAAGGCGTACTGCTGCCCGCTGCTTCGAGCGCCGTGTCGGTGATGTCTTACCTCATCGCTGTGCCGGGCGCGACCCCCTCGCGCCCACCGGAGTGGACGTGCTGCAAGCGATGAGCGTCGCCCCCGAGCCACTGCGACGGTTGCTGGTGAGCGATGACGGCAACGCCATGCAGGTGCAGTTCAACGTCGGGCCGTCGTCGCTCGATCGTCGGGCGGAGCTCGTCGATCGGCTGGAGCGGGCGATCGCCGTTCCGACCGACGGAGCGACCGCCCTTCCCGACAATGCGTCGGCCACCCCTGCTGGGCTGGCTCGGGTCGGGGTCTCGTTGCTCACCAACCTCACCGCCGGACGGTCGGCGTTCGCCTACGTCAGCCTGCTGCTCGTCGGAGCGTTGTTGCTGCTGCGATTCCGCACGCTCGGGTTGGCCGTCCTCGCACTCGTGCCAGTGCTCCTGGCGCTGGGACTGGCCGACATCCTCGTGGCGGTGCTCGACATCACGCTCAGCCCGCTCACCACCGTGGGGGCGCCACTGGTGATCGCGCTGTGCGCCGAGTTCTCGATCCTCATCGTTGCCCGCTACGTGGAAGAACGCGAGCACGGACTCGCCCCGCGAGCGGCGATCGACCACACGTCGGCGCGCACCGGCCGGGCGTTCACGGCATCCGCGTTGGCGACGATCGGTGGCTTCGGCGTGCTCGTGTTCTCGTCGCTCCCGCTGCTCCGGGACTTCGGGTTGATCGTGATGTTGAAGGTCGCCGTGGCGCTCCTCAGCGCGCTCGTGGTCGTGCCGCCGATGGCCATCTGGGCCGATCAGCGGGGCCTGCTCGGCCTCCCAGCAACCGACCTCGAGCGTGCACCGGCCCGGCCTCGGCGCCAACTCTCACCGTGGGTGCCGGCTGCGCTGGGTATGGCCCTCGGCCTTGTCGGGCTCGGGCTCGCGCTCAACCAGACCAGCGCCGAGGATGCGGCGGTGGCCACCGCCATCCGAACCGTCCCGGCGGCGGCACAGCCTGCGGTGCTGCCGACCACCACGACGACCCCGCCGACCACCGCGCTCCCGCCGGGGGCCACCACGACGACCCTCCCCCCAGGGGTGGCGGAACGACCTGACGGTCTCGTGGCCGGTGCGTTGTACGACGCGTTCGTCGCCGCCGGAGCCGAGGCCGGAGTGGCCCGATGCACCGCCGATGCGCTGCTCGCCACCACACCCGAAGACCAGCTCCTGGCCGCCGGCATCGCGAGCACTCCCCCCTCCCCTGCAGCGACCGCGCTCGTGGCCGCCGCGGCCAACGCCTGCGGTGTGAGCCCCGAGATCCAAGCTGCCGTCAGCGAGGCGAGCGGCGGCTGAACTCACCGACCGGCAGGGCGCGTCCTGTCAGGAGCGATGCCCCATGGCAGCAATGGCCGCACCGCGAGCACCGGCCATGTCGAGATCGGGAACGAGCGCGAAGCTCGACGCCTGCACCTGCTCGGCCCGCAGCGTCGTGTTGGCCCGCACCACCCCGAGGAACCAGTCGCGGAACGCGGGTGCGGCCTCCACCACGCCACCACCGACGAAGAACGCGTCGGGGTCGGTGAAGTTGGCAGCGATCGTGAACAGCCGGCCCAGGGCCTTCGCCTGCTGCTCGAACACGGCCCGCGCCAGCGGGTCGCCGCGCTCGCCGAGCCCTCTCACCCGCTTCGACGCAGTCGCCGGATCCACTCCGATCAGTTCGTGATCGGGGAACCGCTCCAACCAATACGGGAGCAGGTTGAGGCGGATCCCGGTGAGCGACGCGACGCTCTCGACGTCGCCGACGAAGCCGCAGTTGCAGACCGGCACCGGCTGGTCGGGCTCGATCAGGCCGTCCATCGGGATGTGCACGTGGCCCAGCTCGCCGGCCATTCCCGATGCCCCGCGCACGATGTTCCCGCCCTCGATCACACCACCCCCGAGGCCGGTGCCGACGATCGCCGAGATCGACGACCGATCGAACGCGTCCGCTCCGAAGTGGACGTGATGGGCATAGAGCGCTGCCGCGTTCCCGTCGTTGCTGTAGGTCACCGGCACACCCACCCGCGTCTCGAGCGCGGTGCGGATGTCGAATCCCCACCACTCGGGATTCGAGAAGTTCGTCGCCCCGCGCGACGACAGCACCCCGACGGCGCTGGCGGGTCCGGGCGTGTCGAGCCCGATCGCGCGAACGTCGGCTCGTCTCACGTCGGCGTGCACCAGGCCGAGTTCGAACGCCTCGACCAATGCACCGATCGCCATGTCGGGCCCTTCCAGGACCCGGCTCGGAACTTCGAGCATGCGGTCGACGAGGAAGCGACCGTGATGATCGAGCACCGTCACGTTGTTGGCGTTGCCGCCGTTGTCGATCCCGACGACGAAGCCCTCAGCGGTCATGCCGCGATTCTGGTGCAATGGGGTCTCTCACCCATCACTCCTCACCGGCCACAGTCGCGCACGGGCTGTCGGCCGCCGCGACGAACGTCAGCCGACCGGCGAGCACCGCGCCGGAGTCGCCGATGGGCCCGCTGAACTCGACCACCGCACCCACCTCGATCGGACCGGCGAGCGCGGTGAGCGTGCCGCCGAAGCCGACGCCGTTCGATTCGACGATGTCCGAGACGAGCCGGGAGCCGGCCACGAGCGGATCGAGCGGGGCGGAACAGGCGAAGCCGCCCGGAGCGAGCGGTCCGGCCGAGCCCACCTCTCCGACAGCGGGGATCACGAAGGTGCCGAGATGATCGGGCCGGGCGGGACGGGCCGGCGCCGTCAACGTGCGGTCGGTCGTCGTCGATCCGTCGGTCGCGTTGATGTCGAACCCGAGGAACACGCCGGTGATGGGAGCGCTGCCCGAGTTCTCGAGGACCGCGATCGGCCCGTCGGCCGGAGCGGGTTCGAGTCGGTAACCCAACGTCGACCTCGTCACGTTGCCGGCGCGGTCGCGTGCCTCGGCCGTCACGGTGTAGCGCCCGCCGCCGAGCGGAGCCGCTCCCCCGACGGTGCAGGTGCGCACCACGCCCGACAGCTCGTCGGATGCCTCACAGGTCATGAGTGGCGGCTCCGGCAGCACCGATTCGTCGGCAGGACCGATGAGCTGCACGACCGGCGCTGTCTGGTCCAGGTTGATCGGCGGCGTGATGGCGATCGTCGAGTGACCTTCGGTGTCGAGGGCCGCGACCGCGGTGACGAGCTCCCGGCCGTCGGCCATGAAGATGGCGGGGATCGGACAGATCGCCACCGACGAATCGGCGTCGTCGCAGGTGAACGTGAACGTCACCGGAGCGCGGTACCACGGCGGCACGTCGTCGTCGGCCTCGTCGGGCGCCCGGTCGACCTCATAGCTGATCGTCGGCGGCTCGGGGGCCGGAACGGTCGCCGTGGTCTCGGTGGTCTCTGAACCGGACTGCTCGAGGGGCTCGGCCGGTGACCCCGGGGGCTCGGCGACGGCGCCGGTTCGCGTGCCCGGTCCGAGCAGCGCGATCAGACCGACGACGGCCAGTGCACCCGGCAGCCCGGCCCGGCGGCCGGCCCGACGACTCCTCGACCTGATGAGATCTGCCATCGACCCGCCTCCTGTGGCGTGGCGCACGTGGCGTCAACGTGATCGAGCGTCGCAGCCCATCAGCACGACGTCAAGAGCCCTGCGATGCGCGTCGCGTCACGCGCAGAACCGGGTGACGGCGGCCCACAGGGTCGACTCGAACACGGCAAACGACGAGAGGTCGAGCCATTCCTCGGTCTCGTGGATCCCCCCGCCGCCGGGGCCGAACACGACCGACGGGACACCCGCTGCCGCCAGGAGCGCGGCGTCGGTCCAGAACGCGCTGGCCCCGACCCTGAGATTCGGGCCTGCCGCCCGCAGCGCCGCCACGATCGGTTCGTCCTGGTCGACGAACAGCGCGTCGCGATGGCGCTCCACCGTCGAGGTCGCGCGTGCCGGCACCCGGACCGCCGCGGCGAGTGCCTCCAGCTCGGCGCCGAACACGGTGGCGTCCTCGCCCGGGAGCAGCCGGCGCTCCACGTCGAGCTCGACGACCGCCGGGTAGGTCGGCAGTTCGGCCCCACCGCGGATGATCGACGCATGCACCGACGGCGCCCCGACGACCGGGTCGACACGTCCGGCGAGGACGCGCTGCAACTCGGCGAGTCCGGCGAGCACCGGCGCGGTGTGCACGATCGCATCGACCCCGAGATCGGGACGTGAGCCGTGGGCCGCCCGCCCGTAGACCGTCACGCGGCCCCAGGCCCAGCCTCGGTGGGCGTGCACGATCGTCAGTTCGGTGGGTTCGAGGACCACGGCGGCATCGGTGCGCCACCGGCCCGACGCGATCAGCGCCTCCGTGCCTTTCGATCCGCATTCCTCGTCGACGACCGCTGCGACCACGACGTCGCCGCGAAGACCGAGCTCGCGGGCGCGCCGAGCGTGGACGAGCGCCGTGGCCAGCCCCACCTTCGTGTCGAGCACGCCGCGCCCGGTGAGGCGCCCGGGCTCCACCCCCACCGTGAACGGGTCGGCGTAGCCCTCGGTCCCGACCACGTCGGTGTGGGCGTTGAGCATGAGGGACCGGCCGCCGCCCGTTCCCCCCGCTCGCACGATCACGTTGGGACGTCCCGGTTCGACCGGATCGACGTGGACCTCCAACCCGTGGGTGCGGGCCCAGTCCGCGACGAGCTCGGCCACTTCTTGCTCACCGGCCGCGCCGGGCACCAGGTCGGGGTTCACCGAATCGATGGCGACCAGCCGGGCGGTCAGTGCGAGGATCTCGTCGTCGATCACCCGCTCAGCATGGCTGATGCGCAGCGGCCACCGGCGCTCGCGGCATCGGATGAGGAGCGCCTCGGTGACGGCGGCGGTCAGCGGCCGGGGATACGTTGCGGCCGATGGACGACACCGCTCGCAACCCCCACGCAGGAACGCCGTTCACCGACAGCGATGCCGCGATCTCGGCTGCGCTGGAGGACGTCAGCATCCCCGCGCTGCTGTGCTCGCTCGTTCACATGACCGGCGATCCATCGTGGATCCAGGGTGATCTGCGCCCCCGGGTGGCCATGCTCAACGACTACCAGAGCGGCATGCCCGCCGAACTGCAGGCCGAGGTCCGCCGCCGCGCCGTACCTGCCATCGCGGCGTATCGAGACGGCGGCTGCATCGCCCACGTGCCCTCGCCCGAACTGGCACACGAGATGATGTCGTTCCTCGCCTGCGCCCCGGTCGACGATGCCGTGGTCCCCATGTTCCTGTCCGACCTGCACCTCGACGGCGCCGACAGCGGCGCGATCACCTGGGGCAGCGAGATCTCCGAGGAGTGCAAGGCCGACGCCCACGTCGTGGTGATCGGATGCGGCGAGTCGGGCCTCCTCGCCGGGATCCGCCTGGCGCAGGCCGGGCTCCCGTTCACGATCGTCGAGAAGAACCCCGGACCGGGTGGCACGTGGTGGGAGAACCGCTACCCGGGCGCCCGTGTCGACATCGGCAGCCACTTCTACTGCTACTCCTTCGAGCCCGCCGACCACTGGAGCGAGTACTTCGTCCGCCAACCCGAGTTGCGCGACTACTTCGCCCACGTGCTCGAGAAGTACGACCTGCAACGCAGGTGCCGATTCGACACCGAGGTGACGGCGGCGACGTTCGACGAGACGACGGGACGGTGGCGGGTCGAGGTCCGCGACGCTCACGGATCCATCGAGACCCTCGATGCCCGATTCGTGATCAGCGGGGTCGGCGCCCTCAACCAACCCAAGATGCCCGAAATCGAGGGGATGGACGACTTTGCCGGTCCCTCGTTCCACTCCGCTCGTTGGGATGCGTCGGTCGATTGGAAGGGCACCCGATTCGCACTGATCGGGGCCGGGGCGAGCGGCTTCCAGATCGCCCCGACGATCGCGCCGGACGTCGAACAGCTCACGGTGTTCCAACGCACTGCGCAGTGGATGTTCCCGAACTTCAACTACCACCGCCAGGTGCCCGAAGGCGATGCCTGGGCGATGCGCCACCTTCCCTTCTACGGGCGATGGTTCCGCTTCTTGATGTTCTACCCGGCCTCCGGTCTGAGCATCGAAGGATCACGGATCGACCCGACCTACGACGATCCCGAGGGCCGCGCCATCAGCGCCACCAACGCGGCGCGCCGTGAGATCTACACGGGCTGGATCACGTCGCAGCTCGACGGACGACCGGACCTCGTCGACAAGTGCCTCCCGCCCTACCCGCCGTCGGCGAAACGGATGCTGCAGGACAACGGCTCGTGGCTCACGTGCCTGAAGCGGCCCAACGTCGAGCTGGTCCGCACCGGCATCGAGCGGATCGTCGCCGACGGTGTCGTGACCGTCGACGGCACCCACTATCCCGCCGATGTCATCTGCTACGCGACGGGTTTTCGCCACAACGACTTCCTGTGGCCGATGGCGATCACCGGCCGCAACGGCCAGACGCTTCGGGGCCAGTGGGGCGACGAGCCGACCGCCTACCTCGGAATCACCGTTGCGAACTTCCCGAACCTGTTCTGCCTGTACGGGCCGGGCACGAACCTCGCCCACGGAGCCAGCCTGATCTACCAGTCCGAGAATCAGGTCAACTACGTGATGAGCGCCATACACGAGACCCTCGCCAGCGGCCATCGCACGATCGAGGTGCGCGCCGAGGTCCACGACGCCTACGCGGAGCGCTACCAGAGCGAGATCGGCCAGATGGTCTGGGCCCACTGGTCGGTGCGCCACAGCCACTTCAAGAACCCCGAGGGCAAGATCTTCACCCTGTCGCCCTGGCCGATTCCCGTGTACTGGGCCTGGACACAGGCGGTCGACCCGGGCGACTACCGATTCGGGTGAGCAGTCAGAGCACCCGGGCCAGGAACGCCTTCGTGCGGTCGTGTTCCGGGTGCTCGAGGATCTGTTCCGGTGAGCGGATCCGACGCACGGGGGGAGTTCGCCACGCACACCCACAGCTACGCTGCCGACGATGGGGGGTAGCGCAGGGGCCGGGGCACCGCCAGCGACGAACTGGCGATGACGGTCGCCGCCCGTCGCCAGGTCGTCTCGTTCCTGTTCTGCGACCAGGTCGGCTCGACGGCCCTGCTCGAGCAGCTCGGCGAAGCGGGCAGCGACGAACTGCGTCGTGATCTCTTCGCCGCCATGCGCCGCCCGATCGAGGCGTTCGGTGGCGATGAGATCAAGAGCCAGGGCGACGGTCTGATGGTGGCCTTCACGACCGGGCCGACCGATGCGGTTGCCTGCGCCATCGCCATGCAACGGGCTGTGGCCCGCCTCGCGACCCGTGACGAACGGGTCCGCGTCGCTATCCGCGTCGGCGTGGCGACGGGTGAGGCCATGCCCGAAAGCGGCGACTGGTTCGGCCGGCCCGTCGTGGAAGCGGCGCGGCTCTGCGCCGCCGCGCAACCCGGTCAGGTACTGGCCACGGCGACCGTTGGTGCGCTCGTCGAACCCGACCTGGCCGAGCGCTTCACGGCCGTCGGCGCCCTGACACTCAAGGGTTTCGCAGAGCCGGTACCGAGCGTCGCGTTCGAGTGGTCCGAGGCCGTTGCGACCATTCCCGGAACGGTTGCCCTTGCGCCGCTGCTCGACCCGACCGGCCTCCTCCCCTTCCGCGAACGCTCCGAGGCGATGGCCGAGGTGCGGGCTGCCTGGGAACGGGTCGAAGCCGGCCGACCCGCGGTCGTGACGCTTTCCGGCCCGGCCGGAACGGGGAAGACCCGCTTGGTCGCCGAGCTCGTCCGATCATCTCCGACGCGTTGTCTCGCGCTTGCCGGCTCGGCCCGTGCCGACCCGCTCTCCGACGCCCTGCGATGGTGGGCGCGCGCCAGCTCGCCCGAGCGGGTCAGGGCCACGCTCGGTCCGCTCGCGTCGGCGGTCGCTGCACGTATCCCGGCCATCGCCCTGCAACTGTCGACCGACTTGTCGTCTCGGGCCGGCGACGGGTGGACTCCCGAATCGATCGATCCGGTTGTCGCCGGGATCGTGGCGATCGCCGCGACCACCCCGATGCTCCTGCTCGTCGACGATGCCGAGGCGCTCACGACCGTCGCGGCGTTGGAACTCGCCGAGCTCATCGAGCTGGCACCGGCGGGCCTCTTGCTCGTGGTGGCCTTTCGGGACGCGCCGGTCGGATCGCCGCTCGAGGTGATCGTCTCGAAGATCGACGGTCTCGCCCATCGGGTGCAGCTCACGCTGGGACCGTGGACCGTCGACGACACGATCGCTGCGTTGGCGCGCGTGGTGCCGGGGCTCGACCAGGCCGCGGCGGCAGCGCTGCACCAGACCGCGGGCGGCAACCCGGCCCGCGTCACCGAGCTCGCTGCCGCTGCCCGATCAGGGCGTGCATTCGACGAGATCGTTCGCAGCGCGCAGCCGTTCAAGGGACTCGTCCCCTACGGCACGGGCGACGCAGAGGTGTTCTTCGGTCGAGACGACGACATCGCGCTCTTGCTCGGCCGGCTCTCCGCCAACCGCCTGCTCACCGTCACCGGTCCTTCAGGCGCCGGCAAATCGTCGCTGGTACGCGCCGGCCTGCTTCCCGCGCTGGCCCGTGGTGCGTTGCCGGGCAGCGAGACCTGGGCGACGGTCGTCGTCGAAGCCGCGCGCGACGACCCGGAAGCCGTCGACCGGGCGATCGCGCGGCTGCCGACGACCGGCGCCGTCGTCCTCGTCATCGATCAGGCCGAAGAGCTGTTGCCGACATCCCCCGACGATCCTCGGCGAGCAGTGATCGACCGGTTGCTCGCGTGTGTCGCCGACCCTGCTCGCCCAGTCCGGGCGGTACTGGCGTTGCGCGCCGATCGATACGGCGACCTCACCGCGCACCGCGCCCTGGCCGAAGCAGTCGAGCGCGATCACGTGCTCGTGGGACCGCTGCGACCCGATCAGCTCCTCGGCGCCGTCATCGGACCCGCCCAGCGGGCCGGGCTCCGGATCGAACCGGGCCTGGCCGAGCTCGTGGTGGCCGACGCCGCCGCCGAGCCGGGCGCGCTCCCCCTCGTGTCCCACACGCTGCGTGAGACCTGGCGGCGCCGCAGGGGGTCGTTGCTGACGATCGCCGACTATCGAGAGGCCGGAGGGGTACGCGGTGCGATCGCGTCCACCGCCGACGAGTTGATCGAGCATCTCGACGGCGACGGCCAGCGGCTCCTGCGATCGCTGTTCGTGGAGCTGGCGGAGCTCAGCGAGACCGGCGAACCGACCCGCCGCCGCATCCTGCGCAGCACGATCGCCGACCTGCTGGGTACCACTCCTGATGTCGCCGAGCGCGTGCTCGCGCCGGTGATCGACGCCCGGCTCGTGGTCAGCGACGGCGAGCACGTCCAGATCGCCCACGAAGCGCTGCTCCGGGAATGGCCGCGGGTGCGGGCCTGGCTCGAGGAGGACCGCGAGCGCATCCGGTTCCGTCGAGCCATCTCCGACCAGGCCGCCGAGTGGGACGCCGGTGGACGACGACCGAGTGACCGGCTTGCCGGTGGCCGGCTCGAGCTGGCCAGCGACGATCTGGCGCTCGGCACCGAGGGTTGGCCGTCGCTCGCACGTGAGTACGTCGAAGAGAGCGTCGCCGCCCGTGAGACCGCCCGTCAGGCGGAACGGCTGCAGCTCGTGGCCCAGCGGCGGGCCAACCGGCGACTGCGGCTGCTGCTCGCCAGCGTCGCCGGATTGCTCGTGGTGGCGTTGGTCGCCGGGGCCATCGCCCTGAGCGCGCGCCGCTCTGCGGTCGACGAGGCCGACCGGGCAAGGGCCGAACAAGCCCGAGCCGACGAGCAGGCGGCCGCGGCGGACACCGCCGCGGCCGAGGCCCGCGCAGCGGCGCGCACAGCCGATGCCCGCCGCCTCGTCAGCCAATCCGCGGGCTTCACGACCGATCCATCGATGGAGCTGTTGACCGCGGTCGAAGCGGTGCGCCGCGAACCGCTCCCATCGGCCGAGGCCCGGCTGCTGGAGGCGGTGAGTCGGAGCCCCGCAGTCGTGCGCCATGTGGCCGATCCGAACACCTTCGCTCCGCAGAGCTCCGCTGCGGCGTTCGCACTCCGCGACGATGCTCACGCCGCGTTCGTCGGTCCCGATGGGCTGCGCGCCTGGCAGGCCGGCGGTCCCGGTCCGCCGACCATCAGTGGGCCGCTTGCCGAGCCGACCGGCCCCGGCGCGGTCGTGCGCAGCGCGTCCGGCTACCTCGTCGCCACCGGCACCGACGTCGTCGCGTTCGGCATCGACGGCTCGCCCGGACAGCCCACAGCTGTCGGCGAGCCGGTGCTGCTGATGATCGGATCACCAGCGGGGAACGCCGCGGCGGCATTGCTCACTTCCGGCGACATCGTGCTCCTCGACACCACCGAAGAATCGCCACGCGTCGTGCGGACGGTGCCTCCCGCCTCTCCAGAACCGTTGACGGGCGTCGCCGTCGCCGACGACGGTCGCCTTGCCGCGATGTACGGAACGACCGCTTACTCGTGGGACCGCACGGGCGCAGCGCTGGCGCCGATTCCGACGAACGGTGTGGGCCGCGGCCTCGCATTCCTCGGCGAAGAACTCGTTCGGGCCACCACGTTCGGGGTGTTCGCACTGGCCGACCTCCCGTCGTTCGACTCCGGACTGGGCGCCGTGGGGGAAGCCGTCGTGGCAACGCGTTCCGTCGACGAGTCGGGCGCCGAGGTCGTGACGACGTCCGATCCCGCCGACGCAACGGAACTCGATCCGGCGTTCATCGGATTCCCCGTGCTGGCGGTCAGCGGCTCGCCTGGCGGTCCTTCCCGTGTGGCGACGATCAGCGATTCGACGATCTTCTGGAGTAACCGCGACCCGAGCGGGTCGGTGTCGGTCGGCCAACTCGATCCAGGCCTCGGGTTCCTCTACTCGGTTGCGTTGAGCACCGATGGGAGCACTGCTCTGGTGGCCGCGTCGACCGGGCTCAGCGTGGTTGCGCTCGATGGACGGGACGCGCTGGACAGGGTCCGAGTTCCGCTCGGTGACGCCGGGCTCACGGCGGTGGTCTCGCCTCGGCTGAGCCCCGACGGGACCCGGCTCGCGCTGCTCACAGGACCCAATGAAACGCCGACGAGCGAGGTGATCGACCTGGCGACGGGAGCGGTGGTGTCACCGGTCATCGACGGGTTCTCCGGGTTCGCCGACGACGAGACGATCGTCGCCGGAACGGTCGGGTCCGACGGTCTGGTCCTGCGTAGCCTCGATGCCGCGACCGGCGAATCGGTCGGCGAGGAGACGCTCGTCGCCGACTTCACCCCGTGGTCGCTCGTTGCCGAGGACCCCGCAGGAGGGCGCGTCGTCCTCGCCGGATCGTTCGGCGCGAGTTCCGGCGCGCCTGATCAGCTCGTGGTCCTGGAGCGTGACCGGGTGCCGGGGTGGCGGGTACTCGACGGGATCGGGGCGACCAACCCACTCGCGCTGCGGCCCGGACACGCCGAAGCCTGGACGCTGCGCGACGGGCGCCTCGCCCGAGTCGATCTGGCGACCGCCGCGATCGAGGAGGTGCCCGAGGCCGGGGACGGGCTCACCCAGCTCGACTTCTCGGGCGATGGCTTGACCCTGTTCGTCAGCGCCGGACCACGCCTCGCCGCGCTCGATCTGTCGGTCGATCCGGCGGTCGACCGACCAGTCGCCCGCCTGGTTGCCGTCCTGCCGACCGCCGCCACCGCGCTCACCGCCGACGCCACGGGGACGAGGTTGGCCGTACAACAGGCGGGTCAGGTGGTGCTGGTCGATGTCGCGAGCGGTGAGACGCTGTCGCTCGGGAACGCGTCGGCGGCGATGCAACTGGCGTTCCTTCCCGACGGTGACCTCCTGCTCATCGGCACGAGTGAGCTACGCGTGTTGGGGCTCGACGTCGACCGACTCGTCGCCGTCGCGTGCCGGATGGCCGGCAGGGTCCAGACTCCTGCCGAGTGGGAGCGCTACGGGCCCCAGGACGTGCCGTACTCACCGGCATGCGCTGCCTGACGCCGCCGTCACCACCCGCCAAGTTCGAGGTCCGTACGATCGAGATGTGCACGTCGAGCTCATCGCGATCATCGTTCCGGACTACGACCCGGCCATCGAGTTCTTCGTCGACACCCTGGGCTTCGAGCTCGTCGAGGACACCGCGGCGACCACCAACGACGGCCGCACCAAGCGATGGGTGGTGGTGCGCCCGCCGAACGCCGCCACCGGCATCCTGCTCGCCCGAGCGGACGGCGATCACCAGTCGGCCGCGGTCGGGAACCAGGCCGCGGGCCGAGTCGGCTTCTTCCTGCGAGTCGACGACTTCGAGGCGACGTTCACCCGGATGATCGCCCACGGCGTCGCCTTCGTCTCCAAGCCTCGCGACGAGCCATACGGCCGCATCGCAGTGTTCCTCGACATCGCCGGCAACAAGTGGGACCTCCTCGGTCCCAGGTGATCGATCGCGTCGATCGAGTTCTTACCGACGCCTGCGTGCTGCTCGTGCGGTTCGAAGGCTCGATTCGCTCCGATGCGCGACAATGCACCTCGTGGGTGACACACCGGTGGGGCCCGACCCGCGAGTCGATGAGCAGACGCTTCCCCCACGCGTCTTCCTGTCCTACCGCCGGGCCGACGACGGACACTTCGTCGGCCGCGTTCACGATCGGCTGTGCGGGGCGTTCGGCGACGAGATGGTGTTTCGTGACATCGACTCGATCCCGGCGGGCTCGGATTTCCGATCCGTGATCCTGCACACCCTCAACGAGATCGATGTGGTGGTCGCGGTGATCGGGCCGTACTGGGTGCGGCCGACGGCTGAGGGCGCCGAGCCCGACTTCGTGTACCTCGAGCTGGCCGAGGCATTGAAGCAGGGCAAGCCGGTGATCCCTGTCCTGATGGAGTCCACGTCGATGCCGAGCGCCGAGATCCTCCCTTCCGATCTCGGCCCGCTCGCGGCGATCAACGCCATCACGGTGCATGGCGATCCGGCGTTCCGGCGGGACTCGGCTCGTCTCGTCGACACCATCCGGCGGATCGTCGACGACGATCGAGATCGCATACGCCGAGCCCAACAGGCTGCCGAGGAGCAGCGGATGCAGGCCGAGGACGAGCTGCGCCGCATCCAGCTCGAGCGTTCCGAACGCCTCCGCCTCGCCGAACAACTCCGCAACGAGGAGCGGTTGGCGCGGGCCCGCCTCGCCGAACTCGAAGCCGAGAGCACTCAGCGCCGGATCGAGATCGAACGCGCCCGTCTGGCGGAGATCGCCGAACGTCTCCGCGAGGCCGAGACGACGACCGAGGCGACGACCGAGCCTGCACCCGTCCAGGAGGAGGTTCCGGCCCCGATCGCTGCGCTCAAGCCTTCGGCGGTGGTGCCCGAGGTAGCGGCGGCTCCGGTCGCCCCCGAACCGGTGACGGTGCCAGAGGTGTCTGCGGCCATGCCGCTCGTGGTGCCGGGGGAGGTGATCGCTGAGCAAGCCACGCCCGACGGAGCGGTGGTCGGTGAGGTCGCCTCGGAGCGGTTCGACCCGGACCGGTTCGACCCTGAGCCGCTGGTCGCTTCGGCGGACGGTGCGGTGAGCGGCGACGCCGGGCCTTCAGGACGGGGAAGGCGCCTCACGGTCTCGATCGCTCTCTGGGTGCTGCTGCCCGCGGCCCTGGTGCTCGCGGTGGCCGGCGTGGCCACGAACCACAGTGAGAAGCGGCCGTTCACCGAGCTTTCTCTCGGGGCCGGAGTCGATGTCGCAACGTGGATCCTCACGTTCTCGGTCGCCGCGCCTCTGCTGTTGTGGCGCCGGCCGGTCATCCAGCGGGGAGTGCTCCTCGGAGTGACCATCGCGGCTGTCCTGTTCGAAGTGCTCCACACGTCATCGACGATCCGGCACACCGGCCTGCATCTCGACGAGGGGAACTGGTGGGTGGTGAGAATGTTCGAGGCAGCAGTCTTGGTTGCCGCCTGCTGGTGTGCACGACGCCGGCCCTCCGAGCCCGCTTCTCCGGCTCTGGGGGGCGCTGCTCGCCGCCAGCTGTACGTGCTCGTCGCCGTGGGCATCGTCACGGTCTCCGTCGCCACAACGCATGAGTGGGTCGCGACTGACGAGTTGGTGGGAGCAGGCCTGGTCGGCGGTCGGTCCCCGCTGATCGAGTGGCACCTGCTCCTGGTGCTCCCCGTAGCGATCTCGTTGATCTGGACCGCGAGACGTCTGTCGGTGCAGGCGCGGACCTGTCTCGCGACCGTGGCCGGGCTCGGTGCGGTCGCGTTCTTCGCCACCGCAGCGGCGATGGACGAGGTCGGCGTCTGGCCCGGGCCTTGGCTTCTCGCCTCAGTCGCTCACCTCGGATTGGCGGGGGTGGCCGTGTGGACCCTGTTGGCGGGCCGGCGACGCCACGGCGTGGTCTGATCGCCCACGCGTCAACACGTCACACGGCGCGAGAACTGGTTGTCCGAGCGCGCTGCCGCCAGGTATGTGTACGCTGTCATAGTATGTACATATGACTGTGAAACGCACCACCATCGAACTCGATGCGGACCTCACCGCGCAGGCCGTCGGAGCGACGGGCGGAACGCTCCGCTCCACTGTCGAGCAGGGCCTACGGCTGGTGATCGCCCAGAGCCGCCGCGACGACGAACACCGCCAGGACATTCTCGGCCGGCATCTCGCCAACGCCGCCAAGGGAGTCGACTTCGACGTTCTGCTGTCGGGCGAGGCATGGCGCTGAATCTCTGGATCCTCGATAAGAGCGCTCACGTTCGCCTTGTTGGCGGGACGCCATTGCCTGCTGGGATCAGCCCAGCCAGGCTGGCGATCTGCGAGATGGGCATGCTGGAGTGGCTCTACGCTGCGAAGTCCGCTCGCGACTACCGCACTCAGAACACCGAACTGCGTAAGACGTTCCACGTCCTCGAGGCCCCCGATGACATCCTCGCCCGCGTGCTCCACCTGCAATCCGATCTCGCCCACCATCACAGCATGTGGCATCGGCGGGCGATCGGAGACCTGTTCATCGCGGAAACCGCCCTCGCCCATCAGGCCGGTGTCATCCATGCCGACAGCGACTTCGAGTTGATCCGGAAGGTCCGCCCGGGGCTCCTGCTCACGACGTTCTGAACCGGAAGTACGAGCTGAGCTGCCGTGTCGTCGTGTCACCGCTCGACCGACTTGGGCCTGTCCTGAGGCGGTCGGTATGGGTGAGAATGTCGGCGTGGCCAGGCTGTTCATCTCGTATCGCCGACAAGACTCGGCCGGACAGGCTGGCCGGCTGCACGACGCTCTCGCGGGGCGCTACGGCGACGAGAATGTGTTTCACGACGTCACCTCGTTGCTTCCCGGTCAGAGCTGGGCCACCGAGCTACAACAGGCCGCCGGCGCCAGCGACGTCATGGTCGTCATCATCGGACCCCAGTGGCTCGACGCGCAGCTTCCAGACGGCCGGCGTCGCATCGACGACCCACACGACTTCGTGCGGGCCGAAGTCGGCCACGCCCTCCTGTCTGAAAAGTCGGTGGTCCCCGTTCTTGTGGGAAACGCTGTGCTTCCGTCGCCACGGGATCTGCCGGCCGACCTGCGACGCTTGGTGGAGCACCAGGCTGTACCGCTCAGGGATCAACACTGGGACGAGGACCTCCGTCCGCTCTTCCGCGTACTCGACTCGACTCTCGGTCGGTCAGCTCTGGCGCCTAGCCCACCGATGGCTCCTCCTGGCGCGGCGATCGGGTCTCCTCCGCGTCGAGCCGGCCTGTTGGCGCGAGCCGCTCGCGCCTACCGAGTGCTGGTCGGCCGGGAACCGGAAGTCGCAGAGTTCAACCCTTCGCCAGTGCGAGCTGACGGGGCTGTCCATCCGATCGTCTCGAACGCCGCGCCGTCCAGCCACGTTGCTTCAGGAACCCACGCAGTCTTCGTGAGCTACGCATCGCTCGATGAGGCGCTCGCCGACGAGATGGTGGCGACTGTCGAGCGCAGCGGTCACCGATGCTGGATCTCTCATCGCGATATCCCGCCGGGATCGGCGTCGTATGCGGAGCCGATCGTGACGGCCATCGCCAATAGCCGGTTGTTTCTGGCTTTGCTCACCGCAGCATCGAGCGTCTCGATCGACGTACTGCGCGAGGTCACCATTGCCGCCGACGAGAAAATTCCCATTCTGGGGGTCACGCTCGACGGCTCGCCGCTCTCTCCGGGCCTGCGCTACTTCTTCAGCGCCGGACAGCGGCTCGATGTGACCGGAGCGGGGTCCTCGGAGCCGCGCCGCCCGTGTACTTGCGGCAGCCGAGCATCACTTGCCGCCGATCTGAGGTCAGAGGGTTGTCAGCGAGGCGGCAATCGAAGCACCAACGCACGTTGTTGTGTGCGGTCGCAGGTACAGGCCACCGAGAGATTCAGGAGCCGCTTGCCCGGCCCGGCAGCCCGGCCTCGGTCCGGGCTCGGCTCCCGACGGCATCTGCGCCGATGCGGAAGGGATGTTCTGGTACGCGAGCCTGCCGGGGCGGCGATGTGCACGGGTGGCCGTGGGTGGCACGGTGCTGGGCGAGATCGAGGTCGACCGCGGCTGCTTCGGGTGCATGCTGGGCGGTGACGACAGCCAGACGTTGTACATCGTCGCCAACCGCTACGGCGCGTCGGGCGCGTCGGGCGGGATCGCGTGGTGAGCGCAATCTGGGTGAGCTAGTTGACTGAGTCGGCGTGCGCCGTGAGTGGTGTGTGTCGGGCGAGCGCTGCGAAGTCGTTGTCGGCGTGGAGGACCGGTGCGTTCGCGCGGATGGCGACCGCGGCGATCAGGCAGTCGATGAGCTTGCGAACGGTCTCGCCCTCGCGACGGCATGTTCGGTAGAGAGCGGCGGCCTGGTCGTAGTCCTCGGCGAGGATCGGCACGAGCGTGGCCCGGGCAAGCAGGCCGCGTAGTTCGGCGAGGTGCTGTTCGTTGCGGGCGCCAGCCAGTACCTCCATGCTGATGGCGTCGCAGATGGCGAGGTCGGCGCCGAGGAGATCGTCGACGGTGTTGCACACCTTGGATCCGGTGTCGCGGAGGAACTCGATCCAGGCCGAGGTGTCGATGATGATCATCCGGCTCGGCTGGCCCTCATCTGGTCGAGGTCACCGTCCCATCCCGAACCGCGCAGACGCCGAGCGTCGTCGAGATCGAGCGGTTCCGCGGCGAGTCGGCGCAGGGCCAGGTTGACGGCTTCGCGTTTGGAACTCAGGTGGTAGCGCTCCATGACTGCCTGGCACGCGTCGTCGTCGAGGTCGATGTTGGTGCGTGACATACACCAATCCTACACCACCCGGCGCTCATCGCCATCCCCGGCCACGAGCATGAAGACGGTCGCCCAATGGCGCTTCCGACGTGCGCGAGATCGCCGAGCACGAGTTCCCTCCTGCGCGCCCGGCGAACCCCGGCGCGGTTGGCGCGCGGGATCGCCACTCGGATCGCGCCCACCGGCGGTAGCTGCGGTTGCGAGCTCGCGGCTTGAACACGAGCGCGCCTGCTTGGGCCGAAGTGGAGTGGTTGGCCTGGCCGAAGGGGGCCTGAACGCTGATACCGGACATGGCTACCGGCACTTCGGCGAGGATGCTGGAGTCCACTGCGACGGCCTCGCCACCTACCATCGACGCATGATCCGCACCCGCTTCACTGAGATGTTCGGCCTTCAACACCCGATCATGTCTGCACCGATGGCGATGCACAGTGGAGCGACGCTGGCCGCTGGCGTGGCCGCAGCAGGAGGCATGGGCTCGTTTGGCGGCCTCCATGCCGAAGGGCCCGGCTGGGTGACCGCGCAGGCCGCACTGGTGCGGGACCTGACTGATCGCCCGTTCGCGATCGGGTTCATCACCCCGTTCCTGTCCTTCACCGAAGGACACTTTCAGGCTGCGCTCGACGCTCGTCCCGAGGCCATCGCGCTTTCCTTCTCGGATCCGGGCGGTTGGGCTCGCCGGGTGAAAGACGCGGGCCTACGGCTCATCTGTCAGGCCCAGAGTTTCGAGGATGCCGATCTCGCTGTCGAGGCCGGTGCTGATGTCCTGGTCGCTCAGGGCACCGAGGCGGGAGGTCACACAGGCACCATGGGTCTCTTCCCACTCCTGGTCGGGATCGCCGAGCGATACCCAAACGTGGCGTTGCTTGCCGCTGGAGGTATATCGAGTGGGCGCGCACTGGCGGCCGCGTTGCTTGCTGGTGCCGATGGCGCCTGGCTCGGAACCGCCTTTCTCGCGACGCCAGAAGCCATCGAAGTTGACGACGACTACAAGGCGGCAATCGTCGCGAGCGATGGAGGTGACACAGTGTTCACCCGCGCCTACGACATCGCGTCTGGGATGCCTTGGCCATCAGACATCGGGGCGCGTGTCCGGCGCGATGCGTTTACGGACGAGTGGGCCGAACGCGAGGCGGATCTCCGCCGTCAAAGCGACAACGTGACGCCCGGCCTCCCTGTCTTCATGGGGCAGTCCGCGGGTTCCATCGATGCTGTCCGGCCAGCCGCAGACATCGTCCGGCTGATGAGCAATGAAGCCGAACGAGTCCTTCGCCAACGCCCCCTCGCTCTTGTCTCGAGATGAGCCCAGACACCGGTGGAGGGCTCGAGGCGCCACCTGCTGCTTGACTGCCCCGCATCGCCGATGGGAGCCAGTCGATATCGCACGACTGCTGGCTCGTTCGCACCACCCATACCCGGCGATCTGCCGTGTGTGGCGCGCTCGAGAATGCCCGGCGCCTTTACAAGGCGTGCTCGCTGGTCGGCGGGCTGCGGCGTGGCGACGCCCGCAAAGCGGGCAGACTTGTTCCTGTCGGAGCTATCCGAGTCGTGAGGAGTCGTTGACCGTGAAGAAGACGTACGAGGGTCCCGAGCGGGCACTGCAGCTGTACGAATCGGTCGTCGCCGGAAACCCTCACGCCGAACGTAAGGGCGTGACGACGCCGTACACCTCGCGCAACGGCCACATGTTCAGTTTCCTCGACGCCGGCGGCACGATGGCACTTGCCCTGCCGGCCGACCGTCAGGCCGAGTTCCTGAGCAGCTACGACGGCCACATCGTTGAACAGCACGGGCGGGTCATGCGCGATTTCGTTGCGGTGCCCGCTTGGCTCCTCGTACGGACCACCGAGCTTCAACCATGGTTCGACGCCAGCGTCGAATGGACTGGAACCCGGAAACCGAAGTCGACCACGCGTCCCAAGAAGAAGGTGCCGTGATGACGTGCTTGCCGCCCTTGCGCACGATCTCCAACGTCCGATGCCCGCGATCCATGTCCATCGACTCGATGTCGGCGCCGAGAGCCTCGCTGATCCGCAGACCGTTCAACGCCAGTAGCGAGATCAACCCATGGTCACGTGCCGAGCCGAGCCCGGCTTGGACGACCAGGGCGCCGAGTTCATTGCGGTCCAAGCCGAGTGTGCGTGACTCCACGTCGACCTTCGGGCGGCGCACGTTGGCGGCGGGGTTGCGTTCCAGGCTCCCCTAACGGCTCGTCGCAGCGGACGAGCTCGACGGTGGTGGTCGTGGTCGTGGCCATGGCGGCCTCCCTGGTGACCCAGCCCCACGCGAGGGCGGGAACCAAGGCTTCACCGCGCCGATAGCGCACCGGAAGGGCCGAAGTGCGGCGTGCGACGGCCCGCGCCTCTTCGTCGGAATGTGGCTGATATCGAGCGCGTCGACGGCGTGCGCTGCCGGAAAGCGCCACATCGACGAAAGCACGCCCGCGCTGGCTGAGCGCGGCCGGGCACGAACTCAGGCCGAGTGCTCTCGACCTGCCCGAGTACGTTCATCCCGTCAGCGAGGTCGCTACAGGGAGCTCGCACGTGGTGCGTAACCGCCTCAACCAGCGAAGAACTCGGCGTCGGCCTTCGGATCGACGACGAGATGCCAATGCTCAGTGGCCTTTCCGTTGCGCACGTGGTACACGTCGACGTACTGGGCAACGTAAGTGCGGCGGGTTGGGAGAGCGCTCCTCAAGGGGCCACAGCACGCCTCGCTCTCCCTGTCAAAGGTCGCACCTTCCGCCATCAGTCGGCGGCTCAGACTTCGGCCGAACGGGAGCGAGCTCCGCGAGGCTCTTCGCCGGGCCCCGGGGGGTTGTGATGGCCTTCTGTGTGATGAGGTCGCCGAGCCATGCCATGTGTTGGCTGCGGGCGGCGACGAAGTCGGCGTCGTCGGGGGTCGTGCCGGTGAGGAGGTGCCGAACTGGGGGAAGGCTTGAGCGAACACGGCGGCGGCGATGATGGTCTATGCGAGCTGGTCGGTATCGGTGTCAGCGGGGAGGCGTCCCTCGGTGACGTCGGCGGCGAGGGACGCAGCGAACTGTTGGAGTTGTGGCTGGCCGTCTGTGGGCAGGTCCGGTTGGCCGCACAGAGTTGCGGCTCCGCCGATTATCCGGGGTAGGTGAGCAGTAGCCCGACACCTTCTCGTTGGACGACGAGGGTGGTCGAGTTGCCGGTTCGGAGCGCGGCGTAGGCATCGGAGGCCTCGGGCGACAGCTCGATTCCTCGGCTCGAGCCATCGGCGTAGAGATCGACGAGAAACCGTCGCTCGTCGTTGGTGCGGATCTGACCGACGATCGAACCGTCGGGCTGGAGCCACCAGTCGCCGAATGTTCCTTCGACGACCGTGACCTTCGGGGCGAGCACCGACCACGTGCGAACCGTTCCGTCGGGCATGGTCACGGTGATCAGGGCGGTGCCGTCGACGAACGACATCCCCGATGGGAAGGCGGGATCGACCTCTCCTCCACGGATCATGACGGTGCTCGCCGTTGGCAGCGGCGCAAGGCGCGCTCCGCTCGGCGCGCCGTCCTGCGAGACGAACGGGAGCTCGACCGCCGCCGCGCTGCCGACGCCCGTGGGCGACACCACGACTTGACCGCACCACGTTTCGACGCACGGGAGCGTGCCCAGGGCCGAGGCGACTCGTTCGCCCTTGTTGGCACCCGAGGCAGGGATCGCCGAGAATCGAAAGGTCTCGTTGCCAGCTTCGTCGAAGCTCGACTCGCTGAGGTACACGACATCGTCCGGTCCGAGCGTCGCTTCGATACCTGTCCAGATGCCGTCGGTCCGGTAGCTGAACGTGCCGTCGATGGTGCCGTCGGGTCGGAGGATCGTGATCACGTTGGGCGCGAACAACAACACGTATCGGCCGTCGCCACTGATATGGGCCGCATTCAACCCGGGAGCACCGATGCCCGAGACTGCGAGGCGCAGGCGATCTGAGGGTTCGGTCGACGTTCGGATGGTTCGTAGATCGAGGACCTCACCGGGTTCCGATCGAGCGGACCTGACGTCCGGGGACACCGTTGACGTCGAGGTTGCGGTCGAACCCGTCGGCCCCGCCGGAGCGGCAGGATCGCGGTCGATGAAGAACACTCCGTAGACGACCCCATCAGTCGCCTGTTGGAACGCGAGTTGGTACGTGCCGCGGTCGAAAGTCGCCAAGCTCTCGAGCAGCGCTACGGGGTCGAGCGTGTCGGGGTTCGATGGGTTCGTCGGCGGCTGCCATGGCAGCGGATCGCTCCAGCGAGATCCGTCCCACCGACGGATCGCGATCGGCGAGCCTGGACCGAACTGGCCTGCCACCGGGCGGGTGGTCGAGAGGGCGGACGTGTCGGTGCCGACCACTGCCGGGTCGATCAGAACGTCGTCCGGTGATGACGGAACCGGCGCGGAGAACGGCGACGGCTCGCAGTCACAGACGTCGAACGTCGCAGCGACCTGACCACTGAACGAAAGCCGGTACGTCCCGGCGGTCAAGGAGGGCACCGGGACCTGTAACAGACCGTTGCGGAGTGCCTCGACCGCGGGAACATCGCTACCTCGGTCTGTGCGGGCAGGACCGTCGTCGGACCGTCGTAGGAGGCAGGCGCGCCCACGATGAGATCGTAGGTTCGGGTCCACTCGTCACCCTGCCAGCGATCCAAGGTCGCTCCCACGCCGATGATCCCTGGGCCGGTCTGCACTGCGGTGAGGGTGGACTCGATACCGGCAACGACATACGGCTGGAAGATGTAGAGCCCCGTCGCTGCGGGAGCGGCCTTGGGTCGGCCTGATGTGGTCGGCGGAAGTGGTCCGGAGGTCGGCGCGAGATCCGTCGGGGGCTCTTCAGTTCGAACTGTCTCGGACCCTTCGTCCATCGCGATCCAGATCAGCGCCACGAGCAACAGCACCGCGGCGCCAACAGCCCCGGAAATCCACGCGCGTCGGGCGCCACGACCTGTCGGGCGGCGCGGCAGCGCGGGTGGCGCACCCACCGGCAGCGACTCGTGGAGTGCGCGGAGCTGCGACCGGAGACGGTCTTCGAGCTCGTTGTCGCTCATGTTCCAAGCACCTCCCGAAGATCGTGCAGGCCCCGATGGACCAAGCTGCGAACCGTCGAGCGTCGGCAACCGAGCAGGCCGGCGATCTCGTCGTCGTCGAGTCCTTCGAGGTAGCGCAGGACGATGGCGGAGCGTTGACGAAGCGGCAGGCCGTTGAGCACGTCGGCCAACTCGACGAGATGCTCAGGTGTCGAGGGGTCGGGCGCCGACGGCGCGTGGCGCCGCTCGAGCAACCGGCGCCGACCGTAGGAACGGGCGGCGTTCACGATCACCGCCCTGAGGTATGACGCAGGATGATCGACGTCGGCGAACCGGCGGCGGACTGCAATGAATGCTTCCTGGGCCAGCTCCTCGGCCACGGCCGCATCCCCCGTGAGGTCACGCGCCAGGCGGACGGCCCATGCGTAGCGGTCGGCGTAGAAGCGTTCGAACGTCACGGCCTCCTGCATCACCGCCCGTCCCTCCGTAACGCCCATCGATCAAGAGACGCACAGCAGACCACATCTGTTGCAGCCGCCGTAGGGAACCGCCGGCGAAATGCCGGCACCCGGGCGAACTAGCGGATGGGCGGTTGCGCGATCACGTCCCAGGTGCAGTTACATCGTTCTCCGGCACCGAATTCGGTCTCGACTTCTTCCCATCCCCGGAACCCGACCTTCAGGTAGAAGGCCATGGCGTGCGGATTGGCAGTGACGACGAGGTCGTCGTGTCCGCAGCCCCGAGCGCTCGACCAAGTCGGCGACGAGACGAGTCGTGATCTCTTTGCGCATCCGTCGGGGGCGACGAACAGGTCCTCGACCTCAACTGCGCTACCTGCTTGGAGGCCGGTCGCAAAGTCGACGATGACCCCGTCGATCTCGGCGAGTCGCACCCGCCCCGCAACGATTGCACCATCGCTGAACTCGAGGAATCCGGGTGAGCAGGAGACTTTCTCGGTCGCCGTCGTTCGACAGCGACGCAGATCGGAACACCTCGGCGACATCATGGAGGTCGTCAAGTCGAGCATCTCGGATGACGATGGAACCCACTTCGACAGCCTCGCGCCTCCTGCCCACGGTGCGGGCGCACAGCATTGCCCGGGTGTCCCCCTCGACGGCAGCTCGCCGTCAGGTGCCCAGGGCTTTGGACCACCGTCGCGCCCAGGCGTCGAGCGGCTGGAGGGAGTCGCCGAGGTCTCGGCCGAGGTTGGTGAGGTGGTAGGCGCCGCTGTCCGTCTGAACGACGAGTGATGCGTCGGTCAGGTCGCGCAATCGTCGTAGAGCACCCTCGATGAGAGACCCTCGCACGCCGCGAGCAGCGCACGGGCCCCGACCGGCCCCGCCCGCAGCTCCCCGAGCACTCGCAGCGTCCAACGCCGCCCGAGGAGGTCCATTGCGGCCATCAGCGGACGGCCGGTCGTCGATGCTCGGACGGGACGGCCCGGAACAGATCGGGGTCGAGCGTTCATGCCGATGGCCTCGACAGGTGTTGATTGACGTTCTGATTCCGCAACGATACCGTGCCTCCGCGTGTTTCGATTTCGGAAACACCGAAGCGAGAGGGAACCATGAGCCGAATCGAACCCGTACAGCCGCCCTACGACAGCGAGTCGCTGCCCGACTCGACAGCGATGATGCCGCCGGGCGTGCCACCGATCGGGCTGTTCCGCACGTTCGTGCGCAACCTGCCGATGGCCACGGCGATGGGCGCATGGGGCGGCTACGAGCTCAGCAAGCGTCTGTCACTCACGCATGAGGGACCGAGAGATCGTCATCGATCGCACCTGTGCGAGATGCCGATGCGAGTACGAGTGGGGTGAACACGTCGCCTTCTTCGCCGAGCGAGTCGGCCTCGCCGACGCGCAGGTCGCTTCGCGTCACCCACGGCAGCGCCGACCGACTCGTGCTGGACCGACGACCGAGGCCGGGTCCTGATCGAAGCGACCGACGCACTGCACGACGAGTACGGACATCGGCGACGACCAGTGACAGCGACTCCAGGCACGCTCTCGCGACGAGCAGGCCCTCGACCTGTTCATGCTCGCCGGCTGGTACCACGCCAGTCGCTGGACAGCCGACGCACGCACGGGTGCACGGAGCCACGGCATCCGCCACTGTTCGCCGACTACGAGGCTACCCCAATTGGCGCAAGGTCAACGCCCGGAAACGCGCGGTCTGCGACCAACGAACGAGCGTCGGGCTCCTCCACAGTGCCCGATCGAGCGATCCCCGCACATGCGGTTCCGTTCAGCGGAGTTCGACCCGGCCGTGGGCCACCACGAGCGCTCCGGCGGATTCGGCTTCGAACGCGACGCCGAGCTCTCCGGCGACGTAGACGTGAACATCGACCGCCTCGCCGACGAAGGTCGGCGAGGCGAAGCGGACGGCGATGCGGCGGACCCGATCAGGGTCACCGCCGGCGGCGAGCTGCACCACGCCCTGAGCACACAACGCCATCGTGCACAACCCGTGCAGGAAGGGCCGAGGGAAACCGTTCTGCTGTGCGGCTTGGAGGTCGAAATGATGGGCCGACCAGTCGCCCGAGACCTCGGCGTACTTCCGGGGCATCTCGAGGTCGGGCTCGACGCGATACGTGCCGAGCGGGCGCTCACGGGCGTCGGCCGGGAAGGCGTGGTCGGGTGGGGGCGCTCCGACCGTCTCGCAGGTCACGCCGAGGTACACCGTGGTCCACCACTGCTCAGCGACGAGCCGCCCACTCGGGTCGAGTGCCTCGTACCGGAGGGTGACGAGGGAGTTCTTGCCGGCCGGCTTGGAGCCGTGGGCCTCGACCCAGATGTCGAGCGGCTCGCCGGGGACGATCGAGCGGTGCAGGAGGATGTCGTGTTCTCCGTGGACCCCGCCGACGGCCGCCTGCTGCAGTTCGGCTGACACCAAGGCGCCCCGGCCCTCGACCTGCGCATCCCAGATCTGCGTCACGATGGCCACAGGTGGCACGGCCGTACCGGCCCGGGTCGCCGATGACGGATCGTTGGTGGCCTCTGCGTACCGCCGAATCAGGTCTGCCGGAAGGCCACCACGGAACGGACCGATCCGCACCCCGAGTCGGACGCCCGCGACGCTCACGCGGTCGCCTCGGGATCGAACAACCCGAGCTCCTGAAGGAACGGCTGCGTGTACACGACGACGACGGAGGACCGCTGGTCATTCGCCTGGCCATCGAACGATCCGGGCATCTCCCGATCTCCCTCCGTCATGAGCTGGGTCGGCGTCGGTCGACACTGATGTCGACGTCAATCTATTGCCGCAACGTGTCCGGGAGCCGGTTCGTGGAGACCGCTGGTCGAGGCCCGATCTCGCCCTGACGACAACTCCGACTTCGACATCGACGTCAGGTTATGATTCGCCGATGAGCACGGTTGCCGAAGTGCTGCTCCGGAACGCCGACGCGGGGAAGGTCGGGCTGCTCTACGACCAATCGTCGTGGACCTACGCCGAGATGGTGGCCGAAGGTCGGCGGCGGGCCGAGCTCTTCAGCGATCTGCACGATCCGGCCCGGCCCCCGCACATCGGCGTGTTGCTCGACAACGTCCCTGACTACTTCTTCTGGATCGTCGCCGCCGCCCTTTCCGGCGCGACCGTCGTGGGGATCAACTCGACCTATCGCGGCGCTCAGCTCGCGCAACTCATCGAGCACACCGACTGCGAAGTCCTCGTGACGTCGAGCGATCTGCGCGCCTTGCTCGACGGCGTCCCCTCCCCCTTGCCGGAAGGACACGTCCTGATCGTCGATGAGCCCGAGTACGCCCGACGGGTGGCGGATGCCGACCCGACGTGGGCGCCCGATCGAGAGCCGGTCGAGGACGACCTCCTGCTCCTGATCTTCACCTCCGGATCCACCGGGCTCCCGAAGGCCGTTCGCTGCACCCAGGGCCGCATGGCTCGAACCGGGCTGCACGTCGCCGGTGTCGCCGAACTGGCCGATGGTGATGCGGTGTACGCCCCGTTGCCGTTCTTCCATTCGAGTTCGCTGTTCACCGGCTGGGCATCGGCGATGCACGCGGGTGTTCCCATCTCGACCCGCCGGAAGTTCTCGGCGTCGAACACCGTGCCCGACATCAGGAAGTTCAACGCCACCTTCATGGCATACACGGGCAAGATCCTGAGCTACGTCCTCGCCACGCCGAAAGCCGACGACGACGCCACGATCCCATTGCGACTCGCCATCGGCAACGAGGCATCGGTCCAGGACGTCAAGGAGTTCACCTGCCGCTTCGCCTGCAACGTCCGCGACAGCTACGGCTCCACGGAAGGGGTCGTGATCATCCGCCGCGACCCGTCGATGCCCGACGGCGCACTCGGTCAGGCGGCGGCATCGGTGAAGGTGCTCGACCCCGATACCGGTGAGGAGTGCCCGCCGGCCCGGTTCGATGAGCGCGGCTCGATCCTGAACTTCGAGGAAGCCGTCGGCGAGATCGTCGAGACGGCGCCGGCGTCGGGCTTCGAGGGCTACTACCGGAACGAGGAAGCGACCAACGCCCGGTTCCGCGACGGCGCCTACTGGTCGGGCGATCTCGCCTATCGAGACGCCGATGGCTGGTTCTACTTCGCCGGCCGATCCAACGAATGGCTGAGGGTCGACAGCGAGAACTTCGCCGCCGCCCCGGTCGAGGCCATCATCGCCCGCCATCCCGACGTCCGCTCGGTGGCGATCTACGCCGTGCCGGACGATCCGGTCGGCGATCGGGTGATGGCGGCCCTCGAGCTGCACCCCGGACGAGTCCTCGATCCGGCGGAGTTCGACGCCTTCCTCCGCACCCAGCCCGACATGGGCACCAAGTGGCTGCCCTCGTTCGTCCACGTCGCCGAGGAGCTCCCCAAGCTCGCCAGCATGAAGATCGACAAGACCCGGCTCCGTCGCGAGGCCTGGACCGTCGAACCGGTGGTGTGGAGATCGGCCAAGGGCGGCGAGCTCGAACCGCTCGACGCCGGCGCCCGCCGCCGGATCGATCCGCTCCTGCGCCGAGCCTGAACCAACCAACGAGAACGCGGGAGATCCGATGACCACGTCAGGTTCGATGGAGGAACTTCGAAGCGGTGCGGGAACCTCGCGATCATCACCGGGGCGAGCGCCGAGCGCGCCCACGAGTTGACTTGCGTTCGCCGCTCAGGACGACCGAGGGACGAGATGGATCTCGGTTGGAGGATCGTGACCACCGGGCACGACGACGAAGGAAGGGAACGGGTCCGATCGGACCGGAGCCTGACCGTCGACGACGACGGCGGTTCGGTACGGGTCGGTCATGTGTTGGCCCTTCGGGTGCCGGCGACCTCGGTCGACGACGGTGAGATCACCGAAGCCGGTCCGACCGACGGCGTCGGGTCACTGACCGTCGACGCGCTCGTGGTGGAGCCGACGGCGGCGTGGCTGGTCGATCCCGACGAACCGGCGTCAGGAGCATTCGAGGCCTACATCGTGGTCCGCAGGCGGCTCGACGTCGTCGTCGGTGCCGACCACGCGGAACTCGGTGTCGGCGAGGTTTTCGTGCCCCGAGGGCAGGCCCACGGGATCCGCACCACAGGCGCCGAGGAGGTGCGCCTCGTGCGCGTCTCGGCCGTTCCCGATCCCACGGCCACACCGGCCGAACCGACCTCGGTTCGCTCGGCGAGCGGTCCGGCCACTTGGGTCCGCCGCGTCGTTGCCGGAACCGACGAATCGGGCCGTCCCGGTCTCGTGCAGGACGGCGACCCCGCAGTGGTCTTGGTCGTGGGCGACGAGGCCCTACCCATGGTCGTGTTGGCCGACGTGTGGGAGTTCGGTGAGCGCCTGACGGGCGCCGACGGCGGAGGGGATGTCTCAGGGCCCTACGAGTTGGAGCCCCGAGGAGGCGGCGGGAAGCTCCTCTACGTCAGGCTCGCACCGGTGCAACCCCACGACCCGAACGAGAACGAGGGATGGCACACCACCCCAACGATCGATGTCGACATCGTGATCGCCGGGGCGGTCCACATGTATCTCCCCGATCTGCCTCCGATCGAGCTGCAACCGGGCGACATCCTCCTCCAACGCGGCACCAACCACCTCTGGCAGTCCATCAGTGACGAGCCGTTGCAGATGATGACCGTGATGCTCGGAGTTCGGCACTGACCGGGACCGGGCTACGACCGAGCCGCCGCAGCGAGAGCCTCCAGCTCCCGGTCCTGTCGCGACGCTGTCGCCGTGCGCACCGCGACCCCGGAGGCGTTCACGACGAGCACCGACGTCGGTCGGAGTTCGGTCGCCCACGAAAGCAGCGCTTTGAATCCCTTTGTTGTCCTCCTTCACAGGACCCTCGATGTCTGGCCCGCAACCGCCCGTTTCCACGTCAAGGTATATTGATGTCCATGGACCCCGTCATCCTGGCGAGTGCCCGCAAACACGGGGTCACCGACGACGACATGCTGCACACCTACCGGAACCCCGTCAGGGTCTTCGTCCTCGACGATCTCACCATGCTCGTCGGCCCCGACCAGTCCGCCCGGATACTCGAGATCGGCGTTGCGACCGCCGAGGGAATCGAGTTCATCGTTCACGCCATGCTGGCCCGACCCAAATTCGTGAGGTGATCACCATGCCCCGTTCGATCCAGGAGATTCTCGACCACGCCGACGAACTCGCTCAGAAGTTCGAGGAGTACGAACCGACCGCCGGCGACGAACAGCCCGTCGCGGAATACCTGTTGAAGCGAGCAGCGCTCGCCCGTGCCCGCAGCGAGCGCCAAGTACTCGATGCCGTCGAGGCCGCCCGCGCCGAGGGCGTGCCGTGGAGCCGCATCGGCGCGCTTCTCGGCACGTCGGCCCAAGGAGCACAACAGCGCTACGGCGCGACCGCCGAATCCGCCTGATCCTCAACGACCCGCAACGAGTCGCGGTCGAATCAATCTGGCGGCATTCCGAGGGTGGACGCGACGTCATTGAGAAGCAGCAGAGATGCCTCCTCGACCGGACTCTGCGACACAACAATCGTGACCTGCGCGCCCCTCCCCCCACCATCTCTCGATGCACCATTGACGGTCGACACGCTTCCTCGCCGAGTGAACCGCGTCGGTAGGTCTCACCTCGCCTCAGCTTGCGTCGAGGTATCGCTGGATCGCCTCACGCGCGATCGCGGACGCCGTGCGGTGGTCGCGCTCCGCGCGCTCGTCGAGCTGTGCTCGGGTCTCCGGATCGAGTCGGACCTGCAGCACGTTCGACGGCCCATTGCCGAGGCGCGGGCGACCGCCCGGGCGAACGGCCCGGGCAGCGATGGCGTCGATCTCGATCCCAGCTGCTTCAGCCTCGTCGGCCATGCGTTCGAAGTCGGCCTCCGTCAGCACCTTGCCAGACGACAGAGTCACGTCTCCGGTGATCAGCTTTGCCTTCAACATGTTCAGCCTCCTCGTTTCGGATCCAACAGCTTCAGCATCACCGGCCGCATCGCCATGGCGTGGAACACCCGAAACAACCGCCCCTCGTCCATTCCGATCACTTCGAGAAGGTTGCCGTGCCGATCCGGACCCAGAACGAGCACCTTGGGCGGATCGGTTGACTCAAACTCGTGATCGACGAGAAGTAGATACTCCACCGTATGTGTGATGTCTCCGGCAGTTACTCCGTGTCGGTGTGTTGAAGGCGCAATTTCAAGTTGATTGTAGTACAAAACTACGCCCTTCCGTTCCCGTCGGTTCGATCATCCGGAACGAGGAGCGAGGCGATCGCTGGCGCAAAATCTCGATCGGTCTCGGCAACCTTGCCGCTGTAGTGCCGGGCTGGTCGTCACCCAACCCGACAGTTACGATGTGGTCGCGTACTACGCCTGGTGCATGGCAAGCATCGGCATCGGCATTGGCGCGGCGCCCGCTCGGCTCCGCAAAGGCGCCGGCCGCTACCCCCAACCCGTCGCCCTTCTCGCCCGGCTCGGCGTCGCGACCGAACACGAAGGCCGAGGGCTCGGCGCGGCGCTCCTCGTCGACGTCATCACTCGCACCGCAGAACTCGCCGCCGACATCGGCTGCCGAGCCCTCGTGGTCCACGCCGAGACCGCCAACGCATGAGCGTTCTGCCTCCGCCTGGTCCCCGAGTTCGAACAATCGCCCGGGACCGACGACCTCCACCTCGTCCTCCTGATGAAGGACATCCACAAGACCTCGGACCTCCGCCGAGGACGAGGCGGTCGACCTCTTGAGGCGGGCGAAGCTGCCGCACGCCGTCGCCGACGCCTGGATCGAGGACCTGCGGTGCCGCAGGCAAACGACGACGGAGGTTCGAACCGAGACCTTCCTCAACGGCTTGGTCCGCCGAGGCTCGGGAGGCGCGGCCCCCGAGCCGCGCCTTGGACGACGAGCACTTCACGTACACGACCGATCGGATCGTCGAGGTCATCCAGCGAGACCCGCGGGCCGATGTCGGTGACGGCGGCGTCCGGCAGTCGAGCATCCTGACGTGCCAGCGGACTGTGCGAGGGGTCACCCCGACGGCGTCGGCGAAGGGCGCCCGCCGGTAAGGCGGCCGCACCCAACTCGCCTGGTCACCAGCTGCGGCGCGGCACGTGTCGGCGACGGTGCGGACCTTCCTGACACCCTCGTCGAGCGGACTTCAGGCCGTTACCTGCTCATTTATAGTAGGCCGGGTGGGTATCGAACCCACGACCCAGGGATTATGAGTCTGGATTCCGCCGTCTCGCCCCGTGTCGCCCAGTGCCCTGACCTGCTGTTCTGTCCGGCTCCGAGTTCACCCAGTGACCCCGAATTCATCCAGATACGCCGATTCTCTTGGATGATTTCTTGGCGAAACCGGCGGATTTCGCGAATCCCTGTGTTGTCCCTCCTTCACACGACGAGCACGTGAGCGACCATCGCAAGGGGCGCTTGGGAGCGGCCGCCGCGGCCCGCCTTTGTGGTCGAGGAGGACGTGTGATGACGAGGTCGAACACCCGGAGGAGTCTCGACGATCATCATGGGTAGGTGAGTAGCACCCCGACGCCGTCCTGTTGGACGACGAGCGTGGTCGAGTTGCCCGTTCGGAGCGCCGCGTACGCATCGGAGGCCTCAGGCGACAGCTCGATTCCTCGGCTGGAGCCGTCGGCGTAGAGATCGACGAGAAAGCCTCGCTCGTCGTTGGTCCGAATCTCGCCGACGATCGAGCCGTCGGGCTGGAGCCACCAGTTGCCGAAGGAACCTTCGACGACCGTGACCTTCGGAGCGAGCACCGACCAGGTGCGAACCGTTCCGTCGGGCATGTTCACCGTGACCTGTACCGTGCCGTCGAGGAACGACATCCCCGAGGAGAAGGCGGGATCGACCTCTCCTCCACGGATCATCACGTTGGTCGCGGTGGGCCGCGGAGGAAGGAGCACTCCGCTCGCTGCGCCGTCCTGGGACACGAAGGGAAGCTCGATCGCCGCCGCGCTGCCGACGCCCGTCGACGACACCACGACTTGGCCACACCAGGTTTCGACGCACGTGAGCGTGCTCTCGGCCGAGGCGACTCGTTCGCCCTTGTTGGCGCCCGACGCCGGGATCGCCGAGAACCGGAAGGTCTGGTTGCCGGCCGCGTCGGAGCTCGATTCGCTCAGGTACACGACATCGTCGGGCCCGAGCGCAGCATCGACCCCGGTCCACCCGATCTCGGTCCGGTAGCCGAACGTGCCGTCGACGGTTCCGTCAGGTCGGAGGATCGTGATCAGGTTGGGATCGAACAACAACACGTATCGGCCGTCGTCACTGATGTGGGCAGCGTTCAGCCCCGGAGCACCGATGCCCGACACTGCGAGGCGCAGCCGGTCGGAGGGCTCGGTCGGCGTGCGGATGGTTCGTAGATCGAGAACCTCTCCAGGTTCCGATCGAGCCGAGGAAGCGAGCGGGCGCGACCGCAGACGTCGACGGTTCGGTGGAGCTCGTCGGCGGCGCCGAGGCGACAGGATCGCGATCGATGAAGAACACTCCGTAGACGACCGCGTCATTCGCCAGCTGGAACGCCAGTTGGTAGGCACCACGGTCGAAGGTCTCCAGGCTCTCGAGCAGGGCGACCGGGTCGAACGTATCTGGGTTCGATGAGCTCGTCGGATGCTGCCACGGCAACGGATCGCTCCAACGAGATCCGTCCCACGCCCGAAGAGCGATCGGCGAACCGGGACCGAGCTGGCTGGCAACCGGGCCGGTGATCGAGAGGCCGGAGGTGTCGGGCCCGACCACTGCCGGGTCGATCAGGACGTCGTCGGACGATGAAGGAACCGGCGCTGCGAAGGGCGACGGCTCGCATTCGCAGGCCTCGAACGTCGCGGCGACCTGATCGCTGAACGAGAGCCGGTACGTCCCGGCGGGCAAGGCCGGCAGTGGGACCTGCAGCAGACCGTTGCGGAGTGCCTCGACCGCTGGAACATGCGACCTCCGTCTGTGCGGGAAGGACGGTCGTCGGACCGTCGTACGAGGCAGGTGCGCCCACGATGAGATCGTGGGTCCGGACCCACTTGTCGCCCTGCCAGCGCTCCAGGGTCGCTCCCACGCCGATGGTCCCCGGGCCGGTCTGCACCGCGGTGAGAGTGGACTCGGTCTCGGCAACGACATAGGGCTGGAAGACGTAGAGCCCCGTTGCGGCAGGAGCCGCGTCGGAGCGGCCTGATGTGGTCGGCTGAACTGATCCGGAGGTCGGCGGGGGGTTCGTCGGGGACTCTCCAGTTCGGACCGTCTGGGATCCGTTGTCCCTCGTGACCCAGATCACCGCCAGAAACAACAGCACCGCAGCACCTGCGGCCCCGAGAAGCCAGGCCGTCCGGGCGCCACGGCCCGACGACTCGCGTGGCAGCACGGGCGGTGCGCCAACCGGCAGCGACTCATGCAGTTCGCGTAGCTGCGACCTCAGGTGGGCTTCGAGTTCGTCGCGGTTCATGATTGGAGCACCTCCCGAAGGCCCTGGAGCCCGCGATGGATCAAGCTGCGCACCGTCGACCGTCGGCACCCGAGCAGTCCGGCGATCTCCTCGTCGTCGAGTCCCTCGAGGTAGCGCAAGACGATCGCTGAGCGTTGACGAAGTGGCAGACGGTTGAGCACGTCGGCCAGCTCCACGAGATGGTCAGGCGTCGATGGATCGGTGGCCGGCGGAGTGTGGCGGCGCTCGAGCGCCCGACGGCGACCGTACGAGCGGGTGGAGTTCACGATCGCGGCCCGCAAGTAGGCCGCTGGGTGATCGACGCTGTCGAATCGACGACGAACCGCGATGAACGCCTCCTGGGCGAGTTCCTCGGCCACCGCAGCATCCCCGGTGAGGTCGCGGGCGAGACGAACGCCCCACGCGTACCGATCGGCGTAGAAGCGCTCGAACGACACGCTCTCGCCCATCACCGCCCGCTCCTCAGCAACGCCCATCGATCCAGAGACGCACAGCAGACCACATCTGTTGCAGCCGCCAGGAGATTCCTGGGCCGCCGCCAACAGATCCATCAACGAGATGACCAGACTCCTCGACGGCGGGCGTGTCCCCGGTTCCTCGCTCGGCCACCCGGAAGTATCGCTACCGGACGTGCCGGGCCTGTAGATCGCTTCACAGCGATCTGCGGGCTCAGAGCGGCGAGCTACGCTCGACGCTCAACAGAGCGGCGATTCCGGACCGCGGCGGACGGCTCGGGCAGCGATTGCCTCGACGTCAAACTCGGCGACCTCCGCCTCATCGGCCATGCGCTCGAAGTCGTCCTGAGTCAGCACCTTCCCGGAGGAGAAGGTGACGTCTCCGGTCACGAGCTCTACTTTCAGCATGGGCCACCCCTTCGGATCGCGCCCAACAACTCTCAGCATGTCAGCTACGGGCAGATCCATCCGTCGCTGACGCTACGACGGTCCGCGTAGCGACCCGATACTTCGCAGGGTTGCACTTAGGCGCAACCTCAGGCAAGATACCTCAGTAGCCATCGATCCAGCCTCGGAGGTGAGGCATGACCGTGTCCGACGAACGCCGAGCAATCGAACGTGCCCGTGTCGCACGAACCGCTGCGGGCGAAGTCCAGGCACTCCTGCTCGAGGATGCCGCCGATACCGAGCTGAAGCTGGTCATCAGTGGACCGCAAGGTGACCGAGCGATCGCGCTCCCCCGCGCTGCGGTCGAGCTCCTCACCGAGGTGCTCGAAGCACTCGGTGACGGTCGGGAGCCGACGGTGGTGCCGTTCGCCAGAGACCTGTCGACGGGCGAAGTTGCCAACCTGCTCGGGGTCTCGCGCCAGTACGTCGTACGACTGCTCGATGACGGCCGTCTGCCGTTCAGCCGCGTCGGGAACCGCCGAAGGATCGCATTGAGCGACGCCCTGAAGTACCTCCGAGCCGACGACCGACGCAGAGTCGATGGACTTCGAGCGATCGCCGAATCCTCCGTCAGCTGATCAAGGAACGTAAGCGTTCCGTCGCCAACGGGAGTTCCTGCTCGATCATGGCGAGCAGGCGGCGCGGGTCGGGATGTTCCGAAACGATGCGCTCAGCGATCACCGGGTTCGCGGCAATGCACGCGAGCACGAAGGAGTCGGGATCGACAGCAGCGATCGAATGCCGAACGAGTTCGGCTGCCGGGAAGTCCTTGAGGTTCGAGGTCACGATCGTGGTGGCCCCCGACTGGATCGCCGCAGCGACGACGTGAACGTCGTCGGGGTCCGGCAACCGAACCGTGCTCGCCCATCGTTCGTACCCTTCGACGAGACCTCCTCGCACGAGGTTCGTCTCGTGCTTCAGCCATCGGCCCAGATCCTCGAGCGAGTCACCCCGAAGCGTCCGGGCGAGGCTGCCGGCGGCCTCTTCGAGCAACCTGCGACTCCACCGGGCCCCGACGACGCCGTGAACGGCGAATCCGAGCAGCACGTAGCGAACGTGCTTCGAGAACAAGCAGTTCGCGTCGTACACGGCGACGCCAACCGTGCCGGGCTGTGGGATCGCGCGGCGAGGAGGCGTAGCCGCCGAGCTACTCACCGACGGCACCGTCGGGAACGAGCAGCGACGCGATCGCTCGTGCCAGCTCTCGGTCGGTCTCGGCGACCTTGCCGCTGTAGTGCCTGGCGGCGACCGACGGGTTGTGGCCCGCACGCAGCGCCACCTGGGTGACCGAGTAGCCCATCTCCTGCCCGTAGGTCTCCATGAACTTCCGCAGCTGATGGAACGAGAGGTGCGGCAACCCGGCGCGATCCCGGAGGCGACCGAAGAACTGCGACACCGAATCCGGCTTCCACGGCACGGTGCCGTCGGCCGCATCGGAGAACAGGTAGGCGTCCGAATCGAGCGCCACCTCGGCGAACGCCGCGTGCTCCTCCATGTGGGCGAGCTGCGCCCGGATGATCATCACCGTCAGCTCGTCGACGGCGAGGGTGCGCACTCGCCGGTTCTTCGTCGGGATCTCCTGGATCGGCACGTCCTTCAGCTGCACCACCGACGCCGTGACGTGAAGTCGGGCCCGCTCGAGGTCGAGATCCCGCCCCCGCCGCAACGCGCACAGCTCCGCCCGGCGCACACCCGTGGTCGCAGCGAGCAGGATCGCCCGGGCGTACTCGGGCCGACGAGACAGCTCCGCCGCAGCGATCAGCGCCCGCACCTCCTCGGGCGTCGGCACCACCGGCGTCACGTTCGGGAGCGATGGCGGCTCGGCCCACTGCGCCGGGTTCGAATCACGCCAACCCCACCGGCACGCCTGGGTGAACATCGAAGAGAGGCAAGCGTGGATCTGGTAGACGCTGCGCGGCGCCAACCCTCGGACCTGATGCGCTCCGTAGAGATCGGTGAGCGTCTTCGTCGTCACCTTCGTGACCGGCCTCGTGCCGAGGGTCGGGCGGATATTGCGGTCGTAGACCCGTTGGTAGCCGTCGATCGTGTTCGGAGACCGGCCCTTGCGGCGCAGCTCGACGATCCACGCTTCGAAGAGATCGTCGAGCAGCGCGCCCGTGCCGGAGTGCCGACCCTTGGACACCTCGGTGACGAGTGCTGCTCGTGCCTTCTGCGCCTCCCGCAGCGTGCCCTGGAAGGTTCGGCTCACCTGGCGGTACTTGCCGGTCAGCGGATCTCGCCCGGCCTGCACGACGAGCTCCCATTTGCCCGGTGAGCGTTCCCGCATACCCGGCGCCGTCCGCAAGTCAGCCCTGCTGCCGGGCTGCTTCGGCTCGCTCCCGCCCCGCTCCGCTCGCCTCCGCTCAGCCATGAACCCACCGTAGCCAAGGGGTGCGACACTCTTGGCGACTTCTTGGATTCCAGCCCGTCCGAACGGCTCGACCGGACCTCCAGAGTGGTATAACACCAGCTCAACGCTAGTAGGCCGGGTGGGTATCGAACCCACGACCCAGGGATTATGAGTCCCCTGCTCTGACCACTGAGCTACCGGCCCCATATGCGAACGGGACCCCAAGGGGGGTCCCGTTCTGAGCGCTCCGGGAGCAGGGCTCGAACCTGCGACCCGCTGATTAACAGTCAGCTGCTCTGCCAGCTGAGCTATCCCGGAAGGCGAGGAAGGAATCTAGCGCCTCCACCGCCGTCCGCGCCGCCGAATCGGCAGCCGATCCGGGAGCAAGCGCCTGACAGAGCAATTCCACCGTGCCGCGCAGTGAGCCGGGCCGCTCTGCCAGCCCGGCCCACCGCACCCATCAGCTGCGGCTGATCGCCACCTTGGTGGCTGCTGCGGCCACCGGCGCCGGGGAGGGAACCGTGACCTCGAGGATGCCGTCGCGGTACGTGGCCACGACGTCCTCAGCCGTCACGCCCATCGGCACCGGCAACGTCCGCGAGAACGTTCCGTACCGGAACTCGCTCACGACCCTTCCGTCGGTCTCGGTGCGCTCCTCCTCACGCCGTTCGGCGTGAATCGTGAGCAATCCGTCGGCGACTTCGATCGTGACGTCGCGATCCGGATCGATCCCGGGCATCTCGGCGCGAACGACGAGTGAGTCGTCCCGTCGCTCCTCTTCGATTCGCAGGTGGTTCGCCCACATCGGCCGGTCGAAGAGCCTGGCCATGTCGGGCATGTCGAACCAGTCGGCGAACCGGGTGAGGAACCGATCGGTCGGGCGGGTCTCAAGTGTGAATGCCATCTCGCTCACTCCTTTCGGGAGCCACGTTCAAGGGTTCCAAGATGAGTGAACGCTTCGCAATGGACGAACGTCAGGGTCGAACGGACCGAGCAGGACGGACCCTCGTCTCCCGTCGGGCACCGGTAACGTTCCGGTGTGGCGAGTGATCCCCGGCGCTCGAACGGCGGCGCCGTACCTGCGACATCGGCCTGGGCAGCGAGCGCCGCCCTGCTGGTCGTGGCCGCCACCCTGGCCATCGGCCTCGCCGGTACCGACGCCCGGGCGAACGTCGAGACCGTTGCCGGCGAGACGGCGCCGAGCCGCGTTCCCCGACCCTCCCAGGCCACGGCCGACACGTCCGCCACAACGCCCGACGCGTCGGAGTCGAGCGGGACCGAGCAGCCCGCACCCACGCTGCCGATCGGCGAACCGCCACCGCCCATCGAGTCGGCAGCCCCCACTTCGCCCCCGACCGCCGCCGTGGTCCCTCCGGTCGTCGATCCGGCCGACCCGGCGGTCGTGGCCCGAACCATTCCCGTCGATGCTCCGCCGCCGTTCGCCTTCACGTCACCCTGGGCGAACGTCACGAGATCCACCTCCGGCGGCTACACCGCAGTCGACGTGGGCTGCGCCGGCGGCACCGATGCCGGATCGCTCGATCGATTCTTCGCCGAGCGCATCGGCCCGATGCTCGGCAGCGACTATCAGCACGTCTACCCCCTCGGCGGTCAGCGCTTCCTCTGGCTGTTCCAGGACACGTTCATCGACTACAGCGGTCTGGCCACACGACTCGACCACGCGGTGTTCGTCCACAACGCCGCGCTGATCCAGGACGGCGCCTGTTTCCAACTCCTCCATCGAGGGTCCGCCGACCGACCGGCGTCGTTCGAGAACGGCCTGGGCGAACGACGCCTCACCCGGTGGTTCTGGCCGATGGGTGGCGAGCTCACGAACGCGGGGTTGCAGGTGTTCTGGGTCGAGATGGTCAAAGACGGCTACGAGCCCGGGCCGGGCGACGGACTCGGGTGGCACCCCAACGCGACGTATCTCGCCACCTACGACCCGGTATCGCTCGCTCGTACCTCGTTCCAGCCCGCTTCGAACCCCGGGGTGTCGCCCATCTACGGCTATGCCGTGAGCTCCGACGAGGCCTTCACCTATCTGTTCGGCAACACGTTCGAGCAGAACCTGGCTCGCGAAGGCGGGTTCGGCAACGGGCCTCACTCGGCGACCGAGATGCGCCTGGCCCGCATCCCCCGAGGCGACCTCACGGCCACCCCGGAGTACCGCACGGCCGAGGGCTGGTCGCCCGATGCGTCGCTCGCAGTGGCGATCTCGAAGCGGTTCTGGGTGGAGAACCCGATGCAGCCACGATGGTTCGACGGCGTGTGGACCTCGGTCACCAAGGTCGATGGCTACTGGGGGGACCACCTCGTGGTCGATGTCGCCAACGACCCGTGGGGGCCATGGACGACCGTGTCGCGCGAGTGGCTCTCGCCTCGCGGGGGTGATGCGCTGATGAACACGTACCACGCCCATCTCGTCCCGTGGCGCGATTCCGCCGGGAACCTGGTCGCCGTGATCTCCCAGAACGCCCGCGACATGACCCGCGATGCCTTCCCCGCTCCCGCCCGCTATCGCCCGCAAGCCCGCACGATCGGATGGGCGACGCCACCGCCGCGCCCACCCGAGCCGACAACGGTGCCCGAGACCATCGCCCCCGACACGACCGTGCCCGACACGACCGTGCCCGACACCCTGGTTGCCACCACGGTCGCGCCGGAGTCGACCACGGTCCCGAGCACTACGGTGCCGCCCGGATCGACCACCTCGAGCACCACCACGACGCCCACGACGGTGACTGGCGTCGCCGTCTCCACCACGCTCGCCTCGACGACCACCACGACGACCGTGGCCACGGTTCCGGCATCCTCGATCCTGCCCGATCCGCCCTGAGCAATCCGGTCCCCGTACAGTCCCGAGGCCATGGGATTCGATCGATCCGCCTTCCGGAAGCTCCTCGACCGTGCCCGGCGCGAGGTCGATGACGGGTTGCTTCCCTCCGTCCAGATCGCGCTCGGGTACCAGGGGGAGCTCGTCGCGTTCGAGACTTTCGGCGAGGCGACGAACGAGAGCCGATACGTCGTGTTCTCGGCCACCAAGGCGTTCGTCGCCGGGGCGATGTGGGCACTCATGGGCGACGGCACCGTCGATGTCACCAGGCCCGTCGCCGACTACGTCCCTGAGTTCGCGCCCCTCGGCAAGGCCGCGATCACCGTTGAACAAGTGATGCTGCACACCTCGGGTTTCCCGACCGCGCCGCTCTCGCCGATCGCCGGAGACACGAGCGAAGGCCGCTGCGCCGCATTCGCCACCTGGCGACTGAACTGGGAGCCCGGCACCGCGTACCAATACCACCCGTCGTCGGCCCACTGGGTGCTCGCCGAGATCATCGAGCGAGTCACCGGGCACGACTATCGGGACGTCGTGCAGGCCCGCGTCACCGACCCTGCCGGCCTCCCCCGTGTGCTCGGCGACGTTCCGCACGTGGCAGTGCCGCTCGAGCCGCGCGGCGAACCGGCAACGCCCGAGGAGCTCTTCGCCGTGCTCGGCGTGAGCACCATCGACGTCGGCGAAGTCACCACCGAAGCACTCGTCGCCTTCAATCAACCGCAAGTTCAGCGCGTCGGCATGCCGGGCGGCGGCGGTGTGATGCGCGCCGCCGAGCTCGCCCTGTATCACCAGGCGATCCTCCACAACCCCGGTGAGATGTGGCGTCCCGATGTGCTCGTCGATGCCCGCACCAACGTGCGCAACTCGTTGCCCGATGTGACGAGCGGTGTGCCCGCCAACCGCACCCTCGGACTGATCCAGGCCGGGGCCGACGGCCTCGGCCACCTGCGCGGCATGGGTCGCACGGTGTCGGCCCAGACCACCGGCCACAACGGGGCGGGGGGCCAGATCGCCTGGGCCGACCCGGTGTCGGGGTTGAGCCTCGGCTACTGCACCAACGGCCTCGATCAGCACATGCTGCGAGAGGGTCGCCGCACGGTCGCCATCGGCAGCCTCGCCGGCCTGTGCGCGACCTGACAGGCCCGCCTCCCAGGGTTCTCGACCTAGACGTTGCGGCGGTATCGCCCGCCGACCTCGAACAGCGTGTCGGTGATCTCGCCGAGCGAGCAACTGCGCACCACGTCCATCAGCACCGCGAAGAGGTTTTCACCGGAGAGCGCGGCATCGCGAAGGCGAGCGAGCGCGGCCGGGCGCTCGGATCCGTGGCGCGCCTGGAAGTCGCGCAACCGCTCCAACTGCTCGTACTTCTCGTCGTCGGACGACCGCCGCAGTTCGATCTCGGGAGCCGAACCCTCGGCGTCCGGACTCCGGAAGGTGTTGACCCCCACGATCGGCAACGTGCCGTCGTGCTTGCGGTGCTCGTACAGCATCGACTCGTCCTGGATTCGGCCACGCTGGTAGCCGGTCTCCATCGCTCCGAGCACCCCGCCGCGCTCGCTGATCCGTTCGATCTCGGCCAGCACCGCTTCTTCGACGAGGTCGGTGAGCTCGGTGACGATGAAGCTCCCCTGGAGCGGGTTCTCGTTGAACGCCAGACCCCACTCCTTGTTGATGATCATCTGGATCGCCAACGCCCGCCGCACGGACTCGTCGGTCGGGGTGGTCACGGCCTCGTCGTATGCGTTGGTGTGCAGGCTGTTGCAGTTGTCGTAGATCGCACACAACGCCTGGAGCGAAGTGCGGATGTCGTTGAACGCCATCTCCTGCGCGTGCAGCGAGCGGCCGCTCGTCTGCACGTGGTACTTCAGCTTCTGCGACCGTTCGTTGCCGTGGTAGCGGTCGCGCATCGCGATCGCCCAGATGCGCCGGGCGACACGGCCGAGCACGGTGTACTCCGGGTCCATGCCGTTCGAGAAGAAGAACGACAGGTTCGGAGCGAAGTCGTCGATGTGCATGCCGCGTGCCAAGTAGGCCTCGACATACGTGAACCCGTTGGCGAGCGTGAACGCCAGCTGACTGATCGGGTTCGCGCCCGCTTCAGCGATGTGGTAGCCGGAGATCGACACCGAGTAGAAGTTGCGCACCTCGTTGGCGACGAACCACTCCTGGATGTCGGCCATCATCCCGAGCGAAAACTCGGTCGAGAAGATGCAGGTGTTCTGACCCTGGTCCTCTTTGAGGATGTCGGCCTGCACCGTGCCGCGCACCGAACGCAACACCTCGGCGCGTATCCGCGCGGCTTCGTCGGCATCGGGCGCCCGGCCTTCGGTCGCCTCGAACGCATCGAGTCGTTGGTCGATGGCGGTGTTCATGAACATCGCCAACAGCGTGGGTGCCGGGCCATTGATCGTCATCGACACCGAGGTCGTCGGGTCGCACAGATCGAACCCCGAGTAGAGCACCTTCATGTCGTCGAGCGTGGCGATCGACACCCCGGAGTTGCCGACCTTGCCGAAGATGTCGGGGCGCTCGTCGGGGTCGAAGCCGTAGAGCGTGACCGAGTCGAAGGCCGTCGAGAGCCGGGTCGCCGGTTGCCCTGCCGCGAGCAGCCGGAACCGGTGGTTCGTCCGGGCGGGACCGCCCTCCCCGGCGAACATGCGAGCCGGGTCCTCGCCTTCGCGCTTGAACGGGAACACGCCGGCGGTGAAGGGGAATCGCCCGGGCAGGTGCTCGTTGCGAAGGAATCGAAGCAACTCTCCCTGATCGTCGAACCGGGGCACGGCGACTCGCGGCACGAGCGTTCCAGACAACGACGCACGGGTGACTGTCGCCGCTGCGGGCCGTTCCCCGCCTGCGTAGCTGGCAGCCAATCCCGGCCACTCGGCCAGCGACGTGCGCGTGGCAGCGTCGACGGAACCTTCGAGGTCGTGATGGACGGCCTCGACCGCCGACGCGTCGAGGCTGCGCTCGCGCAGCATCGCCGCGACGGCACCGAGCTGTTGGTCCCGACGGACTGCGGCCACCAGTTCGCTCGTGCGTGCGTGGTAGTCCCGTACACCGGCGGCGATCTCGGCGAGGTACCGCACCCGAGGGGCCGGCACGATGACGGACGCCGAGCTCGACGTACGGACATCGACGGTGGGGAGGACGCCCGCCTCGACCGCCAAGCCTCGGTCTACGAGCTCGCCGCGCAGGAACTGGTACAGGGCAGTGACACCGTCGTCGTTGAAGCGTGACGCGATGGTGCCGAAGACCGGGAGCTGGTCGTGGGGCACCGTGAACTGTTCACGATTCCGCGCGATCTGACGGCACACGTCGCGCCAGGCGTCGGCGGCACCCCGGCGCTCGAACTTGTTGATCGCCACCGCGTCGGCGAAGTCGAGCATGTCGATCTTCTCCAGCTGCGACGCGGCACCGAACTCCGGTGTCATGACGTACAACGAGACATCGGCGAGGGGGGCGATCGCGGCATCGCCCTGCCCGATGCCCGGCGTCTCCACGATCACCAGATCGAAACCGGCGGCCTGACACGCCGCGATCGCCTCGGGCAGGCATGGCGGCACTTCGGTCGACGCTCCGCGCGTCGCGATGGAGCGGAAGAAGACCTGGTCCGACGCCGAGCGCGTTCATCCGGATGCGATCGCCGAGCAACGCTCCCCCACCGCGCCGGCGAGTGGGGTCGACAGCGAGCACGGCGATGCGCAGCTTGTCCTCTTGATCGAGCCGGAGCCGGAGCACGAGCTCGTCGGTGAGCGACGACTTCCCGGAGCCGCCGGTGCCAGTGATGCCCAGCACCGGGATACGACGCCGCCGGGCGAGCGAGCTCATCTCCGCGCCGAGTTCAGCGGGGAGCCGGCCGCACTCGATGGCGGTGACGAGCCGGGCGAGGGCGCGGTGGGAGCCGCCGGCGACCTCGTCGAGCGTGTCAAGCGGCGGGTCGGCGGGATCGAGGTCGCACGCGGCGATCATCGAGTTGATCATCCCGGCGAGGCCCATCCGCTGGCCGTCCTCGGGCGAGAAGATCCTCGCCACGCCATAGGCGTGGAGCTCGGCGATCTCGACGGGGGTGATGACGCCCCCGCCTCCGCCGTAGATCTTCACGTGACTACAGCCGACTTCGCGGAGCCGATCGACCAGATAGCGGAAGTACTCCGAATGCCCACCCTGGTACGACGAGACGGCGACTCCCTGCACGTCTTCTTGGACCACTGCGGTCACGATCTCCTCGACCGAGCGGTTGTGACCGAGGTGGATCACCTCGGCACCCTGCGCCTGGAGCAGGCGCCGCATGATGTTGATCGCGGCATCGTGGCCGTCGAAGAGGCTGGCCGCAGTCACGAACCGGACCGGGTTCACAGGAGTGTGGAGCGTCACCTACCCCATAGTAGTTGGACATCCAACGATCGGATAGTTGGAAGTCCAATGAATCGTGGAACACCGAATACGGCCACCCCTGCCTCGTACACTCCCGAGCAACATGGCCGCCACCCCCAACCTTCCCTTCGACCCGATCGCTGCTGCGCGTGATCACTGGATCGAGCACGGCTGGACCCAGACTGCGGGCAGCATGGCGGCCCTCACGTCGATCATGCGCGTCCAACAGATCTTCCTGGCACGGGTCGAACAGGTCCTCCGGCCGATGGGATTGACGTTCGCCCGCTACGAGCTGCTCGTGCTCCTGTCATTCAGTCGCCAAGGCGCGCTGCCGCTCGGCAAGATCGGCAAGCGGCTCCAAGTGCACCCGGCGTCGGTCACGAACGCGGTCGACCGGCTGGAAGCCGAAGGGCTCGTACGTCGCGAGGCGCACGCCGACGACGGCCGCATCACGCTCGCCCGGCTCACGCCGAAGGGACGGCGCTTGGCCGCGAAGGCGACCGAACGCCTGAACGACGAGGTGTTCACCGATCTCGGTCTCCCCGCCCAGGACGTCGCCCACCTGTTCGACCTGCTGGCCGGCATCCGCCGTAGCGAGGGCGACTACCCCTGAGGCTCACCCGTCGGTGATCGTCTTGCGGAGCTCGACCCTCGTGCCCACCCCTGAGCGGTGGATGGTGACCCGGTCCATCACTGCCCGCATGAGACCCGTCCCCCGCCCCCGATCACCGGACGCCGACGGGCTCCGCCACGAACCCTCGTCGCGGATGTCGATCACCACTTCATCGCCTTCGATCGAGGCCTCGATCGAGATCTCGCCCCGCGGCCGTCCCGCATAGGCGTGTTCCACGGCGTTGCCGGCCGCCTCGAACACTGCGAGCAGCACGTCGTCGGTGAACCGCGCCTCGATCCGCGGCGAACGAGCCAGGCCCGCACCGCACGCCGGGCGGGCGCGAGCCGCTGCGGGTCGGCGAGGAATACTCGGAGGAACCGCCGATCGTCGACGAGCACCCGCCGCACCGCCACGATGCACACGTCGTCGGCCGGCCCGGTCGCTTCCACCAGGTCGGACAGGATGCCGTCGAGAAGTGCGCCCGCCGACGCGGCCGCCGCGTGGCAACGCGCGCTGCCGCGCCAACCGGTCCAGCCCGTCGTCGAGTGATTCGCCACGGCGCTCGAACAGGCCGTCCGTGAAGAGCAGCAACGTCTCGCCCTCGGCCAGATGATCGACGGCCTCGCCGCGGACCGGATCAACCACCGTCAGAAGTGGTGTGGATCGACCCTCGTCCAAGAAGCGGCGCCCGCCATCGACCCCGACGATCAGCGGAGGTGGGTGGCCGGCGCAGGCGTACCGGAACTCACCCGACGACGGGTCGAGCTCGACGTACGCGATGGTGGCCACCTCGACCCCGCGGACCCCCGAGGCGAAGGCGTCGAGTTCGGTGAGCAGATCAGCCGGGCCGGCGCAGCGCGCCGCGAGCGCCCGCATCCCGCTACGGAGCTGCCCGCTGGCCGACCCCGCTCCGTGGCCACCCCCGACGATGTCGCCGACGGCCACTCGCAGCCGATCGTCGGCGCCGCTGAAGGCGTCGAACCAATCACCCCCGACGTCCAGCCCGATCGCTCCCGGGAGACGAGCGCGCCTCCAGTTCGTAGCCGGGTTGAGTCAGGAGCGCGTCGGGCACCAGGCTCGCCTGGATCCGGCGTCCGCTCATGATGATCGCGACATCATCCGCCCCACTGGCGCAGCTTGGCACATTGCGCCGATCTGCGGAGCGGACAGGCGCCCCGCAACGGCACCCGAGCGCGAGCGGGCTACCGACCAGTCGTCGCCGGTGCGGTGTGCACGGCGACGATCGCGCGCACCTCGTCACCCGAGAGTTCGTCGTTCGCGAGCAACGCGTCGGCGATGGCATCGAGCGCACTGCGGTGCTCGCCGATCAGACGATGGGTCTCAGCTTCGGCATCGGTCAGGATCTGCTCGACCGCCGCGCGGCGATGGCTCATCGGCGAGCACCTTGGCGACGAGGTTTCCGGCACCCGGAACCGAAGCGGCCTCGAGACTGACCCGACTTCCACCGGCTCCCAGGGCGCCGACGAGCTGGGCCGCGACGGTGGTTGCCGAGGCGAGGTCGGCGGCGATCCCGCTCGACGCCTCGCCGAACTCGAGCTGTTCGGCCGCCATGCCGGCGAACGCGACCTGGATCAGCCGGCGGGCGTCCGACGGTGTGCGCAGGGCTGCTCGCTCGTCGCCGTCGCCGTGGGCGACCAGACCGAGCGATTCGGAGCGACGCAGGATCGAGGCGACCTCGACCTTTCGACCGACGAGCTCGGCGACGAGTGCGTGGCCCGCTTCGTGGATCGCGATGCGACGGCGCTCCAACGGCTCGTAGCCGACCTTCTGCGCCAGGCCCAGCTCGGTGACGAGCTTGGCATCGAGCACGTCGACGGTGGTCATCGCCCGCCGCCCCGCACGCAGCGCGCAGATCAGCGACTCGTCCAGCAGCCGTTCGATGTGAACCGGGGTGTAGCCGCTCGAGAGCTCGGCGACGAAGGCGGCCGTCACGGACTCTTCGTGCGCCTTGCGGTCGAGGTAGTACGCCGGCGATCGCCTCCCGATCGGGTCGGGCGGGTAGGTCGAAGTGGACGATGCGGTCGAAGCGGCCCGGCCGGAGCAGGGCGGGGTCGAGGTCGGCGGCGCGGTTCGTGGCGGCGATGACCAGCACGTTGGCCGTGCGGCTGCTGCGGGCGACGCAGCTGGCGATGAGCGGGCAACCAACGGTTGGCGCGATCGACGAGCGCGTTCACCAGTCGGGCGGGCCCGGCCGGAACGTCGAAGCTCTGCATCTGCACGAGCAGCTCGTTGACGACGCCCGTGATCCCTCGCGCATCGAGCCGGTGTTCATGCCGCTGCGAGCCATGCCGATGGCGTCGAACTCCTCGATGAACCCGATCGCGCCGCCCTCGGCCACTGCGAGCTTGCGCAGCTGCTTGAAGAACGAACGCACCTTGCGGTTCGTCTGGCCGTAGTACATCGACTGGAACTCGCTGGCCGACACGAACAGGAACGGCACGCCCGCCTCACCCGCCATCGCCTTGGCCAGGTAGGTCTTGCCGGTGCCCGGCGCCCCTTCGAACAGCAGACCTCGTCGAGGCGTGCCGCCGATCTCGTCGGTGAACGTGCGATGGGCGAGGAACAAGTTGAGCGAGTCGATCGCTTCACGGCGTACCTGATCGGCGCCCACGACGTCGGACATGCGCGATGCCGGTGTCCTCGGGCCGCAACACGGTGTGCGGCGACCGACCGGCGCCGAGGAACGGCAACAGGATCAGACACGCCAGCATCACCATCAGGCCGACCGAGAGCGCCAGTTCGGGGTTCTGCTCGAAGATACGGCGGCACGCCGATCTGGATCGGGTTGCCGGAGAGCTCCCGCCACCAGATGAACACGAGGGCGCACGACATCATCACCGTGGCCCGGAGCAGCCGGCGCTGCCGGGTTCGCTCGCGTGTCGCCGATGCATCGACATCGGTCCCTCGCACGATGGAGCCATCCGTCAGTCGCCCGATGTCCATGGACCCGTCCTTCCGCCGCATCCGATACCGCCACCGGACGCACCTCTCACCCTACCGACAACACTCTGTGTGTTCAACGTTCACTTTGAGTGAGGATCGACCTGCGCTCCGCCGAACTCCCTGAGCGTGCGCCAACATGGCGCCATGTCCATCTTCGACTCCCCCATCCACACGCTCGCCGGTGATCCCGCGTCCCTTGCCGACCACCAGGGCAAGACCTTGCTCGTGGTGAACGTGGCGTCCAAGTGCGGCCTGACCCCGCAGTACACCGGCCTCGAAGCACTGCACGAGCGATACTCGGACCGCGGGTTCGCGGTGCTCGGGTTTCCCGTGTAACCAGTTCGGAGCGCAGGAGCCGGGATCGGCCGAGGAGATCGCCACGTTCTGCTCGACGAGCTACGGCGTCACGTTCCCGATGTTCGAGAAGATCGACGTGAACGGCCCGGAGCGCCACCCGATCTACGCCACGCTCACGGAGGTGGCCGATGGCGAGGGCCACAGCGGCGACATCCGCTGGAACTTCGAGAAGTTCCTCGTCGCCCCCGACGGATCGATCACCCGCTTCAGCCCGATGGTCGCTCCCGAGGACCCTGCGCTCGTCAGTGCGATCGAGGCCACCCTTCCCTGAGGGGATACGGTTCGCGTGTGCACGATCTCGTGATCCGTAACGGCCTGTTGGTCGACGGCTCCGGCACGCCGGGCCGTCACGGCGACCTCGCGATCGATGGCGATCGCATCACCGAGGTCGGGGGTGAAGCGGGCCGCGGTCACCACGAGATCGACGCCGGTGGCCGGCTGGTGACTCCCGGCTGGGTCGACATCCATACTCATTACGACGCCCAGGTGAGTTGGGATCCGTGGATCACCCCGTCGGCCTGGCACGGCGTGACGACGGTCGTGATGGGCAACTGCGGTGTCGGGTTCGCCCCCGTGGAACCGAGCCGTCACGAGTGGCTGATCGAGCTCATGGAAGGGGTCGAGGACATTCCGGGGGCGGCGATGGCCGACGGGATCAGCTGGGAGTGGACCAGCTTCCCCGAGTATCTCGACGCGATCGAGCGCCGGCCCCGAGTGATCGATGTCGGTGCCCAGATCGCCCACGGGCCGCTGCGCACGTTCGTCATGGGCGAGCGCGGCGCGGCCAACGAACCGGCAACCCCCGAAGAAGCAGCAGCGATGGCCGAGCTCGTCGAGGCGGCGCTCGGTGCCGGCGCGCTCGGGTTCTCGACGTCTCGCACGCCGATCCACCGATCGAAGTCGGGTGAGCTCGTCCCGGGAACGACGGCCGGCGCGGCCGAGCTGTTCGCCATCGGCGACGCGCTGCGGCGGGCCGGCCATGGCGTGTTCCAGTTCGCACCCGAACATGCCCGCGTCCCGGTCGATGAATGGCCGTGGATGGTCGAACTGGCCCGCCGGAGCGGCCGGACCGTGAGCGTGAACCTCAACCAGCCGAACGACGCACCCGAGGTCTGGCGCACGGTGCTGGGCCTGCTCGACGATGCGGCACGCGACGGACTCCCGATCGTGGCCCAGGTGGCCGGTCGCTCCATCGGCATCCTGCAATGCCTCGAAGGTTCGTTGCACCCGTTGATGTTCCACCCGGCGTTCGCGGAGGTCGCGTCGCTGCCCCTTCCTCGGCTGGTCGAGGCGCTGCGCGATTCGGGCCGACGGGATCGGCTCATCCACGAGGTACCCGACGACGACGGGTTCTTCCAGCGAGTCGTCCTCGACCGAGTTGGCGGGATGTTCCCGGTGCTCGACGGCGTGATCGACTACGAGCCGGCACCGACGGCCTCCGTCGCGGCCTGGGCGGCAGAGCGGGGTGTGCCCCCGATGCAGCTGCTGGTCGATCAGCTGCTCGCCGACGACGGCCACGGGATGCTCTACACGCCGTTCTTCAACTACGCCTACGGCGACCTCTCGATGAGTTACGAGGTCCAGCGCCATCCGGGCACTCGGATGGGGTTGTCCGACGCGGGCGCCCATTGCGGGGCGATCTGCGACGGCGGGACGCCCACGTTCATGCTCACCCACTGGTGCCGCGACCGCACACGCGGGCCTCGGTTGCCACTCGAGCTGGTAGTTGCCCGCCAGACCGGCCAGACCGCCGCGTTGTACGGCCTGAACGACCGGGGCCGCCTGGCGCCCGGGTACCGCGCCGACGTCAATCTGATCGATCTCTACCGTCTGGGCTTCGACACGCCGCGCATGGCCCACGACCTACCGGCCGGGGCGCGCCGGCTCGTGCAGCGGGCCCGGGGGTACGACGCCACGTTCCTGGGCGGGGTCCAGATCGTCGACCACGACGAGTTCACCGGCGCCCTCCCCGGCCGCCTGCTCCGCGGACCGCAGCCGATTCCTGGCGCGTTTCGTTGACCACGTCCTCCCCGCGAACGCGATCAGAAGCGTGGGTGGGGGTGGGTGATGTGGGGGATCCTCGGGTGGCGCGGTTCCGGTGGCGGGACCCGCAGCTCGATCCTCGGCAACCGGGAGCGGGGGCGCCCAACGGGCTGTTCGTGGCCGAGGGCGACCTCGTCGTCGAGCGGGCGCTCGAAGCCGGCTACGTGCCCGAGTCGGTGCTGGTCGACCGGCACCGCATCCCGCCCGTCGTCGACCGCTTCGCCCCCGAGGTTCCGGTGTTCCTCGGCGACGCCACCTTGCGCAAGCAGCTCACCGGGTTCGGGGTGACGCTCGACATCGTGGCGCTGTTCCATCGGCGCCCGCCGCCGACGCTGGCCGGGGTGTTGGAATCGGCCCGCCGGGTCCTCGTCCTCGAAGCAGTCGACAACCCGACCAACCTCGGCGCGGTCGCCCGGAGCGCACGCGCCCTCGGCATCGACGCGCTGGTGGTCGACGACACCGGCGCCGATCCGTTCGCCCGCCGCGCCGTGCGCGCGTCGATGGGCGCCACCCTCACGTTGCCGACCGCCCACGCGACCGCGTTTCCCGACGGCCTCACACCGTTGATCGAAGCCGGGTTCCGGCTGCTCGCCCTCACGCCCGATGCGCGGGCAACACCACTCGACCGGATCCAGCTCGCGCCGGGCGACCGCACCGCGCTGCTGCTCGGCTCGGAGCGCCAGGGACTCTCGGCGCCGGTGATCGCGCTCGGCGAACTCGTCACCGTCCCCATGCGAGCCGGCGTGGATTCGCTCAACGTGGCGGCTGCCGCCGCCGTCGCCTGCTACGTGTTCGGGACCATCTGACCGGCAACGTCAGGTCGAAGGCGCAGGCGGGCGCGACGAGATCGGCAGGCCCGTGTCGTTGCGGAGCTGCTCCGCAGCCGGAACGAAGTAGCCGAGCAGGATCTCGCGAATCGCCGGGTGCGGATCGACGGTGTCGATCGCTGCCCGCATGTTGGCCAACCATCGATCTCGCTCCCGCGGCCCGATCGAGAACGGGAGGTGACGCATCCGCAACCGGGGGTGGCCGCGCTCGTCGCTGTAGGTGGTCGGACCGCCGAAGTACTGAGCGAGGAACAGGCTCAACCGATGTCGAGCACCTTCGATGTCATCCGCGGGATAGAGCGGGATGAGCACGGGATCGGCAACGACGCCTTCGTAGAAGGCGTCGACCAACCGGTTGAAGAACGGCAGTCCGCCGACCGCCTCGTACACACTGATCATCTCGTCCGCAGCCGGTCGGCTCGACGGATGGTCTTCGGGAATCGCCACGGCGTCGACCTTATCGACGCACCGCGTCGCTCACCGTCAGGCGGCGAGACCCACGAGCGCCGGCTCGAACCGGCGGATGTCGGTCAACTCGTGCGTCTGGAACACCAGGGGGATGGTGCCGTCGCACAGGTCGAGGATCACGTTGTCGTCGGCCGCGAGCAGGACCATCGCTGTGACGAATTCGCCGTCGTGATCGAACTCGACGACGTCGCCGGTCTGGATGTAGCCGGATTGGATGTCGCCGGTCTGGATGTGGCCAGTCTGGATGTGGACGGTTTCGTGGATGGTCGAGACGGTGCTCATGGCGGTGGGTTTCCTTGATCTCCGGACGGCCCGGATTGTTCAGGTGGTATGACACCTGAGAGTCCGTCGGTGTTCCCGGGGATACGGCGAAAGCCGGTTCCGGAGGCGTGATCTTGGTCACTGGTGCGGCGTTGCGGGTCCGCTTGTGTACGTTCCTGGCCGATGGACTCGGGGAAACCGCCGCGCGTGGTGCTGCTCGTTCGCCATGGCGAGACCGAATGGTCGGCCCAACGGCGGCACACGGGAAACACCGATCTTCCCTTGACCGAAGCCGGCCAGGTCGAGGCGGCGAGCGCCGGAGGTGTGCTGCTGAGCATGCTCGGGATCGACGAACCGACCGCGGTCTACGTCAGCCCACGGGAGCGGGCGCGCGCCACTGCTGCGCCTGGTGCTCGGCGACGCCGCTGCTCAGGCCACGGTGACCGGGTTGATCGCCGAGTTCGACTACGGCGCCTACGAGGGCCGGCGCAGCGCCGAGATCGCGGCCGAGCACCCCGGGTGGGATCTCTGGGTTCACGGTTGCCCCGGCGGCGAATCCCCGGAGCAGGTGCTGGCCCGGGCCGATGCGTTCGTCGAGCGGTGCCGACATGAGGCACCCGACGGGGTCGTGATGGCCTTCACGCACGGCCACATGAGCCGGGCGTTGACGGCTCGTTTCCTCGGTGCGGGCGCCGAGCTGGCCAGGGTGCTCCACAACGACACCGCGTCGATCGCCGAGCTGCGCTCCCGCGACGGGCGCCTGGCGCTCACGGGGTGGAACGTGCGGCCCCACGGTGCGGCCATCCGCCCGATGTGACGACTCGGCGTCGCGACTGCCTGCGCGGTCGTCAGCCGTTCGGGAAGCGGCGACGTAGTGCGGCGGCGTGCGCAGGGAATCCCTCGACCTCGGCGAGCGCGATCACCGAGGGTGAGAGCGCGGCGCAGGGCCGGTTCGGTCGCCCTGGCGATCGCCGTGCGTTTGAGGAACGCCTCCACCGTGATCCCCGACGAGACGCGGGCGAACCCGTTGGTCGGCAAGGACGCCGGGCACCCGATCACGAAGTTCGCCGCCGAGAACGGTGTGTGTTGACCCACGAGGATCTCCCCGGCGTGCACCAGCCGTCCGATCAGGGCGTCGATCTCCGATTCGGCCACGGCGACCTGGAGGTGCTCCGGTGCGAACGCGTTGGCCACCTCGGCTGCTTCGACCAGATCGTCGACGAGCAGCGCGCCGCCGTTGACCCCGAGCGCGGCGCGCGCCGCCTCGGCGCGGGCCGCGGGCAGCTCGGCTGCCTGGCGGACGAGTTCGGCATCGACGATCGCGACCAACTCCTGCGAAACCGTGATCAACAGGGTGCAGGAATCGGTGCCGTGCTCGGCCTCGATCAGGAGGTCGGCCGCCAGCCGAACCGGATCGGCGGAGGCATCGGCGATCACGACGCTCTCGGTCGGCCCGAGCGCCATCATCGTGGCCGTGCCCCACCGCTGCATCTCGATCTGGGCACAGGTGACCGGCCAGCTGCCAGGGCCCACCACCTTGACCACCTTCGGGATCCGCTCGGTGCCGAAGCCGAGCGCGGCCACCCCGGCCGGGCCGTTGGCGCGGAACACGCGACGGAGTCCGAGTTCGTCGGCCACCGTGAGCACGACGGGGTCGACGCGCCCGGCGGCCCCCGGCTTCGGCGGCACCACCACGGCGATCGTCTCGACCCCGGCAACCACGGCCGGGGTGCCGATCTGGGCCAACACGCTCGGGTAGCTCGCCTTCCCGCTGGGACAGAACAGCCCGACCGAGGCGATCGGCGTGACCCGCTCCCCCACGGTGAGGCCCGGATCCGACTCGAAGGACCATCCTCCCCGCCGAGCGTGCAACGCCTCGTTGAACCGCCGGATGTGATCGATCATGTCGCGGATGGCGACCAGGAGTTCGGGCCCGACCGAAGCCCGAGCCTCGGCGAACTCCGCCTCGCTGACGGCGAGCCCGTCGGGCTCCACCTCGACACCGTCGAAGCGCCGCAAGGCCCGGCACACCGCGTCGTCGCCGTGAGCGCGTACGTCGTCGATCAGCTCACCGATCGACGCCCGCAGTTCGGGGGTGATCCCGTTGTCGAGGCTCCGCTCGCACAAAGCCGCCCGTTCGGTGGGCCCCAGTTCGTTCCACCGCAGGACGCGCAACATGGGCTTTGACGGTAACCGGCGGAGAGCTGCGAACCCCGCTCAGCCCCGGTTCGGCATCGGCACGCCGGCGACCCCATCGACCACCGTCGTCTCGCCCGCCGTACCACCGCGCGGCGCCGGGTGGAGGTGGAGGGCAACTGCCGCGACCGCCACGACACCGAGCGAGGTGAGCGCTCCGTAGGCCAACGACCATTCGGCGCTCACGTGGTCGCCGATCCACCCGGTGATCGGCCCGCCGAGCGGGGTGGAACCGAGGAATGCGACGGCGGACAGGGCAAGCAGCCGGCTGCGCATGGTGGACGGGGCCTCCTCTTGTACGAACACGTTGGCCGCGGCGATGAACAGCGCTCCGCCGAAGCCCAGGGGGACGGCCAACAGGTACGCCACGATCTCGTTGGGAGCCCATGCCAATGCGAGCGAGCTCAACGCCTGGACCACTACCGCGCCGAGGTAGATGCGAATGGAGGCCCGTGATCGAGCGGCGAGGAACAGTGAGCCGAGCAGGCTCCCGAAACCGGCCACGGCGAGCAGGAACCCGTATGCCGCCTCGTTGCCGAACCGGTTGTCGGCGATGAGTTTGAACGACACCCCGTAGTTGAAGGCGAACGTCGACACCACCACCATCACGAGGAACACGATTCGGACGCGCCGGGCCGCCCAGACGTAGCGCAGTCCGTCACGGACCGGTGTGCCGCCACGCTCGGCCCGCGGAGATTCGCGGAGCTTGGCCGGATCCATCGCGACGAGGGCGCCGATCACCGCGAAGTAGGTGACCGTGTTGATGGCGAAGCACCACGCCGTGCCGTGCGCTTGCACCAGCCAGGCCGCGAGGGCAGGTCCGAAGATGCGCGACCCGGTCATCACCGCAGTGTTCAACGACAGCGCGTTGGCGAGGTGCTCGCGGTCGACGAGCTCGATGACGATCCCCCGACGAGCCGGGTTGTCGATGGCATTGGCCACGCCGAGCACCAACGAGAGCACGTAGACGATGCCGAGCGTGGCGTGACCGCTGAAGTCGAGGACCGTGAGCACGAAGGCCTGCAACGTGAGCGCGGATTGGGTGATGATCGTGAGGCGCCGGCGGTTCCGCTGATCGGCGAACGCCCCGGCCCACGCCCCCAACAGCAGCATCGGCAGGAACTGCAACATCACCGCGAAACCCAGCGCCTGCCCCTTGTGCTCGGGAGCCAGACGCGCCACGAGCAACGCGGTGGCCGTGACCTGGGCCCACGTTCCGATGTTCGAGACCAACAGACCGCCGAAGAACAGCTTCCCGTTGCGCTCCCGGAGGGCGAAGAACGTCGACCCTGCCGGCATCGAGCTTCAGTCGTCGAGCTTGAGCGCCGAGATGAACACGTCGCCCGGCACCTCGACCCGCCCGATCGCCTTCATCTTCTTCTTGCCTTCCTTCTGCTTCTCGAGCAGCTTGCGCTTGCGGCTGATGTCGCCGCCGTAGCACTTGGCGAGCACATCTTTGCGTTTGGCCTTGACGGTCTCGCGAGCGATCACCTTGCCGCCGATGGCTGCCTGGATCGGCACGTCGAACATCTGGCGCGGGATCAGTTCCTTGAGCTTCTCGCACATCCGCCGGCCGTAATCGAACGCCTTGTCGCGATGAACGATGGTCGAGAATGCGTCGGCCACGATCGCGTTCAGCAGCAGGTCGACCTTCACGAGCGACGACCGCTGGTAGCCGGCGAGCTCGTAGTCGAGGCTCGCGTACCCCTGCGACCGGCTCTTCATCTGATCGAAGAAGTCGACGACCACCTCGGCGAGCGGGATCAGGTAGTGCAGCTCCACCCGTTCCGGTGACAGGTACTCGAGCTTCTGCAGCTCACCGCGCCGCGTCTGGCACAGGTCCATCAGCGTGCCGGTGTAGTCCTTGGGGGTGATGATGCCCACCTTGAAGAACGGCTCTTCGATGAAGTCGATGCTCTGAGGGGCGGGCAGGTCGGCGGGGTTGTCGCACAGCTCCAACTCGCCGTTGGTCTTGTGCACCCGGTACTCGACGCTCGGCGCGGTGGCGATGAGGGCCAGGTTGAACTCCCGTTCGAGGCGCTCCTTGACGATCTCCATGTGGAGCAGGCCGAGGAAACCGCACCGGAACCCGAATCCCAGGGCCCCCGAGGTCTCGGGGGTGTAGGAGATCGACGCATCGTTCAGCTTGAGCTTCTCGATCGACTCGCGAAGGTTCTCGAAGTCGTCACCGTCGATCGGGTACAGCCCGCAGAACACCATCGGCTTGGGGGTCGAGTACCCCTCCAGCGGTTCGGTGGCTTGGCGGGCGAACATCGTGATGGTCTCACCGGAGCGGGCCTCGCCGACGTCTTTGATGCCGGCGATGAGATAGCCGACCTCGCCCGGCCCGAGCTCGGAAACAGGCGTGGGAACCGGAGCGCGAACCCCGACCTCGATCGCCTCGTGATCGGCCTTGGTCTGCATGAACCGGAGCTTGGCGCCGGTGGCCATGCGACCGTTCATCACCCGTACCGAGCTGACCACCCCGCGGTACTGGTCGTACTGGGAGTCGAAGATCAGGGCTTGCAGCGGTGCGTCGGGGTCGCCCTTGGGCGCCGGAATGCGCTCGATGATGGCGTCGAGCAGGTCGGGTACACCGTCGCCGGTCTTGGCCGAGATCCGCAAGATGTCCTCGGCCGGAATGCCGAGCACCTTCTCGATCTCCATCGCGTACCGATCGGGATCGGCGGCCGGGAGGTCGATCTTGTTGAGCGCGGCGACGATCTCGAGGTCGTGTTCGAGGGCGAGGTAGCAGTTGGCCAGGGTCTGGGCCTCGATCCCCTGGGCGGCGTCGACCACCAGGACCACGCCTTCGCAGGCGGCGAGGGAACGGCTGACCTCGTAGCCGAAGTCGACATGGCCCGGCGTGTCGATGAGGTGGAGCACGTGGTCACGCCAGTGCACCCGAACGTTCTGGGCCTTGATCGTGATGCCACGCTCGCGCTCCAGGTCCATCGAGTCGAGGTACTGCGAGCGCATGTCGCGCGCATCGACGGCGTGGGTGAGCTCCAGGATGCGATCGGACAACGTCGACTTCCCGTGGTCGATGTGGGCGATGATCGAGAAGTTGCGGATGCGGTCGAGATCCATGACCTTCGAGGAGGGGTAGCGGCCACAGGGCCGGCCAGGGCCCCGAGCCTACCGGCGCGGGATCGTCCTGCCCGTGGCGATCGGCACGGCACACCGGGCCGGAGGTGGCCGCTGGGCGGGTCGAACCGATATCCTCGCGGGGCCTTTGCTTCGACGGAGCACAGCTGGAGATCGAGAGAGACACCGATGGCGAACATCAAGAGCCAGAAGAAGCGCATCCTGACCAACGCCAAGCGGGCCGACCGCAACAAGGCGATCAAGTCGGAGCTGAAGACCCGCGTCAAGAGCGCCATTGCGGCGGCCAACGCCACGGGTGAGGCCGATGCCAACTCCGACGAGGTGCGCCTGGCGATCAAGAAGATCGACAAGGCCGCCGCCAAGGGCATCATCCACCCGAACCAGGCGGCCCGGCGCAAGTCGCGCCTCATGGCCAAGGTCAACGCGCTGGGCTGATCCGTCGTCGGCCCGGCGACCCGCCCTCGGGCGGTGGACCGGAGCAAGGTCTCTCCAGCACCCCGGGCTCGGCCCGGGGTGCTGGCGCGTTCAGCGCCGGCGCGCCGCACCCATGGGGGTGAGGCGGGCGAGCCGGGCGACCAGCACTTCCATGACCCATTCGGGTTCGAGAGTCGTCGTTCCGCGGAGATCGAGATCGGCCACGGCGAGCAGCTCCACCGCCCGGCGCACGCCGGTGGCGCCGAGTCGCCTCGACTGGTCGAGCGCCTTGCGGGCTTGGAACCCCTTGATGCCCAGGATCGCCGATGCGTCGGCCTCGCTGCGGGCGTCGGTCCCGTCGAGCTTCAGCAGCCGCACGTAGTGGCCGTGGAGGATCGCCATCACCTGCAGCGGATGTCGTTCGCCGGCATGGATCATGCGATGGAGCAGCGAGAGCGCCTTGACGACATCGCCCGAGTCGATGGCGTCGGTGAGGTCCCAGGGTGGCACCCCGCCGGCTTCACCGAGGAACGGGGTGATCTCGGCGACCCCGAGCTTCGTGCCGGCGCCGAAGGTCGCGAGCAACGTCTCGAGCGTGCCCCGGAGCCGGCCCATGTCCTCACCCAACCATTCCGAGAGCACCCCGACGGCCCGGTGGTCGAGCGTCACGCCGCTGGCCGCCAGCTGCTCCTCGATCCACTGGGCCCGTTCCTGCTTCTTCGGTGACACCCCGGTGGCAACGACGGTGCCGCCCGCGGCCTTCACTGCGTCGGTGACCGCTTTGGGCAGGCGCCCACCGCCGGAGGTGAGCACCAGGTCGGTGCTGGGCAGCGGATCGTTCAGATAGGCGATCAGCGCGGTGAGATCCTCGGCGTTGAAGCGCCCGATACCCCGCCCCACCACCACCCGTCGGTCGGTGAGGAACGGCGCGGTCTGCGCCGCGTCGACCACGGCGCGGATCTCGTAGTCGTCGCCGCTGAGGTCCTCGACCATCAGGGTCCGGTCGCCCGACCCGACCAGTTGGGCGACGAGCTCGCCGACGGCCGCGCCGAGGAGTGACTCGTCGTCGCCGGTGAGGAGGTGGACACCCATCGGAGGCGACCCTACCGGTCAGCCACTGGGCGGCCCCGGCCTCCGACCGCGAGCAGCACTCCGAGCAGACCGATCTGCAGCACCGCAGTGGGAAGCGGGGGCCACCCCGGCTCCAGCCGAGCGGCGAGCCGGCCGACGGCGAGCACCCATCGGGTGGCGAGGAGGCTCGGTAGGTGCACCAGCACGGCGGCTGCGGGCACCGCTCCGGCGACGAGTCCGGCCGGCAGACCCCACACCATCACCAGGCCGGCGACGGGCACGGCGAGCAGGTTGGTGATCGGCGCGAACAGCGGCATGCGACCGAACACGAGTGCGCTCACCGGCGCCACCCCGAGCTGGGCGGCGAGCGTGACCGCCAACGGGACGGCGAACCATTGGGGGCCGGGCAGTCGGGCGGCGAGCGGCCGGGCGAGTCCAGCCAACCCGGCGGTGGCCGACACCGACAGCCACCATCCGACCGAGCGGACGAGGAGTGGGTCGAGCAGCGTGACGCCGACCGCGGTGAGCGCGAGCAGCCGGCCGGGCCCGGTGCGCCACCCCCGCCAGAACGCGGTGGCTGCCAGCATCGCCATCCCCGAGGCACGCAGCACCGACGGCTCGAACCGGGTCAGTCCGGCGAACCAGGCGACCAGCCCGATCGTGACCACCCAACGGGGCAATGGTCGCAACCGGTGGAGCAGCGGTCCGGCCGCGATGAGGACGAACGCGACGTTCTGACCGGACACCGCTGTCAGATGCGCCAGCCCGGCGACCCGGAAGGCGTCGACCAGTTCGGGTGGCTGGGCCCGATCGTCGCCGATCACCAAGCCGAGGAACAGTGAGCGTTCGAGTTCGGGCCACTGCTCGACGCCGAGTTCGAGGCTGCGCCGGACCCGGTTGGCGGCGATCGCAACCGGCGGACCGGGTTCGGTGTCGAGCACGTATTCCAAGTCGAGTCGCCCCACGACGTGGCGTGCCGCCCACCGCTGGGCCTCTCCGGGCGAGAACGCGCGAAGGTGACCGGTCACTTCGACCACTTCCCCGGCGAGCACCCGTTCGAGCCGGCGGCCCGGTGGCCCGTACCCGGTGGCCAGATATCGCCGGCCCTCGAACGTGGCGACCGCCGACACGCCAGCGCCGAAACGATCGGGATCGGTGCGCAGGGTGACCCAGCCCGCCACCGATCGTTCGGTCGGGGGGTCGAGCCCGTCCCAGCTCGCGCGCGCCCAATGAGCTGGCGAGGAACAACCCGCCGAGCACCAGGAGCCAGGGCCGTCTGAACCGAATCGCTCCCGCGACCACTGCCGCGGCCGGCAGCAACGGAAACGGGCGGGCGACCCAGGCGCCGAGCGAGACCGCGACCGCCAACGCACCGAGGTGGAGGTCGCTCAACAGGGTGAACCGGGCGGGGTTCCCGGCTGCCTCCGCCTGGATGGTGGGGGCCCGCTCGAACAGGTCGACACCGGCCATGGCCGCCGCGGTACGGGGTCTGGCTCGTAGCATCACAGGGTGGTCCTGCAACAGCCGTCGAGTCGTTTCGTGCCCGGCGGGCACATGGCGTACCGGCACCAGCTGCGACGGTTCGGTCCCTTGATGGCCCTCGCCGTTCCCATCGGCTCGCTCGCCCTCGGCGCAGCGCTCATCCAGTGGACGGGCAGCGCGATCCGCGGTTTCGGCGGGTTCCTGCTCACGGCCCTGGCCGCCCCCACGATGCTGCTGCTCGGGGTGCCGGTCTCGGGCGGGATGCCACGCTACGTCGTGGCCGGGGTGACGAGTCTGATCCTGTGGCTCGCCATCGGCGCGTGGGCCTCGGCGCGGGCCACCCGCAATGTCGTGGCCTCCTGGCGCGACTGGTGGCACGAATACGCGTGGCTCGGCGGCCCGGTGTGGCTCGGCGCCACCGTTGCCTTCGCCGTGGCCTACAAGCTCGTGCTCTGAGCCCTGAGACTCTCCCGTCCTGTCGGTCACGCCGTCACCATCGCCCGAAAGCCGTCGAGCTTCGCCGGACCGATCCCTCTCACGTCGAGCAGGTCCTCGATGCTGGCGAAGGGCCCGTTGCGGTCGCGATGCTCGACGATGGCTGCGGCAGTCGCCGGGCCCACACCCGGCAGCTCGTCGAGTTCGGCGGCCGTGGCCCGGTTGACGTCGAGCGGGCGGGTCATCGACGTCCCGGCCGGCCCGGCGATGGGGGGCAGTTCCACCACCTCGCCCACGAGCGGTACGTAGACCCGCTGACCGTCGACGAGCACGGTGGCGAGCGCCAGCGCATCGGGGTCGGCGCCCGGCACCGCGCCGCCGGCGGCGGCGAGCAGCTCGTGGACCCGCGATCCGACGGGCAACGAGTACACGCCGGGCACCGCCACCGCTCCCGCCGCCTGCACCACCACCGTGGCCGACGCGGCCGGCTCGACCGCCGCAGCCTCCGACACGGTGGGGTCACCGGTGGACGGGTCGGTCGCGGGGTCCGAGCCGGCGACCGGGAGCGAGCGCTCCACCGGTGGCGAGGGGCTGTGGAGCAGCCACCACGACGCGAGGGCCACGAGCACCACCGACACGCCGGCTGTCGCCAGCCGGGTGACCCCGACGAACTCGAGCAGGTTCGCGAGCCGGTCGCCCACGGACGGGCGGGGATCGGGCCGTGACAGCTCGCCCATGGGGACCTCCCGTTTCGACGGTCGCCGGGCGCGCCCGGGGACGTTGAGATCGGGGGAAGTCGGTAGCGACCCTACCGGCGAGCGGCGGCCTGTGACTCGGTGCTGACCGAAGAGGCGATCAGGGTGCGGCGGGCCACCCAATCGGCTTCCACCTCGAAGGGGATCCGCAAGTACGCGCCCTGGTGCCCCTCACGACGCAGACGACCCCGGGTGTAGGACGCCAAGTAGCGCAGCGGGAAGCCGATCGGACCGTGCCGTCGCCATTGCCGCACGTGCACCTGCTCGTGGCGGAGTAGATAGGCGGAGTGCTCGCATCCAGAGCGAACCATCACGACCCGCCCGAGCGTGATGCCGTCGGAGCCCTTGGGCACTGGGCCACCGACCCAGAGCACATAGCCGTCCCGACGTTCGAGCTGCATCCGGCGAGTCTAGAAGCGATCCGTTCAGAGCATGGCCTGGACGGTCTCGATGCGATCGACGTCGAGGACCGTCTTGTCGGGCCGATAGCCCTTGACCCGGGCGAAGCGGAGGGCGACCCCCCGGGATACCGTCGCGACGACTGCACCCCGTCGACCGCGATCTCCACCACCAACTCGGGGCGGATGTGCACGACATGGTCCGTGCGAGCGATGACTCGGGCGAGGAACGCCTCGGTCTGCCACCGCAGCAGCTCGTCGGTCATCCCCTTGAACGTCTTGCCGACCATCACGAACGAACCGTCTGCAGCCCGCGCTCCGAGGTGGAGGTTCGACAGCCACCCGGTGCGTCGTCCGTGGCCCCACTCGGCGGCGAGCACGACGAGATCGAGCGTGCGCACCGGCTTCACCTTTCGCCACGTGCCACCTCGGCGGCCGGCCTCGTAGCGAGATCCGATCGCCTTGACGACCACTCCCTCGTGGCCGTGGTGGAGTGCCTCGTCGAGCACGCGAGCGGCGACCTCGGGGTCGTCGGTCACCTGCCCGGGCAATTTGAGCCCGCCGACCAGCGCCGCCAACCGCTCGATGCGTTCGCCGAGCGGCGTGTCGAGCAGGTCGGTGCCATCGAGGTGGAGAATGTCGAAGTACGCCGCGTGCAGCGAGGCGCCGGCGGTGCCCGACTCGTCGCCGAAGCTGCTCATCGTGTCCTGGAAGGCGCGGGGCCGCCCTTCGCTGTCGAGGCCGAGTACTTCGCCGTCGAGCACGAACGATCGAGCGGGGAGCGCCCGGGCCGTGTCGACCACCGCGCCGAGGCGATCGGTCACCTCGTTCAGGTTGCGGGTGAAGATCCGGACGTCGTCGCCGTGGCGGTGCACCTGCACGCGAGCCCCATCCAGCTTCCACTCGACCGATGCCGGTCCGGTCAGCGACAACGCCTCCCCGACACCGGCCGCGGTGGCGGCGAGCATCGGTTGGACGGGTCGGAGCACTTCCAGCCCGATGGTCTCGAGACCACCGATTCCTTCACCCAACGCCACGACACCGGCATGACCGAGATCGCCCGACAGCATCGCGGCGCGCCGGACGGCCGCCACCGGCACGCCGGCGGCCGTCGCGATCGCTTCGGCCATCACGCCCTCGATCGCGCCCTGTCGCAGCTCGCCCCCGAGCAGCCCGGCCAGCAGCCGCTGCTCCGGCTCGGTGGCGCGTCGGAACAAGTCGGCGAGCAGGTCACGGCGGCTCGCCACCGACCCGGCACCGGTGGTCGCCTCGAGCTCCCCGAGGCGTCGTTCGACGTCGGTGATCGTGAGCGTCGCGTCCGCAGCGGGCTCGACCCGGCTGGCCTGGAGCGTCGCCCAACCCACACCGAGACGACCCCGAGTCGATGTGCCGCAAAGGGCCGCGACGGCCGGGGCGATCTCGGTCGTGTCCAATCGCCGTAACACCCCGGCGAGCAACGCCGCCTTCTCCGATCGGCTTGTCGTCGCGGCGACGGCGACCGATACGTGGGCCAGTTCTTCGAACAGCACGGAGCCGATTCAACCGACTCCGTGCTCCAATGCGGCAGCCCGGCGGTGTTCAGCCCGTGCCGAGCGATCGGCGAGCAGCCGGTGACAGCCGGCGGGTCTCTCGCCGTACCGCGGCCAGGGCGAGGAGCCCGACCGCCAAGAACCCGATCCCGATGGGCGCCAGCTGCCGGGTCGCCTCATTCGGTCCCGTTGCGGGGAGCGTGGGTCCGGCCGAAAGCACCGATGGTGCGACAGCGGGCGGCAGGGTGGGGCCGAACGACAGCGCCGAGGTCTCGACCGGCGGGGCCGTCGTGGTGGTCTCGATCACCACCGCACCCGTCGAGGACGGAGGCGCCGGAGCGGGCGTCGGGGGCGCCGGAGCGGGCGTCGGGGGCCGCGGAGCCACCGCCACCGTGGTCACCGCGGCGGTCGAGGGGACCGGGCACGGCGGCACATCGACCTCATGGTGGTAGGTGCTCACGAGGTCACCGTTGGAATCGACCACCGTGTACTGGTGGTCACCGACCGACACCTTGGGGAACGAGAACGAGATCGAGAACGACTCGTCGTCGTAGTTCGGGCCGTCGGGGTTCGTCCACGTCTGGCTCTGACCGTCATCGAGGGTGACCGTCATGTAACGAAGCCATCCGGGCACGGTCTTGCCGCCGGCCAGGGCCTCGCATCCGGAAAGGATGAGGTCGTCTCCGGTCGCACCGGCCCGAGTGGCGCCCGTGAGCAGCATGCACCCGCTCATACCGACTACTGCGATCGCTGTCTTGATCCTCATCCCAACCACCTCTATCGGTTTGTGGTGCCACCTCGAGTGTGTCGTCCGTCCTCATTGAGTGTCGCGCCCTGGGCGCGAATACATAGAGGACCAAAAGAATCACTAAGCGCGAGAACTCTGACAGTTCATTGACGGAACTATGTCGATCCGATGACGTTGTGACCGCTGCCACCTTTGCAGGGGTTCGGCAGGGGGCGGACCGGCCGCGACGCCGGCTACAGCCCGGGTTGATCGTCGATCACGCCGAGGAAGATCTGGGCAGAATCGATGTAGGTCTTGTCGCTGATGAAGGCGTGCTGCGTACCCGTGTACACGTCACGGAACGCCCGCTCGAGGCGGCTGCCGTTACGGATGGCGGTCGTGCCCGCGGCCAGGTGGGCCCATTGCGGCGATCTCCCGTGAGGCTTCAGTGGCATAGGTGGCGGCGACCCGCATGCCCGCCCGCACGTGCGGGGTGAGCGGGTCGCCGGCGATCACCGCGCGCTCGGCCGCAGTGAATGCCTCGAACACGCCGGCCCGGGCAGCCCGCCACATGCCCGTGAAGTGGGCGAAGTTCCGTTGGAAGATCGGACGCCGCACGAGCGGCTCCATATCGGACATGCGCGACTTCGTCTGGGCCAATTCGGCCACGTCGTCGAGCATGCTCTTGGCGACACCGAGCACCCAGCATGCGTGGCCGGCTGCGGTGATCGGCATCAGTCCCATTTTGAACAACGGGCTCCCGCCACGAGCAGGCACGCGCTGGAACAGCGGGAAGCAGCGATGCTCGGGGACGAACACCTCCGACACCGAGTAGTCGAAGCTGCCGGTCGCTCGCAAGCCTTGGACGTGCCAGTTGTCGAGGAACGTGACCTCGTGGCGCGGAATCGAGCGCGGCCCGGATCTCGCTGATGTCGAACTTGGCCTCGCCCTCCACGATCGGGATGAACCCGGCCGACACGTACTCCGAATGGCCCGAGCCGGAACCGAAGTTCCACGAGCCCGTGAGCACATAGCCGCCATCGGTCCTCACTCCCGTGCCGTTCGGGAAGAACTGCCCGCCCGTGGTGACCCGACGGCTGGGGTCGCCGAACATCTCGGCGAAGCCGGCATCGGGCAGGTAGGCCGACGCGGCCATCGCCGAGGGGAAGTTGGCGATCCCGATCCAGCCGAGCGAGCCGTCCTGCCAGGCCAGCTCGATCCAGGTCTCCATGATCTCGCTGAACGCCGGTTCGCTGCCGCCCGCTGCGGGCACGTTGAGCCACGTCATCAGGCCGCTCTCCCAGAGCGCGTCGACCATCGGGCCGGTGAGGGTTCGCAGCTCCTCGCCGAGCGGGGCCTCGCGGGCGGTGATCTCGCGCAGGCTGCGGGCGGCGGCCAACCCGTCGAGTCGCGTGTCCTCGTCCAGAGCGGTCATCCGGTTCGTCCTCCTCAGGATCTCGGTCCGACCCGGACCGGACATGTGAAGGAGCTTAAGCGCACGGCTCGCGCCGAGGCGGTGCCCGGCGGGGACCTCGTGCGGAGCCGCCGGTCGGGGACCCGCATGAGCGCCTGAGGTCAGGGCGGGACGGTGGCCGGCGGCGTGAACGGCAGCTCGGGCTGGTAGGAGACCTGAGGGACACACCGGTCGACCATGAACTCCCCGGGTACCGGACACGACTTCCACACCTGCTCGCTCACGTACGCATAGGTGACGATGTCGGGCCCGCGCAGGAACAGCTGGAGCACCCATCGCTGGTCCGGGGTGCCGGGGAACTGGATGTCGTGGTCGACCACGACCCCGATCAGCTGGTACGCCTCGGGGGCGACGGTCGGCAGCGGCGGCGGCTGGGTGACCGGAACCTCAGCAGGCACCGTGAGCACGGGCGCCGCGGTCGCGATGTAGGGCGGCGCAGCGGTCGTGGGGGATGCCTGCGCGGTGATTTGATCGAAGGGGTCGTCCGACTGCCAGGACCGGGCGGCGAAGGCGACCAGCAAGATGAGCGCCACGACGACGACGACCGCGAGTACGCCTGACCCGGCGCGGCGTGTGGTCATTCCCAGCTCCTCACTCGAATCGTTGCGACACAGAAGTGTGGCCCATCGCGAACCGCTGGCGGTGCACGGGTCGGCGAGTGGAGCTCCAACCGCCCGCCGGCCGGATTTCTCGGCATCCGCGCATCGGAGTTCGGGCGTGGACGACGATGGAGGGTCGTGAGCGACGACCCGACACCGACGGTCGACCAACGCCGGGCGCTGGTCGACCTGTACGACTCGGCTGCTCCCGACGTCTACCGGTACCTGGTCTCGCGGTGTGGCTCGGCGGCGACCGCCGAGGACCTGACGTCGGAGTCGTTCATGGCCGCCGTGTCCGCCGTGCAGCGCGGCACGGTCGCTCAGCTCTCGGCCGCCTGGCTCATCGGCGTCGCCCGGCACAAGCTCGTCGACCACTGGCGTCGCCAGGAGCGCGAGCAACGCACACTGCAAGCGGTCGGGTCCGACACGATCGACGACCGTTGGGACGTCGAGCTCGATGCGGTGCTCGCCCATCAGGTCCTGGCCCAGCTCGGACCGCATCACCGCGCCGCCCTCGCGCTGCGCTACCTGGACGCCCTCCCGGTCCGTGAAGTCGCCCGGTATCTCGACCGGACCGTCACGGCCACCGAGGCTCTGCTGGTGCGAGCCCGTCGAGCGTTTCGAGCGGAGTACGAATCCAGAACCGACCCATCCGACTCCAGCCAGGGCGGACCAACAGAGGGGGACGACCGATGAGCGGTGACCCGTTCGAGTCCCTCGCCGCCCCGATGCACGACGGCGCCCCGCGTGCCGCGTTCCTCCGGCGTCTCCGAGCCCAACTGGTCGAGGCGCTCGACCTCATTGTCGACATCCCACCCAGGAGCACTTCCATGACCGCGACATCGCCCACCGCCCCAGCCGAACTCGATCGGCGTCCCGACATCGGCAGCGTCGTCACGCCGTACCTCTGCGTGCACGACGGCGCGGCGGCGCTGACGTTCTACGGCGCCGCGTTCGGGGCCGTCGAGTCGAGCCGTGTCGTGATGGACGACGGCCGCCTCGGTCACGCCGAGTTCACCATCGGATCGGCCCGCTTCTACCTCTCCGACGAGTTCCCGGAGATCGACGTGCGCTCGCCTCGGACGCTGGAAGGGACGGCTGTCACGCTCCATCTCCAGCTCGGCGACGTCGATGATCGCTTCGCCCGTGCCGTCGCCGCCGGCGCCACCGCACTGGCCCCGCCCGCTGACCAACCCCACGGCTCCCGACACGGAACCTTGCTCGACCCGTTCGGCCATCGGTGGATGTTGTCGACACCCGTGACAGCTGCACCCCTCCCGTCCCCCGGCGCCCCGTCGTTCCGTGGTGTGTGGACCGCCGTGAACTCGGCCGATGCGCTCGCCGCGATCCGGTTCGCGGTCGATGTCCTCGGGTTCGAGGAGCGTCTCGTGGTCATCGACCCGGAGGACCCGGCGGTCGTGGTCCACAGCGAGCTGCGGTGGCCCGAGGGGGGCGTGATCCAGATCGGCTCCGCGCACCGCACCGGCAATCAGTTCTCCTACCTGCCCGTGGGCCAGCAGAGCCTCTACGTGATCACCGCAGCACCTCGCGCCGTCTACGACCGGTGCGTCGCGGCCGGCGTCGAGGTGGTGCTCGAACCAGCGACGCCTGATTACGACCCGGGCGGGCTGATGTTCACGGTGACCGACGGCGAACGGAACCTGTGGACGTTCGGGACCTACGCCGGCTGACGACGCGAAACCGATCAGTCGACGTACAGGCACCGACCGGCGGAGTCGGTGAACATGAAGTGCCACTCGTTGAACTTGAAGATCCGACTCGAGCTGTTCGCCGGGATCCGTTCCCAGTAGAGGCGTTCGCCCGACGGTGAGATCCAATACACGTCGACCGCCTCCGGGAACGGGTTCCCGACGGACAGATCGGCCACCAGCGTGGACCGCAGCGGCTCCGACCTGATTGAGCCGCGCTCCGCGCAGTTCGAGGGCTCGATCGAGCCGCCGTAGATGGGGGCGACCGACCCTTGCTCGGCGTACATCAGCGCGGCGAGGTTCTTCAACGTGGTGACGATCTCGCCCTGTGACGCGATGAGCTGTTGTTGGGCCGACCTCGCCTGCCTGGCGCTCTCCTCGGCCCGGGTCTTTTGCCGGTTGGCCTCGTCGCGCGCCGCGATAGCGTCGAGCTCGTTGCCGAAGGCGACGAGCGCGCTGGCGTCGGCCGCCGCTTTGGCGGTCTCCGCGGCCGCCTGTTGCTCCAACGCGTCCTGTTTGGCCGTCTCCGCCTCTTCTTTGGCCGACTCGGCTTTCGCCTTCTGATCGAGCGCATCCTGCTTGGCCACATCGGCGGCCGCCTTCTCGGTCTCGGCCACGGCGGCCTGTTCCAGCGCGTCCTGCTTGGCGGCCTCGGCGTCCACCTTGGCCAGCTCCGCCGCCGCCGTCTGATCGAGCGCATCCTGCTTCGCGAGGTCTGCCGCGGCGCGCTCGTCCTCGGCGACCGACTTCTGCTCCAACGCATCCTGACGGGCGGCGACGGCGACGACGAGCCCGATCACCGCGAAGAGGGCGAGCACCGTCGAGGCGACGGCGAGCACCCGGGTACGCCGCGAGGCGCGCCGTTCCCGCGCCACCCGACGCTCCTCGTCCTGGCATGCCTGGAGGTACTCGCGGTCGAGCTCGGAGAGCTCGTCGGGCCGTTCGTCGGCCCAGCGCTGGGCGTCGGCGAGGGCGTCGCCGGTGATGAGCAGCCCGATCGGGCGGGACTGCTTGTCCCAGTTGTTGGCCTCGAGCTGCAACGTGCTGAGGTGAGCGGCCCGCCAGGCCAGGTTGCTGGCGCGCACCGGCACGACGAGTCGGTCGTGGGAGAGCTCGTACCACTTGGCGCTGCGCCTGGAATCGGCCCGGATGACGTGGGCGTCCTCGAGGACCCGCAACACATCGGCCCCCTGGTCGTCGTCGCCCGGCCCCTCGAGGGTCTGGGTCCGGAAGCCCTGCTCGCTGATCAGCGCCGACTCGAACCACTCGCGGATCGCCCGCTCGCTCACGCCCGTCCGGGCCGCCGTGGCCGTCACGGAGCTGACGTAGTACTCCCCCAACGCATCGTCGACGTTGCCGAGCGCGGTCACGTCGGCGAGCTGGATCGCCGAAACGGTGCCCAGCGTCGAGCCGTGGGGCAACGACTCCCACAGCTGCCGGCACACCACCTGCAGCTGCACCGGCTCGATGTACGGGCCCGCTTCCTCGCTCACCGTCGAACCCCGCTGGACGCGCACCTTGCGCAGGTCGTCGACCAACCGCGCCGCGGCGTCGGTGGCAAAGGCCACCCCGAGGTCCTCGGCGGGCCGCCGCGCCGCGATCAACGCAGCGGGCCGCTCGAGCAGGTCGAGTCGGTACCTCGTCGACCACCGCTTCGGCATCAACTCGAGATACGGGTCGAGCTGGGCGATGAAGTCCTCACGCATCGCGAACACCGCCCACCAATGACGGTCTCGGAGCGCGCCTCCGAGCTCTTCGAGGAAGCCGTGTTTGCTCTGCTGGTCGGTGGGGTCGAGGGTGAACAGCTCCTCGAACTGGTCGAAGAACAGGCACGGGTCGAGTGCCTCGTCACCTTCGGCCAGGAGATCTGCGAGGTAGTCGCCGAGCGACATCGTGGCGAGCACCGTCGGGTCGAGCTGGCGGTCGACCGGGCGACGTTCCTCCAACGACAAGATGGTGCTCACGACGTACCGGTTGCGCACCTCGAACCCGGCGAGCGCCGGCGGGATCTCGTGGCCGACCCGAACGGTCGGCAGCACCTCGAAGTCCCGGCGCTCCAGCTCCGGACGCAACCCGGCCTCGAGCAGCGAGGACTTCCCGGCTCCGGACGGCGAGTACAGCAACACGATTCGCTGGGCGATGAGGACGTCGCGGATCTCGCCGATCTCGCGCTCCCGGCCGTGGAGCCGCTCGCCGTACCGGTAGCTGCGCGGCCCGACGTACGGGTTGTCGACCACTCCGCCGTCGACCTCGGGGGACGCGTTGATGACGGTGCTCATCGCGTGGCCGCCCAGATCTCGGCGAGGTCCGCGGCCACCTCGTCGACCGAGCCCCAGTAGATGTCGATCGGCGGCTGGCGATCCTTGAAGTAGTTCTTCAGGTAGTCCTGGGCGCGGGTCGGATCGATCGCCCCGGCAAGATCGACCTGCGCGGCGAGGTGCTTCTTGAGTGGCTTCTTCAAGGCTCCCTCCTGGTTGACGAGGGTGCGCAGGAGCACCCGGATGTCCCAGTCCTCGAGACCGAACCCGATGAGCATGAGCGCGGAATCGGCCATCCGCCCCTGGACGACCTTGGGCACGAGATCACGGTGCTCGGCCACCGCGCACAGGAAGTCGAAGTAGTCGTCCTCGGTGATGACCAACGACTCCGGCCAGCGCAGCGAACCGAACACGTGGAACACGAGGGGACGCTCGGCGCTCGGCTCGTAGTCGGGCTCGCGTTTGAAGATCGATTCCGGCCAGTAGTCGCTGTCGACGTCGGGGCGCCAGCAGCAGATCTCCTCCACCGGGTCGGCACCCTCGGCTCGCAAGGCGTCGCTCAACAGGCTCCAGGGCGCGGCGTTCACATAGATCGGGCACTTCAGGCGGGCCAGCGTCGTATGCACCTCGCCCTGCGCCGCCAACGTCTGCCACGCCGTGCTCATCAGCGTGCCGAGGTCACCGCCGTTCACGTCGAGGCCGAGCCGATCGCCGACCTGCTCGCGCAGGTAGTCGGCGAGGCCCGCTCGCACCGTGTCGGCGTCGCTCGTGGTCGTGACGTACTGGGCGACGCTGCGCAGGTCGTCCTGCAGGTGGCCGGCGAGTGGGTACTGGAAGGTCTTCGACCACAACCGGGCCAGATGCCGGCGCGAGCCGACGAGCGAGTCGGTGAGTCCGAACCCCAGGATCGGCATGAGCTTGGAGCTCCTGGCGTGTGACGCCAAGGTGCGCAATAGCGTCACCTGTTCCGGGCTGCGCTCGGCGAGTGGGGTTCGACGGCTCGGCGCCGCTTCGTCGTCGTCGGTTGCCGGGATGGCGGCGATCAGGCGGTCGAGGTCGCGAACGAGGCCCGCCGCCAGATCGCGCCGGGACCGGAACTGCTGGAGCAGGGTGAGCAAGGTGGCGTGCTGGTCGACGTCGTCGATCCGTCGCTGCGCATCGGCGATCAGCTCTTGTTGCGCCTCGAACGTGAGGGCTGGCGCGGCGAGGCGATCACGGATCGGGCCGAGGTCGGTGACCGGCGCGGCTGGCGGCTCCGGGAGCACGGCGGGCAGCGGCGCGGCCTCGGTTCGCCGCACGGCGTTGAGCAAGTCGATGGCATTCCTGGTCGTGCGCTCGCGATAGTCGACGAATTGCGTCGTGCCCACTGCGTCGGCGGCGAGGTCGACGTTGACCTCGCGGAGCATGACGGGCAGCAGCGGGCGATCGGTGGCGATCGCATAGTCGAGCTCGAGCCGACATGCTCGCGACGCGATCGAGGCAGGACTCAGCGCGAAGACGAACACCGAGCAGCCCCGGATCTGCTCGATGATCGTGTCCCACCACTTCTGGCCGCCTTCGAGCTTGCTGTCCATCCACACGTCGCAGTTCGCCTGCTCGAGGTCGCCGCGCAGTGCCATGACCGCGTCCACATCCCGACGCGCGTAGCTGATGAAGAGCGACATCCCCCTTCGCCTCCGTCCCTGGCCACAGCACCGACACCGCGGTCGATGTGATGCTACGTCACCTGGCCCGACGCCTCGTGCGCCGGACCTGCGGCCGGGTGGCGGGTCAGCTGCAGCCGCTGGTGCTGCCGCAACTCGGGCAGGCGTGGCAGGCGCCGGCTCGTTGCATCTGCACCCCACACTGCATGCACATCGGCGCGTCGGACTTGTAGACCGGACGTACCGCACCGGCTGACGGCGTGTGGTCGGACTTGGGCGCCGTGGGAGCGGTACCGAACTCCATCTGTTGGGCGAACTCGACGACCGACGGCACGCTCTTGGGATCAGCGATGATCTCGCTGCCCATCGAGGTGGTGATGACCGACTCCTCGACCCCCGGCAGCGTGGGCTGGAGCCGCTCGTCGATCGAGAAGATGCCGAGCTCGGCCCGCTCGTCGTAGGTCAGGTACTCGAGCGCCAAGCGACGGAACAGGTAGTCCATGATCGAGCTGGCGAAGCGCAGCTCGGGATCGTCGGTCATGCCGGCCGGCTCGAAGCGCATGTTGACGAACGCCTCGACGAAGGCCCGCATCGGCACCCCGTACTGCAGGCCGTAGGAGATGCTCTTGGCGAAGGCATCCATGATCCCCGACATCGTCGAGCCCTGCTTCGACACGGTGAGGAAGATCTCGCCGGGCCGGCCGTCTTCGTACTCGCCGATGTTGGCGAATCCCTTGCAATCGGCCACCCGGAACTCGAAGGTGCGAGCCCGGCGCGACCGCGGCAGCTTCTGGCGGACCGGGGCGTGGACGACTTTTTCGACGATGCGCTCCACCACCTGCGGGGCCGCCAGTTGCAGGGCGGCCAACGCCTGCTGCGCCTGGGTCTCGGCCTCGTTGGAAGCATCGCCCTTCTTGGCGGTCGACAGCGGCTGACCCACCTTGCAGTTGTCGCGGTAGATGGCAACGGCCTTGAGACCGAGCTGCCACGACAACAGGTGCAGTCCCTCGATGTCTTCGATGGTCGCCTCTTCGGGCATGTTCACGGTCTTGGAGATCGCGCCCGAGATGAACGGCTGGACCGCACCCATCATGCGGACGTGGCCCTCGTAGTGGATGACGTTGTCACCCATCGAGCAGGCGAACACCGACAGGTGCTCGGGCGCCAGGTGCGGGGCGCCGATCACCGACTTGTCCGAGTCGATGTAGGCGATGATGTCGTCGATCTGGGCAGCGGTGTAGCCCAGCTTGCGGAGCGCCCGCGGGATGGTCTGGTTGACGATCGACATCGTGCCGCCACCGACGAGCTTCTTCATCTTCACCAGTCCGAGGTCGGGCTCGATACCGGTGGTGTCGCAGTCCATCATCAGCCCGATGGTGCCGGTGGGCGCGAGCACCGAAGCCTGGGAGTTGCGCACCCCGAACTCCTCGCCGTCGCGGACAGCGGCGTCCCACGACGCCTGCGCGGCGTGCAGCAGCGACGCCGGCACCGCCGAATTGTCGATGGTGAGCGATGCGTCGCGGTGCATTCGCAGCACGTTGAGCATGTACTCCTCGTTGTCGGCGAAACCGGCGAACGGGCCCATGCGGCTGGCGGTGCGGGCGCTCGTGGCGTACGCGTGTCCGGTCATGAGCGCAGTGATCCCCGCGGCCCAGCTGCGGCCGGCTTCAGAGTCGTACGCGAGCCCGAGCGCCATGAGCATGGCGCCGAGGTTGGCGTAGCCGAGGCCCAGCTGGCGGAAGTTGCGGCTGGTCTCGCCGATGGACGGTGTCGGGTAGTCGGCTCGCCCGACGAGGATCTCCTGGGCGGTGAACACCACTTCGACGGTGTGCTTGAACGCCTCGACATCAAAGGTTCCCTCTTCGTCGAGGTACTTCAGCAAGTTGATCGAGGCCAGGTTGCAGGCCGAGTTGTCGAGGTGCATGTACTCGCTGCACGGGTTGGAGCCGTTGATCCGCCCGGTCGCGTGCGCGGTGTGCCACTTGTTGATGGTGGTGTCGAACTGCAGGCCCGGGTCGGCGCACTCCCACGAGGCCGTCGCGATCTGGCGCCAGAGGTCACGGGCTCGCACCGTGGCGACCGTCTCACCGGTGATGACGGCCTTCATCGACCAATCGGCGTCCTCGAGGACCGCCTGCATGAACTCGTCGGTGACCCGCACCGAGTTGTTGGCGTTCTGGTACTGGATCGAGAAGCTGTCGGCGCCGTCGAGGTCCATGTCGAACCCGGCGTCGCGCAGGGCACGGGCCTTGTGCTCCTCACGCGACTTGCACCAGATGAACTCCTCCACATCGGGGTGATCGACGTCGAGGATGACCATCTTGGCGGCGCGCCGGGTCTTGCCGCCCGACTTGATGGTGCCGGCCGACGCGTCGGCGCCCCGCATGAAGCTCACCGGGCCGGAGGCCGTTCCGCCACCCTGGAGCAACTCCTTCGACGACCGGATCCGCGACAGGTTGATCCCGGCGCCCGACCCGCCTTTGAAGATGACGCCCTCTTCCCGGTACCAGTTCAGGATCGAGTCCATCGTGTCGTCGACCGACAGGATGAAACAGGCGCTCGCCTGCTGGGGCACGCCCTTCACGCCGATGTTGAACCACACCGGGCTGTTGAAGGCGGCGCGCTGGGTGACGAGGATGAGCTTGAGCTCACTGCGGAACGTCTCGGCCTCGGCGTCGTCGACGAAGTACCCGCCCTGCTGGCCCCACTGGGTGATCGTGTCGGCGACCCGGTCGATGACCTGACGGAGCGACGTCTCACGCTCCGTGGTGCCGATCGTCCCCCGGAAGTACTTCTGGGCGACGATGTTGGTGGCGTTGAGCGACCAACCCACCGGGAATTCCACATCCCGCTGCTCGAAGGCGACGGTGCCGTCTTTCCAGTTGCTGATGCGGGCGTCGCGCCGCTCCCAGGCCACCTGGTCGTAGGGGTGATCCCCTGGCGTCGTGAACAGGCGATTGAGGCCGATGGCCAGGCGCTCGGGCGCAAGCGACATTGCTACTCCTTCGAAGGGCGGTACCCGGTCGGTTCCCGGGCCCCCGTGGTTTGACACAAGATCTGGTGGTTCGGGTCCGCGAGCCCGCCAAGGAACCCAACCCGTAGTGATATTACAGCACTGTAGTTACGTCGGTGTCAACGCGCCCTCTGCTCAAACTTCGCGCCGTTGCGTAGCGTTGTGCTCACGGTGCGAGGCTGCAGGTCAAGGGCGAGCCGCCCCAGTGGTTACATCCCCCGACCATCGGGTCGACGAAGATGCGCACTTCATCCGCAGGCCCCCGCACCGTGAGCCGCTACGAGGGCAGACCATACGGGGGGTCGCCTGTGGGCAACGAGAGGACAAGCATGTGAATTTCTTCTGTGGATGACGGACCGTCGTCCACAGCCTGTGGACCTGAGCAAGAAAATCTCACCGAACGCGGTCAGTGCCACTCCCCAACCACCGTTTCCCACTCGATGCGGTCGCACGATCGCACAAGGGGGCCATACGACTCATATGTGAGTGGTCACCCGAACGGGCACCGCAGTCAGAACAGACGTGCCCGAGAGCGGATCAAGAGCCGTGACCCCGACGAGTCGATTGACATTGACGCCGGGTCGCTTCCCTGCCACCGAGAGTCGGACATCGGTGGCGTTGTGGCCCCATCCGTGGGGAAGACTCACGACCCCGTGGCGTACGGCGTCGGTCACGTGCGCGCGGACCTCGACCGAACCGTCAACCGACGTCACCGTGACGAGTTCGCCGTCGTCGATGTCCCTCGCTGCCGCGTCGGTCGGGTGGACGTGCAGCGTGCAACGTTCGGCCCCGCGGGTGAGCACGCCGAGGTTGTGCATCCACGAGTTGTTCGATCGGAGGTCGCGGCGGTTGACCAACCAGAGCTCGTCGCTGCTTCGGCGATCGACCGATGCCGCCAGGCGATCGAGATCGGCGAGCAGCTCGGGCGCAGCGAGCTCGATACAGCCCGAACGGGTGCGAAGTGCGTCGGGGAGGCGGGGAAGGAGCGGACCGAGATCGACACCGTGGGGCGCGGCCATCAGGGCGTCGAGGGACAGCCCTTCGGGCTGGGCCCCGAAACCATCGCCGTAGGGCCCGGTGCGCAACCGGATGTCGAGCAGCCGCTCAGGCCCACGGCGGCCGCCGACGGAGACTTCGGCGAGCAGGTCCTCCGCGGACCGGCCGGCGACCGGCGAGGTCACATCGGCCACCGCGTGGTGAACCATCGAGGCCGCGGTGGCATCGTCGAGCAGCGCGACGTCGGCGTCCGGGGGGGCACCCTGGGCGATGAGGGCGAGTTTGGCCAGGATCTCCCACTCGTCGGGCAGCGCCGTCGGCGTCCCGGGGGAAGACCGCCTCGGAGTAGTTCGCCACGTTGCGCACCGCGAAGCCGAGCAGGGCCAGGTCGTAGTGGCTGCGTTCGAGCGTCGACGGCGGCGGCAGGATCACATCCGCGTGGCGGGTGGTCTCGTTGAGGTAGATGTCGACGCTGACCATGAACTCGAGCTCGGCGAGGGCATCGTCGAGCCCGCCGTCAGGGTTCGGGGTCGACAGGACAGGGTTGCCCGCCACCGTGACGAGCGCCCGGATCCGGTCGTCCCCCGGCGTCATGATCTCTTCGGCGAGCGCGGCGACCGGGTACTCGCCACATGCTTCGGGAAGGCCCCGCACGCGGGTTCGACCTCGCCCGGTGCGAAAGCCGTTCCCGACCCGGGGTTGCCCCGACGCGTTGGCTGCGCCGACTGCCGGGAGGGGGAACATCGCGCCACCGACGCGGTCGAGGTTGCCCGTGAGCAGGTTGATCACGTCGACGAGCCACGACGCGGTGGTGCCGAACTCCGACACACAGGTGCCGATTCGAGCGTAGACGGCAGCCGTCGGGGCGTCGGCCAGCTCCTTGGCCAACCGCCGGATCACATCCGCCGGGATGCCGCATCGATCGCTCACCGACTCCGGCGAGAACCGCTCACACGCCGCTCGAACCTCGTCGATGCCCGTGGTGAACTCGGCGAGCCGACCGGGAGCGGTCCAACCCTTCCGCGAACAACACCTGCACCACCGCCGCGAGGAACAGTGCATCGGTGCCCGGCACGATCGACACCCATTCGTCGGATTCCTCCGCCGTCTTGGTGCGGCGAGGATCGACCACGACCACCTTGCCACCGCGTGCCCTGATCGCCTGGAGCCGACCCGGGAAGTCGGGAGCGGTGCACAGACTGCCGTTCGAGGCGTACGGGTTGGCACCCAACATGAGCAGGTACGAGGTCCGGTCGAGGTCGGGCACCGCGATGGTGGCGGCCCCGCCGAAGAGGAAACCCGAGGCGACCTGCTTGGGCATCTGGTCGACGGTGGAGGCACTGAAGATGTTCCGGGTGCCGAGTGCCTTGATGACACTGCGTGTGTAGGTGAGCGCTCCGAGGTTGTGGGCGCCCGGATTTCCCAAGTAGAGCGCCGTTGCCGGCCGCCCGTGCCGCTCGACGACCCCACCGAGTCCCGCCGCCACCACTTCCCATGCCTCGTCCCAGCCGACCTCGACGAAGGTGTCGTCGCGTCGCACCAACGGGCGTCGGAGCCGATCGGGGTCTTCGTCGAGTTGCTTGAGCGACGAGCCCTTGGGACAGATGAACCCATGGCTGAACACGTCGGCGCGATCACCGCGAATCCGTACGACATCGCGTCCACGTACGGTGATCTCCAGACCGCAGCCGGCCTCACACAACGGACACGTTCGAAACGCGGTCCTCGTGGTGTCGTTGGTCTCCATCACCGGTTCCCCTCGCTCGAGCTGCCCACTCCATCATCGCCTGGATGAGCACGCACCGACGTCACCCGGGATGCCAAGCTGCTCACGATGCGCCGGCTCCACCCGATCCCCGCCGATTCGGTGCCGGCCTTCGCTGCGTGCGTCGACCCCCACCGGCGCCGCCACGCCGACGGCCGCCCGTGGGTCGAGATCTGCATGGTCGCGAGCGTCGACGGAGCCACCGCGGTCGACGGTCGTTCCGGTGGCCTGTCGTCCGCCGCCGACACCGAGCTGTTGCAAGCGCTGCGTTCGGTGGCCGACGTGGTGCTCGTCGGCGCAGCGACGGTGCGGGCCGAAGGGTATGGCGTTCCCCGCAAGCCCGGGCTCCGGGTCGGGGTGGTCACCAGCCGTGGTGTCGGGCTCGATTACGAGTCCGCGCTGTTCACGAGCGGGGCCGGTTTCGTGGTGACCACCGAGTCGGCCGGGCCGCTACCGGTCGAGACCGTACGGGCCGGCACCGACCGGGTCGACCTACGCGCCGCGCTCGTGCAGCTCGACGTCGGCCTCGTCCACGCCGAGGGGGGACCCCACCTGAACGGCGCGCTGCTCGAGGCCGGGCTCGTCGACGAGGTGAACCTCACGATCGCGCCGCTGCTCGCGGGTGGTAGCGCTGACCGGCTGACGACGGGCGCCCCTGCAGGAACCTACGGCCTCCGGCTGGCACACGTGCTCGAAGAGGACGGGTTCTTGTTCTGCCGCTACCTGCGGGGCTGACGGTCAGCCGGCGGGCGGTTCCTGCTTTTCGAGCAGGGTGAGCTCGCGCTGGAAGTCCGACGCCGCCCCGAAGTCCTTGTAGACCGAGGCGAACCGGAGATAGGTGACTTCGTCGATCCCGCGGAGGTGCTCGAGCACCGAGAGACCGATCAGATTGCTCGCGAGTTCGGGGCCGTGGAGGCGAAGCGACTCCTCGACCGACTCGGCCATCGCATCGATCTGCTCGGGGCTCAGGTTGCGACCCTTCGATGCCGCGACCACGCCACGCACGATCTTGGACCGATCGAACGGTTCACGCCGGCCGCTCGACTTCACGACCATGAGCGGCGTTTCCTCGATGCGCTCGAAGGTGGTGAAGCGATGCCGACACTCGAGGCACTGGCGCCGCCGGCGGATCGCCGCGCCGTCTTCGCACACACGCGAGTCGACCACCTTGGTGTCGTCGGCTCGACAGGACGGACAGTGCACCGCATCACGCTAGCGGGCTCCCATGGCTCCGGAGGCTGCGGCCGCCCACCGTCAGCGGGGTAACACGAGACGCATCCCGACCTCGAGTGAGCTGGTGCCGTTCAGCTCCGCAACGTCGTCGACGAATGCCGCGACCCGCTCGATCCCGAGGGACTCCCCGATGGACCACAGCGTGTCGCCCTCCCGAACCATGTACACGGAAGGCGCCGCACGGGCCGGCGTCGCCGACGGATCGATCGCCGGAGCGGAGGCCGCCGCCGGAGTTCGCCCGGCGACAGAGGCAGGTGTGCCCCCGGGCGACTCCGACAGCGTGCGGGCCGCGAGGCCCACGATCATGAGCAGGGCGACGACCAGAACGCTGAGGACCAGCGCCGCCGCGAGCCGGCGGCGGACGTACACCTCGCGTGGGTGCCTGACCGGAGTGAGTTCGAGCATGATCGTGGCCACAGGATCCCTCCGAGCAGACTTGGCGAACGGGTGTTCGCAGAACGGACGTTCGAAGGTTGACACGAACGGACGTTCGCCGTCAAGAAGTTCTCGAACGGACGTTCTGCGAACAGATGTTTGACGCGAACGTCGAACGCCAGTACGCTCAGGGCATGCGCCAGCCCCGCGGCGAACCCGCACTCACCGAACGCCAGCGAGAGATCCTCGAGTTCATCGAGCGGCTCATGCGTGACCGCGGGTATCCCCCGTCGGTCCGGGAGATCGGTGAGGCGGTGGGACTCACTTCACCGTCCACGGTGCACAGCCACCTGCGCAGCCTCGAACGCTTCGGCTACCTCAAGCGCGACCCGAGCAAGCCTCGTGCCGTGGAGATGCGCTACGACACCAACTCCGGTGCCCGCCTCGACCGACGTCCGGTCCGCAACGTGCCGCTCGTCGGCGACGTGGCGGCCGGCACCGACACCATCGCTCAGGAGAACGTCGAAGAGCTCCATCCGCTCCCGGCCGACTTCACCGGCGACGGCGAGCTGTTCATGCTCCGGGTCAGGGGCGACTCGATGATCGAGGCCGGCATCCTCGACGGCGACTACGTGGTGGTCCGTCAACAGCACACGGCAGAAAACGGCGAGATCGTGGTGGCCGGAATTCCCGGCGAGGAAGCCACCGTCAAGACCTACCAGCGCAAGGACGGCAAGATCACCCTCGTCCCGCACAACGCTCGCCTGTCGCCGATGGTGTTCCCCCCCGAAGACGTGAGCGTGTTCGGGAAGGTCGTCACTGTCCTGCGGCGTTACTGAACGCCGCACTCCAACAGGTCGCGCAGCGCCCGGTAGGTCCGCTCGAGCGGCACCCGCTCCACTCGTTCATCCTTGGTGTGGGCGAGCGTCGCATCGCCTGGTCCGAAGTTGGCCGCCGGCACACCGTGGGCGGCAAAGCGGGCCACGTCGGTCCACCCGAGTTCGCCGCGCACCTCCAGCCCGTTTCGTGCGATGAGCGCGGCCAGCACGGGGTGGCCCAGCGCAGGCGCGGCACCGTCGGCACACTCCTCCACCTGCACGATGTCCTCGCCGTCGAGGAGATCGGCCACGACACCGCGCACGTGGGCTTCGGCATCCTCAGGGGTGCGGTCCGGAGCGAAACGGTGGTTGACGACGATCTCAGCCCGGTCGGGAACGACGTTGTTGGCGACGCCACCCTCGATGCGAACCGCCTGCAACGCCTCGCGGAACTCACAGCCGTCGATCACTGGGCGCCGCTCCTGGTACTCCCCCAGCCGAGTCAGCACCAGGCCGGCGCGATGCAAGGCGTTGCGGCCCATCCACGGCCGTGCCGTGTGAGCCCGGGCGCCGTGCAGCGTGATCCGCACGCGCATCGTGCCCTGACACCCGGCCTCCACCGCGCCGTCGGTGGGCTCCCCCAGCAACGCGGCATCGCCGGCCAACAGGTCAGGACGCTCGGCGAACAGCCGTCGCAGGCCGTTGTACGACGCATCGATCTCCTCGGCCTCGTAGAACACCCAGGTGACATCGAGCGCCGGTTCGGCGACCTCGGTGGCGAGCGCCAGCATGATTGCCAGCCCGCTCTTCATGTCGCTCGTGCCACAACCCCACAGCACGTCGCCATCCCGGCGAGACGGGACGTTGTCGTTCACCGGCACCGTGTCGGTGTGCCCGGCGATGATCACCCGGTGCCGTCGGCCGAGTCGGGTGCGAGCGACCAGGTTGTTCCCGACCCGATCGACCGTGAGCCACGGCGTGGCTCGAAGTTGGGCTTCGAGCCACGCCGTGATCGGGCCTTCGTCGAGCGAGACCGACGGAATGTCGACCAAGGTCGCCGTGAGCTCCAACAGATCAGCCACGACGCCCGAGGCTAACGGTGGGTCATCGCCCGACGAACACCTGCACCATGTACACGCTGCCGTTCTTGAGGCTGATGCCGACACCCATCTCGGTGTAGCCGCTGTTCACCATGTTGTCGTAGTGACCGCTGGACGCTTCGAGCGCCTTCTGGGCGTCCTCGACCGACCCGGCCACCGCCACGTTCTCACCGATGCTCGACCACCCCGCGCTGACACCGGAGGACAGGCTCTTGGAGTGGTAGATCTTGCCGCGCTTGGCCATCCGGTCGGCCTGTTGCTGGGCCTTGGCGTCGAGTTCGCCCGCCCGGCTCAGGGCGGGCACCCCGACACTCGAGCGGAGCTGGTTGACCATTGCGAAGTCGCGGTTCTCGAGGTCCTCGTTGCAGGCGCTCAGCAGGAGCATGGCGCCGAGCAGCGCCGCGAGCAGCGGCAGCATCCGGATCGAGCGCCGAGCCTGGTCGGTTGATTCGCCGTGGGTGGTCGTCGCCATCGAGAGCGTGGAAGACATAGCTCCGCCTTTCGTTGAGGGATCGGTTGCCACCACCCGAGGCTACATGTCGATCCCGTTACCTTCGAAAGGAAACTGTAACAAATGGGACGTCTCGTGTCATCGGGCGCACGCAGGGACTTCTCGCCAGAACAAGTCCGTCGACCGTCGGTGATGACATCGGCACCTGGTGCCGTTCACTCAAGAGGGCGGGGGCGGCCAGGCGCTCGGCGGCGGCGTTCCGGTCCCGCCGGGGGTTGGCGGGGCCGGCGACGCGGACCCGGCGGGGCCCGGGCCTGCGGGACCTGGACTTGCGGGACCTGGGCCGGTGGGGGCGCCGGTCCCCCAGGTCGGGGCCGGCGGCGGCCCGACCGGCGCCGGCGGCGGCCCGACCGGGGCTGCTGGCCAGCCGGCGAGCGGCGGCCCCGATCCAGGTGGCCCCGACGGAATCGCGACCGGACGCTTGCGGCGCCCGAGCAACAACATGGCGAGCAACCCCAGGATCACGCCCGCCACGGCGATGAGCGCTGGGTACAGGAGCGTCGACTCCTTCACCGTGCCAAATCCGACGGCGATGGCGAACTCGTCGCGACCGGTCTCGGAGGAGACTTCGAGGGTGTAGGACCCGGTGTCGTCGATCTCGACCTGGCGATACGCCGACCCGGCAAAGCCGCCGACGTCGTACGAGACGTCGGGAACATCGCGCTCGAGCCGGACTCGCTGTTCATCGGCATCGAGCAGGCGTAGCGAGATCTGCCGGGGGGTCGTGCGAGCGTCGAGCTCGATGTCCTGCTCGTCACCGTCGATCTCGGCGGAGAACTCACCTTGGTACTCGTAGTAGAGGGTGAACACGCCGGTCTTCTCGAACACGAACTCCGTGCTCACCCCCGATGCGGCACGCTGCAAGTTGGTGATCGCGGTCTCGTAGCTCGACTGCTGGGCGACGTACAACACCGCCGCGCCCACCAGGCCGGCGATCACCAGCAGCGGCCCGATCACCCAGCGGGCGCGGCCCCGCCGTTGCGGTTCGGCAGGCGGCGGGACCAGCGGGCCCGGTTGATACGACATCACGAAACCCCCAGTCGCTCAGCGACCAGCTGCAGACGGTCGTCTGGTTGTACCACGGCGACTCGGACGTTCTGTGCACCACCGGCACCGTAGAAGTCGCCCGGACTGACCAGCGCCCCACCCACGGTGGCGAGGCGTTCGGCGAACTCCCAGCCGTCTCCGGCATCGAACCACAGGTAGAAGCCTCCGGCCGGGAGCTCGATCGAAGCACCCGACCACGTGGACAGCACATCGGCCATCCGGCTCAGCCGACGGTGGTAGACGGCTCGCTGGATCGCCACATGGTCGTCGTCGCCGAGGGCGACGACCGCGGCATGCTGGGCGGGCCCGGGGACCATCAGACCGACATGTTTGCGCACTTCCTCGAGGTACTCGACCAGCTCGCCATCTCCCGCGTAGAAGCCGACCCGGACCCCGGCGAGATTCGAACGCTTCGACAGCGAGTGGACCGCGACCACCCCATCGAGGCCCCCTTCGAGAATGGTTCGCGGGGCGCCGTCCCAGGTGAACTCGGCGTAGCACTCGTCGCTGAACACCGGAACCCCATGGTGCCGGCCCCACGCCGCGGCCGCTCCCAGGTCGTCGAGTGCGCCGGTCGGGTTGCTCGGGCTGTTCACCCAGAGCACGAGCGCACGCGCCACGTCGTCGGCCGAGATGGCCGTGAGGTCGAGACCTCCGCCGGGTGCCGGTGGCACGGGAACCGCTCGGCATCCGCCGAGCACGGCACCCATCTCGTAGGTGGGATAGGCCACCGCGGGGTACAGCACCGTGTCACGGGACGGAGTGCGCAGGCGCAGGAACTGGGGCACCGTGGCCACGAACTCCTTGGTCCCGATGCACGCCGCGATCTGCGAGACGGGCGCCCGGACCCCGAAGCGACGATCGATCCACTCGGCGGCTGCGCGACGGAGCGCTTCGGACCCGATGCTGGCTGGGTATCCCCGCTCGGCGCCCGATGCCGCCAACGCCGCCACCACGGCCGGCGGAGGCGGATCGCACGGCGTCCCGATCGAGAGGTCGACCAACCCGCCCGGATGCGCCGCGGCGACCGGCTTGAATCGGTCGAGTCGGTCGTAGGGATACGGCGGGGGAACGAAGCCGGCGAGGTCAGTCATGCGGTCGCCATGCTGCCCGATGCTGGTCGTCAGCGGCGATCGCGGTCACGAGGAGGACGCGACGGCGAACTCCTGGAGCCGCCCGGCCGAGGCGTCGCTGAGGCGGGCCCGCACGTGCAGACCGTCACCTTGGTCGATGATCGAGAGCACCTCGCCTTCGCGGTGCACCGACGCCATGACGTCACCGCGCTCGTACGGGATCAACAGTTCGGTCACCCGCGACAACGCCCGAAGCCGATCAGCGAGGGTCTCGAGGAATCCGTCGATCCCTGCACCGGTCAGGGCGCTGATCGCCACTGAGCCAGCGTGCGAGTCGACAAGACCGGCGGCGTCGGCCGGGGCGAGATCGGCTTTGTTGAACACGACGAGCTCGGGCACCCGTTCGGCCCCGATCTCGTCGAGCACTGTCCGTACGGCTTGGATCTGGGCATCGGGATCGGCCGCCGCCGCGTTGACCACGTGCACGAGCAGATCGGCTTCGGCGACCATCTCCAACGTGCTCTTGAAGGCCTCCACGAGGCCGTGCGGGAGCCGCTGGACGAAACCGACCGTGTCGGACAGCAACACTGGCTCACCGCCGGGCAGCGACAACCGGCGGGTGGTCGGATCGAGGGTGGCGAACAGCCGGTCCTCGACGAGCACTCCCGCCTGGGTCAACCGATTGAGCAGCGTTGACTTGCCGGCGTTCGTGTAACCGACGATCGAGACCTTGGCCAGTCCCGACTTGTCGCGGCTCTTTCGCTGCAGCTGTCGTGTGCGACCCAGTTCGACCAGGTCGGCTTCGAGTTTGGAGATGCGGCCCTTGATCCGGCGACGGTCGACCTCGAGCTTGGTCTCACCGGAACCGAACCGTGACCCGATCCCGCCTCGCTGCTGGGACAGCTTGGCCGCCGCACCGCGGCGCAACCGTGGGAGGCGGTACCGAAGCAGCGCCAGCTCGACTTGGGCCATGCCCTCGAGCGTGTGGGCGTTCTGGGCGAAGATGTCGAGGATGACCGCCGTGCGGTCGATCGCGGTGCGACCGAGCAGCTTCTCCAGATTGAACTGCTGGGCCGGCGACAACTCGTTGTCGAACACCACGGTGTCGGCATCGACGGCGAGGCAGAGCTCCTTCAGCTCCTCGGCCTTGCCCTTGCCGAGGAAGAACGCCGAGTCGGGACGATCGCGCCGTTGCAGCAGCCGGCCGGCCTCGTCGGCCCCCGCCGTGTCGATGAGCAAGGCGAGCTCATCGAGGCTGGCCTCGGTGTCGGCGTCGGTCCGCGGCGACAGCGTGACGCCGACGAGGACGATCTTCTCTCGCGTGGTGCGCTCGATGAGGCTCGAGCCGAGTGCTTCGCCGTAACCCGCCATGTCTCGACCTCCTCTCGTTCAGAGCGCGATGGACGCGACGTACGTCGCCGGACCGACCAGCGTGACCTGGCCGGGTTCGGGGTGATGGAGCCGAACACTGACATCTCCACCGTCCATGTGCACCACGATTTCTGCGGTGGTCGCCGGCACCAGACCCCACTGGCGGCGGCCCACGCGCTGGCGCAGGCCCCAGTGCCGCACGCCTCGGTGATGCCGACGCCTCGCTCGTGGACGCGCATCGTGATCGCGTCGAGCTCGGGCCCGGGCTCGATGATCTCGAGGTTGACGTGGGGCACGATGGCCCCGAGCGACGCGAGATCGACGACCGAGACGTCCTCGCACCCCGACGACCGCGTGCGGATTGCCGAGGCAGAGGTGGGCCACCGGACGAAGCGGGTCACAGCCAGCTCCGACCCAGTCGCCCGGCGCAGCGATCTCGCCCACCGGGCCCATGGCGACCTCGGCCAGGACCACCGCGGGATCGTCGGTGGGCGTGACCCTGACCGAGCGGTCACCGGCGTCGGTCGAGACGCGATAGCGTCTCGGGTCCCGTGCGGCCTTGATCCTGGAACGCGGCTTGGACGAGGCACCGGATGCCGTTGCCGCTCATCTCGGCGCGGCTGCCGTCGGCGTTCAGCAGCACCATCGACAGGTGGGTTTCATCGAGTCGGGTCGATCCCGAGGAACAGCAAACCATCGGCACCGATCCCCCGACGGCGATCGCAGACCGAGCCGCGCGAGTGCCGGCATCATCGTCGGTGATCGACTCGCCCCAGCCGTGCAGCAGCACCAGGAAGTCGTTCCCGAGTCCGTGGTGCTTGGTCAGCGATGATCATGGATCGAGTGTCTCCAGCAGGGTCGGGAGCGCCTCGGCAACGGGGTCCGACGTCGACGCGAATCCAGCGTATGCGGGGGTCACGACGGAACCAACGATCCTGGCGGACGGCGAACTGGCGGGTCCGCACGATGATGGCCTCCACCGCCTCGTCGTAGCGACCAGCGGCCCTCGAGGTGGTCGAGGAGCTCGCGATAGCCCGAGGGCCTGACGGGCGGTGCGCGACAACGGCCCGGCGGCGGCCAGCGCTCGGTCTCACCGAGCAGGCCGCCGAGCAGCATCGAGTGCACTCGATCGGTCGATCCGCGCCGCCAGCGCGGTCCGATCCCACCGCAGCCCGAACTGGACGAAGCGACTGGGCGGGTAGGCATCGAGACCCGGGCCCGAACGAGCTGAACGGGCGGCCGCTGCCGAGGCAGACCTCGAGGGCTCGCACGATCCGGCGCCGGTTGGTGGGCTCCATCCGCGCCGCGGCGACGGGATCGAGCGCCGCCAGACTGCGGTGGAGCTCGGCGACAGTCGTCGTGCGGCCTCGAGCCTCGGCACGCAGATCGCGGGCCAGCTGCCGGGGAGCTCGAGATCGTCGATCACGGCACGGAGGTAGAGCCCGGTGCCGCCGACGCACAGAGCCGCGGACCCCGCGGGCGCTCGAGGTCGGCGAGCGTCGCGCCCACGGAACGCTGGAACTCGGCCACGGTGAACTCGTGATCGGGGTCGACGAGATCGAGACCGTGGTGGGCGACCTCGGCCCGCTCGGCTGCGCGTCGGCTTGGCCGTGCCGATGTCCATGCCCCGGTACACCTGCATGGCGTCGATCGCTGACCAACTCGATGCCGCCGACGGCCCGAGCGGCGGCGAGCGCCAGCGCGCTCTTCCCGCTCGCCGTCGGGCCGACCAGGGCGACCGGCGTCACCCGACGCTGATCGAAGCGACCGGGATGCGGGTCCGGTGTGCCGCCTCGGCCACCACCTCGACGAACGTGCCGGCCAGGTGATGGGGCGCGGCATCGGTGACCTCGACCGTGGCGTAGCTGCCGGCGCGCAGCGGCCGCGGCAGCCGGAAGTGAACGAGCTTGTTCTGTCGGGTGCGCCCGGCGGTGACGTTCGGGTCCTTCTTGCTCGGCCCCTCGACGAGGACCTCCTCGATGCGACCGATGCGTTCACGATGCTTGGCGAGGGCGCTGCGTTCGATGACGACCCGCAGCCGATGGAACCGCTCCCCGGCCACCGCCGGATCGACGAACGCAGTCGGTGAGCTCGGCCGCCTCGGTGCCGGCCCGGGGCGAGAAGAGGAACGTGTAGGCGTAGTCGTACTCGGCGGCGGCAGCGACCTCGAGCGTGCGCGGCGAAGTCGTCGTCGGTCTCGCCGGGGAAGCCGACGATGATGTCGGTGGTCACCGCCAGATCGGGGACGGTGGCCCGGGCTGCGGCCAGTCGCTCGAGATAGCGCTCGGCCGTGTAGCCGCGGTGCATGGCGGCCAGCACGCGGTCGCTGCCCGACTGGAGCGGGTAGTGCAGGTGCTCGCAGACGCGTCGGCGTCTCGGCCATGGCGGCGAACGTCTCGGGGCGCATGTCCTTCGGGTGCGGGCTGGTGTAGCGGACCCGGCGGATGCCCGGCACCGCGCCCGACGGCCCGGAGCAGCTCGGCGAACATCGGCCGCAGCCGGGCGTCGCCACCGGCCTGGCGGTCGGCGAGGGCCAGATCTCGGCCGTAGCTGTTCACGTTCTGGCCGAGCAGGGTCACCTCGGTGACGCCCGGCAGCGGCGAGCGCCTCGACCTCGGCGACGACCTCGGCGAACGGCCGGCTGATCTCTCGCCCGCGCACCGCCGGCACGATGCAGAACGCGCAGTTGTTGTCGCACCCGATCTGGATGGTGACCCAGGCGTTGTAGCTCGTCTCGCGCCGGGCCGGCAGCGCGCTCGGGAAGAGGTGCGTGGTCGTCGAGGACGGCTTCGTCGAAGATCTCGGTGATCGGACCGCGGGTGCGGGCGTGGTCGACGAGCTCGGCGGCCCGGTGCACGTTGTGGGTGCCGAGCACGACATCGACGTACGGCGCCCGGCCCCGGACCAGCGTCCTGGTCCTTTTGGGCCAGGCACCCGGCGACCACGATCTGACGACCGTCCTGCTCGCCCTTCCACGTCTTGAGGTGGCCGAGGGTGCCGTAGAGCTTGTTGTCGGCGTTCTCCCGGATGCAGCAGGTGTTGAGCACCACGACGTCGGCCTCGGCGTCGGAGGTCGCCGGCACGAGACCGTCGGCTTCGAGCAGCCCGGCGATTCGCTCCGAGTCGTGTTCGTTCATCTGGCACCCGAACGTGCGCACGACGAAGCTCCGGCTGGTCATGACGCTCAGCGCTACCGGCGCTGGCCGGGCAGGCCCGGACGAATCGGCTCAGGCCGAGAACTGCATGACGCCGTCGGCGTCGAACGTGACGAAGGGATTGTGGGCGATCTCCCACAGATGACCGTCGAGATCGGCGACGTAGGACGAGTACCCACCCCAGAACACCTTCGCCGGCCGTTTGACCGGCGCGGCGCCGGCATCGACCCAGCGCTGCCACATGGCATCGACGTCGGCCTCGGAGTCGAGGTTCATCGCCAGGGTCACACCCCGTGAAGCCGTCGCCCGCTTCGGGCACCCCGGCATCGTCGGCCAACTCGTGGCGCGGAAACAGGGCGAGCACGCTGCCCGCCGTGCGAGAAGAACGAGATCGTGCTCCTGCGAGGCCGGCGACAGCTCGAACCCGAGCGTCTCGTAGAACGCTCGGGCCCGAGCCAGATCGGCGACGCCCAACGTGACGATGCTGAGCCGGGCCCGAGCCACGTCAGTCGATCAGTCGAGCTCGATCGGCTCGTCGTCGGCCGGCGTGTAGTTCTCGCCGTCCGGTCGTCGAGACCTGCAGGCGACCTGCACCTTCTCGGAGACCTCGACCATGACCTCGGGGTTCTCCCGCAGGAAGTTCTTGGCGTTCTCGCGGCCCTTGGCCGAGCTGTTCGCCGTCGTAGGTGAACCACGCACCGGACTTCTTGACGATGCCGAGCTCGACCGCCAGGTCGAGCACCGAGCCTTCCCGGCTGATGCCCTTGCCGTACATGATGTCGAACTCGGCCTGCTTGAACGGCGGGGCCACCTTGTTCTTCACGACCTTCACCCGGGTGCGGTTGCCGACGACCTCGGCGCCGTCCTTGATGGACTCGATGCGCCGGATGTCGAGGCGGACCGACGAGTAGAACTTCAGCGCCCGGCCGCCCGGGGTGGTCTCGGGCGACCCGAACATGACGCCGATCTTCTCCCGCAGCTGGTTGATGAAGATCGCGATCGTGTTCGACTTGTTGAGGTTGGCGGTGAGCTTGCGCAGCGCCTGGCTCATGAGCCGGGCCTGGAGGCCGACGTGGGTGTCGCCCATCTCGCCCTCGATCTCGGCCCGGGGGTGAGCGCGGCCACCGAGTCGATGACGACGACGTCGAGCGCACCGGAGCGGATCGAGCATGTCGGCGATCTCGAGCGCCTGCTCGCCGGTGTCCGGCTGGGAGATCAGCAGCTGGTCGATGTCGACCCCGATGGCCCGGGCGTACACCGGGTCCATGGCGTGCTCGGCGTCGATGTAGGCGCAGATGCCGCCGTTGCGCTGGGCCTCGGCCACGACGTGCATGGCGAGGGTGGACTTGCCGGACGACTCCGGGCCGTAGATCTCGACCACCCGGCCGCGGGGCAGGCCGCCGACGCCGAGGGCGAGGTCGAGCGCCAGCGCACCGGTGGAGATCGCCTCGATCCCCAGCGACGTCTTCTCGCCCATCCGCATGATGGAGCCCTTGCCGAACTGCTTGTCGATCTGGGCCAGCGCCATATCGAGCGCCTTGTCACGCTCCATCGCTCATGTCCGTTCTCGCTTTCCGGCCCCTGCTGGCCGATCTCGTTGCCTGTTCGGAGGGGCCGGATCGCACGGCCCCGATCGTCGATGTACCGGACCGTACGGAGGGGGTGTGACAGAGTTTCCCGGGCGCGTTCGAACGACAGGAGCGTAACTTCGAACGACTGTTCGATCAAGCCTTTCGGACGAATTTCCCGAGATCGGCCGTCATGCCGGGCGGCGTGGGCGGCGGCGTCGGCGAGCTCGCCGGGCTCCGGCTGGCGCATCAGCAGGTCGACCGCCGACCAGAGCGTGTAGGTGAACGGCCGGATCAGCGAGCGGCACGCCGATCGCGATCGACCAGCAGCGATGCCGATCACGGCACCACCGGCGGGTCGGGGAACGTGGCGACGAACAGCGCCACCATCGTCACCGCGATCAGCCCGAAGGTGATGATGATGTTCATCGTCATCGCCCCGGTCATGAACCCGGCCAGCCCGCGCTCCGCACTTGAAGCCGCACGTGCGGCAGCGGTCCTGCGGTTCGGTAGTAGCCGGTGAACCAGGCCCGCTTGCCGCCGCACAGCGGGCACCGCCGCCGCACCGCCCGTCCGATCATCGTCGGGAAGCTCGGTCGGCAGCGGGCGGAGGCAGGACGGGTGGTGCACGCTGCAGTGCCGCCACGGGCGGCGCGATCGGACGTCAGGCCCGCGAGTTCGGTCGACGAACTCCTCGAACACGTCGGCGTACATCATCGTCGCCGTCTCGTCGTGCATGACCGAGACCAGCCACTGCTCGTCGAGGCCCGGCGGCAGCAGGACGCCGCGGTTGATGCCGTGGATCCACTGGGCGAACGCCAGGTCGAAGTCGGTGGCCTTGTAGTCGCGGTAGTTGCGGACCTGCTCGGTCGGCCCAGGTGATGCAGCCCTTGGCGCCGAACTGCACCGTGTGGGCCGGCAGGCCGGCCGACGGCGATGATCTCGTCGCAGCGGTCGAGCAGGCGGCGGTTGCGGTCGATCGCCGCCTGCGGTCGCCTCGGGCGTGCACGCCTCGGCGAGCACGGCCCTGGCCGCCGCCATCACCAGCGGGTTGCCGTTGTAGGTGCCGAGGTGCAGCACCCGGCCCGGAGGTGATCTGGTCCATGCACTCCTGGGTGCCGCCGAACGCGCCGACGGGCAGGCCGCCGCCGATCGACTTGGCCAGGCGTCACCAGGTCGGGCTGCACGCCGAGCACGCCGGTGGCGCCGCCCCAGCCGGCGGTGATGCCGGTCTTGACCTCGTCGAAGATCAGCATCGTGCCGTACTTGCGGGTGATCTCCCGCACCGCCTCGAGGTAGCCCGGCTGCGGCAGGCAGATGCCGATGTTCTCCATCACCGGCTCGACGATGAAGCAGGCGACGTCGCCGTCGGCGAGCACCCGCTCGAGCGCGGCGGCGTCGTTGTACGGGATGACGATGGTGTCGGCGAGCACTGCGGCGGTGATGCCGGCGGTGCCGGGCACCGGGGTCGGGCGCGTCGGCCGGGCCGGCCTGGTCGAGCGGCGGCTTCATCGAGATCATCACTTCGTCGTGGTGGCCGTGGTAGCCGCCCTCGACCTTGACGATCTTCTCCCGACCGGTGACGCCGCGGGCGACACGGATGGCGTCCATCGTCGCCTCGGTGCCGGAGTTCGTGAACCGCCACATCGGCAGCCCGTAGCGGTCGGCGAGCAGCTCGGCGACCTCGGCGTTGAGCTCGCACGGCGTGACGAACAGCGTGCCCTGCGTCGAGCTGGTGCTCGACCGCCCGGCGGACGGCCGGGTGCATGTGGCCGGCGAACAGCGCGCCGAAGCCCATGTCGTAGTCGACGTACCGGTTGCCGTCGACGTCTTCCATCCAGGAGCCCTGCGCCGCGCGCACGACGATCGGGTGGGGGTCGTAGGCCTGGAAGCTCGACGGCACGCCGAGGGGCAGCACCTTGCGGGCCCGATCGGTGGCCAGCTGCGAACCGCGGGTGCGCTCGGCGTAGGTGCGCAACTCACGCGGCAGTGATCGCCTTGGCTCGGTGCAACGAGGTCGACGGAAACAGAATTCGTGGTCATCGTCGAGGTCCCTAGAACGGAATCGCTTGCGGAGAGGCTACCACGCCACGGATTCCGTCGAGACCAGAGGCTGCGCCGGCCGCTTGGGCGAGCTCCACGAGACGATCGAGCGCCGCTGATCGGGTGCGGTCGGCGCGGACCACGAGCGCGATCTGGCGTGGTGTGATCGGAGGCGTCAGTTCGCAGATGTCGATGTCGGGATCGGTCTGGTCGACCGCGAGCCCGGGCACCACTGCGTAGCCCATCCCCACTCGCACCATTGCCTGCACGGTCCCGTTGTCGCCCGACTCGAACACGTACTCGGGAGAAACCCCCGCGGCGAGCAGCCCGCGATCGACCGCGGCTCGACACGAGTTGAGGTATTGGCCGACCAACGGCACCTCACCCAACCGGGCAATGGGCACCGGGCTCCGCTCGGCACCCTTCGGCGTGATCAGCACATAGGGGTCCACGCACAACGGAATCACGTCGAAGCGCTCCCCGATCGGAGCTGACCCCGCGAACGTGGCATCGAGCTCGCCGTCGAGCAATGACTGGAAGAGGGCCTCGTGCTCGTCGGACTCGACGAGCCGGATCTCGATGCCGGGACGCTCGCTGCGCAGCGGACCGATGATCGAGGGCAACAACCGCACCGACACGCTCTGGAACGTTCCGAGCACGATGCGACCCGAGTCGCCATCCCGCATTCGCTGCAGGTCGGACTCGGCGGCGCGGACCCGATCGAGGATCGATCGCGCGTGAGCGAGCAGGGTGGCGCCGAGCGGCGTCAGCTCGACCGGACGAGGTCCACCGGGTCGGTCGAACACCGGCTCGCCGACCACCCGCTCGAGCCCGGCGATCTGCTGGCTGATGGCGGACTGGGTGAACCCGAGTCGGGTGGCCGCTCGGCCGAACGAACGCTCCTCGGCCACTGCGACGAGCGCCTGGAGGTGACGGAACTCGATGTCTCGCAGCGTGAGCACTCCATCAGCATAACTGATCACATCGACCGCGATCAATCGTTGGACGTGATGAAGTGCCTTCCCTACGGTGAACCGCATGCGATCGACTCCCCGCACAACCGACCCCGCCTCCTGGCTCGGCGACCTCGCCCACGCACTCGCTGCCGACGGTGTCGACGCCCACGAATCCGAACTCCTGGAGGTCGTCCACGCAGCCCGGGCCCGCTGGCTCAGCCCGACGCTGACTCGTCTGGTCGCCGACGCGACCGCCCCACCGATCGCCCGGGCGCGGGCGTTCGGGCGCCTCGCCGAGCTGCTCGTGGCCGACGCACGGTTGGAAGCGAGCTGCTCGCAGGACGTGCAGTCGCAGCGCCGGGCCTGCTGAACGCCGGTCAGGTCTCCGGGCGGCCACGGCGGCGACGGCCGCCGGGGGCACTGGCAGTCGGGACCGAGTTGGCGAGCGGGCCGATGTGTTCGATGATCGCCTCATGTGATGGCCGATCTGCGGGCACACGCTCGTCGAGGGAACGACGCATGGCCGCCAGGTGATCGGGCGAGGTGCCGCAGCAGCCACCCACGATGCGGGCGCCCGCGTCGGCCGCCATTGCGGCGTAGCGATGCATCAGTTCCGGTGTCCCCGTGTAGACGATCTCGGTGCCCTGGAAGAACGGGACCCCGCAGTTGCCCTTCGACACGATCGGATGGGAACAGGTCTGCATCTCGAGCACCGAGACGAGGATGTCGGACGCACCTACCCCGCAGTTGGCTCCTACGGCGAGCGGCGGAACCGCCAAGCCGTCGAAGATGGCGGCCAGATCGCCGGGCATCAGACCCATCATCGTTCGTCCCGCCGTGTCGAACGAGCACGTCGCGACGTACGGGATGCCAGCGTCGATCGCAGCCTGGGCAGCAGCTCTCACCTCTTCCACCGCCGACATCGTCTCGATCCACGCCACATCGGCGCCGCCGGCGATGAGCCCGTCGATCTCCTCACGGAACGACGCGACGGCGGCATCGTGGGTCAGGGCGCCGAGCGGCTCGAACAGCTCGCCGGTGGGACCGACCGAGCCGGCGACCACGACCGGACGCGGTGGACGCGGCCGCAACCTCGCCGGCGAGTTCCGCCGCCCGCTTGGCCAGCTCGAACACCCGGTCCTCGGCACGGTGCAGCTTCAGCCGGTGCCGGTTGCAGCCGAAGGTGTTGGTGAGCACGATGTCCGCCCCCGCTTCGACGAACTTTCGGTGCAGGTCTTGCACGCGTTCGGGATGGTCGACCGTCCAGAACTCAGGCGGCTCGCCCGCGGAGAGTCCCATCTGGAAGTAGTTCGTCCCGGTGGCGCCGTCGGCGAGCAGGACCCGGCCGGTGGCGAGGAGTTCGGCGAGCGTCGTACGCATGGCGCACGAGCCTGCCACCGAATCGACCGACTCGCGCAGCATCGGCAGAGAAACCGGGCGCGGGCGGTCAGTCCTCCAGCAAGGCGCCGAGAACGACACGGGCCACCGAAGCCACGCCCGGCGGATTGCCGATCGAGCCCTCCCCCACGTGCGTCCCTTCGACGGTGGTGACCGTCATCCGTGCGGCGAGCGGCTCCCAACGATCGACGGTGATCCGGCGGTCGGTCTGGCTCGCGGCGACGAACCGCACGTCGAGATCCAGCCGACCCGGGAAGTACGCCGAGCGCGGCATCGTCGACCGAACGGCGAACGACGAGTTCTCGCTCGATGGCGGCACCATCGAGCCCGGCCGGCGCCTCCATGAACTTACGGCGGGCCTTGCGGAACGCCATCCGTCCGGCCACCCGGGTGGCGACTTCGCGCGCCGCACCGAGCACCCCCTCGGTGGTCACGAGCTGCAGGTACTTGCCGAGTCGGGAGCGACGCGATTCGCGCAGCTCGGCGGGATGCACGGTGTCCATCAGCACGACGCGGTCGTGACGGCCCTCGGCCGCCAGCCGATGAGCGGCCTCCCAGGCGAGCAGCCCGCCGGACGATCCCCCGAACAGCACGCACGGCCGGTTCCCGACGATCTCGCGGAGCGGTTCCCAGAACGACTCGATCTGGCCCTCGATGGTGGACCGGGGCTCTGTTCGGGCATCGGCGCCGGGCAGCCGGAACCCGATGATGCCCCGACCGGGGCGGGCCAGCCGGAGCTCGGCCACCAGGTGCCGGTACCCGAGCAGGTGACCGCCTCCGCCATACGCGAACATCAGGAGCACCGCCGCGTCCGGATCGTCCTGCGGGATCGGTTCGAACCACTCGACGAGCGGATGGGTGAACTCGGCGGAGCCTTCGGCACCGAGATCCCCGAACGAGGCGGCGAGCCGCCTGGCAGTGGAGGCGTCGATCAACTCGGTGATCGCCACAGTGCGCCCCGTTCGGCGTTCGAGCTCGATCACTGCGCCGAGCGCGCCGAGCGAGTCGCCGCCGGCGAGGAAGAAGTCCTCATCCGGCCCGACGGGTCGACCCAGGGCGTCGGCGAACACGTCGACGACCAGGTGGACCGCGGCATCAGACGCCGCCGTGCCGGGCGCGATCGGGTTCGGAGCCTCGCTCGACTCGGTGGGGAGCACCCCGACCAGCGCCGCACGGTCGAGCTTGCCGTGCGCGGTGCGTGGGAGTGCGTCCCACACCATCAGGCGGGCCGGGCGCATCTTCGGGGGCAACGCCGCCAACGCTTGGCGAGCTGCGGTGAGATCGACGCTCTCCCCCGATACCGGCTCGAGATGTCCCACGAGCACCGCACGACCGCTCGACACAGCCAGCTCTCGACCGAGCGCCGCGAGCGGGCGGTCCGAAGCGGCGGCTCCGGCGAGGATGCGCCGCTGGGTGTCGACGTCCAGTTCGGCGAGGGCCAGAGCCATCGGTCGAGGATCGGCGAGCGCCACCACCGCCGATGCGATGTCGGGCCGGCGCTCGAGCACTGCTTCGATCTCGCGCGGCTCGATGCGCAGTCCGCCGACGCTGAGCTGGTCGTCGAGCCGGCCCGCGAACCACACGACATCATCCGCGACATGACCGCGATCGCCGCTGCGGTAGCTGCGCGTGCCGTCGGCACGTGTGATGAACCGTTCGAGCGTGGCCCCGGTGTCGTTGACGTACCCGGCCGTCACCCCCGGCCCGGTGATCTCCAGCTCACCCCGGCAACCGAGGGGAACCGGATTGCCGTCGGGATCGACGACCCGAACCGTCGTCCCGTGGATGGGAGTGCCGATCGGTACACGGGTGTCGCCAGGTGAGCAGCGATGGGCGGTCGACCACACGGTGGCCTCGGTGGGTCCGTACTCGTTGTGCAGCTCGGCCTCTGGGTGCGCGGCGTGGTGCCGTCGGACCAGCTCCGGTGGACATGCCTCCCCGGCGACGATGACGACCGCCGGCCATGGTGACGATCGCGGCGCCCGAGCCAACATCGCCGAGTACAGGGTGGGAACCATCAGGGTGTCCGTCACCTGTTCGGACTCGAGCAGACCCACCAACGCGTCGACGTCGATCGCCTCGGCGTCCGTGGGCAACACGACGGTTCCTCCCGTCGCCAATGCGTAGTAGATCCCGGCGACCGACGAATCGAATCCGAGGCTCGACACCATCAGGAAGCGCGGTGGCAAGAAGCGCGGTGGCGTCGAGCGGTAGCGCAGGACCCGCGCATGATTCGACGCTGCGAGCTCGGCGTGGGTGACCGCCACCCCCCGGGGGACCCCGGTGGAGCCCGAGGTGAACAGCACGTACGCCGTGTCGGTGGGCAGGTTCTCGTCGGCTCGGTCGGCCGATCCGACGCGTCGGCCGCTGACGGAGCCCGCCGACCACGTGACTGCGGCGCCCGACTCGGCGGCGATCAACGCCTGGCGATCGGCGGGGGCGGTCGGGTCGATCGGCACGTACGCCGCTCCGACGGTCCAGCAGCCGAGCATGGCGGCGATCGATGCGGCCGACCGATCGGCGATCACGGCCACCCGATCGCCGCGTCGAACGCCGGCCACGGTGAGCTGATCGCCGGTGGCGCTGGCCGCCTCGACCAGCTCGCCGAACGTGGTGGTCGTTCTCCCGCATCGGATCGCCGGCGACTCGGGTCGATCGGCGGCAACACTGAGGATTCGGTCGAGGACTGCTGGACCGACGTCGCCCAGTGGCGGCCCGTTCAGCTCGCCGCGCTCGATGCTCGGGAGCGTGATCTCGCCCACGGTCCGGAGTCGATCGCCCAGCACGTACTGGAGCGCAGCCGCCACGTCGTCGATGAGTCCAGCAGCCACTTCGGCGCCGACGCGGGTACCGCGGTGTTCGACGGCCAAGTTGACCGATTCACCACGTACTTGCACGAAGATCGTCGAGTCCACGACCGCCGAGCCGCTCCAGAGGATCTCGTGGTCGGCCTCGAACAGCGTGCAGGACGAATCGGCCAGATCCTCGAACGCCACGATCACCGATGGCGACGGGATCGGATGATCGGTGAGCCGCGTGTCGGCGATCAATCGCGACGCCGGCACGCGCCGATGCGCGAGCACATCGGCGACGACCCGCCCCATGCGCTCCCCGATGGCGTCGATGCTGTCGGATGCCGCAACCTCGATCGGGACGGGCAACACGTTCAGGAAGTAACCGATGAGGTCCTGTGCAGCCGGATCGCGGGTCGACGCGGCGATCCCGAGGGTGAAGCGATCGGCTGGGGCGTAGCGCCGCAGCGCAACGGCGATCGCGGTCAACACCACCCCGAACGCCGACGGGGCGGGCCCTCGCCGGAGCTGGGACGCCGTCACTTCGAGCGAGCGGGCCACGTAACCGTCGGTACCTGTGACGGCGACGAGCTCGAGGGGGTCGACGGCCGGGGCCGCCCAAGCGGCGCGCCAGAAGCGCTCGTCGTCGGCGATTCGCTCCGCTTGCGCGGCGACGTGATCGGCGTACCCGAACCCGATCGGATCCAGCGGCACACCTTCGAGGAGGCGGACGAACTCCGACCACAGCACGTCGAGTGAACCGGCATCGGCTGAAACGTGATGCACGACAAGGGCGAGCGCCGTCGTTCCGTCGCCCACTTCGGACAGCTCGGCTCTCAGCAGCGGACCGTTGTCGAGGTCGAACCGTTCACCCTGGAGGGCCGCGGCCCGTCGACCGATCGTCGCCATGTCGGCCGGGTCCGACGTGACGCGCAGCTCGACCGCTTCGGCGGGCGTCAGCAGGCGGCGCGGCTCATCGAACGTCCACGACAGCGGCTCGTGGCGGGCCACGATGGTCTCGAGCGCGAGCCGCACCTGTCCTGCATCGAGCCGGGCGCCGATCCGGTACAGCCACGCCACGTTGTACGCCGGACTCGCGGGATCGAGCTTGGCCTCGAAAAGCAGTGCCCGCTCGGCGGGAGCGAGCCGCGGAGCGCCATCGTCACCTCGCCCGGCACCGGGCTCGACCAGAGGTGACGACTCGGATGGAGCAGCGGGAATCGCGTCGATGGCTGCCGCGAGCTCACGCAGTCGATGGTGGGTGAAGGCGAACTCGTCGGGGATCGGGCGTCCGAGCGCTTCGCTCGCCGCGATCGAGAGTTCGATGGCCGCGAGGGAGTCGCCGCCGAGCTCGAAGAAGTCATCGCCGATGCTGACCGGCTCCAGCCGCAGGATCTGCTCGCACAACCGCACGAGCACCCGCTCGGTCTCGGTCTCGGGAGCCTCGATCGCCACTGTGGTGGGCCGGTGGAGCCGGCGGGGGGCCGGCAACGCGCCCACGTCGAGCTTGCCGTTGGCGGTCTGCGGGAGTTCGGCGACTTCGACGAATGCGGCGGGCAACGCGGCTGCCGGGAGCAGTGTTGCCAGATGGCCACGCAGGTCGGCCGCCGACGGAACCTCGTCGCCCGTCGCCTCGTACCACGCCGTCAGGACCGACCTCGGTCGCGGTCGGTACCCGACCAGGTCGAGCAGGCGCGAGACATCGACCAGATCGAGCTCGTCGTCGAGCTCCTCCAGGGCTTCTTGGCGGGTCTTGTGGCCCAGCCGGACATCCCAGGCATAGGGAATCGCGTAGTTGTGGTAGCCCTGCTCGGTCAGGTGGGTGTGGATGCCCGCCGCGTTGATGAGGCAGTTCGTCGAGCGCCCGGTGTCGCTCGGGCGGACCCAGGGCGCACGCGTGGTGAGGAATCCAGCATCTCGCTGAGCTCGACATCCACGTATCGGTAGAAGTCGACGAACTGCACCCGGTCGAACACCTCGTCGGTGTCGAACAACCCGGAGCCCAGGAGTCGGTTCGGTGCGTCGTGCGCTCGGTGGTAGCTCTTGCGGGCCGACAGCACGGCTCGATCGATCGCGTCGGGGTCGAACCGGCCCTCGGAGAACTGTGCGGGCATCAGGCGCGTCTCGAACAGCTGTCCGCGGCTGAGCCCGGTCACGAGGAGCGGGGCACCGAGCTCGGCCGTCGTTTCCACCCCGAACGTGTAGATCGACTTGTAGCAACCGTGGCAGACGTTCGAGAACCGTTGGAGGCTGTCGCGGAAGATCTCGTTCATGTGCTCCGAGCTTGCGAAACGATGTGGCACGCCGAGATCGGCGATGGTGCGACGGATGTTCTCCTTGGCACCGTCGGAGATGAAGCCGTTGTCGAGGGTGAGCGCGAACACCTCGAACCCCATCTCGACCAGCCGGTACAGCGCGAAGGTGGAGTCCTTCCCACCGCTCAGCAGGTGCACCGCGTCGAAATCACCCGTCCTGCGAGCGCGCGCCCGATCTCGCAGCGCCACCAGATCGTCGGGGGCCCGGAACCACGATGCCGCCTGTGGAGCGACGCGGTCGTACTCGTGACACGTGGCGCACACGCCATCGGCGTCGAAGGAGACGTCAGGGACGTTCGACGCCAGGCCGCAGCGGACGCAGTACTGGACGACGCCGATACGTTCCGCCGGCGACCAGAGCCGGACCGCCGCCCGCCGCACGCCCGGGTGCCGCTCCAGCGCCGCCTCCACCTCGCCCGGCTCCAGCCGCACCCCACCGACCTTGATCTGGTCGTCGGCACGTCCTCGGTACACGAGCGTCCGGTCGTCGATGAGCGCGACGACATCGCCAGACCGGTAGAAGCGACCTTCAGCAGTGCTCACGAAACGCTCGGCCGTGAGCTCGGGCCGGCCGAGGTAGCCGGTCGTGAGACCCGGGCTCGAGATCCACAGCTCGCCGTCGGTGCCCGGCACCACTCGGCTGCCGTGTCGATCCATCACGCAGAGGCGCACGCCGGGTGCCGGCCGGCCGATGGGCACCGAGGGCTCATTGGCATCGACTCCTCTGGGATCCCAACGGTGGATCATGCAGCCCACGACGGCTTCGGTGGGGCCGTACTCGTTGTAGATCGCCACGCCCGGCAGCAGCTCGGTCAGCCGCGCTGCGAGCGACGAGGCGAACGCCTCGCCTCCCACGACGAGGGTCCGCAGCGAGTGGTCGGCAGGGAGCTGCCGCACGAGCAACTCGAGGTGGCTGGGCGTCGCCTTCATCCAGGTCAGGTGCGGGCGCGCCACGATCTCCCCCATCGCGGCAGGTCCATCGGGGGTGATCACCTCGATGCGCCCACCGGTGAGCAATGGCACGAACAGCGTCGTGACGGTGAGATCGAACGTGAGAGCACCGAAGAGCGGGGCGACCGGCGCTTCTGGACAACCGGCTCCTTCGCCGGTGTAGGCACCGATTGCGAAGGCGACGTAGTCGGCGAGGCCCCGGTGGGTGATCGGTACTCCCTTGGGCTCCCCGGTCGACCCGGAGGTGAACAACACATATGCGTCGCCGTCGAGTGCTGCGGCCGCACCGACGGAAGGGAGCGGGCCCACCCGTGCATCGACCGCAACGTCGGCGAGCTGGTCGATCACGAGCGCACACCCGGCTCGCTCGACGAGCGATGCTCGCCGTGCGGGCGGGTGCTCGGGGTCGAGCACCACGTAGGCCGCGCCGGCGCGGAGCACTCCGAGCAACGCGATGACGGCCTCGGCCGATCTCGGCAGGCAGACACCGACCCGCATCCCTCCGCCGATCCCGCGCTCGGTGAGCGAACCAGCGAACGTCTCGACCCGGTCCCACAGCGCAGCGGCGGTGAACGATCGGTCGCCGTCGATCATCGCGATGTGGTCGTGACCTGCGAGCGCCGCGTGGAGCCGTTCGACGACCAACTGGGCGGGCTCCTCGACGGGCGGGCCCGGCTCCCACGCGGCGAGCACGGCCGTTTCGACAGCTGTCAGCATCGGCGCCGTCGCGATCGGAGTGGTGGGATCGGCGACTGCGGCCGACAGCATCGCGGTCCAGTGCAACGCAGCATTCGCCGCGTGGTCGTCGCCGACCGCCGCGTCGTTGAGATCGAGCGCCAGCGCAGGTTCGGATGTCTCGTACGTGGTCACCTGGACCCGGAGCAGATGCCCCGGGTCACTCGCCCCGGCGTGCACCCACTGGGTCGTCGCCGCGGTGCCGCCGAAGTCGCCGGTGCCGCCGCGGGGATCACGTTGACGACAGCATCCACTTCCACCGCCGGGGCTGTGCCCGGAAGGGCGTAGCGGAGCATCGCGAGCAAGTCCTTGGCGACTCGCCGGTGCAACGACGCGAACGTGTCGTCCGCGTGGACGGCGACCGCCAGCGGGAAGACCTCCATCACCAACCCGACGAGATCACGCGTGCCCGCCGACGACCGGTTGTGCACCGGAACGCCGATGGTGACCTCATCGACATCGGCGACGCGTGTCATCGTCGCGGCAGTCACCGCGGCGACGAGCGCGGTCCACGAGAGATCGGCGCTGAGTAGCCGGTACGGCCCACTGAGCGCCTCGTCGAGCGCGGACCGCAGCGATGGCCCGAGATCGAGCGATCGGCGCCGACTCGACGGGGTCGGGCGAACGACAGATCGGTAGAGCCGACCAATGGGTGCCGGGAACTCGCACGCGTCCCACCATGCCCGTGCCGCGGTGCGCCGAGGGTTTTCGTCACGCTCGAGTGACCGCGCCCACTGTCGATAGCTGGGCGGTTCGATGACCGGCGCGCCCTCGTAGGCAGCGGCCGTGGCACCGAAGATCCTCGCCGACGAGGTGGCGTCGGTGATCACATGGTGGATCGCGAGGTACCACGTCGCGGTGCCGTCCGGATGCGTCAGCAACACCGAGTCGTAGGGCCGATGCGTCGCGTCGATCGGCGTCGAGACCCGGGCCGCCGCCCACGCCTCGACGGCCGAGCGATCGAGGGCAACCACTGCGGTGAATGCATCGTCGTGAGTGAGCACAGCGACCGGCTCGGCTCCGCGGGTGTCGATGCGGGTCCGCAGCGACTCGTGGGCCGCAACGGTTCCGGCGAACGCCTCGACGAATCGCGCCGGATCGATCGGTCCGTCGAGATGGCTGACGAGCGCCATGTTGTGCAGCGGGCTCGTCGGTGCCAGCCGCTGCGACGCCCAGATGCGACGCTGGAAGGGCGTCAGCGGTTGCTCCCGACGCAGAGCGACGGGGGTCGAGCTCACTCCTGGCTCCGCCGGCGATCGACATAGGCAACCATGGCCGCGACCGACTCGAAGTTCTCCAGCACGACATCGGTGGGCTCGACGATCAGCCCGAGCTCCTCTTCGAGCCAGTGGACGATTCGCACGACGCCGAGCGAATCGACGAGCCCGGTGAGGAGCAGATCGGTGGTGGGGTCGACGGCAACCCCGGGCTCGAGGGAGATCTCGCGTTCGATCAGGCTGCACAACTCGGCGGCCAGCTCCGCGCCGTTGGCCGGGGCGGCGAAGGGTTCGGGAACGGTGGTCATGACGCAGCGCACTCCTGCAGCTCGTGACGGACCCGGCGACGATCGATCTTGCCCGTCGCGGTCTCCGGGAACTCCTGATAGCAGACGATCACACGAGGCACGGCGACCGCCGGAAGGTGGGCTCGACCGAATCGTTGGACTTCGGCGGCATCGAAGTCGACCGATCGCGGCACGACGGCGGCGAGCACGGCTGCGTTGTCGTGGTCGGGGCCCGCCACGACGTGCAACACACCGGGGGCGCCGGCGAGAACGGACTCGACGCCGTCCAGATCGAGCCGGATGCCACGGATCTTGATCTGGTGGTCGACCCGACCCACACAGTGCAGCTGGCCGTCGGCATCGCGCCAGGCGAGATCGCCGGTGGAGTACCACCGGCCGGGACCGAGCTCGGGTCGCTCGCGGAGCACACGGGCGGTGAGATCGGGCTCGCCCCAGTAACCGCGCATGGCCGTGTCGGCTTCGATCAGCAGCTCGCCGACGGCACCGATCGGGGCACGATCACCGTGCTCATCGACGATCGCGGCGCGAGCACCCCTCCACACCTCGCCGATCGGGATGTCGGTGGCATCACCGAGAATGCCCGCCGCGGGTGCCGACCAGACCGTGCATTGGTTGACCTCGGCCGGGCCGTACACGTTCGAGACCGAGACATCGTCGGGCAGCTGATCGAGCAGACCCCTGAGTGCGGAGGGGGCGAACGGCTCGCCGCCGTAGAGCAACCATCGCAACGTCGAGACATCGCGCTGGTGGAGGGCACCACGATCGGAGACTTGTTGGAGGAAGAAGGGGACGGTGTACCAGACCGTGACCTGTTCCGACTCGCAGCGAGCGGTGAACGACGCGGGGAAGCGCATCAGGGCCTCATCCATCACCACGATCGTCGCACCGGCAAGGGGCGCCGCGTACAGCTCGAGGGTCGACATGTCGAAGTGCAACGGCGACATGCCGGCCACTCGATCTCGAGCTTCGAGGCCGTAGGTGTCGACCACGAGCTCGGCATAGCTGAGCCCGCTGCCGTGGGTGTGCACGATTCCCTTCGGCGTGCCTGTGGAGCCGGAGGTGTGGATGATGTAGGCGTCATCGTCGAGCCGTCGTTCGGTGATGGGCCGGGTGATGCGCGCACTGTCGTGGAGCGCTTCGTCGACATCGATCCCGCGGACACCGCGTGGCAGACCACTGACCGTGCGACGATCGACGAACGCGGCCCGCACTGCGGCTCGGTCGAACACCCCTGCGACCTCATCGGGCCCGAGGTGCGGGTCGACGGGGACCACGACACCACCCACCCACAGCACCGCCCACACGGCCAGCAAGGACTCGGCGTTCTTGGTTCGGTAGACCGCCACATGGTCGCCTGGGCGAACCGCCGCACGATCGAGCGCGCCGGCCAGAACCTGCACATCGTCGCGCACTGCCGCCCAGGTGCGTCGAGCCTTCGCCCCGACGAGGGCGTCGTGGTGAGGGCCTTGTCGGGCGGCGTTCTCGATGAGGTGAGCGAGCGAGCGGGTCAAGCGATCGATCCTTCGGGAATCGCGCGTTCCCTCCGCCACCAGAGCGCGGCGAACACGGTGATCACCACGACCGGTAGCAGCGCTCGAGGGAAGTCGAGGACCGGGTTGACGAGATCCGAGACACCGAGCGATGTCTCGAAGACGCGCTCGATCATCCACGCGACACTGATGATGGCGAGCAGGATCGAGCCGTAGGTGAAGACCTTGCTGTACAGCCGGGTCCGGCTCAGCATGAACAACGCAGGGAAGCTCAACAGGATCACGGCGACCTGGCCGATCTCGATCCCGAGGTTGCGGCCGAGCAGCGAGATCACCTGCGTGCGGCGGCTCACATCGAGCGTGTCGACGAGCGCCGCGAATCCCATCCCGTGGAACAGGCCGAACCCGAACGCGATCGCCCACTCCTTGTTGGCCACGATGGGTCGCAGGTTGTGGAGCGCAGCCAGCGCGATGGAGATGGCGATGACCGACTCGACGAACTTCGACGGGGGAAGCGGCAAGATGTCGAGCCCGGCGAGCGTGAAGGTGATCGTATGGGCCACCGTGAACATGGTGGCGATCTTCATGATGCGCCACAGCGCGGCAACGAAGCTCCCTGTCGGCTGCCAACCGCCAGCGCTGAAGGTCAGGACTGCTGGCAGGAGCAGCACGAGGATGAACAGGATGTGATCGGGCCCGGTCTTGATGTGGTCGATGCCCAGCTTGGCCGAGGCAGCCACGTTCTTGTACCAAGCGCCGTCGTCGAGTGAGACCGTCTGGGTGCTCTCACCCGGAGCGAATCGGACGAGAACTTCCTCTGCGTTGTTGAACACGCCGGACTGCCAGTCGTTGCCGATGAGCAGCAGCGCGTCACGATCGGGGTTCTCCTCGAAGAAGGGATCGAACGTCACCTCGAACTGGCGCGGCACGGGTCCGGCGAAGTCGTGCTCGACGTCGAACGCCAACAGCACGTAGTTCCGCTCCGGTTCGTTGGGATTCTCCGAAAGCGTCTCGATCCCCTCGAACGTGATGTCCCACAGCTGCCCGTTCACACCGATCGACAGGTGTTCGTCGGCGTATCGCTGCAGCGTCTCTTCGGCCTCCGCAAGCCCAGCGGCCAGCTCGGCCCCGCCGGTGACGAGATCGAAGCCGAGGTACTTCTCGATGTCGGCGACCGCCAACTCGACCCGGCCGCCGATGCCATCTTCGCCGACGTCCAGGTACACGTAGGACTGATCACCGCTGTGCGCCGACGCGGAGGTCGGCGCCCACGCCATGGCCACGGCAAGCGCTCCCAGCGCCACCATGGCGCGAGCCACCCGGCCGGCAAATGGGCGTCCGAGTCGCCGGATCGTGGGCATCTGGCTCGTCATGTCGACCTTCCCTTGCGCCCTACACCGAGAGAGCGCGCGATGATGTTTCTGGAGACCTCCGGTGTGCCGGAATAGGCAATTCCGCCCACCGCATCGAGCAGGTAACGGTCCAGCCCGGCGGCCGTGGTGTACCCCTCGGCGCCGAACAGCTGGATCGCCTGGACGCTCGCCCGTACTGCCATGTCGACGACCTGGATCTTGGCCATCGCCGCCGCTGCGCCGACCGGCTTGCCGGCATCGGCGAGCGCAGCGGCCTTGTACACGAGCAGCCGGGCCTTCTCGAGCTCGCAGGCCATGTCGGCGAGCGCGTGGGCGACCGCCTGGTGACCACCGATCGGATGTCCGAACTGATGCCTGGTGTTGGATCGCTCGATGCATCGGGCGAGCAATCGCTCGGTCGCTCCCAGCTGGGCCGCGTAGAGGAACGCCCGCTCGGCCTCGACAGCCACCGCGAACAACCGTGAACCGGCTCCCTCCGGTCCCAAACGGCTGCCGCTCGGCACGAAGCAGGACTCGAAGCGGAGTCCGCCGAACGGGGCCGAACCGAGGCCCGGCTTGGGCACCGGTTCCGACGCGATGAAGCCTGGCGTGCCGGACTCCACGAGGAACGCGGTGATACCCCACGCTCCTCGCTCTGGAGCGGTCGAGGCGAACACGATCGCCAGATCACACACCGGTCCGAGGGTGATCCAGCGCTTCTCGCCGTTCAGTTCGTACCCGCCGCCGACCGGCGTGGCGGTGGTGGTGATCGCGGAGCTGTCGGATCCGGCAGCCGGTTCGGTCATCGCGAACGCCGGGTATGTATCGCCGCTGAGCAGGCCGGGAAGATGGCGATCACGCTGTTCGGGAGAAGCCCCCGCGACGAAGCAGGCGCCGAACGCGAAGATCTGCGTTCCGAGGGCGAACACCAGCCCGGCGTTCTCGCAGCCGAGTCCCAAACCTTCGAACGTGAGCAGCGCCTCCACCGCCGAGTGGCCCGATCCCCCCTGCTCTGACGGGATACGCATGGCGAAGAGCCCGGCTTCGCCACAGCACCGCCAGGTTTCCCGGTCGAGCCCGCGGCCGGCCAACTCGCGCTCGGCCCAGAGCCGCGCGGCAGCCTTTCGAGGGTGGTCGCTCGACAACATCGCGTCGATTCCGGTGGCGCGGCTGTCAAGGAACGACGGGCGTTCACGGGCGGCACGTTCGGCCGCTTCCCCGGTCTGGTCTCCCCTCACACCCCCATTCGACCAGGGCTTCCGGGTCAGGTCGCCAGTTGTGCCTCGATGACGTCGCCAATGGGCCACGGGACTCCCTCTCCCGGCCCTGTTCGTGCTCGAATCACCACTCTGCGTGTGGGACTGATCCGGTGGGAACCGCAGTAGCGATACCTAGAAGATCAACGGGACTGTGCCGACCACCACACCATGCCCGATCGCACGGACTCAATGCCCCGCGCAGGCGCGGTGGAGGGTCCGCCCGGTGACTCGACCGCCGGGTACGGCGTCGGCCGCAGGTATCGCTCGGCGACCTGGGGATTGGTCGTGGTCTTGTCGAGTGTCGCGGGTTTCAGCCTGTGGTCGTCGCAGTACTCGGCGCGACTCACTGCGCGCGCCGTCGAGCAGAGCACGATGTCGGACGCGTTCACCGACGCAGCTCGGGCAGTCGCTGACGCTCGAACGCTCGAACAGAGGTATCGACTCGAACCGGCGCCCGACGTGCGCGTTCGCTTCGGGCAGGCATCGCAGTACCTGGTGGTGACCCTGGAGCGGATCAGGCTCCGGGGAACTCCGGCCGATCAGCGCCTCGTGGGGCAGGTCCTGGCGCTGCAGGGCCCGTTCCGCTCGAGCATCAGCAAGATGTTCGACGCCGTGGATGACGGCGTGATGACAGCCGTGCAGCAGATCGACGACGCCGAGACCGACCCTCTCGTCGATCAGATCGAGGACATCGTCGGCGACGAGGCCCAGGCTCGCCACGAGCAGTCGGTCGACTCCCTCGAACGGCTGGGCAGGATGCAGCGATTCACCGGGATCGCCACCCCCGCGGTGTTCTTCATCGGTCTGCTGATGGCGCTGTGGTTCGCATCGGTACTGCGACGAGTCCGTCGGCAGCTCCGGGACGAGGGCCAGCGGGCGTGGCACAGCTCCTTGCACGATTCCCTGACGGGTCTGGCGAACCGTGTGCTCCTCGCCGATCGGCTCGATCAGGCGCTGCGAACCGGGAAACGAGATCATCGCCCCACCGCCCTGCTCCTGGTGGACCTCGACCGCTTCAAGGACGTCAACGACACCCTCGGCCATCACTATGGCGACGAACTCCTGAAACAGGTCGGGGCGAGGTTGGCGTCGGGCCTTCGGGACATGGACACCGTTGCCCGCCTCGGAGGCGACGAGTTCGCCGTGCTGCTCCCCAACGTCGAAGGCCTCGCCGGAGCCATTGCCGCCGCCGAGCGGTTGCGGGCCTCGCTGGCGACTCCCTTCGTGATCGACGACGTCGAGCTCGCCGTCGACGCGAGCGTCGGCATCGTGGTGTCGGGGCTCCACGGCGAGGACCCGGGCACGCTGCTCCAACGCGCCGACGTCGCTATGTATGTAGCCAAGGACCAAGGCATCGGAGTGTTCGCCTACGACCCGGGTCACGACGGCCATTCACCCGAACGGCTCTCGCTGTTGAGTGAGCTGCGGCACGCGATCGACCATGGTCAGCTGGTCCTCGACTACCAGCCGCAGGTCTCGCTCACGACCGGTGAGATGACTGGCGTCGAAGCCCTCGTCCGCTGGAACCACCCGACACGCGGCTTGGTGTCGCCCGATTCGTTCATCCCGCTGGCCGAGCACACTGCGATGATCGGGCCGCTGACGGCCACGATCCTCGATCTCGCCGTCGGCCAGGTTCGGCGATGGCTCGACGGGGGACACCGGATCCCCGTCTCGGTGAACTTCTCTGCCCGGAACCTCCTCGAGGCTCGCCTCGTCGACGACGTCGTCGCGAGCCTGGAGCGTCACGCGGTCTCGGTCGAGCTGCTCAAGATCGAGATCACCGAATCGGCGATCATGAGTGAGCCGGTACGCGCCCAAGAGACGCTGCAACGGCTCCACGACCTCGGTCTCCAGATCTCGATCGATGACTTCGGGGCCGGGTACACGAGCCTCGCCCAGCTCAAGGACCTCCCCGTGAGCGAACTGAAGGTCGACCGATCGTTCGTCATGTCGATGGACCGCGATGCGAGAGACGCGCTCATCGTGCACAGCGTCGTCGAGCTCGGGCACAACCTCGGTCTCACCGTGGTCGCGGAAGGCGTGGAAACCATCGAGGCCCTCGAAACCCTCGGCCGCTATGGCTGTGATGTCGCCCAGGGGTACTTCCTGTCACGACCGATCCCGGCCGAGATGTTGCTCGACTGGTACCTCTCCAACCGCCCCGATCACCCGGGGTCGGGATCGGTCGCGCCGACCAGCAACGGGGTGTCAGGACCGTAGCGATTGCCGGACACCGTCACGCCGCTCCCGGGCTCGGCGATCAGATGAGCCAGCGGGTACCACGTGCACTCGATGGTGCACCCGTCGTTGGCCGACTGCTCGAAGGTGTTGTCGTGCACCTCGATCGCAGAAGCGCCCGCACCGAGATACAGCCCGGCTCGGCCGTTCTCCCGGAACGTGTTTCCAGTGATGGTCACCTCGGCGACGTGCTCGCCGATGACCGCCCCGAGTTGATCGTTGCCGGCGAACACGTTGTCGACGATCCGCACTCCTCGGATCTCGTTGCCCCTACCCCCTTCGTCTCCCATGGCGAGGATGAGTCCCGCCCGGCGGGTGGAACCGGTCATGGTGTTGCCCTCGATGGTGAGATTCGTGATCCGCCGGACGAAATCGTCACTGGCGCGCTGCTGGTCGAACACATGGATCCCGTAGCCCGGCGCACCGCTCCCGACGTTGTGCACGACGCGAACGCCGTCGCCGAAGGAGATGTAGAAGCAGTGGCCCTGGGTCCCCTGGGTCGAGCCGTCGACCGCGCACACGTTGCCGGCCAGGACGTGATCGTCGCCGTGCGACCCTGTCGCCTCGTAGTCGATCGCACCGCGGAACGTGTTGTCGATGATCCAGTTGCCTTCGCGAGGTTGCAGGTCGTAGCCGTTCCCGAGCGACTTGCCGTTTCGGAAATCGATCGACACGACCGTCATGTAGTTGGCATCGATGATGAACGGCCGGGACGCGTTGTCGAACACGGGCCGTTCACCGGGATACGCCACGATGCGGTTCCGAGCGGTCGCCGTTCCCGAATCGTCGAGTTCGTTGCGTAGCCAGATCTCACCTTCGTGGTAGGTGCCACCGCGCACGAGCACGGTGTCGCCACCCCGCAACAGGTTGGCCGCGCGGGTGAGCGTCGCGCAGGGCGCGGCGAGCGAGCAGTCGGCCGCGTCATCGCCATCGGCGGCAATCGCGTAGACGTCCCCCGGCTGCACCCGAAACTGGAGCGCATTCGAGGCGCGGCCATCGATGACGACGACGATGTCACCCCCGACGACCTCCGGGCCGGGCTGGACGACGATCCGCCCGAGCGCCGAGTTCGCCGCGTTCGAGTCCGACCACTCGAGATAGTGCGCCACTTCGACGCCGCCGATCGTCACCGAGGCGATCCCCGCGCGAGGCTCCGAAGCCCGTGCCGAACAGGCTGATGGGCGCACCTGCGCCGCCCGGTCCGCCGCTCGTCGGGCCGGCATCCGTGTCGGCGAACAGAAGTCTCGGAGCTTCGGTCGGCGCAGGAGAACCCGTCGAGCGGGGTGCGTCGTCGGGCGGTATCGGCAGCGCCGAGCGGGGTGGGCCCGGCTCGCACGCGGTCAGAACGATGGCGCCGATGGCCAGCACCCGCCTGAATCGAGCAACTGCTGTCACGTCCGCGCCTCCGATCCGGCCGTTCCGTTCGACGCGCACGGTACGGCGCCAACGATGAAGCCAACGTGAAGGCGGTTCGCCTCCGAGGCCCGTGCAGGGTTTCCTCCGGTCAGCCGGATTCCGCCGCAGCGATCTGATGTTTGACGGCCACGAAACTGTCGGGGGTCACCGAGACCGAGTCGATGCCGGCCTCCACGAGCAGCCGGGCGTAGGCCGGATCGTTGCTGGGTGCCTGGCCGCAGAAGCCGACCTTGCGACCTCCGTCGAACGCGTGGGCGCGGGCGATGAGATCGCGGATCAGGGACGTGACCGCCGGGTGCGAGGCGTCACCGAGCCCACTGAGTCGGCCGGAGTCGCGGTCGATCCCGAGCGTCAGCTGGGTGAGATCGTTCGACCCGATCGAGAATCCGTCGAAGCGCCGCGCGAAGTCCTCGGTGAGGATGATGTTCGACGGGATCTCGGCCATCACGTAGACCTCGAGCCCGTTCACACCGCGGGCCAGACCCTCCTCGGCCATGGTGGCGAGCACCAGATCCGCCTCTTCGGGGGTGCGGCAGAACGGCACCATCACGATCACATTGGTGAACCCCATCTCGTCGCGCACTTTGCGGATCGCCCGACACTCCAGCGCGAAGCCGTCGCGGTAACCGGGGTCGTAGTACCGGCTCGCGCCGCGCCACCCGATCATCGGGTTCTCCTCGACCGGCTCGAAGCCGGCGCCCCCGAGCAGCGTGGCGTACTCATTCGTCTTGAAATCGCTGAGCCGCAGGATGATCGGGTGAGGATGGAACGGCGCGGCGAGAGCAGCTACCCCCGACGCCAACCGATCGACGAAGTACTCGCCAGGATCGGCGTAGCCCGCAGTGAGGGCATCCACCTTGGCGCGGGTCTCGGCGTCGAGCCGTTCCGGGTGAGCGAGCGCCATCGGATGGACCTTGATGTGATCGGTCACGATGAACTCCATGCGAGCCAACCCGATGCCGTCGGACGGGAGACGCCACCACTGCATGGCGGCGGCCGGATTGGCGAGGTTCAACATCACGTGGGTACGGGTGACGGGGAGCTCCGCGAGCGGCACCGCCTCTCGCGTGATCTCGGCCGCCCCCTCGTACACGAACCCGCGATCGCCTTCCGCGCACGAGACCGTCACGATCTGGCCGTCGACCAGATCGGTCGTGCCGGTCACGGTGCCGAGCACCGCAGGCACGCCGAACTCGCGGCTCACGATGGCGGCGTGCGACGTGCGCCCACCGCGATCGGTCACGATGGCGGCGGCCCGCCTCATCGCCGGCACCCAGTCGGGGTCGGTCATCTCGGCGACGAGCACGCCGCCGTCGGGGAACCCGGCCAACTCCGCGGCGGTGGCCAGCCGGTGCACCGGCCCGACGGCCGCCGAGTCGCCGACCGACAACCCGGTGGCCAGGATCCGCCCGGGATGACCGACGTGATAGCGCACGAGGGTCGCGGTCGAACGCTGGGCCTGCACCGTCTCCGGACGGGCCTGCACGACGAAGAGCTCGCCGGTGACGCCGTCCTTGGCCCACTCGATGTCCATCGGACCGCCGTAGTGCCGTTCGATCGCCGCCGCCCATCGGGCGAGCTGGAGGATCTCGTCGCCGCTGAGCACAAGGGCGTCGCGTTCGATGGGCGACGTCGTCACCACAGTCGTCTCGCCCTCGTCGGACCAGACGACCTTGCACTCCTTGCGTCCGGGCGTCGCCGACACGATGGGACGGCACCCTTCGACAGCGAGGAGTGGCTTGAAGACACGGTAGCGATCGGGATCGAGCAGACCCTGCACGACGGCTTCGCCCAGGCCCCACGCGGCATCGATCACGATCATCGAGGGGAAGCCCGACTCGGTGTCGATGGTGAACATGGTGCCGGCGCCGGCGAGATCGGACCGCACCATCCGCTGCACGCCCACCGACAGTGCAACTCGGAGGTGGTCGAAGCCGTTCTCCTCGCGGTACGCGATGGCCCGATCGGTGAACAGCGAGGCGATGCACCGCTGCGTCGTGGCGACGACGGCATCGGCGCCCGTGATGTTGAGGAACGACTCGTGCTGACCCGCGAAGCTGGCATCGGGCAGGTCCTCGGCGGTCGCGGACGATCGCACCGCCACCGACAGCTCTGCGACACCGTCATCGGCGCACAATTGGGCGTAGGCGGCACGCACCTCGTCGGCGAGGGCCGTGGGTAATGCCGCCCCGAGGAAGCGCTCTCGTAGTGCTGCGCCGACAACGGGAAGCGTCAGGGGATCGGCGTGCAACCGGTCGAGCTGTTCGCTGATGAACGGGCGCAGGTCGTTCGCGTCGACGAACTCCCAGTAGGCGTCGGCTGTTGTCGCGAAGCCGGCGGGCACCCTGACCCCTTCTGGCGCGAGGCGGGTGATCAGCTCACCGAGCGAAGCGTTCTTGCCTCCGACGAGCGCGACATCACCGACTGCGAGTTCGGTGAACCCAACGATGCGACGACCTCGAGCATCGAGCATGGCTGCTTCCTCCACATCCGTTTCGTCGCGCGTTCAGCCGCCGCCCGATCTCACGCTCGCCCTCGCTCTCCACGCCGCCGCCCTCGACAGGGCACCGGAGACGACTTCCACGACTCGAAGGTACGACGGTGCCCGGTACGCCCAACACGGCCGAAGGTCACGGCGGTTGGCGGAATCTCGCCGGTTCCACCTTCGGCACGGCCGGCACCCGCCGAGATCGTCACGACGGTGGAGGCGCGACCCACTTGAGATGGCCATCTCGATATGACATGATCATCTCATGAGTCTCCGAGACGACCAGCGAGCACTCACCCGCCACAAGGTGCTCGGCGCGGTGCTCGAGCTGGTAGCCGAGGGCTCGCTCGACGAGCTGTCGGTGCCGGCGGTGGCCGAACGCAGCGGCGTGTCGGTCGCGACCATCTACCGGTACTTCCCGACACGCGACGAGCTGCTCGCCGCGGCGGCCGCGGAACCGTCGCGGCAGGCGTTGTCGCACCCACCCCCATCCCGCCCCGGGGACGACGATCTGGCGGCGTTCCAGCGGGCGATGTGGCACGACTTCGCCGGGAACCTTCCGTTGCTTCGGCATCAGATGGCGTCGACGGCGGGGAGAGAGATGCGCACCACGCGTCTGGATCGGAGTCGGTCGTCGCTCGCCGGCTACCTCGAGCGCCAAGGGATCGATCCCCAGTCGGATGACGGGCAGCGGTTGATCTCGATGCTGTTGTTGATCACTGGCTCGCTGGGCCTGATCGAGCTGCACGACCGCCAAGGTCTCGACGTCGAAGCATCGCTCGACCATTTCGCGCTGGGCGACGCGAGCACTGATCCAGGCGACCCGTCACCGATCGAGCACGTCGCGCGGGAACGCGTCTCGAAACACGTCGCCGCGCTCCCGCCCGGCACGGAGCAAAGGGGCCAACCCATGACATCCACGGCAACGGCGACGACGTTTCCCGCACCGGGTCCCGGAGGGTGGCGACGCCTGGCCGACCACTTCCCGAGGGCGTTGACCCCTGAGTACCAACTCATCTACACGGAGACCTGCCCGCCCGGCATGGCGTCGTACATGCGCCGCTACGGCGTCTTGGCCCGCACGCTCGACGTCGCGTTCGTCCACGGGCACCTGTACGTCACCCCCGTTCCGTTGGCAGGGTCACGCGACCAGCGACGGGCACCTCCGCGCGCCGCGGTGTGGCTGATGTCGCGGATGCACCCGGAGTTCCGCCGTCGCAACCGGGCCGCTCGCTGGGCACTCGAGGCTCGACCCTGGCGAGCAGTCAACGAGCACTGGTTCTCGGTCGAGCGGGATCAATGGTGGCGGCGCAACTCCGAGATGGAGGCAGTCGATCCGTCCGAACTGGACGACTCGCAATTGGCCGACCACCTGCACGCGTGCCGTCGGCTCGTCGTCAGCGGCTACCTACGTCATTTCGAACTGCACGGTGACGATCTGCTTCCCGTCGGGCTGCTGATCGCCCGCTGCCAGGAGTGGGGTGTCAGCCCCGACGTGGCGACCGCTGCGTTGGCCGGCGCTTCGACCGTGCCCGACGCGGCAGAGATGCCCAAGTGGATGCTCGTCTCCGGCTACGACCTCGACTGCCTGACGTGGAACGAGCTCGGCGACGCTCCCGCACCGAGGGTGCCGGGGGCTCCGCGCGTCTCCGTCCCGGTCGATCTCCGCGCCCACGTACCCTCCGAGCACCACCACGCGCTCGACGAGCTCGTCACCGATGCCCGCAATGCCGTCCTGCTCCGTGACGACAACGGGATGGTCACCGGTGCGTGGCCGATGGGGTTGCTGCGGCGAGCGATGCTCGCCGCGGGCAACCGGCGGTTTCCCACCGATCCAACGGTGGCGGTGGAAGCGACTGTCGACGAACTCGCCTCGCTGCTCACCGGCGCCGGGGCTCTCACCATCGAGGAGCTCGCCGGGCGACGCCGTGTGCGGGCCGAGCACTCGGCGCTCGATGCCCCGCAGGCGATCGGTCCGGAGTTCGCGATCCCCCCGCTGGATGCGCTCCCCCGGCCGATGGGACTGATCGGTGCCGCCCAACTGGCCACCGCTGAGCACATGCTGGGCGACGAGCATCCCGTGGGCATCGGCAGGGAGTGCTACACGGGTCGTGCGCTCGTCGTCGATGATCCGACTGTGGCGATGATGACGTTCGAACCCGGCGACGTGATCATCACCGCGGCCACCAGCCCGGCATGGAACTGCCTGCTCGTGCACGCGGGAGCGCTGGTCACCGCCAACGGCGGTCTCGTGTCGCACGCTGCGGTCACGGCCCGAGAGCTCGGGATCCCGGCGATCATCGGCGAGCCGACAGCCGGTCGACGATTGCGTACCGGCACCCTTGTCACGGTCGACCCCGTCCGCGCAACGGTCTTCGCAGCCCAGGATTGAACGGCCCGCTGGGCTTCGGTCGAGAGGTTCAGATGTCCAACGAGCATGACGGACGGGGCCTGCCACTACGCCGTGGCGGACCCCGTCGCTGTCGTGGTGGCTACTGGGCGGCCGCGTGGGCGCTGACGAGCCCGGCGCCGTAGAAGTTGTTGCCACGGCCCCCTCCTGCGCAGAGCTGCACGGGAGCGCCGAAGAACTCGACGCCCGGATCGAGCGCGGTCGGGCAAGGAAGCTTGGTGGCGGTGTTGCGGAGCAGTGCCACCACCGCACCCTGGGGCATTCTCGGATTGGCAGCACGGATCAAGGCGACCACACCGGCCGCGTGCGGCGCCGCCATCGAGGTCCCGTTCAACCAGGCGTAGTAGTTGCCGTCGGGATCCTGAACGAGGCGCCCAAGGGCAGCCTGGAGGTCAAGGTCGCTCGCCGTCGAGGAATACGGAGCGAGGATCCGACCACGGGCGGTGTCCAGCGTCGGTGTCTGGAACCGGGAACCGCCCGGCGCCGCGACATCGGTGAGGTTGCCGTAGGTCGAGTACCAGGCCAGCAGGTTCTGGGCGCCGGTCGCGGTGACCACCACCACTCCCGGGATCTCCTGGGGCAGCACGACGCAGGAGTTGTTCACCGGTCGGGTGACCGCCGCTCCGGCGGGATAGTCCGGGCTGATCTCATCGGTCGCCGGATGGTTCAGATCGATGCCCTCGTTGCCGGCAGCGGCCACCAGCACGACGCCCCGCTGCTGCGCGTAGGCCGCCGCCTTGCGTGATCGCCTGCACGATCGCCTTCTGCTCGTTGTCGTTGCGACAGTTGAACAGCCACGGGATCGGCGAAGAAGCTCATGTTCACCACATCGAGCCGCTGATCGCCGGCATAACGCAGAGCGTCCACCACGGACTCGGTGAAGAAATAGCCCTGCGCCGTGCCGGACTTGAGCACCACGATCGTGGCCTCGGGAGCGACACCGGCAATGCCCGTGCCGTTGATCGGCGCGGCGATCGTCCCGGCGGTGTGGGTGCCGTGGCCAGCTCAGGTCCTGAAGGGCTGCCTTGTTCGAGCAGTCACCCCGCGTCACCTGCTCCGCCGGGTCAGCCGTCGGCGTGGTCGGCGTAGAGGAACACGCACGACGCAGCAAGATCGACGTTCGGCATGATGTCGCCGTTGGTGAGATCGATGCCGGTGTCGATCACCCCGACGCGTGCGCCGGCACCCTGGTTGACGGCGTACGAGCCTGTCGGCGTCGCGCCGATCGCGCGCATGTCCCACTGGCACGGGCTCAACGGCTCCGACCCGGCCTCGGCGCCACGCTGTACAGCGTTGAACAGGCGGCCGCTTCGTCGCCTGGTGTTCGTCCCCGGCGGACCTGCCGCAGCGCTGACGACGCCGGCGAAGGCGATCAACGACAACGTCACCCCCGCCCCGACGATGAAACGATTCATCTTGACGAGTCGCATGCTGCCCCCGATCCCTCCGGTCTTCCCGCGAAAACCGTGTCACGCGAAACGCGTGACGGCCAACCGTACATCGCAGCGGGAGGCTGCGAGACCGGCAAGATCGAAGCGGCTTTCGCTTCTGGGCCACCGCCATCCAGACCTACGCTGATACGACATCCAAGGTCCCGGAGGTCCGAGTTGGACAGCGACAATCTCGAGCGTCTGATCGTCGAGCACACCGACGCTTGGAACAGTCACGACATCGACCGGTTGATGGCCCTGTTCGCGGACGACTGCGTATTCGACGCGTCCGGCGGAACTGAGTTCTTCGGCCGCAGGTTCGAGGGCAAGGCTCAGGTCAGCGCCGCGTTCGTCGATGTGTTCGACTCCATGCCCGACGCGAACTGGGGTGCCGCCCGTCATCATGTGCTTTCGGACAGCTACGGCGTGTCCGAGTGGCGACTGACCGCCACGATGCTCGATGGACGTCGCCTCGATGTCCTCGGCTGCGACTTCCTCACGTTTCGCAACGACATGATCGTTCGGAAGAGCTCCTTCCGCAAGCACCGGCCGCTCGTGGCCGAGTAGGCAACGGCCGGCGGCTCGATGGCCCGAGCGGGTGTGCGTCTGCGATCGACGTCGTCGAGCCAGTCGTGCACGCGACTGTGCGCGGTCTGATCGATACGAACCGGTGCTCCGCCGTAGAACGAAGCCGCAAGGCCCAGATGCTGATCAAGGCAAGTCGGGTCGAGCTCGCCGACTCAGCTCTGCCCGCGCCAGGAACAAGCGAGCAGCGTGGGCGTGCATGGTCATGTTCATCGATCTCAACGGAGGCTCCTGGGATCCAGACCCGCCTGAGGTCGAGGGGTCTGTCGACGCCATGCTCCAGGTCGCCGCTCGCACGGTCGACGAGGGCTGGCTCCCCCCCCCCCCCGGCGGACCGGAGTCCCGCTGCCGGTTGTTCAGGCGGCACTGAGGGGCATCGAGACATCCGAAGTGCTGGGCGTTTGCTGCCGGGTTCGGTACGGGTGGCATCGAGAGCGCGGCCTTGAACTTCCCCCAGGACCTCAGGGCTGAGGACCTCTGGCACTCTGCGCAACGTCTCACCGAGGCCATGATCGAGTTGATTCGCGAACTGGATCATCCTGGGTCGGAGGTGCGCTATGGACATTGGCGAACCGGGCGGCGCAACGGTCGAAGCGACGTCCAGGAACCGACCGGGAATCGTCGCCATCGTGGGGGTCATGCTCCTGCTCGGCGCTGTCGCGGCGGGGGCGTTCCTGTTGTTCCGCTCCGCCAACACTGCACCGTCGTTTGTTTCCCTCGCTGACTCCCCCGACCCGTCCCTCCACGGCACAGTGGCATACCTCGACTCGAACTACGGGCCGTGCCTGCGTGTGGTCGCGGTGAGTGGAACGCCCTCGAAGGAGCTCGAGTGCCTCGGCAAGGACGCGGTGAACGCCGAGCTGGTCTGGTTGCCCGACGGCCGCCTCCTGGTGACGGTGCCGGGCGAGGGCGCTGGTGCTGAGATCTCACAGCGGATCTACGACGCTGTCGTTGGAGAGGTCACCGCGGTGCCGGCGGCCGACATCGACTTGGAGAACATGACCTGGTCGCCTCGGGCCGTGAACAACAACGGCGAGCGCCTGACTGCCACGTCCGCCGGCGGCCACGGCACCGTGGTTGTCACGGGCGCGAGCGGATCGAGGACCGTGTTCGACGAGAAGGGCGGCAGTCAGTACTCGATCGGCGAGGAGCCGAGCTGGTCGCCCGACGACGCGTTCATCTTGCTCACCGACTCCTCCGCCCGGCTGCTGGTTGTCACCCCCGACGGTGGCAAGGCCCGGGTGCTCGCCGACGAGCTGGGGAACAACTGGGCCATCACCGACCGTGACCTGCTGGAAGTTGGTGACTGATCCTGGCGCACCCGGAGCCGGAATGCCAGGACTGCGAGCACGGGCGCTTCGGCGACAGATGTCCTCCACGCCTGATGGGCAAGAGGAATCCGGGAGCCGGAATCCACGACGCTGAGTGATCAGCGGGACGAACGATCTACCGGCCGCCGGCGCGCGATTGCTGGTGGCGGCTGACTGTCCTCCACCCGCTGGTGGCGGGTTGTCGCCACGAGGCCGTTGTAGATCTCGACGTACCGCTCGGCGAGGGCGTTCAACGAGAATCGGCGCGCCTGAGCGAGGCCGGCCGTGCGCAGCGAGTCGGCGAGGTGATCGTCGGAAAGCACCAGGATGAGGTCCCGGGCGAGCGCAGCGGGGTCGCCGGGCCGTACGAGTCGGGCCGCGGTGCCCTCGTTGCTCGGCAAGCGATAGCCGGGGAGATCGCTCGCCACCACCGGGAGTCCTGCCGCCATCGCCTCCAGGAGCACGACACCGAACGACTCACCGTGATGCGAGGGGACGCAGAGCACCGAGGAGCGGCGCAGGAGCTCGAGCTTGGTTGCCTCCGACACGTTCCCGAGCCAGGTGACACGTCGGTCGCCGCGGTACCGGTCTCGGAGGCGGGGGGAATCTGGACCGGTGCCGCCGATCAGGATCGAGACGTCGTTCGGCAGCAGGGCCATCGCCTCGAGCAGCACTTCGAGTCCTTTGCGAGCCTCGTGGCGCCCGAGGAACAACACGGTCCGGCTGCGACGATCGGGTCCGCACGGTCCGAAACGTTCGAGTTCGATGCCGTTGTACAGCACGGTACAGGTCAAGCCGAGGTGCCGGTGAACGAGTTCGGCGGCGGCGTCGGAAACGGCCACCGATGCGTCGATGCGCCGAGCGAGTCGCCGCGCTGGCGCCCCGAACCATCGATACGGCGTTCGTTCACCAGCGGCGTGAAAGGTGGCGACGGTCGGTGCCGAGTGGAGGACCAGGGTCGGGATGGTGATGCTTGGCGCCAGTGGCTCGTGGAGGTGGATCACATCGAACTGGCCTCGGGTCAAAGCACGTCTCGTTCGAAAGGCGCCCGCGGGATGGGGCGCCATCCGAGCGATCGACCCGTTCACCGGAATCGGAATGGTCCACCCCAGGCCGCCGGTCGGTCCCGGCGCGAGCACCGTCACGCGGTGCCCGAGCCGGGCGAGTGCTCGCTCCAGGGCGAGCACCTGGTGCTGCACGCCTCCGGGGGTGTCGAGGCTGTATGGACAGACGAGTGCAACACGTCGAACGGTCCTGCCCGACCCTTCGTCGTGGGCCGCTTCGGTCACTCGATGGCGGCGGTGCGAGCGCGCTCGCCTTCACCGATCGGCCGGCTCTTGGCGTAGGCGAGCGTGCCGTGGCGGGCGATCTCGCTCGTCGGTCATCCGGGTCCGCAGGCTGCCAAACAGCAGATCGGCGAGCGGGAGCAGGAAGTTGAGGTTGGCGCCGAGGTCGACGTGATGGATGTAGTGGTGGCGGTCGAGGAATCCGAACCAGGGCTGCGCCTCGACGAGGCGATGGCTACCGGGTCGATGGATGGTGTCGTGGACGACGATGAAGAGATTCGACACGACGATCGAGGAGATGACGACGCCGAGGAGGAAGGCCGGGTTCCCGGTGGCGAGCCATGCGGGGAGCCAGACCAGCACGACGCCGATCGTCATGTACCAGCCGAAGTGGGCGAGACGGACCCCGGCGTTGCGGGCGGCCGAGGTGTGGATGTCAGGTGCTCGCTTGGTGATCGCCAAGCGGCGGGCGGGGCCGCGCGTGATGTATCGCCACGTCGGGAAGAACGAGTAGTGGTGGGCGGTGTGCACGGTGAAGATCGGGCTGAGGATCGGGACCACGGCCTCGTGGTACACGAAGCGATGGACAAACCATTCGAGGACTGACCCGACCAACGGCACGATCGCCAGCCCCATCGCCACGGCAGCCACGAACGCGACGGTGCCCTCGGCCGGAAGGACACGAACGCCGACCGTCATGGCAACGGCCGCCGCGGTGACGACAGCTGTCCCCCCGACGACACGGGGACGACTCATCGGGCCCACGGGAGTTGGCTTTCCACGTAGGCCGAGTGTCGGATCGACCTGCTGACCAGCGAGATCAGTCATGGATATCTCCCTCCAGGAGTCGGGCGAAGAGCGACGCGGCGACTCCTGCCCGAGCGGCTCAAACTAGCCGCGGGGCGACTCGCGTTCGTCCAACAGGACCCTCCGTCGCCGGAGTCGGGCCCCGTCGAAGCTGTCGCCGGCTGTCGCACGACCTCATGGGTTGGACTGCGGGTTGCGCCCGGTGACGAAGGCTGACGCTTCGCGTCGCCGCGCGTGTCACGGATGCTGGGCGCGCTCACCATTGCACTGCGCCTGCGCGCCGAATCGCGCCGTCGCGCAGGGCCACCCACGACGCCACGCCCCCTCAGAGCCTGACGCCTCTATCCGCCCCGATGACCAGGTGCACACAGTGAACGTGTCGCCAGCGACTTCCGCGGCGAGGTCCGAATCGGAGGTCCGATCGTGATTGCTCTGAAGCGGCCGTTCCCCTGGCTGGCTGCAGCGTTGGCGCTGTCGTTGGCAGTCGGTGCCTCCCCCGCCGTCGCCGACGGAGACGGTCACGACATGCTGCGCCCTTCGGCGAGTCCGGCTCCACAGCTACTCGCCAATGCTGGGTTCGAACACACCCGTCGCGGCGAGGTCATCCACTGGTCGAAGGTGACCGGCGACCCGACTGCAACACTGAGCGAGAGCCGGAAGATCGACCACGCCGAAAAACGATGCTGTGGATGCGTCGAAATCATCCTGAGCCGTGACTCGTCAGTTTGTTTGAAACAGTCCCACATCGGTCTCGATTGCCGCTGAAGCAACCATTACGGCGGAGGTGATTGTTTGTTGTTCTGGCCGTCGATGGCGATGGGCTATTTGCCGATTGCGGTGATCACGGCTCGGGCGATTTCGCCGCCGGCTTCGATGCTGTACCGGTTGGGCCAGACGGCGACGAGGGTGTCGAGGTCGGTGGTGAAGCGGGTGTCTTGGAGTTTGGCGTCGAGATTCTCGAGGGCCAGTGCCGGTGTCCATCCGTCGGGGCGGTAGGGGCCGAAGGCGTCGGCGATCGCCTCGGGAGCGAGGTTGGCTTCTTCGACGGCGAGCCACAGGTCGAACAGGTCGCGGCCCTTGCGTCGTCGGTAGAGGGCTCGGATCTTGGTGGCGACGAGTTCTTGGAGAGCGAAGGTCGTCACGTCGGCGGCGCCGTCGAACCAGGCGTTGTCGACGCGATACGGGACTTTGAGGATCTGCTGCGCCGGTGACCGTTCGAAGGTGTTCATCTCGATCTTGATGTGCAGGGGTTGTCCGCTGCGCAAGGTGGAGAACAGTCGGATCTTGGGGTGTCGCCGCACGTCGGTGGTAGCCCGATCGAAACCGACGGCGTCCGCGATTCCCCGGAGGGCGTCGAGGATCTCGCCAACCCCGCCGGCGGTGCGACGGACGTAGTCGAGGTCCTCGCTGTAGCGCCACGGTCGGTCGAGCCAGAGCTTGTGGAAACAGGTCCCACCTCGGAACACCAACTCGTTGCCGAGCAGCGGATGGTTGGCGATCTCGATGATGAGGCGGGACAGGACGAGGTCCTGCTCGACGAGGTCGGGCGCATTCCACGGGACGACGACGCGCCACTGGTCGAGGCCGGGTTGCGTGATCACAGGTCGTGCTCCACTTCGGTGTTCTCGATGACATGCCACGTGGGATCTCGATCGCCGTCGGCACCGGAGTCGAGATCGAGCAGGGTGTAGTCGGCCCCGTCGACCAGAGCCTGCAAGGGGGCGAGGTCGAGGTGGTCGTCGAGTTCGGTGGCCATGTGGTGGAGGAGCCAGCCGGTTCGTTGGATGACGGTTCTCGGGTAGCGCGAGGCGGCGTCGGCGAGGGTCGCGACGTCGATGCGGTTGTCGAGGATGAGTTCGCCGAGCACGGTGGCGACGTTGCCGAGACCGGCCGCTCGTTCGGGGGCGTCGACGAGGTCGAGCACGGTGGTCTCGATGGTGGAGATGGTGACCGGGTTGGCCTCGGTGTCGTGACGCTGAGTCGGTCGGTGCGCAGCGTTGGCGCGCTGGATGAACTGGACTCGGCTCCCGCCGATCGATCGGTCGCGCAGCAGCGCAGTCGTGACGACCTGCAAGACCATCGGCACTTGGTGCGACGCGCCATGTATCCGGGCGGCCGACAACAAGCCCACGTAGTACGGGTGGCCGAGGTACTTCATCACGTCGTCGATGTACTGGATCGGGGGTGGACCGCCGTCGGCTCGATAGACAAGCGGGACGGGCACCCATGCGCCCTTGGTCACCGAGATGATCTTGTTGGCGGCCCGGACCCGATGGAGATGCACGGGAACCGCCGACTCCGACAGTCCGGTCAGCGCTGCGATCTCGGCCGTGGTGACGAACAGTCGGCCCCGCCCGAGCAGCCAGTCAGGCAGCGCACCCGGAGAAACCTTCTCGGCGGTCACCGGTGCAGAATACCAATCCTTGACGTTCTGTCGAGGATTGATTGGGTTTGCAGTCTCCGTCAGCCGTCAGCGATCTCACCCCGAACGGTCCGTCCCTGCTCATCCGCTCCGAGAGATCGAAACCCGCCATGACGACGGCGGGTAGATGTCTTCCATCGGAACCGCAGCGGCAAGCACGAGGTGCCCACCCGGACCGCCTTCTCGCACTCGTCGTCCGTCGCTCACACCCACCCCGTCGTGAACGCCGACGTCGTGCCAGCGTCACCGACCGGCGTTCCAAGCCGCCGCCGCTGTCCCGCACGGTGTCCCAAGAGGTGTCCCAAGGCCAGGTCGCAGCGGATACGGCAGTACCAGGGGAGGGGCAATTCAGTCACGGAAGGTGAGGCCTTGCGGTGAGGGTTGAGTCCCAGGGCGTGGTGTACGAGGGGTAGGTAGGTCGGGGGTCCCCCGGGCGCGACGGTCACCGCGTCAGCCTCAAGGAGAAGTTCCAGCTACTACTTGAGGAGAACACGGTGGCTGTCCCTTCCATCATCGACGCGGCCGGTTGGCTGCGCAACCGTCTCGAGGCCCCTGACGCGGATGGCGATCTCGTTCGTGCGATGTTGCAGGCGTTCGCGGAGGCGTTGATGTCTGGCGAAGCATCAGCGGTCTGCCAGGCCGGCTATGGCGAACGAACCGATGAGCGGGTGAACTCGCGTAACGGGTAACGGGTAACGGGTACCGGGACCGGCGTTGGGACACCCGCGCCGGCACGATCGAGCTGGCGATCCCGAAGCTGCGCACTGGGAGCTACTTCCCGGAATGGTTGCTCACCCCGCGGCGTCGGGTGGAGCAAGCGATGATGACCGTCGTGGCCCAGGCCTACGTCGAAGGGGTCTCCACCCGCCGTGTCGATGACCTGGTGAAAGCGATGGGGATCGAGGGGATCTCGGCCTCCGAGGTGTCGCGGATGGCCGCCTCGCTCGATGAGAAGGTCGCCGAGTTCAAAGACCGCCCGTTGGATGCCGGCCCGTATCGGTATGTGTGGCTCGACGGTCTCACCCAGAAGGTCCGTGAACGGGGCCAGGTGGTCAACGGCACCGTCGTGCTCGCCACCACAGTGACCGCTGAGGGCAGGCGTGAGGTGATCGGGATCGACATCGTCACCACCGAAGACACCGCAGCGTGGACAGCGTTCTTCCCAGTCGCTGACGATGACGATCGCCCCCGGGTCGAGCGCAGCCTCCAGCTCGCTGACGAGAAACTGGAACGGAAAACCCGCCTTCATCCCACCGAAGCCTACGCAACGGCTCCGACCCAGGCAGATCGGGCAACTGATCGAGCGATACCGACCACGCCGTCACCTGCTCGCACCCAGCGCAGCGATACCGAGCGCAAGGATCGTCACATCGTGCCGATCCGGACCGGTGGTTACCGATCACACCTGTTCACAGAGAAGGACTCACAGAGAAGGATTCAGTAGACGATGTCGAGCGCGTACCTGAGGGCACGGTCGAGTTCGACGCGCTTGAGCTCGTCGAGGCTTCCTACCGGCTCGGGGTCGAGGTCGCCGATGGGAATGGTGATGAGGTTGTCGCAGGAGATCACGTATGGCTCAGGGAGGCCCTGGGGCGGTCCGACTTCGACCTCGGTGCGGATGCCTCGGATGGTCCGGGTGATCGGAGCGCACGTGACTGCCGCGAGAATTGGAATCGCGGCATCGCGGGTCAGGATGCACACGGGTCGACGACCGGCTGGTGGACCCAGATCAGCCCAGTAGATGTCGTTGCGGGCTACCACGCAGGGGCCGTCTTGGCGGCAAGCTTGCGAGCCGACTGAACGAAGGCTGGGTCGGGCGGCTGGCGACGGTAGGCCGCGACGAGATCTCGGTCGGCGCCGGCGAGATCGTCGGCGCCGATGACCGCTTGCGCCCCTTGGCGCAGCAGCTCGGAGCGGCTCGTTCCCAACCGGGCCGCGAGTTCATCGAGCTGTTCGACGAGTTCGTCATCGAGTTGTACCAACACCTCGCGCCTTGCCATGACCATATGCTATCTCATATGGTCGTTGTCCGGGGCGGCGACCTGACACGCAGCCCATGATGACCGCCCGGTCCGCCGAGCGATATCGAGCAGCGAGGTGCGCCAGCGGCGGCGAGCCATCCCGGTGGATACCGGATGATCGCGTTGGCCGCTGCCGTGCGCGTGCTTCGGCGGGTCGCCGCGTGACGTTGCTCGGCTCGACCCAGCGTGCGAGAAGCGACGCAGCCCCTGCCATGCGACGCCATACGGGCGATCTGCGCTGGACGCCTGCACATCCATCATCGCGGCAGCGGGTTCGGGCCGGTCGCCGTCGCGAGCCTTTGGGGCACCCATTCGTCGACGTGATGGAACCCCTCGGCGAACGGTTCGGCGTAGAGCTCGACGGATGCCCTCAGTGAAAGTCGGTAGAACTTCACGTGGGTGAAGTCCTCGAACAAGATGTAGACGGGGTCGGGTGTGCTGTTCGGGCCCTGGAATTGCTGTCCCGTCAGGACGGGCTTGTGGGCTTCGACGAATGCGTCGAAAGTGTCGCCGACCACGACGCCGAGGTGCTCCAACCCCATCTTGTAGACGCGCTGGTGCACGGGTGGGATGAGCTCGATGAGAGAGACGTGCTTGCCGTCGAGAACCTCAAGCGGCTCGCCGGGAACGATCAGGGAGATCGGGCGACCGTTCCAGACGTTCTCGCGATTGGCGACGGCGTGGCGTTCGATGAGCTCACGCACGTGCTCGTATTGACCCCACTCGGGGACCCGGTACGCAAGGTGGCTGAGTCCGAACGGAGTGATGTCGATGCCGCGTGCGGCCAGCCGGTCTCGCTGTTGCGCGGCGAATGCCCGGTAGTCCCCGATGATGTCCTCGATCGGATCCGCCATAGCCGTCCCCTTCTGACCTCGCGCAGGTGGATGACGCCGTAACGAGCATTCGTCTGCGGCGACACCACCGTAGCCGGCGCCATTGCCGCCGATCGCCGGCCCAGAACTGCCGATCTGCGTGGGTGTCATAGACCGTGGCCGCATCGAACGCAACTCGCGAGGCGCACGCCGTCGACCCACACATCGAGGAGAGCACCTACACCGAGCACCTCGCGCCGGCCTCGTGGCCGAGCGACACGGTGGATATCGGATATGGCCGTAGTGGTCCCGTGCCGCTGCCGGGCGACACGTCGGCGGCGACCGACGTGATTCAATTGTCCCGTGGCCCAGTTCATCATGCTGATGCGACACGGAGATCATGTCGGTGGCACGCTCACGGCCGAAGGAATCAAGGGCGTCACGGCCGTGGCCTCCCGACTAGGTGAGTGGTTAGATGCCGAGCCGATGCCAATCGTCGGCTACTTCACCTCGACCAACGAGGTGCTGCAAACCGCGTCCGTGCTGGCCGCCGGACTGCAGCTAGCTCGTCCGTCGGCAACTTGCTACGGAGGTCTGTCGTTTCGGCGGCCTCCGGCTGACGCCGCCGACGGGTCACTTCCCGAAGGGCTCCGTGACGATCCGATAGCACTGGGACCGTATCCCCCGGAGCCGTCCATGTTTGAGGCGCTTTGCAAAGCCCTTGTGAAATCACCGGCCGATGGATCGACCCCGGTTCTCGTGGGCAACGACCCGCTGATATCGCGACTCGCCTCTGAGATTGCGCGAGAGCCGATCGCCCTTGGACGCGGCGAACTCCTCTGCCTTCGAGCGACATCCACCGGCAAGCATTGGAGTCCCGTCTGGACGATTGACCCGCACGGAGGGGACGACTACGACGCGCTCGCGAGCAAGATCGAGTCGAAGATGAACACGGCGAAGGCGTTGGGCGCAGTGATGACGGGACTGTTTGCGTTCGTAACCCAGAACGTCATCCGAGAACAACCCGGTTGGCCGGACTGGCTGAGCTTGCTTCTCCTCGCTACCTCGGCGGGCCTCTATTTCGCAGCCCTCTTCCTATACGACGGCTTGCTGATGCCACCGCGTTACTGGGGTTCGACGGAGCCGTTTACGCCATCGTCGACGAGGAACGCTCGCGCGTGGAACCGCGTTCGACACGGCCGACCGGGACTTGCCAGACCGCCAAGCGCCGCATCGCGGGTACTTCAGCAGGCGATGGTTCGAATCTGGAACCGCGTGTTCATCCCCGCCACATCTGCCCTCGCCGCCGGTGCGACAGTCATGACGATCGGCGCAACCAGGCCGAGCTCGACCATCTTCATGCCAGATTGGCGGGCAATCTGCCTCGCTGGAGCGTGGCTCCTCGGCTGCGTCGTATGGGTGTCGGCCAACCGCCCGAGGCTCGGCTCGTCCGACTGACCGCGCCCGAACTGAAGCGAGGTGCCTGCCGGACGATCACCGGCAGGAATGGCCACTCTCGCTTACCCAGCGACCAACCAGGTCCTCGGGATCGACGCACAAATCCCTTCGAGGCGATACCGGGCGTCTCACGGACCGAAGCCGTCGAGCGCAGAGCGGTGGATACCCGGCGCGAAGTAGGACCGATACCAGGCGGCTCGCCTGGCCCGGCGCGGGTCCGTACTGCAGGCGTCGGTCAAATGAAGGGCTCGTGACGTTCCCGTCGAGCTGCGCACCAGGCTGAATCGCCGGATGCAGCTACGAGAAATGCGTCTGGGGCGCGGCTGGTCCCAGGAGGACCTTGCCGAGCGCGGCGGCCTCAGCGTTCGGACGATCCAACGCATCGAGAACGAGCAGACACCCGGGTTGGGCACACTCACCGCCCTCGCAGCCGCGTTCGACCTCGACATCGAGCAGCTCGTCGCGACCGACGAGCCCCAACCGGCGCCAACGACGTTTTCGAGCGCGACACGATCGTGCCTGACGAAGTACGCAGATTTCGACGGCCAAGCTGGACGGGCCGAGTACTGGTGGATCTTCCTGTTCGTCATCCTCGCCGGCTCAGCCGCTACGCTCACCAGCCAGGTGCTCGGATCTGTCGTCTTGCTGGCGCTGGCCCTACCGTTGCTGGCCGCCGGAACACGACGACTTCACGACGCCGGACGTAGCGGCTGGTGACAACTACTCACCCTGGTGCCCTTCGGCGGCTTTGTGCCACTCATCCTGCTCCGCCAGCACACCGCGCCCCGCCGGGCCTCCACATTGGAGCCAACAGCCATAGCTCCGCTCCAGGACCCCAGCACGTGAGTCCAGGCGGGCTCGGCCACTCGTCGTGCGACGCGATGAACGGCGAGGATCGGCGCAGTCAGACCCGATGCCCTCGTCCCCTTGCGACCGCACCTCACACGCGACTGGCCGATACCGCGCGGCCGAAGTGCGCCCCGACGCCGGCTGCGCCGCTCGGTATTCGCACTCGGACCCGCGCCGCGACGGGCGGCTCTGGAAGAACCAACAGATTCCAGCTTGCTTTGTTCAGCGACTCCGACGGGTCCATCTGGGCCAGTCCCAACAGGTCTGTCTCTTCACTCGCCGGCCGGAGGAAGACACCGGCCCACTTTGGGTCCTGCGTCCATTTCAACGGCCCGGTTGCTTTCGTGGGGTGGGGGTCGGGGAGGGAGCGATTCGGTATCCGGCTTCGGTGAGCCAGGCGCGGGCTCGGCCTCGTTGGCGTTCGTCGGCGAAGGTGGACCAGCGGTCGAGTTCGTCGGGCCATCGGTCGAGCACGTCGCGGAATCGTCGGAAAGCCCCGCGGCCTTGGATGGCGTAGGCCAGCCGCTCCGCCCTACCGGGGTCATCGACGCTGCCGATGAACAGCTCCATGTCGTGGTAGGCGGCGTGTGATCCCTCGCAGTGGACCCAGAGCCACTGCTCCTCGTCGTCGGACTCGTCGGCGTCCTCGTCCCCGGTCTCTTGTGCGTAGTCGATTGCGGCTTGAGGCCACACCTCGCCGGTGTGTAGATCGATTCGTCCGCCGCCGTGGACGGCGTCGCCTTCGAGGATGCTTGCGAGTTCTTCGAGGTCGACTGCGAGCGTTCGGAGCGTGGGGATCGGGGTTGTCCCGAGGGCTGCTTCGAGGTGGAGTGCGAGGTCGTCGTCGCCTCGCCAGCCACGTTCGCGGAGCGCAGCGGCGCAGTTCACCGCAGCTCCGGTTGCGCCGTCGACGTGTTGGAGGAGCGCGGCCAGCAGTCCGTCACCGATGAGCTGGAGCGCGTCGTGCGATGTGAGGTCGCGTTCGAGCAGCGCCACCACCTCGGCGCCGTCAGCTCGGTAGACAGCGTTGCGCAGCGTCCGGCGCCACTCGTAGCCGTTCACGGCGCACAGTCTCGTCGCTCGTGGACTCGATGGAGGTCCTGGATCCGGCCACGCGTCCCCTCCCGTCCCGCAACCCCTGGCGGTCGGAACCGCGCGGGCGCGACGTGTCAGTTCTCGGGCGTGGTGTCTGCGGGTCGGGGTGGACGCTTCGCGAGGGCGTCGCCGACGACAGAAGCGGCGAGGTCGTCCGAGCGTTTGGTGCGATGCGCGTAGACCTTCATCGTGGTGGTGCCGTCGGCGTGACCGAGCCGTGATGCGACGGTCGGGATCGGCACCCCGGCATCGAGCAACTGGGGTGGCTTGCCAGTGCCGCAGATCGTGGAGCCGGACCGACGCGGCGACGCCGGCGGCGGTGCGGGCGCGGGCCCAGCGGGCGTTGACCACATCCGGACGCCAGCCACGCGCCCCGTCGGGATCATTCGAGAACAGGTAGCCCTCACGGCGACGGTTCGCGGGGACGTCGACCAGGCGGGCGAGAGCGACAGCCCGTAGCCAGCCGGCGGTCAGCGCGTGAACGGTGTCGGGGTCGAGGGTGACGATCCGGGCCGGTCGGGTCTTGGTCGGCCGGTCACCCCGCACGCCGGGTAGCACGACGTAGCTGCGCTCGATGTTGACCAGTCCGCGGTCCAAGTCGACGTCGTTCCAGCGGATGCCGCATCCCTCGGCACGCCGTACCCCGGTGGCGGCGACGAACCGGACAAACAGGCCGAACAGCTCGTCGATCTCGGTGGCGGCGTCGAGGAGGGCATGGATCTGGTCGCCGGACGGGGGCTGCTGCACTCGTTGTGGTCGCGACGGTGGGGAAGCGAGCTTGGCGACGTTGCGGCTCACCAGTCCCCACCGTTCGGCCTGGTTCAGCGCAGCCCGGATGATCGCGTGTATCTGGCGCACGCTTGCCGGCGCCAGTCCTCTCGCCGTCAACGCGCCGTACAGCGGCGCTGCCCGCCCGGTATGGCGCTACAGACGCCGGCGGTCGGTTGACATGGCCCCGTGCCCGATGGAGTCGAGTACTCGCAATGATCCGGCGGTGGGGCAGCCACGCGTCTCCCCGACATGCATCGCGTGGACAGCAGATAGTGATAGCATCACATGCTATGACAACGACGCGGACGACGTTCACGCTGGAGGACTCACTCGCCGACCAGGCGCGGCGCCTCGGTGTGAACATATCTGCGGCTGCCCGCAGCGGCGTGGCGGCCGCGGTCCGAGCGGCCCTCGCTCAGGGCGACCGGGCGGCGTACCAGAACAAGCCGGAGAGAGCGGACGAGTTCTGGGCCGAGGCCGAAACTTGGGGTGATGAGTGAACCGCGGCGAAGTGTGGCTCGCAGAGGTCGGCCGCAAGCGCCGCCCAGTGCTCGTCCTCACCCGCACCGAGGTGCTCGACGTTCGCTCACTCGTGACGGTCGCTGAGATCACCACCTCGGCACGCGGTCTCGCCGCGGAGGTCGAGTTCGACCACCACCAGGCTGGTCTCGACCGTGCATCCGTCATCAACTGCGATGGCCTCCACACCGTCGCCCAGTCGACGCTCACGACCCAACTCGGCGAAGTCGATCAGGCCACTCTGGAGCGAGTGTGCTCAGCCGTGAGCTACGCGATCGGATGCTGATGCCCCGGCCGTAGAGGACGCTCGTCGAGTTCGATGACAGATGGCCCGACCCGCAACCACCACGCCAACTACGCCGGCACCGCCCCCTCGACGCATCCAGTGGCGACATGGAACGCCACCGCGTCAACCCGGCCGGGAACCGCCAACTGAACTGGGCCATCTATATCGCCGCGATCGTCCAGATCTGCCACGGCACCGGGCGGGACTACTACCGACGCAAGGTCGCCGCCGGCAAGAACCGGCGGGCGGCGTTGCGCCGTTTGAAGCGACGGATCACCAATTCCGTCTACCGGCAGCTCCGAACCGACGTCGGCCTCACCTGCGAGCCCGACCGCACTTGGCCGAGACCGGCGCCAGCGATCAGACGCCGTTACAAGTCACCTGAGACTCTGCGCCGCCGCTCCACACGAAAAGTCTTGACAGAGAGGAGCCATCTTGCTCTTCGCGTGGTCCGCCCGGTATCGCGAGATCCCTCCGTTGCTCGACGGAGGGATCTGAGGGGACCACAGCTCGGCGTCAGGGCACCTACCGGAGCATGAACCGCACGACACGACATCGAACGCTCGAGCGGACATCAACCCAGGGATCTCGGACGAACTCGGGGACCGTCTCGATGCGCCGGGGCAGTTACTCGGTAGTGAACGACAACCCGATATCGATGACTGTTCGGCCAACGTCGGCATTGCCGCCGTAACCGCCCACGAGCACCTCGCCCAGCGCCCGTCGCGGCAGCAGTTCGCTATGCCATCTATGGGTTGACCAATGGGTTCGCTACGTGCGGACCCCCACGCGTAGCACCTCTGACCTGGCCGTTTGTGGTGCGCCCCCTGGGTTTCGAACCCAGAACCTGCGGATTAAGAGTCGGGCTCTGGGCGTCGCAGGGTGTTGCCGGTTGTCGCCGAGCGTCGCTTGAACAGGCGATTTGTCGCAGAGCGTCGCTGGTTGTAGCCGGCTGTCGCGCGATTTCATGGGTTGATTTATGGGTTGACCACTTGGCCCACCACTGGACAAGTCATGATGTCGCGATATCATGATGCGCATGTCGAAGCAGACGACCGTTCGGCTCCCTGACGAGCTCGCCGACGAGGCTGAGGCCGTGGCGCGTGTGCGTGGCGTCAGCCTGAATCAACTCATCATCGATTCGCTCGGCGCCGAGATCGATCGTGTCCGGGTCGACGACGACTTCACGGCGCGAGCCAAGCGCCTACTCGAGCGCGATCGGGAGATCCTGAACCGCCTCGCCCAGTGACTCGGTACCTGAGCCTTGCCGAGTTCTGGTACCTCGCGGAACATGTCACGGGCATCGAGGCACAGACGTTGATCAAAGCCAGCCGGGTCGATCTCGCCGACTCTGCTCTACATGCGCCGGCCGCCGGGTTCGACGACACCGACTTCTACCCCGACCTCTACGACAAGGCGGCGGTGCTCGCCTGTCGGATCTCGTGGAACCATCCCTTGCCGGACGGGAACAAGCGGGCAGCGTGGGCGGGCATGGTCATGTTCATCGACCTCAACGGCGGCATCTGGGACCCGGACCCTCCGGACGTCGATGAGGCTGTCGATGCGATGCTCGCTGTCGCTGCACGCGACGTCGACGAAGGCTGGCTCGCGGACTGGCTGCGACAACGGGTCCGATTCGACGACTGAGCCCGGGTTTGCTCCACTGTCCGGGCGCAGAACCGCGCACTTCGGGCCTGATGAGTCCCGCAGCTGTCGCCGGAGTCGGCTACGTATGCCCGATCGCACTCGTCCGATCGGACGGGGCGCAATTCTCGGGCGCTTGCCGCTCGTAGGCACCGCCTGGGATCGGCCAATTTCGAGCGGAGTGGCCCGCCCACCTAGCGGCAGTGCTGCGCTGGACGACCTTGCCGAGGAATGATGCCGGCGGACACGATGTAGCGGCGGATACAACCGCCGCTCCTACGACCAGGGTCCGCCATCCAACTCCTCACACGCTGGCGTTGGCTGCATGTAGCCGTTGATGTCGGCGAGTAGGCCTACGGCGGCTTCGGTGAAGATGCAAACCTTCGCCGTCACCGACTTTGGAGATCACAGCGTTGGGTGACGTCCCGAGCTCGGATGCGACCTTTTCGATATTCCGGACCTAGAACCTACAACGGCGACACCATCAGTCGGGCTCAGGCGAGATTCTCGATAGCCGTGATCGCCATGGCTGCGGCTGCACCGGCGGACGTGTTCTTGCCGTTCGCTCCCCGGCCGGTGATGACTTCGTGGAGGCGTTCGTGGCCGACGAGGTTGCGGAACTGCTCGACGGTGTAGCCGGTGACTCTGCTGGTGGTGAGGGCGCGGACGGTGGCGCTGCGGGGCAGGCGGAACAAGGGTCCCATCTCTCCGACGTGGTCCCCTCGGTGCACATGGGCGAGCACTTCCGACTGGCCGCCGGACTGCTCGCGCTCGACGACGAGGTCTCCTTTGTCGACGAGGTAGATCAGCTCCGACGCGTCGTCTTGGCGGAACAGGATGTCGCCGGGGTCGAGCTCTTGGGGGACCGGGTCGGTGCGGCGCACTCGACGTTCTGCTTGGTGCATGTCGAGTACCTGGTTGGCGAGGGGGAGCAGCCGGTCGTCGTGGGTGGACACGACGACGGTGCGGCCTTCGTCGGCGAGCGAGCGCAGCAGCCGCAGGATTCCTTCGACCTGGATGTGGTCGAGGTGGGCGGTGGGCTCGTCGGCCAGGACGAGCGGCGGATCCATCGCGAGCGCTCGGGCGATGGCGACGCGCTGTTGCTGCCCGCCGCTGAGATCGCCGGGGCGGTGACGGAGCCGTTCCGACAACCCGACCCGCTCGAGCAGTTCGACGGCCCGGGCCCGGGCGTTTCGACGGGACGCGCCGGCCGAGCGTTGGGGTGCCATCACGTTCTCGACCACGTCGAGGCTGGGCACCAGATTGAAGGCCTGGAACACGATGCCGACGTGGTTGCGGCGGTACTGGGTGAGTGCGGGTCCGGGCAGCCCGACGAGTTCGGTGTCGCCGACCTTGATCGAGCCGCTCGTCGGTGGCAGCAGGCCGCCGAGGCACGAGAGCAGGGTGGACTTGCCGCACCCTGATGGCCCGAGCAGCAAGGTGAGGGTGCCGGGCTCGGCGTCGAACGAGAGCCGGTTGATCGGGCGCACGGTGTAGGGGCCGTTGGTGTATTCGACGACGAGGTCGCTGACGGCGAGGGGGCGGGGATCGGTGGGCATCACGGTGCTCCGAAGGCGAGGGCGGGCGGGACGGTGAGGGCGCGCCGCAGGCCGCCGATCGCCCCGAGGAGGGCGACGCTGAGCGCCACGATCGGCAGCATCACGTAGGTGCGGATGGAGAGCTCGACCGCCATCGGGAACCGGGGCACGAGGAGCGTGGCGATCAGCGCCGCGACCGCAGCCGCCAGGAGTGCGACGACCCCGGCTTGGACGGCGAGCCCGACGGCGATCGAGCGTCCCGACGTGCCCGTTGCTTTGAACACTGCCATGTCCCGTGTGCGTTCGAGGGCGTTGAGGTACAGCACCGAACCGACCACCAGTGCGGCGACGAGCCACAGCAACGTGCGGATGAACGAGATGGTCTGGTCGGCCGACCTCAAGGGCTGCAGGGCATCGGCGACGACCTCGCCGGCGGTCATCGTCTTGAGACCGGCCGGCACGGATGCGAGATCGCCGCGAACGAGGACGGCCGAAGCGAGTGGTGCGCCGCCGAGCCCGAGCCGGCGGGCTTCGTCGATCGCCACGTACAGGTTCGGTGAGCCGGCGAACATCGACGAGCGCACGGTGCCGGCCACGGTGAACCGTTGTCCTGCGATGGTGATGGTCGAGCCGATCGGTGCGTGGAGCCGCACGTCGACGAGCACGTCGCCGGGCTTCGTGAGGGGCTGGCCCGACGCGGGGGTCGGGGCGCCGAGCTTGCCGACCTCGACTCCGATCAGGCTCGAGAACACCGGCGAGCCGGTCGTGGTCACCGCTTGGCGAGTGACCAGGATCGGTTCGGCCTCGGTGACGCCGCTGGCGCTACGGACGGCTTCGAGCGTGGTGTCGTCGATGAAGGTCGCGGTAGTGAACGGTCCAGCGGCGCCGGAGGCGACCACCCAGGTATCGGCATCGACGAGGGCGACGGTACGGCGGGCCTCGTTGCCGAAGCTGTCCGAGAGGCCGCTCATGATCATCCCCAACGCGAGCACGAGCGCAGCACCGAGGATCGCCACGAAGAAGCGGCGTCGGCGGAACTGCAGGTCTCGAAGGGCTGCCCGAATCATCATTTCTCCCCCGTTCCGGATGGTGAGCGGTCACTCACCCGTGTGGTGATCTTGTGTTCGTTGGTTCTCGTTGTTGTCGCCGCGGCGACACTTCGACGAACTGGTCGGTGAGACGAGTCTCGACGACGAGGTGCCATCAGACGACGAGGTGGCGCTGTCGGAGGGCTTCGGGGTCCTTGACGTGCATTTGGCCGTCGACGCGGCCGATCAGGCTGCCGCGTTCCCAGCCGCGCAGCGTTTGGTAGAGGGACTGTCGGCTTACGCCGAGGAGTCCGGCCAGTTCTCCCTGGTTGATCCGGTGCAAGACTTCGGTGTCGTCGGTGAGGGCGCGGGCTACCGCAGTCTCGAGCCGTTGCGAGCGCTCGATCACGAACCGCTTGGTGTTGGTGCGCACCACCGAGACCAGAAATCGTAGGAGCCCGCGGCCGCAGGATCCGGCTGCGGGCAGCTCCCGGTTGAGCAGGTCGGCGGGGATCCGAAACGCCTTCGTCGTGGGCCGCGCGATCGGGCCGGCGGCGCGGTCGCCGAGATCGACGACGGCCAGCTCTCCGAACAACTCGTCCGCTTCCACGATCCGGATGGTGGTCTCGGTGCCGTCGAGCTCGGTGATGAAGATACGCATCAGTCGCTCGGCGAGGAGATACGCCGCGTCGGGCCAGTCCCCTTTGATGAACAGCCTCCGACCCGGGTCGAAGGTCACCAGCCGGCTCTCGGTCTGCAGCCGAGTGACCGCCTCTGGGCCGAGCGCTTCGAAGAAGGGGTACTCAGCGGCGATTGATGCGAATTCCGACCCGGTCATGGCCGAAGATTCTGAGAAGTCAAGCGCCTGGCCTGACGTCCGACCCGCTCGAATCCGACTGGCGTTGACGCGATCGGGGCGCGGGCAGCTGCGGGCTCGCCCGGACGATCCGACAGCCAAGCCGACGGACCGCAGAGCGCCTGTAGTTGCGGACCTCTCGCATCCGAACACGTCGGAGCCGAGGCGAACGTCAACCAGACAAACTCCTGGCGGAGACCGTCTGTCAGGACTCCCCGGTCGGCCATTGCGGACACGTCTGGTGGTAGGGCTCGCGTTTCGGACCGTACTGCTGCCATTCAGCGATGGTGAGGTTCCGCCCGGCGGCCTGACACGCGAGGTCCTTCCAAGTAGACGGATCGAGCCGCCAGTTCTGCACCCGCCCGTTCGCGATGCCGACGAATCCGACTGCCGTACCCGAGTACGCGATCGCGTTGACGCCCGGCGCAATCGAGATCGGGCCGCCGATCGGCGTTCCTGTCGCGACGTCCCACAGCTGGGCCTGGCCGTCGACGGCGCTGAGGAGGTATCGGTCATCATCGGAGAACGCCAGAAGACCTCCGAATGAGCCGTTGACGCCGCTATCCCCGGTGAGGGTCCGGATGCGTTCGTAGCTGAGCCCGTCGCGTATGACGATCTCGCCGCTCTGGCCGACGGTAGCGAGGAGCGTGCCGTCCTCGCTGAAAGCAGCCCCGATCACTGATGCCGGCTCGAAGGGTGACGCCTCGATCGTCCACGTTCGAGTGTTCACCACCCTGGCATTCCCACTGGTGATGTTGAAGGCGACGATCCGATCGGGTTGTGATCGTGACCCGGTCAGCAAGTTGAGGCCGTCTTCGAGGGGCAGCGAGGCGACCGGTTCGCCGTTCGGAAGCGAGTAGACCTCGAGAAGGGTCGGGAGGAGGGTGGCCAGTGCGATCCATGTGCGATCGGCGGGCGCGAACATGCCGAGGAATTCGGAGCTTGTCGAGATCTCGGCCGACGTGGCCTGACCCGTGGCCGCGTCGTACATGCGCACCGTCGCACCTCCGAATGCGCCGCCGAAGAAGCCCTCGCGGTCGAGCGGGGCCGCGAATGTTTCCGGGCTGGCGCCGTCGATGGCGCCCTCTTCGCAGCGGTCCGAGGTAGTGGGGGTGCACCGCCACCGGCGAGGTGGCAAACCTCGGTCGTGGTCGCTGACGAACAGGGTCTCGCCGTCGGGGCCCGGATTGACGAAGCGGTAGCCGGCCGGGACGTCGAAGCTTGTGTGCAAGAAGCCTGAATCGTTCGTCGACAGCCGAGCGATACCGGATTCGCCCAGTGCGTAGAGCTCGTCCCCGTTCGGTGATTCCGTGACGTCGTGGAGCCGTCCGACCCGCGCATCGAATTCGTCGTCGAGCACGTGGCCGTCGGAGTCGAAGACGGTGAGCGTGCCTGAGTAGTGCTGCACCACGAATCGGTCGCCGCTGATGGTCACCGCTCCCATGAAGATGTCGCTCGGATTCCGAAGCTTGAGTTCCTCGAGTGGTGTGACCGTTCCTGTCGCAGGGTCGGCGATCGCCGCGTCGAACAGGTCGGTCACCACGATGCGCCCCGAGCCGTCGGAAAGAGCGGTGACCAGCTGTCCGAGCGTGGCGAACTCGGTCGTCAGGGGGACGACTGCCTTCACTGACACCGAGGCCGTGTCGATGACTCGGATTCCGTAGCCTCGCGATTCGTACAGGGTCCCGCCGTCGGGCGAGAACTCGATGTCGGTGGGGTAGAGCGCGTCGCTCACGTCTGCCCCGACGCCTTCGGTGGCTTCGGTAAAGGGTTTGACGTCTCCGACGGTGCGAAGCCCGTCCCCCGCCACGGTCCAGTCGGGCGTCGTCTCACCGAGCCGATAGCGCTCGAGCCGACCGTCGGCGCGAGCGACGACGAAGTGCGTGCCGTCCGCTTCGAGCTCCGCGCCCTCGACCGAGTCGAGACCGGTGTCGGTGACGGCGCCGGTCGAGAGATCGGCGAGCCAGAGTCGGTCGTCGGTGTCGATCCAGCCGGCTGTGTTGCCACGCGATGTGAACTGTTGCGAGATCAGCCCACCGTTCGGGTCTTGTGCCCTGCCGCTGACGTCGATGCGGCGCACGACAGACCCGTCGGAGGCGGCGAGGATCAGGACCTCGTTCTTCGTACTCACGACCAGATCTCCCTTTGCGTCGACCCCGAGGCCCCTGTAGTCGATGGCGCTCGGTGCCACTGCGCTGAGCATCGACGGGGATAAACCCCAGGTTGTTGCCGGCCCCGGCTAGGACACCCTCGAGGGCGCCGAGGGTGCGCGGGTCATCGCTGCGTTGGTTCGCCTCGGCGGCCAAAAGCAGGGCAAGTGGCAGATCGGTCTCGGCGATGCTCGGAGCGATGGCCGCCATCCGGCCGGTCTCCGAATCTGCGGTGGTGGCCACTGCGTTGGCCCGCTGCCGTTCGGCCTCCGCAGTCGCCGCCTTGGCGGTGTCCCGTTCATTCTTGGCGGTGTCCCGTTCATTCGAGGCAACGACAGCAGACGCGAGCGGCGCGATCGCGCGCCTCGGAAGCGCTTCGCCGCTGCACGAAGGCCACCGAACCGGCGATCACCGCCAACACCGCAACGGCGGCGACGGCGACGAACGACCGTCGCAGCCGCCGAGCCGAGCGAGCCGCTGCGTCGATGGCAAGCTCGGTCAGCGTCGGACGAAGCCGCGATGAAAGCGCCTTCGGTCGGGTTGAGATCGCCGGCGTGTTCACCCGCCCAGGCCTCGGCCGCCTCCAGCCGAGCGCCGCGGTAGAGCTCGCCGCCGTCGTGTCCACGAACGGTCCAGGCGTGGGCCGCCGCGGTCAGGTGCCGATGCAATCGAAGGCCGTCGCGGTCGTCGTCGAGCCATGCCGCGGAGCCGGGGCCATTGGCGCAACAGTGCCTCGTGCGCCACCTCGACCGTGCGGCTCCCGCGTGACGGGGTCGCGGTCGAACGCCAGCAGCCGGGCCTTGCCGAAGCCGTCGAGCACCGTCGACCGTGGCGGCGTCGTCGCCGAGCTCGCGAGATGGCGACCCGTCGCCGGGTGTCCTCGGTGCCTTCCCCGAGGCGCACGAGCCGGGCGAACACCCGGCGGATCGCGGTCTGCTCGGCCTCCGACGCAGCCGTGTGGAGCTCCTCGCCGCGCGGGCCGAGGGCGCCGGTCAACCCGCCGAGCTCGATCGTAGTCGTCGTGCGTCATCAGCGCCGACGTGCGGCCGCTCGAACAGCTCGGTCAACGCGTACTGGAGCAGCGGCAAGGCGCCGGGCTGATCGACGACATCGGCCACGATGCGGGCGACGAGTCCAGGCTCGAACGTCGACGCCGCACGCGGCGCGCCGGCTCGACGATGGCCTGCTCCAGCTCGTCGGCGGCGAGTGGGGTGACGCGTGACGGCGCCGCTGCTCGATCAGCGCGGCGAGATCCGGGATAGCGCAGCGGCCGGTCGTAGAAGTCGGCGCGCAGCGTCAGCACCACGCGAGCCGCGACCGCGGGTCGGTGACGGCCGCGACGAGCCCGGCGATGAAGCGTTGCCGCACGCTTCGTCGGCGCACAGCGTGAACAACTCCTCGAACTGGTCGATCACCAGCGACGAGCTCGCTCGTGGTCTTCGGGCAGCACCTGCTTCACGGCCGGGCGATGCCCCGCCGGTCGGACGCCATCAGCTCGGCGAGCCCGCCGACCGGGCCGGTGGCGACCCGCGCGAGCGCCGACTCGAGCTCCTCGAACGGGTGGGCGCCCGGAACCATCGACGTGACGAACCAGCGGTCCGAGCCGCGCACCGCGCCCCGTCGCGAGGCGCGGGATCAGACCGGCCCGCACGACCGACGACTTGCCCGAGCCCGAGGCCCGACGACCGTGAGAAATCGGCCTCGGGCCGCCGTGACCGCGAGCCGGTCGACGAGGCGCTCGACGAGGCGCGAGCGTCCGAAGAAGTCGGCGGCGTCCGCTTCCTGGAAGGCGAGCAGCCCCTTGTACGGGTTGCGTAGTTCGCCGATCACCGTTGTCGCCGCCCGGTCGGCGGGCGATCCGCCTTGCTCCGCTTGCGACGCGGCGACGAACTGCCGTCGACGAACTCGCTCGACCGTGCGAGCGCCGATCGGCGGCCTTGGCGGTCGCCCGGGCGAGCACGTCGTCGACGGCGGCGGGACGTCGGGGCGCGATCGATCGAAGCGATCGGCAGCGGGTCGTGAGCTGGCGCCGCAGAAGCTCGGCCTGGGTCGCGCCTCGCGGGAACGGAAGCCGTCCGGCCAGGGACTCGAACACGGTGATCGCCAGCCCGTGGACGTCGGCGGCCGGGCCGACCGGCTCTCGGCGGAGCTGCTCCGGCGAGGCGTAGGCGGGCGAGCCGACCGACAACGAGTCGATCGCCGAGTGCGGGGCCGCGTTCACGTAGGCGATGCCGAAGTCACCGAGGAAGAAGTTGCCGTCGTCGTCGAGGAAGACATTGGCCGGCTTCACGTCGCGATGCACCACCCCGGCGCGGTGCGCGAGCGTCAGCGCTCCGCCGACCTGGGTCACCATCTGCACGATCGTCGGCGAGCGGCAGCGGGCCGTCGGCGATCCGGTCCTCGAGGGTGCCACCCCGGAACAGGCGCATCACCAGGTAGGCCGAGCCGGGCTCGCGCCAGTAGTCGTAGAGCGGCACGATGTACGGGTGCTCGAGCCGGGCGACGAGCTGGGCTTCAGCCTCGAACCGTGCGGATGAACTCGGGCCGGTTGGCGAACTCGGAGCGGATCACCTTCACCGCGACGTCGCGATCGACCGAGGGCTGAGTCGGCCCGATAGACGACGGCAAAGGCGCCCTCACCGATGCGTTCGTGGAGGGTGTAGCCGCGGGCCGTGCCGGACCGCTCGGGTGCGGGCGCCGCCACGACTCGCTGGGCGATCTGCCGCTCCAGACGGATCAACTCATCGCCCGGCTCCAGTCCCAGGTCGGTGGCCAACCGAGCGCGGTACCGCTGGTACACCCGCAGCGCCTCGGCCTGGCGCCCACTGCGGTACAGGGCGTTCATCAGCAGGTGATGGGTGCGCTCCCTCAACGGGCTGCGAACCGCCGCTGCTTCGAGCTGCGGGACCGCCAGTTCCGCCCGGTCGAGCTCGATCAGTGCCTCTCCCCGCCCGTCCTCCGCCGAGGCGCGGAGCTCCTCCAGCCGCTGGGCCACCGGGATCGCCCACCCCACTGAATCGAAGCCTTCGAGCGCCCGGCCGTGCCACAGAGCGAGCGCTTGATCCAGGAGCGCCAGCCGCCGTTCGTATCCGCAGCCCACCTCAGCCGCTTGGTCCACGAGTCCTTCGAACCGGTGGAGATCGACTTCGCCCGGATCGACCGCCAACAGATACCCGCCATCGCGGGCGACGATGCGGTCCTCACCGAGCACCGATCGGCACCGGGACGCCCAAGTGTGGAGCGACTGGCGGGGGTCGGGCGGGAGGTCCGCTCCATCCCAAAGCGCGTCGATGATCGCCTCGGAACGCCGCACCCGACCAGGGTCGAGCGCGAGGAAGGCGACGAGCGCCTTCTGCCGATCGCCCCGAAGGTCGAGGCGACCGGCACCATTGATGACCTCCATCGACCCGAGCAATCGAACTTCGATCTCCATGCCGTCCCCTCCCCCACATCAGGTACAGCTGCCTGTCCGAGCAACACTGAACGATGCCCCTGTCACGATCCTGTCAGACCTGCTCAGGGCCCCCTGCCGAACAGGTCCGCATTGCGTTCGGAGCTCGTATGCAACCAACATCGGCTCGTGGGCAATCCGATCGTCGAAATCCGTGAACCGGGTCGGTCGGCGTTGCGGCTGGTCGTGACGGCGCCCATAGCGATCGGCCGGGACTGCGACGGCGTTCTGTTGTCCGATGCGATGATCAGCCGGCGCCACGTCGAACTTCGGCCGCTCGGGGCGCGCCTCGAGGTGGTCGACCTTGCCAGTAGTAACGGCTCGTTCATCGGAGCGGAGCGGATCAGCCGGCCGACCGTGCTGGCACCCGGGATGGTGCTGCGTATCGGTGCGACGACGATCGAGCTCGTGGAGGCAGAGTCAACCCAATCATCGACGCCAGTCCGTCGTGCCATCGGGAAGGAGACCTCGATCGACCTCGTGGCCGAACTCGCCCTCGCCGATGTCGACCGCCTCGACGATCTGTCGGATGAACACCGCCATGGCACGGTGACCATCTTGTTCAGCGACATCGAGTCCTCGACCGAACTCGTCGGACAGCTCGGCGACGAGCGGTGGATGGCCGTGCTCGGCCGCCACAACGCGATCATGCGCTCGTGCATCCACAGGGCCGGCGGAACCGTCGTGAAGCATCAGGGTGACGGCTTCATGGTCACCTTTCCCTCGGCGCGTCGTGCAGTCCAGGCCGCACTGCACATGCAGGAACAGCTGGCAACGACGGCCGACCCCGACAGCGCTCATGCGCTGCGGGTGCGGATCGGGATGCACACCGGCGAGGTGATCATCGACGACGCCGGCGATCTATTCGGCCGGCACGTGCACTACGCCGCCCGGGTCGCGGCGCAGGCGACAGGAGGCGAGGTGGTCGTGAGCGCCCTCACCAAAGCGATCCTCGAGACCCGCAGCGAGATCTTGTTCGGCGAACCCCGTCTGGTCGAGCTGAAAGGTCTTCCCGGTCGCCACTCCATCCATCCCGTCCTGCCCGGGTCACTACGCGAGCCAGCGGCGGGTGGCGATCCGTAGCGGGATCGCCTGGGCGAGTCTTCATCCATCGAGCGCCGAACACCGATCTGCGGGTGGCCTGTGTCGAGACCGGCCACGCGCTCCATCAGCGTCAACACGACGCGGATCGCTGGGTTGCCGCCACCGCGATCCGCTTGGGAATCCCGCTCGTGTCGAACGACGGGATCTTCGCCGACGCGCCCGGCCTGAAGCTGCTGACCCACGCAACCTGAACGCCCCGCCCCCGGGCAGAACCCGGCGAGGGACGACAGCAGCCGTTGTGGGCACGTGTTCAGACATGCGGCGAACATCGTGCATCCAGGGCGGAGATCGGCACCGGCGGGTCGCCGTCGGTCGTCCTTGGGCGTCACGTCATCCGGCTGTTCCGGCGGACCAAAGGCGTTCGAACGAGTGTTGTTGGTGTCGAGAAGGTCGCTCGGCGTTGGCGACCGCAGTCGATGGTGATGACTCGGCGCTGCTCGTTGACAATCTGTCGGCAGCGATCGTTGGCGACGCACGCGGCGACCGAACCCTGACGTCTGAGGGGACCACCGCCCTGCTGCAGGGCACCTACCCGAGCATGAACCCAACGACACGAAATCAGACGCCCGAGCGGACATCAACGCAGGAATCCCGGGCGAACTCGGGGACCACCTCGGTGCGCCGGGGCCCTTACCGGGTAAAGAACGACAACCCGATCCCGAAGACCGTTCGACCGACCTCGGCACTGCCGCCGTAGCCCCCACGAACACCTCGCCCAGCCGGTCGCAGCAGTCACACGCGATGCCGGTTATGGGTTGACCAATGGGTTCGCTACATGCGAACCCCCATACGCAGACACCGCTGACCTGGCCTTTTGTGGTGCGCCCCCTGGGTTTCGAACCCAGAACCTGCGGATTAAGAGTCCGTTGCTCTGCCGTTGAGCTAGAGGCGCTTGGCGGCGGACGAGTGTACGGGTCCTGCGAGTCCGTACCCAACGTCCGCCTATGGGGTGAGCGAGGGGACTTGAACCCCCGGCCTTCAGGGCCACAACCTGACGCTCTAACCTGGCTGAGCTACGCCCACCATGAAGGACGGACAGTCTGCCACAAGACCTGCCCGACTCCTCCAGCCGATTCCGGACGCCCCGGCCCGCACCAACGGCCGGCCGATCACGTCGCCAGCCCCGTGCGGACCACCCAGGCCGCGACCTCGGCCCGGTTGGCCATCCCGAGCTTCATCAAGATGTTCGAGACGTGCACCGATGCAGTCTTCGGGGAGATGAACAGCCGCCGGGCGATCTCACCGTTGCTCAGCCCCTCCGAGAGCAGGCATGCCACCTCCCGTTCGCGGGCAGTCAGCTCGGAGTTCGGCGTGGGGCTCGGGCGCCTCCAGCCGAGCCTGCAGCTCGGCGAGCCGCCGATTCCGCCAGCCGGCCCAACCGGCCAGCAGCCGGGCGGCCTGCGCCGCCGCCCCGGCGGCCGCGTCGCGATGGCCGAGGGCGAGTTCGCTGCACCCCAGGTGCGTCCAGAGGTCCCGACCACCGGCAGCGGTCAGGCGCTCGATCGGGATCGGCGAGCTGCGCCCGCAGCACCTGGGCGGCCATCTCGTGCTGGTGCGCGGCTCCTGCAGCAGCAATGCGTCGCGCGATCGCGCCCGACTCCGGCCGATCGTTCGGGCGGCTGAGCTCACCGACGCATTCGGTCCAGTCCCGGAACGAGCGCTGCCCGCACGTCGTCGGGATCGAGCCCGAGCCGCAGCGCGGCCAGGACCGATTCGACGACCACGTTCGGGTCGGCCGATCGGATCAGCGGGGCCAGCTCGACGCATGAAGTCCCGACCTTCGAGCACCGCGCCGCTGGCGGCCGCGGCGGCGAGCCCGAACGACAGCATCCAGTGCTCGTGGTCGAGTCGGTTCACGCAGCTGTTCCGAGGCCAGCCTGGCTTCCACCACCGGAGGCGGCACCGGCCGGTCGTACTCGAGGTCGAACTGGAGCCGGCGGGCCTCGACCCACTCGGTCTCCTTGTACGCGATGGAGCGGCATCCACTCCAGCGTCGCGGGCGAGCGTGTCCTCGACCAGCCCGATGTCGCCGAGCCCGAAGCCGAGATCGACCAGGCGGACCTGGTGGACGACCGACGACATCGAGTCGAATCCGGCCCGATCGGCGGCTTCGCCGGAACCGACTCAGCACCGACCGGCCGTAGGAGGTGTGGACGGCACGCCGTCGAAGAGGTTGTTCAGACCCCGGGCCGACCAGCACCCACAGGCCGAGCGACTCGGCTTCGGCGACGGCGTGCTCCAGATCGGCCACGGCGGTGGGGTCGAGCAACAACAGCGCGCTCCCCCGCTCGACGAGTGCCTGGGCCCGAACGTCGTCGTGCGTCGATCGCGGTGGCCTCGGCGATGGCGAGATCGGCCCACCGAACGGCGTCGACGCACTCGTTGCGCAACATGCGCATCTGGGCAAGCGCGGCGAGGGTGCGCGCCCGGTCGAGCGGTTCGAGCGGCTCGTCGAGCAACGCCTCGAGGGGACCAGCTGGGCGAGGGCGAGATCGTCCTCCGTACGATCGTGGTGCAGGCGGGCGATCCAGCGAATCGCCGTCGCCCGCCCACCCAGCGAACCCGCCGCAGTGGCCACGACGAGCAGCCGTTCGGCGGACGCGAGCGCCTCGTCGTGCAGCCCGATCAACCAGGCCGACTCGATGGCCACCTCGAGCAGCACCTGATCGTCGGGCTCCTCGGCGAGCGCGTCGGTCGCCAATCGAAGGGCGAGGTGGGTGGCCCCCCGATCGCGGAGCTCGACGACGGCACCTGCGCGAGCGTGCTCGACCATCTCGTCGTAACGGCCGGCTCCAGCGGCGTGCCGGGCCAGCTCGGCCGGGTTGGGTTCGGGACTGCGCCTTCAGGAGAGCGAGCACCTGATCGTGGAGTCGACGTCGTTCGCGGCCGAGCAGATGCTGTTCGACCGCGTCCCGTACGAGTGCGTGTCGGAACGTGAAGTGGTCGTCGCGATGCTCGACGAGCAGACCGCTGTCGACCAACGAGCGCAGTTGGCCGACGAGCTCGCCCTCTCCCGCGTTCAGCACCGCCGCCACCAGATCGAACGTCGCCGACGGACCGAGGATGGCCACCGCCTCGACCAGCCGGCGGTCAGGCACGGAGAGCCCGTCGAGCTGCCGCCGCACCACCTCTTCGAGCGTCCAGGGCAATGGCTGCTCGGCGAGTTTGGCGGGCTCGGTATCGCGGCAACAGTCGGCGAGCTCTTCGAGGAAGAACGGATTACCGCCGGTGCGCTCGTACATCGCGTCGGCTGACCGACGACGGTATGCGGACCGTCGTAGACACCCGCGAGGAACGCGGCGACCTCGGACCGGTCGAGGCGATCGAGGTGGATCCGGTCGATGTCGTGCCGGCGTTCGAGCCGGGCGAGCATGTCGCCGCCGGGGAGCCGGCGACTCAGTTCCTCGGTGCGGTAGGTGCCGATGAGGAGGTGCCCAGGGGTGCGCAGCCGGGCCAAACGCTCGAACACCTCCACGCTGCCGGTATCGGCCCAGTGCAGGTCCTCGAACACCACGATCGCGGGTCCCGAACCGGCCGCCGCAAGCACCGCGGCGACGGCGTCGACCGCCGAGTCGACCGCCGAGCTGCCGAGGAGGTCGTGCACGATACCGAGCGGCTGGGTGATGCCCGTCGGCTCGGCTTGCCCGGCCCACACCGGCCGCGACGTCGTGCGCACCAACTCTCGCAGCAACCTGGTCTTGCCGATGCCGGCTTCGCCGCTCACCAGCGCCAGGGAAAAATCGGGCGAGGCCGCCAGCCGCCGCAGCCGACCGAGCGCGGACTGCCGCCCGATCATCACCGCACTGAGACCCAGGCGGCCACCGAGCACGCTCAGCCACCCTCCGACACGCTCATCGGTCAGCACGCTACTGGCGGCGATCAGTCGCTCCTGCGGGGGCTCCGATGACCCACCGGGGTGGGCGGTGCGCCTCGCTCGACCCGATGGCGCCGTGCATGGCGGCCACGACGGGCCAAGTAGTCGCGGTACGCCGCCTCGCGGCGGTCAATCGTGCGGGCTCGGGCCAGGTCGGGGTTCGTGAAGATGAACATCGTCGCCTCCTCGTCGATCGCCCAGGTGGTCGATCTCACACCTTCATGGTGGCCCTCTGAGGTAGCGCGCCACATCGGGCGATCGCCGTATTTCCGGGCCTCTCTCGCCGAGGCGACATACTCACGGCATGCAGGTGTTGTTCGCCACGGCCGAGTACTCCCCCGTCGCCCGTGTGGGCGGTCTTGCGCCTGCCGCTGCCGGCCTGGTGAAGGCCCTTCGCCGCCATGGGGTCGATGTCGAAGTGGTGCTCCCCGACTACCTCGGACTCGAGCTCGCCGACGAGGTGATCGAGCCACTCGACGTACCGCAATGGGCCAGACCGGCGCGGGCCCGGCGTGGCGCGTTGGCCGGGGTCGGCCAGATCACGCTCGTCGACGCGCCTGGGTTGCGCAGGGGGCACCCCTACCAGCAGCCCGATGGCATCGGCTTCCCCGACAACGACGACCGCTTCTTCCGGTTCTCGGCATGCATCGCCGCGCTCACCGCCCGCCGATGCCCCGACGTGCTCCACCTCAACGACTGGCACACCGCCGCCACACTCGCCTTCCTGCCCACCCCGCCACCCTCGGTGCTCACGATTCACACGCTCGGCCACCAGGGGTGGACCAACACCGGTTGGCTCGCCGCGTTCCCGAACCGTCGCTGACGCGTATCTCGTCGGCGAGGGCACCAACCCGCTCGCCGGCGCCATCCGGCTGGCGGACGCCGTGATCACCGTGAGCCCCACCTATGCGCAAGAGGTCCTCACCCCCGCCGGAGGGTTCGGGCTGAACGAGTTGCTGGCCGAAAAGGGCGAACGCTTCCTCGGCATCCTCAACGGGATCGACACCGACGAGTGGGACCCCGCCGCCGACCCGCACGTGACGGTCCCCTACAGCGTCGCCGACCCTGCCGGCAAGGACGCGGCCCGCGCCGCGCTCCGAGCCGAGCTCGGCCTGGCTACGGCCAAGGACCCGCTCGCCGTGGTCGTGACCCGGCTCGCCGACCAGAAGGGGGTCGACCTCCTGCTGCCGACGATCCCCTATCTCGCCAGGATCCCGGTGCAGCTCGCCGTGCTGGGCAGCGGGCAACGATCGCTGGTCGAGGCGTTGCAGCATGCGGCGAACGGGAATCCGGATCGAGTGGCGTTCCGCGATGGCTACGACGAAGGACTCGCCCATCGGATGTTCGCCGGCGCCGACCTGTTCGTGATGCCGAGCCGGTTCGAACCCTGCGGACTCGCCCAGATGCAAGCAATGCGATACGGGGCGCTCCCGGTGGTCACCGACGTCGGCGGACTGCACGACACCGTGATCGACATCGATCGTGACTCGGCGAACGGCACCGGGGTGGTGGCCACCGAGGTCAGTGCACTGGGGGTGCTCGACGCTCTCCATCGGGCAGCGCGGGCTCACCAGAACGCTCCTCGGCGAACCGCCATGCGGCGCCGCGCGATGTCGATCGACTGGTCGTGGGACGCGCCCGCCCGACAGCACATCGAGCTCTACGAGCGCATCGGCGGGAGCTGAAATACCACCGAAACAGGCGATGGATCGCTCGACCTGCTGGACTGAGTATCGTCCGGCGCATGGCCCAACCGAAGGTGCTCGCAATCGTCCTGGCCGGCGGCGAAGGAAGGCGCCTGGCGCCGCTCACCGCGGATCGCGCCAAGCCCGCCGTGCCGTTCGGGGGGTCCTACCGGATCATCGATTTCGTGCTGTCGAACTTCGCCAACGCCGGGGTGCTGAAGATCGTCGTCCTCACGCAGTACAAGAGCCACAGCCTCGACCGTCACATCTCCCAGACGTGGCGGTTCTCCACCCTGCTCGGCAACTACGTGACCCCGGTACCGGCCCAGATGCGCCGCGGTCCGCAGTGGTTCGCCGGTTCGGCCGACGCCATCTACCAGAACCTGAACCTGATCTCCGACGAGAAGCCCGACTACGTCTGCGTGTTCGGAGCCGACCACATCTACCACATGGATCCACGCCAGATGGTCGATCAGCACCGGGAGATGGGCGCCGGGGTGACGGTTGCCGCCATCCCCATCCCGATCGATGAAGCCCCGTCGTTCGGGATCATCGAGGCGGGCGAAGGCGGGCGGATCGCCCACTTCCACGAGAAGCCGCTCCTCCCGCCGGCGATGCCGGGCGACTCCACCCGAGCGCTTGCCTCGATGGGGAACTACGTGTTCGACACCAGCGTGCTGGTCGACATCGTCACCCCGAAGGGCGACGCCGGCCCCACCGATGTCGGCGGCGATGTGATCCCGGCACTCACCAAGGCGGGGGAGGCGTACCTGTACGACTTCTCCACCAACGTGATTCCAGGGCAGGCCGACCACGAGCGCGGCTACTGGCGCGATGTCGGCTCGCTCGATGCCTACTACGAGGCGAACATGGACCTGTTGGCGGCGGTGCCTGCGTTCAGCCTCTACAACAGCCAGTGGCCCGTCTACAGCCTGCAGCTGCCCCTGCCGCCGGCGAAGCTCGCCTATGGCCTGACCGGCCAGCAGGCGCGAGTCGCCAACAGCTTGATGTCTCAGGGCTCGATCGTGTCGGGTGCGTCGGTGAACGCATCGGTCTTGAGCTCTGACGTCTACATCGACGCCGATGCCGAGGTGACCGAGTCGATCCTGTTCCCCGGTGTGCGGGTCGGGGCCGGCGCCAAGCTCCACCGATGCGTGATCGACAAGAACGTGATCGTTCCGCCGGGCTACCAGATCGGCTACGACCACGCGAGCGATCGGGAACGATTCACCATCAGCGACCGGGGTGTCGCCGTGGTCGCCAAGGACCAGCTGTTGGAGTGACACCGGCTGCGGCCCGGACGTGCCGAGCCGGGTCAGGCGAGTGGTTCAGACGCGCCGGAGTTCAGACGCGCCGGAGTTCAGACGCGCGGTGCAGCGGGACCGCCGCGAACCCGACGACGCTGTCGAGCCTGCTTGCCGGCCCCGGCGGGAGCCGGAGGTGCGGCCGAACCGTTGCGCGAATTGCCCGACCCGTTCCGGGGACTGCCCGACCCGCTCCGAGGGTTGCTCGGTCGCTCGATCGACGGCTTCGCGCCGTCACCTCGATGAGCCTGGCCTTGATGCGATGACGCGCCGGGCCGACCGCGGCGGTTCCCGTTCGACGCGTTCGGCGCGGCAGGGGCCGAGCCGTTCGCAGTGGTGGGTGCCGAGCCGCCGAGGCGCGGCCCCCGACGCGAGCGATCCGAGCGGCTCTGGCGATCCGCTGGTGCCCGTTCCGGCCGGGGACGATCGAGACGAGGGCCGGAAGTGGGCGGCACCGGGAGGGCGATGATGCCCGGTCCTGAGGTCTCGGCCGTGCCTTCGGCCAGCTGACGCAGGATCGGGTGCGAACGCTCCACTTTGGTGACGGTCGGCGAGATGCCCGCCTTGCGGGCCAATGTGCGCACGTCGGAGGTCTGCTCGTCGGTCATCAACGTGATGACCGTGCCGGAGGCGCCGGCGCGGGCGGTACGACCGGAACGGTGCAGATACGCCTTGTGCTCCTCGGGCGGATCGGCGTGCACCACGAGGGCGACTTCGTCAACGTGGATGCCGCGTGCCGCGATGTCGGTGGCCACCATCGTCGTGGCCGACCCATCGGAGAACGCAGCGAGGTTGCGGACCCGGGCGTTCTGGGCCAGGTTGCCATGGAGCTCGACCGCCGACACCCCGGCAGCGTTGAGCTGCTTGGTGAGTTGCTTGGCCCGGTGCTTGGTCCGGGTGAACACCATCGTGCGTGACGAATGCGTGGTGAGCTCCACCAGCACCGGCAACCGCTCCGCCAGCGGGAGGTGCAAGACGTGGTGAGTCATCTCGACCACCGACGACGTCTCCGGATCGACGCTGTGGGTCACGGGGTCGTGCAGGTAACGCCGCACGAGACCATCGACACCGGCATCGAGCGTGGCCGAGAACAAGAGGCGCTGGCTGTGCGCCGGGGTGTGGTCCATCAGCCGCTTGACCACCGGCAGGAAGCCGAGATCACACATGTGATCGGCTTCGTCGAGCACCGTGACTTCGATGGAATCGAGCTTGGCGACACCGTCGCGTACGTGCTCTTCGAGCCGGCCGGGACACGCCACCAGGATGTCGAGCCCACCCCGCAGGGCGTTGATCTGGGGGTGGCGCCGACGCCGCCGAACACCGTGGCGGTGCGCAACGACAGGGCCCGTGCGAGCGGGAGGATGGTGGCGTGGATCTGGCTGGCGAGCTCGCGGGTGGGCGCGAGGATCAGCGCACGAGGGCGGTTCGGTGTGCGCTTCTTGCCCGATGCCACCAGTCGGGCGACGACCGGGAGGGCGAATGCGAGTGTCTTGCCGGAGCCGGTGCGGCCGCGGCCGAGCACGTCTCGTCCTGCGAGTGAATCGGGCAGCGTGGCTGTCTGGATGGGAAAGGGCCGGTCGATACCGGCGACGCGCAGCGCCTCCACGAGTTCCCGCGGCACACCCAGCTGGGTGAACGTGGGCGCAGTGGACGTGGAGTGGGCCTCGGAGGGCGCGTCGAAGGAGGGGGTTGAATCAGTAATGAGTTCACGCTATCGGCGGCCGAGCGCGAACCCTTCGAGCAGTCGGGCCAGCTCCACGGGCGTGTCGCCCTGCACGCTGTGGCCGGCCTCGGCGATGCGCACCACTTGCGCGTCGGGCAGCCGCCGCAGCAGTTCGGCCTCATCGGCGTCGTCGACGACGGATTGGGGTCGCATGCCGCGCACCAGCATGACCGGCACCGTCACGGCACCGAGCACGTCCCACAGCGAGCCGAACTCGGGGTGCCGGTCGGCCGGAGCTCCTTCCGCTGCGGCCGGTGCATCCCAGCGGCGGTACCGCCACTCCCAACTGCCGTCCTCGAGCTGGACGGCGTTGTGAAGGATCCCTCGCCGCAACGACTCCACCGTGCGGGTGGGGTTGTGTTCGATGGTGCGGGCGAGGATGTCGGCGAAACTCGGGAACGACTTCGGTCCGTTGACGAACGCCGTGATCGCTTTCGCCTTGTCCTTGTCGACCCCGGGAGTCACATCGACGAGCGTGAGCGACCGCACCAGCTCGGGCGCGACCGCGGAGAGTCCGATCGACGTGACCCCGCCGAGCGACATGCCCACCACGCCCGACGCGTCGGGAGCGAGTGCCCGTACAGCGACCGCGACGTCGGCGGCGAGCGACATCGGCCCCAATGCCGTGCCGGCGTGCGGATCGGGACCGTCGGAATGACCGTGGCCGGGCAGGTCGATGGCCACCAGCGGACGATCGAGCGCCAGCGCCACCGTGTCCCACGTGTGGGCGTTCTGGGCCCCTCCGTGGATGAGCACCAACTCGGGTTCGCCGGCTCCCCACACGAGTGCACTCAGCTGCCGACCATCGGGCAACTCCACCGACACCCGCCGAACGGCGGGCGGGCCGTCGAAGGGGAGGCCGAACTCCCTTGCGTTCTCATGGAAGTACGAGAACTCGTCGTACTCGATGCGCTCGGTCATGACCCCTCCTCGATTCCCGCCATTCTGCGGGTTCGAAGCGGTCGGCCACGAGTCGTCAGCCGCGGGTCGTCACCGAGCGCGACACGCTGGTGGCGCTGTCGCCGTTCCAGCTCGCCCAGGCCACGACTTCGTAGTCGTAGGAGGTGCGTGCCGCGACGGCGCGGTCGGTGAAGCTGCGCCGTACCGGGTCGATGCTGGCGATCAACTGACCGTCGCGGTAGATCGAGATCAGTTCCGCGCCCGGCGGCGCCACGACCGAGAGCCGGACCATGCCTCGACCCGCCAGCGCTCCGGCGAGGCGCGGTGCGGCGAGCGGGCCGCTCGGAACCGTGGTTCCGGGGGACCCGGGCACGATCGTGCCGAGCTGGTCGAGGGCGGCCACGGGATCGATCAACCCGGCACCTGTACACGTGTCGGCGCCTGCGGTGACGACATCGACGGCGGTCGAGATCAAGGTGTCGCGGACTTCGGCGGCTGTGAGGCCGGGCCGGGCCGAGCGCACGATGGCGGCAGCCGCACTGGCGTAGGGGGTCGCCATGGACGTGCCGCTCGCTGTCGCGTAGCCGGAGACATGGGTGCTGAACGGCGCAGTCGAGATGATCCCGCCGCCGGGCGCACCCAACTCCACGTACGGGGCCCGCGTGGTGAACGCGGAGCAGTCGAGATCGGCGTCGAGCGACCCGATCGCGACCGTGTACGGCGATGCCGCGGGGTACACCGTGGCGCAGCCTGCGTTGACCCCGACCTCGCAGTAGTCGTTCCCGGCGGCCGCCATCACGACCACCCGGTGCTGTTCGGCGTAGGCGATCGCGGCATCGAGTGGTGCGAAGGACGCCGAGCCCCCGAGCGAGAGGTTGATCACTGCTGCGCCCTGATCGGTCGCATGGATGATGGCGCTGGTGATGTCGGAGTACCGGCCCGACCCGTTGGTGCCGAGCACTTCGATGGGCATCACCTGCACGCCCGGCGCCGCACCGGTGACCCCCGCGAGATTGTCGGCGACCGCGGCGATGATCCCCGAGACATGGGTGCCGTGGAAGTTGCCGGGCGGCGATGTCTCGAACCCGGGGCCCGAGCCCGTGCTGCGGAAGTGGTAGGCGCCGGTCAACCGGCCGGCCAGATCGGGGTGGCTCAGATCCACCGCGGTGTCGATGACCGCCACGATCACGGAAGCGCCGTTCGCAACTGGCCACGCGGCCTCGAAGGGCACCCGATCGAGCGCCCACTGGCTGGCACGGAACGAGTCGTTGCTGGACAGCCCCACCACCGGAACCGGCTCGGAGAGCTGCACCAGGTCGTCGACCCCTGCGGCGACGAGCGAGCCGGCTGCGGCCACGTCGGCAGCCACCGCGGCGACATCGGCTGCCGTGCGGACCTCGGTGGTCTCGACGGTCAGGCCGCCGGTTCCGTCATCGACCAGGGTCACGAGCGGGAGCGCCGCGTCCACCTCCAGGATCGGGGCCTCCGGCGCCGCTGTGCTCGATGTCGTGGAGTCGCCGGCGTCGATCTCCCCCGGGGATTCGGCGGCGGCATCGATCACGCCGAGCAGATGGGCGGAGATCTCGGCCTCGTCGGCGAGCGGGGTGAGCGGCGCGATCGGCGCTGAATCCTGGGGTGCCGGTGCCGCACCCGGTGCCGATGAGACCTCCGGAGCGGCGACGGTGGTCATCGAGTCCGGGGCCGATGCTTCGGGAGCAGGGCTGGCCGCCGCCACCGTCGGGCCGGCAGTCACCGGTCGAGGAACCGCAATGGGCACCGTGATCGCCGACCGAGCATCGGAAGAGACCGTTGCGTGGGCGCGCGGGCGATCCCCGGAGCAGCAACGAACCCGGTCGCCAGCACCGTCGCCAGAAGCGCCTTCGACCCGCGCCGGCGAACCCGCCTGCCGGGCGCGACGCAACGTGCGTCCCGAAGCGGCGTGACCTGGCGTTCGTCCATGCCCCTGTTGAATCGGCCGAAAATGGGCCGATGCAAGGACGCAGATGCAGTACTTCACGTCATCCCGAGGCCGCCGGGCCCTCACCGTCGCCGCCGTTGTGGCGGGGGCGTTGCTGCTGCGCACCGTCGCTCCTGGGCCCGACTCCGCGGCCGGTGTGACGGATCCGGTGACGGGTGAGCGGATCGGTGAACTGATCTACGGCGTCAGCCCGGCGCGGCTGCTCGACACCCGCCCGGCTGCCACCGCAGACGGGCTCCACTCAGGCGTCGGCTTCCTCGCCAAGGACGCGGCGCCGTACACGCTGCCCGGTGCGCGGCCGGGTCAACAACCTGGTGCCGACGTCGGCCACCGGGGTGATGCTGAACGTCACCGTGGTCGACCCGTCAGCGGCCGGATACCTGACGGTGTGGCCCGAGGGGGGCAATCCCGGCACCTCGAACGTGAACTTCGGGGCCAAGCAGACCACCGCCAACCTCGTGTTCGTGGCCATCGGCGCCGACGGTTCGATCCGCTTCGACATCAGCGAGGCCGACGCTCACCTCGTGGTCGACGTGGTCGCGTTCACCTCTGACCTGCCCACCATCTGATCGGTGGCGCGGCCCGCCGCCCGCCGGTTCGCCCAACTCGTCGCGGTCGCGTGCCCGCCGGCGAGCAGGGCGACGGCGACGATGCCGTCGAGCAACCAATGGTTCGCGGTCACCACGACCACGACGACGGTGAGCACGCAATGAGCGACCGCGATCCAGCGCCAACGGCTCGTGGTCAGCTTCCACGTGTACCAGCCCACCACGACGGCCCAGCCGACGTGGACCGATGGCATCGCCGAGAGCTGGTTGAACGAGTTCGGCCCGATCGCCGCGGCATAGACCGACTGGCCGTAGAGGTGAGCGGTGTCGACGAAGCCGAGCTCGGGAAGCAACCGGGGCGGGGCCACCGGAACCAACTCCACCACCAGCGCGCTGAACGTGAGGAGCACGAAGGCGGTGCGGATGACGGGATACTGGTCTCGACGGCGGAAGAACAGCCACACGAGGAAGACCCCGAGCCCGGTGGCGTGCGCAGACGCGTAGTAGACGTTCGAAGCCTGAACGAGCCAGCCGTGCGGGAGCACCCATTGCTGCATCGTGAGCTCGTCGGGGAGGTGCAGCCATCGCTGCAGCCGCCAGATGTCACGGCCGCGGTCGAGCGCGCCCTCGACCCCCATCACGGAGAGCCGCCCACAGATCCGCCACAGGGTGTAGAGCCCGAACATCAACGTCAGCTCGTCGATCAGCACCCGATGGCCGCCCCGGAGGTCGCGCCGCCGCAACTCGAGCCCGCCGGCCGCGAGCACGAGGGCGATCCCGAGACTCCACTGCCAGCTCAACCACACGCCCCGAAGGCTACGAGCTGGCACCTCGGTGCATCGACGAGAACTCAGATCGGCAGGTCGCCGGTGGCGGTGCGGGTGGAGCCGAGGTCCTTGTAGGCCGCGATCGTGTTCTGGGCGATGCGCATCTGGTGGATCTCGTCGGCGCCGTCGGCGAAGCGGGCCCATCGGGCGTGCTGGAACATGTTGGCGAGCGGCGTGTCGGTCGAGTACCCGAGGGCACCGTGCACCTGGATGGCGCGATCGATGATCCGGTTCAGGCTGTTGGCGACGAAGTGCTTGGCCATCGACACCTCGGTCCGGAAGTCGTCGCCACGATCGATCTTGAACGCGGCATGGAGCACCATCAACTTGCCCTGGTAGAGCTCCATCGCCGAGTCGGCGATCAGCCACTGGATGCCTTGCTTCTCGGCGAGCACCGAGCCGTGGGAGTACCGCTTCATCGAGCGGTCGACCATCATGTCGAGCGCCATCTCGGCCTGGGCGATCCAGCGCATGCAGTGCGCCAAACGCGCTGGTCCGAGCCGGTACTGGCCGAGTCGATGACCGTTGCCCCGACCCCCGAGGATCTGGGAGTCGTGCACCCGGAGGTCCTCGATGACGATCTCGCTGTGGCCGCCCGGGCCGTGCATCGTCTCGACCTCACGGACGTTGTTCCAACCCTCCTGCGGCAGATCGATGATGAATGCGGTGTTGGCGCCCCTCGATCCCTCGGGGACGTCGAGCTCGGTGCGCGCGATGAGGATGGCGAACTTCGCCCGCTTGGCACCGGAGATGAACCACTTGTGACCGTTGATGATCCACTCGTCGCCATCGGGAACGGCGACGGTCTTGATCAACGTCGGATCGGACCCGGCCACCTCGGGTTCCGTCATCGCGAAGCACGACGACGAGGTCCCCTCGCAGAGCGGGCGGAGGTACTTCTCCTGCTGCTCGGGGGTCGCCCAGTGCACGAGCGTGTGCATGTTGCCCTCGTCAGGGGCCTGACAGTTGAAGACCCAGGGTCCCACTCGCGTCTTGGCCGCCTCGGCCTGCACCATGGCCAACGACACGTGACCGAGCCCCATGCCTCCCCACTCAGTGGGCATGTGCGGGAGCCAGAGCCCCGCCTTCTGAGCCTTGCCCCGCAACTTGATCAACTCACCCACGTACGCGCGGTACGAGTCGCCCTCCAGCCCCTCGCGATGCCCGTATGGCGCCATCGCCGGCTTGATCGTGTCGTCCACGAACGTGCGAACCCGATCGCGGATCTCCTCGTGCTCCGGTGACAGGGTGAAGTCGATGGCCACTGCGGGTCCCCCTCGGTCGATGCTCGACAACTCGAGGTCTACCTTCCCCGATCCGATGCCCGAGCAGCGAGCCGAAGGCGACGTGCGGTCGAACCCGCCGGCCGAGATGCGAGCAAGTCGTGAGGCGTAGGGTCTCGGCCATGGTCGACGCCTGCCAGATGTACATCGACGGGACCTGGACCGACGCCCGCGAGGGTGAGGTCTTCGAGTCCCACGACCCCGCGACCGGCCACGTGATCGCGACGGTGCCCGCGGCCGACGCCGCCGATGTCGCTCGCGCCGTGGCTGCGGCTCGCCGTGCCTTCGACGAGGGCAGGTGGGGCGACCGTGTCGCCGAGCGTGAACGGGCCCGAGTCATGTTCCGGATGGCGGCGCTCGTGCGCGAACGCGCCGAGGAGCTCGCCGTGTTGGAGGTGCGCGATTGCGGCAAGCCGCTCGCCGATGCCCGCGCCGATGTCGACGAGGCCGCGTTCATGCTCGAGTACTACGCCGGTTGGGCCACCAAGATCAGCGGCGACATCCCCCCGGTCGGGCCCGATGCCCTGAGCCTGGTGGTGCAGGAGCCGGTCGGGGTCTGCGGATTGATCGTTCCGTGGAACTACCCGCTGCTGATGGCGGTGCAGAAGGTCGCCCCCGCCTTGGCGGCGGGTTGCACGGTGGTGTTGAAGCCCGCCGAGCAGACCCCCCTCACCGCCTTGGAGCTGGCGCGCATCGCGGAGGCGGCGGGACTCCCGCACGGAGTCCTGAACGTCGTCACCGGGTTCGGCGTCACGGCGGGCGCGCCGCTGCTCGTGCACCCCGGGGTCGACAAGATCAGCTTCACCGGCTCCAAGGAGGTCGGGAAGCTGATCATGCGGACCTGCGCCGATCAGCTGAAGCGAGTCACCTTGGAGCTCGGCGGCAAGAGCCCGAACATCGTGTTCGCCGATGCCGATCTGGTCGTGGCCGTACCCGGCACCTGCAACGGGGTCTTCGGCAACCAGGGAGAGGTGTGCTCGGCGGGGAGCCGCGTGTTCGTCGAACGGTCGATCTACGACGAGACGATGGCCGCGATGATCGATCACGCCTCGACCATCACGCTCGGCTCGGGATTCGACCCGGCCACCACGATGGGGCCGCTGGTCTCGGCCGTCCAGCAGACGCGCGTCGAGTCCTACGTCGAGATCGGCACCGCCGAAGGCGCCCATCGCGCCTATCAGGGCACGCGCCCGACCGATCCGGCGCTGGCCGGGGGGTACTTCGTCCCCCCGACGATCTTCGAGGCGACCTCGAACGATCTGCGGATCGCCCGGGAGGAGATCTTCGGGCCGGTGATGACGGTCCTGCCGTTCGACACCGTCGACGAGGTGGTGCGCTTGGCGAACGACACCGAGTACGGCTTGGCCGCCGCGATCTGGACCCGCGATCTGTCCACCGCGCTGCGCACCGCCCGCGCCGTGCGGGCCGGCGTGGTGTGGATCAACGACTCGCAACCGGCGCCCACCGAGTCCTTGTGGGGCGGCTACAAGCAGAGCGGCATCGGTCGCGAGTTGGGGCCCTACGCGCTCGATGCGTATCTCGAACGCAAGCAGATCTACATCACGCTGCGGTGATCCGCGGGCCCGCCGCGGGCACCACCGTGCAATCGGTCCCGGGGTAGAACAGGGTCACGTGCCCGCTGTCGTCCCAGCGCACCATGTACGGCGGCCCGCCGGCCTCACCGCGCGCTTCGAGGATCTCGCCTTTTCGATCGGGTTGGCCCAAGACGTGGCCGTGGATCACCATCATGTCCCCCGGTGCGGCCGTCAGGTGAGGTCGGGAGCCGCCCATGCCCGAGCCCGTTTGTGGAAGTGCCATACCGATGTTTTCCACGTTCGGGCCACGCAGCCGGAGAGGCCATCGGCATCGACGCCACGGCCAAAGGTCCCACAGCGCAGACCGGCTGGCGGAGGTCAGTGCGGGTGACGCTCGGTCAATCCGATCGCGTTGTCGTACATGATCTTGCGGCGGTCGGCGTCGTCGAACGCCTTCAGCTCGACCACGTAGTCGAGCGGGTTCGGCACCGCCTCGATGTGCGGCCAATCGGAGCCGAACACCACGCGGTCGGCGCCCATGTGACCGACCACCTCCTGCACATCGTCCTCCCAGAAGGGGTTGATCCAGATGTGCTGGCGGAAGATCTCGACCGGATCCTGCCGATAGAAACCGGGCAGCTTCTTGGCCGAGGAGTTCAGCTTGCGGAACAGATCCCCCAGGTACTCGGCGCCGTTCTCGACCGAGACCATCCGGATGTTCGGGAACCGTTCGAACAGCTGATCGAAGACGAGCGATGCGAGGAAGTCGTAGATGGCCCGCTCGATGTTGAACGACTTGATCGACGGGCGATAGCCGCCCGAGAACGAGGCACTGAACCCGTCGATGGCATAGCCGTTGGAGGATTGCCCGGAATCTCCGGCGTGGGCCACCACCGTGATCCCGGCTTCGTTGACGCGCGCCCAGAACGGGTCGAACATCGGATCGGCGGGAGGCCGGGGGCCGTTGACCGTGGTCGGCGCGGCAGGACGCATGCAGATCATGCGTGCGCCCCTGTCGAGTGCCCATTCGAGTTCGTGCACGGCCATGTCGACATCGGCGAGCGAGATGTACGGCGCGGCGTAGATCCGGTCCTGGTAGTTCACTCCCCAGTCCTCGTCCAGCCAGCGGTTGAAGGCCTGGAACATCAAGCCGACCGCGACCGGGTCATGCTTCAGCGGCTCTTCGTAGATCATCCCGAGGGTGGGGAACAACCAGATCTTCTCGAGGCCCTGCTCCCCCATCACCCGCAGCCGGGCATCGCGATCCCGGTACTCGGGACGGATGGGCTCGGGCGTGCCCAAGAACTCGTGGGGCAGCTTCTTGTTCGGATTGCCTCGGAAGTACTCCGACATCGCCCCCGCCGGTGACACGGGGTTGAACGTGGGGTTCACCACTGCGCGATTGACCCGACCACCGATGACGTGGTGGCGCCGGCCGTTGATCTCGGCCCACTGGATGACCCGGGGACCGAGCTTGCGGTCGAGGTGGCGAGTGAAGGCGTCCTCGGCCTCGTAGTAGTGGTTGTCGCCGTCGAACACGGGATGGTTGAGCTCCACAGCTGTTCCTTTCGCCGTCGGGGCGTGACCCGGGCCAAGTTAGTTCACTCGGTCAAGGAGTTCCCATGCAGAGCGGCGAACCACCTTGCACGGCTTCCTCCTCGTTCGTTTGCGACCTGGCGTGGACGCCCCCATGCGGCACAGATAGGTTCGGCCGCTGATCAGTTGGAGTCCGCCCGTGAACGTCGTCGTGATCGCTTGGCCGTCTGACCCGCTCGTGGCCGATGCCCATCGGCGGGTGGTCTCGGCTGCGACCGCCGCCGGCCAGGTGGTCACCGATATCGATCTCCTCGCATCGGGGTTCGAGGCTCGGATGCCGGCCGAGGAGCGCGGCCGCTACCACGACGAGTCGACCGACTGGGGTGAACTGCTGACCTCGCACGTCGAAGCGGTGAAGGCGGCGAACAAGCTGGTGTTCGTGTACCCGACGGTGGCGACGGCGCTGCCCCCTGCGATGCGGGGGTGGTTGGAGCGGGTCATGCTGCCCGGTGTCGCGTTCGTCTTCGACGAACGTACTCACCGCGTGAAGCCGGGGCTCACGAACGTGCGCCGCATCATCGGTGTCGCCGTCTACGACGAGGCCTGGCCGGTCGTGAAGCTGCGCAACGACAACGGGCGCCGGGTGCTGCTGCGAGCATTGCGGATGAACACGGGGCTGCGGGCTCGGGGGCGTTGGGTGGGCTGTTACCGAGTGGGTGCGGCGACAGCGTCGACCCGCGAGCGCTTTCTGCGCCGAGCCGAACGGGCAGCAGCGCGATGACCGACCACAACGTGCTCGTCGTGTCGTGTCATCCGTCGGCCGAGTCGTACACGACAGCCGTGCTCGGACGTGTGCTCGTCGGACTGTCGGCCTCGGGCGCCGCCGTTCGTCATCACGATCTCTACGCAGAGAACTGGGAACGCGAGGGCGATGGCTTCGCGCATGAATCCGACCTCGCATGGTGCGACGCGCTGGTCCTGGTCTACCCCACCTGGTGGGCGGGTCAACCGGGACTGATGAACGATTGGATCGTGCGCATGTGGCCACCCGGACGCCGCCGTCGCCAGATCCGGCGGATCTTCGCGGTCACCAGCCACGGGTCCCCGAAGCGCATCAACATGCTGGAGGGCGAAGTGGGCAAGAGGGTGGTGACGCGATGGATCCGTCCGTCGTGCCACTGGCGGGCGCGGACGTCGTGGATGGCGTTGTACGGCATCGACACCTCGAGCCCCGCTACCCGCGACCGCTTCCTCGATCGAGTGGAACGTCGGTTCAGTCGCCGGACATCGTGACCCGCCGCGTTCGGCCGGGAGGTCCGCCGAGTGACCGCTGCCCGATCGGCGGATCGTCGCGATCTCAGGTCGGAGGTGCGCCGGAGGCGGCTACGGCGACAGCGATCTCAGCGGCGACCTCCGCGTTGTGTTCCGCGAGGGCGAGGTTGGCGGGGATGCTGCGGCCGGCGGTGGCCTCGCTGATCCGGCCGAGCACGAACGGGGTGACGGCGGCGCCGACGATGCCGGCGCTCTCGCACGATTTCAGGGCATCGGCCAGCACCGCGTCGAGTTCCGCGGCGGGGAGCTCGGACGATTCGGGGATCGGCGCGGCCACCAACACACCGGTCTCGGGCCTCGCGCGGTGGCGCAGCACCTCGGCCACCTCCGCCGCGGTCTCGACGCGATGGGGTACCGGCAGGCCCGACGACCGGGTGTAGAACGCCGGGAACCAGTCGTGGCGCCAGCCGAGCACCGGCACACCCGACGTCTCCAGGTACTCGAGCGTGCGGGCGAGGTCGAGGAATGCCTTGGCCCCGGCGCAGACCGTGATCACTGGATGGGCGGCGATCGCATCGAGGTCGGCCGAGATGTCGAGGGTGAGCTCGGCGCCGCGGTGCACCCCTCCGATTCCACCTGTCGCGAAGACGTGGATACCGGCCGCATGGGCGATCGCGACGGAAGCCGACACCGTCGTGGCCCCGAACGCCCAGCGTTGGGCGAGCGCCACAGAAAGGTCGCGTTCAGCCGCCTTCCGGGCCACGCCGAGGATTCGTTCGTGCTCCCCCGGATCGAGGCCGACGCGCACGACTCCGTCGAGCACCGCGGTCACCGCCGGCACGGCTCCACGTCGGCGCACAGCAGCCGTGCACCGATCGAGGGCGTCGGCGTTGGCCGGCGACGGCAGCCCGAGGTTGGAGAAGATCGTCGACTCCATGGCGACGATCGGACGGCCGGACGCGACGGCGTCGGCGATTTCGGCAGTGAGCACGGGTGAGAGCACGCCTCAGCCTGCCCCGCCGTCGCGCTCGCGGACGAGCACGGTGATCACCTCGACGTGCGGGGTGTGCGGGAACGGGTCGAGCACCGTCGACCGGACGTGGCGGAAACCGGCGTCGACCAACAGCCGGACGTCTCGCGCGCCTGCCGCCGCGTCGCACGAGACGAGCACGAATCGTTCGCATCCGGTGGCCGACAGCACCGCCACAGCCGACGGGCCGAGCCCGCTCCGTGCCGGATCGGCGATCACGAGTGCAGCCGGTTCGGGCGCCCAGTCCTCGACCGCGACCTCCGCGATCCGAGCGTCGAGACCGGCGAGGTTGTGGCGAGCGTCTGCACAGGAGCTGGGCGAACGCTCGAGCAGGGTGACCGGTGCGCCTTCGCCGACCACGCAGCGGGCGAACAAGCCCACCCCGCCGTAGGCGTCGACGACGGCGCCGCGCACGTCGGCGGCCGCCCGTTGCACCTCGCGCACCAGCGCGGCTGCCGCTGCTGCCGAGGATTGGAAGAACGACCGCGCCGAGACCCGCAGGGCGGCATCTCCGATGTGCTCGGTGACGAACGCGCCGTCGCCCGTGGCCACATCGGTCGGGAGTCCCTCCACCTTCCCGTCCCCGGCCCACCACGCCAGCCGCTCGCCGGTGCTGTCGCTCACGCGGAGCACGATCTCGTCGACACCGGTGGCGCGCAGTCCCGGGAGCAGCTCTCCGAGCCGAGGGTGGGCCACGAGACAGTCGGAGACCGGCACGATCCGGTTGGTCTGGGCGGCACGAAACCCGACCCGCCCACTCGGTTCGACCGCTACCCGGAGCGTGGTCCGGAACCGGTCTCCCGGGAGGGGATCGCCGGGTTCGATCACCGCTCCCGGGAGCCGGGCGGTGCGGCGGAACGCGTCGGCCACCAGTTCGACCTTCAGCACGCGTTGGCGGTCGAGCGAGATGTGCTGCCAACCGCACCCCCCGCACCCGGCCTCGACGTGCGGACAAGGTGGCGCCGCCCGATCGGGCGACGCATCGAGCACCTCGACCACGTGACCGCGGGCGAAGTCCTTCTTCGAGCTCGTCACCCGGACCCGCACGAGCTCGCCGGGGATGGCTCCGGCGACGAACACGATCCGACCACTCGGTTCTCGAGCCAACGCATCACCGCCGACTGTCGGCTGTTCAGCGCGCAACGTCAGCTCCATGGCCGTTCGAGGCTAACGCTCTCCGGTCAACCCGCTGCTGCCGCCATGGTCCGCCCACCTTGACCCACCCCCTCTCTAGGGTGAAGCTGCCATGGCCCTCCACCTCGTGACCACCACCGACGGGAGTTCCGCCCTCGTCGACCTGCGCAGGGTGGTGCTCGCAGCGAAGGGCGCCGATCCGCTCGCGCCGGTCACCGTGGTGGTGCCCACCAACGGTGCCGGGGTCCTCGCCCGGCGGGTGCTCGGCCGCGTCGGCGGGATCGCCGCCGTGCAGTTCCTCACCGCCTATCGCCTGGCCGAGCTCCTCGGGGGGCCGGCGCTGGCGGGGGCGGGCCGACGACCGGTGTCCACCCCGGTCGTCAGCGCTGCGGTCCTGCAGGAGCTGACGGCCTCGCCTGGCCGGTTCGCGCCGGTCCATCTGCACGAGACGACCGTCGCGGCAGCGGTGCGCGGCTACCGCGAGCTCCGGGGCTCGATGCCGGCGCCCGACGCCACCTCGCGGTCCACGGATCGCCGCTGGCAGGCGACCTCGTCCGACTGCACGATCAGGTCCGCCGACGGCTCGCGGGCGACTGGTACGACGAAGCCGACCTGCTCGAAGCGGCCCGCGCGGCGGTCGAGTCGACCGGAGCAACCCACCTCGGCACCGTGGTGGCCCACCTCCCGGTCCGGCTGCCGGCGCCCGTCGCGCGCCTGCTGCGGCAACTCGCCGAGCGGATCGATGTCCACGTGACGCTGGCCACGAGCGGCGACCCGCTCGCCGACCAGACGGCAATCAGGATCGCCGATCAGCTGGGGTCGCCGGGCTTCTCGCCGATCCCGAGCCCCCGGCCCTCGGTCGACCTCGTGAGCGTCTCCGACGCCGACGAGGAGGTCCGCGAAGCAGTGCGGCAGGTCACCGACGCCGCCCGCCGGGGTCTCCCGCTCGAACGAATCGCGATCCTGTGGACGACGGCTGCGCCGTACCAACGGCTGGTCGGCGAGCACCTCACTGCCGCCGGGATCCCCTGGAACGGTCCGAGCCCGATCGGGCTCGCCGAGCACCTCGCCGGCCGAACGCTGCTCGCGCTGCTCGTGCTCGATCGTTTCGGGCTGCGGCGCCGCGACCTGTTCGGGCTGCTCGGGACCGCACCCGTGCGTGATCGCAGCGGCCGGCTGCGTGCCGGCAGCGGCGTGGGAGCGGGTCAGCTCGAGCGGCAGCGGTCGGGCGCGGCGACGAATGGGCTGGCCGCTTGGCCGAGTTCGCCGCCCGGCGGCGGGCCGACGGCCGGCGAACGGATCGCCGCAGGCGAGGAGGGTGCGGCAGCCGGCGCCGAACGGGACGCGGAGCTCGCCCACGACCTGTCGGCCGTTCGTCGAATGGCTCCGCCGGGAGCTCGGCCCGACCAGCGCTCGCCCGCCCGTGGCAGGAGTGGGTGGCGTGGTCTCACCGCATGCTGCGGGTGCTGCTCGGCGGCGACGCGGTTCGCGCGCCGCTCCCCGGCGGTCGAGCGAGCCGCGTTCGAACGGGTCGAGGCCGCGCTCGACCGGCTGGCAGGGCTCGACCAGCTGGCCCCGCCGGCTGATCGGGCCACGCGTTCACGCAACGCCGTCACCGCCGCGCTCGACGCCGAGCTGCTTCGTTCGGGACGGATCGGCGACGGCGTGCTCGCCGGATCACTCATCAGTGCCATCGGGCTCGACACCGACCTCACGATCGTCGCTCGGGCTCGCCGAGGGGACGTTCCCCGCTGCTCCACCCGTCGATCCGTTGCTCCCCGACAGCGATCGACGACTGATGGGCGGCGCTGCTCGCCATCGCCGACGACGCGCTCGCCGACCAACGGCGCCAACTGGTGGCCGCGGTGCGCTCCGGCGCCCAGGTCGTGGTCTGCATCCCCCGCGGCGATCTTCGCCACTCGTGCGTGCGCCACCCGTCTCGTTGGCTCGGCGAGATCGCCAACGTCGACCTCGCCGGCGCTCGCAGCGTCCACTCCTTCGCCGCCGGCGTGGGCGCGGCCGAGTTCCCCGCCACCGCAACCGAACACCGGATCCGGGCGCTGCTCGCCCACACCCGCTCGGGCCGAGCGATCGACGAGCATCCGCTCGGTCGCCGCCGATCAAGTGCTGCACCGCAACCTCACCCTTCTGCGGGCACGCGAGCAGCCGCTGCTCACCGCCTACGACGGCGATCTCGTCCGGCCTGAGCGGTCCCTTCGCCGTTCGACACCGGGCAGCACCGTCTCGCCCACCCGGCTCGAGACATGGGTGGGCTGCCCGCACCGGTACTTCATGCGATACGTGCTGCGGATTCCCGAACCCGACGACCGGGACCAGCAGTTGCGGATCTCGCCGCTCGATCGGGGCAACCTGCTGCACGCCACCCTCGACCGCTTCCTGCGCGCCGTCATCGATGGGCAGCTCCCGTCCCCGCTCCCGACCGAGCCATGGAGTCCAGCTCACGGCATCGCGGCGGTCGCCATCCTCGACGAGGAGTGCGCCGAACGCCGAGCGCGCCGGGCTCACCGGCCGGCCCCTGCTCTGGGAACGAGACCGGCGGCTGCTCCGGCTGGAGTTGTGCGACTGGTTGCGCCACGACGACGACGAACGAGCAGAGCGGGGCCTCACCCCCATCGAATCCGAGCAGGTCTTCGGGCGCCCCGGCGGCGAGTTGGCCGGCGGCCGCGGTGACGCTCCCGAGCGGGCGCGTCCTGCACTTCACCGGCTCGATCGACCGGCTCGACCGAACCGCCGACGGGCACTATGTGGTCACCGACCACAAGACCGGCTCGATCCGCGCGTTCAACGACGATCAAACCCGGCAACGAGTTCGTCGACGGGATCGAAGCTGCAGCTCGCGGTGTACGCCGCTGCCGTCGCCGCCGCGACAGATGCCTCGCCGATCGGGATCACCGCCGAATACTCCTTCACCCGCCTCCATACCCGGCGCGGTTACGTGATCGACCCCGAGGTGTGGGCAGCAGTTCACCGAGATCCTCGACGTCATCGGCGTCGGGTATCGAGGACGGGTTGTTCCCGGCGCGTCCGTCGCCGCCCGCGTTCAGGTTGTGGGTCGACTGCGCCTTCTGCGACCCCGACGGCTCTGGGCACCGGCGAGGACCACCGGCGTTGGCTTGTCAAACAGGGCGATCCGCGCCTGGCGCGCCTACCGTGCGCTCATCGGGGAGCTCCACGACGACGGAGACGATGTTGACGACCCGGCCTGAACAGCTCTCGCTCCTCGACGCCCGCGAGCCGCAACTCGCCGACGACCCCGCCCGCGCGCCGCATCCGCGACGACCTCGACACCACGCTGTTCGTCGAGGCCGGCGCAGGCGCCGGCAAGACCACCGAGTTGTCGGCTCGAGTGGTGAACTTGGTCATCAGCGGTATCCCGATGACCGCCATCGCCGCCATCACCTTCACCGAGAAGGCGGCCGCCGAGCTCCGTCACCGCATCAGGGGCGACCTCGCCGAGGCCCTGCACCGACACGAACCGCCGGGGGCAGCCCCGACGGAGGCGGGAACCCGACGGTCCGCAGCGCGCTCGACACACTCGACCACGCAGCGATCGGCACGCTGCACGCATTCGCCGCCCGGGTGCTGCGAGAGTTCCCGATCGAGGCCGAGGTTCCCCCGGCGTTCGCGGTGCTCGACGAAGTCGGGCTCCGACCTCGCGTTCGAACAACGCGTGGACGCTGTTCGTCGACGAACTACTCGCCGATGAGCACCACGTGCGCCTCGTCCACTTCGTCGAGGCCGACAGGCATGGGGATCGCACGGACTGCGGCGCATCGCCCGCGCCTTCGCCGACAACTGGGACCTCGTTCGCGACCGGGTCGCCCCCGACGCCGTGCCACCCCCGCCGCTCGACATCAGCGCACTCACGCTCGCAGTGCGGCAGTTCGTCGACCGCGGCCGACGTGCCCGAGGGCGACTCGTCGGGCAAGGCCGGCTTCGAAGGTGGCTCGACTGGCTGAGCGATCTCGAGTCGGCGTTCGACGAGTTCCAGGCGTACCAGCAGCCCTGCAGGCAGCCGGTCGTCGGGAGCACGGCCCGGATCGGCAACAAAGCCGCCTGGAAGAAGTCGCCCGCCGGCCTGGCCGGGCTGGAAGCGTTCCGCGCCGCCCTGGATGAGCTCGAAGATGCTCGCACGACCTGCGCCGTGCTCGCCCATCGAGGACGCTGGGAAGCGACCATCGGCGCCGTGATCCGCCGGTTCACCCTGGCGTCGCTCGCCGAACGCAGGGCAACCGGCGAAGCTGGAGTTCCACGATCTGCTGGTGCTGGCCCGCGATCTCGTGGCCCACCGTCCCGAGGTCCGCACCCGGCTCCACCAGCGCTACCAACGGCTGCTGCTCGACGAGTTCCAGGACACCGACCCGATCCAGCTGGAACTGGCCGATCCGGCTCTCGGCCGCATCCGACCAGCCCCAGCCGCGCCGACTGGACCCAGATCCGCCCGTGCCCGGCCGCCTGTTCTTCGTCGGCGATCCGAAGCAGTCGATCTACCGCTTCCGGCGCGCCGACATCGCCCAGTACCTCGCGAGCCCGAGACCAGGTCGCCGCCGAGCGAGGTACTGCTCACCACCAACTTCCGCTCCACGCCCGAGGTGCTGCGGCTGGGTGAACGCACACCTTCGGCACCCTGATCCGACCCGAGCCCGACTCGCAGCCGGCGTACCACGACACTCGATGCCCGTTCGGACCGATCGTCGAGGCACCGTCACGCGTGCTCGGCACCGAGCCCCATCTCGACGAGCCCCGGGCCGACGAGCTGCGCCGACGCGAGGCGGCCGACATCGTGCAGGCCATCCGCACCGCGGTCTGCCGAGGGCTGGATGGTCCACGAGCGCGACGGCGACTCCGCGGCCGTGCCGGCTCGGCGACATCACGATCCTGCTGCCCGCGCGCACCAGCCTTCCGGCGCTGGAACGCGCCCTCGCTGCGCGGCGGCATCGCGTACCAGGCCGAGAACAGCTCGCTCGTCTACGCCACCGCCGAGATCCGGGCCCTGCTGCTCGCCCTGCGGGCCGTCGACGACCCGACCGACGAGCTGGCGGTCGTCGCCACCCTGCGCTCGCCGCTGTACGGTTGCAGCGATCGCGACCTGTACGAGTGGTCACCGGCGCGGCGGACCGTGGCGCCTGACCGCCCCCCTCCCCGAGCCCGTGCCCGCCGACGACCCGGTCCACGACGCCATGCGATCGCTTCGCGAGCCTTCGTCGGCCCACGCCACCTCCTCACCCCGAGCGCGCTCCTCCAGCGCCTGGTCGAGGAACGGCGGGTGCTCGAGCTGGCCCTCGCCACGCCCGGCGCCCGCGACGTGTTCCGCCGGGTCCGCTTCGTCGTCGACCAGGCCCGGGCCTGGAGCGACGCCGGCGGCGCCGGGCTTGCGCTCGCTACCTCGCCTGGACCGCCGCCAGGGCGACGACGGGCGCTACGTCGCCGAGGTCGTGCTGCCCGAGACCGACCTCGAAGCAGTCCGGATCATGACCGATCCACGCCGCCAAGGGCCTCGAGTTCCCGATCACGATCGTCGGCCGGGCATGACGACCCAGGGCATCGGCCAGCCGCGGGGTGACCGTGGTCTGGCCTCCCGGCACCTGGGGACTCGCCAAGGGCGAGGAACACGAGGCGTTCAGGCCGATCGACGAACAGATGGGCCTCCACGAGCGGATCCGGCTGCTCTACGTCGCGTGCACCCGCGCCGTCGACCACCTGGTCGTGTCGCTCCACCGCACCCCGGCACGCGCCACCGAACAGGCGCCACACCGTGCCATCGGCCCGGCTGCTCGCCGACGGCGTCAGCACGGCGCGCCCGGCGCACGAACCGATCGTCCTCGACGAGCGACCGCCCACGCTGGCTCGGGCCGACGCGATCGAGCTGCCGTGGTCCGACCCCGACGAATGGTGCGGCGGCGCGGTCAGATGCGCTGCGCACTGCGGGGCGGCCACGAACGCTTGTCGGCCACGTGCGATCGCCCTCGATGCCGACCGCCGCCGCCGCCAACCCGACCGCCGACCCGACCTCCGGCCGGATGAACCCCCCGACGAGTGGTTCGGCGGCACTCGATCCCGGCTTGCTCAAGGACCCCGTCGATCTCGAGCTGCCACCCTGGCAGCGCGGCCGATACGGCACCGCGGTCGGGCGGGCCGTGCACGGCGTGCTGCAGACGGTCGACCTGGCGACGGGAGGGATCTGCGTCGATCTCGCCCGCGGCCCAGGCAGCTGCCGAAGGCATCGACGATCGCAGCCGGAGATCGTCGAGCAGCTCTGTGCGGCGGCGCTCCGGCGCTCCGATCGTGCGCCTCGCCGCGTCCGCCGCGCAGCTGGCGGGAGCTCTTCGTCGCCGCGCCGATCGGCGACACCGTCATCGAGGGCTACCTCGATCTGCTGGTGCGCACCGACGCGGGGCTGGTGATCGTCGACTACAAGACCGATCAGGTGGCCGACCCCGCCGGAGCTGGCTGCGAAGGTCGCCCGGTACACCCCGCAACTGGCGGTGTACGGCGTCGCCATCGAGGCCGTGCTCGGCGAACCGGTCGTCGGCGCCCGCCTGGTGTTCTGCGCGCCCGACGGTGCTACCGAGGTTGCGGTGCCGCATTGGAGCGCTGCTGTCGCTTCGATGCGAGCAGCCGCTACTGCGCGGCGATGTCGCCACATCCGCCGGAACCGACGAGTGGACCACACCAGCAACCGCTTGATCGCCACGAGCACGACCAGGACGCCGAACGCCACCGCCGGTCGGGCGGGCGAACGCCGACAACAGGTCGACGCGGACGCTCCAGCATCGGGGCGAGCAGACCGCTCTCGACCGGCGCGCCGTCGGCCATGCGTGGTGATCGACCGAGTCGGCGAACACCGGGCAGACCACGTCTCGGTCGTCGACCCCGACGACCTGGTCGCCGCCGAACATCGGGCAGCTGTTCGGTCGACGCGGCGAGCGCAGCCGGCCGGACTCGTCGTCGATACCGGCCGCCACGAGGTAGACATCGCCGATATCGAGGTAGCGGACATCGTCGTAGAAGTCGACATCGACCAGCTCGCCCACCTGGAACCCCGACAACGATCCTCCGGTCAGCTCGATCACCTCGAACCGACCGGTTCGAGCGTCGGTCTTGTCGAGTTCCCCCACGAATTGGGCGTGCGGCACGGGCGGCGGGGAACACCCGGCAGGAAGCGCCGTAGTACTGGTCGCGTCCGGCGGCAGCGTCGTGGGCGGCGCCGTGGGCTCGGGCGCTGGAGTCTCGGCTGGCGGCAGCGGCACCGTCGTGGCGTCGCCGGGCACGAAACCGTCGCCCTCACCTTCGCCCTCTTGGCCCCACGATCCCCCGGGGGCGGCCACGCACACCACGACGGCGAGGGTCGCGGCCAGGCAAGAGCGAGGGGCGCGCATGGTCGAAACCCTAGTGGTGGGACCGCCGTGGCGGGCGGCGATCACGGTTCGCTCGACGTTCCCGATGGCGCCTGTCGACGCCATACTCGACCCGTGGGATTCAACCCGTACCGCAAGTTCGTCGCCCGGAGAGCCGACTACGTCTTCGTTGTCGTGGCGGCGATCTCGTGCTTCGCTTTGGTGCTGTGGGCCTTCGTCGGCTGAACTCTTGACTGAGATGAGCATCTGGGACGGAAGCTACGGTGAACTCGAGGTCCGTCGAGTGCAACCCTTTGAGGCACTCAAGGAGTACGTGTGCCCCGGCTGCAACCGCGACATCATCGCCGGGTTGGGCCACTACGTCGTGGTACCCGCGCTCGCCCCCGACCTTCGGCGCCATTGGCACTATGGCTGCTGGGATCACCGTCCCGCGTACGCCGAGCGGTTCTAGACGCCCATCCCCCAGCCTCAGAAGGCCGCTTCGATGACCTCGATGCGGGCACCGACCACGCACACCACGTCGAAGCGGAGCTCGGCGCGAAACCCTTGGGGGTGCTCCGCCAGCCATGCGAGCGCCAGGCGGCGGATGCGTGCCTGCTTCGCCGGAGTGACCGACTCGGCGACTCCGAACGCATCGGTCGCCCGAGCCTTGACCTCGCAGAACACCACGAGCCGCTCGCGGCCCACCACCAGGTCGAGCTCACCCGAACGTCCGTTGCGCCAGTTGCGGGCGAGGACCTCGAACCCCTGCTCGCTCGTACCACGCCGCGGCCCGGCGTTCGCCGTAGCGCACCGCGCGCCTGACGTGCCGTCGCCACGTCAGATCTCGGTTCGGGGGAGTTCCTCGACGTTGACGTCTTTGAAGGTGAGCACCGTGCACGCTGGGCACGAACCGCGTGCGGCGGTACATGTCCCAGACCCAGGCGTCGGTGAGCGATGACCTCGACCAGGGGCCGGGGTCCGTCGGATTTCACCGACCACGTCGACGGAGTTCGCGAGGTAGAACCGGCGCTCGGTCTCCACGGCGTAGCGGAACATGCCCGCGACGTCCTGGTATTCCTGCGCGAGTTGGAGCTCCCGTTCCGCCTCGTAGTTCTCGAGATCGTCGGTGCTCAACGGACTCCCTGACGCGGGTCCTGAGGGCTCAGGACGCGCGCTTCTCCTTGATCTTGGCCGCCTTGCCGGTGCGATCGCGGAGGTAGTAGAGCTTGGCCCGGCGCACGTCGCCGCGACGCGACACCTCGATCTTCTGGATGATCGGGGAATGCACCGGGAACGTGCGCTCGACGCCGACCGAGAAGCTCACCTTGCGGACCGTGAAGGTCTCCTGCACGCCGCTGCCGGAGCGGGCGATGACGTTGCCCTGGAACACCTGGACACGCTCACGGTTGCCTTCGACCACGCGGACGTGGACCTTGAGCTCGTCGCCGGGCCCGAAATCGGGCACGTCGTCACGGAGGTACTGCTGGTCGACGAGATCAGTGGACTTCATGGCGCGGGCCTTCCGGCGGACGGCGGACAAAGGAACGCTCAAGGATAGGGGACGGCAGGGAACTCTTCCAACAGCCGCAGCTCATGCGGCGGCGAGTGCCGCCCCGGGCGGCGATCAGATCAGGGCGGTCGCGGCAGGGTGCGGTGCAGCGCCTGGGCGTGGCGCCAGCGGGCGATCCGGGCGTGGTCGCCGCTGCGCAGCACCTCGGGCACCTCCCAGCCCCGGAACGTGGCCGGTCGGGTGTAGTGGGGTTCCTCGAGCAGCCCGGCCGCTCCGAAGCTCTCGGTCACGGGCGAGATCGGCGTTGCCCATCGCACCCGGGAGCAGCCGGGCGACCGCCTCGATCACCAGGCAGGCAGCCACCTCGCCGCCCGACAGCACGACATCACCGATGCTCAGCTCGCCGTCGACGAGGTGCTCCCGTACCCGGTGGTCGACGCCCTCGTAGCGGCCGCACAGCAGGCTGAACCCGTCGGCCGCGCCGCCAGTTCCCGGGCCATCGCCTGGTCGAATCGCCGCCCGCCGGGACCGAGCAGGAACAGCGGTCGGGGCGGGTCAGGCCGCCTCGACGCTGGCGAAGATCGGCTCGGCCCGCATCACCATGCCCGCTCCGCCGCCGAACGGCGCGTCGTCGACCGTGCGGTGCACATCGGTGGTGTGCTCTCGCAGGTCGTGGCAGCGCAGGTCGACGAGCCCCGCCTGGCGGGCCTTGCCGAGCAGGCTCTCGGAGCAGAACACCGTCGACCAGCCCGGGGAAGATGGTGAACACGTCGATCCGCATGTCAGTTGATGAGCGTACGGCGCACCGCAACGCCGAGGCGCGAGCGGGCGCGGGGCGGGGCGGGGCGGTTGGGCTTATTCGAGGTCGAACAGGCCCGGCCGGAACGTCGATGGTGACGACCCCGTCCGTGCAGCTCACCACGAACGTGACCGGCACCAGGACGCCCGAGTCGAGCTCCAGCAGGTCGGCGGCCGGGTTGGCGACGACCGACGACGCACGTGCCGCGCTCGAGTGCCGTCGACCTCGACGACCCGGGAGCCGATCAGGTCGTGCACCCACAGGGCATCGGGGTCGTCGAGCGGCTCGGCGAGCAACTCGGCGTCGGTGAACCGCTCGGCGGTCGTGCGGTCGAAGCCCTCGAAGGTGACCAGCCAGCGGTCGTTCGACGGCCGGGAGGCCGCGACGACCAGCTCCGGTCGTCGGGCCCACAGACGCGCACCGACCGCGAGGCGGTCCTCGCGGTCGGTCAGCAGGTCGACGTAGACCTCACCGCGCACGCCGTGGGGGCGCCCGATCCGACCCGACGATGAGCAGCCCCTCAGGGACGCGGACATCGTCAGTCTTCGAAGTCGACGTCGACGTCGACGCCGTCGCGGGTGGCGGCGGCACGGACGACCGAGCGGATGCTCTGCGCGGTGCGGCCCCGACGGCCGATGACCCGGCCGAGATCGCCGGAGGCGACACGGACCTCGAGCCGGACCTTGCCCGCGGTGCCGTCGCCGGCGTCGACCTGCACGGCATCGGGATCGTCGACGATCGAGCGAACGACGTGGCCGAGCACGGCGACCGCGGTCGGGGCGACGGCCGTGCTCGCTCACTTCTTGAAGCGCCCTGGAAGTCGGCCCAGGCGCCGGAGATCTCGAGCAGCTTCTTGACCCGCTCGGTCGGCTGGGCGCCCTGCGCCAGCCACTTGACGGCCTTGGCGTTGTCGACCTTGCAGGGTCGACGGCTCGGTGCGCGGGTTGTACTGGCCCGACGATCTCGATGAACCGGCCGTCACGGGGCGAGCGCGCAGTCAGCGGCCACGATCCGGTACTGCGGCTGCTTGGTCTTGCCCACGCGGGTGAGGCGCAGCTTCACTGCCATTGCGTGCTGTCTCCTGTCTCAGTTGAATCCGGGGAAACCCGGCGGCATGGCGGGCATCCGCATCTTGCCCTTCTTGCCCTTCTTGCCACCCATCGAGCCGCCGAAGCGCTTCATCATCTTCTGCATCTCGGAGAACTGCTTGACGAGTCGGTTGACCTCGCCGGTGGTGGTTCCGCTGCCGTTGGCGATGCGCAGGCGGCGGCTTCCGTTGATGATCTCTGGCTTGCGACGCTCGCCCGGTGTCATCGACCGGATGATCGCCTCGACCCGCTTGAGCTCGTCGTCGCCGATTTCGGCGCCCTTGAGCTCTTTGGGCATTCCGGGCAGCATACCGAGCAAGTTCCCGAGCGGGCCCATCTTCTTGAGCTGCTGCATCTGGTCGAGGAAGTCGTCGAGGGTGAACTCGCCCTCGAACATCTTGGCGGCCGCGTCCTCGGCCTGGTCCTTCTCGTAGACCTGCTCGGCCTGCTCGATGAGGCGTGAGGACGTCGCCCATGCCCGAGGATCCGGCTGGCCATGCGGTCGGGGTGGAACTGCTCGAAGGCGTCGAGCTTCTCGCCGGTGGAGGCGAAGGCGATCGGGCGACCGATGACCTCCTTGACCGACAGCGCCGCGCCACCGCGGGCATCGCCGTCGAGCTTGGAGAGGATCACGCCGTCGATCGACAAGCGTCTCGTGGAACCGCTCGGCGACCTCGACCGCGTCCTGGCCGGTCATCGCGTCGATCACGAGGAACGTGTAGTTCGGCTCGATGGTTCCCGAGATCTGGCGGACCTGCTCCATCATCTCTTCGTCGATGGCCAGGCGGCCGGCGGTGTCGACGATCAGCACGTCGCGGCCGAGCCGGCGGGCTTCTTGCAGGCCCCGCTCCGCGGTGCGTGACCGGATCGCCGGGCTCGGAGAACACCGGGACGTCGATCTGGCGGCCGAGCGTGCGCAGCTGCTCGACGGCGGCGGGACGCTGGAGGTCGGCGCCGACGAGCAGCGGCTGGCGGCCCTGGCCTTGAACCAACGGGCCAGCTTGCCCGAGGCAGTGGTCTTGCCGGAGCCCTGGAGGCCGGCCATCAGGATCACGGTGGGCGGGCGACTGGCGTAGGTGAGCTTGAGCGTCTCGCCGCCGAGCATGGCGGTGAGCTCGTCGTTGACGATCTTGATGACCTGCTGGGCAGGGCTCAGCGCCTTCGACAGCTCGGACGCCGACGCACTGCTCGCGGATCCGGCCGACGACCGCGCGGACGACGCCGACGTTGACGTCGGCCTCGAGCAGGGCGGTGCGGATCTCCCGCAGCACCTCGTCGACGTCGTCGTCGGTGAGCCGGCCCTTGCCGCGCAGGCGCTTGAAGATCCCGTCGAAACGATCGGACAGTGCGTCGAACATGCGGTCGATGAGCTTATCGGGGCCGATGCCAGCCGACCCTGCGTCCGCCGGTCCCGTCGCGGGGTCGACTGCCCCTTCTCACACGGCTAGCCACTGATCCAGGGGGTCAGAACCCCGCAGATCAGTGGCAAGACCCTGCGCCGCGTGCCCTGGTCAGCCGACGGTGACGGCGACCACCATGCCAGCGGCTACGGCGACGTTCACCCGATCAGACCGGAAGTCTGCAGTGAGGGCCTGCGGGACGCCGTCGAGCTCGGAGACCCGGATCTCCCACCCCCGCTCCTCGGCTGCCGCGGTGGCTTCCTCGATCGTGAGCCCCACGAGGGTGTCGGCGTCGGCCTGCGACAGCTCGGCCACAGGCGTGTCCGGCGGCGCCTCGCCCGGCTCGGTCACGCCAGGCTCGGTGACGCCGGGCTCCGGGAGGACGATCGGCTCGGGCTGCACCAGGTACTCGTCGGTCACGGCCGTGATGGTGAACTCGGCGCCGTCGCCCCCGAGGAACGTGAATGCCGGCAGGAGCCACACGACGCCGTCCTCGTCCCACACCATGGTGAGATCGGTCCGCACACCGGTGAGCACGACGGTGATCGGTCCGGAAGGCATCGGCTCGCACGGCAGCGGGGCGGCGTCGGCCGCCGCCGACGGGTCGACGATGACCACATCGGTGGGCGGGCACGACATCGGCGGCGCACCTTCAGCCGGTTCACTCACCGCGACGGACGATTCGCCCGCGCCGGCGGCCGGTTCACTCACGGCGACGGACGATCCGCCCTCAGCGGCGACGCCCGAGGTGGCGGCGAGGTCGCCTTCCCTGGCTACACCCACGTCCCCGTACCACTGGATCGACTGATCGTTGAGCCGAGCGAGCCCGGTGGCCGCATCGACGAGCGGGTACTCCCCTGCCGGTTCCGGCGTTGCGAGGAAGCCGCTGGCCCAGGTGATCGCGGCATCGCCGCCAAACCCGATGCTCATGCTGAGGGGGCTTCGCGTCTCGCCGAGCAGCATCCACGCGTTGGCGTAAGCGCCCCACTCGTCGGCGATCACCTCGATCTCGTAGCCGGCCGGATCGAGCCCAGCGGCGTTCATGATGGCGACCAGAGCAGCGCGGGCTTCGTCCTCGGTCGGGACCCCGGCAGGGGGCTCCGGCTCGACGTACTGGCAACCGTCGGTTCCCGGGACGCTCTCGGGGGCGACGGAGACAGCCGGGTCGACGGCAGAGTCGACAGCCGGGTCGACGACAGCCGGGTCGGCTGTGGGAGCCGTCGGCTCACAGGCAGCCATCTCGATCGGCCTGACGTCGGTGGGCGCCGGGCTGAAGTACCAGTCGAGCATCGACGTCGCCGATACCCGCAGTGACGCCCCGGTGAAGTCGCTCGATCCGACGACCCAACCACCGCCCTGATCGGCGGGCAGCGGCGCGATCTCACCCTCGACGCCGAAGGCCTGCGCCAACGCGACGATTGCCGCCTCGTTCGGCTCGACGTCGGCTGGGAACACCCACGCCGGCGCCGAAGCCGGCGTGGCCGGCAGCTCACCCTCGAATTCGTAGACCTGCCAGGCCATGCGCGACGAGAAACCGTCAGCAGCCGACGATTCGGAGACCGCCGCGCCGCCACCCGATGCCGGGTTCGCCGCTGGGAGCCTGATCACCTTCGGCGCCATCCCCTGGTCGACAACCGTGGTCCCGGTGCCAGCAGAGCCGGTACTGGTCGAGTCGTCGCCGCATGCGGTCGCGCCGAACACGACCACTGCCAACACCATCGCCATCCGACGAGAGACGTTCATCGAGTTCATCATGACCTGTTCGACGGCGCCCGAGGCGTCGCGGTTCCCGGGTCGAGCGATCAGGTCAGAGATCGGTCAGGAGCGGGGCACGGACGGTTCGGCAACGACGTGAGGCTGCATCGGACCCGGGCAGAAGAGGGTCACGATCACTCGGCGAACAGGGCATCGACGAACTCGTCGGGATCGAACACGACGAGGTCGGCGATGGTCTCGCCCAGACCGACGAGTTTGACCGGCAACCCGAGCTCGGTCTCGATGGCGAACACGATGCCACCTTTGGCCGAACCGTCGAGCTTCGTGAGCACCACTCCGGTGACCTCGGTGGCCTCGCCGAACTGGCGCGCTTGGGCCATGCCGTTCTGCCCGGTGGTGGCGTCGATCACGAGGAGCACCTCGGTCACCTTGCCCGGATCGCGATCGGCGATGCGGCGGACCTTGCGCAACTCTTCCATCAGGTTGGTCTTGGTGTGCAGCCGACCGGCGGTGTCGCCGAGCACCAAGTCGCACCCCCGCGCCGCGGCGGCCTGCACGGCATCGAAGATCACCGAAGACGGGTCGCCCCCCTCGCTCCCCCGCACGTACTGGGCCCCGGCTCGCTGTGCCCAGGTCTCGAGCTGCTCGGCCGCCGCCGCGCGGAACGTGTCGCCGGCCGCCATCATCACGCGGCGACCTTCGCTCACCTGCCGGGCGCCGAGCTTGCCGATCGTGGTGGTCTTGCCCACCCCGTTCACGCCGACGAACAGCCAGACGTTCGGCTCACCCGCGCCGCGCGCTCGAAGCGCAGCGTCCGATCGGACGGAGCGAGGCGCGACTTCATCTCGCCCTGCAGCGCGCCGAGCAACTCGTCGGGGGTGGTGATCTCCTTGGCCTTCACCCGAGCGCGCAACCCGTCGAGCAGCTCATCGGTGACGCGAACGCCGACATCGGCTCGCAGGAGTGCCTCTTCGAGGTCGTCCCACGTCTCGCCGGTGATCCCGCTTCGGCCGCGAACCCCAGTGATCGCACCCGTGAACGTCGCGCGAGCTCGCGACAAACGGTCACGGAACGAGGGCCGTTCGAGAACCAGCAGTTCCGTTGCGGCCCCCTCGTCGACCATCTCCTCCTGCTCGACCAACTCCGCTGGCTCGGCCACCGCCTCGTCGACCGCCGCCCCGGCTTGCAGATCGGTCGGCAGATCGGTCGGCGGGGCGATCGGCTTCGGCGGCTTCGGGGGCTTGGGCGGAGCCGGCCGGGCCGGCAATGCGGGTGGCGGCGCAGAGACACCCATCCGTCGGCGGTTGACCACCAGAACGCCGATCCCGAACACGAGCACCACGGCGATCAGGACGAGCAGGATCGTCGGCGCAGAGGCCGCCAGGAGCAGTGCGATGAGCGAGACCATGGTGCGCCGAGGCTACCGACCCCCACACCCCCGCGCCCCCGCTCCCCCACCTCCGCGCCTCCCGGATGGCTGGTGACACACCCCCGTCCTACGGTGACCCCCGACTTCCCCCTCCCGTTTGTTCGCCTGCTTCCCCGATTCGGTGGTCAGGGCGCTCAAACGCTGCATCGGAATCGAGGAGTGGGAGGGGCCGACGATGACAGCCCGATCAGTGGTGGTGGTCCGGAGCCGGGTACGGCGAGCAGAGCTGAGTGCGCTGCGCTCGGCAGAGCGGCTCGATGGAATCGTCGGCCACCTGCATGCGAGGGGACTGTCGCCCCGCGCGGCCCGCCGGCTCGCCCATCGCCAACGGCGAGCCGGACGATGGATCCCGATGCGCCGAGGCGTGGACCGGGTCGCGGGCGCACCAGTCACCTGGCGTCAGACACTCCGGGCAGCAGTACTCGCCGCCGGCAGCGAAGCCTTCGTGTCCCACGAGGCCGCAGCGAACCTCTGGGGTGTCGAAGGGTACGGCAACGTGCCGCTCGAACTCAGCGCTCGATTGGAGCGCCAGATTCGCCTCGCAGGTGTCCGTGCCCATCGGTGCGGCACGTTGGAGGACGGTGACGTGATCGTCCGGGACGGCTTGGCCTGCGCATCGCCGATTCGACTGGTGCTCGACCTGAGCGGTCGGTGTTCGATCGATCAGCTCGGCAAGTTGATCGATGACCTGTTGCGGCACCGGCGGTTGCGGCTCGAGGACCTTCGCGAACGTGTCGAGCGCACTCGAGCCGCCCCCGGCCGGTCGGTTCGCAAGCTTCGGATCGTCCTCGCAGCACGCATTCCCGGGTACGACCCTGGCGAATCAGCGTTGGAGGCCCGGCTCCGGCGGGTCTTCGACCGATACGGGTTCCCCGCTCCCACCCATCAGCACCCGGTAACGGTCGACGGCAAGCGGTACCGACTCGACCTGTCGTACCCCATGCGACGGATCTACTTCGAGGGCAACGGCTTCGGAGCCCACCACCTCGCCGCCGATCTCGACCGCGACGCTCGTCGGCAGAACTCGCTCGTCCTGCACGGCTGGCTCCCGGTGAACTTCACGTGGCGAATGACCGACGCCGAGATCGTCGCTGTCCTCGATCGTCTCTACGACCGTTCCGCGAACGCGTGGCGCACCGTGTGAGCCTTTCTCGCGTCTGTGCGGCTGCGCCCGCCCACCCCGGGCAGCTGTGAACAAACGGTCAGGGGGCGAGGGACTCGGCGCCGTCGGAGAGCCGTTGGGCGAGCCATGCGAGGGGGATCGAGAGCACCATCACGACCGTGGCGACGACGTTCACCAGCGGCACGTTGTTGGGGCGGCTGAAGTTGTTGAAGATCCACTGCGGGAGGGTCTCGAAACCGGGCCCGGCGGTGAACGTGGTGACGACGATCTCGTCGAAGCTCAGGGCGAACGCGAGGAGGCCGCCGGCGAGCAGCGCCGAGCGGACCAGCGGGAACGTCACGTGCCGGAACGTCTGCATGCCGTCGGCGCCGAGGTCGGCCGACGCCTCGAGCAGGTTCGGCTGCATCCGCCGCAGGCGGGCGATGACGTTGTTGTAGGCGACCACGATGCAGAACGTCGCGTGGGCGATCACGACGGTCCGGAAACCCGAGGTCGAAGCCGACCCGGCCGAACGTCGTCTGCAACGCCACGGCGGTGACGATGCCCGGCAGCGCGATGGGCAGGATGATCAGGAACGAGACGGCGTTTCGGCCGAAGAACTGGTAGCGGTGCAGCGCGAACGCGGCCAGCGTGCCGAGCACCAGCGCGATCGCGGTGGCGGCCGCGCGCCGTGCGCACCGAGGTGCACGAGCGCGTCGCGTGGACCCTCGGCATCGCGCAGCCTTCGACCACCAGTCGGTGCTCAGCCCCGTCGGCGGCCACGACAGCGACGTCGCCTTGTTGAAGCTCAGCACCACCACGACGAGCAGCGGCACGTAGAGGAACGCCAGGCCGCCGAGCCAGGTGACGATCCGCAGCAGCGATCCGGGCAGTGCGAGACGAGCGCGCATCACAGGCTCTCGAACGCCTTCAGGCGCGCCATCGCCGAACAGGTACACGACGATGATGAGGATCGGCCACAGCGTGAACGCGGCGGCGAGCGGCTGGTTCGGGGCGAGCAGCGAGCGGGCGATGAGGTTGCCGATCAGCTGCATCTTGCCACCGACGATGTTCGGCGTGATGTAGTCGCCGAGCGACAGCGAGAACGTGAAGATCGACCCGGCGGCGATCGACGGGATCGAGCAGCGGGACCGACGACCGAGCGGAACGTGCGCACCGGGCCGGGCGCCGAGGTCGCCCGAGGCGTCGAGCAGCGAGGCGGGGAGCCGGTCGAGCCCGGCATAGATCGGCAGCACCATGTAGGGCAGCCACAGGTAGGCGAGCGTGATGACCACGCCGATCAGGCCGAAGCCCGGCGTCCAGCCGATCGTCGACTTCAAGAACCCGCCCGACGGAGTGGCGGCGAACTCGCGAGCCGGGCTCGAGCATCGCCCGCCACGCAGTAGCCCTTGACGAGGTAGCCGGCCCACAGGGGCAGGAGCGACCGCGACGATCAGCGATCGACGCATCCAGGGCGTGGCGACCTTGGCGATGTAGAACGCCATCGGCAGCGCGATGAGCGAGGCAGAGCAGCGGTGACGGCGAGCGCCACGCCGATGCTGCGCCGGACCGTGCCGAGGTAACGCCGAGGTGGTGAACGCCGCGTCGATGTTGTCGAGCGTCAGCTCGCTCGTCGGCTTCTGGGTGCGGCGTCGAGCTTGAAGAAGGCGGTGACGACGAGGAGCAGCGAGCGACCCGAGGTAGACGACGAGCAGCCACAGCACCGGCGCGCCGAGCGCGCCGGCGAGCCGAAGGCGGGGTCGGCGGTACAGGACGCGGCCGATCGCGCCGGCCGAGACCGGCCGGCGGATCGGTGGCCGAGCGACGCAGTCAGATCGCGTCAGGAGCGCAGCTCCGCCCAAGCGGTGACCCACTCGGTGTACGGCACGCAGGTCACGTCGGTGCGCCCGTCGAGGCACTCCTCGGTGGCGGTCGTCCAGTACCAGACGTCGTCCCAGTAGCCGCTCTCGTCGTCGGCGTGGAACGTCGCGCAGTGCTCCGGGTCGGCGGTGAGCCCGCACGACTTGGCGTTGCGTCGGCGCCTCACCGAACCACTCGGCGACCTGCGGCGTTGGCCTCGGGCGAGATGATGTGGTCCATCCACAGGTACATGCAGTTCGGGTGCTTGGCCTTCGACGAGATCATCCACGTGTCGGACCAGCCGGTGGCTCCCTCGACCGGCTTGACCGCGTCGATCTTGGCGCCGTTGGCCGGCGCCAGGTTGACGATGACCTGCCAGGTCGTGCCGGCGAGCACGCTGCCGCCTTCGAGGCCAGCCTGCTGATCGGTGTACAGCGCCCAGTACTGGCCGACGAGCTCCTGCTGCTGCGTCAGCAGCTCGATCGCGGCGTCGAACTGGGTCTGGTCGAGCGCGTAGGGGTTGGTGATGCCGAGGTCGGGCTGGGTCGCCATCAGGTAGAGCGCAGCGTCGGCGATGTAGATCGGCGAGTCGTAGACCGACACCGAACCGGCCGCCGGGCTGTCCTCGAACATCGCGGCCCACGAATCGGGCGCGCCGTCGGCGAACACCTCGGTGTTGTACACGAGCAGGTTGGCACCGCGGCCGTGGGGCACGCCGTAGGGCACGCCGTCGACCGAGTTCCACGGCTTGAGCTTCAGCCCCTCGAAGACATCGGCGTAGTTCGGGATCAGGTCGGTGTTGACCGGGGCGACCTCGCCGCCGGCGATCAGCCGCTGGGTCGCGTCGCCCGAGGCCGAGACGCCGTCGTACTCGCCGCTCTGCATGAGCTGCACCATCTCGTCGGAGGAGTTGCCGATCTTGACGTTGACCTTGCAGCCGGTCGCCTCCTCGAACGGACGTGACCCAGTCGACCGCCGGATCGGTCGAGCCGTCCTCGACGTAACCGGCCCAGGCGATGATGTTGACTTCGCCTTCGCCCTCGCCGAGCTCGGTCGGCATCGCACCGGCTCCGCCTCGGTGGCGGCCCGGTGTCCTCGGTCGGAGCTGCCGTCTCTCGGCGGCAGCCTCGGTGTCGCTCGGTCGCGGCCGCCGCCGTCGGTGTCGGCGGTGGATCGGTCGAGCTTCATCGCTGTCGCTGCCGCAGGCGGCGAGCAGCAACAGTGCCGATCGCCCCGAGCGACGTGATCAGACGTCGTGTTCTCATTCGGTGTCTCCCCCGTGTCGTGGTGGTTCGGATGTCCCGGCGCAACGCGAAGTGCCGCGTCGCGGGTGGCCAGGCGAGGGTCACGGCCTCGCCCACTCGAACGGTCGCCGAGCCGGTCGCTCGGCACCGTGGCGATCATCGCACTCGTCCGTCGGCGAGGCGGGCGCGGACCCGCGCCTCGGCCCCGAGGTACTGCACGTCGACCACCGTCGCCGCCGAGCACGTCACCGCGCCGGATCGGGAGTCGCGCGCCGCGGGTCGAGCACGCTGATGCGCTCGGGCCGCACGGCGCGGCCGTCGGCCAGCACGTTCGAGGTGCCGACGAAGTTGGCGACGAACGGTCGCCGGGCGCTCGTAGATCTCCTGCGGGCGTGCCGACCTGTTCGACCTGGCCCCGATTGAACACGGCGACCCGGTCGCTCATCGAGAGCGCCTCGCCCTGGTCGTGGGTGACGAACACGAAGGTGATGCCGACGTCGTGCTGGATCGCCTTCAGCTCGACCTGCATCTCCTCGCGGAGCTTGAGGTCGAGCGCGCCGAGCGGCTCGTCGAGCAGCAGCACCTTCGGCCGGTTCACGAGCGCCCGGGCGAGGGCGACCCGCTGGCGTTGGCCGCCCGAGAGCTGCGTCGGCTTGCGTGCGCCGTAGTCGCCGAGGCGAACGGTCTCGAGCATCTCGGCGGCCCGCGCGCGGCGCTCGGCCTGCGCCGACCCGCTTGACCTTCAGCCCGTACTCGACGTTCTGCTGCACGGTCATGTGCGGGAACAGCGCGTAGTCCTGGAACACGGTGTTGACGTCGCGTTCGTACGGCGGCGAGTGGGCCGACATCGCTGCCGTGCGAGCAGGATCGCCCCGGCGTCGGGCTCCTCGAAGCCGGCGATCAGCCGGAGCACCGTGGTCTTGCCCGAACCCGACGGCCCGAGCATCGAGAAGAACTCGCCGTCGGCGATCGCGAGATCGACGTCGTCGACGGCGCGCACCTCGCCGAAGCGCTTCTCGCAGGCCGACGAGTCGGATCGCCGTGGCACGCCGAGCGCGGCGCGTCGACGCACCGCTGCCAGGTATCAGTCACGATCTCACCCCGATGCGCCCCGGCGATTCGTCGTCCGAGGACGCGAAGACCGACGATAGACGGTGCAGAACCGGTGTTCGAGTGCTGGACTCGCTGATCGACGCGAGCCGTCCGGCGTCACGCGCGAGCGCGACGCCCGCTCGACGATCACCTTCGACGAGCCGCCCGGCTGCATGGTGACACCGAGCAGGCAGTCGGCGGCCTCCATGGTCCGCTTCTGATGGCTGACGATGAGCAGCTGGGCCTCGTTGCGGAACTCCTGCGACAAGCCCGAGGAAGCGGTGGAGGTTGACGTCGTCGAGCGCGGCTTCGACCTCGTCCATCACGTAGAACGGCGACGGACGGCTGCGGAACACGGCGAACAGGTAGGCCAGCGCGGTGAGCGATCGCTCACCACCCGACAGCAGCGACAGCTTCTTGACGTTCTTGCCGCTCGGCTTGGCCTCGACCTCGATGCCGGTCGTGAGCAGGTCGTCGGGGTTGGTCAGCACCAGCCGGCCGGTCCCACCGGGGAACAGCGTGGCGAACAGCTCGGTGAAGTTGGCTGCCACGTCGGCGAACGCCGCGGCGAACACGGTCTGGATCTCGGCGTCGACCGCCTTGATGATCCGGACCAGCTCGCGTCGGGTCGTCCTGACGTCCTCGAGCTGCTGCTCCAGGAACGCGTGCCGCTCCTGGAGGGCGGTGAACTCCTCGAGCGCGAGCGGGTTGATCGGTCCGAGCAGGCGCAGCTCACGCTCGAGGTCGCGGGCCCGTGCCGGCGGCGGCTGATGCCCTCGGGCAGCTCCGGCAGTCTCGGCCGCCTCGGCGACCTCGGGCTCGGTGTCGAGATCGCGGCGCAGCGCCTCGACCGCGCCTCTCGAGCCGCATCCGGACCTCGGCGGTCTCGATCTCGACCCGCTGCATGCGTTCTCGGCGTCTCCTCGAGCTGCTGCTCGGCGGCGGCCCGGGCCCGGCGGAGCCGTGTCGAGTCGTTGGGTGAGGGCGCGCACCTCGTCGCTCTGGCGGCGGCGCAGCTCCTGGAGCCGGGCAGCTCGGCGTCGATGCGTCGCGCGGTGGCGCGTCGACCAGCGCCGGCGAGCCGGTCGATGGCGTCGATCGCCCGCTCGATCGGACCCGCCGCTCCGGCCGCCTCGGCACGCGCCGCGACGTCGGCTTCGAGCCGGCGTTCGGTCTCCTCCAACCGGCGTTCGAGGTACTGGCGGCGCTCGCGGAGCCCGGCGTTGCGGACCTCGAGATCCTTGCGGCGCGACGCGAGCGCGGCGGCGCGCGGCTTCGAGCCGGGCTCGGGCTTCGCCCCGCTGGCGGGCGGCGGTGGCCTCGGCCGCTTCGTCGGCTTCGAGCGCCGGCACGAGTGCTTCGAGCTCGGCGATCCGCGCCCGTTCGCGGGCGATCCGCTCCTCGAGCTCGGCGATCGTGACCGCCGAGGTTCTCGAGCTCGGTCGGCGGCCTCGCGCCGCTCGCCCTGCACCCGGGCGAGCGATTCGGCCGACGCCGTGAACCGGGCGTCGTTGGCGTCGAGCCGGCGGGCGAGCTCGTGTCTCGGCTGGTGCCGGGCCGCCTGCGAGCTCCTCCTTGGCCAGTCGGGCCTCGGCGTCGCGACGCTCGACGCTCGGCTGCGGCAGCGCTCCTGCTCGGCGCGGGCGTCGTCGAGCGCGGCTGCGGTCGCGCCGCCACCGGCGGCGCCGAGCCGCCAGCCCGATGGCCGAGAATCGATGCCCGTCGGGGGTGACCGCCACCGCGTCCGGATCGGCGAGCGCGACGTCGAGCGCGGCGGTCCAGGTCGGCGACGCGCACCGGCGTGCCCGACGAGCGCGTCGAGCAGCGCGTCGACGCCGGCGTCGCGGCCGCGCACATGCGGCCGCAACGGCTCGCCGCACTGCCGGAGGCGCGGCTGGCGCCCGACGCGGCTGGCCGTGAGCGCGAGCACCGCGCCGTGGGCATCGGCGCCTGCGAGATGGTCGAGGGCGCGGCGAGCGCCGTCGGCATCGGCGCAGACGACGGCGAGCATCGCCTCGCCGGCGGCGGCTTCGAACGCCGGCTCCCAACCCTCGTCGACCACCACGAGGTCGAGCAGGGTGCCGAGCACGCCGTCGATCGACGCGACCCGCTCGGCGCCGGCCCGAGCGCGGGCCGAGTCGAGCGCGAGGGCGAGGGCTTCGGCACGGGCCGCCATTGCGACAGCTCGGCCGCTGCCTCCTGACGGGCCGCCGCCGTGGACTCTCCGCGCCGCTTCGGCCGCGACACGGCGCTGCTTCGGCCGCTTCGACCTCGGTGACGAGCGGCGCTTCGACGCCCTCGGCCTGCCTCGCACTCCTGTCGGAGCCGCTCGGCTTCGGCCGCCAGGCGCTCCTGGCGGGCACGCAGGTTGTCGCGGCGGGCTCACCTGACGCCGCAGCTCCCCCTCGGCCCGCTCGGCGGCCGACCGCATCGAACGCAGCTCGCCGCGGACCTCGGCCGCGGCGCTCGCCGCGGAGGTCGAGGTGCCCCCGGCGGCGTCGAGGACGCGCCTGGGTCTCGGCGCGCTCGCCGGGCGAACGTCCTGCTCCTCCTCGGCGAGCGCCTCGGCCTCGGGCGCCGACCGCCAGCGAGCTTCGTGGACGACCTCGACGAGCTCGTCGCGGAGCCGCGCCGCTTCGGCCTCGAGGTTGGCGACGACGCCGGCGTCCATCAGCTGGCCGCGGTCGCGTTCCATGGCCCGGCGGCGCTCGGCGATCACGTTGACGAGGCCACGCGCCCGTTCGCGCAGCTGCTCGACCCGCACCAGGCGAGTCGCCGAGGTCGGTGTCGCCCCGGGCCGTGAGCTCGGCCTCGGTCGCCAGCACGTCGGTGTCGAGCTGGGCGAGCTCCGCGCGCGAGCTCGCTGTTCGGTCGTGTGCCAGGCGAGCGCGGTCGGTGGCGAGGGTGGTCAGCCGGGTCCGGAGCCCGGCGATCTCGCGGCCGGCGAGGAACAGCTTGAGGGCGCCGACAGCTCGGCGACCAGGTCGCCGTGGCGACGGGCCGCCTCGGCCTGGCGCTCGAGCGGACGCAGCTGGCGGCGGACCTCGCGCAGCAGGTCCTGGACCCGCAGCAGGTTGCCCTCGGTCGCAGTCGAGGCGGCGCTCGGCCTTCTCCTTGCGCTTGCGGTACTTGAGCACGCCGGCGGCTTCTTCGATGATCGCCCGGCGGTCCTCGGGCCGGGCGTTGAGCACGGCATCGATCTGGCCCTGGCTGACGATCACGTGCTGCTGGCGGCCGACCCCGGCGTCGGACAGCAGCTCCTGGATGTCGAGCAGGCGGCACGGGGCGCCGTTGATGGCGTACTCGCTCTCGCCGGTGCGGAACAGGGTGCGGGTGACCGTGACCTCGGTGAACTCGATCGGGAGCAGCCCGGCGGAGTTGTCGAGCGTCAGACTGACCTCGGCCCGACCGAGCGCGGTGCGCTTGCGAGGTGCCGGCGAAGATCACGTCGTCCATCTTCTGGCTGCGCACCGCGCTGGGCGCCTGCGCGCCGAGCACCCAGGCGATCGCGTCGACCACGTTCGACTTGCCCGAGCCGTTCGGACCGACCACGACCGTCACGCCCGGCTCGAGCTCCATGGCGGTGGCCTCGGCGAACGACTTGAAACCTTTGAGGGTGAGGGTCTTCAGGAACACGGCAGGGGGCGACGATAGTCGACGGACCCGCCGACCGGACTCCTGTGCGCGACGAATCGCCCGCCTCAGCGCTGGCAGCGGGGGCAGAGGTAGGTCGAGCGCCCGCCGCCTGTCTCCGCAGGATCACCCCTCGTGACACAGGTCGGGCACCGCAAGCCCGGCCCGCCCGTACACCGCATGGTCGTCCTGGTAGGACCCGGTCGCCCCGTCGAGGTCGACGTACTGGGCGTCGGACAGGGTCGAGCCGCCGGCCTCGATGGCCGCGCTCAACACCCCGATGATCGCCGCGTGGAGTGTCGGTCACCTGGCGCCGAGCCGACGGCTGGAGGCGAGGCGGAGCGGGTGCAGCCGGGCCCGGTGGAGCACCTCGTCGGTGTAGATGTTGCCGAGCCCGGCGATCACGTGCTGGTCGAGCAGCAGTGCCTTCAGCTGTCGTGCGGCCGCGCGAGCAGCGCGCCCGAGCTGGCGACGGTCGAGCCCGTCGGCGATCGGATCGACGCCGAGCCGGGCCAGCTCGGGGACCTCGGTCGCCACGCGGTCGGGGTCGAACACGACGACCTCGCCGAACGTGCGGGGATCGACGAACCGGAGCTCCTCGGCCGGACCGCTGCCCGAGAGCCGGGCGGCGACGTGGGTGTGGGCTGGGCGCAGCGGAGTCGACGGGGCCGACGAGCAGCTGGCCGCTCATGCGCAGGTGGATCATCACCTGGTCGCCGGAGTCGAGCGGGCCGATGAGGTACTTGCCCCGGCGCGCCGACTGCGACCAGTCGTGGTGCCGGTCGAGCCCGTCGATCACGGCCGCGCGCCGAGGTGCGCCGGACCGTGCGTTCCCGTCCCACTTCGACCCGCTCGAATCGGCGGCCGACGACACGAGTCGCTCGATGCCGCGGCGGACGGTCTCGACCTCGGGGAGCTCCGGCACCCGGCGCTCAGGCTTGGACCGGGGCGGCGACGCCCTCGAGCTCGACATCGGCGAGCTGCTCGCACGCGCCTGCGGGCGGCGGCCTGCTCGGCCTGCTTCTTCGACCGGCCCTCGCCGCTGGCCTGCTGTCCTTGCCTGCAACAGGACGCTGGCGTAGAAGCGCTTGGCGTGATCGGGGCCCTCCTCGCGCAGCACGTACACCGGGGCCGAATCGAACAGGCGGGCGGCGAGCTCCTGGAGGTGGGTCTTGTGGTCGGCGTGCTCGAGCCGCGACCGCGGCATGCTCGATGCGGTCGCCGAGCATGCGCGCGATGAACTGGTAGGCGGCATCGGCACCCGCCGTCGAGGTACACCGCCCCGATGACCGCTTCGATGGCGTCGGACAGGATCGACGGCTTGGCCCGACCACCCGCGGCCGACTCGCCCTTGCCGAGCAGGAGGTGGTCGCCGAGGCCGAGCTCCTCGGCGCTCTGGGCGAGCGCGGCAGCGTTGACGACGCCCTTGCGCAGGTCGGTCAGGCGGCCCTCGGGGAGATCGCCGTGGTGGCGGTAGGCGAGGTCGGCGACGACCCAACCGAGCACGGCGTCGCCGAGGAACTCGAGGCGCTCGTTGCTCGCCGGGTTCCCGAGGGTCTCGGCGCACCACGAGCGGTGGGCGAGCGCAGTCCGGAGCAACGACAGGTCCGACGAACTCGTAGCTCAACCGCGCCATCAGCGCGGCGAGGTCCGGCTCGGGCCGTGGGCTCACTGGCCCTTCACGCGCTCCCACACGTAGTCGACCGCGTCGCGCACGGTCTTGAGATCTTCGAGGTCTTCGTCCTCGATGCGGAACCCGACGGTGCGCTCGCCGAGCTCCTCCTCGATCCCCTCGACGAGCTCGATGAGGGCGAGGGAGTCGGCTTCGAGGTCGTCGGCGAACGACTGGCCCTCGGAGATTCCGGCCGGGTCGATCTCGAGGATGTCGGCCAGGCGGTCGCGGACGATCTCGAAGATCTCGTCCCGATCGAGCGGACCGTGTTCGACATGGGTTTCGGCAGGCACGAAGGTGTCCTCCAGACGACAGTGATCGGGCTCAGGGATGGTAGTCCGACTGGGCGAACCGGCGGGCAATGGATCGGCGATGGCGGCCGGTCAGGCGCCGATGACCTGGCGGAGCTCCCCGACCAGATCGGCCTCGACCATGTCGCGCGCCACCTTGATGGCGTTGGTCATCGCGCGAGCAGTCGACGAACCGTGGCTGATGATGCACACGCCGTCGACCCCGAGCAGCATGGCGCCGCCGTAGGTCTCCGGATCGAGCGACTCGTACAGCGGGAGCAGCGCCGGCATCAGTACGTCGGCGGCCGCGGCGTACTCGGGAGTCGCAGCCGAACGCCTCGAGCAGCGACTCCGATGATCGTCTTCAGGCCACCTTCGAGCGTCTTGAGCACGACGTTGCCGGTGAAGCCGTCGGTGACGACGACGTCGACGTTGCTCGCTCATGATGTCGCGGCCCTCGACGTTGCCGATGAAGTCGATGCCGGACTGGCGGCGCCGAGCAGCTCGTAGGCCTCCTTGCGAAGCGAGTCGCCCTTGCCGGGTTCCTCGCCGATCGACAGCAGGCCGACCCGCGGTCGTTCGAGCCCGAAGCGGCAACGGGCGAACACCGAACCCATCTGGGCGAACTGCACCAGCCATTCGGCTGGACCTCGGCGTTGGCGCCGGCGTCGAGCAGCACCGTCGGGGGTCGACCGGGCACCGGGATCGGGGTGGCGATGGCCGGCCGGCTGACGCCCTTGATCCGGCCCATGCGCAGCAGCGCCGACGCCATGGTCGCGCCGGTGTTGCCGGCCGACACCATCGCCGAGCCCTTACCGTCGCGCACGGCCTCGGCGGCGCGGACCAGCGTCGAGTCCTTCTTGCGCCGCACCGCCTTGGGCGGCGTCGTCGTCCATGGCGATGACCTCGGTGGCCTCGATCAGCGGCAGCTCACCGCGGCCGGCCAGGCCGTGCGGGCCGACGAGCACGACGGGGATGCCGAGTGCGGCGGCCGCCGTGCGCCCCGGCGACGATCTCGCCCGGAGCCCGGTCGCCGCCCATCGCATCGACGGCGACGGGAAGCATCAGCCGACGTCGACGACGACGCGGTTCTTGTACCAGCCGCAGTGCGGGCAGACCGTGTGCGGGAGCTTGGCGTTCCCGCAGCGCGGGCACATGCTGCGGGCCGGGCTGCCGAGCTTCCACGCGCCGGAGCGACGGCTCCGGGACTTCGACTTGGACTTCTTCTTCTTGGGAACGGCCACGGTGGTCTCCGGTGTCGCGGTGAGGGCGGCTCGGAACGAGCCGGGCAAGGTTACCGGCGCGGAGCCGGATCAGTTCAACTGCTCGCGGAGGGCATCGAGCGCCGCCCAGCGATCGTCGGTGACCGGGCGCTACGCAGCGAACAGGGCTGCTCGTTGCGGTTGGCGCCGCACGTCGGGCAGATGCCCGGCGCAGTCCGGCCGGCACAGCGGGGCGATCGGCAGCTCGAGCACGACCAGCTCCCGGGCCATGGGCGCCAGGTCGATCTGGTCGCCACGATCGGGAAGGCTGTCGTCGTGACCTGGCGCTGCGAGTAGAGCTCGTCGACCTGCGGCCTCGACCGTGCCGTCGATCGGAACGAGGCATCGCCGGCACGAGTCGTGCCAGGGCGCCGTGCACCCGGCCGGTGACGACGATCCCGTCGCTCAGGCTCTCGAGCCGCACGGCGACGACGACGGCGTCGCCGGCGCGACCCGGTGGATCGACCACACCGAGCTCCTCGGCCGGCGAGCTCGCACCGTCGAGGTCGCGGTCGGTCGCCCGGCCGGCGGAGCAGCTCCGCCACGTTGACAGCGAGAGGCTTCACCCGCAGAACGCTAGCGGCCCGTCCCGGGGCGACGAACCGTGCCGGGCGATGCGGAACTCAGAAGCCGGAGCGATCCTGGTCGAAGAAGCCCTGGCTGTCAGGGTCGTCAGCGGTCGGTTCGACGGCGCGTTCCTGGGTGCGGCTGCACGCCGATCTGCAGCCGGGAGCGACCGGCGGCGACCGTCTTGGTGACCTTGTCGAGCAGGATCTCGAAGCTGGCGAGCCGCTGGTCGATGAAGTCCTCGGTCTCGTGGCGGAGCCGACGGGAATCGGCTCGGCCGCCTCCTTGACCTGCCGGGCCCGCTGCTCGGCGGCCCGGACGACCTCGGTGCGCTGCACCATCCGCTCGGCCTGGACCCGGGCGGCATCGAGGATCTCGTCGGCCTCCCGCCGGGTCTTGGCGACGAACTCGGCCCGCTCCTTGAGCATCCAGCGGGCCTGGCGCAGCTCGTCGGGCAGCCGGTTGACCGCCTCTTCGAGCAGCTCGATGATCTCGTCGCGGTTGATCATCGGCGACGCCGACAGCGGGATGGTCCGGGCGGTGGCGATGATGTCGATGGCCCGCCGGAGCAGGGTCTCGGAGTCGTGGATCGCCCGGTCGCCGGTCACCGGGGCGATCGGAGCCGCGGGCGCCGCGCCGAAGGTGGCGTCCTCGAAGTCGTCGAACTCGTCGTCGAAGTCGTCGTCGTAGCTCATGATGCGCTCGCTCCCGGACGCAACCTTGGCGAGCAGGCGAGCGGCGACCGATGCCGGGACCAGGTGCGCGACCATCGCCACCGTACCGGGCGATCTCCCGGATGAAACGTGACGACACGAACGACCAGGTCGGCCGCCGTCGGCAAGAACACGGTGCGGATGCCGCTGACCGACTGGTTCGTGAGCGCCATCTGCAGCTCGAACTCGAAATCGCCGGCGGTGCGCAGGCCCTTGACGATGAAGTCGGCGCCGACCTGATCGGGCGGCGTCGACCACCGAGCCCGGTGTGGGCCTCGACCCGGACCCCGGCGAGGTCGGCGGTGGATTCCCGCAGCAGCGTCGCACCGCTCGTCGATCGTGAAGGTCCCGCTCGGCTTGCCGGGTTGTGCATCGCGGCGACGATCACGACTTCGCCGAACAGCGACGACGGCCTGGCGCGATCACGTCGAGATGGCCGAGGTGGACGGGGTCGAAGCTGCCGGGGAAGAGGGCCGTGGCCATGGCTGGCGTCACGGTAGTTCGTCGACGCGTCGCAGGAAGGTGACGACCGTACGGCCGTAGCGCTTCTCCCGGACGCGTTCCCAGCCGCGGCGGAGCCGCCACCGGCTGGCCGGACTCGGCGACGACGAAGGTGCCACGAGCGGCATCAGGAGATCGGCCCAGCCGGCGAAGCCGTAGGGCGGGTCGGCGAGCACGAGGTCGGCCGGCGGCATCGGTCGGCTCCGAAGACCGCCGCGTCGCCGCCGCTGACCGTCGAACGGTCGGCGACCCCGAGGGCGGCGAGGTTGTCGCGCAGCACATCGCAGCGCACGGCGGTCGCGCTCCGACGAACCGGCAGTGGGCGGCGCCGCGTGAGAGCGCTTCGATGCCCCAGCGCGCCGGTGCCCGCGAACAGGTCGACGACCTGAGCTCCGACGACGACGTCGAGGCTGACGAGCGCATTGAAGACCGCTTCACGCACCCGGTCGGTGGTCGGCCGGGTGTCGAGACCATCGGGGGCGAGGATCCGGCGGCCGCGAAGCTCGCCGGCGACGATGCGCATCACGGCAGACTACGGGGGTGCATCGTTCCCGAGCCCACCATCGTCTGTGTCGACTGCGGCGGGACCTGCCACCTCCTCACGGCCGCTCCCGGAGGACGGCGTCTGGTTACCGGGCGACATCGTTGCCTACCGCTGTTCGGACTGTCTCGACCGCTGGGACCTGGTGCTGCCCGACGAGGCCGAGCAATCGGGCGACGACTGACGCCTCGGCTCAGCCGGCGCGGATCCAGTGGGCGATGACGGCCAACGCCACCACGAGCACCACCAGGGTGGTCACCGTTTCGACGAGCTGCCGTTGCCGCTTGTACGCCTTGAACCGGTACTCGGCCATCTCGTCGCCGACCTTGAACAAGAACCGTTGCTCGGCCTGTCCTTGAGCCTGTTTCTGGATCGCGCTCGATCTGGGCCGACAAGGCGATCGCCGTCAGCACCGCTACTGCGAGCACGCGATACGCCCATCCCGCACCCGCTGCCCCGATCATCGGGAACACCCCATGCCGCACCCCCTCGGGAGACACCAGCACCGAGGCACATTCTGCCCCATCGGCTCCGGCGCGAAACCGTCGCGCGGCAGGCGCTCAGTTCTTGAAGAGGAACTCCTCGTCCTCGGCCGAGAACAACAGGGCGAGCTCGTCGCGCAGCGCCGGGCGGACACGGAGATCGGGATCGGCGTCGATGATCTCGAATGCGGCATCCCGGGCGTGGCGGACGAGTTCGCGGTCACGGCGCAACGACGCCAGCTTGAGGTCGCTGCGGCCCTTCTGAGCGGTGTTCATCAAGGTGCCCTCGCCCCGCAGATCGAGGTCGACCTCGGCGAGTTCGAACCCGTCGGTGGAGGCCACGAGCGCTTCGACGCGGGGATTGCCGTCTTCCTGCTCGGCGGTGACCAGCCAGCACCTCGACGCATGACTCCCCCGCCCGACCCGCCCGCGCAGCTGATGGAGCTGGGCGATGCCGAAACGGTCGGCGTCGAGGATCGCCATGATCGTGGCGTTCGGGACATCGACACCGACTTCGATCACGGTGGTGGCCACCAACACGTCGAGTTCTCCGGCGCGGAAGCGGCTCATCACGGCGTCCTTCTCGGCAGCTGGTAACCGCCCGTGCAGCAGTCCCAACCGCAGCCCGTGCAGCTCCCCGCCAGTGAGCCGCTCGTAGGTCTCCTCGGCTGATGCCACCTCGAGCTTCTCGCTCTCGTCGATGAGCGGGCACACCACATAGGCCTGGCGGCCGGCCTCCACTTCGGCGCGGATGTCGGCCCATACCGCGTCTTCCTGCTCCGGGCCGTTGGCCCACGCGGTGCCGATGGGGGTCCGGCCCGGAGGGAGTTCGTCGAGCACGCTCACGTCGAGGTCGCCGTACACCGTCATGGCCGCCGTACGAGGGATCGGCGTCGCCGTCATGACCAGGACGTCGGGCACGGCGCCATCCGGATGGTCGCTCTCGCCCTTGGCTCGCAGTGCGGCCCGTTGCTCCACACCGAAGCGATGCTGTTCGTCGATGACCACCACACCCAGGCTCTTGAACCGCACGCCTTCTTGGATCAGGGCATGAGTACCGATCGCGAGATCGACGGAGCCATCGGCCAACCCGGCGAGCACCTCGCGCCGCTCGGCGCCGGTGACGCGATTCGTGAGCAGCTCGACCCGCAACGGCCGATCACCGAAGAGGTTGTCGGGATCGGGCACGGTGATGCCCTCGAGCAACGTGCGAACGCCGGTTGCGTGCTGTTCGGCGAGCACCTCGGTGGGTGCCATCAGCGCCCCCTGGTGCCCCCCTTGGACCCCGATGAGCAGGCTGGACACCGCCACCACCGTCTTGCCCGACCCGACATCGCCCTGGAGCAGGCGGTGCATCGGGTGACGCCCGGCGAGATCGGCGCCGATCTCCATGATCGTGCGCCGCTGCGCACCGGTCAGCGGGTACGGCAACGCCGCATGGAACCGATCGACGAGCGGACCGTCGAGCTGATGGCGGATGCCTTTCGCTTCCCGCTCGTAGGCCCGCTTGCGCCCGACCAGCACCAGCTGGACCCGGAGCAGCTCGTCGAACGCCAGTCGTCGCCTCGCCTGTTCCTTGTCGGCCATTGCCTCCGGCAGATGGATGCCGCGGAGTGCCTCGTGACGACCGATCAGGCCGAAGCGCCGACGGACCTCGTCGGGAACGGGATCGAGGATGCCGCGCGGTTCGCACTTCTTCAAGGCGTCCTCGATGAAGCCGGCCATCTCCCAGGTGGACAGGGCGACCTTCTCGGACTGCGGGTAGATCGGCACGATCCGCCCGGTGCGATCGCCGATGAGATCGACGATCGGGTTGGTCATCTGCAACCCGCCCCGGTAGAGCTCGGGCTTGCCGTAGAGCGCGATGGTCAGGTCGGTGTGGAGCTGGCGCTCGCGCCAGGGCTGGTTGAAGAACACCACGTTCAGTCGGCCCGAACCGTCACCGACCACTGCCGTGACCATCGTGCGGCGGTTACGGGTGGCCCGCTTGGTGACGGATCGAACGGTGACGAGGACGAGCGCCTCCACCCCGGGTTGGAGATCCTGAACTCGCGCCTCGTTCGTTCGGTCGACCCACCGGCGCGGATAGAACATCAGCAGTTCGAGCACGGTGGAGATGCCGAACTCGGTCATCGCGTCGAGCTTGCGCTCCCCGACACCCTTGATCCGAGCGACAGGGATCGCCGCGAGCTCGGGCAGCGTGATCGGATCCGGCACGGCCGTCATGGTAACGAGGGGGTGTGACGACGAAGCGGGAGCACTGGCCGGCAGTAGCCGCGATGGCGGTTGCCGTGCTCGGTGCTGCGGCCTGTTCGTCCGGTCCGCCTCCCTCGCCTGCTCCCCCGGAGGTCTCGATTCCTGACGACCTGATTCCACCTGATCGACCTGATTCCTGTCGAGGCCGCAGGGGTCATCACACTCACCGCGTATGGGGCCGATGGCGAACGACTCGACTACGACGCGTTCACCGAGATCCGCACGAACGGTAACGGCGACCGCGGGATCAACGACGCGCTGCTCGATCCGTCCACGTTGGTGGTCGAGGAGATCGCTCCGTTGTACGACGACGGCACGGGTGTCATCACCCTCGACCGACCCACCGGCGCAGTCGCGCTCGAGCGTCGCCTGGCCGACGTCGGCCGGGTTCTCGAACCTGATCGTCGATCTCCCGGCCCCGGGCCACCACCTCTTCAACCTCCTCGCCGCCCGCCAAGTGGTGTCCGACGCCGCCCAACTGGCACCGAGGTCACCCGACGCAGCAGCGTTGATGGCGATTGCCGTCGAAGCCCTCGATGTCGCAGAGGAACTCGCCACGGTCGACCCCGTGGGCGCCGCCGCGGCGGCCGACCGGGCGCTCGACGCCGCTGTCGACGCACTGGTGCAGGGGCGAGGACCACGCCGGGCCGGTTCCGGTGTGATCAAGGCGGTCACCGTCGACACCACCGAGGTCGATCCGGCGATCTGGCGCACGATCGCCCGCCAGGCGGGCGACCGCGAGCCGTGGGCCCGCATCGTGTTCGATGTCGACGAACCTCCGGCGACGTACCGACCGGTCGTCGATGCCGCGCAGGAGGCGGGCGTCGCGGTGCTGGGTCAGTTCGTCGACTCGTCCCAGATGGCGGAAGTGACGCTCGAATCGTTCGAGACGCGGGTCGACACGTATCTCGCCGAGTTCCCCGACATCGAGGCGTGGGAGGTGGGCAACGAGATCAATGGCGGGTGGCTCGGCCCCGACGCTGCAGCCAAGGCGGCATCGGCCGCACATCGGGTGAAGGCACAGACCTCGGCGCGCACGATGCTCACGCTCTACTGGCAGTTGGGCGAGGACACCGCGGAGTCGGCGATGTTCAACTGGATCGCCGACCACATCGACGACGAGCTGCTGGCCGATCTCGACGACATCTCGGTCTCGATGTGGGTCGAGGAGCACCCGATGGGGGCGGCGTTCGATCGGGTGTTCTCGACCCTGGCAGCGAAGTTCCCGGGGAAGCGGCTGATGATCGGCGAGCTCGGCTACGGCAACGACGACCTCGAGCACCTGTGGTGGTGGGGCGACGCCGACGACCTGACCGGTTCGGCTCGGCGCGCCGTCGCCGCCGACTACCTGGGGTTGGCCCTCGATCGACCCGCCCTCGCCGGTGGCGGCTTCTGGTGGTACTACGCGACCGAGGCGTTCCCCATCAACGAGCTCTGGGACGTGCTCGCCGCGGCCTGAGGGAGGCCGTCGAGTGCACGGCCGAGCCGGGCGGCTGCCTGCCGGAGCCCGTCGGGCGTCAGGCTCGCGAACGACAGTCGCAGCGACGAGCTCGGTCGATCATCGATGTCGAACGCCGCGGCGGGCACGACCGCGACCCCATGCCCGAGCGCGGCGGCGGTGAGGTCGGTGGCGTCGATCGTTGCGTCGACGTCCGCCCAGAGGAAGAGCCCGCCTGATGGTCGCCTGGCTCGCAGAGCTGATGGGAGCGCGGCGACGAGCGCGTCGGCTCGCGCTGCGTAGACCGCCCGAATACGAGCGAGATGCCCGGCCATGAACTCCGAGTCGCGCGAGGACGTCGTCGGCGACGCACTGCGCGAGCGAGCCGGTGTGCAGGTCGGCTGCCTGCTTGAGACGGACCAACGGGCCGATCAGCTCGGCGGGCGCAACCACCCAACCGACCCGGAGGCCCGGCGCCAGGATCTTGGAGACGGTGCCCAACCGAAACACACGGTCGGTGAACGCCGCCACCGGTGCCAGGGCGGTGCTCGTCGAAGCGGAGCTCGCCGTACGGGTCGTCCTCGACGATGAGGAACCCGTAGCGATCGGCGAGCCCGGCAAGGTGACGCCGCCGTTCGAGCGACAGCACCGCGCCGGTCGGGTTCTGGAAGTTGGGCACGGTGTAGACGAGCTTCGGTCGGAGGCCGGCGGCGAGTGGCCCGCGAGCTCATCGGTGCGCAGTCCATCGGTGTCGGCGGCCACTCCGACGAGTTCGGGTTCACACGCCGCGCAGGGCCTGGATCGCGCCGAGGTACCCGGGCTGCTCGACCACCACGACATCGCCAGGGTCGAGCACCGCTCGGGCCACCAGATCGAGCGCCTGCTGCGACCCGGCGGTGACGAGCACACGGTCGGCGGGGGCACCGACCCGCTCCCCCACGGTGGCTCGCAGTGACGCGTCGCCCTCGGTCGGTCCGTACTGGAGCGCCCGGACACCGAGCGGGCCGGCGACATCGAGCGTGGCCGCCGCGGCCTGGCGGATGCGGCCAGCGGCGAGACACTCGGCCGCAGGGAGCCCGCCCGCGAGCGAGAGCATCCCCGGCTGGTCGATCAGCTTCAGCAGGTCCCGGATCACCGATGATCGGGCCGATCGGGCACGGCGGGAGAGCAGGTGTTCCATCCTCGGAGCCAACCACCCGCGGCCGACCGGTGGGAGAGGCGGGCCGATCCTGGGAGTGCGAGTCCCCCTCACGGCCCGGCGGGATGGGGTAGACCGGACGCTGGTATGCCTCACGCTCGTCGCACCGATCTCGCCGAGTTCCTCCGCGAACGCCGGCATGCCGTGCAGCCGGCCGATGTCGGGCTCGCGCCGGGGAGCCGCCGGCGGACCGAAGGGCTGCGCCGCGAGGAGGTGGCGATGCTCGCCGGCGTCTCGATCAGTTGGTACACGTGGCTCGAACAGGGCCGACCGATCAACGCATCGATCGAGGTGATCGACAGCCTCGCTCGCACCCTGCGGCTCGACCCGGTCGAGCGTGATCATCTCGTGCTGCTCGCCGGGCATCCGCTGCGTCGGCCGCTCTCCCCCGGAAGCGACCGGGCGCCGGTCGGAGTCGTCACGCTGCTCCATGCCCTCGAGCCCAGCCCGGCCTACGTGCTCGGGCCTCGCTGGGACGTGCTCGCGTGGAACTGCCCGCAGGCCCGCCTCTACCCGCAGTTCGAGACGCTCCCGGCCGATGACCGCAACCTGGTGTGGGTCATGTTCGTGGAACCCGGGGCCCGCGCCCTCAACGTCGAATGGGAGGGCGAGGCCCGTCGGGTGCTCTCGCAGTTCCGCGCCGAGACGACGCCGTTCCGCGACGATCCCGCCGTCGTTGCACTCGTCCGACGACTCCAGAGCGAGAGCCGCGGAGTTCGCCGCGTGGTGGCCCCGGCACGACGTCGCCGGGTTCGAGGAGCACGAGCGCACGTTCCAGCATCCGACGGCCGGCCTGCTCCGCTTTCGGACCGAGCAGCTGACCCCGACCGGCGATCCGGATCTCCGCGTGGTGGTGCACCTCCCCGTGGACGGCGACGACAGCACCGAGCGGCTCGCCGCGCGCTGAGCCCGAGGCCCGCCCTCACCGTTCACTGGCAGGCAGGCCGCTCGTCACTCGACGCCGAAGAGGTACGGGTAGAGCGGCTGACCGCCCCGGTGGACCTCGACCTGGACGTCGGGTCGGTGATCGACTCCACCCACGCCACGATCCCGTCGGTGGTCGACGCAGTGGCGTCGACTCCGGTCAACACCGTGACGATCTCGCGGTCCTCGGTGAGGAGACTCTCGAGCAGCTGCGTCGCGGTGCCGAGCACCGACCCGGAGACCGCCACGATGCCGTCACCCCGCACGAGGCCGATCCAGTCACCCACGGCGATCGGGCCGACCGGGCTCTGGGTGTCGCGTACCGCCTGGGTGACCTCGCCAGTGGCCACCGAGCTCGCAGCCTCGCTCATCGTGGCGGCGTTCGCCGCGGCGTCGGCCTCGGGGTCGTAGACCACGAGTGATGCGAGGGCCTCGGGCATCGATCGGGTGGGGACCACGACCACTGTCTTGGCCGACAGGGCGTCGACCTGCTCGGCGACCGGGATGATGTTCTTGTTGTTCGGCAGGATCACCACCTGCTGGGCGTTCACGTGGGCGACGGCGTCGAGCAGTTCGGCGGTCGACGGGTTCATCGTCTGCCCGCCCGTCACGATGCCCTGCACCCCCAGCTGCCAGAACAGCTCGGCGAGTCCGTCTCCGCTGCACACCGCGACCACCGCAGTGGTGACCGGGAGCAGACCGGCCGCCGCCGGGCCGTGCGGCGACGGGGCGTGGGACCCGCCGTGCAAGGCCGCCTCACGGTGCGCGTGCTCCTCGGCCACCTCTTCGAACAGGTCGGTCACCCGGATCTGGTGTGGACGTCCGTCGTTGTCGAGCGCGACTTCGATGGCGGCGCCGATGTCGTTGGTGTGGACGTGGCAGTTCCACAACCCGTCGCCGCCGACCACGACGATCGAATCGCCGATCTCGCCCCACCCCTGCTTGAAGTCCTCGATGCGTTCGTCGTCGAGATCGAGGAAGTACATCACCTCGTAGCGCAGCTCCGAGACGTCGCCGGCCACTCGATGCGCGGCAACCGAATCGAGCATCGCCCCGGTCGGCCCCTCGATCTCCTCCGGCTCGGGAAGCGGACTCCCGTCGACCACGAACAGCGCGGCGTCGAGGAGCAGCATGAAACCTGCGCCACCGGCGTCGACGACACCTGCTTCCTTGAGCACCGGGAGCAGCTCCGGGGTGTTGGCGAGCGCTTCGCGCCCGCCGTTCCTGGCCTCCTGGAGGACCTCGACGAGCGATGCCTCCCGCCGCCAGCACACGCCGACGCGGCATCGGCGACGTCGCGGACAACGGTGAGGATCGTCCCCTCGATCGGCTTCAGCACCGCCTGGTAGGCCGCGGCCGCCGCCGCCCTGAATGCCTCGGCAACTGCTTCCGGCGACGCGTCCGGGGCGTGCCGGAGCACCCCCGCAAGGCCGCGGAGGATCTGCGACAGGATCACCCCGCTGTTGCCTCGGGCGCCCATCAGCGAGCCGTGGCTGATCGCCTTGCAGGTCGGCTCGAGCTCGGCCGACGCCTGTTCGAGCTCGGCGACCACCGCGTCGAGGGTTCTCGCCATGTTGGTGCCCGTGTCGCCGTCGGGAACCGGATAGACGTTGAGTCGGTTGATGCCCGCGGCGTGGGCCTTCATCGCGTCACGGAACGTGACGACGGTCTGGCGCAGAGCCGGCGCAGTGAGCCGTTCGAGGGTGGGCACGACCCGACATGGTACCGAGGTCGGCCCGACCGCCGCTCGGATGGGACAACGGTGCGGCGCCGACCGGCACACGCTGGCCCGATCGGTGGAACAGATGCCAGTCATCGGTAGTATCGCTGCCGCCGCGAGCCCACTCGTTTGGGCTGGCCGAAAACCCGCTGGTAGCCTGCATTCGTTCTCCGAACAGCCGCAATGCCCCGTAAACGAAGGACGCCTCTGATGGCAGCAGTGTGTGAAATCTGTGGCAAGCACCCGTCGTGGGGGATGTGCGTGTCCCACTCCCATCGGCGGACCAAGCGCCGTTGGAACCCGAACATCCAGCGCATCCGCGCCATGGTCAAGGGAACGCCCGAAGCGGGTGAACGTCTGCACCGGCTGCATCAAGGCCGGCAAGGTCACCAAGGTCGGCTCGCCGGCGAGCTGATCGAACGTCTCGGAGGAGGGGGAACGTGCAGGGAATCGTCAAGGCATACGACCCCGACACCGGCGACGGTGTGGTCATCACCGACACCGATCTTCGCGAGTACGACCTCGCGGCCGCCGCACTCGACGGCTCGATCTTTCGCATGCTGCGCCAGGGCCAGCGTGTGATCTTCGATCTCGACACCGATGGACGCGCCACCCGGTTGCGACTCGGTTCCGAGGCCGACATGGGTACTCCGGGCTACTGAGCCGGAGCGTTTCGCGTTCAGCCAGGTGGGGCAGCGTGGCCCTCACCTCGACCCCATGGAGGCGTGGCACGCATGGCGTCGACGACGAGCAATGAGCGGCTGAAGAGCTGGGTGGCCGAGTGGGCGGCGATCTTCGCCGCCGACGACGTCTACTGGTGCGACGGGTCGGCCGAGGAGTACGACCGCCTCGCGGCGCAGCTCGTCGCGTCGGGAACGTTCACCAAGCTCGACGACGCCAAGCGGCCCAACAGCTACTGGGCCCACTCCGACCCGGGCGACGTCGCCCGTGTCGAGGACCGCACCTTCATCTGCTCGGCCGACGCAGCCGATGCCGGGCCCGAACAACAACTGGCGCGATCCCGGCCGAGATGCGGGCCGAGATGACCCGGTTGTACACCGGCGCGATGCGGGGCCGCACCATGTACGTGGTGCCGTTCTCGATGGGTCCGCTCGGCTCGCCGATCGCCCACATCGGCGTGCAGCTCACCGACTCGGCCTACGTCGCGGTGAGCATGCGGATCATGACCCGAATGGGTCAGGCCGCGCTCGATGTGCTCGGGCGACGGCGCGTGGGTGCCGTGTCTGCACTCCGTCGGCGCTCCGCTCGCCGCCGGCCAGGCCGATTCGCGCCTGGCCCTGCAATCCCGACAACAAGTACATCGTCCACTTCCCCGAAACCCGCGAGATCTGGTCGTTCGGGTCGGGGTACGGCGGCAACGCCCTGCTCGGCAAGAAGTGCTTCGCCCTGCGCATCGCGTCGGTGATGGCTCGCGACGACGGCTGGCTCGCCGAGCACATGCTCATCTTGAAGCTCACCTCGCCCGCCGGCGGAGGTCCGCTACGTCGCCGCCGCCTTTCCGTCCGGCGTGCGGCAAGACGAACCTGGCGATGCTGGTCCCGACGATCCCGGGCTGGACCGTCGAGACGGTCGGCGACGACATCTGCTGGATGAAGTTCGGTGACGACGGCCAGCTGTACGCCATCAACCCGGAGGCCGGCTTCTTCGGCGTGGCGCCGGGCACCGGCGACGACACCAACCCGAACGCCATGGCGTCGCTGTACGGCAACGCCATCTTCACCAACACCGCGATGACCCCGGACGGTGACGTGTGGTGGGAGGGGATGACCGAGTCGAAGCCCGCTCGTGCGATCGATTGGCGCGGCAACCCCTGGAACCCGGAGTCCGAGACTCCGGCCGCGCACCCCAACGCCCGCTTCACCGTCGCGGCGGCCCAGTGCCCCTCGATCGCCGCCGAGTGGGAGGACCCCAAGGGGGTGCCGATCTCGGCGATCCTGTTCGGCGGCCGCCGCCGCACGACGGTGCCGCTGGTGAACCAAGCGTTCGACTGGGAGCACGGCGTGTTCCTCGGATCGATCATGGCCTCGGAGACCACCGCCGCTGCCGCCGGTGCCGTCGGCAACCTGCGCTTCGACCCGATGGCGATGCTGCCGTTCTGCGGCTACAACATGGGCGACTACTTCGCCCATTGGCTGCACATCGGCCGACAAGACCGACGCCGGCCAAGTTGCCGCAGATCTTCTTCGTCAACTGGTTCCGCCGCGACGAGGACGGTCGCTTCCTGTGGCCCGGTTACGGCGAGAACAGCCGCGTCCTGAAGTGGGTGTTCGAGCGGGTCCCCGGGACGGCCTCCGCTCACGAGACGGCCATCGGCATGCTGCCGAGCACCGACGAGATCGACATCACCGGTCTCGACGTCAGCCCCGACGATCTCGACCGAACTGTTGCGGGTCGATGCCGACGGCTGGAAGGCGGCGATCCCCCAGATCAAGGCCCACTTCGCCCAGTTCGGCGACCACCTCCCGGCCGAGCTCGAGCGCCAGCTCGACCGCCCTCGAGCAACGCCTGGGCTGAGCGACCCGCCGGATTCTTGGGAAGTTCGGTGACCCCCATGGTCGCGCCGAACGCGATCAGAATTCGGGGTGGTCAGGCTTGGGTGCAGGCGCGGATGCCGAGGCCCATGACGAAGAGGCTGCCGAGCCCGTACAGCAGGTGGGTCTTGCCGCGTGAGGAACGGGTAGCTGCGGTACGAGTAGATGATCGCCGATCGAGATGATCGCGACGAAGCCGTAGAACATGTGGAACTGGGGCGCCACGAGGTCGTGGCGCGACACCAGCACCACGCCGAGGATGACCTGGGCGAACACGGCCAGCTGGGCAGCCGCCGACGAACCACCAGAGGAACTTCGAACGAACCGCCGGCCACCGGTGCGCCGCCAGGGCCCACAGCCCCGCGAGTGCGTTGGCGCCGATGACGAACCACGCCCCCGCCCGATGGATGTCGAGAACGAGCAGGGCGTGCACCGTCATTCACCGCAGTAGGTGCCACCCACGATGCTCGTGACGAACCCCGCTGCCCCTTCGGCGCTGAGTGTCCCGGCCAAACCACCCTCGCCGCTCGTGGAGAAGGTGGGGCCGTACACGTCGGAGGCCACCACCAGCTGCGGGTAGGCGGCCTCGAGATCGGCGACACCAGAACCGAGGCCGATCCCCTCGGCGGTCTGCAATCCGCTGGCGGCGCCGATCACTTCTCCCGGCTGCACCAGGGAGCTGGCATACACGAAGGTGAAGAGGCTCCGGGCCGTCCCGTCGTCGGTCAACAGCACCTGCAGGGGCCCCCAGCGCAGCCCTCGCACCTGGACTCCGGGGCACACCCCGAACGGCGACGACGCGGCGTCGACCCAGCCCGAGTCCTGGGTGGCGGCGCCGAGCGACGCCGACAACGCCGTGACGGCCACATCGGCATCGGCCCCGAACGCAGCAACCCCCAGCCCCTCGGGGGCGAGGGTGACGAGCCCGGCGGGCGCGACCGAGGCAGGCGGAGCCGTCGAAGCCACCACGTGAGGTGGCGACCTCGGAGGTGGCGACATCCGAGGACGCCGAGGTCGTGGTGATCGCGACGGCAGTGGTGGTCGCCGCAACCGTGGTGTCGATCGCGACGGCGGACTCCGCCGGGCGGGTGGGTGCCGGCGCCACCGCTCGTTCGTCGGACTCGTCGACCGTGCCACAGGCCGCCACGACGGACACGACGGACACGACGAACACGGCACGGACGGCGAACGGGCCGAAGCGGGCCAGGGGACGAACCAGGGGGATCACCAGGTCATTCTGGCTCGTCGAGCTCCGCTGGAGCGGTCATCGGATGAGCGTGTCGGCCTCGTGGCCGCCTTCGACCAACGCGACCAGGCCGTCGCGGACGTCGAAGACGGTGATCGAGCAGTTGTCGAGCCGGCGGATCACCAACCGGTCGTCGCCAGTCGCCGCGCCGATCACGGCGTTGATCGCGACGAAGTGACTGGTCACCACGGTGTCGGCGGTGCACCCGAGCAGCATCGCCACCACGTGGTCCCGGTACTCCACGTAGCGCGGACCGAGCATCGACCACGTCTGCTGCATCGCGACCCTCAGCCAATCGACCCGATCGGCCACGGCGACCCCGACCGGCGTGGGGATCTCGGCAACCATCGGTTCGATGCGCGCCTCGGTTCCCCACCGCTCGCCAGCGGCGCCGCGGTCTGCTGGCACCGCTGCAGCGGGCTCGTGACCAGCTCGAGCGGGCCGAGCGGAGCGAGACGATCGGCGACAGCTCCGGCCTGACGGTTCCCCGAGCTCGTCGAGCGCCGGGTCGAGATCCTCCCAGCCGGCGGCCGCCCGACCGTGGCGGACGAGGTACACGCGGGTCATCGGAACCTCGCCGGGTCACGTTGCGAACGGAACCGGCTCAGAACAACCACCCGTCGACTGGCCCGCCGCCGGCCGGGACACCTTTCTCGATGAACCACTCGGTGCCGAACGACGCGGCGAAGACGTCGTCAGGCATCTGGGCGAAGAACGAGGTGTCGGTGATCTGGCTGCGGTGGGCCACCAGCGCCTCGCGCTTGATGAACACGTACGCGCTCACGTCGGCCGCGAGGGTGATCTCGTGCTCCGCCATCCCCATCGGGTTGCCGTCGTCGGCCGGACCGTCGATGTCGAAGTCCTCGTCGAAGCCGAGCCCGAGCTCCTTCGCGGCGGCGGCGAATCGACGGATGGCGTCGCGGTTGACGGTCGCTTCGACCACCCGGGGCGTGCCGGCCATCTCGGCGGCCCGATGGCCGACGTGGTGGACCTTGATGTGGTCGGGATGGCCGTAGTTGCCGTGCCAGTCGTACACGGTCAGCACGTCGGCCTGCTCCTCGCGCAGCACCTCGGCGAGACGGGCGGCCGCCTCGTCGATCGGTGCCTGATGGAAGGCGTCGGGTCGGAGGTTCTGCTCCCACCCGGTCATGCCGGAGTCCTCGTAGCCGAGCCACACCACCCGATGCGCTCCGAGCACGGCGATCGATGCTCGGTCTCCCGACGGCGGCGATCGGCGAGGGTCTCGCCCGGCGCGAGGTCATCGGGCACCTCGCCCCACTCGCCACCGGTCGCCACGACGAGTACGACGCGGTGGCCTTCCGCTGCGGCGCGTGCGATCGAGCCGCCGGTGGCGATCGCTTCGTCGTCGGGATGGGCGTGGAAGGTCACCAGTGTTGCCATTGGCGTCAGTCAATCGAATCTTGCGGCCGGCCGTGCACTCAACGAACGGCGCCGCTCGCCATCAGGGCGTCGACCCGGTCAGCGGTGAACCCCCAGTCGATCGAGCACCTCCCGGGAGTGCTGACCGGCATGCGCGGGCGGGCGTTGGATCTCTCCGGGAGTGCGCGAGAACCGTGGAGCGGGGGCGGGTTGGAGCCGGCCGCCATGGTTGACGAAGGTCGCTCGTTCGACGTTGTGCGGGTGCTGCGCCGCCTCGCTCATCGTGAGCACCGGGGCGAAGCACACGTCGGTGTGCTCCATCAGCGTCGCACCACTCGGCCCGGGTCCGGGTCCGGAACACCTCGGCCAAGCGGTCCTTCAACCGCGGCCATGCCGGCCTTGTCGTTCTGGTGGGCGAACTCGGGGTCGTCAGCACAGACCGGTCAGGCGGAGCAACTCGGCGTAGAACTGCGGCTCGATCGAACCGATCGAGACGTAGCCGCCGTCGGCACATTCGTACACGTCGTAGAAGTGGGCGCCGGTGTCGAGCAGGTTGGTTCCCCGGCGTGTCTCGTCGTGCAGACCCGCCTGCGAGAACGCCCAGAACATCGTCATCAACGTCGCGGTGCCGTCGACCATCGCCGCGTCGACCACCTGTCCTTGGCCGCTCTTCGTGCATTCGAGCAGCGCGCACACCACCCCGAAGGCGAGGAACATGCCACCGCCGCCGAAGTCGCCGACCATGTTCATCGGCGGGGTGGGGGGTTGCCCGGCGCGCCCGAAGTGCGCGAGCGCTCCGGCCAGCGCGATGTAGTTGATGTCGTGGCCCGCAGCCATGCCGTAGGGCCCGTCCTGGCCCCACCCGGTCATCCGCCCGAACGCCAGCTTCGGGTTGCGCTCCAGACACACGTCGGGGCCGATCCCGAGCCGCTCCATCACCCCGGGACGAAAGCCCTCGATGAGCCCGTCGGCGCGCTCGACGAGGTCCAGCAGGGCCTCGACCCCTTCGGCCGACTTGAGGTCGATGGCGACGTTGCGACGACCCCGCTGCAACAGATCGAAGCCGGGTTCGGCGGGAGCGGGGCCACGAACGGCCTGTGTCCGTTCGACGCGGATCACTTCGGCGCCCATGTCGGCCAAGAGCATGGCGGCGAAGGGGCCGGGCCCGATGCCGGCGATCTCGATGATGCGGAAACCGTGGAGCGGACCAGTCATCGGGTGATTCTCACCCACTGGCCCTGCTCGGCTCCAAGTGGGCGGCGCTCAGGACCCAGCGGTACGGGTCGGCATCCCGAGGGCAACCGCCTCGGGCCCCGCAACCGACGACGCGTCTGACGCCGCGGCTGGAGCGGGGCCGGCCGGGAACCAGCACGCCACCTGATGGGCGTCGGGCAGCGGGGCCAGGAGTGGATCATCGGTGCGGCAACGCTCGGCGACCTGCGCACAGCGAGGGGCAAACGCGCATCCGGGCGGGCGCCCGAGCAGGATCGGAGGCACGCCCGGGATCGCCGCCAACCGGCGATGCGGAGGGGCTTGCACCCGGGGCACGGCGCCGAGCAGGGCTCGGGTGTAGGGGTGCTGTGGCGCGTCGAACACCTCGGTGGTCGTCCCGTGCTCGACGATGCGACCGCCATACATGACCGCCAGCTCATCGGCGCGCCCCGCCACCACCCCGAGATCGTGGGTGATCAGAAGCACCGCCAGACGCCGTTCGGTGCGCAGCTCGTCGAGCAGATCGAGCAGCTGGGCCTGCACCGTCACGTCGAGCGCACTCGTGGGCTCATCGGCGATGAGCACGTCGGGGTCGCACGACAGGGCGATCGCGATGGCGACTCGCTGCCGCAATCCGCCCGACAGTTCGTGGGGGTAGGAGCGCAGCCGACGAGCCGGATCGGGGATGCCCACCGAACCCAGCAGTTCGAGGGCCCGGCCGCGGGCCTCACGCCTGGACATGCCGAGGTGCTTGCGCATCGGTTCGGTGAGCTGCCGCCCGATCCGTTGCACCGGGTCGAGGCTGGTCATCGGGTCCTGGAAGACCATCGCGATGCGCCTGCCCGCGGATGCGGGCGAGGGATCGTTCGTCGAGGCGGAGCAGGTCGTTGCCCCCGAACAGGATGCGTCCGGGGGCGGTCGGGTCGGTCGGCTGCTGGACGAGCCCGAGCACGCTGCGCGCCAGCATCGTCTTGCCCGAGCCGCTCTCACCCACGAGCGCCGTGAGCCGGCCAGGGGCGAGCTCGAGATCGACTCCGTCGACGGCGTGAACGTTGCCGAACGGCGTGCGGATCCAGGTGTGCAGGTGCTCGATGTCGAGCGTGCGGCGCGGCCCGGGCACCACGCCCGGCTCGGCCAGGACCTCGGTGACCGCTCGGGTGGTCTCGGCCACCTTTGGCGCTTTCGGCAGCACCCCACCGAACAGCCACCGCTGTTGCCAGCGTTCGGCGAAGGTGTTGAGCGCGAGCACGGTGAGCACGATCGCGCCGGCCGGCACGAGGCTCAGGTGCGGTGCCGAATCGACCCGCTCCTGGCCGGCGGCGATGAGCTTGCCCCACGTCGTGTACCGGTCGGGGACACCGAGACCGAAGAACGACAACGCCCCCTCGATGGCGATCACGATGCCCGCGGCCAACAGCCCGTACGACATCACGGGCACGGCGATGTTGGGGAGCAGCTCGCGCACCATGACCCGCCCGTGCCGGGCACCGATCATGCGCGCCGCGAGGACGAAGTCGCGCTCGGCCAACGGCAGGGTGGCGGCGCGGGTCACCCGGGCGAAGATCGGGATCGAGAGCACGCCGAGCGTGAGGATCGTGGTCTTGAGGCTCTGGCCCCAGATCAACGTGGCCACCGAGGCCGCCAGGAACGCCGGGAAGGCGGCGAAGACGTCGAGGCCGACCACGATGACCCGATCGAAACCACCGCGCCGGTAGCCGGCAACGAGTCCGATCGACGCGCCCACCACGCAGTCCGATCAACGACGCCGCCGACGCCGATCACCAGTGAGATCCGGCAGCCGTCGATCAGCCGGACGATCATGTCGACGCCCCGGTTGTCGGTGCCGAGCAGGTGCGGCCAGCCGGGGCCCTGGCGGATGCTGGCGAGGTCCTGTCGTCGCGGGAACGGCAGCGACGGACCGAAGCAGGCGAAGCACGTCAGCAGCGCCAACCACGCCGAGCGCGAGTACCCCGCCGGTGCCGTACCGGGTCTGGAGCTGCCGTGGTCCTGCCAGCTTCACGCCGCCCTCCGGGCCAGCCGGACACGGGGATCGAACAGCGTGAGCAACAGATCGACACCCAGGTTGACGACCACGTAGACGAACGCGATCACGCAGCGCGGCGCCCTGCACCTTGACGACGTCCTGGGTGAGCACGCCCTCCGTCATGAACGCGCCGAGGCCCGGGCAGGCTGAGAACAGCCGCTCGACGATCGCCGCCCCGCCGAGCAGGAACGCGGTGTTCAATCCGATGACCGACACCAGGGTGAGCGAGCTCGGGCGCAACGCTCGCCCGAGCAGCACCCGGCGCGGCGACAGGCCCATCGCCCGGGCAAAGGTGATGTGGTCGCTGCGCAGGGTCTGCATCAGGTCGGTGCGCAGCACCCGGTAGTAGATGCCCGCCAGCGGTACCGCCAGGGTCAGCACCGGCAGCACCAGGGCGTGCAGGTTGTCGAACGACGTTCTCGCCGAGCGGACGTAGTGCGCCACCGGGAACCACTCAAGCTTCTGGGCGAAGACGACCAACAGGGCGATCCCGAACGCGAACTGGGGCATGGCGACCGCGACGAACGCACCGTTCGACAACACACGGTCGAGGACGGCCCGCTCACGCCGGGCGGCGAGCAGAGCGGCCGGCACCGACAGCAGGATCGCTGCCAACTGGGTGAGCGCCAGCAGCTCGAGCGAGGTGCCGAGCCGCTGACGAAGGCCGCCGTGATCACCTCGCCGGTGCGGTACGACACGCCGAGATCGCCCTGCAGCGCCCGCCCGAGCCAGACGCCGTAGCGCACCGGCAGCGGGTCGTCGAGCGAGAGGTCCTGGCGCACGATCGGCGATCGACTCGGGCGTGGCGCTCTGGCCGAGCACCGCGATGGCCGGATCGCCGGGGAGGAAATCGATCAACAGGTACGTCACCAACGACACCAGGAGGAGCACCACCCCGAGCGACACCAGCCGGCGCCACAACCAACTCGCGCTCATGGCTGCAGTTGCTCAGCCCGCCGTGAAACCGGCGGTTCGCGCAGGCAACGCCAACGTGCCCCCGAGTCCGGTGACGTTGTCGTTGGCGATGACGTAGAGCGAGCCGTGTGACGCCATGAGATACGGCACCTCGGCGCGGAACAGCTCCTGCACATCGTCGTAGACCGCTTCCGGGCCGCCGGATCGGTCTCGATGCGGCCGGCGTCGAGCAAGGCGTCCATCTCGGGGTTGGAGAACTTGCCGTAGTTGCTCCGGCCGGTCGAGTGCAGCAGGTTGTAGATCACCGCGTCGGGGTCGCCGAACGATCCGCCGATCCACCCGGCCATGTCGAAGTCGCCGCGTGATGACTTTCGTCACGTAGGTGGTGAGGTCGGCGATGATCTCGATCTCGACGTCGATCCCGGCCTCGTTGTAGTACTCGACGGTGGCCCGGCTCACGTCCTCGGTGGTCTGGTTGCCGGCGAGCAGCAGGTAGGTGAACTCCACCGGCTGGCCGTAGTCATCGAGCAGTGCGCCGGAGGCGTCGGGGTCGAACGCGATCGGGGTCTCCGGCGCGGCCCACCACTCGGTGTCCTTCACGAACGGGCTCCAGGAGAAGTCGGCATAGCCCTGGCCCTGGTAGGCCGATGCGATGGCGTCCCGATCGGAGGCGCTCGTCAATGCCTGCCTGACGCGCACGTCGTCGAACGGCGGGCGGGTTTGGTTCATGAACAGGAACGTGTAGCCGGTCGGGGGCGGGCTGACGACTTGCACGCCGTTCGCCTCCTCCTTGTCGGCGGTCTCGTCGATGCCCGAGATCATCGCGTCGAGCTCACCCGCCTCGAACGCGGCGATCCGGGCCGACTCGATGGGCAACAATTTGAACACGATCTCGTCGAGCGGCGGCGCATCGCCCCAGTAGGAATCGTTGCGTGCCACCACGATCCTGTCGCCGGGTACCCATTCGACGAACGAGTACGGACCCGGTGCCGACCGGGTTGCGCAACAACGCTTCGGGATTGGTGGCCACGGCGGCGGGTGAGGCGATCAAGCCCGGCGTGTCGGCGAGCACGTTGGGCAGCGCCACCCACGGCTGGGACAGGCTGATCTTCACCGTCATCGGATCGACGACCTCGACCCCCGTGAACAAGGCGACCGCCGCCGACTGGTACGGCGAGACGCGCATGCGTTCGAGGTTGAACGCGAACGGCCTCGGCGTCGAGCGGGGTGCCGTCATGGAACGTCACGCCCTCGCGCACGGTCAGCGTCCAGCTCAACCGGTCCTCCGACTCCGTGAGCGATTCGGCGAGCCACGGCTTGACGCTGCCATCGAGGTCGTAGCGCATCAGACCGTCGTAGAGCGCGTCGTAGCATCGAGATGTTCGCCAGGCTGGCGGTGTTGCCGGCCGGGTCGAGCGAGGGCGGCTCGCTCTCGAGCCCACGGTCATCGAGCCACCGTCTGCCGGACCGGCGACGGTTGTCTCGGCCGGTTCGGCCTCGGTGTCGACCGTCTCCGCCGCCGAGGTCTCGCTGCCCCCCGCAGCGATCGTGGTGGCTTCCTCAGCCGGCGCCACCGTCGTCGACGTGACCCCCTGTGAGGAAGTCGAACTCGAACAACCGGCTGCGAGCACGGCAAGCAATACCCCACCTGCCAGCGCTCCCCCCAAACGTGTGCGCATGGGCGGACTCTACTCACACGTCCCGCCCACCCGACGACCGGACCGACACGTCGGCGCCCCGGCACGACGACCGATCGGCTGCCGCCTACGCTGGTGACGTGCTGCTCCACCTGGTGCTCGCTGCGGAGTGGAGCCGGATCAGCTCGGCACAGATGTACGAACCTCCATCGTTGACGATCGAGGGATTCGTGCACTGCACCGGCGACGACGAGACGATGTTCGCCGTGGCGAACCGCTTCTACGCCGGGGTCGACGACGAGTTCGTGGTCCTCGGGCTCGATCCGGCGGCGCTCACCGTGCGGTGATCTGGGAGCGCCCAGCGCACCCCGATGGCCGTCCGGCTGAACCGGGCGAGCCTGAGTTCCCCCACGTCTACGGCCCGCTCGACCTCGCCGCAGTGTCTGATGTGCGCCGACTGCGTCCGAGATGGCAACCGTCGCTTCATCGGATTCGCACCGCTGCCGCACCCACCGACGACAGCTGCGTGAGCGCTGCCGACCGTCAGGTTTCGAGGAGCTTGCGCTTCTGCGCCTCGAACTCCTCGGGACTGAGCAAGCCGCGCTCGACGAGCCCGGCCGAGCTTCTCGATCTGATCGGCCACGTCGATCGGCGCCGCCTGGCTGTGTCCGAACTTGCGTTGTTCGTTGTTCTCCATCTCAGCGTGGATCTTGTTCTTGACCTTCTGGGGCTGGCGAACATCGGTGAAGCGCTGCTGGCCGGCCTCACCCCCGATTCGATGAGCAGGTCGCCGGCGCCGATGATCCGCTCGAAGAAGCACTGCCCGAAGTTGACGTTGTTGACCCGCTCCAGCGGGATCTCGATCCCTCGCTTGGCGAAGATTCCCTCATGGAAGATCAGCCGGTCCGAGGTGATCACGAAGTTGGTCGTGACCCACTTCAGCGTATCGCACGATCACCCAGAGCGCCGAGACGACGATCGCCGCGAGGGCCGCGATGCTCAGCCGCGTCCTTGACCGAGCCGTCGTCGAGCACGATCAGCACGACCGCGCCGGCGACGATCGACGCGAGCAGGGCGAAGGCAGCTTGGCGAAGAACCACCAGTGCGGATTCAGGTCGACAGCAACCGTCTCGTACGGGTTCAGCAGCTTGGTCGGGTACGGCATGAGCCGAACTGTAGTCACCCCGACGAAACCCTGATCGCCATTCGACCCCACGTGTGCTCGCCTCCACCGCCACTGTCCACAGCCATGGCCAGGCAATTCCACAGAACCGAATGAGACTTCCACACATCATCCACAGCCTTATCCCCAGCCCTCCCCCCGCAGCGTTTGTTCGCCAGACTCCCCGGACGGGGGAGGCGAGCGAACAAACGGTGCCGGCGGTTAGCGTCGTGCCGTGGAGATGACGGACGGGCTCGACGCCCGGCAGGCCGAAGCGGTGACGTGCACCGACGCTCCACTCGCCATCATTGCGGCGGCCGGATCGGGCAAGACCACGGTGATCACGCGCCGCATCGCGCACCGGGTGCTGTCGGAGACCGCCGAGGAGCGCCATGTGCTCGCGCTCACGTTCAGCCGCCAGGCCGCCGGTGAGCTTGCCCGCCGCCTGTACCGGCTCCAGATCCGCGGCGTCACCACTGGCACGTTCCACGCCGTGGCCTATGGACTGCTGCGCCAGCGGTGGGCCGATCTCGACCGGCCGGCGCCCGGGCTGCTGACCCAACGACAGGGGCTCGTCACCGAGGCGATCAGAGCATCGAGCGGACCCGGACGCCGGCGGCCCGAACCGTTCGAGGTGACGAACGAGCTCGATTGGGCGCGGGTGCAGCTCGTTCGGCCCACGGAGTACCCGGAGCGAGCCCGGACGGCGGGCCGAAAGTCGTCGGTGCCGCCCGAGCAGATCGCGGCGATCGCCGAGGCGTATCAGGACCTCAAGCGCGCCAGAAGGGTCGTCGATTTCGACGATCTTTTGGAGCTCGCGATGGTCGAGATGGACCGCCAACCCGACTATGCCGCGCAGGTGCGATGGCGGTTCCGGCACTTCTTCGTCGATGAGTTCCAGGATGTGAACCCCCTCCAGCACGGCTTGCTCGAAGCGTGGCGCGGCGGTCGTCACGACCTGTGCGTCGTCGGGGATCCTCGGCAGGCCATCTACGGTTGGAACGGCGCCGATCCACGATTGCTCGAGCAGATCGAGTCCACCTATCCGGGTATCCGGATCGTGCGCCTGCAACGGAACTACCGGTGCGGGCCGGCCGTCGTCGAAGCGGGGACGGCGGCGCTCGCGGCCGGCGAGATCCTCGACGACACCCTCGCGGTGCGGCCGCCGTCGGGATCGGTCGAGTTGATCGGTGTGCCGACGGACGGTCACGAAGCGGGGGTCGTGGCCGATCGGCTCCGGCGGTTGCGGGTTCCGGGCGGATCGTGGCGATCGATGGCAGTGCTGGCCCGCACCAACGCCCAACTCGAATGGCTCCTACCGTCGCTCCGGGCGGCCGGGATCCCGGCCCAGCTCGGCGCCCGGCCCTCGGCGGCGACCGACGACCTGGCCCGCCGCACACTGCTCGCCGACGCCCGCCACACCCGCTCGACGTCCGAGCTGACGGCGTGGGGCCGTGATCTGGACGACGGAACCGACGGCCGCGACGCCAGCCCTCTCCATCGAGCGATCGCCGCCGCGGTGCGCCGGTTCCTGCACAGCGTGCCCGACGGGACGGGCCCCGGGTTCGTTGACTGGTTCGAGCTCACCGCCGGCGACGACGATGCGGCCACCGCAACCGTGCACGATGCCGTCGACCTCCTCACGTTCCATGCGGCCAAGGGCAGGGAGTGGCGCACGGTCATCGTGGTCGG
>CAWDIP010000003.1:0-347109 GCA_963802395.1 uncultured Actinomycetes bacterium
TACGCATTGAGCCTTTTTGAGGGGCGCTCTTCGGAAGGGCAGTTGCTCCCCAAACGGCAACGCAGATCGGCTCATCTGAAGCGGGTCACCTCTCCAACGATCGTCATGAACACCCCAAGCGGCAACATCACCCAGGATGACCTCACAAGAAGGGCTGATGGCCGCCAGCCGGTCCTGACTGGCGACAGCGAACACAGTCAGAACTCCCAGCACGTAGTTCTCCGTGTATCCGCGGGGAGGAATCCTGTCGTGTTCACGTAGACGGGTGAAGCCATGGTGATGACCGTCAGGATGGACATCCCAAGGGCTACCAGAATGGGGAGATCGGTCGACGTGCGACAGCCAGCGCGGGCAGCTTCTCGAACGGCTTGGACAGCCATCGTCAGGGCAACCCAGACGAGCACGAGCACCATGAATCGATACAGGTTGGCTGCGCTCCTGTAAGGAGCGAACGATCCGATTGTCGAGACCAGACCCTGAAAAGGGAACCGTAGGTTGCCGCTCGCACCCGAGGCGATCGGAAAAACGAGCCCCACCTCACCCAATTGAACGTCTGCCAAGCGAAGAATGTCGCAAGCGCCACGGCAGCGGGCACCCCGGTCTTCACACGCGATTGGATGGTTACCCGGTCGTCTTCTGAACGCGGTGGAAACCAGGACACCGACCAACCACGATGACGGTCGTCTCACGCGTGCAAGAACTGCAGCCGCCAGCAGCCCTGTGCTGGCAACCCACGGAGAACGCCGATGAAAGAGAAGACCCCCGAGTGCCAGTGCGATCGCTGTGGGCTCACTGAGGTCGTGCGTGGAGCCAGGCCATGAATCCCGGGTAGATGACAATGACCATTCCCCATGCGCTGGGCACTCCCCACTCGCTACATAGCTGCGCTGCGAAGTAGCCGACCAACGTGAAACGCCAGGACGTTCGCAGCCACGAGGGCCAGCGGCGCGAGGCGGTCGACGCCGCCCGACAGCAGGAATGCGACTAGCGGATAGCCGACCCGACCCGCCCGATACGGCGCGTTGTCGAAGGCCACACCCGTGACCCGATGCGACGTGCTAAACGGCGAGATCGCCAACCGGAAGAAGAACTGCCCGTCATAGCTCGTGTTGGTAGCCACCGGGAGCCAAGTCGGAGACGCAGTCGGGGATGTGAGGGTTTCACCGGCATGGACCAGAGCGCCGACGTCGCCTGCCGAGAGGCTGAAGCACAATGCGAGCACGGCTCCGTAGCCGGCCGAGAGCAGAGCAACCGCGCGGGCGTCAACCGGACGAGCCGGCCAGAGAGCCGCCGAACAGTGGTAGTCAGGCCGATGATCATTGCCTCCCGTCCGGATGTCACGTGGCTCGACCCCTCCGGGGAAGCTCGGTGAATGCCCGCCCAACACGCATGCGTATAGTAATCCGTGAATTCGAGTAACACGTTCGAGATTGGCGGGGGACGCAGCTCACGTAGACCGCTGCAGAGGTCATTCGCTCCGCAGATCGGCGGCATGGCGCCGCTCCCGACACAGAGCTGCTCGCCGCCCTCGACCACCCGAAGGCGTTGCATCTTGAGCGGCGGGAGATCCTACGGCCGCTCGGCGAGCTGCGTCGCTCGTGGGGCGACATCCGCCTGGTGCTGGGCGAGCTGGCCGTCTCGACACCACCCGCCGACTGACCGTGCCGTCCTTCGTGAGCCGGTTGGTCTTGATCGCCCAGGTGCGCACGTTGGTCCATGCCCAGATCTTGCCGACCGAGAGCACGAGAACGGGAGAGGGGAGTTGGGCGTGGCGGGCCGACCACGCGTGGATGGCGTTCGGCCCGTTGACGTCGAGGAGGTGTCGCTCGATCCTGTTATGCACATCGGGAACGACAGGGCGAGAGCCGCTTCGCTCCACTACCGTGATCCCGGTGACTCGGCTTCGAATAGCACTCGTTCCGAGCCTCTTCGCTCCGAACCTCGGCGGGGTCGAACGGGTCACCGCAGACTTGGGTAGCGAGCTCGTACGCCGCGGCAGTGACGTGGTCGTCATCACCAACCGCTGGCCGGTGTCGCTGCCGTCGTGCGAGATTGTCGACGGGCTCCGGTGTCACCCGAATTCGATTCGAGCTTCCCGCACGAGCAACCCGAGCACTAGCTCGTTTCGCCTTTCGTTTTGCGCCCTCAGTCGTCAGGACGGTGTGGGCTGCCAGACGATGCGATGTGATCCACGTGCAGTGCGTCCAGCAGTAATGCCCTCTATGGACTCGCGGCCGCACGCCTGCTGCGCCGGCCGCTCGTCGTCACCCTGCACGGCGAACTAACCATGGACGCGAGTGGGCTGTATCAACGATCAATGTTGATGCGGCGGCTTCTCCGGTTTCTCCTTCGCCACGCCGAGATGGTCACCGCATGCAGCCACCAGACTCTCAGCGAGGCAGCGGAGTTCACCGGTGTCGAGCTGGGGCCACGAGGGAGCGTGATCTTCAACGGGGTCGACGTGGCCGCTTTCCGATCGTCGACGCCGCCCGTTGATGACGTACCTCCGTACTTGTTCGGAATTGGCCGGCTCGTCCGAGAGAAGGGCTTTGACGTGTTGATCGACGCGTTCGCCCGTTTGCCCTCGTCCGATCTTCGGCTCGTGATCGCCGGTGAGGGTCCGCAGAGAAGCGAGCTTGAGGCCATGGCGGAGCGAGTCGGTGTTCGCGAGCGGGTTTCTTTCGTCGGGCGCACCGATCGTGCTCAGACGATCCACTGGTTTCTGGATGCACGCTCTTCGTCTTGGCGTCACGGCACGAGCCGTTCGGCATCGTCAACATCGAGGCGATGGCCTCAGGCAAGCCGGTCATCGCGACTCGAGTGGGTGGCGTCCCCGAGTTCGTCGTGGATCGCGTCAATGGCCTGCTCGTACCGGCCGAGGACCCCGATGCGCTCGCCGCAGCCATCTCACTGATGTTGAGCGACGATGCGCTGCGAACGCGCCGGCGCGATCAGGGGCCGAGGCGGCACTCGACTTCGTGTGGTCGAAGGTCGGAGATGACTACGTCGAGATGTACCAGCAGGTGCTCGGGATGCGCCCACAGTGCTCCCAGATCAAGGAACGACAAGCCGGCTCGCCCTGCTCGTCACCGTGACCCAGCGCGTTCACTATCGCAGTCGAATCGCTTGGCTGGCGGCCGTGAGTTCTAGTCATCCACCTCATGAATTTCGTCGTCATCGATTTGCGCCATGTCACCGCTGTACGAGTTGACGAAGAATCGCGGCCTCCTGGGGCCCTCGTCGGAGCGGTGATCACGGCGGCGTCGTCTCTCCTGAACCCAGGGACCGTGCATTCCCTCGTCGAGCGGCCGGCCAAGGGACGGTCCGCAGCCCTTCGCCGTTAACAGGATGCGGAAATTCGGGTTCTGAGTGATGCCGGCGGGGCCGGGGTCGTCGTCGGCCCGGTTTCCGCCAGCCGGATGGGACCACCGTTCCGCCAGTGATGGGACCACCCGGAAGGTTCAGGTGGTGGCGGTGTCGAGGGCGGTGATCCGGATGATGTTGTAGACGGCTGCGGTGATCTTGAACCAGGCCCGGTTGCGTTCTCGGCCCCTGTAGCGGAGCTTGTCGTCCACCGCCGATGGTCTTGATCCAGCCGAACGGTTCCACGATGTGTTGGCGGATCCTCATCGACACCACGTTGACCTGCGTGCCGGGTGGTGCGCCCGTCGATCGGCGGAGCGTTGCCGGGTTCGTTGTTCTGGGTGACGTGCGGAGTGAACCCAGCGCGCGGGTGTTGGCGTACGAACCTTCGTGTCGTAGCCCTTGTCCCCGGCGACAGTCCGACGCGCCTCGACGGCGGCACACTTGGCCATCAGCGCCAGAGCGTGCCGCTCGGCGTAGCCGTCGGCGAAGGCGGCTCGGCGTCGACGATCAGCGTGTTGCGGTTCTCCATGAGCAGATGCCCGGAGACGACCGGCCCCCCGGACGCGTACATGCGGTCGAACACCGGGTCGAGCTCGGCCAGGATGATGTCCACCACGGCGCGGATCTTGCGGATCGGATGCTCCGCCGGGATCAGGTCCTCGGTCCACAGGGTGGTCAACATCGCCATCTGCGGATCGGGTGCTCCACGCATGAGCACAGTTTTTCGATCCCGACCGAAAACGCGAGACCCTCAGCCTATTTTCCGCACCCTGCTAGCGGAGCAGCTCGGCGTCGCTGCTCAGGTCGAGTTCGTCGGGCGCACCGACCGGCCGACCACCATCCGGCTCTTCCAGGGCTGCACCGCCTTCGTGCTGCCGTCTCGGCACGAGCCGTTCGGCATCGTCAACGTCGAGGCAATGGCCGCCGGCGTACCGGTCATCGTCACCCGCGTCGGTGCGTACCCAGATCCTCGACGACGGCGTGGACGGAATCCTGACCCTCTTCTCCACCATCGAGTCGCCCTGCACCAGGGTGGCATCCACCTGCTCATCGGGGGACTCAACTGCCTGCTCGGCAAGTTGCCGGCAGCACGCAGCGCCACCCATCAGCGTGCCAAGGCATCCACCTGCTCACCACCAGCGACCATCCATGTTGTTGCCGGTGATCACATCAAGCCCAAGCGCACTATAACATCTCGCGCACCAATCAGTTTTCCAATGGAATCCTCCAATGTCATTGCAGGAAATCTATGTCTAATATCATCATCATGATCAGTTGTTAACCCCCAACTCTATTCTCGGGCGGCCCATCACTGTCTCCAGTGTTTGTGGTTCATTGTCATTAGTAATCCTCGCCTTGTTGTGTTGTCGATTTGAGCTCGTTTGAGTGGTCACTGCACCAGAGTTCGTCGGCTCTCCATCGAGCTGTTATGAAGCCAAAGGGGTTAGCGCGAGATGTCGTGTGTGTGTGTGTGTGTGTCTTCCTTTTCTTTGGCTGCTTAAGCCGCCCACACGGCCCCCGACGATGAAGCTCTCACCAGCTCGTCTTCCGGACTCGCACGCGCCGCGCGCTCCGGCACCCTGTTTGCGCACACCTGGCCTTTTGTGTGCCATAAGTATCAATGGTGTGTCTGGTGAGACATGTGCGGCGATCGTGATCATATTCAACTCACTGATCTTTGCAGGTCCAGCTGCTGAGTGATCGTGTCATCAACAAAACTTTTGCTGGGGCTGCTCGCGCCGCCGCCGCCTGCCATGGCTGGATACTACATACGGCGTTGAGTGGGACACCATCCTCCCCAAGTTCCGAGTATACCGCTCGCGGTGAGCAGCCCTACCTGAAGAAGACCTTCACCCGGCTGCTCGAGGCGGTCACGCTCCTGCGTCAGCGGGGCGTCATGGTGCCGTTGCTGATCGCAGGGCGCCCGAACGAGCGGGTGTTCCGCGACGAGCACATCCCGTCCGACGCAACCTTCATCGGTCCGGTCACCGACGCCGAACTCACCGCGGTCTACGACAACGCGGCCGGCCTCGTCTACCCCTCCATCTACGAAGGCTTTGGGCTGCCAACGATCGAGGCGATGAGCCGCGGGTGCCCCGTCGTTGTGGCTCGCGCCGGCGCCAGCCTCCCGAGACCTGTGGGGACGCCGCGGTCTATTGCGATCCGAAGAGCATCGACAGCATTGCTGATGCCATCGAGCGAGTGCTGACCGACATCGAGGCCCTCTTCGAATCACTGCGGGAGTGCGGCCCCCGATGGGCTGCGCGTCATCGATGGTCGGCCACCGCCGCTGCCATCGCGGCGGCGTTGAAACTCAGCGCTGGGACGGGGCGCCGGAACCTGACGCAGACGCCGTGGGCCCACTTCGGGCGCTTGGCCAGATCGTGCACCGCTTCGAGGGCCAACGCCGAGGACAAGCAGCAACGGCTTGAGATCGAACCAGGTGCTGCCGCTGAAGATCGGCATGAGCACGACCCCGTCGGGCTCGAGTCCCGCACGCCGGCCGGCGTCGAGGAGCTCGTCGAGGTTCATCTCCGAAATGTGGTCGTGACCAACGGCGACGTGCATCACCGGTCGGCCGTCCTCGTCGAGTTCGGTTTCCTTGCCGGCGTAGTACCCCTCGTACAACTTGCCTCGGGAGACCCGGTTGGCCAGCTTGGCGATCGATTTGAAGAGTGACTCACGCTGCGGGGTGGCGACCACGACGATGCCACCCGGCTTCGTGACCCGCCGGAGCTCACGCAAGATGTCGCTCGGAGACTCGAGGTGCTCGATCACATCGGCGATCGACACGCTGTCGAAGATGCGTCGTCGAACGGCAGACCGGAGGTGAGATCGGCCCGTCGGGAACGTGCAGCAGTCGTGTCCCGGCACCGTCGCTCTGCATAGGAGGTGGCGAACTCGAGCGCTTCATCGTCGAGATCGACACCGTCGAAGCGGACACCGGAAGGTCGCGGACGTCTTCTCGCAGCATGAAGATCAGGTTGCCGTAGGCGCACCCGACCTCGAGATGGCGGGGATCGGCGCTCGCTCGCAGTGCCTCGGCGCACCAGTCGAGGATCGCCCGGTCACGACGGTGACGATCGCTGGCGAAGTGTGTCGGGCGGATGGAGGTACTGCCGCGCCACCCTGTTCTCGAGGACGGCCGGTGACCCACGATCGTCACGTCGAGTAACCTGTTGGAGATACTGCTCATTCGATCCGCCACGCCGGCGAGCCTACCCTCGTTGTATCTCGACGGCTCGCCAGGTCCGTCTCCGGCTGACAACGGAGGCTCCACTATCGGTGTCTGCACCTGAAACCCGGGACTGCACATCGCAGCCAAGCGAGTGTATGCCTCTCATTTGCGACTGGTTGATCGTTCAGACCTTCCCCGGGAAGCGAAGGTCTGCGAGTTCGGGCCGCCCCCGGTGACCAGATCGCCCAGATCGCCCAGGAGGGCTACCGAACGACGGCAGTCGACATCGGTATCGCCTCCGACGAATGGGCCGACGGTGAAAGGGCCGCATGGCGCGCTGTTCCGAGAGAACGAAGTCGAGTTGGTGGAGTGGAACCTCGAGGAGGCGCCCTACCCCCTTCCCATCTTCGACCTTCGACGCAGTTTTGCTCACCGAGGTGTTCGAACATCTCCGCGACTATCCCGTCCGGTCGCTGCGTGAAGCCCACCGAGTGTTGAAGCCCAATGGATTCCTGTACTTCACGACCCCGAACGCCGCCGTATCTGGGATCGCGACTCACCCTGCTCCGCGGTGGCAACCCGCCAAGTCCGCTCCGGGACTGGATCGGTGGCCTGCCCCACGTGTGCGATGCCGCGGAGTACACCTTCGCCGAGATCGACGAGCTGATGAGGCTCGTCGGGTTCGACGTTGTCCGACGGACGAGCCGTCATTTCCATCTCGAGGGCGGCTCCCCAGCCAAACGAGCGGTGAAGCGAGCCATCTCCAAGGTTGCGCAGATCAGGCCAACATTCGGGCCGTCGATCGCCGTGTCAGCAAGGGCGAGGAAGACGAAGTAGGCGTCAGAACGGACGCACGACCGCAATACGGCAGTTGACCCGCTCGATCTCGGCGGCCACGACCTCGGGGGCGAACCTCTCGCGCCGATCTCGCTCGCTCGGGTGCCGAGCGCCTGCCGCCGTACCGGGTCGTGGGCGAGGGCGATGATCGCGTCGGCGACAACTGGCGGGCTGACCCGATTCGACGAGGAGGCCGTTGTCTCCGTGATGCACCTACTCCACGGCCCACCGCCGCGTCGCGACGACCCGGAGGTCGGCTGCCATCGCTTCGAGCACGACCTGTCCGAACGGTTCCGGCGTCACGGACGTGGCGCCGCCACATCCATCAGTTTGTACAGCGGCTGCACCCCGCTGACGTGTCCGGTGAAGATGCCCCGATCGTGCAATCCGAGTTCGTCGACCAGTGCTCGGAGTTCCGTCTCGAACGACTCTTCGCCGACCAGCGCACACCCACGATCAGCCCGACCACGTCGATCGAGGGACTACCCGCGGCCAGCCCGGACGAAGACGTCCTGGCCCTTCCATGGTGTGAGGCGACCGACCATGCCGACGACCAGGGTGTCGGGATCGGGGAGGGAGATCTCGAACGGCTTGGCATCGACCGGGTCGGGAATGATCGGGCTCCCGATCACCGAGTGCTGCGCCCCCCGAGGGCGAACGGTCTCCATCGTGTGCTGTGAGCTGGCGATAACGGCCACCGGGAGCAAACAAGCGGCGATCCTGATGCCCCAGACGGCGGGGCCGAGAGGTAGTCGTCGCTGATCCGGTCCCGGTGCTCGGGTCTACACCTGGGGGCAAGATCGACGCCGCACGATCCCGAGGAGCTTCATCCCCTCCGGCGGCGAAAGATCCCGAACCTGCACGCGTTCAGCCATCCCGAAAATGAAAACACGCCAACCCCCTGATGGTGGACGCGACCCCCACCGACGTTGCCGGTCACGGCACCAGAATCTAAAACGGTCTCGGCTCTGCGACCCGGCGGTACACCCGCTCGACCTGACGGCCCACGTTCAGGGGGCTGAACTGGTCGGCGACGTTCCGGGCCCGTTCGCCCAGCGTCGACCGGAGGGCCGGATCGCCAGCCAGGCGACGCATCGCCTCGGCGAGAGCGTCGACATCGCCCGGCGGCACGAGCAGCCCGTCGACCCCGTCCTCGATCACTCGAGCGGGCCGCCGGCGGCCGAGGCGATCACGGGCATGCCGGCGGCCATCGCCTCGACGACCACCTGGCCGAACGGTTCGGGGATCACCGAAGCGTGGACGACGACGTCGCATGGCTCGGATAGAACGGATCCACGTCGCTCGACGTGCCCGGTGAACGTCCACCCGGTCGGCGATCCCGAGTTCGATGTGCGAGTTCCTTGAGCCGAGCCTCGAAGTCTTGCTCGCCGAACAGCGGTCCGCCGACGACCAGGGCGCAGGGTCCACCGTCGGGAACGCCGCGGCGAAAGGCCGCGAGGAACACGTCCTGCCCCTTCCACGGAGCGAGCCGCCCGACGATCCCGAACACGAGCTCACCCGGGGGCCGAGGCACGATGTCGTCGCCGAGCTCGACCGTGGACCGGGTCGGGCACGACCGGGCTCACCGATCACCGTCGGCGTCCCGCCGAGCTCGCCCGAGCGTGCGTTGGGTCGCCCTGGAGTTGGTGATCACGCCGTTCGGAATCACGTGCGCGAGACGCCGGACGGCACGCGCCGTCGATGCTGGCAGGTAGTCGTCGGCGATCCGGTCGCGGATGTGCCAGACCACGGGAACACCGGCCAGCCGTGCGGCCGCCCCGCCGTAGAGCGCGGCCTTCAGCGTGTTGGTGTGGACGAGGTCGGGTTGCAGCTCGCGGAGCCGACGGGCCAGCTGCACCACGTACCGCGCCGTCGCCAGCACGGCAGCCGGCGAGAGACCACCCGGAACGACCTGGTCACGTGAGACGGTTCGCCCGGCGTCCTCGAACGGGAGCACCTCGACCGTCGGCGCCGGCCGCTTCGAGCGAGCCACGAGCGGTCCGTCGGCGCCGAGGACCACATGGGCATCGGTGTGGCGAAGGCCCGGGAGCAGCCGAACGAGCGCCAGCTCGCCACCCGACTCGATCGCGGTGTGGCCGAGGAACACCACGCGGATCGCTCGATCCGGTGGCTCGGCATGAATCGTCCCCGACAGCACGCCCAGGAACTGCTCGGCCCGCTCGCTCCAGGTCGGCACCGGCAGCGTCGGTAGCGGGCCGGCGGTCGGCCAGCAGCCGCGCGAAGGACCTCGGCGAAGTCGTCCCGGTCGGCCACCCGAACCGGCTCGCCGAGCCGACGAAGCCGCTCACCGGCGTCGCGACCGTCGGGCGCCCGACAGCCAGGCATTCGTAGGCCTTGATCGGATCGAGGCTCTGGGTGAACGCGTTGACCGCGTGCGGGATCACGATCACATCGGCGTGCTGGAGGTAGCCGGGCACTCGGCGTAGGGCCGAGGCCCGAGAAGGTGGACGTTGGGGTGGCGGGCCAGGCGTTCGTGCTCGCCGCCGTGAGCGAGTTCGGGCCGACGAACACGAAGGCTGCACGTCGGGCAGTTCGCGCGGCCAGCCGATCGACGAGGTCGACGTCGAGCCGGTCGTCGTGCAAGCGTGCCGACGTAGACGGCTGCCGGTCCCGTCGGGCAGATCGGCGGGCCGGGGTTGCGGCGTCCGGAAGTGCTCGACGTCGACCGCGTTCGGGATGAGGTGCACCGGCCGGACCTCTTCGCGGCGCTCCTGCAGCACGCGGTGAGCAGACCACGACCTCGTCGGCCGTCGCCAGCAGGAGTCGCTCCCGTCGCCGGAGCCGGCGGAACTCACGGGGCGAGACGTCGGCATCGAGCCAGTCGTCGGTGATGTCGTACACCGCCCGACAGTCGACGCTCCGGTGACGAGCCCGGCGTAGGTGCTGTCGTTCACCCAGAGCACCGGGTCGGTCGAACCCGGCCCGGGCCATGGCGCCCGCTCACCTGACGGCCCAGCGACCGGTCGACGAACGGCCACACGCTTCGCGGCAGCCACTTGCGGGGCCGGAAGCGGAGCACCCGCGGCTCGCCGGGCAAGCGGGCGGAGCTCGGTGCTCGCCAGCTCGGGGCAGCCGACGGCTGCGCGATCAGCTCATGGAGCACGTCCTGCGGCGGCTCGACCCAGAGGAACCTGAAGCGACGGCTGCAGCTGCAGCAGCTCGCGCACGAAGAACTGGTTGCGCCGCCACACCTCGTCCCACGCCTCGAGCGAGAGCACGACGACCTGGTCGGCGCGATGCCGAGTCGGCTCGGCGTGCGGCACCGAGAACGGATGCCGGGCCAGCGTCTGCAGGCTGCGGCGGATGTTGCCGCCACGAACCTTGCAGCCGCGGGTCAGCCGGGTCGGCGGACGCCGGAGGCCGGCCAGCGGAGCGCGCGCCCCGACGAGCGTCGCCAAGCCGATAGGACACGAGGGCCGCCGGCCCGTGGTGGATGAAGACGAACCGGTCGCTCCCCCGGGCGAAGTGCTCGGCGACGAGCTCGCTCGATTCCCGGCCCGACGCCCCGCCCTCGTGCCCGCACCGAGCGGCTTCGGCGAAGCACCACCTTCCAGCCGGCCTGCTCGGCCCGGTAGCAGAGGTCGGCCTCTTCGCCGTAGAGCCAGTACCGCTCGTCGAACCCACCGAGCACCTCGAAGGCGCTGCGCGTCGGACGAGGAAGCAGGCGCCGACCACGAACTCCCTCGGGCGGACGCCCGCGGCGGTGCAGCCCGAATGCCTCGGCCCACAGCTCGCCGGCCGACGGGTACGGCCAGCGCGACTTCTGCAGGCTGCCGTCGGGGTAGACGAGTTGGGCACCGACGACCGCCACCTGGGGGTCGGCGAGCTCGGCGAGCATCGCGTCGAGTGCGCCGGGCTCCAGCCGGGCATCGGGATTCAGGAACAGGATCGCATCGGCAGGTCGCCGAGGGCGGCGCCCTGGTTGGCGGCCGCGCCGAACCCGAGGTTCTCGCGGTTCTCGACCACGAACGTCCCCAGGTCCCGAGCGAGCGCTGGCGTTTCGTCGCCCGAGGCGTTCTCGACCACGACCACCCGGTGGCCGGGCGGGATCGAGCGCCAGGCAGCCTCGATGGCGTCGGCCGAGCGATAGGTCACCACGACGACGTCGATCATCGGCCGACCCGCTCGTAGAGCCCGGCCTGGGCGGCGGCGATCTCGCTCCACGGGTACGTCGCCGCACGCTGACGGCCCGGCCTCCCGCAGCCGAGCGCGCAGCTCGGCGTCGTCGGCCACCGATTCGATGGCCGCCCGCCAGCCGGCGACGTCGCGCTCGACCGACCACCAACCCGGCGTCACCGATGACCTCGGGCACCGAGCCGCTGTCGGAACCGATGACCGGAACGCCGCACGCCATCGCTTCGACGATGACCCGCCCGAACTGCTCCACCCAGCCGGGCGTGGTCTGCGACGGCACCAGCAGCACGTCGCAGGCCGCGGTACACGGCGGGCAGGTCGTCCTGGGTCACGAACCCGTGGAAGTCACTCGGGATGCCACCCCGTGCGCGGCCGCGTGGTCGCGCAGCGATGCCTCATCGGGCCCGGTGCCGTAGAGGTGCAGCTCGAACCGCTCGGGCAGGACGCGCCAACGCGTCGATCGCGACGCCGATGCCCTTGCGCTGCTCGAGCCGCCCCACGTAGCCGACCCGGAACTGTTCCATCGGGCGCCCGTTCGTCCGCGGATGGAAACGGTCGAGGTCGACCCCGAGCCCCACCACCAACACCTCGCCCCGGAAGCCCTTGCGCCGGAAGATCTCGCCCGCCTCGCGGTTGCAGCAGTAGACGCCGGCGGCCGACCGCAGCGCCCACCGTTCGATCCAACGGAACGGGCGGCGGAAAGCGCTTCTCGATGTTCTGCGCGCCGTAGAAGAGCACCGGTGCGGTCGAGCGGGCCAGGCGCCGCAGGATCAGCAGCTCCAGTGCGGCGAGGCTGGCCGGTTCCTCGTGGCAGTCGATCACCTCGGGACGGTGCGTTCGTAGCGCCCGCCAGATCGGGCGCGGGTCGTAGACGAAGACGTACGGGTGGCGGCCGAGGGTTCGGCAGCGCCGCACGAAGTCGTCGGTGCCGGGCTCGAGCGACACGTCTGCGCCGCCTTCGTTCCAGCGGCGCGCAGAGACGAGGACCAGATCGAACCCGCGGCGGATGAGCGACCGATCGCGTTCACGCCAGGCGGCGACGACGCCGGAGTGATAGATCCGCAGGATTCGCACCGCGGGCGAAGCTAGCGGGCTCGCCACCAAGCCAACCGGCAACCCGACCAAGTGGTGGTGCGGGAGCCCTATTTCTCCACCCGCCCGACCGGCAACCTGATGCAGAACTAGCCTCCCGGCGGTGGGAGGACAGATGGACGTTCGTTATGAGACGCCGGCTCACGTACTGGCCCGATCGGTGGGGGCCGACACGGTGTTGCTCGACCTGCACCAGGACGAGTACTTCAGCCTCGACCGGGTGGGCACCGAGGTGTGGGCGCTGATCGGGAAGGGTCTGACGTTCGGCGAGATCGTCGCCGACATCGCCTCGTCCTACGAGGTCGATCAGGCGCAGGTCGAAACCGACGTTCGTGCATTGGTCGGCGAACTGGTCTCGACCGGTCTGCTGCTCGAGAAGTCCTGATCGGCATGTCGGCGTCGCAGCTCGAGGAGCACCGCAGCTACATCGTCGATCGCCAGAAGATCGACGCCTACCGCCGGGCGCTGCAGCACGTGATCACGCCCGACTCGGTGGTGCTCGATCTCGGTGCGGGCAGCGGCCTGCTCGGGCTGCTGGCCGCCGAGTGCGGCGCCAAGCTCGTCTACGCCGTCGACGGCGGTTCGATCATCAACGTCACACGTGAGGTGGCGGGCCGGACCAAGTTCGCCGACCGCATCGTGCACATCAAGAAGATGACCACCGAGCTCGTGCTTCCGGAGCTGGTCGATGTGGTCGTGTGCGACCAGATCGGCGGATTCGTCCACGATGCCGGCATCCTCGGCTACTACGACGACGCCAAGCGGCGGCTGCTCAAGCCGGGCGGCACGCTCGTCCCCGGCTCGTTCGAGCTCCGCATCTCGGCCGTGGGCGGCGACGAGTTCTCGAGCCGCATCGACGACTGGGACGCCACCGACGTTCACGGCTTCGACATGAGTCCGTTCGCCGATGCCTCGGCCAACACCGAACACCGCATCTCGTTGCCGGGCGACCGCCGGCTCGGTCCCGACCAGCCGGTCTGCACCATCACCAGCGACCACTTCACCCACTTCGGCGGCACGGTGGAGTTGGCGGTGGAACGGCCGGGAACCGTCAGCGGCTTCCTCGGCACCTTCGTGGCCACGATGGCGCCCGGCATCACCCTGAGCAACGCACCCTGGGCGCTCGACCGCTTCACCCGCTGGCAGAACTACTACCCGCTTCGCCGGGGCATCGAGGTGGGCCCCGGCGACACCATCACGGTCCGCTTCGACGTGTCGCCGAAGACGGGCGTGGTTGCGTGGCGCGGCGAGATCGCTCGGACCGATCAGGAACCGGATCGCGTTCGCCCATGACACGTTGAACGGGACGTTCTCGGGCCCGGACTCGATCATCAAGGCCAGCAGCCGTTGGGTCCCCGAAATCGCCAAGCCGCTCGAGCCCAGCCGACGGGTGGTCGAGCTGACCGACGGCGTGCGTTCCGTGGGCGACATCGCCGCCCAACTGTCGAACGAGTTCCCCGACGAGTGGGTGAGCAGCGAGCACGCCGAGAGCTACGTACGCTGGGTCCTCGGACCTGTCGTTGGGCAGTGACTGACCCTCAATGACTTTGGGCGAGATTCTCCCGAGCCGTTGCGAATGCGGATGATCTCGGAACATCCAGGATGACCAAACTGCGCCGGCTCGGGCATGCAAGCCACCTGCGAAATCTGAATCCGAGCCGCGAAACTCGACCGCTCATCCAGCAGCGGTCCGTGGTCACGTTCAGCTGACGCTTCGGCGATCGGATCTCGCAATTCGGCCAGCCGGGGTGAACACGCGGTAGCGGCGCGCGCACAGCGTCGTTGAACTCAGGGGAACGACATGCCGCAGAATGGGTTCGTGCCGCCGGATGTCCGGTTGCGGTCACCGGATGACATTTCAGATAGGCAGTCGTTGTCCATGTCGTCCCGCCGGCTGCCCATTGAGGCGTTCATCGTCAAGGTCGAGACCGAACCCAGCCGCGTGAGAGAAGGTGGGAAATAGGACGTGCTGCTCGCCGCCGATGTACGCATGATGGCAGCATACTTCTCGAGCGTGCCGCTCGACATGAGCCGGTAGACCTACAAGCCGGGTTCCGACTCGAGCCAACGGTCGATGCCCTGTACAGCCAACAGCCGCCAGTAGTTGCGATTGGCCAGGGTGTCCAACTCACCAGGAGAACCCTGCCTGGCGAGGCGCTCGATCACCGAACGCCGGACCAGGCCCAGTTCGACCAGCCCCGACGCGGCCGACGACGGCTCCACTTCCAGCCGTCTCTGGCGCACCGCGGTGAACTCGGCTTTACCAATCCGCGAGACCACCTCCCGCGAGAGCAGCGATTGGAAGGCCGTCTTCTGAACCGCGCGCCAGATGCCTCGGTAGCCGTGCAGCGCGCGTGGGATCGCTCGAACGTCAGCGATGAACTCGAAGTCGAGAAATGGAGACCTCGTCTCGTAGCGTCTGCGTACGTTGACCCCATCGTCGGACTCCGCCCCAGCACAGGTCGGCGGATCCCAGAGCTCGTCCATGGCCAGCTGCTCGAGTGGCGAGGCCGCCACGCCCGCAGCCTCGGCGGACAACTCCTGCGCCATCCGGCGGGCCTTCGGAGTCAGCAAGTCCTCCTCGGGGCGGTCGATCTCCTTCCTCAGCGCCAGCAGATAACCGTGTATCGCCCAGGCCGGCATCCGGGGCCGGATCAGCTCGCGCCGGATTCGGGACGCGAGCGTCCTCGAAGATCGGCCTGATGCCCACCAGATGTACTCAAGACGCCGAGCCGACGGCCGGTACGGCCTTTCGATGGGAAGCGGGCCGCTGACGAACAGCTGGTCGCCGCCATGCCCCTGGAGCACGACGCGGGTCCCGGCTGACTGAATCCACTCGCTCCGGCTTCGCGGCCACTCTCCGCCACTGGCCGATAGTGGGGTGCCATCGATCCCTCGCCACTCGGCCGGCCATCGCTCAAGCATGCTCATGATGAACGAGGATTCATCACACTCGAGACCCGGGTACACGGTTGACACAGCCATCATGTGGCAACGAGGGGTCGCGCTCACGAAGTCGCGCTGCCATTCCGAACACGGACGAAGAGTCGAGCCCTCCCGAGAGTTCACACATCACCGGGCTCGGTGCCCTCATCGAGGACCGCACGGCCCGTTCGAATGAATCGAACACCGCTCCTGCGAAGTGCTTGGGCTCGTGTCGAGCGGCGTCGGCAGTGATGGTCGGTCGCCAGTACATCTCAGAGGTCACCGACGAACCAGCGACGGTCGTCACTGTTGCGGGCCACGGACGTCGAGATCGCCCGGTAGACGGTACGATCCCGACAGATCGGATCGCCCGAGATGAGGTCGACCAGGGCGTACTCGTCGAGGTCACCGGGAAACGTCTGTAAAGGCCAGGACCTGCGCGAGCTCAGATGCTGCAATGAAGTACCTCGGCCCGTCGTGCACGAAACACCCCCGCTGGCCGAGGTGGTCTCGCACGACATGGAGTCGATGGCTCCGCGAGTCCCAGACGGTCAACGAGAACTCACCGTGAACGTGGTGGGCCATGGCCGGACCCCAGGCGAGATACGCAGCGAGCATCACGTCGGCGTCGTTGTGAAGCGAGACGTCGGAGGGCACGAGACGGGCGAGCCGATGGCGCATTGCGTCAATGTTGGAGACGTGGCCCCGTTTCGCAACCCATATCGCCCCGCTCGGGTCCCGCCGTAGACCAACGTCGCCAACGGCCTCAGGCGTGTTGGCAAACCCACACTGAACGAGAAGACGCCTTCGGGGGTCACGGTGTAGTCGAGCCCATCGGGAGACGCTCCCGCACACACCTGCAGGACCCGATCGATGTCGTCTGTGCGAAGCGGCTCGCCCGTGGAACAACAGCGACGAAGCCACCCATCTATTCAGTTCTCCCGTTCGAACGTGGAAACCGGGACTTCGCGACCCAGTCCGTTTCGATGCGCCCACTTCTCGCCGATTCACCGCCTCACCTCCGCTGTTGGCGGTACCTCACGCAGGCGGGCCGCGCGTAGATCTCGGCCAACCCGGTCCCATGAGCTGACAGGTCGAAGAGATCCGCTGACGTCGACGGAAGGCGACGGCGACTGCTTCGGTGTCGGGGTGCCCGAGCGAGCTCTTCGAGGCGGGCAGCGAGGTCCGTCGTGTCCCCCGCCTCGAAGAAGATGCCCTGATCCCCCAGCAGTTCTCGATGAGCTCCGCCTTCCGCGGCGACGACAGGTAGGCCGCACGCCATTGCTTCGAGTACCGAGAGCCCGAAGTGTTCGCGGGGAGGAGTTGCGATCTGAATCGTCGCGCCCGACCGAAGTCGATCGACATCGTCGATCCGGCCGAGAAAGCGAACGGAACCCTGAACGCCCTCGGTGCGGGCCAGCTATTCCAGCGCATCGCGCTGGGCGCCTTCGCCGGCGATCAGCAGCTCCCAGCCGATGCCGCCCAGCCCGCCGCACTCCAGGCCCTGATCGCGACATCCGTATCCTTTTCGGCTTCGAGCCGCTGAATGATCACGGCGGTCTTCGTCCCGAGCGGAACCGGTGCTCGAGTCTCGATGCCGTGGTACACGATCGTCGAGGAGCAGCCGATGCGTTCCGCCGCGAACTGCGAGATGGAGATCTCATGGCGGGGAACTCGTTCGATCACGGAACGGGCGAGCCAGCCGAATCGACCGAGTCCCCGGCGCTGAGCGAAGTGACGGGTAACGAAGAGCGGCGCTCGGTTGCACGGCCAGCTGCGATCGCCGCAAGCTCAGCGTTGGTCATGTGGGCGTGCACGATGTCGACCCTGCCCACCCGCCAGAGTTGACGTATGGCCTGCAACTTCGTGGCGGCCGGGAGCCAGGTGACATCCAGCCCATCGAGGTGATGGTGCATCGGCTCCTCCGCTCCGCCGATCACGGTCACCTCGTGCCCAAGCTGACTCAGCGCCTTGGCCGACAGCGTGATCGAGCGCTCCACCCCGGCGAACAAGCCCGATGCGACCACGTGCACGACTCTGAGCCGCCGACCGCCGTTCATTGCGAGAACGCTACCGAGGTCATCGCCACTGACCTTCGCAGGGATGGCCGTTCCAACCGCGCGCGCCCGTGGCGCAGCCAGGTTGTCTAGCCTCAACTCGTGGCGGAACCGCGTCTCCCCCGAGTATTCCGAACGATGGTCTTCGCCGGCGGTGTGATCAGCCTGCAGGCGATCATCGGCTTCCTGTCCTCGAAGTCGTGGACGCATGTCCTTGCCGCCGACTGGTCTCGTCATCCTCGGTCCGCTGGCGATCTTCAGCCCCGTCGGCGTCGCCGCGCTCGCGTTTCCCGGTTCCATCGCCACGTGGCGACTCGGCGCCGGGGGACTCGATCTCAGCTACGCCGATGCCATTCTTGGTCGTCGCCACCGTGCTCTGCATCCCGAAGGCCGCGTGGAAGAGCCCTGATGTTCAAGCGGCTCGCCGTCGTCGCCGGCGCTCTACCTGATGGTTCTGGCGGTTCCGCTCGCGGCGAACCCCACGCTCAAGGCGCTGCTCGAGTGGCTCCACCGGGTGCACTTCCTCTTCGGCGCCCTCATCGTCGGCTCTGCCGTCGCCACAGCCGGAAAGGCCCGGCTCGCCCTTCGGCTCTTCGTCGTCGCCGCCCTCGCCGTCTGTCCGTCGCGGCCATCCGTTCACCCTCACCCACGATCTTGAGCCGGCCTTCCCGTTCGGCATCCAGAAGAACCCGGCCGGCTTCCTGGTCACCGGCGGTCTGATCATCTGCATCGTCGCCGGCAAGCGTGGTCGAGCTCCCACGGGGGATCGCCCTGCCGGTCCAGATCGTGCTGTTGCTCGGGCGTGCTTGAGCTGTCAGAGCCGCGGTCGGCGGCCACGTTCATCGTGGTGCTGTTCGTCAACGCCGTTACGAGCGAAGAAGAAGGGCCTGCTCGTCCCGGTGCTCGGGTCGCTGGCGCTGGCCGGAATGATCTGGACCTCGACGAGCAAACAGCTCGACCAGGACGCCGCAACCGCGCAGTTCAACCCGCTCGAGACGCGCGAAGACCACCTACGTCCAGACGCTCGATCTGTGGGCGCGAGAAGCCGGTCTTCGGCCAAGGGCCTGCGCTACTGGAACGACGTGAACGTGCAGCGAGCCAACGGCTACGGCGTCACCGAGCCCCACAACCTCGTCATCTCTGCGCTGGGTGAGAGCGGGATCGTCGGAGCCGCCGACGTGCTGGCGCTCAACGGCGTGCTGGTGTTCGGGCTTCGCAAGCGACGAGACCCGCTCGGCCAGGCGGCCTTCTACCTGGTCATCGCCCGGTTCGTGGCCGGGCTCGCCGACATCTACTGGGTGGCCGGTGCCGGCACCCTCCCGTGGCTGGTGCGTGGGTCTGGCGGCCACAGCCGATCGAGCGGGCCCGAGCCGCCGAGGTGGAGCAGTCCAGATCGACTCAGTTCCCCCCGAATCGAACCCGCCTCGAGCAGGCCCTGCGTTAGATTCCCTGATCGAGCGGCCCGTGCTCGTCGGCGGTTTCGACGGAGCGGCATCGGCGGCGCTCCCGAGGTAGCGACAGCGAGATGCCAGACGGGAGCCCCATGGACCCGGTGAACGTTCGCTACCTGCTCGGCGTCATCAAGCGCCAGTGGTGGGTGATGCTCCAGGCCATGCTCATCGTCGGTGCCGTCGCCGGTTGGGCCACCACCCGGCTGCCCGAGACAGCCGTTCGAGTCGTCGGCCACGCTCATCCTCAAGGGTGTGGCCAACGAGAACGACGCCACCATCTTCGTCAACAACCCCGAGATCTACTTCGCCACCCAGGTCCGAGTGTTCAAGAGCGACACCGTGGCTGGCGGCAGCCGCGCAGCGACGTCGACCCGGAGCTCACCGCTGAGCGAGATCCGCGGCACCATCGAGCACGAGCTTCGATGCCTTCGAGGGCACCATCAACATCAAGTCCACCGGGCTCGACCCGGCCCGGGTGGTGGCCATCCCGAACGCCTTCGTCGAGGCGTTCGTCGCCTACCAGCAGAGCGCTCAGTCGTCGAACCTGCAAGCCCGCGCCGCCCAGCTCGATACCGACCTGGCCAGCATCCGAGACCCAGATCGCCGACCTCTCCGAGCAGATCATCATCGCCAGTCTACAACGGCAAGGACACCACTGCGCTCGAGGCCCGCCAGACGGCGTTGATCCAGCAGAACGTCTCGCTGTTCACCGAGAAGCAGGCCTTGCTCACCCAGATCGCCAGCCAGCCGACCATCGCCGAGCCGCTCGAGCCGGCGGCCGAGGCGACGTCGCCCACCGAAGCCCAGCGTTCCCCTCCGGACCGGCATCGGCGCCCTGGTCGGGCTGGTGCTCGGCATCGCCCTCGCCGCCTTCCGGGAATCGCTCGACGACAAGCTGCGCTCGGCCGGAGACCGTCGCCAAGCTCTCGGGTGCGCCGATGCTCGTCGAGATCCCCAGGGCGGGCGGCGAAGCTCGACGCCAAGATCTCGGTGTTCGAGGAGCCCGACCGCGGCCTCTCGGAAGGCGTTGCGCTCGTTGCGCACCAGCATCCGCTTCCTCGATGTCGGCGAGCCGATCCATTCGGTCGCCGTCACCAGCCCGGCGCCGGGCGACGGCAAGTCGCTCACCGCCGCCAACCTGGCTGCCGCCTTCGCCATGTCGGGCACCCGCACCATCCTGGTCTCGGGCGACATGCGCCGCCCGACGATCGACACTCCGCTTCGGCGTCTCGGGCCAGTCGGGGTTCTCCGACATCCTGCTCAACGCCCACGAGCAGGACCGGGGCCTGAGCACCCAGGGAGAGGTCGACGACTTCGACCGGCTTCGCCAACATCACTGCCGAGTACTACCTCGTCGAGACCGAGATGCCGAACCTGCGGGTGCTTGCCCTCGGGCACCCCTGTCCCGAACCCGGCCGAACTGCTCGGTTCTCGGCACCTGCGTGAAGTGCTCAAGGAGCTCGTGCGCGATCGCCGACATGGTCGATCATCGACTGCCCGCCCACCGTCGTCACCGACGGCGTGCTGCTGTCCCGCCTCGCCGACGGCTGCGTGCTCGTCACTTCGCTCAACAAGTCCCGCAAGAGCGCGCTGAAGCTCGCGGTCGAGCGGTTGCGGAACGCCAAGGTCAACCTGCTCGGCGCTGGCCGTCAACCGCTCGGGCAGCGAGCGCCGTTCCAGCTACAGCTACTACCGCCCTCAGAACGCCCCCAAGGACAGCTCGGGCAACCTGCCCCGACCCAAGGAACCGTCGAAGTCGAAGCGTTGAATCCGCTTGGCGCCAGAGGCTCGAGAGCGCTTCCCGCGAGATCCACCGCGATGGCTCGCCGCAGCGAGGCACCATATGAGGTAGCATATGGTCATGGCGAGACGTGAAGTCTTGGTGCAACTCGATGACGAACTCGTCGAACAGCTCGATGAACTCGCGGCCCGGTTGGGAACGAGCCGTTCCGAGCTGCTGCGCCAAGGAGCCCAAGCGGTCATCGGCGCCGACGACCTCGCCGGCGCCGACCGTGATCTCGTCGCGGCCTACCGCCGCCTGCCGCCCGACCCGGCGTTCGTTCAGTCGGCCCGCAAGCTCGCCGCCAAGACCGCCCCTGCGTGGTAGCCCGCAACGACATCTACTGGGCTGATCTGGGTCCACCAGCCGGTCGTCGACCGGTGTGCATTCTGACTCGCGACGCTGCGATTCCAGTCCTCACGGCGGTCACGTGCGCTCCGATCACCCGCACTGTCCGAGGCATCCGCACCGAAGTCGAACTCGGACTGCCCCAGGGCCTCCCCGAGCCATGCGTCATCTCCTGCGACAACCTCATCACGATTCCCATCGGCGACCTCGACCCCGAGCCGGTGGGATGCCTCGACGAACTCCAGCGAGTCGAACTCGACCGTGCCCTGAGATACACGCTCGACATCGTGTACTGAATGCTTCTCGCTGAACAGTTCAACTCCAAGCGTTGACCGGACGGCCGCCCGCTCAGTGGGTGAGGCGCTCCACCTCGGCGAGTAACTCGGCGGCCTGGGCCACGAAGTCGGCGGCGATCTCCTCGCCCACCAGGCCGCGCAGCACGTGGTCACGCGCCGCGGCGAGATGGGTCTCGGCTCGCTCCAGCTCGGTGGCCACCACGGTGCTGGCGTCGAGCAGCTGCTGATACTGACCGTCGGTCTCGGCCGCCGCGGCGGAGCCTCCGGCAATCGAGCCGGCGTGCGCCGCCAGCAGCGTGTCGGCCTCGGCTGCGGAGTCCTGCAACGAGTCGAGCGCCTCCAGATCGACCGGCACACCCATCACTCGCTGCACCCGGCGCAGGCCGAGCGCCCGATCCCCACCACCGCAGGTCTGCCGGGCCAGCCGCCACACCGCTTCGAACTCGGGATGGGCGCCGGCATCAGCCGTCGCTCCGGTCAGCACCGTCGGCGACGGTGCCGGGGCCGGGGTCGGCGCCGGCCAACGCGGCGATGAGCGCCTGGAACACCTGCAAGGCATCGGAACCGGCCCGCCGGGCCAGATGGGCCACCTCGTCGACCCGCTCCAGCTGCACCCGCGCCGAGCCGAACGACGATTCGGCCGCCCACGATCGGTGGGCCATGGCCTTGAGCGACTCGTGTTCGCGCGTGAGCGCGACCGAGGCCCGGTGGTGCGCGGCGCGGGCAGAGGCCACGTAGTCGGTGGCCAACCCGAGCGTGTGCATCGTCTCTTCCAGCGCACTCATGCGGACCCGCGACTTCATCGGCAAGGGCTCGGGCACGTTCGATCGCCGATTCGAGCGCGAAGCGCCGCCGGCTGGTGGCGACCAGCGTCGACTTGATCTGCTCGAACGTGGCAGTGGCCACCATCAGCTCTTCCTGGGCGAGCGCCAACGCGGTGGCCGACGCGTGTTGCGAGCTGCGGCTCAACCGCCGGGTCAACGACGAGCTCACCGAATCGACCACCGCCTCGGCCGCCTCGACCGACCGCTCGGCCCGGTGCAGCGCCTCGTTGGCCGCCCGGCTGCGCTCGCGGCTGGGCCGACAACTCCGCCGCGTTGTAGCGCAGCGCCACCGTCAACCGTTCGTGGGCGGCATCGAGCTCGGTCACCGCCCGCTCGAGCTCCGATCGCCGCTCGACGCAACGGCCCGACAACGCCTGCACCTCGGCGGTGAGGTCGACGATGCGCTGCCCCGGCCCGGCCACCGCCTCGCTGTCGCGCGCATGCACGTCGTTGCCGAGCGCGGTCACCCGCACCGCCCGGCACACCCGTTCGTAGAGCTCGCGCTGGCGCCGGGTGGCTTCGTGGTTGGTCTCCTGGGCGTACGTCGCCCACCGATCGAGCTCCTCGAGGAGCTCCTCGACCACCGCCACGGCACGGGCGCGCGGCAGCACCGTCACCCGAGCCGACCCTTCGTGCGGACGATCTCGGAGATCTGGTGCACCAACGGAGCCCCCACCCCTTCAGCGGTCATCTCGGGCTCCGAGGTGTACGGGGTGAAGCGCAGTGGAGCTCTGGCGATGGGCATCGAACAGCAACGCGGCCACCGGCCCGCCCTCGGCATCGGTGAGCCCCGAGGCCCGGGCCGACCGCACGAGCACGAACGAGTCGTCCTCGGCCATCTCGAGCACCGCCCGGTGCCGGAAGTCGTGCTGCATGGTGCGGTCGTTCAACACGGTGCGCAACGCACTCAACGTCGACACGCCGATCACGACGTGGACCCCCACCATCGGCCCGCGAGCCAGGATCTGGCGCAGCTGGGTGCCGAGCGGCGACTCCACCGACCCGTACTCGTCGGGGATCCGCTGCAGCGCCGGGAACCGGTCGATGTCGTTCAACACCAGCAGCACCGACGGATCGCCGTCGCGCAGCCCGCCGGCCTGGCGGTCTTCGGTCGAGCGCCGGCGATCCCCTCGATCACCGCGGTGATGTCGTCGGCCGTGGTGGTGTGCCGAGCCTGGAAGCCCAGCCCGACGAGCTCGGCGACGGCATGGGGCAACACCGCCGCCCACGAGGTGCCGAGCTGGGCTGCGGTCGGCGACCCACACCCGCAGTTCGGTCGGACGGACGGCGAGCGCCGCACCCACCACCGCGCCGGCCAGCATCCCGACCCGCGCCGGCTTCGTGCTCGCCCACCACCAACAGATGCTCGCCGGTGCGGCGCCGCAACGTCGCCAGGGCCTGGCCCCGCACGGTGAACTGCTGGCCCAGGAACAGCGGCACCGGATGCTCGCTGCTCAACCAGTCGGGGACCCCGAAGCCGCCTTCGGTCTCGGGCCGGCGGGCCAGCTGTTCGAGCTCGGCTGCGGTGGGCCACTCGGGCTGGGCCGCCAACGCCCGCAGGTGCGGGTTGTCGCTCAGCGCCGGCGGCGCGGCACCATCGAGCACGATGGTGCGGGCCCGTCGTTCCGGTGGGAGCAGCTGCTGGGCCCGTTCGGCGAGCGCCGCCACCAGCTCGTCGCGGCGGGCCGGATCGAGCAGGGCGGCGGTGCCGCTCACGTTCGCGGTGTCGTCGCCCGCCCGATCGTTGATGCACCACCCGCCCGGCCCGGTCGCAGGTGAGGGCGATCATCCGCCGGCCGCTCGGCCCGAACTCGGTGAGCGCCGCAGTGTCGCTCTGCGCCAGCTGCATCGCCATGCGCAGGTGCACGTTGCCGAAGATCTCGTTGCGGTGCAACATCTGGCCCGGGTCGATCCGTTGCGACGACAGCAACATGTGGATGCCGGCGCTGCGGCCCTGTTGCGACAGGCGCAGCAGGTTGGCCGACGCCTCGCCCTCGCGGTCGCCCTCGAAGAGCTGCTGGTACTCGTCGATCACCAGCAGCAGGCGCGGCAGCGGCCCGCCGGGCTGGCCGGCTGCCCGATAGGCCGACAGGTCGGCCACCCCGTGCGCACCGAACGTCTGGTTGCGGCGGGCCATCTCGGCCACCAGGTCGTCGAGCACGCTGCGCGCCATCACCGGCGAGGTGTTGAGCGACACGACATCGGCATGCGGCAACGTCGCGGTAGGGCCGGAACTCGACGCCGAACTTGCCGTCGATCAAGCAGAACCGGAGCTCGTCGGGGCTGTAGCGGGTGGCGAGCGCGGTGATCAGGTTGTGCAGCAGCGTGGTCTTGCCGGCCCCGGTGGCCGCGCCGAGCACGCCGTGGACGCACGAGCGCAGCTGCGAGTCGGATCGGTGCCGAACCACACGTCGAGCGGCTCCTGCGGACCGTGGCGCCCGATCGTGTGCCGAGATCAGCTGATCGGCCGATTGGGTCCACCAGGTGCGGGAGTTGACGTCGTCCCAGCGCGATCGGCCGGTCGCGGCGCGGCATGCTGCGGATCCGCTGGAACACGACGTCCTGGATGGCCACGGCCGGCGCCTCGTCGTAGGTGACGGTGCCCGGCGTCCCGCCGATCGCCATCTCCTGGGCGCCCATCTCGAGCAGCCACGGGTTCTCGACCGCATACCGCTCGTACCCACCGACACCGTCACGCAGATGATCACGGTGCAGGTGGACGATCAGGTAGACCCCGGCACGCGGACCGTTGCGGGCGATGAGCTGCAGCGCCTCGGCGGCTCGCAGGTCGTAGCCGTTCGGGAAGTCGGCCGCCACGACGAACCGGTACGACTCGCCGACCCGCATGCCTTCGGGCAGCTGGTCGAACGACGTGCGGGCCGAATCGAGATACGTGGTGGTGATGCGCTGGATGTCGAGCAGCACCTCGTCGAGATCGCGCCGCACATCGCCCACGCTGACCTCGGCATGTTCCAGCCGGCGAGCCATCGGGAACGCCACCCCGTTGCCCGACGGATCGAGCAGCGTGTAGCGGGCCTGCTGGGGGAACGTGACGGCGGTGCGCAGCACGAGCGACTGCAGCAGGCCGAGGCCGACGGCGTGCTCCTGCTCACCCTCGCTCGCCAGCACCAGGGCCCGGCCGCTGCCGATGAGCGGGGCCACGCACGGGACGGCGAGCACCTCGCCGCTGCGTTCCTCGCTGAAGGTGCCCACCCGGATCTCTCGGGTGCGGGGGCTGAGCGCCGGCTGCCAGTCCAGCCAGCGGGCCACCGACCAGGGCGCGTGCTCGGGCACCGCGACGTTCTGCTCGACCTCGCTCAACGTGCGGGCGTTGGCCCCCAACAGATCGTGCAGCCGGGTGTCGGCCCGCTCCGAAGCGCGCAGCCCGGCGTGACCCAGCCCGCGTAGCCGCAGCCGGGTGGCTTCGAGGTCCTGCTGCAACCGGGTCAGTTCGGACTCACGAGTACGCAGCCGACGCTTGCTCACCATGCTGATGGGGTCCTCAGAACAACAAGGTGGTGACGCCGGCGGCCACTGCCGCGACGAACGCCATCACGATGGCCACGATCTTGAACGCGCCGGGCCCGGATTGGCGCAACCGTTGGATCTCGATCTTCTTGGCGGCGACCGCCGCGGTGAGCTCGCGCAGGTGGTCCTGCGTGGATTCGACCTCGGTGCGCAACGCCATCACTTCGGCTTCCGGGTCGCCCGACGCATCGGGCAGTTCGATGGTGGGCGTGACCCCCGACCCGAACGCCCGCTGGATGGCCCGTTGGAACTCGTCGGTGTCGGTGCGCAACACATCGAGCCGGTCCCAGATCGCGGCCCGGTCCTGGAACAACGCCAACACACTGAGCCGAGCGGCATCGGGCAGCCCGATGGGTTCGAGGAACGACGGTGGTGCGAGGGACTCGGGTGACAACGTGGCGAGCACGGCCAACGCTTCGTCGTCGGGCTCGTCGTGGGCCAACTTCCCGATCACCGCCGGATGCGAGAACTCGGCGGTGGTGACCGGGTGCGGCGCCTGCAACGCGGCGGGCGGACCGCTGGGCATCGGCAGCGGCAGCGGCAGGCCCTGGGGCGGCGTGGACGAATCACTCGACGCCTCGGACGGCGCGGTGAGCGGAGACGACCCGGGGGGTTCAGCCCTGTGCGCCATGCGACCCGACCTTTCGGCTGTGCACTCGAATCCCTGATCGTACCAGCGGGTTCACGGGCGGTGACAGCGCCCCGCAGAGCGTGTTCTCAGTTCCTTTTCCTCAAGGTTTCATCAACTGTTTCGGACCGATTCGTCACTCAGCCGCAACGCTTGGTGAGGCGGATGGTTCATTTGCTGCGCACCGCGTTGACGGCCCGCCCGACGCCCAGGAGACTCGACGGCGACGGGGCGCCGTCCACCAGGACAGCAGTGTCGACTACACGAAGAGGACCGACGAATGGCGGATCTTGCAGAAGTCGTGTCGGGCATCGACGCGACAAGGGTGAGACCCCAGCTGACGCTGGTGACGAACGATGGTGTCGGTGCGCTCGATGTCGCGCTCGTTCACGACTACCTGTCGGAACGCGGGGGCGCCGAACGCGTGGCGATCTCCCTCACCAACGTGTTTCCGGGAGCGCCCCTCTACACCTCGGTGTACCTGGCGTCGGCGTACCCGGAGCTGGCGGGTGTCGATGTTCGCCCCATGCCGCTCGATCACGTGCCGTTCCTCCGCCGGAACCACCGCGTCGCGCTTCCGTTCCTGCCGTTCGCCTACTCCACCACCACCGTCGAAGCCGACGTGGTGGTGTGTTCGTCATCAGGCTGGGCCCACGGCATCCGCACCGAGGCGCCGAAGGTCGTCTACTGCCACAACCCACCGCGCTGGCTGTACCAACGCCACGAGTACGCCAACACGCGCAAGCGGTACTGGTTGGCCAGCGCCGCGCTCAACCTGCCGCTGAGGGCGTGGGACCAACGAGCGGCCCACAGCTGCGACGTGTACGTCGCCAACTCCTCGGCCGTCGCCGATCGGATCAAGCGGGTCTACGGCTTCGAGTCCGAAGTGGTGTCACCCCCCACCGCGTTCGACGCCTCAGCACCCCAGGAACCCGTTCCCGGGATCGAGCCCGGCTATGTGGTCGCCGTCAACCGACTCCTCGGCTACAAGAACGTCGCTCAAGTGGTCGCGGCGTTCGCCGATCTGCCCCGGCACCGATTGGTGGTGGTGGGTGACGGACCGCTCCGCCACGAACTCGAACAGCACGCCACCCCGAATGTCACCCTCACCGGGCGGGTCAACGATGCTCAGCTCCGGTGGCTCTATGCCAACAGCGCCGGGTTGGTGAGTGCGTCGTTCGAGGACTTCGGCCTCACGCCGGTCGAGGCGGCCCTGTACGGCAAGCCGTGCGCGTTGCTGCGGGCCGGAGGGTTCCTCGACACCACGATCGAGGGCGTCACCGGACTGTTCTTCGACGCTCCCGATCCCCGCCAGATCGCCGGTGCCGTGCGAGCCCTGCTCAGCGAAGACTGGGACGCGATCAAGATCGCCACGACCGCGGAGCGCTACTCGGAAGCCGGCTTCGCCCGCCGCATGGTCGAGATCGTCGCCGACGCGGCTCGTCGCTGACCACACCCGGGCGGTCGTCGCTCCACGGTCGACGCCCCACCGTCGATACTCACATCGTCGGTAGAACCGGGGTCGGTAGTACCAACGCCGGTAGTACCAACGCCGGTAGTACCAACGCCGGTAGTACCAACGCCGGTAGTACCAACGTCGGCACCTCGATCCGCCGTGCTTCCTCCTCAGTCGAGCCGGCGACGTTCGTCGGCGGGGTGGCGGCCGAATGCCGCCCCGGGAGGCGAGCGGTACGAGCCCCGGCTGCCGAGCTTCCAGCTGTTTCCGTCGTCATTCGGATGCGATGCGTGGGATCAGGAACTCGTTGGTCAAGATGTCGGCCAGGGTATAGAACACATGTTCGAGCGTGATGTATCATGAATTCATGTCGGTGGTACCGGTCCTGGAGCGCATCGAAGCGCTGAACGTCTCGTCGTTGGAGACGGGTGGGATCGCACTGGCGTTCGCCGATGTGACTCAGGTGCAACGGTTCTTGGACTCCACCAAACTTGCGTTGGCGCAACGTGCCGCTGACATCGCGGCTTGCGGGCGGGGTGCCCCCGCTACGGAGACGGTACGCACGGGGTGTCACAGCTCAGCTTCGGAAGCCGCGAAGTTGACTGCGGCGGCTGACACGGCTGCCGCGGTGCCGGTGTTGGGCTCGGCGTTGGCGGCCGGCACGATCGGGTTGGAACACGTCAACACGTTCGGCGCCGTCACCCGTGACCTGAAGCCAGACCAGCAGCAACGGCTGAACACTGCGCTGCCCGGACTGTTGCAGGATGCTGGCGCACAAACCCCCGAAGAGTTCCGGCGGGCGCTGGCCGCAGAGGTGCGTCAGGTCCGGGTCGACGACGGCGAAGCCGTCGCGGCCCAACAGCGCGCAGATCGGCGGGTCAAGTTCGGGACCAACCCGACCACCGCGATGGGCTGGCTGTCCGGCCGGTTCGACCCCGAAACCGCCGCCCGCCTGTTCGCCCACCTCACCGCGGAGCGCGACCGGCTGACGAAAGCCGATCCGACCCTCACCGCGGAACAGGCGGCTGCTGACGCGTTGGCGAACCTGGTGCTCGGTACGGGACGCAGTGCTCGGCCGGGGATCACCGAAGCTGTCGTGTTCATCGACTTCGAATCACTCCGCCACGGCGCCCACGACGGTGGTGTGTCCTACCTGTCGTCCGGCGCCCATGTCCCGGTGTCCCAAGTCCGTCGGTTGTGTTGTGAAGCCCGGATCATCCCCATGGTCCTCAACGGCGACGGCCGACCATTGGACATCGGACGCGACGGCCGGTTGGCGAACCGGGAACAACGCCGAGCACTCCGCAAGTTGCACCGCACCTGCGTCTTTCCCGACTGCGAAACCCCATTCGACGACTGCGAGATCCACCACGTCCACTGGTGGGAACTCGGCGGACCCACCGACCTCGCCAACATGGCACCACTCTGCGGCCGACACCATCACCTCGTCCACGAGGGCGGCTGGCAACTGTCCATCGACCACCAGCGCACCGTCACCGTCAACAGACCCGACGGGACCCCCTACCTCACCGCCACCTGGAAACCACCCGACGGCGAACACCCACGACAACCACGAGACACCCTCACCCGACCACGAACTCGGGACCCGGCACATGCTGCGGCCTGACCGGGCCCGCCATATGACGATGACCGGCAACGCACCAGGAACTCCCGGCGCCGATAGCCCAACGGGCCCGCCGGGCTACTGGCGCCCTCGGACGCAGCACGCGACGCCCACACGGTGCAGCAGCCGGGGCGAGAGGAAACCAGGGGAATGACCGTGATCGACCGCTGTATCTACATCGGCTCGACCGCAGCCAGCGTTGCGCCAGCGAGGGGAACCGTCCATTGGCAGTCAGGCGACGGCCGGGCGTTGGCGACGGTCAGGCTGCGGTGGCGGGGCGCTTGCGACGGGCGGGCGACGGTCAGCTGGCGGCGGCGGGGCGCTGCGACGGGCGGGCGACGGTCAGCTGGCGGCGGCGGGGCGCTTGCGGCGATTGGCGACGACCGCCAACGTGAGGCCGGCACCCAGGAAACCAACGGCGATCTTGACGGGCGTGTCGGTGTTGGAACCCGTGGACGGCAGCTCACCGGCAGCCAACACCGCAGGGTCGATGGTGGTCGAAGCCACCGCACCCAGGCCGCCCACGGCCGCCGTGGTGGTGGTGCCGCCGCTACCGGGCGGCGCGGTGGGTGGCGTGCCTTGGCCCGGTGTGGAGGTCGGCGCCGTTCCCTGGGCCGGACGAGATGTGGTGGTGGCTACGGTGGTCGTAGTCGCCGCCGTGGTCGTTGGGGCGGCCGTGCCGGTGTCGGGCGGGTACACGGTCGCAGACGCCATGGTCGACATCGCGAGGCCGCCGAGACCGGCGACACCAGCCGCCGTTGCGAACATCGCCGCCCGAGCCCGTTTCGTGATGCGCTGCACTGCAACCTCCCACCGATGGGCCCCGCCTAGGATTTGGGGCTCCGTCCACCTGACTTGCCGAACCTTACGCCGACCAGCGGTGATGAACGCCTTCACGATAGGACGTCGGACGAACGCCATGGATAGGTCATTCAACCCAAGGCGTCGACCCAGCGTGGCGAGAGTGGCCCGCGGGCAACACGATGAGTGAGCCTGAGCCCACGAGATCGCGGCAGCCGGACGTCCGCTTGACCATCGCGGTTGCCGCACTCGCGGGAGCTGCGATGGCGCCCGCACCCACGGGAGGTCGGTTCGTCGACGCTGCCCTGGTGGCGCTCGCGATCGGGATCACCACCTGGCTCGGCGGGACCGCGTCGCCTCCCGTTCTCGTGGCCCTGGGCGCCGGCGTGGGCGCGCTCGCGCTCGACCGGCCCCTCGTCGCCGCCGCAGCGTTGGTGGCAGCCGTGTTCGTCGCGGTGACGAGCTTCCGGCGCCGGACGTCCGTCGAGTCGTCCACCGTGGCGGCCGGGCTCATCGGCCTTGGGGCGTTGCACCTGCCCGAGATCGGCGGGTTCGGCGGGTCGGCGATCGCCGCGGCGATCGTGTTCGTGGTGCTCGCCGTGGCCGGGCTGCGGCCGCGCTCGCGCCGGACCAAGCGGATCGTCGGCTACGGGGCGGTGTTCGCCGTGGAGCTCGCCGTCATCTTCTCGGGACTGGCCGCCGGAGCGATGGTGCGCTCGCGCCACCAGCTCGCCTCGGCCACCGACGACGTACGCCTCGCACTGCGGACCCTCGACGACGGCGACGTCGACGGGGCGCGGGCCTTGTTCGAGCGGGCCGGCGAGCAACTGGCCGACGGTGCGTCCCGGCTCGACGCCCTGTGGACCAAGCCCGGACTGTTGGTGCCGGTGGTCGCCCAACACCAACGGGCGGCGGCCGATCTGGCCGACGGCGCAGCCGATCTGGTGGCCGTGGCCAATGGGACGTTGGCCCGGATCGACCCTGGCACTGCTCGGCTCACCGGCGGGCGCTTCGACGTGAGCGCCATCGATGCCATGGCTCCGCCGCTGGCCGAGCTCGTGGTGGCCACCGATCGCTTCGACCGCCGCTTGACGCGTTCCCGATCGGAGTGGTTGGCCGCTCCAGTGACTGAACGGCTCGACGAACTCGAGGCGGAGCTCGACGAGAACCTGCCCCGCTTGCGCACGATGAGCCGCTCGGTCAGCGCAGCGTCGGTGCTCCTGGGCACCGACGAGTCGCAGCGATACTTCGTCGCGTTCGTCACGCCGTCAGAAGCCCGCCCGGGCGGCGGTCACCTCGGGAACTTCGCCGAACTGACGATCGATGCCGGCCAGCTCGAGCTCTCCAAGGTCGGGCGGACCAGGGAGCTCCTCGACCGATCGGCCGACCCGGCGGCCCGCGTGATCACCGGGCCACCCGAATACCTGGAGCGATACGGGATCTTCGGCGCAGGGGGCGGCGGCGCTCCCGCGAAGCCCGAGTGGTGGCAGCTCGTCACCATCTCACCCGACTTCCCGAGCGTCGCCCAGGTGATGGCCGAGCTGTACCCGCTCACCGGAGCCGAACCGGTGGACGGCGTGATCTCCATCGACCCGAGCGGGCTCGCCGCCCTCCTACGGATCACGGGTCCTGTCAGCGTCGGTGAACCTCCGACCGTGCTCAGCGCCGACAACGTCGTCAACTACCTCCAGCGCGACCAGTACGCGCTCGTCGACGCGATCGGCAACGAGGAACGCGGGGAACTGCTCGGTGAAGCGGCGCGCGCCGCGTTCGCCCAACTGCTCGTCACTCCCGACATCGACCCGGTGGTGTTCCTGCGGACGCTCGGCGACGCCGTTGCATCCGGGCACCTGCGCATGTGGTCGGGAGACCCGTTCGTGCAGTCGGTGTTCGAATCGGTCGGGGCGGCCGGCTCGTTCGAGCTCGACGCCCCCTCTGATGCGTTGGCGGTGACGCAGCTGAACTCGGGCGGCAACAAGCTCGACGCGTTCCTGGACCGCCGCATCACCTACACCGCAGCCTTCGATTCGTCGACGGGGGCGATCACCGCCCAGGCGCGTGTCGAGCTCACCAACACCGCGCCGTCGAGTGGGCTCCCCGACTACGTGATCGGCAGCGTGATCGGCGACCCGACCGGGACCAACCGTTCCTACGTCACCCTGTACACACCGCACGAAGTCACCGGTGTGAGCGTCGATGGGGTCGCGGTCACTCCGAGCGACGCGGCTGCTGGCACCGAGCTGGGCTGGAACTTCGTCGAATGGGAGGTGATCATCCCGTCGGGCGCCACCGTGGTGGTGGAGTACGAGCTGGCGGGTTCCCTCCCGACCTCGGTGCCCTACTCGTTGGAGTGGGTCCAACAGCCGCTGAGCAAGGCCGACGGGTTCACCGCGACGGTGACCACCGACGACGGAAGCGCCCTGGTGGCGGTGGCCACCACCACCGACCGGACCACGACCTTTCGCCCGGTCGACCCATGAGCACCGATGGGCACAACGACCAGGACCGCGCGGAATCGGCCGCTGCTACCGTGACTGTTCTCGTGGTCTCACCCTTGGAGAGAGCGCTTCGATGAACAGCCCGGCGGACATGTTCAGGATGCGACGCAGCGGACTCGGCCGGCTGGTCGGGCGGCCTCGTCAGCAGCCCATCCTCGAGGAGACGATGCGCGTCGTGGCACCGCGGGGCGAGGTCGACGACCGTTTCCAACGGGCCGCGACGGCCATTCCCACTGACGATCGGACCGCGCCGACCGACCGATCGGCGCGATCCCGCGACCCGCACGAACCCCTTCGAATCCTCGTCGTGTGCACCGCCAACATCAGCCGATCGCCACTCGCCGCCTCCTTGCTCGGCAAGCACCTCGAAGCTCGGGGCATCGCGGCCGAGATCGGCTCGGCCGGCACCATGCGCACGAGTCTCGACGTCGACGAGCACTCCGTGACGGCCGGCCGCGAGCTCGGTGTCGACCTCGCCGACCACCGCCCGCGACGGGCGAGCGCCGAGATCCTCGCCGGCGAGGGAACCGACCTGGTGATCGTGATGGAACGCGCCCACGCCCGCGAGATCGCCCTGCTCGACAACGAGGTGTGGCGACGCACGTTCACGTTGAAGGAGCTGGTCCGGGTGGCTCGGCCGGCCCGGGACCCCGGGCTCCCGCACGACTGGTGTGCATCGCTGGCCCGGGCCCGCTCGGCCCACGAGCTGCTCGGCGACAACCCTGCCGATGACATCGCCGACACCTACGGCACGTCGCTGGCGGTCCACCGTCGCACCGCGGCCGAGTTCGTGTCGCTGATCTCGCGCCTGACGAGCGCGATGCCTGCTCCGGAGTCATGACGCGCAGCACCTGAGTCGTTCGACCCGTTCAGCCGGTGGCGACCACTCCCCTCAGCCGACCGGCTGCCCGGCAGGAGGCACCCGACTACGCTCGATTCCTGTGCGGAAGCGGGCCGCCTGAGTGCGTTCCGCAACGAGCGGGACAGGAGGGCGGAGGGACATGGCGTGGTTGCGGGCCCCCCGTCTCCGGCGATGAGCACGGTCCTCGAACGCGCCGGCACCACCGGGCCGTCCCCGGCGGCCGGCGAACTGCGCGTCCGGCCCGACGCCCTCACCACGGTGCCGAGCAGTCGAGCCGAGCGGTCGGTCGCGGTGATCGTGATCTTCTTCCTCGCCTACAACATGCCGACCATCTGGATGGTGAAACCGTTCGGCCAAGAGGTGCAGGGCGACTCCGCGCTGACCCAGACGGCATTGCTGCTCGCGGCCACCATCTTCTTCGCACTCGCCAGCATCCGGTTCAACGCCGCGCCGTTCCTGCAACTGCTCCGCCAGGAGATCTTCCTCACTGCGTTCATCGCACTGCTGGTGATCTCGGCGGCGTGGAGTCCCGACCCGACCGGGACCCTGCGCGAGGGCGTCCTCCTCACGGCGATCATGCTGGTGGGACTCTGGCTCGTCGTGCGATTCCCGCTGCACGAGGTGCTCGGGCTGGCATCGATCGCGTTCGTCATCGGCACGGTCATGCAACTCGGCGTGATCAAGCTGCTCCCTTCCTACGGCGCCACCGGCGAATCGTGGGTCGGGGTGTTCAAGAACCGCAACGTGTTCGGGCGTCACCTCACCTTGGCCATCTTGGTGCTGCTGATGACCGCCCGGATCCATCGCCGCTACCGCCTCCCGCTCTACGCCGACCGCGGCCGCCTGCCTGCTGATGCTGCTCAACGCCAACTCCAAGACCTCGCTGATCGGTGCCATCGGCACCACCGTCATGACCGTCGTGTTCGTCGCGTTCCGCGCCCGTCGCACGTTGTACGGCGCGGTGGCGATCACGATGACCTCTGCCGTGGTGGCCACCGCGGCGCTGGCGGTCGGCAACCTCGGGCGCGTCACGACCCAGTTCAGCCGCGATGCGAGCCTCACCGGGCGCACCGAGATCTGGGCCGCGATGGTGCCCGAGATCATGAAACGTCCGGTGTGGGGATATGGCTGGAACGGCTTCTTCACCAACGACTGGCGGGGACCGGCCCGGCCCGTCTACCTGCTCGGTCTCGGCCAGGTCGCCCACGCCCACAACGCCCTGCTGCAGTACGCCGCCAACCTCGGTCTGGTCGGAGCGGGGCTGGCCCTGCTCATCACCTTGCGGTTGATGATCCGCGGGGCGCGCATCGTGCGTTTCTACCGAGGCGCCTCGGGATTGTTCCCGCTGGTGTTCAGCGGGTATCTGCTCATCACCAGCATCACCGAGTTCGGGGTGGTCGCCCCCGATGCCCACTTCCTGATGTTCGTCGTGGCCGTTGCCGCGGCCACGCCAGGTCGGCGCGGCGCGCTCGCGGCGAGCGGCGCGATGCGCCCGTCGTCGTTGTCGGCCGTTCCGGCCAGCGCCAGTCGCCTGCGCCGCCCCAATCCGCTGTCCACCCCCTGATCCAGAGGTCACCGCGTTGCTCTACGAACCGGCTCCAACCAACTCCGCCAGCAGTGTCGCCAGCCTCGAGGACTACCTCGAGGCGCTCCGCCGCCGGAAGCTCCTCGTGCTCATCGGCACGCTCGTGGTGCTGGGCCTCGCTCTCGCCTACACCCGCCAGCGCGAGCCCATCTACGAAGCGACCGCTCAGGTGCTCGTGAACCCCACGCCGGCCGGCGGCAACAACGGAACCCTCGCGGCGCCCAACCTGGAGCGCGAGACCTCGATCCTGTTGAGCGACCAGATCGGCAGCGTCGCCCGAACGGCGGCCACGGCGACCGATCCCGAGGCGGCCATCGACGGCGGGGTCTCGGCCGGGTACTCGGAGGGCAGCGACGTGATCGTGGTGACCGCGACCTCACGGGGCGCGACCCGTTCGGCGGCCCTCGCCAGCTCGTATGCCACCGCCTACGTGGAGGACCGGCTGGGTGGGCAGTCCACGTACTACGGCACGGTGATCGCCTCGGTCGACGACGAACTGGCGCTCATCGAGCCCCGCATCACCGAGCTCCAGGAGCAGATCGCCTACTGGGACAACCAGGCCGCCGGCTGGCAGAGCCTGAGCGACTCGGTGGAGCGCGGCACGGCGCTGGCCCAGATCCAGAACGAACGGGCCAAGGTGTCGAGCGAGCTCGGCATCAACCAGACCCGGAAGAACACCTTGCTGAGCAGCCGGGCCGATCTGGCCCGGACCCAGCAGGTCCAGGCTCCGGCGGCACGGGTGATCGCCGCGGCCAAGACACCCACCGACGCCAAAGGACTGCCGAACTGGCTGCTGCTCGCCTTCGGCGGCATCGTCGGATTTCTCGGCAGCGTGGTGCTGGCGTTCCTGCTCGAACGGCTGGACCGCAGCGCCCAGAGCTCGCGTGACGTCGAACTGGCGGTGGGTCGGCCGGTGCTCGGTTCGGTCCCTCGGTTCAGCTGGCGTTTCCGGCGCGGCAAGTGGGGCCTGGTCATGGCGAACGACCGCCCGGCACGAAGCCTGCAATCGGCACGCGAGGCGTATCGCCGCCTGCGCTCGTCGGTGCAGTTCCTCACCCGCGCCGACGGTGCCCGGGTCATCGTGGTCACGAGCAGCCAAGCGCTCGAAGGCAAGTCGACGACGGCTGCGAACCTGGCGGTCGCGTTGGCGCTCGGCGACGCGAAGGTCGCGCTCGTCTCGGCCGATCTCCGCCGGCCGTCGCTCGAGCGGCTGTTCGAGATCGACAACGGCCGAGGCGTCTCCGATTACCTCAGCGGCAAGTCCGAGACGCTGCGCACCGAGCGGTTCGACGGGTTCGAGACGCTGGCCGTGTTGCCGTCCGGGCCGGTTCCGCCGAACCCGGGCGAGCTCCTCAACTCCCGTCGCTTCGACACCATGCTCGACCGGCTGAAGCGCGAGTTCGATGTCATCGTCATCGATACCCCGCCGCTCAACGCGGCGGCCGATGCCCTGTCGGCGGCCAGCCGCGCCGACGGAGTCATCCTGGTGGTCGACGGCAAACGGACCGAGACGACCGATCTCCTCGCCATCCGCAACGATCTCGATCGATCCGGCATCACCCTGCTCGGCGCGGTGCTCAACCGTGACCGCACCAAGCGCAACAGCGTGTTCAAGCGGCGCAGCAAGTACTCGTACCACATCGGTGGACGCAAGGGCGCTGACGGCGCCGGCCAAGTGGCCCTGCACAGCAGCCGTCGGGTTTCCGACGAGATCGGGTTCAGCACAGCGCCCCTCGAGGCGGTCGCCACGGACGAGGTGGTCACCACGCCTCGGACGTCCGAGAACGAGGCGAGCCGGGCCCACCGGGCCGTCTCGGTGTTCGACGACAGCGAGGACGACACCGCGAGCAACGCGGACCTCGACGAGCCGGTGCAGCAGCCTGCGGCGCGGCGACGCCGTCAGCGAGCATGAGCCACGCGTCACGCGGCGCCGGCTCGTGCCCAGACCGTTCCCTGAACGGTTCTCGGCGACCCAGCGGATGGCAGATGGAGCGCTGGCGAACCGACCGGAATGAACCAAGAGGATCACGGGGACCGATGGTGGTCGCGGCGTACTGTGGGTGACATGGAGGGCGCAGCGATCAGGGTGCGGGGTGCACGACCCACAGATGTCTTGAGGACGATCGAACGACAGTTGAACGAGGCCACCGACGCCCTCCTCGATGGCGACGAACCCGCTCGCTGGTCCCTGGTCGCCGAAGCCGACGGGCAGCGGTTCACCACCGTCTCCGCCGTGCTCGATTCGGCCCGCCGGATGAAGCGGTTCCCCCGGGCGCTGCACGTCGAATGGTCGCTCGCCACCGACGAGTCGTCCGATCGACCGTTCGCCGCGAAGATGACCGGCGTGTTGAAGAGCCGGCCGTTGGTGGGATTCCGTCTCCTCCTCAGCAGCACCGACGACCAGTTGCGCGAGGCGCTCGCGGCCACGCTGCGCCGCCGCCTGGGACACCTCGATGGAGCGGACCACTCCCCGGCCACCCGGCCCCGCGAGGCCGTCGCCCTTCGCGATGCGGCACGCCCGACCCCGACCCCGTCGACGGCACCGATCACGACCTTGTACCCGCTCCCCGCGTTCAAGACGTCGATGCCCGTTTCGGCCGTTCGGGCGGCGCACCTGGCGGTGCTCGACCCCGGCACCGTGCGTGACGACGACGCCTTGTTGACGACCAGCTGAGGACCGCCTGATCTCGGGCTGACGATCCGTCGCCCGGTCGATCGACACCGAGTGGTGCCACGTAGCGTGAACGACCGGTGCCCAACGTGGGAACGGCTACTGTCGGGCGGGTGACGCTCCGGAGCTGCGTCAGCGGCGGAACATGAACGTGCAGGCAATGGCCCCCGTTGCTCGCCCCATTCGGGCGCTGAACATCGGCAGTGGCACCGCGCTCGAGCGCCCAGATCCGGCCGGGCCGGGCCGAACGGCTCGTCGCGCTCGCCGTGATGTTCATCACCAGCTACAACCTGCCGCAGTTCTGGCTCGTCAAGGTGCCGCTCGGTTCCGAGGTGCGCGATGCCCCCGCCGCCAACAACCTGCTCGCCCTGATCCTGGTGCTCGCTGCGTCGTTCGCGTTCGTCAACCTTCGCTGCGACCCCCTGCGTTTCGTCGACGTGGCGCGCGCCGAACCGCTGCTCCCCGCGTTCCTCGGTCTCGCCGTGGCCTCGGCCCTCTGGTCAGTCGTCCCCAACCAGACGTTCCAGGTCGCGGTCTCGCTGTGTGTCGTCGCGACCTTCGGGTACTGGCTCGTCATCCGCTTCAGCCTCGGCGAGATCATCGGCCTGGCGGCGATCGTGTCGTCGATCGGCGCCCTGCTCCACTGGGGCCTGGCCACACTGCGCCCCGAGTACGGCACGAGCGCCCGTGGCTGGATCGGTGTGATGGACCACCGCAACAACCTCGGCGCCAGTTGTGCGCTCGGGCTGATGCTCTTGCTGTTAGCGGGGCGCATCTATCGGCGCTTCCGGGTACCGGCCTACGCCATGGCGGTGTTCAACGGCTACCTGGTGCTGCGCACCGACTCCAAGACGGCGCTCGTGACCATGATCGCGATCCCCCTGATGATGCTGCTGTTCTCGGCGTTCCGGGCTCGACGCACGCTGTACGCGGTGGTCGCGGTATCGATGATCGCCGGCGCGGCCGCGGTCGTCGCGGTGGCGGTGAACCGTCTCGACGTGATCACCGCGGCGCTCGATCGCGATCAGAATCTGACGGGACGAACCGAGATCTGGTCGGCGATGGTGCCCGAGATCAGCCGGCGACCGCTGCTCGGATTCGGGTGGTCCGGGTACTTCACCGGGTGGAAGGGCCCGGCGCGGGATCTGAACCTGCGCTTCGGACTGCTTCCCCACGCCCACAATGCCGTGCTCGAACACGCCATTCATCTCGGGATCATCGGCGCCACCATCTCGGTTGCGCTCTTCCTGCGGCTCATCGTTCGAGGTGCTCGCGTCGTGCGCTACTTCGACGGCGCCGCGGGCCTGTTCCCGCTGGTGTTCGCCGGCTACGTGCTCCTGCAGAGCATCAGCGAGCCTGGGGTGATCATGCGCGGCCTGCCGTTCCTGCTGTCGGTCGTGGCCGTTTCGACCGCCGGGCGCGGCCGGCGCGACTTCCTCTCATCTCTCGTCCCCACCCGCATCGACCGACAGCGAGGCCCGCATGCAGTTCGACCCTGAGATCGGTTCACCCGAGCGTTCCGTCGCCAGCCTCGAGGACTACCTCGAAGCCATCCGGCGGCGACGGCTGCTGGTGCTGTTGTGCATCGCACTCGCACTCGCCGCGTCGGTGACCTTCACCCGGCAGCGCACCGACGTCTATGAGACCTCGGCCAAGGTCCTGCTCCGATCCACCCCCGCGGGGATGGTCGACGATCGCCTCGTGGTCCCGAACCTCGAGGCCGAAGCCGAGATCATGCTGAGCGACGAGGTCGGCGCGGCGGTGATCGATCAGCTCGGCCTCGACGAATGGGTGGCGGGGGACTCCGTCGACGCGGTGTACGTGCCCGAGAGCAACGTGATCGAGGTCACCGCGAAATCGGCATCTCCCGCTCGGGCGGCCGACCTCGCCAACGCCTACGTGAGCGTCTACACCGCTCAGCGAATCGCCGCGCAGGACGAGCACTACTCGTTCAACCTCGGGTCGCTCACCGCCGAGGTCGCAGAAGTCAGCGGACGGATCGCCGCCGACCGAGATCTGGTGAAGAACCTCGACCTCCAGATCGGGGCGCTCGAAGCCCAAGACGAATCGATCGACCGCAACGTGCAGTTGGCCCCGCTCGCCGCCGACCGTGCAGCCGCAGCCGACCGCATCAAGCTCGACGAGGACCGCCTGAGCGACCTGCGGGTCCAGGTGGCCGACCTCACCCGCCTACGCGACGGAGGGCAGGCCGCCGGCAAGGTGCTGTCGACGGCCAACCCGCCCTCGTCCCCCCAGGGCATCCCCGACGCGGCGTTCTGGATCGTGGCCGGCATCTTCGGGCTCGCGGTCGGCAGCGTGCTCGCCTTCACCCGGGAACGGCTCGACCGCCGGGCGCAGAACAGCCGGGCCGTGGAGTTGGCCCTGGGCGGCCGGGTGATGGGCGCCGTTCCCCGGTTCAGCTGGCGCTACCGCCGGGGCGCCTGGTCGCTCGTGATGGTCAACGGCCGGTCGAGCGCCGGCATGCAGCAGGCCCGGGAGGCCTTCCGCCGCTTGCGCGGCTCGTTGCTGTTCATCGCGCGAACCGACGACGTGCGGGTGGTGGTCGTGACGAGCAGCCATCCCCTCGAAGGCAAGTCGACCACTGCGGCGAACCTGGCCCTGGCCCTGTCGCTCGGCGGCCAGTCCGTGGCGTTGGTGTCGGCCGATCTCCGTCGCCCCTCGCTCGAAGGGCTCTTCGGCGTCGCCAACAACCGGGGCCTCGGCGACTACCTGTCGGGCACCACCGACGAGCTGCGAACCGTCCGCATCCCAGGCTCCGATCGGCTCGACCTCGTCACGGCAGGCCCGCCGGTGGCCAACCCCGGCGAGCTGCTCGGGTCACGCCGGTTCACGTCGCTGCTGGCCGATCTCGCGGAGGAGTACGACCTCGTGATCGTCGACACCCCGCCACTCGGCTCCGCGGCCGACGCCCTGTCGGCTGCCACCTCGGCCGCCGGGGTCATCGTCGTCGTCGACGGTCGGCGTACCGAGACCCCCGACCTGCTCAGCGTGCGCAACGAGCTCGACCGGGCCGGCGTCAGGCTGCTGGGCGCCGTGCTGAACCGTGACCGCTCTGCGCCGCGCCGGGCTGCTGTCGCGGCGACATCGAGCGTCGTACTACGGCGCCGAGCGAGCGAGGAGTCGGCAGGTGTCCGCCGACCAGCGCCAGGCCGGGCGGGCCGAGGTGCCGGCCAAGGACTCCTCCGCGACACCAGCCGACACGGTGGTCGCCGAGCCCTGAACGCCGGCCATGCGGCGGCGGGAGCGCTGGATCGGCTGCCGAAACGTAGGTCATATTCCTCAAGATCTGACAAGCAATGCGGCTCAACAGGCTCACTCGACCACGCCAGGCGGTCGCTGGGGGAGACGCTTAGGTCATTTGGCCCATGGAGCGTGACGGGAAGCGCGCGCAGCCAGGTCGCATCTTTCGCACTGGGTCACAATCCGACGCAGGGCACTCGACTGGCCACTCATTGATGGCAATTGGGGGATGAGTCCGGCGTGTGAACGATGTGAATCGCCGGTTTACAGAACACGGAGCGTGACGTACAGTCGAACTCCAAGCGGACAACAGGTGTCGGTGAAGCGAATTCTCGGGGTCGGCCTATTGGGCCGAATCCGGGCCCGCTGAGCCACCACGACAAGGAAAACGCTATGCGCGAGATGGAGCTGTCATGGCCGTAGCGGGCCATGAGTGTGGCGCACAGCACTGGAGAACAGGGGCATCCAAGCCGAGACGGTGACCACTCGATATCACTTTGGGTGGTGGGAGCAACGCATTGCGGCGACAGGTCCGCCGACCGATCGTTTGAACAAGGGGAGGCAGCAGTGAAGCGGGCGACGCGAGAGCTGGAGGTCAGGTGAGCCTTCAGTTCGTGGTATCAGAAACAGCGCCATCGCTTGGCCGGACGAAAGAAATTGCCCCAAGGATCGACGCTCGTCATCCGACAAACAGTCCAACGACGAATCCGCCGGTCGGACGTGTCCTGCGGGCGTCGTACGCGGCCGACCTGTCCCCTGATGCTCGGATCTACCTGACCGAGCGAGCCAGACGACGCAGCCACCGCCTCGACGGCGGCCAACGCGTCATCGACGTCGTCCTGGCCACCATCGGGATCGTCGTCACCGCTCCGCTCATGGCGGCAGTCGCACTCGCGGTGCGATGCACCTCGACGGGACCCGTGCTGTTCCGCCAGACCCGTCTGGGGCGGCATGGCCGGTCGTTCACCTGCCTCAAGTTCCGCACGATGGTCGACCATGCCGAGGAACTGCTGTCCGATCTCCTCGAGCACGACCCGATCGCGCTCGGGGCAGTTCGCCGAGATCTACAAGCTCCCGGTCGACCCCCGGGTCACGCGGATCGGGGGGTTCCTGCGGCGGTGCAGCCTCGACGAACTCCCCCAGCTGTTCAACGTGCTCGCCGGAGAGATGAGCATCGTGGGACCGCGGCCGCTCGTGCCCCAGGAGTTGTGGCGCTACGGCGGTTACGCCCCGGTGCTCCTCCAAGTTCGCCCGGGCCTCACCGGACCGTGGCAGATCGGAGGGCGTTCGAGCATGCCCTACGCCGAGCGGGTCCGGCTCGACATCGACCATGTCTTGCACCGGACGCTCCTGGGCGACCTGCGCATCGCTTTTGCCACCCTTCCCCGGCTGATCGTGTGCCGCGGTGACGCCCACTAGCGCGAGTCACATCGCCTCGGTCCCCGACCTCGCGCCCGACCGCCTCGAACGCCGGGCGTCGATCCTGCACGTCTGCACCCGGTACGCACGCGGTGGGTCCGAGCAGCGATTGCGCGACATGATCGACGCGATGGCCGGGAGTCACCACCATGTGGTGCTCGGCCGGGATTCCGACGCCGAGCGCCTGTCGGAAGAGTTCCCCGCAGCCGCGGTGACCGTCGAACCCGCGCTGCAACGAGCCCCGCATCCGGGCCGGGACTTCACCGCGTATCGAGCGCTCCGGGCATTGATGTCGGCGAACCGGTTCGACCTGTTGTGCACCCACCAGTCCAAGGCCGGGTTCGTCGGTCGGCTGGCCGCCCGCCATCGGGTGGCCCATGGCACGATCCATTCGCTGTCGATGGCCAACTTCGGCGCCGGCTACTCCCGAACGGAGACCATTGCGTTCAAGCTCGCCGAACGGATGATGGCCCGCCACACCACCGCTTACGCCGTGGTGGGGGCCGATCTCGCCCAGCGCTTCGCGGCCAACGGCATCCAGCGCGATCAGCTCCACATCATCCGCAGCGCGGCACGGCTGCCAACGCCGTCGACGGGCTACGCGGCATCGCGCAGCCGTTGCGCGCAGGCCTTCGAGCTCCCTGTCGAGCGGCCGTGGATCGTGTACCTCGGCAGCCTCGAGGCGCGCAAGAACGTGCTCAGCCTGCCGGTGGTGCTCCAACAGGTCCTGCTCCACTGGCCCCAGGGTGAACCGCCGATGCTCGTCGTGGCGGGGGATGGCCCGCTCCGTGGCGACCTCTCCCGACTGCTCACCCAGATGGACCTCGCCGACGACGCCGTGTTGCTCGGCCACGTCGCCGACCCCACGATGCTCGTGGCCGGCAGCGATGTGCTCGTGCTGTTGAGCAACGCCGAAGGACTCCCCCAGGTGCTCGTCCAGGCTGTCGCCGCCCAACTCCCGTTCGTGGCCTACGACGTCGACGGGGTCGAGGAGCTGCTGCGCTTCGGGGCCAGCGGCCGGGTGGTGGAGCCCGGCAACGTGTTGGCGGCAGCCGACGAAGTGCTCGATCTGCTGTTGCGAGGCTCGCGTCAGGAACGAGAGATCGAGCTCGGCGATTGGAGCCGCGACGAGATCCTGGCGTCGTACCGGGCTCTGTTCATGCGGTTGCTCGACACGCCGAGGAACTAGGTGGCCGCCGGGCTGTTCGTGGTGCTCATCGGGTCGGACGGATCGGGCAAGTCGAGCCTGTGCCGCGACCTCCCGATCGCCCTCGCCGATCTCGCTCCCGTGGACGCGGCCTACTTCGGTAGCGGCGACGGCCCGAGCTCGCCGCTGCGGTGGCCGCTCGTGCAGCTCCGCAAGCTGCTCGGCGCGTCGGGCGGGATCGCTCCTGCACCCGACCAACGGGGTTCGGCGAGCTCGCGCCTCCGCGGACCCAAGGGGTGGGCGAGAGCCATGTGGGCGATCACGTTGTCGATCGAGAAGGCCGGCAAGCTCCGCCGGGCGCGCGACGCACGCGACACCGGCCACATCGTGATCGCCGATCGCTACCCGCAGGCACAGGTGCCCGGCATCAACGACGGGCCACTCCTGCACCCGTGGCGTTCAGCCGGCCCGATCCGGCGCCGGTTGGCCATGTGGGAGGCCCGGCCCTACCTCGATGCCGATCGTCACGGACCCGATCTCGTGCTGCGACTCGTGGTCGGTCAGGATCAGGCCCAGCAGCGCCGACCCGAGCACGATCCGGACGACCTGGAGCGCCGGCGCGACCTCGTCCTCGGGCTCCGCTTCGACGACCCCGTCACCGCGGTCGTAGATCTCGACTCCGACCAGCCGTACCGCGAGGTGCTCGCGTCCGCAGTAGGGGCCATCGAAGCGCGCTGGCACACGACGCGTCGGCCCGCCCCGGCCTGACCGCGCCACCGAGGCGGCCGCCGTGGCCGCCCGGCAACCGGACGGCCGCGGCGGAATCGACTCAGGGCAGGGTGTACTCCACGTGCAGCTTCGGGGCGAGGGCCGCTCCGCTCTCGAACGCGACGGCGGTGCGCCGCCCCGTTCCCGCCACGATGAGCGTGAGCGCGTTGCCCGCCAGCCACCCGGGCCGGCTCACGATCTGCTGCACCACGGCGGCCAGGTTCGGGGTCCGCTGGCCCACGCCGGCGGCACCGACGGTGGGCCAGGTGGCCGGCGTCCACGGCACCGTCGTCACGGTCCGGGCCCGGGACGAGATGTTGTTCAGCGCGGTGGTGAAGATCGCCGAGTTGTCGGCTGCCTCCCCCACCACCGACAACGACGCCGCCGCGTTGGACACCTCGTCGATGGTGAACTGCACCCAGGCGTTGGTGATCGTGGCGTTGCCCGGCACGTTGAGCCCGGTGAACCGCAGCCCCACCTGCTGGGCGATCGCTCGGTCCTGACCCAGTTCGAGGTCGGACGAACCGACATCGGTGACGTTGGTGGTCAGCGACTGCTCGGCGTCGTTGGCCGCGCCGTTCAGCGCCACCTCGAGCACGAGCGAACCGCCGACCGGCGCAACCACCACCTGAACGTCGTCGCTCGACGACAGCTCCGTGTCGTTCGCCGTCAACCGCAGCACGTAGGTGCCGGCGGTCGAGAACGACGCCGTCGTCACCGGCGCCGCCGCATTCCCGAACGACACCGTGCCCGGACCCGACACCACCGACCACAACGACGTGAGCGTGTTCGACGGCTGACCGTCGTCGCTCGCCGAGCCCGAGAGGTTGGCAGAGCTCGGCAGGACGATGCTCTGGTCGGCACCGGCCGCCACGATCGGAGCGGCGTTGAACGGCCCGGTTCCCGTGGTGTACTCGACATGGAGCTTCGGCCCGATCGCGGCACCGGACTCGACGGCTTCGGCAGTGCGCCGGCCGGTCCCCGACACGATCACCGTGAGGGCGTTGCCCGACGCCCAGCCGCCACGGTTCACGATCTGTTGCACGATCGTGGCGATGTTCGGCGTTCGTTGATCGGCGCCCGCGACGCCGATGGTCGGCCATGCTGCCGGCACCCACGGCACCGACGCTGCAGTACGGAGTCGGGACGACACGTTGTTGACCGTGGCCGCGAAGGCCGCTGAGTTGTCGGCGGCCTCGCCGACCACCGCGAGCGAGGTCGCCCCGGTCGAGACCTCGTCGACCGTGAACTGCACCCAGGCGTTGGCGATGGTTGCACCGGCCGGAATGTTCACCCCGGGGAATCGGAGTCCCACCTGCTGAGCGGTCGCGCCGTCGGCGCCGAGCTCGAGGTCGGACGACGCCAGGTCGACGACGTTGGTGGTGAGGAACTGCTCGACGTCGTTGGTGTTGCCGGTCAGATTCAGGTCCACCACGAACGATCCGGGCCCAACCGGGTTCACCGTGATCTGCACATCATCGGACGTCGACAACAACGAATCGTTCCCCGTCAACCGCAACACATAGGTACCCGCCGACGAGAACGACGCCGTCGTCACCGGCGCCGCCGCATTCCCGAACGTCACCGTGCCCGGACCCGACACCACCGACCACAACGACGTCAACGTGTTCGACGGCAACCCATCATCAGACACCGACCCCGACAAACTCGCCGACGCCGGCAACGTCACCACCGCATCCGAACCCGCCGACACCACCGGCGCCACATTCACCGGCGACACCGGGTTCACCGTGATCTGCACATCATCGGACGTCGACAACAACGAATCGTTCCCCGTCAACCGCAACACATAGGTACCCGCCGACGAGAACGACGCCGTCGTCACCGGCGCCGCCGCATTCCCGAACGTCACCGTGCCCGGACCCGACACCACCGACCACAACGACGTCAACGTGTTCGACGGCAACCCATCATCAGACACCGACCCCGACAAACTCGCCGACGCCGGCAACGTCACCACCGCATCCGAACCCGCCGACACCACCGGCGCCACATTCACCGGCGACACCGGGTTCACCGTGATCTGCACATCATCGGACGTCGACAACAACGAATCGTTCCCCGTCAACCGCAACACATAGGTACCCGCCGACGAGAACGACGCCGTCGTCACCGGCGCCGCCGCATTCCCGAACGTCACCGTGCCCGGACCCGACACCACCGACCACAACGACGTCAACGTGTTCGACGGCAACCCATCATCAGACACCGACCCCGACAAACTCGCCGACGCCGGCAACGTCACCACCGCATCCGAACCCGCCGACACCACCGGCGCCACATTCACCGGCGGACCGACGATGTACTCGACGTGGAGGCGCGGCGCCAGCGCGGCCCCGCCCTCGAACGGCTCGGCCACCCGCCGACCTGTACCCGACACGATCACCACCATGGCGTTGCCCGACGCCCATCCGGTCCGGTTGACGAGCTCTTGGACGATGGGCGACAGGTTTGGTGTCTGCTGGTCGATTCCGGCGGCCCCGATCGCGGTCCACACGGGCGGGTTCCACGACACCTGCGTCGCGGTGCGCGCCCGGTTCGACACGTTGCCCGCCGTGTTGGCGAACGCCGGCGCATTGTCGACCGCGTGGCCCTGTACGAGGAGGCTGGCGCTCACGTTCGGGATCTCGTCGGCGGTGAACTGCACGTAGGCGTTGGTGATGGTGGCACCCCGCGGGATCGACACACCTGGGAACCGCAGACCGACCTGCTGCGCGACCGTTCCGTCGGCCCCGAGCTCGAGATCGGCGTTGTTCAAGTTGACCGTGTTGTTGGTCATGTTCTGCTCGACGTCGTCGCTTCCGACGGTGATCGCCACATCGACCGTGGTCGTTCCGTTGGCGTTGGCCACGGTGACCTGGACGGAGTCGAAGCTGGTGAGCGATCCGTCGCCGGCGGTCAGCCGCAGCACATAGGTGCCACCGGTGGAGAACGTGGCGTTGGTCGTCGAGCGCGTTCGGCGCCGAGAACGTCACCGTGCCGGGGCCCGAGGTCTTCGACCACGTGGTCGTCAGGGTGTTCGACGGCAGACCGTCGTCGGACGCCGTTCCGGTCAACGACACACCCGCCGGCAGCGTGATCGACTGGTCGGCGCCGGCGTTCACCTGCGGCGCCTGGTTCACCGGGCCGCCTCCGCCGGGCGGCACCATCTCGTACATCTTCCCGTCGTTCTCGTTGGGGGCGTTGTCGTTGTCGACCCCCCGATCGACGATGTAGTAATGACCCGCGCCGCTGCCATTGCTGGCCGGCGCGATCTCGATGCCGGCCGCCTTGAAGGCATTGGCCGCAGTGATGTCGACGACGGCCTGGATCGTCCCCGTGGCGGTTACCTCGTAGATGTTGTCGCTGGTGTGGTCGACGACGATGTAGCGGTCGGCGGCGGCGTCGTAGGTGATGCCTTCGGGGTCGACGGCGCCGAACTGCCCGAGGTCGAACGAACCGAGGAAGCTCCCGGTGGGCGTGTAGCGATAGACCTCCTGGTTCACGCCGTCGACCACCGCGACCTGCTGGCGCAGCGTGTCGAACGCGACGTCTTCTGCATCGCTGTTGCCCGTGCCGTTCACGTTGAAGAACGCGATCCCGTCGTCGCCGGTGCCGTGGCGCCCATCGGGGCCGGGCGAGACGAACGTGATCTGGTTGGCATCGTCGTCGGAGATCAGGAGCCGATTGGTGGCCGGGTCGAAGCCGGCGCCGGTGGGCTCGTCGCTCCAGGGAAGGCTGACACCGGTGTCGGTGAGCGCGCCGGTTCGGGTGAGCTCGTACAGGTTGACGTTCTGGAAGATCGTCATCTCGTCGACCTCGGAGTCAGAGACGTAGAACCGATCCTCACCGGGGAGGTAGGCGATGCCCGCCGAATCGGGGCTCGGCGGCGACAGGCTCGACAAGTTGCGGGTGGCGACGAGGGTCGCCGGTCCGTCGACGGCGGCGAGGGCCTCGGCCACCACCGGCGTGGGCAGGGCGAGCTCGACCAGTGCATCGGTGCCGGCGGCGGCCTCGACGACGAACAGACTCTGCGTGCCCGCTGCGTCGGTGGTGTTGGCCGACGGGGCGAACACCATGTCGACCGCGTTCCGCAACGAGCGGGATTCGACCCCGAACGTCTTGTGAACCGTGCCCGTGGAATCGACGGCGAGCAGCTCATCGGCGAGCACGTAGATCAACCCGTCGGCCGGGTTGATCGCCACCGCCTTGGCCTTGGTCGAACCCGGCAGCTTCACTCGGGTGGAGCTCGCCCCGGCAGAATCGGGGGAGGCCGTGAAGATCTCGAGTGCCTTGCCGCCGGCGACCAGCGCGACCCACGCCCCGGTGCGCTGGTCGTATTCGGCGGCCACCAGTTCGTCGAGCACTTTCGCCAACCGGTTGCGGCCCCTGCTCCCGTCGCGGGAGCGGTCGACCATTTCCTCACCTGTCACGGCGACGACGCGACCGGTTCCCGGTTCGATCGACAGGGTGCGGGCGTCAGGCGCCGCATCCAAGCCCGGCTCGTCGGCGGCATCGACCGATGAATCGAGCGACACGACGTCGGTCACCGTCGCGTCGGCCACGATCAGCCGGCCACGTACGGGATCGTAGGTGATGCCGCCGATTTGCGGGATATCCAGATCGACGCCTTCGTAAGCGCGCAACTCTCCGTAGGTTCCGTTCGGAACCGCGCCCGCGTGTGGCACCAGCGGGGCGATCAGCACCGCGCTGCTGCCCACGACCACGGTCGCAACCGTGAGATGAAGGAGTCGTTTCTGTCGACTCGAACCGAAAATTGCCCGCATAGCAGCCCGCCAATCACGAAATCCACTCGTTCAGAACACGTTAGGCTGTACGAAAGCCAACGTCCACCAAGTCGCAGAGTGTGATCAATCAGGCGCACTTCGTAGCATCTCTTTCACAAATGGCGGTGACGTGCTCGCTGGAAACACGAGGGAAATCTCGAACGGTCCGCCGACGACTGCGCACCGCGGAAGTCGATGGTCCACGTCGTTCAACGCACCGCTGGTCGCGCTGTTGTCGATCGGGGTCGCGTCGGCCGTCCTGCCGTTCGGCGAACCGATCGTCGGCGAGCTCCCCGACACCGTCGCGCGGGACCTTTCCGTGGTTCCCGGCCTCGGTGGATTCGGGGCGCGCACACCGGCCGGGCGGGGTGGAGCGGTGCTCCGCGTGACGACGCTCGCCGATTCGGGGAAGGGCAGTCTGCGCCGGGCACTCACCACCGGCAGACCTCGCATCATCGTGTTCGAGATCGCCGGCACGATCGAGCTCGAATCGCCGCTCATCGTGACCGATCCGTTCTTCACCATCGCCGGCCAGACCGCCCCCGAGCCGGGCATCACCCTCGCCGGGTACCAGTTGTCGATACGCACCCACGACGGGTTGATCCAGCACATCCGGGTTCGGGCCGGCGACCGCCGCGGCGGCGACCCCGAGGGGATCTCGCTCTATCAACCGGGCGGCGCCGAGGTCCACGACATCGTCGTCGACCACACCTCCACCAGCTGGGCCATCGACGAGAACACCAACACCTGGAGCGCCACAGCCTCGGCAGTCGGGCCGCACGCCGGCGTTCACGACGTGACGTTCTCGAACAACCTCATCGGTGAAGCCCTCGACGACTCGACCCACCCGAAGGGCCCCCACTCCAAGGGCATGCTCGTCGGCGACGGGAGCGAGCGGATCGCAGTGCTTCGTAACGTCTTCGTGCACAACGCCGACCGCAACCCCGAGATGACCGGGGGCACCTCCACCGTCGTCGTCAACAACCTCGTGTACGACTGGGATCCCACCCAGGAGGCCACCCACCTCGGGCGAGCAGGCTCGGTCGCGGCCGAACCGACGTGTGCGAGCGTCGTGGGCAACGTGTACGTGCGGAGCCGATCGATGGGCACCGATCCGGCCGCCGCACTCGAGATCCATCGGGACGTGCCACCGGGTTCGATGCTGTTCGTGGCCGACAACCTCTCCCCGGGCACGCTCCCTGTCCGCAACGAATCGCGGATCGACCCGTTCGTCACGGCCCCGCCGGTCTGGCCCGAAGACTTGGCGGTGCTGGAACCGGCGGCACTGATCGAGGGGTTGCTCGGCTCGGCCGGTGCTCGGCCGCAGGCGCGTGACGTCGTCGACCGACGACTGGTCGACGACGTGCTCACTGGAGGCGGTTCGATCATCGACTCCCAGTCGCAGGTCGGCGGGTGGCCGGAACTGAATCAGGCGACCCGGAGTCTCGCTGCTGCCCGCCGATCCCCACGGTGACACCGATCGCGACGGCTACACCAACGTCGAGGAGTGGCTCCATGCCCTCGCCGAGCTCGTCGAGACCGGCAGCACCGAACCGCTTCCACCCTTGACGGGCACCACCCTCGCCGCAACGGACGACCCGCGATGCAACTAGACCGGAGCACCGCCGAGCCCGACGACCGGCTGCGTGGATTGTCGAAGAAAGCCGGGCTCAATGCCGCGGCCGGCGGCATCGACTACGGGGCTCGCACGGTGGTGGAGTTCGTCCTCAATCCGATCCTGGTCGCCGGGCTGGGCAGCACGCTCTACGGCGTCTGGCGCGTGCTGTGGCGACTCACCGGCTATCTGTGGGCCACTACCGGCCGGTCGGCGCAGGCGCTGCAATCAGCGATCGCCAATCGATTGCACAGCAACGACGTCGAGGAGAAGCAGCGCCTCGTCGGCGCCGCCGCCATCGTCTCGCTGGCCTACGTGCCCGTGCTCCTCCTGTCGACCGGGCTCCTCGCCTGGTTCCTCCCCGATGCCCTCGACGTCCCGTCCGAGCACACCACGGCGGTGCGCTGGGCGACCGTGCTGCTCGGGCTCGACTCGGTCGCCCTCAGTCTGCTCACCCTGCCGCGCTCCGTCCTCCAGGGCGAGAACCTCGGGTATCGCCGGATGGGGTTGTCGGCGATGCTGGTGGTGCTCGGCGGGCTCGGAATGGCCGCTGCGATCTGGCTCGACTGGGGGCTGGTCGGAGTCACGATCGCGAACCTGATCAACACCCTCTACACCGGGGCGCTGTTCTGGCGAGTGACCAAGCACAACGTCCCCTGGTTCTCGATGGCGCGTCCGCATCGAGCCGAAGTGCGCTGGTTCTTCGGGCTGAGCGGATGGTTCATGCTCTGGAAGCTCGTCAACCAGTTGATGGTGGCCGGAGACGTCGTGGTGCTCGGCGCGGTGGCGTCGGTCGAGGCGGTGAGCGTCTACTCGTTGTCGAAGTTCGTCCCCGAGGCGGTGCTGCCCCTGCTCAGCATGCTGGTGATGGGTGGGGTACCCGGTCTCGGCGGGGTGATCGGCTCCGGCGACTTCGCGCGAGCGCGGCGGATACGCGGTGAGGTGATGGCGTTCACCTGGCTCGTCGCCACTGCAGCGGCGGCCACGATCCTGATGTGGAACCGCACGTTCGTCGACCTGTGGGTGGGTGGCGAGTTCTTCGCCGGCGACACCGAGCTGCTGCTGATCATGCTGAGCCTCTTGCAGCTCGGCTTCATCCGCAACGATGCGTTCATCATCGATCTGACGCTGAAGGTCAAGGCCAAGGTGCTGGTGGGTCTGGCCTCGGCCGTGATCTCACTCGGGCTGGCCGCGGTGCTGATCGGCCGATTCGACCTCGGTATCTCGGGCTTGTGCATCGGACTCATCGTCGGGCGCTCGATGCTTTCGATCCTGTATCCGTGGCTCGTCGGCCGCGCCATCGGGCATCCGCTCGGTGCCCAGTTCCGGGCCGTGGTGCGACCGATGGCCGCCACCGTGGTGCTCCTCCTGATCGGGCAGCTGGCAGGCAGCAGCGAGGCTCCGGGCGGATGGCCCGTGCTCGTGGTCGGGTCGGTCGCGACGGCTGCTGTCGCACTGGCCGTCGCCGGGTTCGCCGGGCTGCGGCCCGGCGAACGTGATGTCCTCCTACGTCGACTTCGGTCGCTCGCGGGGCGGATCCGATGAACCAGTCGCCGACGCCGACGATCACGACCGCCACGACCGCCGCGATGCGACCCAGGCCGCGGCGCGGGCGCAGAGCCCGGCTCCCTCGCGACGTCGTGAGCCGGATGGTGTTGGTGGGCGCCCTGGTCGCGCCCATGGACCTCAAGGTGATCAAGAGCCTCACCTTGTTCGACGTGCTGCTGGCTGCGGCCGCCATCACCATGATCCGCTCGGGACGGCGCATCCAGCCGCTCCCGCGCCTGTTCTACCCTGCGGCCTTCACGTTCCTGTTCTTCGCCCTCGCCAGTTGTCTGCGAGCCACCCATCCGATCGAGGCGATCACGCAGTTCGGCCAGTTCGGGTTCATCCTGCTCGTGGAGTTGCCGGTGTTGCTCACGGTGGTGACGACGAAACGCATGCTGCACCTGATGCTCGGTGCACTGACGGCCGGCACGCTGTTCGGCATCGTCGTGTCGTTCCTGCTGCAGCAGGCCGCGGGGGCCGGACGCATCGCCGCGTTCTTCAGCGACAACCCCAACCGGCTCGGCTACCCACTTGCCTACCTGCTGCCGTTCGTCCTCCACCACCTCGTGGTGCTGTGGGGACGGGGCGATCGACGCAGGGCGGTGATCACGGGCTTCCTCGTCATCTACCCGCTCGTCTGGGCCGTCGCCGCGTCGGCCACCAGGGGCGGAGCCACCGCGGCGCTCGCATCGTTCATGGCATATGTGGTGCTCGTCGACGGGCGGCGAGGTGCGGTCCGCCGCCTCACCATCTCAGCGTTGTCCATGGTGGCAGTGGTCGGCGCGCTGCTCCTGTCGGGGCTGGTGCCGGCCACGCTGGAGGAGCGCGTCACCCGTTCGTTCGCCGGTGGGGAGGACGCCACCGAACTGCTCGAGGACCGAGAGAACCTCGCCATCGCGGCCGGTCGGGCCATCAGTGACTCACCGTTCATCGGTACCGGTCTCGACAACTTCAAGTTCGTCGCCCAGTGGTACGAGACCAGGGCCACGCCTCAGGCGCCCCACAACGTGTGGCTCGCCTTGACCGCGCAAGTGGGCGTGATCGGTACGTTCGGTTTCGTGTTCATCATCGTGACCTGGTTCGAGCTGCTGCTACGCCGCCGCCGGTACCGGACCGCCCTGCGTGAAGATCGCCGCCTCACCTGGGCCTTCGTGTGCTCGATGATCGGGATCCTGATGATCTTCATGGCAACACCGCTCATGATCCACCGCCACTACTGGCTGATCTACGGCCTCGGCCTCGCACTGTTCGCGATGCCGGCCGAGGCGGACGATCCGCTGCCGATCGTCGAGGCCCCGGCCCGGCCGCTCTCCCCCGACAGAATCCGTCGTCTGCGAGCAACGCCATGACCGAGCTCACCGCCAAACCCACTGACGCCACGTCCACCGATGAGGGGGCGGGCACCGAACGGCTGCGGGTGCTGCACGTCATCTACAAGGTGCAGCCGACCAATGGGCAGTTCAACGAGCACTGCCTGCCACTCGCCGAGAAACGCGACATCACGGTCTGCTCGTTCCGCCCGAGCAGTCTGACGATCCCGCCCTCGATCCGTTCCTACCAGGGGACGGGCAGCCTGCGCAGCGGATGGCGCACGATGGCGGCCGCGGTGCGAGCGCACGACTACGACGTGATCCATGTCCATGCCCCACAGACTGCCGTGATCCTGCTCACCGTGTTGGCCGGAACGCGGCGCTGGAAACGGCGCGCCGCCGCGGTCTACACGGTCCAGAACTCCTACGGGAACTACAAGCCCCAGAACCGGGTGCTGATGGCGTTGGCGTTCCCCTGGTTCCCCCAGGTCGTGTTCTGCAGCGAGTCGGCGCGGTCCAGCATGCCGAGCCTGCTACGCCGCTTGATCCGCGGCCGCAGCCACGTGGTGGCCAACTGTGTCGACCTCACCGCGATCGATGCTGCGATCCGAAGTGGTGATGAGCCGCCGGCCCCCCGAACCAGTGATGCTCCGCGTGTCGTCGTGCTCGGTCGCCTCATGCCGATCAAGGACGTGGCGACCGTCATCCATGCCGTGGCCGCGTTCGGGCTCGACGACCTCGAGTTGGTCATCGTCGGCGACGGCCCGCTGCGGGCCGAGCTCGAGGCCACCGCAGCTCGGGAGCACATCAAGGAGCGGACCACGTTCACGGGACTGGTCGATCGCGCCGGTGTGTACCGGCAGCTCGCGGCGAGCGACGTGTGCGTGTCGGCGTCGCACGGCGAGGGCCTTCCGGTTGCGGTGATCGAAGCCTTGGCGTGCGGGTGCCCCGCGGTGCTCACGGATATCCCGCCGCATCGGGAGCTGAGCGAGGGACTGGACGCGGTGCGCCTGTTCCCGGTCGGCAACGCCTCGGCCGCAGCCGAACATCTGCGAGTGCTCGCCGCGCTCACGGTCCCCGAACGCGCCGAACTCGGCGGTGCGGGCCGCGCCCATGTCGAGCGCCACTTCAGTCTTGATGCCATGCACCGGGCCTACGTGCCCATCTACACCGCGGCCGCGGGACGGCCGTTTCCCACGCTCGAACTCGGCGGACCCAGGAGCGCACCATGAACGACCCCACCAACTACAGCAGTGTCACCTCGATCATCATGCGTCGATGGGCGGTGGTGGTCGGCGCCACGGTGGTCGCCATGTTCTTCGGATATGTCGTGAGCCTCGGACTCCCCGTGCGCTACGGCGCAGTCGCCACGGTGCTCACCGCCCAGGACCCGACCGAGGGCAACGTGCCCGACGCCGACCGGGTCACCAAGGAACAGCTCGCCCTCACCTTCGCCGACATCGGCCGCCGACCGGCCGTGCTCGAACCGGCGGCCGAGGAGCTCGACCTCGTCGGTGGCTGGAAGGCGTTGCGGGCAGCGGTCACGATCCGATTGGTCCCTCGCACCTTGCTGCTCGAGGTGAACGCCACCGCCGGTACCACGGTCGAAGCGGCTCGGCGGGCCGACACCGTGAGCAAGTGGCTGATCACCGTCACCGCCGACCTCAGCCCGTTCGTGCAGGTCCAGACCGAGTCCGGGCGGGCCGACCCGAACCCGGTGTCGCCGAACACACCGGTGAACTCGATGATCGCCGGCGGCATGGGATTCCTGCTCAGCTCGGGGCTGCTGCTGGCCACCGAATCGTTCGCTCGCCGGCGAGCGAACCAGCTGGCGCTGGTGGCACCCGTCGTGACCACCATCAACCGGACCATGGACGTACCGAGCCGCATGGCCAACGGGGTCATGAAGGGCGATGCCCACGCAGCGGCCTGGCTCGATGCGGTCGCCCCCGCGTACCTGCACGTGCGCTCCCTCACCGGCGAGGCGGGAGCCGGCTCGAGGGCCCGCCGCATCGCCGTGGTCAGCTGGCCGGAGGTCCAGATCCGGTCGGGGGTGGCCACCAGCTTGGCGGTCGCCCTCGCGCTGGAGGGTTCCGACACGGCACTCGTCGACCTCGACTTCCGGCATCCGTCGCTGCACAAGCTGTGCGGTTCGATCTCGGGACCGGGCGTGAGTGAGTTGATCAAGTCGTCGAAGGCTGCCCGTCCCAGCTACGCCCCGACCGCCGTGCAGGGCCTGCGCGTGCTCCCCAACGGCCACAAGGCGGTGCCCAACGCGGCGTTGCTCACCCCGCGAGCCATCGAGCGCACCGCGCAGGGCACCGACGAGTCCTGGATGATCGTGTTCGACATCGCCGTACGGCGCACGATCGCCGAGTTCGCGCTGATCAGCGAGAAGGTCGACGTGATGCTCATGGTGGTCGACGAAGGCGGGCTCCGGCGCGCCGATCTCGGGTTCCTCGCCGGGCTGAGGGCGGCCGGTGTTCATGTGGACGGACTCGTCGTCATCGGCGCACCCGGCCTACGCGCCCAGCTGAAGGCCCGACTGGCCGGCTTCGGGTCACGCCGGCGCACCCGCCCGACGGTCGAGCCGGCGATCGACGGTGCCGGCAACGACCGCACGATCGGCCTCGTCGACACCGATGAACACGACGACTTCCACGACTACGACGAGCACGACCACGACGACTCCGAGTTCGGGCCGGCCGCCACCTCCGCCTCGACGCCATCCCCACCCCACAGAGTGGTCAACCGCGGCTCCGCTCGATCCGGTCGCCCGAACCGCCGATGACCCCGCCCCCGACTCTTTGAATCCGCAGCCCTCCCGCCCCAACGTTCGAGGAGTTCCCGATGACCAGCCCGCCGCTCCAGCTCGTCGAGTCGCTGTGCCACACGCTCGAACGCGACGGCGTCGTGTACTGCCATTGGAAGAGCAACGAGGCGATCGCCAAGTCGGCCAACGGTGAGAACGACCTCGATCTGCTGATCGATCGGGCGTCGGCCGGCAAGTTCGCCGAGATCCTCCATCAGTTGGGGTTCAAGCCGGCCCACCTCCCGCCGGCGAAGCTCCTGCCCGGCGTCAACGATTGGTACGGACTCGATCCGGCCTGTGAGCGGCTGGTGCACGTGCACGCCCACTACCAGCTCGTGCTCGGCGACGACATGACCAAGAACGTGCGCCTCCCGATCGAGCGGGCCTACCTCGACAGCGTCACCAAGGACGAGCTGTTCCGGTTGCCCTCGCCCGAGATGGAGTTCGTCGTGTTCGTGGTGCGGATGATGCTGAAGCACGCCCCGCTCGACGCCACGCTCATGGCACAGGGATCGCTCGGCGCGAGCGAGCACCGGGAGCTGGTCTGGCTCACGGAACGCATCGACGAAACCACGGTGTCGGCGATCCTCGCGGAGCATCTCCCGTTCCTCGAACCCGGCCTGTTCGCCGAGTGTCGAGCAGCCATCCAACCGGGGGTCTCCCCGGTCACCAAGGCGTTGGTCGCCCGCCGGCTCGACGCCGCGCTGCGGCCGCAGGCCCGGCTCGGCGTGACGGTCAACACGACCCTCAAGATCACCCGCCGGTTCCGCCACGCCTTCGTCCGCAAGGTGCTCGGGCGCAAGACCCGCAAGCGGCTCGACATCGGCGGCGCACTCATCGGGGTCGTCGGTGGCGACGGCTCGGGCAAGTCATCGGTGGTGAAGGCGCTCACCACTGGCATGGGCCGCGATCTCGACACCCGCCGCTTCCACCTCGGCAAGCCGCCCCGTTCACCCGGTTCCCACGCAGTGCGCACCATCATTCGGGCCGCACGGGTCGTCGGGCTGTTCGGCGCCACCCGACTCCCCGCGGCAGCCACCGGCGCCGGAGCGCCGTACCCGGGGCACGTGTGGGCGCTGTGGCACACGCTCAACGGGCGCGACCGCTGCCGCACCTACGCCCGGGCACGGCGGTTCGCTACCGGAGGCGGGATCTCGGTCTGCGACCGGTACCCGCTCGACCTGATCGGGATGGACGGGCCTCGCTGTGCTGCGGTGGCGACGATGCCGGGGGCCGGGAAGCTCGCCCGTCGGCTCGCCGCGATGGAGACCGCCGCCTACCGCCAGATCACGCCGCCCGACGTGCTCGTGGTGATGCGGGTGCACCCCGATCGGGCGGTCGCCCGCCGGCCCGAACAGGACCCCGAGTTCGTGGCGTCGCGAAATGCCGAGGTGTTCGCCGCCGACTGGGCGGCAGTGCCGTCGTTCGTGATCGACGCGGGGCAGGAGCTCGACGAGGTCGTCCTCGCCGTACGGCGAGCGGTGTGGGAGTCGTTGTGAGTCGGTTGATCGAAGTGGTCGGTCCGCCGGGGGCCGGGAAGTCGACCCTGCTCTCCGAGCTCGAACGAGGCGGGGATGTCGAGGTGGTCGATTCTGCTCGGGCCGCCAGCGTCCACCGGTTCCGAGCCGCGACCACGTTCGCCGGCGGCCGGTCGCTGCTCGGTGCGTCGGTCGCGTGGCGCCGGCCGCCGCGCACTCGCCAGATCGCACGGTGGTGCGTGCGGCTCGGTGCGTTCGAGCCGCTGCTGGCTCCCGCGGCGCAGCGCGCCGAGATCACCGTCATCGACCAGGGTCCGGTGTACACCCTCGCCCGGCTGGCCGGGTGCTCCTCGGCCCGCCGGGGCACCTCGTGGTGGACCACCCAGGTGACCACCTGGGCTCGACTGCTCGACACCGTCATCGTGCTCGACGCCGACGACGACGTCCTGCGTGAACGCATCGGGGCGAGGGCCAAGGCGCACTCCTTGCGCGACGCGTCAGCCGAACGCGCCATCGCCGAGATCAGGATGCAGCGCCTCGACCTCGAACGCACGGTGTTCCACTTGCGCAGCTTCGGCCTGCCGGTCACGCGGTTGACCACCGACCTCTCCACGCCGAGCGAGCTCAGCCACCAGCTCGCCCAGATCCTTCATCCCGCCGGCACTGCGATCGATCCCACGACCACTACGAGGAGCGAGCCATGAGAGCACTGGTCACCGGCGGCGCCGGGTTCATCGGGACCACCTTGAGCGAGCAGCTGCTCGATGCCGGCGATGAAGTGATCGCGCTCGATGCGTTCCGCCCGTACTACGAACCTTCGATCAAGCGGGCGAACGTGGCCGAGCTCGAGGGCCGGGCGGGCTACCGCTTCGTCGAAGGCGACTTGTTGTCCACCGATCTCGATGAACTGCTCGACGGCGTCGACTCGGTGTTCCATCTGGCGGCCCAGCCCGGTGTGCGGGCATCGTGGGCGGCCGGCTTCGACAACTACGTGCAGGACAATCTGCTCGCCACCCAGCGAGTGCTCGAAGCCCTCCACCGTCGCCCCGATCCGGCTCGGCTCGTCTACGCGTCGAGCTCGTCGATCTACGGCGACCATGTCGAAGGGGAGAGCTCGGAGACCGACGTCCCCCGCCCCCACAGCCCGTACGGGGTGACCAAGCTCGCCGCCGAACACCTCTGCGACACGTACGCCGCGAACTTCGGGGTGCCGACCGTGGCGCTGCGCTACTTCACGGTCTACGGCCCCCGCCAGCGCCCCGACATGGGCATGCACCGCCTGATCACCTCGGGGGTGACCGGTGGTTCGTTCCCGTTGTTCGGCGATGGTTCCCAGGTGCGGAGCTTCACGTTCGTCGGCGACGTCGCTCGCGCGACCCGGGCCGCGGCCGACCCTTCGGTGCCGTCGGGCAGTGTCATCAACGTGGCCGGCTCCGAATCGATCACGATGATCGAGCTCATCGAGCTGATCGGCGAGCTCGTCGGTTCGGAGCTGAACATCGAACGACGCCCGGCGCAGGTGGGCGACGTCCGCCGCACCGGTGGATGCATCGACCGGGCCCGCGAACTGCTCGGGTGGGAACCCGAGGTGCCTTTGCGCGACGGCCTCACCCGACAGCTCGAACGGCTGCGAGCATCTGCCTGGTGAGCTCGGCCAGGGCTGACGGGCTGTCGTCCGCGTTGACCAGCACGAGCAGACGGGTGGGAACCAGCGTCCCGTGGGCGGCGAGCCACGCCTCGGTGATCTCGAGGAGTTCAGCGTGGCGCGCCGCGAGCCAGGCGCAACGATCGGGCGGCGTCATGCGGTCGAGCCGCGAGTTGGCGTCGACCCGGCGTTCCAGACGTGCTGCGCAGACCTCGGCCGGCACGCGCACCGCGACGAGCAGATCGGGCCCGAGCCGGCCAGGACCCGGGCCCGCCGTCGGCAACGCCCCCCGCCACGTGCCCTGGTACGCCAGTGAGTGCAGCTCCTGGACGAGCCCCTGGTCGAAGACGTGTACCCCTGGCCGGCGACGCGCCTGACGTTGGAGCTGGTTCGTCACCAGCCAGTTCTGGACCCGGCGCCCGGTCTGCTGGAGCGGCTGTCCCGAGCGGGCGATCGCGACGGTTGCGGCAGCGGTGGACCGTGGCGCCGAGACCGCAGCCCGAGCAGCCAGCGTGGCCTTCCGGGCGAGGCGCTGGAGCCTGGGGATCTCGGGGCCGACAGCTGCCGAAGCGAGTTCGGCCGGGCCACCGGTCGCGCTGAGCGCGTCCACCAGTGCGGCGGCGAGGAACGATTTGCCCGAGCCCGGGAGCCCGGTGAACTCGACGATCACGCTCACGCTGCACCCATCGATCGTCAACCTTGTCGGATCGTCTCCATCACCAGTTGGGTGTAGAACACCCGACCCTCTTCACGGAGATGGATGCCGTCACCGTAGAACACGCTCTCGGGGGCGATGCCCGACTGCGACAGTCCGCTCCAGTCGAGCAGCCGGACGTTCGGGAACTCATCCGCGACGTCGTAGATCGCAGCGTTCACGGCCCCCTCCCACGGCTTGGGGCACTTCACCGTCAGGAGGACCACGAGGGGAACGTCGGCGGTCAAGGTGAGCAGTTCGACGAACCGCTCCTTGGTGGTTGGGCCGTTGGTGCCGAGGTGCACCACCACGACGTCGCCGAGCAGTTGGTTGTCGAGCAGGGTGCGCACGATGTCGACGCCCTCGGTGGCCTGCCGGCTGACGCGGGCATCGACCACGATGCCCTGCTCCTGAAGGTTCGGGGCGGCACCGAGCATCACCGAGTCACCCACTGCGAACATCGGGATGCGAGCGAACGCCCCCGTGGTGGTGGTCTCGGGCACGGTGGTGGGCGCGGTGGTAGCGGCGGTGTCGCCGGAGCTCGGCGGCTCGGTCAACGGAAGGGTGCTCACGACGGGCCGCCCGATCGTGGTGGGGCCGCCGGCCGCTCCCTCGGCCGCCGCGCCGAGCAGATCGTCGACCTCGGTCACTGCGTCGCGGCCGGCGTCGAGACTCGCTTGGATCGCAGTCGGGGCGTCCTTCGCGGTGGCCACGCTGAAGCCGGTGAACGCGCTCACGAGCGCGAACACCAGCGCTCCTGCCGCAAGGCGTCGGCGGCGCTCGGAGTTCTGCGATCCGATCCCGCGCACCACCATGCGGGCCCACCCCTTCAACCGCTTGGTGCGAATCGGCACCTCGACCAGCCGGAACGACAGCTCGGTCAACACCATGGTGATCACCAGCCGCAGCACCATGACGCTCCACCATGGCCAGGCGAGATCGCCGCCGTCCTCGATCGCACCCGGTCGGGTGAGTTGGAACACCGGCCAGTGCCACAGGTACAGCCCGTAGCTGCGGGTGCCGAGCCAACGGAGCGGAGCGCACCCCAGCAGCCGCTGCCCGAACGGCGATCCGAGATGGGTCGCACTGGCGATCACACACAGCGTCGCGAGGTCGACCAGCAGGAACCCGCCCCGGTACAGGATCGAATAACCCCGCACGCCGTCGCCGGTGTAGACGACGTCTCGGAACACGCTGTGCGTCATGATGAGCACGAGCATCCCGGCGATGCCGATGACGTCGATCAGATGACCCTTGCGTCGCAATGGACTGCGCATCACCGCGTATGGCCGCCACACCATGGCGAAGCCGGCTCCGAGCAGCAGCCCTCCGGCGCGGGTGTCGGTGCCGAGGTAGACACGATTCGGATCGGCCGCGTCATAGAGCACGGCCATCCAGATCGAGGCCAACACCGCACCACTCGCGAACACCAGGCCGATCGCGGGGAGCCGCTCGCGGAACAGCCGCAGGATGATCACCATGATCAAGGGCCAGACGACGTAGAACTGTTCCTCCACGGCCAGCGACCACAGATGGCGGAGCAGCGGGGGCCGACCCTGGGCTTCGAAGTAGGACTGGTCGTCGATGATCTGGAACCAGTTCGACGCGTAGAGCACCGCCCACACCAGCTCGTCGCGAAGCTTGGCGAGTGAGCTCCGCAGATATGGCACGAAGGTCGAGAGCGCGGCGACCGCCGCCATGATCGTGAACAGGGCGGGCAGCAAGCGGCGGGCCCGGCGCCCCCAGAAGCCCCGCAGGGAGATCCGCCCGGTGCGCTCGTGCTCAGCCAGCAACAGAAGAGTGATCAAATACCCGCTGACGACGAAGAACACCTCGACGCCGAGGAAGCCGCCCTTCAGGAACGAGACATCGGCGTGATACGCGATCACGGCCAGCACCGCGAGCGCGCGAAGGCCATCGAGGCCGGGGAGATACGGGACGGTGGAGATGCTGGTTCGGGTCGGCATGACGGGCTCCGGCGGATGGCCGAAACCCCCAGTATCACGCGACCTCGTTGGTTCCCGGTGGCATCACGCTCCGAACCGCCGCTCAGGCCGAGAGCTGGAACCTGCCCACGAAGCCCTTCAGCTCGGCGCTCAGTTCGAGCAATTGGCGCACATCGGTCTGATTCGCCGTCGCACTCGTCCCAGCGGTCGCGATCGCCCGGTTGACGTCCTCGATCCGCGCCGTGATCTCCGCCACCATCGAGGCGAGCTCCGACGCCGATCGCCCGATGTCGTTCGTGACCGCGCTTTGCTCCTCGACCGCCGAGGCGATCGACAATTGGGCGCCGGCGATGTCGTCGATCACGACCCCGATCCGGCCGATGGCTGCGATGGCGTCGAGGCTGTCGCCCCGGATGGTCTGGATCCGCTCGGCGATCTGGCGGGTGGCGCGTTCGGTAGCGTTCGACAGCTCCTTCACCTCACCGGCGACCACCGCGAATCCCTTACCGGCCTCACCGGCCCGAGCCGCTTCGATGGTCGCGTTGAGGGCGAGCAGGTTGGTCTGCTCGGCGATGCTCTTGATGAGCGCGAGCACCTCGCCGATCTCGGCCGAAGAGTCGCCGAGCTTGGTGATGATGGTGCGAGTGGCATGAGCTTCTTCGACCGCCGATGCCGCGGTCGATGAGGCGCCCTGGGCCCGCTCGGCGATCTCGCGGATCGATGCGGCCATCTCCTCGGTGCCGTGCGCGACAAGGCCGATCACGACTCCCGCCCGCTCGACGCCCTCGGTCACCGCCGCGGTGTCTCGGCTCACCTGCTGCGTCACACCGACGACCGACGTGGCGCGCCGCTCCACGGCGGCCGCCGACTCGGAGAGTCGTCCCGCCGATCCGTCGATGGCCCTGATCATGTCGCTCGTGTTGGTGAGGGTCTGGTTCAGCGCCTGCCCCATCTGTCCGACCTCGTCGTCACCCGTCTGCTCCATCCGGAGGGTCAGATCACCGTCGGCGGCTCGCAACAGCATCGCCGACGCTTCATGGAGGCGCCGCGAGATCCGGGTCGCCATCAGGTGCCCCAGCACGCCGGCTGCCACGAGAAGGCCGACGATCACGACGGTGAGCATCCGCTTGGCGTTCTCCTCGACCGCGACGACCGAGTCGGCGTGACTCGCCGCGTCCGAGGCGATCTGGTCGCGGAAGTCGGCGAAGTACTGGCTCTGGCTGGCGATCAGGCCGGACGCCGCCGACACATCGCTGACCAGATCGACTTCGGGGGCGGTGTCGTCGAGCACCAACATGTCGGTGCCGAACAGCGCGCCGGCCGCTCGCGAGAGGGAGCTGTTCACGCGCACGACCTGGTTCAGCACCTCTCGGGCCTCGTCGCTGAGACCGTCGGAGGTGGCCAGGAGCCCCTCGAGACCATCGGTCGCGGCTCGCTGGCTGGTGGTGAACAGCTCGATCTGTTCGTCGACCGGGGTCTCCAGCGGCACTCCTGCAGTGGCCAGCTGCATGACGAAATACAGCGAAGTGCCCTGGTTGACGCTGTCGTCGATCAGGTGCTGGACCTCACCGGCCTGCTGCAGGGTGGCGACGCCATCGTCGACGAGGCGCTCGGTCTCGACTCGCACGTCGCTCACGAGCAGCTGCGCGTAGATCCCCAATGCAGCGCCGAGCAGCGCGATGACGAGGAATCCGGCGACGATCTTGGCCCGGATGGTTTTCGTCGTTTTCACAAAGTCAGGTATCGGCGATCTCGACCGGGGTTCAAGCGGTCGACCACCGAAGCCCCCGTTTTCGGGTCGGACTCCCCTCAGACCGAAGGATTCCTCAGTGGCGAAAGTGGCGTTCGCCGGTGAACACGAGCGCGGCGCCGTGCTCATCGGCGGCAGCGATCACCTCCTCGTCACGCACGCTGCCCCCCGGTTCGATCACCGCCGTCACCCCCGCCCCGACCACCGCATCGAGCCCGTCCCGAAACGGGAAGAACGCGTCGCTGGCTGCTGCGCCACCCCTCGCGCGGCCATCGGCCCGCTCGACCGCGATGCGAGCCGAATCGAGGCGGTTCTGTTGGCCGGCGCCGATCCCGAACGCCTGGCCATCCTTGGCGAGCACGATGGCGTTCGAGCTCACCACCGCGCACACCTGCCAGGCGAACTCCAGGTCACGCCACTGCTCGGCGGTCGGCTGGGCCCGACTGACCACCCGCCACGAGTCGCTGCGGGTCGCCACCCGGTCGACGTGCTGGACCAGCAGCCCGCCATCGATCGCCCGCAGGTCGAGCTCGGTCCCGTACGGAACCGGAGCGGTCAACACCCGCATGTTGGCCTTCTTGACGAGGATGGCGAGCGCCTCGGACTCGTACCCGGGCGCGACCACGACCTCGGTGAACACCGGGGCCAGCGCCTCGGCCATCGCCTGGGTGACCGTGCGGTTGACAGCGACGATGCCCCCGAACGCGCTGACCGGATCGCACCGGTTGGCGGCCACGTACGCCGCCGCCACGTCGTCGTCCTCGGCGATCGCCACGCCGCACGGATTGGCGTGCTTCACGATCACACACGCCGCCGAACCGAACCGCTGCACGAGCTTCCATGCGGCTTCGGTGTCGTAGAGGTTCAGATACGACAGCTCCTTGCCGCCGTGTTGCACTGCATCGTCCCACCAGCTCCGGCGACCGGCCGCGCGATAGCGAGCACCCTCCTGATGCGGGTTCTCGCCGTAGCGGAGGGTCTGCACCCGTTCGAGCGCCAGATGGATCGAGCGCGGCAACTCGTCGTGAGCGGCTCCGGGCTCGGTCTCGTCGAACCATGTCACGATCGCGGCGTCGTAGGCCGCGGTGTGGGCGAAGGCATCGCGCGCCAGGCGCCGTTTGGTGGACGCACTCAATGCTCCGGCGGTCCGCAGCTCATCGATGATGGCCGGGTACTGGCCCGGATCGACGACGATCCCGACGTGGGCGTGGTTCTTGGCGGCGGCGCGCACCATCGTCGGGCCACCGACATCGATGAGCTCGATGCCCGGCTGACTCGAGAACGGGTACAGGTTGACAGCCACGAGTGCGATCGGCTCGATGCCGTACTGCTCGAGATCGGCGACGTGGGCGGGATCGGCGACGTCGGCGAGCAGCCCCCCGTGTACTGCTGGGTGCAGCGTCACGACCCGATGACCGAGGATGGCGGGAAAGCCGGTCAGCTCGGCGACGTCGGTGACGGGGATCCCGGCCGCAGCCACCGCCGCGGCGGTCCCCCCGCTCGAGACGAGCTTCCAGCCAAGCTCGTGGAGCGCAGTCGCCAGCTCCACGACGCCGGTCTTGTCGTACACGGACAGCAGGGCGGTGGGCACCGCTCGACTGTAGGCCACCCGCCACCCGTGGCTCCGAAGCCGCACCGGTGTCGCCGAGATGGCTCGGCCGCGGTCGGGTGCAGGTGTACGGTCGACATCGCCGGTGAGCACATCGACGCCATGATCGCGGGAGGGCATATGGATCTGTCGAAGTTCAAGACCAGTGATTGGCTCAAAGTCGGCGGTGGAGTCGTGTTCTTCATCGCATACTTCATGAAGTGGTGGGGCATCGACACCGGTCTCGGCGGGACGGTCGGGTGGAAAGGGAGCCACTACTTCCTCACCGGACTCGTTCCCTTCGTCCTGCTCGTCGCGATCGCGGTGATCACGGTCTTGCGCGCAACCGGCGTGGCCAAGCTCCCGGCCACCATCCCGTGGCCGCTCGCCATGGTGCTGGGCGCCGCGCTGGCGGTAGTGCTCGTGTTCCTGCGCATGATCTTCGACGGTGAGGGAGACGTCGACCTCGAGCGCCAGATCGGCCTGTTCCTCGCGTTCCTTGCCGCGCTCGTCAGCGCCGGCGGAGCGTTCCTCGGGTTCAAGGAGTCGGGCGGCGACGTCGGCGACCTGACCGACATCGACAAACTCAAGGGTGCGTTCAACGTGGGCGGCTCGCCGTCACCTGGCATGGCCCCGCCTGGCATGGCGCCCCCGGCCCCGCCGGCGCCTCCCGCCCCGCCGAGCGCGTCACCGCCGCCGCCTCCCCCGCCCAGCGCCTCCCCGCCTCCTCCCCCTCCGCCGAGCGCCTCCCCGCCGCCTCCCCCGCCGGGCTGACCGGTCACGGCGTCACCTCAGACGTCGCGTTCCCTCCCCTGTTCGTCGCGTCGAGGGCCTCGACCTGCGCAAATGCGTCGACGGCGGTGAACAGGGGAGGGAACGCCACCCAGGCGCCGGTCGCCGCCCAGCACACGCTGGGCTCGGGATGGTTTCGACCGGGCGTGGAAGCCATCGAGCGATGGTTGCCGCCCGGCACATGGGGGCGCACACATCGGTGGCATGTTCAGCGCCCTCTCCCGCCACGGCGTCGTCGAGCGATCCGTTGCTCGTGCGTCCGGGATCTCGAATCGTCAGTGGAACCTCGCCCATCAGCGGGGTGAACTGATCCGGGTCCATCCCCGCGTGTCACGGCTCGCCGACGCCGAGGCGACCGAGCCTCAACGCATCCTCGCCGCGGCATGGAGCGCCGGAGGCGGTGCACTCGCGTCCCATCGGGCTGCCGCTCTGCTGTGGGATGCCCCCGTCTCGTGGCAGCCGGGGGTGACACCGGTCGACGTCCTCGTGCCGCACCGGCGCCGATTGGAAGAACGCGCCGGGATGGTGATCCACCGGACGAAGGCACCGCACGACCTCGACCCGAGCTGGCGACAGGGCATCCCGTGCACCAATCCGCTCCGAACCCTGGTGGACCTCGGCTCGGTCGCTCCTGGCGACGTCCCCGCCACCTTCACCGACTTCGCCGTTCGTCGACTCGTCACGCCGGGAGCGGCGCACGCGCTGGTCGCCCGCCACTCGGTGCGCGGCCGCCACGGCATCGGGCTCCTGCGTGAGGTGTTGGCCGATTGGCCGTTCGACGACGCGGTCCCCGACAGCGCTCTCGAGGTCGAGATCGCTCGGCTCCTGCGGCGAGCCCGGATCGACGGGTTCGAGTTCCACCCTGTGCTCCTCGGCTACGAGGTCGACTTCGCCCACCGGGCGGCCCGACTCGTGATCGAGGGCGACGGGTTCGAGTTCCACTCGAGTCGGCTGGCGTTCGAAACGGACCGGCACCGCGATGCCGTGCTGGCCGCGGCCGGCTGGCAGGTCCTGCGCCTCACCTGGCGATCGGTGACGGTCGAGTCCGCTGCGGTGATCGAACGCCTGCGAGCAACGGTCAGCCGCCGGCTCGACGACGCTTGACGACGCCTACGCGGCTACCTGACGAGGTTGGCGAGAGTGGTGAACGTGGCGAACCCTCCCCGGTTCGGGCGCTTCCGGTCGGCGGGCCAGGTGGCCGACGCCGAACGGCTGAAACAGGGGAGGGAACGCGACGTACTGGGTATCGGTCAGAGCGACGCGACGATCTCGGCCATCAGGTCGCCGGCCTCGGTGGGGTTGAGGCCCGACCTTCACGCCGGCGGCGCGAAGCGCGTCCATCTTGCCCGCCGCAGTGCCCTTGCCCCCCGAGGTGATGGCGCCGGCATGGCCCATCTTCTTGCCCTCGGGGGCGGTGACACCGGCGATGTAGGCCGACATCGGCTTGGTGACGTTGGCGTTGATGAACTCCGCCGCCTCTTCTTCGGCCGATCCACCGATCTCGCCGATCATGATGATGGCGTGGGTCTCGGGGTCGGCCTGGAACTCCTTGAGGCAGTCGATGAAGTTCGTGCCGGGGACCGGGTCGCCGCCGATACCGACGCACGTGGACACGCCGATACCACGTTGCTTGAGCTCGTAGAGCGCCTGGTAGGTGAGCGTGCCCGAGCGCGACACGATGCCGACGTTGGGGCCAGCGGCGCTGGGCAGCTGGGCGATCTCGCCGGCGGTGATGCCGATGTTGCACTTCCCGGGGCTGATGATGCCGGGGCAGTTCGGGCCGAGCAGGCGGGTGTTCGGGTAGTCACGCACGAGGGTGTTGAACACCCGGGCCTCGTCCTGGGCCGGGATGCCCTCGGTGATGCACACGATGAACGCGATGCCGGCAGCGGCGGCCTCGAGGATGGCGGCCGATGCCGCCTTCGGGGGAACTGCGATGAACGATGCGGTGGCGCCGGTGGCGGCCACGGCCTCGGCGACGGTGTTGAACACCGGGATGCCCTCGACGTCGGTGCCACCCTTGCCGGGGGTCACGCCACCGACGATCTGGGTGCCGTACGCCTGGTTGCGCAGGCCGTGGTACTTGCCCTGGCCGCCGGTGAGGCCCTGGACGATCACCTTGGTGTCGGCGTTGACGAAGATGGCCATCTCAGTTGCTCCCGTTGGCGATGGCGACCGCGGCGCGGGCGGCTTCCAGCATGGTCGACTTGCTCTGCAGCTTCGATTCCGGGATGCCGGCATCGAGCAGGATCTGGCGGCCCTCTTCGGCGTTGGTGCCGTCGAGGCGGATCACGATCGGCGCCCGCAGCTCGACGCGGCGCAGCGCCTCGACGATGCCCTTGGCGACTTCTTCGCCCCGGGTGATGCCGCCGAAGATGTTGATGAAGATCGACTTGACGTTCTGGTCGAAGTTGATGACCTCGAGGGCCGCAGTCATCATGTCGGCGTTGGCGCCGCCGCCGATGTCGAGGAAGTTGGCGGCCGTGCCGCCCACCTGGTTGACGACGTCGAGGGTGCTCATGGCGAGCCCGGCACCGTTGGCGATGATGCCGACCGTGCCCTCGAGGCCGATGTACTGCAGGTCGTGGGTGCGGGCGAGCTGCTCGCGCTCGTCGAGCTCTTCCATCGCCCGGAACTCGTCCCACTCGGGATGCCGGAAGGCGGCGTTGTTGTCGAGGCTCACCTTGGCGTCGAGGGCGTGCACACCGTTGTCGGGCCGCAGGATCAGCGGGTTGATCTCGGCGAGGTCGCAGTCGCCCTTGGTGAAGCAGTCGTACAGCTTCACGAGGATGTCGGCGGCGCCGTCGGTGGCGATCGGGTTGAGCTTGGCCTGCGAGCACGGCGTCGCGAGCGGCCTCGAGCGACAGCCCGTCGACCGGGTCGATGTGGAGCATGACGATGGCGTCGGGGTTCGACTCGGCGACCGCCTCGATCTCGACACCACCCTGCGCCGACAGCATCAGCAGGTGCTTCTTGGCGGCGCGGTCGAGGCTGAACGAGGCGTAGTACTCCTCGGCGATGTCGGACGCGTGCTCGACCCAGAGCACCTTGACGACGTGGCCCTTGATGTCCATGCCGAGGATGTTCCCGGCGTGGAGACGGACCTCGTCGGCGTTGTCGGCGAGCTTGATGCCGCCGGCCTTGCCGCGCCCGCCCACTTGGACCTGGGCCTTCACCACGACCGGGTAGCCGGCGGCCTCGGCCTGGGCCACGGCCTCGTCGACCGTGAGGGCCACGCCGCCCGGCGACACCGGGATCCCGAACCGGGCGAAGTACTGCTTGCCCTGGTACTCGAACAGGTCCACTCATTGCCCTCCTAGACGTCGTTGGGTGTGCGGCTGCGCTCTGCATCGTGAAACGGCCGATGACGGGTGATCCGGCGGTGATCAGGACCGGGCGTCCAGCGCCGCTCCAGCCACGCAGCGATCTGCCTTCAGCGACGAACCCGGACCGAAGATCTCGGCCACGCCCTGCTCCTTGAAGCGCACGGGCGTCGGCATCGGGGATGACCCCGCCGCCGAACACGAGCACGTCGTCGAGGTCCCGGTTGCGCAGCTCCTCCATCACCCGGGGGAACAGGGTGAGGTGGGCGCCCGAGAGCAGCGACAGGCCGACGGCGTCGACGTCTTCCTGCAGCGCGGTCTCGGCGATCTGTTCCGGGGTCTGGTGCAGCCCGGTGTAGATCACCTCGAAACCATGGTCGCGGAACGCCCGGGTGATCGTCTTGGCGCCCCGATCGTGCCCGTCGAGCCCCGGCTTGGCCACCACCACACGATACGGCCGCTTCACAGACGGCAAAGCTAAACGGTCGCGGTGGACCCCTCCCAACCAGCGCCAGAATGGATCCGTGCAACTCCCCGAGCTCCGTACGCCCTTCAGCCGTGCCGTCGTGCCGGTGCTCGCGGGATTGGCGTTCTTCGCCGTGCTCGGCCTGGTGCTCTGGGGGGCCGCCGCGTGGGTGTCGGACAACGGCGAACGGGTCCGGCTCGGCGACACTCGATTCGAGGTCGGCCGCATCGACCTGGTGGTCGACTCCATCGAGGCGAGGTGGGCCCCACCTCTACCCCGACCCGACCGATCCCGACGGTGACGAATCGGTCGTGCTCGACCACGAGGGATCCACCGACAACCGCGGTTGGAAGGTGTACCGCCCGTTCCCCGCCGATCGAGAGGGCACCGACTGCTTCGTGCAGCTGACCCCGGACTCGGACACCTTCACAGATTGTGACGGCCGGGTGCTCGACGTGGCCGAACTCCGCCCGGCCCCCGAGGTGAAGGTGATCATCGAGAACGAGCAGACGCTCCTGCTCCAGTTCCCCGGTGCAGTGGCCAGCTGACCGTCCCTCGTCCGACCTCCTGCGCTACGGTTGTCCGGTACATCCGCAGACTGGGCGCAAGCATGCAGATGAACATCCGACCACGGGTGGAGCAGCAGCTCCGGCGACATCCGGCCGCCAGCTGCACCCTGCGCGAGCTGGCGTCGACGGGCGCGCTCGCGTCGGCCGAGTGGCTGCACCTCTCGTCGCTCGGCGAGCGAACCGTCGATGCCGTGGTCAGGTTCGACCCGGGTCAGGACATCGAGCCGGGTGAACTGGTCGTGCACGGACCCGGTCCGCTGCAGTGGAGCGTGCTCACCGCAGCCGGGAGATCGGGCGCGTGTGGAGTGGTGATCCCCCAGACGTGGCCGCCGGGAGAAGCCCACATGATCCGGGCCCTCGGCGCAGCCCAACGAATCGCGGTGTTCGCGATCGAGCCCGACTCCGACTGGGACGCGTTCCAGGCCAGGCTCGCCGGTGATCATCGCCGGATCATGCGCTCGACGTCGGCCGACGCTGGCTGGGCCCAGCCCATCGGGGCCGCCGAGCTGCGGAACCTGCTCGAGCGCGGCCCCCGCGACCGTCGCCGTCAGGAGCTGGTCGAACCCGGGTCCCGTGTGCTGGCATTCGCCGTCGCAACGGGCACCTCGGTCCCCGGTGAGCTCGCTGACACGATCGCGCGAGCGCTGTGGTTGGCCTTGCTCGACCCCGACGTGCCCCACGACGCCGAGGGCACGCTGATCGACACCACCGCCTACGTGGTCCTGCGCCGGAACCGCCCAGAGCCGGAGTTGCGCAGGATCGCCGAACACCTTCGGCGGCTGCTCGCCGTCACCCTCGATCACCCGGTGCTCGCCGCGATCGGCTCCGCGATCAAGGTCACCGCCGACGTCCCCGCGTCGTGCCGGGAGGCCAACCGGGTGCTCGCACTGAGCTCTCGCCGCCCGACGCCGAGCGCGGCCACCTTGGGCGATGTCCGCCACCTGGCGCTGCTCGAGGCGGCCGTGGCCGCCTTCCAAGCGCATCCGCAGCTGATGAGCCAGCGACTCGCGATGCTCCGCCGATCCGACGCGGCACGCAACACCAGCTACGTGCCGGTGCTGCGCGCGTTCCTCGACCAGTTCGGTGACATCAACACCGCGGCCGATCGGCTCGGGATGCACCACAACACGTTCCGGTACCGCCTCAAACGGGCGGTCGAGGTGGCAGGGATGGATCTCGACGACCCGGCGGAGCGTCTGGCCCTCCAGGTGGAGTTGGCCGCGGACAGCTGAGCCCGGCGCTCTACGCTTCGCCCCGATGGTCGATCGCGTTCGATATCTCACGTCCAGGCTCCAGGGTTTCGGCACGACGATCTTCGCCGAGATGTCGGGGCTCGCGCTCAGTACCGGCTCCATCAACCTCGGCCAGGGTTTCCCCGACTACGACGGACCCCGCGCGGTACTCGATGCCGCGGTGGATGCGATCAATTCCGGTCAGAACCAATACCCGCCCGGCTCAGGGGTCCAGGTGCTCCGCGAGGCGATCGCTGCCCACCAGCAGCGCTGGTACGGGATCTCCTACGACCCCGACACCGAAGTGCTGGTGACCGCCGGGGCGACCGAGGCGTTGGCCTCCGTGCTGCTGGGCATGTGCGACACCGGCGACGAGGTGATCGTCCTCGAGCCGACCTACGACAGCTACCAGGCGGGCATCGCCATGGCGGGAGCGATCCCGCGGTTCGTCACGCTGCGACCACCCGCGTATGACCTCGACCTCGACGCGCTGCGCGCTGCAATCACCTCCAAGACCAAGCTGTTGCTGTTGAACACGCCGCACAACCCGACCGGGAAGGTGCTCACCTACGACGAGACGGCGGCGGTCGCGGCGCTGGCGGTCGAGCACGACCTCGTGGTCGTCACCGACGAGGTGTACGAACACCTCGTGTTCGACGGCCGGGCCCACGTCCCACTCGCCGGCTTCGAGGGAATCCGCGACCGCACACTGGTGATCTCCTCCGGCGGCAAGACCTTCAACACCACCGGCTGGAAGGTCGGGTGGATGTGCGGTCCGCCTGAGCTCGTCACGGCGGCTCGCACCGCGAAGCAGTTCCTCACCTATGTGTCGAGCGGACCGTTCCAGCCGGCCATGGCCGTCGGGCTGGCGTTGGGCGACGACTACTTCCGCGAGCTCGCCGACGACCTGCAGACCAAACGGGACAAGCTGTTCGTCGGACTGGCAGCAGCCGGGTTCGAGCCGTACCAACCCTCCGGGACGTACTTCATCACCGCCGACATACGCGGTGTGCAGCCCGACGGTGACGGGCTGGCGTTCTGCCGCACCCTGCCGGAACGCTGCGGAGTCGTGGCGATCCCGAACGTCGTGTTCTACGACAACCGCGACGAGGGCAGGCATCTCGTGCGGTTCGCGTTCTGCAAACGTCACGACGTGATCGACCAAGCCGTCATGCGACTGAAGTCGTTGTCATGAAGATCGCCGTCGTCCAACACGACATCGTCTGGGAGGACCAACGCGCCAACTTCGAGCGCCTGGCCCCGATGATCGCCGGCGCCGCAGCGACCGGCGCTCGGGTCGCCTTGTTGAGCGAGACCTTTTCGACGGGGTTCTCGATGGACACCGCGACGACAGGTGAACCGGCCAGTGGACCCAGCGCACAGTTCCTGATGGGCCAGGCGGCGGAACACGGGCTGTGGGTCGGTGGCTCGTGCCCCGAGCGGCGGCCGGGAGCGGGTCCCGGAGAACTGCCGGACAACACCTTCGTGCTCGCCGGACCCGACGGCACCGTTCATCGCTACCGCAAGATCCATCCGTTCACGTACGGCGGTGAGGAGCGCTCGTTCGGGGCCGGTTCGGAGTTCGTGACCGTCGACATCGAGGGCCTCCGGGTGAGCCTGTTCGTCTGCTACGACCTCCGATTCGCCGACGAGTGGTGGCAGTTGGCACGGAACACCGATGCCTACTTCGTGGTCGCCAACTGGCCCGAGACCCGCCGAGCGCACTGGCAGGCGCTCATCACCGCACGCGCGATCGAGAACCAGGCCTACGTGGTGGCCGTCAATCGGGTGGGTACGGGCGGTGGGCTCGACTATGCCGGTGACAGCCGCATCGTCGATCCACTCGGCGAGGTGATCGGTGCCGCGGCGCGGACCGAAGCCATCGTCGTGGCCGAAGTGAGCGCCGAGCACGTCGCCGCCACCCGCGAGCGGTTCCGGTTCCTCCAGGACCGCAGGTCGGGCTGATCGCTCACCCGAGCGGTTTGGCGAGCAGGCTCACCAGCGTGCCGTAACCGGTCTCCTGCTGGCCGACCTCCTCGAAGCCCTGCCGGGCGTGGAACCGCAGCGAACCATCGTTGCGCGGCCGCAGGTTCACCTCGAGCACGAACCACGGCACCGAGGCACCCAACCGCCGCTCGACTTCTCCATAGAGCGCGGCGCCGATCCCGAGCCCTCGATGGGTTTCAGTGACCGCGACGCGGTCGAGGTAAGCGAACGATGAGTAGCGCTCGGAGAACCACCGGTAGTTCACGCTGCCGTAGTCGGCTCCCGGCGCCAGCACGATGCAGAACCCGACCACCTCACCACGGAGTTCGGCGCCGAGCGCGATCGAGGCCTGTTCGAGCAGGTGGGCCAGATGGGCCTCGTCGGCCTCGCCCACGGCTGGCACGTTGGCTGCATTGATGATCGCGATCGACTCGACATCGCTGATGGTGAGGTCTCGAACGAGCACGGCTCGGAGCGTACCCAGAGGCCGACCTTGCCAAGGGCTGGCCGGACACCCGACCTCTCGGAGGGCCCCGCTGCCGACCGGTCCGCCACCACGTCCGTAGAATTGCACGGACGCACACAACCGGAGGTGGTCCGATGCTGTTCAGTCGTTCGAAGACCGAAATGGTCGCCCCCGACCAGGCGCTCCCGGGACGCACGGACCAGACGATGCCGGTTCCGGAGCAGCACACCGTGCTCGGCACGCCACTCACCGGCCCGTGGCCCGAAGGGTTCGAGACCGTCGTGTTCGGTCTCGGGTGCTTCTGGGGCGCAGAGCGGAAGTTCTGGCAGGTCCCCGGCGTGTACTCGACTGCCGTGGGATACGCGGGCGGCTACACCCCGAACCCCACGTACGAAGAGGTCTGCTCAGGCCGTACCGGGCACACCGAGGCCGTACTCGTGGTGTTCGACCCAGCCGTGGTCTCCTTCGAGGCGTTGCTCAGGGTCTTCTGGGAGAGCCACGACCCCACCCAGGGAATGCGCCAAGGGAACGACATGGGCACGCAGTACCGCTCGGCCATCTATGTGACCTCACCCGAGCAGCGGGCCGTGGCCGAGGCCTCATGGGCGATGTTCCAGGCCGCGCTCGGCAAGGCCAGGTACGGCGAGATCACCACCGAACTCGCGGACTCGGGCGTGTTCTTCTACGCCGAGCCGTATCACCAGCAGTACCTCGACAAGAACCCGAACGGCTACTGCGGGCTCGGTGGAACGGGCGTGAGCTGCCCCATCGGTGTCGCCCGCGTCGAATGAGCCGAAACGCGATCGAGTCGCGATCGACCTTCTTGATCGGCGCGTCTGAAGTACTAGCCTGGCCACCGGGTTCCAACATCTGAACTGCATCGAAAGGACATCGCCAATGAGTGGCTTCCTCGACAAGGCCAAAGAAATGGCCGAAGGCATCAAGGACAAGGCCGAGGATCTCGTGGAGAAGGTGGGCGACAAGGTCCCCGACAGCATCAAGGACAAGATCGAAGACATCATCCCTGGCGACAAGGATGGCGACGGACACTAGATCCGACGATCATTGCGTTCCACGGGGCCGCTCTCGGGCGGCCCCGTGACGCGTCCGGGCCCGGGGCATCGATGGGCAGGGCCACAGTGCGAGGGCTCGCTACGGTGAACCCGTGCTCAAGTTGTTGAAGCTGGTTCGCCAGGTCGTGACCATCGTGGTGGTGGTGATCGTGGCGGGGCTGCTGTTCGTCAACCGGGATGCCCTGATGGGCAACGATGACAGCGCGCCGGTCGAGCTCCAAGAAGTGCCGTTCACCAACCGCGTCGTGAATCTCCCGGGCGTCCGCCAGGTCCTGGTGGTCTCGGGCGAGTCCCGCGAGAGCACGCGGGCCACGGTCACGGGGTACGAGATCGTCGACGCGCGCTGGAGCCGGGGGTTCGGACCCGTTGGCGCCATGGTGGGGCGGGCCGGGTTCCGTGAACCATCGGCTCGGGGCGAAGGCGATGGCACCACACCGATCGGCATCTTCCCACTCGTCGCGGCGTTCGGCGGCGCCGCTGCGCCCGACGGGACCGCATTGCCGTACTCGGTGCTGGGGCCCGGCGACTGCTGGATCTCGAACAACGCCGACCCCGCGTACAACCGCTGGGTGACGCGCTCCCCGTGCAACTTGCCCGACGTCGACCTCTTCGCCCGCTCGGGCGCGGGGCAGATGTTCCATCGCGGGGTGGTGATCGAGTTCAACACCGACCTGCGCGTCCCGAACCAGGGCAGCGCGATCTTCGTGCACGAGGTCGAACGAGCCGGCGACACCGCTTTGGCCACCTACGGCGGGGTGGCGCTCGGTGCGGGCGATCTCGCTGACCTGATCGGCTGGTTGGAACCCTCGGAGAACCCGGTGGCCGTGATGGGTCCAGCCGCCTGGATCACCTCACCGCAGGAGTAGCCGACCCCGCTGCTCCGAGGCCGAGGTTCTCCTGCCGGGCGTACATCCCCCCGAGGGCGAGCAGCTCGTCGTGGGTGCCCTGTTCGACGATTCGACCCTGATCGAGCACGACGATGCGATCGGCGTCACGAACGGTGGAGAGCCGGTGGGCGATCACGAGGGCGGTGCGTCCGGACAAGGCCTCCTCGAGGGCTTCTTGCACGAGGGATTCGTTCTCGTTGTCGAGATGGCTCGTTGCTTCGTCGAGCACCACGATGGCGGGAGCCTTGAGCAACAGCCGGGCGATCGCCAACCGTTGCTTCTCGCCGCCCGACAGGCGGTAGCCCCGCTCTCCGACGATCGTGTCGTACCCCTCGCTGAGCGCGGCGATGGTGTCGTGGATGCGCGCCGCACGGCAAGCGTCGACCAGCTCGGCCTGGGTTGCATCAGGCTTGGCATAGCGAAGGTTGGCGGCGACCGACTCGTGGAACAGGTGCGGGTCCTGACTCACGACACCGATGGCGGCCCGCAAGCTGTCGCCGGTGAGTCCCCGCACGTCGTGCCCGTCGACCCGGACCGCTCCACCGGACACGTCGTACAGCCGGGGCAGGAGCGCTGCCATCGTCGATTTCCCGGCACCGGACGAACCGACGAGCGCGACCGTCTCCCCCGGTTCGATCGTCAGGGACACGTCATGCAGCACGTCGACATCGGGATCGCCGACACCGAAGGCGCCCGGCGATTCGAGCGATGCGACCGAGACCTCGGAGGCCGGCGGGTACCGGAAGCGAACGTGGTCGAACTCGACCCGCCCGACAGGCGCCGGCAGCGCCACCGCGTCGGGCCGGTCGGCCACTGCAACGGGCGCGTCGAGCACCTCGAAGACCCGTTCGAAGCTGATCAGCGCGGTCATCAGATCGACCCGGGCGTTGGTGAGCCCGGTCAGCGGCTGGTACACCCGCGTCGAGAACGCGGCGAGGGCCACGAGCGTGCCGTCGGTGATCGAATCCGACACCACCAGATGGGCCCCGACGCCATAGATCACCGCCGCGCCGAGCGCGCCCACGAGCCCGAGCGCGACGAAGAAGACGCGGCCGTACATGGCCGATTTCACCCCGGCGTTGCGCACGCGAGCGGCGCGTCCCGAGAACGCCGAGATCTCGTCGCCGGTTCGCCCGAACAGCTTCACGAGCAGCGCGCCGCTGACGTTGAAGCGTTCGGTCATCTGGGTGTTCATCTCGGCGTTCATCGCCATCTGCTCGCGGGCGATGCCCTGCAGCCGCTGCCCCACCCGCTTGGCGGGAATGATGAAGACGGGCAACACGATCAGGGCCAGGAGCGTGAGCCGCCACTCGAGCACGATCATGGCGGCGAGTGTGGTGACCAGGACGATGACGTTGGAGACGACGCTGCCCAGGGTGCTCGTCACGGCGTTCTGGGCCCCGATCACGTCGTTGTTCAACCGGCTCATCAGCGATCCGGTCTGGGTCCTGGTGAAGAAGGCCACCGGCATGGCCTGGACCTTGGTGAACAACGCCACCCGAAGGTCGTAGATCAGCCCTTCGCCGATGCGCGCCGAGTACCAGCGCTGGACGATCTGCAGCACGGCATCGCCGACCGCGGCGACCACCACGAGTGACGCGAGGAAGGTGATGCGGCCACGGTTCTCATCGGGAATGGCGTGGTCGAGGATGGACCGGAACAGCAGCGGCGGGGCCAGGGCCAGCAACGCCGCGACCACGATGGCAGCGAGGAAGATCACGATCTCCCGGCGATACGGCTCGGCGAAGCGCCAGGCCCGGCGCAGGCCGGTTCGATCGATGCGCCGGCCGCGCACCGCCTTGGAATCGCCCGGGAGCAGGCTGTGGGGACTCATGTGCACGCGGTGCAGGCTACGGGCGGCCGGCCTGGCTCGGCAGGCGGGTGGGTTCGCGATGGGCTCCTCGGCTGCGGTGCCCGTAAGGTCGGCCCTCGTGTTGCACCTCCGACCGGCCGCGCTCGTGGTCGCCGCAGCGTTCGTCCTGACCGCATGCGCATCGACCGAGCCCGGAGCGACCAAGGGGACGACGGCACCCCTGCCGGGAGGGACAGTGCCGGGGTCGCCGGTCGAATCGTTCGACGAATCGCTCGACTGGTCCGAGTGCGGCGACCGGCTGGAGTGCGCCTCGATCGAGGTGCCGCTCGTGCACGCCGACCCGGCCGCCGCGACGATCACGCTGCCGCTCATGCGCCACCTCGCCGGTGACGCCGACGAGCGGATCGGGACGCTGCTCGTGAACCCCGGCGGACCCGGTGTCGGTGGCCTGTTCCTCGCCGAGTTCGCGGATCAGATCTATGACGAGGTCCTGCTCGAACGGTTCGACATCCTGGCGTGGGATCCCCGAGGCGTGGGCGGCAGCGAGCCCCCCGTGGAATGTGTCGACGAGCTCGATCCGTTCTTCAGCATCGACCCCACTGCCGACACCGAAGCGGAGCGCGCCGCGCTCGACGACATCGGCAAGGAGTTCGCCGAGGCCTGCGCGACGAACACCAGCGAGGGGCTGCTCGCCAACATCTCGACCCGGGACGCAGCGATGGACATGGATCTCATCCGCCGGTCGTTGGGAGAGGAGACGATCTCCTACTTCGGGTTCTCGTACGGCTCGGAGCTCGGCGCCACCTGGGCCACGCTGTACCCCGACACCGTGCGCGCCGCGGTGCTCGACTCGGCGTCAGCACCGAACGCCGACGGAGCCGAGCAGGCCGTCGAGGACGCGGTGGCGCTCGAGCGGGTGTTCACCGCGTTCTTGAACGATTGCGCGGATGACCCCTCCTGTGCATTCCACAGCGACGGCAACCCGGCCTCGGCGTTCACCGATCTGATGGCTGCTCTGGAACAGGACCCGCTCGAGGTCGACCCGGATCGACCGGCGGTGAACGAGGCGATCGCCCTGTTCGCCGTCATCTCGGCGCTCTACGACTCGGAGAGCTGGCCCGACCTGGCTCGCCAGCTCGACGAGGCACGGGACGGCGATGGCGCCGGGCTGCTCGACGCATATGACCAGTACCTCTTGCGGAACCCCGACGGCACCTACGGCAACGAGTTCGAGGCGCTCCTCGCCATCAACTGCCTCGATCAGCCGGGCCCCACCGATCACGCCGCCGTCGACGAGCGCAACGATGCGATCGAAGCGGCGGCACCCTTGCTCGGTCGGTTCGAGTCGTTGCCCTACGTCTGCGCCGATTGGCCGGTACGCCGGGCAGCTCCTCCGGTCGACATCACCGGCAAGGGCGCAGGTCCGATCATGGTGATCGGCGCCACTGGTGACCCGGTGACGTCGATCGAGTCGAGTGCCAAGATGGCCGCCGCGTTGGAGGAGGGTTTCCTGGTCACGGTCGACGCCGCCCAGCACACCGTGTACGGGGTCGACGACTGTGGCGACGACGCCGTGCACGACTACCTCATCGACCTCGTCGTTCCCGCCGACGACCTGGTCTGTGACTAGACGCGATCAGACCCAGGCGGGACGGGGGCGCGGTTCGAGCAGTTCGGTTCGCAGCGTGTTGCGGTCGACCGGGATCGACAGCAGGTAGCCCTGTCCCAAGCGGCAGCCGCGCCGGCGGAGTTCGGCCAGCTGGACCGACGATTCGATGCCCTCGGCGACAGCGACGATGGACATCGCGTTGGCGAAGTGGAGGATCGACCCCACCAGGACCCCGGTCCGCTGGTCGACACCGAGCTGACGCACGAACGAGCGGTCGAGCTTCAACTCGTCGAACGGCATCTCGTGCACGTAGCCGAGGGCCGTGTGACCGACACCGAAGTCGTCGAGCGCGAAATGAATGCCCAGACGCTTGAGGGCGAGGATCGCGGTTCGGGTTCGTTCGATGTCGGCCAGGCATGCGGCCTCGGTCAGCTCGATCACGAAACGGTCGGCGGGGAACTGATGCCGGGCGAGCGTGGCGGTGATCCACGACGGCAAACTCGGGTCGGCGAGCTGCACGGCCGACAGGTTCACGTGGAGCGCCGGTGCCCGCTCCGCCGGCAGGTCGACGGAGATGTGCGCCACCGTCTCGACCGCCTGGTCCATCACCTGGTAGCCGAGCTCGATGACCACGCCGGTCTCCTCGGCGAGTTCGAGGAACTCGCGGGGCAACAACTCGCCACGCGTGGGATGGTTCCAGCGCACGAGTGCCTCGACCGCCGCGACGTCGCCGCTGACCAGATCGTGGATCGGCTGGTAGAACACGGTGAAGGCCTTGGCCAGCACGGCGTCGGAGATGTCGGCGCTGAGTTGCACCCGCTGATCGGCCTCTCGATGCATCGAGGCCTCGAACAGCACGAAGCCGTCCTTGCCCAGGGCCTTGGCCCGGTACAGGGCGGTATCGGCGTTGCGCAGGAGCTCCCCGGGACTGCGAGTCGCCTGGTCGACGATGGCGATCCCGATCGAGGTACGGATCGTCATCATCCGGTCCTGCACCATGACCGGCTCCCGGATGGCGGCCACGATCGCTTCGGCCCGCTGCAACGCGACGCTTGCCTCGTGGATCCCGCCGAGGACGAGCGCGAACTCGTCGCCGCCGATGCGGGCGACGAGGTCGCCGGAGCGCACCGCGGCCTCCAGCCGTTCGGCGACGACCGAGAGGACCTCGTCGCCGGCGACGTGCCCGAGCGTGTCGTTCACGCTCTTGAAGTCGTCGAGATCGATGAGCAACAGCGCGACGCCACCCCGGATCGGGTGGGCGAACTCGCTGCGGACCCGCTCGTTGAACAGCCGCCGGTTCGCCACGCCGGTGAGGCCGTCGTGGTTCGCCTGATACTGCATCTGGGACTCGAGTTCGATCAGTTGCCGCAGCGATCGCTCCAGCCAGCCCTTCTCGAGGGCGATGCCGACCTGATTGGCGACGAGCTCGACGAGACGGACGTCGTCGCGACGGAACTGGTCGAAGTCGCCCAGCCGATTCGCGACCAACAGCAGCCCGGCATGCTCACCCGAACGCAACAGGGGAGCCGCGACGCCGTCGCGCACCCCGAGCGCGGCGAGCAGCGCCCCACCTGCCGGGTCGCCGTCGTGGAGGAGCACCGCTTCGGACAGGCCATGCATCAACAAGCTCGCGGCCGCCGCCAACTCCGTGGAGGCCGCGCTCATCGGAATCTGCAGCTCGGGATCGACATTGGCACCGACCGACACCGACCCGTCGGGGGTGAACAACACCACCTGGGCGAACGTGGCACGGGCGGTGTTGCGAGTGAGCTCGAGCATGGCGAGCAGGCCCTCGTCGAGGTTCGGGGCCTCGTGCAGGGCGATCGTCGCATGATGGAGGAACTCGCTGCGTTCGGCGGCTCGGCGCTGGTTCGCATAGCTCCGGAACGCGAGATACATGAGGGAGACGGGCACCGCGGCCAGACTCACCAACCAGATCGACTCTCGTCCGAGGAACACCATCTGGATGCCGATCGCGGCCGACGAGATCGAGCCGGCGACCACGTAGAGCACCTCACGGGTGATCTCGCGGAACTCGTGCAAGTGACCGGCCAGGGTCGTGACGAGCAACACGGCGAGCAGATCGAGCAGGCCGACGGTGGTGCCCGCCACGAGCGCCCCGAAGGCGCTGAGAACCGATGTGGCTGCCGTTGGATCGAACGCTCGGAAGACGAGCACGCCGATGCCGGTGACCGCGCCCGCCTTGGCCACGTTGAACACGAGCTTGGTGAGGGGTGTGCGACGGAGCCCGCCGAAAACCACCGCGACGGCGATCATCTGAGCCACCATCGTGTCGAGCGGCCGGCCGGTCATGATTCCCACCACCAGCCCGATCTCGCTCATGGTGACCGAGTGGCTGTTGGGACCGATCTCCATGTCGACCCGGAGGGCTTCGACTGCGATGAACAGCACCACGAGCAGAATCAGCGGGGCGGGCCGCGTGGGGAGGGCGTCGATGCCGGAAAGCACCAGGCCGAGCGCGAGCGCGGCCAGACAGAACGTTCCGGAGAGCACCCAGATCGCGGCCGCGTGGTTGATCCGCGACACGGGAGCGGCTCCAGCGGGCGCTTCGGCGCTCCGGGCCGCGTTCGTTGAAGTAGGGGCCGCCCGCCCGTCCTGACGTTTCTTCAGCTCGTTCTGCACGGACGACGGTCCTAGCTCGTTGCACGCGGCAGGCACCGATTCCCGCCGGTCAGGACCTCGCTCGTCGCTCCGTCCCGAGGGGCAACCTATACGGATCCGGCCCCGCCCGGGCACCGCGCCTGCTGTCGGCCGGGAGGCGCCACAGTGTCAGTCGAGCTCGATGACCACCTTGCCGAGGGCTCGACCTTCGCCCACGTGGGCCAGTGCGGCCGGCACTTCATCGAGCCGGAATGTGCGGTCGATGTGGATCCCCACGTGGCCAGCGACGCACAGGTCGGCCAGCGGTTCGAAGTACGTCGGGCCCTGCTTCACCGCGAGCACCCCGATCCGTCGACCGGTGAGCCGGCCGGCGACCGAGCCGATGATCGCGACGCGCAGCAGCGTCGGCACCGATCCACCCACGCACCGGTACCGACCACCACGGGTGAGTGCCCTGCGGTAGGCGAACACCGACCGGTGGGCGACGAGATCGAGGACGAGGTCGTAGGGTTCGCGGCTGCGGGTGAAGTCCTCACTGTGGTAGTCGATCACGTCGTCGGCACCCAGCGACCGCATGAAGTCGAGCTTGGCGGCGTTGTCGACGGCGGTCACGTCGGCGCCGGCGCGCTTGGCAAGTTGGATTGCGAACGATCCGCTGCCACCGCCGGCCCCGTTGATCAGCACCCGCCGCCCGGGGGCGGCACCGGCGGTTCCTTGCAGCGCGATCGCTGCGGCCTGCGGGATCGTGGACGCCTCGCTGAAGGTCAGCCCCGCAGGCTTGGCAGCCAGGGCCGACTCGGGTACCACCGCGTACTCGGCGAAGCCACCCTTGAGCCCGAGGTTGTCGCCATACACCTCGTCGCCCACACGGAAGCGGGTGACACCGGCGCCCACGTCCTCGACACGGCCGGCGATGTCCGAGCCGAGCGTCCGGCGAGCCGGCACGCGTAGCCCGCCCATCCGCGCGTACAACGGCGAGCCGCGCAGGCACTCCCAGTCGGACAAGTTGACCGATACCGAAGCCACCCGAACGAGCACCTGCCCTGCCGCGGGCGCCGGCGTCGGCACGTTCTCGACTCTCAGCACCTCTGGCCCGCCGTAGCGGTCGTACACGACCGCTTTCAAGCGGAACGCCCGTCGTCGCCGAGGTTGGTGGATCCTGGCATCTCGACTGAGAGTACCCGTCGCCTACCGTCGACGCCCTGTCCGGTGACTCTCACCGTCACTTACTACTGGTCGAGTTGAACATCCCATCGGCCGCGGTCGGCAAGTCCCGAACCACCGCGTCCGTCCTGCTCAGTGGCCGTTTTCGCCGTTCAATCGTGTGCTTCTGCAGGGGTCGGTCGGTACCTGTCTGCGCAGGTCGCGATGACATTTTGATGACACGGTGCCGGGGAGCTCTGCGGGCTCGTTTCGCGCAGCGAGGGGCAAGGAATTCCGTCGATCCGCCCAGTTCTCAGGCGTCCATTTGAAGAGTTCATTGGCGTCCACCTGCTTACGGCACCAACCGAATCACGCCGTTCGAGCTGAGGCTGGCGGTCCAGATGTTCGTACCGTCGAACGCCAGATCCGAGGTGTAGCCGGCAGGGAACACGACGTTCGTGACCAACCCGGTGCTCGGATCGATGCGGATAGCCCGGGACATTCCCGTGAGGGCCCAGAGGCTGGTGCCGTCGAAGACGAGCGCAAAGGGGGAAAAGGCGGGGGCCGGGAGAGCGAAGTTCACGCCGGCCCCGCTCGACGGATCGATGCGCGTCACGTTGGAGGAGTTGGTGACCCACACGAAGGTTCCGTCGAACCCGATGGACCCCGGTTGCACCGCATCGGCAGGCAGCGCGAAATTGCTGCCCGCACCGGTGGCCGGATCGATGCGCGTGACATTGTTCGACCCATGGTTCGCTGTCCACAGCTGCGTGCCGTCGAACGCGATGTCACTCACGAACTCGGCGCCAGCAGGAAGAGCGAACGTGGTGCCCACGCCCGTCGACCGATCGATGCGGGTGACCTTGTTCCCACCGTGGGCGGCCCACAACGACGTACCGTCGAACACGAGCGGCCCGCTCGGGAGCGAGAAGTTGGTGCCCGCACCCGTGTCCGGATCGACACGCGTGAGGTTGTTCTTGTTGGCCGTCCACAGCCACGTACCGTCGTACACGATTCCACGCGGGTCCTCGGCACCGGACGGGAGCGCGACGATGGTGCCCGTCCCGGTCGCCGGGTCGATGCGGGCCAGGTTGTCGGTGGAGGTGTTGGTGACCCAGAGATGGGTACCGTCGTAGACGATGCCGGCGGGACCTCGGGCGCCGGCGGGCAGCGCGTAGTCGGCCTGCCTGCAGACGGCGAGGTCCCACCGCAACGTCGCGGCGCATCGTGACGCGTCTCGCCCGGGCGGTCCGGCTGGGCCTGGGGGACCTTGCGGTCCGGTGGCCGCGGACAAACCGGCGGTGGCCGGCGTGACGAGGTACGCGGTGATGTCGATGATGACGTTCACCGTGCCCAATTCGTTGAACAAGTTCAGCTTGCCGTCGTCCGACAACGCCGCCGTCACCAAGTTGGGCGTGGGGCTCTGACCCGCACGCCAGTTGAGGTTGGAGGAGACCGGGCGCGACGCGCCGGCCGGCCAGACCGTCAGGTAGCTGTCGGCCGAGCCATCCACCGCTGTGACGTTGGCAACCACACCAGGGGTGCCCTCGGGGATCACACACGCCCCATGCCGGCCGGTGATGGCAACGGTCAGGGTCTCCCCGGCGTTGAGCGGCACAGCACGTGTCCCCACCGTCGTGGGAGCCGGCCGAGTGTCCAACAACCGACACGGCGAGATCGGCATCGTCAGTGACGCCGTCACCGACTCACTCGTTCGGGCAACGGCCCACATCCCTCCGACGCCGGTGGCTGCCACCACCAATGCACCGATCGCCACCAGCCTCACTCGCATCCACCCACGACGTGTCATCTCAGTCACCTCGCTCGGGCATGTCCGACCCTCTTGGCTCCCGGCTACACCCGCGTCGAGTGGTCCACAAGAGGCGAATGCCCCAACACAGGACGTCGGAGCAAGGTCCGTCGAGGTGCGGGAGTGAAGAGCGATGGACTCACGCGGTCAGCTGGCCATGCGTGAGCCCCAACGCGGAGTGCTCGGCCGCTCAGACGCGAACTGACACCGGCGGACCGAGGGACGGATCTTGGCTGAGCGTTTTCTCGGCTCTGGCCGGCGAGCTCTTCGCCGACCACCACACCCCAACGACCCTACGGACCCCACAAAACCGAAGGAACCGAACCCGACTGAGGGTTCGGTTCCTTTCCGATGTCTCGCGACATCCCAATGGCGGAAGGAGAGGGATTTGAACCCTCGGAGGCTTGCACCTCGCACGCTTTCGAGGCGTGTCCCTTTGGCCGCTCGGGCATCCTTCCGGATCGAACTCTAGCGACCGGTGCCCCCGACCAGCTATCGCGTTCCTGGCCGGCATGCTGGGCGGGCTACCCAAAGCAACCGCCGCACCGCCCACCAGCTTGCCGCCCACCACCGTGGTCGTGAGCTGGGCTCAGCGACGCTCGGCGAAGAACGCGGTGAGGATCTCGGACGCCTCGGTGGCGAGGACCCCGTGCGTGACCGGCGGATTGTGGTTGAGGCGCGGGTCGGCACACACGTTGTAGAGGCTCGCCGTCGCTCCCCCCTTGAGGTCGGCCGCGCCGTACACGAGCCGCCCGATCCGGGCGTTCAGGAGGGCGCCGGCGCACATGATGCAGGGCTCCAGCGTCACGACGAGCGTGCAGTCCTCGAGCCGCCACCGGCCGAGCGCGGCGGCGGCGGCCCGCAGCGCCAGCACCTCGGCGTGTGCGGTCGGATCACCGGACGCCTCACGTTGGTTGTGGGCCCGGGCGATCACCTCGCCGTCACGCACGACGACCGCCCCCACGGGCACGTCCCCATGAGCAAGCGCGGCCCTCGCCTCGGTGAGGGCGAGGGCCATGGCGTCCTGATCTGTCATGGCGGAGGGGATGGGATTTGAACCCACGGTGAGTTTCCCCACACACGCTTTCCAGGCGTGCCGAATCGGCCGCTCTCGCACCCCTCCAGGCAGGCGGCGAGCCGCCGTGCAGGTGGATGGAGGCTAGCCGACGGGTACGCTCATCACACTTCGACGGCTCGCCTGTCGGGTGTGGTGACGGTCGGGTCCTGTGCAACGGGTGCCCGCGAATCAGGTCAGGGCCGGAAGGCAGCAGCCTTCAGCGGAAACACTCGTGTGCCGCAGATCGCCTGGCCGTCGCCACAGCCGGCAGGCGTCGTCGTTTTCGAGAACGATCCGCACCAACGACGGCAGTCAACGGCGCCGCGCCAGGCGGGCGGCCCGCTCGGCGAGGCGGGGGGCACCCAGCCGCTCGGCCACGTCGGCGAAGCCCGCCGTCGGGCCGATCCAGTGCCATTCGTCGACCGTCCCGACGGGGACATCGAGCTCCACCGTGGCGATGCGGCGGAACAACAGCGCCAGGTCGAACTGATCCTGCAGGCTGCGCGCCAACTTCTCGGCGCCGCGCAGGCCCGGGAGCTCCCAGTCCTTCGACGAGGCGGGAATCGCCTCGAGATGCTCCCATCGCGCCAGCACCGTGGAGGCCGACTTGGCGCCCCACCCCGCAAGGCCGGGAAATCCGTCGGCGGTGTCACCCACGAGCGCGAGGTAGTCGGGGATCGAGGCCGGCCCGACCCCGAACTTCTCGCGCACCCCCGCCTCGTCGACCGTCACCTGCTTGCGCCGGTCGAGCTGCACGACCCGGGTACCGCTGACGCACTGACCGAGGTCCTTGTCCGGCGTGCAGATGATCACCTGCTCGACCCGCTCGTCGGCGGCGGCGACCGCCGCGGCGGCACCGAGTGCATCGTCGGCCTCCCACTCGACCATCGCCCACGTCGTGACACCCAGTGCTTCGAGCGACGACTCCATGAGGGGGATCTGCTCCAGGAGCTCCGGTGGCATGCCGGCACTCGTCTTGTACCCGGCCCACAGGTCGTTGCGGAAGCTCTCGATCACGTGGTCCGATGCCACCGCGACGTGCGTGGCACCGTCGGCGAGGAGCTGCAGGGTCGAGCTCAGCACCCCGATCGTCGCCGCGAACGGCGGGGGTGTCTCGTGCCGCACGGCCTGACCGAAATGCTGCCGGAACAGCTCATAGGTGCCGTCGACGAGGTGGACGTTCATGAGGTTCCCCCGATCACCCGTCGATTCTCGCTCAACCGTCGCCCATCGGCACAGGTCGGTGCCGGCGGCGCTGCGGCCAGCACCGACAGCGGCCGGGACCCGGTCGTTGCTCGGGCACTACCGTGGCGCCGTGACCTACCGGTTCCGCGCCGACTTGTGGATGTACGCGGGCGACAACCCGTGGTACTTCGTGACGCTCCCGTTCGTCCACGCCGACGAGATCGAGGAGCTCGCCAGCAGCGCGCCGTCACGACGAGGCTTCGGATCGGTCCGCGTGCGAGTCACCGTCGGCGGCACCACGTGGAACACCTCGGTCTTCCCAGACAGCAAGGCGAAGTCGTATGTGCTGCCGGTGAAGAAGCAGGTGAGGTTGGCGGAACGACTCGTCGAAGGTGCACCGGTCGACGTCATCGTCGAACTCGTCGACTTCCCCCCGCCCGGCGAGTGAAGTTCCCCGCCACTTCAGGCGATCGTCGTACCGAACAGCGCGCCGATGCCGTAGGTGACCGCGGAGGCCGCGATCACGATGACCAGTTGACGCAGCGCGCCGCGCGCGACGGGCCGTTCGGCTGATCGGCTGACCCATCCGCCCACCGCCACACTCGCGGCCGCTGTCGCCCCGACGGAGGCGACGACGGCGACCGAACCGTCGGTGACGAACCACGGCAGCAGCGGGATGGCGGCACCGACGGCGAACAGACCCAGCGAGCTCGCCGCTGCGGTGGCGGGTGAGCCGAGCTCATCGGGGTTGAGTCCGAACATCAGCCGGGCCGAGAAGTCGAAGAACCGTTGCTCGTGGAGGGGCATCTCGGTCGCGGCGCGCTGGGCGGTGTCGGTGGCCAACCCGGCCTCGACGAGCTTGTCGGTCAGTTCGCCGAGCACGAGCTTGGGGTTTCGACTGACGAGTCGCCGCAGTTCGGCCAGCAGACCCTCGTAGATCTCCACCTGGCTCCGCACGCTCACCCACTCGCCAGCGGCCATCGAGAACGCCCCGGCCACCAGGCTCGCGAAACCGGCGATGCGCACGGCACTGGCGGAGCTGTCCGCACCAGCGACGGCGAGGATCAGGCAGACGTTGGTGACCAGCCCATCATTGACACCCAGCACCGCCGCACGAGCGCCACCGCGTGCAGCCGAATCGACGCGGTGCTGCAGCGCGGCGGCGTCACTGCGGTCATCGACGACGCGAGGTTCGATCGGGCCGACGAAGGGCCCTGCCGAGGTCACGCCGACGGATCGGCCTGCAACGCGTGGAGATCGCCCAGCACGGCAGAAGCGTGCCCGGCAACGTCGGTGACGTCATAGGCGCGGCGGATCACCCCGGCCGGGTCGATCAGGTAGCTGATCCGGCGCGGGAAGTCGCCGTACTGCTCGCCCGGCCCCCGTACCGCGTCGTACAACGCGCCGACCGCCCGGTCGACATCGCTGAGGAGTGCGTACGGGAACTGCTGGGCTTCGGCGAAGGCGAGGTTCTCGGCGGGGGTGTCGAAGGAGGCCCCGAGGATCACGGCATCGGCATCGGCGAACGATTGGGCGCTGTCACGCAGGCCCTGGCCTTGCACCGTTCAACCAGGGGTGGCGGCCTTGGGGTACCACCACATGAGGACCCATGAACCCTGCAGTTCGGCGAGACGGACTCGCCCTCCGTGCTGGTCGGGGAGATCGAAAAGAGGGGCAGCGGTGCCTGGTGTCAGCATCGGGCGATTCTGCCACTCTGCACTGCTACCGCTCGACGCATGCTCACAGATCGACGGAGGGCACGCCGTGGGGATGCGGCGCCACCTCGCCGCGAAGCTCCTCCACGAGGTCGACCAACCGGCCCATCACGTGGTCGGCCGCCAGGCGGATCTCGTCGTTCGTGGCTTCGGTGGTGGGGCCGATGTTCATGAGCGCCCGGATGTCGATTGCTCGACCGACGCGGGTCGTGACCTTCGGCCGGCGAACGACGTTGACGACGAGGGTGCGAATCAGACGGGTGCGGCCGATCACCTCGTGGGCGCCCAGCATCGCGACGGGCACGATGGGAGCCCCGGTCCGCAACGCCAGCCGGACCGTGCCGGTCTTGGCCCGCTCGGGCCACATCATCGGATCACGGGTGAGCCGACCTTCGGGGTACAGCCCCACCGCCTCGCCGGCCGCCAACGCGCCGGCGGCCTCTTCGAGTGAGTCCGCGGCCGAACTGTGGCCACGGTTGACGCGGATGAATCCGAGCCGCCGGGCGAGCCGGCCGATCAACGGAGCGTCGAACACTCCGCCGGTGGCGAGCAGCCGGAGCTCGCGGCCCAACCGACGACAGGCGAGGGCGAGCAGCACCCCGTCGGCGTAGCTCGTGTGGTTGGAGATCACGATCACGGCGCCGGCAGGCAGCTGCTCGGCGGCCCGCTTGCGGCCGCGCTGTTCGGCGACCTGGAGCCGGCTGAACAGCGCGACGCCCGTGCCGACGAGGGCGGCGAGCACGCCGTACAAGATGGCACCCGTGCGTCCCGGGTGGCGCCACGCCGAGCTCATCTCTCGCACCCTAGAGCTCGGCACCTCCCGAACGGAGTTGCTCCATCGTCAGGGAGGGCTCGCCGGTATCGTCGCCGGGTGCCCGCCGTACCGACCATCACGTTGCGGCCAGGCCGGGAACGGTCGCTGCTACGCCGCCATCCGTGGGTGTTCTCCGGCGCGGTCCAGGCCAGCAAGGGCTCTCCGGAACCGGGTGAGACCGTCGCGGTGCGAGCCGCCGACGGGCGGTTCCTCGCCTGGGCCGCAGCCAGCCCGGCCTCGCAGATCGTCGCCCGGGTGTGGACCTTCGCGGAGACGACCACGGTCGACGAATCGTTCGTGACCGAGCGGATCGTGGCCGCGGCGCGGCGTCGCGACACGCTGGCGAGTCGCACCGATGCCGCCCGGCTCGTGTTCTCCGAGAGCGACGGCGTCCCCGGGTTGATCGCCGACCGCTACGGCGACTGGGTGGTGGTGGAGCTCACCACCGCCGGTGCGGAGCGATGGCGCGAGGTGATCGGCACTGCGTTGCTGAGTCTGCCGGGGGTCCGCGGGGTGTTCGAGCGATCCGATGTCGAGGTTCGCGATCGCGAAGGCCTCGCGGCGCGTGTCGGCCCATTGGCCGGCGAGGTGCCGCCCGACGAAGTCGAGATCCACGAGGACGGCGCCCGCTACGTGGTCGACGTGCGCACCGGACACAAGACCGGGTTCTACCTGGATCAACGCGAGAGCCGCCGGGCGCTCGGCGAGCTCACCTCCGGCCAACGGGTGCTCAACATGTTCTGCTACACCGGCGCGTTCAGCGTGGTGGCCGGACTGCACGGTTCGGGCGAGGTCGTGAGCGTCGACAGCTCCGGGCCAGCTCTCGCCGGAGCTCGCCGCAACCTGGCCCGCAACGGGCTGCCGGAGGGAGAGCTCGTCGAGGCCGACGTGTTCACCGAGCTGCGGCGACGCAAGGAGCGCAGCGAGCGGTTCGGCGTGGTGATCCTCGACCCCCCGAAGCTGGCCCATCGCACCGCCCAGGTCGACCGCAGCACCCGCGCCTACAAGGACTTGAACCTGCAGGCGTTCCAGCTGCTCGAGCCGGGCGGCCATCTGCTCACGTTCTCCTGCTCGGGGCTGGTGAGCGAGGAACTGTTCCAGAAGGTCGTCGCGGGGGCGGCGCTCGATGCCCGCCGCGAGGCCCGGATCGTCGGGCGGCTGCATCAGGCGAGCGATCATCCCGTGCACCTCGCCGTCCCCGAGACGGCCTATCTGAAGGGCCTGGTGGTCGAGGTCTCCTGACCATTCCGCTGACGGCCCTGCTGACCGCGCGAACGATCAGCAGGGTCAGCAGGGTCAGCGGATCGAGGCACGCAGCCCCGCGACCCAGTCGTCGGCTTGCCGCCACCGGGCATCGGCGTGCTCCCGCGCCGACTGCGCATGGGCGCCGGCCGCCGGGTACGAACCCAGGAACTTCACCCGACCCTGCTTGACGTACAGCCCGCGGATGGCATCGGCGAGGAGCTCGTCGGCGATGTGGCCATCGGCGTACACGACGAAGCAGTAGTCACCGAGCCCGCCATCCTTCGTGGGTCGCGAGATCAGGTTCGACAGGTTGATCCGCCTCGCCGCGAACTCCTGCAGGATCGAGATGAGGCTGCCGGGCTCATCGGCACGCTGATAGATGACCAGCGCCGTCTTGTCGTGACCGGTCGGCGCCGGAATGCCCTCCTTGGCGATGACCACGAAGCGGGTCTGATTGCCTGGATGGTCGGCGATGTCGGCGGCCGCCACCTCGAGGTCGTACAGAGCCGCCGAGGCTCGGGGGGCCACCGCCGCCAACGCGGTGGTGCGTTCCTCGCCTACGATGCGCGCTGCTTCGGCGGTGGAGTTGGTGGCCCGCAGCTCCGCATCGGGGAGGTGCTGACGCAGGTAGGCGTGGCACTGCGCAGTGGCCACGGGGATCGACAGCACCGCCTTCACATCGCTGAGCTTGGTCCCCGGCGTGGTGAGCAGGCAGTGCTCGATGTCGAGCACGACCTCTCGTTGGATGAGCAGCTCGTGGCTGAAGGCCAGCTCGTCCTGGGTCAGGTTGACGGTGCCCTCGATCGAGTTCTCGATCGCCACGAATCCCAGATCGACCTGGCCGAGCTCGACTGCGTCGAGGACGTCGGGCATCGTGCGGTGCAGCACCCATTCGGCTGCGGCGAGATCGGGCTGGCTCCGCAGCGCCTGCTCGGTGAACGTCCCGAGCGGTCCGAGGAAGCCGACCCGCAACGATCCGGCGGGTGCGGTCGAGGTCACGTCAGGGTTCACATCGGGGGCCACGACACCGAGCCTACGGCGGCGGGCCATTGGGTCGAAGGCGTTTGGTCGGGCGGGTGAGTCCTCGGTGACTGCTGGCAGGATGGGGGACATGGACGGCGAGGCGCTGCTGGAACTCCTGGAGGGCGTGCGGTCGGGGGCGGTGCTTCCGGACGATGCCGTGTCGGTGCTGCGCCGCCTGCCGTTCGCCGATCTCGGTGACGCCCGGATCGACCATCACCGACACCTGCGCCAAGGCATCCCCGAAGCGGTGTACGGCCCGGGCAAGAGCCCCGAGCAATGCGCGCGAATCGTGGGCGAGCTGCTGACCAACGGATCGGGGCCGGTGCTGTTGACCCGGGTCAGCGACGACCAGGCCAAAGCGGTGCTCGCCGCCCACCCGGACGGGGTTCGGGTCGCCGGCACCATGCTGTGGCGGGCGCCCGACGAAGTCCGGGAGGAACGGATCGTGGTGTGCAGCGGGGGCACCGCTGACGCACCGGTGGTCGAGGAATGCGCGGTCACACTTCGAGCCCACGGCTTCGATCCCGTGGTGCTGCACGACATCGGCGTGGCCGGACTCCATCGCCTGCTCGCCCATCACGACACGATCACCGCGGCCGACGCGGTCGTGGTGGTGGCCGGAATGGAGGGTGCGTTGGCGAGCGTCGTCGGGGGCCTCACCGGGGCGCCGGTGGTGGCGGTCCCCACGAGCACCGGGTACGGCTCGTCGCTGAACGGTGTGACGGCCTTGCTGTCGATGCTCTCGTCGTGCGCGTCGGGGCTCACGGTCGTCGGGATCGACAACGGATTCGGCGCCGCCTACGCGGTGGCCCGGATGCTCCGCCGATGACTCGGGTCGCCTGGTTCCACTGCTTCAACGGCGTGGCCGGCGACATGGCCCTCGGGGCCTTGCTCGACGCCGGCGCAGACCTCGACGACGTGCGGGCCGCCATCGCGGCGCTCGGAATCGACGGGATGGTCGATCACCCCCCGACCCGTTCAGCGGTGCGGGATTCGGGGTACCCACGCCGTGGTGCACACCTCCGATACCGCCCACCATCGCGCTTTTGCCGACATCCGCGCCCTGCTCGGACCCTCCGAGCCGCATCAGCGAGCGCTCGCGGTGTTCCAGGCGTTGGCCGAGGTCGAGGGTGCCATCCACGGCACGCCGCCCGACGACGTGGAGTTCCACGAGGTCGGATCGATCGACGCCCTCGTCGATGTCGTGGGGGTGTGCGCGGCACTCCGGTCGCTCCAGATCGACGAGGTTCGCTGCAGCCCGATCACCGTCGGGCAAGGCACGTTCCGTGCCGCGCACGGCGTCCTCCCGAACCCAGGCCCGGCCGTGGTCGGTCTGCTCGCCAGCGTGGGCGCACCGGCAGTGGGAGTTGCCGTCGATCTGGAGCTCACCACACCAACCGGAGCGGCACTGATGACCGTGCTGGCGAAGGGCTTCGGCCCGATGCCGGCCCTGACGGTGGAGTCGGTCGGCTACGGCGCCGGAACCCGCGACCTCGCCGATCGACCGAACCTGGTGCAGGTGGTCGTCGGGCAGCTCGCTCCCGTGGGCACCCGGTCGCCCGGTCAGCCGGTGCAACTCCTCGAGGCCAACGTCGACGACGCCACCGGCGAGCAACTCGCCCATGCCGTCACGAAGCTGCTGGCGGCGGGGGCCCACGACGCGTGGATCACGCCGATCGTGATGAAGAAGGGACGGCCCGCCTACACGGTCCACGCACTGTGCGACCCTGCGAACAGCGCCGAGATCGGCCGGGTGCTGGTCGCCGAGACCGGTTCGCTCGGCCTCCGGGGAACGGTGTTCGATCGTTGGCCCCAGCGCCGAACCGACGACGTGGCCACGGTCGACGGCCAGCCGGTGGCCGTGAAGGTCGCCGACCACCGCATCAAGGCCGAGTTCGACGATGCGGTGCAAGCGGCCGAGGCGTTCGGCCGCCCGGTGCGCAGTGTGCTCGCCGACGCCGAGGCCGAGGCGCACGCCCGGTTCCGAACCGACCGGATCGGTGGTCCGCCGGAGTGACCGTGCTCGACGCGGTCGTGGTCGGCGCCGGCCCGAACGGGCTCACTGCCGCGGCGCGGCTGGCGGTCGCCGGCTTTCAGGTGCTGGTGATCGAAGGCAAGGCGACGATCGGTGGAGGGTGCCGCACCGAAGCGCTGCTGGAACCTGGCATCGTCCACGACGTGTGTGCGGCCGTTCACCCGAGCGGTGCCGGATCACCGGCGTTTCGCCGCGTTGCGTCTCGAAGAGCACGGCCTGGTCTGGCGCCAACCGCCGCTGGCCCTCGCCCACCCGCTCGACGGCGACGACGCGGCGATCCTCGATCGAGACGTCGCCGCCACCGCGGCCGCGCTCGACCCCGGCGACGGTGCCCGCTACGAAGCGTCTGGTCCGCCCGCTCCTCGCTCGGTGGGACGGCGTCGCCGACACCGCACTCGGCCCGATCGTTCGGTGGCCCGGCGATGTGCCGCGCCGCGCTCCGCTTCGCCGCCGTCGGCATGCCGTCGGCCACGCTGCTGGCCCGCCGCTTCCGCGGGCCCAAGGCGCGAGGCGTTGTTCGGCGGGCTGGCCGCCCATTCGTTGCTGCCGCTGGAGCGGTCGTTCACCGCGGGGGTGGGGCTCACCCTCGGGCTGTTCGCCCATGTGGTGGGGTGGCCGGTGGCCGAGGGTGGCAGCCAGTCGGTCGTCGATGCGTTGGTGCGTGTGATCGAGGCCAAGGGCGGCCGGATCGAGACCGGCCGGCCGATCGAGCGGCTGACCGACCTGCCCCCGGCGCGCGCCACCCTGCTGGACGTGACGCCACGCCAACTCGTCGCCCTGGCCGAGGGCCGGCTCGACCACGGGTGGAGGGGCCGCCCGTATCGACGCTTTCGCTACGGCCCGAGCATCGTGAAGGCCGACTACGTGCTGACCGGCCCGATGCCCTGGCGCAGCGCCGATGCCCGCCGCGCCGGAACGGTGCACCTGGGCGGCCACCTCGAGGACCTCGCGCGTGCCGAGGCCACAATGGCGGCGGGCGGTGCACCTGCCCACCCCTTCGCCCTCGTCGCCCAGCCGGCGATCGCCGACCCGACGAGAGCGGTGGGTGGCCGCCAACCCCTCTGGGCGTACACCCACGTCCATCAACGAGCCGACCCGCTGGCGGCGCTCGATGCGATGGAATCACAGTTCGACCGCTGGGCTCCCGGCTGGCGCGACCTGGTGGCCGGTCGAGCGGTGCGGTCGGCGGTCGAGCTGGAGGCGTACAACCCGAACAACGTCGACGGCGACATCGGGGCCGGCGCGTTGTCGGCCCGTCAGATCGTGGCCCGCCCCCGGCTGGCGTTCGACCCGTACCGCACGCCGCTACCTGGGATGTGGTTGTGCTCGGCGTCCACCCCGCCGGGCGCCGGCGTGCACGGGATGGCCGGTTGGCACGCGGCAGGTCGGGTCGAACGAGCCCTGTCCCGCAGTTGAGTCTCCGACCCGATCTCGGGCGTCAGTCGGCGAGGGCCGTGCGCACGAGTCCATCGAGCTGCTCGACCTCGATCTCGCCGCTGAAGCGCACCTTGACCGTGCCATCGGCGCCGATCACCACGAAGTACGGGTAGCTCGTGAGCCCGTACGCGGTGGCGGCCGCAGCGGTCTCGCTGTCGGCCATCGCCGGCCACGGCCAGCCCTTGGCGTCGAGCCAGGCCGAGGGCGGGTAGTTCGGGCCGTCGGGTCGGGTACCGGTGGAGACGCCGATCAATTCGAGCCCCTCGGGCATCTGCCCCGACTCCTTCCACTCGATCAACCGCGGGATCTCGGCATTGCAGTGCGGGCACCAGTGGGCGAGGAACACCACCATCTTGGGCGTGCCGCCCGGCTCGACGTTCACCGGCGAACGGTCGAAGGAGAACCCCTGCAGCAGCGGGGGCTCGAGCCCGATGGCTTCATCGTCGTCGCCCGGTTCGGGCAACGGGGGGAGCTGCTTGCCGTCGACCACGACGTCCTGGTTCTCGCCGGGCAGATCGTCGGTCTGCTCGGTCACCACGTCGCCGTCATCGCTCCCGGTGACGAGCAACGCGACGATCAACGCAACCGCCACCGCGAGGGCAACGGCCAAGCCGACGACCAGGCCGGTGCGCCGCTTCGGCGGCTGGGGCGGGGGCAGGGGCGGGGTCATCGGGACTCCTGGGTACGAGCGGTGAGGAGGAACAAGATGGTGACGAACCCGCAGAGTGCCATGAACGGGATGGTGACGAAGCCCATTCGACGGAACCACACGGTGGTGCACGGATTGGCGATCTCGCACACGTTGGACGGTTCGAGGTCGGGAAACCATTCGACGAGGTAGTGCCACGCCGAGATGGCCGCCCCGACGCTCGCCGCCACGAGACCGTAGCGGCGGAACCAGCGGATGCGGGTCGTCGCGACCAGCGGGAGCACCACGACCAGCGGATACATCGCGTACCGCTGGTACCAGCAGAGCCGACATGGGCGCAGGTCGGCGATCTCCGAGAAGTACAGGCTGCCGAGCATGGCCACGGTGGCCACCAGCCACGCCAGCCAGACCGCGGAGGGGGCGACGAGCGCCTCGAACTCACGCAGCAGGCGGACGCGTCCCCCGACAAGGCGCGCGGCGAGCAACATCACCGAACCCGACAGGGCGACGAGCGCCAGGAGCGAGAAGAACAGCTGCATGGTGAGCCGCGACATCCACTCCATTCTGCCGATCGGCGCTGCCGTGGCAGCATCGCGGCATGATCGAACCGATCGTGGACACAGCGTGGGTGAAGAACCGCCCTGAGCAACTCGTGCTGGCCGATGTGCGCTGGTACCTCGACGGGCGCCCGGCGCGCCCGGCCTTCGAAGCCGGGCACATCCCGGGAGCGGTGTTCATCGAGCTCGACCGCGCCCTGGCCGCCCATGATCAACCCGCTTCGGCCGGCCGCCACCCGCTACCGAGCCCCGAACGCTTCGCCACCGCGATGGAGGCGGCCGGCATCGGTGCCACCTCGGTGGTGGTGGCCTACGACGACTCCGGCGGCGGCACGGCGGGACGCCTGGTGTTCATGCTCCGGGTGCTCGGCGTCGATGCGGCGCTGCTCGATGGTGGGCTGGCGGCGTGGGACGGGCCCTTGGCGACGGGACCCGGCTCACCGCCGGCCACCGCCTCGTTCCCCGTCGTTGCCTGGCCCACCGATCGCTTCGCCTCGGTCGACGAGGTCGAGGCCGCGGGCCTCGCGGCGCGCTCGGGCGACCCGACGGCTCCCCTCGTGCTCGACGCCCGTGCGGCCGAGCGCTACCGCGGCGAGATCGAACCGATCGACCGCCGGGCGGGCCACATCCCGGGGGCCAAGAGCGCTCCCTGGGCCGCCAACCTCGGGACGGACGGCCGCTTCGGATCGGCCGAGGAGTTGCGAGCCCGATTCGCGGTGCTCGGGGCGGCCGGCGACCGCGAGGTGGTCTGCTACTGCGGCTCGGGGGTGTCGGCCTGCGCCGATCTGCTCGCCCTCGAACGGGCAGGGCTCACCCGCACCAGGCTGTACGTGGCCTCCTGGTCAGGGTGGTCGAGCGATCCCGACCGGGCCGTCGCGACGGGCGCCGAGTGAGCGGATCAGCGCAGGAGGAACCGGACTCGGTGGACGAATCGCCGCCGCAGTCGCTCGGCGCCGAGGCGCTCAGCGATCTGCGCCGGACCCGACGCCGGAGGCGGACGCAGGACCTCGAGTGGTTCGAGGTGCTGTATCGCGTCTACATGATCGCCATCGCCGGGATCGTGGCCGTGGTGTGGCTGTCAGGAGTGATCGACGACGAGCCGCTCAGCGCCGCAGGGGTGGCCGATCTGCGTGACTCGCTGCCGGCGGTGGGCGGGTTGATCGCATCGGCCGCACTGTTCCTGGGCTTGCGTTCGGGAAGCCGCGGCGGGCCGATCGCGGTCGAGCAGGCCGAGGTCCAGCACCTGCTCCTCGCGCCGATCCCGCACCGAGCAGTGCTCGTGCGGCCCACGGTCCAGCGGGCCCGCAGCGTCGTCGGCGCGGCCGCCATCGTCGGGGCGGTGGCCGGGCAGCTCGCCGGCAAGCGGCTGCCGGGGACGAGCGCAGGGTGGGCGGCGGCGGGCGCGGCGGCGGTGGCCGTGGCGGGAGGCATCTACGTGGTGGCGGCCATCGTCGCCCACGGACTGGCGATCCGAGAGGGAGTCGCCACCATCATCGGCTCGGTCGTGGTGGGCATCGAGATGCTCGCCGTCGCAGGCGTCGTACCGGTCGGGCCGCTCGACACGATCGGCGGGTTGGCCCGCTGGGGGATCCAGGTCGAACCGATCGATCTGATCGCGCCAGTGGCGGTGGCGGCGGCATTCGTCGCTGCTCTGCCGCTCGTCGAACGGTTCTCCCTCGAGATGATGTCGAGGCGCAGCGCCCTGGTGGCCCAACTCCGTTTCGCGGTCACCCTCCAAGACGTTCGCACCGTGATGTTGCTGCGGCGTCAGCTGAGCCTGGAGCAGACCCGGGAACGACCGTGGTTCAAGCTGGGCGGCCGGGGTCCCGCACCGTGGCGGCGCAGTGTCCGCAGCCTCGCTCGCTTCCCTGCTCGTCGCCTCGGTCGGATGGCGCTGCTGTCGGCGGTCGCCGGAGCCGCCCAGGTCGCGGCGTTCCACGGCACGACCCCGATGGTGCTCGTCAGCGGGATCGCGTGCTTCCTGCTCGGACTCGAAGCGTTGGAGCCCCTGGCCCAGGAGCTCGACCACCCCGACCTCACCGAGTCGTACCCGGTGATCGCCGGCCGACTCCACCAACGGCTGCTCGCCGCACCCGGGTTGCTGCTCGTGGTCTGGTCGGTGCCCGGCGCACTCACAGCATGGGCGCTCGAACGATCCGCCGGCTCGCTCGGTGTCGCCGCGATCCTCGCTGCACCGGCGGCGCTCGTCGGTGGCTGCGGGGCGGCGCTCAACACCATCGGCGGGGCGCCCGATCCGTACCAGGCCGACCGCGAGGGAGCGTTCCTGCCTCCCGAGGTGGCTGGGATCCACCTGATGTTCAAGATCGTCCGCCCGCCCCTCGTGGCCACGTTCGGCAGCCTCGCCGTCCTGCTCGTTCGCGAGGCCGAGGGTTGGGGCGAGGACCCTGTCATCATGGCGACACGGGGAGCGCTGGGCGGCCTCGTTCTCGTCACCGCCACGGTGTGGTGGATCGAGCGGCGTGACACGTTCCGGCGGTGGTGGCGCCAGATCATCGACAACGGCAAGCAGGCCCCCAGTGGCAGTGGAGCAACCTCGTGAGCACAGTTCTGCGGACCAACGGGATCGCCAAGCACTACGGCGATGCACCGGCGCTCCAGCCACTCGATCTCGAGGTGACGTCCGGCCAGCTCGTCGCCCTGGTGGGACACAACGGCTCGGGCAAGAGCACCCTGTTGAAGATGTGCGCCGGGCTCCTCAGCCCATCGGACGGGTCGGTCACGATCCTCGGGCAACCGGCAGGGTCGATCCGCGCCCGCCAAGGGCTCTCCTACCTGCCCGACGCGCCGGTGTTCTACGACGACTTGTCGGTCTGGGAGCACCTCGAGTACATCGCTCGCCTCCACAGCGTCGCCGACTGGGAGCAACCGGCCGCCGACCTGCTCGGATTCCTGGGGATCTACGAACGCGCCGACGACCTGCCGAGCACGTTCAGCCGGGGCCTTCGACAGAAGGCGTCGATCGCGTTGGCGTTCATCCGTCCATTCGAGCTGTTGCTGATCGACGAGCCGTTCGTCGGGCTCGACGTCCAGGGCCGAACCGCACTCGTGGAGCTGGTCGACCAGAACCATGGGGCCGGCGCGACCATCGTGCTCGCCACCCACGAGCTGTCCTTCACCGCTCGGGCGGATCGGATGATCGTGCTCGCCGACGGCGTGGTCGTGCACGACGGTCCACCCGATCCGGAGCTCGCCGCCGGCCACCTCGGCTGACCGCGCTCCGGGCGGAAACGTACGATTTCAACTCCAGAAGTGCTCAGGATTGCTTGCTGGTGACCACGAAGCGGACGCGAGGGACTACTGTCCACCCGCATGTACGAGTTCGTCACCGTCAACTCCTCGTCATACGACCCCGCCGCACTCGCCACCAAGCTCACCGAGAAGTCGGCGGAGGGGTGGGAGGTCGTCTCGATCGTCCCCACAGGCGGTGATGTCACGGCCTTCCTACGTCGACTTGCGAGCGCAGCGAGCACTGACGACACCCAGGCGTCAGACGCCGATCTCTCGACTGCCGCGATCGCAGCCGCTCCCGTGGCCGCAGTCGCCACTGCAGCGGTGCAGGACGACACCGCGCCCACCACTGCTGGAGCCCGAACCCATCGTGGTCGCCGAGCCGGAGCCGGTGGTGATCCCCGAGCCCGAGCCCATCGTGGTCCCCGAGCCCGAGCCGGTCGTCGAGTACACCCCGACCGAGGTGATGCCTGTCGAGCCGGAGCCGGCCGCCGCTTCGGGTTGGAGCTACGAACCCGTCGCCGAAGCACTGGCCGCCGACGTGCCCGCCGAGATCGCCGCTGTCGAGACTCCGGTCGTCGCCGAGCCGAGCGGTTGGAGCTACGAACCCGTCGCCGAACCATCGGCTGCCGAAGTACTGGCTGCTGCCGAAACGCCTGCCAGCACGGTCGACGACCCGGCCGGTTGGGGCGCCGGCGCCATCGCGATCAGCGCCGCCAGCCCGGCCGTGATCGACCCGACCCCCGCCACCCAGGTCATGCCCGAGGTCGCGAGCACGGTCGCCGACACCACCGTGACACCGGCGGTGGAGCCCGCACCGGTCGCGCCAGCACCGGCCGAGGCATCCGTCCCGGTGGTGAGCGTGCCCGCCGGCTGGTACGCCGATCCCTCCGGGCGCTACGAGCTGCGCTACTGGGACGGCACCCAGTGGACCGAACACGTCGCTCGCGGTGGCCAGCAGTACACCGATCCGCCGGTCGCCTGACCGACCCAGACTCGATACCCGAAGGGGGCCGGCCACGTGGTCCGGCCCCCTTCGCAGTTCTGGAGGTACCGGCCAGCTCCCGGACGATGCAGGACCTTGGTCCCAGGGCTGCGCCGAGGCGGGTCGGTAGCCTCGGCCACCGTATGCGCGCCACATCCATCGGTCATGCCGGGATGCTGATCGAGACCCGGCAGGGCTCGATCCTGTGCGATCCCTGGTTCGAACCCGCCTTCTTCGGTTCCTGGTTCGTGTTCCCGCGCAACGACCGGTTGAGTGACGAGCTCCGGGCCAAGATCGAACGCCCGGACTACCTGTACATCTCCCACATCCACGCCGATCACCTCGACGACGCGTTCCTCCGGAACCACGTCTCGCGTGACACCACGGTGCTGGTTCCGGGGTTCCCGACCCGCGAGCTCGAGCGCATCCTGCGGGGATACGGCTTCAGCAACATCGTGCGCACCCACCACGGCGAGGAGCTCGATCTCGGCGATGGGCTGACCGTGGCCATCCACGTCGAGGTGTCGATCAGCGACGGGCCGGGCGGCGATTCGGCGCTCATGGTGAGCGACGGCGAATGCCGTCTGGTCAATCAGAACGACTGCCGGACCCACGATCTCGACGCACTGGCCGCCCACGGCCCCATCGATCTGCACTGGCTGCAGTACTCCGGGGCGATCTGGTACCCGATGGTGTACCGGGAGACCCCCGGAGCGGATGCGGGAGCTGGTCGATGCCAAGGTCGCCAGCCAGCTCAGCCGGGCGATGCGCTACGTCGAAGCGCTCGACGCCCGCTACGTGGTCCCCGATGCCGGCCCGCCGTGCTTCCTCGATCCCGAGCTGTTCGGCATCAACATGATCACGGGCGACGAGCTGTCGATCTTCCCCGACCAGCGGGTGTTCCTCGACCGTCTGCGAGCCGAGTGGAAGGGCAACGGCATCCTCGCCATTCCGGGCACCGATGATCGACGTCTCCCCCGAGGCGATGACGATCACCCATCCGATGCCCGACGACGAGGTCGAGCGGATCTTCACCGAGAAGCAGGCCTACCTCGAGGAGTACCAGGCCGACTACCTGCCCTGGCTCGAGGCCCACAAGGCGACCTGGACGCCCCGACCGACGATCTGTTCGAGCGGCTCCGCGACTGGTGGGAGCCGCTGCTCGCGATGGCCCCGATGCTGCGCCAGGCGCTCGGCGCCAACGTGTTGCTCCGCGCCGGCGACCTCGAGGTCCTGATCGACTTCCCCAACGGGCAGGTGCGCCGTTACGCGGGCGAGGATCACCGCTACCGGTTCGAGATCCAGCGCGAACTGGTCGAGACGGTGGCCGCCCAGCGAGCCGTCGACTGGTCGAACGCCCTGTTCCTCTCGTGCCGGTTCACGGCGTGGCGGGACGGCCCGTTCAACGAGTACGTCTACAACTTCTTCAAGTCGTTGTCACGCGGAACGAATGCGGCGCACCGAGGCCGAGGCCACGCCGCAAGCTCGCCCCGCCGTCGGATCACCGACGAGGAGATCGAGATCGGCGACTACGTGGTGGAGCGGTACTGCCCCCACCGCAACGCCGACCTCGCGGTGTTCGGCGAGCTCGACGGGTGCCACCCTCACCTGCACGCTCCACGGCTGGCGTTCGATCTCGACAACGGCGTGGCGCTGCCGCTCGTCGAGCGACCGCCCGATCCGGGTCCGACGAGGCGCCCTCAGTCCCGACCGGCGACTGACGGCGTAGACGAGCTCGTACCGGCCCGGCCGCGATCCGGTACGGCCGGGCGTACGTCGGGTCCACAGCTCGCCGTGCCGAGCCCACGGTGGGCGGCGTCGAGATGCACGACCAAGCCCTCAGTGCGTTCGAGCTCGGGGCATCGGCAGCAGCGAAGAGCTGCTCGGCGGTGTGATGGGTGGCCGAGGCGTGGAACGGCCGCCCGACCGCCTCGATACGGACACGGACCTCGGGGCACGGGGTCGACCGGAACTCGATCCAGCGGCAATCGGTGCGCAGCCCGAACTCCTGGGGTACGAGGTAGGGCTGCTCGTCGGGCTGGGCCCCCAGGTGCCCAACATCGCCGAGGCCGCCGATCGGGGTAGTTCTCGTGCGGTCCCCGGCCGAACCAGCGGACCTCGGCGAAACCCGGCCGGCAGCACCGTGCGCACGCCGACGCGCGGCGAGATCGGCACACTCCTCGGGCACGTCGAACCGATGGCGGTGAGATGGTCCGTCCAGGCCTCGACGGTGACGTCGTGGCGGTGGCCGACACGCGCCGAGCCCGGTGTCGAACCCGAGCGATCGCCACCGCGTGACAACGCCTTGCTCCCGACGAGCGTGAAGTCGGGCATGAGCTTGAACCCGTCGTTGTCGATCGCGGCTCGCCAGACGGTGGGTTCGGGCGAGAAATCGGCGGTCTCCGTCGGTGCCGGCGCGGGCACCGGCCGGCATCGCGCGCCGGCGATCGACGGCGAGCCCGGAGCTCGATCTGGTCCCAGGCAACGAGATGGCCGGCCGGGGCCCATGGCTCGTCGCGACGGGTCGATCCATCGCACGGTCAGATGGACTTCGCCCGTCCTCGGCAGCGCACACGATGCCGGAACGGGGACCCCGCCTCGGTCCCCGCGGCGACTGCCGGCACCGGAGCCGCCCCGTTCGCACGACGGCGCCGTCGACGAGGAGCTCCCAGTCGGCCCGCAAGCCGGTCAGGTCGCGGAACCGTTGGCGGTTGCGGACGCGGCAGCCCGCCTCGGCCGCGTGCGGCTCGTTCCGGCCGAGGTCGAACGGCGACCGGTCGGTTGACCCAGAGCACCTCGCGCATCGCCGGATGGGGCTCCAGGTCGGCCGACATCACCCGTCGGCAACGAAGTTCCCGTCGTTGGGCACGTCGCCGAAACTGCCGCCGTACGGCCAACCGGGTGCGCCCGTCCGGCAGATTGCTGGCGTAGCCCGTGGTCCTTCCACTCCCAGATGAATCCGCCCTGGAGCCCAGGAACGTGTGTCGAACGCCTCCGCGTACTCCCACAGCGAGCCGTTCGAGTTGCCCATGGCGTGGCTGTACTCGCACATGATCAGCGGCCGGGTCCCCGAGGCCGACCCGGCCGTAGTCGACGATCGCATCGACGGGGCGGGTACATCGGGCAGACGATGTCGCTGCCGTTGCGGCCGCCGTCGATCCAACCGCGATGGAACACCGCCCCCTCGTAGTGCAACGGCCGTGACGGATCGAGTCGCCGGATCCAGGCGGCGAGCGGCTCGTGGTTCACGCCGTAGCCGCTCTCGTTGCCGAGCGACCACAGGATGACGCACGGATGGTTGCGATCGCGAGCCACCATCCGGCCCCGCGCTCGAGCCAGGCGTGCGATAGCGGGGGTCGTCGCACAGGAGGTGTTGAATGCGTGGCTCTCGATGTTCGCTTCGTCGATCACGTACAGGCCGAGCTCGTCGCAGAGGTCGAGGAACCGCGGCGTCGTTGGGGTAGTGGGAGCAACGCACCGCGTTGAGGTTGTGGCGCTTCATCGCCAGCAGATCGGCGCGCATGTCGGCCTCGGTCACGGCCTTGCCCCGATCAGGGTGGTGATCGTGGCGGTTGACACCGGCGATCAGCACCCGGCGCCCGTTCACCAGCAGGGCCCGGTCCCTGACCTCGACCGAGCGGAAGCCCGTCAGGACCTCGGTGCTCTCGAGGTCTCGCCCGCGGTGAGATCAGGTCGACGCCGGACGCGGTAGCGGTTCGGGTGCTCCGCCGACCACGGTGCGATCCTGGGGAACTGCGACGTGACGTCGGCGACGAACCCGGTGAACACGTACGGCTGCGTGGCCGCGGCCACCGTCGCGCGCAGCGGTGTGCCGACCCGCTTGCCCGCGAGCGTCGACACCCGCGCGGCGATGGTCCACCCGGGCGGTATCGGCGTGTCGTCGAAGGTGCCGACGACTGCCCGCACGCGCATCGTGCCGGTCGCGGTGGCACCTGAAGGCGCCGGGGCTTCCGCGAGTCCAGCGTCGATGATCACGTCGGCGAGGTGCAGGTTGGGGCGGCGCCTCGAGGAACACCTCGCGGTGCAGCCCGGCCATCCACCACTGGTCCTGGTCTTCGACGTACGAGTGGGCCGAGTAGCGGGCCACCGTGATGGCCAGCTCGTTCGGGCCCGCGGCGGAGGTGGGGGGTCAGGTCGTACTCGCTCGGCAGCCGGCTGTCGGTGCCGTAGCCGACGAAGGTGCCGTTGAGCTCGACAGTGTGCACGCTCTCGGCACCACCGACGTGCAGGACCACCCGCTGCCCGGACCACGCCCGCGGCACCGTGAACGAGCGGCGGTACACCCCGGTCGTGACGCGATCGGGGAGCTGCGGCGGTAGCAAAGGCCACGGCATCTGGACGTTGGTGTAATGAGGCAGGTCGCCGGTGCCCTGCATCGTCCAGTTCCCGGGCACCTCGACCGTCGAGGCCCAGATCGGGGATCCGGCCGCCACCTCGTCGGGGTGCTCGAAGAGCTGCAGGTCCCACCGACCGTCGAGCGATCGCCGCGGTCGTTGCTCCACCCGAAAGCTCGTCGACATCGCTCGACGGCCGACAGCGGTGACGAGAGGATCAGCCCAAAGACGCATGCCCCGATGTTCACAGACCGGGCCGGCTGGCGCCGAGCCGCCCGACGCGACTCAGCCGTGGACCCACACCTTGGAACGCATCGGCATCAGATTGCGGTCCCAGATGAAGTCCATGGCCGCGACCGACACCCTGACGCATCCATGTGAGGCGGGGTAGTTGGGAACGTTGCCGGACCCGTGCACGGCAATGCCACCCTTGAAGTACTTCGGTCGGTAGATCTTGCCGAGATCGCCCTCCCACCAGCCTTCCGGGCGCTCCCGGTTGACCTTCCAGTCGCCATCAGGCGTGAGGGCCACATCGCGGACGATCTTGCCGGGGGTGTTCTGGTCCTCTTCCTCGAACGGCTCGCCGTTGCCGGTGGACGCGTTGAACACCCACATCGTCACGCCGCCGCGCACGACGAAGAGAAGTTGGGTGGCCTTGCTGATCTCGACCAGATCCCCGGTTCGGGCGGCGGCCACGGCCCGGATCGGCATCGTGGTCAGCAGCTCGGCCGTGGTCTGCGTCGACCTCTCCGGTTGCTTCGATGAGCTGGTACTTCTGGAAGGCCATCACGGCCTGCCGGGTGGACGTGCCGAACTCGCCATCGACCCGCGACAGCCAGAAGCCGAGGTCGAGCAGGCGCTGTTGGACCAACCGGGTGTCGTCGCCGTCGGCCTCGCCGACGGCGGGGATGGGCGCAGCCGGGGGAGGGACCTTGGTGAACCCGGCGTAGAGGTCGACCGTGGTGGCGGGCGCCACGGTGGCGGTGAACTGGGGGAGCGTGGCGAGCGGCAGCGTGGGTGCGGGCTCGCCCGACTGGGCTGCCGGGGCATCTGCAGCCGGGCCGGCCGGGGCGGCGGACGTGGCCGTCGTCGGATCAACGAGGGCCAGGGTGCTCACCGGCGAGGCGACCAGGGCCACCGCCGTCGATGCTGACGACGCTCCGTCGGAGCCGGCGGGCCCGCCAGATGCCGAGGTGCACGACGCGATGAGCCCGACGGCTGCGAGCACGATCGAGACAGCAGCGAGGGTGGTGTGGCGTGGTTGCATGCGGGGCCCAGCGATCGGAGCGAAGCGCTCGTCGCTCGCAGGCTAGTGGTGCGATGCCTCACTCGTCTGGGTCTTCCGACCGGTCTCCGCCCGATCGGGCGCCCGATCTGGCGCGCGTTGGCCGACCGTTCACCCGGAGGTCAGAAACTCGGCAGCTCGAACCAGATCGTGAGCGCGTACTTCACGCCGGATCGCAGCTCGGCGGTCTGGTGCGGGTGGGTGACCAGCGACGGCCACGCCAACAGCTCTCCCACGGCCAACGACTCGTTGGTGATGCCTTGGCGGGGGAACTCCAGGACCCCGCCCGCGTAGGTGTCGTTGAGCTTCACGGAAGCCGACACCTGAGCGACGTCGTGATGGATCCGCAAGGATTCCTGCTCTCCCAACGCGTATCTGATCACGAAGGCATCCCGGAGCCCGTGGTAGTCGACGAGTGGCCACTGCTCCTGGAGCTGCGGCCAGATCCTGCTCCCGAGGTCCTGCTCGACCGCGCCGTACAGCCGGGGGCTGATGACGGCGAGGGAGACCTCGTGGCCGGGAACCGGATCGTCGGGCTGAGGTTCGAAGGCACCGACCAGCTCCGCCGCCCGCACCAGCGCGGCACAGAACGCCGTCGTCCAACACGGCACCGAGAAGAGCTCGGGGCCCACCGTCGTCACACCGGTTCGATCGTCGATCGCGTCGGCGTAACCCAAGATCCGTTCGAGGTCGTCAGTCACGGGCACGAATGCTGCCATGCCCAGCGTCGTGTACGGCAGTGACCACGAACGGCTCGCGACTCAGCCGGGCCGCCGTGAACCGGCGGACGAGCTCATCGAGCTCCGGGCACTCTCCGGGTTCGGCCAACCCGAGGCTCTCGGCCAGTCGACCCCGGACGGCGATCGGATCCACGCCGATCGCCTCGAGCCCGGTCGAGCGTCACCGCGCCGTGCCGCTTGGCGAGCCGCGCTGCCGTCGGGGCCGAGGACGAGCGGAACGTGGAGATGGGTGGGGACGGCGTGGTGCCCGAGCAAGCGGCCGAGGTGGAGCTGGCGCGGGGTCGACGTGAGCAGGTCGTCGCCCCGCACCACTTCCGTGACCCCTTGGGCGTCGTCGTCCACCACCACCGCGAGGTTGTAGGCCGGGACGCCGTCGTTGCGGCGCAGCACCACGTCGTCGACCGGTCCGCTCATCGAGCCGTGCAACCGATCGACGAACGCGACGCGCTCGTCACCAGCGCGCAACCGGAGCGCCGCGGGGCGAGTCGTGCGCCGCCTGGCCCGGACGTCGGCGGAGAGCTCCCGGCACGTCCCCGGATAGGCGCCTTCGGGCAGGTCACCGTGCGGTGCGCTCGCGGCGTCACGGATCTCCCGGCGGGTGCAGAAGCATTCGTAGACGAGTCCGTCGGCGGCGAGCGCCCCGATCGCTGCGTGGTACAGGTCGAAGCGCTCGGATTGCCGCACCACCGGCCCGTCCCAGTCGAGCCCGAGCCGGGCCAGGTCCCGCAGTTGGACGGCTTCGTGCTCGGGACGCGCCGTGACCCGATCGAGATCTTCCATCCGGACGAGGAACCGGCCGTTGCCGGATCGGGCCGAGAGCCAGGCGACGAGGGCCGTTCGAAGGTTGCCGAGATGGAGTTCGCCGGTTGGGCTCGGAGCGAAACGACCGGTCGGCACGCGCACCGGACCAGTCTGCTCCCGAGAGCGGGCGGTCCACTACCAACGGCACTGCGGCTGGGGCGTACTACGGTGCGGGCGAGTGAACGGGCGACAGGATCAGGGCGTCGCCGCCAGCGGCGGGGACGCGGGCGACACGGCGCGCCCGACCTACGATCCGCTCTGGCGTGATCGGGTCGAGTGGGCGAACCGCCTGATCATGATCACCTTGGCACTCACCCCGATGGGGGCGGTCGCATTCATCTGGATGTTCCACGATGTCGTGTCCGACCGAGTCCTGATCTGGTGGTCGGCATTGATGTTGGCCATCGTCACCTTCTCGATGGCGATGACGGTGCGACGGCGCCGGACCCTGCACCGGGGCGCTCGACCGATGAGCGTGGCGTGGCAGTACGTGGCGATCGGGCTGACCGGCGGGGTGTTCAGCCTTCCGCCGTGGATCCTCCCCGAGGACGCCGAGCCAGTGCGCAGAACGCTGGCGCTGCTCTTCCCGATTCTCGCGCTCGGCGTGAGCGTGGTGGTGTTCGCATCCGTGCGACGCTGGTTCATCCCGAACCAGATCATGGTGGCGGCGAGCATCGTGGCGTGGACGGTTCGGCAAGGTGACCCCTACTATCCGGCGTTCACGGCAGTGCTGATCGGCTTCGTCGGGCTCACGCTCCTCCTGCATCGTGAGATGTACCGGTTGGTGCTGCGGTCGATCACCCTCAACGCCCGCAACGGAGCCCTTCTGGCGGCGCTCCGCCACGACCAGGCGAACGTGGAGCACACCAACGAGTTGCTCGGTGATGCGAATCGTCGCCTCCAGCATCAGGCCGGTCACGACTCGCTCACGGGTGTGTTGAACCGACGTGGGCTCGAGGAGCGGATGGATCGGTTCTTCGCCCATGCCCGGATGGCGGACCGCCACGTGATGGTGCTGTTCTGCGACCTCGACCGATTCAAGGTCGTCAACGACTCGCTCGGTCACGCCGCCGGGGACCGGTTGCTCACCACGACCGCCGAGCGGATCAGCATCGCCCTCCCCGATACCGCGTTGCTGGCGCGGCTGGGTGGCGACGAGTTCGTGGCCGTCGTATCGTTCCCGTACTCCGAGACCGACCCGAGCAGTGCCGCGGTGCTGCTCGCCGACCGGGTGCGCGAAAAGGTCGCCGAGCCGGTCGACTTCGAGGGCCGGGAGTTCGCCGTCACCACCACGGTCGGCGTGGCGATGGTGCCCCGGGGCGGTGCAGTGAGCCTCGATGTGCTCCGCCAGGCCGACCGTGCGCTGCACTACGCCAAGGACGCCGGCCGCAACCGGGTCGAGGTGTTCGGTGAGAGGTTGCGCCATGAGCTCCCCCGACGGGTCGAGGAAGAGCACACCGTGCGCGTCGCCATCGAGCGCGGCGACATCGTGCCGTGGTACCAGCCAATCGTGAACGCCACCACCGGCCACATCATCGGTGCCGAGCTGCTGGCGCGGTGGATCTCGGCCGACGGAGAGATGATGCGGGCGTCGGAGTTCATCGGCACGGTGGCCGACACCGGGTTGCTGGAACAACTCACCGAGATGCTCATCGAGCGGGGAGTCGCGGACCTGGCGGAGTGGGAGGCCGACGGGCTTCCCGACGGATTCCGGTTGGGCCTCAACCTCCCGCCGCGATTCGTGAGCCGATCGGGGCGGGTGGAACGGTTGATGGCGCTGCTCGACCAGGCGCCGCGCCACCGCGTCACCGCCGAGATCAGCGAGCGCAGCGTGGTCGACGACCTCGGCGTGGCCGCGTCTCGGCTCCGCGAGCTGCGATCGATGGGGATGCTGGTCACGCTCGACGACTTCGGCACCGGCGCGGCGTCGTTGTCGTTGCTCCAGCGCATGCCCCTCGACGGAGTCAAGATCGACCGTTCGTTCGTCACCGCCGTGGCCGACGACCCGCGCGACCGGGCGCTGGTGGCCGGGTTCGTGCGGCTCACCGGTGAGCTCGGTCTCACCGTCACGGCCGAGGGGGTCGAGACGGCCGCCCAGGCATCGACCCTCATCGACCTCGGGTGCCTGTTCCACCAGGGCTACCTGTTCGGCGACGCAGTCGACGCCACCCATCTTCGAGCCCGCCTCGCCCGAATCCCCCTCACCCCCCACCCCGCGTTCTGATCGCGTTCGTCCGGCACCCGGGGTGCGCCAAACGCACCAGGAATCCGAAGGCCGTGGTCCCGTTGCCAGATTCCTGGGAAGATTCGTCGACCCCATCATGCGGGTGAACGCGATCAGAACGCGGGGTGGGGGTCAGGGGCGGGTGTTGCCGAGCCAGCTGGCGTAGAGGGCGGCGTAGGTGCCGCCGGCGGTGGCCAGCTCGCGGTGCGGGCCGACCTCGACGATCCGCCCGGCGTCGAACACCACCACCACATCGGCGGCCTCAGCAGTGGAGAGTCGATGAGCGATGGCAACGGTCGTGCGCCCCTGTCCGAGCCGGCCGAGCGCTCGGGCGATCACCTGCTCGGTGTCGGGATCGACAGCACTCGTCGCTTCGTCGAGGATCAACAACCCGGGCGAGCCGATCTGGGCGCGGGCCAACGCCACGAGCTGACGCTCGCCGACCGACAGCTGATCACCACGTTCTCCGACCTGAGTGGCGAGCCCGTCAGGGAGGCGGGCGAGCCAGTCGTCGAGACCGAGCTCGCCGAACGCCTCGACGACCTCGGCCTCGGACGCTCCTGGTCGGCCGAATCGGACGTTCTCCACGATCGTGGTGTCGAACAGGAATCCGTCTTGGGGCACCAGCCGGATCGCGGATCGACGAGACGCGGCGGCGACGTCGCGGAGGTCGACCTCACCGAGGATGATCCGTCCGCCCACCGGATCGGCGAGCCGGCACAACAGCTTGGCGAACGTGGTCTTTCCCGAACCGGTCTCGCCCACGACCGCGACATGGGTACCGGCCGGGATCTCGAGGGAGACGTCGTCGAGCACCAGCGGGCCACTCGGCCCGTACCGGAACGAAACCCCCCGCACCGACACCGGGAGCGGACCGGCCGCCAGCGGACGCCCCGGCACAGGGTCGGGGACCTCGACCGGGAGGGCGAGCACCCCGAGGATCTTGCGGAAACCGGCGATGGCGTTCTGGGTCTGGTCGAAGCTCTCCGACAGGTCGGCGAGGGGGCCGAGGAACAGGCTGACGAGGAAGATCATCGCGACAAGCCGACCCGCCGACAGATCCCAGCCCGGGCCCCACCACACTCCCGCGCCCACCACCGTGGCGACTGCGATCGATCCGAACACGTCGCCGGTGGGGAACACCGCCGCGCTGTAGGCGTTGGCCCGCACCTGAGATCGGTACTGAGCGTCGACCGCCGCGGCGATCCGGTCGTTCGTGTGCTCCTCCAGCCCATAGGCACGCACCACCGCAGCGCCCATGACGCTCTCGCTGATGCTCGTGAGCACATCGCCGACCCGGCTGCGAACCCGGTCGTACGCCCGCACCATTCCTCGCTGGAGGAACCGCGTGACCGGCCAGAGCGGGACGAGGACCAACAGGGCCAGGAGCGTCAGATGCCAGGCATACACGAGCATCACGGCGAGCGTCGCCGACATCAGGGTCAGGCTCACGACCCAGTTGACGGCGCCCCACTCCAGGAACTGGGCGATGGTCTCGACATCGTTGGTGACCCGGCTCACCAAGGCGCCGCGCTTCTCGTCGTTCTGCACCGACACCGACAGCCGGTGGATGTGGGCGAACGTGCGCTCTCGAAGTCCGAACAGTGCGTTCTCGGCGGCGCGCCACAGGCGCAGCGAGGCTGCCCGCTGCCCGACGTACACCCCAGCGACGATGACCACCGCGGTCGTGCACATCGCGGCCACGAATCTGGTGCGGAGCTCCCCATCGCGGAACCCTCGATCGATCACCTGCTGGAACAGGAGCGGGATCGTGAGTCGACCCACCGCCGACAACACGGTCATCACGACCGTGGCGCGCAGGCCGACGCGGAACTCGGGTGCGGCCGCCAGCCCTTGGCGGAGCACGGTGAGCGAAGAACCGCCGATGGGCTCGTCGGCGAACTCGGCGGTGGCCCGCCGGTTCGGCGCGCCGCCGTCGAGCGCCTCCGGTCCCACCACATCATCGGGCGCGGAGATGCTCATCGCGAAACCTCGGCTTCGGCACCTGCGTCGCCCGTGGCGCCGTCGTCGAACTCCGCGCCGATGCCAGCCGGTTCGACCTCACGCTGATAGGCGCGGACCATGTTCTCGTACGCGGGAACAGTGGCGCGCAGCTCCTCATGGCTCCCGACTGCACCCACTCGGCCGTCACTCACGAAGACCACCTGATCGGCGAGCGTGATGGTGGACACGCGCGATGCCACGACGACGAGCGTCGTGTCCAGTTCGCGTCGAAGGCCGTCGAGGATGCGGGCCTCGACCGTTGGATCGACCGCGCTGGTGGCATCGTCGAGCACCAACAGGCGCGGTCGGCGCACGAGGGCGCGGGCCAGTGCGATCCTTTGGCGTTGCCCGCCCGACAGCGTGACGCCGCGTTCCCCCATCACCGTCGCGTAGCCCTGGGGGAGGCGGGTGACGAAGCGATGCGCCTGCGCGAGCCGTGCCGCGGCCTCGATCTCGTCGTCGGTCACCGACAGGCCGAGCGCGATGTTCTCCCGAACCGACGTGGCGAACAGGAAGCTCTCCTGGAAGACGATGGCCACGTCACGGCGAACCGCGGCAGCGTCGAGTTCGCGCAGATCGACGGCACCGATGGTGATGGATCCGAGGTCGGGGTCGGCCAGGCGCACGACGAGTTGCATCAAGGTGCTCTTACCGGCGCCAGTTGCGCCGACGACCGCGACGGTGGACCCGGCCGGGACATCGAGGGAGAGCCCGTCGAGCACCGGCGCCTCGGCGTAGCGGAACGAGACGTCGCGGACCTGCACGCCCAGCGGTCCGCTCGGCAGCGCCCGATGGAGGGTGACCGGCGCGAGGGCAACGGGGGTCTCGAGCACCTCGCTCACCCGCGCGTACCCGACGAGCGACCGTGGGAACTCGAACAACATGAACGAGATCATCCGGAGTGGCGCGGTCAACAGTGAGAACAGGGACGCGAACTGCACGATGACCCCGGTGGTGACCGCACCGGTGGAGAGCCGCCACGACCCCAATGCCAGCAAAGCGATCGTCGCGAGGCCGGGCAGCACATCGACCGCCGGTCCGAACTGCGATCGGATCCGCCCCATGGCGATGCGCTGGGCGCGGAGCCGGTCAGCCTCCACCGAGAAGCGACCGACTTCGTGGTCTTCGAGCCCGAGGGTCTTCACGACCAGCGCGCCGTCGAAGCTCTCGTGAGCGACGTTGGAAACCTCCCCGACCAGCTGTTGGGCCCGGCTGGCGATCGGTTCGAGCCGGCGGGTGAACAGCACGTTCAGCACGGCCAACAGCGGGATCAGCAACAGACCGACGATTGCGAGGACCCAATCGGTGGCAACGAGCGCGACGGTCGAGATCACCACGATCATCAGCACGGCGATCGAGTACGGCAGCGGATGCAGGAGGTCGGTGGCGGCGTTCACGTCGGCCTCGGCGTGGGCCAGCAACTCTCCCGTGGGCGTGGCCCGGTGGTACGCGAGTGGGAGCTCTTGGTACTTGGCCACGACTCGCCGACGCAGGGTGGCTTGCGTGCGCGCCACGAACATGCCGGCGAAGAACCGACGGCCGACGATGCCGACGGCCCGCAGCGAGGTGACCCCGACGATCACCGCCATCGCTGCGACCACCGTTCCCCCCTTGGCCTCTCCCCCCGGAGCGAACGCCGGGGTGATCACGCGATCGGTCACCCGCCCGAGGACGACGCTGGACGCGACCGTCGCCGCTGCGAACAGCGTGGCGCTCGTGGTGGCGATCGCGAACGGGCCGGGATGGAGCCGGACGTACTGGCCGATGAGCACCAGCCCGCGGCGCAGCACGTGGCCCAAGGAGGCATCTGCTTCGAGTGTCGTGATGTCGTTCTCGGCCATTGGATGCTCCTCGGCCGCAACCCGCGAACCGGTCTGCGAACGTAACCGGCGAGGTCGGTCGTCGGCGTACCGATTACACCGCTACGGTCACGCTCATGGGGGCTCTCGACGGTATTCGCATCATCGACATCGGTGTGCTCGTGCAGGCGCCGCAGTGCGCGGCGTTGCTCCGAGACTTCGGCGCCGAGGTGGTGAAGGTCGAACTGCCCGGCTTCGGCGACCAGGCCCGGTGGCTCCCGATCGACATGACGGACTTCCGGAGCCCCTACTTCACCGCCAACAACCGCGGGAAGCGCAGCGCCACGATCGACCTGCGTGTCGAGGCGGGCCGCGAGGTGTTCCTCCGGCTCGTCGAGCGCAGCGACGTGTTGGTGTCGAACTTCAAGCCCGGCACGCTCGAGGAGTGGGGCCTCGGATTCGATGTGCTGTCGGCGGCGAATCCACGCCTGATCCACGCCGCCGGTTCGGCCTTCGGCCATCTTGGACCGGATGGGCCGCGCGAAGGCGCTGATCTCTCGGCGCAGGCGGCGGGCGGTCTCATCAGCTCCACCGGGAACGACGGCGGTGACCCGACGCCCGTGGGGGTGACGATCTGCGACCACATCGCGTCGTTGAACCTCTCGAACGGGATCCTCGCGGCGTTGGTCGCCCGCGAGCGGACCGGGCGTGGTCAGCGGATCGAGGTCTCCCTGCTCGGGAGCCAGATCTGGGCGCAGGCCGCGGAGTACACCCATTTCCTGCTGAGCGGCCAGATTCCCGGCCGCTCGAACCAGGGGCACCCGATGATCCCCGGCCTGTACGGAATCTTCCCCACTGCCGACGGCTGGATCGCCATCGTGGGAGTGGTCGGTGCACAGCGACCAGTGTTCTACGCCCTGATGGGACGCCCGGAGTTGCTCGACAACCCGGCGTTCGCCTCACCGGTGCTCACCCTCGAGGCGAAGCGAGCGCTGTTCGCCGAGCTCTCCACCACGTTCCGCACCCGCTCCACGGCCGCGTGGTGCGAGGCGTTGGACGCTGCCGGCCTGCGGTTCGCGCCGGTCCGCGACTATGCGGCAGTGGCCGAGGATCCCCAGGTCTGGGACAACGGCTATCTGACGAAGGTCGTGGGCGCCGACGGCAGCGAGACCACGGTCGTGGCCAGCCCGGTGTGGTTCTCCGACACCCCCGCCACCACCGGAGCGGTGGCGCCGGAGCTCGGGCAACACACCGAAGAGGTGCTGTTGGAACTCGGCTACGACTGGGACGACATCGCCGCCCTGCGCGCCACCAACGCCATCTGACCCGGCTTCTGATCGCGCTCCGGGTTCGAGCGGGGTGCACGAAACGCGCCAAGAATGTCGGGGGGCGTGTCGACCGAGGGGGACCCGTGGAGCGTTTCGAGGGCAAGTTGGCCGTGCTCACCGGCGGCGGTTCGGGCATGGGCAGGGAACTGGTGCGTCAGCTCGCGGCCGATGGCTGCCATGTCGCCACCTGCGACGTGTCGGCCGATGCGCTGGCCGATACCCACGTGTTGGCGCTCGCGTCCGCACCGCCGGGGACGCGGGTGACCACGTTCGTCGCCGATGTGGCCGACGAACAACAGCTGCACGCGTTTCGCGATCACGTCGCCACCGCCCACGAGACCACCCACATCAACCTGCTGTTCAACAACGCGGGCATCGGCGGCGGCGGCAGTTTCGTGAACGACGACCGTGGTGAATGGGACAAGACCTTCGCGGTCTGTTGGGGCGGTGTGTATGGCAGCACGCGTGCGTTCCTGCCGATGTTGCTCGCGAGTGCCGAAGGCCACGTGGTCAACACCAGCAGCGTCAACGGCTTCTGGGCGTCGCTCGGCCCCGGCATTCCCCACACCGCCTACAGCGCGGCGAAGTTCGCGGTGAAGGGTTTCACCGAGGCGCTGATCGGCGACTTCCGTCTCAACGCTCCCCATCTGCGCGCCTCGGTAGTGATGCCGGGCCACGTCGGCACGTCGATCGTGATCAACTCCAGCAAGGCCCACGGTAGGGACCCGAAGGAACTCACCGCCGAACAGCTCGCGGAGCTCCGCGTACGGCTGGCCAAAGCCGGACTCGATCTCGGCGACGCGAGCGACGAGGACCTCCGTCTCGGCATGCAGGCGCAGGCCGAGGGGTTCCGTGACAACGCTCCGCTCTCGGCGGCGGCTGCCGCCAAGCTGATCCTCGACGGCGTGAAGGCCAACGACTGGCGGATCCTGGTGGGTGACGACGCCGTGCTGCTCGATCAGTTGGTGCGCGAGTCGCCCCTCGAGGCCTACGAGCCCGGCTTCAGCGAGCGGGTCTGGCAGGGCGGTTTGATCACTCCCCCCTGAGGCCTGGGCGCGTCGGGGCGTTGTAGCCAACGCAATCAGATGGCGCCAGACGTGACGACCTGCGATCGTTGACCGGTGACCCAAGCCACCGCCCAGCCGACCGACCGCGTCAACTCACACGGGTCGGACTGGATGTTGGTGGTGCTGCCGGGTGTCATCTGGGGCTCGTCCTACCTCTTCATCGCCGAGAGCTTGACCGCGATCAGGCCCGAGGGGATCACGTTCGTGCGGACGTTGATCGGGTTCGTGGTGTTGTCGTTCGTGCCGGCCGCACGCCGCCCGATCGAACACCGCGACCGCATGCCGGTCGCCACGCTCGGGTTGATCTGGCTGGCGTTCCCGATGTCGATGTTCCCGTTCGCCGAGCAACACGTCACCTCGGCGCTGACCGGGATGCTCAACGCCGCCACTCCTGTGTTCACCGCAATCGTCGCCGCTGCGATCGTTCGCAAGTTCCCGGGCCGCCTGGTCGTTCGAGCGCTGATCGTCGGGCTCGCTGGCGCGTTCCTCATCGCCTGGCCGAGTCTCGGTGAGGGACGCAACTCGGCGCTCGGCGTCGGGCTGATCCTTGCGGCGCTCGTCTCGTACGGTTTCGCGATCAATCTGGCCGGGCCCCTGCAGCAGCGCAACGGCGCCGCTCCGGTCATCTGGCGAGCGATCGGTGTGGCCATGGTGCTGACCGCACCTCTCGGCATTCCGGCGCTGATCGATGCCGAGTGGAACACCAACGCGGTCCTGTCGATGCTCGCCCTCGGGGGCCTGGGCACCGGACTCGCCAACGTGCTCGTGGCCACCGCCGCCGGTCGCGGCGGCGCGACGCGTGCCTCGGCGATCGGGTTCATCATTCCCGCAGTGGCGCTGGGACTCGGCGTCGGCCTGCGCAACGAACACGTCGAGTGGATCTCGGTCGCGGGGGGCGCCGTGTGCGTGCTCGGCGCCTGGCTGCTCACTTCGGCGCCCCGCTTCGAGGCGCACCAAGGCGCCGAGGAGACCGGAACGGCAATGCCGAGCCGGACTTGACACCCCGGCGCCGTGTCACGGAGCCTGGGCGACGTGTTCCTCGCCCTCAAGGAGATGCGACGCGCCAAGGCCCGCTTCGGACTCCTCATCGCAGCTGTGGGCTTGCTCGTGTTCCTGGTTCTCTTCCAGCAGTCTTTGCAGAACGGCCTGCTGACGGCGTTCGTCGGCGGCATCCGCAACCAGTCGGCTCCCGTCCTCGTCTACAGCGTCGACGGTCGCCGGAACCTGCAGGGCGGGGTGATCATCCCCGAGCTCGAGGCCCAGATCCTGCGCCGTCGACGGCATCGGTGAAGTCGGGCCGGTTCAGCCAGTCGACGTTCACCGCGATCGCCGACGGCGAGACGAGTCGACGCCGCGCTCGTGGGCTTCGAGTCGGTGGGACTCGGCTCACCGGCGACGCTCACGTCCGGCCGCTTGCCCACCGGCGCCGGCGAGGCGGTCGCCAACGAAGCCGACGCCGAGCGAGGGCTTCGCCATCGGCGACGTCGTCACCCTCGATCCGGCAGGCTTCGAAGATCACCGTCGTCGGGCTTGCCCGCGACGTGCTCATCAACGTGACCCCCACGCTGTACGTGCTCGTACCCCACCTACGAAGCGGCCGTGCGTTCCCGCTTCTCCGAACGCCCCGGCGGTGCTGCCGAACGCGCTCGCGATCGTCCCGGCCGACGGGGTGACGCCCGCCGAGCTCGTCGAGCGGATCAATGCGGTGAGCGACGACGCCGATGCGCTCGTTCGCAGCGACGCGGCCGACAAGGCGCCCGGCGTTTCGAGCGTGCGCCAGTCGTTCAGCGATCATCTTCCTGCTCTACGCGTTGGTGGTGCCGTTCGTGACCGGCCTGTTCTTCCTCATCCTCACGTTCCAGAAGGCCAACGCCCTCACGCTGCTCCGGGCCATCGGGGCACCCTCGCGCCGGTTGGTCCAGATCGCTCCTGATCCAGGTCTCCGTCGTGCTCGTGGGCGGACTGGCGATCGGCATCGCCGCTGTACGCGCCGATCTCGCGTCCAACGCCTCGGCGACATCACCCTGCGGTTCGAGACCCGCGCCGTGGTCTTCTGGAGCGTGCTGTTGCTGGCGTTCGGATCGCTCAGCTCGCTGTTCAGCGCCCGACGGGTGCTGGCGATCGACCCGGTCGCCGCCGACCACGGGTGCTGGGGTGGAGACCGATGAAGTTGGCACTGCGCGAACTCCGCCGGCGGCCCGGCCGGTTCGTCACCGCCACGGTCATCCTGTTCCTCATCGCCCTGCTGCTGATGTTCCTCGGCGGTCTCGTCGACGGGCTTGATCGGCAACTCCACCGGTGCAGTGCGGGCCCAGCCGGGCGACGCCATCGTGTTCTCCTCCGACGCCAAGCACTCGTTCCTGCGCAGCGAGATCGACGCCGAGCTACGCGGTCGAGGTCGAGGCAGTCGACGGGCGTCGAGCGAGGTCGGTGGGATCGGCGTCATCCAGCTCGGTGCCCGCGTCCCCGGCAACGGCCCACGCGACCTCGCCGACACTGCGCTGTTCGGCTACGAGCTCGCCCCGCGAGGGCGTGCCCGACGAGCCGCCCGCCGCTCGGCAGCGCCTACGCCGACGAGCTCGCTGCAGGCCAACGGGGTCGAGACAGGGCATGGAGATCCTGCTCGGCCCGTTCCGCACGCCGATCACCATCGTCGGGTTCGTCGACGACACCAACTACCTCGGCCAGGGCTCGCTCTGGGCCTCGCCCGAGACCTGGCGGAAGGTCGCCGACGAGAACCGCTCGGTCTCGGCGCTCCCCGACGGCGTGTTCCAGTCGCTCGTCGTCGCGGCAACGGCGACGCCGCTGCGCTGACTCGCGCCGCCATCGATGCCGCGACCGGCGGCGCGACCGAGAGCCTGTCGATCGACGATGCCGCCAACGCCATTCCCGGGGTCAAGGAACAGCGCGGCACGTTCAACCAGATCATCGGCGTCACGGTCGCCATCGCCGTCGTCGTGGTGGCGCTGTTCTTCGCGCTGCTCACGATCGAACGCGTCCGGGCTCTACGGCGTGCTCAAGGCCATCGGCGCCGGCTCGCGGCACGCTGTTCCTCGGCGTCGTGGTCCAGGCCGTGATCGTCACCGTCGTCGCCTGCGTTGCTGGCGGGAGCGCTCGGCGCTGCTCCTCGACGCGGTCATCCCGGCGGGCGCCATCCCGTTCACGATCGGGGCGACGCCGGCTCGTCGTCAGCACCGTGTCTGCTGCTGGTCGCCGTCGGCATCGGCTGCGCGTTCTCGCTCCGCCGGGTGCTCAAGGATCGATCCCGCCACGCGCCATCGGAGGTTCGCTGTGAGCACCGCCACCCTTCGGCGACCGCCATCGACGTCGCCCTCCGGATGGAGTGCGGTCCGCAAGGTCTACGGAGTGGCCGACACCGAGGTCGTCGCCCTCGACCACGCCACCCTCACCGTCGCCAACGACGAGATCGTCGCGCTGGTCGGCCCGTCGGGGTCGGGCAAGACGACGCTGTGCACCATCGCCGGCGGCATCCTGTCGGCCGACCGCCGGGACGGATCGTGCGTCGGCGGGCACGACATCAGCGAGCTACTCGCCCGAAGCAGCTCACCGAGTTCCGCCGCACGACGGTCGGCTTCGTGTTCCAGAGCGTGAACCTGGTGCCATTCCTGACTGCCCGCGAGAACCTGCTCGTGGTCGACGAGATGGGCAAGCGCACCGGCGCGCCGGCTCGCCAGCGTGCCGATCAGCTGCTCGAGGAGCTCGGCCTCAGCCGATCGCGCCAAGAACCTGCCGTCGCAGCTGTCGGGCGGGCAGCGCCAGCGGGTCGCCATCGGCCGGGCGCTCATGAACGAGCCGACGCTCGTGCTGTTCGACGAGCCGACCTCGGCTCTCGATTCCAAGCTCGGCGAGCAGGTGATGCAGCTCATCCGTGCCGAGATGAAGGCACGCGGCACGTCGGCCATCGTGGTCACCCACGACGATCGGGTGCTGCACTACGCCGATCGGGTCGTGCACATCAGCGACGGCGTGCTCACCGCCTGAACCGACGAGTCGTCCCGCACCTACGCTCGACGGCGTGCCGCTGTCCACTGCTGCCATCGGAGCCTCGGTCGAGACCGTTTCGCTCGTCGACACGCGCTGGCTGATGGCCTTCGCGGCTGCGGTCGGCGCCACCACGGGGCCGTACCTGGACACCACGAGAGCGTCGGGGATCGTCGCCCACCCGGTGTTCCCGGTCGCCCTCGAGTGGCCGGGGGTCACGGCGTTGCGGGCGCTCCCCGTGTTCCGGTCACTGACGCGGGAGGAAGCGGCCCGAGGCGTGCACAGCGCCCACGACACGACATGGCACGGACCGCTCGAGGCGGGCCACGACGTCATCACCCGCTCGACGGTCATCGGCGTCGAACGGGGACGGGCCGGAGCGCAGTACACCACGCGGCACGAGACCGAGACCCGTTCCGGAGCTCCCGTCGCGACGAGTCTGATGACCTCGGTCTTCCTCGGAGTCGACGTCGACGGACCCGACCGGCCGGCCGGTGTCAGCGTTGCTCACCTCCCCGGCGACTGGCAGCCGAGCGAGGTCGCCTCGGTTCCGATCGACGCCGGCGCCGCGCACGTGTACTCCGAGTGCGCCCGGATCTGGAACCCGATCCACACCGACCCCGTGGTCGCGGCCGCAGCCGGCCTACCGGGCATCATCCTGCACGGAACCGCCACCCTCGCCATCGCTCTGGGCGTCGTCGTCGAACGGTTCGGCGCCGGCGAGCCCGCTGTCGTTCGCCGTCTCTCGGCTCGGTTTCGGGGCATGGTCACGATGCCGGGGGAACTGCGCATCGAAACGGGCCCGACGGAGTCGTGGCCCACCAGCGCTGGAGCAGCCGCCCCCGGCACTCCGGTCGGTTTCCGGGTCCGAACGGCCGACGGGTCCATCGCCCTCGACGGGTTCGCCATCCTCGGATCACCCGGCTGATCGCGACGATCGGCCGGGCCGGGAAGGACCGGCCGCCGGGCGAGGTTGGAGCGGCCATGGAACTGATCGACCTGTACCGGCAGGTGCACGGTGCGCATCCAGACTGGGACGACTATCGCCGGGCGATGGTCACCGATCGTCGCTTTCTCGTCACCCTCCGCCCGACCCACGTGTACGGGATGCTGAGCTGAACTCGAACGGCCGGCGGATCAGTAGACCCGGCAGGCGGCAGGCACGGGTTTCAGCACGGTCAGCGGATCGATGGCATCGCCGCCGCCAGGATGTACCTCGATGTGGAGGTGGTAGTTCCCGGGCCCGGGATTCCCGGTGTCGCCCACATAGCCGATGAGCTGGCCGGCAGCGACCCGCGACCCCACGGTGAGGCCAGGGGCGAAGGCGGAGAGGTGGGCGTACACGTACAGGTCCTGGTTGGGGGCCTCGAGGCGCCACGCATTGCCCGACAGCGACGAATTCGGCCCACCGACCGCGAACTGCCCGATCAACGTGCCGTTGACCACGGCATACACCTCTTGACCGAGGTCGGCGAGGATGTCGACCCCCTCGTGACTGCGCCCTCCGGAGCGCGGGTCGCCGAAGTTGGCGAGGATCTCGCACCGGGGCACGGGCTTGATCGGGAACGCCAGCGCGCCGGCGGCGGCGAGACGGGTGGCGCCAGCTGATGCGGTGGCCCCGGCACCGATGCTGACCTGGGCGTCGGCGGCCCCCGCGAGGCCGTTCCCTGCGCCGCCGATCGCCGAGCAGAGGCCCACCGCCAACGCGCCGAGCGCGAGCGCACCCGCGCCGATCCTCCGACGTGCGGGACGAGGTCGAGTTTCGATCACGATCCGGCGAACCCTACCGAGCACGAACCTCTCGTGACATCGCGGGTCCGAGCGCCAGTGGTTGCCGACCATCACGTGATGGATTGGCTCTCGAACCCTGACGCCTGGAGTGCGCTCGTTGCACTGTTGATGCTCGAGATCGTCCACGGCGTCGACAACGTCATCTTCATCTCGATCCTGGCTTCCAAACTGCCGAAGGAGCAGCAGGGCAAGGCACGCCAGGTCGGGCTCCTGGCGGCGGGCGGAATGCGGGTCCTGCTGCTGCTCGCCGTCGGCTGGGTCATCAGCCTGAAGTCCGAGCTGTTCGAGGTCTTCCCCGCCGCGGCCGGTGCGGTGGGTCGCTCTCGGCGCTTTCGGCACTGATCTGCGGTGCCCGAGCCCCCGCAGATCTGTGTCAAGGCTCCGGCTTTCCGATCAGCAACCGATCAACCGGGTGGTTTCGGCCGCCGTCCCCAGCTCTCGGGCGTCTGCTTCGGGCGAGGAACCGCCTGGAATGCGCAGGCCCACGGGCGGGATACCCGAACGCCCATCGGGAGCGACGTCGGAGCTGCCGTCCCTGTGACCACCATGCACCAAACCGACGCGTTGCGCCAGCGGTCGCTGCACCTCGGCGCGTTGAGGGCCGGACGAGGGTCGGCGGTGATTGGGCCATGCTTGGGGAATGAAGTTGGCGTCGTTCAACGTCGAGAACCTCTTCGCCCGGGCCAAGGTGTTGAACCTGCCGACGTGGGCGCAGGGCGAGCCACGCCTCGCCGCGTACGAACGGTTCAATCGCATCGCCCAGAACGTGGCCTACTCCGAGGCCGACAAGGCTTCGATGATCGAGGACCTGCTCACCCTCCAGGTCGTCGTTCGCTCGCCCCGATCCGGTCTGATCGTCTTCCCGCCCGACCGGGATTCGCCGTGGGCGACGCTGCGCGAGAACCGCGGCGAATTCGTGATCGAGCGCACGGCGACGGGCATCGAGATCGTCGCGACCGGGCGCAAGGACTGGACCGGATGGCTCGACCTCGTCGTCGAGCCGGTCGACGAGATCGCCACGCGGATGACGTCGAGGGTGATCAGCGAACTGGCGCCTGATGTGCTCGCCGTCATCGAGGCCGAGAACCGCCCGGCGCTCGTGGAGTTCAACGAGGTGATGCTGGACCGGATGTTCCCCCACGTGATGCTCGTCGACGGCAACGACCGGCGGGGGATCGACGTCGGATTGCTCACCGGGAGCGCCTACCCGATCCGCAACGTCGCCTCACACGTCGACGATCGCGATGTGACGAACCCCGATCCGGCGAAGCGGAACCGGGCGTTGTTCTCCCGCGATGCGCCGGTGTACCGGATCGATCTCGGTCCGACGAACGAGCCGCTGTTCGTCATCGTCAACCACCTGAAGTCGCAGTCGTGGACCGACGGCAACCCCACGCCGCTGCGCCGCCGGCAGGCCCAACGACTGGCCGATGTGTACCGCGGCGTCAGAATGGCGGGGGCACAGCTGGTGGCCGTCGTCGGTGACTTCAACCGCGGTCCTGATGCGGTGTCGCAGCCCGCAGAATCACTCGAGTCGCTCTACCAGCCCGGTCTGGGACTCGTCGATGCTTTCAGCTTGCCGACGTTCGACGCGGGGCCGAAGCTCGGCACGTGGCAGTCGTGTTCGCTCAGGAACCGGCTCGACTACATCTTCGTGTCGCCCGAGTTGGCCCCTCGGGTAACGGCCGGCGGCGTGTTCCGCCAAGGGCTGTGGGGAGCGCCGACCACCAAACGACCGCCGCCGTGGCCGATCTTCGACGAGATCACCGAGTCGAAGCACGCCGCCTCGGACCACGGTGCGATCTGGGTCGACCTCGACCTCACCTGAGCCCGAGCGCCGTGGTGCTCCGGCGCCCCGTCGTCTCGATCGCCTCAGGATGGGTGGCGGCCGGGTGGACCTCGTCGCTCAGGCGTCGGCCCGTACCGAGTCAGTGTCGGCCTGGAAGCGCCAAGCGCCGTTCGTCTCGACGATCCGACCGGCGCTGGGCGCTGGGTAGTGAGTGCCGAGGACGAGCGTGCCTGCGCCGCCGTGCTCGCCACGCAGCATCATTCGGGTCCGCGTGCCGAGCTCGGCGTCCCAGTCGCCGGCCATGCCCCACGCCGGCTCGGCCCACTGGACCGGGTGGTGGGTGGCGTCACCGGTGATCAGGGCGCGCTCGTCCCCCGACTCGATCACCACTGATACGTGCCCCGGCGAGTGGCCGGGGGTCGGCACCAGCCGGAGGTCGTCGGTGATCCGGTGATCGGGTTCGACCAGATCGGCGAGGCCGGCCCCGACGATGGGCGCCACCGTGTCGGCCAGGTTGAGGGCGAAGCCGCCCGGCTCGGCGGCCCAGTGCTCGTACTCGCGGCGGCAGAACAGGTAGCGGGCGTTGGGAAAGGTCGGCACCCACTCGCCGTCGCTCAGCCGAGTGTTCCAGCCGACGTGATCGAAGTGCAGGTGGGTGCAGCACACGACGTCGATCGATTCGACGGGGAAGCCGGCGGCGGCGAGGCGATCGGGGAAGTCGGCGGGGCTGCGAAGCGCGCTCATCCCCGGGATCTCGCGCTCACCGACGCACGTGTCGACGACCACGCGACGCCCGGCGGTCTCGATCACGAAGGCGTGGATGGAAAGGTCCATCATGTTGTCGGTGTCGAGGTAGTGCGGCCGCAGCCAGCGGGCATGGTCCTCGAGCGCTTCGGGCGTCGCGTCGGGCAGCAGTCCCTGCAGGGGAATCCGCTGCACCTGCTCGATCACCTGGGTGACGGTGACGTCGCCGATGCGCCAACGAGCGTTCATGATGACTCCCTCGGTCGCGTGGCCGGGTTCGACCGACTGCGTCGGCATCCGATCGGCGGATGCCGACGCGGTTGGTGCGTTTGGCGTCAGCTGTAGTGGCCGACGACGTCGATGATCACGTCGGTCGGAGCCGACGCGAAGATCTTGATCGTTCCGGTCGGCGAGATGGCGGTGGTCGCCGAGTTGGCGAGGATCTGTGAGGCGCCGAACCAGTTGATGTTCGAGAACGTCGGTTCGCCGGTGAGGGTGACGGCCCCGCTGTAGACGGACACGAAGCCCTCGGGCGCGCTCGGTGTTCACCACGGTGATGTTGATGATCGCCGCGGACTTCCCCGCCGGGATGCCGGTGTCGGTCGCGATGTTCACGGTCCGGGTCTCGGCCGCGGTGAACTTGCCCTTGGTCCCCGAGCCTGCGGTGCCGGTGCGCGAGTCAAAACCGCGCTTGGAGACCGGGAGGAAGGTCGGGCCCTGAGGAGCGTTGAGCTTCACCCACGTACCGGGCGAGCCGGCCACGGTGCAGAGATAGAGATCGCCGAGGGAGTCCACATGAAGGCTGCCGACCTGACCGTTGACGCCCGGGCCTGAGAGCGAACTGGGGATGAGGCGGATCTGACCGACCCCCTCGCCGCTGAACGTGCCGCCGTAGCCCGTGGTTCCGATCCCCTGCACACCGACGGTCGAACCCGTCGCTTGAACTCCCGTCGCCCCCTGCGCGGTCACCCCGATCCCCCGCAGCGTCGCCGTTCCTTCGGTGCGCATCACGGCGCGGACCGCCGACTCGGAGGAAGAACCACCGACCTTCAGGAGCGAGAGGCCGTCGCCGGTGACGTTCTCCATGATGAACTGCGTGGGCGAGGACGCAAGGTTCGTGGTCACGCCCATCAGGAGCGGGCCGCCGTCGGCTGCGGCGGCCGCATCGGGGCGGACCACCATGGCGGCGGCCGCGGCGACGCCGACGCCGGCCAGGCCGAACACCGCGCGCCGGCCGATCTTCGTCTCGTTCACGGGCGCCTCGGCGGGGGCCAGCTTGGCCTCGAGCGCGTCGATTCGTTCCTGCTGTGCTCGCACGAGCTCCCAGAGCTCGGTCGCGCCGACTGAGTCGTTCATGAAGTTCTCCATCCTCGGATCCGCGTGAGCAACCCCGCCCACCGGCAAGGACGATAGCTGTCCTGATCACCTCGGATTTCTCGGTGGCGGGCCGGCCGTGTTGCGATCAACGCGAGTCGCCGGCGGCGAGCATCGCCATCAGCGAGCGGGCGACTTCACGGTCGTCGACGGCGAAGTCCTCGCCGTCGATCTCCTGCACGTCCTCATCGCCCCGCCCGGCGATCAGCACGACGTCGCCGGGTCGCGCCATGCGGAGCGCGGCATGGATGCCATCGATGCGATTCGGGATCTCGATCGCAGCGGGGCAGCCGCGACGAACTGCGGCGCGGATGGCACTCGGGCTCTCGTGGCGCGGATTGTCGTCGGTGAGCACGACGACATCGGCCAGTTCGCTCGCAACCAGACCCATCTCGGGCCGCTTGACGGCGTCCCGCTCGCCACCGGCGCCGAACACCACGATCACCCGGTGTCGGCTTCGCTCCCGTGCTGCCTGCAGAGCAGCCCGCAGCGCGCCCGGGTTGTGGGCGGTATCGACCATCACGTCGATGTCGTCGAACGAACCCACCCGTTGTAGGCGTCCGGCCGGTGGCTGCAACAGGGCCAGTCCGGGAGCCACGGCATCCAACGGAGCGCCGAGACCCAACATCGCCGCGGCCGAGAGCATCGCGTTCTGCACCGCGATGCGATCGCGGAACGGGAGGTGCACCTCGCCGAACACGTCGCCGTCGACCACGAGCGTGGCGCCGAGGGTCTCGCCCTCCGCGACCATGTCGCGGAGTGCGACGTCACCCCCTTCGCCGACGCGCACGACGCGGAGCCCGCGGTGGGCGGCGACCTCGGCCACGATGTCGCAGCCGGCACCGCCCACGGGCACGATGGCGATGCCATCGGGCCGGAGCACCTGGGAGAACAGCAGGAGCTTGGCGGCCAGGTACGCCTGCGGTGTCCCGTGGAAGTCGAGATGATCGCTCTCGATCCCGGTGCAGATCGCGACGTCGACGTCCACTTCGGCGTAGATCCCGATGGCCAGCGCGCCGGCAAAGGATTCGAGCGCCATCGCGGTGGCGCCCTTGGCGGCCTCGCCGGCGATCATTCCGGGGAGGAACTCGGCCGTGTTCTCGACCTCGACCGGCGCGAGTGAACCGTCCGGGCTCCGCAGCCCGTGTGACGTGTATGACGAACCCGCCCACCCCACAGCGGTGAACAGCTGATGGAGATAGGTCGTGACCGATGTCTTGCCATTGGTCCCGGTCACCGCGGCCAGGAGCGGGCGACCGGACACGACAGGGCGGACCGGTGTCATCCCGACAGCATGGCCGACGCGCTGTGGGCGGTCGGTGTCGTCCGCGACGGCCCGGCCGTACCGGCTCGGTATCCAGGGAATCTATGGTTGGTCCGCACCGTCAGCTCGGGCAGGGACGTGGTGGGGCAGCCGGTGGCAGCACGCCGAGCCATCGATGAAGCGCGTTCCGAGCACCGGACGCTGGGGCCGATCTGCGGAGGATGGATGAACCGAGATCTCGCAGTGGTGATCGCGGTCGGCCTGTCGATGGCGTGCACCGTTGTGGGTGCCCGGCTCCGTACCCGCTACCGCCAGCCGATGCTGCAGATGCCGCTCTACGCGCTCGCGATCGTGGCGGTGCTGGTGGCGATCGCGCTCTCGGGCACGTTGCCCTTGATCCTCTTCGCGGCGTTCCCGGGCTTCATGCTCGCCCAGGCCTCGGGCCAGCTCGCCATGCTCCACCGCATGCGACGTGCCCGTCTCGCGGCCGGTCCTCTCCCACCGCGGACCGAACGCGTCGCCGACCCGAACACTCCTCCTCCCGTATTGCGGCTCGAACTGATCGAGTTCGCCGATCGGCTCGACGAGGCCCGGCGCGAGGTGGTCGGCGGTCTGGACCACTTCCCCCGAAGACGAGCCCCGCTTCCGGCGCCACCCACCGCGATCCTGTACCTGTGGGCGTTCGAGGCGGACCCGTGCAGCGATCTCCTCACCATGCTGCGGTCCCGGTTCGGGCCGGTGTACATGCTGAACGGAGGCGGGTGGCTGATCGGTGACCTCGGCCAGCTGGCGTCAGTGCTGTCGCGTGCTCACGAGGATCATCTCGAAGTCTCCGAGACCGAGGTGCTGCGCCGGTTGGCGTCGTTCCGCGACCGCAAGGTGCTGCACTGGTGGCCGCTCCATTCGATGCTCTGCAGCGACCATGTCTGGCAGTTCGCCCTCGACCGGTTTCTCGAACGCTGCCCGCTCGTGGTGATGGATCTCTCAGCGTACGAGCCGGGGCGAGCGGGCTGCGAATACGAGCTCGGTCAGCTCGTGGACCGGGTGCCGATGAGCCGGTGCTTGTTCCTGCTCGAGCCAAGGACCGATCTGGTCGCCATCGAAGGTGCCATCCGTTCGGTCTGGGCGTCGATGGCATCGTCGTCACCCAATCGATCGGCGTCCGCCGGACCGCTGCACCTGGTGCGCGCCGCTCACCTGCGCGACATGTCGACGCGGTCGAGCCGACGCTGCCGATCCGCCGGCCAAAGCCCTCGAGCTCCACCTCTTCGCCGAGCTGGTGGCGAGCGTTCGGGGCCTTCCGCTACCCCCTCCGGTGTCGCCGTGATCTCGCGCGATCGATGTCCAGGGTGAGTCGTGTCCCGAGCGCGCCGGCCTCGCCGTGATGGAGAATGGCCCCGTGAGACTCGGTGTCCATCTCCCCCAGTTCGGACGGGCGGCGAGCGGCGCCGCCATCTCCCGGGCGGCTCGTCATGCCGAGGAGCTCGGCTTCGCCGACGTGTGGGTGAGCGACCACGTCGTCCAGCCCGCCGTCGCAGGGATACCCGTCGCCGTACCTGTTCGATCCGTTCCTGTCGCTCACATGGGCTGCTGCCGCGACGAGCCGCATCGAGTTGGGCACGAGCGTGCTGGTCGCCCCGCAGTACCAGCCGCTGTGGCTGGCGAACACGACCGCGTCACTGGACGCGTTGAGCGGCGGGCGACTCAAGCTGGGCGGTCGGCGTCGGGTGGAGCGCGGCCGAGTTCGAGGCACTCGGGCAGGACTTCCGGACTCGGGGACGGCGGACCGACGAGATCCTCGAGGTGCTCGACGTGTGCTGGACGACCGACCCGAGCAGCTACGCCGGTGAGCACTACTCGTTCTCCGATCTTCGGGTGCTGCCCAAGCCGGCCCATCCGATCGAGGTGTGGATCGGCGGCGGGAGTGAGGCGGCCTATCGGCGGGCGGCGAAGCACGGCACCGGTTTCCAGCTGATCGGACTCAAGCCCGACACGATCGTGGGACCGATCGCCCGGCTCCGCGCCGACCACCCTGATCCGTCGACGTTCACGATCTCGCTGCGCACCGGCTGGGACCCGAACGGCATGGACCCCGCCGAGATCCAACGCGAGTGCGCGGCGTTCGAGGCGGCCGGCGTGCAGCACGTGGTCGCCGCACCGTGGCGATCGGACATCGACGCCTGGCTCGATTCGATGGAGCGGCTCGCCGCGCTGCTCGCCCTGGCGAACTAGTTCACGGCGACGATGAGTTCGATCTCGACGGGGATGCCGAAGGGAAGCGAGGCGACGCCGACCGCGGAACGGGCGTGGCGGCCGCGTTCGCCGAAGACCTCGACGAGGAGGTCCGAGCACCCGTCGATCACCGACGGATGAGCGGTGAACTCCGGCGTCGAGTTGACGAGACCGAGGACCTTCACCACGCGCTCGACACGCTCGAGCGAACCCAACTGTGCGCGCAAGGTTGCCAACAGCGAGAGTGTCGTGAGCCGGGCCGCCGCATACGCATCCTCGATGCTGCAGGAGTCGGGCACCCGCCCCATCACGATCGAACCGTCGGGCCGAAACGGACCGTGTCCCGACGTGTAGGCGAGGCCACCCGCCTCGACGAAGGTGACGTAGTTCGCCGCCGGACTCGGGGGAGGGGGGAGCTCGATCCCGAGTTCCGAGAGACGCTCATCGATCGACACTCGATCATCGTCGCGCTGCGGGCCCTCCTTCTGTGCCATGGCGGCCGACCTAGGCTCGCGCCATGCCGTCCCCGAAGCGAGCCGATCTCGACGACTACTACGCCCAACTGCCCGAGTCCGCAGTTGCGCACCTCACGAAGCTGCGCGACCTGTGTCGCGAGGGTTTGCCGAAGGCTGAAGAAGCACTGCACTGGAACAACCCGGCCTTCGTCCAGGACGGCACCCGCCTGCTGATGCTCCAGTCGTACAAGCAGCACTGCTCGCTGCGATTCCCGACCCGTCAGTTCGCATCACAGCGCGCGGCGGTCGAAGCGGCCGGTTACGAGGCGGGCGAAGGTTTCATCAAGCTCCCGTACGACCGCGAGCTGCCCATCGGCCTGCTCGAACAGCTCATCAGGGCGCGCCTCACCGAGTTCGAGGCCACCGGCGCCGGCTGGTAGCCGACGAGGCAGTGCAGCGATCGACGCCTTCGCTCTGCCGGAGAGGTTGTCCAGCGGGCGCTCGAATGGTCAGTGGGCGGGGCGGGCGTATTCTCGAACGATGGCCGACGGAACGCGGCGTTACACCGACGACGTGCCCGAGGACGTCAGGAGCCGGTTGCGCGAGCTGTGCCTCGGTTTGCCCGACGCGTACGAGGAGCGGGCGTGGGTCGGGACCCGATGGATGGTGCGCAAGCGGACCTTCGCCCACGTGCTCGGCGTCGAGACCGGTGACGCCGGGCCTTCGATCGTGCTCTCGTTCCGCGCCGCAGGTGACGAGCTCGAGGCGTTGTCCCACACCGGTCATCCGTTCCTCGTGCTCGGGTGGGGTCGGGATGCGATGGGCCTCGTGCTCGACGACGACATGGACTGGGACGAGGTGCGGGAGCTGGTGACCGAGAGCTTCTGCCTGCTGGCGCCCAAGAAGCTGATCGCGCTCGTCGACCGTCCGCCGACCGGCGAGCCGTAGCGCGGCCGATCCTCACTGGTCGTTGCGCAGCGGGATGACCGGCACCGTCACGAAGATGAAGACGGCGAGGATCAGGACCGGGATGGCCCACGCGAACGTCGAAGTCATGGCGTCAGCGAACGCCCGGAGGGTCTGGGAGCGGACTGGTTCGGCCAGCGCCCGGATCTCGGCGGGGCGACCCTCGAGGCGATCGAGGCCGATGGCACTCACGGCGTCGGCACCCACGTAGCGGGGAATCAGGACGTCGAGCCGGTTCCGGTAGACGGCACCGAGGACCGCGGAGCCGAGGACCCCGCCGAGCGACCGCACGAACGTGAGACCGGCGGTGGCCACCCCCAGATCCTGGTAGCGCACCGCGTTCTGGACGATGAGGTTCATGCTCGGACCGAGCTGACCCACTCCCAGGCCGATGAGCGCCGCCCGGGCCGCCACGCTCGCGAGCGACGTGTGGACGTCCATCGTGGCGAGGAGCACGGCGCCGAGCAGCATGAAGGCGCAGCCCAGGATCGGGTACGGGCGATAGCTGCCGTAACGGGCGATGAGGCGACCCGAGGTGATCGAGGCGAAGGTCACCATCACCATGTTGGGGATCGACAACAGGCCCGATTCGGTGGCGCTCGCGCCGCGCACGATCTGCATGAAGACCGGGGCGTAGGAGCTCAGCGCGTAGACGGCGACGCCGGAGACGAACCCGCCGATCAGCGTGGTGCGCACGATCCGGTTGGAGAACAACGACAGCGGCAGGATCGGCTCGGTCGCCCGGAACTCGACGAGCACGAAGGCGACCGCCGCGACAGCGGCCACCGTGAACAGGGTGAGCGTCACGGCGGATGTCCAGCCGTACTCCTCACCCGACCACAACAGCCCGATCACGAGCGGACCGGTTGCGAGTGTGAGGGTGATGGCACCGGGAACGTCGATCGCGGCCCGCGTCGGTTTGCGGGGGATGTGCAGGTGCCGCTGGACGGCGGCGAGGGCCAGGGCGCCGACGGGGAGGTTGATGAGGAAGATCCAACGCCACGAGATGGCGTCGACGATGAAGCCGCCCAACAACGGCCCGACCAGGGCCGCCACCAGGAACGTCGCCGCGGCATAGCCCTGGTTGCGCGCCCGCTCGGTGGGCGACATGAGGTCGCCCATGATGGCGAAGGGCAGGGCGAGCAGGCCGGCGGCCGACAGACCCTGCAGGAAGCGGAACGCCACTAGCTGCACCATCGATTGGGCGACTCCGCACAGCAGCGAGGTCAGGAGGAAGGCCAGGATCGTGGTCTGGAACGTGACCTTACGGCCGTAGATGTCGGACAGCTTGCCGATGATGGGCGTGCCGATCGTCTGGGCGAGCAGAAAGCCGGTGCCGATCCACGGCGCCTGCGATTGCCCGCCGAGGTCGCCGACGATGGTGGGGAGGGCGGTCGTGACGATGGTGCCGTCGATGGCGCCGAGGAACATGCCGGTCATCACGGCGGTGAGCACGATGCGCAACTCGCGGGGGCTCATCGCCGACGCGATCGACGCCGCCGCCCGTTCCGGCGGAGGGGCAGCGGTGGTCACCGCCGCTTCCTAGTGGGACCGTCGCCCGGTGAGCGAACCGTTCTCCCTGGCCGGCTCGTCAGGCCAGGCCGAGTTCGCGTCGAAGCGCCGCGGTGTCGTAGGTGATCGGCCGTCCGACGGGATTCCCGGCGTCGCCGGGTTGGTCGCGCAAGAGTTCGTCGAGCCGGTCGAACTCGGCGAGCAGGCGTTCGAGTTGCTCGCGGCGGGTCGGATCGGCGGCGGCCTGTCGCGGGGTGAGTCCGTCGAGTGCAGGGATGTTCTCGTCGAGCCAGCGGGCCTGCATCTGGCGCGAGATCTCCGCCTCGAAACGCGCCAGCGCAGTGGACTCGTCCGCGCCGTCGAGCTGTTCGAGCGACGCCTCGATCGCGTCTCGATCGAGCATCGAGTCGAGCAGCCCAGGCCTATGAACAATGCGAGGCGGTCGGGCGAGCGCGCCGGCCCAGGCGCACAACTCGTACGGGTCGCCGGCGAGGCAGATCTCCAGCACTCGCTCTTCGTGTCCCGTTCGCACCGAGAACACTCCGCCGATGATCTGATGTGACTCCCCGTCGGGCACCACGCGGGCGCAGTAGCGTTCGCCGACCTGCGCTGCTTGCGAAAGGCGGCGCTCGCGCACAGCGACGACATCGCCGGACGCCAGGTCGCGTAGCGTCAAGCCGACCCCTCGATCGGTGGTGACGACCTCGTGCACGCTGCGATCGACGGTGAGCCACGCCGCGGCGAGGAGGCGCTCGTCGTCAGGGAGCAACTCGCCCCGCTCGTGCAGGAACCGGCGGAAGAGGCCACCCTCGTGGAGGGCGGCGTCGAACAGGATCGGATCCTCGAACGCGCGGGCGAACTGCTCCCGCATCTCGTCGTCGTCATCCATCACGTCGGACGGGTCGGCATCGGCATCTCCGGTCACCCACGACAGCGCCAACTCGCTCACCGTGCTGCGAGCGTCGCCGACGGAATGCTCGATCCAGAGTGCCGCTTTGCGACAGAGCCAGCCCACCCGATCGGGTAGCGGCGACAGATCGTTGAGTACCCGATGGCACTGCTTGAACTTGCGACCCGAACCACACCAACACGGGTCGTTGCGACCGATCTTGGCCTGTTCGGTCACGAGGAACGGTGTCAGCGTGCTCGCGGCCGAGGGCTTGTGGTCCAGCTCGCGCCACCAGCGCATCGCTCCGCGGGCGTCGCCGCGGTCGAAGCAGTACCAGCCCATCCGCTCGACGATGGGCCCCAGCCGAGGCTGAGCATCAGCGGCGCGGGCGAGGTGGTCGGCGGCGATCAGAGGTCGGCCGCACCGTTCGTGCAACACGCACGCGAGGTACTCGGCCGTCGCCACTTCGCGTGGGCGGCGAGCGAGCGCGGTCGCGCGCTCGACGAGTTCGAAGGCCTCCCCTGGGGAACCGGCGGTCCGAGGCGTGAACTCGTCCTCCGGCGCCACGAGTTCGGGAACGAGGACGTCGGCGAGCACGTCGAGCGCCTCCGGCTCGGCGCACTCACGGAGCGCCGTGCGGATGTCATCGATCGAAGCGTCGGGATCGGCGAGGTGCTCGATCGCGGCACCGAGCACCTTTCGCCAGTGCGACTCGGGCACGAGATCCATCACTTGCCGGAGACGCCGATGGGCCAGCTCGCGCCGCCAGACCGACGCGTCATGCGCCACCATGTTGCCGCTCAGCTCGAGGCCCGCGGCGTCGAACCAGTCGGACAGCGGCGGCAGCGGGGTGGTGAACAGCTCGGGCCGGTGATGGCAGAGCCAGGCGATCAGATCCTCGGCGCTCACGGGAAGGCCGTGTTCGTGCTGTTCATCGTCGTAGGCGGCGCGTACCGCGTCGGCCAGCGCGTTGGCCATCGTTGGCTCGTCCACGACGACACCGACCGTGACGGTTGCCTCGACTGGGTCGTCTCCAGCCGGCGGGTCGAACTCAGCCGTGATGACGAGGAGATCACCGGGACTGAACGCGTCGAGCCAGCCGTCCGGCCCGTGCCAGGCGAGGTGGCCGGGCTCGACCGAGAACTGTTCGAGCTCGGATCCGTCGGCGAGGCGCACGGTGTCGAAGCGCCCGTACCCGGCAAGGTCGACCGACACAGTGAGAACTTGGACCTCGCGCTCGGCCTCATTGAAGCGATGCGTGAACGACCGACCGGCTATCGCGTCGTGGAACACCACCGTCAGGTCACCGGCCAACCAGTGGAGCGGTCCGTCGATGAGGCGTTCGAGCACGCGGTCGACGAGCTCCTCGAGGACTCGCCCATTCGCGTTCGGGCCCAGCATGGCGAGCGTTCGTTCGACGTGGTCGTCGACGTTGATGCCTGGTTCAGCGCGCGCCACGGCCACCAGTGCCTCGGCGACCTGGCTGACGCTCGGAAGCGGCAACGAATCGAGCGCGGCGACGAGACGGGTCGGGTCGGGCGCCTCCTTCGCCGAGAGTGCGTCGATCACGTGGTCGGCGATGACCATCGACAGCTGGCCGAGCACCTGCTCGCGTTCGAGGCCGGCATCACGCATGCGCATCACCGCCTGCCACGTCGCAGGCGGATCGTCGTTGAGGATCTGGGTGACGGCGACCACTCGCATCGCGGCACGAGCCCCAACGAGGGGAGGGCCGGTCAGCACCGGCAGGAACCGCTCGACGACCTCACCGAGATCCGACTCGGCGTCCAGGTCGTACTCGTCGATGTCGACGAGTGCGGCCTCTCCGAACAAGTAGACCAACCGCTCCCGATCACGCTCCATGACGGGGACGGTAGCGGCAGCATTCGAGGACGGGCTCGCTTTGACACACCCCCTCCGTACGGTGCCGACCATGTCTGCACACCTGAACCGACGAATGCAGATCGTGCATCAGCACCTCATCCCACCCACGGTCCTCACGAACTCGAGCCCGCTCGCTTCGCTCGCGGCCAGCGAGACCTGGGCCGCTCAGTCCCTGCGGACGCTCATCCAACGGGTGGGCAGCGCAGAACTCCTCCAATCCCTCGACACCGAACCGCACCCCGACGAGCCGTTCGACTGGTCAGCAATCCACGCGGAGGACCGCGGACGCGTCACTCGCGTGGTCGAGCTCATCGACGCAGCGTCCGCGACGCATCTCGATGCGGAGGCGAGGACCATCGCTCGTCGTCTGCTCGCGATGGCCATCGGCAACGACCCCGGTCCGCTCCGTCGCTGCTCGAAGGACGAACGGGTCGCCGCCGCCGTGGTGTTCGCAGTGCTCGACGGCAATGACTCGATCGGTGGTCGGCCGGCGGTGCGGATCGCCCGGACCCACAGCCTGCGTGTCGGTGACGTCTGTTCCTGGTTCGGGGTGTCCGCGATCAGCGACCTGGCGTACGCCCTGGTGAGAGCGGCCGCGATCCCTCGGAGCGACGGTGAGGAGGGCGCACGAACGGACCGTCGCCGCTTCCGACTCGACGACATCTCGCTGCTCCACTCGAAGTGTCGTGCCGCGCTGATCAAGTCCCGAGACCAGCTGATCGTCGCCGTTGTCGAGGCTGAACAACATCGGGTGCGGGATCGCCGGATCGTCTCAATGGGGAACGGCCAGATCAAGCTCCGCGCGATACCGGCCGAGGTGGTGTTCGTCCAACATTGCCAGGAGCAGACCGGGCGCCGACAGGTGCTGGTCATGTTGTCCATCGCCGGACGTGACGACGTCGAGATCTTCGCCCTCTCCATCCCGGAGGCACGCCTGCTCCAACAGCTGGTCGGCCAAGCCCTCGACGGCCCGCCCTACGTCCCCCATGCCTCTGGGTAGCGACCCCGGAGGTTCCAGTTGATCCGCCCCGATTGTCTCGGAACGCAGTGCGCGCAGTCGCGTCCGAAGCATCACAGCGGCAGCAGGCCCTGGGAGGTACTCGGCGCAGTCAGCGAGGAATGGGGTCGTAGAAGAACCCCGCGATCTGACCGCTCCCGCGCTCGACCATGGATGGATACACGGCGCGGACGCCGTTCACGACGCCTCGGATGTTCACGTCGATGATTCGATCCCAGTGCGACGCACTCATCGCGTGCATGGCACCGCCGAGAGAAATGCCGCACAGTTGATCAGGAGGTCGACCGGGTCGATCTCCCCGATGTATCAGCGCCTCACGACTGCGCGCCTGACGGCCGACGGGGGCAGCAACACGAACTTGCCGACGTGCCGCTTCAGCAGGAACTCGCGCTGCGCGTCGGCGATGCGTTCGAGCGGGAAGGTGGCGGCGACGATCGGCTTGATCTCGCCCCGATCGATGTAACCCACCAGGTTGGAGAAGACCGGTTCGTCCCAGGCGGTACAGCCGATGAGCGTGATGTCCTTCAGGTAAAGGGTGCGCATGTCGAGCGGCACGATCGGCCCGCCGATCGCCCCCGACGACACGTAGCGGCCGCCGCGCCGCAGCACCTTCAGCATCGACCCGAACCCCGGCCCGGCCACGTTGTCGACCACGAGGTCGACCGATTCCTCGCCCAGCACCGCCGCTGCGTCCTCGTGGCGGGTGATGACCCTGTCGGCCCCGATGGCCAGCACCTGCTGGGCCTTGTCGCCGCCGACGACCGCGGTGACGGTGGCGCCGCGGCGCTTGGCCAGCTGCACCGCGGCGGACCCGACGCCGCCCGAGGCTCCGGCGACGAGTACGTGCTCGCCGGCGGCCGCTCGCGCCCGGTGCAGCATGTTCTCCGCCGTGGCGTAGGCGCACGGGATGGTGGCAAGCTCCACGTCGGACCAGTCGCAGCGCACCTCGAACACCTCGCTGGCCGGCACCTTCACGAACTCGGCGAACGCGCCGTCGAAGTCGGAGCCCATCCAGGTGTTGTCCATCGACCCGAAACCGTGCGGCCGCATGCAGGCCCGCACCAGCACCCGGCGGCCCAGCAGCGCATGGTCGACTCCCGGGCCGGCCTCGACCACGAGCCCGCAGCAGTCGGTGCCCTGGATGAACGGGAACGGGGTGGCCTCGTTCCAGCCACCGTCGGCCTTCTGCGTGGGGCGTTGCTCCTCGGTGGCAGCCGCAGTGTTCGTCTCGGTGGTGACCGATGACGAGTACCAACCGAGCCGGGTGTTGATCTCGGTGTTGTTCACCCCGGCGGCCAGACACGCGCAGCAGCACCTCGCCCGGACCCGGCACCGGAACGGGTACGTCGCACCACACGAGCCGGTCGTAGCCACCGTTGCCGGTGGTGACCACGGCCTTCACGTCAGTCGATCAACGAGTGCGACGCGCAGCCCGGCCCGCTCGAGGTGGATGGGCAGCACCCGGCCGTACAGCTGGCGGGCACGTTCGGGCTGGGCCACCATGCCGGGTTCCTCGACGTAACTGAAGATGGCCACGTAGCGCAGGCGTGGCCCGCGCAGCGGCGTCACGCGGTGCAAGGAGTAGCGGCCCTTGAAGATCTGCAGGTCGCCAGGTTCGAGGCGCAGCGTGCGGATCAGCGACTGGTCGCCGTCGAGCACCCGTTCCACACCCTCGTAGTTCTCGTCGGTGGGCGTGCGCAGGTACGGGCTGTACTCGAAGTCGCCGCCCTCTTCCGCGTTCTGGATGGCAAGGGTGACCGTGTAGTTGTTGGTGTCGAAGTGCCACGGGAACCCGACGCCCTCCTCGGCCAGGTTCACGATGACGTCGGCCAACGGGTCGGCGTAGGGGTAGAACCGTTCCTCGTCGAGAGCTGCCTGCACGAACGGGGCGAACGCTGGCCACTCGTAGATGGCCCGCAGGATGCTGTCGGGCCCGAAGTGGTCGGCCGGCACGAACGCGTTCGAGCGGTCGAAGAAACGGCGCAGCGGGTGCGTGGAGGGCAGGTCGTCGCGGTCGACCGTGAAGTAGGGGTTGGTGCGGTTGAAGTTGCGGTGGCCGTACTCGGCGGTGCGATCGCACTCGGCGACGATGGCCGGCAGGTGCTCTGCCCGCACGAAACCCTTCAGCACGGCGCATCCCACGCTATCGATGGCCTCGCGGGCAGTGGCGATCACGGCGTCGCGCAGCGGCCCGGACTGGTGGACCGGGTACCGGTCGAGATCGACGTAGTCGCTGGCAACGGGCGGCGAAGCAGGCTCCACGCGGCGAATGCTATGCCTGCGCAGGCTGGACCTCGTGCATCCGGGCCTGCCGCCAGAGGGCTGGTGAAGCCCGGTGAACCCGTCCACGCAGCGTGTGAACAACCATCCTCAACCCGTGTGAACCGGCCACAGCGGTAGACCACCGCGAACGACTTCACCATGCGGTCGACGGCGTTGAACATGTCGAGATTGACGATCTTGTACTGGTACCGGGTCACGATCGAATCATCGCTGCTCTGGTCGGGGCGCGGAGTCATCCAATTGGTCGAGGCCTCTCGGTGACCGCTCTACTCGAGCACCCGAGTTCGGAGCTCGTTCGCTCCGGCCTCGACTTCCCGCAGACACTCATCGGGGGTGCGATGCTCCAGTCGCTCGAATCGGATCGTCACCAACGCCCTCGATGGCGAACACCGTCAGCTTCGTGGCGATGATCGCCGCCAGCTCCTTCGGGTTCTTCAGCATCTTGTAGTTGTTGGTGACGAGGCCAGGAAAAGCCCAGCTGATGAAGGGCGACGATGAGTTGGCGATCGTCGAGGGTCGACAGCCGTGGGTCGATGTTGCGGAGGGGCACCAGCTCGACATCGAGGACGAAATCCGAGAGTGCGGCGAGGATCGGGGTCGGGAAGTTCTGATCGAGCGCCAGCCGAACGGGTTTCGGCTTGGCCATCAGGCGGCGCTATCCAACGTTCCGAGAGACCGTTCGAGATCGATGGCGTCGACGATGCTCTCGCGGCTCTCGTCCGGATACAGCCGGACGACGTCGTCGACGTCGTAGCCCCGTTCGGCGAGCGCTGCGATCGTCATCGTCGTGAGTCGCGAGCCCGCGACGTGGGGTTCCCCTGCGCACTTCCCAGGCACGATCCGTAGGTGCTCGCGGGGCTTGCGGAGGTCTGGCCCGCGGGCACCCTCGGCTCCCACGAAGGGAGCGAGAAGATCCAGCCAGTCCGAGGCCACGCCTTGCCCATGCGTATCCAAGGCAGCGGACTCGGTCACGATGAAGATTCGTCCTGCGCGATCGACGAGAAGCGGCGACGCACCGGATCGACCATCCCACAGATCGAGTCCCTGCTGGTCCAGCTGGGTGAGCGCTTGCCGGACTTCGCGCATCGCCGTGGCGGGGCGGATGTCCTCGGCGAGCGACTTGGGGTGGCGCAGCCAGGACACGATCCGAAGCGCCATCAGGTCGGCATACGACCAGAGCTTCTCTCGTTCTGGCGAGATGCTCGGCACGACGACGCCTTTGCGAGCCCACTCGTAGACCGTGGAACGAGGAACGCCGGAGAGGGCGGCCGTCCGCCGAGCGTCGTAGCAGCCGTCAAATGCAAGTACCGCGCTCACGGACCCTCCTTCCGAACCTCGATGGCAGCTGGGCACTCGACGCTGTTCTCGGGCAGAGCTCCGGAGTTGGCGTTCCACGGGCATTGTCGCAGAGGGGTGCGCCATCGCTTCGGGGCGCTCGAACATGCCGGACGGCGGCCATCCAGGCAAGGGGGCATTGGAGTGCCTGCAGCGCCGCCCGCAGATCGGGTAGAAGAACGGGCCCGGCGTCCGCTGTTTCGCCGGCCACCGTCGAGGCCTCATGCGAGACTCGGCGCATGTTGGTGTTGCGAGGGACGAAGAAGCTGCGCGACCGACTCAAGGGGCCAGCCGCGAGGGCCGACGACACGTCGTCGACAGTGCTCGGAGACTGGTTCGCCACGGCCCTGTTCTGGAAGCCACAGGTCGCGCTGCTGGTCAACCGACGGACGCTGCTCCCGGTGTTCATGCCGCTCGCGCCGGCGTCGACGCTCGTCAGCCGCATACCGGACGCGATCGCCGCGGCGTTACGCCATCAAGGCGCGAGCGACGAGCTCATCGCCGCCGAGCTCGCTGCGATGAGCGACGTCCGGGTCGCGACGACGAACGACCGCAGCACGCTCGGTGTGATGAACGAGTTCGCGTTTCACGGCGAGCTGCACTTCGAGGAGGGGCTCGTCGATCTCGAGGCGCTCAGCTTCCGTCTGTCGTCGCTGATCCTCGGACCACTCCACCAGCACGGCTCACCCGATCGCGAACTCGCCGCGCTCCTGCGAACCGGACCGTCGAACGTGGTCGAGCTCCCGGTTCGGGCTGCTCCGCCCGCCGTGCGTCGCGCCGGAAACCAGGCGCACCTGTTCCAGCTGAAGGTGACGCTGCTCGGCATCAAGCCACCCGTGTGGCGTCGGATCGTGGTGTACGCGTCGACGCCGCTCGACCGGCTGCACGAGTACATCCAGGCCGCGTTCGGTTGGTGGAACTACCACCTCTACGAGTTCGAGATCGACCGCAAGAGCTACGGGATTCCCGACCCCGACTGGGACCTCGGGCCGCCGGTGAAGAACGCACACCGCACCGTGCTCAACAACGTCGTGGACGTCGGCGACTCGTTCAAATACAGCTACGACTTCGGCGACGGGTGGGAACACAAGATCACCGTCGAGAAGTCGATCCCGTTCGCACCGGGCATGACCGTGCCCGCCTGCACCGACGGCCGGCGAGCCTGCCCACCGGAGGACTGCGGCGGACCATGGGGATACGAGGAGCTGCTGACCATCCTCGGCGACCCGTCTCACCCAGAACACGACGAGCGGGTCCAGTGGGTCGGCGAATGGGGCGGCGGGCAGGCTGGATCCCGACAGCTTCGACCCGAGCGAGTTCCACGACAACCTCGACGCCCTCCACCAAGCCTCACTCGACTGAGGGGTTGTCGGCACGGCCGGCGCCCCGGCCGATGGCTCGTCGGCCGCCGCTCACTTGGCCCAGAGCACATCGGTACTCAACTGACAATCCGGCAACCCGGAGATCGCCTCCACAACTCGTGCTCGATCCACCTCGAGCGCGGCGGCAAACGCCACCTCCTCCGAGGGCAGCTCCCGGAGATGCCCGTACAGGCGGACCAGATCGGCCTCGAGCTGACGAACCGGCGGAGGCGGATGGGCCAGCAGGCCGATCGACTCGTCGTCCCACTCACGACCAACGCTCAGCCACCGCTCGGCGTCGAACGGGCGAGCACCGGGGGCGCTCTGCCAGTGACCGTCGAGACCGTTGACGTCGGCCCACACCTTCAGCATCGCGAGGCGCCGCTGCAGCGCCCTGTCGAACTGCGAGTGCGGAGATGTCGTCGCCGCCCACACCAAGTCCGAGGCGTCACGTGCGGCCGACACGCGGTTCAGGCGGGCGATCTTCTCGGCGAGGTTCTCTTCGAGACGAACCGTGGGCACGTTCGGCAGGTCGAATTGGTAGGTGCGCCGTACCGGAGCGGGAATGAACGGCAGACGCACCGGGGTGAGCCAGCAGGGAGGGCCGACGTCGAGCTTCATCGGAATCGGGATGTCGCCGAGCTCGGTGGTCACGGAGACTTCCCATCTGCCGCGACGTTGCATCGTCGCGTAGCGGAACGGGCCGACGGTCGCTGTGTCGAGCAGACCGGCGATGACGTCGGCGACCGTCGACCGGTCGTCCGTGACCGAAGCGATGGCGAAGTCGAGATCGGTGCTGAATCGACCGGCTGGTCCAGCGAAGAACTTGCGGAGCGCGGTGCCGCCCTTGAACACGACGAGCTCGAACGCGTCGTTGGCGTGCAGGTACGAGAGCAGGAAGTCCTGGGCGATGTCGAGCAAGGCAACGGATCGGGAGATCGTCGAATTCGGCGGAGCGTGGCGGGCCACGTGGCCGATGGTCAGCCGATGCTCGAAGGTCATCGGTCCTCGATCCCGGTTGGGGCGAACGGAAGCACGGTGTCAGCGACGTTCCATCGGCGGTCCCATCGACGCGCAGCCCGACGGGGTCCGAACCACACAGTGCCGCCGGCCTCGATACCGAGGCCGGCGATCAGCCCTGGATCGAACGGTTCGATGAGGTAAGCGAAGCGGACCAGCGTGGCGTGGGGCCGACCGCGGAGTTCGACTGCCAGATCGTCGTGTCCACAACGATCGAGGAGTGCCGGAACCGCCTCGAGTCCGAGGCCCCAGTTCCGCACGGCGGTAGGCGCGTCGGCGAAGTGCACCAAGACGCCCGCCGGCGGGATCACCGGGACGCCGCCGATCGTCACGGTGGGCTGTCGCCACTCGTGGACTGCGGTGTCGTAGGTACGTCGGAGGGCGACGGGAGTGCGTTCGCCGGGACGAACCACGACGCGGTGTTGTTCCGGAGCTCGGTCAGCAGCGCCGTGGAGCCAGGCGGCCGACTCGAGGCCGACTGCGGCCTGAAGGTCAGGGCGCACGGCGAGCTGGGCGCGCAGGGTGATGAACGGGTCCCCGTGCCCGTACGGTCCAGCGTGGGCTCCCGGCGCCCATTCCCACGCGCCCTGCACACCGGTCGGGAGGAGCCACCCTTGGGCGGCCAGGCGCTGGATCGCCACCCTCGGCGGGGTCGTCAACCCGAGATCCTCCACCATCTGGGAGAGCTCGACGGTCGTTACGACCGTCGGGGCGTCGAGTTCCAATGCCTCGATCAACGCGGCAATGCTCGGTGCTATCGATCGCGCCATCGCTTCCCTCCTCTCACTGTCGCAACAACTGCGAACGTATCAGGTCGCGATACATTTGATGCGCACGTGACAGTACGCGGAGGAGTACGGCCTGTCGCGGCCGGCCCACCGACATCGTCCTCAGCACGAAGGCGAACGAAGGACCGACGAGCCCCAGCGTGACGGCGGCGCGCCGCCGCTGCAAACGTCTACTGAAAACCCGGCGCCCATTCGGCGGCGTCCGAGCAAGGATTCGACCGGGCACGAGCGAGACACAGGCGACCATGATGAAGCGCGACCATCTCACGGGGACAGCTCCCCGAGATCAGTACCACGGAAGGCCTCGACGGAACGGCCCGCGCCGAGGCACTCATCGACGCTGCCCATCGTGATCCGGAGCACGCTGCAGCCATCGCCGAACGGCGCGACGAGCACGTCACCCGTAGGTAGGGAGCCGCCGGGCCGACCATCGAAGGACGATCGGCCTTCGTCATCAGGCGGCGCGATCGAGTGTTCCGAGAGATCGTTCGAGATCGATGGCTTCAGCGATGCTCTCGCGGCTTTCGTCCGGGTACAGCCGGACAACGTCGTCGACGTCGTAGCCCCGTTCGGCAAGTGCGGCGATCGTCATTGTCGTGAGCCGCGAGCCTGCGACGTGGGGCTCCCCTGCGCACTTCCCGGGCACGATCCGCAGGTGCTCGCGAGGTTGCCGGAGGTCCGGTCCGTGTGCACCGTCAGCCCCGACGAAGGGAGCGAGGAGATCCAACCAGTCCGACACCACGCCCTGGCCGTGCGTATCCAGCGCAGCGGACTCGGTGACGATGATGATGTGTCCTGCCCGGTCGACGAAGAGCGGCGACGCCCCTGACCGACCATCCCACAGGTCGAGCCCTTGCTGGTCCAACTGGATGAGCGCCTGGCGAACATCGCGCATCGCCGTGGCCGGGCGAACGTCGGTGGCCAGCGACTTGGGGTGCCGGAGCCAGGACACGATCCGAAGCGCCATCAGGTCGGCGTACGACCACAGCTTCTCTCGTTCGGGCGAGATGCTCGGCACGACGATGCCCTTGCGAGCTGACGCTCGCCGACTACGTCGATGAGATCCTGGCCGGCGGCTGGCCTGGCATGCGCCACCTGACGGGACCACCGCTGACCGCGCAGTTGAACGGCTATCTCGATCGGATCGTCGACCACGACCTGGCCGAAGCAGGGCACCAGGTCAGGCGTCCGGCCACGGTTCGGGCGTGGATGCGGGCATATGCGGCGGCCACCGCCACAACAGCGTCGTGGGAATCGATCCGCAACGCGGCCACCCCGGGGCGAGGCAACAAGCCGGCCCGGGCGACGACCGTCGAGTTACACCGAGTTGCTCACCACGCTCCGAATCCTCGATCCCATCGACGCATGGATTCCCTCGTCGAACGTCTTCAGTCGGCTCGGGGCTGCCCCGAAGCATCACCTTGCGGACCCTGCGTTGGCGGCACGCCTCTTGGACGTGACCAGGAAGTATCTGCTCGGCACGGGAGGCGGCATCACGGCGACGGGAGGGTCGCTGCTCGGCAACCTGTTCGAGTCCCTCGTGGCGCTGTCCGTTCGCACCTACGCACAGTCGATCGCTGCGCCGGTGTTCCACCTACGGACCGAGCAAGGCCGACACGAGATCGACTTCATCGTCGAACACGAGGGTGGCGTCCTGGCCATCGAGGCCAAGCTCTCGGCGAACGTCGATGACGGCGACGTGCGTCATCTCGTCGCGCTCCGAGCCGAACTCGGCAGTCGGTGGATCGACGGCATCGTCATCACTACCGGCACGGAGGCCTACCGACGCCAGGACGGCATCGCTGTCGTACCTCTCGGCCTCTTAGGAGCCTGAGCCGAGCGAGCCACGCCGAGCCGTCTCGACCGAATCAAGTGGGCGAGGGGGGACTTGAACCCCCACGAGATTGCTCTCACTGGCACCTGAAGCCAGCGCGTCTGCCATTCCGCCACTCGCCCGAGCGACAGCGGACGAGCCTAGCCACCGTGGGCGACGGGCCCAACACGGTTGGGGTGAGCGGGTTGATGGACGCGGAAGTGGGTGGGGGTTCGCTCGATGCGCGTCCATCTCGGCGGCTGCTGGCGTGATGGACGCGGAAGTCGTCGATGCTTCGTGAGTCTCGCGTCCGTCGGGGTTGGCGGAGGCGATTTCTGCGTCGGCAAGGGTGGGAAGGCCCGGTGGGCGGTGCGGCGTGCAGGTCCGGCGGGCGGGCCGGCGGCTTGCGGGGCCAGCGCGGCGGCGGGCTGGGTGGGGCGTCGGGGCTCCGCCTGCTCATCGCCTGCGTTTGGCGTGGGCGGTCCGCCGGCGTGGGGGCGCCGACCGGCGTTTGGCGAGGGCGCTCCGCCGGAGAGGGGCGCCGCCGGGCGTTCCACCGGCGGGCGGTGCAGAGCTGCGGCGGGGGTGCAACGTGTGTTCGGGCCACTAGCGTAAAGCCACTACATGGGCTTGCAATCATTCGAGCACGGCGTAGAGCGTATGGTCGAGGGCGTGTTCTCACGCGCCTTCAAGAGCAGCGTCCGCCCGATCGAGCTCGGTCGCCGTCTCGTGAGAGAGATGGACGAGCACCGCTCCGTCGATGTCAAGGGCCGGCGCACCGTCCCGAACCACTTCACGTTCTGGCTCAGCCCCCACGATCACGCAGGTTTCGCAGACATCGACGAAGCCCTGGTCACCGAGCTGTGCGAAGCCGCCCGTGAGTACGCCCGCGACGAGGGATACCACTTCATGGGCCCCGTCGCCGTCGAGCTGGCGGTCGACAACAAGCTCAAGCCCGGCCGCTTCGGCATCTCGTCGGTCATGAAGGAATCGGGCGGCGGGGTGGGCGCCGGCTCACTGGTGCTCCCCACCGGCGAACGAGTCCCGCTCACCGACTCGGTAGCCACCATCGGCCGGCTCCCCGAGTGCACCGTCGTGCTCGGCGACTCCAACGTCAGCCGCCGCCACGCCGAAGTCCGACCCCTCGGCACCGGGTACGTGATCGCCGATCTCGGCTCCACGAATGGCGTGAAGCTCAACGGCGTACGAATCGACGGCGAGCGGCTCCTGCGCGACGGCGACATGCTGAGCATCGGCACCATTCACATCAGGTTCGAGGCGTCCTGAACGCGCTCGGCCCGACGCCCTGGTGACCACATGACCGAACAGCTTCTCGGTGTCTTCAAGATCTGCCTCCTCGCGTTGCTGTACCTCTTCTTCGCGCGCGTGCTCTGGGCGGTGTGGAGCGAGGTCCGCCCCCCGAAGGTCCGCACGATCGACCCGAGAATGCAGCTGCCGGCCGACCCCACCAACGTCGCTCGGCAACCGGCGAGCCCGGTGAACCAAGGGAACCCGGTCAACCAAGGAAACCCGAGCGCCGGCGCGCCGGGGCCGAGGCCCCCGAAGGGCCGGGGCGGTCGGGTGGCCCGCATGACGGTGACCGAACCGAAGGATCGCCGGGGCCTCGTCTTCCCGGTCAACACCGAGCTCACGATCGGCCGGGCCGACGGATGCACCGTGTCGATCCCCGACGACGGTTTCATCTCCCAGCTCCACGCCCGGGTCTTCACCCAGGACGGCGAGGTGTTCGTCGAAGACCTCCACTCCACCAACGGCAGCTACCTCAACGGCCAGAAGTTGACCCGGGTGATGCCGGTGAGCAAGGGCGACCGGCTCCAGATCGGCAACACCGTGCTGGAGGCCGACTGATGGCCCAGCTCCGCGTGGGCGCCGCCACCCACACCGGCATGGTGCGAACCGAGAACGAGGACGCCTTCGTCACCGCCTCGCCCGTGTTCGCCGTCGCCGACGGCATGGGCGGCCATCTGGCCGGCGAGATCGCCAGCGCCATGGCCGTCGACACGCTGCGTGCTCGCCTCGCCGGCGGCCCCGCCGTGACCGACGCCGACATGCTGGTCGACGCGGTGCGCGCCGCCAACCTGGCGATCTTCCAGGGCGCGCACGACACCATCGAACGCCGCGGCATGGGCACCACCGTGACCGCCCTCGCGGTGCTCGCCCCCGAAACACCCGGCGGCGCCGAGCGCTTGGCCCTCGCCAACGTCGGCGACTCCCGGGCGTACGTGCTGCGCAACGGAGTGCTCCAACAGCTGAGCGTCGATCACAGCTACGTCCAGGAACTGGTGACGACCGGCCAGATCACCAAGGACGAAGCCCGCCACCACCCCAACCGCAACATCGTCACCCGAGCGCTCGGCATCGATCCCGATGTCTGGGTCGACGCGTGGACGCTGCCGCTGATCGCCGGCGATCGCTTCCTCCTGTGCTCCGACGGGCTCGTCGACGAGGTGCTCGACGACGCCATCAGCGATCTCCTCACCGGCATCGACGACGCCCAGAAGGCGGCGGACGCACTGGTCGCCACCGCCAACCGCCACGGCGGTCGTGACAACACCACGGTGGTGGTGATCGATGTGCAGGACGGGGCCGAAGCTCCTGATGATCCCCTCGACATCGGGCTCGAACCGCACTGGGCCGACGGCGAGGGCGAGGTGCGGGCCTGGCGCGACGACCTCCGTCTCGACGACACCCCGCCCACCGCCACCATGCGCCACCAAGCCCTCGCCGAGCCGGCGAGGACTTCGACCAACGCTGCGTTCGCCCCGCCCGCGGGCGACGCCGCCGGGACACCGGTCCCCGTGCGGCCGCCGCGCTTCACGTGGCGCACACTGCTGTTCCTCACCGCGGTGGCCGCGGTGTTCGTCGCGGCGTTCACGATGACTGCGGTCTACGGCCGCACCGGGTACTTCGTCGGCCCCGACGGTCCCGATGTCGTGGTGTTCAAAGGCCGCCCCGACGGCGTGCTGTGGTTCGACCCCACCGTCGAGGTCCAGACCGGCACCAAGCTCGCCGACCTCACGCCCGCCGATGCCGCCGAAGTGTCGGACACCATCGAGTTCGGGTCGCTCGATGCCGCGGTCGCCTACGTCACCGGGCTCGAGCCGGCCCCCACGACCACCACCCCGACGACGACCACGACCCCGGCCAGCACGACCACCACCGCAACCCCGCCCCTGACGACCACCACCCCAGCGGCGCCGGCCACCGCGGCAGTGCCGGGCACTCCCACCACCCTCCCGACGGCGGCGCCTGCCTCGGCGGCCGGCGGATGACGGGGCGTTCGTACCTGGCGTCGAAACGACGCAACACCGAACTCGGCCTGATCGTGATGGCCGTGCTGATCACGGGTGTCGCCTACACCCTTTCGGCACTCGGCCGCGACTCCGACATCCCGGCCAACCTCGGCCCGTTCCTCGGCATCATCATGGGCCTGCTGGTGGTCGCCCACGTCGCCACCCGCCGCCTGGCCCGCGGCGCCGACGGTGTCCTGCTCCCGCTCGCCGCGCTCCTCAACGGGCTCGGCTTCGTGATGATCGCCCGCATCGACGCCGAACAACTGGCCGGGCGGCAGGCCACCTGGACGCTGCTGGGTGTCGGGCTCTACGTCGTCGGGCTGATCGCCGTGCGGCGCGTCAACGACCTGCGCCGCTACCAGTGGACGTTCTTCCTCATCGGCGCCGGGCTGCTCGTGTTGCCGTTCGTACCGGGAGTCGGGCGTTCCGTCGGCGGGGCACGGATCTGGGTGCGGGTCGGCCCCGTCGGCTTCCAGCCGGGCGAGCTCGCCAAGATCTGCCTGGCCCTGTTCTTCGCCGGCTACCTGACCGAACGACGCGAGCTGATCGCGGCGGGAACCTGGCGGCTCGGGCCGTTCAACCTGCCCGAACCCAAGCACCTGTTCCCGATCCTCGCCGCGTGGGGGGTGAGCGTGGTGGTGATGATCGGCCAGCGCGACCTCGGGTCGTCGCTGCTGTTCTTCACCCTGTTCGTGATCATGCTGTGGGTCGCCACCGAGAAGGCGAGCTTCCTGCTGATCGGCGCCGGGCTGTTCGCCGGCGCGGCGTACACCGCCTACCAGATGTTCGGCCACGTGCAGGACCGGGTGAGCATCTGGATCGACCCGTGGAGCCGCTACGACGACAAGGGCTACCAGATCGTCCAAGCGATGTTCGCGTTCGGCAGCGGCGGCCTGGCCGGTTCCGGCTTGGGCCTCGGCACCCCCACCAAGATCCCCGCGGTCAAGAACGACTTCATCTTCGCCGCGTTCGGCGAAGAGCTCGGATTGTTCGGCGCCACCGCGATCCTGGTGGCGTTCATCCTCATGATGGGCGCCGGGTTGCGCACCGCAGTACGGGCCGAGCGGACGTTCGAGAAGCTGCTCGCCACCGGACTCACCACCATCTTGGGTGTCCAGGCCTTCATCATCATCGCCGGCGTCGTGCGAGTGCTCCCGCTCACCGGAGTGACCCTGCCGTTCATGAGCTACGGCGGTTCGTCGCTGCTGGCCAACTACCTGCTGCTCGCCCTGCTGATGCGCATCAGCGACTCGTCCGCCCGCCGCTTGGGCGAGCTCCCCGACGAACCCACCTGGCACGAGAAGCGCAACGCCAAACGGTTCGCCAAGGCGAGCGCAGAGGCCGGCGCCGATGCCACCGTGGTGGTCGGGACCGACCGATGAACCGCCAGATCCGCCGGCTCGCAGCCGGGCTGCTCGCGTGTTACCTCGTGTTGTTCGTGCAACTCAACGTGTTGCAGGTCGGACGCGACGAAGAGCTGCGCGGCGACGTCAGGAACAACCGTGAGGTCATCAAGGAGTTCAACCGCCCGAGGGGTGAGATCGTGTCGGCCGACGGCGTGGTGATCGCCCGTTCGGTCCCCACCGACGACGGGTTCGACTACCAGCGCGAATACCCCACCGAAGACCTGTTCGCCAACATCACCGGCTACTACTCGTTCGCATTCGGGGCCACCCAGCTCGAACGGGTGACGAACGGGATCCTCACCGGCACCGACATCCGTCAGCAGCTCGGCGGGCTCCCCGATCTGCTCGACGGCAACGACGATCAGAGCGGCTCGGTGCGCATCACGCTGCGCGCCGACCTGCAGGCGAAGGCCCGTGAACTGCTCGGGGGTCGAGAGGGCTCGATCGTGATGCTCGACACCCGCACGGGAGGCGTGCTGGCCATGTACAGCTGGCCGACCTTCGACCCGAACGACATCGCAGTGCACAACACCGCCCAGGCCGAAGAGGTGCTCACGTTCCTCGACGGCCTCCCCGAGAAGCCGCTGCTCGCGAACGCCTACCAGGAGCGCTACATGCCGGGCTCGACGTTCAAGATGGTCACCACCACCGCCGCGCTCGAGAACGGGCACCGTGACGCTCGACGAGGTGTTCCCCGAAGAGCGCGAGTACCTGCCGCCCCAGACGACCGATCCGATCCAGAACTACGGCGGTTCGTCGTGCGGTGGAGATTTCGCTCGGGTCTTCGCCCGCAGCTGCAACACGCCGTTCGCGCGGTTGGCCGTCGAGATGGGGGCCGAGACGATGGTGGCACGCGCCGATGCGTTCGGGCTCAACGAGGCGCCGCCCATCGATCTCCCCCGCCCCGCGGCCAGCAACTTCGGCGCGGTCGACGACTTCACCGACAACATCCCGCTGCTCGCGATCCGCGGATTCGGGCAGAACGACGTGGCGATCACCCCGCTGCAGATGGCGATGATCGGCGCGAGCATCGCCAACGGCGGGCAGATGATGGTGCCCCACGTCATCGACGCCACCTTCGACCACGACGGACGGCTGCTCGACCAGACCGAACCCGAGGTGTGGCGGGTCCCGATGCGGCCCGACACCGCGGCCACCCTCACCCAGCTGATGGTCCGCGTCGTGAACGAGGGCACCGCGCAGTGCTGCATGGCACTCGAAGGTGGGGTCCAGGCCGCCGCCAAGACCGGAACCGCCCAGCTCAACGCCACCGGTGAGCCCCAGCGATCCCACGCCTGGATCACCGCGTTCGCCCCGGCCGAGGCGCCGCGGATCGCGGTGGCCGTGATGTTCAAAGGCGTCAACGACGAGATCTCCAGCAGCACCGGGGGCCGGCTGGCCGGTCCGATCGCCAAGCAGATGCTCGATCTCGGCCTGCTCGCGGTGCCGGCATGAACCAGTTCCCACTTCTCCGGGTGCCCACTGCGTTGCCAGACGCGTCGGTAGCCTCGGTGGTCTTGCTATGACGGACAGCGACCGACCGGTCTTCAACGAGCGCTACGAGGTGCAGCAACGCATCGGCCGAGGCGGGATGGCCGATGTCTTCGTCGCGCGCGACAAGCTCCTCGATCGCCCCGTGGCCATCAAGGTGTTGTTCCCCGAATTCGCCACCGATCCGAACTTCGTGGAGCGGTTCCGCCGCGAAGCGCAGTCGGCTGCCAACTTGAACCACCCCAACATCGTGGGCGTGTACGACTGGGGCCGGCAGGGCCCGACGTACTTCATGGCAATGGAGTACGTGCCTGGGCGCACGCTCGCCGACATCGTGAAGGCCAACGGGAAGCTCTCGCCCCAACAGGCCTCCGAGATCACCATGGAAGTGGCCTCGGCGTTGGGCTTTGCGCACAAGAACGGCGTGGTGCACCGCGACATCAAGCCCGCCAACATCTTGATCGCCAACGATGGTCGGGTGAAGGTGGCCGACTTCGGCATCGCCCGAGCCCTCAACTCGGCCGCCGAGCACGATCTCACCCAGGTCGGCGCGGTCATGGGCACGGCCACCTACTTCTCCCCCGAACAGGCCCAAGGCGGCCAGCCCGACCCTCGCAGCGACCTGTACTCGCTCGGGATCGTGCTCTACGAGATGGTGTCGGGCAAGACACCGTTCACCGGCGACAACCCGGTGGCCATCGCATACAAGCAGGTGCACGACCAGCCCCAGCCGTTGAACCAGTTGGTGCCCGACATCCCTCGCCCGTTCGAGGCGATCGTGGCCAAGCTGCTCGCCAAGACCCCCGGTGTCCGGTACCCCAACGCGGAAGCGCTGCGCGACGATCTGCGCCGCTTCCGCGACGGCCAGCCGGTGCAGGCACTCACCAGCATCGCCGGGAACGGCAACTCGGGTCCGGCCCCCACCACCGCGGTGCCCGCCGCCGCTCGTACGACCGCGGTGCCCACCGCCATCGGGTACGCACCGGCCTCGACCACTGCGATGCCGCGCACGACGGCCATGCCCACCGCTGCCCGGTCGGGCGGCGGCCAGGCGCCTCCTCCGCAGTACTACGACGCGCCCCGCCGCACCGGGCTCTACGTGCTCGCCGCGTTCCTCGCCGTCGCGGCGCTCGTGGCCGGCGGGATCGTGCTGTTCCAGCTGTTGGCCAACGACGACACCTCGTCGTCGACCATCGAGCTGCCCGATGTGCGCAACCTGACGCTCGAGGACGCGACGAAGCAACTCTCCGACCTCGACATCACCCTGATCGAGACGAAGAAGGAGGTTCGCGACGGCGTTCCCCCGAACGTCGTGTGGGCTCAGGACCCGATCGCCGGAACGTTGATCACCACGGACCAGACCGTCACGCTCACCTACAACCCCTCGCCCGACCCCATCGCGGTGCCCGACGTGACCGGCAAGACCCAGGAGGAGGCGTCGCAGATCCTCACCGCCTTGGGATTGGTGCCTCAGTTGGAGCCCGTCGACGATCCCCAGGGACGCGCCAAAGGAATGGTCATCGCCCAGAACCCGCCGGCCACCACACCGGTGGAACAGGGATCGACCGTCATCCTCCAGGTCTCGGCCGGCCCCGGCGATCAGGTGGTGTCGAACGTGACCGGCCTCGATGAAGCGGTCGCCCGCCAGCAGCTCGAGGCGCTGGGTTTCAAGGTCCTGTCGCAGCCCGAGGCGTCGGACTCGGTGGCGGCCGGCAAGGTGATCCGCACCGATCCGGCCAGTCAGGTCACGGCTGCGCCGGGTGCCACGGTGACGATGTTCGTGTCGACCGGGGCCCAGCCCAGCCGAGGTGCCCGACGTGAACGGGCAGACCGCGGCCCAGGCCCTGCTCACCTTGCAGAACGCCGGTTTCAAGGGCGACCCGGTCGAGATCACGGTTCCGTTCGGCGATTCGCGCGACGGCAAGGTGGTCGGCCAGAGCCCGGCGGCCGGTGCCATGGCCGCGAAGGGATCGAAGATCCAGATCACGATCGGGAAGGCGGCCCCGGCCCCGGCGACCACCACGACCACCACCACGACGACGCCGCCCACCACTGCGCCGCCCACCACCGCCGCGCCCACCACGACCGCGGCCACCACGGCCCCGCCCACCTCGGCCACGCTGCCCTGACGGGCAGGGTTCGGCTCGTTCAGCCGCGGACTGCGGAGGCGGCGCGCGTCAGGAACGTGCGCAAGATGTCGTGACCGTGGCTGGTGAGGATCGACTCGGGGTGGAACTGCACCCCTTCGATCGTCGAGCTCGCGGTGGCGCAGCCCCATGATCATCCCGTCGTCGGTCTCGGCCGTCACCTGCAGGCAGGCGGGCAGCGTGGAGGGCTCGACCACGAGCGAGTGGTAGCGGGTGGCTTCCAACGGCGACGGGAGCCCGGCGAACACGCCGAGCCCACGATGGCGGACCCACGACGTCTTGCCGTGCATCAGTTCGGGAGCCCGCACCACATCGCCGCCGTAGACGTGGCCGATCGCCTGCAGCCCGAGGCAGACCCCGAAGACGGGCGTGCCCAGCTCGGCGAACGCTCCGATGGCGTCGCACAGGATGCCCGAGTCCTCGGGGCGGCCCGGACCGGGCGAGAGCAGCACGGCGTCGGGCGCCGAGCGCGACGGCCTCGGCCACGGTCGAGGGCGTCGTTGCGGTGGATCACCGGTTCGGCGCCGAGCTCACCCAGGTACTGGACGAGGTTGTAGACGAACGAGTCGTAGTTGTCGATCACGAGCACCCTGGTCACGACCTCAGCCTGGCCGCGACGGCACCCCGGTTGTCGACCGCGATCCCGCGACCTGGTCCGCCGGTGTCTACACTCGACCCCTCGTGGCTCCTCCGAAGCGCAAAGCCGGTGGCCGGGTGACCCCCAAGGGGACCCGTCCAGGACAGTCGACCGTTCCGAGCGCCGGGCGTCCTGTCGTCTCGACGCGAGGGACGACCCGCACCACTCGGTGAGCGCCTCGTCGCGCTACACCCCGCCGGTGCCGCGTACATGAAGGAGAGCCCCCGCTGGGTGCCGATCCTGATGTTCGCCCTCTGGGTCGTCGGCGCGCTCGTCATCATCCTGTACTACCTCGGCTGGGTGCCCGGCGGCCGCTCTCAGTGGTACCTGCTCGTCGGGCTCGGCGTCATCCTCGGCGGCCTGTGGACAGCCACCAAATATCACTAGCTGCGTCCACAGGATGCACCTAGCGGTCGATGACCTGGGTGTCCAGCAGGTGTCGTAGGACCAACGGCCCAGGAACGAGCGAGTTACACGCGTGTAGTTGTCGACAGAGTTATCCACAGATTGTGGGGAACTTGCGTCACTCCACCGGCGCGACCGAGATCCATGTCTTCCATGCAGTGCCGCGGCGGCGGCGGGTCCTGTTCGGGGCGAGCGTCATCTTCAGCTCGACCCCGCAGATGCTGCAGCGGTAACTTGGCGCTCGACCTTGCGCAGCTCACCCTCGGGCGGCGGCGGCGGGCAGGCGGGTGGTGACGCTGCGGGTCATGCCGATCCCGACCTTCCAGAGCACGTAGCAACATCGCCACCCGGCGAGCGAACCACATCACCGTCACCGAACGCAGGCATCGCCTCCGAGCGTACCGACCCCGCCCGCTCGGCTCAGCCGAGGCGTTCGATGATGGTGGCGTTGGCCATGCCGCCGCCCTCGCACATCGTCTGCAGCCCGTAGCGGCCGCCGGTGCGCTCGAGCTCGGCGAGCAGGGTGGTCATCAGGCGGGCGCCCGAGCACCCGAGCGGGTGGCCGAGGGCGATGGCCCCGCCGTTGGGGTTCACCTGCTCCATGTCGACGCCCGGGTTCTCCTTCTGCCCAGGCGAGCACGACCGACGCGAACGCCTCGTTGATCTCGACCACGTCGATCTGGTCGAGCGTCATGCCGGCGCGCTGCAGCACCTTGGCGGTGGCCGGGATCGGGCGCGGTGAGCATGAGCCGCGGGTCGGCACCGGCGAGGGCGAAGCTCGACGAACCGGGCCCGCGGCGCGAGGCCGAGCTGCGGCCGCCCGCTCCTCGCTCATGATCAGCAGGGCGGCGGCGCCGTCGGTGATCTGCGAGCTGTTGCCCGCCGTGACCCCGCCGTCCTCCGTGAACGGACGGCTTCAGCGCGGCCAGCTTCTCGAGCGTGGTCTCGCGGAGGCCCTCGTCGGTGCGTCATCAGCTGGCCCTCGGCGTCGAGCACCGGGAAGGATCTGGCTCTCGAACCGACCCTCGGCGGTGGCCCGGGCGGCCCGCTGCTGCGACTGGAGCCCGAAGGCGTCCATCTCGGCGCGTGAGATGTCCCACTTCTCGGCGATCATCTCGGCCGAGATCCCCTGGGGCACCAGCCCGCCCACGGCTGCGTAGCGGGCGCCGATGCGGGGACCGAACGGGAAGCCGTACTTGCCGTCGAGCATCGACGCGCCCATCGGGACCCGTGGTCATCACCTCGACGCCGGCGGCGACCACCACGTCGTAGGCCCCGGCGATCACGCCCTGGGCGGCGAAGTGGGCGGCCTGCTGCGACGACCCGCACTGGCGGTCGACCGTGGTGCCCGGCACCGTCTCGGGCCAGCCGGCGGCGAGCACCGCGTTGCGGCCCACGTTGGCGGCCTGCTCGCCCACCTGCATGACGCAGCCCATGATGACGTCGTCGACGAGCGCCGGGTCGATGCCGGTGCGCTCCTGCAACGCGCTGCAGCACCTCGGCGGCGAGGTCGACGGGGTGCCAGTCCTTCAGCCGGCCGTTGCGCTTGCCGAGCGGGGTTCGGATGGCGTCGACGATGACGGCGGTCGGCATGATGACTCCTCGGATGGTCGCGTCGGGGGAGACGTCGCGAGCGCCGATCTTGCTGTGTCGGCTGCGTCGCCGACGAACCCGAGCCGATCCGCCGCCAGGCGGGACGGCTCAGCCGAGCCGCCCCTGGAACGAGAACGTCGAGCGCCCGCAATCGGTCGCGTCGGACAGGTAGCCGCGGTACCGGATGCCCCGCAGCGTGCCGTCCTCGATGGCGAACTCGACCGGGTTGACGTACACCGTGGCGAACGGCTTGGAGGGCGCACCCTCGCAGGTGCCCTCGGCGTTCACGAACTCCGAGCCGCTGAAGCTGCCCGTCTCGTCGAGCACCAGCGCCGCCTGGAAGTACGGCACACCGTCGGCGCGCATCGTGAGGATCCACTGCCCGCCGTCTTGGTACATGTCGGCGTCGAGCACGGCGTTGGTGAGGTAGTCGCAGGTGTCGGTGGCATACGTGCACTCGCCGACCTGGGCGGCGAGCGGCATCGCCGCGAACGAAAGGTTCACCTTCTCCAGATCTTCGAGCCCCACCGGGAACAAGCCGGCCGCCGGATCGGCCCCGGCCGGCGCCGTGGTGTCCGGGGGTGATTCGAGCGCCGCGGTGAGCTCGGCGATCTTCGCCTCCTGGTCCGTGATCGTGGTCTGCGCGGTCGCGAGCTCGGCCGCTGCGGTCTCGTACTGGGTGGTGAGCTCGTCGTTGGTGGCCTGGGCGGCTTCGAGCTCGCTCTGGAGCCCGTCGAGCTCCTCGTCCGCGTCGTCCTCGGTCGAGACCAGCCGATCCTCCAACTCGGCGGCGTCGTCGCGCGCGCCCTTGGCCTGGAGCTGGCCGCCGACCACACCGAGGATCGCAACGAGGGCCAGGCCCACCACCGCAACGAGCGCGGCCGCGGGCCAACGCTTCTTGGGGGAGCGGGCGGCGCAGGGAAGCCGGGGGGTTCGGGGGGCACGTAGGGCGCGGGCGGCACCATCGGGTCCATCGACGTTCCTTTCGACCGTGGTCGTTCGGAGCGTACGGCACCCGAGCGACAGCGGGCGTCCCGCTACTCCCCGAGCAGCACCTTGGTCGCCACCCGCGAGAGGGCGACGAGGTCGGTGTCGGTGATGTGCACGCAGAACGCCCGCTGGGCGATGCGACGGTAGGTGGGCAGCGCGGCGCGCAGGCGGTCGCGGCCATCGGGGGTGAGGACCACCACCACACCCCGGGCATCCTCCTCCGAGCGGTCGCGGCGCACGTAGCCGTGATCCTCGAGCCGGTCGAGCTGGCGGCTGAGGCTGCTCTTGTTGATCATCAAGCGCTCGGCGAGATCCTGGATGCGCAACTTGCCGGACGACTCGGCCAACGTGGCCATCGTCTCGAACCACGGGAGCGGCAGGTCGTGATCGGTCGCCAACGCCACTTCGAGCCGACGCTCGACCACCGCGTGGGCGCGGCGGAACGATCGCAGGAGCGCGAGGCGCTCGGGGTCGGGGCGCGCCATCAACCGACAGCGTTCATCGCGTGGCCTTCACGGCCGCGGCGATCGCGTCGAGCGCCAGATCGACCTCGGCTTCGGTGACCACCAGCGGCGGCATGAGGCGGACCGTGGTGCCGTAGGTGCCGGCATTCATCAACAACAGGTGGTGTTCGGCGAGGCAGTGCTTCGTGATCGCTCCGACCCGCGCCGCGTCGCTGAACTGGACCCCGTTCATCAGCCCGAGGCCGCGCACATCGACGATCCCGTCGTCCTCGGCCATCAACGCCCGCAGACCCTGGCGGAGTTGCTCGCCCCGCTCGTTCACCGCCTCCATGAACCCGGGAGCGGTGAGCACTTCGATGGTGGCGAGCGCCGCTGCGCACCCGATCGCGTTGCCGCCGTAGGTGCCGCCGTGGGAGCCGGTGGGCCACTTCGCCATCAACGCTGCGCTGGCACCGAGCGCGGCGAACGGGAACCCGGACGCGATGCCCTTGGCCATGCACACGATGTCGGGTTCCACGGCGTAGTGCTCGACGGCGAACATCGCTGCCGGTGCGCCCGAATCCCGACTGGACCTCGTCGGCGATGAACAGGATCCCGTGCTGCTGACAGATCCGGGCGATCGATTCGATGAACCGGGCCGGCGCCGGGATGTAACCGCCCTCACCGAGCACCGGTTCCAGGATCACCGCGGCGGTCTCCTCCGGCGCCGTCTGGGCCTTGAGCAGATGGGCGAATCCGGCGATCGCAGCGTCGATCTCAGTCTCTCGATCGACTGCGAGGGGATCGGGGAACGGGGCGACGAACACGCCGCCCGGGAGCGGGGCGTGGCCGGCGCGGTAGCCGGTCTTCGAGGTCGTCATCGCCATCGCCATGTGGGTGCGACCGTGGAAGCTGCCGGAGAACACGACGATGTGGGGGCGCTTGGTGGCCTGCTTGGCGAGCTTCACCGCGGCCTCGGTGATCTCGGCGCCCGAGTTGGCGAAGAAGAACGTGTCGATGCCGGGGGGCGACAGCTCCGCCAGCCGCGCCGCCAACGGTTCGAGCAGATCGTGGCGATAGCAGTTCACCTGCGCATGGATGAACCGCGCTGCTTGGCGCTGGATGGCGGCCACCACGTGCGGATGCGAGTGCCCGGTGGACGTCACCGCGATGCCCGCGGTGAAGTCGAGGTACTCGCCTCCATCGGCGGTGTACACCCACGACCCCGAGCCGTGGGTGACCTGCAGATCGGTGACCTGGAACCAGACGGGAGCGAGATGCGACGTCATGGCGACGATGCTACGCCCGCCCCCGACCAGGGGCGGGCGGGCACCGATCGGGCGGCCGTCAGGCGAACGCGGCGGCGAGCACGTCGTCGTAGGTGTCGGCCAGGTGGAACGTCATCTGGGCCCGCACCCGTTCGGGCACGTCCTCCAGATCGGGGCCATTTCGCTTGGGCAGCACCACCTCGGTGAGACCGGCACGGTGCGCGGCGAGCACCTTCTGCTTGAGCCCGCCGATGGGCAGCACCTTGCCCTGCAGGGTGACCTCCCCGGTCATGCCGACCGTGGGTTTGACCGGCTTGCCGGTGATCAGCGAGACGAACGCGGTGGTCATGGTGATGCCCGCCGACGGCCCGTCCTTGGGCACCGCGCCGGCCGGCACGTGAACGTGGAACCGCTGCTGCAGCTTGGCCGGATCGACCCCGAGCTCCGCGGCGTGGGACCGCACGTACGAGAGCGCGATCTGGGCCGACTCCTTCATCACGTCGCCGAGCTGCCCGGTGAGCGTGAGCCCGGCTTCGCCCTCGGACGCGGTGGCCTCGATGAACAGCACGTCGCCCCCGACACCGGTGACAGCGAGGCCGGTGGCCACCCCTGGCACCGTCACCCGATCGGCCACCTCGTCGATGAACTTCGGCCGGCCCAGCAGCGCAGGCACGTCGTCCGAGCCGATCCCGACCGGCGTGTCGGCAGCCGCGCCCACCTTCGCGGCAACCTTGCGCAACGCCTTGCCGAGCTCTCGCTCGAGCGACCGCACGCCGGCTTCGCGGGTGTACTCGGTGATCATGCGGCGCACCGCCTCGTCGTCGAGTTGGACTTCGGCGGGCTGCAGTCCGTTGCGAGACAGCTGCCGGGGCAGCAGGTGGTTGCGGGCGATGAACACCTTCTCGTCCTCGGTGTAGCCGTCGAGGCGCACGATGTCCATGCGGTCGAGCAACGGGCCGGGAATGGTGTCGAGCACGTTGGCCGTCGCGATGAACACCACGTCGGACAGATCGAGCTCGACTTCGAGATAGTGGTCGCGGAACGTGTGGTTCTGCGCCGGGTCGAGCACTTCGAGCAGCGCGGCGGTGGGATCGCCGCTCCAGCCGCCGGCCGACAGCTTGTCGACCTCGTCGAGGAGCACGACGGGGTTCATCACCCCCGCCTCGGTCATGGCCCGCACGATGCGACCGGGCTGGCTGCCCACGTAGGTACGGCGGTGGCCGCGGATCTCGGCTTCGTCGCGCACGCCGCCCAGGGCGACCCGCACGAACTCGCGGCCCATCGCCCGAGCGATCGACTCGCCGAGACTGGTCTTGCCCACACCGGGCGGCCCGACGAGCGTCACGATCGTCCCGTTGCCCCGGCGAGGGGCGGAACTGCCGGCATCGTCGTCGAGGCCTCGCTCCCGGCGCAGCTTGCGCACCGCGAGGAACTCGACGATCCGGTCCTTCACATCGTCGAGGCCGTGATGATCGGCATCGAGCACCGCACGGGCGGCGACGAGGTCGTGGGAGTCGGTCGTGGTGGTGCCCCAAGGGAGCTCCAGGACCCGATCGAGCCAGGTCCGGATCCAGCTGTGCTCCGGTGATTGGGTGCTCATGCGCTCCAACCGGTCGAGCTCCTTGTCGACCGCGAGGAGCACCTTGTCGGGGAGCTCCCGACCGGCCAGCTTCGCTCGATACTCGCCGACCACGTCGTCGTCGCCCTCGCCGAGCTCCTTGCGGATGGCGGCGAGTTGCTGACGCAGCATGAACTCGCGCTGCTGGCGATCCATGCCCTCGGTGACGTCGCTGCGGATCTGTTCGGTCACCTGCAGCTCGGCCAGGTACTCCTTGGCCCAGTGGAGGACGAACTCCACGCGGGCGCCCACCTCGACCGCTTCGAGCACGCCGAGCTTGTGGTCGTTGGAGGCCTCGCTCCACGCAGTGGCGGCATCGGCCAGGGCACCAGGGTCGCCCACCGAACGCAGGATCTCGGGGAGCCGGCGGGAGTTGCGCAGCTTGGCGATCTCTTCGAGCACCACGCGCAGCTCCCGGCCGCTCGCTTCGACGCGAGGGCTGGGGCGGTCGTCGCGCACGGGGGTCACCTCGACCCACCGCCCGGAGCGTTCGCCCACGAGCTCGGCGCCGAGGCGCCCCCGCTGCTCGCCCTGGACGATGGCCGCGGCCGCGCCGTTCGGGAGCTCACCGGTGTTCGGGACCCGGGCGATGGTGCCGACCGTGGCCGTGCGCCCGTCGAGCAGGGGCAGGAGGAGCACTCGACCATCGCCGGAACGCGCCGCGGCGACCGCGGCGCGAGCGATGTCGGTCTCCAGGGTCAGGGTCGCCACCGTGCCCGGGAAGACGACTCCCGGGACGGGGAGGACCGGAAGCGTGAGGGCGGTCTCCGTGGTGCTCATACCCCGGGAGGGTAACGGTGTCGCAGCACCGCCACACACAAAACTTGATACGTGAACGATCAGGTTCGCTGAGTCGCCGCGTGGGCGAGCGCGTCCTCCCAGCTCGCCCCGGCGGCGAGCAGCGGGCGATAGCTCATGACCAGCTTGGGGAGGGAAACCCCGAGCACGCCGTGGAGCTTCCCGGCCCGGCCGTAGAGGGCCACGAACTTGTGCTCACCAGGGACGTCGTGCACGACCACGACCTCGTCGTCGAGGGCGGAGCGGCCGAGGAACTGGACCCGCCGATCGAACAGATCGCTCCAGAAGAACGGCACCGGCGCATACGCCTCACCTTGCCCGCCCGCGGCGACCGCCAGGAGGTTTCGCGCCGCGTGGGCGCCCTGCTCCGCGGCGTTGGTCCAGTGCTCGATGCGGGCCGTCTCGGCGAACAGGGGGTTCGGCCAGCGAACGCAGTCACCCGCTGCGAACACTCCCGGCGCACCGGTCCACAAGGTCTCGTCGCAGATGATCCCGTCGCCGAGCTCGAGGCCGCTGTCGGCGAGCCATTCGATCGCCGGGCTGACGCCGATCCCGACCACCACCACGTCGGCCGGGACGATCTGGCCGTCGCCGAGCACGACGCCCGCGACCCGGCCCGCGCCATCGTCGGCCAGCCCGTCGACCTGCACCTCGCAGCGAACGTCGACCCCGTGCCGCACGTGGATCTCGGTGACCCGCGCACCCATCAACCCGCCCAGGCCACGGATCAGCGGCGCTGCGGTGCCTTCGAGGACGGTGACCTCGGCCCCTCGCTGGCGGGCGGTGGCGGCCACCTCGAGCCCGATGAAACCCGCGCCGATCACGACCACGCGGGTGCCAGGGACTGCGAGCCGATCACGCAGGGCGAGGGAGTCGTCGAGCGTGCGCAGGACGAACACCCCGTCGAGCGCCGGCAGGCCGGGCAGCGACCGGGGCGCCGCGCCGGTGGCGATGATCAGGCCGTCGTACGCCACCTCGGTGCCGTCGTCGAGTCGTACCACCTGAGCGGCGGTGTCGAGCGCGGTGGCGCGCACGCCCAGCCGCCAGTCGAGTCCGAGCTCGGCCAACGCATCGGGCTTTCGCAGCAGGATCTGGTCGGGCGACCACTCGCCGGCGAGCACCTTCTTCGACAGCGGCGGGCGGTCGTACGGCTGATGGGTCTCGGCCCCGATCAGCGTGATCCGGCCGGTGAAACCCGCCTGGCGCAAGGCTTCGGATGCCCGCACTCCCGCCAACGACGCACCGACGACCACCACGTGCTGCAACTGGACCATGCCGACAGACTCCCATTGCGGGGGGTGTCATCTCCAGACGATCCCGGGAACTCCCCCCACCGGGGTTGCGGCCCGACGCGCCGACACCGCCACCAGGGGGTCGGTGGCGGTGTCGGCACGCTCGGAGCAGCGACAATGCTGCGCGAACTCAGTGCTGCTGTGACGCCGTCGCGATCGATGAGATCACGAGCCCCAACATCATCACGATCGAGATGCCAGTAGCGATGGTCAGGATCACTTCCATGTCGGCTCTCCTCCGGTAGATCCGCCCGAGCGCACCGTCAACGCTGCTCGCGGAGTGCGCGGTGTGCTTGACGGGTCGATGACGGTCGCGCGCGTTCTCGGAGCGGGTTCTTCGAGCACCATGGTCGCCGCGATGGCAACGATCGCGAGCACCATCATGGCGACGCTCACGACGCCGCCTGGTTGCACTCGAGGTGATCGCCGACCACCTCGGCGTCGGCGGCCCGGCACACGTCGATCCGCCCGTACCCGACCTCGATGTCGAGCAGGTAGCGGCGCTGATCGTCGGACCCGTCGGTGACGTCGAAGTCGGTGTTCCAGCCGTCGCGCTCCTCACCGAACAGCTCGATCGAACCGGCCGTCGCGGACGCCGAGACATCGACCGTCACGCCGTCGGGGACCACGACTTCGAGCTGCCCGATCTTCACGTCGGCCGTCAGCCGGATCGGATCGCCCGAGATGTCGAGTTCGGACAGGTCGATCACCTGATGCCCGATGGCCAGCTCGTAGGGCTCGGCTGCCGCGGCGCGAGCGGTAGGGGTGTCGAAACGCTCGCCGATCTCGCCGTTCCAGTGCGACGCCCCGGCGAGAACGCCGCCGAGCACCAAGAGCGCGGCGATCGACACCGCCACCGGTGCCGCGGAGCGCGCCACCGAGGCCCACACGATCAGCTGCACGACGCCGGCGATGGCGAGTCCGAGGAACACCCACGGCCACGGGACCGACAGCGCGTCGACCCGTACGACCGCCACGACGGCCACCATCACCACCACCGAGAAGAGCACCACGAGCCACGCGATGACCCTGGCGATCACGGCCGAGGCACCGAGGCGCTGGCGAGCCGCCGGGAACGGTGCCGGACCCACGGCCGGCACCGTTCCCGAACCGGGCATCGGCGGGGGAGGGGCCGGCATGTGCGGACGCACCGAGGTCGGCTCGGTCACCGGCGCATGTTCGACCGGCATCGTCCACTCACCCGATGCGCCCGTCGCGGCCGGGGCGGGGGGCGCCCAGGCCGACGACGGGGAGGCTGGCGGAGGAGTTGTCGACGGCGACCAGGCCGGGGACGACGGAGTTTGGGACGCGCCCCGATCCCGGCGATTCCACAGGATCAACGCGCCGATCCCGCACAGCACCAGACCGAGCATGAACCCGCCGGCATCGTCGGGTCCATCGAAGAACGGCGGCCCGGCATCGAGCATTCCGATCAGGCCGACTGCGGCACCGCCACCGAGTGCGATGCGGATCCAGCGGGCCGTGTCGGCGGGCGCCGCAACGAGGGCTTCACCGGCGAGCCGCTCCTGCTTGGGGACCACCACGGCCAGGACGATGTAGGCGATGACACCGAACCCCGAGAGTCCCGCCAGCACGAAGGCGATCCGCACGAGGGTCACGTCGACTCCCGATGATGCGGCGAGGCCGGCGCAGACGCCGGCGAGTTTGCCGTCTTCGGCGCGGATCAGGCGCCAGGGTCGCTCGGACGGCACCGGGGCGCCGCGTGTTTGGGTCGAGAAGTCGTTCACGGGAGCATCGTGCCCACACCCGAGGCCCGTGCCATCGGGGACCGACCCTGAGTGGTCCCTGAATCGCCGCCGACTCACGGGCGCCGATCTCGGGGGTCGCCCCCGATGGCGGGCGGCCCTGCGTCTGGTTCAATCAGCGGGTATGCAACCACCGCTGCGAGGTGTGACTCGGCGTCGCCAGGGTCGCCTGGTGGCCGGGGTGTGCACCGGCTTGGCCGATCGTTGGCAGCTCGACCTGAGTGCCGTGCGGTTCGCCATGCTGCTGCTGACGGTGGCGGGCGGGGCCGGGTTCATCATCTACGGCGTGGCGTGGGCCTTCCTGCCGCTCGGCCCTGTCGACGCAACCGACCCGACCGCCACCGATCCGGCCCGGGTACCGCGGCCCGCCGGGACGGCCCGCCGGGAACGGATCGCGGTCGTGCTCATCGCCGTCGGAGCGGTGCTCGTGCTGCGGTCGATCGACCTGTGGTTCTCCGATGCCGTGGGCATCGTGGGCGCGGCCGCCGCGGTGGGCGTGGCGTTGGTCTGGGGCGGGATCGAGGGGCCGGGTGAGCTCGGCGAGGGCGGGGCGCTGCGCATCGCTGTCGGGCTGGCGCTCATCGCGAGCGGTTTCGTGACCCTGCTCCTGCTGTCGGGCGATCTCGAAACGATGGGTCGCACGCTCGTCAGTGCCAGCCTCGCGGCCGTCGGGGTGGCGCTCCTCGTCGGGCCCAACCTCGCCCGACTGGCCGACGAGCTCGGTGAGGAACGGCGGGCCCGCATCCGCAGCGAGGAGAAGGCGGAGATCGCTGCCCATCTCCACGACGGCGTGCTCCAGACGTTGGCGCTCATCCAGCGCCGCTCCGACGACCCGCGGGAGGTGTCGGCCCTGGCCCGCCGTCAGGAGCGCGAGCTGCGCACCTGGCTCCACGGTGGTGCGCCGGCCAACGCGGCGTCTCTGTCGGGACTGCTGAAGGCGGAGCTCGCCGACATCGAAGACGCATCGGGCATCCGGGTCGAGCTGGTCTGCGTCGGGGACGTCGCGCTCGACGATCAGACCCGTTCGCTCGCTGCCGCGGCCCGGGAGGCCGCGTCGAATGCCGCCCGCCACGCAGGGGTGGAGCGGGTCGATGTGTACGTGGAGGTGGAAGACGATCAGGTCTCGGCGTTCGTCCGCGATCGCGGCCAGGGTTTCGATCCCTCGACCGTCCCTGCCGACCGCCGGGGCGTCGCCGAGAGCATCATGGGACGCATGCAGCGTGCCGGCGGTGATGCCACGATCCGCTCCCGCCCCGGCGAGGGCACCGAGGTGCGCGGTGCGAGTGCCGTTGCGCACCGGTCGATCGCAAGCGAGTCGAGCCGTGAAGATCTTCCTCGTCGACGACCATGCCCTGTTCCGGTCGGGGGTTCGGGCCGAGCTCGAACGAGAGCACACGATCGTCGGCGAGGCCGGCGACGTCGATGCAGCGGTCGCCTCGATCCCCGCTGCCGAGCCCGACGTCGTGCTGCTCGACGTGCACCTGCCCGGCGGCGGCGGCGCCCAGGTCGTGTGCCCGCCTGCTCCCCACCCACCCGGGTCTGAAGTTCCTCGCCCTGTCGGTGTCGGATGCGCCCGACGACGTGATCGCCGTCATCCGGGCGGGCGCTCGGGGCTACGTCACCAAGTCGATCAGCGGCGACGAGCTCTCCGACGCCATCGACCGGATCGCCCAGGGCGACGCCGTGTTCTCGCCCCGTCTCGCCGGGTTCGTGCTCGACGCGTTCGCGGCGGCACCGATCGCCCCCACCCACGATCCTGAGCTCGACCAGCTGACCCCGCGTGAACGCGACACGCTGCGGCTGATCGCCCGTGGCTACACGTACAAGGAGGTGGCGGCCGAGCTGTACCTGAGTGTGAAGACGATCGAGACCCATGTCTCGGCGGTGCTCCGCAAGCTGCAGCTGTCGAACCGCCACGAGCTCACCCGTTGGGCGAACGACCACCGCATCGTGTGACCACTGCATCGATGCCGGCTCGGAGCGTCGCCACCGCCTGGTCGATCTCGGATTCGCTGATCGTGAACGGGCAGCCGAACATCACGGCGTCCTGGACCGGCCCGGAGCCGGCCGGGTAGATCCACATCCCCCGTTCCAGGCATTCCGCCACCACCTGCGCAGCGAACTTGATGTCGCGGCGGCGAACGGGGTGCCGCCCTCGGAGCGATCGGCGACGAGCTCGACCCCGCGGAACAGGCCCATGCCGCGGATGTCGGCGACGTTGGGATGGTCGGCGAGCTGCTCGCGCAAGCGTGCGGCCAGCATCTCACCCATCACCCGCGACCGCTCGACGAGATCCTCTCGTTGCAGGATCTCCAGCACCTTGTCGGCCCCGGCGCACATGGCATCGCCGCCGGTGAAGGTGAAGAACATGAACGGGCGCTCGGCGGCCGACGAGCGCGTCGGCGACCCGGCCGGTGGTTGCCACCATGCCCATCGGCACGTAACCACCACCGAGCCCCTTGCCGCCGTAGATCACATCGGGCTCCACCGGGAAGTGTTCGTGGCCCCACTTGGTGCCGGTTCGGCCGAAGCCCGTCATCACCTCATCGGCGATGAGCAAGATGTCGTGCTCCTTGCACACGGCGTTCACCGTGCGCCAGTAGTCGTCCGACGCGACGAGGCAGCCACCTGCAGCACCGGTGATCGGTTCGAAGATGAACCCGGCGATCGTCGCCGGGTCCTCCTGTTCGATCACCTTCAGCACCGCCTCGGCGTCGTCCCACGGGACCTTCGGGAAGTCGAGGAGGAGCGGTTCGAAGCCGGCCCGCCGGCCGGTGTGGCTGGCCGCAGCGATGGCGCCCAGGGTGATGCCGTGGTAGCTCGGGTGACGCCCGATCACCTTCCACCGATCGGGCCGGCCCTTGGCGAGCTGATAGGCGCGGGCCAGCCGGAGCGACGAATCGGCCGATTCGCTGCCACCGCTCGTGAAGAACACGTGATCGAAGCCGGCGGGGAGCCAGTGATCCCGCAGCCGATCGATGAGGGCGAGCCGATGCGGCGTGGGCCACAGCGGGATGACGTAGGCGGTGCGGCGCATCGCCTCGGCCACGGCGTCGGCCACTTCGGCGCGCCCGTGGCCGATGTTGGCCACGATCGCTCCACCGGCGGCATCGAGGATGCGGGAACCATCGGACGTGACGAGGTGGCACCCCTCACCGCCCACGATGGTGGGGCCCGAGCCACCGGGGACGAAGTGATATCGATGGGGGTCGCGGAGCACGCTCATGGCGGTGCATCCTCGCGTGGCGCGGTCGCGAGGTCGTCGATGATGGCGGAACGTGACCGAGATCCGGGGGCCCGCTCGTGCGACCTTGGGGACGCAGTGCTCCCAGTCGTGCTGGCAACGGCCGCCCATCACCAGCAGATCGCCGTGACCGAGGGCGAACGCGATCGAACGTCCACCGCCGTGGCGCCGCACCAGGAAGTTGCGGGGAGTCCCGAGGCTGACGATCGCCACGATCGGTTCGGTCAGAACGCGTTCCCGATCACGGTGCCACGCAACCGAGTCGCGTCCGTCGCGGTACCAGTTGCACCCGATCGAATCGAACGATCGGCCGTAGCGGTCCCCGAGGACATGGCGAATGCGCTCCAGCACCGGCAGCGGCTCCGGACCAGTGGTCTCGGGCCCCCACCACCACGTGAGACGCGGCTCGGGGAGGGCACGGTGGTACATGACCACCTCGCGCTGCGACCACGGCAGCTCGACGACCAGGCTGGTGAACACATCGTCGGCGCCGTGCAGCCACCCGGGCAGGTGATCGATCCAGGAATCGTCGTCGAGGGTCAGGCGTTGGAGGCCGCGAAAGCCGGGGTCGATCTCGACATCGGCGCCCCCGAACAGCGAGGGTTGCCAGGAAACGTACATGTGTTCGATCGTCGCGCGTCGTACTGGTGTTCGTCAATGCGCGCGAAAGGTGGTGTGGGCCCGTCAGAATGGCCGGGTGTCCGAGCCGGTGCGTGTCGACGATCCTGCCGATCCCCGACTCAGTGACTACTTCGACCTCCGCGATCCCGAGGGTCGGCGCCGGACCGAGCAGGCCGAGGGCTTCTTCGTCGCCGAGGGCATCACCGTGCTCGGCCGACTGCTCGAGTCGCCCCACCGGTTGCGATCGGTGCTCCTGCTCCCGAACCGCCACGACCGGCTGGCTCCGCTGCTCGACACGCTCGAGGCTCCCGTGTACGTGGTCACCCGAGAGGTGATGGCCGCCGTTGCCGGGTTCGATCTGCACCGCGGCGTGGTCGCCTCGGCCGACCGGCCGCGGGAACGCCCCATCGGAGAACTGTTGGCTCCGGCCCGGCTGGTGGTGGTCACCGAGGGATTGAACGACCCCGAGAACCTCGGGGCCATCGCTCGCAGCGCTCGCGCGTTCGGCGCCGATGCGCTCCTGCTCGACCCGACCTGCGCCGACCCGCTCGCGCGCCGCACGGTGCGGGTCTCGATGGGCGAGATCCTCCACCTGGCTGTCGGTCGGATCACCAACTGGCCCGCCGGTCTGGTGGCGCTCCACGAGCACGGCTTCACGGTCGCCGCGCTCACCCCGTCGAGCGACGCCACCTCGATCCACGCCCTCGCCCATCCCGCCCGGCTCGCCCTGCTGCTCGGCGCCGAGGGATCGGGGCTGAGCGAGCAGGCGCTCAAGGCCGCCTCGGTCCGCGTGCGCATCCCCATCGATCCGGGGGTCGATTCACTCAACGTCGGCCACGCGGCCGCCGTGGCCCTCGCCCTGCTCGGCCCCCTGCGCTGACCGCACACTGCTGGCTGCTGACCGGCGACCTGTGGCAGCTGGCCGGTGACACCGACCGCTGACCTCCCGCCGCTGGTCTCCCACGGTGCCCGGGGGGCGGCATCAGTGGCGGACGCGTTTGAGCGCCTCGCGTCGAGTGAGCCCCGAGAAATCCGCCTCATCGAGCAATGCGCGGACCCGGACTGCGTGGTCGGCGCTCTGGTGGGCGTACGTGCGCAGCACCCAACCGATCGCCTTGCGAACGAAGAACTCGCGGTGCCCGGCGTGACGGATGCAAGCGGCGCGGAGCCAGTCGAAGTCGAGCTCGCCGGCGTGGCGTTCCTCGTGCAGGATCGCGGAACGGATCAACCAGATGTCGTCGGATGCGAGCCACCGATCGATCACGCCTCGCAGCTCCGCATCGCGGCGGACGAGCTCGCCGGCCACGTGGCGACACACCACGTCGACGGTGTCCCACCACGACTTGGTGACGATGAGGCGCTCGGCGAGGGGCATCGTGCGGACCGGATCGCAGACCGCCAGGCGTTCCACCAGGAACTCCACGCCTGCGTACTGGAACTCCCGCTCCGGTCGGGCCCAGGCCAGCTCGGCCACGGCGTGCACGGTCGCCTCGTCCACGGGGCCGACCGTCCGGAAGACCTGCCGTTGGCGGGCCCTGCGGTCGGCCGCATTGATGCCGAAGAACGGCGCGATGTCCTTCATGTACGCCGCCATCAGGACAGCTCGGTCCGGATCGCGAGCCGACTCGAACTGTTCGGCAAGCCGGTCGACGATCGTCGACGCATCCGTCGTGGGCGACATCGCCGCCAGTGTGCTCCCCCGCCAGCCGCCTCGCCACTGTTCGGGGGCGCCCTGACCCCTCAGACCAGTGGCAAAGCGCCACCCGGCCCCGCACCCGACCCCGCACCCGGCCCCGCACCCGGCCCGCACCCGACCCCGTCGCCCGGCCCGTGGGCGGTCCTCCGCGCCTTCGGCCAGGGCCGGGGGGCATCCGCCCGAGGGTGGGGTGGGATCATCCGCGTGGCGGACCCGCTTCAGCGGCCAGGGGTGCGACACTGCTCGGGTGCCCACCATCGTCGAGACGACCTCTCTGGTCATGCAGTTCCCGAGCACACGGGCGCTCGACGGACTCGACCTGGCGATCCCCTCGGGGGTCACGGGGCTGGTCGGGGCCAACGGCGCCGGGAAGACCACGCTCATCTCGTTGATGCTGGGGCTCCTGCGACCCTCGCAGGGTTCGATCCGTGTGCTGGGGCTCGATCCGGGCGCCGATGGACCCGAACTGAGGGCCCGCATCGGCTACGGCCCCGAACGCAACGTGCTCCCCGACGACATGCGCGCCTACGACTTCGTCCGCCACCTCGCGGAGGTCAAGGGCCTGCCCCGCGACGAAGCCCGCACCCGGGCCAGTGACTCGCTGTACCTCGTCGGGCTCGGCGAGGAACGCTTTCGAGCCCTCGGCACGATGTCGACGGGGCAACGCCAGCGGGCCAAGTTGGCCCAGGCCATCGCCGCCGACCCGCGCCTCATCGTGCTCGACGAACCGACCGACGGCCTCGACCCCGTCCAGCGCGACGACATGCTGCGCCTCATCGTCCAGATCCAGCGCGACTTCGGGATCGACGTGATCCTGTCGTCGCACGTACTCGAAGAGGTCGAGCAGATCTGCGATCACGTCGTCGCGCTCGACCACGGGATGCTCGTGGCGCAAGGCTCGATGGCGGATTTGGCGGGCGACTCGGGTGGGGTCGAGCTCGAGCTCGTCGAGATCGGCCAGGACACTGTCGCGACGGTCGTGACCAACCTCGAAGCGGCAGGCGTCACCACGGTTCGCGACGGCACGTCGCTCGTGCTCAGCGGTCTCGACGACGACGAGTTGCTCGATGCCGCATGCGCCGCCGTCGCCTCGGCGGGCGCGAGGATGCGACGGTTGAGCCGGCGGCGGCGGACGCTCGACGACCTGTTCTCGATCGGAGCCCCGTGAACGACCCCGCCCGCGGCGACGCTCGTATCGTCGCCCCCGGTTTCACCCGCTACGAGGGCCCCCGGGCCGGCATCGCCGGGTCGATCCGCAGCGTTGCCTGGCAGAGCGCGCGGGCCACGTTGGGCCTCGGCCGCCTGGCCCGCCACAAGGTGTTCCCGATCCTCTCGGTGGCCATCGCCTACCTGCCCGCCATCGTGTTCGTCGGCGCCGCAGTGCTCATCCCCAACGAGCTGCTCGAACCCGAGGAGATCGCCGACTACGCCGGCTACTACGGGTTCATCACCGCGGCGATCGTGCTGTTCTCGGCGCTCGTCGCGCCCGAGGTGCTGGTGGGTGATCGACGCAACGGGATGCTGGCGATGTACCTGTCGACGCCGTTGCATCGGGGCACGTATCTGGCCGCCAAGGCCGCGGCGGTGATGGGCACGCTCGGCCTGGTCACGCTCGGGCCCCCGCTGCTGGTGCTCATCGGGTACACGTTCGTCGGCGCCGGGCCCGACGGCATTGGCGATTGGCTGCTGGTGTTCGTGCGCATCGGTGTCTCGGGCCTGGCGGTCTCGACCGCGCTCGCCGCGATCTCGATGGGGGTGTCGTGCCTGACCGATCGGCGCGCGTTCGCGGCCACCACGGTCGTGCTGCTGGTGCTGGCGACTCCGGTGCTCGCGAGCGCTCTCGTGGAGGGCGCGGACCTGTCGGTGGCGTGGCGGCTGATCGACGTGTTCTCGATGCCGTTCGAGCTCGTCTACCGCATCTACGGCCAGGCCGGGAACTTCCCCGAACTGTCGACGCTCAGCGTCGTGGCCGTCAACCTCGCCTGGACCGTCGCCGGGCTCGCCGTCGTCGCCTGGCGCTACCGCACACTGGTGGTGGCCCGATGAACTGGCCGGCACCCACGCCCGATTCCCCCGGCGCAGCACCTGATACCGCCGCACATGGCGCGGCGATGACCGGGCCCCGGCAACCAGCCGGCGGTGGCGGGATGATCGAGGCCACGGAGGTCTCCAAGTTCTTCGGCAGCGTGGTGGCGGTGTCGGACGTGTCGTTCTCGATCGGACCGGGCGTCACCGCGCTGCTCGGCCCCAACGGAGCCGGGAAGTCCACCCTGTTCCGCATGTTGTGCGGGCTGACGCCCCCCTCGAAGGGTCAGCTGCGAGTGCTCGGGCTCGACGCCCGCCATGACCGCGACGTGCGCGGCCGGATCGGGCTCGTGCCTCAGCAGGACGCCCTGTTCGACCAGCTCGACGCGGGGACCTTCGTCACGCTCGCCGCCCGCACCCACGGGCTCGACGATCCTCGGGGCGTGGCGGCCGCGGCCCTCGCCGACGTCGACCTGTCACCGGACGACCCCAAACCGTTGAAGGCCTACTCCAAGGGAATGCGGCAGCGGGTGAAGGTCGCCGCCGGGTTGGTGAACGATCCCGAAGTGCTGATCCTCGACGAGCCCCTCACCGGGCTCGACCCGGTGCAACGGCGCCACATGATCGCCCTGTTCCACCGGCTCGGCGACGACGGGCGGTGCGTGCTGGTGTCGAGTCATGTGCTCGACGAGGTCGCCCGGCTCGGCTCTCGCGTGCTCGTCATCGCCCAGGGTCGTCTGGTCGCGAGCGGCGACTACCGCGACCTGCGGGAGCTGATGGACGACCGGCCCCATCGGGTGCAGCTCGGGGTCGACGACCCCAAACGGTTGGCGAGCGCGCTCGTCGGTGAGGGACTGGTGGTCGGACTCAGCGTCGGCGACCGGGCGATCGTGCTCGACACGCTCGACGCCGATGCGTTGGGTCGGCGGCTGGCGCCGCTCGCCCGCGAGCTCGGCGTGCGCCTCCACGAGGTCCGCCCGCTCGACGACGACCTCGAATCGGTCTTCCGCTATCTCGTGGAGCGACGATGAACGAAACGACCACCCCCGTCCACATGGCCACCCGGGCCGGCGACCGCCACGTCGCCCCGCTGACGGCGCTCGCGCTCGTCTTCCGGATCGTGTTGCGCCAACTGGTCACACGGGGCCGGGTGCTCGCGCTCGGCCTGCTCGTCGCCCTCGCCCCGGTGGCCGGCTTCGCGATCGGCGCCGCCGACGACCAGAGCGTGAGCGACGCGGTCCGCATGATCGCCTCGCTCGGGTTCGCCGTGATCCTGCCGATCGTGGCGCTCGTCTTCGGCACTGCGTCGATCGGCGACCTCCGCGACGACAAGACACTGGTGTACCTGTGGTTGCGCCCGATCGACCGGTGGCCGGTGGTGTTCGGCGCCGCGGCGGCCGCACTCATCATCGTGGTTCCGCTCACCGTCGTGCCGCTCGTCGCCGCCGCCGCACTGACCGGTGTCGGCCACGGGATCGTCGCCGGAACGGCGATCGCCACCGCCGTGGGCGCGATTGCCTACGTCGCGGTGTTCACGTTCTTCGGGGTGTGGTTGAAGCGGTCCACCGTCTGGGGACTCGCCTACATCCTGATCTGGGAAGGGTTCGTGGCATCAGGCGGCGCCGGCGTCGCTCGGTTCGCCCTGCGCAAGTACACCCGGTCGATCCTGGTCGACCGCACCGGCGTCGAGCTCGACCTCGCCGATTTCTCCCTCACCATGGGCGTCGTCGTCCCGCTGCTCGCCGCCGTGGCGTTCTTGGCAGCGGCATCGATCCGGCTCGGCCGGCTCGACATCGACTGACCAACGCCGTCTCGGAAGGCGGCCGGCGCTGGCTCAGACGTGCGTGGGCGGTCCGAGCTTCAGGGCCTCCCGGATCGCGGCCTGCACGTCGTCGACCGGCTTCGACGCGTCGACCGTCGCGACGAACTCCTTGCGTTCGAACAGCTCGATGATCGGACGGGTCTTGGAGTGGTAGTCGCTCAGCCGGCTGGCGAGCGCGTCGGGGGTGTCGTCCTCACGCGCCACCAGCCGACCCCCGCACACATCGCAGGTGTCGGGGCTGGCCGGACGATGCGACATCAGGTTGAAGTCGACCCCGCACTTCGAGCACAGTCGCCGGGCCATCACCCGCCGCACGACTTCGTCGTCGGCGAGATCGAGCTGGATGACCGCGTCGAGGTCGTAGTTCTCGAGGAAGAACTCGGCCTGGACCGCATTGCGCGGAAAGCCGTCGATGACGAAGCCGAAGTTCCAGTCGTGCGATGACAGGCGATCCTGCACGACGCTCGCGACGAGGTCGTCGCCGACCAGCTCGCCGGCCGCCATCACCCGCCGGACCTGGGCGCCGAGCTTGGTGTGGTGCTGCACGTTCCAGCGGAAGATGTCGCCGACACAGATGTGCTCCAGGTCGTAGGCGGCCGCCAGCAGCTTCGCCTGGGTGCCTTTGCCGCTGCCCTGGATCCCCATGATCACGTACTTGTGCACGGCGATACTGTCGCAGACCCGCCGACCCCGGTGCACCCCCAGTTCGGACGACCGTCAGAACCAGGTTCGCACTGCGTAGACGATGGCCACGGTGAAGCCGATCGACACCACGGCGACCCGCAGTCGCTCCGGCCGCACCTTCCCGGCCAGGCGGCCGCCGGCGCTCCCACCGACCAGGCTGCCCACCGCCATGACCGCCGCGACCGACCAGTAGACCTTGCCGGAGGCCGAGAAGAACAACGCGGCGGTGAGGTTGATCACCAGCGACAGCACCTGCTTGAGGCCGTTCAGCCGGTCGAGCCGGTCGTGGAGCACGATGCCGAGCACCGCGAGCAGCATGATCCCCAGGCCCGCGCCGAAGTAGCCGCCGTACACCGACACCACAAAGATCGGTACCGCCAGCCAACGCGGCTCAGCCCCGGCCTGAGCGGCCGACGAACCGGGCGCGCCGATCCTCAGCCAGCTGCGGATGCGGTCCTGGGCGGCGAGCAGGCTCGCGGCCGCGAACAGCAGCACCGGCACGACTGCCCGAAAGGCGTCGTCGCTCGTGAGCACGAGCAGGATCGAGCCGGCCAACCCACCCGCTGCCGCCACCACCCCGAGCCGTCGGACCCGGTCGTGTTGCGCCGAGATCACGGCGCGCTGGGCGAAGGCACCACCGAGATAGCCGGGGCTGAGGGCAACCGTGTTGGTGACGTTGGCCGCCACGGGCGGTACGCCCAGGGCAACGAGCACCGGGAACGAGATGAGGGTTCCCCCACCGGCGAGCGCGTTCACGCCGCCGGCGGCGAACGCGGCCACCCCTGCCAGCGCGTGTTCGGCGAGGTTCATCGGGCGGAGGAGGGCCCGGTGACGATGACGATCGTGCCCCGCTCCGAAGACCTCATCGGTGCATTGTGTCGTACTCGGGTCGATCCCGATGAGACGCGCTCGGAGGCACCGCCGCGGCAACCAGCGCGTCAGGCCGACGCGACCCCCTCGGACGCCACCGGCCAGCACCCGGCGGCGCGCAGCTCGACCCGGCGCTGCACGTCGAGGCAGGCGTCGGCGACCTTGCGCCCGAAGTCGGGGTTGATGCACGCGACGTGGCCGTCCTCGATCAGGTTCACGTGGGAGTTGGGGATCGCCGTGGCCATGCGGAACTGCCCGGCGGGGAGGACGGCCGAGTCGCGGGTGGTCACGAGCACCGAGGTGGGGACATCCACACCGTGCAACCAATCCTTGGAGCTGTAGGTCGCGATGGCCTGGCCGGCCTCCAGCAGCATCCGCGGGCTGTGCTTGCTCATCTCTCGTCGCGCCCACTCCGCCATCGGTGTCGAGCTGGCGCCCCCCGGCACGTTCAACACGCGGCGCACCACCTGGCCGGGGAGCCACCCCAGGCAGGTGCCGAGTCGGGTCGTACCCACCAGGATCTGCGACAGGGCGACCATCGCGTAGCGCTCGCGGTTCCCCGGCACGAACTCGGCTCCGGTGGCGCACAGCACCATCCCGCTGACCACATCGGGATGGTCACGCCACATCAGCTGGGCCACCGGGCCACCCATCGAGTACCCCACCGCGATCGCCGGGTCGGCGTCGAGCGCGCGCAAGGTCTCGGCCACATCGCCCGCGCAGTCGGCCAAGCGGAACCGTCGACTGGATCGGATTCCCCGGCCGTGACCCCGGAGGTCGGGCGCAATCACCCGGAAATGCTCCGACAGCGGCTGGAACACCTGGTGCCAGTTCAGCGCCGCGGTCGCAGCGAGGCCGTGGAGCAGCACGACCGTCGGCGCCCCCGGCGGACCCTTGATCGTGCGGACGAACGTGGTCCCGCGGCGATGCAACTCGATGCGCCGACCGCGAGGAATGCCCGGAACCGGAGCGCCCGCCGCGGTGTCGGCGTTCCGATCTCTCGTCGACGCGCTCATCGGGATGCCTTGCGCCGCGGTCGGCTGGGTGGCGGGACCACCGCGCCGGCGAGCTCATCGAGTGCCGGACCGAAGCGATCGGCGATTGTCCACGGGTCGGGGATCAGTTCGCGGCACGTCACGATGCCGACGTCGATCGTGGCCCCGTTGCTGAACACGGTGATGTTGAGCCCGCCCCCATACAGCAGCGGGCCCATCGGATGCATCGCTTCGACCCTTGCCCCGGCGATGTAGAAGTCGACCGGAGGACCGGCGACGTTCGAGATGATGACGTTGTAGATCGGTGGGGTGCGGGCATCGAGATGCGCCATCGACCACACGCGTGCGGCTACGCCGAACAGGGCGGGAGGGATGGTGTCGCTGAGCCCGAGGCTCCGGTGTTGGGCCATGGTCCCGCGAAGCTGCTTGCCGGCGTCGGAGCTCTCGCGGACCGCCCGCAGTCGCTCGGCGGGATCCTCCACGTCGGTGGCCAGCGACACGAACATCGAGCCCACTTGCGTGCCGACCCCGGAACGCGACGAGTCGGTCCGGGTCGAGACCGGCACCTGGGCGATCAACGGTTTGTCGGGGAGCTCACCGGTGGCCTCGAGGAAGCTGCGTAGAGCCCCCGCACAGACGGCGAGCACCACGTCGTTGACCTTCACCCCCGCGGCGTTCTTGATCTCCTTGACGCGATCGAGCGGCAGCACGGCTGATGCGAAGCACCGGTGCGGGGACAACTGCCCGTTGAACGGCGTGCGCGGCGCTTGGAACGGGCGGGCGGGCGGGTGCTTCCCGAACGTGAACGGGAGTGCGGCCCAACCCTGTTCCACCAACTGGCGGCCGAAGCGAACCGTCTGCAGCGGGAGACTCGCCGCATGCAGACCGTTACGGGCCGAGACCTCGATCCACGACGGCGGCGGCGCCGGTTCGTAGCGAGGTGGCTCCGGGAGATCGGGGACGCCGGGGGCGAGGTCGTACAACGCGGCGGCCACGTCGACCCCCGACTGCCCGTCGATGATCGAGTGATGAACGGTCGACAGCACGGCCGCCCTCCCGCCCGCGAGACCTTCGATGAACCACACCTCCCAGAGCGGCTGGTCGCGATCCAGCCTGCGGCTGATGAGATCCCCGACCAGCCGGCCGAGCTCCTCCCGGTCGCCGGGAGTCGGGAGCGCGACATGGTGGACGTGATCGTCCAGATCGAGATCCGGATCGTCGACGAAGTACGACCAGCCGATCCCCAGGGGCGGGCCGATGAGCTTCCAGCGGAACTGCGGGATGAGGTGGAGCCGCCGTTCCATCAACATGCGAAACGAGTCGAACCCGAAGCCCTCCACCCCTCGGGGATCGATGACCTGGAGCACCGACACGCTGAAGTTCCACTCCGGCGTCTCGCCGGCCAGGAATGCTGCATCGACCCCTTCGACTCGTCGCATCGTCACGTTCGGCCCCCTTCACCATCTCGCCCCGGGCCGGTCGACCAGCACCGAGCACTGCTCATCGTTCCGGCCCGGAGCCGGCCGGGCCAGGGTCGTTCGTCCCGAGCCGGTGAGGACAGGGCGGCGGTCAGCCGTCGCGTTCGGGCTCCTCGTACAACACGCGCAGGAGCACGAGCCGGAGCACCCGGGTGAGCGAGTTCCGCAGGAACACTGCGGCGCCGGCGACCGTGACGCACAGGCCGAAACCGGCGAGGACGACCATCGACAACACATCGCGGGTGTCGGCCAGGGACAGCGACACGAGGAAGGCAGCCAGCGCGGTCGCCGCTCCGCCGAGCATCGCGGCGGCGCCCCCGAACGTCCAGCGTCGTTCCCGACCGATCACACCGTCGTGTCGACGGACGCTGCTGAGCTCGTCTTCGAATCGCCGCCTGCGATCGGACCGTTCTTCGTTCATCTCGACGCCACCCCCGACAGGTACGCCGCTTCGAGTTCGGCTGCGATCTCGGCGGGGTCGCCGATCCGCTCGATACGGCCGTTCAACATGATCGCCGCCCGGTCGGCGACGCCGAGCAACTCATGGGCGAACTGCTCGACCAGGACCACCGTCACGCCGGTTCCGGCGAGCTCGGCCACGCAGGCATACAGCTCGTCGACGATCATCGGCGCCAATCCCATCGACAGCTCGTCGAGGACCAGGATCACCGGGTCGGTGGCGAGTGCCCGTGCCATGGCGAGCATCTGCTGTTCGCCGCCCGACAGCGTGCCGGCCATCTGGTGGGACCTCGGGGAGAGGCGGGGGAACCGCGCGTATGCCCGTTCCTCGATCGTGCCGCGATCCGTCCCGGTGTAGGACGACATCCACAGGTTCTCGGCGACCGACAGGTTCGGGAAGATCCCGCGCCCTTCGGGCACCATGCGAACCCCTGCTCGGGCGAGGGCATCGGCATCGGCGTCGGCGAAAACTCGCCCGCACAATGCGACCTGACCGCGGGTCGGCGCCAGCAGACCGGCGATCACGTTCAAGGTGGTGGTCTTGCCCGAGCCGTTGGGACCGAGGAGTCCGAACACCTCGCCCTCTTCCACCGCGAACGACACGCCGCTGATGACGTCGATCCCCCCGTGGCCGGCGCTCACGCCGTTGAGTTCGAGCAGGGGGACCACACCCCGGTCCGCCCACGACCCCCCGGGGCGCGCTGCAGCGATCGTCGCTGCAGGGCGCGGAGGCACCGAACCCAGCGCCGCAGACCGATCGTCGCTCGGTACCAGTCCGAGATACGCCGCCCGCACGATCGGGTCGGCCTGGGTCTGGGCAGGTGAACCCGACGCGATGACGCTGCCCAGTTCGAGCACGTAGATCACGTCGCACGTGCCCATCACGAGGCTCATGTCGTGCTCCACCATCAGGATCGCCAACCCGTCCGTCGCCAGCTCACGGAGCAGCCCGGCCAACTCTTCGGTCTCGGACTGGTCGAGTCCGGACGACGGTTCGTCGAGCAGCAGCAGGCGGGGTCCGCTCGCCAGTGCTCGCCCGACCTCCACCAGCCTCGCCCGCCCGGTGGGCAGCCGATCGACACGCACCTCGGCGACATCGGCGAGGCCGAGACGGTCGATCAGCGCATCGACCGCGACCGGTTCCGCGTCGGCGGCGTCATGGCCCCCACGTGAGAACTCGCGGCCGGCGCGGATGTTCTCGCGCACCGTCAGGTGGGTGAAGGTCTCCAGCCGCTGAAACGTACGCGCCATGCCCTTGCGAGCTCGGGCGTGCGCCGGAAGTCGGCCGAGCTCCTCGCCCGCCAGCCGGACGCTGCCCGCGGCGATTGGCTCGAGCCCACAGACCGCGTCGAACAGCGATGTCTTTCCGGCTCCGTTCGGTCCGATCAGCCCCGTGATCGCACCCGCCTCGACCCTCAGGCTGGCATCGTCGACCGCAAGATGCCCGCCGCGTCGCACGCTCAGTCCGTCAACCTCCAACAGAGCCATCGGCCACCACCCCCCTGGCAGCCGGGCGAGGGCGGCGAGCGGTCGCCGCCGGGCTCGACCTCGCGAGCCCGAGCTCGTGGTCGAGCCAGTCGAGATCGGCGAGCGGCGAGGTGGCTTCGGGTGGCGCGCCTCGCCGGCCGGCGTGGGCGCGGATGCTTCGCACGGTCTCGTTGACGGCGCCGTTGGGATTGCGCCCGAGGCTCACGCCGGCGAGCGCCGGAGCGATCGCCAGCGCGTTCTTCAAGCCGGGAGCGACGTCGGGGAGCACGAGGAAGACGGCTGCGTAGGAGAGCGCCCCGAACAGCGCCCCACCCACCGCTGCGATGCCGCCGACGACCGCCAGCAACACCACGGGCAGGCTCTGCAGGAACTGGAACGTGGTGGGGCCGACCGAGCGCAGCTGCGCCCCGTACAGCGCACCGCCGAGCCCGGCGATCGCGGCCGACAGGGCGAACACCTCGACCTTGGTGGCGGTCAGGTCGAGCCCGAGCGTGACGCATGCCGCTCCGCTCGACCGCATCGCGAGGAGCCGCCGACCGAACTCGTGAGCCCGGATCCCCACGATCAGCGCGGCCACCGCACCGAACCCGACTGCGATCAGCACCACGTGGGCGCGGTCGCCGTCGAAGGACACCCCGGGCAGATCGAGCCGAGGAACGCCGCGGTTGCCGTTCGGGAGGAATCGGTTCTGGTTGAAGAACTGGAGATCCATGAACACCGCGAACGCAGCCGTCGCGAGCGCGAGGTACAACCCCTGCAACCGCAACGCGGGCAGGGCCACGACCGCACCGACGATCGCGGTGACCACCACCGCGAGCAGCAGGCCCCACACGGTGCCGTTGCCACCCCAGCTGCCCATCACGATCGCGCCGATCCCGGCAAACGTCATCGGCGCGAGTGAGATCTGCCCGGCGTACCCGATGAGCGGCACGAGTGACAGCATCACGATGCCGAGCGCCAGACCCTGCCCCAGTTGATGGACCCGGACCCGTTCAGCGAGGGTGCCGACGGCCGCGGCGAGGACGCCGAGGACCACGGCACCCCGCAACCAGCGCGACACTGATGGCGAGGGGATGATCTCGCGGGATCGGGTCTGCCCACCGGCGCGAACCCGGAGCGGCCGCAGGCACAGCAGCACGACGAAGAGCGCGATGGTCGGGATCGCCGAGCGGAGTCCGTTCAGCGACAACGCGGGATCGATCTCGAATCCGAGGATCGACCGGACCGGTCGCTCCAACGACAGGTACCCGATCGCGTATGACTGCAACAGGCCGAGGACCAGCGCGCCCAGGAACGTCAAGGGCAGGCTACGAAGTCGGCCGAACATCGCAGCCGCATACGCGTTCACGACGAGCAGCGTGAGCGAGGTGTGCGACAGCACCCCTTGGCTCCCGGCCAGCAAGATGCCGGCGGCCGCCGCCAACACCGCGCCGAGCGCCCAGGCGAGTGCGGCGGCCCGCCCAGGGCGGCTCCCGCTGAGTCGGGCGAGATCTCGGTCGTCGACCACGCCTCGCATGGCAACTCCGATCCGCGTCCCGAAGAGCACGAACCGCAGGCCCACCGCGGTGGCCCCTGCGGCCAACACCGTGATGCCGTCGTGCCAGGTGAGATCGATCACGCCGAGATCGATGCTGTGGCCGTCGAAGAACCCGGGGAGCCGACGACCGCTCGGAGGGAAGAGAACCACGGCACCCTGGAACACCCCGAACAGCAAGCTGGCCGACACCACCAGCTTGGTCACCTCGGACACCTCGTTCATGCCCCGCAACACCACGCGCTCGATGACGACACCGAACGCGGGCGCGAGCACGCCCATCACGGCGAGCAGCGCCACCGGAGCCGGCCACGCCCAATCGATCCGGAGCTGCCAGTACACGAATGCGGCCAGCATCCCGAACGCGCCATGAGCGAAGTTGAAGATGCCCGACGTCGTGTACGTCACCACCAATCCGCTGGCAGCCACGGCGTAGAGCGCGGCAGTGACCACGCCGGTGATCGTGAACGTCAGGAACTCGTTCACGGCCCGGTCACTCGCTCGCCGCGGGCACCGCGAGGACCGAGTCGTCAGGACACGCGTAGCCGGCGTCGGGCGCCCAGCGCACGAACCGACCGTCCTCGATCCGGAGCACGATCACACAGCTGGGCGACACGTTGGCGGCCGGGTCGACCACCGTGTGCAGGCCACCACCGTCCCACTCGGTGACCTCGGCGGCGCGTTCGAGGATGCACGAACGGCTCAGTGCACCGTCGAGATCACATTGCTTGGCCAACGTCGCGAAGAGCAGCCACGCAGAGGTGCTCTGCAGCCCCAGCACGGCCACCTTGCCGCCCTGCTCGGCGAGGAGATCGAGGTACAACTGGGTCGCCGGGTTGCTGGCCGCCTCCTCGAACGGCCAGAAGACCGTTCGCACGAAGTTGCCCTCCACCGCCGGGCCGCCGGCCTGCACGTAGCTCGTGTCGTACATGTTCGTCTCCTGCAAGACGACCTCGGGTCGATAGCCGATCTCCTGCAGCGCCTGCTGATGGAGGGCAGCGTTCTCCGGGTCGCCGATGAATCGCAGGAAGCGCACGCCCGCCTCCCGCAACGACACCGCGAACGGGGTCCAGTTCGCCTCGCCGAGCACGTTGTAGACATCCCGCCGGACGATCTGATGGCCGAGCTGTTCGAGCGCGGCGATCTCCTTGTCGGCCTGGGCGATGGTCGTCTGGAAGTCGGCCCAGACCACGCCCGTGTGCGCCGCGGCATCAGGGAACGCGTCGTCGAGCAGGCGTTGCGCGGCCACGGGGAGTTGATCGGCCGGATTGGGAACCGCCTGCACGGTGCGCTGTTCGCCAGGGGTGCGGCCGGCCCGGCCGGCTTTCTCGGGCGTCACGGAGAACCCGGCAATGTCGATCAAGCCGCAGGCGGCACCCACCGACGGCCACAGGTTGTCCTGCACGGCGCCGTCGCCGACGATCGCGAACTCGCGCTCACACGCCTGCTCGACCACCGGCTGGTAGTTGGTCAGCGCCGCGTCGTACTTGGTCAACTCCAGCAGCCGTCCGTTGATCCCGCCCGCCGCGTTGCACCATGCGACGAAGGCGTCGGCGGCGTCGAAGATCTCCTGGTTCAGTCCGGGTGAGGCGGCGAACCCGGGATCGGCGATCGTGCCCACGTTGATCGAGCGCTCGCCGAGCCCCTGCACATCACCGGCGTTCGACCCGGCCGGTGTCGTCCCGCCGCCCTCGTTCGGCCCGCACACGTCCTGCAGCGTCCCCCAATCGCCGGGCCCCGGAGCTGCGATGTCGGGAGGCGCCGTCGTGGCGTCGCCCGTCGTGAGCGAGGACAGGGTCGACGCGACGGTCGTCGCGTCCGCCGCAACCGCCGGGACTGCCGAATCGGGGGCGGCCGCTGCCGGAGTCGGACCGGGCAGGGTGCCGCCCGCGTAGCGAGAAGGATCCTCGCCTCGGCTGCACCCCGCAGCTGCTGTCGCGACGGACAGCAGCACGATGAACGCCAGTGCACTTCTCCTGCGGTCGGGCACCCGCATCGATCGTTCCCCCTACGTCGGACACGCTCAAGGTAGGACGAGCGGGCGATCGAGCACCCGGGACTTGTGTCACCGAGTCGTGCGACTGCCGACCCCTGACCGACCCTCAGTTCCGGCGGCGGGCCGAGCTGACAGCGGCGGCGCCGAGCCGGAGGAAGCGGGCATCGGCGAACGGGGTGCCGGCCACCCGATTCACCACGAACCCGATGGCGAGGCCGGAGACAGGATCACCCCACGCCCCCGAACCACCGAACCCGAAGTGCCCGAATCCGGACGGCAGCTCACCTCGGGCCGTGGCCGCCAGGTGGTACCCGAGCCGCCACTTCATCGGGAACCGCACGACCGCATCCCGTTGGGTCGTCTGGATCGTGGATGCCGCGGCGACGGTGGCGGGCGACAGCAGCGGCGCGGTGTCGAAGTGCTGCGGGGTCACGATCGCGGCGTACATCCGGGCGAGCGAACGGGCCGTGAACGCCCCGTTCACGGCAGGGATCTCGCCGTCGTGGATCCGTTCGGTCATGGCCAGATGTTCGAGTCCCTCGGCGAGGAAGGCATCGGCCATCGGGCGGAAGCTGGGACGGTTCTCCAATCGCCGAAACGCTCGCCCGAACCGGGTGTCGCCGGGAGCCGTGCCGATGAGCGCGGCCAGTCGGTGCCGCTCGTCGGGACGAACCCCGACCAACATCGGGTCGGTGCCGAGCGGTTCGGCGATCTCGCACCGAACCGCGTCGGAGAGGGTCGAGTAGCCGCCGACCCGGCGGATCACCTCACCCACCAACCACCCGTAGGTGATGGCGTGGTACCCCGGACGCACACCCGGCTCCCACGCGGGCGCCGCCGCCGCCAACGCGCCGACCATGTGGTCCCAGTCGAGGATCTGCTCGGCCCGGTCGACGAGGCCGCGGACGCGGTGCATGGCCGCGGTGTGCGACAGCAGGTGCCGGACCGTGAGCCCTTCCTTTCCCGCTTGGGCGAACTCCGGCCAGTACGTGGCCACCGGGGCGTCGTAGTCGACCAGCCCGCGGTCGGCGAGCCGGTGGAGCACGGTGGACACCACCCCCTTGGTGGTCGAGAAACTCATCGCGATGGTGTCGCGCTCCCAGGGTGCGCCGGCGGTGGTGCGCGCACCGGTCCACGCGTCGACGACGAGTTCGCCGCGCAGGTACACGGCGACCGCCGCCCCTCCCGCCGCTGCGCCCCGCCCCTCCCGCCGACCATGGACGACCCGGTGGAGCGTCTCGGCGACGCCGGCGAAATCAGGATCGACGAAGCCATGTACACGGCTCATGCGCAGCAGTCTCGCGAAGACGCGATCGTTCGACCAACGCCGTCCCATGGCCGTCCCGGACCCCGAGTTCCGGGCACCGGGACGGCCGGAGGGGCACTACTTCTTCCGGGCTTTGGCCGCCGGCTTCGATGCCGGCTTCGACGCGGCCTTCGGAGTCGCCTTCGATGCCGCTTTGGCACCCTGCTTCGACGGGCGGGAAGCCGGCTTGGCGGCGGCTGGCGCCGGGCGGGGAACGCCTTCGGGCGAGTACTGCTCGTGAGTCTCGGTGATCGGCGCGGACGGCATGCCCGACGGCGACGGCTGCCCCGACAGAGCGGGCCCGATGTTCGTGGTGAGCCAGGTCTGCACATCGGCAGGCACGTTGCCGCGCTGCGGATCGTCGAGGTCGTAGAACAAGGCGTAGGTCTCGGCGAAGAACTCGAACGGCGACATCGCTGCGTAGCTCGACGGCATGTTGCTCACGAGCGCGAGGGTTGCGGCGTCGATCGACATCAGCGAGCGGTACCAGAAGTTCATGAAGAACGCCCGGTTCCCGACCCGATGCCAGTTCGGGTGGTTCGTCCACCAGTTGGTGCCGCTGCGCTCATAGGCGAGCCGGGGCGCGAACCCTGCGGAACGCCACACGTGGTTGGCCGGAGGGTTCGGCGCGGGGCCCGACATGAACGTGCTGCCCGGCCCGAGCGCTTGGGCGACGAACTGGCGCACCTCGGCCCGCTGGGTGTTGGTGAGCGAGCCCCACCCTCCCATCTCGGCGACCCACGCATCGATCCCGGCAGAGGTCGGTTCGTACGAACGCCATCCGAAGCGTTGACCCAACCAGGAATCGACGAGCGCCTTCTGGTTCTCGTGGACGGCATGGCCGATCTCGTGCCGCATCACGTCCTGGAACCGCTCGGTGTTGTTGAGCTCGGCGGCACCGATGTGGATGTCGCCGCTCCAGGGTTCGTAGAACCCACCGCCCGACCCGGCATCCAGGAACAGCTCGCCGAGATCGACGTTGCCTTCGACGTTCGTGTCGGGCAGGTCCTTCATCAGCTCCCACAACGTAGCGATGTCGTTGGGCGCGCTGTTCGTGCTCCAGTCGTCCTCGAGGACCTTGCCGAAGCGGATCTCGAAGAGCTGATCCTCGAGTGCGCCGCCCCCGCCGTGCGCCCGCCCGTAGTCGTAGAGCGCCTTCAATGCCTGCTTGGCCCACGTCGGGAGCTGACTGCCACGCGGCAAGTTGGCCAGCATCTTCTTGAAGCCGGCAGCCTTGAGATTGATCGTGCCGTTGGCGCGAATGGTCGCGGCGTAGCGGCCGAGCATGGCGAGGGCCCACGTGCGCGCCGACCAACCCCACATGTTGACCCAGTGCCCCGTGCCGCCGGCGTAGACGCTCTTGGCGCCATGGGACTGCTTGGCCCACTTGCGCAGCGTGCCGCCCTCACCGGTGAGCGGCTCGGCAACCGATCGGGAGATCGACGCCCGGAACGTGCGCTGATCATGGTCGTAGGTCGCCATGAACACGAGCTCGGTGGTGGTTGCCTCCGTGAACAACAGGCGAAGCCGTGGACGCTGCAGCAAGAAGGGATGGTCGTACACCACCAGCGCCTTGAGCATCTCGACGTCGCGGTCGTCGAGACCGGCGTCCTGGGCCACGAGCTTCTCTCGGAGCTCGGCGATCCCGAACACCACTCGAGCGGTCCGGTCACTGGTCGACATCACCTCGTCGGGGATCTTGGCGAGATCGGCATCGAGCTCGGCCGATGCTTCTTCCCACTGGTGCCGATCACCTCGCGGCCGTACGTGGATCAGGGTGTTGCGCCCGACGTCGACGTACGAGAACGATCGCTCCACCGTGGCTCGCGCCCCACAGTGCGGACACGTGAACCGGTGGAACGTCCCGGCAAGGATCTGCTCTCGTTGCTCCGGGAACCTTGTTGCGTTTGCACTCTGGACGAGCTCCGCCGCGAAGGTCTTCTTGCAAGACCGACAGGTGACGCTGTGCTGTCGTGCCACTCCCATGACTGCTGCCTCCATGTCCGGGGCACACCGATGCCCCGGCGATAGCAGAGCACGTCCCAGGGGGGACGAATACCAAAACCTCGGGAGGTCAGCCCTTCGGGGCGAAGAACGCCCGAACGAGTGGCTCGAAGTGCTCGAGCGGTTCGCTCCGGTAGTCGGGATCGAAGGCCGTCTGGTCGTACTTGGCGCAGAACTCCTCGGTGTACTCGAAGTACGGTGAGTCCCTGAACTGCTCGCGTGCGTTGCGGTCCATCCCGATGTAGTGCCAGAAGTAGTAGCCCTGGAAGATGCCGTGGTTGGCCACCATGAAGTGATTGGCCTCCGAGGCTCGGGTCTTCACGATCGCGGCGGCGATGTCGGGATGGTTGTACGGGGCGAGCGTGTCGCCGATGTCGTGCAGCAGCGCGCACACGACGTACTCGTCGTCGCGTCCGTCGCGCTGCGCTCGGGTCGCGGTCTGCAAGCTGTGTTCGAGCCGATCGACGGGGAAGCCGCCGTGGTCGAAGGCGAGGTGCTTCAGGAGCTCCAACGTGCGATCGGCGACGAGGGACTGCGTCACCGCGAGCTGCGGAATGATGGCCTGCCACTCGGACTCGGTGGACTCCTCGAAGCTCGTGAACGTGGCTCTCGGGTGATGATCGGTTGCGGTCATGGCGGGCTCCCTCCGTCGTGCGGAATGTATCGCTGTTGCGGCGGCCGATCAGCCTGTTCTTCAAGAACGATCCGCCGCCGGAGAGCCCGTTCTACGCATCGTCGTTGCGCACCCGCGATCTGCTCCGCGTGGTCGAGTCCGTGCGGGCCGCCGGACGCGGCGATCGCATCGGAGATCTGTACCGGGAGTTCGGCCGCCGGATCCACCACGAACGTCAGCTCGACTTCGATGTGGCAGCGGTGCTGACCACGGTCGGACTCGACGAAGCGCACGCCGCCGCGCTCACCGACGCTGCATTCGATGCTGCCATCCATGCGTCGATGCAGGACGGGCTCGGGCTGACCGGACCGGATGTCGGCACCCCGCTGATCGCCGTCGAGGTCGGCGACGAGCGGGTCGGCCTCTTCGGCCCGGTGATCACCGAGTTCCCGACGGGCGACGAGGCCCTGAGGCTCTGGGACGGCTTCGTCGCGATGGCGAGCACGCCGGGCTTCTTCGAGCTCAAGCGCACCCGCACGGGCGGCCCAGCCCTCCCCCCGCTGGCCTGACCCGGCGACCCCGCCGGCGTTCCCCGAGCCGTCCGCCTGGTGCCCCGGAACCCGCCGGTTTCACCCGCGTCCCGTTATCACCGCATCGGATTCCTCGCTAGCGTTGTCGAGGACCGTGGACCCCGAGTGTGCGGCGGTGTCAGTCCGCCGAACAGGAGCAGCAGGCAATGGGCATGCGACGTTGGCGTGGGGTGGTGGCAACGGCGCTGATGGCTGCGTCGGTGGTGGCGATCTCCGCCGGCGAGGCCACCGCCAACTCGGCAATCCATGGCGTGGTGGTCAACCCCGATCCCGTGCCGTTCACCCCGAACGTGCTCGACGGCCAGGTCAACACCATCGCCACGATCGGCAACACCGTCTACATCGGGGGCACCTTCACCCAGGTGAGCCAAGTCGGCAACCCCACTCCGTTCGCGGCGGAACTACATCGCCGCATTCGACAAGCTCACCGGTCAGGTGCTCACCAGCTTCGCCCCCGCTCTGAACGGCGTGGTCGAGTCGATCGAAGCGGCACCCGGCGGCGGAGCGTTGTTCGTGGGCGGCAACTTCTCCACGGTCAACGGCGTCTCGAACTTCGGGATCGCCAAGCTCGACGCCGTCACCGGCACGATGGTGCCGGGCTTCAACGCCGTCAGTTCGGGCAAGATCCGCGACCTTGCCGTCAGCGGGAACAAGCTCTACATGGGCGGCGACTTCTGGGCCATGAACGGCGTCGACCGACGCCGGATGGCCGCGATCGACGCGACCACCGGTGCGCTCGACCCGAGCTTCACGGTGGGGACCAGCGCCCCGAAGGTGTCGCTCGAGTGGGTCGACAAGATCGACGTCAGCCCGCTCGGCAACGAGATGGTCGCCATCGGCAACTTCGTCGCGATCAATGGTCTCCCCCGCCAGCAGATCGTTCGGATCGACCTCTCGGGCGCCCAGGCAACGGTGATGCCGTGGGCGACGAACCAGTTCGGCGACTACTGCATCGCCCAGTTCTGGCAGTACCTGCGCGACGTCGAGTACTCGCCGGCCGGCGACTTCTTCGCGGTGGCCACCACCGGGGGCCCGGTGACCGGTCGGCTCTGCGACACGGCAAGTCGCTGGGAGACCTCGAGCCAGTCGTCCACCGCGCTCGAGACGTGGGCGAACTGGAGCGGTGGCGACACACTCACGGCCGTCGCGATCTCCGATGTCGCCGTGTACATCGGTGGTCATCAGCGTTGGTTGAACAACCACACCGGCAACAACCTCGCCGGGCCCGGGGCCGTGTCGAGGCCGGGCATCGCGGCGCTCGAACCGCTCAGCGGGGTGCCGCTCTCCTGGAACCCGGGCAAGGACCGAGGCATCGCCGTGTGGGACCTCCATCTCGCCGATTCCGGGCTCTACGTCGGTTCCGATTCCGACTTCACGGCCGGCGAGTACCACGCCAAGCTCGCGCAATTCCCGCTCGCGGGTGGTGCGGCTGTCCCCCGGGTGGTGGCGGACAACCTCCCGACGACGCTGTTCTCGGGCGAGGGCGGAACCACCCTCACGAGACGCTCGTTCGATGGCGTCACCGTTGGCGCGGCATCGACGGTTGCCGGCAACCCCATCACCTGGTCGTCGGTCGGCGATTCCTTCGTCGAAGGCGGACGCCTCTACTCCATCGGCGGCGGCACCCTCACGTCTCGCCCGTTCGACGGCATCACTGTCGGCGCGTCGCGCACCGAGCCGTCGTGGACGGCGTGGAACAACGTCACCGCCGCTGCGTGGGACAGGGGCCGGCTCTACTACGTCGAGAGCAACTCATCGACGCTCAAGTACCGGTACTTCTCGATCGAGAGCGGCATCGTCGGGAGTCAGACCTTCAGCCTTCCCGGCCCGATCACCTGGAGTGGGATCGCCGGGATGGACTTCGCCGGCGGCAAGCTCTACTACGCCCGCACCGACGGCAACCTCTGGGTCGTCGACATGGCCAACGGTGCTCCGGTCAACGGCACCCAGGTGCTCGTGAGCGGACCGGCGAAGGGCGACGGGCAGAACTGGAACGATCCGGCGTTCTTCGTCCTCGGGGCCGATGCCGCTCCCACGGTGTCCATCACCAACCCGGCCGACAACGCGCGGGTGTCCGGCGCCGTGACCATCTCGGCCACGGCGGCTGATGCCGAAGGCATCTCCCGGGTCTCGTTCTTCGTCGGTGGCACGCTCGTGGGCACCGATACCAGCGGTAGCGACGGGTGGTCGGTCAGTTGGAACTCGCCCACCGCCAACGATGGCCCGGCCACGATCACGGCGACGGTCATCGACACCTCTGGGCAGACCGCGTCCGACACCGCGCCCGTGCTGATCGACAACCTGGGCCCCAACGTCACCCTCACCGCGCCGACCAACGGATCCACGGTGACGGGACCCATCACCGTCACGGCCACGGCGACCGATCTGCTCGGCGTGGCACAGGTGCAGTTCCGCGTGAACGGCGCCATCATCGGCACCGATACGAACGGCACCGACGGGTGGGCCTCGCCCTGGAACACCGTCGCGACGGCCAACGGTCCGGCCACCGTCACTGCGACCGCCACCGACACGGGCGGGCGCACGGCAGTGGCCACGGTGAACGTCACGGTCTCCAACGTCGATCCCCCGGCCGGCTCGGGCGTGGTGATGGTGGTGGCGAGTCCAACCGCGTTGTTGGCCGGTGAGATCGCAGTGCGCGACCGGCTGGCCGGGCTCGGCAACACCGTCACCATCATCGACGACAACCTCGCCGCCACCGCCGACGCCAACGGCGCCAAACTCGTCCTCATCAGCTCCTCGGTGGCCTCCAACCTCATCGGCACCAAATTCCGCGACGTCACCGTGCCGGTCTGGATGGCCAAACCCTTCCTCCTCGACGACATGGGCATGACCGGCCCCACCGCCACCACCGACTACGGCAACGCACCCGCCACCGACATCGTCATCACCAACCCCACCCACCCCCTCGCCGCCGGCCTCTCCGGCACCGTCACCACCACCACCAGCGCCCAAGAAACCAGCTACGGCACCCCCGGCCCCAACGCCATCACCATCGCCACGGCCAACACCCGACCCACCACCTTCCTCTACCCACCCGGCACCACCCTCGCCAACGGCAACCCCGCCCCCGCCTGCCGCATCACCCACTCCATCTTCCAGAACGCCCCCACCACCCACACCGCCCAAGGCTGGGCCCTCTTCGACGCCACCGCCAACCACGCCACCACCAACTGCCCCGGCGCCCCGCCGCCGGTGGCCCCGCGAGTGGTGATGGTGGTGGCGAGTCCAACCGCGTTGTTGGCCGGTGAGATCGCAGTGCGCGACCGGCTGGCCGGGCTCGGCAACACCGTCACCATCATCGACGACAACCTCGCCGCCACCGCCGACGCCAACGGCGCCAAACTCGTCCTCATCAGCTCCTCGGTGGCCTCCAACCTCATCGGCACCAAATTCCGCGACGTCACCGTGCCGGTCTGGATGGCCAAACCCTTCCTCCTCGACGACATGGGCATGACCGGCCCCACCGCCACCACCGACTACGGCAACGCACCCGCCACCGACATCGTCATCACCAACCCCACCCACCCCCTCGCCGCCGGCCTCTCCGGCACCGTCACCACCACCACCAGCGCCCAAGAAACCAGCTACGGCACCCCCGGCCCCAACGCCATCACCATCGCCACGGCCAACACCCGACCCACCACCTTCCTCTACCCACCCGGCACCACCCTCGCCAACGGCAACCCCGCCCCCGCCTGCCGCATCACCCACTCCATCTTCCAGAACGCCCCCACCACCCACACCGCCCAAGGCTGGGCCCTCTTCGACGCCACCGCCAACCACGCCACCACCAACTGCCCCGTCTGATCTCAGACCCAGTTGAAGAGTCTGATCTCAGACCCGGTCGCAGGGTACGCCGAGGGCGAGCCGGCCGGCGTGGAGCAGGGTCGACTCCATGGTCAAGGGGTGGAACTTGACCGCTCGAACGTCGCGATAGGCCCGCTCGATCGGAGAGCCCCGGCGGAAGGCGGCGCCGCCCCCGACCTCCATCGCCAGGTCGCACACCTCGATCGCCGCCAGAGCGATCTCGCGCTTGGCGGCCATCACGGCCGCAACCGTCTGCATCGACGGCACGGGGTCGTCGCCGACGACCGCGAGCGCACCGTCGAGCGCCCATGATGCGATCTGCAGGCGGTTGTTCATGAGTCCCACTTGGCGTTGCACGGTGGGATCGGTGGGCCGTACGACCGCCGCCACGGCGTGGTCACGAGCGCTCTCGGCCACCCCCAGGTACACGGCCGAGATGATCGGCATGGCGATGCTCACGATCACCTGCAGGGGCGGGTCGAGCACGTCGTAGGGTCGGTTGGCGAGCACTCGCTCGTCGGGGACGAAGACGTCGTCGAAGGTGACATCGTGACTGGCGGTGCCGCGCATGCCCAACGGATCCCAGTTCTCGTCGATGGCGACGCCCTCGCTCGCGAACGGTACGGCCATGTTGAGCACCCGCTGGCCCTGCTCGGCGTCGTCGTAGGTGAACATCGTCGAGAGCACCACTCCGGCCGGGGCCTGGCTGGCGAACGACTTTCGCCCGGTCACTCGGTAGCCCCCGTCGACCTTCACCGCGGTGCCACGCGGGCGGGTGAAGTCACCGCCACCCGTCGACACGCGACGATCCCCTCGGTCGCGATGCGCCGCAACGTCGCCTCCGCACCGGCGAGGCCCCGCCGATGGCGCCACGCAGTGAACGCGGTGACGTGTTGGTGCATGGCCGAGGCGAGTGCGGTCGATCCGCAATGGTGGGCCAGTTCGCGCTGGACCATGGCGAGATCGGCGATGGTGGCTCCCTCGCCTCCGAGCTCGGTGGGGACGCCGATGGCGAGCAGGCCATGTTGACGCACGTGTTCGAAGGACTCCGAGGCCCACGTTCCGTCGAGATCGTGTCGCCCGGCGTGCTCGGCGAGCACGGGGCCGCAGACGGCGGCCCGGTCGGTGAATGCACCCCTGGTGGTGGGGTCGGTAGCGGCGGATTGTCCTGTAGTGATCGTCATGCGTTGACGGTCGCGCCGTCAGGGGCACCCGACTAGTCCGAGTTCGTGACCGTGCTGGTACAGATTCTGGACCGCACAGCTCGTCGCCATCGGCGCGATGATCGAGCACATGCCCGACTATGGAACGTTCTGCCCTGTGTCGTTGGCGAGCGAGGCCGTCGCGGATCGCTGGACGCCGCTCATCCTGCGCGAGCTCGTCCTGGGCAACACCCGCTTCAACGACATCGCCCGTGGCATGCCCGGCATCTCGCGGTCGCTCCTCGTCCAGCGCCTCCGACACCTCGAACGGCGCGGCATCGTCGAGGCCTGGCCGCTGCCGAACGGTCGAGGGAGCGAGTACCACCTCACCCCGGCCGGCAAGGACCTCGAGCCGGTCCTCATCGCCCTCGGACGGTGGGCGGTGCAGTGGATGTACGACGACCTCGACCCGGCCGACATCACCGCGGAGACCCTGATGTGGTGGATGCACCGGCGGGTCGACGCATCGCAGTTGCCGAAGCGTCGGCTCGTCGTACTGTTCGAGCACACCGCACCGACGCTGCGCCACATCTGGCTGCTGGCCGACCGGGGTGAGGTGTCGGTCTGTCTCGTCGACCCCGGCTTCGAGGTCGACGCGGTGGTGCGGTGCCCGACGCCGACACTGGCCGACGTCTTCAGCGGCGGGCAGACGTGGCAGGACGCGGTTCGTTCGAACCGGATCGAGTTGAGCGGAAACGCCACGGTGCTCAAGGCGATCCCGCGTTGGTTCATGTGGAGCCCCTGGGCCCCCGATGTGCGCGCCGTGTTGGCCAGACGGGCGGCGATGCCCGATCAGGCCGGGGTGAGCGAGATGCCGGCCGACCTGATCCCGTAGACGAACGCGTTGGGCATCTCGACGACCGAGCCCTCGACGATCTCGAAGGAGGCCGACGCGGCGGACGAACTCCTCGAAGAAGGTGCGGATCTCGAGCCGCGCCAGCGCCGCGCCGAGACAGAAGTGGGTACCGAACCCGAACGCGATGTGGTGGTTCGGGGGTGCGGCGGACATCGAAGCGCTCGGGGTCGTCGAAGTGGGTCTCGTCGCGGTTGGCCGATGCGTACATCAGCACTACCTGCTGGCCGGCCCGCACCGTGGCGCCACCGATGTCGTAGTCGCGGTTGGCAACCCGGCACATGTTGTGGATCGGGGTCACGTAGCGGATGAACTCCTCGGTCGCCACCGTGAGATCGGCGCCCGACTTGAGCGCCGCCCACTGCTCGGGATGCGCCGCCAGGGCCAACAGGGTTCGGGCGATCACCGTACGGGTGGTCTCCGCCCCGCCGTCGAGCAGGAGCAGGGCATCCGACATCGCCTCGTCGATCCCGAAGCTGTGGCCGGGGATCTCGGCCGTCGTGTAGAGCGACAAGATGTCGTCGGCCGGGCACGTCTTCTTGGCCTCGAAGAGCGCGACGTGGTCGTGATGAACTCACCGAATGCGGCGATGCCGTCGTCGCTCATGTAGCGCGGGCCTCCGCCGAGGGCGATCGTTCGCTCCGACCAGTCGCGCAGCTTCGGCCAATCCGCCTCGTCGTAGCCGAGCAGCCAGCCGATCATCATCGCCGGCAGTGGCGAGGCGAGATCGGCGATCGACCTCGACCTCCGCGACGTTCGAGTGCCGCGTCGAGCAGGGCGGCGACGACGCGCGCGCACCCGTGGCTCCTTCTCGGTCACCGCCCGCGGCGTGAAGCGCCGGGCGACGAGGTTGCGGCGCAACGCGTGCGCCGGGTCGTCGAGCCCGATGATGGCGTTGTCGGCCGGCAGGTTCGGCCGGTAGCCGCCCTTGGCGGTGTCCGACGAGATGAAGACGTCCTTGCGCCGCTCGATCTCGACGATGTCGTCGTAGCGGAACACGCCCCACAGCTCGTTGATCGGGTCCCACGCCACCGGTTGCTCACGCCGGAGGCGGGCGTAGATCGAGTACGGATCGTGGACGTAGAAGTCGCCGTCGAGGAGGTCGGGCACGTTCATCGGATGAACGTACCCGGCGGGATCGACAGCATGCCGATCGGAGCCGACACGGCGATCCCGCAAGGGTTCAGTCGATCTGCAACAGCTTCGTCAGCTCGGACTTCTCGTCTTCGAAGTCCTCGAACGACATCTGCTCGTCACCGAAGCGCTGATGGAGCTCGGCGAGGCGCGACAACACCTGTTCCTGGCTGAGACGGACACCGCCGACAGCCGCTTCAACCTCTTCACCGGCGAGCTCGTCAGGACCTTTGCCGCCCTGGCGCCGATCGCGCTTCAAGGCCTGCTTCTCCTGGCGAGCTTTTTCCAACATACGTTTCGAACTACGAGCGTTCGCCATGGGTCTCCTCGGGCGATGGGCGTCGGCCGGACGCGGAACGGACCGCCGACCTCAGGAGGTCAGCGGCCCGTTCCGGGATACTTGGAACCGGGATCAGAGAACCCGGACGTTCTGTGCCTCTTCGCCCTTACGGCCAGGAGCGACATCGAAGCTGACCTGCTGCCCTTCGGAGAGCGACTTGTAGCCCTCGCCCTGGATGTTGGAGAAGTGAACGAACACGTCGTCCCCCTGCTCACGTGAGATGAAACCGAAGCCCTTCTCAGCGTTGAAGAACTTCACGGTACCTGTAGCCAACTGCTTCTCGTCTCTTTGAAACCGTCCGCCGGTGCGGCGAACTGGGTCAGCATAAGAGTTTTCGCCCGAGTTCACACCGGAATCGTCGATCGGACCCGCGGCGATGTACAGAGGAGGCCCCGGCACCGGCGCCGAACTGGGCGTTTCCCCTGCTCACGACGCCGGGCTCACGTCACCCGAGCCGCTCCTGGGGCACCCCGAAGTACTCCTCGTAGCGGCGCGTGCGGGCCCGCACGGCGGCCTCGTCGAGTCCGGTGGCCGAGAAGGTGTACGCGTGGGTGCCATGTTTGTCGGCCGGGTTGGCCGCGAGGAATGCCCGCATCCGACCCTCGGCCTCGTCGGTGAACGCCAGGCCGAGCTGGTCGTAGATCGAGCCGATCGTCACGAACGGATCCGACATGAGCGAGGCGAACGGCACGTCGACGGCGCTGCCGGCGGGCACTGTCCCGTCCTCGCGGGCCGTGACCGAGCGGTCGTTGCCTTCGACGAGGTAGTCGACCCACTCGGCGGCGTTGTCGGGGATCGATGTGTGCTCGGTGCTCATCCGCTGCAGGTGAGCGGTGAGGGAGGCCGTCGAGGCCAGCACCTTGAGCGGGTCGCGGTGGGTGTGGACCACCGACGCGTCGGGATACTCGGCGAAGAGCGCGCCGAGACACCACAGATGACCGGGGGTCTTCAGGAGCCACCGAGTGCCGGGATGCCGCCACTGGAGCAACTGCAAGAAGCGTCGGTGATAGCGGTAGGCGGGGGCCATGTCGGCCTCCCACAGCAGCCAGCGGGCGTAGCTCGGCACGTGGTGGACGGTGGGGAACAGCAGGCTGCGGAAGTCGCCCGAAGTGATGGCGACGCATTCCTGGCCCCGGAGCGCTCCTGACGGGTGGATGGCCTGGAACCCCGGGATCAGCAGCTCGGTCATCCCCATCCGTGCCTCGGATTCGGCGATGCGGGGGTCGGTTGCGTAGGTGGCGGTCTCGGGGGGCGGGTTCGGGGTGCTCACCTCCCAGGTGAGCGGCACGCGGAACGCCGGGTCCTGGGCGAGGAGGTCGAACAAGATGGTGGTGCCCGTGCGGGGTTGGCCGAGGATGACCACCGCCGGGGGCACGGGCGCGGCACCGATCTCGGGATGCCGGGTGTGCCAGTCGGTCACCCACAGCCGGCCCTTGAGCGCTTCGAGGATCCCGTTCGCCGCAACCTGGACGCCGATCGGCGAGAGCTCGGCTTCGGTGTGCAGCGAGTGCAGCAACCGGTCGAGCCCTTCCTCCCACGACGCCTCACCGAGGTCGTCGAGCCCGGTCGCTTCCGTCGCCGCCGCAAGCAGCGCAGGAACGGTCAACAGTTCGTCGGTCATCGCGGTCGTTCTCCCGTGGCGTGGGCCTGCCACGATGTTGTAGGCGATCCCGCCGCTGGATCCGTTACGGGGGAAACCGACATGAACCGAGCTCCGCTGAGCACGGCCGTCTTCGACGATCTGATCGCCGCGCTGCAGGAGATCCGCGACGGCTACGTGCTGTCGGAGGAGCGCTTCACTGATCCGCTCGACGTGGTCGAGGGCTACCGCTACGTGGGACAGCTGCTGTCGTGTGCCTCGGAGCTGTTCTTCGAAGCCGACCCTGATCACCCCCGCTTCGCCTCGATCGCGTCGCCGGCCCGCAAGATCCAGGGCGACAACCCCGATGCGATCTATCACTACGCCCGAGTGCGCGGTGATCGGACGTACCGGGTGTTCGGCCGACTTCGCCACGAGTGCTACACGTCGTTCACGATCCACGGAGCCGCAGCCGACGGCGGCTTGGCCGGGCCGCTGCTCGGCGACATCAACGACCGCGACTTCGAGGTCGCGGCCGACGGCACCTACTCCCTCGTGCTCAGCGCCGAGGAGCAACCCGGCAACTGGGTGAGGCTCGACCCGGGCGCCCACTCCATCGTCGTGCGCAGCTACTTCCAGCTCGAGCCGTCGGCCCAGAACGACCCCGAGGTCTCCGTCGCCATCGGGATCGAGGAGCTCGAAGGCGACGGCCCGCCGCCGCCGCTCGACGACGCCACGTTCGCGGGCCGTATGGCCGAGGGCGTGGCGTTCCTCCGCCAGGCATCGCTCGGCCAGAACATCTTCGCCTCGCCGTCGCCTGCCCCGTTCGTGTCGAACGAACCGAACACGCTGCCGGTGCCGTACAGCTTCCGGGATTCCGGGCTTCCGGTGCCGGGCGCCGCCGACATCGTCTATGCGATGGGTCGCTGGGACCTCGGCGACGACGAAGCATTGCTCATGACCGGCCGGCTGCCCGCCGGTGTGTTCGCCAACGTCATGCTCTGGAACAAGCACATGCAGACCCTCGACTACCGCAACCGCCAGTCGTCGCTGAATCAGGTGCAGCTCGCGCTCGAACCCGACGGCACGTTCCGCATCGTGGTCGCCCACCGCGACCCGGGTGTGCGCAACTGGCTCGACACCGACGGGCATCGGCGGGGCACGATCTTCTGGCGCTTCCTGCTCCCGGCCGAGCAACCGACGCCCATCTCGTGCGCCGTGGTCCCCCTGTCGACACTCGGAGGCTGAAGCCGGCTCAGTCGGGCAGGTGGAAGACGCGCCGGGCGTTCTCGCGGAGGAACTTCGGCCACACGTCGTCGTGGAAGGGCACGTGTGGCATGTCCTGGAACTGCCGTTCGAGCGTCAACCCGGCGGGGAAGTACCCGCAGTACATGATCTTGTCGGCGCCGCGAGTGTTGGCGTAGGCGATGATGTCGGCGGGGTAGTGCTTCGGCGCGAACGCGCTCGTCATGTAGTGCAGGCCCGGCCACTTCAGCATCAGCTTCACCGCCAGTGCAGTCCACGGTTCGCCGCCGTGCATCATCACCATCGTCAGATCGGGGAAGTCGTACAGCACCTCGTCGAAGTGCTCCACGTGCTGGGGCCAACTCGGCATGCGGGGCCCGACGATGCCACCGTTGATGCAGATCGGGATCCCGAGCTCCACGCACTTCATGTAGATGGGGTACATCTTCTTGTCGTTCACCGCCACTTGCGGGAACGTGCCCGACGGGAAGCACATCGCGGCCACGATGTCGTGATCGCGCTTGGCCGCGGCCAACGCCCGGACGCCATCCATCCCCTCGTTGGGATCGGCCCGCCCGATCAGGTGGAACCGGCCGGGATGGAGCTCCTTGGCCCGCAGCCCCTTCGGCGACATCCCGGTGATCGCCTGATCGATGCCGAAGGCATCCATCTTGTCGACCACGTACTGGATCGGGTCGAGATCGGGGGAGATGACGTCGGGCACGCCTTTGAACATGTACTGCGCCGGGAACTCGAACTCCTCGCGGCTCTGGCGGTCCTTGAGCAATGGGCGGAAGAAGTCGTAGGTGGCCTTCTTCTCCTCGATCGACTGGTGGGGAAAGCCGATCCCCGGATCGACGATCTTGATCCCCTGCGGCATGGTCATGCCCGCATTCTGGTTCAGAGCGCCACGACCACCGGGGTCGAAGCAGGGATCACGCCCGCGCACGTTGCCGCCCGCTTCCGCAGCAGCTCGGTATCGGCGGTGAACAGGATGGGCACGTTCGGGTAGTGGCGGCGCACCAGCTGCAGCGCGTCCTCGTCGGGGTGCCCGAACCGTGAGCCGTCGGTGCACACCAGGATCTGGCGCGGATCGATCAGTTCGAGCAGGGCATCGGTGAGGTTGTTGGCGCTGCCGTGATGCGACAACTTGAACACATCGACCGGGAGCCGGCTCACCCGCCGCTCACGGAGCAGCCGCGTGATCGAAGCCTGGAGCACCGACGCGTAGGCGTCTCCCGTGAGCAGCAGGCTGCACCCGCGGTGTTCGAACAGGAACGCGATGCTCGAGCCGTTGGCGGCGCTGGGGTCCTTGCCGAACGTGTGGCGGCCCCCGCCTCGATCGGTGTCGTCGCCCTCGACGTCGTCGTCGAGGAGCGCGAACAACTCGTCGACCGTTGGTTCGCTGCCTCGCACGCCACCGCTCCACTTCTCGCCGAGCCGTTCCAGCTGAGCGAGGCCGGGAGAGAGCAGGACGCAGGACGCGCCACCCGGAAGGATGAACACGGGCAGCGGACCCTCGGCCGGCACCAGGATCGGACCACCCTGGGTCGGACCGTTGCGGCGCTGCCCGACGAGACGTTCGGACAGCGCGTCGCCCTGCTTGGGACCTCGCACGGCGACCTGGATCTCGGCCCGGCCGTTGAACCAGACATCGCCCGCCGCGAGCTCGGACCGGACGTAGGCCTCGAGCACGCCTTCGATGTGATCGGCGTCGATGTGGGTGACCACCACCGTGGCGATCGGGCGGGGCTTGCCGTTCGCATCGGTGAGCACGGACCGCAGGCCGTCTTCGTAGGTGGACTTGAGCCCGCCATCGACGAGCAGCACGTGCCGCTCGCCATCGGTGCCGGGGTACTCGACGACCAGGCAGTCGCCGCGGGCCGCAGGGTGCGCAGTGAGGGTGACTCCGGCCGACCGCGTGCGCTCGGCCGCGGCATTTTCCTGATCGGCGGTTTCGGCCGTCTCGACGACGGTGAACTCCTGCCACCGACGAAGCTCCAAAGCGGCGCGACGAAGCGTGCCCCGGCGGGGATCGGTGGGTTCCAACAGGTCGCGGAGGTCGGCGAGATGGTCGAGCACGCTGCTTCGTTCCGACCACGTGGAGCGCGACCGGAATGCTGATTCGTACGCGTCGAGCAGCCGCTCGGCGGCCTGCTGGCGAGCCTCGTCGGTGGACGCCGTCATGATGTCGGTGAGGGCGACGTCGCCGGCTGCTGCGTTCGACCAGAAGTCGCCCGGGGGTTCGGGCGTCTCGTCCACGAGGCGAACCGGCCGAGCAGGAGCCGGGCCAGGTGGCGCCGATGACGGCGACGTCGGGGGAGCCGTGAGCGCCGTCGCGGCCGCACGGAGCCGTTCTGTCAATGCCGCCCCGCGATCGCCGCCGGTCAACGCGGCGATCTGCAGAGCGTTCTGCACGCCGTAGGCATCGCGTCCGACCGTGATGTGCTCGTAGGCATCGAGGGCGCTCTGCAGCGCCCCGTCCCGCCGATCGGCAGCGACGGTCGCCAGTTTCTTGTAGGCGCTGGCGAGCACGCCGTAGCTCTCGTTGTCGGCACAGAACGTGACGGCGCTCTTGGCGATGGCGATCGCCCGATCGAGCCGCTGGATCGCCGTGGCGCGCTCTCCCGTCTCGTCGGGTTCGCCGATCTCTCGCGCCGCGGCCTGAGCCCCCCGGGCGAGGCAGTTGGCGGTGAGCTGCAGATCGCGCAACGTCGACGAACCTGCTCCCAAGGCGACCTCGAGCTCCCCGTCGTGCTCGACGATCCGTACGAAGCCGGCGTACCGCTCGGCTGCCTCGTCGAACAGGCCGAGCTCGCGGGCGGTCTTCGCCAGGAGCCGTTGGGTGACGTCACGCGTCACCTCGCCGGGGTGGGCGTCGGCCCACGTCGCCAGGTCGGCCCGCTCGTTGATCAGGCGATCGCGACGGGTCCCCTGAGTACGGCCGGGTCGGCCCAGGTCGGAGATCCGCACCTCGAGCGCTTCGAGCCGGGAGATGAGGTCGGATCCGCTCACCGGATTCGCCGACCACGGGTCCGACGACTGCCGGTTGTGCTGGAGCACGAACGCAGGATCGCCGTAGCACTGGTAGGCCGCCCACGTCTGGCCCCCACCCGCCTTGGCGCATTCGAGCCGGGCTCGGGCCACGGCATCGCCGAACGAGCGGCCCTCGGCGAGGCAGGTGTAGAAGGTGGTGGCGAACGCACTCGCGGCCCGGTCTCCGACCGACCAACCTGCCACCACCACGGCTCGCGCCCCGAGCGCCATGAACTGACGCGCCAGTCCGGCCGACAACCGGTGCTGTCCGATGCGACCGAGGCTGCAGCAATTGAGGAACACCACATCGGGCACCCGCGGCAGTTGGGCGACGGTGTCGATCGTGAGCATCCCCTTGCTCGACAAGATCGCACCGGTGGTCTCCGGCCGGCCCTCGGTGTACTCGCCGTGACTGGCGATGTGCAGGATCTGGTGATCGTCGAACAGCGCGGTCGACAGATCGACCAGATCGATCTCATGGACGCGGTCGTCGAGCAGGTGGACCTCGCCGTCCATCACTGATCGCAGGATCTCCACGACGCTGTCGGCCTCGGGGTAGACCCCCGGGAGTTCGGCCTGGCCGGCCACCTTGCCGGCCGCCAGGACGAGGGCACGCCCACTGGTCGCCCGATCGGTGCTGGTACGCGGGTTCTCGGTCTCACTGAACTGGCGCAGCACCGAACCGGTGCCCTCCAGCGCCCCGGCCTCGGCTGACTCCGGCGCGGTGAGCAGTTCCCAGGGATAGTTGGCCGTCTCTGCGTCGAGGATGAACTGGATCGCCGACGTCGTGAGGAACTGGCTCCGCAGCGCGCTCGGGACGAGCTGATCACGGAGTGCGCGCGCCGTTCGGCGATCGCTCGGGCTGGCGGCGAGCCGGTTGACCAAGGCCTCCACCATCGAACGGTCGAGTCGATGTCGAACCCGGTCGGCGCGAGCATCGCCGCCCAGCACCGACACGTCGAACCGCAACGTGCGCCCCCCGACGGTCTCGTCGGTCGCTGCGCCAGCGTCACTCACCCCGGTGATGAGGAATCGTCGCCACGTCTGGGACGACTCCACGAGCGCGGCACCTGCCGGCAACGCACCGCCGTTCCGCCTGACCGTCACGTGACGCAGGAACCCGTAGTCGCCCTCGAGCCGCACAGCGGTGGACAACGACCGCACTGCGGCGGCGGCCAGATCGGCCCGATCGGCATAGCGCTCGACGAGCTCCAGCGCGGCGATGCGCACCGACCGACCAGGATTGGGGCGGGTCGTCTCGTACCGGGCGAGCAGCCGGTTGGCGGCCAGCACCCCTTCGACGATTCCGGCCACCGAGTCCTCGATGCGCATGGCATCGTCGTGGCGGACACCGAGCAGGATGCTCGACACGCCCACCTGGATCGGGGCATCGGCATCAGGATCGCCGGCACTCGCACCAGATTCGCGGTACAGCCGCAGGCAACGATCGACGAGCGCTTGGCGCACCGTGTACGACAACTCGTTCCGGCCGAGCTTGATCGTGGATCCCAACCCGACGATGTGGGCGCCGGGGGGACGCGTCGGCGGGCCCTGCTCGACGGGCCGCACGAAGATCGACGTGCCGAGTGCGGCGGGGTACCGATCGACCTCGATCCACGACGTGAGGCGTCCATCGAGCTGACGATCCAAGAAGCGTTCGGCGCCCGACAACGCCTCACCTTCGAAATGCCCGACCATGAGCGCGTATCGGGCGTTCTCGAAGCTCGCGTGCGTGACCGAGATGCGCAGCTCCGACGACTCGGCCGCCCGCCCGACCAGCGGGAGCACCACCGGATCGGCGGCCGACCCCCGACCCGGCTCGGTGACGGCCAGGACGAGCTCGACGGTGGCCGGATGCTCGAAGTACGAGGCATGGGTGATGCCGTCGGGTTTGGTGAATCGGAGATGGTGCTCGGTGGGGACGAACGGTCGCGCCGGGTCGGACCCTGCCGTCGCCGAGACCGGTACGAACAGGTCGTTGGCCGCGCCGATCACACCGTCGGCCAGGAGGTCGCGGGCTCGTTTGCCGAGCGACGAGCCGGCGGGCGGTTCGTAGTCGGAGGACACCGCGAACCATCGCGTCTGCGGCGGAACAGCGGCGGCGGCGAGCTGCACCAGGTAGGGGCTCTCGGGCGCCATCGAGACGATGCCCGGGAGCCCCGAGGCTGCGGCGGTGGCCACGTGCTGGGCGAGCGCCAACACGCCGTCGATCAGATCGCCGACCCCACCGAGGGGCACCCAGGCGAGCAGGTTGGTCAGCCGGTCGAGAAGGGCGCCGATCCGCTCGGGCTCGGCGATCGGTGTGCCGCCGTGGGGGGTACCGACCGTCCAGACGTTGCGCAGCTCGACGGGTCCACCCGCCGGCGCGGCCGCCAGTTGCACCGCGAGCGAACGAGCGACGAGACCACCGCGTCCGTGGGCGAGCACGTCGATGGGGCCGAGCCCACCGGCCGCACCGATCTGGCCGGCCAACGCCACCAGGAGAGCGGCGGCGTTCTCGGCCGGATCGATCGAGAACGTCGGATGATCGAAGGCGATGATGCGTCCGCCGTAGCGCTCGTCGAGCAGCGACAGGCCGAGCCCGCGCAGACCGGCGAAGCCCGCTGCCGATGTCGACCCGATGTCGTGCACCAACACCAGCAGCGGACCCCCCGCCAGCGCGCTCGGCTCGGGGGTGGCATCGGCGGGCGCCAGGTCGGCCGACGCCACGTCGAATCGGCGGACCAGGGTGGGCCGATGCTCTCGTTCCCACGATCGCACGAGGGTGTTCGCGGCCACGCCGATCAGGCGATCGGCCACCGCCGGCACCACGACGCGCAGCACCTTGCGAGCAATCGTGCCCACCACACCGCGCTCGGCGCCGGACGATCCGGCCGGAATGGTGAAGGTGACTGCCTGCCCCGGAGCGCCGCGCACGCGATCGGGGGCGATCCAGTTGATCACCCCGGTCTCGGGGTCCTCGGCGAGGAGCAGCGGGTGAGCAGTCGGAGCCACATCGACCGCGACCTGGGCGCCGGGATTCATCGTCTCGGGAAGTGATCGGATCTCGAAATCACGTTCCAGGCGCGCCGTGAACTCGCGCTGGAGCGCCTCGGACCACCCCGGGGTCACGGTGCTCATGAGGCGGCCGGGGAAGTCGGGGTGGTCTGGCCTGCAGCGAGGCGTTGGAAACGGCTTCGGTCGAGGGGGCGGTCGAGGTCGCCGATGCCCAGGATCACGTGGAGGTTGACGAGCGTCAGCACGTAACCGTGCTCCAGGAGCGCCGCGGTGGTCGATCGACCCAGCTTGGCGAGTGTGGTTCCCACGCCCGACGTGGTGACCACCGTTGACGCCCACCACTCGGGCGTGTACCCCTGGCCATCGAGGTACTCGACGGCGCGTTGTGCCCGACGAGCGAAGGCGTCGGGCTCGTGGCCCGCCCTGGACGCGAACCGGCGCGGGGCGTCATAGGGGCTGGCGGTGATCTGGACGAACGCCCCGTCGAGCCCGCTGTCCGAGTCGCCGTCGCTGTCGCCGGTGGCGTCGTCGTCGATGAACTCGGCCATGAGCGCCCGACGGCGATGGCTCGTGGAGACGTCGTACTGCACGTCTTTGGCCCGCAGCAGTCCGGCGAGCTCGAGGGCAGAGCGGCGCCGGCGGATCGGCTTCAGCGCGTTCCAGCCGCCCGATCCGTTCACCACCAGGAGGGTCCGGACGCGGTCGGGCTGGGTTTCACGCACCGCCGGCCAGTTGCGGCGCCGGTTCGTCATTCCGTACTCCCACTCGTCGGCCATGTTGTCGTAGACGCCGCCGTCGCTCAACACGACATACCCGTCGCCGGTGAGGCCGAGTTCGGAGAGTGTCACCACGCGGGGGCCGAACGCGCCGGGCACCGCCGCGGACGCTTGCACGGCACGGGCGAGTGGCACGTTGCACGGCAAGCGGTTGCCGCCGAAGTGGTACCCGTAGACGGCCCGGTTGGTGAAGAAGAACGAGTGCCCGCTCTGCAGTTCGGTGGTGCAGATCACATGATGCACGCTCGACCCCCGAACGTGGGGAGCCCCGAGTGTGGTACCCGGGGTCAACAGCTCCCGGTCGATCGCCCCTTCGACCCGCGCCGACCGCTCCCCCGCCAGCCGCCACGTGAGCCACCCCGCGGCGAGTCCGACGACGGCGGCGACGAGCGCGACGAGCCACCAGTGGCCGACCAAGGCGACGAGCGCCACCACCACGCCGACCACCGCGACGACGAGCGCCCCGATGAGGGTAGCCAGATACCGCCGCGTGGCAGGTGCCTTCCCGAGCAGGATGCCCCGATCGGCGATGCTGTGCAGCGCCGGCGCCATGTGGGCTTCGATCGCGCTCTCGTCGCTCGCCCCGAAGTCGGGCCCGACCATCACGATGCCGTTGGCGATGGAGCCACCCGACACCGAGCTGATCGAGGCAGTTCGTCGGTGCAGGCCGAGATCGGCCAACGCCAAGAGCGACCCGAGAGCGAAGACCGTTGCTCGATGCCCGCCGCCCGACAGCGCAACTCCGAGATCCCGTGTTTCGTCCATGTCCCCACCCATCGCCCAGCTCCCATCCGAGAAGGCCCCGAAAGGCACCGCTACGTTAGATGTCGGCGGAGGCCCCCGATTCATGCCGGGCCGAACGGACCGGCGAGCGACCCACTGGCGCGATGGGCAGGCGCAGCGGCGGTAGGTTCGAGCCGTAGTGGGGACGGAACGGGTGCTGCGCCGAGTGAACGGTTTTCGCCGAGTGGCAATCGCTACCGGACATGTGACCGATGCCGCGTCGCGCGCCACCGAACGGTTCCCCGAACGCCGGGCCTCCGCGGTTCGAGCGGCGCTCGACGACGTGTTCGAGGGGCTCGATCTCGGACCCGACGACCTGTTGATCTGTGGTGGGGCCCGGGGCGGCGATCTGCTCGCTGCGGCGGCGGCACGGCAGCGAGGCGTCACCGTGTGGGTACTGCTCGCCAACCCTCCCGATGCGTTCGTCGCGACCTCGGTGGACGGCGGCGAGCCGCACTGGATCGACGACTTCTGGTCACTGCTCGCCCGTGTTCCGGCGTGGGTGTTGCAGCCGTCGCCCGACCGCGACGACATCTATTCCGCCACCAACGAATGGATGATCGAGACCGCCCAACGCCAGGCGGCCGGGCAGCCCGTCACGGTCGTCGCAGTGTGGGACGGCCAACCCGCACAGGGTGAGGGCGGCACGGGCGGGATGGTGAACCTGGGCCGGCGCACGGGGAACCCCGTCGTGGTGGTCGAGCCGCTCGCGTGACCGGCCCGCTCACCCCCTTGCTCGACGAGATCGACGACGTCGTCGCGGCGTTCCGGCGCGCCGGCAGCCGGGCCGGCTACTTCCCCGCCATGTACCGCTGCGTCACCCTCGAGGTCGCGAGGCGTTGCGCGGCGGGCCAGTTCGAGGAACCGGACCGCATGGTGGGGTTCACCATCCGGTTCGCCCGGCAGTACCTCGACGCGGTGGAGGCGCATCGAACGGGGAAAGCCGTGCCCGAGGCGTGGTCGGTCGCGTTCACAGCAGCAGACGCGTGGCGTCCCGTGGTGCTGCAGCACCTGATGCTCGGGATGAATGCCCACATCAACCTCGATCTCGGGGTGGTGGCGGCCGAGCTCGCCGGCACCGACGGACTCGACGCCATCGCCCGCGATTTCCGACTGATCAACGAGGTCCTGGCCGCCATGACGATCGGGTGCCAGCGAGCCGTCGGCGACGCGTCACCGTGGATCGGGCTGCTCGACCGAATCGGTGGCCGCACCGACACCCGCATCGTGCGCTTCAGCCTGGTGCGAGCTCGGGAGGCAGCGTGGAACACGGCCGAACGGCTCGCGCCCCTCGGCCCTGTCGAACGGGCGAAGGCCGTGACGCAACTCGACCGCGACGTCGCTGCACTCGCGCCGCTCGTCCTCGACGCACCGGTGCCGATCGGGGTCGCGCTGTTCGCCGTGCGTCTCCGCGAACGTCGTCCGGTGCCCGACGTGATCGATCGGTTGACGAAGGTGACTGCTGCGCTGTGAGCTACGAGCCGATTCCGGCGAGCGCCATCGCCCGATCGACGGCGGTGCGGTAGGTCGCTTCGTCGCGACGATCGGCCACAGTCACGCTGACCGACCCATCGGCTCCCAGTTGTGCGGTGTGGACGCGGCCGACGGCGGCCGGGAGCTGCCCAACGAACGCGCCCGCCATCGCCAGCGCGCGGGCCGTGTGGTCCCAGCGCCGCAGGAGTGCGTCGTCGTCGACCGGAGGAAAGACGAACACCGTCTTGGCCAGGTGGCCGGCTTCGACGATGCGACCGATCTCCCACCTCAGTCCCTCGGTCTCGCCGAGGGCGATGGCGATGACACCGGCATCGGCCATCCGCTCGGCCACTTGCGGCTGCCAGGTCTCGTCGGGCAGGTGCTCCCGTGCCGCGCCCAGCGACGCCAACGAGCGGCCGGGCCGACCGACGGCCACCACCGGGCCGTAGGTGTCGAGCTCCCAGGCGATGGATTCCTCGAAGGGATCGGCGCCCCGTAGGGAGAAGAGCTCGAGGAACGGGCGGCGGGCCGACACGATGCCGGACAGCGCGACTGCGTCGTCCTCGAACGACCGTAGGTAGAGCACCGGTGGACGTGCATCACCGGCCAACAACCGCTTCGTGCCCGAGCGCCCGAGGGCGCGAGCAATGCGGAACAGCACCGAGCCGAGCATCACCACGGCGAGCCCACCCACTGCGAACAGCACGCCGACTGCTCGGGGCGTGATGCCGAAGAAGTCCGACCATTTCAACTGGGCCAGGTTCGGCTTGAGCACGAGGTAGCGCAACCCCTTCAGGCTGTAGGCAACACCGAGTCCCAGCACCGCCAGGGCGACGATCGTCATCGCAGCGCCGGCGGGGCGGGGCAGCATCCGGTCGGCTCGCTTCGCCGCCGGGCCGAGGGCGCCCCGCTCATGGCGGCTCCACCACGTGGTGAACGTCAGCCCGGCAACGAGAGCGAGGACCGCGACGCCGACACCGGCCCAGCCGAAGTCACCGGCGAGTGCGCCGACGCCGAGGTTCAGCGCGACCAGCTGACCCACGAGCACCCAACCGGCGCGCCGACGAAGCCGCCGCGCGTCGGCATCGAGCTCGACGACCGCGCTACTCCCCTCGATCGGTCCGGGAACTGCAGGTCCGCTCGCCTCGCTGCTCGAACCGCTGCTCGAGCGGCTGCTCGAGCGACCTGGGCGCTCGGTCCGGCGGCGGACCCGGCGCGAGCGCACGCGGCCCACCCCGGTGGCACCCAACGTGGCGCTCGTGACGAGACCGGACGACACTGCGAGGGCGACGAACGTCGGCTGGGAGCCGGGGAGCTCGTAGGGGCTGCTCGCCTGATCGGGGAGCCGAGCAGCCGTCTCAGTGGCGATCGCGGCCACCACCGCTTCGGCGTCTTCGATCGACACGTCCGAGCTCCGGGTGGTGAGCACGAGCACGAACAGCCGGCCCCGGCGGAATGCCGCGCCCACCTGATCGGAGCGGCTCCCGGTGCCCACGAAGGTGACGGCATCGGCGACATCCATCCGCGGGTTCGCCACCAGGTCCGTGTCGGAGCTCTCGGGCACCGTGCCGAGCGCTGCTGCGGCGAACACTTCGAAGGGGTACTCGGTCAGCGACACGGCGGCCGAGAGATCGAGCGTTTGCGTGCCCCAGATGCGGACGATCCCGGTCGAGCGATCGTCGAGGAACTGCAGCACCTCGTCGTCGGGCGTGATCCCTTCCGGGAGCTCCTCGCCCGCGTCGACCGTCCCGGCCACGGTGAGGGGGCCGAGATCGCCGGGCAGGAACTCGCTCAGCTCAGCGGCGCGCCCTTCCGGCGTCGCCCGGTCCCCCGCGCTTTCGGGAGCCAGCGCCCCGCCGGCCCGTTCGAGCTGTCGGCGAGCGATCTCGCGAGCTGCCTCGACCGGGTCGAGCGACGTCGAACCGTCGGTCGCGAGCAACGCCGAGAAGATGAACTCCTCGGTGGCGAAGAACAGGAAGACCACGGGCGAGTCGCCCAATCGGGTTCCCTCCTCCACGAGCCACGTGGCGAGGCCCAGGTCCGGCTCCTCGATCCGGGCGAGGCCGAGATCGGCGCCGGCGATGAGCTCGAACAGCTGCGCCGCCCGAACCGGCGGTTCCACCGGGATGGCCGCGAGGTCGAGGGTGGCGCCTGGACCCTCGAAGTGCCTGGTGATCTCGCCGAGCACGTCGGGCTCATCGCCGGTCGCGGTGAAGCCGAAGCCGACATCGGTCAGGAGCACGTCGGCCGGAGCGGGCGGTATCGGCGACGCGGGCGCGGCTGCGACGATCCCCACCAGGACACCGATCACCGTCGCGGTGAACCCGCGCACCGAACGCACGGTCGCGGAGCCTACGACCCCTGGCGAGGTCGACTTCACACCCCCACATCCCCGATCAGCAATACAGTTCCTGCGGTGTTCGACTTCTTGGTGGACGATCCGATCCTGATCGTCTTCATCGTGATCGGACTGGGCGCCGGCGCCGGATCCCTCCGCTACCGGGGGGTTTCGTTCGGGCCGGCCGCCGCCCTCTTCGTGGGCCTCGGCATCGGAGCGATCGACGACTCGGTCAGTGGGCTGAACGGCCTCGGCCTGTTCAGGGAGCTCGGGCTGGTGCTGTTCACCTACACCGTGGGACTGGCGTCGGGGCCGACGTTCTTCGTCGGGCTGCGTCGCGGAGGCGGACGTACCGTGGCGCTCACCGCCGCCCTCATCGCCACGCTCGCCGGCATGTGCGCGCTGGCAGCGGAGCTGCTCGGGCTCTCGGCCGCCGAGCGCTCGGGACTGTTCGCCGGCGCGACGACGAACACGCCGTCGCTCCAGGCGGCGACCGAAGCGGTGACCTCGGGCGACCCGGTGGTGGCCTACTCGCTCGCGTACCCGGCTGCCGTGGCATCGATGCTCGTGGTGATGACCTTGCTCCTCGGCCGCAAGCTGCCCCTCCCGGCGGCACTCGAGCCGCCGGAGCCGCCGAAGCGGGCCGAGCACCTGGTGAACTGGACCGTGCGCGTCACCCGCACGGGGCTCCCCTCGCTCGGGGAGCTCCGCTCCGAGTTCCCCGATGTCGGGTTCAGCCGCGTGAGGCACGACGGCTCGGTCAGCGTGGCCAACATCGGTCAACGGCTGGCGCCGGGCGACTTGGTGGTCGTCCTCGGCCCCCGTGAGACCGTCGAGGCGTTCTGCACCGGGGTGGGCGAGCGAAGCGACGAGCACCTCGCCCTCGATCGGTCGGCGATCGACTTCCGTCGGGTCGTGGTCTCCAACCGCCGCCTCGCCGGAACGCGCGTCGGCGAGCTCCACCTCGATCGGTTCGGGGTCACGCTCACCCGGGTTCGCCGGGGCGACGACGACCTCGTCGCCCGCGACGACTTCGCCCTGCAGCTCGGCGACCGGGTCCGCATCGTCGGACCGACGAGCGAGCTGGGACAGGTGTCGAGGCTGCTCGGCGACTCCGAACGCCGGTTGAGCGAGGTCGACGCGCTCGGCTTCGCGTTCGGTATCGCAGCCGGGTTGCTCGTCGGCATGCTGGCGTTCCCCCTGCCTGGAGGGGCCGAGGTCGAACTCGGCCCTGGTGGCGGATCGCTCGTCGTCGGGCTCGTCCTCGGCGTGTTGTCGCGGACCGGGCCGATCACGTGGCAGCTGCCCCAGGGCGCAAACCTCGTGCTGCGCCAACTCGGGATCCTGATGTTCCTGGCCTGTGCCGGACTCGGGTCGGGCACCACGTTCGCCGAGGCCGTCACAACCCGCGAAGGTCTCGAGCTGCTGGCCGCCGGCATCGTGGTGTCGGGGATCTTCGCTGGGATGATCCCCCTCGTGGTGCAGGTGACGATCCGCCGCGACGTGATCGAGACAGCCGGACTGTTCGCCGGTGTGGAGACCCAGCCGGCGGCGGTGGCCTACGCCGCCGATCGGACGAACGGCGACGAGCGGGTCAACATGGCCTACGCGCTGGTGTTCCCGGCCGCGATGATCGCCAAGATCGTGATCGTGCAGTTCCTCGTCTGAACGTACCCGTCTGCGGTCGACCTCAGCGCCGGTCGTCGAGCGGCCGTCCCTCGTCCGTCACGAGGTGGACGGCCGCGACTTCGGCCGGCGCGCCGGGCCCCGCAGCATCGTCGGGCTCCTCACCCACCAACTCGGCCTCGACGTCGGGGTCGTCGGTGGACGCGAGGAGATCGATGCCGCCGATGGGCGCGGCGACGATTCCGTGCTCCGGTTCGAGGCGACGCTCACGGGTGGCCACGTCGTCGACCACCACGGAGCCGTCGGCAGCGAAGGCCTCGGGGCGGGCACCGATCGGCCGATCCGGCGGGTAGTCCTGCCCCGGCCCCTCGTCCGGTGGTGCCGGACCGCCGTCGAAGTCGTGGGCATCCCCTTCGCCAACATCCATCATCTCGTCATCGAGCATCTCGGCGCGGTCCTGTTCGTCACCCATACGAGATACGTACCGCAACGATCCGGCCGGCACACGGGCCGACTGTCACGAGTTGGTCACGACGGCCTTCCCACCTCGGCGGCCACGGTGGCCAGGGTGGCGAGGAACCGGTCGTTCTCCGCCGGGCTGCCGATCGTGACCCGGATGCCCTCTCCGCTGAACGGGCGGGTGACGACTCCCCGGCGTTCGAGCCCGAGGTGGAATGCGTCGGTGACGGACCCCAGCGGCAGGTAGACGAAGTTGGCCTGCGCGTCGGGCAGCACCCATCCGCCTTCCTGCAACGCCGATGCGACGCGACCCCGTTCGGCAAGGATCGCCGCCACGCGCGCCGAGATCTCCGTCTCGGCATCGATCGCCGCGATCGCGGCAGCCTGGGCGAGGGCATTGACCGCGAACGGGAACAGTGTCTTGTCGATCGCGGCGATCATCTCCGGGTGGGCGACGGCATAGCCGACGCGGAGCCCGGCCAGTCCGTGCGCCTTCGAGAAGGTGCGGGTGACGACAACGTTCGGATGGTCGGGCAGCAGCTCGCGCACCGGATCTCCGAAGACCGGATCGAGGAACTCCCGGTACGCCTCGTCGATGACGACCACGGTTCGCGGATCGATGCCGCCCAGCAGCGCACGGAGCTGGGCGGTGGACACGGCAGTACCGGTCGGGTTGTTCGGGGTGGCCAACAGGACCATGCGCGTGCGCGGGGTGATGGCCGATGCGAGCGCGTCGAGATCGAATCCGTGCTCGTCCGTCAGGGGAGCGGTGACCTCGACCCCACCCATCAAGCGGGTGTAGACGGGATAGACCTCGAACGATCGCCAGGGGTAGATCACCTCGTCGCCCGGATCGACGAACGTCAAGAAGAGCTGCTGGAGCAGCCCCACCGAACCGGCTCCCACCGTGACCTGTTCCGGCGCCACGGCGAGCCATCGTGCGATCCGCTCCCGGACCGCGGTGGCTCGGTGATCGGCGTAGCGGTTCGCGCCGGCCGCCGCCTGGGCGACCGCGGCGACGATCGCCGGGAGCGGCGCGTCGGGGTTCTCGTTCGATGCCAGCTTGATGGCGTTGGTGATGCCGTGCTCGGCCTCGGCCTGGGCCGCACCCTTGCCGGGTCGGTAGGCCGGGAGCTGGTCGACGGCGGGGCGGGGCGAGGGGCGCACGCGATCGAACGTAGCGGGTCGTTGCGTCCGGCAACGCTCCGTCAGGAGCGGGTCGGCAGGCTGCCGCCGAGCAGGGTGCTCACGACCTCGGCATCGAAGAGCGGCTCGGTCCAGCACGACTCATCGGTGTGGTGAGCGCGGAAGAAGCTGACGATGAAGTGCATCCGCTCGTGGTAGTCCAACCAGTTCCTGGCCCCCCGTCTCGGCCGCCCGTCGTCGGCGACATCGAAACGCGACACCAACGCCTGGAGCAGCGGCAGCTCCAGATCGAGCACATCGGTGGCGAACAACGAAGACCTCCGGGTGCCGTCGTGGCCCATCGGCGGCCGGAGCTCCTTGCCGATGCGGATGACCTCGTAGGGGGTCAGGAGCGACAAGGCCCGACGGGTGATGGCACCTGCGTACATCCGGTCGACGAGGCGCCGCAGCGGGCCACGGGACCGGCCGGTGCCGTGGACGAGCAGTCGCCGGAACGCCGCCCCGGCGCGCGGCGACAGGCTCGTGTACACGTAGCCGTCGGCGCGGTACTGCTCGTACGCGGCCAGCAAGATGTTGGCGGCCAGCACCCGCTCGGACTTCCGGTCGGCGTCGCACTCGGTCAGCGCCTCGAGGTACTGGCGCATGCCGGCCCGGAGCGGCTCCGAGCTACCGACGCCGGTGAGGACCCAGCTCGGGTCGAGCCGGTTGAGCTCACCGAGGACCCGTTCCATCTCGGCCCAGTAGCGGTCCCAGTGGGGTTCGAGCTCGGCGAGACAGAGGCCGAGGCACGCCGGGGCGCCGAACGTCCGGACGAACTCGGCGACCACCGTGCCGATCTCCAGGAAGATGAAGCGGTTGCCGGCCGCCAGGGAACGGATGGCGGGGTCGAGCTCGCTACCCACCAACCGTTGAGCGATCCGGCTGGCCCGGCTGCGCAGCGGCAGATCGGGCGAGTCCCGGAGTCGATCGGGTAAGTCGTCGGGATCGATCGAGGACCCGATCGTGCGCGACGACCACGCAGCGAAGGTGCACCAGTTGCCGACGAGCACCTCGGGGCTGCGTGAGGCGATGAGCCGCATCAACTGGGCGCCGAGGTCGGCGTAGGCAACGGTGATCCGCTTGTTGCGCAACGCCATCACGCCGAGCGGTTCCTTCAGCGGGAACCCCGCAGAAGCGATGGCGCGGACCTCGTCGCGCCCGATGGGCAGCGACACCCTCGCCGCCCGCGGCGAACTCCTGAGCTGCACGGCACGGGGAGCCGGCAGGCGGCGGTCGAGCCTGGCGGTCACGAAGGCGCCCCCTGGTTCGGGAACCGGTTCGGGAGACGGGTCGTGTGCCGGGCGATGCGGCGTTCGGCCCGGCGTTCCCCGGTGGCGAGTCGCCATCGGCGCATCTGGTCGTCGTCGACCCGGAACCGGGAAGGGCGGCCGTCGAGACCGACCTCGATGTACATCCGGAACATCGCCGCGGCGATCAACCGGCCGGGCCACCCGGCGACGAGACGAGCGGCCGGAGTGCGGGTGACGACTCGCCCGACTGCGGCGGCCGGCCGGAGCAGCCGACCCCATGGCGCAGCGGGCCCGACTCCCAGCAGATCGGCGATCGGTGCCCCGGCGACGTGACGCACGAACGTTCGCGGCGCCGACGAGAACCCTCGGGGCATCGACCGCTCGAGCTCGGCGAGCAGCACCGCCATGATCCGTCGGCCCGCCTCACTCGGTGCGTGCTGGCGCGTGGCGATCTCGTCGCGAAGCCTGCGCGCGGCCGGGACCTCGAGACAGATGAGCCGGTGGTCGATCCCCAGCAGGTGGCCCACGACGGCCCAGAGGTGGAGAAACGCCCGCTCGTCGGCTGCGCTCAACGACACACCGAGTCGATGCAGGCCGTCGAACACCACCACGGTGAACGTCAGCAAGGTCCCCGCGAGGTCCTCCTGGTTGATCGGCACCCCCCAGGCGGGATCCCACCCACCCGACCGCAGGAGGATGCTGCGGACGGCGGCATGCACGAGGCGAACGTCGGCGATCGTTCGAACGGCGCGTCCGGCGGGATCGAACTCGTCGGTCTCGGCCAGCGACAGATCATGGACGTCGACGAGCATCTGCCCGGTCTCGGCGATCCGCCTGCGGATGTCGCGATCGGACAGATCGGACAACCGCGCCAGCACCTGCACCCCGTTCGCCGCGGCATAGGCCCACGGCAACGACGCCGTGAACAGCACCGTGGCGATCGGGAGTCCCCAGCGATGGAACACCTGCTGGCCGCGCTCGATGAGCTCACGGTCAGCCCACGGGGGCAGCGGCATCGGGGCACGCCGCCAGGCCACCAGCGCGTCCTCCCCGTCGGGACCTGGAGCCCGGCCACCCGCACCGGCCACACTCCCCGCGTGCACCAACCGGGCCAACGCATCGAGCAGCGCGGCCGGCAGGTCAACCGTCTCGGCGAATGGGGCGAAGGCTTCGTCGGCCGGGGGGTCGCCGATAGCGCGAGCGTCGCGGAGGTCGAAGACCTCGCTCGCCGCCCGTGCACTGCACTGGTTCCCCGCCACGACCCGCCATCCCTGAACTCGCCGCCGCCGATTCCATGATGCTGCGAGTGGGTCCTTGGGGGCGCCCGTGGGCCCACTCGCAGCGTGCGAGGCCCAGCCGGGTGGTGCGACCGGATGAACCAGGCGTTCGGATCGTGAACCAGTGATCTTGCGCCGATCTTGCGGCGCTGGTCACGGGCCCTTGATTTCCGTCCCGCTGGTCATGACGACGTGACGATCACCGGGCTACGGTCGACGGCGTGGAGTCCGGTGCTTCTGTGCGTGAGGAAGCACCGTCGACGTCGGCGCCGGTGCCGGGGGGTTCCCCTCCGGCGGTCGTCACCGTGCTCGGGATCGTCGGGGTGAATGGCCGAGCCCTGGGCTCCTACCTCGAGCGGCGGCTCCTCGTGCTGCTGGTGCTGCAGCGCAACCGCCCACTCCGCCAGGAGTCGCTGATCGAAGCGCTGTGGGACGGTCGTCCACCCCGCGAGGCCACCAACTCGCTCATGAGCAAGATCAGCCGGCTACGCCGGGTGTTGGGTGCCGATCGATTGATCCGAGACGGCGCCGGCTTCCGGCTCGATCTCGCCCCGGACGAATCCGACTTCGGGCGTTTCGAGCGGCTTGCCGCCGCCGCGCTCGACCCCCCGGACACGGGCGCCCTCGACGCGGCACGCGCCGCACTCGCGCTCTGGAGGGGGGAACCGTTCGGCGAGTTCCGCGCCGAACCCTTCGCCCGCGCCGAGGCCGACCGGCTCGCCGCGCTCCAACAACGGGTGGCCGTTCGCCGAGCGGAGTTGTTGGTCGAACGGGGCAACGCATCCGAAGCCCTGGTCGCCGCGGAGCACCTGCTGGAGACCTTCCCGCTCGACGAGCACCTCTGCGCCGTGCAGGTGAGATCGCTCGCCCAGCTCGGACGGTCGGCCGAGGCGCTCAGCGCCCTTCATCGCTTCGCCGACGGGCTGCGACTCGCAGCCGGGCTCTCGATCGGCGCCGATCTGGCCGCCGTCGAGGCCGAGCTGCTCTCGCTTCCCGAGACCGACGCCTCGGGAGGTTCGATCGATCATCCCGTGGCGGCGCGCCGCAACCCGCCACCCGTCGCCCTCCGGCGCTTGATCGGGCGCGCCGTCGAGCGAGACACGCTGGCTGCACTCACGACGTACCAACGCCTGATCACCGTGGTCGGTGAAGCCGGCATCGGCAAGACCCGGCTCGTCACTGCGATCTGCGCAGATCTCATCCAGAGCGGCCGAGAGGTCGTCTGGCTGGAGCTCGATCCCGGCGCGTCGGTCCGTACGATGCTGGCCGCGATGGCCCCGGGACCGCCGAGCGGGGGCGACGAGCGCGACGACAGCGCCGCGCTGGCGAAGTTGGGCGAGCTCGGCACGCTGGTAGTGCTCGACGGCGCCGATCGGCACGCGTTGAACGCTCGCGAGCTGGTGGATCAGCTCCTCGCCGTCCCGGGCCTGCAGGTGATCGTGACCTCACGCGCCCCGCTCCACCTTGCCGATGAGCTCGTGCAGCGCATCGACAGCCTCGACACCCGCGGATCGCCGTCGCCCGCCGGTCGCTTGCTGCGCGATCTGACCGACCGCCGGCTCGCCATCGACGACGACGAGTTCGCCGATATCGCCCGCCTGCTCGACGGCCACCCGCTCGCCATCGAGCTGGTCTCGGCTCGCCTGTCCGATCTCCCCGTCCCTGTCGTCGCCGCCCAGCTCGCCGACGACCGCCACCGTCTCGACCTGATGATCGAGTCCGGCGGAGCGACGCTCGTGCGCGAGATCACCCGCTCGGTCGAGGCACTCGACGAACCGGCTCGGCTCCTGTTCTCGGGCCTGTCCCACTTCCCGGGCGGCGCGCCGTTCGACCTCGTCGAGGCCATGGCCCTCCAGCTCGGGATCCGCCGCGCCCTCACTCCCTTGTTGGAGCTCGTCGATGCCGGGCTGGTTCGGGTCGAGCCGAGCATCGGCAACGATCGCCGCTACCGCCAGCTCGCCCCGATCGCCGATGTCGGGCGGGCGCTCGCCCATGACCGCCGCGTCGACGGCGAGTTGCGCCGGGTGTTCTCGCTGACCATGATCGGCTTTGCCGACGCGATCCGTTCGTGGGATCGGGCCACCGACGAGGGCGCCCGGGCTGCGAGGGTCGCCGAGGAACTGACCAATCTCCGAGGTGCCTACGGCTGGTTGGTCGACTCGGGGCGCTGGGTCGATGCCGCCCAGCTCGTCGCCTCGCTCCAGGACGAAGCCGTGCTCCGGGAACGGACCGAGATCGAGCAATGGGCCGATGCCCTGGTCGAGATCGACGAATGCCTCGGCTCACCGTGGGGCGCCACCCTGCTCGGGATCGCCGCCAACGCCGCCATGGTGCGGGGCGACTTCCAACGGGCCCACACCCTCGCCCGCCAGGGCGCCGAGGCCGTTCTCGCCGGATCCGAAGCCACCTGGACGGTTCACAACATCAGGTTCCTGCTGTCGGCCGCGGTCGACCTGAGCGCCGGCACCGAGCTGCTTCCCCGGACGAGGCGCCACCTCGCCGCGCTCGAGCACTACACGACCGCGACCGGCGACCCGATGGGCACGGCCCTCGCCCACTTCGACGAGGCCTTCGTTCTTGCCGGCGTGGGCCGCACCAACACCGCGGTACCGGCCGCCATCGCGGCGCTCCGGCTGGGGCGAGCGCGGCGGAGCCCGAGCCTGACGGCGATGGGCCATTTCGCCGTCGGCCTGGTGCGCGCGCCGCTCAATCCGGATCGAGCCCTCCACCACGCGGCCCAGGCCGTGCACCTGGCCGACGTATCGGGGTGCCGACTCGTCGAACGCCACGCGATGCGGATGCGCACCAGCCTCGGGGACGACGTCAGCCTGACCATCGGCATCGAGCGTGTCGACGACTGCGCTCGGCGGGGCCACCGGGAACAGGCGTTACAGGAGCTCGCCGTCGTCACCGTCGCGCTGGCCCGACTCGGGCGCCTCGAGGAGGCGGCCAGCCTGTGTGGCGGCCTGGAACGCACGGTGTGGGGCGCCTCGGCATCGGTCGTGAGCACGCGCCAACGCCTCGATCGAGCTCCTCGGGGTCGCCGAGTTCGAGCGGCAGGCCCGCCTCGGTCGATCGAGGCGATGGGACGAGCTGACCCGTCTCGTCACGCTGCCGCCACCCGCCGACTGATCCCGACGCGCCGGCGCCCCGGGAGATCCCCCGACCGCCCCCGGATCCACCCGGCCGGGCACCGGACCTACACTCGAACCGTGACCAAGCACTCGATCCCCCCGGCCGGTGTGCTCACCGGTGATGCCGTTTCCGCTGTGTTCGCACTCGCCAAGGAACGCCAGTTCGCCCTGCCCGCGGTGAACTGCACCGGCACGAACACCATCAACCCCACGCTGGAGACCGCGGCGAAGCTCAACGCCCCGGTCATCGTCCAGTTCTCGCACAGCGGCGCCGCGTTCGTCGCCGGCAAAGGCCTCGGCGGCGGCGATCGTCCGGCGATCCTCGGTGCCATCGCCGGTGCCCGCCATGTGCAGTCGCTGGCCGAGGCGTACGGCGCCCGGGTCATCGTCCACACCGATCATTGCGCCAAGGACAAGCTCGGGTGGGTCGACGGTCTGCTCGACGCGGGCGAGGCCCACTTCGCCGCCACCGGTTCCCCGCTGTTCAGCTCGCACATGCTCGACCTGTCCGAAGAACCCATCGAGGAGAACCTCGACCTGTGCGTCAAGTACCTCGAGCGGATGACACCGCTCGGCATGACGCTCGAAGTCGAGCTCGGCATCACCGGCGGCGAGGAGGACGGCGTCGACAACTCCGACGCCGATCAGGCCGATCTGTACTCCAAGCCCGAAGAGGTGGCGTACACGTTCGAGCGGCTCTCGGCGGTGAGCGATCGCTTCACGATCGCGGCTGCGTTCGGCAACGTGCACGGGGTGTACAAACCCGGCAACGTGGTGTTGAAGCCGGCCATCCTCGACGCCTCGCAGCAGTACATCGCCGACAAGCTGGGCACCGGGCCCAAGCCGGTCAACTTCGTGTTCCACGGCGGCTCGGGTTCGTCGGCCGAGGAGATCCGTGAGGCCATCTCCTACGGCGTGATCAAGATGAACATCGACACCGATCTGCAGTGGGCGTTGTGGGACGGCGTCCGCGCCTACGAAGCCGACAAGCACGACTACCTCCAGGGGCAGCTCGGCAACCCGAAGGGTGCCGACGCACCCAACAAGAAGTTCTACGACCCTCGCCAATGGCTCCGCGCCGGCGAGACCTCGTTCGCAGCTCGTCTCGAGGTCGCGTTCGAACAGCTGGGCAACGTCGCCACCCTGGCCTGAACGACACCCGGCCGGCCCCTGGGCTTCGCTAGTCCGCGAGGCGATGCGCCGCGCCGGCGACGAGCCCGGGGAGCCAGCCCACGCTGTCGGCCGACTCGAACCGCAGGTGCATCTCGACGGCGTACAGCGCCGCGACGGCTTCGACCGCGGGCTGGCCCAGCTGCTCCAAGGTCGCAGCGGCCGCAGCCGTCGCATCCATGAGCACGTCGACCGACGATCGCTGCGGCGAACTCGAGAGCCGGCGGTGGAACTCGTAGTGCAAGGCGTCGAACCCCACCGGCACCGCCGAGCCACTCCGCTCCCAATCCCACACGATCAACCGGTCGCCGCACGTCCGCATGTTCCACGGGGTCCAGTCGCCGTGCCAGGCACCGTGGCCCAGCACCTCGGCACCGAACCTTTCATCGATCCGGGTGAGCGCGTCGGCAAGACCGTCGCGCTCGTCCGGTGCCAACCGGCCGAGCCGCTCGTCGATTGCGCGCCGATACGCACTACCGGCCATCGCGGCGTCTGAACGGGGCGCCATCCCGGCCAGTTCGACGAGCACTTCGGTGTCGGGCGGTGCCGGTCGTCGCACCGGTGGCCGTCCGATCAACGGCGAGGTCACGACCACGGAGCGACCCTGCCAGCGACCGCGATGCAACACGGTCGGCACCACCATGCGGCGCAACCTCGAGACCGCCGGCGACTGCAGGAGATCGGCCTCGACCGCAACGAGTGCCTCGGTGAGCGGGTTCCATCCGACCTTGGCGAACCCGAGCGTGCGCCCGTTCGGGGCGTGGATCCGGACGACCGGCTTGCGGTTCGGCCGCATCGAGCCGAACGCGAACGACAGCTCGACGGCGGGCGCTCCCACCGCGGCAGCCAGGTAGTCGTGGAGTGACGGCTCGCCCGCGGCGACGGTGGTCGTGCGGATGGCGATCCGATCGCGCAGCAGGGGACGGGCGAGACCGAGTTGCAGCGCCGCCGACGCGAGCAACCGGGCCGACGTCTCACGAAGCGGCGTGGTGTCGGTCCAGCGCCACATCGCGGCGGCCGATGCTCGGCGGGTCCTGACGGGAAGCACGAGGAGCCCACCGCCGGCGGCGACGACCGCGTGTTCGACGAAGCCCGCGGAGGGGCGCGCCGACAGGTCCTCGGGCGCCCACAGTTCCTCGCCGAGCCGGGCGCGGACGGCACCCGTCACTGCCACGGGAAGCGCTCGCCGAGGAGCTCGAACAGTCGCTCGTTGGGCTCCCGGAACGACTCGACGAGACGCTGCCGAACCGCGGCCGGCACCGTGGTGTCAGCCGTGGCATTCTCCTTGGGGAAGCTCTCCGGCAACCAGGGCGGTGCGCCGAGAAAATCGAGGGTCGCCCGGAACACCGGACCCGGATCGGTGAAGAACCGCTCGCTCGGGAGGATCATCACCTGGTCGCGGGGGAACAGTTCGAACAGCATCTCGACCTGCTCGACATAGCGACTGCGCGCCGCGTACGAGAACGTCTGGTGGGCCACGCTGTGGTAGCCGGGCGCCTCTCGGACGATGCGCTCGCGCTCGCCGGCCAGCCGAGTCGGTTCGGCGTCGAGTGCGGCTTCGAGACCGAGGGGCTCGTTGCCCCGCCGAACCTCGTGCTTGTGGTGCGAGATCGTTCGCTCGACCGGGTCGCGGAGCAGGGCGATCAGCTTCACGTTCGGGAGCGCTTCGCGAATCCGCGGCAGGGCCAGAGGATGGAACAGGTAGTAGGGACTGGCTTCGCCGACCCGGAGCGGCGAGCCGGTGCGCCGCTCCACCGACCGTGCGTAGGCCCGAGTCGGGAAGTGGGTCCGATACCAGGCGAGGTCGTGGTGGGCAGCGGTGTCGAAGTAGTGCACCCCCTTCATGAGTCGTGCCGAAGTGATGTTGGGGTGCTGGGTGAGCACCTGCTGGAGTGACGTGGTGCCGCATCGCTGGCCACCGATCACGAGGTAGTCGGGGAGCACGCCGGAGTGGGGCGGTGGGGCGGAGCAGCACCCGCGTGACCGACCACACCGGCTCGCGAACCGCAGCACGGAAGCGTTTGGAAACAGGAGCCCGTGCCATCAGACGGCCACCTTCGCCGCCGGTATGCGACGGCGGGCCACCGCATCGCTGAACGCCACCAGATCGAGGCGCTCTCGCCAATGCCAAACGAGCCAGGTGTAGCCGACGCCGGCGAACAGCGCATGGGCGACGAGCACGTCGGTGCCCGTGCCGAGCAGGGCGCGGCACACGACGGCGCACGCTCCGACTGCGAGCACCGAGGCCGCTACCGCAGCGAACCAGCCCCGCCCGAACGGGTGGATGCCGAGCAGCCGGCGGATCTGGGCGAGCGGGAGCAGGTTCCCCACCACCCGGCTCACGGCCCACGCCACCGCGGCCCCTTCGAGTCCCCAGACGGGAATGAGCGCGAGGTTCAACCCGATGTTCAAGCCGAACGCCACCACCGCGTTCCGGAAGCTCCACATGCTCTTGCCCGCCATCACGAGCAGCACGTCGACCGAGCCGCACCCGCTGCCGACCAACGCCGAGACGGCGAGGATCGCCACGACCCGCGCCGCGCCGACGTACTCATCGCCGAACCAGCCGAGCAGGGTCGGCGCGAACACCCACAGGGTGAGGAACAGCGGCCAGGTGAGCGCGACCAACCACCCCGTCGACACCTCGTACAGCGATCGGATTCGCGCGGTCGAGCCTTCTGCCACGGCGCGAGAGAACATCGGTTCCACCGCCTGTCCGATCGCTTCGACGGCGAGGAACCCCACCTGCAGCAGCCGAGTCGCGACGGTGTAGATCGCTGCCGCTGAGGACGACACCATCACCCCGACCAGCAGCACATCGAGCCACAACACCCCGACTCGGCACATCGCGGCCAACGCCCGCGGCAGGGTGAAGCCCCAGAACGAACGAGCGACGTCGCGAGTGCTCGGCGCGGACGAATGGATCGGCTCGATCACCGGTGTTCGTAGCTCCCACTGGCGTCCCAGGGCCCAGGCCGCGAATTCGGCGGAGACGACCACCCCGACGGCCCATACCGCTGCGACGGTGACCGACGCCGCTCCCCCCGCAACGGCAACGGCGACCGCCAGGAGTTGGATCGCCGGGCGGCCCAACCGTTCGGCGAACACGGTGGGCACCATCGTGCCGAACCCTCGTGTCGCGCCGAGGAGGGCCGCTCCGAGGGCCCCGAGCGGCACGAACGGTGCGAGTCCTTGGACCATGTCGCTCACGACATCGGCGTGCGAGTCGCCGCCGAGGTGTCGACCGATGAACCCCGCCGAGAGGAACCCGACGAGACCGAGGGTGGCACCGAGCACCCCCACCGGGATCAGTCCCACCGCGAGCGATCGGGCCACCTGCTCTCGGCGCCGGTCGGCGGGCGACGAGGCGACCACCCGCAGCAGCCCGGTGTCCGCGCCGAGCGTCGCCACCACGACGGCGATGTTGAACAGGGCGATCACCTCGAACAGGGCGCCCCCACCCGCCGCGCCCAGCCCACTGGCGACGACGACCACGAGTGCCATCGACAGCACGGCTCCACCGGCGCTGCCGAGCAGGTTCCACGAACCACCGCGCGCGAGCGACGAGAGCTCGGTGGTGCGGTGGTCCCCCGTCATCGTTGCTCCGTGTCCCGAACCGGGGGTGACCAGACCGACCTCCATCGAACCCACCCCGACTCGCGGGAGGGACTGCGTTGGTTCGATCTTGGCCGCGGGGGGCCGAGGTGTAAAGGTGGCGACCGGCACATGTGCAGGATGCCTCGACATCGGGCGCCTGCGCGGCGAGGATGTGGGCATGGGTTTCGGGCGTAGCACGGCGTTTCTCCCGCTGTTGGCGGTGGCCGCGGTCGGCTGCGGAAGCACCACTTCTGAGACGGGTACCGCGGTCACTCCAGCTCCCCGGGCGGTCGTCCAGACCGAACCTGGAGCCAACCCAGAGACAACGGTGCCTGTTGCCACCACCTCAGCGAGCGCACCGGTCACGGCTGCGGGGCCCCCGCCGAGTGAACCCGCTTCCGGGGCCGAAGTTTCGTCGTCCGACGCGCCCCCCAGCACGCTCGATGGCGAGCGAACCGAGGCCGAAGCCACCGGGGACGACCCGGTCCCGGTGGGCGAGGTCATCGAGATCACCGACCTGTGGGACCTGCGGGTCACGTCGGTCGATCTCGATGCCTCCGCTGAGGTCCTGGCCTTCGCCGACATCAACCCGGCCCCCGAGGCCGGCACCCAGTATGTCCTGATCACGATCGAAGGCGTCTACGTGGGCGACCGCATGGCCCAGCCGGTGTTCGAGTGGTCCGTATCCGACGGGACGACCGTTTTTCGCCCATCGATCCCGGGGTGCGGGGTGATCCCCGACTCCATCTACGACGTCATCGAGGTGGTCCCCGGAGAGGCGTTCGACGCCAACGTGTGCGTGCCGGTGAGTTCGGCGAGCGTCGCGAGCGGGCTGGAGCTCTCCCTCCAGCCGAGCCGCGGCAAAGTCTGGGTGTTCGACCTCTGACCACGAATAGGTCGGCGTCCCTGTTTCCCGGCACTGGGAAGGAGTCCTACGCTGAGTGGTGGCCGATCACGCGGCACGGTCGCGCCTGCACGGCGCGACCAACGGGAAGTGGGCGACGATGAGCACACGGCGATGGTTCACAGTGGTGGCGGTGATGCTCCTCGCGTCGGCGTTCCCCTTGCTCGCGCCGGAGTTCGCCCCTGACGCCGGCGCGAACCAGCTGGCCCAGGGCACCCTCGTCGACGACGACCCCGTCGCCTTCACCCCCAACGTGCTCAACGGCTACGTCACCTCGATCACCACGGTCGGTGAGCGCGTCGTCGTGGGCGGCACGTTCACCTCGGTCGGCGAGGTCGGGACGTGGGTCACCTACACCCGCAACTACCTGTTCGCGTTCGATCGGAACACCGGGCTCATCGATCAGGCATTCGTTCCCGCACTCGACGGCCCCGTCGAGTCGGTCGAACCGGCGCCCGACGGCACCTCGGTCTTCGTCGGCGGCAGCTTTGCCAACGTCAACGGCGTTTCGAACTACGGCATCGCCAAGCTCGATCTCGGCACCGGCGCGATGTCGGCCGGCTTCAACGCGTCGACCTCCGGCAAGGTGCGCGACCTCGCCGTCAACGGCAATCGCGTCTTCATCGCCGGCGACATGTGGCGGGTCAACGGCGAAACCCGCAAGCGACTGGCGGCCATCGATGCCACAACCGGCGCACTCGATCCCACGCTCACGGTCGGCACCACGCTCCCCCGTGTGTCGGTCGACTGGATCGAGAAGGTCTCCGTCAATCCCGCCGGCACCGAGTTGGTGATCACCGGCAACTTCCTGCAGGTCGAGGGGCTCCCTCGCGAACAGATCGCACGCATCGACCTCACCGGCCCGCAGGCCACGGTCATGCCCTGGACCACACAGCGATTCGGGAACTTCTGCGCGTCGGCGTTCTGGACCTATCTCAAAGACGTCGAGTATTCGCTCGACGGCAGCTACTTCGTGGTCGCCACGACCGGGGGGCCGTTCGGCAGCACCCGGTTGTGCGACAGCGCCAGCCGCTGGGAGACGAGCTCGCAGTCGCCCACCTCGCTCGAGTCGTGGGCCAACTGGACCGGCGGCGACACGCTGACTGCGGTCGCGATCTCCGATGTCGCCGTCTACATCGGCGGCCATCAGCGGTGGATGAACAACCACCTCGGGTCGAACACGGCTGGCCCCGGCGCAGTGGTGCGGGAAGGACTCGCCGCGCTCGATCCGGCGAACGGCGTCCCGCTCGCGTGGAACCCGGGGAAGCATCGGGGCATCGGCGTCTGGGATCTTCACCTCAGCGATCGAGGGATGTACGTCGGTTCCGACACCGATTTCACGGCGGGCGAATGGCACGCCAAGCTGGCCCAGTTCCCGCTGGCGGGCGGCAACCCGGTGCCGGTGGCCATCCCCGATCAAGTGCCCACCACGCTGTACACCGGGAGCGCGACGACGCTGAGCACGCGCAGCTTCACCGGTACGACGTTCGGCCCGGACTCCACGGTGCCGGGGAGCACCATCTCGTGGACATCGATCAGCGACGCGTTCCTCGAAGCCGGCAAGCTGTACTCGATCGAGTCCGATTCACTCAGGTCGCGGACGTTCGACGGCGACACGTTCGGTCCTGTCGTCACCGAACCGTCGTGGACCTCATGGCCCAATGTCACGGGGGCGACGTTCCACAACGGCCGCATCTACTACACCCAGAGCAACAGCACCGCCCTGCGTTACCGCTACTTCGCGCTCGAGAGCGGCATTGTGGGCAGCCAGACCTTCACCGTGGCCGACGGCATCAGTTGGTCGAACATCGCCGGGATGGACGTCGCCGGCAACCGGCTGTACTACGCCCGCACCGACGGGAACCTGTGGGTCGTCGATCTCGCCAACGGCGTGCCGGTGAACGGCACCCAGCAACTGCTCAGCGGACCGGCCACAGGTGACGGCAAGAACTGGAACACCTCCGCGCTGTTCTTCCGGACCACTGACACCTCGCCGACCGTGAGCTTCGTCGCCCCGCCCGCCGGCTCGGTGGTCTCGGGCACCGTGGAGCTGATCGCCGCGCCGATCGACGACCGCGGTGTCACCCAAGTGACCTTCTCGGCCGGTGCCACGGCGATCGGCACCGACGCCAACGGTGCCGACGGCTGGTCGGTCCCGTGGAACACCGTTGCCGCCGCGGATGGCCCGGCGACCGTCACCGTGACGGTCACTGACAACGGTGGCCAGACCGGCAGCGCCACCCTCGACCTCACGGTCGACAATCTCGGCCCGACCGTCGCCATCGTCGAACCCACGGCTGGTGCCGTGGTGGCGGGGACCCAGCCCCTCACCGCAACAGCCAGCGACATCGTGGGGGTGGCCGCGGTCAGTTTCACCGTCGACGCGACCCTCATCGGCACTGACACAGACGGCACCGACGGCTGGTCGGTCCCGTGGGACACGACCACCGCAGCCGAGGGGCCGGCGACCGTGACCGCGACGGCCACCGACACAGGCGGCCGCCCCGCGACCGCCAACGTGCCGGTGACGGTCGACAACATCATCGATCCGCCGACACCCCAGGTGTTGATGGTGGTGGGCAACCCGACGACGCTCGGGATCGGCGAGGTGGCAACCCGAGATCGGCTCATCACGAACGGATACGCGGTCGACATCGTCGATGACAACGTGGCAACGGCCGCCGATGCCGCCGACGTGGCGTTCGTGCTCGTCAGCTCGACGGTGATCTCCAACGTCGTGGGCGCCCAGTTCCGTGATGTCGCCGCACCGGTGTGGATGGCCAAGCCCTTCCTGCTCGACGACATGGGCATGACGGGGACTGCGGCCAACGTCGACTACGGAACGGTGTCGTCGGCCACCGTGTCGATCGCGACCCCGACCCACCCGATGGCCGCCGGGCTCGCCGGCACCGTCGTCATCACCACTCCGACGTTCGACCAGTCCTTCGGAGTCCCCGGCCCCACCGCCCGGGTGATCACCACGGCCGCCGGGAAACCGACCACGTTCGTGTACCGAGCCGGAGTCACCCTGGCGAGTGGGCTACCGGCGGCCGGCTGCCGGCTCACCACCCCGCTGTTCGGCAACGGTCCGGGAAGCTTCACGGCCGAGGGGTGGTCGCTGTTCGAGGCGGCGGTCGACTACGTGGGGGCCGGCTGCCCACTCGTCGACGACCCTGGCCCGCAGACCGATGTCGTGCTGGTCGTGGCCAATCCGGCCGGACTCGGGAGTGGTGAGGTCGCGGTTCGCGATCGGCTCGTCGGGCTCGGGGCAGTGGTGACGATCGTCGACGACAACGCCGCCACGGCAGCGACGGCCACCGGCGCGGAGCTGGTCGTCGTCAGTTCGTCGGTGGCCTCGAGCGTCGTCGCCGCGACCTTCCGCGACGTGAGCGCCCCGGTCTGGATGGCCAAGCCGTTCCTGCTCGACGACATGGGCATGACCGGTGTCGCGGCGAACATCGACTACGGAACGACCTCGGCCAGCACCGTCACCATCAACGCACCGACTCACCCGATGGCCGCCGGGCTGACCGGCGATGTCGCCGTCACCACCCTCGCCGTGGAGATGTCCTTCGGCCTGCCCGGGACGGGCGCCACCGCCGTGGCGAACGTCGGCACCCGATCGACATCGTTCGTGTACCGCCCGGGCGCAACGCTCGCCAATGCCACCCCGGCGGCGGGCTGCCGGCTGATGTCGTCGATCTTCCAGTCGGCACCCACCGCGCACACCGCCGAAGGTTGGGCATTGTTCGACGCCGCCGCCCAGTACGCGATCGCCAACTGCCCGGCGGTTCCCTGATCACCGCCGTGTCGTCGCGGCATCAAGGTTCGTAGGCGCCACCGCACTCCTCCTACGGTGCGGTCGTGAGCGAGCACGACACTCCACCCACGTTCGAGGATCGGCTGCGGGCCCTCGTCGGCACCCCGATGGGTTCGGGGCCCTCGATCGCGCCCGATCCGGTGAACCAACCGATGATCCGCCACTGGGCGGCGGCGTTCGAGGATCACAACCCGGTGTACACGGACCCCGAGTTCGCGGCGACATCCCGGTTCGGCGAGATCGTTGCCCCGCCGATGATGCTCCAGACGTGGACGATGGCGACACCCCAGATCGAGGGCATCGCGGAGCGCGGCGGCTCGCCCGTCGCGTCGCAGGGGCCGAACCTGTTGGGGCTCCTGGACGAGGCGGGGTTCACGGGCACCCTGGCGGCGAACTCGGAGTTCGAGATCGAGCGCTACCTCCGCCTCGGCGATGTGTTGTCGGCGTCCACCACGATCGAGGCGATCTCCGAGGAGAAGCAGACACGGCTCGGCGCCGGGCACTTCGTGACCTGGGTGACGGCGTACCGCGACCAGAACGGTGGCGTGGTGGGCCGCCAACGCTTCCGGATCCTGAAGTTCCGAGCGCCGGGGGTGCCGGCATGACCGTGCGATTCGCGCCGACGGCGACCCCGGACACCCAGTTCTTCTGGGACGGGGTGGCGGGGCATCGACTGCTGATCCAACGGTGCACGGCGTGCGACACCCTGCGCCACCCACCTCGGCCGATGTGCCCCCGCTGCACCGGCCTCGAATGGGACACCATCGAGGCATCGGGGCGGGGCACCGTGTTCAGCTTCGTGATGCCGCACCACCCGCCCTACCCGTGGTTCGAGTACCCCTACATCGTCGTCTTGGTCGACCTGGACGAAGGAGTGCGGCTGGTGTCGAACCTGTGCGGGGTCGCACCCGACGACGTGACGATCGGGATGCCGGTCGAGGTGTTCTACGAACACTTCGACGACGGCGTCGTGCTGCACCAGTTCCGTCCGGCGGCCCACCCGTGAGCGGCGCGACGTGGTCCACCATCAGGTGGAGCGATCTGCGCGTCGGGGACGAACTGCCCGAGTTCGTGTTCGTGGTGACACCCACCCGGGTGGTGGCGGGCGCCCTCGCCACACGCGACTTCATGCCGGTGCACCACGACCGCAGCTACGCGAACGCACAGGGGGCACCCGACATCTTCATGAACATCTTCTCCGACATGGCGTACTGCAGCCGGTTCCTCACCGACTGGGCAGGGCCCGATGCGATGGTCAAGCGAGTGGCCATCCGACTCGGGGTGCCCGCCTTCGCCGGCTGCACGCTCACCTACTCGGGACGGGTCACCGCGCTGTCGTCGACCGCCGACGAAGGAATCGTCGAGGTGGAGTTGAAGGCGACCAACGAGCTCGGCGATCACGTGAGCGGCACGGCAACCGTGAGCCTCCCGCTACCTGGAGCCCTCCCGTGACCGCCTGGCTGAAGGACCGCACGGCGATCGTGGGCATCGGGCAGACCGAGTTCTCCAAGGAGTCCGGGCGCTCGGAGTTGCAGCTCGCATGTGAAGCGATCAAGGCGGCGCTCGACGACGCCGGCCTCCGGCCGGCCGACGTCGACGGATTGATCACGTTCACGATGGACACCAGTGAGGAGATGGAGGTCGCGCGCAACCTCGGCATTCCGAGCCTGTCGGTGTTCACCCGGGTCCCGTACGGAGGGGGCGCCGCAGCCGGGACGGTGGCCCAGGCTGCGATCGCCACGGCTTCCGGTGCCGCCAAGGTGGTCGTGTGCTACCGGGCGTTCAACGAGCGATCGGGGATGCGCTTCGGCGATGTGGGACGAAACCTCACCGCCATGCCGCCGTGGCTCGCGTGGTATGCCCCGTTCGGTCTGCTGACGCCGGCCTCATGGGTCGCGCTGCACGCCCGGCGCTACATGCACGAGTACGGGGTCACGAACGAGGACTTCGGACGCATCGCGGTGGTCGACCGGGCCCATGCGGCGACCAACCCCGCAGCATGGTTCTACGAGCGGCCGATCACCCTGGCGGACCACCAGTCGTCGCGGTGGATCATCGAGCCCGTGCTGCGCCTGCTCGACTGCTGCCAGGAGAGCGACGGAGGGGTCGCGCTCGTCGTGACGACCATCGATCGCGCTCGCGATCTGCGCCAGCCGCCAGCGGTGATCACCGCCGCCGCGCAGGGCGCGTCGCTCGACGGCGAGATGATGACGAGCTACTACCGCGACGACCTCACCGGGCTCCCCGAGATGGGCGTGGTGGCCAGTCGAGTTGTGGGCCGATTCGGGGCTCACCCCGGCCGACATCTCCACCGCGTTCCTGTACGACCACTTCACGCCGTTCGTGTTGATGCAGCTCGAGGAGCTCGGCTTCTGCGGTCGCGGCGAGGCCAAGGACTTCGCGACGGTGGAACGGCTCTCGCTCGGCGGCGAACTGCCGATCAACACCAACGGCGGCTTGCTCGGCGAGGCCTACATCCACGGCATGAACGGCATCACCGAAGCGGTTCGGCAGATCCGGGGCACCGCGGTCAACCAGGTCGACGACGTCGAGCACGTCCTGGTCACCTCGGGAACAGGTGTCCCCACGAGCGGCCTCATCCTCGGCCGCTCGTGACCGCTCGGGTCACGCGAGGCCGGAGAAGTCGACCTTGCCGACGGTCATGCCGGCGGTGAAGCCGCCATCGGCGAGCAGGTTGGTGCCGTTGAGGTAGCGCGACGCCCGGCTGCCGAGGAACGCCAGGACGGGTGCGATGTCGGCGGGTCCCGCCATGCCGGCGACGCCCTGCTGGGTGATCGTCCAGTCGATGACCTTGTCGCCCATGGTGGCGCGGAAGTCGGTCATCAGCGGAGTCTGCACCGGGCCAGGACAGCAGCTGTTGGTGCGCACACCCTGGGCGATGGTGGTGCGCGACACGTCGAGGGTGAAGACCTGGGCGACCTGCTTGGAGAAGCCGTAGACGTCGGCGAGGAGATCGTCGTTGGCCTCGAGCCATGCGATGGACTCGTCCCACCCGTTGACAGCGAGTAGTTCGAGGATGCGCGCCAAGTTGCCGGGCCAGCCGTTCCCCGCCATCGATGCAGTGTTGACGACCGCGCCGCCGGGCGGGATCTGGGGCAGGAGACCGAGGGTGAGCTTGCGGGCCGCCAGGTAGTTGACGCTCATGACGGTGAGCGGTGCTTGAGTGGCCGCGACGCCGGCGTTGTTGAACAGCACGTCGACCGGGCCCTCGATCGCCGCGATCGCCGCTTCGACCGATGCCTCGGCCGACAGGTTCGCCTCGACGAATGCATCGACCGTGGCCGTCGGGGCCTTGAGATCGATCACCGTGATCGAGGCCGCCCCGAGCTCTCCCAGCAGCGCCACCAGAGCCGCTCCGATGCCGGTGGCGCCACCGGTGACCACGACCCGCTTCCCCGAGTAGTCGAACTCCGCACTCATTGCACACTCCAAGTTGAGATCGGTCCGGCAGAAGGCCGCCGGCGTGTTCCGAGTGTCGCCGCCCCAGGGTGCTGCCGACGAGCTGGGGACGGGATGTCGCGGGGACGGTCGGCCCGGTTCGTCACATCTGCTGCAAGACTCCGGGGTCTCGACAGGGAGGACGAATCACCATGGGTCTGCTCGACATGATCACCGGCCTGCTCAGTAAGAAGGGCAAGAAGGGCACGAAGGGCGGCGCGGCAGCAGGCGGCCTGCCCGATCTGGGCGGCGTCATGGGAATGCTCGGCGGGGGCGGCCAGGCCGGGCTGCTCAAGGCGTTGCTCCCCGCGCTCATGGGCGCCGGCGCGCTCGGCGGCAAGGTCGGCGGGCTCGGTGGACTCCTCGGCAAGCTCACCGGGGGCGGACTCGGCGCCAAGGCCGATTCGTGGGTCGGTACCGGGGCCAACGAGCCGGTCGATCCCGATGAGCTCGAAGCAGCGCTCGGGGCCGACACCGTCGACGAGGTCGCCAAGGAGGCCGGCGTGTCACGCGACGAAGCCAAGGGCGGGCTCGCCAAGCTCCTACCGAGCCTCGTCGACAAGGTCACCCCTGGTGGCAAGGTTCCCGACCAGGGCCAGCTCGGCTCGCTGCTCTCCAAGCTCGACGTCAAGTCGCTGCTGGGCTGACGACCCTCCCGGTCTCTACACGCTGGCGATCAGCCGGGAGCTCTCGATCTCGAGGCTCTCGGCGGTCGAGGCCATCATCGTGCGGAGCCGCTCCAGGAACCCGTCGGTGGTCGAGCCGCGAGTGCCTGCCATCAACGCGGTCACCGCGTCGGCTGGGTCCTTCATCAGCTGGCGGCGGATGAGCGCAGCCTCGGCTCCGCCGAGCACCGGCGCGTCATTGCCGGGCGTGAGGGCGAGACGATCGAGGATCGTGGCGTACCCGCGGCCGGCGAAATCGCTGGTGAGGGATCGATAGCCCGTTCGGAAACCGGTCAACGCGGGCGACGAGTAGTCGGACGGTTCGTCCAGCACTCCCCGGAACACGGTGTTGATCTCCTCGACGGCCGCTGCGAGTGCCTGGGTGGCACTCGTGGCGAATCCGCCGGTCCGGGCGTGGGGCTCGAACCGGCCGGTCGAGATGCCGAAGACCGTCAACACCCCGGTGGCGTCGGCGAGCTCGATCGTGCCGGCGAAACGGTCGGGCGCGAGGGAGAGCACACCCGTGCTCAGCGAGAACGTGGCAGTCACGTTGGTAGCGGCGGTGATCCGGGCCACGACGTCGGCGATGGTGTCGACATCGACATCGACGCTCACCTCGACCCCCCCGATGGTGATGGCGCCGCTGTTCACGCCGGCGAAAGCGGCGATCTCGCCGAGGGGCAAGGTGTGTTCGGCGGGAACCTCGGGGATGTCGGGCACCTCCTCCTGATCCGGCACCTCGGGCTGATCCGGCACCGCGGGGATGTCGTCGGTCCCGGGAACGAGCACGGCACTGTCGAGTTTGAGGGCCGCGACGAGCCCGCTGGTGTCGTTGGCGAAGGTGATCTCGCCATCGACCCCGACCGTGGTGGTGCGCACCTGCACCGTGTCGGTCACGGGATCGAAGGACGCCAAGACTCCTGCCGCGGAGGCGTTGATCCGAGCCAGCACGGCGTCGAGCGTGTCGTTCGCGGCGACTGCAATCGTCTCACCATTGAGTTCGAAGGAACCGGTGGCAATGGTGACGCCGGTGTCGAACCACGGTTTGGCGGCCCCTACTCCGTCGAAGGCCATGGCGGGACGGAACGTGGTCGGGACGGACGCGGAGACATCAACGGCGAAGGTGTCGTTCAGGTCCAGACCGCCGCCGGCGAACGTGACGCTGAGTCCTTCGGCAAGGACGAACGTGCCAGCACCTCCGCTCGCGGCCGACATCGTGAGCGTCGTGATCTCGTTGCTCGCCCCATCCGTGACGCGCACCTCGTACTGCCCGAGGAGGAGGATCGGGACATCGATCACCTCGAACGTCCACTGGTCGTCGATGCCCCCGGCATAGACCCCGGACATGGTGGGTTGCGACGAGGAGCCACCCGTCCACGAGGGAGCGACGGGACTGTACGAGGTCGGGGTCTCGTTGACCTGAGCGCTCGACGTCAAGGTGGCGAACGTCCCCGGGACGAACGGGGTTCCCGGGACGAACGGGGTTCCCGGGACGAACGGGGTTCCCGGGACGAACGGGCTCCCGGGAGCGAGCGTGACGGCGGAACCGGTCAGGGCAACCGGCCGCACCCGACCCTTCTGGCGATCGGCGATCGAACGCAGGGCACGCGCCACCACGTCGTCGAGCTCGCGCAGGCGGGTCGCCGCCTCGGCAACCCTCACTGACGCGGCGCGACGGTCGAAGGAGCGGTCGGTCGAAGCGACCGGCCGCCGCTGGAAGTACGCATGGGTTGCGCCGACACGACCCGAGATCACGACTCCGTGATCGGCACAAAGGCACCCGAGTTCCAGGCCGCCCGACCGGCGAGCCGCTAGACACGGGAGATGACTGGCGAGCGGGACCTCCGCACGATCCTGAACACCATGACGGTGAGCCGGCGCGCCGGGACGTTCGTGTACGTCTCGCTGCCCGCCGGTGCCCCGTGGAGCGGCGTCGAACCGGCCGCTGCAGTCGTGGCCGAGGACGAAGGCACCACGGTGGTGGTCGAGCGGGCCGTTGCCGAGCGTTTGGGCCTCGTGTGGACGTTCGAGGCGGCGTGGCTCACGATCGAGATCGCCACGGCGCTCGACGGGGTCGGGCTCACGGCCGCGCTCGCCGGGGCGCTGGCCGACATCGGCGTGGCGTGCAACGTGCTGGCCGGCTTCCATCACGATCACCTCCTCGTGCCGGTGGCCCGGGTCGATGACGCCCTCCGGGCGTTGCGCACCCTCGGGGATCGCTCCCGAGCCGACGCCGCTCCTGGGACGGCGGGCGGCTGATCCCAACGGGCACCGGCCGGGCGTCTACCGTCGCACCGGAACGTGGGGTCATCTCGCCGAAAGGAGCGCGCGTGCCGGTCATCGCAACGACCATCGATGTTCGCAGCGAGACCTACCAGACCAATCGCGTCGGCATGGAGGCACTCCTGTCAGCCCATGCCGAGCAGGTGGCGACGGCGTGCGCCGGGGGTGGCGAACGGTACTCGGCGAGGCACCGGACCCGCGGGAAGCTCTTGGCTCGCGAGCGCGTGGAACTGCTGCTCGATCCCGACACGCCATTCCTCGAACTCTCACCCGTCGCCGCGTGGGGCAGTGCCTTCACCGTGGGCGCCAGCATCGTGACGGGCATCGGTGTGGTGTCAGGGGTGGAGTGCGTCGTGATCGCCCACGACCCGACGGTGCGGGGCGGCACGATGAACCCCTACACCCTCAAGAAGAACCTCCGGGCGCTCGAGATCGCCCGGCTGAACCGGTTGCCGGTGGTCAACCTGGTGGAGTCGGGCGGCGCCGATCTGCCGACCCAGGCCGACCTGTTCATCCCCGCCGGGCAGATCTTCCACGATCTCACGGAGCTCTCTGCGCTGGGCATCCCGACCGTCGCGCTGGTGTTCGGGAACTCCACGGCCGGCGGCGCCTACGTGCCCGGCATGTGCGACCACGCCGTGCTCGTCGACCGCGCTGCCAAGGTGTTCCTGGGCGGCCCCCCGCTCGTGAAGATGGCGACCGGCGAGGAATCCGACGACGAGTCGCTCGGCGGAGCAGCGATGCACTCGCGGGTCTCGGGACTCTCCGACCACTTCGCCGTCGACGAGATCGATTGCATCCGCATCGGGCGCGAGATCGTGGCCGATCTCAACTGGCGCAAGTGGGGCCCCGGTCCCACCAGACCGGTCGACGAACCGATCCACGATCCTGATCAGCTGTTGGGCATCGCCTCGGTCGATCTGCGCATTCCGTTCGATCCCCACGAGGTGATCGGCCGGGTGGTCGACGGCTCCCGGTTCGACGAGTACAAGCAGGAGTACGGCACGAGCCTCGTCACCGGCTGGGCGTCGATCCACGGGTTCCCGGTGGGCATCTTGGCCAACGCTCGGGGTGTGCTCTTCATGGACGAAGCCAAGAAGGCGACCGAGTTCATCATGCTCGCCAACCAGATCGACACGCCGTTGATCTTCCTGCAGAACACCACGGGCTACATGGTGGGCGCCGAGTACGAACAGGCGGGCATCGTCAAGGACGGCGCCAAGATGATCAACGCCGTCACCAACTCGACGGTTCCGCACCTCACGGTGATCATGGGCGCGTCGTACGGTGCGGGGAACTACGGGATGTGCGGGCGAGCATTCGGTCCCCGGTTCCTGTTCACGTGGCCGAACGCCAAGGTCGCGGTGATGGGCCCCCAGCAGCTCGCAGGCGTGATGTCGATCGTCGCCCGGCAATCGGCCGAGTCGACCGGACGCCCCTTCGACGAGGAGGCCGACGCCGTCCAACGCCGGGCCATCGAGGAGCAGATCGAGCGTGAATCGCATGCGCTGTTCATGACCGGCAAGCTCTACGACGACGGCATCATCGATCCCCGGGACACTCGCACCGTGCTCGGCATCGCCCTGTCGGCCGTCCACTCCCAAGTCGTCGAAGGCCGCCGCGGCTTCGGCGTGTTCCGGATGTGACCACCGTTCGATGAACCCGTTCCCGATCACGCCCATTCGCACGCTGCTGGTCGCCAATCGCGGCGAGATCGCAGTGCGCATCATGTCGACCGCGCGGGCGATGGGCATCCGCACCGTGGCGGTGTACTCCGACCCGGACGCCGACGCGCCACACGTGGCCGCTGCCGATCTCGCCGTTCGGCTCGTCGGTTCGACACCGGGCGACACCTACCTGCGGGGCGATCTCATCCTCGCTGCGGCGGTGAGCACCGGTGCCGATGCCATCCATCCGGGGTACGGGTTCCTCTCCGAGAACGCCGGATTCGCACGGGCATGCGCGACCGCCGGCGTCACGTTCGTCGGCCCCTCACCCGAGGCCATCGATGCGATGGGCTCGAAGATCGCAGCCAAGGAACTGATGCACGCGGCCGGGGTTCCGGTCCTTCCCGGAGCAACCGTCCACGACGGCGAAGACATCGCGGTGATCGGCGCCGATGTGGGTTTTCCGCTCATCGTCAAAGCGGCGTTCGGTGGCGGCGGGCGGGGCATGCGAGTCGTGACCGACCCTGCCGATCTCGTCGCAGCGGTCCAGTCGGCGCAACGGGAGGCGGCTTCCGCGTTCGGCGACGGCACGGTGTTCATGGAGCGCTTCGTCTCCTCCCCTCGTCATGTCGAGGTGCAGATCTTCGGCGACCATCACGGCACCCTGATCCACCTGTTCGAACGGGAGTGCTCGATCCAGAGGCGACACCAGAAGATCATCGAAGAGGCTCCGTCCTCAGCGGTGAGTCCCGGGGTGCGCGCCGCGCTCGGCGAGGCGGCGGTGACCGCTGCCCGCGCGCTCGGCTACGTGGGAGCGGGCACGGTCGAGTTCGTGATGGCGCCCGACGGATCGTTCGCGTTCCTCGAGGTCAACACGCGGCTGCAGGTGGAGCACCCGGTGACCGAGGCGATCACCGGCCTCGATCTCGTGCGGCTGCAGCTCACGGTCGCCGAGGGCCGCCCGCTGCCGCCCGAGGCACTGGACGCCGCGATCACCGGGCATGCGATCGAGGCCCGCCTGTACGCCGAGGACGTGGCAGCCGGGTACCTGCCGGTCAGCGGCCGCGTCGAGCGCCTCCGGGTCGATGCGCCTGGTGTGCGAGTCGATACCGGCTACGGCGACGGTTCGACGGTGTCGACGTTCTACGACGCGATGCTCGCCAAGGTGATCGCCTGGGCACCGACGCGTGACGAAGCGACCCGCAAGCTCGCGGACGCGCTCGCCGGCGCTCATCTGCACGGCGTCACGACGAACCGGGATCTGCTCGTGGGGATCCTGCGCCACCCGGAGTTCGCGGGCGGTGCCACCGATACCGGGTTCCTCGAGCGCCACGATCCGGCGGCGCTCGGACGAGCTGGGGCGCGGTGACCGCTCATGCCGTGGCTGCCGCGCTCGGGCTGCGGGCCGCCCGTCGCGCCGCGACACCGCTCCTGGCCTCGGTGCCCGCCGGCTGGCGCAACGTGGCGACGATGCCCCAGCAGGTCATGTTCGAACACGGCGCCGAGCGGGTCGAGGTGACCTATCGCGTCGACCGCGATGGGCTGACGGCCGCCGTGAACGGCGCCCCGGTCGAGGATCTGGAGTTGTTGGCGGCGAACACCGACGAGGTCGAGTTGCGGGTCGGCGGGGTCCGGTATCGGTTCGCCATCCATGTGACGAACGATCGGGTGCACGTCGACAGCCCACTCGGTGCCACGACGTTCACGGTGGTGGAACGTTTCCCGGTGCCGGTGCCGCAGATCCCGCCGGGCTCACTGCGAGCGCCGCTGCCCGGAACCGTGGTGCGAGTCCTCCATGCCGTCGGCGATCACGTGACCGCAGGCGCCACGCTCATCGTGCTCGAAGCAATGAAGATGGAGCACCCGATCCGCCCGCCCGCCGACGGCGTCGTCACATCTGTCGCAGTTGCCGTCGGCGATCAGGTCGAGACCGGCGCCGTGCTGGCGACCGTGACCGCAGATGATCTCGAGGACGTCGCAGCAGCTGACCAGTAGACGCGGCCATCCGCGTCGGCGACGGGGCATACTCTGCGCCGTGCCCCGCCTGCACCATCGACTCATCCCCGAAGATCCCCGCAACGTGGGTGTCGAGCCCGACTACCGGTTCACCCTGGCGAACGAGCGGACGTTCCTGGCCTGGATCCGAACGGCACTCGCCCTGGCGGCGGGCGGACTCGGTGCGATCGGCCTGCTCCCCGACTATGCCGGCTCGGAGTTGCTCGGCGTGGCCCTGCTCGGGCTCAGCTTCCTCACTGCCGCGAGCGCCTACCGGCGATGGGCGCTCAACGAACGTTCGATGCGACTGGGTGAACCGCTGCCGCCTTCCCGGTTGCCGATGTTGATGGCATTCGGAACCGCGATCGTGGCATGCGTCGCGGCCGCGTTGTTCGTCATCGACTCGTGGTGACTCCGCCGCCGCGGCCGACCCGCCGCTTCGATGAGGGCCTGCAGCACGAACGGACCGCGCTGGCCTGGGAACGCACGGCCGTCGCGATCATGGCGGCAGGCGTGCTGTTCGCCCGGTTCGCCGCCCACGAAACCGTGCCGGCGATCGCGCTCGTCGGCGTCCTGCAGACGTTGGTCGGCGCCGCCGTGCTGGTGTGGGCCGGCCGCCACTACGAGGATCTCCACGGTCCGCTGCGGGCGGGCGCCGACGTGGTGCACCCCACGGCGGCACGGCTCGTGGGCGGCGCCACCATCGTGTTCATCGGCTTCTCGTTCGCCGTCGCCGTCCACCACGCGCTGTCCTGACGGCTGCGGAGTTCAGAGCTCGGTGCGGACCTGCCAGAGCTCGGGGAACAGCACGATGCCGAGCGCTTCCCGGAGGTACGGCACGCCGGCAGTTCCGCCCGAACCCCGCTTGAACCCGATCACCCGCTCCACGGTCGTGAGGTGGTTGAACCGCCATCGCCGGAAGTTGTCCTCGACATCGACCAGCTTCTCGCCGAGCGAATAGAGATCCCAGTAGCGCGACGTCTCGCGGTACACCGCGAGCCACGCGTCGAGCACGCCGGCGTCAGCGACATAGGGCTCGGAGTAGTCGCGCTCCAGCACATGGCGCGGCACCGGTAGGCCGCGGTCGGCCAGCAACCGGATCGTCAGGTCGTACAGGCTCGGTGCACGCAACGCCCGATCCAGCATGGCGTGGTGCGCCGGTTGATGCTCGTGCGGTTTGAGCATGAACGGCTGGCGATTGCCGAACAGGAACTCGATGTGCCGGTACTGGTGGGATTGGAAACCCGAGGCCGGGCCGAACGCTGAGCGGAACTGCAGGTAGTCGGCCGGGGTCATCGTCTTGAGGACTTCCCATGCCCCGGTCATCTGCTCCTGGGCCTTGGCAACCCGCGCGAGCATCTTCATCGCCGGATCGATCACGCCTGCCGACAGGCACTCCATCGCCGCAGTCAGTTCGTGGACGACGAGCTTCATCCAGATCTCCGACACGTGATGGATGACGATGAAGATCGTCTCGTCGTGCGAGTCGGTCAGCGGGCGCTGGGCCCCGAGGAGCTCGTCGAGGGCGAGGTACTCGCCATACGACAGCGCCCGCGTGAAGTCGGTGTGGGCACCGGCGAACGACGCGTCATCGGACACCGGTGCAGCCTGGCACACCGATCGAAGCAGCGGGTCAGGCCCTGCCTTCGAGCGCGTGGGCACCGGGCGGAAGGGATGCGAGGAGTGGTTCGCTGACCCAGCACCTATCGAGGTGGAGAGTGCTCACGATCCGCACGACACGCTTCGGTTCGTCGACCGCTCGGCCGCACATGCTGAGCGCGGCCAGCACGCAGTCCTGCTCGGTCGGCAGCGTCATCGGCATCCTCGATCGACGGAGCCCGGACGGCCCGGCGGTGAAGCAGTTCAGGTACGTGGTCGGCCAATCCACGGCATCGGCCAACGTCCTGGGCACGAAGTCGGCAAGCCCGATCCCGAGCGCATTGCCCTCCGAGACGTCCGTCAACGACAGCAGCACGATCGCCGCGACGTTCGGTTCCGACGGATCGTCCAGACCCGGCACCCAGAACCGTCCGGTGACGTTCGGGTCCATCGTGGTGCCGCTGATGTCCTTGCCGCCGCGTTCGACGATCAACACGTCGATCTCGGGGAACGGCAGGCTCGCCACGTACGACCGTGCCCGGTCGGTGAGCTCGCGCTCGCGTTCGGCACCGATCTCGTGACCCGTGAGGCCGTGCACTTCGACGACCTCGCCGGTGGTCGACTCGATCGACGCCACGCCACCGAGCAGCCGGCCCGTCGCCCGCATCGCGGCGATCCCGTCGAGCAGCCGATCACGCATCTCGATCGGTCCGCACGAATGGATCTGGGCGGCGCCCGGTTGCTTGCCGAACCCGACGACCGCCATCTTGGTCAGGCCGCTCTCGATGGGGCCCTTGAAACACGTGTGCGGTTTGATCCGGTTGACCGGGAAGATCCGGTCGGCTGTCGCCGCGTGCCGGTCGAGGTACAGCGGCATGCCGCCTGCCGTGCGCGCCACTTCGACGGTTTCCATGGTCGAGCGGATCTCGCATCCGAGCGACGCCTCGGTGACGCCGAGATGTTCGAGCATGGCGAGCTGCCCGGCTGCGGTGCCGCCACCGTGGCTCCCCATCGCGGGAACGACGAACGGTCGCGCGCCGAGCTCTCGAAGTGCCCGAACCGCGCCGCGAAGCAGCTCCACACGCGCCGTCAGGCCTCGACTCCCGCCGCCGACCGCCACGGTGAGTCCGGCCACATCGGCGGTTCGCAGCGCGCCGCGTGCCGCCGCGGCGGCCGCGGCTTCGACGTCGACGACGGCAGGGGTGCTCAGCGTCTCGAGCGTGACCTCGAACAACTCGGGGATGACGAGATCGGGATGGAACGGAAGCCGGGTGTCGCGGGCATCGACCATGGCCACGCTCTAGCACGCCCACGGCCCCGCCTGGCTCGGCTCGGCTCGGCCGAGTCTGGGACCGGGTTGCTCAGAGCGTGCGGGGACGATTCACGAATCGACGTTCCGACGGCGACCAGAACCATCCACCGCCGGCCAGGGTCCCGCCGTCGACCGGCACGTTGTGACCGGTGACGAACGCGCCCATGTCGGAGGCGAGGAAGAGCGCGACCCGGGCCTGATCCTCGGGCCATCCGAGGCGACCGACGGGCGCCCACGACGGCCACAGATGTTGGGCGTCCTCCCACCCGGTGAGGTAGTCGACCTGAGGGGTCTGGGTCAGGTCGGGGCCGATGCCGTTCACCCGCACGCCGTATCGCCCGACCGTCACCGCGAGGCAGGTGGTGAAGTGGGCCGCGGCCGCCTTCATGGCGCCGTACACCGGCTCACCCGGATACCCCCGCATCGCCTCCACGGAGTGGACGTTGACGATCGATCCGCCGCGGTGTTCGACCATCGAGTCGAGGAAGGCATGGGTGACAGCGAAGACGTGGAACAGGTTGACGTCGTACATCGCCTTCCAGCTGTCGGGCGAGGAGTCGCGGAAGCGCACGAGTGGCCGGTAGTCGCCCACGTTGTTGACGAGCACGCTCACGTGCGGATGCTCCGCCAGTACCGCTCCGGCCAGCTCGGCCACGCCCTCCGGTCGGGTGACATCGACGATGTGGGCGCGGGCGGTACCACCTTCGGCAACGATCTCGGCCACCGTGGCCGCTGCCCGCTCGGCATCGATCTCGGCGAGCTCCACGTGAGCGCCGTGGCGGGCGAACAACCGGGCGATGGCCCCGCCGATGCCGACGCCGCCCCCGGTGACGACCGCGACCCGACCGGCGAGCAGCCGGTTCCAATCGTCGATCACAGGGACATCGGCAGGAGTGAGCGCGCTCATCGGGGAGACCTCGGTTCGATGGTGGCGGAACGGTGCGGATCGAGACTGCCAGATGCACCTTCGGTGTCCGCTGCTCGACCGGTCCGCCCGCCATCGCGGACGTCGCCCTCGCTTCGCGCGTCGGGTTCAGCAATGATCAGTAGGTGGTGAACGATCTCGTTGGGATGCCACCTGCTTCGCCGTCCGATGCGTTCGCCGGAGTCGGGCGACACGCACTGGGCACGTTGGCGGCCGGTGCCCTCGGCGGGTTCGGGCTCGGGGTGATCGCTCGGGCGTGGATGCGGCTGATCTCCGATGATCCCGAGTTCTCGTGGAGCGGCACGATCTTCATCGTCGCCGGCTTCACGATCTTCGGTATCGCCCAATCGATCGTCGCGATCGCCCGTTGGCGAGTGCGCCGACGGTGGAAGCTGACGATGGCGCGCACGATCGGCGCGATTGCCATGCTCCCACTGTTCTTCGCGGCCGGAGCGGTGATGTTGCCGACGGTCGCTGGGTGTGGGCTCGCCGTTGCTCGCCGCGGGTGGCGAACCCCAGTGCGGGTTCTCTGCCTGTTGGTGGCCGCGGGTCCAGTGGTCTTCGTCGGCTCCGACCTGGTCGGCTCGTTCGGTTGGTCGTTCCAGACGCTCGCCGGGTTCGTCCTGATGCTGGCCATCTACGCAGCGATCATCTGGGCGACGCGGTTCACGTTCATGGCTCAGCCCGACGGTTGGCGCCCGTCTCGTCGAGCGAGGATCGCGTTCTCGCTGGTCGTCGTCCTGCCGATCCTGGTCGTGATCCTGGCGGCCCGCGGCATCGGCTAGCGACAGGGCTGATCCGACGGAGGTGTGCCGGTCTCGAACGGGGCGTCAGCCGCCGAGCTCGGCGCGAACCTGGGCGGCGCCCTGCGCCAGGGCGGCGAGCTTGGCGAAGGCCACCGATCTGCGGGAGGTACTTCATGCCGCAGTCGGGTGCCGCGATCAGCCGCTCGGCCGGCACCACCTCGAGCGCCGCCCGCAGCCGGTCGGCGATGACCGCCGGCGGTTCGATCGTCGTTGGTGCGACAGGTCGACGACGCCGAGCACGATCGTCTTGGCCGCAACTGGTTCGAGCGCGGACGGATCGAGGCGCGGTTGGGCGAACTCGAGCGCCAGTTGGTCGGCGGAGCAGTCGGCCAGCTCGGCGAGGAACGGGTAGCCGCCGCTCTTGTCGGTCACGTACGCCGCGTAGCCGTAGCAGGTGTGCAGCACCGTGGTGGCCTGCACGCCCTCGAAGGCGCGGTTGATCGCCTCCACGGCGAACGCCCGCGCCGACTCGGCGTTCGCCTGCAGGTACGGCTCGTCGAGCTGCACGATGTCGATGCCGGCCGCGCACGAGGTCGACGAGCTCCTGCTGGATGGCGTCGGCGTACGCCAGCGCAAGGGAACGCTGATCGGGGTAGTACTCGTTCTGCGCCAGCTGGCTCAAGGTGAACGGGCCGGGCACGGTCACCTTCGTGACCCGGTCGGTGGCGGCTCGCAGGAACTCGGCGGGGCCGAGCTCCACCGGCTGCGCCACGGCGGATCGGCCCGCTCACCAGCGGCACCGTCGACCGCCCGCCGATGCGGTTGACGCTCTCGCCCACCCGATCACGGTCGACCCCGTCGAGCGCGTTGGCGAAGTGGTTGAAGTAGCTCTCCCGGCGGATCTCGCCGTCGGTGACGATGTCGATCCCGGCGCGCGACATGGTCGTGGACGGCCAGCAGCGTCGCCGCATCGAGCGCTTCGTCGAGCTCGGTCGGGTGGGATCCGCCACACATCGGCGGCATCGGTGCGAGGAACGCCCTTCTCCACGCAGCAGTGGCGTCGGTCGACCAGCCACGGCGGCTGCGGGTAGCTGCCGATGACGGTCGTGGGGATCAGCGGCAGCGCGGCGACGCGAGTGCGACCGCCGTCGGGGTGAGGTCAGTCATCAGCGTGCGATCAGCGGTACGTGTTGTTGCTGGTGTGGTCGCCGCTCAACCACTTCGCAAGGTCCTCGTGCGCCGTGCGCGCCCGGGTCGCGGAGATGGCGTCGACGTCGGGGTGATCGGCAGTGAGCTCGACGAGCAGCCCGTTCGGATCTCGCACGTACAGCGACCGGCAGTACCCGTGCTCCAGCACGAACGTGGCCGGCTCGGTGTAGCCGGCGGCGGCCAAGCCGAGCGGCCACCTCGTCCTGGGAGTCGTTGTCGACCTTCAGCGCGATGTGGGAGAACGGTGTCTCGGGCATCGTCGGGCCGAAGAGCTCTTGGTCCTCGGGGTCGGCGAACTGGAAGAACGCCAGTGCGCTGCCGTCGGCGAGGCCGAAGAACGTGTGGCAGTAGACCCGCACGGCGCCGAACAGCTCGTCGGCCTCGCTCCAGGTCGCCACGAGCGGCAGCCCGAGGAGGTCCTCGTAGAACCGCCGCGTGGCCTCCTGGTCACGTGTGACCCACGCGTTGTGGTGCAGTCGGGCAACGTTGGTCGTGCGCATGGTTGTCGGTCACGCCAACCTCCGATCTCGCCTGCAACGTAGCAAAGCCGTCAGGCGCCGGGCGCCGACTGCGTCTGCGGCTACCGGTGTCCGACGAGCGTGGCCGTCCGCACGTAGCCGTCGGTCGTCCGCAGCCGTCTCCTCGACGCTCGTACAGGACGGAAGTACCGTGAGTCTTCCCATCTCCCCCGGCCGATTCGGCATCGACACCGGTGCACTCCCAGCTCGGCTTCGGCGTCAAGCACCTCGGCATCTCGACGGTCCGCGGCACCTTCGACCGATTCAGCGGTGCACTGGTCGTGGGGGAGACCCTGGCGGACACCGTGGTGACGATCGAGGCCGAGATGGCCTCGATCAACAGCGGGAACACGATGCGCGACCAGCACGTGCACGGGGCCGATTTCCTCGATGTCGCCAACCATCCCCAGATGTCGTTCCGTTCGACCTCGATCACCGAGTCCGGGTCGGGCTACACGATGACCGGCGACCTGACCATCAAGGGCATCACGCTACCCGGTCGTCCTCGCAGGCCACCTACAACGGCGGCGGCGTTGTTCCCGATGGACAAGGCCACGCACCACGGGTTCTCGGCCACCGGCACGATCAGCCGCAGCGCGTACGGCGTGAGCTACGGCGTGCCGATGGTCAGCGACGATGTGACGCTCGCGCTCGACGTGCAGTTCATCAGCCCCGCCGTCGACGCCTGACCTCTTGACCTCTTCTTGATTCGGCGTACGGTGTCGATCAGCGGTTCAAGGAGGAAACGACATGGCGGCACACCGGGTTCGAGCGCGCGGCACGACCAGACGGAAAGTCCTCGCGGCGACGGTCGTCGCAGCAGCCGTCGGCACAGTGCCGTCGTCACCGGCCGGAGCTGGCGACAACGCCAGCGGATTCCGGACGGGGCAGCCATCGATGCTCACGGCGGTGAAAGACGGGGTGCAGATCACACCGCTCCTGACCGTCGGCGACGTGTTGCCGAGCGGCTATCGCTTCGAAGCGATCCCAGACGGCATCGCCCTGCGAACCAGGGGCCAAGGACGCGTCGATGTGTTCGTCAACCACGAGACGAGCAAGGTGCCCTTCCCCTACAACACTGCCGCGCCGACGGCCGCCAACGGTGAGAACGACTTCGACAACGCCCAGTTGAGCCAGCTGATCCTCAACCAGCACTCCGCGGGAGTGCTCAACGGCTCGTTCGCCATCGCCAGCAATGCGGGCTATCAGCGCTTCTGTTCCAACTTTCTCGCCACTGCGAAGGAGGGGTTCGATCGGGAGATCCTCTTCACCAACGAGGAGTCCCCGGACTACGTCTACCGTCAAGAGGCCTCGTGGCCGCCCGTCGCGGGAAGCGCCGAGGAACGCGAGGTCGGACTCGTCGTCGCCCTCGACGTCAGGACCGGCAAGGTGCAGCCGATCTACGGGATGGGCCGGCACAACCACGAGAACGCCGTCGCCATCCCCGGTTACGACCAGCCGGTCGTCCTGTCGGGCGACGACACGTTCACGAGCGGTCCACTGACCGGAGTGTTCCCCGCTGGAGCGGTACCGTCGCAGTCGCAGCTCTACTCCTACATCGCGCCGAACACCGACGCGCTCCTCGCTGACGAGGGCGATCTCTGGGCATTCGTCTCCGACACCCCTGGTGTGACGAACTACTACCAGGTGCTCCCCAATTCGGGGACGGCCGTCACGGGGCATTTCATCAAGGTGCCCAAGGACATCGCGACCGGTCTCAACCCCGACGGGTCCGAGCTCAAGGCGGCTGACAAGGGCTACCCGCTACCACCGACGAACGGCTCCTGGCAGCTCGACCTCCGGTCCACGACCGCTCGTGGCATCGATGGACCGCAATGGGTGCTCGAGTACTGGAGCGACATCAACAACGTGTTCCAGTTCGTCCGCGTCGAGGACATCGCCTACGACAAGCGGCCCGGCATGGGCAACGTCGTGTACATCGTCGATTCGGGTCGCGGCCGAACTGCTGCGCAGAGCCTCGACACGCCGAATTTCCGATCCACGAACGGCCGTGTCTGGAAGATGGTGCTCGACCCCGACGACCCGACGGTCGTGACATCGCTCACCGTTGCCGTCGAGGGAGACGACAACCCGGTCAAGACGCTCGCCGAGGTCCATCAGCCCGACAACATCGAGACGACGGCCACCGGGCTGCTCCTGACGGAAGATCCCGGTTCGAGCCAACAGTTCCCGGTCAGCTCGACGGATCCGAACGCGACGACCGCTCGACTCTGGTACGTGCCGTTCACCGGCACCCCCGAGGTCGTGGCCAAGGTCGACCAGGCCGCCGATGCCGGTCCCACCGACGTCGGCCTGCAGGCACCCGGCAACCAGGGCGCATGGGAGTCGACGGGCATCGTCGACGCCTCCGCGGCCTTCGGACCGGGCGCGTTCTTGATCAACGTCCAAGCCCACACGCTGTGGATCGAGAAGGCGCCTGGCGACGACAACAACGGTGACGGGCAGCCCGACTTCACCTACAAGCGCGAGGGCGGCCAGCTCGCACTGATCCGCATTCCGGGGATGTAGTGGTCGGCGCGGCCGCCCGCGTCCCGTGACTCGCGGTTCCCGTGCGACGGACCGGGAACTGCCGACAGTGCGACGTACTACGATCTTCAACAACGAGACCGAGACCGAGACCGAGACCGAGACCGAGACCGAGACCGAGACCGAGACCGAGACCGAGACCGAGACCGAGACCGAGACCGAGACCGAGACCGAGACCGAGACCGAGACCGAGACCGCCGGCGGCGCGGGCCCGGTCCGCGGCAAGACGGGGGACCTGCGGCCCGGGTTGGAATCGAACCGGACGTCGCGGCTGTCGTTATCGAGTGAACCGGCCCGATGCGCTTGCTTCAGATGCTGAGGATGTCCACCGACGATCGAACGGTCAGGAACAGGCTGAATCCGACGAGCCCCACCACGACGACCCTCCCTGCCAGCTGGACGGGGCGCTGCTCGAGCTTGGCGGAGAGACGCCCCGGGAGGGCGGTGCGGCCGATGATGTAGACCATCAGTCCGACGGTGACTGGCGGCACCAGAGCGAACGGGATCACACCCAGGATGGGCGCGCTGCGGAACCGGCTGTTGCCACCCGCTGTCTTCTGGAGCCGAGCAGCCACTGAACCAAGGGCAGCCCCGAACAAGGCGGTTCCACTTACGATCAGACCCACCGCGAGCCAGGTGGGCGTCAAGATCGAGAAGTCCAAGTTCTCCGATGAGAAGTCCTTGCCGCCGAGCAGGACCAGCGGTGCCAGACCAGCCATCACCCCCGCCGTCGCACCGTTGACGTGCAACCAAGGACGCACAACCAGCAGCACGATGGCGGTGATCGCGCCAGCACCCAAGCCGACGAAGACGATGAAGCCGATGGTCCCATCGAGGGTGATCTCGCCGACGACCTCCTCGGCATCGGTGAGAAGGCCTTGGGCGCGATCACCTGATGTGGCCGCCAACACCCGCATGACGAACCGGCCGAGGAACCCGGCGACGAGCACACCGCAGATGATTCCCGCCGAGCACACCGGACCGAGGGCTCGAAGCGATGCTGCGAGCCTGGACGGCCATCGGCCATCACCCGAATTGCCTCGGGATACGGGCGCCTGGATCGAGAGGCGACCCCATCGCAGGATCGCCACCGCGGAGAAGGCCACCCCGATCAGCGCAAGCCCGATGTTGATCAGATTGGCGGCACGCATCAGACACCCTTTGCCCGAAGACCCCGAAAAGGGATGGCGCGAGTCTCGCACACACAGCAGCTCCCAGTAAGGGCCGTTACGAGCGGACTAGTCGCCCGGCCGGGTGTCGCCCGCCAGCTGAACGCGCCCACATCAAGTGGTCCCATGCCACTGGCGGGCGACACGGGCGTGATTCTGCGGAGTGCTACCGAGCGGTCATCTCGGCCTGACCGACAGGGGAGCTGCTCGCCGTCCCTCGGTCGAGCGTCGCTGAGTCGTGGGACATCGGTCCCTTTGGGCTTCACCAAAAGGGGGCGCACAATGAAGGTGGCTCCCCCCACTCCGAGAGAGTCGAGTGAAATGCCGGGTGTGCGCTCGATATCGAGGCAGTCGGCTCCTGTCCTTCGATCGCTTCTGGTGAGCGCACCGTCGGGGGCACGGCGCTGCAACCTCTCGCGTTGGTGTGCGACACGATGGTGCGACTGCAACTCGCACGGACGCGCGACTTGCCGTTGCATTCCTAGATCAGGCCCGATCAGGCCCCGCAAGATAACGAGATCGTCGACACTCGGTCCGAGTTGCTTGTACTCGATGGGCTGTCGAGAGGCCCGTCCGGAGTCGTCATTTGCCCGTGCTACGGTCTACTTGACGGACATCGGGTGCTCCATTCCGACCTGGTTCTGGTTTGATTTGCGCCCGCCCAGTTGCGGCCTGCTGCCAGGCACGGAGGGGACCCTCATGGATGAGTCAATTGCCGAGCGGGCCGCTCGGATCGCCAGCCGTGGCGTCGGTTCAGCACTCGCCGCAGAGCGCAACGCCGAGTTTCGGATCAAAGCCGCCGAATGGCATCTGCACCAGCTAGTCGAGATAGGTGAACGGCTCGCCGTCGCCGACCGCCAACGACAGAACGGTCGCGACGATCCCGTCATCGAGACGATGAATGCGATGATCGACGTTCCCGTGCGCAACGCGCTCGGATGCCGCTGCCCGTGGGCGTCGGGCACTCGATCTGATCGCCGCCCGATACGTACCCAAGGGGACGTCATGAGTGAGCGTGAGGGAGCGTTCGGACACGTCGCCGACGCTGTGATGCTCGCCGCGGAAGCCGAAGAGCACCACATGTTGGCCCTAGCTCACCTAGCCGCGGCTCAGCACCAGTGGGGAATTAGCACCGGGTTACACGCCGCCGGGTACTTCGTGGAGGCGATCGGCACAGTCCCAGTACAAGCGGGCCTTCACCGCACCGCTGAGGGTCTCCACGCCGATGCAGCCGCCATCGCGCGCTCGTCGGCGGGACACGCAGCGGCGGCCGCACATCACGCTGGGGCAGTTGCGCACGCCCTCGGCGGAGGAGAGTCCGACGCTCCGCCGCCGCAATGAGCCACAGCCCTTGAGTAGTCGAGTCCGCGCTCAGCGGAGCGCAGCGTCGTCGCAAGAACGCTCACGCGACGCGCTGCCTCGGAGTGTGCTGGCGGCGCACAGATCATTGCACGCACTCGCGATCAGCTGATGGCCCCGCAGAGCCCACTCGCAATCGCGACCCCGAAACGCTCGACGGAGCACTCAGGAACCGGCGAACAGCAGCGTCGTGCGCAGCCGATACCGAGCGCCTCGACGACTGCCATCGCACGACGCGGATACGGTGGATTTCGCGCACCGTTGGAGCGCCCGAAGCGGCACTCCGGATTCGGTGTCATTCATGCCCAGCGCATCGGGGCACAGCATGCGGCAGGGACCTCGGAAGTCGAACCTCGGTGCGCGAAGATCGAGGGCGTCCCGACGTTTCACTCTTGCCAGCGGACCGTGTTGAGCGCAGGGTGACGTGTGCGCTCAGATCGGGCGTGGAGCGAAGGGGGTCATTATGAGCGTCGAGCAGAATCTCGAGACCGTTCGTCAGGGCTACGCCGCATTCAGCGGTGGGGACATGGACACGCTGATGGCGTTGTACAACGACGACGCTGTCCATGTTGTGCCTGGCGCATCGCAGGTCTCTGGTGCGCACAAGGGCAAGGAGAGCATCGTCGGTCTGTACGGCAAGCTGTTCGAGCTGAGCGGTGGCACGTTGGACATCCAGCTCGAGCACGTGTTGTCCGACGGCGGGAACCGAGTGGTGGCCATTCACACGTCGAGCATGGAGAAGGACGGGGAGGTGTTCAGGCAGACCGAGGTGCTGCTGTTCAGTTTCGTCAACGACAAGGTGGCCGAGATCCAGGACTTCTTCGCCGATATCGCGCTGAGCGATCGCCTGTTCAGCTGAAGCGGGAAGGGCGGCACCGTTCGTGTCCATCGGAGGGTGACCTCCGAACGGACAGGGCACCCTCCGAACGGATCGGCGCGGTCTCACAGAACCTCTCGAGGGCGCAGGCCGACCGGCGATACCGATCGCTCCAAACCACGACGTCCCGGACGCATCGCGGTGGATCTCGCGCACGTGAGATGGTGTGAGCGGCGCTCCGTGCCCCTGGCCAACCCGACCCCACAACGCTACGAACCCGTAGAACGTCGCGCTCTGATCCTCCATCAGGGCCCTACATCGGTGACCGGCGGGTGCCGGCCTGGAGTTCGGCTCTTTGAACTGAGCGTCGTCCTGGGCGCGACTATCGGGCGGGCGGCGAGTCGGGCGGACCACCCGGGATCGGCCACTACGCGGGGCGATGGGCACGCGGCGGGCGAATCTCCGTCGCGCTCCCAGGCTCCACCATGGCGAGGTCGACCGCCCGGCATGTTCGCGACATGCGTGGCAGCGCTCCGGGCGACGGCGACGTACTTCGGTTACCGAGCGGCCGCAGATGAGTCGACGGAACGCGATACCGAGCGCTCTTCTCCGGTCCTCGTGTTGATGCGCCGAGCGTCGGACGTGGTCACCGTCGCCTGGGCGATGCGGCGACCATCTGAAGCCTCGTCCTATCGCCCGATCTTCGTGAGATAGTCCGCCGCCCGTCGACCAACCGACTCGCTTGGTGTCACCTCGACGCATTGCCGCCAGTCCGAGACCGCCTGGTCGTCGAGCATGCCATTCGGCTTCGGCAGGAACCCGTCGAAGCAGTCAGCGACGCCGACCGGCTCGGCGGCCTCACGGGCGAAGTCCGCGCCGCCCGTGCTCCAACAGAACATGGTCGCCCCGACCTCGCGCAGCTCCCGAACATGGCGGATCGTCCCCAGAATCGGAATCCGCTTCGATCCGACGTGGAGAATGAGCGTGTTGTCGACATCGACGAACACGACGAAGGGCTGGCTCATCGCCCACGTCTTGTTCCGACCGACGGCGACCTGCCCGTTTGGCTTGGCCGGCTGCGCTGTGCGCTGGACGGTCAGCCGGCGCCCGCTCTCGTGCGGCCGGAAGGCCACCGGTGGACTCGTGCCGAGATCGCCGCGCTCTCGCTCGACGAGTTCGGCGCGAGGTCAGTGGGCGATCGCCGGCCGCCTCGGCGTGTTGAACCCGGCGATGAAGAAGTAGACCGCCGTGATCAGGACGGCGAACCACAGACCGAATGCGACGGTTGCGTCGGCACCCCAGTCGTCGCCGAGGATGGGCAGGCTCACGAGGTACACGACGGGAAGGAGCGCGGTGAGGATCGTGGCGATCGTGAGTCGTCGCCGCCGGAGGTCCGTGCCGCCGTGGGTGTCGAGTGACTGCGCGAGCTTGCTCCGCTGACTCAAGCCGAGCACGACCGCGATCGGCAACAACGCCAACCCGGGGGCGAGGCCCAGCGGCACGCTGAGGATCCCGAGTGCGGCGAGCACCACGATCCCGGCGGTGAGCACGGCGGGTTGGTGTCGTTCGTTCATGAGTGTCTCCATTCGGTAGCGGGGAGCGGTGACGGCCACGTCGAGCGCCACGCGTTGCCAAGCGCGGCGCGCCCCGAGGTCGCCTGAGAGGTCGGCGAGTGTCTGCACGAGGTCGTCGGCGTACCGGTCGCGGAAGTCGCGTGGGTAGAGCGCCAGCAGCAACCGGTACGTCGTCGGAGCGATCCCGGACGCCATCTCAGGCCAGACCGGGTCGGAGGTTGGACCGGGTGATGCGGACGAGCGCGGCGAGACGGTCGGCCTCGGCTTGGCACACCTCGCACCCCAACGCGGTCAGGTGGTAGTAGCGCCGGCGGGCGTCGTCGTCGGCCGGTCGCCGATCCGATTCCTCGACGAGCTTCCGATCTACCAGCTTGGCGAGCGTTCCGTAGAGCGTGGCCGGACCCATTCGGACGAGGCCGCCGGACGACTCCTCGACGGCGCCCATGATGGCGTAGCCGTGCCGGTCGCCCGCGGTGAGCGCGACGAGCACATGGAACTGGGCCTGCGGGAGCGGGAGGAACGAGTTCGGATCGGATCGGGGCGCGTCCACCGCTCCACTATCTATCGATTCTCGATATATTGTCAAGTGATAGATCCGGAAGCCCAGCAAACGGAGAGGCTCGGCGGGACGATTGGTCGCCGATCCGTCGGCGGGAGGTCGACCCATCGCAGCCGCTACCCAGTCGGCGACCACCCGCTGGCCCGGCACGGTCCCACCGCGGCGACAGACACGTCCAGAATCCCGAGCAGATAGAGGCTCGCCGCCGACGCGCCCGCCATCGGCGCAGCGCAGCGACGGCCCGCCCCCGACCGTTGGCAAGGCTGCACAACGCAGTCGACTCCTGGCGTCAGCGCTGCTCATCCGAGCGACTCGCGCGCATCGCTCAGCGGTTGACTTGCGACAGAAGCCGTCGCTTCATGTAACACTCACCGACACCGTCCGCCGCACATGGGCAGCCGGTGAACGCTCCAGGATCAGTTCCTGCTCGCAGTAGCGGTAGAACCCGGCCAACGTCGACAGCCGCCGCCCGACCGTCGCACGCGCTCGGCCCTGGTCTTCGAGCCGACGGCCGTACAGCTCGATGTGCGTGCGTTGCACCTTGAGGAGCCGCACCTGGCGGTCGGTGAGCCACACGGTGAACATGCGCAGATCGGTTCGATACGACTCGCGGGTCGGACCCGAGTAACCGGCCAGGAACCCGACACCGCCAAGCGCTCGACCATCTCCTCGTCGGTGTGGACGGCGACGACCTCAACCGAACGCATGGTGTCGTTCATGATGATCCCTCCCTCCGGCTCGACCACCGTGCGGGCACCACACCACGGCCCGCCACAGCGGCCCGCGTCAACACCGGCGAGCAATACCGAGCACCCATGGCACTCAGAGCATCCTGCGACATCGGTGGATCCCGCGCACCTTCCGAAGCTCACGGTCCGGCCGACCTGCCGCACACTGCGGGCATTACATCGGCCCAGTCTTGGCTCTGCTGGATCAGGTGCCGAGTGCCGTGCGCAGGCGGTCGACCGCCGCGGGGATGAGGGCCTGAACCTCTGGGTTGGTCCATCCGCTGGCGGTCCCGCCGGGGTTCAGGATCGATACGCCCCGGCCGACTCGGAGGAACAGCACCGCTTGGTTCTCGAAGGAGTTGTTGACCCACAGCTGTGCGGCTTGGTCGGCTGCGGAGACATCAAACGTCTCATCAGATGCCGGGCTGTACGTGACCGGAATGCCACGATCCAGGAGATCAGAGGCACGTTGCTGCCAGACGAGGTTGCAGTCGACGAACCCGGGCGAACTGACAGCATCGAGCATCTCGATCGCGTCCGCTTCGGTGGAGAACACCATCACCGATTGAGGCAACGCGTTGGTGTACCACGCGTACGCGTATCCGGTGTCACGCTTGGGGTCATGGAAGATCCCGAGATAGTCGGCGCACTCTGGTGCATCCGCGACGGCGTCCAACTCCATGCTGAAGTGCTCAGGAACGGTGCCAGTGATCGCCGGGGTGTCGCCGAGTTGGAACAGCGCCCTTGTCGCGATGTCGTCTGCTCTAACTCGGTCGAACGCCGTAGTCGTGGGCGTTGCTTCGCTGGTCGTGGGCGCCGGTTCGGACGGTGTCGCACTCGTCGGCACCGATGGTGCGACGGCTGCCTGCTGTTCGCCTGTGTTGTCATCTCGATTGGCGACTGCGATGCCTCCGATCGCGAGTGCACCTATCGCCACTGACCCGACCATGAGCCGCCTGGTCCTGATCTGGTTGCCTCGCGTCATCGCCGCGGTCAGCCCCTCGGGCGGAGCGTTCTGATGGAGAGCGGCACCCGCTCGCGTGCCGAGCTGATCGAGCTCTCGTACACCGGGCGGAAGATCTTGCCGGTCGTCGGACGAGTTGGTCATGACAGATACCCCAGTTCTCGCGCGAGCCACTCGCGTGAGCGGCTCAGGTCGGATCTCACGGTTCCCTCGGGAACGTCGAGGATGTCTGCCACATCTGCACAGGTGTAACCGCCGGCATAGAACAACGTGACCGTGGTTCGTTGTCTCGTGGGGAGTCGGCGCACGGCCGCCCAGAAGTCAATGAACTCGGCCGTCCACGCGGTGTTCTCCGTCGTGGCTAAGCCGGTCAGGAAGCGGGCGTAGCGTTGCTCGAGGCGTCGGCGTGTCCACCAGCTCTTGCATGCGTTCATCAACACGCGGTTGCACCACGCTCCGGGGCTTCCGAGCGATTGGAGCCAGCTCCACCGCAAGTACGCCTTCACCATCGTGTCTTGAACCAGATCTTCGCTGGCCTGGACATCACCGGTGAACGCCTTCGCGACGGCCACCAGCACCGGGTACTCGGCCCGGTACATGTTCTCGTAGCTCGGTACCTCGGCCACGTAGATGCTGGGATCGGTGCTCACGGCGGCTACCCCAACGTGCATTTTGGCATTCATCACCTCCTCGACTCTCCACAGCCCCGAATCGCTGCAAATTTCGCGAGTTCGTCGAGCAAACCCACGGCACCCACCGTCTGCGCATCGACGCGCCCACCGAAGACCGCGCACTGTTCGTCTGCGCGGCGTCGACGACGGTGCACACGATGATCTCTGTCGGGCCGTGGGCCGCACACTCCAGTAACCTTCAAGGAGCTCTACTAGCGCGAGTACACGAAGCTGGTTGGGGTGGCGCTGGCGCTCACCGGTGCTTCCGCGGTGAGCGAGGACCTCGTTCAGGACACCAGGCAACAGGGCGTGACAGGCTGGGGAACGAGCCGGTCGTCGGCCAGTCGAGATGTGAGGAAGCCATGACCCACACGGTGATCCAGGACCTCGTGGCCGAAGTGGAGATCCAGTCGGGCGCTGTCGTCTCCAAGGTGGTCCACCGTGACGAGAGCGTCAACGTGACGGTGTTCGGGTTCGACGCTCAGCAGGAACTCACCGAGCACCGTGCCGCACGAGCGGCCGTCGTGCAAGTCATCTCCGGACGACTGCGGTTCACTGCCGACGGTGAAGAACTCGACGCCGGGCCCGGATTCTGGCTCCACATGGCCGCCGACACACCCCACGCGCTCGTCGCAACAGAAGCCACAATCATGGTGCTGACACTGCTCCCGCCCTGATCACGGTCCTCGACGCCAACGCTGGTCGGCTCCGTAACCCTCACCGAGATCAAGCCGGCTGCCAACTGCCGAGCCCCGGCCGAAGTGCGCGACTTCGTTGAGGACCGTGGACGCGATGCCCGCTTGGGATCCGGCGAAGCAGGGCACGACTGCCGCGCGATATCGAGCACGCGAATGACGCGTCGATGCTGCGCATCCCGGTGGATCTCGGGCACCTCGTGCACGCCTCCATCAAGCCGGTGTCGGGTCTCGACGGTGTGGGCCATCGCGCCGGTCATCGTTGGTTCTTGACTTCTCGCGCCGGGGCTTGCGCGAGCGGCGTTCTGTGTCGTGCCCGAAGACGCATTCACGCATCGCCGAGGCGGACGTCGACTGGGAAGCACTCGAGCCGAGGTCGGCGGTTCAACCCCGAACGCGTCCGACGGCGCATCGGGCTATCGCTCCCAGCGTGAACGGGCCCGGCGGTGAGCCGACTCGACCGAACAGTTCGGTGCGTAGCCGTCCGCGCTCGTCGTCGGAGAGAGCGACGCAATATGTGCCGGCGGGACCAACACCAGCGAGAAAGCCATCCCAAAGCTCATCGAACGACGTATAGGTTGATGTCACGCCAAGCGTTGACTCCTCGATGTCGTGGAAACCTGCTGTCGAGAAGAGTTCGGCAATTTCACCGGGGCGACCGAACCGCAAGATCCGGGCTTCATCGGGGGCTGCGGGATCGATCGCGAGTGCCGCGTCCCAAAAACCCCGCAGCATCTCCATGCCATCGTGGAAGTCCCACACGCAGGCTGCGACGCTCCCACCAGGGTGCACGACGCGCGCCATTTCTCGCGCAGCTTGCTCGGGATCGGACACGAAGTGAAGTACGAGTTGTGCCATCGCGTGATCGAAGCTGTCGGTCTCGAAGGGGATCGACTCGGCCTGGCCCAGCTTCACCAGAACACCCGGATTTCGCACTGCACACGCTTCCCGGAACGGGGGCGAAGGATCACACGCGGACACCGCATCGGCCCCGAGCCGGGCGACGAGAACCTTGGTCAGCGCGCCAGGACCGCAGCCGACGTCGATGGCGGTGTGTCCACGCACCACTCCTGCAGCGTCGGAAAGCCGTTCTGCCAGGCCGGCCGAGTATCGTCCCATGAACGAGTCGTAGTTGGTGCCACTGACAGCGAACGTCTTGGCACCTTCGACGCTGTCCATCGGGCCTCCCAAGGGATCGGTTTCGACGCAGAGTCTACGGCGGTGACCGAACGCGTTGACGAGCGCCGAGAAGTCCCGGGCCGAAGCTGTAGTCGCCATCAATCGCCGGAGCAGGTCGCAGGCTTCGCTCCGCCGGTCGCCGTCGAAATCCGGCCGAAAGTTCCCGTGATCGAGATGTGCGATACCGAGCACCCTTACAGCGACTCAGGGCAGAGCGGCAGCGGTGGATTCCGGGCGTTCGCAAACCGGCATTCCCACACGGCGCTCATTGGCCATTCGTCGGCCGACTTGATCGCTCACTGCTCCGTGTTCGTGAGAACGGAATTGAGCAGGGGCAGCAGGTCGATGATGGGCAAGCCATCGCGCGGCCGTTTGAACAGCTGGTATCGCTCCGGCGACGACGTGCGGAGCTGCACCAGGAAGTCGCGAAAGCCACGCAGCACCACCGGCGCCTCGTCCGTGAGCCACCTCTGCCAGCTGAAGTCTCCGTGGATGGCTACCGAGCACCGAACGGTGCCGAGGTGGGCAACTCGACCGTGCAGAGCCCGTACCTGGCTGAGCTCACCGATCTTCCAGTCCCAGTCCTTCAGGTAGTCACGTGCCATCACCTGATCGCTGGTCGGCTGATCTCCCAGGAACTCGATCAGGCACCGGAAGTGGATCAAGCCGGCCTCCAAGATGCCCCGCGCGGCGAAACCGCCGAGGTCGTCGCGGAGGAGATCGCACCACTCGTTGCCGAACATTCGGAACTCGATGATCTGCATCACCTCGTAGCGAATGTGTTCGATCATCTCGTCGAGCACGTCAGGGTTCTTGTGCTTCGTTCCCATCGAAGGAGAAGCGTCGCGCAAGGGTGACCGCTGTGCCGACGAGCAAGTGGACGTTCCGGCCGAGTCCCGCCAGGCAGGGGCGCACTCGTTCGGTCGCCCATGCCATTGCGGAAGACGGTGATACCGAGCGATGCGAGAGGTTCCGTCTGGGCACGCAACACGGTGGATCCCGGGCGGCCTCGACAGGGTTCGCGGGGTTTGTTCGTGATGGCTAGCTTCGCGTGGCACCGCTCGCCGCAGCGGAGGAGGGGTTCTCGGTGGCCGATCAACCGTTGGCGCTGCTCGTCGTGGGGTTCGTGCTCACGACTGTCGTGGGTGGTGTCCTGACCTACTTGTTCCAGCAACGAGCGTGGCGTCATCAGCACAACGTCGCGCGAGCGGATCAACTACGCGAACAGGCGACGAAGGCCTTCGAAGAAGTGAGTGTCCTGCTCGATCAACGGCTCTACCGCATGCGACGTGTGTACTGGGCCGCGAAACGACTCGCCCCCGTTGTGGGCGGGGACACCTCCAATCTCGAGGCCGAGCTCTCCGACTACCGCTCGGTTCTTCGCCAATGGAACGACAACCTCAATCGAATCCTTGCCATCGTGCATTCGCACTTCGGCGAGCCGATCCGCCAGCGACTCCAGGTCGAGCTGTATGACAGGTTCGCCGCGATCGGCGAAGAGCTCGACGAGTTCGTCCGAGAGGTGTCTCGACGTGAGCGGGGCCCTGTACGCGTGCGGGCGATCGGCGGACGCCTCACTGACCTGAGCCATCGCGTCTACTCCTTCAACGTCGTGCTGCTGGGCGCCCTTCACGACGACCGGCTCGGTGACAGCGCGCCCAGCGACCCGGCCTACGTCGCCACGCCCGATCATCCCCGCTTTGGTTGCGAGGGAGGGGAAGTTCGGGCGCTGCAGGAGGCGTTGAGGCACGCGGGGGCAGTCGACCTGAAAGCCGACGGGCACTTCGGTCGAGCCACCGAGCGAGCACTGTCGGACTTTCAACGGACTCACGGCTTGGTCGCCGACGGTGTCGCTGGGCCAAAGACCCTCCGGGCGCTCGAAGCGACGGTGCACCACGAGGACCCGACACGTGCCCTCACAGGCGACCGCCTCGAGAGCTCATGAGTTGCGCGAGGTGCGGATACCGGACCGCCGTGTCCTGCCTGCGCTTCGAGCCAAGACCGGTGGATATCGATCGTCTGTGGTGCCGGTATCGGCTGCTCCGCGTCAGCACGAGCGTTCCACCATCACTTTGGCTAGCACGACGGGCCGGCTCCAGCGGTGGGGCAGAGCGTGCCGAAGGGCATTGGAGGTGGTGTCGTTGGGCGGTGTCCTGCCCCCTGCTGGCGGCCGAGAGTTCGAACGGACGAATGGTTGAGCCGTAACGGTCGTCTCTCGCCAAAGCGGACCCATCGGGTGGCCCACGCGGAGGTCGATGATGCCGAACTCGCTTCGAAGGTGGCTCGGAGGCGGCGATGCGAGGGTGTCCGTCGTGCTGGGCGTCGGCTTCATGGCCTTGGCCGCAGCCGGCACGCTGTCGGTTGTTCGTGCTGCGGTTCCGTCCCGAGTGACGTATCTGTGCACTGGGGAGTCACCGTTGTGAGGATCAAGGAGCCCTCGGGTTCCTCGCCGACGTATGGCCCACCGCGTGTGGCCGGTGACTGGCGATCGGCACAGTCGAACCGAGACGACGTTGGTGACGGCGTCGGGCGCAGCCGCGACGGTCGATTCCGAACGCTCGTCGACCTTTCTTGACGCTGAGCGATGGTGGACACCGGATGTCGACAGACACCGCACGGCGGGTAGAGAAGCCAGAGCCCGAGGAATCAAATTGTTGGGTGACTGTCCGTTCGATTCGACAGGTCGACAGGTCGGTTTTGTCACGGGCCCCCGATCCGGTCGGAGTCTCGACATGCGAGCGATACCGGACAACGACAGCCCACTCCCAGCTGAACCCATCGCGGTGGATACCGATCGCCCTGACGGGCTTCACGCGCGCTGGATACACGATTGCCCAGCGAAGGTCCGTCACGCGTTTCGGTCGCCGACGTCTTCCGGCCAAGGGTTTCCGTGTCCGGCGATGAACCCGCCTTGGGTGACCCAGTGGGGCAGCCAAGCCCGGTGCTCGGGAATCCGGTGCCGATCACCGTGCACCGCGTTGGTTCGCGGATGATGCTCCCCCGGCGGCAGATCGACGTGTGGCTCGACTCCGGCCAGGATCCTAGGGTCCCCTCCCGAGTCGCTGACCCCGACGTTCCGACTCGTAGGCGTGACGCAATCGCGGTCGACGATGCCTACGACGTCGCCGATGTCTTGTTTCGCCGCGTCGGCGCCGAGAGGAGCTGACCGATGACGTCGGCCGCGGTGTGGTCGTCGCCTTCGATGTACTGCGCGTACACGTTGAACGTCGTCGCCGCGTTTCGGTGGCCCAGCCGCTTCGAGACGTTCTTCACGGGGACTCCTGCCCGCAAGAGCATCGTCGCCTGGAAATGACGCAGATCGTGCAGCCGAACCCACCGATCCATCCACGCATTGAACCTGGTCAGAAGTACTCTTGACCACTCGATCAGTGGTGGAGACGATGGGACTCGAACCCACGACCTTCTGGATGCAAACCAGATGCTCTAGCCAACTGAGCTACGTCCCCGTGCACACGGGCTTGAGCAGGATAGCGGCTCGCCTCGGCCGCCACCTCGTCGGCATTCGCTCAGCTCGTCACTGCTCGACCGACTCCGAGTAGCGGCGCCACCCGCCGAACTCGCCGACATCCCGGTACTCCGGGAGCCGCGGCGACATCCACGCCCAGGGCAGCGAGTGGCAGCGCGTGACCTCAGTCGGAGCCCCGCGAACGGGGCTTCCTAGAGTGCCGACATGTCGCGCCCACCCCGGCTCCGCTTCGGCACGTTCCTCGCCCCTCACCATCCGGTGGGCGAGCACCCGACGCTGCAGTTCCAACGAGACCTCGATTTCGCGGCGCAGCTCGACCGGCTCGGGTTCGACGAGTTCTGGTGCGGTGAGCACCACTCGAGCGGGTGGGAGATGATCGCCAGCCCCGAGATGTTCCTCGCCGCGGCCGGGCAGGTGACCGGAACGATCAGGCTCGGCACGGGCGTCATCTCGCTGCCGTATCACCATCCGTTCAACGTGGCGCAGCGCATGGTGCAGCTCGATCACATGACCCGGGGTCGGGCGATGTTCGGCAGCGGCCCGGGCGCGCTGCCGTCCGATGCGTGGACGCTCGGCATCGACCCGATCGTGCAGCGCGACCGCCAGGACGAAGCGCTCGGAGTGATCATCAAGCTGCTCCGGGGCGAGCCGCGCTTCTCATACACGTCCGACTGGTTCACGTTCCGCGACGCCGAGCTGCAACTCCTCCCGGTGCAGGACGACATGGCGATGGTCGCCGCCAGCTCGATCAGCCCGAGCGGCATGCAGCTCGCGGGGAAGTACGGCATGGGCGCGCTGTCGATCGCCTCGACCTCGACCGAGGGGATCTTGGCGCTCCCCACCCAGTGGGGGTTTGCCGAGGAGGCCGCCGCGCAATACGGTCAGACGGTCGACCGCCGGAACTGGCGGGTGCTCATGTCGTGGCACCTGGCCGAGACGAGGGAACAGGCCCGCGCCGAGGCCGTCGACGGACTGCAGCGGTGGCACAACGAGTACAACGCCTGGACGCTCGGACGTCCCGGTGCCACCCACACCGACGACAAGTGGCAGCTCCTCGATCAGGTCACCGAGGGCGGCGCGAGCGGCGCCGGCGCGGCGGTGGTGGGTACCCCCGACGACCTGGTGGTCGCGATCCGCAGGATGTACGAGATCACCGGAGGGTTCGGGGTCGTGCTCGGCTTCGCCCACGACTGGGCGAACGTCGATGCGAGTCGCCGGTCGTGGGACATGACGGCCCGGTACGTGATCCCCGAGGTGAACGGACTCGTGACCAAGTTCCGTGACTCCATGCAGTTCCTCCACGATCGCCAATCGGTCCTGATGGCCGGAGCGGGCGCCGCAGTGATGCAGAAGATCATGGCCCACGAAGGCGCCGCAGCCGCGTTGACCACGACGATGCAGCAGATGGCGGCCGCCCAGCAGCGGCGCGAGGCGGCGTTCCGCCCGGGTGGCGGGCTGAACCCCGATGCCGTCGGCACGAACGACGGCGTGGCCACCGGCGACTGACGGTCGGCTGGCGACGAGCCGCTCCCTCAGCGAGACGTCGGCCAGCGCGGCGCGAACCCCGTCGCTCGCCAAGCGGCTGCGGCAACCGCGGCGAACACTGCGTCGGAGCCGTTGCGGGGCTCGCGGTCGCCGGGCCGGATCTCGATCTCGATCTCCGGGGTGTCGACGGCGCGGAGCGCACCGAAGGACCGGATCGTCAGGTCGTGCACCACGCCCGCTTCGTCGACGGCGATGCCCTCCGACCGCACCCATCCGAGCGCCATGTGGGCGGCCCCGATGCAGTAGCTCCGGAGCACGACCTCATCGAGCACCGGACCGCACTCGACGGACACCGAGATCCGGCCGTCGAGGCCTACGACCGCAGATGCCACCGAGCCGTTCGGGGCGACGACGACGTCGGGGCCATCACGGAGCGAGGCGAGCACCACCGTGGCTTCGGCCCAGCCCGCCGCCCGGAGGGCCGACGCGACCGGCGGTCCCGGCACATCGACCTCGGCCACTTCGAACCCGGGCGCGACCGACCGGATCGCGTCGGCGATGCCTGCGCATCGGGCCACGACGGCGACGCCGCTCCCGTCGGCGCGCACCCCGATGGCGAGCGGCGGACGTTTGGGCCCGAGGCGTACGACGTCTTCGCGTCGGTAGACCACCCGCACGGTATGGCCGTGTTCGTCGGCGAGCCGGCGGGCAACGTCGCCGAGCGGCGAGGAGACCTTTCCGCCGAACGCGCCGCCGTTCGCCAACGACGTCGAAGGCGTGCCGCCCGGGGCGCACCAGGCTGCGTCGGGTTCCAGGTAGGCGGGTTCGACCCATCCGGTTTGCAGGGTGCGCACCCAGTCACCGTCGGCCACGCTGACCGGCCAGCGGAGCGGCGCCGTCGTGCGGCGGCCCGGGACGATGCCGGCGAGCCGCCGCGCGGCCGACAGCGTGGGGGCCACGACCCAGTCACCTGCTTCGGATCGGACTGCGACGAGTGCGTCGAGCGGCGAGGTGTCGTCGGCGAAGCCGCCGCGGCCCAGGGCCACCCCCGGTCCGACTGCCTGCGGCGAGCCGCCTTCGAGCTCGGCCCGGCGAGCAGCGGCGGCGAAGTCGCGCCCGGCCAGGGGGGCGGGCGGGGCCACCGCCGCGGCGACGACCGTCTGCCATCCCGTGCAGCGACACAGGTGGGCGAGCAGCGCCTGTTCGACCGCCGGTTCGGTGAGCGGGGCCTTGGCCTCGAGCGCGGCGAGTCGCAGCACGATGCCGGGGGTGCAGAACCCGCACTGCGTGCCTCCCGTCGCGCACAACGCCTCGTCCCAGCGGGCGCAGGCGTCGGGGGCCAGGCCCTCCACCGTGGTGACGGCCCGGGCTCGCACCCGCCCGACCGGTGTGACGCACGCGACTCGTGCCTGACCGTCGACGAGGACGGTGCAGCAGCCGCACTGGCCCTGCGGACTGCACCCGTCCTTCGGCGAACGCACGCCGAGTCGGTCGCGAAGCGCCTCCAACAGCGACTGATCGTCGTCGGCGACGGAGACGGCCTGGCCGTTGAGCGTGAAGGAGACCTCGGCCACGAGTTGTCAGGCTACGGACCCGTTGGTGCGGGCGTGGCCGCCGCCGGTTCAGCGACCCGCGGTCAGCTGATCCTGCAGCGTCTTCAGCGCATCCCATTCGCCGACAGCCGCCAGGCGGGCCTGGCGCGGCCAGCTGCCGGGGTCGTGGATGCGGTGCCGCTCGTCGGCCGCGACGAGGACGGCCCGGATCGCCTCGGGATCGGCGTTGGCCAACTCGACCCACGTGGTGATGCCGCCCGCCTTGAGCACCCCTTCGAGCACCGGACCGATGCCTTCGACGACCTTGAGGTCGTCGGCACCGATGCGCTTGCCGAGCACGGCCGAGGCCGCTTCGGGATCGTGACGGAGGCTGAGCCCGGCGAAGCCCTGCATCGCCGGGGTGGCGACCTCGCCAGCAGGCTCGGGGACGGGCGCGAACGGGCGCGACGGGGGCGATGGGCGCCCACGACGCCTTCAGCTCCGACTCCAGGTCCACGATCCGGAGCCGTAGCTGGTCGCGATCGGCAACCACGGGTTCGAGGTTGGCGACCCGGTTGCGCAGCCGCTGAGCTTCGGCTTCGTCGACGGTCGTCGCCTTGGCTGCCGCGACCTCGTCGGAGCACTTGATGGACCGCAGGAGCCAACCGATGATGCCGCCGATGACGGCGAACCCGAGCCCCCAGACGAAGAACTTGGCGAGGGTGTAGAGCACTGGACGATGTTCCTTTCGGGTGACTGACGACATCACTGAGCGACGACGGAGAACACGACGCGACGGTTGAGGGCCTTGTTGGCGGGCGTGTCGTTGGCGGCAACGGGCTGGCTCTCGCCGAACCCCTGGGCAACGAGCTGTTCGGCGGGAATGCCCCGGTCGATGAGCGCTTGACGGACCGTGTCGGCGCGGGCCTCACTGAGGGCGAGGTTGCCGGCTTCGGTGCCGTCGGAGTCGGTGTGACCGTTCACCGAGATGGTCACACCGGCGTAGCTGCGAGCGAGTGCCGCGACCTGGTCCAAGATGCTGTCGGCCTCGGGTCGCAGCGTCGACTGGTTGGGATCGAACGGGATCGGCGAGGCACCGACCGCCGCGTTGAGCTCGGCTTCGAGCGTCGCAGCCTGATCGACGCTGGCCTCCGGTCTTGCGGTCAGTTGGAGGTCGCCGGCGGCTACCCCGAGTTCGCCGGCCGCCGTATCGATGGCTGCTTTGGCCGCGTCGTCGACGTACACACCGGTCAATGCGAGCACGGCTCCGTCGAAGCTGGCCGTGCCTTCCACCAGGTTCGGTGTCATCGCTGCGATGAGCCCGGCCAGGCGGGTGGCATCGGCATCCGACGGGGTGCCCGGCGTGTCGACGATCTCGAGCTGGTCGACCACGTTCTCGGCACCGAACGCTGCAGCGGCCGCGGCGACGAGCTCGTCTCGCTGGGCCGCCGACTCGACCGTGCCGGTGAGCACCACCTGGCTGCTCCCCGCGCCCAGCGCGGCCGATGCAACGAGCGCCCGGACCGGAGCCGCGACGATCGTCGTCGTGGCCTCGGGGACGGTGGTCGTGGCAGCAGCGCTGGTGGTGGTGGCGGCGGCCTCGGTGGTCGCGGCCGCTGTGGAGCTGGTGGTGGCCGGGGGAGCGGTCGTGGTGACGGCCGGCGCCTGGCTCGGGGCGGGGGCCGCGAGCACGCACTCCTCGTCGACCTTCGCCGCGCGGACGCCCCAGACGTCCTCGGCGAGATCGCGGAGGTCGGCGGCGCTCGAGATGGGCGACGCACAACGAAGCGTGCCGTCCTGCCCGCTGAAATCGGCCTCGACACCGTCGAAGCCGGCTGCGGTGGCGCGCGCCTCGACCCGGTCGCCCAAGTCGTCCTGGACCCAGGGCACCATCACCAGCGAACCCACGCCATAGAAGGCGATCAACCCAGCGGTTCCCCAACCGAGTACGCGTCGGCGACGTCGGCGCGTCTCCGTCATATGAGCCACCTGCCCTCTTGACAATCGTGCACCGATGCCATTTGTAGTCGGCGCCTACCGTGGCAGACCACGCAGCGTGTGGCAAGACCCGCTAGCGTGAATTTCGTGATTTTCATGTCGCGACGGTCGTTTCTGGCCGCGACGAGCGCGGCCTTCCTCGCCGCCTGTGGCGGCTCGTCCGACGAGGACTCCTCAGCGGATTCGCAGGAGGAGGGCACCGACCTCACCGGAGCGGTGCTGCTCCCCCGGTTCAACACCTACGTGCTCACCCCCGGAGAGGTCCGCCTGCCGGTCTCGTTCGGGCGCGACGATGTGATCCTGACGGACGGGCCCGACCAGATCACCGGACGCATCCTCGATCTCGACGGCAAGGTGGTGGTCGATCAGATGACCGCGGCCAAGCACAACGAGGGCATCCCGAACGCGTACTGGCTGTTCACCGCCCGGCTCGACACTCCCGACATCTATCGACTCGTGGTCGACGGTGCGGGTGAGGAGGGCCAGGCGGTCCAGATCAACGATCCGTCACTCGTGGTGATCCCCAAGGTCGGCGATGCGCTCCCCCCGTTCGACACGCCGACCACCGACAACGGCCGCGGCGTCGACCCCGTGTGCACGCGCCAGCCGGCCTGCCCACTGCACGACGTCACGCTCACCGAAGCCCTGCAGTCGGGCAAACCCGTTGCGTACCTGATCGGCACCCCCGCGTACTGCCAGACGGGTGTGTGCGGCCCGATCCTCGAGCTCCTCCTGGAAGTCCGCGACGAACTCGGCGACGACGTCGTGTACGTCCACAGCGAGGTCTACGCCGACACGACCCTGGCCGAGACGGCACCAGCGGTCACCGCCTACCAGCTCGACTTCGAGCCTGTGCTGTTCATCACCGACCCGAGCGGCACCGTCGTCACCCGACTCGACGCAACGTGGGACAAGGCCGAGATGATCGATGCCATCTCCGCCGTCCAACGCGCCTGATCACCGTCCCCACCAGCCCACCAGCCCACGAGGGCCGGCGGCGGGTTCTCAGCTGAAGCTCTGGCCGCAGCCGCAGGACTTGGTGGCGTTGGGGTTGTTGATCGAGAACCCGGCCTGCTGCAGCCCGTCTTTGTAGTCGAGCGTGGCGCCCAGGAGCATCTGCGCGCTCGCAGGATCGACCACGACGCGAACACCCTCGAAGTCGTGCACGTTGTCCTCGGTGTCGATGTCTCCGTCGAAGAACATCTCGTAGGAGAACCCGGAACATCCACCCGGCCGGACGGCGACGCGCAGCGCGAGCGCGGGTTCACCTTCGGCGTCGAGCAGTTCCTTGACCTTGAGGGCGGCGGTGTCGGTGAGGGTGATCATTCGGATTTCCTCCTGGGAAGGCTGGGGAAAACGCTATCGGTTCATCCGGGTTGTGAGCGGGCAGCCGATCAGCGGGGGCTGATCGCCACCTGGCACGGGGTGCGGTGGGCGAGATTGCAGAACTCGGCCACCAGGGCGTCGCCCATGGCATCGACGAATCCTTCCACGATCCCCCGATGAAGGGCGCAGACCAGTTCGGGGTGGGCTTCGGCGAGCGGCCGGTACGGGCAGTGGGCGAATGCGACCACCGCCGTCTCGTGATCGTCGGCCTCGCCGACCGCGGGATCGAATCCCAGCCGGTCGAGCTCCGACACCAGACCTTCGAGACACGACGGGGCGTTGGCATAGCGCTTCGCGGTCGCCGCGCCACGGGCGCGGCCGACCTCGATCGCCTCGGTGCTCGAGGCGCCCGCCACGAACGCGACGTCGGTCATCAACTGGGCGAGCAGCGGCATCGTGGGTGGCTCCAGCCCGAGCGACGGTGCCTCGCTCGACAGCGAGTACCGATGCTGGGGCCGGCCCACCTCACCGCGAGCATCGACTTCGATGAGGAGCAGGCCGACATCGCGCATGCGTTCCAGGTGGGGACGCACCGTGTTGGGGTGCAGACCGAGCAGCTCGGCGATCTCGGCGGTGGCGAGGGGGCGAACGGCGCGGGCGAGCTCCAGGTAGATGGCGTAGCGCGTGTTGTCGCCCAACGCTTTGAGCACGGCCAACCGCGGCACCTCCCCGACCCCGCCCGCCATGGCTGCGCCTGAACCTTCCATCACGAGCCGAGATTACACGGGATACTCCGTTAAAATAGCGTCGTGACCCGAACTGTTGCTCCGCCGACCGCCGAAGCCGTCACCTCGTTGCTGCGTGGCGTGATCGACCCGGAACTCGGCGCCGACATCGTCACGCTCGGCATGGTCGACTCGGTCACGGTCTCGGAGACCGGTGAGGTCGAGGTGAGCGTCAAGCTCACGATCCGAGGCTGTCCGTTGCGGGCTCAGATCAAGAAGGACGTCGAGTCCCGCGTCGGCTCCCACCCGGGTGTCACCAAGGTGCGCATCGACTGGGGCGAGATGAACGCCCAGGAACGCAGCGAAGTGATGACCAAGGCGCGCTGGAACGCCAAGGAGAACGCGGCCGACACCCAGGTGCCCGCCACCACCCGGGTGCTCGCAGTGGCGTCGGGCAAGGGCGGGGTGGGCAAGTCGTCGGTCACGGTGAACCTGGCTGCGGCCATCGCTGCCCAGGGCTTCACTGTCGGGGTGCTCGACGCCGACATCTGGGGATTCTCGGTGCCCCGGATGCTGGGTATGTCGGAACGGCTCGAAGCACGAGCGGTCCCCGGCCACGACAAGCCGATGATCATCCCCAACGAACGGGTGGTCGGGCGGGGCCGTTTGAAGGTCGTGTCGACCGGGTTCCTGGTCGAGGACGAGGGAACCGCGCTCATGTGGCGGGGGCTCATGCTCACCAAGGCGGTGGAGCAGTTCCTGAACGACGTGCACTGGGGTGAGCTCGACTACCTGTTGATCGACATGCCTCCCGGCACCGGCGATGTCCAGATGGGTCTCGCTCGCATGTTGCCGCGCACCGATCTGCTCATCGTGACCACACCGGCGGTGTCGGCCCAGAAGGTCGCCATCCGCGCCGCCGACATGGCCCGGCGCAGCTTCCTGCGGGTGGCCGGGGTGATCGAGAACATGAGCGCGTTCACGTGTGAGCACGGCAGTTCCTACGCGTTGTTCGGGACGGGTGGCGGCCAGACGCTCGCCGATGAGATCGGCGCCGAGCTGCTCGGTCAGGTCCCGATCGAGGCATCGGTGGCCAACGGCGGCGATGTCGGGGAACCGGTGTCGCTCGTCGGAGTCGGACCGGCCGCCGATGCCTTCCGGGCCATCGCCACCAAGATCGTCACCGAGACCGTTCCTCCGGTGAACATGGCCGGTTGCTCGGCCAGGATGCTCGAATCGGTCGCGCTCGCGCTCGGACCCAAACCCACCGCCTGACCTGCCGGCGGGCCGATCAGCGGGTCAGGACGGCAGCGGCACCCGGGCGCGCACCAACTCCACCGGGAGCCCGCCGTTGCTGGTGCGCAGTCGATCCTCGACGATCAACCCGAGACGATCGACCAACGGCCGGCGCCCGGGAGCCTCGTCGTCGGCCCGTGGATCGCCCGACACGATCCCGGCGTGCCAGCCGGGCGCGCGTTCGGAGAGCACGCGAGCGAAACGGTCGTAGAGATCGCGGAGATCGGGGCCGTCACTGGCCGGCGCCTGTCCGATGCGATGCCCGTACGGCGGGTTGGTGACCACCCATCCGGGCTTGGCGGGCAGCTGCAGCTCCGAGATCGGGGCGACGCGGAACTCGATCAGGTCGGCCACTCCGGCACGCGTGGCATTGGCCGTCGACGCGGCGATCGCACCTTCGTCGCGATCGGCGCCGACGAAGGTGGCCTTGGTCGACACGACATCGGCGTCCGCGCCGGCGAGCACCCGGTGCCAGGCGGCTTCGTCGAACGACGACCAGGACTGGAACGCGAACGAACGACCCCGGCCCGCTGCTCGGCGGGTGGCGGCGAGCGCTGCTTCGATGACGATGGTGCCGCTGCCACACAGCGGATCGACCACCGGAGCCCGGCGATCCCATCCGGAGTGCACGAGCAGGCTGGCCGCGAGCGTCTCGCGCAACGGCGCCTTCGCCGTCTCGAGCCGCCAACCGCGCCGGTAGAGCGGATCACCCGACGCGTCGATGCTCACGAGCACGACATCGCGGGTGACCCTGAGGTGGAGCACCTGGCTCGTCACGCCGTCGGTCCGCTCGGTGGTGACGGTGTACCCGGCTTGGTCGAGCACGTCGTCGACACGGTCGGCGATGGCGCCGGTGTGGAACAGCTTCGAGTTCGATGCCGCCACCTTGAGCTCGACCGCGCTGCCCGCACCGAGCCACTGCTGCCAGTCGACCCGCCGGAGACCGGCTTGCAGCGTCGCGAACGTGTCGGCCGGGAATCGGGTGATCCGCACGAGCACGCGTGTGGCACAGCGCAGGCGCAGGTTCAGCGACCAGAGCTGGGCCAGGGTGACGGAGCAGTCGACGCCACCGTGGCGGGCGCGCGGAGCTCGCACGCCGAGCTTCTCGATCTCGGTGGCGACGAGCGATTCGAGACCGGGTGTGCAGACGACGAAGGCGTCGAGGCGCTCGCTCACCTGGCGCCGCTGAACTGCAGCCGGAGATTCGGCGAGGCGCCGGTGTCGAGGGGGCTCGGTCCGTCGGAGCGGAGCCGGTGCCACCCGGCCGCGGCGATCATCGCGGCGTTGTCGGTGCACATCGCCCGGCTGGGCAGGAACGAGCGCAATCCGTCCTCGGTGCAGGCGGCCGCGACGTGCTCGCGCAACCGGGAGTTGGCGGCGACACCGCCGCCCAACACGATCGCCTTCGCCCCGACATCTCGGGCGGCCCGTCGCGCCTTGGTCACGAGCACGTCGACGACCGCCTCCTGGAACGATGCGGCGACGTCGGCGGCGCTCACATCGGGATGCGCTCGGACGTGGTTGATCACCGCGGTCTTCAACCCGCTGAACGAGAAGTCCGAGCCGTCGTGCAACATCGCTCGCGGGAACACGATCGCCGTGCGGTCGCCTTCTTCCGCGATCCGATCGATCGCCGGCCCCCCGGGATATCCGAGGCCCAGGTACCTCGCCACCTTGTCGAAGGCCTCTCCGGCGGCGTCGTCGACGGTCTGGCCGAGCAATCGGTAGTCGCCGTGGCCGCGCATCTCGATCAACATCGTGTGGCCGCCCGACACCAGCAGCACCACCGCCGGCAGCTCGAGGCCGGGATCCTCCAGGCTCGCGGCGTAGAGGTGGGCCTCCATGTGGTTGACGGCGACGAACGGCACGTTCCACGCCAGCGCCATCGCCTTCGCCGCCGACACCCCGACGAGCAACGCCCCGATGAGCCCGGGGCCGACCGTGCAGGCAACGGCATCGATGCGCGCCTCGTCGATGCCCGCTTCCACCACCGCGCGGGCGATCACCGGATTGACGAGCTCGAGGTGGGCTCGGCTGGCGATCTCGGGCACCACCCCGCCGTACTGGGCATGGAGATCCACCTGGGTAGACACCACCGACGACAGCACGTCGTTGCCGCCCATCACCAGCGCTGCCGCCGTCTCGTCGCAGCTGGTCTCGATGCCGAGCACCACCGTGGCTTCGTTGGCGTTCGGTCTCATCGTTCTCCCAGTCGGCGCAGCTCCATCGCGAAGTCCGGCGTGTCGATGTCGTGACGCCACATGACGATGGCGTCCTCGACGTTCTCGTAGTACCTCGGGCGGATCCCCGCCGGAGCGAATCCGAACTCTCGGTAGAGCTCCTGCGCGCCGTGGTTGCTGATCCTGACCTCCAGGGACAGATGCTTGGCACCGTGGCCGCGAGCCGCCCACGCCAGCTCACACAGCAGGTGCCGGCCATAGCCGTGGCGGTGATGGCGCGGGTCGACGGCGATGTTGGTCACGTGCGCTTCGTCGACTGCGTAGAGCAGACCTCCGTAGCCGACGAGCTCACCGTCGACGCGCGCCACGAGGTAGTGGCGGTGCCCGGAACGCACACCGTCGAGCTCGCTCTGGAAGACCCCTGCCGTCCAGGGTCGGGGATAGACCTGCTGCTCGATCGCGAGCACGGCTTTGAGGTGGCGTCGCCGCATCTGCTCGATGACGAGGCCACGCTCGGGATCGGATTCCCGGCGGTCCAACAGCCGCGAGACGATGCTCACAACGCGGCCTCGCGGCGAGCCCAGTTGATCTGCGCGTCGGGCTTGCGCAGATACATCGGCTGGAGGTCCCACGGGTTCACCCAGTCCTCGCGCAGGGCGCGGGCGTGGGCGAGCTGGACCAGTGGGGCGGCCGACGGGTTCGAGAGGTACTGCTCGGCGAACTCGACCCGCACCGCTTCGGCGAGCTCCTCGCGGTAGCGCAACGCCCCGTCACCGACGCACACGGTGTCCTGGCTGCGGGCGATGAGATCGGCGACCAGGTCGTCGGGGCGGCCGACCCGGGGCTCGGTGACTCGCTGCACTCCACCGGGCACCTGGCGGTAGAAGGCGTAGAACAGCTCGCCCCGCCGAGCGTCGACCACCGCTGCGATCGTGCGATCGGAATGGCGGAGCGGGAACGCGAGCAGATCGAGGCTCGACACCCCGATCATCGGAAGGCGCAGCGCCTGAGCGAGCGCCTTCGCGGTGGCGATGCCGACCCGCATGCCGGTGAACAGCCCCGGGCCGATGTCGACGGCCACGCATCCGAACTCGTCGAGCGTCACGTCGGCCTGGCGGCAGAGGAACTCGATGGCCGGCACGAGCGTCTCGGCATGGCGCCGGCCGCGGGAGATCTCGAACGAGCCGAGCACCCCTTCGTGCCCGCCGATCGCGACGCTGACTCGCTCGGTTGCGGTCTCGATACCGAGGATCAGCACGCTGCGCCGCTCGTGCGCCACGCGGCGAGGGCCGCTTCGAGCTTCGGCCATCGCGACGCCCAGCCCTTGCCGATGGGTCGGACACCGATGGCCCGGTGGTCGTGATCGTCGGGGTCGTCGGCCACCAGGCGGACTTCGAGGTGGTCGCCGAGCGCGGCACCGACCACGTCGCCCCACTCGACGAGCAGGATGCCATCGGCCTCGAGCAGCTCGCCGAGTGCGAGATCCGCGACCTCGGCCAACCGTTCGAGCCGGTACAGATCGGCGTGGTGCAAGGTGGTCTTGCCGAGCTCGTAGGAGTGCACCAGGGTGAAGGTCGGACTCGTGATCGGCTCGGTGACCCCGAGCGCCCGGCCGAAACCCTGGGCGAAGGCCGTCTTGCCGCTCCCCATCTCGCCCGCGAGGACGATGAGGTCACCTGTCCGCGCCAGCGACGCGATCGCGGCCGCGATCTCGTGGGTGGTCACGAGCGAATCAGCAGCGAGCTCGATCACGGCCTGTCATCCTACCGACGTGGACCGGTCCGCCGAATCCGTGCCGAGATCCCGCAGACGATCTCGTACGCGATCGTGCCGAGACGATCGGCCCACTCCTCGGGCGTGATCCGTTGGTCGCCCATCGCCCCGAGCAGCACGACCTGGTCGCCGACCTCGACCGTCGAATCTCCGCAGTCGACCATCAGTTGGTCCATGGTGACGACGCCGACGATCGGACACCTGGCACCGGCCACGAGCACCTCACCACCGACGTCGAACAGACGCCGGGGCACGCCGTCGGCGTAGCCGATCGGGAGCGTCGCCACGGTGGTGGAGCGGGTGAAGCGGTGCCGCAACCCGTAGGAGATGCCTTCACCGGCTGCGACGCGTTGAACCTGGCTCACTCGCGCGACCAGCCGGAGTGCGGGCCGCAGATCGGTGCACCACGGGTGCACGCCCGGGCCCGGCACGATCCCGTAGGCCGCGATGCCGATGCGCACCAGCGAGCGGCGGGCCGAACCGTGCGCCAGCGCGCCCGCCGAGTTCGCCGCGTGCACGAGCTCGGGCTCGATGCCCGCCGCCGCCATCTCGTCGAGCAACGCGTCGAACCGACCGAGCTGGACACCGGTGTACAGGTGGTCGGGCTCGTCGGCCACCGCGAGGTGGGTGAACACCCCCTCCAGCCGGAGTTCGGGGGCGTCCCTCACGGCCGATGCCAGGGTCACCGCCTCGTGCGGTTGCGCGCCGACGCGCCGCATCCCCGTGTCGAACTTGAGGTGGACCGCGACATCCGTGCGACCAGCGGCGCGTACCGCGGATACCCACTCGGCGACCGCCTCGGTCGATGTGAGGGTCGGCGTGAGCCGGTGGGCCACCATCTCGCCGAACTGCTCGACGGGTTGCGGCGACAAGACGAGCACCGGAACGTCGGTCACACCCGCCGAGCGGAGCTCCACGCCTTCCTGGGCGAGCGCGACGCACAGCCCGGTGGCACCACCCGCGATGGCGGCGCGCGCTGCGGTGACGGCACCGTGCCCGTAGCCGTTGGCCTTCACGACGACCCACACCGCGGCCGGCGCGACCGTGGCCGCGAGGACTTCCACGTTGTGCCGGATGGCGTCGGGATCGATCTCGGCCCAGGCCCATCGACCGACGCTCGGCTCGGGGCTCACCCGAGACCCTCCAGCACAGCTGGGATCAGTGCGGGCAGATCGCCGGCGACGAGCCCCCGCGCAGGCCCACGCCGGGCAGCCTGACCGTGGATCCAGGCGCCCGAAGCGGCCGCTTCGAACGCCGGTACACCCTGGGCGCACAGCGCGCCGATGATGCCGGCGAGGACGTCGCCCGTGCCCGCCGTCGCCAGCCGCTCGTCGCCCGCGGTCACCACCAGCACCCGCCCGCTCGGGTCGGCCACGACGGTGGCGGGGCCCTTCAACGCCACCACCGCGCCGGTGTCGGCCGCCAACCGGCGAGCGGCGAGGATCCGGTCGGGGCCGACGCGTTGACCGGCCAGCAACGCGTACTCGCCGTCGTGGGGCGTGAGCACGGTCGGTGCGGTACGGGCGCGCAGCACCGTCCGCGCCCCCTCGCCGCTCCACGCGAGGGCGAACAGGCCGTCACCGTCGACGACCGCGGTGATCGGCAAGCGAGCCACCACGTCGCGCACCGACAACGTGGTGGCATCGGAGCGGCCAAGGCCGGGGCCGATCACCACGGCATGGAACCGATCGATGTCGCCCAGCACGTCGGCCGCCCAGCCCTGCGCCGCCACCGGCCGACCGACCACCTCGGTCGGGGCCATCGGGTCGAACGACACACCGGGACTCGTCAGGCGAACCATGCCGGCTCCGGCGCGCTGGGCGGCCGCCGCTGCGAGGTGGGCTGCGCCGAGCATGCCGGTGCTCCCCGCCACCACCCAGAGCGCGGCGCGCCACTTGTGAGCCTCGCGGGTGCGCAGCGGCACCCACTGGGCGACGTCGGCTCCCTGCACGAGGTGGGCGGTGCTGTTCGAGACATCGAGCCCGATGTCGGCCAGCTCCAGTTCGCCCGCCAGCTCGCTCCCCGGCGGGAACAGCAGGCCGGGCTTGAGCGCTGCGAACGTGACGGTTCGGTCGGCGGGGATGACCCCTCGACCGGCGGAACCGGTGAGCCCGTCGACCCCGCTGGGGATGTCGACCGCCAGCACCGGGGCGGCGTCCGGGTCGGGGGCGTACCACTGGTCGCGGAACCCGGTGCCGAACGCGGCGTCGATGACGAGATCGCTGGGCGGGAGCACCGCCGGGCAGTCGTCGGTCGAGAACAGCCGGACCCGAACGCCGCGCTCTCGGAGTCGGCGGGCCGCGGCGTGGCCGTCGGCGCCGTTGTTGCCCTTCCCCACGATCACGTTGACCGTTCGCCCGTACCCGCCGCCGAGCATCGACAGCGCGGCCCGGGCCACCGCCGCCCCGGCCCGTTCGATCAGCTCCGCGACCGGCTCGGGAGCTGCGGCATCGATCGATCGCATCTCATCGGGGGTCACGATCGGCAGCATCGGCCCGAGCGTAAACCGTCGCCCCGAATCCGGGCATGCAGTCGTCGCCTTCGGCTTGCCACTGACCTGCGGGGTCCAGAGCGCAGCAACCAGTGGCAAAGCGGCACCGAGATCTGCCCGCGGTCACCAGGCCTGGGCGACGGCGAGGGCCAAGGTGTCGGTGTGGGTCAACGACAGGCCCCAGGACGTGATGCCACGTTCGGCGGCGAGCTCGGCGGCCCGGCCGGTCACGACCAGCGATGGTGCGCCCGAGTCGGCCCGGGTGACCCACACCTCGTGGAACCCGAACGAACCCAGGCCCAGCCCGAGTGCCTTCATGACCGCCTCGCGCGCTGCGAAGCGAGCGGCGAGCGACGGGACCGGATCGGATTTCGGAGCGACGTACGCGAGCTCCTCGGCGACGAACAGCCGGTCGCGCATCGTCGGGGTGCGCGCCAACGCGACGCGGAAGCGTTCGATGTCGACGGCGTCGAGGCCGATCCGGGGCACCATCGGGCGGGCCGCGCTCAGCTCGGCGTGCGCCAACGGTCGGCGATCTCGGAGATCGGGGTGATCAGCGCATCGACCACGGAGACGTCGGCGAGCAAGTCGTCGCGGAACGTGCCCTCGGTCTCCGACACCCAGTCGACGAGGCGGTCGTAGCGCCGGTCGTAGCCCTGGAGCACCCCGCGCATCGCTTCGACGGGCAACCGATCATGGAAGCGGACGTGCATCAGGGTCAGGCCGGTGGTGCGGTTACCCTTGACCTCGGGGATCAGGATCACGGTGCGTCCGTCACTGCGGCCCCGCGCGACGAGCACGTCGCGCTCCTGGGCGACTCGCCGCTTCGTGCCGATGAGCCGGTTGTTGCGCTCGACGCGCGACGTCACATCGCGCCCCAGACCACCGCGATCGACGATCTCGATCGTGGCTGCGTCACCCGCCGAGTCACCTTCGATCCGGTAACGGGTGAACCCGACCACCGACTCGATCGCGGGGTCGAGATCGGCCAGTACCTTGAGCGTGCGATAGGCGAGTCGATCGCGGCTTGCGCCGGCGGCCAGGACCTCTCGCACGAACACCCGGTCGAGGATTCCCTCGTCGCTTCGTGAGATGCCGACGGTGACGGTCTTGGCCTGATGTTTGATGGCATCGACCGGGCGGGTCAGTTCCTCGATCGCGCGGGTGAGGCCCGTCGTCAGATCGTCGATCAAGGCTGCTGGGGTGCCGATCTTGCCGGTGTCGAGCTGGAACGCCTCGAGCGGTGAATCGGCGCCGAGGTCGCGAAGGAGGTTCACCAGCCGTACTGCGGTCGACGCCTCCAGGTGCCCGTCGTACACGCCGGTCCGCATGGTGTCGAGGAACGTCCGCGTCGAGTGGCGCGAGTGCGGTCCGCACCTGGCTCACCAGGACGTCACCGCTCAGCCGATCGGCAACGGCGTGCTCGATCGCCTCACGCGCCGAACGCAGGGGGCGGGCGAGCGCATCGATGGCGAGGGCCGCTTCGTAGCCGAACAGGTGACCCACCATCGCGGAGAGCACGAACGCCAACGCCGGGTCGACGTTCGGGACCGACACAACGTGGGCCGCCGCGGTGAACCGCTCCTCACCGTCGCTCGCCACGACGATGGGCGTTGCCTTGTGGGCCTTGTAGATCGCGACCTCCTTGGCCACGTCGTCGGCGGTCCCACCCATCAGCCCGGCCGCGCACACCAGGATCAACGGCTCCGAGGAGAGATCGATGTGCTTCTTGTCCTCGGTGACATCGCACGCGATCGACTTGTAGCAGAGCTCGGACAGCTTGATCCGCACCTCTTCGGCGGCCACCTTGTTCGGCCCATTGCCCACCACCGCCCAGTAGCGCTTCTGCGGGGCGAACCGTTGCGCCGCTTCGGCGATGCCCGGCCGGCGGGCGATCACCTCGTGCAGTGCGGCGGGAAGCTCGCGCAGCGACGTCAGCAGATCATGACGCCGTCTCGGGTCTCCGACCCCGGCCAGTTCCGTGATGCCACACGCCAGGATGACTCCCGCAGCGACCTGGGCGTAGAACGCCTTGGTCGAGGCCACGCTCATCTCGACGTCGCGGCCGTCCGAGGTGTAGAGCACGCCATCGGCCTTGTCGGTCAGATCGCTGTTGCGCCGGTTGACGATCCCGATCACCACCGCGCCTCGCGCTCGGACCAGATCGACGGTGCGGTTGGTGTCGGTGGTGGTGCCGCTCTGACTGACCGCGATCACCAAGGTGTCGCGCATGTCGGCCCGCAGCGAGAACCCCGACAGCTCGGTGGCCGTGATCGGATCGATGTCGAGCCCGCCGGCCGCGAGCTCGTCGAGCACGGCTGCGGTGCTCTGGCCCGCAACGGCAGCAGTGCCTTGCCCGATCACGAGCACGCGGCGGATGGTGTGGTTCTGGAGGCGTTCGACCACCACGGGCGGGAACGTGCGCTCATCGAGGCCAACCACCAGGCGGCCGTCGCGCTCCAGGATCTTGCCGCGGAGGGTCTTGCGGAAGCTCTCGGGCGCCTCGCAGATCTCCTTCAGCAAGAAGTGCGGCGCGGCGCCGCGATCGATGTCGCGGGTCGTGACCTCGGCGGTGATCAGGTCGCTCGCGTGCAACGGCAACTCGGTACCGTCGTAGGCCAGCCGGCGAATCCCGTCGAGCTCACCGGCGTGCACGCTGTCGAGCACGAAGATCTGGCCGCGGCTCCCGGGGTTGCCCGCGACGGCGGGCTGCTCGCCTTCGAGACGAACGAACGACATGGTCTCTTCCACCACGCCATAGGGTTCGCTGGCCACGATGTAGCAGTCGTCGGCCAACCCGACGTACAACGCCTGGCCGCTTCCCCGCAGGGCGAGCAGCACGGTTCCGGGGGCCGATGCCGAGGCCGCCCCGATGGCGACGGACCCCTCGAAGCTGGCCACCGCCCGCCGGAAGCCCTCGACCAGATCGCCCGACGACGCGGTGTGACGCGACACCAGAGCCGGGATCACCTTGGCGTCGGTGGTGATCGGTCCGGCGATCCGAAGACCGTGTTCGGCCTTGAGGTCGGCGTGGTTGTCGACATCGCCGTTGAGGGCACCGACCACGTACGGGCCCCAGGGAGCGAGGCCCTCCTCCTCCTGGTTCAGTGGATGAGCATTGGGTTCGGAGATGATGCCCACGCTGGCCCACCGGGTGTGGCACAAGACCGAGAGCCGAGCCTCGGGATGACGCAGCGCGAGCCGGAGCAGTGCGTCGGCCGTGATGGCCCCCCGCAACGCGCGGGTGTTGTCGCCGAGCTCGCCGATCTCGGCGGCCGCCTTGTAGACGAAGCTGAGCACGTCGCCGGCGACCCGAACCGAGCCAGACGTGAACAACGGATCACCGCTGCGGGCCGCGATCATCGAACGCAGCGCCGGGTCGTCCAGGTCGAGGCCATGGCCCCACACGAGCAGGTGGATGCCCGCCGAGTCGCGGCCGCGCACTTCCAGCCGGTCGAGTGCCGACAGCGACTGCTGGATGGCCAGGTACGCACCGAGCGCCGCACGGCCGGTCTCACCTGCCGCGAGGTTCGCCACCGCCTGAGCCGTACGGAGCCGGTCGTGGCGAAGCGCCCACAACGCATCGCGCAGCTCGATCAGCCCGGCGTTGGCCCGTTCGAGCTCATCGCTCGGCGCCGCGCCGAGCGCTTCGATCCGGTGTTCTTCCGTGGCCGCGGCGGCATCGAGCTGGTCGAGCCGGGCAACGATGCCGGCGACCACTTCGACGCCGGTCGTGAGGGCAACGACGCCGGGGAGGCCGTGGAGGACGTCGTCGACCCGCCGGAGCTCGGCGGTGACGGCCTGCGCGCCGTGCGGTACGGCGCGGATCGCCGCATCGAGTCCGGCGAGCAACTCCGCAGGAGGCGGAACCTCGCGCGTCGTCGGGCGGCTGACGATGGCGACGATTCCACACATGGCGCTCAGGCTACCGACGCCACCTCGGGGGGTTCGGTCGCCGCCCCGGCAGGGTCGCCGGACCCAGCCCTTCAGAGCAGGTCGGGGTCGTCAGCCGGAGTCGTCAGCCGGAGTCGTCAGCCGGGTCGTCAGCCGCAGATGCGGTGGACCGCGGCGACCAAACGGTCGACAGCCGACCTCGCCATGTCGGGGTCCAACGCCTCGACCATCACCCGCACCAGTGGCTCGGTGCCGCTCGCCCGGACCAGCACCCGACCCTCGGCGCCCAGTTCGGCCTCGACGGCCGCGATCTCGGTCGCGATCCCTGCGGCGATGTCCGGATGCCGTTCGGCCACCTCGATGTTCACCAGGAGTTGGGGATACACCGTCATCGCCTCCGCCGCCAGCTCGGCGAGCGGACGGCCTCGCCGATGGACGAGATCGATGAGCAGTAGCCCGGCGAGCAGGCCGTCGCCGGTGGTTGCCAGGTCGCGCACGATCAGATGACCGCTCTGCTCGCCGCCCAGCGACAGCCCGTCTCGTTCCAGCGCCTCGAGCACGTATCGGTCGCCGACCGCGGTCGTGACGACCTCGATGCCGGCCACCGCCATCGCCCGATGGAACCCGAGGTTGCTCATCACGGTGACGACCACGGTGTCGGCGGCGAGCCGGCCCTGATCGCGAAGCTCCACCGCCAGCAAGGCGATGATCTGGTCGCCGTCGACCACTCGGCCCGTGTGATCGACCGCGATGAGGCGGTCGCCGTCGCCGTCGAACGCCAATCCCATCTCGGCGCCGCTCGCGACCACGGCCGCCGCCAGCGCTGCCGGGGAGGTCGCGCCACAGCCGGCGTTGATGTTGAGACCGTCGGGCGCCGCGTGGATCACTGTTGGGCGGGCTCCGAGGCGGGCGAGGGCGGCCGGTGCCACCTCGCTCATCGCGCCGTTGGCGCAATCGACGACCAGCGAGGTGGCGCGGAAGCCATCGGGCTCGAACAGGCTCACGATGTGATCGATGTAGCGGGCCGCGGCATCGGTCGCCGAAGTGATCGAGCCGACTTCGGCTCCGACGGGCTGCGGGGCGGTGAGCGCGGACAGTTCGGCCTCGATGCGCCGCTCGATCTCGTCGGCCAGCTTGCGGCCGCCCACGGCGAACACCTTCACGCCGTTGTCGACGAACGGATTGTGCGACGCCGTGATGGCCGCCGCCGCGCAGCCGTCGTGCGCGGCGAGGTATGCGATCGCCGGCGTCGGCAGCATGCCACCGAGCACCACGTCGACACCTTCGGCGGCCAAGCCGGCGGCGAGCGCCGCTTCCAGGAGCGGACCGGAACGCCGGGTGTCACGCCCAACGATCACTCGGTCGGCCCCCAGCACACGAGCTGCAGACCGACCGAGGTCGAGAACGAACGACGGCGTCAGTTCGGCATTGGCGACACCACGAACGCCATCGGTGCCGAATCGCATCGCCGAGCTGCTGAGCCGTTGGGGCGCGTCAGCGCTTGGTGTACTGCGGCGCCTTGCGGGCCTTCTTGAGGCCGTACTTCTTGCTTTCCTTGGCCCGGGAGTCACGGGTGAGCAGGCCGGCCTTCTTGAGCGACGGCCGCATCTCCTCGTCGAGCGCGACGAGCGCCCGGGCGATGCCCATGCGCAATGCGCCGGCCTGGCCGGTGACACCGCCGCCGTGCATCGTCGCGTCGACGTCGTAGGTCTCTTCGGTGCTGGTCAGACGCAGCGGCTCCGACACCACCATCCGAGCGGTGGCCGTGGGGAAGAAGTTCGCGAACTCCCGGCCGTTGATGGTGATCTTGCCGGTGCCGGGGCGCAGCCGCACACGAGCGACGGCTTCCTTACGACGACCGGTGGTCTGGACGAGCGGCTTGGACACGTGTTTCCTTCCCTCTGCCTCAGCGGGCTTCCGCGCCGGCGACGACGAGCGGCGTGGGCTGCTGGGCGGTGTGCGGATGCTCAGGCCCCGCGTACACCTTCAACTTCTTGATCATCTGCCGGCCGAGCGGGCCCTTGGGCAGCATGCCACGCACCGAGCCACGGATGGCATCGTCGGGCTTGCGGCCGAGCAGGCTGGCGAACGACTCGCTCTTGAGGCCACCGGGGTAGCCGGAGTAGCGGTGCACGAGCCGGCTCTGCGCCTTGCCCGAGGTGAGCACGACCTTGTCGGCGTTCACGATGATCACGTGATCGCCGGTGTCCATGTGCGGTGCGAACATCGTCTTGTGCTTGCCCCGCAGGACGCGAGCGGCCTCGGTGCAGATCCGGCCGAGCACCATGCCCTCGGCGTCGATCACGTGCCAGGCGCGAGTGATCTCGCTAGCTTTCGGTGAGTACGTGGGCATCAGGAGCTTCCTTCGTCGGGGCGCCCGGTAGGGCTGCCTCCGGGGAACCCGGAAATGATACGGGCGTGTCGGACGAAACGGCAAACAGATCCGCGCATCGATGTCAAGGATCCCTGGGCGGCCCTCAGTAGCCGACTTCCCAGAGGACCAAACCGTGCGGCGGCGCGACCTGGCCGGCGAGCTGCCGGTCTCGCGCTCGCAGCATCTCGGTGATGTCGCCGGCGTGCCGACGGCCGAGACCGACGTCGACCATCGTGCCCACGATCGAACGCACCATCTGATGGCAGAACGCGTTGGCCCGGATCTCGAACCGCAGGAGGTGGGCCTCGGGCTCGGTCCAACGTGTGAGCAACACTCGACGACGCATCGAAGGGGCCTCGTGCCCTGGAGCTGGCTTGGGTCGACGGCAGAACGTCGAGAAGTCGTGTTCACCGATGAACGGGTCGCCCGCCAAACGCATTGCATCGAGGTCGAGCGGCACGGGGACGTGCCAGGTGGTCGGGGCCAGCAACGGATGAGGGACCGGGTCGTTCCAGAGGTGGTAGCGGTAGTGGCGCCATGTCGCCGAGAAGCGGGCGTCGAAATCGGCCGGTGCCCATTCGGCGGCCCGGACTGCGATCGCCGGGCCCAGCATCCGGTTGAGCCGGTGCTGCAGGTTTGCCAGATCGACTTCTTGAGACAGCTCGAGAGTGACCACCTGACCCCACCCGTGGACCCCCGCATCGGTGCGGCCGGCACCGGTGAGGGTGATCGGTTCACCTGCGATGCGGCCGATGGCGTCGCTCAACGCACCGGCGACGGTCGCCACCCCCTCGTTGGGCGCGAACCCGTGGAACGCCGCTCCGTCATAGGCGACGAGCAACCTCGCATTGGCCATGGCCAGCACGGTAGCGGTGGAAAACGACGAGATCCCGGGTCCGTGGGGACCCGGGATCTCACACCGTTGATCGGTGCAGGTTCGTCAGACGAGCTCGACGCGAGCCATCGGCGCGTTGTCGCCGTGGCGCGGGCCGAGCTTGTAGATGCGCAGGTACCCGCCGGGGCGCTCGAGGTAACGAGTGGCCACGTCGTTGACGAGCTTGTTCGTCATTTCCTTGTCGTTCAGGTAGCCCTGGATCTGGCGGATCCGGTGCACCCGGGTGGGGTCGCCCTCCTGGGCCTTCTTGGCCTTGGTGATGAGCTTCTCCGCGATGGGCCGCAGGGCCTTGGCCTTGGCCTCGGTGGTCACGATCGCTTCAGCGGCGATCAATGACGCAGTGAGGTTGGCCATCATCAGTCGCTGGTGATGGGCGTCTTTCCCGAAGGAACGCGCCCTGCGAGGGGTGGCAGGCATGGTGTGGTTCTCCTCAGCCGCGCAGCGTCAGGCCGCGCTCGTCGAGCTTCTGCTTGACCTCGTCGAGTGACTTCTGCCCGAAGTTCGTGATGTTGAGCAGGTCGTCCTCGGTCTTGGTCAGCAGCTCGCCGATGGTGTTGATCTGGGCCCGCTTCAAGCAGTTGCGGGGACGCTCGGACAGGTCGAGGTCTTCGATCGGCAGGTCGAGGTCGGGCGAGCCGGCATTGGCGCCGACCACTTCACCGAGCTCGAGGCCCTGCGGCTCGTCGGACAGACCGGCGACGAGATCGACGAGCGAGCGCAGCGTCGCACCAGCCGAAGCCAGCGCCTCGCGGGGCGTGATCGACCCATCGGTCTCGATGTCGACGATGAGGCGATCGAAGTTCGTCGACTGCTCCACGCGAGTGGGTTCGACTTCGAAGTTCGCCCGGCGGATCGGCGAGAAGATCGCATCGATCGGGATGACCCCGATGGTGCGGTTCTGGATCTCGCGGTCACTCGACATGTAGCCCCGGCCCCGCTCGACCGTGAGGTCGACAGCGAGTCGGCCCTTGGCGTTGAGCGTCGCGATGTGCAGGTCGCGATTCAGGATCTCGACCTCCGTCGGGCACTTGATGTCGGCCGCGCTGATCTCGGCCGGACCCCGGACATCGAGCCGGAGCACGACGACCTCGTCCGACGTCGAGGTGAGCACGACGTCCTTCAGGTTCAAGATGACGTCGGTGACATCTTCGGTCACACCAGTGATGGTGTCGAACTCATGGAGGGCGTCGTCGAAGCGCACGGTGGTGACCGCCGCGCCTGGGATCGACGACAGCAGCGTTCGCCGCAATGAGTTGCCGATCGTGTAGCCGAACCCCGGCTCGAGCGGACCGATCGCGAATCGCTGCCGGTTGCCCTCCTCATCGCCGAGAGCCTCGACGGTGGGTCGCTGGATGACGAGCATGGTGGTGTCCTCGTTTCCTTCCCGCTCGATCGGTTACTTGGAGTAGAGCTCGACGATGAGCGACTCGCGCACCGGAACGTCGATGTGATCGCGTTGGGGCAAGTCGCGAACGGTGACCTGCTGGCCGCCGTCTCCGGTTTCCAACCAACCCACGAGCGAGCGATCGAGGGTGTCGATGTTGTGCCGGACGATGATCATGGCCTTCGCCTTGGGCGACAACCCGATGACCTCGCCCTTGCGGACGCGGTAGCTCGGGATGTTGACCCGCTTGCCGTTGATCTGGATCAGACCATGGCTCACGAGCTGGCGGGCCTGCGGACGAGTGGCTGCCCACCCGGCGCGGTAGACCACATTGTCGAGCCGCTGTTCGAGGAGGCGCAGCAGGTTCTCACCGGTCGGGCCGGCGAGGCGGACAGCCTCTTCGTAGGTGTTGCGGAACTGCCGCTCGAGCACGCCGTAGATGTACTTCGCCTTCTGCTTCTCCTGCAGCTGAGCGAGGTACTCCGAGCCGTTGTTGCGGCGACGGGTGCGCCCGTGGGCGCCTGGCGGGAAGGGCCGGCGCTCGAGCGCCTTGCGACCCTTTTCGTTCTCGAAGATGTTGGTGCTGAGCCGCCGGGACAGCTTGACCTTGGGACCGGTGTAACGAGCCATCGTGCTACCTCAGACCCGACGCCGCTTGGGCTGGCGGCAGCCGTTGTGCGGAACCGGCGTGACGTCCTTGATGGAGGACACTTCGATGCCGGTGTTCTGGATCGACCGGATGGCGGTCTCGCGGCCGGAGCCGGGACCCTTCACCTGGACTTCGACGCGGCGCAGGCCGTGTTCCATCGCAGCCTTGCACGCCTTTTCGGCGGCCAGCTGCGCGGCGAACGGCGTGGACTTGCGGGAACCCTTGAACCCCACGTTGCCGGCCGAGGCCCAGGAGATGACGTTCCCCTCGGCGTCGGTGACCGACACGATCGTGTTGTTGAAGGAGCTCTTGATGTGCACGACGCCGAACGTGACGTTCTTGCGCTCGCGCTTGCGGGGGCGACGGCCCCCCGGCTTCGGCTTGGCCATCGCGTTACTTCCTCACGGCCTTCTTCTTGTTGGCGACGGTCTTCTTCGGACCCTTACGAGTCCGGGCGTTGGTGTGGGTTCGCTGTCCGCGCACCGGGAGGCCCTTGCGATGCCGGATGCCCTGGAGGCAACCGATCTCGATCTTGCGCTTGATGTCCTGCTGGACGTCGCGCCGGAGATCACCTTCGACGGTGATGTTCTGGTCGACCCAGACGCGGATGCGGTTGACCTCGTCCTCGGTCATGTCGCGGACCCGGGTGTTCGGGTCGAGCCCGAGGTCTGCGCAGATCTTCTGGGCGGTCGGCTTGCCGATCCCGAAGATGTAGGTGAGCGAGATCTCCAACCGCTTCTCACGGGGGATGTCGACGCCGGCGATACGTGCCATGGATTCGTGTTCCTCTTCTTCCCGGACCGACTAGCCCTGCCGCTGCTTGTGGCGCGGGTTCTCGCAGATGACCATCACGCGGCCGTGCCGGCGGATCACCTTGCACTTCTCACAGATCTTCTTGACGCTCGGGCGGACCTTCATGCGGGGCTCACTTGTAGCGGTAGGTGATACGGCCTCGGGAGAGGTCGTACGGGGTGAGCTCGACCTGCACCTTGTCCCCCGGGAGGATGCGGATGTAGTGCATGCGCATCTTTCCGGAGATGTGCGCCAGGACCTTGTGGCCGTTCTCCAGCTCGACCCGGAACATCGCGTTCGGGAGCGATTCGAGAATCGTGCCCTCGAGCACGATGGCGTCTTCCTTGGGCTTGGGCAGGGCTGGCTCCTTCGGCGATCGGACACGGGCCACCCGACAGAGCCGCCGCACGCGCCAAATCGCGTGCAAGGTCCTGCAGGGCCGAGGGACGATGCTACCGCCGGGGAAAGGCAACGCCAAGTCCCACCTCGCGCTCGATCGAGAGGGGTTGCCGAACAAAACGTAGCACCGCCCCCGGGCCCGGCCCGGGCATTCACCTGCGTGGCGGAGGACCCGCCCATCATCACCCGCCGTCAGCTGCTCCCGAACGACGCCGGATCGCGACCGCGCCCCCCACGGCAACGGCGGCCACCCCGAGCCCGATCCCGATACCGAGCGCGGCTCCGCCCCCGCCATCGTCGCCGGTGTCCACGTCAGAAGGCGCCGCCGTGGTGCCAGCAACGTTGAGCAGTGTGGTGACGGGTGAAGCGGCCGCGGTGGTTGCGGGTTCGCTCGTCGGCGGCTCGCTCGGCGCGGCGGTCTCGGCGGTGGTGGTCTCAGTGACCGTGGTGGTGGTGGGTGCGGGGGCTTCGACGAGGCCCCGGAACGGTCCGCTGATCTCGAAGGTGACACCGCCCTGGAAAACGGTGGTGTCCATTCCCTCGAGCACGTCGCCCCACGACTTGGGCGTGGGACCCCGCTGCGACGAGAAGTAGAGCCGGTCGCGGCGAGGGGAGAACACGGGTCCGGTGATCTCGGAACCCTCGTGTCCGACACCGACGACCCGGAGGAACGGAGCCACCGAGCCGTCGGGCGTGATGATCACCAGTTCCATGTTGCCCCCGTCCTCGGCCACGAGCAGGTCGCCGCTCCCGGCATCGACGGTGATGTTGTCGACCCCGGAGAGCACCGCCGCTTCCACCCCCAGACCATCGGGATCGCCCCTCCAGATCAGCTGGTAGGTCTGGGCTCGCAGGTCGATGCCGTGCACGGTGTGATCGATCTTGGCAGTGAAGTACACCCATCCGTCGTGGTACCAGATGCCCTCGTTGCCCGGGAAGACGGTGGCGCCGGGGACCTGGGTCCGGGTCGGGGCAGTCGCACCGGATGGATCGGCGACGGGCCCCCAGGAGACGCCGCCGTCCGGCGCGACGATGCACGCTTCGAGGGTGCCCGCCGACAGGTCTGGATAGGCAGTCGGGGTGAAGCGGTAGACGAGCCCCTCCGGATGATCCTGGGTGAGGTAGACCCGTTCGTCGACGGGGTCGACGGCCGCAGCCTCATGGGCGAAGCGTCCCATCGCCTCGTGAGCCACCGCTGCCTTCGTTCCGGTGGGATCGCACTCCCAGATGCGGCCCTGCTCGGCGAAGTTCTCCTCCCCGCTCAGCCAGGTGCCCCACGGCGTGGGGCCGCCCGCACAGTTGGAGTTGCTGCCCTCGAGGATCGGGTAGGCGGCCAGCACGTTGCCGTCGGCGTCGAAGTGGATCGCCGAGACCCCTCCGGAATCGGGCTTCATACCGTCGAACACCTCGCTGTTGCAGGTGTAGTACCAACCGCCTTCACCGTCGTCGAAGGTCGCCGCACCATCGGGGAACAGGTGCCAGGCATGGTCGGTTCCGGCAACCGGCTCACCTGCCACCGCGATGACCCGGGACGTGAAGCCCTCAGGGAGCAGCACGCCGTTCTCGTCGGGCTCGGTTCGCAGCGGGCCGTACGGGCTCACGCCGGGCGTGGCCGTCGGGGTCGCCGCGGCGCCGGCCGACGCGGCCATCGCCACAGTCGGGAGCACGGCTCCGGCGCCGACTGCTCCGATTCCCCGTCGAAGGAACTGTCGCCGATCCATTCCATCCCCCTCGAGCCTGCGGATCGAAGCCCGATGCCCGACCCACCAGCGGTGGTGTTCTAGCGCACCGGTCGACCCGGGCGCTCGACCGAGGGGTCGGCGTGCGGCGCTGTTCAGCGAGTCAGAATCTCGGGGCCGTGCTCCGTCACGGCGACGGTGTGCTCGGCGTGGGCGGCCAGCCCGCCGGCCACGGTGACCACGGTCCAGCCGTCGGGGAGCTCCACCACTTCGGGATCACCCACGACGAGCATCGGCTCGATGGCGAGCACGCTGCCCACGGCGAGCCGCGGCCCGCGGCCCCGCCGGCCGATGTTGGGTACGTCGGGCTCCTCGTGCATCGCCCGGCCGATGCCGTGCCCGCCGTAGCCATCGACCACGCCGAAGCCTCGCTGGTCGGCAAGAGACTCGACCGCGTGACTGACGTCGCCGACCCGGTTGCCTGGCACCATCTGGGCGATGGCGGCCGCGAGAGCGGCCTCGGTCACCTCGATCAAGCGCATCGCAGCCTGGGAGATGGTTCCGACCCCCGCGGTGAAAGCAGCGTCGCCGTGCCAACCATCGACGATCGCACCGCAGTCGATCGATACGACGTCGCCGTCGATCAACACCCGGTCCCCCGGGATGCCATGGACGACTTGTTCGTTCACCGAGGCGCAGATCACCGCCGGATAGTCGTGGTAGCCGAGGAAGTTGGACGTCGCGCCCCGTTCGGCGAGCACTGATCGGGCGATCAGATCGAGCTCACCCGTGGTGCACCCGGGCTTCAGTGCGTGCCGGATCCGCTCGTGCATCTCGGCGACCACCCGACCGGCGCGCCGCATCGCAGCCAGCTCGTCTCCGGCTCGAACCGGCACGCGCCGCATGCGGCGTCAGATCACTGGCCGGCGGCGGCGATCGATGGAGTCGATCAATCGCTTGAGCACGTCGTCGGGATGACCCACCCCGTTGATCACTGCCAGCAGGCCCTTGTCGCCGTAGTAGTCGATCAGTGGCGAGGTCTGGGATTCGTACAGGTCGAGCCGTTGGTTGACGGCATCGGGCGTGTCGTCGTCGCGTTGGACGACATCGCCGCCGCAGACATCGCAGATCCACGGGTTCGGACTCGACGGCGTGGCGGTGTAGTTGGTGCCGCAGTCACGACACACCCGCCGGGCCGAGATCCGATCGAGGACCAACTCACGGGGTACGTCGAGATCGATGGCCACATCGATCGGCTTGTTCTGGCGCAGCATGAGCTCATCGAGCGCCACCGCCTGGCCGACGGTTCGAGGGAACCCGTCCAGGATGAACCCGCGAGTGCGGGCGTCGTCGCGGGCGAGACGTTGTTCGACGATCCCGATCATGATCTCGTCGCCCACCAGGCCGCCCGAATCCATGATGTCGCGAGCGGCCTTTCCCATCGCGGTGCCTTCGCGAACGGCGGCACGCAGCGAGTCGCCCGTCGAGATGTGAGGCACGACGTAGTGACGCGACAACCGGGTGCATTGCGTGCCTTTCCCCGCGCCTTGCCGGCCGAGGATCACCAGACGAGCGCCAGGAATCATGCTGTCGCAATCCGCCTTCCGACCCGGCGGACCACGATCACTGCAGGAAGCCCTCGTAGTTGCGCAGCATGAGCTGACTGTCGATCTGGCGCATCAGCTCGAGGGCGACACCTACGGCGATGAGGACCGTCGTGCCGGCGAAGGGGAAGTTCTGGACATCGCCGATCCACACGATGATGTACGGCATGATGGCGATCGCGGCGATGAAGAGGGCGCCGGGAAGGGTGATGCGGTTCACCGTCTTGGCGAGGTAGCGCTCGGTCTGAGGACCGGGACGGATCCCCGGGATGAAACCGCCCTGCTTGCGGATCTGATCGGCCTGCTTGATCGGATCGAAGGCAATGGCGTTGTAGAAGTACGCGAAGGCGATCACCATGATCGCGAACACTGCGACGTAGAAGACGCTCTGGCTGTTGATGATGTTGTCGCTGATGAACCGCGAGATCGCGGAGCGGATGCCCTTGTCGGGATCCTTGCCGGCTCCCACGATGTTGCTCAGCAGCACAGGCAACAACAGGATCGAGCTGGCGAAGATGATCGGCACGATGCCGGCCTGGTTGACCTTCAGCGGGATGTAGGTGTTCTGGCCGCCGTACATGCGCCGCCCGACGACCCGCTTGGCGAACTGCACGGGAATTCGTCGTTGCCCGAGCTCGATCCGCACGATGGCCACCAGGATCAGCAGCGACACCACCACCATCACGGCGAAGACGAACCACTTCTTCTCCTGGAGGATGGAGTAGTAGCCGAACGGCAGACCGCTGACCACCGATGCGAAGATCACGATCGACATCCCGTTGCCGATGCCGCGCTGGCTGATCATCTCGCCGATCCACATCAACAGCGCGGTGCCCGCGACCAGCGACGGAATGACGATCAGCGCTCGGGGCATGAAGTCGGGGAGCAGCACGATGTCGGGCACGTTGCCGGCGGCGCCGAAGAACGCCCGGCCGCGGCCCTGGCCGAACACGAACGTGAGCCCGGTGGCCTGCAGCAGTGCGATGGCGATGGCGAGGTACCTGGTCCACTGCGTGATCTTGCGCTGGCCGACCGCGCCTTGCTGCTGCCACTCCTCGAGCTTGGGGATCACCACACCGAGGACCTGCATGATGATGCTGGCCGTGATGTAGGGCATGATCCCGAGCGCAAAGATCGCGAAGCTCTCGAACGCCCCGCCCGAGAACAGGTTCAAGAAGCCGATGGCGCCTTGGCTGCGAGCGACCGATCGGAGCTGATCGACGGCTTCGTTGTCGATCCCAGGTACCCGAATGGCCGCGCCCATCCGGTAGATGGCGACGCAGAGGAACGTGAACAAGATCTTGTTGCGAAGGTCGGGGACCTTGAAGATGTTCTTCAGGTTCGCCAGCACGACTACTCCTTCAGGGCTCGGCCGGGTGCCCGGACGCTAGTCGGTCGTTATCGGCCGACCCAGTTCACCGGTTGGTGAACTGGTTGCCCCGAGCAGGCGGACGGACCCGGAACGGCGACGGCAGCACGGTGACGGTGCCACCCGCCGCGACGATCGCTTCGGAGGCGGCCTTCGACACGCCGTGCGCGGTGACGTTCATCGCCTTGGTGAGCTCGCCCCGGTTGAGCACCTTGATCAAGGCGCCCTTGTGGGCGACACCCTTGGCCACGAGCACCGCCGGGTCGACATCGGTGACATCGAGCTCGTTGAGCGTGTCGAGATTGATCGCTTGGTACTCCACGCGGAACGGGTTGTTGAAGCCCTTGAGCTTCGGCACTCGCTGCTTCAACGGCATCTGGCCACCTTCGAAGCCGCGCGCCACTGTGTTGCGGGCGTACTGGCCCTTGGTGCCGCGGCCGGCGGTCTTGCCGCCCTTGCCGCCGATGCCGCGCCCGACGCGCTTGGCCTTCTTGACCGCACCGGGTGCGGGAGCGAGTTGGTCGACACGCATGTCAGTTCTCCGTGCTGTCGGCGCCGAGCTCTTCCACCGTGATGAGGTAGGGAACTCGGGCGATCATCCCGCGGATCTCGGGACGATCGGGAAGGGTGTTGGTATCGCCGATCTTCTTCAGACCGAGCGCACGCATGGTGCCCCGGGCCTTCGGCTTGGTCGCGATCTGTGACCGGACCTGGGTGACGCGGATCTGGTTCTCGGCCATCAGTGGACCTCTCCGGCAGCGATCTGCTTCTGACGCTCGTTGTAGGCGCGCAGCATGCCCTTCGGGACGAAGGTGTCGGCCGGAAGGCCGCGACGCTTGGCGACCTCGTCGGGACGCTGCAGCCCCTTGAGGCCCTCGATGGTGGCGCGAGCGACGTTGATCGCGTTCGACGAACCGAGCGACTTGGCGAGGACGTCGTGGATACCGGCTTCCTCGAGGATGGCGCGGGCTGCGCCACCGGCGATGACGCCGGTACCGGGAGCAGCCGGCTTGAGCATCACCCGACCGGCGCCGAGGACGCCGATGGTCGGGTGCGTGATCGTCGATCCGGCGAGCGCCACGGCGAAGAGGTTCTTCTTCGCCTCTTCGGTGCCCTTCTGAATGGCGAGGGGCACTTCTTTGGCCTTGCCGTAGCCCAGGCCGACATGGCCGTTGCCGTCGCCGACCACCACGAGCGCGGTGAACGAGAAACGTCGTCCGCCCTGGACCACCTTGGCCACGCGGTTGATGGCGATGACCGCGGGACTCGCGCAGATTGGCGGTGTCGATCGTTGCCATCAGAACTCCAAACCAGCTTCCCGGGCAGCGTCTGCTGCCGCAGCGATACGACCGTGGTAGAGGAACCCACCTCGATCGAATACAACCTTCGTGATACCCGCCGCCTTGGCGCGCTCGGCGACCAAGGTACCGGCGCGGGCGGCGCCCACCTTCGAACCGGTTCCGCCATCACCCTTCATCGAGGGCTCGACGGTCGAGACCGCAGCGATCGTGCGACCGGCATCGTCGTCGATCACCTGGATGGTGAGGTGCTTGTTCGACCGGAACACGGCCAGGCGCGGCCGCTCGGCCGTGCCGTGGATCTTCTTGCGAACCCGACCGTGCTTGCGGATGCGAGCCTCGCGACGTTTCTGCGACATCGAGCTCATGGACTACTTCTTCCCAGCCTTGCCGGCCTTGCGGAGGATCTTCTCGCCGGCGTAACGGACACCTTTGCCCTTGTAGGGCTCGGGCTTGCGGAGCGAACGGATGTTGGCGGCCACCTGGCCGACCTTCTCCTTGTCGATGCCCTTGACCACCACTCGGGTGGGCTGGGGCACCTCGAACGTGACACCCTCGGGCGCCTCGACGATGACGGGGTGACTGAAGCCGAGCGCCATCTTCAGCGCGCCAGGGCCCTGGGCCTCGGCGCGATAGCCGACTCCCACGATCTCGAGCTCACGGGTGAAACCACCCGTGACGCCCTGGACCATGTTGGCGACCAGCGTGCGGGTCAGGCCGTGCAGGGCACGGTTCTGACGCTCGTCGTTCGGACGCTCGACCAGCAGCACCTCGCCGTCCTGGCGGACGGTGATCTCACCGGGAAGGACCCGCGACAACGTGCCGTTGGGGCCCTTCACGGTGACAGTGCCTTCGGTGATGTCGACGTTGACACCACCGGGCACAGCGATCGGACTCTTACCGATTCGAGACATTGCAGATCTCCCTCGTCACCAGACGTAGCAGAGGACCTCGCCGCCCACGTTGCGCTTGCGCGCCTCGCGGTCGGTCATGAGCCCCTGGCTGGTGGACAGAACGGCAACTCCGAGGCCACCGAGAACTCGGGGAACGGCCTTCGAGTTGCGGTAGACCCGCAACCCAGGAGTCGAGATGCGGCGCAAGCCAGCGATCGTGCGAGCACGTTCGGGCGAGTACTTCATCTTCACGGTGAGCACGTCGCCCGGACCCTTGGTGGAAGGCGCCACGGCGAAACCCGTGATGTAGCCCTCGTCCTCGAGGATCTTGGCGAGCGCGATCTTTTGCTTGGATGCAGGCATGGGCACCTCATCGTGCATCGCCACATTGGCGTTGCGGATGCGGGTGAGCATGTCGGCGATGGGATCAGTCAGCATTCTCTCGCCTCACCAGCTCGCCTTGGTAACGCCCGGAACTTCACCCGCGTGCACGAGTTCGCGCAGGCAGATGCGACACAAGCCGAACTTGCGGAACACCGAGCGAGACCGGCCGCACCGGCGGCATCGGGTGTAGGCGCGAACCTTGTACTTGGGCTTCGCCTGCGCTTTGTTGATCAGCGCCTTCTTGGCCATTTCCTACAGCCCTCTCTCGTCACTTCTTCTTCTTGCCGCCGGCGGCGGCTTTGGCCTGCGGCTTGCCCTTGGGGCCGCCGCGCACAGGACCACGACGCTTCTTCTTCGGCGCCGGACCGGCGTCTGCACCCTTCTTGAAGGGGAAGCCATAGGCGTCGAGGAGCGCTTTCCCGCCCGCATCGTCGACGGCCGTGGTGACGATGGTGATGTCCATCCCACGAGTCGTGTCGATGCGGTCGTAGTCGATCTCGGGGAAGATCGTCTGCTCGTTGACGCCGAACGTGTAGTTACCCCGACCGTCCCACGAATGGGCCGGTAGTCCGCGGAAGTCACGGATGCGGGGGATCGCAACGGCGATGAGCCGATCCAGGAACTCCCACATGCGATCGCCCCGAAGCGTGACCTTGCAGCCGATCGACTGCCCTTCACGCAACTTGAACGCCGCAACCGAAGTCTTGGCCTTGGTCACGATCGGCTTCTGACCAGTGATGGCAGTGAGGTCCTTCACCGCACCCTCGAGCAGCGATGGCTGCTGAGTGGCGCGTCCGACGCCCATGTTCACCACGATCTTGTCGAGCTTCGGGACCTGCATCACGTTGGGTACGGCGAGCTGCTCCTTGAGCGCGTGACGCACCGTTTCCTGGTAGTGCTGCTTGAGCCGGGGCGTGGTTGCTGCCGCGGTGGTGGTCGCGCTCACTTGATCACCTCTCCCGTGCGCTTCGCGATTCGGACCTTGGTGCCATCGTCTTCGATCCGGTAGCCGAGGCGGGTCGGCTTTCCCTTGTGCACGTACATCACGTTCGATGCATCGAGCGGCATGTCCTTGTCGATGATGCCGCCCTGCTCGTTGGCCTTGCGCGCCTTCTGGTGACGCTTGGCCGTGTTGACGCCGTGCACGATGACCTGGTTCTTGGTGGGGAACACCTGGGCGATGTCGCCCTCGTGGCCCTTGTTCTTCCCGGTGATCACGATCACCGGGTCACCCTTCTTCAACTTCATCTCAGAGCACCTCCGGGGCGAGCGAGACGATCCGCATGAACTTCTTGTCACGCAGCTCGCGGCCGACCGGACCGAAGATCCGGGTGCCACGCGGCGACTGATCGTCTTTGATCAGTACGGCGGCGTTCTCATCGAAGCGGATGTAGCTGCCGTCGGGACGGCGCTTTTCCTTCTTCGTGCGAACGACGACGCACTTGACGACGTCGCCCTTCTTCACAGCCGCACCAGGGATGGCGTCTTTCACGGTGGCGACGAAGATGTCCCCGATCGAGGCGTACCGACGGCGAGTGCCGCCGAGTACCTTGATGCAGAGGACTTCTTTGGCGCCACTGTTGTCGGCCACCCGAAGTCGGGATTCCTGCTGGATCATCGGGAATCCCCCAATCCCTGCCGCACAGCTGCGACAAGACGGATCACCGTGCTGATGGTTCGCCTACGGCTCACTTCGCACGCTCCAGGACTTCCACCAGGCGCCAGCGCTTCTGCTTCGACATGGGACGGGTCTCCATGACCCGAACCCTGTCGCCGATGTTGGCGTCGTTGGCCTCGTCGTGGGCGTACAGCTTCTTGGTCACCATCACGAACTTGGCGTACTTGGGGTGGCGTACCCGCTCGATCACCGCGACGGTGACGGTCTTGTCCATCTTGTCGGACACGACGACGCCTTCGCGGACCTTGCGGGCACTGCGCTCGGTCGAGGTCTCGATCTCAGTCATCACTTCCCACTTCCTGCGCCCTCGGCTGCCGCGATCTCCTTGGCCCGGATGAGGGTGTTGATGCGAGCGATCTGACGTCGGGTGGACTTGATCGCGGCGCTGTTGTCGAGCTGGCCGGTGGCATTGCGGAAGCGCAGGTTCAGCGCTTCCTGCTTGGTCTCGCGGAGCTCCTCCACGAGGCCGCCGAGGTCGAGCTCGGCGAGTTCTCCTGGTCGACTTCGCCATCTCAGACCCCTTCCGCCCGGGTGATCACACGGGCCTTGATCGGGAGCTTCTGCACCGCGCGCTCCATGGCTTCGCGGGCGATCTCGGGGTTCGGGTAGGAGAGCTCGAAGATCACACGACCGGGCTTGACCACTGCGACCCAGAACTCCGGGTTGCCCTTGCCCGAACCCATGCGGGTCTCGGCCGGCTTCTTGGTGACCGGCTTGTCCGGGAACACGTTGATCCACACCTTGCCGCCACGCTTGATGTGACGGGTCATGGCGATACGTGCGGCTTCGATCTGACGGGCGGAGATCCAACCGGGCTCCAGCGCCTGGATGCCGAACTCGCCGAATGCGAGTTCGTTGCCACCCTTCGAGAGACCTCGGGTGCGGCCGCGGTTCACCTTGCGGTGCTTGACCCTGCGGGGCATCAACATGGCGGATCAGTCCTCGTTCCCACGGAAGTGGGGAGTCTCGTGGCTCTCGTGGATGCGACGCTCGATCTCCTCTTCCTCGGCGAGGAGGCGCTCGATCTCGGGATCGGCCTCCTTCAGGAGCGGAGTTGCTTCGAGCTCGGCCTCGTCGGCCTTCTTGCGCGTCGCCGACGACACGACCTTGCGGGGCGGGCCGGCAAGTCCGGTGGCCTCGCCGACGGCCATCGCTGCTTCGCGGATGACCTTGTCGTCGGTCTGCGGCTTGTACGGGAGGATGTCGCCCTTGTAGATCCAGACCTTGACGCCCACGCGGCCGGAGCCGGTGCGGGCTTCGCGGAAGCCGTAGTCGATGTCGGCGCGCAGCGTGTGCAACGGCACGCGACCTTCGCGGTACCACTCGGTGCGGCTCATCTCGGCGCCGCCGAGTCGACCGGAACACTGGACCCGGATGCCGAGCGCGCCGGCCTTCTGGGCGTTCTGCACGGCTCGCTTCATCGCTCGCCGGAAGGCGATGCGGTTGGCGAGCTGGTCAGCCACACCCTGGGCGATCAAGGCCGCGTCGAGCTCAGGAGTCTTGATCTCGACGATGTTCAACTGCACCTTGTTGTTGCCCGTGATGGTGGTGAGCCCCGAACGCAACTCATCGGCCTTGGCACCGCGACGACCGATGACGATGCCCGGACGAGCCGTGTGCACGTCGACTCGCAGCTTGTCGCGGGTGCGCTCGATCTCGATGCGGCTGATCGCCGCGTCGGGGAGCAGACCCATGATGTAGTCGCGGATCTTCCAGTCCTCGGTGAGGTATTCCTTGTACTGGCGATCGCTGAACCAGCGGCTCTTCCACTCGGTGGTGATGCCGAGGCGGAAGCCGTAGGGATTGACCTTCTGGCCCATCAGGCCTCCTCCTCCGTAGCGCTGGGTTCGTCGTCGTTCTTCTGCTGGGACTTGGGCTTCGAGAAGCCCGCAGCCTCGGCAGCGTCGTCGGTCGCGAACCACACCTCGGCCACCGTCCGCTCGTAGAACGAGCTTCCGGGCACGTGGTAGAGCATCGAATCCGCATTCCCCTTGATCGGGAACCCGTCGGGCTGCGAACCATCCTCGAGCGGGGCGGCGCTGCCCTCGCCGTACGGCGCTTCCACGCCTGACGTCTCGATCGAGTCGTCCTCGACGGTCCCGGTATCGGGCGTGCCGGTGTCGATCTTGCCCGTGTCGGGCTTGCTCAACTGCGGCTTGTCCGAATCGGACTTCTCGTCGGCAGCCTCGGCCCGGGCGGCGGCAGCAGCCCGGCTCTGCTCGACACGAGCGCGGCGAGCCGCAGCGGCGTTCGAGGGCATACGACCGGTGGTGGGCCGGGCGGCTTCCTTGGCGGAGCGCCGGGCGAGCATCTGGTCGGTCATGGTGTCGACCACCACGGTGATGTGGCTGGTGCGCTTGCGGATACGAGCAGCACGGCCGCGGGCCCGGGGGCGGAACCGCTTGAGCGTGGGGCCCTCATCGGCGAAGCAGGCCCTCACGTAGAGATCGTCGGGGTCCAACTCGTCGTTGTGCACCGCGTTGGCGACGGCCGAGGCGAGCACCTTGCGCACGTCGATGGCGATGTCGCGCTCGGTGAACTGCAGGAACTCGTCGGCCGAACGGACGTCGAGACCCCTGATCTTGTCGAGCACCTCACGGGCCTTGTAGGCCGACGACCGCAAGTACTTCGCCGTGGCCTTGGTGCCGGTGCGCTCACCGACGATGGTGGCGCCTTCGTTTCGCTTCGGGCCGGTCATCAGCGGCGACCCTTCGCGTTCTTCTCCTGGCCGGCGTGGTACCGGAAGGTCCGCGTGGGGGAGAACTCGCCGAGCTTGTGACCGACCATCGACTCGGTCACGTAGACCGGGACGTGCTTGCGGCCATCGTGCACAGCGATGGTGTGCCCGACCATGTCGGGGATGATCGTGGAACGGCGGGACCAGGTCTTGATGACCTTTCGCTCGCCGGCGCTGTTCATCGTGTCGACCTTCTTCAACAGATGGTCGTCGACGAACGGGCCCTTCTTCAGGCTGCGCGACATCGGGGTTACCTCCGACCCTTGCCGGAACGGCGCCGGCGGATGATGAGCTGCTGGGACGGCTTCTTCTTGCTGCGGGTCCGGCCCTCTTTCTTGCCCCACGGCGAGACCGGGTGACGGCCACCCGAGGTCCGGCCTTCGCCACCGCCGTGCGGGTGGTCGACGGGGTTCATGACCACGCCACGGCTCTGGGGGCGGATGCCCTTCCAGCGGGCGCGACCGGCCTTACCGATCTTGATGAGCTCGTGCTCACTGTTGCCGACCTCGCCGACCGTGGCCCGGCAGTCGATGGGTACACGCCGCATCTCCGTGGAGGGCATGCGCAGCGTGGCGTAGGTGCCTTCCTTGGCGACGAGCTGCACGCTCATGCCAGCGGATCGGGCGACCTTGCCACCCTGACCGGGGCGGAGTTCGACGTTGTGCACCGTGGTCCCGACCGGGATGTAGCGCAGCGGCAGCGCGCAGCCGGGCTTGATGTCAGAACCGTGGCCGCTCGAGACCTTGTCACCGACGTTCAATCCCTTGGGGGCGAGGATGTACGCCTTGGTGCCGTCTTCGTAGTGGAGCAGGGCGATGCGGCAGGTGCGGTTGGGGTCGTACTCGATGGCGGCGACCTTGGCCGGCACGGAGTCCTTGACCCGCTTGAAGTCGATGACTCGGTACTGGCGCTTGTGTCCGCCGCCCTGGTGGCGCGAGGTGATGCGGCCGTACACGTTGCGGCCGGCCTTGTTCGGCAGCGGCACGACGAGCGTGCGCTCCGGAGTGGTCTTGGTGACTTCCGAGAAGTCCGAGACCGTCTGGAAGCGCCGGCCGGCGCTGGTGGGCTTGCGTTTGCGGAGAGGCATGGTTCAGCTCAGCTCTCGAACAGGGGGATCTCGTTGCCGGGGGCAAGGGTCACGATGGCGCGCTTCGAATCGGGCTTCTTGCCCAACCGGTTGCTCTTGCGAGCCCGGGTGACCTTGCCCTTGCGGGTCAGGGTGTTCACCTTCACGACCGACACACCCCAGATCGCCTCGACGGCGTCGTGGATCTCGGGCTTGCTGGCGCGGGGGTCGACTTTGAAGGTGTAGACGCCCTGCTCGATGAGGCCGTAGCTCTTTTCGGAGACCACGGGCTCGATGATGATGTCGCGGGGGTCCTTCATCTCAGCTCTCGTCCTTCGTCGGGCCCGTCGGCAGCGTGGCCTGGGAGAACACGACGACATCGCTGCACAGCACGTCGTAGGCGTTGAGCTCGCCCACCTCGATGATCTGCACGTTGGGCAGGTTGCGGAACGACTTGATGGCGACCAGCTCGTCACGCCCCAGCACGACCAACGTCTTGCCGGTGGCGCCGAGTGCCGCGAGCGCAGCCGCCGCGCTCTTGGTGGACGGCTCGGCCCAGTTCCACGAATCCACGACGACGACCTTGCCCTCGGCCGCCCGATCGGACAGAGCGGAGCGCATGGCGAGGTTGATCATCTTCTTCGGGGTCTTCTGGCCGTACTTGCGGGGCTTGGGCCCGAGGGCGATGCCGCCACCGCTGTAGTGCGGCGCACGCGTCGAGCCCTGGCGGGCGTTGCCGGTGCCCTTCTGCTTGAAGGGCTTCTTGCCACCACCCGACACTTCGGCGCGGGTCTTGGTGGACTGGGTGCCGGCCCGGCGGCGAGCCAACTGGGCCACGACCACCTGGTGCATGACCGGCACGTTGGGCTGGATGCCGAACACGTGCTCGGCCAGCTCGACCTTGCCGGCATCGGCACCAGTGGGGTTCTTCACGGTGACGCTGCTCATCACTTCTTGCCCTTCACGGCGTTGCGAACGATGACCACGCCACCGTTCGGACCGGGGACCGAGCCCTTGACCAGGAGCAAGTTGCGCTCCGTGTCGGCCTGGACCACTTCGAGGTTGAGGGTGGTGACCTGCTCGTGGCCCATGTGGCCCGACATCTTCAGGCCCTTGAGCACGCGGCCCGGGAACGAGCAGGAACCGATCGAGCCGGGCGCACGGTGGTGCTTGTGGTTACCGTGGCTGGCTCCCTGACCAGAGAAGTTGTGACGCTTCATGGTCCCGGCGAAACCCTTGCCCCGGCTGACAGCAGTCACGTCGACGAGCTCGCCGCTGGCGAGGGTGTCGACCGAGAACTCCTGGCCGACCTCGAGCCCGTCGACCGAATCGAGCCGCAGCTCGACGAGCCGACGCCCTGCGGCCACGCCGGCCTGGGCGAAGTGCCCGGCTTCGGGCTTCGTGAGCTTCTTCGGGTCCTTCTGGCCGTAGGTCACCTGGATCGCGGTGTAGCCGTCTCGTTCGGAGGTCTTCACCTGCACGATGCGAGCCGGTTCCACGCGCAGGACCGTGACCGGGATGATGCGGTTGCCCTCACCCCAGACCTGCGTCATTCCAACTTTTTCGCCGACGATCGCTTTCGTCGCCATACGGCTGCCTCTGTCTGAATCGGCCCGGACCGGGTGGCCCGAGTGCAGTCCTGTCACGCAAATGCTCCGTCGGCACAGGCCAGCGGAGCATCACGATCGATTGTGCCGTGCGGTCCCTCCACCACTGCTGGAGGCGCACACGGACGTCTCTTGAGAACGAATTACTGTGATGGACCGCCCACCGGAGCAGGTGGCCCGAAACGCACGAGCAGTGGACTCTACCGGGAGATCGAGCGTTTCTCCAAGCCGCTCGGGAATCCTGCGACTAGCGTTTCGGAATCCGTCCCGTCGCCACTTCCGGTCTGCTCGCGGTGATCATGGTCGCTGTGATGACGTTCTCCGCCGGGTGTGCAGCTCCGCCGGCTCCCCAGGAGGAGAGCTCGGTGCTCGTTCGCACGTGCGCATCGATCCTGGCGCGCCAGGGTGATCTCGCGTCGGCCCAATCGGACCTGCTCACCGAGCAAGCCTTCGCCGAAACCCGCGAACGCCTCGAGCGGTCGGCAGAGCGCTGGTCGACGATCCGTCCGTTCCTGCGGGCTTGTGCCGCGGCCGGGGGCGATCGATGACCGAGGTCGACACCCAGTTCGACGCTGCAGCACTCGGTGTCCCCGCTGGCTCACGGGGCGGATTCGTCGTGTCGCCGGCCGTTCGCGGCGTGCTCTGTGGGGCGTACGGCGGGGCATTCATCCTCGTGACGTGGCGCTCCGGGCTCACCTTCGAACGTCCGATCCTCCTCGCTTGGCTGATGGGTGCGGCGATCGTGGCGACACTGGGCCGACCCGGAGGCGGCGTGGTGCCCGTCCTTCGCGACTGGCTCCCCTACGGGCTGGCCCTCACCGCCTACGACTTCACCCGCGGCGCCGCCGACCAGGTGGGCATGCCGCTCCAGGTACGCATGCCGATCGAGATCGACAAGTTCTTGTTCGTCGGCCGCGTCCCGAACGTCGAGGTCCAACGGTGGCTGGGTCCGTTCGGGAACCACGTCGCCTGGTGGGAGGTGCCGATTGCACTCACGTACGCCAGTCACTTCGTCGTGCCGTTCGTGATCCCGGCGATGTTGTGGGTCCGCAACCGCGAACGTTTCCGCGCTTGGCGCCGGCGCTTCTTCACCGTGGTCGGCCTCGGCCTCGTCACCTACGTCCTGCTGCCGACGGTGCCGCCGTGGATGGCCAGCAAGAACGGCGAGATCGGCCCGGTCGCGAGGGTGGCGAACCGAGGGTGGCGCCGCCTGGGCGTGCACTTCGCCGACCGCGTCTTCGAGTTCGGCCAGCGGACCGTGAACGTCGTCGCCGCCTTGCCGTCGCTCCACGCTGCCTTCGCCGGTCTTGCCGCTGCGTTCTTCTGGGCGCAGACCCCGCGCTGGGCCCGCCCGCTGCTCGCGCTCTACCCCGCGATGATGGCCTTCACGCTCATCGAAGGTGGCGAGCACTACGTGTTCGACATCCTGCTCGCCTGGCTCTACGTCGCAGCATCGATGCTCTGGTGGCAACGACGTGAGGCCCGCCAACCGCTCGTCGGTTGAGCGTGTCCGCCCCCGCCCACCCGCCGCCCGAGGGCCCTCGCCCGGTCGCGCTTCGCGTCCCGTCCGCCCGCGCTCGCCCGGTCGCGCTCGACGCCGCGGCGGCCTTGCCACTGATCTGCGCGGTCCTGGCCCCCGAAACCAGTGCCAAAGCGACATGATCCGGCCACTTCGGGGATGCGGCGCCTCCTCCGCGGGTCCGGATGTCAGAGTGCCCGTGATGGAAGACCGCGCTGTGCCTGATCCGACGGCCCCGCCGACCGAATCATCGCCCTCCCAACCCCCGGCGGCCGAACCCGCGCCCAGCGAACCCGCGCCCAGCGAACCTGCGCCCATCGGGCGCCCGCCCGTCGAGCGCCCGCACGTGCTTCGCCGGGTGCCGAGGGCGGTTCGGGGGATGGCGACCGGGGTCGGGGTGGCGACCGGGGCGTCACGCATGTTCGGGCTCGGTCGGCCCGATGTCTTGGTCTTCGACGAGCTGTACTACGCGATCCAGGCCCGGGAGATCGCGTACGGAGGCGTGGAGCGGGGCCACACCGTGCATCCCCCGCTCGGGAAGTGGCTGCTCGCAGCCGGTGTCCGGGCGTTGGGCTTCGACTCGATCGGGTGGCGGATCGTGCCGCTCCTGGCCGGCGCGATGCTGGCGGCGATCACGGTGGTCGTCGCCTGGCGAATCACCGAGTCGCTGATGGCGGCCGGGGTCGCCGGACTGCTCGTGGCGACCGACGGCATCGCCTACACGACCGGGCGACTCGCACTGCTCGACGGGCTGCTCGCCGTGTTCGCAACCCTTGCGGTCGGCGCACTGCTCTCGTCGGCCGCTCGACCGCTCGACGACCGCGTGCGCCGCCGCGCGACGTGGACGGCGGCGGTCGCGCTCGGTGCCGGGCTGGCGACCAAGTGGTCGGCGGCGCCGCTGACGGTCGTCGCCCTCGTCGTGTTCTGCGGCTTGGTCACTGGCATCTGGCCGCCCGGGCCCGAGCGACGTCGCCAGCTGCGGCGCACCGTCGTCACCCTCCTTGCCGTACCAGCCGGGATCTACCTCGTCAGTTACGTGCCGACCGTCCTCGCGTTCGAGAACAGCGGGGTCCGGCGCGAGGTGTGTGCGGGGGCCGAGACCTGCGACACGTCGCTGCCGGGTCGAGCGACAGCGATCGTGCGCGACCACCGGCGGATCCTCGAATTCCACCGCTCGCTCGACCCGCGGAACCGGTTCGCGGCATCGGGGCTCACCTGGATCACGCAGTCCCACCCGACCGGACTGTTGTTGTCGACCTGCGACGGATCAGGCGATCCGGTGTGTGGGAGCGTGGAGGACGGCTCGGTCCGGCGGATCATCGCCGTCGGGAACCCGGTGATCTGGCTCGCCGGGTTCGGGTCCGCCGCGACGGTCGCGGTGGCGGGGCTGCGTCGCCGGGACGTCGTCGATCTGACGCTCGCCGGTTGCATCGCCGCGCTGTGGCTCCCCTGGGTGATCGGCGGTCGGCCCGGCTACGCGTTCTACGGCGTGACCCTCATCCCGCTCCTCGCCATCGCGCTGGCGCGCACCGCAGTCCGCCTGCCGCGGCGCTGGCGCCACCTCACCCTGGCCTCGGCCGTGGTGGTGGCGATCGCCGGCTTCGCCGTCCTGGTTCCGGTTTGGAGCGCCTGGTCGACCGATCCCGGCTACCCGTTCGGCTGGTTCACCGAGCTGTGACGCACCTCCGGCCCCCTTGGCAGTGTTCTGCGGGGCTAGGACCCCGCAGAACAGTGGCAAGCCGCCTGGCCGAGGGCGGGAGGGCGGGAGGGCGGAGGGCGGAGGGCGGAGGGCGGAGGGGGTGGGGTGCCCGGGTCGAGGGTCAGGCGCCGGGCTGAAACGGGTCGTCGTCGGTGTAGAAGTCGTCGGTGAAGAACGGATCGGTGGCGAAGAGTTCGGCATCCGCGTAGGTCTCGCGCTCGTACGGTTCGTCGGCGCGCTCGACGACCACCCGAACCTCGCCGACACCCTTCACAGCGGCCGCCACCAGCGTGTAGGTGCCGGGGGCTTCGGCGACGAAGTAACCGCTCTCGAAGCCGCCATCGAACGCGTCATCGACCGCCAATGCCAGGTAGCGAGCCCCGAACTCGCGAGCCGCGGCTCCCGTGGTGAAGAAGTCCCCGGCGTCGGCGTAGACGACCTCCCGAACCTGATCGGGGTCGAGTCCGCTGGGCGGCCCGAGCTGGGGATAGAGCTCCGTGAGCTCCTTGGCGTGGTCGCGGGTCAGGTCGTTCGCGGCATCGGCGGCGACCGCACGGTCGATGACCACTCCCAACTGGACGTCGAGTCCCGCTTCGGGCTCGGCTCGCACCCGCACGATGTCGCCTGCCTCGAGCACCAGTTCGACCGAGTACCGACCGCGTCGCTCGATCTGCCCGGTGGACACGCCGAACCCGCCCGTGGCCGAATCGCGGAACAGGGCCACGAACACCCCGGTGACGACCACCGCGATGCCCACCGCCGCGGCGAGCAGCACGAGGCGACCCGAATCGGGCCGCGCCGCCCGACCCGGCGAGCGAGCCGTCGATACGCCGGGCACGGGCCCGGAGTCGGTCGACACGACCCCGAAGTCGCTCACTTGATCGGACCACTCCACGCCGTCCCACCACCGGTAGTGATGGCGTTGCGTCGGGTCCGCATGCCACCCGGGCGGCACCGGCTCAGTCCTCCGGGGTGTACTCGTCGTCATCCGTGAAGAACGAGTCCTCGGAGCCGAACCGGGTGTCGTAGATCTCGGAGAGATCGTCGCGCTCGTTGTCGAACGGTTCGTCAGACTTCTCCACGATCAGGCGGACCCGTCCGTTGGAGCTGTTCTCCACGGACTGGATGACCAGCGTGTACGTGCCAGCCTCGAACGCCACGATCAGATCGGCATCGGGGTCGCCCTCGAAGCTGGTGTCGATGGTCGAGTACACGACGAGATCGTCGAACTCGCCTTCCGCGTCGCCATCGCTGAAGAGATCCTCCGCGTCGGTGAATAAGTCGTCGTAGACGGCGTCGACATCGTCGGTGAAGACATCGGCGAAGTCCTCGGCGAGGATCTCGCTGGTCGTGTCGGCCAGGTCGCGGTCGACGAGCACCACGCCGACAGTGTCGAGCCGACGGCTGGGCTCGAGCCGGACCCGCACGATGTCGCCCGCCGACAGCTTCAGCTCGTGGGTGACGAAGGAGTCGTCGGTTTCGAGCTCGAGCTCCCGCGCTCCGAACCCACCGTCGCCGCCACCACCGGCGAGCGCGGCGACGGCGATCCCGGCAAGCACGACCACTGCGGCGACGCCGAGGCCGACGAACAGGCCGGTACGACGCTTCGGTGCGGCCGACGCGCCCGTGAACGGTTCGATCGGGGTCGACACCGGTGATTCGAAGGGTGGACCTCCGGGTCCCGCGAACGGTCCGGGTGCGGGCGGGGCGGGGGACGGCGCACCGAGATCGACTGGCGATGGATGCTCGACAACCGGCAGGGGCATGGACGGCACGGGAGCGGGAACAGGAGGCACCGCTTCGACCGGCGGCGCGTTGACGGGGTCGGTGGACACCACGCCGTCGACGCTCACCTGGTCCGTCCACTGCGCGCCGTCCCACCAGCGGTAGTGATGCCTTCCCGTGGGATCAGGCTGCCACGACGGTTCCACCACGACCTCCCAGAAATCCGGCCAGGAATCCGGTCCATCCGTCCGGAACAACGATCGGCCACGTTACCAGCGCGCCCATCACGGGAACCGTTTCCCCAGCCATTCGGCGACGACCGCCAAGGCCTCACGACGGTGCCCTTCGAGGTAGTGCGGTGCACCCTTCATCTCGACGTAGGTGACGTCGTCCGCTCCGGCCGCCGCCACGATCTCCTGCGCCTGACGCACGCGGATCTCGGTGTCGGCGGTGGGGTGCACCAGGATCGTGGGCACGGTCACCTGCGGCATGGTGTCGGCGAGACGCGCCTTGCTCGACCGCCCCGACCACGTCGACAGCCAACCTCGCGCCGTCATCGTGCGGGCCAGCCCGCCGCGGCCGTAGTTCGCGTCGAGGGGATCGGGGAACGCGAACAGCGACCCCATCGGCCGGTCATCGGGGTCGATCGCGAGGTCGAGGTACGCCGGGTCGGCGAGCGTGCGGTAGATCGTGAGGTACGCGGTCGCCACGGCTTGGGCCCGGAGATCACGCCACGTACGGGGATCGGTCGCCGGGTCGACGCCCCGCAGCCGCTGCCCGGCTCCCGTCGATCGTTCGATCGATCGCGCGTGCGATGGCGTCGAGCCGATCGACGCGTGCCAGCTGGGCGGCGCGATAACGCTCGAGCCAGTCCGGGTCGTAGTGGGACGGTTGCGGCCAGGGCCGCCACCCGTTGTCGGGGTCGTACATGTCGAGCTCGGGGACCCGGCTGAAGGGATCGTGCTCGTCGGCGACCGACGGATCGATCACCTGGTTCATGAACACCCCTTCGCCCGGATGCGCGGCCATCCCGATCCACCCCGCGCCGATGCCGAGCTCGGCATGGGCCATCGCCATCAGCGAACCGCCACCGGAGTTCCCGAGCAGCACGACTGCGTCGGCGCCCCGACGGACCATCTCGTCATGCGCAGCGTGGACATCGGTGATGCACGATTCGTGCAGACAATCGGTGTCGTTGTTCAGGTACCGGGTGGCGAAGCCGAGCACCGCATATCCGGCCGCGGCGAGCAGCGGGCAGGCGTAGTGCACGCTGAAGTCGCCACGGGGGTGGCTGAGGATCACCGCGGTGTGCCACCGCTTCCCGTTCGGCGGTGTCCACAGCACGCCCCGCACCAACGCACCATCAGCGGTGACGATTCGAATCGACTCGCGGGGGATCTCGACGCCCGGGTCGTCCTCGGGAAGGGGCCAGTAGCCGAGACCGAACGGACGTCGACCACCAAGATGGACATCGAGTTCCTGCATGCACCGAAGGTACGCCAGGCGTCGACCTTCCCCCTGCGATCGGGGTCAGGGATCGTCAGGGCGCGTCACCGGCGTGTCAGGTCGGTGAGCTCGCCGCCCAGTACTGCGGTCCCCCGCTCCAGACCTTGGCGCTCGTCATCGCCGCCGCCGTCCAGTCATCGGGTGACTCCAGGTAGCCGGCCCACAGGACCGTGAACCCGTAGTTGGCCCTCGACTTGCTGGCGTTCAACGAATCGAAGGTCACCACACCGTTGGCGTCGGTGATCCCGAGCACCCAACGCTTGTCGGACCCCGACCAAGCACCGAGGACCAGGGCCCGCCCGAGCGGACCACCGGTCGGGGAAGTCATCACGACCGACGAGGTGGCGAAGTTCCGGGTGGATGATCTCGATCGCATCGACAGTTCCAGGCTCGACACCCGGTTCCCGGAGTTCGTCACGCTGATCGTGACGCCTGCGGTGGCCGTCACTCCCTGATCGTCGGTGACGGTCAGGCGAACGGGGTAGTCGTAGGGCACCGGGTAGGTGTGGGTCGGGTTCGGCTCCGACGAGCTCCAACCGTCGCCGAAGTCCCAGGCGTACGCCACGATCGCCCCGTCGGAGTCGACCGATCCGGCACTCGAGAACGTGACGGTCAGCGGCCCTCGCCCGCTGGTACTCGATGCGGCAGCAACCGCTGACGGAGCAGCGTTGGCCGAGGCCCCGGTGGCGACCGTGATCCGGTAGCGCCCGATGCTCGCGTAGTCGGAGTACCCACTGGATGCCGGGTCGCCGTTGCCGACCCCGTCGACGCGCACGTAGTAGGTGCCGGCTCCCAGTGAGGTGCGCAGCTGGGCGGCCATCCCGTCGGCGTAGTCGTCCGACATCATCACCGAGGGCGGGTTCGCCGAGGTGATCACGTTGCCGCCGCCATCGAGCAGTTCGATCTGGATGTCGAGGTTCGGGCTGACACCTGTGGGGTTGGCGCTGATGCTGACCGGCCCGCCGGCTGACGAGAACGAGTAGACGTCGCGATCGGCGGCCGTCGTGATCACTGCGTCACGGGTTCCCCCTCCGGCCAGCCCGAACGCAGCGCCGATCGAGTCACCGACGTCGTCGGCGGCGAGCGGCACGCCCCTGCTCTGCATGACCGTCAGGTCGTCCTCGCCGTTCGTCGATCCGGCGAACTCGCCACGGCTCCACTGGGTGATGGGACGGGAGTAGCCCGTCCCCATGATCGGCGCCCACGCACCATGCCCTCCGTAGCCGCCAACGGCGCTGGTCTCGTCGTGCCGCAGGCCGAGCGTGTGACCGAGTTCGTGCGAGGCGGCTTCGGCGACGGTCTTCGGCGAAGTGCCCACGCCGTTCTGGAACACGAACGCCGGCTGGTACCGCTGGTGGTTCGGAACCCAGTTGTAGGAACTGACGTAGGAGATGCCGCCACACCCGCACGACGAGTAGATCAACGTCGCATTGGTGATGAGGATGCGCGTGCCGAAGCTCTGATCGTTGGCGTCGTTCCGGATCAACGCATCGGGGGCCGGAGCCTCCGTGGTCACATCGATCTGCAGTGGCGCGAAGTCCTCGCTCACCCGCTGCCAGATCTCCTGGATCGCGGCATGTTCCGCGGCGCTGAAGGAGTTGGGGTCGCCATCGATGTCGTAGGGGCCGGCGACGAAATCGGCTCCGTAGGTGAAGTCGGTGTTCCACTGCGTGCCCGACACGGTGTTGCCGTCGAAGTCGAGATGGGCCACCTTGGTGGCGCCCGGAAGGCTGTGGAGCTTGAACGTCTGCGACGTGGGGAGCGATGCCGGGCGAGCCGGGTCATGGGAGTTGGCCAGCCCCGAACCTTCGCCGGTCTCGGCCGAGGAAAGGTCGAGATCGGCGTAGATGAGCAGCCCGTCGCTGTCGAGCCAGGCGTTGTCGTTCTGGAGGACCGACCGCATGGTCGAGGGATCGAGTCCGTTGCGTGCCGCGGCCTGGGCGACGTCGTTGCCCAGATGGGCGAGGGCTTCGGTGCCAGGCATGGCCCGCGCCAACAGCGAGGTCCTGCCGGGCCCGGGCGTCGCCCGGCCCGCAGCCGCCAAGATGCCGCCGCTGGCCACCCCGCCGAGCGCGCCCGCCAAGGTCACTCCCACCAGTCCGATGCTCAACCACCGATGGCTGTTCGGATTCGTCATGCCCGCTCCGCCGTCGCACGCCGGTTCGCCAGATGGCGGACCTCTTGCCGGCGACGTCGTTGTCGCCGTACGTGACAGAACGACCGCGGATGGAGCGGCTGACGATCTTGGGAGAAACCTGATCACCTTCAGACCGCGGCCGCGCCGAGCGCGACCGGACCTTCAACTCACGAGCCGGTCGCTGAGGGATTCCAGAGCCCGACCGGCCGTCCGCCCTCCCGAGCGGCACGAAGGGTGACGTCGATCCGTCAATCAGTTCGACTGATGACGCGACGAACGCCGATGGGCGGCCCCGGTTCAGGGGCCGCCCATCGGCGTTGTCGTTCGGTTCGGACCCCGGATCAGGCCGGGGCTCCGCTCAGGCCGACTGGATCTTGATCTCGATGTCGACACCGGCAGGCAGTTCGATGCGCTGCAGGCTGTCGATGGTCTTCGCGGTCGGATCGACGATGTCGATCAAGCGCTTGTGAATGCGCATCTCGAAATGCTCGCGGGAGTCCTTGTCCTTGTGCGGCGACCGGATCACCGTGTAGCGGTGCTTGTCGGTCGGCAGCGGGATGGGACCGCGAACCGTTGCGTTGGTGCGGGTGACGGTCTCGACGATCTTCTTCGTGGAGGTGTCGATGATCTCGTGATCGAACGCCTTGAGGCGGATTCGGATGCTCTGGGCCATGGTGCTCAACGCCTCACTTCAGGATCTTGATGACGCGGCCGGCGCCCACGGTACGACCACCCTCACGAATGGCGAACCGAAGCCCCTCATCCATCGCGATCGGCTTCCCCAACTCCACCGTCATCAACACATTGTCACCCGGCATCACCATCTCCGTACCCTCCGGCAACTCAATCGTCCCCGTCACATCCGTCGTCCGGAAAAAGAACTGCGGCCGATAATTATTGAAAAACGGCTTATGACGGCCACCCTCATCCTTATTCAACACATACACCTGACCCTCAAAATTCGTATGCGGAGTAATCGAGCCCGGCTTACACAACACCTGACCCCGCTCCACATCCTCCTTCTTCGTGCCCCGCAACAACGCACCAATGTTGTCACCCGCCTGACCCTCATCCAACAACTTCCGAAACATCTCCACCCCGGTACACGTCGTCTTCACCGTGTTCCGCAACCCAACAATCTCCACCTCATCACCCGTATGCACCTTGCCCTGCTCAACTTTGCCCGTCACCACCGTCCCCCGACCCGTGATCGTGAACACATCCTCGATCGGCATCAAGAACGGCTTGTCCAACTCACGCACCGGCTCCGGCACCGACGCATCACACGCATCCATCAACTCCATGATCCGCTCCTGCCACACCGGATCACCCTCCAACGCCTTCAACGCCGACACCCGCACCACCGGCGCATCATCACCCGGGAACTCATACTCCGACAACAACTCACGAACCTCGAGCTCCACCAACTCCAACAACTCCTCATCATCCACCATGTCAGCCTTGTTCAACGCCACCACGATGTACGGAACCCCAACCTGACGAGCCAACAACACATGCTCACGCGTCTGCGGCATCGGACCATCCGTCGCCGCCACCACCAAAATCGCCCCATCCACCTGCGCCGCACCCGTAATCATGTTCTTGATATAATCAGCATGACCCGGCATATCAACATGCGCATAATGACGATTCTTCGTCTCATACTCAATATGAGCAATCGAAATCGTAATACCACGCGCCTTCTCCTCCGGCGCCTTATCAATCTGATCAAACGGCGTATACGACGCCAAACCCCGATCAGCCAACGTCTTGGAGATCGCAGCCGTCAACGTCGTCTTCCCATGATCAATATGACCCATGGTCCCAATGTTGACATGCGGCTTATTACGCTCAAACTTTGCCTTGCTCATGGCAATACGCTTCCTTCAGCTCCTGCGGATCGGGGTTGTCAAGGATCAGTGGTGGTGGAGAGCGGCGATCACTCGCCGCGGACTCGCTTGATGATCTCGGTGGCGATGGTGTTCGGCACTTCTTGGTAGGAGTGGAACTGCATCGTGTAGGTCGCCCGCCCTTGGGTGCGCGACCGGAGGTCGGTACTGTAGCCGAACATCTCCGAGAGCGGAACTTGGGCCCGGACGACCTGGCTGTTGCCGTTGGCCTCCATCCCCTCGATGCGTCCACGGCGGCTCGACAGGTCACCCATCACGTCGCCCATGTACTCGTCGGGGGTGACGACCTCGACACCCATGATCGGCTCCAGCAGGGTCGGCTTGGCCATCTCGGCCGCCTTCTTGAACGCCTGCTGGCCAGCGATCTTGAAGGCCATCTCCGAGGAGTCGACGTCGTGATACTGACCGTCGACCAGGATGGCCTTGACATCGACCGTGGGGTACCCGGCCAGCACACCCGACTCGAGCGCAGCCTGGATGCCCTGGTTGGTCGGGTTGATGTACTCACGCGGGATACGGCCGCCGCTGATCTTGTCGACGAACTCATAGCCCTTGCCGGGGTTCGGCTCGAGCGAGATCTTGACGACGGCGAACTGGCCGGTGCCACCGGTCTGCTTGATGTGGCGGTACTCGACGGAGTCGACCGACTTGGTGATCGTCTCGCGGTAGGCCACCTGGGGCTTTCCGACGGTGGCGACCACGTTGAACTCGCGCATCATGCGATCGACGAGGATCTCGAGGTGGAGCTCGCCCATGCCGGAGATCACGGTCTGGCCGGTCTCTTCATCGGTCCGCACCCGGAAGGTCGGGTCCTCGTCGGAGAGCGACTTGAGCGCCTTGCCCAGCTTCTCCTGGTCGTCTTTGGTCTTCGGCTCGATGGCCACGTGGATCACGGGCTCCGGGAAGATCATCCGCTCGAGAATGATTGGGTTCGACGGGTCACACAGCGTGTCGCCGGTGGTGACGTTCTTGAACCCGAGTCCGGCGACGATGTCGCCGGCCATGGCCACCTCGAGGTCCTCACGCTGGTTGGCGTGCATGAGCAGGATGCGGCCGAGCCGCTCCTTGCGCTCCTTGGTGGAGTTGTAGACCTCGTCGCCCTTGTTGATCTGGCCGGAGTAGACCCGGAAGTAGGTCAGCTTGCCGAACGGATCGGCCACGATCTTGAAGGCCAGCGCGGCGAACGGCTCGGACTCCGAGGGGTTGCGGCTGAGGACCTCGTCCTCGTGGTGCGGGCGCACGCCTTGGGTGGGCGGGATGTCGAGCGGGCTCGGCAGGAAGTCGATGACGGCGTCGAGCATGGGCTGGACGCCTTTGTTCTTGAACGCCGAGCCACACAGGATCGGCACGAAGTCGAACGCCAGGGTGCCTTTGCGGATGGCCCGCTTGACCTCGGCCTCGGAGAGGTCCTCGCCGCCGAGGTACTTCTCCATCAGCTCGTCGTCGCTCGTGGCGATGGTCTCGAGGAGCTCTTCGCGGTACTTGGCGGACTCGGCGGCCATGTCGTCCGGGATCTCGACCTCGTCCCACTTCGCGCCGAGCTCCTCGTCACGCCAGATGAGGGCCTTCATCTTCACGAGGTCGACGAGACCGATGAACGGCTTGCTGCTCTCGGGGCCGCCGGCGCCGATGGGCAGGTGGATCACCGCAGGAACGGCCTGGAGGCGGGACCGCACCATGTCGACCGTGCGGTAGAAGTTGGCGCCGATGCGGTCCATCTTGTTGACGAAGCACATGCGGGGAACCTTGTACTTGTTCGCCTGCCGCCACACCGTCTCGGTCTGGGGCTCGACGCCGGCGACGGAGTCGAACACCGTCACGGCACCGTCGAGCACGCGCAGCGACCGCTCGACTTCGATCGTGAAGTCGACGTGGCCCGGCGTGTCGATGATGTTGATCCGGTGGTCGTTCCAGATGCAGGTGGTCGCGGCCGACGTGATGGTGATGCCGCGCTCCTGCTCCTGAGCCATGTGGTCCATGGTCGCGGCGCCGTCGTGGACCTCACCGATCTTGTAGCTCTTGCCGGTGTAGTACAAGATGCGCTCGGTCGTGGTGGTCTTCCCGGCATCGATATGCGCCATGATCCCGATGTTCCGGGTACGGGTCAGAGGGTATTCACGCTTGGCCATCGTCATTCACTTCCGATTCACGCAGTCGAGGGACACGCAAAAGGCCGGGCACACGGAGCCCGGTCCTGCCTGCGGCACGGGTTTCTATGCTACTGGCCGACTCCCGGATTCGCCCGTCGCGTGTCCGGAAACACGCCGTGGGAGCTGGCAGAACGGTCACACCGGCGAGCTGGACCAGTCACGCCGTCCGACGCGCCAGCGATGGAACAGTCCTGACTCCCCTGGCGCCTCCGGAAGGCGCCGCAGCTCCTCGACCAACCGGTAGCCGAGACGCTCCGGTACCCGCCCACTCGCCCGGTTGCGGCGGTCGTGGAGGATCTGGACCCCGTCGATGGACGGTTGGGCGAACGCGGCGTCGGTGAGCGCCCCTGCCACCCGCGTCGCGATGCCCCGACCCACGTGGTCGACCGCCACCCAGTAGCCGATCTCGAGCACCTCGGGCCATCCCGTGGCGTGCAGCCCGGTTCCCCCCACCACTTCGTCGCCGGCGAAGATGCCGTACCCGGTAGTGCCGGTGCTGGCGCGCCGCTCGGCCCATTCGGCGAACATCTCGACGCGCTGTTCGGCGGTCTGGGGCTCGAACCTGACCCAGGGCATCCAGGGACGCAGGTGCTCGATGGAGCGCCCGATCGTGGCCACGAGCGCCGGCGCGTCGCCCGGTTCGTAGGTCCGGACGATCAGGTCGTCGACGACGATACGGGTTGGCAGCTCGATCGGCACGACTCCACCCTGGCGTCGATCACCTCGCGGTGTCGAACGAGTTTCGGGCAGAGAACGCGAATGACCCGCCGCGATGCGGCGGGTCATTCGCGAGATCTTCGTCAGATCACCAGCGGTAGTGAGCGAAGGCCTTGTTCGACTCGGCCATCTTCTGCAGGTCGTCGCGGCGCTTGATCGCAGCACCGAGACCGTTGGCCGCGTCCATCAGCTCGTTGGCGAGGCGCATGGCCATCGTCTTTTCGCGGCGAGCCCGCGAGAAGGTGACGACCCAGCGGATGGCCAGGGTGTTGGCCCGGCGCGGCCGGACTTCGACCGGCACCTGATAGGTGGCGCCACCGACTCGGCGGCTGCGCACTTCGAGGGGCGGCTTGATGTTGTCGATCGCCCGCTTCAGCGTGGCGATCGGCTCGGCGCCGGTCTTTTCCTCGATCATGGTCAGTGCGTCGTACACGATCTTCTCGGCCACCGAGCGCTTGCCCGACAGGAGGATCTTGTTGACGATCTGGGTGACCAGGAGCGAACGGTAAACGGGATCCGGGGTGAGATCTCGACGGGGTGCGGGGCCCTTACGCGGCATGGCGAGTCATTCGTCCTTCGTCACTTCGCCCGCTTGGCGCCGTAACGGCTGCGGGATTGCTTGCGATTCTTCACGCCGGCGGCATCGAGTGCGCCACGGATGATCTTGTAGCGCACACCCGGGAGGTCACGCACTCGGCCACCACGCACCAGCACGATCGAGTGCTCCTGCAGGTTGTGACCTTCACCCGGGATGTAGGCCGTCACTTCGACGCCACTGGTGAGGCGCACACGGGCGACCTTGCGCAGCGCCGAGTTCGGCTTCTTCGGGGTGGTGGTGAACACACGGGTGCACACGCCGCGGCGCTGGGGCGAACCCTTGAGCGCCGGCGTCTTGGTCTTCTCGACCTTGGTGGTGCGGCCCTGTCGGACCAACTGCTGAATGGTGGGCACGCGTCTACCTTCGTCTCGTCTGCTGCGAGCCAGCGCACGCCAGAAGTCGGCGCACACGAACCGTGAAAGGTTAGGGCCGCGACAGGGGCCGCAGCAACCCAGGCACGACGGGATCGACCGATCTCCGCCCGGTCGTGGCGGAAACCGTAGCGGATCACACGCGAACGGGCGCGGACACCGGGTCCGACGACGGCCCCGACGTCCGTCAACGTCGTCCCTGGACGCGGTGAGAGGGCCCGCGGCGTGTGCCACGGGCCCCCTCGTGCCGTCCACTCAGTCCGTGCGGTCGGTGGAGTACGAGCCCTGGAGGCTCGCCAAGTACGCCGCGGGGTCTTCCATCTCCGAGGAGTAGTACGACATCGGGGTGTAGTCGGGGGCCACCACGTCGAACTCGCGGTACTTCTCCATGCCGGAGCCGGCCGGGATCAGCTTGCCGATGATGATGTTCTCCTTGAGGCCGATCAGGTGGTCGCCCCGGCCGTCGATGGCAGCCTCGGTGAGCACCCGGGTGGTCTCCTGGAACGATGCCGCCGACAGCCACGACTCGGTGGCGAGCGAGGCCTTGGTGATCCCCATGATCTCGGGGCGACCCTCGGCCGGCTTGCGGCCGGCCTCGACCGTGCGCCGGTTGGTGTCACGGAACACCTTGGCATCGGCACGCTCGCCGGGCAGGAAGCCCGTCTCGCCCGGCTCCTGCACACCGATACGGCGCGTCATCTGACGCACGATCAGCTCGATGTGCTTGTCGTGGATCGAGACACCCTGATCGCGGTACACCTTCTGCACCTCTTCGACGAGGTACACCTGGGTCTCACGCGGGCCCTTGATCTCCATCAGTTCCTTCGGATCGAAGGGACCGTCGGTGATCGGGTCGCCGGCTTTGACGTCCTGGCCGTCGGTGACGAGGATGCGACTCTGCAGCGGCAGGATCGTGGTCTCCTCGGTGCCGTCGTCGGCGATGATCGTGATCGGGACACCCCGACCCTCGTCCTCGCCGATGTGCAGCACACCCGACAACCGAGCGAGCCGCGCCGCACCGCGAGGCGTACGGGCCTCGAAGAGCTCGACGACTCGGGGCAGACCACCGGCGATGTCCTTACCGGCCACACCACCGGTGTGGAAGGTTCGCATCGTCAGCTGAGTTCCCGGCTCACCGATCGACTGCGCAGCGATGACGCCGACGGCTTCACCGAGCTCGATCTGCTTGCCGGTGGCCAGCGAACGGCCGTAGCACAACGCACAGATGCCGAGCTCGGCATCACAGGTCAACACCGTGCGGACCCGAACCCGATTGACTTCGGGGTCGTCACGCAGCGCCGCCATCTCCTCGTCGCCGATGATCGTGTTGCGCTTGATCACCGACCCGTCGGTCAGCGGGGTGTCGACGAGCACGGTGCGCCCGAAGATCTTGGTCTCGAGGTAGCGACGCTTGTTCGCAGTGTCGGGCTCGATGTCGTCGATCCACACGCCGAGGTTGGTCCCGCAATCGGGCTCCCGGACGATCAGCTCCTGGGCGACGTCGACGAGACGGCGGGTCAGGTAGCCGGAGTCGGCGGTGCGCAAAGCGGTGTCGACCAATCCCTTACGGGCGCCAGGGGTGGCGATGAAGTACTCCAACATCTGGAGGCCCTCACGGAAGTTCGACTTGATCGGGCGGGGAATCATGTCACCACGAGGGTTGGCCACGAGGCCGCGCATGCCGGCGATCTGACGCACCTGCATCATGTTGCCTCGGGCGCCCGAGCCGACCATCACGTCGATGGGGTTGAACACGTCCTGCTTGAACGCCTTCTCCATCGCGTTCTTGACATCTTCGGTCGCGTCGGTCCAGATGCGGACCTCCTGCTGGCGGCGCTCTCCGTCGGTGATGATGCCCCGGCGGAACTGGCTCTCGACCTTCTCGGCTTCCTTCTCGTACTTGTCGAGCAGGCCCTTCTTCTCCTTCGGCGTCTTGACGTCGTCGATGGAGATGGTGAGGCCGGACTGCGAGGCGTACCGGTAGCAGAGGTTCTTGATGGCATCGAGGGCGGTGGCGACCTCCGACTTGCGGTAGTTGTCGGAGAGCCGTTCGACGATCGTGCCCATCTCCTTCTTCTTCAGCGACGCGGTGACGTAGCCGAAGAGGTCGGGGTACGTGGCGGGCAGGGTCGCTTCGAACTTCATCCGGCCGGCCGTGGTCATGCGCTCGGTGCGCCCGCCCTCGGCATCGCGATACCCGACCAGCTTGATCATCGCGTGGAGATGGATGATGCCGTCGTCGAGGGCGCGCATGACCTCCCACTCGTTGCGGAAGACCTTGCCCTCGCCCTTGGCGCCAGGCACATCGACGGTCAGGTAGTGACCACCGATGATGAGGTCCTGCGACGGGGTCACGATCGGGCGACCCGAAGCCGGCGACAAGATGTTGTTGGAGCTGAGCATCAGCACGCGGGCCTCGGCCTGGGCCTCGGCCGACAGCGGCAGGTGCACCGCCATCTGGTCGCCGTCGAAGTCGGCGTTGAACGCGGTGCAGACCAACGGGTGGATCTGGATCGCCTTGCCCTCGACCAGCACCGGCTCGAACGCCTGGATGCCGAGACGGTGCAGGGTGGGCGCCCGGTTCAACATCACCGGGTGCTCCTTGATGACGTCCTCGAGGACGTCCCACACCTGCGGGCGACGACGCTCGACCATGCGCTTGGCCGACTTGATGTTCTGGGCCAGTTCGAGATCGACGAGCCGCTTCATCACGAAGGGCTTGAACAGTTCGAGGGCCATCAGCTTGGGCAGGCCGCACTGGTGCAGCTTCAGCGCCGGGCCGGCGACGATGACCGAACGACCCGAGTAGTCGACGCGCTTGCCGAGCAGGTTCTGGCGGAACCGGCCCTGCTTGCCCTTCAACATGTCCGACAGCGACTTGAGCGGCCGGTTGCCCGGCCCGGTCACCGGACGACCGCGGCGGCCGTTGTCGAACAGTGCGTCGACGGCCTCCTGGAGCATGCGCTTTTCGTTGTTCACGATGATCTCGGGCGCCCCGAGATCGAGCAGCCGCTTCAGGCGGTTGTTGCGGTTGATCACCCGGCGGTACAGGTCGTTGAGATCGGAGGTCGCGAAGCGGCCACCATCGAGCTGCACCATCGGGCGCAGCTCCGGCGGGATGACCGGCACGACTTCCAGGATCATGGCCTTGGGATCGTTCGACCGGCGGCCCTGCTCGTCACGACGGTTGAACGCCGTGACGATCTTGAGCCGCTTGATGGCCTTCTGCTTGCGCTGGGCGCTGAGCGGCTTCTTGCCTTCCTGCGGATCGATCGCTTCGCGCAGGCGGACCTCTTCGACATCGAAGTCGATGCGGTCGATCAGCGCCTTGATCGCATCCGCGCCCATGCCGCCCTCGAAGTAGTCGCCGTAGCGATCGCGCAGCTCACGCCACAGCAGCTCGTCGTCGATGATCTTGCGGGCGTGGAGGTCCTTGAACTCGTCCCACGAACGCTTCAGCAGATCGATCTCGGCTTCACCGCGCTCGCGGATCGACTGAGCGTCGCGCTCCGCGGCGCGCTGGCGGGCCTTGATGTCGCTGTCCTTGGCGCCATCGGCTTCCAGCTTGGCGACCTCTTCCTCGGCGTCCTTGAACCGGCGGTCGATGGCGAGCTCGACCTCCTTGCGGACGGCATCGAGCTCTTCGAGGAGCTCGTTCTCGAGGTTCTGCTGATCCTCGTGGCGCTTGTCGGCGTCGACCCACGTCACCAGGTTGGCGGCGAAGTAGATGACCTTCTCGAGCTGCTTGGCCTTGAGCTCCTCGCGAGGCTCGATGCCGGCCAGCAGGTACGCGAGCCAGCTACGAGTGCCGCGCAGATACCAGATGTGCACCACGGGAGCGGCGAGCTCGATGTGGCCCATGCGCTCGCGCCGGACCTTCGAGCGGGTGACTTCGACACCGCAGCGCTCGCAGATGATGCCCTTGAAGCGGACGCGCTTGTACTTGCCGCAGTAGCACTCCCAGTCGCGGGTGGGACCGAAGATCTTCTCGCAGAACAGGCCGTCCTTCTCGGGACGCAGCGTGCGGTAGTTGATCGTTTCGGGCTTCTTCACTTCACCGTGCGACCAGAACCGGATCTGGTCGGCAGTCGCCAACCCGATACGGAGCTGGTCGAACATGTTCACATCAAGCATCGCTTCGTCCTGCCTCTTCGTTCGCCGTCTCTGCCAAGTCGTTCACGTCGCTGCGTCGCAGCCAGGGGGCGTGGGGGGAAGGGCCACAGCCCTTCCCCCGACGCTCAGAATGCGCGCTCGCGGCGGCGCTCGCGGTCGTCGTCGTCGGAGCCCCGCTCCGGCCGACTGATGTCGATGCCGAGCTCCTCGGCCGTGCGGAACACGTCCTCGTCGAGCTCACGCATCTCGATCTCCGCACCGTCTTCGGCGAGCACCTCGACGTTCAGGCACAGCGCCTGCATCTCCTTCATGAGCACCTTGAAGGACTCGGGGATGCCGGGCTCGGGGATGTTCTCGCCCTTGACGATGGCCTCGTAGACCTTCACCCGGCCGAGCACGTCGTCGGACTTGATGGTGAGCAGCTCCTGCAAGCAGTACGCCGCGCCGTAGGCCTCGAGAGCCCACACTTCCATCTCACCGAAACGCTGCCCACCGAACTGGGCCTTCCCACCGAGCGGCTGCTGGGTGATCATCGAGTACGGGCCGGTCGAGCGGGCGTGGATCTTGTCGTCGACCAAGTGGGCGAGCTTCAAGATGTACATGTAGCCAACGGTCACCGGCTGGTCATAGACCTCACCGGTACGGCCGTTGTGCAGTACCGCCTTGCCGTCGGTGCGGATCATCCGCACGCCATCGGCGCTCTCGGGACGGATGTTGGCGAAGATCTGCTGGATCGTCGGGTGCTTGCCCGCCTGCTCGACCTCGTCCCAGTGGGCGCCGTCGAACACCGGCGTGGCGACGAACGTCGACGGGGCGGTGTAGGCCCGGGTCTTGTTCTCGGTGCCACGCACGGGGGCTTCGCCCACGGCGTCATAGCCGTCGACGTCCCAGCCCCAGCGAGCCGCGTAACCCAGGTGGGCTTCGAGGACCTGACCGACGTTCATCCGGGAAGGGACGCCCAGCGGGTTCAAGATGATGTCGACGGCGGTGCCGTCGGCGAGGTACGGCATGTCCTCGATCGGGAGGATCTTGGAGATCACGCCCTTGTTGCCGTGGCGCCCGGCGAGCTTGTCGCCCACCGAGATCTTGCGCTTCTGGGCAACGTAGACCCGCACCAGCTGATTCACGCCGGGCGGCAGCTCGTGGCCGTCTTCCCGGGTGAACACCTTGACGTCGATGACCTTGCCGCTCTCGCCGTGGGGCACCTTGAGGCTCGTGTCACGAACCTCGCGGGCCTTTTCACCGAAGATGGCCCGCAGGAGGCGCTCTTCGGGGGTGAGCTCGGTCTCGCCCTTCGGGGTGACCTTCCCGACCAGCACGTCGCCGGGGCCGACTTCGGCGCCCACGCGGATGATGCCGCGGTCGTCGAGATCGCGCAGGATGTCTTCGGAGAGGTTCGGGATGTCCCGGGTGATCTCTTCCGGACCCAGCTTCGTGTCGCGAGCATCGACTTCGTGCTCGTGGATGTGGATCGACGTGAGGACGTCGTCTTTCACCAGGCGCTCGGAGAGGATGATGGCGTCCTCGAAGTTGTAGCCCTCCCACGGGATCAGGGCCACGAGCAGGTTCTTGCCGAGGGCGAGTTCGCCCATGTCGGTGGAGGGACCATCGGCGATGATGTCGCCCTTGGCGACCTGCTGACCCTCTTTCACCCGGGGCACCTGGTTGATGCAGGTGTCCTGGTTGGACCGGCGGAACTTGGCGAGGCGATAGACCTTCTTGCCGAGGGTCTTGTACTGCAGCGTGATCGAGTCGCCACTGACTTCGAGCACCTCGCCGGCTTCGAGTGCCTGGATGAGATCGGCGGCGTCACGAGCGGCGCGAGCTTCGATGCCGGTGCCGATGTAGGGCGCCTCGGCTCGCACCAGCGGGACCGCCTGGCGCTGCATGTTGGCGCCCATGAGGGCCCGGTTGGCATCGTCGTGCTCGAGGAAGGGGATCAGGGCGGTCGCGACCGACACGATCTGCTTCGGCGACACGTCCATGATGTCGACTTCGTTGGGGGGCACGTAGCCGATGTCGGTGGTGGCGCCGAAGAAGCTCTCGGCCTCCAGCATGCGCTTGAGGTCGTCGAGGCTGGCGGCCTGCGGCGACCGGCGCACGAGGACACGCTCTTCTTTGAAGGTGCCGTCGGGGTTCACCGGCGTGTTGGCCTGGGCCACCACGTACATCTCTTCTTCGTCGGCCGCCATGTAGACGACTTCGTCGGTGACCCGGCCCTTGACGACCTTGCGGTACGGCGTTTCGATGAAGCCGAACTCGTTCACGCGGGCGTAGGTGGAGAGCGCACCGATGAGACCGATGTTCGGGCCCTCCGGCGTCTCGATCGGGCACATGCGGCCGTAGTGCGAGAAGTGGACGTCTCGGACCTCGAAACCCGCTCGTTCACGCGACAGACCGCCCGGCCCGAGCGCCGAGAGCCGGCGACGGTGGGTGAGGCCCGACAGCGGGTTCACCTGGTCCATGAACTGCGACAGCTGGGAGGTTCCGAAGAACTCCTTGATCGCCGCCACCACGGGCCGGATGTTGATGAGCGACTGCGGCGTGATCGCCTCGACGTCCTGGGTGGTCATGCGTTCACGCACGACTCGCTCCATGCGGGACAGGCCGATGCGGACCTGGTTCTGGATCAGCTCGCCCACCGAGCGGATGCGCCGGTTGGCGAAGTGGTCCTGGTCGTCGAGCCGGTAGCCGGGCTCCTGCTTCACGAGGTGGAGCATGTAGGTGATGGTGGCCATCACCTCGATGCGCGACAACACGTCTTGGTCGGCGTCGGGCTTGTCGAACTGATCGCCCGTGAGCCCGAACAGCTCACCGAGGCGATCGACTTCCTGACCGAGCTTGCGGTTCAGCTTGTACCGCCCGACCCGGCTCAGGTCGTAGCGCCGGTTCTCGAAGAAGGCGTTGCGGAAGTAGGCGCGGGCGGACTCGACGGTGGGCGGCTCGCCGGGACGGGCGCGCTTGTAGATCTCGACGAGCGATTCGTCCTGGGTGGGGGCGATGTGGCGGTCCTTCTCCCACTGCCCTTCCAGGAAATCGAAGTACTGCACGAAGCGATCGAGGAACCCCGGCGCGTGCTCTTCGTCGTAGCCGAGTGCGCGCAGGATCGTGAAGATGCTCATGCGGCGCTTACGGGCCACGCGGGTACCGGCGGTGACGTCCTTGCCCGGCTTCTGCTCGACGTCGAACTCGAGCCACTCACCGCGGTACGGGTGGATGGTGCCCTTCACCAACTGGTGCTTGGACAGGTTCCGGAGACGGAACCGCTCGCCCGGCTCGAAGATCACGCCCGGCGACCGCACGAGCTGCGACACCACGACGCGCTCGGTGCCGTTGATGATGAAGGTGCCCTTCTCGGTCATCATCGGGAAGTCCCCCATGAAGACCGTCTGCTCCTTGATCTCACCGGTGTTGCGGTTCATGAACCGGGCCCGGACGAAGATCGGAGCGGAGAAGGTCATGTCCTTCTCCTTGCACTCCTCGACGGAGAACTTGGGCGGTGGCCGAAGGTCTTCGTCCTCGGGATCGAACTCCAGCTCGAGCTGCAACGCCTCGCTGAAGTCCTTGATCGGGGAGATGTCGCGGAAAGTCTCGGCCAACCCCTCGTGGAGGAACCACTCGAAACTCTCCCGCTGAATGGCAATCAGGTCGGGGAGCTCCAGCGGCTCGGAAAGGTTGGCGAACGAATAACGCTCGCGATGGGTGGATCGAGTGGCCAAGGCTTACTCCTCCGGAGCGAACGGCATGCACCCCTGGGCGCGGCAAAGCAGAACCCAGAAGTGAAGGCAGATGGGGCGACGCACGGCAACAGAGGAGCCTACTGCCAGCTCCACGGCGACGTCAACCAGTCCGGCGGGAAGCCGGACAGAACTCACGAATTGGCCGAACGGTAAAGGACGAATGCCTGTTCGTCAAGCATTCCTCCGTGGACCATCCTCCCCAATCGACCGACTACAGCGGTTGAGCTGCTACTTCACGTGTTCACAAGCACCCACGGTGGCGCCATTGCCCGCCTGGGCGCGTGCCGGAAAACGACGACAGGACGGCGCGGGCGACCGCGCCGTCCTGTCGTGCACCCGGTCAGCCGAGCGGGATCCGCTCGATCCGACCGGTCGAGATCACTTGACCTCGATGACCGCGCCAGCCTCTTCGAGCTTGGCCTTGGCCTTTTCGGCGTCGTCCTTGTTCACCTTCTCGAGCACGGCCTTGGGCGCCGCGTCGACGAGGTCCTTGGCCTCCTTGAGGCCCAGGCTGGTCAGCTCACGCACGACCTTGATGACCTGGATCTTCTGGGCGCCGGCGTTGGTGAGCACGACGTCGAACTCATCCTTTTCCTCTTCGACCGGAGCGGCGGCTGCGGCCGGCCCGGCAGCGACGGCCACGGGGGCCGCAGCGGTGACGCCGAACTTCTCTTCGAACGCGGTGAGCAGCTCGGACAGCTCGAGCACGGTCATGCCGGCAATGCCGTCGAGGATCTCGTCCTTGGTGAGAGCCATGATGGGGTTACTCCTTGAATGCGTGTGGCCCGCAGGTGCGATGGCCGTTGGTGCGATGGGTGTCGTCGGACGCCGGGGCGTCCGGAGATCGAAGCGGTCAGGCCGCTTCCTTCTGGTCGATCAGGGCCTTGAGGCCGTAGGCGAAGTTGCGCGGCAGGGCCTGCAACAGGCCTGCCATCTTGACCATCGGGGCTTGGAAGGCTCCCGCGAGCTGGGCCAGCAACACGTCGCGCGACGGCAGGTCGGCGAGTGCCTGGACGTCGTTGCTCGACAGCACCTTGCCACCGAGGGCGCCGCCCTTGACGACGAGCAACGGGTTGGCCTTGGCGAAGTCACGCAACGTCTTGGCAGCCGCCGCGACATCGCCGGTGACGAAGGCGACGGCCGTGGGACCGACGAGCTCCGCGGTCAAGCCGGGAAGCCCGGCTTGCGTCGCTGCACGGCGTACGAGGGTGTTCTTGTACACCTTGTACTCCGCGCCGGAAGACCGCAACGCCGTGCGCAGCGCGGCCAGTTGGCCGACGCTCATGCCGCGGTACTCGGTCAGCAACACTGCTTCGGCGCCCGCGAACTTCTCGGTGACCTCGGCGACGATTGCCGCCTTTTCTGGTCTCGGGTTCTCCATGTTTCACCTCCTCTCGCTTCGACTCGGGGTGCTCGCAGATTGCTGCGAACACCGCGAGGAGCGAGAGCACGTTCCTCATGGGTCCGCCTCGGCTGGCGGGTCCTGACGGACCCATTACCCACCCCTTGCGGAGCGGACCAACGGTCTTTGGCGAGCGACCGATTCACTTCGGTTGTGGACGACGAGCCTACCGGCTGATCTGTCAGCATCCGGGCGCTGTCGTCGCCCAGGTGGCCAACCCAGTCTCAGACGACGTCGGGGCGGAGCCGGTTGGTGTCGACCTTGACACCGGGGCCCATCGTCGAGAGCCAAGGCGATCTTGCGCAGGTAGCGGCCCTTGGCCGACGCCGGCTTGGCCCGCTGCAACTCGTCGAGCAGGGCCCGGAAGTTGTCCTCGAGCGCCTCGACGGTGAAGCTGGCCTTGCCGATCGGGACGTGCACGTTGCCGTACCGGTCGGTGCGGTACTCGACCTTGCCGCCCTTGAACTCGGTGACGGCCCGAGCGACGTCCATGGTGACCGTGCCGGTCTTGGGGTTCGGCATCAGGCCACGGGGACCGAGCACCCGACCGAGCCGACCGACCATGGGCATGAGGTCGGGGGTGGCGATGGCCACGTCGAAGGCGAAGTTGCCCTTTTCGATCTCGGCGGCGAGATCGTCGGCGCCCACCAGATCGGCGCCGGCATCACGGGCCGCCTGAGCGGCCTCGCCCGAGGCGAACACGGCCACCCGGACGTCCTTGCCGGTGCCCGACGGCAGGGCCACGGTGCCGCGGACCATCTGGTCAGCCTTTCGGGGGTCGACCCCGAGCCGGACCGAAGCTTCGACGGTCTCGTCGAACTTGGCCGATGCGATCGACTTCACCAGTTCCAGGGCCTCGGTGGGCGTGAACTGCTGATCGCGGTTGTAGCGCTTGAGCGCGTCGTTGTACTTCTTGCCATTCGCCATGTCGGCTCCCTCGGTGTCATGCCCGGCCGGCGAGGTGATCCGGCACGTGGCGTTGGGTGGAATTGCTGGACTGGGAGTTGTGGCCCGACGGGCGGGCCTCAGACGACCTGGAGGCCCATCGAACGGGCCGTGCCGCGCACTTGCTGCATCGCGGCCTCGAGATCGTTGGCGTTGAGGTCGGGCATCTTGATCTTGGCGACCTCTTCGATGTCGGCCTCGGTCACCGTGCCCGCCGAGACCTTGCCCGGGGTCTTGGACCCGCCGGGGATGCCGGCCTTCTGGCGCAGCAACACCGGGGTCGGCGGGGTCTTGAGCACGAACGTGAACGAGCGGTCCTCGAAGACCGTGATCTCGACCGGGATGATCGTGCCGACCTGCGACTCGGTGGCCGCGTTGTACTGCTTGACGAAGTCCATGATCGGAACGCCGTGCGGGCCGAACGCCGTACCGACGGGCGGTGCGGGGGTGGCCTTTCCGGCCGGGATCTGGATCTTGACGATGGCCGCGACCTTTTTCTTCGCCATCTGACGGCTTCTCCTTCTACCTACGAATTGGGGGTCAGAGCTTGGCGACTTGGGCGAAGTCCATCTCGACCAGCGTTTCGCGGCCGAAGATGTTCACCAGCACCTTGAGCTTCATGTGATCGGGGTTGATCTCGGCGACCTGGCCGGAGAAGTCCGCGAACGGCCCTTCCTTGACCCGGACGCTCTCGCCCACCTCGTACTCGAGCTTGGGCTTGCGGCGGGGCGCCGCCTCTTGGCCGTCGCCCTTGGCCGACAGGAACGTGTCGACCTCTCTTGCGAGACAGCGGCGTGGGCTTCTTGTCGAAGCGCGCCTGGCCGACGAAGCCGGTGACGCCCGGGGTGTTGCGGATGCAGTACCAGGACGAGTCGTCCATCTCGCACCGCACGAGCAGGTAGCCGGGGAACACCTTCTTCTGGACGGTCTGCTTGCGGCCGCCCTTGAACTCGACCACGTCTTCCATGGGGATGACGATCTCGAAGATCTTCTCCTCCATGTTCATCGACATGATCCGGGCTTCGAGGTTGGCCTTGACCTTCTTCTCGTACCCCGACTGGCTGTGGATCACGTACCACTGCCCGGACCGCAGCCACGGCTGACTCGACGCGGGGTGCCTCCTCGACGACCTCGTCGAAGACGTCGTCGTCGGCCGCAGCGCCCTCGCGCGAGGTCGAAGGTGGCCTCCGGCTCGTCGGCGAGCTCGTCGGCGGACGACCTCGTCGGACGGGCAGATCGCTCGGTCGGTCGGCGTCGGTCATGGTCAGGTCGGTCATCGTCTCGTCGGTCATCGTCTCGTCGGTCATCGTCAGCTCCGGTACAACCAGCCGCCGAACACGCCGAACAGCGTGTCGAGCCCGCCGACGTAGGCGACGAACACGAGCACGGTGACCAGCACGACGACGGAGTACTTGCGGACCTCGGGCCAGGTCGGCCAGGCAACCTTGCGCATCTCGGCCCGTACCTCGCGGAGGTACTGCGAAGAGACCGGTGCGTTCGCTCGTCGGGCCGGCGGGCCGGTGCCTGACGCGCGGCGCGGGTGGGGGCGCCCTGCTCGTTGAGGGCACCCATCTTGCGAAGCTGGCGCTTCTGCTCGCGGTTCAGGTCGTCGACATGCTTCTCTCTCACAGCGTGGTACTGGGCAGGGCAGGAGGGACTCGAACCCCCGACCGTCGGTTTTGGAGACCGATGCTCTACCAACTGAGCTACTGCCCTCTGGAGGTGGCCACTGGTGTTGGGGGTCACCGAAGGGTGATCACGCTACCAGTGGACGCCGCCGAGCGGACCTGCGGCCCGCCCGGCTCGGTGTCTACCGGGTCTCTTTGTGGACCGTGTGGTGACGGTCGTGCGAGCAGTACTTCTTCATCTCGAGACGCTCGCGATCGTTGATCTTGGACTTCATCGTGATGTAGTTGCGCCGCTTGCACTCGGTGCACTCGAGGGTGATCTTCACCCGCTTGTCGTTCTTGGCCATCGGATGCCTCCTCATCTGGATCGGTCTCGGAGACCTCGGTGCCGTCACTTGAGGATCTTGATGACGCGGCCGGCGCCCACGGTACGACCACCCTCACGAATGGCGAACCGAAGCCCCTCATCCATCGCGATCGGCTTCCCCAACTCCACCGTCATCACCACATTGTCACCCGGCATCACCATCTCCGTACCCTCCGGCAACTGAATCGTCCCCGTCACATCCGTCGTCCGGAAAAAGAACTGCGGCCGATAATTGTTGAAAAACGGCTTATGACGCCCACCCTCCTCCTTATTCAACACATACACCTGACCCTCAAAATTCGTATGCGGAGTAATCGAGCCCGGCTTACACAACACCTGACCCCGCTCCACATCCTCCTTCTTCGTCCCCCGCAACAACGCACCAATGTTGTCACCCGCCTGACCCTCATCCAACAACTTCCGGAACATCTCCACCCCGGTACACGTCGTCTTCTGCGTCTTCCGCAACCCGACGATCTCCACCTCATCACCCGTATGCACCTTGCCCTGCTCCACCTTGCCCGTCACCACCGTCCCCCGACCCGTGATCGTGAACACATCCTCGATCGGCATCAAGAACGGCTTGTCCAACTCACGCACCGGCTCCGGCACCGACGCATCACACGCATCCATCAACTCCATGATCTTGCTCCTGCCACGCCGCATCACCCTCCAACGCCTTCAACGCCGACACCCGCACCACCGGCGCATCATCACCCGGGAACTCATACTCCGTCAACAACTCACGAACCTCGAGCTCCACCAACTCCAACAACTCCTCATCATCCACCATGTCCGCCTTGTTCAACGCCACCACGATGTACGGCACCCCCACCTGACGAGCCAACAACACATGCTCACGCGTCTGCGGCATCGGACCATCCGTCGCCGCCACCACCAAAATCGCCCCATCCACCTGCGCCGCACCCGTAATCATGTTCTTGATGTAATCAGCATGACCCGGCATATCAACATGCGCATAATGACGATTCGCCGTCTCATACTCAATATGAGCAATCGAAATCGTAATACCACGCGCCTTCTCCTCCGGCGCCTTATCAATCTGATCAAACGGCGTATACGACGCCAACCCCTGATCCGCCAACGTCTTCGAAATCGCCGCCGTCAACGTCGTCTTCCCATGATCAATATGACCCATCGTCCCAATATTCACATGCGGCTTCGTTACGCTCAAACTTTGCCTTGCTCATGGGAGACGCTCTCCTGGAATTCGGTGTGGCTGACAGGGACTGGTGGTAGCGGCGATCGGGATCGAACCGATGACCTTCCGATTATGAGCCGGATGCTCTGACCAACTGAGCTACGCCGCCAGGGCTTTGCCGACCACGGGACGGACTCCGAGCGGACTGGTCGAGCCCTCTGTGGGAATCGAACCCACGACACCAGCCTTACCATGGCTGTGCTCTGCCGACTGAGCTAAGAGGGCGGGCGCGGCAAGGCCGCGGACCGGGGAACGAGCATAGCGGCAGCCGGGCCGGCCGACCAAGCAGTTCCGGCGCGTCACGGGCCGAACCGCTCGAGCGCCGAGCTCCGTCGGCGATGCTGCCCGACTCGGAGGCCGCCGCGCGCGGATCGCTCGGCGGTACCGCTCGCCGCCCTCGATGGGCGACATCACGATCCGCCCGGCCACCGTGGCCGACGCCGAGGCGATCCGCGACATCTACAACCACGAGGTGAGCACACCACCGCCACGTTCGACCTGGTCCCGCGGTCGCTCGCCGACCAGCAGCGCTGGCTCGCCGAGCGCACCGGCGCCTTCGCCGCCATCGTGGCCACCGACGGCGACGAGCGGGCGAGGTCGTCGGCTTCGCCTCGCTGTCGCCCTACAAGGAGCGAGCCGCCTACCGGACGACGGTCGAGGACTCGATCTACGTCCGGCGCGACCAGCACGGCCGGGGGGTCGGCACGGCTGCTGCTGACCCACGTGCTCGACGTGGCCGCAGCAGTCGGGCTTCCACGCCGTGATGGCCCGCATCGAGGCGTCGGGGGACGGCCAGCCGGGCGCTGCACGCCGCGTGCGGCTTCGAACTGGTCGGCATCGAGCGCGAGGTCGGCCGCAAGTTCAACCGCTGGCTCTCGGTCGCGGTGATGCAACGGATGTCTGTCCTGCACGACCGGCCGCTGAGCGGCCCCACCGGTCGGGTCAGCTGCCGTGGTCCTTGGCGACCGAGAGGCGGGCGGCGAACACCGCGGCCTCCGTGCGCCGCTCCATGCCGAGCTTCGTCAGCAGGTTCGACACGTAGTTCTTCACCGTCTTTTCGGCGAGCAGGATCTCGTTGGCGATCTGGCGGTTGGTGTAGCCGAGCGCGATGAGGTCGAGGATCCGGCGCTCCTGCACGGTGAGCGGCGGCGAGCCGCTCGTCGGCCGGCTCCGGGCTGCGCAGGCGCTGCGAGCACCCGGCCGGTGACCGCCGGATCGAGCAGCGATGCGCCCGCCGGCGACCTTCCGAACCGCCGAGACCAGCTCGTTGCCCCGGATCTGCTTGAGCACGTAGCCGGCCGCCCCGGCCATGATCGCCTCGAACAGGGCATCGTCGTCGCCGTACGACGTGAGCATCAGACAGTGGACTTCGGGCATGCGGCTGCGGATCTCGCGGCAGACCTCGACCCCGTTGCCGTCGGGAAGCCGCACGTCGAGCACCGCCACATCGGGTCGGGTGGCGGGGATGCGGGCAAGGGCCTCGGCGGCCGTCCCGGCCTCGCCGACGATGTCGATGTCGCCCTCTGCGGACTGAGCAGCTCGGCGACGCCTCGTCGGACGACCTCGTGGTCGTCGAGCAGGAACACGCCGATGCGCGCAGCGGTGCGGTCGTCTTCACTCCATGGGCCGTAGTCTATCAGCTGTTCGGCTCGGCGATGAACAGGGACCTTCGTCCTCCGATGCTCGTCGAGGCCCGACGTGAGGATGACCTCGGTCGGAGGGTGCACTGATCATGTCGTTGACCGAAGACGGCGTGGCCTGGGCGGTGCTCGAATCGTCGCCGGACGGCATCGCGATCTGCGACGACGCCGGCCACATGGTGATCGTGAACCGGCAGATGGAGGTGCTGTTCGGGTACGAGCGAGCGAGCTCGTCGGCCGGTCGGTCGAGCTGCTGGTGCCCGCCGGAGTCACGCGGCCGCCCACATCCGCCAACGCCCGGCGTACGTCGCGGCGCCCCGCACCCGACCGATGGGCAGGGCCTGCGGCTCCACGGCGTGCGCCACGACGGCAGCCGCTTCCCGATCGAGATCGCCCTGTCGCCGGTGGGACCGATGCCGGCGAACTCATCGTCGCCGCCGTCCGCGACGTCAGCGCCCGGCTCGAGATCGAGGCCGAACTCCAGGAGACATCGCGGTCGAAGGCATCGCTCGCCGAGGACCGCGAGCGCATCGCCCGCGACCTGCACGACACGGTCATCCAGCGGCTGTTCGCCGACGGGCTCACGATCCAGGCCCTGCTCCCGAAGGTCACCGACGACGTCGCGCAGCGACTCCAGACGGTGCTCGACGACCACGACGACGCCATCCGCGAGATCCGCACCACCATCTTCGGTCTCGGTCGGTCTCGGGCCGGCGAGTCGGGGCTGCGCCGGGCCATCCTCGACGTCGTCGACCAGGCCGGCCGCATCCTCGGTTTCCGCCCGACCGTCCGTCTCGACGGGGTGCTCGAGAGCCGGCTCGGACGAGCAGATCGAGGGTGAGCTCCTCGCCACGCTGCGCGAGGCGCTGAGCAACGCCGCCCGCCACGCCCAGGCGACCAACGATCGAGGTCGAGGTCACCGTGCGCAGCGAGCCCTGACCCTGTCGGTGCGTCGACAACGGGATCGGCATCGACCCGAGCGGGCCTCGGCCGACGGCAACGGGCTGGCCAACATGCGGTCACGAGCCCACGAGCTGGGCGGGCAGCTGCATCGTCGACGGCCGGCCGGCGGCGGCACCGCCGTGGAGTGGGTCGTCCCTCTGCTCTGAGTACGCTGGGCCGGACGTCGCGAGGCCGGGACCTTGGTCCCGGAGTACGGCGCGGCGTCGGGCCAGGGTCCCCCCGTGGGCAGCGGCGGCCCCTACCGGGCAGGTGCCGGCCCATCGGCACAGCCTGGCCGCATGAACAGAGATGAACGTACGGTCTTCAGCGTGGGTGCCTTCGCGGTCGCGGTCGGCGCGATCTTCCTGGCGGTGTTCGCGATCTTCATCGTGGACGACGAAGCGCGGTCCACGTCCGGTGGCGGTGCCGGCGCCGGCGATCGCGGCACCGGCCGAGATCAACGTCGAGCTCAACGAGTTCACGATCGCTCCGGCCACGATCGACGTGCCATCGACCGGCGGCGCGGCTCACCGATCTCGAACACCGGCACGATGGCGCACAACTTCCAGATCCCGCAGTTGGGGCGTCGCAGCGGCGACATCCAGCCCGGTGGGTCGGCCACGATGCGTCGTCACGGGCGACAAGACCGGCACCTTCGACGTGCTGTGCACGATCGCCGGCCACGCCGACTCGGGCATGAAGGGCGTCGTCAACATCGGGGGCGACCGCCGACAGCGGGACCGGCACCGGCAGCGTCGGCGGCCGGAACGACGGGTCCAGCCGATGATGGATCCTCGACGAGATGGACCGGCTGATGGACGAGGTCGCCAACAAGTTCCCGGCCAAGACCGAGGGCCACGGCGGCGAGCATCCTGGAGCCGACCGATCCTGGCCGACGGCACCAAGGAGTGTCGACCTGACCGCCAAGATCGTCGACTGGGAGGTCGAGCCGGGCAAGATCGTCAAGGCCTGGACCTACAACGGCGCCGTGCCCGGCCCCGAGATCCAGGTCGACGTCGGCGACAAGGTCCGCATCGTCCTGAAGAACGACCTGCCCGAGTCGACCTCGCTGCACCTCCACGGTGTCCGGGTGCCGAACACGATGGACGGCGTCGACCCCTACACCCAGCCGGCCGATCAAGCCGGGCGAGAGCTTCACCTACGAGTTCGAGGCGCTCGAGCCGGCCGTGGGCATGTACCACTCGCACCACGACGCCCAGATCCAGATCCCGAACGGCATGGCCGGCGCGCTGCTGATCGGCGAGATGCCGATCCCCGAGAGCTTGGTCGACAAGGGCTACACGCAGGTCGACCAGCAGGTGAACATGGTGCTCAACGACTGCCGGCACCATCGGGCTGTCGCTCAACGGCAAGACCTTCCCGGCCACCGAGCCCTACACGATGCGGGTCGGCGAGGTCATGCTGGTCAACTACTACAACGAGGGCCTCACGTCGCACCCGATGCACCTGCACCAGCCGCATGGGCTGGATCATCGCCAAGGACGGCTAGCCGCTCGATGACCCCGTTGCCCGGCGACACGATCCATGGTCGCTCCCGGCGAGCGCTACACGGTGCTCTACAAGGCGGTGGACACCGGGGTGTGGGCCTGGCACTGCCACATCCTCACCCACGCCGAGACGCCGACCGGGATGATCGGCATGGTGACCGCGGTCATCGTGACGGCCTGAGCAGGGTACGCCGGGGGCGAGCGGTCGAAAGAGTGGCGCCCGACGAACCCGGTGGATCAGCCGGCCGATGCGGCAGACGGGGTGGCCCAGGCGTGCTGGTCATACCCGGGGTGTACTCCACGAACCGGCCCCGCCCGCCGACCTTGGCGTGGTACATCGCGGCGTCGGCCTCGCTGCAGGAGGCGTCGAGACGTCGGTGCCGATCCGGCGTGCGCCACCCCGACGCTGGCACCGATGCACGACCGGCGTCTCGACCGCCGAGGACGAACGGCGGAGCCGATCGCACTCACGATCCGCTCGCCGATCGGCCTGGGCCGTCGCCGGGCTGATGAGTCCGCCAGGATCGCGACGAACTCGTCGCCGCCGTAGCGGCCGACGACATCGCCCTGGCGCACGCTCGCTCCGCAGCCGAGCTGGCGACCTGGACGAGCAGTTCGTCGCCGACCGCATGCCCGTACTGATCGTTGACCTCTTTGAAGTGGTCGAGATCGATGAAGAGCACACCGATCTCGAGGGCCCCGGCGCGAGGAGAGCGCTGCACGTCAGATCGTCCACCAGCGCAGAGCGGTTCGGCAACCCGGTCAGTTCATCGGTTCGGGCCCGCCGGGCGAGCATGCACGTGCAGCTGTTGCATCTCTGCGGAGGAGATGTCGATGGCCCGCTCGAGCGTGTACCGCTCGTCGTCGGCCTGCTGTACGAGGTGCTCACTCGCGGCGAGCAGCGGCCCGCCACGCTTCGAGCGACGGCACCTCGTCGGCGTCGAGCTGAAGCCGGCGCAGCTGGCGGACGAGGGTTCGGTGCAGGGCTTCCTCGGCCCCGGCCATCATGCCGCCTCCGCATAGGTGGTGATGGTCATCGTCTGGTTGTGGAGGTCGCACGTGCCCGACTGCGATCGGGGAGATCTCGCCGTAGGAGTAGAACCCCACCATCCGGGTCGCGGTCGGGAGGCCGGCCGCGGTGGCCTCGAGCTCGTCCTCGATGCGTTCACCGAGCAGCAGGCGCCGCCCGACGCACGAGATCGCGACGGCGAGCACGCTCACCGTCGGCGTCGGCTTCGGCGGGTCGGCCCGTTCGGCCGCATCCTGGGCGCTCTCGATCAGGCCGGTCGAGGTTTGCCCGCATCAGCTGCGCGCGTGGCCCCTTGGGGGATGTCGCCGGCGAACGTCATGCTCTGGGTCGACTCGTCGACACCGAGGATCGTGCGGGTGACCGTGCGCTCCGTGCGACCGGGCAGGCGCACGCCAGCGGGAACAGCAGGGCGGTCGCCGGGAGCCCGGCAGCCCGTTCGCCGAGGTACGCTTGTACAGCGGCGAGCGCGGGTTGGCCGTCGAGCTCGTAGAGCACGTTCCCTCGGGCCGAGGTGACGAGCCGCTCGGGGCCGAACCTGATCCAGCCGCCCTGCGAGCCGTGCCCGACCCGGAGTGTTCGTCCGTAGAAGCCGACCGCGGTGACCGCATCGGTGCTGACGGCGCCGTCGGCGAGCGACCCAGGTGCGTTCGAAGCGCGACGCCGTCTCCAGCGAGGCCACCCGTGATGACGACTTCGGGCCGCGACCCTGCCATCAAGCCGGCCACCAGCGCTCCGCCGTTGACCATGAGACCGTCGGAGAGCACGAAGATCGAACGCAGCTCACCCGGGGACCGAGCGCTTCGAGTTGCTCGGCCAGCCGGCGCCCGACGCAGTACGACTCGCCGCCGTCGTGGATCCGATCGGTGACCAATTCGAGCCGGGTGGTGTCGAACCGGGCGACGGCGACGCTCAAGCCGGCATCGGCCACCCGAGTTCCGGCGATCTCGCCGGCGCTCGAGCACCCCACGAGCACGGCCGACGCATCGTACGGCGCGAACAGGTCGTCGAGCGGCGCCGGGTCGTCGGCGAGCTCGGACGCCCCCGAAGGCCAGCACCAGGGTCTGCGGCCCGGGTTCTGGCAGTTGGCACCGGACCACCCTCGGGGGGGATCCCACGTGCACGTGTCGAGGTTCATCGGATCCGCCTTCCACCGCTGGCCGCGACAGAGGAGGTGCGCACTTGCGCCTCCAGCGACCACGGCCCCGTCTTGCACCGATCGCGTTCGCCTGCGAGCCAGGTCCCGACGATCTACGATGAGCTCGCGCCACAGTAACACAGAAAGAGGTTACTTGGCAACTGTGTGTGGTTCGAGACTGTGGTCAGGACACTTCGAGGCCCGGCGCCCTCGGCCTCGTCGCCGAGGGCCAACCAGTGCTCCTCAGCCGCCGCGAGCGCGTCTTCGGCCTCGGCCAAGTCCGCGCCGAGCCGGGCGAGGGCGACGTGATCGCCACCTGCGGCGGCCAGAGCTGACGAGCGTGGCGTCGCGAGCCGCGGTTGCCGCCTCGACCGTCCGTTCGGCCTGTCCGAGCAACCGCCGCAGGGTGCTCGGGCTGCGCCCGGCCGCCTTGGCAGGGCGCCGGGCCTGCTCGACCGACGAGCGCACGACGGGTGGCGAGCCGGCCCGCTGGGCGGCCAACGCAGTCGACGGGGCGGCGACCAACGAGCCTGCCGGCAGCGGCCCGCTCGGCGAGCCAGCCCGCGACCCCGCCGCGCACCTCACGAACGGCGCCGGCGCCGTCGAGCGCGAGCACGTCGGCGACCGTCCGGTCGAGGAACGTGCGGTCGTGGCTGACCACGACGAGCGCTCCGGGCCAGTCGTCGCAGAAGTCCTCCAGCGCCCGCAGGGTGTCGAGATCGAGATCGTTGGTGGGCTCGTCGAGCAGCAGGACGTTCGGGGCTTGGCGATCAGGGTCAGCAGCAGCTGCAGGCGCCGCCGCTCCCCACCCGACAGGGTGCCGATGGGAGCCCACTGGGCGTCGCCGTCGAACCAGAACCGCTCCATGAGCCGGTGACGTCCTCGACCGAGGGCGCGGCCTGGTGCGGGCCGGCCACGGCGTCGCGCACTCGTTGGGTGAGGTCGAGCTCCCGGCCGAGTTGGTCGTAGTAGCCGAGCGACGACGGTGGCACCTCGCTCGATGCGGCCCCGATGTCGGCTGGCGACGCCCGGCGAGGAGGTCGAGCAGGGTCGACTTGCCCGAGCCGTTGGCGCCCGACGATCCCGATCCGATCGCCGGGCTCGATCAGTCGGTCGAACGGACGCGAGCACCTCCGACCCCGTCGGGCCAGCTGAACCCCGCACCGAGCAACTCGATGGCCTTGGAGCCGAGCCGGGCACTGCCGATGCCGAGCCCGAGCTCGCCGGCAGCGCGCCGCCGCCTGGGCTCGGCCCTCCACGATGGCGGTCGCCGGCATCGATCCGAGCCTTCGGCTTGCGGGTCCGGGCCGGCGCGCCGCGGCGCAGCCACGCCAGCTCCTTGCGGGCGAGCACCTTGCGGGTCTGCTCGGCCGCGGCGGCCTGCTCCTCCCGGGCGGCGCGCCCGTCGAGATAGGCGGCGTAACCCGACCCGCCGTGCACCGGTTGGGGGACATGGAGATAGGCCTCGCCGCGGTCGAGCTCGAGCACTCGGTTCGCCACGCGGTCGAGCACGTGACGGTCGTGGGTGACGAGGATCAGACCCCCGCCGAACGTGGCGAGCTGCTCCTCGAGGTACGAGATGGCGTCGAGGTCGAGGTGGTTGGTCGGCTCGTCGAGGATGAGGGCGTCGTGCTCGCGGCACAGCAGATCCGGCCAGGGCCACCCGCTTGGCCTGCCCACCCGACAACTCGTCGGTCGCGACGTCGAGCGAGGTCGCCCATGCCCAGGCGCTGCAGTGCCGCTTCGCCCTTCCATCCTTCGCCGACCGCGTCGCGCACGGTGCCCGCGGGCAGTTCCGGGGCTTGGCCGAGCAAGCCGACCCGGACGCCGCGGCCCCGGCGGACCATGCCCGGCCTCGGGATCGAGCTCGCCGGCGAGGACCCGCAGGAGCGTCGACTTCCCGCAGCCGTTGATCCCGACCACACCGAGGCGGTCGCCGGTGGACACGCGTGACGCGAGAGGTCGTGGAACAGCGGCCGGTCGGGCCTCGACATCGCCAATCGCTTCGGCGTCGATGCAGATGGGCATGACAAGAGGGTGGCGGCGCAACCGGCGGTCGCCAACCTCGGCTCGTCTCCGTCGCGCCGGGGAGCGACGCTCAGGCGGTTCGAGCCAACCCTGCGACCGGGGTGCCGGTGATCGCGCGAGCTCGGGTCGAGCGCTGCCACTCGAGCGCCAGGCGGCCACGCCGGAGCGCATCGGTGGCGGTCGATCCAGGGCGGGCAAGCGCGGCACCGACAGTGGCGGTGAAGTACACGTAGTGCCCGACGGCGACCAACGGCTCGTGGAACGCCCGCTCCATCCGCCCCGAGATCTCCTTGACCGATTCGTCGGACGGCACGCCGGCGAGCAGCACCGCGAACTCATCGGGAGCGCAGTGGGCGACGAGATCGACGTCCCGGACCACGTCTCGAACGCGGGCGGCGGCATTCACCACCACTTCCTGGGCACCGATCGGACCGAGGCGACCCCCGACCCGACCGAGGCCGTCGAGGCCGACGAGCAACACCGCCACCCCGGTTGACGAGGAGTCGAGCACGAGCGCCCGGTCGAGTGCTTCGGTCAGGGCTTCCGCGTTGGGCAGTTCGGTACCGGGATGGAAGTAGGTCGCCATCTCGCCCGCGTCGCCGCGTGCGAGCAGCGTGGCGAGGAAGGTCTCCGTGGTGGACCGGCTCCGGCGACGATCACCGGGCGACGTGGCGTGGGACCGGCTCAAGGCGGCGAGCAGCGCGGCCCACTCCGAGGCGTTCGGCGGCACTGCAGCGTCGATGCCGAGCTGCCCCAGGAGGGCCGAGATCGCCGGCGCCAGGGGCGCCTCGGTGCCCGCCGAGCGAATCGGCTGCAAGCTCCGTCCCGACATGGTGACCTCCACCATCGACTACCGATCCCCCACCCGGTCGCGGGGGAGCCCCTCGAAGGTACGCGCATGCCGGGGCTCTCGACAACTATGAGTGGCCAAGTGACCGCGATAGGTGCCTAGTGGCCTACGGGTGGCGAGGTGTGGCCAGGCGTTCGCCGACGGCGAGGTCGGCCGGCGTGGCGACGTGGAGATTCGTCGATTCGCCGGGGACGGCGACGACGATGCCGCCCGCCCGCTCGACCAGTTCGGTGTCCTCGGCGGTCTCAGGCTCCTCCGCGTGGACCGCTCGGAGCACTGCGGCGGCAAACGCCTGGGGCGTCTGGGCCAGCACCACCTCGTGCTTGGGCACGGTGTGGGTGACGCGACCCTCCGGGCCGACTCGTTTCAGCGCATCGAGCACCGCCAGACCAGGGAACGCTGCATCGGCGCCGTCGCGCACTGCGGCGACGACCGCACGGGTGAGCGCGACGCTCGCGAGCGGGTGCGACGGGCCGTGGATCACGATCACCTCGGCCGAGGTCGGCACCGCGGCCAGACCCGCCCGGACGGAGTCGAGTCGGGTCGATCCCCCGACCACGCGGATCACCCCCTGCGGCAACGCCGGTCGATCACCGGCCGGCAGGACGACGACGATCCCCTCGCACACCGGTCCCAGGCACGCGATGGCTCGCTCGAGCAACGTCGAGCCACCCAGATCGAGGTACTGCTTGCGCGCCCCGAACCGCACGCCCGAACCGCCTGCGGGCACGATCCCCCAGACCGTCACGTCGACCTCGTCGTCATCACTGCGACGGTACCGCCGCTGCGTGCGCGGTGAAGTTGGCGGTCGACAGCGTGATCTCGTCGTGGGTGATCACGAACCCGGCGTACTCCGGGTGCCGATCGATCAGCCACGTCAAGCCGTCGATCCCCATCACGAACACTGACGTCGCGTAGGCGTCAGCGAAGGTGAGATCGGGCCCGACGATCGTGACGCTTGCGAGCTCGGCGGCGCCCCCACCGGTCGAAGGATCGACGATGTGGGCACCACGTTCGTAGGTGCCCGAGGTCGCCACCGCCAACCGACCCGATCCGCTCACCACCGTGGCGATCGAGGTCTTGTCACTCGGATGACGGATCCCGACCCGCCAGTGCTCGCCCGGGCCCGGCTCGCCGCGCAGCACGATGTCACCCCCGGCATTGATGCAGAAGTTGCGGGCGCCCTCTGTTTCGAGGAGTTCGGCGGCTCGCTCGATCGACCACCCCTTCACAACACCCGACGGATCGAGGCGGCTGCCGTTCGGTGCCGGGACGGCGAGGATGTCGAACACTCCGCCGGTGTCGACGTAGAGCTCCTCACAGAGCGCGAGCACGCCGGTGACCTCGTCGTTCATATCGCGCAGTTCGAGCTCACCCAGGCCGAGTCGGCTGATCGGGCTGTCGATCTTGTGGGTGCTGAAGGTGTCGTCGACGTGGTGCAGCCAGGCGACCACCGCTGCGATGGCACCGGCATCGACGGCGTCGCGGACATCGATCGAGACAGCCATGCCCATCACGTGTTCGACGTGGTGGCGGGGCTTGCGGTCGGCGGTCGCGGTCGCGGTCGCGGGCATCGCTTGGTCGCCCATCAGGCGGTGGCCATGGCGCGAGCTGCGTCCAGAGCGGTCTGGAGCGAGTCGCGGTAGCTGTCGCTCGTGTACGTGGCGCCCGAGACGGTGTCGACCTCCGCGCTCTGGGCGGTCAGCGTGGCTTGGATCAGGGTGGGCAAGGCCCGTTGGTTGATCTGGATGCTCTTGCGATCGCCGTCGGGGTATTCGAGCACGGTGACGTCGGTGATCGCTCCGTCGGCCACGGTGATCTCGACCTGTACGTCGCCCCACTTGTTCGTGTCCGGGGCGCCGGTAGAGGTGCCGTCGGCCAATCCCGAGACGCTGGCGCTCGTCTTGGCGATGTCGCCGCCGGTCGCCACGGTGGTGGACGTCTCGGGCACCACGGTGGCGGGCGACTCGGCCGAGGTGGCGGAAGTCGACGCCGTTGCGGCGGCCGTCGACGCGGTACCGGCAACGGTGACAGACGTCGCATCCGTCGCGCCGCCGGTCGCGCCGCCGGTCGCGCTCGAGATCAGTGAGTCCGAGCCCTCATCGCCGCCGGCTGACGCCTGCCGGAGGAAGCCGGCGAGGCCGACCGTCGCCGTGAAGCTCAGGGCCAGTGCGGCGGCGCGGCTCCCCCGAGCGGGGTGGTGGCGACCGGATTTCGTCGTCGGGGCACGTGAAGCCGCCGGGCGACCGGGCTGACCACCGTTGCGGCGGGCTGCGAGCCGAGCGAGGCGGTCGTCGAATCCCAGATCGTCGCACGGCCGGGACTCAGTCGGATGGGGAGGGCGGTGAGTGGTCATACGAGGACCTCACTTCGGTCGGAGGCAGAGCCGAGATCGGTGAAGATCTCGGAGCCGTCGGGCTCCTCGAGCAGGTGCACTTCGAGGAGCGGGCCGGCGCTCGAGGCACCACCCATACCCGCGGCGGCGGCCAGCCGCTGGTGCCGGCGGCGCAGGATTCCGGTGAGCCGCAAACCCGCCGGATAGGTGGCGACCGCGACCGAGACCAGGAGCACGCCGACGAACCAAGGCGCCGCGGTATCGGATCCGAGCTGATAAGCGTGGACGATCGACGCCACCGCTGCCGGGATCGACAGCAGGTGGATCAGATGCCAGGTTCGCCGGCGGGCGAGCCGCTTGGGCCACGACGAGAACACCGTCACGGCCAAGGCGTAGAACGCCACGACGCCCCAGGTGAAGGCACCGGTCGACCAGGTGGCCGCCCCGGGGACGAAGATCTCGGCGAGCCCGACGCCGAGGTCGGCCCCGAACGCGGTGACCAGGTGCAGCCCGGTGAAGATGAGCGCATACCCCCCGAGGCCGCGGTGGAGATCCATCCACCAGGCGGGACGCAACCGGCGTCCCGTCTCACGGCCCGAGAAGACCAGGCCATCGGCGACGGCTGCGAGGATCAGGACTAGGGCGACGACTCCCGACGACCGGGTGAGGAACCACAGCAGCTCTGTCATGACACCCACTCCACCACCTGCGCGGCCGAGCCCGCTGGGCGAATCCGGGGAAATCCCTCAGAATCGACGGACGACGGCCAGGAGATCCTCCCATCGGCGATCACGAAGCTGCCCGTTCGTGGGTCCACGTGCGGCGTTGCCGGTTGACAGCAGCGCATGGTGATAGCATTCTGCAAGCATGCCGAACGTGTTGATCCGCGATCTCCCCGAAGAGGTTCACCTTGAACTCCAGCGGCGCGCAGACGCCGCAGGACAGTCGCTTCAACAGTTCCTCTCCTCGGAACTGACACGTCTGACGAACACGCCGACACTGGGCGACGTGCTGAAACGAATCAGTCGGCATCGGGGCGGACGCGTCGGACTGGAGACCGCCGTGTCGGATCTCGATGAGGAACGTCGAGCTTGATCGTCATCGATGCGTCGGTCCTTGCCAACGTGGTGGGCGATGACGGAGCTGATGGGATCGCTGCCCGCACTCGGCTCGCCACCGCCGGCTCGGCCGCCGTCCCCGATCTCGCGTACATCGAGACGGTTGCGGTGCTGCGGAAGCGATGGATCGCCAAGACGATCTCGGGCCACCGATTCCGTTCGGCCGTCGACGACCTCGTCGCCCTGCCGCTCCAGACCTACCCACTTGCCCAGCTCATGTACCGCGTGCACGACTTGCGAGCGAACGTCAGTGCCTACGACGCAACCTATGTCGCGGTCGCGGAAGCACTCCGGTGCACCCTGGTCACCGCCGACGCCCGACTCGCGCACGCGTCCGGACCGAAATGTGTCATCGAACACTTCGCACGCTGAACCACTCGGTATCACTCGCGATCGACCGGTCGCCACGAACCCATACCCGGCGGCGCCGGGCGGGACGCGGGCGTCGAGCGCAGGCGTTCATCGGCCGTCCCGACGGCAGCTCGACCTCTGCCCGGTCGAAGAAGGCCCGGCTCCGGAGCCGAGCTCACCGCTCGACCCCGTGACCCGGGCCTTCGACATTTCCGCAGCTCAGGGCAACCTGAGCCCCTGACTTATGAGCGGATCGCTCGCGAACTTGCGAACCGCTCCACGTGGGCCGGGAAGGATTTGAACCTCCGTAGGCTGTGCCGGTTGATTTACAGTCAACTCCCTTTGGCCACTCGGGCACCGACCCAGGGGCCGCCATGGTAGCGCCCGATCTGGGGATGCCGCCAGGCGATACGGTGTCGTTCATGCCCAGCTTCGACGTCGTGTCCGAAGTCGATCGCCAGGAAGTCCGCAACGCGGTCGACCAGGCCCAGCGAGAGATCGCCAACCGTTTCGACTTCAAGAACACCAACTCCTCGATCGAGCAGAACGACCTCGTGCTCACCTTGCGCACGGTGAGCGAGGATCGCTTGACGGCGCTGCGTCAGGTGGTCGAGGAGAAGCTGGTGAAGCGGGGCGTCTCGCTGAAGGGTGTCGACTACGGCACGATCGAGGAGGCCACCCAGAACACGGTGCGCCAGCTCGTCACCATCAAAGTCGGCATCTCCTCCGACAAGGCTCGCGAGATCAACAAGTTGATCAAGGAAAAGGCACCGAAGGGCGTCTCCAGCCAGACCCAGAGCGAGCAGGTTCGGGTCACGGGGAAGAAACGTGACGATCTGCAAGCGGTGATCGCCGTGCTGAAGGGCGCCGATCTCGGCATCCCCCTGCAGTTCGAGAACTTCCGGGACTGACCACCCGACCGGCAGTGGGCTCAGGTGCCCCCGCCCGGGGCGCTCGAATCGGTGGGCGCCGCAGTCGCAACCGTTGGCGCGGTCGTGGTAGTCGTTGTGGTCGTGGTCGTCGGGATCGTGAGGGCGGCGTTGGCACCGGGTGGAGTCGCGGGAGGTCCCACGGGAACGGTGCTGCCCGGCGCGGTGGTCGGGATGGAGGGCGGGGGTTCAGCGGGGATGGAGGGCGGGAGCTCAGCGGAGATGGACGACGGGGCCGGGACGGCGAGCTGAGGCAGGGTCGAGGCGACGGGGCGCGTGGTCGCCGGAGCCCCTGCGTTCGTTCCGGATGCGCCCGGCGTCGTCGACGAGCTCTCGCCAGGTGCAACCACGACACCGGGCTCCGAGGTGCGGGCGGGTGCGACTGGACTGTCACTGCTGTCGTCCGGCCCGATCGAGGTTGCGACCACCGCCAGGATCGCGCCGAGGCCCACTCCGCCGAGCAGGTAGACCCAGCTCGGGATGCGCATGCTGGGCACCGCAGGGAGGCGGTGGGCTCGCACGCGCCGGCCGCATTCGCCGCAGCGGGGAGTCTTTTCCTCGGTGGTCACCGTCGCGGACCGTACCGGCTCCGCTCCTGATCCGGCCGTCGCGGCCGGTTCGGCCCGACACCCCCCTCGCCGAGATGAGTCGTACGGCGGCTCCGGGGCGGTTCGGGTCGGGCGGGGTTGAATTGATACCTCGGTGGCCGATCAGGGCGGGGTCGGCCGACGGCGGATGGCGCCGGCTGACCAGGAGGACGATGTGAGCTCCGCTCCCCGCGATGCGAGGAGAACGAACCGACCCGACCGCAGCGAGATCATGAAGCGCTTCGGTGCGCCGCGGCGCGGTGTTCCCCGCCGCCCGGGTTCAGTGGGGGCCCGATTCATCGATCGGCCAACGGCGCTCCCGAACCGGGTGGCATTCGTCAGTGAGGTCGAGTTCGCCCTGCTGAACCACCCGCACTACGTCGCGGTGGTGCTCATCCGTGTCGAACCGGGGTCGCCGAGCGGTCCGGTCGCGTCCGGCGAGCCGACGACCGAGGACGACCACGTCGAGCGACTCCTTGCCGCGACCGCCCGCCTGCGAAGCGCGGTACGCCCGTCCGACCTGGTCGCACGCGTCGGGGTCAACGAGCTCGGTGCCGCCCTCTGGTCGCTCGACCGTCCCGATGTCGGCGACATGGTGTTCCAGCGTGTGCAGCGCGCGTTCGGTGGTCGGTTGACGACCACCCCGCAGGAACTGGACTACGACATCGTGGGCGCACTGGGGGTGGCGCCCAGCGGAGCGACGGGCAACGAGGCGCTCGCGATCGCGTGGGCGGCGCTCGAGGCCGCCCAGCTGCGCCGCGGGCGGACTCGCCGGAGCGCGTGAGGGCTGCCTCAGTCCTCGGCGGACGATTCGGTGGCCCGACGCTGCAGCTCGGTGACGATCGACGCGTCGGCCAAGGTGGTGGTGTCGCCGAGGATTCGGCCTTCGGCGACGTCGCGGAGCAGGCGGCGCATGATCTTGCCGCTGCGGGTCTTGGGGAGGTCGGGGGTGAAGAAGATCGCCTTCGGTTTGGCGATGGCGCCGATCTCGCGGGCCACGTGGTTACGGAGATCGGCCTCGGTCACTTCGGAGCCACTCCGCAGGATCACGTAGGCGATGATCGCTTGTCCGGTCGTGGGATCGTTGGCCCCCACGACTGCGGCCTCGGCGACCGACGGGTGCGACACCAGCGCGGACTCGACCTCCGTCGTGGAGATGCGGTGTCCGCTGACGTTCATCACGTCATCGACGCGGCCGAGCAGCCACAGGTAGCCGTCGTCGTCGAGCTTGGCGCCGTCGCCGGCGAAGTACTTGCCCTCGAAGCGCGACCAGTACGTGTCGTGGTAGCGCTGGGGATCCCCCCAGATGCCCCGCAGCATCGACGGCCACGGGCGAGTGAGGGTGAGGTAGCCGCCTCCCCGTTCCACATGTTTCCCGTCGTCGTCGACGACCTCGGCGCCGATTCCGGGCAACGGGAACGTCGCCGAGCCCGGCTTCAGGGTGGTGGCCCCGGGGAGCGGGCTGATCATCATGGCGCCCGTCTCGGTCTGCCACCACGTGTCGACGATCGGGCAACGATCACCGCCGATGTGCTCGCGGTACCACATCCAGGCCTCGGGGTTGATCGGCTCGCCGACCGAACCGAGCAGCCGGAGTGACGACAGGTCGTGACGGGCCGGTTCTTGGTCGCCCCACTTCATGAACGTCCGGATCGTGGTGGGCGCGGTGTAGAAGAGGGTGACGCCGTACTTGGCGATGATCGACCACATCCGATCGTTGCCCGGGTAGTTCGGGACGCCTTCGTAGATCACCTGGGTCGCCCCGTTGGCGAGCGGTCCGTAGACGATGTAGCTGTGCCCGGTGATCCACCCGACATCGGCGGTGCACCAGTACACGTCGGTCTCGGGGTGCAGGTCGAACACGTACTTGTGGGTGAACGCAACCTGCGTGAGGTAGCCGCCCGACGTGTGCATGATGCCCTTGGGCTTGCCGGTCGTCCCCGACGTGTAGAGCAGGAACAGCAGCTGTTCACTGTCCATCGGTTCGGCCGGACAGTCGCTCGACGCGCCGGCCATCAGGTCGTGGTACCACTGGTCGCGGCCTTCGACCATTTCCACGTCGTTGCCGCCCCGCCGCACCACCACGACGTGCTCGATGGTCGGTGTCGAGGCGAGCGCTTCGTCGGCGGCAGGCTTGAGGGCGAAGACCTCGCCCCGCCGGTAGCCACCGTCGGCGGTGATGAGAACCTTGGCCTCGGCATCGTTGATCCGGTCGGACAACGACTGGGCCGAGAACCCCCCGAACACCACGCTGTGGGCAGCGCCGATTCGGGCGCAGGCCAGCATCGCGATCGCGGCCTCGGGGATCATGGGCAGGTAGATGTTGACCCGGTCGCCCCGCTCGACGCCCAGTCCCTTCAGGACGTTGGCGAACCTCGACACCTCAGCGGTGAGCTCGGCATAGGTGATCGTGCGCGTGTCGCCCGGCTCCCCCTCGAAGTGGATGGCGACCTTGTCGCCTCGACCGGCCTCGACATGGCGATCGAGGCAGTTGTAGGCCACGTTGAGCTGCCCGCCGACGAACCACTTGGAGTACGGCAACTCCCATTCGCAGATGGTGGTCCAGTCCCGGCTCCAGGTGACGAGATCGGCAGCCTGGCGGGCCCAGAATCCCTGGTAGTCGGCGTCAGCCTCGTCGTAGAGGAACGTGCCTGCGACGAGTGCGTCGGCCTTGAACGACTCCGACGGCGCAAAAGTGCGGTCCTCGAACGCCAACGCGTCGATCCCCGTGGATTCCTCGGCCATCGGCCTTCCCCTTCCCTGGACGCTTCGCGGCCGCGATCGTAGATGAAGGGCGCGCGAAGCGTCCCCGGCGGGCGGCGCGAGGGGTCGCGATCCGGGGTCAGTCGGTCGCGACGCGCTCGACGAACTCGACCTCGCAGCTGGGATCATCGAAGTCGTTGGTGGTCTCGGACCGAATGATGACGCGAACCGACTCGTCGGGCTCGAGCGGGCCCACCGTCGAGAACACGGACTCCGAGACGCCCCCCTCCTCGATGAGCACGGTGACGAAGTAGGTCGAGGCCTTGGAGCTGTCATTCGTGACATCGATGGTGACCGCGGCGCGGCCGCCGTCGCCGGCCGAGCACCGAACGATCTCGACATCGTCGAACTCGCTCGCCTGGTTCGTGACGACCTCGTCGGCCGCGACGGCCAGGAACACCCCGACCACCACGACCGCAATCAAGCCGACGAACCCGATCGCGATGCCGGCGATGGCCAGGCCCCGACCACTGCCGCCGAGCCGCTTGATCTGGCCGAGCGCGACGAATCCGAAGATCACGGCCAGCAGTGATCCCAACCCACACAACCAGAAGAGGCTCAGCACGAGTGCGGCGATCGCCAGGCCGTTGGTGCCCCGTTTCACCGATGGGCCGGATGGCGGGATGTATGGCTGGGAGCCCCACCCCGAGGCCGGCGAACCGTAGGGAGGAGGCGGTCCACCCGGTGTCGGGGCCGGCGAACCGTAGGGAGGAGGCGGTCCACCCGGTGTCGGGGTCGGTGAACCAGAGGGGGGAGGTGGTCCCGGCGGTGGCGGCGGTGGACCGCCCGTGGGCTGGGCCCATCCGGGCGAGTTCGGTTCGGTCATGAGGGCGACTCCTTCTCGGGTCTCGTCTAGCACGCGGCGGAGCATCCCTGCAGACGACCGAGACCGCTCCGAGGGGCAGATCTGCCGCCCTGCGGAGAATGTCGTGAGGAAATCCTGACGATCGGCGTCACATCTCTCCGGCCGCGGCGTCTTCAACACCGCGTGAAGTCTCCGCGTCCGCAGCGTCGAGGCGGCGGGAGGATTCATGGCGTACGAAGGGCTGAGCGACGAAGAATCGTGGGACCGGGTTGCAGCGATCATCGCTGCCGCCGAGGCGCTCGCGGGTGACGACGTGCGGGCAGATCGGCCGGGCCGGCCGACCCCCCCGTCCGCTGCCGGCAAGGCGGGCGGCTCCAGTGGGACCCCTCCGTTTCGCCGGTGGGCCATCGCAGTCGGCGCGGCGGCGATGACCCTCGGAGGTCTCATCGTGTGGACCAACGTGACCGAGGGCGTTACGGTCGACCAGAGCGAGCCGCCCCAGGTGTTGCTGGCCGAAGAGCTCGGCCAGCCCGACGAGTCGGTGTCGACCATCCCGGGCGCAACGACCACGGTGCCACCGAGTGGTTCCAGCCAACCGGACGCGAGCATGACGTGGCCGACCCGAGCGTGACGACCACCGCCTCGCCCTCGACGGAGTCACCGACCACCACACCCGGCACCGTGGCCCCGGACACGACACCGCCTCCGGCGCCGGTCACCGTCCCCGACACCACCGTCCCAGCGCCACCCACCACGGTGGCCGTGGTCGAGGGACCGCATCGCCGGGACGACCCCGCAGTCGAGAGCTTCGCCACCTACGCATCGGGCGACATGTCGCTGATCGGCGGGCGCCCGACGAGGCCGCGTTCGACGCAGTCGCTGCTCGGGCCCAGGAGTTCTTGCCGGTCAGTGTCCTGGAGAACTTCTTGAGCATCGACCCGGGCGCGGCGGCCCCGATCGCCATGTTCGAGTTCCCCGCCGACACCGTGTTCGACGGTGACAACCCGGCGATCCTCCTGGACTTCTACCCCAGATCATCCGCATGGCCAACACCCTCAAGAACCGGCCGACCACCACGATCGACATCTACGTCCACACCGACGCCCACGCCGATGCAGCCGCCACCCTGGAGCAGACCAGGCTGCAGGCCGAGTCGCTCCGGGCGATCTTCATCGCCCAGGGCGTCGATGCATCCCGGATCCGGCTGTTCCCGAAGGGCGACACCCAGCCGCTCGGCGACAGCTCCACGTTCGACGGCTACCAGTTGAACCGTCGGGTGGAGCTGGTGGTCAACGGGCTCTACGCCTGACCCACTCGTGTCTCTGGTGGATCACGCCGGTTCTTGCCGGTGAGCACGACTGCCACATCATCTGATCCACTCGATCACCCCGAATCCCCCGAGCCCTGCGGGTCGAGCAACGCCTCGGCCTCGCGGAGTCGGCTCCGGGCGGTCAGGGCGGCGATCCCGGGTCGGGCCGCCTCGGCCTGCCACGTGCGCCTGCCCTCCTCG
>CAWDIP010000004.1:0-501869 GCA_963802395.1 uncultured Actinomycetes bacterium
ATGACTCGATATTCGTGGTTGATGCCGGGCTCATGTTTCCTGAAGATTACATGCTGGGAGTCGATTTTGTAATTCCTGACATGCTTTACCTGAAGCAGAATAAATCTGGAATAGCCGGAATAGTTTTGACTCATGCCCATGAAGATCATATCGGGGCGCTTCCTTTTTTATTAAAAGATATAAACGTGCCTGTTTTTGGCACCCCGTTTACACTCGGGCTTGTCCGTCATAAGCTTGAGGAGTACGGCCTTCTTGCATCGGCTTCTTTGTATGAAATTTCACCCGGAGAAAAACTGAAGCTCGGTTCATTTGAAATTGAGTTTATAAGGTCATTGGGATGGACAACACCGGCGATCTGACCGCCCGAACAAGCCGACCGATGGACCTGGCTTTTCGTGGTCAGCGCCTACACCCAACTCCGCCTCGCCCGGACCCTAGTCAACGACCTCCGCCTGCCCTGGGAGCGACCATCCGACCCAGACAAACTAACCCCAACACGAGTCCGACGAGGATTTCGGCGACTCCGTGGACTCCTCGACACTCCCCGCCCAACCACCGAAACCCTCCCGGCCCGGTCCCGGACGCCCCAAAGGCACCCGAAAACCACCCAGAACCCGCTACCCCCCAATCAAGAAAGCCGCCTGAGTCAGCCACCCAGGTTTAAACGCAAGTCGGCGGGTGGGCACGGTTTTCGCCGCGTGGCCGACCTCAAGGGCATCGCGAGGCTCGCCTTCTTGGCTATCGGCATCTGGATGTTCCCCGCCATGACGTGCATCGGCCTGGGGCAGACAGCGGGCCTGGTGGTCGTCGGATGTGTGTGACGGCCGCCCTTTGGCCGCGGGCCAGCGGACTGTTCCTGGGCATCGGCGCACGCCCTCAAGCCTCAACTAGGTCTGCTGTTCACCGTGTACGAAGCCGGACGCATGCGCTGGAAGAGGGCACTGATCTCGCTCGCGATCATCGCCGTAGCATCCGGCATCGGCGAGGCCGATGCATCGGCAGCAACCCGGTCCACGGGCTGCTCGACTGGGAGGAAACCGAGATCCTCGCCATCTTCGAGGAGTGGGCCGATGTGGATCGGTCGCATCGCAAGCTCGCTCACCGCGGTTCCTATGAGGCCCGGGTGTGGGTGTCGCCCTCGACGGTGGATCGGGTGTGGGCGCCAGGCCTTGTCCTACAAGGCTCGGAACGACCACCTCGTTCAAAGCAGCCGTGGCCGGACTGGTGTGAGTGGCGTCCGAACCAGCTGTGGTGCTGGGACGGCTCCCAGTTCGAACGCTGCACGACGGCCAAGCACGCCTACGGGATCATCGACTTGGTGTCGCGCAAGTGGATCGCGGTGACGCTCACGTCGGAGCCGACGTCGGTCTCGGCGCGGGTGCTGTTCACCAAAGCGCTCGACGCCGAAGGGCTGCTCACCGACGAGCTCCGTGACCGGCTGTCGGATCTCGATGCCGAGCTGCCCGACGGCGAGGCGGGGGCGCCGATGTTGTTGGCGATCTCGGACAACGGCACCGAGATGCACGCCCGGGACACCGCCAAGTTCATGGCGATGTGCTCGATCGCTCAGCACTTCGGTCGCCCGTCCACCCCGACCGACCAGGCGTGGATCGAGACCCTGTGGGGTCACGTCAAGTACGAGCATCCCCATCTGATGACCATCACCAACCCCGCCATCCTGGCCGCCGAGCTGGAACGGGTCAGGGCGATCTACAACGGGGTTCGGTTGCACGAAGCGATCGGCTACGTCACCCCGAACGACGAACACGAAGGCCGCGGCGACAAGATCCGCGCTGCTCGCGCCGACGGCATGCGCATCGCCGATGAGCAACGCCGAGCCACCCACCGAGCCCACCGGAACCAGCCATGAGCCTGGCCACTACCATCACCAACCACACCCCGCCAGCACCCGCCGGATGCTGTCTGAATCCAACCACGACCTGTCGCGTTGAGTCAGAAACGGCTCAATCGCACGTGCCGAGAGGCTCGTCGACGCCCTCGACACCTGGCACGACTGGGCCACCGGCAAACCCGTCACCACCAACCGGCTCCGCCAGATCCACCGCGACCTCAACGGCCTCGAGCCTGACTGGCTGCGCGAACAACCGACCAGCATGCTCGCCGACACCCTCAACGTGTGGGCGACCGAATCCGGCATCGGAGTCCATACCCCGGCGCGGCGACCCGATCCACCGCAAGTCGGCACCTTCCGGCCTGGCACGATCCGACGCGATCCCGCCATCGACCACGACCTCGGCATCGAGCTCTGACGGAGGTACTCGGCATGTTCGCCGCCGGTCGAGCGTGTGCAGCGCCCGAAAGGGGTGCGCACTCGGCCGAAACTGCGCAGCCGAAAAGGCGCTCGAGTCGTCGCGCCCCCGGTCCGAGGAGCCGTCGCCCACCCCACCTCGAGCCCTGCCCTCATTGCATTGTCCAACGCGGCCCAGCCGATACCGCGCGGGTACCGCCTGGTAGACGAATCAATCGGCAGCGGTGGATCCCGGCCGGTCGTCGGCAGCGAGCGGTCGGTCGGTACACACGTCAGGATCGTCGTCTTGCATAGGGCTGTTCGTCTGGATGTTCACCACGGGCAGCGTGATAAACCCAGCGCTGAAGCAAGTCCGAGATGTATGTCTGTTGCTCGGCCAGCGACCACGGTGCCTTCCGGCATGGATCTGCTGCGTGGCGTCCGCCGAGGTGCGGCGCCAGGGTGTTGGCTGACTGTGTCAACAGGCGTTGTGACCGCACCGACAATCCGAGCCTTGATCTGACGCCCTCCGTCCCGCCCAACTCTCGTGCTGCGTACTCGTGAATCATTTAGAAGTCGGCAGCGTTTCGGCTTGTTCGCCCGTAGAGCCAGAACGCATTGACCAGGTTTGTATTGCCGGAAACCGCAGTGGCGAGGTCGCGCCCGAACGTCAGATGAGGGTCGCCGCCCAGGTCGTGAACGAGCACACATACGCCACCGATCCACCGGTTGCCAGTGTGGTCGCGTGCGCCGGCACTTCCCAATCCGTCGACCATCTCGACATGGAGTTCGCCGGCGCTGGGCCGCCACGACCGCAGCGCACCGAGCAGAACCCGGAACTGGAACCGGGCAAGGATGCGGGAGTCATCGTCGGGGCGTGTTCCTTCCACCCAGAGGCGGAGTCCGCTCTCGCCGGTCGAGCGTTGCACGAAGCCGGGATAGACCTGTCCGCCAAGCGCGCGGAGCACCTCTTCGTCGCTCAGCTGGCACAGCTCTGGAGCCGGGTATGAGATCATGCGGTTATCTTGCGCCACTGACGGGGTATCTGCCCGCCGCGGCTTCCGGTTGGCTCAGGGTCGCGTCCACAGGCGCCGGATCGAGGGCGCCGTTCGGGTGCGAGTGGGTCCGATATGGAGTACCGCGAGGCGCCGCTGCGACCGATCGATGGTGGATACCGCGCACGTTCAGCGTTACGGCGAAAGGATGCCGGATCAGCGCGGACGGATCTCGAGAGAACCGAGGTCGTTGGTGGTGTTCGGGTCGCCGACTGTATGTACCCGTGCTTCGGCAGTGAGGACAGGGCCAGCGTCCCGAGAGACCCGTACGATGACGAGTACATCGAACTGGTTGCCGGGGTTGCCGCTAGCCGCAAGTGGTCCGTAAGGCCATGTGCATTGGCGAGTCAGTAGACCGGGTCCAGGTGGTGCTGGGCAGATTGCTGTACCCGTGTCTGTGGTGAAGCTGAGAAACTCAAGCCCAGCGGGAATCGTGGCCGTGACCGCGATCGGCGATGTGGTCGCCGCATTTCCCTTGTTGGTAACCGTGATTCTGATCGTCTCCTGGGCCCCGCGTCGGAACTGCCCCTGTGCCTTCATCGAGACGGTGAGATCGGGAGCGTTCGGTGCACCACGACTTGTGATGGGCGGGACGATCCTCGCCGCTGATTCGAGTCCAGCCTCGTCGGTCGAGGTGGCTGCGAACCAGTTGTCGCCGGAGGCAAGCGGCACGGTCACCGCGAAGGACGGGGATCCGGATGCAAGCTGTTGCTCGGCGGCCAACTCCTCCCCGATGTCGTGCTGGCCGTTTCGAACCAACGTGTCCTTCCACACGCGAACGATAGATCCTGGCTCCGCGAGGCCCGTGACCACATAGCTGATTGCATTCGAGACGCTCACCGCACTACCCGGATTGAAAACTGTGGGACTGTTCGGTGCAGTCTTGTCGATCTTTACGGTGACCACATTGCTCGGGCCGCTCACGTTCCCGGCAGCGTCTTTGACTGTTCGAGAGGTTGACGTGACGGACGGACCTTCCGTGGAAAGGACCTGGTCGAGCGGGCATCCGCCCGCAGCGACACCCGATCCAGCATCGGTACACGTGAAATGCACCGTCACATCGCTCGTGTACCAGCCATTGATACCCAACGTGCCTACGGTGACTGCCGCGGAGATCTCTGGTGCCGTCTTGTCGATCTTTACGGTGACCACATTGCTCGGGCCGCTCACGTTCCCGGCGGTATCTTTGACTGTTCGAGAGGTTGACGTGACGGACGGACCTTCCGTGGAAAGGACCTGGTCGAGCGGGCATCCGCCCGCAGCGACACCCGATCCAGCATCGGTACACGTGAAATGCACCGTCACATCGCTCGTGTACCAGCCATTGATACCCAACGTGCCTACGGTGACTGCCGCGGAGATCTCTGGTGCCGTCTTGTCGATCTTTACGGTGACCACATTGCTCGGGCCGCTCACGTTCCCAGCGATATCGGTTGCTGTCTGCGCTGTTGAAACAACGGACGCGCCTTCGTCGGAAAGGATCTGATCCTGAGGGCACGCTCCAGCAGCGACACCGGAACCAGCATCGCTACATGTGAAATGCACCGTCACATCGCTCGTGTACCAACCGTCGATGCCAGACGTACCCACGCTCACCGCCGCGGAGATCACTGGGGGCTCCAGATCCGGGATCACGTAGATCTCGGCCGATGACATGGGCGGGCCCCCGTTGATACCACTCGCGAGCAGGACGTTCCCATTTGACAAGCGGGCGGATTGGTGACGGTCACGAGGCTCGAGCATGTTCGATGCGGTCGGGGACCAAACCTCAGACGACGGGTCGTAGACGAAAGCTGTATCAAGCCAACCGAAGTCGAATCCTCCAGCAATCAACACCGTTCCATCGAGAAGGAGCGTTGCAGAATGAAAATGACGAGCTGAAGGAATCGCCGCCGTCGGGGTCCAGATTCCCGCTCGCCGGATCGAATACTTCTGCCAGGGCCGTCGATTCACCCGTCGACTCGATGTGACCACCCACGACGAGCACCCGTCCGTCGGCAAGCGCGGTCATAGAGTGCCCACCCCGCCGCCCGCTAGCCATCGGGCCGGCCGTGTAGGCCCATGTGCCGGTGCCCGGGTCATACACCTCGACGCTCGAGAACCCTGGCCCGGACACCCCCGCCCCGCGGGGCATTCCGCCCGCGACCACGACCCGACCGTCAGCCAGCTGTGCGGCGCTCTGGTTGACTCGTCCGGTATCAAGCGACCCGGTGATCGACCAGGTCTCCGTCGCCGGGTCGTACAGCTCCGAGGAAGTAGTTCCAAAGGTGTCTCCGGCACCCGGCACACCGCCAGCAGCGACCAAAACGTTGCCATCGGGAAGACGGAACGCCGTGTGCTCCTGTCGGCCCGTGTTCAAAGAACCAACGGTCGTCCAAACATTGGACCCCGGGTCGTAGACCTCGGCTGCGGCCAGTCCCCCACTCGACAGATTTGCTCCACCGGCCACGAGAACGCGGCAATCGGCAAGCAACGTCGCGCTATGAGCGGCCCTCGGCGTGCTCATGGGCGCGACCAACGTCCACGTTCCGGTCGACTCGTTGTAGCGCTCCGTGGACGCCGTGAAACCACCAGGGGTGGTTCCGCCAGTAGCGAGAAAGCTTCCATCGCAGAGCCGGACTAGATTCTGCGCCTCATCGTAACTACCAACGCTCAGTGAGCCGGTGGAAACAAACGTGCCGGCAGCCGAATGCGCTAGACCAGGCGACACGAGAAGCATTCCAAAAGACGATGTGCTGCAAAGCGCTGCGGCAGCTCCGATGCGCCAGCAACTCCGTCGAAGCCTCGGTCTGCGCCGCCCGCTACCTCGAGCAGCCCGACGATCCAGCTTGTGGGAATTGGCGTCCATCGCCCCTCCACTTCCTGCTGCTGCACAGCGACTACGGCTGTGATCGGCCCAGAGGCCGCCGCCGCGATCGCCGCTCGCAATCCGCCGGGAGGCTATGTCCCGGCTTCCGGGCTGTCAACCGTTCGCGAGATCACGCCCCGCGAGCCAGGGGGTGACCTCAGACACCGATCGCGACTGAAGCTCCACCAGGCCACTGCGGACGACGGGCTGACCTCGACGCAGAAGGAGCCCGCCGCGCTCGGCGAGGATGTCGCGGCTCGGGCGGCGGTCCCGGTACTGAGGCCGGGCTGACGCGGCATGAGACTGCTTGACCAACTTGGCGCCCTCGTGACCCCTACACAACGTTGAGACAGCCGTCGCGTAGAGTTGCCGGTGGAGGTGTTACGACGTGTTGTGGGACATCGAGCCTGGGGTGCAAGCCAGAGTTCGACAGCTCATCGATCAGGTCGGTGAAGCCGAGTTTCGTCGTGGCGTCGCGCAGTTCACCGGTTGGGAGGTCGAGTCGATGCTCCTCGATGAAGTGATCGCGGCTCTACGTGATGGCTCGTCGAGGAAGGGTGCATCCGCCGGACGTCGGCCGTCGCGCTGCGTGCCTTGCACATGACGCTCCCTGACCGGACCGACGACGATGCCGGTTTCTCGGTCCACGGCCAGCGGATCTCGGTCGAGGAGTGGATGGAACGGCGCACAGCACGCTTGGCCGAGTCCCCGGCGACGTGACGTCGCAAGGGCCCGAGCCCTTTCATCTGACGAGGATCGCGGAGGTGATGACGCGGCGCCGGGTGCGTTACGTCTTCATCGGCGGCGTCTCAGGTCTGCTGCACGGTGCAACCGAATACCAGACCAAAGATGTCGACCTGCTCGTCCAGGACGTGGCCGAGAACCGCTCGCGTCTCGCCGCTGCGATGACTGAGCTCGAGGCGGTCCCGGCCGGCACCACCGACCGACGCCCGATCAGCGGTGACGACTTCGCCGAGGGCAACACTCAGTGGGACACCGAAGCTGGTCCGATCGACATTCTCGTCACCGCTGCCGGACCGAATGAGACGTTCATCGTTTACGCCGACATCGAGCGACGCGAGGAATACGTCGAGTTGACCGACCGTGCTCGCGTCCCGATCGCTTCGCTCGACGACGTGATCCGCATGAAGGAAGCCGCCGATCGGTACAAGGACCATCTGGCGCTGCCCGAGCTTCGCCGACTTCGTGGCGACCGAATTCCAGACCTGACCGTCGGTGATGACCCCTTCACGGATTTCGACATCGAGAACGGCACCGACTGACGCCGAGCCATCAGCCGGGCGACAGTAGAGCGCTCTACGAACGTGCTGGACTCAGCCGGATCAGACGGACAATATGGACGTTCATGGCGAACAGAACCCCAGGTCAGAGGACTGCGCAGCACGAACTGGACAACCTTCCGGACGTTGCCAAGGTGAGGGTCGCGAGTTCGAATCTCGTCATCCGCTCCAAGAAGGCCCTGCGTAAGCAGGGCCTTCTTCGATTCTCGGGTCAGGCCGGTAACACTCGCCTGGGCGTTCTGATCTCGCGTCGGCTCGAGATCCAGCGTCTCCGGGCCGCCCTCATCGTTCGCGCACACCCGGATGTTGTCGGCGTGTCTATCGGACGAGGCGGGTCGCTGTCTCCAGAGCACTCCTCGCCGACTCCAAGAGTCGCTGCGTGGTCGACGCGTCGGGGTTTGCGATGTCCTCGGGATACCGGCCGGCGACGGCCCATGGTGTCAGTTCGCCAAGCGCCTCGAGATCGAACTCGGTGGCCTGATCGCTCGGGAGCAGACCGAGCAGCCGATCCAACGAATGGCTTCGCGGGAAATCAATGCCGGACGCCACCAGCAACGCTTTGAGCGCCTTCTCGGTTGCCTGTTGTGCGTGGAAGCACGCCGCCCAATTCACACCAGCTTCGCTCCTGACGACGAGCGAGGCCACGGTGAGGTCGTCGTGTGCTTTGGCCAGCCATCGCCGGGCTTCGGTCAGCGAACCGGTCGGCTCGGAGATGTCAGCCACGGCGATACTTGAGGCGGCCTTCGCGCCGGACAGCTCGTTCGATCGTGCCAGCGATCTCCGCTCGTGTCGCCATGCGGTCCGGATCGGAGAAGGTCACGTCGAACGGGGCGGGCACCGTGGTCTCGCGCTGGGCGCGAACTTTCCACGCGAGCACGTCTGCGGTGTCGTATTGGTCCACGACGACGAGCACGTCGATGTCGCTGTCACTGGTGTCGTCGCCGCGCGCCACGGATCCGAAGAGCCACACTTCGGAGGGATCGAAGATGGTCACGAGTTCGTCGGTGAGTACCTCGCTCCAATGGGTCAGCGTCTCACCGTTCCAGCATGCGCGACCGTCGATCGTCGTCCAAGTGGTGGTCGCCGAGAGCACGTGCTGATCGTAGTTCGATCGGTAGGTCGACGTCGGCCGGGCGCCCCGTTCTCTGGCCTCGACGAGCGAGAGATCGGGTGGGTCGGCGGCACAGCGCCATCGATGACACATGGGTCGAGTTCGTCGTTCGGTGCACGCTCCCACGAAGCAAGCGTGGTCTCGCGTGGCCGGCGTCTGGCGGAGCCTCGTCCCCCGGTTGCCGATGTGCCTGCCGGCGCCCGAAGCCGATCGACGGCCCGCCGCGCAGAGTTCGTCGAACGCGTTCAACCAAGATCGCAGGACGGGACAGCACTCTGCGGATCCGGATGAACAGTCCGCCGGACGAAACGGCGCTCAGCGGACGTGACGTCACGGCCCGGACGGATCTCATGTCCTTGCCAAGGTGAGGGTCGCGAGTTCGAATCTCGTCATCCGCTCGGATCGAAACCCCTGCTTCGCAGGGGTTTCGTCGCGTCCGGGCCGAAGCAGCATCCCCGATCGTGCCGCTGAGCCTTGTTCGATCGCGATCTACACTCTCGACATGAGCGCGATGCACACGGTGGACGCTGATGGACGCTACGACGGCCGCACGTTGCGTGAGGCGTTGCCGCTCGTGGTTGCCGAGATCGCCGAGGCATTCGATCCCGTCGAAGTCATTCTTTTCGGGTCGGTCGCTCGGGGCGAGGAGGGGCCGGACTCCGACCTCGATCTGCTGGTGGTGTTCGAGCGAGCCGACCGATCTGAGCGTCGGGACCTCACCGTCGACATCCGGCGAGCGATTCGCACGTTCGTGCCGGTCGACGTCGTCGTTGCCGACGTGACGGAGTTGCGAACCGATCGGGATGCCGTCGGGTCGGCGGTGTACTGGCCGTTGCGCGAGGGCGAGGTCGTGTATCGGCGTCGGGAGCAGCGTGTCGGCTGACCAGCACCAGTGGATGGGCTATGCCCGAGCCGATCTCCACGTGGCGGAGGTGCTGGCAGCAGACGCTGAGGTGCCGGGACGCATCGTGTGTTTCCACGCACAGCAGGCCGCAGAGAAGGCGCTCAAGGCAGCACTTGTAGCAGCCGAGATTCCGTTCCGGAAGACCCACGATGTCGTGGTGCTCGCCGGGCTCACTCCAGCTGAGTTGGCCCAAGCGCTCAACGTGCTCGATGTCGCCGTGCTGCAGCCTTGGGCGGTCGATGGCCGGTACCCGGGCGATCTTCCTGATGCCACCGCACAGCAGGCGTCGATCGTCGTCGCGACCGCTGCGGCCGTGCTTTCGTGCGTCGCGAACTGGATGCCGCGCACGGTGTGAATGCCGGCCCAGCTGCTCTCACAGAGTTCGTCGTTCGTCGAACGCGTTGCACCGAAGTTTCCGAACTGGCCAGCACTCGGCGGACTGAGACGGACCGTCCAGCGGACGAGATGGTGTTCGATGGACGAAGCGACACTCGGCAGACGAGCTCCATGTCCTTGCCAAGGTGAGGGTCGCGAGTTCGAATCTCGTCATCCGCTCGGATCGAAACCCCTGCTTCGCGGGGGTTTCGTCGCGTCCGGACAGGCTATTCGACGTGCGGACGGACGGCGGTGACGACCCGCTTCGCCGTTGCGAGCAGTTCCCTGGCCTCGGAGCGCGACAGGTCAGGTAGGTCCGCGGCGTAGCGGCCATCGATCACCCAGGGGTCGAGGGTGCCGAGGTCGTCGTGATCGACGCTCGGTGAATGCTCGGCCGGGTATCGCATGTGCAACTGCCGCAGGCCGTGGATCTTCGGCACGTCCGCTCCGCTCGGACGCGATTCGCCAGGCACTCGTCGACGCCGTGCGGCTTCGTCGACGCCAGCAAATGCGCATCGAGTCATTGGCACTGATGAACGACGAAGCCGACCGCGCTGAGAGCCGCAAGGTGCTCTCGGAGATGGACGAGCTTCGTGCGTGGTGACATCCATCGACTCCGGACTCCGCGTGGAGGGCGAGGAAGCGAACAACAGAGCAGCCGGTACGCCGTCATCGTGCAGTCCGATGACCTGATGCTGTCGACCGTGCTCGTGGCGCCCACCTCCCGGTCTTCCCCGCCACGCATCTTTCGTCCGACGATCACGGTCAACGAAGAACAGACGCAGGTCTTGATCGAGCAAACGTCGGCCGTCGCGCCGGAACGACTCGGCGAGTTCGTCGGACGCGTGACCTACGAGGAGCTGGTAGCGCTCAAAGAGGGGCTGCGACTCGTCCTCGAACTCGACTGACAGGAGGCGGGAAGTGTGGCGGGCATCTGTACATATCGGGTCCCGGCATCATGTACAGTTATGCGATGGACGTCGCGGTCACCGAACTCAGAGCCCACCTCGGCCGGTGGATCGACGCGGCACGCGAAGGCAACGACGTCGTCATCACGGATCGAGGAATGCCGGTTGCCCGGATCGTCGCCCTTGACTCGACACCGATCCTGGACCGCCTCACCGCTCAGGGCGTCATCAGTCGCCCGACCGGCCCGACCCGGCCGGTCGCCGGTCAGCGGAGAGGGCCAACGCCGAAGCGACCGGTTGCGGACATCGTCAGCGAGCAGCGTCGCTGAACGTGGCTCTCGTCTATTTCGACTCCAGCGCGCTCGTCAAGCTCGTGCTCGACGAGGTCGGGTCCGACATCGCTGCGACCTTGTGGAACGCGTGTGACGCAGCGCTGTCGAGTCGGCTGGCCTATCCCGAAGTCTGCGCCGCGCTCGCAGCTGCCGGCCGCAACCACGACCTGACCGAGTCCGAAGTGTCGGCGGCTACGTCTGACTGGGAGCGGTTCTGGGCGTCGATGCGTCCGGTCGAGTTGTCAGCCGACGTCGAGCGGGCCGCCGGTTCGCTTGCAGCAACTCATCAGCTCCGCGGGGCCGATGCCGTTCATCTCGCCAGCGCACTCGTGCTCGGCTCGGCAGATCTCACGGTCGTGGTGTGGGACAAGCGCCTTCACGCTGGCGCCGCCGCGGTCGGCTTCGCTGTCGCTCCGGCAACCCTCGTGTGACGTTCCTCGCCGAACGCCCCCGAGATCGTTGGGCGCGCCTGGCGTCGAGAAGACGATTCGAAACTCGCCGATCGGGAGGCCGCCGCTTCCGTCAGTGGGGGCCCCGTCGCGGGAGTGCGGCAGCAGCGGCGGCCCAGGTGTTGGGGTAGTCGGGATCGTCGATCTCGTCGGCGGCGCCGGCGATCCCCAGCGGTCGAAACGTGTCGACCATGACCGCTGTCTCGTCGAAGTGTTCGATCCCGGTGCTCGCCGTGTAGGCGACGGGGTTCGGGCCATGCACTTGCCCGCCCGGGTGGAGGGTGATCGAGCCGAGCCCGACGCCCGAGCCGCGGCGGCCCTCGTAGTTCCCGCCGCAGTAGAACATGACCTCGTCGCTGTCGACGTTCGAGTGGTAGTAGGGCACCGGGATCGCGTCGGGGTGGTAGTCGACCTTGCGGGGCACGAAGTTGCAGACGACGAATCCCGGTCCGTCGAACACCTGGTGGACCGGCGGCGGTTGATGGATTCGGCCGGTGATCGGCTCGAAGTCGCCGATGTTCAACGCAAACGGATAGTTGCAGCCGTCCCAGCCGACGACGTCGAACGGATGTCGGGCGTAGGTCGCAACCGTGGCGCAGAGCGTTCCATCGTGGGCCCGGTGGCGAATGAGGACGTCGACATCGTCCCCCTCGGCGAGCAGCGGTTCGGTGGGGCCGCGCAGATCGCGCTCGCAATACGGCGCGTGCTCGAGGAACTGCCCCGCTGCCGACAGGTAGCGAGCCGGCGGGCGGATGTGGCCGGAGGCCTCGATCACATAGCAGCGGACCGGGCTCGGACCGGCCGGAACCCAACGGTGGACCAACCCGCGGGGCACCACGACGTAGTCGCCGTCGCTCGCGGTGAGCGATCCGAGGGCGGTTTCGAGCACCAGTGATCCGGACTCGACGAAGACGAGCTCGTCGCCGATCGCATTGCGCGTCAACGCCGACGCAGCTCCACCGACGACGTAGGACAGGCGAACGTCGGCATTGGCGAGCAGCAGCCGGCGCCGACGACGAGGTCGCCCGACGCACCGCCCGACGCGCCGCCCGATGCACGGTCGTCGGGGAACAGCCCACGCGTCCGCAGATGGCGGGGACGCAGCGGGTGGTTGGGCTGCAGCACCTGATCGATCGGCGGGCCGGGACAGGTGGCCACGACGGCTGCGGGCACCTCGCGGTGATAGAGCAGCGACGACGAAGCGCTGAAGCCCTCCTCGCCGAACAGTTCCTCGTAGTACGGACGGCCGTCCGGGTCGAGGTGCCGGGTGTGTCGCTTCTGCGGGATCGAGCCGACCGATCGGTAGTGAGGCATCAGCGGAACCCGCCCGCGACGATCGTTCCGTCGACCTCACCGAGGCCGATCCGTCCGGGCCCCGGCGCACCGGCCCAGCCGCGCAGCACGATCCGGTCGCCGTCCTCGAGGAATGCCCGCTGCTCGCCGTCGACGAGCATCAGTGGGCGGCTCCCACCGGTGGTCAGCTCGATCAGACTGCCCTGCGAACCCTGCTCCGCACCGGAGACGGTTCCCGAGGCGATCAGGTCGCCGCTGCGGGTGCTCGCGCCATTGACGGTCAGGTGGGCGAGCTGCTGTGCCGCGGTCCAGTACATGGTCGCGAACGTCGTGCGGCTGATGGTCTCCGGTGGGCAACCGGTGTCGCGCATCCGGGCCGTTTCGAGGAGTACCTCGAGTTCGAGGTCGAACCCCCACGGCTCCGCGGTGACGAGGTAGTCGGCGACCGGCGGGTCCTGCACCGGCGGGGCGACCCGGCAGTGATCGAGCGCATCGAGGCTGACCAGCCAGGGGGACATCGAGGTGGCGAAGCTCTTGCCGAGGAACGGTCCGAGCGGTTGGTACTCGAACGCCTGGATGTCGCGCGCCGACCAGTCGTTGATCAGGCAGAGCCCGGCGAGATGGTCGCCGGCCGAGTCGATCGGGATCGGGCTGCCCCGTCGATTGCCGACCCCGATCACCGTGCCGATCTCGAGTTCGATGTCGAGTCGGGTGCTCGGTCCGAACTCGGGAGTCCCGTCGATCATCCGCAGACCGTCGGGCCGGGGGATCGTCGACCCGCTGGGCACGATCGTCCCGGATCGCCCGTGATAGCCGACCGGGATCCGTCGCCAGTTGGGCAGCAGCGGTTCACCGTCGGGGCGGAACAGGCGGCCGAGGTTCGTCGCGTGATCGAGCGACGAGTAGAAGTCGGCGTAGTCGCCGACCTCCACCGGCAACTCCATCGTCAGCCGGTCGCGCCGTTCGACCGCGTGGGCACATCGACTCGCCGCAGAACGGTCGCCGAGCAGATCGCGCAGCGCAGCGCGCACCGACCGCCAGGATTCCCGCCCCTCGGCGAGGAACTCGTTCAGTCGCGGGACGCGAAACACCCGGCGGGCAGCTCGATCCGGTCGAACACTCCGAGAGTGCTCAGGCGGGCCAGGTCGAGCGCCTGATCGCCGACCGCGACCCATGCGCCGACGGGGCGGTCGTCGAGTCGACCGATGCCCAGTGGGAGATTGCCCAGCGGGAACGGTGAGTCGTCCGGCACGTCGATCCAGCAGTCGTCGGCCATCGGCTCAGAGGTTCCCTCGGCGGGCCTGCTCGTGCTCGATCGACTCGAACAGGGCTTTGAAGTTGCCCTCTCCGAACCCCGTCGCTCCGCCCCGCTGGATGATCTCGACGAACACGGTGGGCCGGTCGGTGATCGGCTCGGTGAACAGTTGGAGGAGGTATCCGGACGACTCGAGGTCGACCAGGATCCCGAGCCGTTCGATCTCCGCCCAGGGAAGGTCGAGATATCCGTAGCGCTCGCGGATCCCCGTGAAGTAGGCGTCGTTGGCTTCGAGGAAGCGCACGCCGCGGCGGCGGATCGCGTCGATCGACCGGACGATGTCGTCGGTCCGCAGCGCGATGTGCTGCACCCCCGGGCCGCGGTAGGTGTCGAGATACTCCTGGATCTGGCTCTTGCGCAATCCCGCTGCCGGTTCGTTGAGCGGCATCACGATCGACGACCCGTTGGACACGACCGTCGACCGCAACGCGCTGTACTCCGTCGCGATCTGGGATTCGTCGAAGTGGCGTAGCTGTTGAAAGCCCATCACCTCCTCGTAGAACGCAACCCACTCGTCGAGCCGTCCCTCCTCGACGTTGCCGACGACATGGTCGACGGCGCACAACCCCACGGCGGGGCCGGCCGGCTCCGGAGGAAGTCCGCTGGTCTCGAACCCGGGGCAGTAGGGACCGCGGTACTCCGAGCGATCGACGAAGGTGTGCTTCGTCTCGCCGTATGTCGCCACCGCCGCGAGGCGCAACACGCCGTGGCCGTCGCGCAGTTCGTACGGCTCGCGCACGGGTCGCGCCCCGCGCTTCACCGCGGCCTCGTAGGTCTGCGTCGCGTCGTCGACGACGAAGGCGAGATCGTGGGCGCCGTCACCGTGATCGCGGACATGGGTCCAGATCTCCGACTCGGGTGTCAGCCCGGCCGTGACGACCAAGCGGATCTCGCCCTGCTCGAGCAGGTACGAACAGCGATCAGCGACTCCTGTCTCCGGACCGGCATAGGCAGTGCAGCGAAAGCCGAACGACGAGCTGAGGAACCCGGCCATCGCCCGGGCATTGCCGACCCAGAACTCGATGGAGTCCCAGCCCTTCAGGCGGGCCGCCGGAGCGCGCTCGGTGTGAACGACGCTCATGACGCCACCGCCGAGCTGCCGACCGAGGCACGCAGCAGGTCGATCGACCGATCCGAGCAATCGGCGAAGAAGCCGCCGACGACGTCGAGCAGCTGATCGATCGACTCCGCTCCGAACAGGCGCGGCTGGTAATGGTCGATGTCGTAGGCGAGGGTGCCCATCTCGGCGAGGTCGAGCGGGACGATCTCGGCGTGCTCGGCGAACCAGCCGAGCTCGCCGACGGAGCTGAGCAGCCCTGCGCCGCAGGCGCGCCATCGCGACCGTTCGCGCACCACGCCGTACTCCCCGGAGAACCAGAACACGTCGGCGACGAACTGGCGTGAGGTCGGTTGCGTCAGACGGACGATGGCCGCACCGGCAAGCCGGTGGAGCTCGGCGAAGGCGTCGGTGGCGAGCAGGTGGGCGTGCCCGACGACCTCGTGGATCACGTCGGGCTCCGGGGTGTACAGCGGGTTCGCCGCCGACCGGACGTATTGCGTCGAGAGGAATCGACGCTCGGCGAGCCCGCCGAAGAAGGTCTCCTTGTCGACCAGGCCGGGCACGGCTTCGAAGCGGAACCCGGTCGTCGGGGCGAGCCGTTCGGTCACCTCGCGCAGCTGCGGGATCCGGGTCCGGTCGAGGCCGAGCCGGGCGAGACCATCGAGCGCGATGGCCGCCGCGTTGCGCGCCCACGCCGGCACGAGGGCGGCCATCACGGCCGCCCAGATCGCGTGCTCCTCGGGCGTGTAGTCGATGTCGAGCGGCTCTCGCCCCGGCCCGGCAGCTCGTGCCGTGATCGTTGCCCAACGGCGACGATCGGCTTCGTGCAGGTCGTGCGACGTGACGTTCATCTGCACATTATCGTGAGTGACATCCGTCATGTCACGGTCTGGCCGGAATGTGCGGACGAAAGGCGGCAGATCTCTACCGTTGTGAGACGATCGTGCGATGCGCACACTTGATGAGCTCGATGGTCGGATGATCGACGTGCTGCGGACCGATGCCCGGATCTCGGTCCCGGCGCTCGCCGATCGTCTGGGGATCGGCCGGGCGACCGCCTACAGCCGGTTCGAGCGTCTGGTGGGCGATGGGGTCATCGACCATTTCGCCGCGGTCGTGCGGCCCGAAGCAGTGGGCCTGAACGTCGCCGCGCTCGGTGCTCGTCAACCTCGAGCAGAACAGCTGGCGGGAGACCAACGCCCGGTTGATGGCCCTCCCGGGCGTCGAGTGGGCAGGGCTCGCGACTGGCCCGTTCGACGTCGCCTTGCTCGTCCGTTGCGAGGATCTCCGCAAGCTGCGCGATGTCGTGCTCGTTCGGCTGCACGAGATCCCGACCGTCACCGGGGCGCAGACCTTCGTCCTGCTCGACGAGCCCTCGCCCCGCTCGCCGACCTGACTGAACCGGCGGTCACGGAGATGTCTGCGCCGCCTGGCCTCGTTGCTCGATCTGAACTTCGGACGTGGCTGTCGTGCACACCGTGGACGCCGACGGCCGCTATGACGGCCGGACGTTGCGAGAGTGCCGGTCGACATCGTGGTGGCCGAGGTCGCTGAGCTGCGTAGGGAGAAGGACGCCGTTGGTTCGGCGGTCTACTGGCACCTGCGCGAGGGCGAGGTCGTGTACCGACGTCTGGAACAGCGTGCCAGCTGACAGCGAACTCTGGCTGAGCGACGCGGCAGTTACTCGGGATCGGGGTTCGTGGAGTCGGTCGCCGCATGTACGAGGCGATGCGCGGCGCCCAGTGCCGTCGCCGCTGCCCGGATGAGTCGGCGGGTGGTTTCGAGATCCGGATTCGCGATGTCCTCTGGGTAGCGGCCGGCCACGGCCCACGGGTTCAGCTCAGCGACGGCGCCGAGGTCGACTTCTCGGTCGCTTGCGGTGCGTGGACAGGCTGCCCAATTCACTCCGGCGGCGCTCTCGAGAACGAGGGATGCAACGGTGAGGTCGTCGTGGGCCTTGGCGAGCCAGCGTCGTGCCTCGATCAGTGAACCAGTTGGTCCTGAGATGTCAGCCACGGCGGTACTTGAGTTGGCCTTCGCGGCGTGCCGCACGCTCGATCGTCGCAGCGATCTTCGGCGGCCAATGGCCGGGGCAACTGGATCACGGATGATCTGGCGCTCCACGGTGACCCGGTGCAGGGCCTGGTCGAGGTGCCGTCCATGAATGTTCGACGGCGCCGGCGCGGCCGGGCACACTGGCCGGATGGAGTTCGTGATGCGGCCGATCGGGATCGTTCGAAACGCGAGATCGGAGCCGATCGACGACAATTGGGACCTCGTCGACAGCCGCATCGAGCTGGACCTGTCCGTCATCGACGCGTCCGCCACCGATGGCTTGCGGGACTTCTCCCACATCGAGGTCGTCTACGTGTTCGACCGGGTTCCGGAAGCCTCGATCGAGCGCGGTGCCCGCCGCCCGCGCGGCAACCCCGACTGGCCCGAGGTCGGCATCCTCGCCCAACGACCCAAGATGCGGCCCAACCGCATCGGGGTGACCACCTGTGAGCTGATGGGGGTGCGGCCCGGGGGTGTTCTCGAGGTGCGCGGCCTCGACGCGATCGACGCGACTCCGGTGCTCGACATCAAGCCGTATTTCGCCGAGTTCGGTCCGCGCGGCGATGTTCGCCAGCCGTCGTGGAGCAAAGAGCTCATGGCCGGTTACTGGGCATCGGTCGGCTCGGCCGGTCGCCTGGACCCCGCCACCGACGCTGCGTGGCTGGAGGAGGTCGCGCGGTCCCCGGTCGATCACGGCACGGTGGAGCTGATCGTTCGCCGGCCCTCGACGGGCGAACGGGAGGAGGTCGAGGAGGCCACGCTCGACCCATCGGTCGGCCTCGTGGGCGACAACTGGCTGGCTCGAGGCAGCCGCTCGTCGCCGGACGGGTCCGCGGAGATCGATGCCCAGCTGAACATCATGAACAGCCGGTGTGCGCTGCTCGTCGCCGGATCGCGCGAGCGGATGGCGTTGGCGGGGGACCAGCTGTTCCTCGACCTCGACCTCTCGCCGGCGAACCTGCCACCGGGGAGCCGGCTCGGGCTCGGGTCGGCCGTGATCGAGGTGACGGCCAAGCCCCACACCGGGTGCGCCAAGTTCACGAGCCGGTTCGGACTTGCCGCGCACCGTTGGATCAACGGCACGACCGGACGCTCCGTCAACCTTCGCGGGATCTGCGCCAAGGTGGTCGTTCCGGGCACTGTGAGCCGAGGCGACATCGTCCGCAAGCTCTGACCCTCTCCGGCGATGGACCCACCGGGGACGCCCCTTGGTCACGCCCGAGGGCCGGTCGCGGCCCGTGTAGCGTCGCGTGCCGTGACGAACGGGTTGTTCATCTCCTATCGTCGGTCGGACTCCGCCGGCTTCACCGGCCGCATCGCCGACTACTTCGCGTACCGGTACCCGCACGTCCCGGTGTTCTTCGATGCCGCCTCGCTCGCGCCGGGACAGGACTACGTCGAGTCGATCAACCGGCGCTTGGAGTCCTCGGGGGTGGTGTTGGCACCCATCGGAGCCGGGTGGCTCGATGCTCGCGATCCTGGCAGCCGTCGGCGTCGGATCGACAACCCCGACGACCTCGTGCGCCGGGAGCTCTCGGTCGCCTTCGCTCGGGGCGCCCGGGTCATTCCGGTGCTCCTGGACAACGCACAGATGCCGCCGGCGCGAGCGCTGCCCGAGGATCTCGAGCCACTCGACTCGCTGCAACGCGGAGCTGTTGCGCCACGAGGCATTCGCACGAGACATGGAACACCTCGGCTCCTTCGTCGTCGGCCATCTGGGAGCGACCGACGCGGCGATCGGTTCGTCGCCACCGGCGGATCCACCGAGGCGCTCGCCGGTCGTGAGGAAGGCGCTCGTCGCCGCGTTCGAGACGTTCGCCGCCGACTGGTCGCCGGGCGATTGGATGATTTGCGACTCCTCGTCAGGAGGATTCGTGCAGTTCATGCGCGAGTCCGACGGCGTCGTCTCCCTCGACCTGCCGGTGGAGCAACTCGACCCGACGCAGCTCGGCGCGGCACGGCGGCTGATCCTGGAGGATCTCGCCGGCGGGCAGGTCGACGACGTCGCCCTCCAGCTCGAGTTGCCGATGCAACCTTCGTACCTGGCCCACATGACCCTCGACGTCTTCGATCGCGTCTTCGGGGCGCGAGCGGGGCTCTCGCTGACGGTGACCCTCGAAGGCAACACGAAAGCTGCCGTCCGTTTCCAGGTCGACGACGAATCCACCGGCGATCAGCAAGCGACGTCTCGCCGATAGGGACGGGCGGCTCCAGCTGGAGGGTCGAAGGATTCGATCGGACTTCGTCGGGAGCGCGTTTCCGGCTTCATACGCTGCCGGTGGGCGCGGTCAGCTCCGCAGCGCCACGTTGTCGGCGACGAGCGTGTCGATCTCGTCGGGCGAGTATCCGAGCTCGATGAGGAGCTCTTCGGTGTGTTGGCCGACGACGGGAGTCGGGCCCTGGACGCGACACGGCGAGCCTTCGAGATCGAACGACATCCCACCGGTGGTGGATCGGCCCACCAGTCCCTGTTCGTAGGTGGCAACCCAACCTCGTCGCTGGTTGGACTCGTCAGCGAAGAACCGTCCGCAGAAGTCGGGATCGGAGACCTCGCACGGGACACCGGCCGCATCGAGCACACCGAACCACTCGGCTGCCGAACGGGTGGCGAACCTGGTGGCGAGATTGGATCTCAGCGAAGGATCGTTGTCGTGTCGCGCCCCGGCCGTGGCGTATCGGGGATCGTCGGCGAGCCCCTCGACCCCCAGCGACGCGCACAACGTGCGCCACCGGGAATCGTCGAGCGCGGCGATGCACAACCATCCTTCGGCCGTCTCGTACAGCCCGTACAGCGCCGACCAGCCCAGCAGATCACGGTCGGAGGAAGGACGGTCGGGGTGACGGTGGCCGTCGGGCCCGACCCAGCCGAGTGAGGCGTTGATCAGTTGGGCGTAGAGGATGGACGTGTCGACGAACTGGCCCTCTCCGGTGCGGTCGCGGTGGTAGAGCGCTTGCACCATGGCGATCGCCGACAACAGCCCGTTGCCGGTGTCGCCGAGCGAACACACCGACCACAACGGCATCCCGTCGTCGTCGAGGCCGCCGTCGAGCCAGCTCGTGCCGGCCAGCGCGGCGCCGGTCTGGTCGTTGCCCGGGAGCCCGTCGCGTTCACCCCGGTCGAAGCCGCGGGTGTGGCAGTAGATCAGGTCGCCCTTGATCGCTCGCAGCGCCGGCTCGCCGACGCCGAGCCGTTCCGCTGCATCCATCCGCATGTTGTGTTGCACGATGTCGGCGGTGGCCACGAGCCGGCGCAGCACCTCCATCGCCCGCGGGTCCTTCAGGTTCAGCGAGATGCTTCGTTTGCCCCGGTTGCAGGCCATCGCGAAGTGGGTGCCGAACCAGTAGCCGTCGCGGCAGGGTGTTCACCTTGATCACATCGGCGCCCAGGTCGGACAGCAGCTGGGTGCCGAACGGCCCGGCGACGGCGAGACCCAGATCGATCACCCGGATCCCGGCGAGTGGCGCCGGACGCGCTGCGGGCGGCACCCCGGATCCGTCGGTAGAGGACCCGATGGCGCGAGCGCCGTCGGGAGGAGCTTCGAGCTGCGCGGCCTCGCGCAGCACCGCGTCGGTGTGCTCGCCTCGCGTCGGAGCTCGCCGCAACGGCGCCGTGGGGCACGCACCGAGCCGGTAGGTCTGCCCGACATGTCGGATCGGACCGACCTCCACGTCGTCGACTTCCACGACGCAGCCGTCGGCGATCAGGGCCGGGTCCATCAGCGCGGCCTCGGGCGACCGGACGATCTGCACGGGCACGCCCGTCTCGGCGGCGATCCGCACCCATTCGTCGGCGGGGATCTGGGCGACGGCATCTTTCATCGGGCCGTTGAATGCGTGCAGCACGACCATCTCGCTGGCGTCGACCGCCACCCGGAACGGCGCGTCCTTGGGGGAGGAGACGACCCAGTCGGACTCCTCGCCGGCGACCTTCTGGGCGGTGCCGAGGATGAACCCGGGCAGCGGCACCCAATGGTGGGTCCAGACGCCGTCGGCCGCGCGGAAGAAACCTTTCGGCGCGTGGGGATCGATGACCCACGACTGGAAGCCGGGCCGGTCGAAGTGCTCGACCTGCTGCCAGGACCCGACGGTGGTGAGCAGCACCCCCTGGAGCAGCGACGTCGAGACCCGTTGGCCGGCACCGCTCTGCTCGCGCTCACGCAATGCTGCGCTGATCGCCAGCGCCGCGAGGTAGCCGGTGGCCATGCTGGGCCACGGCACCCCGCTGAACAACGGCCCTTCCCTCGGTGGGCCGACGCGGCAATCGTCGTCGGGCGGTTCGAGGCCGGGCATCAGACCGGCGCCTCCCGACAACCGTTCGATGGTCCCGCCGACCACGCCGCGGTGCTCCCACTGCTGGCCGGTGCGCGCCGCGACCAGCGCGTCGATCCCCGGGCGCTCGGCGTGTTCGTTGTCGGTGCCGTAGCCCGTGATCGAGCAGTGCACGAGGCGGGGGTTGAGCGCCGACAGCGTGGGGTAGCCGATGCCGAGCCGATCGGCGGCACCCGGAGCGAAGCTCTCGACCACGACGTCGGCGCGGCCCGCGAGGCGGAGGAACGCATCACGTCCCTCGATGGTGCGCAGATCGATGACGGCGCTGCGCTTGCCGCGTGCCCATGCCCGGGCACCGGGCAGTTCCGCGATCGGGTCACGTTCGGGTCGCTGGATCCGGGTCACCAGGGCGCCGTGATCGGCGAGCAGCATCGTGGAGACGGGACCGCCGATTCCCCAGGTCAGATCGAGCACCGAGATCCCGGCGAGCACTCCTGCATCCACGGCTACCCCTCCATTGGCGGAACCCCACGAGTGGCTGCGGACGGCGCCGAGCGTGCGGGCATCCGGACCGAAGCGTCGGCTCCATTGTAGTTGCTATAGCCTGGGGCCGTCCACGCCCGACCGGATCAAGGAAGCACCGAGCGATGCCACACGAGGCCGAGCCAGCGTCCACGACCGACTCGCGTGCCGCGGTCATCCAGGCGGCGATCGACACGATCTTGGAGCTGGGCTACTACCGGGCGAGCTCCAACGAGATCGCCCGTCGGGCCGGCGTCACGTGGGGTGTGATCCAGTACCACTTCGGGACCCGCGAGAACCTGTTGCTGTCGGCCCTGCGAGCGTCGATCGAGGCGCACGCCGAGCAGTTGCGGACCGCGGTGATCGAGGGCGACACGCTGGCCGATCGGCTGCACTCGTTCGGCAGGGTGCTCCATGACCACTACGGGTCCGAGCACTTCCTGGCGATGCTGCAGATCATCGTCAACCTCCTGCGCGATCCCAAGACCGCCACCGGAACGATCGAGGCGATGGAGTCCGCGCTCGCGATGGCCGGTGATCATGCCGCAGCGCTGCTCGAGTCGGCTGCCGCGCCCGTGGAACTGAGGCCTGCCGACCGCCGATTGATCTTCGCCTTGTTCCGCGGCGTCGCGCTCGATGATCTGCTGCTGCAGACGATGCATCCCGGCCTCGAGCTCGATCCCGACGTCGACGGCGTCTTCGATGCCGTCAGTCATGCGCTCGGCGAGTACCTCACCTCCCGAGACGCGAGCGCACCTCGCCGGCGCACGGGCCGAGCCATCGGCTGATCAGCCGGGCGGGCGCGCGTTCAGAGCTTCCACACCCGAACAGCGTTGTCCGACAGGACCAGGCGACGTTCGTTCTCGGGCACGTCGCGGAACATGGCGTCGACGATCTGCTGGCTTCGCGGCCAGCTCGTCACCGGATGCGGATAGTCGCTCGACCACATGATGTTGTTGATCCCCAGCCGATCATGGGCGTGTCGGATCGCGTCGGGTTCGTCGATGAACGTGAGGAACATGTTCCGCCGGAAGTACTCGCTCGGCAGTTCCTTCAGGCCGGGGAACTCGTAGCCCTGCCGGGTGTTCATGTCGTCGACCGTGTGCAGCCACCACGACACCCAACCCAGCCCCGGCTCGACGAAGACGACACGCAGCTTCGGGAACCGCTCGAACACCCCGGTCAGCAACCACATCCCGAACGCCTCGGCCGCCGACAACGGCACGAGCGGCACGAAGACGCCCTTCTGCGGGGTGGGATCACGCAGGGCCAGTTCCTCGAGCTTGACGTTCAAACCGATGTGACAACAGATCGGCAGGTCGGTCTCCTGGATCGTGGCCCACAACGGGTCGTATCGGCTGTCCCAGTAGTCGGGGAGGCCGAGCTCGTTCGGGAACACCGGGAGTTGCAGCGACTTGCACCCGTTCGTCGCCGCCCAGTTGACCTCGGCGACGGCAGCCTCGATGTCGTGGATCGGGATCTGGTACGAGACGATCAGGCGGCTCGGGTCGGCCGACGCGAACTCGGCGAGCGCAGTGTTGAAGGCGCGAGTCGCCTCGGCCGCACCGTGTTCGAGGAGATAGAGGTAGCGGAAGGCGCTGACCTCGCAGTAGCTCGATGAGGCCTCCACGCCGTCGGCATCCATGTCGCGCAACCGTTCCGTGGCGTTCGTGTGGCCGGGCCGGCCATGGGCGGTTGCCTGTGCGCCCATCGGCGTGATCGGCGCGTTCGGGTCGAGCCCCTGCTGCTCGCGCCAGCGTTGGTTCGCCTCCACCGAGCGCATCGATCCCATCGATCCGGCGAACTTGATCAGGGCCCGGTCGTAGTCGTCGTGATGCTTGGACGCCAGGAACGACTTCACGCTGCTGTGCGTGAGGTCGACGTGGTCGTCGGCGGAGATGAGGCGGTACTTGGTGCCGGTCGTCATCGGTGCCCCCAGCGCAGTGGATGGGCGCCACCTGCGGCGCCGCGCCGGCAACGCTATAGCAACTGCAATGTTCCTACAATGCCCGATTGCCGCCGTCCTGCGACGCCCAGCCATCGGAGCCCACCCATGCGACCCGCACCGATCGTCACCTTCGACAACCAGAGCTTCTGGGACGCGGCGCGAGACGGCCGACTCGTCGCCCAACGATGTTCGGGCTGCGGCGAGTTGCGCCACCCGCCCCGGCCGGTCTGCCCGTCGTGCCACTCACTCGAGTGGAGCGGGGTGGATCTCGCCGGGACCGGCACGATCTACAGCTACTCGATCCTCCATCACCCGCAGAACCCGCTGTTCGAGTATCCGGTCATCGCCGTACTCGTCGACCTCGATGAAGGGGTACGGCTGCTCTCGAACCTCACGGGTGCCGCTGCCGGCGAGGTCCGAATCGGCGCCCGTGTCGAGGTGGGCTTCGCCCCGACCGCCGACGAGATGGCCGTGCCCGTGTTCCGTCTCGCCGGAGATCGTTCCTGATGGCGCTCGACCACGCAGCCGCCATCGTCGGTGCCGGCCAGACCGAGTTCTCGAAGGACGCCGGACGGAGCGAGACCCAACTGGCGAGCGAGGCGATCCTGGCTGCGCTCGCCGACGCAGGTCTCAGACCCGATCAGGTCGACGGGTTCGTCAGTTACACGATCGACCCGGTCGAGGAGACCGAGCTCGTCCGCTGTCTCGGCACCCCGTTGGTGCGCTGGTCGAGCCGGGTTCCCTACGGTGGCGGGGGCTCTCAAGGTGTGTTGATGCACGCGGCGGCCGCGGTGATGAGCGGTTCGGCGAACGTGGTCGTGGCGTACCGGGCGATCAAGGCGCGGTCGGGGGACCGTTTCGGTCGAGCCCAGGGTCCTGCCCGCCCCGGCCAGACCCACGCGGGGACGACGGCGTCGCAGTGGTGCAGCCCGTTCGGTGTGCTCACCCCGGCTTCGTGGATGTCGTTCAACGCGGTGCGGTACATGCACACCTTCGGGGTGACGAGCGAGGACTTCGGACGCGCCGTCGTGCAGCTGCGCGACTACGCCGCCACCAATCCGAACGCCCACTTCTTCGGGCGGCCGATCACGCTGGCGGACCACCAGGCGTCGCGCTGGATCGCCGAGCCGGCGATCCGGCTGTTCGACTGCTGCCAGGAGACCGACGGTGCCATCGCGTTCGTGATCACCGCCCACGATCGTGCCGCCGACACGCCCGCGCCGGTGTCGATCGCGGCCGCGGCGAGCTCGGCGGTGTTCAACGAGGAGATCGCCAGCAACCACTATCGACCACACCTGGAGGTGATGGACGGCTGTGTCTCGCTGGCCGACCAACTGTTCGGTCGCGGGATCGCCCGCGACGACATCGACGTCGCCATGATCTACGACGCGTTCACGCCGATCCTGCTGATGCAACTCGAGGCGCTCGGCTTCTGTGGACCCGGTGAGGCCAAGGATTTCATCGCCGAGGGCAATCTCGGCCCCACCGGTTCGCTGCCCTGCAACACGAACGGTGGGTTGATCGGGGAGGGGTACATCCACGGCCTCAACCTCACGCTGGAAGCGGTCCGCCAGTTCCGCGGCACCGCCGCCAACCAGATCGCCGGTGTCCGCACCGCCCTCGTCTCGGCGGCCCGCACTGGGGTCATCCTGCAGAACTTCGCCTGAGTTCGCGCCGCTCGACGCTTCCCCGATTCGAGGTCGATGTCACCGTTGACCCAGGATGCAGTCTCCGATCGCCACACCTTCGAGGGGGCCTGCGATGGCATGGGACTTCACCACCGAACCGGAGTACCAGGAGCAGCTGGACTGGGTCGACGAGTTCGTCCGCGAGCAGATCGAACCACTCGACTACCTGTTCCCCCACGAGCAGTTCGTCCCGCCCGACGCCAACCGCCGGCGGATCCTCGATCCGCTGAAGCAGCAGGTCCGCGATCGGGGCCTGTGGGCCACCCACCTCGGTCCGGAACTCGGGGGGCAGGGATTCGGCCAGCTGAAACTGGCGCTGCTGAACGAGATCCTCGGCCGTTCGCAGTGGGCGTCGATCATCTTCGGATGCCAGGCTCCCGACACCGGCAACGCCGAGATCATCGCCCACTACGGCACCGACGAGCAGAAGGATCGCTACCTCCGACCGTTGCTCGATGGCGAGCTGTTCTCGTGCTACTCGATGACCGAGCCGCACGCCGGTGCCGACCCCACCCTGTTCACCACGCGCGCCGAGCGCGACGGCGACGAGTGGGTGATCAACGGCTGGAAGTTCTTCTCGTCGAACGCGAAGACGGCGTCTTTCCTCATCGTGATGGCAGTGTCGAACCCCGACGTGAGCGCCTACAAGGGCATGTCGATGTTCCTCGTCCCGACCGACACGCCCGGGGTGGAGCTGGTCCGCAACGTGGGCATGTGGGGCGAGCCGTTGAACGAGGGGAGCCACGCACTCATCCACTACGACAACGTACGGGTGCCGGCCTCGGCGTTGCTGGGGGGTGAGGGCCAGGCGTTCGTGGTGGCCCAGACCCGGCTCGGTGGTGGTCGTATCCATCACGCCATGCGAACCGTCGGGTCAGCCCAGAAGCTCTTCGACCAGATGTGCGAGCGCGCGCTCAGCCGGGAGACCCAGGGCAGCCTGCTCGCCGACAAGCAGTTCGTGCAGGGTTACATCGCCGACTCCTACGCGCAGCTCGTGCAGTTCCGCCTGTTCGTGCTCTACACCGCCTGGCAGATCGACCAGTACAACGATTACAAGCGGGTGCGCAAGGACATCGCGGTGGCCAAGGTCGTCATGCCGACCCTGCTGCACGACATCGCCTGGCGGGCGATGCAGGTGCACGGTGCGCTCGGCGTGAGCAACGAGATGCCGTTCGGAGGCGCGCTGATCGGCGCGAGCGTCATGGGTCTCGCCGACGGCCCCACCGAGGTCCACAAGATCACCATCGCCCGTCAGGTGCTCCGCAACTACCGGCCGGTGGAGGGCATGTGGCCGAGCGGATGGATCCCCGGGAAGATCGACGACGCCAAGGCCAGGTACGCGCACCTGCTGGAGCTGGAGGTCGGGAACCTGTGATCGACACCCAACGGCTGGTCGAGTGGCTCGACACGCAAGGCCTCCCGGGCCGGGGCGAGCCGTTGGAGCACCGATTCATCGCGGGCGGATCGCAGAACGAGATCTACGAGATCCGGCGCGGTGAGCTCCACGGCGCACTCCGCATCCCCCCGCCTTCGGCGCCGGCCTCCCGCGACGAGGGAATCATCCGCGAGTGGCGGATCATCGAGGCGCTCGCTGATTCCGACGTCCCCCACACCGCCGCCATCGCGGCCTGTACCGATGCGAGCATCCTCGGCCGGACCTTCTACATCATGGGTTTCGTCGACGGTTGGTCACCGATGGGTCTGGAGACCGCCACCGATGGCAGCCGTCCCTGGCCGGCGCCGTTCGCCACCGATCTCGACGCCCGTCGCGGCCTCGCCTACCAGCTCGTCGAGGGCATCGCCCTGCTCGGCCGCGTCGATTGGCAGGCCAAGGGGCTGGCCGATCTCGGTCGTCCTGACGGCTTTCACGAGCGCCAGGTCGACCGGTGGACCGCGTTCTTGGACCGGATCAAGGGACGCGAGCTCCCCGGCTTCGCCGAAGCCTCGGCCTGGCTGCGCAACCACCGGCCGATCGACTTCGTGCCGGGCCTGATGCACGGCGACTACCAGTTCGCCAACGTGATGTACCACCACGGCGCACCGGCCCGGCTGGCCGCCATCGTCGACTGGGAGATGGGAACCGTCGGAGACCCGAAGCTCGATCTCGGTTGGGTCGTGCAGAGCTGGCCGAGCGATCCGATGGCAGTCGACCCGAAAGCCGTGAGCTACGTCGACATGTACGCCATGCCGACCAGGGACGAGGTGCTCGCGCACTACTCGGCGGTGTCGGGCCGCCAGGTCGACGACATCGACTACTACATCATCCTCGCCAAGTGGAAGCTCGCTGTCGTGCTCGAGCAGGGCTTCCAGCGCGCCGGCGACGACCCCAAGCTGCAGGCGTTCGGTCCGGTGGTGCTGGGCCTCATGGAGGAAGCCGCCGCGCTCGCCGAGTCCACGGGGTACGGGCGATGAGCGACACCGATCCCCTGGTCTCCGAACGCCGGGGAGCGGTGCTGGTCCTCCGGTTGAACCGTCCCGAGGCACGGAACGCGTTGTCGCCGGGATTGATGGCCGACCTCGGCGAAGCGCTGATGGTCGCCGAGTCCGACCCCGAAGTGCGCGCCGTCGTGCTGACGGGCACGGGCGACCGGGCGTTCTGCGCCGGGCTCGACCTACGGTCGTTCGCATCGGGCGAGCCGATGGTGTCCGATGCTCGAACCGAGACGTTCCGGCGGTTGCTCCGCGGGGAAGTGACCGTGCCGATGGTGGGGGCGGCCAACGCCTCGGCCCTGGCGGGCGGGCTCGAGATCCTGCTCGGCTGCGACCTGATCGTGGTCGCCGAGGGTGCCCGGTTCGGGCTTCCCGAGGTCAAGCGCGGGTTGTTCGCCGCAGGGGGCGGCACGTTCATCGGTGCGCGAATCCCGCTCGCGCTGGCCCTCGAACTCACGCTCACCGGCGATCCGTTCGATGCCGAACGAGCGGCAGCGATCGGCCTCGTGAATGCGGTGGTCCCGGCCGACCGGGTGGTGGAGGTGGCCCTCGCCTACGCCGAGCGGATCGCCGCCAACGGCCCGCTCGCAGTCGCCGCCACCAAGGAACTCGTGCGGCGTGGGGTTTTCGATCCAGCAGGGGCGTGGAGCCGGGTGAGCGAACTGCAACCGGTGATCTGGGCCACCGACGACGCGAAGGAAGGCGCCACCGCGTTCATCGAGAAGCGCGAACCGCGGTGGCTCGGTCGGTGAGCTGACGTGCGGGCAGCCGTGTGCCGGACCTACGGGCCGCCCGAGGTGGTCGAGGTCTGCGTCATCGATGATCCCGTGCTCGGGCCGGGCCAGGTTCGGGTGCGGGTACATGCCGCCGCCGTGAACTTCCCGGACGTGCTCCTGGTGGCCGGCGAGTACCAGATCAAGGTGCCGCCGCCGTTCGTGCCCGGCAGCGAGCTGGCCGGGGACGTGCTCGAAGTGGCCGACGACGTGACCTCGCTCCGGGTCGGTGATCGGGTGTTCGGCAGCACCATCGTGGGCGCGTTCGCCGAGCAGGCGGTGCTCTCGGCGGCTGGGCTCACACCCGTCCCCGCCGGGGTCGAGACGTCCGCTGCGGCTGCGTTCGGTGTGGCCCACCGCACCGCGTACCACGTCCTGCGTTCGGTGGCCCAGGTCCAACCCGGCGACGAGCTCGTGGTACTCGGCGCAGGTGGCGGTGTCGGGCTCGCTGCGGTGCAACTCGGGGCGATCCTCGGTGCCCGGGTCACTGCGGTGGCATCGTCGGCGGAAAAGCTCAGTGTCGCCCGCGCTCTCGGTGCCACGAATGCCGTCGATCATCGAGCAGGCGAGGTACGGGCCCAGCTCCGTGCTGCGGTCCCGAGCGGTGCTGATGTGGTGATCGATCCGGTCGGCGGTGAGCTGGCCGAGCCGGCGTTGCGATCCTTGCGCTACGGCGGGAGGTTCGTCACGGTCGGTTACGCGTCGGGCGTGATCCCCAAGATCGCGCTCAACCTCGTGTTGCTCAAGGGGATCCACATCCTGGGATTCCAGTTCATCGACTTCGCGACTCATCACGCCACCGACCTCGAGCGCAACGAACGGGAGTTGCTCGCGCTGCTCGCCGCCGGCCGGGCCCTGCCGCACATCGGCGCCCGGTTCGACCTGGCCGATGCCGTCGCCGCGCTCCGGCACGTGGCCGACGGCCGGGCCATCGGGAAGGTGCTGCTCGCTCCGACCATCGAACCCGACGACTGAACGTGCTACGGAGGGATCGATGAGCCAACTGATCGCCGACGGCCCCGAGGATCTCACTGCGTCGTTCCTGTCCCACGCGCTCGGCCGGGAGGTGCGCTCGGTGACGGTCGATCGCATCGGGACCGGCCAGACCGGCGCGGCGTTCCGTGTCACCTTCGACACCGACGACGGTCCCACGACGCTGGTGGCCAAGACCGCCGCCGGCGACGCCGAGGCCCGAGGCCGGGTCAGCCTCGGCTACCGCGCCGAGGTCGGGTTCTACCGCGACGTCGTCTCGACGGTCGACGTCCGCACCCCCAAGTGCTGGTACGCCGCGCTCTCCGACGACGCCTGCTCGTTCACGTTGCTGCTCGACGATCTGGCGCCTCGGAACGCCGGTGTGCAGGCCGATGGCTGCAGCGTGGAGCAGGCCGCCGATGCCGTCGTGAACTTGGCTGCACTCCACGCTCCCCGGTGGAACGACGACTCGTTGTTCGACCTGCCCTACCTCAGCCGTCGCACCGTGGAGGGGTCGGACTTCCTCGGATCGGTGGTGGTCTCGGCCACCGAGGTGTTCGTCGAGCGGTTCCGCGACGAGCTCGATCCGATCGACGTGGCCACCTTGCGGCAGGCCGCCGAAGCAATGGCCCGCTGGGCGATGCAGCGGCCCGAACCGTTCTCCGTGACGCACGGCGACTACCGGCTCGACAACCTCATGTTCCACCCCGACCACGCCGACGTCATGGTCGTCGACTGGCAGACGTTGGCCGTCGCGCCGCCCGCCCGCGACCTCGCGTACTTCCTGGGGACGAGTCTGTCGATCGAGGATCGGCGGGCCTCCGAACGCGAATTGGTGAGCGCGTACCACTCGGCGCTCGTCGATCGAGGCGTCACCGGCCATGATGTCGAGGGGTGCTTCGACGACTACCGGTTCGGACACCTGCAGGGTCCGATGATCACCACGCTGGGGTGCGCGTACGCCACCCGAGTCGGTACCCCGGCGTCGGACGAGATGTTCCTCGCCATGGCCCGTCGCTCGTGCGCCGCGATCCGCGATCTCGGAACGCTCGACGGCTGGTGAGGCCGCGCCCGGTGTGCACCGACCCGAGGAGGACCCAATCGTGAGAACCGTCGTCGTGACCGGAGCAGCGAGCGGTATGGGCAGGTGTTGCGTCGAGCTCGTGCGCCCGCTCGCCGATGTGGTGTTCGCAGTCGACGTGCGCCCGCCCGTGATCGAAGCGACCGTCCCCGTCGCCTGCGACATCACCGATGCCGCCGCGGTCGCAGCGCTCGCCCGACAGGTCGGCGCCGCCGGTGAGTTCCGCGCCCTGGTCCACGCGGCCGGCATCTCTCCGACGATGGGTGCGGCCCGCCGCATCCTCGAGGTCAACCTGGTCGGCACCGAGCTGCTCCTCCAGGCGTTCGAGGAGCTCGTCGGACCCGGCGCGGCCGCGGTGTGCTTCGCGTCGACCGCCGCCCATCAGATCGCTCCGTTCGTCAACCCCGAGTGGGAGGCCTTGTTGGCTGATCCGCTCCACGCCGACTTCCTCGACCGGGCCAACGACGTCGTCGGCAACGACAGCGGGTTCGCGTACGCCCTTTCGAAGGTGGGGGTCCAGCGCGCCGTGAACCGAGCAGCGCGCCGGTGGGGCGAACGGGGTGGCCGGGTCACTTCCGTCTCGCCGGGGATCATCGACACCCCGATGGGCCGCCAGGAGATGGAGCAGCAGCCGGCCATGGTGGGCATGCTCGCCCAGGTGCCGGGCGGGCGCATGGGGCAGCCCGAAGATGTGGCCGCTGTCGCCGCGTTCCTGGTGTCCGATGCGGCGTCGTTCGTGAACGGGGTCGACGTGCTGGTCGACGGCGGTGGGCACTGCGCGCCCCTCCCCGGCGGATGAGGCCGCGATGAACGACGAGCTCGCCGGTCGCCGGGCCCTGGTCACCGGCGGTGGGCAGGGGGTCGGTCGGGCGATCGCCTGCGCCCTCGCCGCGTCCGGCGCCCATGTCGTCGTGAACGATCTGTCGGTCGATCGGGCCGGGTCGGTGGTCGAGGAGATCGAGCAGTCAGGTGGTCGGGCGAGCAGCTCGGTGTTCGACGTCACCGACTACGCCGCGGTGACGGAAGCCCTTGCGACCTCCGGTGTCGACGTGCTCGTCAACAACGCCGGCAACGCCGGCCAGCAGGGGATGGCGCAGATGGTGCCGTTCGTCGAGACCGGCCCGGCCGACTGGCGGCCGTACCTCGCTGTGAACCTCGACGGAGTGATGCACTGCGCCCGCGCCGCCCTGCCCGCGATGATCGAGCGCGGCTGGGGGCGGATGGTCACGATCGTGTCCGACGCCGCCCGGGCCGGGGATCCGGGGATGGCCGCCTACAGCGCCGCCAAAGCAGGAGCGGCCGGCTTCACCCGCGCCATCGCGGCCGAGGTCGGTCGGTACGGGATCACCGCCAACGCGGTCTCACTGGGCACCATACGCACCCCCCAGACCGAAGCGTTCTGGGACGACGGCGACCCCGACCGGCAGCGCAGCATTCTGCGGCGCTACCTCGTGCGCCGACCCGGCTCACCCGAAGACGTCGCCGGGCTGGTCGCGTTCCTCTGCTCGCCGGCCGCTTCGTGGATCACCGGCCAGACCTACCCGGTCAACGGCGGAAGCTCGTTCTCATTGTGATCGCGAGCGAGCGCATCGCGGCGACGGTGGCTGCGGCTTCGACCCCCGTTGCCGCTCCTGCTAGAGTTGACGTCGACGTCGAAAACCGGCTTCCGGAAGTCGGCTCGAAGGGGGAAACGTGACCGCGATCTTGAACGGCGTTCGCATCCTGGAGGTGGCCGATCACACGTTCGTGCCGGCCGCATCAGCTGCCTTGTCCGACCTCGGGGCCGACGTGATCAAGATCGAGCACATCGAACGAGGCGACGCGATCCGCGGCCTGGCGTCCACCGGCATGATGGCGATCGCGGGCGGTGTCCATGCGCTCCTGGAGCACTCGAACCGGGGCAAGCGCAGCCTGGGACTCGATCTCACGACCCCAGAGGGGCTCGAGGTGCTGTACCGAATCGCCGAGACCGCCGATGTGTTCCTCACCAACAAGTTGCCCAGTGTGCGCACCAAGCTCGGTATCGAGCTCGGCCAGCTCCGGGCCCGCAATCCCAAGATCATCTACGTGTGCGGCACCGGCCAGGGTCGAGCGCGGACCCGATGCCGACAAGGGTTCGTACGATTCGCTCGCGTTCTGGGCCCGCAGTGGGATCGGCCTGGGGTCGATGCGCCCGGAGTACGACCTGGTGCCCACGCCTCCCGGCCCCGGCTTCGGTGACTCCATCGGCGGCATGACGATCGCCGGCGGGATCATGGGTGCGCTGTTCTACCGCGAACGCACCGGGAACCCCACCACCGTCGACGTGTCACTGCTCGGCACCGGCATGTGGGCGATGGGGCAGGCGATTGCGATGTCCGAGCTCGTGAACATGCCGATGCGTCCTCCGCCGCTCGATCAGATGATGCGCAACCCGTTGGTGAACACCTACGCGACCCAGGACGGCCGCTGGGTCGCGCTGACCTGCTTGCAGGCCGGCAAGTATTGGCCCGGCATGTGCGAGGTCATCGAGCGTCCCGAGCTCGCCAGCGACCCGCGTTTCGCCGACCACGCGTCGTTGCTCGCCCACGGCAGCGAAGCGGTCGACCTGCTCGTCGAGTCGTTCGGTGCGGCACCACTCGCTCACTGGCGGGCCCGGCTCGAGCCGTTCACCGGACAGTGGGCGGTGGTCCAGGACACCCTCGAAGCAGCCAACGACCATCAGTCGGTGGCGAACGGCTACATGCAGGACTGCGAGTCGGCGGCAGGAGTGTCCTTCCGGCTGGTCGCGGTGCCGGTGCAGTACGACGGGGCGCCGGCCGCCGCAGGCCGAGCGCCGGACTTCAACGAGCACGCTGACGAGATCCTGGCCGAGATCGGTTACGACAGCGATTCGATCATCGACCTCAAGGTCCGCGGCGCGGTCGCGTGACCCCCATCAATCCGACTGGAGACCACTGATCATGAGCCTCTTCGACGCATTTCGGTACGACGACAAGCGCGTCCTCGTCGTCGGCGGAGCGTCCGGTATGGGCGCGGCTGCTGCGCAGCTGGCCCAGGACGCCGGTGCCGAGCTGGTCGTCATGGACTACGCGCCGGTCAGCCAACCGGGGGTCACGGCGGTCCAGGTGAACCTGGCCGATCGGGCGTCGATCGACGCCGCGGTGGCATCGCTCGACGGCACGTTCGACGCGGTGTTCTCGTGCGCAGGTGTCGCCGACGGGACGCCTGGTCTCGAGCGCATCAACTTCATCGGCCACCGGTACCTGATCGAGGCGCTGCTCGCCCGCGACATGCTGCCGCACGGAAGCGCGATCGGCATGATCTCGTCGGCTGCCGGGCTCGGGTGGGAGGCGAACCTCGAGCTCATCGGTGAGTTCCTCGCCATCAACGACTGGGACGCCGCGGTGGAGTGGACCGTGAGCAACGGCAAGGCCGACTACATGTCGTCGAAGCGGATCATGTGCCAATACGTCGCGTCCCAGGCGTACCCGATGCTCAAGCGGGGCATCCGGATCAACGCCATCTGCCCCGGACCGACCGACACGCCGCTCGCCCAGGCCAACGCCGAGCAGTGGCTCGGGTTCGGCTCCGACTACCGCGCCGATGTGGGCAGCGAAGCGTCCACCCCGCTGGAACAGGCCTACGCCCTGGTGTTCTTGTGCAGCGCGGCGGCTGCGGCGATCAATGGCCAGACGCTCATCTCGGACCAGGGATACCTCGCCTCCGGGATCGCCGGGTCGTTCCCCGATGCCACGCCCACCGCCCACTTCCTGTTCGGCCGGTACGGGTGAACCCGATGCGCGTCGTGGTCGTCGGCGCGTCGTCGGGTCTCGGCCGGTGCCTCGGTATCGGGTTGGCCACCCGTGGCTCGCGTGTCGCTCTCCTCGCACGCCGTGAGGGACACATTGCCGCCGCCGTCGCCGAAGCCGGCGGCGGTGCCGTCGCCATCCGCTGCGACGTCACCGACGAAGCGGCCTGCACCGCTGCGATCAACGAAGCGGCCGAGTCGCTCGGTGGTATCGATGCCGTGGTGTACTGCCCCGGAATCGGTGAGCTCCGCCGCATCGAGCAGCTCGACGCGGCCACGTGGCACCGGGTGTTCGCCACCAACGTGATCGGCGCCTCCACGGTCGCCGCGGCCTCGCTCCCGTACCTGCGCGAGTCGGCCGGCACGATCGCGTTCTTGACCTCGATCAGCGCATCGCTCACGTCGCCGTGGCCCGGGCTGGCGTCCTACACCGTCACCAAGGCGGCGCTCGACCGGCTCGTGGAGGCCTGGCGAGCCGAGCACCCGGAGGTCGGCTTCACTCGCGTGATCGTCGGTGAGTGCGGCGGGGGAGAGGGCGACGCGACGTCGCAGTTCGCCTCGGCATGGGACCCGGCGCTCGCCGGTGAGCTCTACCCGACCTGGATCGCCCGAGGGCTGCTCTCGGACAAGCTGATGGACGTCGACCACTTCGTGGACGCCATCGATCGGGTCCTTCGCTGCGGGTCGTCCGCCGTCATCCCCACGATCGCGGTCACGCCGCGCCGGCCCCTGTGACGCCGAGAGGAACATCATGACCATGCAGGGCGAACAGCGGATGCTGATCGGCGGGGAGCTGGTGCTCGCCGACTCGGGCAAGACGTTCGACAACATCAACCCCGCCACCGAGCTGGTGATCGGGCAGGCCGCCGATGCTTCGGCCCCCGAGATGCACCGGGCCATCGATGCCGCCCGCCGGGCCTTCGACACCACCGCGTGGTCGACCGACCGGGCGTTCCGCAAACACTGCCTGGAGCAGCTGCAGAGTGCGTTGGAGAGCGAGCGAGAGGAGCTGCGCGAGGAGCTGATCGCCGAGGTCGGCTGTCCGCGCATGATCACCCAGGGCCCCCAGCTCGATGGCCCGCTCGGCACGGCGCTGCGGTGGCCCATCGATCACATCGACGAGTTCCCCTGGTCGGTCGACCTGCCCGACATCACCGACCAGATGGGTCGGGCCAACGCTCGCCGGGTGATCAAGGAACCGGCCGGCGTGGTGGGCGCGATCACGCCGTGGAACTTCCCGTTCGAAGTGATCATGAACAAAGTCGGCCAGGCGTTGGCCACGGGCAACACGATGGTGCTCAAACCCGCCCCCGACACGCCGTGGAACGCCACGCGCCTCGGCCGGCTGGTCGCCGAGAAGACCGACATCCCCGCTGGGGTGTTCAACGTCGTCACCTCCTCGGACCACCTGGTCGGTGAAGAGCTCACGCTGTCGCCGAAGGTCGACCTGATCTCGTTCACGGGCTCGACCGTCGTCGGCAAACGCATCATGGAGAAGGGCGCGCCGACGATGAAGCGCCTGTTCCTCGAACTGGGCGGCAAGTCGGCCACCATCGTGCTCGACGACGCCGAGTTCGGTCTGGCGACGATGATGGGCATGTCGGTCTGCTTCCACGGCGGGCAGGGCTGTGCCATCCAGACCCGCTTCCTCCTGCCCCGCTCGCGCTACGCCGAGGGCGTCGAAATGCTCAAAGGTGTGCTCGGCAGCGTGCCCTACGGTGATCCGCAACGACCTGATGTGCTCATGGGGCCACTGGTGTCGGCCCGGCAGCGCGAGCGAGTGCTCGGCTACATCCAGAAGGGGATCGACGAGGGCGCAACGTTGGCGCTCGGCGGTGGCCGGCCGGCCAGTCTCCCCACTGGCTGGTACGTCGAGCCGACGATGTTCACCGACGTCGACAACTCGATGACGATCGCCCAGGAGGAGATCTTCGGGCCGGTGCTCGTGGTGATCCCGTACGACGACGATGACGACGCGGTGCGCATCGCCAATGACAGCGCCTACGGGCTCAGCGGCGGGGTGTTCGGGACGCCCGAACGGGCGATGAGCGTCGCATCACGCATCCGTACCGGGACGATGACCATCAACGGCGGCATGCCGATGGGTCCCGACATGCCGTTCGGCGGCTACAAGGACAGCGGCGTGGGTCGCCAGAACGGCACGTGGGGGTTCGATCAATACCTCGAGATCAAGGCCATCGCGTGGCCCCGATCGTGAGCGGCCGGCTTCCTGACGACCAGGGCGACCAGGGCGACCCGAAGGCCGGCGACGAGGCCACGGGCCGTGGCCGCGCCTGACTCCAGCCCCGTCATCGGCAGCGTCGCCGACGACCATGCCGAGATCCGGAACCTGTTGGCGAAGTACTGCGTGTTCCTCGACCTCGACGACTCCGAGGCATGGATCGGTCTGTTCACCCCCGACGCGGTGTACGAGGTGTACGGGCGTCAGTTCGTCGGCCACGAGGGTTTGCGGTCGATCACAACCGGGGCCCCCGGTGGTCTGCACCTCGGTGGGCCGGTCGTGATCGAGCTCGCAGGTGATCGGGCCCGCACGACCCGGAACCTGTTGTTCGTCGATCGCGCCACCGGTGAGGCCCGGCACGCGGTCTACGACGACGAACTCGCCCGGACCCCGGATGGCTGGCGCATCACGCGCTGCCGCTGTCGATTCCACACCGCCCACGGCCTCGCCGAACGGCCACCGAAACCAACAAAGTGACTTCGGTGTCAATATCAGTTACGGTACGCCGCGGGCTGGCTGAGAGGGTGAACCATGACCACCGAACCGTGGATCTTCGACTTCGACAACCACTACTACGAGGCCGACGACGCCTTCACGCGCTACCAGGACCGCAGTCTGCGGAACCGGGGCATCCGGTGGGCCGACATCGATGGCCGACGGCGGTTGCTCGTGGGCGGCACCCTCAACTCCTACATCGCCAATCCGTCGTTCGATCCGGTGGCCCGCCCGGGAGCCCTGTACGACTGGTACCGAGGCAATCCGCGCCGGCAGAACATCAAAGACGCCTTCGGTGAGCTCGAGCCCATCCGGGCGGAGTACCGAGACCGTGAGGCGCGTCTGCAGGTGATGACCGAGCAGGGGCTCGCCGGAATGCTGCTGTTCCCCACCTTGGGTGTCGGCATCGAAGACGCGCTACGCAACGATCCCGAGGCGTGCCACCTTGCGTTCCATGCGTTCAACCGTTGGCTCGCCGACGACTGGGGCTACCGGTATGAGGGCCGGATCTTCGCGGTGCCGTACGTGCCGCTGCTCGACGCGCACGCCGCGGCCGAGGAGCTGCAGGTGCTCATCGAGGCGGGTGCGGTCGCCGTCAACGTCCGCTGCGCTCCGGTCCCGGTGCCTGGGGATTTCGCTCCCCGTTCGATCCCGCGTACGACCGGTTCTGGAGCTTGGCGGCGGAGGCCCGCGTGGTGGTCGCCAATCACTCGGGTGTCGATGGCTACGACGTGGTCGCCCAGATGTGGGAGCCGGGGGACGGTGAGAGCTCGCTGTTCCGGTCGCCGCTGCGCGGCATCGTCACCAAGGGCCGGGCGGTCAGCGACTTCTACGGTGCGGCGGTCTGCCACAAGATCTTCGAGCGCTTCCCCGCATTGCGGATGGCGAGTGTCGAGAGTGGTGCGGCGTGGGCGCCCGACCTGCTCCACAAGCTCGACGACGCGGCGAACCGCAACCCGGGGTACTTCGATCATCATCCTCGCGACGTGTTCAACGAACACGTCTGGGTCACGCCGTTCTGGGAAGACGACGTCGCGGAGTTGGTCACCGATCTCCGGGTCGACCGCCTGCTGCTCGGCTCCGACTGGCCGCATGCCGAAGGTACCCGCGCGCCGGCCGACTTCATCCCCGAGTCGCTCGCAGCCCTCTCCGAGCCCGACATGCGCCGCATCGCCCACGACAACGCGCTCGAGCTCCTCGGCGTGTCGTGCTGAGCAGTTGCGCAATCGTCGAACCCGGTATCGGATGTACCGCATGAAGACCACGGTTCACGCCCCGCTCGACCTGTCGATCATCGGTACCGGCCTCGGATTCCCCGAGGGTCCGGCCGTGTGCGCCGACGGCTCCGTCCTCGTGGTCGACATCGACGGTGCGAGGCTCCTGCGGGTAGGCGCTGGCGGCAACTCGGTGGTCGCACAACTGGACGGCGGCCCGAACGGGTTGGCCATCGGACCCGACGGTTCGGGGTACATCGCCAACAACGGCGGCTTCCTGTGGACCGAGGTCGAGGCCGGCGTGCGCATTCCCATCGACCGGGCGACGCACTCCAATGAACCCCCCGGATTCGCCGGTGGCTGGATCGAACGCGTCGACCTCGCGTCCGGCGAGACCACGGTGCTGCACGATTCGTGCGCCGGCCGCCGGCTCCGGGGTCCGAACGATCTCGTGTTCGACGAGGTGGGCGGACTGTGGTTCACCGATCTTGGCAAGGGACGCCACGACAGCGTCGACCGAGGCGCGCTCTGCTACCTGCCCCCGGACGGCGGCGAGGTCCAACTGGTCGCGTTCCCGCTGCTGGGACCGAACGGCGTCGGCCTGTCGCCCGACGGGCGACGGCTGTACGTCGCCGAGACCCACACCGGCCGGCTCTGGGCCTGGGACCTCGCGGCGCCGGGCGTGGTACGTGCCGCGTCGGGTTCCCTCGCGGTACGGCACGGCGGCGCGTGCCTCGCTGCGACGCCGTTCTCGCTCGACTCGATGGCCGTCGAGGCCGACGGGAGGATCGCCATCGGTGCGATCGCCGACGGCATCGTGGTGATCACCCCCGACGGGTCCGAGATCGACGTGTACCCGATTCCCGGCGATGTGACGACCAACATCGCTTTCGGGGGCACCGGTGGCCGCCGGGCTGTGATCACGCTGTCGCGCTCGGGTCGCCTCGCCGAGGCCGAGTGGCCCCGACCTGGGCTCGTCATCGGCTCGTGAGCGAACCGTTCGAAGCCCTCGGGGCCGACCGCGTCGCGTTCCGGTCGGCGGTGCAGGCGTGGTTCGCCGACCACGCCCCGGCCAAGGGTGGCCCGGGCGACTTCTCGGCCGTGCACACCGTCACGGCCGCCACGATCGAGGAGTACCGGGCCCGCGAGCACGAGGCGATGCAGACCACCCGCAGTTGGCAGCGCACGCTGTTCGACGCCGGCCTCGTCGGACGGAGCTGGGCGGTCGACTACGGCGGGCGTGACGCACCCTTCTGGCAGGACGAGCTCGTCGCCGAGGAGCACACCCGTTGGGGGGTGTCCACCAAGATGCTCGCCATCGCCCTGGAGATGTTGCCGCCGGTGCTGTTCGCCCATGGCACCCACGAGCAGCGGGTGACGCACCTGCCCAAGGTATTGCGCGGCGAGGAGAGCTGGTGCCAGCTGCTGTCGGAGCCCGACGCCGGCTCCGATCTCGGCAGCGCCACCACGTTCGCTGAACCGGTGCCCGGCGGGTGGTCGGTGACCGGCCAGAAGGTGTGGACCTCGGGAGCAGGAAGCAGTGACTTCGCACTCCTGATCGCGCGCACCGATCGGGGCGCGCCGGGGCGGGCGGGGTTGTCGTGCTTCGCGCTCGACATGGCGCAGCCCGGCGTGCAGGTGCGGCCGTTGCGGCAGCTCTCCGGCGCCTATCACTTCAACGAGGTGTTCATCACCGACGCGTTCGTTCCGTCAACCGGATTGATCGGCGAGCTCGGCGGGGGATGGGCCGTGTTGCGCACCATGCTGTCCAGCGAGCGGGCCGCGATCGGCGGCGGCACGAGCGCCCGCTCAGCGGTCCAACTCGTCGCCCTGGCCCACCAGCTCGGTCGGAGCAGCGATCGTGTGTTGCGTCAGCGGTTGGCGGAGACCGTCACGCGTGAGCGGTTGCTCGACCTGCTGGTGGCCCGGCTGGGCTCCGGTGCCGCGATCCCTGCCGGAGGCTCGGTGGTGAAGTTGCTCTACTCGGAACACGCCCGGTTGACGGCGAACGTGGCGTTTTCGCTGCTCGGCCCGGCAGCGACCAGCCCTGATCCGGATTCGGCGGGGTGGATCGAACGGTTCCTGTTCGCCCCCGGCCTGCGGCTCGGCGGCGGCACCGACGAGATCCAACGCAACACCATCGGCGAGCAGGGTCTCGGATTGCCCCGCGAGCCGAAGCGCTGACCGCGGCGGTTGGTGCACGCCCGCCGTTCCGGGATCGGGGAGCGACAGGAGGCGGCCCGGTCGCGGGATCGGTGGCTGCCGCGTGCTCTTACGGCGTCGCCGCGGAATACATGAGTGCCGCGGGGAATCCCGGGTGAGTGCCAGAGATGCGCAGGTGGGTTCCCAGCCGAGGGGTCAGTTCGGCCGACGACCCCATCAGGGCGTCCAGCGCCAGCACCCGACTCTGGTACTGGTGGTGATCGTGCTCGGCGGTGAAGCCGATGCCGCCGAAGACCTGCAGGGCGCGCCCGCAGACCCGCCGACCGTTTCGACCGGCGAGGGCCTTGGTCACCTCTCCGAAACCTGGCGGCGCGGTCGCCCCGAGCCGGACGGCGTGGTGGGCGGTTGCCTCCACCGCGACGCAGTCCGTTCGACCCCAGGCCAGCAGATGGCGGACCGCCTGGAAGGTCCCGATCGGTCGTCCGAACTGCTCGCGATCGATCGCGTACTGGGTCGCGAGCTGGAGCACCCGCTCGGCGGCGCCGAGGATCTCCATGGTGATGGCAACCCGGCCGAGATAGATGCTCAGCGGGCGGGCCGCCGCCGCGACTGGTTCGGGGACCGCCGTTCTGGCGGCTGACGGCTCGACGCGGGCCTCATGGAGGGTCAAGCGACCGGCGATGGCGATGGGACGCAGCTCGACACCGGCGAGGTCGACGATCACGGCGCCGTGGCCGGGGGTGTCGAACAGCAAACGGCGCCCCGACGGCTCGCCGACCACGACGTGGACCGCTCCGGAACGTCGGCTGATCCGCCCGATCGCCGCCACGACGTCGCCCGGCGCGAACCCCTCTGCGGCGAGGGCCGGCTGAGCCAGGAACGGGGCGGCCACCAACCCGGCGAGCGCGCTCGAATCGCGGAGCGTCCTGCCCTGGGCCCGGAACGCCGCGAACACGGCCGTCCGAAGGGTTGGATCGTCGAGCTGGGCGAGCAGATCCCACCAGCCCAACTTGGTCAACGCCTCTTCGGCATTCGAGCCCTCCATGGCCTGCAGGGCGAGCGGGAGGAACTCGGCCTCCGTCGGGTCCAGCGAAGTCATGGCAGCCGCAAGATCTGCTTGGCGATGGTCTCGAGCTGCATCTGCTGGGAGCCGCCGTAGACGGTCACGATGCGCGAGAACAGGTAGTCCTGGCGGCGCACCGCGACCTCGTCGTCCTGCACGCCCACGGCAATGTCGGGATCGGCGAGGAAGATCCAGTCGTTCACCGACTGCTCGGCGGCACACAACAGCAGCTTGGTGAACGCGGCCTTGGGCCCCAATGGCAGCTCGGCCGCATGGGCGAGCAGGCCTGCGTGACCAGTCGAGGTGACCGCGGCCAGATCGAGCAGGGCGTCGCCGAGCGCGGCGTCGCGGTGCTCGTCGCCGGCGTCGACGCACGCGAGCAGGTGCTGGTAGAGGAAGAGATGGCGGAACCAGGCGAAGGTGCCGCGCTCGTGGCCGAGCACGTGCATGGCAATCGCCCAGCCGCCGTTGATCTCGCCGACCACCGAGTCCTCGGCGACGAACACCTCGTCGAAGAACACCTCGGCGAGCTCGTCGGTGCCGTTCGCCTGCTCGATCGCCCGGACGTCGATCCCCGGGGCCCGGAGATCGACGATGAACGCGGTCAGGCCCCGGTGCCGAGAACTGGGCTCACCGGTACGAGCGAGCACGAGACACCAGGTGGCGTACCGGGCCCAACTGGTCCAGATCTTGCTCCCGCTGATGCGGAAGCCGCCCGGCTCGGCGACGGCGACGGTTCGCAGGTTCGCCAGGTCCGATCCGGCGCCCGGCTCGGAGAAGCCCTGGGCCCACAGCTCCCGCCCGGCGAGGTACTCGGGAAGGGCCCTGGCCATGAACTCCGACGGCCCGAACGCCACGAGGCTCGGAGCTAGGATCTCGAGGTGCTCGAAGAGAGCCATGCCGGGGACATGGTGTCGGCTCAACACCTCCCACATGGCGCCCCGATGCAGGATCGAGCCGCCGAGCCCACCGGCGGCGGTCGGCCAGCCGTAGCGCGACCAGCCTGCTTCGTGCAGCCCGGCCATCAGCGCGCACATCGCGTCGACCCGCTTGGGGTAGTCGGGAATCGGGCTGCGTAGCGCATCCAGGCACACCGGCGCAGTGGCCAGCCAGGCTTCGAGCTCGGCCACGTAGGTGTCGAGATCGAGGCGAGCGTCGACCGGGTTCGCTGGTGCGCTTGGTGACATCGACGTCAATATAGAAATATCTGGGCCGAAATGCAATCGCGCCAAGATTCAACGACCGAGGAGCACGACATGGAACCGACCACCGGCCGAGGGCCGCATGACGAACTGACGGTCGAGACACGAGGCGCCATCAGGATCGTCACCCTCAATCGTCCCGATGCGTTGAACGCGGCCGACGAGCATCTCCATGGCGAACTCGGCCGGATCTGGCGTGAGCTCGGTGCCGACACCGAAGTGCGCGCCGTCGTGTTGACCGGCTCCGGCGGGGCGTTCTCGGCGGGCGGCGATCTCCAGCTGCTCCAGCGCATGGTCGAGGACCCCGCCCTGCGGGCCGCGATCATGGACGAGGCCGGCGAGATCGTGCGGGGAATGACATCGCTGCGCGTGCCGATCGTCGCTGCCGTGAACGGACCCGCCGTAGGGCTGGGCTGCAGCCTGGCGTCGATGAGCGATCTCGTGCTCATCGAGGAGCATGCCTACTTCGCCGATCCCCACGTGGCGTTGGGTCTGGTCGCGGCCGATGGTGGCGCACTCACCTGGCCGTTGCTCACGAGCCTGTTGCGGGCCAAGGAGCACATCCTTCTCGGCGACCGGCTGTCGGCCGCCGATGCGGTGGCGTGCGGGCTGGCGAACCGGGTAGTGCCCCGGGGTACCTCGCTGACCGAGGCGATCGTGCTCGCCGAGCGGTTGGCGGCCCTGCCCCCGCAGGCGGTCCAAGCCACGAAGGCTTTGCTCAACGACGCGTTGCGGGCCGCGGTCGCCAACGTCCTTCCCGGCGCGCTGGCCGTGGAGACGGCGTCGTTCGACGAGCCCGCGTTCCGGGCGAACCTCACCCGCATGGTCGACCGGGCGCGTCGGTAGAGCGGCCTGGAAGTCGAGCGGCCGGACCGGTCAGCCGGCCGGTGGTGTTCAGTCGGCCCGGAGCAAGAGCACGCCCGACGGCGTTCCCCCGCCGGAGGTGACCACCGCGGTCTGGGCGTTCGCCACCTGGCGCTCGCCGGCCTCCTGGCGCAGCTGCAGGACCGCTTCGTGCAGGAAGCCGAACCCATGGGTACGGCCCTCGGAGAGCTGGCCGCCGTGGGGGTTCACGGGGAGCTCCCCGTCGAGTGCGATGCGCCGGCCGCCGTCGAGCCAGTCCTTGGCCTCGCCCACTCCGCAGAACCCGAGCGCTTCGAGCCACGAGATCGCGTTGAACGTGAAGCCGTCGTACAACAGCGCCACGTCGACGTCGGACGGGCGCAGATCGGTGCGGGTCCAGAGGTGCGACGCCTGCCCGAGCACCTGCGGTTCGTGCACGATCGAGCCCTGGTCCCACGACACCCGCTCCAGGATCTGGGTGCCCACCGCATCGATCCGTACAGCTGGTTTCGGCAGGTCGCCGGCGACGCTGGCATCGGACACAACGATGGCGATCGACGCGTCGCACGGGACATCGCAGTCGTAGAGGCCGAACGGTGTGGTGATGAGACGGGCCGACAGGTAGTCGTCCATGGTCATCGGGTCGCGGTAGATCGCGAGTGGATTGCGAGCGGCGTTGGCCCGACCGTTCAACGCGATCCAGCCGAGCATCTCCCGGGGCGCGCCGTACCGATGGAGGTACTGGGTGGCGTTCATCCCGATCCAGTTCGCTGCCGACATCGCGCCGAACGGCAGGCGGCCCTCCTGCATGGCCCCCGACAACCGGCCACCGCCGGACCGGATGCCGAGGGCGGCGTAGGTCGACTCCCAGACCGTGCGGAAGCAGAGCACGTGCCGGCACAGGCCGCTGGCAACCGCCAACATCGCAGCGATGACCGAACCTCCCGGCCCGGGGATCTCGCCGCCGCCGTTGATCCACGTGGGGTGGATGCGCAGCGCCTCCTCGACCGCGGTGATACCGCCCTCGCTCATGCCCATGCCGATTCCTCCGGGATAGGTGGACAGCCCGTCGATGTCGTCGAGCGTCAACCCCGCGTCGGCGACTGCGGCCAGGCACGCGTCGACGGTGAGCGAGAGCGGGTCGACCATGAGCCGGCGGCCGATCGCCGAGCGCCCGATGCCCGACAGCACCGACCGGTGCTCGAAGCGGTCAGCCGAGAGCGGCGGGCGCGGCGCGGGCAGGACGGGCTCGCCCACGAGGTCGGTGGGGTCGGTGGCTCCGGTGGGTTCGAACAGGGCGAGCCACACGTTGTCGTGCTGTTCGAAGCGAACCTTGACCTTCTGTCCGATGTGCACCTCGTCGGGGGCGCAACCCACGACATTCGTGGTGAGGTGCACGCTGGGGTCCTCCGCCAGGGCGACGTTGGCAATCGCGTAGGGCGGGGGGAACTCCGGGTGCCACGGCTGGTGATTCACCGTGTAGGCGATCACCGTCGCTTCCCCCGACATGACGGCAGGGTGCCAGTTCCGGCTGCGGCACGACGGGCAGATCGGTGTCGGCGGATGGATGAGCGTCGCGCAATCGTCGCACTGCTGGATCCGCAACCGACCGTCCTGGCCGGAGGTCCAGAACCAGTGGTTCGCCGGGGTGAGCTCGGGGAGGGGTCGCATCGGTGGTCAGCTCCAGAGTCGGTGGGGCGAGGTCACATCGCCGGGCGTGAATCGGTGGCGGCGCCCGAGGGACTCATCGAGCGAAGCATGGCCGCCACCGCGAACGAGGCGAGGAGATGCCCCGCCTGGTCGTAGGCACGGCACTCCGAGTGGGTCATGCCGTCGCCGGCGAAGGTCGAGCGGTGGTGGTAGAGCATCCACTCGTCCGCCCGGATCTCGCGGTGGATGGCGAGCGAGATCGCGTTGACCCCGGTCGAGATCGTCTTGTGGGCCTGGTCGAGGCCGAGCCCGACGTGGGGGCGCAGGGCGGCCGCCAGCGACATCAAGCCGGTGATGTGGGTGAACAGCGCGACGTGCAGCGCCTGATCATCGGGCACCTCGCGGAACCGGATCCACACGTCGAGCTCGGGCGGCCCGGCGGGCGCGGCAGAGTCGAGGACGTAGGCGTTGTCGACGACCCGCACATCGCGCCCGGTGATCGACAGGTCGACCGGAGTGGCCTCGTACGGCCCCGGTACGTCGGGCATCGGGGCGTCGTGGCGGATCACGTCGGGCGCCATCACGTCGAGCAACAACATGCCGGTCGCGCACGTCTTGCCGCCCTGGGTGATGCGCGGGGTCAGCACGGTGAAGGTACGCCCGTTGGCCACCTCGTCGAGATGGATCTCGAGCGGCATGGCCGTGGTGGCCACCCGCGCGAACGCCATCGACGCCGAAACGGCACGGCGGCCCGGAGCGCGCCGGGCCGCGGCGACGAGGGTCTGGGCGAGCAGCTGGCTTCCTTCGATCACCGGCCGACCGCCATCGTGGTGGGCGGCGCCGACGAAGTGTCCGGCCGCCGACGGGAGGACGTCGAGCAGGTCGACGAGATCGGCGAGATCGCCGGCGGTCGGGAACCGCTTGACGGTGACGTCCCGCGGGTCGCTGCTGGCCATGTCGTCGACCAGCTCGAGCTGTACCGACGGGTCGTCGAACCCGACCCAGCCTTCGAGCTCGCCGGAGCCCGCCACGAGGAGATGGTCGTGGGCGGCGGTTCGGACCGCGGCTCGAGGGAACCACAGCGACGGTGGAGCGTCGGCTGGATCGAGGCGCCGGGCGTCGACCGACTCGGCGAGCACCTCGTCGCCCACGCGGGCGCGAGCGAGCAGCGGGCGGTTGGTGATGGGCATACCGTCCTCCATGGGGCCGGCGCGATCCTGACAGGCCTCGAGGCTAGTCCTCGGGTCGTACCGGGCCGACTTCGACGTCGATGTCGATCGTGCGAGCGTGGCCGCTACGATTCGGATGGTCGAGTCGCTGTGGGAGGGAGTTCCGGATGGGGTACCGAGTCGTCGTCAACTTCAACCTGTGTGAATCGAACGCGCTCTGCATGGGCGTTGCTCCGGACGTGTTCGAGGTCGGCGATGACGACCAGCTGTACCTGCTCGACGAACATCCGGGCGACAACGCGCGTGAGCTCGTCGAGCACGCCGTTCGGCTGTGCCCGAAGCAAGCGATCAGCATCGCCGACGAGTGAGTACGGCCGCAGGCCGAAGCCGTCGTACCGTTCGATGCTTCGATTTTCGACGTCGAAGTTAATATCGGGCCATGGAACTCTCTGGACGATCTGCCATCGTGACCGGTGGGGCGGGGGGCCTCGGCGCCGCCACGGTCCGTCGCCTCGCCGCCATCGGGATGGGTGTGGCCGTGTTCGACCGCGACGCGGCTGGCGCGGCGGCACTTGCCGCCGAACTCGGCCCGAACGTCGTCGGCGTCGATGGTGACGTCACCGACCCCGGCGACGTCACCGGCGCCATCGAAGCGGCCCAAGGGGTCGGCACGCTCTGCGTCGTCGTCAACGTCGCCGGCGGCGGGGTGCGGGGATCGGGCCGCACCATCGGTCGCGACGGCACTCCTCATCAGCTCGATGCGTACGTCGAGACACTCGCGATGAACGCGGTCGGCACGTTCAACGTCACCCGCCTCGCCGCCGCCGCGATGGCGACCAACGAACCCGACGAGGACGGCCAGCGAGGCGTGGTGATCAACACCGGCTCGATCGCCGGGCTGGAGGGCCAGACCGGCCAGGTGGCGTATGCGGCCGCGAAGGCGGCGATCCTCGGGATGACCCTGCCGCTCGCCCGCGACCTGTCGGCCATCGGCGTGCGGGTCTGCGCCATTGCTCCCGGCACGATGGGCACGCCGTTGATGCTGAGCGTCCCCGAGCAGATGCGCCAGAAGCTCGAAGCCGACATCCAGTTCCCGCGGCGCATGGGTCGGCCCGAGGAGTTCGCCCAACTCGTCGAGTCGATCATCCGCAACCCCTATCTCAACGGCGAGAACATCCGCCTCGACGGCGGCTTGCGTTTCTCGGCGAAATGACCGCCGCCGCGGAGCTCTACGACGACCCGTGCGACTGCGACATCGGGCCCGATCGGGTATCTCTCGCTGCTCGTCGGGGCCGGCAGGTCGACGCAGCCAACGCAGTGCAGGCCCGTACCCCCTCCGTGCGCGGGTGGGAGCATCTCCCGATCCTCGTCTGAGGACTCGACGACCCCGATGTTAGGTTTTTCCGAGAACAGGACGACTGGAGCTTCGATGGACGCCAACGACATGATCCTGGTCAGCGTCGATGATCACCTGTGCGAGCCACCGCACATGTTCGACGAGCACCTCCCCGCGAAGTGGCGCGACGAGGCGCCCAAGCTGATCCGCACGCCCGAGGGCAACGACGTATGGACCTTCAACGGCGCCGTGATCCCGAACGTCGGGCTGAACGCGGTGGCCGGCCGGCCGAAGGAGGAGTACGGCATCGAGCCGACCTCGCTCGAGGAGATGCGCAAGGGGTGCTACGACATCCACGAGCGGATCAAGGACATGAACGCCGGCGGCGTGCTCGGATCGATGTGCTTCCCGTCGTTCCCCGGGTTCGCCGGGGCGGTTGTTCGCCACGCATCCCGACAAGGAGTTCGCGGCGGCCCTCATCCGGGCGTACAACGACTGGCACATCCACGAGTGGTGCGGTGCGTACCCCGGTCGGTTCATCCCGATGGCACTGCCGATGATCTGGTCGGCCGAGGAGTGCGCCGCCGAAGTGCGTCGCGTCGCCGCGCTGGGGTGCCACTCGATGACGTTCACCGAGAACCCCGTGCCGCTCGGCCAGCCGAGCTTCCACACCGGTTACTGGGATCCGCTGTTCGAGGCGCTCGTCGAGTGCGACACGGTGTTGTCGATCCATCTCGGTTCGTCGGGTCAGCTCGTCGTGACTGCGCCTGAGGCGCCGATGGACGTCATGATCCAGTTGCAGCCGATGAACGTGTCGACCGCGGCGGCCGATCTGCTGTGGTCGAACATCCCGCGCCGGTTCCCCACGATCAAGATCGCGCTCAGCGAGGGCGGCACCGGCTGGATCCCCTACTTCATGGACCGCGCCGACCGCACCTACGAGATGCACCACCGGTGGACCGGTCAGGACTTCGGCGATCTGCAAGCCGTCGGAGGTGTTCCGCCGGAACTTCCTGACGTGCTTCATCTCCGATCCCGTCGGGGTGAAGCTGCGCCACGACATCGGGATCAACAACATCTGTTGGGAGATGGACTACCCGCACTCCGATTCGAGCTGGCCCTCGGGCCCCGAGGAGCTCGCCGAGGTCTGTGCCGGCGTGAGCGACGACGACATCAACCGGATGACCCATCTGAACGCCATGGAGTGGTACTCCTACGACCCGTTCGCGGTGATCCCCCGCGAGCACGCAACGGTCGGGGCGCTGCGTGCGCAGGCAGCCGGCCACGACATCTCGATCAAGTCCTACGACACCGGGCGCCACGGCGGCGAGAAGAATCGCAGCCTCGCCCAGATGGCGGCCAACGGCGCCAATCGGTGATGAGGTTCGTCACCACCTATCCGATCATGATGCATCCGTATCCGCCGGAGTTCGTGGCGAAGGACGGGTTGATCCGCTTCGCCCAGGCGTGTGAGCGCGCCGGGTTCGATGGATTCGGTGTCACCGACCATCCGGCGCCGACCGACAGGTGGCTGAACGCCGGCGGGCACGATGCCCTCGATCCGTTCGCCGCGTTGTCGTTCGTGGCCGCCGTCACCGATCGACTGCGGCTGATCCCGAACATCTTGGTGCTCCCGTATCGCAATCCGTTCCTGGTGGCCAAGGCCGTGGCCACCATCGATGCGTTGTCGGGAGGCCGGTTCACGCTGGCCGTGGCGACGGGCTACCTCAAGGGCGAGTACGCCGCGCTCGGTGTCGGCTTCGACGAACGAAACGCGCTGTTCGACGAGGCTCTGGAAGTGATCCGGGGCGTCTGGGCCAATGACGACTTCGCCTACGAGGGTCGGCACTTCTCGGCGCGCGGGCAGTCGGTCAACCCGAAGCCGGGGCCCGTCCCGATCTGGATTGGCGGAAACAGCGCCCTGACCCGCCGGCGGGTTGCCGCGTCGGCCGATGGGTGGGCTCCGTTCCCGGCACCCCGAGTCTTGGCGACGACGGCCAAGACCCCGCCGCTCGAGACCATCGAAGATCTCGCTGCGATGCTCGACGATCTCTGGCGCCTGGTCGACGAGGCCGGCCGCGACCGGGCGGCGATCGACGTGACGTTCGGGACCACCGAAGGCGGTGGGCCCGGTGACGACTCGTTCGATGCCGCCGCCCACCTCGCAGCCCTTGGTCAGCTGGCCGATCTGGGCGTCACCTGGGCGTCGGTATCGATCCCTGGGGACTCGCTGTCCCACGCGCTCGAAGCGATCGAGCGCTACGGCGCCGAGGTGATCGCCCCGCTGCGGGGTTGATTCAGAGCGGGGCGACGGGCGGCAGCTGCCGCGTGCGGATCACGTCCTCGCCGAGTGATCGGGTCAGCACGCGCGCCGATCCGAACAGCTCGTCGAGCACGAGGATCCGGCGGAAGTAGTGGTGGAAACGGTGTTCGAGGGTGAAGCCGATGCCGGCGAGCACCTGCTGGGCGTGGCGGGCCGTCGTCCGGGCTCCCCGGCCGGCGAGCGCCTTGGCCATGGCGCTGGTCAGGGGCTCGCCGTCCTCCCACGCCGCATCGGCCATCGATTGTGCAGTCTCTATCGCTACCAGGGTCTCGGCGAGGCGGTGACGGATGGCCTGGAACGACGCGATCGGCCGGTCGAACTGGATGCGCTCGATGGCATGGGCGCGGGCGAGGTCGAGCATCGCTCGGGAGGCGCCGATCAGCTCGTGACCGACTGCGAGCTGGGCGCGTCCGACCGCGGTTGACCAGTCGACCGGGATCGCATCGCTCGCCGGGGCGACGCCGGTGATCTCGGCGAGGCCGAGCGACGGATCGAGCCCTCCGATGGCCCGGACCGACAGTGCCCCGGTTGCCACCGTGACCGCCACGTGCGACCCGTCGTGGGCCGCGACCACCACCATTTTCGGAGCACCGAGGGCGGTGCCGGTTGCGAGGCCGTTCACCGTCACCTGGCTGCCGTCGAAGACCCCGGGCGCCGACGCCCGTCCGAAGGCAGGCAGGACCAGCCCCTGCCCGGGGTCCATGCCGAGACCCTCGAGGACGACGGCTGCCAGTGCCGAGGAGGTCGCGTTGGCGCGCCCCTGCAGCTCGAACAGCGTGGCGATGGCGGCCTCGGGATCCGTGGTGAGCGCATCGCCCCACCCGAGCTCGTCGAGCGCGGCATCGAGCGCGGCGCCCGTGTGGCGCTCGGCCACGTGCTGGAGGCTGCGTTCGAACAGTTCGAGGTCGTCGCGGTCCATCAGCGGTCGTTCCCCAGGTCGAGCAGGCGGCGGGCGATGATGTTGCGTTGGATCTCGGCGCTGCCCCCATAGATGGTGGCGGCTCGCGAGTAGAGGTACTCGCTGCGCCAGCGGCGGCTGCCCGGATCGTCCCCGAGCGTGATCCGTTCCGCGAGGGCGTCCTGGACGAGATCGAACACCGCTTGTTCGGTGGTGGCGAGCAGCACCTTGTCGATCGAGGTCTCGGGGCCGAGCTTGTCGCCGGACGCGAACCGGTGCTGGGTCGAGCGCGAACGGGCGCGGAACGCGTAGAGCTGCATCGTCACCTCACCGACGCGCGACGGGTCGAGCGTGTCGCTCGAGGCCTCGTCGAGCATCTCCTGGAGCCGTTGGCGCAGGAATGCTGCTCGGTGCCACAGCGCGGTGCTGCGCTCGTAGGGGAGCAGGTCCATCGCGACCGCCCATCCCTGTCCCTCGTCGCCGAGCGTGCGGTCGAACGGGACGATCACGTCGTCGAAGAAGACCTCGGTGAACTCGGCCGTGCCGTGCATCGATTCGATGGGGCGCACGGTGATGCCCGGCATGTCCATGTCGACGAAGAGCGCGGTGATGCCCCGATGGGCCGACTCGGGGGTGCCGGTGCGGGTGAGCAGGACGCATCGGGTCGCATACTGGGCGAGGCTGGTCCACACCTTCTGCCCGTTCACGATCCATCCGTCGTCACTGCGGGTTGCCCGGCAGGCGAGTGAAGCGAGGTTGCTGCCGGTTCCCGGTTCGGAGAACCCTTGGCACCACGTTTCGTCGCCGCGGAGCAGGCGGGGCACCATCGCGGCCGCCAACTCGGGCGGGGCGAAGTCGATCATCGTCGGGGCCAGCACCTCGTGGAAGGAGGCGAAGCCCGCCTCGACCAGGTCGCGTGCGTTGAGCATCTCGCCGAGGCAGGCGCGCAGCAGTGGGGAACCGCCCAGGCCGCCCACCCGCTCGGGCCAACCCCATCGCATCCACCCGGCGTCGAACGCCAGCCGCATCACCTTACGGGTCTGGGCCATCTGCTCATCGAGCGTTCCGGCACCGACGTAGTCAGGCGCCAACGCCGCCGCGTGCTCGTCGAGCCAACGTTCGACGCCGGCTCGAAACTCGGTGAGCTCCATCACGCCATCCTGATCGACGTCTGGCCGATCTCCGCGGTCGAACTCGGGGACCGATGGGCGAACCGGGTGGTGGCAACGATCGAGACGGTATCGGTCGATGCGTCGCGGACTTCCACCTCACCCAGGTCGCCGTAGATCTCGGCCCGCCCGACGGCAGGCCCGGAGCGAACCGGCCGCAGGTAGCGAAGGTGCATCGAAGACAGGGTGGTCGAGTCGGGGGCCGCGGAGAGCGCCGCCTCCTCGACGACGAGGGCGAGCAGCCCGCCGTTCATCGTGTTCGACGAGTTCAGCAGAGCAGGGGTGAGCGGCAGTTCGGCGACACCCGACTCGATGCGCCGGCAGCCGATGCGTTCGGCGAAGGGCACGGTCAGCTCGCCGTGACGCTTGGCGAATCTGCGCACTGCCCAGTCGCCCGTGCGTATCGACAGCTTCGCATCGGGGGCCGCCATGAACAGGCTGTGGCCGAACCCCACCCGCCGGCCGTCGCCGGTCGCGATGTCGACCCGGTACACCTGCACGACCGAGCCGGCCTTGGCCAGCCGGCCGGTCATCCGGATCTCGGCCGCGTCGGTGAGGTCCCCGAACAGCTGCACGTCGAGCTCCACCGTCACCGGCACTCTCGGCGCGATCGTGCGCATGGCGAGGAGCCCGAGAATGGTGTCGGTCCACGCGGCGAGGATCGACACACGAACGCTGGAGGTGCCCGGGGAGCACATCGTGTCCACGATCTCGGCGTGGGCGTGCAGGTCGTCGCCCACTGTCTCGATGATGAGCCCGAGCTCACCGAGCGGCGAGGTTTCCTCGTTGATTTCCGACTTCGACATCAGCATTGATTTCTAGTCCAGGGAGGGTGCACCGGTCCAGCCGAGCGGCGCCGCCCTCACTGGACCGGTCGCCGGGTCACTGGGCGGCGGCGGTGCACTCGCCCTGGGTGAGCGCATCGACGAACGTCACCGCGCCGCCGAGCAGCGTGGCAACTGCCGCCTCGTCGAAAGCGTCGGGGCCGGCGTCGACGATCGCCTGCAGATCGGCGATGTAGGCGACGCTCGATGCTGCGGCAGTCGGCCCCAGGAGGTCGAAGTCGGGTTCGGCCTTCGTGGTGACCGCCAGCATCGACACGGCGTCGCCGTACGTACTGGCCGGCGCCGCCGGGTCGAAGGCGGGCGGTGTATCGGTGCCCACGAGGTCGCGGCTCAGCGCCGTCGCGGTGGCGATCTGCTGGTCGAGCTTGGCGAAGTCGACGGCTTGCAGGTCGTCCTTGGTCGTGTGGTAGCAGGGGGTGTTCGCATCGGTGAAGAACACCGACGGAACGCCGGCCGCCACGAAGTTGGCGTGATCGCTGCGTCCCTGTCCGAACAGCAGGCTCAGCTGCAGCGTCTCCAACGTCGAGGCGCCGGCGGCGCGGGTGGTGGCCTCGACGAGGTTCGGACCGCCCGTCTCGGCGCCGACCGCGACCGTGGTGTTGCGCAACGCCGGGAGCAGCGAAGCACCTTGGATGTCGAAGTTGACGTAGCCCGTCGTCTGGGCGAGCGGCACCACGGGGGTTGCCACGTAGGCCGCCGAACCGTCGAGCCGGTCCTCCTCGGCGTCCCAGAACGCCAACAGCACCGATCGGCGCGGCGTTCCGTCGGCCACCAACGCTCGAGCCACGGCGAGGGCAGCAGCAACTCCGGTGGCGTTGTCGGTCGCACCGTTGCACACGCTGTCGTCGGGGTCGCTCGTCGGGCAATCCATGCCGAGGTGGTCGTAGTGGGCGCCGATGATCACGTACTGGTCGGCGAGCTCGCCGCCGGGGATGACGGCGAGCACGTTCGTGCCGACGCTGAACGACTGGAGGAAGCCGTCGTCGCCGTCGCGGTCGGGGTAGGCGGGCTGGGCGAACTGCGCGAGTTGGTCGATGAGGAGCCGTTGCGCCGCTCGGGAGCCTTCGGTCCCGTTGTCGCGCCCTTCCAGTTCGTCGCTCGCCAGGCGCTCGACGACGGCGCGCACGTCGAGCGCCTCGTCGCCGGGCTCCGGAGCAGGTGCCGTCGTGCTCGCTGGCTCCGTCGCCGCGGGCGTGGTGGTGGGGGCCGCGTCGGAGGTGTCGGCGGAGGTCGCGGAGGTGTCCGCGGGGGAGCTCGTGTCGTTCGTGACGCCCGCGGTGTCTGGCGCTTCCGCGGTGTCAGTGGAACTGCATGCCGATACGAGCAGGGCAACTCCGAGAGCAGCGATGCGAAGCGAGCGAATCATGACGGCATGCTCGTCCCGTCGCCCCGCGCCGTCAACTCGATACCAACGCGGGGGTCAGCGTTGGCTCGAGCCGGGGAACGGAACTTCCACCACCGTGGCAGCCCGGGGGCCGTCGGGTGCTTCCACGACGATGTCGCTGCCGAGGGCAGTGTGTTCGATCGCCACCATGCCCAGGGCGACGTTGGCCGACAGACGAGGCGACCAGGTGGCCGAGGTGATCGAACCGACTCGCCGACCATCGTGGGTAGCGGGCCACGGGCCGCGCTGGGCGGGAACGCAGTCGCCGCCCACCAGGAAACCGGCGATCCGACGGGGAACCCCCTCGGCCGCCTGCCGGCGGAGGGCATCGATCCCGATCGCGTCGATCGGCGCGTCGAGCGAGCAGTAGCGCGCCAGTCCGGCCTCCAAGGCGGTGTCGGCCCGGGTGATGTCGGTGCCGTAGGTCATGAGTCCGGCCTCGATGCGTTCGATCAGATTCGGGCACCCCGGGCGGATGTCGCCGCGATTCGCCGGCCGCGATGAGCGCATCGAAGACCTCACCGCCGAGCGCGGCGTCATCGACGTAGACCTCGAATCCGCCCTGAGCGCTCCAGCCGCTGCGCGCCACCACCAGCGGGTGGCCGCGGAAGTCCAACACGGCGAATCGGAAGAACTTGATGTCGCGAACCGCATCGCCGAACACGGCCGCGACGACGTCTTCCGAGCCCGGTCCCTGCACCGCCAACGGCCACACGTCGGGTTCGCCCACGGCGACGTCGAGCCCGAGGCCGCGTGCGATGCCGCCGGCCCACAGCACCACGTCGGAATCGGACACCGAGAACCAGAAGTGATCCTCGGCGAGGCGCAACACGACCGGGTCGTTGATCATGTGGCCGTCATCGTCGACCACGGGGGCGTAGCCGCACCGCCCGACGGCGAACGACCGCAGATCGCGCACCGTGAGGAGTTGGGCGAGGCGGGCGGCGTCGGGCCCGGCCAGTTCGACCTGGCGTTCGCACGAGACGTCCCACACCTGCGGAGCGCGGCGGAGGTGGAAGTAGTCGTCCTCGACGCCCACGACCTGGGTGGGCAACAGCATGTGGTTGTAGACGGTGTAGGCCTTGACCCCGTATGCCTCGATCCGGGTCGTGAACGGGGTCGACCGAGTGCGAGTGCTGATCGCCAATGTGGGCGCGGTCATGGCCCTTCCCATTTGATCGAGCAGATCTCGGCGCTGCGACCTTCGAAGTTCCACACCCGGCCAAAGGCGCGGACTCGTCCGAGCGATGCCTCGGCGACGGTGACCTCGGGTCCCATCCAGTACTGGGTGTTGACGACGCTGACCTCTTCTCCGGGACGGCTCCCGGCGATGGGTGCGACGGCACCATGGATGAACTTGCCGACATCCAGGGTGCGGGTCTCGCCATCGGTCACGAACGAGATCGGGGCGCGCTCGGCGCCGAGGTATTCGCCCACGAGGAGCTTGAACAATCCGGTCGTGCCGCGAGCCCCACCCCGAAAGATCGTTTCGAGCAACGAGAACTGCTCATCGGTCGCGCGGTCGTCGATCCACAATGCGAGTGTCCAGTTGCCGCGTTCCATCTTCCCCGGGATGTCGAGCAGCATCGCCACGTTGAGGCCGGCGAGGTCGGTGGTGCCGGAGTGTCCTTTGTCGATCCGCACGCCTGCCCAGGCCTGGCAGTACCCCTCGGTCGGAGGATGCTTGCCGAGCGAGATCACACATGGGCAGAACACGGTGCAGTTGCAGTTGAGGATCAGTTCGCCCTCGAGTGACCATGTGCTCACGGGATGCCTTTCGGTTGTCCGATCGACGCGATCGACGGTGGGTGTTCGAGCAGATCGTGGGTATCGGATCCTGCGCCGAGGACCATCGCCACGCTGCCGGCGAGGAGCAGTGCGCCGAGGGGGAACGTGACGCGCCTGCCGATCGCCGGCAGCTTCTCGATGGTCATGACGACGGCGGCCAGCACCATGAACCAGATGTTGGCGATTCCGCCGACGAAGGCGAGCAGCATCAGTGCCCAGCAGCAGCCGAGGCAGGTGATCCCATGACGAACCCCCATTCGTGCCGCGCCACCGACCCCGTCGCGCCAGTGCTGGAGGAAGAACGTCATCGGTCGAACGCATTCCGTCAGGCATCGGCTCTTGACCGCTGTGAACTGGTACGTGGCGGCGACCGCGAGCACGCCGGCACTGAACAGGCGGGACCGGCTGGAACCATCGGCGCCCAGGACGCCGAGCTCGACCAGCCTCCACTGCAACGCGGCGGCCATCACGGCGAAGCCGGACCACACGACGAGGTACACGCCGAGGAACGTCCACCACTGCCGCAGCGACGATCGGTGGAGGAGGTCACGCAAGGTGGCGAGCACGGGCACGGCGGTCGGGGCCATCATGGCGAGCGTCATCAGGCCCCACATCGGCACCGTCGTGGCCAGCGAGGTGGCGTGGGCAGCGTGGGGACCGGTCAGCTGGTGGTGGGCGATGAGGGCGACCCAGCACATCGCCACGGCTGCGCCGAAGTAGGGCCACGGCGACCGCGACGAGGGCCGGACGCGCGCTCGGATCTCGGCAGCAGTGACCCCCACGAGCGATCACTATAGTGATCGCTCGTGAGGGCCTCGAACCGACGATCAGCCGCGTACGAGTTCGACCGCTCCGGGCTCGCCCGGGCGCTGGTCGAAGGGCGCGCTCGCAACGGCTGGTCGACGCGAATGCTCGCCGAGCGGGCCCAGGTCTCCCAGGCGTACATCGTCGCCCTGGAACGGGCCGCCCGGGTCGGACCGGCGGTGACGGGCCCGAGCCCGACGATCGAGGTCCTCATCCGGCTCGCCGATGCGTTGGGGCTGTCTCCCGCGCAGCTGTTCGCGGCGGCGCTCGCCCAGCCGTCGCGCCACGTGCTGCTGGTGGTGGAGGACGACGTGCGCAGCCCGCTCGAACACGCTCGCATGGCCAGCTCGTCGAGCGTCGATGCATGGGTGGTCGCCGGCCCGACGCCCGACGCCGACCACACGATCAGCCTTCGCCGCGACCGGCGACGCACCTATGACCCGGTCCTCATCACCGAAGCGCTGGGTGCCGAGCTCGAGCGTCTCGGCCCCGAGCTCGCCGGCTGCCGCCTGGCGCTCGTGTTCAGTGAGATCTCCGAGCTCGTGATGGCACTCGATGATCCCGAGCCGTTGATCTCCTTCGAGCATCAGTGGTCCGAGGTGGTGACGAGCGCAACGGCCGGCATCAACGCTCGGGCCGCCTGGAACGTCTGTGTCTATGAGCTCGGCGCGCTCCGGTCGCTGCCCGACCCAGCTGGTTCGACGCTCGACCTCCTGCGCAGTCACGACCTCGTGTGGGCTGCCCGCGGGCGAGAAGTCACCCCCGGCGCTCCCGCCGCTCGCCGCGTGCTCCGCCAGCTCTGCCCGGATGGGACGACATCGCGAGCTTGGCGAGCCACCACTGATCGACTCGTCGACGGACTCGACCTGCTCGCGTCGTGACGCCGGGGCGTCGCCCGCGGGTATCACTGATCGGGCACCAGCGCCGCCCGCGGAAACGGGCCGCTCGGTGCGTTCAGCCCCGCCGGGTCCGGCCGCGCAGCGCCGCGAAGCACATCGACATGCTGAGCCCGCCGAGCAGCGCGATCGCCGCGATCGCCTTGCCCAGCTCGCCGCCATCCCACCCGGTCGAGACGAGCGAGCGCAGGCCCTCGAGCAGGTACGTGACCGGGTTCAGCCCGGCCACGGTGTCGAGCCATCCCGACAACTGCTCGCGTGGCACGTACGACGTGGTGAGGAACAGGAACGGGAAGAACAGCAGGAACATCGAGTTCACCGCTGCGGGGTTGCCGGTCTTGAGTGCGACCGCGTACCCGAACGCCGCGAATGCCAGGCTCCACAGGGCGGCGAGCACGATGAACACCAGGAGGCCGAGCACGCCGGTCTCGAACCTGCACTCCGATGATGAACCCGATCGCCAGGATCGGGATCGTCAGACCGATCGCCACGGCGATGTCGGCGACCATGTGGCCGAGCAGGATGGCGAGGCGACGGACCGGGGTCATCAGCAACCGGTCGAGATAGCCGTTCTGGACATCGAGCACCAGCGCCGGCGCGCGTGAGACACCGGTGACACCGAGCAGGATGGCGGTCGGCATCTGGAACGCCTCGTAGTCGAAATCGGCTCCCGCCGCCTGGGTGACCTTCGACAGGGTGGCGATGTTGACGACGAAGAAGAACAGGGCGATGAACACCGGGGGCATGACTGCTTCGAGGTCCCTCGGTACGCCGCGCAGGGCCCGCCCGGCAATCGCTCGGACGTCGTGCACGAATCCGGCCGGGCGGGCTCGCAGTGCGTCGGATTCGCTGGTCGGTGCGAACGTGCTCATCGGACCGCCTCCTTGGTGGTGTCGTCGCGTTCGATGTGGGTGCCGGTGAGTTCGAGGAACACGTCGTCGAGGGTGGGGGTGCGCAGCGTCAGCTCGCGCACGGTGACGGCACAGCCGTCGAGTGCCACGGCGACCGGACTGATGGCCGCCGACCCGTTGTCGCTGGCGATCAGCAGTTCGTGACCGCGAGCTTCGACGCTCTGGACCCGATCGAGCGCCTCGATCACCGGGACGAGCGCCGCGGCGTCGCCGTCGACCCGAGCGATGATCAGGTCGGCACCCACGGAACGCTTCAGGGCGTCGGGAGTTCCTTCGGCGACGATCCTGCCGTGGTCGATGATCCCGACCCGGCCGCACAGTTCGTCGGCCTCTTCGAGGTACTGGGTGGTGAGGAAGATCGTCATGCCCAACTCGTCGTTGAGCCGCCTCACCTCGGTCCACACGCCGGCCCGGCTGACGGGGTCGAGCCCAGTGGTGGGCTCGTCGAGGAAGAGGATCTCGGGGTTGTGCACCAGGGCGGCGGCCAGATCGAGCCGGCGCTTCATCCCACCCGAGTACGTGCTGATCGGCCGATCGAGGGCGTCGCTGAGATCGATCAGCTCGCCGAGGTGGTCGACCCTCTTGGCCATCGCCCGCCTGGGCAGGCCATACAGCAGACCCTGCAGGTGCAGCAGCTCTCGGCCGGTCTGCTTGGGGTCGAGGGCCGCTTCTTGGAGCGCGGCGCCGATCCGGAGGCGAACCGCCCCCGGATCGCTGGCGATGTCGTGGCCGGCCACGGTGCCCCGACCACCGGACGGTGCGATGAGTGTGCAGAGCATGCGGACGGTGGTGGACTTCCCGGCGCCGTTGGGACCGAGGAAGCCGTAGATCTCGCCGCGGGCGATCGACAGGTCGACCCCGTCGACCGCGGTGAAATCGCCGAATCGGCGCACCAGCGCTTCAGTGTGGATCGCAACATCGCGAGTGCCTGACATCCGCCCGATCGTACAGGTGTTCGTCATCGGAGCAAACCGTCACATCTGGCACAGTGACGGGATGGACCCGTTCACTCCCGCTGAGCGCAGCTACTTGACCTCACAGCACTTGGGGCGCATCGCCACGGCGTCGGCATCGGGGGTTCCCGATGTTGCGCCGGTGACCTTCACGGTGCGCGACGACGGCGCGCTCGAGATCGGGGGCATGGACAACCCCAAGACCATCAAGTACCGCAACGTGCTGGCGACCGGCCAGGCGGCGTTCGTCGTCGACGACCTCGCCTCGACCGACCCGTGGCGACCTCGCGGCGTCAAGGTGCGCGGCGCGGCGGTGGCCGAGACCCGCCCGGACGGGAAGCCCGTCATCGTCATCAGGCCCTCCACGATCTGGAGCTGGGCACTCAACTCGGGCGCGGCGACCCACTTCGCCGGGATGATCGAACGTCGAGAAGTGGCACCGATCACCGGTGACTCGTCGCCGGCTGCGGGGGACTGAAAGGGGATCGTTCGGGGCGGTCAGGCGACGCTGCCGGTCAGGCGATGCGGCGCCGGGAGCGGGGCGCCCGGCGCACGGCCCGCGTTGTGCGGTGGGGGATGCTGAACGGGTCGTCGCGCAGGATCGGCTGCTCGGGCGCGATCGACGGCCGGCACGACGGATCGTCGGGAAAGCGGCTCTCGTCGTCGGCCCACACGACCTGGTGGACCCGGGGGAGACCTGACGGCCGCGCGTGGTACTCGCGATCGGCGAACCAGCCGCCCATCCGGTCGGGGTCGGTGAGCAACCATTCGTCGGGGACCTCGACCACCTTCGTGCGGCGGTCGCGGAGCGAGAAACGGATGCTCCAGGGCAATCGGGCGACCGGCGAGGGTCTCGGTGGCGACCCAGCTCACGGCCAGATGGGCCGACACCTGATCGAGCCCCAGCAGCACCAGTTCAGGTGCACCGACCTGGGAGAGGCCGACGGTGTAGGTCCAGGGGACCGCGGCCGTGGGGCCACAACAGCCCGGCACCGAGCAGCCGCCATAGCCGACGGCGATGACGGCGAAGCCGTGGCGGGCGATCGCCGCATCGAGGAGTTGGCAACGGACGAGTTCATCGTGGCTGAGGTGAGTCATGCCCCGATGATGACGAGGGGGTGTGCCAAGGATCGGGAGCGCGGCACGGGTGGGCGGCCGGGGTCGTTCAGGTGCGCCGGAACTTGTCGAGTTGGCGACGGTCCCGTTTGGTCGGCCGGCCGCTGGCCCGGTCCCGCACGAACATCGGCGAGTCGAGCTCGGGGTCCGGCGGAGGCGGGCTGTGGTCCACGAGGCATTCGGCCGCGACCGCCGCCCCGACGCGCTTGTCGATGACCCGCACCACCTCGAGGTCCCGCTCGCGTCCGTGCACGTGAGCCGTGACCCGGTCACCGACGCGGACCGTCGTCGCCGGTTTGGCGGTCTTGCCGTTCACCTTCACGTGGCCGCCGTGGCACGCGTCGGTCGCCATCGACCGAGTGGCGTACATCCGCACGCCCCACAACCACTTGTCGACCCGCGTCTCATCCACGCGGCCATCGTGGCAGAGCGCTCTGATCACGGCCCACCAGCCGCGCCAGTCGCGCCGGCCGCCCGCGTCGCGTTCCCTCCCCTGTTCGCCGCCGTCCCAACATCTCACCTGGTCGTGAAGCTCCCGTGAGCGAACAGGGGAGGGATTGCCACATCCCCTCTCTTCGTCCGGGTCGCCCGTCGACCAGGCCGATCGGGTCAGATCTTCAGATCTTGCTGCGCCACGCCCGTTCGAACGGGAGCCGCCAGGCGTACGGTGCGATGAGCTGGTGGATGGCGTTGGGGCCCCACGAGCCGGGCGCATACGGCCGGACGGGGGGCGGCGCGTTCAGCAGATCGGAGGACAGCTCCCACAGTCGCTCGATGCCCTCGGCGGTGGTGAACAACGTGTGATCGCCGCTCATGGCGTCGTAGATCAGCCGTTCGTAGGCCTCGAGCACATCGGATTCGCGGCCGGTCTCGTGCAGGGCGAACTGCAGGCTCAGCTTGTCGAGCTTCATACCCGGGCCCGGTCGCTTGCCATAGAACGACAGCGACAGCTTCGACGCGTCGGCCAGGTCGAAGGTGAGATGGTCGGGACCGTGGGCCCCGACCCCCGAACCGGCCGGGAACATGCTCTTCGGTGGCTCGCGGAATGCGATGGAGATGATGCGCGCCCCTTCGGCCATGCGCTTGCCGGTGCGCAGGAAGAACGGCACGCCCGCCCACCGCCAGTTGTCGATCTCGCATCGCAGGGCCACGAACGTCTCGGTCTCGGAGTGCTGCGGCACACCCGGCTCGCTGCGGTACCCGAGGTATTGGCCGCGCACGACGTGCGCCGGCTCGATGGGGCGCAGCGAGCGGAAGACCTTGTTCTTCTCCTCGGTGATCGCCCGGGGCTCCAACGCCGTGGGCGGTTCCATGGCCATGAACGCGAGCACTTGGAACAGATGGGTGACCACCATGTCGCGGTACGCGCCGGTGGTCTCGTAGAAGCCGGCGCGAGCATCGAGACCGAGCGTCTCGGGAACGTCGATCTGCACGTGGTCGATGTGGTCGCGGTTCCAGATCGGCTCGAACAACCCGTTGGCGAAACGGAACGCCAAGATGTTCTGGGCCGCCTCCTTGCCGAGGAAGTGATCGATACGGAAGATCTGATCCTCGGTGAACGTCTCGTGGACGAAGGCGTTGAGTGTCTTGGCCGATGCGAGGTCGGTCCCGAACGGCTTCTCCATGATGATCCGCGACCGCTCCGCCAGCCCGGCCTCGCCGAGGAGCGCCACCACCGTGCGCGCTGCGTTCGGCGGCACGCTCAGGTAGTGCAGGCGGCGAGGCTCCCCGCCCAGCTCTCGCTCGGCGTCGGCAACGGCGGCAGCGAGGCCGGCGACCCCAGCGGCGTTGCCGACGAAGCGCAGTTTGCGAGCGAACTCCGACCACTCCTCCTCGGTCACCTTTCGGCTGGCGAACTCGTCGCAGGAGACACGAGCGAACTTCCGGAAGCTGTCGTCGTCGAGATCGTCGAGCGAGGTCCCCACGATGCGGCAGTCGGGCACCAGCCCGGCACGGAACAGGTGCAGCATTCCGGGGAGCAGCTTGCGGCGGGCCAAGTCGCCGTTCGCACCGAAGAGCACGATGACATGTGGCTTCAGGGGCGACATCAACCCCGCGTTGACATCGAACGGATCGGTGTGAGTCTGCACGGATCCATGTTTCCACAGGGCTCACGCAGATAGGGAGCGACCGACCACACGCGGCGCGAAGTGGGTTCGATGGCCCTGGTCAGTCCGGGAAGGTGCCAGGTCGCGATTGCAGGACCGACGGCTGTGAACTGCTCAGGTCGCTGTCGCCCATCCGTCCCTGGTGGCCGGCATGGCCGAGTTGCCATCGGCGTCAGCCACGACCCCGAGCACCTGGTGCAGGTTGATCCCACCGTCGGTGAACCCCACGACGGAACCGGCCATGTAGAGATGCCAGGCCCGTGCCCGCTCGGAGCCGACGAGCACGACTGCCGACTCCCAGCCTCGCTCGAGGTTGGCGATCCACCCCTGCAACGTCTTCGCGTAGTGCTCCCTGAGCGACTCGACGTCTCGAACCTCGAACCCGGCTCGCTCCATCCGCAACACGACATCGCCCACGTCGTGGAGCTCTCCGTCGGGGAAGATGTAGCGGGCCATGAACGAACGGCGAGGCAGCTTGGAGCCGCCCACGCTCGAGATGGCGTGGTTGAGGAACCGGCCGTGAGGACCGAGGACCGAGCGAACAACCAAGAAGTACTCGTCGGCTCGTGAGGCACCGACGTGCTCGAACATCCCGACCGAGCTCACGGCGTCGAACCGTTCGCCGCGCAGCTCCCGGTAGTCGACCTGCCGGATCTCCACCAGGTCGTCGACGCCTGCGGCCGACACCGCTTCACGAGCGAAGGCTGCCTGCTCAGCACTCAGCGTTGCACCGACGACATGGGCACCGTGGTGCTTCGCCGCGTGGATGGCCATCGAGCCCCACCCGCACCCGATGTCGAGCAGCCGGCGTCCCGGAGATTCGGCCAGACCCAGCTTGCGGCAGATCAGTTCGTGCTTCGATGCCTGAGCCGTTTCGAGCGAGGACTCCGGCGTGGTGAATCGGGCGCACGAATAGGTCATCGACTCGCCGAGCACCAACCGGTAGAACTCGTTGCTCACGTCGTAGTGATGGCCGATCGCCGTTGCATCGCGCCGGCGCGAATGGCGTCGGCCCTGGGGTCGGGCTTCGATGCGCGGCATCGTGCGAGGTCGTCCCGTGACCCCGAACTCACGCGCCACGTGGAGCGCCTCGGGCAAGATGCGGGGCGCGTCCTTGGCGGCCACGGACGCACCACGCAAGGCGGCAATGCCGGTGATGAGGTCGCCGTCGGCGGTCAGCGCGCCCGAGACGTACGCCCGGGCCAGCCCGAGCTCTCCGGGTGCCCAGAGCAGGTGGCGAACCGCTTCCGCAGAGTGCAGGCGGATCGTGGCCGGCGAGGTGTCGGGGCCGAGCGAGCTGCCGTCCCACAGCTCGATCCGCAGTGGGACATCGCCGCCGAGCAACGTCGTGAGCAACGGCTCGATGATCGTCGCCGCCGACTCCGCCGCGGGAGTGGGCGGGTTGGTGGTGGGCTCGTGGGAGCGAGTAGCCGTGGAAGTCATCCGGGGCTCCTTTCCGCGGGATCGAATCACAGGAGCCCGCACCGGGGCTCCGATCAGTCGGCGGGAGTCCTTGCATTCTGCCTGAAATTCGCCCGTTGTCGATCCCCTTGGTCCCGGCCCGATCCATGACCTCGGCCTCTGGTGGGTGTGGACGCGGCTCGGCACCCTGTGGGCGTGGAGCAGACCTCGACCATCACCGACGCGGTCGGGCGCGGGCTGAGTTCGGTCGAAGCGCTCTTGCGGTTGGAGCAGGACGGACCCAACCGCCTGCCCGGTCCGAAGCACCGTCCCGCGATCCTGCGCTTGACCGACCAGATGGTGCACTTCTTCGCGCTCATGCTGTGGGTCGCCGCTGCGCTCGCCTTCTTCGCCGACCTACCCCAGCTGACCGTCGCGATCGCTCTGGTGGTGGTGCTGAACGGGCTGTTCGCGTTCCTGCAGGAACGCCGTGCCGACCATGCCGCAGAACGTCTCCGATCACTCTTGCCCTTGCGGGTCACCGTCCGGCGCGACGATCGGCGGATCCCGATCGACGCGGCCGACGTGGTCGTCGGCGATCTGCTCGTGCTCGAATCCGGCGATCGGGTGCCGGCCGATGCCGACGTCGTCGTCGTGCGAGGTGGGTTGGTCGACACCTCGCTGCTGACCGGCGAGAGCGTGCCGGCCGACGTGGAGCACGGCACTCGGCTGCTCGCCGGCACCTTCCTGGTGGAGGGGGAGGCCGAAGCCACGGTCGTTGCGACCGGCGATCGAACGCGGCTCGCCGACATCGCCCGCTTGACCACGTTGACCGATCGGCCGATCACCCCGCTCGCCAAGGAGCTCCACCGCGTCGTGCGCACCATCGCCTTCATCTCGCTCGGCGTGGGCGGTGGGTTCTTCGGTCTCGCGATGTTGCTCGGGAACCCCGCGTCGGAGGGGCTCGTGTTCGCCATCGGCGTCACGGTCGCACTGGTCCCCGAAGCGCTGCTGCCCACGGTCACGCTCTCGCTCGCTTGGGGCGCGGAGCAGATGGCGAAACGGCAGGTGTTGGTCCGCGAGCTCGAGGCTGTCGAGACGCTGGGCTCCACCACCTTCATCTGCACCGACAAGACCGGCACGCTCACCCTGAACCAGATGGCCGCGGTCGAGGTGTGGACGCCGGTCGGGGTGGCCCGGATCAGCGGCGTGGGGTACGACCCGATCGCCACGATCACGTGTTCGACGCCCGAGACCGAAGCCGCCCTCCGTCGGCTGGCACTCGAGCGCGGTGCGCTGTTCTCGAGGGTACGCGGCGCACACCGACGACGCGTGGGTGGCCCACGGCGATCCGATGGAGGCGGCCCTCGATGTGCTCGGTCGACGCGTCGGGATCGACACCGAGGCGGAGCGCCGGGCCATGCTGACCGCCGAACGCTTTCCGTTCGACCCGCGCCGGCGCCGCACCTCCACGCTCGTGGGCGTCGAGCTGTTCGTGAAGGGAGCACCCGACAGCGTCTTGCCGGTGTGTGCCGGCGGCCCCGACCTCGCGGCCAACGCGGCACTCGACGATCTCTCGTCACGCGGCCTGCGCGTGCTCGCAGTGGCGGCGAGAAGGATCGTCGGTCCACTGCCCACGGACGCCGCGTCAGCCGAGACCGAACTCGAGCTGTGCGGGTTGGTCGGCTTGCAGGACCCGCCGCGTTCCGATGTGGCCGACGCCCTGGAACGGTGCCGGCAGTTCGGCATCAAGGTGGCGATGATCACCGGTGATCATCCGGCGACGGCTGCCGCCATCGCCACCGAGGTGGGACTACGAACTGACGACGCGCCGGTCCTCGTCGGCGACGAGCTCCCTGCCGACGAGGCGGTGCTCGGCGCGATGATCGACCGGCACGGTGTCGTCATCGCTCGCGTCACCCCCGAGGACAAACTGCGCATCGCCCGAGCCCTGCGGGCGCGTGGCCATGTGGTCGCCATGACGGGCGACGGTGTCAACGATGGCCCGGCGCTGCACGAGGCCGACATCGGCATTGCCATGGGCCGTTCGGGTACCGACGTCGCCCGCGAAGCCAGCGACCTCGTCCTGCTCGACGATCACTTCGCGAGCATCGTGGCCGGGGTCGAACAGGGCCGGGCCACGTTCTTGAACATCCGACGATTCCTCACCTACCACCTCACCGACAACGTCGCTGAGCTGACCCCCTTTGTCGTGTGGGCGCTGTCGGGCGGTCGAATCCCGCTCGCACTCGGCGTGCTCCAGATCCTTGCCCTCGACATCGGGACCGACACGCTGTCGGCGGCGGCGCTGGGAGCCGAACCTCCGGGACGCCATGTGCTCGCCGGGCCTCCGGTCTCGGGCCGGCTCATGAATCGGACGGTGCTCCGGCGGGCGTTCGCGTTGTTCGGCCCGTTGATCGCGGCGACGTCGATGGCTGCGTTCTTCGTGTCGCTCGGCGACGCGGGGTGGCGGCCGGGGGAGGCCTTCCCCGAGGGGCACGCACTCGCGGCCGCTTCAGGGGCGACGTTCATGACCGTCGTGATCGGGCAAGCGGCCAACGCGTTTGCGTGTCGCAGCACGACCCGATGGCCCGGGGCGCTCGGCTGGACCACCAATCGGCTGCTGATCCCCGGGATCTCGGTGGGCGTGTCGTTCGCGCTCCTGGTGGTGTGGTGGGACTGGGCCGCCGACACGCTCGAGCAGGCGAATCCACCGCTCGTGGGATGGGCGATGGCGTTCGCAACCGCTGGAGCAGTTCTTGCCGTCGACGCGTTCGACAAGCACCGCCGCCGGCAGGCGCGCGCCAACCGCGCCGCCGGTCCTCCGGCTCGCCCCGGCAGTGCGCACTGACGCTACGTTCCGGCCACGCCCACTGAGCCCGATCGGAAGGCCTGCCATGGACTTCGAGCTCCCTGCCGAACTGTCTGCGTACCTTGTCGAGCTCGACGACTTCATCGAGCGGGAGATCAAGCCGCTCGAGGCGACCGACGACAACATCCGGTTCTTCGATCATCGTCGTGAGGACGCCCGCACCGACTGGGAGCGCGGTGGCCTGCCGAACGAGGAATGGGAACGCCTGCTGCACCGGGTGAAGCGGATCGCCGATGCCGCCGGGCACTACCGGTACCCGTTCCCCAAGGAGTACGGCGGCCGGGACGGCACCAACCTCGGCATGGCCGTGATCCGCGAGCACCTGGCCCGCAAGGGGCTGGGCCTGCACAACGACCTGCAGAACGAGCACTCCATCGTGGGCAACAACGTCGGGCTCCTGTTGATGCTCGCCTACGGCACCGAGGAGCAGAAGGCCGACTGGGTCGACGACCTCGCCGAAGGCCGTCGCGGCTTCGCATTCGGGATCACCGAACCCGCTCACGGGTCGGACGCCACCCACATGGAGACCGTCGCAGTCCGAGACGGTGACGAGTGGGTGATCAACGGCGAAAAGACGTGGAACACCGGCATCCACAAGGCGCAGTACGACCTGATCTACGCCCGCACCGATGGAAAGGCCGGCGACGGGCAGGGCATCACCGCGTTCCTGGTGCCGACCAGCGCGCCGGGTTTCGAGATCGTGGAGTTCCTGTGGACCTTCAACATGCCGACCGATCACGCCCACATCCGACTCACCGACGTGCGGGTGCCGCACTCGGCGATCTTCGGGGGCGAGGGTCGCGGCCTTCAGGTGACGCAGCACTTCTTCAACGAGAACCGCATCCGGCAGGCCGCATCGAGTCTCGGTGCCGCCCAGTTCTGCATCGACGAATCCATCGAGTACGCCAAGCACCGCAGGCCGTTCGGCAAGCCGTTGTCGTCGAACCAGGCGATCCAGTTCCCGCTCGTCGAGCTCCAGACACAGTGCGAGATGCTGCGGTCGTTCATCCACAAGACGGCGTGGTCGATGGACCGCTACGGAGCGTTCTCGCAGTCCGACAAGGTCTCGATGTGCAACTACTGGGCGAACCGGTTGTGTTGCGAGGCCGCCGACCGCGCGATGCAGGTGCACGGCGGGCTCGGGTACTCCCGCCACAAGCCCTTCGAGCACATCTACCGGCACCATCGGCGCTACCGAATCACCGAGGGCTCCGAAGAGATCCAGATGCGCCGGGTCGCCGGCTACATGTTCGGGTTCATGAGCCAGCGGGCGCCCAAGGGCGTCACCGTCGAGTGACGAGAAGGACTCCGAGATGACCACGATCGATCCGCCCGGAACTCATGCTCACGTCGATGCCGCGTCGTCGCCGAGCCCGTTCGTGCACGGCGTCCAGCCGATCACGGCCGGCGACGACGAGATCCGCGCCGCGCTCAGGGATGCCGAGATCCCACCGTTGCTCCCGGCCCTCGCCTACCTCACGGGCGATCTGGCGTTGCTCCGCGACGAGTTCCGACCCGAGCCGCTCATGGCCGCGCTGCCTCAGGGTGGGTTGACCGAGGAGCAGCAGCACGGAGTTCGCGAGCTCGCGTTGGCAGCCATCGTCGCCTTCCGCGACGGCGGGAGCGTCCCCGCCCCAGCACCTTCGGACACCGACCTGCTGCGCATCTTGGAGTTCACGGTCGGAGGGGGAGAGATGGTCGACTACCTCCCCCTGTTGGAGGAGGAGCTCGCCTATCGCGGCGAGGACCGCCGAGCACCGTCCTGGCAGCTCACCGAGCTGGCCCCCGATCGATCCTTCGAGGTGGTCATCATCGGGGCCGGCATGTCGGGTCTCCTCGCCGCACACCGCCTGCAGCAGGCGGGCGTGAGCTACGTCGTGGTCGACAAGGCCGCCGAAGTCGGCGGGACCTGGTCGGCGAACACATATCCCGGGTGCCGCGTGGACAACCCGAACCACAACTACAGCTACTCATTCGCTCAGCGCCACGACTGGCCGTTCCACTTCTCGAACCAACCGGTCCTGCGCGACTACTTCCGCGACTGTGCCGAGGCGTTCGGGGTGCGTGAGCACCTCCGGCTCGAGACCGATGTGCTCGGCGCCACGTGGTCCGACGAGACGGCCCAGTGGACCGTGACGGTGCGCGACCGTGAAGGGGTCGTCAGCGAACTCCGGGCCGATGCCGTCGTGAGCGCGGTCGGTCAGCTCAGTCGCCCCCGACTCCCCGATATCGCCGGGCGGGAGACGTTCGCCGGCCCGGCCTTCCACTCCGCCGAGTGGGACGACACCGTCGAGCTCCGCGGTCGCCGCATCGCCGTGATCGGCACCGGGGCGAGCGCAGTGCAGTTCATCCCCGAGATCGCCGGCGACGTGGGTGAGCTCAACGTGTTCCAGCGCACCCCACCGTGGTTGGCGCCGACCCCCGACTACCACGAGCCGATCCCCGCGGGCCTGCGCTGGCTCTACGGCCACCTGCCCTCGTATTCGGAGTTGAACCGGTTCGCGATCTTCTGGCACATGGGTGATGGCGCGATTGCGAACGTGCGGGTCGAGGAGGACTTCGAACCGAAGGGAGCGGCGGTCGGCGCAGCCAACGACTTCATCCGACTCATGCTCACCGACTACCTGACCACGGAGTTCGCCGACCGACCGGACCTCCTGGAGCACGTGATCCCCACGTACCCGCCCGGCGCCAAGCGGATGTTGCGCGACAACGGGGTCTGGGCCCGGACCCTCAAGCAGGACAACGTCCGGTTGGTCACCGAGCCGATCACCGCGATCACGCCGACGGGGATCATGCTCGCCAACGGGGATCACCTCGAGGTCGACGTCGTCATCTACGGCTCGGGTTTCGAAGCGTCGCAGTTCCTCGCCCCGATGAAGGTGGTGGGCCGCGGCGGCGTCGACCTCCATGAGCAATGGCGAGGCGATGCGCGCGCCTATCTCGGGGTCACGGTGCCCGGTTTCCCCAACTTCTTCTGCCTGTACGGACCGAACACCAACATCGTCATCAACGGCAGCATCATCTACTTCTCGGAGTGCGGCGTCCGGTACCTGCTCGGTTGCATCGAGCTCCTCCTCGCTCGGGGAGCGCGATCGATCGAGATCCGCCGCGACGTGCACGACGAGTTCAACGAGCAGGTGGACGCCGAGAACAAGCTCATGGCGTGGGGCTGGTCCGACGTGAGCAGTTGGTACAAGAACGACCTCGGACGGGTGGCTCAGAACTGGCCGTTCACGTTGCTGGAGTACTGGCGTCGAACGCTGCGACCGGAGCCGTCGGAGTACTCGCTCGGAACGTGAGCGGGTAGTTTCGAGGCCACGGGCAGCGGGCAGAGGTGCGCGCGGCGTTTGGTGAGGCGTTCCCACGGTGCAACAGACCCCCGATATCGAAAACCTCGATCACTCCCGACACCCCGAGCTCGCTCGGCGGGGCACTGCCGGACCTCCGATTCGCTCCGATCGGCGACATCGCGCCCAGCTGCTGGTCGTCGGCGTCGTCGGGCTCGCCCTCTGGGGAGTGGCCACCGTTGCCTGGCCCGAGGATGAAACGGCCGCTGACCTGCAGGTCTCCACGGCTGCGGCGGTGCCCGCCGAGCTGTCGAGTGCCGAGCCGGTCGCTGACGTCGCCATCGACGGGTGCACGCTCGACGTGATGTCGGTAGCGGCAGGTTCGTCGGGCAGCAGCGTGACCTGCGTGCAGGAGTCGCTCATCGCCGCCGGATATCTCACCGGCAGCGCGAGCGGCGTGTTCGACGGAGCGACAGCGGCCGCGGTCGAGGTCGTCCAGACCGAGCGAGGGCTGTTCGTCGACGGCATCGTGGGCCGCGAAACCGCGCTCGCGCTCGGGATCTGGCCCGACGAGGAGTCCTTCGTCGTGCGGACGCCGGCGCCCCCGGCCGGCGCTGTCGACCTGTTGGGGTACCCGCTCTCGTCGGTCGCCTCCGCAGGAGCCGATGCCCCGCCGCTCCCCGCAGACTCCGGCTCGGGCCGCCGGATCGTCTACGACCGGGCCGGTCAGCGGGTGTGGGCGGTCGACGACGACGGAGCGATCATCCGGTCGTGGTTGGTGTCGGGCAGCAAGTACGCCAACGAGTTGCCGGGTACGCACGAGGTCTACAGCCGCTCGGAGCAGTCGACCGCCTGGAACGGCAAGGCCTACCTGCCGCTCATGGTGCGTTGGCTGAAGACCGACATCGGGGCGATCGGCTTCCACGCGATCCCCCTCCATGTCGACGACAACTCCCCGTATCAGACCGAGGCCGAGCTCGGCTCCCGGCTCTCGGGGGGCTGTCAACGCCAGGCCAACCGCGACGCCCGGTTCCTGTGGGACTTCGCCGAGATCGGAACGCCCGTCGTCGTCGTGTAGGGACGAGGGCGGGTAAAGACGGGACCAAGGTCACTATTGGCGCGGCGGTGCCTCCGGGCAGCGTCATGGGGTGCTCGTGAACCTTCGATCTTCGATCGCCCACCTCGTCCATCCGGGTCGGCGGACCGTTGCCGTGCTCACCTGTGTCGCACTTGCCGGCACGGCGTGTGCCTCTGACGGCGACGACGCCGCGGTGGAGACCACCGCGCCGATCGCCGCGCCGATCGCCGCGCCGACCACCGCGGTCGTGGCCGCCGACTCCGACGCCACCACCACTTCGACGGCCGGCTCGGCCGAGGACGGGTCGGCAGCCAACGAGGAGGGCCCCCCCGACCTGGTGGGCACGGCACTGAGCAACGCGGTGTTCACCCAGCTGGCCGGGTTGGTGGTCGAAGCGGGCCTGGTGGAGACGTTGCGAGGCGGACCATTCACGGTATTCGCGCCCACCGATGCGGCGTTCGCCAAGCTGCCCCTCGACGTCTTCCACACCGTGCAGGATGACCCCGACCTCCTCCCAGCGGTGCTCACCTACCACGTGGTCCCCGGGACGCTGATGGCCGCCGATCTCGAACCGGGTCAGCTCGAGACCGTGTCGGGCGCCGAGCTCACCATCACCAAGGACGGCGAGACCACCTACGTGAACGGCAACCCGATCGCCACGGCCGACGTGGTGGCGAGCAACGGGGTGGTACACGTGATGGGCGATGTGCTCGTGCCGCCGATCGGCGACATCATCGAAGTCGCCACCACCTTGCCGGGCTTCGCCACCCTGGCCGAGTTGGTGACGACGGCAGGGCTGGTCCCGACACTGCAGGGCGAAGGTCCCTTCACGGTGTTCGCCCCGCTCGACTCGGCGTTCGAAGCACTGCCTGCGGCCACCCTCGCGGCGGTCCAGGCCGATCCGAACCTGCTCTCGACGGTCCTCACCTATCACGTGGTGGCGGGCAAGCTCAGCACCGCCGACCTGGTCGAGGGCCCGCTGATGACGGTGGCGGGCGTCGAGCTCACCGTCTCCAAGGAAGGCGGCGCGACGCTGCTCGACGGCAAGCCGATCGCCCTGGCGAACGTGCAGGCCACCAACGGGGTCATCCACGTGATGGCCGACGTGCTGGTCCCGCCGAGCTGAACCGGATCGTTCAGTCGCGCCGGACGATCTCCTGGTCGAGTTCGCCGTCGGCCCCCAGGCGAAAGACCCGGGCACCGACGGCGCCGGCCGGTGCAACCCGGTACTCGGGGCCGTCGTGCTCGAGTGCGAACCACGTCGACGGCGCACCGAACACCCGGACGCCGCGTTCCTGCACTTCGAACGATTCGTGCAGGTGCCCGCTGGCGAGCGCTCGGACCCGCGGTCTCGCCGCGCAGACGTCGAGCAGGCCATCGGCGCCATCGAGGCCGAAGAACGGATGGGTGCTCGGCGAGACCGGCGGATGGTGGAGCACCGCGAGCAGCCACTTCCCGGGTGCCGCATCGAGTTCGTCAGCGGTGGCGGCGACATCGATCCGGCCGGACTCGGCGTCGGGTCGATAGGTGTCGAGCGGGACGACACACCAGTCGCCGAGGGCGTGGCGGACGGGCGGCCCGAAGACCTCGGCCACCGAGTCGGGCCGGTCGTGGTTCCCGGCCACTGCCACGATCGGCACGCCCCACGGCTCCAGGCATCGCCGGATCCGCTCGCAGGCGTCGACCGAACCGTCGTCGGCCAGGTCGCCGGTGAGCACCACCAGGTCGGGGCGGATGTCTGCCGAACGGATGGCGGCCACCGTGGCGAGCAGCGCAACATCGCGCTCGTCAGGGGGAGCATCGGCGGACGGTCGCGCCCGCAGGTGGACATCGGAGAGCTGGACGACGACAGGCACCGGCGGGAGCGTACCCGGCTGCTCGCGACCGTCGGGTTGGACGGATCGATGCCCCGGTTGCCAGTGTTGAACCCGGATTCGAACGAGGGAGTGCAGCAGATGACGGTCATCTTCGACGGGGTGGACGGGCTCAAGGCCCAGGTGGGCAACCACCTGGGGTGGGGCGACTGGGTCGAGGTCACCCAGGAGCGCGTGAACCAGTTCGCCGATGCGACCGGCGACCACCAGTGGATCCACGTCGATGTCGAGAAGGCCAAGGACGGTCCCTTCGGCGGCACGATCGCCCACGGCTACCTCACGCTGAGCATGATCGCCGATCTCACCCGCGGGTTGTTCGCGTTCACCGGTTTCCGGATGGGGGTGAACTACGGGCTCGACAAGGTGCGGTTCCCGACCCCGGTGCCGGTGGGGTCGAGGGTGCGAGCGGGCGCCACCCTGTTGGCGGTCGAGGACATCGCCGGCGGGGTGCAGGCCACGATGGAGTTCGTCATCGAGCGGGAGGGCGCGCCGAAGCCGGCGTGCGTCGCTCAGATGCTCCTGCGTCAGATGGTGTGAGGCGACCCCTCTCACCGTCAGGCGGCGGGCGTCAGGCGGCGGGCGTCAGGCGGCCGGCTGGGCGCGTACGCCGTCGCGCAGCGCCCACCGCAACACCCCCACCACCGCAGTAGCTGCCGGTCGCACGACGAGCGCATCGGCCACCGGGGTGGCGGGCGGGAGCAGCAGACCCAGGCGGGCCCACCATGGCAGCAGGCTCACGGCCGCGGCGCTGAGCACCGCGTACGGGGCTCGGGCGGCAAGGGGGAGGGGCGGGACGAAGAGGAACCAGGCAGCATCTCGGGCGGGCGCGGTGGAGCGGAGCTCCTCCAGGTACCGGCGTCGTGCGGCTCGGAGCTCGGCGGTGGTGGTGGGCGGATCGGGTACTCCGAGTGCCGAAGCGATCTTGGCCATGTCGGCCACGTAGGCGTCGGCTTCGTCGGGATCGAGGCGGTGCTCGCCGAAGTGCTGGTGGGAGGCGAGGAAGCTTTCGACTTCGACCAGGTGGACCCAGGCGAGCAGGTGCGGGTCGCCGGCCGAGTAGGCCCGACCGTCGGGTGCCACCCCGCGGACGCGGCGATGGACCGAGCGGACCCGCGCCACGGCCGCTTCGGCCTGGTCCGCCGGACCGAACGTGGTGGCGGCGAGGAAGTCGGCCGTGCGTTGGAGGCGCCCCCACGGATCTCGGCGGTAGTCGCTGTGGCCCGCCACGCCGGCCATCGCGAGCGGGTGGAGGCTCTGCAGGAGCAAGGCGCGCAGACCGCCCACGAACATGGCGGCATCGGCGTGCACGCGCTGGATCGGGCGGTCCGCCGCGAACCAACGGGTGCCGGGGGACGCCCAGAGCTCCTGGGCCCGTCGTGCGCCGTCGGGACCGGCCACCCGTTCGCGTACTGCGCCGGCGAGGACGGATCGGAGATCGTGCACGGACAGATGCTGCCCTGTGCGTGGCACCGACGCTGCGCGGGGCCCTGACATCGTCGCGTCGGTCCCGTCAGCCCAACGCTTCGATGTAGGCCACGATGTCGGCGGCCTGTTGCTCGGTGAGCGCGTTGGCGGGCATCAGCAAGGTGGCTCCGGCCTGGACGTCTCGTTCCGGATCGAGGATGGCGGCCACCAGGAACTCGGAGTCCGCGACCGTGCTCGAACCGTCGGCGAGTTGAAGGGTCGAGCCGGCGAGTCCCACCCACGCACCCGCCGGCGCGTCGCCCCGCCCGCCGTCGCCGTGGCAGGCGAAGCAGCCGTTGTCGCGGGCGAGCTCGAATCCGATCTTCGCGGGCCCCGACAGGCCGCCTGGTCCATCAGCCGAATCATCGGCGCATCCGGCGAGCACGGCGATGAACAAGGCCACCGATACGGCGACAGAGCCCACGGCGGGCACTGCTCGAAACGGGTCGCGCGACAAGAGGGGCAGCGATCTCACGGATCGAGCCTGCCCGGCATCGAGACCTGCTCACAGGGTCGAGGGGCCCTCGCGGCGTGGTCGGGGTGCCCGGCCGTTCCGGGCATCCGCCACCGCTCACTGTCAAGCGGCGGGGGCACCGGCGAACGCCGGGAGCTCGAAGGCAACCCGGCCGCCGGGTGGTGCTTCGATCCAGATCCGGCCGTCCAGCGCCTCGACCAGGCCGCGTGCGATGGCCAGGCCGAGTCCCGCCCCGCCCGTGGAGCGGGCGCGGCTGGCGTCAGCGCGGGTGAATCGATCGAAGGCGTGGGAGGCGAACGATTCCGGGAACCCCGGGCCTTCGTCGATCACCTGCACCGTGGGGCGACCTTCCGCGCTCACCGAGACCTGCACGGTCGACCCGACCGGTGCGTGGCGTACCGCGTTGTCGATCAGGTTGCGCAGCACCCGGCCGATGGCGACGGAGTTCCCGAGCACGCGAACGCTTCCGGTGGCCACCAGTTGGACGGCCACGCCCGCCCGTTCGGCCACCGGGGCCAACGCTTCGAGGGCCTCATCGGCCAGCTCGGTGAGATCGACGGGAGTGCGCACCAGCTCGAGCCGGCCGGCCTCGATCCGGGCCAACAGGAAGAGGTCGTCGACCAACGCGGTCAACGCCTCGACGTCGCGCTGCATCGAACGCAGGTAGCGAGGGGGATCGGGTGCGATCCCGTCGATGAGGGCCTCCAGTGCGGCTCGTAAGGCGGCGAGCGGTGTGCGCAGGTCGTGGCCGACGCTCGAGAGCATCGCCGTGCGTTCCGTCTCGTACGAGGCGCGTTCGCGTTCGAGGCGATCGAGCTGCTCGGTGAGCTCGTCGAGCGCCCGTGCGACATGACCGAGCTCGTCGGACCGCACCACTCCCGTACGCACGGAACGGTCGCCGGACTCGATGGCGCGCACCGTGGTTTCGAGCCGCCGAGCATCGCGCCCCAGTGGCGCCGAGGCGATCGCGACGAGCCCCACCGCGAACAGCGCGGTGACGCCCAGCACCTCCACCACCCGGCGCGCCTCGTCGGGTCCGAGGACCATGAGGCGGGCGAGCAACATGCTCGCCGCTGCGCCGATCAGCAAGGCCGTGAGACTGACCAGGAGCAGTTGGGTCCGCAGCGATCTGGTCGCCCGCAGCAGGCGCTGCAGCCCCAACGCGGCGCCGACCGTGCCCGCCGCCAACGCCGCGAACGTGAGCACCACTTCGACCGGGCGGTCGCGGAGCACCGATGACCATGGAGTCATCGCCAAACTCGCCGCGCTCATGGTTCGAACCGGTAGCCGACACCCCACGCGGTGATGATCCATCGGGGCTGATCGGGGTCGGTCTCGAGCTTCTGGCGGATTCGCCCGACGTGCACGGTGACGGTGGCGGGATCCTGGTAGTCGGGCGACGATTCCCAGACCTGTTCGAGGAGCTGGCGGCGGGAGAAGACCTGTCGGGGCGAGCGAGCCAAGCGGACGAGGAGGTCGAACTCCTTCGGGGTGAGGGCAACCAGCCGCTCGCCGCACCGCACTTCGTGACTCGCGGTGTCGATCGCCAGGCCGTCGAACTCGAGCACGGCGTTCGGCGTGGCGGTCGGCCCCCGCTGGGTCCTCCGCAACACGGTCTGGACCCGCAGGGCGAGCTCCCGGGGGGAGAACGGTTTGACGACGTAGTCGTCGGCGCCGAGCTCGAGCCCCACGACCCGGTCGATCTCCTCGGTCCGGGCGGTGAGCAGGATGACCGGGATGTCGCCTTCGGCGCGGAGTTGTTGCAGGATCGACAGGCCGTTCACCCCCGGCAGCATGATGTCGAGGATCACGAGGTCGGGGTGGTGCCCGTCGAGCCAGAGCACCGCTTCGTCGCCATCTGCAGCCTCGTGCACCGTCCAGCCGTCGAGCGACAAGTAGCGCGCGCGACGACCTCGCGAACCATTGGTTCGTCGTCGACCACCAGCACCGTCCCGCTCGTAGGTGGACTTGGCATGGCGAGAGCGTAGGTCTGTGCCCGGATGGGCGGGGTCGGTCGACGAAGAGTTTTGCAGTTGTTGTGCAGCCTGGGCGGCGCTCGTGGCGAGCTGTCCGGCAGGCTGGGGACCGTGAACGATCACCTGTCCCGGCCTCGGGCCGCCCTGGCCGGCGTCCTGGCTGCTGCGGCGGCCCTTGCCACCGGCGAGTTCGTGACCGCGTTCGGCGACGACAGCCCGTCGCTCGTCAGCTCGGTCGGGAATCGCTTCATCGATGCGTTCGCCGCCCGGCTCAAGGAGCTCGCGGTCGAGCTGTTCGGCACGAACGACAAGCCGGCCCTCGTGGTCGGCATCGTCATCGTGTCGCTCGCCCTCGGGGCACTGCTCGGCCTGGCGTCAGGCACCCGGGCTCTGGCGGGGCCACTCGGCCTCGCTGCTTTCGGCTTCCTCGGTGCATGGTCGTACTCCACCGATCCGCGTGGCGGTGGCGCCCTCGGTTGGGTCGCCGCGGCGGCCGCCGTGGCGGTGGGATGCTCGGTCATGTGGGTGCTGGGAGCGATCCGTTCGGCCGCGCCGGCCCTGGCCCCGGCTCCTGACGTTCCCGCTGTGCCCGCTGTGCCCGAGCCGACGCCGCCGATGCAGGCCCGCAGCAGTCGCCGCACCTTTCTCGTGCGCTCCGCCGTGGTTGGCGCGGGCGCCGTGGTGCTGGCGTCGTCGGCCCGCTCGATCCGTGGCGAAGGCAACGCGGTGGCTGCTCGCCGGCGGACCGTCATCCCGCGCTCGGCCGTCACTCGTCCGCTGCCCACCGACGTGCTCGACGCCGAGGTACCGGGGGTGTCGACGTACCTGACCCCGAACGACGACTTCTACCGCATCGACACCGCGCTGTCGGTGCCCGATGTGAACCCCGAGACCTGGGAGCTCTCGATCACCGGTCTCGTCGACGAGCCGTACACGATCACCTACGCCGAACTCCTCGAGCTCGCCACGCTCACCGAGCCGGTCACGATCCAGTGCGTCTCGAACGAGGTCGGGGGCGATCTCGTGGGCACTGCCGTGTGGCAGGGAGTGTCGCTCGATCAGCTGTTGGAACGGGCCGGCGTGCAACCGGGCGCCACCCAGATCGTCGGTCGGTCCGTCGACGGATGGACGGCGGGATTCCCGTCCGAGGTCGCGTTCGATGGGCGGGTGGCGATGGTCGCGATCGCCATGAACGGTGAGCCGTTGCCGGTTCCCCACGGGTTCCCGGCCCGGTTGATCGTGAGCGGCCTGTACGGCTACGTCTCGGCCACCAAATGGCTCGACAGCATCGAGCTCACCACGTGGGAGGACTTCGACGGGTACTGGGTGCCGCGGGGCTGGTCCAAGGAAGGCCCGATCAAGATCGCTTCCCGCATCGACGTACCCGCCAACAGCACCTCGGTCGCCGCCGGGACCGTGGCAGTGGCCGGCGTGGCGTGGGCCCCGAACACAGGTATCTCCGCAGTGGAGGTGCAGATCGACGACGGCCCGTGGCAACCGGCCCGTCTGGCGGGTACGGCGAGCGAGCACACGTGGGTGCAATGGGTGTTCGACTGGCCCGCAGCCGTCGGCGAGTACGTGCTCCGGGTCCGGGCGACCGATGCCGATGGCGCGGTGCAGACCGGTGATCGAGCCGAACCGGCACCTGATGGTGCCACGGGGTGGCACACCCGTCGCGTCGAGGTGCGTTGAGGTGCGCTGAGGGTTCGCCTGGCGGCGGTTCCGCCGAGTGTGGGCCCTACGGCCCACGTCGGTGACTTCGACGCGTAGGGCCAGTTCGGGGTTCCGTGACGCATGACGCATCCGCGCGCGGCATGCCACCGTTCGTGGTGGGGTTCACTGGAGGTGCTATGTCCCTCATGCTCTCCGGCCCCTTCGACACATCCGAGCTCCCTCGGCTCGCGTCCGAGCCGGTCACCGTCACCGTGGGCCGGGTCGTTCGGCCCGGCAAGGAACCGGAGTTCGAGGCGTGGGCGGCCCAGGTCGTCGAGCAGGTCGAGCGGTTCCCGGGAAGCCTCGGGGTCGGCATCCTGCGGCCTGGCGAGCCGAACGGCGAGTACCAGATCGTCTTCCGGTTCGTCGACGCGTTGAGTCTGCGCGCCTGGGAGCGTTCGCCCCAACGGACCGTGCTGCTCAAGCAGGTCGACTCGATCGTGGTCCAGACCAGGGTGCAACGAACGGTCGGTGTCGACAACTGGTTCGATCTGTCCGAGCGGGCCGAACCCAAGCGCCCGGTGTGGACCCACGTGCTCACCGATGTGGCATGGGCGTTCCCGGTCGTCGCCGCGGCGTCGCTGTACCTCGGGCCCAAGCTGCTCGACCTGCCGTTCGAGGTTCGCACGGCGGCGTCGATGCTGGTGGTCACCACCGTCATGCGGATGGCGGTCGGCCCGCTCCGCGGCCGGATCCGGCGGCGCCGCACCCTCGGCTGACGGGTACCTGAGGGCATCTCGGGCCCCTGTTTGGAAACGACAGGGTCTGTTGGTACCTTTTCGGAGCCCCACGGGGCTGTAGCTCAGTTGGCAGAGCGCTTCCATGGCATGGAAGAGGTCAGGGGTTCGATTCCCCTCAGCTCCACGCCATAGACGACCGCGACTGGCTACGCGAACAGCCCACCAGCGTGCTCGCCGACACCATCCGAGCTTGGGCGATCGAACGCGGCATCGAACTCGACACCCCAGTGCGGGCACCCGAACCACCACAAGTCGGCGCAACCTGGCGCTACCCCGCCGTTGAACACGACTTCGGAATCGAGCTCTGACAGGCCATCCAACAACGAAGTCCGACAGAGCGATACCGGACGCCGACAAGACGAGGAACCGCCAGCGCATCGCGGTGGATCCCGAGCGCGCTGGGAGCTATGCGATGGCCGGTTCGGTTCCCGGATTGACCGACGAGTTCGGGGCAGAGCCGGGGGGTGCGGGTCGTTCGTCAGGGAGCCAGAGGGACAGGCGGGCGCCGCCTGATGGGCTGCGGGCGAGGGCGGCGCCGCCGCCGTGAGCTGTCGCCACCGACGCGACGATTGCAAGGCCCAGCCCGGAGCCGCCCCGGTCGACCGTGCGGCCCTCGTCGAGGCGGGCGAAGCGGCGGAACATCTCGTCGCGCCGCGCTGGGTCTACACCGGGGCCGTCGTCGTCGATGTGCAGCCATACCTTGCCGTCGGCGCGCTCGACCGTGGCGGCCACGTGTTCGTGCGCATGGCGCTGGGCGTTGTACAGCAAGTTGCGCACCGCTCGCGCCATGAGCTCGTGATCGAGAGCGACCTCCGACTCCACCCCGGTGATGGAGGCGTTCGGCGCGATGACGGCGGCCTCGTCGCGCACGATGGTCAACAGATCGGCCGGGGCGAGGGCGAGCGGGCGGGCCTCGTCGAGCGTTGACAGCATCACGAGGTCGTCGATCCGGTCGCCGAGGCGGTGGCACAGTGCGTCGAGTCGTTCCGTGAGCGTGTCGTCGAACGGCGCTTTCTGCGTGTGCACGAGTTCCAGTTCGCCCTGCAATGCCATCAGGGGGGTGCGCAGCTCGTGGGCGGCGTCGGAGGTGAACTGGTGTTGCGCAGCACGGCCTACCTCGATGCGGTCGAGCATCTCGTTGACTGTGGTTGCCAGCCGCTCGATCTCGTCGCCGGTGTCGGGCACCGGAACCCGGGCGCCGTTCATCGAGGCGCCGATCGTGCCGGCAAGGTCGGTGATCGCCCCGACGGGTCGCAGGGCGCGGCGGGTGGCGAGGCCGGCCATCAGCGCACTCACCACTGCGGCGAGCGGGATCGCGATCCACAGGCCGCGGTGAAGCGAGCGCAGGCTGTCGGTGAGCCGGGCCTGCGAGCTGGTGCCGACGAGTGTGAGGGTGGCGTCCTGAACGTCGATCGTGCGCACCACCTGCAGCTCGTCGCGGTGCGCAGCCGGGATCGAGTTCGGTCCCGCCACAACCGTCGCCTCCACCCCGTCTGCGGAGCTGAGGTTGACCGTGCCGCTTCCGGAGCGGATGCCGGTCTCGAGGTTGTCGAGCACCTCGTCGATGCGCTCGTGGATGGCGTCGCGGCCGCTGGTGGCGATCTGGAGGAACCCGATCGTGCCGAGCACTGAGTAGAGCACGGCGGTGACCGCGAGGACGGTGAACGTCACCTGGCCGCGGACACCGAGGAGCGGACTCCTCATCGCGCACCGATGCGATAGCCGATCCCGCGCACATTCTCGATTCTGACCGGGGCGAGCTTCTCCCGCAGCCGGCGCAGGTAGATGTCGAGGTTGCTGGCGTCGATCCCGGCGTCGGGGCCCCACACGTCGTCGAGTAGTTCCTGGCGGCCGACGCACATGCCGTTGGCCAGCAGGAGGCGCCGCAGCAGCTGGTCCTCGCGGCCGGTGAGCGTGACTGGCGTCTTCGCCGACGGTGCACTCCCGGGTGCCAAGGTCGTAGCGTAGGTCGCTGCGCAGGATCACGTTCGAGGCCATCGCCGCGTTACGCCGAATCAGCACCCGCAGGCGAGCGGCGATAACGGCGATGCTGGCCGGCTTGGTGAGGAAGTCGTCGGCGCCCGAGTCAAGCAGGTCGATCTGGTCGAACTCGCCCGACTTGGCGGTCAGCACGAGGATCGGCGTGACGTCGCCTTCCTCGCGCAGCCGGCTGCACACCGAGTACCCATTCAGCCCGGGTAACAGCAGGTCCAGCACGATCGCCGCGTAGCCACCCTCGAGCGCCTTCCACAAGCCGGTCGCCCCGTCGGCGCAGGTGTCGACGTCGAAGCCCTCCGCCCCCAGGCCACGCTCCAGCACACTGCGAATCGCGTCATCGTCCTCGATCACCAGCACCCGCACGTCGTTCAGGGTAACGAGGGCGACGCCGCCGCCGCGCCCGGGTCGTTCAGCTTCGTTTCAGGTCGGTACGTGGTTCCATTCAGTCGGGCAGGCAGACAATTCGGACATCAGCCCCGATCGGCGGGGTCGACAAAGGAGGCATGATGAAGCGTCACTCGATGTTCGGAGGATTGGCACTGTTGGCGGCCGGCGCAGCGATCGGTGCGGGTGCGATGGTCACCTCGAACGCGATGGCTGCCACCGACGATCCGGCCCCCACCGATCGGCTCACGATGGTGAGCATCGGTCCCGACAGCGACCCCTTCCGGTGCACGTTCGAGGGAGCCGATGTAGACGGGTTGCTCCCCGATCTCCCAGCAGGTGCGCCGGTGGGCGGCAACGTGGTCATCGGATCGGGTGAGATCATGCCGGCGGACGGCAGCCTGCCCGAGTTGGTCGTCTCCGGCTCCAGCCAGGCGCCCGAGGGTGTGCCCGACGGGGGCGTGACGGTCGTAGCCGGCGCGGTGCCTGCGAGCGCCGACGGCCCGACGGTCCTCCCCGTGCCCGTCGATGCCCCGCTGCAGATGCTGAGCATCGACGATGCCCGCGAGGGCACCGCAGAGGAGTGCGTCGCGCTGCACGACCAGGCCGTGGAGATGGCGTCACAGGTCGCCGCCACCGGCAGCGCCCAGCTCGTGACCAGCATCGCCGGCGTCACCGGCGGCTCCAACGGTGCCACGGTCGTCGCCACCGAACCCTGATCGGAAGTCCTCCCGTAGCGACGCCGCCGGCCCGCCGAGGACCGGCGGCATCGCCGCGTCGCACATGTGACACGCAACGAATCCACACCTCCTCCGTCGAGCCCACTGATCGTCGGCCTGCAGCGGCCCCGTTGGGCGGCCCACCGAGGCCGCAATCGAGCTTCGCCTGGTGCACTCGCTGTGGCCCGTTCGGAATCTCGCGGTTGCGGATCGTTGGGACTTCAGCCCCGGTCGCACAGCCATCACCCGGTCTGAAGGACCCGAGCCCCCGCCATCATCGCCTCCGACGGCGATCACGCCATCGGCCGACATGTCTGCGATTGAACCATTCCGAACGAGCTGGTCGAACACGACGACACAACGCCGCTCGAACCGGCATAATGGCCGATACAGCGCGGCCGAAGTGCGCCCCGACGCCGGCTGCGCCACTCGGTATCGGCGCTCGGACCGACTCGGTCCCGTACGTCACCTGCACCGGCGCCCCGCTCGATCATTCCCTTGAATACCCTCCGGGACTGAGCTGCCGTCGACCGGCATCCGTCGACGGCCGTCGGTCGGTTCGTCAAGATCTGCGTTTCTGGCAAGCGGATCGATGATTGGTGGGCACCTCTCCTTGGTATGGGGCACGCGACATCAACACGTACGACCTTCGTCCGACGACGCACGACGCCTCCGCGGTCGGTGGCGGTTCCGGAGTTGCTCAGGGTGAGCCAAGTGGCGGCCATGCTCGGCGTGCACCGCTCGTCGGTCTACCGGATCCTCGTGACGCGGCCGATCGATGAGAGACCGGTGGCGCTGAGTTAGCGTTGATGATCTCTTCGAGGCGAGCCGCGACGGCCGCGAGGATCGCTCGAGCCAGCTCGAGCGCGATCTCTCGGGTTGCTTCGTCGAAGTCATCGGGTAGCGGCCCTCCATCGCCCACCGGGACAACTCAGGAAGATCGAGTACGGCGAATCGCTCGACCTCGACTGCCGGCAACAGACGCGCCAACCGATCCAAGTCGTGACGTGTCGGTGGGTCCACGTCGTGGACGACGAGCAGCGACTTGATCGCCTTCTCTCCCGCCTGATGCGCCCAAACGCAAGCGCCTCGCGGCGCCAGCGCTTCGTTCCCGAACCCGTGCTCGCCCAGCGCCAGATCCTCACGAGCCCACCGCAGCCAAACAACCGCCGCTCGATGAGCCTCAGGCAGCTCGCTCAAAGACCGTTCCCTCCCGCAGCGCGACTCGCACGACCCCCGGAGTTCGAGCTTGGGTGATCAAACGCTCGTCGTCGGTCACGATCACGTCGACCGCAATGGGCAGATCCCGTAGCTCGTTCATGATGCGAACCGCATCGTGGTGACTGTTGGCGACGTGCTCGAGCACCACGAGCACATCGATGCCGGAGTCGAACGTGCGTCGCCGCGAACCACCGAGCCGAACACGATCACCCGCCGGGCGCCACACCGATCGAAGATCCGCTGCACGACCACCGGTACCCAATCGGCCAACGCCTGCCCGACCGGCGCGTCGCCGGATTTGGTCGTGGGGTCCGGTGCGGTCGCCATGCCACCATTGTGCCGCGACCAACCGCCCGATGTCAGCGACGGCGGCCCGGCCGCCCCGAGAGCGGACACAGGGCGCCGCCCAGCGACACTCAGCGACGCTCCGCGACAGCGACCTTCACGATCGCCGGTTGCTCCCGCGGTTGCTCCCGTCGACGGACAGCAAACTCCGGCAAACAGGGTGCCTGAGCAGAACGAAACGATCCGCACTCGCCGCCGGTGCGCACTGCGCAGGGCGCTGACCAGCGCCGGTGAAGCCTGGGCGGTTTCCGGCCAACCGGCCACCATGATCGTGTCCGCAGTGCGGAACGACGACAGAGCGCGCTCGATCGTCAGGCTCAGTCCGAGGTCGAGCCGGGCGGCGCCGGGTGTCTCGGTCGTCACCGTGAATCGATACCACGGTCGGTCGATCGGCGGGCGACGGCCGAACACCTCGAAGGCGACCGCAAGGTCGAACAAGCTCGTTCCGGCTCCCACCAGCGTCACCACGTGCATATGGTCCGCGTCGGCCATCGCTCGATCCTTGCCGCATGTGCTGATTCAGTTCAGTCAATGGCGAGGGGCGGCCCGCGCCGTGTGCCGGCCTGGTTCGTCCAGGCGCGGGCCACGCTCTCCGGTGAAGCTCGATGAGGCGCTCAACCTTGCTCGGACATTGGCGGATGATGTCCTGTGGCGGCGGGCCGAGGTCGCTGTGGCCGCCGAACGCGACAACGACGCTCGCTCGGCCCGCGCGCCCTTCGACGCCATCGTCACCATCGCCCGCCGGGACCTTGATAGCGCGATCGTGGAGCGCGACCGGGCGGCGGAGCGAGTGGACCGGACGCGGTTCCGGGCCCGCCGTGACGCCAAAAACCGATCTGTCCGTCGCCGAGCACACCGTGACCGAGGCCAGCGCGGCGCTCACCGCCGCCGAGCAGGCAGCGGAGCCCGCGCTCGCAGCGAAGCCTGCGCTGCCCTCGCGGAGGTCGACCGACTCGAGCGCGCCGACCGTGACGACAAGCTGCGGCGCTCCTCCCGTTGGCCCAACTGGCGCCGGCAGCCGTCGGGGCACACCTGCGTTCCGGGTCACCCGGTTTGTTGGGAGTCGGGATCCGATGGCTCGGTGCCGTCGAGGATCGCTCGACGCTGTGCGCGCAGTTCCGAGACGTGACTGGTGACGATGTTGCCGACGATGTCCTGGTCGACGCGAAAGTAGGCGTGGGCGAGGATCGTGCGGGTCCCGATGATGTCGCGGCCAGCGGACCTCGGGATGCCTCGATCGAGTGTCGTCTGAGACATGCGACGCCGCCTCGCCGAGAACTTCGATCCAACGCTGGGCGGCTGCTTGGACAACTGGGTTCTCTGCGAGCACGGCAGGGTCGGAGGCGTGCTCGATGAGCAGGTCGCAGATCTCGATCATGTCGAGCAGACGATCGTGGTCGTCTCTCACAGATCGACGGCGTCGGCGAGGACCCGTTGAGCGACCCGGGGCCGTAGGCCCTCCTCGGTCGCCACGTCAACATCGCGCCCGAGGAGATCGCGAAGGTCCATCAGCAAACCACCGAGGTCGAACAGACTCCGTCCCGCCTCGAGATCAACGAGGAAGTCGATGTCGCTGGCGTCAGTGGCATCGCCGCGAGCGACCGAGCCGAACACGCGGACTCGGGAGGCGCCGCGGGCGCGAGCGATCTCGAGGATCTCGCTGCGCCGGCGGCGCAGGTCGCTGAGCATCGGGGCGGCCACGACCAAGACGATAGATCAGCGGCCCGTTCACCCAGCGGCCAGCATGGACGCCCCGACGAACGCCCCATCCCGTTGGACGTGCCAGTGGCAACCGGGGCGAGCGCGTTTCGGGACCCGATGGCCGCCGACAGCCGCAGCGTGTTGAACTCGGCGAGCGTCATGTCGATCGACCGCACCTTGTCGAACGAGGGCCCGATCTTCCCGCTTCAGCAATGTGTGACGTCTCTCTCGGCGGCGCCCAGCCACCCGCCGAGCGATTTGAGCCGAAGGGATCCTGCCGGCATCGGGCCCTTTCAACCTGTGTCTCGCCGGCCGGTGCCGCGAGCCGAGGCGTGCCATGCCCTCCCCCGAATGATGGGGAGGGAACCGTTCGACCTGATGACGGCGCGGCCGCGCCCGAACAGGGGAGGGAACGCGACGCGCCGCCTCACCGCGACGGCGGAGTCGTTGTCGGTGAGGCAGCTACCCGCGTCGCCGAATGGCTATGACACGGCTGTCGTGTCAGACGCCCCGCAGTTGTTCGGCCGGTCCGTACCGACAGCGACGATGCCCTCGGGCGTGCCACATCCCTGGTACCACCAGGCAACCACTTCGTCGCCGGTCTCGCTGGCGTAGACGTCGATGACGCCCCACTCTCCGCCGAAGGACTTCGGCTGAGCCGCTCGCGCCTCGCACTGTGAGAAGTAGGCCAGTCGCTCGGCTCCGCCGAACTCTTCGGCAATGTCCATCGGAGTCCGGGTGTCAGCTGAACAATCAGACGCCGAGTCCGCTGCGCCATCGGGTGCCGTGGCGCGTCCCAGGCCGAACGATCCGACAAGTGCGAGGACGCCGAGGCAGGCGATGACCATGCGAGTCGAGAGCTTGGGATCTCGCACGTCACGAAGCATGCGCCAAGGCACCGACCGCTGACAAGAGCCCAGCAGCTTTCGATCCACCAACGCGACTTCCGCAGACGATGCGCGTGCCGACCCGTGGGGAGGCCGTGCCGTCGATCGGCGTCCCGAACAGTCGAGCAGGGTCGGAGTGGGCCGACCCCACCGTCCACATGCCGCGCGGTTGACGCCGCTGGCGCCGCCGAATCCGGCGACAACGATCCCGTTCCCCTGGCGGGCATGATTGTCTGAGGGAACGGGAGGGTCGAGGATGCCGACGTGTCGGATCTGTGGCGACGAGTTGCGCGATGACGACGAGGTCGTCGAGGTTGGAAGCGAGTTGCTGCACCCGGCCTGTGTCGACGCGCCGAGTTCGGCCGCGCGGCGAACGGTGAGGGAATGGGCGGCCTTGGGGTCACGCGGTCAACTGGCCATGGGCGAAACCCAGCGGGGAACGCTCGGCTCCTGAGCCACATCGACAAGGCTCCAGGCTGGGCGCACGGGTAAGGAGCCGGGTGAGGCTACGCCGGTGGGAGCGGGCGCCCCCCTGCCCTCTGCCTGGTCTCACCGCGGTTGGGTTGAGCGACGGGCTTCCTGGACGATGTGAGGTCGCATCGATACGGTGCCGGGGGCGATGAGACAGGCGACCGGGAAAGATCGTGGCGGACGGCCGAGGGACGAGCGGCTCGATGCTGCCATCGTGGCAGCGACGATCGATCTGCTCGAGGCGCGCGGCTACAACGAGATGAGCCTCGCAGCAGTCGCCGAGCGCGCTGGGACCACGACGGCAGCGATCTACCGACGGTGGTCGTCGAAGGCGGAGCTGGTGGCCCACGCAGTGTTCAACCTGGACGGCGACGACGTGGTCGCCGACACCGAGGACATCGTGGCGGACCTGTCGACGATGATCCACTGGGCCGTGGCCAAGATCGGTCGGCCGGCTGCGCTCGCCGCGATGGTGGGCGTACTCGGTGAATCTCGAGAACATCGGGTCCGATCGGCGGCTGGCTCGTCCATGGCGATCAGGCTCGTCGAGGTGCGGTTGGCGCGTGCCCAGGCCGAAGGCCAACTGCGGTCCGACGTCGATACGCAGGTGTTGGGTTCCCTGATCGCCGGCCCGGTGATCTACATGCTGCTCACCGGCAATGCGGCCCGGCTCGACGAACGGTGGATCACCGGGCTGGTGAGCGTCGTCGTCGACGGCGCCCGCGTGTGACGTCGTTGCTCGCTTCGCCCGGGCGAGGTAACGATTCGTATCGTATCGAAACCTGATTGCAAGGGGTTGGGACGATGAAGCAGATACGAGTCCACGGACCGAACGATGTCCGGCTCGACGACGTCGAACCGGCGAGCCCGGGGCCGCGCGACGCGGTCGTCCGCGTCGCCGCCTGCGGGATCTGCGGGTCGGACGTGTCGTACATCCACATGGGGGGCCTCACGAAGGGCCCGATGTGTCTCGGCCACGAGTGCGCCGGGATCGTCGTGTGGGTGGGGGCCGAGGTCGCCGGTGCCTCGGTCGGCGACCGGGTGATCGTGCACACCGATGGGGGCGACACCGGCTCCCTGGGGAGCGGCGCCCGCGAGGGGGCGTTGACCCACGAGCTGCTCGTTCGCGACGCCGCTCGGGGCCGCCTGTACCGGGTTCCGGACGGGATGCCGTTGCGGACCGCGGCGCTGGCCGAGCCGCTCGGTGTCGGGATGCAGGCGGTCAACCAGGCTGCGGTGTCGGCGGGCGAGAAGGTGGCGGTGTTCGGCTGCGGGCCGATCGGGCTGATGGCCATCGCGACGTTGCTCGATCGAGGGATCCACGAGGTGGTGGCGATCGACCTGAGCCCGACCCGGCTGGCGCTCGCGCAACAGCTCGGGGTCCAGGCCGTGTTGAACCCGACGACCGACGACGTGTGGGCCGAGCTCGCCCGGCTTCACGGCAGCGTTCCGTTCCGCTTCGGTCCGACGCCCGGGACCGACGTGTTCATCGAGGCCTCCGGCGCCTCAAGGGTGATCGGTGAGGTGATCCAGAACGGGCGGTTCGGCGGCCGGTTGTCGGTGGTGGCGTTGCACTTCGAGCCGGTGCCGACGAGCTACCTCACCGTGTTGATGAAGCAGTTCCACATCGTCGGGTCGATCGAGTACCCGACTCGCTTCGAAGACACGATCGAGCTGCTCGGACGGCGGGATCTGTCGCCGTTGATCACCCACGAGTTCCCGCTCGAGCAGTTCCACGACGGTCTCGCCCTCCTCGAAGGCTCCAAGGACTGCGGCAAGGTCATGATCACGATGGGGGTCGAGTGACGCTGAACCGGTGCACCTTCGATTTCGCCGATGCCCGGGTGCTCATCACTGGTGGCACCAGCGGCATCGGCCATGCGATCGCCATGGCGTTCGCCAACTCTGGAGCGAGCGTGACGGTGACGGGCACCCGCCCGTCGCCCGCCGACTACGACACCGCTCTCGACCGGTTCGGCTACCGGCAGCTCCAGCTGCGCGACCGCGACGCGGTCGACGCGCTTGCCGCCTCGATCAGCTCGCTCGACGTGCTCGTGAACAACGCCGGTGCGAACTTCCCGGACGGGCGCAACGAATGGGAACCGGATGCCTTCTCGGCATCGCTCGACATGAACGTCGAAGGGGCGATGCGCCTCACCATGGGCTGCCACCGAGCGTTGAAGACGAGCTCGCTCGAGGGCGGCGCCAGCGTCGTCAACGTCGTGTCGATGACCGCCTATCGAGCGACCACGATCGTGCCCGGCTACTCGGCGTCGAAGTCGGCGCTGCTGGCCCTCACCCGGAACCTCGCCGTGCACTGGGTGAACGACGGCATCCGGGTGAACGCCGTCGCCCCCGGGCTGATCGACACGCCGATGACGTCGCCGATGAAGGCGTTTCCCGAACTGCTCGACGGTGAGGTGGGCAAGGCAGCCATGAAGCGCATGGGCACACCGGAGGAGGTCGCGGCCGCCGTGCTGTTCCTGGCGAGCAGCGCGTCGGCGTTCACCACCGGCGCCTCGTTCGCCGTCGACGGCGGCTACCTGGTCCTCTGAGGAGACACGATGAACGAGATCCGCATCGACGACCTGGCTTCACCGGTCCTGAACGACATGCAGCGCATGGCGATCGACTACGGCGAGAAGGTCTCCACCGACCTGTCGGTCGACGCGGTGCTGAGTCATGCCGTCGCCGCGACCGGCCTCGACGACTTCGGCCCGGACGACTTCTGCGAGCGACTCGAGCTCCAGCTCGTCGAGATGAACGCCGATCCCGAACGGACCGGCATCGGGCGCATGCTGATGTTCGGCGACAGCGCCCGCAACGCCGCCAACCGCCTCCTGATCCGCGACCTGCTGAAGCGGCACCCGGAGATCCTCGACATCCCGATCGAGCAGCCGGTCATCGTCGTCGGGCTCCCGAGATCGGGTACGACCCATCTCGTCAACCTGCTCGCCGCCGACTCCCAGTTCCGATCGATGCCGCTGTGGGAGAGCTACGAGCCGGTCCCGAACCCGAACGAGCCGGCCGAGGTCGACGGGGCCGATCCCCGTTGGACCCGTTGTCAGCGTCAGTGGGAGGCGATGCAACAGGCTGCGCCGTTCATCGCCGCCATGCACCCGATGGAGCCCGATCACGTGCACGAGGAGAACGAGCTGATGGCTCCCGACTTCTCGAACTACAACCTCGAGTGGGTGTCACGCTCGCCGGGTTGGCGCGACTACTACCTCGCCCACGACCAGACCCCGCACTACCGGTACCTGAAGACCGTGCTGCAGATCCTGCAGTGGTACCGGCCCCGCGAGCGTTGGGTGCTCAAGAGCCCGCAACACCTCGAGCAGCTCGGCCCGCTCACAACGGTGTTCCCCGACGCCACGATCGTCGTCACCCACCGCGACCCGGTCGCGGTGATCCAATCGACGATCACGATGCTCACCTACGGCGCTCGTACTGCATATCGCTCGACGAGGCCCGAGTGGTACCGCGACTACTGGACCGATCGCATCCGCCGACTGTTGGAGTCGTCGGTGCGCGACCGCCATCTCCTTCCCGAAGGGCGGACGGTCGACGTCTTCTTCGACACCTACATGGCCGACGAGGTGGGAACCTTGCAACGGGTCTACGACGCCGCCGGCATCCCGTTCGACGAGCAAGCCCGCGCCGACATCGCCACCTACCGAGCGGCGCACCCACGCGGCAAGGAGGGCAAGGTCGTCTACGACCTTCGGAGAGACTTCTCCGTGACCCCCGAGGTCTTGCGTGAACCGTTCGGTTTCTACTTCGACCGCTTCCCGGTCCGAATCGAGGTCCAGTGAACATCCAGCAAGCGGTCGACCATCTCATCGACAGCCGCCCCGGCAAGGAGCTGCTGAAACCTGTCTACGACGATCCGGCGTCTCCGGTCATCGACGGTCTCCTGTACCGCTCGGGTGGCAACACTGCCGCGTATCTGCTCCTGACCGATCACGGCCGGATCATCGTGAACACCGGCATGGGCTACGAGGCACCCCACCACAAGCGGGTGTTCGACACCATCCGGCCGGGTCCGACCCATCACATCATCACCACCCAAGCCCACGTCGACCACGTCGGGGGTGTCGACCTGTTCCGCGAGCCGGGAACCACCTACATCGCCCAGGCGAACAACCCGGCGTGCCAGGCCGACGACAAGCGCATCGCCAGCCTCCGCTCCCGCACCGCGGGGATCTGGTTCGACATGTTGGGAACCGATGCCCGCCGCATCGCCAAGGAGAACCCCGGCGTGTCGATGAAGCAGTCGACCCCGACCCCCGACGTCACCTTCGACCGTCGGCTCGGTCTCAACGTCGACGGGCTGCGCATCGAGTTGTACGCCGCGGTGGGGGAGACGACCGACTGCACGATCGTGTGGCTGCCCGAGCACCGCGTCGCGTTGGTGAGCAACCTGTTCGGGCCGCTGTTCCCGCACTTCCCGAACGTCAACACGATCCGCGGCGACAAGTACCGCTTCGTCGAACCGCAGATGGAGACCAACCGCCTGGTGCGCAGCCTGCGTCCGGAGATCCTCGTGACGGGCCGTCACGAGGAGATCGTCGGCGCCGATCTGATCGAGGCATCGCTCGAGCGCCTGCACGACGCCGTTGACTACGTGCACCGCAAGACGCTCGAAGGCTTCAATGCCGGTGTCGACGTGTGGACGTTGATGCGGGAGATCGAGCTCCCGCCCGAGCTGCGTGTCGGCCAGGGCTACGGCAAGGTCGCCTGGGCCGTGCGGACGTTCTGGGAGGAGTACATCGGCTGGTTCAAGCTGGAGTCGACCACCGAGCTCTACCCCGACTCGAGCAAGGCGGCCCTGGCCGATCTCGTCGAGGCCCTGGGCCCCGAAGCCGCGCTGGCACGAGCGGTGGCCGCCCTCGGCCGCGGTGATGCCGTCGTCGCGCTTCGAATCGCTGAAGCCGTGGTCGAGGCCGCGCCGATGCTGCCGGGCGCCCGCACGTTGATGGCCGACGCCCATCGTCACCTGCTCGAACACGGCGGGGACGTCAACTTCTGGGAGAGCGGCTGGCTCCGCACCGAACTGGCCCGGTGGAGCGACGGATGAGGATCGATCTCGACGACCCGACGCTCTTCCTCGGGCCGGAAGTGGTCGACGATCCGGCGGAGTTCTACGACACGCTTCTGGCCGAGGCGCCGGTGTGGAAGATGCCGGGGCAGAACATCTTCGTCGTCTCCTCGCCCGCCCTGATCCGGGAGGCAACCGGGCGTCCGGCCGACTTCTCGTCGAACATCGTCAACGTGCTGCACGACGATGGCACCGGTCGCCCGGCTCGCTTCGAGATCGCTCCCTTCGGTGACCCGATCCATGTGCTGTCGACTGCCGACCCGCCGCTCCACACCCGGCACCGCAAGTTGCTGCAGCCTCATCTCACCCCGGTCGCAGTCGGACGGATGGAGCCGGCATTTCTCCCGATCATCACCGACCACCTGGATCGGTTCCTCGCCGCGGGCGGCGGTGACTTCGTCGCCGCATTCAGCGACCCGGTACCGGCGGCGGCGATCTGCGTCGTGGTCGGGCTCCCGCTCGAGGAGGTGGCTCGCATCGTGAGGGTCGTGAGCGCGACCGGCATCATGCTCGATGGTGTCGCGGATCTCGAGGGCGTGAAACGTGCCGGTACGTCCGCGATGGAGCTGGGGCTGTTCGTGTTCCAAGCGTTGAACGCCTCGATCGCCCAGCCCGTCGACCAACGCCAGGGTCTGCTCGCCGTGCTTGCGGCAGCGGTCGAAGGAGGGGAGATCAGCGTCGGCGATGCCACGGCGATGCTGGTGGTGCTGGTGAGTGCCGGGTCGGAGACCACCAGCAGCCTGCTCGCCACCGCCGCAGAGGCCCTCGCCCGGAACCCGGAGTTGCAGCAACGGCTCCGTGAGCACCCGGACCAGATCCCCTTCGCCGTAGAGGACTTCCTGCGCGACGACGGTCCGTTCCAGTTCCACTACCGCCACACGGCCCGGGACACCACGCTCGGCGGCGTCGAGATCCCGGCCCAGAGCACGCTGCTGCTGATGTGGGCGGCCGCCAACCGGCCGGCCGCCGGCACCACCCACACCCAGCACGACGGCAGCCTGCCGCCGCAGCACTATGCGTTCGGAAAGGGGATGCACTTCTGCATCGGAGCGCCGGTGGCCCGGCTCGAGGCGAAGCTGGCACTCGAACAACTGCTGCAGCGAACATCGTCGTTCCGACTCGACCCGGAGCATCCTCCGACGCGGCGCCCCAGCATCTTCATCCGCCGGCACGCCGGCCTGCCCCTGATCGTGGAGCCCACCTGACGGGCATGCCGATCGGTTCGGCGAGGCTGACGCCTCAAACTGCATGCCGGCTGTGCGATCGTCGAGCGTGGATCGGCTGCGCCCATCGAATCCTCGTCCAGCCAAACCTGACGACATGACCGACCCAGTTCGCGATCCACGACGTAACCGCATCGACCCGTGGAGTGATCTCCACGCCCACCCGGCACGAGGCATCTTCACCGGTAACCGCGGTTGCGTCGTTGACGACGACGAGCAAGTCGTGCGTCACCACGGAAGCCAGTCGTGGCTCATCTGCCGAACAGAGTTCAAGGGTTGGCGATGGCCACTCGCTCGCCCCCGCCGCTGGACACCTCTGTTCTTTCTCGACGAGGCCGTCGCACTTGCCGCTGGACACCGACCGTGCGCAACGTGTCGACGCGAGGACTACCGAAGCTTCCTGCAGGCTGTCATGGTCGGTGTCGACGCAGTCGAGCTGCCGTCTGCCCGAGCGCTCAACGCACGGCTGCATTCCGAACGGCACCGACCAGGGCGCGGCATCATCCGCGGCCACGACCGACTCCTCACACCGATGTCCCACGCAGACCTGCCCGACGGCGCAGTGTGCGTTGACGCGAATGGCCGTGCACGACTCGTCGTCCGCGATACGTGGATGAGCTTCACCTTCGACGGTTGGACCGACGCTCAACAGCGACCCGCAACCGGGCTCACGCGCGTGTTGACCCCGCCCACCTCGATCAGGGCACTCAGCCACGGATACATCCCTGTCCTCCACCCCAGCGCCCACCAACTGTGATCCTGTCCCGGTGCGGAGTTGCGTTGGCCCGTCGCGCCCCGGCCATCGTGCCGGACAACCGCGCACATTCCTTCGCAGAGCACTTGACTCTCAGGCAGGGTGAGACCCGAGGCTCGTTGGCATGATGAATACCGAGACTGTCCACGCCACCGCGATCACGTTCGACTGTGCCCATGCGCGGGAGTTGGCGTCGTTCTGGGCTGCCGTCGCCGGCGGCACCGTCGCTGCGGATGCATCGGCCGTATTCGCGATGGTCGAGCGGCCGGGTGCCGTCAACATCAGCTTCGCGCAGGTGCAGGAGGGCAAGACGGCGAAGAACCGAGTCCACCTCGACATCACCGTGGCCGATCTGTCGGTCGCTGTCGACCACGCGACGGGTCTCGGTGCCGTGGTCGTGTCACCGTTCGACGGCTGGACAACGTTGCGTGACCCCGAGGGCAACGAGTTCTGCCTGGTCGGATCGTGAGGTGCCGGGTGATCGAGCAGACTGAACACTGATGACGGAAGGACGGATGAGCATCGGTGCGTTCTCGCGAGCGAGCTCGCTGTCGGTCCCGACCTTGCGCGCCTATCACGAATCGGGCCTGCTGGTGCCTGCGTCGATCGATCCGTCGTCGGGCTACCGCTCGTACACGGTGGACCAACTGGCCGACGCGATCGCGATCGTCCGACTCCGCGACCTGGACGTGCCGTTGCCGCTCGTGCACCAGATCCTCACGGCGCGAGACCCTGACGCGACCCGTGTCGTCCTGGCCCGCCATGAGGACACGATGCGAGAGCGTCTGGCCGAAGCCGAACGAATCATCGCTGCGCTCCAGAACGGCACGCCCCGCTCGATCACGCCCGCACACAGCTTCGAAACGGCACATGTCACGACCCTCGAGTGCTCGGCGAGAGTCCCCTTCGAGGCGCTGTGGGAGTGGATCGCCACGAGCGCGACACGACTGGCGTCGTCCGCCGGTGACCTCCTGGCCGGTCCGCCCATGGTCGGAGCGCTCTACACGCCTGCGGTGCTCGACGACACGCACGAGGAGGTGACGGCCTTCGTCGTGATCACCTCGCCGTTCCTCGTCGACCAGCGCCAACATGCGTCCGAGACGATCCGCATCGGTGAGATCCCGGCGCGTCAGTGGGCCGCGCTCTCGCACACCGACGGCTTCGCATCCATCGGCGAGACATACCGGATCCTCGGAGCGTGGGTCGCCCGTAACGCCGAACCCGACCCGAACGCAGCCATCTGCGAGCTCTACCCGAACCTGCTGGCCGGAGGCGACAACGCCGACCGCCAGATCGAGATCCGCTGGCCACTCACGACACGGACCCCCACCACCTGATGAGCTACACGATCAAACCGCTTGATCCTTCGACGTGGCCGGCGTTCGCTGCGCTGGCGGAAGCAAACGCCGGTGTGTGGGGTGGCTGCTGGTGTATGAGCTTTCACAGTGAAGGGATCGGGAAGCACACCACTGCAGAGTTGAATCGGGAACGGAAGCACCAACGCGTTCAGGGCGGAACGGCGCATGCCGCGTTGGTGTTCGACGGCGACGATTGTGTTGGTTGGTGCCAGTTCGGCAGGCCGGACGAGGTACCCAGGATCAAGAGTCGAGCGGCGTACGAACGAGGGTTGATATCGCTGCCGGACTGGCGTATCGCGTGCTGCTTCGTCGGGAAGGGTCTGCGGCGACGAGGTGTTTCGGTCGCGGCGATCGCGGGTGCTGTCGAGATGATCGCGACGATGGGTGGCGGGCTCGTCGAGGGCTACCCAGAGGACGAGTCCGTTGCAGCTGCGTTCCTCTGGAACGGTGCGCTGAGTACGTACGAGAACCTTGGCTTCACCCGCGAGCGCCAGATCGGAAAACATCGCTGGGTCGTTCAACAGACGGTGGAACCGGTCTGAACCTCGACACCCAACCAACATGCCGGATATCGGGCGCGTCGACGTCGTCGATGTTGATCGATACCGAGCGGCTCACACCCTGCCCGCCACGTGGGCATCACGACTCACCGATCGGCTTGTTCAGCGACTTGGAACCACGTCGAAGCGTTGTCGTCCGCGGATTCGGTAGATATGGAAGTCGGAGTCGAGGCTGAAGACCTTGCGATGCCCTTGTTCCTCCGCGAGGGCCACCAGTGTGGCATCGGCGAGGTCCATGGGTCGGTCGGCGTACTTGTCCATCAGCTGGGCCGATCGCTCGACCGCCTTGGTCGACAGGTCAGCGAGTATCAGGCGATCCGTTTGAACCAGACTCCAGAGCGCGCGTTGACCTGTGATGCCACCGGCTTGGCCAAGCAGGCACATCGCCTCGGTGAACGCCGGCCATGTCGTCACGAGGGGCAGGACGAGCTCGTCGAGCGCAGCGAGACATGCATCGTGGTCGGGCTCGTCGGCGTCGATGATCGCGATGAGCGGTCCAGCGTCGCACAGCGTCATCGCGCTGCGCGGTCTCGGGCGAGGCCGGCGACGAATGCGTCACCGGATCGGCGCGCCCGACCGCCGCCGCCATGCACCACGCCGGCGACGTCGGCGAAGCTGCCGCCTGGCTGCGATGCCAGGGTCTCGTTGGCCCGATCCTCGGCAGCGTGGCGGATGAACTCCGACACCGACTGGCCACTGATCGCGGCCGCCCGTCGGACCTTCTCGTCGAGGTCGGGATCAAGGCGGAGGCTTCTCATGACGCGAGCGTATCACGTCGGTAGTCATATGTATCACGCGCGACACACAGCCTCTCGGCGGGCCTCGCGTCCATGCAATCAACCGCCCGGCGCGATCATCGTTGATACCGCCTCGTGTGACGACACCGCTCGCCGAACCGACCTGGGTCCGGGCGGGGTACATCGCTGGCCGTCAGCGGCTCAGGCATGTGCACACGCAGGCCCGATTGCCGTGCGGATCGGCGAGCACCACGAAAGACGGCGCCTGGCTGTCGTCGACCACTCGGCCCCCGGCAGCGACCGCGGCGGCGATCCGGGACTCGGCGACGTCGTGGGGAACCCAGACGTCGAGGTGCAACCGTTGTCGGGGAACGTCGTGCGGCTCGGTGTGCTGGAACCAGAGCGAGGGCAGCCGGCCTGTCGCGTCCGTCACCTCTCCGTCGCCGAGCCCTTCCGCGTTCCCCTGCAGCAAAGCGGCCCAGAAGGGGCCGACCGCGGCGGCATCGGCGGTGTCCAGCCCGAGCTCGACCTCGACGAGTGCCGCCGGATCGGGCCGGACACCGTGATCGGCGGCGATCTCGCTGATCTGGCGTGCGAGGCGGATGTCCCGCTGGGTGACGCGTGATACGTCGTGGCTGATCAGCTTCAGATCGACGAACCGGTAGGCGAGGGTCAGGTCCGGATGGTGGTCGGCTCGCTCCGCAGCATCGGCCACGGCGGTCACGAAACGCAGGCCGGTGGCGAAGTTGCCGGTGAGGAACCGGGCGTGCAGGGCGCGTGCGAGCTGCCGCCAATCCTCCAGGTGTGCGTCGAGGATGTCATTGCTCGTGAGGCCACGCTTCATCTCGCTGTCCATCGCACCAGTCTGTCCGGACCGCAGCCCATCGGGTGCCAACTGCCGAGCTTCGCTTGCCCCGGCCTCCAGACCCGATGCCCCGAGGTCTCAGGGGGGCAGTGCGCGCAGCGACGAGCCGCGGTTCCTTGTCGCCAGGTGGATGCGCTCCGGCTGGGTGGCGAAGCAGCTCGCGGGCTGCACTCCGGACTGGCTGAGCACGTCGAACCGATCGAGGTCGATGTCCGCACTCTTGCGCATCCAGATCGCCCGACGCAGCAGCGTTGCGAGCTCGAACCGATCGTCGCCGAACTCGGCCGTCGCCCATTTGGTGAAGCCCGCCCGGAGCGTTCGGCCGGCATACGGCGCAGGGCCGAGCACGGTCGACCCGTCGGTGACGAAGACGAGCTCGAATCCGTCGTCGCGGCGGGCGACCGCGGTGGCAACCGGTGCGTCCCAGTCCGTGACGGCCAGGTCGTAGCGCCGGGTGGCTGCCGCCGATCCGGCGAACCGGAGCGCAGTCGTGGCGCAGTCGAAGAGGTGAGTGCAGTGCGCTGCCACATCGTCGACCGCAGGTGTGGCCCCGACCGCCGCACCGACCAGTTCGTTCAACTGCGCCGCGGCATCCGGGCACACCGACCACGGGAGCCGCACCGCGCAACCTTCGATCGCGGTCACTCGACCGTCGAGGTGTTCGAGCCTCACCTCGACGTGATGGATGTGGTCCTGCAGCTCTGCGGTCACCGTCGACGACGTTGGTCGGTGCAACGTCACTCTGCGACGAAACGGGTCCCCGGCTGCAGGCACGCCGTCGCGCGGCACGAGGTCGGTCACGGGTGAGTCGTGCGTTCAGCCGTGGGACGGTCCGCGAGGCACGCTGCTGAACGCAACGTCGCGGTCGAGGGTGCGTTCGCGCGGCATGCCGAGGAGTCGTTCACTCACAACGTTGCGGGCGATCTCGGTGGTGCCGCCACCGATGCAGCTCACCTGACGCATCAGGAAGTCATTGCCGCAATCGGCCAGCGCGCCGTCGTCGTCGGTCCAGGCCGAGCCCGCGGCGCCAGCCAACTCGAGTGCGATCGAGGTTCGACGGGTGGTGACGAGACCGCCGAACAGCTTGGCGACCGCTGACGACTGGTCCGACACTGTCCGGTTCGCGATCCCGTCGCCGATGCGCCGGGCGAGCGCGGCGCCGACCAGCGAGAGCATCTGGGCCTCACCGACCAGATCGCGTGCCACCGAGTCGCGGAGCCGCCCGGCGGCCCGCGCCACATCGAACATCGACGCCGAACCTTCACTCCCGCGGCCCGTGCCGGACGGCACGGTGGCATAAGGCGAGTTGTAGAGCATTCGCTCGTGGAACATCCACCGGGTCGCCACGGTCCACCCGTCGTCGACCTCGCCGACGCGGTCGCTGTCGGGCACACGAACGTCCGAGAGGAACTCCTGGCAGAACTCCCGGTTGCCGTTGAGCATCTCGATCCGATGGACCTCGACACCGGGCTGCCGAATGGGCAGCATGAACACGGTCAGGCCACGGTGCTTCGGGACGTCCCAATTGGTGCGGGCGAGGCACAGACCCCAGTCGGACCACCATGCGCCGGTGGTCCAGATCTTCGAGCCGTTCAGGACCCACTCGTCGCCATCGCGCACTGCGGTGGTGAGCACGCCGGCGAGATCTGAGCCGCCACTCGGTTCGGAGAGGAACTGCATCCAGATCTCCTCGCCGCGCAGCATGGCGGGGATGTGACGCCGCTTCTGGGCGTCGGTACCGAAGTCGAGCAACACAGCAGCACAAGGGGTGAACGTGGGGGCCTGGAACCGCGCCGGGTACTCGAAGCCTCCCAGCTCCTCGTTCAACGCACGTTGATGCGCGGGAGTCAGGCCTTGACCGCCGTACGCCCGCGGCATGCAGACTCCGGCGAGGCCGGCGTCGAACAGCATGCGCTGGATCTCCCGGTCGCGGGCGACCCCGGCCAACTCCTCTTCGTCGCTGTGGTCGCGGAGCGACACGAGAGTCGGCCCGATCGGCGACAGCTTGGCCTCGATCCACGCTCGTGCCCTCGCCCTGAACTCCTCGACAGTCTCGAGTTCGACACCGTCGCTCACGCTGCGGACCTCCCCTGCTCGATCAGATCGGTGATTCGCTGGCGATGATCGGCCGGGGTGCCGTACAGGGCCCGGTTCACGGTGTGACGACGCATGAACAGGTGGAGGTCGTGTTCGAACGTGACGCCGATACCGCCGTGGAGCTGGACGCATTCCTGCATGAGTTCGGCGCCGTACTGGCCGATGAACGCCTTGGCGGCGCTCACGAGCGCAGGGGCATCCGGTGCACCGGTCGCCACGGCCTCGGCGGAGGCGTCGCTGATCGCGTGGCTCGCCTCGAGCCATGACTTCATGTCGGCGAAGCGGTGCTTGAGCGCCTGGTACGAGGCCAACGGCCGACCGAACGAATACCGGTCGGCCAACCATTCTGCAGTCATGTCGAACGCTGCCTGCATAGCGCCCACGGACTCGGCGTTCACCAGCACGAGCGCCACCTGCAGCTGGCGTTCCACCTGGGCGTCTGCCTCACCGAGAGCACCGATCACGGCGGTGGCGGGAAGCCGCACGTCGTCGAACGACACGACAGAGAACCGGCGGGTGAGGTCGACCGAGTGCATCGGGGCGATCGAGACGCCCTGGGTGTCGCGCGGGACGAGCACCTGGGTGAGGCCGGTGCCCGAACGACCGGTGATCATCAGGTGATCCGCTCGCCCGGCGGATTCGACGGGTCGCTTCACGCCGTTCAACACCACTTCGGCGCCGTCAGCGCTGATGTCGAGCGTGATCGCTCCGAGGCGGTCGTTCGGTTGGGGCTCGGCGAAGCCCCACGTGGCGATGGTGGTGCCGGCCAGGAGGCCGGCCAGGAGCTCGCGGTGCATGTCGCCACCAATGTCGCTCAGAGCCCCAGCCACCACATTCGACGGGGTGAGCGGCCCGGGGGCCGCATGCCGGCCGAACTCGTGAGCCACCACGGTGAGATCGATCAGGCCCTGGCCGCTGATGCTGCCGCCCCCGTTGGGTTCGCTCACGAGCGGTGAGGTCCACCCGAGGTCGGCGCCGCGGACCCAGTAGTCGTCGCCGAAGCCGTTGGTGTCGCTGCGGCGGCGCCGGAGTTCGGCGCTCGGAACCTGCTCGTCGAGGAACCGGCTGGTGGTCTCGCGGAAGAACTCCAGGTCGGCGATCAGCGCGAACTGCACGGAATCCACCCCTCGGTCGCTGGTCGGTGCCCGGAGCGTAACGACGCGCTATCGAGGTGGTCAAAGCGCCGCGACGCCATCAGGTCGCCCGTTTCATCGCCTCGACGAACTCGCCGATGAGCTCGTCGGTGATCGGGTAACCGGGGAAGTACGCGCAGATCCGGTCGCATCCGCCGAATCGGGCGACGATCTCGGCGGCAACCTGGTCGGGTGTTCCGTGGACGGCGATCGTGTTCATCACGTCGTCGGTGATCACCTCGCCCATCTTGGCCCAACCACCCGGCTGCTTCGACATGGCGTTGAGCTCGGGCTGGAGCTCCCCGAGCCCTTCGGCGTCGAGCACCGGTCGGTACGCCGGGGTCGAGCCGTAGAAGCCGACGAGGAACTTGATCGCCTTCGCGGCCTCGAGCTCCTCCGGGGTACGCCCCACCCCCACGATCACCTCCGCGGTGATCTCGAGATCGCTCCGGTTGCGCCCCGCCCGTTCGAGCCCCGCTTCGATGGCCGGCATCGTGCGTTGGCGCATGTGCCGCGCACTGTTGAACGGCATCACGAGCACGCCGTCGGCCACCTCGGCGGCCATCTGGTTCATCTTCGGACCCAACGCGCCGACGAGCACCTTGGCGACGCCATATGGGTTGGGCCCGGGGTTGAACGCTGGAGTCATGAGCGTGTGGGTGGTGTACTCACCCCGGAAATCGAGCCGCGTGCCGTGCTGCCAGCTGTCGAGGATCGCTTTGGTGGCGACCACCCACTCGCGCATCTGTGCGACAGGCTTGTCCCAACGGGAACCGAAGCGCTTCTCGATATGGGTCTGGATCTGCGACCCGAGTCCGAGCCGGAACCGACCCTTCGACAGCAACTGGAGGTCGTAGGCGGCATTGGCCAGATGCATCGGGCTGCGGGGGAACGCGATGGCCACGTTCGTCATCAGATCGAGCGAACACACGGGCGCCGCAGCCACCAGGGGGAAGAACAGGTCGTGGGCGTTCTCGAAGGTGAACACGCCGTCGACTCCGGTCCGCTCCAGCTCCCGGGCACGGTCGGCGGCCTCCACCACGGAGTTCGCCAACATCACATCGACCTTCAAGGGGTCCTCCACTCGCGATCTCGGAGAGGCCATCTTGATCGGCCCGGGCGACCCGGGCGCTACCCAGACCGGTGTCCTAACGTCATCGACCATGACCAGCCCGGCTGTCGACCCACTCGCCTTGTTCCGGCTCGACGGGCGCGTCGCGCTCGTCACGGGTGCCTCGTCCGGCCTCGGCGAACGATTCGCCCGGGTCCTGCACGCGGCGGGGGCCACCGTCGTGGTGTCCGCTCGCCGCGCCGACCGCCTGGCGGCGCTGTCCGCCGATCTGCCCGGCAGCACGGTGATCCCCGCCGACGTGGCCGTGCCGAGCGATCGCGAGCGCTTGGTGGCCGAGACGCTGGCGGCCCACGGTCGCATCGATGTGCTCGTCAACAACGCAGGCGTGTCCGTCGTCGCCGGCATCGAACGGGAGTCGCTCGAGGACTTCGAGCACGTGCTCAACGTCAATCTCACGGCGGTGTGGCACCTGGCCAAGCTGGCCGGGCAGTCGATGGTGGCGCAGGGTTCAGGATCGGTGATCAACGTGGCGTCGATGTTGGGGCTCGTGGGCAGCACCCCGGTGAAGCAGGTCAACTACTGCGCGAGCAAGGGCGGTGTGATCAACCTCACCCGCGAACTGGCCCTGCAATGGGCTCGCAAGGGGGTGACGGTCAACGCCCTCTGCCCGGGGTGGTTCCCGAGTGAGCTCACCGAGGGGATGGACACCGACCCTGGGAGCATCCGCCTGATCGAGCAGAACTCGCCGATCCCGCGCATGGGTCTACCGCACGAGCTCGACGGCGCCCTGCTGCTGCTGGCCGGGCCCGCCGGCACGTTCATCACGGGACAGAGCCTGATCGTCGACGGTGGCTGGACGGCGCGCTGAGTGCGGGGTTGCCGTTGGTCAGTCGGCCGGTCCGACGGCCAGCGTCTTGAGTGCCTTGTAGTCGAGCTTGCCGTTGACCGCTCGGCCCACACTCGGCACCCAAACGATCCGCTTCGGCGCCTTGTAGCGCGCCAGGCGGGCCTTCACGTGGTCGATCAAGTCCTCGGGGTCGGGTGAGGCCCCTGGCTCCAACTCGACCAGCGCGGTGATCGCCTCGCCGAACCGTTCGTCGGGCACACCCACGACCGCGGCGTCGTGCACATCGGGGTGCAGCTTCAGGCATTCCTCGACCTCTTCGGGGTACACCTTCTCGCCGCCGGTGTTGATGCACTGGCTGCCCCGTCCGAGGAGGCGAACGCTGCCATCGGCCAGCACCTCGGCCCAATCGCCCGGGATCGAGTACCGCGTCCCGTCGAGTTGCAGGAACGTAGTGGCCGACTTCGCGGGATCCTTGTAGTAGCCGACAGGGGTGAAGCCGCGCAGGGCGACCCGGCCGAGCTCACCCGAGCCGGGCACGACATCGCGCCCGTCCTCGGTGACCACCCGAGTGTCCGGGCTCAGCTCGAACTTGGCGGTCGCGCTACCCGATTCAGCGGTCGTGGTGTTGGTGGCCATGCCGATGGCTTCGCTGGAGCCCAGCGTGTCGACGAGGATCAGCCGCGGGTTGTGTCGCAGCAGGCCGGCCTTGGTCTCCTGCGACCACATGACGCCCGACGACACGATGACCCGCAACGTCGAGATGTCCCATCGATTTGGCTCGGCATCGAGCGCCCGCAAGATCGGCTTGGCCATCGCATCGCCCACGAACGAGATGGAATTGATGCCGAAGCGCTCCACGTGGTCGAGCAACTCGACCGGGTCGAAGTGCCGCCCCGTCATCGTGGTCACCGACCCACCCACGAGCAGGGTGCTCATGGCGTTGAACAGCCCGGTGCCGTGCATCAGTGGTGCACCGGGCATGTTGCGCGGCCCGGCCTTGGTGATGCGGTCGCCGGCGGCGTCGAGATCGGGTTCGGGTGGGAGCCGACGCTTGTTGGCCGCGTCGAGCGCCCCGATGAGATCGTCCTGACGCCACATCACGCCCTTGGGCATGCCAGTGGTGCCACCGGTGTACAGCAGGAACAGATGATCTCCGCTGCGACCCCAGGGCGCCACGACGCGCTGCGTCGATGACGATGCCGAAGCCTCGTAGGGCACCGCCCACGCCGGGCACGGACCGGACCCGTCGTCGACCCACAGCCACAGTCGCACGTTGGGAACGCGGTCTCGCACCGCCTCGATCGACGGCACGAACGAACCGTGGAACACCACGGCCATCACGTCGGCGTTGTCCCACAAGTACACCAACTCGTCCGCGGCGTACCTGTAGTTGGTGTTCGCAGTCGCCATCCCCGCCTTGAAGCAGCCGAACACGCTCTCGAGGTATTCGGGGCAGTTGTAGAGGTACTGGGCGACTTTGTCCTGCTCGACCAGTCCGTGGTCGAGCAGGACACGAGCGATGCCGTCGGCAGCGCCGATCGAACTCGGACCAGGAGAAGGCCCGATCCCCCTGCTGTTGGGCCAGCTCCGTGGGGATGTGATCAGCGATGCGCTCGAAGACGTCGGCCAGGTTCCAACCAGTGGTGCTCACGCAGCGGAACCGTAGCGATCGCCCGGCGGATCCGGAGAGCCCGTGGAGGCCGTCGTCGACCGCACGATCACGACGACCGCACGGTCAGCGACATCACGAGACGATCGAGCTGGTCTGCATCACCGGCGAGATCGTGGTGTAGTTGGCGACATCGGCCATGACCGCCCCTGTGCCTTCGGCCGCGAAGGCGGCCTGCACCGCATCGAGCGAGTCGAACGTGAAGTGGACGGCAGCGACGTACGGTCCGTTGATCCCCTGATCGATGTCGGCTCCGCTCAGCCCCCAGGCCTTGCAGGCCAACGGCACGTGGTGGTCGCGGTAGTAGTCGTGGTCGAAGGTGGCGCCTTCGGTGGTGGGGTAGAGGACGCTGAGTCGGATCATGGTGGTGGCTCCTGTGGGGGACGGGTCGGTGGTGGAAGTGTGCTCACTCGACGGGCGGTTGGACGAGTTCGGCGTCGCGTCCCATGTCGCCAGGGCGAGCGCCGCTTCACATGAAGAGGCTCATCGAAACCTCGACTCCACTCCTCCTGAGCTGGTGTTTTGCTTGGGTGCGGCCGGTCGGTCCGAGCACGAACAAGGCGGCAGATGATGGCTAGAGTGCCGCGATGACACCCTCTCGGCTCCTGGTGGTCGGCGCGTCGTCCGGCATCGGCAGGGCCTTCGCCCGTCACACGATCGCGATGGGTTCCGACGTCTGCGTGGCGGCCCGCCGCCACGACAAGCTCGTCGAACTGTGCACGGAGGCCGGGGGCGGACACGCGATCGCCGGTGACGCGACCGATTCCGACGATGCCCGCCGCATCGTGGCGACCGCCGGTGAGCGGCTCGGGGGGCTCGATCTCGTGCTCTATGCCGCCGGAACCACCGCGGTCCGGCCGATCGCCGAGATCGATCCAGAGGCCTGGCGTCGGGACTACGACGTGAACGTCATCGGTGCCACGCTCATCGCCGCGGCGGCGTTACCCGTGCTCGCCCCCGACGGCCTGATCGCGTTCCTGTCGTCCGAGGCGGCAGGTGAGACGCGATGGGGCATGAGCTCGTACGCGGCGTCGAAGACCGCGCTCGACACCACCATCCGCGCCTGGCGCCATGAGCATCCGGAGCGCCGATTCCAACGAATCGTGATGGGTGCCACGATGCCCACCGGATTCGCCGACCAGTTCGACATGGACGTGCTCACGGTCGCCCTCGATCGGTGGGCCAGCAGCGGTATCTCGATGACCGCCATGGACACCGACGACGTCGGCCGGCAACTCGCAGAGCTGATCGCAGTCATGCTCGCTCATCCGGGGATCGACATCCCCGACCTGTGTTTCGACCCCCGCGGCAACCCGTGGACCTCTCCCCAAGGAACGATCAGCTGATGACCGACATGTGGCACGAAGAACGGCTCTACATCGATGGGCAACTCGTCGGCGCCGAGGGTGGCGCCACCTACCCGAACATCAACCCCGCCACCGAGGAGGTCATCGGGGTGGCCGCCGATGCGTCCGTTGGCGACATCGACCGGGCCATCGCGGCGGCGCGGCGGGCGTTCGACGAGACGTCGTGGTCCACCGATGTGGCGCTGCGCACGCGCTGCATCCGCCAGCTCGGCAAGGCGATCGCCGATCACCAGGCGGAGCTGGGCGAGATCCTCATCGCCGAGGTCGGTGCGCCGAGAGCGATGCTCAGCGGCCCCCACCTCGGCGTTCCGATCGGCTTCCTCGACTGGTACGCCGATCTCGCCGAGCGGTACGAGTGGACGACCGAGCTCGGCGTCGCGAACACCATGGCGGGCCCGGGCAATCGGTGGGTCGAGAAGGAAGCCGCGGGGGTGGTCGGGGCGATCAGCCCGTGGAACTATCCGATGCAGATCAACCTCGCCAAGCTGGCGCCTGCGCTGGCCGCGGGTTGCACCGTGGTGTTGAAGTCGGCGCCGGACACCCCGTGGTCGGCGCTCGCGCTCGGCCGGTTGGCCGCGGAGCACACCGACTTGCCGCCGGGTGTGTTGAACGTGATCACCTCGTCGGTGAACGACATCGGCGAAGCGATCACCACCGATCCCCGTGTCGATCTCATCAGCTTCACCGGTTCCACCGCGGTCGGCCGGCGGATCATGGCGGCGGCGGGACCCACCATCAAGCGCTTGTTCCTGGAGCTCGGCGGCAAGTCGGTGCACATCGTGCTCGACGACGTCGACGACATGGCCAGTGGCGTGGCGATGGCGTGCTTCGCGGTGTGCACTCACGCCGGGCAGGGGTGTGCGACCACCACCCGCCTGCTCATCCCACGGGCTCGCTACGAAGAAGGCGTCGCCGCGGCCGCCGAGCTGATGAAGGCCCTGCCGTACGGCGACCCGCAGGACCCGGGGAACATGACGGGCCCGGTGATCAACCTCGCCCAGCGGACCCGTATCGAGGCCTACATCCAGAAGGGGATCGACGAAGGAGCCCGACTGGTGATCGGGGGCACCCGCCCGAGCCAGTTCGACAAGGGGTTCTGGGTCCAGCCCACGCTCTTCGCCGACGTCACCAACGACATGACGATCGCCCGCGAGGAGATCTTCGGACCGGTGCTCGTGGCCATTGCCTACGACGACGACGACGACGCGGTCCGCATCGCCAACGACTCGATCTTCGGGCTGTCCGGGGGGATCGCCGGGGCCGATCGGGAACGGGCGCTCGGTATCGCCCGCCGCATCCGCACCGGCACCTTCTCGGTGAACGGTGGCGTCTGGTACGGCGCCGATGTGCCGTTCGGCGGCTACAAGCAATCGGGCGTCGGGCGTGAGATGGGCGTCGCCGGATTCGAGGAGTACCTGGAGCAGAAGGCGTTCGCCGAGCCGGCGCCGGGCGCAGGAGGCCACGGATGACCGATACCGCCGAGAACACCGAGATCCGCTGGGATCCCTTCGACATCGAGCTCGACGATCATCCCCACGAGATGTGGCGCCGGATGCGCGACGAGCAGCCCGTCTACCGAAACGACCAGTACGACTTCTTCGCGCTCAGCCGATTCGCCGATGTCGAGTACGGCCATCGCCAGCCCGGCATCTTCAGCTCCGCTCACGGCACGGTGCTGGAGCTGATGGGTCCCCACATGCGATCCACCGGCCAGATCATCTTCATGGACCCTCCCGAGCACACGACCTTGCGGAGCCTGGTCTCGCGGGCGTTCACACCGCGGCGCATCGCCGACCTCGAGGTGCACATCCGCCAGGAGTGCGTCGCGCTGCTCGATGCCGTCGCCGGTCGATCTGACTTCGACTTCGTCCAGGACTTCGGCGCCCAGCTGCCGTCACGCGTGATCTCGATGCTCGTCGGCGTGCCGCCGGAAGATCGCGAAGCCCAGCGCCACAACATCGATCAGACGTTCCACATCGAGCCCGGTGTCGGCATGATCAACGAGATCTCCTTCGCCGCCCAGATCAAGCTCCATGAGTACCTCAGCGGGCTGGCCGAGCGGCGCCTGGCCGACCCACAGGACGATCTCATGACCGCGCTGTGCTTCGCCGAGCTGGCCGAGGACGACGGCACTACCCGGCGCCTGACCATCGACGAGGTGGCCCGGTTCGCCAACCTGCTGTACTCGGCGGGCACCGAGACGGTGGGGCGGCTGTTGGGTAACGCGGCGGTGCTGTTGGCGACCAACCCCGAACAGCGCGAGATCCTGGTGGCCGAGCCCGACGTGATCCCCAACGCCGTCGAGGAGCTCCTGCGCTACGAGGCGCCGTCACCGGTGCAGGGGCGCTGGCTCACCGAGGACGTGACGCTGCACGGTGTGACCATTCCCGCCGAGTCCAAGGTGCTGATGCTCACCGGCAGCGCCGGGCGCGACGATCGGGTGTTCCCCGATCCCGATCGACTCGATGTGCGACGCAACTTCCAGCACCACGTGTCGTTCGGGTACGGCATCCACTTCTGCGTCGGTGCGGCGCTCGCCCGCATGGAGGGCAAGATCGCCCTCGAAGAGGCGCTGAAGCGGTATCCCACGTGGGAGCTCGACACGGACCACGTCACTCGCCAGCACACCTCCACGGTGCGCGGGTACTCCGAGGTGCGCGTCAACGTCGGGTGATCGACGTCAGGTGCCGGTGAAGGTGGGTGGGCGCTTCTCGCGGCCGGCCCGGCCGGCCTCCTTGAAGTCCTCGGTGCGGCTGGTGAGCTCCATCGCCAGCGCTTCATCGGCGAGGTGCTGTTGGAGGTCGGCGGTCACCGCCCGATGAACGAGCAACTTGGCCAGTCCCACGGCAACCGTCGCCGCTGCGGCCAGCTCGGCCACCAGCGCGTCGGCCGTCGAATCGACGTCGTCGACCGGGACGGCCCGATGGATCAGACCCCAATCGGCGGCCTGGGCGCCGCTGATCTTGCGGCCGAGCATGATCATCTCCTTCGCCCGGGCGACGCCCACGAGCCGCGGCACCATCCACGAAGCGCCGCTGTCGGGGGTGAACCCGCTCCCTGTGAACGGTGCCCAGAACCGAGCGTCGTCGGCTGCGACCACGAAGTCGCTCGCCAGCGCCAGGTTCATGCCGAGTCCGATGGCCCACCCCTTCACCGAGGTGACGATGGGCGTCTGGGTCTCGAGCATCGCGGGGATCAACCGGTTGACGTGCCAACGCAGCTGACGCTGGGTGGAGCCCGCCCGTTGCTTGGGCAGGTGATCGCCTCGCAGGGACATGTCGAAGCCGGAGCAGAAGTGATCGCCGGCGCCACTGAGGTGGATCACCCGCACCGACTCGGTGGAGCCGGCCACCTCGATCCAGTCGATGAGGGCGAGCACCATGTCGTCGGTGATGGCATTGCGTCGCGCCGGTCGGTCGAGCCGGAGTCGCAGCACCCCTTCGACGGTTTCGACGGCGAGCCCGTCGACCGGTTCCGGCCATTGTCTGATGGTGCTCATGACGCCGTGCCTCCGTGTTCCAACGCGGTGAAGCGATCGACGAGAGCGCCGAGCGCCTCCTCGCAGGTGGTTGCGCCGCCGGGCGGGTCGGGAAGTCGGACGGCGCCGTGTTCCCGGCTGGGGAGCAGGATCGTGGCGTGCCCGGGGCAGGTGATCTCACCGCGTTGGTTCTCGCCCCACACGTCGAGATCGATCGCCGGGCGATTTCCTTCGGCCAGGTACTTGCGCGTGATCCGCCCGCGCATCCAGTGCGTGTCGCCCACGTAGTTGAACGAGCGGAACTGCACGTCGAGCGCCGCCAGCCACGCGTCGTCGCCCATCCAGTCGGTGCACAGGTGCACCAGCCAGGTCTCCCGCATGCGGCCGTAGTCGTAGGTGGTCGGGTTGCCCGCTCGTTTGGCCCACTCGACGTCCCAGTGCACCCGCTGGTGCACGTCGGGGATGTTCAGGTCGTCGGGGCGGAAGAAGCCCGGCATCTTCTGGCGTTGCTGGTACCCGAGACGCAACGCCTTCACGCCGTACAGCCCCATGCCCATCCCGCTGTGCCACACCACCATGTCGGTGACACGCATCGGGCCCTTGACCAGCGGAGCGAGCTCGTCGCCCTCGGCGACGTCTTCCCAGAAGCGCGGTTCGGCACCCCGCCGGCGGGTGGGTTCCGCCGCATAGGCGGCGTCGATCTCGGCGAGCTGCTCGGGGGTGTAGGGCTCGATCGTGATCCCGGAGTACTTGCCGCCGTCGCCCTTGGCCTCGACCTTGCCGCGGTCGGTGCGAATCATCAGCCGGTACTGGGCCGACAACAGATGGTCGGAAGCGGCGAACACCTCACCGGTCCATTCGTGGACCGATCGATCGGCGAACTCGCTGGCCTTGACGTGGACCCCGACGAGCGCATTGCGGCGCGTGACCCGCATCCCGGGCCGCAAGGGTCGCCACCACTCCCGGAAACTCCCCGAGTAGTAGGCGTGGGCACCCTTCAGGGGATCGCCCTTCAGCAGTGAGCGAGTGTGTTCGTCGAGCTCGGCGATCTCGTTCTCACCGATGAGGGTGTCGCCGCCGTTCATGTTCGGTGAGGCGATGGCTGTGCCCCACACCGTGGTCGGCCCGTACGAGGGGTCGCACCACAGCGGGTTGTCGTCGCCGAACGCCTCGGCCACGTGCCGGAACGCGTCGGTACCGGGCTCCAGGTACCAGGGCGGCTGCGGATGCGGCATCGGTACCCCGATACGGGCGCGCAGCGCCGCGATGCCTTCGTCGGTCAAGCCACGAGACGCCATGAATCAATCCTCCCAGTCGACGCGATCCGCTCGCGACGGTTGGCGACCGTTGCGCATCGGGTTGAGCAGTGAGTCGACCAGCAAGATGCGGTGCCAGCCACGCACGATGTCGCCGACCCCGTCGCGCCAGGCGACCAGCTCGTCGTCGACACCCACCGCTTTTTCGACATCGGCCCACTGCTGCCAGGTGGGCACGGCCCACAGCAGCAGCGCTTCGTCGTCGTCGACCATCGCCGTGGTGAAGGCGCCGGCCAACTCCCAGCCGTAGCTGGCGAGGGCCGGGGCTCGCCCCTCGCGGGCGCGTTCGAGCAGTTCTCCCGCCGCGCCCGGGCGTACCTTGACGAGCTCGTGGGCGTAGACGGCGCCCTTCACGCCATCGGCGCAGAGCTGGTCGATCGTGCGGGTCCAGGGTGCCGGGACCATGATGCGATCGAAGCCGCCGCGGCGGAACTCGGCTGCCTTGGCCCACCACTTCGCGAGCGCAGGGTCCTGGGCGCCGGCCCCGACCGCCTCGTTGCCGAACGATCGGGCCAATCCGTCCCAGCCGGCCTCCTCCCACATGTTCACCGTCTGCGGCCACGCACCGGTGGAGCCGAGCAGCGCCCACACCCCGTAACAGCGCTGATCGCGGGTCTCCTGGGCGAGGGGGCTCCAGTTCGCGGCCATGTGATGCATGTAGTCGGATCGATGATGGCCACGGATGTCGATGAACTCGTGGATGTAGACGCGATCGTTCACGCCAGCTCCTTTCGGCACCGCGGGTACTGTAGATCTAGCATCGTGACTGATGATTCGTTCGAGTGAACCGAGATTCACAGGAAGGTCGGCCGGTCGGTGAGTGACGGCATCTGGGTCCCTGATGATCAGCACACCGTCACCGAGCTGCTGCTCGGGCGGTGCGCGACCGATCCGGACCGGCCGTACCTCGACGTGGTCGGTGATCGGTTCACCGCAGCTGAGGTCGCCGACGCGGCCGGTCGGGTCGCCGGTGGGCTCCTCGGGCTGGGGCTGCAACGGGGTGACCGGGTTGCTTCGCTGGTCGAGAACTCGTCGGAAGCGATGTTGCTGTGGTGGGGGATCACCTGGGCCGGCGGGGTGAGCGTGCCCATCAACACCGCCTACAAGGGCGATTACCTCACCCACCAGTTGAGCGACTCGGGCGCCACCATCGTGATCGTCCAGGCCGACCTCGCCGAACGGGTACAGGCGGTGGCGGGGCGCCTCCCGTCGTTGGGGCACGTGGTGGTGATCGGTGACAGCGGGCCCGATCAGTTCGCCGGAGCGCCGTCGCATCCGTGGGCCGAGCTGCTCGCGGGCGCTCCGGTGCCGCCAGCCGACATGGCGCCGAGCGAGCTGGCGACCTTCATCTACACGGGTGGCACGACGGGCCCTTCGAAGGGGTGCATGCTCTCCCACAACTACCACGAGGTCCTCACCCGTCAGATCGGGTACTGCTGGCGTCGCACCGCCGACGACATCGCGTGGACACCGCTCCCGTTGTTCCACTTCAACGCCATCGTCACCGGCGTGCTCGGACCACTCGTGTTCGGTGGCAGCTCGGCGATCTCGACGAAGTTCTCGGTGTCGAACTTCTGGCCCGAGATGAACCGAACGGGCGCCACCATCACCTCCACGCTCGGCACCATGGCGTACCTGTTGGCCCACGACGAGGACCGACCGGAGATGCCCCGCTCCGGTGCAGCGAGCGCGAACCGATCACTGCGACTCCTCGGCGCGGCGCCGCTGCCCGAGCCGGTGGACCGGGTCATCCGCGAGCGCTTCGGCGTCGACACGTTCTCGGGTGCGTACGGGCTGACCGAGGCCTCCTTGCTGTCGTGGTCGCCGGCGGGCCTGGTGAACAAGGCCGAGGCTGCCGGTGTGATCAACAGCGAGTACTTCGACGTCCGGATCTTCGACGACGATGATCGAGAGCTCCGCGCAACACCGACGGCGAGATCGTCGCTCGCCCGAAGCGCGCCCATTCGATGTTCGAGGGGTACTGGGGTCGGCCGGAGGCCACCGTCGAGGCCAGTCGCAACCTCTGGTTCCACACTGGCGACATCGGCCGCATCGACGACGACGACTTCTTGTTCTTCGTCGATCGCAAGGCCGACTACCTGCGCCGTCGGGGGGAGAACATCTCGAGCTTCGATGTCGAACGCATCCTCATGGCATACGGCGGAGCTGACCGACGTGGTGGTGCACGCCGTGCCGAGCGAGCTCGGGGAGGACGACCTGAAGATCACCGCGATCCGCCAGTCGGGCAGCTCGGCCACCGAGGCCGACCTGTTCCGGTTCTGCATCGCCGAGCTGCCCTACTTCGCGTTGCCGCGCTACATCGAGTTCCGCTCCGAGTTGCCCCGGAGCCCGGTCGGACGGGTGCTCAAGCGGGTCCTGCGCGAGGAAGGTCGCACGCCGGCGACCTGGTGCGTGGAGGACTCCGGCATCACCTACGAGAAGCGCTGACGAACTCAGTACGAGGAAGGAACATCATGAACCTGGACGACATGATCATGATCAGCGTCGACGACCACGTGGTCGAGCCGCCGCATCTCTTCGAGGGTCGGATGCCGGCCAAGTACGTCGATCTCGCTCCGAAGGTCATCGCCACCACCAAAGGCGACGACGTGTGGACCTACAACGGCACCATCATCCCCAACATCGGGCTCAACGCCGTCGCCGGCCGCCCCCGCTCGGAGTACGGCATCGAGCCCACCGCATACACCGAGATGCGCCCCGGGTGCTTCGACATCCACGAACGGATCAAGGACATGTCGGCCGGAGGAGTGCTCGCGGCCATGTGCTTCCCGTCGTTCCCGTCGTTCTCGGGGCGGCTGTTCCTCGCCGACGCCGACCACGAGCTGTCTGCCGCGGTCGTGCGGGCGTACAACGACTGGCACATCGACGAGTGGTGCGGGCTCTACCCGGACCGCCACATCCCGATGATCATCCCGATGCTGTGGGACCCGGTGGCCTCGGCGGCCGAGGTCCGGCGGGCCGCGGCGAAGGGCTGCCACTCGCTCACGTTCACCGAGAACCCGGCAGCGCTCGGTCTCCCGAGCTTCCACAGCGACCACTGGGATCCGCTCTGGCAGGCGCTCGTCGACACCGAGACCGTCCTCAACATCCACCTCGGCTCGTCGGGCAAGCTGGCCGTCACCGCGCCCGACGCGCCGATGGACGTGATGATCACGCTCCAGCCGATGAACATCTGCATGGCCGCCGCCGATCTCGTGTGGTCACGCGTGCTGCGTGAGTTCCCGACCCTCAAGGTGGCGTTGTCGGAAGGCGGTACGGGATGGATCCCCTACTTCCTCGACCGGCTGGATCGCACCTACGACATGCACCACGCATGGACAGGGCAGAACTTCGACGGCCGGATGCCCAGCGACGTGTTCCGCCAACACATCCTCACCTGTTTCATCTCCGACCCGATCGGGCTGCAGCACCTGGAGGAGATCGGGGTCGACAACGTGTGCTGGGAGCAGGACTACCCCCACTCCGACTCCTCGTGGCCCACGGCCCCCGAGGAGCTCCACGCCCAGGCGACGCGGTTCGGGGTGAGCGACGATCACCTGAACAGGATCACCCACGAGAACGCCATGCGCTGGTACCACTTCGACCCCTTCGCGATCCGCGCCGAAAGAGCGTTGCACGGTGGGCGCGCTGCGCGCCGAAGTCGCGGGCCACGACGTGAGCGAGCGCGTCGTTCGCCACCGGCCGCAGGGAACGTTCCTCGATCTCGCTCGGCGAGCTCGCCGCCTCGGCGACCGCCTGAGCCGGTGATGCTCTCCGTCGACCGATCCTCGAGCGATCGCGAGATCCTCGATGCGGTCGAGGGATGGGTCGAGGCGCATGTGCCTGCGCCGTGGCGGGCGGCCGCGGCCCACGGACGCACCGCCATCCGCGAGGTGCGTCCGCTCGCCCAGTACGAGGCGTGGTACCCCACGTTCGCAGCGTCCGGGCTCGCCGTGGCCACCTGGCCGCGGCCATACCTCGGGCTCGACCTCACCACCGCCCAGGCTCGCCTCGTCGAGCGGGTGCTCGGGCCACTGAACCTCGGGCGGCTCAATCCGCTCGGGCTCAACAACGCGGCCCCTGCGCTCTTCGCGTACGGCACCGAGGAACAGCGCCTGCGGTTCTTGCCCCCCATGGTGCGCAACGAGGAACGCTGGTGCCAGTTGTTCAGCGAGCCGGGCGCCGGCTCCGACCTGGCCGTCGCTGGCCACGAGAGCGGTCCGCGACGGTGACGAGTGGGTGCTCACCGGGCAGAAGGTGTGGACCACCTGGGCGCACCTGTCGCGCTTCGGACTGTGCCTGGCCCGCACCGACCCGACCGCTCCGAAACGCAGGGGGTTGTCGTACTTCATCGTCGACCTCGAGGCCTCCGGTGTCGAGGTGCGCGAGCTGCGCCACCTCGGCGGCGAGGTCGATTTCAACGAGGTCTGGCTCGATGAGGTTCGGGTGCCCGACAGCTTCCGGCTCGGACCCGTCGGGGAGGGGTGGCGGGTCGCCAACGCCACCCTCGCCGGTGAGCGCCAGATGGTGGCCGGTGCCGGTTCCGGCGGGGTCGACCGCATCGGAGGCAGCGGCGCCGCACCGCCTCATCCGAACGGCGCAGGCGAACGGCCAGTGGGACGATCCAGTCGTTCGCGATCGGCTCGTCGCGCTGTACTCCGAAGAGGCGGTTCGGCGGTGGACCAACGAACGGGTCCGGGCGACGGTGAAGGCCGGCGGCACGCCGGGCCCGGCAGCGTCGATCGGCAAGGTTCACCAGGGTTCGCTCAACCAGCGGATCCAGCTGGCCGCCGCCGATCTGCTCGGCCCGGGAGCCCAGGCGTGGGAGACCGTCGCCCCAGGTCGGGGTCCGGAAGCGTGGGCGGCTTCACTTCCCTACGAGGTACGCGGCATGCTGCGCAGCCGGGCCAACACCATCGAAGGTGGGACCACCGAGGTGAACAAGAACGTGCTCGGCGAGCAGGTGTTGGGCCTGGCTCGCGAACCCGACCCGTACCACGGGTTGTCCTGGGAGGAGACCCCACGGTCATGACCGAGCAGCGCTACGAAACACTCGTCGTGGAGCGGCACGGCCCGGTCGGCTGGTTGATCAACAACCGCCCGGCGATGCGCAACGCGATGAACAGCGCGATGCGCGACGAGTTCGCCGATGCCTGGATCGAGCTCGACAGCGACCCCGAGGTGCGGGTGATCGTGCACACCGGCAACGGCCGCGATTTCCAGACCGGGGCCGACGTGAGCGAGCTCGCGTCCGACGGGATCGGCATGGAGCGCTACCGCGAATCGGTCGACACGTTCGATCTGCACTTCACCTCGTGGCACCAGCAGGTGTGGAAGCCGGTGATCACCGCAGTCAACGGGATCTGCTGTGGCGGGGGTTTCCACTGGGTCGCCGATGCCGACATCGTGATCGCGGCGAGCGACGCGCAGTTCTTCGATCCCCACGTCTCGGTCGGCCAGGTGGTGGCGATCGAGGCGGTCGGCCTCTTGAAGAAGATGCCGGCCGAAGCGGTGATGCGCATGGCGTTCATGGGCAAGTACGAGCGGATGAGCGCAGCCCGTGCGTACGAGTTGGGGATGATCTCCGAGATCGTCGACCCGCCCGAGCGGCTGCGGGAGCGGGCCCAGGAGATCGGCGAGACGATCGCCAAGAACTCGCCCGCCGCGATGGCGGCGACCAAGAAGGCGCTGTGGGGCGCATTGGAGTACGGCCTCACCGAGGCGTGCAAGGCGGGTGCGGTGTACTTGACCGGCATGTGGGGTCACCCCGATCAGACCGAGGGCCCGGCGTCGTTCGCCGAGAAGCGTGAGGCCCGCTGGCTCCCACCCGTTCGCGACGTCGCCGGCGAATGACCAACCTGGCGTCGCTCCTGCTGGACCATCCCTTCGGCGACGACGAGCCGCTCGTGTTCGGCACGTCGGTCGTCGTGGACGAAGCGGGAGGCCGTCGCGCGGGCGTTGGCGTGGGCGGCAGAGCTGCGTGACGCCGGGGTTCGGCCCGGTCAGGCGGTGGCCGTCGTGCGTTCGCATGCGCCCGACGTGATCATCGCGATGACGGCGATCTGGAGCATCGACGCAGTGTTCGTGCCGGTGAACCCGCTCCTTCCGCCGGCGGGGATCGACGAGATCGTCGAAGCCATCCGGCCCGCCGCAGTGCTGAGCGATGACGGCATCGTCCATCGGCCCGATGCCGCCACCCATCCCGAGGGGGTGGCGTTCGTGCAATGGACCTCGGGGACGACGGGTCGGCCCAAACCGGTGCTGCACACCCACGCCGGCTATCTGGAGCTGCTCGATCGGGTGCTCGGGCCGCTGCGGAGCAAGCCGCGTGATCCGGCCAAGCCGCCCTCGCCCAACTTGATCCCGGTGTCGATGGCGTTGAACGCCGGCATCTACAACGTCTTGTTCGGGCTACGCGCCGGCGCACCCGTGGTGGTGATGGATCGCTTCACCACCACCGACTTCGCTGCGCTCGTCGCTCGGCACGGCATCCGCTCGACGGTGCTGCCACCCGCCGCGATGGCGATGTTGAGTGACGACATCTCGATCACCGACCTGGCGCCGTTGCGTTACGTGCGCTCGATCACCGCGCCGCTCTCCCCGTTCCAAGCCCGGCGGTTCACGGCTCGTTTCGGCGTCACCGTGCTCAACGGCTACGGCCAGGCGGAGATGGGCGAGGTCATCGGCTGGACCGCCGCCGACGCCACGGCGCACCCCGACAAGATCGGGGCGATCGGCCGCCCACATCCGAACGTCGACATCCGCATCGATGGCCCCGACGCCAATGGAGTCGGCGAGTTGCTCGTCCGCCCGCCGTCGCGGGCGGCCGGTTATGCCGATGGCACCGAGCTGGCCGATCGGCTGACCGACGACGAATTCATCCGCACCGGCGACCTGGCGCGGATCGACGACGAAGGGTTCGTCTGGATCGAAGGCCGGCTCGGTGATCTCATCAATCGGGGTGGGAACAAGATCTTCCCCGACGAGGTCGAAGAGGTGCTGCTCGCGGTGCCCGCGGTGCGCGAAGTCGCAGTCGTGGGCCATCCCGACGATCGCCTCGGCGAGGTGCCGGTCGCCTACGTCGCCACCACCGCAGAGGTCAGCGACGAGGACTTGGCCGCCGCGTGCCGGGCCCAGCTGGCGGCCTACAAGGTGCCGGTACGGTTCGTCAGGGTCGATGCGCTGCCCCGGAGCGAGGTCGGCAAGGTGCTGCGCCGCGAGGCTCACGGCGTGATCTCGCTCGAAGTCGGATTCATCACGGACGATGCCTCGGCGTTGGTGCGGTTCTACACCGAGGCGCTCGGCTTCGACGTCCACCTGCACTTCGACTACCCGCAGGGTTCGGTGCATCGTCTCCGGCGGGACGGTGCGTGCCTGAAGGTGTTCCAGCCGGCGGGTGGGGTCGAGCACCGGCCGGCGCCCGACCCGTGGCATCGCTTCGCCGGCGTCGGGTATGCCGCACTGCACGTCGACGACGCCGAGGCCGAGGTCGAGCGGATCGTGGCGGGGGGCGGCACGGTGTTGAGCCCGGTGGTCTCTCACCGCCCCGGTGCCTGGTACGCGTTGATCGCCGACCCGCAGGGCAACGTGTGGGAGATCCTCCAGGAGACGCCCGGGTGACCGAGCGCTACGAGACGCTTGCGGTGTCCCGGCAGGGACCCGTCGGGTGGCTCGTGTTCGATCGGCCGGCGGTCGGCAACGCGATCGACGCCCGGATGTTCGACGAGCTCGAAGCGGCGTGGGAGGAGCTCGACACCGACCCCGAGGTGCGGGTGATCGTCAACACCGGCAACGGGGCGGCGTTCCAGACCGGGCTCGATGTTCGGCAGTTGGCGCGTGATCCGGCGGCGCTGAAGAAGAACTCGCGCCAGACCCGCACGTTCGAGTTGCGGATGACCGCTTGGCACTGCGGCGTGACCAAGCCCGTCATCGCCGCGGTCAACGGCGTGTGCGCCGGCGGCGGGCTGCACTTCGTCGCCGATGCCGACATCGTCATCGCATCGAGCGATGCCACGTTCCTCGATCCGCACGTGTCGGTCGGTCAGGTCTCGGCGTTCGAGACGATCGGGTTGATCAAGAAGTCGCCGGCCGAACCGATCATGCGGATGGCCCTGCTCGGCCGGCGCGAACGCCTCGATGCCGAGCGGGTGCGGCAACTCGGCGTCATCTCCGAAGTCGTCGCGCCCGACCGGCTGCGACCGCGCGCCCAGGAGCTCGCCGAGGTGATCGCCCGGCACGAACCCGACGCACTGCGGGCGATGAAGGTCGCGATGTGGGAGGTCTTGGAGGATCGGCTGGCCCGATCGGGGAGGGAGCGGACGTGAGCTCGTTGCGGGTGGTCGTGTGGGGGACCGGTGGGGTAGGGGCGAGGGCGATCCGAGCCGTGGTGCGCCGCGCCGATCTCGAACTCGTCGGGGTGTGGGTCCATTCGCCCGTGAAGGTCGGTCAGGATGCCGGATCGCTCGCCGGCATCGAGCCGGTAGGGGTGGCGGCCACCGACGACATCGACGCGCTCGATGGCACTCGAACCGGACTGTGTCGTCTACACCGCCAGTGGACCGAGTGGTGATATCGCCGCGGTGCCCGACTACCTGCGATTGCTCGCCGCCGGCATCAACGTCGTGACCGTGACGAGTGCCGCGCTCGTCTATCCGCCGGCGTACTCGGCACCGGCTCGCGACGAGCTCGCCGCAGCCGCAGAGCAAGGCGGGGCGACGCTGTACGCCTCGGGGATCGAACCCGGGTTCGCTGGCGACCAGTTCGTGCTCACCATGCTCACGATGTCGCACTCGGTCCGCTCGGTGCGGGTGCAGGAGATCTTCGGGTATCACGGGTACCCGGTCGAGTTCGTGATGCGTCAGGTGTTCGGGTTCGGCATGCCGATGTCGTACACCCCGATCATGGCGAGCGGGGGCGCCCAGCTCGGTACCTGGGGTGCTCCGGTGAAGATGATCGCGGCTGCGATGGAGGTCCGGCTCGACGGCATTCGCGAGACGTACGACCGAGTCGTCACGCCGCACCGGCTCGACGTGGCGTGTGGCGTGATCGAGGCCGGCACGGTCGGCGCCGTGCGCTTCGAGACCATCGGCGTGGTCGATGGCCGCGATGCCATCGTGATCGAACACGTCAACCGCATGGCGCCCGACCTCGCGCAAGAGTGGCCCACCGCGGCGCGCGACGGCACCTATCGGGTGGTGATCGCCGGCGAGCCCGACATGCAGTGCGACTTCACCGTGGGAACGCCCGACACCTTCAGTCCCGAGGGGATGCTGGCCACCACCATGCGGATCGTGAACGCCATCCCCGCGGTGTGCGCGGCGCCCGCTGGGTTGGTCAGCTCGCTCGACCTGCCCCTCACGTTGCCTCGAGGCGCGTTCGACCGCTGAAGCCCTGGCGTTCGTGTCAGCGGACCCGGGGGGCGACGCGGGCGCCGCCGGCGAAGACGTGCTGCCCCTCGGTGAGGGCCTCGGGACGGGTTCCGATCGAGAGGAAGGCGTTGCCGGCGCCGATCATCTGCTGGCGGGTGAGTTCGCGAGCCGCCCACAGTGAACGGACGGTCGACTGCACCGCCAACGGCGGTTGCGAGGCGATCTGGCGGGCGACGGTGAGCGCAGCGTGTTCGAGTTCGGCGATCGGGACCACCTCGGACACCAGTCCCACCTCGTACGCCCGCTGCGCCGAGATCCGCTCGTGGGCGCCCGTCAGGGCGAGCCGGGCCACCTCGCCGAACGGCATGCGGTGGACGAGCAGCGCGGGCTCGAAGATCGCCGGCATCCCGAACGTCACGTGCGGGTCGAAGAACGTCGGCGTGATCGGCGGCGATGATGAAGTCGACCTCGCCGAGCAGGTAGAACGCGCCGCCACAGGCCATGCCGTTGACCGCCGCAACGATCGGCTTCCAACACTCGTTGACCCGAGGGCCGAGCTGGCGGCCGGGGTCGTCGTAGGTGAGCGCATCGAAGGGCGGGCCGTCGACCGGGATCTCGGCCCGATCGATTCCGGTACAGAACGCCCGATCGCCGGCGGCAGTGAGCACCACGCAGCGAACCGAGTCGCTGAGGCGGATGTGGCTCCACACCGCCGCCAGCTCGTCGCACATCTCGTAGGTGAACGCATTGTGGTTCGCCGGGCGGTTGAGGGTGACCGTGGCGACGCCCTCGTCCTCGGTGTACAGCAACGTGTTGAGCGACATGCTCCCGTTCACGGCGGCGGTGCTCTCGTCGGTCATGGGATTCCTCGTTCGAAGCGGTCTGGATCGGGCGGAACGCCAGTATGGCCGACGACCCCTCGCCCATCTGGTGCCACGGCCCTGGGCCACCCGACGTTGCGTTTCCTCCCCTGTTCCACCGGATCTCGCGTCGACCTGGGCGTTTGTGGTCGGCGGCGCGGTTCAGGGGAGCGATTTGCACGCTGTGCCGGCCGCTGCTCGAACACGAGGCCGGCGGGAGTTGAGAGTACGGTCGGACAGGTCGCTGGGGGACGGCGAAGAAGAGGGGAACTCGATGGCTGAGACGGTGGTGCATCGTCGATCGTGCAACTTGTGCGAGTGCGTGTGTGGGTTGACCGTTCCGGTGACCGACGGGAAGGTCGGCACGATCCGGGGTGATCGGGACGACGTGTGGTCGCGTGGGTTCCTGTGTCCGAAGGGCACCACGCTCGGTGCGCTGCACGACGACCCCGATCGGTTGCGGGTGCCGATGATCCGCGACGGGGAGCTGTGGCGGGAGGCGGGCTGGGACGAGGCGTTCGAACGCTGCGACGAACTGATCTCCGGTGTCATCGAACGCCATGGCGTCGAAGCCTTCACCTCGTTCATCGGCAACCCCACTGGGCACAGCTTCTCGCTCGGCCGGTACGCGGGAATGTTGACCACTGCCCTCCCGCACATCTACTCGGCCGGGACGGTCGACCAATGGCCCAAGAACGTCTCGGCAGCCCTCATGTTCGGGAATCAATGGCTCTTCCCCGCACCCGATCTCGATCGCGCCGACTACTTCTTGTGCATGGGCGGCAACCCGCATGCGTCGGGTGGCAGCCTCATCGGCAGCGTCGACGTCCTGAGTCAGATCGAGGCGATCCGCGCCCGCGGCGGCAAGGTCGTGGTGGTCGATCCGCGCCGCACCCGCACGGCCGACATCGCGGATGAGTGGGTCGCCATCCAACCGGGCACCGACGCTGCGTGGCTGATGGCGCTGTTGCACGTGGTGTTCGAAGCCGGGCCGCGCCTCGGCGAGCTCGATGCGATGGTCGATGGGATCGACGCGGTGCGCGCCGCTTGCGCACCGTTCACCCCCGAACGGGTGGAGACGTTCACGCGGGTTCCTGCGGACGTGACTCGCCGCATCGCTGCGGAGCTCACGATGGCATCGGCTGCGTCGATCTACGGACGGATCGGCTTGTGCAACCAGGAGTTCGGGACGCTCGCCACCGCGCTCGTCGACGTGCTCGCCATCTGCACCGGGAACTTCGACCGGCCGGGAACCTTGATGTTCGGCAGTCCGATGGTCTTCCCACTCGCGTGGCTGACGAACAGCCGACTGGTGGGGGAGCCGACGTTCGGGAACTGGAAGTCCCGTGTTCGTGGGGCACCCGAGGTGCTCGGGCAGGTGCCGGCCTCGTGCCTGGCCGAGGAGATCGCCACTCCGGGCGCAGGTCAGCTCCGGGGCCTGGTGACGATCGCCGGGAACCCGGTGATCTCGGTACCGGAATCGGACGTGCTCGACGCTGCACTCGCCGAGCTCGAGTGCATGATCAGCATCGACTGCTACCTGAACGAGACCACCCGCCACGCGCACGTGATCTTCCCCGGCCCCTCGCCGCTCGAGACCCCGCACTTCGACGAGCTGCTGCGGTCGTGGGCCAGCCGCACGGTGGCCCGTTACTCGGAGCCGTTGTTCGAACGGCTGCCGGGGAGCCGCGAGGAGTGGGAGATCCTCATCATCCTCGGGGCCATGCTGCGCGGCATGAAGTACCGAGACATCGATGTCGCGGCGATGGACGATGCGTTCTTCACCGGACTCTGCCAGGCCGCGGGACTCGACCCGGCGGCGGTGCTCCCGCTCTACGATCACGGCGGCCCCGAGCGGATGGCTGATTGGTCGGTGCGGATCGGGCCGCACGGCGACCGTTACGGCGCAGTCCCCGATGGCTGGACTCTCGCTCGGATCAAGGCCGAGCCGAACGGCATGGACCTCGGTCCGAACGTGCCGCGCGCAGCCGAGGTCGTGTGCACGCCGACCGGCCACATCCAGCTCGCCCACCCCTACATCTTCGGCGACGTCGGCCGGTTGGCCGAGCGGATGGATCACCCCGATTCGGGGCTCGTGCTGGTGAGCCGGCGCCACATGCGGTCGAAGAACTCGTGGATGCACAACGTGAAGGTGCTCGTGAAGGGCAAGGACCGCTGCACCTTGATCATCCACCCCGACGACGCCCGGCGTTCGGGAGTGAGCGATGGCGACCAGGCGACGGTGACGTCGGAGGTCGGGTCGATCGAGGTGCCCGTCGAGGTGTCCGACGAGATGCTCCGGGGCGTGGTCTGCCTCCCCCACGGGTGGGGCCACGACAAGGTGGGGACACGGTTGTCCGTGGCTCGGGAGCATGCGGGGGTCAACAACAACCGGATCGCCCCGGGCCGCCTGGTCGATCCGCTCTCGGGCAACGCTGTCGTCAACGGCATCCCGGTCGAAGTGACCGCGGCTCGTTCGGTGCGGACACCCGTATGAATCTTCGCCGACAGCTGATCGACCGACGAGAGGGACTCCGATGACCGACCACGTGTATCCGCGAGCCGAGGTGGAAGCGGCGTACCGAGCCATCGTGGCCGCAGGCGACGCCGGTGACTGGGACCGATGGGCCGATCTCCACAGTGAGGACTGTGAGTGGCACGAATGCAACTACGGGGTGATCCGCGGCCGTGAGGCGATCAGAGCCAAGATCAAGGATCTGATGGCGCCGGTCGCGATGATGGAGTTCCCCGTGGAATGGGTGCTCATCGACGGCAATCGGGTCGTGTACTACCCGTGGCAGGTGTTCCCCGATCCGGCTGGTGGGGACGCGGTCTACCGCTTCGGCTGCATCACGGTGTTGGAGTACGCCGGCAACGGGGAGTTCTCTCGTCAGGACGACATGTACAACCCTGCCGACGGCGACCGCGTGGTCCGCGCCTGGATGGCGGCCGGCGGGACCTTTGCGGCCGCGCCAGACTCGTTGGGAATGGCCTAGCGCCTGTGCGTCGTCAGCCCGGTTCGGTGTCGAAGACCTGAGCCAGGCCGGCGAGCATCCACTGGGTGTCGGGCGGCACGTCGCGATCCAGGGGCCGGCGCTGGCTCAGGGCCTCGAGGAGCTCGATCGACCCGCCGGTGAGGTGGGGGTCGCCAGGGGCGGTGCCGGCCCGTACCTCGACGCGTCCTTCGACGTGGACGGAGAACTCGACCGTCGGATCGGTCGTGCTGACTGCCAGCACTCCGGTGCGGTCGTTGCCGCGGGTCATAGCGAGCGCCGGACTCAGCGCGGCTGCGTAGCGCAGGCACGCAGCGATCTCGTCGCCTTCTTCCGCCGGGCTGATCCCGAGCGGAACGAGGATGTCGCGCTCGTGGACCCAGGAATCCCAGAGCGCATGGTGGACGACCGCGCTGATGGCGATGTGCCCGGGTGGCGCCTCGGCGAGCATGGTCCAACTGTCATCGTCGAGCGCCGAGATCGAATCCACCAGCGCTTCGGTCGACGTGGTGAACCGTTCGAGCAGTTCGACGTGAGGCATGGCCGGCGTGTTCGACACCATCTCGGCCGGCGTGGCGACCGGGTCGAACGTCGCGAGGAACGTCGTGGGACGGCCCTGCAGCCCCGACGCGATCGCGAACGACCAGAACGCGTTGGTGCTGTCGAGATGAACGATGACGTCGCGCGCCGACCAGCCCGCGCACCGACTCGGGTTGGCCCACTGCTCGTCGGTGAACGAGGCAAGCACCTCGGCCAGCCGTCGACGTTGGCGTACGGCGGGGGCCAGGATCGCCGACGGATCGCCGTCCATGACCACGATCGGATCGACGCCGTAGCGCGGCGTGAGCTGCACGGTTCCTACTTCGCTGGTCGGCGGATCTGAGCGGCGCCGGTGATGGCGGGAAGGCTCAACGGATGGATGAGCCCGGCGGGCGCCGCACACACCGCGGGTATGGCGTTGACGATGCGATTGGCAGCGGTGGCGTTCCCGCCGCCAGCCGCGCCCTTCTCGCCGGTCTCGGTGCCATGGATGGTGATCTCCAGGTGCGGGCGACCCTCGATGACGATGCGGTGGACGCCCTGGCCGGAATCCGGTGTCTGCCAATCGGGTGCGCAATCGTCGTCGATGCGCGTGATGTGCTCCATCACCAGCAACGGCCGGCCGTCGACGATGCCTTGCACCTCGAACCGGAACGCGCCCTGCATCCCTTGCTCGAAGATCCCCATGCCGGGAACGTCGATCGTGCGTTCCAGGGCACGGCGTTCCACCTGGGTGCGGATCTCCTCGAGTTCGAGCCCGAGGCCGTCGGCGAGGATCCGGATCATCGGTGCCCACACCATCTGCAGCGAGTAGTCGAGCAGCATCGGCGGGGTCTCGTCCAGCGGCCGACCGAACCCGATGAGGTCGCGCACCGCCTCTGGCTGGTCGTAGAGCTGGTAGTTGAAGACCTCCTGCGCCCGGATCTCGGTGATGTCGGCGCTGACCCCCGAGAGCAGGAGCGGCAGGATGTCGAGCGCCCAGCCCGGGTCGATGCCCGACACGAAGATCGACGCATTCCCGGCGTGGCAGGCGGGTTCCAGGAAGCCGGTGAACTCGGCGGGAGCGGACGGCGGGTGTAGCAGCGGGTAGAACGCCGTCGACACCACGTTGGTGCCCGCCCGGAGGCATGCCTCGACCTCGACGGCCGACTCCATCGGGCGGAAGTCGGCGTTCACCGCGTAGACGACTGCATCGACATCGGGCGCGAGCGCGATCGAGGTGTCGGCGGTGGCCGCCACGCCCAACGGCTCGATCCCGGCCAAGGTGCCGGCATCGACGCCGACCTTGTCCGGATTGTTCACGATCACCCCAGCCAGGACCAGATCGGCGTGAGCCGCCACCGCCCGAATCGCTGGGCGCCCCACGTTGCCGGTTCCCCACACCACCACGCGATACGTCATGCCCGCCGACGCTAACCGTTCGTTCAACTGCGCCCCCGTTCCAGGGGCGCCAACGAACAAACGTGAGAGGGGATTCGGGTGACCTTTGGCTCTGGAGGGCGACGGCAGGGGGGCGCATCATCATTCGAGGACAAGGAGGCCAGTCATGACACCGACAACGAAGACGAGAGGTTCCGCGCCGCGCGCCGCCGTCTCACCCGTGAAGCCGAGGACACCGAGAGCCCCGAAGCGGCCGAGCGCCAGCACCACCCGGGGCGCCACCGCCAAGGTCGCTGCCGGCAGGAGCGGCCCCCGAAAGGCTGCTGCCGCCAAGTCAGCGGCGACCACCGAGGGAGTGCGCAAGTCGGTCGACGAGATGGTCGTCCAGGCCGATCTCGCCGCGATGGATGCTCGCGATCAGTGGAACCGGTTGATGACCGAGATGGATCGGCGCCGAGCAGCGTTCGAACTGGCGATGCGTCGCCTGGCGTCGGGCGGGGCCGAGGCGACTCGCACGATGAACGAGGCAGTGCGCGAGGCGATGACCGAGCTCCGCGACGCTGTGGACAACGCCGTCGCTGCGTTCCGCACCTGATGACCCTCGGGCGGGCCCGACGAGTTCGGGCGGGCCGTCAGCTCGACGGCAGACCGAGTTCGCGGGCGACCTGCCCGAAGTAGTCGATGTGGGCCTCGGCAGAATCGAGGCCGAGCCCCATGGTGACGACCGACGCGTGGGTCCCGCCGGCTGCCTCCCACGCGCGGATACGGGCCGCGTGGTCGGCGGGCCCCTGTCGGGTGAGCACCGCAGCCTCGGCCCCGAAGCCCTCGACCGGGCGGCCGTTGCGATCGAGCAGCTCTTGGATGTGATGCCAGGCGTCGGTCACCACCGCCGTCGATCCGCCGAAGATGAATCCGTCGCCGAGGCGGGCGGCGCGCTCGTAGGCGGTTTCGCTGAACCCGCCGAGCCAGATCGGTACTGGCTTCGACGGCATCGGCAGGGTGCTGGCTCGCTCCACCCGATCGAATCGGCCGGTGAAGTCGACCACCGGTTGGGTCCAGAGCTGCCGGAGCAGATCGATCTGCTCCTCCTCGCGAGCGCCGCGGGTCCGGAAGTCCTGACCCAGCGCGTCGTACTCGACCCAGTTCCAACCGACACCGATGCCGAGCCTGAACCGGCCACCCGACAGCAGTTCGAGATCTGCGGCCTGCCGGGCGATCAGTGCCGTCTGGCGCTGCGGTGAGATCAGCACGCCGGTGACGAATCCGAGCCGCTCCGTCATCCCGGCGAGGTAGGCGAACATGACGAACGGGTCATGGAACGGATCGCGCTCGGTGTACGGGCCGGTCAGGGGAGGCGTGCGATCGGCGTGCACGGCACCGAGCACGTGGTCGTAGGCGAGGAGATGGTCGTAGCCGAGCCGCTCGGCGGCGAGCCCGATGCGCCGCACGGCTTCGGGATCACCGCGGAGCTCGATCTGGGGATAGACGACACCGATCTGCATGGGTCGCAGCCTTTCAGTTCAGTTCGTTTAGGTCAGTGTGGGCGCGGCGAGGGCCGCACCATCTGCCCGGGCGGTGCGCTCAGCGCTTCGTGGACGGGTTGCTCGTCGATGCGGATCGGGGTGCCGTTCACCAGGACGTGACGCACTCCCGTGGGGGCGTCAGCCGTGAGCCGCTCGCCGTTGGCCGGGAAGTCCTGGATGCGGCGGATCGGGCCGGGCCCGACGGTGGCCGGGTCGAAGACCACGACATCGGCCCAGGCGCCGACCTTCACGTAGCCGCGGTCGGTAAATCCGAAGATGTCGGCCTGTTGGCCGCTCAGCTTGCGGACCGCGGTCTCGAGCGAGATGGTGCCCCGATCGCGCACCCAGTTGCCCAGGAGATCGGTGGGGAGCGGGGCATCGCACAGCTGCCCGACGTGAGCGCCGGCGTCCGACAACCCCAGCGTGGTGTGCTCCTCGCGCAGGAGCATCTCGATCCCGTCGGGGTCGTCGTTGGCGAGCACGGCGCGGACCCGCAGATCCTTCGGGTCGGATTCGGCCGCCGCCAGGTCGAGCAACAGGTCGAGCGGTTCGACCCCGGCGTCGGCGGCGAGCACGGCGAGGCGATTTCCGACGAGCTCGGGACGAGCTATCGACTCCATCACCTCGAAGGACTCCCACCGGGGCTGCAACCCGCGGCCGGAGGCCCAACTCTCCGCGACCCGATGCCGCCACTGCGGATCGAGGTACGCGGCGCGGCGTTCGTCGGTGGACCGAGGCATGAGTTCGGCGAACACCGGGTTGATGTTCAGGGTGAACGGCTCGGCCATCGTCATCGAGAACGACAACGGCCGGCACGTCACTTGGGGCCACACCTCGCCGCCGTCGATCCATCCCTGCCGGTTGACTTCGGCCGCCCTCAGGTGGGCGCCGTTGGGCATGGTGAGCACGGCGGTGTACGTGAACGGGACCCCCACTGCGGGTTGGATCTCGAAAGCTTCGGCGAACGTGAGGTTCTCGCCGCCGTTCACGCCCACCACGCCGCGCCCGGAGTCGCCGACGGCGTGGCACAGGGCTTCGATCTCGTCCCGTTCCGCGTACCTGCTGGGAATCGGGTTGCCGTCGGCACCGCGGTGGGTGATCGCGAAGCTGGTGGCGAATCCGGCCGCGCCGGCATCCATCGCCTCGCTGACCAGCTCCACCATGGCGGCGATCTCGTCGGGTCGGGCGGGCCGCCCGACTGCCTCGTCGCCCATCGCGTGGATGCGCACCGCGGTGTGGCCGATGTACGCGGCGAAGTTCAGCACGGTGCCCCGCCGCTCGACCGATGCCAGGTAGTCGGGGAACGATTCGAAGTCCCACGGCACGCCCTCCATCAGCGTGGCCGGGTCCATGTCCTCGACCTTCTCCATCGTTCGCGCGATCAACTCGCGGTCGCCGGGCCGTACCGGGGCGATGGTGAAGCCGCAGTTCCCGGCCACCACGGTGGTGACGCCATGGAAGCACGACGGCGTGAGTGCCGGGTCCCAGAACACCTGGGCGTCGTAGTGGGTGTGGATGTCGATGAATCCGGGAGCGACGATGCATCCCCCGGCGTCGAGCTCGGTATCGCCGACGAGCCCCAGACCGATCTCGACGATCCGCCCCTCCGCGATGGCGACATCGGCCCGGTAGCCGGGACTTCCGGAACCGTCGACGACGGTTCCACCCCTGATGATCAACTTCGATCCCACGACCCGGACCCCCTGTGATGCGATGACGGCGAGAAGGACGCGCCGCCCCCGACAGCCTGGCCCGGATGGGACTCCGAAGGCGAGCGCGGGCAACAACCGGCGGGACGGACCGGGCTACCGTGCGGCGAGGGCGCACCGGGGTTCGCCCTCGGAGAGGGCGAGAGCACATGAGCGCGAGCTTCGAACGGTTGATGGCACCGGGGCGGATCGGCGCGCTCGAGCTCCGCAATCGCATCCTGATGTGCCCGATGGGTGACTCCATCGCCGAGGACGACGGGCAGGTGAGCGATCGCCAGATCGCCTACTACGGCGCCCGGGCCCGTGGCGGCGCCGCCCTGCTGATCGTCGGGTCCGTGGGTGTCGCGTACCCGGCCGGCTCGTACGCAGCGCGCCAGACCGCGGCGAGCGACGACCGCTACGTGCCGGGCCTCGCCCGGCTCGCCGACGAGGTCCACCGCCACGGCGGCAAACTCGCCGCCCAACTCGTCCACGACGCGGCGAACTCGCGCTTCGACATCCAGCACGGCCGCCCGCTCCTGGTCTCCTCGCCGCCGAAGCCGGCGTCACCCGACCGCCTGACGATGATGGTCACTCCCGGCGAGGCCCAGGCGATGATGGCGCCGTTCACCCAGCCGACGTCGAAGCTGTCGTTCCAAGTGGCTACCGAGTCCGACATCGCCCAAGCCATCGAGTGGTTCGCTGATGCGGCCGAGCGAGTGGTCACCGCCGGTTTCGACGCGATCGAGCTGCACGCCGGCCACGGTTATCTCATCGACTGGTTCCTGTCGCCCGCCAAGAACCAGCGCACCGACGGGTGGGGACGGGATGTCGAGGGGCGGTCCCGGTTCCTGTGCGAGATCATCCGGGCGGTCCGGGCTCGGGTCGGCCCGGAGGTCCCGGTGTGGATGCGCTTCAACGCCGAGGAGCCCCACACCGATGGCGGCACGCGGCTCGAGGATGCCATCGAGGTGTTGGCGTATGCCGAGCGAGCCGGAATCGACGCGGTGCACGTCAGCGCGTACGGGAACCCGATGGCCGGCGTGGGCATCACCGATAGTCACACCCCGCATACGCCCGGCAACCTCGTCCGGCTCGCGGCGGCGATCAAAGCCGTGACCACGCTACCCGTGATCACGTTCGGCCGGCTGGAGCCGGAAGCCGCCGAAGCCGTGCTCGCGGCGGGGTCGGCCGACTTCATCTCGATGGGTCGCAAGCTGCTCGCCGACCCCGACCTGCCCAACAAGCTCGCGGCGGGCCGCCCCGACGACATCCGGCCGTGCATCTACCAATACCGGTGCATCGGCAACATCTTCGTGCTCGACGGAGTGGCGTGCGTGTCGAACTCGGCCACGGCCAACGGTGACGTGGACGCCCCGCCGCCGGCCACCCGCCCCCGCCACGTGGTGGTGGCGGGCGGCGGCGCGGCCGGTCTGGAGACGGCCCGGCTGCTCGCCGCCGCGGGCCATCGCGTGACCCTCTGCGAGGCCGGTACCGAACTGGGCGGACGGCTCCTGGTCGCCGGGGTGTGCGATCCGGTGTTGGAACGGATGCGGGGGTGGCTGATCCGCCAGGTCGAGCAGGCCGGGGTGGCGCTGGTCCTCGGCCAGGCGGTCACTGCCGAGCTGCTCGCCGCGCTCGGGGCCGACGAGGTGGTCGATGCCACCGGCACCGCCTGGCCCGGGCTCGATCCGGTGGAGCCATGGATCCGTGACGAGGGGACGACGCCCACCGTGGGGGCGCGGGTGGTCATCACCGGCGGCGACAAGCCGGGGCTCTCCCTCGCCGATCTGCTGGTGCGACGGGGCCGCGACGTCACGGTGGTGGAACCGAGCGGAGTGTTCGGTCAGGCGATCGGCCTACCGGGCCGGTTCCGGCTGGTCCACGATCTCGAGACGGCGGGCGCAACCCTTGTCACCGAGCTGTCCGAACGAGACCAGCACACGGGCGTCGACACCTCGATCGACACACGGATCGACATGGCACGCGCCGCACCGGTGCCGCTCTCGATCGCCGGGGTGGCCCACTCACGTGGTCGGCGATGTGTCCGGGGCGGCCGGGTTGGAAGCGGCATTCCGCCAGGCGCGGGAGCTCGCCGAGCAGCTGAGCCGCTGAGGGCCCGCGCCGGGGGTCGACGGCATACAGGCACTGCAGCGCGGTCAACGCCAGGGCGGCTCGACGACGTGTCGTGCCGCACTGCGCCGGTTGACGAGCGGGTCATCAGCGCCGACCGCACGCACGTAACGGGCATTACCGGAATCCTGCGGGGACGCCGGGCCCATCGAGGTTGGTCGCACACAAGGGTAGATATACCGAGTGGCCAACCCAGTGACGGGAGATCGCCGTACCGTGCGGCGGCCTTCGGTGCCAGCCAACGCACTCATCGTGATGTTCGAAGTACCGGACTGGTGCGCGGGCCGGGCGGTAGGTGGCGGTGGCGCCTCAGCGGTAGCCGAGCCGCGACGCGATCCGTTCGAGGCCGAGATATGCGAGGTAGCCGACACCTGCGATCACGCCGGCGGGGATGACCCAGAACCCGGCGATCGCGAACACGAGGCTTGCGCCCCATTGCTCACCCCACAGTCGGGCCGAGGCGAACGGCAGCACCACCGCCAGCGCGAGCAGCCGCCACGGCCCGATGGGTGTCCCCCACTCGAACCACCAGGCACCGAGCGCAGCGATCGCGGCAGCCATGCCGAGCACGGCGCAAGCACCCCAGAGGAGCAGGCTCACACGTCTGATTCCACCCGCGGTGAATCGGGTCCGGATCGCGACGGCGGCCCACATGATCCACCGCTTGAGAAACGGCACACCGGACCTCCGCATCATCTCGCGGAAGAAGCGATCGGAGAGTGTGTCGCTGCGCAGCTCACCGCCGTTGACGGTAGGCGTGATCAGGTCGTCGTGGATGAGCGCCGCGAGCGAGTGGAGGCCGTACGGATTCTCGAACCAGCGCATGAAGCGCGGGATCGACGCCAGGTCGGTCGGGTTGTCGTCGCGCGGGTTGTACGTGCGTGCCCGATCGACCGCCGCTGCCGCCTCGGCGTCGGTGAGCGGGCGCCCCGCCTTCGTTGCGTCCCTGAGCATTTCGCGCGCCAGGTAGGCCTCGATTTCGGGGTCGGTGAAGCTGAACACGTTCGTGACCAGGAACCTCTTGTGATCCTTCTGGACGATGCCGACACTGCCGTTCTCGCTCGCCACCTCGAAACCCGAGCCCTCGGCCACCCGCCACGGTGTCCACATGATCGCACCCCTCTCACTCATCGCATACCCCCGGCTTTCGATGGTGTCCCCGATCACGACGCTAGTCCAGCGCGGATGCCGAACCGCCGGAGTGTGGGGCGGCGACAGAGTCGAAGCGGCGGCGTCGACGAGCGCGGGCGCGAAGCCGCCCCGCCGCGGACGCTGTCGCGCCGCCGCGCCAGAAACGGCCGGACCCAGCACCATCCAGGCGACACGGCGCGTCAGATCAGCACATGTATCGCGCGCAGCCGCGAGTCCGACCGCAGGATCTGCGTCAGTCGACGAAGCCCACGACATCAACGATGGAGTCTCATTCAGATACCCGACAGCATCGAGGCGCAGGGGTCCGGCGGCTGGTCGAGCGCCAACTGGCCGACTGACGTCCTTCAAGCCGAGCCGACGAACCATCCGGTGACATCCAGCAGCAGATGCGCAGGTCCATACGTGTAGGCCCGCAACGTTCCGGGAGCGGTGACCGGCGAGACGACGGCGTTGGCGATCGTCTGTCCGGTATACGACGTGTTCAGGTTGGACGAGGCACCGATCGGGGTTGACGGGGGTGATAGCTGGATCCAACCGTCGGGGTTTGCTTGGGTGGCGGTGAGATTCCCCGTGATGGCCGAGGCGCTCGAGGTCAAATCGGACGTGTCGATCGTGACGGAGCTTCCCGCTGGGAGTACCGGCTGGGGCGAGGGCTGGCGCGTATCGAGCTGCCTGTTGGGAACGACCGGAACGAACAACCCGGCCGTCGAGTCCACCGCCGTCGCGTCAGTGAAGTAACCAACCACGTCGGCGAGCAGATCGAGTTCGACGTTCGAGTAGAAGTCGACCTTGCCACCAGCGCCGACCGGAACCACCACGAGATTGGCGATCGTTCGACCCGTCTCGGGGTTGAGGTTAGACGACGCCCCGATATTGACCGGGGTGGGCGCCACCTGAACCCATCCAGACGCCCGAGGTTCCGCAGCGGTCACGTTCATCACCACTGCGCTCACGCCACTAGAGGGCACACCACCGCGGCCGATCACCTCCAACGACACGGTCACACCGGCCCCAACCTTGCCGTTGGGCAACTGGTTCTTCGGCGCGCCGGCCAGCCCCTCGCACGGAATCAAGTCGTTGTCCGAATCGAGCTGGGCCACGTCCCCGTAGTACGGGTAGTACAGGTCGAACCACGCCTTGGCCTCCGCGTAGGTCGCGAAGTCCCCGCAGTTAACCGAATCACCGGGATTGGCCGGGATCGACGGACCCGGCAGAGTCGTCGTAGTCGTAGTCGTCGTCGTGGTCGTGGTCGTGGTGGTGCTGGTTGATGTGGTGGGTGCCGGAGCCGGCGTCGGAACCGGCGCGGTCCACCCGACTCCCAGCATCCGGCGGGTGCTGGCGGGGTGTGGTTGGTGATGGTAGTGGCCAGGCTCATGGCTGGTTCCGGTGGGCTCGGTGGGTGGCTCGGCGTTGCTCATCGGCGATGCGCATGCCGTCGGCGCGAGCAGCGCGGATCTTGTCGCCGCGGCCTTCGTGTTCGTCGTTCGGGGTGACGTAGCCGATCGCTTCGTGCAACCGAACCCCGTTGTAGATCGCCCTGACCCGTTCCAGCTCGGCGGCCAGGATGGCGGGGTTGGTGATGGTCATCAGATGGGGATGCTCGTACTTGACGTGACCCCACAGGGTCTCGATCCACGCCTGGTCGGTCGGGGTGGACGGGCGACCGAAGTGCTGAGCGATCGAGCACATCGCCATGAACTTGGCGGTGTCCCGGGCGTGCATCTCGGTGCCGTTGTCCGAGATCGCCAACAACATCGGCGCCCCCGCCTCGCCGTCGGGCAGCTCGGCATCGAGATCCGACAGCCGGTCACGGAGCTCGTCGGTGAGCAGCCCTTCGGCATCGAGCGCTTTGGTGAACAGCACCCGCGCCGAGACCGACGTCGGCTCCGACGTGAGCGTCACCGCGATCCACTTGCGCGACACCAAGTCGATGATCCCGTAGGCGTGCTTGGCCGTCGTGCAGCGTTCGAACTGGGAGCCGTCCCAGCACCACAGCTGGTTCGGACGCCACTCACACCAGTCCGGCCACGGCTGCTTGTGAGAACGAGGTGGCCGCTCCGAGCCTTGCAGGACAAGCCCGTGACGGACCAGCACCCGATCCACCGTCGAGGGCGACACCCACACCCGGGCCTCATAGGAACCGCGGTGAGCGAGCTTGCGATGCGACCGATCCACATCGGCCCACTCCTCGAAGATGGCGAGGATCTCGGTTTCCTCCCAGTCGAGCAGCCCGTGGACCGGGTTGCCGCCCGACGCACGATCATCCAACGATTCGCCGACGGCCCGACGCTGTTGCCAATGCCAGGCGCGGCGACGATCGAGCTCCAACATGGCGCAGGCCCGGGACTGGGACCAGCCGGCATCGACGGCTGCGTCGATCAGCTCGAGCAGTCGGAGCTTGTCGGTCCCAGCGACACGGGCGGGGACCGGACCGTTCATCCCCAACCCGATTTTCCCCGGAGCACCGCCAACTCCACCGCTTGCTCGACCACGGTCTTCTGGAGCCGGGCGACCTCGGCCTCCAACCCGGCGACCTGCCCGGCCTCGGCCCTCGACATCGTCGGCTTGCCCGGCTTCGACGCCTGCAACGCGGCGATCGCGCCGTCCCGGGCGACCGAACGGATCCGGGTGATCACCGTCCGATCCACGCCCGCTTCGACCGCCGCGGCGCCCTGGGTGATCTGGCCGGACAGCATCCGGACCCACAAGTCGTACTTCTGTTCCGCGGTCAAGAACCGCTTCGGTCGACGTGACGCTGCCATCGGTGATGGTCTCCTCGCAGAAGGCCAACAACCGTCTCAGATGATGTCTGAAAGAACGCGGATCCTGTCGCGCGAAGTCAGCGGCAACGTTGCGGGTGTCGAGGATCCGGTTCGGATCCACGGGAACGAAACGACCCGCAGTCGCCATCGAGGCCGCCTCGAAGTAGCCGAACACGTCGATGATCAAATCGGTCGCGAACGTCGAGTAGACCGAGATCTGGCCACCGTTGCCCACCGGAGCGAAAGCCGCGTTCGGCATCGTCTGGCCCACGAAGTCCAGGTTCAGTGTGGACGACGAGCCGACTTCGGCTTGTCCGGTCGGGAACACCTGCAACCACCCCTCGCCCTCCGAGCGGTCCACGGTCACGTTCACCATGACCGCTGTCGCCGCCACCGGCACCACGCCGCCCGTGATCTGGACCGTGCGCACAACGCCAGCCGACAACTTCGCCCCCGTGGTTCCGACCCCCGCCCGACTGTCCACCAGTCTCGTCGGCGTCACCGGAACGAACCGCGACGCACCTGCAGGCGCCGACATCTGCGCCGTTGCCAGCGAAGGGGACACAGGAGCCCCTTCCGCTCGAGAACTCGCGCCTCCGCTCGATCCTGCCAACCCCAACAGCGCGACAGCCGCGACACCCGACACCGCGAACAACGAACCCCGATGACCCTGACCACGCACCCTCATGCTCATAGCCGCCCCCTCTTGCGACACATCACATGCACACACGACCAACGATGCGGCTCGGGCCGAGCCCCGGACAGGGCCGACAGACCCTTCAGGGATGAAAGACTCACAACCGTGGTCAGAACCCCCTTCTTCCCACCACACGGCGCCGACCGGATGCGACCGACGTGCGAGCGAAGCTCGTTCGCCCGCCCCAAAAGAACGCCCACCTATCAGCCTCCGGGACAGTCCCGGAGCAGGGCCAACCGGTGGAGTAGCGCGAGGATGGATCGCTCTTGATGATGGGCGGAGGTGTCCAGGGTGAGGCGATCAGGCGCCGAGTTTGGTGACGTCGATAGCGATGCTGCCGCGAGCTACATGACGCCAGCGCTTGGCGCTTGGCGTGCCCGCACCGACGTGGCGATGATCGCTCTTGCGATCGGGAGCCTTCCCGTGCTGCTGCTCGAACTGACCCGCAGTGAGCTGCCGTTGTGGGACCGACGCCTCATCGATGGCGTCAACATCCTCGTGTTCGTCGCGTTCAGCGTCGACTATCTGGTGGAGCTCCGACTCGCTAGAAACGCCGCGACTACGGCGGTGAGGTGCTCGAGCTGTTCATCGTCGTCGCGCAGGCCGCTGCTCTGCTGCCCGGCCTGGGCGTGTTCGGAGCACTGCGAGCACTACGAGCTGTCCGAGTCCTGCGTATCGCGCTGGTTGTCGCCCGAACAGCAGCCCTTGGCCGTTCAGCGAGCCGCACCGGCAAAGCAGTCATCCGTCGTCACCCGGCGGCGATCGCCATCAGCCTTGCAAGCATGACCTGGGTGTCCTCGGCGGCTGCGTTCACCATCGCAGAAGATGTCGGAGAAGGCCAGCGCGTCCACTCGTTCTTCGACGCACTCTGGTGGGCAGGCGCCACGATCACCACAGTGGGCTACGGCGACATCTTCCCCACGACAGCAGTAGGTCGGCTGATCGCTGGCGTCACCATGGTCGTAGGAATCACGACGTTCGGGATCCTCACAGCCACACTCGCCGCCTTCCTGATGCGAGACGACTGACCCGCTGTCGGTGACGAGCGGGAATCGGCCCCCACGTTGCGCGAGTAGTTTCGCACCTCGGAGATCGGACGCGAACTCGTAGCGGTCGCTATCGCCAGGCGTTCGGACCGCTCACCTCCGGCTGGAGTGTGGGGCCTGACGATCCGCGGCTCGAATCGCCGGCGTCTGGTGCGCCACGCACAGAACAGCCGTACTGCGGTCTGGCATGACGCACGTTGTGCAGTGGATGATCGAGACCGCTAGGTGGACGATCGAAGCCCGGTCCTGAGAGACGGGCTGGGTCACGAGGAGGTCGCGATGACCACTCCATCCACACGTGCTGATGCTGCGTCCGCCGCCGGAGCTCATGGCCGAGCGAATGGCGGTCGCCGGGTTCCTGGCCGGCTACACCGGCTCGACCCGAGTCGGCTACGCCACCGATCTTCGCATCTTCACCCACTGGCTCAACGAGCACGGGCTCGGGCTCTTCGACGTGCAACGAGCGCACCTCGAGCTGTTCGCCCGAGCGATGGAAGCCGACGGCAAGATGCGCTCAACCGTCGCTCGCCGACTGTCAACGTTGTGCAGCTTCTACCGGTACTGCCACGTCGAAGGGCTCGGCGATCGCAACCCGGCAGCCAACGTCCGTCGCCCGAAGGTTGACTACGAGTCACGCACCCAAGGACTGGACCGCAACGAACTCGGCGCCCTACTCGTCCAGGCCGGCCTCAGCTCGGCCCGCGACCACGCCCTGATCACGTTGCTGGCGATGAACGGCCTGCGGATCTCCGAGGCGCTCGGCGCCAACGTCGAGGACATGGACGCCGAGCGAGGGCATCGCACGATGCGGGTGCTGCGCAAGGGCGGCAAGCGGGTCACCATCCCGCTGGCTCCGCGAACCGGACGGGCGCTTGACCTGTACGTCGGCGAACGGAATAGCGGTCCGATCTTCCTCGGTGTGAACGGGCTGCGGATGGACCGCTATGCCGCTGACCGCATCGTGAAGCGGCTCTGTCGGGCCGCTGAGATCACGAAGCGGATCTCACCACACAGCCTTCGCCACTTGTTCATCACCGCAGCGCTCGATGCCGGCGTGCCATTGCGCGATGTACAGGAAGCCGCGAGCCATGCCGACCCGAGAACGACCATGCGCGACGACCGGGCACGCCAAAGCCTCGACCGGCACGCCACCTACGTCGTCGCTGCCTTCATCGCCGGCGCCGCACGGAACTGAGCTGCTCCCGGCCGACAGAAGTGGGCGGTGCCCTCTGGGCGCCGCCCATTGCGGCTGGAGTGTGCGGCCTGACGTTCCGCAGCTCGGATCGCCGGCGTCTGGTGCGCCACGGCTGCACCCGCGATTATCGAGCGGTAGGCGTTGGCCCCACCGGCGGCGCAGAACGGTGGATCTCGCGCACACCACCTGCTACGTGTTCAGCGCCACCATCGTCGACGACGCCGCCAAGGCAGCGAAGGCCAAGCCGGCGATCTGCAACCAGATCGCGTAGTTCAACCTGTCCGCTGCTCGATCGGACAGCGTTCTCACGCTTGTTACGTACTTCACGAGCACCGCTGCCACCTCCCGTTCCTGCTCGACGGCGTCGTACTCGACCCAACCTTCGCGGGACGCGGCCTGCTCCATGTCGGGGCCCGAGGGACGGTCGACAATCCCCGCAGCGTTCGCCATCATCGCGACCACCGCCGCTGCGAGGAACAGGGCCAACCCCACCCCCATCAACACGATGGTGATGTCCGGCAACCCCCTCTCCTCCTCACTCTTGCTCGCCGCGAACGTGACCACGCCGGTCAACAGCGTGATGATTCCCGACGACGTCGTCACGATGGTCAACGACCGCGCCCGGAACGCAGCAAGATCATCCTCCGCCCGCCTCGCTTCCTGCTCGATCAACTCCCGATACGGATGGCTCACTCGATGACCTGACCTCGAACCAAGTCAGCCATTCGGACTCGTGCCGGGCGGCGGAGGGGGCGGAGGGGGCGGTGGCTGATCGCGGCGCTCCGGTGGCGGCAAGTCCTTCTTGCCAGGCTCCGTACCAATATGCCGCTGCGTCATACCCCACCTCCCGGCTATGTGGAACGGTTCGCGAACAGTAGCCGTGCACGCGAACTTGCCCAGCGATGAACAATCGCTGGCATCGTCTCCCCTCACCACACTCCCGACCACCGGCACCTTCTGCCACTACCCCGGGTGTGGCGATCATGCCATCGCCCCGGGACTGAATTGTGGTCGGCGGCCGAGCAGGGGATCGCCGCATAGCCGCCTCAGCCGGACGCTGCGACCGACCAGTGGCGGCGCCCCAAAGTCTGACCCGGCCGGGCGAGCACGTTCATCAAGCCGTCAATTCCGTGCGTCGCAACTTCGGTGGTCACGAGCGCATCGCGGTGGATACTGGGCAGTCCGATCCACCGAGCGCCGCACGCTGAGATCTTCCCGAATCGCCCCTACACGATCGTCCGTCACGCGGAGTTGTGCGCGACGATTCGGCCCAATGGCCGCCGTGTTGCTCATCACTCTTGACACGAATCTGGTCGACCCCGACGAGATCGCGTCACTTGCCCAGCGGCCTGTTCCATTCCCACATGAGTTCAGATGCGTCAGCGTGACCGAGCGAGAGCACGGCTTCATGGTCGACTACATCGGAGCTCCCATCTTCGAGACAGCCGTATGGGGTAAATCGCGATGGGGACACTCCGTGTGGGGCGGTGTTGTACCCGCGACATTCGTTCTCGACGAACCGTCTCTCGCTACAGACGACGTCGCAGGCGATAGTCGGTTCGACACCCTTGCAGACGGCGACAACATCCTCGAGACGGTGCTCGACATCATCGCAGATGGGGGATTCCCAAGGACCGACCTTTCGCGCCGGGCTGACGAAGGGTCAACGCAGCCAGCTGCGCGACGCGATGATCTTCGAGGCGCACGTCCGAAGTCGTCGACACGTTCTCGTCAGCAACGACCTTCGGGCATACGTCAAGCACGGGCGACGGGAGAAACTTGAGCATCTCGGAGGCACACGAATTCTCGACGTCCGCCGAGCTGATCGAGATCGCTGACGCCGGCGCATTGGCCGACCTGATACAACCACCCGGACGGGGTTGACCTCCGACGGAGCAATGCGTCTGCGGAGCCTTCCCGCTTGCTCTCACCCGGTGCCGATACCGGACACGTTGGGGCAGTCGGGTGGCAATTCCTTTCCTGGACCCCGAACCCATGACACGGCGCGGGGAGCGGCGCTGGATATGGTTCGTCGATGGCGACTTCCGAGGTGATCGCAACTACCTCAGGCGTGGTCGCCGAACGCCGATTACTGAGCTGAGCGGTGGTGGCCGCCGACACGCCGGTGCTGCCATCGTGGCCGCCGGGAGTTGGCGACTCGACCGGCGCCGGTGCCGGTACCGTTCGGGCGATGGTGCCGAGACCCGAACCCCTCGACCTGGTCGACCCGACATCCGGCGCGCCCGATCCCGAAACCCGAGCGTCGGATCGTCCGCTCGACCGGTTGCCGTTCGACCATCGCTACACCCGTGATCTCCCGGCCGATCCCGAGGTCAGCGCTCGCCGCCGGCAGGTGACGGGGGCGTGGTTCAGCCGGGTGAATCCCACGGCCGTGGCGGCGCCCCGCGACCCTGGCGTGGTCGCCGGAGGTCGCCGACCTGCTCGGACTCGACGCCGAGACGTGTGCGTCGAACGACTTCGCCGAGGTGTTCTCCGGCAACCGCGTGCCCGCCGGCGCGGACCCGTTCGCGACGGCATACGGCGGCCATCAGTTCGGCTACTGGGCCGGGCAGCTGGGCGACGGTCGGGCCATCGCCCTCGGCGAGGTGCGTCGATCGCGCGGCGACCACCAGACCCTGCAACTGAAGGGCGCCGGCCCGACGCCGTACTCGCGCACCGCCGACGGCCGCGCCGTGCTGCGCTCGTCGCTCCGCGAGTTCCTGTGCAGCGAAGCGATGCATCACCTCGGCGTGCCGACCACGCGCGCGCTGTCGCTCGTCGCCACCGGCGATCAGGTGATGCGCGACGTGCTCTACGACGGCCGTCCCGCGGCCGGAGCCCGGCGCAGTGGTCTGCCGGGTCGCGCCGTCGTTCATCCGTTTCGGGCATTTCCAACTCGCGGCTGCGCGCGGCGATCTCGGCTTGTTGCGGGCATTGGTCGACTTCACCATCCGCCACGACTACCCGCACCACCGATCGCAGCCCGAGGCCGACGCAGCCGGATATCGGCGCGTCATGTCGGGGCGTGGTTCGCCGAGGTGTGCGATCGCACGGCGACGCTGGCCGTCGACTGGATGCGGGTCGGCTTCGTGCACGGCGTGATGAACACCGACAACATGTCGATCCTCGGGCTCACCATCGACTACGGCCCGTACGGCTGGCTCGAGAGCTTCGACCCGAACTGGACGCCGAACACCACCGATGCCGCCGGTCGCCGGTATCGGTACGCCGCCCAGCCCCAGATCGTGCAGTGGAATCTGCTGCAGCTCGCCAACTCGCTCGTCCCACTGGTCGACGACACCGAGTCTGCTGCAGCGAGCGCTCGACGGCTTCGCCTCTGCCTACACCGATCGGTACCGGGCGATGATGACGGAGCGACTCGGGTGGGGCTCGCGTCGCGACGGTGACGAAGAACTCCAACAACGGTTGTTCGCCCTGCTCGCCCGCACCGAGACCGATTTCGTGCTGTTCTTCCGCGATCTCGCCGGCGTTCCCACCGCACCAGCGGCCACCGATGATGAACTGATGGCACCGCTCGCAGACGTCTGGTACCGGCCGGAAGAGCTCGTCGACGGGCTCCGGTCAGAGATCGGTTGCCTGGCTCCGCGCGTGGGGCGAGCGGGTCGCGCGTCGGCGGGCTGGCCGATGCCGACGCGGCGGGCCCGGATGAACGCGGTCAACCCTCGGTTCGTGCTTGCGGAACTGGCTCGCCCAGCAGGCGATCGATGCCGCCGCCGCAGGGCGACCCGTCCGTGCTCCACGAGCTCCACGAGGTGCTGCGCCGGCCCTACGACGAACAGCCGGGCCGGGAACGCTTCGCGGCCCGCCGACCCGAATGGGCTCGCCACCGGGTCGGTTGCTCGATGCTGTCCTGCAGCTCCTGAACCGGCGCGCCGACCCTCAGAACGGCGACGGAGTCGGGTTGTCGATCCCGAGGATGCGGGCGAGGGCATCGGTCACCTGGTTGGCGATCGCCATGTCGAACTCGGCGGGGAGCATGCCGGAGGCCTTCATCCGGTCGCCGAGGCGGATGAAGATGGCGCAGAATCGCATCACCCCGAACACCTCCCAGTAGTGCGGGTTGCGGACCTCTCGCCCCGAGACCTTGGTCGTAGTGGGCGATCATCTCTTCACGGGTCGGGAAACCCTCGAGCCGCTCGGCGCCGAGGTCGTCGAACGACATGCGGTCGAACATCAGCCACCAGCCGAGATCGGCCTCGGTGGGGCAGACCGCGCAGGCCTCCCAGTCGACCACGGCGGCAGGCGTGTAGTCGGCCCAGATGATGTTGCCGAGTCGGGCATCGCCCCAGGAGAGCCCGACCCGGTCGTCGTGAGGATCGTTGGCCTCGAGCCAATCGAGGCCGCCCACAGCACGGGGTGGTCACGCCCGGCCAGCTCGTGGGCGACGTAGGTGCGGTACAGCGGCGAGTTGGTGCGCTGTGGTGGGTTGGCCTCCACCGCTGATGTCGAGCCATTCCAGACCTGCCTGCTCCCACTCGATGCTGTGGATGCCGGCCATCGCCTCCAGGCCGGACTCGACCATCCGACGGCGGTCGGCAGGGGTGGCCTCGTCGACCAGGAAGCCGGCCTGCGGAGTACCGCGGTTGATCGCCCGGGACGACCCCGGCGACGAACTCCATCACGAAGAAGGGCTGGCCGAGCACGCTCGGGTCGGACTCGAAGCCGACGACCGCAGGAACGGGCGCGACGCCGTGGGCGGCGACGGTGGCCATCGCCCGCTGCTGGACCTCGACCGATACCGACGCGGTGGGGGTCTGGGACGGGAACAGACCGCCGTCACCCGGCTCGATCCGGCCGACGAACCGCGCGGGTCTGACTCGTACCCCCGGCCGTCCACGATGCGTGGTGAACAGCACCGTCTCGTTGGAGAAGCCGGTGGCGACCGGGATCTCGAGATCGGTGATCTCGACATCGGTGGCACCGGGAACAGTGCGGGTCAACCAGCCCTGCAGGGCCGCGCCGTAGGAACTCCGGTCCTTGTGGAACTTCGGGGCGCTCGAGACAGCGTCGTCGTCAGCCATCCGGCGACTGTACCGGCGCGCCGGTCACGGCCAGCGAGCCGAGCGATCAGCGGTGGTGGAGCGGGCCGGCCGGCAGGCGACCGTCGATGTCGGTGAAGCCGTAGGCGTCGGCGAGGTCGCGCGAGGCGAGCGGCCTGGCCGGTCCATCGCAGCACGTCGGGATCGGTGGCGAGCGCGGCGACGGCCCGTCCGGTGAACCGGGGCGACTCCGACGTCGACAGGTCGAGGCCGGCGGGCAGCATGCCCGGCGGCCTCGGCGATGTCGATCCGCTCGGTGCGCACGAAGCCGGGCCACAACGACACGACGGCGACGCCGTGGGGACGCGAGCTCGTGGGCGGTGTCGGCGGTGATGCGGTCGAGCGCGCACTTGCCGACGCCGTAGGCGACGTGCCAGGCGTACTCCTGGGCGCCCGACGAGCTGATGTTGACGATCAGGCCCCGCGCCGGCGGGAACCATGGCGCGCGGCCGCGAACACGCTCGCCACGTAGGCCGACCGGGTGCCGACGTCGATCATGTCGTCCCAGTTCGAGATCGGCACCTCCCAGAACGGCTGGCGAGACGTCAGCTCCGGCGGGATCAGGAACGCGTTGTTGACGAGCACGTCGAGCCGGCCGTGCTCGCGCGGCGACCCGATCGAACAACGGCCTCGACCGCCTCGTCGTCGCGGTGGTCGCAGCGCGACGCCGACGCCGATGCCGCCCGAGCGCGGATCGATCTCCGGCGGCGGTGGCCCCGACCGTGCCCGGCAGCGGGTGGTCGGCCTCGGTGACCGACCGGCCGGTGACGTAGACGGTCGCGCCGCGGGCCCCGAGCTCGAGTGCGCATCCCTTGCCGATCCCTCGGCTGGCGCCGGTGACGACGGCGACCTGGCCGGCGAGGTCGCCGGGTCACGCGTGCTGCTCATGTCCAGACTCGCTCAGTCGTTGCGGCCGATCGCGGATCGACACCGGCTCGACATCGGTGCGGCCCAGCTCGACGACGGCGTGGTCGGTGCCGCCAGCGACCGGCCAGGCGCCGATCGGGTCGACAGGCCGGCGCCCCGGCTCGGCGAACGAGGCCCAGGCGGCTCGCAGCCGAGCCGAGAGCGCGTCGGCCTGCCTCGGTCGCCGTCGGCGCCGGCGAACTCACGCCATCCGGCGACGTCGAGCGTGCCGAAGTGGAACGGGAGATCGAGCGGCATGGCAGGCCCGGTGCTCCGGCGCCTCCCAGGTGAACGACGGTCGCGCCACACCGGCATGCCCGCGACGCGTGTGACTCTCGGCGATGAGCAGCGGCGGGCAGATGCAGGTTCGAGGTCGGCGATGGCCGTCACCAGATCGTCGCCGCACGCCGCGAATCCGCGCTCGACGCGCCTCGGTCGAGCGATCCGAGGGTGTCCGCCTTGCGCGTGCAGGAACGGCACCGCGTACTTCGCCGGGAGCACCGGCACGACGTCGCGGAACAGCTCCATCTCGTGCGCGGTGGTGCCGACGACGAGCGGGATCGGCGCGAGCGTGCCGGCGGTCGCCGCGGCGAGCGGCGCGGTCGGCACGACGTCGCCGTCGACCCACGGATGGAACGGCATCATCCCGACCGACGACGCGAGGTCGGTGACCGCCTGCGTCTGGGCGTCGAGCACGTCGTCGACCGAGCAGGGCGCCGAGGCGCGGTCGGCATCGGCGACGCCGGCCAGCTCCAGCGTCCGCGTGGCCACCCGGCGGGCGGTCGGCCTCGTCGAGCGTCATCGTGGCCGAGCCGCTGAACACGATGGCGCCGGCAACCGGCAGATCCGGGCCGGGTGAGCAGATGCGGTGATCGCCCCGGCGCCGGCCGATTCGCCCATCAGCGTGATCCGGTCGGGGTCGCCGCCGAACGCGGCTGCGTTGGCGCGTACCCAGTCGATCGCGGCGAGCAGGTCGCGCAGGCCGAGGTTCGACGGCACGCCGTCGGCGGCGAGGAAGCCGAGCGCGCCGAGGCGGTAGTTGAGGCCGACGACCACCAGATCGCCGTCGGCGGCGAGGTGGCGCCCGTCGTAGGTCGGGAGCCGCGGCTCCGCCGATGCGGAAGCTGCCGCCCGGGATCCACACGAGCACCGGTCGGCGGCGCCGCCGTCGGGGACTCGCGCGGTGTCCAGACCTCGGCGGTGAGGCAGTCCTCCGCCGTGCGTGTCGGGGGCCATGCCCGGGACGAGTTCGAGGCCCTCGGTGCGCTGCGGCGGCGCTGCGCCGGGCGGGTGGCGTCGAGCGGCTCGCTCCACGGCGCCGGCTGGCGCGGCAGCACCGAAGCGCTCGGCCTGCGCGTAGGGCACGCCGCCGAAGTGCCGCACCGTCCGCCGTCGGCGCCGCCGGCCACGACCCGGCCGTGATCGGCCCGGGCGTGGTCCCGACGACTCGGTCTCGGCGTCGGCGCCATCAGAAGGCATTCGGGTCGAGCTGCACGGCTTCGGGCACCGGGTGGCGGAACAGCTCGCTCGCGTTGCGCCCACGTGACCCGCGCGATCTCGTCGGCGGAGAGCCCGGCGAGCTGCTCGCGCAACGTCGTCCTGGGTGCCCGGCCAGGTGGAGTCGCAGTGCGGGTAGTCGGACTCGACCAGGATGTTCTCGACCCCGATCACGTCGCGCTGCAGGAACGCCGACGGGTCGTCGATCGCGCAGACCCAGAAGTTGCGCCGGAACGTGTCGGCCGGGCTCAGCTCGACGTCGTTCCACGTGCCGTACATCGAGTCGTAGCGGCGCACGTGCTCGAGCCGGTCGAGCAGCCCGGCGACCCAGCCGATGCCGCCTTCGGACAGGCAGATGCGCAGATCGGGGAAGCGCACCGGGAGCTTCGAGTAGAGCCAGTCGACCGCGGCGAACATCGCGTAGCCGAAGAACAGCACGCCGATGGTGTCGCTCGGCGCGTCGGGCGCGGTGGCCGGCGAGGTGCCCGACGACCCGACGTGCAGGCACACCACGGTGCCGGTCTCGTCGCACGCCTGCCATCAGCGGATCCCAGTAGCCGGTGTGCAGCGACGGGCAGACCCGAGCAGGTGCGGCGCCTCGGAGAACGTCATCGCCTTGAAGCCCCGGCTCGGCGTTGCGGCGCACCTCGGCCGCCGCGACCTCGGGGTCGAGCAGGTACGGGAGCTGCATCGGGATCATGCGCCCGGGAGCGAACCGACCCACTCCTCGAGCATCCAGTCGTTCCACGCCCGCACGCACGCGAGCGCGAGCTCGGGGTCGTCGGCGAGCTGCTGGAGCCGCTGACCGGCGAACCCGGGCAGGAACGACGGGAAGCACAGCGACGCGTACACGCCGTTGATGTCCATGTCGGCGATGCGGGCCGCGATGTCCCACGCGCCGCGGCGCATCTCGTCGAACCGGGTCGGCTCGAAGCTGTACTCGCTCACCGGGCGACCGACGACCGCGTTGAACCCGACGTTGGGGAGCTCCTGGCCCTCGAACACCCACGCCTCGCTGCCGTCGGGTCGGGTCGATGACCTTCGGCGCGCGGTCGGCGAACTCGCGGGCAGGCGGCCGTCGAACGCGTGCGGCGGCTCGACGACGTGGTCGTCGACCGAGATCACCGTGAAGCGACCGCTCGGCCGCGGTCGGCTCGGGCAGCCAGCGAGCCCTTGCCCGGGCTCCGCGAGTGGTGAAGTCCCTGCGTGGCCTGCAGGTCCTCGAGCGAGATGCGCCATCAGTCCAGCACCTCCGGTTCGACGGCGAGCAGTTGGCGCACCGCACCGTGCCAGTACACCGGCGCGGCTCGTTCGACGAGCGACGCCTTGAGCTGCTGCTGGGCGGACGGCGCGATCGGGAGAGCGCGTTCGGCCGAGCGCATCGCACGTGCCAGTGCAACATGCACGTGCGCTCGAACAGCACCGACTTGTAGACCGCTTCGGCGATCGTCGGCGCGGTGACGATCACGCCGTGGCTCACGAGCAGCGCGACCGACGCGTCGCCGATCATGTCGGCGAGCGCGGCGCCCGAGGTGCGGCCGGTCGACCTCGCCGTCGTAGTCGGTGACCAGCACCATCTCGCCGGCCAGGATCGAGGAGTTCTGGTGCACGAGCTCGGGCAGCTCGCCGATGGCGGCGAGCATCGACGCGTACGGCGGGTGGTTGTGCACCACCACCCGGGCGTCGGGCGCGCCGGCGGTGGAGCTCGGTGTGGATGTGCACGGCGGGCGTGACATCCCACTCGCCGGCGACCACGTCGCCGTCGGTGTCGATCGTCGAGCAGGTCGCTCGCGCGTACCTCGGCCCACCACAGCCCCACGGGTTCACGAGGAATCCGTCGCCGTGTTCGACGGTGATGTGGCCGGTGAGGTTCTCGCAGAAGCCGACGTCGTCGAGGTGACGGAGCGCGATCGCGAGCTCCTGGGCGGTGCTGAGCGGGCGCGCCGAACCCGGGCAATCGTCTGGGCGCCCATGCGGCGAGTCCTCCGGTTCGGACGTCGGTCATCGATCCCCCCTGACGTGACGCTGACCCCTGGCCATTAGATCAGTTCGGGCCGCCATGTGCTCCAATGGAGCTGTGGTCCCGGCCGTCACCCTCGATCGCCGAGTCGCCGAGCTGGCCGACACTCGTCCCGACGATGTCGCGTTCCGGTGGGGAACCGGAATGCTCACCTGGCGGGGCTATTCGGAGTTCGCCGACGCGATTGCCGGCCGGTTGGTCGGTGCCGGACTCGAGCGGGGAGATCGAGCACTCGTGTGGCTCCCCGACGGTGGCGCGTTGCACGCCGGGTTCCTCGCCTGCGAGCGGGCCGGCGTCGTGGCCGTGGGCATCGGTTGGCGAGCCGGTTCGCGGGAGCTGGCGCACCTGTATGGCCGAACCGGTGCCCGACTCGCAGTGCTCCCGGAGATCACTCCGCTCGGTGACGCTGCTTCGGTGGCGGCTGAGCTCGGCATCGGGGCGGTCATCACCGTCGGCGGCGTCGACAGCGACCCCTTCGTCGTTCCGGGCCCGATCGGCGACACATCCGGGCGGGCGCTCGGATCGTCGGAACTGTGGTTGCTGAACTCCACCTCTGGCACGACGGGGCTGCCCAAGTGCGTGATGCAGACGATCGATCGTTGGGCCTTCTTCCATCGCAAGGCCGTGGAGTTCGGCGAGCTCACTCCCGACGACGTCTGGATGAGCGTCGTGCCGGCACCGTTCGGATTCGGCTTGTGGACCTCGCACGTGAGCCCCACGCTGCTGGGCGCTCCGTGCGTGGTTCAGGCCCGTTTCGACGCCGATGCCGCGGTCGCCGCCATCGAGGCGAACCGGGTGAGTGTGCTGGCCGCGGTCTCGTCCCAGTTCGTGATGCTGCTCGATGCGGCCGGTTCCCACGACCTGTCGTCACTGCGTGTGCTGTTCACCGGTGGCGAAGCGATCTCGGCGGTGCGAGCGCGGGAGTTCGAGCAACGCACCGGGTGCCGCGTGCTCAACTTCTACGGGTCGAACGAGACCGGCATGTTGTCGGGCACCCGAGTCGACGACCCGCTCGAACGCCGGATCACCACTGGTGGTCGCGTGGTGCCCGAGATGCAGGTGCGGCTCTACGACCTCGAAGATCGCCGAATCCCCGGCGATCGCGGCGAAGGTCGCCCGGCCTGCAAGGGGCCCGCCACCGCGCTCGGGTACTGGGACGATGACGCCGCGAACCGCGAACTGTTCACCGACGATGGCTGGATGTTCATGGGCGACGTCGTGCGGATCGACGACGAGGGGTGGCTGACGGTGGTGGCCCGGACCGCCGACTTCATCATCCGCGGCGGCAAGAACATCTCGGCTCCCGCGGTCGAGGAGGAGGTTTCGACGCATCCCGCGGTCGCGCTGGCCGCCGCGGTCGCCGTGCCCGACGCTCGGCTGGGGGAGCGGGTCGGCGTGTTCGTCGAGCTGCGCAGCGGTGCCACGCTCGACCTCGCCGATCTGACCGCGCACCTGGCGGAGCGTGGTGTCAGCAAGGAGTGGTGGCCGGAGCACCTGTGGGTGCTCCCTGAGCTCCCGCGATCCTCGGGCGGAAAGGTCGCCAAGTCCGAGCTCCGGGCGCGGCTGGCCGAGACGCGGCTGGCCGAGATGTAGACAGGAATCTGGGCGACGGTGTCCAGATCGGGTTCAGTCGTTCGTCGTTCGTGCAGAACGGGCGCTCGCCCGTTCCACGAGGAAGGATTCCGCCATGCGCTACATGTTCCTGCTCTACTCCGCCCCTGATGCCGGCCCGGCCGAGGGCAGTCCCGAAGCGGCTGCCGAGATGAAGGACTGGTTCGCCTACAGCCAGGCGTTGGTCGACGCCGGCGTGATGCTCGGGGGTGATCCGCTCCATCCGGTCTCGACCGCCACCACTGTTCGCGTGCGCAACGGACAACGCAGTTCGACCGACGGACCGTTCGCCGAGACCAAGGAGGTGCTCGGGGGTTACTACATCGTCGACGTGCCCGATCTCGACGCAGCGATCGCCTGGGCCGCCAAGGTGCCCCTCGCACCATACGGATCGGTCGAGATCCGCCCGCTCGTCGACTTCGGCTGAGCTCGGTCCATCGCCGATGAGTGGCGTGCTCGCCGCCCAGGTCTTCGCGGAGGAATGGCCGAAGTTGGTGGCCACCTTGGTGCGAGACCTGGGCGACGTGCAGCTCGCCGAAGACTGCGCCCAAGAGGCGTTCGTCGAAGCAGCCGCCAGGTGGGGACCCGGCCGGACCCCCGACCGACCGGGTGCCTGGCTGCTCACCGCTGCCCGCCGCAAGGCAATCGACACCGTCCGTCGCGACCGACGATTCGCGACGCGCCAGCCCGAGCTGCGTCGGATCGCCGAGACCCCGCCGCGGGAACCGACCGGGCTGGTCGACGACCAGCTGGCGCTGATCTTCGGGTGCTGTCATCCGAGCCTCGAACGTGACGCACAGATCGCGCTCACGCTGAGGGTGGTCTGCGGGCTGTCGACGACACAGATCGCCGCGGCCTTCCTGGTGCCACAGGAGACGATGGCCAAGCGGCTGGTGCGAGCCAAGGCGAAGATTCGCCTCGCCGGAATCCCGTTCAAGGTTCCGCCACCCGAGACACGTAACGATCGCCTCGCCGCGGTGCTCCACGTGGTCTACCTGATCTTCACCGAGGGCCACACCGGCACCGACACTGCGTCGTTGGTCCGCGGCGACCTCTGCGACGAGGCCCGGTTCCTCGTCGGGCTGCTCGACCGGCTCCAGCCCGACGATCCCGACGTGCTTGCGCTGGCCGCGCTGCTCTGCTTCACCGACGCCCGCCGGGCGACGCGTGTCGATGCCGAAGGCGGGCTCATCTTGTTGGAGGATCAAGACCGTGCGCGTTGGGACGCCGACCTCATCGCGGCCGGTCGACAGCTGCTGGGCCGTGCCTTCGGCCACGGGCGGGTGGGGGTGTACCACCTGCAGGCCGCGATTGCCGCTGTCCATGCCACTGCGCCGAGCTACGAGCTGACGGAGTGGCGATCGATCGTGGCGTTGTACGACGCGATGATGCGCCTCGATCCGGCACCGGTCGTTGCCCTCAACCGTGCCGTCGCGGTCGCCATGGCCGATGGCCCGACCCGAGGGCTGGCCGCGCTCGACGAGCTCGCGGCAGACGGTGGGCTCGACGGGTATCGCTACCTGCCCGCGGCCCGCGCCGACCTCATGCGACGATTGGGTCTGCTCCGCGAGGCATCGGCAGCGTACGAGGAGGCCCTTGGCCTGACGGACAACGCGGCGGAGCGGCGATTCCTCGCCCGCCGCCTCGACGAGGTGCGCCGGGCCGACCCCTTCCACCTCGCGAGCGGCACAATGGAGTGATGCGCATCGTCGGGCTCACGGGCGGGATCGGCGCCGGGAAATCGACGGTCGCCGGGCTGCTGGCAGCTCGCGGCGCCCACGTCATCGACGTCGACTCGCTCGGACGGGAGGTCATTTCCCCCGGAGGGCGCGCCGAGCAGGCGGTCATCGCCCGCTTCGGCGAGACCGTCGTGGGCGCAGACGGCCACATCGACCGGGCCGCGCTCGCCCGGCGGGTGTTCACTGCCCCCGATGACCTGCGGGCACTGGAAGCGATCAGCCACCCGGCGATCAACGCCGAGCTCGACGAACGGCTCGACCGAGTCGCCGCAGTCGACTCGAATGCCGTGGTGGTGCTCGACATGGCGATCCTGCTCGGCTCGCGTCTCGGCCGCGACCTTCCCTCCGGCCGGTCGTTCGGCGAGGTGATCGTGGTGGAGGCGCCGGAGACCGTGCGCCTGACCCGATTGATCGAGCTTCGCGGGATGACCGAGGCCGATGCCCGGGCGCGGCTGGGAACCCAGCCCACCGATGCCCAGCGGCGCGCCGTTGCCGACCACGTGGTCACCAACGTGGGGAATCTCGACGAACTGCGCCGCGAGATCGATCACCTGGCCGCCGTGCTCGGCCTGCGCCCCGACGAGGGCTGACAGCGTGGCGGCTGGACGGTTCCCGCGAGCCGAGCTCGAACGCTTCCGGGGCGCGACCGTGCCCGATCTGATCGGGGCCGAGCTGCGGCTGTTGTTCGTCGGGATCAACCCGAGTCTGTGGACCGCGGCTGCCGGCGCCCATTTCGCCCGGCCCGGCAACCGGTTCTGGCCGGCCGTCCACGCCGCGGGCATCACGGATCACGTGGTGGATGCGTCGGCCGGGCTGACGCCCGACGACGAGCGAGCGCTGCTCGCCGCCGGGATCGGGATCTCGAACCTGGTTCCCACGGCGACGGCCCGGGCCGACGAACTGTCGCCGACCGAACTGGCCGCCGGAGCGGCTCGCCTGGTCGAGCTGGTCCACGCCCGGCGTCCTCTGGTCGTGGCCGTCCTCGGGGTCACTGCCTACCGCTCGGCCTTTCGAGTCGCGAAGGCATCGGTCGGGCGTCAGCCGAACGATCTCGTCGGGAGTGAGCTGTGGGTCCTGCCGAATCCGAGCGGGCTCAACGCCCATGAGACGGTGGCCTCGCTCGCTGCGTGGTACCGCGCGGCGGCGTTGGCCGCCGATATCGCGCTCAGCGCTGGGTGCCCACCTTCAGGTCCTTGAACGGCACGTTCTTGTCGACGGCGGGCTCGCGGGGCAGCCCCAGCACGCGGTCACCGATGATGTTCTTCTGGATCTCGTCGGTGCCGCCGGCGATCGAGGACTGGAAGCTGCTCAAGATGGTGCGGCCCCACTGCTCGCCCTTGCCGCCCGGCTCCCAGGCATCGGTGGACATGCCGACGATGCGGTTGACCATCGTGCGGGTCATCCGGGCGATGCGGGCGCCGTGGAGCTTGCCGAGCGAGCCGCCCGGCCCGGGCACCTTGCCGGCCTTCATCTCGGCGCGGGTGCGCATCGAGACGAGCGACTTGGTGGTCTCCTCGGAGTAGAGCTGCATCAGTTCCTGGCGGGTGACGGGATCGGTGAGCTTGCCCGACTTACGGGCCTCGTCGATCAGGCGGTCGGTCATCGGATGAGAGACACCGCTGGTGGAACCGGTGCCGATGGCGACGCGCTCGAACATGAGCATCGCCGTGGCCTGGTTCCAGCCGTTGTTCAACTCGCCCAGCAGCCAGTCGGCGGGGATCCGGACATCGGTGAGGAACACCTCGTTGAAGTGCATGCCACCGTCGATCTGGTGGATCGGGCGGATCTCCACGCCCGGCGCGCGCATGTCGACGACGAACATCGAGATGCCGGCGTGCTTCGGAGCGTCGGGATTGGTGCGGGCGATGATCACGCCGTAGTCGCAGGCGTGGGCGAGCGTCGTCCACACCTTCTGGCCGTTGATCACCCACTCGTCGCCGTCGAGCTCCGCCTTGGTCTGCAGGCTCGCGACGTCGGAGCCGGCGCCGGGCTCCGAGAACATCTGGCACCACAGCGTCGCCCCGCTGATGTTGTCGGGGAGGAACCGTCGCTTCTGCTCCTCGGTGCCGAACTGGTTGAGCACCGGGAGGCACATGCCGTGGCTGATCGTCAGCTCGAAGGTCATGTCCGGGAAGGCGGCGTACTCCTCCCGAAAGATCCGGTCGTGGGTCCGGGTGAGACCAGCGCCGCCGTACTCTGTGGGATAGGTGAGCCCGGCCAGGCCGGCTTCGTGCGAGCGCGCGCTGGAACCGCTTGGCCGCGGCGATCGACGAAGCCCCGCGATCGTTGCGGTTGCCGTAGTCGATGCCCGTGGCATGCTGCTCCAGGAACGCCCGGCACCGGGCGCGGAAGGCATCGGCGTCCTCGGGGGACAAGGTCTCGGCGGACAGGGTGTCGGTCACGGGGGCTCCTCGTCGTCCGAACGGATGCCCGCCCGGCTCAAGCGGCTCAGAACTGTATGGTGCCATACTATTCCGGTGTCGGCTCGGTCGGCGAGCCGGGGGTCGCGGCCGATCAAGTCGCGAGGAAGTCCTGGTAGGCGGGAAGCTGGAGTCGCGAGGGTCAGGGCCGAACCCGCCCGTGGCCTCCGTCCGGTGCGCGTCGGACTGTATGGTCCCATACGATGACGACCCTGCCTTCCGGAGGTCACGAGCTCGACGCGTCACCCTGGCTGCGCGTGGAATCGACGTTGATGAGCGTGGCGCGCGCCATCCGTCAGGCCTACGACGATCGCCTTGCGCCCCTCGGGCTGAACCTGTCGCAGGCGAGCTCGCTCGCCTTCCTCAACGAGTTCGGTCCGCACACCCAGTCGCAGCTCGCGTCCCGGCTCGGGCTGGGCCGGGCGGCGACCGGCACGATGGTCGACCAGCTCGAAGGTCGCGGCATGCTCCAACGACTCCCCGACGCCGCCGACCGACGGGTCTGGCGACTGGAGCTCACCGAAGTCGGGGCGGCGGCGGCCAGGGAGATCGCGGCAGTCGATGTCGCGCTGCGGAGCCGGCTCCGCGAGGGGTTCAGCCGGGCCGATCGCCAGCAGCTCGCGGGAATGCTCTTGCGGCTCCAGCGCAATCTCGCCGACACTTCCGGCCAATGACGCTCGCTCCCGTGATGACCGCCGACGAACGGGCTGCGCTGCAGCGTCGGGTTCTGAGAACTCTGACACTCGGGCAGATGGCCGGTTCGGCCGCGCTCGGCCTCCGCAGTCACCGTCGGCGCGTTCGTGGTCCAGGACGCACTGGGCCAAGAGACGCCGTGGGCCGGGCTCGCCTCGGCAACCGTCACGATCGGGACGGCGTTGCACGTGCAGCTGCTCTCGCGGCGCATGCAGCGCAGTGGTCGACGTCCCGGACTCCAACAGGGGTACGGGCTCGCCGTCGTCGGGGCGCTCATCGGGGCGCTCGGCGCCCAGTGGGGGTCGCTCGTGGTGTTCCTGCCCGGGCTGTTCCTGTACGGCAACGGTCAGGCGGCGAACCTCCTCGCCCGGTACGCGGCGACCGATCTCGCGGTGGCCGATGAACGCAGCCAGGCGATGAGTCGCATCGTGTTCGCCTCGACGTTCGGCGCCGTGCTCGGGCCGTTGTTCATCGGCCCGGCCGAACGAGCCGGCCAGGACTGGTTCGGGCTCGAGAAGTACACCGGCCCGTGGATCTTCAGCGCGTTGTTCCTCGGCGCGGCGTTCGTGAACACCGCGGTGCGGCTCCGGCCGGATCCGCTCGTGATCGCCGGCGCCGTGGGGGAGGGCACCGTTCGGCGGGCCCCCGTGGCCGAGGTGATGCGATTGATCGCCGGCATCCCGATGGCCCGCCTCGCGGTGGCCTCGATGGTGATCTCGCACGTGGTGATGGTCGCGGTGATGACGATGACGCCCGTGCACCTGAAGCTCCATGGACACGAGGGCGTCAGCTCGTTCGTGGTCTCGTTGCACATCGCCGGCATGTACGCCTTCAGCCCGCTCGTCGGCCGTTATGCCGATCGGCGCGGGCGCGTTGCGGCGATCTGGCTCGGATCGATCGTGCTCGTCGCATCGACGGTGCTCGCCTCGGTCTCGGGCGATGTCGAGCAGCTGCTGTTCCCCGCCTTGTGGGCGCTCGGACTCGGATGGAACTTCGGGTTGATCGGCGGCAGCAGCCTGCTCACCGAGAGCGTCCCCGAGCGTGATCGGGTGTCGGTCCAGGGGGTCGCCGACTTGATGATGAGCTTCTGCGGGGGCCTGGCCGGTTTCTCGTCGGGGTTCGTGCGCAAGGCCGTGGGCTACCACCTGCTCGCCACCGGCGCCACGGTTGCCGCCGGTCTCTTGCTCGTGATCGTGTATGCCGTGCGGCGACTGCCCACCATCCGTCCGGCCACGTGAGCGCGCCTCGGCTCCTCGGTCTGGACAAGGGAGGTCGGGTACACGCAAAGTGAGTCGATCGGCGCAGGGTGGAGCCGAACTTGAACCCCTATCGTCGACCGGGAGGCGGATCCCCCAGTGAGCACGTCAGCGCGGAGACTTCTCGACATCCCGTCCCTCGACGGGATGCGCGCGGCGAGCATCACCATTGTGTTCCTGGCCCATCTGGGACTCGAAGACCGAGTTCCGGGTGGGCTGGGAGTCACGGTGTTCTTCGTGATCTCCGGCTACTTGATCACCACGCTGCTGCGGGCGGAGCTCGAACGAGACGGTCGGATCTCGCTGGGTGCGTTCTACGTGCGCCGGGTGTTCCGCATCCTGCCGGTGTTCTACGTCGTGCTCCTGTTGACGGTGGTGGGCACGTGGTTCGGGATGGGCGGTGGCGAGGTGAGCCGCCCGATCGTGGTCGCCCAGTCCCTCCACGTGACGAACTACTGGGCCATCCTGCGCCCCGAGCAGTTCGTCGACGGCCCCGGCGTGCTGTGGTCGCTTGCGGTCGAGGAGCACTTCTACGTGTTCTTCCCGCTGCTGTTCCTGGCCCTCGCCAAGGCGGGCTGCAGCGTTCGACGCATCGGCCAGGTCTTCGTCGCCCTGTGTGGCGTCGTGCTGCTGTGGCGGTGCTTCTTGGTGCTCGGGCTGGACGTGTCAGCGGTGCGCAGCGGGTTCAGCACCGACACCCGGGTCGATTCGCTCCTCATCGGATGCGCCGCGGCGATGCTCGGCAACCCGGCGCTCGAGCGAGGCGAGCGCTCTGATCGTCGGCTCCTGCTCGCCGCGCTCGTTGGTGGCCTCGCGATCCTCGCGAGTCTCGCGGTGCGTGACGACGGCTTTCGAGAGACGCTGCGCTACACGGTTCAGTCGCTCGGGGCGGTGGCCATCCTTCGTCACGTGGTGGCCTGCCCCGGAACCCGGGTGGGTCGGCTGCTCAACGCCGGTCCGATCGTGTGGCTCGGCCAGATCTCCTACGGCTTCTACCTCATCCATCTCACGATCATCGAAGAGGTGCGCCGCCACGTCGACCCGATCCCTGCTGTCGCGCTCTTCAGCCTCGGACTGGCGCTCCCGCTCGCCTGGATGCTTCGAGAGGGCATCGAGGTGCCGGCCCGAAGTGTGCGCGACCGTGTGCTGGCCCGGTTCCCTCAGCCCACCCCGGCGACGGCCGTGACCTCGAATGCCGGCCCCCCGGTGGCCCGTACCGCGGCCTCGATCACCCCGCCCACCATTGACGGCGGGGCCGCCGCGACGGCGTAGCCGCCGAAACCGGCGCCGGTCACTCGGGCGCCGAATGCCCCTGCCGTGCGCATCGCGCTGGTGAGCCGGTCGAGCGCCTCGGAGCTGGTGCCGAACCGGCACAGGCTCTCGTGACTCTCGTCGAGCAGTCGCCCGAACCGCTCGGTGTCACGGGCCACGAGGGCGGCCTGGGCCTCCGTGACGCGGCGCGTCTCACTGAGCACGTGCACGGCCCGGTTGCGCAGGTCGAGCGGAAGGTCGAGCGGGAGACGCTTGGCGGTCAGCTGCACGATCCGCTCCGGGTCGAGGCCGAATTCGGCGCTCACCTTCGCCGGCGTGGTGTGGTCGGTGAGCTCTCGGGCCGCCGCTTCCGCATCGGGGTGATCGGCAACGGCTCGCAGGACCACCGGCCCGTCGATGTCGATCCCCAGCCGTTGGGCGAGCACGAGTGCCGCCGCCCGACACGAGGCCACGATCGAGTTGTAGGCGAGGTTCGCCCCCTCGCCCTTGTGGGCGGTCTGGCCCGAGTAGGCGGCGACGATGGCCATCTCGGCGGGCAACGGGACCGGTTCCCAACGCAGCGGGGCGAAGTCGATCCGCAAGGCATGTCCGGCCGAAGCGAGCGAGATGACCGTTTGGTCCATCCCACCGCTCTCGAGCCCCATGCTGTTCTCGGCCCGCCCGGCCAGCGCCGGGAGCTCGTCGCGGCGGATGCCGAGCGACCACAACCGGTTCAGGGTCTCCAACAGCCCCACGAGCAGCGCTGCCGAGGAGCTCAACCCGCCGGTGCTCGGTAGGTCGGCTTCGAGCAGGAGTTGGGCACCGTGGGACGGGAGCTCCACGCGGTCGGCCAGGGTCCGTAGCGCCGCATGCAGGTACACCGTCCATCCCGAGCCGGGCGGGAGCTCAGCGGTGAGATCGATGTCGGCGACACCCTCGTGAGCGAGCGATGCGGCGCGGAGCCGCCCCGGCGTGCCGGACGCCCCCAGCAGACGGATCGAACGATCGATCGCCATCGGCATCACGGGGAGGAGCTGGTGATCGGTGTGCTCGCCGATCAGGTTGACCCGGCCGGGGGATCGAACGTCGACGTCGGGATGCACCCCGTAGCGATCCATGAACGCGTTGTGCATGGCGGACGATCCTCCCAGTGAACGGCCGGGACAGAGGCTCCCCGAAACCGGCCGGGGATACGGTACGCATGTGGACTTCCGATCGGCGATCTCACCAGGTCTCGGAGCGTTGCGTTGGATGGTGGTCGTGATGATCGGTCTGTCGGCGTGTGGCACTCCCGAGGCTCCCCGCTCGGCGCCGGCAGGGATCGACCAGCCGAGCGTTCCCCGGCGGGCGACGATGGCCGTCACGCAACTGACGGTCTCCGGCACCGCGACCTCCGGCGCGATCCGTGGCGTCGCCGCCGGGCAGGGCCAGACCTGCGATCTCGACACCGTGGAGGCTCTCGCCTCGCGCCACCCCGAAGTCGGCCAGTGGATCGTCACCCGGACCGATTCGTGGTCGGCGACGGCCGGCCGGTTCGATCTCGCCACCCGACGCCCCGACGGGACCTGGTCGTGCCGGATCGGTGACCGTGAGGCACTGGTCGGGCGGACCGGCACCCGTCCGCTGCTCGAGCGGCGCAGCGGCGACGGCACCACGCCGGCCGGCGTGTTCCCGCTCGGCACCACCACCGCCTGGGACGGCCAGGCGTTCCAGTTCTTCGGCAACGGTCCCGACCCCGGGGTGCGGGGGACGTACCGGTCCGTGCAGCCCGGTGACTGCTGGGGCGCCACGCCTGGGCAGTCCACCTACAACCACCTGTTCAAGAGCACGGCGTGCGCCGGTGCCGGCGACGAGTACCTGCCGAGCTTCACCGGTTCCTACGTCCACGCCGCGGTGATCGGGGCGAACAACGAACCGTCGGTCTCGGGCGATGCGCCCGGTGAGACGCCCTATGCCGCCGCCATCTTCTTACATCGTCATGCCTACAACGGCACGGTCGCCAAGCCGACGAGTGGATGTGTGTCACTGGCCATCGAGGACCTGGTGCTCGCCCTCACCGCCATCGACCCCGGTGCATCGCCCCATTTCGCGATCGGCCCCACGGAGTGGTTGCGGACCACCGCTTGATCGTCGGGGCCACGCTCGGCGGCTGACGGCCGGAGCGAATCTTGAGTAGGGCATTCGTCAGGCCGCCGGCAAGGAGCCGTCTCTTCCCTGCGTGGAGCGCAGAACCCGACGAAACCGTGGCCGCTGCTTGATCGCCGGCGCCCTCGCGATGGTGGGCGCCTCGGCATGCGAAGTGAGCGACCCTCGGCCGATCGACTCGTTGTCGGCGACCGTCGGGACGCCCCGACGCGTCGTCGACGACCTGGCGTACGGCTCCGAGCCGGACCAGGTGCTCGACGTGTTCCGACCGTCGTCGCGCCCGACCAACCGGCGGGCGATCGTGTGGCTCCACGGCGGCGGGTGGGTGTTCGGTGACGAGAACGAGCTGCCCCCGGTCATTCGCGATCTCATCGAACGCGACGGCTACACGGTGTTCTCGGTGCGCTATCGGCTCTCGGGCCAGGCGCTGTACCCCGCCGCCGCCCAGGACACCGATCTGGCGATGCGCTGGGTGAAGGCGCACGCGGGTGACTACGCCGTGGACGGGCGTCGGCTGGTCGCGGCCGGGTTCAGCTCGGGCGCCCATCTCGCGCTGCTGGCCGGTCTGTCGGGCGGAGCGCTCGCCGCCGCCGACCTCCCTGCGGATCTCGCGGCGATCGATCCCACCCCGGCCGGCATCGTCTCGTTGGCCGCGCCGACCGATCTCGAAGGGTTCGCGTCGTACACCGCTGGTGGCGCAGAGATGATCCTGGAGTTCCTCGGTTGCCCGTCGATGGCCGGGTGCGACCCGGAGCTCGTTGCCGAGGCCTCACCGCACACCTGGGCCGACCCAACCGATCCACCCGTCTACATCGCCCAGGGCGACCTCGACCACGTGGTGCCGGTCGCACCCACCGATGGAGTGGTCACCACGTTGGAAGACGCCATCGGGTTCGGCAGGGTCTGGTACGACCGGGTCGACTCGGGAGCCGACAGTGGCCGTGGCCACGATGTCGACCACGGCCTCAACCGCACCGCGCTCGGGTTGTTCATCGGCACCGTCGAGGCCCGCTGACCACACTCGCGCCCGGCGCCCGATCGGCAGGGCACTTCATCACCGGTCGGGCATCCAAACGTGGCGTTCCCTCCCCTGTTTGCCCCCGATCAGAACTGACCTGGCCCGACGCGCGTGGCTCCGGCATTCAGGGGAGGAAAGCCCACGCTTCGGCCCGCCGATCGGACCGGACCCGACGACGCGACCCGGCGGACGCAGCTGGCGGACACAGCTGGCGGACGTGGACCTACGAGCGAACCGGGTCAGACGACGATGTTGACCATTCGGCCCGGGACGACGATGACCTTCTTGGGGAGCTTGCCGTCGAGGGCGGCGATCACCTTTGGGTCGGCGAGCGCGGCCGCTTCGACCGCGGCCGCATCGGCTTCGGCGGCCACGGTGATGTGGCCGCGGACCTTGCCGTTCACCTGCACGGGATACTCCACGGTGTCGGCGACCAGGAACGCCGGGTCGGCGACCGGGAACGGGGTGTAGGACAGGCTCTCGGCGTGACCCAGCGCGGCCCACAGCTCCTCGGCGACATGCGGAGTGAGCGGGGCCAGCATCAACACGAACGGCTCGGCCACCGTGCGGGGGATGGCCGCGCCGCGGCTGGCCACCTTGGTGAGGTGGTTGTTCAGCTCGATCAGCTTGGCGATCGCGGTGTTGAACCGGAGGTGCTGGTAGTCGGCCGCGACGCCCTCGATGGTGCAGTGGAGCAGACGTGACGTCTCAGGATCGGCCGGGCCATCGGCAACCAGCACCGAGCCCGACATCTCGTCGATCAGGTTGCGCCACACGCGCTGCAGGAAGCGGTACATCCCGACGATGTCGCGGGTGCTCCATGGGCGCGAGGCGTCGAACGGACCCATCGCCATCTCGTAGAGCCGGAGCGTGTCGGCGCCGTACTCGTCGTACATGTCGTCGGGGGTGACGGCGTTCTTCAGGCTCTTGCCCATCTTGCCGAACTCTCGCGTGACCGGCCGGCCCTCGAACATGAACGTGCCGTCGGCCGCCTCGACCACCGCGCTCGCCTCGACGTGGATGCCGCGCTCGTCGGTGTAGGCGGCGGCCTGGATGTATCCCTGGTTGAACAGGCGGTAGTACGGCTCCCACGACGTCAGATGACCGAGGTCGAACAGCACCTTGTGCCAGAAGCGGGCGTACAGCAGGTGCAGCACGGCGTGCTCGACGCCGCCGACGTAGAGGTCGACCCCACCCGGGTGGCCGGGGCCCTTGGGGCCCATCCAGTACTGCTCCACCGCTGCATCGACGAAGCGATCCTCGTTGGTGGGGTCGAGGTAGCGCAGCTCGTACCAGCAAGAGCCGGCCCACTGCGGCATCACGTTGAGATCGCGCCGGTAGTGCTTGGGACCGTCGCCGAGATCGAGGGTGACATGCGCCCAGCTCTCCACGCGCCCGAGCGGCAGGTCGGGTTCGCTGTCGGCGTCGTTCGGGTCGCCGAGCCGCGCCTTGAAGTCGTCGAGCGGGGGAAGCGTCACGGGCAGCTGATCGTCGGGCACCGAATGCGGGTTGCCGTCGTCGTCCCACAGGATCGGGAACGGCTCACCCCAGTAGCGCTGCCGGGCGAACAGCCAGTCGCGCAACCGGTAGTTGATGGTGCCCTCGCCATGGCCGTGCTCGGCCAACCAGGCGTTGGTCAGCGACTTGGCATCGGCGACGCTGCGCTCGCCGTCGAGATGGAGCGAGTCGTTGCTGGAGTTCACGAACGCGCCTTCGCCCACGTAGGCCACCGGCCAACGCGACGTATCGAGCGTGGGCTCCAGCCCGTGCTCTGCGAACCATGCGGCGGGCGGCTGCTGGATGGCGACGATCGCCAGGCCGAACGCGCGGGCGAATTCGAAGTCGCGTTGATCGCCCGCGGGCACCGCCATGATCGCGCCCGTTCCATAGCCGGTGAGCACGTAGTCGGCGATCCACACCGGGATCTGCTCGCCGTTGAGCGGATTGACGGCGAACGAGCCGGTGAACACGCCGGTCTTTTCGCGATCCTCGACCTGCCGGGCGATGTCGTTCTTGGCGCCGGCGTCGCGACGGTAGGCGGCGACTGTTTCGGCATGTTCCGGTGTGGTGAGCGCCTCCACCATCGGGTGCTCCGGCGCCAGCACCATGAACGTCGCCCCGAACAAGGTGTCGGGCCGGGTGGTGAACACGGTGATCGGTCCGGCGGGGGAGCTGAAGTCGACCCGCGCCCCGTGCGAGCGCCCGATCCAGTTCCGCTGCATCGTCTTGATCGACTCTGGCCAGTCCAGGTGGTCCAGGTCGTCGATCAACCGGTCGGCGTACGCGGTGATGCGCATCATCCACTGGCGCATCTGACGCTTGAACACCGGATAGTTGCCGCGGTCGGATCGACCGTCGGCGGTGACCTCCTCGTTGGCCAGGACCGTGCCGAGCCCCGGGCACCAGTTCACCGGCGCTTCGTTGACGTACGCCAGGCGGTAGCTGTCGATGAGCTCCCGTCGGCCCTGGGGGTCGAGATCACCCCACGGCACGCTCGCGGGCACGGGCCGTTCACCCGACTCGAACGAGGCGACCAGCTCGCCGATCGGCCGGGCTCGACCAGCGTCGGTGTCGTACCAGGCATTGAAGATCTGCAGGAAGATCCATTGGGTCCAGCGGTAGTACGACTCGTCGGTGGTGGCCACCGAGCGCCGCTGGTCGTGGGCCAACCCGAGCCGCCGCAACTGGCGGCGCATCGTGGCGATGTTCTCCTCGGTGCGCACCCGCGGGTGGGTGCCGGTGTCGATGGCGTACTGCTCGGCCGGGAGACCGAAGGCGTCGTACCCGATCGAGTGCAAGACGTTGTCGCCCTTCATCCGCCGGTAGCGCCCGAACACGTCGGTGCCGATGTAGCCGAGCGGATGCCCCACGTGCAGCCCGGTTCCCGACGGGTACGGGAACATGTCGAGCACGAACAACTTGGCGCGACCCGCCAGCCGATCGGCGTCGCCGAGCGGCCCGGCCGGGTTCGGCGCCTCGAACGTCTTCGCGTCGTCCCAGCGTTCCTGCCAGCGCGACTCGATCTGCTGCGCCAGGCGGGCGGAGTACCGGTAGGGGGGTGCGTCGCTGCTGTCGTTGGCCATCAACACTCAACTCCTGGAAAGGGCCGCCGGCGGCCCGAGGGGGCGCAGCAACTCTACGAGGCTCACCCGGGCTGCCGCCGGTTGTTACCGTCGCAACCACCATGAGCCCTGTCCCCATCCTCGAGCGCCTCGAACGTTCGGCCGACCGGCCGACCGGCATCCGGTTCGTCGGCGCATCGGTCGCCGCCCACGACGGCGACTCGTTCGTCCCGTGGCGCCAGCTCCACGACGAAGCCCGAGCGGTCGGGGCCGCACTGCAGGCACGAGGCATCGTCCCGGGCGATCACGTCGCGATCCTGGGCCCCACGAGCCGGGCGCTCGTGACCATCATCCAAGGCTGCTGGCTGGCCGGCGCGGCCAGCATGGTCCTCCCGCTACCGATGCGGATGGCGTCGATCGAAGCGTTCGTCAGCTCGACACGGGGCAGGATCCGACACGGCGACGCCAAGTTGCTGCTCATCGACGACGCACTGGCCGCGTTCTACGAACCGGTGGCCGGCGACCCGCCCACCGAGGCGATGGCGGCCGTGCTGGCGGGCCCGGGGAACCCGGGGGCCGAGGCGCTCGAAATCCCCCCGCACGATCCCGAGCGGCTCGTGATCCTCCAGTACACGAGCGGCTCCACGAGCGAACCCAAAGGCGTGATGATCCCGGATCGGGTGTTGGGTGCCAACCTCGACGCCATCGCCGAGGCCGGCCAGATCACCGCCGACGATGTGGCCGTGTCGTGGTTGCCGCTCTACCACGACATGGGTCTGGTCGGGCTGTTCGCGCTGCCGATCACGCTCGGCTGCCAGCTCGTGCAGTCCGCGCCCCAGGACTTCCTCGCCCATCCGGGGAACTGGATGCAGTGGTTGTCGGACCATCGCGGCACGGCCACCGCCGGTCCGAACTTCTCGTGGGTGCTCGCGACCCGGGCGCTCAAGCGGATGCACGGGCTCGATCTGTCGGCGATGCGGATTGCATTGAGCGGCGCCGAGCCGGTCGATCCCGCCGCTGTCGAGGCCTTCGTCGCGGAGGCTGCCAAGGTGGGGTTCCCGCCGGGTGCAGTGTTCCCCGCGTTCGGCATGGCCGAGGTGGCCATCGGCGGGGCATTCCCGCCGCCCATGCGGGGCATGGTGTGCGACGCCGTCGACCGGATAGTGCTCGAACGGGATCGCGTGGCCAAGCCGGTCGAGATCACCAGCCCCGACGACGAAGCGTTGCGGGTCCGGCGCTTGCCGTTGCTCGGCCGGGCGGTCCCCGGACTCGAGTTCCGGATCGCCGATCCCGAGACCGTGCGCCGAGCTCCCCGAGCGGCACGTGGGCGAGCTGCTCATCCGCGGCACGTCAGTGACACCCGGCTACTACAAACGCCCGGAGGCGACCGCCGCACTGTTCCACGACGGCTGGCTGTGCACCGGCGACCTGGCCTACCTGGTCGACGGCGAGCTCGTGCTCTGCGGACGGATCAAGGACGTGATCATCGTCGGTGGCCGCAACGTGTTCCCCGAGGACATCGAGCGGGCGGTCGGTGGGCTCGACGGTGTACGGGCCGGGAACGTGATCGCCTTCGGGGTCGAGGGCTACAAGGGCAAGGAGACCGTGGTGGTGGTGGCCGAGGCCCGCACGGAGGAGCCCGAGGCGGTGCGCCACGCCATCCACACCGCAACCCTCGACGTGTCGGGCCTGCCGCCACGCGATGTCATCCTGGTGCAGCCCGGCACGCTGCCCAAGACCTCGAGCGGCAAGCTGCAACGCGCCAAGTGCCGCGAGGAGTACCTGCAAGAGATCCTCTCGGTCCTCGCCTGATTGTCGCCGGTCGCCGGTCGCCGGTCCCGGAGGCGCGGGCGTCAGATCGCTTTCAGGGCGTCGAGGACGCCGCGCCACCGGTCCGGCTCGCTCGCGTACGGCGTGTAGAGCGACATCCGCTGGATGACGTCGCCGTAGCGGCGGCCGCAGCTCCGGGGCGATCGGCCTCGGGCTCGCCGACGACCGCGAAGGTGTTGAGGATCTCGTCGTCGATCAGCGTCGCCCATCTCGACCCACTTGCCCTGTTTCGACAGCGTGTTGAGCTCGCTCCTGCAACCCGCCCCAGCCGTGGAGATCGAGCACCGGACGGTACGCAGGGGTCGAGCCGTAGAACGCGATCTGCTGGCGGGTGCCGGCGGTGGCGGCCGCCATCTCCTGCCTCGTCGGAGGCCGGTGACCACGAAGCTCGGGCCGACGATCTCGAAGCCGTCCATGGTCTTGCCGGCCTTCGCCCGGCCCCGCTCGAGCGCCGGCAGGGTCACCTCGCGGAGGTACCGCTCGGTGGTGAAGCCGTGGCAGATGAAGCCGTCGCACACCTCGCCGGCGACCTCGGTCATCAGCTCGCCGACACCGGCGAGGAAGATCTTGGGCGGCCCGAACGGCTGGAGCTCGGCCGCGTTCGGGGTGAAGAACGGCGTCATCAGCGTGTGGCGGTAGAACTCGCCACGGAAGTCGAGCTTCGTGCCGTCCTCCCAGCACGCCCAGATCGCGCGGATGGCCTGGATCAGCTCGCGCATCCGGGCCGCCGGCTTGCTCCACGGCATCGAGAACCGCTTCTCGATGTGCGGCTTGATCTGGGAACCGAGGCCGAGCACGAACCGGCCCTTCGAGTACGCCTGCAGGTCCCAGCCGATGTTGGCGAGCAGCATCGGGCTGCGTGCGAATGCCACCGCTATGGACGTGCCGAGCTCGATGGTGGAGGTGTGCTCGGCGGCCAGCACGTGGGGGAGGAACGGGTCGTGGCTCGTCTCGGCGGTCCACACCCCCGAGTAGCCGAACGCCTCGGCGGCGCGGGCCAGCTTCGGGCACCTTGGAGAGATCAGTGTTCAGACCGCCATCGACCAGCATCGGCCGACAGTAGCGAGCGGCCTGGGCTCAGTTCGGACCCTGATCGCGCAGGAACTGTTCGAGCTCGGCGGCGAGCTCGTCGGCCGACGGGATCTCATCGACGTTCATCGGACCGCTCTCGGCGATGCTCGGGTGGTTCGTTTCCAGCGGGGAGGCCGAGACCTGGTGGTCGTAGGCCTGCTCGAGTTGGCGGACCATCGCCGCGTGCTCGTCGTTGGCGCCGACCAGGTCGTCGAGGCGTTGTCGCTGCACGATCGACTCGCTCCGCAGGGCGGTGCTGTCACACACCGGGCCCTCGACCTGGCGCAAGGCCTCGAGCAACGACACCGAAGCGGTGGGGTACGACATCGCCGACACGTAGTGCGGAACCTGCGCCCACAGCGTGAGCGCGGGGATGCCAACGGCATGGAACGCGTGCTCGAGCACTGCGCACACGCCTGCCGGCACGTCGACCGACGTGCGCAGATACGGGAGCGACTCGGTGTAGCTCGGCATCGGGTGAGGTGGTCGACAACCGGGCCGGCCGGGTGTGGGGTGCCGCGAACGGGTAGGCCCCGAGCCCGATCATGCGCACGACGCCCAGCTCGGCTGCAGCAGCGACGACCTCGCCGCGAGAACAGCTCCCAGGCCGCGTCGGGTTCGTGTCCCGACAGCGTGAGGACGTCGTTGCCCTCCCGGTCGATGCCTGCCTTGAGCTCGATGTCGGGCCACACGAGCCCGGAGTTGACGCCCTCACGAATCTCCATCGTCGGCCGTCGCGCCCGGTAGTCGATGAAGGTGTCCCGATCGAACCGGGCGATGGTGCGTGACTGGCAGCTCGCCTCGACCGCCGTCATCGCGGCCGCCGCGACCCCACTGGTATCGATCCAGCCGGTCAACATGACCACCAGCACCGGCGATCGGAGCTGGGGTCGTTCGAGCCATTCCACGACGCCTGTCATCTACGGCCGCCACCTCACTCTGGAGTCCACCCCTCCAGGATGGTGCGTCGAACGTCCGATCCCAAACGCGGCGTGCACTCAGAAGAACGCCGAGCGGCGTTCCGGTCGGTTCGGTGGCCCGGATCGACCGGTATCGTCGGCGCCATGGCCATCGATGTCACCGACGCCACCTTCCAGACCGAGGTCATCGACCGTTCGATGAACACCCCGGTGATCGTCGACCTCTGGGCCGAGTGGTGCGGCCCGTGCCGAACCCTCGGGCCCATCCTGGAACGGGTCACCGATGCCACCAACGGCCAGGTGGTGCTGGTCAAGGTCGATGTCGATGCCAATCCGCAGATCGCCCAGGCGTTCCAGGTGCAGTCGATCCCCGCCGTGTATGCCCTCGACCAGGGCGCGGTGGTCGAACGGGTTCGTCGGGGCGTTGCCGGAGCACGAGGTCCAGGCGTTCGTCGACTCGCTCGGTCCCGTCAGCCGGAAGCCCAGGTGCTCCAATCGCTGCTCGACGCCGGCGACGAAGCGAGCCTGCGCAAGGTCGCTCGAGATCGAGCCGGGCAACGAGGCCGCGGTGGTGGCCCTCGCCCAGCTCCTGGTCGATGCCGGACGACCGGACGAAGCCCTCGCGCTGCTGGATCGGATCCCCGAGAACGACGCGGTGCGCCACGTCGCCGCCGCGGCCCGGTTGTCGACCAGACCGACCGACGACTACGAAGCCCAGCTCGACACCCTGCTCGACCAGGTGAAGGCCGACGACGAAGCCCGCCAGCAGTACGTCGACATCCTGGAGCTGATGGGACCGCTCGACCCTCGCACCGCGGCATACCGCAAGAAGCTGACCGCCCGACTGTTCTGACCCGGCGGCCCCACCCGGCATGGCAACCCTGCGTTTCTCCTTCGGCACGATGGGCTCGGGGAAGAGCACGGTCGCGCTGCAGATCCATCACAACCTCGGCCAGCGCCACGCCAAGGGCCTGCTGCTGACGATGCTCGATCGTGACGGCACCCAGGTGACCAGCCGGCTCGGCGTGTCGTCGCCGGCCATCGAGGTGGAGCCCGACCTCGACTTGTTCGAGCTCGCCGTCCAGCACGGGCCGCTGCAGTTCCTGATCTGCGACGAAGCGCAGTTCTACACGCCGGCGCAGTGCGACCAGCTCGCCCGGGTGGTCGACGAGCTCGGCGTCGACGTGTACGCGTTCGGGCTGATCACCGACTTCCGCGGGCTGCTGTTCGAGGGCACCAAACGGCTGCTCGAGATCGCCGACGAACGGGTCGCCGATGCAGGTCGAGGCGCGGTGCTGGTGCGGGCAGCGGGCGACCCACAACGCCCGGCTCGTGAACGGGCGAGTCGTCTACGAGGGCGAGACGGTGGTGGTCGGCGACACCGACCCCGAGACCGAGCAGCCGCTGTTCGGCGACGTGGTGCGCTACGAGTTGCTGTGCCGCCGGCACTACGGCACCGGCGAGCTCGATCCTCAGGAGTCCTGAGCCGGGCCCATCATCTCGGTGAGCGCCCCGATGACGCCGGCGTCGCGGTCGGGCGGCACGGGCTCCACCCGTCCGAGCCAGGTGATCGAGACTAGCCCGGCTTGGACCGCGCCGGTGTCGGACTCGATCGGGAGATCGATCGGTTCGCCCCAGCGCAGGCCGCACGTCGGAACGCATGTTCGTGGCCGATCTTCGGCTTCGAGCGTGACCCCGCTGAACGCTCGGCCGGGCAGCAAGGCCAACTCGGTGTGGCGCCAGCCCTTGATCTCGTCGATCGGCAGGTTCGGCACGTTCACGTTGACCAGCGCCGGCTCGGTCGGCGGCGGCGGCGAGCACCCCGCGCGACCACCTCGACGGCGACGGTCGGCCGCCGTGTCCCACCGCATGTTGGCGATCATCTCGTCCCACGCCTGGCCCTCGATACTGCCGACGGTGACGTCCTGGCTGACCGCGACTCCCGGAGGTGCCACCGTTGCGGGCCGTCGAGCGCGGCGCCGACGGTGCCCGAGTGGTACACCGCCCGGCCGACGTTGGCGCCCGGGTTGATGCCGGACACCACGAGATCGAACGGCGGCCCGAAGGCGCCGAGCCGGGAGAACATGACGCACAGCGCGGGCGGCCCGGTGACCGACCAGACACTCGTCGAGCCCGTCGATCGTGACGCGGTGGATCTCGGGCCGCATGAGGTGGAGCGCCCCGAATCGCGGCCGACGCCCCGGAGTACTCGGTGTCGGGCGCGGCGACCACCACCTCGCCGAGCGGCGCGCATGGCCCGGGCGAGGACGTGGAGCCCGACGGAATCGATGCCGTCGTCGTTGGTGACGAGGATCGCGCACCGGTGCGAGCGCGTTCGTCGCTCACCACGTGCAGGGCATGCGCTTGACGCCGTTGATGAACGCGCTCTGCAGGTAGTCGGGCGTCGCCGGCGACGCGCAGGTCGGGAACCCGGCGCCGGATCTCGTCGAACATCACCGCCGATCTCGCGACGGGCCAGGTTGGCACCGAGGCAGAAGTGGGGGCCGCCGGCGCCGAATCCGATCTGGGCCGGCGTGGGGCGGGCGACGGACGTCGAACGTGAACGGGTCGGCGAAGATGCTCGTCGTCGCGGTTGCCGGAGTCGTAGAACATCACGACCTTCTCGCCGGCCTTGATCGGCACGCCGCGGATCTCGGTGTCCTCGACGGCGGTGCGGCGGAAGTGGATGACCGGGGTCGCCCAGCGCACGATCTCCTCCACCGCGGTCCGGGTGTGGGTGGCGAAGTCGTCGAACCAGATCTTGCGCTGGTCGGGGTGAGTCGGTGAGCGCCTTCATGCCGTGGCTGATCGCGGTACGGGTGGTCTCGTTGCCGGCCACGACGAGCAGGATGAAGAACGATCCGAACTCCTGGGCGGTGAGTCGCTCGCCGTCGACCTCGGCGTTCATCATGATCGAGGTCATGTCGTCGCGCGGGTTCTGCACCCGGTCCTCGCCGAGCGCCTGGGCGTACATGAACATCCCGAGCGCGACGTTCATCAGGTCCTCGAAGCTGGTGACGTACTCCGGGTCGCCGACGCCGAGGATGACGTTGGTCCAGGCGAGGATCTGGGCTTCGTCCTCGGGCGGGATGCCCATCATCTCGCAGATGATCTGCAACGGCATCGGTGCCGCGACCTCGCTTGACGAAGTCGCAGGTCGCGGTCGGGGAACTGTCTCGATGAGGCGATCGATGCAGAGCTTGGCCTTGTCCTTCACGTACTCCTCGACCTTGGCGACCTCCTTGGGGGTGAACGCTCGCGAGACGATGCTGCGGAGTCGGAAGTGCTTCGGGTCGTCCATCGCGATCATCGATCCGAAGAACTCGTTGAGCTCGGCGGTCATGTCGCCGATGTTGGTGCCCCGCCCGCTGCAGAAGAGCTGGGGGTTGCGGCTGACGTGCCAGATGTCGTCGTGCTTGGTGAGCGCCCAGTAGCCCGGGCCCACCGGGAACGGGTTGTCCTCGAACTCCCACTCCTTGTGGAACGAGACCGGTCGCCTCGGCGCGCAGGGTGGCGAACGCGGCGTCGCGGTAGGCGTGGTCCTGGATCCAGAACTCCGGATCGGAGAGGTGGATCTCGGAGAGCCGCGACGTGAGCCGGACGACGTGGACATGGCTGGAATCGTACGAGGCATGGCGTCGCCTGCCGAGTCGGAGCTGCGTAACCTCGACACCATGCTGCATGACGACGAGGTCGAGCGAGTGCTGGTGGTCACGGCCCATCCCGACGATGTCGACTTCGGGGCGGCCGGCACGGTCGCGACCTGGACCACGGCAGGGATCGAGGTCGTCTACTGCATCGTCACCGACGGCGATGCCGGCGGCTTCGATCCCGACATTCCTCGGTCGGCGATCGCCGGCATCCGGCGCGACGAGCAGACCCGCGCCGCCAAGGAGGTCGGGGTCGACCGGCTCGTCTTCCTCGGCTACCCCGACGGTCGGGTCGAGGCCACGCTGGGGCTGCGCCGCGACATCTCGCGGGTGATCCGCCAGGTGCGTCCCCAGCGGGTGCGTGCTGCAGATCGCCGGAGCGCAACTACGCACGGATCTACGCCAGCCACCCCGACCACCTGGCGGCCGGGAGAGGCCGCGCTCTGCGCCGTGTACCCCGACTGCGCGCAACCCCTTCACGTTCACCGAGCTGCTCGAGGAGGAGGGGCTCGAGGCGTGGACCGTTCCCGAGGTCTGGATGATGGCCGGACCCGACGCCCACCCACGCCGTCGACGTCACCGATCAGGTCGACCGCAAGGTGGCGGCGCTGCTGCGCCACGAGAGCCAGCACCCGGACCCGACCGGCATCGAGACGATGGTCCGGGGCTGGTTGAGCGGCTACGGCCGAGCGGTTCGGGATGGCGCCGGGCCGGCTCGCCGAGGCGTTCGTGGTCGATCGACACGGCGTGAGGGCGCCGCGTCGGTGTCGCGGTCGGCCCGAATCTGCCGTTACCCGCCGGTAGCCCTACGATCTCTGCGTTCGACCGAACACCTCGTCGAACAGGAGATCCCATGCCCGAGGCAGTCATCGTCGCAACCGCTCGGAGCCCGATCGGTCGAGCCAACAAGGGCTCGATGATCAGCATCCGACCCGACGATCTGTCGGCCCAGATCGTGCGGGCCCTGATGGCCAAGGTGCCCCAGGTGTCGGCGGACGATGTCGAGGATCTGCTGATGGGCTGCGGCCAGCCGGCCGGCGAGCAGGGATTCAACATCGCCCGGGTGGCCGCCATCCTCGCCGGGCTCGACGACGTTCCCGGGGCCACGGTCAACCGGTACTGCTCGTCGAGCCTGCAGACGATCCGCATGGCGGCCCACGCCATCAAGGCCGGCGAGGGCGACTGCTTCATCGCGGCCGGCGTCGAGTGCGTCAGCCGCTACGGCCTCGGTGTCTCCGACACCGCCCCGAACCCGATCTTCAAAGATGCCGGCGCCCGCACGCAAGGCCCGCGCCGAGTGGCGGGCCAGCCGTCGTGGGACCTGCGCCGAGGGCCTGCCCGACATCTACATCGCCATGGGCCAGACCGCCGAGAACGTGGTGCGAGGCCGAAGGCGTCACCCGCGAGGAGATGGACGCCTACGCGCTCGCAGTCCCAGCAGCGGGCCGGCGCGGCGATCGCCTCGGGCTTCTTCGAGCGCGAGATCACCCCGATCACGCTGCCCGACGGCACCGTGGTCGTCGACCGACGACTGCCCCCGCCCGAGCACCACGGCCGAGGGCCTCGCCGGGCTGAAGCCGGTGTTCCGCCCCGACGGCAAGGTCACGGCCGGCAACGCCTGCCCGCTGAACGACGGCGCCGCCGCGGTGATGGTGATGAGCGACACCAAGGCCAAGGCGCTCGGGCTCACCCCGCTCGCCCGGTTCGTCGTCGTCGGGCGTGTCGGGGCTCAACCCCGAGATCATGGGCCTCGGCCCGATCGAGGCCAGCCGCCAGGCGCTCGCCCGCGCCGGGCTGACGATCGACCAGATCGACCTGGTCGAGATCAACGAGGCGTTCGCCGCCCAGGTCGTCCCGTCGGCCAAGCACCTCGGGCATCACATGCCGATCAGCTCAACGTGCACGGCGGCGCCATCGCCCTCGGCCACCCGTTCGGCCAGACCGGCGCCCGGATCATGACCACCCTCATCAACGGTCTGCAGACCACCGACGGCCGCTACGGGCTCGAGACGATGTGCGTCGGCGGCGGCCAGGGCCTGGCGATGATCATCGAACGCCTCAGCTGAAGCAGCGGCTCCGGCCCGCACGTACACGGTAGGGGTGATCGGTGGGGAGAGCCCGGCGACGAGCAGGTACGCCGAGCCCCCGCGATCACCTCGCCGAGTGCGAACTTGGCCGGCGCCGGTGGGGTTGCCGTCGCCGTAGTCCTGGAAGCGCGTCGACATGCGAGACCGGCGAGGTCGGCTTCCGCCTGCCACATCTTCACCAGCCCGCGGCGCAGCTCGGGGTCGTCGAGCAGGTCCCGACCGGCGCAGCACGAGTTGGACGGTGGTGACCTCGACGGGCTGGACCGTGCCGAGGTGCACGACCTCGGAGCCGAGATCGCCGTCGAACAGCACCACGGCGTGCAGGCCTTCGGCGCTGTCGACCCAGCCGTAGCGGACCTCGGGGATGCCACCTTCGCCGAGCTGGCTGACCCGCACTCGATCGCCCTGGTCGGGCGCCAGGGATTCACGACGTCACCCCCTCGTGTCGGTCGACGGTCGGCGTGAACTCACCGACGCCAGCACGGTATCGGAGAACGCGGGCCACGCTCGGAGGGCCCAGTCACCGAACTCCCGATCGGTGAGCACGACCAGCGCGACCGGCGCGTCGCCGGGTCGACCCAGAAGAACGTGCCGGCCCCGCCGAAGTGCCCGAACGTGTCCGGTGAGTTCTCGGTGCCGGTCCAGTGCGGCTGCTTCGTCGCCGCGGAGCTCGGGGCCGAGACCCCACGGGCACGGATGGAAGCGTCCGACTCCGGGAACGACGCCGCTCAGGTCGGGGAACTGGGCCGTCGCACGCGGCAGACCAGCTGGCTCGGTCGAGCAGCGTCGGCTCGATGCAGTTCGCCGACGAACCGCATCGAGGTCGGTGAGCGGTCGAACGGAAGCCCTTGGCCGGCCGAGCCCGCGACGTCGGTCGTCGTGCATGCCGAGCGGCTCGAAGGACCGCCTCGCTGACGTAGTCGGCGAACGGCAGCCCGGAGCTCGTCGGCAACGTGGTCGGCGAGCAGGTCGTAGCCCGTGTTGGAGTAGATCCGCCGAACGCCGGACCGGGGCGATGGGCTTCGGACCGTCGAAGGGCAACCCGCCGGCGTGGGCCAGCAGATGCCGCACCGTGCACCCGGGCGGGCCCGACAGGGTCGTCGAGGGCCGACTGTGCCTTCTTCGACGGCGATCAGCACCGCGTATGCCGTGATGCACCTTGCTGATCGAGGCCAGCCGGAAGCGGTCGATCGAGCAGGGCCGATGAGCGGCGACTGGCTCACCGGCGACCCGGACCGCGGCGGCGACGTGGGGAACGGCCCACGATTCGACCACTCGGAGCGCCTGCTCCGTCGTCGAGCGAACCGCGAGGGATCTTCGGTCACGGGGTGCGCGGTCAGGCGACGCCGGTGTCGCGCATCAACTCGGCGACGCGGAACGCCAGGTCGAGCGACTGGCGAGCGTTGAGGCGGGGATCGCACACCGTCTCGTAGCGCTCGTCGAGCTGGGCGTCGAGGATCTTCTCGGCCCCGCCGAGGCATTCGGTGACGTTCTCGCCGGTGAGCTCCACGTGGATGCCGCCGGGCCAGGTGCCCTCGGCCCGATGGGCGGCGACGAACCCGGCGATCTCGGCGCAGATGTCCTCGAAATGGCGGGTCTTGCGCCCGCCGGACGAGGTGAAGGTGTTGGCGTGCATCGGGTCGCAGGCCCAGACCACCGGATGACCGGCCTCGCGGACCGCCCGAAGCAACGGGCGCAGGCCGTCCTCGACCTTGTCGGCGCCCATCCGGGAGATCAGCGTCAGCCGGCCGGGAACCCGAGCCGGGTTCAGCGTCTCGCACAGCTCGAGCACGTACTCGGGCGTGGTGTCGGGGCCGATCTTGCAGCCGATCGGGTTGCCGACGCCGCGGAGGAACTCGACGTGGGCACCGTCGAGCGTTGCGGGTCCGTTCGCCGATCCACAGCATGTGGGCCGAGCAGTCGTACCAGCCGCCGGTGAGGGAGTCCTGCCGGGTCAGCGCTTCTTCGTAGCCGAGCAGCAGGGCTTCGTGGCTGGTGTACACGTCGACCTCGTGCAGCGCGGCGGTGTTCTCGGTGTCGACGCCGCAGGCCCGCATGAAGCGCAGGGCCCGGTCGATCTCGCTGGGCGAGCTGGTCGTAGCGCTGGCCCTCGTTGCTCGTGCTCGACGAACTCCTGGGTCCAGGCGTGGACCCGCGAGAGATCGGCGAACCCGCCCTTGGTGAAGGCTCGGACCAGGTTCAGGGTCGACGCCGACTGGTTGTAGGCCTGGACCAGGCGCTCGGGGTCGGGGATCCGGGCGGCGCTGGTGAACGCCGGAGAGTTGACGATGTGGCCGCGGAAGCTCGGCAGCTCCTCGTCGCCGATCTGTCTCGACGTCGGACGAGCCGGGGCTTGGCGAACTGCCCGGCGATCCGGCCGACCTTCACCACCGGCACGCCGAGCGAGTAGGTGAGCACCACCGCCATCTGGAGGATGACCCGCAGCTTGTCGCGGATGTTGTTGGCCGAGAACTCCTCGAAGCTCTCGGCGCAGTCGCCGGCCTGGAGCAGGAAGGCGTTGCCGGCCGCGACCTGCCCGAGCGCACCGAGCAGGTTGCGGGCCTCGCCGGCGAACACGAGCGGGGGATAGCCCGAGATCTGCTTGAGGGCTCGGTCCACGGCGGCCTCATCGGGCCACTCGGGCTGCTGCTGGACGGGGAACGTCCCGCCATGACGATGGGCTCCAGGTACGTGCCATCCCGCACAGGTTGGCGGCGACAGCGGCTCTCGCAACCCGTTTGCCGCTGGACGCAGATTCGCGGCCCTCGACCGTGCCGCGAAACGGCGCCGGCGCCGAAAAACGAACCGCCCCCGGCACTGGGGGGTGTGCGTCGGGGGCGGTGGAGCGGCGGTGGTCGGGGGAGACCCACCGGCTCTGGCTCGCCGGCGATGGGGGATCGCCGGCGGCGTTCGTTCCGGGGGATCAGGCGGCGAGGATGCGCACGGCGTCCTCACGGAGGCCGGCGACCGCACGGGAGACCAGCCGGCGGGCGGCCTCGGCGGTGACGCCGAGGTTCTCGCCGACCTCGCGGAAGCTCTTGCGCTCGCCGTCGAGCAGGCCGAAGCGGGCCTCGACGGCGTAGCGGGCCCGGGCGTCGAGGGTGCCGAGCAGCTCGTCGAGCAGATCGGTGTCGACCATCGCCATCACGGCGTCTTCGGGGGTGCCGTCGCCGTTGGCCATGAGATCGCCGAGCGTGGCGTCGCCGTCGTCACCGATCGTCTTGTCGAGCGAGATCGGGGTGGTGAGGCGATGCAGCTCGGCGTTGCCGGTGTCGAGGGTCTCGCCGTCGCCCGAGGCCTGACGCAGCGCGGCGCGAAGGCTGGCCGAGCGATCACCGGGGATGCGGATGAGGCTGGCCTTCTGGTCGAGGGCCCGGCCGATGGCCTGGCGGATCCAGAACGTGGCGTAGGTGGAGAACTTGAAGCCCCGGCGCCAGTCGAACTTGTCGACCGCGTGCTCGAGGCCGAGGTTGCCCTCCTGGATGAGGTCGAGCAGGTCCATGCCCTGGGGCAGGGGATAGCGGCGGGCGATGGAGACCACGAGGCGAAGGTTGGCCCGGATGAACCGGTCCTTGGCCGCGGCGGCCGCCTTGACGTCGTTGCGGAGCTCGCGGGCCTGTGCTCGCCGGCGTCGAGCGCGAGCGGCGGCCTCGCGGCCACGCTCGATCTGGCGGGACAGTTCGCGCTCTTCTTCGGCATTGAGCAGCGAGCACCTTCCCGATGTCGTTGAGGTACAGACCAATCGAATCGTTCATGTCAGCGGGATCAACTCTTCGTGCGTCGTCGTCATTCCGGATGGATCACGTGGCAACTGACACAGGGGGTTGTGCCGGGGGGACTCACGTGAGATTGGACGGTCGATGTCGGCGAAAGATGACGCAGCGAGGTGGATGAACACCGAACGTGGTCGTGCGCGCCGCGTTCGTTCGCCGGTGGCGACGTCCAGGTAGGAGTTGTGGGGGGACGGGAAAAGGTAGCACACGTCTGTGTCCGTGTCGTGTGCCTGTCGTGTCTACGGTGCGGGGGTCCGGGTCATGCCGTGCATCCATCCTCGTACTGATGCACAGCTCACATGCTGGGGTTCCCCCTACACTCGCCCGTCGTGCCCGAACTCCGAACCGCGTCGCATCGGCCTGTTCGGCGGCACGTTCGATCCGCCGCACATCGGACACCTCGTCACGGCCGTCAACGTCCGCCATGCCCTGCGGCTCGACGTCGTCTACCTGGTGGTTGCCCATCGTGCCGTGGCAGAAGGCGGGCACCCGGCCCATCTCCCCGTCCGCCGATCGGCTGGCCATGGTGGAGCGCGGCCGCCTCCGGGACGTCGACGGGGTCGAGGCGAGCGCCGTGGAGATCGATCGAGGCGGGCGCAGCTACACCGCCGACACCGTCGTCGGAGCTCCGCGACCGGTATCCCGGGTGCCGAACTTCACACCATCGTCGGCGACGACGCGGCGGCCGGACTCGGCGACCTGGGAGCGCTGGGAGGAGGTCGTCAGCCTCTCGCGGATGGTCGTGGTCGACCGGCCGGGCGCGCCCGGTCGAGCTGCCGGCCATCGCTCCGTGGATCCGGGTCGAGGTCCCCCGGCTCGAGGTCTCCTCGACCGATCTGCGGGCTCGGGTGGCCGACGGCCGCCCCCTCGACTTCCTGGTGCCGGCCGCCGTGATCGGGCTCATCGACCGCCCGTGGCCTGTACCGGGACGTCGGCAGCGTGAGCGCGCATCGCGTCGCCGCCGCCGGCGCACCGGACCATCGCCGCGTTCGTGGTCGGGACTGCTGGCGGTGGCGCTGCTCCCGGTTCTCGGCTGGGTCGCAGTCGACACGCTGCGGGCGAGCACGGAAGGGCCAAGATGCCCTCGCCGGGCTGCAGCCCCTGATCCCGCTGCCGCCGACACCCACCGCCCTGGTGGCCGCTCTCGACGACCAGGATCGGGTCGCCAGCCTGGCGGTGTTCGCCCTGGCGCCGCCGGTCGAACGGGGTGGCCACTGGCGGAACGGTCGTCGTCGTGCCGGCGGGAGGCGACACCTACCTGCCCGACGACGCCAACCGAGGGCTGCGGGGCCGGGTCGCCGAGGCCTATGCCGATGGCGGGCTCGACGCCGTGCGGTCCTCGGTCGAGGGTCTGCTGGGCATCACGTTCGACCGAAGCGACGGCGCTCGACGCCGCCGGGTCGACCGAGGTGTTCCGAGGCCTTGGCACCATCGAGCTCAACCTCGATCGGCCGGTGCTCGCCGATCCGTCCGACGGCGCGGGCGGTGAGCCGGTCGAGGTCTTCGCGCCGGGCCGGTCGTCGCTCGACGCCGAGGGCATCGGCGAGCTCCTCACCTCGTGGACCACCACCGAGTCGGAGATCGATCGGCTGCCTCGGCTCGACGCCGTTCTGGCGGGCGGTGGCCGGATCGAGTCGGGACCGGCGTCAACGGTCGACGCGGGTCCGACGTCGCCGTCGGCGGCCCGACCGCGGCGTCCCCGAGCTGATCGTACGACGTCTTCGCCGGCCCGCTGCAGGTGCACACCTTGGCCGCCAAGCTCGTCACCGATGCGGAACGACAACCCCGACGGGCTCGATCTGCTCCCGCTCGACACCGGCGAGGTCACGGTGGTCTTCGCGACCATCGCTTCCAGCGCGGTCTCGCCGCCGAACCCGACGATCTCGATCTACGTCCGGAGTCCGCTGGGCGATCCGGCGCTCACCCGGCGACGCCGTCGAGACGCCTGATCCTGGCCGGCGCGAACGTGGTGCTGGTCACCGAGAACCCCGAGCTCGACCGTGCCGGCCCGAACACGGTCGAGTACATCGACGACAACGATCGGCCGGAAGCGGAGCAGTTCGGCCGAGAGCTCGGTACCTTCACCTCCGCAACTCGCGACGTGCGGATCGACGGCGTGGATGCCATCGTGACGCTCGGCGAGTCGTACCGCACGACGATCGCGCCGGAACGGCTCGCCGGGACGGACGCACCACGCGCATCGACGGACGACCTCCACCGCGATGCACGACGCGATGACACGACCCCGAGTCCTGCTCCCCAGCGAGCCGAGCGGCGCACGATGCTGGCGACCTCGCCTCGCTGGCCGTCAGGCGGCCGACGAGAAGAAGGGCACCGACACCGTGATCCTCCATGTCGGGCGCGGTGCTCGCGATCACCGAGTACTTCGTGATCACCGGCGCCGGCAACCGGCGCCTCGTGCGCACCATCGCCGAGGAGGTCGAGGAGCAGACCAAGGTCCGCATCAGCTCGGGCCGGGCGCCGCTCCGGGTCGAGGGCATGCGCCACCAGGAGTGGGTGCTGCTCGACTACGGCGACGTCGTGGTCCACGTGTTCGCCGACGAGACCCGGCGGTTCTACGAGATCGAGCGGCTGTACCGCGACGTGCCGCGGCATCGCCTGGGAACCGATGCGAGCGACCCCACCGACTGAACCCAGCTCGGGGATCGGGGGTGGCACCGGTGGCTCGCACGGCTCGCCACGGTATGGCAGGGCGCAGCACGGATTGGCCGGTCCGTTCTGCTCGGCGCCGGTACCATCCGACACCATGTCCTCCGGTCGGACGCCTTCCAACTCGGGTCCGAGTCCTGCTGCTCGCCCGAGGTCCACGCGTGTGTCGGCGCCGACCGCGATCGATCGACGGGCGCGGCGCCGCCTCCAGCACCAGGACCTGAGCCGGGCGCAACTCCTCGATGCCGCCGAGGAGGTATTCGGCAGCAAGGGGTTCCACGACACCACGCTCAAGGAGATCGCTCGAGCAAGCCGGGTTCTCGGTCGGGAGCGTCTACTCGTTCTTCGAGAGCAAGGACGATCTGTTCGTCTCGGTCTTCCTGCGTCGCGGCGAGGAGTTCATGCCGGTGCTCGAGGCGATCGTCGCGCGCGCCGACGATCCGATGGTGCTGCTGCATGACTGTCGTCGATCTCGAAGATCGGGTTCTTCCGCGCCCATCCGCACTTCGGTCGGCTGTACCTGCGGACCTCGAGCGCGGGTCGCCGCCATCGGCCGACGCCGGAGACCGATCTGGCTCGGTTGCTCGCCCCGAACTTCAGCCCGGGCGATGGACTTCAGGCCGATCTGTTCCGACGAGGCCAGCGGCTCGGGCGTCGTCCGAGACGGCGACCCGGCTCGTGTTCTCGCGGCTGCTCAGCGGGCTCATGACCTCCTACCAAGTCGCTCGACCCCGCGGTCGTGGCCGACGAGGAACCGGGCGAGCGGCTTGCCCCTTGAGTGACCTCCACGACATCGTCGGCCCGAGCCGTTCCCGCCGGCTCGACCGTGACGGTCCCTCGCTGAGCCGCCGTCGACGGTCCGATCCGTTGGTTCGACCACGAGTTCGGTGGCGTCGGCGATAGCGTGCGCCTGTCGACGTTGCGTGGAAGGACGAGCTCGATGGCCAACCAGATCCCCCTGGTCGAGTACCTGGAGTTGGGTGACGATCCGCATCTCGTCGCGAGCGAGTGCTCGGCTGTGCGGTGCACGGTTCTTCGATCGGCGGAATGCGTGTGCGCTCGTGCAGCGGCACGGAGTTCGAGCAAGGTGCGAGGTCGACGACGAGGGTGAGGTGCGGGCGTTCACGATCGTGACGTTCGCGGCGCCAGGGATTCCCGTGCCGTTCGTCGTCGGCGATCGTCGACTGCGCCGGGACCAGCGTGCGCGGCAAATCATCAACGTGGAGCCGTCGCCCGAGCATGTCTCGTTGGGCATGAAGGTCCGGCTCGCCACCTATTCGCTGGGCACCGACGAGGCCGGGACCGAGGCGGTCGGCTTCGGTTTCGAGCCGGCGGCCTGATCCGGTACTCCGAACGAACGAAGGAGATATCGTGCGATGGCAGATGACGTTTTCATTCTCGGGATCGTGATGACGAAGTTCGGGAAGCATCCGGACAAGGACGCGATCGATCTCGCCTCGGAGGCCGCGCTCGGTGCGCTGGCCGATGGCGGGGTGACGATGAAGGACATGGGGATCCTGGCGTACGGGAACCTCGTCGGTCAGACGAGCGGTCAGATGCTGCAGAAGCAGATCGGTCAGACCGGTATCCCGGTGTTCAACGTGTCGAACGCGTGCGCCACCGGCGCCACGGCGCTGAAGACGGCGATCATGGCGATCAAGGCCGGCGAGTGCGATTTCGGGCTGGCGGTCGGTGTGGAGAAGCTCGCCGGCGCCGGGCTGCTCGCCGGTGGGTCGCGCAAGGCCGACTCCAACACCTGGACGCCGTCGGGCCGGCTTCGGCGCGGTCGCGCCGATCGACGGTCGGATCGGCACCGACACCATGCCGGGCACGTTTGCTCAGATCGGGATGGAGTACGGCCACAGGTACGGCGGGCGTCGACTTCGAGCTGTTCGCCAAGATCTCGGAGAAGAACCACGCCCACTCGACGCTCAACCCGCTGGCGGCCTACACCAAGCGGATGACGCCTGGAGGAGATCATGGGCGACATCATGATCTCGTACCCGAACACCCGGCCGATGTGCTCGGCCAACTGCGACGGTGCGGCCGCCGCGGTGGTGGTGTCGGGCGTCGAAGCTCAAGACGCTTGTCGCTCGAGCAGCAGCGGCGGGCAGTGAAGGTGTCGGCGTCGGTCCTGACGTCCGACCCGTACGAGGAGGCCTGCCAGGTCCTGCCCGACGTGAACACGCTCACCAAGATGGCGGCCACGCAGGCCTACGAGCAGGCCGGGGTCGGGCCCGGCGGATCTCGATCTGGTCGAGCTGCACGACTGCTTCGCCACCGCCGAGCTGGTGCACTACGACAACCTCGGGCTGTGCGAGAGGGCGGCGCGGCCGACTTCTTCCGACTCGGGGGCGACGTGGCGGGACGGCTCGACGCCGGTGAACGTGTCGGGCGGGCTGGAGTCCAAGGGCCATCCGATCGCGGCCACCGGCATCGCCAACATCTGGGAGATCTGCCATCACCTGCGCGGTGAGGCCGGTCCCCGTCAGATCGAGGGCGCCAAGGTCGGCCTGGCCCACGTCATCGGCCTCGGCTCCGCCTGCGGCGTCCACATCCTGGAGAAATCCGCCGCCTGACCGCCCGCTCGTGCCACGCCCACCGGTCCGGATCGCGGGTTGTCGACCCCACCCGTGACACCCGCGACCGGTGTCGCACCCGCCCGCCGCACCGGGTGCGACGGCCGCGTTCAGCCGCTGACGGGCTCGCCCGGAGCAGGGGTGCTAGGTCGAGCAGGGCGCGGAGCAGATCGAGTCCGGGGCCCGGGCGGCGTGGCGTCGGGGGCGAGGGCGAGGCCGGCCGGGCTCATCTTGCCGGCGGTCTTCGACCACCGCGGCGCGCGACCTTCTCCTCGCCGACCTTGGCGAGCAGCTCGTCGAGCTCGGTCTCGCAGAACACCAGGCACACGACGTCTTCGAACACCTGGGTCTCGGGGTCGGTGCCGAGCCCGATGCTTCTGGACCAGCTCGCCGGCCCGGTCGATCACCGACGTCGGCGACGCCGAGCGGCGTCGAGGAGCTCGACCAGCGCCGCGGCATGGGCGCGTCTTCTGGTCGCGCCGCCAGCGCAGGTACCCCGGCCGGCCCTCGGGATACGGTCGACGGGGAAGCGCGAAGCGGCGCAGGTGGTGGGCCCGCGCCGCGATGGCGCAGCGCGTCGGACGCGTCGGGTGCGAGCCGGTCGAGCCAGCACGGTGGCCCGCTCGCCCTGCAGCCGCGCCTTGGGCACAGCGGCGCCGCCCCAGCTCAGGACAGGGTCGGGTCGGCGTCGTTCGCGGCGTCGATCGCCGCGAACGACGGCGGCCGAGATTCAGGCGCACTCCGACTCGCCGAGGGCGACGGCGAACGGGCGTGACCTCGTCCCAGTCGACGAAGAAGTCCGGGTCCGTCGTGCGGGCGTCGGGAAGAAGTCGAGGTCCTTCAACGTCGGCCGCGATGCCCTTGGCCCCACCCGAGCGGTCCATCCAGGCGCGGAACGTCTCGCCGGCCTGGCGCTCGCCGGCGAACCGGCGCACGACCCGAACGACGGCTTCCGGGCGCGGCCTTGGCCGGCAGGCGCAGCGCCTTGTCGCCGAACTCGGCCTGCTCCTGGCCGACGTAGCCGCCGAGCAGCATCTGGTAGCCGGGCGCCGGCTGGCCGTGGGCCCGACGCTCGGCGCCCATGAACCCGATGTCGGCCACGTGGTGCTGGCCGCACGAGTTCATGCAGCCGGAGATGTTGATGCGCACCCCGCCGACCTCGGCGAGGCCCTCTTCCTCGAGCCGCTCACCGATCGCCCGGGCCAGCCCGCGCGACTGGGTGATCGACAGGTTGCAGGTGTCGGCGCCGGGGCACGACACGACGTCGCGGACCAGCTCGGCGCCGGGCTGGGCCATGCCGATCGCATCGAGCCGCTCGTACAGCCCGGCGAGCTGGTCCTCGGTCAGGTCGCGGAACACCAGGTTCTGGCGGTTCGTGAGCCGGACGTCGGCGTCGAAGTCGCGCTGGATGGCGGCGAGCTCGCGGAACTGGGCCGGGGTGACATCGCCGAGGTGGGCCCAGGCGTAGGCCGACACCGTGCCGTTGGCGGTGCCCTTGCACGACGTTGGCGTCGAGCCACCGCTCCGTGGTCGGCCTTGCGGGTGAGCTGACACCGGCGTGCCCTGGCCCATCGCGGTGGCGGCGACGTCGGCCGAACGGCCGGCCGGCGCGTCACCGAACCGCTGGACCTCGGCGGGGATGCCGCCGGGCCACGACGACGAGGCGAGCAGCAGGCGGCGCTGGGAGAGCACCCGGCGCTGCACCTCGTCCCACCCGAGGTTGTCGACGAGCCACTTCATCCGGGCCCGGATGCGGTTGTCGCGGTTGCCGGCCTGCTCGAACACCCGCAGGGACGCCTCGATGGTGGGCAGCAGATCCTCGCGGGCGGTGAACTCCTCGATGGCGAGCGCCGGGTGCGGGTTGGCGCCCGAGCCCGCCGGCGAGGAACACCCGGAAGCCGGCCTCGGTGGTGCCGTCGGCGAGCGTGCGGGTGACGGCGATGACGCCGACGTCGTTGAACATCGCCTGGCCGCAGTCGGTCGAGCAGCCGGAGAAGTTGATCTTGAACTTGCGCGGCAGGCGCTGGCCGAGCGGGTTGCGCAAGCAGGTGGCGGTACGTCGCCTCGGCCCACTGGGTGATGTCGAGGTGCTCGTAGCGGGCAGGCGCCGGCGAGCTGGCAGCCCTGGATGTTGCGCACGGTGTCGCCGCACGCCTCGCGGGTGGTCATGCCGACCGAGCCGAGCTTGCGCATCACGTTCGGGATGTCGTCGAGCTGGACGAAGTGGAACTGCACGTTCTGGCGGGTGGTGATGTGGCCCCACCCGCGCGAGTGCTGCTCGGCGATCTCGGCCATCATCTCGAGCTGCTCGGGCTGTGATCGAGCCGTACGGGACCTTCACCCGGACCATCTGGTTGGTGCCGCCCTGGCGCTGGCCGTAGATGCCGTTGGCCAGGCGGAAGACGCGGAACACGTCCTCGTCGATGGTGCCGGCCTGGTGGCGGGCCAGCATCACCTCGAACTTGGCGATGTCGGCGGCGATCTCCGGATCGATCGGGAGACCGCCGGAGCTCGGGCGTGGGTTCGAGCGAGCTGGCTCATCGGAGCCTCCTGGATGTGAGGGGGTGGCGGGTGGCCGGATCGAGGGCTGAAGGCGCATTCAGGCCGCCGCAGTGTCGAGGCCGAGGTGGTCGCAGCAGCAATGCCCGGGCGGCGTCGCGGTCGCCGGCGGCGACGAGGTCGACGAACCCGGCGTCGAACGCCTCGCGCCAGCCCGGGATCTCGGTGGTGCGCCCGGTCGGCGTGGAGCTCGTCGCGGACCTCGGCGACGAGGTCGAGCGCGTCGGCCCAGGCCGCGTCGATCTGGGCGTCGAGCCGGCGCCGGACCCAGCCGGAGAACGCCGGGCTCGCGCCCGTTGCGTCGACACGGCGATCTGCAGGTCGCCCCGGCGCAGGATCGAGGGCAGGGTGAAGGTGCACAGCTCGGGGACGTCGGCGACGTTGACCGGGATGCCGGACGCCTGGGCATCGCTGGACACCTGGACGTCGACGTCGCGCCGCCGGTGGCCGAGATCGCCAGCCGGTACGAGGCGACCTCGCCCCGCCGGTACTCGCGCTGGTGCCAGCGGCACGCCCGTGCGGTCGCGCAGCTCGGGCGACGGCCTCGGGGGCGACCACGGTCACCCGGGCGCCGCACTCGAGCAGGCCCGTCGACCTTTCGGGCGGCAACCGGGCCGGCCCCGACCACGAGCACGCTCGCCCCGTCGAGGTCGAAGTTGACGGGGTACTGCGGGCGGGCGGCTCACAGGTGCAGCCCGCACTCGGTCTTGTCGCGTGCCCTGCCCAGCGCCCGGCGCGGGCGTCCTCGCCCTCGAGCACCGGTTCGGTGCACGGCCAGCAGCCGATCGAGGGGTAGCCCTCGCACAGCAGCGGGTTGACGACGACGTCGTGGTCGGCGATGTACTGCTCGACGTCGTCGTCGGACCAGTTGGCGAGGGGGCAGATCTTGAGCAGACCCCGGCTTGTCGAAGGCGACGATCGGGGTGGTCGCGCGGGTGTCGGATTCGGCGCGACGCAGCGCCGGTCATCCAGGCGTCCTTGCCGGCCAGTGCCCGGTCGAGCAGGGCGACCTTGCGCGCCGCGCAGCAGCCCTCGGTGCCGACTTCGAACAGGTCGGGCGCATCCGCAGCCGGGCGCTCGACGCGCAGGTTCAGGCGATAGCGCGACTGGGCCCGGCGCAGCGTCGAGATCGTCTCGGCGAAATGGAAGCCGGTGTCGAGGAAGACCACCTCGACGTCGGGGTCGATCGAGGTGGCGAGATGGACGAGCACGGTGTCGGCCATCGAGGCGGTGACGACCAGGCGCGATCCGAACGTGGCGAGCGCCCAGCGACGATCTCGGTTGCGGAGGCCGTCTCGAACCGGGCGGAGAGCTCCTCGACATCGAGCTTGCGAGCTTCGTTGGCAGTCGTCGTGGTCGTCATCGTCGGTCGGGCTCCGATGGTGGGGTTCACTCGGTCGTTTCGGAATGTCGCAATTTCCGATCAGACTAGTCAGGTTTCGAGGCAAGAGCCACCTGGCGCCCCGGATTTGGCTCCGGTTGCGGGATGGCGGCCGAGATCGAGTCGACTCCGGGCCGGCGGGGGCTGCCGCTCGAACCCGTTCCGGCCAGCCGGCCCGCGAATGGTTTGTGGCAGGGTGTCGGCTGCCGGCTCACGCCCGGTCGAGGGGGTGCTCGATGTTCGATCTCAGCGGAAGAGTCGCCGTGGTGACGGGCGCGGGGCAAGGGGTGGGCGCCGGGATCGCTCGCTGCCTTGCCGGCCAGGGCGCGACGGTGATCGTCAACGACGCCCGGAGCGAACGGGCGGATGACACGGTTGCGGCCATCCGCTCGGCGGGAGGCACAGCGATGGCGAGTGTCTTCGATGTGACCGACTACGCCGCTGTGACTGAGAGCTTCGAAGCGATCATCGCCGCGCACGGCGCAGTCGACGTGTTGGTCAACAACGCCGGCAACGGCGGTGTCGGTGGCATGAGCACCAAGCAGTTCCGGGAAACCGAGCCCGGCGACTGGGAAGGGCCGCTGCGGGTCAACCTCTACGGGGTCCTGCACTGCTGCCGGGCCGTGATCAACCCGATGCGCGAGCGAGGCCACGGACGGATCATCACGATCTCGTCCGGCGCCGGCATGACCGGGTTGAACATCGGCGTGTCGCCGTATGCCGCCGGGAAGGGGGGCGCCATCGGGTTCATGCGCCACCTCGCCATCGAGAACGCCAAGGCCGGGGTCACCGCCAACTCGATCGCCATCGGCCTGATGGAGTTCAGCGGTCCGCGTGAGGTCACCGAGCACCTGGAGCGGGGCATCCCGGTCGGTCGGCTCGGACAGCCCGACGACATCGGGGCGTTCTGCGTGTACCTGGCGTCCGACGAGGCGGGATGGATGACCGGCCAGACCATCCACCTCAACGGTGGCTCGGTGCAGAGTTGACCACCGACGTCAACGCCGGGCAGGGGATCCGATGAGTGCGGCGACGAACTCGCGGGCGCTCGTCACGGGCGCGGGCCGCGGCATCGGGCGGGCCGCGGCGCACGCCCTCGCCCAGCGGGGCTACGAGGTCGTCGTGGCCGATCTCGACGCGACCAGCGCGGAGCGGGTCGCCTCAGAGGTGGGCGGTCGCGCGGTCGTGTTCGACGTGGCCGACCGGGAAGCTGTGCTCGCTGCCGTCGACGAGGTCGGCCCGATCGACGCATTGGTCAACAACGCCGGGATCTGGAGGTTCGCCCCGATCCTGGACGCCGATCCGCTCGACATCGAACGCGTGCTCGCGGTGAACCTGCTCGGCACGCTCTGGTGCATCCGCGCCTTCGTCGATTCGCTCGCCGAACGACGGGGCTCGATCGTGAATCTGTCGTCGCTCGCCGCCAAGACCTATGCGTCGGGGGTCGGGAGCTACACCGTGTCGAAAGCGGCGATCGAAGCATTGACGCAGCAACTGGCGCGCGAACTCGGGCCCCGCGGCATCCGGGTCAACTGTGTCGGACCCGGCCTCGTGAAGACCGAGGGTACCGAGGCGAACTACCAGGGGGAGGCCGGGCGACTCCGGGCGATGTCGGTGCCGCTCGGGCGGGTCGGCGACGCTGCCGACATCGCGGCCGCCATCGCGTGGCTGGCGAGTGCCGACTCATCGTACGTGAGTGGCCAGGTGATCTACGTCGATGGAGCGCTCGGCGCCGGAACGCCGAATCGTTAGGACCGGCCGACCTGCGCGAGGAGCTCGCGGGCGGCGTCGCGGTGGTCCCCGGTGGTTGCGGGATCCACGATGATCGCCTCCAGTTGCGACCGCGCCTGCGGTGCGTACCCGAGCGCGGTCAGCCGGGGGACGATCCTCGTTCCCGACCACCTGCACACCTGCTCGTTGCGGAGCGCTTCGGTGAGCAGACGGCCCGCCAGCGACGGGTCGCCGTACTCGATCATCTCGTGGAGCAGGCTCGAGCGGCGGGAACGATCAGGATCGCTGGTGACGATCGACAACCACGCCTGACCCGCCGGTTCTCGATACCGCGCGTCGGCGAGCGCCTCCCGCATGACGAACCAGGACAGGTGCCGCTGACGCAGGACGGCGAGGCGCAAGGCGTCGGCGGAGGGGCGGTCACGATCGGGCCACAGGGGGAGTGCGTGCCAGTCGAGGGACCAGTCGCGATCGCCGTCGGACCGCTCGACCAGTTCGCGAAGGGCATCGTCGAACCGGTCGACCAACCCGGCACCTTGGCCCCGTACGTCCAGCCAGCTCACGAAACCGGCCGTCGCAGGCTGACGTTCGGAGCCCTGCGATCCGCGGAGCGCGAGTTCGAGCGCGACTCCGGGCGGCCCGACGGCTTCGGTGACATCGAGCAGCGCGACCACATCACCCGCGCTGGCGTCCATCAGCCACTGGTCGGCGCCCGCGAGTGATTCGAGGAATCGGCGCCCCGCGTCCGCCCCGTGGAGCTCCGCGACAGTCGGTGCGAACGTGGCCCACTCGGCCATCGTCGAGAGGCGGGGTCCGGTGGCCACCACCCACTCCACGACGAGCTGACGATCGTCGGCGCTGCCGTGCTCGATGACCGACCGGCAGCAGTGCGCCAGGGCGGTCTCCTCGATGGTGCTCGTGGAGGTGAGGGGCAGGGGGCTGGTGCGGCCCAGCCAGGCGAGGCCCGACGGGGTCTGCAGGGCGATCTCCCGGGCCGCGGCCAGCGCGGCGGGGCGAGGAACCAGGCTGCACAGGGCCGCCACGGTGTCGGCAAGGTAGTAGCCGCCGCCCGATGTCGCGAGCTTGGTGATGATCCGGCGCGTCGAATCGGGAGCCGGGAGGAACTCGGCATCCGCTCGACCGAGAATCGAGGCCGTCACGAGCGTCGCCGACGGCTCGGGCGTTGCGTTCGCGGATTCGGCGAGCCGGTTCACCACCCAGTGATCGAGGATCTCCAGCTCGTCGAGCGAGGCGAGTCGGGCGGCGGCGTATTGCAGGGGTTCGACCCAGGTCGACTCGTTGCCCCAACGCTCGAGGATCTCGGCAGCGGTTGCCGCGACGATGCGGTTGGCGAGCGCACAGCCGGCGAGGTACTCCTGCACCTGCAGGTGGGCGATCTCGATGACCGACCGGGTGCTCGTCGCCCCATGCTGCTCCTGGCGAACCAGGAGCCCGGTGCGACGCACCAACCAGTCGATGAGCGTCGCGTCGCCGCCGATGGCAGCCACCGCTTGGGACTGAGCGATCGGAGCGCCAGGGGTTTCGCGCTCGGTGCATCGCGAGCGCGAGCTCCTCGAGGGCACGACGAGCGGCCTGCACCGTTTCGCCCTTGGTCGCCTCCCAACTCTCGATGGCGGTGGTCACCAAGGCGTCATAGATGCCCGGGCCACCGACGGGCAGTTCGCCTCGCCGGCCGAGTAGCCCGAGGAGCGTGAGCAAGAGGGGAGTGCGCGCCAGTTCGCGCAGCACCGCATCGCGCTTGATGGCCGACCACACGCGACCGTCGTCGTTCAGACACTGCTGCAGGAACCGTCGGGCCTGCTCGGCATCGAACGGGAGGGCCGATGCCGTGGTGAACGGTGGGTCGTCCCGGTTGGTCGGCGGGGGAAGCGGAGTGGCGTGGTACTCGGCTGGGCGGCTGGCCACGACGACTCGAGCCGTTGGGGCGCGATCGCTGAGCTCACCGATCGCTCGCGCGATCTGCTCACGGCGGAAGCGTCCGCCGATCTCGTCGAACCCGTCGAGGGCGATGGTCAACCGGCCGCCCGTCAGGAGCCGGTCGAAGTGGCGAGCAGTCAGTTCGGGTACCCCGAGTCGTGCGGCTCGATCGGCGAACGCCTGCACCAGGCTGGCGGCCGTCGGCTCTTCGTGATCGGCCAGTCCGGCGGCGAACTCGGCCAGGCGCAGGTAGACCGGCACCCGCCCGTCGAGCCCGGCGGCGAGGGCCGACAGACGTTTGAGGGTCACCGACTTGCCGCTCCCGGGCGGGCCGAGCAGCACGATCCGAGAACGGACTGCGGCGAGTCGTTCGAGGTCGAGCTCGGCGCTGTCCACCTGGTAACGGGAGCCGGTGTAGGCGTGGGCGAGCCCGAGGGCGTGCCCGCTGGCCCCCTCGATGGCGAGCCCCGCACCGTCGAGGCGGAACGATGACAGCAGGGCCGCGACGTAACGCCGGACAATCGCCTCGCTCGGTACCTCGCCGGCGGGTGACCGTTGGGTCGCCGCGGCCAACACGTCGTGCAGCGACGACTGCAACACCGCCACCGCCAGGCGGTCGGGGTTGGCGAAGATGATCTCGGGGAATCGCTCGACTGCGGCCAACCGAGTGAGGTGGGCGACCTGGTCGGCCTGCTGGACCGGGTCGAGAACGTAGCGAGGGTCGCGTTCGGCCTCGGGGCCCGGCTGGGCGATGAGCAGGATCTTGCCGTGATACAGCGCCAGCCAGGCTTCCCATTGGGTGTAGCTGATCCCGGGTTCGTCGGCGGCGAGGAGCGGGGCGAGCGGCGGGAGGCGCTCGGCGAGATCGGGGTAACGAGCCCGGATGAGCGAGAGCGACGGGGCGCCGGCCCTGGCGCCGGTCATGTCGCCCACGAGGTGGATCACGACGTCACAGCCGCGGACGTATTCGTCGAGCTTGTCGAGCGTCTCGGTTCCCGTCGGGATGAAGTGCTCCTGGATCTTGACCGTGGTGTCGGGACGGTCGAGATCACGTCGCAGGGCATCGCGGTAGTTCCGGAACTCGTCGCTGACCGCCGAGAGGAAGATCTGGACGTGCGGCATCGCCGGCCCTCAGATCTCTACCGCCCGGCTCGCCCGCATCAACTCAGGTGTTGCGCTTGTCCTGCTTCTTCTCGCGCTTGGTCTCGCGCTTTTCCTTCAGCGATTTGCCGACCTTCTTGGTGGCGGGCTTCTGTGGGGTCTTGCCAGCCATGAGGATCTCCTCGGGTTGCAGGGAACCTCGGCACTGTACCCCTGCAGGCGGCGGCGGCCGCCCGGGAGCATCAGCCGCGGTCGTCGGTCGCCAGGAGATCGGCGCTCACGGCAAGGGCGAGCGCGATCGCCGCGGCGCGCTGGACCACGGCATCGAAGTAGTGGCCGGCTGCAGTCCCGCCGCCGACACCTCCATGGATCGGGGGATCGCCGAGCGAGCGCAGGAGCAGACCGGGGTCGCTCGCCACGGCGACGGGTTCGACCTCGGGGAGCGGGGCAGGGACTCGCCAGATGTCGGCGGGCGAGGGTCGCTTCGAAGCCGGTTTGCGACGTTGATTGGAGCGGGTGCGTTGGGGTCGGTTCATCAGTCGTCCTCGGGGAGGAGTTCGTCGGGGCGCAGGCCCAGGGCGAGGCGCAGCTGGTCGGTGGACAGATCGGCGATCGAGCTCGACTTGGGGAGCACCAGGTTCGCGATGTGTCGCTTCCCGGCGACCACCTCTTCCACCTTCTCGTCGACCGTGCCGGGGCACACCAATCGGTGGGAGATCACGGTGCGGCTCTGCCCGATGCGCCACGCGCGGTCGCGTGCTTGGTCCTCGACCGCCGGATTCCACCAGCGGTCGTAGAGCACCACGTGATTGGCCGCGGTCAGGTTGAGTCCGGTGCCGCCGGCCTTCAACGACAGCACCATCGCTCCTGCTCCAGTTCCGGACTGGAAATCGGCCACCAGCTTGTCCCGGACACCGCGGGCCAGGCTGCCGTCGTAGCACGCGATCGGAACACCCGTGACCTCGGTGAGATGGTCGGCGAGCCGGCGACCCCAGGTGGCGAAGTGGGTGAACACCAAGATGCGTTCGCCGGCGGCGAAGACCGACTCCACGATCTCCTCGAGTCGGGCCAGCTTGCCCGATCTCCCGGCGAGCGGTTGGCCATCGTCGCGGTATGCCGCAGGGTGATTGCAGATCTGCTTGAGCGCCGTGATCGCCGCCAGGATCGCGCCCTGCTTGGGCTCGCCGCCGAGCTCCGGATCGCCGACGTTGAGCACCAGCTCGTCGAGCACGGCCTGGTACAGCCCGATCTGCTCGGTCGTCATCGTGCAGTGGTCGAGCTCGTCGATCTTGTCGGGCAACTCGGCGGCGACCTCGGGCTCCGCCTTCGTGCGGCGGAACAGCAAGATGCCGTTGAGCGCCCTCAGCGCCGCCTCACCATCGCCCGCCATCTGCGCCAGGAACGACGGCCGGGTGCCGACGAGTCCCGGATTGGTGAAGTCGAGGATCGCCCACAGGTCGCCCAGACCGTTCTCGATCGGTGTTCCGGTGAGTGCCAGACGGGTACGGGAAGGGATGCGGCGCAGCTGTTGAGAGGTCTCGTTCGCAGGGTTCTTGATCGCCTGGGCCTCGTCGAGGACCATCCGCCGCCAGTGCACGGTCATGAGCTCCTCGACGTCGCGCACCGCGGTGGCGTAGGTGGTGATCACGATGTCGGAGTTGGCGATCGAGGTCGACAGCTCGTCGGCCTCGGAGCGCATCGCTCCGTGATGCACCATGACCTGCAGGCCGGGGGCGAAGCGGGCAGCCTCCGCCGCCCAGTTGCCCACCACCGCAGCCGGCGCGACGACCAACGTCGGGCCGTCGCCGGCCGAGCGGGCCAGGTGGGCGAGCACCGTCGGCGTCTTGCCGAGCCCCATGTCGAGGGCGAGGCAGCCGCCGAGCTCGGCGGCGTCGAGGAAGCCGATCCAGCCCAATGCCTCGGCCTGGTAGGTGCGCAGCTCCCCGGCGAAGCCCTCTGGCTGGCTCACGGGGATGGCCGAGGCTTCCTCGGCCCGTCTGATCAGGTCGTTGGCCCAGCTGCGACCTTGGACCACCACGCCGCCCGCGAGTCCCGAGCCGTCGAGGCCGATGCTCTGGCGCAGGATCTCGGCACCCGTGAGTTGGGTGACGTCGGCTCGGTCGGCGAGCGCGGCGGCTGCCTTTTCGAGGTCGAGTCGGTCGACTTCCACCCAACGCCCGCGCGACTGCACGAGCGGCCGGGCCTGGCGAGCGAGGCGGGCGACGTCGGCTGGGGTCAGCTCGACGTCGTCGAACAACACCGACCAGGTGACGTTGCTGAGCTGGTGCGCGCCCACGACCGTTCCGGCCGGGGTGTCGGCGAAGAGTCGCAGGGACGGTGTGGCTTTGCGGCGCGAGAGCAACGGGACGCGGACATCGAACCCCACCGTGGCCAGGCGTGGTCCCACGACGGTCATGAACTGCCACGCCTCGTCCTGGCTGAGCGCCACCTGACCGCGACGGCGCACACCGGCCCGGTCGAGCGTGGGCAGGAGTTGGCCCAGGCGGGCCCATTCGTCGGCGACGGCCCGCCCGATCCGTTCGGCACGCAGCGCGGCATCGATCGGCACGAGCTTGCCCTTGCCCATCGAGACCAGGACCGAGATCAACCACACACCGCCGGGTCCGGAGTCGTCGAGCTGCACCACGAGGCGGGCGCGTGACGAGGTGACCGTGCGGGTCCACTGCTCGAGCCGGCGCGACATGTCGGTGACCAGAGGCAACGGCGCCTGGAACGGCGAGCCGTCCATCCGGGCGATCACCGTGTCGGCCAGGTCGGTCACCGAGTTCGCGCTCGGGGGTGGCGCCGGCAGCTCCATGTGCTCGATGCTCTCGGTCACGATCGCATCGATCACCGCGCTGATCACCGCGAGCGCCGTTGCTCGGCCATCGGTCCCGCCGCCGGCCGCGGTGACGGTGCCCGGCATCGAGGCGGCGAGCGCGTCCAGCATGGGGCCGTCGGCCAGGGCGGGCAGCCAGCGCACCGAAGCATCGACCATCCGGCCATCGGGGCGTCGGCCGACCCGGATGCTCGGCACGATCGAGCCACGTGCCGCGAGGCGGACCCCCATGAGCGCGACTTGCCCCAGCCACAGCACGCTGGTGCCGACTCCCTCGCTGCCGTGCCCGCCGCTCACCGCGACGAGCCAGCCGAGGGCATCTTTCACCGGGATGGCCAGCGCCTCGGCGCGCTTGGCGCCGGGCAACCCGACCCCCGGATGGAGTTGCCAACCCAACGGCGGACCGCCGATCGACTCGAGTCGAGTCGCCAGGGCCTCGTTGGATTCGGGATCGGTGCCCCGCCCGGCCGCCCACACCACGATCTGACCGTTCGACCACGACGCCTGGAGGCGAACGTCTTCGGGCTCGAGTTGTTCAGGTGGCACCGAGGCATAGGGATCGGCATCTGCATCGAGGCCGCGTTCCGAGGCGGGAGCCGGCGGCGGCTCGGGCGGCGGCGGCCGGAGCCGGGCGAGGGTGGTGCGCAGGCTGTCGAGCGTGTCGGTGAAGTCGGCCACCACCTGATCGCGAACGTCGTCGTGCAGCGTTCGCACCGACGCCAGATCGTCCTCGGTGTCGAAGATCAACCGGTCGAGGATCGCGATCGACGCCTGCTCGTCGGCGTGGAAGAGCTCCACGTCGCCGTCGGAGGCTCGGCCGTCGGCGATCGACCAGATCGCAGATTCGAGTTGTCGTACGTCGAGCATCGTTGTCCGTCCTGGCCGTCGCCATCCCGCTATCCGAACCGCGGCCGCCACACGCAGGACGGAATCGTGCCCCACGAGGGAGGCCTGGCCGGATACCTCCACCACTACGCCTGCCGAGGCGCCACCAGGTCCGAGACCGAATCTCGGCCCGGCCCGCCTCACCGCCCCTCGCGGGGCGTGCCCGCCGGGCAACGGCCAGCCCGGTGGTGCGTTCGCCGGGAACGCCAGCGACCGTGTCACCCTACCGGCCGGGGTCGGCTCAGCGGGCGTTCGAGCGGGTGTGGGCGTGGAGGTAGCGCTCCGCCCTATCGGGGTACATCGGTCGCGACAAGTGATACCCCTGTGCCTTGGCGCAGCCGAGGTCCCTGAGCGTGGTCAGCTGCTCCGGGCGCTCGATGCCCTCGGCCACGGTCTCGAGGCCCAGGGCATGGGCGAGGCTGGTGATCGAGCGGATCATCGCCTCGGACTCGTGCCGGTTGACGTCGAGCGAGGCGATCAGCTGACGGTCGAACTTGATCACGTCGACCGGGAACCGCAGCAGGAATCCAATGGCCGCGTGACCGGCGCCGAAGTCGTCGATCGCCAAGCGAACACCCAGGTCCTTCAGCGCCCGCAGCCGGACCGAGGTCCGTTCGGGGTCGTCGACGAGCATCGTCTCGGTGACCTCGAAGGTCACGGCGCTCGACGGCACCCGGTGCGTCGCGAGCAGCGCGGCGACCTCCTCGACGAAGCCCGGTTCCCCGAGCTGCCGGGGCGACACGTTGATGGCCATCACCAGGTCGGGTTGCACCTCACGCCAGGCGCCGAGCTGTCGCAAGGCAGCGTGCACCACCCATCGGCCCAGCGGGATGATCTGGCCGGAGGCCTCGGCGACCGGGAGGAAGTCGCCCGGGCTCATGGTCGACCCGTCGGGCCGTTGCCACCGCAAGAGGGCCTCGAAGCCGACGAGGTCAGCCGAAGCGATGTCGTGGATCGGCTGGTACTGGAGCGAGAACTGGCGGTGCGCGAGCCCGTGTTCGATGGCGCTGCGGAGCTCGACTCGATGGGCGAAGCGGGCCTCGAGCTCGGGCACGTACATGGCAGAACGGGCCCGGCCGGCCACCTTTGCCTCGTACATCGCGGCATCGGCCCGCTTGAGTAACGTCGCCGCATCCAGGCCGGTTATCGCGAGCGTGATCCCGACACTGGCGGACAGGAGCACCTCCGTTGCCTGGCCGGTGTCGATCGGGCCCGCCATCGTGTCGACGATCCGGCGGGCCACCGAGGTGGCGCCCGCCGCGTCGACGCCGAGCAGCACCAGACCGAACTCGTCGCCGCCGAGGCGGGCCACGACGTCGTGGTGCCGCACGAGCAGGGCCAGGCGGTCGGCGGCGGTCGTGAGCACCCGGTCGCCGGCGGCATGGCCGTGGGTGTCGTTGACCTCTTTGAAGTCGTCGAGGTCGACCAACAACACCGCGACCGGATGGCCGACACCGATGGCTCGGTCGAGCGACGACAAGAACGCCTGCCGGTTCAGCAGGCCGGTGAGTGAGTCGTGGCTGGCCTGGTAGCTGAGATCGCTGGTCAGCTCGGCTCGCTCGGTCACGTCGATCGCGTTGACGACGATGCCGGCGATCTCGGGATCCTCGAGATGGTTCGAGATGGTGCAATCGAGATGCCGCCACGCACCGTTCAACGCGATCCGGCACTCGAATCGGGCGCTGTCTCGCCGACCCTGCACGACCGACAGCCGCTCGGCGACGAGTGCCAGATCGTCGGGGTGGAGGAGCCCGACCAGCGAGCGGATCTCGATGGCGCCCGCTCCCGACGGGGCATCGGGCGCCCCGAGTGCTGCGGCGGCGGCCGGGGAGAGGTAGGTGACCATTCCGTCGGCCAACCTGACCACCACGACGAACTCAGGGGAAGCGGCGGCGAGGTGTCGTAGGCGCTGATCGGCGCGCCTCGCCGCGGCGGCGAGTTCGAGCGACCTCGTCTGGCGTCGGACCCGCCCCGACGAGATCCCGATGAGGGCAACGGCGCCGAGCACCAGGACCCATGTTCCGAACGCCGTACGGGCCCGGGCGTCGGCGGCACGTACCGCGGCCGGCTCGATCTGCAGCTGCAGGTAGTCGCCGATCTCGGTGCGGAGCGGGGCGAGCAGCTCGGCATCCGCCGGCTGACTCATGACCACGAGCGAGTACTGCTCGGTGAGGGCCTCCAACCGGTCGTCGGGGAGCGCCGGCGCGACCACGTCGACGGCCCGTTCGAGCGTCACGCGCAGGCGAGCGATCTCGTCGGGATCGGTCGGGGCGCCGGCCAGCGAAGCCCAGGTGGATGCGTGGAGCTGCCCCACGATGCTGCCGACATCGCTCAGGAGCGACACGGTCCGTTCGTCACGAGCGGCGTCTGCGTTCAACCACGTGATGGTGCCGGCCGCGACCGCACCGATCGCCGCCAGCACGGCACCGGCCATGACACCCCGCGCCGTGAAGCGCGGTGTCACGAATCGGCGGGGGCCGGAGCGATCGATCGTCGATGCCACATCCAGAGAGACTCTCGGAGGTGACTGTCTGCGACGCGCGCTCCCGTGTCCTGAGGAGAACTTGACCCGCGCCAGCGGGGAATCTCACGCTGCGGGGCGGCTCCCCACGATGGATGCTCGTTCCATCACGCGGATCTCGGGCCAGTAGTCGCTCGATGCGTAGTGCTGCACGGCCCGGTTGTCCCAGAACGCGACCGAGTCGTCGGTCCAGCGGAACCGGCACTGGTACTCGGGGTAGTCGGCTTGGGCGCACAGGTACTGCAGCAACTCGCTGCTGGCAGCCGGTTCCAGACCCACGAGGTGATCGACGAAGTTGAGGTTGACGTAGAGGTGCTTGCGGCCCGTCGTTGCGTGGGTGCACACCACGGGGTGCTCCACGACCGGGTACTTGGCGCGAACCTCGTCGAACTGGTCAGGGGGAACCTGGCGCCCGAACGAATGCATGAAGTCGTGCGACGGCGGTCATCGTCTCGATCTGCGACTTCACTGCGTCGGGCAGCCCGTCGTAGGCGGCGTACATGTCGGCGAACAACGTGTCGCCACCGACCGCCGGTACCTGGATGGCGTGCAGGATTGCGCCCATCGAGGGGATGGCTCGCCAGGTGACGTCGTGATGCCAGGAGTTCTCGTAGCCGGCGACTTCAGCGGTCTTCTCGAACCGCACGAGCTCCGGGGTGCCGGTGTTCGAACCAGATGAACGGGTGGACCTCGAGGTCACCGAATCGGCGGGCGAAAGCGACGTGCTCGGCCGCCGTCAAGGGCTGGTCGCGGAAGAAGATCACCTTGTAGTCGCGCAACGCCTGGCGGATCTCGGCAATCGCGGCATCGGAGAGCTCGCTGACGCAGGTCGATGCCGTGCAACTCGGCGCCGAGCGTCGCCCCGAGCCGGCGGACCTCGAAGTGCTCCCACGTCAACGCGGCCAGGCGCTGGCGTTCCTCGGCCAGGTGTGTGGTGGGGCCGACAGCTCGTCGAGTCCCGGGCAGCATCGGTTCGCCGGGCCAGGAGCGCGGCGGCAGGATCCTTCTCGGCGATCACGGTGTCGGCCATGCGGGCATCGTAATCGGGTCGGCCCGTGCCGATTCTGACGGTGCGTCAGACAGCCCGTAGCGTGCGCGCCGTGAACTCCCGGTCGCTCGTCGATGCCCGAACCCCGGTGCTGGTAGGGGTCGGCACGGCAATGGATCGCTCCGGAGGCTCTGACCCGCTGGGGCTGATGACTGCCGCCGCTGAGCGGGCCGCCGCGGATGCCGGGCGTCCTGATCTGCTCGCCGAACTCGATGCCGTGTTCGTCCCTCGTGGCACCTGGCAGCACGCCGATCCCGGGAGAGCCTTGGCGGGACGATTCGGGGCGAGGGCGCGGACAGTGCTCGCTGAGCTCGGCGTGCTCCAGATCGACGCTGATCGGTCGGGCGGCCGACGCCGTGTGCTCCGGCGGCGCCGATGTGGTGCTCGTCGTCGGCGGCGAAGCGGCGCTACTCCGCCAAACGGGCCGGCGCCGAGAACCGCCCGCTTCCCGGCGCGACCGCCGAGGGCGCTCCACCCGACGAAGTGATCCGGCCCTCGCGGCGACATCGTCAGCGCCCTCGAGATCCTGCGGTTGTTCTGGACCCCCGCCCACCAGTACGCGCTCATCGAGCGGACGCTCGGCCGATCGCCGGACGAACTCGATGCCGCTTGGGCCGCGTTCGCTGCTGTCGCAGCGACCAACCCCGACGCCTGGTGGCGGGAGCCGATCGACAGCGCGGCGCTCCATTGGGGAGCGGCGACGAACCCAGGAGTCGCCTACCCGTACGGCCGACGGCACTGCTCCCAGATGAACGTCGACCAGGCTGGCGCGCTCGTGATGATGTCGGTCGAGCGGGCCCGCTCGCGCGGGCTGCCCGAGGATCGGTGGTCGTTCCCGACGTTCGTCGGCGAGTCGAACTTCATGATCCCGGTTCCGGCGCGCACCGAACCGGGCCGATCACCGGCGTTCGCCGAGCTCGGCCGAGCGCTCCGGCGGACCACGGGAATCGAACCCGATGCCGTCGGCGCGGTCGATCTCTACAGCTGCTTCCCTGCTGCCGTCGAGGTCCAGCGACGCGAGCTCGGACTCCGACGCCGACCGTCCGCTGACCGTCACCGGGGGGATGAGCTTCGCCGGTGGGCCGTTCAACAACTACGTGCTCCAGTCGGTCGCCAAGATGGCCGAAGTGCTGCGCGGCGGCGAGTCCGAGCGCGGTCTGGTCACGGCCATCAGCGGGATGATCACCAAGCAGGGCATGGTGCTGCTCGACACTTCGCCTGCGGCGACCGGCTTCTCCTACGTCGACGTGAGCGCCGAGGCAGAACGGGTGACCGCCCGATCGCCGCTGAACGCCGCGCCCGACGAGGTCGATGATCGGGCCCGCGTGATCAGCTCAATCGTGGTGGCCGGGCCGGTGTCGACGACCTGGGTGCTGGCCGAGTTACCCGACGGCAGTCGGACCTTGGCGACATCCGATGATCCGGAGGTCGGCGAACAGTGGGCCTCGCCCACGCCTCCCCCGGCGGAGGTCCAGGTGCGCGGCGGTCGCTTCCACCCGGCGTAGGGTCGATCGCAATGGAACTCTCCCGCTACCTCGTCACGTTGGCCCGTGACGGCGCGGCCTTCGCCGAGTTGGTCACCGGCCGCCTCGACCAGCCGGTGCCCTCGTGCCCGGGCTGGACGCTTGCCGATCTGACCCGCCACGTCGGCGAGGTGCACCACTTCTGGCGGAACATCGTCGAGCACCGCCATGCCGAGCCGCATCACGTCGTGGCCCCCGTCCCACCCGACGGCGACCAGTTGGTGGAGTGGTACCGGCGCGAGCTCGCCCACCTCGAGCGGGTGCTGGCGACGGCCGACCCGACGCGCCGTGCACTGGACCTGGTCGACCGAGCAGAACACCGCGTTCGTCATCCGGCGCATGGCCCAGGAGATGGCCGTCCACGTCTGGGACGCCCAGCGATGCCCTGGGTGTCCGGGAGCCCATCCCGGCCGACCTCGCCGAGCGACGGTATCGACGAGTTCCTCACCCACTTCGCATCCGACCGGCTGCGACGACGCCCCGGCCGTCGGCGGACGCGTCGAGTTCGTCTCGACCGACGACGGCCGTTCGTGGCGCACCGAAGGCATCGGCGACGTCGACGCGGTGGTCACCGGGTCGGCCAACGACATCTTGCTCGTCCTCTGGCGTCGGATGCCGATCGACGTTCTGGCGGTCGACGGCGACATGGCCGTGGTCGCTCGACTCGTCGACGGCACCGGGCTGCGACTGAGCAGGATGCGGCTCACCCATCGGCCCTCGGCCGAACCGTCCGACTATCGCTTCGCGCACGACATCCGCGTCCGCTTCGCCGAGACCGACGCGATGGGCATCGTGCACCACGCCTCGTACCTCCCTACTTCGAGGAGGCCAGGGTTGCGTGGCTGCGGGCTCGACACCATCCCTACGACCAGCTCCGGGCCGAGGGCTTCGACATCGCGGTACTCGAGGCGGCGGCGCGCTATCTGCGACCGCTGCGCTTCGACGAGGTGGTGAGCGTGCATCTCGCAGTGGTCGACACCACCCGGACCACGTTCCAGGTCGGGTATCTCGCTGACGGTCGACGGCGAGGCCCGGGCCACGGGCGTGACCGTCCACGGCTGTGTCGACGCCGGCGCTCGTCCGGTCCGCCTTCCCGACCTGGCTCCGCGAGCTCGCCCAAGCCGGCTGAGAACCAACCGTGGGGATGGAGCGGGCGCCAGCTACCATGGCCGTCCGCTCCCGGCTCGCCGGCGAGTCTGGCGACGTGGCCGAGTGGCTGAGGCAAGGGCCTGCAAAGCCCTCTACCCGGGTTCGATTCCCGGCGTCGCCTCCAGCCCCTGACCTGGCAATACGCCCCGGTCAGGGGCTTTGTCGCCAGTGGGGCTCACCGCCGCTGCCAGCGACGATCATGCTCCTCGGCCCCACCACGTTCCGGTGGCGCCCCTTGGTCGACGCTGCGGCGCAACATCACGAGCATCGAGCGCGATGAGGAGCGCGCCGGCCACCAGCAGGACGATCGGAACGCCGATCGCCTCGCCGAAGTACTCGGCCCCCGCCATCGGCAAGAAGACGAAGACGCCCAGCACGCCCACTGCGGTGATCAACGTCTCGTCGAGCGTCGTGCCGGCGACGAGGAGCCCCGCTGCGGTGACGAGTCCGAACGCTGGAGCGAACCACTCCCACGAGCCGGCTGTCACCCCGGCCGCCGCGAGCATGATCCCCGGCGACACGACGAGCGCCACGAACGCCGGCACCACGATCCCTCGCCGTCCGAGCAGCAGCCAGATCCCGCCGAAGGCCCACAGGAGCAAGCCGACCGTGCCGGGTCCGTCGATCGACGCACCGAAGCCGGCCAAGGTCGCGACGGCACCGCCCACGAACGCCAGATGCTGTGCGGGGCGATCGCGTCGGCGCCAGAGAGCGGCCGCGTACAGCGCTGTCGTCGCGCCCACCAGGATGGCGACGGGCGCCGGCTCCCACTCGAAGACATCCGCGCCGACCAGACCGGCGAAGAACGCGACGGCTCCGGACGACACCAGCCACAGAAAGCCGCGCAGCCGCCAGAACACCGCTCCAGCCGACTCGTCGACCGCCACGCCGGCGCCCCACAGCCCGAGTGCGAGCAAACCGATGAGCGCCAGTCGCGACCATCGTGCGAGGTCGGCCCAGAACTGGCCGACGAGCGTTGCGGCGCCGACGATCGCGAGCACGGCGCCGAGATAGCCGAAGATCTCGGCGGCGGCGGGCACGCCCCTCCATCCTCCTAGCCGTACAGGATGGGGTGACGCAGCAATGGGGGCCATGGTGAGCAGCGCGGTGGCCTGATCAGCGGTCACGATGCCGGCTTCCGTTGCTCGCTGCAATTGCGCCGCGGTGATCCCTCGTCGTTCGTCCGGCGCCGCAGAGCGTGTCGTGCGCTTCGCAACTGCAGCACCCACGGCGACGAACAAGATGATGACCAGGACGCCGAGTCCGACCATGGCGAACCTCCTCGCCTGCCTGCTCCCCGCATCGTCTCGCTCACCCGTGTCCGCGGCAAGAGGAGAACGACCCCGCAGCCGGACCCGGGAAGTCAGAACGGGGAGTTGGGCACCGTAGGGACTCCGCGCCGGCTCCGCCAGTAGGGTCCCGCTCCGCACGAACGAGGGAGTGGAGCTTCGATGACGATGGCGGTGCTGCGGTTCAACTGCATCCAGCCCGGGCTCGAGCCGAAGGAGATGTCGGCCCGCTACCAAGCGTTCGTCGACATGGCGGCGATGGGCGACGAACAGGGCTTCTCGATCGTCAACCTCGAGGAGCACCACGGCGCCGACAACGGCTGGAGCCCCTCGCCGATGCTGATGGCCGGCATGGTGGTCGCCCGCACCAAGCGGATCGGCGTGAACTTCGGTGCGCTGCTCCTGCCGCTGCACGACCCGCATCCGCGTCGCGGAGGACCTGGCCGTGCTCGACCTGACCAGCGGCGGACGGGTCACGACCGTGGCCGGCCTCGGGTACCGGCCGAGCGAGTACCACCTCCACCGCAAGGACTGGGCCGGTCGCGGCAAGCTGATGGATCACTGCGTCGACACCGTGCTGAAGGCCTGGACCGGTGAGCCGTTCGAGTACCACGGTGAGCAAGGTGCGGGTCACGCCCGTGCCGCTGACCAAGCCCCACCCGATCCTGATGATCGGCGGCACCAGCAAGGCCACGGCTCGCCGGGCAGCCCGGTTCGGCCTGCCGATGTACACCGCGGCACCGGTGCCCGAGGTGGAGGCGCTCTACTACGAGGAGTGCGCCCGGCTCGGGGTCCAGGGCTTCTGCATCATGCCGCCGGCCCAGTCGGTGCATCTGTTCGTCGTCGACGACCCCGACGAGGCGTGGGCCACGTATGGCACACCACGTCTGGCACGAGGCGTCGACGTACGCCGGATGGCAAACGTCCGACATCTCGTCCGCGGCCCACTCCCATGCGACGAACGTCGATGAGCTGCGCGCCGAAGGGATGTATCGCTTCGTCACGCCTGACGAAGCGCTCGACCTCGTGCGTACATCGAAGACCGCGCTGCTGCACCCGCTCTGCGGTGGCATGCCCATCGATGCGGCGTGGGACATGTTCCAGCGCTTCGTCGACCAGGTCTGGCCGAAGCTTCGCCCCGGAGCCTGAGGCCTGGAGCACCGGCCGCCGGGCGGGCCTGCGGCGGCGTCCCCTTGTAAGCTCTCCCGAGTTCGTCGCGCGCACGACTCTCCGGGGGGCCACCATGGGATTGACGCTCGATCGGTCAGTTGACCTCGGGGCAGATCCTGCCGAGACCGTCACCGACACCCCCGTCTGGATGCGGATGGTTCTGGCATCGGTGTCCGTGGGCGCTGGTGTGATCCACCTCGCGATGGTGCCGAGCCATGCCGGCGACTCCACGTTGGAAGCGGTCGGGTTCGCCGCCTTCGGATGGGCCCAGATCGCCGCCGGGATCGCGATGGCCCTCCGGCCGACTCGTCGGGTCCTGCTCGCCCTGGTCGCGGTGCACCTCGCCGCACTCTCGCTCTGGGTGTGGAGCCGCACGTCGGGATTGCCCTTCGGCGCCCATCCCGACGAGGCCGCCGAGGTCACCGGAATCGATGCCCTCGCGGCCGCCTTTGCCGGCGTCGGGGTGCTCGGCGGGTGCGCGGCGCTCGTCCTGCCGGGCATCGGGCGTCGGCTCGGCGCGCTCGGCCCGGCGATCGGGGGTGCCGTTGCCGCGAGCGCGCTCATCGGTACCTCGATGGTCCTCGCATCGCCGTCGAGCGCGTGATCACTCGGCGGCCCACGAACACGCAGACCCGGCCGGCGCGATCTCGCTCGCCGCCGCGAAACCCGCCGCCGCGGTGGCCGACCACCCGCATCCGGCGACCCAGCCGATGACGCTCACCGACCCCGGGATCCCGACCGACGCCGCAGCCTCCGCGGCGGGGGTCGCCACCGACGACCACGGACACGTCCCGGCGGCGAGCGGAGCCACGGTGGCGCTCGAGGATCGCTGCGATCTCGGGTTCAATCCGCTCGCGTACTGGGAGGAGACCTCGGTCGCCGGTATCGACACCGTCGGGGGATCACACAGCACAGCCGCTGGTCACGACCACAGCGCCGCGCTCGCCTCGATCGATGGCTCCGACGACCTCGACCGGCTGATCGCCATGACCACGGCCGATGGAGCAGAGGGGAAGGACGCGCGCATCGTGGTCGAGCTCGGCAAGGTCAGCGACGACGTGTACGACAACTGGCTGACGTGGCTGCCCACCTACACCTCCGCAGCGCACGGCACGAGCGTCTCCGTCGACGACAACGGTGGTCACGGCGGTCATCTCGGTCCCCAGCCGTGGAAGGCGATGACCGACCAGGCCGAGTGCGATCGGCTCGCGGGGGAACTGGAGCGGACTCGGGCGGTGGCACTGCAGTACCCGACCGCGGCGGACGCCACGGCGGGCGGATGGTTCCGGGTCACCGGGTTCGTGCCCGGCATCGCCGCGCACTACATGAACTTCCGCCTCGTCGACGGCACGTTCGACATCGATCAGCCGGAGATGCTCCTGTATGACGGAGACGGCCCCGAAGCCAACGTCGTGGGCGTGTCGTACTACCTGCTCCACCAGAGCGACTACGAGCCCACCCAGGGTTTCACGGGCCCCAACGATCACTTCCATCGGCACATCGGACTCTGCGTCGGGACCGGGGGCGTCATCAGCGATTCGGCGACCACCGAGGAGGAGTGCGCCGCGCAAGGTGGACGCAAGCAGTCCTCCAGCGGCGGCTGGATGAACCACGTCTGGATCGTGCCAGGGTGTGAGAGCCCCTGGGGCATGTTCTCGGGCGCCTCACCGCTCCTCGACGGAACGATGGCCGCGACCTCGGGGCCCGGGAGTGGTGCGTGCGCCGGGAGCGGCGTCAGCGAGCGCTACGACCTCGGTGCGGCGTCGGTCGAGGGTGTGCGGGCGCTCTCGAGCGTCGACGTTCCCACCGGTACCTGATCGGGCGAGCGGCGAGTCGTCAGCCGACGGCACGGTTGGTCAACCGGCGGCGTTGCTTGTCGGCGTACATGGCACTGTCCGCTCGGTGCAGGAGGTCGTCGGCGGTCTCGCCGGGCCGGAGGACGACTGCACCGATGCTCGCCTCGATGGGGCGAACCATGGCCGCCAGCCGCTTCGTGATCCGCACGGCCACGTCTTCGAGGTCGACCATGGTCTCGATCGACTTGCAGACCACCACGAACTCATCTCCGCCGAGGCGCCCGGCTGCGTCCTGGTTGCGGACACTGCGGGCCAGCACGCCCGCGACCTCGCTCAGGACGCGGTCCCCGGCCCGGTGACCGTCGCGATCGTTGATCTGTTTGAAGCCGTCGAGATCGACGAACAGCAGCCCCAATGGTGTCGACGTGCGGGTCGCTTCCTCCACTGCGGCGTCGATGGCTTCGAGCGTGCACCGCCGGTTCACCAGACCGGTCAAGGCGTCGTGACGGGAGTGATAGGTGAGGCGCTGCTCGGCGACCACGCGGTCCGTGACATCGCGGCCCACGCATAACAGTTCGAGCAGCTGCCCATCGCCGTCGAAGAGGGCTTTGTCCACCCACTGTTGCCAGCGGGCCGAACCGTCCAGATCGTCGCCGCCCCGATGCTCGTCGGTCCGAACCGGATGCTCCGGGGTGAGCCCGCCCACGTCGGCAAGATTGGCGGCGACCGCCAGCTTCTCTGCTTCCGGAACCAGGTCCAGGAACGAGGTGCCGACGAGCGACGTCCTGCTACGCCCGAAATAGGCGGCGTAGGTCCGGTTGACGTACAGCAGGGTCCCGGCGGGCGTGATCCGACACACCAGGTCGGGGAAGTCGTCCACGAGTTCACGGAAGGTGCGCTCGTGGTCGACAGGTCCGGTCACGGCACGGCCGATCGGTATCCCGGTCGCAAGCTCAAGGGTCCCGACGAAGTCTTGATCCGGCCTGAACCCTTGAAGGTCGATCTGCTGTGCCGATCCGGGTCTCGAACGCCCTCCGTCAGGACACACCTGAGGAAGGTCGCGTCGACCGCCGGCGAGAAACATGCCAGGCTGGCGGGGCGCGCGACCAGAGGGGAAGGGAGCGGCATGGAACCGATCGGATCACTCGCGGTGCTGACGACGTTCGGGGTCGTCGGGCTGTTCGTCGTGGCGGCGATCACGGCGGGGCCGGACGGCGAGCTGCGGGACTGGCTCCGACTCCACCTCGCCGAACTCGCGCTCCCGTCCCGTGAGCGCCGGCTGGGTCGCGCCGGTCGGTTGGCCATCTGCGAGCTCGACCGCGACCTGGCGGTCGCCGCCCTCGGGCGCTTGCGCCGGGAGATCGAGTTGGCACCGCGCCCCGGGCATGTCGGCTACGTCGACGGCCTTGCCGGCCCCCGGTTGCACGTCGCGATCGACCGCGCCGAGCTCGAGTGCCACCTGTATCGCTCCCTCGCCGGCGCCGAGCTCGTGCCCGGCGCGGTGCTGGTCGAGGAGCTCTCCTACTCCGAGCCGTTCGGGTGGCGGATCGTGCTGCGCGACGCCGGCCGCGTCTCGACGTTCGTCGCCTGGCGGGTGCACTTCGTGCGCCCGATCAGCCGAGTCGGTTGATCTCGACCCGGCTCCTGCCGGCCGACCCGCCTGGCATCATCGAGAGGTAGCTCGTGAGGCCCTTGAGGGGCAACGGAGGGGCGTAGAAGTAGCCCTGCGCCATCGAGACCCCGAGCTGATCCAGGAGCTCGTGCGCACCCGCCGTTTCGATGCCTTCCGCGATCACGCTGACACCGAGCGACTCGGCGAGTGCGAGCGCGGAGCGGACCACGGCGAGGGATTGGGCGTCGCCTTCAGCAGCCCGGTTCAGCGACGTGTCGAGCTTGATCATGCGCACGGGAAGCGCCGCAAGGTCCGCGGCGGAGGATCGTCCGACGCCGAAGTCGTCGATGCCGACGCTCACGCCCACGGCGCGCAGGGCCTCGATCTGGCGCCGGGCCCGAAGGTGATCGAGGCCGAGGCTCGACTCGGTGAGCTCGAACACGAGACGACCCGGGTCGAACCGGTGTCGATGCAGGAGGTCGGCCACGTCGGTGGCGAGGCTGGCGTCGGCCAGGTCGCGCGTCGAGAGGTTGACGTGCAGCCCGACTCCGGGGAGCTCGCGCATCGCGGCGACCGCCATGTCGACGACGTGCCGGGTGAGCTGTGGGATCAACCCGAGCTTCTCGGCGAGCGGCACGAATGCATCCGGGTAGAGCAGTCCAAGTCGTGCGTGGGGCCAGCGGACGAGCGCCTCCACCGCGACGACGTTCGCCGACGGCACCCCGACGATGGGCTGGAGGTGCAGCGTCAGTGCCCCCGCATCGAGCGCGGCGCGGAGCTCCTCGACGAACACGAGTCGTTCACGACCGTGCGGGTCGCTCTCGGGGTCGTAGAGCAGTGCGTCCGTGTCGCGACGCTTGGCGTCGTACATCGCCACGTCGGCCTGACGCAGGAGGTCCGACGCCCGCATCCGCGATCCCGATCGGACGGCGACGCCGGTCGACGCACCGATCCGCACGGCGACCCCCTCGATCTGGAACGGGGCGATCAACGTCTCGTGGAGCAGGTCGGCCCAGCGAAGGGCAGCGACCGGGTCGTCCACTGGGAGCAGCACGCCGAACTCGTCGCCACCGAGACGGCCGATCACGGCCCCTGGCCCGAGTGGTTCGGTGAAGCGCTCGGCCACGGCCCGCAACAGCTCGTCACCGACCTGATGGCCGAGGGCGTCGTTGATCTCCTTGAATCCGTCGAGATCGGTGAGCAGCACGGAGAGAGGATCCGCATCCTCCAAGCGGCTGTCGAGCGCCTCGAGGAACCCTCGGCGGTTGGCCAGACCGGTGAGCTGGTCCGTCCGGGCATCCGTGTGGTCGGAGCGTCGCCGCGAGCGGCTCGCCGACGCCGGACGCCGGGCAACCCCGATGCCCAGGATGACGAGCGCAGCCCACGTCGCGGTCTGTGGCAGCGGGTGCACGACATGCCACCCCATCGCGCCCAGTGCAGCAGCGCTGAGCGCCTGCCAGCGCTGAGCCCGGGCGTTTCTCGAGCGCGGCGTCATCGATGCAGGTGACGCCACGCGGGTGGGTCCATGACGCCACACCCCATGACCGAGCCGCTGATGGGTCGCCCGGACCGTGCCGACTCGCCGAATCGTGACTCAGGCCGGCTGGAATCGGGCCGCGACGACTCGATGCTGACGGAGACGCTCCTCGAGCTCGGCGCTGACGAGCAGCCCGTTCTCGACCAGAGCCCGTCCGGCGACGACCGTGTGGTGGGCGCCGAACGGACCGCAGCGCAGCCAGCCCTCGACCGGGTCGTGGAGCACCCCGGCCCCGGCCGGTCCATCGAGCTGCCACGCCACCAGGTCGCCGACCGACCCGACGCTCAGCTCCCCGAGCTCGCCTTCGCGGCCGAGGCAGCCGGCGCCGCCGATCGTCGCGCACTCCAGCGCCATGCGAGCGGTCCCGGCTGCCGCCCCGTTGCGCAGCTTGGCGAGCAGCATCGCCTGGCGCGCCTCGAGCCACATCGAGGCCGAATCGGCCGACGACGAGCCGTCGACGCCGATGCCGACCTTCACCCCGGCAGCGAGCATGTCGACGATCGGCGCGATGCCCGACGACAGGATCAGGTTCGAGCTCGGGCAATGGGCGACCCCGACGCGCGCCGCGCCGAGCCGTTGCACCTCGTCGGGATCGGGCATCACGCAATGGGCGACCCACGTGCGATCGGTGCACCAACCGACCTGCTCGAAGTACTCGACCGGACGGCAGCCGAACTGGGCGATCGAGAACTCGTCGTCCTCGGCGTTCTCGGCCAGGTGGGTGTGCAGCCGGACATCGAGCCGCTCGGCGAGCTCGGCGGTGCGCTCCATGAGCGCAGTCGTCACGCTGAACGGCGAGCACGGCGCCAGGGCGATGCGCACCATCGCGCCGTGGCGAGCGGTCGTGGTGGCGGGCGACCTGCGCCTCGCACTCGGCGAGGATCTCGTCGTCGTCCTGCACCACGTCGTCGGGCGGCAGCCCGCCGTCCTTCTGCGACAGCGACATCGAGCCCCGCGTCGGATGGAACCGCATGCCGAGCTCCTGCGCCGCAGCGATCTCGGCGCGTGAGCAGGTCGCCGCCGCCGCGGGGGTGGACGTAGAGGTGGTCGGTCGAGGTCGTGCAGCCCGACAGGGCGAGCTCGGCCAGCCCGACCCAGGCCGAGATGTACGCTGCTTCCTCGTCGAGGTCCTCGCCAGCGCGGGTACAGCGGTCTGCAGCCAGCCGAACAGCGGGGCGTTCGTCATCGGCGGGTAGGCCCGGGTGAGGTTCTGGTACAGGTGGTGGTGGGTGTTGACCAGGCCGGGGGTGACCAGGCAGCCGTCGGCGCGCAGGGTTCGAGTGGCCGGCGGGCGCGGGATCGGCGGCGCGTGCCGATCGCGCTCGACCGAGGCCGTTGGTGATCGCGACCCAGCCGCCGCGCAGCTCGCGGCGCTCGGCGTCCATCGTGACGAGCAGCTCGGCTCCGGTGACGAGCAGGTCGACGGCGGCACCGTGCGGGTCGGGCGTGGGCATCACGGAGAAGGCGTCGATCATCGCGTAGCACGTCGCCGAGCGGATAGAGGATCGGGCACGTCGCACCGCTCGCGATGTACTCGTCGACCTTGGCCTTGGCATCGGCCGGGGTGCCCGACGCCGTGAGCATCTGCACGATCTCGTCGGGCACGAGCTTGCTCGCGGCCTCGACCTGCTCGTGGGTGGCCGGCCACGTGAGCACCTCGCCGACCTTGTCGAGCAGCGACTGCGGAACACCCGACGCCTTCATGATGTGGGGCTGCTGGCCGAGGTACTGGGTGACCATCAGCCGGGCCATGTCGAGCGCGGTCTGGCGGTCTTCGTGCACCGAGCACACGACGAGCTGCGGCCGGTCGATGTCGTCGAGCGTGCGACCCGACTGCTCGAGCCCGATCTGCAGGTGCTCCATGGCCTGGCGGTTGTAGTCGGGCCCGACGAGGTAGTTGAGCACCACGCCGTCGGCGATCTCGCCGCTCAGCTCCATCATCTTCATCCCGGTGGCGCCGATGTAGATCGGCACGTCCTTGGGCCGGCGCTCCTGGTACACGTAGTCGAGCTCGACCCCGTCGAGGTGCACGTAGTCGCCGTCGAAGCGTCACGGTCTCGTTGTGCAGCAGGGCGCGCACCGCGGTGACGACCTCGCGCATCACCCCCAACGGCTTGGCCCGGGTGATGCCCGACCTTCGCGGCGAGCGGATCCCACCATGCGCCGATGCCCGAGGATCACCCGCCCGGTGCGAGGTCGTCGAGCGTCGAGAACGTCGAGGCCAGCCGGGCCGGGTTGCGGGTCCAGCAGTCGACGACGCCCGATCCGATCTTGATGGTGTCGGTCACCGCGGCGAACGCCGCCATCGGGATGATCGCGTCGCGCACCAGCCGGCTGTCGGCCTGCCAGACCGCCTCGAACCCCTTCGATTCTGCGTACTTCGCGATCTCCATGCCCTCGCGGATCGGGTGGGCGTCCTGCAGGTACAGCGCAGCGCGACTCATGCCCGCGCGAGACTAGACCCCCCATTCTGATCGCGTTGCGGGGGCCCACGGGGTACGGGAATCTTCCCAAGAATCCTCGCAGGAGTTCACAGACGGGCGAACAACCGCGCTGCCTGCTCGGCCGCCTTGGCCCGGACCTCGGCGGCGTCGACGAGTTGGGCCACGCCGTCGCGAAGCAAGCTGTTCCGTCGGAACGCGTGACCTCGAGGGCCCGGACTCCCGGGGAGAACGCGACGTGCCACGCCGAGTCGGCGTGGTCGTAGTTCCACCGCACACGGTCGTCGCGCGCCTCGGGCACGAGCGTCGTAGCCGTTCTCGAGCCAGTCCCACACGGTGTCGGGGGTCTCGGGTCACGTCGTCCTCCCGGAGTCGCACGTAGGCGAGGCGGAACTCCTCGAGCATGTCGGCGCCGATGCCATCGGTGCCCAGCACGACAGGGTTGGCGAAGCGGAGCGGGCCGGGCGTAGCCGACCGCGTTGTTCATGTTCGAGCGGGGATTGTGGGCGATCGTGCCGCGGCAGCGTCGTCGGTCGAGGTGCACGCAGTGGACGAGCAGCCAGTCGTCGGCCGCCAGCGGCTCGAGCCGTGCGCCGGCGTCGACGTCGTCGAGTCCCTCGGCGACGTGGATGTGCACGCCGACGCCGAGATCGCTGGGCCAACCCGGCCGCCGCCTCCAGCGTGTCGTCGCTGCAGGTGAACCCGGCGTGCACGCCGACCATGCCGCGGCCGCCGGCGCGCAGGAACCGTTCGTTCTCGGCGAGCCCCCGCTCGGCGCCAGCACGGTGCCGTGGCGGTCGGTGACGCCGTAGGCGCACACCACCGCACCCCGACCTCGGCGCACGCTCGGCGATCACCGACAGGCTGCCCTCGATGGCGTTCGGGCTCTCGTGGTGATCGACGATCGCGGTGGTGCCGCACTCGAGGGCCTCGAGCGCCCCGAGCATCGCCGACCCCGGATCATGTCGAGGTCGAGCGCGGCGTCGAGCCGCCACCAGATCTGTTCGAGGATCGACCGGAAGTCGGTCGGCTTGCTGCGGCGGAGCGGGCATGCCCCGGGCGAGCGCGGAGTAGAGGTGGTGATGGCCGCAGACCAGCCCGGGGGTCACCGCCGTCATCGGACGGCGTCGCTCACTCGACCGGATCGTTCGGATCGCTGCGCGGCGCATCGGCAAGGACGTGCGCCACTCGCCGTCGTAGTCGTGCAGCGCTGCGGCGACCGCGCCGGCCGTCGGCACGAGCCCGATCTCGCCGACGCCCTTGATGCCGTACGGCGCATTCGGGCTGGGGCGACTCGACGAGCACGACGTCGATCGGTGGGATGTCCTTCGGGCGCAGGATGCCGAGCTGGCGCAGGGTCTTGGCGATCGGGAAGCCGGTCTGCGGGATCGTGCGGGAAGTCCTCGGTGAGCGCGTAGCCGAGGCCCATGTGGACCGATCCCTCGATCTGGCCCTCGCACAGCATCGGGTTCACCGCCCGGCCGACGTCGTGCACGGCGACCACCCGCTCGATCGCGCCGGTGTCCCGGTCGATGACCGCGAGTTGGGCGGCGTACGAGAACGTCGAGTGGATGATCGGGTGCTCGACGCCGGGTGTGCCGAGCTTCGTGGTCCAGTCGACCCGGTACTCGCCCTCGTAGTCGACACCGATCTGCGCACCCGCCGGCCCGGGCTGCGTCACACGCCGCCTTCACCGCGCCGGCTCCCATCAACGTGCCCCGGCTGCCGGTGGTCTGGCCCGAGGCCGAGCTCGCGGCTGGTGTCGACGTGCACCCGGATGCGGGCAGGATCGAGCCCGAGCTCCTCGACCGCGACCTGCAGCGCAACGGTGTGCACGCCCTGGCCCATCTCGGTCCAGCCGTGGCGGACCTCGACGATCCTGTCGGCGCGGAAGTGCACGACCGCCTTGGTGATCTCCTTGAACCCGTTGCCGAGCCCGCTGTTCTTCAGCCCCAGCCCGAGCCCGACGGCCTTGCCGGCGGCGACGGCGGCGTCGTAGTGCGGCTTGACCTCGTCGAGGCACGCCTCGGCGCCGAGGCAACCGTCGTCCATGATCTGGCCGGGTCCCCACACCTCGCCGGGTCGGATCACGTTGCGCTTGCGGATCTCCCACCCGCTGATCCCGACCTCGGCGGCGAGCCGGTCGAGGCAGCCCTCCATGGCGAACTGGGCCTGGTTCGCCCCGAACCCACGGAACGCGCCGCACACCGGGTTGTTGGTGCGCACGGCGACTCGCGTGCACATCGATCGCGCCGCACCCGATACGGCCCGCTGGCATGGCCGGCGGCCCGTTCCAGCACCTTCATGCCCGACGCTGGCGTACGCACCGGAGTCGCCGATGGCCCGCACCCGAAGCCCGGTCAGGCGTGCCGTCGGCATCACAGCCGAGCGTGTACTCGAGCCGGATCGGGTGCCGCTTGGCGTGGATCCGGAAGCTCTCCTCGCGGGTCAAGCGTGCACTTCACCGGCCGCTGGAGCAGCCACGCCGCCAGGGCGGCATGGGCCTGGTTCGACATGTCCTCCTTGCCGCCGAACGCGCCGCCGTTCGAGACGAGTTCCACGCTGACCTGGTCGTGAGGCGAGGCCGAGCATCGCGGCGATCTGGTTGCGGTCGTCCCACACCCCTGACCGCCCGAGTAGACGTGGAGCCCGCCGTCGTCTCGGATCACCGCGAGGCTGCTCTCGGGCTCGAGGAAGGCGTGCTCGATCCGCTGGGTCTGGAACGTCTCGTGCACCACGTGGGCGCTCGCCGGCCAGCGCCGCGTCGACGTCGCCGCGTCGGTACTCGCTGATGCTGAGCACGTTGGACGTCGGTGCCGAACACCGCGATCTCGGGATCGTCGATCGCCGCGACGGGATCGGTGATCGGCCGATGGACCTCGTAGTCGACCACGACGAGTTCGGCGGCGGCCCGGGCCTGCTGTCGGGTCTCGGCCACGACGATCGGCCAGCACGTCGCCGGCGTAGGAGGTGCGCTCCCCGACGGGGATCATCACCGGCCAGTCCGGGACGATGATGCCGACCCGCACGCGCGGCGGGGATGTCGGCGGCGGTGAACACGCGCGACCACGCCCGGGGCCGCGAGCGCCGTCGGCGGTGTCGATCGCGACGATCTCGGCCCGGGCGTGATCGGTGAGGTGCAGCGCGGCGTGCAGCATGCCGGGCGACGCGGAGGTCGTCGACGTAGCCCCGGTCGCCGAGCGTGAGCGCGGCCGCCTCGTACTTGGCGCCGCTCGTGCCGATGCCGCCCGGCGGGCGCGGGCGGAGCTGCTTGCCGAGCGCCACCGACTCGATCGCGTCGAGCACTTACGTAGCCGGTGCAGCGGCAGAGATGGGCGCCCGAGATGACGCGCCATGTCGTCGCGGGTGAGATCGGCGCCCTTCTTGTCGACCTGGGCCTTGGCCCGCATCACGATGCCCGGGATGCAGAACCCGCACTGCAGCCCGCCGCACGCCGCGAAGGCGTCGGTCCAGGTCGGTCCGTTCCTCGTCGCTGACGCCATCGAGCGTGGTGACCTCGCGGCCGGCCGACCTTGGCCACGGGGTAGGTGCAGGAGATCTGGACCTTGCCGTCGATCATCACCGTGCAGCAGCCGCACTGGCCCGAGGGGGAGCAGCCGTCCTTCACCGAGGTGACGTCGAGCTCCTCGCGCAGCGCGGCGAGCAGGTGGGGGTGGTCGGCGCGGACGCTGACGTCGGCTCCGTTCAGCTCGGAACGAGACCAAGTTGGTGTGGATGGTGGTCACGGAGGTCCTCCTCGAAGGCGCCAGGCTCGACGACACCGCTTTACATTTTGTCAAACGGTTGGCTCGATCGGTACTGCCGGCGTGAAACGGCGGAGTGAACAGGTGGCGCGGGCGCCATCGCGCTCGTCAAGGGGGTGGCACTACGCCGCGCTGGCGGGTGATCAGGCCGTACATCTCGGGCCGGCGGTAGCGATCGAAGTCGAACAGGGTGCCCTTGTACTTCTGGCACCAGTCGAGGTCGCACCGGGCGACGACCAGCTCGTCGCCGGTCGTGAGCGCCTGGGCCACGATCTGGCCGGACGGGGCGATGATCGCGGACTGGGCGAGCGAGTCGACCCCCTCCTCGTTGCCGCCCTTGGCGACGCCGACCACCCAGGTGCCGTTCTGGTAGGCGCCCGCCTGCATGACGAGCGCGTTGTGGAACCCCTGCAGGATGTCCTGGCTCGGGTCGGGTGCGTAGTGGATCGGGGTGTTGTAGCCGCACAGGATCAGCTCGACGCCCTGCAGCCCCATCACCCGGTAGGTCTCGGGCCAGCGACGGTCGTTGCAGATCATCATCCCGACGATGCCACCGAAGGCCCGCCAGACCCCGAAGCCCTCGTCGCCCGGGCTCGAAGTAGTACCGCTCGAGGTGCTGGAACGTCCGCCACGGCTCGTGCTGCTCGTGGCCGGGGATGTGCACCTTGCGGTACTTGGCGACCACCGTGCCGTCTCGCTCGACGAGGATCTGGGTGTTGTAGTGGCGCACTCGCTCCGGTGTCGTCGGGTGGGGTCAGCTCGGCGTAGCCGAGGCAGAAGCCGATGCCGAGGCGCCTGGCCTCGTCGAACAGCGGCTGCGTCTCGGGCCCGGGCATGGCGGCCTCGAACCAGTGGTCGGCGTCGGCGCGGTCGTCCTCCCACCAGCGGGGGAAGAACGTGGTGAGGGCCAGCTCCGGGTACACGACGAGCTCGACGCCGTGGTGCGGCGGCCTGGTGGAGCAGGTCGAGCAGCCGATCGACGACCTGCGGTTCGCGTGTCGTCCGCGACTGATCGGGCCGAGCTGGGCCGCGCCGATCGTGAGGTGCCTACCCATTCGAAAGCTCAGGATTCCTGGGAAGTTTCGTCAACCCCGGGTCATGGCGAACGCGATCGAACGCGGGTCAGACGAGGCGGCCGGCGTGGGCGAGGGCCATGCGGACGAGGCGGTCGTGGCCGCTCGATCATCTCGGCCCGGATCTCGTACGCGGACGACCTCCTCAGGCGTGAGCCAGGCGAGGTCGAGCGCCGATCTGGCGACGGCTGGCAGTCGCCGTCGATCGGCACGAGGAACACCAGGCTGACGGCGTGCTGGCGGGGGTCGTGGAAACCGGCGATCGCGGATCGGGGAAGTACTCGGCGACCGTGAACGGCGCCGGCGACGGCGGGATCCGGGGCAGCGCCACCGGTCCGAGGTCCTTCTCCAGGTTGCGCACCAGCGCTTCGCGCACCTGCTCGTTGAACAGGACCCGGCCGGACACGATCGCCCGGCTGATGCGTGCCGTCGGGCATCGCCCGTAGCAGCAGCCCGACGTGGGTGATCGAGCCCTCGGCGTCGACCCGCACCGGGCACCGCCTCGACGTACACGATCGGCATGCGGCCGCGCATGGTCTCGAGCTCCTCGCCCGAGAGCCAGGCATGGCGGGTGTCGACGTTCTCGCTCACGGTTCTCCTCGCAGTGGCGCGGACCGTGCATCATCGCACTCTGTTGCGTGGCGGGGCCACGGTCCGGGTGCGATGGCGGCGAACGTCACGCGTCGCCACGGTACCCGCACGACCCGGCTCACTCGTCGGGCCAGCTGAGCTGGAGCCCGCCGGTCCACAAGCCGGCGGTCTCGAGCTCGAGGACCGTGGTCGCGCATGGCCGACGCGGTGACGGGCGACGAGAGCAGGAAGCCCTGCGCCTTGCGGCAGCCCGAGTGCGGTGAGCGCCCGGAGCTGGTCACGGCTCTCGAGACCTTCGGCGACCAGGTCGAGGTTCAGGGAAGCTGGCCATCGCCACGATCGTGCGGACGAGCGAGTGGGCGTTCTCGTCGTCGGTCATGCCCGAGATGAAGGCGCGGTCGATCTTGATGCGCTGCAGAGGGAACTTGCGCAGCAGGCTGAGCGAGGAGTACCCGGTGCCGAAGTCGTCGATCGCCAGGCGGACGTTCAGCTGCCCGCAACCGGCGGAGGGCGGCGAGGGCCTGATCGGGCTCGCTGATCATCACGCTCTCGGTGACCTCGAGCCACACGCTGCGAGGCGGGACGCCGGAGCGGCAGCAGCGCCTCGCTCACCGCCGAGATCAGGCTCGGGTCGCGGAGCTGGCGGGGCGAGACGTTCACCGACATCGTGGCGCTGCGGGAGCAGACGCCTTCGTCGATCCAGGTCCGGAGCTGGGTGAGGGCTTCGAGCAGGGCCCAGTTGCCGATGCTGACGATCAGGCCGGTGTCCTCGGCGACCGGGATGAACTCGGCCGGCGACACGATGCGGCCGTCGGCCATCTGCCAGCGCATCGAGCGCTTCGAATCCGTTCACCTCGCCCGAGACGAGGTCGACGATCGGTTGGTAGTACAGGTGCAGCTCGCGGCGTTCCAGCGCCCGGTGCAGACCGCTCTCGATCTCGAGCCGGCGAAACACCCGCTGGTACATGGCGTCGTCGAACACCTGCACGCAGTTGCCGCCCGACTCCTTGGCCCGAACACATGGCGGTGTCGGCGTTGCGCTGCAGTTCCTGGGCGGTGGTGGAAGTCGGCCGATCCGACGGCCACGCCGATGCTCGCCATCACGTACATGTCTCCCGCTCCGATGTGGAGCGGTTCGCGGAACAGGCTGAGCGCCCGTTCGGCGAGCGCCGCGCCTTGCCCGATGCTGGTGATCGTGGCGTCGAGGACGACGAACTCATCGCCGGCGATCCGTCCGACGTGGGCATGGGGGGGCATCGCTGTCACGAGCCGACGTGGCGACCAGTCGCAACACCTCGTCGCCGACGTCGTGGCCGAGGCTGTCGTTCACGTTCTTGAAGCGATCGAGCCCGATGAAGAGCAGCGTCGGACGAGCATCGTCGATCGCCGCCGCGTCGAGGGCTTCGGCGATCCGCCCGTCCGAGCAGTGTCCGATTCGGCAACCCGGTGAGCGGATCCTGCTGGGCGTGGCGGAGCAGCTGCAGGTGGGCGACGTTGTTCGAGTGGATCGCCTCGGCCACACGCAACGTGATGGCAAGGGTCAACACGATCAGCGAGATCGTCCGGACCGTCCGGTCGGTCTGGTCGGCCGGATCGGTCAACGTCAGCAGCAATGCCGGCGCAGGCAGGCAGGCGATCGTCAGCAGGATCCGGGTAGCCGGGGAGTGCGACCGGTGCCGCGGTACGTGGTCGTGCGAGCCGACCGATGCTGCGATGGGCGAAGCCGGCGGCGATGAGACAGAGCGACAGGGCCATCAGGCTCTCGACCCTGGCCGGGTCCCAATCCACTCGTCCGGCCTCGATGAGGGCGCAGGAGTAGTCGACCACCAGCGCCGTGGCGACGCCGACGGCGATGAGCCGGATGGCGAGCGCTCGGCGGGCGCCGGAGGACACCAGCAACACGATGAGGAAGCCGAGGGTGATGTCCAGCGAGTGGGCCACACCTCGGGCCATCACGATCCCGGTCGGGGTGTTGCCCCGGTGCATGCTCGACTCCACGACCATCACCCAGGTCAGGATCCAACCGCCGAGCGTGACGATCGTCGTGTCGGCCACGATGCTGCGCAAGCCGTGACCCCGGCGAAGACGGATGAGCACGATCATCGCGACGACCGTGCCGATGCCGGTGATCAGGCGGAACGCCTCGCCGACAGCGTTCGCCATGCCGGTCGCGGCCGGCTCCGAGACCGAACCGCCGAACGCCAATGTGGCGCCGAACGCCGCGAGGACGACGGCAGTGACGCCGGTGACATCCGTGGGCGCACGATGGGCGAACCGGGCGACCACGAGCGCTCCGCCCAGCGCCACGGCCCCGAGGATCTCGAGTTGGAGCACCTTGGAGGTGTCATCCGCGAGGAACGAGGCCGCCACCGCCACCATGCCCGCCGCTACCAGCGTCGCCGGCAGGATCGCCAGCAGCGTGTCGAGCGGACTCCGCCGCGACGAACCGGACGACGCCGGCGCCGTCGACGGGGAGCGAAAGCCGTTCACGAGGCAACCAGCCTGGCGAGGGAGGCAACCGATGGGGTGGAGGTCATGGTGTCGATTCGGTCGGGGAGCCTGGAGCGGTCCACGGTGTGCGGGCGGTAGCTCACGATCTGTGATGACTCTGCCATGCGGAGCGCCCAAATGTCAGCTCGATGGTCTGGATTGAGTCATTGAGCCCGGTGAAGTCGCGCTCAGAGTGTGACCGCGTTGGGGAGTAGATCGAACGGCCTAGGTGACCTCGACGGGAGAGCGGGCTCGGCCGAGAGAACGATGCGGACGTCGCTGCGGCCCGCTACCGTGGTACGACATCCGCAAAGTCTCTGGAGCTGCATGAGCGCCACGCGCGCCGACGCCACAGTCGTCATCACCGCCAACCACCTCATGGCCGCGCTGGTCGGGACCCATGATGCGCACCTCCGCCAGATCGAGGCGGCGTTCCCCGGCACCGAGATCCACGTCCGCGGGCAACGAGATCACGCTCGACGGTCCCGATTCCCGACTCGCGGCGTCGCTGTTCGAGGAGCTGGTCGCCCTGCTGCAGTCCGGTCAGCACCTCGACGAGGTCGAGCGTTGAGCGCGGTCGATCGACATGGTGCGGTCCGACGAGCGCCCGAGCCAGGTGCTCACCGACGAGGTGCTGCAGGCGGCCGCGGGGCAAAGCCGTGCGTCCCAAGACGGCCGGGCAGAAGCGCTACGTCGATGCCATCCGCAACAACGTGATCACGTTCGGGCTCGGTCCGGCCGGCACCGGCAAGAGCTGGCTGGCGGTGGCCGCTGGCCGTCCAGGCGCTGCAGGCCAAGCAGGTGCAGCGCATCATCCTCACCCGGCCCGGCGGTCGAGGCCGGCGAGCGGCTCGGCTTCCTCCCCGGCGACCTGATGGCCAAGATCGACCCGTACCTGCGCCCGCTGTTCGACGCGCTTGCACGACATGGTCGATGCCGAGGGGGCACAGAAGCTGCTCGAACGCCAGGCCGTCGAGGTCGCGCCGCTCGCGTTCATGCGCGGCCGCACGCTCAACAACAGCTTCATCATCCTCGACGAGGCGCAGAACACGACGCCGGAGCAGATGAAGATGTTCCTGACCCGCATCGGGTTCGGCTCGAAGGTCGTGGTCACCGGCGACACCACCCAGGTCGACGTCGCCGGCGGCCGCAGCGGCCTCGTCGGGTCTGGAACCGATCCTGACCGGCATCGAAGGGCTCGGCTTCGTGCACCTCGGCCAGGCCGACGTCGTGCGCCACCGGATCGTCGCCGACATCGTCGCCGCCTACGAGCGAGCCGCGGCCGAGGCCGGTCACGTGGCTGACGGATCGCGGCCCACTCTGTCGCGGCGTCGCAAGGTCGGCGGCGACGGCGAGCCGGAGGTGTTCTGCGCCGACGAGCAGACCGAGCGATCCGGTCGACCTCGGCCGCTGGCGCAGCCTCGCCGAGGGCGTCCTGGCGGCCGAAGGCGTCCGCGGCGCCGCCGAGCTGTCGCTGATGTTCGTCGACGACCGACGGCGATCGCCGAGCTCAACGAGGCGTACATGGGCAAGCCCGGCCCGACCGACGTGCTGGCGTTCCCGATCGACGCGCCCGACGTCGAGGTCTGGCCGCTCCCGGGTGCAGACCAGCCGCGGTCCCGACCGGGCCCCGGTCGACCCGGCGACCTGCCCCTGCTGCTCGGCGACGTCGTCGTCTGCCCGGCGGTCGCCGCGGCACAGGCCCCCGACCACGCCGGCACCGTCGACGACGAGCTGGCCCTGCTGGTCGTGCACGGCGTGCTCCACGTGCTCGGCTACGACCACGCCGAGGACGCCGAACGCGCCGCGATGCGGGCCCGTGAGCTGCGAGCTGCTCGACGCTCTCCACTGGCACGGCCCGGCGCCGGACGCGTTCCGCCAGGAGCACGCCCGAATGATCGGCGCCGCAACTCGGTGGCGCCGAGCTCGGCGATGCTCGTCGACGATCTTCGTCCTGCTGTTGCATCCTGATCTTCCTCGCGCTGGCCGAGATGGGGCTGTCGCGGATGACCAAGCCGAAGGCGGCGGCGCTCGCCGACAAGGGCCATCCGGTCCGGCCGGGCGCTCGCTCAAGCTGGTCGCCGACCCCGAGCGCTGGGTCAACCCGGTGCTGCTGACGGTCAACATCTGCCAGACCGTGCAGGCGACCCTCACCGGCATCCTCGCCGGCCAGCTGTTCGGCGTGGCCGGTGTGCGTCGTCGGCGTCGTGCTCAACGTGGTGGTGTTCTTCGTGCTCGCCGAGGCGGTGCCGAAGACCTATGCGGTGCTGCACCCCGAGCGGGCCGCGCTGTTCGCCGCCCGGCCCGACCCTGGCGTTGGCTCGTTCCCGCTGCTGCAAGCTGGATCTCCAAGGGCCTGATCTCGCTGACCAACGTGATCATCCCGGGCAAGGGCCTCGAGAAGGGCCCGTTCGTCTCCGAGCAGGAGCTGCTCGGCATCGTCGAGGCGGCCGCCGACGACGACGTGATCGAGCAGCGCGAACGGCGCCTGATCGAGTCGATCATCGAGTTCGGCGACACCGTCGCCCGCGAGATCATGGTGCCCCGGCCCGACATGGTGGTGGTGCAGACGCGACCCAACGGTCACCGAGGCGCTCGACACGCGATCGAGCACGGCTACAGCCGGCTGCCGGTGGTGCCGACAGCGACGAACGACGACGTCGTCGGGCTGGCCTACACCAAGGACCTGATCAAGGCCGAGCGGGCGGGGCACGGCGCCAGCGCTCGTCGACCGCGGTCGCCCGCTCCGGTCAGCTTCATCCCCGAGAACAAGCCGGTCGCCGAGCTGATGCGCGAGATGCAGGAACGCAAGTTCCACCTGGCGATCGTGGTCGACGAGTACGGCGGCATCGCCGGGCTGGTGACGCTGGAGGACTGCCTCGAGGAGCTCGTCGGCGACATCGTCGACGAGTACGACAACGAGAGCCGACGACGTCCAGCGACTCGGCCAACGGCGACTACCTGGTCGACGGGGCGATGGCGATCGAGCGACCTCGGCGACCTGCTCGACATCGAGCTGCCCGACGAGGACTGGGACACCGTCGCCGGCTTCGTGTTCGGCACGCTCGGCCACGTGCCGGTGCCCGGCGAAGCGTGTCGAACTCGACGGCTGGCGGTTCGCCGCCGAGACGGTCGAGGGCCGGCGGATCCGCCGAGGTCCGCGTGTCGACTCGACGTCCCGACCTGGGACGTCGACCGAGCGGCGCACGACGGCCGCTCCGGATCGACCGTCGGTCGACGCATGAGGAGCGGGTTCGTCACCCTCGCCGGGCGGCCGAACGTCGGCAAGTCGACGCTGCTCAACCGCCATGTGCGGCGAGAAGCTGAGCATCGTCTCCGACAAGCCCCAGACCACCCGGTTCGCCGGTGCGCGGCGTGTTCAACCGGCCCGACGCGCAGGTCGTGTTCGTCGACACGCCGGGGCTGCACAAGCCGGTGACCGCGCTTGGGGGAGCGGGTGAACGCAGCCGCGATCGAGCTCGCTCGACGGGATCGACGTCGCCTGCCTCGTGCTCGACGCCACCGCGCCCTTCGGCAACGGGCGACCGCTGGGTCGCCGAGCGGTTGCCGACAGGGTTTCGTCGTCGTCGTCAACAAGATCGACCGGGTCGACCGCAGGACAAGGTGCTGGCCCAGCTGCGAGGCCGCTCGGCGAACTCGCGGCCGAGGCCTACTTCCCGGTGTCGGCCCACACCGGCGACGGCACTCGACGCGCTGCGTCGACCACCTGATCGCCCGGCTGCCCGAGGGCCCGCAGTACTACCCCGACGGAATGGTGACCGACCGCGACGAGGACCAGTGGGTCGCCGAGCTGGTGCGCGAGCAGCTGCTGGCGGTCACCCACGACGAGCTGCCCGTACTCGATCGCCACCCGGGTCACCGAGCGCGACGGGCACCCGGATCCGGGTCGAGATCATCGTCGAGCGCGAGAGCCAGAAGGGCATGGTCATCGGCAAGGGCGGGCTGGTCCTCAAGCAGGTCGGGCAGCGGGCTCGCCGGTCAGCTCCCGACGGGCACGTTCCTCGAGCTGTTCGTCAAGGTCGACAAGGACTGGCAGCGCCGTCCCGACCGGCGTCGAGCGGCTTCTACGAGCCGGGGCGCAGTCACGACGCGTCAGTCGTCCGTTCGAGACGCCGCGCGGTGTCGGCCGGGGACCTCCGAAGCCGTCAGCCGTCGCACGAACGGCCGCGCGGTTGCCGAGCACGCGTGAACCGTCGACCTGGCCACCGCCGGTGCTGACGTTGTTCAGCAAGCGTCAGCACGATCTGGCCGAACTCCAGCCGGACCGTCGGCCGGCACCGTCGGTGAGCGCCGTCTTCGTTCATGTCGACGTAGGCGACGCCTCGCTCGAGTGGTCACCGTCGAACTGGGCCTCGGCCGGGATGGCGCTGCGGAGACCGTGCCGCCTGCGGTGCCGAGCGGTTCGACCGCCATCGACCGAACACGTCGAGCACCTGCTGGGGCGTCGGGTCGGGTGTCGAGGTTGAACGGGCACGGCGCGAGCGTGCTCGCCGGAGACGAAGTAGAGCTCGACCGGTCTCGAACGGCACCGTGCGTGGTGGTCTCGAGCACCGTCGACCGTGGTCTCGGGGGCAGCGTGGTCGGTGGTGCCGTGGTGGTCGGGCAGTCGTGGTGGTCGTCGAGCGTGGTGGTCGTCGCCAGCAGCTCGGCGACATCGTCGCCGCCGATCGTCGCGGAACGTCGCCCGACTCGGGCACCCCGCAGGCGGCGACGACGATCGCCACGCATCGGCGCAGCGGTCGTGAGGGCGAGCACCGCGCGTCTCATCGGGGTCCCGCCGGGAAGCTGACGACGAAGCGGGAGCCGCCGCCCGGGCGATCCTCGACCCACGCCCGACCGCCGTGGGCGTGGGCGTGCTCGGACGACGAGTGCGAGGCCGAGTCCGGTGCCGGCCCGACTCCGCGAGGCGGTGCCGCGGGCGTAGCGCTCGAAGATGCGCGTCCGCTCGCTCAGCGCGACCCCGGGCCCGGCGTCCTCGACGGCGAGGTCGATCGTCGGTTCGCCGGTCTCGCGACGCAGCGTCGAGACGTCACCCGCACCGCGCCGCCGGCGTGCTGGCGGGCGTTGTCGAGCAGGTTGGCCACGATCCGTTCCAGGCGGCGCTTGTCGACTGGCGACCGGCTGGTCGGCGCCGGGACCGACCTCGATCGGGACGTCGCCGAACCCGTAGCCGGTCGGCGATGCGCCGGACCACGTCGACGAGCACGAGCTCCTCGCGGTTGAGCTCGGCCACCCCGGCGTCGAGGCGCGACAGCTCGAGCAGGTCGAGCACCATCTGGTCGAAGCGGCGGACCTGGTTGACGACGACGTCGAGCGCCTGCTGGCTGCGGTCGGGGAGGTCGGCCCGGCGGGCGTCGAGCACCTCGACCGCGGCGGTGAGGGCGGTGATGGGGGAGCGCAGCTCGTGGGAGACGTCGGAGGCGAACCGGGCCTCGCGTTGGATCCGGGCCTGCACGGCGTCGGCCATGCCGTTGAACGAGGTCGCCAGCCGGTCGAGGTCGGGGTCGGGGTCGGGTGGCAGCCGGGTGTCGAGCCCGCCCGACGCCAGCTCGCTCGGCGGCGTCGGCCACTCGCGACAGCGGGCGCGAGCAGCCGGCGGCTGGCCCACCAGCCGAGCGCCGCCGGCGAACAGCGCCGGTGGTGGCCGCGCCGATGACCAGCGCGGTGCCGATGACCCGGAGGTCGCGCTCGATCGTCGCCATCGGGAACACCTCGAAGTAGCTGGGCGTCCGGCTCGGCGATCGTCACGCCGACCGCGAGGTACGGCTTGCCGTCGAGCGACGAAGTACTGGTAGCCGCTCGCCGCCGCCGAGCACCTCGCTCGCGCAGCTCGTCCGGGAGGTCGTCGACGGCAGAACCGCAGGGTGTCCTGGGAGAAGTACCGCCCGTTGCTGTCGAGATGGAGCACGGCGAAGCCGCTCGTTCTCGGTGCGGACCGACTGCATGAGCGTCCTGGGATCGGCGCTCGGCGCGTGACGCAGCGACGTCGCGGACGCCGCAGGGCGTTGGCGATGGTCTGGCTGACGGGCGACGATCGCGCGCTGGTCGAACAGGTAGTTCCGGGTCACGGCGTAGGTGACCGACGCCAGTCCGAGGGCGGCGACGAGACCGGTGAGCGAAGAAGAACAGCGTGACCCGGGCGCGCAGGCCGACTGCTCGACGGCCGGGGCGGCGCTCGGCGACGAAGCACCCGCCAGTGTGGTCGATCGGACCGATCGCAGCGGGCCAGGTCGGTGGCCGGCGGGTGCGACGACTCGACGGGAGCGACGGGCGACCGTCGAGCACCGGCAGCTCCTGGATCAGTCGGGTCGGAACCCTCGAGCAGGACCTCGGCGGAACGGCGCTCCAGGAGGACCCGCTGTCCGGTGAGGCACCAGGGGGAGGAAGGTACCTCACCGGGTCAGCGTGAACAGTTGCCATGATGGTCGCGGTTTGTGACGATGGGTCGTCCGCTCTGCGCGCTTTCGGTAACAAATCGTGGAGCCTGACGCTGACCGTCGCTCGCCACCGCTCACGATCGAGCCACTGTCCGACCGATTCGACGAGGACTCTGCGTGCACTCCCTGCTGTTCATCGAAGACGACGACGCGATCCGCCTCGCGCTGCGGCTCGCGCTCGAGGACGAGGGCTACGAGGTGCGTGAGGCACCCGACGGCCGGACCGGCCTGGCGATGTTCGAAGCCAGCCGAGCCCGACCTCGTGCTGCTCGATCTGCGGCTGCCCGACGTCTCCGGGCTTCGACGTGTGCCGCACGATCCGGGCGCACTCGATCGTGCCGATCATCATGGTGACGGCCCAGACCGACACCTACGACATGGTCGCCGGGCTCGAGGCCGGGGCCGACGACTACGTCACCAAGCCGGTGGTGCCCAAGGAACTGGCGGCGCGGATCCGGGCCCACCTGCGGCGGGTCCAGCTGCACGAGGCGGCCGGACCACCGGCCGGCCAGCCGGCACGCCCACGGTCTTCGGCGACGTCGAGCTGCGCCGCGAACAGGGGATCGTGCTGAAGGGCGGCGAGCCGGTCAGCCTCACCAAGACCGAGTTCCGCCTGCTGTGCGAGTTCGCCGACCACGCCGGCCTGGTGCTCTCGCGCGACCAACTGCTGGAGCGGGTGTGGGGCTACGACTACCTCGGCGACAGCCGGCTGGTCGATGCCCACGTCCGCCGGCTCCGGGTGAAGGTCGAGGACCAGGCCGACGATCCCCGCCTGATCGTCACCGTCCGCGGCATCGGCTACCGCCTCCAAGGCTTCTGACGGCATCGTCTCGGCTGGGCGGGGGTCGGAAACTCCCCAGGAATCCGGTCGCACCCGGACGGCGCCTGGGCAGGGCCGGCTCGCGGTGTGGGAGTCTGATCGCGACGCAATGACCGGATGGTCGCTACTCAGCGGCGGTTCGAGGTGATGGCGATGGACGGCGGCAGACGATCTGCCGCAGCCAAGGGTCCACACAGGACTGGGTGTACCACGTCGCCGAACAGCTGGCGGCGCCGAACTGCCGCCGCGCGGGGACGGTCCGGAGCGTCGATCGCTCGCGTCGGCGCTGGTTGATGCCGGCGCTGGCGGTCGTCGCGTGGGCCGCCATCGTCGTCGGCGATCGTGCTGTTGTCCGGTCGCGACGACGACGCGGTCGAGACGTCGGATCGCCCCGACCACTGACGCGTGACCACGCCGAGCACTCGCGTCGACGCGGACCGACGGTCGCACCGAGCGCGACTCCGATGTCGCGACCACGACCGGGGCGACCGTCACGACCGGTCGACGACCGACCGCCGCGGGCGACGACCACCGCGTCGCCGACGACGACGACTGCTCCCGCCGTGACGACGACCGCTCGTCCGGCGAGGCGCGACCACGGTGCCTGCCGATCCCGACGCGCTCGCCCGTGCGCTGGGCGGAGTACGGCGACGGCAAGGTGACCTGCGGGGCCGGGTGCCCGACCAGGCGACCGCCGACGAGATCGCCGACCAGGCCGGCGCGGTGGTCGGTGCCGAGAATGTCCGGCGTCGAGTACACCATCGACCCGTCGGCGCCCCGGCCGGACGGCCCCGCTGTACGTCAACAACTCGATCCTGTTCGGCCCCGGCTGAGCGGACGCTCAACGCCAAGGCCAGGGCCACCCTCGACCTCGGCGTCACCCTGCTGACCATCTGTTCCCCAGGTCACCTTCGACATCGAGGGCCACACCGACGCGTCGGCAGGGACCGAGGCCACAACCTCGCGCTGTCCCAGCGACGGGTCGATGCGATCGTCGCCTACCTCGTCGGACCGCGGGGTCGATCCGGCCCGGCTGACCGCGGTCGCCAAGGGCGAGTCCGAGCCGATCGCCGACAACGCCACGCCGGAAGGTCGGGCCAAGAACCGGCGGATCGAGATCCAGCGTCAACAGCCTCCTCGGCTGAGCCGCGGGTGCTGCAGCGCCCGGGGCGCCTGCGACTCGTACCGGTGGCGGGGTTCCGGCCAGTGATCTCGCGGCAGGAAGCTTCGGCGTCGGCCCGTGTGCGGGTGCGGCGCATCGACGGGAGGGCCTTGACGATGTCCCACCGGTAGCCGGCCTTGCCGAGCCGCGGATCGAAGACGGCGACGACCCCCCGGTCGGTCGGTCGACCGGATCAGCCGACCGGCGGCCTGGGCGAGCATCATCGTGGCCCGCGGCAGGTCGATGAGCCGGAACGCGCTCGCCGCCGAGCCGTTCCCGCCGCGCCGAGAGCAACGGGTCGTCGGGTCGGGCGAACGGGATCTGGTCGATGGTGACGAGCGACAGCGTGCGGCCCGGGATGTCGACACCTTGGAAGAACCCGGACGGTGGCGAACAGGCAGGTCTGGCTTCGTCGTCGCTGAACGCCTTGATCAGCGCGGCTCTTCGGCAGGTCGCGCTGGGTCAGGATCGGGAACGGCACGCCTGCCCGGAGTGCCTCGGCGGCGGCTTCCATCGCCTTGCTAGCTGGTGAACAAGGCGAGCGTTCGGCCACCGGCCGCGATGATCAGGGCCTCGAGCTCGTCGTGGGTCGCGGCCCGATAGCTCGGGTGGCGGGGGTCGGGCAGGTGGACCGCGCAGTAGAGCAGGCCGTGGTCTCGAGGTCGAAGGGGCTGTCGACCGAGAGCGACGTCGACCGACGCGGCCGGGATGCCGACCCGTTCGGCGAGTGACGAGCGGGATCGTGGCGCTGGCCAGCACCGCCGTGCGCTTGGACCAGATGCCCGCCTGCAAGCACCGGGCCGACGTCGAGCGGAGCGACCTCGAGCCGCGGGTGCTCGGCGGTACCCGCTGACGAAGGCGACCGAGCTCTCGCCGAAGCGCGAGCGCCGCGTCGATGTGCTCGATCAGCCGGCCGGTCAGGCTCTGGGCGCGCAGCACCCGCTGTTTGGCGTCCTCGACCGAGCGTGTCGATCGACCGGAGGACGTCGAGCGCCCGGTCGCAGCGGCCACGTCCCTCGACGAGGGCTTCGACGATCGGTGTCGGGGAGCGGGCGGGCTGAGCCGCTCGCCGACCAAGGCCGCCAGCACGTCGCGGACGAGCGGGCCCGCAGTCGATGAGGGACGCGATCAGCGTCGGGTCCTCGATCACCTTGCGAACCGCGGCGCCCGACCCGCACGAACCGGCCGGGTTGGATCGAGATCCCGACCGTGTCGGACATCACGTCTTCGAGCTGATGGGCCTCGTCGACGACCACGACGTCGTGCTCGGCGGCAGGAGCAGCGCCGCTCGGTGGCGACGTCGAGCCCGTACAGGTGGGTGTTCACCACGATCACGTCCGCCGCCGCGGCCCGGGCGCGGGCCGCCTTCGGCGAAGCAGGCCGAGCCGAGCGGGCAGCGTTGGCCGCCCGGGCACTCCTCGGAGCTGACGGTGACCGAGCTCCACGCCTTGTCCGACGGCGACCAGGTCGAGCTCGGCGAGATCGCCGGTCCGGGTCGGTGCCGGCCCACTCGGCGAGCTTGCGCACCTCGGCCTTCACCGTCGGGGCCAGCTCGTCGAGCTCGAGCTGCCCGGCGTCGGTCGACTGGACCTCGCGGAGCCGCTGGAGGCAGAGGTAGTTGGAGCGGCCCTTCAGCACCGCCCACTCGAACGGCCGTCCGAGCTGGGCTTCGAGGAACGGGAGGTCCTTGGTGGCCAGCTGGTCCTGGAGCGCCTTGGTGGCGGTGGTGACGACCACCTTGCTGCCCGAGCGGAGCGCCGGCACCAGATAGCCCGAGCGACTTGCCGACGCCGGTGGGTGCTTCGACGATCAGGTGGCGGCCGCTCGGCGATGGCCGCGGCGACCGCATCCGGCCATCTGCTGCTGGCCGGGGCGCACCTCGGCAGCCGGGCAGCGCGCCGGTGACCCGGTCGATGGCGGCTCGACTGCGTCGGCAGCCGGCATCGGTGGGTGGGCTCATGGCCGTTCGAACCTACTGGCGCCGCTCCGCCCGGCGGCGGTTCTCGGCGACGTCGGCGAACGGCTCAGCCGCCGCGGCGGAAGTTCTCCGCGGCGAACTCCCAGTTCACGAGGTGTTCGACGAACGCATCGACGTACGCGGGCCGGGCGTTCTGGTAGTCGAGGTAGTAGGCGTGTTCCCACACGTCGAGGGTCAGCAGGGCCCGGCGCCCGTGGCGCATGGGGAGATCGGCGTTCGCCGTGGTCATGGTCGACAGGCCCTCGGGGTCGGCGACCAGCCACGTCCACCCCGAGCCGAACACCGCCTTGGCCTCGTTGGCGAACTGCTCGCAGAACGCGTCGACGGAGCCGAACGACTCGCGCAGCGCCGTGGCGAGCGAGTCAGGAGGCGGCCCGCCGCCGTCGGGCGACATGCTGTGCCAGTAGCACGTGTGGTTCCAGATCTGAGCGGCGTTGTTGAACACCTTGCCGTCCGATCCCATGATCACCTCGTCGAGGGACCAGTCGGCAAGATCGGTGCCGGCCACCAGGTCGTCGAGGTTCTTCACGTAGGCAGCGTGGTGCTTGCCGTAGTGGAACGAGATCGTTTCCTCGCTGATGAACGGCGCGAGCGAGTTCGGCGCGTATGGCAGAGGGGGGAGTTCGAAGGACATGGCGACCTTTCGAGGTTGCACGGCGGGCGGGTCTGCGCTGTTGACCCAATCCGGTGAACGACCCGACGTCAACCTCCTGGGCCGGCGTCACACCGTGTTCGGTCGCCGTCGATGTGGTGACCTGATGGTGGTCGCGACCTCCTTCGCCAGCAATACGGCGAAGAACATCCCGACGGCGAGTCCGGCGATGCTCGCCCCGGCGGCGGTGCCGGCGTGGTAGCTGAGCTCGAGCCCGGCGATGACCGACACTGCCGCAACGGCCACGGCCACGATCATCACGACCGGCACCCGGCGGGCCAGCAGTCCCGCCGTGGCGGCTGGGGCGATGAGGAGCCCGAAGATCATGAGGGTGCCGACCGCCTGGAACGAGGCCACGATCGAGACCGACAGCAACCCGAGGAGGGCCACGTGGGTGGCGGTCGGATGCAAGCCGAACGTCGCGGCCTTGTCCCGGTTGAATGCCAAAGCGAGGAACGGCCGGTACAGCACCATCGAGGCTCCGATCACGAGCGCCGCGGCGGCCGCCTGCAACCGGAGATCGGCCCAGGTGACGCCAAGGATCTCGCCGAAGAGCAGTGCGGTGACGTCCGAGGTGAACCGATCGCTCTTGGAGATGATGATCACGCCGAGGGCGAGCATCCCGACGAACAGCAGGCCGATCCCCGTGTCGTCGCGCACCGCGGCCCGGCGCCCGACCAACGTGACCGCTCCGCTCATGAGCAGCGCGGCGACGAGTGCGCCGAGCACTGGGCTGAACCCGCCGAGCGTCGCGATGGCCAGTCCGGGCATCACGCCGTGGGCGAGTGCGTCCCCCAGGAACGACAGGCCGCGTGCCACCACCCATGTGCCGACGACCGCAGTCGCGGCCCCGGCGATGAGCCCGGCGAGCAGGGCGCGCTGCATGAACTCCGGTTCGAACGCCTCCAGCAACCAGCCCATACGTTGCTGACGGTACCGGGCGGATCGATCAGTGACCGAGGATCGAAGATCGTTCGGGCTCAGCTGAGCGCGGCGGCGATCCGTGCCGCGTTCGTCAGCATCATGTCCAGGTAGGTCGAGCCCTTTGAGCCTGGGGCTCCCAACGACTCGCTGAACAACTCGACCACCGCCACGTCGCCCACCTCGTCGGCCAAGGCCTCGGCGAGCTTCGCCGGCGACGACGTCTCGGTGAAGATCGCCGGCACCTGCTCGGCCACGATCAGCTCGGCCAGCTCGGCCAGCTCGGCAGCCGATGGCTCCCCTTGGGTGCCGCCTCCACCGATGACGGCGCCGATGACCTCGAAGTCGTACCGATCGGCGAAGTAGCCGAACACCTCGTGGTTGGTGACGAGCACCCGGCGGTCGGGCGGGATGGGGGCGAGGCGCTCGGCCACCGCATCGTCGAGGTCGCGGAGCTGGGCGAGGTACGACGCCGCCTGCGCATCGACGGCCGCCGCCGGCACGCCCGTTCGGCCGGCAGCCAGCGACGACACGAGCGATTCGGCCACCTGCACCATCCGCCGGGGATCAGTGAAGAAGTGCGGATCGTCGCCCTCGTGGGCATCACCATCGTCATCGCCGTGGTCATCTCCGAACGTGAGTGGCTCGATGGCGCTCATCGCCTCGAAGGTGGCCACCCCGTCGTCCTGCGCCGACTCGATGGTCTCGACGAGGCCCTCCTCGAATCCGCCCCCGTTGACGACGAGCACGTCTGCGTCACGCATGGCCGCCGCCTGCTGGGCCGAAGCCTCGAACTCGTGAGGGCTCGCTCCCGGTGGCATCACGACAGCAACCTGGAACAGGTCGCCGACCAGGTTGCTCACGACGTCACCGAGCAGAGCGGTGGTGACCACGATGGTCGGACGGTCATCCGCGTCCGTGGCGCCGCCCGGCCCCTCGTCGCTCGCGCATGCACCGAGCAGTGCGAGCGTGACGACGACCAGCGATGATGTGCGCAGCATTCGGGACCTCGACGAAAGGGCAGTGGAGCGAGAGTCGTTCTCATATGTAGACTACGAGAACGATTCCCGACTCGCAACGAACCATGACGAATGCAGTGACCGCCGAAGCGCTCGCCCTCGCCTACGGCGGGCGGGTCGTGCTCGAGCACATCTCCTGCTCCGTCCCGGTGGGGTCGACCGCCGCGGTCATCGGTCCGAACGGCTCGGGGAAGTCCACGCTGCTCCGGGCGATCGCTGGGCTGATCCGGCCGTTTGCCGGCCGGCTCGACGTACCGGCGCAATCTCGTCGGGGTGGTGTGGCGTTCGTGCTGCAGAGCACCGCTGTGGACACCTCGCTGGCGATCACCGTGCGCGAGACCGTCACGATGGCGCGATACGCGCATCGAGGGCTCATCGGTCGGCTCGGTCGCGCCGATCGGCGGCTGGTCGCCGAATCGCTCGAACGCATGGACATCGGTTCGCTCGCGTCCCGGCAGCTCCACGAGCTGTCCGGAGGTCAACGCCAGCGCGTGCTGGTGGCCCAGGGGCTGGCCCAAGATGGCGAGGTCCTGCTCCTCGACGAGCCGTTCACCGGTCTCGACATCGTGTCGAGAGAGCTGATCGGCGCGGCCATCGATGCCGAGCGGGCGGGCGGGCGAACGGTCGTGGTGACCACCCATGAACTCGGTGATGCCCGCCGGGCCGATCTGGTGGTACTCCTCGCTGGTCGGCTGGTCGCCGTCGGTGCGCCGGGCGATGTGCTCACCGGCGAGATCCTGTCGGCCGCGTACGGGTCGCGTGTCGTGCAGCTCGCCAACGGTGACGTCTTCGTCGACGACCCGCACCACGATCACGCCTCGGCCCGCGACGACAGCCACTGAGACGCTCGGGATTCGGACCACCGCGCGGCTCGCCCCGCCGGGCATCGGCGAGCGCGATCGGTCGGCCACCGACGGGAGGGTTTCGGGACCACCGCCGATCTGGTGTCATGCCGCTCCGAGCGGCGCCTCGGAAGTACTGTCGCATCCCTGTGAGTTCCCAAGCGGCGTCCTGGCGCGACGGCATCGATCCGGAGCGGATCCCCACCCATGTCGGGTGTGTGATGGACGGCAACGGGCGGTGGGCCCAGCGGCGCGGTCTCAAGCGCACCGAAGGCCACGCTGCCGGGGAGGAAGCGCTCTGGGATGTCGTCGATGGCGCCCTCGAGCTCGGGGTCCGGTGGCTGACGGTGTATGCGTTCTCCACCGAGAACTGGAAGCGGCCCATCGACGAGGTCCGGTTCCTCATGAACTTCAACCGCGACATCCTCACCCGCCGTCGCGACGGATTGAACGAACAGGGCGTCCGCATCCGCTTCTCCGGCCGGCGCGACTGGCGGGTCCCGAAGAAGTTGATCCGCGAACAGGATGAGTCGATCGCCCTCACGGCCGGCAACCGGCGGCTCACCCTGACGTTCGCATTCAACTACGGCGGGCGCGCCGAGATCATCGACGCGGTGCGAGCGATGGTCGCCGACGGGGCGAAAGCCGGCGACATCGACGAAAAGGCGCTGCGGAAGTACCTGTACCACCCCGACATGCCCGACCCCGATCTGGTCATCCGGACGAGCGGTGAGTTCCGGATCTCCAACTTCTTGCTGTGGGAGCTGGCCTACAGCGAGTTGGTGTTCACCCCGGTGCTGTGGCCCGACTTCCGCAAGGTGCACCTGGCCGATGCGATCCGTGAGTTCCAGGACCGCGATCGGCGCTTCGGTGGCATCGGCTCGTGAGTCTCTACCGCGACACCGGCGTGGTGCTGCGCACCTACAAGCTCGGTGAGGCGGACCGCATCGTCGTGGTGCTCACGGCCCAGCACGGCAAGATCCGCGCCGTGGCCAAGGGCGTGCGAAAGACCAGGAGTCGCTTCGGTGGGCGCCTCGAGCCGTTGAGCCACGTGAGCATGCTGCTCTACGAAGGCCGTGAGCTCGACATCATCTCGCAGGCGGAGTCGATCGACTCGATCGCCCCGCTCCTGTCCGATCTCGACCGGCTCACCCAGGCGATCGCCGTGGCCGAGGCCATCGATCAGCTGGCGCTCGACCGGGACCCGGCCCCACACCTGTACCGAATGCTGGTCGGCGTGTTGCGCACGCTCGAGACGAACCCGTCGCCACTCGTGGTGCCGGCGTTCTTCTGGAAGCTCCTGGCGGTCGAAGGCAGCCGCCCCGAACTCGACCAATGCGTGCGCTGCGGGCAGGAGGAAGGATTGGTGGCCTTCGACATGGACGAGGGCGGAGTGTTGTGTCGCTCGTGCCGGCGAGGCGTTGCCATTTCGGCCGATGCCCTCCGATTGACCCGCATGATCCTCGGCGGGCGGATGAACGAAGCACTCGGTGAATCCGGCTCCCCGGCGGTGGCCGAGGTCGGACAGCTGGCAACCGCGGCCATCGAGCACTTCATCGAACGCCGGCTCCGCTCGGTCGCCGTCTTCGAACGCCACTGAACCGATCCCCGCCTGCGTGGGGCGGCGGAATACCTGTGTCGAACGTGCGGCGGCCGCCTACCCTGGCGGCCCTATGCCGGCTACCGAGCTCGACCAGATCGTCAATCTCTGCAAGCGACGGGGCTTCGTGTACCCGTCGGCCGAGATCTACGGCGGTTTCCGGTCGTCCTACGACTACGGGCCCCTCGGATCGCTCATGTTGCGCAACGTCAAAGAGGCGTGGGTGCGCTCGATGGTGCAACAGCGTGACGACGTCGTGTTGATCGACGCGTCGATCCTCTCCCCTCCGGCCGTGTGGGAGGCGAGCGGCCACCTCGCCAACTTCACCGATCCCCTCGTCGATTGCACCAAGTGCAAGCAGCGTTTCCGCGAGGACCACCTCGACGACAAGGAGACCTGCCCGAACTGTGGGGCGGTCGGTTCGTTCACCGAGGCGCGTGCGTTCAACCTGATGTTCAAGACCCACGCCGGACCGATCGAGGGGGCGGGTGCCGATGTGTACCTGCGCCCCGAAACCGCCCAGGGCATGTTCATCAACTTCGCCAGCGTGCTGCAGACCAGCCGGAAGAAGCCGCCGTTCGGCATCGCCCAGGTCGGCAAGAGCTTCCGCAACGAGATCACGCCGGGCAACTTCATCTTCCGCACGCGGGAGTTCGAGCAGATGGAGATGGAGTTCTTCGTCCCGCCCGCCGACGGGCCGCACTGGTACGAGTACTGGTGCAACGAGCGCCTCGAGTGGTACGTCAAACTCGGCATCCCTCGCGACATGCTTCGACTGCGGCCCCACGACGCCGACGAGTTGAGTCACTACTCCACCGGCACCTCCGACGTGGAGTTCGCCTTCCCCTGGGGATGGGGCGAGCTCGAAGGCATCGCCCAGCGCACCGACTACGACCTCACCCAGCACGCTGCGCACTCCGGCCAGCGTCTCGACTACTTCGACCAGGCGAACAACGAGCGTTACGTCCCGTACGTGATCGAACCGGCGGCCGGCGCCACCCGCACGATGGCCGCCTTCCTGCTGGCGGCATACGAGGAGGACGAGGTCGGCGGGGAGGCGCGCACCATCTTGCGGCTCCATCCGCGGCTTGGCGCCGTACACGGTCGCCGTGCTCCCGCTGTCGAAGAAGGACACCCTCACCCCGCTCGCCAAGCAGGTGTTCCGCGACCTGTCGGAGCGATACATGGTCGACTACGACGACACCCAGTCGATCGGGCGCCGCTACCGCCGCCAGGACGAGGTCGGCACGCCGTTGTGTGTCACGGTGGACTTCGACTCGCTCGACGACGCCGCGGTGACGATCCGCGACCGTGACACGACCGAACAGGTTCGCGTCCCCATCACCTCGCTCAACGCCGAGTTGCTCGCCCGCCTCGGCTTCTGACTGCGATCACGGCCGTCACGGCCGCGACGACGGCACCGGGTGTCGCCCGCCCAGCTTTGCCACTGTTCTGCGGTCCCCTGGCCCCTCGGATCAGTGCCAAAGGGTCGCCCATCGCTCGCCTGATCTCCGGCGGCGGATCAGGTGGTGAGGACGAGGTGGAGTGCGCCGAACGCGGTGTGGGCGCGGACCCCGGCGAAATCGGGGTGCTCCACCAGGCTGGCCACCACGGTGTCGGGGTGGTCCGAGGCGATGGCCGCAGTCTGCAACCACGCCATCGCGGTGGTGTATTCGCCGAGCCGCGCTGCGGCTCGGGCCACGAGCACGGCGATGTCGGCGTGACCGCCCTGGCGGTAGATCGTCGACGCCGTACTGCCCGGCTCTGGCGAACTCACCCGCTCGAGCAGCCCATCGATGGCCGACCAACCGGGGCTCGGTGGTGGCGTGGAGAGCACCAGCGGGCGCCGTTCGGAGCGGAACTGGACGAGCTGGAAGGCGAGCAGGGCCGCCGAGAACAAGGCGAGCGGGCGAAGCGACGAGTCGGCGAGCAGGCCCAGGGTCACGAGCGCAGTGACGGCCAGACTGGCCCACTGGACGCCACGATGCCCGCGACCCGGCAAGGCCGACTCGGCCACGGTGGCCACGACCACCCCCCGTCGAGGGGGAGCAGGGGGAGCAGGTTGACCACGCCGAGGACCGGTCCGGCCCACCAGATGGCGAGCGCCGCGTCGGAAGCCCGGATGGCGTCGTGATCGAACGGGTTGACGCCCATGGCGGTGAGCGCCAGGAGCCCGGGGATGATCTCGGCGAGCGGCCCGGCCACGGCGATGGTTGCTCGCTCCCGCGCCGTCAGCTCGCGGGTGGGTTCGTAGGAGGTGTAGCCGGCGAGCATGTCGAGGGAGATCTCGGCCCGGGCCCCGTAGAGCCGGGCGACGGCCGCGTGGCCGAGCTCATGGGTGACCGTGAGGACGGCGATCGACCCCGCCAGCCATGGCCCGAGCGGGCCTCGGTATGCCGACCAGGGCGAGCAGGATGAACACGAAGAAGCCCGGGCGGACCCTCACGGGGAACCCGAGCGCGTGAAAACCCGGCTCCCAGGACCGTTTCAGGGCCTCGCCGCTGCTCATACACGGAAGCATGGTACGTGGCTTTCGGTAGCATTTCCGGACGTGCCCTACGTCTATTCCTTCGATCACAAGCACCGCCGCCCGCCGATGGAGATGAAGGATCTCCTCGGTGGCAAGGGTGCGAACCTCGCCGAGATGACCAGCGTGTTGAAGTTGCCGGTCCCGCCGGGCTTCACCATCAGCTACCGACGCCTGCCGGGCCTACATGCTGGGCGGCTGGCCCGATGGTCTCGACGAGGAGATCGCGAAGCAGGTCTTCGCGCTCGAGAAGAAGATGGGCCGCAAGCTCGGCGACCCGTTCGACCCGCTGCTCGTCAGCGTCCGCTCCGGCGCCAAGTTCTCGATGCCGGGCATGATGGACACGGTCCTCAACCTCGGGCTCAACGACGAGAGCGTCGAAGGGCTTGGCCCACGTCACGGCCGACGATCGCTTCGCCTACGACTCCTACCGGCGCTTCATCGCCATGTACGGCCGAATCGTGCTCGGCATCGACGGCGCCGAGTTCGAGCACCCGCTCGAGGACGAGAAGGCGAAGGTGTCGGCCAAGACCGACGCCGACCTGTCGGCGGCGGCGCTGAAGGAGCTGTGCGAGATCTACCTCGCCGTCGTCGAGAAGGCCACCGGGGAGCCGTTCCCGCAGAAACCCCGTGATCAGCTGCGCGGCGCCGTCGAAGCGGTGTTCGCCAGCTGGAACGGCGCCCGAGCCATCGCCTACCGCGTGCGCGAGAAGATCAGCCACGATCTCGGAACCGCCGTGAACGTCCAGACCATGGTCTTCGGCAACCGTGACGAGAACTCCGGCACCGGCGTGGGGTTCACCCGCAACGCCGCCACCGGCGAGAACATCGCCTACGGCGACTTCCTGATCAACGCCCAGGGCGAGGACGTCGTGGCCGGCATCCGCAACACCGAAGACCTCGACATCTCGGCAAGCACTTCCCGGTGATCAAGAAGGAGCTGCTCGACATCTTCAAGCGGCTCGAGGCGCACTACCACGACATGTGCGACACCGAGTTCACCATCGAGCAGGGCAAGCTCTGGATGCTCCAGACCCGAGTCGGCAAGCGCACGGGCGCGGCCGCGCTGCAAGATGGCCGTCGACATGACCAAGGGCACCGGGACCGGCGCGGCGACGGTGGAAGATCAGCCAGCGAGGAGGCGCTGATGCGCCTCGCCGGCGACCAACTCGACCAGGTGCTCCACCCCATGTTCGCGAACAAGGGCAAGGCGATGACCAAGGGGCTCGCTGCGTCGCCCGGTGCCGCGGTCGGCAAGGTGTACTTCACCGCCGACGACGCTGTCACCGCGTTCGAGCAGCGCGGCGAGGCGGTCATCCTCGTTCGCAGCGAGACCAGCCCCGAAGACGTCCACGGCATGATGGTGGCCAAGGGCATCCTGACTGCCCGCGGCGGGCTCGTGAGCCACGCCGCCGTCGTGGCCCGCGGCTGGGGCACGCCGGCGGTGGTGGGCGCCGAAGCGGTGAAGATCGAGGGCAAGCAGTTCACCGTCGGCGACACCGTCGTGAACGAGGGCGACATGCTCTCGATCGACGGCACCACCGGCGAGATCATCCTCGGTGCGCTCGAACTCAAGGCCGCCGAGCCCCCTGCCGAGTTCAAGACGATCCTCGCCTGGGCCGATCAGATCCGCAAGGGCCACCTTGCGGTCCGGGCCAACGCCGACACCGGTGAGGACGCCGCGAACGCTCGGTCACATCGGTGCCGAGGGCATCGGCCTGTGCCGGACCGAGCACATGTTCCTCGCCCCCGACCGCCTGCCGGTCGTTCGCCGGATGATCCTGGCCAAGACGCCGGCCGAAGAGGCTGCCGCGCTCGAGGAACTGCGGTCGGTGCAGAAGGCCGACTTCATCGAGATCCTCGAGGCGATGGACGGGCTGCCGGTCACCGTGCGCCTGCTCGACCCGCCGCTCCACGAGTTCTTGCCGTCGGTCGCGGAGCTCCGCGTGAAGGAGGCGAAGTCGGGTCTCGACCGCCGAAGACACCGCCCTGCTCGCGGCCGCCGAGAGCTGGGCCGAGCACAACCCGATGATCGGCACCCGCGGCGTCCGCCTGGGCGTGGTTCGCCCCGGCCTGTACGCGATGCAGGTGCAGGCGCTGATGGAGGCGGCGGAAGCCCGTGTCGCCGACGGCGGCAAGCCGATCATCGAGGTGATGATTCCGCTGACCGTCACCCGCGAGGAGATGGCGCTCGCTCGGAGCTGGGTCGAAGAGGGCATCGCAACCGCCGACCAAGGGATCGACCAAGAAGAAGGCCAAGATCAGCATCGGCACCATGATCGAGACGCCACGAGCCGCGCTCTGCGCCGACGAGATCGCCGAGGTCTCCGACTTCTTCAGCTTCGGCACCAACGACCTCACCCAGATGACGTTCGGGTTCAGCCGCGACGACGTCGAGAGCCGGATGATGCCCGCCTATCTCGAAGCCGGATTGCTGAAGCGCAACCCGTTCGAGACCATCGACGTCAACGGTGTCGGGGAGCTCGTGAAGCTGGGCGCACAGCGCGGCCGGTCGGTGAAGCCCGACCTGAAGCTCGGTGTCTGTGGCGAGCACGGCGGCGACCCGGAGTCGATCGAGTTGTTCTACCAGCCGGACTCGACTACGTGAGTTGCAGCCCGTTCCGCATCCCGATCGCCCGGCTGGCCGCCGCGCAGGCCGTGATCGGTTCGTCGAGCGGGAAGCAGAAGACCGAGACCAAGTAGGCCAACCGGTCACCTCGGCCCGGTCAGGGTGTCGGGTAGTCAGGGAGGGAACGCACCCGCCGGCTCGCGAGAGCCGGCGCGTCGTTCGCTGGTCGGACCTGACCGCGGTCGTGAGGGAGGGGTCAGCGGCTACTTTGGCAGGGCCTGCGCGGCCCTCGAGGGCGCCGCGCTCACGCAACGGACGAAGGAGTGGATCGGTGAATGTACAGACCCGACAAGGACCGGCCTACGGAGTCGCCCGATTGACGCTCGCGCCCGACGAACAGGTTCGGGTCGAGGCCGGCGCGATGATGGCGATGTCCGCCGGCGTCACCCTCGCAGTCGAAGATGGAGGGCGGGTTCCTCAAGTCGCTGAAGCGTGCCGCCCTCGGCGGCGAGAGCTTCTTCATGACCACCTACACCGCGCCATCGCAGGGCGGGTTCGTCGACGTCGCCGCCCGGCTGCCCGGCGACATCATCAGCTACGACCTCAGCACCGGGCACCGCGCTGTTCATCCAGAAGGGCTCGTGGCTGGCCAACGCCCAGTCGGTGACGATCGACACCCAATGGGGCGGGTTCGAGAACTGTTCGGCTCGGAAGGTGGCTTCATCATCCGCGCCGAGGGTCAAGGGCCGGTCGTGTTCGGTTGCTACGGGGCCCTGGAGACCTGGAACCTCGAAGCCGGCCAGACCATCACGATCGACACCGGGCACATGGTGGCCTACGAGAGCACCATCACGATGACCCTGCGCAAGGCAGGCGGAGGCCTGGTGCAGACGTTCAAGAGCGGTGAAGGGATCGTGTTCGACTTCACTGGTCCCGGCAAAGTGATGTCCCAGACCCGGAACCCCAACGAGTTGCTCGGCTGGATCCAGGCGGCCGTGGGTACCGGCAACAGCGGCGGTGCCGGCATGGGCGGATTGTTCGGACGAGACTGACATCGGGAACGGTGCAGTCCAGGAAGGTTGAGAGATGCTGTCGACGGCGCTGTTCGCTGCCGAATCGTCCGCGAAGGACAACTTCGTGGATCTCCATGTCGTGCCCTGGGAGTGGGGAGCCCTTCTGGGGCTCATCGCCGTGTGCCTGCTCGTCGATCTCCTGGTGTTCCACCGAGAGGCCCACGAGATCGGCACCAAGGAGGCCGGGCTCGAATCCGCGCTCTGGATCTCGATCGGGCTCGCCTTCGGCGGCGTCGTCTGGTGGGGGTGGGGCGGGGCGGCGGCCGGCGAGTACATCTCCGGCTACCTGATCGAAAAAGCCTGAGCATCGACAACGTGTTCGTCTGGGCGTTGATCCTCAGCTACTTCAAGATCCCTCGCATGTTCCAGCACCGCGTGCTGTTCTGGGGCATCTTCGGTGCCCTGATCATGCGGGCCATCTTCATCTTCGCCGGGGTCGCGCTGATCGAGCAGTTCTCGTGGGTGCTGTACATCTTCGGCGGTTTCCTGCTGTTCACCGCTGGGCGGATGCTGTTCGCCGACGACGAAGAGGTCGACCCGTCCCAGAGCCGCTTCCTGAAGTTGATCCGCAGGGTGGTGCCGTCGACCGATCAGATGGACGGCCAGCGGCTGTTCACCAAGGTGAACGGTCGCCGACTGGCGACGCCGCTGTTCGCAGTGCTGCTGCTCATCGAGTTCACCGATGTGATCTTCGCCGTCGACTCGGTGCCCGCCGTGCTGGCGGTGAGTCGTGAGCAGTTCATCGTGTTCTCGTCGAACGCGTTCGCCATCTTGGGCTTGCGGGCCCTGTACTTCTTGCTCGCCGACCTCCACGCCAAGTTCAGCTACCTGCAGGAAGGCCTGGCGATCATCCTGGCCTTCGTCGGCATCAAGATGATCATCGCCGAGCTGCCTGGGGTCGAGTACCACATCCCGACGCCGGTCTCGTTGCTCGTGATCGCGCTGGTGCTCGCGGCCTCGATCGTGTTCTCCTTGCGGCATCCCCCGGCGCTCGACGAGGCCCACTTCCCGGACGATCCGGCCGACGACCGGACGCACGACGCACCGCAGCACTGAACGGACCGGCTGACACACCCGACCGCTACCCTCGGCGACGATGGCGATCGTCGAGGAGGACATCGAGCGGGTGCGGGCGGGCGTGTCGCTCGTCGATGTCGTGTCGCCCTACGTGGCGCTCAAGCGCACCGGTCGGAACTGGGTGGGGCTGTGCCCGTTCCACGCCGAGAAGTCACCCTCGTTCAACGTTCGCGAGGAGATGGGCCGCTTCACCTGCTTCGGGTGCGGCAAGGCCGGCGACATGTTCACCTTCGTGCAGGAGATCGAACACGTCGATTTCGTCACCGCCGTCGAACGGCTCGCCGCCAAGGCCGGCGTCCAGCTCACCTACACCACGGGTGGTGAGAGTCAGGACCGCCAGCGTCGCAAGCGACTGATCGACACCATGCGTTCGGCGGTGGAGTGGTATCACCACCGCTTGCTGACGGGTGCCGACGCCGGGGCCCGCCCGCTCGTACCTGCGCGCCCGTGGCTTCGATGGCGAAGCGGTGCGAGCGTTCCAGCTCGGATGGGCGCCTGACGACTGGGACCTGTTGGCCAAGGGCCTCGGTGCGCCCACGGATGCGCTGCGTGACACCGGCTTGGCGTTCACCAATCGTCGCAACAAGCTGCAGGACGCCTTCCGTGCCCGCCTGTTGTTCCCGATCTTCTCGCCCGAGGGCGAGCCGATCGCCCTGGGCGGGCGGATCCTGCCCGGCTCCACCGACCCAGCCAAGTACAAGAACTCGCCCGAAACGGCGATCTACGCCAAATCGCGCACGTTCTACGGACTCAACTGGGCCAAGGCGAGCATCGTGGCGGCCAACCAGATCATCATCTGTGAGGGCTACACCGACGTGATCGGGTTCCACCGGGCGGGTATCCCCCGAGCGGTCGCCACGTGTGGGACGGCGCTGACCGAAGACCACGTACGCGTGCTGAAGCGCTATGCCAGCCGGGTGGTGTTGGCATTCGACGCCGACGCTGCCGGGCCAGGGCGCTGCCGAGAAGTTCTACGAATGGGAGCAGAAGTACCAGGTCGAGGTGGCCGTGGCCCGGTTCCCCGACGGCAAGGACCCGGCCGATCTCGCCATGTCGGACCCCGAGGCCCTGCGCCACGCCGTCGACCAGGCACTCCCGTTCCTGGGGTTCCGGCTCGACCGACTGTTCGGGTCCCGAGCGCGGCGCGATGAGCCCCGAACAGCGGTCTCGCCTCGCGAACGAGGCGATGGCCATCGTGAACGAGCACCCTGATTCGAATGTACGAAAGATCTACGCCGGCCAAGTGGCCACTCGAACCGAGCTCCCGGTGGCCGATCTGGTGAAGGTGGCAGAACGCGGGGGAGGACGGGTGATGGTGTCAACCGCGCCTCCGCGGCGCGGCATCAACGAGGGCGCCGAGTTCGTGGCGCTCGCGATGTTGCTCCAGGACTGGGACGCGATCGCGCCCTCGCTCGTCGAATCGTTGTTCGACGACGAGGTCCACCTCCGGGCGTTTCGCGCCGTGGCCGAAGCCGGCGGTGAGGTCACCTCGGCGCTCGATCTGGCCGACCCGGCGGCGAGAGCGGTGCTCGAACGTGCCGCGGTCGCTGATCTCGACTTCGATGCCGAGGTCACGGTCCGATCGCTGATCAACGCCGCCGTGCGGCGGGTTCGCAGCCGTCGGGCTCATCGTCGCGACCCCCGAGGAAGCGGTCGAGAACGCGCAGGCTCGGGTGCTCGTCGAGCAACTCGACGACAACCCTTCCGATTCGATCGTCGTGGACTGGTTGCTACAGTGGCTCGACCGACGCAGTGAGGAGCGCGATTGACGATCGAGCCCACGGCCAGGCCACCGTTCGAAGGAGTTGATGCGAACGAGTGGAACGCGCTGATCGCCGACGGCGGTGCCGCTGGCGTGGTGCACGCCGAGTCGGTGACCCACGTGTTGCGTCACGTCGAACTCAACCACGACGTGCTCAATGCCGTTCGTGTCGAGTTCGACGGCCGCGGAATCGCCATCGACGAAGCCGTCGACGACGTCGTGGGCCACGATGATGATGCGGTCGACGCCACGCCCGTCAACGGCCACGTCGTGCCCAAGGCACCGGTGGCGCTCGATGCCAACGACGAGGACGACCCAGCCGGAGCGTTTGCCGCGGCGCCGCCAGCGACGCGCTGAGCGCATGGCCGAGAAGCACGAGGCCGGCTCCACCTCCGACACGGTACGGATGTACCTGAAGGAGATCGGGCGGGTCGGTCTGCTCACGGGCGAGGACGAGCGGCGACTCGCCCAGCGCATCGAGGCCGGCAACGAAGCCGCGGCGCAACTCGACGGCGACCTCGGCGACCAGGACCAGCGGCTCTTGATGCGCATGGTCGAGCAGGGTCAGCGGGCCAAGTCGGAGCTCATCCAGGCCAACCTGCGCCTGGTGGTGTCGATCGCCAAGCGCTACGCCGGGCGGGGGATGTTGTTCCTCGACCTCATCCAGGAGGGCAACCTCGGCCTGATGCGTGCGGTCGACAAGTTCGACTACACCAAAGGCTTCAAGTTCTCGACCTACGCCACGTGGTGGATCCGCCAGGCCATCACGAGGGCCATCGCCGATCAGGCCCGCACGATCCGGATCCCGGTCCACATGGTCGAGTCGATGAACCGGGTGCTGCGCATCCAACGCCAGATGCACCAGGAGCTGGAGCGGGAGCCGACCCTGGAGGAGCTCGCCGATCGGTGCGCGCTGCCGCCCGAGCGGATTCGCGAGATCCTGCGGATCAGCCAGGATCCAATGTCGCTCGACGCACCGGTTGGTGAGGAAGAGGACTCCAATCTCGGCGACTTCATCGAGGACGCGTCAGCCGAGGCACCCGCCGAGGTTGCGACGCGGCGGATGCTCGTCCACGCCGTCGAGGAGGCGCTCTCGGAGCTCTCCGACCGCGAGCAGGAAGTGGTCCGGATGCGGTTCGGGTTGCTCGATGGCCAGGCCAAGACGCTCGAAGAGGTCGGCCGGGAGTTCGGCGTGACCCGCGAGCGGATCCGTCAGATCGAGGCCAAGACGTTGGCCAAGCTGCGCCACCCGCAGCGAAGCCAGAAGCTCAAGGAGTTCCTCGACGACGAGTGACCACCGTCGAGCCGCGAGCGCGAGACGTTCGATCGGCTCGGGTCGGCCCGACTGAACTCCCTTCATCTAGGGTGCGGCCCGGTCGAGTCAGGCCTGACGGAGGAGACACGCGGTTGACCACGTTCGTCGAGAGCACGATCACCTTCCCGTACACCCGATCGCTCGGTCCGGTGATCGGGGCGTTCATGACCGCACTCAGCGAGCGACGGATCATCGGGATTCGCAACGGTGATGACGTCATCGTCCCGCCGATGGAGTGGGACCCGGCCACCGGGGCGGCTCTGGCTCCCGACTTCGTAGAAGTGGGCCCGGCCGGCACGGTCGAATCGTGGACCTGGGTGCCGGTGCCCTCCGAACAGCATCCCCTCGACCGGCCGTTCGCGTTCGCATTCATCCGGCTCGACGGCGCATCGACCCCGATGCTCCACGCGGTCGACGCCGGTACCGCCGAGGCCATGTCCGATGGCGTGCGGGTTGCTCCCCGTTGGAAGGGAACCCGTGTCGGTCACCTCACCGACATCGCCTGTTTCGTACTCGGCGAGCACACGGAGGAAGAACCCGGAGGGACGGGCTCACCTGGCAAGGCGATCGAGATGATGGACTACGTCGCCTCGATCACCTATCGCAACCCGGTCCCCACCAACTCGGAGCGTTCGGTCGCCGCGTCCCGCCAGGAGCGACTGCTCGGGAACCGCTGCCCGGTCTGCGAACGCACCTACTCGGGTGGTCGGAGCAACTGCCCGATCGATGCGATCGAGCTGGGCCCCGACACTGAAGTCGACCTGCCCCACGTCGGCACGATCACCAACTTCACCATCGTCACCCCGGTCCAGTATCCCGGTCAGACCGAGACCGAACCGTTCGTGCGGGCCTTCGTCCTGCTCGACGGCACCGATGTGGTGCTGAGCTACCAGCCGGTGATCGAGCTGTCGGCGGCCGACGTCCGGGTCGGCGCCCGGGTGGCCGCGGTCTGGGCATCTCCGGGTGAGGAGGTCGAGGCGGGCGGCGGAATGGCCGGTGCGTACGGCAACCTGCTCGGCTGGATCCCGAACGGCGAACCCGATGTCGACGACCCCGATCTCGTGAACAGGATCTTCTGATGAGCGCCTCGCCCGACATCGCCGTGATCGGCTGGGCTCAGACCCCGATGGTTCGCAACACCGAGCTGTCCGAGACCCAGCTGTTGCTCCGCGTGATCACCGACGCGCTCACCCCGCTCGGGCTCACCCGCGCCGACATCGATTTCACCTGTCTCGGGAGCTGCGACTACATCACGGGGCAGGCCTTCTCGTTCGTCTCCAACCTCGACGCGATCGGTGCCTGGCCACCGAAGCGCGACTCGCATGTCGAGATGGACGGTGCGTGGGCGCTGTACGAGGCCTGGCTCCGCCTCCAGGAGGGTGACATCGAGATCGCGGTGGTCACGGGTTCGGGTCGCTCGTCGACCGGTTCGCCGGAGCTGATCTATCCGATGGAGATGGACCCGTACTACCTCGCGCCGCTCGGCGCCGATCCGGTCACGTTCGCCGCGTTGCAGGCTCGAGCCGTGATCGCGGCCGGCATCGCCGATGAACGCGCGATGGCCGAGGTCGCCGTTCGGTCCCGGGGGAAGGGCGATGTCGACGCGTTGCTCGCCGAGGACTACGTGCGTCAGCCACTTCGTCGCCACGACCTGCCGCCGATCACCGATGGTGCCGCGGCGATGGTCTTGGCCACGGGGGAGCGGGCTCGCAAGCTCGTCGCCCGGCCCGCCTACATCAGCGGCTTCGACCATCGCACCGAGTGCCACAACCCGGCGTTCCGGGCGCTCGACGATTCCCCCTCGACTCGCATCGCCGCCGCCGCGGCGGGGCTCGCCGACGCACCGGTCGAGGTGGCCGAGCTGCAGGCGGCGTTCACGCACGAGGAGCTGCTCCTGCGCCACGTGCTCGGGCTCGCGAACCGCGGCGAGGTCGTGGTCAACGCGTCTGGCGGGGCCTTGAAGGCCAACCCGATCATGGCCACCGGCCTGTGCCGCATCGGCTATGCCGCCGACCACATCTTCGGTGGGGGAGGGCGTGCGCTCGCCCATTCGACATCGGGTCCGTGCTTGCAACAGAACCTGATCTGCATCCTGGAGGGCCGCTCGTGATCCCGTGCGCAGTCGTCGGCGTGGGTCAGACCCACCACAAATCGCGCCGTCGTGACGTGTCCTTCGGAGGGCTCGTCCGCGAGGCGGTGTTCCGCGCACTCGAAGACGCTCAGATGACGATGGCCGACATCGACGCCGTCGTGCTCGGCAAGGCCCCCGACCTGTTCGAGGGCGTGATGAAGCCGGAGCTGTACCTCTCCGATGCCTTGGGCGCGGTGGGCAAGCCGATGTTCCGCGTCCACACCGCCGGGTCGGTGGGTGGCACCACGGGCATCGTCGCCGCCTCCCACGTGCAGGCCGGCAAGCACCGCACCGTGCTGGCGGTGGCGTTCGAGAAGCAGTCCGAGGGCAACGCCCAGTTCGCGCTGGGGAGCGGGAAGGGTGCATCGCTCGGCGCGGGCGGGGCATTCGCTCCCTTCATCCGCTCCTACATCCACCGCAGCGGCGCGCCCGAGCACATCGGCTGGAAGGTGGCGGTGAAGGATCGGCTCAACGCGCTGAAGAACCCCTACGCCCACCTGAAGATCGAAGACATCTCGATCGAAAAGGTGAAGGCGTCGCCGATGATGTGGGAGCCGATCCGCTTCCTCGAGTCGTGCCCTTCCTCCGACGGTGCGTGTGCGGTGGTCCTCACCGACGAGACCGGGGGCCGGGCGGCGGCCGCCGCTGGTCGACCGCCGGCCTGGGTGCTCGGTACGTCGTCGCGCAGCGAACCGCCGAGCTTTCCGGGCCGCGACCCGGTGTACCCGGCGGCGTGCGTGCAGTGCGCAGCCGACGTGTATGGCCAGGCGGGAATCACCAACCCCCGCGAGCAACTCGACATGGCCGAGCTGTACGTGCCGTTCTCGTGGCACGAGGCCATCTGGCTCGAGGCCCAGGGCATCGCCGAGGTTGGCCAGGGGTGGAAGATGATCGACGACGGCTCCACCGAGCTGGGTGGAACGTTCCCGATCAACGCGTCGGGTGGTGTGCTCTCGAGCAATCCGATCGGCGCGTCGGGTCTGCTGCGCTTCGCCGAGGCGGCCAACCAGGTGCGCGGCATGGCCGGCGAGCACCAGGTCGAGGGAGCCAAGACGGCGCTCGCGATGGCCTACGGCGCGAACAGCCAGTACTTCAGCATGTGGGTGGTCGGGAGCAGCCTGCAGCCGTTCGGCTGATCGCCCGGCGAAGCCATCTGAACCCGAGCTCAGACGGCGCTGAGCTCCTCGCCGAAGCGACCGAGGCTGACCAGGCGAAGGGTGGGGCCGCCGTCGGCCAGCGCGGCTGTCAGATCCACCTCGCCGCGCAGTGACCATTCGCCGTTGCCCTCCGGGTCGACCAGTTGCTGGTGCACGAGCCAGCGACCGGGTTCCTCGGCCAACGAGAACCACCGGTTCGACCGGGCGTCGGCATCGATCGCCATCGACTCGTAGTCGGCCCAGTACGGCGCCATGGCGACGCGGAGCCGGCCCTCGGACCAGCCGGTCCGGTCGGCGAGCACCGCATAGCGTCGGGCGGCGACCAGTTCGACCCAGCCGAACATCGCGGTGCGCACCGCAGTGCGCCACGCCTTCGGCGGGCCGGCGGTGGCGAGGGCGGCGGGCTCGAGGTGGTCGTGGACCGGTCGGCCGGCGAGCCGCTCCCACTCGTCGAGGAGGCTGGCATCGGTGGCGCGGATGAGGGCTCCGAGCCACTCGATGATGTCTTCGACGGTGTCGGTGTAGACGTCATCGGGAAGTGACCGGTCGAGGGTGCGCCAGGCATCGGTCAGGTACCGGAGGAACAAGCCCTCACTGCGCTGCAGCTTGTAGCGGTGGATGAACCCACCGAACGTCTCGCCGCTCTCGAGCACCTCGCGCAGGATCGACTTGGGTGACGGTTCGAGCTCGATCCATGGGTGGTTGGCGCGGTAGGTGGCGAAGCACTCGCTCAGGAGCTCGGCGAGCGGGTTGGGGCCACGTGACGTGATCGAGCAGGTTGATGCGTTCCTCATAGGGCACGCCCTCTTGCTTGAGTCGGGCGATCTCGGCGCCCTCGCGCTGCGTCGCGCTGGGCGATGAGGATCGGCTTGGGGTCGTCGAGCACGCTCTCGATCACGCTGACCACTTCGAGGTGGTAGGTGGGGTCTTCCCGGTCGAGCGTGGTGAGCGACCTCGATGGCGTAACGGGATGAGCGGCGACGAGAAGCGCAGGGCGGATCGCTCGTCGCTGCCCTTCGACCAGCGCTCCGACCCGCACGCCGGCGCATCGACCGTCGGTCGTCGCGAAGCCGCTCCGCCACTCCGGCCGCTTCGAGCGATCGGTACACCGCGATGGCGCGCTTCTTGTGCAGTCGCCGGCGCGCCGGGGCATCGTGGTTCGTGGCGAGCAGCTCCTTGAGCGCGGCGGGTCCGTCGGAGCGGCTGAGCACGGTGGCCACGAGATCGGGGCTCACCTTGAATCGCGACATGCAGCGGTTCGGGTCGCGACGCCGACGATCCGCTCGAACGTCGCCTGGTCGTAGTGGACGAAACCCTTCGGTGGGCTGGCCTTGGACGCCTTGCGGCGGGCCTTTGGATCATCGCCGGCCCGGGCCAGGGCCGGGCGTTCTCGATCACGTGATCGGGCGCCTGGGCCCAGACGTGCCCGTCGGGATCGAATCCAGGCCGTCCAGCCCGCCCGGCCAGCTGGTGGAACTCGCGGGCGTTGAACGTTCGTACTCGCTTGCCGTCGAACTTGGTGAGCGCGGTGAGCAGCACTGTGCGGATCGGGATGTTGACGCCCACGCCCAGGGTGTCGGTGCCGCAGATGACCGGCAACAACCCGTCGCCGGCCAGCTTCTCGACGAGGCGTCGGTAGCGGGGGAGCATGCCGGCGTGATGGACGCCGACACCGTTGCGCAGCACTCGCTGCAGCGTCTGGCCGAAACCAGGGGCGAACTTGATCTGGGCGAGGGCCGCCGCGATGGCGTCGCGTTGGGGGCGGGTGGTGAGCGGCAGACTGACGAGGGCGTTGGCCCGCTCGGCGGCGGCGGCCTGGGTGGCGTGCACCACGTACACCGGGCTGAAGCCCGTGCTCGATCGCCTCGGTGACCGAGTCGGCGACCGAGGTCATCCGCCACGCGTGGTAGAGCGGGGTCGGCCGCGTCACCGAGGTGATCTCGCTGACCGGACGCTCGCTGCGGTGCTCGAGATCGGCTGAGATCGCGGTCATGTCGCCGAGGGTCGCCGACATCAGCAGGAACTGGCAGCGGTGGGCGGTGAGCAGTGGCACCTGCCAGGCCCACCCCCGATCGCTGTCGCCGTAGTAGTGGAACTCGTCGAGACAGGCGAAGCCGGTGCCGCCGTCGGCGGGAGCGCGATCGCCTTCGGCCAGCGTCAGATTGGCGAACACCTCGGCCGTGCAGACCAGGATCGGCGCGTCGGAGTTGATGGCGGCGTCGCCGGTGGCGAGACCCACGTTGTCGGCACCCAGCAAGCGCCGCCAGCTCGAAGAACTTCTCGGCCACCAGTGCCTTGATCGGCGCGGTCCACACCGCCTTTTCGCCGCGGTTGCGGGCGAGGGCGATGCCCGCGAGCGCCGCCAGACTCTTGCCCGAGCCGGTGGGAGTGGCGAGCACGACGTGTTCGCCGGTTGCCAGCGCCATCGAGCGCGTCTTCCTGGTGGCGATAGAGCGGACGCCCGGTGGTGGTGGCCCACGCCGCGAACGCCTCGACGACCTCGATCGGATCGGCGCCCGGCGGGGGGAGGAAGTCGGCGAGCGTCACCGGACCAGTCTGGACGTTCACGGCCGGATGTGCGGCGATCCGCCGATCGACGCGGCGCCGGGGTGGCCCCGGGTGGGTCGTGGGGTACGGGCGTTCCTACGCCGGGAGCGGGGCGATGGGCGGGCTGGTGGCCGGGGTGGTGGGCGTGGTCGTGGCCGGGGTCGTCGCTGGGGGAGCCGGGCGCTTCGCCGCTGGCAATCGGCCCGGTTTGCCGTAGACGTAGGACGACCCGCCGAAGCCGACGTACACGAGGCCGAACGTGTTCATGTCGCCCGAGATGGTCGTCACCCAGTCCACCACGTAGGGGTGGTCGCCGATCTTGGTCCACGTGAGAGCGTTGTCCGTGGAGCGCCAGATCCCGTACTCGCCACGCACGTCTCCGGCGAGGTAGATCGTGGCGATGGTGGACTTGGGGGCCGGAGCACCGAATCCGAAGGTGAGCACCTTGTCGACCCCGGGCACTCGGGCCCAGGTCGCTCCGCCGTCGGTGGAGCGCATGAACGGAAAGCCGCCGTGGTCCTGCGGGCCCCGGAAATCGTGGCCTCCCGCGGGGCCGTCCGTGTAGTAGAGCGTGCCCTCGCGACCGGGGAATGCCTTCAGCTGGACGCTGAAGGTCGGATCCCCGAGCGAGAAGTCGCCCGCGTGCATCAAGGTCCAGTTCACGCCGCCGTCGACGGTGCGGAACAGTCCCTCGCGCAGCATGTAGAGGTAGAACGTGTTCTCCTCCACCTGATCGGCGGCGACGGTCTGGCGGTTGCGGCCGAACATGAACCCGCCGATCGAGTCGGCGGGGTACTCCGTCACGCCCGGCAGATCGATCGGCTCCCAGGTCTTGCCGCGATCGAGCGTGTAGTACGGGCGGAAGTCGTCGGAGCGGGTCGAGTAATAGCGCCCCGGCGCCCACACGATGTTGTCGGCCGTGCTCACCGCGATCGTGCCGTATCCGAAGTCGGCGGCCGACTCGGCGCCGCCCGGCATGGTGGGGAACGGGACCCAGGTGGTGCCGCCGTTGGTGGTGTACGACGAGCTGATCGGGTACTTCCCGTACTGCACGTAGTCGGTCGTGACGCTCACCGCGAATCGCCGGGTGAACGGCGAGGCATCGATGGACGTCGTGCCGCTGAAGAACGGAACCGGCCCCTTCTTCAAGCTGAACGTGTCGAGGCTCTTGGAGCCTCCGAACTGGCCGAAGTCGAACACGCCGAACACCGGCGGCCCACCCTTGGTCGACGCGACGTCGGTGGCGACCATGGTCTCCAGCCCGCGGGTCTTCTCGGTCCAGGTGAGCTCGTCGCCCGCGCTGGGCACTGATGCGTACTGCGTTCCCGACCCGGTCGCCAACCAGATCCGGTCACGGCGAACGGGGTCGAAGACGAGGTCCGACGCCACCAGGTAAGGGTTCTGATCGTCGGCGTCGGCGTCGGCCCACCTGACGTCGCCCCGCCCGTCCTTCCAAGTCAGGGTGTTCCATGCGGTGCCCCCGTCGGCGGTGCGGAACATCTGCATCGACGAGCCGGCCACCACCCGCCCGGCGCGGCCCGCATCGACAGCGAGGAACGGGTTCTCCACCTCGCCGATCCCGACGCGGGTTCCAAGCCGAGGGGGAGATGTCGGTCCACTCGCCGTCGAACCGGCGAATCGAGAACGGCCCGTCGGCGTCGCCGTCGAGCGCGTAGTACACGCCCTCGGCGTCTACTCCGGCGTGCTCGACGAAGCGCGGGCTCCCGTCGAGCAACGTCCACGTGAACCCCCCGTCGACCGTGCGGTACACGCCGTTGCCCCAACTCGCCGCATAGGCGATGGGGGAGCGCCCCTCGACCGGGGCGGCCGACGGATCGAAGGCAATGCCGGTGATGGCCCACGCTGTGGATCGCGTTGTCGCTACGCGGCTGGATCTCGTGGACATCGGCTCCGGCGAGGCACGGTGGTGTCGAACCAGGTGACGCCGCCGTCGTAGCTCGCCCGCATCGGCGTGTTCGGCGTGCCGGCGAGCACCACATCGGGGTTGGCGGGATCGACCGCCATCTTGTCGCCGAAGCCGCGGCCGAACGGTCCGTTGGCGTCCCAGTCGGTCGGCGCGAACGCCGATTCGGTCCAGGTGGCGCCTCGATCGGACGTGACGAACAGGTGACCGGCCCACATCGGCGTAGATGCGGTCGGAGTCGGACGGGGCGATGGCGATCTCCTGGACCCCCTTGCCCAGCTTCGGAAGCCGCCAGTCGGGGGGGAGGGACTCGGTCGTGAGCAGCTGGCGCCACATCAGCGATCGGGGATCGAGGAGGTAGGCGCCGTACACGTCGACTCGGGCCACGAGGGTGCCGTCCTCGGCCGCATCGAGCCCGGTGACGTAGCCGCCACCCCCGATACGCACCGGCTTCCAGTCGTAACCGAGCGCGGAATGCACCGCCGACCACCTCGTCGAACCATCGGCCCGCTCGAATGGGCCCGTCGGCGTGATCAGGGTCCCGACCAGCACGCCGAGCGCGCCGAGCATTCCCATCCTGCTCCGCCAACTTGCCGCCATCTCACTACGGTAGGTCGAGTGAACACTGTGAGTGTCTGGTTCTGGTCACGATGAGTCGGCCGGTCCACCCGTGGCGCCCACCGAGTGACGTCGGCCACTACCGTCGGGACGGATGGGTACTCGTCTGGTGTTGCGCGCTGATCTCCCCGCCGTCGAGGTGGCGCTCGCCGGGCGTTCATCGACGATCCGATGACCACCTGGCTCACCGGTGCCGACGATCCCGAGCAGCGTGAGCAGGCGTCCCGCGCCGGCTTCTTCGCCCCCGGGCTGGCCGCCGGATTCGCCCGCGGGCACTGCTACACGGTGGCGGCTTCGCTGGCCAACGGCGCCCAACCGTCGGTGCTCGGTGGCGCAGCGGTGTGGGCGCCGCCCGATGTGGAGCTGTTCGGCGAGGCCGAGGGCGCCGCGTTCGCCACCGCGCTGGTGGAGCACTGCGGTGGCGATGCCATCGAACGGCTGATGGCGCTGGCCGAGCTCACCGGGAGCCGTCACCCCCACGACCGTCCCCACTTCTACCTGTTCCTGCTCGGCGCGGCGGTGCACGGGAACGGCACGGGCAGCGCTCTGCTGCAGCCGGTGTTGGAGCGGTGCGACGCCGACGGGTTGCCCGCTTATCTGGAGTCGTCGAGCGCCCGGAACGTGTCGTTCTACGAGCGGCATGGCTTCCGGTTGCAGTGGGAGGCCGCCCCCGAGGGCGGGCCCGTGCTGCGCGGGATGTGGCGCGAGCCCGGTTCGGGCCGCGGCTGAGCCCCAGTTGGAATACCCAGAGGGGTACCTTGGTTTCAGTCGTTGAACCCCCCGAGCCCCGACAGGAGCGTCCATGGCAACCGAATTGACCGCCGCCGACTTCGAGACCACGATCTCCGAGGGAATCGTGTTCCTCGACTTCTGGGCTTCGTGGTGCGGACCGTGCCGATCGTTCGCTCCGGTCTTCGAAGCGGTGTCGAAGGCGAACCCCGACATCACGTTCGCCAAGATCGACACCGAAGCCGAGCAGGCTCTCGCCCAACAGCTCTCGATCATGTCGATCCCCACCCTCATGGTCTTCCGAGACGGGATCCTGCTCTACAACCGCCCGGGTGCGTTGCCGGCCGATGCCCTGGCCGACCTGGTGAGCCAGGTTCGAGCCCTCGACATGGACGTGGTGCGGGCCGAGGTGGCGGCTTCCTCGACGTCCTGAGCGGATGTCGCCGGCATCACGCGATTCGGTGGAGTTCGGCGTCGAGGTGGTGCACCATCTCGAGACCGACCGCCGCCATCGCGACGCGGTACCGAAGGACATCGCCATCGACCTCGATCGACCGTTCGAGTCCGTCGACGCGTTTTGCGGTCGAGGTGCCGCGTACACAGGTGGTGGCGAGCTCCAGGCGCCCGCCGGCCGGGGTGGGGATGAACGACCCCTCTTCGATCTCGACGATGCCGCTCGGATGGGCGAGCACCCATTCCGGCCGCCCGGCCGCGAGGCGGAGGTAGCCCGTCTCGGCGTGCAACGGCAGCCCACCCGGCACCGATGTGGTGCGCTGGGCGTAGCTCAGGAACGGCTTGCCCACGTGGCCGAACGTGATCGTCTCGTCGTAGTCGAACGACTCGATGGTTGGGTACTCGCCGTGGCCACGCCCGTTCCACGTGCCGAGCAGGAAGCCGAGCGGTGTGACAGCGTCGTGGAGACCCGGGCCGATGGGAGAGCTCATGGGGCGAGGCTAGATGCGATCGGCGATCGTCGACCCAACGCCGCGACCTGACGGGGCGCTCACCTGGCGATGGGTCGTTGGGTGAGCGCACCGACCCCGGCGAGCGTGGGGACGAGCAGCAGGGCGTACCGCAGCCCGACGGTGTCGGCGAGCATCCCGAGCACGAGCGGGCCCACGATGACCGCAGTTCCCGAAGCGAGGGCGCCGATGGCCCCGAGCGACACCGAATCAACGGTGGCGCCCGCATCGGTGGAGAGCCGGTCGAGGGTGAGCGGGTAGAGCGGTCCGCTGCCGAACCCGACCACCACCAATCCGAGCACCTTCGCGGGGAGTCCCGGAAGGACGCACATCATCAACGCGCCCGTTCCGACCGTCACGAAGGCGAGGCTGGCCGTGGCCGGGCCGAAGCAGCGAACGATGGTCGGCATCGACAGCCGCGAGACGAACATCATCACCCCGAACGCGCCGGCGAGTGCGGCGGCCGTCCCGCCCGATGCACCGCCGACCTCCTTCAGGTACGTCGCGGCCCACACGCCGACCGCGAACTCGGTGAGCACGGCGTTGACGATGAAGAGCCATGGCACCAGCACCTCCCGCCGGCGGAAATGGCCGAGCGTGAAGTCCCCATGGCGTCGGCGCACCGGCAGGTAGACCGGTCGGGCGGCGACGAACAGCGTGATGGCGATCATGGCCGTGATCGCCAGATACGGCACCCTCCACGACCAACCGAGTCCGATCGCGCCGCCGATCGCCAAGCTGAGCGCCACCCCGATCGCGCCGGGGGCGCCGCTCACCGCAGCGAACGCGGTGGCCCGGTGCTCCCCGTGATGATCGATGATCACCCCTGGGATCACCATCACGAACAGTGCGCCGCCCGCGCCGGACAAGACCGTTCCGAGCAGCGTGACCTGCCACGTGGGTCCCACACAGAACAACAGGACTCCACCGACGACGGCCGCCGCAGCCGCACGCAGGGCCCGGCCCCGGCCGACCCGGTCGACGATGGCGACTCCCTTCACGCCGACGACGATCAGGCCGAATCCGAACATGCTGCCGTGCAACGCGCTGATGGTGCTGCTGATGCCGAACTCGTTCCGGAGCTCGCCCAGGACGACCCCGATGCCGAGCCCGGCGGCCAACAGGCAGTACCCGAGCGCGGACGCGACCGTGAGCCGGTCCCATCGAAAGGTCGGGCTCGGCACAGTTGGCGCAGTCACCAGATGTTCCTACCAAAGAAGCTCGGCGTCCGGACAGGCTTCCGCCCACAGTTCACCGGTGCTGTGAGATCGATTCGTTGCCGACCTTGGCGACCACCATCGCGAGGCGCTCGACGGCAGCGGGGTGCCGGATGTCGGCGAGGCTCACGATGACAGTGTCGACACCCGCCTCGACGAACCGCTCGATCCGCCGAACGTGGTCGTCGACCGTGCCGGCATTCACCCGAGCGGCGAATCGTTCCGCGCTCCAACGGCGCGGTCGGAATTCCTCGACGAGCGCAGCCACTTCTGCCCGACTCCGCCCGATCAGGACTGTGGACAGCTGAGACACGGTGATCTCGCCCAGGTCCCGGCCGACCGCGGCGCAGTGGGCGGTCAACGCATCGACTCGGGCCCGAACCACCTCGGGCTCGCCGAACAGGTTGCAGCCATCGGCATGGCGCGCCACCAATCGCAAGGTGGTGCGCGGGCCCGAACCTCCGATCCACACGGGAATCCTGGGTTGGATCGGTCGTGGGTAGCTGAGCGCTTCGGGTACCTCGATCCGGTGGCCGGCGAACGCGGGTGCGCCTCGACCCCAGAACGCCGGGAGGCCACGAAGGGCGTCCTCGAGCCGCTCGTACCGCTCGGCCAGCGGCGGGAAGGGAACTCCGGCGGCCCGGTATTCCTGCTCGAACCAGCCGACACCGAGCCCGCAGATCGCTCGCCCTGCCGACAGCACGTCGAGCGTCGCGAACAGCTTGGCCATGACGGCGAGCGGTCGGAGGAACGCGGGGGCGACGAGCGTCCCGACCTGAACCCGCTGGGTCCGGGCTGCCAGCCAGGCGAGGGTGGTGAAGGCTTCGGGGAGGTCCTCCCACGCCGGGCCTTGCTGAGGGATCTGGCGGAGGTGGTCCATCACCCACAGGTGCGCCACGCCGGCCTCCTCCGCTTCCACGGCGATCCGGGCCATCCGATCGGCGATCGTCGCGTCGGTGCCGGCCCGGTCGAAGCTCGACAGGTGGAGTCCGATGGGGATGCCGGTGGCGGCCCGGCGCGTCACGGGCGCCCGCCCCGCATCGGGGGTCGCGCCACTCCCGGTTCCGCTGCGGGATTGGCGAGCTCGGGGAGCGAGCGTGGCGGGCACGAGCGAGACAGCGGCGGCGGGAAGGACCGCATCCCACGGTTCGCCGCGGGCGGCGGCGGACTCGCTCGGCCATCGGCGAAGCTGGCTGCGAATGACCTCGGCCGGCACGGCGAGCGCCCTCGCCGCGTTGCGTCGCCGGCATTCTGCGGTGGGCGTCTCGAAGACGATGGCGACGCATGGCACGCCGATCGCCGCGGCCATGGTCCGCCAGCGCGCTCGCTGGGCGGCGTCGAGGCCCAGCGAGTCGACCACGGCCGTGAGGCGGCGTTGCAGGCGGCGCTGGACGATCTGCTCGAGCAGCCAGAACGCATCGTTCGACGCGGCAACGTCGTGGTCGCCCTCACCGACCCAGGCGCGCGAGCGCGTCGCTCGACACGATTGCGCTCGGGGCGAAATCGCGGCGGCCCAGGTGGACTTCCCTGCGCCCGCCGGCCCGACGAGGACCACGAGCGCCGGAGCAGGGATCGGCAAGGGCTCAACCACGACCCCGACCGTACTTGCGGCCGTCGAGACGCTCAGCGGGTCGACGATGTCCGGGTCAGGGGCGTTGCGGAGTGTTCGGACGTGGGTGATGCCCGGCAGACTGCGGGCGTGGCGCCCGACCCGACCCCCGAAGCCCGAACCAGTGCCGCCCATGCGGGCCGTTTCCTGATCGGTGTCGACACCGGTGGGACCTTCACCGACGCCGCAGTGATCTCAGCCGTCGACCATGCGGTGCTCGCCACCGCCAAGGCCATCACCACCAAGGGTGATCTGGCCATCGGGGTGGTCGAGGCGATCGCCACGGCGGTGGCGAAGTTGCCCGGTTCGATCGGGGCCCACGAGATCGGCCTCGTCTCGGTGTCGACGACGTTGGCCACCAATGCCGTGGTCGAAGGGCACGGCGACGATGTCGGCGTCGTCCTGATCGGCTTCGACCCCGGCATGGCCGAACGCACCCGGATCGCCGCATCGTTTCCCGGCTGCCCGGTGGTCCTGGTGCCGGGAGGTCACGACCACGGCGGCGCCGAGCTGGCGCCGTTGGGGATGGAGGCGCTCGAGCGAGGTCTCGCGACGATGGCGCCGGTTCCCGGGGCGTTCGCGGTGAGCTCGATGTTCGCCACCAGGAACCCTGACCACGAACGCCGCGCTGCCGAGCGGATCCGGGTCCTCACCGGCCGCCCAGTCACGTGTTCCAGCGAGCTGTCGTCCGGGCTCGATGCGCCGCGGCGAGCGCTGACCGCGGTGCTCAACGCCCGGCTGATCGGTCGGGTCACCGCGCTCGTGGCGGGGGTGCGCCGGGCGATGGCCGAGCTCGGCATCGACTGCCCGCTCATGCTGGTCAAGGGCGACGGCTCGGTGGCCCGCGCCGAGACGGTCGAGCTGCGTCCGATCGAGACGATCCTGTCGGGTCCGGCGGCGAGTCTGGTCGGAGCGCGCTGGTTGAGCGGCGAGGACGACTTCCTCCTGGCCGACATGGGTGGCACCACCACCGATCTGGGCATCGTGCGCGGCGGCCGGCCGCGGGTCGCAGAGACCGGGGCCGAGGTGGGCGGTTGGCGCACGATGGTGCGCGCCGATCGACGCCCGCACCATCGGGCTCGGTGGCGACAGTGAGGTCGTCGTCGAGGGCTCGCGGGTGACGATCGGGACCCGGCGGGTGGTGCCCCTGGCGCTCGCCGCCACGAGGCACCCGGAGTTGGTCTGGCTGCTCGAAGCGGATCTGAGTGATGTCCGCAACGGCAGTGCGATGCACGGTCGATTCGTCATGCGACCATTCGGTACGACGGCCGGCCAGGCCGCCGAGCCGGCGAGCCGAGCAGCCGCGGAGCTGCTCGCCCGGGTCGGGACCGCCCCGGTGCCGATGCGGCTGGTGGTCGGTTCTTCCCGGTCCGCCGGAGCGCTCGATTCGCTGTGCCGTTCGGGTGCCGTGCAGGTGGTCGGGTTCACCCCGTCCGATGCCGCCCACGTGCTGGGCCATCAGGACACCTGGGACCGCCGGGCGGCGCTGCTCGGCGCGATGCTCGGTGCCCGGCTGCTCGAGATGCGCCCGCCCACTCCTGAGCGCTCCTCGGCGTTCGCCGAGCGGGTCTGGCACGAAACGGTGACCCGATCGGCGCGCGCCGTGCTCGACACCGCGCTCGAGATCCCCGCGACCGCGTCGCCGTTCCTGGACGCCGTCTGCTCGGGCGCCGCCGTGATCGGGTCCGCCAAGATCTCGATGGTGCCAGTGGTCCCCGTGATCGCCGTCGGCGGCCCGGCCCGGGTGTTCTATCCCGAGGTCGGGCGCCGACTCGGTGTCGACACGGTGTTGCCGCCGTCGTTCGAGGTCGCCAACGCAGTTGGGGCCGCGACAGGGGCGGTCGTGCGGTCAGTGGTGGTCGAGGTCCACGGTGATGGCGGAGGGGTGTTCCGCGTCCATGGACCGAGCGGGGTCGAGGTCCACGGTGGAGCCGCCGCCGCGCTCTGCGCCGCTGAAGCCGGGGCATCCGAACGGGCCCGATCCGATGTGCAGGAGATGGGGGCCGACGAGCCCGACGTTCGGCTGACGGTGGCCAAGCATCACCTGCCCGGACGCACCGATGACGCCGGGCTGCTGCTCGCCGTGGTCACGGCCGAGGCCGTCGGCAGGCCGAGGATCACTGCCTGACTGATGCCCGGCCCGGGAGCCCGATGGCGAACGCGCCGCCGACGAGGCAGATGACGGCCGCCATGAACGCGACCCGGCGCACGCCCGAGATGATGTCGTCGGCCCCGGCCAGCACGGCGACCGACACTGCGACGCTGATGACGCCGCCGATCTCCATGGCGATGCGACCCATCGCACCGCCGACACCGAGGCGCTCCGACGGCACGTTGCGGAGAGCTGCGGCCTGGCAGGCCGCGTGGGCGAACCCAACGCCGGTTCCGTAGAGCGCTCCCACCGGGAGCCACAACCCCACGACGTTGCGTTCGTCGCCGAGGGTCGCCGCGAGCAGGAACAACGCCGTCGCCATGATGATGGCCCCGGGCAGGATCACGGTACGAGGGCCGTGGCGGTCGGCCACCCGGCCGGCCACCACCGACAACGGCCCGCCGAGGAGCGGGATCACCGCGGCCGCGCCACCCGCCGCCGTGATCGACATCCCCCAGCCCAACGTGAGCATCCGGATGACCGACAAGAACATCCCGGAGAAGCTCCCGGCGAGGAGGAACGTGAGCAACGCTCCCCGGCGGAACTGGGGGTCGGCGAACAGCGGCAGATAGATGATCGGATCGGGGTGGCGGGTCGAGCGACGCAGCAGCACCGCCAGCAGCACGACTGCGGTGAGCAGCGTCGCTGCGGTGCTCGGCGCGGTGAGGCCCCACGAGTCGATCTTCACGATGCCGAGCGCGAGTGAACCCACCCCGCCGGCGAGCAGCGCCACGCCGAGCAGATCGGGTGCGCCGCGAAGCGCGAGCGGAACGTCCCGACGCAACCAGCGACGCATGAGGATCACGAGGGCGATGCCGAGCGGGACGTTGAGGGCGAACGTCGAACGCCAGCCGATCGCATCGACCAACGCGCCGCCGACGACCGGGCCGATCGTGGCCGCGGCACCTCCCGCGGCGCCCATCGCCCCGACGGCGGTCGATCGACGCGACGCCGGGAACTCGTCCAGGATGATCGCCAGCCCGGCGCTCGCTTCCAACGCCAGCCCGGCGCCCTGCAGCACCCGTCCGACGATGAGCAGGCCCACCACCGGTGCGGTGGCGATGAGCGCCGAGCCAACGCTGAACAACGCGATGCCGGCGACCACGACCGGCTGCCGACCGAATCGATCACCCAACCACCCCGCGGGCACGAGGAGTGACGCCATCGTGATGGAGTATCCGGTGAGCGCCCACGACAAGGTGCCGGGATCGGCCGCGAAGGTCTCGCCGAAGGCCGAGTAGCTGACGAACACCAGGGAGTAGTTGAGCGAGAGGAGCAGCGACGCCGACCCGATCAAGGCGAAAACTCGCCACGGGGAGCGGGCCGCGCCCGCCACGGCCGCTCGCGACTCGACGGTCACGTCGTTGCCGACGCTTCGACGGCGGCGCAGCGGACCATGGACTGCACGGTACGGAGTGCTCCGCCGCGGTGGCGAGTCGGCGGTCGCCCACGCTCCCTAGGATTTCCGCATGGGATACAACACCGCCCCGATCGGCTGGTGGCAGTCGTTCGTCGCGGCGGCGCCGGCTCGAACCGCGAAGCTCGCCGTTGTCCGAGCCGACGGCAGCCCGCACGTCGCCCCTGTGTGGGTCGCGCTCGAGGGTGACCCCGATGCCGGTGGGGCGATCGTCTTCATGACTTCTGCCGACACGATCAAGGGCAAGGCGATTCTCCGCGACCCGAGAGTTTCGTTGTGCTGGGACGACGAAGCGCCGCCGTTCAGCTTCGTCACGGTGGCCGGGATCGCCACCGTGTCGACCGATCCCGCCGACCTGTTGTGGTGGGCGACGCACATCGGCGGCCGGTACATGGGCCAGGAGCACGCCGAGACCTACGGCCGGCGCAACGCCGTGCCACCGGAGATGGTCGTGCGCGTGCGGCCGACCAGCGTGGTCGCGAAGGTCGACGTCGCCGGCTGAGTCGCCCCCGGCAACAGCGCATCGATCTCGTCGGATGGTGACGGGTCCTGCGGTGTCTGCCACGCTGCGGCGAGGTTCCGGACACGAGTCCGGTCGATGGATCGGGGAGTCCGATGGAGGATTTGCGACTCGACGGCCGTGTGGCCGTGATCACGGGTGCCGGACGCAACCTGGGACGGGCCTACGCGCTGCTGCTGGCCTCACGAGGCGCCAGCGTGGTGGTGAACGATCTCGGGGTCGGGATCTCCGACACCGACGGGCTGGCCGACGCTCCGGCCGAGAACCCGGCGCACACGGTGGTGGCCGAGATTCGTTCCGCCGGCGGCTCCGCAGTGGCTGACACGAACACCATCGCGTCGGTCGAGGGCGGTGAGGCGATCGTCGCCACTGCGCTCGAACACTTCGGGCGGCTCGACATCGTGATCAACAACGCCGGGGTGGTTCGCCAGGCACCGGTGGAGGACTACCTCGACGAGTACTGCCGGGCGATGATCGACACCCACGTGCTCGGCACGATGAACGTGACCCGCCCGGCTTGGCGGGTGATGAAGGCGGCCGGCTACGGCCGGATCGTGCACGTGTCGTCGGGCGCGGCGTTCGGGATCGCGGGCATGTCGGTGTACGGAGCAGTGAAGATGGCGCTCATCGGGCTGACCCGAGCGCAGGCATTGGAAGGCGAGCGCTCGGGGATCAAGGTCAATGTGATCGCGCCGTACGCGTCGGTTCGCGGCAACGGCTTCGGCCCGATCCCGTGGTCGCCGGCCCTCGCCGACTGGTTGTCGCCCGAGCAGGTGGCTCCCCTCACCTTGCTGCTCGCTCACGACTCGTGCCCGTCGTCTGGCGAGTGGTTCACGGTCGGGGGCGGCCATGTGAGCCGGGTCGCCGTTGCCGTACACGACGGGTTCGCGCACCGCCCGCTCACCGCCGAGGTGCTCGCCGAGCACTGGTCCGAGGTGCTCGGCGACGACGACGCGTTCCGGGTGGAGCCAGTCGGCGGGTCGACCGCAGTGCGGGAGATGTTCCGCGGCTACTCCGGCTAGCACCGAGCAGAACGGCTACCCGTCGGCTGTTCGCCCCTGCACCCGCCCGGTGACCGGCGGAGCCGGCTCCGGCCTGCGACAGTGGGCCGATGCGGTGGGCGCCAATGGAAGCGGGAACCGAGTCGGGGCGAGCCCCTCGGGTGGTGTCGGGAATGCGGTTGGCGCTTGCGGCACTGTTGTTGATCGGCGCGCTGTACCCGCACGGGCCGTTCGAGGGCAAGGGCATGGCCTACCGATTGCCGGTGTTCCTCGCACCCGGTCTGATCGTGTGGTTCCGACACCATCGACGGCTCCGCACGTCCGGCCCCGCCCCCTACCCGACTGCCCTCGATCTCGGGCTCACGGTCCCGTTCCTGTCGGACACGATCGGGAACGCGTTGGGCTTGTTCGACTCGGTGCAGCACTTCGACAGCGTCATGCACACGGTCAACTGGGCGATCTTGTGCGCCGGGATCACCGTCGCGCTCGGACGAACATCGTCCGGCCGTAGCACGAGCGCGGCGCTGCTGGCCACTTCTGGCGCGGGCATTGGCGCGATCACGATCATCGCCTGGGAGGGGATGGAGTACGGGGTGATGAAGGCCGGGGTTGCTGGGTTGAACCTGACGTACGCCGACACCCTGGGAGATCTCGCCCTCTCGACGGCAGGTGGTGCCGCCGGTGCCTGGTGGGCCGCGAAACGGTGTTCGAACGAATCGGTCACTGGGGCGACGTCCGGCGTCGCCGCACGCCCCTGAGGGGTCTCACCACCGCACCACCTCGCTAGCGTGGTCGACCCCATGGCCGTGCGCTCCTTCGCTCCGTTTCGCCAACGGGCGTTCCTCCTGGTGTTCCTCGGGGCATTGGTGTCGAACATCGGGACCTGGATGGAGACGACAGCACTGAGCTACTTCGTCGCCGACCACGCGAGCGTCAGCGCCTCGGGGCTCGTCGCGGCCGCCGGCTTCCTCCCCGGCGCCCTCCTCGGCCCGGTCGGCGGGGCCTGGGCCGATCGATTCGACCGTCGCCGGATCATGGTGATCGCCAACGGCTGTTCCGCGCTCGTCGCCGCGGCCGTAGCCATCGTCGTGGCGACCGGTCACGCGACGCCCGGCCGCTTGGCGCTGTTCTCGCTCGCAGGTGGCTGCACCGGAGCCATCGGCTTCCCGGCGTTCCAAGCGGTCCTGCCCGATCTCGTCCCGGCTGAGGACATGGTCGCCGCGATCGGGCTGAGCAGCACCCAGTGGAGCCTGGGACGGATCGTCGGTCCGACACTTGCGGTGCTCGCCATCGCGATCGGCGGTGTGCCTGCGGCGCTTTGGATCAACGCGGCGAGCTTCCTCGCCGTCATGCTCGCCGTCATCCTGGCCGGTATCCCACGCAACGCAGTCACAACCAATCGGTCCGTCATTGCCTCGGTGCGCGACGGGATCGGTTTCGCTCGCCGCTCCGCGCCGGTGAGGGCGATGGTGCCGATCATGGCCCTCACGGTCTTCATCGCCGCGCCCTTCATCGGCTTCATCGCCCAGATGGCGACGAACGTGTTCGATGCCGACCAGAGCGGCACCAGCCTGCTCGTCACTGCGCAGGGCGTCGGCGCCGTGGTCGCCGGTGGGGCGCTCGGCTCGGTGTCGGCCCGGTTCGGCGTGCGGGCGTTCCTCGTCGGCTCGATCGTGGCCCTCGCACCTGCACTCGTCGCCTACGGCCTGGCGCCCAACCTCTGGCTGGGCGCCGTCGCACTCGTGGTGACCGGGGGCGGGTACATGGCGGCGCTGTCGGCGTTCACGAGCGTGACCCAACGGTCGGCATCGTCGGCCGAGCGCGGCCGGGCGATGGTGATCAACAACTTCCTGCTGGGCGCGGCCTACCCGTTGGGGCTGCTGGTGCAGGGCGCCATCGCCGACCGGTGGTCGCTGCGGGCCGCCACCACCGGATCGGGTGTGGCGCTCGGCATCGTCGCCGCAGCCCTGTTGCTCGCGCCCAGGCGCCTCACCGAACCGATCGCCATGGTCGACGCGAACGCGGTGGCGAACCGATGACCGTCAGCCGAGCAGCTGGAGCACCTCGTTGAACGTCGCGCTCGGCCGCATCGCTGCCGCGGCGAGCGCCGGGTCGGGGAAGTAGTACCCGCCGATGTCGACCGGCTTGCCCTGAACTCCGTTGAGCTCGGCCACGATGGTGGCCTCGTCGGCCTCCAGCGCACCCGCCAGTGGGGAAAAGGCCGTCTGCAACTCGACGTCGCGCCGCTGGTCGGCCAGCGCCCGCGCCCAGTACATCGCCAGGTAGAAGTGGCTGCCCCGGTTGTCGAGCTGGCCGACCTTGCGGGCCGGTGACTTCTCGTTGTCGAGCAGCATTCCCGTCGCCCGATCGAGGGCGTCGGCGAGTACCTGGGCCCGAGCGTTGCCGGTCGACACTGCGAGATGCTCGAACGAGGCCGCCAGCGCAAGGAACTCCCCGAGTGAGTCCCAGCGCAGGTAGTTCTCCTTCACGAACTGCTGCACGTGCTTGGGTGCGGACCCGCCGGCGCCGGTCTCGAACAAGCCTCCGCCGTTCATGAGCGGCACGATCGACAGCATCTTCGCGCTCGTGCCGAGCTCCAGGATCGGGAAGAGGTCGGTGAGGTAGTCGCGCAGCACGTTGCCGGTGACCGAGATGGTGTCGAGCCCCTGCACGATCCGGTCGAGCGAGAACTGGGTGGCCGCCTCGGGCGCCATGATCTCGATCTGCAGGCCCGTGGTGTCGTGCTCGGGGAGGTAGTGGTTGATCTTGGCGATCAGCTGGGCATCGTGGGCCCGTGACTCGTCGAGCCAGAACACCGCCGGTGCCCCGCTCGCCCGAGCACGGGTCACGGCGAGCTTGATCCAGTCCCGGATCGCCAGGTCCTTGGCCTGGCACATCCGCCAGATGTCGCCCGCCTGGACCGCGTGCTCCATCAGCGTGACGCCCGAATCGTCGACCACCCGGACCACACCGTCGGCCGCGATCTCGAAGGTCTTGTCGTGCGATCCGTACTCCTCGGCGGCCTGGGCCATCAACCCGACGTTGGGCACCGAGCCCATCGTGGACGGATCGAGCGCACCATGGGTCCGGCAGAAGTCGATCACCACGCGGTAGATCCCGGCGTAGCTCGAGTCGGGAATGACCGCCTTGGTGTCCTGCTGGTCGCCCGCCGCGTTCCACATCTGCCCCGAGGTGCGGATCATGGCCGGCATCGACGCGTCGACGATGACATCGCTCGGCACGTGGAGGTTGGTGATGCCCTTGTCGGAATCGACCATCGCGAGCGCCGGACCCGCCGCGTAGGCGGCGGCGATGTCGGCTTCGATCTCGGCTCGCTGGTCGGCCGGCAACTGTTGGATCTTCTCGACGACGTTGCCGAACCCGTTGTTCACGTTGACGCCGAGCGCATCGAAGGTGGCTTCGTGCTTGGCGAACACGTCGGCGAAGAACACCTTCACGGCGTGGCCGAAGATGATCGGGTCCGAGACCTTCATCATCGTGGCCTTGAGGTGCAGCGAGAACAGCACGCCCTGGGACTTGGCATCGGCCACCTGCGCGGCGAGGAACGCGACCAGCGCCTGCTTGCTCATGATCGTGGCATCGATGATCTCGCCGGCGAGGACGGGGGTGGATGCCTTGAGCACGGTGATCGATCCGTCCGTGCCGACATGTTCGATGCGCACGGTGCCCGCCGCGGCGAGGGTGACCGACTGCTCGTTCGAACGGAAATCGCCGCTGCTCATGTGGGCGACATGGGTCGTCGAGTCGGGCGACCAAACGCCCATCGAGTGCGGGTGCTGCTTGGCGTAGTTCTTCACCGAGAGCGGGGCCCGGCGGTCGGAGTTGCCCTCGCGCAGCACCGGGTTCACCGCGCTGCCCTTCACCTTGTCGTAGCGGGCGCGTGCGTCGCGCTCCTCGGGGGTCTCGGGGTCGTCGGGGAAGTCCGGCACGTCGTAGCCCTTGGCCTGCAGTTCCGCGATGGCGGCCTTCAGCTGGGGGACCGAGGCGCTGATGTTGGGGAGCTTGATGATGTTCGCCTCGGGCCGCACACACAACGCACCGAGCTCGGCGAGGGCATCACCGACCCGCTGTTCAGGGGTCAGGCGCTCCGGGAAGCCGGCGAGGATCCGGCCGGCGAGCGAGATGTCACGCGTCTCCACCTCGACCCCGCACGCCGAGGCGAACGCCTCGATGATCGGAAGGAACGAGTAGGTGGCGAGGGCCGGCGCCTCGTCGGTGTGGGTGTAGATGATCTTCGGTGTCATGGGTTCTCTCGGCTCTTGGATCGCGACCGGGTGGGGGTGAGGTGATCGCCATGCGGGACGGGCGACTGCTCACGTGAGGCTACTCACCGGGCCCGCGTGCGACGAAGGGTCGGCGCGGCCGGCGCGCTCGACGGTGTCGCGGGGCGATCACTCCCGGGCGAGCTCGGTGCGTGCGGTGGCGGCGATATCGGCGCGAGCGCGTCGGCTGTGGATCTCGAAGGTCACCCGCTCGATGGTCGCGGTGAACGGGAACGGGCCGTCGTAATCGGACACCACTGTCGAGAGGCCGTCGCGGCCGATGTCGAGCCCGGTCGAGCCGAGCATGCGGACGATCCGCGGGATGGTCACGCTGGCGAGCTCCCGGCCATCGACCCCGATCGACATCGCTCCCTGCTTGCCCTCGCGGTGGAACGCCGCGGTGAGCGCATGGCGACCGGGCGCGAGGTCGATCGGGGCGCTCGCCCGCTGGTGGCGGCCGAGCGCGTTGTAGTCGAAGTGGAGTCGACCGTGCTGCAGGAAGAAGCTGTGGCCCACGTTGTGGCTGCCCCGCGCGTAGATGACGCCTTCAGGGATCGCGTCGGCGACGACGATGTCGGCGGTCAGTGTCCACTCCCTGCCGCCGAGCGCGGGCGCGACGTCGGCCGGGATGTGCGAGATCGGTGGGCGGTACTCGTAGCGCCCGAGAGCGTGCGGTGTCGCCGGTCGTGGGCTCCCGCCGAAGAGCTCGATCGTGCGGTCATCGAGCGGCAGCACGCCCATTTCCCCGGCCTGCGTCCACCACAGCTCGATCAGCTCGCGGAGCTTCTCCGGATGGGTGGCCGAGAGATCGTGGCACTCGGAGAAGTCGTGGTCGAGGTGGAACAGCTCCCACTCGTCCGCGTCGTAGGGCTGCCCGGCCTGGTGGTAGGTCGTGGCCTTCCAGCCGTCGGCCCAGATGCCGCGGTGTCCCATCTGTTCGAAGTACTGCACCGAGCGCGCCGGGGTCGCCCCCGGATCGGTGAACGTGGCCGCGATCGATCGGCCGTGCACGGGCAGTTGGACATGGCCCCCGAAATGGTCCGGCGTCGGTGCACCCGTGACGTCCAGGACCGTCGCCGCCAGATCGATCGCATGGCAGAACCCCGTGCGGATCTCGCCGCGGGCGGCGATGCCCGCCGGCCAGTGGACCACGAGCGGGTCGCGCACCCCGCCGCCGTAGGTGTTCTGCTTGTACCAACGCAACGGGCTGTTCCCCGCCTGCGCCCATCCCCACGGGTAGTTCGAGTGGGAGTGCGGCCCCCCTATGTCGTCGAGGCGGTGCTCGACGAGGTCGTCGATGTTCTCGAACATCCCGTTGAAGAAGCTGAACTCGTCCATCACGCCGAACGGTCCGCCCTCTCGGCTGGCGCCGTTGTCCGACAGCACCATCAGCAGTGTGTTCTCGAGCAGCTCGTGCTCGGCCAGGAACGCCACGAGCCGACCGATCTGGTCGTCGGTGTGCTCGAGCATCGCCGCGAACGCTTCTTGGAGCCGGCACGAGAATCGCTGCTGGTTCGGTGTCAACTCGTCCCAGGGCGGCACACCGGGGTTCCGGGGCGCCATCGTGGTGTCGGCGGGAACGATGCCGAGCTCGATCTGCCGCTCGAACCACCGTTGGCGCCAGACGTCGTAGCCCTCGTCGAACGCGCCGCGCCACCGTTCCCGGTACGACTCGGGGGACTGATGCGGCGAGTGCATCGCCCCGAAGGCGAGGTACAGGAAGAAGGGCCGATCGGGCCGCACCGACACCAGGTCACGGATCCACCCGGTCGAACGATCGATCAGGTCAGCACTGACGTGATAGCCGTCCTCCGGTCGGCCCGGAGGGTCGATGTGGTGGTTGTCGTGGGTGAGCTCGGGCGAGAACTGATCCGTCTCGCCCTGCAGGAATCCGTAGAAGCGATCGAACCCCTTCTGCAGCGGCCAGTTGGTGTGCGGCCCGGCGGCCGACGTCTCCTCCATCGGCGCGAGGTGCCACTTGCCGGCGGCATACGTGGCGTAGCCGTGGGCGCGCACCAGCTCGGCGATCGTGGCAGCACGAGGTGTGATCCCGCCGCGCATGTGGGGGAAGCCGGTGTTCCAGTTCGAGACCCCGCGCATGCCGACGGCGTGGTGGTTGCGGCCCGACAGCAGGCAGGCCCTCGTGGGGGAGCACAACGCAGTGGTGTGGAACCCGGTGTATCGCAGCCCACCGGCCGCCAAGCGGTCGATGTTCGGGGTGCGCAGCGACGAGCCGTAGCAGTTGAAATGGGCGAATCCGGTGTCGTCGAGCACGATCATCACCACGTTGGGTCCACCCAGGCCGGCAGGTGGTTCCGGCCACCACGGCGTCGAGTCGTGATGGGTCCGGCCGAGGTGACCGCGAAAGCCCGGCTCGGTGGTGGTCATGAGGTCGTCCTCCCCGGTGGCCGTCGGCCCCCAACGGCGGCCCCCAACGGCTCGCCCGACAACGATCCTAGGAAGTTGTCAGAGAGACTGTCAATTGTTAGCCTGCCGTCATGGGTGCGCCACCGGTCGATGAACGGCGGGAAAGCGATGCGCCACGAACGTCCGTTGACGACGTCGAGCCCGACGGCCGCCGGGCCCGTCGGCAGCGCAATCGTGATGCCGTCGTCGGAGCGATGCTCGGGCTCTACGCCGACGGCAACCTCGATCCGAGCACCGATGAGATAGCGGACCGGGCCGGGCTGTCGCCGCGCTCGCTGTTCCGCTACTTCGACGATGTCGACGACCTGTGTCGCGCCGCCATCGCCACCCGACACGCCCAACTCCGGCCGCTCGTCGAGCTCGTCGTCGATCCGGCCGCGCCGTTCGACGAACGAATCGCCCGTCTCGTCGCCCAGCGGGCCGACCTGTTCGACGCCATGGGCAGTGTCGGGATCGTCGCCCGGATGCGGGCGCCGTTCCAACCCCTCATCGCAGCTGAACTGACCCAAGCCCGAGCCTTCCTGCGGGCCCAACTCACACGTGTGATGGCGCCCGAGCTCGCGACGTACGCCGCGGACCGGGCTACGCGCCTGGTTGCCGTCGCCGATGTGCTCTGTTCGTTCGAGGCCTACCAACTCTTGCGCCATGATCAGTCGTTGTCGCGTGCCGCCGCCGAAACGGCACTTGCCGACACCCTCTGCCACCTCTTCGATACGGAGCACTCATGAAGACGTTGCGCACCCCCGATGAGCGGTTCGTCGGACTGCCCGACTACCCGTTCGCGCCGAACTACTCGGAGATCGACGACACCGAGGGCGATCGTCTCCGGGTCCACTACCTCGACGAGGGTCCAGCCGATGCTGCGCCGGTGCTGCTGATGCACGGGGAGCCGTCGTGGTCGTACCTCTACCGACACATGATCCCGCCGCTCGTGGCGGCCGGCCATCGCTGCATCGCTCCCGACCTCGTCGGCTTCGGCCGCTCCGACAAGCCGACCGAGCAGGACGACTACACCTATGCCCGGCACGTCGGCTGGATGCGCGAGGCACTCTTCGACCAACTCGACCTCCGCGCGATCACCCTCTTCGCCCAGGACTGGGGTGGGCTGGTGGGGCTCCGCCTCGTCGGCGAGCACCCGGATCGTTTCGCCCGGGTGGTGATCGGCAACACCGGGCTCCCGGCCGGTGGGCGCCGGCCCACCGACGCGTTCCTCGCCTGGCAGCAGTTCTCACGGGAGTCGCCGACGTTCCCGATCGGCGCCATCGTCAACGGCGGCTGCACCACCGACCTGCCGGCCGAGGTGATCGCGGCGTACGACGCGCCGTTCCCGGACGACAGCTACAAGGCAGGGGCCCGGGCGTTTCCCTCGCTCGTGCCGACCAGCGTCGATGACCCGGCCGAAGCGGCGAACACCGCTGCGTGGGAGACGCTGAGTCGTTTCGACAAGCCCTTCCTGTGCGCGTTCAGTGACCAGGACGCCGTCACCAAGGGGGGCGAGCGGGTGTTCCTGGCGAAGGTCCCCGGCACTGCCGGTCAGCCGCACACCACCATCGAAGGCGCCGGACACTTCCTGCAGGAGGACGCCAGCGCCCGCCTCGCGGCCGTCGTCGCCGACTTCATCGCGGCGACATCGTGACGGGCCCGATCTGATGGGGCACCCGGATGACGAGTTCCACCCGCCGACCTCCGACGATCCCTACTGGACCGAGACGTGCTGGTTCACGTTCTCGGTCCCCGAGCGGCGGTTGTCGGGGCAGCTGTACCCGTTCTTCCGCCCGAACCAGGGGGTAGCTGCGGGGGCCGTCTATGTGTGGGACGACCACGGCGATCAACCGTGGAACATCGTCTACGGCAAGAACTTCTGGCACCTCCCGATCCCCGATCGGCCGCTGTCGGACATGTTCCTGCCGAACGGCATCCGCTACGAGTGCCTCGAGCCGCTGGCGGTCTACGGGATCGGATACCGGGATCCCGATGGCGCCGACGAGATCGAGATCGCCCTCCACTTCACCGCGATCACCGAGCCCAACTACCTCGGGCCGTCGCATCTCGACCAACCGGGTCGCTACCGGGGCACCATCCGACTCGGTGACGAGATGATCGGGGTCGACTCCTACGGGTTCCGCGACCGGTCGTGGGGTCCGCGGTCGCAGTTCGGCCAGACCCTCGGCGCGACGGCCGAGCGGGGCGGCTACAGCTACGCGACTGCCTCGGACACCGACGGTTTCCATGCCATCACCATGGACTTCGGTGTCGGCTGCGTCGCGATCCACGGCTACGTGCTGCTCGACGGCACATGGAGCAAGGTCGCGAGCGGCCGCCGCGACGTCCTGCGCCGCGATCAGGCGACGGGCGCTCCCACCTTGGTGAGCATCGACCTGGTCGACGAGGTCGGCCGAACCGTCCACGCCGAAGGGCGGGCCGTGAACCGGCTCGGTGTGCATCTCAACCCCAACCTGTTCACCTGGAACTGCCTCACGGAGTGGACCTTCGAAGGGCTGACCGCTTGGGGCGAAGACCACGACAACTGGAGCGCTCCCGCCGCCCGCCGCTTCTTCCGATCTCAGCTCGGCCACGGCTGACCCGGCGGCGCCGCCCGCCGACGGGTTGCTCAGCGTTCGGCCATGAGGTCGGCCAGGCAGGTGGCCGCTGGGTTGTCGAGCCAAATCGTCTGATCGGCGGGCATGTGGCCGCGCTCCACCAAGCGATTCATCACCCGGACCACGATCGCCGCATAGCGGGCACCGGCGAACACCTCGTGCCAGAGCGTCTCGCCCACGCTGCGGCCGAGACACTGCTCGTAGTACGCGGTCTGCTCTTCGCGGGTGGGTTCGCCGGGCAGCCGACCGACACCCATCGTCTCGTGCGACCAGCGGTCGAACATCAACCACCAACCCAGATCGTGCTCTGGCGGCGCGATCGACGCCGCCTCGAAGTCGGTGACGCACGCCGGTCGGAAGTCCTGCCAGATCACATTCCCGGGCCGAGGGTCACCCCAGCTCAAGCCGAGCGAGACGTCGGGCGGCCGGTTGGCCCGGAGCCACGAGAACGCCTCGTCGATCATCGGGTGGCGGCGCGAGCCGAGCTCACGGCGGGCGTACTCCTCCCACACGTCGAGTTGCCGGGCTGTCCCTGCTTCGCAACCCGGCGGCACCAGCCACTCGAGACGGGCCGCCGCCCAATCGATCCGATGGATCTCGGCCATCGTGCGGACCCCTTCGAGCACCATCGTGTGGCGTTGCTCGTCGGTCGCATCGACGACGAAGCCTTCCCGCGTGTAGATCGGGTCTTCGATCGGTACATCGCCGGGCACATGGCGCATCACGAAGAACGGGGCGCCCAGCACCGTGGGATCGGTCTCGAAGCCGACCAACGGAGCGATCGGGACCGACGAATGGGCGGCGACGGCTTCCATCGCCCGGTACTGGACCTCGATCTCGATGTCCAGGCCGGGCGCCTGGACCGGGTAGACGGGGGGCTCGGGTGTCTCTCGCCGCAGGACGAAGCGTTCCGTGATCGTGCCGGCACCCCGGCGCACCTCGGCATCGACCACGGTGGTCTCGGCCGAGTAGCCGCTCCTCGGAGCGGTGAACGCGTGCACCTCGACGGCCTGCGCGCCCTCCAACCGCGAGACGAGCCATTGACCGAGTCGGATGCGCGTCGGTTCGGAATCGTCCATCGTGTCCCCTCTGTCGGGCCCAATGCCGCCCCACTGGCATCGGAGTGCACAGATCGTTGCCGACGCGCCGGGGTCGATGCGAGTCCTTGCGAGTCCGCTCCATGGCGTGCGTCGCGGTCGGGTGCGCTCCTGGGGTCGACGCCGGTGACCCGCCGAAGGGCTTCGTGACCCGATACCGTTGTCACACCGGCCGCGTCGGCCGGAGTTGCCCGTCCCGTCGTCGAAGCTCGGGTCGGCTCCCGAGCACGAAGGATCGGTTCCATGGCTATCCGCGCCAAGCTCACGACACTCCAGGAGATCGAGGCCCGCCGGGCTGCCTCGGCCCCCGCGGAGAAGCAGAAGCGCGTGATCTCCGACGAGGAGAAGGAAACCCGCAAGGCGCGCGTCGCCAAGGCGAAGGACGCCTTGGCTCGCTCGGCCGGGACGAAGGGTGATCACGTGGCGCCGGCTCGGGCCGCGCTGAAGACCTACCTGCAGCGGCTGAACGAGCCCAAGCAGCCCGACGACGCCCAGTTCGAGGCGCTCGTGGAGGCCCCGTTCAAGGCGCCGCCGAAGAAGAAGATGAACGACCGTCGGTTCTGAACCCGGCGGGCGTACCGGCGACGTTCGTCGCCGGTACGCCGTTCACTTCGCGGTTCCGACGAGGCGAATCGTGTCGCCCGTATCCAGGAAGTCGAACACCCAGTCCGAGTCGGCCGGCAGCAGGTTGATCCACCCGCTGTTGTTCCCGCGGGTCAGGTCGTTGTTGGCCGCGGCGGTGTCATCGATCACCTCGTGCACCGAGGTGGCCCACGTGCACTGCGTCGTGGCGAAGAACACCACGTCGTTCACCTGCACCGGCGTGCGGTCCGATGTCCTCGTGGTGAGGCTGCGAGCCTTGCCGGTCACGAGGTAGCGCCCGGCGCCGGTGGAGCTGCACCCTGTGCCCGTTGCCTCGAACGTGCCACGCCCGGTGCGAGCCGCCATGCGGCGCAGCACGCACACCGACTCGGTGGTGCTGCCGTAGGTGACGGCGATGGTCTGGACGGAACCCGTGGGGCAGGCGGTCCGGCCGGCGACGAACGTCAGTCCCCACGCCGTCCGGTTGGCCTGGTCGACGCACAACGCCGTGCCATCGGTCAAGGCGTCGGTGACGCATCGGCCGGGAACCGTGGGCGTCTGCGCCGCCGTGGTGGTGGTGACCGTTTGTGCCGTGCTCGGTGCGGCCGCGTTCGGGACGCACAGCACGTCGCTGGGGTGGAGCTCGGTGGCCACGGTCGCCTGGTTGGCGGTGAGCAGATCGATCAGCCCGACGCCGAGCTTGGAGGCGATCCGACGCCAGCCGTCGTTGCGAACGACGGTGTAGGTGGCGCCGGTGCAGGCGATCGACCCCGGTGCAGCGGTCGGGATGGGCGGTGCCACCGCGACCGTGCTGCTGGTGGTCGTCGTCGTGGTCGTGGCGCCGCCGGTGACGCACAGGACCATGCCGGGGAACAGCTTCGTGGCGGTCGACGCGTTGTTGGCGCGCAACAGCGAGAGCACCGTGACGTCGAGCTTGTCGGCGATTGCGTACCAGCCGTCGTTCGCCACCACCTTGTAGGTGGCGCCCGTGCACGTCCTTGCCGCAACGGTGGTGGCCGTTGCCGCCGTCGAGGGCGTCGCGGCCGCGGTGGTCGTGGGTGTCGTGACGAGGGGCGACAGTGGAAGACAGAGCACTTTGCCCGGCACCAGCACGGTCTGGAGGGTGGCGTTGTTCAAGGAGAGCAACTCCCGCGTGTAGATACGGAGCTTCTTGGCGATCGTGGTCCAACCGTCTCCGGCAACGACGGTGTAGTTCCCGCCTGGGCACGTCGCCGCGCTCGTCTCCACGGGTGCTGCGGCGAATGCGAGTGTTGCGACGATGAGCGCGAGCACCATCGCCACAACGGTGCTCGGTCGGGCTCGGGACGGGAGTCCGTGAGCGGCATCCATAGGAAGACCTTCTTTCACACATGCACGCGAGGGAAACGTGCAGATGCAACGGTCTCAGATCGCGGCCCGCATTTCCAGTAGGGACGTGCACGCGGTGCGTGACGGGGTCGTGGCGATTCGGGCCCGCGGGTTACGTTGCGGGCGGCCTGCATGGCGATGACGCGAAGGAGAACCCGATGGCTGGTGGCGCACTGAGGATGTCGAGCATGGATGATCTCGACCTGCGGATGTCGGAGCACGTGCGGCCCCTCTACGACGCTGTGCGGGCGTTCATCCGCGACGAGGTCGACCCGATCACCGAACAGTTCTACCGATTGGGCGAAGGGCGCGCCGAGCGATGGTCGTGGGCACCGGGGCAGCTCGAAGTGCTCGATGGCGCCAAAGCCCGGGCCCGCGAACTGGGACTGTGGAACTTCTTCCTCCCCAACGCCGAGACCGGCCAAGGTCTGTCGAACCTCGACTACGCCTACATCGCGGTGGAGCTGGGCAAGAACCGGCTCGCGTCGGAGTGTCTGAACTGCTCGGCGCCCGATACGGGCAACATGGAAGTGCTCGAGCGGGTCGGCACTCCCGCACAGAAGCGGGAATGGCTCGAGCCATTGCTCGAGGGCCGCATCCGGTCGGCCTACGCGATGACCGAGCCGGGCATCATGAGCTCCGACGCCAAGCAGATCCAGACCCGGGCCGAACTCGACGGCGACGAGTGGGTCATCAACGGTGAGAAGTTCTACATCTCCGGCGCTGGCGACCCGCGCTGCAAGATCATGATCACGATGGTGCGCACCAACCCCGATGCCGACACGTACAAGCAGCAGTCGCAGATCCTCGTGCCGGTCGACACGCCAGGTGTCGAGATCGTCGGACCGATGCACGTGTTCGGTGCCGATGAAGCGCCGCACGGCCACATGCACATCCGCTTCACCGACGTGAGGGTGCCCAAGGACAACATCCTGCTCGGCGAGGGCCGGGGCTTCGAGATCTCCCAGCTCCGCCTGGGCCCGGGCCGCATCCACCACTGCATGCGCTCCATCGGTGCGGCCGAGCGGGCCATCGAGATGATGGTCGATCGGGGCATGTCACGCGAAGGCTTCGGGAAGAAGCTGATCAACCTGGGGAAGAACATCGAGGTCCTGTCGCGGGCTCGCATCGAGGTCGAGGCGATGCGATTGATGGTCCTGCGCGCGGCCAAGGCCATGGACACGTTGGGCAACGCCGAAGCCCGGGTATGGGTGAGCGCGGTGAAGGCAATGGTGCCCGAGAAGTGCTGCGACATCATCGACGAGGCCATCCAGATGCACGGTGCGGCCGGTGTCTCCCAGTGGTTCCCGCTCGCCGAGATGTGGCATGCCCAGCGGACGTTGCGGCTCGCCGATGGTCCCGACGAGGTCCATCATCAGGTGGTCGGCCGGGCCGAGGTCAAGCGCCGCGAGTCCGACCGTCTGGCCGGCGAGGCCGACAACGTGGCAAGGGGTCCGCTCTTCACCGGCCCCTGACGGTCGCTACGTCGCGACGATCTCGGCGGGCACGACGGTTGGTGTCGCGGGGCCCGGCGAGATCACTGCCTTGCGCGAACCGGCCACCGATGCGAGCACCACGCCGGCGGTGGCGACGGTGAGCACGTCGAGGTCCTCGTTCAAGAAGATCGCCGCCCACGCCAATGACAGCAGGGGTTGGAGGAGCTGGACCTGGCTGACGCGTGCGATGCCCCCCATGGCCAGCCCGGCGTACCACGCGAAGAATCCCAGGAACATCGAGACCGCGCCCAGGTAGCCCAGCGAGATCCAAGCGGTCGCCGGTTCATCGAGGCCGACGGGAGCGAGGCCCCACAGGGCGAGCGGGATCGTGATCGGCAGCGCGCCGACCACCGCCCAGCTGATGGTCTGCCACCCGCCGATCTCACGGCTCACGATGGCACCCTCGGTGTAGCCGATCGCCGCCGAGGCGACCGCGGCGAGGAGCAGGCCGTCGCCGATGGCGATGTCGGCCGTTCCCCGGCTGAGCGCGAGCATCACGATCGCCGCGCTCCCCATCCCGGCGAAGGCCCAGAACCGACGCGACGGCCTTGCCCCGGTGCGCAGCACCGAGCACCCGGCCGTCGCTGCAGGGAGCAACCCGACGACGATGGCCCCGTGGCCCGCTGGAGCGTGCTGGAGCGCGAGGCCGGTGAACGCCGGAAAGCCGATGACGACCCCGCCGATCGTCAAGGCGAGCCGCCCCCACAGGTGCCGGCGCGGCAGCGGGGTGCGCGTCACGGTCAGCGAGATGGCGGCGAGCGCCGCCGCGATCACGGCCCGGCCGAACGAGGGGAAGATCACGCCGAACTCCCGCACGGCCACCTGGGTGAACGGCAACGATGCGCTGAAGCAGGCGACCCCGACGAATCCGAGCGCCAACCCGCGCGCTTCACGGTCAGAATGAGTAGCGTTACTCCGAATGCTCACGAGTCACGATAGCACTGTCGCCCAGCATCTTCGCCGACTCTGCACCGTCGGTCATCCCGGCGAGCGGCTGCCGAGTGTTCGTGAGCTGCAACAACAGTTCCACGTGAGCCCGGTCACGGTGCAACGGATCGTGCGCACCTTGGTGATGGAGGGCCGCGCCGTCACTCGACCCGGCGACGGCACCTTCATCTCGCACACGTCGATCGCCTCGGCCCCGCCGCCCGATCTCGCCTGGCAGACCGTGGTCCTCGGACGAGCTCCGGACGTGACTGCCGGGCTCGACCACCTCCGGGTCGGGGCCTCGGCGGCCGAGCTGGCACTCGACAACGCGTTTCCGGAACCGGGCCTCCAGGCGCACGAGCTCCTGGCCCGAGCCGCGGCACGACGGGCTCGCCGCCCGGAGTCATGGGACCGATGTGGACCACAAGGCCTGGCGGAGCTCCGCTCGATCTTCGTGGCCGAGGTGGGGGCACCATTCACTGCGTCGGACGTGTTGATCACCCCTGGCGCGCAAGCCGCCCTCGATTCGATCTGCCGGGTCCTCGCCCGACCGGGCGACCCGATCGTGCTCGAAGATCCGGGCTACCCCGGAGCCGTCGTTGCGGCGACACTCGCCGGGCTCGTTCCCGTGCCGGTGCCGACCGACGACCACGGGGTGCTCCCCGAATCACTCGCCGATGTCCTGACCCGTACCGGTGCCCGGCTCGTCGTGCTCCAGCCCCGGCACGCGAACCCCACCGGCGCGGTGCTGGCTGCGGATCGCAGGGCGCGGGTGTTGGAGATCGCTCGGGAGTTCGGGTGCTTCGTGGTCGAAGACGATTGGGTGCGAGACCTCGATCTCGACGGACCGACGGGGCCGCCGCTGCTCGTCGAAGACGTCGACGGCCACGTGATCTCGATCCGCTCACTGTCGAAGTCGGCGGCGCCCGGGCTCCGGGTCGCGGCCGTCACGGCGCGCGGGCCCGTGCTCGGCCGGCTCGTCAGCGCCCGCTTGGCGGCCGACTTCTTCGTGGCTCCGCTCCTGCAGGCGGTGGCCGCCGAGGTGCTGTCGTCGCCGGGGTGGCAGCGCCACGTCCAGAACCTCCGTGCGGCCCTCCAGCTCCGCCGCGACACGCTCCACGGAGCCCTCGCCGAGCATGCGCCCGAGCTCCATTGCGTACGTCCGTCGGGTGGCGTCGCGCTGTGGGTGCGGCTGCCCGAAGGCATCGAGGAGGACGCGGTGGCCCGAGCGGCACTGGAGCGCGGAGTGCGAGTGGCGGTCGGCCGCACCTACTCGCTCACCGAGCCGATCGCCGGGCACCTCCGGCTGGCGTACGGCAAGGACGACCCGGCGTCGCTCGTGGTCGCCGCCGAACGAATCGGCGCGGCGGTCCGGTCCGTCCGGTCCGGCCGCGGAACTGGTTGACCCGAGCTCAGCTCGGCGGGTGAACGGCGTGGGTCAGTGGGTGGCTCGGACCAGGCGCCCCGGGCGGGTGCCGGTGTCCTGGCCGTGGCGCCGGGTCACGACGCCGCTCACGATGGTTGCCACGTACCCGGTGGCATCCTGCAGGATCCGACGGCCACCGGCGGGCAGGTCGTCGACCGACCGAGGAGCGTGGAGTGTGAGGTGGTCGAGGTCGATGACGTTGAGATCGGCCTTCTTGCCGACCTCGATCGTGCCCCGGTCGGTGAGTCCCACCGCGGCCGCGGTACCGGCCGCCTGCTTGCGCACGACGGTTTCCAGGGCCAGACGCTCGCCGCGGGACCGGTCGCGGACCCAGTGGGTGAGCAGGTAGGTGGGCATCGAGGCGTCGCAGATCATCTTCACGTGGGCGCCGCCATCCGAGAGCCCGATGACGGTGTCGGGGTGCTCGATCATCGTGGCCAGATGGTCCTCGGACGCCAAGGCGTAGTTCGTGAACGCCCCGAGGAGGAGCTCGCCGGTGGCGAGGTGGTCGTACAGCACCTCCCACGGGTCACGACCCGTGGCGGCCGCGATGCCGGCGATCGAGCGCTCGATGACGGGGTCGTAGTCGGGAGGATCACCGAGCGGGAAGACCCGCCCGAACAGGTACTCCATGTTCTCGGTCAGTGACTCGAACTGGCGGCGAGGGTCGGGCGGGAGATCGGTCTCGGCCAGGATGGCGGCCTTCACCTCGGGCCGGGCCAGCTCTACGAGCATGTCGGCGATCGACAGCGACTCCTCGAGCCGTCGGAACGTGGGCCGGCGCATCAGGCCGTGGTAGCTGGCGACGCCGAGCAACATGCCGCCCGGTCGTGCGGCCACCTGGGGAACGAGCTTCGCTCCGTCGGCGATCTCTCGCTCGACCAACTCGAGCTGGCGGCGCCACAGTTCGGGGGCACCCATCGACTGGATCATCAGGAACGACACCGTGAGGCCGGTGGCCCGCGACACCTGGGCGAGGAGGCGGACTTCGCCGAGGGTGACGCCTTCGTCGTCGCCGGTCTCGCCGGTGGGGACGACCTCGAACAGCCCGCCACCGGCATCGACGACGGCCTGAGCCAGCCCGATCAGCTCGTCGGCCGCGGCGAACGTACCCGGGACGAGTTCGCCGTCCAACGACTTGTGGTTGAGCGAGCGCGACGTCGAGAACCCGATGGCACCCGCCCGGATCGCCTCGCCGACGTGCTGGGCCATCGCGGCGATGTCGGACGGTGTCGCGTCTTCGTTGGCGGCACCGCGGTCGCCCATCACGTACACGCGCAGCGGAGCGTGGGGGAGGAACAGTGCGATGTCCATGGCGTACTCGCGCCGGGCCAACGCGTCGAGGTACTGGGGAAAGGTCTCCCACTCCCATTGGATGCCCTCGTGGAGGGCGGTGCCCGGAATGTCCTCCACGCCTTCCATCAGCTCGACGAGCCAGGCTTCCTGGCCCGGGCGTACGGGGGCGAACCCGACCCCGCAGTTGCCGGCGACGACGGTCGTGACGCCATGACTGGCCGACGGCTCGAGCACGGGGTCCCACGTCGCTTGTCCGTCGTAGTGCGTGTGGATGTCGACGAAGCCGGGGGTGACGATCAGACCGCGGGCATCGATTGTCTCGGCGGCATCGCCTTCGACGTGCGCACCGACGGCCACGATCACGCCGTCGAGCACTGCCACATCACCGACGAAGCGGGGCTGCCCGGTCCCGTCGACCACGGTGCCACCGACGATCTTCAAGTCGTACATGAGCCGAGCGTACGGGGTCGGGGATGAGCCCCTGCCACCCTGCTCCGGTCCCCGCCGTGGTCAGGTCCGGAGTTCGGCTCGCTGGCTCGATGCGCGGATCCAATCGTGGGAGGCCCGTTCCGGATCGTCCGCCGCGACGTCGGGGATCACGCCTCGGCCTTCCCAGTTCGTGCCGGTCGCGGTGTCGACCACCCGAGCAGTGGGGAGCTGCGCCCGCACCCATCGCGTCAAAACCACCGGCGCGGCATGGTCGGCGGCGCCTGGCGTCCGCTCCCCGAACACCACCACCCGCTCGCGTGCCTGCAGGTGGTAGGCGAGACCCTCGGCCGCCGAGAACGTCGCCGGACCCACGAGTACGCCGACGGGCACGTCGCCGGGAACGCATGCAGCGGCGGGCGGAGGCATCGTGGACCAGTCCTCGACCCCGTTGGTTCCGTGCACGGTGGCCAGCACGACGGGATGGGGCCCGAGCACGAACCCGGCGAGGAAGGCGGCGGTCATCGGGTCGCCCCCGGTGTTCCCCCGGAGATCGAGCACCACGCCGGACGCCCCGACCGACAGCGCCACGGCGGCGTCGAGCCACGGCTCCGCCACATCGAACGGCTCCAGGCTGTCGACCCGGAGCGTCACGATCCCGTCGTCGCTACGGCACACGGAGCCGACCCCTCCACCGCGGCGGCGGATGGCCTTCAGGTCGGGTGGAGGCCAGCCGGCGTGGGCGGTCGTCGGTTCGAGAGTGCCGCTGTCGTCGACCATGAGCACCACATGGCGGCTCGCGGAGTGCGCAGCGCGTTCGATCCGTGCGATGCGGCCGGCGAAGGCTTCTCGCGGATCTGCATCGGCGGCTGCGGCACGGCACGCCGACACGATGGTCGCCGCTCGACGGGCGTCGGGCAGGAGCGCCGGGACCCACAGTTCCAGGGCAACGATGACCGCATCGATCTCGGCGGAACTCGGCTCGGGCATACGGCGATCGACGATACGGCGCCGGAGCGCGGCCCGGCGCGCCGGCCACGCGATCGACCGGCGTCGGCCGGGTCAGCGGGTCAGCGGGTCAGCGAGACGGGGAGGTGCTTCAGGCCGTTGTTGAGATTGGACCGGATCCGCCGGGAGGGGCCGGTCTGCTCGATCGAGCTGAACGTCGAGAGCAGCTCTTCGAAGAACACCCGGCCTTCCAGCCGGGCCAGGTGGACCCCGAGGCAGTAGTGCTGGCCGAACCCGAACGACAGGTGCGGGTTCGGGGAGCGGCGGATGTCGAAGGATTGGGCATCGGCGAAGACGTCTTCGTCCCGGTTGGCCGACGTGTACCACATCGCCACCTTGTCGCCCTCGGCGATCGGGACCCCACGGAGCTCGGTGTCGGCGAGCGCGGTGCGGCGGAAGTAGTGCAGAGGGTTGGCCCATCGCAGGATCTCCTCGACGGCACCCGGGATCAGACCCGGCTCCGCGCGCAGCGCGGCGAGCTGGTCGGGATGGCGGAGCAGCGCTTCGAGCCCCGATGACAGCAAGGTCTTGGTGGTGTCGTTGCCGGCAGTGACCAGCTGCACGAAGAAGCTGGCGAACTCGATGTCCGACATCGGACCGTCGCCGAAGTTGCCGGCGAGGATCAGCGACGCCAGGTCTTCGCGGGGCGGCTCGGCGCGACGCTCGGCGGCGAAACCCATCGCGTAGATGGCCATCTCGGTCATCCCCGACGTGGCGCGATATCCATCGCCGGCGAGGTCGGGGTCCTGCGAGCTCGTGCTCTGCTCGGCCCAGGTGCGGATGTCGCCCCACGCCGATTCGGGGATGCCCACCAGCTCGCCGACCACCTGACTCGGCAGGGTCCCGGCGACATCGTGGACGAACTCGACCGTCCCCCGCTCGGCGGCCTCGGCGAGGATCGTGCGGCACAGCGCCCGGATACGCGCCTCCATCGTCCCGATCGTGCGCACCTTGAAGCTGTCGGCCAGGGGCTGGCGGTATGCGGTGTGCCGGGGCGGGTCCATCATCAGCAGCATGTTGCGACTCTGCTGGAGCTGCTCGGGCGCCATGTTCTCGAGGACCACGCCTTGCACCTCGGCAGAGAACAACTCCGGGTGACGGGCGACGTGGGCGACATCGGCGTGCTTCAAGACCGCCCAGTAGCCCGGTTCGGATGGCATCGCTTGCCAGTGGACCGGATCGGTGCGACGAAGCTCGGCGAAGATCTCGTGGATCGGTCCGTCCACGTACAGGTCCGGGTCGTAGATGTCGATCGACGTCGTCATCGTGTGCTCCCAAGCGCTCGAGTTCCCCGGATCCTTCCAGAGCTCGGTCGGACCTTCGGAACGGAGGTCCCGTAGCGCGGGGGTTCCAGGGATCGCGGGCACCTTCCGATCTGGGATCATCGTGGCCGATGAACGAGACCGACTTCTCCCTCACCTCCCCGGACGGCACCGAGGTCCTCGGCTACCGGTGGACGAATGCCGGCGCCCCCAAGGCGATCGTCCAGGTCGCCCACGGAATGGGCGAGCACGCGGCGCGCTATCGCCGGCTGGCCGAGGCGCTCACCGCGGCCGGGTACGCGGTGTACGCCAACGACCACCGCGGCCACGGTCGAACCGCTCGGACACCGGACCACCACGGCGATCTCGGCCCGGGCAGGTGGGCGGGCCTCGTGGCCGACCTCGGTGAGGTGAGCGCACTCGCCCGCCGCGAGCACCCCGGATTGCCCCTCGCCATCGTCGCGCACAGCATGGGCTCCTTCGCCCTCCAGCGCTACCTGCTCGATCACAGCGCCGACCTCGACGCTGCGGTGCTCACCGGCACGACGGCGATCGATGTCATCGCTCCGGGGATCGACCCGACCCAGGAGGTCGACCTCAGCGCCTTCAACGCGCCGTTCGCCCCGAATCGAACCGACGCCGATTGGCTCAGCCGCGACGACCTCGAGGTCGACCTGTACGTCGCCGATCCGGCATGCGGCTTCGGGCTCGACGCCAACTCGGTCGCGAGCATGCTCGAGGACGCCGAGGACTTCGCCGACCCGATCAAGCTGGCGGGAATCCGCGCCGATCTGCCGATCCTGCTCGTGTCGGGCGAGGCCGATCCGCTGGCCGGTGGCGGCGCGCTCGGTGGAGCTCGTCGGTTCCCGCTACCGCGAGGCCGGTGTCGCCGATGTGACCGTCACCCTCTACCGGGGCGCCCGCCACGAGGTGTTCAACGAGACCAACCGCGACGAGGTCACCGACCTCGTCATCGACTGGCTGGCGCGGGTGCTGGGGTGACCGAGTCGGCCGAGACGCTGATCGAGCAGATCGTCGAGGAGCTGGCGATCTCCCATCGCATCACCGCGTACCTGCTCGACGCGTGCAGCGACGACTGCCTCGCCACGGTGCTCCCCAAGGGGTGGGGCCCCGCCGCCCAGTTCGCCCATCTGCACAACGTGCGGTTGATGTGGCTCGACTCGGCCAAGGAGGCCCATGGTCTCGAGAAGCTCGCGACCAAAGGGGCGGCCCACGGTCGAGGCGTCCTGTCGGAGTCCCTCGAACGGTCGGGTGCGTCGATCCGGGACCTGGTGCGTCGCGCCCTGACGGAGGGACGTCGGGTGCCGGGCTTCAAGCCGCACACCCCGGCGTTCGCCGCGTACCTGGTGGCCCACGACGCGTACCACCACGGCGAGCTGGGCCTGATCTGCAAGGAGATCGGTCATCCCATCGACAAGCGGCACGCCTTCGGCATGTGGGAGTGGGGCAGTCGATAGCGCACCATTCGATCGGATCGGCAGGCTTGTCTACGCTCCCGGCTGCCCGCCTGCCGTTCGGCTGCGCTGAACGTCGAGACCCAGGAGCGCCCATGGCCGCTGTCGTGCCGAACAAGATCCTGCTCACCGAAGACGAGATGCCCACGCAGTGGTACAACGTCATTCCCGACCTCCCCTCGCCCCCGCCACCGGCGCTGCACCCGGGAACGATGCAGCCGGCCGGTCCCGAGGACTTCGCCCCGCTGTTCCCGATGGCGTTGATCGAGCAAGAGGTGACATCGGCGAGCTACGTCGACATTCCCGGCGGGGTGCTCGACATCTATCGGCTGTGGCGACCCAGCCCCCTCTATCGGGCGCATCGCCTGGAGAAGGCACTCGGGACCCCGGCGCGGATCTACTACAAGTACGAAGGCGTCAGCCCCGCCGGCTCGCACAAGCCGAACACGGCGGTACCGCAGGCGTACTACAACAAGCAGGAGGGCGTGCGGAAGCTCACCACCGAGACCGGAGCCGGCCAGTGGGGAACGGCGCTCGCGTTCGCGTGCGGCCAGTTCGGTCTGGAGTGTGAGGTGTGGCAGGTCGCCGCGTCGTACCGCGCCAAGCCTCACCGTCGCACAATGATGGAGATCTACGGGGCGGTCCTGCACTCCAGCCCGTCAGACCTGACCGAGTACGGGCGATCGTTGCTCGCCGAGAACCCCGATCACACGGGCAGCCTGGGCATCGCCATCTCCGAAGCCGTCGCCATGGCGGTGGCCGATCCCACCACGCGGTACGCGCTCGGCAGCGTGCTGAACCACGTGCTGATGCACCAGACGATCATCGGCGAGGAGGCCTTGCTACAGCTCGCCAAGGTGGGCGAGACACCCGATGTGCTCGTGGGGTGCACGGGCGGTGGCTCGAACTTCGGTGGGCTGTCGTTCCCGTTCCTGCGCGAGAAGCTCGCCGGGCGGATGAACCCGACGATCCGTTGCGTCGAGCCCGCCGCCTGCCCGAGCCTCACCAAGGGCGAGTACCGCTACGACTTCGGCGACACGGCCGGCATGACGCCGTTGATGAAGATGCACACACTCGGGCACAGCTTCATCCCCGACCCGATCCATGCCGGTGGGCTTCGCTACCACGGCATGGCGCCCCTCGTCAGCCACATCTACGAGTTGGGGCTCGCCGAGGCGATCGCCATCCCGCAGATCGAGTGCTTCACCGCAGCACTGCAGTTCGCCCGTACCGAGGGCATCGTGCCGGCACCCGAACCCACCCACGCGATCGCGGCGGCCATCCGAGAGGCGCTGGCGTGCAAGGAGTCGGGCGAGGAGAAGGTGATCCTGACGGCCCTCTGTGGTCACGGCCATCTCGATCTCGCCGCCTACGAGGGGTTCCTCGCCGGCGAGATGGTCGACTTCGATCTCAGTGACGACGCCGTCGCGGCCGCCATGGCCCGGGTCCCCGTCGTCACCAGCTGACGCGGGCCTCCATCCCTGGGATGTCTGACCCGTGTTTCCTCCGATACGGGAACATTCATGCCGCGGTTGCGGTTCCAGTGGTCGATGACCACCGACCTTGTCCAGCTGGGATTTCGAACACTCAACCGCATGGTGCTCCCTGCGGTTCGCGCCGGCCTCGGCTCACCGTTGCCGGTGGGCCTTGGGCTCGTCGTCATGGAGACGAAAGGCCGCAAGTCCGGGATCACGCGATCGGTGCCCGTCGTCGGCTTCCGCACGGGGAACCGCGTCACGGTCAGCACCGTGCGGTCCGATTCCCAGTGGCTCGCCAACCTCGAGGCATCGCCCGATGCGGCGGTCTGGCGCAACGGCGCTCGGCGTGGCGTCACGGCGAACGTTCGCCGAGGCCCACTCAACGTCGTCACCCTCGACGAGAGCTGAGCCCGGTCGCATTCAGCTCCGCGTCAGCGGCGAAAGCGCACCGTGGGTCGTGGCCCTGAGCCACCGACCCAAGGAGCGCACCCATGACCGCCAGAACGACAGCCTGCACCGCTGCCATCGTCGTCCTCCTCGCCTCGTGCGGCACCTCCGGTGCGGGCTCATCGGAGACCGACGCCTCGCCCCCTGGTTCGACGACTGCCGCGTCGACCGGTTCGTTGCCGAAAGGCGCCGAGCCGGTGACGCTCGACCCCGCTGACTTCACGACCGACATCACCAATCCCTACTGGCCGATGCCGCCCGGTCGGCGGTGGACCTACACCGAACGAGAGCCCGACGGCACCGAGGCGATCGCAGTCATGATCGCGACCGACGAGACCAAGGTGCTCGCCGACGGCGTCACGGTCCGGATCGTGCGAGACACCGTGACACTCGACGGCGAACTCGTCGAGGACACCTTCGACTACTTCGCCCAGGACTCCGTCGGGAACGTGTGGTACTTCGGTGAGGACACTGCCGAGTTCGAGAACGGAGAGATCGTCTCGAGGCACGGATCGTTCGAAGCCGGCGTCGACGGCGCCCTTCCCGGGATCGCCATGCCCGCCTTCCCAGTGCCCGGACTCGCGTATCGCCAGGAGTACCTGAAGGGGGAGGCCGAGGACAACGGTGAGGTGCTGAGCACGGCCGAGATGGCCGAGGTGCCGACCGGTTCCTACACCGACGTGCTGTTGACCAAGGACACGACGCCGCTCGAGCCCGACTCGCTCGAGTACAAGCTGTACGCCAAGGGCTTCGGGCCGGTACTCATCCTGCGGGCATCCGGAGGAGCGACCCGGAGCGAGCTCGTCGAGGTCGACACGGTGCCGCCCGGCTCCGGGACCGGCCCCCTCGGCCAGCCGGATACGCGACAGTAGGGCCGGCTCCGGACTCGAAGAGGGCGTCGATGAAGATCCTGCTGGTCGAGGACGACGTGAAGATCGCCACGGTGGTGAGGCGCGGCCTCATCACCGAGGGCTACACGGTCGAGGTCGCCAGCAACGGCATCGACGGCCTCTGGCTCGCCACCGAGGGCCGCTTCGATCTGATCCTGCTCGACATCATGTTGCCGGGCCGGAACGGTTTCCAGATCTGCGCCGACCTTCGTGCGGCCGGGATCTGGACGCCGATCATCATGCTCACCGCCAAGGTGGGAGATCTCGACGAAGCCGAAGCTCTTGACGCCGGGGCCGACGACTACCTCACCAAACCCTTCTCGTTCCCGGTGCTGGTGGCGAGGATCCGCTCGATGCTCCGCCGGATCGGGGGCCGGACCGAACCGGCCCCCGCCGCCGCGGGCGATCTGCGCCTCGACCCCATCGGGCGGCGGGTGTGGCGCGGCGACACCGAGGTCCAGCTCACCGCACGGCAGTTCGATGTGCTCGAGTACTTCATCCGGCGGCCCGGTCAGGTCGTGACCAAACAGGAGATCCTCGACGGTGTCTGGCAGTACGACTTCGACGGCGACGTGAACATCGTCGAGGTGTACGTGCGCCGCCTGCGTTCGGCCATCGACGAGCCGTTCGGTCGGCGGGCGATCGAAACCATCCGCGGCGCGGGCTATCGGCTCGCGGCCGATGGCGGTTGATCGCTGATGCGCTCGATCCGGTGGCGGATCGCCGTGGTGGCCATGGCGATCTCGGCTGTGGTCTTCCTCGGGGTGTCGATCCTGATGACGAGCGTGCTGCGGTGGCAGCTCGCCGAGAACCTCGACGAGGGCATCGCGCAGCGCGCCGACACCATCGAGACGGTCCTGGCCGAGCCGTCATCGCGAGACCTGCCCGGCGACGAGGACCTCTTGGTCCAAGTGGTCGACCCGAACAGGGACGTGGTCGGAGCTTCGGCAAATGTCGCGGGGCTGGCACCGATCGTCGAGGTGCGCCCGGGGTTCCGCACGATCTCCGACGTGCCGGGCCGGCCCGAGACGTTCCGAGTGCTCGTGCGAGAGATCGGCTCCGACGGCGGTCCCGAACGGTGGTTGATCGTCGCCGTCAACAACGACGACGTCATCGAACCGGTCCGTATCCTCACGGGGTTGCTCGCCCTCACCGTTCCTGCCCTGATCGGGGTGCTCGGCCTGCTCACGTGGTGGCTCACCGGGCGGACGCTGCGGCCGGTCGAACGGATGCGTTCGGAGCTCGCCGAGATCACCGGCACCGATCTCGGGCGGCGAGTCGCGGAGCCGGCGACCGGCGACGAGATCTCCCGGCTCGCCCGCACGATGAACGAGACGCTCGACCGGCTCGACCAGGCGATCCATCGCCAACGTCGATTCGTCGCCGACGCATCCCACGAGCTCCGCAGCCCGCTCACGCGGATTCGCAGCGAGCTCGAGGTCGACCTCGCGTCGGGCCGGCCCCACGACCCGGCGGCCACCGAGCGCAGCGTCCTCGAGGAGACCATCGGGCTCCAACGACTCGTCGAGGATCTGCTCGACCTGGCCCGAGCCGACGGCGGCATCGCCGAGTCGGTGTTCGAACCAGTCGACCTCGACGACATCGTCCTGCGAGAGGCCCGCCGGCTCCGGGAACGGGGCCGCATCGAGGTCGATCTTCGAGATCTTGGTGCCGCGCTCGTGGTCGGCGACGCCCGGCAGCTGGCGAGCGCAGTGCGAAACCTCCTCGACAACGCCGAGCGGCACGCCACGTCCATCGTCACGGTGGGGCTCTCCGAAGCCGGAGGTCGGGTCGAGCTGAGCGTCAGTGACGACGGGGCAGGGATCCCGGCGGGCGACCGCGAACTGATCTTCGAACGCTTCGCCCGGCTCGACGAGGCCCGGACGCGTGATGGCGGTGGTGCCGGGCTCGGGCTGGCCATCGTGCGCGAGATCGTCGAACGGCACGGCGGGACCGTCGTGCTGGCTCCCGGGATCGACACCCGTTTCGTGGTCGAACTCCCAGCCGCTCCCTGACTCCGCCCGCCGGTCCGAGCGCACAACTTCAGGCTGGCGTCAGGTCGGGATTCGTACCCTGGGGTCATCCCATCCACCGAGGAGTGACCGATGAAACGACGCAGCAAGATCATGATCGCAGCAGCGGTGGCCATCGCCGGGCTCGGCGCCACGGGGGCCGCCGCGTTCAGCGCCACGGCAGACGATGAGTCGGAGACCGAGACACCCATCACCGGCGACGCTCTCGAACAGGCGAGCGCCGCCGCACTGGCGGACACCGGTGAGGGAACGGTCACCGAGACCGAGGTCGGCGACGAGGAGAGCCTCTACGAGGTCGAGGTCACCCTCGACGACGGCTCACAGGTCGACGTCCAACTCGACGAGGACTTCAACGTCGTGTCGAGCACGGCCGACCGTGAGGACGACGCCTCGGATTGACCCCGGTTCGATCATGAACAGGTAGGCACCCAACCGCCGGCTCGATCTCGGAGCCCAACAGGCCCCTTCACCGGGCCGCCGGTAGGGTCGCCGCCGTGTTGAACTGCACGCGGGGACGGCGACTGCCGTGATGGCGATGGTCGAACGGATGATCGGCGTCGCTCCGGGGGTCGAGCTGCGCGTCATCGAACGGGGGAGTGGCGGGCCGGGCGTGCCGTTCGTCCTCGTGCACGGTCTCGCCTCGAACGCCCGGTTGTGGGACGGCACGGCCGAAGCGTTGGCGCAGGCCGGTCATCCGGTCGTCGCCGTCGACCAGCGCGGCCACGGGTTGTCGAGCAAACCCGACCACGGATACGACTTCGCCACGATCGTCGGCGACCTGGTGGCGCTCGTCGGGCAGCTCGGCTGGGAACGGCCGGTGATCGCCGGGCAGTCGTGGGGCGGCAACGTCGTCATCGAACTGGCGGCGACCCACCCTGAACTCGCCGGAGCGATCGCCGCTGTCGACGGGGGATTCATCGAGCTCGGTGATCGCTTCACGACGTGGGAGGAGTGCCGCGAGGTGCTCGCCCCGCCCTCGCTCGCCGGTACGCCGGCGCCCACGATGGAGCGCTGGATACGAGACGCCCATCCCGACTGGCCGGAGTCGGGCATTGTCGGAGCCTTGGCCAACTTCGAGGTTCGGGTGGACGGGACGGTCGCTCCTTGGCTGTCGTTCGAGCGCCATCTCATGATCCTGGAGGCGTTGTTCGCCCATCGCCCGTCCCAGCGGTACGCCAGCGTGACCGTGCCGGCGGCGCTCATCCCTGCCGATACGGGCGACGTGGCGTGGACCCACGACAAGCGGGTGGCGGTCGAGTCGGCGCTGGCGGCGCTGCCACGCGGACGGGTCCATTGGTTCGCGCCGGCCCATCACGATCTCCACGCCCAGCACCCCGTCGAGTTGGCCCGCGTGCTGACCGATCTCGCCCAGGAGGCAATTCCGGGATGACTCGGCTGCTTGACCATCATGGGCAGCGGCGAGACGTCGCCGACCATGGTGAAGCACCACCGAACGGTCTTCGAACGCATCGAGTCGGAGGGGGCATCCGGCGCCACCGGGCCCTTCGTCTTCCTCGACACGCCGTTCGGTTTCCAGGAGAACGCCGACGAGTTGTCGGCCAAGACGATCGACTACTTCCGCGTGAGTCTCGGCCGCTCGGTTGCGGTTGCCGGACTGCCGAGGGTGGAGACCACCTCGACCGTGGATCGCGAGGCTGCGTACTCCCGGGTGCGCCAAGCCGACTTCGTGTTCGCCGGCCCAGGGAGCCCGACCTACGCCCTCCGGCAATGGTCGGGGACACCCATACCCGATCTCCTGGCCGAGAAGCTCAGATCCGGTGGCGCAGTCACGTTCGCCAGCGCGGCGGCCCTGACACTCGGCTGTGTGACGGTGCCGGTGTACGAGATCTACAAGTCGGGCGCCGATCCGTACTGGCTCGAGGGCCTCGACGTGCTGCCGCGAGATCGGTCTGCCGGTTGCCGTCATCCCGCACTACAACAACGCCGAGGGTGGACATCACGACACGCGCTTCTGCTATCTCGGTGAGCGGCGGCTCGCGATGCTGGAGCAGCAGCTCCCCGACGGCGCGTTCGTGCTGGGCCTCGACGAGCACACCGGGGTGATCCTCGATCTCGATGCCGACACGGCATCGGTCGTCGGTCTCGGCGTCATGACGATCCGGCGGAACGGGGTGTCGATGGAGATCCCGGCGGGAACGACGGTCGGGATCGACGTTCTTCGGACCGTTCCGGATGCACCCCTCGTGGCGGCCATCCCGACAACGGCACGAGGGGATGCGGCGAGCGGCGCTGAACCCGACGAGGCCGGCCCGAGTGTCTCGCTGGCCGCCGACACGGCCCGCCTCGGCGCCGAGTTCGACGAAGCGATCGACCGCCGCGACGCGGCGGCCGCGGTTGGCGCCACTCTCGATCTCGAAGCGGCCATCGTGGGCTGGTCGACCGACACGCTGCAGAGTGACGAGACCGATCGAGCCCGAGCTCTGCTGCGCTCGATGATCGTGCGTCTCGGAGATGCTGCGGTCGGTGGTCTCACCGATCGTCGAACGGTGCTCGGACCGGTCGTCGAAGTGGCGCTGCAAGCACGTCTCGATGTCCGGGCAGCCAAGCGCTACGACCTCTCCGATCAGATCCGCGACGGCCTGGCCATCGCCGGCATCGAAGTCCGCGACACCCTTGACGGTCAGCAGTGGGAGCTGCTCGACGACGGATGACGTCCCCCGGGGTGGGCATGGGCTGACTTCCGGCCCTATCGCCTTTCGTGGGGTCGGCGGCATCGTCGACTCGTGGATCGTTCCGACGTTCTTCATTCGGTCGAGCCAACGTCGCCGCACCCTGGGCATCGCCCGGGGGTGCCGACGACCGTGTTGCTCGAGGGAGTCAGTCGCTCCTACGACTTCGGTGGATCGGTCGTCCACGCGTTGCGTGGCGTGGATCTCGAGATCGATGCCGGTGAGTTCGCCGTCGTGCTCGGCCCGTCGGGGAGCGGGAAGACGACGTTGCTGAACGTGATCGGGGCGCTCGATGCGGCGACCACGGGCCAGGTCACGATCGCCGGGCGGAACATCACCGGTGCCGACCGGTCGGAACTGTTCAAGATCCGCCGCGAGATCGTCTCGTTCATCTTCCAGAGCTTCAACCTGTTCCCGACGCTCACTGCGCTGGAGAACGTGCAGTGCGGTGTGGAGATCGTGCACCGAGCCAAGGACGCGCGGGCGGTAGCGGCGGCGGTGTTGGACCAGGTCGGGCTCGGGGACCGGTTGCACCACTTCCCGGGCGAGCTGTCCGGAGGGGAGCAGCAGCGGGTCGCCATCGCCCGGGCGTTGGCGACAGGGAATCAGTTGCTGCTCGCCGACGAGCCGACCGGCGATCTCGACTTCCGCACCGGTGTGCAGATCCTGCAGTTGCTCCAGGCTCAGGCCGAAGCAGGCCGGACCGTGATCGTCGTGACCCACAACCGGGAGATCTCCCGCATCGCCGACCGCGTCATCGAGCTCGGCAGCGGCACAGTGGTGTCCGACGGGCCACCGGACGGCGGCAAGGCCGACATCGCCCAGCTGCGGTGGTGATCGGATGCGCCCGCTCTTCCTCCTTCGGTGGTCCGCCCGCGATCTCCGGCGGCGGTGGCTGCAGGTGGTCGCGATCGCGCTCATCATCGCCGTGGGCACCGGTGTGTACGCGGCCTTGGGCAGCACCGAGACCTGGCGGCGCGAATCGAACGACGCCAGCTTCGAAGCACTCCAGATGTATGACCTGCGGGTCGTGGCTGCGTCGGGTCTCGATGCCGCCGAAGGCACGATGCTCGCCGCGCTGGATGGCTTGGCCGATCCGGGCGTGGTGGCCGCAGCAGAGGAACGGTTGGTGGTCCCGACCCAGGTGGATGCCTCGGTCGGCGACCAGACGATCCTGGTGCCTGGTCGCCTGGTCGGCGTGAACACCGCCGACGGTGGCCCGCACATCAACCAGGTGTGGGTTCCTCCGGGCGACGGTCGCACCCTCGACCCCATCCGTGGTGAGCCCGACGAGGTGGTGCTGGAGCGCAGCTTCGCGGCGTTCTACGACCTGCCCACGACCGGGTCCGTCCGGGTGGCGGGGCAGCTGCTCCAGTACGTCGGGACCGGCATGTCACCGGAGTACTTCCTCGTCGTGACCGACGACGGCAGCTTCTTCGCCGAGGCGAACCTCGCCGCTGTGTTCGGCTCCCTCGACACCGTCCAGGCCGTCGCCGCGCGGGCTGACCGGGTCAACGACCTGGTCGTCCGCTTGCTCCCGGGAACCGACGTCGACGCCGCGAAACTCGACGTCGTCGCCGCGTTCTCCGACAGCGGGCTCGCCGTCACCGTGATGCAGCGAGTCGACGAAGACGCCTACCGACTCCTGTACGACGACATCGAGGGCGACAAGAAGTTCTGGAACGTGTTCGCCCTGCTCATCTTGGCGGGAGCCGCGTTCGGCGCGTTCAACATGGCCAATCGAATGGTCGAGGCGCAGCGGCGCGAGATCGGCATCGGCATGGCACTCGGCGGTTCGCCGCGGTTGCTGGCGTTGCGTCCGCTGCTCGTAGGGATCGAGATCGCGGTGCTCGGCGTCGTGTTCGGGGTCGGCATGGGGGTCGCAGTGGCCGGCGCGCTCCGGCCGGTGTACACCGAGCTGCTCCCGATGCCCGTGTGGTACACCGACCTCCAGTTCCCCGTGTTCGCGCGGGCCGCACTGCTCGGCTTCGTGATCCCCGTGGTCGCGACCGCATGGCCGGTCTGGAGAGCGGTGCGAGTGCTCCCGGTGGAGGCCATCACCACCACGCACCGAGCCACCCGCAGTGGATGGTCGCGACTGCTGAGGCGGCTGTCGTGGCCGCGGAGCACGTGGACCCGAATGCCTGTCGGCAACGTGTTGCGGACCCCTCGTCGCACGCTGCTGACCGCACTCGGTGTCGCCGCCGCGCTGGCTGCGCTGGTCGCGACGTTGGGCATGATCGACTCGCTCGTCGCGACGATGGATCGTCAGGATCGCGAGGTGCTCCAGGACCACCCGGACCGCCTCGTCGTCGCTTTGCAAGGGTTCCAGCTGTCGAACGGCGAGGTGATCGAGACCATCCGATCGGAGCCATCAGTGGGCGACGTCGAGCCGGTCCTCCGGTTCGGTGGCCGACTGTCGAACGGATCCGAGCAACCGATCGATCTGCTGGTCGACGTCATCGATCTCGCCAACGGACTCTGGACGCCGACCATCGCGCGAGGCGAGATCCCCGCCGACCGCAGCGGATTGATCATCTCGGCCGAGGCGGCATCGGACCTGGGAATCGAGCCAGGCGACACTGTCGAGCTCGAGCATCCTGCCCAGCAGGGCGACGGGTTCGCCCTGGTCGCGACTCCGGTACGAGTGGTGGCGATCCATCCGAGCCCGTTCCGGTTCGCGGCCTACCTCGATCGGTCCCAGCTCGCTGCCTTCGGCGTCGCCGATGTGGTCAACCAGCTCTATCTCCTGCCGGCGCAGGGAGCGACCCCGCAAGACGTGCAACGCGCCCTGTTCGGCTTGTCGGGTGTCGGTTCGGTGCAACCGGTGAGCGCCACGGCCAAGGTCATCGAGGACAGCCTCGACGACTTCGTTGGCATCTTCCGGGTGCTCCAGCTCTTCATCTTGCTGCTCGCCCTGCTCATCGCCTACAACGCGGCGAGCATCAACAACGATGAGCGGAGCCGTGAGCATGCCACCCTGTTCGCCTTCGGGCTGCCGCTTCGGCGCATCGTGCGGATGGATGTCCACGAGGCGCTGCTCATCGGGTTGCTCGGCACGGGCATCGGGCTGGTCGGCGGCCGACTGGTCCTCCAGTGGGTGACGACGTCGTTGATCGGGAGCACCCTGCCCGAGCTCGGCCTCGACGCCAGCTTGTCCGGGGGCACCGTGGCGACCGCGATCCTTCTCGGCGTGGTGGCGGTGGCGGTGGCCCCGCTGCTCACCATCCGGCGTCTCCGCCGCATGGACATCCCGACCACGCTGCGGATCGTCGAGTAGGCGGCGATCCGAGGGGCGCAGATCATTCGAACGCTGCCGCCGTCCGCCGCTGTGGTGGCGCCCGCGTAGCCTCCGCTGATGATCGAACTCTCATCCCAGGAGCTGGTCGGCTACCTTGCCTCGGCGCTCGTCGTGCTGTCGCTCACGATGACCTCGGTGGTGCGGCTCCGCGCCATCTCGTTGCTGGGCTCGTTGACGTTCGTCGCCTACGGGCTGCTGATCGGGTCGATCCCCATCGTGGTGACGAACGGATGCATCGCCGCGATCAACGTGTGGTTCCTCCGTTCGGAGCTGGGCATGAGACGCGACCTCGGGGCGGTGCCGATCGCCTGCGACGCCCCGTTCTTCGTCGATTTCGTGCAGCACCATCTCGCCGACATCCGTCAGTTCCAGCCGGCGTTCGAGATGCCATCCGGCCCCGACGTGTTCGCGTTGTTGCTGCTCCGCGACAGCCTCCCGGCCGGAGCGCTCGTCGGCCGCCGTCGGGGCGTCGAACTCGAGATCCTGCTCGACCACGTGCTGCGGGCCTATCGGGATTCGCGGCTCGGTGCCTGGCTGTTCGGGCCCGGGGCCAAGGTGCTGCGTGCCGAGGGTTTCGAACGGCTCGTCACCAGCCCAGGGAACGATCAGCACCGTGCCTATCTCGAGCGGGTCGGATTTCGGCCGAGCGGCGATGACTATGTGCTGGAGTTGGCTGGCTGAGCCCCGAAGGGCGCCGCGAGCCGTCGGCCCGCGGTTGTCTCGGTTGGCGGGACGCGTCAGGAACCGCGTTCGTCGCGGGTCACACGAGCTGGGCGTTGGTGACGATGTCGACCAGCGCCGGACCCGGGTGGGCGAGTGCGGTGCCGATGGCGATGTCGAGGTCGGCGGGGTCGGTGACCCGGAACCCGCGCGCCCCGCACAACTCGGCAAAGGCTGCGAAGTCGGGGTTGTGCAGCGAGGTCTGCCAGACGTCCCAATGGGCGGCGCGCTGCTCTTTGGAGATCTTGCCCAGCTCGCGGTTGTCGAGCACGACATGAGTGATGTTCATCCCGTACTTGACGGCGGTCGTCAACTCCATCGCGTACTGGCCGAAGCCGCCGTCGCCGCTGACCGACACGATCTGGCGGGTGTCGCCGAACGCGGCCCAGGCACCCATCGCGGCCGGGAGGGCGAAGCCGATCGAGCCGAGGTACCCCGACATCACGACGTCCTGTTGCCCCGAGGCCTCGAAGTAGCGGCCGAACGAGTAGGTGTTGTTGCCCACGTCGACGGCGATCACCGCGCCGGGGTCGACGAGCCGGGTGAGACTGGCCATCACGGCCGCCGACCCGATGCCGTGGGCGGCGTCGTCGGCGGCACGTTTCGCCTTCTCGTTGCGCCAGATCGCCCACCGCGCGGCGACGTCGGCCCGCTGGTCGGTGGCCGCCGTCACGTCACGAGCCGAGAGCGCCGCCGCGATCGCGCTTGCGGTCACCTCGACGTCTCCGAGCAGCCCGACGTCGACGGCGTGGAACCGCCCGATCGACATCGGGTCGTCGTCGACCTGGACGATCGGCTTGTACGGCGCGATCCCGGTGTGGTTCGAGAAGCTGGCGCCGAACACGAGCAGCAGGTCGCTCTCGTTCATGCACCAACTGGCGACAGGTGTGCCCGACCTTCCCATCACCCCGCAGCCGAGCGGGTGATGGTCACTGATCAGACCCTTGGCCTTGAACGTCGTACCCATCGGCGCGCCGAGTCGCTCGGCCAGCGCCACGATTGCATCGGTCTTCGAGCGACAACCGGCGCCGACGACGATCATCGGTCGCTCGGCGGTGACGATCAGGTCGACGGCACGCTCGAGTTCGGCCGCAGGCGCAAGCGTGGCGCGCGACGCGACCCGACCCCTCGGAGAACCGGCCACGGCACCGGGCGGTGCCGCGTGGTGCTGCACCTCGTCGGGGAGGATGAGGTGGGCGACGCCGCGCCCGACGATCGCCTGTTTCATCGCCAGGCTGGCCAGCTCGACGTGGTCCGAGCCGAGCGCCACCGTCTCGCTGAACGCGGCGACGTCCGAGAAGGCGGCCTCGAGGTCGGTGTCCTGGAACGCGCCCCGGCCCCGCACCTTCGACGGCACCTGACCGGAGATGGCGAGCACCGGTGAGCGGTCTTCGCGGGCGTCGTACAGCCCGGTCAGCAGGTTGGTCGACCCGGGCCCGGCGATGCCGAAGCACGCGGCGGGGCGACCGGTCAGCTTGCCGTAGGCCGACGCCGCGAACGCGGCGGCGCCCTCGTGGCGGATGCCGATGAACGTCAGCTCGTTGCGTGCCTCGGCCTTGCGCATCGCGTCGGCGAAGCCCAGGTTCGAGTGGCCGACCATGCCGAACACGTGGGTGAGGCCCCAGTTCACGAGCGTCTCCACGAGCACGTCGCTGACCGTGCGTTGTGGTTCGGGTTCCGGCGGGAGCGCGACGTACACGCCGTCGACCCGTGCCTCGACCGCGAAGCATGCCGGCGCATCGCTGAACCCGGCCGGGGGTTGGCCGGTGAGCGGTGAGTAGTCGTAGCCGTGCCAGGGGCAGCGCAGCCAGCCGTTCTCGATCGACCCCTCACCGAGCGGCCCGCCCTGGTGCGGGCAGGCGTTGTCGAGGCAGCCATAGCGGCCGTCGTGGTGGGTGACGGCGAGTGCCCGCCGCCCGACGGCGACGGTGGTGACGCGCCCCTCCGGCAGCTCATCGAGGCCGAGGATTCGGTGCCACGTAGGTGGTTCTGGCCCGTCGTGTCTGTCGGATATGTCGTGTTGGTCGTGTTGGTCGTGTTGGTCGTGTTGGTCGTGTTGGTCGTGTTGGTCGTGTTCGTTGTTCACGGGTGCAGGCCTCCGTAGGGGATGCCGGCGAGGTGGTGCATCTCGCGGTCGAACGTGGTGAGGTCGTCGAGGCACAGCTCGGACAGGTGGTGGTGGCCGCAGGCGCGGGCGAGCACCGTCATCAGCCCGATGGTGGCGGTGAGGAAGCGGGTGAGCCGTTGGGCCGACTCGTCGATCACCAACCGCTGGCGGAGCCCGGGTTTCTGGGTGGCGATGCCGACCGGGCAGTTGTCGCTGTTGCAGGCACGCATGCCGATGCAGCCGATCGCCTGTAACGCCGCGTTCGAGATCGCGACCGCATCGGCGCCGAGCGCGAGCGCCTTCACGAAATCGGCGGGCGTGCGCAACCCGCCGGTGATCACCAGCGTCACCGGCGATCCGGAGCGGTCGAGGTGACGTCGGGCCCGCGCCAAGGCCGGGATCGTCGGGACCGAGATGTGGTCGCGGAACAGCGTCGGGGCGGCGCCGGTACCGCCGCCTCTCCCATCGAGGATCACGTAGTCGACGCCGATCTCGAGTGCTGCGTCGAGGTCGTCCTCGATCCGCTGGGCCGACAGCTTCGCGCCGATGGGGATGCCGCCAGCGGTCTCTCGCACCGCTGCCGCGACCTCGCGGTAGTCGCCGACGTTGCGCAGATCGGGGAACGTCGCCGGCGACACCGCCGGCGTGCCCTCGGGCAGACCCCGCACCTCTGCGATCCGGCCGACCACCTTGGCGCCCGGAAGATGCCCGCCGGTGCCGGTCTTCGCGCCCTGGCCGAACTTGAAGTGGAACGCCTGCACATCGCGCACCTTTTCGAGCGCCCACCCGAAGCGCGCCGAGGCGAGCTCGTAGAAGTATCGGCTGTTCTCGGCGTGCTCCTCGGGCAGCATGCCACCCTCGCCGGAACAGATGCCGGTGCCGGCCGCGTGCGCGCCCCGGGCGAGTGCGACCTTTGCCTCGAGCGACAACGCGCCGAAGCTCATGTCGCTGACGAACAGCGGGATGTCGAGCTGCAGCGGAGTGGCCGCGTCAGGGCCGATGATGATGTCCGTGCCGACGGGTTCCTCGTCGAGCAGCGGCCGGTTGGCGAGCTGGGCGGTGACGATCTGGATCGAGTCCCACGCCGGCAGCCGGTCGCGAGGCACTCCCATCGCCGCCACCGGACCGTGGTGTCCGAGCTTGGACAGTCCGTTGGTGGCGAGCTCGCGTATCTGCGCCACGTAGGGCTCTTCGGGTGCGCCGTGCGGATCCTGGAAGGTGCCCTGGTACGCATCGCGGTCGAACGGTTGGGGGTGCTCGCGTTCCCACTCGGCGATCTCGTCGGCGTCCACCCGCAACTCGTCGGTCGTTGCGTCGATCCACGATGTGAAGCGGTGCAGGCGTTCGGCGTTGTTGTACGAGCTGATGCCGGTGTGGAACGAGTAGTCCCAGCCGTGCAGGCCGCACACCAGATCGTCGCCGTGAACCGTCCCGTCCGCCATCAGAGCGCCGCGGTGCAGGCACCTGCCGTAGAGCACCGAGTGCTCGTCGCCCGAGCGGACGATGACGAGGTCGACGTTGGCGACGAGGGCGCCCGTTGGGGTGCGGTCGGCGAGATCGCTCCATCTGGCGATGGTGGCAGGTGTCATCCGGAGCACCTCTTCGTCGACGAGCCCGGGCTCGTGCTCGGACGAGCAGACGGTAGCCGTCGAGCGGCACTGCCGTTCCCGACGCGTGCGTTCGGGCCAACGCCGAATGTCGCGTCGTGGGCCCTCAGGCGGAGTTGCTCGTGCTGGTCGGTGGTCACGGAGATCGTCGTGAGCTTCACCATGCGACGCTCGTGGCGCGGTCCGACGCCCAGATCATGCAGATCGGCAGGGCGACGATTCGGTCGGCGAGCCGAAACGGCCTCGGCCCGGTGTGGAGCACGACGCCAAGGGTGAACTGGTCGCCGAGCCGATCGCGTAGCCAGATGAGATGTCGTGCCGAGGAGAGATCGGGTGCCGCCTCCGACTTGATCTCGATGGCGACGATCTGTCCGCCGGGCCCTTCGAGGAGCACGTCGATCTCGTGGTCGCCGTCGCGGTCCCGCAGGTGAAACGCCCGCGGCCGAGCATCAGCGACTACCAACTCGGGTCGAAGCTGGGCCATCACGAACGAGTCGATCAGCCGTCCGGTGAGGTCGGCGTTGCGAAGCACGGCTCGGCGATCAACGTTGAGCATCGCGCCAATCAGGGCAGGCTCGACGACGTACCGCTTCGACGTTTGAGCAACACGAGTGAGTTGATTCGTCGACCATGCCGGCACCTGCTCCGTGAGGTGGAGCAGTTCGAGGACGATGTCGTAGCCGGTGGCGGTCAGTCGGTTGATTGATGCTGCGTCGTACAGCGATTTGTGCAGCACGGCGCCGCTGCTGTTCGCCGCGATGGCCAGGAGGTATCGCCTCAGCTTGACCGGATCGCGATCGAGTCCCGCCAGCGCGGTGTCACGTACCACGCTCTGGTCGATGTACGCAGCCAACCAGTCGGCTCGGAACCGGGCACAACTGCGGTCGACCAACGCGGGAAATCCGGCTTCGAGGGCGAGGTCGATGAATTCCGACACACCGGGGACGTCGCGTGGCACAGCCAAATCGTCGGGACGACCTTGGAACAGAGCATCGATCGGCGAAAGGGCACCCGATGCGCCGGTTCGCTCCCGTCGACTCAGATTCCACAGCGGGATCCGGGACCGGCGAGCCCAGCCGAGCCACACGTCGAGCATCGCGACCGCCTCAGCTCCCCGAAGTTGGAACACCAGGCGGAGCTGCTCAGCAAGTACGCGCGGTAAAGGCTCGAGTTGTGGCGGGCGATCCAGGCCAACTTGGCGGCTTGTCGGCCGGTGAGATGCTCGGGGTTCTTCCACAGCGCGTAGCGGCAGCCCTTCAAGTGTGCGGCCTGGCCGGGAAGCCCGAGCTCGCGGAACAGGTTCCAGATCCAGCGGCGCACGACGTCGAGAGCGTCGGTGGCCCAGCGAATGATGTGGAACGGGTCCAGGCAGAGCGGGGCGTTGGTGCAGGCGTCGATGGCGACGGCACCGATCCATTCCGCGGCGTCGGCGGAATCCAGACGGATGCGGGCGCAGCGCTCGGGGCCGAGAAGGTCGAAGAACGTCTGCAGGGTCTTGCGGTCATGTCCTTCAGCGGCCCAGACCAGCCGTCCGGTGTCGTGATCGACCACGACCATCAGGTACTTGTGGCCGCGTCGATACGAGATCTCGTCGATCCCGATCCGCTCCAGCCCATCGAACGGATCGTGTTCGATGCGAGCGTCGGTGACGACGCGCGCCGCGATGGCACCGACGGTGCGCCACGCGATCCTCATCAACTCGACCACTGCGGTCTTGGAGGTATGGGTGACCAGCCATGCGGCCTGATCATCGAACGCTCGGGTGTGGCCGGCCCCGTGACGAGCCCACGGCACCGCCGCGACCGTCACCGCATGCTCAGGGCAGCGGACCCGTGGCGCGTCGGCCTCGATGAACACCCGCAGCGTGCCGGCATCCAACGATCGCCAGCGACGCCGGCCCTCCCCGGAGTCATAGCCCGGACAGCGACCTTGACAGCGCCCGCACCGCCGGGCCGTGCCCCGCCGCCCCCGACACGCCACCACGATCTCGCCCGCATCGTCATCGAAGTCGACGTGCTCGATCACCACGCCCGTTTCCACGCCGAGCACCAGCGCCCATGCCCTCTTGGATTGCACCCCGTTGCACCTCGCACTTTCCAGCCGTCAGACAGCCGGAAAGCCAAGCCGGGCAACGGGGTGCACCCGCGGATGGTCAGCTACTCACCCACGGGGTTTTGGGAACGAAAGAGGCCCTTCCCGATTTCTCGGAAAGAGCCTCTGACCTGGTACGCCACTTGGTGGCGGGGGCAGGATTTGAACCTGCGACCTTCGGGTTATGAGACGGGTGTCGCCCGCTCGTCAGCCCATGGCCATTGCTTCGTAGACCTCCACCGAGCCTCCGTCCTTCAGGATCGGGCAACCGCCGCCGAGCGCGACGGCGGCATCGAGGCTGTCGGCTTCGAGGATCGAGTATCCGGTCAGCCCGCCGCTCGCCGCTCCTCCTCCGACTGCTGCGCTCGCCCCGAACGGTGCGCCCCAGTCGGTGGCTGCCGCGCCGAGTGAGCCCAGCCACGTTCCCCACGCTTCCATGGATGCCTGCTGGGCCTCCTCGGTCTCGGGCATCCCGCCACCCCTGTACACCAGCACGAACTTGCTCATCGGTTCCTCCTATTTCGGTATCTCACAAAATAGGATGTCGACGAAACAGGCGCAAGGGGCGCGTTCAGCGATCGAAGCGATCGGCGTTCATCACCTTGGTCCAGGCCGCCACGAAGTCGGCGACGAACTTCTTCGGTGCGTCGCTCGAGCCGTACACCTCGGCGATGGCCCGCAGCTGCGAGTTCGATCCGAAGATCAGGTCGCAGCGGGTTCCGATCCACGTGAGCTCACCGGTCGATCGATTCCGTCCCTCGAACACCTCGGTTGAACCGGCAGCCGGCTGCCACTCGGTGTCGAGATCGAGCAGGTTCACGAAGAAGTCGTTCGTGAGCGTCTCGGGTCGGTCGGTGAGAACACCGTGCGCCGAACCGTCGGCATTCGTGTTCAGCACCCGCATCCCTCCGACGAGCGCCGTCATCTCCGGCGCGCTGAGGGTGAGCAGCTGGGCCCGGTCGACCAACAGCGCCTCGGCCGACAACGAGTGACCCTTGCCGAGGTAGTTGCGGAAGCCATCGGCGGTCGGCTCCAGCGGCGCGAAGGACTCGACGTCGGTCTGGGCCTGGGTCGCGTCGCCGCGGCCGGGTCGGAACGGCACCGTGATGTCGTGGCCGACGCGCTTGGCCGCAGCCTCGATGGCTGCGCACCCGCCGAGCACGATCAGGTCGGCCATCGACACGTGCCGGTCGCCCTGGTTGAACGCCGAGCGGACCGCGTCCAACGCAGCCAGGACCCGGCGGAGCTGCGGCGGATTGTTGACGGCCCACTCGTTCTGGGGGGCGAGCCTGATCCGCGCGCCGTTGGCGCCGCCTCGCTTGTCGCTGTTGCGGAACGTCGACGCCGACGCCCAGGCGGTGGACACCAGTTCGGAGATGCTGAGCCCGGACTCCAACACCTTGGCCTTGAGCTCGGCGATGTCGTCGTCGTTGATGAGGGGGTGGCCGGCCGAGGGGACCGGGTCCTGCCAGATCAGCTCCTCCGACGGGACCTCGGGACCCAGGTACCGGGTGATGGGGCCCATGTCGCGATGGGTCAGCTTGAACCACGCCCGGGCGAACGCGTCGGCGAACTCGTCGGGGTGTTCGTGGAAGCGCCGCGAGATCGGCTCGTAGACGGGGTCCATGCGCAGCGCCATGTCGGCGGTGGTCATCATCGGGGCATGCGAGCGTGAGGGGTCGTGGGCGTCCGGGACGGTGCCCTTCGCTGCCGCGTTCGAGGGCGTCCACTGTTTGGCGCCCGCCGGGCTCTGGGTGAGCTCCCAGTCGTAGCCGAACAACACGTCGAAGTAGGTGTTGTCCCACGCGGTCGGCGTGGGCGTCCACGCGCCCTCGATACCACTCGTGGTGGTGTCGACGCCCTTGCCGGTGCCGAACCGGTTCTTCCAGCCGAGTCCGAGTTGTTCGATGGGGGCACCTTCGGGCTCGGGGCCCACCAGATCGGGGTCACCTGCGCCGTGGGCCTTGCCGAACGTGTGCCCGCCGGCCACGAGCGCAACGGTCTCCTCGTCGTTCATCGCCATCCGGGCGAACGTCTCGCGGATGTCGCGAGCCGATGCCAGCGGGTCGGGGTTGCCGTTCGGACCTTCGGGGTTCACGTAGATCAGGCCCATCTGGACCGCGCCCAGCGGATTCATCAGCTCGCGGTCGCCGTGGTACCGCTCGTCGCCGAGCCAGGTGGTCTCGGGACCCCAGTAGATGTCTTCCTCGGGTGCCCAAACGTCTTCGCGGCCGCCGCCGAACCCGAAGGTCTCGAATCCCATCGATTCCAGGGCGACGTTGCCGGCGAGGATCATCAGGTCGGCCCATGAGAGCTTTCGGCCGTACTTCTGCTTGATCGGCAGCAGGAGCGCGCGGGCCTTGTCGAGGTTCCCGTTGTCGGGCCAGCTGTTCAAGGGCGCGAAACGCTGGGTGCCGGTGGCGGCGCCGCCCCGGCCGTCCTTGATGCGGTACGTGCCGGCGCTGTGCCATGCCATGCGGATGAAGAACGGGCCGTAGTGGCCGTAGTCGGCTGGCCACCAGTCCTTCGAGTCGGTCATCAACGCAGTGAGGTCCTGTTTCACTGCGGCGAGGTCGAGCGTCCGGAACTCGGCTGCGTAGTCGAAGTCGTCGCCCATCGGATTGGCGACCGGGGTGTTCTGGTGAAGCATCCGCAGGCTCAGCTGGTTGGGCCACCAGTGTTCGTTCGCAACGGATCCGACGCCGGTGTGGGCGGCGTTGCCCCCACCGAGCACCGGGCATCGCTGGACGCTGTCATTGATCTCGAGGGCCTTGTCGTCGGTCATGATCGCTCCTCAGGAGTCTCAGGCTTCGGGGTTCGCGTGGTCGCGGTGCTGGAATCGGCGGGGGATCGGGTCGCCTGGCAAGCAGGGCACCGGCCCCAGTAGATGACTTCGGCTTCGTCGATCGCGAAGCCGTGATCGTCGTCGGCAGTGAGGCACGGCACTTCGCCGACAGCGCACGAGATGTCGACGGTCGTTCCGCAGTTTCGACAGATCAGGTGATGGTGGTTGTCGTCGACGCGGTCCTCGAATCGGGCCGGGGACCCGGCCGGTTGGATGCGCCGGACGAGGTGCTTGTCGACCAGCACGCCGAGGGTGTCGTACACCGCTTGGCGCGAGATCGAGCCGATGCGCAGCCGCACATCGTCGGTGAGCTCGTCGGCAGTTGCGTGCGGGCGGCCCGATACGGCTCGCATGATGGCGATCCGCTGCGCGGTCACTTGCACGCCGTGGTGACGCAGGAGGTGTTCGACACCGTCGACGGAACTCGTCATGGGCTCACTCAACCACAGAATATGGACAGAGTCAAGTATTGGTATCAGTCCGGACATCCCTGGTCGCGATCACTGGCAGACCGCTCCGTATCCTCGGACCGATGATCGCTGATCTCACTCGTCGGTTCTCGGTTGATGGCGTGTCGCTCGCGTGGGACCGGTGGGGGCTCGACCGCGACGCCCGCCCGCTCGTGCTGTGCCACGGGTTCTCCGGGTCGGCGCATGACTTCGCGCTCGGTATCGAGCACCTGGCACGGGCTCGCCCGGTGTTCGCGATCGATCACCGTGGTCACGGCCGCTCGGAGAAGCTCGCCTCGGCCGACCGGTACTCGATTGCTCGGCTGGCCGCCGACTCTCATCGCGTTCGTCGACAACGAGATCGGAGCGCCGATCGACCTGCTGGGCCACTCGATGGGCGGCGCCATCTCGTTGCAGGTGACGCTGAGCCGGCCCGACCTGGTGCGTTCGCTCATCTTGATGGACACGAGCGCTTGGTCGTTCCTCCCGCCGGATCCGGAGATGGCCGCGTTCATGGCGCAGTTCATGGCGTCGTATGACCCGGCGGGCGGGCTCCCGGAGATCCCTGCAGGCATGAGCCCGGAGGCCGAGCTGATCGCCGCCGCGACGCCGCCGGAATGGCAGGTGATCAAGGCGCAGATGGACGCTCAGTTCGACCCGTACGCCTTGCAGGCACTGGGCCGGGAGCTGTTCGATCGCGATTCGACGTGGGTGCGGGCGAGCCTCGGCGAGATCGCCGGCCCGGTGAGTGTGATCGTCGGCGAACACGACCACCCGTTCGTGGACCAGGCCGGGGAGCTCTCAGCGGTGGTGGCTGATGGGCACCTGACCGTGTTCCCGGGCGCGTACCACTCGCCGCAGCTCACCCATCAGGGCGACTGGCTGGCGGCCGTCGAGGCCCATCTGGCCCGTGTGTCGTCCCGCTGAGGGTCGGTCCGGGTGAGCGTGTCGGCGAGACCGAAGTGGACCGAGAGCAGCGCCGACCACTCCGAGGGGTCGACGGGCCGGTCCACGAACTCGCCGGTGCCCTGTCGGGTGCGCAGGACAGACGTCCGAAGGGTGATTCGTGACCCGTCGCGATCGGTCGCACGAGTGGCGAACGGCTTCTCGCTCCAGCTCAGGCCGGGCTCCGTCCGCAGGTAGTCGCTTCGAGCCGTGAACGCGGTCAACGGGACCGGTTCGATCGTCCCCCGGAGTTGATCGGCCCAACTGCCATCGGGCAGCAGTTCGGCGAGGATGAAGTCATCGTCGTCGACACGGCACCGAACCGGGCGCGGTGTGCCCGGGTGCTCGCCGTCGACCAGCGGTATCGGGACGATGCAGAAGTCACCGAACCCGACATCGACGAACCATCGCTGACCATCGAGCGACACAATGTTCGCGCAGTGATCGAGTGGTGGGCCCCATCCATCGTCGTCCATCACCCGACACGAGATGGTGTCGACCTCGAACCCGAGCTCGGTGAGGAGCCATCCGAATGCGCCGTTCAGCTCGAAGCACCATCCGCCGCGGCCACGGTCGACGATCTTGGGCACCGACCATTCGAGATCGGTGCGCACCTCGCGATGATGGAAGGAGTCGAGGTTCTCGAATGGAACCGTGAGCAAGTGGCGCACCTGTAGCTCGGTGAGCAACGCGTGCGTCGGCGGACCCGGCTGGTCGACGCCAAGTCGCTCGAGGTATCCCGCTTGCATCGACCGATTCATCAGCCCGGATGCTACGACGCCTCGACCGAGTGGCGCTCGACCGCCAGCTCGGCATCAACGGCCAGCTCGCCATCTACTGCCCAGATCGTCGCTACCCGGCCGTCAGACCGACCCGCCGGTGATCTCGATGTTCTGGCCGGTGACGTAGGAGGCGTCGTGCGACATCAGGAACGACACCACTGCGGCAACCTCATCGGTGGTGCCGTAGCGGCGCAACGGCACCATGGCGATCATCTGCTGGGCGACGATTGCCGGGTCGTGTGCGTAGTACTGGCTCTTCGCCGCGGCCTGGGAGGCGACCTGGGAGTCCCACATCTTGCCTGGGCCGACGAACGCCGGAGAGATCGCGTTCACCCGGATTCGATGCGGTGCCAGATCCTTCGCGGCGCTTTTCGTGAGTCCGATGACGGCGGCCTTGGAGGCCGAGTACGCCGCCATGTTCGGGGCGCCACCGACCCCGGCCATCGACGCCGCGTTGACGATCGTCCCCCCGCCACCGGCGGCGATCATCGCGGTCGCCACCGACTGCATCAACTGGAACACCGCAATCACGTTGACCTCGAACACCGAGCGGAGATCGTCGACCGGATAGTCGGGCATCGCCACGAATCGACCCTGGTAGCCGGCGTTGTTGAACAGGCCGCATGGTGTGGCGAGCTCGGTCGAGCACCGGGCGACCATCGCCGAGACCGCAGCTTCATCCGTGAGGTCGCACGTCGCCGACCACACCTCGGCTCCCGAATCGACCAGGGCGACCGAGACCTCGTCGAGGCCGGCTGCGGCCCTCGGGTGATCGGTGAGCGCCACCGCCCAGCCGTCGGAGGCGAGGCGGCCGGCGGCTGCCCGCCCGATGTCGCCCGCCGCGCCGGTGATCAGGGCGACTCGACGTTCGGATCCGGAGCCGGAATGGCGGTCGGTCGAACCGACCACGTTCACGCGCCGAACCGGGCGCGGCCCGACACCAGGCGGGGGCCGTCCGGGTCGAAGACGTGCACCACACCGCCGAGTTGGATGCCGATGTGTTCGCCGGTTCGTCCGGCGAACGGCGCCGCCACCTTGGCGACGACCGGAGCGGTCGTTCCGTCGTGGTCGACGAGGAGGTGGACGAACACCTCGGCGCCGAGATCCTCGATCGCCCGGATCCGCCCGGTCAGGGGTCCGTCGCCGAGCGACACCGATTCGGGGCGGAAGCCGACCACGACCCGGTCGCGAGCGGCTGGAATCGGCTGGCTGTCCTCGAACTGCACGTGCACACCGCCGACGGCGACGGTTCCGTTCGTGGTGGCGCCCTCGATGAGGTTCATCGCCGGGGAGCCGATGAAGCCGGCGACGAAGAGGTTGGCCGGCTGGTGGTACAGGGCGCCAGGAGCGTCGCACTGCTGCAGGATGCCGTCTTTGAGGACAGCGACGCGATGACCCATCGTCATGGCTTCGACCTGGTCGTGGGTGACGTACACCGTCGTGACGGCGAGGCGTTCCTGCAGTTCCGCGAGCTCGGTCCGGGTCTGGACTCGCAGCTTCGCGTCGAGGTTCGAGAGCGGCTCGTCCATCAGGTACACCTGCGGTCGGCGCACGATCGCCCGACCCATCGCCACCCGCTGGCGCTGGCCGCCCGACAGATTCTTCGGCTTGCGGTCGAGGTACGGCTCGAGGTCGAGGATGCGTGCTGCCTCCTTCACCCGTTCCAGCCGCTCCGCCTTCGGCACACCGGCCTGCTTGAGGGCGAAGCCCATGTTCTCGGCCACGGTGAGCTGTGGGTACAGCGCGTAGTTCTGGAACACCATGGCGATGTCGCGGTCGCGCGGCCGCACGTTGGAGACGTCACGATCGCCGATGTAGATCGTGCCGCCGTCGAGGGGTTCGAGACCGGCCAGCATGCGCAGCGCGGTCGACTTGCCCGACCCGGAGGGGCCCACGAGCACGAGAAGTTCCCCGTCGCGGATCTCGAGGTCGAGGGTGTTGACGGCCGGCTGGGGAGTACCGGCATAGAGGCGGGTTGCGCCTTCGAAACGAACGGAAGCCACCGTCGATCTCCTACTCGTTCACTTGATCGCGCCCATGGCGAGGCCACGGATCATGCGCTTCTGGGCCACCCATCCGGCCAGGACGACCGGAAAGCTGGCGAGGACGGACGCGGCGGAGAGCTTGGCGAGGAAGTTCTCCTTCTCACTGATGTTCGTGGTCACCCAGATCGGGATCGTCTGTGCGTTGGCCGAGTTGAGCTGCAGCGCGAAGAAGTACTCGTTCCAGGCGAAGATCATGCACAACAGCGCGGTTGCCGCGATTCCGGGGACCGCGATGGGCAGGATCACCGAAGTGAGCTGACCGCGCAGGCCGGCGCCGTCGATCTCGGCGGCCTCGATCAGCTCGCGAGGGACTTCTTGGAAGAACGACCGCAGCATCCACACGGCGAGCGGCAGGTTCATCGCCGTGTAGAGGATCACGAGCACGGTGCGGGTGCCGAGCAACTCGAACTCCTTGGCCAGGATGTACAGCGGCAGGATCGACGCGACCATCGGCAGGAACTTGGTCGAGATGAAGAACAGCAACACGTCACGCCATTTCTTCACCGGACGGATCGCCAAGGCGTAGGCGGCGGGGATGGCCATCGCCAGCACGATGGTCGTCGACAGCAGCACCGTGTACGCAGAGTTCTTGAACGCTTCGCCGAACGAGAGGATGCCCGGTGTCGATTCCGTCACCTCTCGGTATCGATCGAAGGAGGCGTCGAAGACCACCTTCGGGTCACCGACGGCATCGAGCTCGTCCTTGAGGCTGGTGATGACGACCCAGAAGATCGGGAAGAAGAAGACGAGCGCGACGAGCCAGGCGAGCGCACCGAGCGCGGCGTTGACCCCGCGATGCTCACCAATTCCGAGGCGGGTACCGGTGCTGACGCGCATCAGACGATGTCCTCTCCGTCGAGCAGGCTGGACAGCAGTCGCAGCGAGAGGTTGGCAATGACCAGCGCGGCGAGCACCACGACGATGGAGTACGCCGACGACCGCCCGAACAGCCAGCCACCGCCGATCGACCGCTTGTAGACGAAGTACGGGATGTTGGTCGAGCCCTTGCCGCCGCCGGTCATCACCGCCACATGGTCGAACGCCTGCACGATGTAGATCGTGCCGAGCAGCGTGCCGAGCTCGAAGTAGGGCCGCATGTGGCGCAACGTGAGTTGACGGAAGATGCCGAACGAGGACGCCCCGTCGACCTTGGCCGCCTCGAGCACGTCAGAGGGCTGGCTCTGCAGGCCGGCGAGCATGATCAGCATCATGAACGGGGTCCACTGCCACACGAGCACGGTGACGATCGAGGAGGTCGGGTGCCTGCCGACGAACTCGATCGGGTCCATGCCGAACCGGGCGATCAGCCAGTTGAGCACTCCGTAGAGGCTGTTGAACATCTGCAGTTTCCAGATCAACCCGGCAACGACCGGCATGAGCAGGAAGGGGGTGATCAGCAGCGTTCGCACGAATCCCTGACCGAAGAACTTGCGGTCGAGCAGGATGGCGAACAGCGTGCCGAGCACGAGGGAGATGAGGACGGCCGACACCGTCATAACGACCGTGACCCAGGCGGCCTCTCGGAACAGCTTGTCCTTGTCGGTGAACAGCCGGGTGAAGTTCTCGAACCAGACGAAGTTGCGCGGTCCGGGCGGGACGATCTTCCAGTCGGTGAGGCTGTACCAGATGCTCATCACGAACGGGATCTGGGTGACGAGCACCGTGAAGATCAGCGCCGGGAGCAACGGGAGGCGTCGGCGCCATGGCTGGTGGAACACAGATTTCTGATTCACCGTTGCCATGACGCTGACGCCTCCTTATCGCTTGATCAGGGTTTTCCAGTAGTGCCCGTACGGGCAGGTCTCAGCTCGACACCTGCGAGGCGATGTCGTGGCAGTCGGCCAGCGCAGTATCGACGTCGATCTGACCGGCGATGACACTGGAGAACAGCTCGGTGCACTGGTTGCCGACGTCCTGGAACTCCGGGACACCGACGTACTGCACACCCGGCAGGCCCGGGCGGGGCTTGGTGCCCGGGTTGTCGATCGGCGCAGCGGCCATGGCATCGAGCGTCGGGCCGGCGAACGCAGCAGCGGCTTCCTGGTACTCCGGGATCTCGTAGGTCGAGTTACGGGTGCCCGGCGGGATCCCCGCCCAGCCACCGTCGATCAGCGTGCCGGCCTGCTTGAGGTAGTCGGGGCCCGTCGCGAACGAGATGTACTGCCATGCGGCATCGACGTCCTCGGTGGTCTCCGGGATCGCCAGCGCCCAGCTCCACAGCCAGCCCGAGGCCTCGGTGACCTTCGTCGGGGCGAGGGCGTAGCCCAGCTTGCCCTTGATCGGGCTGTCGTCGCCTTCGAGGTTCGAGGCGGCAACGGTGGCGTCGTACCACATGGCGGCCTTGCCGTCCATCATCGCCTTGGTGCACTCGTTGTACGAGGAGTTGGCGGCGTCCGGCTCACCGGCTGCGGCGAGCAGGTCGGTGTAGAAGGTCAGCGCCTCTTTGAACTCCGGCTGATCGACTTGCGAGGCGCCGATCGAACCATCGTCGTTGGCCAGCCACCAGGTGCCACCGAAGGTGTTGAGCACCGTGGTGAACGCGGCGCCCAAGTCACCCCAGCCCGGCTTGCCACGGAGGCAGATGCCGGCCATCTCGGGGGTGTTGACCTGCTTGGCGATTTCGGCGACCTCGTCCCACGTGGGGGCAGCGGGCATCGTCAGCCCGGCGGCCTCGAGCACGTCCTTGCGGTACATGAGGAACGACGACTCGGCATAGAACGGCGCGGCGTAGAGCTTGCCGTCGACCGAGAGGCCGCCACGGACCGACGGGATGATGTCGTCGAGGTTGTACGTCGCATCGCCTTCGGCCAACGGGGTGAGGTCGGCCAGCAGGCCGGCGGAGCCGAACTGCGGTGCCTCGAACATTCCGATCATCATCACGTCGAACTGCTCGCCGCCGCTGGCGACGTCGCGGGTGGTGACTTCGCGGAGGTCGCCCTCACCGAGGATCGAGTAGTTCACCTTGATGCCGGTCTTGGCGGTGAACAGCTCCGGGGTGAGCTTGGCGATGTCCTCCATCTGCGGGTTGCCGACGATGGCGACGTTGATCTCCTTCTCCGCGGCGGGCTCCTCGGCAGCGGCCGTGGTGTCTTCGACGGCAGGCGTGGTTTCATCGGCGGCGGCGACCGTGGTCTCTGCCGCTGGCTCCTCGGCGGCCGGGGTCGTTGTCGCTGTGTCGTTGTCGTCGTCACCACAGGCGGCGACGACGAGCCCGAGCACGGCGAAGGTGGCGAGAGATCGGCGCAGACGCGACGTCCTCCGGTCAGCGGTTGATCGCATGGGTGTTCTCCCCTGGTTTCGCGGAATGCGGCGGAGGACACTCCCTCCACCTCGGCAGTGTTATGTGGTTTTGTGTGGTTTTGCAAGTCTCGATCCAACATTTCGTGTTGGTTGTGTGCTGATGTTGCGTGGGTTTAGGGTGGCGAGGTGAGTCGCACGCCCTCTCCAGTGGCCGTATCCACCGCAGCTCTGGCGTCGATCGCGGACAGGGGCGTGCCGGTACCGAGCTACGACCGCTCGCGTCTGCGCCCACGGATCGTCCACGTCGGCGTCGGCGGGTTCCACCGCGCCCACATGGCGCTGTACACCGACGAACTGGCCGCGAGCGGATCGGAGTGGGGCATTCGCGGCCTCGGCCTCCTCGCCCAGGATGCAGCGATGGCATCGGCGCTCGGTGACCAGGACTACCTCTACACGCTGACCGAGAAGGGATCGGGGAGCTACTCGCCCCGAGTCGTCGGCAGCATCATCGACTTCGTCTTCGCCGCTGATGACGTCGCCGCGGCAGTCAGCGCGATCGCCGATCCCGACACCGCAATCCTGTCGCTGACGATCACCGAGGCCGGCTACTCCGAGCCGACCGACGGGAGACCGACCACGTTCGATCAGCTCGCCGGTTGCCTGGACCGTCGCCGCCGTGCAGGTCTCGGCCCGATCACGATCTTGAGCTGCGACAACCTTCCGGGCAATGGTGATGCGGCGCGCCGGGCGATGCTCGACGCGGCCGCCCGTCACTCCGATCAACTCTGCGAGTGGGTGTCCGTGGGATGCTCGTTTCCCAACTCGATGGTCGACCGGATCACGCCGACGACGACCGACACCGATCGGGAATGGCTGCTCGAGACGTTCGGCATCGTCGACCGGTGGCCCGTGGTGGCGGAGCGCTTCCGGCAGTGGGTCGTCGAGGATCACTTCGTCGCCGGGCGGCCGGCGTGGGAGGAAGCAGGTGTGTTGTTCACCGACGAGGTGAATCTGTGGGAGCTCTACAAGCTGCGGTTCCTCAACGCCGGCCATTCCTGCATCGCCTACCTGTCGTCGCTCGCCGGGATCACCTTCGTCGATGAAGCGATGAGCACTCCCGTCATCGCCACCTACCTCGACGAACTGCTCCGTCTCGAGGCGCTGCCGACCGTCGCCGTTATTGACGGTCACCCTCGGGAGGACTACATCCGGATCGTGCTCGACCGCTTCGCCAACACGGGTGTGCGGGACCAGATCGCCCGATTGTGCATGGACGGAACCGCCAAGTATCCGACCTTCCTGATCCCGACGATCGTCGGCCAACTGCGTCTTGGTGGACCGATCGAGCGTGCGACGCTGGCGCTCGCCGGCTGGTCGCGCTACCTGGCGGTGACCCCCCGCGACGAGCAAGCCTTCGACGCCAGCGGTGAGGAACCACGCGAGTTCTCCCGCGCCGCACTCACCGATCCGCTGTCGTTCCTCGAGTTCGCGTCAGTGTTCCCCGCCGAACTGGCGACGAACGCTCGGTTCCGCGACGCTTTCCGTGTCGCGTCGGATCGGTTGGCCCAAGTCGGCCCGTTGCAGGCGATGATGGAATTGAACGTTTCACGCTGACCGGCGGGAGCAGGACATGACGATCACATCCGATGGCGCCCGGACGATCCGCGTGCAGCAGCATCGGCAACAGGAGATCTATCTGCTCGCGACGCGCGACGGTTCGGTCGACGTGTCCGAGCTCGCCCGGCAGTTCGATGTGACCACCGAGACGATCCGGCGTGATCTCTCCGAACTGCAGTCCCGCGGTCTGGTTCGCCGGGTGCACGGCGGTGCGGTGCCGATCGAACGCCAGCACCACGAGCCGATGATCGATGCTCGCGACTCGCTGAACGCGACGCAGAAGCAGGCGATCGCACGCGAGGCGATCAAACACCTACCGTCGCGAGGGTCGGTGATCATCGACTCGGGCTCCACCGGTCAGCGGCTCGCCGAGGTCTTTCCGACCGACCGCCCGCTGCATGTGGTGACGAACTCGCTGGGTACCGCACTGACGCTGGCGCGCCGCGGAGTGGCTGAATTGACCGTGCTCGGCGGCGGTGTGCGGACGAACACCTTGGCGATGGTCGATGCTGCAGTGGTCGACGCCGTGCGGCGGATGCGCGTCGACGCGTTGTTCATCAGCTGCGACGGGCTGTCCCTGGAGCGGGGCCTCACCACTCCCTACCGCGAGGAACAGATGGTCAAGCGGGCGATGATCGACGCTGCTCGCTGGGTGATCGCCATCGTCGACGCCTCCAAGATCGGCAATGACCAGATGTTCGGCTACTGCGATCTCGGCGAGATCGATGTGCTGATCACCGACGGCCGGGCGACCGCCGAGGACATCGCTGCGCTCGAGGCGCAGGGTGCCGAGGTTGTCGTTGCCTGATCCGTCCGCCGACTCGCTCTGGTCGACGGTCCCGTCGGCATCCGAGCTGGAGGTGCTCGCCATCGCTGCCGCCGGGTTGGCGGCCGACTTCGTGCGTGGTGCGGTCGGGGCGGCGGCGCCGATCGGTCTCAAGTCCTCGCCCACCGATGTCGTCACCCAGACCGACATCGATTCGGAACGGATGATCGCCTCGTTCCTGCTGGAGCACACCCCGGGCGCCGGGATCATCGGTGAGGAGGGCGGGGAGTCCGTCTCGCCTCGATCACGCCTGCAATGGATCATCGACCCGCTCGATGGCACCGTGAACTTCGCCTACGGCATTCCGCTGTGCGCCGTGAGCGTCGCTGGGGCCGTCGACGGACGCGTCGTGGCCGGCGCGGTGGTCGACGTCCTCCCGGGGGAGGTGTTCTCGGCGTGCCTCGGCGGCGGTGCCCGTCGCGATGGCGTCACGATCACGGTGTCGAGCTGTGGCGAGCTCGACCAGGCACTGGTGCTCACCGGCTTCTCGTACCAGGCGGCAACTCGCGCCCTGCAAGGAACGCTCATCGGAAACCTGCTGCCACGGGTTCGCGACATCCGGTGTTTCGGGTCGGCTGCTCTCGAGTTGTGCTGGGTGGCCTCGGGGCGCGCTGACGGTTACTTCGAACGAGACACCAAGCTGTGGGACTACGCCGCGGGCGCGTTCATCGCGAGCGAGGCGGGCGCGGAGGTCGAGCTGCCGTGCCCAGAAAACGACGGGCTCACCGCTGCCTCGCCGCCTGCGTTGTTCGCGTTGCTTCGCGGCTTGATCGATCTGGCGCTGTAGCCCATCAGGCGACCCGCGCTTCCGAACGCCACACGGCCAGGAGTTCGGCCCCCGGAAGCCCTTCGGCGAGGCGGGCAGCGGCCTCGATCCGACGCCATCGGTCGAGTTCTCCTGGGCCTACGTCGATGGTTGCGCTGATCGCCTCGATGTATGCGTGGTGCATCTCGACGAGCTGCTCATCGGTCGCGCCCGGGAGGTGCGGCACCGAGTGCGCGGTCGCCCCGCCTGCTCCGATCAACAGCGAGGTCCTGGCGACATCGGCGAGCGCAGCACCCCGGCAGGCATCGAACCAGTCGACGATGACCGGGCCGTCGGGCGACATGATCACGTTCCCCGGATGCAGGTCGCCATGGCAGAGGCGGTTCTCGGTATCTGCGTCGGGAAGCAGGATCGCCGCTCCGGCGATCTCGGCGCCGGCGATGCGGGCGGCCCGCCTGATCTTGCCGGCGAGGCGATCTCGCTGCCGAGGCAGTGTGAGCGGGGTCGAGCACGAGAGCACGCCGAGGTGGATCTCGGCCAGTTCGGTGCCGACCCGGGTGGGTGTCGTCGCCCGGTCAGCGAGGTGCTGCCACATCGATGGACCCTGGATGCGTTCGTACACCGCAGCGAGCCGACCGTCGATCGATACGAGGTCGAGTACCTCCGGGGCTGGTGTTCCCGCGGCCCGAACTGCCGCCGTGTACAGCGCCTCGTGACGGATCCAGCTGTCGGGCGTTGTCGGAAGTGGCACCTTGGCGACGGCGTCGCGGCCATAGAGGTGGACCGTCGAACGCGTCCCCCATGCGACGACCGGCCCCAGGTTGGGCATTGCGCACCTCCTCACGGTCCTCGGGCGGCAGGTCCCGCAGCGATTCCCCGCCGAACACTTTGGTCGATCGCCCAGCGCCTGCGATCATCGGACACCGCGTCGCGTCGAACCGCAGCAGCGTCGAGACCTCCCCGTCGGGCGCGATCGATGAACAGGCTGCCACCGGGCGGCTCGGAGCGGTGACTAGCCCGGCTGTTTCAGAAGGGCCTGGGGGTTGAGGGGGTCGCGTCCGCGAAGAAGCCCCTCTGGTGCGGGAACTGAGCTTGCGAAGGTCCGGTTCACGCGCCACAGAAGGGCACTTCATTGGTGAAGCGTAATCGTCGTCGTGGTCGGTTCAAGGTCTCTGGTGACGGGCGGCTCGGTCATCGGGACCCTGCATCGCGGATGGACGGCGGTGACGTCAGTTCCGGGACATTGAGGCCGCTCATGATCTCGTACGAGGGGCGCGGGATCGCGCCACCGGCTGACCGTCCCGTGCCGCTCGCGTCGATCGAGGTGGACCGTGCCACCGGACCTCACTGTCTCGCAAGAGCTGATCGGTGTGATGGGCAAGGCGTCGGCAGCAGCGTCACCGGTCACGAGGACTGCGGCCGGTGTGTTCATCGAAGAATCGCTATATTTAGTACTAATGTCCATACTCCCCGAGCCAGCTCGCCCATTCCCCTCGACGATGTCGAGCCCGGCCACGGCCGCCTCAATCCGAGAGCACGGTCACCGGTGAGTGTGCCCCACCCGCTCGACGGCGCGTCAGTGCTCCTCGCCGGAGCGACCGGAGGGCTCGGTCGGGCGATCGGTGCCGAGGCGAACCGTCGTGGTGCTGCGCTCACGCTGGTCTCGCGAAGCATCGAGGGTCTGGTCGGGCTCGAGCCCCCCGGGGCGCGGGTCTCGCTCGACCTGCGCTCACCCGAGGCGTGTGCGGCCGCCGTGGCGGCCGCCTTGGCGCAGTACGGCCGTCTCGACGTCGTGATCAACGCCGTCGGAGTGGTGGCGTTCGGGTCGCTCGACGAGCTGTCGGTCGACACCATGGAAGAGCTGTTCCTCACGAACACCTTCGTACCGATCATGCTCGCTCGGGCGGCGCTGCCGGTGCTGCAGCCCGGCGGAGCGATCCTCAACATCTCAGGTGTCATCGCCGAGATGAACCTCCCCGGGATGGCGGCCTACGGTGCGTCGAAAGCAGCCGTCCGCTCGTTCGATCAGGCCCTCGCACGTGAAGCCCGCCGGCGCCACGTTCGCGTCCTCGATGCCCGCCCGCCGCACGCAGAGACCGGGCTCGCCGAGCACCCACTCGCGGGGACCGCGCCGCGCCTGCCGCCGGGCCTCGCTCCCGAACACGTGGCCAGGGTGATCTGTGACGCCCTGGAATCCGGCGCAGGTGACCTGCCCAGCACAGCGTTCACCCTGATGCCGCCGTGGGCAGCGGGCGGAAGCGGCTCACGATGGAGGACTTCTACCGTTGTCAGCGGCAACGACTCGGCATCCTGATCGACGACGACGGCGTCGGGGGCCCCGAGCCCGTGGGCGGCCGAACACCCGAAGTCGATCACCGGTCCGTCGAGAGCCGCCTCGGTCGGCCGATCCGCACATCGACACCCGGAGACCACATCACATGAGGGGAACCGGTCGGTGCGGGGAGCCCGGCCGCCGCGACGAGCGTGTCGTCGAGGTGTTCGGGGTGAGCTTCGTGGAGCGGCCAGACCGGATGGTCGACGGGTGCGTACCAGAGGCGTCGCCGGCGGGAGGCCGAGACGAGACCCCAACGGGCGGTGAGGAAGTGGGTGAAGGGTTCGGTCGGGTCGATCGGGCGTCCGGTCCGCACGGAGATGTCACTGGTCGCCGCGGCGGGTCCGGATGGCCAGCGCCGATCTACCCGGCTCGTCACGATGTCGGCGATCCGGCCATGGTCGGCTCGGGCCAGGCAGTACGGCAGGTGATAGGTGGTCCGGGCGACGGCCACCGGCAGCGCCCGGTCGATGTCGAGCGAGAAGAACCACACTCCGCGGCGTCCCGCAGCGTGGACGTAGGTGCGCACGTTCACCTCCGGGAACGACCCGATCAGTGGGAGCGGGGCGATGCCCGGGAAACCGAGGCCCTCCATCGAGAACGGAACGAGCCCGACCCACGCCGAACCCTCGAACGTGTCGACCACCACGCCGGGGGGGAGGAGTGCTTGCACGACCTCGGCAGAGAACGGCCAGTGCAGGAACACGACATCGGTCCACCGTTGGACCATCACCGGGTGACGGACCGGGTCGGGGCAAGTGGCCAGCACCGCACCGCCGACGGGGGGGTGGACGATGATGCGGGCGTCGCTCATGACCACGGTATCGATCAACCGGGGCCCGGGAGCCCGCTCGAAACGCCACGGTCGGCACTCGGCGCGACGGGCGCCGAATTCTCCCGCACTTCCATCGCGTCGAGCAGATGGCCACCGAGCAGCACGATGCCACCGACGGTCAGGAACGTGATGAAGCAGCCCACCGTGAACAGCAGCTGAGTCATGAGGACACCCTCTCGAGGTCACGCTTGACGGGTGTGTGGATCGGCGTGAGGAGCAAGGTGCCGAGCGAGTGGATCGACGGCACCCACAGGCCGACGAAGATCCCCGCGGTGGTCTCGTCCTTCACGAAGTAGAGCCAGACCGAGAACAGGAAGGACAAGAAGCCGGCGATGACGAACGGGAGCTTGAGGCGGAAGACGAGGAGCAACTGTTTCACGATGGGACCTTTCGCAGCAGTGACAGACCGTTCAACCAAATTTAGTACTAAATGTTCCGCATCTCGCGAAGTTGGTCCTGGATTCGAACTGCAGCGAGGCACGCGTGAAGGTGTCGGTATCGAGATGATGGCCGTGAACGGCTCGGAGCGGTGGCCGGTGAGCGAGCTGTCAGGCGCTTGCGGTCGTCAGCTCGGCGAGGAGTGCTCGTACCCGGCGGTCGATCTCGTCGCGAATCGGCCGGACGGCATCGACGCCCTGGCCGGCGGGGTCGGGGAGCGCCCAGTCCAGGTACCGCTTGCCGGGATAGAACGGGCACTCGTCACCGCAGCCCATCGTGATCACGACGTCAGACGCCCGGACGGCATCGTCGTCGAGTCGCTTGGGGTGGGCTCCGTCGGCGTGGAGGTCGATGCCGAGCTCGGCCATCACCTCGACCACGGCCGGATTGATCGTCTCGGCGGGCGCAGTGCCGGCGGAGCGGACCACGACCCGGTCGCCGGCGTGGTGGGCGAGCAGGGCGGCGGCCATCTGGGACCGTCCGGCGTTGTGGATGCAGACGAAGAGCACGTGCGGGGTGTCGTCGGTGCCGGTGTCGTTCATGGGCGGGCCTCCGAGGCGTTGTGGGGGTAGAGGAACCGGATCAGGCCGTAGGCCAGCAGTGCGCCGACGAGCTGCATCACGATGAACATCGGCGCCGACGTCGGTTCGATCCCGGCGAACGTGTCCGACAGGGTCCGGGCGATGGTGACGGCCGGGTTGGCGAAGCTGGTGGACGACGTGAACCAGTAGGCGCCGCCGATCCACACGCCGATCGCGAAGGGGGCTGCCGCGGCACGGCCGGTGCGCACGCAGCCGTGGATCACGAGCAGCAGTCCGATGGTGGCGACGACTTCGGACAACCAGAGCGCTCCGGAAGAGCGGGAGTGGGTGGACCATGTCGCCGCGGGCAGTGCGAACATCAGGTTCGCGATCACGGTGCCACAGCAGCCACCAGCGGTCTGGGCGGCGGCGTAGAAGACGGTGTCGCGGGTGCTGATCGTGCCGAACAAGCGGTCGACGAGGGTGACGACCGGGTTGAAGTGGGCGCCCGACACCGCGCCGAACATGAGGATCAATCCGATCAGTGCACCCGCCGTCGCCGCGGCGTTCTCCAACAGCTGCAGCCCGACGTCGTCCGGCGACAGCCGGCTGGCCATGATCCCTGAGCCGACCACGGCGATGATGAGCAGCGCCGTACCGAGCGCCTCGGCGACGAGTCGCCGCGCCAGGTCGAGCCGGAGCTCGCCCGTTCCCGTTTCGGCCTGGAACGCGAGCTCGTCTCCGATGGAGCGCGACGGATCGTTCATGCCACTACCGGCTGCTCGCCGATCAGCCCGTTGATCCGCTCCCGCAACTCGGCCGCCGCCGAGTCGAAGGCGGCCTGCGTCCCGTCGGCCACGGGGTCGGGTACGGACCAGTGCAGCCAGGAATCGTCGGGGGCGAGCTCCTCGTGTGCCTGATCGCACACCGTGACCACGATTCCGGGCAGGTTGCCCACCTCGTCGAGCGAACGTGGTACGGCCGCGGAGAGGTCCAGCCCGAGACGCGCCGCCGCGGCGACCGCACCGCGGTGCACCCGACTCGCCGGATGGGTTCCGGCGGACTCGCCCGGTTCGCCGACGATCGACTGCCACAACGCCGCAGCGAGCTGGCTGCGCGCCGAGTTGCGGGTGCACACGAAAAGCGCCCGTCCCGGTTTCACCCGTGGGCAGGGGAGCAGGCCGGCGAAGGGTGCCCGCACCAGATGTACGTATCGGCGCCGACCATCGCCGCTCGAACGAGACCGATTGATCAGCCCGACCCATTCGAGCACGTCCAGGTGATGGGCCAACAGGTTCGACTCCAGCCCCAGCATTCGTCGCAACTCGATCGGTGCCCGATCGGACCGACACAGCTCCTCGGTGATCGCGAGACGAACCGGATCACCGAGCGCTGCGTGGCGGGCTGCTCTCACTTCCAGCGATGCTCGCACGGCATCACGCTATCGAGTCAGCTCTCAATGAGTCAACAAACGCTGAGTGATTGTCGGAGTTCGTCCTGCGCTATTCGTGGCCGATGAAGACCTCGCCCGCCAGGAACAGCAGCCCGGCCAGCGCGGCGAGTGCGGTGACGCCGAGCACGATCACCACCGATGTGGCGTTGTCGTGCTTCGCGAAGCGAGCCAAGCCCGTGAGCACGACCGCGGCGAGCAACGTGACCGCAGACAGGTACGGGACCTGGATCACGTTGACGAGCACGATGGTGAGGACGCTGAGGGCGAACGCCCCGATGCCGCCCCGCCCCTCGACGGTCGTGGGCCAGATCGATGCCCTCCGCACCGGGACGGTTGCAGGTGCACTGAGAGTCACCGGCTGTGCTCGACGGTGGAGGACCGTGTAGAAGACGACGCCGACGATGGCGGCGACGAGGATCGGGAGAAGGAACATCACACCCTCCCTGTTTGCTTGCGTCCCTCGGGGCGAAGGGCGCCCACTTCATGATGACCTCATTTCGAGCTGATCGACATAGGCGAACGTCCCGCGGCTCAGCCCGGGCTCACCAGATGAACCTCCTGGCGCGACCAGCGATCACCGCACCGACGAGCGGTCATCGACGACGTGAGGACGACACCAGCACCCCGCACGACAAGAGCGCACACAACGGCGCGAAGATCCGGCGGTCGTTGCGACGGAACGACGGCGACACGCTCCCTTTGACCAGCAGATCGGTGCGACCCGCAAATCCGACGACGGCGCGGGCAGCGAGCGCCACCGCTGCGCCGTGGAGCAGTCGGCGCCCAAGAGCAGCACGCGGACCGAGAGCGACCAGCAAGCCGAGGAGACCCAAGAGGGTGGCCACCAGGAGGCACGCAGTTCGGGATGGGGGGACAGTCGACCCCACCACCGCGTCAGTCATCTCGGCGGTCGACGCGAACGGGAACGACGAGCCTCGGCTCCACGCGACGTGCAGCCCCGCCGCTGCACACAACGTTGCGGCGGTGCCGAACGAAACTCGATCAGCGGTGTCGGCCATGCCTGACAGCACACCACAAACCTCAGTGGCGCCCATCTCCGAGCGATCTACTGGGACCCGTCCATCGCCCGGTGGTGGTCCCGTCGAGGATGGTCCGGTAGACGGCGACGTACTTGTCGACCATCGTGGACACGTCGAACCGCTCGATGGTGGAGTGTCGGATACTGACTCGGTCGAGTCGCGTCACGGCGTTCGTGGCGTCGACGGCTCCGTCGATGCCGGTGACCAGGAAGCCAGTTCGGTGATCGTCGATGAGTTCCGGCATCGAGCCGCGCGCAGAGGCGATGACCGGTGTGCCGCACGCCATGGCTTCGACCACGCTGTACCCGAATGGTTCGTCGAAATCGATGAGATGCAACAGGGCGTGGGCCTTGCTCAACGTCGCGGCGCGGCGTGATGCGTCGATTGCTCCGATGTAGCGGATCTGTTCGCCGTCGATGTGGGGCTCGACGTGGTCGCGGAAGTAGTCGTGGTCTTGGATGATGCCAGCGATGTCGAGTCGACGTCCGCTTCGTTTGGCGACGTCGATCGCGTGGGCGGTCCCCTTGTCAGGGTGGATGCGGCCGAAGTACAGCAGGTGCGGGCCGGGCTCGTCGGCGACGAAGAACTCGCTCGTGTTGATGCCGTGATGGATGGTGGCGGCGTAGTTCAGTCGGGGGTGTCGGTCGCTGTCGCTGATGGCGACGTAGTGGGTGGTGGCGTCATAGCGCTCGTACACCGGCACGATGCGGGGAGACGAGAACCCGTGGATCGTGGTGACGACCGGGGTGTCGACGAGACCGGAGTAGGTGAGTGGCAGGAAGTCGAAGCTGTTGTGGATGATGTCGAACTCGTCGGCGCGCTCGAACAGGGATGCGATGTGCGTGCACTCGGCGACCTTGGGATCGATCGATGCGTCCTCGGACCACCCATGGCGACTCGTGGCGGACAACGTGGCGGAAGTCACCGAATCGGCGGTGGCGAACAGGGTCACCTGATGCCCAGCAGCGACGAGCCCTTCGGTGAGCAGCGAGGCGAACTGCTCCCATGGCCCGTAGTGGTGCGGGGGTGTTCGCCAGGCGAGCGGTGCGAGCACGGCGATGCGGAGTGGAGAGCCGACGTGGTGAGCCCCGGCGGGTTTCGTGGTGATGAGGGCAGCGTACGGGGCACGGCCGCTCGGCGTCCCCGGTAGGGTGAGTGAATCCTTCTTGGATGAGTGCGCCTCGCTTGGGCCGGACGGCCGTTGGGGTCAGTCGCCTTTCGCTTGCCGGTCGCCTTGACTGAGCCGACGCGAGGAGCACGACTTGTATGACCCGATCACCTGCGCCCAGACGGACGAGGGCGAATCCCTCGTTCGATCGTTCGGAATGCTGTCGACGTTTCCGCCGACGGCCTGCGGGATCGCCACCTTCGCAGCGGCGCTGAGCGCGGGTCTCGTTGCGCACGGTGCCACGGTCGATGTGGTGAGGTGCGGCCCAGTGCCGCTCCTCGAGGATTCACTCGTGGTCGCGTCCCTGGGCGACGGCTCGGCGGCCGGACGGAAGGCGTGGGCAGAGGCTCTCAACGCAACCGATGTGGTGATCGTGCAACACGAGTACGGCATCTACGACGGTCCGGACGGCGAGAACATCATCAGCCTGATGGACGAGATCACGGTCCCGATCATGCTCATCGCCCACACCGTCGTCAACGAGCCGTCCGCCGGGCAGCGATCGGTGCTCGAACGGGCATGTGCCCGTGCCGACGTCGTCGTGGTGATGACCGTCACCGCTCGCACGCGGCTGATCGACGGATTCGAAGTTGCTCGCGACAAAGTGATCGTGATCCCCCACGGCGCGGCGACGCCACCATCGACCACGACCACGACGAGGGTCGCCACCTGGACGGCGTCAGCCTCGACCAACGGAGAGGGCCGACACGCTGACGACCATCGCCCGCGCTTGCTCACGTGGGGATTGCTCGGGCCTGGAAAAGGCATCGAGTGGGCGATCGATGCGTTCGCCGAGCTCGATGATCTCGACCCGGCGCCGACCTATCTGATCGCCGGCGCCACGCACCCCAAGGTTCGCGAGCACGCTGGAGAGCAGTACCGCGAGATGCTGCTCGAACGCGCTCTGCGGAGCGGGTCCGGGTCGAGAATCCGATTCGACGATTCCTATCGCGACCTCGAGTCGTTGACTGATCTCATTCGTTCCGCCGATCTGGTGGTCCTGCCCTACGACTCAGACGACCAGGTCACCTCTGGGGTGCTGGTGGACGCCATTGCCGCCGGCCGGCCGGTCGTTTCAACGGCGTTTCCCCACGCCGTGGAACTGTTGGCCAGCGGAGCGGGCATCGTGGTGCCGCAACGCGATCCCAGCGCATTGGCAGCGGCCATCCGAACCGTGTTGGACAACCCGGAACGAGCGCGTGCGATGGCGGCCGAAGCTCGCCGCTTGGCCCCCGATCTGTCGTGGGCAGCAGTGGCCGCTCGATACGACGCCGTCGGCGCGGGGCTCGTGTCCGGCTACGTGGGTGAGCGCGAGGTGTCGGCGTGAATCGAATCACCGCCTCACCGCTGATGTCTGTCCCACGAGCACCGATGCTGCCTGCGTGGCGTCACGTGCTGGCGATGAGCGACCCGACCGGCGGGATCTTCGAGCACGCCGACCACGCCGTTCCTCGCCGGTCCGAGGGCTTCTGCACCGACGATGTCGCACGCCTGCTGATCGCCATCGTCAGAGAACCCGTGCCCGACCGGGAGCTGTACGAGCTCGCCCGAGTGTGCTTCCGTTTTCTCCGTGACGCCCAGGGGGTCACGGGTCGAGCTCGTAATCGCCGCAGTGCTGACGGCCGCTGGCACGGCCGGCCTGGTGTCGAGGATTGCTGGGGGCGGAGCATGTGGGCCTTCGGCACAGCTGCTCATCTCGCGCCCGACCGGTCGATGCGGGAGAGCGCCGTGTCGTACTTCGGTCATGCCGTTCGGCAACGTTCGCCCCATCGCCGGGCCATGGCGTTCGCAGCCCTCGGCGCATCCGAGTTGCTCGTCGTCGAGCCGGGTCACTCGTTGGCGCGGCTGCTGCTCGCTGACACCATCGTCGCCATCGGACCGATCGGCGACGACCCTCACTGGCCGTGGCCCGAACAGCGGGTGTCGTACGCGAACGCTGCGATCGCCGAGGCGTTGATCGTGGCTGGCCACGGCCTCGGGCGCGGCGAAGCGCTCGCCGACGGGTTGACGCTGCTGCGATGGCTGCTCGACCGCCAGGTCGTCGACGGTCACCTGTCACCGGTGCCGGTCGGCGGCGCCGGGCGCGACGACGTCCCACCCGCATTCGACCAGCAACCGATCGAGGTCGCGGCGCTGGCCGACGCCTGCGCTCGGGCGCACGCGGTGACCGGAGACGCCGAGTGGCGAGCCGGGGTCGATCTGGCGATCGAGTGGTTCGAAGGCAACAACGACCTCGGCGTGCCGATGTCCGACGCGGTGACCGGGGGAGGCTTCGATGGACTCACGCCGAGTGGCCCGAACCTCAATCAGGGCGCAGAGTCGACCCTGGCCCTGATCACGACGATGCAACATCGTCGTCCCCGCCCGGAACGCCGGGCAGATCAGTTCTAGAACGTTGGTGATGCCGGTGCCGTCGGGCGGTGCGGATCGTGGGCGGGGTCGCTGGCTGGGAGCGTGCCCTCGAACCAGGGGTTGCGTTTCCAGTCCGGAACCGGTGGCTCGTTCTCGTCCCTCGGCACGAATGACGAGGGCGAGACCTTGCGGTACTCGTGCACGTACCGTCGACAATTGGCGAAGATCGCCCGAGCCTCGACGCGAACGACGCACAGCGCGCCTGTGAAGGAAGCTACGAGCGGACCGTCGAAGTCGATGGTTGCCGCGCCATTGACTCGGAGCCGGGTGCCGTTCTCCAGGTCGATGAACAGCAGCCCGACACTCGGGTTGACCCGGAGGTTGCCGAGCGTACGGAACATGCCGTTGCCGTCGTAGACCGGGAACGCGAGCGTTCGGCCGTCGATCACGCGCACGAACCCGGGATCACCGCCCTTGTAGGAACAGTCGGGTGAGCCGTGGGCGTCGGTCGTGGCGATGAAGAACATGTCACGGGACTCGACAAACCGGGCGAACTCCGGCCCGAACGTGTCCGTGGCGGCCTCTGCCAGCCGATTGGCCAGCCGACGCGTGTCGAAGCGATCCTGCAGCTCCCGCTGACCTTCGTGGTAGTCGTCGAACATCACGTTCACCCCTGCGCCAAGGACGGGGCCATCAGGCCAATGACGGAACGCAGACCGCGCACCGGCGGACAAGATCGCGACGATAGTGCAACCGGCCGCGTCGCCGAACGCCTCGCCCCGACCGGTTGCATCGGGGCCCTCGTGCGGCGTGATAAACCGTCCGTGCGGAATCAACACCCTCGGGAGGGACTGTCATGGAGCGGGACGACGACATCTCGAATCCTTCGACCACACCGTCATTCATGGACATGCGTCGATCGACGACTGAGCCGACGAGCCGTGATGGCCGCCGGCGCAGGCGCAGCGGCGGCTGCGTTCATCGGCGGCTTCGGCAGCCAGGCCCGCGGCTGCCGACCACGGGATCGACCGCCGGAAGCGCCGGCCGATCGGATTCGCCGGCGTGCCGGCGCCGACACTGCCCCTGTTCGACGGCGTCACCGTGCCCGACGGATACGTCGTCGACATTCTCGTGCGTCATGGCGACCCGATCCTCGGCTCGTTCCCGGCGTACAACTCCGACGCATCGAACACGTCATCCGACCAGGAGCAGCAGTTCGGCTCTCACTGCGACGGCATGGTGCTGTTCCCGCTCTCGCACAACCGGGGCGTCCTGTGCGTCAACAACGAGTACGCCGACGACGGCCTGCTCCATGTCGGCGGCACGACGCCGTGGACGGCGGAGAAGGTCCGCAAGGCGCAGGCCGCCCACGGTGTTTCGGTCGTCACCATCGAGAAGCAGGGCGACACGTGGGTGGTCGTGCCATCGAGGTACAACCGCCGGATCTCGACACTCACCCCTTCGGAGATCGCCGGTCCGGCGGCAGGTCATGCGCTGATGCAGACAGCGGCCGACCCGACCGGGCGTTCGGTCATCGGCATCGTCAACCAGTGCGCCAGCGGCCCCTCGCCGTGGGGCACGTACCTCACTTCGGAGGAGAACTTCGACGGCTACTTCGGCGGGGCGACGACACCGACCGCCGATCAGGCGCGCTACACGCATCAACGCCGCCGGTTTCGGCTATCGCTGGTTCGAGCACGACACCCGGTTCAACGCCGCGCTCAACCCGAACGAGCCGCACCGCTTCGGCTGGATCACCGAGATCGATCCCATGCGGCCCGACCTGCCGCCGGTCAAGCGCACCGCGCTCGGCCGGATCAAGCACGAGGGCGCAACTGCGGTCACCGCCAAGGACGGCAAGGTCGTCGTCTACTCAGGCGACGACCAGGTCTTCGAGTACATCTACAAGTACGTCTCGGCCGACAAGTGGCGCAAGATGCGGGGCCGGGGCGAGAGCCCGCTCGATCGGGGCACGCTGTACGTCGCCAAGTTCAACGCCGACGGAAGCGGCGAGTGGCTTCCGCTCGTGCACGGTGTCGGCCCACTGACTGCGGCGAACGGCTTCCCCGACCAGGCGACGGTGCTCGTGCGCACCCGCCAGGCCGCCGACGCCGTCGGCGCGACCAAGATGGACCGCCCGGAGTGGATCACCCACGATCACCTGACCGGCGAGATCTACGTGACGTGCAGCAACAACTCGCGGCCGGGTCAACCGTCGGACCGCGGCCAACCCACGGCCCGCCAACCAGTACGGCCACATCGTGCGCTGGAAGGAGCGAGGCGATCACAGCGGTACGGCGTTCGACTGGGAGATCTTCATCCTCGCCGGCGACCCGACGCTCGGCGTGCCGGCCTTCGCCGGCACGGTCGTCGGCGACTCGTTCGGCTCACCCGACGGCATCTGGACCGACCCGCTCGGGCGGCTGTGGATCCAGACGGATGCTTCGACTGGTCAGCAGGTTCGGCCGCAGTACGCCAACCTGAGGGCGAACACGATGCTCGTCGCCGACACCGAGACACGCGTGACTCGCACGGTTCCTGATCGGGCCACCGAACTGCGAGATCACCGGCATGGCGATGTCGCCCGATCATCGGGCGATGTTCGTCGGCATCCAGCACCCGGGCGAATCGCCGACTTTCGTCAACGACCCGAACAACCCGACGGCCTTCAGCTCGTGGCCCGACGGACCGGGGAACCGGCCGCGTTCGTCGGTGATCGTCGTGCGTCGCGCCGACGGCGGCATCATCGGCGACTGATCTCCCGATCGGTTGACATCAGTCCGCCGGCAGGAGCACGATGCGTCGGACGTCGGCGAGGCCGTCAGGGAGGACGGCTTCGGCTTCGAGTTCGTGGGCGGGACCGACCCTGGTGATGCGTCGGGCCCCCGCGATGATGACGTCGCCATCGTCCAGGGCAAGTGCCTCGATTGCCATGTCCCACGTGAAGGAGTCCCGCACCGCCAGCGTGGTGGGGTCGAGTCGGAACACCGTGCCGTCGATCGAGACGGCGACCTCGTCGTCGTCGGCCGCGATCGCGACAGTGGTTCCGTCCGGTCCCGCCAGATCGACGACCGTGTCAGCGGCTGGGTCGGCCTCTATGTCGGTGATGTCGTCGATCTCGTAGCCGGCGACGGTTCCGTTGGTTGACGCTGCGTAGAGGCGGCCGGTCGGGCTCACCGCAAGGGCGCCGTCGTGGTCGCCCAACTCGAGTGCCTGCGGGACGGCGAGGCACCAGACACCGTTGATCAGCCCGAGGGTGTGGATGAACGAGTCGTCGGCGGGCATGTCGTCGGTCGTGCCTCGATACAGGGTGAACAGCAGCTGTTGGACGGGATCGAACACCGAGCTGCGGCTCACTGCGTGGATCTCCTCGTCGACCACTTGGCTCTTGTCTCGCAGGTTCAGCGGCAACCCGAGTTGACCAGTCGTGGTGTCGATCACCCGGACCCGATATGCGCCCGATGTCAGGTACTCGATGACGAACACCCCGATCGGCATGCCCCCACCCTCGGGAAGGTAGGCGTTGGCGAAAGCCTCCGGGACGAGATTGCCGGGAAGGCTCCATCGCCCGAGTTCGCCGTTGGTCCGGTCGGCCACGACGACCTCGGTGGTGGCGTTCGTACCTCCGGGATCGGCATCGGTCAGCGCAGCCAGAGTGCCCGAGCTCGATACGGCGGTGAGCGACAGATCGCCGGCAATGGTCACGCTCGCCGCCAGCTCGCCCGAGGGCACGACCCGCCACTCGACAGTGGTCTGGTCCGGCTCTGACGGCCGGCTTCCGACGACCTCGTCGTTGGTGGGGGAGAGCAGCCCGTTGAGGGTGGAGACGAACTCGCCGCGGTGCATCGCTGCGACCTGGCCGGTTGCCGTCGACATCGCGAGCGTCGGGAGCTCGTCGAAGCCGGCCGTAGAGGTGATCGTCGCACCCGATCGAGTCGTGGTGGCCACCGTCGCCGCCGGGCCCGAGCTGTTCGACGACGCCTCAGCGCACGCGGCGACGAGCAGGGCAACCGACATCAGGACTGGGATTCGACGCATACCTGACCGACACCGTCAGGCGGCGGGTGGTTCCCACGTGCGGGCGATACGAACTGCTTCGGTGCGGGTGATGTCGGCTTCGATCCGCAACACGACCTCGCCGTGCTGGCGGAGCAGCGTGTTCGTTGCCAGCCGCAGGGTGTCGGGCAGGACCGAGCCATCCACGGTGATCGCGATCTGGTGGGGTTCGCCCTCGAGCCAGATCGCCGGGTCACCGTCGATCGTGAGCGTCTCGACCGTTGTTTCGTCACCGACGAACTTGGAGAAGTACGCGGCGTCGAGCTGTGCCGCGAAGAGCGACACCGAGCGCGCCGGGCTCCGGGAGGGTCGGGCTGACCGGATAGACCGCCACGACCTGGACAACACCGGCTTGGTCGACGACGTGTACGGACGTCGGTTCGCCCAGCGCACTGGGTAGTTGGACAGGTAGGCCCCAGGCCTGCTCCGCATCTCCGATGGAGACGGCGGGTCCGAGCTCCGGCAGGAGTGCCATCGTCGACGAGGCGTCGCTGCTGGTCGGCGGCGCGGTCGCGAGCGGTCCGGGCACGATGCGCACGCTGTCGAACCCGAGCCACCGTGCGAACGCTCCGCGGGGCCCCGGCAGCGCACCCAAGCTCCCGGTGACCAGCGCTGCTGCGACGACCATGAACAGCTTTCGGGGACGTCGGCGGGGGGTCGCGATGCGCCCGAGTACCTGCTCGCGGAACGGCTCCGCTGGCGGAATGGGGATGAGCTCGGCGACGGCCAAGAGCCGTTGCTCCAAGTCGGTCATCCTTCGCTCCCGAGCTCGGTGCGGAGCCGTTCGAGGGCCCTCGCGGTTCGTGACTTCACCGTTCCGACAGCGATCTGCAGCGCGGCTGCCGTTTCGGCCTCGGAAAGACCACCGAAGTAGCGGTATCCGATGACCTGCCGGTCGCGACCGTTCAGGCGTCGCACCGCGGCGAGCAGCGCATCGGCTTCGGTGGCGAGTACTGCGGCAGCGGCAGGATCCAGGGGAGTGCTCACCACCGCGGCGGCGAAGCGATCGTCGCGTCGCTCCCTTCGTGAGCGCGAGCGACGGAAGTTCTTCGCCTCGTTGGCGACGATGCGCAGCAGCCAGCTGCGCACGAGATCGGACTCACGTTGACGGGGCAGGGCTGCGTGGGCCTTCACGAAGGCCTCCTGGGCGATATCGGGTGCATCGGCGACCGAACCACCGATGACCGTTGCAAGCCGGATCGCTGCCGCCTGATGCCGCTCGACGAGCGCGCCGAAGGCACGTCGGTCTCCGGCCAGCGCTCGCTGCACCAGCACGGCATCGGGTTGGGCCGCGCCGTCGTCCATCGTGGTTCAGTCTCACCCCTCCTGACACCGCGACGGCGAAGTGGGTTCCCGAGGAGGCCAATCCAGAGCGTGTGCTGCGGCTGGTGATCTAGACGTCGACGACTGCTCGTTCCACGGAAGGACGTCGGCCGGCGCGCCGGCGTCGCCGCACGACGACCACTGCGAGAGCTGCCGCGCCGAGCACGAGTGCCAACGTCCCGATGAGGACGAAACCCGCCGCCGTGCCGACTCCGATCGCGGTGAGCACACCGAAGATCGGCCCGGCGCAGCACGCCGCGCACGCAGCTACTCCCACGCCGAGGATGGTGGCGCTTTGCTCCCTCTTGCTCACGCCGGTACCCCGAACATCGACTCGACGATCCCGTGGGCGCCATCCGGGGCGCGTACCTCGAGGGCGATTCCGCGGGTGTCGACCGTGACGTTGAAACGGAAGAACTGACAGCAGTCCTGCTCGGCGGTGACCAGTCGGATCAGGTCGTCGGTGGGAACCGAATCGGCGAATCCCAACCGGATGCCGTCGTCGACTGAGTCGCGGCGGTCGACGTGGGTGAGCAGTCCATGCCAGTCGGCGAGCCGGCCCTTCATGGAGCCGTGAGCAAGCGTGCAGGCGATGGGGGGTCCATCCTGGGCGACCGGCTTGGCCGACAGGGTGATCGTCTGGATGGGGGAGTCCGCGCGGCCACCGACTGGCTCGGTGATGCAGCCGCATTCGCTGTCGCACGGTCCTTGCGGCCGGTGGCGTTCCAGGGCCGTCGCGGCCTGTTGCAGCTCGCTCGTGAAGGTCATGAGCTCGGCGAGGTGTCGTTGAGCGGCGGCGATCTTGTCGGCGACGAGATCGCGGAGCTGATCCTGGATCGGGCCGCAGCGGCCGCCGTCCCATGCCGCCGTCAGGCCTGCGATCTCCTCCAGCGTGCACCCGAGTTGCTTTGCTCGGGCGATGAACGCCAGTCGGTCAAGGGTTCGTTGGTCGTACACCCGATAGCCAGCGGGGGTGCGCTCAGACTCGGGAAGGATCCCGATCTGCTCGTAGTAGCGCAACGTGTTGGCGCTGAACCCGCTGGCGTCGGCCACTTCTTTGATCTTCAGCGCGGTCGTCATCGGTCATCACGATAAACCTTCGTGTCCACATGAAGGTCAAGCCACATCGGATTCAGCGTCGTCACGGCGCTTCGAGTCCACGACGAAGTCCGCAACGATGCCGGGTTGTCACACCGGCCGTGGGGTGGTTCTGTCGTATCGTCGGACGCCCCGTACATCGGCGAGTCCGGCGCGATCACGCACGTCGTCAAGGACGTCCCCTATGGCTTGTCGGGCATTGATGTGGAATCTTCGCAAGGCGTTCGCGTCACCTGCTCGGCCGCCTCGGCCGCCTCGGCCTTCCGGAGTTGGCGGATGAGGTGGTCCGCCCCGAACCGTGTCAGCCGACGTGGTGCCTCCGACCCCGCTGTTCGTTCGTTGACGAAGACGGGGCCCGACCGACGCTGCCCAATGCATCGCCTGACGGCTTGAGCGCTGTCGTGCTCCAAGACGATTCGTCTCGGTTCTCCGCGCCGGCGAACGGTGATCATTGTCGCCGGCGACCTGCGGGAAGATGTCGTCGATGTTCAGAGCAAGCGCCTCTGCGACCTTGAGCCCATCGCACACGAGGAGAGCGACGAGCGCGTCGAGGCGCGGATCGAGGGCCGCAGCCGCTGCACGGTAACTGGCGACAGCCTCTTCGGAGAGTTGCGCCGTCGGACTAGGGTCTCGGGAGTCGACCTTGGGTCGGTCGACACCGACTGTGGGATTGAAGGCGCGAAGGTCGCGCTCGACCACGAAGTCGTAGAACGACGACAACGCTGACCATCGCCGTCGGATCGTCGAGTCACTCTCACCGGCTGCCCGGCGTGCGGCTTGGAAGGCGACGAGCGTTGCAGGACGCTGGGACCCATGAACCGCACGCCCGAGACGTTCGCCCGCCCCCACCCCATCGAGACGCACACCGCTCGCGCCCGACCGACCCTCGCCATGGTCGAGCGCGCCATCTCGAAACGCTCGTTCAGCGTGATCGCCACCGTGTCGCCCGCCGGCCGGCCGCACGTGGCGAGCGTCATCTACGCGACCCACGCTGGCGAGCTTTGGGTCAGCACGGCGCGCACGAGCCGAAAGGCGCGCGACATCGCGGCGTGGGCGCACGTGCACGTGTGCATCCCGATCCGCCGGGTGCCGCTGGGACCCCATCGAGCATCCAGTTCGCCGCGTCGGCCTCGCTCGTCGCCGCCGACGACCCCGCCTTTCGATCGGCCGCCGACTCGGGGGCGTTGCAGCCGATCACCTCGCAGGGCGAGCTCGAGCTCCCCGACATCTGCTTCGTGCGGATCGTGCCGGCCCGCAAGGTGCACACTCACGGGCTCGGACTGCCGTTGCGCGAACTGATCCGGTATCCGTTGGAGGCCGGCGGGCGGGTCGAACGCACGGGCGCCGCCTCGGAGCCCAGGCGCGATCAACCGATCTCGATCGGGATCTTGGAGTACCCCGCCACGTTCGACATCTGGACTCGCTCGAGACCGGTCTCGTCGACACGGAAGCGAGGCCAACGGGTCCGTAACTCGTCGAAGGCGACGCTGATCTCCAATCTGGCCAAGGCCTCGCCGATGCAGCGGTGGATGCCGTGTCCGAAGGTGATCGGCATCGTCGCTGGGCGATCGATGTCGAACACGTCCGGGTCCGGGTACCGCGAGGGTCGTGGTTGGCAGCCCCGGTGAGCAGGAACACCGGCTTGCCGGCAGGGATCGTGACGCCGTGCCAACTGGAGTCGGCGAGCGAGAACCGGCCTTGGTACTGCGACGGCGCCCAGTATCGCAGTGTCTCCTCCACCGCGCCCGGGATCGCCGCCGCGTCGCCCACCACCTTCGCCCACTGGTCGGGGTTGCGGTGGAACAGCACCGCCGCGTTGCCGACCGCCTTGGTGACCGTCTCGCTCCCGGCCGCGGCGAGGAGGCTGATGAAGCCGGCGACCTCGAAGTCGCTCAGCGTGTGGACCGTGCCGTCGTCGGCCTCGAACTGCGCCTCGAGGAGGTCGGTGCACATGTCGTCGCCGGGATGCCCGCGCTTGTCGGCGACGAACTGGGCGTAGTACGTGAACGATGTGATCGCCGCCTCCATCTGGCGCTTCCCGCCGACGGCCTCACCTTCCTCCCGCCGCAGGCTCTCGTCGGTGAGGTGACGGATCATCTGGTGATCGGCCTCGGGGATGCCGAGGATCGAACAGATCACCTCCGCTGGGAACGGGCCGCAGTAGTCCTCGACCAGATCGAACACCTCGCGGTCCATCAGCGGTTCCAGGTACGTGGCCATCTTGCGGCGCACCAACGGTTCGCGCCGGTCGATGTCGCGCGGCGAGAACGACCGGCTCACCAGCCGCCGGTAGCGGGTGTGCTGCGGCGGATCCATCATGATCATGCTCATCGGATTCGACATGTCGTAGTCCGGGTCGCTGAGCATCTCGTAGGTCAGACCGTGGGTCGAGGTGAACGTCTTGGTGTCCCGACTCGCGGCCACCACGTCATCGAAACGGCTCAACGCGTAGAAGTCGTAGCTGCTCGCTGTGGAAGCACGGCGCCTCCTCCCGGAGCCGGGCGTACGTCTCGGACGGATCGTCGAAGAAGTCACGACTGAACGGATCGAAGTCGACGGTCGACATGTGGCCCTCCCCTCGGACTCGAGCAGCGTAGAACCATCTCGCTCCTGTCGACCTGTGGCGGGCCTCACCGTAGACGCCGAGCCTGATGGGGCCCGGCGCTCGGCACGTCCGCGACACGAGCGGCGGCCGGACGAGCCGACCGACGTGTCAGCCGACCGGGCGCTTCATCCGGCTGCGTTCGAGCCGGACGGGCAGCTCGGCTCGAATCCGGGCGTCGACCTCGTCGGGGATGTGGGCGGGGTAGTGGGTCGCGAGGACCTCGCGGACCTTCTCGGCGGCCCGGTCGAGCACCTTCGGCCGGCCGACCTCGTGCCACTCTTTCTGGCTCAACCGATCACCGATCTCCGGGTAGAGGTACTCCGTCTGCATGATCTCGAGCGTCTGCGGTGAGCCGAGGTAGTGCCCGGGCCCGCCGATCACGGCCGCCCGGATCGAGTCGAGCGAGAGCGTGTCGTCGGTGACCTCGATGCCCCGGATCGTGCGCTGGCACGCCCCGATGACGTCGTTGTCGAGCACCACGCCTTCGAGCGAGAAGCCGAGCAGGCTGCCGTGCATGCCGGCGGCCTCGTAGATCAGGTTGGCGCCGGCATTGCCGACGAGAGCGTGGTTGTACCCCTTCTCAGCCCCCGACTGGAAGTCGGGCATCTTGGCGTCGCTGATCCCCGACGACGTGCCGCCGGTGAGGTCGTAGAAGTGCGCCATCTGCGCGCAGGCCGCCGACAACAGCGCGGACTCCGGGCTGCCACCTGACATCGCCCCGGAACGGAGGTCGGAGACGAACGGCCACAGCCCGAAGATCGCCGGCGCTCCCGGCTTGATGGCATTGACGTAGGCAAGTCCGGCGAGGACCTCGGCGACCTCCTGCACGAGCGCCCCGGCGAGGGCGGCGGGCGCGGTGGCCCCTGCCTGACCCGCCGACAGCAGCAGCACCGGCATGCCGCCCAGCACCGCGACTTCGAGGCACTTGCACGCGTCGGCGGCGAACTTGAGCGGCGGCACGACGAAGCAGTTCGACTGGCTGACGAACGGGCGAGCTCGCCACTTGTCCTCGCCGCCGGCGATCTCGTGGAGCATCTGCAGCGACGCGTGGAGGTGATCGGGGTGCACCCACGACGTGCCGACGTGCTTGGTCGTCCCGCTCACACTGAGGTAGCAGGTGTTGAAGTCCATCTCCATCGGATCCGGTAGATCCCGGGGAACGACGGTGCGCTGGTAGAAGTGGATGTGCTCCATCGTGTCGACGAGCCTGGCGATGTCGTAGGCGTCCTGGGCGGTCGACTCGCGGTAGGCACCGGTCTCGGGGTCGACGATGTACACCGCTGCCCCGCGGTGCCGTAGTACACCTTCTTCCCCCACGGCTCCATGTCGTACTTCGGGTCCTGGGCGTGCAGCGGGAAGTGGCGGGCCGCCATCGCCAGCGTGTCCTCGATGAGGGCGCGGGGGAACAAGAGGCGGCCCCCGTCGCTGAGGGTGCATCCCTTCGGCAGGAGGTAGTCGAGACACGACGGGATCGCGTCGGCGAGCCCGATGTTCTCGAGCACGTCGAGCGCCGCGGTGTGGACTCGATGGATGTCGGCATCGGTGAGGGGCCGGTACCGCCCACCGACCATGCCGGGATTGACCGGCCGGACGTCGAGCGCGAGCGGTGCCGAACGTAGCGCCTGGCACGGCGGCGCGACCGCCACGACGCCCATCTGTCTGAGCAACGCTCATGTCGAACGATCTCCTGAGCCGAAGGAACTTCCATGTGACCAGGCAATCCCCGCCCTCACAAGAGAGTCCTGATCATCGATACATGAGCTGACCTCATGTTGGGGCAGACTCGTGGCCATGGAACTGCCGTCGTTGGCTGCACTGCGTTCGTTCGAGAGCGCAGCCCGCCATGCCAGCTTCCGGGCCGCCGCCGACGAGCTGTCCGTCACCCAGTCGGCGATCAGCCACCAGATCGCCGTCCTCGAGCGGCAACTCGGCGTCAGCCTGTTCGTCCGGGCCCACCGAGGGATCACCCTCAGCGATGCGGGAGCGGTCTACTACCCCTACCTCGTCGACGCGTTCCGGCAGATCGAACGGGGGACCGCTGCAGTGCTCCGGTCGCGCGCGACACGCCAGCTCGACATCCAGGTGTACGTGACCGTTGCCGTGCGCTGGTTGATCCCGCGGATGCACTCGTTCCGAGCCGCCCATCCCGACGTCACGGTGCGCTTCACGACGAGCCAGAGCGACTGGGAGTTCGACGAGGCCGCCGGTGACGTCGGCATCGTCTGCACGGACCGGCCCGAACGCCCCGGCCTGGACGCCACGCACCTCTTCGACGCCAGGCTGGTACCGGTCTGCAGCCCTGCCCTGCTCCACGCCGGGATCGGACTGCGCCAGCCGGCTGATCTCGTCAACCACTCCCTCCTGCAGCTGTACACGGCGCGCGACGAATGGCCGGTCTGGCTGCACGCCGCAGGACTGCCCGACTCCATGGAGAGCTCGGGACCGAGGTTCGACTCGTATCTCCTCGCGATCGAGGCGGCGATGGACGGTCAGGGCGTCGCGTTGGCGCCCGACTTCCTGGTTGCCGCCGACCTGCGCAGCGGCCGGCTCGTCGCGCCCTTCCAGCTGAGCGTCGCCCAGCCTCGCCGGTGGTACTTCACCCACCGGACAGAGCGGCGCGACGACGAGGTGATCGTGCTGTTCCGGGACTGGCTGCGCTCCGAAATCGAGCGAGCGCGGGGCCCGGGCACCTCGGTGCGGCTCGGGACCCCGGCGGGCGGTGATGCCGAGCTCAGTAGTGAGGCGGGGTGATCACCCAGAGGACCTTGACCGGAGCGCGGCCGAGGTTGGCGCAGCGGTGCGGATCGGTGCTGGGGAACGCGAAGCTGTCGCCGGGATGCAGTTGGAGCCGACGTTCCCCGACCCACAGTTCGAGGGTCCCCTCGATCACGACGCCCGCCTCCGCCCCGTCGTGGGAGTAGAACTCCGAGTCCGCGCCGGGCTGGATCGTGGAGATGAGCAGTTCGAGGGGTCCGGAGAGGTTCGGGGAGAGCAGCTCCTCGGTGATCCCGAGGCCGGGGAACGAGAGGTTCCGACGGTTGGCAGCCCGGACGACGATGTCGCGCTCGACCGCCGGGCCGGCGGCACCCCCGTGGAAGAACCAGTTCATGTGGACGCCCAGGGCGTCGGAGATCCGTTTGAGCACCCCGATCGTCAGCCGGGAGACGTCCCGCTCGATCTGGCTGAGGTAGCTGACCGAGATCCCCACCGTGGAGGCGACATCGTGGAGCGTCAGCCCCTTGGCCTTGCGCAGCTCCCGGATGCGCCCGCCGACGAGCGTTCCGTAGCCGAGATCGTCGTCGGAGTCACCGGCGACGTGGTCGGGCGGCGCGATCGCCTCCGTCGCGGTGCGCAGGGCGCGGATCGCCACGGTCAGGCTCTCACCCGCAGGCTCTTGGGGTCGTAGAACGGCTCCAGCTGGGCCCGTGCCGCGACCCGTTCGCCGGCGACCTCGATCTCGTAGCTGCCGGCATCGATCCACGCCTTGTCGATCATGCGGTCCGCACGAGCGACGTACCCCATCCCCACCGAGGCATCGACGGTGTGGCCGTACATCCCGGAGGTGATCCGCCCGACGAGCTCGCCATCACGCCAGATCGGCTCGTTGTGGTAGAGCAGCCGGTCGGGATCGGCGAGCGCGAACTGAACGAGACGCTGGCGCAGACCGGCGGACTTCTGGGCGGCCAGGGCGTCACGCCCGATGAACCCGCCGGGCTTGTCCCAGGCGACGGCGAAGCCGAGCCCGGCCTCGAGTGGGGTCTCGTCCGGCGAGATGTCATGGCCCCAGTGCCGGTAGCCCTTCTCCATCCGCAGCGAGTTGAGGGCGTGGTACCCGCAGTGGGCCAGGCCGATGCCCGCGCCGGCCTCGACGATGGTGTCGAAGACCCCGGTGGCGTACTCGGTCGGGATGTACAGCTCCCAGCCGAGCTCACCGACGAAGGTCACCCGGCTCGCCCGCACGCAGGCGTACCCGAGATCGATGATCTGGGACGTGGCGAACGGGAACGCCTCGTTCGACAGATCGGTCCCGGTCAATCCCTGGAGCAGGGCGCGTGCGTTGGGCCCCATCACGCTGAGCACCGCCGAGGCCGAGGTGACATCGGTGGCCACGGCGCGCGCACCCTCGGGGATGTGGGCGGTGAGCCACGTGAAGTCGCGGATCTGGGTCGCTGCGGCGGTGACGATCAGGTAGCGGTCGAGCTCCTCCCGGGTCACGGTGAGGTCGGCCTCGATGCCGCCGTGCTCGTTGAGCCACTGGGTGTAGACGAGCTTCCCGATCGGGACCGAGACGTCGTTGGCGCAGATCCGGTTGAGCACGTCCTCGGCATCTGGCCCCTGGAGGACGAACTTGCCGAACGAGGACTGGTCGAAGATCCCGACGTTGGTGCGCACGGCCTGGTGCTCGGCGGCCGAATACGGGAACCAGTTCTGCCGGCCGTAGGTGTACTCGTACTCGGCGGCCACACCCGTGGGCGCGAACCAGTTGGTCCGCTCCCAACCGGCGACCTCTCCGAAGCAGGCGCCTCGTGCAGCCAGGCGGTCGTGCAGCGCCGAGCGTCGCACCCCTCGGGCGGTCTCGGGCTGACGGAACGGCCAGTGCATCGCGTACAGCAGGCCGAGGCTCTCCACCGTGCGGTCGTGCAGATAGGCGGCGTTGCGCTGGAAGGGCATCATGCGGCGGATGTCGACGTCCCACAGGTCCATCGGGGGACGGCCGTCGATGATCCAGTCGGCGAGCACCTTGCCGGCGCCGCCGGAGGACTGGATCCCGATCGAGTTGAATCCGGCGGCCGTGAACAGGCCGTGCACGTAGGGTGACTCGCCGAGCAGGTAGCGGTCGTCGGGTGTGAACGATTCGGGGCCGTTGAAGAACAGACGGATGCCCGTCTCGGCCAGCAGCGGCATCCGGTGGGTGGCCGACTCGACCAGCGGGGCGATGTGCTCGAAATCCTCGGGCAGGGAGTCGAAACAGAACGACTCCGGGATCCCCTGCATCCCCCATGGCTTGGAGACCGGCTCGAACCAACCGATCAACAACTTGCCGGCGTCCTCCTTGAAGTAGCCGCAGCCGTCTGGGTCGCGCAGCACCGGCATCGTGGGCGAGATCCCCTCGATGCCTTCGGTGACGATGTAGAAGTGCTCGGCGGCGTGCAACGGCACGACGTCGCCGGCCATGTCGCCGAGCTCGCGGCCCCACATCCCGGCGCAGTTGACCACCGCGTCGGCGCGGATGTCGCCGAGCTCGGTACGTACGCCGACGGCGACGCCGTTCTCGACGAGGATCCGCTCGACCTTCACGTGCTCGACGATCTGCACGCCCCGCGATCGCGCCCCCTTGGCCAAGGCCTGGGTGGTGTCGATGGGGTTGGTGATTCCGTCGCCGGGGAGGTGCACACCGCCGACGAGATCGTCGACGTTGGCGAGCGGTACCAGTTCCTTCACCCGCTCGGGCGTGATGATGTCGACCTCGAGCCCGAAGCATCGCGCCATCGACGCGCCCCGCTTCAGTTCTTCGAACCGCTCCTCGTTGGGTGCGATCGACACCGAGCCCCGGGCCTGGAACCCGGTCGCCTGTCCGGTCTCCTCCTCGAGGGTGGCGAAGAGGTTGGTCGTGTACTGGGCGAGTCGGGTGAGGTTGTGGGTCGCCCGCAGCTGGCCGACGAGCCCGGCCGCGTGCCAGGTGGTGCCGCACGTGAGCTGCTTGCGTTCGAGCAGCACCACGTCGGTGCATCCCCGCAACGCCAGGTGATAGGCGACGCTGCATCCGACGATGCCGCCCCCGACGATCACGACGCGGGTGTTGCTGGGCAGAGTGGTCATCGGGCGTCTCCGGGCCGTGCAAGGGCTTGTGTAATTCTGCGTATTCTTACACAACCAGTTACGAAGGGGTCAGGAGCCATGAGCGAGCGCGCACGGATCGTCATCATCGGAGGCGGCATCGCCGGGTGCAGCGCGCTGTACCACCTGGCCAAGATGGGCTGCACGGACGTTCTGCTGCTCGAACGGGACGAACTCACCTCCGGATCGACCTGGCACGCCGCCGGGAACGTGCCGACGTTCTCCGGCAGTTGGAGTGTGATGAAGGTCCAGAAGTACTCCGCCGACCTCTACCGCGAACTGGCCAAGGATCCCGACTTCCCGATCAGCTACCACGTCACCGGTTCGGTCCGTCTCGCGCACTCCGAGGAGCGGATGTCGGAGTTCCGCCACGTGACCTCGATGGCCCGGGCCAACGGGATGGAGTACGACACCCTCACGCCCGCGGCGCTGAAGGAGCGATATCCGTTCGTCGAGACCCACGATCTCGTGGGCGCGCTGTGGGACCCGCTCGACGGTGACATCGACCCCTCGCAGGTCACCCAGGCGATGGCCCGCGCGGCGCGGGCGCTCGGGGCCCGGGTCCGGCGCGCTCGAGCGCGTCGTCGGGCTGGTGCAGCACGCCAACGACGAGTGGACCGTCACCACGACCGCTGGCGAGATCGACTGCGAGATCGTCGTCAACGCCGCCGGCTACCGCGCTGGCGAGGTGATGGACCTGATCGGCCGCCACCTGCCGATCATGACGATGTCGCACCAGTACTACATCACCGAGGAGATCCCGGAGCTCGCCGCGCTCGCCCAGCCCCTGCCCCTGCTGCGCGACCCCGACACCTCGTACTACCTCCGCCAGGAGCGCAGCAGCTTCATCCTCGGCCCCTACGAGTGGCAGGCGACCCCGATGTGGCTCGACGGGATCCCCGACCAGTTCGCCAACATGCTCTGGAGCGATGATCTGGAGCGGCTCGAGCCTCAGATCCTCGACGCCGGCGAGCGCGTCCCGCTGCTCGGCGATGCCGGTATCGCCCGGGTGATCAACGGACCGATCCCGTACGCACCCGACGGCTACCCGTATCTCGGCCCCGAGCGCGGGTTGCGCAACTTCTGGCACTGCAACACGTTCAGCTTCGGCATCGCCCAGGGCGGCGGGGCCGGCAAGGCGATCGCCGAATGGATCCTGGAGGGCCGTCCCGAGTGGGACCTCTGGTCGATCGATCGGCGCCGCTACAAGGCCTACGCCACCACCCGCTACACGATCGAGAAGGCCGTCGAGGTGTACCAGCACGAGTACGCGATGGGCTTCCCGTTCGAGGAGCGCCCGGCCGGCCGTCCCGCCTACACGTCCCCGCTCTACGAGAAGCTCACGGCGAAGGGCGCGGCGTTCGGCGCACGCGGCGGCTGGGAGCGGCCGACGTACTTCGACCCCGACGGTGTGGTCACCGATCACTCGCTGTCGTTCCGCCGCCGCAACGGTTGGCGCACGGTCGTCGCCCAGGAGGTCCACGCGGCCCGCAACGCAGTGGCGATCCTCGACCTGCCCGGCTTCTCCAAGTTCGAGATCGACGGACCGGGAGCTGTTGCCTACCTCGATCGCCTGCTGTGCACCAAGCTGCCCCGCGTCGGGCGGGCCTCGCTGTGCTACGCCCTGCTGCCCGACGGCAAGGTGCTCAGCGAGTTCACGGTGAGCCGCCTGGCCGACGACCGCTTCTATCTCGTCGGGGCGGCCGGCGCCGAGTGGCACGACCTCGACGTGCTGGAGGCTGCGCTCCCCGCCGACGGATCGGTGACGATCACCAACGTCACCGCAGATCGCGGGTCGCTGGTCCTGGTCGGCCCGCGCTCGCGCGACGTCCTGTCCCGCGTGACGACCACGTCGCTCGACAACGACGCCTTCCCGTGGCTGTCGATCCGCGATATCGACACTGCCGTCGGCCCCGTGCGCGCGTTGCGGATCAACTACGTGGGCGAACTCGGCTGGGAGCTGCACGCGACCAATGATCAGATGGTCGCCCTCTACGACGCGATCTGGGCGGCGGGCGAATCTCACGGCATCCGCGACTTCGGCATCTACGCGGTCGACAGCCTGCGCCTCGACAAGTGCTACCGGGGCTGGAAGGCCGACCTGGAGATCGGCTTCTCCCCGTTCGACGCGTCGCTCGACCGCTTCGTCGATCTCGACAAGCCCGACTTCGTCGGCCGCGACGCCCTCGTCGCCGAGAAGGCTGCCGGATCGCGGTGGCGATTCGTGCCGATGACCCTCGACGTCGACGGCGACGCCGACGCCCCGTTCTGCTCGTCGGTGTTCAACGGCAGCGAACGGGTCGGCATCGTCACGTCGGGGGGGTGGAGCTTCACGCTCCACCAGAGCGTTGCCCTTGCGTACGTGCGCCCCGAGTTCCAGGCCCCCGGGACGAAGCTGGAGATCGAGATCTTCGGCGATCGTTGCGCGGCAACGGTCGGCGCAGAACCCCTCTTCGACCCTCGCAACGAGCGCCTGCGCTCCTGACCACCACCGATCGGAACCCCACGACCTCCTCGCAGCCCGTCGGGTTGGCTACATCCGGTGCGCGGCCGCTTCGGGGTGCGTCCTGGGGTGACCAGCCCTTCCGCGATGTGCGAGCGGGCGGGGACGGCCCAAGGGGACAAGACGCGCCACCGCCCGGCCGTGGTCGGTGACCGTGACTTCCCCACCGTCGCGGACCAGGTCGAGGTAGCGGCTGACGTGGTCTCGGAGTTCTCGAACGCCTGCTTCCACGCTGACCACTCTGGCGCTTTTGAGGCAGGTGATCGTTGCGATCTGGTCTGGCTTGTTGCACCATCGTCGGCATGTCGTCGATGAGGCGTGGGCCGAGGTCGCGGCGTCGGCATGGCAAGCTGAAACTATCGAGAGCCCTGTCCGTTGCGACCGGCCAACTGGAGCTGGGAAAGGGCGGACCAACTCGCCGCCGAGGAGCTGGCTGTGAGCAAGCATCAAGAGTGGAAGATGATCCACCTCCTCTACCGCGTGGCGCGGCGCAGGGAAGGTGGGGACACGAGCGTTCTGACCGCGAACGAGTTGATTTCGGCGGGCGTCCATTGTGTGCCTGATACCCAAGACCTGCTGGAGCGCGCCGGGATCGTCAATCGCGTCGGCGACGAGTACGAGCTCGCCCTTCCTGTGCGGGAGCTGGTCCGCCGTTTCATCTTGGCGAAGGGCCCCGAGGCGGACTTCGATATTCGAGTGGACTATCCCGAGGTCTTCATCGTCATGCCCTTCGGTGAGCAATGGTCCGAAGCCGTGTACCAGGACATGTTCAAACCCGCTATCGAGGACGCCGGGTTCGCGGCATCACGCGGGGACTCGATCGTCCGAGTCGGGGACCTGAGCACGAACGTGTGGAGAAGCATCACCCAAGCAGGCCTGATCGTGGCGGACGTGTCCGTACCGAACCCCAACGTGTACTACGAGATCGGACTGGCCGATGCTCTCGGCAAGGATGTCTTCCTCTTCAAACAGAAGGCTGCTCCGCTGCCCGCCGATTTCGGCGGTGTGCACTACTACCCGTACGACCTCGAGGACCTTGAGCTGGGGCGCGCAACGTTGGCAGCCCAGCTGCGGGAATGGGCGGCGCAAGCGAGTCGGCAGCCGTTCGGTGTCAAGTCACTCGAGGACGCGTAGGCCTCATCACCAAGGAGACGACACGGCATTCGCCTGGCGTTCGCGGTCATGACGCTGCCGAAGACCATGTGCAGTATCGGTGCCGTCGCCGCCTTCCGACGCCTCGCGCCCCGGACTGCAGCCGGAGAGCTGTGCCACCCTTTCTCGTCATCCGTGACCAACGTGTGCTCGGATCGCCCCGCCTTCGTGAGTAGCCGATATGCCCGTGATCCGGGTTGAGTGACGAACGCCCGATAGTCGCGGGCGGGCCACTTCCAGGGTGTGAGGCGAGCGATTCGCAATCAGCAACATCAACGATGCCGGCGTGGCCCGCCAGACCGCCAGGACCCGGCCGATGAGGTCTACGCCCGGCTTCGGCCCAGCAGCCCACTGCGTCGCCGACGTGCCATCGTGATCACCACCCTGGACTGGACTGACGATCTCAAGCCGAGGTGATCTCCACGGAATGCTGTTCTGCCGCCCGCCCGTAGATGGGGGCGGCGGGGTTCTTGTTCAGCCTGCTTGTTGCAGTCGGTACTCGCGTAGCGTCACGGGCGCTGGGGTGGAGGCCGGTTCACGATCACCGTGAAGGACGTCAGGGTCGAGGTCGATTCCGATCGGCCAGCACACCGTTCCGGCCACGCCGTCGACCGTGGCGGTCCCGAAGATGTCGTCGTGGTCGATCATCGACAACACGCCAGGCAGCGAACCAGCGAAGTCGAGCTCACGAATCAGACCATCAGAGAACGCCACCCTGAGGACGCGTTCGCCGAGATGTTCGACAGTCGTCACTCGTGCAAGTCCTTCCACAAGGCTCAGGCTACTGCAGCGGTTCGATCGGCAACAGGGCGCTGGGCTGCTGGGCCAGCTCCCAGTTGGCGGCCAACTCGTTCGTGTGCAGGCTCCGCCATTGCTCGACCAACTTCGCCGCGGTGCGTGGGAGCTGTCCCCCGACGACGGCACCGTCGTGAATCGCGACCAACGCCTCGTGTTCGGCGTAGATGGCGTGGAAGTGCGGCGGATTGTGATCAACGAAGTACATGTAGATCACGATCCCGTAGAACTCACTCAGCCGCGGCACTCGACCAGGCTAGAAGAGCCATTCAGGGGTGACCGGCGTATTGGTCGATCCCGGACACTCAGCCAGCGCGACCAACGCCCGAAAATCGGGCTCCCGCAGACGCCATTCCGGAAGCCAGACGCTCGTCGCTAGGCGTGCGCGCCGCTCGACGTTTGCCATAGTGCGTGACGTCGCGCCGACCGCCCCTCCGGCGCTGCCACCCGGCCGGTCAGGCCACTCTCAACACGCTGCGTGACGCCTTGACCATCAGTGAGCCGCCGCCGTTGTCCGCCCTGGGCAGATCTGGTTGGCCGCCGACAAATGAGCGCAATGACAGGCGCGCTGAGACCTGGGGAGGGCGTCAGCCTCGGCTCCAGTCGTCAGACTGGGCGCCGAGGGTTTCGACTTCCCTGGGGCACCCCGAGGGAACGCTCCGCATGCGCCACGAGCGCGGTCGCTCAAGGCGGTGCCGGGCACCGCGCTCGCCCTCTGTCGGATCCTCGGGGCCCGCCTGCGGCGACCACCTGTGACCAGTGGGTCCTCGGCATAGCCTCTGACACGAGGGGAAAACTTCGTTCGTGGAGCTGGGGGGAATCGAACCCCCGTCCATCAGCCAATGTTCCGCACCTGCTACGACCATTCCCGACTTCGAGACTGACGCTGTCTCACCGGCGGGTCGGATAGTCCTCGGTTACCCGATGACGCTCGGGACGTCTTTCCGTCCAGTCATCGGTCTTCCCCGACGCCAGTGGTCTTCCCCACCGCCATCTTCCGCTTCTGTTGCCGGGCTGCGGATGAACGACCCCGTGCGCCATTTCTGGTCACGATGTCTCTTCACTACTTGATGAATCAGGCAGCGAGAGCGAACTGCTCTTCGGCAATTCTTGTTGGTGCCCCGTTTAGCGAGTCTGAGCAACTCGGGTCGCATGCCCGGCCAGAAAACTGATGTCGAAACCTGTCAGCCCCGTGGTCGTCTTGCGAGACCAAGCGTACCGGGGGACGCCCGTCGTCGTGCCAGCATGCCGCCATGGCATCCTCGACGCCTGAGCCGTGGTCGGTCATCGCCCACAACCTGCCGGAGCACGCCGACAACGCCATTCACACCGACCTCGGCGCCCAGGCGGCGGGCTTTGCGAATGCGTTGGTGGCGGGCGTGACGACCTACGCCTACCTCACCCACCCGATCGTCGCGGCCTGGGGCGAGGACTGGCTGGCGGGCGGCGGAGGTGAGGTGCGCTTCCGTTCCCCCGTGATCGATCTCGACGTGTTGTGGGTGGTGCCGGAGCTCGACGGTGACGCAGTGCGGGTCGAAGCCCGCGCCGACCGTCTGCCCGGCGGCACCCTCGCCACCCTGCGGGCGCTCCGCAGGGGTGGCCCACCGCCGGATCTGCGACCGGGGGAGGAGCTCCCCGTCCTGGCGACGCAGATCACCGCAGAGTTCGGCCTCGGATACGCAGCCCGGGCCGGCGACGACCTCGCGATCTACGCCGAGCGAGGCATCGTCCATCCGGTCGTGTGGCTCTCGCTCGCCAACCGCGTCACCCACGCCAATGTCGTGCGCGGGCCGTGGATCCACGTGCGAAGCAACTTCCGCCACCATCGGCTGGTGCCGGTGGGGGAGGTGGTGGTCGTGCACAGCCGAGTGATCTCCCGGTTCCAGCGCAGCGGCGAGCGCGCCATCCTCGACGTGAGGATCGACCACGATGGTCGGCCGGTCGCATCGATCGAGCACGAAGCGATCGTGGCGCTTCCCGATCCAGCTCGCGCTCCCGATCCCGGCTGAGTGACTGAGGGTACGGGTCAGTCGAACTTGCCCTTGCGGGCCCGTTCCATCGCCCTGCGAATCTCGCGATCGGCGTCTCGTTCGGCGAGGGCCTGGCGCTTGTCGCCCTTCGTGCGACCCTTCGCCAACCCGAGCTCCACCTTTGCCCGCCCATCCTTGAAGTACAGGCTGAGCGGGATCAACGTCAGGCGCTCCTGATTGATGCGATCCTCGAGCCGATCGATCTCGTAGCGCTTCATGAGCAGCTTGCGATGTTGATCGGGAACATGGGCACCCACGCCGTGGGCGAACCCGTACGGCGAGATGTTGACACCCTCGAGCCACGCCTCGCCGTTGGCGATGCGGGCGTACCCGTCGTTGATCTGGACGTGCCCGGCGCGCAGACTCTTGACCTCGCTACCGCGCAGCACCATGCCCGCCTCGACCTCCTCGAGGATCGAGTAGTCGTGGCGGGCCCGCCGGTTGCTTGCGATCAGCTTCTTGCCCTGCTCGGCCATGGGAACGAGCAGGCTACCGGCCGCTTCCGGGCCTGGTCGGGAGACGGACCGCTAGCCTCGCCCGCCATGCTCACCCTGCCGCCCGACGCCTTCGCCGGGATGATCGGTCTGGCGTACGACTGCTACCCCGAGGAGATGTGCGGCCTGCTCGCCGGGCACGGCGACCACGGCGCAGTGTTCTACCCGTGCCGCAACACCACCCGGTCGGGGCGCGTGTTCGAGATCCACTCGCTCGACTACCTGCACGCCGAGACCGACGCCGAGGAACGGGGCATGGAGCTGCTCGCCGTCGTCCACAGCCACACCCACACCGAGCCGTACCCCAGCCCGACCGACGTGGGAGTGGCGAACCAGCTCGGCCCCTCGTTGCGCTGGGTCATCGTGGGGCTCAAGCGCGGGTCGCCCGAGGTCCGCAGCTACCAGATCCTCGACGGAGCCATCGTCGAAGAAGCGCTGATCCTCGACTGACGGTGTGCCCGGCGCCGGCTGGCGGCTCGACGAGGGGACGGCCGGTTGGCCGGGCTCGCTGACCTCCTCGTCCGTCCAGGTACGATTCCTGACAAGCCCTGTCGGAATTGTCGGGCATGGCCGGGTGTTGCACTCGGCGAGGAGGCCGTCACATGGTGATCAACGAAAGCGTGCTCGATCTGATCGGCAACACCCCGCTGGTCGATGTGTCGGTGTTGTCGCCGAATCCGAACGTGCGGATCGTGGCCAAGCTCGAGAGCCAGAACCCGTTCGGCTCGGTCAAGGACCGAGTCGCCAAGTCGATGATCGAGTCGGCCGAGAAGGACGGGTTGCTCGTCCCGGGTCAGACCATCGTGGAACCGTCGTCGGGCAACACCGGCATCGCCCTCGCCGCCATTGCCAAGATCAAGGGCTACCCGATCAAGATCCTGATGCCCACGAGCGTCTCGATCGAACGTCGCCAGATGTTGTCGGTCTTCGGCGCCGAGATCATCTTCACCCCCGGCGAGGAGGGCTCCAACGGGGCCGTCCGCCGGGCGCTCGATCTCCACGCCGAACACCCCGAGTGGTACATGCCGTACCAGTACGCCAACGACGGCAACCCCCGGGCGCACTACGAGGGCACCGGGCCCGAGATCCTGCGCGACTGCCCCGAGATCACCCATTTCGTCGCCGGGCTCGGCACCAGTGGCACGCTCATGGGAACCGGGCGCTTCCTGAAGGAACAGAAGCCCGACGTGAAGGTCATCGCCGTGGAGCCTCCGCTCGGCGAACGCGTCGAGGGTCTCCGCAACCTCGACGAGGGCTACATCCCGCCGCTGTTCGAGACCTGGCACGGATTCGATCTGCTCGACCGCAAGCGCGTCGTGCGGCCCCGTGAATCGATCGAGTGGACCCGGCGCATCGTCAACGAATGCGGCATCTTCGCCGGCATCTCCTCGGGCGCCTCGATGGCCGGTGCGGCCAAGGTCGCGTCCGAGATCGACGAGGGCACCATCGTGTTCATCGTCTGTGATGGCGGGTGGAAGTACCTGTCGACCGGCGCCTACACCGACGATCTCGACGAGGCCGAAGCCAAGGCCGAGAAGATCATCTACTTCTGACACAATCATCTCGACGTATGTGTCGGGTTGGTGGATGATCGCTACACCATGAGCATCAACGACCCGGACTGGATTCCGGCGACCTCGAAGCCGGGCGAGACCTTCACCATCGAAGGTCGAATCCGATCCATCGGGGTCTTCGCCCGAAACCTCAAGTCGGCGTCCCCCCGTGGCCGCAGCTACCGGCGCCAGATGCTCGCCAACGGTGTCCGCGTCGCCCTGCTCACCGGGTTCGTGATCGCCGTCGTCGCGCTGATCCTGCAGCGGGTGGCATGACGAGTAGTCAGCCGGCGATCACCAACAGGATCAGTCCGGTGAGCACGACCGACGCGCACGCCAGGCGGCGGCGCCCGCCCTGCTCGCCGAGGTAGCGCCATCCGATCAACGCGGCGAGCACCACACTCGATTCGCGCAGCGCGGTCACATAGCCCACCGGGGCTCGCTCAAAGGCGAACTGCACCATCGTGTACGTCACCACGACAGCCAGCGCGGTGACGGCGTAGCGCCGCCAGTGGTCCTGCATCGCCCGGTGCATGCGTGGCCCCCGACCGGTCAGGAGGCCATACCCCGTGATCGACGTCGCAGTGGCCACGAACGTGGCCAGCGCGTACGCCCCGGTTCCAGTGGACCGGATCCCGTGTGCGTCGGACAACGAATACCCGCCGATGGTGAGGGCGACGAGCACCGCATGCCCGACCGACATCCGGCTCGGCCGAACTGCACCGCTTCCGGCGAGCGCCACGAGCCCACCGGTGATGGTGGCGATCGCCAGCAACGCCATCGCGCTGAGCTCGTCGCCGAGGAGCGCAATGCCACCCAGGGCTGCGAGCGCGGCTCCTCCGCCCCGTGCGATCGGGTACACGACCGAGAACTCGCCGCTGTCGTAGGCGCGTGCCAAGTAGACGGTGTACGGCACGTGGATCAACCCAGAGAGCCCGGCCCAGATCCATCCTTCGGCGGGCATGCCGAGAAACGGGAAGACGACTGCGCACCCGATGCCGGCAAAGAAGAACTGCCCCCACAACGCGCCGAACCGGTCGCCGGAGGTCTTGACCGCCAGGTTCCAGCCGGCGTGCATCACCGCTGCGCCGAGCGCGAGCAGCGTTGCGGTGAGCATGGGGCGGGCACCATATCGGGCCGATTGGGACCATCGATGTCCCGGGCCGGCGAGGACGGGCCGGTAGCCTCGGCCCCCATGGACCGGCCGATCGGCATGTTCGACTCCGGGTTCGGCGGGCTCACGGTGGCGAGAGCAGTGATCGACCTGTTGCCCGACGAAGACATCGTCTACATCGGCGACACCGGCCGGTACCCGTACGGCAAGCGCTCCCAGGAAGAGCTGCGAACGTTCGCCCGCCAGCTGGCGTGGAGCCTGGTGAAGGATCACGATGCCAAGGCGATCGTGGTGGCGTGCAACTCTGCCGCATCCGCCGCGCTCTCCGACCTCGAAGCCGAGCTCCCCGTACCCGTCATCGGTGTCATCGAACCCGGCGCCCGGGCGTTGGTCCAGGCAACCCGGTCCGGTCACGTCGGCGTGATCGCGACGGTGGCCACCGTTGGATCAGGGGCCTACCAACGCGAGGTCGCCGAGGCCAAGGGCAACGCGGAGGTGACGTTGACCTCCGCGGCGTGCCCCGGTCTGGTGGAGTTCGTCGAGCGCGGCAAGACGACCGGCGACGAGGTGATGGTGCTCACCGAACGGCTCCTGGCCCCGGTACGCGAGGCCGCCGTCGACACGCTGCTGTTGGGCTGCACCCACTACCCGTACCTCGCCCGGGTCATCAGCGAGGTCATGGGACCCGACGTCGTGCTCGTCAGTTCCGCCGACGAGACGGCGTTCGCGGTTCGCGCCCAGCTCGGCGAACTCGGGCTCCTCCGGCCGGGCACCGGTCGCACCGCCGAGCACCGGTTCTTGTCGAGCGGCGACATCTCGTGGTTCGCCGATCTCGGCCGGCGGTTGTTCGGTCCCGAACTTGCCGCGGCCGATGAATGGGTGCCCGGTACGGTGGAGGTTCCGCCCGAACTGGGCTGAGCGACCAGGAGCCCCACCGATGTCCCGACCCGACGGCCGCCTCGCCGACGAACTGCGATCGATGTCCTTCGAGCGTGACTTCACCGAGATGGCGGGAGGTTCGGTCCTGGTGACGTTCGGCAAGACCCGCGTGCTGTGCACGGCGTCGATCGACGAGAACGTGCCCCGGTGGATGAAGGGCAAGGGAAAGGGTTGGGTCACTGCCGAGTACTCGATGCTGCCGGGCTCATCGCCGGAGCGAGTCGACCGGGAAGCGGCCAAGGGCAAGCAGAGCGGCCGGACCGTCGAGATCCAGCGGCTGATCGGGCGCTCGCTGCGCGCCGCGTGTGACATGAAGGCGCTCGGCGAACGCCAGGTGGTCGTCGACTGCGACGTCCTGCAAGCCGACGGAGGAACCCGCACCGCGAGCATCTGCGGCGGCTACGTCGCCCTGCACGACGCACTCACCCGAGTGATGCAGCACGGGCTCATCACCACTCATCCCCTTCATTCGGCATGCGCCGCGATCAGTGTGGGCATCGTCAATGGCGTGCCCGTGCTCGATCTTCCCTACAGCGAGGATTCCACCGCCGCAGTAGACATGAACGTCGTCATGTTGCGCCCCGTCGATAGCGCCGACGCATCACCGGCCGAAGCCCGGTTCGTCGAAGTGCAGGGAACTGCTGAAGGAGTGGCGTTCAGCCGCAGCGAGCTCGACGCGTTGCTCGGCCTGGCCGAGCTCGGGGTCGGGCGGATCTTCGACGTCCAGTCCGCACTGCTTGCCGAACCACCCGCGAGCCGGGCACTCGGCCGATGAGCGGCGATGTCCCGGTGGGTGCCGAGCCGCTGTGGGGCCGACTCGTGGTGGTGAGCGCTACCGCCAACCCCGACAAGGTGGCCGAGATCGCTGCCATTCTCGGCGAGGCGGTCGAACTGCTGCCGCGCCCGCCCGCGGTGCCCGACGTCGTGGAAGATGCCGACACCCTCGTCGGCAACGCCCGGCTCAAGGCCGTTGCCCTGGTCGAAGCGACGGGACTGCCGGCCGTCGCCGACGACACCGGCCTCGAGGTCGACGCGCTCGGCGGTGCTCCCGGCGTGTACACGGCACGGTTCGCCGGCGAAGAGGCGACGTATCTCGACAACCGCCAGAAGCTCCTGATCGAGCTCGACGGCGTACCGGAGCACGAGCGGGGCGCGGCGTTCAAGACCGTGGCGATGGTCTGCTGGCCCGATGGACGAGAACTCGCCGTGGAGGGCGTGTGCCCGGGCTTCATCGCCACCGAGGAACGAGGCGAGCGGGGCTTCGGCTACGACGCCGTGTTCATCCCGGTCGAGGGCGACGGGCGCACGTTCGCCGAGATGACCGACGACGAGAAGCACGAGGTGTCGCACCGCGGTCGCGCCTTCCGAGCGCTCATCGCCGCGTTGGACGAAACCCACACCTGATCCGCCGGCGGCCGCGTGGCTCACCAGCCGCGCAGGTCGATGGGCCAGTGGTCGATCACGCGGTCGTCGTCCACCAGCCACGCTGACTCGTGCAGCACCATGGTTGGATCGAGATGGGCGGGCAGCACCCGCACCCGGTCGCCCGGACGCAGCCGCGGTGCCGTGGCGGCTTGCCGGAACGTGATGTGCTCGTCGGAGCAGAACAGCACCTCGGCATCGTCGATCGACGGATTGCCGTGATCCATGCCGAGCGCCTTGAGCCCGACATCTGCCACCGCCCATCCGGGCTGCACCGAGACGACGGTCCCGAGCACGCTGAGCGCCGGGGCGAACGGCGCATCGAGCGTCGCGTAGGCGGTGTCGAGGAGGGCGTAGCTGCCCGCCTGGAGCTCGGTGATCGCGGTCGGTCCGCTGCGCCGATGGACGTCGAACGTTCCGGTCCCGCCGGCCGACACGATCTCGCCGCCGACGTCGGCGAACGCTCGCCGTAGCTCGGTCATCGACCGCTCGACCCGGGCTCGGCGTTCGCCCGGATCGACCACCATCATCAGGTGGCCCTCGTAGCCCATCACGCCCCGGACCGTCAGGCCGCGAGTGCGGGCCATGTCGGCCAATCGCCCGGCGTCGCCCGGCCGACACCCGCAGCGGGGGAGCCCGACGTTCACGTCGATCACGACATCGGTGATTCCGCCCCGGCAGCCCGCCTCCAGAGTCTCGACGGAGTCGAGGGCGACGATGACGCCGACCCCTGCGTGCTCTCGGGCCTCGGCCATGGCGCGCAGGCGCGCCGGGTCGAGCGTTTCGTTGGCGAGGAGGAGCTCGTCGCCGATCCCGGCCCTGGCCATCCCCACCACCTCACCCGGTGTGGCGCACGTGAAACCCCGGTGGCCGGCAGCCAGCTGGCGGCGGGCGATCGCCGTGCACTTGTGGGCCTTGACGTGCGGTCGCAGCGTCGAGCCGGGCCACGCGGCGGCCATCGCCGCCAGGTTCGCCTCGAACGGAGCTGACTCGATGAGCAGAGCGGGCGTGGACAGCGTTTCGAACACCGGGCCAGCTCACCACATCGCCGGTGGCGTTGGGGCCATTGGTGCGGGCGGAGGGAGTCGAACCCTCACTCCTTTCGGAACCAGGACCTAAACCTGGCGTGTCTGCCTGTTCCACCACGTCCGCGTCAGCTCGTCAGACTACCGCCACCAGCTCCACCGGACCCGCGTCGGTATCGACTCGGTCGACCCAGCTGGACGGGATCGAGCACGATCGGTTCGGGCTCGCCGCGCCGCGCACTCGGCCGGTCCAGAGCACCCGGCCGGCCTGCTCGACGCGCAGCGAACGCACAGGTCCCGTGACCCGTAGCAAGAACCGATCGCGGGGTGGCCGCTGGCCTGGTCGCACGAGCGCAGGGGCGCACCAGGCGATCTGCGGACCCCACACGACCTCAGTCGCGGCGCCCGGCCACGTGCCCCGATCGAGCCAGTCGATGATCGTGCCAGCAGCGTGTCGCCCGTCGAGCGCGCAGACATCGGCGGTCTCGGCACCGTGCAACAGGTTTCCCGCCGCGAACCAGCCGGGGCGATCGAGCCGGAGGCCGGGGTCGGTCATCGGTGCCCGGTGCGTACCGACGACCTCGAATCCACAGCGCCGGGCGAGCTCGTGATCGGCGATCCAGTCGCCAGTGAACACCACGGTGTCGCACTCGACGCGGCGACCATCGGCGAGCACGACGGCTTCGACCCGCTGGCGCCCGACGATCGCCGCAACGGCCGATCCGGTGACGAGCGGGACCCGCCGCAGGCCGGCCGAGAACCATGCGAGGGAGCGGTAGGTCTGATGGCGGGCGTGCTCGGTGACCATCTCGACCGTGCGGCAGCCGGCGTGGGCCAAGGTGACCACGGCGGAGTAGCTCACGTGTTCGGCGCCCACCACCACCGCCCGGCGACCGCCGAATCGCCCGGCGAGCACGAGCTGCTGCAGCGCGCCGGTGGTGTACACCCCACGGCCGCGGTCGCCGGGAATCAGGCGGGCGGATCGGGGCCGTTCCCGAACGCCGGTCGCGAGCACCACCGCCCTCGGTTCGACGACCTCGAGTCCGGCCGTCGAGCACAGCTGCGCCGAGATCGCTTCGTCGCCGGTCGCGTCGGTGATGTCGATGACGGTCGTGGCAACCCGCAGGTCGACACCCGCTTCGGCCGCGAGAGCCCGGTAGCGAGCGGCGTACCGCGGGCCCGACATCACCCGATGCAGGTCGCGCTGGCCATAGCCGGTGTGAGCACTGTGGCGGGCGATCCCTCCGGCCTCCGCTTCTCGTTCGGCCACGACGACCCGGGCAACGCCCCGGCGGCGAAGCTCGATCGCCGCGGCCAATCCGGCCGGTCCTCCGCCCACCACCAGCACATCGATTCGCGAGCTCATGGCGTGAACCCGGTCAGCTCGGCGATAGCGGCCGAGCACCAGAAGCCCTGGCACCGGCCGTTGAGCGCGCGCGTCCGGCGGCGCAACCCGTCGATGCCGGTCGCAGGGAGCGGTCCGGCGCACGCGGCTTTGATCTCACCGGCGGTCACGCGCTCGCAGTGGCACACGATCGGTCCGCCGTCGAGGAACGGACGATGGTCGCGGTCGCCGAGCAATGGCACGGTGGTCACGTGCAGCTGCTCGACCGGCCGCGGTTCGGGTGAGAAGCCGCAGCGGGCGAGCAGCTCGACGGCCTCTTCGGCGAGCGCCATGCTCGCCGTCAGGCCGGTGGATCGGATGCCGCCGAGGACCACGTACCTGGCCTCGGGGTAGGCGGAAAGCTGGTAGTCGGCGTGCTCGGTCGCGGCGCGGAGCCCGGCGTAGACGGCCGTGACCTCCTCGTCCACGAGGGCGGGCAGGATCCGCCGACCCTGGGCCATCAGCCGGGCGAGGCCGTCGGCCGTCGAGCCCGTTGCGGAACGGTCGTCGATGTCGTCGGCAGTGGGACCGAGCATGACGTTGCCGAAGACGGTCGGGGCGACCAGGACCCCTTTCGTCGTCGCGGTCGGCACCGGCAGCAGGGTGCGGTGGAGCAGACCCCGGGCCAGCTTGTCGAACACGATGAGCTCGCCGCGGCGAGGCCGGATGGTGAAACCCTCGAACCCGAACGCCCGGTGCACCGTGTCGCCGTGCAGCCCGGCTGCGTTCACCACGAAGCGGGCCTCGATCGGTTCCGAACTGGTCGACAGCACGGTGACCTCGGGGCCGACGTCGACTCCCGTGACCCGCGTCGAGAGCCGCAGCACCACCCCATCGGCGACGGCTTCGCGTGCAAATGCGAGCGGTGTCGACCACGGGTCGATGACGTGCTCGTCGGGAACGAGCAATCCGCCCAGCGCACCGCTCCCGAGGTTGGGTTCGATGTGGCGCACCTCGCCGGCGTCGAGCACACGGGACCGCGAGTACCCGTTTGCCTCGGCCTTCGTCGCGAGACGAGGCAGGCTCGAGACCTGCTCGTCGTCCCAGGCCACGAGGAGTGCGCCGGTTTCCTCGACCGAGATCCCAGTCGCGGTGGCGTAGGCACGGAGCAGCTCGTAGCCGCGGGCCACGAGCCGCGACTCGATCGTGCCAGGTGTGGCATCGAAGCCGGTGTGGAGGATGGCGGTGTTCGCCTTGCTGGTGCCGGCGCCCACGTCATCGGCGGCGTCGACGAGCACGACCGAACCGTGGTGGTGGGCGAGCAGCCGGGCCACCGCGGTGCCCACGACACCGGCGCCGATCACGGCAACGTCGAACACCGTCCGTTCCGAGTCACCCGGTTCCCGGCTGCGTTCCATCACAGGTCCTGCGTCGCCTCGGCGGCACGTCGCCACGTGGCGAGGCAGTGCTCTGCTTCATCTCCCGAACACTGCGGCTCCACCACGGCGACGGGACTCCATGCGCCGACTGCAGCGGCCGGATCGAGGGCAGCGCCGGCGCCGATCCGGGCGAACGCGGCGACCCCCAGCGCCGTCGCATGGGGGGAGGGGTAGACCTCGACGGGGACTTGCAGGAGGTCGGCTTGGATCTGGAGCAGCGCGGTCGAACGGGTCAGTCCGCCGTCGACGCGCAGTCTGGTGAGGGGTGCGCCGAGGTCGGCGGCCGCGGCGCGGGCCAAGAACGCCACCGAGGCCGCGATGCCTTCGAGCACGGCGCGCACCAGTTCGGCTCGTCCGGTGGCCAAGCCGAGCCCGGTGAACGCACCGCGGGCATGCGGCTTCCAGAACGGCGCCGCCAATCCGGCCAGACCGGGGATGAACACCGCGCCGCCGGTGGAGGCGTCGGCCGCCAGCCGGTCGAGGTCTGCGGGTCCATCGATCACGCCGAGCGTTTGGAGCCAGCTCACCGCGGAACCCACCGTGAACACCTGCCCGTCGAGGCACCAGGTGGTCCTCTCCGACGATCCCGGCGCCAGTTGCCACGCGACGCATCCGACCAGGCCGTGCGTCGAGCGCGTGGGGCGGCTACCGGTCGAGGCCAACAGGAACGCGCCGGTGCCGTAGGTGCACTTCGCCTCGCCGGCGCTATGGCACGACTCGGCGAACAGCGCGGCCTGCTGGTCGACGCACACCCCGGTGATCGGGATCTCCGGACCCGTGGACCCGAACGCGCCGGTCGAGCCGATGGTCGAAGTGTTGGCCACTACCTCCGGCAGGTCGTCGGGATCGAGTCCGAACGCCCCGCACGCCTCGGGACTCCATGCCACCTGGTCGAGGTCGAGCGTCGACCATCGCGACGCCGTCGACGCGTCCGTGACGAACGCTCCGCAGAGCCGGTGGAGCAGCCAGGTGTCGGTCGCCGTGATCACCGGCCCGGGCCCGATCTGCTCGCGGAGCCAGGCGACCTTCGGCGCGGTGAAGTACGGGTCGAGCTCCAATCCGGAGATCGCGGCCAGCCGGTCCGACCAATCGCCGGCCAGCCGATCGCAGACCGACGCGGCCCGGCGGTCCTGCCACACGATGCCGGCCGAGCGCGGTGCGCCCGTCGCGCGGTCCCACGCCAGCACGGTCTCGCCCTGGTTGGCGAGCCCCACGGCATCGACCGAGCCGCCCGCCTGCCGCAGCGCGCTGGTGCCCGCGGCCACGACGCTGGCCCACAGTTCTTCGGGGTCGAGCTCGACGGCGCCGTCGGCGCCCGGCCGTACCCGGATGGGCACCTCGACGATCACCCCCGGCGACCCGTCCGACTCGACCACCACCGCCTTCGTCGCCGACGTCCCCTGGTCGATGGCGAGGGTGCGCACAGCGGCGGACTCTAGTCCGTGTGGTTCGGTAGGACTTGGGGTCGGAGGAGTCGCGTGCACAGAGGGAAAAACGGACGGCGGTGGCGGAAGGTCCGATCCGAACGGGCGAAAGGGAACACGCTTGGTCCTCTGTCGACAGCAGTGTTCGGACGCCCCCCGCACGGAGCAGACTGGGAGGGTGGCCGAGGAGTGGACAGTTGAGGATCGAGCGGCGGCGCGTGCGTTCTTGCAGCGGTGCGAGGTGCGGCTGTCGACGCTGCATCGGGTAGCAACTGCGCTGCTGTCCGGCGCAGGTTTGATGGTGTTGCTGCCGGCGATGATGCGGGATCAGATCACCGAGGTCGCTGGAACGCTGCTGTCCGTCGACCCGACGCTGACACACGTTCTGCTCGCCATCGTCGCGGTGCTCGTGTTGTCGTTGCCGCTGGTCGTGTTCTTCCTGCTGCTCGGCGACTTGACGCGGTTCTACTTCCACGCCCAGCACGTGTCCGGCGGGTCGACGACGGTGTTCGCGCCGCGGTTCACCTTGACCGGTCTGCGGTTGCCGGTCGACGATTTGAGCGCTCCGGCGGCGGAGTCGCTGAAGCGAATGCGGGAGCACCCTCACACGCTGGAGTTGATCGTGCCGCCAAACCCGCGTGGCCGTGGTTCGATCGATCGCAAGCTCGATGCGTACGGGTTGCGGCGGTCCGCGTCGGCGACCGATCTTGAACGTGTCAACGGACTGTTCGAGTTGCTCGCATCGCGCGACCGGTCGCTCGCGGAGGAGGTCGCCAAGGTCGAGTTCGGTCTGGCCCGTCATTTGCTCCGGCTGCAAGTGATCGTGATCCGGTATGTGAAAGCCCTGTTGGCGTTTCTCGTCACGGCGCTCGCTGTGTTCAGCGCTGCGGCAGTGATCGCGCGTGACCGCGCACTGGACAGGCAAGGTCAACTCTGGTTGTCGGTGATCTTCGTGGTCTGGGCTCCGGTGATGGTCGTCGCGGTCTCGTCACCGGTGCGTTGGGTCGAAAGCCTGTTGCGCGCCGAGGACGCCACCGCTCACTCGATCGCCGCGGATGTCGAGTTCACCAAGTTCGAGCGATTCGCAGTGGCGTTGGGGTTGGCGGTTCTGGCACTCGCTGGGGTGGTATTGGTGGTTCGACTCGCCGACGACGTGGAGTTCGCCGAGCGGTGCGCCGCGCTGGTGTGTCTCGCCGCCGCCGCCCTGGCGTTCCTGCGGGGGGCGAGCCGCTCACCGGCTCGCCGCCGACGCGATGCCCACCGGTGAAAGCCGAGGTGTCGTCCCCTCGACCAGTGCGGCCATCGCACGGGATCGCCTCACCGTTTACTGGCGCACCGACCTACTTCGCTCCGGGCGAGTTGTACTCATCCCGAGCGTGATCGTGGCGCGGGTCGTGCCCGCTCGGGGGTGGCGTGCGGTGACGCTCAGGGTGTCGCCCGAGGCGGCGTGCACGATCCAGGTGACCAGCACCCGGTGGGGCGTGCCGTCGTTGGCATCACTGAAGCGAGCGGCGGCGGACCCCTGGAGCTGTCCGAGCGTCTGGCGGTTGGGTCCGCCTGACACCACCGCCTCGGCCGGAAGTTCGAGCTCAGCCGTCAGCGGCAGCACGAACGCATGCTTCGCCGCCCACTCCGTCACCGTGGTCGGCAACCAGCCGACGTTTGCGATGCCCGCTCGTACCCGCCACACCCCCGTACCGAGTGCCTCGGCGGTGACCTGCTCGATCACGAGGCGAGGCGAAGCGAGCGCATGGAGGACGGCGAACCGTGGGTGGTGCTCGACCTCGGCAGCCAGCAGCGTGAGCGGGGGATTGCTCCACGACCGGAACGAGTCCCAGCCTCCCAACTCCACCGCGCCGAGTTGCGGGTGATCGAACGGGTACCAGTCGACGAAGTGTCCGGGGTGATGCTCGTCGAACCAGTGCAGCACCCGGAGCTCCAAGTCCGGTTCGATCGACACGTACCAGATCGAGGTGGGCGCCCGCTCTCCGGTGGCAGCGTGGATCACGTCCCAAAACTCGGTGGTCCACGAGAACACCCCGAAGTGCTCGTACATCCAGTCGTCGGCCGCACCCGACATCGTCTCGGACTTGTCCCACGTGAAGTCCTCGAACACCGAGTGCACCGGGTACGAGGTGAGCTCGGTGCCCTGCTGCCCGAGCTGTTTCCAGGTCCACACGTCGCGGGGAGGCAGTGCGCCGTCGGCCTTCGTCGACGAGGGACGCAGCAGCACCCCACCGAACGTGTGGTAGGCGTTGGCGCCGCAGATGTTGGGCCGGTCGGTGATGGCTCGAACGAGCGCCCACACCTCGGGCTCGGAACCGGGGAAGTCGCCCGCTCCCGGCACCTCGGTGCCCCATCCAGCCGGAAAGTTGCGATTGAGGTCGAGTCCCTCGGGTGGGCGAGGGGTCGGGATCGTGTAGCCGTCGTAGTCCTCGACGAGACCTTCGTCGAGCATGCGATATCGCCGTGCTGCCGTTCCTTCGGGTGGTACGGGCACCATCAGGCGGGCGTCGGTGGGGTGCTGGGTCCACGCCCCGGCCGGGTCGGGGAGCCGGATCGAGAGAATGCGCCCATCACCGTCGATGTCCTGGCGGTGCAGTCCCGGATGGGGCCATCGATCGCCGGTCCACGGCCATGGGCGCACGCTCGATCGCACATAGCGGGGATGATCGGCCAGCGCCAACTCCACCCCGTCGGGATTCACCCGGGGCACCACGTAGAAGGTGCGGGTCTGCAGCGCTTCGGTGACTTGGGAGTCGATCCCGAATCCCTCGATGAGGTGCTCGATCAGCGCCAGCGCCGCCACCCCGCCGGTCACTTCGGTCGCATGGATGTTGGCGTCCACCCACATGGCCGGCTTCTCGTCGTGCGAGCCGGTCGCGGCATCGGTGATCGTTGCGAGCCAGATGTCGCGGTCTTCGTGAGAACGGCCGATCGAGGTGACCGTCAGCAATGTCGGGTGAGCCGCTGCCGCGGCGTGCAGGCTCGCCGTCAGCTCGTCATGGCGAAGGAAACGATCGCGAGGGAACAACACAGCGCGAGCGTAGGGCTCACGCCACCGGCACCCATGCCAACACCACCTGCGCCACGCTTACGTCGGTCCGCTCGAGGGAAACGGCCATGGAGCTCACCGCCGCCGCCTTGTTCTCCCAGGCGTCCTCGATGTCGCTGATCTCCTGGGCGAGATCGATCTCGAGCTCGGCCAGATCGGCCTGCAGCGCTTCGACCTTGTTCTCCGCGGCATCGAGTCGTTCGCCCGCCGTATTCGAACGCGACCGCCGCCCGGCTGCACCGCCCAGCCCGCCGAGCACCTTCTTGGCCAGTCCCCGCGAACCGCCGCGACCGCCGAACAGTCCGCCGAGCAGCGAACCCGCCGTCGAGAGCAGCTCCTGGGAGCGGCGCCCCTTCTTCTCCTCGGCGAGCACGTCGACGCGATCCTCGGCGGCGGCGATCTGATCCTGCAGCTTGGCGACCTTGTTCTCGTACTTCTCGCGTAGGGCCGCGACCTCGGCGTCGGCGAGATCGTCGGCGGTGCTGCGGCAGCGCAGCGCGAAGGCATCGGGCGCTTCGCCGGGTCGGGCGAACAGCTTCAGCTGCGGGTTGGTCGTCAGTTCGAGCGGGCGGGTCCGCACCAGGTGATCAACGAGATCGCGCTGCACGCGTGTCCAGAACTGCTTGGAACCGATGGGGGCGTCGGTGAGGCGGTACACCGCCTGACCCGTCGGCGCTGGTCGAAGGTCGCGATCGTCGTAGTCGACCCCGATCGACCGGGTGACGTCGACCGGTTCGGCGAGTGGGAACAGCACCGTCTCGTACTCCTCGTCGTGCACCAACCCTGCCTTGTCGTCGTCGTAGCGCAGGCGAACACGCGCCACCACGGCGGCCTCGAGGCGCGCACCGTGGGAATCGCCGCCGAGCTCGGCCAGCCACGGTGCCGCGACATCGACGTAGCGCACCGGCGTCCCGTCGGCGACCTCGGGCATCACGGTGGTCGAGTCGGCATCGACGGCGGGCGCGGATGCAGCCGTCGCGTCGGGTGCCGCGCCGGCCACTGCCGGGGCCACCGTCTCGGCGTGGTCGGCCATGAGCAGTTCCACTTGATCGCGGTGAGTGGGCCGCGCAGGTAGCTCATCGCCCACCTCGTCGTGAACACCTCGGGCCGGTCCTTCGAGGCTCGGCGGATCACGAACTCCCGCTTGCCCAGACCCGAGATGGTGTCGCTCACCGCCTGGATGTCGACCCCGCCGGTGGCCGCACTCATCCCGTCGAGCAGACGCTGCTTGTCGCGATCGGTCTGCAACCGGCCGATCATCCAGGTCCCTGCGTTCGAGATCGCCTTGTAGTCGATGTCGACCGGGTTCTGGGTGGACAGCACCACGCCGACCCCGAACGCCCGAGCCTGCTTCATGAGCAGCATGATCGGCTTCTTGGTCGGCGGCATCGCCGTCGGCGGCAGGTAGCCGGCGACCTCGTCCATGTAGAGCAGCGCCCGCAGATCGGTCGTGCCGCTCTGGCGCCGCATCCACGTGACCAGCTTCGACAGCACCAGGGTGGTGACGAACTGCCGCTCCTCGTCGGAGAGATGGGCGGTCGAGACCACGGCACACCGCGGCCGGCCGTCGGCGGTGTGGAGCAACGATTCGATGTCGAGCGGCGGGCCCTGCGCCCAGGCAGCGAACGCCGGGGAGGCGAGCAGCCCATTGAGCCGCATGGCCAGCGCGGTCCGGTCGGTGGGCGGGAAGAACGTGTCGAGCTCGAACACGCCCAGCTTGCGGATCGGCGGGGTCTGCACCTGCCCGACGAGGGTGGCGAGGTCGAGATCGCGCCCGGCGCCCCACGAGGCCTCGATCAGGTTCGACAACAGAATGTGCTCCCGCGAGGCGAGCGGATCGGCGACGATCCCCACCAGGCCGAGCAGCCCCGACACATAGCCCTCGATCTCGTCGCGCATCGTCTCGAGGTCGCCCGTGTCGGCCGGCGCCTGTAGCGATCCGACGATGTTGATGGCGACGCCGGCGTTCGAGCCCGGCGTGTAGATCGTGAAGTCGGTGGTGGCCCGCAGGGCGCCGATGTCCGACGGAGCCAGGCCCCAGCCGGCCAGGCCCTCGGTCCATGCCGTTGCCTGTTGGGCGGCGAAGGCGTCGGGGCTCAGGCCGGCCTTGGCGGCATCGCCGTCGTTGACCCACGGCCGGAAGTCGCTCGGGGCGAGGTTCGGGAACGTCAGGCACACGTTGCCGAGATCGCCCTTCGGGTCGATCAGCAGCGTCGGGATACCCGCCCGGAGGCACTCCTCGATGAGGACGATGCCCAGCCCGGTCTTCCCCGATCCGGTCATGCCGACGATCACGCCGTGGGTTGTCAGTTCACTCGACGGCAGGTTCACCCGGGTGCCGGTCCGGGCGTGCGTTGCGGTGTCGACGGTCTCTCCGAGGAAGAGGTCTGCCATGTCCGCCGACAGTACGTCACCGTGCAACGCTGCACCCATGAACGCTCGATTCGAGGGCTTCGCGCCCGATGCCCTGTCGTTCTTCGAAGGTCTCGAAGCCGACAACTCCAAGCCCTTCTGGCAGGCCAACAAGCCCCGCTACGAGGAGTCGATTCGAATCCCGCTGCGCGCCCTGCTCGCCGAGCTCGAGCCCGAGTTCGGCGAGTTCCGCACCTTCCGCCCGAACAACGACGTCCGCTTCTCCAAGAACAAGACCCCCTACAAGACCCAGGTCGGCTCGGTGGCCGAGGGGGAGGGTGGGGCGATCTTCTACGTCCAGTTGTCGGCGGCCGGGCTGATGGTCGGCAGCGGCTACTACGCCATGGCATCGGATCAGCTCGACCGGTTCCGGCAGGCCGTCGATGACGATCATCGCGGCGCCGAAGTAGCGAAGATCGGTGCCGCGTTGGCGGCCGCCGGGTACCGGCTGGGCGCCATCAGCGAACTCAAGACGGCGCCGCGGGGCTATCCGAAGGATCACCCGCGGATCGAACTGCTCCGCCGAAAAGGCCTCGTCGCGTCGCGCGAGTTCGCGCCGGCGCCGTGGCTGCACACCCGCCGCGCCAAGGACCGGATCGTCAAGACCTGGAGGGACGCTCGCACGTTGAACGACTGGCTCGACGCCCACGTCGGGCCGAGCGAGCTGCCGCCCGAGGACGCCATGCGTTGGTGACCGGCAGTATAGTTGCGTCATGCAAGTGTCCGAGGAACCGCCATCGACACTGGATGCAGCGCAGATCCGGATGATCTTCATCGCCCTGATGACGGGCATGACCTTGAGTGCGCTCGACGGCACGATCGTGAACACCGCGCTGCTCACCATCGTGAGCGATCTGGGCGGGTTGTCGAGCTACGCGTGGGTCGGAACTGCATACCTGCTGACCTCGACCATCTCGACGATCCTGATGGGCAAGCTGTCAGATCTGTTCGGTCGGCGCCGCCTCTACCTGATCGCCATGGTGACGTTCCTCGTGGGCTCCGCGGCATGCGGTCTGGCCGGGTCGATGGTCGAGCTGGTCCTGGCCCGCGGGCTCCAAGGAGTCGGCGGGGGAGGCCTGATCGCCCTCACGTTCGCCACCATCGGCGACATGGTGCCTCCCCGTGACCGGGGCCGGTACTCGGGAATGATGACATCGGTCTTCGCCGTGTCGAGCGTGGTCGGCCCGCTCCTCGGTGGGCTGATCGTGGAGCACAGCTCGTGGCGGCTGATCTTCTGGGTCAACGTCCCGCTCGGTGCGGTGGCCTTCGGGGTTGCCTTCCGGGTGATGCACGTCCCGTTCGAGCGACGCAAGCGGCACGTCGACTACGGCGGTGCCGCGCTCCTCTCGGCCGGCGTGACCTGTGTGCTGCTCGGGGTGGCGTGGGCGCCCGACACCTACGGCTGGTCGGCTCCTCCCACGGTGGCGTTGCTCGTGGCCGGCTCGGCCCTGCTGGTCGGTTTCGGGAGCTGGGAGCGGCGGGTCGAGGAACCGATCATCCCCCTCCACCTCTTCGGCGACCCGTTGATCCGCTCGATGCTGATCGCCGGCTCCGCCATCAGCGTCTGCCTGTACGCCGCCAACGCGTTCCTCCCGCTCTTCCTGCAAGCCGTCACCGGCGTCTCGCCGACCAGGTCGGGCCTGCTCCTCGCCCCGATCGTGCTCGGCATCCTTGTGTCGGCGTCCGTTGCCGGCCGGGTGATCCAGCGCACCGGTCGGTATCGCCGAATGTCGCTCTTCGGGTTCTCGCTCGCGGTCGTCGCCGCGGTCGGGCTCGCTCAGCTGGGGCAAGGGAACGTGCGGCTCGCCATCATGATCGCCTCGATGGCGGTGCTCGGCCTGGCCTCGGGCATCATCAACCCGATCACCACCATCGCCATCCAGAACGCCGTCGACCCGACCGAGATCGGCGTCGCGTCGTCGCTGTCGATGTTCAGCCGGAGCCTCTTCGCCACGGTCGGGACCGCCGCGTTCGGCACGCTCATGAACTCCAAGCTCAACGATCGCATCGATCCGTCGTTGATCCGCCAGCCGCGCGCCATCCGGGAGCTGCCGATCGAGCAGCGACTCGACGTGCTCGACGCCTTGTCCGACGCCATTCGCTCGATCTTCGTGTGGTGCATCCCGCTGGCCTTCGTCGGCCTCGCGGCGGCGTATGCGGCCAAGGAGCGTGCGCTGCGAACCAGCTCGCCCCTCGAAGATCGACAGGTCGAGGCTCACTCCACCTCATCGGCTGCCCTCGCCCACTGACCGCGCGGGGCGTGGCCCGGTTCGGTGGCGGCTGCCCGGGTCAGATCCGGTCAGGCCGGCGAGCGAGCACTGATCCGGTACGCGCACCGAGCGTCGCCGCCCAGAATGTGCTGGGTCCGCTCGACGGTGACGTCGGCGCCCAGCGAGCTGCGGAACAGCTCGAGCTCCGAGCGGCAGAGCCCGGCACATGAACCAGCGGCCTCGTTGATCGGGCAATGGTGCTCGGTCAACAACACGGCGCCGCGATGTTCCGGATCGGCCTCGGCCTCGGCCAGATAGCCCTCGGCGTTACGGAGCTCGGCGAGGCGCCGGACTCGATCGGCGACCGGTTTCGTGGTGTCGATGACGCGCCGGTACTCGCCGAGTTGGCGATGGGCACGTGCCGCGAGCACCCGCTCCAACGCGTCGTCGCCGAGCGTGCTGCGAATCGCTTCGATCATGGCGACCGCCAGCTCGCCGTGATGATCGGGGAACAGCTCCGAGGACTTGGGCGTCAGGCGCCAATGCACCGGCGGCCGGCCCCGCCCGTTCGGTGGACCGACGTGGCGCACGACCAACCCGGCCAGCTCGAGCGCATCGAGATGTTGGCGCACCGCGGTGTCGGTGAGCCCGAACTCGGCGGCCAGTTCTGGGGCGGTGGCGCTCTCGACCCGCTTGAGCCGCTCGACGAGGCGGCGCTTGGCATCGGTCAAGTCGGCCATGAGCTGCCACGATACCGGCCGGCGACAGTTTCCAAAGTCCGGCCTTGATGAATCCGGCGGTGAGATCGGTAGCTCGCTCGGGCCGGAGCGGGGCTCCCGCGACGGGGGAGTTGCCGCGGTGAGCGTCGGCATCGGGTCGGTTCTTTGACAAAGTGTCAAGCGTGACCATGACCCACCCGCTGCCCTCGTCCGCGCTCGTCGACCAGCTCGGGCTGGCCGACTCCGTCGTGGACCCGCAGGCGCTCGCCAACAGCATCGACCGGTTCCGCAAGCAGGGCATCGTGCTGCCGACCTTCGCCCAACTCGCCGACCCGTCGCAGATCGACCCCGCGGTCACGGCGGGCGTGGCCAAGAATGCGCCCGATGCCCGCAACCTGTTCCGGGTCCACTGGTTCAACGATCTCGCCGGCAACCGAGTCGACGTCCCGGATCACATCGTGCTCCCGCCCTCGCTGACGGGTGTCGAGTCTCCGATCATCGTGGTGTTCGGTGATCGATTCCCGATGATCACTGCGCACAAGGTGCTCGCCGCGTACTCGTGCCTGGCACCCCGCGTGATCGCCGGCCAGTTCGATCCCACCCGGCACCGCGCCATCTGGCCGTCCACCGGCAACTACGCCCGGGGTGGGATCGCCATCAGCCGGATCATGGGCTGCCGCGGGGTGGCCATCCTCCCGGCCGGCATGAGCCAGGAACGATTCGACTGGCTCGACGAGTGGTGTGCGAACCCGGCCGAGGACGTGATCAAGACCGTGGGCACCGAGAGCAACGTCAAGGAGATCTACGACGCCTGCAACGAGCTCGCCCTCGACCCCGGCAACTTCGTGCTCAACCAGTTCTCAGAGCTCGGCAACCACCTCGGCCACTACGAAGTCACCGGCCGGGCCCTTGGGCGGGTGTTCGACCATGTCGCCGAGTCACACCCGGGGCTGCAGCTGGCGGCGTTCACGAGTGCCACCGGCTCGGCCGGCACGATCGCCGCGGGTGACCGGTTGAAGGAGGACTACGGAGCACGCATCGTCGCGGTGGAAGCACTCGAGTGCCCCACCATGCTCGAGAACGGCTTCGGCGAGCACAACATCCAAGGAATCGGCGACAAGCACATCCCGTTGATCCACAACGTGATGAACACCGACATCGTGGTGGGCATCTCCGACACCGCCACCGATGAGCTCGACGTGCTCTACAACACCCCCGCGGGTCAGGCGTATCTCGCCGGTCGGCGGGGTGTCCCCACCGAGGTCGTGGAGGCGTTGGAGCACTTCGGCTTCTCGTCCACGTGCAACGTGCTCGCGGCGGTCAAGACGGCGAAGCTCCTCGGGCTCGGCGCGAACGACGCCGTCATCACCGTCGCCACCGACGGCGGCGCGCTGTACCCGAGCTCGCGGGCCAAGACCCTGGAGCGGCGGTTCCACGGTTCGTTCGAATCCGTCGATGCCGCCGAGGTGTTCGCCGAGCACCTCGGAGCGGTCGACACCGCCGACATGATCGACTGCACCGTTCGCGATCGGAACCGCATCTTCAACCTCGGCTACTACACCTGGGTGGAGCAGCAGGGCACCCCCGTGGAGGTGTTCGAAGCCCGGCGATCCCAGGAGTTCTGGCGGTCGCTGCGCCGGTACCTCGGCGTCTGGGACGAGATGATCACGGAGTTCAACGAACGGGTCACCCGTGGGTGAGCCGCGCCGGGGCGACCTCGGGCACGCGTGGGGCTGGGAGTGCCGAACCTGCGGCACATCGATCGACATCGCGGTCGCCTTGGCCTGGAAGTGCCCCAACGCGTCGCCGGCCTCGCCACACCATGTCCTTCGACTGGTGCAGCCACCCTCACCCCTTCGGGTTCGGGCCCACCCGAATCCCTTCCGAGCCTTTCAGCGATACCTCGCGGTCGACGCCTTCGCGGCGGCGAACGGGATGTCGAAAGACGACCGGGCCGAGCTGATCGAGAACACCGACGACGCGGTGCGCCGCGTCGCGGGAACCGGCTTTCGCATCACACCGTTCGCCCGTGCCGATGCCCTCTCCGATGCGCTCGGCTTCACGGCCGACGGTGGGATCTGGGTGAAGGACGAGACCGCGAATGTCGGGGGGTCCCACAAGGCCCGCCATCTGTTCACGATCCTCCTCCATCTGCTCGTGGCCGAGGCCAGAGGTTTGGTTCAATGGGCCGGGTCGGGCGCCCGCCCCACGCTCGCCATCTCGTCGTGCGGCAACGCGGCGATCGCGGCCAGCACGTTGGCCGCTGCGGCGAAGTGGCCGATCAGGGTGTTCGTCCCGCCGGGGGCGAGCGAGCAAGTGATCGCAGCGCTCGACGCGCTCGGTGCACGGGTCGTGCGCTGCCCCCGCCTAGAGACCGATCCACCCGGGGACCCGTGTGTGTGGCGATTCCGGGAGGCGGTGAGCTTGGGAGCGATTCCGTTCAGCGTGCAAGGCCCGGAGAACGCGTGGTGTCTCGACGGTGGACGGACGATCGGCTGGGAAATGGTGCGCCAGTTCGAGCAGCACACCGAGGGGCTCCCGCTCGACCGGCTGTTCGTCCAGGTCGGCGGCGGGGCCTTCGCCGCGTGTGTCGCCGCCGGCTTCGCCACCAACGGGACGTTCCCGCGGCTGCACGCCGTCCAGACCGAAGGGTGCGCCCCGCTCGCCCGCGCGTGGGCGCTCGCCGCCGAACATGGTGGCCCCCGAGCCGCGGCCGGTCACTGGGAGGAGCTGATGTGGCCGTGGGAATCGACGCCCACCTCGGCGGCCGACGGCATCGTCGATGACGAGACCTACGACTGGCTCGGCGTCTTCGACGGCATGAGCGCAAGTGGTGGCGGCCCGGTCGTCGCGCCCGAATCCGCGATCCTCACCGCGCATCGCCTGGCCCAGGACCACACATCGATTCCCGTCAGCCCCACCGGAACCGCAGGTCTGGCCGGCCTCATTGCCAGCCGGTCCGAGGTCGCAGACGACGAGCGCGTCGCTGTGGTGTTCAGCGGCGTCGCTCGATGAGCGGGCTGCGACGCGCCGATCGAAAGCGTCCGGAGTGCCGTCGCCTCGGCGGACACCCGGCTCGAACCTGCTGCCGCGCGTAGAGTTCGCGTCGGCATGCGGCCACTCGACGTTCGACTCCAGAAGGCCCGGCTCACCCGTGCGATGCGGCACATCTCGCGAGGCACTGCGGTGCTCGACATCGGCTGTCACCAGGGCGAGCTCGGTGAACAGCTCGCCGGGTGGCGCTGCCAGTACTACGGGATCGACCCCGACCTGGTGTCCGCCACCGACGCGACCGTTCGTGGGCACTTTCCGGAGGACCTGCCCGATGAGTGGGCCGATGTCAGCTTCGACCACGTCGTGGCCCTCGCCGTGTTGGAGCACGTCCCCGAAGCTGTGCTCGAGCACTTCCTGCGATCCGTCGCCGACCGCCTGGCGCCGACCGGCACCTTGATCGCCTCGGTCCCCTCGCCGCTCACCGACCACGTGCTGAACGTGCTCCTCAAGCTGCGGCTCATCGACGGCATGGATCTCGATGCCCACGATGGCCTCACGACGGATCAGCTGCTCGAAGCCGCTGAGCGCGCCGGGTTGCGGTTGCATCGTCGGGAACGGTTCCAGCTCGGGTTGAACAACCTGTTCGTCTGGGGACGCGGGCCCGCCACCTGAGCGAGCCTCCGGGTTCAGCCGATGGAGTGCCGGGGATCGGCCTCGACCTCGATGAGCCGGCCCGTCTCGACGTCGTAGACGAAGCCACGCACGTGCGACTTGGCCTGCACGAACGGGTTGCTGTGCAACCGGCTCATGCTCTGGCGCACGTTCTGGAACGGATCGGTGAACGATTCGACCGACCATCCGGGGCGGATGCCCGTGTCGGCCTCGACGGCGGCCTTGAGCTCCTCTTCGGTGGTCTTCTGGAGCCCGCAATCGGTGTGGTGGATGAGGATGATCTCCTCGGTCCCGAGCAGCCGCTGCGACAGCACGAGCGACCGGATCACGTCGTCGGTGACCACGCCGCCGGCGTTGCGGATGATGTGGGCCTCGCCGTGGCCGAGGCCCAGCATCAAGAAGATGTCCATCCGGGAGTCCATGCAGGCGACGATGGCCAGTCGGCGGCTGGGTGCCAGGCTCAGGCCGCGGTCGGCGAACGCCTCCACATAACGGGCGTTGTTCGCCAGTAGTTCGTCTGCGGACGGGAACCGGTGGTGATCCATCGCCGCCCATCATCGGCGGTCGGTGCCCCGTCGGACAACCGGACGCTGACGCCGGGCCGTGCCCAGCATCCCGCCACGCTCGGCGGTAGCCTCGCCGCATGGCTGATCCCACGGTCCCCTTCGCACTCGACGTCGGCACGGACTCCCGTGCCGACATCTTCACCCGTCTGCTGAAGAACCGGGTCGTGATGCTCGGCACCGACGTCAACGACGACATCGCCAACCAGATCTGCGCCCAGTTGCTGTACCTCGAGGGCGAGGACGCCAACGCCGACATCTGGCTGTACATCAACAGCCCCGGCGGGTCGGTCACTGCCGGCATGGCGATCTACGACACGATGCAGTTCGTCTCGTGCGACGTCGCCACGGTGTGCCTCGGGCTCGCCGCCTCGATGGGTCAGTTCCTGCTGACCGCCGGTGCTGCCAACAAGCGCTTCACCCTCCCGAACGCCCGGATCATGATGCACCAGCCGCTCGCCGGACTCCGGGGCCAGGCGGCCGACATCGCCATCCAGGCCGAGCAGCTCGTCTACACCAAGAAGCGCATGGCGGCGCTGATCGCCCACCACTCCGGCCAGCCCGTCGAGCAGATCACGGCCGACTCCGAGCGCGACCGGTGGTTCACCGCCGAAGGCGCTCGCGACTACGGCTTGGTCGACAAGGTCATCCTGCGCCGCGGCGAGATCCTCTGATCCGCTGATCGGGCGGGGGTTCAGCCCTCGGCCGGCACCGGGGTCGTGTCAGCCGGTGCCGGGTCGGGCACCGAGATCGTGACGGCCGGTGTCGGGAGCTGCCCGACTGCGGGCAACGTCAGCCCGCACAACCGTGCGGCATGCCCGACGATCGCCTCGGCGGCCTTGGCCGTCGAGTAGGCCTGGGATTGGATGTCGACGACCGAGCCTTGATCGGTGAGATCGACCTCGGCGGCAGCGGTGGTGAGATCGACCATCTCTTGCCAGTCGCCTTCGACATCGAGCGGTGCGTTGTCACGCAGCAGCACGAAGGTCGAGATGTGCGGAGCGATGTCGAGCTCCGAGGCGATGGGCGCCTCCAGCACGGGGAGCTGATCACCCAACAGCGCGCAGTACTCCCCGCCGTCGTTGACGTCGCCCCGGCTGCAGGATGCGCCGACCGTGAGAGCGAGCGCGCCGACCGAGAGCCAGATGGTGCCGCGCATGGGGCCATTCTCCCAGGCGCGACCCGTTCGACCCTGGCATCTTCGACGCCGTCGTTCCACCGGGCCGGAGCGGGTGTGGTTGGAGGCGGGCACCGGTATGTTCCTCGCACCGCTCGGGGAACCGGTTCGTTCCTCCTCACATCGTCGGGGCCGCGAGGCCCAGGTGTTTCGAGGAGGGCGTCGTGTTCGCTTCCATTCCCACCGCCAACCTGCTCGGTGCGTCGGGTCACGAGGTGCGGGTCGAGGTCCACGTCGGCGCGGGCCTCCCCGGCTTCACCATCGTCGGCCTGCCCGACGAGGCGTGCCGGGAATCCCGTGACCGGGTTCGGGCTGCGATCCTGAGTTCGGGACTCCCATGGCCACAACAACGCGTCACCGTGAACCTGGCCCCGAGCGGCGTCCGCAAGACCGGCACCGGCCTCGATCTGGCGCTCGCCGTGGGTCTGCTCGTCGCCGCCGGCCACATCCCGACCGACGCCGTCGCCCGGCACGGCTTCATCGGCGAGCTCGGACTCGACGGGAGCGTTCGTCCGGTCGCGGGGGCGGCCCCGATGGTGGCCGCGTTGGGCGACGTCCACGTCGTGGTGCCGGCGCGCAATCACGCCGAGGCCCTGGTCGCGGCGGCCGGCAGGGTCCGGCCGATCAGCACGCTGGCCGAGCTCGTGGGAGCGCTCGCCAGCGACGCGCCCTGGCCCGATCCGCCCGATGAGCGCGGCCTGCCCGAACCCGCCCCGCCACCCGATCTCGCCGATGTACGGGGTCAACCACTCGCTCGCCACGCCCTCGAGGTCGCCGCCGCAGGAGGGCATCACCTCCTGTTCGTCGGCCCGCCGGGGTCTGGCAAGACCATGCTCGCCCAGCGCCTACCCGGTCTGCTGCCGCCGCTGTCCCCGCAGGCGTCGCTCGAAGTGACGATGATCCACTCGGCGGCCGGTGTGGCTCTGCCGGCCGGCGGCCTGGTGCGTCATCCGCCGTTCCGAGCGCCGCATCATTCCTCGACCCTGGTGGCGATGATCGGCGGCGGCACGGCGTCGATGCGGCCCGGCGAACTCTCGCTCGCGCATCGAGGAGCGTTGTTCCTCGACGAGATGGGCGAGTTCCCGGCAGGTGTCCTCGACGCGTTGCGTCAACCGCTCGAGGACCGCGTCGTGCGGGTGAGTCGGGCGCGCGCCACCGTGGTGCTGCCCTCCGACGTCATGCTCGTGGCGGCGACGAACCCGTGCCCGTGTGGCGGGGGCGCGCCAGGTTCGTGCTCATGTGCCGAACCCGCCAAGCTGCGATACCTACGTCGGCTGTCCGGTCCCATCCTCGACCGCTTCGACCTACGGGTCGCAGTTGACCGGCCGCCGGTCGAGAGCCTGCTCGACGACCATGCCGGAGAGTCGTCGCAACGGTCGCTGATCCGGGTGCTCGCCGCCCGTGAGACGGCGATCGCCCGCGCCGGCCAACTCAACGGGCGGCTCACGAATGCCGAGCTCGAGGTGCTGGCGCCACTCTCGAAGGCTGCTCGCGAGGTACTGCGGCGCGAGCTCGAACGGGGCCGGCTGTCTGGGCGGGGACTGCACCGAGTCCGCCGGGTCGCCCGAACCATTGCCGACCTGGCCTTCGAAGGGACCGAGATCTCCGAGCAGAGCATCTGCGTCGCTCTGCAGCTACGCACCGCCGTCGGGCCCAGCCAGGTGGTCGCGGCGTGACCGACTCCCCCCTCCTGCCCTCCGCCGACCTACCAGCTGCGGCCTATGCCGCGGCGCTCGTCGGCCTGTCGGGCATGGCCCCCCGCCGCTCGAGCAGCCTGCTGAGGCGCTTCGAACCCCGCCAGGCGTGGGACGTCGCGATCGGCGACCGATACGACAAGGTGGTCGAGTCGTGGTGGGCCCGGAACTCGGGGCTGCGCGCCGCGTTCGCCCGCAGCGCCGGCCAGCGGCCGCCCGACGTGGTGTGGGAGCGATGTCTCGAACTCGGGCTCGACGTCCTCCTCGCGACCGACAGCCGGTATCCCGCCGTCCTGGCGGGCGACCACGAAGCGCCCGCCGTCCTGTTCGCCCGAGGCGATCTCGCAGCACTCGATGGTCGCCGGGTCGGGGTGGTCGGCACCCGGAATGCCACCGAAGGCGGTCGACGATTGGCGTTCCGGCTCGGCCGCGAGCTCGCCGAAGCCGACGTGCGTGTCGTCAGCGGGCTCGCTCGTGGCATCGACGGATGCGTCCACAGCGGTGTGCTCGATCACCGGTCGGCGCCCCCTATCGGGGTGGTCGCCTCGGGCCACGACGTGCCGTTCCCGAAGGTCCACAGCAAGCTCTGGGAAGCCGTCGGCGAGCGTGGGTTGCTGCTGTCGGAGCACCCGCCCGGCTCCCCGCCGCTCCCTGACCAGTTCCCGGCGCGGAACCGGGTGATCGCGGCGCTGTCGGAGGTCGTCGTGGTCGTGGAATCCCGCCGTCGGGGCGGCTCGTTGGTGACGGCCCGCCTGGCCGCCGACCGGGGCATCCCGGTGCTCGCCGTGCCCGGCTCGCTGCTCAACCGGGCTGCGGAGGGCACCAATCGGCTGATCGCCGACGGGTGCACCGCGGCGCTCGACACCCTCGACGTGCTCGTCGCGCTCGGTCTGGAAACCGGGCGGACGAACGGGCCGCTGCCCGATCGGCGGCCGCGTCCGACCCGAGACGATCGAGCTGTCCTCGACGCGTTCGGCGGCGACCCGCTCACCCTCGATCAGCTGCTGCTGCGAACCGGCTTGCCACTCGCGGTCGTCGCGGTGGCCGTCGGTCGGTTGGAGGCCGCCGGGTGGTTGGCCGAGACGGGCGGCTGGTACGAACCCCTCGATGCCTCCGTGCGACAGTGAGCGATGGGTACCGTGCATCCATGGCCTGGCACCTCGACGACTTCGTCGCCTCGCTCACGAGCGCCGCGCCGAACACCCTCCACGCCTATCGATCCGATCTCGACGGGTTCGTCGAATGGGCCGAGCGGGGAGGGATCACCGGACCGGATCAGGTCGACCGGCTGGTGCTGCGACGGTTCCTCGCCCACCTCGCCACCCGGCGGTTCGCGAAGCGGACGGTGGCGCGCAAGGCCTCTGCGCTGCGGCGGTACTTCGCCTGGGCGCGGCGCCGTGGCGTCATCGACATCGACCCCTCGGCGGAACTGCGGGCGCCCACTGGCGACGGCCGCCTTCCCCGAGTGCTCGGCCACCAAGACGTCGCTGCGTTGCTGGCGCCGGGGGAGCCGTCACCCTCCGAGCCGGCATGGGTCACGCGTCGCGACGACGCCGTGCTCGAGGTCCTGTACGGCAGCGGCCTACGGGTCGCCGAGCTCTGCGGCCTCGATCTGGATCGCCTCGACCTGGCGGCGGGCGCCCTCACTGTCTGGGGCAAGGGCTCCAAGCAACGCCGAGTACCGATGTCCGATCCGGCGGTCACGGCCGTACGAGCGTGGCTCGGGGTCCGCGGCGAGGCGATCGCCTCGATCCCATCGGAGCCGAGTGGCCAGGGGGCGGGTGCTGCGGTGTTCATCAACCGGCGGGGCCGTCGGCTCGGGCCCCGCGACGTTCGCCGGCTCCTCGATCGGCGGTCGGCCGAACCCACCCACCCCCACGCCCTTCGCCACACCTTCGCGACGCATCTCCTCGATGGCGGTGCCGATCTCCGTGTGGTGCAAGAGCTCCTCGGCCACGCGAACGTGTCCACCACCCAGCGCTACACCCATGTGAGCAAGGAACGGCTCCGCTCGGTCTACGAGCGATCGCACCCGCGGGCCTGACCGCCCGGTTGCAGCACGCGCCCGGCCTCGGGCGATCACCGGCTGCTCGTTCGCGACCCACCGGTCGCCGCTCGCCGCTCGTGTCGGCCCCGAACTGCCCGGCTGAACGCCTTCGGAGGTCCTGCCATGCCCGTCGTCAAGAGTTCCCCGTCCCCGTCCGCGGGGTGCCGCCGCGGGCGATCGGTCGGCGCCGCGTTCGTGATGTCGGCCCTGATGTCGTCAGCGGCGCTGACACCGCCCGCTGCCGCAAGGCCCCCCTGTCTCGTCCCCCCGATCCAGGCGCCCGTGACGGATCCGTTTCGAGCCCCCACTTGTCCCGTACTGCACCGGGAACCGCGGGTTGGAGTACTCGCCAGTCGTCGGAACGGCGGTGATCGCCGCCGCGGCGGGGACGGTGACGTTCGCCGGCCTCGTGGCGGGTGTCCGCTATGTCGTCATCGAGCACACCGGCGGGTACCGGACCACCTACGGCCGGTTGGCCGGGTCGTCGGTACGAGTCGGAGCGGCGGTCTCCGCCGGCGCCACGGTCGGATCGACGACCGACCGGTTCTTCTTCGGGCTCCGCCTCGGCGAGGAGTACCTCGATCCGGCACCGGTGCTGGGCATCGTGATCGCCCGGCCTCAGCTGGTGCCGCTCGACGGCGCCAACCGGCTGGCGCCCCGATCGTCGGTGCTCAGATGCCCGTGACCAGGTCCGAGCGGTCCGAAGGGCGCGCCACCGCCCGTGGCCGCTAGTATCGAGAGCTGGTCCGGAGGCGATTGCTGCCGGGTCCACCACCTCAGACAGCACGTCGTCCACCTGCGGTCGCCTTCGGGCGCGAGTCGGCGTGCCGGAAAACCGCAGGAGAGGAGACATCTCATGGCCGTCGTCACGATGCGACAGTTGTTGGAAGCCGGTGTCCACTTCGGGCACCAGACCCGGCGTTGGAACCCGAAGATGAAGCGATTCATCTTCGGTGAGCGCGGCGGGATCTACATCATCGATCTCGACCAGTCGCTGAAGCGCACCGAGGTCGCCTACGCATTCGTGCGTGACTTGGTGGCCAAGAACGGGACGATCCTGTTCATCGGCACCAAGAAGCAGGCCCAGGACCCCATCCGGTCGTTCTCCGAGAAGTGCGGCATGCCCTTCATCAACGAGCGCTGGCTCGGCGGCATGCTCACCAACTTCGAGACCATCGCCAAGCGGGTCGACAAGATGCGCGAGTACGAGCGCATGAAGCAGTCCGGCGAGTTCGAGGTCATGCCCAAGAAGGAAGCGCTGCTGCTGGGCCGCGAGCTCGAGAAGCTGCAGAAGAACCTCGGCGGCATCCGGGCCATGGGCAAGCGCCCCGACGCGGTCTTCATCCTCGACACCAAGAAAGAGCACCTGGCCGTCACCGAGGCCAACAAGCTCGGTATCCCGATCGTTGCCGTCGTCGACACCAACGTCGACCCCGACGTGATCCAGTTCCCGATCCCCGGCAACGACGACGCGATCCGGGCCACCAGCCTGATGTGTCGCGTCATCGCCGACGCCGTGGAAGAGGGCCGGTTCATCAACGCCAAGCGCAACCCGGCTCCTGCGCCGAAGCGCAACGCCGAGGAAGACGCCGTCTTCGTCTCCCAGCAGGCCGACGCCCGCCGCCAGGCGATGGCCGCCCAGGCCGAGCGTGACGCCCGCGTCGCCGCAGCCAGCGCCAGCCCGATGGAGCACGAAGAGGCCGCCGAACCGATCATCGAAGCGACCGTCGAGTCGACCGAGGTCGCCGTCGAAGCGGTCGAGGCCCCTGCCGAAGTCGTGGAGACCACCGAGCCCGCCGCCGTAACCCCCGAGACCACGGAGAGCTGAACCCCGATGTCGTTCACCGCGAAAGATGTCCAGGCCCTGCGCCAGGCAACCGGCGCCGGGATGATGGACGCCAAGAAGGCCCTCGAGGCCAACGACGGCGACATGGCCGCCGCCGGACAGTGGCTCCGTGAGAAGGGTCTCGGCAAGGCTGCCGAGCGAGCCGAACGGGAAAACGCCCAAGGTGCGGTCGCGCTGCTGGTCGAGGGTGGCGTCGGTGCCATCGTCCAGCTCAAGTCCGAGACCGACTTCGTGGCGGCCTCCGACCAGTTCAAGGGTCTCGCAGAAGAGATGGTCAAGGCCGTCGCTGCGTCGGGCGAGGGTGCCGTGCAGGAGTTCGCCGCCCGCCTCGACGATCTCAAGATCACGCTGAAGGAGAACATCGAGCTCGGCGCGGTGGTCCGCTTCGAAGCCGCTCCCGGCAACCTCGTGGATTCGTACCTGCACCAGCAGGGCGGCCGCGGCGTCAACGGCGTGCTCGTCGAGCTCGCGGGTGGCTCCCAGGAGCTCGCCCACGACATCGCAGTGCATGTCGGGTTCGCCCGTCCGAAGTTCCTCAGCCGCAACGAGGTGCCGGCCGACATGGTGGAACGCGAGCGGGCCACGCTCGAGACCATCACCCGCAACGAGGGCAAGCCCGAGGCAGCCGTCCCGAAGATCGTGGAAGGTCGCATCCAGGGCTTCTTCAAAGACGTCGCCCTGCTGGAGCAGCCCTACGCCAAGGACGACAAACAGTCGATCACCCAGTTGCTCGGTGGTGCCACCATCGTGCGGTACGCCCAAGTCGAGATCGGCTGAGGCCGACGTCCATGAGCGTCACGCCCCGCTGGAAGCGAATCGTCTTCAAGCCGTCGGGCGAGGCGCTCGCCGGACCACTGGGGAAGGGGCTCGACGGGGCCACCCTGGAGCAGACCGCCCGTGAGATCAAGGACATCCGCGAGAACCTGGATGTCGATGTGGCCGTCGTGGTGGGCGGCGGCAACTTCTGGCGGGGCCGAACCGGCGCGATGTCGGGCATGGACGCCACCCAGTCCGATCACATCGGCATGCTCGGCACCGTGATGAACGCCCTCGCACTCCAGGACGCCCTCGAGCGGGTCAACCAGGACACTCGCGTGATGAGCGCGGTCGAGATGCCTCGGATCGCGGAGCCCTACATCCGGCGCCGGGCGATGCGCCACCTGGAGAAGGGACGCGTCGTCATCTTCGCCGCCGGTACCGGCAACCCGTTCTTCACCACCGACACCGCGGCGGCCCTTCGGGTGGCCGAGATCGACGCGGATGCCCTGCTGAAGGGCACCCACTCCGGTGTCGATGGCGTGTACTCGGCTGATCCCCGGGTCGACCCGTCAGCAGTGCGCTACGACGAGGTCGGCTACATGGAGGTCATGACCAAGGACCTCAAGGTCATGGACGCCACGGCCATCGCGTTCTGCCGCGACAACCAGATCCCGATCGTCGTTTTCGACATGACCGCGCCGGGCGCCTTGCGCTCGATCCTCGAAGGCAACAAGGTCGGCACCATCGTCCGCGATCGCCACTGAGCTCGGTCCGCGGTGCTGCATCACCAGAGGCACCCCAGCCGGTCAGTACGCTGGTCGGCGTGATCGAAGAAACGTTGCTCGAAGCGATCGACAAGATGGAAAAAGCGGTCGAGCACACCCAGACCCTGTTCGGCACCGTACGGACCGGGCGGGCGTCGCCGGCACTCGTCGAACGGCTGGTCGTGAGCTACTACGGGTCTGATGTCCCGTTGCAACAACTCGCCTCCTTCCAGGTCCCCGAGGCGCGCCAGCTCGTCATCAAGCCCCACGACCGCGCCACGATGACCGCCATCGAGAAAGCGATTCGTGACAGCGACCTGGGTGTTTCGCCGAGCAACGACGGGGTGGTGATCCGGATCAACCTCCCCGCGCTCACCGAGGAGCGGCGCAAGGAGTACGTCAAGGTCATCAAGCACATGGCCGAAGATGGTCGCATCGCAGTGCGTAGCGTCCGCCGAGACGCTCGCAAGCAGTTGGACGCCACGCAGAAGGCCGGCGAGATCAGCGAGGACGACGTTGAGCGGGCCGAGAAGGAACTCGAGAAGATCACCCATGACCACGTCGAACAGATCGACAAGGCCATGGGGCGCAAAGAACACGAGCTGCTCGAGGTCTGACTCGACCGGCAGGGGCAGAGGAGACCGCCGATGACCGACGATCCGGGGCGCCGCGAGCGCCCGAAACAGGAGTTCGGGGACGACGACGATCCGTGGGATGACCTCGGGGAGCCGGTCTTCGCCGACGAACCGGGGGGAGAGGTGCCGTTGCGCTTCGGCCCGGACGAGACCGGTCCGCTGCCGCATTGGACGGCGCCGCCCACCGGCGAAGTGCCGCGCATCTTCGCCGAGAAGGACCCCACCGACGATGTCGACGTGTGGTCGAGCTTCGCCCAGCAGGCTCCCGTCTGGCGCGAGTCGAGCCGTGACGAGTCGTCGGCCACGGTCGCCGACATCGGCCTGGCCGACGTCCCGCGGATGGGGGCGATGGACGAGCGTCCGAGCGACGAAGACCCGTTCTTCGACCTGGTCGAGCCCGAAGCCGAACCCGAACCGGTGCCCGAGCTGCCCAAGAAGCGCGAGCCGATCAAGATCGGCTCCGACCCAACCGGCGAGGGCACGAGCCCGACCCGCGGTCGCTCCGGCGCCCGTGTCGGTGGTCAGGCGCCGCCCAACGGCCGGCGCGACGCCGACGACAGTCGGGGAGCGCCTCGCCCGGGCGGCCCGGCACCGCGCACCACCCGCGCCGCGCCCGCTGCCGGCACCGCAGGCCGCGACATGCCCACGGCAATCGCGCTCGGGTTGGGCCTGGCCGCGGTGTTCGTGCTCCTCACCAAGTTCGCCGGCTCCACCGGGATCATGGCGCTCGTCGTCGCCGTGCTCGGCCTCGCTGCTGTCGAGTTCTACGAAAAGACCCAGGAGCGGGGCTATCGCCCGGCGACGGTCACCGGTGTCGTCGCCGCGGTGCTCATCCCCCTGGCGGCGTACTGGCAGGGGGAACGGGGCATCGTCCTCGGGCTGTTCCTCGCCACGGTTGCCACGATGGTCACGATGATGGGCTTCGCCAGCGTCGAGAGCGGTCCGCTGCAGAACGCTGGCATCACCCTGCTCGGCGTGGTGTGGATCGGGGGCATGGGCGCCTTCGCCGGACTCATCCTCCAGGCCGGCCAAGACATCGGCACCGACACGATCTTCGCCCTGGTCGTGGCCGTCGTGGCCAACGATGTCGGTGCCCTGCTCGTCGGCTCCGCCGGAGGCCGCACGCCGTTGCGACCGTGGATCAGCCCGAACAAGACCGTCGAGGGACTCATCGGCGGAGCCGTCGTCACCATCGGGGCGATGATCCTGTTGAGCATCGCCAACGGCGACGCGACCACCTGGATCGAGCTCACCGACTACGTGTTCCTCGGTGTGGCGGTGGCGGTTCTGGCCCCGATCGGCGACCTGACGGAGTCGATGTTCAAGCGCAATCTCGACATCAAGGACTTCGGCACCGTGCTGCCGGGCCATGGCGGGATCCTCGACCGCTTCGACGGGTTCTTGTTCACCTTGCCGGCCGCGTACTACCTGCTCATCACCTTGGAGCCGTTCATTCCCTCGTGATTGCCGACGCGGCCAGCGCACAGCGCTGGCAGACTGCTTGACGTGAGCGCCGTGCGAGTGGCCATCGCCGGATCGTCCGGATCCATCGGCACGCAGACCATCGAGGTCTGCGCCGCCGAGCGCGGTCGCTACGAGATCGTGGGCCTCGGAGTCGGGTCGTCGGTCGACGTCCTCATCCGCCAGGCGCTCGAACTGCGGCCGAAGGTCGTTGCTGTGGCCGACCCCGCTCGCCGGTCCGAAGTTGCCGCCGCGCTTCCGTTCGCCCAGGTCACCGCCGACCTCACCGATCTGGTCGCCGATGCCGACGTGGTGGTCAACGGGGTGGTCGGCTTCGCCGGTCTCGACGTGACGTTGGCGACCTTGCGAGCCGGCAAGCGGTTGGCCCTGGCCAACAAAGAGAGCCTCATCGCTGCCGGTCCCGTGGTGCGCCCGCTGCGTGCTACACCCGGTGCCGAGTTGGTCCCGGTCGACTCCGAGCATTGCGCCGTGCACCAGTGCCTGCGTGCGTCGGTGGCCGCCGACCGCGAGGTCGACCGGATCGTGCTCACTGCGAGCGGTGGGCCGTTCCGGGGGCGCACCAGCGCTGAGTTGGCCGGCATCTCCGTCGACGAGGCCCTCGCCCATCCCACGTGGAAGATGGGCCCCAAGATCACCATCGATTCGTCGACCCTGATGAACAAGGGCCTCGAGGTGATCGAAGCCCACGAGCTGTTCGACATCGGCTACGACCGCATCGAAGTGGTGGTTCACCCGCAGTCGATCGTGCACTCGATGGTCGAGTTCACCGACGGAGCGACCATCGCCCAGCTCTCGTTGCCCGACATGCGCCTCCCCATCGCGTACGCGCTCGGCTACCCGGATCGGGCTCGTACACCGTTCGGTCGCCTGGACTGGCGAGAACTGCGCCGCCTCGACTTCGAGGAGCCCGACACGGCGACGTTCCGCTGCCTGACGCTGGCGTACGCCGCCGGCCGCACCGGGGGTACCGCGCCAGCCTGGCTCAACGCCGCCAACGAGATCGCCGTCGAGGCGTTCCTCGGAGGGCGGATCGCCTGGAACGAGATCCCCGAGGTGATCGCAGCCGCGTTGGAGGCCCACGACGCCCAGCCGGCCACATCGCCGGAATCCATCTATGCGGCCGACGCCGCCGCCCGCCGGGCTGCCGTCGCCGTGCTCGACCGCCGTGTGAGGAGCGCTCGATGACCGTTGGCACGATGATGCCCGCCCATGACGACCGCCCGGCGGCGTCGCGTCAGGAGACGATCGGGCGCCTCGCCCTGGTGATCCTCGCCTTCGCGGTGCTGGCGTGGTGGTCGTGGGCCCTCGCCGTCTTCGCCGTCGCCCTGATCCTGTCGATCGTGCTGCACGAGCTCGGCCACTACCTGGGCGCCAAGTGGGGCGGGATGAAGCCGACCGAGTTCTTCATCGGCTTCGGGCCCCGGATCTTCAGCTTCCGACGGGGTGACACCGAGTTCGGGATGAAGCCGATCCTGCTCGGGGCGTACGTGAAGGTGCCCGGGATGCACAACCTCGAAGACGTCGACCCAGCCGACGAGCCACGGACCTACCGGGCCCAGTCCTACGGCCGGCGGGCCCGGATGGTGGTGGCCGGCCCGGCGATGAACCTGGCGGTCGCGCTGGTCGGATTCATCGGGTTCTTCACGTTTTTCGACGAGCCCAAGCTCTTCGACACGGGCACGCCTGCCGTTTCGATCGGCGACGACATCGACGCCAGCCCGGCCGGTCTGGCCGGCGTCCGCGATGGTGATCGGGTGTTGGCGGTCGATGGCCAGACGTTCACGGGCATCGAATCGATCGTCACCTACGTACGGGCCCGGCCGGGCCAGACGGCGACGCTGTCGATCGAACGAGACGGCGCCGAGCTCGCCGTTCCGGTGACCCTTGGCGATCGCAATCCGACGTCTGGCGAGGCCGTCGGGTACCTGGGGCTCAGGTTCCTCCGGGACAACGTCCCGATCTCCCGCAACTCGGCCGAGGCCGTCCAACGGGGATTCGAGGAGTTCGGCAGCCAGGTCGGACGGACCGTGGTGGGCATCGGGCGGATCTTCAGCCCGGCCGGGCTCGCCGACCTGTTCGAGATGGTCACCGGGCAGCAACAGGACGACCCCGCCAACCGCCCGGTCTCGATCGTGGGCATCGGGGAGGTCGGGGCCGACGTGGTGGAGTCGGGCCTGGCCGACACGGTGATCGTGGTGGCGTCGTTGAACCTGGCGCTCGGGCTGTTCAACCTGCTTCCCATCCTGCCCTTCGACGGCGGTCACCTGCTCATCGCCACCTACGAACGCATCCGGTCGCGGCGCGGAACCCGGTACTCGGTCGACTTCGCCAAGGTGATGCCCTACTTCGCGCCGCTCGTGATGGTGGTGCTGTTCGTCGTGTTCAGCGCCCTCTATCTCGACATCCGTTCCTGATCCCGTCCGCAGGATTCCTTCGGCCCGACGCGACTTCGCGCCGGCTCGAGCGTCAGGTGTTCATGTGCAGGTCACGCGATGGTGGTGCGTCGCGTCATTCGCCGGTCGGTGTCTCTCCAAGAGGGCGGTCATATCCAGTGAGCGAGTTGAACGGGGTGATCGGCGCGCGGACCCAGGGGTTCTCGGCGGCGGCCGAAGGGTCGCTCGTGTCCACGCCCGGAGTGGCCGCGGAGGGGTTCGAAGATCCCGACGCCGCGGTGCGCGACTGGGTGCTGCGAGCGGTGCAGGCTGGAGTCGTCGCACCGTGGGTGCAGCCGATCTTCGGGCGCGACCTGTCGGTCCACGGGTGTGAAGTCCTCGCCCGCTGCCCCTTCCCCGACGGTCGACTGTTGGCCCCGGACCAGTTCGCCGCAGCGTTCGGAAACACGTCCGACTGGCGGCACCTCGACGGGGCGATGCTCCTCCATGCGGCTGGCCTCGTGTCTGCGCTGGCCACTAGCGGGGCGGAGCCGCCCGTGGTGGCGTGGAACACCGCCGCCTCGTCGTTGACCGCCGACTACCTGGAGGTCGTGGCGGCCGTGATCGAGTCCTTCGAGATCCCACCCGCCGCCCTCCGTTTGGAGCTCACCGAACAGGTGCCGCTGCTCGACGGCGAGCCGATGGTGGTGCTTCGTGAGATCCGGCGGCTCGGCGTGCAGCTCGCCCTCGACGACATCGGGGACAGCTACGCCTTCCTGCGCCGGTTGCGAGAAGTGGGATTCGAGGCCATCAAGCTCGATCGCAGGCTTGCTGGAGACGTGCGTACCGACGTGGGTCGGCGCCTCCTGGAGAACGTCATCCGCCTCGCCCACGACCTCGGTGCCGAGGTCACGGCGGAAGGGATCGATGAACCGGAGCTCCACGAACGGCTGCTCGACGTCGGATGCGATCACTTCCAGGGCAACCTGTTCGGTGCCGCGGTGACCGTCGACCGATTCTGCCAGGGGCTGCGACCGTCCGGTTCCCCAGGCGGGTGACGGACGGCCGAGTCGGAGGAGGGTGCCCGCGTGCGGCGGTGCAGTGGCACACTGGAGCCGTGTTCGAACGTCGCAAGACCCGACAGATCACCGTCGGCAAGGTCGCCGTCGGTGGCGACAGCCCGATCTCCGTCCAGTCGATGACCACTACCAAGACCGCCGACGTCGAAGGCACGCTCCAGCAGATCTACGCCCTCGCGGCTGCGGGGTGCGACATCGTGCGCTGCACGTGCAACGACGCCGAGGCGGCCGTGGGACTGGCCCAGATCGTGCCCCGGTCACCGGTGCCGATCATCGCCGACATCCACCACCAGTACCGCATGGCCCTCGCCGCGCTCGAAGCCGGCGTCCAGGGTCTCCGGTTGAACCCCGGCAACATCCGTAAACCCGAGCACATCAAAGCGGTGGCCAGCGAGGCCAAGGATCGCAACGTCCCGATCCGCATCGGGGTCAACGGCGGATCACTCGACCCGGCGCTGTACGACAAGTACGGCGGGCTCACAGCCGATGCGATGGTGGAGTCCGCCCTCCAGGAGATCGCCTACTTCGACGAGGTCGGCTTCGACCTGATCAAGATCTCGGTGAAGGCCTCGTCGGTGCCGCTCATGGTGGAGGCCTATCGCAAGCTCGCCGACGTCACCGATCATCCGCTCCATCTCGGTGTCACCGAGGCCGGGCCGCTGCCCGGCGGCCTGTTGAAGGCCACCGCGGGGATCTCGACGCTCCTGCTCGAAGGCATCGGCGACACGATCCGCTACTCGCTCACCGCCGATCCGGTCGAGGAGGCCAAGGCTGGTCGCCAGCTCCTCGAGGCACTGGGCCTGCGCGAACGCAAGAACGTCGACCTGATCGCCTGCCCCAGCTGCGGCCGGGCCGAGATCGACGTGATCGACGTGGCCGAGCGGGCGATGAAGGCGTTCGGTGAGCGTCAGCTCCCGTTGCAGGTGGCGGTGATGGGATGCGTCGTCAACGGCCCGGGGGAGGCACGCGAGGCCGACCTCGGCATCGCGGCCGGGAACAAGCGAGGACACCTGTTCGTGAAGGGACGCAACGTCGCCGTCGTCCCCGAGAGCGAGATGGTGTCGGCGCTCGTCGAATGGGCCGAGTTCATCAACGAGCACGGAACCGACGCGGCGATCGCCCGGGTCGACACCGCCCTCGCCGAGCGCGAGGCGGCCAAGGATCGGGGTCATCTGCTCGACGAACAGGGCGTCGACGCAAACCGATCCGAGGAGCGGATCGTCGAGATCAGGAAACGCGTGAACGGCTGATCCGGTAGGCCAGGCCACCGCCGAACGTCGCCGACCCACCGTCGGGGACGAATACCGCCTCGCCGGCAAGGAACCCGTCGTCGGGCGCCACGTAGAGCACCAGCTCCGGGCCCGCCGCGGACCAGGTCGCGGCGTGCCGCAACTCCTGGACGGCGAAGACGGGCGTGGGGATGTCGAACCAGCCGTCGGGCCCCGGCCGGAGCACGGGCGGGGTCCGCGGTGTTTGATCGATCACTCGGGCCAACTCGTCGAGGTCGACGTGCTTGGGCGTGAGGCCACCCCGGACCACGTTGTCGGAGGCGCCCATCACCTCGACCCCGAATCCCTCGAGGTACATGTGGAGCTGCCCGGCCGGCAGGAAGACTCCCTCGCCGGGTTCGAGGGTGAGCTCGTTCAACAGCAGTGCGACGAGCGCGCCGGGGTCACCCGGATAGGCGGCGTCGAGCAGGGCGAACCGCGGGTGGTCGGGGCGGAGCGGGGGACGCTCGCCCAGCAACCAGTGCACGGCTCCGCCGTAGCCGGCCCGCTCGACCACCTCGGCCAGGGGAGCGGCGCCACAGGCCGTGAGCTCACGTGTCGCGTCGGCCACCGGACGAAAGCCGCACAGCGCCCGAAACGGCGTGATGGCGATCATCACCTCTGGTTTCGCCGCCTGGTCCTTGTACGTACGGCGTGGTGAGGCGAGCGGAATACCCGCAGCCTGCTCCGCGGCGTAGCCGGACCGGGCCTGCTCGGCGGTCGGGTGGACCTGGAGCGACAGCGGCGCCGCGGCCGCGAGGAACTTGGCGAGGAACGGCAGCTCTCCGGCCCGTTCGGCCAGCGCCACGGCGCCAGCGGGAGTGGACAAGGACGACGGCCCGCCGGAATGGGTGCCGAACCAGAGCTCGGCCCATGGCCGGCCGTCGGGCGCCACGCCGAGGAGGTCGGGGATGGCACGCGTCGAACCCCAGTCGTAGTGCTTGACGGTGCCCACGATCCTCTCCACGAGCGCGGAGGCTACCGACCCGCCGCACGCCCGGCGCTGGTCGTCAATCGCCGGGGTCCGGCGGCTCACGGGCGATAACGTCGCGTGACCATCGCCGGTGAAGCTGTTCGAGGAGACCCACGTGTTGCGGATGTCCACCCTGTTCCTGCGGACGCTGCGTGAGGATCCGGCCGACGCCGAGGTGCCCAGCCACAAGCTGCTCGTGCGAGCCGGCTACATCCGTCGTGTCGCCCCCGGCATCTACTCGCTGTTGCCGCTCGGCGTGGCGATCTACGACAACGTCGCCCGCGTCGTCAAAGAGGAGATGGACGCCATGGGTGGCCAGCAGGTGCACTTCCCGGCCCTGCTGCCCCGCGAGCCCTACGAGGCGACCGGTCGGTGGACCGAGTACGGCGACACGCTGTTCCGGCTCCAGGACCGCAAGGAGCACGACTACCTGCTCGGGCCCACCCACGAGGAGTTGTTCACCCTGATGGTGAAGGGGGAGTACTCGTCGTACAAGGACTTCCCGGTCATCCTCTACCAGATCCAGACCAAGTACCGCGATGAGGCCCGGCCCCGTTCGGGCATCCTGCGGGGCCGGGAGTTCGTGATGAAGGACTCGTACTCCTTCGATCTCGACGACGACGGGCTCCAGCGGAGCTACGCCTCGCATCGCGAGGCCTACGTCAAGACGTTCGGTCGTCTGGGCATCTCCTACAAGATCGTGAGCGCCGTCTCGGGCGCCATGGGGGGCTCGAAATCCGAGGAGTTCCTGGCGCCGAGCCCGGTGGGTGAAGACACCTTCGTCCAGTGCACGGTCTGCGACTACGCCGCCAACGTCGAAGCCGTCGATGTCCAGGCGCCGGCGCCGATCGCCACTGATGGGGAACATCCGCAGATGCGCACGCTGCACACCCCCGACTCGCCGGGTATCGGGGCGCTGGTGGAGCACCTGAACGAGCACTACGCGATGGCGACCGATGCGTCACGGCTGCTCAAGAACATCGTGTTCAACGCGGATGGCACCCCGATCATCGTGCTGGTGCCGGGCGATCGTGAGGTCGATGAGGAGCGCCTGGCGGCCGCGATCGCACCCGCGACGCTCACCCCGTTCGAGGACGCCGATTTCGCCGGAGCGCCCCATTTCGTGAAGGGCTACGTGTCGGCCATCGGTATGCAGGCGCACGGCGTGCGCGTCTTCGCCGACCCGCGGGTGGCAGCTGGTTCCGTCTGGGTCACGGGCGCCAATCAGTACGAACACCACGTGGTCGACGCGGTCGCCGGGCGTGATTTCGTGGTCGACGAATACGTCGATGGTGTCGCGACCGTGGCCGCCGGCGATCCATGCCCTCGTTGCGGCAGCCCGCTCGAGATCGACCGGGCGATCGAGATCGGTCACATCTTCCAGCTCGGACGCAAGTACGCCGATGCCTTCGCCCTCGATGCCCAGGGCGCCGACGGCAAGCCGGTCCGTATCACCATGGGCTCGTACGGCATCGGCGTGACGCGAGCCGTTGCGGTCATCGCCGAGCAGTCCCACGACGAGTTGGGGCTCGTCTGGCCGGCCGAGGTCGCCCCGGCGCGGGTCCACCTGGTGGCGGCGGGCAAGCAGGATCACATCGACGCTGCGGTTCGCTTGGCCGGGGAGTTGGAATCGGCCGGGGTGACGACCTTGGTCGACGATCGCTCCGGCGTGTCGGTGGGGGTCAAGTTCAAGGATGCCGAACTGCTCGGTATGCCCACGATCGTGGTGATCGGGCGAGGTCTCGCCGATGGCCTGGTGGAGCTACGCGACCGCCGGTCCGGTGAACGCCGCGACGTACCGATGGCCGAGTTGACCGCCCTGCTCTCCGGCTGAGGGGTTCGCCACCTGCGCTCCAGGACCTGCGGGTCGTGGACGTAGTGGGTGAGGTCGTGCTCACTGCGGGGGGCGGCCGCTATACTCGCTGAGCCCTTTGAGTTCGAACGACGAGAGAGGCGTGGGCGTTTCGCCCACGCCTTTCGTTCTCTCGGAAGTCGTTCTCCGGGCCGGTCGACACCAGGTCGACGTGAACGACGAGAGGAGGTAGGACGATGCGAGAATCCGAAGTCGCGGGTGGCCCCGTGGTCGACCGAGTCGTGTCGCTCGTCCTGCCGATCGTGCGTGACCTCGGCATCGATCTCTACGACTGCGAGTACACCGGCGGCGTGGTCCGGGTGACCATCTCGAAACCGGGTGGGCTCGATCTCGACGCCATCGCGCTGGTCACCCGGTTGCTCGGCCGAGAGCTCGAGCAGACCGATCCGATCCCGGGTCGCTACACCCTCGAGGTCTCCAGCCCCGGACTCGAGCGGCAACTCCGCCGCCCCGACCACTACGCCGGCGCCATCGGCTCGGTGGTCTCGGTCCGCCTGACCGCTCCGGTCGACGGTGCCCGTCGCTACCAGGGCACGCTCGTCGCCTCCGACGACCACGGCATCGTGGTCCGGCTCGACGACGCTGCCCTCACCGACCAGCGATTGGCCTACGACCAGATCGACCGGGCCAAGACCGTCTTCGTCTGGGGCCCCGCCCCGAAACCCGGCAAGCCGGCCTCGCCACGCGGCGCGGCGCCTCCGGCTGGACGATCGGCGAAACGCCGACCCGCTCCGGCCGCCAGTTCCCCCATCGAAACGTCCACACAGGAGGCAGGTGCGTCATGAGCAACCTCGACATGGCCGAAGCGGTCCGGATGCTCGCGGCCGACAAGGGGATCTCCGTCGAGACGCTCCTGCAGGTCCTCGCCGACGCCTTGGTCACCGCCTACAAGCGGCGCCCCGGTGCGGCCGATGAGGCCGAGGTCCAGATCGACGCCGATTCCTTCGAGATCCGCGTCACCGCCTACGACATCGACGAAGACGGCAACTGGATCAACCCCCGCGACGACACGCCCCAGGACATGGGTCGCATCGCCGCTCAGACCTTCCGTCAGGTGCTCAACCAGCGCATTCGCGAGGCCGAGCGGGACCGCAAGTTCGAGGAGTACGCGAACCGCGAGGGCGACATCGTCACCGGCATCATCCAGCAGACCGACAGCCGCTACACGCTGCTCGATCTGGGCAAGGTCGAGGCGTTGCTGCCGCAGGCCGAGCAGGTGCCGTTCGAGCGCCCGACACCCGGTGATCGGGTGAAGGCCTACATCGTCGAGGTCCGCAAGACCGCCAAGGGCCCCCAGATCGTCGTGAGCCGCACCCATCCCGGCTTGATCAAGCGGTTGTTCGAGCTCGAGGTTCCCGAGATCGCCGATGGGGTCGTCGAGATCCGGGCCTGTGCCCGGGAGCCAGGCCATCGCACCAAGATCGCGGTCTGGTCGAACGACAACAACGTCGATCCGGTCGGGGCCTGTGTCGGCGCTCGCGGTGCTCGGGTGCGCATGGTCGTGAACGAGCTGCGGGGCGAGAAGATCGACATCGTGCCCTTCAGCGAGGATCTGCCCGACTTCGTGGCCAAGGCACTGTCGCCGGCCAAGGTGAAAGAGGTCCGGATCCACCACGACATCAACCTGGCCGAAGTCATCGTTCCCGACTTCCAGCTGTCCCTCGCCATCGGCAAGGAAGGCCAGAACGCCCGCCTCGCGGCCCGGTTGACCGGCCTGCGGGTCGACATCAAGAGCGAGACCCAGCTGGCCGACGAGGAGTCGGGCCGGGCCGGGCTCGACCCCGATGTCGAGTACGCCGAGGGCGAATGGGTCCCGAACGCCGTCACCGGCGAGATGGAGTGGCACGCAGCTGACGGTTCGGTCGTGAGCGCCGAGCAATGGGCCGAAGGTTCGCCCGAGGACGAGGTCACCTCGGCCGTTGCTCCCGACGACGACGCGGAGGCCAGCACCCCGCCGGATGCCGGAGCCGAGGCGGCAGTCGAGGCCGACGCGGATGCCGGAGCCGAGGCAGTGGTTGAGGGCGGCGCGGCAGTCGAAGCCGAGGTCGCCGCCCCTGAGCAGGAGGGCGAGACCGACGCCTGAGCATGTGCCGATCCGGACGTGTGTCGGTTGCCGCCGCCGGGCTCCCGCCGCCGAGATGTGCCGTCTCGTCCTTCGTGACGACGGCACCGTGATCGTTGATCGGCGCGGAACGGGTCGGGGCGCGTGGCTCTGCGCCGATTCCGCGGCATGCTGCAACCAGGCCGTACGCAGGCGTGTGTTCGGTCGAGCCTTCCGCCGGAATGTCGAACCCGACGGACTGCTGTCGCTCGCCGGTCTATTCGAGCCGGATATGGCGAACGTGAGAGAATCGAGAGTCGCCGGGTCGGACCCGGCGCCCTCTCCCCCGAGGAAAGGCTGACCGCTAGGTGCCCAAGAACATCCGCCTGCACGAGCTCGCAAAAGAGCTCGGTATGACGAACAAGGAGACGCTCGACCTGTCGCTGGCGCTCGGAATCGACGTGAAGAGTCACTCGTCGAGCGTGCAAGAAGCGCAGGCCGATCGTGTTCGTCGTCGCGCTCGAGCGTGAGGGCCTGACCCGCGACCAGCAGCCGGAAGAGCCGAAGCTGGAGAAGCCGGTCAAGAAGAGCGCGAGCAAGAAGAGCGCCTCGGCCGAGTCCGCCGCTACGCCGGCGCCGGTCGAGACCGAGCCGGTTGCCGTGCCCGTTGCCGAACGCTCACCCGAGCCGGCTGCAGCACCCAGCCCTCCCGCCGCGCCCGTCATCGAGGCCGCCCCGGCGGTGGTGGAAGCTGTCCCGCCCGCGCCCCCGCCCCGCGTCCCGTCGTCGCCGAGACCCCGGCTGCGGCTGCCCCGGCCCCCGCACCGGCCCCGGCCGAACGTGCCGTCGAGTCGACCCCCGAGCAGGTGGCCCCCGCCGACGCGGCGGCATCGGTCCCCGAGCCCGAGCACCGAGTGATCTCGAGCCATCGGCCCGAGCCCCATCGCCCGGCGGCCGAGGCACCGCGCCCGCCGAGCTCCGACGCCCGCCCGCCGATGGGCGTCGCGGCGCGTCCGTTGCCGCCGCAGAGCCCCCGTCCCGCAGGAGCCCTGCCCGGCGCCCGCCCCGCGGGTCCGCCGCCGTCGGCTCGTCCGGCCGGCCCGCCTCCGGGCGCTCGACCCGCCGCCGCTGCCGCAGCGTCCGCGCCCGCCCGCCACGGGCGCGCCCTCGGCCCGTCCGATGTCGCCGACCGGCAAGCAGATCCCGCCGCCCCCCGGCGGTGGTCGCATGTTGTCGCCGACCGGCAAGCCGATCCCGCCGCCCCCTGGTGGCGGTCGCACCACGCCCACCGCCCCAGGTGGCGGTCGTCCCACGGGCGGGCCCGGTGGCTATGCCGGGCGGCCGGGCGGCCCCAGCGGTCCTCGCCAGAGCGGTTACGCCGGTCGTCCGGCCGGCGGCCCCGGTGGGCCGCGTCCGGGTGGCCCGGGTGCGGGTCGTCCCGGTGGCGGCCCCGGTGGCTACGCCGGTCGTCCCAGCGGCGGTCCTGGCGGTGCCCGGCCCGGCGGCTTCGCCGGTGGTCCCGGTGGGGGTCGTCCTGGGGGTGGCCCCGGTGGTCCCGGTGGCCCCGGTGGTGGTCGTCCTGGTGGCGGCGGGCCTCGCCCGACCGGTCAGCGCCGTGCGCCTCGCAAGGGCAAGCGTCGGGGCCGTCGCAACCGCGAGGAGCTGCAGCCGACATTGATGTCGAATTACACCGCGACCGATGCGCCGGTGCCCGAGGGCACGGTCATCATCGAGCGTGGTGCGTCGGCTCAGGAGTTCGCGCCGAAGCTGAACCGTACGGCCGCTGACGTGGTGCGGTTCCTGCTCAAGAACGGCGAGATGGTCACCGCGACCATGACGCTGTCCGACGAGCAGATGGAGCTGTTCGCGCTCGAGTTGGGCGCCGACATCTTGTTGGTCGAACCCGGCCAGCAAGAGGAGATGGAGCTCCAGGCGCTGTTCGACGACAGCGACGACGACGACGAGGACGCCCAGGAGCTCCGGCCCCCGGTGGTCACCGTCATGGGTCACGTCGACCACGGCAAGACCACCCTCCTCGACCGCATCCGCAACGCGAACGTCGTCGCCGGTGAAGCGGGCGGCATCACCCAGCACATCGGCGCGTACCTCGTCGACCGAGGCGTTGGTGGCCGTGTCACGTTCATCGATACCCCGGGCCACGCGGCGTTCACCAAGATGCGTGCCCGCGGTGCCCAGGTCACCGATGTGGTGGTGCTGGTCGTGGCGGCCGATGACGGCGTGATGCCCCAGACGATCGAGGCGATCAACCACGCCCGTGCGGCTGAGGTGCCGATCATCGTGGCGCTCAACAAGATCGACAAGGACAACGCCGATCCTCAGCGGGTGCTGTCGCAGCTCTCCGAGCACGAGCTCGTTCCCGAGTCGTGGGGCGGCGACACCATCGTGGTGGAGATGTCGGCCCAGCAGAACCTCGGTGTCGACGACCTGCTCGATCAGCTCGTCGTCGTGGCCGAGCTCGAAGAGCTCACCGCCAACCCCACCGGCCGTGCCAAGGGCGTGGTGCTCGAAGCGAACCTCGATACCGGCCGGGGCCCCGTGGCCACCGTGCTGGTCGACAAAGGAACGCTCAAGGTCGGCGATCCGATCGTGGCCGGTGCTGCGTGGGGCAAGGTCCGAGCGATGATCGACGACCAGGGCCGGCAGGTGAAAGAGGCGGGTCCGTCCACGCCGGTGCAGGTCCTCGGGCTCTCATCGGTGCCTGGTGCGGGCGAGGAGTTCCGCGCCGCCCCGAACGAGAAGACCGCTCGCACGGTTGCCGAGGCCCGCTCGATCCGGTACAAGCTGAGCGCTCAGCGAGGCGATGCCCGGGTTCAGAAGGGCGTCAAGCTCGAAGACGTCTTCAGCCAGATCCAAGCGGGCGAGGTCGCCACCTTGAACCTGCTGGTGAAGGCCGACGTGCACGGGTCGCTCGAAGCCGTCACCGAGAGCCTGCGCAAGCTGGAACGCGACGACGTGAAGCTGGCCTTCGTCCATCGGGCGGTCGGCGGCATCACCGAGAACGACATCGCGTTGGCGGCGGCCACCAATGCCACGATCATCGGCTTCAATGTCCGCCCCGACCGCAAGGCCCGGGCGCTCGCCGAGACCGAGGGTGTCGACATCCGGACCTACGAGATCATCTACAAGCTGCTCGAGGACATCGAGCGGGCGATGGTCGGCATGTTGGCGCCGGAGTTCGAAGAAGTGGTCACCGGCGAAGCCGAGGTCCGCGAGATCTTCCGGGTCCCCAAGATCGGTGCCATCGCTGGCTGCTACGTGCGGTCGGGCACCATCTCCCGGGGCTCCAAGGTCCGCTTCCTCCGCGACGGTGTGGTCATCTGGAAGGGCGCCATCCAGTCGCTCAAGCGGTTCAAGGAAGACGCCCGCGAAGTCCGCGAGGGGTTCGAGTGCGGCATCGGGCTCACCGACTTCCAGGACCTCAAGGGCGGCGATCTCATCGAGACGTTCGAAGAGCGCGAGATCGCCCGCGTCTGATCACGTCCACCTCGGAGGGTCTGCACCGGTTGCGGGTACCCTCCGAGGATGGCCGACCTCGAGTTCTTCATCGATCCCGTCTGCCCGTGGTGCTGGATCACGTCACGCTGGGTGAAAGAGGTCCAGCAGCTGCGTGACTACCAGGTCACGTGGCGGTTCATCTCGCTGCAGTTCATCAACGAGGACCGCACGTCGTCGTGGTACACCCCCGAGTACCGGGCCGGTCATGCCGCCGGTACCCAGGGGCTCCGCGTTGCCGCAGCGTTGCGGGCATCTGAGGGGAACGACGCCGTCGACGCCTTCTACACCGCACTCGGCACCCAGGTGCACACCTCGGGCCGCCAAGAGGACTTCCGGCTGCGTACCGGTGACCTCCTCGCCGAGGCACTGTCGACTGCCGGGCTGCCGCCCGAGCGGGCCGAGGCCGCCACCGATGTGTCGTTCGATGCGTTGCTCCGCGACGAGACGGCGCTCGCGTTCTCGCGGGCCGGCAAGGATGTCGGCACGCCGATCATCACGTTCAAGCCGGGAACGCCGGCGGAGTCGAGCTTCTTCGGGCCGGTGATCGCATCGATCCCCCGGGGCGAGGACGCCACCAGGCTCTGGGACGCCATCGAGCTGATCGCCACCACCTCGGGCCTCGCCGAGCTCAAGCGTTCGATCCGGGCCACGCCGTCGTTCGACTGAGCCGAGACCCTGCTCAGGTCGGCACGCCGAGGTGGGCGGCCCAGAGCCGAGCGTAGGTGCCATCGGCCCCGACGAGGTCGTCGTGGGTTCCCGTCTCGACCACGCGGCCGGCATCGAGCACCACGATCCGATCGGCGGCTCGCGCCGTGGGGAGCCGGTGGGCGACCAGGACGGTGGTGCGGGGCCGAGCGACCGTGGCCATCGCATCCCGCACGGCGGCCTCCGCGGCGAGGTCGAGATTGGCCGTGGCCTCGTCGAGCAGGAGGATGGCCGGCTCGACCAGCTGAGCCCGGGCGAGGGCGATGAGCTGGCGCTGACCGGCCGACAACGAGCGGCCGCGTTCACTGACCTCGGTTCGGTAACCCTGAGGCAGCGCGGCGATGAACGGGTGGGCGCCCACTGCTCGGGCGGCCGCCTCGACGGATTCGTCGCTCGCCTCGGGCCGCGCGTAGGCGATGTTGTCGCAGACCGTTCCGGTGAACAGGAACGATTCCTGGGGCACGATGCCCAGTTGATGGCGATAGGCGCCGAGGTCGATCTCGCGAAGGTCGATGCCGTCGACGCTCACTGCGCCCGCGGTCGGGTCGTGGAACCGGGCGATGAGCCGCACGACGGTCGACTTGCCGGCCCCGGTCTCGCCGACGAGCGCCACGGTCTCGCCCGGCCTGATCACGAACGAGACATCGGTCAGGGATTCGGAGGTCGCGCCCGGGTACGTGTGGTGGACGTGGTCGAACCGGATCTCGCCGCTCAGCGATCCTGGATTCCGAGGGTCGTTCGGTGGCGGCGTGCTCGACGGTGTGGTGAGCAGCTCGGTGATCTTCGCGGTGGCCGCGCTCGCCTGCTGCCAGGTGTCGAAGACCTGCGACAGCTGTTGGATGGGTGCGAAGAACAGGTTGAGGTACAGCACGAAGGCGATGACGACCGGTGCGTCCACTCGACCGTTGGCGACGAACGCGGCGCCGGTGCCCAGCACGATCACCGCCGCGATGTCGGCGAGGAACCCGATCGCCGGGAAGTAGAGGGCGAAGAGGCGTTGGGTGCGCAGTCGAGCGGTGAGGTACGACCCGCTGACGGCGCGGAACCCGGCGGCGTTGCGGTCTTCACGTCCGAACGCCTGCGCGACCCGGACGCCCGAGAGGTTCTCCTGGAGGTTGGCGTTGACCGTCGCGATCGCCTCGCGTGCGTCGCGGTACGCGCGAGACGAGTGGCGCTGGTAGGCCCACGTGGCCAGAGCCAGGAACGGCAGGACGCTGGCGGTCACGAGCGCGAGCGAGGGGGACAGGATCACCAGGAACACCGCGACACCGGCACACGTTCCGACCCCGACGACGGCGGTGACCAACCCCATCTGCACCAGCTGGGAGAGCGCTTCGACGTCGCTGGTCATCCGAGTCATCACCCGCCCGTCCATCTCGGAGTCGTAGAAGTCGAGCGAGAGGCGTTGGAGGTGCCCGAAGATCCGCAGCCGGAGTGCGTAGAGGATCCGTTCCGCTGTGCGGCCGGTCGTGAACGCCCCGGCCCAGGTCGCGCCCCAATCGATGATCGTGACGATCGCGTAGGCGATGACGCTCGCACGCAGCACTCCACTCGCATCGCGGCGCACTCCGTCGATGCCATGACGGATGAGGACCGGGCCCAGGGCGGTCAGGAGGGCGTCGGCCGCGACGAACGCCAGCCCGATGCCCAACCAGCGGCGCCATGGACGCACGAAGCCGAACAGGGTGAACGGCTCTGATCCGGGTTCCACGAACTCGTCGCGATAAACGTCGGGTTCGTCGTCGAAATGGGGGAGGCGGTCGAGCGCGGCGAGCAGCTCGGGGGTGGCGGAGAGGTTGGCGCCGAAGTTGCCGGCGCCGGGAGCACCGACACGACCTCCGTAGTTCTCGGTTCGGGCCACTCGTGTGGTGAGGCCATTCGACGAAGGGTCTGCGATCGGCCTCGACCCGTCGGGCCACGCCTCGGGCGTGCGGCCGGTGGGCCCGGGGTCCGTTTCCACGACCGGGCCGAGTTCGCCGGTGTCGCCTTCTCCGAGCAAGGTGCGGTAGCGCTCGTCGGTGGCGAGCAACTCGTCGTGGCTCCCGATGGCGACGGCCTTGCCGCCGTCGAGGAGGACCACCCGATCGGCGAGCCGAACCGTCGAGGCCCGGTGGGCCACCAGGAACGTGGTGCGGCCGGCCATCACCGAGCGGAGCGCGGCATGGATCGACTCCTCGGTCGCAGTGTCGACCGCTGAGGTGGCGTCGTCGAGGATCAGTACGGCCGGATCAGTGACCACGGCGCGCGCCAGCGCGATGCGTTGGCGTTGTCCCCTGACAGCGTCAGTCCCCGTTCCCCGACGACGGTGTCGAGCCCGTTCGGCAGGGCGTCGATGAATCCCTCCGCATCGGCGATGCGGGCGGCCGCCCGGACCTCGGCATCGGTCACGTCGGGGCGGCCGTAGGCGATGTTGGCGCGTACGGTGTCGGAGAACAGGAACGCCTCTTCGAACACCACACCCACCTGAGCCCGAAGCGCCGCGAGCGGCATCGTTCGCAGGTCGTGCCCGTCGATGAGGACGCGTCCGTCGAGGGGGTCGTAGAAGCGGGGGAGGAGTGCCGTGATGGTCGACTTGCCCGAACCGCTTCCTCCGACGAGGGCGACGGTCTCACCCGGCGTGACCCGCAACGTGAGGCCGTCGAGCACGGGTTCGCTGCGCCGATAGCCGAATCGGACGTTCTCGAACTCCACCTCGCCACGGAACCTCCCCGGGTCCACGGGGTTCGGTGGGTCGTGGATCTCGGCGTTGGCATCCAGGATGTCGAGCACCCGCTCGGCGCCGGCCTTGGCCTGCTGCACCGCAGCGACGACGAGCGCCATCATCCGCACGGGTGGGACCAGTTGCACCAGGTAGGCCGAGAAGGCGAGGTAGGTGCCGAGGCTCAGGCGATCCTGCAACGCCAGCCACCCACCGAGCGCGAGCACGGCCACCTGGGCCAGTGCCGGCACGGCCGCGAGCGTGGAAGTGGTGCGAGCTTGGAGGCGTACCAGGCGGAGTCGAGCGCGATACAGCGTGGTCGCCGCCTCGGCCAGGCGATCGATCTCGCGTTGCTCGGCGCCGAAGCCCTTCACCACCCGCACGCCGGTCACCGCTTCGTCGACGACACCGGCCACCTCGCCGGCTCGCTGCTGGGCGTCCCACGAGGCGGGAAACACGGTGGTGCGCAACCGGAGGGCCACCACCGCCATGATCGGGAGCGCAACGACCATCACCAGCGTGAGGGTCGGCGACAGGATCGTCATGGCCACGAGCGCCACCACCAGCAACACGATGTTTCCCAGCATGATCGGGAGGAACGCGAGGAGCTGCTGGATCAGGCCGAGATCGCTCGATGCCCGCGACACCAGCTGCCCGGTGCGCAGATGTTCGTGCCCGGCGAAGTCGAGCCGCATCAACCGTTCGAAGATCGCAGTGCGAAGATGGTGCTGGACCGTCAGGCTGATCCGTCCTCCGACCCACCGCCGCACGTAGGCCAAGGCGAACGAGATCACGGCGATGGCGACCAGCACGGCGAGCCACGGCGCCACTGCGCCCGAACGCGACGAGATCGCCCCGTCGACGATCGAGCGCTGGACGAGCGGTGCCATGCCGCTCGCCGCCTGCCCCACCACGCTCGCGCCCAATGCGATGCCGACGTCTCGACGGGCCGACAGCACGAACGGCAGCAGCCGACGAAGTGGATGTCCGTGGGGTGCTGGTTCGATGGCGGGGGTGGTGGTGACGTCGAGCACGGCTCGTGCGACGGTACTGAATCAACGGTCGTCCGAGGCGACCGTACGACCAGCTGTGTTCGAGGTTCCTCGCCGCCGACCTCACTCGATGGGCCGGGCGCGTCGGTCGGTAGCGTGGTGGTGTGTTCGTGCTCGCCCTCGAGGCCGAAGTGCTCGTCGGCGATGCCCAGTCGCTGAAGGACAAGCGTCAGGTCGTGAAGTCCGTGCTCGACGCGTCGCGGCACCGTTTCGGTGTGAGCGCCGCCGAGATCGCCCACCAAGACCTCTGGCAGCGGGCAGGGCTGGGATTTGCGGCCGTCGCATCCTCGGCGGCCCACGCCACCGACATCATCGACTCGGTGGACCGGTTCCTCTGGTCCCGACCCGAGGTGTCCGTCCTCACGACCGACCGGAGGTGGCTCGAATGAGCAAGCCCCGTCGCCGCTCGACGGCGTCCGACGAACCGAGTCCCGCGCACCGCCCGTTTGGGCGAACTGCTGCGCGAGGTGGTCGCCGAGGAGCTCGAGCGGCGGCAGGACGAGCGTCTCGAACTGGTGGCGATCACCTCGGTCGACGTGGATGCCGAGCTCAACCGGGCCATCGTCTTCTACGACTCGCTGCGAGGCGAAGAGAGCCGACGACGAGGTCTTGCAAGCGCTCGGCGAGTACCGCATCAAGTTGCAGGCGGTGATCGCCCGTCAGGTCCGTGCCCGCAAGACGCCGATCCTGGAGTTCCGCCCCGACGATGTGCTCCGCTCGGCGGAGCGCATCGACCAGATCCTGCGCGACAACCCGCTTCCCGAGCGCCCGCCCGCGCCCGACGAGGAATCGCCGTACATCACCGCCGGGGCCGAGGCTGCCGGTGGCGAAGCGTAGGCCGCCGACGGTCCACGGCCTCGCTGTGGTCGACAAGCCGGCCGGGGTGACCAGCCACGATGTCGTGAACCAGTTGCGGCGCCGCTTCGGTGAGCGCCGGATCGGACACGCCGGCACCCTCGATCCCGACGCCACCGGGCTGCTGCTCATCGGCGTGGGCACCGTGACCCGGGTGCTTCGATTCCTGACCGAGCGGGCAAGACCTACACCGGGGAGATCGTGCTCGGCACCGAGACGACGACCCTCGACTCATCGGGCGAGGTGACCGCCACCCACGACATGGCCGCGGTGACGCTGGAGCAGGCGAGGCACATGGCCGCTTCCGCGCTGACGGGTGAATCTTGCAGGTCCCCCCGATGGTGTCGGCACTGAAGGTCGACGGCCGGCGGCTGCACGAGCTCGCCCGCGAGGGGATCGTGGTGGAACGCCAGCCTCGGCCGGTCACGATCCATCGTTTCGACCTCGAGGCCACCGACGATCCGGCCCTACTACGAGCCACGGTGGAGTGCTCGTCGGGCACGTACATCCGCACCTTGGCCGCCGACCTGGGCGCACTGCTCGGCGGTGGCGCGCACCTGCGGAACCTGCGGCGCACCGCGGTCGGCCCGTTCACGATCGACGAGGCGGCCCCGCCCGACGATTGCGTGCTGCTGGCACCACTCGCCTCGATGCGTGGCCGGACCCAGATCGTCGTCGACGACCCGACCGCGGCATTGGTCCGCACCGGCCGGGTGCTGCCCGCCTTCGATGGTCCGCCGCCGTGGGTGCTGCTCGGAGAGGATCAGAGCTCCTCGCGGTCTACGAGCCGTTCCGCTCGGGGGAGTCCAAACCCAGCGTCGTGCTGAGCGGGGCGTTCGACCACTAGCGTCGGCGCCAATGGACATCATCTCGGACCTCTCGATCTGCCCGTGGCCGGGCGACCGGGCGGTCATCACCATCGGTGCGTACGACGGTGTGCACCGGGGGCATCTCGCCGTCATCGGTGAGGTCCGGCGGTTGAGCGCCGAACGAGGTGCGACGTTCGGTCGTCGTCACGTTCGATCAGCATCCGGCGAGCGTCGTGCGGCCCGAATCGGCCCCTCGGTTGCTCACCGATCTGCCCCAGAAGCTGGAACTGCTCGCGGCCACCGGCATCGACGCCACGGTCCTGGTGTCGTTCGACGCTCGCCAGTCCCGCGAAGCGCCCGCCGACTTCGTGCAGCGCGTGCTCGTCGATGCCTTGCGCACCGCCGCGGTCGTGGTGGGTGAGGACTTCCATTTCGGGTTCCAGCGGCGTGGCAACGTCGCGCTGTTGCGGGAGCTCGGCGCGGAGGCCGATTTCGATGTGCTCCCGGTCGAGCTGATCGGACGTTCCGACGGGGTCGAAGAAGCAGTGAGTTCCACCGCGATTCGCCGGGCGCTCGCCGGAGGTGACGTCGAAGTCGCCGGCGCATTGCTCGGCCGGGCGTACGAGGTGCGAGGCGTCGTCGTCCAGGGCGATCAGCGGGGTCGGCTGTTGGGGTTCCCGACGGCCAACGTCGAGGTCCCGATCGTGTCGTGCCTACCCGCCGACGGCGTATACGCAGGGTGGTACGAGCGGGCCGGTGGCTCCGTTCACCCGTGCGCCATCAACCTCGGTCGGCGGCCGACCTTTTTCGAACACGCCAACGTGTCGTTGCTCGAAGCCCACCTGATCGATTTCACGGGCGATCTCTACGGCCAACCGGCGAAGGTGAGCTTCACCCACTTCCTGCGCAGCGAGCGCAAGTTCGACGGCATCGACTCACTCATCACCCAGCTGAAGCACGACATCGAGCATGCGCGCAACGTGCTCGGAATCAGCTGAAACGCTTGTCTCTGGCGGGTCAGGCCGGTTTTCTGCCTGTCAGCACGCGTGCCACACCATCTGACCCGCGTGTCTCTGGCGGGTCAGGCCGGTTTTCTGCCTGTCAGCACGCGTGCCACACCATCTGACCCGCGTGGGGTTAGGGCTTGGCACTGATCTGCGGGGTCCTGAGCCCCGAAACCAGTGGCAAAGCGATCCGGCGGGCTCGGCGATCGGCGCCGGGCAGGCCCGAGGTGGTCCCCCTGGGGGGGGTCAGTGCTCTTCGATGGCGTCGAACAGAGCTCGCACGTTCGCCCCGCTCAACCCGACCCGATGCCCGGTCCGGGAGACGAAGGCGAGCTGCACCCCGCTCGCCGGGTCCTGCACCGTGAAGAACTGCTCCATGCCGTGTTCGTCGACCACGATCTCGGTGAGGAGGGGTGCTTCCCCGAGGCCGAGCGCGGCCCGGGCGAACCCGGCGTTCAACACCTCGATGGCGATGTGCTGGACCCCGCTGCCGTGGCGATCGAGGTACCCGGCCACGGCGGGCCCGGCATCGCGGCCCACGAGCACCACCGACACTCCACCTGCGCTGAGCGCCGCGATTCCCGGCTCGTCGCCGCCGGCCAGCGGTTCGGGATGGAAGCCGAGTCGACCGGTGAAGAACGCCACTGCGGCGGCGAGGTCGGCGACGCCGACGACGACGTGATCGATGCGCGCCGCGACCGTGTCGAGGCCTGATCGGTCGCCGTCGGGGGCTGCCTCTTTGTCCGGTGCGGCATCGGCTCGTCCCGATGCCACCTCGATCCGGTGGGTCTCAGTGAGCAGGACGCGGAAGAGCTGCTCGGCGAAGTCGGGGTCGATGCCGGCGTCGATGGCCCACTGGCGCCGCGTCGTCACGACATCGCGCACGCGTGCCGGTTGGATGACTGGGGTGTCGGTGCCCGCCTTGAGCCGGGCGACTTCCTCGCAGATCGCCAGCCGCTCGGCCAGGATCCCGATCAGGGCCTGGTCGATCTCGTCGATGCGGGCACGCAGCTCGGGAAGTCCGGTCACGACGTGCGACGGTATCCGACCACCCCTTCGCTCGGACAGATCGATGTCGGTCTCGGGCCGGACTGCGGTTCATGGTTGGCGCAACGGGGGCTGCGCCCCTAGCCTCACAGGGTCCGTTCTGGCTCCGGCTGGGGCGGATGCCGCCGAGCGCTCCCGTTCGTCGGCGACCTCCTCCAGAAGGACGGCAGTGATGGCCAAGCAGGAAACGATCGCCGACAACAAGTTGCACGACTCCGACACCGGTTCCCCGGAGGTCCAGATCGCGCTGCTGACCGAGCGGATCAACATGCTCACCGAGCACCTGAAGCTGCACAAGAAGGATCACCACAGCCGCCGCGGGCTGCTCATGCTCGTCGGTCGCCGCCGGCGCATGCTCGACTACGTCAAGAACATCGACGTCGAGCGTTATCGCGGCATCATCGCCAAGCTCGGCCTGCGCCGCTGATCCGACCGCTCCGTCAGGAGCGCCGCGCGAAGAGGGTCTTGAGGTACGCCCCCTCGGGGAACGCGACCGGATGGTCAGGCGCGTGGCCGGTCCGCGCCACGCTGCTCAGCGCCGTCCCGGCCCGTTGTGCCGCGCTCTCGATCGTTGCGAAGAACTGATCGCTGGACACCCGGCTCGAACACGACGACTGGACGAGCAAGCCGCCCGGCTCCAAGACGTCGAGGCCGAGCTCGGTGAGCCGGCCGTAGGCCCGGAGCGCGCCGGCAGTGGCCGAGGCGCGCATGGCGAACGACGGAGGATCGATCACGACCACGTCGTAGCGCTCGCCCCGTGTTCGCAGGTCGGCGAGCACTTCGAAGGCGTCGGCGACCGTGGTGTCGTGGCGGCACGAACCCACAGCAGGGATCGAGTCGTTGTGGGCCATGTTGCGTCGGGCGGTCGCCACGGCTGCCGGACTCAGATCGACGCTGTGCACCGAACGGGCCCCACCCGCCGCGGCGGCGAGCGTGAAGCCGCCGCTGGAACAGAACATGTCGAGCACGCTGGCGCCGCGCGTGAGCGTGCGCAGCCGGGCCCGGTTGTCTCGCTGATCGAGGAAGTAGCCGGTCTTCTGCCCAGTGATGACGTCGGCCTCCATCACCAACCCGTGCTCACGGAACAGCACCGGCCCTACCGGCGCCGTGCCGAACAGGGCTCGTCCTTCGGGCCACTCGGCTCCGAACGAGGCGCGTACGTTGCGGCTGGCCCGCAGCACCAGCGCGGTCGGCGCCACCCGCTCGGCGATCAGTTCGGTGAGGACGTCCAGATGAGTGAGCCACGCCACGCTGTAGACCTTTGCCACCACGACGGTGGCGTACTGGTCGACCACCAGGCCCGGGAAACCGTCGTTCTCGCCGTGCACCAACCGGTAGCCGTCGGTGTCGTCGGCCGACCGGAGCCCGGCCCGGGCCGCGAGCGCGGCGTCGAGACGAGCAGCCCAGAACGCCCGATCGATCGGCGTGGGCTTGCCGCAGTGGAGGATCTTGATCCGGATCGGCGAATCAGGGTCGAAGAGACCGACGGCGACGAATCGGCGGTCACGGTCGAAGATGACGGCCAGGTCGCCGGCCCGGGCCTCGGCCACCCCTGCCTGGCACTTCACCGAGGTGATCGCGGCGTCGAAGACCCACGGATGCCCTGCTCGAACATGACGCTCGGCGTCGGGGGTGATCCGCACGGCGAGGTTCGTCACGATGGGGCACGCTAACGGTCGGTTTCGCCTCCGAGCCATGACAACACCCCTGGCCAGGCTCGGTGCACGCCGTTCGGGGCGTTCCCGGCCTAGACTCTGTGCGTCGGGTGTCATCACCCGGCAAGACAACCATCGAGCGGACGATGTCGGTTGTCAGTCGCTGACATCCCGGGGATTCGTTCCGGGAGGCCGTCGACTGGGAACCGGCCACCGCTCCCGAGGTGAGGCGCCCTTCGTGCGTGCTCGCTTGAAAGGAGACGCACATGGCTGATGCCATTCGCGTGTCGGGACCCGTTGGGGCCACCGACAAGACCCTGTCGTTCGAGACAGGGAAGTTTGCCCCGCAGTCGCAGGGTGCCGTCGTTGCCACGATCGGCCGGACCACGGTCCTGGCCACCGCCAACGCCGCCAAGGACGTTCGTGAGGGGGTCGACTTCTTCCCGCTGACCGTCGATGTCGAGGAGCGGGCGTACGCGGCGGGCAAGATCCCCGGCTCGTTCTTCCGCCGGGAGGGCCGGCCCACCGAGGCCGCCATCCTGACCTGCCGGTTGACCGACCGGCCGCTGCGCCCGTCGTTCCCCGACGGTTACCGCAACGAGACCCAGGTCGTGATCACCATCTTCGGCGCCGACCAGGAGAACCCCCACGACATCTTGTCGATCAACGCCGCCTCGGCTGCGTTCATGGTCGAGCGGCATCCCGTTCGACGGCCCGATCGGCGCCGTCCGCGTGGCGTTCAGCCAGGAAGGCACCTGGATCCCGCACCCGACCTACACCGAAGGCGACGAGTCGACCTTCGAGCTGGTCGTCGCCGGTCGTGAGCTCGACAACGGCGACGTCGCCATCATGATGGTCGAGGCCGGTGGCACGGAGAAGAGCTTCGCGTTACTACGCCGACGGCGCCCCCAAGGTCGACGAGGACCGTGCTCGCGGGTGGTCTGGAGGCCTCCAAGCAGTACATCAAGCAGTCGATCGCCCTCCAGAAGGAACTGGTCGCCAAGGTCATCGCCGCCAACGGCCCCATCACCCCGCTCAGCTACAAGCCGGTCGTTCGACTACGGCACCGATGTCTTCGACGCGGTCGAGAAGCTCGCTCACGCCGCAGATCTCCGAGGCAGCCAAGATCGCCGGCGAAGGCCGAGCGCAATGCCGCGACCGAGGCCGCCACGGCCGAGGCGATGACGGCGCTCCTCGGCACCGCTGATGCCCCGGGCGAGTTCGCCGGGCGCAAGAAGGAGATCAAGGAGGCGGTGCGCTGCCTCATGAAGAAGCTGGTCCGCAAGCGGGTCGTCGACGAGGGCATGCGGATCGACGGGCGTGGCCCGGCCGACCTGCGTCCCGTCTCGGCCGAGATCGGCGTGCTGCCCACCGCTCACGGCTCCGGTCTGTTCCAGCGGGGCGAGACCCAGGTGCTCAACGTTGTCGACGTTGGCGATGCCCCGCATGAACCAGCTCCTCGACACCCTCACGCCGGTGACGAACAAGCGGTTCATGCACCACTACAACATGGCGCCGTGGGCCAACGGCGAGACCGGCCGGGTCGGTTCGCCCAAGCGCCGCGAGATCGGTCACGGCGCGCTCGCCGAGCGGGCGCTGCTCCCGGTCGTGCCCAGCCAGGCCGAGTTCTCCTACACCCTTCGCCTCGTCTCCGAAGTCATGTCGTCGAACGGCTCCACCTCGATGGCCTCGGTGTGCGCGTCGTCGCTGTCGCTCATGGACGCCGGTGTGCCGATCAAGGCGCCGGTCGCCGGCATCGCCATGGGTCTCATCTACGACCAGGGGAAATACACCACCCTGACCGACATCCTCGGTACCGAGGATGCGTTCGGCGACATGGACTTCAAGGTCGCCGGTACCGCCGACGCCGTCACCGCGCTGCAGCTCGACACGAAGATCGACGGCATCCCCGCCGAGGTGCTGGCCGCCGCGCTCGACCAGGCCAAGGTGGCCCGCCTTGCGATCCTCGACGTCATGAACGCCGCCATCGCCGCTCCGCGCAGCGAGGTGCGTGACACCGCCCCGAAGATCATCAGCTTCAACATCCCGCTCGACCGGATCGGCGAGGTGATCGGGCCGAAGGGCAAGGTCATCAACACGATCCAGCAGGAGACCGGCGCCGACATCGCGGTCGACGACGACGGTGTCGTTGGCACGGTGACGATCGGTTCGGTCGATGGCATGCGGGTCGAAGAAGCCAAGAACCGCATCCTGTTGATCATCGATCCGCCGAGCGCCGATCTCGGCGCCGTCTACATGGGCCGGGTCGTCAACATCACCAAGTTCGGTGCGTTCGTCAACATCCTCCCGGGCCGTGACGGTCTGATCCACATCTCCAAGCTCGGTCGCGGCAAGCGCATCAACCGGGTCGAAGACGTCGTGAACCTCGGCGACACGATCGAGGTCAGGGTCGAGGAGATCGACGAGAAGGGCAAGATCAGCCTCACCCCGGTCGGCGACGCACCGGAGCTCGAGGGTGTGGCGCGCGACGACGGGCCGGCGGTTGCAACCTCCGCCGACGTGGCTGCGGTCGCGGTGAGCTTCGAGGACTCCTTCGACGAAGAGCTCCGTGGCGAGCTCGGCGACCTGGGCCCCGCCGGTGCACCGGTTCGGCCGGCGATGCCGACCGCGGCGATCGTGGCGGCCGAGGCGGGGCTGCCCCGCGGCGGCCGTCGGCGTCACCGCTGATTCCTGACGGGCGGGCTGGCTCCGCGCCACCCGCTCCCGACCATCGTGACCACCCAGCTCACCCCCTTCCCAGCGGCCTCGTCGTCGCGACCGAGCACATGCCTCGGCGCGCTCTCGGTCGCGTGCGGGGCGTGGATCGGTGTCGGTGCCCGTGACGAGACCCCGGCCCTGGCCGGGGTCTCCCACTTCCTCGAGCACCTCCTCTTCAAGGGCACCGTGACCCGGACCGCGCAGGAGGTCAACCGCGCCGTCGACCGAGTCGGCGGCGACATGAACGCCTTCACCGCCAAGGAGTACACGGCGTTCTACTGCCGATTGCCGCCGCTCGGATCGAGCTCGGTATCGACCTGCTCGGCGAGGTGGTGTCCCGCCCCGCGTTGCGGGACGCCGACGTCGAGATCGAACGCCAGGTGATCCTGGAAGAACTGGCCATGGACGACGACGAGCCCGACGATGTCGCGTATCGGCTGCTGGCCGAGGCGCTGTACCCCGAGCATCCGCTCGGGCGCGAGACGGCAGGGGAGCGGGCGACGGTCGAGACCATCAGCCCGGCCGATGTCCGCCACTTCCACGGCGCCCACTACGGCACTTCCACCGCCGTGGTCTCGGTCGCCGGTCCGGTCGACCACGATCGGGTCGTCGAGCTGGTGTCGCAGGGTTTCGCCGGACTCAGCGATGGCTGTCTCCGGCCCGAGCGAGGCGCTCCGGGTCCGAGCAACGCCCACGAGATCACCCGCGAGGACGACACCGAACAGGTCCAGCTGCTCGTCGGGATGCGCGCCTTCGAGCGCACCGACCCCGATCGGGAAGCGCTCGACGTGCTCGTCCACGTACTCGGCGGCGGGATGTCGAGCCGGCTGTTCGACGAGATCCGAGAGCAGCGCGGCTTGGCCTACTCGGTGTATGCCGGCAGCTCGTTGTTCGACGATGCCGGCTCGGTGTCGGTGTACGCCGGTACCCAACCCCAGCATCTCGACGAGGTCGCGCGAGCTCGTCGAACGCGAACTCGACACGATGGCCGCCGACGGGATCACCGCCGAGGAGCTCGACATCGCGGTCGGATACCTGACCGGTGCCTACGTCCTCGGGCTCGAGGACACCGGATCGCGGATGGCCCGCGCCGCCAGCCAGCTGATCAGCACCGGCCGATCCGCACGGTCGACGAGCAACTCGCCCGATGGAACGCGGTCGACTCTCGGCGACGTCCGGCGGGTCGCCGAACGAGTGCTCGGCGGACCGCGGGTCCGGGTGACGGTCGGGCCCATCTGAGATCTCGCACCTGGTCGCAACCTGCCCGCTGATACCTTCCGGCGCATGACGATTCGAGTCGGGGTGGCAGGTGCCGGCGGGCGGATGGGCGCCGCGGTGTGCGATGCCGTCGCAGCGGACCCGGAGTTGGAGCTGGTGGCCGCAGTCGACCCGCGCGCGGCGGGGGAGGTCGTGCAAGGTCTCGTCATCGGCGCGACCACCGACACCTTCCTCGCCGCCGGCGCGACCGTGGTCGTCGATTTCACGGTGGCTGATTCGGCTCGCCGCACGTTGCCCGTGCTGGCCGAGCACGGGATCCACGCGGTGGTCGGAACAACCGGCCTCGAAGCGGCGGATCTCGACGCCCTTCGGGCCGGGTTCACGACCAGCAACTGCCTGGTCGCCGCCAACTTCGCGATCAGCGCCGTGCTGATGATGCGCTTCGCCGAACTCGCCGCCCCCTTCTTCGACTCGGCGGAGATCATCGAGCTCCACCATGACGCCAAGATCGACGCACCCTCGGGCACCGCGGTCGTCACCGCCGAGCGCATGGCGGCTGCGTCTGCCGACTGGGCGCCGGACCCGACCCTCCATGAGGTGTACGCCGGAGCACGAGGTGGGATCGGTCCGGCCGGCATCCGGGTGCATTCCGTGCGGATGCGAGGAATGGTCGCTCATCAGGAAGTGATCCTGGGCGCGGCCGGGCAGACCTTGACCCTGCGTCAGGACAGCTACGACCGGGTGAGCTTCATGCCCGGTGTCGTCCTGGCGTGCAAGCGGATCTCCGATCATCCGGGTCTCACCGTCGGCCTCGACCGGTTCCTCGACGTCTAGCCGTCCATCTCGTGGCATACGGCCACACGGCACGTCGGGTTGGACAGCCAGTTGTCCGATCCTTGAGAAGCGCGTGCATCGTACCGATGAAGTGCCTGACCGCCGGAAGGACCGATCGAGCATGGTGAATCGAGCACGCCAACGGATCGTCGGTCTCGGGCTCGCCGTGGTCGTGCTGTTGGGCTGCGGCATCGGTGGCGTCGTGACGACGTTACTGATCGGCTCGGTCCGCAGTGCAGAGACGGCGTCCTCGGCGCTCACGTCATTGCGCGGCGACTTCGCCGATCTCGTCTCCCTGCGCGAGATGCTCGAAGCGGGCGACGATCTCGCACCCGCCGAGGTCAGCGACCAACTGGGCCTCGTGCGTGGTGAACTGATCCGTGCGCTGGGCGGCCTCGAGGCAGTTGATGCCGATCTTGCCGGCGAGCTCGACCGGTCAGTGACCGAGTACGTCGGCATCGTCAGCGGAACGCTGACGTGGCTGGACCCGGAGCTCATCGAGGCCACCGACGGCAGCGCGGATGCCCTGGCTCGTGAATCCACGTCTCTCATCGATCAAGGCACGGTCCTGCTCGAGGCCGAGGCAGCGTGGTCGTATCGGCGAGCCCTGTTGGCGATGTGGGCAGCGGTCGGAATCACTGCAGCGGCCGCGCTCATCTGCCTGGAAGTACTCGGGCGCTCGCTCCGCCGGGCGCAGCGTGCCGAGTCGGGACGCGCCGCCGATGGCCGCGTCCGCGCACTCATCGAGCACGCTCCGGACATCGTCGCGATCGTGGCCCCCGATGGCAGCCGCCTGACGTATTCCTCACCGGCGGTGGAGATCGTGTTGGGTCACGATCCTGCGACAGCCCAGACGTTGCGCATGGACGAGCTGGTCCACCCCGATGACTGGCGGCATCTGGCGGCCGCGTTCGCCGACGTCGTGGGCGACGTAGAGGCGACCGAAGTCCGTCGCGCGGTGATCCGGTGTCGCCACGCCAGCGGCGACTTCCGGCATCTCGAGATGTACCTGAGCAACCGAAGCCACGACGGCGACATCGCCGGGATCGTGATCAATGCTCGCGACATCTCCGACCGGGTCGAGCTCGAACGGTCGCTCTCCCACCAGGCCAGCCACGATCAGCTGACCGGCCTCGCCAACCGAGCCTCGTTCGTCGACCTCGTGCAACGAGAGCTGGCGGAAGCCACTGTTGAGACATCGGTGGCCGTGGTGTTCCTCGATCTCGACGGCTTCAAGGAGATCAACGACTCGCGCGGCCATGGAGCCGGCGACGAGGTGCTGATGACGGTAGCGGCCCGCCTGCTCACCCTCACCCGGGACCGAGATCATGTCGCCCGACTCGGCGGCGACGAGTTCGCCCTTGCGGTGGTCGGCGCCGACCCGGGCCCGCTGGCCGAGCGGCTCCTGCAGGTCGTGTCCGAACCGATCGAGATCGGCGGTGGCCCGGTCCAGATCGGAGCCTCGGTCGGGATCGCGATCGCCGCTGGCTCGACCGATGTCGACGATCTCCTTCGCGACGCGGATGTGGCGATGTACGACGCCAAGGCTCGGGGCAAGAACCGAGCGTCGTACTTCGAGCCCGAGATGCATCATCTGATCCGGGATCGCCTCGAGACGCGGGCTGCGATCGATCAGGGTCTGACCCGAGGTGAGTTCCGACTCGCCTACCAGCCCGAGATGTCGTTGAGCGATGGCCGCTTGCTCGGGTTCGAGGCACTCGTCCGTTGGCACCGCGCCGACGGAACCGTCACGCCTCCGAACGACTTCATCTCGCTGACCGAGTCGACCGGGCAAATCGTCGCGCTCGGCAGCTGGGTGCTGAACGAGGCACTCGATCAGCTCGTGATCTGGCAGCAGATGTTCGATCTTCCAGGATTGACGATGGCGGTCAACGTGTCGGCCCGCCAGTTGGTCGAGCCCGACTTCGTCGCCGGGGTCGCAGCCGCGCTCCGGCGGGCTGGTGCCGATCCGACCACCTTGACGCTGGAACTCACCGAGACGACCGTCGTCCACGACCTGGGTGTGGCCAATGGGTGTTTCGGAGAGCTGCGCGCGCTCGGCGTCCGCCTGGCGATCGACGACTACGGCGCCGGCCACGCCTCGATCGGGTACCTGCGCGAGTTCCCGATCGACGTCTTGAAGATCGACCGCTCGTTCGTGTGGGCGCTCGACACCGATGATCCAACCGCCCATGCCTACCTGCGCTCGATCACCGACCTGGCTGCGGCGTTGTCGATCGACACCATCGCCGAAGGCATCGAACACCCCCACCAGCTCGAGAGTCTTCGTGCGCTCGGCTGTGCGTTCGGTCAGGGTTTCCACCTGGCCCGGCCGCTCGACCCTGATGCTGCTGCTTCGTTCATCGGGGAGTTGGCCGACCGGTCCGACCGGTCGGCCAACAACCCTGGCCTTCAGGCGAGGACGGCCAGCGCAGCGTCGTAGTCGGGTTCCTGGGCGATCTCGGGGACGAGTTCGGTGTAGGCCACGTTTCCTGCCAGCGTCGAGCACAACGACCGCCCGCGCAAGCAGGCCGGCGAGCTTGCTGTCGGTCATCGTCAGGCCGTAGTCACTGCCGAACGACGAACGGAACGTCGAAGCCGTCGTGACGTTCTCGATGCCCTCGGCGCCACAGAACCGGCCCTGCGCGAAGGGTAGATCGGCCGACACGCACAGCACGGTGACGCCTTCGAGCCCGGCGGCCCGCTCGTTGAACGTGCGCACGCTCATCGCACACACCGCGGTGTCGACGCTCGGGAAGATGTTCAACACCACCTGGGTTCCGGCAAGATCGCGCGTGGTGATCTCGGACAAGTCGCGGCCGACGAGGCTGAAGGCGGGAGCCGGCGCACCGACGTCGGGGAGGGAGCCGGATGTGGTGACGGGGTTTCCCCCGAGGGTGATCTGAGCCATACCCGAACGCTACCGGGGGTCGCTCCAGGTCTCCTTCGTAGCGTCGGTGACGGCGGCGATCTCAGCCGTGGCAGCTTCGATCTCGGCCTCCTCGGTCGCCTCGACCTGGCGCGCGGCGCGGCGGAACGACTGCACGAGCGTGACGGCGAAGAACAACCCCACCAGCCACCACTGGTACTTCTCGATCCAGTCGAGGGCGGTCTCGAGCTCTGACTCGAACTGCTTCGCCGCGATCCAGATCCACGCCAGCCGGAACGCGATCCCCGCGAACACGAACGCGAAGAACCGCGCCGGTCGCATCCGGCGATACCCGAGGAGGGCGCACACCACGTTGCTGGCGGGCATGAAGAACACCAGCAGCCACCCGGCCTTGTCGACCCCCGTCTCGATCCAACGCAACGTGGCGGGCTTGTCGTCGCCGAGCTGCCGTTCGAGCCAGCCCATTCCCCGATCGCCGTACCAGTACCCGAGCGCGAAGCACAGCGCGGCCGCCGCTCCGAGGCGGACGACCGGGATGAGGGCGTACGCGATCGGGTTGACATCGGCGGGGACTGCGAACAGCAGATGGCGCATGCGCGACGACAACGCCAACAGCAACTCTGGCTGCCGCTTGACCAGGGTCGGAGCCGAGATCGAGCCGATGTTCGTCAGCGCCACCAGGACGGCGAACGCGCCGAGCAACACCGGCAGGCGGCGGTCCTTCGGTGGCTGGTGCGTCGTCGTGGTATCCAAGCGCTACCGACAGTAACGTCTGCGCCCGCGGCTCGGTCCGCAGGAGCACCGGAACATTGGGGAGTGCCACATGCTCAGCACGATGCAGGACTACCCGCTCACGATCGTCCATCTGTTCGATCGCGTCGAGCGGTACCACCGTGAGCGGACCGTCACCACGGCGTCGCCGCTCGGTCGCCAGGTCGTCACCTACGCAGAGTGGGCTGAGCGCACCCGTCGGCTCGGTGGCGTGCTCGACTCCCTCGGAATCAGTGCCGATGGACGGGTCGCGACCTTTGCGTGGAACACGCAGCGCCACCTCGAGCTCTACTTCGCTGCTCCCTGCACCGGGCGGGTGCTGCACACGCTCAACATCCGCCTCTTCCCGGAGCAGGTCACCTACATCGTGAACCACGCCGAGGACGAGGTGATCTTTGCTGATCGCTCGTTGCTCGGACTGCTCGGACCGCTGCTCGGCACGTTCATGACGGTGCGCCATCTGGTCATCATGGACGACGGGCGCGGCGACCTGCCGGAGATCCCGCCCGGCATCGCGGTTCACGACTACGAGGATCTGTTGGCGGCGGCCTCCCCGGTCGGGTTCGCGATCGATGACGAACGACAGGCCGCGTCGATGTGTTACACGAGCGGCACAACCGGGAATCCGAAGGGGGTCGTCTACAGCCATCGATCCACCTTCATGCACACGATGGGCGTGTTGACGGCCGACTCGGCGGGAGTCCGCGAGTCCGACACGATCCTGCCGGTCGTTCCGATGTTCCACGCCAACGCATGGGGGCTGGCCCATGCCGGGGTCGCCTCCGGCGCCAACCTCGTGATGCCCGGCCCCGACCTCTCGGGGGCGGGAATCGCCAACCTCATCGTCGAAGAACGGGTCACGGTCGCCGCGGGCGTGCCCACCATCTGGATGGCGGTGCTGCCGGAGTTGAAGGGCCGCGACACCTCCGCGTTGCGGGTCATCCCATGCGGCGGATCGGCCGTCCCCAAAGCGCTGTCCGAGGCCTACCGGATGCAACTCGGATTGCCGATCTTCCAGGCATGGGGGATGACCGAGACCAGCCCCATCGCCACGACTGCCACCATCACCGTCGCACGGGCCGCGGGCGCGACCGAGGAGGAGCTCGCCGAGGTGCGTTCGTGGCAGGGCTTGCCGTCGATCGGTGTCGAGCTCCGTGTGGTGGAACCCGACACGATCGACGAGCTTCCGTGGGACGGCGACTCGAGCGGTGAGCTCCAGGCCCGCGGTCCGTGGATCACCGCCACCTACTACAACGACCCTCGCGCAGCCGAGAGCTTCACGGCCGACGGTTGGCTTCGAACCGGCGACGTGGCCGTGGTGATGCCCGATGGCTACGTGAAGCTGATGGACCGCACCAAGGACCTGATCAAGTCGGGCGGGGAGTGGATCAGCTCGGTGGAGATCGAGAACGAGCTGATGGCTCATCCGCAGATCCGGGAAGCAGCGGTCATCGGTGTGGTCCACCCCAAGTGGAGCGAGCGCCCCTTGGCCTGTGTCGTGCTCGAGGACGGAGCAACGGTCACCAAGGAGGAGATCCTCGAGTTCCTCGGCCCGAAGCTCGCCAAGTGGCAGCTCCCCGACGAGATCGAGTTCATCGACGAAGTGCCCAAGACGAGTGTGGGCAAGTTCTCCAAGAAGACCCTGCGCGAGCGCTACGCCGACTACGTGCTGCCGGCATGAGCCGCCGTCCGACCTTCCTGCTGGGGTTGGCGCTGCTCGTTGTTGCAGTGGTGGCCTGCGGCGACGACAAGTCGTTCGTGGCGGTCATCAGCCCTCCGCCGCCGGTCGACGCAACGGTCTCGGCGATCGACAACGTGTTCCGGCCCGAGCAGGTGCAGGTGACCGCCGGCGCCGAGGTCGCCTTCCTCAACAACGGCCGCAATGATCACAACATCGTCGTCGAGGGTCCCGCTTCGGGTTTCGGCGTCGAGCGGCAGGGGTTCCGCCCGGGGCAGATCTACACCCATCGCTTCGACACACCCGGCACCTACGCGTACTTCTGCTCGATCCACGGCACGGCCGCGGCAGGGATGATCGGTACGGTCCTCGTTGCCGATGCCTCCGGAGCGATCCCGCCCCCCACCACCGAAACGGTCGAGTCGGTTCCCGAAGCGGTCGAGCCCGCCGCGCTCGACGCAGCCGCTGACGGCACGATCGAGGTGCCGGAGGAAGTGTCGACGATCCAAGCCGCGGTCGACGCTGCGGGCGCTGGCGACCTGGTGCTCGTGTCGCCCGGCGTCTATCACGAAGCGGTGAACGTCACGAACGACGAGATCACCATCCGAGGACTCGACCGGAACGAGGTCATCCTCGACGGTGAGCACGAACTCGACAACGGAATACGTGTGCTCGGTGCCGATGGTGTCGCGATCGAGAACATGACGGCGCGCAACTACACAGCGAACGGGTTCTTCTGGACCGGAGTGACCGGCTATCGGGGGTCGTACCTCACCTCGTACCGAACCGGCGACTACGGCATCTACGTGTTCGATTCGGTGAACGGTCTGATCGAACACAGCTACGGCTCCGGGAGCCCTGACGCAGGGGTGTACATCGGCGAGTGCTACGAGTGCAACGCCGTCATCGACGACGTCACCTCCGAGTACAACGGGCTCGGCTACTCGGGGACGAACTCGGGCGGTGATCTGTTCATCATCAACTCGACGTTCCGGTTCAATCGTGCCGGCGTCGTTCCCAACAGCGGGAGCTACGAGCTCTGCTACCCCGAGCGGCGCACGACGATCGTGGGGAACCGCGTGTACTCCAACAACCAACCAGACACGCCCTCGATCGACGTGGCACTGCTCGTGATGGGGAACGGGATCCTGATCGCAGGCGGCATCGAGAACGTCATCGAGCGCAACCTGGTGTTCGATCACGACAAGAGCGGTATCGCGCTCATCCCCTTCCCCGAAGAGGATGCCAACGACGTGCCGCCACCCGACTCAGCGCTCGATCGCCCGTGCGAAGAGACGAAGAACGATCCGCTGCCCGACCCGGAGTCGGTGCCCGATCTGGTGTTGTGGGACTCGAAAAGAAACACGGTTCGCGACAACGTCATCGAGGACAGCCGGCTGGCCGACCTCTTGGTGGCGTCGGTCGGAACCGAGCTCTCTTCGCTCGGGCACTGCTTCGAACGCAACACCTTGACAACTTCGGCACCATCGGCGATCGAGACACTGGCGCCGTGCGAGGGCGTCGGGAGCGGCGATTGGGCGCTCGGCGCGCTCGACATCACCTCGTGGCTCGTCGAAGAACACCCTCCGTCGGCCGACTACCGCACGTCGACGCCCGTTCCTCCCGCCCAGCCCACCATGCCCGACGCTGCAACCGCACCCGCCCGCCCGGCCACCGACATGCCACCGATCGTCGACCTTGCCCAGATCTCCGTCCCCGCCCGTCCCTGAGCAGCCCAACTCACGTTCGGTCGCCGATCCACCTCAGGCGCGCCGCGGCAACCGGACACGCGTCGCACGGTCGCTGGGCGTCGTCGCGATGGTGTGGGCGGCAGCCTGCTCGGACGGGTCATCGACCCACGACCATGCCGCACACGCGGTGGTGTCTATTGCACCGATCGGCGCCCCGGACTCCGGGTTCTCTGGCCCGCAAGGGCGGGTGCCGCAGTTCGTCGTCGAGTGCGCGCACAGCCATACGCTCGACGACGACCCGATCGTCTTGCCGGGCCAGCCCGGCCGGTCCCATCTGCACGAGTTCTTCGGGAACACCTCGACCGACGCCTCGTCGACGCTCGACTCACTCGAGGCCGCAACCACCACCTGCGACCAACAACTCGACCGCGCCGCCTATTGGGTACCGGCGCTGTACGACGGTGAGGATCGGGTGGAGCCGGAGAAGGTCGATGCCTACTATCGCCCCGGCCCCGGGGTGGCCCCCTCGACCGTGCGCGCCTATCCGGCCGGACTCCAGCTCCTCGGAGGCGATCCCAGCGCCGAGGTCGCCCAGCCGCTCACCCGCGTGGCATGGTCGTGCGGAACGGGCGCCGAGCGAGCGATCGAGCCGCCGACCTGCCCGAGCGACCGGGGGCTCCGGCTCCTCGTGACATTCCCCGACTGCTGGGACGGGGTACGCCTCTCGAGCGCTGATCACCGGGACCACGCGGCCTACAGCAGCGGAGGTGTGTGCGACGCGTCGCATCCGGTGCCCATCCCGCAACTCACGCTTTCGGTGGCCTACCCGATCACCGGTGCCGGGGGTCCACTCTCACTTGCCTCCGGCACCGTGCTGACTGGTCACGCCGACTTCTTCAACGCGTGGGATCAGAGCAAGCTGGAGAGCGAAGTCGCGAACTGCCTGAACCGGGAGCTCGTCTGCAGCATCACGAGCGGCCGGAAGTCCGGCTGAGGTGCGGGATCGCCCGTGTCGAGTCAGAGCCGGCCGGCGTCGATGACTCGTTGGAGGAATTGCTGGGTTCGCTCGGAGCGGGGCGCGGTGAACAGCTCGGCCGGGGATCCGGACTCGAGGATGATGCCCTGGTCGAGGAAGCACACGCGATCGGCGATCTCGCGGGCGAAGCCCATCTCGTGGGTGGCGAGCAGCATCGTCATCCCCCGGGCCTTGAGCTCTCGCACGACATCGAGGACTTCGCCGACGAGCTCCGGGTCGAGCGCCGAGGTGATCTCGTCGAGCAGCATCAGTTCCGGCTCCATCGCGAGGGCGCGCACGATCGCGACACGTTGCTGCTGGCCACCGGAGAGGCGGTCGGGGTAGTCGTTCGCTTTGTCGGCGAGGCCGAAGCGGTCGAGCAGCTCCCTCGCGGCAGCTTCGGCGTCGGTACGCCGGCGGCGCTGGACCTTGGTCGGTGCGAGGGTGACGTTCTGGAGCACCGTGAGGTGTGGGAACAGGTTGAAACTCTGGAACACCATGCCCGAGCCGACGCCGCACCGGGTTCGGATCGAGGCCCGGTTCGGCGATGTCGACACCGTCGAGGAGGATCCGTCCGTCGTCGACCGGCTCGAGCAGGTTGATGCAGCGCAACAGTGTGGACTTGCCGGAGCCGGATGCACCGATGAGGCAGATCACCTCGGACTCTGCGACCTCGAGCGAGACCGAACGCAACACCGGCCGATCGCCGAATGCCTTGTCGACCGACTCGATGGCCAACTTTGGCGAGTTCATCGCACAGCCGTGCCGAACATGCGCCGGCGCTCGCGGGCCATGAGGTGGTCGGTGAACCGCGTGAGGGGGATCGACACGCACAAGAACAGCACGGCGGCGGCCACGTACGGGGTGTAGTTGAAGTCGCGGGCGGTCTCGATGCCTGCCTTGCGCAACACCTCGACCGGCCCGAGGATGCTGACGAGTGCGACATCCTTCTGGAGGCTCACGAAGTCGTTCATGAGGGGAGGCACGACCCGCCGCACGGCTTGGGGCAGCACCACATGACGCATCGTCTGCCCGGTCGAGAGCCCGAGCGAGCGCGCGGCCGCCCGTTGGCTCTCGTGCACGCTCTCGATGCCGGCCCGGAACACTTCGCCCACGTACGCCGAGTAGGTGGCGATCAAAGCCACCGAGCCCCAGATGATGAACTTGCCGTACCAATCGGAGGTCTGCAGCAGGCCTGGGATGCCGAAGCCGATGAGCGTGATCCAGAGCAGCACCGGGACGCCTCGGACGATGTCGGTGTACACGGTGGCGAAGAGTCGCAGCGGGTAGAGCGCCGGTGAGCGAACGTTGCGCGCCATCGACAGCAGCAGCCCGATGACCACGATGCACGGCGCGCACCACAAGAAGATCTGGACGTCGTACCAAAAGGGCCCGAGCATGTCGGGGAACACCTCGCGGAACTTGTCGCCGTTGAAGAACGTCCGTTGTACCCGGTCCCAGCCCGGCGTCTTCGGCACCGCTACGACGACGGCACCGATCACGACGAGGGTGGAGGAGATGGCCACGAGCGACGAGCGCCGGCGGAGCCGGCGCTCGTGGAGCTCCCGTCGGGTCGGCGTGGGACGCACGCCTTGGTTCACGGGCAGTCGGTTCAGCCGAAGCCGATCACTGCGGCCTCGGTGTAGTCGGCCATCCACGTCGCCTCGATCTTCGCCAGCTCGCCATTGGCGGTGAGGTTGGCGAGGGCGGTGTTCACGCAGTCGACGAGCGGATTGTCGAGCTCGAAGAGCATGCCGAGTGGATCGCCGGCATACGTGTTGTCGACCGGGAACTGGCCGAACACCTTGGTGCCCTCGATCTCGACGCCGGTGATGTACAGCGCGGTCGGCAGGTCCGTGACGATCGCGTCGATCTGCTTCGAGTCGAGCGCCGCCTTGGCAGCCGCGTTGTCGTTGAACACGAAGGGTTCGGACGACGGCTTGATCACGTCGGAGATGTAGTCGAGGCTCGTCGTTCCGACCGCCGCGCCGAGCTTCAGGGCGGCGAAGCCCTCGACGTTGTCGACCGACGCGGCGGGGGAGTCGGCGTAACCCAGGATCGCCTGCGATGCGTAGTAGTACGGATCGCTGAAGCTGACGACCTCGGCCCGGTCGGGTGTGATCGAGTACTGCTGGAGGTTGAAGTCAAAGGTCTTGGGGCCGGGCTGGATGGCCTCGTCGAAGCCAGTGCGGACCCAGGTGACCGCATCGCCTTCGAAGCCCAGTTCGCCGGCGACGGCCAACGCCAGCGCGGCCTCGAACCCTTCGCCGGTCTCGGGCGCGTCGTCGATGACATAGGGCGGGAACGCAGGGTTCCCCGTGGCAATCGTCAGGGTGCCGTCGGTCAGCGTCTTGCCGGCCGCGCAGCTCGCGGCCTCGCCGCCGGCCGACTCGGCGGCCTCCCCGGCTGCGGTTGATTCCGACTCTGAGTCCGAGTCGCTGCCACAGCTGGCCAGGAGCAGCGTGGCGGCGAGCGCAGTGGCACCGAAGATGGAGCGGCGCATGGATTTCCTCCCGAAAGGCGGTCGCGAAGTACCGGAAACTAGCATGACGGGTCGATCGGACCCTTGACGATGAGACGACTCTCGTCTTATTGTCTCATCCCATGGGGGTCAGCGCGGCTGAGCGACGAGTACTCGATGCGGTCCGGTGTTGTTGCGAGCGTTGGGGCCTCGCCAAGGTGACCGTCGACGACATCGCGGCCGAGGCGCGGATCTCGCGGGCCACGCTCTATCGCATGTTCCCCGGCGGCAAGGACGTGCTGTTCGAGGCGTGGCGGGTGGCCGAGCTCGAGGACTTCTTCACGGTGCTGAAGGGCCACCTCGACGGCGCGGCCGACCTCGAGGAGCTGCTCACGCGGGCCATCGTGCGTTCACTCGCCGATCTCCAGGCCGACGAGCACCTCGCCCTCATGCTCGCATCCGCTCCCGGGGAGACGCTCGAACAACTCACGGTCGAAGGGCTGCCGCGGATCATCCGCGTCGCCTCGGTGTTCCTCACCCCGATGCTGCACCACTATGTCGCCGATCGCGTGGCCGGCGCCCGGATCGTCGAGATCCTCGTGCGCCTCGTCATCTCCCACTTCCTGGCGCCCTCGGAGCTGCTCGATCTCTCCGACGAGGCCACCGCCCGCCAGTTCGTGCGGACCTTCATCCTGCCCACGCTCAGCACCCCTGCGAGGTAATGCACCATGTCCACGAATGAGTCCATGATCGGCCGCGACGAGATCAACGACATCGACGCGATCCTGTCGGTGGTCAACCACGACATCGATGAAGTCGCCCACAGCGTGCAGGACAACTGCGATGCAGTGTTCACGTGGGACTACACGCTCGCCCGGCCACCGCTGCGCAAGCTGTACGAGAAAGCCAAGGTCGGCCAGTGGAACGCGACCACCGATCTGCCCTGGCACACCGAGGTCGATCAAGAGCGCGAAGTCTCCACCGTCCAGGCCCTGATCGGCACCGGCATGAGCCCGGACGTCTACATCGGCACCCCGGTCGAGAAGTGGGGCGCCAAGGAGTGGCTCGAGTTCGGGGTCCAGCAGCAGAACTGGACGTTGTCGCAGTTCATGCACGGCGAGCAGGGCGCTCTGCTCTGCACGGCCAAGATCGTGGAGACCGTTCCGTGGTACGACGCCAAGTTGTACGCCAGCACCCAGGTCGTCGACGAGGCCCGCCACGTCGAGGTCTTCCAGCGCTACCTCGACGAGAAGCTGTCGGGCCACTATCCGATCAACGCGCACCTCAAGCTCCTGCTCGACGACATCGTCGCCGACAGCCGCTGGGACATGACCTACCTCGGCATGCAGGTGATGGTGGAGGGCCTTGCGCTCGCGGCCTTCGGCTACCAGCACCAGCTCACCCAGGAACCGTTGCTCAAGCAGTTGCTGCGCTACGTCATGAGCGACGAGGCCCGCCACGTGGCATTCGGAGTCCTGTCGCTCAAAGAGGTGTACGACGGCATGACCGATGCCGAGATGAAGGACCGCCAGGAGTTCGCCTTCGAGGCCGCGATCCGGATGCGTGACCGCTTCTTGTCACAGGAGGTGTGGGACCGCATGGGCATCAACCCGCGTGACGTCCTGCCGCTGGTGCTCGCCGATCCCACGCGGGCCGACTTCCAGGCGATGTTGTTCGCCAAGATCGTTCCCAACTGCAAGAAGCTCGGCCTGCTCGATCGCAACGACCAATGGCTGCGCCGCCGCTTCGAGGAGATGAACGTCATCCAGTTCGAGAACTGGGAGGACACCGGTGAGGAGTACGTGAAGTTCGAGCTCGGCGAGGAACGAGACCAGGAGATGGTCGTCGTCGCCGGCGAGTGAGACGCGCTTTTCGAAGGGGCGCCGCGGGGGTTCCGCGGCGCCCCTTCGCGTTCAGGGACGCTCGGCCGACCGCCGGTTCCCGGCGACGGTGGCCGCCACGATGATCACGATGGCGACGAGCATGATGATCGTCGCGAGCACGTGCACCTGCGGGGGAAGGGCGATGCGCGCCGAGTCGAAAACCCGGCGGGGGAAGGTGATCGTCGGTCCGGCGACGAACGACGTGATGATGTAGTCGTCGATGCTCAGCGCGAGCGAGAGCAGGAACGCCGCGACCACGCCCGGGCGTGATCCGCGGCATCGTGATCTTCCAGAACGTGGCCATCGGGGACGAGCCGAGGTCCATCGCCGCGTCCTCGAGCGTCCAGTCCATGCCCCGGATGCGGGCCTTCACGGTCATGGCCACGAAGCTCAGGCAGAACATCGTGTGGGCGATGACGATCGTCCAGAAGCCCGCGTGCCACTCCCTGGTTGAAGAACAGGGTGAAGAGCGATGAGCCCATCACGATCTCCGGGGTGGTCAGCGGCAGCAGGAGCAACAGGTTGATCGCCGCGCCGCCGCGCATGCGGTAGCGGGCGAGGGCGATGGCGATCAGGCTGCCGAGCACCGTGGCCAGTGAGCAGGCGACCAGCGCGACCTTGACGCTCTCGATCAAGGCGTCGGTGAACGCCTGCTCGGAGAACGGGTGGAGCCAGTTGTCGAACGTGAAACCCTCCCACGCGGTGTTGAACTTCCCGGTGGGGTCGTTGAACGTGAACACCGCGATGGTGACGAGCGGGATGAACAGGTAGGCGAAGCCACCGATGGCGACGATCCACAGCACGATCGTCCCCACTGCGGGCGATGCGACGCTTCAGCTTGTGCGCCGGGGCGACGACGGCGGTCATGCCAGGTCCTCCGTTCCGAGGAACTTGGCGTACATCAACACCGCGGCGGTGATCATCGCCATCAGCACGAAGCTGATCGCCGATGCGGTCGGGAAGTCGCCGGCGTCGAGGAAGCGGGCCTGGATCACGCCGCCGATCACCGGCTCCCGCGCGGTGTTGCCGAGCAGTTCGTTGTTGATGAAGTCGCCGGAGGCGGGGATGAACGTGAGCAGCGTGCCGGCGAACACGCCCGGCATCGACAGCGGCAGGATCACCTTGCGGAACGTGCGGGCGAAGCTCGAGTAGAGGTCGGACGGCGGCGTCGATCAGGCTGACTTGCACCTTCTCGAGGCTGACGTAGATCGGCAGCAGGGCGAACGGCAAGAAGTTGTAGGTGAGGCCACCGATCACGGCCGTCGGGGTGTTCATGATCTTGCCGTCGGTCGTGATCCCGAATCGCGTCGAGCACCCCGGTCAGCCCGAGCGCGTCGGCTGATCCCGAGCAGCGGCCCGTTGTCGGCGAACAGCGACTGCCAGGCGATCGTGCGCAGCAGGAAGCTGGTGAAGAACGGCACCATCACCAACCCGAGCAGCAGGTTCGCCCACTTCCCGGCCTTGAAGGCGATGAAGTAGGCGACCGGATAGGCGATCAGCACGCACAGCACGGTGGCGATGCCGGCGTAGGCGAACGCCCGCCAGAGCTGGTCGCCGAAGTCGGTGAACGCCTTCGAGAAGTTGCTCCACTCGCCAGTGGAAGTCGACGTCGGCTGCTGCCGCTCTCGACCCGCACCGACAGCGCGATCTTCAGCAGGGTGACGAGCGGGACGATGAAGAACAGGTAGAGGCAGAGCAGACCCGGGAGGATCATCAGGTACGGGGCGAATCGGGCCGGGCGCTTGTCCCGGTCGTCGGTGTCGTTCCTTGGCCATCGCTCAGCCTCCCGTGATCGTGACGAAGCGGTCGGTGATCGTCTGGTCGACGGCTTCGGTCCATGTCGGCGAACACGTGCAGCCGCGACTTGGTCTCGTCGTCGGGGAACAGCAGCGGGTTCTCGGCGAGCGCCGCCGAAGTCGCCGCCGAGCTTGGTCGAGCTCCTCGCGGCACGCCGACGACCGGGCTGACGTACTGGACGTAGGCCGTGATCCGGGCCGCGTTGACCGGGTCGTAGACGTAGTTCATCCACTTCGCCGCGGCGACGCCGTTGTCGGCTCGCCGATCGGGATCACCATCGTGTCGAACCACGACATCGCCCCTTCTTCGGGGAACACGAAGCGGACGTCGGGGTTGGTCGACTGGGCGATGTCGCCGGACCAGGCGATGCAGGCGGCGAAGTTCCCGTTGTCGATGTCCTGGAGGTAGTCGTTGCCGGTGAAGCGGCGGACCTGGCCGTCCGATCGCCGCCCGCTCGATCGCGTCGAGCGCCTGGTTCATCGTGTCCTCGGTGGCGGTCGCCGGATCGTTGCCCTGGCGAGAGCATCACCAGACCGAGGGTGTCGCGCATCTCGGTGAAGAACCCGATCTTGCCGGCGAACTCCGGGTTGAACAGCTCGCTGACGCTGCGCAGCTCGCGTCCGGTGACCGAGATGTTGTAGGCGAACCCGGTGAACCCGGCTTGCCACGGCAGGTGGTACTTGGCGCCGCGGTCCCAGCCGAGGTTGAGGTACGACGGGTCGAGGTTCTCGTAGTTGGGGATCAGGTTGAACGGCAGCGGCGCGATCCACCCCTTGCGCTTCAGCCGCGCCGCCATCCAGTACGTCGGCATCGGCGATGTCCCACGGGGTTGGTGTTGCCGGCATCGAGATAGGCGGCGAACTCCTTGCCGTAGACCTCGTTGTTGTCGTTGAAGGTCTCCGAGTAGTTGACCGACGACGCCCTCGGCCTGGGAGAACCGGTCGAGCGTGCCGGTCTCGCCTTCGGCGGTCGGGTCGATGTACTCGGTCCAGTTGAGGATTGCAGCTGCGCCGCTGCCCTGGCCGATACCGCCGCCCGCCGAGGTGTCACCCTCGGCCCGCCGTCGCGCTCGAGTCGTCGCCGTTGCCGCCGCCGCTGCTCGACAGCGGCGACGGCGCCCGATCGCGGCGGCCGCCGCGACGCCGCCGCCGATCAGCGATGCCCGCCGATTGAACCGGCGAGCGGGCGGGGGCTGTGCCGCCGCTGGTCCCACTTGGCTTCGGAGAGCGTCCTTGCCGTCCATGGTGGCCTGGACCTCGTCGACATCGGTGGTCGTCGCACCGACGATCTCCGAGCGACCCCGCAACATGAACGCCGCCGATCTGCGACCAGCGCAGGGTGACTTGGTCGCCGGCGCGCAGGTCCGGCGTGTCGTCGTCGACCTCGACGTTGACGAGCAGCTCGGTGCCGCGCGGCGGTGTGGGCGATCATCCGCAGCGACGAGCCCTGGAAGATCAGGTCGCGCGACCGTGACGCGCGAGGCTGCGGCCGTCGGCCCCGTCGGGCGGCCCGAGTCGAGATCCGCTCGGGCCGGAGCATCAAGGTGATCGGATCGCCGTCGCGGGCATCGCCGGCGCCCGCCAACGCGAGGCGGGTACCCGGAGTCGATGACCGCCACTGGATTGCCGGCAGCGACACCGTCGAGCGTCGCCGGGAAGCAGGTTCGCCGAGCCGATGAACCCGGCGACGAAGATGCTGGCCGGGCGGTCGTAGATCTCGGTCGGGGTGCCGATCTGCTCGACCCGACCCGCGGCTCATCACCGCGATCCGGTCGCTCATCGTCAGCGCCTCACCCTGGTCGTGGGTGACGAAGATGAACGTGATGCCCGACCTCGCGCTGGATGCGCTTGAGCTCGAGCTGCATCGCCTCGCGCAGCTTGAGATCGAGCGCGGCGAGCGGCTCGTCGAGCAGCAGCGCGGCGGGGAGGTTGACGAGTGCTCGGGCGAGGGCGACGCGTTGCTGCTGGCCGCCGGAGAGCTGGGTCGACCGTCGACGGCGCGAACTCCGCCAGCTTGACGATGTCGAGCATCTCCATCGCCCGTCGGCGGGCCTCGGCTGCGGGCACCTTCTTGGCCCGCAGCCCGAACGCGACGTTGTCGACGATCGACATGTGGGGAAACAGGGCGTACTGCTGGAAGACGGTGTTGACGTTGCGCTTGTACGGCGGGACCACCGAGACATCGGCGCCTTCGAGCAGCACCCGCCCGATGGTCGGTTGCTCGAACCCGGCGATCATCTTCAAGCATCGTCGTCTTGCCGCACCCGGATGGGCCGAGCAGCGAGAAGAACTCGCCTCGGCGGATCGAGAAGTCGGCGTCATCGACGGCGGTGAACGTGCCGAACTGCTTGCGGACGTGATCGAGGGTGATCACGTCTTCGCTCAGGTGCCGGCTGGGGTCGGTCGACATGGTCTCTCCTGGCCCGGGCGGGGGCGTCAGTGGATCGAAACCCGGACGGCGCTGTCGTTTGGTCCGGAGCACGCAACGTACCCGCTTCGGCCAACACCCGGTGAACAGAGCCGATGGGAAGCCGGTCTCCGACGAGCGATCAGGCTGGGGTCGACGTGCCGAAGCCCCGCACCAAGCTGATGTCCGCCGCTCGTCGGCTGCCGGGATTGCGCCGCTCTCGCGAGTCGGGGTGGTGGCCATTGTGGCTCAGCCGCCATGATGCCCACAGGTCGTTGCCGGGCTGACTTGGTGAGTAGTAGTGGCCCTGGGCGGCGGTGAAACCGAGCTGGCGGAGCACGGAGGCTTGAGCGGCGGTCTCGATTCCCTCGGCGATCGCATCGACGTCGAGGATCCGAGCCAGGTCGACCAACAACTGGGCGAAGTCTCGGTCGCGTCCGCCCTTGTCGGCGTTCGCCACCAACGGCTCCGCGATCTTGACCACATCGAACGGGAGGGACCGGAGTCGGGAGAGCGACGAGAACCCGGTTCCGAAGTCGTCGATGGCAATGCGCACCCCGAGATCACGAATGCGGGTGAGCGTGCGCGTGACGAGGACCTCGTTCTGCAACGCGCTCTCGGTCACCTCGAGCAGCAGGCGATGGGCGGGCAGCCCGGTGTCCTGCAACGTCCGTTCCACGGTCCGTACGAGGTGCGGTTCACGGAAATCTCGGGCCGAGAGGTTGACGCTGACGTAGGACCCGTTCGGGGCATCGACGCGTTCGTCCCACGAGGCCGCCTCCACACAGGCCGCTTCGAGGACGTACCTCGTGATCTCGACGATCTTGCCGGTTTCTTCCGCGAGCTCGATGAAGGCGGAGGGGCTGAGCAGGCCGTGCACCGGGTGTTGCCATCGAACGAGCGCCTCTGCTCCTCGCGGCGTGCCCGTCGCCAGGTCGACGATGGGCTGGTAGTGGATGACGATCTCGCCTCGGTCCTGGGCGCCCTCGAGCCGTTCTACGAGGTCCTGGCGGTGCAACACCACGTCGCGCATCTGCGGGTGGAACAGGCGATGGCAGCCCTTACCGGCGGCCTTGGCCACATACATCGCGATGTCGGCGTTGCGGAGTAGCCCGTCGGCATCGTGGGCGCTGTGCCCGAGCGCAATGCCGATGGTGGCCTTGATCCGAACGTCGCGTCCCTGGAGGGCGATCGGAGGGGCCAACTCGGCGAGGATGCGGTCGGCGACCTCGCGGGCCTCGGCCGCACCGATCTCGCCATGGAGCAGCACCGCGAACTCGTCGCCCCCGAGTCGTGCCGGTGTCCCGGCATCGCCCACCGACGTTCGAAGTCGAACAGCCGTCTCTCTCAGCAAGGCGTCGCCGGCCGCGTGGCCGTGGGTGTCGTTGACCGACTTGAAGTCGTCGAGGTCGATGAACATCACGGCGACGCGTTGACCGGGATTTGCGAATGCTGATTCCACGAGCTCGGTGAAGAGCGATCGGTTGGCGAGTTCGGTCAGCGAATCGTGGGTGGCACGATGACTCATCGCTTCCTCCAGCTGTTGCAGCTGAGCGAGCGACTGTTCGAGGCGACCGTTCTCGACGGTGATCGAAAGATTCGCGGACAACGTCTCGAGCATTCGCCGATCGGCGCCTGAGAACCGGTTGACGGCCACTTCCGTCCGGGCGATGAGGAGGATGCCGATGCGCCTCGTCTCGCCTTCGAGGGGCACCGCGACGGCGTCGGTCAGCGCTGTCCCATGCAGTGCGTCAGGCACCACGATCCGTCGCGAGTCCGCCTCGATCAGCCGCCACCATTCGTCGCCCAGCTCGTCGCGTGGCACGGACCGCATGACCGAGACCGGCCCGTCTGCTCCGACCGTGGTCTCGACCACGTGGTCGGCGGTCTCGGCGGGGAGATAGATGAGCGACGCGAGATCGCATCGCATCGTGTCGCACGTGCGCTGCAACACCGCTACCAGGCCGTCTTCGAGGTGCTCCGCTCGGCTCAGGATCTGCGTGGACTCGTACAGGAACTCGAGCCGCTGGTGCTTTTCCCGCTGGGAGACATACGCCAGATTGGCCACGAACACCGACGCCGCTGGGATGGCCAGGAGCACGGCCGTCTCGGGGCGGGCCGAAAGGAGCACCACTGCCGCCAAACCGAGGCTGGTCGATGCCAGCGAGTTGGCGACGGCGTAGGCCGCTGCCCCGAGATGGTTGCGCACAGCCACGGTGCCGGTGGTGATCCGCAGGACCGCCAGGATCGACACCAGGCTCACGAAGGACCCGAGCGATGTGGCCAGTGCGACCGTGAGCCACCCCCATGGGGCGAGCGCGTCGCCGTCGCCGAGGAGCGCCTTGAGCAACAGGACGGCACAGCTCACCGAGATCAGCAACTGGGCGAGATTGAAGACCAACTTGATGGGTGGCTGTCGCCGGTGCACGATCAGCACGACGGCCGCGCCGAGGGCCTGGGCCGCGAGGAGCTCCGCCGGCGCCGCAGTCAACAAACCGATTGCCAACACCGCCTCGGCCATCGAGAACGTGTGGGCATCGTTGCGGAATCGAACATGAACGACCAACACCTCCGACACCGCCAACAGGGCAGCGAGGACCAACGGGTGGGTGTGGACATCGAGGTCACCGAGCCGCGGCAGCGGCCCGACTAGGAGAGCTAGCCCGCCAGCGATCGCAGCGAGCGCCGTGTTCAACAGCCAGATCTGGCGGTGCACGCGCCGAGGTGAGCGGCCCGATTCGCCGCTCACCTCGACCCCGTCGTTGCTCGACGGCACCCCGTTCACCTCTGACGTCTCATCGGCAGGTCATCCCCACGAACCCGTCGACCAGGTGTTGCCGGACCAGGTGTTGCCGGACCAGGTGTTGCCGGACCAGGTGTTGCCGGACCAGGTGTTGCCGGACCAGGTGTTGCCGGACCAGGTGTTGCCGGACCAGGTGTTGCCGGACCAGGTGTTGCCGGACCAGGTGTTGCCGGAGTCGTTGTCGTCGGAGTCGTTGTCGTCGGAGTCGTTGTCGTCGGAGTCGTTGTCGTCGGAGTCGTTGTCGTCGGAGTCGTCGTCGTCGGAGTCGTTGTCGTCGGAGTCGTCGTCGTCGGAGTCGTTGTTGCCGGACCAGGTGTTGCCGGACCAGCTGGTTTCCACCCACGTGCCGCCCGACGCCCTGATCGAGCCGAGTCCCGAGCTGCGCCAGTGCCGCTGTGCCCGCTTGGCCTCCTTGGTCGAGCTCGCCGCCCGCACGTCGACCAACCCGGCACCCTGCGCCTGCGCGTCGGCGTTGGGCAGACGCTTGGCGCTGGACGTCAGCATGGTCTTGATCTGATCCGGTCGCAGGTAGGGCCGTTGGCTCAGCAACAGCGCCACCGCACCCGAGGTGATCGCTGCGGCCTGGGAGGTGCCGCTTCCCCGGATGAAGCGATCGGCAAAGGCGGCAGTGGTGCCGAAATTCTGGTCGGCGTAGGACCCAGGAACTCGCAGTCCCTGGACGCTGACCCCCGGTGCAACCACGTCGGGGTTGCGTATGCCGTCGCCCCGGCTCGAGAAGAGCGGGATCTCGTCGTCCCCGACGCCGTGCGTGCCCATCGTGTGAGCAGCGCCGACCGCCAAGACGTAGGGGTCGACCGCCGGCATCGTCATCCGGCCAGTGGAGTCGCCAGCGTTGCCGGCCGAGGTGACGACGACGATGCCCTTGAACCAGGCCCGCTCGGCGGCAAAGGCCAGCGGGTCGAGAGTGTAAGTCTGCGAAGAGTTCGTACTGAACGACAGATTCACGACTCGGATGTTCTTGTCGGGGTCGGCGGCCCGTTGCACGACCCAGTCGAGCGCCATGATCACCGAGCCGACGACGGTGTTGCCTTCCCGGTCACCGACCTTCAGCGAGATGATTCGTACATCGGGTGCGATACCGATGTAGTCGAGATGGTTCTTGCCGTTGTCCTTCGATGGCGCCGTCGAGTCGTTGCCGCCGATCAATCCGGCCATGAAGGTGCCATGGCCGTAGCCGTCGAGGTTGGCCAGCGCAGGGTCGGTCGCTTCGGGCGTGAAGTCGGGGCCGTAGATCACTTTGCCAGAGCCGTCGAGCCCCTTCACCGGCGAAACACCGGTGTCGATCACTGCCACCCCGATTCCGGCCCCGGTGAATCCCTTCTCCCAGAGCTGGCGGGCATTGATGGCGTTCCCGGCGTGGAAGGTGGAGGAGGGATCGGTGGATGGGTCGTAGTCGGAACTGGCGAGTTGAACCGCCGCGTTCGGGGTGACCGACAGGATCTCGTCGTGCAGCGCGAGGTCGTCGAGGCGATCACTCGGGAGCTCACCGATGAACCCGTTGATGATCGAGGCCTCGTACTCGATGTCGCCGCCGAGGCCCTCGATCAACGAGCGGGCATCGGACAACTCGCCGTCGGCAACTCGTACGATCACAGGCGCGAGGGCCACGGCCGCACCGGGCCCCGATGTCGGAACGAACGAGACGAGCGCGCCGCCGAGGATCGTGAGTCCGATCGCTCGCCGGGCGTTCCGCCGCTGGATCCAGGTGACCCCTGCCGCCATGTCTTCCTCCGCTGCTTCTGGTCGGAACCGTAGCCCGCCGTCCGAACGCTGATATCGCGCTGAGTGAAGTATCGAGGGCACGGCGTGGGATTGGAAGGAGCGCAATGCAACCTTGCCCAACTCTGGACCACTCTCTGATGCCACGCCACCGCTGGTGGCGGTCGACCACTCACCGTTGGGATTCCGGCTGCAATGAACGGGTGTCCCACACCCCCGCGGAAGCCTGAACGGGAACGATGGTGCCGGTCGGGGGCAGCTCCGGAACACCAATCACTGCATGCGAAGCGCCCGCCTGCGTGCGAGCATCATTCCGTAACAGCCAGTGCCCGAGGGCCTTGGCTCCGGCTCGTGAAGGGACCGATCTCCGATGGCGCGTTTCGGCCGTGTACTCACTGCGATGGTGACCCCGTTCGACGAGCACGGCGTGCTCGATCTCGACGTGGCCCAGCGTCTGGCCCGCCACCTGGTCGCCGACGGCAACGAGGGTCTGGTGCTGGCCGGGACCACTGGCGAGGCACCCACCTTGAGCGACGACGAGATGCTGGCGCTCGTGGCCGCCGTCGTCGAGGTCGTTTCCGTCCCGGTGATCGCCGGCGTCGGCACGAACGACACGGCCCACTCGGTCCGCCTCACCGAACTCGCCGGGCAACTCGGGGTGGCCGGACTGTTGGCGGTGACCCCGTACTACAGCCGACCGTCGCAGGCAGGCATCGAGGCCCACCTGCGAGCCATCGCCGCGGCCAGCGACCTGCCAGTCATCGTCTACGACATCCCGGTGCGATCGGGACGGAAGATCGCCACGACCACGTTGCTCCGGCTCGCCCGGGAGGTCCCGACGATCCTCGCCCTGAAAGACGCGGCCGGCAATCCGGCGGAGACGGCCCAGGTGATCGCTTCAGCACCCCCGGGGTTCGAGGTCTACAGCGGTGACGATTCGCTCACCCTGCCGCTGCTCGCCGTCGGTGCCGTCGGCGTGATCGGCGTCGCGACGCACTGGACCGCCGACGATCATCGCTCGATGTTCGACCTTTGGGCCAAGGGGGACACCGAGGGGGCGCGGCTCGTGAACGCCCGGCTGCTCGAGAGCTTCGCGTTCGAAACGGGTGACGAGGCGCCGAATCCGCTCCCCACGAAGGCGATGATGCGAAGCCTCGGTTTCGATGTCGGCGATGCCCGACTCCCGATGGGCCCCGCCCCGCGTCAGGTCCACGACCGGGCTCGGGAGGTGTGGGCCAATCTCCAACGGGAGCGGGCCGCGTTCGGTCATCGGCCATAGAGACGCGTGATCGGATGGCTCGGCCGTTACGGTGTCTGCGTCATGGCTGAGCCTGTTCGTATCTCGTTCCTCGGTGGTCTCGGAGAGATCGGCCGAAACTGCATGGTGATCGAGCAGGAGGGTCGCCTCCTGCTCATCGACTGCGGGTTGATGTTCCCCGATGCCGACATGCACGGAATCGACCTCGTGCTGCCCGACTTCACCTATCTCCGGGAGAACGGCGACCGGATCGAGGCGGTCGTGGCCACCCACGGCCACGAAGACCACGTCGGCGCCCTGCAATACCTGCTGCGTGAACTCTCGTTCCCTGTCTACGGCAGCGCCCTCACCCTCGGCCTGGCCCGCAATCGCATCGAGGAAGCGGGCCTCCTGGGCAAGACGAAGTTGATCCCAGTGGTCGATGGCGAACGCCGCAAGATCGGGCCGTTCGACGTCGAGTTCATCGCCGTCACCCACTCGGTGCCGCACGCCCACGCCATTGCACTCCACACACCGCAGGGCGTGGTGCTCCACTCGGGCGACTTCAAGCTCGACCTGACCCCGGTCGACGGTCGCCGCACCGATCTGTCCCGCATCGGCGCGCTGGCGTCGCAGCCCGGCGGCATCCGAGTCCTGATGGCCGACTCCACGAATGCCGAGGAACACGGCCACGCGCCGTCGGAGACCGCGGTCGGCGGGGTCCTGCGCTCGCTGTTCGCCCAACACCGCGGGCGGCGAATCATCACGGCGAGCTTCGCCAGCCACATCCACCGGGTGCAGCAGATCATCGACGCGGCAGTCGGCGAAGGTCGCGTGGTCGCCACGATGGGGCTGTCGATGAAGAAGAACGTCCGGTTGGCCCGCGACCTCGGGCTGCTGAAGGTGTCCGACGCCTCTCTGATCGACATCGAGGAGATCGACCGGCACGCGCCCGAGAAGGTGTGCGTGATCTCGACCGGCTCCCAGGGGGAGGTGATGTCGGCGTTGGCGCTGCTCGCCCGAGGCGACAGCAAATGGTTGAAGGTCGGAGACAACGACACCGTCATCCTGTCCAGCCACGCCATCCCCGGTAACGAGTCGAACGTCAACCGGGTGATCGACGGCTTGCTGCGAGCGGGCGCCGATGTGGTGCACTCTGGGATCGCCGACGTCCACGCGACCGGGCATGCCCAGGCCGACGAGCTCAAGACCTACCTGTCGATCGCCCGGCCCGAGTGGTACGTGCCGATCCACGGCGAGTACCGCCACCTCTTCGCCAACGCCAAGCTCGGCGAACTGATGGGCGTCCCCAAGGAGCGGGTACTGCTTTGCGAGGACGGCGACTCGTTGCTGGTGTCGGACTCCGGTGTGGAGTTCGCCGGGAGAGTGCCGTCGGGGTACCTGTACGTCGATGGCATCGTCGGCGACGTCGGTCAAGGGGTGCTGCGCGATCGCAAGGTGCTCGCCGAAGAAGGCGTGGTCGTCGTGGTGGTGACCGTCGACATCTCGTCGGGTCGCGTGCTCACCGGACCTGAGATCATCACCCGTGGTTGGGTGTACGCGCCCGAGGCAGAGGACCTGCTGGACGAAGCCTGTGATCGCGTTGCCGAGGCAGTCGAGATGGCGCTGTCCAAGGGAGTGCGCGACGTCGATGCCCTCGAGCGTGACGTCCGGCGTGCCGCAGGCAAGTTCGTCGCCGAGCGCACCAAGCGTCGGCCGATGATCGTGCCCGTCGTCATGGAGGCGTGACCGCCAGCGCGTGCATCGACGGTGGCGGCGGGGGCGTAGGCTGCGGTGGGCGCGATCGAAGGGTGTATTCGGTGGGATTCAGGGAGTTCGTCGGCGGGCGCTTCGGTGGTGCGACACCCGCAAGTGGGAACCCACTCCTCGACGTGCTGGTGCCGCTGCTCGCGAACCGGCGCGGTGGGGGGCTACTCGGCGGGCTGACCGGCGTGCTCGGTTCCTTCGCCCGTGCCGGGCTCGGCAAGAAGGCCGACAGCTGGGTGGCATCGGGCACCAACGAGAACGTGTCGGCCGACGAGGTCGAACGAGCGCTCGGCTCCGACGCGATTGCCAAGGTGGCAGCACGAGCAGGGGTGTCGGCTCGCGAGGCGAGTGTTGGGCTGGCCGTCTTCCTGCCGGCATTGATCGACCAGCTCACACCGGGTGGGGCCGTGCCGGCCGACCTCCGGCGAGCGGCGCGTGCGCTCGACCTGGCGGCCATCGTGGAGCGCGTCCGCGGGTAGCGCCCGGCGCCGATTGCTGACGAGCCGAGGGGCTCCGGCTTCGCGGTGCACCCCCTTGCTACCGTGTACCCCATGGCCAAACGGGCCTCACCGCCGTCCCCCTCGCGAACTGCTCGACCCGCTGCCGCCACCGCGCCCGTGCGCAAGCCGGCTGCTGCGAACTCGTGGGGGCCGTCCAGCGGGGGGCGACGCAAGGCCAAGCCGGCGCCCGGCAGGGCTCAGGTCGCGGCAACTGGTGCTCGGCGCGCCATCCAGGGCCAGGAGCACGAGTTCGGCGGTCTGGCGTTCATCGCGGTCGGCGTGCTGCTCGCCCTGGCGGTCTACTTCGAGGTGTTGGGTCCCGTCGGGCGCGGCATCGACCAGGCGCTCGGTTGGAGCTTCGGCCTCGCCCGGTTCGCACTGCCGCTGTTGTGCGTGGTCCTCGGCGTCGCGTTGATCCGCCGGTCGCTTGCCGAGCGCCGGGCTCGCATCATCGCCGGCTGGGTCCTGGTCGCGGCCGCGGTGCTCGGGCTGATGCATTTGGCTCGCGGCCCCGACGAGCTCACGGTGTCGCTCGCTCCGCTCGAGGACGCTGGCGGTGCGTCGGGTGCGGTGGTGGCGGAGTGGCTGCGCTCGATGATCGCGGATGCCGGTGCGATCGTGGTGATGCTGCTGCTCCTCTCGGTCGGCGTGATGCTCATCATGCGGGCAGGTCTTCGCGATGTGGTCGGATCGCTCGCCAACGGTGTTCGCCATGCCTCCCGGCCGGTCGGGCGGGCTGCGAAGAAGGCGTACGGAGAGATCTCCACGCTGTCGAGCGAGCGTTCCGCCGATCCGCGCAAGCCGACCATCTACGACGCCGCCGCCGACGAGATCGGCCCGCCCCTGCTCCCGGCGCCACCTCTCGCGCCGCCGTCCAGGCAGCGCAAGCCCCTGCCTCCTCCGGTCGGCCCCGCCGGTGGGGTCTTCGACGACCCCGATCTCGCCGTTCCGGCCGGTCAGGCCGAGCTCGATCTGGGACCCGGTGCGCAAAAGGGGCAGTGGAAGCTCCCGCCCGCGAACATCCTGGGCCGCTCCGGTGCCCACGCGGTCGACATGAAGGCGGTGAAGGAGCGCGGTCGCCAACTGGTCGAGGCATTGGCCACCCATGGGGTGCGAACCAACTACATCGGCGAGCAGGTGGGGCCCACGGTCACCCGTTACGAGCTCGAACTGCACGAAGGCGTGAAGGTCGCCCAGGTCACCTCGCTGCAACGCGACATCGCGTATGCCACTGCGGCAACCGATGTGCGCATCCTGGCGCCGATCCCCGGCCGGCGGGCCATCGGTATCGAAGTGCCCAATCACACCCGCCAGTTGGTCGCGTTGGGCGACAACCTGGCCTCGGCCGAAGCCACGACCGCCACCCATCCGCTCGATGTGGCCATCGGCAAGGACATCGCCGGGCGGTCGGTGTTCTTGAACCTGGCGACCACGCCGCACTTGTTGATCGCCGGCGCTACTGGAGCGGGGAAGTCGAGCGGGATCAACTGCATCATCACGTCGATGCTGATGCGCACCACACCCGATCAGGTCCGCATGATCCTGATCGACCCCAAGCAGGTCGAGATGGGTCAGTACAACCGCCTGCCGCATCTGCTCACCCAGCCGGTCACCAACCCGAAGAAGGCGGCCAACGCGCTGTCGTGGGCGGTGAAGGAGATGGAACGCCGCTACGACCTGTTGTTCGAGGTGGGCTTCCGCGACATCACCGGCTACAACGCGGCGTTTGATCGCGGTGAGCTCGTCGCGGAGCCCGGCGCCGACACGACGTTCGAGCATCTGCCCTACATCGTGGTCGTGGTCGACGAGCTCAACGACTTGATGATGGTCGCAGCTCGCGACGTCGAGGAATCGATCACCCGGATCGCGCAGAAGGCCCGGGCGGTCGGGATCCACTTGATCGTGGCCACCCAGCGGCCGTCGGTGAACGTCATCACCGGGGTGATCAAGGCGAATGTGCCCGCTCGCATGGCGTTCGCCGTGTCGAGCCAGACCGACAGCCGGGTGATCCTCGACCAGCCGGGCGCCGAGAAGCTGATCGGCAAGGGCGACATGTTGCTGCTGCCGGGGAACTCGAGCGTTGCCCAGCGCATCCAGGGTTGCTTCGTGTCCGAGGACGAGGTTCGCAAAGTCGTTGCTCACTGGCGTCGCCAGGCACCCGAGGTCACCTACGTGAGTGGGGTCGAGGGCGAGGAGCCGTCGGCGGGCAACGGCGGGTATGCCACCGGGGGTGCCGAGGGTGATGACGACGACGAATCACTGATGCGTCAGGCGATGGATCTCATCGTACGGAGCCAGCTCGGCTCCACCTCGATGCTGCAACGGAAGCTGAAGGTCGGCTTCGCCCGCGCCGGGCGGATCATGGATCTGCTCGAACAGCGTGGCGTCGTCGGCCCCTCCGAAGGGTCCAAGGCCCGCGCCGTGCTGATGACCGTCGAGGAGCTGGAGCTCCTCCAGGGCGACACCCCCAGCACCCGTTGAGTGTGTGAGGCGGCCGTCCTCAGCCGGCGATGACGACGCCGATCACGTGGATCATGACTCCGGCAAGCCCGCCCACGATGGTGCCGTTGATGCGGATGAACTGCAGATCCCGGCCGACGTTCAGCTCCAGCTTGCGGCTTGTCGACTCCCCGTCCCACCGCCCGACGGTCGAAGCGATCAGCTCGGCGACCTCGTGGCGGTAGCGCACGACCAGATGTCCGGTGGCCGACTCGATCCACCGATCGACCTTGGCGGCCAGGGCGTCGTCGGTCGTGAGCCGTTCACCGGCTCGTCGCAACGCCTCGGCAATCCGTTTCCGGAGTTCGCTGTCAGGGTTGTGGCTGGCGGTCTCGATGGCTCGGCGGAGGTCGGCCCAGAGGGTGTTCATCCAGGCGCGGACGTCGGGATGGGCGAGCACCTCGTCCTTCAACGCTTCGCCCCGCGCCAACAGGTCGGGATCGGTGCGCAGCTTGCGAGCGAACGCGACCAGTCGTTGCTCGATCGACCGGCGCATCTCGTGGTTCGGGTCACGAGCGATCTCGCCGAGGAATGAGTGCACCCCATCGAAGATCTTTGCGAAGATCCGGTCGTCGATCGGCTCGGGAACCCACCAGGGCGACTTGGTGGAGAGCTTGCTGCGCAACATCACTCGGTGCTGGTCGAGGAACGTGCGCACCGAGGTCAAGATGGTGTCGAGCGCCTGGTCGTGGTGGGAGCCGTCCACCGCGAGTTCGAGCGCTCGACCCGCGAGCGGAGCAACCGGCACCTCTCTGATCTGGCGCTCGACGAGTTGTTCGATCGACCGCTGCACGTCGTCGTCGTCGAGCACCTCCAACCCGGCGTGGATCATGTCGCCGATCGTCTCGGCGGCGCGTTCGGTGTTCGCCGGCTCCAACAACCACCGACCCGCCCGGCGGGAGATCCCGAACCCACGAATTCGTTCGCCGATCACCTCGGCCGTCAGGAACTCGCTCTGGACGAACTCGCCGAGGCTCCGGCCGATCTGATCCTTGCGATGAGGCACGATGGCGGTGTGTGGGATCGGTAGGCCCAGTGGGTGGCGGAACAGCGCGGTCACTGCGAACCAATCGGCCAACGCGCCGACCATCGCCGCTTCGGAGAACGCCCGGAGGTACTCGATCCATCCGGCTCGATCCTCGTAGGCCCGCGCGATCAGGAAGACCAGCGTGACGAGCACGAACAACCCGGTTGCCAGGCGTTTCATGCGGCGTAGACCAGCCGCCCGCTCGGCGTCTCGCAGGGGCGCGTGCTCCGTCATCTCGCCGGGCAGGCTACCCGTGGGATGATTCGGCATGACCGAGTTCACCGTCTTCGCCACCGGGCTCAAGTTCCCCGAAGGGCCGATCGCCATGCGCGATGGCAGTGTCGTTCTGGTCGAGATGTTCGGCCCCCGGCTCACCCGGATCCTGCCCGACGGCACGCACCAGACGATCGCCGAGCTCCCCGGTGGACCGAACGGCGCGGCGATCGGCCCCGACGGTTTGGTGTACGTGTGCAACAACGGTGGGGCGTTCACGCCGATCGAGTTCGGAGAGCTGCTCTTCCCCGGTCCGTTCGATCCCGGCCGGCACATCGGTGGCCGCATCCAGACCGTCGACCTGGAAACCGGAGCGGTGACCGATCTCTACACCGAATGCGACGGCCGGCCGTTGCGAGCCCCGAATGACCTCGTGTTCGACGGCCATGGCGGGTTCTGGTTCACCGATCACGGCATCCGTGACAACGACGCCCGCACGAGCGACCTCACCGGCATCTACTACGCCCAGGCCGACGGATCGGCGATCACCGAAGTCGTGTTCCCGACCGAGGCGCCCAACGGCATCGGGTTGTCACCTGACGGATCGACGCTGTACTGGGCCGAGACCCACAACGGGCGAGTCATGCAGCGCACGGTCACTGCTCCCGGCGAGCTCGCCCCGCCGGCCATGCCGGGTGATCCGTCTGGCTGCCTGTACGGGTTGGGTGGGTTCCAGCTCCTGGACTCCCTGGCGGTCGACGGTGCCGGCAACGTCTGCGTGGCCACCTTGGTGAACGGCGGGATCAGCATCATCTCGCCGGCCGGCGATCTGCTGGACCATGTGGGCACCGGCGATCTGCTCACCACGAACATCTGCTTCGGTGGCCTGGACGGTCGCACCGCGTTCATCACGTGCTCGGGCACCGGGACCCTGGTGTCGATGCCGTGGGCCTACCCCGGGCTCGCGCTCGCACATTCGGTCTGATCCCGCTTGGCGAGGGTGGCACCGTCTGCGGGCCCGGCACTAGTGCGCCGCTAGCCTGAGGCGTCGTGACCCAACGCTTCTACGTCGAGACCTTGGGCTGCCCCAAGAACCAGGTCGACTCGGAGAAGCTCATCGGCACGCTCGTCGCCGATGGCATGGAGCCCTGCGACGATCCGGGTGCAGCCGATCTCGTGGTGGTGAACACCTGCGCGTTCATCGACGAAGCTCGCCGCGAATCGATCGACACCATCCTGGCGCTCGAGGACCGACGCAAGCAGGGCGCCAAGCTGGTCGTCACCGGCTGCATGGCCGAACGCTATGGCGCCGAACTGGCCGAGGCGTTGCCCGAGGTCGACCAGGTCGCCGGGTTCGGTGTTCCCGTCTCGCTCGGTCGCAAGCCGATCGCCATGGGGGTGGGGCCCGCGCCGGCGCTGCCGTTGCTCGATCTGCTCAACCTGCCCCGCCCCCGGGCCACTGCGCCATGGGCCTACGTGAAGATCGCCGAGGGCTGCGATCGCACGTGCGGGTTTTGCGCCATCCCGTCGTTCCGTGGCCCGCAGCGGTCGCGTGACGTCGCCGCGATCCTCACCGAGGTGGAACAGCTCCAGACGAAGGAGATCGTGCTGATCGCCCAGGACCTGGCGTCGTACGGCAAGGATCGACCCGACGAGTTGGGCGCCGGCTCGATCGTGCCGCTCGTGCGGGCCGTCAGCGAACTCGTGCCGCGCACCCGGCTGCTGTACCTCTACCCGTCGGACCTGTCCGACGAACTGATCCAGGCGATCCTCGACACCGGCGTCCCGTACTTCGATCTTTCCCTGCAGCACGTGTCCAAGCCGTTGCTCCGGCGGATGCGGCGTTGGGGAGACGGGGATCGTTTCCTGCGTCGCATCGGCGATATCCGTGCCGCCGAACCCGCTGCTGCGTTCCGGAGCAACTTCATCGTCGGCTACCCGGGGGAGACCGAGGAGGATCACGACCAGCTCCTCGACTTCGTTCGGGCGGCCCAGCTCGACTGGTGCGGCTTCTTCGCCTACTCGTCGGAGGATGGAACCTACGCTCAGCAGCTCGACGGTGTGGTCGATCCGGGCCTCATGGCGGAGCGGCTGAGTGAATTGCGGGAGCTGCAGGACGGCATCACCGCAGGACGCCGAGACGATCTCATCGGCGAGCGCATCGAGGTGCTCGTCGACGAACCAGGCGTCGGTCGATCGCACCGCGAAGCGCCCGAGATCGACGGCATCGTGCAGGTGCCAGAGCACCTGGCGGTGGGCAGCTTCGTTGCCGTCGAGGTGGTCGACGCGATGGGACCCGACCTCGTTGCGGACCTGGTGGCGGAGGCCCACTGATGGCGGTCGATCCGGGCGCCATCGCGACCTGGGCCAATGCCGTGACGGTCGGTCGAGTCCTCTCGTCGCCGATCCTGTTCGCCCTGATACCCGAGGACAAGGGCGGGTCCTGGATCGCATTCGTGTTGTGGTTCGTGCTGTGCTCGAGCGACGGGTTCGACGGCTACCTCGCACGCCGCCACGGCACGACCCGCTCCGGTGCGTTCCTCGACCCGTTGGCCGACAAGATCCTGGTGCTCGGGGCGATGTTCACGCTGGTGAGCCGGGGGGTCTTCTGGGTCGTTCCCGTCATCGTCATCGCGGCCCGCGAGATCCTGATCTCGCTCTACCGAACGGTGGCCGGGGCCAAGGGCGTGAGCATGCCGGCCTCGAAGCTCGCCAAGTTCAAGACCGTGAGCCAACAGTTCGCGGTCGCGTTCGCGCTCATGCCCTTGACGGCGATCGACAGGCGCGAGATCTGGGTCGGGTTCCTGTGGTTGGCCGTGGTGCTCACGGTGATCAGCGGTGCGCAGTACTTCTGGAAGGCACGCACGGGAGCCGCCGCCCATGCGATGTGACGTCGTCGCGGTCGGGACCGAGCTACTGCTCGGGCAGATCGTCGACACCAACTCCTCGTGGCTCGGAGAGCAGCTCGCGGCCAATGGGATCGACTCGCTGGCGCAGATGAAGGTAGGCGACAACCTCGAGCGGATCGTGCATGCGTTGCAGGGCGCGCTCGATGAAGCCGATGCCGTGATCGTGTGTGGCGGGTTGGGGCCCACCCACGACGACATCACCCGTGAGGCCATCGCTGCGGTGATGGGGGTCGAGCTCGAACATCACGAGTCGATCGCCGCGATCATCCGTTCGATGTTCGCGACACGAGGGCGGCGGATGGCCGACAACAACTTGCGCCAGGCCCTCGTCCCTGCCGGTGCGACGATCATCCCCCAGACACGCGGCACCGCGCCGGGCTTGATCTGCCCGCTGGGTGACAAGGTGGTCTACGCGGTGCCCGGGGTGCCGTACGAGATGAAGGACATGGTGGAGCGGGCCGTACTCCCCGATCTGCGGGCTCGAGCGGGTGACCGGTCGGTGATTCGTAGCCGTGTGCTGCGCACCTGGGGTGAGAGTGAGAGCGGACTCAACGAGCGGCTCGATCCCGTGATCGATGCGCTCGAACGCGATGGTTCGGCAACGCTCGCGTTTCTCGCGAGCGGTTGGGAGGGCATCAAGGTCCGGCTCACTGCGAAAGCCGACACCTTGGAATCCGCCGATCTGGTGCTCGATCGATGGGATGCCCAGATCCGCGCCGAGCTCGGACAAATCGTGTTCGGCGTCGACGACGACACGATGGAGTCGGTGGTGCTCGATCTGCTGAGGACCCGCGGTCTGTCCCTGGCCCTCGCCGAGTCGGTCACCGGGGGTCTCGTCGGCGCTCGCCTCACCGCGATCGCCGGCGCCAGCGACGTTCTCGTCGGGGCGGTCGTTGCGTATGCCAGTCGGGTCAAGTTCGATCTGCTCGACGTGCCGCACGGCCCGGTCGTGTCGGCCGAATCGGCGGCCGCCATGGCTGCAGGTGCATGCCGCGTGCTCGGCGCCGATGTCGGGTTGGCGCTCACCGGTGTGGCGGGGCCCGCAGAGCAGGACGGTCTGCCCGTCGGCACGTTGTTCGTCGGCATCGCCGGGCTGGGGGACGAGGTGATCACCGCGTCGTTTCGACTGCCTGGCCAGCGTGAGCAGATGCGGCAGATGGCGGTCATCAGCTCGCTCGATCTGATGCGGCGCCGTCTGCTCGGCGCGGCCTGAACGCTCTGGCGCCGATGGCTCGGTTGTTCATCGCGGCGTATCCACCGGCCTCGGTGGTCGAGGCGCTCTCCGGGTTGCCCCGCTCGGCCGTGGACGGCGTCCGATGGACGAATCCGGACCAATGGCATGTGACGCTTCGGTTCCTGGGGGAGTGCGAGGTGCCGCTCGCTCTGGATCGGTTCCACGAAGTCGTCGGAGTGCCGGCAACCGCACGGTCAGGTCGGATCGGTCGACTCGGGCGTGGCGCGCTTGTCGTGCCGATCGTCGGCCTCGGGCAGCTGGCGAAGTCGGTGAGGTCCTCGACTGAGGGCCTCGGGCGGGCCGACGGGGGCGAGACGTTCTTCGGTCATCTCACGCTCGCCCGGCTACGAGGTGCGCCGGCGTGCGGGCTGCTCGACCACCCGGTGGAGGTGTCGTGGGAGGTGAACGAGATCGCCTTGGTCGAAAGCGTGCTCGAGGCGACGGGCGCCCGTCACACCGTGATCGCCCGCCGGGCACTCGGAGACACCCCGTAAACTCCGAACGTCTCGCCTCCGTAGCTCAGCTGGAAAGAGCAGCGGACTTCTAATCCGACGGTCGCAGGTTCGAATCCTGCCGGAGGCGCTGCTAAAAGTCCAGCTCAGCGGTAATGTGCTTCAGAGCCGTTCGACTCAGATCGCTCCGTGGTAACGCTTTGGTAACGTGATTTCGTGGCGAGTGGCACGGTGTACAGGCGAGAGGCGGCCGGATGGGGCCTCCGACGTGGGTCGCCCACATCACGTGGCTAGAGGGTGGGAAGCGGCGGCAATCGAAGCGTTCGTTCCGCACCAAGAAAGAGGCCCAGGGCGCGCTGAACGAGCTGTTGGCGGATCACCGGACCGGCGCCTTCGTCCCGCCGAGCCGCCTCACGGTGGCCGACTACGCCCAGCCGTGGCTCGACGGTCTCGCCATCCAGGGGCGCAAGGCCTCGACGCTTCGTGGGTACCGCGGCATCGTCACCGGCAAGGTCGTTCCCGCATTGGGCGACATCGTGCTGCAGGAGCTGAGCGCCAAGGACCTCGACGCGCTGTATGCGTCGTTGCTCCGCACCGGGCTCTCGATGACGACGGTGCGCCAGGTGCATGCCGTGCTCGGCAAGATGCTGCACGACGCAGAGCGCAAGGGACTCGTGCCGCGCAACGTCTCGCGTCTGGCGAACGCCCCCTCGATGGCGGCGGCTCGCTCGCGAGGGCCCGAGATTCGCGTGTGGTCGCCGGCGGAGCTGTCGACGTTCCTCGCATCGATCGCCGGAAACCGCAACGAGGCGATGCTGCGGCTGCTCGCCATGACCGGTCTTCGCCGGAGTGAGGTGATCGGTCTGCGGTGGTCTGACGTCCAGTTCGAGCACCGTCGGCTCACCGTGAATCAGGCGGCCGTGCTCATCGATGGCGAAGAAGTGCTCGACGCTCCGAAGACCCGACGGAGCCGGCGAGTGGTTGATCTCGACGACGAGACCTTGTTGCTCTTGCAACGACACCGGGCGCAACAGCGTGAACGCCATCTTCGGCTCGGGGTGACCGCCTCGGCGAGCGATCGGGTGTTCACGAACGACGTGGGGGACCCGCTTCGTCCCGACTCGGTGGGGCAGGCCTTCGGCCGCTTGGTGGAGGCGGCTGGGCTGCCGAAGATCCGCCTGCACGATCTCCGCCATACCCACGCTTCGCAGCTGCTGATGGCCGGTGTCAACGTCAAGGTCGTGAGCGAACGACTGGGCCACGCGTCGGTGAGCTTCACGCTCGACGTGTACGGCCACGTGATGCCCGGCCAACAGGCGGCCGCCGCGGCGACCGCCGCAGCGCTCGTCGCATCTCCTCAAGCTACGAGGTGACAGCGGTCTGGTCTCGGGTGGTTCTGCTCTGGTGTCAGCGATCGGCGAGGCGCTCTCGACGAACTGTTCGAGTTCGTGGAGCGAGAAGCGGACGCATCGGCCGATGCGGATGGGCTCGAGGTCGCCGTCACCGATGAGTTGGTAGAGGGTGGTGCGACCGATCCCGAGAAGGGACGCCGCCCGGTGTCGCCGAGACCAGCAGCGGCCGCAGTTCGTGCGGATCGGGGCGGGCGAGGCGACGGGATCTCACGGTCGGGCCGCCGGGCACGGCGCTCACTTCGTCGATTCGATCCGGGATGCCGGGCCGAGGCCGTTGGTGATTCATCAGGGTGGTGCCGCCCTTCGTGTCGCGCTCGATCGGCGAGCGCACCTTCACAAGAGAGAGGTGCCCACCTGCAGCTCGGTCGTCCGCCCACCTCGATGCCTGGTCCACGTGATCGAGTCTGGTCACTCGACGGGTTCCGGGCCGTTGGTACACCGATGACGTGGTGCTGTCGGCGTCAGGGGCGTGTTGGTACAGCTGGTGGAGCGCTCGGCGAACGATTGGTACATCGCATCGAGCGTGCACAGAGACGACTCGACGGCGCGCTCGATGGCGCCGCACCCGCCATGCGGCGTCGCTCGTTCATGCATCTCTTATGATTTATTGTTGGTGCAGACGAGCGCGTATGGCTCTCAAACGCTACACTAAATGAGGTGGAGCTGAGCTTGATGAGCCCGCTCGAAGTGGCCAGCGAGCTGGGCGCTCGTGTCCGCAAGGAGCGTTTGCGCCAGAACCTCACCCAGCAGACGCTGGCGGATCGAGCAGGAGTGTCCCGGGTGACCGTGAGGCGCATGGAGTCGGACGGCACCGCCACCCTTCCGAACTTCCTGGCGATCCTCGCAGCGTTGCGCCGGACGAAGGACCTCGAAGCGCTGCTCCGACCGCCGGCCGCAGACGTCGATCGAAGAGTTCATCGGCGAGGACCGCCCGACGCGTCAGCGGGCTCGGCGGTGAAAGCGATTGATGTCGTCTACGAAGGCGAGAGCGAACGCTGGGTCGTTGCTCGAGTCGCCCAGCGTGGCGCCCAGACGTTCGTCGAGTACACCGACGAGCACATCGCTCGCGAGGTGGAGCTTGCGCCGCTTCGCCATCCATTCGAGCAACGGACTCGGGAGTTCACCGGACATGAGTCCGAGCATCTCCCCGGGCTCCTCGCCGACTCGCTCCCGGACTCGTGGGGTCGGCTCGTACTGAGACGCGATCTGCGCGAACACGGCATCGAGCACGCGACCCCGTTGCAGATGCTGACCTGGCTCGGCCGCCGCACCATGGGGGCGCTCACGTTCCATCCCGTCGTTGGGCCCCAGTCCCCGGACGCTGTCCTCGTCGAGCTCGATCGAGTGCAGGACGAGATGCTCCGGCACCTGGCCGGTCGGGACACCCGCGACGTCGACGCCGATGCGCTGACCCGGGCTGCCGGTTCTGGCGCAGGGGGCGCACGCCCGAAGATCACGGCCGCCTACACACCCGAAGATGACCTTGTCGCCGACAACGGTTTCGTGCCGGCCGGCTCACAGCCGTGGCTGGTGAAGTTTCGTAGCACCGACGACGGCCAGTACCTGTCAGCGATCGAGGCGACATACCTGCAGATGGCTCGGATCGCCGGCATCACGACCTGCGAACACCGCGTGCTCAGCGGCTCGTCCGGCTACCCCGTATCTTGCGGTGCGCCGCTTTGACCGGGTCGCCGTGCCTGGTGACCAACCAACTCGCATCTACATGGCGACCGCAGCCGGCCTGGCCGAGGCGTACCCCGAGTACAACCAGCACCTCGGCTATCTCGACATCGTTCGGCTCACGAGAGCGGTGACCGCGGATGCCCGGGACGTCGAGGAGGTGATGCGGCGCGCCGTGTTCAACGTTGTCGCTCACAACCGGGACGATCACGCTCGGAACATCGCCTACCTCTGGAGGCCCGGGAGCGGCTGGCGGCTCGCCCCCGCCTACGACCTCACGCACTCGATGGGCCCCCGCCCGACCTGGATCGGTGCCGGGCCCGGCGAGCACTATCTCGACGTCATGGGCCGGGGCAGAGACATCACGCGCCAGCACCTGAGGTTGCTCGCGAAGTCCTGCGCGCTGAAGCCGTCAGCGGCTGACAAGATGATCGACGCCACGCTCGTCGCGGTCGCTCAGTGGCCGGACCTGGCGGCCTTGAACGGAGTCAGCGACGAGGTGATCGGCCAGATCGCCAAGCGCCTCCCGGCGCTCGCCGGGGAGTAGGGCACGTCGGGCGAACCGTCACGACACCGAGGACTCGGCCCCTGCGTGGTGGCCGCGAGCCTGGGCCCTCTGGCGACCGGTGGGCAGATTCTGCTGATCGCCGACAACCGTGGCGCGCAGCCACGATTTCGTCGAATGCCTCGACGAAGGAGGGGCGCACTGATGGCGCTCACCGAAAATCCTCAGGTGTGCTCGAGCAGCTCTGGGGAGATTCACCTGAGCGCCATCAGCACCCGGCACCGACTCCGAGCGACGCGTCGCGCCCCCGCAGAAGGCGGTCGAACACCTCGTTCACACCGCGGTGCATATGTACAGACTGTTGCGTATTCCATTCGATGATCGAATGGGTTCGGGGGGCTGGGCGCTTGACCTGGTCGTGGGTGGTGGGGCGGCGCGATGCGGGGTGGGTCGGGTTCGTCGGCTCGTCTGAGGGGTCTGAACTGGGAGTGTAGACGGCGTCATTCATCAGATGCAAGAATCGTTCATCAGATGATCGATCGGCTCGTGAGGTGACCTGATGGCCAGATCCGGTGATGTTGCAGGCGCGGCGAGCCTGGTGCTGGTGTCCGGCGCGGCGCTGTTGCGGCCCGATGTTCAGCTGTTCGACGCGATGTTGAAGGGCTGGCGGCACCAGCAGCTGTCCCGGAATCTGGCGCCGGCCACGATCGCGGCGGGCACGAGCATCGTGTCCCGCTTTCAGGTGCACAGCGCCGAGTTCCCGTGGCGGTGGACGCCGGCGCATCTGGAGGACTGGACGACAGATCTTCGTTCGGTGCGTCATGTCGCGTTGTCGACGGTCCGGAACTATCAGAAGAGCGTGCGGATCTTCCTGCGTTACGCCTGTGACCCGGTCTACGGCTGGGATCGGGAGTGCGAGGACCGGTTCGGGTCGTTCCCGGTGCAGATCTGTCACGACTGGAACACTGCGGTTCATCGGGCCGAGTTCGAAGCACGACCGCATCGGCGGGCGCTCACCCGGGCCGAGGTGCAGTTGTTGTTCGACAGCGCCGATGAGGTCGGTTGATGAGATCGTGGCCCGTCACCGCAAAGGGTTCGGCGCCGCGTACCGCGACGCGGTGATGGTCAAGGTCGCCTACGCCTGGGGGTTACGCCGCCAGGAGCTGATCCATCTCGACGTGCATGACTTCGCCCGGAATCCCAAGGCCGCCGAGTTCGGCGAGTTCGGGGTGTGCAACGTCCGGTTCGGCAAAGCGCTGGCCGGCAGCCCACCCAAGCGGCGAGGGGTGTTGACGGTGATGCCGTGGTCGGTCGAGGTGATCGAGCAATGGGTCACCGAGGTGTGGCCGCACTGCCGGCATTCCGACAGCCCGGCGTTGTGGCCCTCTGAGCGCCAGGACCGGGTCAACGAACACCGGTTCAACATTTCGTTCTCCCGGCTGTGCGAACGGGCCGGGCTGGCCAAGGAACTCAGCCCGCATTGCCTTCGCCATTCCTACGTGACGCATCTGATCGAGGACGGCTTCGACGGGTTGTTCGTCCAACAACAAGTCGGTCACGAGCACGCCTCGACGACGTCGATCTACACGTCGGTGTCGTCGGACTACAAGACTCGGGTGCTACGCGCCGCGCTTGACCGGGTCATCACGCGGCCGGCGAGACCGGCCGCCCGTCAGGAGATCAGCGATGACCAAGAAGATGGGCTACCAATGGCAACTCCGTGAGCGCATGGCCGACCGGGGGCTCTGGAAGACCACCGACCTGACCCCGTTGCTGGCCGAACGCGGGATCTACCTGTCGTCTGCTCAGACCTACCGGCTCGTCGTGAACCGCCCCGAACGGCTCTCGCTCGATGTGCTCGCCGCCTTGTGCGACATCCTCGGCTGCGGGCCCGGCGATCTCATCGTGCCCGAAGTCGTTGCTCGCCCCAAGGCCCGCAAGGCCGTCGGGGAGAACCTCGGTGACGTCACCGCGTTACGAACCTCGAGCCGACCCCGACGGGCCCGAGTCGATCCGAACCGGCAATGACTCTTCCGTCGGCCCCATGCGTTCGTTGCCAACGCTCGGCGCGGATCGCACGACGATGGCCCGACGGGACGATCTGTGGTCGCTGTTTCCGTCGAGCCCACCGCCGGATCGGGACCTGTGATCGCTGCGAACTCCACCGCGTGCTCCCCGGCCAACACGACAACGAGATGCTGTGCGCCTGGTGCGCCGGGATCGATGGGTTCGTGTGCACCCGCTGCGGCACGGTTGACACCCCGATGGCCAGCCCGATCACGTGCCGGAATTGCTGGGCTCGTGACCGGGTCCTAGCCGCGATCTGTGACGGCAACGAACCCACCGGGACCGCCACCACGATCGTCGCGATGCTCTGCCTGCGGCAACCAGGCACCCTCACCAACTGGATGGCCGACAACCCGACACTCGTCGCTGAGCTCCACGCCGTCGCGACCGGTCACCATCAACTCTCTCATCAGCAACTCGATCTGCTCGGCCCCTCCCGACCCGTCGAGAACCTTCGCCAACAACTCATCGTTGCCGGGCTGCTCCCCGCCCGTCACCACCAACTCGCCCTGTTCGACCAGTGGGTCACCGAGCTCCTCGCGACGATCACCGACACCGCGCAGCGACAGACCATCGCGACGTTTGCCACCTGGCATCACCGGCGCCGACTCGCCGCCGCCGTCACCAACAACACCCTCAAGACCGCGTCGACACGGTGCGCCCGCCGCCACATCCGCGCCGGGCTGAACTTCTTGTGTTGGCTCGACGACCGCCACACCACCCTCGCTGGATGCCGCCAAGCCGACATCGATCAATGGTTCTCCACCGGCAACACCAACCGGCTCAGCGCCATCGGCTTCGTCACCTGGGCCCGCACCCAACGACTCTGCCGACGAGACCTCCGCGTCCCGATCTACAAAGCCGGCACACCCACCGAGATGCCCGACGACGATCGAGTCGAGCTCATCGCACGACTACTCCACGACGACACCATCCCCACCATCGAACGAGTCGCCGGGCTCCTCGTCACGCTCTACGCCCAACCCGTCACCAGGATCTGCACCACTCGGCGTGACACGATCACCCACACCATCGACGGCACCTACCTCCACATCGGCAGCGAGCACCTCGAACTCGCACCACCCCTCGCCACGCTCATCGACCAGCTGCTCGCCGATCACCCCGACCGGGCGCCAGGCCCCTGGCTGTTTCCCGGCAACGTCTCCGGTCAACCCGTCACCCCGCACGGGCTCGGCCAGCGACTACGAACCCACGGCGTCACCCGAGCCGCCCGCATCGCCGCGTTCCACGACCTCGTTCACCAAATCCCCAGCCCCGTGCTCGCCGAACTCATCGGCTACAACCCCGTCGTCATCGCCAACCGAGCCAACACCCTCGCCACCCCCTGGCACCACTACGCAGCCCTACGCGCCACCCGTTGAACCCCAGAACACGACCAACCCGAACACGTCACTTCACCAGGAGAGGTGGGGTTGCATTCGATGCACGATCGACTCATGCACGGTCAAGCCCATCCCGCGCCTTGAAGGAATCGCGCCGTCGGCGAGGCCCGCATGCGATGATGGCTGCCCGTGAAGGCCGTTGACTCGCATCTGCTTACGTCTGCTCAAGAAGAGCAGTCAGTTCATCGTCCCGATCTACCAGCGGGTTTACTCGTGGAAGGAGCGGAGTGCGCGCAGCTATGGTCGGACATTCTGCGGGCTGGCAGCAACGACAGCTCGGGCGCACTTCACGGGCTCGATAGTGTACGTCGCCAAGGATCAAGCTACCAACACGTCTGCCGAGCCGGACCTGATCATCGACGGCCAGCAGCGGGTCACGACCGTGACGCTGCTGCTGGCGGCGCTGGCTGAGCGGCTCGAACAGCTGCCCGAGAACGAGCGGGAGCCGTTGGACGGTTTCTCGCCGAAGAAGATCCGCAACCGGTACCTGCTCAACGACGATGAGGAGGGCGAACGGCAGTTCAAGCTGATCTTGTCGCAGGAGCGACAGGCAAGCACTGATCGCGATCGTTCAGACGGTCCGAACCCGAGGAGCCGGCCGCGCCCGTGTCACTCCAGAACTTCCATCCTTCGCGGCAAGTTCGATGACCCGTCGCTCGACCTCGCGACGTTTGTCGGGGCCTCGACAAGCTCGTCGTCGTCGATGTAACGCTCACCCGCGGCGTAGACAATCCGCAGCTCGTCTTCGAGGCCATGAACTCGACCGGCAAGAAGCTCTCGCAGGCCGACCTGATCCGCAACTACGTCCTCATGGACTTGCCACCGAAGCAACAGGAAAAGGTCTACACGGGCTACTGGCGGCCGATGGAGCTCGAGTTCAGCGGCTCGACGAAAGCCAGTTCGACGAGTACGTCCGCCACTACCTGACGATCAAGACCGGCGAGATCCCGCGGCTGGACGACATCTACGACGCCTTCAAGGAGACTCGACGAGCGGATCTCACTGCGGAGCGAGACCATGCGAGGATCTCGTCATCGAGCTGCGTCATTACGCCCGGCGGTACGGCGCGATGGCCTTGGGCAAGGAGACCGACGACAGCTGCGGCGGGCCTTCAAAGACCTCGACCAGATCAAGGCCGACGTCGTCTATCCCTTCCTGCTGGAGGCCTACAGCGACTACGAGCTCGGGACGATCAGCCGCGACGACATGCTCGAGATCGTCGGCATGGTAACCTCGTACGTGTTCCGCCGCGCGGTCTGCCGCATCCCGACCAACTCGCTGAACAAGACTTTCGCCGGATTCGGAGCGGCGGTCCGGCAAGGACCGCTACCTCGAGAGCGTCAAGGCACACTTCCTCGAGCTGAAGAGCTACCGCGCATTCCCGACCGACGCCGAGTTCATGTCAGCTCTGGTGTACGACTGACCTGTACAACTTCCGCCGGCGCTCCTACTTCCTGCGGATGCTGGAGAACCTCGGACGCAAGGAGCAGGTGACGATCGAGGATACACGATCGAGCACATCATGCCGCAGAACGAGAACCTCTCGCAGGAGTGGCGGACAGCTCTCGGGCCCGACTGGCAGACGTGCAGCACCGAAGTACCTGCACACGCTCGGAAACCTGACGCTCACGGGGTACAACTCCGAGTACTCCGACCACCCGTTCGCGAAGAAGCGCGACATGGAGGGCGGATTCGAGGACAGCCCGCTCCGGCTCAACAAGGGACTCGGCCAACTCGAGCACCTGGAACGCGGACGAGATCGAGGCGCGGCCGAGCGGCTGGCTGACGAGGCGCTGAAGATCTGGACCCGACCCGCACTCCAGATGAAGTCATCACGGAGTTCCAGAGCGCAGGGCACCAAGAGTGGCTTCTCCATCGAGGACCACCCATATCTTCTCCCGCCGCCGCGGCGGGCACTGTTCGAGAGGTTGAGCAGTGAGGTTCTCGCCCTCGATCCGGCCATCACCCGGCAATTCCTCAAGCTGTACGTCGCGTTCAAGGCCGAGACGAACTTCGTCGACGTCGTGCCGCAGAAGGCCCGGATGAGGTTGAGCCTCAACATCCCGATCGAGGCGCTTCGCGACGAGCGGGGGCTTGCCTGGGACGTCAGCGGCAAGGGCCACTGGGGCAATGGCCCGACCGAGGTCGGCCTCGACGAGGACTCCGACTTCGCCTACATCATCGGGTTTCGTTCGCCAGGCTTCGAGTACCAGATGGGCGGCGACTGACGGTTCGACGAGAGCGTCACCGGCGGCTGGCGATGAACTTCTCGATCTCCGCTTCATCGTCGATCGCTCTCAACCTCTGTGAGGCAGATTTCTCGGGGAATCATTGAGTCGTGGGCGGCTCCTGGTCGGGCTTGTTGATCCAGACGGTGTCGGCAGTGCGGCGGCGTCGGTGGCCGGCGCGAACCGTTCGGGGTTGGCGGCGTAGGCGGGTCGAGCACGATCTGACGCTGTGCACGGACGGCTTCGGCTCGGCCGTGGTGGACGTCGAACTGGGGTGTGGAGCCCGATTCCGGAGTGGCGGTGCTCGAGGTTGTACCAGGCGAAGAACTGCTCGCAATGCTGAGCGGCATGGCTGAAGGACCCGAACCGGTCGGGAACTCGGGCCGATACTTCAACGTGCGGAAGTGCGCTTCGATGAACGGGTTGTCGTTCGAGCAGTGCGGCCGGCTGTGGGACTTGGTGACACCGAGCTCGGCGAGCATGAACGCCACCGGCTTGGCGACATCGGTGATCCACGATCCGAATGGATGACAGCTGGCCTGGGTGATGTTCTGCTTGGCGAGGTGTCGGCCAGCAACGCTTTGGCGTTGGTGTGGTTCTCGGCGGTGGCCAGCATCCACCCGGCACGTAGCGCGAGTAGATGTCGATGATCACGTACAGGTAGAACCACGAGCCACTTCGCCGCCCCACCCAACCTCGTGATGTCCCAGGACCACACCGAGTTCGGGAGCTCGCGCCGTGTGTCGGGAATCGGGTCGGTTGAATGCATCGGGAGACGTTCGTATGGAAGCCTCTGGCGATGTCCAACGCCGACCACCTTCAGCTCCTGCGAAGTGGTGTGAAGATGTGGAACAAGGGCCGACCGTCAGATTCCGAAGCTCTACAAAGCGGACCTCTCGGACGCAGACCTCGCCGGAGCGAACCTGAATAGAGCTGATCTGCACCGAGCCGAACTTGGAGAAGGCGGACCTCGTCAGGACGAACCTCACCGACGCAGATCTAACTGGTGCAAATCTGCAGCGGGCCAAGCTCAGGGCGGCGGACCTGACCGGTGCGAACCTGACACGAGCAAACCTGAAGCGGGCCAACCTGGCGGAGGCTGATCTGACTGGGGCGAGCCTCTTCGGGGCGAAGCTGGTTGGCGCCGATGTGACCGACGCGACTTTGGCCGAGGTGGACCTAACGGAGGCCAGTCTTCAGCGCCTGGACCTGTCCAATTCGAACCTGTCGGGGGCGAGGCTCTTCTATGCGAACTTGCGTGGAGCGAACCTGTCCGGGGCGCAGTTCGAAGGCGCGAACCTGAGAGGTGCGGACCTGACAGACGCTGACCTCACCGGCGCCAACCTACGCAACTGCCAACTCGTCGGCACCAAGCTTGAAGGGGCACGTAACGGCGCGATGGTGTACGGGATCGCCGCTTGGGATGTCGCGACCGACAACTTCCTCACAACGGGATCTCGTCATCACGCCCGTGGTCAGGCCGAGGTAACCGTTGACAACCTGAAGATGGCGCAATTCATCTATCTGCTGATGGAGAACAAGGAGATCCGAGACGTGATCGACACGATCACGTCCAAGGTGGTGCTCATCCTTGGCAGGTTCACGCCCGGAACGAAAGCCGGTGCTAGACGCCCTACGCAACGAACTACGCGGACTCGACCGCACCCCGATCAATCAACTTCTCGGTTCCTGCGGCACGCGTGGCTTCGGGGAGACGGTGACCCTGCTCGCCCGGATGGCTCGGGGCTACGTGATCGCCGATCTCACCGATGCTGCCGAGATCCGTAGCGAACTGATGCAGATCGTGCCAACGCTTCCACGGTTGCCGGTGCAGCCGATTCTGCTCGCCGGCGAGAGCGAGTGACAACGTTCGCCACTGATGTGAAGGCATATCACTGGGTGCTTCCGCTCTACGAGTATCAATAGGGGAAACACCTCATCGAAACGCTCGACGAAGGCGTAGTTGGACCGGCTGATTCGAAGTGGGTCGAACTGAACGGCTGAAACGCGATCCACGAGTCAGCCGACAGCGATCGTCCGACACCGTCCGCCGATCCGCACAGGCTGACCCACACGAGCCAGCACCTGTCGACCAGTGGCGGACCACCGGTCGATCCGGACGTCTTAATCGCTCGTTCTCCACGATCGTCGATCGTCGATCGCCTCGGCTGGCATGCTCGGTATCGACATTGCCCTCGACCACCAGCACGCCCGCAGGCCCCTCGGCGCAACCCCAGCTACCCCGGACCAGCTCGCCGAACACGAACACCTACGACAGCTGTTCACCCACACACCAGAAATGCCAGTCGTCCATGCCAACACGAGAGTCAGCAGCGGACTGGATCTGCAGTAAGCGGGGGGTCAGCTCCGCGTCTCCTAGTGTGACTTTGATGGAGTTCGCGGGACACAACAATGGCTGACGAGCTGGACGTATTGCTCGAGAAGGTCGCAGATCCCGGACTCCGCGCAGAGCTGCGCGCCGCAGTGGACAAGGTGCGAGCCAAGCGCAGCTTCGGGCTGGTGTTCGAGTCGCATCTGCCCGAGCGCGTGCGCCTGCCCGAGCACCCCGTGCGCCGTGGGACCAAGGTGGTTCGCCGCGCCGACAAGAACAGCGGGCCGATGAAGGTGGAGGGCGTCCGGCGCGGCCAAGCGACCGTGGTGACCGACGACGGCACCGCGACACGGTGCCGGTGGACGACCTCGTGGTCGTGGCCGAGTTCGGCGAGCCGGTCTACCCCGGCCTCACAAGCGTGGGCAGCATCCAGCGCGGCGGCGACAAGCCCGCACACGTGGTCATCAACGCCGAGAACCACCACGCGCTGGAGATGCTGCAGTTCACTCACGCCGGCAAGGTCGACTGCATCTACATCGACCCGCCCTACAACACCGGGGCCAAGGACTGGAAGTACGACAACAACTACGTCGACGGCGAGGACGCCTACCGCCACAGCAAGTGGCTGGCGTTCATGGAGCGTCGCCTGCTGCTGGCCAAGCAGCTGCTGAACCCCGACAACTCCGTGCTCATCGTCACCATCGACGAGAAGGAGTACCTGCGGCTCGGGCTGCTGCTGCAGCAGACGTTCCCGAGCGCGACGCATGCAGATGGTGAGCATCGTCATCAACCCCGAGCGGACGAGCCGCGAGCACGAGTTCTCGCGCAGTCGACGAGTACGTCTTCTTCGTGCTTCATCGGGTCAGCGCTCAGTGCATCCGGCTCGAACGATGCATCGCTGAACGAGCGCGACGCAGCCGAGGCACCTTCGCGGTGGCGCAGCTGCTTCGCGCACGGCGACGAACGCTCGCGCGGCGATGACTCGGCCGGCGCCTGTTCTATCCCGATCTTCGTCGATCGCGCGACTCGGGCCGATCGTCGAGTCGATCGGCGAGCCACTCGGCCTCGAGGCGATCGAGCGCTGCGTGCCGACGATCCGAGGGCCGATCGCGGTCTGGCCGATCCGCGAGCGACGGCATCGAGAGGCAACTGGCAGGCTTCAGCGCCGAGTGCCTGCGCGAGCGCTCGTCGACGGCGGGCTACGCGCAGGTCGGCACGACATCGGCGACTGGACGTGAGACCTGTCACCTACCTCACGACCGGGCACAGTCGAAGACGATCGAAGCGGGCGAGTTCATCGTCGACGGGCCGAGACGCCGAAGGCGCGCTCGATCGTCGAGTACGCCGAGTCGGGACAGACGGCACGCCGCCAACGACAGTGTGGAATCGGCCGCGTCACGACGCCGGCGAGTCACGGCTCCGACTCTTGCTCGGGCGTTCATCCCGGGCCGGCGCTTCCCGTTTCCCGAAGTCGCTGTACGCGGTCGAGGACGCCATCCGGTTCTTCGTCGGCGACAAGCCCGATGCGGTCGTCGCTCGACTTCTTCGCTGGGTCGGGAACGACAGCCCACGCCGTGATGCGGCTCAACCGGCAGGACGGCGGGCGCCGGCAGGCGATCGTGGTGACCAACAACGAGGTGTCGGCCGACGAGGCGAAGTCGCTCACCGAGCGGGGCTTCCGCGACGGCGATCCCGAGTGGGAGGCGCTGGGCATCTTCGAGCACATCACCCGTCCGCGGATCACGGCCGCCGTCACGGGACTGACGCCCGACGGCGACGCCGATCAAGGGCGACTACAAGTTCACCGACGAGTTCCCGATGGCCGAGGGCTTCGAGGAGAACGTCGAGTTCATGAAGCTCACGTACCTCGACCCCGTCGACGTCGAACTGGATCGGGCCTTCGCAGCGGTCGCGCCGATGCTGTGGCTGCGGGCCGGCGGGCAGGGATCGATGGTGGCCGAGCGGACCGACGCGGGCGGCGACCTGCTCCCGTTCGCTGTGGCCGACCGCTACGGGGTGTTGTTCGATCCGGATCGCTGGCGCGACTTCGTCGCAGCGCTGCCGCGACGATGCGAGGACCGTGTTCGTGGTGACGGACTCGGCGGCGGTCTTCGCCGGCGTGGCCGAGAGCCTCCCGGCGGATCTGGCAGTGGTGCGCCTGTACGAGAACTACCTGACGACGTTCGCGATCAACCAGGGGCGGGTGTCGTGAAGTATCAACTGTTCGACTACCAGCGTGATGCAGCGCTCGGGTGCCTGAAGCAGCTTCGCCGCGGCCGACGCGACTGGCAGGAGGACCGCAGCCGATCGAGCTTCGCGCTGTCGGCGATCACCGGCGCTGGCAAGACCGTGATCGCGACCGCGGTGATCGAGGCGATGCTGCACGGCTCCAGCGACCTCGGCGTCGAAGCCGATCCGCGGGCGACGTTCCTGTGGGTGACCGACGACCCGGCGCTGAACCGGCAGACACGCAACAAGATGCTGGCCGCCTCCGACCTGCTGCAGCCCAGCCGGCTCGCGATCCTGGACAACGACTTCCTCGACTCGACGCTGTCGGGCGGGCGGGTGTACTTCCTCAACATCCAGAAGCTGTCGAAGAACGCCGGCCTCGCTCAAGGCGGACGCAACCTGCGCCAGTACTCGTTCTGGGAGGTCATCGCCAACACGATCAACGGCGGTACCACCGACCTGTACGTGGTGCTCGACGAGGCCCACCGCGGCGTGAAGCCGGCGACCGACCGCAAGACCATCGTGCAACGCATCATCGCCGGCGCTCCCGGCTCACACCCTGCCGTGCCACTGGTGTGGGGCATCTCGGCGACCATCGCACGGTTCACCACAGCGATGGACGGCGTCGCCGACCGCACCAACTACCCGCACGTCGAGGTCGACGTCGATCGGGTCCGCGCCTCCGGGTTGATCAAGGACGAGATCGGCCTCGACGAGCCCGACGAGAAGGGCGCGTTCGGCTCGACACTGCTGCGCGAGGCCGTACGGTCGGCCCTCGACTACGACCGTCGCTGGCGCGACTACGCCACCGAGCAGAGCTCGCCGGAGGTGCTGCCGGTGCTCGTCGTGCAGGTGGCCGACAAGGCCAGCGACGCGCACCTCACCGAGCTGGTGAACGTGATCGATTCGGAGTGGCCGGCGCTCGGACCGGGTGCCGTCGCGCATGTGTTCGGTGAGCACGAACGTCTCCATATCGGCGGTCGTGCTGTCGACTGGGTAGCGCCCGAATCGATCGAGAACGATCACGCCGTTCGCGTCGTGCTGGCGAAGACGGCCATCTCGACCGGATGGGACTGCCCGCGTGCCGAGGTGCTCTACAGCGAACGTCCCGCAGCGGACGCCACCCACATCGCTCAGATCATCGGCCGGATGGTGCGTTCGCCGCTGGCCCATCGCATCGCCACCGACGACGCCTTGAACACCGTCGCCTGCTACCTGCCCAAGTTCAACCGCGACGCGCTGCACGCCATCAAGGACGAGCTCGAAGGCAACGGTAAGAGCGGTGCGGAGGGTCGCGTCGGCGCAACGGTGGTGCGAGCGCCGAAGGTGTTCGAACGCAACTTGCAGCGTGCCGGCCGACGTGTTCGACCTGATCGAGGCCCTGCCGTCGTTGCCCGCCCCCGATGCGTTGGCCAACCCGTTGCGACGCGCCAAGGAACTCACCCGCCTGCTCACCGACAACATCACCGGCACTGCCCTGCTCCCGGCTGCTGGCCAGCGCCTCACCAAAGCGTTGAACGCCAAGCTCGACGGACTTGCCGCCCAGCACGCGGAGGCGGTTGCTGCCAACGTGCAGAACATCGAGCACGCCGACCTGGCCCGCGGTCGCTACAGCTTCGACGGCAGCGGCTTCCGCTACGAGACCTACCAAGTCGCCACCCATGCCACCGACCTCGAGCGGGAAGTGCGCAAGATCATCCGCTCCGTCCGCGAAGGCGTCGGGATGGACTACTGGCAGCACAGAGCCCGCCTCGCCGGCGCCGACGCCGACCCGATCGACGTGGCCGTCGAGGTCGCCGCGCTCTTCATGGTGCCCGACGTGATCGGCGAGGTCGAACGCGAAGCAACGCTCTGGGTGCAACATCGTCTGGCCGACTATGCCGTCGACATCAAGAACACCACCGGAGCGACCCGCGACGCCTTCCGACGAGTCCAGGAGCAGACCGCTCGGCCCGAGGCCGTCACCGTCGATCTGCGTCAGAACCTGACCGCCGCCACACGCAAGGCAGGGGGCGATGACCTGCCCACCTACACCGGTCACCTCTACGCCGATGCCGGCGGCTACTTCCCGGCAGACCTGAACTCATGGGAACGCGCCGTGCTGGAGACGGAAGCCGCCCGGCCGACCTTCGTCGCCTGGTATCGAAATCCCGCACGCCCAACTCCCGCCTCACTGCGTATCGCCTACCAAGACGACAGCGCGGCGTGGGGTTCGCTGCAGGTCGACTTCCTCGTGGTGTCACGTCGAAGTGACGGCACGCTCGGCGTGTCGATCATCGATCCCCACGGCGACTACCTGGCCGACACCCGCCCGAAGCTGCAGGCGCTCGCTCGCTACGCCGAGCTCTACGGCGACCACTACGTGCGCATCGAGTCGATCGTGAAAGTCGGCGACCAGTTGCGGGTGCTCGACCTCCACGACCCAGGAATCCGCGCAGAGGCGATGGAGTTCGACGGCGCCCAGGTGTCGGCACTGTACGAAGGCAGCCACGCCCGCGACTACAGGTAGCGCCGCGAGCCAGTCCGTCCGAGGCAGCCTGGATCTCAAAGTCGGGTGGGCCCACGTGCAACCCTCGTTGTACTGGTCAGACATCTGCCGCACCCAGTGTGTGAGCGCGGTGTGCAATGCATACGCCGACGTCGACTGCTCGTCGTCGGCGTCGGGAGGGTTGTGCAGGGCCAGTTGTTCGAGCGCGGTGCGCAGTGCGTCGGGGTCGTCCCACGGCAGATCGCTTCGGTCAACTTCGGTGGGGTACTCGCTGTATCCCGCCACGAGCGCACCGATGTGCCATCGGAGCGCCTCCTCCAGTGCGTCGTAGACGGTGAGGCCGGGGCGGTGGCCTCGCGAGAGGTAGTCGACGGCGGATACCACGTCGAGCCACACTTGGCTTGACGATGGGCGGTCTCGGTCGAGGGGTCGGTTCATGTCAGAACTCCGGTTGTGCGTGGGTTGCCAGGACTGGCGGGTCCAGGGATGGGGCTACGAGATTGGCGAGTTGCGTGGCGAGGTCGTCGATGCCGGTTGCGGTCGGCAGTGGCAGTGCCGCTCGCAACCCCGCCCCGGTTGTCAGGTCGATGACGGGTGCGAGCAGGGTCGGCGACTGGTTGAAGTGACGTTCTGCGAGGGCGTCGACGGTGGCGGTGTCGCCGCTGCAGGCGATGGTCAGCGCTTCGATTGCGGTCGTCGGGTGGGTGCCGGCGTCGGCGAGGAGTTGGGCGGCGGTGTCGGGGTCGAGCCCGTAGCGTTCGCCGAGCGCGGCGAGGTCGTCGGGTTGCGCGTGACGGGCGGAGTACGCGTAGGCGGCGATCGGGTCCTCGACGATCGTGAAGACTGCGACAGCGAACGCGTCGGGTGTCGGGGCGTGAGCCGCGAGCTGTCGGACTGCGGCGTCAACGGGCATGCCTGATTCGAGCAAGGTCGCGGCGGCGAGTTCCCAGGTGTGCGGGCGGGCGTCAAGACTGCGAAGCACCTCACGAGGGTGAGAGGCGAGCATCTCGGCTGGTGTGCAACCCGCTTCTCGGAGTTCCACCACGGTGGCGCCGAGCATCTGGCCGGCAGCGACTCGATCGACATCCCATAGCTCGTTGAGGGCACGCACACCGTCGGCGATCGGCAACCCGATCGTCGGTATCAACGCCGCCACCTGATCGGCGTCGACGTGTTCGTGGGCCAACACGGCGATCGTGGTCGGTGGTGTCAACACACCAGTAGCACCGAGCAACTCGGCGAATTCGGCGGCCTGAACTGTCGGGTCGGCGAGGCGGGCACGATCGGCTGGATCGAGGCGGTGGCCGATGACGTCGACGAGCAGCTCTCGTGTGAGTGTGCCTCCGGCGGCGCGCGTCGTGGATGAGTTCGTCGGCGAGCTGCGGGGCCTGGGCGGCGAGCTGCACAATCGTTCGCCGGCCTTCGGTCTCAGCCGCCGACTTGGCTGCGGCGCTGTTGGCAGCGAGTGGGAGCTGACGGATGTCGGAGTCGGCGAGCACCCAGCTGTCCCACCGCCCGCCAGGGCCCGGCGCGACGACCAAGCGGACACGATCGGTGAGGTCTCGTTGTTCGGAGCGCTCGTCACGACCGAGGGTCAGCGGCCGCCAGTTGGAGTGCTGACGGTCGAACACACCGCTCGGTGCTGGACCTGCGGCCGGTGGGAGCACGGTCGCGGCGAGCGTCGGATACCGATCACTCACAACCACACCGACTGCCTTCTGCGCGGCCACGAAGTTGGACGCTTCGCCTTCGTCGAGCAGGCCGCGCCGGCCCGACGCCGGCCGGGTGGACTCGATCCGCCATCGGGCGCCTTCGCTGGTCTCGTAGACGCCGAGGTATCCGGTGTCCGAGACGCGCATGAATCCGGCGCGGCCGACCGCGTCGGGCATCCCGCGGGCAGCCCATTCGATCGCGGTGTACGGCCCGGCTTCGACCCACACGCCCATCGGCAGGGCGGCGACGTCGGCGGGTGCCAGGTAGTTGCGGCGGCCCGGTGCCACGGTGCGGTCATCGGCGATCGCCATCCGCGGCAAAGGGGATGCCGAGAGGTCAACCTCCGCGATCTGTGAGAACGCCTGAACGAGCTGCTGGGCGGCTCGACGGGTGTCAGCGAGTAGCTCCCAGCGGATACGTCCGCGGACGTGGATCGGGTCGAATGTCGGGAGTGGCCCGTCGGCGTGACCGACGCGGTCGGCGGCCAGCCACGCGGCCTGGCGACACAACGCCGGGCGAAGTTCCGGGCGGCGGCCACCGAGCGGCACACGACCGGCAGCGTCGACCAACTGGTCCCATGGGTTCTTCACCGTTCGCGGGGTTCGACCGGTGAGTCGGCCGATCGATTGGCGGACCAGTTCGGTGTACTCGGCGTCGCCCTCCGGCGCCGCTCAGCCCGGCCGGAAGGGCGGGCCATGCCAGTTCGCCTGGTGGTGGGCGGCGGGCGAGTTGTTCTTCGGCGAACACCACTTCCCATTTGTGTTGCCCGACGGCACGGACCGTGTGTTGACCGTCGCGGCTGCGCGGCGACGTCGTGGCGACCGGGACTTCGACCGGGGCACGGACCGGGAGGCCGTGCTCGCCGGCTCGAACAGCGCACGGTCGGCCGTGCTCACGCGATGGGACGAGATCCCAGGTGGCGACACCGGCGACCGGGCGTGGCGATCCCGTAGGAGGCGAGCAGCACCTGGTTGCGAGCCGAGTAGTCCTGCCATTGCCCGCAGCGTTCCAGCACCGACGCCCACGCCTCCGGGCTGGTCAGGGTGGCCGTAGCCCACCGGTCGAGATGGGTGAGCATCGGGCCAGGGTCGTCGTTCGGGAACTCGATACGGGTGGCGACACGAACCATGCGCGCACGGTCTCAAATCGGGTTCCCGGCAATGTTCCCGACGATGTTCCCGATCACGTTCCCGATCCGGGTTCGTTGGCGCATTTCGGCCAGCACACCATCACTTCTCGGTTGTTCAGAACGCGAACGGAGCCGGCGTTCGGCGCGATCGGGTCGGTGCAACGCTCACACCGCCCGGCGACCCTGTTGACGGCTCGCAAGCCGGCGCCCGAGGCGCTGTCATCGACAGCCACCGTCGGCTCGACGGTGTCGGGGGTGTCGGCGGAGGCGACGGTTTCGAGGTCCATCGTCAGCTGGCCGTTACCGTTCGCACGCCGTGGACGGGCACTGCCACCTGCGTTCTGCGGGACCGGCCCGGTTTCAGGTCGGGGCAACCGGCTCCGGGAGAACTCGAGTGTCGAGGCGTCCAACACCGGCCCGGACACCTCGGCGGCGTTGGCAGTCAGCGGGCACGTGACGACATCAGGGCGGGTACTCGGGAACAGGTCACGCAGTCGACGCTCCGTCCACCACCGAACGGCACGCAGGTGAATCGGGGGGAGCGTGCCGTGTAGCAGCACCGCCTCACCGGGAACCATCGTCCGCACAAGATGGTTGGGTACGAGTTCCTCGCGTTGTTGGGATTCCGAGATCGACCGGCGACCACGCCCGCCGCCCGACCAGACGTCGGCCGACCAGGATCGGCGAGCGACGTGTTCGCTGCCGGTGACGGTGTGCAGGTAGCGCAGCGTCGCGGCGTCGTCGATCCCGGCGAAGAACACCTTCGATCGGTGACCGCCGAGCACGGTGTCGGCCAGTGATGCGTAGCGGTGCTGGATCTGGCTCAGGCTCTGCCAGCAGGTCACGTAGAACGCCCCGAGCGCGGCGATCGTCGACACCTCGCCGGGCAGCCAACCGAGCTCCAGCTGTCCGGTCTCGTCGATGAGGAACAGCACCGGCTTGCTCAGCTTGCGGCCGGCGATGTCCCACGTGTGGATCGAGTCCTTCAACTCGGCGAGTAGACCGCCCAGCACCGGTGAGAGCCGCTCGAACTCGGTCTGCGGTGCCGCCAGGTACAGCGTGTTCGACCGCCCATCGCCGCCGCCCATCAACCACTCCAAGTTGATGAACCGCGGGGACTGCTCCCACTCGTCGCCGAGGTCGTAGAACTGGCGAGGATCGGTGGTCGCCGAATGCGCCACCGACGGCTCCAACCACGGTTCGACCGCCAGCCGAGCAGTTGCGTAGATCGACGAACGAATCCGATCGTCCTCACGCGACAGACCAATGAACGCCGACGCAGCATGCCTGGCCATCAACTGCACGCGGGGCGGCTGGTCATCCTCCAGACCCCGGCGAAGCAACGCGTTGATCACCGGGTCCGTCGCCATCGCCACCGTCGACACCCACGTCGCGATCTGCTGCATGTTCACCGGCTCGGCACCGTCCGCGCCATCCAGCGCGACGAGCTGCGACAGGCCGGCGACGCACATGAACGACCCCAACAGGCTCTCGCCATGCTTGGCCCAGTAGTCCGCCCCGGTCACCCCGTTGCGCGGGATTGCCTGCGCCAACGCACGACCGGTGCGCAGCGCCTCGCCCGCTGTTCCCACCCGCTGCAACGGTGACCAACGCGCCGACGGCAAACCCGTCGACGCCGCCGGGTCGAACACCGCCAACTCGCCCTTCTCGGCGCGAGCCGCGACCGTCACGTCGTACAGGTCGCGCTTCACCGACACCACTACCGCCGGGCCATCCCACGTCGCCACAGCCGACGCCGCCAACGCCGTCTTGCCCGAACCTGTCGGGCCGATCAAGGCCACCGACCCTCTCGAACCCTGCCGGGCGGCTGCTCTGCCGGACAACGCGTTCCGCTCGCGATCCTCGGTTGCGAGGACTCGCCCCGACCCGGCGTGACGACCCAGCAACATCCGACCAGTCGGTGGCACCAGACCATCAACCCGCAGCGGAGTCACGTCGCCGCGACCAGCGATCCGTGCGTCCAACGGCTGACCGAACCGTGCCCGCCCCGGCGTCGTCGTACGTCGCCACATCACCACCGCTGCCGTCACGACGGCCACCGCGGCGAGACCCACCGCAGCAGTGCACGCCCAGTACGCGCCCGTCGATGGAAGACCCGGTCGCCAGCTCACCCCACGCAGCCGAAGGCGACTCGCCACGTGCCAGCCGGACCGTGACGCGCAACCAATCGGCCAGACCGCCTCCGACGCGACCATCGGAGAACCACGCCGCCAGCCACGCACCTCCCGCCGTGACCAGGCCCGCCACGACCGCTGCCGCGCCGGCGGCAACAACCACCAGCTCGAGCCCGGCACCGGGAGGCTCGACACGCTCCCGAGCCATCACAGCGCACCCATCGGGAACAGAAACCCCTGATCGGGAACCGAATCGGGAACCTGACCGGGAACATCGCCGGGAACCCCAAATCGCACCATCGCCTCCGACAACCCAACGCCCAGGAGGCAACCATGTATCTCAGTACACAACTCCGAACACTCGAGCAGAACCTCGCCGACCAACCACTCCCACGCAACTGGCCCGCCGACCATCCGGCGTTCGACGGAGTCGACAACATCGGCGAGCTGATCGGCGCGCTGCGCGACTTCACCCGCCAAGACCGTGCGGACAGGATCGTCCTCGCCCTGCTCGACATGCCCGTCGGCCGACGACCCCACGTGGAACCCCACACCGTTCTGCTCATCGCGCTGTCCAGCCGACTGCGCGCCGCGCACCGAGGCATGCCCGCCGAGTCCAGCGACGATCTGCTGGCAGACCTCGCCGCCCTGCTGTGCGAGCCGGGCCTCGCGGTCAGTCTCGAAGGGCGCGGCCGTCTGTGCGAGGTACTCACCCGACGCGCCGGCCGCCGCCACCAACGCCGCCACGCCACCCGCCAACGCCACGCCGACCACTTCACACCCACGGACGCCCACCACTTCGACTGGATGATCGGCACCAACCTCCACGGCGAACAGGAGGACACGATCGTCAACCGGCTGGCGCTCGCCGACTTCCGAACGGCCGTCAACGACGGCATCGACCGAGGCGAGATCAGCCCCACCCAGTGGACCCACTACATCAACGGCGTCCTGATCCCCGCCCTCGACCTGCCCGAACCACCGGTGAAGGCGGGCACCCGGATCAACATCCCCCGCGCCCGACACAGCGTCGCCAACCACATCCACCAAGCACTCGCCGCATGACCTCACGCAACGAGTCCCCACCCCAGGAGCGCTAGCTGCGCAACGAGACAACTCGCAGCGCGAATGGTCTCGGGGCGGCTCCGCGATCGGTGGTGTCCGACTCGACAGTGCCATTGACTCATGCGGAACTTCCGCCCGAATGCGCACCCTGCCCTCACTAACAAGCTCGCGGCGTCGGAGCGACTTCGACTCCTTTTGGGCGCTGTCCGCGGCCGCAGCTGCAGCTCTCGGCGGACGGCGGCGAGCACAGTGGTCATCGCGCTGCGCTCGCCGCATGCGAATCTGTTGATGTGACGATCGGGGCAGCGTGGATTCGACCGACGAAGGAGGGCGATGAGGTTTGGATCGCCTCCGACAGTCGCCTGTCCGGTGACGAGTTGGACTGGGATCAGTGCCCGAAGCTCGTGACGCTTCCGCGGCGCGATTCGGTGATGGCGTTCTCCGGGTCGACCCGTCAGGCATACCCGCTGATGATGCAGTTGTCGAACGCGATCGCTGTCGTACGGGGCGGCGGCCACAGGTTCCCTTGAGTTCTTCAAACTGCTCGGCCATCTTGAACGCGTCGCGAACGATCTCATGACATCGATCAAGCCAAGCGCCGGCTATTCAGACCAAGGCCCCGTCTTCTCCTCCGATGGCGACACGATCGTCGTTGCCGGATACTCCCGTCTGCATGGCAAGCCAGTCATTCGTTCGATCGGCTACGACGGCGCGGGTCAGTGGAGGGTTCGCACGCTCCGCCCTGGAGCATTCGGCCCGAATCGGCTGATGTTGGTGTTCGGAGACGCGAAGGCGAAGAGCCGGCTCCGCTACATGCTCAAGACCGACCTCGCGGCATCGAAGGCGCCGAAGCACGGTGGTTGGTCGTTCGAGCCCCTGCTTGCGATCGAACGGATGCTTCGCATGCCAGCACTGGGTGTGTCGCCGCTACCCGCCGGATTTCGACCTTCGACCGTTGGAGGCGCGCCTCAGGTAATGCGCATTGTGCCGGGCGCTGACGTCACCACGTTCGCCGTCCGGTGGGCCACAAAGGGGCTGACCGCCGAGTACATCAACGGGCGCAGAGCCTTCAGTTACGAACGCCTCGATGCCCCGCTGATCGAGTTCGTTGGCGGTGCGGTCAAGACGACAGCGCCCGGAGCGTGGAGCGTGCCAGAGGATCGCCCAAAGAGGCGGGTCACCGTTCGCCGCTCGACGCAGGCGTCAGAACCCGGCGAGTCGGACTAGGACTCTGACGCGGCAAGTGACGTCGTGGTTGTCGATGGCTCCGAAGCTCCGTTCAGCCGTTCGAGCACCTGCACCCGGCGGCTCAGTCCGATGAACCATCCAGGAGGGGATTTTCCGGGCGCGGAGCGAATCCGAGCCGCAGCTTCTGACCGAGGAGGCTGTAGTTGATCAGGCCGCCGTGCTCAAACGGATTGGGCAGCACCTGAAGTGCCGCTCTCTCAGGGTCCTGTACCTGGTTGAGAAGCAAGATGATGTACCGCTCGTGCGTTTGGAGCGACTGAGCACAGCGAACTTCGGTCTCGCCCAACTCGAATTGGTTGTCGTCACCCGTCGTCGCCTTCACTTCGATACGAAGCGTCTCAGTCGGTGTGACCACCTCGAAGTCGTATCCAAGGGAGTCATCACCCTCCTCTCCAAGGAACTCGGCGCGGTAGCCGGACTTCCAGGAGTCCTTGGGGTGGACGCCGTACTGCAGTTCGATCCACTTCGACGCGATCAGCTCTCCGATGAAGCCGATCTGTCCGGTCTTGACTTGTGAAGGACGTCCACTGTTTCCGCCGCCGGTCATACGTGTCGGTCTGCGACCTTGGGGAATCATCGTGATGACCTGGGGTTCGGTCGTGGTTGCCATCACGAGAGGTGGAAGGTTCGAGAGGACGGCGGCGATCAGTGCAGCGCGGTCTGTTTCCTCGCCGGAATACTCCGTCGTCCCGTAGCGCACGCTGTCCCGTCGGCGGCGTGCCGCCTCTTCGGCGACCCGCTTGTAGTTCCGCTCGGCCTCGATATCGGCTGGGGTGAGTCCGAGTCTGCTCCAGAGTCAGTGTGAGCGGCATGCCGTCGGGCCACTGTCCGAGATCGACGATGGTGCTGACAATCTCGGAGGCATCGAACACGTCGAAGTCCAGTCGTCCAGCGACCTCGATCTGATTCAGCACCGTGCCGAGGTCCGGAAGGTTGGGAGGTTGAGCTTCGTTCCGGCGAGCCCATGCGAGCACCGTAGGAGGGAGCTGCGCCATGGTTCCTTGGACGACGTTGCGGTTGCGATCCTGCACCTGTCGAAGCGGTTCGAGGACGGCTCGAGTTTCCGGGGCAATGGCGTTCGCCGCAATCCAGCGGGCGAAGTGTTCGTGGATCACTTCATGCGGCAAGGCCCAGTACTCATCGAGCCAGCTTTCTGGCGAACGCAGCTCCTGGAGTTCGTCGCGAAGGCGGAGGTAGTCGTCAAGCGGATCTCGATTTCGATACAGGTCGACGAAGGAGGCGCGAAGTTGGTCAAGGTGGTCAACAAGATGGCGGTCTCGATACGACCGGTATGAGCGTTCATGCCCTTCGACGTTGTGGAGCGGCGAACGGTCGAACTCTCGCATCACTCGGTTGGCGTGACCCAGCGACACGCCGAGTGCTTCGACCGCTGCGGGGAGGTCGTCGCGTAATGCCCACTGCACGAGCTGCTCTGGATCGAACGCCGTTCCATTCGGAGCGTGTTCCGTGAGCCAAGCAGCGACTTCCGACGGCGAACTGAATGAGCTCGCACGTTCGGCCAGTTGCTCAGCCAGGTCTGGGTTGAACATGGCGACGAGCATCTGAACGTTGTAGACGATCACCGGGCCGAGGCCGAGTTCGTTGGCAGCCCGCTCCACGTCGCGGTCCGGTACGTCGAGCGCTCTCGCGATTTGCACCTGCGTGGGCTCAACGATCCCGTCACGGCCGAGTCTCATCAGTGCCACCGTGAACTCGGCTTGGAGGTCGCCGAATCCGACCGCTCCCATGATGGCCTTGGCAGCCTGCTCAAGCACCCAGGTCGGAGAGTCGTGAGTCGTGCCGCTCATGACGAGGATCACGGGTTGCCGCCCCTGCTCGACACTGATCACCAACTCCCCGCGGGTGGCGTCAACTTCGTACCCAGCGATTGAGGTCTCGATGCTCGGCACTGAAGCGAATCGGAGCGCCTTGAGGGTGTCGGCGACCTCCGCGAGTCGACGCTTTCCTGCTCGATGAAACGCAGACGCCCTCGACTCCACCAGGGTGAGCACGAGGTCAAGCAGCCACGGCCAGCGGGTCAAGAGGGGAGTGGTCTGAATCGAATCGACAGACGCACCGTTGACCGTGACGTCCACCGCAGCGCGGCTCGCCAGCTCGAATGTGGCTGGCGAGTTCTTCCGTATGTGTTCATGGACGCGTTCGGCAAGTGACGGGTCGCGAATTGCCAGAACAGGGACAGGCACTTGCTCAAGGAGTCGCTGCTTGGCGCGACCCGCACTGTCTATGACGAATACGGTCTCGCTGGTTGCGAGGGATAGCACCTCGAGTTCCTGCTGACGGCTGACGAGGACGGCCACTTGACTGGTGGGTTCGCCTTCCTCAAGTGTCTCGGTCCACGCTTCTGCGTAGGCGTTTCTGATCTCGGTGAGCTCTCGATCCTGCGGGGCGTACTGTTTTGCGACCCCGATCAATGTTCCGAGCCGATCCGGTGCAGTGGCGGTGGCGTCCCAGAATCGGGTACCCACTTCCTTGAGTCGTCGGAGGGTGCTTTCGCTGGTCCAACAAGTGAGGCCTCGCGGCTGGGCCGCAAGGTAGGTGGGTCCATCTCCGTCACTAACCCACCAGCCGTCCTGAGGACGAGCAAAGGTGACCAGTCCTGACATGCCGGGAACGCGCTGCAGCATCCAGGCTGACTGGTTGAGGAACGAGGTGACGAGACTTGGCCACACGGCCGCCCTCGGATGGCTGTGTCGGCTGAACACGAGACGCATCGAAGCGTCGGGCCGCCCCGCGATGCACCGGATCACCAACTCAGCGAACTTCGATCGGACGTCCGGTGAGAACGCCTCGTAGTACTGCTGGCCCGGCAGCCGCCACAGCGGTTGGTCAGTGATGTACTGCTGTTTGTAGAGCCCGCGCCCCGTAGCAAGCGTTTCAGCGGCCTCGTTCAGAATCGCGTGTTCGGCTCCGCTCATTCCTGGCGGTCGGGCGATGAATCCTGGCTCGCGGGAAACGACGGAGCCGTGTAGTTCAAACGGGCGGTCGCTGGCTTGCGGGTACAGGCCGTTCTGAACTCCTGCGGCACCTAAAAACTCGAACCACGCCCCGGTGGGCCGTCCGTCCCAACTCCCGTCAGTGGGCGGACGAATCAGCTGATCCTGAAGCGGCGCAAGTTCAGGTGCGTCGCTGCTCGCGTCGCGCACGAACTGCTCGTACTTGCTGGCGATGTCCGCTGCTTCGCCGTCACCCCAACCTTCGGAGAACCTGGCGGTGCTGGCGTCTCGCCATAAGCCGAGCGTGGGCACCATCGGCCTGTAACGCTGCAGAGCTTTGGTTGGACGTTCTCCCGAGACTCCGTACCAGACATCGAAGGCGAACTTGAGGAGCGTGCGACGGTGCTGCTCGGTGCGACTGCCCTGCATGCCCTTTCTGACGAGTTCGAAGAATGGACTCGGAGGAGTAGTCCTTGACGAACGTCTCTAGCCACACCCGGCCAGGGCGCTTGTTCTGCGCAGCGAGGCGGGGAAGGCCTCTGTGAGTGAAGCGGACCTCGTGCGCGATCTCGTCCGGAAGTGTGAGCGCTCCGTCGTAGGAGTCTGATGACCTTGGGTGGAAGAAGAGAGTTGGGCCTGACACGTTCTCGGGCGCCAGAAGTTCTTCGTTGTCGCTGAGGATGATAGAGGCTTCGCTGAAGTGACCTTTCGGCTTTGGGATCAGCAATGCGAGCTCGTCGTAGAACGTGGCCCACCAGCCCAGGTCGAGTTGTCCTGCCGCTCTCTGCTTGGCGAGAGCGGTTGCGGCGATCGAGCTGGACCACTCAGCCAGTTCGGTTCCGGAAGGAGTGGTCGGAAGACCGCATGACTTGGCTAGGGCGGCGACAGCTGCCGAGCGTTCGGCACCCAGCCCTCCGGTGAGGAAGGGTGTGTCCGTGGCATCTGTGACCGCAGCAGAGGTGATGACGGTGACGTCGGAAGGCTCCCAGATCCACACCTCGTCGAGGGCGCCTCGGTCGGTGCCCGATCCAACAGGCAAGACTTTCGACGAAGCGATGTCGCACCCTCGCCGGCTGAAGGCTTCGGCGAGCTGCTTCAGCTCGGATGGATCCGTCCACGAGAGGAGATCCACGATCGAGCCTGCACGTAGGTCAACCGTGCCGGCTTCTTTGCTCGCTGCAGCCACTGCGAGAATCGGCGACCGCGTCGATAAGACAGGAGTTGAGCGGTACCGATCGCTCCATCGACTCGCGATTGAGATGAGCGAAGAACGGGCCATTCACATGACCAGCGAGTGGAGCCGAAATGTTCATGGGCAAGAACGTGTAGTACCGGCCCGTGAAGCGTTGTCCGTCTGATCGCACGGCGATGGTCACCTCACCGTCGCCATCCCAATCCTCGTAGCTTTCTCCGATCCTCCCGTCCGCCAGACTCGTGGCGATCGCACCTTTGATGACTTCAACGGGGACCGCCCGCTTGAGGAGCGGGTACTTCGTCGCTGCCGTTCAGAAGCACTCGCTCCGTGGAGAACTCGCCGTGGTCTTCTCTCGCCGAGACAGATCTGGTCAGTTCGTGGTTCTCGATCTGATCGTCGTCAGTGATCAGTTCGATTCGGATGGTACGAAGGCGATCGAGGAAGAGGTGGATCGGTGTGTGGTCGGAGAGCAGCTCGCGCAGCATCTTCTCCGTGAGGGCGAGAGCGCTCTCGGACCGAAGCGGGGCGTCGATGGCGGTGACGTAGCCATCGGATGGGAGGGCAGCCAAAGCTGACGGGTTGTCTTCGATCGGCACGGGGAGTTTGAGAGCGCTGACGCTCCGTCTCAGCTCGTTCGGTAGGCCGGCATCGTGCGGATTGGTTCGGTAGGCGATCGTGTCGAAGTCGATGTCGTTGGCGAATCGAAAGCAGAAACCGTCGAACTCCGTGGAACCAGCATCGGCGACCGACAGGATCGCGGGGCTGTGAGTGATCTGCAGGATGCTCTTGAAGCCCACTCCCTTGTTGCCGATTCCTTCCTGGGGTGGCTTGCTCGAGAGCGCCACTCGACAGATCGCGTGGAAGTTGTCGATGTTGAATGGACGGCCGCCATTCGCGACTGTGAGGGTCCCGTGCTCGCCGCGGCGAACGTCAAGTCTGACAGGAGCCTTCCGTTCGGGTCGGAACGGTCGTGGGCGTCGTGGGCGTTCTGGATGAGCTCGATGAGAGCCGCGACCGTCGTAGTCGGTGGCAACGACGCTCTCAATGAGCGCCTTCGTCTCCCTCGTCGTTTCCTGTCCGACGGAGCGCGGCGTGTAAGTACACCCCGACGTAAGAGTCGGTCTCCTTCTGAATGATCTCGTCGTACGCAGCCCGATTCACGACCCAGTCAACTCCCCTCGGGTGAGCGTCCGCTGGATCGCCCTACAAAGCAAGCATGGTAGTTACCGCATCACCGTGGCTATGCGAGTGGTCCGGGGAGCAGGTCAGTTCACTCCCGCATTCTCAATCGCCTGCGCATCCAGTATTCCCCGCGAACCGAGACGGTCAGCCCACGTTCCACGCTCCTTGGCCCAACTTGTGAGGTCGTGTCCTGCTGGGAGGCTCCAGAATCGTCGCGACCAGACCCTCATCGCCGAGTCGCTCGGCGAGTTGTTGGCCGAGGTGTTTGCCGACTCCGTTGTCGTCGTTGTCGGTGATGATGGTGATGTCGAGGTTGTCTCGGGTGGCGATGTTGGCGATGCGGGTGGCGACGGTGGGGTCGAGGGCGTTGGTGCCGAGGAGGCCGACGGATCGGTAGCCGGCTTGGGCGGCGATGAGGGCGTCGGGGATGCCTTCGCAGATCAGCAGTTGGCCTGGCTGGGCGGGGCCGGGCGGCACAGCCCACGTGAGCCTTGGGTTCGGGGCGAGCGCGGCGGATGGGTTGTCGTACTTGCCGTATCCGGGTCTCGGTTCGAGCGCTCGTGTTTGGACGTAGCGGATCTGGCCGTTGACGTCGAGGGCTGGGAACGTGGCTCCAGGGCCGGCCCCGTATGGGATGCCGCGTGATCGGCGCAGTCGGTCGCGGCCGGGGTCGGCGCCGACGTGGTTGGCGCGGAGTACGTCATCGCCAAGGCCCCGATTGTGGAGCCACTCGCGCACGGGCGTGCCGAGCGGGGACCAGAGCAATCGGGCGCAGATGTTGGCGTAGGCGACGACGCGCTCATCGAGTACCACCGCAGGCGGCGCCGTCGGCTTGCGTGGTGCGATTGGTGGGAGCTCGCGACCGGGCTGCAATCCTGCTCGTGTCGCGAGCTCCTCGATCGCCTCGGCGCGGGTGTTGCCACGGACGGCTTGGACGAGGTCGACGGCATCACCGCGATGGCGTTGGTCGCCGGACCAACATCGCCAACGCTCGTGGCCACGCTGGTCGCGATGCATGGTGACCGAGGCGTGGTTGTCGTCGTGGTCGTTGAGCGGGCAGTGCCAGCGACGGGCGCGCTGGTCGGGTTGGGCGAACTCGTCCAACAGCGCAGCGAGGTCGGTGCGCGCCAGAATGTCGTCGATCGGCCAGCGAGTCGTCGCCGGCGGGCGACTCACCCGACACGCTCCCCCAAGACCCCAGCCGATACCGGAACTGGACATCGCGGAATCCGTATCGAACAAGCTTGCGCTCGTTGCCGGTCAGCACGGTCTGAACGACGGCGGTGCGGGCACCGATCTTCCAGATCGCACGGCCTTGCACGAGCTGGCTCAGCCAATCCCGTTCACGTTCGGAGAGGTCGAACATCTCGACGGCTGCGGCGATCTGCTCAGGCGGTTGGCGCAGCAGCACGCGGGTCTGGATGTCGGACAGCAGCCCGGCGGCGATCTTCGACGACGCGGTGCCGTCGTCGGCTTGTGCGGTGAGGTCGGAGGGGCGATGGCAGACGAGCACGGTGGCGACCCCGTAGGTGCGTGACAGCTTGAGTGAGCCCTGGAGGTATGCGGCTCCGTGGCGCACCGCGGCCCAGGCTTCGTCGATCACTTGCACCGAGCGTCGTTCGGGGCGACCACGAAGCGCGCCGTTGAGCCAGTGGGTGGCGGCGACCATCACCAGCGGCAGGGCTTCGCTGTTGGCGTACACGGCGGACAGGTCGAGCACGACGCCTGGTCCGTTGTCCCAGTCGACGTGCACGGTGGTGGGGCCGTCGAACATGCCGCGCAGTGTGCGCGAACACAGCTTGTCGAGCGCGAACGTGACCGGCGACGTGGCCCGGGCGAGTTCGAGCGGCGTGTGGCGCGAGAGACGGACGAGTTCGTCGGGTGGGTCGAGGATCTCGCGGTGCAGGTCGGCGAGAGTGAACGCCTGGTTGGCGCGGCATCGAGTCTCGATCCCCCACGAGAGCACCGCGTCTTCGAGCGGGGTCAGCTCGCGGCCGAGTACGCCGGCGACAAGTTGCGCGGCGAGGGTTTGGCGGGCGATGACGCTGTCGTCGTTCGAGGTGCTGCCGGGGTCCATCGGGTTGACCCGTGCTCCGCCTTCGCCGGGGAACAGCTTGATCACCGCCAACCCGAGGTCCGCGGCGACGGTCGAGTACTCGCCCTTGGGGTCGATGATCGCCAGGTAGCGGCCGGTGCCGTAGACGGCTTGCAGGCGTCGGATCAACGCCTTCACGGTCGCCGACTTGCCGAACCCGACCGAGCCCATCACGATCATGTTCGGGTTGGTGAGATGCCGTTGTTGGTAGAACTCGAACGGGTCGAAGTAGAAGCCGCGGAACCCGCCGGTGACGTCGGAGCCGAGCAGCACGCCTCGTTCCCCGAACCCGGCGGCCGTGTGGAACGGGTACACCGAGCGCAGGTGGGCGAGCGTCGACCGGGACCAGTCGACGGGCACGCCGGGGCCGCCTCCGAGTCGACTGACCGGCTTGTCATCAGGGTCACGGTGTGTTCTTGATCGGTCGGCTGGCCGTCGACCCTTGTGCGGGGTGGCGTGGCCGGTCACCTGCGATGGGCGCTGACGTTGCTTGCGGTGGTCGGCTGCTGCGGTCACGTCCAGACCCCGCGTCGAACTGATCGGCCGAGGGGGAGCGAGGCGACCCATCCCTCGCCTTGGCGGGCGGCGACGGGGCGGATGTCGAGCATCGATTGCGCGGCGTCCTGCTCGACTTGGGCGCAGCGCGTCGTCGAGTTCGTCGACGTTGGCGGCGGTGACCGTGAGCAGGCCGACGTGACGAAACTCCGGATGCCCTGCAGCGAGTTCCTCTTCCCGGGTCTCGATGTCGGCGATACGGCGACGCTCGCGAGCGGTCGGCCGGAAGCCTTTGCGTTGCTTCTCGTCGCGATCCGTCTCGAGCGAGGTGAGCTGCCGGTTGGCTGCACGGGCGGCGTGCCCGATCGGTACCGGTTCCATGACGACGGTCAAGGTGCGTGTCTGGCCACCGCCGGTCAGCAGTGGGGCGAGCCAGTCGGCTGGGACGGGAAGCATCGGCCAGCCGACGATCCGGTAGGTGCGATGCACGGATGCGTCGACTCGTGCGTGGAACCAGTCGCACTCGACGGCCATCGGTCCCCACTCGGCCACACCCCGCCCGGCGATCGCGGCGAGCGATCGCGGGACGGCGGCGTGTTCACGGGTCGGGTCGGATCGCACCCTGATTGCTGTCGCCAACTCTGCCGGCGACATTGGCGGCGACACCACCAGTCCCGCCGTCGACAGTCGGGCCGCCAGCAGGTCGACCTCACCGGAGAGCACCACGAGCGCCGCTGCCACCGTTGATGCTCCTCGCCGGGCGCGGACTCGACGAAGATCGACCGTGATCGTGAGCAGCACATCGTGGGCGATCGTCGAACGGTCGAGCGTGTCGAGCAGATCGGCGTAGTCGGCGGCCGCCGTGGTGGCGCTCGTGGGTCGGGTCGCCACGCCGGCGAGGAACTGGCGGTGCGTGCCGACACCGACCGGGTGCGCCCACTCCTGCCAGGTGACCCGGGTGACCGGGCATCGGTCGCGGGCGAGCGGAGCGAGCGCTGCGCCCCACCCGGCAAGCATCCCGTCCTGTTCGAGCGCGCTCGACGCGGCGAAGCCATCACCGAGCACGCCGATCACCATCGAGACCGTCCCGGCCGTTCGGTCTCGCACCACACCGACGCTCGCTGTGCTGCCTGCCCAATCGACCGAGGTCTCGATCAACTCAAGTCCCGCAAGCGCCGCTGGAAGGACATCGTCGAAACCCGAGCCGGCACCGATCAACGAGCGGCGCGTCCACACACCGCGCCCTCGCAGCCGTCGCAGACCAAGTCGCGCTCCCGGGGCGGCGATGTCGTACAGCGGTGTGTGCCGCCAGCGGCCGAACGACGCGACCGATGCGAGAGCCAGACCGACGAGCCCGACGAGGGGCAACTCGATCATCAACGCCAACGCCAACCACAACATCCCGGCCACCAGCGGCGCGCCCTGGCGCAGCGACAGCCCGAGCAGCATCCCGCTGCGGGACGAGTCACCGAACCGATAGCGGGCGGCCTCGCGGGTTGTGCCGCTCATGCCGACGGCCCTCGCTGGTCGCCGGTCGGTTGGGCGTCACGCGACTCACCCGGTGGCGCGACCGTTGGCCCAGTCGATGCAGGCTCCGAGGTGGTCGCTGGCCGTGTCGCGACCGCCGAAGAAGATCCCGTCGCACCGGTCGATCCGCCCGGGCCTCCGGCGATCCCTCCGACGCTCTGGCCCGACGGGCCGCCAGCACTCGACGTCAACGGCATCGCCCGGGTCGCTGCGGAAGCACCTGCCGAGGCTCCCATCGACTTGACCATCAGACCCATCTGCACCGCCGGTCATCGCCGACCGTCCCCAGCCACCGGCAACTCCCGTAGCGGCGCTCCCGCCCTCGACGCTCGGCAGGAGCTTGAAGATGACCGCAGGGCTCAGACCTGCGATCGCGAAACACGAGAACCCGGCGAGCATCGTCCCCAAGGCCGACGCCCCCGAACTTGCGCCTGTCGGTGCCCGGCGCGCCGGCGTTGGCGAGCAGCTTCGTGCCGACCACGAGCGTGATCGCGATCGCCGGTTTCGCCAACACCGAGCGCGACCACGAGATGGATCAGCCGACGACCCGAGCCGCGCATCATCGGGGCAACCGACGTCGACCAGACGATCGGCGCGAACGCGGCGACGAGATACAGCATCGACGAGCGCATGAACAACACCACCGTCGTCACGAGCAAGCCGATCATCCCGAACAGCAACGCCAGCGGCCCGAGGAACGTCCCTGCCAGCCCGCCCGACGAACCCATCGTGGCCGCCAGCCCGTCGAGTACCTGTTGGGCGTCGCCGCGACCGGCCTGCCACGCGACGTCGGCCAACACGTCGCCGCCTTGGATCATCACGTCCATCACCACGACCGTGAGCGCGGTGGCGACGAGCGACTTCGGGCCCTCCTTCAACGCGTCGATGATCAGCTCCGGCCGTCCACCGAGACCGGCCTGGATCGCCGAGGCGAGCATCATCGCCACCGTGATCCCGACCGCCACTCCGGCGAGTGGGCGGATCAGGCCGTTCGTGAACCATGCCTCGGTGACCCGAGGTGTGGTGGCGGTGTCGAGCACGTTCCAGACCCACTCCATCAACAGCAGCAGGCCGTTGGCGAACCAGGTGTAGATCCCCTGGATCACCTTGTCCCACGCCCATCCGACGACGCCACCGACGGCGTCGCCGAACAAGTCCAGCGGATTCGGGAAGGGCCACATGTCAGCCCGCCCCGACCGGGTCCCACGACAACGGAACCGCCACGGTTTCGGCCGAATCGACGATCCCTTCCGCCGGCGGAGACGGCGTCGGGCCGGGCGACGACGCCCACCCGTCAACGAGCCACACCCCGTCGTGTTGCACCATGTCGAGCGTGACCGTGCGCCACACCTGACGGCCAGGGCCAGTACCCGGCGCGGCGATGATCAGCACCGACCACACCCGCACCTGCACACCGTCCGCCGTCGTGGCGGCGGTCGATGTGATCGGCTGCTCACGCACGACCAGGTCGGCGAGGTCGACCTCGCGGCTGCCCAACTCGATCAGCATCGCGTCGATCGCCCGACCGGTCTCGTCCGCGAACGTCGGCCCGAACGACCGGGTGGTGAACGTCTCGATCAGTTCCCGTCGGGAGATGAACCCTGCCGCGACGACCTCGCCCGTACGGCCCACCGACCTTGATCGCGGCGACGCTGCGCTTCGTCGATCGAGGCACTCGGCGCAGCGGCCGCACCCGGCCCGGTAGCTGATGGAGAGCTCGCCGAGGGTTCCGCGACGCTGGCCGACGTGTTGCCGTCCGGTCCGGTATCGCCACTCCCAGCCCGGGCGACGATGACACCGACCAGCATCACCGTCGCCAGCGCACCACCGACGCACCGCGATCGAACGAGCCATCGTCAGCCGCCCGTCGCAGCGAACAGCGTCGTGACGATCGTCCACGCCAGTCCGGACAGGATCGCCGCGCCCATTCCGCCGAGCAGCCACTTGCGACCCGCAGACGATGCCGAGTAGTTGCTGCCGAAGTGGCCGACGCCCATCGTGATCGCCCCGATCAGCAGACCGGCCAGCGCGGCGGCCAAGCCACCCCACTTCAACCAGCCCAACAGCGACGTCATCAGCGCCGCGCCCGGTGCCGACCCGTCGGCCGGCGGATTCGGAACCGCCGCCCATGCAGGCGAGGCCACCGCCGTGGTCGCGATGGCCGACACGAGCACGGCGACGGTCAATCGGTGCATCGTTCGTCTCGTCGTGCGCCCTGTGTCGTGTGCCATCGCAGTACCTCCGGAAGCGGGCCGGCCCCGGTGGCCAACCTCGCTCACCGGCTTGCCCCACCCCGCCGGCACCCCGACCGCGACACCGACGCCGAACCGAGGTCGTGCGCCGTGATCCGGTCGAGGGGTGGGGTCACCGGTGTGAAGTACTCCCTGCTGCTCGCATCACCGCTCGCCCTGCTCGCCGGTGTCGTCTCCATACCCGTACTGCTCGCCAACGGCGACCCGCCACCATTCGTCGCCTGCGCACCCGACGCCGCGTCAGATCGAGACGATCCTGGCGACGATCCGCAGCCTCGAATCAGGCGACAACTACCAAGCCACCAACCCCGGCGCGAGCGCGTCGGGCGCGTACCAGTTCATCGACTCCACCTGGGCGAACTACGGCGGCTACGCCCGCGCCCTGCTGGCCCCGCCCGAAGTCCAAGACGCCAAGGCCGCCGAGATGGTCGGCGCGATCCTCGACCGCCACAACGACGTCGCCGCCGTTCCCGTCGTCTGGTACATCGGCCACCTCCCGGCCTCGAGCAGTGCCGAGTGGGACACGGTCCCCGCACCAGAGGCCGGCAACCGGCTCACGCCACGCCAATACCAGCAACGGTGGATGGACAAGTACACCGAACTCGGCGGCGCTGCGTCTCCCACGTCCGCGACCGCCCGCGTCGATACCGAGTAGCTGCTTCGGAGGCGAGCCCGGCGAAGTACTGGCAGGCGATTGGGCGCTGCCCGGCCCACGCTCGATGATCGACGCCACCGTCAACCAACTCGACGACCCCCACCACGACTACCCCGCCTGGGACTGGATCATCCCAACCGGCACCCCGATCTACGCCGTCCGCGCCGGCACCGTCGCCACCGTCTCAGCCTGGCCGCACAACTGGTGGGAGCAAGGCTGCACCACCCGAGGCGTCAACGGCTGCGCCACCTGCGGCATCGGCCTCACCATCGTCGACGACCTCGGCACCCGATGGACCTACTGCCACGGCAGCAACCTCCACGTCACCCGCGGCAGCCACGTCGAAGCAGGAACCCTCATCCTCACCTCCGGCAACACCGGCCGCTCCGGCACCCCCCACCTCCACCTCGAGATCCGCACCCCCGACGGCATCCAACACTGCCCGCAACCCCTTGTCGCCAGCCTCTACCGCGCCGGCGTCGGGCTCGATCCACGTTCGCTCGCGACAACCGGGTGCAGCTTCTAGCGCTGCTTCTGGCAACGGATTCATGCTCTTGAATCGCATTTCAGGACACACCGAGGCTTTGCCTTGCAGTCATGGTGTAGAACCCGTTCGACCACGGCGACCTCGGGTTCCTGCACACTGAGCGGCGACGTCGCGAAGGCCTCCCCGAACCCGCTTCTACTCGGCCAGTACGCTTGCTACGTCGACATGGAGGAGTAGGGGCAGTAGTGACTGCGAATACCGGATTCTTCCGCGAGCAGGAAGCACCAGCAGTGCTCAAGCACGGCATCTTGAGGCGGTACCCGGTGGTGTTCGCCTCTGCTGCGGGCGGCAACGCCTCAAGGGTCGTACTTCTCGACGGCTACGCGGGGCGCGGAAAGTACGAGGACGGCAGCCCCGGGTCACCGATGCTTCTGCTCGGAGCCGCATCCAAGACCGGTTCGTTCCGCACCGTTGAGTGCGTCTTCGTCGAACGAGACAGGGCCAACTTCACAGTGCTCAGCGAGGTCGTCCAATCCCACGGCGCCGGCCTGTCGTGTTGCGCGTTGCAGGGCGATCTCAGCAGCCACCTTGCGTCCATCCTGACCTCTGCTTCCGATGCCGCGCTGTTCGCTTTCCTCGATCCGTTCGGCACGGCTCTCAACTATGACGAGCTCACCAAGCAGATCCTCGGGCGACCCACACGCCCGCCGACCGAGGTGCTGTTGCACTTCAGTGTGAATGCGATACGGCGGATCAGCGGACTTCTGCGAGCAAGGAGAGACGAGCTGTCAGACGCCGAACGCAAGACCATCGAGCGTGTCGACCGGTTCCTCGGCGGGGAGTGGTGGCAGCCGATCGCGCTCGAAGCCAACGATGAGCCTGGCGTGGCGACGAAGATCGCTGAGCGGGTGGTGCAGGAGTACTGCCGGCGAGTCGGTACCGACACTGCGTCCGGTTCGTTTGCCTTCCCCGTTCGCGATCGCCCCGGGCTCGCTCCCGAGTACTTCCTTGTGCTCTTCACGCGGCACCCCTACGCGATCTGGCGATTCAACGATGCCCTCTCACTGGCGAACGTCGAGTGGCAGGAAGCCTGGCGCGGCAAGGCCAACGCCAAGGAGGCGGCCAAGGTCGCCGCCAAGGTCGCCAAGCAACGCGCGGTCGAAGCCGAGCAGGGGCTGATGTATTTGTTCGACGACTTCGAGGTTGCTTCCGCTGCGCCGGTTGCGGTCACACATGAGCCGTTCGACGAAGCCGCCGAGGCAGTGCGATGGGTGGCAGTCATCAAGCAGAACCTGACCGTGCTGTTCCGCAAGGGTGTTCCGTTCAAGCTGATGAACAACACGGGCGCGGTGTACGGCGAGGTGCTAGGTGAGGCACGCGAGAAGCACGTTGCTCAGGCGCTAAAGAACCTCCACGCGTTAGGGATCTCGGAGGACACGGGTGTGGGAAAGGGAATCCACAACCGGGTACTTCGACCGGGTCAGAACGCGCTCACGACATGAACGTTGATGCGGGCACTTCATCTCCCGGAATGGAATTCGCCGCGACCATCGCTGGACGAGTGACGCCCCGCCGATATCGTCGAACATACGCGCGACGCGCCGTCTGCACTCGCGCCAAGCGAGGGAGGAGGACGGATGGGTGATCGAACGCCAATCGAGTGGACTGAATCGACGTGGAATCCCACGACCGGGTGCGACCGCACATCCCCGGGCTGCGACCACTGTTACGCCCTGACCCTCGCCAAGCGGCTGAAGGCGATGGGCACCGGGAAGTACCAGAACGACGGTGATCCGCGGACTAGTGGCCCTGGGTTCCGGCTCACACTCCACCCCGACACGCTGGACCAGCCGCGACGTTGGCGGCAGCCAAGGACGGTTTTCGTCAATTCGATGAGCGACCTGTTCCACAACGACGTCCCGATCGCATACATCCGTGACGTGTTTGCCGTCATCGCCGACACCCCGCAGCACCAGTACCAAGTTCTTACGAAGCGGTCAAAGCGACTCGCCACGATCTCGGATCGACTCGACTGGCCGACGAACCTATGGATGGGGGTCAGCGTCGAGAACGCTTCGTACCGATTCCGCGTCGATCACCTCCGCCGGGTCCCGGCCGCGGTCAGGTTCCTGTCGTGCGAACCACTGCTCGGACCGATCCCCGACATCAACCTCGACGGTATCGACTGGGTAATCGCGGGCGGCGAGTCCGGCCCGCACGCCCGCCCTATGCAGTTACCGTGGGCCAGCGACATCAAGGACCAATGCCGCCAGGCTGACGTCCCGTTCTTCTTCAAGCAGTGGGGCGGTAGAACTCCCAAGGCCGGCGGCCGCCTTCTCGAGGGCAAGACATGGGATGAGATGCCGACCAAAGTCGCGTTCGGTTGAACTCCGCGCGGCGGGACGCAGCCCGCTGCCGGACTGGACGGCCATGAGAATCGTCGAAGGTGGGTCAGAGATCCTTCCGCTCGGATCTGGCACTGCCCCGCAACGCCGGAAATGTACTTGCCCACCTCCTGGCCGTTCTAGCGGGAACACGACACACGACCAGATTCAGGAACGACGACCTACGAGTTGGCGGTAGAGGTTCACGGTCTCGGTGGACGGTTCGCATTCGAGGACGTTGAGTTGGTGGGTGAGCTCGTTGAAGGTGGCGTGGATGGCTGCGGTGTTGGCGGCGCGGTGTTCGAGTTGCATGCGGAGTCGGTAGAGGTCCTCGTGGCCGGGGACGGCTTTGAGGCCTTGCACGAGCGCGAAGCGGGCGGTGGTGAGGTCGGCGGCGTCGCAGGCGAGTCGGTAGAGGTCGCGGGCTGCGTTCAGGATGTGGTCGTGCGTTTGGACGTTGTCTTGGGTGGCGTCGGCCCATTCGTATCCGCCGTCGTCGAATGGTTCGCCGTGCACGAGCGCCAGTGCGTCGCTGAGGAGTTCGATGGCTTCGTTCGACGCTGCGTCGCGGGCACGGGCGGCGAGGGCGATGAACACGGCGAGATCGGTCATCACGCTCGGGTCGAGTCGGACGCCGGCGTCGGTTGCGGTCGACAGCAAGGGGCTCCCTGTCGGCGACGTGCCGAGGGTGTTGCGCAGGTCGGACAGCTTGTTCGAGAACGTCTTTCGCTCGCGTGCTTCGCCGCCCCAGACGGCGTCGAGGATCCGCGACCTCGACACTGTTCGGCCGTTCTGGCAGGCGAGGTAGACGAGCAGGCGAAGTTTGAGGCCTTGTATCTCGGGACGGTCGGGCACGGCTGGCCGTCCGAGGACGCGGACGAGCAGTGCGGGTTCGGGTCGGCACCACTCGTCGTCGCCGTTGTCGGAACACGCGGAATCGAGGAGGCTGTTCTGGACAAATGCGGCGCTCGGTTCGCTCGCTGACGCCAGCGCTACGTCAGTGGGCCGCTGCTCGGATTCCGGTACGAGTTCCGTGACGAGTTCGTCGGTGAGCGGTTCGTCGGCGGACGCGTCGTGTTCGTGGTCGAGGAGCACGGCGATCTCGGCGGCGGTTTCTCGGGGGACGCCGACGGGTGTGATGAGGATCGGGTCGGTGCCGATGCCGTGGAGGACGGCGGAGCCGTAGCCGTCGAGGACGAGGCGGGCACCGGCGTGTTCGATGTCGGCGGTGAGGATGACGGCTGCCCCGTGACGAGGCACCACGCAGGCTGCGATCTGTGTCTGGGTCTCGAGTTCGATGTCGCCACACACCACTACGTCCGTCGAGAGACCGAGCACCGGGTTCTCGCCGAGGCGACGGTGGAACAGCGATTCGTGTTCGTCGAGGAGGTTTGTGACTTCGTGGGCCCTGGCGGTGAGCAGTCCGATTGCTTCGTCGGGATGGACGTCGCGCGACTCGTTCGAGGTGTTCGACGCCGTCAACTCCGCTGCCGACGGTGAGCACGCTGGCATCGGCGAGGTCGTCTCCGGCCCCGAGTTCGAGCACGACCGCGCGGATCCATGCCTCGACGTCCGCCGTCGGTCCGGACACTGCCAGTGTTCCGACTGCTTCGAGGTCGACGAGTAGTTGGCGGTGGCCGCGTGTTCCTACGGTGACCAAGGCGGGGATGGGTGAGGGCCATTCGGCGAGGGGTGTTGGTTCGTCGGGGTCGTAGTGGACGCGCCATGACCAGCCGCCGTCGGTTGCTTCCCATGGGATGGGTGCGGTGTGGCACGGTTGGTCCCAGAGGATCTCGATGCCGACTCCGGGTTCCAGTTCGACGGCGAGCGGAGCGCCCTTGATCGCGGTTGGTGTGAGTTGGCGAGCGAGCGCGGCGAGTTCCTGGCCCGCCCAACGGGTGAAGGGAACGTCGGAGGCGGCGACGATCGCGGTCTCGACTTCGGCTTGTCGTGTCGAGAGTCGACTCGGTCGGCCGGTGCCGAGGGCGCGGCGACGACGACGCTGTCGCACGAGGGCGGTGGTGAGCCCGGAGGCGAGCGCGACGGTTCCGGTCACTCCGGCGAGGGTGACGAGCGACCGGTCCGGGGATGTGTCGTTGTCCGTGACCGCGGGTGCGGCCTGCTCAGTGCCGGGCGTGGTGTCAGCGGGATGCGGGGCTGGCACCGTGGTGCCGGTCTCGATGACGATGGTCGGCGCTTCGGTGGGTGTGGGTACGTCGGGCGGGGCGGACGGCGGGGGATGAGCCTCGGTTGGTCGGCGGCGCTGGGAGATCGGTCTCGGGCTGGGGCGGAAGTGGCGGCGGCGCTGTCGGTGGCGCGAGTGGTGGGTTGCCGATCGCGGGGAAGTTGATCGTGTCGCCGGGGAAGATCAGGCTCGGGTTGCCGCTGGGGAAGGTGTTGGTGTCGATGACCAGGTGCATGTGGTCGGCGATCTCGGCGTTGGTCGGCGTCAGCTGTCTCGCCGTCGGCGCGATCGAGTCGCTCGGCGCTGAGGTCCCAGACGTTGTCGCCGGGTTCGACGACCACGGTCTCGCCCGGCAGCCATCCGGCGTCGCCGCTGGCCGCTGGCGACGCCCTTCGCCTCCGAGCGGACCGTTCGCCGGGGGTCAGCACGGTCATGCCCTCCGGGAAGGCTCCCCCTGATACATGCACCACCGCCGGGATCGGTCGGCCGACGTTCAGTGCGAGGATCTCGTCTCGGGCACCGTCGAGTCGGTCAGGGAACAGCCGGGCGGCGATCGAGTAGGGGGTGTCCCGGCGTCGAGCAACGATCTCGCTGACCAGATCGGGACGTTCACTGTGCTCGGACTGAATCGAGTGGCGAGCGTCGTTCACGACGACCGTCGCGGCAGGTCGGCCGGTGGCCTGCGTGGAGCCATGCATGCTGGAGAGCGCGGAGGAGGGGAACACGGCGAGCGTGGTCGTGGTGGTGATCGCGGCGATCGTGGACGAAGTCGAGCGCGTAGCGCACGAGCCTGGTGAGCCACCCTTGTGGACCTCGGTCAACAACGACGGGTACCGAGCGAGGCGAGGCCTGAGCCGATGGGCGGGGATGGCGGGCCTTGAGACACAGCCTTGCCTGGCGGATGGCGGGTAGCGCGAACCATGCCCACAGCACGTAGAAGCCGATGGACAGCAGCCGCAGAATCGTGGCGTCGTCGACGGTTCGGTCCTGGACGCGGCGCAACAGGTCACCACCGAACGGGTTCCCGGCGACTCTCGCCATCAATACGACGGGAACGGTGAGGACGGCGACGACGATCAGGCCGGCGGTCAGGCGCGCCAGGATTCGGAGGGCTCGGCGGATCATGGGCTGTTCCCGAACGTTGCTGTTGCTTGGCCGCTGCCGCGCACGACGATGCTGTCGTTGCCGATCAGTTGGCCGAACACCGCGTCCCGACGAGCCGTCAGCACGACGGTGACCGTGGTCGCGGTGACCGTGATTGACACGATGTCGCGTTCGTGCGACGCCTGCAGCGTCGAGGAAGTCGAGTGTCGCGGCGCGTGCCGGGTCTTCGCGTAGGCCGTCGGCGGTGACGGTCGCGACGCCGGCGCGGGCGGCGGCCTCGGCGGTGTTGATCGCCTGGCGGCGCGCGGCAAGTGCCCGGCCACCGTCGAACACGAGGCCGGCACCGATCAGGACCACGATCAGCAGCATCGCCACAGCAGGCCCGATGACGCCACGGTCATCCGCGATCGCTCGGCGAAGTGTGTGCAGGCGGCGCTTCATTCTGCTTCCTGGTAGCGGTCGATGACTTGGGTGTCTGACGCTGCGATGGTGCGGCCTGTGTTGGTGATCGGTTCGCGATTGTCGACGGTGCACGTGAGCGTGACGGTGACGCTGCCACCGCGCCATGTGCCGGTCGGGCCTGGCTGCCACGACATGGCAACGGCAGGTTGCGTGGTGCATGGCGACTGCAGGTTCGACGCATAGGCGGCGGCGCGAGCGGCGGTGAGCGCGTCGGTGGGGTTGCCCTGTTGTGATGCGGCGCGGGCTGCGGATTGGGCGCTGTTGGCGAGGTCTTGTGAGGTGGAGGTCAGCCGCCCGAGCCACGCCAGGAAGCCCCATCCGATCAGCGCGACGATCAGCAGCAACAACAGTTCGGTGCTCACGGCTTGACCGCGATCGTCACGCCAGCGGATCGGGCGGGCCGTCACGGTGACTCCTCCGGTGCGTTGGCAACGGCCGTCACGGTGAGCGATCCGGGGAGCACGAACCCCGGTGTCGATGCGGTCACGGTGACGATCACGAGTTCGCCCTCGACGGCGCCACCGGTGCAGGTGACGTCGAGGTTTCTGACCCAGCCGCCACCGATCCGTGTTGCGATCGACGTCGCCGCGGTGGCTGCGTCGGTGCATCCACCGTCGGCTGCTGCGGCGGCCCTGGCGCCCTCGGCCGCTGACTGTTCGAGGATGTTCTTGGCGTGCCACCACACGATCACCTGCATGAAGAACAGGAACAACATCAGGAGGAACACGAACGCGAACAGCTGCTCGACGCTGCTCGAAACCCCTCGGTCGTCGCGCCAGTCGAAACGTCGCCGCGCGGCACTGACCGCTCGTCGGGGGCGTCGACGGATTCGCATCGAGAAGCGGTCGCGGGTTCAGGGTCCGGCGGGGACCACGGGGTCGGGGATGTTGTCGCCGGCTTGTTGGACGATCGCGTAGGCGATCCCGGCGACGATGCCGGCGACGATGATCCCCAGGGCGATGTAGAGCAGCTTGGACGGTGACTCGTCGAGGCCCTCGTCTCGGGCAGACCAGACGCGCAAGGTGCGCAAGAGCATCGTCAGGCCGATGTAGGCCTGATCGACGACGCTTGTCACGTACGGGCTCGTGACATACGGAGCGGGTGATGTCATGTCGGGTTCCTTTCGGTTAGCTGGTGGTGGAGAAGGCGTCGAACACGCGCACGATCAGCGGGTAGCCGAGGAATGCGACGACACCGGCGACGAACAACAGGGTCGGGCCGAACATCGTGGAGGTTTGGCGATCAGCGGAACGTTGCATGTCATCCAGCGCGACCTGGCGCATCCGTGTCGCCACGGCAATGACCGTGGTTTCGACACCGACGCCGATCCGGGCGACGTGGCCGACCGACGACGCCAGGTCTTGTAGCTCGCGGCAGTCGTACTCGACGCCGACACTGTCGAGTGCTTCCCAGACCCGGATGCCCATCTGCGGGGCGGCGTGCACTGCGGCGGCGATCGTTTCGAACGCTGGCCCTGTACCGACTTCGGCTGCGTAGCTGATCGCTTCGGTCATCGATCGTCTCGTGGTCATGCACACCGCGACCAGTTGCACGTAGGCGGCGACCCCGGCCCGGAACGACCGGTAGCGACGATCGGCAACCGCGACGACGCTCGACAACTGATACCAGCCCATCAACACGGCGACACCGAACGGCGCGACCGCGACGATCGGCCAGGGGACCGCAACGCCAGTCATCGTCGGTACCAGCACGAGCACCAGCCCGGCAACGAAACCGACGACTGCGGCCGACACGATCCGGGTGGCGAGCAGCGGCACGGAGACACCCCCGGCACGGAACGCGTAGCGACGGCGTGCTTCGATCCGTTGACCGACATCGGAGGCTGCGAGTCGTGTCCCCAAGCGGGCGAACGAGCGATCCCACCGCGAACCTGTCGCGGTCGCCGGGAGAGGGGACCGGGTCGAGTACAAGCGCCGGTAGGTGGTGGCAACCGTTGCCGGACCGAACTGCATGGCTCGTCGTAGACACCATCCGGCCATCACGGTCGCTGCACCGGCGACCAACGCGAGCTGGGTCAGCGTCATGGCCGTGCCTCGGCGAGTGCCTCACGGCTGACGAACCGGCCGGCGCGTTCGTAGCGGGACAGGTTGCGGAGCCACACCAGACTGAGCGCCCAGATCGACAACGGCAACAACAGCCAGATCTGCCCGACCGGCGACTGGTAGGGCTCCAGGGTCTCGGAGGCGACGACGATCATGTACGCAACCAGGCCGCCCAGAATCGCGAGCATCCGACGCATCGACCGTTCGAAGTTCGCTCGCAGGCGGTCGATGCGGTCGCGGGCGGTGAGCTCGTCGCGGGCCGTCACCGCGAGCTGGGCGAAGGTGTCCTGTAGCGCCGAACCCGAGGCGTGCCCGGCGGCGAACAACATCGACGCCACGGCGGTGTCCGACACGGGGTGATCGAGTTCGTCGGCCAGATGCACGAGTGCGTCGCGCAACGGCATGTGATGGCCGAGCCGACCGGCAAGCCGGCCGAGTTCCGTTTCGATCACCGTCGGCGCCCGCTTGGCGGACTCGGTCAAGGCCTCGACCAGATCGAGATTCGATCCAAGTTGAAGATCACGTAGGTCCTCCAACCACTTGGCGATCCCATCGAGACGGCGACGCTCGACGGTCGCCGACTTGCCGGCGAACAACCTCGGCCACACCACCACCAGCGCGATCGTCCCCGCAGCGGCGACCGGCCAGCGCGTGACCAACAACACCACCATCCCGGCAACGATGGCGACGACCAATGCGTTGCCACTCGCCAGTTGCGAGCGACGTCGAGCGAGCGGGTTGGAGGCTGATCGTGGGCGCACGGACTCGGCGGCACACCACACCGCTCCGCCCGCCGCCAGGCCGGCCGCCACGGCGACGAGGAGCCTCATCGTGGCGTTCACGACACCGCCTCCAGCGAGAACGGCGACCCGGTCGCATGGGCCGCTGCTTGCATCGGCAGGTAGGTGTCGTCGAGTGCGTCGGCGAGCTCGAAGTCGGGGAAGTTGGTACGGATCTTGGTGACCAACAGATCCGGCCACGGCGTGCGAGACGCCCGGCCACGCAGATCACCGGCGCCAGGCTGCGGTGCGTACAGGGTGTGGACGACGCAGCGATCACCTTCGATCGATGGGGCGACGATCTCTTGAATCCAACGTCGCCGATCTCGGGCCATCGAGCAATGCACGACAAGATCGAACGCCTGGTACACCATCCGCGCGGCCTGGTCACGCTCGCTCGAGCCACGTTCACAGATCCGATCGATCAGTTGCCCGAGCCCCGCCACGGCGGACGAGCCATGGACTGTCACCAGGGTGCCCTGGCCGATGTTGGCGGCGCGGATCGCCGGGTCGGCCTCGTCACTGCGGACCTCGCCGATCATGTTCAGCTCGCCGCGGGTGCGCAGCACCGGGGCCATCATGTCGGCGCACGAGATCCCACGCGACGTCGAGGTCATCGGCATCCGCGCCTGCATCTCCTGTGTCCACGGCCGACCCAACGACACCAACCCCAACTCGAAATCGGTCTCGACGGTGACGATCCGAGTGTCCGCCGGGTACGCCAGCGGGAACGCACGCAACACCGTCGTCTTGCCCGAGCCCTGCACACCAGTGGTCGCAGCGGACAGCTGGGCCTCGACCGCGGCGGTGCCGAGCAGGTAGCGCATCCCGTTCGAGATCGAGCCCCACTCGAACAGGTCATCGAAGGTTGCGCCCATCACACGGTGCACACGGATGAAGATCGCCGGCCTGGACACGACGTCGAACCCTTGACCGTGGAACCGCAGCCGAGGGGACAACTGCACATCGACGAACGGATGCTCGAAACTGAACGGCCGATGATGTGTCGCCGCCACATCGGCGATCATCTGAGTCAACTCCTCGGCGGTTCGTGCCAGCGCCGGGTAGTAGCTCTTGGTGCCGTCGGCACGATCGACGCGCACCGGTTGGCCGGGGAACACGAGCACGTCCTCCGCCAACGGTTCCCCGGCGAGAATCCCGTACAGGCGAGGGAGCAGGAACATCGCCGAAAGGATCAACTCGACGACGATGTCCTCCTCCGCTTCCGACAGCGCCGGTTCCCGACTGGCGACGCGCTGCTCGTTGACGATCGGCAGCACCTTCGTCTCCAGTTCGAACTTGGTCTGTTCCTGCCGGCGGTCACGATCAGCATGCGATTCACGCACCGGTGCCGCCGGAAGCTGGGCCCCGAACTCGCGGCGAATCCGCTCCGCCAACTCCATCAACCAATCCTGCGGCCCGTTCACACCGTCACCCCCACCTGAAGCCGCGCCAACAAGCCGTGTACGCCGAGCACCAATCGCGATCGACGCAGAGAGCGATGCCCGATCGACGCACCGCGACACAACAGGTCGAGAGCCCCGTCATCGAACGGGACATGGCCGGCGTAGACGGGGCCGAGTTCGTCACGCGCCAATCGACCCGGGTCGATCCGCAGGCGACGTTCGGCCGCGACATCGACAGTGAGAATTCTCACGCGCCCGGCGTCGATCTGGGCATCCGTCGCGGCGAACTGGCCGCGCCGGGCGACCCACTCCAAGGTTGCCGCCAACGGGCCGGGCTCGGGCGGAGCGACCAACACCACGACATCCGCGACACCGGCAATCTGTGCCGCCGGCGACCCAGGGAACAGCCGACCGATGTCGACCACGACGACCCCGTCGAGGGGGTCGAGCAACTGCCGCCAACCTCGAGGTCGATCCAGCGCAGCCGAGATCCGCCACGGATCACCCTGCGCGGCGACCACACCGAACTCGCCAAGCCGCTGCACACCGACGGCCAGATCGCGTTGGAACACGCCCTCGTACAGTCCTGGGCCGGACGGGTCGAGGTCCGCACACCAACCCAGCAGCGACCCACCCGACGGGTCCGCCTCGACCAGCGTGACGTGCTCACCGGTCGCCGCTGCTGATGCCGCCAGCACCAACGCCGTCGAGGTGGCGCCGCCAGAGGCCTTGATCGAGCCGACAGCGATCACCCACGTCACGGCTGCGCTCCGACACGAACCAACACCAAATCATCAGATGCCGCCCACTGCGCGACCTGCGCCGCCGACTCGGGTGCTGCCGCCAGCACGACCATCAACGCCCGGTCGTCACCGACCGACGACTCGACGACCAACACCGCAACCGGGGTGACATCTGCGCCCTCCATCGGGAGGGCCAACAACTGGTCGCCGACACTCAACGACACCGGGTACCGGCCGGCGCGCAACAGCCCACCGATCTCCAACCAGCCGTCGGGCACGCTCGGCCCGGTCGAGATCAACGACGGCCCGAGCAGGTCGCCCGGCGCAAGGTCGATCGCGGCGATCTTGCCTACCAGCTCGGCACGCTGTGACGCCGAGAACAGCTGGGTAGACGACGAGTCGATGGCCACCATCGTCGAACCCAACGCCGCGTCCGTGATCGGGTCGCCCGCTTCCACCGGCGCGACGATCATCACCACCTCGCGCCGCTCGGCTGCCCTACCGAACCCCCACAACACCAACGCCGCAACAAGGACCGCCAGCCCGGCAGCGGCGGCGAGCCACGGCAGCCGCACCCGTCGCGACGGACCGCGAGGTTGACCGGATCGTCGGCCTGCCAGCGGAGTGGTTTCGGTCGCCGTCATCTCGAGCCTCCTCGTCAGTTGCCTGTCCGGGTGTTGACAACACTCAGCTCGTCGACTCGCACCGTCAGCGGACTCGACGACCACACATACGGGGCCAGCACATCGGCGAAGCCCGACACCGTGAACACCACGTCGTAGGTGATCCGTGCCGTCACGGTGAGCTCGCCAGGCTCCGGCGGAATCCAGACACACGGCGCGTCGTACTGCCCCGGCTCCGCGAAGTCAGGCACGTCGCTGGACCGTCGCGGGATCGCACCCGCATCCGGCTGATCCGCCGAGCCTTCCAAGCAGTCGACGGTGATCGACGTGGCTGGGCCGTCATCGGGATCGAACGACAAGTCGAACACCAGCGAGTCCGGCGACAACACCAACCGAGAGGTCCAACCCCGATACGTGGACGGTGCCGACACGTATGTCCTCCACGGCGGCGCGTCGATCTGCAGAGTTGCCGGCATGTTCACCGGCAGCCCACCGAACAGCCCGCTGTCGGGCACCGTCAACGCCACCGGGCGATCCAAGCTGCAGACCCGTCCACAACGTGCCGATCCGCGCATACGGGTCCCAGAACACGTCACGAATCGACACCAGCGTCGACGTCACCAACGAGTTCGTCGTCGTGCCCGAGCCCTGCGTACCGACGCAGTACACGTCGAACCGGCGGTACGCCGACTCAACACGACCATACGTTGCGAACACCGACGCCACATCCGTGCCACCCAATTCTGCGACCGCTGCCCACTCCTCATCCGTGAGCTCCACCACCGTGTCGGTCGTCTCGCGGAACATCCATTGCAGCGACTCACGGGGCTCGTAGATCGGCTGCAGCGGGCCGTCGCCATCCGGGTCGAGGCCGAGGTACATGAACGTGCACGGAGCGCGATCCGACCCACCCGCCGAACGGAACGCCGACCCCACTGGAATCGACGTCGTCGACGACAGTCCACCGGACCCATTCCGATACTGCACCGTGATTGGCCCCGGCTGAGGCGGCGGATCTGGATTCGGGCTTGGGCCGGGCACCGCCCAGCACCGCTGACGGCACGGAGCGGTCGCGATCGCAGCCAACACGACGGCCGCGACGTAGCGCGTTTCACTCGCATGCCTGCGGCTCGAGTCCTCCGTCGTCAAGGAGCCATTCGCCCTCGACGAGAACCATCACGGCCGAGATCCCGACCTCCACGCCTGGCGGGCCGTTGTTCGGCCAAGCGTCGGGCGGTGCCTTCGCGCCCGTGTCCTTGTCCTTCCAGAAGGTGGCGTCGATCTGGCAGTCCCACACGAACGCCCGTGTCGGGTCGTCGTTCTCCACCACGTACGGCCGCAGCGTCATCCCGCCGCTGATGTCGAGTACCTGGTTCAGTCTGCGTTCGCTCGACCAGCCCGCTGTTCTCGCGAGATCTCATCTCGTCGCTGATCGGGGCGCGCCATGAGTTCCGGTGCTGGTCGGGTCGAGCGGCCACCGCGAGTAGGTGATGAGTTCGGCGTTGATCGCGGCGACGTAGGCGTCGATGATCGGCTGATGCTCGGGCAGGCTGGTGTGCAGGTTGTTCGGATCGTTGGGGTCGGTCACCAAGTCGGCCGGCCGGATCAGGGTGGTCGGTGGCCCATCGTCGTTGTCGTCGTTGCGGTTGGCGCATCGCTGGTGGCCGGACTGGTCGAGGTCGTCGTCGAGCCGGTCGAAGGCTCGGTCGACGGCGTGCTGGTCCGGCTCGCTGTCGTGGACGGTAACGGTGCCAGCGGTTGGGATCGGCACTGTCGGGTCGCCGTTCGAACTGTCGCCGCTCGAGCAGGCACCGAGCACGAGCGCGGCAACGACAATGAACGAGAAGGCTGGGCGGGATCGCATCATGACAACTCCTCTCGGCGATGCGCAGGTGCGCAGCCGAAGGTCGGCAGGAGGCGATCGGTCGCGATCGCGATCACAGCGCCCACACCCCATTCGAGCCGGTGAGACCGAATGCGAACGCTGTCAAGACGGATGCTAGCGAGATCGCTGGGCCAAGCGGGAACGCCCGACGCTTCGTCGCCCGCTGGTAGATGAGTCCGAACCCGGCACCAATCGTGAGTGCCATGAGCAGTGCCCAATACGCGGCGGCCGGTGAGACTGCGCCGAGCGGCGCGCCGAGAACAGTTGCGAGCTTGACGTCGCCGAGCCCAGGTGTACGCGACTTGCTGACGAGATGTGCCGCGAGGAGCGGCCCACCCATGATCGCCGCTCCCGCCACGATCGGCTGCCACGCAGTGTTCTCCACAACAACAAGGTGGACACTGAGAACAGCGAAGAGGAAAGCACCCGTGCCGGTCAGCCAGTTCGGAATTCGAAGTGTGCGAGCGTCGATGACGGCCGCAGTGACTGCGATCATCCCGAGCGCCGGCATCATCAGTACCTCTGCCCGGCCGACGTACACAACGGCGAGCAGGGTCGCAATTGCGAGGCCAGCACCGATGGTTCCTGCTCCGGGGCCGCGCTGTTCCAGGTCATCCACCGCCGCTTGAGTTGGCGTGGTGTGGAGCATGGCTACCTCCGAACGATTCACGGTATCACCGCTGCCGAACTCGTTTTTCGCGGGTGGGGCATACAAGTAAGCCGGTATGCGGCGCGCCGTCGTGGCGTCCGTGTGAACGAGCCGTCTGCGGGCGGTCGTATTCTCGCGGTGTGCCGCGCCCTCGTATCGAACGAGACGAACCAATCGACCCGCTGGCCACGAAGCTGCCTCGCTCGCTGATCAAGCGGCTGAGAGTTCGCGCCCGCCAGGACGACATCAGCGTGCAAGACCTCGTTGGTGCCGCGATCGCTCGCGAAGTTGACTCGTCGCGAACGTCTGGAGGCGCGACGAACGGACCGGCTGACCTAGCGCGATCGACGAGTCCTTCATCAGCGACACTCCCCACCCCTACCCGGCCGGCAGCGCGACATCAGCGAATGCGACTGTCGATAGCTTCTTATAAACAGGTTGTGTTATCGTTTCCTATCGAGAGGAGCGATGATGTCGACACCGAGCCCGTATCGGCCAGGATTCGCAACGCAACCGCCGCTGCTGGCCGGCCGCCAGCACCTCGTGCAGCTCGTCGAGACCGCAGTCCGGACCAGTGGCAACCGGCGCCAGTCGTTCCAAGTCCTGTACGGGCCGCGTGGGGTCGGCAAGACCGTGCTCCTCGACCGGTACGCGGCGATCGCGATGGAACGCAAGTGGGCTGTCGTGCGTCACGAGGCCCGCTCACCCGGTGACCCGATCGGCGCGATCGTCGAACAGCTCCACGACTGCGCCGGGCTGACCAAGAAGCTGAGCCGCGAACTCGTCGAGCTGCGCGAACGATGGGGCGAGGAATCCCAGACGCTCAACCTCGGCGTCTACCGACGAGAGTCCAAACGCGAACGGCGCGACGCGATCCCAATCGCCCAACAGTTCGCCAGCGCTGTACTGGCTGTCGGCGAGCACTGCACGAAGGACCGGCGCGGACTGATGATCCTCGTCGACGAGGTCCAAGAAGTGCATCCCGACGAACTCTCGGTGTTCGGACCGATCATGCAAGACCTCAGCCGCCGACCCGAACTCACCGCGATGATCGTGTTCGGCGGGCTGCCCGACACACCCGGGCTCGTCACCGACGCCGTCACCTACGGCGAACGAATGGCGTTCCACCCGATCGACAACCTCGACAACGACGCCACCCTGCAAGCACTCGCCGGCCCCGCCGACTCCGCGGGCCGACCCTTCGACGGCGACGCGCTCGCCGTGCTCGCCGACGCCACCGGCGGCTACCCGTACTTCGTGCAACTGTTCGGCGACTACGCCTGGCAAACCTCCGACGGCCACACACGCATCACCCTCGACGACGCCAACCAAGCGATCGACCTCGCCCGGCACGACAGCGAACGCGGCCTGTACGTCGCCCGCTGGAAGAAGCTGCCCGCCGGCGAACAGACCTACCTCACTGCCATGGCGCGCATCTCGACCAGCGATCCGGTACGAACCGGCCAGATCGCCGACGCGCTCGGCAAACCCATCACCGCGCTCAGCGCCGTCCGCAACCGGCTCCTCGACCGCGGCATCATCGTCGCACCATCAACCGGACACGTCGCAGCATCCATCCCCGGCTTCCTCGACTACGTGCTCACCGTCACCGAACCACCAAAGCCGACCGAACGCACAGTCGCCGTCGAAGAAGCGAACCAGCACTTCCCCCTCCAGAAAGCCACGGCACCCAGGTCGCACCACCTGACCCGCCGACCCACGAAGGGAGACCAGCCGATGCTCACCGTCGGACAACTCGCACAACACCTCAGCACCCTCGACCCGAACCTCCCCATCGGGATCATCGACATCGACCGCCACCCAGGCTCGCAACGCGCCACCATCACCCTGCGCGAGCTCACCGACGTGGATGTCATCCACGAAGCCCGAACCGGCGAACCGCAGGCGGTGTGGCTGACCGCCCAACCCTCTACCGGCCAGCCCGACCCCTTGACGGGGCGTTCGCCCTCGACTGTCGTGCTGCCCAGCCATCCCTGCGGATGCCTCATCCCCATCGCCGTCGCCGCCGGCCGCAGCGTCAACCTCGACGCATTCCCTTGCCCGCACCATCAGCCCAATGACCTCGTCATCCGCTCCGCCCACCGCGCCAGCGAGTGAACCGTTCCGCTTCACGGACGCCGCGCGGCTCCATGCCCGACGGTTCAACAAGCACCCACTCGCGTCCGCGCTGCGACTGCTCAGCGCCGACCAACGAATCACCCATCCCGACGGCGGCATCGCGCTCCTCACCGAAGCCGGCCATGCCATTCGCGCAACGGCGCTGTTCGCCGCGACGTACGTCCCGGCATTCCTCGGAATGCTCTACGGCTTCGCGATCGGCAGCGTCCCGCTCATCGCAGTGACCGTTCCGGCGGTGCTCGTGTCGGCACTCGTCCTGGGCTCGCGATGCGAACGCCAAATCCGAGCACGCCGAACCTTCGACACCGCCGGACACCCGTGGGTCCTCTCCGACGTCGCCACCGAACCCCACCTCGGAATCGGCAATCAACTGCTGGCCGAGGTCGTGAGCCGAGCTGAGGACGCGAACGCCGACATCGTGCTCACCGTCGGGGAAGACAACGAGATCGCTCGGGCGCTCTACGCCCGTCACCACTTCCTCGTGATCGATGGGCGAGGCCAGACGATCGCGATGCGTCGGCGGGCGGGAGCCGGCGTTATCCCCGCCCCGTGAGTGCGTTGACCCGGTTTGCCTCGACCCAACGCTCTACTTCGTCGCGCTGGAATCGAATGAGGTGACCGACCTTCACATACGGGATCCGCCGTTCCGCGATGATGCGACGCACGTAGCGAACCGAGACGCCGAGCTCGTCTGCGAGCTGCTCGACACTGATCAGGGGGGCCTTGCCGTCGCGATGCATGTGCTCCTCCAGTCCCTGCCTCGGATGTCGTCCTCACCGTGTACCCGACCCGCGATGGGGATGTCGTGTGACAGATCAGCGCCAGACGGCTACTGGCGGGCTCACTTTGACCCCTGGGTCAGAACCCGCCTCGCCAGCCTCCGGTAGGCATGCACCGCTTGCGCATGTTGGTCACGTTCCTCAGCGCCGACGACTCGATCGAAGTGACCACCCGGAATGAGATAGAGGTCCAGGTCCTCGTGTGGATCGAGCCCTCCATGGCAGGTGTGGCAGATCGTGATCAGGTTCTCGTCCGCGGTGAGGCCGTGTGGCTGAAACGGCCTGATGTGGTGAACGACGAGAACGATGTGTTCATTGAGTGATGGTCGTTCCCCGCACAACTGGCACCTGTACCCATCTCGCTTGAGGATCCGAAGGCGCACCTTCGGCGAAGGCCGGCGCTGTTCCAGCGCGGTCTCGTACCGGAGAAGCCAACAAGCGCTGATTTCACGAGCACTTGGCGGGCCGTGAACTCGGCGAGGTGCGCCTTCGCGACGTCTCGGGAGATCAGGGCGTTCCCGCCCAGTCGGAAATACGCCGCCAGTTCAGCCGGATGGTCGATCGCGAGCCAACCCTGGCCGATGGACTCCCAGAGAGCAACCATCTTCCCCGGGTCAACCAGGCAGGGTTCGCGCAACTCGGGCGTCGTCGGCCCGGGTTCCGCTCCTTCGGGCCAGCCTGCGAATGCCGTGTCGAAACGCAGCGACCACCGATCGCCTTCCGCCAGCAGTGTCGCGGCAAAGTAGTCGCCGGTCGGGTCGAAGGTCCGCAGCGTCGAAGCCAGGTCCTCAAGTTGCCGCTGTCGCTCCTCCTCGTTGGACACCGTCATAGCATGGCCGCTCGCCTTACCGCTCCGAGTGCTCGGGGCACCACCGACTAGATGACGTGAAGCCAGCGGTTCGGCAGTCGCAAGCGGCAAATCTGCGCGCGATGTGGGGCGAACCGCTCCTGACACTGCCGTCACACCTCATGACCCGGCTCGATTCGCGAGCCCCGCAGGGAGCCAAGATGTCCCCATGAAGCGGATGCCTTCGGCGAAGACGGGCTCGATCGGGGTGACGCGCACGCAGCTGGCCGTGCAGGAGAAGCTCGGCTGGCTCTTTCGCGAGCAGTTCAACCATGACTACGGCATCGACGCGCAGGTCGAGGTTGTTGCAGGCGACCGGGTCCTCGGTCGTCTGCTGGCGCTGCAGATCAAGAGCGGCCCGAGCTGGTTCAAGGAGCCGACGGTCGACGGCTGGTGGTTCCGGCCGGAGCGCAAGCACGTCAGCTACTGGACAAGCCACTCGCTGCCCGTGGTTGTCGTGCTCTACGACGAGTCATCGGAAAGATGCCACTGGCAATTGGTGAACTCAGACACGCTGGTAGCCGTCGGCGATGGAGGTTGGAAGCTGCTCATTCCGCGATCGCACGTCCTCGACGAGGCGGCCGCCGACGATCTACGGAAAGCAGCCGCCGGTGATCCGTACGAGCTACGCATTCGGGAACTGCGGCTCTCCCGGCCGTGGATGGAGATGCTGCGAGATGACACCCGTTTGGTCGTCGACATCGAGGAGTGGGTGAACAAGACGTCCGGGCGCGGTTCGATAAGGCTCGGGATCGACAACGAAGACGGCAACGATCCGATGCCGCTGGCTTCGTGGGGTGTCGATCTCGGCCTCAGGAGCTATGCCGAGGTTGTGCCGACGCTGTTCCCGTGGGCGAGCGTCGGGTTGCACGAAGAGACCTACGACGACGCAGATGCTCGCTCCGAGTGGAGCGCGGAGAACTACGAGTACGGGCTCGGTCCGTACCGCAACGGCGCAGGCGAGGTCGACTTCTGGCGGCTTGAACTGAGCCTCAACGAACTGGGGCGGTCCTTCATGGTCGTGGATGACTTCGCGATGCGGCCCGGTCGGCAGCTGACACCCAAGCCGTGAACACTGATCACTCTCGGTGGAACGGCTATTGGCTGGCAGAAGCATGCGACCCGTGGGCCGGTTTCGATACCGCGTCAATGGTCGGGTGTCTGTTCGTTGAGGAAGCTCTCGATCTTCGCATTGCCGATCGTCTCGTCGTCCTGCAGAGCGCCGACGTAGGTCGACACGAGGGTCTCGACGCTGTGACCGAGACGACGGGCAGTCTCGCCGAGTGGAACGCCGCTGCGGAGCCAGGTGGTCGCTGCCGCGTGTCGGCAGTCGTAGACGCGCAGCGGAGGTAGGCCGACCGATGCGAGTGCGCGGTGCCATGAGCGGACCCAGTTCGACTGGCTTGGGCGTGATCCGGTTCTCGTGCGGAACAACAGCTGCGCGTCGTCGACGACGCCTTGTTCGGCGACCCACTTGGCGAGCATCTCGACGAGCACGGGCGGGATCGGTACCACCCTCGGCCCGGTCTTCGGCTCTCCGGGTTCATCAAAGGAGATATCGGCCTCGGTCACGTGAAGACGACCCCACCCGGAGGTCGGAAGGTCGAGCGACCCACGTCGGATCATCACAACCTCCGACGGCCTGAGCCCGGCGTAGTACGCAACAGCCGTCATCACCCGGTACGTCTGGCTGCCCGGTTGATGGCTTCCGATCGCATCAATCGCGCGGGCCATCGTCGGTGGATCGGGAAGCCGACGCGGATCGACGGACCGGCGACGCCTCGCGACCTTGCGGCGGGCACGGGTACGTGATCGCGGTGGCCACGGGTCGCCCGAGATGGCGCCTGCCTGCACGGCGGCAACGATGCAGGCTCGAGCGACGATGCGTGTCCGGTTGGCAGTGGTTGCCGACAGTGGTTGACCATCGAGTCGCAGTCCCAGCTGCCGGTCGATCTCTGCGGTCGACTCGCGGTCGATCGTGGACAGCATCAGCGAATGCTCCGTGAGCCATTCTCCCAGCGGGCCTCAGGCCCGTCGGCATCGGGGCGTAGCGCTTGCTTCAGGTAGTGCCGCAGCTCGGCTTCCGTGCGTCCAGCTTTGACATCGGCGGCGATGATCACGAGCTTCGCCAGACTCTCGACCGCGGAGTTCCGCGTCCGAGGTTGCCACTCGACCCACTGTTCGCCGAGCCAGCGCCGAGCCCATTCGTAGACGTTCATGTCGCTCAGCGACGGCTGCCACGAGGATGGATCGCCTGTCACTTCATCGAAGCGTTCGCCACGTTGAACGGCGTTCATCAGCAGCACACGGAATCTGTCCGCTTCGGAACGCGTGTGGAACGACTTGCTGCGTTGCCGGCCGTCGACGGACCAACGCACGACCCAGGGGCGCTTCACGCGGTCCGAGGATCGGCGGTCCTGGATGCTGTACACCTGCACCTCTTGATGCGAGCGCTTCATGTGACCTCCCACCTGTTTCACCCGCCCTCGGGTGGAGGGTGGGGGTTACAGAAAATTGGGAGAGCTTTGGGAGGAGCTCCCTCCCTCGATCCGCAAACCACCTCTGATCAGGTCGAACACAAGTTCTGACCAACGGGTTCCTAAACCGTGGGTCGCAGGTTCGATCCCTGCCGGGGGCGCTCCACCTCGAACGCGTGAGGTTCTTGCGCACTATCGCCGCAAGAACCTCACACCGATCGCGGTCCGGCGTGGCCGCCGTACTATTGGCGGGGTGTTCGGCCACCACCCGATGTCCGGTTGTCGGCGAGGAACCGTGAGCGTGGTGCTCACCGGCGTCCTTGTCGGCGGAGTCGTCGGTGCAGGGTGCGTGTCCGGCTCGTATCCGGTTGCCGACGTCGACTTCGTCGGGGAGGTCGTGTCCGTGGACGCTCCGGAGTGGAGTGCGGTCAGCGACAACGGTGTCGGCGGGTCGAGCGGCGGTCCAGCGAGCCGCATCCGCGTCGGTCCGGCGACGTTCCATCTCGCTGATGGCACAGCGCTCACGGTGGCCGCCGGCACGACGGGCGGCAACATGTGCCGTCTCGTCGGCTACCGCGACCGGCCGGAGACGCCGACGTGTCTGGTGACCGGCGAGCTCGACGGCGCCGGTCAGGTCGCCTGGTTCGCGATCCAGCCGCTGGAGAAGTTGTCCGATGGCTCGACCCAGCTGACGGTGGATCGCTTCGATGGCCGGACAGCGATCGTGTTGATCGGCGGCACACGAGTCGCCGTCCCGATCCGTGTGGACGCGACGCTGAACTGTTCCGAACCCGGTGATCTGGCAAGCGACCCGGTCAAGGTCCCGTCGAGTTCGTCACTCGCTCGACTCAACGGCGCCGGCGAGGTCATCGCCGTCGAATGCCTCTACGGCGAGTAGTCCGTGACGGCGAAGTGGCGACCCACAAGCGCCCTCTAGTCCTTGCGAGAACACGCACAGACCGGGCACTATGCGCTACCCGCCATGAGTCGCGCCCTCACGCTGTTTGACGATCGAGTAGGAGTCTGGGCGGCGGTTGGTGTGGTGGTGGCCCTCCTGTCCTTCCGCCCACTGGCCCGACGGTTCGCATGCAGTCCAGCCGTCTTGCTGCTAGCGGTGCTGTCTGCCCAGTTCGTTGCGTTACTGACGGTCGCCAACCGCGGAGTCGACGTTTCGTCGGACGACCTCCATGAGCAGTTGCTGTGGTCGACCCCGGGGCTGAACTCCCTCGCGGTTCAGACGTTCTGGGCTGGGGATTCAACGCGGTGCTGTTCATACCGGTCGCGTTCTTCGCGACGCTGCTGTGGCGGCGGCCATGGTTGGTCGCCGGCGTCCTGGTGGGGGTATCCATGCTCGTCGAGACCGCTCAGGCGATGGTCCTCACGGGCCGCCCCGATCAGTTCGACCTGCTCGCCAACTCCGCTGGAGCGATCATCGGCGTGGCCCTCGGTCGGCTCGTCATGGCCCACCAACGACGTCGACCGGCATCGGTCGAGGCGAACTCAACGCCATAGCTGCCTGATTGAGTTCGTGGGGGTGCTGCGGGGTTGCTCGTAGCGTCCGGTGTCCTGGTGGTCGTTGCTCTCTAACTGCCTGCGCCGATTTGTTGGGGCTGGTTTTCGAACGAGTTGTGCGGCCATCAGGACTTCCGTGGTGTGGCTCGAAAGAGGGCAGCAGCTCGATCAGAAATCAGGAGTGCCCACCGCGGTTCCCATCCCGGATGAACGGAGGAATCTCGATGGTCATGATCGGTATCGACCCGCACAAGCGGACCCACACCGCGGTGGCGGTGGACGTCGGCGGACATCGTCGCGAGCCGGCTGCGTGCAGCAAAGCGCGGGCGGACACGCGAGTTGTTGTCGTGGGCTGACGGGCTCGCCGAGCGTCGGACGTGGGCGATCGAGTCCGCTGGCGGGCTCGGCTATCTCCTCGCGCAGCAGCTCGTCGCCGCGGGCGAAGAGGTGATCGACATCCCCGCGGTGCTCGCCGCGCGGGTGCGGGTGTTGAGCTCGGGGACGTCGAACAAGAACGACCCGAACGACGCCTACGGGTCGCGCTCGCTGCGCTCTACGGCAAAGAGACCGTGCGTGTCCGCGCCGAGGATCACGCCACGGTGCTGCGCGTGTTGTCGCGCCGGCACACCCAGCTCGCCTGGTCCTACAACAAGACCGCGTGCCGGTTGCACGTGTTGATGTGCGAGCTGATCCCGGGCGGGATCCGCAAGGAAGTCGTTGTGAAACAAGCCTCCCAGCTCCTCGAGCGGGTCGAGATCAACAGCCCGGTGACCGCAGCACGTGTCAAGGTCGCACGCGAGATGATCGACGACCTCGCCCAACTCGCCGCGCAACGCACAGCATCCGAACGACGGATCCGTGACGCGGTCGCCGCGTCCGGGACGACGCTGACGGAGATCTTCGGCATCGGTGACGTGCTCGCCGCGACACTGATCGGCCACACCGGCGACATCACCCGCTTCGCCAACGACGACAAGTTCGCCGCCTACAACGGCACCGCACCGGTCGAGCGTTCCTCCGGTGACGGCGAGAAGATCTGGCGGCTGTCGCGCGCGGGAACCGGGCGATGAACCACACAATCCACATCGCGGCCGTCACCCAGATCCGCCACACACACTCACCAGGCCGAGCGTTCTACGACCGCAAACGAGCCGAAGGCAAGAGCCCTCGACGAGCGCTGCGAGCGTTGAAGCGACGCATCAGCGACACCGTCTACCGCACCCTCGTCGCTGACGCCGCCCGCGCCTCGAAGCGTTGATCGTGGGCCCGGGAGGGCAACCAGGAAACGACTCCACAAGCCTGCGTGACCGGCCACTGTCCTGATCCACCGGCGCTTCGGCAACAGCCACTCCCGAACCCGACACCAACCCTACGCCCACGCCCGAAGGCTCGACCAGAGCCCTCTCGTTCAGCGCGCCCCGACCCACCGCGAACTCGCACTTGACGAACAAAGAGGGATCGATCGGTATTGGTGTTTGCGTGGAGGACACCTGCGACGCAGACTTCGCTCGTGGGCGAGCTGGCGCTTCCGAGATCCGACGCTCAGGTCCGTCGCGCCGGCGCATGGGCGTGTGCGGTGACCTGCTCCCTGCTGCTGATTCCTGCAGGTCTGCTGCTCGTCGCGCTTGCGATGGTGTCCAGCATTCCGGACTCGGACACAGGTGAACGAGGTTCGACCGCAGCGGCCACGCTGTTGTCGATCGGCGGAGCGACCCTGATGCTGACATGCGTACCGGTGACCTATCTCTGCGTTCGGGACCGTCTGAGGATCGGGTTCCTGGTCACGGCCGTGTGCCTCGTCGGGTCCATCGCAATCGTGTACGTCTCGCTTCGCTGAGCCGAGCGGGTCTGCCGATCGGTCGGGTACGCGGCTTGCGGGCCGTGCTTGCTCCGGGCAGGCTGCTCGTGTGGCGGCGCAACAGGACCAACAGCCGACGCGCCCGCGCCGTCGACTCGTGATTGGCGTTGGTCTGCTGGCAGCCGTGCCTATAGCGCTCTACATCGCTGCTGGTGTGTCGGCGGTCTGGGGCTTCACCCGGTCGAACGGTGAGATCGACGTGACGAACGGTTGCGAGTCGACGGTGTACGTGGAGGTCGCTGGCAAGATCGGCTTCGACGGCTTCATGCTTGGCCCAGGCGACACGATCACGGTCGAGCGGCCGCACACGGACGAGATCAACGCATGGCGTGACACGGCGGTCGACAACCCCAACATCAGGCGGATATCGATCCCCGGTGACGCCGAATCAATCTCGATCGTTGGTGAGGCCTGCCCGACCTGAGCGCAGATCTGCCGCTCTGGGCGGTTCATGGCTGACAGACTCGCGTCCGTGGCGTCCGATCGTGAGGTGCTTCGTGAGGCGGCCGAGGAGATCGAGATCCTGAGTCGGTGCCTCCGGGTCGAGCCACTTCTTGAGCGATGGATGAACGACGGGGATCACACGAGCGGGTGTATCGCCCGCTGACGGGCTCGATCAGACCGCGGCCTGCTCGAGGAGTTTCGCGGCAGGCGGGGCAGCTGAGCTTCTGGCCGCA
>CAWDIP010000005.1:0-946672 GCA_963802395.1 uncultured Actinomycetes bacterium
GCCAGGCCAAGGGCAAGGCCCGTCTCCTCGCCTACGACAAGCTCCAGGCCGAGGCGGAAGCCGACCGGGGCGAGACCGGCAAGCTCGAGATCATCCTGCCCGCCGGCCCGCGGTTGGGCGAGTGGTGATCGACGTGGACCACCTCCGCAAGGGATTCGGCGACGTCTGCTCGTCGAGGACCTCTCGTTCTCGCTGCCGAAGGCCGGGATCGTGGGCATCATCGGCCCGAACGGCGCCGGCAAGACCACCCTGTTCAAGATGCTCACCGGGCAGGAGGCGCCCGACTACGGCAGCGTCACCGTCGGCGACACGGTGCAGATGTCGTACGTCGACCAGAGCCGCGACTCGCTCGACGCCCACCGCGACGGTGTACGAGGAGATCACCGGCGGCGTCGACCACATGAAGGTCGGAACCGCGAGATCCACGGCCGGGCCTATGTGGCGAGCTTCATGTTCAAGGGGGCCGATCAGCAGAAGCTGGTCGGCGATCTCTCGGGTGGCGAGCGCAACCGGGTGCATCTGGCCAAGGTGCTCAAGAGCGGCGGCAACGTGTTGCTGCTCGACGAGCCCACCAACGACCTCGACGTCGACACGTTGCGAGCACTCGAAGACACGCTCGAGTCGTTCCCCGGTTGCGCGGTGGTCATCAGCCACGATCGCTGGTTCCTCGATCGCATCGCCACCCACGTATTGGCGTTCGAGGGCGACAGCCAGGTCCGGTGGTTCGAAGGCAACTTCACCGAGTACGAAGCGTGGCGTCACAAGGAGCTCGGCTCGGCCGCCGACCAGCCGCACCGCATCAAGTACAAGCCGCTGAGCCGCTGAGCGGCGGCGGGTTCCTCGTGGAGGACGACCACGCGTTGGCGCTCCGGCTCGCCGCCGAAGCGGGCCGGCTCCTCGTCGAACTGCGCGAACGGCTGGGACGCCAGGGTTTCCACCGCTGGGAGCTGATGGACACCGGCGACGTGACCGCCCATCGGTACCTGCTCGACACGCTCGCGACCAGCCCGACCCGACGACATCGTGCTGTCGGAGGAGGGGGCCGACGATCGGCGCCGGATGAACGCCGAGCGGGTGTGGATCATCGACCCGCTCGACGGCACCAACGAGTACGGCGAGCCCGGTCGCCCCGACTGGGCGGTGCACGTCGCGCTGTGGGAGCGCGGCGAGCTGACCGCCGGAGCAGTGGCGTTGCCCGCGATGGACCTGGTGTTCGGCACCGACCCGCCCGGGGAGCTACCAGCCGTGACTCGTGACAAGCCGCGGCATCGTCACCTCGCGATATCGGGCTCCCTACGCGGCGATCGTCATCGCCAACGCACTCGGGTGCGACGCCATCAGGGTCGGGTCGGCCGGGGCGAAGACGATGATGCTGCTGCTCGGCGAAGGCGACATCTACGTGCACGACGGCGGCATGTACCAGTGGGACACCGCAGCGCCCGCGGTCGTGGCGCGGGCGGCGGGCTTCCACGTCAGCCGGATCGACGGCTCGCCCTTGGTGTACAACGGTTCGGACCCGTGGCTACCGGACTTCCTGGTCTGCCGCCCGGAGTTGGCCGACGACGTGCTCCACGCGCTCTGGGGTGAACGCTGACTCCCCGCGCTGGATCGCCGCGTCCTCGTCGTGCACCAGGAACCAGGCGAGCGGCGGCCACCGCGGCGAGGGCGGCGGTGACCACGAACGCCAGGTGGAATCCGTCAGGGCCCGGTGCGGATCATGGCGTCCCGCCCAGGGGGGTGAAGCTGGCGAGCACCGTCGCGAGAGCGGCGATGCCGAGCGACGCCGCCACCTGCCGCTGGGTGGAGAAGATCGACGAGGCCCGGCCGTTGTCGGCCGGCGGATCCGGGCATAGCTCGCCGCCTGGATCGGTACGAAGGCGAAGCCCATGCCGAGGCCTCGTACGAAGATCAGCACCCGGATCCACCACAGGTTGGTGTCGAGCCCGATGCAGGCGAAGGTGGCGATGGTGAGCGCCGCCCAGCCGAGCCCCCCGCCATCAGCCGCCGCGGCCCGATCCGCTGGTAGAGCCGCCCGGCGAGCTGGGAGGAGATCATCATGCCGAACGCCTGCGGGAACGTGGTGAGCCCGGACTCCAGCGCGCTCAACCCGCGCAGGTTCTGCAGGTAGAGCGGGCAGCAGGAAGATCAGCCCGAGGAAGCTGGCCGTCGAGAAGAGGCTGACCACGTTGGTCGCGCGGAACATCCGGTCGCGGAGCAACCGCAGGTCGAGCATCGGCTCGGCGACTCGCGAGCTCGACCCCACGAGCGCGCGCCAGACGCCACCACGACCGACGACGCCGAGTGACCATCCGACCGAGGCGACCAGCCGGCACGGGGTCCTTCGCTCAAGGCGTAGACCACCAGCCGCCAGCCCGCCGCCCGAGAGGACGAAGCCCGGCCGGTCGAACCCGCCGGCCGACGGCTCCCGGTGTTCCCGCAGGAATCGGAAACCGAACACGAGGGCGAGCAGCCCGAACGGCACGTTGACGTAGAAGATCCAGCGCCAGCCGACGTGGGTCGACGAGGAGACCACCGACGACGGGCCCGAGGGCGGGCGGGCCAACGTCGGGATCATCATCAGGGTCGACGCCCGGGCCCGCTCGGCCGGCGGGAAGGCCCGGAACAGCATCGCCACCCCGACCGGCGTGAGCATGCCGCCGCCGACGCCCTGCAACACCCGGAACGCGACGAGTTGCCCGATCGACTGGGCCGCGCCGCACAGCGCGGACCCGGCGATGAACAGCAGCAGGGCGGCGAGGAACACCCGCTTGGTGCCGAACCGGTCGCCGAGCCAGCCGCTCGACCGGGATCCACACCGCCAGGCTCAGGGTGTAGCCGAGCACGATCCACTCCACCGCGTCGGTGCCGGAAGTCGACGGCCAGCTTCGGGAGCGCCACGTTGACGATGGAGGTGTCGAGGATGTCGAGGAAGAGAGCCGAGATGAACACGACGGCCACGATCCACTTGTGCTCGACCTCGCGACCCAGGACTCGGGTGGTGCGGCGGCGGTGCGTCGAGTGGCGGTCACCCGGCGCGAAGCTACTGGCAGCCCGGGCGATACCTGCACCCTGCAAGCACCACCGGGCACATCGCTACTCAGGGCGCGCCTACGCAGGGTCCTCGATGGCGTGGGAGCATCCGGGCGATGAGCGCCACCTTCTCTCCCCCGATCTCGAGCTGGGGCGCGTTCTCCGACGAGCCGCCCTGGGTGCTCGACAAGGCGACGATCACCTGGCTTCCCGGCACCGACGGACTCCGGCGCGCCGTCCGCGCCGATCTCCCCGCGCTGACCCGCCGCCAGTCGAAGCTGCCGCCCGGCGCCCGGGTGCTCAAGGTCGTCGGCAAGCTCGGTGGCGGGCTCGGCCCCTGGTATGCCAAGAAGCGGATCGAGCGGTACGACGGCCCGGAGGCGAGCCGGGCCGACATGTCGCTCCGGCTGCGCGAGGCCGCCATCGAGCTCGGTTCGACCTACATCAAGCTCGGCCAGATCATCTCGTCGGGTGAGGGGCTGTTCCCGCGCCGAGCTGGTGAACGAGTTCAAGCTCTGCCGCGACCAGGTGCCGCCCGAACCGTGGGACGAGGTCCGCGCCGTGATCGAGTCCGAGCTCGGCGGACCGCTCGCCCAGCACTTCGCCTGGTTCGACCGTGAGCCGATCGCTGCGGCGTCGATCGCCCAGGTGCACGCCGCCCGGCTGATCACCGGCGAGGACGTGGTGGTCAAGGTGCAGCGACCCCGCGTGGCCTCGCTCGTGCGCAAGGACCTGCGGGTCATGGCGTGGCTCGCGCCGCACCTCGTCGGCCGCATCCCGGTCGCCGCCCTCGCCAACCCGCCGGCGCTGGTCGAGTTGTTCGCCGAGACGATCGTCGAGGAGCTCGACTTCCGGCTCGAGGCGGCGAACATGCTCGACGTCGCCGGCGTGCTGCGCGACCTCGGAGCAGCGAGGGTACGTCGATCCCCCGACCCCACCCGACCCTCGTGACCCGAGCGGGTGCTGGTGATGGAGCGGCTGTCGGGGTTCAACTTCGACGACGTCGCCGGCATGAAGGACGCCGGGATCGACACCGAGGACGTGATCCGCACCGGGATGATCGCGTTCATGGAGGGCGCCATGATCCACGGCGTGTTCCACGGCGACCTCCACGGCGGGAACCTGTTCGTGATGCCCGACGGCCGCACCGCGTTGCTCGACTTCGGCATCGTCGGGCGGCTTGTCGAGCGAGCGCCGGATGGCGTTCCTGCGGCTGATGCTCGGTTCGACCACCAACGACGTGCAGGGGCAGGTCGCGGCGCTCCGCGACCTCGGCGCGCTGCCCGATGGACACCGACATCGACGCCGTGATCCGCGACCTGCGGCTCGACCAGGCGCCCGTCGACCCGACCACCCTGTCCGGCGAGGAACTGGTCAAGGAGGTCCAGCGGGTCGTCAAGGCGTTGCTCGGCTACGGCGCGCGGATGCCCAAGGAGCTCATGCTCTACGTCAAGAACATGATGTTCCTCGACGGCGCCATCGCCCGGCTGGCGCCCGATCTCGACATCCTCGCCGAGATCGCCAACATCTCGATGCAGTTCGCCCAGCGCCACGGCGAGCGGCTCGGCCAGGAGCTCGGGATCGACGCTGACGGGATTCGAGATCAACCTCGACGGCGTGAAGGCCAGCTTCGGCCTCGATGCCTCCGCCGACTGGCTCACCTACCGCGACCTGCAGAACCGCCGAGAGCTGATCAACAAGCGCATGCGCGACCACGCCCGCCGCTGAAGCGCTCGACCGGGCTCGACCGCGGCCGACAGCATGTCAGCCGCGCCGTCCGCCGTTCGGTGAGGTCGGGGCGGCTACCGTCGGCTCCCGTCATGCGACTCGTGATCGCCCGCTGCTCGGTCGACTACAACGGCCGCCTCGACGCCCACCTCCCCGAAGCGACCCGCCTCATCATGGTGAAGGCCGACGGCTGCGTGGCGATCCACGCCGACGGTGGCGCCTACAAGCCGCTCAACTGGATGAACGCCCCGAACACGCTCGTCGAGGGCGACGGCGTGTGGACGGTCGCTGAACCCCAAGGGCGAGCAGCTCACGATCACGCTCCACGAGGTGCTCGCCGACGTCGCCCACGAGCTCGGCGTCGACCCCGGGCTGCAGAAGGACGGCGTCGAGGCCCATCTCCAGGAGCTGCTGGCCGCGGCACCCCATTCGATCGAGGTCGGGCTCACCCTGGTGCGCCGCGAGTACCCGACCGCCATCGGCCCGATCGACCTCGTGTGCCGCGACGCCAGCGGGCGCGGTGGTGGCCATCGAGGTGAAGCGGCGGGGCGAGATCGACGGCGTCGAGCAGCTCGCGCGCTACATCGAGCGCCTGCATCTCGATTCGTCGCTGGGCAGGTCCGTGGCGTGTTCGTCGCCCAGATCGTCAAGCCCCAGGCGCGCGTGCTCGCGGAAGCCCGGGGCTTCAGTTGGGTCGAGGTCGACTACGACGAGCTCCGGGGCATGCGCCCCGACGATCTCCGGCTGTTCTGACCGTCGTTCGACCGCGCCTCAACCGGCGAAGCGGCAGAGACCCTGGTCGATCACCACCCGATCTCCCACCGACGTGGTGAAGACCGCCTCGCCGGTACCGTGGTCCAGATCCTGATGGTGAGGGCCTCGCCCGGGATGACCGGGCGACGCGAAGCGGCCTTCGACGTGCTGGAAGCTGGCGGACTCGACCGCCGCACAGCGAGTGGAGCAGCGCCCGGCCGGTGAAGCCGTAGGTGCACAGGCCGTGCAGGATCGGCCGGTCGAACCCGCCCATGGCGGCGAACGACGGGTCGGAGTGCAGCGGGTTGCGGTCGCCGGAGAGCCGGTACACGAGCGCCTGGTCGGGCGAGGTCTGGTAGTCGACGACGATGATCGGGATCGCGCTCCGGCGGCACGTTCTGCGGTCCGCTCGGCCCGCGATCGCCGCCCCAGCCGCCCTCGCCGCGGATGAACGCCGACATCGTGGTGGTGTACAGCGGCTCCCCGCCGACGCGTCGCCTTGCTCGCCATCACGACGACGGCCGCCTTGCCCTTGTCGTACATCGCCGTGATCTCGCCACCGGTGGCCGTGCCCTCGAGCGGGAGCGGCCGGTGCAGCGTGACCGACTGCTGACCGTGCACCAGCATCGCCGGGTTGAACGTGCCGATCTTCCCCATTACCGAGGTCGCGCCCTGCCCGGCGCCGATCACCACCGGCATGGTGGGCAACACCTGCTGGGGCGTGTCCTTGGTGTTCTCGGTGGTGTACGCCAGCTCCTCGGTGCCGGCCCCGACGCCGACCGCGTAGAGCAGGGCGTCCTTCGAGGTCCACGAGACCTCGACGGGGGCGCTGACGTTGCCGACGGCATCAGGGTTGAGCGGCATCGGGATCTCCTTGTCGTGAAAGGGGTTGGGGTGAGTGGGGGCAGGTCGGGACTTGGGCTGGTCAGGACTTGGGCTGGGGCCAGGAGCCAGGGCGGCCGTCCATGCCCGAGTTCGGCCGGGCCTGGGCGAGCAGCTCGGCGACGATCGGGCCGAGCTGGGTCGGGTCCTCGATCGGGCGCGTGCTGCGGACCGCGGACCCAGCCCTCGGCGACGGCCAGCGTTTGCCCCGACGCCTCGAACACCCGGCCGGTGACGCCCTTGGACTCCGCCGATGCCAGCCAGGTGACGATCGGCGCGATCCAACGGGGGGAGCGCATCTCTCGTTCCTCGTCGGTCTCGCGGCGCCGGCCCGAGCCCTTCGGTCATGCGGGTCAGCGCGACCGGAGCGACCGCGTTGACCGTTACCCCGTAGCGAGCCAGCTCGAGCGCGGCGATGTTGGTGAACGCGGCGATGCCGGCCTTGGCCGCGCCGTAGTTGGTCTGGCCGGGGTTGCCGTAGATGCCCGAGACCGAGGTGGTGTTGATGATCCGGCCGTCGACCGGCTTGCCGGCCTTGACCTGCTCCCGCCAGTACGCCGCGGCCCATCGGCTCGGGGCGAAGGTGCCCTTGAGGTGGACGTTGATGACCGCGTCCCACTCCTGCTCGGTCATGTTGACGAGCACCCGGTCGCGCAGGATGCCGGCGTTGTTGACGACGGCGTGGAGATCGCCGAAGGTCTCGATCGCGGTGTTGATCAGGCGCTGGGCGCCTTCCCAGTCGGCGACGTTGTCGCCGTTGGCGACGGCCTCGCCGCCCATCGCCATGATCTCGTCGACGACCTGCTGGGCCGGGCTGAGGTCGCCCGCCCGAGCCATCGATGTTGCCGCCGAGGTCGTTGACCACGACCTTGGCGCCGTGGCGCGGCGAGGCTGAGGGCGTGCTCGCGGCCGATGCCGCGGCCGGCGCCCGTGACGATGGCGATGCGTCCGTCGCAAAGACCCATGGGTCGGCTCCTCCTGTGGTGAGAACGCCGCGGATCATAAGGTGGCGACGTGTGTGGCGACGATCCCATCGAGGGCCCTGGCGTCGGTCGCCGTGACGTCCTGGTCGGCGCGGCGCTACTCGGTGCCGCAGTGCTCGGCCGGCGCCGGGCCGGCCTCCGGCCGCGCCGAGCACCCGCCTACCCGTCATCGAACCGGTCGAACGTCGCGGACGGGTCTGGCGATCCTGCCGCGCGACGCCTGGGGCGCCGACCTCCCCCCGAAGGGACCGCTCGACCACCGAGGACGTGCGTTTCCTGCTCGTCCACCACACCGCCTCGTCGAACCGGCCACCGAGCGGTGGGACGCCACGGTGCTCCGCAGCACCTACGCGTTCCAGACCGGCCCCTCCAAGCGTTGGCCCGACGTCTGCTACGAGTTCTTCGTCGACCGTGACGGGGTGGTCTGGGAGGGCCGAGCCGGATCGCTCTCGGGCCCGATCCGCGCCGATGCCACCGGCGGCAGTCAGGGCTTCGCCCAGCTCGTGTGCCTGATCGGTGACTTCACCGCCGAGCTGCCCGACCGCAGCGGCCCGAGTCGCTGGTCCGGGTGCTGGCCTGGCTGGCCGACCGATCCGGCATCGACACCTCACCCGGCGCGACGGCGACGTTCGCCTCTCGGGGCAGCCAGCGCTGGGCGGCCGGCGCCAGCGTCACCACGGCGACGATCGCCCCGCACCGGGCGATGTCGTACACCGCATGCCCGGGCACGGCATTCGCCCCGATCGTGGAGTCGGATCTGCAGGCGCGGGTCGACGAGCACCGCCGGACCGTTGCCCGCCCGGCTCCCCCGACCGACGGTCCGGCCACCGCCGTGCGGGGGCGGCCGGCCTTCCCTCGGTCGTGAACCCGGTCACGGGACCCGGACCCTTCGTGGCCCAGCCGCCGCCCGTAGCCTCTGTGGCGATGCTCGAGACCGAGATCCTCGTGGTCGGCGCCGGACCCGCCGGGTCGGCCGCCGCCATCACGCTGGCCAACGCCGGGCGCGACGTGACGCTCGTCGACAAGGCCACGTTCCCCCGCGACAAGTGCTGCGGCGACGGGCTGACGTCGGGGGCGCTGCGCATGCTCGAACGGCTCGGTTTCGACCCCGCCAGCGTGCCCTCGTGGCAGACGATCGACGCCGCCTGGGTCCGCTCGCCCTCGGGCCGGGAGGTCCGGTTCCCGATGCCGACGGACGGCATCTACGCCGCGGTCGCCCCGCGCACCGAGCTCGACGACGCCCTCGTCGCAGCTCGCCCGGGCGAGCGGCGTCAAGGTCCACGACGGCCATGCGTTTCCGGCACCTGGTGAGCACCACCGATGATCGGGTGATCGTCGAGATCGATGGCATCGGCGAGGTGGCGGCCCGCTACCTGGTCGCCGCCGACGGCATGTGGTCGCCGGTCCGCAAGGCGATGGGCGTGGCCGAGCCCGGCTACCTCGGCGAATGGCACGCGTTCCGCCAGTACTTCGGCAACGTCACCGGGCCGGCCGCCGAGCGCTCTACGTCTGGTTCGAACCCGACCTGCTGCCGGGCTACGCCTGGTCGTTCCCGCTCCCCGGCAACCGGGTCAACATCGGTTTCGGCATCGCCCGTGACGGCGCGCCGCCGGGTCCAGGACATGAAGGACACCTGGCCCGACCTGCTGCAGCGTCCCCACATCCGCGACTGCCCTCGGCGAGGGCGCCACGCTCGAGGGCCGGCATCTCGCCTGGCCGATTCCCGCCCGGATCGATCAGGCCGTGCTCAGCCGCGACCGCACCTTGTTCGTCGGCGACGCCGTGTGTTGCGCCGATCCGATGACCGGTGAAGGGATCGGCCAGTCACTGCTCACCGGCGAACTGGCGGCCCAGGCGATCATCGCCGCCGGGTTCGATCGACCCGAGGTGGCCCGCGGTCGGTACCGGGCCGAGATCGAGCACCACCTGTTCGCCGACCATCGAATGTCGATCGTGCTGTCGAAGGCGCTTCGACGCCGTGGGGGGCCCGCGGTTCGGTGCGGCGTCGCCGGGCTGAGCGAGTGGACGCGCCGGAACTTCGGCCGCTGGTTGTTCGAGGACGAGCCCCGCGCCATCGCCTTCACCCCTCGCACGCTGGCACCGCCAGTTCCTGGCCCGCCCCGGGTCGTTCCGGTAGGAAACGCCCCGGCGGGTGGTCGTACGCTCCGCGTCCATGCGGACTCGTTTGACCGACCTGCTGGACATCGAGCACCCGGTGATGCTCGCCGGAATGGGCGGCGTGTCGTACCACCGGCTCGTCGCGGCGGTGTCCGATGCGGGCGGCATCGGAACGTTCGGGGCGGCATCGATGGCCGATGGGCAGCTCGACGAGGAGGTCGCCCTGCTGAAGGCGATGACCGACAAGCCGTTCGGGATCGATCTGCTCACCGCGATCCCGAGCCAGGTGGAGTCAGGTATCCGGTCGGTGATCGAGGGCGGCGCCCGCATCTTCGTCGCCGGACTCGGTGTGCCCCGCGAGGTGATCGACCTGCTGCACTCCAAGGGGGTGCTCGTCGGTTCGATGTGCGGCAAGGTCCGCCACGCGGTCGCCGCAGTCGCGAGCGGTTGCGATTTCGTGGTCGCCCAGGGCACCGAGGCGGGTGGTCACACCGGCACCGTGGCCACCATGGCGCTCGTTCCTCAAGTGGTCGACGCGGTCGCGGGGAAGGTCCCGGTGGTCGCCGCCGGCGGCTTGTTCGACGGACGTGGCCTCGCCGCCAGCCTGGCGCTCGGCGCCGACGGAGTGTGGATCGGCACCCGTTTCATCGCCACGCCCGAGGCCAACACCGGGCGCGGCTACAAGGAGACACTCGTCGAGCTGGCCGAGGACGGCACCGTGGTGAGCCGGGCCTACACCGGCAAGACCTGCCGGGTGGTTCGAACCGGCTGGACCAACCACTTCGAGGAGCATCCCGAGGAGTTGGCCAAGTTCCCGGACCAGATGTTCGCCGCCGCCAAGGCCGGCGTCACCTTGCTCGGCGTCGACGACACCTTCGAGCTCGACACCGACCGGGCGTTCATGCCCGCCGGCCAAGGCATCGGCGCGATCCACTCGATCGAACCCGCCGGCGACATCGTCCGCTCGATGATCGCCGAAGCCGAAGCCGTGATCGAACGCATCGCAGCCCTGCGCTGACACCGGACCGGCATCGCCCTTCGGGGAGGAACACTTCTGCATAGGTCGTCACGTGCCGCCTCCTGTCCTCGCGGCAACATTGACAGGTGAGTGTCACCAAAACACCCGTTCGACCACTTGGTGCGGTCGGACTACACCGCCGGCACGGCTACTGCGGTGTCAGGATCAACATCCGGCGGATGCCGGCTGGATCGGACGTGAGGCCATCAACCCCAGCCCAGCGTCGAATCACACAGGCGGGAATCGGCAACTCCATCGGACAGCGTGCCCATCGACGATCCGTGATAATGTTCTGACGTGGATGTTGACGACCCCGGGGCGATTCTCCGCGAGGCACGCACTCGATCGCGCCTTTCGCAGGTCGAGCTTGCTCGGCGCGCCGGCGTCGCCCAATCCGTCATCAGCGCCTACGAGGCGAACCATCGCGAGCCGGGGATCCTTATGTTGCGCAAGCTCGTCGCGGCGACCGGCCACCGCCTCGAGGTCGAACTCGTGCCGACCGTCGATCATCCGCTCGGCCTCCCGGACACACCTCTCGGACGGCGCCTCCGACGCCACCGGCGTGCGGTCATCGACATCGCCGAGCAACGCGGAGCCCACAACGTTCGCGTCTTCGGCAGCGTGGCCCGCGGTGAAGACCGCGAGGATAGCGATATCGACCTGCTCGTCGACCTCGACGACTGCGTCGGTCTCGTCGGGTTGGCGGGTCTCACCCGAGAACTCCACGACCTCCTTGGTGTCGACGTCGACGTGGTGCCAACTCGGGCCCTGAAGCAAGCCCTACGGCGGACAGCCGTCGCCGAAGCCATCCCACTATGAGTCGACGTGACGACCAACGGCTCAATGACATCATTCTCGCTGGCGACGCCATTCGCGAGCACCTCGACCGCGGCAGCCTCGACGATGGGCTGGCCGATGTTGCGGCCATGCGCAACCACTTGGCCCACCGGTGCTTCGACACCGACCACCCCATCGTCCGCGCCACGCTCGACCTTGACCTTCCGCCGCTCGAGGCTGCCGTCCGACGGCTTCTCGGCCGACTCGGCTGAGAGGGCCGCGCGGTTGTTGCTCGCGCCGTCATCGAGTTCATCCCCGGTGCCCGATATCTCGGACTGTGGTCTCGTCCGATCACGGGAACTCGAACCGCTCTGATCCGGATGCTGCGCACCAACCGGGACATCCGGGCGCTCTTCGTCGCCCAGGTGGTCTCCTACTGCGGCGACTGGTTCGCCTACGTAGCGTTCGTCGGGCTGATCCAGGACCTCACCGACCTGGCGCTGCTCGTGGCGATGGTCTACGTCGCCCAGACCTTGCCGGCGTTCTTCGCCTCCGCGGCCGCGGGTGCGGCCGCCGACCGCTTCGACCGCCGCACGATCATCCGCACCGTCTCGATCGATCCAGGCATTGGCCGCGCTCGGCCTGCTGCTCGTGAACACGGCGGGTTCGCTGTGGTTCGGGTTCCTGTGCCTGTGCGTCATCTCGGCGCTCGGCGCGTTCGTCGGCCCGGCCGCCCAGGCCGGTATCCCGAATCTGGTCGACGACGCCGCCGAGCTCAAGCAGGCAAGCGTGCTGTTCGGGTCGTTGTGGGGCGCCATGCTCGCCATCGGCGCGGCGATCGGCGGGGTGTTCGCCGCGGCGTTCGGACGGGACGCCGCGTTCGTGGCCAACGCGGTGTCGTTCGTGATCGCGGCCGTCGCCGTGAGCCTCATCACGCGACCCGATGCAGGAGCACCTGCGACGCCGACGGACCCCGGAACAGGGTCCGCCCCATCACCGACATGCGCGAGGCGCTCGGCGAGGCCCGACGGGACCCGGTGATCCTGTCGCTGCTCGCGTCGAAGGCCACGTTCGCCCTGGGCTCGGGCATCGTCGGGCGTGCTGGCGGTGCTGGCCAAACGCCGGCTCGGCGCGGGCGACGACGGTGTCGGCCTGCTGCTCGGGGCGCGTGGCCTCGGGCGTGGCCTCGGTCCGGTCGCTCGGGGCCCGCCTGGTCGGGCAAGCGATCTGTCGCGCCTGCTGAAGCTCTGCGGCTTCGCCGGCATGGCGTTCGGCGTCGTGCTACCTCGGCCTGAGCGTGGCACCGAACCTGGCCGTCGCCGCGCTGCTCGTCTTCGTCGCCCACCTCGGCGGCGGCGCGCAATGGACGTTGTCGACCTACGGCCTGCAACGGCGCGTCCCGCGACGCCATCCGGGGTCGGGTGCTGGCCGGCGACGTGGCCATCGTGATGCTGGTCCTCACGATCTCGAATCTGGCGGCCGGCGGCGCGGTGGGCCTGCATCGGCCCCCGCCCCGCCGTCGCCGCCTTCGCCGTGCTCGGCGATCGTCGGCAGCACCGGATACCTGGTCGCGACCCGGTCGATCCGGGCCCAGCTGGTCGATGAAGAACGAGCGGCGGCCGCCGCTACCCTCCCCACCCAGAATCGAGCTGAGCCGCCGACCCTCGCCGGCCCCGCCAGGAGGAGCCCGTGACCGACTTCCGCACCGCCGCCACCGTCGAGGACATCGTCACGGAGATCGAGCAAGGTGGTCGTCGGCCAGCACCGAGTGATCGAACGGATGGTCGTGTGCCTGCTCGCCCGCGGCCACTGCCTGCTCGAGAGCGTGCCGGGGCTGGCCAAGACCCTGTCGGTCGAGACGTTGGCCCGCACCGTGGGCGGCACGTTCGCACGAGTCCAGTTCACCCCCGACCTGCTGCCCTCCGACATCACCGGCACCCGGGTCTACCGGGGCTCGCCAGGAGCGGTTCGACGTCGAGCTCGGCCCGATCTTCGTGAACTTCCTGCTGGCCGACGAGATCAACCGGGCCCCGGCCAAGGTGCAGTCGGCGCTGCTCGAGGTGATGGCCGAGCACCAGGTCACGATCGGCGGGATCACCCACCTGGTGCCCGAGCCGTTCCTGGTGATGGCCACGATGAACCCGATCGAGTCAGAGGGCGTCTACCAGCTGCCCGACGCCCAACGCGACCGGTTCCTGATGAAGGTGGTGCTCGACTACCCGAGCCATCACGAGGAGATCTCGATCGTCGAACGGATGGCGGTCCGCGCTCCCGAAGCCGCACAAGTGCTGTCGCTCGACGGTCTCAAACGCCTTCAGGAACGAGCCGACGCCGTCGCGGTGGAGCACTCGGTGATCCGCTACGCCGTCGATCTGGTGCACGCCACGCGGGACCCGGCCCGCCACCAGCTGGCCGATCTCGTGCCCTACATCGCGGTCGGGGTGAGCCCGCGCGCCTCGATCGGCCTGGTGCGTGCGGCCAAGGCCCTGGCCGTCGTCCGCGGTCGGACCTACGCCACACCCCAGGACGTGTTCGAGGTGGCCCCCGAGGTCATGCGCCACCGGATCGGGACTGAGCTACGAGGCGCTGGCCCGCGACGTGAGCGTCGAGCAGGTGCTCCAGCGCATCCTTGCCACGGTGCCGGCGGCGTTCGTCCAGCCACCAGCGTGGTCGCCCAACGGCCCCGTGGCGCCGGCATGACCGCGCCGGCAGCGACCGGCGCCTGGCCCGGGCCACCCGAGGCGCAGATCGCCGAGACGTTGCGCCGGCTCGAGCTCACCGTCACTGCGGAAACTCGACGGGCTCCTCCACGGCCAGCACCAGGGGCTGACACCCGGCCACGGCAGCGAGCACGGCGAGAGCCGGCCGTATCATCGATCGGCGACGACGTCCGGCGGATCGACTGGAACGTGACCGCGCGGACTCGCGAGCTGTACGTCCGCGAACTGATCGCCGATCGAGATCTGGAGGCATGGTTGGTGGTCGACGCTTCCCCGTCGATGGCCTTCGGGACCGACGTCGCCGAGAAGCGCTCGATCGCCCTGGGCGCAGCCGCCGCCGTCGGGTTCCTCACGGCCCGCTCGCAGAACAAGATCGGTGCCGTCGTCGGCGCCGGGTCAGAACGCCGCTCCTACCCGCCCCGGCAGGGTCAGAACCACCTGCGAGGCATGCTCACCGCCATCGCCCAGGCACCCGCCGGAGACGGCCGCGGGCGAACCGATCTCGGCGCACTGCTCGACGATGTGGCCGGCCGGGCCCGGCGGCGGGGCTTCGTGTGCGTCATCTCCGACTTCCTCGCCGATCCCGAGCAGTGGCGGCGTCCGCTCGGTTCGCTCGCCCTGCGCCACGAAGTGCTCGCGATCGAGATCGTCGATCGCCGCGAGCTGGAGCTGCCCGCAGTCGGCACCATCACCTTGACCGATCCGGCGAACGGGCGCAGCCGGGAGATCCGCCTGACGGCCGATGTCCGCCGGCGCTACGCCGCGGCAGCCGCAGACCAACGCGCCCGCATCCGATCGACTGCGCTGGCGGCGGGCAGCCAGCACGTCCAGCTGTCGACCAACGGGGCCTGGCTGGAAGACCTCATCCACTTCGTGCACCGCCGCCGTCACCTCGCCAACCGATCGTTCAAGGCGGCGGGAGCGCTCAAGTGAGTTGGGATTTCCTGCACCCGGGCCGGCTGTGGCTGCTGTCATTGCTGGCGGTGCTCGGCGGAGCCATCGTGCTCGGGGGCGTCCAACGGCGACGGCGCGCCGTGCGGTTCACCAACCTCGACCTGCTCGATTCCATCGCGCCGGCCCGCCCGACGTGGCGCCGCCACGTGGTGAGCGCGCTGGTCCTCCTCGGCTTCGGCGTCGGCGTGCTCGCACTGGCCCAGCCCTACCGCGAGGAACGAGTGGCCGGCGAACGCTCGATCATCATGGTGGTGCTCGACGTGTCACTGTCGATGATGGCCCAGGACGTCACGCCGACCCGGCTCGACGCAGCCAAGGAACAGGCGGTCGACTTCGTCGATGGTGTCGACGAATCGATCGACATCGGCCTCGTCAGCTTCAGCGAGACCGTCAAGCTACGAGTGCCGCCGACACTCGACCGGGCCGAGGTGATCGACACCATCGAAGGGCTCGATCTCGAAGAGGGCACCGCCATCGGTGACGCGATCATCGAAGCCACCGATGTGATCGTGGGCGAGTTCCGTGACGACAGCGAGAACACCGACGAGGGCGACGATCCGCTCGGCGACGGGTCCACGCCTGCTGCCATCGTGATCCTCACCGACGGCGAGACGATCCCGGGCCTGTTGCCCGGACCCGAGGGCGCCACTGATGCCGCCCGCTACGGCATCCCCGTGTACGGCATCGCGTTCGGCACGCCCGAGGGCGTGATCGAGCTCGACGACCCGATCACCGGCGCCACCGAGATCACACCGGTTCCGGTGAAGTACGAGGAGCTCACCGAGGCCGCCGAGATGACCGGTGGGGCGTTCTATGCGGCCGAGAACGGCGGCGACCTCGGCGCGGTGTACGACGACATCGAACAGCAGCTCGAGCCGGTGCTCGAGGTCCCCGAACCCGAACGGGTCGAGCTCACGATCCGCTACCTCGCGATCGCCCTGTTCCTGCTCGCCGCCGCCTTCGTGACCGCGCAACTCCTGCTCGGCGGACTGGTCTGAACTCGGCTGCCGAAGCCTCGTGAGGTTCAGGTGTTCCTTGGGCCCATGGACGTCACGAGTCGGCGGCGCGGGCCGCGGCGACTGCTGCGTCGATGAGGCGTTGGGCACGGGCGTCGGCAGCGAGGTTCTGCGCCATGCGGTTCATGGCGTACCCGAGTGAGAGCCCGAGCTCCGGGTGCGCGAAGGCGACCGAACCGCCTGCTCCCGTGTGACCGAACGAACCCGGGCCGGCCAATGGCGAGAACGGCCCCGAGGTGAGCATGCCCATCCCGAACGTGGTGGCCACCATCAGGCACGCGTCGGGCTGGCCCGGCTGGGTGGCCGTGGTCCGCATGCGTTCGACGGTCTCGGGCCGGAGCAATCGCACCCCGTCGATCTCGTCGAGGGTGGCGGCGTACACCCGGGCCAGCGATGTCGCGTTCGTGATCCCGTTGGCCGCGGGGATCTCGGCGGCATGGACCTCACGCGAGTTCCACACCTCGCCCATGTTGCCCGCCTGCATCGTGAACGCCCCGCTCAGGCTCAAGGCACGACCGATGTTGGTGTGCGGGCCGGCGAACTGCTCGATCAAGGCGAGCATCACCGGATCGGTGGGCAGGTCGGTGGGGATCACCGGCGAGACGCGAGGCTCGTGCTGCTCGGGAAGACCGATCCACAGCTCGACTCCGAGCGGCCCCGAGATCTCGTCCGCGACGAAGCCGCCCAGGGTCCGGCCGGCGGGATCGACCCGGCGGACCAGTTCGCCGACGAGGAAGCCATAGGTGACCGCGTGGTAGCCGTGACGGGTACCGGGCTCCCAGAACGGGGCCTGCCGGGCGAGGCGATCGGTGATCCATGACCGATCGAGCACTTCGTCGAGCGTCGGGCTGCCGTCGACGGTGATGAGCCCGGCCTGGTGCGACAGCAACTGGGCGACGGTGACCGACTCCTTGCCGGCCGCCGCGAACTCGGGCCAGTACGTCGCCACCGGCGCGTCGTAGTCGATCAGTCCCCGCTCGACGCACATGCCCACGGCGATCGCCGCGATGCCCTTCGTGGTCGAGAAGACCAGCTGGAGCGTCCCGTCGTCGTACGGGGTGTCCGACGACTCGTCGAACCGACCACCCCACAGGTGCACCACGGGCCGGCCGCGGTGGTACACCGCGACCGATGCGCCGACCTCCTCGGTGTGGGCAAGGTTGTGCACCATCGCGTCGCGCACCGACTCCCAGCCGGCTGCAACCTCGCCGTGGGCCACGGCCCGAGCATCATCAGCCATCGATGAGGCCGCGAAGCGTCTCGATCGTGCGCACCGGATCGCCCCCCACCGGGCTCACGCTGAGCACGGTCACCCCCGCTTCGCGGTAGGCGGCGAGGCGCTCTTTGATGTAGCCGGCCGGGCCCACCAGGTTCGTCTTCTCGACGAACTCCGCCGGAACGGCCGCTGCGGCCTCGGCCTTCTTGCCGTCGAGGTAGAGGTCCTGGATCTCGATCGCCTCGGCCTCGTAGCCGTACTTCTTGCAGATGGTGTTGTAGAAGTTCTGATCGCGTGCACCCATGCCGCCGACGTAGAGCGCCATCTGTGGGCGCGCGGCATCGAGCACCTTGGTGCGCGTGTCGCCGACGAACTCGTCGCCGATCGCCACCATCCCGCCGGCGGAGATCTGCAGCTGGCCGAGGCTCGGGTCGCGCTTGGCCAACCCGGCCTTCAGCTCACTCCCCCAGACGTTGTGGAACTTCTCGGGGTCGAAGAAGATCGGCAGCCAGCCATCGGCGTGCTGGGCGGTGGCGGTGACGCTGAGCCCCATGAGGCTGGCCCACCAGATGGGGATCTCGGAGCGAACCGGGTGGTTGATGATCTTCAGCGGTTTGCCCAGCCCGGTGCCCTGGCCCTCGGGCAGGGGCACGTCGACGGTCTGGCCGTGGTACTCGAACTTCTGCTCGCGCTTCCAGATCATGCGGCAGGACTCGATGTACTCCTTGATCCGGACCATCGGCTTCTCGTACGGCACACCGTGGAATCCCTCGACCACCTGGGGGCCCGATGCGCCGAGCCCGAGGATGAAGCGGCCGTCGCTCACGAAGTCGCAGCCCGCCGCGGTCATCGCCATGAGCGCCGCGGTGCGGGAGTACACGTTCACGATGCCGGTGCCGATCTCGACCCGGTCGGTCTTGGCGGCCAGGTACCCGATCTGGCTGATGGCGTCGAAGCTGTAGGCCTCGGCGACCCACACCACGTCGAGCCCGGCATGTTCGAGGGCCACGACCTGGTCCACCGCCTGCTTGAACCCACCGGAGTAGTTGATCGCCATCGACAGCTTCATGCGGTCGCTCCTTCGTTCGGACCCGGCCACACAACCGGCCCGACCACGCTAAGCGGAGCCGGCGACTTCACGCCACGTGGGACCGGGCGAGCGATGGGCGATGACGCCCGATCAGCCGGCGATGGGCGCGGCGCACGAGATGCACCGATGCATCGCTGCGCTTGAGCAGCCGGCTCAACCAGCGCACCGGCGACCCGACGGCCAACATGGCCGCCGGCGCCCACAACGCCATTGCCGGCGCCGATCCACAGCTGATCCGACGGCGTGGCCCGCTCGTGACCGGCCACCGCGCCGCTGGCGACGAACACGGCCGCAGCGGTGGTGATGAGGGCGATCACCGCCTTCGTGTACCGCAGCACGAGGACCTGGGTCCGGATGACGTGACGAGCCAGGCCGTACTCGACCTTGGCCACTTCGGCGAGCAACGTCCGATCGCGCGAAGCCGCCAACTCGAGGATCAACTCGGCCCGGTCACGATCGTCGAGTGGGACCTCGTTCGTCGTGCCGTGGTGGAGCGCGTGCTGGTCGTCGACCCGGCGGCGATACCGCTCGTTCGGCGGGACGACGAGCGCCAAGTACTCCGGCGAATCGCGGATGGTTTGCAGATCGCCGAGGGCCCGATCCCCGAGCTCGTCGGCCGGGACGCGCAGCCCCGTGAGGGTGAAGCGGGGGAGGAACGGCGAGTCGTCGCCGTCGAGGGGGACGGCGTTGAAGTAGCAACGGGTCAATTCCTTCAGCAGCAGCCAGAGAGCGGAGCGGCTCCTCGGTCACAGCACCAGGCCGGCGTTCAGGTTGCCGGAACGGAACCCTTCGAGGTCGAGGGTCACGTAGCGATAGCCGACGCCCTTCATGGCGGCCACGATCTCCGACCGCTGGGCCAACACGGCCGGCAGATCGTCGAGGTCGAACTCCAGGCGGGCGGTGTCGTCGTAGTGGCGCACTCGCAGCTGGCGGAACCCCAACCTGCGCAGGGCGGACTCGGCGCGGTCGACCCGGCTGAGAACGCCCACGCTCACGGCGGTGCCGTACGGCAGGCGCGAAGCCAGACAGGCGGCTGCGGGCTTGTCCCACGTCCGCAGCCCGAGCTGTCGCGACAGCGTGCGGATCTCGGACTTCGACAAGCCTGCCTCGACCAGTGGGAACAACGCGCCCCGTTCGGCCGCAGCGCGTTGACCCGGCCGATGATCACCGAGGTCGTCGAGGTTCACGCCGAGGACCACGACGGCCTGCTCGCCCGCGGCGATGGGACCCACCACCTCCATCAGCTCGGTCTTGCAGTGGTAGCAACGGTCGAGATCGTTGATGCGATACGCAGCGTTGGCGAGCTCGTCGGTGGCGACCGGAGTCCAGCGCAGCCCCCACTCCTCGGCCAGCACGCGGCACTCGGCCGCCTCGTCGGTGGCCAGGCTCGCCGACACTGCGGTCACGGCGTGGACCTGCTCACGGCCGAGCGTCCGGTGGGCGACCGCCGTCAGGAACGCCGAGTCGGCGCCGCCGCTGAAGGCCACGACGACCCGGCCCAGGGATGCGAGATGTACTTCCAGGGCCCGCAGCTTGTCGTCGAGATCGCTCTTCATCGCGGCGGCCATCGTACGCCGGTGGTCAGGCGAACTTCGGGTGCCGCTTCTCGAGGAACGCGGCGATGCCCTCCTGCGCATCGGGGGTGGTGGCCGCCGCCGACATGAGCTCCACCGCGAAGTCGTAGGCCTTCGCCTGGTCCAGGTCGATCTGGGCGTAGAAGCCGTGCTTCCCCATGGATTTCGACGAGATGCTGCCCCGTGTGGCGCGCCGCACGAGGTCGTCGGTTGCGGCGACCAGCTCGTCGTCGGGCACGACTCGGTTCACCAACCCCCATGCTGCGGCGGTCTCGGCGTCGATGGTGTCGCCGGTCATGGCCAACTCCAGCGCCCGTTTGCGGCCGACGTTGCGCGCCACCGCGACCAACGGCGTGTGACAGAACAGCCCGCCCTTTCCGCCGGGGATGGCGAACGACGCCGATGCCGCAGCGACCGCCAGATCACACGTGGCCACCAGCTGGCAGCCAGCGGCGGTGGCGAGGGCGTGCACCCGGGCGACCACCGGCTGGGGCAGCCGTTGGATCGTGTCCATCATCTCGGTGCACACCCGGAACACGTGGCGGATCATCTACGAGCGGCGCGTCGCGCATGTCGCCGAAGTTGTGCCCGGCCGAGAAGACCGGACCGTTGGCCGCGAGGATCACCCCGACCGCGTTCGAAGCACCCACTTCCCGCAGGGCGGCGGTGAGCTCACCCATCAGCTCGAGCGACAGTGCGTTGCGTTTTCGGGGCGATCGAGCGTGAGCGTGGCGATGCGGTCACACGTTTCGACCTGGAGAAAATCGAAAGCCATAGTCCCTCATCGTCGCACTCGGCCCACATAGGCTCGGCCCGTGCGCCTCCGCTCCGTCGTCACCGCCCTGTCGCTCGCGCGTCGGGGTGCTCCCGTTCGTCGCCGCCTTCGGCCCCGGTCCCATCGGCATCGGCGGCCGCAACGGCGGCCACCTTCGTCCCGCTGCCCGTCCCCCAGCGGCTGCTCGACAACCGGACCTCTGGCCCCGTGGCCAGCGGCACCACGGTCTCGGTGAACGTGACCGGCTCGGCTCCCCTCCCGGCCACCGGCACCGCCACCGCGGTGGTGCTGAACGTCACCGTGCTCGGACCGGCAGGCGCCGGCTACTGGACCGTGTGGCCGCACGATGCGCCGATGCCCAATGCGTCGAACCTGAACATCGACGAGCAGGCGTCGCTCCAGGGCGCCGCCCTCGCCGTCGCCAACCTGGTCACCGTCCCGGTCGGGCCGAGCGGCATCGTCGACGTGTTCTCCGAGCAGGGCGGATTCCTGCTCGTCGACATGCTCGGCTACTACACCCCGGCCGCCACCGCGACCGCCGGCCGGTTCCAGGCACTCGCAGCGCCGCAGCGGGTCGCTCGACACCCGAACCGCCGACCGCATCGTCGATCGCCGGCGCGACCACCGAGTATCCGGATCCCGGGTGCGGCCGGCGCCTCCGCCGTCGTCCTGAACGTGACGACCATCGCCCTGGGCGGCGGGTACTGGACGGTGTTCCCGGCCGGCGTGCCGGCGCCCAACGCCTCGAACCTCAACTCCACCGGACTCGGTCACGTCGTCGCCAACCAGGTGGTCGTCCCGGTCGACGCCGACGGGGATCTTCCAGGTGTTCTCGAGCGGCGGCGGACATCTGATCGTCGACCTGGTCGGGCACGTTCACGGGGGCGAGCGCGCCGGCCGCCACCGACGGGTTGTTCGTCGCCCTCGATGGCCCGACCCGGTTCCTCGACACCCGGGTGGCCGGCGCTCAACCCGCTGGGCGGCGCCCAGAAGGCCCTTCCCGGCTGGAACCTCGAGGTCCCGGTGACCGGCAATCCGGCCGTCGACCGCTCCGATGTCGCCGCCGTGGTGCTCAACCTCACCACCCTCGACGGCCCGGCGGCCGGGTACACTCAGCGTGACCCCGGCGGGTGCCAACGATCCCGGCGGTGCGGTCACGTTCCACCTCGACGCTCAACCTGGTCGGGCGGCTCAGGTGCTGGCCAACCACGCGACGGTGCCCGTGTCTCGGCTCGGGGCTTCGACGTGTTCGCCGAGCAGGGCGGCCATCTGCATCGCCGACGTCGCCGGGTTCTACCTGGGCAGCGCTCGCGCCGGCGCCGTTCGGCCCGCCGCAGAACTCCGACCCGACCCCGTCGGGCTGCCTGGGGTTCGCCAGCCGGCGGCCGGCCCGATCACCAAGGGTTCCAGCAAGCCGGCGGTCGCGGTGCTCCAGCAGCGGTTGCTCGACCTCGGGTTCTGGCTCAGCGCCGCCGACGGCAACTACGGCGCCACCACCACCCAGGCGGTCATGGCGTTCCAGTTCTGGAGCGGCCTGATCCCACCGGGAGTCACCGACGACGCGACCGCGACCGCGCATCAACACCACGCTGTGCCGGCCCACTCCGGGCGTAGCCGGGACCGACCTGCTCGAGGTCGACAAGAGCCAGCAGATCGCCTACGTGATCAAGGGGGGCCGGGTGCAGTGGGTGCTCCACGTCTCGACCGGCAACGGCCGCGAACTACGACGAGGAGAACAAGAAGGTCGGCGGGCGCGCGAGATCGGCGTCGCCATCACCCCGGTCGGTGACTTCCGGGTCTACCGGGTCTCCGACGAAGCCCGCTACGAAGGGCACGCTCGGCACGATGTACCGGCCGCGATTCTTCTCGGGCGGGGTCGCCGTGCACGGCGCCGCGAGCGTCCCGAACTATCCGGCCTCCCACGGCTGCGTCCGGGTCACCAACGCCGCGATGGACATGCTGTGGGCGATCGACGCCCTGCCGATGCGAGGCCGGGTCGTCGTGCACGAGTGACCCGAGTCGCGCCGCTGGCCGGCATCGAAGCGGTGATCTTCGATCTCGACGACACCCTCATCGACTGGTGGGGGTCGATCGAGCGCTGCCTCGGCGAGTTCGCCGACGACGAGGTGGTCGCCGCCCTCCAGGAGCATTGCCGGACCGTGTGCTGGGAGTTCCGCCCCGGTTCCGCTCGACGTGTGGCACCGCAACACCTGGGCGCTGCACCACCATCGCCACGAGCATTGGCCCGCAGCGCTCCCGAGCCTCGATCCGGCCGAGCGCGACCTGCTGCTCGAGCGGTTCGAGGACGAGCTGTGGGTCGGGTTCTTCGCCGACACTGTCCCTACGCTCGATGTGCTGCTCGACGAGTTCCGCCTCGCCGTGCTCTCGAACAACCAGCCAGCTGCCCGGCGAGGTCGAACGGCTGCGCCTGCTCGACTGGTTCGAGGTGGCGGTGAGCTGCGCCTGCCGATGCCCCGAAGCCCGACCCCCGCCCGTTCCGGCAGGTGGCCGATGCCCTCGGTGTCGACCCGGCGCGCTGCGCCTACGTCGGCGACTCCGTGCGCACCGACGTGCTGGGGGCCCACGGCGCAGGGATGCGGGCGGTCTGGTTGAACCGCTGGCTCGACGAATGGCCCGAACGCCCCGCGCGACATCGCCATGGTCTCGACGCTCGGCGAGCTCCCGGCGCTCCTCGGTCGGTGATCCAGCCGGCGGCACGATGGACGGCCGTCGCGATGGTCGACATGGCGACGTGACGCTCAGCGTTTGTCGAAGGCGAGGTCGAAACGACGGACTGCGCGGGCGAAGATGTTCGGCTCCACGTCGGGTTCGGTGACGGCGCGCAGATTGGTGATCCGACGCGGCAGTTCGGTGAACGCGGTGGCCAGCGTGGCCCGGGCGAGGTTGATCCCGAGGCAGAGGTGGGTGCCGAAGCCGAACGCCACCTGCGGGTTCGGTGAGCGGCGGATGTCGAACGTGAACGGGTCGGCGAACACCGCCTCGTCACGATTGGCCGACGGATACAGCAGCAGCACGCGGTCGCCCCGGCGAACGGGCTGATCACCGACGTGGTCGTCGGCGAGCGCTCGTCGGAACATCTGGTTGAGCGGGGTGACCCAGCGCAGCACCTCTTCGACGGCGCCGGGGACCAGCGCGGGGTCCTCGGCCAGTGCGTCCCATTGCTCGGGGTGATCGCAGAACGTGCGCAATCCGTGGCTGAGCGCCGTCCGGGTGGTCTCGGCGCCACCCGAGATGAACAGCCCGACCTCGTGGACGATCGCCGCCGGCGACAGCGGCTCACCGTCGATCTTGGCGTGCATCCAGGTCGAGATGAGGTCGTCGGCAGGACAACCGATGCGCTCTTTCGCGACATCGCCGAGCGCGGTGGCGAACTCCATGTTGGCGTCGAAGAAGTCGGTGAAGGTCTCGCCATCGCGTTCGCGCATGTCGATGCGCATCAACCGTTCGCTCCAGCTCTTCACCTGCGGCCACATCGACTCCGGGTAGCCGAGGAGCCGGCACGTCAACCGAGCCGGGAGCTGTCCGGAGAACGACTCGACCACCTCCATCGCGCCCTGATCGATGACCAGACCGATCAGCTCGTCGACCAGGGCGTGCAACTCGTCGGCTCGCGCCGCGATCGCTTGGCGGGTGAAGGCGTGATGAACGAGTCCGCGTTGCTGGCGATGACGCGGGTCGTCCTGGGCGATCATGTTGATCTCTTCGGGCGACCAGATCGCCCGATACCCCTGCTGGCTGGAGAACACCGCCGACCGGCGTTCGACCTCGAGCAGGTCGGCGTGGCGGGTGACGCACCACAGGCCGTTGCGGGTGTCGCGATACACCGGCTCGTTGGCGCGCATCCACGTCCAGACCTCGTGGGGGTTGCGCCGGTACAGCTCGGGGTCGAGCATGTCGACGACGAGACGGTCGTTCGCGGTGGCGGTCATGGATCCGACCTTGCCACGCCCCACGACCGCATCGCCATCCGTGGGACCGGCGCTCACTCCGGACGGGTGCCCTTCCAGCGGTTCCAGTGGGTGGCGCGCGGTGCGGGTCGGCGCCGAGCCACGCCGAACGAACCGGTCGGGTAGCCGAGCGGTACGAGGGCCGCGATCTCGAAGCGCCCCTCGGGCACCCCGATCAGCTCGAGCACCTCGGCAGTGTGAATCCTGATGACCGTGGTGACGGCAGTTCCCAGCCCGAGGGCGCGCGCCGCGACACAGAAGTTCTGGACTGCGGGGTACACCGACGCGTCGAGCCTGCCGATGTCCATCGGTCCCTCCGCATCGGCGGGCGCCCACGGGAGCAATGGTTGCAGGAAGATCACGAGCACCGGGGTCTCGGCCAGGTGATCCGCCAGGTGACGCGACGCCTGCCGGGTGCGGGTCCAGCTCGCAGCGTCGGCCGGGTCGCGGAACCCGGTCGCGTCGGGCAGGGACGCCTCGTAGCGATCGAACGCTTGCCGGTACAACCGGCCGATCTCGTCGCGCAGCCCGGGGTCGGTGACCACCACGTACTGCTGGGGCTGCACGTTCCCACCGCTCGGCGCCTGCTGTGCCGCAGCGAGGCACTGCTCGATCAGCTCAGGCGCCACCGGGGTGGGCGCATACCGTCGGATCGCGCGAGTCGTCATCAGGGCAGCGAGTGCATCCATCGGACCGGACCGTACCTCGGGCGGCTGGCTGTGCTGGGCGGCCACCTGTTCGACCAGCGGCCGGCATCAGCGCCCTTCGAATCGAGGTGGCCGGCGATCGGAGAGCGCGGCGAGTGCTTCGCGGTGGTCGGCCGACAGGAACGTCAACAGTTCGCTCGCCGCCGACAGATCGAAGCTGTCGAGCAGGGCCCGCTTGACCTGCTGGTTGACGGCGAGCTTGGTGGCGCGCACCGCGAGCGGGGCACCGGCCGCGAGTCGCTCGGCCCACCAGAGGGCGCGGGTACCCAACAGCTCGGGCGCCACCACCTCGGTGGCGAGGCCGAGCCGCTCGGCCTCCGCGGCGCTGACAGGGTCGCCCGTCAACAGGTACTGCTTGGCGCGCAACGGACCGAGGAGGAGCGGCCAGATCGCCGCGCCGCCATCGCCGGCGACGATCCCGACCCGTACGTGCGGGTCGGCGATCGTGGCGGTGTCGGCCATCACGACCACGTCGCACAACAGCGCCACCGACGCGCCGAGCCCGATGGCGGGCCCGTTGAGCGCAGCCACGATGGGAAGCTCCACATCGAGGAGATCCCAGATCATCTGCCTCGCATCGCGCCTGAGGTCATCGAGCGCCTCGACCGACGAGAGTTCGGGGAACCAGGCGAAATCGCCGCCTGCGCTGAACGCTCGCTTCGACCCCGTGAGCAGGACGGCTCGTGCGCTCCGCTCGCGCTTCAGGCGCCGCATCAACTCGCCGAGATCGTGGTGCAGCGTGGCATCGACGGCATTGAGGTCGCTTCCCGGCCGGTCGATCGTGGCCACCAGCACGTCGCCCTCACGCTCGATGCGGATCGTCGCCAGTGACTCGTCGCTCATGGCCCACCGCCCGACGAGCCGGCGCGACCAGCCGATGTTCACAGCGTCGCCGTATCGACCGGCACGCCCAGCAGCACCTTGCCGGCCGTCTGCATCGGGCGCGAGGACACCATGATGTGTTGGGTCGCGGTGTGCACGTCGCGAAAGCAGCGCTGCAGGGGGTTGCTCGCGAACACCGACGATCCGCCACCCAGGTCGTAGCAGCGGTCGACCGCTCGCGCCGACTCGGTGGCGGCGTGCGTGCACGCCATCCGGATGCGGGCTCGCTGCTCCACGGTCACAGGTTGGCCGTCCTGGGCGGCCGCCCACGCCGTGGCCAGTTCGTCGCGCAGGAATGCCCGGGCGGCACTCCACGCCGATTCGGCCCGGGCGATCTCGAGCTGGGTGATCTCGGACTTCGCCAGCGTCCGGGTCGAGAACGCCGGCCGCTTGCCCTGGGCGAGGGCGACGAGCTCGTCGATCGCCCGCCGGCCCATTCCGAGGCACGCCGCTGCCACCCCCGAAGCGAGCAAGGTGAACAGGGGGAACCGGGCGAGCGGGCTGTCGACGGTGGGTGGCGTGATGCCGGGCCGCACGGTGTACCGGTCGGCAACCGCGACATCGGTGATCTCGAAGTCGCCCGATGCGGTGCCGCGCAACCCACTCGAGAACCAGGTGTCGATCAACTGCACCTGGGCTGCTGGCACGAACACCAGGCGCAGCTCGCCCGAGTGGGTGAGCGCGCCAGCCGTGATCCAGTCGCAGTGATCGGTGCCGCTGCCCCACTGCCATCGCCCCGACACGCGCCAACCCCCGTCGATCCGTTCGGCCCGGCCGGACGGCGCGTACGCCCCTCCGGTGATGACCAACGGGTCGGCGTAGATCTCGGCGGCGACGGCCGGATCGAGCACCATCGACATCGCCGAGGTGGTGCTGGCGATCATCACGCACCACCCGGCCGCCCCGTCAGCGGTGGCGACCGCAGCGATGGCGTCGACGATCGAGAGTGGATCGGCGCCCGGCCCCCCGTACGCCTCGGGTACGCACATCCGGAACAGACCGGCATCACGTAGGGCGGCGACGACCGGAGCGGGCAGGCGGCGATCGGCCTCGGCTGCATCGGCATGTTCGCGGATGAGCGGACCGAGCGCGACGGCCGCCGCGACGAGGTCTGCGCCCGACCCCGTGCTCACGTCGATCGCCCGACCCGCTGGGCAACGTCCCAACCGAGCCCGGCGGTGACGTCGGGTTCGTGAGGGAGTCCGAGCACCCGCTCGGCCACGATGTTCTTCTGGACCTCGGAGGTGCCGCCACCGATGGTCAGGGCCATCGAGAACAGGAAGCCGTCGTGCCAGCCCGGGTGGTCCAACCCACCGCTGGGCCGCGCCGGACTCAGGTCGCGGGACTCGGTGCCCGGCCGGAAGCCGGGATCAGCGGTGCCGGTGAGCATCCCCTCGGCGCCGAGGAGGTCCTTCACGAGGTTCATCACGTGCTGGCCGTGGACGTCGGCGAGCGTCTTGCGGATGCTCGCCTCTGGCCCCGGTTGCTCACCGCGGAGCCGGGCCGACAGCGTTCGGAGGCGGATCAGGTCGAGCACGGTGTGTTCGACGTACAACTCGGCGAGCCGTTGGCGGGTCACCGGATCAGTCACCGGGCCTTGTTTGCGCACCAGATCGAGCACGTCGGGGAACGTCGGGCCGCTCCCCCACAGCACGCCGCCCGACGACAGCGACACTCGCTCGTTGCCGAGCGTCACCTTGGCGAGGCGCCACCCCTCGTTCACCTCCCCGACGAGGTGATCAGCGGGAATCCGCACGTCGGTGAAGAACACCTCGTTGAACGTGTGGCCACCGGTCATCTCGGTGATCGGCCGCAACTCGATGCCCGCCGCATCCATCGGGCACACGAAGTAGGAGATGCCCTTGTGCTTCGGGGCAGTGGGGTCGGTCCGGGCGATCAGGATGCCGAACTTGGCGTATTGGGCGCCGGAGGTCCAGATCTTCTGGCCGTTCACGACCCATTCGTCGCCGTCGCGCACCGCCCGGGTGGCCAGGTTGGCGAGATCGCTCCCCGACTCGGGCTCGCTGAACAGCTGGCACCAGAACTCCTCGCCCGACAGGATCGCCGGCAGGTAGCGGTCCCGCTGGGCGTCGGAACCACCGAACAGGATCGTGGGACCGGCCCAGCCGATCCCGATGGGGTTCACGGGCCGGCGTACTCGAGCCCGGTTCAGCTCGTCGTCGATGATCAGCTGGTGGATCGGATCGGCGCCGATGCCCCACGGTGCCGGCCAATGGGGCGCGACGTAGCCGGCGGCCGCGAGGACCCGACCGGTGGGCGACGGGTGCTCGGCCAACCAGGCCCGCACGGCGAGCCGGCGAGGATCGTCCTCGGCGGGCAGCTCGAAATCCATGGACGCGGAGACTACGCCCGCCGGTCGGCGGCGGGCCGCAGCGGTCCGAGGCCGAGCCCGTAGCGGCCATCGACGTAGGCCCAGAACGCGGCAACGAGGCGAGCGGCGCTCTCGCCGGCGGGCAGCCGGTCGAGGCAGATCCGGGCCCGGACGAGCGAGCCGCCTCGTCCCTCCGCGCCGGAGATCGACAGCCGCAGGTCGGGCAGTTCGCCGACCGCGGCGGGGCGAACGACGCCGTCGACGTGCACCAGCGAGCGTTCTTCGACCGTCGGGAGTCCGGGCGACGCGATGCGAGCCGTCACGCCGGCTCGATGGGCGTCGGCGTGCGCCACCCAGATCGCCTCCAACTCTTCGACCCGCCAGTCGAGTCCGGGGTCGTGGACGATGGCGTCGAGCAACAGCGCCACCGGGAGGTCGAGGCGGTGGGCGAGGACGCCGAGCCCTGCTCCCGGACGGGGATTGAGCTCGGTCGGCCGGAACCCGCGGGCCGTCATCACGCCGTCGACGGTGAACGCGCCGCGGAACCCGACCTCGACCGCCAGGCGGCGTCCTACGGCGTTGGCGATGTCGCGGAGCTGGCGGCGGTCGTCGGGCAGTGGGTCCCACCCGGTGGCGCACCCGGTGTAGACGAACCGGCCGTCGGGCGAACCGAGCACCAGCAGCTCGACCGGGCGGAGGGTGACCACTCGATCGCCCACCACGATGCCGTGGATGCTGCAGGGAATGCCGTCGAGGTAGGGCATCACTCGCACGCGGCGGCACCGGCCCGTGAACCAGTCGCGCGCGGCCACCGCTTCGGTGGTGGTGGTGACCCGCCGGACCAGTTCGGCACCCCCGTGCCACCCGCCGGTGGAATCGGCCGCCCACACGGTGCCTGTTCCTTCGTCCATCCGGCGGGCCGCCGACCACAACGCCCCATCGTCCAGATCCACGGTCTCGCTCAGGACCCGCGGCACACCCGCGCGATCCCAGAGCCGGTCGATCGTGGTCTTGTCGTCGAGCGCCAGCCAGGCGGGTCGCCGGTGGGCGAGGAACGGTCGACCGGCGAGCGAGGCGACCTCGCTGCCGCCCGGAGCGAACGCGACTGCCCGCCGGTCGGGATCGAAGCGGTCGATCTGGTCGACAACCCGGGCGGATTCGAGGTCGTCCGGTACGACAACGAGGATCTCGGCGACGCCCAGGCGGTGGAGCTCGGCCTCCACTCTTGCGCCGCCCCCTGCCCGCTCGACCACGAGGATCACCCGGCGATCGGTGAGGAGCCGGGCCAGGAGTCCCCACCAGTGCTCGGTCGACCCGGTCGGCGGCGGAGTCGTCGTCGCGGTCACGGCCCTACGGTAAGCGCCCGCCGCCACCCATGTTCGGCCCGGTTGCCGCAATCGCTCTGGTCCTGGGGACTCAATCTCCCGCGAAGAGGTCTCGCGACCACTCTGGGCGAGCTAGACCTCTCGAATCGTGAGCACTCAGACCCCGATCGCCCTGTCGTCAGCTCGATCCCGAGCGGTAACGTTCGGCGACCTGCCGTCGCCCGAGACGATCACGGCGGATGGACCAAGGGTGAACGACGAGCACGACCACGCCGCGACGATGAGCAACTTCACCCCACGCCCGGCCGTCGGCATCGCTGAGCGAGAGCCGGCGATCGACGGATTGCGAGCCCTGTGCGTCGTTGCCGTGGTCGTCTACCACCTCCCAGCGGCCTGGTTGCCGGGAGGCTTCCTCGCGGTCTCGACGTTCTTCACCCTCTCGGGCTTCCTGATCACGCGCCTGGTGCTCGACGAGCTGTCCCGCACCGGCCGATTCCGCCCGGTGCGATTCACGGCCCGGCGCCTGCGCCGCTTGATGCCCGCCGCCGCGGTCGTGGCCGCCGTGAGCGTGGCGGCATGGTCCGTGTCGGGCCGAAGCATCCCCACGGGAGACACGGCGGCCGCCCTCACCTACCTGTCGAACTGGTGGCATCTCGGTACCGGCCAGGGGTACGCCGAGCTGTTCGGCAGCCCCTCCCCGTTCCAGCACTACTGGTCACTCGCCATCGAGGAGCAGTTCTACCTGGTGTTCCCGGTCGCGGCGTGGGGGTTGTACCGACTCACCCGCGGTCGGATCGGCACGTTCGCGGCAGTCCTGACCCTCGCCATCACGGCGAGCCTGGCCGTCTCGGCCACCAGCTCGTTCGACGCTGCGTACTACGGCACCCACACCCGCGCCGGCCGAGATCCTCATCGGCTCGCTCCTCGCGGTGTTGCTGTCGTCGCGCCGGGGCACAGCGGTCGCAGCGCGACTCGCCGCCAGTCCGGTCGGCGTCCTCGGCGGCGTGTCGGGGTGGTCGGGCTGGTCGTGATCTGGACCACGGTCGAGCTCGGGAGCCCATGCGCTGTTCCCCTGGGCCACGTTCGCCAACGCCCTCGCCAGCATGGTGGTCATCGTCGAATGCCTCCATGGCCGCATCGTGCGTTCGGTGCTGGCCCGGCGACCGATGGCTGCCGCTCGGCCGGGTGAGCTACTCGCGTGTACCTGATCCACTGGCCGGTGTTCCTGCTCACGCCGTGCCGATGCGTGGGCCACCACTTCGATCGTTCGGACCCTCGCACGTCTCGGGCTGACGGTGCGGCCTCGCCGCCCTGCTGTACCGCGTCGTCGAAGAGCCCGTGCGCGTCGGGCGACGATGGCGCCAGGGGCGGCTGCCGCTCGCGATCGGTGGGCTCTCGGCGGCCGCTGTCTCCATCGCCGCATCCTGGCCGTCCCCCGGACCGGCGCCCGTCGACGAGCGAGCGATCGCCGAGGCCCGGAGCCGCCTGCTCACCATGGAGCCCGTCGCCGGCCCCGCGCTCGACGAGCCGGCCACCGATACCGCCGCGGCAATCGCCACTCCTGGATCGGCGGTGGGGCCGGCGGGGAAACCGCCGGGCCACCGCTCGCCACTGCCGCGCCGGTCGTCCGAACCGCTGGAGCGGGTGTTGTTCGTGGGCGACTCCACGAGCTGGTCATTGTCGCTCGGCGTCACCGAGGCGATGCTCGAGCACGACGGCGTCGACGTGCGGGCGTTCCCCGCCGTCGGCTGCGGGATCGGCGGGGCGACGCCGATCCGCTACCTCAACCTGCCCCGGCGCACCGAGCGCGAGCTGCGACGAGTGGTTCGAACAGCTGCCCGAGGTGATCGGCGCTTCGACCCCGATGTCGTGGTCGTCGTCGGCGGAGTCGCCGACCTGTCCGACCGCGAGGTGCCCGGCGTCGGCTGGTCCCACATCGGCGAGCCCGACTTCGACGAATGGATGACCGGGCGCATGACGTCATGCCGCCGACCTGCTCAGCGCCGGCGGCGCCGCGTCGGTATGGGCCACCCTCCCCCACCTGTTCGTCCTGCCGAACCCGGGCTTCACGGGCGAGCCGCCGTTCGTCGAGAACGACCCGGCCCGGGCCGAGCGCTACAACGAGCTGATCGAAGCCACTCGCGCGAGCGCGACGACCGCGGTCGGTCTCTCGACTTCGCCGGGTTCCTCGCCGCCCGCCCGGGCGGCGAGTTCGCGCCCGGGCTGCGACCCGACGGCGTCCACATCGACTCGCGGCGACTTCCCCGACGTGGCGGCCGTTCTTCGTCGATGCGGCGCGTGCCGCGTCGGCCGACGCCGACATCTGACCGATCGCCGACGGTCGCGGCCGGAAGAACATCGGGCGTCGGTGCCATCACGCTCCGTGTCGCTCCTTGAACGATCTCCACCGTGCGCCGATACAAGGCACGACCGGGTGGCCGTGAGCCCGGGACCCTTGGGCCGACAGAGGCGAGGCGGAGACCGATGGTCAACGATGAAGACGAGGTCGTGGCGGAGTTCCTCGTGGAGAGCTACGAGAACCTCGACCGCCTCGATCAGGACCTGGTAAGCCTCGAGGACGATCCGAAGCAGCCCGGGACCCTCGCCAGCGTGTTCCGGACGATCCACACCATCAAGGGAACGTGTGGCTTCCTCGGCTACACCAGGCTCGAAGGGCGTCACCCACGTCGGTGAGAACCTGCTGAGCCGGCTCCGCGATGGCATCGCTCGAGCTCGACGGGCCGAAGATGGACGGCCTGCTGAGCATGGTCGACGCGGTGCGCGAGATGCTCCGGTCCGATCGAGTCCGACCGGCAACGACGGCGACAACGACCTACGCCGAACTGATCGACGCTGCTCGACCGTCGCTGCAGCACCGACGCCGGCGCCGTCGGGCAGCCGTCGCCGAGGCGCCGTGGCCAGCGCTGCCGGTCGAGGCGCCGCCCGCAGCGCGGACCAGGCCGTTCCCGGCCGGCATCCGCACCGGCGCCGACGGCGCCGACGCGGTCGCGACGCCCGGCCGATGGGCCTCATCCTCGTGGACGAGGGACGTCGTCACCCCCGAGCAGGTGAGCATCGCCCTGGCCGAGCAGTCGCTCGGCGACGGCCGCAAGCTCGGCCAGATCCTCGTCGACCACGGCGCGGTGCAACCCGATCGTGGTCGAAGACATCGCCCGGCGGCAGACCGACGGGCAGGCCCAGCCTCGCCGAGAGCACGATCCGAGTCGACGTCGACGTGCTCGACCGGCTGATGAACCTGGTCGGCGAGCTGGTGCTCGCCCGCAACAACATCCTGCAGCACATCGGCGGCGCAGGCCGAACCGGCCATCCTGGCCGCCTCCCAGCGGCTCGACCTCGTCACCGGGCGAGCTGCAGGAGAGCGTCATGAAGACCCGCATGCAGCCGATCGGCACGGTGTGGTCGAAGTTCCCCCGAGTCGTGCGCGACCTCGCCGCCGCCTGCGGCAAGCAGGTCCGGATGGAGACCGAGGGCGAGGAGACCGAGCTCGACAAGACGATCATCGAGGCGATCAAGGACCCGCTCACCCACGTGGTGCGCAACGCCGTCGACCACGGCATCGAGACTGCCCGAGGTCCGGGTGGCCGCCGGCAAGCCGGCCGAGGGCACCCTCAGGATGCGGGCCCACCACGAGGGCGGCCAGGTCATCGTCGAGATCAGCCGACGACGGCGCCGGCATCGACGTCGACCGGGTCAAGGCCAAGGCGCTGTCGAACGCGGCTGATCACCCAGCGCCCAGGCCGACGCGATGAGCGACCGCGAGGCGATGCACCTGATCTTCCTCGCCCGGCTTCTCGACCGCCGCGGCCGTCACCAACGTCTCGGGCCGAGGCGTCGGCATGGACGTGGTGAAGACCAACATCGAGAAGATCGGCGGCACCGTCGAGGTGCACGAGCGAGCTCGGCCAGGGCACCACGCTGCGGGTCCGGATCCCCCTGACCCTGGCGATCGTCCCGGCGCTGCTCGATCAACTGCGCACGGCGACCGCTACGCCATCCCCCAGCGCGAGGTGCTCGAGCTGGTCCGGGTCGACGGCGAGCGGGCTCGCGCGGCGGTCGAGCTGCTGCACGACTCCCCGGTCTACCGCCTCCGCGGCAACCTGCTCCCGCTCGTCTACCTGCGTGAGGTCATGGGCTCACCGCCGGCCGGACGACGCCGAGTGCGCTCACCATCGCCGTGCTGTCGGCCGACGGCCAGCAGTTCGGCCTCGTCGTCGACGGCGTCGTCGCCACCGAGGAGATCGTGGTGAAGCCGCTCGGCCGCATGCTGCGCAACGGTCGCCGGTGTTCTCGGGCGCCACGATCATGGGCGACGGCCGGGTCGCCCTGATCCTCGACGTGGCCGGCATCGCCCGGTTGTCGCCGGCGACTCATGGCGGCCCGACGACGACGATCGACGCGGCTGCCAAGACCGACCAGCCGAGCCACTGCGACGGCGAGCGGACGCCGTTGCTCATCGTGGCGACCGGCGCCGACGACCCGGGTCGCCATCCCGCTGGCCGACGTCGCCCGGCTCGAGGAGATCCCGGTCTCGACACGGTCGAGACACACGCGGGGCCGCGACGTCGTCCAGTACCGCGGCGACATCCTGCCGCTCGTGCGGGTGTCCGAGCTCGTCGGCGGCTACGGCGGCGGCCAGGTCGGCGAGCACATCACCGTGGTGGTGCACGCCTGGCGGGGCCGCCAGATCGGCATCATCGTCGACCGCATCGTCGACATCGTCGAGATCGCGTTGCCCGACGACTCGCGATCGAGGTCACGTCCACGCTGGTGGTCGCGGACCGGGTCACGGAGCTGCTCGACGTCGACCAGGTCCTGGCCGGCGTCGTCGGGTCGCTCTTCGACGACCTGGTGGAGGTGGACGCGTGAGCGTCACGACATCGACCCGGAGCCTGTGCACGTTCTGGCTGGCCGGCCAGTGCTACGGCGTCGACGTGCTCGACGTCCAGGAGGTGCTGATGGTCCACGAGCTCACGCGGGTGCCCTGTGCGCCGCCCGTCGTGGCAGGGCCTGATGAACCTCCGTGGCCTGATCCTCACGGCGATCGATCTTCGCCGCCGGATGGAGCTGCCCGAACGGCCCGAAGCGGGCATCCACGGCTCGAGCATCGTCGATCCGGGCCGAGGACGGGCCGGTGAGCCTGCTCGTCGACAAGATCGGCGACGTGGTCGAGGTCGGGCCGGAGGCCTTCGAGCCGGCACCCGACGCCGACCACCGGCGGCCGCCCGCGACCTCATCGTCGGGGCCTACAAGCTCGACGGTGTGCTGCTGCTCGAGCTCGACACCAAGCGAGTGATCGCCGACCCGGCCGCGGCCGCGGTCTGACCAGAGGAGCGACGATGCGAGCTCTGGTCGTGGACGACTCCCGGGCCGTCCGGATGATGCTGCAGGCGGATGCTGGCCGAGCTCGGATTCGACGAGTTCGCCGAGGCCGGACACGGCGGCGAGGCGCTGGAGCGACTCGACGAGCATCGAGCCGCCCGACGTGATGCTGGTCGACTGGAACATGCCCGAGATGAACGGGCTGGAGCTGATCCGGGCAGTGCGTGCCAACCCCGCCCGCCGCCACATCCCGATCGTGATGGTCACGACCGAGACCGAGATCGCGCAGGTGGTCCGAGCCCTCGCCGCCGGCGCGAGCGAGTACGTGATGAAGCCGTTCACCAAGGAGGTCATCGCCGAGAAGCTCGATCTCCTCGGGATCACCTCGCCTGCCTGATCGTCGGCCGACCGCAATGTCGCAGCCGGTGTCGAGCAGACCCGCCCGACCACTGCCCAGCTCGCCGAGCTCGCCGGCCGAACTCCACCCGCTCATCAGCTCGTTCAAGCGCTGATCGGAACCGACAGGATCCCTCATGAAACCGATCCGAGTGCTCGTCGTCGACGACTCGGTGGTCGTACGACGTCTGGTCGTCCGACGTACTGTCCGAGGACCCGATGATCGAGGTCGTCGGCACGGCGAGCAACGGAAAGATCGGGCGTCGCCAAGGTCGCCGAGCTCCAGCCCGACCTCGTCACCCTCGACATCGAGATGCCGGAGATGAACGGGCTCGAGGCCTTGCGAGAGATCCGCAAGACCCATCCACGTCTCCCGGTCATCATGTTCTCCACGCTGACCCAGTCCGGCGCCTCGGCGACGCTCGACGCACTCTCGATGGGCGCGTCGGACTACGTGACCAAGCCGGCGAACGTCGGCAGCATCACCCAGGGCATGCAGGCCATCCGGAACGAGCTGATCCCCAAGGTGCACGCCCTGTGCCGGCGGTCCGTCGGTCTCGAACGCATCGAGACAGCACCCACCGTGCGCTCGATCGCCCCCGTGGCACGGACCGCAGGGTTTGCGCCTCTCCGCCGCGATCAGCCCTGCGAGCGGGCCGACGCTCGGATCGCTTCGCCCGTCGCTCGACGAAACCCGCAGTGCCCCCAAACCGGCGTCGCCCGGATCGACCGGAACGACGTCCCCAGACGACGCTTGCCGGCACTCGAGGCCCGTGGAGCGCGACCGCGCCGGCCGGGTCGATCTCGTCATGATCGGCTCCTCGACCGGCGGACCGAACGCGCTCGCCACCCTCTGGGCCCAGCTGCCCAAGGATCTGCCGGTCCCCGTGATCATCACCCAGCACATGCCGCCGATGTTCACGACGCTGTTCGCCGAGCGGCTCACGCAAGTCGGGACGATCCCGGTGACGGAGGGCGTCGACGGCGCTGCGCTGCAGGCCGGGCACGCCGTGCTCGCACCCGGCGACCACCATCTCGTCCTCGATCCGAACACGCCCGACCGGACGGGTCCGGATCACCCAGGGACCCGCCGGTCAACTCGTGCCGGCCAGCGGTCGACCCGATGTTCGAGAGCGCCGTGAAGGTCTTCGGCGGCAACGTGCTCGCGGTGATCCTCACGGGCATGGGTGCCGACGGGCTCGAGGGCTGTCGAATCGCTCGTGCCGCCGGCGGCCAGGTCGTCACCCAGGACGAGCAGACGTCGGTCGTCTGGGGCATGCCCGGGCACGTCACCCAGGCCGGCCTGGCCGATGCCGTGCTCCCGCTCGAGCCGGATCGCTGCCGAGATCGTCCAACGAGTCGGCGCAGGCACGTGCTCGCGGCGAGCGGCGCCGCGCGGAGGGTCGGATGAGCACGATCAGCCACGCCGACTTCCTGTTCGTCAAGAAGCTCGTCCAGGAACGCGCCGCGATCATGCTCGAGGCCGGCAAGGAGTATCTCGTCGCCTCCCGGCTCAACACCTTGGCACGCGAAGAGACGCATGGCGTCGCACGTCGAGCTGATCGCCGAGCTCCGTACCCGGCCCACACCACGCCTGAGCCAGCGGATCGTCGAGGCGATGACCACCAACGAGACGTCGTTCTTCCGCGACGCCCGACCGTTCGACGCGCTGCGCACGGACATCCTGCCTGACCTGATCGTCAAGCGGCAGGCGTCCAAGACGCTCAACGATCTGGTGCGCCGCCTGTTCGAGCGGCCAGGAGCCGTACACGATCTGGATGGTGCTCCAGGATCACTTCCCCGAACTCGCCAACTGGCGGGTCAAGATCATCGGGACCGACCTCTCCACCGAGGTCCTCGCCAAGGCCCGAGCAGGGCACGTACTCGCAGCTCGAGGTCAACCGGGGTATCCCGACGCCAGTGCTGGTGCGAGCACTTCGAACGCGACGGCGTTCACTGGAAGATCAATGCCGAGGCCCACCAGCATCGGTCGAGTTCCGTGAGCTGAACCTCATCGACGACCTGGCCGACGATGCCGAAGCCCGACATCGTCTTCCTCCGCAACGTCATGATCTATTTCGACGTGCCGACCAGGAAGAGGATCCTCGGCCAAGGTCGCCAATCTGATGGCGCCCGACGGCTATCTGTTCCTCGGCGCGGGCGAGACGACGCTCAACATCGACCCCTCGTTCCAGCGGGTCGAGCTCGATCGCGCCGGCTGCTTCCGTCTTGGAGCGCCCAATGCCGGTACGCCGGTCAAGAAAGGAGGACTCGTGGACCCCACGAGCGACGACATCAACGCGTTGACCTTGCAGGTGTGGGAGTCGGTGCTCTGCCTCCCCATCGAAGCCGACGCTGCCCGAGCCTCCGGACGACGAGCTCCACGTCGTCGGCATGGTGAACATCACCGGCGGCTGGCAGGGTTCGGTGCTCGTGCGCTGCACCCGCCCGCTGGCCCGCACGCATCACCGAGACGATGTTCGGCATGGACCCGGGCGAGGCCACTGCCGACGAGATCGCCGATGCCCTCGGCGAGATCGCCAACATGATCGGCGGGAACATCAAGTCCCTCGTTCCCGGGCCGTCGCAGCTGTCGCTGCCGACGGTCGTCGGACTACGACTTCTTGTCGTTCCCGCTCAGCGAGGAGTGCGCCCACTCGGCGTTCCTCGACCGAGGACCAGCCGATGCTCGTCACCGTCCTGCGTCGTGCCTCGGACCCCGACCACCACCACCATCTCCCGAAGGAGCAACACGATGAAGATCCTGATCGTCGACGACAGCAAGGCGATGCGCATGATCGTGCGCCGGACGCTTCGCCAGGCCGGCTTCGACGAGCACGAGGTCGAGGAAGCCGAGAACGGCCGCGACGGCCTCGACAAGGTCGAGCGCGTTCGGACCCGATCTGGTCCTCTCGCGACTGGAACATGCCCGAGCTGAACGGCATCGACTTCCTCCGGAACCTCCGCGCCCAGGGCAACCAGGTGAAGTTCGGATTCGTCACGTCCGAAGGAACCGCCGACATGCGCGAGCTGGCCTCGGCCAACGGGGCCAAGTTCCTCATCGCCAAGCCGTTCGACGGAGACATCTTCCGCGAGGTGCTCACGCCGTTCCTGGCCTGACCATGTCGGGGATGCCGATCCGGCTGCCTGATGCCAACGGGTCTGAGCTCGGCCATCACCGGCCTGCTCGGTGTCTCCGCCTTCGTCACGAAGGCGCAGGCACCGATGCTCTTCACCGTGGCCAATCGCCGGGCCTACGCCGCGCTGTACGTGACGGCCGAGGGGTTCTGCTCTGCGGCCGTCGCCTGCGACCTCAAGCTCGCGGCGAGCGCCGGCGGCGCGATCGTCGAGTACCCGAAGGAGATCGTCGACGCGTGGGTCAAGAGCCGGCCGGATCGGCGAGGACGGGCCGGAGAACCTGCGCGAGGTCCTCAACGTGCTCGCCGCGAACTTCAACGACTCCAACCCGGGCCGTCACATCAAGCTGTGGGGCACGCTCGAGCCCGGCCAGCCGGTGCCCAATCGAACGGTGCCGCTGTTCGCCAAAGGCGTGATGCGTGCCGACTTCGACGTCGAGATCGACGGTTACCAAAAGGGTAAGCTCGCCGTCTTCAGCGCCCCCTGAACCCAGGATTCTGATCGCGTTTTGGTGTACCCCGGGGGTACACCAAACGCGATCAGAATCCGGTGGGTAGCCTCCGGCGGAATGGGGAGGGTCATCGATCGAACACGGTTGGCGGGCCTGCTCGAGGGAGAAGAGGCCCGGTTCGCTCGGACGCACCCTCGCTCCCGGGAGCTCGCCGAGACGGCGGCGCGGCACCTGCTGGCCGGCGTCCCGATGCCGTGGATGACACGGTGGCCCGGTGCGTTCCCACTGTTCTTCGACCGTGCCGCCGGCGCCCGGTTCACCGACGTCGACGGCTTCGAATACGTCGACTTCTGCCTCGGCGACACCGGCGCCATGGTGGGCCACGCGCTCGAACACGTGGCCGATGCCCTCTTTGCGCAGGCGCGGCGCGGCATCACCACGATGCTGCCGAATCGCGACGCGGCGTGGGTCGCCGAAGAGTTGAGCCGTCGCTTCGGACTGCCGATCTGGCAGCTGGCGATGACCGCAACCGACGCCAACCGCTTCGTCCTGAGGTTCTGCCGGCACCTCACCGGGCGGCCGAAGATCGTGGTGATGGACTGGTGCTACCACGGCACCGTCGACGAGACGCTGGCCGTGCTCGACCCGACCGGGCGCACCGTGGAGCGGCCCGGGGCGATCGGCGCACCTGTCGACGTGGCGACGACGACCCGTGTGGTCCCGTTCAACGACATCGACGCGCTCGTCACGGCCCTTGCCCCCGGCGACGTGGCATGCGTGGTGATGGAGCCGGCATTGACGAACATCGGCATCGTGCTCCCCGACGCGGGTTATCACGATGCCGTGCGACGGGCGACTCGCGCGGCAGGCACCCTGCTCGTGCTCGACGAGACCCACACGATCTGTGCGGGACCCGGCGGCTGTGTCCGTGAATGGGGTCTCGAGCCCGACCTCTTCGTCATCGGGAAGACCATCGGCGGGGGCATGCCGGCCGCCGCGTACGGAATGACCGCCGAAGTCGCCGATCGCCTCACCGAGAGCCTCCGGTCGTCCTCGGTCGATGTGAGCGGGGTCGGTGGGACGTTGTCGGGCAACGCCCTCGCCATCGCCGCGGTGCGCGCCACGCTGTCGAGCACACTGCGCCCCGAGGACTTCGCCCACATGATCCCGCTCGCCACCGCCTGGACCGAGGGCGTGCGTCGAGCCTACGAAGCCGCCGATGTCGACTGGCACGTCCAGCAGCTGGGCTCCCGAGCGGAGTACTGGTTCGCCTCGCCGCCGAAGAACGGCGCCGAGGCCGCCGCCGCGATCGACGACGAACTCGATCGTTTCATGCACCTGTTCGCCATCAACCGAGGCATCCTGCTGACGCCGTTCCACAACATGGCGCTGTTCTCGCCGCACCACACCGCTCCCGATGTCGAGCACCATGACGCCGTGTTCACCGAGGCGTTGGAAGCCCTGCTCGGCTGATTCGCCCGACCAGAACAGCTGCCGGCGCCCGACAACGACCGATGCGGTGCTCGCCCCCTCCCCGAGGGCGAGCACCGCATGGCGGACTCAGCGTCGGAACGACGACACGAGCTCGTGGAGTTGAGAGGCCAGACCGGCCAGTTGCGTCGCCGTCTGCTGAGTCTGTTCGGCGCCCGACGCCACTTCTCTGGCGGTGTGGGCCATCCCGTCGATGTTCTCGGCGATCTCGCTCGAACCACTGGCGGCGTCGCTGACGTTGCGGCCGAGCTCGTTGGTCGTCGCCGTCTGCTCCTCGACCGCCGAGGCGATCGAGGACTGCGTCTCGCCGACCCGACCGATGATGTCGGTGATCTGGGCGATCGCCTCGACCGCTGCGTCGGCGTCTTTCTGGATGGCCGCGATGCGCACCGCGATGTCGGCAGTGGCCGACGCCGTGGCCCGCGAGAGCTCCTTGACCTCTTGGGCCACCACGGCGAATCCCTTGCCGGCCTCGCCGGCCCGGGCGGCCTCGATGGTGGCGTTCAGCGCCAGCAGGTTGGTCTGCTCGGCGATCGAGGTGATCGTCTGCACCACTGATCCGATCTCTGCCGAGGAGGCCCCCAACTTGGCGACCGTGGCGTTCGTGGCGATCGCCACGTCAGCGGCGGTGGTGGCCACGTGCACGGCATCCTGGGCGTTCTGAGAGATCTCTTGGATCGCGGCGGTCATCTCGCCAGTGCCCTCCGCGAGGCCGCCGACGCTGAGCGACACTTGCCCGGCAGCGGCGGCGACGAATCCGGCCTGGGCCGAGGTCTCGTTGGCGGTGGAGGCCAGCTGCGTCGACACCGCCATCAACTGGCTCGACGACGACGACACCGAACCGGCGTGATCCCCGATCTCGGTGAGGACACCGGTCAGGTTGTCGAGCGCAGTGTTCAACGCGTTGCCCATGTCGGTGAGCTCGTCGGAACCGGCCACTTCGAGCCGGGTTCGCAGATCGCTCGCGGCCACGAGTCGGAGTACGTCGACGGCGCGCCGCACCGGGCGCACGATGGACCGACCGACCAACACCGCGATCACGCCGAAGGCGACGATGCCTACGACGACGAACAGGATCGAACCGCGCAGCGATGCCGAGCGGACGTCCTCGACCTCGGCGACCAGCTCGTCGACTCGAGCATTGACCGCGGCCGGCACGGCAGGAAGGGTCTCCTCGAGCGCCTTGAACGACTCGAGAAAGGCGGCCTCGGCGGCCACGATCGATTGGCCGTCGGCCTTCGCATCGAGGAGTTGCCATGCGGCCAAGGAGTACTCATCGACGCCCGGCAGGACCGCTTCGACGGCCGCTGTGACCGACGGCGACAACCCGCTTCCGGCCGCCGTTTCGAGCAGCGCCGCGGAGGTTGGCGATGTCCTCGTCGACCGTCTCGCCGATGTCCGCGATGGATTGCGTATCGGTCGCGATCACTGCCCGGTACACATCCGAGCGGGTCGCGTCGTGGTACATGTCGGCGAGCGTGGCCTGCTGGATGACGGCCGGAGCTGCCGACAGCTGCGTGGACGCCTCAGCCAGCGCGCTCGACTGGTGGGTTCCGTAGGCGGCGACCAGGAGTACTGCGGCGATCGCAGTACCCGCCAGGGCGCCAAGGCGGGTGGTGATCGTGATACGCATCGAACTGCTCCTCGGGGAGAACGGTGTACACGGCTCCTATCGACACGTTTCCCTGAAGTCTCAAGGACCTTCTTCCGGCATTTCTCTGGTCGGCTTCTGCGAGGTCTCTCACCGGAGGACGGCGGTCTACGGTGCGCAGTCGTGACCGACGCCCGGGAATCCACCGAGGAGTTCAGGGCCCGTGCGGCGGCATGGCTCGCCCAGCACCGAGCGCATGCACCCAGGGACTACGGCGCGATCTGCCCACCCGATCTGATCGAAGAAGCCGTCGGTTGGCAGCAACACCTCGCCGCCCACGGTTGGGCCGGGTTGCACTGGCCGGCCGAGCACGGTGGGCAGGGGCTCAGCGTGACGCACCACAGCATCTGGATGGAGGAGTGCGCCCGAGCCGCGGTGCCGCCGATGCTCAACATGGTCGGGTTGGTGTTGACGGCCGGCGCCTTGCTGCAGTTCGGGACACCCGCTCAGCAAGCCCGTCACCTGCGAGCGACGCTGCAGGCCGAGCACGTGTGGTGCCAGTTGTTCAGCGAGCCGGGTGCCGGCAGCGACCTCGGCGGCCTCACCACCTCCGCCATCCCCGACGGCGAGGGATTCGTCGTCAACGGCCAGAAGGTGTGGTGCTCGGGCGGCCGCTACAGCAACCGGGGCATCCTCCTGCGCGCACCGACCCTGCGGTCCCCAAGCACCAGGGCATCTCGTGCTTCTGCGTCGACATGGCCTCGCCGGGCATCGAGATCCGTCCGCTCCGCCAGATGACGGGCGCCGCGGAGTTCGACGAGGTCTTCTTCACCGATGTCGCCCTGCCGGCCGACGCACTGGTTGGTCCCCTCCACGGCGGCTGGGGAGTCGAGCATGGCGGTACTCACGAACGAGCGCGGGCACATCGGTGCGAGCGTGATCGGCCTCGAACGCCGGCTCGCCGCGATGGCGTCGATGGCGGCCGGCCGACGGCTCGGACCCATCGAGCGGGACGAGCTCGCCAACTTGATCGGTCGCGGCACGGCCTACCGCGCCCTGGCCGGAAGGCAGGGGCCGGTCGCCTCGACCGCAGCGTCGTTGATGAAGCTCGGGCTCACGGAGTTGATGTTCGACGCCGCGATGACGCGAGGCGGGCTGGCCGGAGCCGAAGGACTGCTCGCGGGTGGCGACGCAGCTGGCATGCTGGCCGCACCGGGCGGCCGCATCGCCGGTGGGACCAGCCAGGTCCAGCGCAACATCATCGGTGAACGACTGCTCGGTCTGCCCCGGGAACCGAAAGGATGATCCTCCATGGCCATGAACAGCGGTGACTTCCTCCAGAACAACCAGGCCGCGTCGGGTCGGTCGGGTCCTCCGATCCGCCTGATCCTGTTCGTGGTGGTAGCGGTCGTCGCGGTGGTGTTCGTCCTGCAGAACCGCGAGCGGACCTCGATCGACTTCCTCGTGTTCGAGTTGCGCAGCCGGACCTGGGCCGCCATCGCCACCTCGATCGCGCTCGGCGTGGCGCTCGACCGGTTGTTCCTCAGCTGGTGGCGACGCCGCCGCGCCGCCGACAACCAACACTGACCCCGGGCCGACCGCGCCCAGCGGCCTCGGGTACGCGGTCCGGAACGTTGTGGCACCCCTGCCGTACGCTGCGGCCATGGTGTTCCCCGTTCCGACCAGCCTGTCCCCCTCCCGGGTGGAGGCGTTCACGAACTGCCCGTTGCAGTTCCGGTTCGCGAGCATCGAGAAGCTGCCCGAGCCCCCGAGCCCGCACGCCGCCAAGGGCTCCCTGGTCCATCGCGCCCTCGAGCTGCTGTTCTACGCACCGGCCGCCGAGCGCACCCGGGAACTCGGCGATCACTGTCTCCACCAGGCCGTCGAGGAGTTCCGGGTCGACCCCGAGTACGCCGGACTGGCCTTCGGCGACGATGAGTTCGCCACCTTCGTCGCCGACGCGGCGAGCCTGATCGATGGCTATTTCCGGCTGGAGGACCCCACTGCGGTCCGCGAGATCGGCCTGGAGATCCGGCTCGAAGCGAGCCTTGGAACGTTGTCGCTACGGGGCATCATCGATCGGCTCGAGCTCGACCAGGACGGCGAACTGGTCGTCACCGACTACAAGACCGGCCGACCACCGTTCCGAGACCGCGAACAGCAGAAGCTCGGAGGCGTGAACTTCTACGCGTGGCTCTGCGGCGAGGTCCTCGGCCGGCGGCCGGCCAAGGTCCGCCTGATGTACCTCCGGGCCGGCGAGACCCTCGAAGCCGCGCCGAGCGAGCAGTCGGTGCGATTTCTCACCCGCCGCACCTCGGCCGTGTTCCAAGCCGTCGAGAAGGCGTGCGCCACCGGAGACTTCCGGCCGCGCACGAGCGGGCTGTGCAACTTCTGCTCGTTCAAACCCTGGTGCCCGGCCCACGGCGGCGACCCCACCCGCGCCGCCACCGAGGCCCCTGCAGCCCTGGCCGCCGCCTCCGCAGCGGCGGCGGGCATCGTCCCGTGAACGGCCCACTCTCGAGGCTCCTCGATCGTCCGGCACTCGGCCGTTTCGACGACTGGGCCGACGCCCGGCTCGAACCGCTGCGCGCTCAGGCCTGGGCCGGCCCGCTGTTCCGCACCGCGACGGTCCTCGGCGATTGGGCGCTCCTGTGGCATCTGATCAATGCCCTGCCGCGCCACCCGCTCCCGGCGGCTTGTCGCCGACGGGTTGCGCATCTCACTCCTGCTCGGTGCGGAGTCGCTGGTGGTCAATCAAGGCGTCAAGCGGTTGTTCCGTCGCGAACGACCCACCATGGCGGGCGACGATCGGTTCCCGGTTCGTCAACCGATGACGAGCAGCTTCCCGAGCGGGCATGCATCGTCGGCGTTCTTCGCCGCTCGGCTCCTGACGGCGCGCAGCCCCCGCGGTCAGATCCTCTGGTACGGACTCGCCGTCGTGGTGGCGTTGTCACGTCCGTTCGTACGTATCCACCATGCCTCCGACATCATCGGGGGGGCACTGCTCGGCACTGCGCTCGCCGGCCTCGCCCGGGCGGCGCTCCCCGGGGAGTCCGTCCCCCGTTGAGCCCCACCGCAGCCGCGTAGGCTTCCCCGATGGCCGACCTGCCGCGCTTCGAACAACGGATGACCGACGCCGAGGGGCTCATGTGGCGGATGGAGAAGGACCCCCACCTCTCGTCCACCTTCGCCAACGTCACGATCCTGGATCGGGCGCCCGACATCGACCGGCTCCGCCAGCGCATGGCGAACGCGGTGCTGATCGTCCCCCGCCTCCGCCATCGAGTGATGGCCGCACCCGCCAACCTGTCGGCGCCACTCTGGGTCGAGGACTCCGACTTCGACCTCGACTACCACGTGCGGCACATCTCGCTCCCCAAGCCGGGGTCGATACGCCAGCTCCTCGACTACGCGACGCTCGTGGCCAACGATCCGTTCGATCGAACCCGTCCGTTGTGGCAGTTCGTCGTCGTCGAGGGGCTCAAAGGTCGCCGGGCCGCGCTCATCGAGAAGCTCCACCACACCATCGCCGACGGCGAGACGAGCGTGAAGCTCTCGTTGCAGTTCCTCGACATGACCCGTGACGCCCCGATGCCGCCACCGCCCGATCCCGACGCGATCGACATCGGTCCGCACGCCGCTGAGCCCAGCTCGGCCGAGGCGTTCCGCGACCTCGTCGCCGGCAGCATGCGGCTCCCATTGGGGCTGGTACGTCAGCTCAAGGACCTCGTCGCCGATCCGAGCCAGCTCCCCGAGGCGGGCGCCGCGGCAATCGAAACGTTGCGCTCGATGATGACCCAGCTGTCCGAGGTGGACGGTGCCCACAGCCCGCTGTGGACCGCACGGTCGCTGCGGCGCCGCCTCGAGACGCTCCGGGCCCCGCTCGAGGAGACCAAGGTTGCGGCGAAGCGACTGGGCGGGAGCCTCAACACCGCGTTCCTCACCGCCGCCACCCATGGCGCCGCCGCCTACCATCGGGAGCTGGGCAGTGCCGGTCGACTAGCTGCGGGCGTCGATGGCCGTGAGCACGCGCACCGCCTCATCGGGGTCGAATGCGTTCTCGCTCGCCCGGATGTTGGTGCCGATGCGGTGACATGCCGATCGCCGATCGCTTCCAGGCCATCGCCAGCGCTGCCGATGCGGCCCGTTCGTCGTCGACGACGGGCTCGCTCGATGCGCTCGCGGGGTTGGCCTCGACCCTGCCGACCTCGCTGGTGACCCGGCTCGCTCGCCAACAGGCCCAAACCGTCGACTTCGCCACCTCGAACGTGCGCGCCGCGCCGTTCCCGCTCTACCTGGCGGGCGCCGAAGTGCTGGAGAACTACCCGGTCGGACCACTCGTCGGGGTGGCGTTCAACCTGACGCTGCTGTCGTACAACGGCAGCCTCGACATGGGGTTGAACGTCGATGCGGCGGCCGTGGCGCAGCCGGTGCTGCTCCGCACCCACATCGAGCACGCGTTCAGCGAACTCCTGAGCGTGTGAGCGAATCGGGCCGCTGAGCTGGCAGTGTGGCCCGGAGCGTCAGTCCTGGGCGGCAGCGATGGCCACGGGCGCGGTGAGCAGCGACCGGACGTCGAGCAGCAGGTCGGCGACCTCGCCGGTGGACACGAGCTCACGGTGCAACATCTCGGCGAGCGCCTTGTCGATGACAGAGAGCGCCTCGTTGATCACGGTGACTTCCCGAACGTCGGTCATCGATACTCCCTGTTGTGTCGCAGTGGCGTCCATGCCAGCTCTTCGAACCTTCTAGACGCCACGCCGAGCGAACTCTGACGATCATCGTATCGGTGCCGAAGTGTTACGTGCGTCACCTGGGTACCACGCCACACGCTTGACATCGGCCGTTCTCACACGACGCTCACCCGACGCCGCTGTTCCCCGGGTCGTACCATCGGCGAGCGTGGAACTCTCCGGAAAGCACATCGTGGTCACCGGCGCAGCTGGAGGCATCGGCCGAGCGCTGGCCCGCCGGTTCGTAGCGGCGGGCGCAGCAGGCGTGGTGGTGGCCGATCTCGATGCCGCGGCGCGTCGCTGCAACCGAGCAGGAACTCGACGCCAGCGGCCCCGGGCGGGTGATGGGAATCGTGAGCGACATCGGGTCGGAGGCCGGCAACATCGCGCTCATCGAGGCAGCGACGGCTCGTTTCGGACCGATCGACCTGTTCTTCGCCAACGCCGGGATCGGCGGCGGCACCGATCTGGAGACGACGTCGGAGGCCGAGTGGGATCTGGCGTTCCGGGTCAACACCCACGCCCACCGCTGGGCTGCCAAGCACCTCGTTCCCGGGTGGGTGGCGCGGGGCGACGGGTACTTCTGCTCCACCGCATCGGCCGCCGGGGTGCTCACCCAGATCGGCTCCGGACCATATGCGATGACGAAGCACGCAGCCGTGGCGTTCGCCGAATGGCTCGCCATCACCTACGGCGAACTCGGGGTGAGGGTCAGCTGCCTGTGCCCGATGGGGGTCAACACCAACCTGTTGAACCCACCACAGAACGATTCCTCGAACTCGGGCATCGTCCAGATCGCCGGCGACGTCGTGAAGCAGCCGGCGCCGTACTGGAACCCGACGAGGTCGCAGCGGTGATGGAACAGGCGATCCGCGACGAGCAGTTCCTGGTTCTGCCGCATCCCGAGGTGCACACGTTCTTCCAGCGGAAAGCGGCTGACCACGACCGCTGGATCGCCGGGATGCAGCGACTCCAGAGCCGCGTCCGCACCGGTGGCTGACCTCCACGGTCGCGGCCCGATGGCGACGAACCGCAACCGGCGCGGCCGCTGGCGACGTGCCGGCGTCCTGATCCCGGCCATGATCCTCGGCGCCGTCGCAGCCGTCGCCGCTGGCGCGCCGGCGTCGGCGTCGGCCGGGTCCGACAAGTCGTTCGAGATCATCTCGCTCGACACCGATGCGGTGGTCCGGACGGACGGCTCCATGGTGGTCACCGAGTTCGTCACCTACCGGTTCGCCGGCGGCCCGTTCACGATCGGTGTCCGCTCGTTCCTGGCCGAGGACCGCGATCGCATCGACGGCTTCGAGGCGCTGGAGGATGGTGTCGCGCTTCGGGTCGACGAACCCGACGAGACACCGACCGGTGAGTGGGAATGGCACTTCCCCGAACCGATCAACGACGACACCCGCACGTTCGAGCTGCACTACACCGTGGCGCGGGCGATCACGCTCGGCCCCGACGTCGGCGAGTTGTACTGGCAGTTCCTCGGCACCGACCACGAAGGGGTCGCGTCAGTGGACATCACGATCCACGTGCCGGGACCGTTCGCCATGGCGACCGACGCCACACCCGCCGACGACGCCACCGTGCTACGGGCGTGGGGCCACGGCCCCCGGCAGGGCGTCGTCGATGTCGCACCGTCGTCGGTCGGACTGCGGGTCACCGGCGTGCCGGCCGGACGATTCGTCGAAGCCCGGGTGGCCGTGCCGGCCGACGCCTTCTCGGCCGACGCGACCAGCGGACCTCGACTGTCGACCCTCGTCGACGAGGAAGGCGCCGACATCGACGCCACGTTGGCGGCCGATCGGGGCCGGTCCTACGACGCCCCGCCGTCACAGTTCACCCGGGCACTGGGCCCGCTGGCCGCGTTGCTCGGTCTGGTCGGCGCGGGCGGTATCTCGCGGCGCTTCGGGCGGGAGCCGGATCCCGATCCGCTCGTCGGTGAGTACTGGCGCGAACCGCTCGATGATCCCCCTGCGATCGTGCTCACCAATGCCGCCAAACGGCCACCAGAACTGGGGCGCAGCATCGGCGCCACGATCATCGACCTCGCGCAGCGGGGTCATCTCACCGATCCGCGAGGAGCACGTCGAACGGTTCGGGCCCGACGAGACCACCCATCACCTGACGCGCACCGGAGCCCCGGCCGACGATCTGGCGCCGTTCGAGCGGCGGCTGCTCAACTACGTCTTCGCGACGACGCCGCAGACGACCAGCGACGAGATCACCGAACGAGCCCGGCAGAACCGCACCGCGGCGGCAGCGTTCGCCAAGGGCTTCCTCGCCGATGTCGACGCGGCATATCGGGCCAAGGGCTATCGGCAGCGTGGCACCGGCGGGGGCAGATGGGTGGCGCTGCTCGTGGCCGGCGTCGCCGCCATCGGCGTGGTCGCGCTCGTGCTCGGGAGTGCGCTCGGCCTCATCGCGTTCGGGGGTGCTGTCGGGGCAGGGGTGATCGCCGCGATCGGGCTGCAGAACCGAACCCAGGCCGGCGCCGATGAAGCCGCCAAGGCCAAGGGCTTGGAGCGTTTCCTGCGTGACTTCTCGAACCTGGCCGATGCGCCGGCCGGCCATCTGATCCTGTGGGAACGGTACCTGGTGTACGCGGTGGCGTTCGGGGTGTCCAAACAGCTCCTCGCTGGCCTCGCCGCCCGCGTCCCGCAGGTCGCCGACGATCCGACGTTCGGAGGCTGGTACGTGGGCCGCGACCACCTGCACCGGCTCGACACGATCGACCGGTTCCCTGCCGAGTTCGGGCGCGCCACCGCCCAGGCTGTCGCACCGTCGAAGAGCGGCTCGGGCGGTGGCTTCTCCTCGTCGGGCGGCGGAGGGGGCGGCGGGGGCGGCGGCTTCGGCGCCCGCTGACACGTCGTTCGGTACCGGGCCGCGTGCCGATCGGACGTACCGTGCGCCCCATGGGAGTCCGCCTGGAACCGTCCGACGAGTACATGCACGAACTCGGCCCCGAGTCGAACTTCAACGAGAGCATGTACATCAACCTCTTCGACCCCGCCCATCGCCTGGGCGGCTGGTTCCGGATGGGGAACCGGGCCAACGAGGGGTCGGCCGAGATGACGGTGTGTCTCTACCTGCCCGACGGCCGGGTCGGCTTCATGTTCAAACGGCCGGCGATCACCAGCAACGACGCGCTCGACGCGGGCGGGCTCACCTGGACGATGGTGACGCCGTTCGAGGAGCTGCGCGTCGACTACGTGGGCAAGGTGGTCGTGCTCGCCGAGCCGCTCCAGATGGCCGATCCGAAGCAGGCCTTCACCGACAATCCGTACGAGACGTGCGAGGTCCACCTCACCTTCTCCGGCCAGGGTCGAGCGTCGATGTTCGGCGGCGAGCCCGACACTCCCCACGAGGCCCCGGGCGAGGAGTTCGCCAAGGGTCACTACGAACAGCTCGTGGAAGGTCGCGGCACCATCCGCGTCGGCGACCAGGAGTGGGAGGTCGCGGGCTGCGGCTTGCGCGATCACTCCTGGGGTCCCCGCTACTGGCAGGCGCCCTGGTACTACCGCTGGCTCACCGCCAACTTCGGCCCCGATCTCGGGTTCATGGCCAGCCGGATCGCCAAGCAGAACGGACCAGGGACCCGGGGTGGCTTCGTGTGGGAGGCCGGCACCCTCCACTACTGCGACCATGCCGAGGTGTCGACAGTCTTCTCCGGGGACGACTCCTATCACGAGCGGGTCGAGGGGCTGTTGCGTTCGTCGCGGTCGAACAAGGAGTGGCGGTTCTCGGGCGATGTCATGAACCTCATCCCGCTGCGCAACCGGCGCCAGGACCCCGAGGGCAACTGGTTGGTCACCCGGATCAGCGAAGGCATGACCCAGTGGACGATGACCGGCGGCGAGCACGACGGCGTCGTCGGTTACGGATTGTCGGAGTACCTCGACCAGATCATCGACGGCGTGCCGGTCGGCCTGGCCGAATAGCGCGGCGACCTCCCGCCCCGGGTGCCTCCGGATAGGGTCCCTGGCGGCAGGTGGGACGAGGAGGCTCCGGATGGTTGGCAGGTCCCGCATGGCAGCGGCGGCGGCAGTGATGCTCACCGCTCTCACCGTGCACGGCTCGGCCGGGGCCACCGGACCAGCAGATGCCGACCCCTCCGCGGTGATCGATTCGATCGACGACCCGGCCCTGGCCGAGCAGATCACCCGCGTGAGCAACGACCGGACCGACCGGGTGGGAGTCGTCACGGTGGAACTCCTGCACAGCGGCGATCCCGCGCCCGTGATCGACGCTCTCGAAACCGTCGGAGGAACCGTCACCGGGGAGGCTCCCGGCTCGCTCGTCCAAGCAGTCGTGCCCATCGAGCGGTTGGCCGAGCTCGCCGCCGCGCCGGGGATCGACTACGTCCGCTCCCCCCGGCACACGGCCGTCGAACCCCGACCTGGTGCCTACCTCGCGGCCGGCCCGACCACCGCCGAAGCCGTCTCCGTCACGAACGCCGCCGCGTGGCACGCGGCCGGTCTCACCGGAGCCGGTGCCAAGGTCGGCATCGTCGACTACTTCAACGGGGCGAAGTGGAACGCCCAGGTCGCCTCGGGCGAGGTGCCGGCCGCCGGCGCTACGTTCTGCGTCGATTCGGTGCCCGACGGGTTCACCGACTGCCCGAACGGTTCGGTGTTCGACCCGAGCGAGGAGGGCCACGGCAACGCCGTTGCCGAGATCATCCACGACGTCGCCCCGAGCGCCCAGTTGTACCTGGCGCGCGGGAGCTCGATCAGCGACATGTACGCGATGGTCGACTGGTTCGCCGCCAACGGCGTGCGCATCGTGAACCGCTCGCTCGGCTCACCCTACGACGGGCCCGGCGATGGCACGGGTGAGCTCGACGAACTCGTCGACCACGCCGCCCGCAAGGGCATCACGTGGATCAACTCGGCGGGCAACGAAGGGTCGCAGCAGTACTGGCGGGGGGCCTGGACCGACACCGATGGCGACAACTGGCTGGAGTTCGGCCCCGGCGACGAGACGCTCGACATCGACACGTTCGCCAGTGGTGGTTGCCTCGACATCCTCGGGTTCCGGTGGAGCGACTGGGGCGATGCCGCGAGCCGCACCGACTACGACGTGTTCGTCTACGAGAACGACGTCCGCTCGTTCCCCGACCTCGTCGGCAGCTTCCCAGCGGACCAGCAGGTCGGCGCGCCACCGATCGAGCTCGATGGGGTCGGCGGATGCAGCTCGGCCGGCATCGACGTCCGCGTGTTCCGCGCCGACCCCGGCGCCGGGTCGGAGGGAGACGTTCTGGAGTTGCTGGTGTACTCGGGCGAGCTCGAGCGATCTCAGAGCCGCGTCGTCGGCCGGCACGGGAATCGTCGACTCCAAGAATCGGGCCGTGCTCGCCGTCGGCGCCATCGATCCACCGGCTTCCGGTTCGATCGGGTACTACAGCTCACAGGGGCCCACCAACGACGCTCGGATCAAGCCCGACGTCGCCGGCGCGGCCGGCCTGACGACGAGCATCTTCGGCACCCGCGAGTTCAGCGGTACCAGCGCCGCCGCCCCCACTGTCACGGGAGTCGCCGCGCTCCTCGCCGGTGCGGGCCAGGCCGCGTCGGCCGAGGGACTCGCCGCGGCGGTGAAGCTCCACGTCGATCGATCGCGGCGCTCCCGGTCCGGACAACGTCTACGGCACCGGGGAGGTCCGGCTCGGGGCTCCACCGACGGGAGCCGTCAACGCCGCCCCATCCGTCGTACACGGCGATCACCCCGACCCGCATCTACGACACCCGCACCAACGGGGTCGGGTCGCTGCGACCCGAGACGATCGTGGCGGTGCCGGTGACCGACGGACCCGCGGTTCCGGGCGGGGCCACTGCCGTGGCCGTGAACATCACCGTGGTGGGCTCCACCGCCGCCAGCTACGCCCAGGTCTTCCCCACCGGGTTCGCTGCGATCGACGGGTCGTCGAACCTGAACCTCGAGGCAGCGGGGCAGACCCTGCCCAACTTCGCCCTGACCCCCATCGGCCAGAACGGCAATATCTCGGTGTACTCCCCCGCCGGCGGGCACCTGCTCATCGACGTGCTCGGCTACTTCGTTCCCTCCGACGCCGACCGCCGCTGGTCGGCTCGTCGCCCTCACCCCGAGCCGCGTGCTCGACACCCGCCAGAAGGTCGCCACCTCACCCCAGGTCCTGCCGACCGGGTGGACCGACCATCGGCCGGTCGCGGGCGAGTCGGTCACCGTCGAGTTCCGGCCGGGCAGCGGTCTGCCCACCAGCGGAGTCGCGGCCGTCGTGCTCAACGTGACGGGCACCGGCGCGGCGTCCGACGGGTACGTCACCGCGTACCCGACGGGCGGTGGGGTCCCGAACGCGAGCACCCTCAACCTCGTGACGGGCAACACCAACGCCAACACGGTGATCGTCCCACTCGGGGCGTCGCGCACGATTTCGCTCTACACCGAACGCGGGGCCCATCTCATCGCCGATCTCGCCGGCTACATCACCGATTCGAGCGCCGGTGTGGCCGGCACCGGCCGTTTCGTCCCGGTCAGCCCGGCGCGCATCAGCGACAGTCGGGCCACGACCCCGTTCACCTCCGGCGACCTGCGCTCGATCACGGTCGCCTCGGTCGGCGGGATCCCGTCCACCGGCGTCGATGCCGTGTCGTTCAACCTGACCGCCATCGACGCGAGGGGTGTCGACGGCTACCTCCAAGCGGCCCCGGCCGGCTCGGTCCCCGCCGCCGAGTTCTCCACGCTGAACTGGACCCGGGTCGGCCAGACGATCGCCACCGGTGCGATCGTGAAGCTCGGGAACGGCCAGATCGCCGTGCGCACCTATCAGGGTGCGCACGTGGCCATCGACGTGAACGGTTACTTCACCAGCTGACCGCGCTCACCCTTCGGCGACCCATTCGTCGATGAGCTTGCGAGCGATCGAGATGCCGGGCGGGATCATCGGGAGCTCGTCACGTCGATACCAGTTGGCGTCCATGATCTCGGCGGGGTCGCAGACGATCTCTCCGCCGGCGTAATCGGCACGGAAGCCCAACATCAACGAGTGCGGGAACGGCCACGGCTGCGAGCTCCGGTAGCGCACCTCGCGCGAGCTCGACGCCGACCTCCTCGCGGACCTCTCGATGGACGGCCTGTTCGAGGGTCTCGCCGGGCTCGACGAACCCGGCCAGACACGAGTACATCGGGACTGGGAACTGGACGCCGCGGGCCAGCAGGGCCTCGTCGCCGCGGGTCACGAGGGTGATGATCGCCGGTGCCAGACGAGGGAACGCGAGCAGCCGACACTCCGGGCACCGCATCGCCCGCTCGCCCTCGGCCACCTCGGTCGGTGTTGCGCAACGGCCACAGAACCGGTGCGGTGCGCGCCCACTCGACGAGTTGCACGGCGCGCCCGGCGATCGTCCAGTCGACCTCGTCGACCCGGCCGTAGTAGGGCGCGCAGGTCGACCGCCGCGCCGTCGGCCGGATCGGTCCCGTGGGGGACATCGACCGCCCAGCAAGCCGATCCGCCCCGGATCCCGAGGAAGTGGAGCGCGTGATCGCGATCGACCGGCTCCTCGGTCTCCCACACCGCCGTTCCGATGACATGGAAGTAGCGCGCCCCCCAACGAGGCAGGTCGCTCGGCGGGACGTTCAGCGGGATGAAGGGGACCATCCCCGGAGTCTGCCCGCTGGCGGGTTCCCGATGAGTGCCCGACGAAGAGTCGTTCGTAGAATCGGCCCCATGCCGAACGTCGTGATCGTCGATGCCGTCCGTACGCCTGTCGGTCGTCGAGGCGGTGGCCTGTCCACCGAGCACCCCGCCACGGTGCTCGGGGCCGTGCAGCGCGCCGTGCTCGAGCGCAACGGGCATCGACCCGGCACTGGTCGGATCAGGTGGTCGGCGGCTGTGTCAGCCAGGTCGGCGAGCAGAGCTTCAACCTCACCCGCACCGCTTGGCTGGCCGCCGGCCTGCCGCTGACGACGGCGGCCACCACCGTCGACACCCAGTGCGGGTCGTCGCAGCAGGCGACCAACATGGCGAGCCGCGATCGTGCTGCTCCGGCGTCGTCGACATCGCCCTGGCCTGCGGGGTCGAAGTCGATGAGCCGGGTCCCGATCGGGAGCAACTCCAACAAGAAGCTGGGGCTCGGCGTGCCCGGTCCCCAAGCCGTACTTCGCGCACTACGAGTACACGTCGCAGTTCGAGGGCGCCGAGCGGATCGCCGAGCAGTGGGGCATCACCCGCGACGACACCGATGCGTTCGGCCTCGCATCGCAGCAACGCGCCGCGCCGGGCCTGGGCCGAGGACCGCTTCGCCGGTCAGCTGGATCCCGATCGAGGCCCCCGATCTCGACGACGACGGGCAGCCCGACGGGCACCACCCACGTCGTCGCCCGCGACGAAGGCCTGCGCGAGACGACGCTCGAGAAGCTCGCCACGCTGAAGCCGGTCGCCCGCGAGAACGGTGTGCACACCGCCGGCAACTCGTCGCAGATCTCCGACGGCGCCGGCGCGGTGCTGATGATGACCGAGGCGCGCGCCGCCGAGCTCGGGCTGACGCCCGCGGGCCCGGATCGTCGACACCTGCCTCGTCGGCGTCGACCCGGTGCTGATGCTCACCGGCCCGATCGACGCCACCCAGCGCCTGCTGGCCCGCAACGGGCTCACGATCGACCAGATCGACACCTTCGAGATCAACGAAGCGTTCGCCTCGGTCGTGCTGGCCTGGGCCAAGGAGGTCGGGGCCGACCTCGAGCAGGACCAACCCGAACGGCGGCGCGATCGCGCTCGGTCACCCGCTCGGCGGGACCGGGGCCATCCTGATGACCAAGGCGCTGTACGAGCTCGAGCGCACCGGCGGCCGCTACGGCCTGATCTCGATGTGCTGCGGCGGCGGCCTCGGCACCGGCACCCTCATCGAACGGCCTGTGACGTCACGGCGGTGTCCGGCACGGCGCCCCACAAACCGACGCCCGGCTGCCTCGGCGGTGCGTGCGGCGCGCGACGAACTCGTCGGCGATACGCGGTGTTGGGCTCGAACGGGAACGGTTCGGCGAACCCGTCCGGCGACGAGCGCGAGGTTGACGAACAGTCCGTCGCTCGCCCGGTACACGTAGGCCGAGCAGCCGGCCGTACGACGTCGCGGGGCTCGACGTCGCGCGACCAGCCGCACCGGTGTTCCTTCGGGCAACAGCTCCTTGGTCCGTGCCGAGGCCTCAGGTCCGAAGCACTCCACCGGCGAGTCGGGTTTCACCGTCTCGGGCGTGTCGATCCCGATGAGCCGAACGGTCTCTTGCTGACCGCCGATCGTCGAGGACGACCGTGTCACCGTCGACGACATGGTCGACGACGCGCGTTCTCGAGCAGCGCAGCCACGACCGATGACGCCGGCGGAGCATCGGGTCGGCCGGGCGGTGCAGGAGCTGAGGGCCACGAGGCCGACGACGCACAGCGCGGGCCGTCGCATCCGTTCCTTCTATCGCCGCGGCGGGCCGAAGCGTCGACGCGGTGTCGCCGCGGACGGGCCGCCTCGGCGGTCGGCTCAACCAGGCCGGCGAACGGGCAACCGCTAGCGTCGGCCTTGTGACCGAGCTGAGCGAGCGCCTGGGCCGCGGCCCCGAGAGTCGACTGGTGATCGTCGACTGCGACGACCTCGGCTCGTGCCACGCCGCCAACGTCGCGATCTTCGACGCGCTTCGCAACGGCGTCGCCACGTGCGCGTCGATCATGGTGCCGGCACCGTGGGCCCGACACGCTGCATCGATCGTCCGCGGCGAGGACCTCGGGGTCCACCTCACCCTCAACGCCGAGCACGAGTGCTACCGCTGGGGCCCGATCACCCATGCGCCGAGCCTGCAGTCCGGTGAGGGCGGGTTCCCCCGTTCGATCGACGACCTCTGGGAGCACGCCGATCCCGAGGAGGTGTTCCGCGAATGCCGAGCCCAGATCGAGCGGGCCGTCGCGTGGGGGATCGACGTCACCCACCTCACCCCTCATCTCACTGCGATCACGCTGCGGCCGGAGTTCTTCGACGTCTACGTCTCCCTCGCGGTCGAGTTCCGCCCTGCCGATGCGCCTGCCCTCGACCATCACCGAGGAACAAGCCGGGTTCCCGTTCCGGCGGCTCGCCGCCCAGGAAGGGGTCGTGTTCCCCGACCACTTCGACCACGATTGGCGCCCGGGGAGCCGGAGCCGGGTCGAGGCCGCGCTGCAGTCGCTGCAACCCGGCGTCACCGAGATCCACGTCCAGCCGGCCATCGACACCCCCGAGGTGCGGGCCCTCACCGACGACGCCGAGGCCTGGATCGACGATCACCGCCTGGTGGTCGCCGACCAACAGCACCTGCGGAACCTCGTGGAAGCCGCTGGCGCCGAGCTCATCGGCTATCGCGAACTTCGCGACGCGATGCGCGCCCTACGCTGAGCATCTTGCGCTGAACTCCCGGATCCTGCTGCTGGCTCAGCGCGCCATCTCGGCGAGGGTCTGGGCGATCTCGCCCGATCGGAGGGCCGCGAACAGCGCACCGGTCGAGCCGGTCGTCTTCAACCGGCCCTGCATGAACGCCACGGTCGGATCGAGCGCGACGTCGGTGATCGGGACCGTGACCACCAGTTCGGCATCGTCGGGGCCCACCACCCGCTCGTCCTTCTTGCCGATGACCACTCGGTACTGGATCACTGGGCGATCGCTTCGACGACGACGATGCCCGACGCGCGAGAACTCCCCGAGACGGCTGCGATCCCGGCGAACAGATCGTCTTCGACCACATCGTCGGCCAGCGGCTCGGCATGCGTCCGGGCGAGCACCCAGTCCTCCCACGGGTAGACCTCGGCGAGCTCTTCGTCGTCGAGCCCGAACCACCACGGCTCGGCCGGATCGATCTGGGTGGCATGAGCTCGCAAGGCACCAGAGCGGGCGCTCACGAATCGGCCGATCTCGATGCGGGTCGTGATCCGCTCGTCCTGGCTCGGCCGGGACAACCAGCCCTCGTCGAACGGTGACGAGCCCCGCAGTCGGAGCATCGCCTCGTGGATCGCAACGAGCCGGGCTCTCGTCCACACCGTGTAGTAGAGCTTGGTGGGACTGAACGGTGTGCCGAGCTCCGGATACCAGGCCGGGTCGCCGGCCCGTTCGAAGGCGAGCACCGAGATCTCGTGGACCCGGACGTGGTCGGGATGCGGATAGCCGCTGTGATCGTCGCCGTAGGTGATGACCACCTGAGGCCGGTGGCGCCGGAGCTCGGCGACCAGGCGCCCCACGGCCTCGTCGAGGTCGGCCTGATGGAAGCAGTCGGGATGCTCGTTGGCCGGTGAGTCCTTCATGCCCGAGTCGCGGTAACCGAGCATCACGACCTCGGAGAAGCCGATCACCTCGGCCGAACGGGCCAACTCCAGCGGCCGGAGCTCGGCCAGCCGGGCCCGCTCCTCGTCGCGGGTCAACCCGAAGAACGGGCCGCCGACCTCACGCAGCGCCGGATTGTGGACGTCGCCCTCCTCGCCGCCGGTGCAGCACACCAGCACCGTGGTGACCCCGAGCGAGGCGTATTTCGCCAGCGTGGGGGCGCCTTTGGAGGCTTCGTCGTCGGGGTGGGCATGCACAGTGAGCACGCAGAGGGGCGCCGTCGTCATCGGAATCCGAGACTACCGGGAACCTCCCGGGGGCTACCGGGTACGGCCGGGGCTCCCGGACACCGGCACTGACCCGACCTACGATCACCGGGTGCTGCTCCGCCGGTTGATCCCCCTCCTGCTCGGCTGTTGCCTCGTCGGGCTCACTGCCTGCGATACCGACGACGGGCGAGAGCTCCCCCCGGCCGGGCCCGACCAGACGCTCACGATCGCCACCTCCACCACCGTCGCCCCGGCTACCGAGACCCCGGTATCTGCGGTGGTCCAGCCCGACGCGGCGGGTGTCGTGCCGGGAGCGTTCACCCTGAACCTTCCGTGGGCCGAGGGGCAGGCCATCCCCACCGCCTACACCTGCGAGGGCGACGATCGGATCCCGGGCGTCACCTGGAGTGGCGTTCCGGAAGGCACGATCGAGGTGGCCCTCGTGCTCACCGATCTCGATGCCGAAGGGTTCGTGCACTGGATCGCGTTCGGCCTGGACCCTGCTGGCGCCGGGGTACCCGAAGGCGGAGTGCCGGAAGGGACACCACAGGCCCTCAACAGCTTCGGCACCGTCGGCTACGGCGGGCCGTGCCCGCCGACCGGCACCCATACGTATCTGCTCGAAGCCTACGCGCTCAGCCAGCAGCTGGAAGTCGTCGATGGTGCTCCGGCGAACGAGGTCCTGACCGCCCTCACTGCGACATCGCTCGCGCTGGCCAGCGTCTCGGGAACGTTCACCGCGTCCTGAGCCGGAGTTCTTCATGGCAACATTGCCCATCGAACCCGCGTTGCTCTCCGAGTTGGACCGCGTGCAGTACCCGGTGGCCCGGGCCCACGGCAGCGGTCGCGTCCAATGGGGCAACGCGGCCTGGGAGGCGATGGCCCGGCGATCGTTGGAGCCCGACGAGTTGTGCGGCGCGTGCGGGGTGACCGGCGCCGAAGCCGATCGCCTGAGTGCGTCCGTTGCCATCGTGGCGCGCCAGGGCGAGTGTGTGTCGCTCGAGCTCGACGCCCCCAACCTCGGCCTCGAACGCTGGTGCCGGGTGTATCTGTCGCCCGGCGTGCCAGGCACGGTGATCGTCACGGTCGTTCCGTTGCGCCGGCTTCCAGTGGTCGAGTCCGGCCCCGACCCCGACGCTTTCGTGGCGGCGTACGAGTACCTGTCGGAGGCCGTGGTCCTGCTCGACGAGGAGATGCGGATCCGCATTGCCACCGGCTACACCGCCAACTTCCTGGGCCTGCCGGGCATGGACTACGAGGGTCGCCCGGCGCTGGAGCGCATCCATCCCGACCACCACGGGGAGGCGGCCACCCTGTTCGCCCGGATCCTCGAACGACCGGGCGAGCAACTCGTGCGTGATTTCCGGCTCGCCGACGCGAGGGGCGGGTATCGCTGGGTCGAGGTGGTCGCCACGAACCTCGTCGACCACCCGATCGCCCAGGGTGTCCTGGTGATGCTGCGCGACATCGACTCCCGCAAAGCGGCCGAGCAACGCGCCGAGCGGTTTGCCCACCTGCTCGACGCCAGTCCCGACATCACGGTGCTCTTCGACCGCGAGGGCTGGCCGCTGTACGCCAACCCTGCCGCACTGCGCGCCGCCGGGCCGCACGCTCTCGAACCGGAACGGCGGGCCAGGGCGTTGCAGGAGCTGATCAGGCGGTTGTCCCGCCAGCTTCCGAGCAGCACCGAGCCGGCAGCCCTCGCGCCCTGGCAGGGCGAAGTCACCTTGGCCGACGCCGACGGACAGATCCGCACGTACTCCGTCGTGGTCGTCGACGGCTTCGACCACCACTTCACCGCATGCATGGGTCGCGACATCACCGACCGCAAGCGGCTCGAGGCCGAGCTCGCCTTCCAGGCGCTCCACGATCCGCTGACCGGGCTCCCCAACCGCTCGGCGCTGCTCGACCGATTGGCGCGAGCGTTGCGCGACCAGGAATCGGCCGACGGGTACCTCGCCGTGATGTTCCTCGATCTCGACAACCTGAAAGACGTCAATGACTCCGTCGGCCACGACGTCGGCGACGAACTCCTCGTCGAGGTGGCCCGCCAGCTCCGCACCGCCACCCGCCCGTCCGATGTCGTGAGCCGGCTCGGCGGCGACGAGTTCGTCGCGGTGTGTCCCAATCTGCCCACGGCCGACTCTGCCCTCGAAGTGGCCGAGCGGCTCCGTCAGGGGATCACCGGACGGCTGGTGGTCGACCGGACCGACATCTTCCTGAGTGCGAGCGTCGGTGTCACGGTGGTGGCGCCCCAGCGGCCGATCGAGAACAGTGCCGCCGACGACGCACTCCGATTGCTCCGCGATGCCGACGCGGCCATGTACGACGCCAAGCAGCGCGGGCGCGCCCAGGTCGCCCGGTTCACGCCCGACATGCACGAACGAGCCCGAGCCCGCATGCAACTCACCGCCGGCCTCGACGGTGCGATCGCCGACGGTCAGCTGGCGCTGCTCTACCAACCGATCGTCGATGCCCGATCGGGCGAGGTCACGGGGGTCGAGGCATTGCTGCGTTGGCACCACCCGGAGCGAGGGCTGCTGCGGCCAGACTCGTTCATCGAGCTCGCCGAGGAGACCGGGTTGATCGTGCCGATCGGCTCGTGGGCACTGCATCGGGCACTCGCCGATCTCGCCGCGTGGCGCCGTGCCGAGCCCACCGCGCTCCACCTGTCGGTGAACGTGAACGTGTCGGCCCGCCAGCTCGCGGAGGCCGGCTTCGTCGACGACGTCGCCGCGGCACTGCTGCAGCATGGTCTCGACAGCTCCGCGCTCGTGCTCGAGGTGACCGAATCGGCCTTCGTGCACGAAGTGACCGAGGGCTCCGGGGTCCTCGACCGGCTCCGCCTGCTGGGGGTCCGGGTCGCCATCGACGATTTCGGTACGGGCTATTCCTCGCTCGCCTACCTCCGCCGGTTCTCGGTCGATCAACTCAAACTCGACGGATCGTTCGTCGAAGACATCGACGTGTCGTCCGTGAACGCCGCCATTGCTCATGCCGTTGTCGAACTGGCCCACGCGATGGGGATGCAGGTGGTGGCCGAATCGGTGGCGACCGCTGCGCAGTTCGACGTGCTGCGCAGGCTCGGCTGCGACCGTGCCCAGGGCTACTTGATCGGTCGTCCGATGGCGGCGTCCGACTTCCCGACCCACCTCGCGCAGCTTCGCCTGGTCCCCCAGTGAGCACCCTCGGCGGAGTCGCGCCGAGGGTCAGCACGCTCGCAGCCATCTCCGGCGACACGCTGACCACCATCGTGACGGTCGGGGTCCTCGGCTTCGTCGGGGTCCGACTCGTCGGGGGGTTCCGCCACGCCGTACAGGGGCCGGGCCGCCGACTCGCGCTCGAGATCGTGGGCGGGATCCGACTCCGCCACGTGTGGCCGGTCCCGGTCGTGCTGGCTGCGGTGCTGGTCGCGGCGACGGCCCTCCTGAGCGTGCCCGGCCTCGATTGGGGGTGGTGGACCGCACTCGGCGGTACGGGAAACCCGGTGACAGGAGGGACCGAACAGACCGTCGGGACAGTGTGGGAATGGCTGGTGCCGCTCGTGTTCCTGGCCCTGCTCGTCCCCGCACTGCCCCTGTTCGCCTACGCCGAGGAACGGATGTTCCGCACCGGCGCCGAGGCGTGGTCGGGCCCCCGACGAGTGGGGAAATGCCTGCAGTTCGGGCTGGTCCACGCCCTCATCGGCATCCCGATCGGCGTGGCACTCGCCCTCGCTGTGGGCGGGGCGTACTTCATGGCGGTCTACCTGCGGGCGTTCCGGCACGGTGCCGACGCTCGCCGAGCCACGATCGAGAGTGCCCGTGCTCACACGGCGTACAACGCGACGATCATGATCCTGGTGCTCGTGCTCGCGGGGCTCACGGCGATGGGAGTTGGCTGAGACCGGTTGGCCTCAGGTGCGGTTCGAGGTTCCTGAGCACCGGACCGCGGACGAGTGTCCGTTGTCCGGTGGCCGTGCCGGCCGGATACCGTCGCAGACCATGAGCATGTCGGTCGTCGACGTCACCGTCGAACGCACCCGCGCCGTGGTCCTCACCTTCGACGACGGCGTCGTGTGCGAGTTCCCCCTCGCTGAGTTGCGCGCCGCCTGCCCGTGCGCGATGTGCCGGGGCCGCCGGGACGCCGGCGGGCCGGCGTTCACGGGTTCGCTCGACCAGCTGAGCATCGTCGACGCCGAGCTCGCCGGCGCCTGGGGCCTGACGGTCAGATGGAACGACGGGCACGACACGGGTATCTATCCGTGGGAAGCCCTGCGCCGCTGGTACGACGGTGACACGCAGGGAGTTGCCGAATGAGCTCGCTGCCCCCGCCGCCGCCCTTGCCGCCCTCCATCCCGGTGCCGGGTGCGCCCACCGGCGAGCGCTGCTATCGCCACCCGGACCGCGAGTCCGGGCGACGGTGCACCCGATGCGGCCGCGTCGCCTGCTCGGAGTGCTTGGTCCAGGCATCGGTTGGATCCCACTGCGTCGACTGTGTGAAGGCCACCCGGGCCCCCGCGGCCCAGCGGGTCAAGATGTGGAACGCCACCAACACCGTGGTGGCCACCAAGGTGCTCATCGCCCTCAACCTGGCCGTTTTCATCTACACCGCCGTGGCCAGCACCAGGACACTCGGCGGCGGAACGGTCACTGATGCCCAGTTCGATCTCGGGCTCAATCGGTTCTTCATCGCCAACGGTGAGTGGTGGCGGATGATCACGGCCGGTTTCATCCATTTCGGCCTCCTGCACGTGGCGTTCAACATGTATGCCCTGTGGAACCTCGGCCAGCTCCTGGAGCCGATCACCGGGCGAGCCCAGTACGTCTTGCTGTACTTCGCGGCCCTCCTCGCCGGCTCGGCCGGGGCGCTGATCGTGGGCGGACGGGGGATCACCGGCGGGGCTTCCGGGGCGGTGTTCGGGTTGTTCGGCGCGGCCGCGATGGCACTGCGGCAGCGAGGGATCAATCCGCTCCAGACCAGCATCGGGTCGGTGCTGATCATCAACCTCGTCCTCACGTTCGCGATCCCGGGCATCTCGATCGGTGGTCACCTCGGCGGGTTGGTGGGCGGCGGCCTGTGCGGGGCGGTGGTCTTCGCGCCCAACTGGAAGCGGCTGCCGGTGTGGCTGACGTTCGGTGCGCCGATCGCCGTCGGCGCCCTCAGCGTGGCCATCGGCGTGTTCGTCTCGTCCTCCTGAGCGCGGTCCCAGGCCTCCCAGGCCTCCCGGGCGTCCCGGGGCCGTGATCGGCCGGAGCCCCCCGAGGGGCTCCGAGCAACTCTGGTGCACCCCCGGGATACGGTGCAGCCAGCTTCCCCGAGCGCCGTGCCCCTTCATCGCTTGCGCTCCGGAGGTTCTCATGACCGTTGCCCGTCAACGCCCGTCGCCACCGCGGCCCGCCCCGATCACGGTGCCGGCCGACGCGTTGGCGCTCATCGACGCCATCAACCACCTCGAACCGAGTGGGCCGCCCGGCACGGAGGAGCTGGTCTGTCTCCTCCTCGATCCCGATGGTGTCGGAGGGACCGCGATGATCGTGCCCGATGCCCCCACGCCCGATGCCGTGCTGCGTGCCACCGACTGTGCCGTGCGGGCTGCCACCCAGCTCGTCGAGATCACCCAGGTCGTCGTGGCCTCGGTTCGCCCGGCGGGCCACTCGGCCACCCCCGCTGCCGACGCCGAGCGTTGGCTCCTCATCGATGAGCTGTGCGCGGCTCACGAGCTCGAACTGCTGGAGTGGTTCGTGGTCACCTGTGGTCAGGTGCGCCTGCCGCGCGAGGCGTTGGGGATCCCTTCCCGATGGCCGCACGACGTTCACCGGGGCTGAGCCGCAGCCCGGCGGCCATCAGCCGACGAACGAGCTCGCGACTGGTCACCGGCTCGGCCCCGGCCGCGATCATCTGGTCGCGGTACTCCTCGGGGACGTCGTAGTGATCGCCGTGGAACGCCCGCCGGGGCAGCTCGCACGCCGCCGCGAACAGGTGCAACTCCTCGAGATCGCGGTCGCTCGCGAGGTGACACCATCGGCGATCCCGGTGCCACCAGACGGCGGGATCGATCAGCACTCCCAACGGGGGCCACCGCTATCGTGCGCGCCGTGGATCCGCTCGTGCGTTCGCTGTGGACAGCGGCAGCAGGAGCCTCGCGGGCCGCCAACGCCTGCTTCGACGAGCTCGTGGCCCGCCACCTCGAACCGCATCGCCACTACCACGGCCTGGCCCACCTGCAGCGGGTGACCGCCGATGTCGCTGGGCTGAGCCGGGCGCTCGATCTCGACGCCGAGCCGGCCCGAGTTGCGCTCACCGCAGCGTTCTTCCACGACTCCGTCTACGACCCCACTTCCGCGACGAACGAGGCCGACAGCGCCGTGCTCGCGAGCGTTGCGTTGGGCGAGCTGGGCTGGACGCCCGCATCGGTCGACGAGGTCGCCCGGCTGGTGCTCGCCACCGCCTCCCACGAACCGTCCGACCCCGCTGTCGACCCGGCACGCGCGGTGCTCCTCGATGCTGATCTGGCCGTGCTGGGCGCCGATGTGGCGTCGTACGAGGCATATGTGCGTGGCATCCGGGCCGAGTACGCCCACATCGACGATGTCGCCTGGCGGCGGCGGTCGCCCCTTGGTGCTGCGGCGGTTCCTCGACCGCCCCCGGATCTACTCGACCGCGCCGTATCTCGGACGCGAGGCCCGGGCCCGGGCGAATCTCAGCGCGGAACTGCGATCGCTCACGCCCCCCGGAAGGGACCGAGCACCGTCCCAATGACGTGCTCAGTGGCAGGCGCAGTGCCCGCCGCAGCCACCGCCCACAGGACGCGGAGCGGCTGCCGCCGGCGCCGGCGAGCCCCCGGCACCGACCGAGGCGAACACGCTGAGCAACCGGACCGCCGGATGGCCGTCGGCGCACTCGGCCGGAGCGCTCGCTTCCGACATCGGACGGCGGAGCTCGAAGGTCTCCTCACAGGTCTTGCAGCGGTACTCGTAGAGCGGCACGCCGCCGAGCGTAGCGCTCCCACCAGAGCGCCGGACGTGGTTGACTGCACAGCGTGCCCGACATCGCCGTACGCCCCGTCGAGAGCCGCCCGGAGCTCGATGAGGTCCCGCAGACCGCCGAGCCGTTCGTCGCCCACATCGTGAAGACCGAACCCGGCGAGAGCGCGGCGGCCAAGGTGCTCGAGGCCCGCATCTACGGCACGCCGCTCGAAGCACTGTGCGGCCACGTCTGGGTGCCTTCACGGGACCCCAAGCAGCTGCCGATGTGCCAGAAGTGCAAAGAGGTCTACGACGTGTACCGCATGTTCAACGACGGTCTCGGCGAAACGCCCAAGGACTGAAGCCGGACGTGCTAGCTGGCGGATCGGGCCGGTCTTGCGCCGTTCAGCCGGACTGCCACAACACTCCGATCCGCGAGCGGCTACCGTCGCTGCGTGCCCTCGCTCGCCTCGCTCCTGCCTTCGGCGCCGCCTCCCTGGCGCTGCTCGTGATCCCTGGTCCAGCGGTGCTGTACCTCGTCAACCGCAGCGTGGCCGACGGCCGCCGCGTCGGGCTGGCCTCGGTGGCCGGCTTGGAGCTGGGCACGCTCGTGCATGTGGTCGCCGCGGCGCTGGGTGTGTCCGCCGCGCTCGCGGCCTCGGTCGTCGCCTTCAACGTCGTGAAGTGGCTCGGCGCGGCGTACCTCGTGATCCTCGGCATCCGCACGCTGCTCACCAAGCCGCCGGCGACCAGCCATGCTCGGGGCCTCGGTGACACCTCGCCGAGCCTTCGCCCAAGGGATCGTCGTCAACGTGCTGAACCCGAAGGTGGCGCTGTTCTTCTTGTCGTTCCTGCCCCAGTTCATCGATCCCGATCGGGGATCGGTCGGGGTCCAGGCACTCGTGCTCGGGGTCACGTTCGTCGGGATCGGCGCCCTCTCCGACGGCGCCTACGCGTTGACGGCCAGCGCCCTGCGCACGGTGTTGCTGCACGGGACGGGCGATGCCGTTCGTCCAGCGCTACGTGGCCGGGAACGATCTACATGGGGCTCGGGGTGGTGGCCGGTTCCACCGGGCATGCCGGCAGCGGCGACCCGGACGTGAGTCTGCGCTTGCGGCCCGCCATCCGGGCCCTGGTCATCGACCCCGACGACCGAGTGTTGCTCGTGCGCTTCGAGTTCACCCGACGGCACCGTCTGGGCGCCGCCGGGCGGCGGCATCGAGCCGGGCGAGGACCCGATCGACGCCTTGCATCGCGAACTGGCCGAGGAGATCGGCCTGCTCGACGCCGAGATCGGACCGGTGCTGTGGGTCCGCACCCACGTGGTCGCAGATGGGTCGGTGGGACGGCCAGCGCGATCACGTCCACCTGGTCCGCTGCGCCCATCACGAGGCGGAACCCCAGATGGGCTGGGAGCGAGCTGCGGGCCGAGAACGTCCACGAGCTGCGGTGGTGGACACTCCCAGAGCTGCACGCCGCCCGCGACGCTGCCGCCAGCGGGTCCGGTTCGCTCCGTTCGAGCTGCCCGCCCTCGTCACCTCGATCCTCACCGACGGTCCCCCGCAGGTGCCCTTCGAGATCTTCAATCAGCTCCCGCCCGCCTGAACCGCCGGCATTCCCACCCTGACGTCCCGGCCGGGCCGGGCCGGGCCGGGGCGGGGCGGGGCCGGCCAGCTCGCTTTGCCACTGGTTTGCGGGGTCAGGACGCCCCAAACCAGTGGCAAAGCCGGCCACCTCCGCCGGCCGGGCTCTCAGCGGAAGTCGCGAGAGGCGGTGGTGGCCGGGACCGGCAGGAGTTCGAGAGTGTTCGGCGACGATGTTGATCACGCCTTCGGAGCGTTCGAGCTTGCCGCGGATCGAGCATCGCCGGGGCCTCGCGGGCGACCCGCCGGTAGCGGGCCCAGCACCCTTTGGAGACCACCACGTTCATCAGCCCGGTCTCGTCCTCGAGGTTCATGAACGTGGTGCCCTGGGCCGTCATCGGCCGTTGACGGTGGGTGACCACCCCGCCGACGAGCACCTTCGAACCCGGCTCTCGGTCCCACAAGCCCGGCAGCGGTCACCACCCCCAACCGGTCGAGTTCGACCCGCACGAACTGGGTCGGGTGGCCCTCGGGCGACACGCCGGTGGCCCACAGGTCGGCAGCGGCTTCCTCGACCGTCCCCATCCCTGGCAGGCGAGGCGGTTCGGCCCCGGTGACCACACCCGGCCAGCCGACCGGGGCGGGACTGGGCGACCGCCCCACCGCCCACAACGCTTCTCGCCGTGAGAGCCCGAAACACTCGGTGAACACCCCGGCGGTGGCCATCGCCTCGAGTTGTTGCAACATGCAACGACGGCACCCGCCGCACCAGGTCCTCCAACGAGGCATAGGGCCGAGCCGGCTTCGATCTCGTCGGCCAGCTCCGCCCCGATCCCCCGCACCGAACCGATCCCAAGCCGCACCGCCAGCCCGCCCGCCGACGACTCCCACGGCTCCAGCGTGGCCGTCGCCTTCGAGGCGTTGAGATCGGGCGTGTGGGTCACCACACCGTGGCGGCGGGCGTCGCGCACCAGCGAGTGCGGCGACCAGAACCCCATCGGCTGGGCGTTCAGCAACGCCGCGCAGAACGCGGCCGGCTCGTGGTACTTGATCCACGACGACGCATAGACGAGGTAGGCGAAGGACACCGAGTGCGATTCGGGGAAGCCGTAGTTGGCGAACGCCGCCATCTTGTCGAACAGCTCATCGGCGATCGGCCCGTCGATGCCCCGCTCGGCCATCCCCTCGTACAGCCGTTCCCGCAGCCGCTCCATCCGGGTGCGCGACCGCTTCGAACCCATCGCCTGGCGCAGCTCGTCGGCCTCGGCCGGGGTGAACCCGGCGACATCGATCGCCATCTGCATCAACTGCTCCTGGAACAGCGGCACCCCGAGGGTCTTGGCCAGGGAGTTCTCGAGCAGCGGGTGCAGATAGGTGACCGGCTCCTTGCCGTTGCGGCGCCGGATGTAGGGATGCACCGAACCGCCCTGGATGGGGCCCGGGCGGATGAGGGCGATCTCGACGACAAGGTCGTAGAACGTGCGCGGCCGCAGACGGGGCAGGGTCGCCATCTGGGCGCGCGACTCGATCTGGAACACCCCGACGGTGTCGGCCCGGCAGAGCATGTCGTAGACCTCGGGCTCCTGGGGGATGGTGGCCAGGTCGATCTCGATGCCCCGGTGCTCGTGGATCAGATCGACCGCGTAGTGCAGCGCCGAGAGCATCCCGAGGCCCGAGCAGGTCGAACTTCACCAGCCCGACCGCGGCGCAGTCGTCCTTGTCCCACTGGAGCACCGAGCGGCGATCCATGCGGGCCCACTCGACCGGGCACACCTCGATCACCGGACGGTCGCAGATCACCATGCCCCCGGAATGGATGCCGAGGTGGCGGGGGAAGTCCTCGACCTCGGCCGCCAGGGCGAGGACCTGGGCGGGGATGTCGTGGGCGGGTGTGCCGTCGGGGTGGACCTGCCGGGCGGTCGCTTCGACCCGGCCCCACCCGTCGACCTGCTTCGACCAGGCGTCCTGCTGACCGGGGGCGAACCCGAGCGCCCTGGCCATGTCGCGCACCGACGAGCGGGCCCGGTAGGTGATCACGTTGGCGACCTGGGCGGTGTGGTGGCGGCCGTAGCGCTCGTAGACGTACTGGATCACCTCTTCCCGACGATCGGACTCGATGTCGAGATCGATGTCGGGCGGACCGTCACGCTCGGGCGACAGGAACCGTTCGAACAGCAACCCGAGCGAGACGGCATCGGCCTTGGTGACCCCGAGGGCGAAGCAGACCGCACTGTTCGCCGCGCTCCCTCGGCCCTGGCAGAAGATGTTCGCCCGACGGCAGAACTCGACGATGTCCCACACGACCAGGAAGTAACCGGGGAACCCGAGGTGCTCGATCACCGCGAGCTCGTGGTCGATCACCTCCCAGGCCTTCGGATGCTGGTGGCGTTCGCCGTAGCGATGCCGAGCACCGGCTTCGACGACCTGGCGGAGGTACTGCATCTCGTCGAGACCCGTCGGGGCACGGGAACGGCGGCAGCTTGGGCGCGACGAGCGAGAGGTCGAAGGCCAGCGCTCGGCCCAGTTCCGCGGCTGCTCGACCACGCCCGGGTAGCGGGCGAACCGGCGGGCCTGTTCGGCCCCGCTGCGCAGGTGGGCCAGGCTCGCGGCCGGGAGCCACGGGTCGAGCTCGTCGAGGCTCTTGCGGGCGCGCACCGCGGCCAGCGCGGTGGCGAGCGGGCGGCGGGCCGGGGTGGCGTAGTGCACGTTGTTGGTGGCGAGCACGACGACGCCCTCGCTCACCGCCAGCTCGGCCAGGGCGTCGTTGCGGTGGGAGTCGAGCGGGTCGCCGTGATCCCACAGCTCGACCACCACCCGGTCGGCCCCGAACGCCTCGATCAGCCGGCGCAGCTCCCGGCGGGCGCCGGCCGGGCCTTCGGCTGCCAGCGCCGCTGGCACCGAGCCCTTCCGGCACCCGGTGAGCACCCACCAGTGGCCCCGGCCCGACGTCGGCCAGATCGGGCAGGGTGAACCGCGGGCGGCCTTTCTCGCCCGCCAGGTGGCCGAGGCTGAGCGCCCGACAAGCGCGCGTACCCGCCGGGCCGTCGGCCAGCACCAGCAGGTGATCGCCGTGAGGGTCGGGCTGCGGGACGGGTGGCGCTTCGGGCCACCGCTGCTGGTGGGTGTCGGCTTCCGATCGGGCGACACGTTGGGTGTCGGCCGCCCCACCGACGAGGGTGATCTCGGCGCCGAACACCGTCGGCAGGCCGACCGCCCGGGCCGCCTCGGCGAAGCGGACCACGCCGTACAGTCCGTCGTGATCGGTGAGCGCGAGCGCCTCGAGCCCGAGCCGGGCGGCCTCTTCGGCGAGCTCCTCGGGGTGCGAGGCGCCGTCGAGGAACGAGAAGTTCGAATGGCAGTGCAGCTCGGCGTACGGCCGGCCCGTCGCGCCCGGGCGACGGTGGGCACCGACGGGTCGGGCTCGTAGGGCTGGCGCTTGCGGCTCCACGCCGGGCCGTCGCCTCCCGCGTTCCAACTCGGGCTCCCCCCCGCGCTGCCCGCCCGGGCGCTCCCACGACCCGACCCGACGCTCCAGCTCGCTCCCTGCTGCCTGGTCGCTCGACACCGGGCGCCCACCCACGACCCGACAACCGACGCTCCAGCTCGCTCCCTGCTGCCTGGTCGCTCGACACCGGGCGCCCACCACGACCCGACAACCGACGCTCCAGCTCGCTCCCTGCTGCCTGGTCGCTCGACACCGGGCGCCCACCACGACCCGACAACCGACGCTCCAGCTCGCTCCAGGGCACATCGGGGTTGTTGAAGCCCATGCGGGGACTTTACGAACGTGTGTTCGATTCCGCAAGGGCGGCCCTCGTCACTCCCCCAGGCGCGGCGCCCAGTCGACCGGTTCCCCCTCCCCGGGAAAGTCGGGACACAGCACCTTCGGGGCACCACGCCCGTACTTGTCCCACTCGGCTTCCGTCATGTTGCGGCCGGCGAGCTGGCACGCGACGTCGATCCAGATCTCCCGGTCGAGGGTCCACGCGTAGATGCTGTCGTCTTCACTGGCAACGACCAGGGTGAGCCCGTCGGCGCTGAGCGCCAGATCGTTGATCCCGTCGGTCGGACCCCCGAACGTGGTGATCAGGCGACGATCGGTCATGTCCCAGTAGTTGACGACGAGGTCGTGGTCGACGGAGATCAAGCTCTCGCCGTCCTTCGTGAACGTCATGCCCGACACGGCCTCCCGATGACCGATGAGCTCGTTGTCGGTCGCCGCTCGATGGGTCGCCGTCTCCCACAGCCGGATGGTGCGGTCGCTGCCACCCGTGGCGATCGTGCGGTCGTCCGAGTCCGGGCTCAGCGCGAGCGCGGTGACGAAGTCACCCAGGGACCCGCCGTGCATGATGGGCTCGCCGACGACCTCTCCGGCAGCGTCGAACTCGAGCACCACAGCACCTACGTCCGGATCGCGTCCACCGAGCCACACCGTGCCCTCACGTCCGGCCAGCACGCTCGCGACCTCGAACGAGGCCGGCACAGCGAGCCGGCTCCGGACCCGCTGCGTCGTGAGGTCCCACACGACCGTGGTGTCGGCGACCGACACGAGCGTCGTGCCGTCGTCGGCCAGGTCGAGGAACTCGATCTCCTGGTCGTGCTCGCCGGACAGCGTGAACTCCTCGCCCTGGTCGGCGAGCGGGTCCCTCCGCACTTCGATCGACCCATCCTCACCCGTGTAGGCGACGACGTCGGCCGCGGCATCCAAGCGCGGGAACGAACCTGAAACGGCGTCCGAGAACCGCGAGCCCACTCCTGTCGAGCGTTCGGTGAAGATGACCGCACCTTCGGCGTCGAGGGACAGGACCAGCTCGCCGGTGTCATCGAGCAGGGCGACCTCGATGACGTCGGAGGAATGGGCGTCGCCGGTCGCCGGCAATTGCTCACCGAGCCCGACGATCGGCGCGTCGCTCCACCACAGCACCTCGCCGTCGTAGCTTCCGGACACGATCTGGCCGCCCGCACCGAATGCCAGTGCCGTCGTCTCTTCCCGATGCCCGAGCAGCGTGTCGACCCCGAACCCGGTGGACCCGTACACCGCCCACACCCGCACCTCGCCGTTGCGATGCGCCGACGCGAGCGTCGCTCCGGTGGTTTCGTCCTGGGCGGAGTCCGTCGGCGAGAACGCCAAGGCGATCGCCGGGCTGGTCGTGCGGGGCTCGACCGGGACCGGCTGCCCCTGCGACCCGGTCGCAGTGAGGTCGACCAACGAGATGTCCCCCTCGTCTTCCCCGATGGCGAGCACCGAGCCGTCGGGGCTGAAGGCCAGGCTGGTGATCAGCGTCGGGACCGTCGCGATCGCACGGGGCACGGGAGTCCCGAGCAGCTCCCAGGAGAGCACCTTGGAGCCCTGGCTCCACGCCAGGGTGGCGCCGTCGGGCCGGACACGTAGGTTCCTCACCGGTCCTTCCTCGGTGAGCCGCGCGTCGAACTGATCCTCCGGTGTGAAGATCCGCACGACGTCTTCCGTGCCGTCCCCGTCGGTGTCGGCGGTGCCGGCAGCAAACGAGCCGTCAGGGCTGACCGCCGTGGTGCCGAGCACGTCGGGGGTGGCGAACCCGTCGATCGGTGCACCGGTGGCGGCATCCCACCACATGAACGAACCGTCGGAGGAGACCCCCTGGACGACGGTGGTGCCGTCGGACTCGTCGTAGATCGCGAGCTCCGTGACCGCGAAACCCTCCGGGAGCCCGGCGAGGGGTGAGACGGACCGTCGTTTCGCCGGCTGGACCGGCGCAGTCGGGTCGACGTCCCAGACGACCACCGATCCGAAACCGTCGCCGGTGGCCGCGAGGCTGCCGTCGCCGCTCATCGCGATTGCCGTCACCGGGAGTTCGTGGGCCCCGACGCTGCGCTGCTGGAACCGGCTCGGTTGACCGAGCACGCTGAGCAGGCTGCCCCACGCATCGGTCGTGTCGGCCTGGCGCACGCTCTCCAACGCCTGCAGCACCGAGAGGTCGCGTTCGGTCTGCACGTTGGCGCGTCCCTCGCTGGCCAGCGCCCGGGACTCCGATCGCCTCGACTGACGATCGGCTTCGAGCTGGCGATCACGGGCGATCAGCGCCGCCGCGGCGGTTGCCACGGTCAACACGCCGAGCGCCACGACGGCGATCCGTCGGAGCCGTCGGCTGCGCCGGTACAGGCGCAGGTCCTCGCTGTCCAGTTCCTGGGGAGACTTGCGATGGATGGGTGCCGCGATCCAGGTGACGCTCGCGCGGAACTTCGGATCGTGGCGGATGTTGAGCTTCCCCGCATCGTCGCGCGCCCACGTCAGGTCCCCGAACGTCGGCTCTTTCGACAGCCGACCGCGAAGCGCCGGCGGGGCAGCCGTGCTGTGCTCCCAATCGATCACGTCAGCAGCTGTCGAGGCATCCACGAAGCCGAGCTGCCCACCCGTGTGGACGATGAGGAACCGCTCGGCGGCATCCGGTCGGGTCTCGAACCAGTGCCGGATCTCCTTGTCGCACCACGATGCCGGATCGGCCGAGGCCTCCGTGGCGAAGAAGACGAACCATTCGGAGTCGTCGAGCGCTCGTTCGAGCTTCGGTGTCAGCTCCGTGTTGGCGCCGAGGTCGTGCTGGTCGAGGAAGACGTTCAACGCCTTGATCGGTCGGTTCCAACGCCTGGCGAGCTGCTCGAGGCCCTGCTCGAAGCTCATCGCCAGCTGCTTGTCGGACTTGTGGCTGTAGGAGATGAACGCGTGGTACTTGTAGTCGCGCGTCGGACGCTCGTCGATCGTGGCGACGGACCCGTCTCGCTGAGCGCCAGCCGGATCAGGCGGATCGAATGCCCCCGCCGTGTGCGAAACGTCCACGATCGCCCCCCCTGATCGAAGTCACCACCGGTCCGACTCAGCGAGCAACAGGTTGTGCGTTCCGGATGGTAGCCCCACCAGCTGAGGGACCTCACCGCCGGCACCGGGCGCCAGCCGACCACCGGGCACGATGGCTCTACCCGGTGCCGCAGGTCGCGGCCTACCGTCGAATCGTGGAGACGCGCGCACCGGTGCTCTCGGTCGCCGGGCTCACCCGTCGGTTCGGCGATCGGGTGGCGGTCGACCGGGTGAGTTTCGAGATCTTCGCCGGAGAGACGTACGGCTTGCTCGGTCCGAACGGCGCCGGTAAGACCACCACCATCTCGATGGTGGCCGGCATCCTCGCGGCCGATGCCGGCACCGTCAGCGTCGACGGCAGGCGACTCACTCCCCGAGCCGGCGAGGCCAAAGCGCTGATCGGTCTGGTCCCGCAGGACGTCGCCCTCTACGGAGAGCTCAGCGCCACCGAGAACCTGCGCTTCTTCGGTCGGCTCCAGGGGATGGGTGGCAAACCCCTCGAACGCCGGATCGCAGAGGTGCTCGAGATCGTCGGACTCGCCGACCGGGCGAACGACCGGGTCGACGACTACTCGGGAGGCATGAAGCGCCGGGCCAACATCGCGGCCGGCCTGCTCCATCGGCCTCGGCTGCTGATCCTCGACGAGCCCACCGTTGGGGTCGACCCCCAGAGCCGGAACCAGATCCTGTCCAGCATCGAGGAACTCGGCGGCGCCGGGCTCTCGGTGCTGTACACCACGCACTACATGGAAGAGGCCGAGCGGCTCTGCGATCGGATCGGCATCATCGACCGCGGGCGCCTGGTCGCCGAGGGAACCCAGCGCGAGCTCGTCGCCCGGGTCGGCGTCCACGATCGGCTGCTCGTCGACGTCGACGACGACGCGGACACCGGCAACGACAAGGACAACGACAGCGCGACGGCGACGGCGACGGTCGAATCCAGGCTGGCACCCACGCTGCCATGGACGGCGCCGATGGACCCGCCCGCCGCCTCGCCGAGGCGACACGGGGGATCGCCGGGTTCGTCGACGCAACGGTCGTGGCCGGGCGCGTCATGTTGAGTGTCGACGACTCGGCTCGGATGCTTCCCGGCCCTCGTCACCACCGCGGCGGCTTGTGGGGTCGTGTTGCGGGCGTTCCCGGCCGGTATGCAGACCGCAGCCCTCGCCGTTCCTCACACCTGGGCCCTCACCGCGTGGCGCAACCTCGTGTTCGACGGCGGAAGCCTCGGCGACATCGCCGGATCGGTCGCGGTCCTGACCGCGTGGGCGATCGGGCTCGTCACCCTCGCGACCATCGTGCTGCGCCGGCACCTGACCGGTTGACGAACGGGTGCGACCGTCGTCACCAGCGGAAACAGATGTTCGTGCCGGTAGGGTCGATGAGTCGCTCGAACCAACGAGCGCGTGCACGTCGGTGGCAGCGCCGCTTGCGTGGCCACCACCGAACGGAGTTACCCCCCTCGTGTCTTCCTCTTTTGCCGCGCTCGGCGTTCCCGAAGCGCTCGTCGACGCACTGACTGCGGAGGGCTTCACCGAAGCCTTCCCCGTGCAAGCGGCATGCATCCCCGACGCCCTCGCCGGGCGTGATCTCCTCGGCCGGGCCCCCACCGGCTCGGGCAAGACCCTCGCCTTCGGTGTGCCGATGATGGCCCGCATCAGCAAGTCAGAACCGCACCACCCCACCGCGGTGGTCCTGGTCCCCACCCGTGAACTCGCCCAGCAGGTCCGCAACGAACTGCTGCCCCTCGGGAAGGCCATGCGCCGCTTCGTCCTCGCGGTGTACGGCGGAGTGCCCTACAGCGCGCAGATGAACTCGCTTCGCCGCGGCGCTGCAGTGCTCGTGGCCTGCCCGGGTCGCCTGCTCGATCTGGTCGAGCGGGGCGCCGTCCACCTCGACTCCGTCGAGGTCTGCGTCATCGACGAAGCCGATCGCATGGCCGACATGGGATTCATGCCCGAGGTCCGCAAGATCCTCGAGCGCATGCCCACCGAGCGCCAGACGCTGCTCTACTCGGCCACGCTCGATCACGACGTGAACGAACTGATCCGCAACCACCAGAACAATCCGGTGCGCCACGACCTCATCGGCGAGGTCGCCGAATCGACCGCCGACCACCGGTTCATCCGGGTGAATCCCGTCGCCCGCTTGGGGCATGGCGGCCAGCCTCGTTCGCGAGCACGGCTCGACGATGCTGTTCACCTCCACCCGTGAAGGCACTGAAGATCTCGCCAACCAACTGGCGATGTCGGGGGTCACCGCGGCCGCGATCCACGGCGGCATGAACCAGAAGCAGCGCGAGCGGGCACTCGAACGCTTCCGCGACGGTCGGGTACAGCGCACTGGTCGGCACCGATGTCGCCGGACGCGGCATCCACGTCGATGACGTGTCACTCGTGATCCATTGGGATCTGCCGAGCGACGCCAAGGACTACGTCCACCGTTCCGGTCGTACGGCGCGCGCCGGCAAGCGCGGCACCGTCGTGTGTCTCATCGCCCCGCAGCACGAGCGCAAGGTGCAGTGGCTGATCCGCGAAGTCCGCCCGGGCGCCGTCATCGAAGGCGATGCGCCGCCCGAGCGCCGCCCGAGCAACATCGGCGACCGCCGGCCCGGCAAGCCGTTCCACCGCGGCGCCGGCGGCCCGCGTCGCGACGACGATCGTCGGGGCGGCGCCCGCTCAGGCGCTCCGAGCCGCGGCAGTTACCGCTCGCGCTGAGCTCCGCCCTCCGGGGTGGCTTCACGACCACACGGCATCGGGCAGACTCCTGCTCGATGCCGTTGTCGCGTTCGGACCAACCGTGTTGCTGACCCATGTCGAGCTGCGCCGGGTCGGCTTGCCGCTCGTCGCCTCGTTCCGAACGTCGTACGGCGTCGAACACCTCCGCGACGTGCTGCTCGTCCGGGTGATCGGCCCCGATGGCGACGGTCTCGGCGAGTGCGTCGCCATGAGCGAACCGCTCTACACCTCCGAGTACGTCGATGGCGCCCTGGACGTGTTGCGGCGCTTCTTGATCCCCCGGCTCGGGGCAGGGCCACTGACCGCGGCGCAGGTGGCCCACCGGTTGGCGCCAGTGAAGGGCCACCCGATGGCCAAGGCCGCGCTCGAGATGGCGGTGCTCGACGCCGAGTTGAAGCTGGCCCACCAGTCCCTCGCCGCACGGCTCGGCGCAGTGCACGATCGGGTGCCCGCCGGCGTCTCGGTGGGCATCATCCGTTCGATCCCCGAGCTGCTCGAGACGGTCGCCGGCTACCTCGCCGAGGGGTACCAGCGGGTCAAACTCAAGATCGAACCGGGCTGGGACGTCGAACCCGTGCGAGCCGTGCGGGAGCGGTTCGGTCCCGAGCTCGCGTTGCAGGTGGACGCCAACTCCGCCTATTCCCTCGCGGATGCCCGGCACCTGGCCCGGCTCGACCCCTTCGAGCTGTTGCTCATCGAACAACCGCTGGCCGACGACGATCTCCGGGGCCATGCCGAACTCGCCGCGCTGATCAACACGCCCATCTGTCTCGACGAGTCGATCGTGTCGGCCCGCTCCGCCGAAGAAGCCCTGTCGATGGGTGCGTGCCGGATCATCAACATCAAGCCCGGACGCGTGGGCGGCTATCTCGAAGCGGTCCGCATCCACGACCTCTGCGTCGCCCGCGGCGTCGCCGTGTGGTGCGGTGGCATGTTCGAAACCGGTATCGGCCGATCGGCCAACCTGGCGCTGGCCGCACTTCCGGGCTTCACCCTGCCCGGCGACCTGTCGGCATCTGCCCGCTACTTCGCTCGCGATGTCACGTCCCCCTTCGTGCTCGAAGTGGGACACCTGCGCGTGCCGGGTGGCGACGGCATCGCGGCAGACGTCGATCACGATTTCGTCGCGGAGATCACGACGCATCGCGAGGTCGTGCCGATCACATGAGCACCCCCGGCGAACCCCGAACCGTGACCGAGCTCGCCGCCGATCTGCAGGCGATCGGGGTCCGCCCAGGCGAGGTGTTGATGGTCCACGCGTCGATGCGGGCCGTCGGTCCCGTCGTCGGTGGGGCCACCGGCCTCCTCGACGCGCTCGACGCAGCGGTCGGCTCCACCGGCACGCTGTTCATGACCCTCGGGGCACGCGACGACATGGGGTGGGTGAACGAGCGGCCAGAACCCGAACGGGCCGGGCTCTTGGCGGGCTCCGAGGTGTTCGACCACCTCGCCACCCCGGCCGACCCCGAGATCGGAGTGCTCGCCGCAGTGTTCCGTACCCGTGCGGGTACCCGCGTGACCGATCACCCGGAAGGACGCATGGGTGCCCGGGGCGCCGCCGCCGAGCACCTGCTCGCACCTGTCCCGTGGGACGACTACTACGGCCCCGGCTCACCGCTGGAACGCTTCGTCGACGCCGGCGGGCGGGTCCTGCGGCTCGGGGCCGACCTCGACACCCTGACGGTGCTCCACCACGCCGAATACCTCGTCGACCTCCCGGCCAAGCGGCGGGTCCGACGCCACCGGCTGGTCCACGGGGCCGACGGTCCCGAGATCCGGGTGATCGAATGCCTCGACGACTCCGACGGGATCGTGACCCAGGAGGGCGAGGATTACTTCGCCGTGATCCTCCGGAAGTACATCGAGGCCGGCCGGGCCACCGTCGGGCGGGTCGGGCATGCGTCGAGCGAGCTGATCGACGCCGCCGATGTGGTGGCGTTCGGCGTGGCGTGGATGGCCGCGCACCTTGCTCGCTGATCCGACGCGACCGTGGGTCCGTCGTCAGGCCAGCGCGATCGGCGGCCGATGGTCGTCGAACGGCAGGTTCCCGAGCACGAACGCAGTCACCATGCTGCTGGTGAGCTCGACCGAACCGCTGAGCGTCGTGGCGAACGCGGTGTCGGCGGCATCGCGGCCGGTCGCGATGCGCACGAGCGACTGGCGGGGCGCGAGCCGGGTGGCGTCGATCAGCTCCCAGCGACCATCGACCGCGACCTCGGCGACGGCGTGGAAGTCCATCGGCCACAGGCCGGGTGCGTAGACCGACGCGAGCCGGGCCGGGATCCCGATCGCCCGGCACAACGCGATCGTGAGGTGGGCGAAGTCGCGGCACACGCCGCGGCCGGCGAGCAGCGTGTCGACGGCGGTGTCGAGTGGGCCGCTGCTCCCCAGCTCGTAGCGCAACCGGTCGAACACCCAGTCCCCGACGTCTCGACCCCGGTCCGGTCCGCCGGTCCCGCGGCCGAACGTCGCCTCGGCGAACGCGGTCAGCCGATCCGACGGGCAGTAGCGACTCTGGCGCACGGCGATCAGCGCTTCGGCCGCGTCGACCGGCTGAGCCGGCGGGCCGACGGCGACGACTGCGCGGTACCGCACGACGAGCTCCCCGGCCGCGCACCGCACGACATGGACCCGGCCGCCGTGGTCGACGCAGACCGCGTCGGTCTCCAGGTGCTCCCCGTTCAACGTCACGACGAGGTCGTCGACCTCTGTGAGGCCCGCCGATCGGCCTACCGCGACCTGGACGGCCAACGAGGCGCACTCGGCCACCGCGAAGCGCAGCTCACAGCCGACCTCGGATCTGATCGGATGCGGCGAGTCTGCGATGCCAGACCCTGCCATCGGCTCGTGGAACCGACAACCTGGCCCCGACTCGGAGACGAAGTTGTAACGCTGCCGTCAGAAGCCGACTGCGCGTGCATCGAACACGCTGGACAGCAGCGCGTTCGGTCAGTGGGCGAGGACGGCAGGGTCGAACGACAGTGGCTCGCTGCCGGCGCACACCGCTGCCTCGAGTCCATCGGCCTGCGGGAGCAACTGCTCGCAGAAGAACCGGGCGGTGGCGACCGCGAGCTTCGAGGAACGCGGCGTCGCCGGTTCCGGCCGAGAGGTGTTCCGAGTGCGATCAGCGCGGAGCGCGCCATCAGCCCACCGGCAGTGACGGTGGCGAGCAGCCGGAGGTACGGCGTGGCGCCTGCCAACACCGCCGGCTGATCGGCGGCGTGGGCGAGGAGCCACTCGCTCGCCCGGCGGGCCACGGCGACGGACGTGGCCAGCTGCGCCCGGGTCGCGGTCAGGGCCGGGTGGGTATCGAGCTCGGCGCCGAGCGCGTCGATGGCATCGAGGTGCTCGGCGACCACTGCCCCGCCACGCATCGCCAGTTTGCGCCCGACGAGATCGATGGCCTGGATGCCGTTGGTCCCCTCGTAGATGGTGGTGATGCGAGCGTCGCGCCAGTGTTGGGCGATGCCGGTCTCCTCCACGAAGCCCATCCCGCCGAGGATCTGCACCGCGAGTACCGGTGAGCTCGACGCCCATGTCGGTGCACCATCCCTTCGACAACGGGGTCAGCAGCGCGGCGCGCTCGATGGCCGCGGCCCGCTCGTCGGGGTCGGGCGAGTGCAACGACCGGTCGATGGCTTCGGCGTTGACGTACACCAGGCGCCGCATCGCCTCGATCGAGGCCTTCATCGTCATCAGCATCCGGCGGACGTCGGGGTGATCGATGATCGGCGAGCTCTCCCCCGCCGGCGCACCCGGCGCCCGGCCCTGATGGCGTTCGTGGGCATACGTCAGGGCGTGCTGGTAGGCCCGCTCGGCGAGCGAGAGGCCCTGCATCCCGACCGAGAGCCTGGCCTGGTTCATCATCGTGAACATCGTCGCCATGCCGCGCTGCTCCTCGCCGAGGAGGTACCCGACCGCACCGCTCGCTTCGCCGAACGAGAGCACGCACGTGGGGCTGGCGGTGATGCCGGTCTTGTGCTCGATCGACACGCAGGTCACGTCGTTGCGGGCGCCGAGCGAACCATCGGCCTCGATGAGGAACTTCGGGACCACGAAGCACGAGATCCCCCGCGTGCCGGGGGGAGCATCGGGGGTGCGGGCGAGCACCAGGTGGACGATGTTGTCGGCCAGGTCGTGCTCGCCGAAGGAGATGAAGATCTTGGTCCCCGTGATGCGGTAGGTGCCGTCGTCGTGGCGAACCGCACGGGTGCGCACCGCGCCCACATCACTGCCCGCGTCGGGCTCGGTGAGGTTCATCGTGCCCGTCCACTCGCCCGAGATCATCTTGGGCAGGTAGGTGGCCTGCAACTCCTTCGAGGCCATGGTGGGTGAAGGCGTCGATGGCGCCCTGGGTGAGCAGCGGCGCCATCGAGAACGCCATGTTGGCCGACGTCAGGATCTCCTGCAGGGCGATCCCCACGACCCAGGGAAAGCCTCCGCCGCCGTAGGTGGGGTCGAACGGGACCGCGCCCCACCCAGCCGCCGACGTACGCCGCGTAGGCGTCCGGGAAACCGACAGGTGTCGTGACGGTGCCATCCGGGTGTCTGGTGCAGCCCTGCTGATCGCCTGGCTGATTGAGCGGCGCCAGCGTGTCGGCCATGAATCGGCCGGCTTCGGCCAACAGATCGGCGACGAGCTCGGGTTCGGCATGGGCGAAGCGCTCGATCTCGGTGAGCGAACGCGAGCCCGCAGAACTCCTCGAGGACGAATCGGATGTCGGCGAGCGGAGCGGCATAGACAGTCACGGCACCGATGTTACCGAACGGTAAGGAGGCTGTCCGGCGGGGCCGGGACCCTGCTGCGGGATGACTTAGGGCCCTGGAGCCCTCGCTCGGGTCACCGCCACGATGGGAGCGCAAAGGAGGTTCGCTCATGAACACGCGAGACCGCAACGGCATGGAAGTCCTCGATCGAGCGACGTGCTGGGACCTGATCGACTCAGCCCAGGTCGGGCGGCTCGCCGTCTCGATCCTCGACCATCCCGACATCTTCCCGATCAACCACGTCGTCGATCGCGAGACCGTCGTGTTCCGCACGGCCGAGGGCACCAAGCTGGCCGCTTCGGTGCTCGGGCGAGGCGTCGCGTTCGAGGTCGACGGCTACGACGCCGAGCGAGGGGAGGCCTGGAGCGTGGTGGTGAAGGGGTGGGCGCACGAGCTGGAGCGGCTCGAGGAGCTCATGGATGCCGACATCCTGCCGCTGTTCCCGTGGAATGCCAGCCCCAAGCCCCGATGGGTCCGCATCGAACCGGAAGACGTGAGCGGCCGCCGATTCCGGGTGGTCGAGTCGCTGAAGGTCGAGATCCCGCCGAAGCCCTGACTCAGCGGTCGATCGGGCCCGGCCAGACGAGGCGGACATCGGGTTCGCGTTCCTCGTTGCCCTCGCCGTCGGTGAGCTCGGCCTCGACGAAACCGTGGCGAGCGTAGAAGCGCCGCGCACCGTCATTGACCTGGAACGTCCACAACTGCAGGCCTGCGGGGCTGAGGGCCTTGGCCTGATCGAGCAGCAGGGTGCCGATCCCTCGGCCGGTCCACGGCGGGTCGAGGTAGAGCTGTTCGAGCCACTCACCGTCTCGCGCCATCAGACCGACGGGGAACCCGGCCAGCTCGGCCAGCCAGGTCTCGGTGTGGAGCAACAGGACCTCGGCCAGCCATCGGCGGACGTCGTCGTCCTCGTGCGGCGAGGGGACCGTGGGGAGCGCATGCCGGCGGCTCCGGAGGTAGAGCTCGGCCAGGGCATCGGCGTCGGCGGGGCGGGCACGGCGGATCGAGACGGTCTGGAGCGATGCCGGTTGCAGCGCGGCGAGCGCCCCGCTCAGACCGGGGTCGGTGATCGCTCGGGCGTCGTCCCAGTCGAACCAGGCCACCTCCTGGCTCTCGCCCTCGGGTGGACAGGGGTCCTCGTCGCCCCCCACGAGGAGGTACCGCAGATCGAGGTGGGTGTGACCACGCCCGCCCGGATGAACATCGACATGCACGATCGTCGGGGTTCGGTGGGCATGGTGGAGCACCAATCCGGTCTCCTCGGTCGCCTCCCGGAGGGCGGCATCGGCGGGTGTCTCACCCGGATCGATGTGACCCCCCGGCTGGAGCCAGAGACCGAGGCGCTTGTGGCGATGAAGGAGCACGCCGCGAGGTCCCACCACGATGGCCGACGCGGTGACGTGGACCGGATCGGCGTCTTCGGCGAACGGCTCCGGAAGACGGGCCAGTTCGGCGAGGAATTGCGGGATCGCATCGGCTTCGCGCCCGTCGACCGGCCGTCGCGCCAGGAGCGCGGCGCGCACGCCGGTCCGCAGTTCGTGCACCGATGCCACGCTCGGGCAGCGTAGGCGGTGGACCGCCAGCCCGTGACGCCGCCCGCCGGGGGTGCGATTCCGGCTCGACGGGCCGCTAGAACCTGCCGGTGCGTCTGCTCCGCGACCCCATCGACCGAACGGTGATCACCCTCGCGATCCCCGCCCTCGGGACGTTGGCGGTCGAGCCGTTGTACGTGGCGGTGGACACCTCGATCGTCGGGCATCTGGGCACCGTGCCGCTCGCTGGTCTCGCCATTGCCTCGCAGGTGTTGGTGCTCGTGGCGTCGCTGTGCAACTTCTTCGCCTACGGCTCGACCCAGCGCATCGCCCACCACCTCGGCTCGGGCCGTGACGCCGATGCCGCCGACACTGCAGTGCAAGCCCTGTGGCTCGGGGGGCTCTTGAGCGTGCCCGTTGCGGTGATCCTCGTCGGTGGTGCACCGACGATCGCCGCAGTACTCGGGGCCAACGGTGCGACCGCCGAGGTGGCCGTCACGTATCTGCGGATCTCGGCGCTCGCCCTGCCCGCAGTGCTGCTCACCATCGTGTGCCACGGGATCCTGCGCGCCGAGCAACGACTGCGGGGCCTGCTCGTCGTGGTGGTCGTGGCCAACATCGTCAACGTCGTGTTCGAACTGGTCGCGGTGTACGCGCTCGACCTTGGCATCGAAGGATCGGCGTGGAGCACCGTGGTGGTCCAGGTCGGCTCGGTCGGCGCGTACCTCTGGCTGGTTCGCTCGTCGCTCGTGCGGGCCACCCGGCGCCGGCCAGTGCCCGGTCACCTCGTCGGGCTGTTGTCGGTCGGCGGGTTCCTGGTGGTTCGGGTCGCGGCACTGATGGCCGCGTTCACGCTGGCCACCGCGGTGGCCGCCCGGATCGATGCGCCGACCCTCGCCGCTCATCAGATCCTACCAGCGCATTCGTGCTGCTCGCGCTGGCACTCGATGCCCTCGCCATCCCGGCCCAGTCGCTGGTCGCCGAGGCGCTCGGCCGCGGCGAGCGTGCCCATGCCGCCCACGTCTCCCGGCGGGTCATCGTGCTGAGCCGTCGGCTGCGGGATTCTTCTCGGCTCTCCTCGTGGCCGGCTCCGCACCGTGGTCGCCCGAGCTGTTCAGCAACGATCAGGCCGTTGTCTCGCGTGCTTCGGGCGGGGCGCTGGTGCTTGCGGCACTCCTGATCCCGGGCGCCGTGGCGTTCGCCACCGACGGCGTGCTGGTCGGGGTGGGCCACTTCCGCGAGCTGAGCGCCATGATGCTTGGTGCACTCCCGGTTTTCCTGGTCGCCATCGCAGTTCCCCTGGTCGCAGCCGGTCACGGGAGTGATCGGGATCTGGGTCGCCCTGGCGATCTGGATGACTGCGAGGGCGGCGCTCGGGTGGCGTTGCCACCCGGCGAGCGATGGTGGGCCCCGCGACCCAATAGCACGCCATTTGTGGTCAACTGAACGCACATTGCGTCTGGCATGCGTCATCTTTTCGGCAGTGAAGCGTCTGTCCAAGTCGACCAGCTCCCACTCGACTGGATGACGCCGGATGATGAACGAACCAGCTCTCACCCCTGAATCGAGCCCCGCCCCCCGGGCGTTGCTCATCGACACCGACTCGCTGCTTGCGGCGCGGGTGGGAGAAGTCGCTGAGGGCCGAAGGGTTCGCCGTCACCGGCACGTCCGAGCCCGATGCAGCGCTGATCCTCACCTCGTCGTTCAAGCCCGACGTCGTGGTGCTCGACCTGCGGCTGCGGGCCGTCGGTCCGCACCGGGCCGGCTTCTTCGCCGAGGTGCGCTCGATGACCGACGCATACCTGGTCGGGCTCACCGATCACAGCGACGAGCTCGAGCGGGTACGCCTGCTGCGGGCCGGCGCCGACGACGTGGTCACCAAGCCGATCTCGACGATCGAGCTCGCCGCCCGGTCTGCGGGCGCTGCTGCGCCGGCCGCGCCGCATCACCGAAGGGCTGGTCCTCGGGCCGCCCCCCACGGTGATGCACTACGGGCCGCTGCAGATCGACCTCGGCCGGCGTCAGGCCCAGGTGAACGGGTTCAACGCCCCGCTCACCCGCATCGAGTTCGACCTGCTCGCCCACCTGTGCCAGCGGCCGCGTGACGTGAGCACCCGCCTGGAGCTGCTGCGCAGCATCTGGGGCGAGAACTGGGTGGGCGACGACCACGTGGTCGACGTGCACCTGTCGAACCTGCGCCGCAAGCTGCACCACTTCGCCCCGGAAACGTCGTTCATCGCCACGGTTCGCGGCGTGGGCTTCCGGCTCTCGGACGAGTTGTTGCGGGCCCCCGAACCGGCTCCGGTCGTGATCGCCCCCATTGCGGAAGCGCCGGTCGCCGTGGCCCCGGTGGTCGACGACGCACCGACGCTGTTCCCCGACTTCCCCGAGTTCCCCGAACACGACTGACCCTGCTGTGTCGCTCACCCGAGCTCGATCGGGTGAGCGGCGCAACGCGTCAGCTCGGTCTGGCGAACGTGTCGTGCCGGGCGGGCACGACGGTTCGCCGGGAGGGTGCCGCCCGGAGGCCCGACAGCGTGGTCAGGGCCCCGGCGGCATCCCAGTAGCGACCCAAGTAGTCACGCCAGGCCCACCCCGGCAGCCACCCCAGGCCCCACCCCGGCAGTCACCTCACGCTTTGGCACGGATCTGAGGGGTCCTGGCGCCGCAGATCAGTGGCAAAGCATCGTCGTCGTCGTCGTCGGCGTCGTCGTCGGCGGCGGCGGCGGATGGGCGGGCTGGCGACGCGCCCGGGACGGGCGGCTGTGCTCAGTCGTAGCGGGCTTCGATGTGCCAGCGGCCACCAGCGAGAGCGACCAGGAGCGCAGTGCCCTGATCGGTGATCAGCTGGAAGCGGGCGCGCCGGCACGACTGGCCAGGGTCCCACCAACGTTCTTCGACCGGCCAGGGGCCGGCCCAGGCCACCACCTGCTCCCGGCGTTGGTCGACCACGATCACCACGGGTTCGGCGCTCACCGTGCCCCGACCCGAGACCCGCACCGGATCACCGGTGGCGTCGAGCAGCTGGCAGGGCTGCGGTTCGCAGAGCACGCTGGCGGGCGACGGGGTGGGGAGCCGACCGGGCCACGGCGGCGCCCCCCGACTCGCCGGACGAGTACCGGTGGCCCGCTCGGCGGGATCGGCAAGATCGGCGCTCCCGGCCGGCACCAGGGCATAGGCGACCGCCGGGTCACGGCCGCCTCGCCATTCGGGAACGGTGACAGCCTCGGGGCCGAGCAACCCGGCCAGCCGAGTGGTGGCCCGCAGCGCCCAGTCGTCGGCTTGGGTGTTGCCACCCCAGAACCCGAGCTGGCGACCGGCATCGGCGCGGACCTCAGCAGGGGTGAGCCGCAGGAACGCCACCCCACCCGACAAGCCGCCCGGTTGACGAACCCAACCATCGAGCTGCCAGCGGATGCGTTCGACCATGGCGGCAGCGGTGAGCCCGACCGGGCGATACCAGGCCCGTTCCGTGCGCTCCCCGTGCTCGGTCTCGGCTTCGACCACCAGGCGGGTGACCACCATGCCACGGCGCCCGAGCGCGTCGTGGAGTTCGGCAGCAGCCTGCTTGGCCAGGAAGACCAGCGGTTCCACCTGGACCACGGGGTCGTCGAAGACCCGGCTGACGGTGAGCTCCGGGGGTGGCGCCACGGCACCGGCCGGGCGATCATCGGCGCCGCGGGCGAGCAGATGGACCCGGGCGCCATCGGGGCCGAAACGGGCCAACAGCTCCGGCGCCGACAGCTCGGCGATCTGGGCGAGGCGCCGCATCCCCAACCGGCCGAGCAGATCGATCAACTCGAGCGGGATGCCGCCCACCTCGTGCAACGCCTGCAGCGGGAACGGGGCAAGGAACCCGGCAGTGGCCGCGGGGCCCGGCGGCACCACGACCGGATGACCGCGAGCGATGGAGCAGCGCGCCGCCACGCCCGAGGCGAACCGGCCGTCGGCGATGCCCAACCCCACCACCGGCGCCGCGGCGCTCGGCGAGTCGCTCGCACCGTCCGGCAGGCGACCGGTGACTCCTCGGTGGGCCAACTCGACGATCCGCCGGGCCAGCAGCTCGTCGCCCCCGACGTAGCGCGACGGGCCCCGGGTGGCAAAGGTCAACCACCCCGGTTCGGTGAGCTCCAGGACCGGGACGAGCTCCCCGATCGACCGGGCAACCGGTTCGAACCGACGGGCATCACGCTCGGGATCGTGGGCGAGGATCTCCAGATGAGGGCTGCGAGCTTGGGCCTCGCGGCGCCGGAGCCCCGGGCGCACCCCATCGGTCTCGGCCGCTGGCGACACGGCGATCACCCGGTTGGCGTGGAGCACCGCCGCGGGCCGCGCCGGGGGGACGCCGGCCGCGACCACCGACCAGTGGGGGAACCAGACCGTGACCAGGCGGGGCGGATCGGCGCTCATCCGGCCCACCTCACTTGATCCGGCCCCTGATCAGCACTCGGCCCGGCACCGGACCTTGGCCCGGAATCCGGTTCCTGATCGGACCCCACGAGGGCGATCGGGGATGGTTCGACGGCAGCGATCCGCCCATCGGGGCCCGGGAGCCAGAACTGCCGGCGCGCGGGGCGGCCGGCGCGCCGGCCACCGACCACGAGTTCGACCCGGCGGGCGAGCAGCCGGCCGTGCCCTTCGCCCAGCCCCTCCCATGCCACCGGCTCGGCCCGGCAGTCGAGCTCGGCCCCCCAAGCCGCCGTGCTCACCCCCGCCGGTGCGACGATCATGAGCACTGACCCGCGGGCCTGGAGCCGCGACTGGACCCGGCGGAGCTCGGCGGGGCGCACGTGATCGGGCGGGCAGGTGAGCACCAGCTCCGCTCCATCGGCGGCCGCCGCCACGACCTCGGCCCAGTGTCGGGCGGGGGGTGCAGCGACCAGGAACAACCGCTCGAGCGCGAGCCCGGCCTCCGAGGCAGCGGCCAACCCCAGCGAGGGGATCCCGACCACTGCCACCCACGCCCCTGCGGCCGACGGACCGGCTGCCAAGGCCAGGGCCAACGACATCGCCGCGCCGCCGCCGAGGGCGATCGTGCTCCCCCGTCGCAACCCGGCCGACGGCAGCATCGAGACCAGTGGTTCGACGACGGTGAGCACGCGTTCATGGGCGAAGGCTCCCGGGCGGACCTGCTCCGCCAGCACTGCAGCAAGGTTGGAAGCTCGATTCGCCACCCGATCAGACTACTCGAACACGTGTTCGACTGCCATGCGGGATCGGGTGGTCAGGATCAGGGCCTCCCCGCGTCGAGCAGGGCGACGAAGGATCGGGCATCGCGTGCCGAGCCATCGGCGCCGAGTGTCTGGGCGTGGGCATCGTCCTCGATGGCCAACCCGCCCACCATCAGCCGCACATCCGGCGGCAACGCTCGGCGGAGGTCGACCATCGTCTCGCGCACCGCATCGAGCGATTCGGGATACGTGACGCTCACGCCGACCGCCACGAGATCGGGGCCGACTGCCGATGCGGCATGGACGAAGGACGACGCCGGGACATCGGCGCCGAGATCCACGATCTCCCATCCGGCCAGGCGAACCAGATCGGCCAACACCGCCACAGGCAGCGAATGGCGCTCACCGGGCGCAGCCCCCAAGACCACGGTGCCCTTCGAGCGGCCCCTTCGATAGGTCCGGGCGCCCAGCCGGCCGATCAATCGACCGGCGATGCTGGTGGCGTGGTGCTCGAGGGCGATGTCGATCTCGCCGCGCTCCCATCGCGCCCCGATCGAACGCATGGCCGGGGCGAGCACGTCGAGATAGCACTCCTCGATGCTCGCCCCTGCGGTCATGGCGGCTGCCATCACACTCCACGCACCGGCGGAATCACCAGCGAGCAACCGCTGCTCCAACCGGTTGGCCCACGGTGCCCGGCGAGCCCGCCGGGTGGCCGGCTGCGATGCCGATGACGCCGACGAGGCCGACAGGGCCGAAACCGCGACGGTCGAGGCGGCCGCCGCGACTGGCTCCGAGCGGAACAGGTCGAGATCGGACTTGCGCACCCGCCACGTGCCCCCCTCCTTGAGCGCCGCGAGCAGCCCGAGTCGCACGTACCGGTACGCCGTCATGTAGTGCACACCCAGCTCGGCTGCCGCCTCCTGCAGCGTCATCGGGTCGCTCACGTCGTCGGTTGTATCCCAATCAGGCGAGGGATGAGGCACCCAGCCGATGATCGGATGATCCGACGATCAACCGCCCTGCGAGGCCTGCCATTTGGCCCGGGCCTGACGGCTGCGCTCCAGCAGGTGGGGCGGAACCCGCTTGGCCGCTTCGGAGAGCACGGCTTCGTCGCCGCCCCCGCCGGAGCCCACCGCCGGGGCATCGCCGGGTGGCGCTTCCACGAGATCTTCGAACGCAGGGGGCACCATCCCCGGCTTCCAGTACTGATAGAGATTGCCGACGATCGCACCGAGGCCTTCGCCCGAGAATCCCTTGGCCAGGTCGACGGTGACGATGTTGGCGTACACGTGGACCCGAGCCACCCGGCCGGTGGCGAACAACCGCCGTGCCAACTCGGCCGCGGGGGTGGCACCGATCGCGTCGGTCACCACTCCGAAGCGCTCATGGCCCATCCCGGTGAGGCTGCGATTGGTCTCGAAACGAATGACGCCGGGCTGCGAGCTCGGCTTCTCGGTGACGGCAACGGGCTGGCCCATGGCCGGCGAGGTTACTCACACCGAGGCGCCGGAACCGGTTCGCGTCAGCGGGTCGGGGACCGGCGAACGTCCGTCGAGAGCTCGGGCGAGCAGGTCGGGGAACGCGTCGGGGGTGCAGGCAAATGCGGGCACGCCCACGGCAGCCAGCGCCGCCGCGTGCTCGCGGTCGAACGCCGGCGTGCCTTCGTCGGAGAGTGACAGCAGCGCGACGCAACGCACGCCCGCGTGCACCAGGCCCGCCATGCGCTGGACCAGGGCGTCGCGCACCCCTCCCTCGTACAGATCGGAGAGCAGGATGAAGACAGTGTCGGCCGGGCGGGTGATCAGCGATTCGCAGTAGGCCACCGCGTGTTCGATGTCGGTGCCACCGCCGAGCTGGACACCGAACAGCACGTCGAGCGGGTCGTCGAGGACCGCGGTGAGATCGATCACGTTGGTGTCGAAGGCCACCACCGAGGTGCGCAGCGACCGGATCGATGCGAGGACCGAGGCGAAGACACCGGCATAGACGATGGAGTCGGCCATCGAGCCGCTCTGGTCGATGGCGATCACCAGTTCCTTGTCGAACGCCCGCTGCCGGCGGCCGTAGCCCACGAGCCGTTCGGGGATCACCGTGCCGAGTGCCGGTTGGTAGTGCCGGAGGTTGGCATGGATGGTGCGACCCCAATCGACGTCGGGGAGCTTGGGGCGACGGGCCCGAGCCGCCCGCTGGAGCGCGCCGGTCACCGCGGCCACGGTGCGTTGCTCCAGGCGCTGTTCGAGCTCGTCGACCACCTGCCCGACGACTTGCCGGGCGGTGTCTCGCGCCGTATCGGGAAGGAGCTTTGCGAGTTCCAGGATCGTGGCCACGAGATGCACATCGGGCTGGACCGAGGCGAGCATCTCGGGTTCGAGCAGAAGTCGTTGCAGATGCAACTTCTCGATCGCATCGCGTTGGAGCACCTGCACCACACTCGCCGGGAAGTAGCGACGGATGTCGCCCAGCCACCGAGACACCGCCGGCGTGGAAGTGCCGAGACCGCCTTGCCGCTTTCCGCCTCGACTCGCCGGCGCAGTGTCGTACACCGCGCCGAGCGCCTGGTCGATCCGCAGATCGTCACCGGTGAGGCCGGCTCCCGTTCCGTCGTCGGCTCCTCCGAGCACCAACCGCCACCTGCGCAGCCGCTCGACATCGGGATCAGCGGCGCTCATGGCCCGACCCCGAGGAGTTGGTGGATGGTCTGGATGGCCCGAGCGGCCCGAGCCGGGTCGAGATCCCAGCCGAACGGGGCGTCGAGCCGGCGGTCGGCGGCACCGGCGACGAGCTGACCGATCCGGCGCCGCTCGCCGACCTCGAAGCCCCCGAACGTGCGACGCAACAACGGGACCACATCGGTGAAGGCAGTCGACGCGAGGGCCGCCAACCACCGATCGACCAGGCCCAGGAGCGCGGCATCGTGGAGGAGCACCGTTCCCGAACCCGAGAGGAAGCCTTCGACGAACGCCGCACCGGTGAGCGGCGGGGTGCCACCCGACAACGCTCGCGACAGCCGGCGTCCGGCCTCGTCGCTCGACCACGATCCCGCGTCGACGAGCAACCGGGTGGCCCGGCCCCGCACGCCGCCATGAGCCGGCCCGAGGTCGGCGAGCTGGGCCAGCACCCGCGGCCACAGGTCGTGCCGAGCCGGATGCTCGACCAATCCCAGCGCGGAGTGGGTGGCGGTGAGCCGTTCGGCCATGGCGGCGGCCGCATCGTCATCGAGCGAGGCGCACTCCGGCAGGAGGCCGGCACATATCCGCACGACCAGGCCGTCGATCACCTCGCCGATGGCCGAGGTGTCGGTGGCCCGGACATCGCCGTAGCGGCGGGTGCGCGTGAGCGGGACCAACGCGTCCATCAGTCCGCTCACGTCGGTGGTGGCCGCCGCCCGCACCGCGAGGTGCTCCATCACGGGCGCGACGACTTCGGGGAGATCGGCCAGCAGGGCGAGTTCGACGACGGCGGTGAGCTCGGCGAGGGCCTGGTGCCGAGCGGCCCGCTCGGTGAGCTTGGCCGTCGCCGCGGCTACGACAGTGGTGCCGTAGGCGCTCGCATCGACGAGCCGGACTTCGAGTTCGGGTTCCCACCCCAGTACCCATGTCTCGCGGAAGGTGCCGGTGCTGCGTCGGCTCTCCTCGGGCGTGCCCCAGGGGAGGTCGAGCGCCCACAGCCGATGGAGCAACCGGGATCGGCCCAGGCCCAACGGTGTCCGGAGATCGAGCTCGATCGTGGTGGCGGCGGCCTCGGGTTTGAGGCGCACTCGCTTGCTGCGCCGCCGCAAGATCGCGCGCGAGGGGCACCATCGGGGTCGAGCTGGGCACCGATCCCAGCTCGCGACCGACCACGAGACGTTCCTCGATGAGCGCGAGCGGCCCCTTTCCGCCCTCGCCCAACACCGCGGTCGCGGCGTCGGTGACCTCCGGGAGCCCAGGACGCGGTCGCTGGCGGAGCGCGGCGAGTGCATCGGCGAGTCGGGCGGCGGCGACCAGATGGTCGGGCGAGACAGCGTGGTCCTCGCTGCGCAGCAGTGCCGCGACGCGGGCGAACCACCTGCTGATCCCCGGTGCCCCCGGGTGGGCGAACACGTGGGCGTACCAACCCGGCGAGGTGATCCCGGCGCCGTAGCCGCTCGCCGTGGTGAGCCGGCGGTGCGTCCACGGGACCCATGTCATGGCCACCTTCACCCGGGCCATACCCCGCAACCGGGCGCGGTCGGCCGCCGCGCTCGTGACCGCACTCGCCCGCGCCGCCTCGTCGAGCGCGGGCACGTGCCATGCCCCGCACACCACGGCGATGCGGGCGAAGCCGTCGGCCTGGGCGGTGCGGATGGCCTGGCGCATGGTTGCCTCCCGGAGCGCCGCTTCTCCGCCGGCGGGGGTCGTGTCGGCGCGCACCGCCGCCATCGCCTCGGCGATCGCGGCGAAGGGCTGTTCCCCCGGTCGGTGCTCGACGACGTCCTCCCACCAACGCTCGGCGTCGTCGTAGCCGGCCGCAGCGGCGAGCTCACCGATGGGGTCGACCGGCGAAGTCTCCCGTCGATCGGGGGGGATCGCGAACGAGTTGGCGAGCGGCAGATCGATGGCCCGCACCGGCACTCCCGCCGTGGCGGCGTAGCTCACTGCCACCCATTCGGGACTGAACGAGGCGAGGGGGAAGAACGCGGCACGTTCGGGCTGATCGGGGACGTAGCCGAGCAGGGCGACGGGCGGGACCATGTCGGCATCGGCGACGAGCCCGAGGATCGGTTCGGACTCCTTGGGGGCCTCGAGCAGGACGATGTCGGGGCGCAACTCCGCCAGGGCCCGACCGACCGACCGGGCCGAGCCGGGCCCGTGGTGGCGGATCCCGAGGAGCATCACCTCGCCGGACCCGTTCGCGGTCATGGTTCCAGGGCGCGGCACGCCGTGTAGAAGTCGCCCCAACCGGGGCGCTCCCGCACGACCGCCTCCAGGTACTCGCGCCACGCGACCTGGTCGCGTACTGGGTCGCGGACGACGGCACCGACGATCCCGGCGGCGACTTCGTCGACCTCGAGCCGGCCGTTGCCGAAGTGGGTGGCGAGGGCGATGCCGTTGACGACCACCGAGATGACCTCGGCGGTGGACAGGGTGCCCGACGGCGACTTCAGTGACAGCCGACCATCCTCGGTGAGCCCGCTGCGGAGTTCGCGGAACACGGTGACCACCCGCCGGATCTCTTCGGCCGCGGCCGGAACAGGTGGGAGCTCCAGGGCGTGGCCGAGCTCGGCGACCCGCCGTTCGACGATGGCGACCTCTTCGTCGATGGTGGCGGGCAACGGCAGCACGACGGTGTTGAACCGGCGGCGCAACGCGCTCGACAGATCGTTGATGCCACGGTCGCGGTCGTTGGCCGTCGCGATGACGTTGAACCCCTTGACCGCTTGCACCTCGCTGCCCAACTCGGGGATCGGCAGGGTCTTCTCCGACAGGACCGTGATCAACGCGTCCTGGACGTCGGACGGCATTCGGGTGAGCTCCTCGAGCCGCACGATCGAGCCCCGCTCCATGGCCCGCATGACCGGGCTGGGCACGAGCGCGGCTGCGCTCGGGCCTTCGGCGAGCAGCCGGGCGTAGTTCCACCCGTAGCGGATCGCTTCTTCGCCCGTTCCCGCGGTGCCTTGCACCAGCAGCGTGGAGTCGCCGCTGATGGCGGCGGCGAGGTGCTCGCTGACCCAGGTCTTGGCAGTGCCGGGCACGCCGAGCAGGAGCAGGGCGCGGTCGGTGGCGATGGTGGCGATGGCCACCTCCATCAACCGACGACGACCGACGTACTTCGGGGAGATCGGCGTGCCGTCGGGAGCCACCCCACCCATCAGGTAGGTGAGCACGGCCTGGGGCGACAGGTGCCAGCTCGGCGGGCGGGGCCGCGGATCACCCTCGGCGAGTGCTGCCAGTTCGGCGGCGAACTGCTGCTCCGCGTGGGGACGGAGGATGTCGACGGTGCTCACGGCAGCAGCTCCTGGATCATGACGTGGCGGAGGCTGGCCAACTCGGCGAGGCCGAGGGCCAGGCCCATGGTGGCGGGGTGGGTGCCGGCGCGCCGCAGCGCTGCCGCGCACGGCTCCAGGTGAGTGGGCGGCACGGTGCAGAGCAGGCGGATGAGGAGGGGCCGATGGCGGTTGGCGATCTCGGCCCGTTCCAACCCCTCGGCCAACGTGGCCGCGAGCACCGGACCGTCGAGTGCGGCGAGGCGGGCGAAGTCGTCGGGGAGCGGCGGCGCAGGAGGCTCGGGCGGGCGCGTCGATCCGCGCCGGGGTGCGAGCTGCTCCGGGAACAGCTCGACCAGCCAGTCGGCGAGCAAGCCGGTGCCCGCCACCACCGCGGCCGCGGCGGGGCGGATCGGCCCGGAACCGGGCGAGAAGTCGCACGGCGAGATCGGGGGGAAGGCGCCACCCACCGGCGACCACCGCCGCCAGCCACTCGTCGACGAGGGCCGGCCACTCCGACAGCGCGTCGTGGAGCACGGCGATCGCACGATCGGAGCACAGTGGGCGCTGGTCGATTGGCGCGGCGACGAGCAAGGGGGACCTGTCGCCGGGACGGACACCGGCTCGCCGCATGGTGGCGAGCAGGGCAACCTGGTCGAGCAGACCCTCGCCGCCCTGCGGCTCGGGCCGGCGAACGGCGAGCTCGGCGGCCGGACCGTCGGGCGGCTCCGGCGCGCCGTGACGATCGGTGCCGAGCAGACCGGCTGCAGCCAACGCGTCCCAGTGCCCAGCCAGCGATTCCACCGCGGTCATGCCGGTGCTCGTTCCCACTGGCGTTCGTGGAACCCGCCGCGCGGACCGACGTCGACCGCCCGATCGTCGAGGTGGAGGGCGAGCGGGATCAGGCCCGCGGCGGTCCATTCGGCAGTGACGCACACCGGCCGGCCCGCCGACCAGGCCACGACCGCCGGCCACTCGGGCGGGAGCCCGGCGACGGGCAGTGAGCCGGTGTGATCGGTGAGCACCCACCTTCCGTGGTCGAGGGTCGGTGCGGCCAACACCGTCACCGGCCAGCGCTCCAACCACGGCACACCAACGAGCGCCTCGCCGATCTCGTCGCACGCCCCGGCGAGCGACGATGACGGTGGCGCCGCCGACCGTGGTTCTGGCTCGCGATGCACGATGCCCGTGACAACGCGCAACTCGCGACGGCCCGGGTAGCGGTGGAGATCGGCCTCGAACACCTCGCCGACCGCGAATCGGTCGTCGACGCTCTGGCCGTAGGCACTGAACGACAACAGCAGCGCCCAGCGGCCGGTTGCGGCGCCGCGGACCCAGATCCGGCGCACGACCACTCGGTCCTCGAGGGTGTCGGAGCGGCCGAGGACCATCCACCGGTCGGTTTCGGGCGCGCGTCCCAACACATCGGCCTGCCGTACCGTCCAGCCCACCGCGGTACGAACGGAGTCGGCGAGGTCGTCGGGCAGGTGGGCGAGTCGCCTGCCGGCTTCGGTGATCAGGTGGATCACGCCCAGCTCGGCGAGCACCGTCTCGTGCCAGGCTGGACCGACCCCCACTTGCCCTCCCACCCGCTTGAGGCGGTTGGCGAGCGCAGGAGCCTGGGCATCGACGAGTCGCGCGGCGACGACGTCCCACGTCGCGTAGCGGGCGAACGCGGGCGACGTGAGCCCGGCGCGCACGGCGTCGGCCAGCCACCGATCGAGCTCGGCCAGCCCGCTCGCCACCCGAGCGGCACGTTCAGCCGCCCGCTTGTCGGCCGGACCGGGGGCGGTGGGGGGTGGCGCCACGTCGTCGCCGCGGGCGCGTGTGGTGGTGCGAGTGGCCGTGGGTGGCGGCGGGGTCTCGGGGTCGGCGTGGCGGGCAGCTGCCCCGGAATCGGCCGGTGCGGGACGGGCCGCTCGGCGGGCCAGCCAGTGGGCGGCGAAGACCGGACGGGCCGCGCTCGCCACTTGCCCGACCGCCCACAGGATGAGCAGCCCGATGGCGTGCTTGCACGGCGACGTGCGGCTCGGGCACGAGCAGCGGTAGGCGGGCTCGGCGAGCTCGACACATGTCTCGTAGGGCTCGGCCGACGAACCGGCGCACGTTCCCCACACTGCTTCGTCGTCGCACCCGGCAGAACGCCAGGCCGCCGGTACCGCCACCCGGCGGGCCGCCGCCGCGGCCGATGCCGACGGAGCGAGTGCCACGACGTGGTCGACCGGCCAGCGCCCCTCGACCCCCGGAGCCGGCGGGCCGGGAGGTTCGAGGGACGGGACGCGAGCCATGAGGGCGAGGGTAGCGAGCCGGTGTGTCACTGTCGGGCGGGCCCGCCCGACAGTGACCGACAACGGTCAGCCAGCCGGGTCAGGGGCCTCCGCTGCGTCGGGGGCCCCGGGCGTCTCGGGGACGAGGGAGACGGTCACCGCCCGTTCGTCGGTGCCTCGCACGACGGTGAGGATCACCGAGTCGCCGGCTGCGGCCAGGGCGTCGTACAGCGCGTCGAGCGAGTCGAGCACCGTGTCTCCCGCGGCCACCAGGAGGTCGCCGGTGGCGAGCGCGGCCCGCGCGGCCGGGCTGCCCGGCTCGACCGCCCGTACGAGCAGACCGGCCCGTTCGGGAAGGCCCACCGATCGGCGGAGCTTGGCCGCGACCTCGCCCGGCGCGAGGGCCACGCCGAGCCGCGGGCGAGTGACCGAGGCGCCAGCGGCCAGCCGGTCGATGACGCCACGGAGCGCCTCGTCAGCGGGGCGGGCCAGGTAGAAGCCGCGCCCGACTCGGTGGGTGTTGATCCCGACCACCTTGCCGTCGCTGCCGACAAGCGGTCCGCCCGACGAACCGCGGGCGAGCGGCGCGGTGTGCTCGACCCCGCCGTCGACCCTGCGGCCGCGAGGTCCTTGGAACGGCAGGTCAACCGCGGTCACCATGCCGAACGACACCCGGGACCGATGGCCGCCGCGGCCGAGGGCGAACACCACGTCACCGGCGGCCGGGGCGCGGTCGGACCACTGCGCTGCGGCGACCGATTCGGTGTCGACGTCGAGCACGACCAGGTCGCCGTCGGCGTCGGCACCGGCCATGGCGGCCTGGGCCGTGCGCCCGTCGGCGAAGGTCACCGACGTGGTTGCGTCGAGCAGGTTGTGGGCGTTGGTGAGCACCTTGCCCGGGGCGATGACCACCCCGGTGCCCCGGCCGTCGCGGCCGATGGAGACCACGGCCGGCTGGAGCTCGGCGGCGATCGAGTGGGCGGTGCTGGAGAGATCGTCGATGACTGACATGTCACTTGCTCCCGACTAGTTACTAGTGATTACGAAGTAACCTATCGACCATGCATCCGGATCCCACCGGCACCCATCGGCCAGACTCGGGGTCGATGCCGAACGGTCTGACCCGAGCCCTCACCGTGGTGGGCGATCGCTGGACCCTGCACCTGGTGGCGGAGCTGATGTCGGGTCCGAAGCGGTTCGGCGAGCTGGCCGAAGCAGTCGGCGCCATTGCCCCCAACGTGTTGACGGGACGGCTGCGCCACCTGGAGCGCGAAGGGCTCGTGTCGGCAGTGCCCTACAGCCGGCGCCCGGTCCGGCTCAGCTACGCGCTCACCGAGGCCGGCCGCGAGCTCGAAGGCGCGCTCACGTTGCTCGCCGCCTGGGGCGCCCGGGAGAGCGGCGGCGCCGACGGGCCGGTGCACTCGGCATGCGGGACCCCGCTGGAGACCCGCCTCTATTGCCCCACCTGCGAACTCCCGGTGGAGCTGGGCGACGCCGAACCGCTGCACTGGGCCTGACCCCGCGAGTGCGGGTCAGTTCGGGCGGGCCTTGATGGCCGGGGGGCCGAACGTGGTGCGGCACGTGCGACACCAGAAACCCTGCTCGAACTCGGTGTCGCACGGGGCATGGACGAGCACCGTGTTGTGCGCCGGGTCCCCGAAGTATCGATTGCCCCACCGCACCAGCGCGACGAGCGCGGGCGACAGCTCCACACCCATTGGTGTGAGTCGGTACTCGTAGCGGGTCGGACGCTCCTGATAGGGCTCGCGGGCGACGATGCCGGCGTCGGCCAGCCGGCGCAGCCGGTCGGCAAGGATCGCCCGCGAGATCCCGAGATCGGCCTGCAGATCGTCGAACCGGTGGATGCCACGGAACAGCGACCGCACCAGCAGCATCGACCACTTGTCGCCCACCAGGCCGGCCACCGCGGCGACGCCCGGCTCAGTGGCGGCGGCAGCCTCGACATCGGCGGACGGCAGCGGTGGCATGACGGTGCCGAGGCTAGTGGCGCCCGGCAACGGGGCAACGCCCATCCGCCCGCCACCGAGCGCCCGCCGGCCGGACACGGATCGCATCGAGTTCTGATTCCAGACCCATGAGTTCAGTTTTCAGACCCACTTGGATAGTCTGCCGCCGTGCTCGACGACACCACCTTGCTCGCCACCGCGCTGACCGATCTGCTCGCCGCGGCCCGCGCTCGACGCGATGCCCGCACGGGCGCCCGCATCACCTACTCCCCGAAGGTGTTCATCCCGCTGACCACGTTGTGCAACGACTCGTGCGGGTACTGCACGTTCGCCGAGTCACCGGCCCGCGCCGCCCAGTTGTACCTGGAGCCGGCTCAGGTCCGCCGCATCGCCCGGGCGGGCGCTCAGCGGGGTTGCCACGAAGCGTTGTTCACGCTGGGGGAACGCCCCGAGGACCGCTACCCGGTGGCACGGGACTGGCTCACCGAGCGGGGCTACGCCTCGACGGTCGAGTACCTGGCTGCCATGTGCGCCATGGTGACCAAGGAAACGGGGCTGCTCCCCCACGCCAACGCCGGCGCGCTCACTGCCGAGGAGCTGGCAGTGCTCCGACCCGTCTCGGCCAGCCAGGGGATGATGCTCGAATCCCTCAACCCGTCCCTCGACTGCCACCGCACCGCGCCGGACAAGGAGCCGGCCAGGCGGCTCGCCACCCTCGAGTCGGCCGGCGAGCTGCAGATCCCGTTCACCACGGGGATCCTGGTCGGCATCGGCGAGTCCCGCGAGGATCGGCTCGAGGCGCTCCGGGCGATCGCGGCGAGCCACGCCCGCCACGGCCACGTGCAGGAAGTGATCGTGCAGAACTTCCTGCCCAAGCCGGCCACCCTCATGCGCCGGGCGGCGGCCTGCCCGAGCGACGAGTACCTGTGGACCATCGCCGCGGCCCGGCTGCTCCTGCCACCCGAGATCCACCTGCAGGCTCCGCCGAACCTCTCCGACGACTTCGGGTCGCTGCTCGACGCCGGCATCGACGACTGGGGCGGGGTCTCGCCCGTCACTGCCGACCACGTGAACCCGGAGCGGCCCTGGCCCGACCTCGATCGACTGCGCGAGGTCACTGAAGCCCGCGGCCACGTGCTCGCCTCGCGCCTCACGATCTACCCCGAGTTCGCCCTCGACCCAGGCAGGTGGCTCGATCCGGCAATGCGATTCGCGGTGCTCGATCGCGCCGATGCCGAGCTGTTCGGGCAGGGACGATCCCGGCGCCCACTTCCCCGAGAAGGTGGCCGGCACCGTCGACACCGGCGACGGCGCCGAGGTCGTGCTCACCGGCGACCGCTCGACGGCCTGGTACTCGGGTTCCGACTCCCGTCCACCGGCTCTCGTCCCGAGCCCAGCCCGGGTGATCACCGGGGCGGTGGCCGAGGTCCTCGCCGGAGTCCGCGCTGGGCTGGAAGTGGGCGAGTCCGAACTCGTCACGTTGTTCTCGGCACGCGGGCCCGAGGTGACCGCGGTGGCCCAGCTCGCCGACGAACTGCGGGCCGAAGCGGTCGGCGACGTGGTCACGTGGGTGCACAACCGCAACATCAACTACACCAACATCTGCACGTTCAAGTGCCGGTTCTGCGGGTTCTCGAAGGGCCCGATGTCGCTGAACCTCCGCGGCGCCCCGTACCTGCTGACGCTCGACGACATCGCCCAGCGGGTCAGTGAGGCATGGGCGCTCGGCGCCACGGAGGTCACCCTGCAGGGCGGCATCCACCCCGATTTCGACGGCGACTACTACATCGACGTCACCCGCGCCGTGAAGGACGCCGCGCCCGGCATCCACGTGCACGGCTTCACGGCGCTCGAGGTCATGGAAGGCGCCAAGCGACTCGGCGAGCCGCTCGAGCGTTACCTCCTGCGGCTGAAGGAAGCGGGGCTCGGCAGCCTGCCGGGCACCGCAGCCGAGATCCTCGACGACTCGATCCGCGCTCTGCTCTGTCCCGACAAGATCGACACCGCCGAGTGGCTCGAGGCCCACGAGACCGCCCACCGGGTGGGGCTGGGCTCGAACGTCACGATCATGTTCGGCGCGATCGAGCAGCCGGTTCACTGGGCCCGGCACCTCGTGCGGACGCGAGAGGTGCAGCGCCGCACCGGCGGGTTCACCGAGTTCGTGCCGCTCCCGTTCGTGCACATGGCCTCGCCGATCTACTTGCAGCGCAAGGCTCGGCGGGGCCCGACGTTCCGCGAGACGTTGCTCATGCACTCCATCGGCCGCATCGCCTACCGCGGGTTGATCCCGAACATCCAAGCCTCGTGGGTCAAGATCGGCCGGGAGGGCGTCCGGCAGCTGCTCCAGGCCGGCGTGAACGATCTGGGCGGCACGCTGATGAACGAGAACATCAGTCGCGCCGCCGGAGCGACCCACGGCCAGGGTCTCGAGCCCGACGACTTCCGCGACATCGTCGCCGGACTCGGCCGCACGTTGGCCCAACGCAACACCCGCTATGGCCGCCTCACTGACGCCGTGCCCGTCGGGTAGCTCAGCGACGCCCGAAGATCAGGTAGCGCCGTGTCGTTCGGCGCGCCGGCGCACGCCACGCAGCATGTCTCGCGACATCACGAAGTCGGCTGGGACGATCACGAGCCGGCCGCCGAGCGTCATCCACCACGGACTCGTGGCCCACCTCGATCGGAAGTGGAAGCGCGTGAGCGCGTCCTGACCGCGGCCCACCGGGCTGAGCACGAATGCCCACGACCAATCGACGCTCGCACGCGAGCGCCAGCTCATCGGCAGGTGGGAGTTCGAACGGAGCACGAGCGCCCGGTCCGGTTCGAGTTGCTCGACGTACAGCCCGCACTCGGTCTCCGGCGCGCCGTCAGGGATGAACGTCCCGATCTCGATGTGCTGCAATTCGGGCACGATCCGCTCGGCGCTCGGCCCGTTCGCAGGGAACAGCAGGCGGTCGACCCAGCGCGCCGTGTACCAGCCGGCCCGACCCCACCCCATCTGCACCAGCCATGGCCACACCCGCTCGGGTGGAGCGTGAATGGTGATCGCGTGATCGGTCACCGCCGACGGCTTCGAGATGAGTCCGTCGCCAGGCAACGCGGCCTGACGCTCTGCGGCGGTCGAGCCGTAGGTGCGCCCGAGCCGGATCAAAACGCACTCGGCGGCGACACACGCGGCGAGCAGACCCCCGATGGCGCGCTTGGTGCGACGGGCCACGACGACCTCCACTGCACGAGACCTGATGTCGACGCTCAGTCTCGCTGTGCCACCGCCGAGGGCCGTAGGGCCAGACGTCACCTCCGAGCCACAGCCCACCGTGCGGGATACCGAGCCGCCCACGCTCTCGCCGAGGGTGGGTCGAAGCTCAGTCCTCGACCAACTCGCGGATCTCGATTGTGCCGCCGGCCTCGTACACCGGGTTTCCCTCGAGGTGGGCCAGGACCTCATCTGCGCTTCGGGCGCGGACGAGGAGATACCCGACCAGTTGATCGGCCCCCGGCGCTGGGGAACCTTGCTTCCGGTATCCCGAACCCGCTGCGATGGAGCTTCCCCCCTCGAACTCGCCACCATCTCTCAGCCGCCCGAGATACGCACCCCAGTCGTCGACATGTTCCGGAGCAACCGTGTCGTTGTGCATCAGCAACAGGTATCGCTTCACGCCGACCGGTCTATCACCAGGGACAGCGGTCGGCCCCGGAGCTCATCGACTCGGTTCGGCACAGTGATCGAAGAGCCCTCGGCGTTCCGTGTTTCCCGCGGGAAAGATCTTCGGATCTGTGGCACACCCCTTGGCGATGATGGGTCCTATGGATGATCTGTCTGGGGTGTCGTGTCTGAGATGTCAACGGAACGGTTGGAAGCGGATATCGTGGCTCACGCCGCGGCGGAGTCGGCCGGGTCTGGCGCGGGTGTTGGCAATGGTGCGCGAGTTCGACACCCGCCAAGGATGGGCGGTCGTGGGAATGCCGCTCGGCGGCCCACTGGATGGCATGGAAATGCGGGTTGTGCCTTCCCGCCGGCATCGAACGCGTCCGCGTCGCTCACGCCCTTGCCAACCTTCCGTCGATGGACGCTGCGTTCACCGACGGCCGACTGTCGTACTCGAAAGTACGGGCCATCACCCGTGTCGCCACCCCCGACGACGAAGCCCGTGGGTGTTGATCGCCTTGCACGGGACGGCCGCCCAGATCGACCGGCTGGCGTCCGCGTTCCGCAAGGTCACCCGCCAAGACGCCCTCGATCAGATCGCCAGCACCGGGCTGGTGGTGGCACACCGAGGACGACGGAGCAGTCACTTCACCCTTCGAGTCCCCGCCGAAGCCGCCATGGCCGTCATCATGTGCGGTGGACACCGAGACCGAACTCGCCAGGGGAGCCGAATCGATCCCAACTCGGCGCCGAGGCCGCCATGCGGCTCCTCACCGGCGATGCCACGGGGGCCAGCCGAAGTGGTCGTGCACGTCCATGACGACCACGCCCACCTCCAGGACGGCCCCGCCATCCACCCCGACCTCGCCGACTGCCTCGCCTGCGACGCCCCCGTCACCACCGTGACCGACACCCCCACCGGACCGCGTGGTCAAGAACATCGGCGCAAGGCCCCCACCAAACGCCAACGCAGTGGCTCCGCGACCCGCCATCCCCCACTGTCAGTTCCCCGGGTGCCACCACACGGCCGCTTCGACGTCCACCACGTCGTCGAACGCCGCCACGGCGGCGAAACCAAGTTCGCCAACCTGGTCCGGGTCTGCGCGCTTCCATCACCGCATGGTCCACCTCCACCGACTGATCCTCACCCTCCACCCCGACCGACACCTCGAGTGTCCACCGAGCCGACGGCACCCCCATCGACCAAGACCTCCCCGACCACCAGTGGCACACAGCCCCGATCGAGGACCCCAACCGGATCGGCGGCAATGGTGCGGCGACCGCCTCTCCATCCCCGACTGCTTCGACGCCCTCGGCCTCGGCCACCTCTCCCGCGGGAAACACCCCATCCCCCAACCCGCCTGAGATCGGCGCCGGCGCATCCCGATTTCCTTCGCGATGGAGGCCGCCGTCCGCGTCGACGACATGTTTTGCTCGTTTCGCTGGGTCCCTTGCCGTGCGGATCGAGAGTTCCAACGGCGGCCCATTCGTGCCCCAACCACCGTGAAGCTCGACAGGTGCTGGGTCTCCGATCTCGCTGACCCGTGAGGCGCTCGGCACGACCTCAACTGCTTCGACGACGACCGTCCGGGTCGCTCGATCGAGGTCGACGTGATGGATGGCGTTCGCTCCTCGCTACGAGCGTGCTACGCCACACACCGAGACGCGTGGCCGTCGGAGCGGCAGCTTCCGCGGCTCGGACGGCTGGTAGCGGCATTTCCCGCGGGAAACGGCCGACGGCGATCGACCTGCGAGGCGACCGGTGCCGCTGGCGGCCGGCGGCCGGTTCAGGCGTGGAACCCGGCTACGTCCTGGCTGGAGACCTCGCCGGGCTGCTTGCCCATGATGATCATGGCCAGCACCTCGTCCTTGGTGACGTCGGCCTTGTTGACCGTGCCGACGAGCTTTCCCTGCAGCATCACGCTGATGCGGTCGGCCAGATCGAACACGTCGTGGATGTCGTGGCTGATGAGGAAGATGCCGATGCCCTCGGCCTTCAGTTGGCCGATGAGCTCGCGGACCTGGGCGGTCTCGGCCGGGCCGAGCGCGGCAGTCGGCTCGTCCATGATCAGGATGCGCGCGTTGAAGTGCACGGCCCGGGCGATCGCGACCGATTGGCGCTGCCCACCCGACAACGACTTCACCGCAGACTTGAGGTTCTTGAACCGAGGGTTGAGCCGCTGCATCACCTTCTGCGTGGCCGAAGCCATCGCAGAGTCGTCGAGCGCTCCGCCGCGGGTGCGCAGCTCTCGGCCGAGGAAGACGTTGCCGGCGGCATCGATGTTGTCGGCGAGCGCGAGCTTCTGGTAGATCACCTCGATCCCGTGGAGCCGGGCGTCGCGCGGGTTGTGGATCGTGATCGGCTGCCCGTTGATCAAGATCTCCCCCGAGTCGAGGGCATGAGCACCCGACAGGGTGTGCATCAGGGTCGATTTCCCGGCGCCGTTGCCGCCGACGAGGGCAACGACCTCACCTGGATAGAGATCGACGGTCACACCGTCGACGGCGTGCAGTCCGCCGAACGCCACGCGCACATCGCGCAACTCGACGAGCGGCACACCGCGATCTGGACTGGGCGAAGCGCCCGCGGCTACGTCGCTCATGACGATCCTCCGTTCCTCGTGCTCACGGCCGGCCCGTCTGGATGACGAGCGCAGCCACCAGGAGTCCGGCAGCCAGCGCGCCGAGGACCCCGGCCCGCCGACGCAACCGCAGCGCAGCGTCCACGGCGACGGCAGTGACGAGCACCACACCGACGACGATGTCCTGAGACGGCGAGTCGATGCGCAACAGCACCATGCCGGAGCGCAGCGACTGCATGACGACGGCGCCGAGCACGGCCCCCGGGATGGTGCCGACGCCGCCCGAGAACGACGTCCCGCCGATCACCGCGGCCGAGATCACGTCGAGCTCGTTCTGCACGCCGAGGTTGGTGACCGCCGCGTTGAGCCGGGCCGTCTGGACCCCGGCGCTGAGGGCGCACAAAACACCCATGAGCACGAAGGTGAACATGATCGTGCGCTTGGTGTTGATGCCGCCGAGTTCGGCAGCTTCGGGGTTGCCGCCGTACGCGTACACATAGCGGCCGAAGCGGCGCCGCCGCGCCAGGTAGCTCATCAGCAGAGTCACGCCGATGAGGATCACGACGGGGTAGGCCACGCCGGTCGGATCGCCGGTGATCGGCGAGATGTACTTGTTGGCGACGAGTCCGACCGCCGCGATGACGATCACGCAACCGGCGACGCCGAGCCCGATGTCGACACCCTTTGGGCGCACCGGCAGGTCGAAGCGGCGCCGACGCCGACGAGCCAACGCGAGGCTCGACGCGATTCCGGCACACGCCACCAGGACGAGCAGCCAGCTCTTCCACTCCCCGAGCGACCCTTTCGGGCCACCGCCGATCAGCTGGAAGTTGTCGTCGAGCGGCGCGAGGGTCTGGCCCTGCTTGTCGCCGGCGCGGAAGATGAGTCCACGCCAGACCAGGAAGCCCCCGAGCGAGACGATGAACGCGGGGACACCAACGTACGCGACGATGAAGCCCTGGATGCCGCCGATGAAGGCGCCGAGGGCGATGCCTACGGCCAGGGCGATGAGCCACCCGTACGACGTGCCCTGGGTCAAGCTCTTGATCGACCAGTTCAGTCCGAAGACCGACACCAGGCCGTCGGTCTGGACCAGCGCCATCGTGTAGCCCAGGAAGCCGAGCAGCGAGCCGACCGACAAGTCGATGTTGCGCGACACGATGATGAGCACCATGCCGGTGGCCATGATGGCGATCGACGCGCTCTGGACCGACAGGTTCCAGAGGTTCCGGGCGGTCAGGAAGTCGCCACCCGACAGACCGTGGAACCCGATCCAGATGACGGCGAGGGCGAGCACCATGCCGAACAGGCGGGTGTCGACCTCGGTCGACGACAGCAGCTCACGCCACGATCTCGGCGGCGTGTTCGGGATCGGGGTCGTCTGCGTTCGTGCCTCGGTCATCGGCGGGCTCTCTCTTCGACATTGCTCATGGAACACGTCGTGCCCCTCGACCGCGTGAGCGGGCGAGGGGCACGACCAAGGAGTTGATCAGCTGATGATCAGGGGCAGCCGGCGACCGATCCGGCCTCGACACCGGCGCACAACGTGGCCTCGTCGATCCAGCCGGCGTCGAGCACGACGTCGAGGTTGTCCTTGGTGACCGGGATCGGGGTCAGCAGGATCGACGTGACATCGATGCCCCCGGGCGTGGTGAACGGCGCCGTTCCCTTGACCGCGGTGGCATCGGCGTTGGCGCACAGCTGCACGGCGGCCTCACCCGCGGCGGTGCCGAGGGCCCGAGCGTCCTTCCACACGTCGACGGTCTGGGTGCCGAGGGCGACCCGGTTCAGTGCGGCGGAATCGCCGTCCTGACCCGAGACCGGGATCTGGCCGGCCAGGCCCTGGGCCGCGAGGGCGGCGATGACGCCACCGGCCATGCCGTCGTTCTCCGACAGCACTGCGTCGATCTTGTTGTCCTCGGCGGTGAGCACCTGCTCCATCGTGGTCTGGGCCTTGGCAGGATCCCAGTTGTCGGTGTAGGTCTCGCTCACGATCTCGATGTCGCCGGACTTGACGGCCTCACCGATGACCTTCTCCATGCCGGACCGCAGGAAGTCGGCATTCGCGTCGGCCTTGTTGCCCTTGACGATGACGTAGCGGCCCTTCGGCACTTCCTTGAACACGGCCTCGGCTTCCATGCGGCCGACTTCGACGTTGTCGAAGGTGATGTAGAGGGCCTTCTCGTCCTCGATCAGGCGGTCATAGGCGATGACCGGAACACCGTTGGAGATGGCGTTGGCCACCGCCGGCTTGATCGCGGTGCCGTCCTGGGCCAGGACCACGAGCACCTTGGCGCCCTGCGAGATCAGGTTCTCGAGGTTGCTCGCCTGGGTCTCCGCCGACGACTTGGCGTCGTTCGACACGTAGCTGCCGCCACCTGCCTCGATCGCCGCCTTCAACGCCGGCTCATCCCACTTGGCCCAGCGCTCTTCTTGATAGTTGTTCCATGACACACCGACCACGCAGTCGCCGCCACCCTCGGCCGGAGCCGCGGCGGTGTCGCCGGTGCCGGTGTCAGCCGCACCCTCCTCGTCCTCATCGCTGCCACATGCGGCCAGGATGAGTGCGGCGCCTGCTGCCAGGGCCACCAATCGACGTCCTCGCATCTTGTCTCCCCCTCTAGTGAGTCAATGACTCACGCCACTCACGTGCCGCGAGTCACGAACATCTTAGCTACATGCGCCCGGCCGATCGAAGAGTCCGAAGTCCTTCAGCTGACTCGGGCCGACCCGTCGAAGTACGTCTCGGCCAGTTCCCACGCCCCCCGACCGCATTCGGCACCGACCGTGCGGCCCACGAGGTCGTCGGGGGAGATGTGGATCCCCATGATCAATCGCGAGATGCCCGCTTGATCAGCGGCATCGAAGTACGTCGCCCATTGCACCGTCACGTCGGTGGTGGGCCCTTCCTCGTGGAGCAGTTCGCCGGCGCCGAGCTTCCAGGACGCCAGGCCACCGGGGAAGAACTCGCTCCCGGTCATCGCCGTGAGCACCTCGGCGCCGGCGCGGCTGAACGTGCTGTGCCCCGAGACGTACCCGGCGAACGCCGGGGTGACGAACGTCGATCGCTGGTACGGGACCCACTCCACGGCACGAATCCATCCGACGCCGCTGGTCTCGGTCTTCGGATCTTCGGGGAAGCCTCGCCAGGCGAAGACGGCCACCTCGCCGACATGATCGGCCAGGTCCTGGTGGCGTTCACCGGCAGCGCTCGAGGCGGCGGTGACGACCTCGACGAGCCCGGGTTCGAGCAGGAGCCCTTCGGGGTCGTACGCCGGCCCGTCGGGGTCGCTCGACTGGCCCTTGGCCCCCATGTACCTGATCAACGAGATCGGTCGGGCCGAGTCGTAGGCGCCCTTGAGCCCCCACGCGGCGATGGCTGCGTCGTGCACGGCGCCGTTGAGCGCGAAGTACGTCTTGACGTCCCATTCGAGCGGGTCGACGAGGGGGCCGGTACCGCCGAGCCTGCGTTCGAAGCCGGGCGAGTCCTGCACCGCGTTGGCGAGGAGATTCCAATGCCCGGGCGGGGTCTCGGAGCTCGGGCCGTCGGCCCAGTACTCGGCGAGCGCCCGACGGTGATCGGCCCGGAGCGCCATGACCGGCTCGTACGGTTCGCCGGTCACCGGGTTCACGGCGTGCCCGTCTCCGTCGTTGGCCCCCAGGGAGTTGGCGCCGAGCGCCCCCGCACCGGTGTCGATCAACACCCCATCCGCGGCGTCGAGCTGAGAGCTGTAGCGCAGGACCTCGAGCACCGCGTCCTTCAACGCTGCGTCGGACTCGGGATCACCGAGTCGCGGCGGCGGGCCCGGGTCGATCGGGGTGCCGTCGGGCGAGGGGGGCAACGAGAACGGTGTCACGGTCCCCCAGTGCGGTCCGATGAACGTCTGTACCTTGCCGGGGATCGGCAGCCCGTTCTGGGAGACCTGGAGTCCGAGCGACAACGGCTGCCACACGTTCGGGTCGCGCATCACGGTGCCCGGTTCGGCGACGACGAGGGGGTCGTTGGCCGCACGGTAGGAGCTGTCGACGTATCGGTCCTCTTCCAAGGCGCCGTCGCTCGCGCCGGCCTCGATCACCGTTCGGGCGATCCGGTTGCCGAGATCGGCCGGCGAGTCGCCGTCGGCGGCCACGTAGTCGGTCCGAAAGCAGAGTGACGCCATGACGTCATCGAGCTGTTCAGTTGCGGCCGGCAGGTCCGACACCACCGCGTACCGCCAGAGCAGGATCCGGTAGGCGGCGTAGCTGATCGCTGCTTCACGGGCGCCGGCGATGTCGTCGGCGTCGTGCTGCTCGTCGACGAAGTAGCCGTCGGCCACAGGGTCGTAGGCCGCCCAGGCGTCCCACATCGCGGCCGACGTGTGGAACAGGTTGCGAGCGTGGACGGTGGGCGCGGGGACGACTTGGCGGATCAGCTCGAGGAGGGTCTCGTCCCAGACCCGGGCGACCGATCGGCCGGCGAGATCGGCACGGGAGCATTCGGAGGAGAGATACGCCGGAGGCGACTCCGACGAACACCCGGCGATGCACACCGAGCCGACCAGCGTCGCGCCGATCACCGAACGAACCCACCGCGCCCGAGGTGCAGCTGCGAACATGAGGCCGCCGACCCTAACCAGGGCGTCTGTGTGATTCAATCCCCTGAGTGCCCCACGAGCCGCAGGACCCGCGTGAGCTCGCGCCATCCAGGTTTCCGGCCCGGTTCGAATCGGGCCGCCGGGTCGTCGTCGCGACGATGGTTGCCTCGTTGTCACTGGCCGTCGCGGCCTCGTGCTCCGAGCCGTCGGCGCCCTCCACCGAGCCGAGCTCACCCCCACCTCGATTCGTCGATGACACCGCCACGTCGGGCGTCGAACACGTCTACGACGGCGAGTTCGACTTCTTCGTCGGCGGTGGAGTGGCGGTCTTCGACTGCGACGATGATGGGCGGGCCGAGCTGTTCTTCGCAGGTGGGAGCGATTCGGCGGCGCTGTACCGCAACGAGAGTGCTGTCGGTGGAGCGCTGCGATTCAGCCGCGTGGCGTCGCCCGTCACCGATCTGAGCGCCGTCACGGGGGCTTACCCGCTCGACGTCGACAGCGACGAGCGGATGGATCTCGTGGTGCTCCGCAACGGCGCAGACGTCGTGCTGCGCGGCCTCGGCGACTGTCGATTCGGGGCCGCCAACGAGGAGTTCGGGCTCGAGCCCGGCGATGACTGGACGGCAGCGTTCAGCGCGACCTGGGAGGGCGCGAACGTCCTCCCGACGCTCGCATTCGGCAACTACCTGATTCGTGACACGGACGACTGCGACGTCAGCCAGCTCGTGCGGCCGACCACGAGTGGCCCCGGCCGTTACGGCCCGCCCATCGCCCTCGCGCCCGGCTACTGCGCGCTGTCTGCCCTGTTCAGCGATTGGGGCCGAACCGGCCAGCGCGACCTGCGGTTGTCGAACGACCGCCACTACTACACGGACGGCACCGAACAGCTCTGGCAGATCGCACCGAACGGACCGCCTCGGCTGTTCGGCGAGGCCGACGGCTGGCGCCCGTTGCAGGTGTGGGGCATGGGTCTCGCGAGCCGTGACCTGACCGGCGACGGTCTGCCCGAGGTGTTCATCACCAGCCAGGGCGACAACAAGCTCCAGACACTGGAGGCGGGCGTCGACGAACCGACGTACCGCGACATCGCCCTGCGGCGAGGCGTCACGCTGCAGCGCCCGTTCGTCGGCGGCGATGTCCTGCCCTCGACGGCGTGGCACCCCGAGTTCGCCGACGTCAACAACGACGGCTACGTCGACCTCTTCGTGTCGAAGGGCAACGTCGAGGCCCAACCCGACCACGCGATGCGTGATCCGAGCAACCTGCTGATCGGCCAGCCCGACGGCACCTTCGTCGAAGGCAGTGAGGCGGCCGGGATCGTCGGCTACGACCGGGCCCGCGGCGCGGCCGTGGTCGACCTCAACCTCGACGGGCTGCTCGACCTGGTCGTGGTCCATCGGCGCGCCGACGCCAAGATCTGGCGCAACGTCGGCGCCGGCAGTGCCGACAGCCCGAGATCGCTCGGCCACTGGATCGCGGTCAGGCTCCACCAACCTCCTCCGAACGTCGATGCGATCGGGGCCTGGGTCGAGGTCCGGGTCGGTGATCGCACCGAGACGCGGGAGGTCACCATCGGGGGCGGCCACGCAGGCGGGCAGGTCGGCTGGCTCCACGCCGGCCTCGGCGGTTCGGAACGAGCCGAGGTGCGCGTGCAATGGCCCGGCGGCGAGATCGGCCCCTGGCTGGAGGTCGATGCCGACACGTTCGTCACGATCGACCGGGGCGACACCGAAGCGCAACCGTGGCGGGGGGCCGACGGGTGACCCGAGTGGCCGCCTGATCTCGGGTACTCCGCCTCTCGACCGATCTCTGAGATGGCGAGATCCTGCTCATGGACATCCGTGAGGAGGACGCCATGAGTGAGTTGACGCTCCGCGGCGCGATGGTCATCGCCAAGGACCCCGGCGGCCTCCGGGTCGCCCCGAATCTGGCCGACCTCGATGCGGCCCGGAGGTCGTTCTCGTGGTCCGACGCCCACGCCGAGATCGGCGCCGCCGACGGATCGTTGAACATCGCAGCCGAGTGCGTCGACCGGCACGCGGCCGTGACGCCCGGCCGGGTGGCCATTCGCTACCGGGACCGCGATGAACACTCGACCCCGGTCACGTACGGCGAGCTGCGCGAACGCACCAACCGCTTCGCCAACGTGCTGGTCGGGTTGGCGATCGAGCCGGGTGACCGCGTCTTCGTGCTGCTCGGCCGGACCGCGGAGCTCCACACCGCAGTGCTCGGCGCCCTCAAACATCGCGCCGTCGCGTGCACCCTCTTCGCGGCGTTCGGCCCGGAGCCCGTGCGCCAGCGGCTGGCGATCGGGGGCGGCCGAGTGCTCGTCACGACCGCATTGTTCTACGAACGCAAGGTGGCGCCGATCCGAGATCAACTCCCGGCGCTCGAACACGTGCTCATCGTCGGAGCCGGGCCGGCGCCCGACGGCACGACCTTGCTCGAACCGCTGCTCGCCGCGGCCGCACCCGACTACGAGATCGGTCCCACCTCGCCCGACGACACGTCGGTGCTGCACTTCACGTCGGGGACGACGGGCACCCCCAAGGCCGCGGTGCACGTGCATGGCGCGCTCGGCCGCCCACCGGGCCACCGCTCGTTGGGCGCTCGACCTGCATTCTGACGACGTGTACTGGTGCACGGCCGATCCCGGCTGGGTCACGGGCACGTCGTACGGCATCTTCGCACCCCTCTCGCTCGGGGTGACGAGCATCGTCGACGAGGGCGACTTCGATGCCGAGCGGTGGTACCGGGTGCTGCGCGACGAGCACGTCACCGTCTGGTACACGGCGCCGACGGCGATCCGCATGATGATGCGCCTCGGTGCGGAGGTCGCCAGGGAGTACGAACTGCCCGATCTCCGATTCATCGCCAGCGTCGGCGAACCGCTCAACCCCGAAGCGGTCCGGTGGGGCATCGAGGCATTCGGCCTTCCGATCCACGACAACTGGTGGCAGACCGAGACCGGGGCGATCATGATCGCCAACCTGGCTGCCGCCGAGATCCGACCCGGATCGATGGGGCGCCCGCTCCCCGGTGTCGACGCCGCGGTGCTCCGCCGCGACGCGAGCGACCATGTGGTGGTCCACGACGGTCAGGTGGAGGTGATCACCGAGCCGATGCAGGAGGGCGAGCTGGCGTTACGACCCGGATGGCCGTCGATGTTCCGTGACTACCTCGGTGAACACGAGCGTTACGAGCGTTGCTTCGCGGGCGGTTGGTACCTGAGCGGCGACCTCGTCATGCGCGACGAGCAGGGTTGGTACTGGTTCGTCGGTCGGGGCGACGACGTGATCAAGACCGCCGGTCATCTCGTCGGACCGTTCGAGGTCGAGAGCGCGCTGATGGAGCACCCGGCGGTCGCCGAAGCAGGGGTGATCGGGAAGCCCGACCCGCTGCTGGGCGCGACGATCAAGGCGTTCGTCGTGCTGCGCTCGACCCGCTCCCCGTCCGACGACCTGTCCAAGGACCTGTTCGCCTTTGCCCGGCGCCGGCTCGGGGCCGCGGTCGCACCCGCGAGATCGTGTTCGTCGAACACCTGCCCAAGACGCGCAGCGGCAAGATCGTGCGTCGCCTGCTCCGGGCCCGGGAACTCGGGCTGCCGGAAGGCGACGTGTCGGCGCTCGAGGAGGACACATGACCACCGCCTTGGAGTCCTACCGTGAGATGTTGCGCATCCGTCGGTTCGAGGAGCGGTGCGTCGAGCTGTACAGCGCCGGAAAGATCCGCGGCTTCCTGCATCTCTACATCGGCGAAGAGGCAATCGCGGTCGGCGTCATGCGTCACCTGACGCCGGCTGATGCGGTGATCGCCACCTACCGCGAGCACGGTCATGCCCTCGCACGCGGGGTGCCTGCCCGTTCGATCATGGCCGAGATGTTCGGGAAGGTCGAAGGGTGCAGTCGCGGCCGCGGCGGTTCCATGCACCTGTTCGACGCCGGTCGACGCTTCTTCGGAGGCAACGCCATCGTGGCCGGTGGGCTCCCGCTGGCGGTTGGCCTCGCCCTCGCCGATCACCTGCGACCCGCTGATCAACGACCGCCCGAGCTACCGGTGACGGCCTGCTTCTTCGGCGAGGGCGCGGTGGCCGAAGGTGAGTTCCACGAATGCATGAACCTCGCCGCGCTGTGGCACCTCCCGGTGCTGTTCTGCTGCGAGAACAACCTCTACGCCATGGGTACACCCCTCGCCCGCTCCGAGTCCGAGACCAACCTGGCGGTCAAGGCATCGAGCTACGAGATGTCGGCCTGGTCGGTGGACGGGATGGACCTCGCCGCGGTCGCCGAGGCGGCGCGGCGGGCGACCGATGCCATTCGCGGTGGCGGTGGACCGCACTTCCTCGAGTTGCGGACCTATCGGTTCCGGGCCCACTCCATGTACGACCCCGAGCTGTACCGCGACAAGTCGGAGGTCGAGGAGTGGAAGAAGCGCGATCCCCTCCTGGTGCTCGCAGAGAGCGCCGAGCCGCCCCTCGTGGCGAGCGAGCTCGACGCCATCGAAGCCGAGATCGGAGCCGAGATCGACGATGCCGTGGCCTACGCCGAATCGGGCACCCTGGAACCGGTCGAGGACCTTCTCCGATTCGTGCACACCGAGGTGAGCTGAATGAGCACGACCGAAGAGCACGTGGTGACGATGAGCTACCGGGAGGCGATGCGCGCCGCGATCCGCGAGGCCATGCTCGCCGACGACCGCGTGTTCCTCATGGGTGAAGACGTCGGGCGCTACGGCGGATCGTTCGGTGTGAGCAAGGGCCTGCTCGACGAGTTCGGCTCCGAACGGATCCGCGATGTGCCGTTGTCGGAGTCGGCGTTCGTGGGTGCCGGGATCGGCGCCGCGCTCGGAGGCATGCGCCCGATCGTCGAGATCATGACGGTGAACTTCAGCCTCCTCGCGCTCGACCAGATCATGAACAACGCCGCGACCTTGCTCCACATGTCGGGCGGGCAGTGCGCGGTGCCGGTGGTGATCCGCATGACCACCGGGGCCGGCCGGCAACTCGCCGCCCAGCACTCCCACAGCCTCGAAGGCTGGTACGCCCACATCCCGGGTTTGAAGGTGATGGCGCCGGCGACCGTCGGCGACGCCCGATGGATGCTGGGCGCGGCGCTCCGCGATCCCGATCCGGTCCTGCTGTTCGAGCATGGACTGCTCTACAACGCGACTGGGCTCGTGGGGGAACCGCCGGCGCCGGAGGCAGAGTGGCGGGCCACGGTGCGACGGTGCGGCACCGCGGCGACCGTGATCACCTATGGGGGCACGCTGCCCGCCGCGCTGGAGGCCGCCGAGACGCTCGCCACTCGCGGTGTCGAGGTCGAAGTGCTGGACTTGCGCGTGCTGCGGCCGCTCGACGACGACGCGATCCTGTCGAGCGTGCGCCGCACGCGTCGCGCCCTCATCGTCGACGAGGGGTGGCGGAGCGGGAGCATCGCTGCCGAGGTGGCCGCCCGCATCTCGGAAGCCGCGTTCTTCGAGCTCGACGCCCCCGTGCGGCGGGTCTGTTCCGCGGAGGTGCCGATGCCCTATGCCAAGCATCTCGAAGTGGCCGCAACCCCGCAACCGGATCACATCGTGACCGCACTCGAGGTGGTGCTGACCGATGGCTGAGATCACCATGCCCACCCTGGGTGCCGACATGGAGCAGGGCACGATCGTCGAATGGCTCGTGCACCCCGGCGACCACATCCGACGAGGCGACCTGATCGCGGTGGTCGACACCGACAAGGCCGACATCGAGATCGAGTCCTTCGTCGACGGCATCGTGGAGCAGCTGCTCCTCGACGTCGGCATCGCCGTCCCGGTCGGCACCCCGATCGCGACGGTCGGCGACGAGGTCGGTGGGGTCGGTGGGGTCGGTGACGTCGCCGCACCGACAACCGCTCCCCCACCCACGCCGGCGCCGCCCCTCCCGCCCCCACCGGTCGCGGCTCCTCCCGTCGGGCCCCCGCCCGTGACGACTCCCCCGACTCCAACGCACCCGGCCGGAGGCGAGCCGGCGCCGAGCCACACGCTGTCGCCGTTGCTCCGCCGCCTCGCCCACCACTTGGGAGTGGACCTCGAACTGGTCGTCGGATCGGGTCCCGGCGGACGGGTTGTGCGCGCCGACATCGAACGAGCCGCAGGCGAACCGGCACCGGCGGCACCGGTCCGCGCCGGACCGGATTCGCGGCCAGCCCGGTCCGCCGCCCCGGCCAGCCCCACGGCTCCGCCGCCCCCGGCCAGCCCCACGGCTCCGCCGGCGGCGCGAGCTGTTGCATCACGCGATCGAGACGTGTCGATGCGCCACGCGATCGCCGCGCTGATGACGCGGTCTGCCCACGACGTCCCGCAGTACCACGTCGCCCACCGGATCGATCTCGACGCCGCACTGCAGTGGCTCGAGGAGACCAACCTCGAGCGGCCGCTGCCGCAGCGGCTGGTGCCGGCCGCACTGTTGGTCAAGGCGGTGGCCCTTGCCGCGGCTCAGATTCCCGAGCTGAACGGGTTCTGGATCGACGACGGGTTCCGCCCGGCGGACGGAGTGGCGGTCGGACTCGCCGTATCGCTGCGTGGGGGTGGGCTCCTCGTGCCCGCCATTCACGACGCCGATCAGCTGCCACTCGACACCGTGATGGCCCAGATCGCGCGACCTCGTCGAGCGGGCACGCGCCGGGCGATTGCGGGCCACGGAGCTCACCGGCGCCGGGATCACGATCACGAACCTGGGCGATACGGGGGTCGATGTCGTGCACGGACTCTTGATCCCGCCGCAGGTTGCGCTGGTGGGGTTCGGACGGATCCACGACGAGGCGTGGGCGGTCGACGGGATGGTCGGCGCCCGCCCCGTGGTCCATGCCAGCCTCGCCGGCGACCACCGCGCATCCGACGGCATCCAGGGGGCCCGCTTCCTGAACCGGGTGGGCCAGCTCCTGCAGGGACCTGATCGGTTGTGAACCACCAGGAGGAACCATGGAACGCGAGACCTTGCGCACGATCGTGCTGAGTGCGCTGACCAGAGTGGCACCCGACATCGACCCCGACGCCGTACCGGGCTCGGTCGACCTCCGCGAGCACGCCGAGCTCGACTCGATGGACTTCCTCACGTTCGTCGAGCAGCTCCATCAGGCGACTGGAGTCGCCATCCGCGAACGTGACTATCCGCGGTTGGCGAGCATCGACGGCGCGGTGGAGTACCTGGCTGCGAGCGCGGCGGCGACCCCTACCCGGTGACCGACGCTCCACTCGCCGAGACCGCGCTGCCCGACGGTCGACATCTCGTGGTGCGCCTGGCGACCCATGAGGACACCGACGCGATCGGACTGCTGTACTCCTCGCTGTCGCTCGACGACCGGTACCGCCGGTTCTTCTCCGGGTTCCACCCGCGCCCGGCGTTCGTGAGCGATTGGATCGCGGCGACCGACCGGGGCGGCTGCTCGCTGGTCGCCGAGGTGACCGAGGCCGGGAGAGATCGTGGCGAGATCGTCGCCGAGGCCGGCTACGTGCTGGTCGCCGACGGGAGCGGGGAGTTCGCCATCACGGTGGCCCACAGCTGGCGGGGCTGGCTGGGACCGTACCTGCTCGACGTCCTCGTGGAGTACGCCAAGGGTCATGGTGTGCCCGTGCTGCAGGCCGAGATCCTGTCGGAGAACCAGCCGATGCGGGCACTGGCGGCGCAGCGGGGGTCGGTGGTGGTGGATCAACCCGACTGGACCATCACCCGGGTGGCCATCGCCACCGACGGAACCGTTCCCGCTTGGCCACCCGGCGACGCCCGGCCCCGGATCCTCGTCGAGGCCGGCGGCGGGCGGTGGCGCGGTGAGCAGGCCTTGCGGGAAGCCGGATTCCAGGTGGCCGTCTGCGGTGGGCCGTCGCGGCGCGCCGGGCTCGGCTGTCCGGTCCTCGAGGGGGGCAGGTGCCCACTCGCGGACGGGGCGACGCTCATCGTGTGCGCCCTGGTCCCCGACGATCCCGCCGTGGGCGCCTTGGTGGCCGCGCACGAGCAACAGCATCCGGGGGCCGTGTTCACCGAGGGAGAACCCTCCGGCGCCGGGCAGCGGTCGCTACAGGCATGTCGGACGTCGGCCGAGCTCGTCCGCCGGATCGAGGCGGCCGTCGTGGCGCCGCGGCGTCGGACCTGACCGCGTCTCACAGGAACTCTGCTCACAGGAACTGCTCGAGTGCGTCGAGGACCGCGGCCGCATGCGCGTCGGCGGTCGCCACGTCTCGGGTCGGCGGACGGGGGCTGGCCACGGGCACCTCGTCGTCGGCGACCGCGTACAGCTCGACGAGCACCGCCTCGTGAGACGCAGCGATCGAGCCTTGGCCCTGCCAGAGGAACCAGATCCCGGGGTCGGCTCGATGCCCGGCGGTGGTGAATCGCAATCCCGGCCAATCGGCCCGGGCGCTGGCGGCGGAGATGCGCTGGGCGATCGACGCCGCCCGCCTCGGCCCGGCGCTGGTCGGGGCGCCGTCGGGGGGAGTGCTCGACCCGTACCACCCGACCATCCCGTTCGGCGAGTGGACGTGCACCGTGAGATCGGGCCGCAGCCGCCGGGTCAGTTCCAGGAGTGCCACCGTCTCTGGTTGCGAGGCTCGTGCGCCGTCCTTGTTCAGATCGTGGCCATTCGCGTTGACACGGGTCATCGCAACCGCCCCGTCCGGATTGAGGGTCGGCACCACCCACGCGCCGTAGCTGCCAGACGGCGGCGCGGAGCGAAAGGCGCGGATCAATCGTTGGGGCGCGCACTCGTTGCCATGCACCGTGCCAACCACCAGCACGACGTGTTCGGGGTTCGGCGGGCCCCAGTACTCGGCGTACAGCGCCCGCCCCTCCACGCTGCTGCCGAATCTGACGAACTGCTCCGGCATGTGGCTCGACCCGGCGGCGAGCCCGTCCATACCGGGGGCGACCGAGTCGCAAGGGGTGGCTGGATGCGGCAACGTGCCAGTGGGGTCGTTGAACTCGACCGGGCCTGCGGACGGCGGGGCGTCACCGGTGAACCAGCCGACCTCGTCGTACACGACGTGTCCCCCCGCCGACGCGGCGACGGCCAAGCCTCGTTCGGTGAGTGGGGTGAGCGCGGTGTTGGCCCGGGTCTGCCAGTAGTCGGTGACGTTGACGGTCGACGTTCCGGGACGCACGGCGCCAGCGGGATATGCCGTGAAGTACCCCGGCTCGCTCGACGCGACGATGGTGACGGTCCCGAGGCTCGCCGCGCCGCCCCGCGGGGGATCTCGAGCGCCCTTCCGGGCAGGAGCACACGAGGGTCGGGGCGGGCTCGCGTGTCGAGTCGGCGGGCCGGGCTCGGCAATGCCACGTAGAGACCCTCGGCGGAGACCGGAGCTGCGGGACCGGTGAACCAACCCACGACATCGACGATCACGTGGTCGCCGGCCGACGTGGACACCTCGAACCCCTCGGCGCTCACCGGCACGATCGTGAACGCCGCTCTGGTCTGCCCGGGCCCGTCGGTGTTGAGCACCGATGCGACCGGCCGTTCGGCGCCGGCTGCGTACACGGAGAAGTATCCGGCACCCGCCGAATCGTCGGTGGTGAGGTTCACCGCAAGGGCGATCGCGCCGCTCGCCTCGGCCGGGAGCGGCACCCGGATCGCAGTGTCGGGCGTCGGGCGTCCACCAGTGCGAGTGTCGAGCAATCGCACCGGTGGCAACGGTTCGAACCGACCGGAGGAGGCTTCGAGCGTGGCGCTGAAGGAGCCGGCAACATCGACGATCAGGTCGCTCGACTGATCGGCTCGCACGCTGATCGTGCCGTGGGGCGACATCGTGGCCACCGTGGACATCGCGATCGTCTCGCCGCTGGCGAAGTTGAGGACCGAGGTCTCCGGCGGCGTCCCACCTCCGGGCCACGCCGACAAGTGACCCGGACCGCCCGTGCCGACGACCGTGAACGTGACGAGCACGGCCACCGCCGAATCCGGGATGCCGCAGCGCCCGGTGATCTGCACCTCGATGGCGACGCCCGCAACGAGCGGTGCTCCGGTGGTCCGGGTGTCGAGGAGCCGACAGGGAGTGACCGGGTGGTACGCCGCCGAGCCCAGGACAGCGACCGCAGAGCCGGGGCCGTGCCCGCCTGCCGCGCTCGGCTCCGCCACCAGGGCGACGAGGACCGCGACGACGAACCGGGCCCACGCCCCGAGCCGCCGTGCCCCGCGTTGCTGCACCCCGTGCCCCGCCATCGCTCGCCCTTCGTCCTGTCACTGCGCACAGTAACGAAGCGACCGCGCTCACATCGGGACTCGGTGCTGGACACTGCGACGATCTCGGATGAGTAGCGTCACGGCCATGGGTATCGGCAATGACGCCTCCGACCCGCGGCTGCACGGCACGATGATCGCCGAGTCCCCGCTGGACCTGATCGGCAACACTCCCCTCGTGCGCCTGGGGAAGGTCGGCGCCGAGCTGCCCTGCCCGCTCGTGGCCAAGCTCGAGACCACCAACCCCGGCGGTTCGTCCAAGGATCGTCCCGCGCTCGAGATGATCCTCGCCGCCGAACGCGACGGCCTGCTCCAACCGGGCGGCACGATCGTGGAGCCCACATCGGGCAACACCGGTGTCGGGCTCGCCATCGTCGCCGCCCACCGCGGCTACCGGTGTGTCTTCGTCACCACCGACAAGGTGGCGCCCGAGAAGATCGATCTCCTGCGGGCCTACGGCGCCGAGGTGGTCGTGTGCCCCGTCGCCGTCCCGCCGGAGGACCCGGCGAGCTACTACTCCACCGCGGAACGGTTGGTCCACGAGATCCCCGGGGCCTATCGGCCCGATCAGTACTCGAACCCGAACAACCCGTTGGCGCACGAGAAGACCACGGGACCCGAGATCTGGCGTCAGACCGCCGGACGGATCACGCACTTCGTCGCCGGAGCCGGGACGTGCGGCACCATCACCGGCACCGCGCGGTACCTCAAGCGGATGAACCCGGCGGTGAAGATCGTCGCCGCCGATCCCGACGCATCGGTGTTCTCCGGCGGTGCTGGTCGGCCGTACCTGATCGAAGGAGTCGGCGAGGACTTCTTCCCGGCCGCCTGGGACCCGACCGTGTACGACGACATCATCGCCTGCTCCGATCAGGAGGCCTATCTCATGGCGCGGCGGGTGGCCCGTGAGGAAGCGATCCTGCTCGGCTCCTCGGGTGGGTTGGCAGTGGCCGCGGCGTTGAAGATGAAGGATCGCCTCACCCCCGACGATCTCGTGGTCGTGCTGATCCCCGATTCGGGCCGGGGCTACCTCAGCCGGGTCTACAACGACTCGTGGATGGCGGGATTCGGATTCACCCGCGAGTGCGACCAGTGCGTCGCCGCGGTGCTCGACACGCGGAGCGAGACCCTGCCGCCTCTGCTCTACGTGAACCCCACCCACACGGTGCGCGAGGCCATCGAACTGATGCGGGCCAACGGCGTGTCGCAGCTCCCGGTATGCAAGAACACGCCCCCGTTCGCCGCGGCCGAGGTCGCCGGCGCGGTGGATGAGCTGGAACTGATGGAAGCGATCTTCCGGGATCCGACCGTGATGGAGGCGCCCGTGTCCACCGCGATGGGCCCGAAGCTGGCCACCATCGGCATCGGGCAGCCGATCTCCACTGCGGTCGAGCTGCTCGACCGGAACCCGGCGTTGCTCGTGCTCGCCGGCGGTCGGCCGTTGTCGGTGCTGTCGCGCACCGACGTGCTCGCCTACCTCCAGGCCGCGACCCTGCAGGCGGCCTCCGATGGGTGAGCAGGAGGTGCAGGACGGGTGGGGCTTCGAGACCCGTGCCATCCACGCCGGACAAGCAGCCGATGCCGCGAGCGGAGCGGTGGTGGTGCCCATCACCCTGTCGACGACGTTCGCCCAGGACGGCGTCGGCGGCCATCGTGGTTTCGAGTACTCCCGGAGCGGCAACCCCACCCGCGCCGCCCTCGAGACGTGCGTCGCGTCGCTCGAAGGAGCCCGCCACGGCCTCGCGTTCGCGAGCGGGCTCGCAGCCGAGGACAACGTGCTGCGGATGTTCCCCCCGGGTAGCCGCATCCTGCTCGGCAACGACGCGTACGGCGGCACGTTCCGGTTGATCTCGAAGGTGTATGGACCCGTCGGGCTACCCGTGGACGGCGGTCGACCTGACCGATGTCGATGGGCTCCGGACCAACTGGCCGCAGCGACACGCGGCTGGTGTGGCTCGAGACGCCGACCAACCCCCTGTTGACGTGCGTCGACATCGCCGCGATCTGCGAGCTGGCCCACGCCAACGGGGCACTGGTGTGCGTCGACAACACCTTCGCCACCCCGTACCTGCAGCAGCCCCTGGCCCACGGCGCCGATGTGGTGGTGCACTCGGCGACGAAGTACCTGGGCGGGCACTCCGATGTGGTCGGCGGGTTTCTCGCGCTCGAACGACGACGCGCTCGCCGAGCGGTTGCGGTTCACCCAGAACGCCGCAGGCGCCGTGCCGGCACCGTTCGACTGCTACCTCGTGCTGCGCGGCGTGAAGACGTTGGGTCTGCGGATGGATCGCCACTGCGAGAACGCCCGCGCCATGGTGTAGCCTGCTCGAAGGGCACTCGGCGGTCGAGCGGGTGCTCTACCCCCAGCTCCCCGATCACCCCGGACACGCCGCCGCGGCCAAGCAGATGAAGGATTTCGGCGGCATGGTGAGCTTCACCTCGCGCGGCGGCGAGGCCGCCGCGTTGCGAGTGGCCTCGGCCACGACGCTGTTCACACTCGCGGAGTCGCTCGGCGCGGTGGAGTCGTTGATCGAGCACCCCGGGCAGATGACCCACGCCTCGGCCGCCGGGTCGCCGCTGGAGGTTCCACCGAACCTGTTGCGTCTCTCGGTCGGGGTGGAGTCGGCCAAGGACCTCGTCGACGACCTCGCCAACGCGCTCGAACGAGCCTGAACCGCCACCACCCCGAGTCGGCCCCGGCCCCGGCCCGGGCCCCGCCGACGCGTTTGTTCGATGTTGCCCGGCGGGTTGGGCAGCATCGAACAAACGCTTGATGGTGGGCTACTGGCCGGTGGGCACCCAGTTGCCGTGGAAGCCGTAGGGGACGCGGGCCGGGAGAAGTACCCGGGCCACGGGCGGGGCTCCGAAGTCAGCGGCGTCGAGCACCACGAGCTCACCACGACCGGTCGATTCGTCGTGCACGACCGACATCAACCAGCCGTCGGTCTCACCCGCGTCGGGCGCCGAGGGCACGAACACGGTCTCCATGGTCGTGCGGCCCGGGCCGTGTTCGTAGGAGACCGATTCGCCGGTCACGAGATCGTGACGGGTCAGTCCGCCGTGCTCGACCCCGCCCTTGTCGAACTTGACGCAGTATCCGTAGCGGGCCGCCCGGCCGACGAGCCGTTCGTCGACCCGGGGGAACTCCTGACCGCGATCGTCTCGTAGTTCGGTCGACACCGTGCCGCGCTCGGCGTCGACGATCCATCGCTGCAACGTCGGAGAGCCCTCATCGGGACCGTGGACGTTCACGTCGAACGTCTTGGGGTGCACGACGACGTCGATCTGGATGCGGCCGTCGGGCAGGTCGTGGGCGTTGAGCGGGTGGTACACGTAGCACGGCTCCGGGAGCTCGACCCATGAGACCTCACCGCCACCGAGCGGCAGCACTCCAAGGCGGGCGCCGTTGTCGGGATGCCACCGGTACGGCAGCTTGCTGCCCGACATCGCGGCGTCGAGGTCGAAGATGCACGGCAGGTCGTAGAGCACGGTCCGGGTCTCGGTGATCGAGATGTCGTGCACCATCGGGCTCCCGGCCCCGAGCAGCTCGACGTCCTGCACGTTCGTGACCGTGCCGTCGGGCCCGACCACCAGGTACTGCATCCGGTTGCCCCATCCCCAGTAGTACGAGGCGACGTGCAACGAACCGGTGGCCGGATCGAGCTTGGGGTGGGCGCTGAAGCCCCAGGGCAGCGTGCCGCCCAAGTCGGTCGGGCCGACGGTGTCGAGCGTGTCGGTGAGCTCGATCGGCGGGCTTCCCGCTTCCACGATGGCGAAGGTGCGCCCGGCGTGCCCGATCACGTTGGTGTTGGCCGAGGAGACCCGGCGATCCGCGCCGAAGGGGTGCGGGCGATCGGGTTCGCCGAGCAGCGCGGGCACGTCGCCGGCACGCACCCAACGATTGCGATACCACTCGGCGTTCCCATCGCGGAGCCGGATGCCGTGGACCATCCCCTCGCCCACGAACCAATGGTGGTTCAACGGATCGATGGCGCCGATCGGGTTCGGGCCGTTGCGCAGGTACCGCCCGTCGAGCTGTTCGGGCAGGGTTCCGATCACCTCGAGATCAGTGGCGGTGAGCTCCTCGGTGACCGGCGCGAGATTGCCGGCGACGTACCGGGTGGCATCGGTGAGCGACATGTGGATCCCCTTTGCGTCCGTCGACCACCCTAGGCACGATTGCCTCCCCGGGGCGACGCACCGAGCACCCCCGTCCCGCCGGGACCGGACGACCGTCAGAAGAGCGTCGGCTGTTCCGGGCGGACCACCCGGAGCCCTGGCCACGGGACGTAGTGATCCATGAAGACCCAGGTTCGGCGATGGATCGCGCTCGGGGCCGTAGCCGAGCAGCGCTGTCTTGTGCAGCGGACACGGGTAGCCCTTGTTGGTGTCGAAGTGCCAGTGCGGGTAGTGGTCCGCCTGAGCACGCATGATCCGGTCGCGGGTGACCTTGGCCAGGATGGAAGCGGCCGCCACCGGCAGGCAGACCGCGTCGGCCTTCACCCGCATCTCGACGTGCCCGACGTGCGGCGACACGAAGTCCCACTTGCCGTCGACGACCGCCGCGTCGGGGCGCACCGTCAATGCCGCGAGTGCCCGCTCGGTCGCCAGGCGTTGGGCCGGCGCCATGCCGAGCTCGTCGCATTCGTCCTGGCTGGCGGCGCCGACCGCCCAGGTGACACACCACGAGGCGACCCGGTCGAACAGCTTCTCGCGCTCGGCCTCGGTGAGCAGCTTGGAGTCGCGCACCCCGAGCACCCGCTTGTCGGCCGGCAGCACGGCGGCCCCCACCATCAACGGTCCGGCCCACGCCCCGCGGCCGACCTCATCGATACCGACGACGATCTCGTGCCCGGCCCGCCACAGCTCCTGCTCGATGGCGCGCGTCGGCGCCACCTTCTTCGAGATCGCCTTGCGAGGTGTGGTGCGGCGGGCGGGGGCCACGGCGTCACCCGACGATCAGGTTGGTCGCGCCGGCCGCCGCCAGGACCATGACCACGACGAGGAACAACCGCTGGGGCACGTGCTCGAACAACCGTCGACCACCGACCACACCCACCACGACGGCCGGGGCCACCACCACGTCGTAGCGGACCGTGGCGCCGGTGAAGAACCCGCCCCCGGCGCTCCACCAACCGAGCGCCAAGTAGATCGGGGCCTTGGTCACGTTGACGGCGAAGTAGAACCACGCGGACGTCCCCACCAGGGCGCGCTTGTCGAGGCCCAGGCGGAGCAGGTGGGTGTTCAGGATCGGGCCGGCATTGTTCGAGACGAACGTGGCGAAGCCGCCCGACACGCCGTAGAACGCATCGGCTCGGGTCGAGGGGGCGACGGGCTCCACCCGTCGGATCATCCGCCACGCCTGCAGCGCGACCACGACCAGGATCACGATGCCGATGGTGAGGTCGAGCGTGCGGCCACCGGCGCCGATCACGATGAAGAACCAGGCACCCGCGGCGAAACCGATGGCTACCCACGGAGCGAGCGGCCACAACAAGTCCCAGCGGGCCGACTGGCGATACCAGCGCACGGCGAAGACATCGGCGAGCAGCAGGATCGGCAAGGCCGCCCCGGCGATGGCCCGGCCGCTGAACACCAGCGTGAGCAGCGGGGTCGCGAGCAGTGCGGCGCCCGGGATCGCCGTCTTCGCCAGGCCGACGATCAACCCGGCCAGGAGCCCGATCACGTAGTCGCCGGTCGAGAACATCGACCGGGACGCTAACGGGCGCCGTACCATCGGCATCCATGTCCACCGTCTCCGTCGTCACGGGCGCCAACTCCGGCATCGGCCGCGCCACCGCGATCCACCTCGCCACTCGAGGCCACGAGGTCTACGGCTCGGTCCGCAACCCGGATTCGGCCGGCAAGCTGTGCGAGATGGCCGCGCACGCGGGCGTCGAGGTCGAGTTGTTCGTGATGGACGTGGCCGATGACGCCTCGGTCGCCCGGGGTATGGGCGAAGTGCTGGAACGGGCTGGACGCGTCGACGTACTCGTGAACAACGCGGGGGTCGGCGGCAACGCCGTGCTCGAAGAGGCGCCTGCCTCGCTCTACGCCGAGGTGTTCAACGTCAACGTCAACGGCGCGGTCCGCTGCACCCAGGCCGTGTTGCCCGGCATGAGGGATCGCCGTTCGGGCGCAATCGTGAACATCACCTCGATCGCCGGACGGATCGCCGCGCTGGCCCAGCAGCCCTACGTCGCGTCGAAGTGGGCGCTCGAAGGAGTGAGCGAGGGATTGGCCCAGGAACTGGCACCGTTCGGGATCCGGGTGGCGATCGTCGAGCCGGGCGTGACCAAGTCGTCGATCTTCGCCAAGAACATCGCCGCCCCGAACCAGAGCGGCGCCTACGACGCCCACTACCGGCGACTGTTCCAGTTCTATGCGGCCGGCTACCTCGGTTCGACCGACCCGTTCGAGGTCGCCGCCGTGATCCACCACGCGGTGACCACCGATGCACCGCAGCTCCGGTACGCGGTTTCCTGGGGCGGGCGCGAACTGGTCGAGGGCCGGGCCCGGATGACCGATGCAGAGTGGGTGGCGCTCGGGGCGATCGCCGACGATGCCGCGTACTACGAGCGGTTCAGCGAGGCGTTCGGGCTCGACATCCGCCCCGCGGGGTGATCCCGGTCGCTGCGCCCGGGTGGCGCAGCGACCGCGTTCAATCGCTCACGTGGCGAACATCGCCTCCAGAGCGTCGGCGGCGGCGTCCTCGCCTTCGGTGCGCAGGCACTCGATCAATCCGGCGAACGGCGGTCCAGCTTCGAGTTCGGCCGGGGTGGCCGCAATCGAATCCCGACACAGACCGGGACGGCGTTGTTCGAGCTCACTCATCGCCTTCATGGCCGCTGCGATCTCGCCCATCCGGGTGGCGTCGAAGGACTCCTCGAACCAGCCCTTCCACTGCTCCGGATCGATCTCGCCGAACACCTCGGCCCAGGCGCCCCACGGAACCGCTCCGAGATCGGGCACCCCTTCCGGGAACTCCATGCCCTCCGGGAACTCCATGCCCTCCGGGAACTCCATGCCTTCCGGGAACTCGACACCTTCCGGGAACTCCATGCCCTCCGGGAACTCGAAACCTTCCGGGAACTCCATGCCCTCCGGGAACTCCATGTCGCCCGGGAAGCCCGGGAACCATGGCGCTTCGACCGGTTCGGCGTTCTCGGGAGCCGAGATGGTGATATCGGTGCCGTAGTCGAAATCGACGGCGAGCGAGACGTCGGTCCCGGTGGCGGTGGCTCGGCGGAGCAGCTCGTCATCGCCCACGTAGAGATCGACGGCGAGCGCCATCGTCTCGTCGGTTCCGAGCGCTCCGGTCGGCCACCCCACGAACTCACCCGGCTCGAGTGCCAACTCGCCGCGGTAGTGCGTGACCTCTTCGCCATCGAGCGTCTCGGTTCCGACCGCTTCGGCAGCGGTCAGCTCCTCGAGCTCGGCGAACGCGGTGGTGAGTGATTCGGGATCGAACGCGGAAGCCGACCACCACGTGTCGGAGCCGCCCACCCCGACCGACCACTCGCTGTCGGCGGGGAACTGCTTCCAGGTCCCGTCGCCGTCGTTCACGTAGGTGACGCCGTCGACCTCGCGCCATTCGATCGCTTGGCCCGAAAACAACGGCAACCCGGGCGGCGGCCCTTCGGTGCCCGGTACGGCTTCGAGCTCGAGGTCGACGTCGAGCACGACGGCGAGATCGTCGCCGACCGATGTGAACGACGCGGTCCCCGCCAGCGGCCCGAGATCGAACTCGGCCGTCAACTCGATGGCGTCGGTCGACGCCGCACTGGTGGCCATCGCCGCCTGGCGCACCCGCGCCGACGCTGCCGGCGGCTTGCTGTCGCCGGTGTTCACGACGACGAGCGCCGCGGTCCCCACTGCGGCCACCGCAAGGCCACCGCCGACCATCGCGAGCGTTCGCCGCGCCCGGCGCGGGCGGGTGGCCCGCTCCGGTTCGGGCACGTACCACTCCACCGGGCCGGTGGTTGGCGGCGGGAAGCCGGCCGGGACGGACGATGGTGATTCCGACATCAGGATCTCCTGCAAGAGGGTTCGGGCCGCCGGATCATCGGCGGTACGAACGACACCGGTACGGGACGGATCGGCCGCAGCGAGGCGGTCGACGACCCAGTCGAACTCGTCGTGATCAGCCACGGCTGCTTCCTCCTTCGTCTCGCACTTCGGGCATCGTTGCCCCTTCATGTCCGCCATCGCCCGGCGTCTGTCCGGCGCTCGGGGGCCGTCGATCGAGCTCGGCGGCGAGGCGCCGTTTGGCCTTGTGGCTCCTGATGGCCACTGCGTTGACCGAGCACCCGAGCACCTCGGCGATCTCGGCATGGGCCAGGCGTTCCCAGGCGGTGAGCCGGAGGATCTCCTGGTCGTCGAACGACAGCCGGCGCATCGCCAAAGCCAGGGCCGAATCGGCGGACCCGCCGAGGTCGTGTTCAGGGCCGGGGACCTGCATGGGTGGGGTGTTCCTCGCGACTCGCTCGACCAGCCGAAGCCGTCGACGGTCACCCCGGATGCGATTGCGCACCACATTGGCGGCAATCCCGTACAACCACGGCAGGGGGCGGGCCGGGTCGGGACGGTGAGCCCAGCGCCGCCACACGGTCACGAAGACCTCGGACACGACATCGTCGACCTCGGCCGCGCTCGACGCGCCGACGGGCGTAGCGCGCCACGTCGTGATAGCTGGCGACGAACGCAGCCCGAAACTCGGCATCGGCGGTGTCGAACCGCGTCGGCGTCTGCATCACGCTCTCGTATGTCCAGCAGCGCAACTGACCTTTCCGGCGCCCACGCCGATCAGCACAACTCGATCATGCACGTGACCCGGCCTCGATCTTCTCCAGCTCCGCGACACCGACGCTCGCCAGGGCGAAGCCTATTGCCTCGAGGGAACTGGCCGTCCCGCTGTCCTCATCGGGATGCGGAGCGGCGGCGATCGGGTCTGGTCTGTACACCCGATCAGTTGTCGCGAAGATTCGAGCTGTCCGGATTGGCACGTGCGATCGAGGTGCGCGACCGTCTCCGTCGATGACGAACCAACCCCTCGACACCGTGTGGGTGTTGGGCGACCAGCTCGATCATGAGGGCGCTGCGCTGCGCGACGCGCGCGTCCGTCCACCCACCGCGTCCTGATGGTGGAGAGCACGGCGAAGTTCGCGTCGCGACCTTGGCACATCCAGCGAGCCCACTTCATGCTCGCCTCGATGCGTCGGTTCGCGCTCGAACTGCGCGACGAGGGCTTCGAGGTGGACCTGCGTTCCGCGCCCTCGCTCGCCGCCGGGTTCCACGCGCACGTGGCGCAACATCAGCCCGGCGCGGTCATCGCGATGGAGGGCACCAGCCGGGCAGGACGGGAGCTCCTCGCGTCGTTGGGCGTGACGCTCCGCCGGTCGAACCAGTTCCTCTGCCACCCCGACGAGTTCACCGCCTGGGCAGCCGGCCGCAAGCACGTGAGGCACGTGAAGATGGAGGACTTCTACCGCTGGCAGCGGGCGCGACTGGGCGTGCTGATGGATGGCCGCGAGCCATTGACGGGACGCTGGAACTACGACGCCGACAATCGCGACCGTCCACCGAAGGACGGTCGAAACCATTGGCCGGCGCCGATGACGACACCCGTGGACGATCTCGACCGCGCCGTGCTGGACGACCTGGCGGTGTTGGCGCCGGGCTGCTGGGGCGCCCCGCCCGACGGCACGTGGGCCACCAGCCGGGCCGACGCGCTCCGCCGACTCGACCACTTCGTCACCCAGCTACTGCCGCGCTTCGGCCCGCACGAAGACGCGATGCTCACGGCCAGCTGGCACCTGGCCCACAGCATGCTCGCCCAGTACTTGAACATCGGCCTGCTACGGCCCGCCGAGGTGTGTCGGGCCGCCGAGACCGCGTACGCCGCCGGTCTCGTACCGATCGCGAGCGCGGAGGGGTTCATCCGCCAGCTGATCGGCTGGCGGGAGTATGTGTGGTGCCGCTACTGGATCTGGGGTCCCGAGTACGCCGGCCAGAACCGGCTCGACGCCCATCGGCCGCTCCCCCCGGTGTTCACCGGCCAGGCACCCACCGCCATGCGCTGCGTCAGCACCACGCTGCAGACACTGCACGACCATGCGTGGGTGCACCACATCCAACGGCTGATGGTGCTGGGCAACCTCGCGCTGCTCGCCGGGGTGGACCCGGTGGCGATGACGGACTGGATGTGGGCCGGATTCGTCGACGGTGCGGAATGGGTGATGGTGCCGAACGTGATCGGGATGGCGCTCCACGCCGACGGCGGTCAGATGGCGACGAAGCCCTACGCCGCCGGCGGGGCGTACATCGACCGGATGAGCGACTACTGCCGCGGATGCCGTTTCGATCGCACGAAGCGCACCGGGCCCGACGCGTGCCCGTTCACCACGCTCTACTGGGACTTCCTGGCCCGCCACGCCGACCGCTTCGGCGCGCAACCCGCGTGTCGTCACCCAGGTGCGCGCCGCCGAGCGGTTGGCCGATCTGCCCGCGGTGCGTTCCCGAGCGGTCGACGTGTTGGCGATGCTCGACACCGGCGAGCTCTGATCGAGCGAGCAATTCCTCGGGTCATCCCCGCACGAGCGGCACGACGTCGCGTGAGGCACGCTGTAGTTGGGCGTCGTCGTCGTGTTGCGGCACCAGCACCAGGGAGGTCGCACCCGCATCGCGCAGCCTGCGCAGGCTCGCCGCGCACTCCTCCGGAGTGCCCGCCACCGCGTAGCGATCGCATCGGGCGCGGAACGCATCATCGGTGAGGATGCCATCGGTGAGCGCGTCACCGGTCGGGGCATCGTGAGTTCCGAGGAGCGCGAGTCGCCCGTCACCGTCGCCGGGCAAGAACTCCGCCACCCCATCGGCCACTGCGGCTCGGGCTGCGTCGCCGTCGTCGTCCACCGCGAACAGCACGTACACCGCGCACTGGTCGGGGCCGCCGGCACGATCGAGTGCCGCTCGCACGAAGTCGGCACTGGATCCCTCGGGGAGCATCAGTCCGTCGGCCACCCGCGCGGCGACGTCGAGCGACTTCGGCCCCGTGGCACCGAGCAGCACGGGCGGCACCAATCCCGGCGCCGGCGGGAAGACCAGCGCGACGTCGTCGAGCTGCACGTGCCGCCCGGCGACGGTGAGCCGCTCGCCAGCGAGCAGCCGGCGGACCGCGTCGATCGTCTCCTCGAGCGCGGCCAGCTGCGACGCGGGGAATGCTCCGATCTGGCGCATCCAGTCGGCGACACCGTGGCCGACGCCCATCACGAACCGACCGGGGAACATCCGCGCCAACCCGGCCACGTCCATCGCCGCCATTGCGGCGTTGCGAGCCACGGCCGGCTGGATGCCGAAGCCGACGGTGATCCGCTCGGTGACTGCAAGCGCGACGGCCGCGGCCGACATGCCTCCCGACCAGAAGCAGTCCTCCACCACCCACAGCTCGTCGAAGCCTTCGGACTCGAGCAGACGGGCGAACGCGGCGAGATCCTCGGGAGGACGTCGCCGCCGGAACATGGCTCCCAGTGCGACCATGCGCCGCACGCTATCGATCACACGGTGCCCCAGGGTCGGCGGGGGCCGCTCAATGGTCGCGTTGATCGGAGCGATCGAGTTCGGCGACAACGGCGCGCCACGCCTCGGCCGCAGGTGGGAGTTCGGCTGCCATCCAGACCTCCAGCGCGATGAGGTCGGCGCGGCGATCCGCCGGGAGCCGGGCGAAGCGTTCCCAGGGCGGAGCGGCGAACGGTTCTCCCACCGACACCGGCACGTACACACTCCGGCACGGATGACCGAGCAACAGCCAGGCGCGCGGCGCACGACCCTCGCCGGGCAGCTCGGCGACCATCGAAGCAGTCGTTGCCTCCACCCCCGGGACGTGCATGCACACGCTCCAGCCGGCCTCGGCGCACGAGTCGTGCGAGCGCAGGTGGGCGAACAACGCCGCGAGCGTCACCGGCTCTGCGGCGAGCACGGCCCGCGACGCCGCGAGCCGGGGATCGACCAGCCGTTCGACGGGCTGGCGGGGATGGCGGTGATCGGCGTCGAACTCGTCGATCGTGGTTCGATTCGAGATCGCCGCGCTGCGCTCGACGCGCTCGGCCGCCCATGTTCGGCCGCTCGTCTCCACGACGAACGCCGAGCGAGCGTCGGCAACCAGGAAGCTCGACCAGTAGGGCCGCTCGACACCGTCGTGTCCCGATCCGCCTTGCCCGTAGCCCTCCAACAGCGCCGTCATCACCTCCACCGCTTCGCTCGCGCTGGTGGCCCGCTCCAACCCGAGCCGAACCAGGTCCATACCGATCAGGCCCGATGATGCCGAGCGCGGGTCGAGCGTCGTGTAGATCGCCTCGTTGCCGATCGCGACCCCCGCCTCGTTGACGCCATGCTCCGCGCCCCAGCACCATCGCGGCCGCGACAACACGCACCCCAGGGTCTCACCGGCGAACGGCTCGATCTCGATGTGCGTGACCCGTTGGGCGCCGACGTCGCGGCGTGGCGCGCACCACTCGACGTCCTGGGCCTCGCCCGGTGGCCGATCGCTGTTCTTCGCGAAGACCGCATGCTTCGACGCGGTCGCTGCCGGGAGCGCAACGAGGCAGTCACACATCGGTATCAGTCCGGAAGGGTGTCGCCGCGGTCCGGAAGCCGGCCGATCGACGATGGCCGCCCCCACCGAACGCCTCCGCGATCCGGGCCACGTCGACCCCGCTGCTCGTCGAACGGAGGCTCCATCGCCGCCAGTCGCCGTCGTCGACGTAGCACGCTCCGAACGGCCGGCCCTCCGCCAGGCGGCCACCGACCTCGCTCACGATGAACGGGTCGCAGTTCGCCACGAGGACACGATGCCCGGCGATGGTCCACTCGATGGCCCGGCTCGCCGCGGCGATCACCCGCTGGCTCCGGTACCGCTCCACCGCGGTGCCGTCGCGGATGATCTCGGCCGGATCGCCGAACGCGACGAGTGACCACTCGGCGAACGTCATCTCGTGGACGGCGAGCCCGGCCGACCACTGGTCGGTGTCGGGCAACGCCCGGACCCACCGATCGCGGTCGTCGATGTACGCCACGAATCGACGCACCGCGTCCCATCGTTCGGCACCGACGGTCCGTTCGATGTCGGCCGCGAAGTGGTCCATCACCATTCGCGCCCCGCACCGATCCATGTCGAACACCATGGACAACCTCGGGTGGGTGAAATCGCCCAGATCGTCGACCGCCGATTGGTGGTGGTCGAGCACGAGCATCGACGAGCATTGCTCGGCCAGATCGGCCATCACCGCTCGTTTGTAGGCGAAGTCGGCCATCACGACCCGCTTGCCCGTCACGTCGGGCGGAGGACGGTCGTGATGTGCCTCGAAGAACTCGGCCTCGGGTGCGATCAGGTTGAGCAACCACGCGGCCGTGTGGCCGTCGTTGCAGCTGCCGTGGGTGATCACGATCATGGCGTCGATGGATCCGTCCTCCTGGGGGCTGGACCATCATGGTCGCTCCGCGCCTCCAACGGCGTGGTACCCGTGCGGTCACGCGGCCTATTCCTCGACGCGACCCGGGCCCGTCTCGCTAGGTTCCCGTCCATGTCGGGATCGCACTGGGGTTTCGTCGCGTCGCTGATCCGGCCGCATCGGCGCGCGTTCGCCGTGTACGGGGGCCTGCTGGCGGTCGCCACGGCATTGCCGATCGGCGGCTCGTTGCTCATCGCCCGGTTCGTGGAACTGGCCGTCGACGGCGCCGAGGTCGGGCGGGTCGCTCCGTTCGGCGCTCGGTTACGCGGCGCTCGGGCCTCGCGAGCACCGGGGTCGGCGTGCTCGTCACCTGGCGATCGAACGCGTTGGCGTGGCGGATCACCGACGGTCTGCGCCACGAACTGGCCGGTCACGTGCTGCACGCCGATCTCGCCTTCCATCGCGATCGCACGCCCGGGGAGCTGCTCACCCGGTGCGACGCCGATGTCACCTCGCTGACCACGTTCCTGGCCACCGTGGTCGCCCGGCTCGCCGGGATCGTCGTGCTCGCCGCGGTGAGCGTCGTGGTGTTGGCCGTGGCCGAGCCCCGCCTCGCCCCGGTGCTGGTCATCGGATACTCGATCCTCGGCTGGACGATGTGGCGCGTTCGAGGACGTGTCGACCCATGCGGTCATGACGCAGCGCACGATCGACGCCGAGATGAACTCGGTCGCCGAGCAGTACCTCGCCGGTGCCGAAGACGTCGCCGCGCTCGGGGCGGGTGCCCACGGCCTGCGCCGCTTCTCCGAGCCGGCCGCACGACTGGTCGACGCCGTCGGAGAGAGCGTGCGCTACGAGATGCGCGTCCAGGGGTCGATCAAGTCGGTCATGGCGATCTGCCTCGTCGCGGTGCTCGCCGCCGGGGCGGCTGCGATGTCGAGAGGATGGACCGATGTCGCCGGCGTCATCCTGGCCTTCCAACTCGTTCGCATCGTGCGGGACCCGGTCGAGCACCTGACCTGGCGGTTGCAGGAGAGCCAGGGTGTCGCCGGCGCCGCACGACGAATCGTCGATCTGCTCGAAGAACGCCGGCGGGTCGTCGCCGGAACCGGCCACCTGCCCGCTGGCCCGCTCGACCTGCGCTTCGAACGGACCGGGCTGGTCTACGACGACGCGCTCGAGGGTGAGACGGCGCTGGACGACTTCGACCTCACGATCGCGGCCGGGCGAGTCGTCGGGCTCGTCGGCCGGTCGGGCTCGGGCAAGACGACGCTCGCCCGGCTCGTGCTGCGCCTCGTGGCCCCCACGAGCGGACGGGTGCTGGTCGGCGGCGTCGACGTCGTCGGGGCTCGACGACGCCGCGTTCCGCGAGCGGATCGGAGCGATCCCCCAGGACGTCCAGCTGTTCCCCGGATCGGTACGCGACAACGTGACGATGTTCGCCGAGGTCGCCGACTGCGGAGGTGGTGGACGCGCTCCGCGACGCCGGGCTCGGCCGGTGGTTCGGCGAGTTGTCGCGACGGTCTCGACACCCGGCTTGACGTCGGACGGACGGTCCGAGGACGACACCGAGGCGGGCCTGTCGGCGGGTGAGGCCCAGCTCCTGGCCATCGCCCGTGCCTTGCTCCGCCGCCCCGACCTCGTGGTGCTCGACGAGGCGACGTCACGGGTCGACCCGGCCACCCAGTCGGCGATCTCCGAGGCGCTCGCCCACCTCGTGGCCGGGCGGACCGGCATGATCATCGCCCACCGACTCGAGACGCTCGACGTGTGCGACGACATCGCGGTGCTCGCCGACGGCGAACTCGTCGAGTTCGGGTCACGCGAGTCGCTCGCCGCCGACCCGAACTCGCACTACGCCCGCCTCCGCGCCGTCGGCGCCGATGCCGAGGAGCTGGCATGAGCACCAGTCTCCCTCGCGCCGCTTCCGAGGCGAACGCCGCCTGATCGTGGCCGCCAACTTCCGACCGCGCCACTACTGGCTCGGCACGCTCGGGTGGATCGCCTTCTTCGTCTCGCCGATCGTGCCCGGTTGGCTGATCGGCCAGATCTTCGACGAGCTGTCCAGCGACGAGGTCGGTACCCGGCTCGTCGTGCTGCTCGTGCTGCTCGCGCTCGCCGAGCTGGCCATGATCTGGGGCATCGCCGTCGCCCACCGCATCTACATGCGAGGCGTGGAGTCGTCGAAGGCGCTGATGCGGGCCAACGTGCTCGACGCCCAGTTGGCGAGCGGTGGCGCCACGCGCCGGCGCCCGCAACGTGGCGGTCGGCGACGTGCTCGTGCGGTTGCGCGACGACCCGTTCGACATGCTGTTCCTGCTCGACAACTGGGTCGACCTGATCGGCTCACTGCTCTACAGCGCGGCGGCCGGCTACTTCCTCGTCCGCATCGACCCCTGGGCCGCGTTCGCCGGCATCGCGCCGCTGCTCGCCGTCGGGCTCGGGCAACCGAGCCGTCGCCAACCTGGCCCGCCGCTACCGGCTCCGGGCCCGCGCCGCGTCGAGCGAGGTGAGCGAGCTTCCTCGCCGCAGCCTTCGAAGCGTCGCTGACGGTGAAGGTCTCGGGTGCCCAGCCCAACGTGCTGACCCGGCTCGATCGGCTGAACGCCAACGCGTTCGAAGGCGGCCGTCGGCGACGGCGTGTGGAACGAGGTGATCTGGACGCTGAACGGCACCCTGGCCGACGTCTTCGTCGGCGTCGCCCTCGTCGTGGCGGCGCGCGGGCTCACTGACCGCCGGCGAGGTCACCCAGTTCTTCGCCTACCTCGCCGGCATCGACGTGGCTGCCCGATGCGCATCGGCGGGTTGATCGCCGGACGTCGGCGTTACCAGGTGTCGGCCGAACGGATGGGCGCACTCGTCGCGCCCTCGGACGCTCCGACTCAGCCGGGACACGCTCGTCGAGCACCGACCCCTGCCCGTGCTTGGGCGGCCCTCCGGTCGCCGGGCCGGCGCTCGTGCCCCGTCAACCGCTTCGAACCCTCGAGGTGCGCGGCCTCACCGTGGAGAGCCGCGGACTCGATCGGCGTCGACCTCGACGTTCACCGCGGCGAACTGGTCATCGTCAGCGGGCCGGTGGGCAGCGGGAAGTCGTCGCTGTTGCGGGCCGTGATCGGCTTGCTCGACATCGATTCGGGCGAGGTGCGCTGGAACGGCACGCCGGTCGACGATCGTGCCGCGTTCTTCGTGCCACCCCAATGCGCGTACGTCGCACAGGTGCCCCGGTTGTTCGCCGAGTCGCTCGCCGACAACCTCCGGCTCGGGCACGCGCTCGTCCGACGACGATCTGTTCGCCGGAATCGGCCTCGCTGCGTTCGAGGACGACGTCGCCGAATTCCCCGATGGACTGGGCACGCTCGTGGGCGCTCGCGGGGTTCGCCTGAGCGGCGGGCAGGCTCAACGGGCGGCGGGAGCCCGGGCGATGGCCCACCGGCCGGAGCTGCTCGTCCTCGACGATCTCACCAGTGCACTCGACGTCGACACCGAGCTCGTCCTGTGGCAGCGGTTGGCGGCGGCGGGTTTCACCGTGCTCGCTGCATCGAATCGTCCCGTCGCGCTCGCCCGCGCCGATCGGGTGGTGGCACTGTCGGTCGCCGGGGCCACCTGGCCGCGACGATGATGGTGCGGTGACGAACCGCGAGCCAACCGCATCCGCACGGGCGGTGCACATCGTGCCTCACACGCACTGGGACCGTGAGTGGTACGCGCCGTACCAGACGTTCCGGGCCCGGCTGGTGGAGTTGCTCGATGAACTCCTCCCGCGGCTGGAGGCCGACCCGGCGTTCGCCTATTTCCTGCTCGACGGGCAGATGGCGGTGGTCGACGACTACCTGGCCATCCGTCCCCAGGAGCGGGCCCGGCTGGTGCGGTTGGCCGCCGCCGGGCGCCTCGGCGTCGGACCCTGGTACACGCTCCCCGACGAGTTCCTCGTCTCGGGCGAGACGCACATCCGCAACCTCCAGCTGGGCCTGGCCACGGCCGACGGCATCGGCGGGGCCATGCGGGTGGGCTACCTGCCCGACATGTTCGGACACATCGCCCAGATGCCCCAGTTGTTCCGGCTGTTCGGCTTCGAGCACGCCGTGGTCTGGCGCGGTGTGCCGAGTTCGATCGACCGCACCGGCTTCTGGTGGGAGGCGCCCGACGGTTCCACGGTTCGCGCCGAGTACCTCCCCACCGGCTACGGCAACGGAGCGGACATGCCCGGCGACGCCGCAGCCTTCGTCGGACGGATCGAGAACTGGATCGACGAGAACGCCACCGTGCTCGACGGCGCGCCGGTGCTGTGGATGAACGGCAGCGATCACCGCACTCCCCAGCCCGGTCTTCCGACCACGCTCGCCGCCGCCAACGAACTGGCCGGCGACCGCCTGGCCATGCGGATCATGTCGCTCACCGATCACCTCCGTCACGCCCCGACCGACGGACTGCCGCACTGGAAGGGCGAACTGCGTTCGGGGGCCCGGACCAACCTGCTCATGGGCGTCACGTCGAACCGGGTCGACGTGCGGGTGGCCGCCGCCCGCGCCGAGCGGGCGATCGAACGGATTGCCGAGCCGTTGGCGGCAGCCCTGCTGCCTCCCGACCGGTATCCCCACGCAGCTGTTGGCGGAGGCTTGGTTGGCCATGTGCCGCAATGCCGCGCACGACTCGGTGTGCGCGTGCAGCGACGACGAAGTGGTCGCCACCGTGATCCACCGCTACTCCCAGGCCCGCCAGATCGGAGAGGCGATGCAGGAGAGCGTGTTGCACCGGCTCGCCGACGAGCTCGGCCACACCGGACCGGTGGCCGTGAACTCCCTCGCCCGACCTCGCTCCGGGCTGGTGGTCGTGCGGTTCCCCGGCACCGAGGCGTGGCCCGGCACCCAGGTCGTCGATCGCCAGCCGGGCATGCGCCTGTTGTGTGAGCTCCCGCTCGACCAGGCCGTCGCAGTGGTACCCGAACTCACCGGGTGGACCGACGGGCTGAGCGGCGCCAGCGTCCACGGACCGGATGCCGACGGCATCGCCCACGTCACCTTGCACGGCGATGGCTCCACCGGCCCGATGGTCGCCAACCGCAGCACCGTTGCCGCACGGCTCGGAGAGCTCGCCGCATTGGGCGGGACCCGAACCGTACGAGCCGTGCTCCTTCGCCCGCCGACGTTCGACGCGTTGGTCTGCGTGACCGACGTCCCGCCGCTCGGGTGGTGCCCCGCGACGCCGTCGGCCGTCGCCGACCTCGCCCCGATGCATGCCGTGCACGCCATCGGGACCCGGTCGCTGAGCAACGGTCTGGTCAGGGTCGAGGTCGCTACGGACGGAACGTTCTGCGTCGACGGGCTCGGCGGGCTCGGCCGACTCGTCGATGGCGGCGACTGCGGCGACACCTACAACTACTGCGCCCCCGATCACGACTCGATCATCGACGGACCAGTCGCGGTGCGCACGGAGCTCACCGAGGCGGGCCCCGTGCGGGGGCGCATCGTCGTCTCGGCCCGATACGAGTGGCCGGAACGAGTCGAGGTCGCGAGCGGCCGCCGCGTCGGCGAGCTCGCGGTCGACGTGACCTCGACCATCGAGCTGCACGCAGGCGAGTCGCTCGTTCGGGTGACGATCGAGTTCGACAACCCGTGCTCCGATCATCGGCTCCGCGCCGTGTTCCCGCTGCCCGAGCCGGTCCAGTACTCCGACGCCGAGTGCGCGTTCACCGTGGTCCGCCGGGGCCTCGATCCGGAGGGCGGGCCGACCGAGGTAGGCCTTCCCACGTTCCCGTCACGGCGCTTCGTCCGGGCCGGCCGGCTGACGGTGCTCCACGAGGGGCTCCACGAGTACGAGCTCATCGACCGCGCGGCACAGGGCGCGAACTGTCTGGCCCTCACCTTGATGCGCGCGCCACCCGGTGGTTGTCGGCCGGGCCGATGGCGAGCCGGCCGTTGCCGGCCGGGCCGGTGATCGAGCTACGCGGCGCCCAGTGCCGCGGGCATCACGTGCTGCGCTACGCCGTGGGAGTCGATCTCGCCGATCCGTTTGCCGCGGCCGATGACTTCGCCGTCCCGCTGTCGGTCACCTACGGGGCCGGCTGCGGCGATCGGCCGGCTCATCACACCGGGCCCGAGGTGACCGGGGCGGTGGTGAGCGCCATCCGGCGAGACGACGCAGGGCGCCTGGAGTTCCGCGTGTTCAATCCGACCGACGCACCCGGTGTGGTCCGAATCGCCAGCGGTGACGGGCTCGGTCGTCGGCCTCGATCAATCGATCCGCACCCCCTTCCACCACTCGTCCCCGATCGACCCCCACCAGATCCTCACGATCCGCAGCGATTCCTGAGCGTGGAGTTCTCGAACGGTGGTCGCCGCCGCACGATTTCATGAAGGACTCCCGTCGTTGCCTTGAGAGCCCGCCAAAACGGTCGATGAACGTGACCATGAACACCCCGGGTGCCCCAGCGGAGGACGGCGGCGTCGCGATCGATCATTCGGTGCTCGACCGAGCGATCGACCAGGCGTGTGAGGGCGTGGGGATCCGCACCGTCTACCAGCCGATCGTCGATCTCGGCGCGTCGGAGATCGTCGGCCACGAGGGGTTGCTCCGGGTGGACGGCCTGGCCGGCCCCGACATCGGCGCCATGTTCGCCCGCGCCGAGCAACTCGACTGCCCGATCCGAGCTGGAGGCGGCCGCGCTGCGTCTCGCACTCGATCAGCGGCCCACCGCCGCCGGCTTCCTGGCCCTCAACGTGACGGCCGGATGCCTGCTCGACGGCGATGTCGAGGCAACCCTGCGCCACGAGGCCGACCTCGGCGACGTGGTGTTCGAAGTCGCGGGTGGGCGGGTCGACGAGCTGTCCGAGATCCGCGATCGCTACCAGCCCCGTGGCGCCCGTTTCTCGCTCGACGACGGATCGGTGTCCTACGACGACCTCCGGCGGCTGATGGCGCTCCGTCCGGCGTTCGTGAAGCTCGACCGGCGCCACTTCGAGCGCGCCGGTCACGACGAGGCCGCACTCGCCCTGGTGGAGACGATGGCGATGATGGCCGGGCGGGTCGGTGCCCAGCTGGTGGCCGAACGCATCGAGCAGCCCACCGAGCTACAGGCCCTTCGTAGCGTCGGGGTCACGCTCGGGCAGGGGTTCTTGCTGGGCGAGCCGTCGGCAGTGCCCGAGCGCGCTCGAACTCGTGCGCCTCGCTGAACGAGCAGAGCGGTCTCCGGTTGGCAGCGGGTCCGACACGGCGCTGGCCCTGCTCGTCGAAGCAGCCGTCACCATCGGCGAGCACGAGCTCCCCCGCCTTCGGTCAGCGATCGCCGATCACGTGTTGGGCTTCGCGGTGCTGGTGAACGAGCATCGGGAGCCGCTGGCGATGCTGCGGCGATCGGGGGCGGAACTCCGCACGATCCCGATCAGCGTGGTGCCGCTCCACGGATCTGTCCATCGCGCCGGTCGGTTGGCGTTGGCCCGGCCGTCGGTGTCGCGGTTCGAGCCGATGGTGGTCGTCGACGAGTACCACGAGTTCGTCGGCGTCATCCGGGTCGAGCGGATCCTCGGCTGGTTGGCCAACGATCCCGAGCCGACCCGCCCGGTGGTCCCGGCGCCGATGGGCCCGCGCCGTACGGCTCGCCGCCGCCACCGTCGCCCGCTCTGACAGCCGGTCGATTCAGCCCCGGCGTCGATGTCGGCGAGCGATCCCGCGAGGGCGCGCCTCGAGGCGAGCGGCCCAGGTGGAGCGAGCGGCGAGCTGCGAACAGAACGCGGCCCGTCGAACGCTGCCGGGGAGGGTCTGGCTCGGGGCCGGGACGGAGTCGTAGAGGTTCGAGAACCAGGCAGTGAGCGCGGTGATCGCCTCCGCCCGGTACTGCGCGACCCGCTGGAACGTGATCCCCATGTCGGCCGCGATGTCGACGAGGCGCTCGTTGCCCCAGTGGGTGCGCACGATCACCGACTTCAGCGGCTCGGGCAAGGCGTCGACGGCTTCGCGCGAGCGCTCCGACGAGCTCCTGCTTGGCCAGGATCTCTGAGGGATCCGACTCGGGATCGCCGAGCGCGTTGGCGCCGGCATTGGTGCCCGAGTCGGCATCGAGCGACGACGAGCGGGCCAACGCGGCGGCGTCGTCGAGACGCTGGCGGACGAGGTTGGAATCCAGGTGGCTGCGGACGGCGACTTCCTCGATGTTCGGCACCCGGCCCAGTTCCTGGGTCAGCTGCTCCACGACTCCGGCGAGGTCGCGAAGGCTGCGACGCAGGCGGCGGGAGGCGAGATCGGCGCCGCGGGCGGCTTCGAGCATCTCGCCCCGGACGCGGGCTGCGGCATAGGCCGGGAAGGGCACGTTGAGGGTGGCGTCGTAGCGACGAGCGGCTTCGACGAGCCCGAGCACGCCCGCCGACCACAGCTCGTTGCGTTCCACGTGGTTCGGGAATCGGCGGGCGGTCTGGCCCACGAGGCGGTCGACCAGCCAGAGGTGCTCCTCGACGAGCGTGCCGCGGCTCTCCTCGCCCATCGACGAGGTGATCCACTCACGGTCGTCCTCGCCGATCGTTGGACCGAATCGGCTCCGTCGGGCGGGCGGCGCCGGTGAGGCCACCGCCGGCTTCGCCGGCTGGCCCGTTGACGCCGTCGCCTCGGCCTGCCGCTCTGCTCGCTCCTCGGCCCGAGGAAAGGGGATCACCGCATTGTTCTGTTTTGCACGCACCAGGACGCTCCCTTGAACTCCGCCGTTCGTGGACCGACCTTGATGGCTGACGGCTGAACACGGCCCGCCCGCCACCACGGGTAGAGTCGATGTGCCTACGAACAGTGATGCGCCCCGCCAGGGCTCACCGCGAAGGGAGGACCGCCATGAGTGCAACGACCCCGGTCGGATCGACCACGACAGCAGCAGCAGCCGCCACGGCCGCCGCCGCCTCTTCGACCCCGACCACCGCCGCGGCGGCCTCCGCGGCCTTCCAGGCGGCGCTCGCCAACAGCGTCATCGACGCACGGAGCATCGCCACGACGTCACTCGGCTCGATGGTGGCAACCGCGCAGAAGGCGAGCCGGAACCCCGCGATCAGCAAGCCCGTCTCGGCGAGCTCGACGGCGGGAGCGACCAACGCCATTGCCGGCTCGTCGGGCAGCGGAAAGGTCGTCGTTCCCGACGAGTTGCGGGCCTACGGCAACGGCAAGATCCCATCCGACGCGCTCTCCCTGATCGGCATCAAGGGCCACAAGCTCTGGAGCGTGGCGGCCGAGACGTTCAAGGAGATGCGAGCGGCCGCGGCCGCCGACGGTGTCGACATCGGTGTCACCGACAGCTACCGCGACTACGACGAACAGGTCGACCTCGTGCGCCGCAAGGGCCTGTACTCGCAGGGCGGTCTGGCGGCCGTCCCGGGGACCAGCAACCACGGCTGGGGAATGGCGCTCGACGTCGACGTCACCCCCGCGGGGTTGTCCTGGATGCGCGAGCACGCCGCGTCCGTACGGTTGGGTCGAAGCGGTCCCCCGCGAACCCTGGCACTGGGAATACCACGGCAACCGCTGACCCCAGATTCTGATCGCGTTTGGTGTACCCCCGGGGTGCACCCAAACGCGATCAGAAATCGGGACCGGAACCTGGTTCAGGGGGTCCGGCGGGAGACGGGGGCCGACTCGAGGGTGGAGGGTGCTCCGGTGAGATCGGCGAGCATCCCCGCGTCGACCACCGACGCTTCGTGGTTGACCGCACTCACTGCCTCGATCAGCTCCGAGCGCAGGATGCGAACGTTCTTGGGGGCGCGGATCCCCACGCGGACCACCCCGGGCTTGATGTCGAGGATCTCGATCTCGATGTCATCGCCCAGCTTGAAGATCTCGCCCTCACGACGGGTCAGTACGAGCATCGCGAGCTCACCCCTTGACCGAGACGGCGTGACGCAGCGGCCAGCCCTGACGGTCGAGGATCACCTGACGCTGCGAGTCGACTCTCGGCGTGCACCACCAGCGGGGCCACGAGGTTCAGGTGCACGAGTTGCCGATCTTCGGTGATCGTCGCGACCACATACAGCTCCACCTGGTCGGGAGCCGTCACGTCGATCCGGGCGAGTTCGTCCTCGGGGAGGTCCGGCTCGTACCCGGGTGCAAGATCCCACGGTTCGGCCACGAGCAGCCCCACGCCCGGGGTGTCGAGTGACCGAAGGATGGAGAACAGCGCTTCGGGGTGCCCGCGTTCCAGCTGCCAGTCCCGGGCGCGTTCGAATCCGGGAAGCCCGTCAGGGGTGGTGACCACCTGTGGTTCGATGCCATTCATCGGCGTCTCCTCGCCTTCCGCACCGTTCGGTGCGGCCCGCGTCGTGCGGTGCCCTCCCGACCATGATGGCCGAAGGGGCCGAGCGGCCCACGGCACCAGAAGATTCGTGGATCAATCCTTGAGCGGTCGATCGGCCGGCGCGTGACGGCTCAGCGGAGGAAGTCGAGCAGCGAGGTCTGGGCAACCCGAGCGGTCACCGACAGAGCTGCCTCGTAGGCGGCCTGCAGCATCTTCTGCTGCGTGACGGCTTCGGCCAGATCGACGTCGCGCACCAGCGAGAGCTGGCCCATCACCACGGTGTTGGTCGCCATGTTGCGATCCAACGACACCTGCGTGCGGTTCGCCGCAGCACCGATCTGTGCATGGGCCGCGCCGAGCGAGCCCCGGAGCTCGTCGAGCTGGCCGTTGACCACCAGGATGGCGGCCACATCGTTGTCGTCGAGTGCGGTGACGAGGTCGTCGAGCATCGTGAACATGTCGGTGCCGGCGCCCTGGAAGACCTCAGCCGCGGTGATGTTCACGCGAACCTTCTCGCTCGGGCTGATGCGCCGTTCGACCACGTGGGTGTCGTCCCCGTTGAACTGCCACGACCCGAGGAGTTCGACCGCAGGGCCGCCGGTCTTTCCCGCGAACAAGGGCTCGCCGAGGAACTCGGAGTTCGCCAGCGCCACGAGCGAGTCCCGGATCTGGGTGACTTCTGCGGCGATGGCCGCACGTCCCGGGCCGCTCGTCAGCGAGTTCGCCGCCTGGATCGTGAGCTCCTTGACGCGGTTGTAGAGATCGCCGGCCTGGGAGAGCTTGGCATCGGCGACGTCGAGGCGCGACATGGCGTCTTGCGTCGACTGGGCCACCGCTTCGAGGTGATCGAGGTGTTCCTGCAGCATCGCGGCCTGGCTGGCCGCTACCGGGTCTTGCGACGGACGCTGAAAAGCACGGTTCGACGCGATGCGGTCGTTGGCCTCGTTGAGACGTCCGTAGGAGTCCTGCAACCGGCGCTGGGTCAGGCGGTTGGTACTGAGGAAGGTGGAGCGGGTGATGGCAGCCATGACGTCACATCGCCAACAGGGTCTGGATCATCTCGTCCACGACAGTGATGACCCGCGCGGAGGCTTCGTACGCACGTTGGTGAGCGATCATGTTGGTCATCTCCTCGTCGAGGTTCACACCGGTGATCGAATCGCGCACCGTGTTGGCGGCATCGAGGATCGCACCTGCCGTGTTCGCCGAACGGCCCAGCGACGCAACGCTGTTCGACACCGAGGTGATGACCTCGCGGTAGTCGCCCCCGACCTCGGTTCGCAGTTGGGCCAGGGCGTCGGCGACCGCCGAGCTCAGCGGGCCGGTCGCATCGTCGGAGGCGGCGAGGTCGGCGCCGTTCGTGACACTCACGAGCAGCCGGCCGTCGAGCTCCTCGAACAGGTCACCCCCCGGCGCTCCGGTCGGGGTGAAGCCGGTCGCGTGGAGATCGTTCAGCGTGGTCACCATTTCGGCGACGAAGTCGTCGAGCCGGGTCCGGTAGCCACCGACGTCGTTCTGGATGACCTCCTGCAACCCGCCGGCGCTCCCACCGAGCACCAGTGGGCCGGTCGGATGATCGACCTGACCGACAGGAGCATCTGGGACGGTGAGTGCCACGGCGCGGTCGGCGTCGACGAGGGCGCGGCCATTGATCGTGACCCGCACTCGGCCGTCCGTCTGCACCTGCGCCGAAGCACCGAACGTGGCGGCGAGCGAGTCGAGGGCTCGATCGAGCTCGTCGGCGAGGTCGGCCGGCAGGCCACCAGGCTGGCGGGCGAAGGAGTTGATCTCGGCGACACGGGCCGCCATCTGATTGCCGGCCTCGACCTCGGTGCGCAGCCGGGCGACGGCATCAGACTGGATCGATTCGAGCCCGGCCCGCACCTCGTTGACTCGGCTGGCGACATCGTTGAGCGAGCCGACGACCTGCGCACGCGCAGCAGGGTCGGTCGGGGCGGTCGCCAGGGCTGAGAACGAGTCGAACAACGCGTTCATCGAGGTCGACACGCCGCGCTCGGGTTCTCCGAAGACGTCCTCGGCGAGCTGGGCGACCTGGCTGCGCGAGGTGAAGAACTGCGACTGGGCCGAGCCCCGCCGGACCCGCTCGTCGGCGAGACGATCGGTGGCACGCGACAGACCCTTGATCTCGACACCCGAGCCCATCGGGCCGAGCGAGGTCCAGCGCGGGTAGCTCGCTGTCAGGTCGACACGGCTGCGCCGGAAACCCTCGGTGGCCACGTTGGCGATGTTGTGACTGGTGGCGTCGATGGCATAGGAGTGAGCCCGCAGGCCACTGATCGCGATCGACAGCGATGATGTCGACATGTGACTACCCGACCCCTCTCACTCGGCGCAGGCCACCGTGGCCGGTCTGACCACTGGCGTCATAGGTTCCGGGCGAACCGACTGCGATTCGCTCGACCTCATGCAGATCGGCCAGTGCCCGTCCCAATTCAAGGTTGACGAGCTTCGATTCCCGGTCGGCTCGTCCCGCGCTCGAGATCAGCCGCCACCGCTGAGCCGTGAGCTCGAGGGCCTGCGTGGTGACGACTGCGGCGATCACGTCCTCCAACTTGATGCCATCAGGATCCAGGTCGAGGTGTTCGGCGATCCCGAGGACCGTGGATCGCCGCTTGTCGTCGAGCAGCTCCACCCGCTCCAACAACCCGATGACGTCGACCGTTGCGGTCTCGATCATCTCGATCGGCCCGTGTTGGCAGGCGCCGAGCAACTGGAGTCGTTCGGCCAACTCGTCGAGCAGCACGGAGTACGAGGTCAGGCACTCCGAGAGGCGGAAGATCTCCTCTTCGATCGAATCGGTGGTCATGTTGCTCCTTCGGGTCCGAACGGGCGGTCTGCGCCGTTCGAGATCGGATGGGACGTCCGGATTCGACATCGAGGACCGACGCCGGTACCGAGATCTGTCGCGGAGTCGAACTGCTCCGCGTCATCGCTGGCGGGCCAGCTCGACGGCTGCCGCCACCACGGTCGGGTCGAAGCGAGTGCCGGACCCTTCCTCGATCGGGGCGGTGTCGAATCCGGCCCGAACGAGCGCGTCGGCGACGGCCACGATTCGAGCCGCAGCCGGGATGGAGGGCCCTGACAGCCCGCCTGGTGTGCCGGTGCCGTCCCACTGCTCTCCGATGTGGCGAAGTGCGGCGGCCACGAACGGGCCGGCCGTGGCGCCGACGACGCGGGCCGCGATCTCCTGCGGGTCGAGTTCCGAGTTGCCCGACATCGCGTTGCCGATATCGGCGACGTGGGCACAGAACCGCACGAGCAACCGCTCTTCCCCTTCGAAGCCGAGCCGCGCCGCGATGTCGCTCGCCACGGTTGCCACCTGATCGCGCGACGGACCACCCAATCGGTCCTCCGCGAGGCGTGCCAGCCGGAGGGTGACTTCGAGCTCCGTCGCGGTCGCGAGCGGCCCGGCGAGCTCACCGGCACCGAGCACGGACGACCGCTCCTCTTTCGCAGCAGTGGCTTCGGCTCGTCCGGCCAGCTCTCGAAGCGTCGGCAGATCGCTCGAGGATTCCGAGCCGGCGTGACCGATCGCGATCAGGAGCGGCATGTGCGAATCCGGGGTGTAGGCCTGCACCACGTCGATCAGCGAGTCACCCAGCTGAATGGCTTCCTCTCCGGTCATTCCGGCAGCGAGCAGGGCGAAGGCGCCTTCGCCGAGGTCGAAGAGGTCACCGTGCCCCTGGCAGATCTGCTTGAACAGCGCGGCGAGCCGTCGATGGAGCAGTGTCGCTGCCTCGGCACTCATCCGCATCCGTGCAGGGTCGGCGAGGGCCGGCAACGAGAACGACACGATGCGCATCGGCATCACCTGCTCGGGCGGTGGCGCCGCCATCTTGGCAGCGAGGGCCGCAGCCGCCGGAAGGCCGGTGATCGGGCTCACGAGCGCAGCACCACTCGGCCGGGACGAGCCGGAGAGGGTCTTTCCGATGCGCGCCTCGTACGCCTCGAGAATCGCGTTGGTGCGCGAGGCGATCGCTCGCTCGTCGCCTGCCAACGCCCGTAGGGCGATCGGATCGCCCTCGGCGATGGAGATCTCGGCCCCGGCACGCAGTGCTTCGATCGCCAAGGACTCGCCGCCCGGGTTCACGAGCACGATGATCGGCAGGCTGATGCTCTGGGCGATCGTGATGAACTCGGTGATGCGGTGCCGAGGAAGGCGGGTCGACACGACGCAATGGGTCGCGCCGTCGGGATCGCCGGTCAGCTGCAGTCCCGCAGACTCCAGCGCGGCGACGACCGGGGGCTTGGCCGACGGAACCCAGCAGATGACGTCGGTCTCGTCGAGCGGGATCACCAAGTCGGCCTCGGTGACGTCGCCCTCGAAGAAGTCGAGCGGCGGCGGGCCGTCCTCGCCGCTGGCAGCTGCGACGGCGGCCGACGCGGGCGCGTCGTCGAGCGCCTCCGCGGCGTCGTCGAGATCCGTGAGTTCGGCCATCAGCGGTACGGCATGTTCGTCGGGACGCTGGACGAGCCGAGCTCATCGGTCGACGGAAGCATCGCTCGCACCCGCCCGACGAGCAGATACGGATCGATGCGAACGTAGCGATCGTGGTGCGGGACCCAACCGAGTACTGCCCCCCAAGCCTCGGCGACGCGCAGCGCTTCGAGCAGATCGAAGTCGCTGGCCGCGCTCACCGTGTCGGGGCGCACGGTCACGAGGTGGTGCCACCCGCCGCCGATCATCAGGTGCACCCTGCGGCCGCCGAGGGCGTTGCGCAGCGCGAGCGGTTCGACGTTCGGCGAGGCCACCGAGCAGGTGGACTCGGCGAGCTCGTCACCCGTGAGGCTCACGAGGCCGAGCTGCCGGGCGAGGTTCGCTCCGGCGGGACCGGCCAGCACCGTGGGACCGTCGGGGATGGGCTGGCAGAGATGGCGCACCGCGAGCATGAACGCCACGGCCCACTCCGTGTCGTCCGACGGGCGGTGCTGCAGCATGCGCTCGACGATGGTGTCGGGCACACCGAAGGCACGAAGGGTGGGAGCGGACCAGCTACTGGCGGACGACGGCGCCAAGTACGCCTGCGGGAGACCGCGGCCGCCGACGACCGGCACGGCCATGGGCGCCACTGGGGCCAGCGGAGGAGCAGGGATCATCGGATCCGCTGCGTCGACCGGATCATCGATTTCAACGGGCGCGACGGTTTCCGGCCCGGCTGCTTCCAGCACGGGTGTTTCGACGACCGGCGACGCGTCGGGGTCGGGGTCGGCGTCGGGGTCGGGGGCGGCGTCGGCGTCGATCGCGTGATCGGGGGCGAGGCCGCCGAACTCGGGAGATTCGCTGTCGGTCATCCACGCGGCGCGACCAGTACGGATCCGTTGGGCGCGCGCGGTCACTGGTCGGTCCTCGATCTCCAGTTCTGTCGAGAGCGCCTCCGCGAGCAGTGCGTCGACGTTCCCCGCCTGGTCGTCGTCGTGGGCACCGTCCGCCGAGTCGAAGGCGGGAGCCCACGAAGCGAGATCGGGAGCCGCCGAGTCGAAGATGCGGGCCGGCTCGGATTCTGCTTCGCCGAGCGCCCACAGCAGCGCTTCATCGGTTTCTGGCGCCGTGTGGTACGAGGTCGTGCGCTCGGCGACCACATCGACCGACGAGGTCTCGATGGCCTCCCGGCGACCGCTACCGGCTCGCCTCCACAGCCGGTTCGGCGCATCCTGCTCCGCCGGCTCTTCGGCCCACCGCAGCGAGACGGAGTCGGGGAGCGGTGAGTCATCATCCAGGGCGATGAGGGGGCTGGCCGCGGCGGCCGAGCCGTCGACACCAACCGCGATCGGCTCCGAAGCGGGAGGGGCGGCTCGACGCGTGAGGCTGGCGGCGAGCTCGGCCCGTTCGGCAGCCGTGGGGATCTGGGTGTCGGCCGCGGCGAGGCCCTTCGCCGTCAACAACGCGATCTCTTCCTTCAACCGGGCCGCGAACTCCGCGCTCTGCGGAAGTGCTTGCAGGAGCTCCTCGGCGCTGGCGAAGGTCGTCGTACGCGCCGGCGCGTCGTCGGGCGCGGCGCGGTTCGAGGACGCGACGAGCCGCACGAGCTCCGTCGCGAAGAATCCGCCGACTCCTCCGCTGCGGACCTTCTCGACCGACACGATGCGGCAGCTGCCATCGAGGGCGTCCGAAGCGGCTGCGTGCGCCTCCTCGGCGCTCCGCGCGAGCACGGTGATCCGCTCGCCGGTTCGTTCGATGACGGGATAGGTCTTGGCCACGATCTTCACCTCCGCTGCGAACTCTGCGGGGTACCCGTCCGACGCGGCCCACGATCGTCAAGTTCCGAGAGGTTCAGATCGTTCGACCCAGTGCCAACCCGACCGGCGGACCCAGCGCCAACCAGACCCCCGGACCCCGGCCGCCTCGCCGGATCGCTTTGCCACTGGTTTCGGCGGCCAGGACCCAGCAGACCAGTGGCAAAGCCGAACCCGCAGCCGACCGGTCAGGCGCCGACGACCTCGGTCACCGACACCGTGAGGTGTCGAGGCAGTTCTCGGTAGGCGAACACCGGGAGGTCGATCTCGGCCGATGAGAGCAACCGGGCGAGCGGTCGGCGCAGTGCCGGAGCGCACACCAGCACCACCGGATCGGTTCCGGCCAGCCGTTCCCACGCGGTGCGCACCGCGTTGCGGATGCCTTCGAGCAGTTCGGGGTCGAGCGCCAGGTGCATCGTGCCGTCGACGTCGCGCGAACGCGGTCATCAGACGACCTTCGAGCTCGGGCACGAGCAGCACGGCTGCGACGGTCTGGTTCGGCGCGACGGCTGCCGCGATCTGAGCGCCGAGCACGGCCCGGCACTCATCGGCGAGCGCGTCAGGGGTGCGGGAATCGCCGGCCGCCACCGACAACGTCTCGACGATGCGTGGTAGGTCGCGAATGGCAACCCGCTCGGCCAGCAGCGAGCGCAGCACCTGATGCAGGGTGGTCATCGGGATGCGGTCGTTGCCGATCTCGTTGGCGAGCAGAGGCTGGTCGGATCGGAGCGACTCGACCAGATCGGCGACGTGCTGGCGCGACAGGAGATCGGGTGCGTATCGCCGGGCCAGCTCGGCCACATGGGTGACGATTGCCGCGGAGCGCGGAACGAGGGTCGCGCCAGAGGCCGCCGCTGCGCCCCGCTCCTCCTCGGGAATCCAGTAGCCGACGAGACCGAAGACCGGTTCGATCACGCGCTCGCCGACAACGGCGAGCTGCATCTCGTCCTGCATCGACGGGTCGGGCAGCGCCAACACGCACCCGGACGGCACCCGGCCGGTCCCGACGTCGACCCCCCACACCGCGATCCGGTAGCCGCCGCTCGGGAGCGAGGCGTCCTCGGTCGTGATGACATGGGGGAGCACGAAGCCCAGCTCCGTCGCGAGTTGACGGCGCAGTTCACGGATGCGCGGCAGCAGGTCGCCGGCCGCCACGAGGTCGGTGACGTCGTATGCCAGCCGGAGCTCGAGGGGCTCGGTTCGCATACGCGCCATCAGGACTTCGGGATCGTCGGGATCGGTCGTGACCGACACGTCCAGATCCGACGTCGCGGGGGCGTCGGCCATCGAGGCCTTGAGCCGGTTGGCGAGGAAGAACAGGCCGGCCGACAGCCCGATGAAGGGGATCTTGGGCATGCCCGGGATCAGTGCCACGACGAGCGCACCGGCCCCGGCCGTGCGCAGGGTAGTGGGGCTCCCGGCCAACTGGCCGGCGATCTCCTTGCCCAGGTTGGGCACCTCACCGCGCACCCGGTTCACGAGCATGCCGGTGGCGAGGGCGTACAGGATGGCCGGGATCTGGGCGACCAGCCCGTCGCCGACCGTCAACAACGCGTAGGTCTCGGCGGCCTCGCCGATCGGCATCCCCCGGCTCGACCACACCGATGGTGAATCCGCCGATGAGGTTGACGAACACCACGACCAATCCGGCCATGGCGTCACCCTTGACGAACTTCACGGCACCGTCCATGGCCCCGTAGAAATCGGACTCCCTGGCGATCCGGGCGCGGGCGGCCCGAGCGCCGTGCTCGTCGAGCAGCCCGGCCGCCAAGTCGGAGTCGACCGCCATCTGCTTGCCCGGCATGGCGTCCAAGCTGAACCGGGCGGCCACTTCCGAGGCGCGCTCGGAGCCCTTCGTGATCACCATCAGGTTGACGAGGGTGAGCACCAGGAAGATGACCAGCCCGACCACGATGTTGCTGCCGACGACGACTCGACCGAACGTCTCCACCACTTCGCCGGCATCGCCGTGCAGCAGGATCGATCGGGTGGTCGACACCGTCAGCGCGACGCGCGCCGCGGTGGTGATGAGCAGCAGCGACGGATACGACGAGAACTGCACGGGGTCGGGCACGTTCAGCACCGACGACAACGTGACGAGTCCGGTCACGATGTTGACCGCGAGCAGCACGTCGAGGATCACGGTGGGAACCGGCACGATCAGGCACATCACGATCGACACGATCAGTACCGGGAGCACCAGGTGGGTGCGGCCGCTCACGATGCACCTCGCTGGGCAACGGGTCGGGCGACCGGAGCGGTGGCCGGACGCATGGATTCAGGGAACCGGCCGCGGCGCCAGTACGCGGCGACCAGGACCTTGATGACGTCGTCGAAGAAGCGTTCGGGCACGTAGCCCCCCACCCGCACCTGCCGGTAGAGCGCCCGGGCGAGCGGCTTGTCCTCGATGATGGGCACGCCGTTGCGTGTCGCGATCTTGCGGATCTTCTTGGCGGCCCGTTCGGTGCCCTTGTCGACGACCTGTGGCGCGGGTGAACCATCGCGATAGGCGAGAGCCACCGCGAAGTGCGTCGGGTTGGTGACCACGACGTCGGCCTGGGCCACTCCCCCGAGTGAGCCCGCGGCGACGCAGTCTCGAACCCCAACCGTTTCCGGGCGGCCTTCGTGTGCGGATCGCCTTCGGTCATCTTCGACTCGTCGAGCACCTCCTGGCGGGTCATCATCAGCTCGCGCTTCCACTTTCGCCGGGTGTAGACGGTGTCGATCGCGGCCACGATCACTGAACCGAAGATCACGCGCCATGCCACCGACTTCATCGCCCGACCGGTCGCACCGATCACCGACGGGAGATCGTCGTAGCGGTGCACTTCGTTCCACAGGTCCTGCACCGGTCCGAGCAGGGCCAGACCGATCACCGAGACCTTCAGCAGGCTGCGCGCCAGCGTCATGCCGGCTTGCTTCGGGCTGAGCGCCTGGAGGCCCTTCTTCAACGAGAGGTGCTTGAACGCCGGGCGTGCCGTCTCGGGGGCGAACGACAGGCCGGACTGAGCGATCTGGATGGCCACGCCGGCGACCGCGGCCGCCAGCACCGGTGGCGCCCAGGCGATGGTCAACTGCGTCGAGAGGTGTTGGATCTCGCCGGCGCGCAGGCCGCCCAACCCGTCGGAGGTGGCCAGCCAGAATCGCGTCGACTCAGTCGTGCGCCGCATCGCGGTGGGCGCCATGTTCGCCATCACCACGAGGGCGGCGGCGAGGACCACCAGGTTCGACGTCTCCTGAGAGCGCGGGACCTGACCCTTCTTGCGAGCGTCACGCCGCCGCTTCTGTGTGGGCTGTTCGGTACGCCCGTCGTTCTTGGCCATGGTTCACCCCCCCAGCAGCTTCAGGACCGAGTCGGTGCCGGTGGCGAGCAGCTCGTCGACGTAGCGGGGAAAGGCCAGCGCGGCCGTTCCCAACATCGACAGCGTGAGCACCGCCTTGAGCGGCAGCCCGACGAGGAAGGTGTTGATCTGTGGCGCCATCCGGCTGAGCAACCCGAACGCGACCTCGCCGACGAAGAGCACGCTCAAGATGGGCAACGCGAGCTCCACACCGCGTCGCAACATGAGATCGACGCCGTCGGTGGCGAGCGAGCCCAGGCCGCTCATCGTGCCGATGGAACCGTCGAGCGCCACCGCCTTGGTCGAGTACCACAGCAACTGGGCCATCACCATCAGCCCACCGACCGCGACGACGAGGGCCTGACCGGTGAACGTGTAGGCGCGGGCAATGGGGCCGGGGCTGGTTCCGGAGTCGGGGTCGAACACCGCGCCGATGGACAGGCCGCTTGCGGTGTCGAGCACTGTTCCGGCCGCTTGGAAGAGGAAGAGCGGAAGGCCGAGGAACCATCCCATCACCGCGCCGAGGGTGATGTTGACGACCGAACTGACGATCAGGTCGCTCGCCCCGGCATCGATGGCGACAGGAACTGGCGTGCGCGACGAGGAGGCCGAGTGCGAGGGCAAAGGCGTTGCGGCCCAGCGCCGGGGATCGAACGTGACACGAACGGGCAGAACGCGACGAAGGCACCGGCGCGGCGACACGGCGAGGGAGAGCCCCACGGCCCACGACACCGAGATGTCGAGGTCGAGCATCACTCCACCTCCGGGATCATTGCCCAGATCTCTCGGAAGAACTCGGCGAGCACCCGCAACATCCACGGGCCCATCACGATCATCAGCACCCCGACCGCCGCGAACTTGAGCACGTACACCACGGCCTGTTCCTGGATCTGGGTGATGGTCTGGATGATGCTGACCACCACGCCGATCACCAGGATCAGCACGAGGATCGGCCCGCCGACCTTCACCCCGGCGGCCGCCATCTGACGGAACACGTTGACGATCTCTGAGTCGGTCACGTCATGCCGCCGATTTCAGGAGGGAGCCGGCCACGAGCGCCCATCCGTCGACGAGGACGAACAGGGCCAGCTTCACGGGCAGCGACACGACAACTGGCGGCATCATCATCATTCCCAGTGCCGCGAGCACGGTCGAGACGATCAGATCGATCAGCAGGAACGGGATCCAGATCAGGAACCCGATCAGGAACGCCGTGCGCAGCTCCGACAGGATGAACGCGGGGATGACGAAGCGCGGGTTCAGTTCCTCGGCGACCTCCGGCGGTGTCTCGCCCACCAGCTCGAACAGCATCTCGAGATCAGAGGTGCGCGTGCGGTCGAGCATGAAGTCGCGCATCGGCGCCCAGCCCAGTTCGAGGGCTTCGCTCGTGGAGACCTCGCCCTTGGTAGCGGGCTGGATCGCTTGTTCGTTGATCTGCGAGAACGTCGGCCCCATCACGAACAGGGTGAGGAACGCCGCGAGCCCGGCCAGGACCTGGTTCGGCGGCGTCGTGTTGAGGCCGAGGGCCTGGCGGGTGAGCCCGAGCACGATCAAGAAGCGCGGGAAGACCGTGGTCAGCAACAGCAGCCCCGGCACCACCGAGATGAGGGTGACGATGACCACCAGCACCACGCTGTTGCTGGCGCTCTCGGGGGCCGCCAGGGTGAACGTGGCGTTGCCGTCGTCGGGGTCGACCCCGTCGATGGTCGGCGTCTCGATCGGAGCGATCGTGATGGTGGGGGTTGCCGGGTCGTTCCCCGAAGGATCGGCCGGCGAATCGGTCGGCGAATCGGTACCGGACGTCGGCGCCGTCGTGGTTGCCGTGCCGGACTCCTGCGCCGCTGCGGGTCCGGGCGCGCCGAAGAGCCCCAGCAGGGCGAACATCCCGGCGAGCACGGGGGTCAGGGGGCGGGCCCGGCGCACGGTCACGTCACCGGCTCGGGTTCATGATCGGCGTGGTCGGGCGGGCCGGCATCGGGGCCTGCCCGCAAGGTGCGGCGCGCCGCGGCGAGCGCGGCGGGATCGAGTGTCCGGCTGGTCGCCCGACGGACGCGTTCGAGCACCGTGGGAGCCACTGCGGGAACCACGGGGAGCGCTGAGGGGCGTTCGTCGCGATGGCGCGAACCGACTTCGGCCGGAACCGGTTCGAGCTCGGTGAGCAAAGTGACCTGCTGGCTGGCGGCGCCGACGAGGAGGCGGCGGCCGTCGACTTCGACGACGACGATGGCGGCCCCCCGGTGGAGTGCAGTGCGCGCCGTCACCCGCAGTCGCTCGGACTTGGGCGCCTTTCCACTGCGCAACCGGACCACCAGTGCCACCGCCGCCAGGAGAACCGTGACGAGGATGAGGCGGGTCATGTCACTGCCTGACGGGCAGGATCTCCGCGATGCGAACACCGAGATCGTCGCCGACGACCACGACCTCGCCGCGGGCGACGAGTGATCCGTTGGCGAGCACCTCGACCAGACCGCCGGCCTGACCGATCTCGATCACGGCCCCGGCCCGGAGCTGCAGGAGGTCCTGCACACTCATCCGGGTGCGCCCGAGGGCGACCACGATCTCGAGCTGGACTCCGGCGATCACGTCGAGACTCGCAGCTGGTCCGGGGCGAGCGCCATCACCGAGTGGCGAGAACTGTGCCGGCGACGGCGTCGTTTCCTCGAGCATCGTGCTCCCTCACTTCTCCATCGTGGAGACCTTGACCGTCGTGGTCAGTCCCATCGAGCTGGTCGGAACTCTGGAGGCCGTCAAGACCGAGTGGCCCACGGTTCCCCGGGAAAGGTGTTTCGGCCACTGCGACCGCGAGGCGTGAACCCCGGCGCCCGATGTGTCCCGTGAACAGATGGCGGCCGGCAACGGTGACGTTGGCCGGCTGCGTGATGCGGTGATCGAGCACCAGCACGTCGCCGACGGAGAGTGCGGCGATGCTTCCCGCCGACACCAGCGTCGGCGCCAGATGCGCTTCGACCGACAGGGGGATGCGCCGGACCACCTGGTCCATGAGCACGCTGTCGAACTCGGCCCCGACCTTCTCGACGTTGTGCGAGGCCAGCTTCTCCAGCATCGGGGTCATGGTCGACAGCGAGATGCACAGCGACAGGTCGCCGGAGAGCTCGGTTCCCTGGATCTTGAGCGCGTACGTGAGGACGAGGACGATCTGCGACGGTGAGGAGATGGCGACGAGCTGCGGGCTCAGGTCGATCGAGACGAGCTCGCTCTGGACCTCGACGAACTGCGACAGGGCGTCACCCAGGGCTTCGACGGCTGCGGAGCCGATGCGCCGCAGCGGCGGGACTTCGAGCTCGGTCGGCCGTCGGGGTGGCTCGACCCGCCCGGCGCCGCCGAGGAGCCGGTTCGCCAGACCGAGTGCGAGCGGGGTGTCCATCTCGACGAGGGCGTCACCCTGCAGCGGCCGCACAGCGGCGGTGGCAAGGAACGTGAAGGCCGGGAGGGTCCGTTGGTACTCGTCCCAGCTCAGCTGCGACACCCGGGCGATCTCGACCGTGGCATTCGCCCGGGCGATGCTGCCGATGCTCGAGCTCAGCCGTCGCGAGAACGTGTCGTGGAACAGGTCGAGCGAGCGCACCTGCTCACGAGAGAGCTTGGTCGGGCGCCGGAAGTCGCAATGCTCCCACGCGGCGTCGGTTGTCGTGGAGGTGTCCGTCATGGTCGTTCACGGCCTCGAGTCGTAGGGCCGCCCTCTCCCGGGACCATGCGGGCCGACTTCCACCCCGGCCCACTCCCTCAAGCATTCATACGTCTATGATGGTCAGACCCGGGGTGCACGAAACGCACCGAATCCGTCAGGGTGGCGGTTTTCAGCCGCCGGCGGGGGCGGGGACAAGCGGGTCGACGCCGACTTCGGGCTCGACCCCAGGCGGTTCGGACACCGCGGCTCGGTCGCGCCGTCGATCGCGGTGTCGTCGATCGCAGTGTCGTCGATCGCAGCGTCGTCGATCGCAGTGTCGGCCGGAGTCGATCGCCGCCAGCACGACGATCTCGACCCGCCGGTTCTTGGCGAATGACGATTCGTCGTCGCCCTCCGCCACCGGCCGCATCTCGCCGTAGCCGGCGGCAGACAGCCGCAACGGATCGAGTCCGAACTGGTCACGAAAAGCTTGACCACGGCGACCGCGCGGTCGACCGAGAGGTCCCAGTTGTCGTAGCCGGCCGGCTTGCAGCGGCCGCTTGTCGGTGTGGCCCTCGACCAGCACCTTGTTGTTGAACCCGCCGAGCGCCGGCGTGAGCACGGCCAGCACGTCGGCACCGCCGGCGGCGACCGCGCCGACCCGGGCTCGAACAGCAGGTCGTCGGTCGAGACGCGTGATCACCAGACCCCGCTCGGTCTGGGTCACGCTGACGATGTCGGGGAGCCCGGCCAGGTCGACCGCCTCTTGCACCGTGGTCGCCAGCTGGTCGAGCCCGGCGCGGTGAGCTCGGCCGTCGGCCGTCATGGCGACCTCGCCGGTCGCGATCATGGTGCGTGGTCGTCGCGGTCGGCGGCCGCCGCGGCCGCCGCCGGCGTCCTTGGCTGCCTCGGCGGCCGGGTTGCCGAAGTCGCCGAGACCCTCTTTGAACTTCTCGAACTTCGGCCAGGTCGATCTGGGAGATGACCCACAGCACGAGGAACACCACCATCAGCAACGTGAGCAGGTCGGCGTAGGTGACGAGCCAGCCGCCATGGCCGCCGCCGCCGCCATGGCCGCCGCCACCGACCCCGCTGGCCGTGGCCACTCATCAGGCCGCCTTCTTGCCGCGCTGTGCCGGCGGCAGCCAGGCCTCGAGCTTCTCGGTCATGGCCCGGCTCGAGTAGCCGTGCAGCATGGCGCAGACACCCTCGATGATCAGCTCCTTCTCCAACATCTCGTTCTCGTGGAGGCGGGTGAGCTTGCCGGCGATCGGGGCGTAGAGGATGTTCGCCGTCACCAGGCCGTACAGCGTGGCGATCATGGCGGCCGCGAGCAGATGGCCGATCTCCTCGGGCTTGTCGAGCATGCCGAGCATGTGGATCAGGCCCATGGTGGTGCCCATCAGGCCGAAGCCGGGGCCAGGTTCTCGGCCTTGGAGAACATCGAGATGTTGCGCATGTGCCGGTCGCGGTCGCCATCATCGAGCCTTCGAGCTCGTCACGGATGCGGTGCTCGTCGGCGCCGTCGACCAGCAGGGTGATGCCATGCTTCAGGAACGGGTCCTTGACGTCGTTCATCTTCGGCTTCGAGGGCGAGGGCACCGTCCTTGCGGGCCACCTCGGCGAGCTCGGTGATCTGGGTGATCGTGGCGTCGAGCTTGGGCGGGCTCTTGAAACCCTTGATCCCGAGCGACGGCATCTTCAACACCTCGCCCGGCGTGAACGCCGTCGGCGACGGTCATGCAAGGTGCCGCCGACCACGAGCATCAGCGCCGGGATACCGAACAGAGTGGCTCGGGTCGCCACCTTCCATGATGTTGGCGACGTTCATGATCACGAACGCCATCAACATGCCGATGGGCATCAACATGGCTCAGACACCTCCTCGCCGACGGATCCCCGACACCGACCGATCGGCGTGGGCGAAGATCGTTCCGAGGTTCTCGGCCGCAGCGAGGACCGAGGCCCGGAACTGCATGCAGCTCGCCGCGACCTCCTCGACGGGCTCGGCAACCGTCACCCGGTTTCCGTCGGCCAGGGTGACGATCGTGTCGTGGCCGTTGTGCTCGCAGAAGACCACCAGGTCGGGGTTGACCCACAGCTCTTCGCCGCGGAGTCGGTGCAGGCAGATCATCGAGAGTCCTTCTCGGGGGGCGGGGTGCCGGGCGGGCGGGATCGTTCACAGAGATACATCGGCAATCGAGCCGAGGATTCAAGGTCCGAGAACGGCGAGGGGCGGGTTTCCCCGCCCCTCGAACGCGCGTCGGTGGCGCCGGGTCACGCTGCGTCGAGCGAAGCGGGCTCGAGACCCGGCTGAGCCGGGCGTCAGCGCTTGACGTTGACCAGATCGGAGAGCATCTCGTCGGAGGTGGTGATCACGCGGGTGTTGGCCTGGAAACCACGCTGGGCGAGCACCAGGTTGGTGAATTCCTGGGCGAGGTCGACGTTCGAGCCCTCGAGCGAGCCGGGGGCGAAGGTCCCGTACTCGCCCGTGCCGGCCAGGCCGAACGTGGGGTCACCCGAGGTGAGGGTGGTGCGTACAGGTTGTCGGCCATCTTCTGCATGCCCTCGGGGTTGGTCACGTTGGCGACCGCCACCATGCCCACGACCCGGCTGTCGCCGTTGGTGTACTGCGCGGTGATCGAACCGTCGATGCCGAAGCTCACCTGGAACAGCTCGGCGCCGGCGGCACCGTCACGAACCGGGACGTCCATGGTCGTGGCCTGGTCGTACTGGGTGAAGGCGTGCAGCGCCGACCCCAACGACACCGTGACGTCCTGGGGGTCGCCGTCGCCGAGCATGACACCGGTGATGTCGATCTCGGCGGGTCGTTGACGAGCTGGCCACTGGCATCGAAGTTGATGGTCGGAGTGGGTCGGGCGTGACGTCGGTCTCGACGCCCGTCCGGCGACGGCGCCCATCGTCGCGTCCCAGGTTGCCGTGGCGGTCTTCTCAAACGTGATCCGCAGATCGAACGGCGTGCCCTGGGTGTTGTAGACGGTGGCGGTGCGTGACCGTCGTGTCGCCGACGGCGGCACCGGCCTTGATGTTGCCGCCGATGGTGAGCGCCGAGGTCGGGCGTCGGGGGCAGCACACCGGTCGGGCACGCTGAGCGTGCCCGGCGTGTCGGTGGGGTTGATCACGCCCGGTGGCGTCGTCGGCCTGCCACCCGAGGACCTTGGCGCCGCCCGGGTGACGAGCTGGCCGTTGGCGTCCCAGTTGAACGCGCCGTCGCGGGTGAGCAGTTGGACGTCGCCGCGCTGGACGACGAAGAAGCCGTCGCCCTGGATGGCCAGGTCGGTGGTTCGCCCGGTCAGCTGGAGGCTGCCCTGGGTGAACTGGGTGTTGACCGCCGCGACCCGGCTGCCGAGACCGATCTGCATCGGGTTGGTGCTGCCTTCGCCGTCGGTCGGGATGCCGCCGCCCCGGACGGTCTGGGCGAGCGCATCGGCGAAGACCGCCCGGCCCGACTTGAAGCCCTGGGTGTTGACGTTGGCGATGTTGTTGGCAGTGACGTCCATCATCGTCTGATGGGCGCGAAGGCCACTGATGGAGGCAAAGAGTGAACGAAGCATCGTGGTTCTCCTCGACGAGGTCGGGGTCAGGCGGCCAGGGGCCACGGGCGTGGCGCCGGAGTCGGTGGTGGACGGGGTGGTGGAAGCCGGCGTCGCCGGTGGTCGTGGTCGTGGCCGGCGTGGTGATCGCCGGAGTGGTCGCGGCCGGAGTTGGCGTCGTCGCGGCCGGCGTCGTGGCGGCCGGAGGCGTGGTCGCCGGTGGGTGGTTGCCGGTGTGGGCGCCTTGCCGATGCCCGCGACAGCCGACAGGCTCACTTCGGCGCCGGTGTCGAGCACCAGGATCGGTCCGGCGTCGGTGAACCGAGCTGCGGTGACCATGCCCTTGAGCTCGGCGCCGGAGCCGTCATCGCCGTGACCTGCTGACCGATCGCATCGGTCGCCGTCTGGGCCTCGGTGAGCGCGTTGCCGTTCGCCTGCAGGGTCTGGAGCTTGTTCAGCGCCTCGACCTGGGCGTAGTGCGACACCTGGCTGAGCATCGCGGTCGGATCCGAGGGGCTCATCGGGTTCTGGTACTGGAGCTGGGCGACGAGCAACTTCAAGAACATGTCGGGGCCCATGCCGCCGAACACGTCGGCGGATGCAGTCGCGGTGCCGGTCTTGGAACCAACGGTGGGAACGCCAGCCATTTCACACTCCTCTGGCGAGGTCGAGCCGGCCCGAGAACTCGGTGTCGGCGTTCAATTGATCGGTGGTGGGCCGGTACGGGTTCCGGCTGCGCCGGTCGCCGTCGGGGTGGGTGTTCCCGCCGGGCTCTTGGCGAATGGTCGTGTTCAGGCTGCGCTGCACGTCGTCGGCCCACGAGCCGCTGAGGCGGTGTCCCGGATCGGACAGGACCTGGACGGTGGCCACGTCGTGGTCGACCCGGACCGATACGCGAGCGCCGTCGAGATCGATCGCCAGGCGCTGAAGCTCCCGGTTGGGCGCCATCTCCCGGAGCACCCGGACATGATCCGAGCGCATGACTCCGGCATTGGCCGTACTCCCCGCCCTCTCGGAGGTCCCGACGGGGCCGGATCCGGTCGACGTCGATGCCGGCTCGGCCGTCGATGCGACCCGCTGGTCGACCAACGATCCGGCGTCGGACGCCCCGGCGTCTGTCGATCCCGGGATCTCCCCGAGCGTCGCAGGCTGATCGCCGGATTCCGATGCATTCTCTCCCCCGGCGCCCACGGGGGCGCCGACGGAACCGATCGATGATGTGGCGGTGTTCGCCGACCCGACAGTGGCGGCCGGGTTCGCGGGTACCGACGCCGGAACCGACGCCACGGTCGGAGCGGGCAACGGCATCTGTGCCATCGCGCCAACTGCCTCTGGGGCCGCAGCACCGGTGGCGATCAGGTCCGACCCGGGCTCCACCGGCTCGTCGTCGTCGGTTGGTTCCGCTGCGAGCAACGCCACTGGGGAGTCCTCGGCGGACGTGAGTGACTGGAGCGCTCGAGGTGACTCGAACGGCGCAACACCGTCGACAGCAGGGAGGACCGGGTCGGGTGCGCCCGACGGTGCCTTGGTCGGGTTCGGTGCTGGGATCGCTCCCGCCGTGGGGGTCGATTCGGGACCTCCGACCGACCCGATCGCGTTCGAACCGGACGCGACCTCCGAAGCGAACCCCGGAGCCGGAGCCGGCAGCGGCGTCGCCGTCGCATCGGTCGGCGCCGGCGCGATCGGGAGGCCGAGACAACAGCTGCAACCCCCGGGTGGAGCGGTGATGCGCGGTTCGTCGCCCTGCGGTGCCTCGGTGAGCGGCACTTCCGTTGCAGCAGCGGTGGGCCCGGCGCCGTCGATCGCAGGGATGCTCGGCATCGGCGCAGCAGTCGCGATCGCGCCGGCGACAGCGGTCGCGGTTGCGCCGGCGACAGCGTTGTTCAGTTCGCCGGCGAACAGCCCGGGTGCGGTTGTCGATGGCGCCGCACCCGATGTCGCGGGAGCGCCGACGATGTCGATGGATTCGATCATCCGCTCACCTTCCTTCCGTGAGGGCAGTGCTTGGGATCGCCCTCCATGGCGGACCGGTCAGCTCCGTGCAACGTCAAGATCGGCACGCACGGCACCAGATTCAAGGGAACCCCGGGCCGTGCCGGAGGACCAGCCGACACAGTGCAGAGCCATGGCAGAGGATCTCCCGAGCGTGCTCCGTGGCCTCGATCCCGCGGTGCCGTCCGACGCCGACATCGACATGTTCGTCCGGCACGCCCGCTGCCCCGGACTCCCGACGTGGATCGCCCGGCGAGCCCTTCGACCGTTCTGCTCCGACTTCGCCCTCAACGGGTTGTTCGGCACCTACCCGCTCTACTTGCTCGAGTCGTCGCACTGGCGGGCCCTGCTCGGGAATGCCGCAGGCGGTCGCCTGCTCGACATCGGCGCGGCCGCGGGCGACGTGACGAGCGAGCTGGCGCCCCTCTTCGACCAGGTGGTCGCGACCGACGTGTCGCGCCCGATGGTGCAACGGCTGCGCCAGCGTGGCTTCATCGCCCATCGCACCGATCTCACGACGGCGGATCTCCCCGGGCCGCAATTCGACACCGTCACGCTCCTCAACGTGCTCGACCGCTGCGACGATCCGGGAGCACTGCTCGCCGCGGCGGTCCGCCTGTGTCGGCCGGAAGGAACGGTCGTGGTGGCCAGCCCGCTCCCGTACGACCCGTGGCGCTACGCCGGTTCGGTGCCACTTCGCCCGAAGTACCCACTTCCGCTGCGCGGTCAGTTCTTCGACGCCGACCTCGGGTCCCTTGTCGACGTGATCCTGCCCCTGGCCGGACTCGAGCCGGTGCGGTGGATCCGTACCCCCTACGTCTCGGCGGGCGATCGGCGGCGCGCCGAGTACCGGCTCGACGCCACGGTGATCGTGGCGCGCAAGCTGCCAGTTCTCGACTCGCAGCGCTGACCTACGGGGGTGTGGCCCTCGTACCGTTCAGGAAATCTCGACGACCGAGCACCTTGTCGACGTAGTTCTGCGACCGGTCGGTCGGAATGCCTCCGGCGCGGCTGACCGCACCCGGGCCCGAGAAGTACGAGGCAGTGGCCAGTTCGAGCGACCCGAAGCGATCGAGCAGGTTGCGGTAGTAGCGCGCCGAACCCTCCATGTTCTGGGCCGGGTCCCACGGGTCGACACCGAGCCACTCGGCGGTGGCCGGCATCAGCTGGCCCATGCCGATGGCGCCGGCCTCCGACACGACCTGGGGTCGGTAGTTCGACTCGGTCCAGAACACGGCGGCCATGAACGCCGGATCCATGCCGTGCTGTGATGCGGCCGCCTGGATCTGATTGGCCCACGGCTTGGCGGCGTCGGGCAACCGGTCGACCCACGTGCCGGAGGCAGCCGGGAGGTTCGGATCGATCGTCGTGGTCGCACCCACGGCCGAGGTGCCGGTCGACGCGGCTGCGGTGATCACACCGGCGCCGGTCGTCCGTTGCGAGAAGCTGCCGGGAGACGAAGGCGGGGCCGCGGGATCGGCAGGATCGGGTTGCGTCGCGCTCACCGCGCGGGCGAGGTTCCAGCCGAATCGGTCCTGGATCTCCGACATACGCATCGGGCCCGAACGAATCGACGCGATGCGGCTCATGATCGCGCCGACACCCGGCGGCGCGCCGCTCACGACGCCCTCCAGCCGGCCACGGCCGACTCGTCGGAGCGCCGCTGATCCCTTCGCCCCTCGACGAGTGCCACCGTGGCCCGGCGCCGTTCGATGAACCGCTCGGCCGCCTCGCGATTGGCTCGCGCCTCGACCACCAGCGCGGTCGCCGCGGTGGCTTCGGTCCGCGCGACCTGTTCGTCGCGCTCGGCCACCGCCGCCGTCTCGCGCAACGCCGCGCCCGATCCGGCGACGGTGTGGAACTCCGCAGCACTCATCGCCCCGGTTCGACCCCCGAGCGGGTGTTGGCGGGTTCGCTCCCTGGCGAGCTCGGCCGCGTGCGCCGCCGCGTTCGCAGCTGCGATCGACGACGCCGCGGCGATGGCGGCGCGATCCTCGGCGATTCGGCGAACCCGGACGACCACCTCTCCCCTGTCCCTCGCCATCAGCGCACCACGTTCCCGAGTGCACGGGACAGCGCGTCGAAGGTGGCATCGAACGGCGAGATCTCCGAGGTCTCCTGGCGGCAGAACTCCACGAGCGCGGGCATCACTGCGAGCCCCCTGTCGGCCTCGGGGTTGGTGCCGGTGACGTAGGCCCCGACCTCCACGAGATCGCGCACCTCCTCGGCGGCGGCCATCGCGCGGCGGGCCTCGCTCACGAGCTCGGCGTACTCGGGCTTGAGCACCTTGGACGCCAGCCGGGAGATCGAGCCGAGTGCGTCGACGGCCGGGTAACGCCCGGCCTGGGCCAGGCGGCGATCGAGGACGATGTGGCCGTCGAGGATGCCTCGCACGGAGTCTGCGATCGGATCGTTGTGGTCATCGCCGTCGACGAGCACGGTGTACACGGCGGTGATCGAACCGACCGGCCGGGGCCCGGTGCGTTCCAACAGCTTGGGCAGCGCCGCGAACACCGAGGGCGTGAAGCCCCGTGCTGTCGGCGGCTCCCCGGCGGCCAGCCCGACCTCGCGTTGGGCGAGCGCGAAACGGGTGAGCGAATCACAGAGGAACAGCACGTTCTTACCCTGATCCGCGAGCGACTCAGCGATCGCAGTTGCGTAGCGGACTGCGCGTACCCGCACGAGCGCCGGCTGATCCGACGTCGCGACGACAACGGCCGAACGGGCTGCGGCGTACGGGCCGAGGTCGTCCTCCAGGAACTCACGCACCTCTCGACCGCGCTCCCCGACAAGACACACGACCACGTGATCGGCGGCGGCTCCCCGGGCCATCATCCCGAGCAGAGTCGACTTGCCGACGCCGGACCCGGCGAACAACCCGACGCGTTGGCCTCGCGCCAGGGTCGTGAAGGTATCGAGCACTCGCACGCCCACCGGCATCGGCTCGGTGATCCGTTGGCGGTCCAGCGCGGCCGGCACCCCGCGGTCGATCGCACCGATCGGAGCGACGATCGGTGGCCCGCCGTCGATGGGGCGGCCGAGCGCGTCGACGACACGGCCGAGGAGCCCCGCGCCCATCGGTTGGCCCCGACGAGCCGTCGGGCGAACCCGCGCACCGCGGCTGAGACCCGCGGGGTCGCCGAGCAACGACAGCCGCAACTCATCTTCGGCAACTGCCACCACTTCGGCCGGCACTCCTTCGGGGTCGTCGGGTGATTCGACGGTGACCCCGGTGCCGATGGGGAGTCGCAGACCGCGCACGGCGATCTCCATCCCGCGGATCAGCGTCACCACGCCCGACACCGGTGCCGTCAACGGCAGAGCCCGGGAGCCGTCGAGCAGCGCCGTCATTCCGCCCGCTCCGCGAGGTGCATGCCGATCGCCTCCCGTGCCGCTTCGAGGTAGCGGTCCCACGTGCCATCGACCTCGGCCCACTCACTGCGCACCCGGTACTCCCCCGGCGCGAGGTTGCGACCGGCGACCACGGTGATGACCGATCCCGATTCGTGCACTGCAAAGAGCGCTGCCATTGCCTCGACGTGCTCGGCCTCGACCTGGAGCTCGAGCATTCCCGGCTCCACCGCCGCCAACGCCTCCTCGATCCGCTGCAGCAGCCCGGCGACGGTGTCGTCGGGCATGTGCCGCACCACCGTCTGCACGTACAGCTCGGCGAGCTCGACCACCCGCTCGACGAGGTCGCTGTGCAGCACCCGGATGTCATCGAAGCACGCCGTGGCTGCGTGCACGACCCGGTCAGCCACGAGCGTCAGCTCGCTGCGCCCGGCGACCCTTCCCTCGATGTGTCCCTTGGCGAACCCTTCGGACAGACCTTGTTCGTAGGCCGCCTGGGCGGCAGCATCCCAGCTGCCGGGCATGGGCACTGCGATCGGTGCTGCGTGGAACTGGGCGTTCTGCAAGACCCGCGCCATCAGACGAACTCACCGCCACTGTCGCCGCCTCCGCGGGCCAGCACGAGCTTGCCCTCTTCTTCGAGCTTGCGAGCGATGCGCACGATCTCCTGCTGGGCGGCTTCGACGTCTGCTCGGCGAACCATGCCGAGCGACGAGATGAACTCCGCGACATCCTCACCGGCGCGTTTCGAGAGGTTCTTCTCGATCTTGTCCTTCAGCGCCGGCGTGGTGTCCTTCAGGGCAAGGGCGATCGTCTTGGTGTCGGCCGAGCGGAGCATCTCCTGCAGACCGCGATCATCGATGGCCGCGAGGTCCTCGAACACGAACATCAGGTCGCGAATAGCCGTCGCCAGGTCGGGGTCGGCCCGCTCCAACTCGCTCAACACGCCGCGCTCGGTATCGCGCCCGACGCCGTTGAGCAGCTGCGCGAGCGGCTTCACGCCGCCCTTGGTCGCGTTGTTCTCCTGCACCGCGGTCTTCGATCCAACGCGTTGCTGCAGCGCCTTTTCTACTTCCAGGACGATCGCCGGGTCGATCGCTTCGAGCTTGGCGTAGCGCTCGGCCACATCAGCGCGCTGCTCCACGGGCAACCCCTCGATCACCTGGCCCGAGATCGTGAGCGGTAGGTGGGCGAGCACGAGCGCTATCACCTGCGGGTGTTCGTTGCTCATGTACGAGACGATCTGGTCGGGCCGCCGGCTGCGCAGGAACTTGAACGGCACCGAGGCCGACGCCATCATGATCTGATCGAGGATGCGGTCGGCGTCGTTCCCGTGGCTCTTTCGCAAGAGTTCCCGTGCCCGGTCGAGCCCACCCGCAACGGCATAGGTCTGGGCGACGGCCTCATCTCGGAGCTTGCCCATCAGATCGGCAACGTCATTGACCGGCACACCCTCCATGTCCTTGACCTCGCGGATGATCGCCTCCACCTCGGGCTGGGAGAAGTGGGCGAGCACCTTGGAGCCCAGGTCGTTCCCGAGTGCCGCGATCACGACCGCGACCTGACGAGCCCCGGGGAAGGGGCTGTCGAGATCGAAGTTGGCGCGGGAACTCGCGGCGGCCACCGGTCATCTCCTGTTTCGGTCGGTCAACGGGTCGGTCATTTCGTCATCCACGACGAGAGCAACGTGGCCAACGACTCGGGGCTCTCGTTGAGGATCTTCTCGAGGTCGGAACGGATCTCCTCCATGGCGGCCTTGTCGCCCGCCAGATCGGGGCCGATGAGCGCCGGGACGGCTTCGGCTTCCTCTTCGGGCTCGCCCTTCTTGCGCTTCTTCTTCTTGGCCTTCTTGGCTTCGGCCACCACCGGCGCCAGTCCCACCAGAGTGGGATCGCTCATCGCGGCGAGCGCCGCGGCGAGCGCCGCCTTCTTGCCTCGCCGCTTCTTGCGGAAGCCGAGCACCGCCAGCATGAGCACCGCACCGAACACCGCCGCGATCACCACGAACATCGGGCTGATCCCGGCCACCGGCGCCACCACCGGATCGGTGACGAGTCCACCGTCGGCGTCGACTCCCTCTTCGCCGGCCATTGCGGCACCGAGCGCCTCGATGACGGTGATCGAGTCGCCCCGATCGTCTTGCAGGCTGGCCGCCGACCTGACGGCGTTCTCGATGTCGGCTGCGGTGATCGCGGCATCCTCCGGCAGCGGTGGGATCACCACGGCCACGCCGAGACGCACGATCGTCGGAGTCGTCGAGTTCTGCTTGGTGACCGTCTCGTCACCCATCGTGTAGGTGATCGTCTCGTCGAGCTTGGTGTACGACCCGGTGCCGTCGCTCGTGGCATCGGTCGGTCCACCGTCGACACCGGCCACGCCGCCGGGCACGACGCCCGTGCCTTCCCACGTCTCCTCCGAGCGGGTCTCGGCAGTGGGCGTGTTGTTGGTGGGGTCGACGGTGCGCTGCTCGACGGACTTCTCGGTGAAGTCGAGCTCGGCCCGCACCTCGACCGAGGCGTCGTTCGACCCCGTGATGTCACGCACGAGCTTGGTCAACCGCTGCGACATCGATGCCTCGTACGCCTGGGTCTGCTCCAAGATGTCAGAACCGCTCGCGCCGAGCCCGCCGCCACCCGGCGACTTCAGCAACGTCCCGTCGGTGGAGGCCACCGTGATGTCGGCCGGTGCGAGACCGGGCACCGACGACGAGATCAGGTTGGCGATCGTGTCGACTTCTTCCTGCGTCAACGGCTTGGCCGGCTCGATCAGCACCGAAGCCGTGGGCTTGTCCTGGTCGTCGGAGCTCGCGCCCACGAAGATGCTCTTCTCGGGGATCGACAGCTGCACGCTGGCACCGTCGACGGCTTCCATCTCCAGCACGGTGCGGGCGAGCTCACCCTCGAGGGCTCGCTCGTAGTTGACCTGCTGGGCGAAGTCGGTGGTCGACAGACCCTGGTTGTCGAAGATCTCGGCGAAGCCGTCGGGGACCGCCTGCCCGCTGATGCCCTCGTTGGCCAACGCGATGCGAGTGGTGTCGAGGCTCTCGACCGGCACCAAGATGCGCGTGCCGTTGCCGTCGAGCTTGTACTGGATGCCCTTGCCATCGAGGCTGGCCATCACGTTGGAGGCGGTCGCGTCGTCGACGTTCGCGTAGAGCACGGCCCACGTCACGGCATTCATGCTCGAGGTGAGCATGTAGCCGCCGATGAGCAGTGTGGCCACCGCGGCCGCGAGAAGGATCCGGCGCTGGGGCGCCAGTCCTTTCCACTTCACCAGCAAGTTGTCGAGGGTCCGCTTCATGCGTTCCGTTCACCTTCTGACCGCGTCGTGGCCGGTCAGCTCAGATTTGGATGTTGATGATCGATTGGTAGGACTCGATGGCCTTGTTGCGGATCTCGTTGACGATGGTCATCGAGAGGTTCGCCTTCGTCGTGGCGGCCATGACGTCGTAGATCTGCACGTTGCCGCCGGCGGCGAAGTTCGCGGTGAGGGCATCAGCCGCGTTTTCCTGCGCCGACACGGAGTCGAGGCCTTGGGTGAGCAGATCGCCGAACTTCGTGCCCGATGCGCCCCCGCCTGCTGCGGTGGCGTCGGATGGGGAGATGCCCCCGATGGACGAGAGGGATCCGATGGAAGCGACCATGGTCATCTCCGCCCGAGGCCGGTGGTGGTTTCGAGCGCCTCACGAGCCTCTTTGAAGGTGCTCATGTTCGCCTGGTACGTGCGGCTGGCGAGGATCATGTCACCGAGCTGGCCCGACAGGTCGACGACCGCCGCCTGCACGTTGCCGTCTTCATCGGCGAGCACGTTGTCGGGGTCGTAGACCATCGCGGCCTCGCCGGCCTGGTCGAGCACCGCGCCCACCTGGACGCCGCCTCCGAAGGAGGAGTCGGGCGAGATCGGCACCGCAACCACCATGCGAGCCCGGAACGGCTCCTGGCCCGGCGCCGTCATGGTGTTCAGGTTGGCGACGTTGTGGGCGATCGTGTCGAGCCAGTACTTGTTGAACCCGAGCCCGGTCCGGGAGACGTCGATGCTGGCGAACGGTCCGTGGCTCATCGGCCGTTCACCGCCGTCTTGGTGATGTCGACCTTGTAGTTGAAGGCCGACACCAGGGTCTGGCGAGACAGGGCCGTCTTGGCCATCTCGGTGATCTCGTTCTCCAAGCTGACGCTGGTGCCGCTCGCATCGACGAGGTCGTAACCGCCCGACACCGTGCCGGTCCCTTCGGTCTCGGGGGCCGGCTTGCCGTGCTCGAGGGCGTCGGCGAGGGCGTCTTCGAACTGCACCCGCTTCGACCGGTACAGCGGCGTGTTCGAGTTGGCGATGTTGTGGGCAATCGTGTCGGTCCGCAGCTGCAAGCCGCCGAGGGCAAATTCGAGTGTCGAGAACAGCTTGTCCATGTTCACCGATCCTCTCCGTCGTGGGAACCGGCCGTCACCGGTCCCCTGGTATGCAGCTGCCATCGGTACATCTCTGCACTCCTTCAAGGTGCAACGAGCACGCTGGGCGGTCTGCAGGCCTCGAACGGGTCGGAATGCTCAAGCCGGACCCGATTCCTTGACGGTCTGCGGGGCGATCCGCTGCGTCGGGCCCAGCTCCGACGATCCGGGGTAGATGCGAACGACGGCGGGCCCGAGAGCCCGCCGTCGTTCTTGTTCACTTCGAGATGGTCGCGGCAGTGCGTCAGCTGAGCGCCCGGACGTAGGCGGTGATCGCCTTCACCGTCCGGTCCACGTCGATGCGCTCGCGGTGCACCGCCGCCAGCTCGGAAGCCGTGGTCGAGCGGGCGGCCGACAACAGTCCGACGAGTGTGCCGAGGGCCAACGCGTCGACCGATGCCAGCGCGGTGTCGTCGAGCGTCATGCCGATCGCCAGGAGCCGATCGATGGTCCGGTCGCGCTCGCCATCGCTCTTGCCGCCGTCGGTGCGGGCGAGTTCGGCAGCGAGCTCGGCCATCCAAGCGGCCGCGGCGACGGTGCCGGTCATCGTCCGAGGACGCCCGTGACCCAGGCGTCACGCAGGCCGTCGATGGTGGCGCGGGCCACCTGCAGCTGCTTGGGGTCTTTTTGGAGGTTCGCTCGCACCAGTTGGTCGATCGTGAACCGGTACAGCGCAGCCAGTTGGTTCGACATCGCAGCGACGTCGGGGTCGCCATGTCCGGTCTGGAGCACAGAGGACAACTCGATCAAGATCGATTGAGCTCTGACCGACTCGTCGTGGAACACCTGACGCCACCCGTTCGGGGTCTGCGTGGCTGCCGCCGTGGCCCGATCGCATGCGGTGATCACTCGGTCGTACGCCATGCGCACGATCTCCTGCGGGCTCGCGGTCGCCGCAGAGGACTGTGCATAGGCCGCGATCGCTGATGGGGTTGTCGCCATTTCCTCGCCGTTCGTGGAGTAGCACGTCAAAGGGGGGATCGGCTCCTCGGAGCCGGGTTCTAGTGGGCCACTCGGCCGATCAGCCGACGTTGGCCGCGTTTGCTGTGCTGAACCCCAGTTGGGCGCCGACCGAGTTGAGCTTGGTCAGCATCAGGTCCATGGCGTTGAAGCGCTTCTCGAGGTTCGTCTGACGCAGCGAGAGCACGTCGTCCCAGCGGGAGATGCGCGTCTCGAGGTCAGTGATCCGGTCGGTGAGAGAGGTCTTGGCCCTGGAGGTGATCCCGGTCGTGGAGCTCTCGGCTCCGATCTCCGAGAGGCCGCCGGCGAACCCGGAGGTCACTCGGAGGGTGCCGGTGGCCGAGCCGCCGAGGTTGGCGAGCTGAGCCTCGGTGTAGTCGATGCTCATGGCCACACCGTCACGGACGAGCGTGCGGCCGGTCGCCGTGTAGCTCGTGCCGTTGATGGTGGCCTGGGCGTCCTCGCCGTCGTCGGACGTGACCGACACGTTCGTCCCGTTGTTGGTGACGGTGAACTCCTTGCCGGAGCCGTAGGCATCGGCGGTGATCGAGATGCCGTCGTCGACGTTCGCCGACTGCGTCACGCCGGCAGTCATCTTCAGCCCGGCTGCACGCATGGCTGCGGTCAGGTTCGCCGCGGTCTCGGCGTAGCTGCTGCCAGCGGTGAACGAGAACGAGTAGCTGCCCTGGGGAGTCATCACGGTCAACGACACCGTCGAGTTGTCGGGCGGCGCCGGAACCGGCACACCCACCATGCTCGCCTGGCTGGCCGCCCGGGTCACGCTGATGGTGCGCGGTCCCTCGACCGCCGTGGACGCCACGTTCGTGACGTTGACGCCGGACAGGGTCGACGATCCGCCGCGACCCAGCAAGCCGAACACTGCTTCGGCATCGGTCGACAGCGCCGAACGCAACGCCGATTCGTCGAAGCTCAGCTTGCCGTCGCGGGTCATCGACACCCCGATGTCGGTCCCGGCGACCTTCGAACCGCTCGGTCCGGTCAACCCGTTCGAGACGAAGTTCCGGACGAGGTCGCCGACCTGGCGAGCCGTCGAGTCGGCCGAGAGTACGCCGCGATCGCCGGCCGTGCCGCTCGTGGCCGTCGACGAAGCAACGGTCGACAGCACGCTGTTCGCCGCGTCGACGAGCGCCTTCACCTTCGACACGATCGCATCGTCGTCGCGGGCCGCCGACACGGTGACCTGGCCGGCGGTCGGGGCCTTGAGGGTGAGCTCGACACCGTCGATCACATCGCTGACCGTGTTGGACGAGCGAGTCAACGGCACGCCGTCGACGCTGAAGGATGCGTTCGTTCCCGTCCGCACGATCGTCGACCCCGTCCAGCCGGCATTGCTCGCCGTGAAGACCGACGCCGCGCCGGTGGTGCTCGAGGTCAGCGCGAGCTGGTACACACCCGTGCTGGTCTGCAGCACCCGGGCGTTGACACCGATGCCGGCGCTGTTGATCTCGCGGGCCAGGCCACCGATGGTGCCGTCGTCGGAGGTGAAGGTGTACGGCGTGCCGCCGACCGTCAGGTCCAGCGAGCGTCCGCCGTCCGCCGCGGTGACCCCGCTGAAGGTGTCACTCATGACGATGCTGTGCGCCGAGGCGAGCTGGTCGACCTCGATGGCCACCGAGGTCGAGCCAGTGACCGCACCGGTGGCGCGGACGCCGACGGCAGTCGGGTCATCCGACGTCACCGACACCAGCTTCTGGGCCGTGCCGGTTGGCGCAAGCGCCTCGGCGGCGCTCTTGAGCGCACTCAGCTTGTCGCCGATCTGCTGCCAGGCGGTCTGGGCCCGCTGGAGTTGCGACACGCGGCCGCGCAGCTGGTCCTGGGGACGCCGCTCGACGGCCATCAATTGGGAAACGATGCTTCGGGTGTCGATGTTGCTCATCGCGATCTTCCTCGTTACGTGAGCAGCCCCCACCTACGGCGAACAGCCTGCGGGCGGGGGCGGAATGGAGACCTCTGGATGGAGAGCCGGATTCGATGGTGAGAGCCGGGGCGGCCCAACCGGTGTCTCCACCGGAAGGACCGCCACGACCTCAGCCCATGAAGGCTCGGTCAGCGGAGCAGACCGAGGATCCCCTGCGGGATCTGGTTGGCCTGGGCCAACATCGCCGTACCGGCCTGGCTCAGGATGTTGAACCGGGTGTAGGTCACCATTTCTGCAGCCATGTCCACGTCGCGGATACGGCTCTCCGAAGCGGTGAGGTTCTCGGCGGAGACGCCGAGGTTGGCGATGGTCGACTCCAACCGGTTCTGGACGGCGCCGAGGTTGCCACGGGTGGTGGAAACCTGATCGATCGCCGTCTGGATGTCGGTCAACGCCGTCTGGGCCGCAGCCTGGTCGGCGAAGTCGATGCTCGTCAGATCGACGCCCGAGCCGAACAGGTCGGCGGCATCGAGGGTGAGGTCGAGTCCGATGGTCAGCTGGTCCGTGGCGCCGTTCCCGATCTGGAACGCACGGTCCGTCTGGTCAGCGAACACAGCAGCACCCGAGAAGGTGGTCCGGGTACCGATGGCCCCGATCTCGGCAGCGAGGGCAGCCACCTCGGCGGCTTCGGCCGTGGCCTCACCGTCGGGCTTGTTGGCGGCCTGCACCGCGAGCTCCCGCATGCGCTGGAGCATCGAGTGCACCTCACCGAGGGCACCTTCCGTCGTCTGCAGGAAGCTCACGCCGTCCTGCGAGTTGCGGATGGCCTGATTCGTTCCACGGATTTCCGCCCGCAGACCTTCCGAGATGGCAAGGCCGGCAGCATCGTCAGCGGCCCGGTTGATCCGGTAACCCGAGGAGAGCTTCTCCAAGCTCTTCCCGAGCATCCCGTTCGTCGCACCCAGGTTGCGGCTCGCATTGATCGCCGCGATGTTTGCGTTCACACGCATTGTGGATTACCTCCGTGTCTGGTTACCGAGCTTCCCTGCCCGGCAGCTGACCGATCGGCACACGCCGTCGGCTGTTCTAGATGTGGCCTCCCCCGCTGAGCCGGATGGCCCACCGGACGTCCCCCGTAGCTGGGGGAACGGACACATTGGATGAGACGCCGCGGCCGGCCGATCGTGACGCACGATGTGTGAAAGCCGTCATGGTCGCCACCCTCGGCCGACGTCCGACCACGGACGGTCAGCCGGCGACGAGCAGGCGGACGCCGGGACCTGCGGACCAGGCGTCGAGCTTGCGGCGGGCCCGGCGCAGCGCGGCGCGGGCTTCGGATCGCCCGTCGAGGCCCAGATCATCGGCGATCTCGGGCAGCTCGGTCCCGTGCCCTGTGGGGTCGAGCGCACCCGATCGGTGCAGCCACACGAGCGCCTCGATCTGCGAGAGCCCAGAGCCCTCGATGGTGCGCCGCAGGCAGTCGCGGCTCTCGGTCTCCTCGAAACCCGGCTCGAACCGGGCGAGGATCGTCTCGTCGGTCGACGAGCCACCCTGGTCGTCGGCCACCTGCACGACGAGCTGGGCCGGGCCGCTGAACTCCTGCGCCCGGCGCATCTCGGCGAGCGATGAACGCGGTGAGATCACGAACACGCCCGCACGCCGCAGGGCGCGTCGCTGGCCGGCGGCGTCGCGGCCGTGGGGGACGTATCCGGCCCGGCCATCGCGCGAGCATCTCGTCGAGCAACGCGACCCCGCCGCCGCGGTCGAAGCTGGCGCGTTGGGCGAGCAGCCGGGTGACCCCGGCCGCATGCGACATGCGGTAGGCGACTTCGGCCGGATCGGCCTCGCGGTCGAGGGGATGGGAGTGGAACCAAGCGAGCAGCTGGCGGAACTCGACCGAGATGCCGGTGACCCGGGCGATCTCGGCCCGCACCGCGTTGCCGACCGCGCGCTGCACGATCTTCGACCAGGCGACATCGCGAGGGGGAAGGCGCTCGGGATCACAGAAGTAGCGCTCCGCCACCTCGAGCAGCTGGTGGTCACCCACCAGCATGAGGTCGTTCAGATCGATCGAAGCATCCTCGCCGGCCACGATGCTGCGGTAGCGGTTCACGACCGAGCGCACCAGACCCCGGTGCTCGCTGAGCAGTTGGGCCCCGGCGAGGGCAGCACCGGAATGCACCCTGCGCACCGCCCGCCGGAGCGAGGCGCCGGCGAACTCGGGGAGCACGAGGGAGCGGGGCAGCTGGGCGGCGAGCCCGGGGGCGAGCAACTCGACGCCTCCGACACGACCTTGGTCGAGCACCGTCCAGCGAGCCGGGGTGGCCGATGAGCCGCCGATCGACACCGTGAACTCGCCCGACACGATGGCCTGGTCGACGACCAGCTCGCATTCGACGACATGGACCCCGCGGGTGAACAGGCCCGGCGACTCCGAGACCCGCAGGTCCCATACCCGTGAGCCATGGACGACCGAGGTCGGGAACTCGACCACAGCCGCATGCTCGCCGGCGGTCTGGGCTGCGACCCGGCGGGAGAGCCGAATGGTGGCGAGCAGTCGCTCGAGGCGCTGCTGACGCTCATCGGCGGTGTCGGCCGCGATCGTGGGCGTCGAGCCGAGGGTGGTCGCTTCGGGTGCACCGGAGCGCTCCTCAGCGCGCCCGGCGTACCCGCCGACCATCCCGCTTCCTGCTGCACGCATGTCCGGTCTCCCTTGTTTCCTCCGCCAGGAACAGGGATAGGTCTAACGCAGCGAGTGATGTTTCCACCACGCGCTGCGGGGTGAATGGTTCGTAAGACCCGACGGGTGGGCGGTCGACCTCTCGGAGTGATCGTCTCGCCCGTGTCAGAGGTTCCGGACCTGGTCAAGAGGCATTCAAGAGCGCCTCTCCGGCGGGTTGTGCCGAATGCCAGGTCTGGCCGGCACCGCCCACCCGCAGTTCCAGTCCGGCCGGCCCATCCACGTCCCACAGGAGCGCCGGATGTTCAGCATGCCATCGCACGGCAAACGACACGCTTCGCCCGGGCCCCGCCGGAACGCGGTACGCCTCGAAGTTCTGACCCCGCCACGCGACTGGGATCCCGTCGGGAAGCAGGCAACACGCGTGGGCGCCATCGGGCCGGGCGAGGCGGTCCTCCATCCACGCGATCGCCCGCACCCCGGGCGGGCGCGTCAGCGTCGCCGTCGTGCGTCCCCCCAACCGAGCTCGCATGTCGGCCAGGTCGCGTGACGCCCGTTGCTCGTGTTCCCGAGCGAACAGGTCGGCGGCCGCGTCCAACGCCCGATCGGCATCCCACGCCAGCCCATCGACCGTGGCGCTACGGGCGATCTCGGCGGCTGCGGCCGCGAGCTGCGGCATCCACGGATCGGCGGAGGCGCCGAGCCGGGCGAGCTCGTGGGCGCCCAGGAGGAACCCGACCCGATCGTCGGTGGGATCGTCGAGTCCGGCGAGGACGAGCTCGGCACGTTCGTGCACCACCGCCTCCACGGCATCGATCTCTGGCAGTACCAGCCGGCCGGCGCGTTCCAGCTGGGTGCTCCAGCCCCGGGCGACCTGCAGCGCGCCCGGGAGCTCGGGCAACGGGCCGGCTCCGGAACCGTCGTGGGCCAGGGCCAGGCGAATGGTCGAGCGGTGCCCGATGGGGTGCACGGCCGCGCCCGGCGGCAGGTCGATCCCTTGGGGCGGCATGTCGCTCGGGGGTCGGAGGGTGCGCAGCGCCCGGGACCCCACGGCCACCGCGACAGGCATCGGCGAGTCGTTCTCGTACTCGACGACCGTGAATCCTCCGCCGTCCGCCACCGCCCACACCCGCTGCACCACGTCGCCCTGGGGCACCCGGAGCCGGGTCTCGACCACCGGGGTGCCGTCGACGCGTCGTTGGCGCACCGACGCCTCCTCGGCCGGGATGTGCCACCGGTCGTCGGCCGCCACCCACCAGTCGAGCGATGCTCCGCCAGGCAGCTGCACGCTTCCCCAGGGTGTCACCACCCCGCGCCAGCTGCCCCCGAGTACGCCGATGGTGGTTCCGATCACGGGCCCCGACGGTACTCAGCCGGCGCCGGATCGGCCGGGTCCTCGCTCGCCCGGCGACGCTCGCACCGGGGCCGAGCGGGGCCATGGCCCTAGCATGGCGGTGTGCAGCTCGCAGTGCTGATCCCGGTCAAGGCCTTCCGGGACGCCAAGAAACGGCTCAGCGAGATGTTGTCGCCGGCCGAGCGGGCAGCGCTGGCGCGATACACCGCCGGAGTCGTCGTGGCAGCCGCCGATGGCGTGCCCGTCTACGTCGTCTGCGACGACGACCAAGTGGCCTCATGGGCCGACTCCTGCGGCGCAAGTGTCCTCTGGCGCCCGGGTCTGGGGCTCAACCCCGCGGTCACCGACGGCGTGAGCACCTTGGCCGACAAGGGATACGAGCACGTCATCGTGGCGCACAGCGACTTGCCGCTGGCGGCGCGCCTTCCCGCTCTGGTCACACCGGGCGTGATCACGATGGTGCCCGATCGATCCGACGATGGGACCAATGTCTTGGCGCTCCCCACCTCGACCGATTTCGAGTTCGCGTACGGCGCCGGCTCGTTCCACCGCCACCTCGCGGTCGCCGCTCGGCTCGGCTACGCCGTACAGGTGATCAGGGATCCGGCGCTGGGTCGCGATCTCGACGTGCCGACCGATCTCGCCGACCCCCTCGTGCAGGAGGCACTGCCGTGGCTGCGAACGAACCCGGCCAACCCGGACTGACCCCGCCGAGCTGGACGATCGACCTCGACGTCCCTCGCTCCGTCCTGGCGATCGGCGCCCACCCCGACGACGTCGAGTTCGGTGCCGGCGCCACCCTCGCCAAGTGGGCGGCGGCGGGTTGTGTGGTGCATCACATCGTCTGCACCGACGGCTCCAAGGGAACATGGGACCCCGAAGCCGACACGGCTCGGCTCATCGAGCTCCGCCAGCACGAGCAGCGGGCGGCTGCCGCGGCCTTGGGTGGGCGCGGCGAGGTCGTGTTCCTGGGGCAGGTCGATGGTGAGCTCGAGAACACCCGAGCCCTGCGCGGCGAACTCGTGCTGTGGATCCGGCGGCTGCGGCCGGCGGTGATCCTGACCCACGATCCGTGGAAGCGGTATCGACTGCACCCCGATCATCGCCACGCCGGGAGAGCTCACGTGCGATGCGATCGTTGCGGCGCGTGATCCTCACTTCTTCCGCGAGCAGGCCGTCGCCCACCATCGACCGGAATCGTTGTTGCTCTGGGAGGCCGACGTGCCCGACCACGCCGAGGACGTCGCCGGCTTCGTCGAGACCAAGTTGGCCGCACTCGATGCTCACGCCAGCCAGTTCGAATCGACGATGAAGGCCCGCGACACCGAACAGCTCGAGGTGTTCAGGAATCGGATCCGCAACCGGCTCGCCGAGCACGGGGTTGCGGTCGGAAGGCCTGCGGCGGAGCTCTTCAAGCTGATCAACGATCTCTGACTCGCGACTCGCAGTCGCCACACGCGGTGGAGGGAGGCCGAACCGGCCTCCCTCCACATGCTCCAGACCGAAGTCGCGAGGAACTACTACTTCTTGGCTGCCCGCTTGGCCGGAGCCTTCTTGGCGGCAGCCGCCTTCTTGGCCGGAGCCTTCTTGGCCGGCGCGGCTTTCTTCGCCGGAGCCGCCTTCTTGGCCGGAGCCTTCTTGGCGGGAGCCGCCTTCTTGGCCGGAGCCTTCTTGGCCGGAGCGGCCTTCTTCGCCGGAGCCTTCTTGGCCGGAGCGGCCTTCTTGGCGGGAGCCGCCTTCTTCGCCGGAGCCTTCTTGGCCGGAGCCTTCTTGGCAGGCGCGGCCTTCTTGGCGGGAGCCGCCTTCTTCGCCGGTGCCTTCTTGGCGGGAGCCGCCTTCTTCACGGGAGCGGCCTTCTTGGCCGGTGCCTTCTTCGCCGGAGCCGCCTTCTTGGCGGGAGCGGCCTTCTTCGTTGCTGCCACGGATCTTCCTTCCGATCGGGGGGGACGAACTACTTCTTCGCCCGCTTGGGGTTGAGTGCTGTCTTGAGTGTCGAGCTCGCGGTGAACTTCAAACGGGTCGATGCCGCGATCTTCACCGCTTCACCCGTCTGCGGGTTGCGACCGGTCCGGGCCTTGGTCTTGGTCGTGCTGAACGAACCGAAGCCCGGCCATGCGACCTTGTCGCCCTTCTTGGTCGACTTCACCACGGTGTCGAAGAAAGCCGCGAGGACCTTTTCGGCATCGGCCTTCGTGGTGCCTGCCGTCTTCGAGACCGTCTCGATCAACTCGGCCTTGGTGGTCATGGTTTGTGTTTCCTCCTCGGTACGGGAGCGTTACCGGCGCACATCAGACTGCAGTACGAGCACCGAAGCAAGCATCCTCGTCGTTGCATTTGCAACTACCCTTCGAGGGCTTGCTCCGCAAGGGTTTCCGCGGGGTCAAAACGGCGCCAGCGGAGCCCCTTTCGTTGTGTCGTGGGTTCCGCATCTACCCGTCCCGCCGTGTTCGCCGTTGCGGGCGCACATGATGACACCGCGTCGCGTCGACACGACGTCGCGACCGGGAGAATCTCAGAGCGCGCAGGAGATGAGAGTGGCGATGCGGGCTGCGGCTTCGCTCGATTCGTACCGGCGACGGGGCCAGAAGAACCCACGGAGTCCGTCTCCTTTCGTGCGCGGCACGACGTGGGCGTGGAGGTGGGCGACGCTCTGGCTCACCACGTTGTTCATCGCCACGAAGGTGCCCTGGGCACCGAGCGCTCGGGGAAGAGCGGCCGCAATCCCTTGCACAGCAAGGAAGAACGGCTCGACCTCGTCTCGATCGAGCTCGGGCAACGTCACGACGTGGCGACGAGGAACCACCAACACGTGCCCCTCGAAGAGAGGCGCCCGGTCGAGGAACGCCACCGTCACCGCGTCCGCCAGGACCACGTGCGCGGGTTCGGTGCCCTCGACGATCCGGCAGAAGAGGCACGATGTGCTCGCAGTGTCCACGTGAGGAGTATTCCGGCTCCGGGCAACGGACCGCTACCGTCCGACCCGTGCGCGTCTCGCTGTTCGTCACTTGCATGGTCGACCTGTTCGAGCCCGACGTGGCCGTTGCCACGGTGAAGGTGTTGCGGCGGATCGGGGCGTCGGTCGAGGTTCCCGAGGGCCAGACGTGTTGCGGGCAGCCAGCATGGAACTCGGGGTTCGCCGGCGATGCTGCCCGAGTCGCAGCGGCTTCGCTCGACGCTCTCGTGTCCGCCGGTGCTTCGGCCGTGGTCGTCCCTGCCGGCTCGTGCGCCACCATGATGAAGGTGTTCTGGCCCGAGATGTTCGAGGTCGCGGGCGACCACGAACGTGCCGAGGCGGCCCGCCGGCTCGGCCCACGCATCCACGAGTTCTCCGAGTTCGTCGGCGAGCGATCCGAACACCTCGCCCCGCTGACCGACCTCGCAGACGAGGTGGCGTACCACCACTCCTGCCACATGTTGCGGGAGCTCCGGATCGAGCATGCGCCCGAAGCCCTGCTCCGGGCGGCCGGCAGCGATCTCGTGGCGTGGGAGGCCGCTCGCAGATGCTGCGGTTTCGGAGGGTTGTTCTCCGTGAAGCTGCCCGAGACGAGCGAAGCGATGGCCGACGAGAAGCTCGAGAGCCTGGAGGCGGCCGGGTGTCGCGACGTCGTGGGGTGCGATACCTCGTGCCTCGTCCACCTGCGAACCCGCGCGGAGCACCAGGGGCGCCCGATCCACGTCCGCCACCTCGCCCAGGTGCTGGCGGCCGCACTCGGTGCGGAGTCAGACCCGTGAGTGGGGAGTTCACCCTCGCCGGCACGACGCTCCGGAACCGGACCGCGTCGGCCACGGCCGACGCTCGCCTCACAGCCGCGGTTGCGCGCGGCGTGACTCGGTTCGACGATGGCCGCACGGCCGCCCTGGCAACGATCGAGCAACCCGACGCGTTGCGCACCACTGCGAGGCGCCTGCGCCATCAGATCCTCGGCGATCTCCCCCGTATCGTCGAACGCTTCGCCGAGCAGGCGAGCGCTCGAGGAGTTCAGGTCCACTGGGCGCTCGACGCAGCGGCGGCGAACCGAATAGTCGTCGAGATCGCCCGAGCGGCGGGAGCCCGAACCGTCGTCAAGGGTAAGAGCATGGCGACCGAGGAGATCGGGCTCAACGCTGCCCTCCAGAACGCCGGCGCCGAAGTGATCGAAACGGATCTGGGTGAGTGGATCATCCAGCTCGCCGCCCAAACGCCGAGCCACATCATCGCGCCCGCGATGCACCTCGATCGCCAGCAGGTGCACGACATCTTGTCGCCGGTAGCCGGCGCCGAGTCGCTGTCGTCGGATCCTGAGGCCCTCGCCGGCTTCGCGCGCCGGCAACTGCGTGAGCGTTTCCTCGCCGCCGACCTCGGGATCACCGGCTGCAACTTCGCCGTTGCCGAGACCGGCTCCATCGTGCTGGTCGAGAACGAGGGCAACGGTCGGATGTCGTCGACCCTCCCCCGCGTGCATGTCGCAGTGATGGGCGTGGAGCGCATCGTCGAGACCTGGGAGCAGCTCGACCTGTTCATCAACCTGCTGGCCCGGTCGAGCACCGGGCAGCACCTCACCACCTACACGAACGTCATCACCGGGCCGCGTCGTCCCGACGAGCTCGACGGACCCGAAGCCGTCCATGTCGTCATCCTCGACAACGGGCGCAGCGAGTTGCTCGGTACGGAGTTCGAGGAGGCGCTCAACTGCATCCGGTGCGGCGCCTGTCTCAACGTGTGCCCGGTCTATCGCCAAGTCGGCGGCCACGCGTACGGCTGGGTGTACTCGGGACCGATCGGGGCGGTGCTGACCCCCTTGCTGGGAGGGGCACACCCAGAGGCCGCCGAGCTCCCCGATGCATCCACCCTGTGCGGCGCGTGTATGGACGCCTGCCCGGTCGAGATACCGCTCCAGGACCTGCTGTTGTCGTTGCGCCGCCGCCGCGCCGCCGACGCCGTGAGGGTCGAGAAGGCGGCGTGGCGAGCGTGGTCGGTGGCCTGGAGCCGACCGAACACGTACCGGGCCTCACTTCGAGCAATGGCCTCCGGACGGTCGCTCACCAGGCTGATCGGCCGGCTGCCGGGTGGGGCGGCGTGGGGCGCCGGCCGGTCGGTGCCGAGACCGGCCGCTCGGTCGTTCACCGAGCGGTGGCACGCTGGCGAATGGGCAGAGCATCGATGAGTGCCCGGGACCTGGGGTTCGACGTTCGCAGCAGCGACCGGGAGTCGCTGCTGGCGCGACTACGGAGCCGGGCGACCGCGGACGGGCACGCAAACCTGGCCCATCCCATGCCGCCCGATTCCGTCGTCGCCGTTCCTGAGGTCGTGTCGACCACGGTCGATCCCGACGACCTCGTCGCCTCGTTCGTTCGCGCCGCGACCGCCGTTGGCGCCGTGGTCCACGTCATCTCCGACTCCGCGGCCATGAGCTCTGCGGTCGACGCCATCGTGGCCCGCCACGGCGTGCGCCGCGCCGTCGCCTCCAAGCAACGCGAGGCGTGGCCGATCGTCGAGCTCCTGAGCGCAGCGGGGGTCGAGGTGACGCCGTTCGATCGTGTCGCAGCATCCGAGGCCGATCTCGGGGTGAGCGTCGCGTCGGGCGCGATCGCCACCACCGGCACGATCGTGCAACGCAGCGACGAGGTGGGCGGCCGCACGGTGAGCCTGCTCCCCCGCGTGCACCTCTGTGTGGTCCCGGCCAGCGGGCTCGTGGTGTCGTCGGCCGACGTCTTGCGAGGACTCGGTGACGAAATCCTGCCTTCCAACCTGCTGCTCGTGACCGGGCCATCGAAGTCGGCCGACATCGAGAGCACCCTGGTCATCGGGGTCCATGGACCGGCTGCGCTCGAACTCGTGCTCGTGCTCGACATCTGATCGAAACGCAACGTCCACCACGGGGTCACACAGCGGTGCTATGCAGGACACCATCGTCTCCTCACAGGGATCCGGGGGTTCTGTGGACGCTCCAGCGTCGGGCTCGCACGCCGAGTCGACCGTCCAGTCAGTTGGCGGCGCACCCGAAGGGAGGCGGGAGATCTTCGTGCTCGACACGTCGGTGCTGCTGGCCGATCCGCCGCGTTGAGCCGCTTTGCCGAGCACGAGGTGGTGCTACCGCTGGTCGTGATCACCGAGCTCGAGGGCAAACGGAACCATCCTGAGCTGGGCTGGACCGCCCGCCAGGCCCTGCGCGCCATCGAGACCTTGCGCACCGCCCACGGGTCGCTCACCGTGCCCCTCCCGGTGAACGACCAGGGCGGCACGTTCCGGGTCGAGATCAACCATCAGGACCTCGCCGGGCTTCCCCAGGCACTGCGGGGAGAGGCCAACGACCATCGCATCCTGGCCGTCGCCAAGTCGCTCGCCCAGGAAGGGCACCAGGTCACGGTGGTGAGCAAGGACCTCCCGTTGCGGCTGAAAGCGGCAGTGGTCGGGCTCGATGCCGACGAGTACCGCAACGAGCTGGCCAGCGACTCCGGCTGGAGCGGCTACGTCGAGCTGACGGTGGGGCGTGAGGTGATCGACGAGCTGTTCGACGACAAGGCCATCGATCTCGCCGAGGCCCGAGCCCTGCCGTGCCACACCTGTGTCACGCTGCACGCCGGTTCACAGTCGGCGCTGGCCCGGGTGCACCCCGACAAGCGGCTCCACCTCGTGCGCACCGAGCGCGAGCTGTTCGGGGTCCGGGGTCGGTCGGCCGAGCAGCGGCTGGCGATCGACCTCCTCGCCGATCCGGAGATCGGCATCGTCAGCCTGGGCGGCAACGCCGGCACCGGCAAGAGCGTGCTCGCCATCGCGGCGGGCCTCGAAGCCGTGCTCGAACAGCGCACCCACAAGCGCATCACCGTGTTCCGCCCGTTGTTCGCCGTCGGCGGGCAGGAGCTCGGCTTCCTCCCCGGTTCGGAGTCCGAGAAGATGCAGCCGTGGACTGCGGCCGTCACCGACGCGCTCGAGTCCATCGTCGGACCCGAGGTGATCGAGGAGGTGATGTGCCGGAACCTGCTCGAGGTCCTGCCACTCACCCACATCCGCGGCCGTTCACTGGTCGATGAGTTCGTCGTGATCGACGAAGCCCAGAACCTGGAGCGTCCGGTGCTGCTCACCGCGTTGTCACGGCTCGGGCGCAACAGCCGGGTGGTGCTCACCCACGACATCGCCCAGCGCGACAACCTGCGGGTCGGTCGCCACGACGGCGTGGTGTCGGTGATCGAGTCGCTGAAGGGTCATCCGCTGTTCGCCCACGTGACCCTCACCCGCTCGGAACGCTCCGCCATCGCCGCCCTCGTCACCACCGTCCTCGACACCTGACCCCCGGATTCTGATCGCGTTCGGGCAGCACCCGGGGGTCCACGAAACGCACCAAGAATCTTGCTCGGGAGACTCTGTTGCCGGTCAGGCCGGCCCCGGGCACACCTGAGGTGGCATGTGGCGAGATGCACGCGTGCTCCAAGTCCTCGGTGGCCAGTTCTGGGTGGCGACCCGTCAGCAACTCCTCGCAGCCGGGGCCTCCGACCGTGAGATCCAACGTGCGATGCGTCACGGGGTCTTGGATCGGGTCGCCCGAAGCGTCGTTCATCTCTCCGCTGCGCCGTGGACCTTCGAGTCGAGAGCGATGTCGCTCTGCCTTTCGGCAGGGCTCGAGTCGTACCTCTCGGGGACCACTGCAGGGTTGTTGTGGGGCATCCGAGGGATGCCGGATCTGCCGGTCGAGATCACGATCGCTCACGCGCGGAGGCTCACCGTGCCCGAGTGGGGCGTGGTCGTGCGCTCCAGCTGGTTGGAACCCGAGCTGCACAAGCGTCGTCGAGCCGATGGGCTGCAGGTCGCCTCCCCGTTGCGATGCCTGATGCGACTGGCGGAATCCGCCCACCCGGTGCGGTTCGAGAAGGCGGCCGAGGACCTCTGGCACCGACATCTGATCTCGCCGGAATCGGCGGGCCTCTTCCTCGCTGCCCATCGTCGGAGCGGGCGGGGCGGCGTGGAGGTGTTCGAGGACTGGCTGCAGCGCGCCGCGGGCCGGACCCGGGCCCAACAGTCGGGCCTCGAAGTCGAGTTGGCCGCCGCCCTGGTCGCATTCGGACTTCCGCAGCCGCATCGGCAGTACCCGTTGCAGCTTCGCGGCCGCCTCACGATCCACCTCGATCTCGCCTACCCCGAGGTCAAGTTGGCCATCGAGCCGGGCGCGTCGTGGTGGCACGGCGGCGACGAACGAGCCCGCTCCGATCACGAGCGTGATCGGCTCTGCGGCGAGCAGGGGTGGCAGGTCATGCGCTTCGACGACGTCGAGCTCCGCGATCTCGAGCAGTGTGCTCGAGGAGTCGTCCGCGTGTTCGAAGCCCGCCGCCAGGCCGCCCAAGTGGTCGCCTGAACCCGCGATTCTTGGGAGGTTTGGCGACCATCGGACGCGCACGAAACGCAGTCAGAATCCGGGGGCGGGATTTAGTGCTAAATTGTGGGCGAGGTGCTCCGGGTGAGGGTGCCAGTTCGGAGGAGTCATGTCGACGTTCGAGTTGTTGTTCCCCGATCTGACCGAGGTCGACGACTGGCGGGCCGGCGCGGCGTGCAAGGGTCGATCGTTCCTGTTCTTCGCCCCGAAGGCGGAACGACCCCAGGCTCGGGCCCGGCGCGAGGCGAAGGCCCACCGAATCTGCAGTGGCTGCAGCGCCCTTGACGCGTGCCGCACGTTCGCTCGCAACAACCACGAGTACGGGTATTGGGGTGGCGAGTCCGAGGAGGAGCGCCACCGCGCCGGCTACACCATCTCGGCCCCGATCGGCGTGCGATCGAGCACCTACGCTCAAGGAGCATGACCCCGAGCGAGACCGTCACCGAGTTCATCTCCGCCATCGAGCGCAAGGATCTCCCCCACGCGTTGACCCTGGTCGACGCCGATATCGAGTACGACAACGTCCCGCTCGGCGCCGTGCGCGGCATCGACGATGTTCGCAACACGCTCGAACCCTTCCTCGCCACGTGCGACGAGATCGACTGGCAGGTCCGTCATCAAGTCGCCCAGGGGAACGTCGTGATGAACGAGCGGGTCGACCGTTTCCGCCTCGGCGATCGCTGGCTGGAGCTACCCGTCGCCGGACTGTTCGTGGTCGGCGACGGGCGCATCACCCTGTGGCGCGACTACTTCGACGCGGAGACGTTCCGCACCCTGTTCGGCCGCTGAACCCCCCACATTGATCCGAGCGGTCCCGCACTGGGATGCTTGACCCGGTTCACGAAACCGGGGGTCCCATCGTGGTCGAACCGCTCGACGGCGTGCGCGTCGTCAGCATTGCAGACAGCCTCGCCGTCGCCTATTGCGGCCGGGTCCTCACCGATGCCGGCGCCGAGGTCACCCTGGTCGAGGGCCCATCCGGTTCGCGATGGCGCGCCTGGACCTGTTCGCGTCCGCTCCCGGCTGGGCAGGACGGCGCGCTGTTCTCGTATCTGCACCACGGTCAACGCTCGGTCACCGCGCCCGCTGCGGACCGCTTGACGGGCACCTCGGACCTGCTCGACGGTGCCCACGTGCTCCTCACCGATCGCCTCGACGCCGCCGAGATCGCGGTCCGATACCCGCAATTGGTCGTCGTCGCCGTGACCCCGTGGGGTCTCGGCGGCACGGACGCCGATCGCCCGGCGAGCGAACTCGTCATCCAGGCCGAGAGCGGCTGTCTCGGGATCCGCGGCCGCAGCGACCGCCCCCCGTTCCAAGCCGGGGGTGAGATCACCGAGTGGGTCACCGGCATCTATGCCGCAGTCGCCACGGCCGCCGCCCTGCGCACCGGCCACGGACGCCTGGTGGACGTCTCGTGGCTGGAGGTCGCGGCGCTCACCGGCACCAACTTCGCCGACCTGTTCGACTCCCTTCGCGGCCGACCCGACCTCACCACGGTCGCCCGATCGATGGAGACCCCCTCGATCGAGCCGACGAGCGACGGCTACGTCGGCTTCAACACCAACACCCGACAGCAGTTCGACGACTTCTGCGTCCTCATCGAACGGCCGGACCTGCTGGCCGACGGGGCATGGGCCTCGTTTCCCACCCGCGCCGCCAGATGGGACGAGTGGAACGCCATCGTCCATGCCTGGACCACCCAGCACACGACCGCCGAGACCGTGGAAGCGGCTGCCGCGTTCCGGATCCCGTGCGCCCCGGTGGCCGATGCACCCACTCTGCTCTCATTGCAGCACGTCATCGACCGGGGCCTGTTCCGCACCGATCCGACGGGTTCGTTCGTCGTCCCTCGCCGACCGTGGACCATCGACGGACGGCCCGGCCCCGACCCCGATCCCGCGCCCAAGCTGGGCGAACCGATCGGGCCGACCCCACCAGGCGGCGACCCCGCACCAGCGACGAGCCCCGGTCCCGGTCCCGATCCCGCCCCCGTAGACGCTGCGGACGCCGCGAGCTCCGCGTACTCCGGAGAGGCGCGCCTCCCGCTCGACGGCGTCCGAGTCGTCGACCTGACCGCGTGGTGGGCCGGGCCGAGTGCCGCCGGCATGCTCGGGGCGCTCGGCGCGGATGTGATCCATGTCGAGTCGTGCCGCAGACCCGACGGCATGCGGATGGCCGGCGGCATGTTCGCCGACCAGCCCGAGTGGTGGGAACGCAGCGGCTTCTTCCTCCAGGCCAACACCAACAAGCGGGGATTCACGCTCGATCTCGCCACCGCGGAGGGCCGTGACCTCGCACTCCGGCTCATCGCCACCGCCGACGTGGTCATCGAGAACTTCACCCCCCGAGTGCTCGCCTCGTTCGGCCTCGGGTGGGAGGTGATCCACGCCGCCAATCCCCGCGCCGTGCTGGTGCGGATGCCGGCGTTCGGGCTCACGGGCCCCTGGCGCGATCGGCCCGGCTTCGCCCAGACCATGGAGCAGGTCACCGGCCTGGCCTGGCTCACCGGCCACGTCGACGACCAACCGCGCATCCAGCGGGGCCCGTGCGACCCGAACGGCGGCATGCATGCGACGTTCGCGACCCTGATGGCCCTGGCCCATCGCGACCGCTCCGGTGAGGGCTGTCTCGTCGAGGCGCCGATGTTCGAGGCCGCGCTCGCCGTGGCCGCCGAGCTCACGATCGAGTGGACGGCCTACGGCACCCTGCTCCACCGCGAGGGGAATCGCAGCCCGCATGCCGCCCCGCAGAACCTCTACGCCACCGACGTGGCCGAGCAGTGGCTGGCCCTGTCGGTCACCGACGATGCCGAGTGGCAAGCGTTGTGCGGGGTGCTGGGCCGGGCCGACTGGAGCGCAGACGTCGGTCTGGCCACCCACCAGGGCCGCCGGGCCCGCCACGACGAGCTCGACACTGGGATCGGTGCCTGGGCGGCCGACCGCTCGCTCGAGAGCGCGCTGCGCGATCTGGCAGCCGCGCGGGTCCCGGCGGGACGGGTCACCGATCCCCGGCGGTCGTCGGCGCAACCCCGCATGGCCGAGCGCGGCTTCTTCGAGGCGGTCGACCGACGGGTCATCGGCACCCACCCCACGCCCTCGGTGCCGTTCCGGTTCAGCGGCGTCGACCGGTGGATCCGGCGACCGGCACCGACCATCGGTGAACACAACGACGAGTTGCTCGACGAGCTCGGCGTCACCGCCGAGGAACGCATCGAGCTCACCACCAAAGGCGTCATCGGAACGCGGCCGATCGGCCTGTAGGCCCGGCGATCACGAAGGAGCACCCGCTTGAGCACCACCGCCACGAGTACCAGTGTCGCGAGTCCGAACGGCGGCGACCTGTTCGATCGCTTCGCCGTCATCGACGTCGACACGCATCTCACCGAACCGCCCGACGTGTGGACGGCGCGCATGCCGGCCGCGCTCCACGATCAGGTGCCGCACATCGAGCGGATCAACGGCCAAGACGTCTGGATGGCCGCCGGTGAACGGCTCGGCGCACCCGGCTACTACTCGATGGCGGGTTGGGACGGCGTCATGCCGGTCTCGATCCCTCAGACCTACGACGAGATCCCCGCCGCCATGTACGACGCCACCGAACGCGTCGCCTTCCTCGACCGCGAGGGCATCCGCGCCCAAGTGCTCTACCCGAACGTCGGTGGCTTCGGGAACGGATACTTCCTGCGCCTCGGTGACCGAGAGCTCGTGTCCGGCTGCGTGCAGGCCTACAACGACTTCCTCACCGACTGGTGCTCCACCGCACCGGACCGGCTCGTTGCCGTCACGGCCCTGCCGTTCTGGGATGTCGACTTCGCGATCGCCGAACTCCAGCGCTGCGTCGCCAACGGTCATCGCGCCGTCAACTTCTGCAACCAACCACAGGACTACGGCGAGCCACCCCTCGCCCACCGGCACTGGGATCGGCTCTGGGCGGCCGTGCGCGAGGCCGGCGTGCCGGTGAGCTTCCATGTCGGCGGCGGCTCGATGGGCACCCAGTTCACCGACACCGCCGGGATGGGATGGATGACGAACTTCGCCAGGGTCTCGTCGCTCATCTTCATCGACAACATGCGCTGCATCGCCGATCTGATCTTCGGTGGTGTTTGCCACCGGTTCCCCGAGGTCAAGTTCGTCTCGGTCGAGTCCGGCGTCGGCTGGTTGCCATCGGCGATGGAGACGTTCGACTGGCAGTGGCGCAACGGGGGCGTGGGCGACGACCATCCCGAGTACGACCTGTTGCCGAGCGAGTACTTCCGCCGCCAGGTGTTCGGGTGCTTCTGGTTCGAACGCCAGTCCGCGCTCGCCGCGATCGACCGTTTCGAGGACAACATCCTGTACGAGACCGACTACCCCCACCCGACGTGCCAACACCCCGGCCCGCGCACACCGGCACAGCGGCCGCGGGAGTACGCCACCGAACTGCTCGGTGGGCTCCCCGACGAGGTGGTCGGCAAGGTCCTCCACCACAACGCGGCCTCCCTGTACGGCCTGTCATGACCGACTCCGACCTCCCGCCCATCCCGCGGATGCCGCGGATGCCTGATCTGCCCAAGGCGGCCCCTCCTGCGGTGCAACCGTCGCCCCGCAAGGGGGCCTCGACCCGGCAGGTGCCGGTACCGCCGCGCACGGTTCCACGCACCCCGGTTCCGCCGCGGGCGGCGCCGCGCCGCCCGACCGCGGGGGCGATGCCCGCGGCGCCCGACCTCGGGAGCCCACATGTGCACGCCGAGGTCGAGCCCGGCGTGCTCCACCTCCGGATCGACCGGCCGGAGCGCCGTAACGCCTTCACCCAGGACATGTACCGGGCGATCAAACGGGCGGCGGTGTGGGCCGACCGGCAGCCGCTGATCGACGCCGTGTGCCTCACCGGAACCGATCAGTGGTTCGGCGCCGGCGGCGATCTGGCCGGGCGCACGGCGGCCGACGACCTCGAGAGCGAATGGGACGGCACCGATCACTTCCCGTTCCGGCACATCGAACGTTGCCGCAAGGTGTGGGTGGCTCGTATCAACGGGCTGTGCCACGCCGGTGGGCTCGATCTGGCGTTGCATTGCGACGTCACCATCGCCTCCGATCGGGCCCGGTTCCGTGTTCCGGAGTTGCTGCGAGGCCTTCCCGATCCGTACCTCGGTGCCCGGTTGGTGTCGGCGATCGGTCTGGCCAGGGCCCGGTTCCTGATCTTCACCGCCGCCGAGTTGACCGCGGCGGAGGCGATGGCCGCGGGCCTCGTCGGTGATGTCGTGCTCCATGCCGAACTCGACGCTCGGGTGGCGTGGGCGCTGGATCAGATCCTGGCGACCGGGCCCGGTGCCCGCATGGCGATGAAGCGCGACCTGAACCGGCACCTGCCCGCCCACGACGTCGGGCTGTTCGCCGCGGTGCCGTCGGCCGAGATCCAAGAGGGGATGGCGAGCTTCGTGGAGAAGCGCGATCCCGTCTGGCCCCGCTGACCGCGGTCAACGGGGCCATCCGGGCCTGCTCAGCCGGCCTGCTCAGCCTGTCGGTGTCCCGATCGAGCGCGAGTTGGTCGGGGAGCTCCTCGGTTCCCGATCCGGCGTAGGAGGTCACGGCCACGATCACCTGCGCCCCCGCGGCCCGCAGCGTCGTCAACGAGCCGAACGATCGGTTGGCGAGCTCGGGAGGGGCGTCGGCGCTCCACGCCACACCGTCGAAGGAGTGGAGCAGCACAGAGGTCACGGCCGGAAGGTCGGAGGTAGCGAGGAACACCGTGGTGGCTGTGGCATCGCCCGCCGACACGGTCGGGGCTGAAGATTCGGCGGACGGGGTGGACGGGACGGTGTCGGCGGAACTCTCCTCGTACATGCTCGGGTCGACCGGTTCGCTGACGTCGACGAGGATCGAGAGGCCTGACGGTCCGCCGACCAGTTGTGACGGCCAGCCCTCAGCCGTCGGCGACACGCGGGCGGCCACCTCGCTCACGAAGGGCGCCAGGTCGGTGGCCGTCCACTCCTCGCCGGTCGCCGATTGGAGCAGCACGGCGCCACCCGAGTCGGTCTGCACGAGCAGGGCCAGACCTCCCTCCCAGACGACCGGTGCACCTCCCCATCCGCCCACTGGCAGCGCGTGGCGCGTCCAGGCGACGCCGTCGGGGCTCACCAGGACGAAACCTTCACCGCGCGGAGTGTCTGGGTCGTAGGTGTAGCCACTCAGCACGTAACCGGTCGGGGTGCTCACCATCCCCGAGATCCCGGTCTGGCCCTCACCGATGTCGACGCTGCCGAGCTCCTCGACGGATCCGTCGGCCCCGATCCGGTACAGCAGCACTCGCCGCCCACTGAGGTAGGGCGTCAACTCCTCGGTGATTCCGAGCTCGGCCCAGGTGTACCGGGCCGTCTCGACGGGTCGCGAACACGACGTGGTCTCGGTCGGTTCCTGGGCGGTGGTCGCTGATTCCGGGGCGGTCGTCGCGACCTCCGTCGGCTGCCCCCCGCAGGGGACCGTCTCGACCTCGCCTCCCCACAGCCCGATGCCGTCGGGGTGGGCCTCGTAGCCGTAGTCCGCGGCGTTGACGCCCGGGAGCACGGCGCTCAGGTCAGGGTAGGCATACGGCTGCACCGCGACCACGACACCCGCGGGGCCGTCGACGATGTACGAACCGAGCGTGACGTTGCTGATGCCGGGGGCGTCCTCGATGGCGGCCACGTCGATCGGCAACTCGATCTGATCCCACGTCTCGCCGGCGTCGCCGGAACGGGCGATCATCGGATCGCCTCCGAGCCCCTTCGGCGAGGCGGCCGACGGAGCCGTGCCGACGGCGTAGAGCCCAGAGGCCGACTCCGTCATCGTGGTGGCGAAGGCGGTCGGAAACGGCGTCGTTCCGCCGGTTGTCCAGGCCACGCCGTCGTCGCTGCGCCACAGCGTGGACCGCGGACTTCCGCCCCGCCCAGGTTGGGTCGACACTGCGTAGAACGGCGCCTCGCCATCGCCGACCGGTGGGCTGCCCGTGGCCAGTCCGATCGCCTCGGTGGAGTCGACGTTCACCGACCGCCACGTGAGCCCCGAAGGAACCAACGACACGTTCGAGGCGCCCGGCGCGCCGCCGTCGATCACCGGGTCGTCGGCCGCGGCCGGCGACGCCCCGTCGACAGCCTCGGCGGACTCGCCGGTCGGGTCAGCCGTCACCACGCCGCCCTCGCCATCGGTGAGCCACGTCACCGACCCGATCGCGAGGGCACCGACGGCCACTGCACCACCGAGCGCTCGGCGCGAGTTGCGGCGGCGGACCCGCTGGGCGCCGGCGCTCAGGATCTCGCCCACGTCGGGGGTGCGCGGATGGATCCGCTCGGCGGCCGAGGTCAGGTCGAGGTGCAGGGACCGTTCGAAGTCGTGATGGTCGTTCATGAGGTGGCCTCCGGCCCGAGATGGTGCAGTTGGTCGCGTAGTTGGGTGAGGGCCCGCGCAGTTCGGCTCTTGACCGTGCCGCGCCGGATGCCCAGAGCAGTGGCGGTCTCGGCCTCCGACCAGCCGAGGAGGTGGCGGCACACCACCACGGAGCGGTGCTCGACGCTCAGCCCGCGGAGTGCTGCGGTGACCGCCGGTTCGTCGATCGCCGGTGGCTCGCTGAACCCAGGCGAGGGGGTCGTTCGATCAGGTCGGCGAAGCCGCCGCAGGATCGACAGGCTCCAGTTCAACCCGACGCGATAGACCCATCCGCCCGGGTTCTCGAGTCGGCTCACCCGCCCCCAGTGCTGGTAGGCCCGCGTCATCGCTTCGTCGGTCGCTTCGTCGCCCAGCTGGGCATCCCCGAGGGTGAGGGCCAGCGCCCGGGCGACCCGGATGCGGTGCTGACGGTAGAAGTCGACGAACGTGAGCGAGACCGGGTTCAGCTCGACCTCACCGGAGGGGGTCGCATCGAAGCTCATTGCCGCGGTGTTCACGGGCACTACACGCCGGACCGGTCGAGTTGGTTCCGTCATCCGTTGGATCCGAGTCGGGCCAGTTCCGCGAGCAGCTCCGCGGCGCGGGGTTCGTCCGGGGCCAGCTCGACTGCTCGACGCAGATGGAACGACGCCAACCCTGCGTCGCCCGCAGCCGCGGCCGCCTGCCCCGCGCCGAGGTGCCAGTCGGAGCGGTGCGGATCGTCGGCCACCAGCGCCACCCACTGGTCGAGGGCGGCGGAGGCGTCCGCAGACGTTCCGGTGATCGCGGCCCGGGCCGAGAGCAACCGGGCCGATTCGGTGCGCACGATGGGATCACCGGGCGACACGGCGAGCGCTCGCTCGGTCTGGCGGATCGCCCGGTCGGTCCCGGCCAACGTCCCGGTGGCCTCCTCGGCGCGGGCCAGCAACAGCCGGGTCCGCAGCACGTCGCCCCGCCAGGCGATTGCGGTGGCGGCGGCCCGGACGGCTTCGTGGGCGGCCGGGCTCCCGGTCTCGGCCTGCGCCAGCGCGTCGGCGGCCTCACGGGCGTAGCGATCCGCCACCACCTCGCGGATCCCGAAGACGAACGCCCCGGCCACCAGGAGTCCCGTACCGACGCCGGCAAGCCTCGACAGGCCGAGACGGGGCAATCGGTTCGCGGTCACCTCCGTTGCCGGACTCGTCCCCGCCACGACCAGGCCGCCCACGCCCCACGCCAGCACGTCGAGCTCGGCGATCGGGAACAGGAACAACTGCTGCACGAGATACGCAGCAACGCCGGCGGCCAGCCCGCCGAGCACCGCATCGGCCCGCCTCGCCGCCCGCCACGAAGCGCGGCCGATCGCCGCGACCCCGACTCCCCACAGCAGCGCAGCGGGGATCCCGAGCGTGACCGCCACGTCGAGCGGCCCGCTGTGGGCGCGGTCGGGGAGCACACTGCGGCCGTAGCTCTGCTCGTAGGCGTCGTCGACCCCTTCGGCGAACGCGATCCGGTAGCCCTCTGGCCCGACCCCGAACCACTGGTGTTCCGCGATGACTCGCACGGCCACCCGCCACTCGTCGAGTCGCGACGACGCTCCGTAGGTCCGGTCGAGCACATCTCCGAGTCGAGGGGCCACCACGGCGAGCGCGCCCAGGAGCACGGCTGCGGCGATCACCAAGGTTCGCAACGACCGAGTGCTGCGCCGGACGACGAGCATTCCGAGGGCGACGACCGAGGCGGCCAGCCAGGCGCCGCGTGCTCCCGAACCGACCAGCGCGATCACGCACCCGACGGTCCCACTCCACGCCGCAACCCGCCAGACCCGGCGTTCCGACCGATCGATCCCGATCCCGAGGGAAGCGGCGCCGAAGAGCACGGACGCGGCGCCCAGGTAGGCGGCCGACCCGAGCGGGCCCGTCAACCGCCGGGTGAGGGCCGCCAGTTCGATCGGCTGGAATCCGGCGAGCTCGACCGCCGACCACACCCCGATCCCCACCGCACCGACCGTGAGCGCCCGGGCAACCGTGCGCCGGTCGTCAGGTCCGCGCACGCCCGTGCCACCGGCATACGCGCCGGCGACCAGCAACCAGGTCAGCGCCCCGAAACGCCGTTCGGGCGTGCCGATCCACGAGTACCGCGGATCGAGCGCTCCGACCGACGCGCCCACCACGAGGGCGAGGAACCCGCCGAGCACGGTCCGCTCGCGGGCCGACCATGCGGACAGCCCGCGCCGCGCGGTCGCGAGCAACGCGAGGCCGACGACCGATACGACCAGCCACTTCGCCGGTCCGAAGGGCCACCAGCCCCGCGGGTCGACCGCTCCGACCACCCCGATCGCCAGCGCGCCGAGCAGAACCGCGGTGGGTCGCACCTCCATACACGCCGACCGTAGGCCGATGGTTCCGTCATCCCGCGACACACCCCCGGCGTAGGGTGATCGGTGTGCAGGCAGGAGCAGGGGCACCGAGCCCGGCTGCGTCGATGACGTTGGCCGAGGCCATCTTCGCCGTGGTCGACGTCGAGACCACGGGGCTCTCGGCTCGCCGCCACCGCATCTTGCAGGTCGCCGTGGTGCTCGCCCGGGCCGACGGCACCATCGTCGAGCGGTGGTCCAGTTACGTACGGCCACGCTGGCGGTGGGTGCGGCGCCTCGGTCCCACCCACATCCACGGCATCACCCGCCGCCACCTGAAGGGTGCCCCCCTGCTCGACGGGGTCATGGACGGCTTCACCGACCGGATCGCGGGGGCCGTGCTCACGGCCCACAACCTTCGCTTCGACGCCGCCTTCCTGCGCGCCGGGGCCCGCCGCACCGGCCACGAGCTGCGCACGGAGAGCGAGCTGTGCACCTTGATCCTCGCCCGCCGGCTCGACCCGGCCAACGAGTGGTCGCACCGACTCGGCGACCTGTGCGAGCGCTACGGCGTGCCGCTCCACCGTGCTCATGACGCCCTGGCCGATGCCGAGGCGACGGCGAGCCTGCTCCCCCACCTGCTCGCCGAAGCCGGCGTCACCACGGTGGGCGAGCTGACCGAATTGCTCGCTCGGCGCGGCGACGACGACCATGCGGTCGCCGATCCGACCGGTGGGGTGCCCCGCCCGCCGTCGTGAACGGATCCGGTCAACCCGAAGATCGGTAGCGGCCGAGCACACGCGCCGCCGCGACCCGAGCGAGATCCTTGCGGTCGGCCGGCGCCACCACGGTCACCGAGCTGCCGGCCCGCACCAGCAGCCGGGCCAACCATGCGTCGCTCGTCACCGGGAGCACCACCTCGGCGCCACCATCGGCGAGCGCCGTCACCGCATCGACCGGATAGCGCTCCGCCACCCAGCGCGCCTCGGGCGCCAGCCGCAACGTCACCCGCGGGAGATGATCGTCGGAGAACCACCCGTCGCTCGTGGGCGGGCTCACGCTGCGCCGCGGCGAACGTGGCACCGGTGCGCTCGATCGACTCCACCCGATCGATCCGGAACGTTCGTTCCTCGCCCGACCGGTGGTCATCGGCGATCACGTACCAGTAACCCCGATCGGTGAACACTGCGAGCGGATCGATCACCCGCTCGGTGGTCTCGTCGCGGCTCTCGCTCCAATGGGCGATGCGCAACTGCGCGCCGGCCTCGACCGCGGCGGCCAACTCATCGGCGGCTGCCGGGCGGGGCAGGTCGACCTCGAGCCCCGCCGAGCCGAGACCCTCGGCGAGCTTGTCGAGCGCGCGCGCCAACGGCCCGTGCGGATCGGCCCCCGGCAGCTGCATCGCGGCGCGCCCGGCCACGAGCAGGGCGAAACCCTCGGGAGCGGTGAGCCGCAGCGGACGGGTGAAGAACTTCGGCGGCCCCGCGTACACCACACCGTCGTCGACGAACAGATCGATCAGATCCCCCGGCTCGAAGGGCGGGAGCCCGCACATCGAGGCCCGCTCCAGGTCGGCGATCACCGCCGACTCCGTGGTGTCGAACCGCTCGGCCACCTCACGCACCGGCACCTCGCCGCGCTCCATGATCCACGGCAGCATCACCAACAGCCGCCGCAACCGCTCGTTCGCCGAACGAGGACCCCTTCTCGCGACCGTCACGTCGTCACCCGCCACGAACGCCCGCTGCTCACGAACCCAGGCGCCCGCCACGAACGCCCGCTGCTCACGAACCCAGGCGCCCGCCACGAACGCCCGCTGCTCACGAACCCAGGCGCCCGCCACGAACGCCCGCTGCTCATGTCTGGGCCTCGAGGAACGCGATGAGGTCGGCGCGGCGGGCGGGGGGTGCGAGGACCTCGGCGTGTTCGAGCAGCTCCAGCACCCAGTGGCGGAACGCCATCACGTTGGCGCACGGGACCGCCACCACGACCGAGCCGTCGAGCGCGCCGTTCCTCCACCGCGGCCTCGCCCAGCTCCCGTACTACTGCTGCGGCCCGCTCGGGGCCCACCAGGACCGAGGCCACCAACGCCTCGCCCTCGACCGCCCCGATCTGTTTGGGGTCCGCCGGCAGCACGGTGCGCGGGTCGAAACCCTCGGGCCGAACGAATGCACCCGGTGCGGCGACCGTGACCTCACCCTCCATCCGGTCGACCCGATAGGTGCGCACCTCGGCCTTGTCCTGGTCTCTGCCCACCAGGTACCACACGCCGTTGCGGGCCAACAACGAGTACGGCTCCAACGACCGTTCCTGGCCCCGGTACGGGAACGAGACCACCGCCCGGTCGGCCACCGCCTGGAACAGCACGGGCAACGCCGGCAACGACGGCAACGACGCCTCCAGATCAGCGCGCGGCCGACCCCCGGAGCCGCCCAACTTCCAGATCGCCTGCTCGCCCCACTCGTTGCCGAGCTGCACTGTCGCCACCGCGAGCTGCAGTGCGTTCCGCTCGTCGTCGGTGAGCCCCAGATCGCCGAGCTCGTAGCGCGAGCGATCGATCCAATAGCCCGTCTGCCCGGCCTGGTCGCCCGACAACACCGACTGCTCGATCGGGATGCCTTCCGACCGCAACAACGCCTTGTCCCGCTCGAAGGCCGTGCGCCGCGCCCCTTCGGACTCCGGGTACTGACCGGTCATCCGGTCGGCGATCTCCGACAGGGTCACGGGGACGCGAGTCTCCAACAGCAGCGTCAACACGTTCGTGATGCGCTCCAGCGGGTCGGCCACCCGGTCGAACCTACCGGCCCGGCACCTCGGCCGCGAGAAACGACTCCACCAACGCCGCGGTCTCGTCGAACCGTTCCCAGTAGACCATGTGCCCGCAGTCGAGATCGGCGCGGGTCAACGCCCCGCCCAGCTCCGCCTGCAGCGCCGCGGCATACGAAGCTCGGTACACGTCGGCCTTGGTCGCGACCACCACGAGCGTGGGCCGCCGTTGTGAGAACCGTGGCGTCGTCCGCGCCATCTCACCCCACGCGGCGGCGATGGGGGCCAGTTCGAACCGGTACCGGAACCGACCATCTCCTTCCTGCAGGAGGTGCTGATCGAGCTCGGCGTCGATGAAGCCATGTCCCGCCGGGTCCAGGATCGCCTCGCGTGCCCGGCGCGCCGCCTCCCGCGTGTCGAAGCCGGGGAACGCAAGAGCGTCACGGGCGTTGGCGAGGGCCACGTCGCCGGGGAGGTGGAGGGCCGGGTCGAGCAGGACCGTACGGCGCACCCGCCCGGGCGCCAGTGCCATCAGGAAGGTGGCCACGGCCCCACCGAAGGAGTGACCGACCACGTCGACCGGCTCCGCCCAACCGACGGCGTCCAGCGTGTCGAGCACGTCGGCGACGTGTTGCTCGAAGTTCCACGGGGCCTCGCCGGTCGAGAACCCGTGGCCGCGCAGATCGACGGCGAGCACCCGGCGATGGGCCCACGGTCCGTTCGCGAGTGCCTCGAAGCGTCGCCCATGACCGGTGACCCCGTGGATCGCCACGACCCGGGGCCCGTCGGGGTCGCCGTACATCTGTCGCGACAGTTCAGCCATTCCCCCACCGTAGGCGCCGCTCCACTGGCGAGCGGAGGTCGGATCACCCGCGAGACTCGCGGACATGGGCACGCTCTCACGTCGATCCTTCCTCGCACTGTCCGCCGCGGTCGTGGTGGGCGCCTGCTCCAGCGGTGACGACACCGGCGAGCCGGACGGGGCCGGCCCGGCGCCCACCGACGGGGCCCCGAGCACCACTCGAGCTCCCGAGACGACGGCAACGACGGCCTCGCTCCCGCCGGCCACGACGGTCGCGCCGCCCTCCACCGTGGCGCTGGCGGCCGATCCGTTCGGGCTCGGCGTCGCGTCCGGCGACCCCGAGGCGACCTCGGTGATCCTGTGGACCCGTCTCATGGGCACCGACCTTCCCGACGCCGTCCCGGTGCGCTACGAGCTCGCCGACGACGAGGACTTCACGACCATGAAGGTGACCCAGGACCTCGAGACCCGAGCCGACGAGGGCCACTCGATCCACGCCGAGGCCGCCGACCTCGAGCCCGACACGTGGTACTGGTACCGGTTCGTCGCGGGTGGGTTCACCAGCCCGGTGGGCCGCACCCGCACGCTGCCGGCCGAGGGTGCCACGCCCGCCCGGTTCACCCTCGGCAGCGCCAGCTGCCAGAACTTCGAGGACGGTTTCTACGCCGCCCACCTCGACATCGCCGCGGGCGGGCCTCGACTGCCTGTTCTGGCTCGGCGACTACATCTACGAAGGCGCCGGCGATCCCGTGGGCGGGGTCGTCGTGCGCTCCCACGAGACTCCCGAACCGACCACGCTCGACGACTACCGGGTCCGCTACGCCCTCTACAAGGCCGATTCGGCGCTGCAGGCGGCCCACGCATCGTGCCCGTGGATCGTGACCTGGGACGACCACGAGGTGGAGAACAACTACGCGGGAGCGGTGAGCCAGGACGCCCGACCTCCCGAGGAGTTCCTCGCCCGCCGCGCCGCGGCGTACCGAGCCTGGTGGGAGCACCAGCCGGTCCGGCTTCCCGCGCCGGGCGGCGCCGATTTCCCCGTCTATCGAGGGGTGCGGATCGGCAGCCTTGCCGAGGTGAGCGTGCTGGACACCCGCCAATACCGCAGCGACCAGGCTTGCGGCGACGTGACGCTGAGCCTCGACCCGGCCTGCCCCGAGACCGCCGATGAGTCCCGCACGATGCTCGGCGCCGAGCAGGAGACCTGGCTGTTCGATCGTTTCGCCGCATCGACCGCAGTGTGGAACGTCCTGGCCCAACAGGTGATCCTGGTCAACGCCTCCTTCGGTGATGCCGTGTTGAACTACGACCAGTGGGACGGCTACCCGGCGGCGCGGCAGCGGCTGCTGGGACGGGTCGCCGAGCTCTCCGTGGCGAACCTGGTGGTGCTCACCGGCGACATCCACTTCGCCGGGGTCGGCGCCATCACCAACCCGGCCGACCCTGCGGGCCCGCCACTCGGCACCGAGTTCGTCGACACGTCGATCTCGTCGTCGGGCAACGTGCCGGCGTCACTGGAGTCGCTGGTTGGTTCGCTCGGCGATGTGATCGACGTGGAGCTCACCCATCGAGGTTGGACCAAACACGTGGTCACCCCCACGGAGTGGTCGGCGGAGTACCGCATCGTCGCCGACGCTCTCGTGGCCGATTCGCCGTCGTCGACCTGGAAGTCGTTCCGCATCACCGCCGGCACCCCGGGCGTCGCCCCGGTCTGACGGCCCCGGTCTGACGGCCCTGGGCCCGTGCTCAGCGCTGCGCCCGGTACCAGCGGATGAGGTCGTTGGTCGACGAATCGTGGGCGAGGGCCGGTTCGGTCTCGGCCACCAGTTCCGGGGTGATGCGATTGGCGAGCGCCTTGCCGAGCTCGACCCCCCACTGGTCGAAGGAGTTGATCCCCCAGATCGCGCCCTGCACGAACACCTTGTGCTCGTAGAGGGCGATGAGCTGGCCGAGCACCGATGGGGTGAGCGATGGAGCCACGATGGTGGTCGACGGCCGGTTGCCGGGGAACACCCGGTGGCGCTGCTGGTGCGGCGCGATGCCTTCGGCGATCACCTCCTCCAGCGTCTTGCCGAACGCCAGCGCTTCGCTCTGGGCGAACAGGTTCGCCATCAGCAGATCGTGATGGGCGGCGAGGGTGTGGTGCGGGCGGGCGAACCCGATCATGTCGCAGGGCACCAGATGGGTGCCTTGGTGCAGGAGTTGGTAGAACGCGTGCTGGCCGTTGGTTCCCGGCTCGCCCCACACGATCGGTCCGGTGGCGCCGGTCACCGGGCTGCCGTCGAGCACCACCGACTTGCCGTTGCTCTCCATGTCGAGCTGCTGCAGGTAGGCGGCGAACCGGCCGAGCTCCTGGGCGTAGGGCAGCACCGCGTGGCTGGCCGCACCGAAGAAGTTGGTGTACCAGATGCCCAGCAGGGCGAGCAGCACCGGCACGTTCTCGGCGAGCGGGGCGGTGCGGAAGTGCTCGTCGACGGTGTGGAACCCGGCGAGGAACTCGGCGAACGCCTCGGGTCCGATGGCGATCATCAGTGACAGCCCGATGGCCGCATCAACGGAGTAGCGCCCGCCCACCCAGTCCCAGAACCCGACCATGTTGGCCGTGTCGATGCCGAACGCCGCCACCTGTTCTGCGTTCGTCGACACGGCGACGAAGTGCTTGGCGACAGCTTCGGTGCCGAGCGCGGCGGTGATCCAGTCCTTGGCGGAGCGGGCGTTGGTCAGCGTCTCGATCGTGGTGAACGTCTTGGACGACACCACGAACATCGTGGACGCGGGCTCGATGCCTTCGAGGTTGCGGGCCAGGTCGGCACCGTCGACGTTCGACACGAACCGGCACTCCAACCCGGGCTGGGCGAACGCCCGCAACGCCTGGTACGCCATGGCCGGGCCGAGATCGGAGCCGCCGATGCCGATGTTCACCACGGTGCGGATCACCTCGCCCGTCGCTCCTCGCCAGGCCCCCGAGCGCACCGCGACCGCCAACTCGGCCATCTTGTCCAACGTCTCGTGGACGTCGGGCACGACATCGCGGCCGTCGACCATCACCACCCGATCACGCGGCGCCCGCAACGCAGTGTGCAGCACTGCGCGGTCCTCGGTGGTGTTGATGTGTTCACCGGCGAACATCGCGTCGCGGCGCTCGACGAGCGGCGACGCCGCGGCCAGGGCGACCAGCAACGACATCGTCTCGGCGCTGACTCGGTGCTTGGAATAGTCGATCCGGAGGTCCCCCACCACGCGGGTGAGAGCGGCCCCTCGTCCGGGTTCCGCCGCGAATCGGTCCCGTAGGTGGACCTCGGCGGTTGCCACGTGGTGCTCGACGAGGGCCTGCCAGGCGGGGAGTTCGGTGATCGCGACCATCGGTCGGCGACGCTACCCCTCGATGGCCGCGGCGGCCGCCCGATCGCAGAAGACATGGGTCCCGGTCGATTTGACCCGACTCGCCGGCAACGAGCCGTCGCCGTGCAGCCACGCCGCGACCACGTGGGCCTTGGCGGCCCCGGTGACGAACATCATCCGGGTGCGTGCCCCGTTGACCGCGACGGGCGTGAGCGTGAACCGTGGGCGCCCCTTGAAGACCCCGACCGCGGCAACAGGGGCCGTGACGTCGACCACCGGATCACCGGGAGGCCAGCTGGCGGTGTGGCCGTCGTCGCCGAGGCCGAGCTGCACGACATCGAGCCGATCGGGCAGCGCGGCCGAGTAGGTGGCGCACACCATTCGAGCGTCGGGCCACTCGACGTCGATCAGGTGGACGTTGGTGGATGGAACCGGGAACACGTCGAGCATCGAGGCGTTCCGGTCGGCGTCGCCGGCCGGCGCCACCCGTTCGTCGACCTGATAGAGGTGCACCGCGCCCCACGGGAGGTCGAGGGCGGCGAGCGCGGCGAACAGCGGCGCCGGGCTGGTGCCGCCGCTGACGGCGAGGTGGAAGCGACCCCGGCTGCGGACCGCCGGCCAGACCCGCCGGGCGATGAATCCAGCCGCCTCGACAGCGGCTTCGTGGTCGGTCTCGGCTACATGGGTCTCCATCAAGGTCGAGTCTGGCAGACCTCACCGTCCTCACGTAGGGCGCGCGGCGACCTCGCTGCGTCACTGTCCCCGCGCGACGAGGTCAGACCGTTCGCCTCTGCTGGGAAATGGTGATCCGGGGGACAATGAGCAGGTGGCGCATTCGACGACACGGTCCGGCGCACTGGACGGGATGCGAGGGGTGTTCCTGGCCGCACCGATCGTCGTCCACCTCGGCCTGGCCGGCGCCGGCAACGGGTTGTGGCTGGCGATCGGGCTGTTCTTCACCCTTTCTGGTTTCTTGATCACGACGCTCGCGTTCAGCGAGATCGAACGCCACGGCCGGCTCTCCCTGCGCGGCTTCTGGGCCCGCCGATTGCGCCGGTTGATGCCGGCCGCCGTCCTCGTCCTCGCCGTCACCGTCGGGGTCGCCTGGTGGACCGGCTGGCCGGCGATGGAAGCCGTGACCGACGACGTGATCGCCGCGCTCACCTGGCGGGCGAACTGGCACCAACTCTCCGGTGGCGGCTACTGGGCGAGCTTTGCGCCGTCGCTGACCTCGCACTTCTGGTCCCTGTCGCTCGAAGAGCAGGTGTACCTCGGCCTGCCGCTGCTGATGGTCGCCGGGGTGCTGGCCCGGCGATGGGCTCGACCGGAGCTCACCGTGGCGGCCCTCAGCGTCGGGGTGCTGGCGATCTCGTGGTGGGTGCTGTGGACCCTCACCGATCCCGCCGAGCTCTACCTGTCGACCTTCACCCGGATGGGCGAGGTCGCGGCCGGCAGCCTGGCGGCGGCGATCGGGGCGATGTGGCCCGTGACGGCCGATCGATCCCGACGGGCCACCGCCGTCGTGGCCGGGTTGGCGGTGATCGAGCTCCCGGTGTGGATCCTCGCCCGCGGCGACACGACCGGCGGGATCCGCTGGGGCATCACCCTGTCCACGCCGGCGGTGGCCATCGCCGTCGCCCTCCTGTGGCGGCACCCTGCTTCGGTGGCCTCCCGGGCGTTTTCGGTCCGGCCCCTCGCCTGGCTGGGTCGCCGCTCCTACGGGATCTACCTCCTGCACATCCCGGTGTTCGAGCTCGCCGTTCACCAGCTCGATGTCGAACGGTTACCGGTGTGGGCGATGGTCGCCGCGGTCGGGCTCACCATCGGACTCGCCGGGCTGATGTTCCGCTACGTCGAAGAACCGATCCGGACCCGCCGCATCGCGCCCCGCCGCGAGGAATTCACCGCGCTCGTGGTCTCTGGCGCATTGACCACCCGCGACGCTGGCGTGGATAGGTGGGCTCGACTCATCGACCGTGTCGGTGCTCCCGACCGACAACGTGACGCCGCCGATCGAGACCACCGCCCCGGCGATCCCGACCGTCCCGCCCGCGACGGCCCCCGCTCCCGGAGGGGCGACCACGGTGGCGCCGCCCACCACCACAGCCGCCCCGCCCACCACCGGTTCGACGTTCCCGATCCCGCCGGCGAACCTGCTCGTGGTCGGTGACTCCACGGCCTGGGTGTCCTTCGGTGCGGTACGCGACGCAATGGTGCCGCTCGGGTGGAGCGCGGATGAGGTGCACATGGTCGGCTGCCCGCCCGGCGGCGACGTGCGGATGAAGAACTCAGCCAACGGCGGGGCGGTCGCGGTGCGGGAGCTCGGCGAGGAGCCTGGGTGTGACCTGTGGTGGGACCAGAGCCTGCCCTCGTGGCTGGCCGACCGGCAACCGGCGCTCGTGGTGGTGATCGATGCCTACGGACTCGCGTACGAGATCGACCCCGACAGCACCGACGACTGGTGCCGCCTCGGTGATCGCAGCGGACGCTGCGAGACGTGGGCGGCAGGTCGGCTGGTAGCTCTCAGCGAGCGCATCTCGGCGTATGCACCCGAGGCGCACGTGGTGTGGACCACTCCGGGCCACATCGACCCGTTCGGCCCGCTCGACATCCCGGCCGAGGCCATCGATGTGCTCCAAGGCCTCATCCGGTCCGAAGCGGCACGAACGTCGATGAGCGTCATCGAGCTCGGCGATTGGCTCGACGACCACCTCGATCTGACGGTGGATGGCACCCACCTCGGCCCCGATGGTGTCGCCGCGCTGACGCCGTGGATGTCGGTCGAGCTCCCGGCTGCGACCGCGGGCGAGCGCCTCGCTGCGTCGTCGCGGGTCAGCTGATCTCGGTCGCCGCGCCGGCGAACTGGGAGTTGTACAGCCGCCTATACGGGCCGTCGTGGGCGAGCAGCTCGTCGTGGGAGCCCTGTTCGACGATGCGCCCCTGCTCCATCACCAGGATCGTGTCGGCCCCGCGGATGGTGGAGAGACGGTGGGCGATCACAAAGCTCGTGCGTTGGGCCCGCAGGGCGTTCATGGCGTGCTGGATGAGCACCTCGGTCCGGGTGTCGACCGAGCTGGTCGCTTCGTCGAGGATCAGGATCGCCGGGTCCGAGAGGAACGCCCGGGCGATGGTGATGAGCTGCTTCTCCCCCGCGCTGATGTTGTCGCCCTCGTCGTTGATCACCGTGTCGTAGCCATCGGGCAGCGAGTGCACGAACCGATCGACGTAGGCAACTTTCGCCGCGGCGCGGATCTCGGCTTCCGTGGCGCGGGGGTTGCCGTAGGCGAGGTTCTCGCGGATCGTGCCGCCGAACAGCCAGGTGTCCTGCAGCACCATGCCGACGTGGGAGCGCAGTTCGTGGCGTGGGATCGTCGAGATGTCACGGTCGTCGAGACTGATCGAGCCTCCATCGAGCTCGTAGAAGCGCATGATCAGGTTCACGAGCGTGGTCTTGCCGGCTCCTGTGGGACCCACGATGGCGACGGTCTGGCCCGGCTCGGCGTTCACCGACAGCCCCTCGATCAACGGTTTCGCGGGGTCGTAGGAGAACGTGACGTCGTCGAGCACGATGTGTCCACGCACCGGAGGCGGATCGACCGTTGGTGGAGCGTCGGGTGTCTGCTCGTCGGCATCGATGAGCTCGAGCACCCGTTCGAGCGAGGCGAGGCCCGACTGGAACACCGTGGCCATCGACGCCAACTGCGTCAAGGGCATCGAGAACTGGCGGGCGTACTGGATGAGCGCCTGCATCTCGCCCACGCTGATCGCGCCGCTCGAGATGCGCACACCGCCCACCACGGCGATCAACATGTACTGCAGGTTGCTCATGAAGAACATGGCCGGCTGGATCAGGCTGGAGACGAACTGGGCCCGGAAACTCGCCTCGAACAACTCATCGTTCTGTTGGCGGAACCGGGCTTCGGCCTCGCGCTGACGACCGAAGCTCTTCACGATGGCATGCCCCGTGAAGACCTCTTCCACCTGCGCGTTCAACGCTCCCGTATGACGCCATTGGGCCATGAAGCGCGGCCGGGCGCGGCCGCCGATCTGCTTCATCAACCAGATCGACCCGGGCACCGTCACGAGCGCGACGAGTGCCATCAGCGGCGAGATGGTGAACATCATCACTGCCACGCCGATCAACGTGAGCGTGGAGGTCAGGATCTGACTGATCGTCTGCTGCAGGCTCTGCGCGAGGTTGTCGATGTCGTTGGTGACCCGGCTCAGCAGATCGCCTCGCGAATGGCGATCGACGTAGTTGAGCGGCAGCCGGTTCAGTTTGCCCTCGACCGATTCCCGCAGGGCGTACATCGAGCGTTGGACCACGCCGGCCAGGATGAACGCCTGCAGGTACGACAGCAGCCACGAGACCAGGTAGATCAGGCCGACGATCAGCAACGTGCGGTGCAGCCGGCCGAAGTCGATGCCGGCGGGTCGGGTGATCCCCTCCACGATGGTGTCGGTGGCCTGCCCCAGCAGGCGGGGCCCGAGCACGACGAGGACGACGCTCACAACGGTGATGCCGAGCACGAGGACGAAGCGCCGTCGTTCACCTGCGAGCAAGTCGCCGAGACGCCGCACGGTCGCACCGAAGTCGGTGCTGCGTTCGGCCGGCATGCCGAACGAGCCCCATCGACTGGCGCCCCGGTCCGAGGGACTCCCGGCGACCGCCAGGACTTCGCGCAGCTCCTGGGCTGTCTCCTCGGTCTCGTTGGCGGACTCGTCGTCCACCTCGCCGGCGATCTTCGGATCGCTCACGCGGCGCGCCCTTCGCCGATCTGGGAAGCGACGATCTCGGCGTAGGTGGGACAGGTGGCGACGAGCTCGTCATGCGTGCCGAGACCGACCGTCTCACCGTCGTCGAGCACGAGGATCTGATCGGCGTTGGCGATGGTCGAGATGCGCTGGGCGACGATCAGCATCGCCGCCGACGCCGTGTGGGGCGCGAGGGCGAGGCGCAGCCGGGCGTCGGTCGCCAGGTCGAGCGCGGAGAACGTGTCGTCGAACACGTAGATCTCGGGCTTCACCACCAACGCCCGGGCGATCGCCAGCCGTTGGCGTTGGCCACCCGAGACGCTCGTTCCGCCCTGGGCGATCGTGCTGTCGAGCCCATCGGGCATGGCGTGCACGAAGTCGGCGGCCTGGGCGATCTCGAGCGCCTCCCACAGCTCGGCGTCGGTGGCGTCGGGGCGGCCGTACCGCAGGTTCGACGCAACCGTTCCGGAGAACAGGTAGGGCTTCTGGGGGACGTAGCCGATCTTTCCCCACAACAGGTCGAGGTCGAGTTGGCGGACATCGACACCGTCGACGAGCACCGAGCCCGACGTGGCGTCGAACAGGCGGGGAACGAGGTTGACGAGCGTGGACTTGCCGGCGCCGGTCGATCCGATCACCGCCAACGTGGTGCCCGGCGCGATGCGGAACGAGATGTTGCACAGCACCGGTTGCTCGGCGCCCGGGTAGTGGAATCCGACGTCCCGGAACTCGAGCGTTCCGTGCTCGGTGACGGTCGTGACCGGCCGCTCGGGGGCGCGCACCGACGACTCGGTGCTGAGCACCTCCTCGATGCGGGCGGAGGCGACCGCGGCGCGCGGGATCATCGACACCATGAAGCTCGACATCGCGACCGCCATCAGGATCTGGATGACGTAGCTGATGTAGGCGACGACGGAGCCGAGCTCGACCTGCCCGGCGCCCACCCGATCGGCACCCACCCACAGCACCCCGACGCTCGACAGGTTGATGATCAAGATGACCGTGGGGAACATCGATGCCATCAGCCGGCCGGCGCGCAACGAGGTGTCCGTGAGCTCTTGGTTCGCCTCTGCGAACCGCGCTGTCTCCTCCGGCTCCCGCACGAACGCCCGCACGACCCGGATGCCGGTGATCTGCTCGCGCAGCACCCGGTTGACCTTGTCGATGTGGATCTGCATGCGTTGAAAGGCCGGCACCATCTGGCGGACGACCGAGCCGAGGATCACGACGGTGAGCGGAATGGCCACCACGATCACCACCGACAACCCGACGTCTTCGCGCAACGCCATGACGATGCCGATCACGAGCGTCAGCGGTGCGGCGACCATCATCGTGGCGGCCATCACCACCAGCAGCTGGACCTGCTGGACGTCATTGGTGATGCGGGTGATGAGGGAGGGGGCGCCGAAGCGGCCGACCTCCTGGGCCGAGAAGTCGGTGACGCGGTGGAACAGGTCGCGTCGCACATCGCGCCCGAAGCCCAGCGCGGCGCGAGCGCCGAACCAGACGGCGCCGACGGCGAAGACGATCTGTACGACGGTGAAGCCCAGCATCTCGAGGCCGGTGCGGTAGATGAACCCCCGATCGCCCCGGAGCACGCCTTGGTCGATGATATCGGCGTTGAGGCTCGGCAGGGTCAGCGAAGCGAAGGTCTGGACCGCCTGCAGCACGACCACGATCATCAGGACACGCCGGTATGGCGCGAGATGACTGCGCAGCAGGCGAACGAGGCTCATCCGGGGGCCGACGATGGATGACGGACGAGCACGGGCTCGAACCTACCTCCGTACCCTCTCGGCGCTTCAACGGTGGCGGCTCAACCGACGCGGCCCGTGATGGCCCAGGGCCGTGGCGGCGGAGTTCGATGCTGACGGAGCTCAGTAGTGGCGGAGCTCAGTAGTGGCGGAGCTCAGTAGTGGCGGAGCTCGACGACGGTGCCGTCGGGGTCGCGCACGTACACGGAGGTCCCGTCTCCTTGCGCGCCGTACCGGGTGGCTGGTCCCTCCACGACGTCGAAGCGGCCCGACGTGACGAGTGCTTGTAGATCGGTCGGTTCGATGACCAGACACAGGTGATCGAGCCGGCCCGGCGTCGCCTCGCCAGCGATCAGATCGATGATCGTGTCGGCGTTGACCCGGACCGAGGGGAACGGTGCCCGACCGGCCCGCCACTCATCGACACGCACCGGGGCGAGGCCGAGGACGTCGAGGTACCAGGCGAGCGTCCGCTCCACGTCGGGGCAAGCCAGCACCACGTGGTCGAACTCGATGACGGTGACGATCGGTTCCATGTGCCCAAGTCTCGCGGCATGAACGCCGTTGCGGAGCCACGCGCCACGCGGGCATCACTTCCGAGGGCGCGGCCCAGCGGTCGGCTCACCGAGTTGTCGGGGTCAACAGGTCCTGGTGGCCGGCGCGACGGCGGTGCCGTCCATGACCCCAACCGTCGACTCAAGATCGGCCGGTGTGGGCGAGGTGCTCGAGCATGCGGTCGATCACGTTCAGGCCGACCGAGATGTGTCCTTCGTCGGGCTCGATGTGCGCGACAGCGTTCGGGATTCGAGTCCGCATCCACTCGCAATGGGCAATTGGGCAGGACGAGTCGTGATTGCCGTACTCCAAGATGGTCGGAACGGTGACGTCCTCGACGTCGAAACCCCAGGGATGCACGAAAGCGTGCCAATCATCGAGCCATCCGTCGATTCCTACGCGGACGCCCTCGCGCAAGTTGGCGAGGAAGTCGTCTGCGTTCGCAGTGAGTGCGGCGGCGTCGACGGGCGAGAATCGACCGGTGACCCTGGCGACGAGATCTGCACCAGTCGCGGTGCGGTACCAGCTCGCCCTGGGTTCGAGCATCGAGCGCAGATCTTCCCTGCCGGCGATCGCCGCTGCGGCTTCATCCGCCTCGTCCTGCGACATGCCGGCGAACCAATCCAGACCCTCGGCGGGGTAAGGCGCACAGCCGGCGATGACCAGAACACCAGCGACGCGATCGGCAAGGAGCGCGCCACATGCCAATGCGTGCGGCCCGCCTCCCGACCAGCCGGCCACGACGCATCGCTCGATACCGAGATGATCAAGTACGGCGGCGACATCTGACCCGATGTCAGCGACGCGCCGACCCGGCTGACGGGTCGATCCTCCGAAACCGGGCCGCGTGATCCCGAGCCAGCGCAGGCCATGCCGCCGAGCGGCAGCATCCATCACGGGCAACGAAAGGCCCGATCCGGGGGTCCCATGGTGGAATATCAGCGGCAGCGCCTCGCTCGCCTCGGCCACGTGCACCTCCAGTCGTCGACCGTCGGGCAACTCCACGCTCAACCACTCGAAATTGGCTCCGACCATGACCGCATGATCGGTCAAACGTCCAGAACACGACAGGGTCACATGGCTCCTCGCGACTCTCATGGAGCGACGCACGCGTCGACCTGGTCGACATGCGACGTGACGTTGACGACCGGGAGGTTCGGATGATCCAGCCGTGCCGCGGGGGCTGACCGCGACGTCCTGGTGGGTCCACGAGGTTGCGTCGGCGCTATTCGTAGCGCAGAGCGTCGATGAGGGTGACTCGCACGGCGCTTCTTGCGGGGACGGCGACGACGGCGATCACGGCGGCGACGCAGGTGACGGGTACGGCGATGAGTTGCCAGATCGGTGGCAGCACGGCGAGTTCGGTGTCGCCGTTGACGAGTTGGTAGACGCCGAGGAACATCGCGATGCCGAGAGGGATGCCGAGGAGCGCAGCGGCGAGGCCGACCAATCCGTCGGCGCAGAACACGCTTCTTTGGACCTGCGCCGGCGTGAGGCCGATCGCGCGGGTGACTGCGATGTCGCGTCGACGTCGGCGCAACGACACGATCGCGGTCGCGAGCAGGTTCATCACAGCGACGGCGACGAGGACGCCGTTGAAGCTGTGCACGATCGGGCGGAGTTGTTCGCGTGTCGAGTCGCTGATCGGCACGGGGTCGGGTTGGCTCGGTGCGAGACCTTCGGCGTTCGGATCTCTCGGTCGGTTCTGCTGTGCCTGTTGCTCGACTGCGTCCTCGTGTTTGACCGTTGCCTCGAACGCCAGGCCTGCGACGAGCGACGCGACCGTCAAGGCGAGCGCCGCGGCGGTGGCAGCGGAACGGGCGGGCCGAGCAAGGGTCTGTTTGGCTGCCAACGTCGCCGGAAGTGGCGAACGCAGCGGAAGCCGGCGCGCGACACGGTTGATAGTCCCAGCGTCGACACGCGCGCTGAGCAAGCGCAGCACTCCGGCTCGGGCGAGCCGCAACGTCGGCACGACGGCAGCGACGCCGACCACGGAGACCACGGTCACGACGGTGAGCACGACTCGGGAGGTTGACACAGCGACCGGAACCGTTCCGAGCAGTTCGCTCGACCGGCGCACGATGAGCGGTGTGATCCAGCTCCCGAGAAACGCGCCGGCCACGGCGGCGGCCGCAGCAAGCACCAGCACCTCGACAGCGACAACCAGGGTGATGAGCGCCGGGGTGAGGCCGACCGCTTTGAGCAGGCCGAGCTCGGCGGCCCGATCGAGGACCCGGACGCTGATCAAGGTGGCCAGGACGAGCCCGACCGCGAGTAGCAACGTGAAGGCGAAGGTGCGTAGCACGATCGTGGTGGTGTGGTGTCGCTCCGATGCGTCGGCCAGGCGGTCCTCGAACGTCCGGACGAACACCTCGCGTGGGAGCACTTCGAATGCCTGGCGGGCAATTGCGGACACGTCAGAGACGTCGCCGACGCGGACTGCTTCGATCCACGAGAGGCGGTTCTCGTCGGGTTGGATGCGGTTGATGTCGCCTCGTCGGAGGTATCCCTCACCCGGCTGGTTGTCGGGGTAGGGCGCGTCGCTGGCGAGGACCGAGACGCCAACGATGTCGGCGATGAGCGACCCATTCACTGTCTTGAGTTCGACGGTGTCACCGACCTGAACACCGATGGCCCGGGCGAAGCTTCGCTCCAGCACGAGTTCGCCGTCGCCGCTGAGCCAGCGGCCCTCCCGGACGACCGGTCGCTCGACCGCCGGTGGTTCGTCGACGCCGATCGCTCGGAGTCCGAACGTGGAGGAGCGAACGGTCATGGATGTGACGACGATCGGCATCGGCCCGGCAGCTTGGCTGACACCATCGAGTTCGCCGAGCGCTTCGACATCGCGTGACTGGCCGAACGCGAGCAGGTGCGCGCCGTTGGTGACGTCGAAGGTGTCCTGCCAGGGTCGCTGCGCGACATCGCGAAGCTGCAACGACAACATCACCGCGCCGGCTGCGACCGTGATCAACATGAACGTCAGCAGCGTTCCCAACCAGCGCCGACGCCAGCCCGACAAGCCCAGCCTGAGGATCATGGCGGTCACGGCGAGCTCCCGAACGAGAACAAGTCGCCGACCGGCCGGGCGGCCGACACGATCATGTCGTCAGTGACCAGCCCGTCACGCACGCTGACCACCCGATCCGCGGTCGCCGCGACCCGCGGGTCGTGCGTGACCAGCAGCAACGCTTGGCCATCCGCGCAGGCTTCACGAAGCAGCGCCAGAACGTCGCGGGCGCTGCCGGAGTCGAGGTTGCCGGTTGGCTCATCGGCGAGCAGGACCGCGGGTCGGTTGGCCATCGCGCGAGCGATCGCGACGCGTTGCTGCTCCCCGCCCGACATCTGCCCCGGAGCGAGACGGGCCCGCTCGCCGAGACCCATCCGCTCCAACAACTCGTCGCGGCGCGCCGCAGCTTCGGCCCGGGAGCCACCGGCAAGCAGGACCGGGAGCTCGATGTTCTCGGCTGCGGTCAAGGTGGGGACGAGGTTGAAGAACTGGAACACGAACCCCACCTCGCGTCGACGGAGCCGTGCGAGCTTCGTCTCCGACAGCTGATCGATGCGGCGACCCTGCCACACGACCTCACCGGCGCTGGGGCGGTCGAGCCCGCCGAGAAGGTGCAACATCGTGGACTTCCCACATCCCGACGGCCCCATCACCGCCACGAACTCTCCACGACGCACGGTGATATCGACGCCTCGCAGCGCCAGCATGTCGATGCCGCTGGCATGGAATGTCTTGGCCAGGAGGCGGCATTCGATCATCGTGTCGTTCATGGTCTCTCCTCGGGGATGAGTCGTTGCGCGCAGAGATCGATCCACTTGAGATCGGCCTCGACATGGAGCTGCGCGCCTTCCACCAGCAACGCCCCGACCGGGTCGTCGCCCACGTTGCGGGCCAGAACATCGAGATCTCGTAGGGATTGCAGGTACTCGCGGCGCTGACCGTCGATGACCTGAGCGGCCACGGTTGCCGACCGCGACCCGATCAGGACCAGCTTCATGAAGAACTCGTCCCTCAACCGGGTGCTCGCCACCGGGGTGTCGATCCAGATCGCAAGCTCGGATCGGCCGGCGTCGGTCAGCGCGTACTCACGTTTGTTGCGGGTATCGCCCGGAACGTCGACCCCGTGGATCAAGCCGTCGCGCTCCAAGCGCTGGAGCGTCGTGTAGATCTGACCCGGGTTGATCGACGGCATCAGCGGACCGAAGCACTGCTCGAGGGCGCCGCGCAGTTCGTATCCGTGACGTGGGCCTTCGACCAGGAGAGCGAGAAGGATGTTTCTCATAGATACTTGATACAGGTACCGAGTACCTATCCGCCCGAGAATGATGTCAAGCGCGGCAGGTGATGTGCCCTGAACCGCGTCCCTGCGACGCCCTCGACGCCCTCGACAATTGCTGACTGCAGGTGGGCGACGGTGGCCTGCGGGCGGCAGGCCGGTCGCGATCAGGCGGGCTCGAAGCGATAACCGACACCGACGTCGGTGGTGAAGTGGGTTGGCGTCGCGGCGTGCTGTTCGAGCTTGCGACGGATGTTGGTCATGTGGACCCGCAGCAGGTTCGGGTTCGGCGAGTAGCTCGGGCCCCACACCGCGGCGACGAGCTGGGCGTGGGTCACCAGACGCCCGGCGTTACGTACGAGGTAGCTGACGATCTGCCACTCGGTGCCCGTGAGGTGGACCTCTGTGGCATGCCCGTCGCCCACGAACGCACGGTGGGCTGCCAGGTCGAGCCGCATCCAGGGTGTCGTCACCTCTGGTTCCACGACCTGGCCGTCGGACGCGCGCCGCAGCATGGCGTTGATCCGCGCCAGCAGCTCGGCCATTCCGAACGGCTTGGTGACGTAGTCGTCGGCGCCGGCGTTGAGGGCTTCGACCTTGGACCGCTCGTCGTCGCGCGCCGTGAGCACGATGATCGGCACGCGAGTCCATCCCCGCAGCGCATGGATGACGCCGAGCCCGTTGAGCCCCGGCAGGCCCAAGTCGAGCAGCACGAGGTCGGGGTGGTCCGTCGCCACTGCCTGCATGGCTGCCTCGCCGGTAGCGGCGTTGATCACGCTGTAGTCGCGCGCCCCCAGGTTGAGCGTCAGGGCCCGGCGGATCTGCGGCTCGTCGTCGACGACCAGGATCGTGGTCACGCGGTGGCCTCCGCGTCGGACACAGACGGTCGAAGTTCGGTCGCGTCCTCGGCGAGCGGCAGCACGATCGTGGCGGTGAGCCCGCCACCCGGCGTGTCGTCGAGCAGCAGCCGTCCTCGCATGGCGCGCACGAAACCGTCGGCGATCGCCAACCCCAATCCCACCCCGTCCGTACCGGTGTCGTCGAGCCGTTGGAACGGTGCTACCACCTCGCCTCGGCGGTCGGCCGGGATTCCTGGACCGCGGTCGATCACGCAGAGGTGCAGTTCGGCGCCGAGCCGGGCCGCAGTGATCGCGATCGGCGCTTCCGGCGGGGAGTAGCGGCGGGCGTTGTCGACCAGGTTGGCGAGCGCCCGCTCCAGCAACGACCGGTCGGCCAGCGCCGCCGGCAAGGTGGTCGGCACGTCCACCCGCACGTCGGCGGGGTGATGGGTGAGGCTGCACATCGACGCTTCGACGGCGTCGTGCAAACGCACCGTGACGAGCTGTACGGCGAGCGTGCCCGTCTCGAGCCTGCTCGCATCGAGCAGGTTGCCGATCAGACGGTTGAGCCGGTCGGCCTCCTCGTCGATCGTGGCATGGATCTCCGCGAGTTGCTTGGGTTCCCACGCCACCGACCGATCGAGCAACCCGGAAGCCAGCGCCTTGATCGTCGCGAGCGGGGTCCGCAGGTCGTGTGACACCGCGCGCAGCAACGCCGTACGGGCGCGGTCGATGGTTGCCAGCTCCTCAGCTCGGCGCGCGTCGTGTCGCATCACCTGTCGGTCGATCGCCACGCCGAGCTGGCCGGCGAGTGCGGTCAGCACGCGCTGGTCGTCGGCGGTGAGCGACCGGCCACCGACCACGAGTGTCCGCCGGTGTCCCGTCGGCGCCGTCCCGACGTCGATCGAATACTCGGGCGACACGACCTCACCCGCGGCGGCCACCACCTCCTCGTGATGCACGTCGGCTTGGACGAGACGCGCCCCAGTGACGCTGAACGCGTCGAGCACCGCCCGCATCAGGTGATCCACCGGGTCGGGGTCGGCGGCGAGCACTGCGGCGGTGCGGGCCAGGATCGCCGCCCCGGCCCGGGTGAGGTTCACCGCGGCTGCCTGGGTGGCGATCCGATCGACGAGCGCGCCGACCACCAGCCCCACCACCAGGAACACGACGAGAGCGACCACGTCGTCCGCGTCGTCGATCGTCAGCGTGTGCAACGGTTCGACGAAGAACCAGTTGACGACGAGTGCCGACACCACGGCCGCGACGGTGGCGACGAGACGCCCGCCGACGATAGCGACCCCCATCACGAGCACGAGGAACATCAGCAGGTCGGTCGACAAGCTCACCCGGTCCCCGAGGAGGTCGAGCACGGCGGTGAGCAGCGGCAGGCCGATGGCAAGGAGGGCGACCGCCCACCACGTCCGCCGTCGGTTGCGTTGCGGCCGACGGACGGAGCCGATGCGGCGTGGCGCCCCGGTCGCGGGGCCGTCGGCGCCGACGATGTGGACGTCGATGCCGCTCGCCGCACGACTGAGGCGGGCCACGAACGACCCGTGGACCACCTGGTCCCAGCGTGACTCCTGCGACGCACCGACCACGATCTGGGTGGCGTGGATGCTGCGCGCCACCTCCACCAGCGACTCGACCGGGTCGTCGCCCACCACCTCGCGGCACGTGCCGCCCAGCGACGCCATGAGCGCCAACTGGGCCCGGAGCGCATCCCCACCCGCGTCGAGGCGGGCGTCGGCCGCAGCGACATGCACCCCGATCAGCTCGCCGCCCACCCGTCGGGCGATGCGCGCTGCGCGCCGCACCACGGAATCGGCGCCCGGGGCGCCGGTGAGCCCGACGACAACCCGTTCGCGGGTCTCCCAAGCGCCCTGCAGGCCGTGTTGGTCGAGGTACTCGCCGAGGTGCTCCTCCACCCGATCGGCGACCCACAGCAGCGCCAGCTCGCGGAGCGCGCCGAGGTTGCCCAGCCTGAAGAAGTTCGCGAGCGCGGCGTCGGCGCGTTCGGGCGGGTAGACGTTGCCGTGTGCCATGCGGCGCCGCAGTGCTTCTGGCGACATGTCGACCAGTTCGATCTGGTCGGCGGCGCGCACCACCTGGTCGGGCACGGTCTCGGCCTGGGTGGCGCCGGTGATCTGGGCGACGACGTCGTTCAGAGATTCCAGGTGTTGGATGTTGACGGTGGCGATCACGTCGATGCCGGCCGCGAGGATCTGCTCGACGTCTTGCCACCGCTTGGGGTTCGGGCTGCCCGGTGCGTTGGTGTGGGCGAACTCGTCGATCGCGACCACGGCGGGCCGACGAGTGAGAACGGCGTCGACGTCGAGCTCCGACAGCGTGGTGCCGCGGTACTCCACGTTGCGCCGCGGGAGCACCTCGAGGTCGGCGAGCTGGGCGGCCGTCATCGATCGGCCGTGGGTCTCGACGATCCCGACCACGACATCGGCGCCGCGATCGCGGCGCCGGCGCGCCTCGCCGAGCATCGCGTAGGTCTTGCCCACGCCCGGCGCGGCGCCGAGATAGATCCTGAGCGTGCCGCGCTCCATGGTGCGAGTCTGCCAGCCGTGCCCGCCGTCAGCCGACGACGCCGAACCGATCGTCGAGCCACAGGTTGAGGGCGAGCACGTCGACCCCGGGCTCACCGAGCACCCCGAACGCGGGGTCGTCGGTGGCCGCTTCGACCGCGTCGAGCACGACATCGACGTCCAGACCACGGGCCTCAGCCACGCGGGCTGCCTGGAGGCGGGCGTTCGCGATCGAGATGTGCGGGTCGAGCCCCGACCCGGACGCCGTGACGGCGTCGACCGGCACGGTGACCCGCTCGTCGAGCCCGTTCACCGACCGATACTCGGCGACGCGCTGCTCGACCGCTGCCAGAAGGTCGGCGCTCAGCGGACCGAGGTTCGAACCCGAGCTCGCCTCGGCGTCGTAGCCGCGGCCGGCAGCCGACGGTCGGGGGTGGAAGTACTGCGACGAGACGAACGGCTGACCGAGCAACTCACTGCCGACCACCTCGCCGTCGACCTCGATCAGACTGCCGTCGGCGGCATCCCCGAACGCCACCTGTGCGACCGCGGTGGTGAGCAGCGGGTAGACCACGCCGAGACCTACCGTGAAGACGGCGAGCGCGACCAACGCCGGTGTCAGTTGCCGGACGAACGCACGCATGTCACTGCACCCCCAGAGCCGAGATGATCACATCGATGACCTTGATGCAGGCGAAGGGGACCACGACGCCGCCAAGGCCATACACGAGGAGGTTGCGGCGGAGCACTGCGGTAGCGGCCTCCGCCCGGAACCGCACGCCCGTGAGTGCGAGCGGCACGAGCCCGATGATCACCAGGGAATTGAAGATCACCGCGGACAGGATCGCCGACCGCGGCGACTGCAGGTCCATCACGTTCAACCGGTCGAGCTCAGGAAGGGCGACTGCGAACATCGCCGGGATGATCGCGAAGTACTTCGCCACGTCGTTCGCGATCGAGAAGGTGGTGAGGGACCCGCGGGTCATCAGGAGCTGCTTTCCCACCTCGACGATCTCGATCAGCTTCGTCGGGTTGCTGTCGAGGTCGATCATGTTGCCGGCCTCCTTGGCGGCCTGCGTGCCGGTGTTCATCGCCACCCCGACGTCGGCCTGGGCCAGGGCAGGCGCGTCGTTCGTGCCGTCGCCCGTCATCGCCACGAGGTTGCCGCCGGCCTGTTCGCGCTTGATCAGCGCCATCTTGTCCTCGGGCGTCGCCTCGGCGAGGAAGTCGTCCACGCCGGCCTCGGCCGCGATCGCCGCTGCCGTCAACGGGTTGTCGCCGGTGATCATCACGGTACGGATGCCCATCGCACGCAGCTCGTCGAACCGCTCGCGCATGCCGGGCTTGACGGTGTCCTTGAGGCGCACCACCCCGAGCACCCGCCACTTCGATCCGGGGCGGCGGTCGATCACGACGAGCGGGGTGGCGCCGTCGTTCGACACTCGCTCGACGATCGGGCCCAGCTCGAGCGGCACGCTGCCACCCTCGGCCTCGATGAAGCGCCGCACCGAATCGGCGGCGCCCTTGCGTACCGAACGGCCGTCGACGAGGTCCATACCCGACATCCGGGTCTGCGCGGTGAACGGCACCAGCGCCGCGTCCGGCTGCTCGACCGCGACCAGCCGGAAGTCGCGCACGGCGAGCTCGACGATCGAGCGGCCCTCGGGGGTCTCGTCGGCCAATGACGACACCAGCGCGCCTTCGGCGACTTCGGCGTCACTGGTGTCGTGGACGGGGATGAACTCGGCTGCTTGCCGCGACCCGTACGTGATCGTGCCCGTCTTGTCGAGCAACAGCGTGGTGACGTCACCCGCGGCTTCGACCGCGCGGCCCGACATCGCCAGCACGTTGCGTTGCACGAGCCGGTCCATCCCGGCGATGCCGATCGACGAGAGCAGCCCACCGATCGTGGTGGGGATCAGGCACACCAGCAGTGCCACGAGCACGATCATCTCCTGCTCCGCGCCGGAGTAGATCGCGAACGGTTGCAGCGTCACCACTGCCAGCAGGAACACGATCGTCAGGCCGGCGAGTAGGATCGAGAGTGCCACCTCGTTCGGCGTCTTCTGCCGGTCGGCGCCCTCGACCAGTGAGATCATTCGGTCGAGGAAGGTCTCGCCCGGGCGGGCCGAGATCGACACGACGATTCGGTCGCTGAGCACCCGTGTGCCGCCGGTGACCGCCGACCGGTCGCCGCCACTCTCGCGGATCACCGGCGCCGACTCACCGGTGATCGCGGACTCGTCGACCGTCGCGATGCCCTCGACGACGTCACCGTCGCCCGGAATCACCTCGCCCGCGGTCACCACGCACCGATCACCGATCACAAGGTCCGCCGACGAGCGCTGCACGACCGTGCCGTCGTCGAGCAGCACGTTGGCGACGGAGTCCGCACGCGCGGCGCGCAACGTGGCCGCCTGCGCCTTGCCACGGCTCTCCGCGATCGCTTCGGCGAAGTTGGCGAACAGGACCGTGAACCAGAGGAATGCCGCCACCAGCCCGGCGAACGTGTTCTGCTGGCCGGTCGACTCGGCGAAGTCACGGACGAAGAGCACCGTCGTGAGCAGCGCTCCGAGTTCGACGATGAACATCACGGGGTTTCGCGACAGCACGCGTGGGTCGAGCTTCCGCAGCGCCTCGACCAATGCCGGTCGCACGATGGTGCGGTCGAAGAGCGACCGCGACGCCGACGGCTTGGTGCGCACCTTGGGGGGCGGGTGGTGGGATCAGGGGCCGAGACGGGCGATCCGGGACCGGGTTCCGGGTCGAGGAGTGCAGTGTCCTCGGTGTCCATGGTTGCTGAGTGCTCCGTGTTCAGATCGACAGGTGTTCAAGGATCGGACCCAGCGCGAGCGCCGGGAAGAAGGTGAGGCCGCTGACCACCACGACCACGCCACCGATCAGCGCGCCGAAGAGCGGTGTGTGGGTGGGAAGGGTGCCGCTGGTGGTGGGTACGAGCGGTTTCGCGGCCATCGAGCCGGCGATCGCGAGCGAAGGGATGATCAGACCGAACCGGCCGACGAGCATCGCCATGCCCTGGGTGACGGTGTACCAGTCGGTGCCGGTGCCGTGGTACGCGAACGCCGAGCCGTTGTTGTTCGCCGCTGACGCGTAGTTGTAGAGCACCTCGGACAAGCCGTGCGGGCCCGGCTGGTACGTGTTCGCGCTGTCGAGCACCATCGACGCTGCGGCGAACCCCAGCAGCGCAGCCGGCATCGCGAGGATGTACAACGTCACCAGCTTCATCTCCGCCGCTTGGATCTTCTTGCCGAGGAACTCCGGGGTGCGCCCGATCATCAGCCCGGCGATGAACACCGCGAGGAGGGCGTTCACCAGCAGCCCCATCAGCCCGACGCCGATACCACCGGGCGACACCTCGCCGAACATCATGCTGAGCATCGGCGACAGCCCGCCGAGCGGTGTGAACGAGTCGTGCATGCAGTTCACCGACCCGTTGGAGGTGCCCGTCGTCGCGCCTGCGTAGAGGCCGCACGCGGCGGCGCCGATCCGGACCTCCTTGCCCTCCAGGTTGCCGCCGCCCTGCAGGGTCGACACCGACTGGTCGACCCCAGCTGCGGTGAGCACCGGGTTGCCGTTGGTCTCGGCCAGGATCGCCCAACCGCTCATCACGACGAGCACGCTCACCATCACGGCGATGAGCAACCGCGCCTGGCGGCGGTTGCCGATCAGCACGCCGAACGCGACCACCAGGGCGAACGGGATGACGAGCACCGACCACAACTCGAGCAGGTTGGTCAGGCCGCTCGGGTTCTCGAACGGGTGGGCCGAGTTCGCGTTGTAGAAGCCGCCGCCGTTGGTGCCGAGCTGCTTGATGGCGACCTGCGAGGCGACCGGCCCTCCAGGGATCGTCTGCCCGGCGGCGCCGGCGATGTCGGCAGCGGCAGGGTCGACGAACACAGCGGGTGTGCCGCCGTCGAGGTTCTGCACCACCCCCTGGGAGACGAGCACGAGCGCGAACAGGAACGACATCGGTAGCAGGATCCGCACCACGCTGCGAGTGAGGTCGACCCAGAAGTTGCCGAGCGCCCGCCCGGCGTCTTTCGTGCGCCCGATGCCGCGGATGATCGCGATGATCACCGCGAAGCCGACACCGGCCGACACGAAGTTCTGCACGGCGAGCCCGAGCATCTGCGTGAGGTGGCTCATGGCGACCTCACCGGAGTACCACTGCCAGTTCGTGTTGGTGACGAAGCTGACGGCAATGTTGAACGCCCCGGTGGGCGACACCGCGTCCCGGTCGGTCGGATTGAAGGGCAGCGCGCCCTGCAGCCGCAACAGCGCGTACAGCCCGAGCAGTGACACGAGCGAGAACGCCAGCAGCGAGAGCGCGTAGACGTTCCACCGTTGCTCGCGCCGGGGGTCGGTTCGCATCCATCGGTACAGCCGCCGCTCGATCGGCACGAACACCCGATCGCCGGGCGCGGTGCCGTCGCCGCGGGCGCCGTACACCGCTGCGATGTAACGGCCCAGCGGCGGCACGGTCACCACCAGCAACATGACGAGCACGGCAATCTCGAAGACGTCGCGCCACGACATCAGAATCGCTCCGGCCGGATCAACGCGACCGTCAGGTAGACGATCGCGGCGATCGCCAGCACCAGTCCGGCGAGGTTGTCGAAGGAGATCGCGAGCATCACGCAGCCTGCTCGAGCTTGCGGGTGGGCGCCGGCTCCTGGCGGCCGTCGGAGGCATCGGCGCGGCCGATGATCCGGTCGCAGCACGCGACGTAGGCGGTGAACGCGCCGATCGATGCGACCATGAGTGCGATCATCAGCACATCGCTCATGTCGGCCTCCTGCTCGTCTCGAGCGGCCGGCGTACGGGCGCTGGCGAAGGCGGAGGTGACTCGCCGGCGTACTCCGGCAGCGACGGCCAGGACCGCTGCTCGCTGAACAGGCGGCGGACCAGTGAAGTGCTCATGGCTCCGGTGTACGCCCACCAACCACCGGTCGGAACGGACCTTCACGCTTCGTTCACGACTCCACCCACCACATTCACGCCACCTTCACGCCATCTCGGCCAATGTCCGCCGGAGCACAGCACTGAACACATCACGACGAGTCGCCGGCTCGACCCTGGAGCATCGGGGAACCAGGACTATTGCGGTTGATCCGACGCCGGTACCTTTACCCTTTGTGAAGGATGTAGAGGATCGCCGCCGAGGCACCACTCGCATCAGCTCCAAGCACCAGATCACCATCCCTGCACACGCGCTCCGGGCGGCCAGGTCTCGAAGTCGGTGACCGAGTTGTCGCCCACGCCGACGGCGCCGGGCGTGTCGTCCTCGAACGCGAACCCGACGTCCTCGCCGAGTTCGTCGGCATGATGACGGGCGCGTACCGCCCCGACGAGATCGACGAACGGCGCTCCGAGTGGGGCTGATCCACCTCGACGCAAGGGTGATCATCGGCTTTGCAGTCGACGGCCACCAGCACCCCGGGTGTCGCAGACAACGGTCACGCGGACTGCCTTCTGGGTGCCGCAGCAAGCTCCTCGGCGACGCGTAGCCGGGCCGCCCTGAGCTCAGCGAGCCGTGCTCAATTCCCATTCGGCGACGGCACTGAGGCCGTCGCGAACCAGCAGCGTTCGCCGTACCGCTTCGGTCATCCACGCCGAGACGCTCACGCCTTCCTCCGCCGCGGCCGCCACGATGCGTGCATGGACTTCGGGATCAACCGTGATCGCCAGCTTCGGAGACGGGTGATCCGGGAACGGTCTCTTCGTCCCCGGCGTCAGATGATCGAGTCGAGGCGCAGTTCCCCGATGTCGATCCCACATTGCGCCGCCAAGGCTTCCACGACGAGTTCGTGATCCTCACGCTGAGGGAGCCCGGACACCGTGGCCGCTCCGACGCAGCCCACGCCGTCCACGACGATCGGGAAGCTGCCGCCGTGGGTTGCGACGTCTCGATCGGACAAGCCCATCGCCTCGAGCGAGGATCGGCCAGAGCGTTGATCCTCGAGCCCGACGGCGTACGAGGGTCGGTGCAACCACTCGACAACGGTTCGCTTCCGCCGAGCCCAATCGGCGTTGGCCGGAGTCGTGCCCGCCATGGCGTGCAAGAACACCGTCTCGCCCCGCAGACGAACCTCGATCGTCACGGCGACGCCTCGTTCGAGAGCCCGCCGACGAAGGTCCGCCCCGAGCTGCCACGCCGAGTTCTCGTCGAACGCGGCAAATCGCAGCCGACGCTGCTGCTCGGCGATACGCGCGAGGTCATCCGGCATGGCGCCACCGTACCCATCGCCGGCCCCTTCGCCCAGCGCTACGGTCAACGCGTTCCCAAGTCCGCCTGACGACGTGTTGGACGACTCGAGCTCGATGTTGCTCGGCGGATCGCGCACCGATCTCGCGCGTCGGCCAGTCGCGATCAACGCATCGGCGCGCGACGGTGCGCGGCCATGAGCAACGGGACTGCGATCACCGTCATCGAGCGATCGGCGAACGAGGTCTGGGCCGCCGTCACGGCGATCGCACGCATGGGCGAGTGGAGCCCCGAGTGCGTCGCCTGCCGTTGGGTCGCGGGCGCGAGCGGGCCAGCCATCGGTGCCACGTTCGAAGGCGACAACGAGTTGAGGGTCGCCGGACTCGCGATCAAGAAGTGGACCACCACCTCCAAGGTCACCGGTTGCGATCCCGGTCGACTCTTCGAGTTCAAAGCCGAGAACTACACAACGTGGCGCTACGAGCTCGAACCGACCGGATCGGGCACCACGGTCACCGAGTCATTCGAATACGACCCGAGAGGTTTCCTTGGTTTCGTGGGCGACACGGTGATGCGCCGTCCGTCGACGATGGTCAAGGGCATGGAGCGAACCCTCGCCCGTTTGAAGGCGGCGCTCGAGAACGCGTGAACTCGGCCGGGCCGGGAAGCGGTCTGCATCCCACCCGCGCCATGTCGTCGATGGCGCCACGACCACGACCGAGAGCCACCACAGCGTCGGGTGCGCTGCCTACATATCGTCGGCCGAGATCTGGATCTTCTCACCAACGCAGATGCGCCGACAGCCGTCCGGGAAGGCGGCGGCAAAGCGGTCGAGCGTCCATTGTGAGCTGTCGTGGGGCGACACCGCGACCAGATGCGGGTGGCGACGTCGCACTGAATCGATTGCGTCGTCAACGTCGTGTTCAGTGGTGCGCTGCCACGGCCACCTGGCAGTACCGATGATGTCTTGGGCGCGGAGACCGTGAACCGGGAGATGCAGGCCACCGACCACCGCGTAGACAGGAGACTGCACGTGCGCCTCGACGCGGGCCAAGAGACGCTCTACGCCCTGGTGTCCGCACCCGACGATGACCACCACGCCCTTGTCGCGGACGTTCACCATGAGCGCCTGTTCCGGTGTCCAACCGAGAAAGAACAGCATTCGCGGGATCGTCCCGGTCGTCGCGACGCCCGGCGCGATCACGCGCGCCGCGCCGGTGTGGACGCAGCGGGCGTGGCGGTGATGCATCGGCACCGGGGTGAGTACCTCGACCCCTCGGCCCCCGAGTTCGGCGTCCGCGATCACGAAGCTCCGCCGCAGCGCAGCACGCAGCCCACCGGTGTGGTCCGGGTGGGCATGGGAGAGCACGACGAGATCGATCGACGTCAGGTCGACCTCGAGAGCGTGGGCGTTGTGCGCGAGCGACGCTGTTCGGCCGCCGTCGAGTCCAAGATCGAACAGGATCCGCAGGCCGTCGGCCTCGATCAGATACGACACGCCGTGCTCGGCGCGCAGACCATCGCGGGCCTCGGCGTCGACCAGGGGGACGATGCGCAACTCCGACACGGTGCCGAATCCTTCGAGCATGGCTGGTGCGTCGTGGCGCCACTCCGTCTCGGCTCGCCGGCGGCCTCGGACGTAACGCAGTGAGAGTCCAGCGCCCGCTGCCGAGGCCACGGTGCTGATGCAGCGTCTCGGCATTGCAACACCCCCTACGACCGCGTCGTCTCCAGGGACAAGTCCAATGATCGCCTACCCACGACCGCTGCGCGCTAGGGGCCAACGTCCTGCTTCCGGTCCACCCGGGCACGCGGCGTAGGTCCGGTTCGGCCCAGCCGGCGCCACGAGCACGAGTCCGGTCCGAGCGGCGGAACCTCACGGCTCAGGGGACCACCCCACCGGGGCGGGATCGTCGCCGACACCGCCCCGCGATCCGACGGCGCGAGCGGTGTCTACGATTCGTCGATGGTCGAGTTGAGGCCGATGCGAGTCGATGACGTCGAACTGCTCGTGGTGTGGGACGAAGACCCCGACGTGGCTGCTGCTCTGGGTGGACCTGGCGCCGCTTGGTACAACTGGGCGATCGAGTTGGACCGCGACGTGCCATGGCGGGAGTTGCTCATCGCCGAGGAAGACGGTCGACCGTTCGGCTTCGTCCAGCTCACCGACGCACACGAGGAGGAGTCCCACTACTGGGGCGATGTGGATGCAGGAACCTGGACGGTCGACATCTGGATCGGCTCGCCGCACGACCGCGGCCGCGGTCTCGGTACGCAGGTGATGCGCGAGGCCGTCCGCCGCAACTTCGAGCAACACGGCGCCACATCGGTGCTCATCGATCCGAAGGCGACGAACCGGCGCGCGATCGCTTTCTACGAACGACTCGGCTTCGAACCCGCCGCCGAGTACCACTTCGATGATGACGACTGTGTGGTGATGCGCCTCGCTCGACCGCGCCAGCTTCACTGACCGACGACGATTCGCCCTCGTCGAGATACATCGTGGTGATGTGCCCGCGACGCCCACCGGTCGCGTCGGGATCGGGGAGCTTCTGGGTCAGCTTGCGTACGAGTTCGCGCGGCCCATTCACCGCGCCGTCGGTGCGACGCAGCCGAATTCGGGTGCCTTCGACCACCCGCGCCGGCGCTCGAAGCAGGCTTTGCGGCGGTCTACAAGTCGTATACTGATCTGTATGACGACCCCTGTGCCGACTCGCTTCAGCGATGACGAACTGGCCCTGATCGACGAACTCGTCGCGAGCGGCATCGCAGACAGCCGCTCCGCCGTGATCCGTCGAGGGGTCCACCACCTCGCCGACTCCGTACGGCGGCAACGCGTGGGCGTTTCCATTGCAGAGTCGTACCGCCAACAGCCCCAAACGGCCGAGGACGACGAACTCGCGATGGCGAGCGCGATCGCATTGACCGAGGCAGAGTCGTGGTAGCCCAAGCCGAGATCTGGCTCATGGAGACACCGAACCACAAGCGACGCCCCGTCCTCATCGTCTCGCGCGACGACGTGATCCCCGTCCTCAACAACCTCGTCGTCGCTCCGGTGACGAGCACTGTGAGAGACAATCCGACCTGCATCCGCGTCGGACCCGACGAGGGCGTCGATCACGACAGTGTGGCCACCTTCGACAACCTCGCAGCAGTCCCCAAGTCCGTGCTCACCACTCGACTCGGCCAACTCGGCATCGGCGGTCGGCGACGGATCTGCGACGCCCTCGACGCGCTCGCCAACTGCTGACCAACCCCGAAGACCGTCAGGTTGCGGGAAGACCGAACTTCGGATAGCCGTTCTCGACCATCGCGACGTAGGTCCACACGCGGTAGTAGTAGTTGGCGACGCGAACCAGAAAGTCGCGCATGCCCCGTGGCCAGGCCCCCGTGAACAGCACCGCGAACCACCCGACGATCGCGACCGCTGCGGCCCCGATGGCGAAGACCATCAACACGATGTAATGGGGGATCGCCTTGAGCACGTTGAGGGCTGCAGACCGCGGCACAGACCCGGGCACTTCGGGCAGGTTGAGCCGAACAGGCTGGTATGCGTTGTTGTCGGCGGGGCCGGTAGCGAAGTCGAAGGGCGGATACGTCTCGGAGTAGCCGATCAGGAAGCCAACGGCGCGAGCGTTGTACCGCTCGTACATCGTCATCACTCCGTACATCCCCGGATGCAGCTTGCCGGTGAAGATCAGCATCAGCCAGTAGATGAAGAACACCGCGCGAGACAGGATCTGGAGTGCATAGAGGATGATGGCGTGCGGGAGGTACAACACCCAATTCACCAGCGGACGCCAGCGCGCCAACTCGTAGGGCGACTCGACAACGAGATACCTGCCGCCAGTGACGGCGGTTGTGCTGCTCATGAGTTGCCTCCTCGGGGTGCGATGCACCCTCGATCGGGAAGCCTACGCCGATGGCGCACCGGTACCCGCCGGACCCACGCTCGGCTTGTCGCGGTTCCATACATGAGTGGCCGGGACCTTTGGTTCTTGATTTCAGAGTTGGCTTGTTCAGACAGTTGACGCTGAGGAGATGGTTCCACGTGAGGCGGGCGATTTCCCGTCGAGAGGAGGTCCTGGCGATGAAACTCCGGGCATTGGTGTTGTTGGGAGCGGTGAGCGCGATGATCGGTGTCGCACCGATGGCGCGACCGGCGGTAGCCGTCGCACCCTCCAACGACGACGTGGCGAACGCCACGGAGATCACCCAACTACCGTTCAGCGACACTGTCGACACGACCGATGCGACGACCAACGGCGACGAGTTGACCCTCGCTCAATACTGCGGCTCACCGGTCGTCGAGCACGCTGTGTGGTACAAGGCGACCATCGGCGACAGCGCAGGTGGTTCCGTGAGGTTCGCCACCGAAGGTTTCGCGACGCGAGTCCTCGTGCTCGTTGGCGAGCCGGGTGCGTTGTCGCCGGTGGCGTGCACCTATCAATCGGTATCGGGCACACTGCCGGGTGGGCCGGGGACCGAGGTGTACATCATGGTGTTTGGTGACGGGCGTGACGGTGGCACCCCCTACGGCGACTTGCAGGTAACGGTCTCGGTTCCGCCGGCGCCGCCCGAGTTGTCCGTCAGCGTCGCCCCGGTCGCCTACGTGGATCGGGCGGGCGGAGCGACGCTCAGCGGCACCCTCACCTGCACTGACCCCAACGTCGGCTCGACCGTCCAATTCTTCAACGGCCAGATGCGCCAGACCGTCGGAAGGTTCTCCCTGAGCGCGTACATCGACATGTACCCCGGCATGCCATGCGACGGCTCGACCACCACATGGTCGACCTACGTCACCAGCGACAACGGCAAGTTTGCTGGGGGAAAGGCGCAAGTCACGCTGTTCGTTGTGGCGTGCAATGTCGATCAGATATGTTCCGGCGCTCAGGTCGATGCGACGATTCAGTTGACGAAGGGTCGCATCCGCTGATCCCCTCGCGTGCCGCGGGTGGTCCCGAGTGGGCTGCCCGCGGTACAGCCGCGTCGCCTCCTACCACGATCCAAATCCGCGGACCGAGACCACCGTTTCCCTGACGAGAGCAGCCGCCGTCGACGTAGCGTCGGATTCCTGGCCCACTCGATCGTCGATCGTGAAGCCGTGCGGGGCGATGCGGCCCGCCTGGTCGAGCTCCTGATCAACGGATCGTTGTACCCGAAGGAAGATTCGAGTGACCTTGCGCCGTACCAGGATGCGATCGACGAGTGTGCTGCCGACCCCAACGGCGCGATCCTCGTCGCCGAGGCCACAGACGACAACGACGCATCATGCGTCGTGGGGTCTGTCAGCTGATCACGATCCGCCATCTCCAAGAACGCGGGCGGCGCCGCGCTCGAGATGGAATCGATGCACGTTCACCCTGGCTGTCGCTCACACGGCATCGGATCGACGCTGCTCACTGCGGCCATCGAACGAGCTCATGGATTCGGCTGCTATCGGATACAGCTGACGAGCAACAAGGACCGGCCAGACGCGCATCGCTTCTATGCCCGCCACGGGTTCCAACTCGGCCATCACGGATTCAAGCTCCGACTCGACAGCGACACCGGGGTGCTCGCTCAGTAACGCACAGCAACACCGCCGCGGTCGTCACCCCAGGCCGCGGAACGATCGCCTGGCGGCATGCCGCTCAACAGTCAGGTCGGGACGTAGCCCATGGGCATCGGGAGCGGAATGTCCTCGTAGGTGACGATTCCGGGCGGTGCGGCCACAACGCCGGGGATGGCGTTGATGACGGGCAGCGCGGTGAGGATGTGGCCGAGCACCATGAACTCCTGCATCGTCGTCGCCTCGAAGTAGGGCGGCGGGAGGATGTCGATCTTCGTGGTGATCGTGGGCCGACCCTGGATCTCGATCTTCCAGCCCATGCCGACATCCCAGTCGGGCTCGAGCGCGTCGCCCTTGCGCCAGCGCACGCGCATCTCGACGATGCTCTTGCCCGCCGATCTTGCCCAGCCAGTGGACCGTGACGCCGGCGACGGTGTCCTTGGCCAGCGTCCACGACCCGAGGTCGAGCTCCTTGGTCGTCTTGGCGTACTCGGCCTCGCACACGATCTCGTCGAACACGACCCCGAGCGCGTCGCCGATGAGGGCGACGGCCTCGCTGAAGACCACTGTCGCCGCCGCAGTCATTCCGGGTAGCTCGGGGTCGTCGAGCGGACGTCCGAAGCCGACGGGGATCTCGGTCGGTGGCGAGTCGTACGCGGTGGTGTCGGCCTCCTCGCTGATCAGCACGTGATCGATGCGATCCGAGCCGTTGGCCAGCGCGATGGCGATGAGCTCGATGTAGCCCGGGCTGACGCCGCTGCCGAACATCGAGCTGCCGCCCTTCTCGCAGGCGTCGAGGAGCCGCTGGTGGCCGTTGTCGGGATACGACCTGGCCGTTGATGAAGGCGGCGGTGGCCACGATGTTGACGCCGGCCTCGAGGATGCGGACCATCTCGTCCACGTTGAACCACATCGGGTTGTAGATGACGCAATCCGGCTCGAGAGCCAGCAGCGCGTCGATGTCGTTCGTTGCCGTGAGTCCGATGGGGGCGAGGCCGCACAGCTCGCCGATGTCCTTGCCGGACTTGTCGTCCGACCACGCGTAGCAGCCGACCAGCTCGAGATCGGGACGCTTCAACACCGCCTCGACCGACTGTTTGCCGACGTTGCCCGTCGTCCACTGCACGACACGAATCGTCACTGCGGCCCCCTGCCATCGTGGTTCCCGGCGATCAAGGGAACAAGGTACCGTAGGTGGTCTGGGCCGTCGCTCAGCGCGCTGACGGGGGCCGATCGAGCGACACGACCGCGAGGGGAACGAGTGGCCACGAGATCATCGTTGACGGTGGCGGTCGTTCAACGCCCGCCGGTCCTGCTCGACCGCGACGCCACCATGAAGGCTGCCGTCGAACACCTGCAGGCTGCCGCTGATTCGGGGGCCGGTCTGATCGTGTTCCCGGAGACGTACGTGCCTGGGTACCCGGTGTGGATGTGGTCGCTTCGCCCCGGCGATGACTATCGCCTCACCGGTGAGATCCATCGTGAGCTGCTGGAGAACAGCGTCGATCTCGCCGGTGACGACTTGGCGTCGGTCCGGGAGGCGGCAGCGGAACGCGGTGTGGTGGTGGTGATGGGCGTCCACGAGCGCGACAGCCAGTTCAGCCGGGCCACGCTGTACAACACGCTGGTCACGATCGGGGCTGACGGCAGCATCCTCAACCGGCACCGCAAGCTCGTGCCGACCAATCCCGAGCGGATGGTGTGGGGTCAAGGCGACGGCAGCGGCCTTCGTGTCCTCGACACTCCGTTCGGCCGGCTCGGAGGGCTGATCTGCTGGGAGAACTACATGCCGCTCGCCCGGTTCGCGCTCTACGCAGAAGGGGTCGAGATCTACATCGCTTCCACGTGGGACTCCGGGCCCACGTGGATCGCCACCATGCAGCACATTGCCAAAGAGGGCCGGTGTTGGGTGATCGGCTCGGGATGCTCGCTCAGGACCGCTGACGTCCCGTTGAGCTTCCCGGGTCGCGACACCTTGTTCCCCGACGACAGGGATTGGCTCAATCCGGGAGATTCGGTGGTCGTTGCTCCAGGCGGAGACATCACCGCCGGTCCGCTCCACGAAGCGCACGGCATCCTCTTCGCGGAGATCGATGTCGGGCTGGCGGCGGCCGACCATCGAGTGCTGGATGTCGCAGGCCACTACAACCGGGCGGACATCTTCCAACTGACCATCGATCGCGAACCCCGCGCTCCCATCGCCTACCGCTGATTCTCCCGGTATCACCCTCGGAATCGGTGGGCCGGATCGTGCGTGAGTAACGGCCTCACCCGCCTGGGGCCCGTTCGACCTGCACGGTGCGCTCAGTGTCGGCGAAGCCGAGCGCACGGTAGATGCGGATGGCCACGTCGTCGGGATCGGCCACCATCACGAGCTTCCGAGCGTCGAGGTGCTCGGTACCGAACTGCGCCGCGTGGTGCACGAGCGTGCCGGCGAGCCCCTGCCGTCGAGCATCGGGGTGCGTCTCGACCACGTGATAGCGCGCCAGCCCGGGACGGGCGAGGAACAGCCCGAGCGAGGCGAGCAGCCGTCCGTCCACGAAGGCTCCGAACCAGGCGCCGTGACCCGCCTCGGAGAGCCGGCGAGTGGTGTCAGCGGTGCGCCGGGCGAACTCGAGATGGCTCTGCTCTTCGTGCTGTTCGTCTCGACACGCCACGCTGAGCTGGGCCCGCCGCTCCCAGTCCTCGCTGGTCGTGAGCACCCGGATCTCGGCGCCGACGTTCGGGAACGGCGGCTCGTGCACCGCCCGAGGATCGGCCGTCATCACCGAGTTGCCTTCGACCGAACATCCGGCATCGACGAACCCGGCGAGGTCGGCCACCGTGGCCGTGACATCGGCGATGGCGAACGCGCGGTGTCCGGCTCCCGGGAAGGCGGCGGTGAACACGTCGAGCCAGCGCCCGGTGTCATCGACCGAGGGGGCGCGTTCCAACACGAGGAAATTGCCCCACCAGAACGTCGGGTTCTGCGGGGTGCGCACGACGAGGTGATCGCCGTGATCCTCGATCGTGGAACCGTCCAGACGGAGGAATGCCAGGTCGGTCAGGTGCCCGAGCGAGGTGATGACCACGACGCGGAGGTTACGCGGCGCGGCGCCCGAGCGTCGTCAGGGAATCAACGGGAAGTCGTGACCAGTGAGCCAATGACGGCCGACGTCCTTCGTCGCCGCCCATCGGGTCACGAGCGCGTCACCGGTCGGATCGGCGGCCGATACCTGGCCGAAGTCGGCGGGCGTGGGCCCCACGCGCGCGGCGTGCTTGGCGAGCGCGTCCAGGTCGAAGTGGAAGACGTCGGCGATGTTGAGCCCGACCATTCGGCGGGTCTCCTCGATCGGGATGTCGTGGAACGTCTTGGTCAACCACGACCGGGTGTTGGGCCAGGTTCCCTCGGGATGCGGGAAGTCGTTGCCCCAGCAGATGTTGCCGACGCCGATCTCGTAGCGCATGCCGAGCTCTCGCCGCTTCGTGTTCGACGCACCGATGAAGACGTTGCGGTCGATGTACTCCGACGGCAGCATCGAGATCGATCCCTTGAAGGGGTCGGCGCCGAGCTTCTCGGTGCCCTTCTGACCGAGCGCCAAGCGATCCCAGAACCACATCAGGCTCGGCAGCCACCAGCAACCTGCTTCGGCCACCCCGAAACGCAGGCCCGGGAACCGTTCGAACACCCCCGACCACAACATGAACCACATCGGGCGGGCCGGCCACCACGTCACCTCGGTGACGTAGATGCCCAGGTGATCGCCGTACTCGTGGCGGGGAGCCGGCCCCGAGTGGGTGGCGATCGGGAGCTGCAGCTCTTCGCACAGCGCCCACACCGGGTCGTAGCGCCGGTCGTGGTACGGAGCCTGATCGACCCACATGGCCGGGATCATGATCCCCCCGAGCCCGGTCTCCTTGGCTCGGCGGATCTCGGCCAGCACGTCGTCGAGTGGCGCGGTGATCGGCACGAGTGCCATGCCCCGGCGCCGCTCGGGACTGCTCTGGCACAGCTCGACCAGCCATCGGTTGTGGGCGCGGGCGCCGGCCAGGCCGAGCACGGGGTCCATGTCGCCGGACATGCCGAGCCCGGCCCCGAACGGCACACAGGTGCGGCTCTCGACCGCGTCGGCGTCGGGGAACACCACCTCGCCGGCCACGCCGTCGCCGTCGAGCTCTTCATCGCGCTTGACCGCGTCCCAGCCACCGTTCAGGTCGTGCTCGTCGTACCACTGCTCGGCGTACGCCTCGTTGCGGACCCCCAGTGCAGTCATGGCCGAGAGCTGCTGGTGACGCTCGGCGAGGAACCCGTCGAAGGCCTCGTGGAAGGAGGAGTCGAGGTACTCGCGGTACTGCTCGGTGGGCAGCCCGGCGTGGCTGTCGGCCGACACGATGATGTACGGGTCGTGCGGCGAATCGAGGCGGGAATCGTCGGTGCTGCTCATCCTGGGACCTGCCGGAGGTAGGAGGGATTGGTACGGGCGAGCATCGATTCGGCCCGGGCCCGGATCTGGGCGTCGGTCCGATCGCTCTCGGGTTGGATCCAGAACGTGTTCGACCTGATCGCGGCGACGACCCGTTCGGCCACCTCCTCGACCGGGGTGTAGGCGATCGCGACCCCCGCGGCGCGCATCTGCGCTTCGAGCGCTTCGACCGTGGTGTACGGCGTCTGGCGGGGCCGCTCCTTGGCGAACGCATCCGGTCGCGACCGCCACGACTCGAACAAACCCGTTCGCAGCATGTGCGGCCCGGGGAACAGCACCGACACGCCCACCGACGGATCGGTGTCGGTGAGCTGGCCGTACAGGCATTCGCTGAGGGTCACGACCGCCGCCTTCGTCGCCGCGTACTGCGGGGTGCTCGGCAGCGGCGAGACACCACCGTTGCCAGACGAGGTGTTGACGACGTGCCCACCCTGGCCCTGCTCCAGCAGCACGGGGACGAAGGCATTGATGCCGTGCACCACACCCATCAGGTTGACCGCGATCGCCCACCGCCAGTCGTTGAGCTCGTGCTGCCACATCGGGCCTTCGGCGCCAGCGCCGATGCCCGCGTTGTTGCACACGACGTGCACTGCGCCGTACGTCGACAGGGTGCGGTCGCGCAGCGCTTCCACCGAGGCGAAGTCGGTCACGTCGGTCACGACACCGGTCACGTCGTAGCCCTCGGCCCGCATCGAGGCGACGGTCGCGTCGAGGAGCGGTGCCTGCACGTCGGCGAGGACCACTTTCATGCCGTGGGTCGCGAACGACTCCCCCATCGCTCGCCCGATCCCGCCGCCACCGCCGGTCACGACGGCCACCTTGCCGTTGAGCTGCTCCATCAGCTGGCCACCGCGCCGAAGCCCACGAGCGCCGGGCACTTCTCGGCCTCGATCGGGACGTCGCCCGGCCGCAGCGGCACGTCGACATCGGCGACCCGCGGGCCCACCCGGGCGGCGATGGGAGCGAGGGCATCGAGATCGAAGCCGTACAGCCGCGCCGCGTTCCCGCCCAGCAACGCAGCGGTATCGGCATGGTCGACCCCCGCGAACGCCGCTCGAAGCGCTTCGAGCGAATACGGGTAGCTGGCCTCGCGGTGCGGGTAGTCCGATCCCCACATGATCCGATCGGCGCCCACCCGATGCCGCAGCGGCACCTCGGCGGGGCGGATGAAGCTCGCCCCCACGTGGCACTGCCGAGCCCAGTAGTCGCTCGGCCGCAGCGGGATCTTGGCCATCACCGGCGCCCCCCAGATGTGCTCCTGGGACCCCACGGCGTTGCGCATCCGGTCGAAGAAGTAGTCGAGCCGGTCCAACTCCTCGGGCACCCACGCCGTTCCCTGCTCGGTGAAGACGACCTGCAGGCCGGGATGCCGTTCGAGCGCACCGGAGACGAGGATGTGGGTGAACGCCCGGTGCGAGAACCACGTGACCTCGAGCAAGAAGATCACCGGCCCCTCGGCGCTTGCGGCCATCGGTGGGTTCGCCGAGCCGCCATGGTGGTTCAGCGGCATGCCGAGCTCCTCGCACACCGCCCACAACGGGCCGTAGTGGTCGATCTCGTACAGCTCGGGGAGACCGCTGCCGGGGGGAACCCCGGGCAGCAACACACCGCCGGTGAGCCCGGCACGGTGGGCCCAGCGGACCTCGGCCACGGCGGCGTCGATGTCGTGGAGCATGATCTGGGCGATGCCGGCCCGGCGGCCCGGCGCCTCGGCACAGAAATCGGCCAGCCATCGGTTGTGCGCCTGGAGCCCTGCCCACCGCCGGTCGCGATCGCCCACATCGCCCGCCGGCGGCTGGAAGGTGAGCGACGAGCGCGGGAAGAACGGCGGGATGGTGTTCGGGTAGATCACCTCGGCGACGATGCCGTCGGCTTCGAGCTCGTCGAGGCGGCGAGCCGAGTTCCAGTTCCGATCGGCATCGGGTCCGGTCAGGTCGTCGTAGGCGATCTGGTAGCTCGCCGCCCACGCATCGAAGGCATCGTGGTGCTGCGACGCCAAGTACGGCCGGTACGCCGGGATGGCGGCCCCGCCATGGCAGTCCGCCGAGATCACGATGTAGCGATCGTCTGCGATCACGCGGTCCCCTTCCCGAGTCGACACCGATCTCGCCGCGCTGGCAAGCCTGTATCGCTATATGATACGGTAGTTCACACTACGAGACAATCTTCCGTGCTCGGCGGCGCGCTGTCAAGGCGAGCCGGCGCCCCAACACCCCTCCACCATGCCTGTCCGTCCACTCCACTCCGTCGAGACCGCACTGCGCGTGCTGGAGGCGGTCGCCGAGCTGCAGCCGGTGGGGGTGAGCATGCTCGCCCGCCACCTCGGCATCGACAAGAACGCCGCCCAGCGCAGTCTCGTGACGCTCGGCTCCGCCGGTTGGATCCGCCATCCGAGCGCGGAGACCGGGGCCTGGGAGCTCACCTCCCGGGCGTTGGCGGTCGGACGCCACTACGCCACCGGGCTCGTCGGTCGCGCCCGACCGCATCTCGAATCACTCCAGGCGGCCACCGGCGAGACCGTCGTGCTGTTCGCCCGCGACGGCGTGCGGCTGGTCGCGCTCGATGTGATCGATTCATCGCACTCGTTGCGCCTCACCGTGCCGGTCGGTACCAGCGTGGCGATCACCCGGATCGGTGCGTTCGATGCCTTCCTGAGCCCGGCCGAGCTGGCCGAGCTGCCGAACTCCGCGCCAGCGGTCGCGACGGCAACGATCGAGACCGCCCGACGCAACGGCTACTACGTGCTCGACTCCGAGTACCCGAGCTCGGTCGCGGTCGGAGCGCCGGTGTACGACGAGCGGCATCGAGCAGTGGGGGCGCTGATCGTGGTGGCGCTCCGCTCGCGTCTCAACGCCGGCGATCGTCGTCGCATCGGTGAACTCGTCGCCGCCGCAGCCGCGGCTGCCGGATAGCCGGATCAGCCGGCCGGGTGGGCCAGGTGCACGGGCGCCTGGGCCGCTGCTCCTTCGATCGCGTCGGCCAGCTCGCCGGCTTGACGAGCGACCTCTTGGTACTCCCGATCGACCGTCCGCTGGCGGGCGCGCAGCTCGTCGGCGACGCGCGCGTGCTCGCGGCGCGCGTCGGCGATCAGCGCACTGCTCTCCGTGCGGGCGACCTCGCGAACGCTGTCGGCGTCGGAGCGAGCCGCGGCCACGGCGGCGACGGCACGGCGATCGGCGGCAGCGATGATGGAGTCGGCGTCCCGCTGGGCCTTTTCGACGATGGCCGCCGCCGTCGCCCGCACGTGGGCGAGCAGCGCATCTGCGTCCGTGGAGGCACCCGGGCCTCCGGCTGCCGCCCAGATCCGACGTCGAAGCTCGTCGTTCTCCCTCGACAGGCGTTCCACCTCGAGCGAGGTGGCCTGGGCGAACTCCTCGATGTCGAGCGGGCCGCCACCCTCGGGATCGACGATGAGGTCACTCGCGGCCACGACAACCACCCTAAGCGACGACTCATTGGCGGACAGTGGGCCAGGCGGCCCGAATCGCTGGCGGGACGACACGAGGATCACCCTGCACGAAGGTCGGCCAGGTTCACCGAACCCCCGTTGTAGCCATCGGCCACCGAGTTCCAGACGCCACCCACGTAGCGCTGGATGCCCATCTGCGTACCGCACAGGCTCGGGTAGAACGGGTCGAAGCCACAGTCGAGCGGCCCCACCACGGCCCACATCGGCCCGGTGAAGGACCGGGTCGCTTCGCGCATCGCGGCCGGATCCCCCGCCGCCCCGCCGAGCGAGTTGGCGAGTCGGACGACGGCCAGCAAGGCCCCGAACGACGTGGCCGCGTAACCGGTCAGATCGACCAGCGGCAACCGATTGATGGTGAGGTACTGGATCGCCACCTCGAGGAATGCCTGCTGCTCGGTGCTGCCCTCCAGGCCGAACCGGTAGCCCGATCCGCCCACGTACCAGCCTTCGGGCAGTGCGCCGCCGCCGCCGATGGCGGCGAGGTGCGAGGTCATCGCCGTGCCGAGACACGACTCGGTGGCCAGCACCGACGCGGTGCTGGCCAGATCGCGCAGCGCCTGATCGAGCCCGACGCACCCGCGGGCCGACAGGATCGGGAGGAACGCCGTCGCGTCGGCCGCGCCCGCCGCAGTCAACAAGGGCGCGAACTCAGCGAGGGGCGCGTTCTCCAGCACCGGCACGGGAACCGACACGATGCCGAACCGGTCGAAGACGGGCTTGGCGAGCAGCTGGTACGCCGCTTCACCGGCCAGGCCGTATGGGAAGAGCACCGCCACCTTGGCCGGCGGGCCTCCGGGGAGCCCTTCGGCGGCGTAGCGCGCCAGCCCCGAGATGACGCCCGGCGCGCCGGGCGTGTAGGCGACAGCGTCGGTGGCCAGGTAGTCGGCGGTGGTCAGCGGGTTCGCCACCACGACGGGTTTCACGTCGCGCAGGCCATCGAGCAGACCGGCGTTGCCTGCCGTCACCGCGCCAGTCACCACCACCGAGACTGCAGGGTCGTCGCGCATCTGTTGGGCACAGCGAGCTCCGTCAGCCTCGCGTTGGATGGCGCAGGTACGCAGCTCGATGACCCGCCCGCCGAGCCCCGAGAGCTCACGGTTGAGGTACTCGACGGCGGCCGCAAACCCGAGCGTGGCATCCGAGAACGACGGGGCGGCGCCCTCCTGGTTCACCCAGCCGATGGCAACCGAGCCATTGGCCGGATCGGCCCGGCCGGGAGCGCTACCCGTGAACGCCTGCACGACGGTGCGCGCCTGGTCGGCCGGGGCGAGCGTGGTGGGCGGCGGCGCGGTGGTCGGTGGCACGGTCGTCGGCGGCGCGGTGGTCGACGGCGCGGTGGTCGCGGCGGCGGTGGTCGTGGCGGTGGTGGCGCTCGGGAGCGCCGTCGACGTGGCCGAGCCGGCTCCCCCCGGAGAAGTCGACGACACGGCGTCGGGGGAGTCGCCACCCGGGGCGCGAGTGGTGTCGACTGCTCCGGAATCGTCGGTTCCCGACGCCTCGGTGCCCGCTGGTTCGGCGATCTGCGCGCCACCTCCTTCGGAGCACGCGGCACCCGCCAGCGTGCTGGCCACCAGCCACGCCGTGATCAGTCGACCTCGCTTCTTCAACGCTGCCAGCTCCGTTTCACCCACCGGCCGCGCCGGTCGTCACCCGTCCACCGCCGGACGTCGGCGTTCCCTCGAACGGTCCGTGTCTAGTCGATTCGAGCGCCGCAGCGTGGTCAGGCAGTCACGGGCTGTTCGACAGATAGCCCAACAAGGACGTGTTCTCGGACTCCAACTCGGTCAGCCGCAGCTTCACCACGTCGCCGATCGACACGATGCCGGCGAGCACCCCATCGCCGTCGACGACGGGCAGGTGCCTGACCCTCCGGTCGGTCATCAGCCGCATCAGGTGCTCGATCTCATCGGCCGCCGCACAGGTGAGCACCTCGGTGGTCATCGCCGCAGTGACGGGTTCGTCGAGCGCAGCGGCGCCGACGACGCCCATGCGCCGCACGATGTCGCGCTCGGAGAGGATGCCGCCGATCCGCCGCCCGTCGCGCTCGACCACGAGCGCGCCGACCCCTTCCGCCGCCAGTAGGGCCACCGCCGACCCGAGGGTCGCCGACGGCGAGATCGTCGCTACCCGATCACCCTTGCGGGAGAGAATCGCCTGCACCTGCATGTTCGGCTCCGTTCCCCGATCGCGGCCACGATCGGCCCACCCCCGAAGTTAGTGCGATTGTGAATGCCCGGTGACCGAGGCCCCCGATTCGATAGCTTGCATGGTCGTGTCGCAGCTGCGGGGAACGTTCGTGGCCGCAGCGACCTACGGGCTGTGGGGACTGCTCACCCTCTACTGGAAGCAGCTCCAGGGCCTCGACGCACTCGAGCTGATCGGGGCGCGCATCACGCTGACCGCACTGTTGCTGGCCGTCGCCCTCGGCGTCACCCACCAGTGGAGCGGTCTCATCGCCGCCTTCGGCAGCTCTCACCTCCTCGCCCGGCTCCTGCTCGCCTCGCTGCTCATCAGCGCCAACTGGATGACCTACGTGTGGGCCGTCGGCCACGACCGGGTCGTCGAAACCGCGCTCGGGTACTTCCTCGCCCCGCTGGTCACCATGGTGCTGGGCATCGTGGTGTTCCACAAGCCGTCGCGGCCCGCACAACGCGCCGCCATCGCATTCGGCGCCGCCGCGTTTCTCGTCCTCGTCGGTGCCTATGGCCGGGTGCCGTTCGTCGCCATCGTGCTGGCCGCGACCTTCTCGTGCTACAGCGTGTTGAAGCGCCAGATCCCGCTGTCGCCGGTGCAGAGCCTCGCCGGCGAGACGTTCCTGATCGGCCCCCCGGCGGCCGCGTTCGTGGCCCTCGCCGCGCTACGGGGCGATCTGTTCGCCGGCGCCTCGACCGCACAACTCGGCTACGTCGCGTTCGCCGGGGTGATCACGGCGGTGCCACTGCTGCTGTTCGCAGTGGTGGCCCGCCATGTGCCCTTCACCATCCTCGGGCCGATCTCCTATCTGGTCCCCACGATCAACTTCCTCCTCGGCATCGTCGTCTTCGACGAACCATTCGACGTTGCCCGCCTGATCGGCTTCGCGCTCGTGTGGGTCGGGTTGGTGCTGATCGCGGTCGACGCCGTTCGAACCGGCCGGCAGCCCGACCGTCCTTCGACCGCAGCTGCACCCGCGGTCACGAGTTGAACCGGAAGGACTTTCATGCGCTGGACCGTGCACGGCGAGCGGATCATCTACGACAGCCCGTGGATGCGACTCGCCCTCACCGACATCGAGATCCCGGGCGGCGAACGCTTCGAGCACCACGTGCTGCGCATGCCGTGCCATGCGGCCGGGGTGGTGGTCACCGACCCGGACCGGGGCGTGTTGCTGTTGTGGCGGCACCGGTTCACCACCGACACGTACGGCTGGGAGATCCCCGCCGGGCGGATCGACCCCGGCGAGACGCCCGCTGAGGCCGGCGCCCGTGAGGCGTACGAGGAGACCGGTTGGCGGCCCGGCCCGTTGCATCACCTGACCAGCTACTACCCCCACAACGGCACGAGCGACGCCACGTTCCACCTCTTCCGGGCCGAGGGCGCCGCTCATGTCGGCGATCCGCCCGACGCCAGCGAGTCAGAGCGGGTCGAGTGGCGGACGTGGGCCGAGGTCCGGGCGGCCATGAAGGCCGGGCAGATCGGCGACGGGTTGTCGCTCACCGCGTTGCTCTGGGTCCTGGCCGACGCCGAGCACCCCAGCTGACGCGGACAGCCCGCCCCGAAGGGCGGGCTGTCCTGCACCATGGGGACGCGGCGGGCGCCGCGCCGGTCAGCTGCTCTCGAACTCGGTGATCAGCTCACCGACGTCGTTGAAGATCTTCGCCGCGGCGTCGTACTGCGTGATCTGCAGCGACTCCGCGAGGTAGGCATCGTCGACGCCGTTCATCTTGTACACCACGCCTTCGCGAGCGAGCGATGCGGTGTAGGTGAAGTTCCGAGCGGCGTTGATGATCGACGCCCGGGTGAGACCGTCGGGTGACTCGGCCGCCTGTTTCAAGATGGCCACGGTGACCTCACCGACGTTCCACCCCGCACCTGCAGTCGCTGCCACGTCGGCCTTGCCGAGGCCCGTCATGTAGTCGACGAACGCCTGCCCGCCCGGGCTGGCGGCCACGACTTCCGGATTGCCGATGTCGATGAGCCCGGCGGAGGCGGAGGTGTACATCCCGTCAGCGGCCGGTCCGGCGAGGGCGATGATCAACGCCGAGGCGCACGTGTTGGTCACGTACACCCGCGGCTCCCAGCCCGGGTTGGCAGCCTTGGCATTGGCGACCTCGGACAGGAACGTTCCGCACTGTGCACCGAGCGGCACGGCCATGATGGCGTCGGGCAGCTTGCCGGCGATGCTGTTCACCTGCGCCGTCGGTGGTGCCGAGTCGGCGGCCTCGATCGTCTGGGTGTCGACGATCGTGATGCCGTACTCATCGGTGAACTCCTCGAACGCCTCGGCGTAGAACAGGCCGAACTCGTTGTTCACGTAGAACATGGCGACATCGGCGCCATCGGGGAAGTTCGACTGGATGTCGGCCGAATAGGCACGCGACTCGAGCCCGTACGGGATCAGCGCTCCAGTGGTCCACGGGTAGTCCTCGACCTCGCCCCACTGGGGTGAGCCGGTGAGCGCCAGCAGCTGAGGCACGCACTCCTCGTTGAGCAGGTCGCGCACGGCCTGGTTGTTCGGCGTGCCGATGATGCCGCTGAAGATCTCGACGCCGTCGTCGAGCAGCTTCTCGACCGAACCCGGCGTGAGGTCCTTGTTGTACTGGTCGTCTTCGATCGCGAGCGACAGCTCGACCCCGGGCAGCAGGCCGTTCTCGTTGGCGTAGTCGATGTATGCCTTGAGCCCGTCGGCGACCGGCGCGAACGCCGCGGCGGCAGCCCCACCCGACAGCGGCATCACGGAGCCGATGCTGAGTGAGCCCTCGATCGGCTCGTTGGCGAGTTCGGGGTCGACACAGTCCTCGGTGTCGACGACCCACCCGTCGCCCGCCGGCTCGGCGGCCTCGGTGTCGTCGGTCGCGGGAGCTTCGGTGTCGTCGGTCGCGGGTGCCTCGGTGTCGTCGGTCGCGGGCGCCTCGGTCGACTCCGGCTCTTCGACGACGGTCTCGGTGGCTGCGTCGGTGGTCTCGGCGGCGTCGCCGCCGTCGTCGCTCCCGCAGGCCGCGAGCACGAGTGCTCCGGCGGCCGCTACGGCGAGCAGTCGGTTCCGATTGGTTCGGATCATGTTCTCCCCTGTCAGTGTGGGCTGGGAACGGCGTCGGCGGTCACGGCGCCGACACCGGTGTTCGATCCCCCGGCGTTTCCGACCGGGTGAGGAACGATCATGAGTACCTTACGACTGAGACGCTTGGCCAGTCCGACGAGTCCGTACGGCGCGACGAACATCAGCACGATCAGCACGATGGCCAGGATCAGCGTGGCCGGCGATTGGTCGCTCCAACCGAACAGCCAACCGATGATGCCCTTGCCCGATGCGCCGGCGTCACGGGTGGTGTTGTCGAGCCAGACATAGGCCAGGCCACCGACGATGGGCCCGGCCAGCGTGCCTGCCCCGCCGACCACCATGATCAGCAGGAAGATGATCGAGCCGAGCAGGGTGACGTACTGGCCGTCGGGGGTGGCCACGCCGGTGCGCAAGGTCGACAGCGACCCCGCCGTGGCGCACAGGGCGGCTGACACGCCGAACACCAGGGTCTTGGTGGCGGCGAGGTTCACGCCCATCACCGCCGCGGCGGTCTCGTTGTCGCGGATGGCCACGAGAGATCGCCCGACCCGGCTCTTCACGATGCCCCGACACACGAGGTAGACGATGACGAGCACGAGCAGCGCGAGCCAGTAGGCGAACTCGGCGCGGCCCTCGCGGCCTTTCAGCTCTCCGATCAGCGGCCACGTCGGGATCTCGTCGTAGCGAACGCTGTCGATGCCCTTCGGGCCGTTGGTGAGCCACTCGAGCTTCTGCCACTTGATCAGGGTGGGGAACAGCACTGCCACTGCGAGGGTGACGAGAGCCAGGTAGATCCCCTTGATCCGCAATGCCGGGAGGGCCACGAGGCACCCGACGGCGAACGCGATCGCGGCGGCCGCGTAGAACGTGTACCCGGGACTCCACCCGTGGTCCTTCACCAGGATCGCCGTGGCATAGCCACCGATCCCGAAGAAGGCCGAGTGACCGATGGAGATCTGGCCGGTGAAGCCGAACACCAGGTTCAGCGCCATCGCAGCGATGATCAGCACGTACGCGTCGGCCATCTGGCTGATCCGCGCCGTCTCGGCGCGGGCCGGGAAATACAGCACGAACAGCACGATCAACACCGCACCCACGGCTCGCAACGCCCAATGGCCGGCGCTGTTCTCACGGAGCTTGATCACGGCGCGCCTCCCGTTCCGGACGGTGGATCAGGCCGAATTCCCATCTCGGCGCACGGGTTCCACAGCATCTGATCCACTAGACCCTCTCGACCCGTGCCGAGCCGAACAAACCCGAAGGCTTGAACAGCAAGACGATGAAGATGATGAGCAGCGCGACCGCCAGGCGGAGCTCCTGGCCGATCCACTCCGGTTGGTAGCCCGCAGCCAAGTTCTCGATCACGCCGATCGACAGGCCCGAGATCACGGCCCCGCCCGGACTGTCGAAGCCGCCCAGCGTCGCCGCGGCGGAGGCGTAGATGAAGATGGTGAACATCAAGTTGGCGTTGACCTCGCCGTTGTTGCCCGCGACCAGTGTTCCCGACAGGGCGCCCATCGCCGCCGCGATGCCCCACGAAGCCATCAACACCGAGCCGGTACGGATGCCGACGAGACGCGACGAATCGGGGTTGCTCGCCACCGCCCGCATGGCGAGACCGAACTTGGTCTTCTGGAACAAGAAGAACAGCAGCCCGGTGATGGCGAGAGCCACCACCAGGATCCCGATCGACTTGTAGCGCCACACCGCGCCGAAGACCCGCACGAAGTCGTCGGGCTCGGCAGGGAACAGATTGGGCATCCCCTCGGGCGGCAACGCTCCCCAGATCGACGACGCCAGGGAGTTGAGACCGAGGAACAGCGCGATCGACACCACGAACACCGCAACGGGCGATTTCTTGCCGACCGGCCGGATGAGCGACACCTCGATCCCCGCTCCGAGCACGAAGCTCAGCACCATGCCGAGCGCCGTGGCGAGCACGAGCGGGATGCCTCGATCCTGCATCTCCCACACCAGGAAGGTCGAGAACATCGCCATCTCGCCCTGCGCGAAGTTGAGGTTGCCGGTTCCCCGGTAGACCACGACCAACCCGAGCGCCAACAGGGCGTAGATGGCGCCCGAGGAGAGTCCGTCGAAGACGTATTGCAGCAGTCGTTCCATGGTCAGTACCCCAGGTAGGCCTTGCGGATGCTGTCGTCTGACGAGATCTCCTCGGCGGTGCCGCTCGCCACGATCGTGCCGGTCTCGAGCAGGTACACCCGGTGGGCGATCTGCACGGCGAGGTTGGCGTTCTGCTCGACGAGCAGCACGGCCAAGCCGCTGTCGCGGTTCAGCTCAGCGATGATCCCGAACAGTTCCTGGGTGATCAACGGCGCCAACCCCAAGCTCGGTTCGTCGCACAACAACAGCTTGGGGCGGCTCATCATCGCCCGGGCGATGGCCAGCATCTGCTGCTCGCCGCCCGACATGCTGCCGGCCTTCTGGGCACGGCGCTCGGCGAGCCGGGGAAAGACCGAGAACCACTTGTCGACATCGGCATCGACGTCGCCACCCGACCGGCTGTAGGCCCCGACCCGCAGGTTGTCCTCGACCGAGAGATCGGCGAACGTGCCGCGGCCCTGGGGCACCTGGGCCAGGCCCATCGCGACGATCGAGTCGGGCTGCGCTTTGTGGATCGCCTGCCCTTCGAAGGTCACCTCGCCGCGTCGGGGAATCACGCCGGAGATGGCTCGCATCGTGGTGGTCTTGCCGGCGCCGTTGGCTCCGAGCACCACCACCACCTCACCCGGGTTGACGACCAGGTCGAGTCCGTGGAGGACCTCGATCTGCCCGTAGCCGGCGTGCAGGCCGGTGACATTGAGCAACGGCGCCGCGTTCACCCCGCCGCTCCCAGGTAGGCGGCGATCACGTGCGGGTCGCGCCGGACTTCGTCGGGGGTGCCCTCGGCGATCTTGCGACCGAACTCCATCGCCACCACCTTGTCGGAGATCCCCATGACCATTGCCATGTGGTGTTCGACGAGCAGCACCGTGAGGCCGAACTCGTCGCGGATGCGTTGGATGGTGGAGGCGAGCTCGTCGACCTCGCCGTGGGTCAGGCCGGAGGCCGGTTCGTCCATCAGGAGGAACGATGGTTTGGCCGCGAGCGCTCGGGCGATCTCGAGGCGCTTCAGGGTGCCGAACGGCAAGCCGGCGGCCGGGTGGTGGGCCAGCGGTGCGAGCCCGAGCCGATCGAGCAACTCGCCCGCTTCGGCCTGGGTGGCCTTGTTCTCGCGACCGGCGCCGATGCGCAAGATGGCCCGGGCGAACCCGATCTTGCCCTGGCAGTGGGCGCCGACCATCACGTTCTGGAGCAGTGTCATCGTGGGGAACAACGCCAGGTTCTGGAACGTCCGGGCGATCCCGGCCGACGCGATCTGGTGGGGCGCCAGGGCGAGCAGGTCCTGATCGGCGAATCGGACCCGGCCACCACTCGGCTCGTAGATCCGGCTCACGACGTTGAACATCGTGGTCTTGCCGGCACCGTTCGGACCGATGAGGCCGCAGATCTGGCCGGAGTCGATCGTGAACGACAACCCGTCGAGTGCGGTGATCCCCCCGAAACGCACCGTGACGTCGTCGACGTCGAGTACGGCCACGCCCTTCCCCCTTCGTTGGCGGTCGGGGCAGACTAGGTCACCCCGAGTGACACAAGTTACTTCTCGCCATGCGGGTGGTCGATGTCCTTGCCCGGCACAAGCATCGGGGAGCGATGGTCACGCCGTTCGCGTCACGGATAGCGTCCACCCCAGTGAACGATGTCGCGCCCGCCGCCCCGATCGAGGACACCCCGGAATCCACCGCCGCGGACCCCACCGGTGGCGAGCTCATCGAGTTGCCCTGGTACTACAGCTGGTGGCGGGTCGCGGCAGTCGCGGTGGCCGCCACGTTGTTCGGGGTCGGTGCAGTCCTGATCGCCACCGACGACCAACCCGGAGCCGACAGTGTCGACGTCGGCTTCCTCCAGGACATGCGCTCCCACCACGACCAGGCGGTGCTGATGAGCCTGACGTTGCTGCAGACCGACGACATCGATCCGCTCCTTCGCACCATCGCCGCCGAGATCCTGCTCTCCCAGCAACTGGAGACCGGCGTGATGGTCGAGATCCTGGGCTCCTTCGGCGCCGCCGAGGAGAACTCGAGCGAGATCGCGATGGACTGGATGGGCCAACCCGTCCCGCTCGACCGGATGCCCGGCATGGCGAGCGAGGCCGAGCTCGACCGGCTCGAGGCGGCGTCGGGCCCCGAGGCCGAGACGTTGTTCGCCGAGCTGATGATCGCCCATCACGAGGGCGGCATCGTGATGGCGGAACACGCCGCCGACCATGCGACCACCGGCCGGGTTCGCGACGCGGCACGCGCGATGGCGCTCGTCCAGACCGAGGAGGCCGCCGAACTGCGCTCCATCGTCGCCCGCCTAGGATCGCCCGGGTGAGCCGACGCCCCACCTCGCTGCTCGCCGCAGGTTTCGTCGGCCTGCTGGTGGTCTCGTCCTGCGCCGTCACCGATCCTGCGGTGCGGACTCGTGGAGGCGCAACACTCGCGCCCGAGGACACCCAGCCCGACAGCCCGTTCGAACCGACTCCCGAAGAGCCGACCGACACCACCATCGCGGAGGAGCCCACCGACACCACCGTGGTGGAGGAGCCCACCGCCACCGAGCCACCGTTGCCCGACGCGGGTGGACCCGAGTTCACCCTGCCCGACGACAAGACCCCGAGGGAGTACGACGAGTACGTCGAGGCGGTCGTCAACGACATCCAGAACTTCTGGCGCAACGAGTTCCCGGCCACCTACGGCAGCGACTACGTCGAATTGGCCAACGGCGTGCACGCCATGGAACCCGGCTCATCGGTGACGCCGGGCTGCGGCGAGCCGACCACCGATTACTCGGCCGTCGAGCTGAACGCGTTCTACTGCACCGACGCCGACTTCATCGCCTACGACGACGCCCAGTTGATCCCGCAACTGATCGGCGAGCTCGGCGAGATCGCGTTCGGGGTGGTGATGGCCCACGAATGGGGCCACGCCATCCAGGGGCGAATCCCGTATGAGGACGAGACGATCTTCATGGAGCAGCAGGCCGACTGCTTCGCCGGCGCCTGGGTCGCGCACCTCGCACGGGGCGAGAGCACCGAGATCTCGTTCGAGGACAAGGATCTGGCGAACGCCCTGCAAGCGATGATCTTCGTGCGCGACCAGCCGGGCACCACCGCGTTCGGTGAGACGGCTGACCCGCTGGCGCATGGCTCGGCGTTCGACCGGGTCGGCGCGTTCGAGGACGGCTTCCGCAACGGCACTGTCCAGTGCGCCACGTATCCCGAGAACAAGCCCACCGTCATCCAATTCGGCTACGACCCCCGCCTCGACATCGAATCGCAGGAGAACGCTCCCCTCGAGGACGATCCCGACGTGGAGGGCGCCCAGGACATCTTCGGGTTGCTTGCCGAGGAGCTGAACAAGTTCTGGCCGGCAACGGCGCCCGGCGTACCCACGATCACCCTCGGCACCTACACCGACGACCCGGCCAGCGTCTGCGACCCGGTGCCCGACAGCATCTTCAGCGTGGCGTTCTACTGCCCGGCCAGCACCACGGTCTTCGTCGAGCAGACCGGCATCGTCGAGATCTACAACAATCCGACTCTCCGTGACTTCGGGGTGGGCTACGTGATCGCCACGGCCTGGTCCGAGGCAGTGCTCGACGCACTCGGCGCGGCGGCCGACGGAGAGGAGCGGGCGCTCGCCGCCGACTGCATGGTCGGCAGCTTCGCCCACAGCGTGCTCCCCGAGGAGTTCAACGGGATCCCGATCGAGGGGCGGGCGGTGCTCTCCCCCGGCGATCTCGACGAAGCGGTCTCGACGGCCATCGCGGCGGGCGACGAGTCCGAGGATGCCGACGACAACGGCACCCCGTTCGACAAGGTGGTGGCGTTCCGCCAGGGCGTGCTCGGCCAGTTCAGCGCCTGCCAGGAGCGTTTCGGCTTCTGAGCAAGCCGGTTGCCGGGGAGGTCAGGGCAGCTGACCCGACGCGGTGGTCGGCGGGACCGTGGTGGTGGTGGTCGTCGTGCTCGGCGGGGGCGACGCGGCCGTCGTGGTGGTGGTCGGCGCCGTGGTGGAGCCCGGCGCGCTGGTCGACGTCTTCGGTCCGGTGGTCGCGGTGGGTGCCGAGGTGGTGGTCACGATCGTGGTGGTCGTGGGGGTGATGTCCTGATCGAACGGCGGTGGCTGGCGACCGTAGATCTCGGGCGACTTCACGCCATCGAAGACGAAGACGGCGTCGCCCTTCTTGACGAGGTCGGGGAAGTACTCGGCGATGTGCATCGGGATGCGGACGCATCCGTGCGATGCCGGTTCGTTGGGCACGTTCGACGAACCGTGCACCGCCACCCCGTAGTTGAAGTACACCGGTTTGTACATGCGGCCGAGGGCCCCGGTTCGCCACCCGTCGCCTTCCTTGTACTCCCGTGTGAAGGTGTAGGTGCCGCCGGGAGTGATCGAGTTGCCGGTCAGCACCTTCTCGATCGGCTCGGTGCCCTCGTTCTCGGGGGTCCCGGGGTCGATGGTGATCTCCTCGGTCCACACCTCGCCGCTGCCGGTGCTCACGTGGGTGATCAGGGCCGGCCGGTTGTCCTTGAACAACACGGCGACCTGTGGGACGAGGTACACCTCGAGATGGGTGGACGTCGAGCTCGGTCGTTCGGGCAGGATCTCGACGTTGCCGTGCATGTGTGCCCACGTCTCGGGCGTCACCTGCCCGGTGGCCTCCTCGCGGGGCACACCCAGCACCAGCTTCTCGTAGGCCCACACCGCTGCCTGGGTGGCCTTGCCGTAGTAGCCGTCGACCGGGCCCGGATCGAACGCCAGATCCTTCAACCGCTGCTGGAGGGCCTCGACAGCCGATCCGGCCGAGTTGGGTCCCAGGGTCTGGTTCAGGGGCTCGAAGGCCAGCGTGGTGGTGGTGAACCCGGGCAACGTGTTGGGTGTCGTGGTCTCGACCACTTGGTCGGAGGCTGCCGACGTGGATGGACCGGCACCACCCGCGGCGCCATCGTCACTGCCCGTGACCAGGGTCGCCCCGATCACTCCTGCGAACACGACCGCGGCCACGATGGCCGGTGCCCAGTTCCGCAAGCTGCGCGGCTCCAACCCGTTGACCCTCCCGTTCACGCGACGTCCAGAACGCTATCTGGCCGCCGGGCGGATGAGTTTGAGTTCCCGCCGCAGCGATCGCATCTCGGAGACGATCTTCAGGATCACCGTCGGAGACGCCAGGGTGGAGGTCCCCCGGATGCGCGGGAAGTAGTCGGTGCCGAACTGCACGATCCGGAAGCCCAGCCGCTCGGCCCGGATCAACAACTCGGCGTCGATGAAGCTGCCCTCGCTCTCGAGGGTGATCTGGTCGAAGATGGCCCGGCGGCACAGCTTGAACGAGAAGTTGACGTCGCGGATGCGCAGCCCGAACAGCACCCACAGCAGGGCGTTGTAGGCGTGGGTGTACACCGAACGGAGCAGGCCCTCCGTGGTGCGATCGTGCCGGTAGACGCTGACGATGTCGGCGTCGTACAGCCGCTGGACCCGCACCGCTTTGGCCAGTTCGTTCATGTCGAACGGCAGATCGGCGTCGGAGTACAGGATCAGCTCGCCGACGGAGGCGGCGAACCCGCTCTTCATCGCCCCGCCGAGCTTGCGGTTGACCGGGTGGTGCACCACTCGGATGCGCGGGTCGGCCGCCGCCAGCTCGTCGGCGATCTTGCCGGTGGCGTCCTGTGATGCGTCGTCGACCACGACGAGCTCATAGGACCTGATCTGGCCGGTGTTCACGAGGACTTCGCATGTCTCCGCCGCGGTGGCGAGGGCCGGACGGATGTTCTCTTCCTCGTTGTACATCGGGAAGAAGACCGACAGACTCGGTCGCTCCGCCTCGGGTCGCTCCACGCTCGACATAGAAGTCACGAGGCTAGTGCCCGGTTTCCTCGGGTGTCCGTCGGTTAGCGTGCGCCCCCGAATGGTGCCGATCCCGCCGCCGCCACACTACGAACCGACACCCGCGCCGCCCCCGCCCCCGCCGCCGCCGAACCAGGCCGCGACGTTCCCGAAGCCCGGTGAGCTGACCGTCGGGTGGCACTGGGTGCTGACGCTCGGGTGGGCGGCCGTGGTGGTGGGATTGATCGCGGTGGCCGACTCGGCGCGAGTCCTGAACAAGCCGCCGTTCTGGATCGACAACGGCCCGCTCATCCTGGTCCCGTTCGCGCCCGCCGCCGCCGCCGGGCTCGCCGCGTTCATCAACCACCGGTTCGCGGTGTGGATCGCCGGCTTTGCCGTGGTGGTTCTCGCCGTCGCCGGCATCGTCGATCGGAACGCGTCGCCTGGAATCGCCGCCGCGCTCGGCGCCCTCGCCCTCATCGGTGCGCTCACCACGGTCGCGTCGCTCGCCGGACGCATGCCCCGCCCGGAGCGCTGACCCGACGCGCTACTTGAGCGAGGCGCGCCAGGACACCTCGCGGTCGTTCGACGGCTCACGCGGCAGGCCGAGGGCGCGCTCGCCGATCACGTTGCCCTGCACCTCGTCGGTGCCCCCACCGATGCGGATCCCGTACTGCCCGAGCAGCACCGACTGCCACAGCCCGCCTGTGGGCGCATCGGGCGCCGCCAGCATGCCGTCGGCGCCGAGCACCGACATCGCCAGGTTGCTCGTCGCGACTGCGTGGCGCGACACGAACAGCTTCATGACCGATCCCTCGGCACCGGGTTGCTCACCCCGGCTCAATGCCGTGCGCATGCGGTACCCGAAGTACTGCAGCAGGCTGATCCGGGTGTACACCGCAGCGAGCTGCTGGCGCACGACCGGATCGTCGGCCTTGCCGGCGCGGCGAACCTCGGCCACGAGCTCCGGGAACGACCACTGCCCGCTGCTCCCGCCGATCAAGGCCCGCTCGTTGCCGAGCGTGGTGTGGGCCACCTTCCACCCCTCGTTGACCTGGCCGACCACGTTGGCGGCGGGGATGCGTACGTCGGTCAGGAACACCTCGTTGAAGTGTGAAGCGCCGGTCATCTGCTTCAGCGGGCGGACCTCGATGCCGGGCGTGTGCATGTCGACGATGAAATAGGTGATGCCCTTGTGCTTGGGCGCGTCGGGATCGGTGCGGGCGAGCAGGATGCCGAACTCGGCGAACTGGCCGAAGCTGGTCCAGACCTTCTGGCCGTTCACCACCCACTCGTCGCCGTCGCGTTCGGCACGCGTCGCGAGCGAGGCGAGATCGGAACCGGCGCCGGGTTCGCTGAACAACTGGCACCAGATCTGGTCGCCACGCAGGATGCCGTCGAGGTGGGCGGCTTGTTGCTCGCGGGTGCCGTGCACCATCAGTGTCGGGGCGACCATTCCTGCCGCGACCGAGAACGAACCGGTCGAGACGTCGAACTTGGCCTGCTCCTCGGCGAAGATCGCCGACTGCATCGCGGTGCCGCCCCGCCCCCCGAACGCGGTCGGCCACGCGATGCCGGCCCATCCGCCGTCGTAGAGCTCTCGCTGCCAGCGCCGGCAGGCCGCAGTGTGCGCGGCGAGTTGCTCGGCGCCGCCGGTGTACGCGTCGGACGGCTTCGCGGTGCGGGGCGCGGCATGCTCCTCGAGCCAGATCCGGCACTCGGCCCGGAAGGCGGCCTCCTCGGGCGAATCACCGATGTGCATCGGGGCTGATCCCTTCGTGCTCGTTGGCTCCCACGGATCTGACAGTGTGTCAGATATGGGGAATTTCTGTGTCACCGGGTCGGCGTCGGGCATCGGGCAGGCAACCGCCCTCCAGCTGCAGGCAGCCGGTCATCGCGTCATCGGCGTCGACCTGCAGGGGGCCGAGATCGCCGCCGATTTCTCGACTCCTGCCGGACGCACGGCCGCCATCGACGGGGTGCTGGCGGCCTGCGGCGGTGTGCTCGACGGCTTGGTCCCGTGCGCCGGCGTGAGCGGTGTCGAACCGGCCAAGGTGGTGGCGATCAACTACTTCGGCGTGCTCGCGCTCGTCACCGGTCTCCGCGAGGCGCTCGCTGCGGGAACCGACCCCGCAGTCGTGCTGATCTCGTCGAACTCCACCACCACCACACCCGGGGTGTCGTACGAGACCGCGGCCGTGTACGAACAGGGCGAGGCCGCCGCGCAGGCGTACTTCACACCGCTGTACCCGCACATGGCGTACGCGTCGGGGAAGCTCGCCCTGGCCCACTGGATGCGGGCCAACAGCGTGCGCCCGGAATGGGCCGGCGCCGGCATCCGGATGAACGCCGTCGCGCCGGGGGTGATCGAGACGAACATGACCAAACCGCTCATCGACGACCCGCAGATGAGCAAGGTCCTGGCCTCGATCCCCATCGCCCAGCAGCGTTACGGCAAGCCCACCGAGATCGCCGAGGTGATCTGTTTCCTGCTGTCCACGAAGGCCAGCTACATCGTCGGGCAGACGGTTTTCGTCGACGGCGGCACCGATGCGATGATCCAGCCCACCGCGCACCCCCACCCGCTGGGCTGAATCTCCTCAGCCCAGCGCGCCACTGGCCCGGATGGCCGCCACCTTCGCCGCGTCGTAGCCCAACACCCCGGTCAGCACCGCATCGGTGTGCTCCCCCGGGGTTGGCGCCATGGTGGGCACCGGGAGTTCCTCGCCTTCGATGTGGAGCGGGAACAGCAGCTGCTCGGCGCCGAGTTGTTCGGCGCTCGCCCACGTGAAGCGATCCTGGAACTGCGGATCGTCGATCACGTTCTGGGGAGTGTTCACCGGGGCGATCGTGGTGTTGTGCTCGTCGGCGAACGCCAGCCACTCCGCCGAGGTTTTGCTGGCGAAGATGTCGCGCAGCACCGCTTGCAGCTCGAGGTTGTCGCGGGCGTGATCGGCGTACTTCGAGCCGGGCCACCGCTCGAACAGATCGAGGCGGCCGACACCGGCGCAGAAGTTCTTCCAGAACGACTGCTCCGACGCCATGAACAGCACATGGCCGTCGGCCGACGCGTACACCTGGTAGCGCACCCCGCCCCACATCCCACCGACGCCGGGCGCGCGGCGCTCGAAATCGTCGGACGCATTGCCGGTGACCTCGGACTCCGGGCGCTGGTAGGCCTTCCACGTCTCGATGCGGTACCAGTCGAAGTAGGCAGACGCGTCGGACTGCGCGATCTCCATCGAGGCCGGCTCACCGGTGGTCCGGGCCCGCACGAGCGCGGCGAGGATCGCCATCGCGCCGAACGCCGGCCCGGCGGTGATGCCGATGTTCGTCTGGTCGGGCAAGCGGGTGAAGCCGGCGTCGTCGACGATGGGTTTGATCTGCCCCGACCACGTGTCGTACGCGATGCCGTGGCTCGGCAGGTTGCGGTACGGCCCGGTGGCGCCGTACCCCGAGATCGTGCACACCACGATCTTGGGGTTCAGCTCGCACAACCGCTCGAAGGTGAGGCCGAGCTTGGCGAAGAACCCGGGGCGCATGGCTTCCACCAGCACGTCGGCCGAGCGCACCAGGTCCTCGAGCACGGCGAGACCCTCGGGCTTCTTCAGGTTGATCGTCACCGACTGCTTGCCGCGGTTGACGTGTAAGTGCAGCAGCGAGGTGCCTTCGATGATCGGCCACGTCATCTGGCGCACGTAGTCGCCCCCGGGTGCCTCGACCTTGATGACCTCGGCCCCGAAATCGACGAGGTGCGAGGTGATCGCGGCGGGGCCGAGCAACGAGCACTCGATCACGCGGACATCCGACAGGAAGGGTCTCATCCGGGCCACACCACCGACTGCATCTCGGTGTAGGCGTGCAACCCGAAGTCGCCGCCGTCTCGACCGACACCACTCATCTTGAACCCGCCGAACGGCGTCTCGTGATTGCGTTGCGCGGTGTTCACCCCCACATTGCCGGAGCGGAGACGGCCGGCCACCCGGTATGCCTTCTCGGAGTCCTTGGAGAACACGTAGTCGTAGAGGCCGAACTCGCTGGCGTTGGCCATGGCGATCGCCTCTTCCTCCTCGTCGAAGGCCAACACCACGACGACCGGTCCGAAGATCTCTTCGCGCACCGGCGTCATGTCGGTGGTGCATCCGGCGAGCAGGGTCGGCGCGACGTAGAAGCCTGTGTCGAGTCCGGCGGGTCGACGGCCGTCGACCACCAACTCGCCCCCCTCGCTCGCGCCGGTGGCGATGTAGCCCTCGATGCGGTCGCGCTGCGCGGCCGAGATCACCGGGCCGACGATGGTCTCCATCGAGGTCGGATCGCCCACCTTCAGCGCACTCGCATAGCCCGCCAACTTCTCGACCACCTCGTCGTACACCGAACGGTGGACGATCGCCCGGGTCGGCGCCGTGCAGATCTGGCCGCTGTGGAACGACCACACGCTGCCGATCGCCCCGACTGCGGCGGCCACATCGGCATCGCCGAACACGATGCCGGCGCCCTTGCCGCCGAGCTCCAGGAGGAGCCGCTTCATGGTGCGGCCACCCGACTGGTAGATCCGCTGGCCCACGGCGGTCGACCCGGTGAAGGAGATCATGTCGACATCGATGGTGTCGGTGAGCGCAGCGGAGGGCTCGGGGGCCGAGGAGGTGATCACGTTCACCACGCCGGGCGGGAACCCGACCTCGTGCATGATCTCGGCCAGGACGATCACCGCGAGCGGATCCTGGGGCGCCGGCTTCATCACCACGGTGCAGCCGACAGCCAACGCCGGGGCCACCTTTCCGGCCTGGTTGACGAGCGGGAAGTTGTACGGCGAGATGGTGGCCACCACCCCGACCGGCTGGCGATTCACGATCGCGCCCATCAATCCGCCCGGGGCGAGCGGGGTGGCCGCCATCGGCGACGGAGGCAACGTGACGCGGATGTCCTTGGCGGCGTCGCGTCCGTACCTGGTGAAGCGCTCGATGGCGACCGGCACTTGCATGCGCGACCCCACCATCGCCGTCGCACCGGTCTCGGCGATGATCATCGGCACGAGATCGGCCTGGCGTTCGGCGAGCTTCTCGGCGACCTTGGCGAGCAGTGCGCCGCGCACGGCGGCAGGCGTGGCGGCCCAGGCCGGGAACGCTTCGCGGGCTGCTCGAGCTGCGGCGAGCGCCTGGGCCACGCTCGCTTCAGGGGCGTGGGCCTCGACCTGCTCGGTGGCCGGATTGACGATCGGGTAGGTGCCTCCATCACCGGCCACCCACTCCCCGCCGATGAGCAGCTTCCACTCCTTGTCACGCCACTGCATTCGAACCCCTCCGTCTCTCATGGCTTCCCCGACGCAAGGGTACAATCTGACACACCGTCAGATTCCCGAAGGGGCCCGACGGTCGAGAAGGGACGAGAAAATGCTCGACGAGCTGATTTGCGGGGGCACCCTGGTCGATGGCACGGGAGCGCCCGGCTTCGTGGCCGACGTCGCCGTCCGCGACGGCCGCATTGTCGCCATCGCGGCGCCTGGAACGATCACCGACGAGGCGCGCGTCGTCACCGATGCGACCGGGATGATGGTGGCGCCGGGCATCGTCGACCCGCACACCCACTACGACGCCCAGCTCCTGTGGGACCCGACGGCCAGCCCGTCGAGCGTCCACGGCGTCACCACCGTGATCGGCGGCAACTGCGGCTTCACACTCGCACCCCTGCGTCCCGGCGACGCCGACTACCTCCGCAAGATGATGGCACGCGTCGAGGGCATGCCCCTGGCCGCCCTCGAGCACGGCACCGACTGGTCGTGGGAGTCGTTCGCCGACTACCTCGGAAGGCTCGACGGCGCCATCTCGGTGAACGCCGGATTCCTCGCCGGACACTGCGCGATCCGGCGCTACGTGATGGGCACCGACGCCGTTGGTTCGGAGGCGACCGCCGACCAGCTGGCTGCCATGCGCGCCGAACTGACCGCCGCCATCGAAGCCGGCGCACTCGGCTTTTCGTTCACCACCTCGTCGTCACACAGCGACGGCGACGGCGAGCCGGTGGCCAGCCGGTGGGCGAGCGAGGAGGAGCTGCTCGCGTTGTGCGAAGAGGCCGGCCGCCACGCGGGCACCACGCTCGAAGGCATCGTGCCCGGATGCCTCGATCAGTTCTCCGACAACGAGATCGATCTGTTGGGCCGCATGTCGGCCGCTGCCAACCGCCCACTGAATTGGAACGTGCTCACCGTCGATTCACGGGTGCCCGAGCGCATCCCGCGACAGCTGGCCGCGAGCAGGCGGGCCGCGACGATCGGCGGTCGGGTCGTCGCCCTCACGATGCCCGTGCAGGTGCCGATGAACATGAGCTTCGCCAACTTCTGCGGGATCTGGCTGATCCCCGGGTGGCAGGAGGTGCTCAGCGTCCCGATCCCCGAGCGCATCGCCCGGCTGCAGGACCCCGACACCCGCCTTCGGCTCTTGGAGTTGGGGCAATCGCCCGAGGCCGGCGTCTTTCGCCGGCTCGCCGATTGGGGCGAGTACGTGCTCGGCGACGTGTACGCCGAGGCCAACGCGGAGTTGAAGGGTCGGGTCGTGCGCGAGATCGCCGCCGAGCGAGGCCAATCGTGCTTCGGCACGCTGCTCGACATCGTGATCGCCGATGAGCTGCGCACCGTGCTCTGGCCCATCCCGCAGGACGGCGACACCGAATCCTGGCGGATGCGGGCCGAGCTGTGGGCCGACCCCGACGCCATGCTCGGCGGCTCCGACGCCGGTGCCCACCTCGATCGAATGTGCGGCGCGCCGTACCCGACCCGGTTCATCCGCGACTGCCTCCACGGCCGCCGGCTGGTGCCGGTAGAGCGGGCCGTGCAGATGATGACGTCGCAACCCGCCGCGCTGTTCGGGCTCACCGACCGCGGCGTGCTGCGCGAGGGAGCCTTTGCCGATCTCTGGATCTTCGACCCGGCAACCGTCGGTTCCGACGATGCAACTCTGGTGGCCGATCTCCCGGGCGATTCCTCGCGGCTCACGGCCGGATCGCAGGGCGTCAAGCGGGTGCTCGTGAGCGGTACAGCCATCGTCGTCGACGGGGTCCCCACCGGCGCCACCCCGGGAACAGTCCTGCGATCCGGCCGCGACACCGCCACCGTCACCGCCCGCTGAGGGTCTGCCGCTCGGTCGTCGAACGATGTCTAGTCTCGACCGCGTGACCATCGACTACACCGCGTTCGACGTCCTCACGTTCGACTGTTACGGGACCCTGATCGATTGGGAGACCGGCATCGTCAATGCCTTACGGGCCACGTTCGGCGACTCGGTCTCCGACCGCAGCGACGAGGAGCTGCTCGCCCTGTTCAGCGAGTTCGAGCACACTGCCGAGGTGCCGTACCAGCGGTACCGCGCGGTGCTCGCCCAGACCGTCCGCGAGATCGCCGACCGGCTTCGCGTCACCGTCGGCGACGCGGCAGTGCGAGCGTTCGGCGGGTCGGTGCCCGACTGGCCCGCGTTTCCCGACTCGCCGGCCGCGCTGGCCCGTCTCCAGGAGCGCTACCAGCTCGCCGTCATCACCAACTGCGACGACGACTTGTTCGCGGCGTCGTCACGGCGACTCGGCGTGTGGTTCGACTGGATCGTGACCGCTCAGCAAGCCCGCGCCTACAAACCCGACCTCGCGCCGTTCGAGCTGGCGTTCGAACGGATCCACGTCCCGCGGAGCCGGATCTTGCACGTCGCCCAATCGCTGTTCCACGATCACGGCCCGGCCAACACCCTCGGGATGACCACCGTGTGGATCAACCGCCGCGCCGGGCGCGCCGGAGGCGGCGCCACCCCACCGACCGCAGCCACGTACGACGCCGAGTTCCCCTCCCTCGAAGCCTTCGCCACCTCCGCCCTCCCCACCTCCTAGCCCCCACCCCTCCGGGTCCCCCACCGCACCGGTTCCCCCACCCCCAGTCCCCCCGGGCTTTGCCACTGGTCTGAGGCGTCCCAGCCCCGCAGACGAGTGGCAAAGCGGGGAGGTCGAGGAGGTCGACGGCAATCGGCGGTGAGAATCGGCGGTGAGAATCGGCGGTGAGGATCGGCGGTCGGAATCGGCCGTGGGTTGCCGGATCGGCGAGCCGTGCGCACACCTCGTGACATGGCTCATCTCTCGCTCGACGACGCGTTCCACGAACTCACCGCCGCCCAGGAAGGCGTCGCCTCGCTCGCCCAGGCCCGCTCGCTCGGCTTCACTGCGTCCCAGATCAGGCACCGGTGCCACAGCGGCCGATGGGAGACGGTGCTGCGCGGCATCGTGCAGGTTCCCGGGATGCCACATCGTTGGGAGTCCTCCCTGATGGCTGGATGGCTCAAACTGGGGGAGCGGGCGGCGGTCTCCCGAAGCGCGGCCGCCAGCCTGTTCGAGCTCGAGGGTCGACCGCCAGCGGTCGCCGAGTTCACCGCGAACCGGGGGTTCTCCTGTCCCCCAGCTGGTATCCGGCTCCATTCGAGTCGAACCCTGACCTCGACCGATCTGACCGTGGTCCGACGGGCCATCGCGCCGCCGGCGCGGCGGTCGCGGACGCTGCGCCGCGCCGGGGTGGTGACCTCGTATCGGGTCACGACCGCGTCGCGGACGATCATCGACCTGGCCCCACATCTCCCGGCCGCCGAGCTCGCCCGCCTGGTCGACAGCGCATCCCGTGGCGGGCATTCTTCGCCTGCGTACCTCGCGCGCCGGCTCCACGAGCTCCGCGGCCCGGGGCGTTACGGCGTCGGGAAGATCGACCATGCCCTGCTCGATGCCGGCGGCCACAGCATCCTCGAACGATCGTTCCTGGCGGCCGTCAGGAACGGCGGCCTCCCCCGCCCTCGAACTCAAGTCACGATGATCGCCAACGGTCGACTCGTCGGCCGGGTGGACTTCGACTTCCATCCCCTGCCACTGGTGGTCGAGGTCAACGGGGCCAAGGGCCACTCATCGGACGCCGACCGGGCCAAGGACGCCCGCCGACGCAACGAGCTGCAATCGCTCGGCATCACCGTGCTCGAGTTCACCTTCCGGGAGGTCGTCGGAGACCCTCGGGCGGTGGTGGCGACGGTCCAGGCGCACCTCACCCGACTCACCTCGACACGGGTCTGAGTCGCCCCAGCCCCGCAGACCAGTGGCAAAGCCCCCGGCCCCAGCCCCGGTCCCTGGCCCCGGCGGCGGCGCCCGTGGGGCACCCGGCGCTCAGATCGGTACGGGGGGTTCGGGTGGCGGTCAGGTCGGGGGAGGTGGTGGGGCCATGATGCGTTTCATGGCTGCGAGGGGGTCCTTCTTGAACTCGGCCACCGAGGCCTGGTGGCCGGCCAGCGCCTGGAACTCGGTGCCGGTGCGGATGGCAGATCGCAGCCCGAGCACCTCGGCCTGGCGGTGCACCATGCGCTTGTTGATCGCCGCGAGGTCGGGGGCGGTCTGGGCGATGCGGGCGGCGATGGCGAGCACCCGGTCCTCGAGCTCCTCCGCGGGGAACGCCTTGTTGGCCCAGCCGTAGGCCACCGCTTCGTCGCCGGTGAGATCGTCGCCGGTGAGCATGACCTCCATCGCCCGGCGCATGCCGAGCAACGACACGTGGTACGGCCAGTCGGGCGGGCTCGCCACCCGCACGACCGGATAACCGATCCGGGCATCGCTCGCCACGTAGACGAGATCGCACGCCTGGGCCAGCTCGGTGGCACCGGCCATGGCGTACCCGTGCACCTGGGCGATGACGGGCTTGGCGAGGTCCCACATCGAGAACCAGCCCTCGGTGACCTGGCGGGCCCACGCGCCGTCGCCGGGCGCCGTGTGGTACGGCGGGTCGTCCATCAGCGATCCGCCGCCGAGGTCGTACCCCGACGAGAAGCAGGGACCTGCACCCCGGATGATCGTGACGTGGACGTCTGGGTCGTGATCGTGGGCCTGCAGCGTGGCGAACAGCTCGGTGCGCAGCGGGGTCGAGATGGCGTTGCGCTTCTCGGGCCGGTTGAGCACCACCCGGCGCACGTGGGCGCTCGGTTCCTCGATCAGCAACAGACTCACGCCGGTATCTCCCTCGTTCCGGCCAGGTCGGCCAACAGCTCGATCCCTTCGACGTCGCCGCGGACGATGAGCCCGGTGAGCCCACGTTGTTCCCACGACGCCCACCGCGATCGGATGCGGGCCGGTGAGCCGAGCAGTGCACCGTCGTCGTGGTACTCGTCGGGCACTGCGGCCACCGCTTCGTCCTTGCGCCCGGCGAGCCACAGCTCATGGATGCGAGCGGCGGCTTCGGGGAAGCCCCGCCGCGCCATCGCCTCACGGTGATAGTTGTGGGTGGCGCTGCCCATGCCGCCCACGTACATCGCGGTGAGCGGCTTCATCGAGGCGATCGCGCCGGCGACGTCGTCGGTGATCTGCACGCTCACCCCACCGAAGATCTCGAAGCCGTCGGGTCGACCGCCGCGAGCTGCGAAACCCTTGTCGAGTGACGGTCCGTAGACGTCAGGACCGTTGGCGCCCCATCCCATGGGGAGGAACCCGTCGGCGACCTCGGCACAGAGCGCGGAGTTGGCGGGGCCACCGGCGGCGATCCAGACGGGCAGGGGTGCGGCCGGATGCAGGATCGATCGCAACGGCTTGCCCTGCCCCAGCGCGCCCGGGCCCCGCGTACGGGAGCGAGATCTCCTTGCCCTCGTACACCAGCGGCTCGCGTGCCACCACCTTGCGGATGATGGCCACGTAGTCGCGCAAGCGGGCGTTCGGGGAGCCCCATGGTTGGCCGTACCACCCCTCCACGATCTGGGGACCCGAGACGCCGAGGCCCAGGATCATGCGCCCGCCACCCGCGAGGGCATCGATGGTGAGGGCATGCATGGCGGTGGCCGCCGCCGTGCGCGCCGCCAGTTGGACCACTGCAGTGCCGAGCTTGATCCGCGAGGTGACGGCCGCCAGGTAAGCCAGGGGCGACAGGGCGTCGGAGCCGTACGCCTCGGCCGTCCACACCGAGTGGTAGCCGAGATCCTCGGCTCGTCGAACGAGGTCGACGGGGACCTCGAGGGTGGCGCCACGGTAGAGATCGAGCCCGAGGGCGAGTTTCACGACCGCACCGCCGTGGGACCCGGCGACGCGAAGGCGGGGGACGAGGACCGGCTCACGGCCGGCGCCACCGTCCGGTCTCGGGATCGAGGTTCAGCATTCTGATGGCATTGCCCCGGGCGATCTTCCACACGGTCTCGTCGTCGAGATCGGCGACCTGTTCTTCGAAGATCTTCTTCGAGTCGGGCCAGGTGGAGTCGGTGTGGGGGTAGTCGGTCTCGAACGTCACGTTGTCGACGCCGATCCGGTGCAGCGACTCCAACCCGTGCCGGTCGCGGTAGAAGCAGCCGAAGATCTGCCGGTGCCAGAAGGTCGATGGCGGCTCGGTGATCACGTCCCTCACACCACCCCACGCCCGGTGCTGCTCCCAGACATCGTCCATCCGCTCGAGCATGTAGGGCACCCACCCGATCTGTCCTTCGCTGTAGGCGAGCTTCAGGTCGGGGAGCCGGGCGAGCACACCCGAAAAGACGTAGTCGGAGAGCGAGCTCATCGCGTTGCCGAAACTCAGCGCCGCGGCGACTGCCGGCGGGGCGTCGGCCGACGTGGCCGGCATCTGCGACGACGAACCGATGTGCATGCACACCGTGGTGTTGGTCTCGGCACACGCCTTGAAAAAGGGCTCCCAGTACCCGCTGTGCAGGGTCGGAAGGCCGAGCTTGGCGGTGATCTCGGAGAAGGCCACGGCTGTGACCCCTCGAGCCGCATTGCGGCGGACTTCGGCGACGGCGAGCTCGATGTCCCACAGCGGCACGAGGCACAGCGGGATCAACCGGCCGCCGGCATCGCCGCACCATTCGTCGACCATCCAGTCGTTGTACGCCCGCAGGCAGGCGAGGGCGAGCTCCTTGTTCTTGCGCTCGGCGAAGGTCTGGCCGCAGAACCGGGGCATGGTCGGGAAGCACAGCGAGGCGTCGACACCATCGATGTCCATGTCGGCCAGCCGGGCCACCGGCTCGTAGCAGCCGGGCCGCATCTCGTCGTAGGTGATCGGCGAGAGCGTCATGTCGTCTCGGGCGAAGCCCACCGAGGCCACGTGACGCTTGTGGGGCTGCACCAGGTCTTCGTAGAACCACGTGTCGGACTTCGGCTGGGACTCGTCCCACACGATGTCGTACTGGGTGCCGCCGACGTAGGTCATCGAACCGATGCCGCGCCGCTCGACCCGGGGCCGGTCGGGGTGGTCACGCCACTCAGCCGGAAGCCAGCGTTCGAACAGATGCGGCGGCTCGACCACGTGATCGTCGACGCTGATGATCTTCGGCAGGTCACGGCTCATGACGAAAGGCTAACAGACAACTGAAGGCTCTTCAGAAGCGTTGCGGCACAAGGCTCGACGGGGATCGCGCCCGTCAGTCGAGCCCGGTCACGAGATGCAGCACCATCGACGTGATGGTGTTGGCCATGGCCTCCCGGGTCACCGACCGGCGGCGGATCTCCGACTGGTAAGCCGCCAGCTGCTCGAGCATGGCGAGCACCCCCGCGGCTGCGGTGTAGGCGTTGATCTCGGGTTCGATCCTCCCGGCGACCTTGCCGGCCTCGATCTTGGCGATGAGATCGGCCATCAACCCCGCGTACCCCTTCAAGCGGATGCCACGGAATCGCTGGTCGTTCTCGGCGGCTTTGAGGTCGCGGACCCGGAGGATGGCCTGGTTGCGGTCGCGGTAGTCGAGGAAGGCCGACACCAGATCGTGAGCAAGGCCGCGCCCGTTGGTCTCGTCCCATGGCGGCTCCAGGTACACGCGGACCTGCTCGACTTCGTCGGTGGCCTCCTCGGCCAGGGCGAGGATCGCCTCCTCCACGTCGGCGAAGTACTGGTAGAAGGTCGCCGGCGACGAGCCCACCTCGCGGGTCACGTCGATGACCCGCAGATCGAGGGCACCGTTCTCGACGAGCAGTTTCGCAGTGGCGTCGAGCAGCCGCCGCCGGGTCCGAAGGGCCCGCGCCCCGATCACCCGGCCGTCGGAGGCCGTCACCTGGTCCGTCACGGCGGTCACAGTACCCAAGGCCCGGACGTCCGCACGGGACTCGGCCGGTCAGTGATCAGCCGCCCGGGACTCGGCGAGGGCCACCGATGAGCGACGCCCGGCAAGGTCAGATCAAGAGCGACGCCAGACCGTGGCGTGCGTGACGCCGAAAGAGTCGAGAGACCCACCTCACAGATCGAACTGGAACCCGATGTTGAGAAGTCGGTCCCCTGCACCGATCAGGGCAAGCATGAGGCGCACCACCTGGGCTGTCTACGTACTCGCGACGATCACCGTCGCTGGTGCGTACTTCTTGCTCCCCACCACATCGCTGTCGAAGCTCGTGCTCTACAACGGCATCGGGCTGTCGGCCGTCGTGGGAACCGCGATCGGGATCCGGAAGAACAAGCCGCAGAACGCGCGTGCCTGGAAGTTCATCGTCGCCGGCATGGCGTCGTTCCTGGCCGCCGACATCGTGTACTACGTGCTCGAGGCCGTCACCGAGGCTGTGCCGTTCCCCTCGCCGGCCGACGGGCTCTACCTCGCGATGTACCCCTTGGTCATCTATGGGTTGTTGCAACTCATTCGCCAGGTGTCGCCCGGCCGCGACTTGCCGAGTCTGGTCGACGCCGCCATCGTGGCCGTGGGTACCTTCGCGGTGCTCGGCATCCTCGTCATGGACACGTACCTGACCGATGCCGGTATCGACCTGAGCGGGCGGCTGATCTCGCTCGCGTACCCGGTGATGGACGTGGCCCTCGTGGCCGTGGCCGCCCGGCTGATGGGCGCCGTGCACCTTCGCCACCCGTCCTACGCCCTCATGAGCATCGGGCTCCTCAGTCTGCTCGTGGCCGACACCATCTACGGCGTGCTCAACTCCGCCGGCAACTTCCAGACCGGCGGATTCGCCGACGCGTTCTGGCTCGGCTTCTACGTCCTCATCGGCGCCGCTGCGCTCCACCCGGCGGTCGGCCGGCCCCTGCAAGTCCGCAACATCGCGGCCAGTCATCTGTCCCGCAGCCGGCTCGGCATGCTCTGTCTCGTGGTGTTGGGCGTGCCCACCATCGACCTGATGTGGGGCGAGCCGTTCGACAAGATCCTCACCGCCTCGACATCGATGCTGATGTTCCTGCTCGTGCTGCTGCGCCTGATGGGCCTCATGGGGCTGGTCCAGCGCAACGAGCAGCAGGCCCGGCACGACTCACTCCACGATTCGCTCACCGGACTCGCCAACCGGGTGCTGTTCTCCGAGAGCGTGGCGCGCTCCGTCGAGCAGGACGGCCCCGGAGTGGTGTCGGTGTTGTTCGTCGACCTCGACGACTTCAAGACGGTCAACGACAGCCTCGGTCACCAGGCCGGCGACGACCTCCTCATCGCAGTCGCCGATCGACTCCGCTCCTGTGTCCGGGACCGTGACCTCGTGGCCCGGTTGAGCGGTGACGAGTTCGCCGTACTGCTCGAGAGCGCCGTCGATCGTCAGGACGCCATCGCGGTGGCCCAGCGCATGCAGGACTCCCTGGCGATCCCCATCGCCGTCGGGGGACGTGAGGTGCTCATCTCGGCGAGCGTCGGCATCGCGGTGGAACCCCGCGCCGACATCGATCGGCCCGACGTGCTGCTGCAGGCCGCCGACGTGGCGATGTATCGGGCGAAGAGCAAGGGCAAGGGCCGCTTCGAGTTCTTCGAGCACGAGATGTACCAGGAGGCGATCGACCGCCTCGACCTCAAGAGCGATCTCCAGGTCGCGCTCGAGCGGGGCCAGTTCGAGCTCTACTACCAGCCGATCGTCAACATCTCCGACGAACGGATCACCTCCGTCGAGGCCCTGATCCGCTGGCATCACCCCGAGCGGGGTCTGGTCACACCCGACTCGTTCATCCCCCTCGCCGAGCAGACCGGGCTCATCGTCCCGATCGGCCGCTGGGTGCTCCGCGAAGCCTGCATGCAGGTGACCCGGTGGCAGCAGGCCCACCCCGAGTTGGCCCCCAAATCGATCAGCGTCAACCTGTCCGTCCGCCAGATGCACGACGCTCGTCTGATCGACGACGTGTTCGACGCACTGTCGGAGTCAGGCCTCGATCCGCGGTGCCTGACACTCGAGATCACCGAGAGCATGCTCGTCGACGACACGGATCGGGCGGCCCGCGTGCTCGATCAGCTCAAGGCGATGCAGGTCAAGATCGCCATCGACGACTTCGGCACGGGCTACTCGTCGCTCAGCTACCTTCGCCGCTTCCCGGTCGACATGATCAAGATCGACCGCTCGTTCGTCAGCGAGATGGAGGGCTCGGCCACGTCGGAGGCGTTGGTGCGCACAGTCATCGACCTCGCCCACGTCCTGCAGCTCACGACCGTGGCGGAGGGCATCGAGGAGCGGTCTCAGGCCACCACGCTCTCGTCGCTCAACTGCACGCTCGGCCAGGGCTACCTCTTCTCGCGGCCGTTGCCCGCGGCCCAGCTCGAAGACCTGCTGCGGCCCGCGGCCCCCGAGAAGCCCAAGGCGCGCACCGCTCGTCCGCTCGACACCGTGATGTTCGAGGGACGCGACAGCCTCGAAGACCTCACGGCCGACCTCGGCCCCCTGCACACCGATCTCGACCTCCCGGTCATGGCTCGGATGCGCTGGATGCAGACCTGGGCCGACGTGAACCGCGCGTGGACCCCGTGGTCGTTCGTCGTGCGTGAGCGTGGTGGTCGCATCGAGGGCGCTGCGCTCCTCGCCCGACACGACAGCACCAATGGTCACGACATCGTCGCATTGGGTCACGGATTGCTCGGGTCCACGCGGCTCGCCGTTCGCTCGCCCCGCGCCGCCAAGGCGCTCGCCAAGGCGCTCATGGAACACCTCGACGCGCTCGACGGCCCGTGGACGCTCGAACTGGAGCAGCTCCCCGAGGGCGACCCGGTGGCCAAACTGCTCGCCCAGCGGCTCCCGAACGCCGAGCTCGGCGCCGACTTGTGGGTGCCCTCGGTCGACCTACGGACGCATGCGGATGTCGATTCGTTCTTCAGCAAGAACATGCGCCGCCAGATCCGCAAGGCCCAGAACCGCATCGAGGCCGACGGGCTCGATCAGCACATCGACTTCGCCCGGAGCGAAGCCGAGATCCGATTGCTCCTCCCGCAGCTCGAACAGATCCACGTCGAGCGGGACCACTCGACGGGCCGGTCCAGCGATCTGGACGATCCCGCGATGCGTGAGCTGTGGCGCCGGTTGGTGCTGAGCCATGCCGAGAGCGGCCAGGTCGAGGTCGCCACGATGTCGATCGATCACCGCATCGTGGCGTTCGTCATCGGGCTGCTCGACGGCACCTCGTACCGAGTCTTCGACGGCCACTTCGACAGCGACTACTCCCGGTACTCACCAGGCCGCCTGGTCGAGCGGGCCGTGATGAACCGAGCCCTGCTCGACGAGGCCTTCACGGAGCTCGACTGGATGGCCGGTGTCGCGGCCGAGAAGATCCTCGCGGCCACCGATTCGTCGGGCCGGATGCGGCTCGCGGCGGCCACCCGGCTGTCGGCGGGTGCTGGGCGCACGGTCGCCGCTCCCGACCGGCGCTGACATGATCGCGCTGCTCGCGCTCGCGGCCGCGGTGGGATGGGGATCATCCGACTTCGCGGCCGGGGTGGCGAGCCGGCGGGCCACTGCGATGTCGGTGGTGATCCTCACTCACCTCACGGCCACGTTCGCCCTGGCGCTCGTAACGATCGATCCCGATTCCCTCCGGGGGATCGGGATCATCATGGGGCGCCGGGCCGAGGGTGGGGGGAGCCAGAGTCTGCTCACCGAGCTCACGCTGCCAGCGGTCCGGATCCTGGGGCACCCCACCCTGGTCGATCTGGGATGGGGCGCGCTCGCCGGGGTGAGCGGCGGGATCGGGGCACTCCTGCTGTTCAAAGGTCTCGCGAAGGGCTCGATGGCGGTGGTCGCCCCGATCACGGCGGCGGGAGCAGCCGCCCTTCCCGCCATCTTCGGACTCCTCAGCGGTGACCCGGCCTCGCCGCTGGTCCTCGGCGGTATCGCACTCGCGCTCTTGGGCATCACCCTCGTGTCGTCGGTGGCCCCGACTCCCGACACGGACGCGCTGGACGCCGCCGCCGATGGCCCCGAGACTTCATGGGCGTCGGTCCACGCCGCGCCGGGCTGGGCCACGGAGCTGTCCGACGACGAGCTGATCCAGCGGGCGTTCGGCGCGCTCGACGCGATCGGGGCCGGAACCGTGTCGGCGGCCCGCCAGCCGCCGGTCTTCGCCTACATCATCGCAACGGCCGCCGCAGTCATCGCCGGTGCCCTCACGGCGATGACCACCAGCGTGCTCCTCGGCACCTCGGCTCCGCCGGCGGCGGGCGTCTTCCTCGCCGCGTTCGGTGCGGTGGCCCTGCTGTCGGCCGGCGCGACCGGGGTCGGCCACATCCGAGGGAAGCGCTCGACGTCGAGGGCCCGCTCGGGTCGCGAAGCGCCCCGCCGCAATCGGCTGCGAAGCCCCGGCGTGGTCGAGGCCCTCGGATCCGGCATCGGCTTCGCGCTCTTCTACATCCTCGTTGCCCATGCCGGCGAAGACGCCGGGCTCTGGCCGATGGTCACTGCACGCGGCGCGTCGGTCGTGATGTTCACGATTGCCGCACTGCTGACCAGGGTGGCGGTCTTCCCGGCGCGAGGTTCACGCTGGACGGTGGTACTCGCCGGTGCTGCCGACGCTGCCGCGGCCGGGTTGTTCCTCGTGTCGACCCACTCGGGTTCCCTGGCGGTCGTGAGCGTCCTGAGCTCGATGTACCCGGCAGTGACGGTGATCCTGGCCCGTGTCATCACCAAGGAACGCTGCACGAAGTTGCAGCTCTTCGGCCTCGGGGTGGCGGCGACGGCCGTCGGCCTCATCGCCGTCGGCTGACCCCCTGGCCTGCCGATTCGGCTATCCGGCGCCGTAGACCGGTGCGGGCGGGGGCGCCGCAGCAATGAGCTCGTGAACCGCGACACCGATCTCTTCAGGGTCCCATTGGGCACCCTTGTCGAACACCGGGCCGTGCTGCCAACCGTCCGAGACGCTCAGCTCGCCGCCGGCGATCTCGAATGCCCGACCGCTCACGTCGCACGCTTCGCTCCCCAACCACACCACGAGGGGGCTCACGTTCTCTGGCGCCATCCGGTCGAACGCGCCCTCGGCCACGGGCGCCATCATGTCGGCGAAGGCCTGCTCGGTCATCCGGCTGCGGGCCGACGGAGCGATGGTGTTGGCGAGGATGCCGTAGCGTCCGAGCTCGGCCGCCGCCACGATCGTGAACCCGGCGATGCCCGCTTTGGCCGTGGAGTAGTTGCCCTGCGACACCGAGCCGAACAGTCCGGCGCCCGACGAGGTGGTGACGATGCGGGCGGAGCGCGGTCGACCGGCCTTGTGCTCGTCGCGCCAGTAGCCGATCGCGTGACGCACCGGGCAGAACATGCCGCGCAGGTGGACCCGCATCACGGCGTCCCACTCCTCCACACTCATGTTCACCAGCATCCGATCGCGCACGATCCCGGCGTTGCACACCACGGTGTCGAGCCCGCCGAAGGCGTCGATCGCCTGGCCGATCATCCGTCCGGCGCCGTCCCAATCGCTCACGTCGTCGCCGTTGACGACAGCTGCGCCGCCCCTCGCCACGATCTCGTCGGCGACCTCCTGGGCCGGCGTGAGATCGACGCCTTCTCCCCCGAGCGTGGCGCCGAGGTCGTTGACGACCACCTTCGCACCCTCCGCCGCGAAGGCCAGGGCGTGGGCCCGGCCGAGGCCGCGGCCGGCCCCGGTGATCACGACGACTCGACCGTCACAGATGCCCACAGCGTCAATCCTTCCCGGAGGCCGCGGCGATGGCCTCGGCGTGGTGATCACCGTTCCCGAAGTGGGTGTCGAGCACGCATGCCCGTTTCCAGAAGCGTTGGGCATCGACCTCCCAGGTGAATCCCATCCCACCGTGGATCTGGATCCCCGACTTGGCGGCGAAGAGCGCGGCCTCTCCGGCCATCAGCTTGGCAACGGCCACTGCCCGGGCCGGCTCGTCGGTGCTCCGCCCGTCGAGCGCGCATGCGGCGGCGTAGACGGCGGCGCGAGCCACTTCGGTCTTGGTCAACATGTCGGCGGCGAGATGCTTGATCGCCTGGAACGCGCCGATCGGCTTGCCGAACTGCTCGCGTTCTTTGGCGTAGGCCACTGCGAGTCTGAGTGCTCCGACACCGACACCGAGCTGCATTGCAGCTGTGAGAACGGCCCCCTCGAGCCGCCACTGCGCGAGCGTTCCCGGTTCCCCAACCGGCTCTCCGACCGGCAGCTCCTCGGTGGTGAAGCCCACCGGCACGAGCGGATCGAGCGGGCGCTCGGCATGCTCGAGCTCGAGCGCACCGGGATCGATGGAGCGCAGTCCACTGCGCTCCATCACGATCAACGCGTCGAGGTCGTGTGGGTACTCGACCGCGGTCACGGGCTCGGCCGGCCAGGTGAGGCCCACCATGGTGGAGCCGGCAGCCGTCCCGGCAATCGTGGGCAGGTGGGTGGCGGCGAGGTACGTGGCGACGAGTGGGCCGGGGACCAGCGCCATTCCCAGCTCCTCGAAGGCGAGCACCGACTCGACCAGCCCGAAGCCGTCGGCGCGCAGGGAGAACACCCCGAGCTCGGCGAGCTCGGTCCACCGGACACGATCGATGAGGCCGCCGGTCTCCTCGTTGGCGCGCACGGCCTCGATGGGGAATCGTCCGACGCAGAACGCTCGGATTCCTTCCTGGAGGGCGACCTGGTCGTCGGTCAGTTCGAAGTCCATGGCGTCAGCGGTCCTTCGGGAGGCCGAGGACCCGCTCGGCGACGATGTTGCGCTGCACCTGCGACGTGCCCGCGGCGATGCTCATCGACAGCCCGTGGATGCGCCCGAACACGTGGCGCCCCGAGGGCAGTTCGGCGACATCCTCGATCGAGAGCGATGCCCGATCGAGGAGCTTCATCGCCAGGTCACCCAGTCGGTGGAGGAGTTCGGTGTAGGCGAGCTTGAACACGTTGCCACCGACGCCCGGCATGCCGCTGCGCTGGGCTTGGGAGACGTTGCGCTTGGTGAGCGCCCACAACGCGTCGAGCTCACCGGCGATCCGCCCGAGTTCACGGCGAATGCCCGCGTCGTCCCACTTGCTGGCCCCGTTCGAGGTGACACGCTTGGCGAACTCGATGAGGTCGCCCGTCAACTCGATGGCGCCGAGGAGCTCGCTGACGAACGCCGTGCCCCGTTCGAAGCTGAGCGTCACCATCGTGACTCGCCACCCATCGTTCTCGGCGCCGACCCGGTTGGCCACGGGCACCCGGACCTCGTCGAAGAAGACCTCGCAGAACTCGGTGGAGCCCTCCATCGTGCGGAGAGGCCGGATGTCGATGCCGGGGAGGTCCATCGGGCAGATGAGCCACGAGATGCCCCGGTGCTTGGGGACTTCGGGATCCGTCCGTACGAGGAGCTCGCAGTAGTCGGCGGTGTCACCGAAGCTGGTCCAGATCTTCTGACCCGAGATCACGTAGTCCTCGCCGTCTCGGATGGCCCGGGTCCGCAGGCTCGCCAGATCGCTCCCGGCGCTCGGCTCGGAGAACCCCTGACACCACACGTGCTCACCGGTGAGGATGCCGGGAAGGTGGAACGCCTTCTGCTCCGAGGTCGCCTCGGCGATCAGCGTGGGGCCGGCGTGGAGCAGACCGACGAAGTTGTGACCGACGTACGGCGCCCGGGCGCGCTCGGTCTCTTCGAGGAAGATGAGGTGTTCGGCCGGTGTGGCGCCGCGCCCCCCGTACTGCTTGGGCCAGTTGATCCCGGCGTATCCGGCGTCGTACAACCGCCGCTGCCATTCGGTGTCCCATGCGCGCCGCGCCGTCACATCGAACCGGTCGGGCTCCGGGGGAACGGTCGGCAACACGTCGGCCAGCCAACCGCGCAGCTCCGCCCGAAATGCGATTTCTGACTCGGTGAACCGGAGATCCATACGGGCTCGGACGATATCTGAAGCCCCGTCAGAAACGAGCAGAGAGCATGCAGGACCGGGAATGCTCCGGGACGCCCAGCGGTTGTGGTGGCCGTGCCCATCTCTGACACCTGCGGCCCAGTTGCCGAGATCACGATGTACTGGCGGCCCGGCTGCGGCTTCTGCGGCCGGCTGAGGGCCGGACTCGCCCGACTCGACCTCATCGTCCGCGAGGTCGATATCTGGGACGACCCGGCGGCGGCGGCCTTCGTTCGGTCGGTGGCCTCCGGCTGCGAGACCGTTCCCACAGTGGTCGTCGGCGGTACGGCCCTCGTCAACCCGTCGCCCGAGGCCGTGCTCGACCTGGCCCGGCGAATCTCAGCTCCGTAGCCACAGCTCTCCCGTTCCGGCCACCACCTCGCCGATCACGGCGGCGCGATGATCGGTCGCGGCGAGTTCGCCGAGCACCCACTCGACTCGCTCGGGATCGACACCCAGAATGAGTCCGCCCGATGTCTGCGGATCGGCCAGCAGCAAGACATCGACATCCTCGACACCGTCGCGCCGGAGTCGCGACTCGACCCCATCCAGGTTCCGTTGCGCGCCGCCGGGAACCACGCCTGCGACGGCCAACTCGCGAGCTCCGGTCAGCATCGGCACCGCCGCCGGGGTGATACGAACGTCGACGGCCGACTCGAGCGCCATTCGACCGACATGGCCGAGCAGACCGAATCCGGTGACGTCGGTGGCGCCACGGACGAGAGCTGCGAGGGCGATCCGGGCGGCGTCGGCGTTCGATCGGGTCATCGAGGCGATGGCACGCTCGGCCATCCCGGGTGGGGCCACCCCGCGCTTGATCGCCGTGGTGGCGACGCCGATCCCGAGCGGCTTGGTCAACACCAGCTGCTGGCCGGGGCGAAGCCCGGCGTTGGTCAGCAGTCGATCGGGATGAGCCATACCCACCACGGCGAGGCCCAGCTTGGGTTCGGGGTCCGTGATCGTGTGGCCGCCGGCCAGGGCGAACCGGTGGGCCGTGGCTACATCTCCGAGCCCGGCGAGCGCCGCTTCGAGCATCGAGAGGGGGAGCTCGACGTCGTTCCAGTGCACGATGTTCAGGGCCAACAGGGGCGAGCCGCCCATGGCGTAGACGTCGGACACCGCGTTGGTGGCCGCGACCCGACCCCACGCAGCGCGCGTCATCGACGACCGGCGTGATCACGTCGACCGTGAAGATCAGCGCCCGTTCCTCGTCGAGTTGCCAGACAGCGGCGTCGTCACCGGATCCGGCTCCGACGATCAGTTCGGGCGCATCAGGGATGGGCAGAACGCGCAGCACCTGCGCGAGCTCGGCCTGACCGAGCTTGCAGGCTCAACCCGCTCCGTGGCTGAACTCGGTGAGTCGTCGCATGTTCATGGATCACCCCCTCGCGTCGGAGCCCCGAACCCTACGGCGGCGGCCCGCTGCAGGACGGGATCAGCAAGCCGGCAAGCCGGCCGGCGGGGGCAGCGGGCTGGGGCGCGGGAGGAGCGCTTGATCGGCAACCCGTAACCGGTTCCGCCCACTCTGCTTGGCCTCGTAGAGCAACGCATCGGCCCGAGCGATGACCTGATCGTCGTCGTCGACGGCGGGGTCGAAGCGAGCCAGGCCGAGGCTGATCGTGACGGCCACGGGAGCCGTGTTCATCTCGACCGCGCTTCGGAGACGTTCGCAGATCACCGATGCCTCGTCGAGGTCGGTACCGGAGAAGAGCACCACGAACTCCTCACCGCCGTACCGGGCAACGATGTCGTACGGGCGGACGCTGCCGACCATGATCGCCGCGACCTGGCGGAGCACCTCGTCACCCGCGGCATGACCGTGAACGTCGTTCACCTTCTTGAAGTGGTCGACGTCGAGCATGGCGACACACAGCGGCTGGTGCTGCCGCGACGCCTGCTGAGTGGCGGCGTGCAACGCCTCGCGGAGGCGGCCACGATTGGCGACGCCAGTCAGGGCGTCGGTCGTCGCAGCGGTGCGCAACGAGTCGATGAGCACCAGGTTCGACACCCGCGATTCGAGCTCATCCCGGTAGCGCCCCAGCATCGAGACCACCCGCCGCTCCACCCGATCCTCGTTGGCCCATTGTGGCTCGACGAGCACCACTCCCCGACCGATCGGCGTGCGCACTGCCAGCGCAGCGATGCGTGCATCGGCTCCGAACAACGGGAGCAACTCCGCATCGGTGTCCGGGTCGAGGCCGAGCACGAGCAGTGTCGAGGTGCTCGACGCGGCATCGGCGAGGAGCGACCCCGGGGCCATGACCAGTGCGGGCGGAGGCGCCTCGATCCCGAACGTCGCCCGAACGCGGAGTCGGCCGCTGAGCTCGGGAAGTGCGACGAGCACCTTGGCGATCGCGAACTCGTCGGCGGCCCGCCGGGCGAACTCGTCCGTGACGGCCGCGATGTCGGAGATCTCGCTGATGGTGCCGTGGTAGTCGGCGAGCTGCTCGAGGTCGTGGCGCCGGCGTCGTAGTTCTCGTTCGTTGGTAGCGGCCAGCGCGGCGGTCGTAATCGCGGCGATCCACGAACATCCGAGCAGGCCGACGATCTCGAGCACCGACTCCTCGTCGAGGAACACGGTGGAAAGGTCGGCGGCAACGATCGGTCCGATCACGTACAGCGCCGACACGAGGAAGGTCTGCCACACCACGAGCCGTAACCCCGTCCGGAACGACGCCAGCAGGGTGACCTCGACCGCCTGGAGGATCACCAGGTATCGCAAGGGACTCCCGGGACCACCAACGCCGAGCGACAGCAACACGATCGCGACCGAGTCACCGAGCAGGAGGACCCGGACGAGCGTCTGCACCCCTTCGTTCCGGCGGAGAGCGCGAACCGTGAGTCCGCCGCTGATCACGAGAAAGGCAGCGACACCACCGACGACAGGCCACCGCGGGATTGTCGAGAACGTCGGAGCGCACACCACTGCGGCCAGCGAGATGGTCAGCACGACCGACCGCCAAGCCGCGAGCGCCCGCAGCCGGTCGGCGAGCGGCATCAGGTCGGTCGCGGCGCGGACGGTCCGCCCCTGGCTCACGAGGAATCACCAGGCCGGCGAGGCACGTGGCGGCGCCGGAACTCGAGGTCGGGCTCCGGTGTGATGGGTGCCACGGCCAACTTGGGGTCCCGACGGTCGACCCGGGCCTGCAGCAACAGGAAGCCCATCGCGAACACGGAGAACAACCCGGGCGCCGCTGCGGTGCGAGCGCTCACCGACGCCGCCGCCCCGGTCACTTCGACGAGCTTCCGGCTCGCCGATGCCGCAGCCTCGAGCAGCTCCTCGACGGTCGATAGGTTCGGCTCGGGGGCGTCCAGGGTCACGACCGGCACCGGCTGTTCGGTGGGCCCCGCAGGCCCGGTGGTGGGCGGCGGAGGAGGCACGGCCGCCCCAGTGGTCTGCACGACCCCCGCGTCGGGCGTCGTCGTCGCGGGCGTCGTCGTTTCGGGCGCTGTGCTCGACGGTGCGGTCGTGGTGCCCGGTTCGGTGGCTGCGGTGGGCTCTGGAGCAGTCGTCGTGCCCGGCCCAGTGGGGACATCGGGTGAGACGTCTCGGGCGTCGAACCCGAACCGAGCCGTCGCGACGGCGCCCTGAGCCCGGTTGTCGTCTCGGAGCGTGAGGGTGAACCGGAGCATGACGCGGGTCTGATCGATCAGCGGGACGCGGATCCCGTCGACGGGATCCCCGTGGGAGCGACCGAGCTCCTCGAGCGTGCCCGAGAACGCGGCGACCCCGACGAACTCGCCGCACGTCGCAGAATCAGTGGCCGTGCCGGCGTCGATCTCCACGTCGAGGAACGCCTCGAGGCCAGTCCCACCGATGTCGGCCGACAGCACCACTTCGTCGGCGCGTCCGTCGCGCACCTCGATCAGGATGCAGCGAGCGCCGATCGGGCCGGGAGTCAGTCCCGAGAGCGAGAACAAAGCGTCCTGCCGGTCGATGACGAGGGAGAACGACGAGCCTGCGGCGCCCGCGATGGTCGCTCGACCCGACGCGCTGCCGCCGCGGCTCCCGAATGGGACAACGAACGCGGCGAGCACGATCGCGAGCCGGACCAGCTTCGGGAGCGTGCCGCCACCCGCGCGGTGGGAGCCGCCTCGCGGCGGACTCGTTCGGCGCCGGCCATCGTCCATGGTTTGGTGATCGGCACACGGAGGGCCCAGATCAAGGAACGCTCAATCGAACGACGTCCGTCCGGCGATGTCCGGCCACGTTCCGCGGTCTTGAACAAGATTTCGGCAAGATCCGGTCGGCCTGCTTTCCATCTCGTGAGTCGCTCTCGATACTCGGTGCGAGACGGTCTTCGTACGGCGCGGACCACCGGTCCGCTCGGGGACCAGGAGGTGCCGCAGATGGTCAGCGCTTCATCGATCCGTCGCCGCGTCCTCGGAGTCGTCGCGGCGGTGAGCGTCGCGGCCGTGTGGGGATCGGCTGGATCGGGTCCCGACGACGTCACCGTGATCGTCCGGGCAGCCAACGGCGACACCGGCGGCGCCCGCCGGCTGATGGAGCAGCTCGGCGGTGAGATCGACCGCGACGTCGCCCTTCTCGAGGGGTTCATCGGTTCGCTGCCGAGCGATCGTCTCGACGACCTGGCCGCCCACGATTCGGTCGCGTCAGTGACCGTTGATGTCGCAGTGCGGCTGGCGACCAGCGATACCTACGATCCGAGCGCCGACGTCAACTCGCTGATGTCGACCGGGGAAGCCATCAAGGCACGGCACGTGTGGTCCAAGGGGCCGGCCGGCGACGGCATCGGGGTCGCCGTCATCGACACCGGTGTGACTCGCGTCCGCGGGCTCGACGCCCCGGGCAAGGTGATCTACGGGCCTGATCTCACGCCCGAGGCGCTCGATCCGGCGCTCGCCGATCTCGACGGCTACGGGCACGGAACGTTCATGGCCGGCCTGATCGCAGGCAACGACCTCGGCGTCCCCGTCACGAAGGCCAACGCCAAGAACACTTCGGACTATCTGGGCATCGCACCGAACGCCACGGTCATCTCGATCAAGGTCGGCGACCGGCTCGGCACCACTGTCGTGGGTTCGGTGATCCTGGCCCTTGACTGGGTCGTCGAGCACGCGCACGACCCGGCGATGAACATCCGCGTCGTCAACCTCTCCTTCAGCACCGACTCCACGCAGACCTACCTGCTCGATCCGCTGGCCTTCGCCGTCGAGCGGGTGTGGCAGCACGGGATCGTGGTCGTCACGGCCGCCGGGAACGCCGGGACGTCGGCGGGTCGCATGACCATGCCGGCCGCCGATCCGTTCGTCATCGCGGTCGGAGCGAACCACACGATGGGGACCACCAAGACCGACGACGACGAGATCCCTACCTTCTCCAGTCGCGGCGATGGATCCCGAAACCCGGATCTCGTGGCCCCCGGTGTGAGCATGCAAGGTCTACGCGTTCCCGGCTCGCACGCCGATACGACGTTCGGTCCGACCTCGGCGTTCGGCGGTCGCTACATCAGGGGCAGTGGCACGTCCCAGGCCGCCGCGATCGCGTCGGGCGCCGTCGCCATCCTGTTGAGCAGGAATCCGGCGATGACCCCCGACGAGGTCAAGGCGGTGTTGATGCAGACTGCGAAGGAACTGTCCGACGCCGACCCGCAGGCCCAGGGTGCCGGGTTGATCGACCTCGAGAAGGCCGTGAAGGTGAAGGACCCCACGAAGCTGGTGCAGCGGTACTGGGATTCCTGGGGGTCGGGCTCGCTCGAAGCCGCCGGCGGCACCTGGACCGGTCCTACGTGGACAGGCAATCGCTGGAGCGGCAATCGCTGGTCGGAAGCCACCTGGACCGGAAATCGGTGGTCGGGGGCCATCTGGTCGGCGCCGTGACCCGCACCCGCTGACGAGCGCTCAGAAGCCGTCGACGCCGAGGTGCTGGCGCAGGTTCCGGCGCCGCACCCGCTCACGGGCGTTGCGGGCCAGCGCCGCGGCGTCACAGTGGCCGGCGTCGCCGAAACCGACTCCCACTCGGGTCCCGAGACGCAAGGGCTCCGGGGCTCCCTCGATGCGGAAGGGCACTGCCATCTGCTGGGCGACGCGCTCGCCGAACGCCTCCACGGCGAACGGGTCCGTCGCTCCCGAGATCAGCACGCCGAACTCGTCGCGGCCCACCCGGGCCACGAGGTCCTCCGGCCGCACGAGGTTGCGGAGCCGGCGCGCGACGGCGACCAGGACGTGGTCGCCCAGATCGAAGCCGTAGAGATCAGTGACATATTCGAAGCTGACGAGGGTGACCAACACCAACGCCTGAGGCCCACTGGCCTCCGCCAGGCGGTCGTCGATGGCCGAGGTGAGCGGCAGCCCCAACACTGGGTCGACGGCGCGCTGACGCAACGTCCGGTTGGCCTCGGCCAGATGGCGGGCCTCGAGAGTCACCGCCGCGTGGATGGCCAACGAGCGCAGCAGCTCCAGTTCGGCAGGGGACGTGCTTGCCGCGCCGCGCCCGCGGAGGACGGCGAGCACCCCCAACACGTGGGGCCCGACCGCGAGATCGGCGAGCAGCGCGGTCGATGGCAGGGACTTGCCGAGCGACCCGAACAGACCAGCAAACATGTTCGACGAGCTCTCCACGTGGGCGGCCCCGCCGCCCGCTTGGGTTGCGGCGAGCAGCGCCTCCACCACGCCCTGGTCGACGTCACCCCACAGACAGCCCGCCGCGTCGACGGTGAGATGCCGTCGCTCGCCGGCCCCCTCGCACAGCAGGATCAACACACGATCGGCCGACAGCGTGGTGCGCGCCCGCGTCGCCAGCAACTCGAGAGCGGGTTCCAGCTCGGTCGCGTCCGACAGCGATCGGACGGTGTCGTGCACCAGCTCCAGTTGATCGACGCGGACGTGGAGCTCCCGCTGCGATCGCACCCCGAACGCCACGACGACGAGCAGCGGGACCAGCACCAGCAGATGGACGGCTGATGGAACTGCGATCGCCGCCACCGTCAGCCCGGTCGACGTGGCGATGACGGTGACGCAGACCGACGACGCGATCGACTGGCGGACCGTCGTGGCGATCGATGTGCCTTCGGCGAGCCGGATGGCAGTGGCGACGAGCACCATCGTCCCGAGGCCGACAACGACGGTGACGGCGAACGCCCGGACCCACATCACCGGGGAATCCACGGCGTCACGCCCCAGTGGGTGGAGCAACCCGATCACCGCCGCTGCTCCCACGAGATACTGCCCGACGTTGAAGAGCAGCTTGACGATGCCCAACCGCTGGATCCCACCGATCACGACGACAGTGCCCACCACGAGTCCGAGCACCGCATCCCGAGGGGTCGCGGTCAGCGCCGCGGCAACCAGGACCGCTTCGTGCAGGGTCAGGGAGAACACGTTGCGACCGACTCGGAGGTGGACCACTGTCAGCTCGGTCGCCGCGAACCCGGCTGCGACCAGCGGCCAGGTGAGCGTGGCATCATCGGCACCGCCACGAGCCACCACCAGCCCGGCGGCCAGCGCTCCGATCGCCGCGAGGACGAACGAGAAGACCGACACGGCCACCGGCCGAGCCGGCCCCGACCGCTGCGACATGGCCCACCTCTCTCGACCCGATACCCCGGGCGCTCCGCCTGCTCCGGTTCGTCGGAGAACTCCGCATCCAGCATGCGCCCGCCGGTGCGTGCGCTGCTTCCACGATTCGTCAAGACACTGAGGGTCAGCAGCGACGAGTGGTGACACGGTCCGATGGGCGGGGTCCCGACCGCTATTGTTGACAATATCTGCGGGAACACGGTGCGGAATTGAACACATCCCATACCCCGGCTCGAACCACCAATCGGCGCCAGGCTCGCGAAATGGCCCAGGACGCACTCCTCGACGTCGCCGAGTCCCTCGCCGGCGTCGACGGCGCGTCGAGCCTGAGCTTGAAGCGGTTGGCCGACGAGGCCGGCGTGTCGACGATGGTGATCTACTCCCGGTTCGGTGATCGGTTCGGTCTGGAAGAGGCGCTGTCGCACCGCGCGAGTGAGTCGTTCCTGGAGATGCTCGAGATGGCACCCTCGTCGATGGCGGAGATCGGTGAGACGGTCAGGGCGTGGGCCCATGCTCACCGATCCCGCTTCTCCCTGCTGTTCCTCACCAGCCACCTGCTCGACAGCTCGTTGCGGCCCGACATCGACGAATCGATCCATCGGGCAGCGCAGGTCCTCGAACGGCAGCTCGGGTGGACATCGACCGACCACCGCGACGGTCCCGGACTGACGGCCCTCGCTGCCGTGGTCGGCTACCTCACGCTCGAGTTGCGCGGTCAGCTCCGGCCGGCCGGCACGGAGTCGGGCTACTCGGCGCTTCTTGACGTGCTGTCGGCCCTCGGCCCGCCAGCAGCTGCCGGTCAGATCGTCAAACCGCCGTCGATCGAGACGACCGCGCCGGTCATGTACCTCGCTTCGTCGGAGGCGACGTAGGCGAAGCCGGCGGCGATCTCGTCGGGGGAGCACATCCCCATCGGCGACATCATCCGATGCATCTGGTCGAACTTGCCGCCGTCGGGGAGCGAGCTGAAGCTGTGCACGATGTTGGTGTCGGTGCCGCCGGGAGCGATGGCGTTCACCCGCACCTTGGAGAGGTACTCCTCGGCGAGCGCCTTGGTGAGCAGCACGACGCCACCCTTCGACGCGCAGTACGCCGCGCTCCACGGCTGGCCCATCTTGCCGGCGTTGGACGCGGTGTTCACGATCACGCCCTTGGACTCCATGAGGTGCGGCAGGGCGTGCTTCGACACCAGGAACGTGCCGGTGAGGTTCACCCCGATGATGCGGTCGAACCACTCCTTGGTCTCCTCGTGGGTGTGGGCGAAATGGCCGATGCCGGCGATGTTGCACACCACGTCGAGTCCGCCGTAGGCCGCGACCGTGGCCGCCACGCCCGCGGCGACCGATGCTTCGTCGCTGACATCGCAGTGGGCGGCGTCGGCCCGACCACCGTCGGCCCGAATCCCTGCGGCCGTGGCCTCGGCGCCATCGGCGGAGATGTCGAGGCACATCACCGAGCCCCCCTCGGCTGCGAGTCGCACGGCCACGGCCCTGCCGATGCCCGACGCCGTGCCGGTGACCAAGATGCGCTTGCCAGTGAAACGGTTCATGAGAGGTCCTTTCGCAAGTCCCTCTTGAGGACCTTGCCGCTTGGGTTACGGGGAAGCGACTCGACGAACTCGAGCCGTTCCGGGATCTTGTGGGCGCTGAGGTTCGCACCGCGCAGATAGTCCTGCATCTCGACGAACCCGAGCACCTCACCCGGCTTGGCGACCACGACGGCGCACGCCAGCTCGCCGCGTTCGTCGTCGGGCACACCGACGACCGCGACATCGGCCACTTTCGGGTGGGCGAACAGGAGGTCCTCGATCTCCTTCGCCGAGATGTTCTCGCCTTTGCGAATGATGATGTCCTTCAACCGTCCGGTGATGCTCACCCATCCATCGGCATCGATGATCCCGAGATCGCCGGTGCGGAACCAACCGTCGTCGTCGAAGCCCTCGGCGTCGAGCGAGGAGTCGAGGTAGCCCATGCACACTTGGGGGCCCTTGCAGCGCAGCTCGCCCTCCTCGCCCGGTCCGGCTTCTCGCCCACCGACGGTCACGGCCCGCAGCCGCACCGAAGGAACTGGCCGGCCGTCGGTCTCGGCCTTCTTCACGTCGGGGTCGTCGAGGTGCATCATCGTCAGGATCGGCGCCTCGGTGAGCCCCCACCCGCCGATGATCGGCGCCCCGAGCTCGGCGAGCATCTGGTGGTGCAGCGTCTTGGGTTTCGGGGCTCCGCCGCCGTTGAACATCCGCACCTCGGGGAACAGCCGCTCGCCCGTGGGCAGCTTGCGCTGGGCGTTCAGGTAGGCGAGGAAGAACGCCGTCCCCGCGCCGGCGCACGTGACGCCGTTGGCGCCCAGGAACGCCGGGGTCTTGTCGGCATCGAAGACCTCGACCATCAACAGCTCGACCCCGGTCTGCATGCTGTTGAACAACCACACCAACCCGCCGACATGGGTGATGGGGAAGACCACGGCGGCCTTGTCGTCGGGACCCACCTCCATCGACCACTGCATGCCGTCGTTGGCGGCCGAGATGGAGGCGTCGCTGTGCCGGGCGCCCTTGGGGTCGGCCGTGGTGCCCGACGAGTAGAACAACCAGCGCAACGGCCACGCACCCGAGCCCGTGCTCGTGCCCGTTGGCCCCGGGGCCGGCGGACCGAGTGCCGACGGGTCGCTCTCGGGGAGCGCCGGATCGACGACGAGCACCTCGACGGGCTGATCGGCCGTCGCCTCGCGGGCCATCGCGGCGAAGTCGAAGCCACGGAACACCCCGGGCACGATGAGCAACGAACACCCCGACTGGCGGGTGATGAACGAAACCTCCCGATGGCGGTAGATCGGCAGGATCGGGTTCTGCACCGCGCCGAGGTACGCGAGGGCACCGGTGAGCACGAGGGACTCGAAGCGCGACGGCAGGATCCACGACACGTTGGTACCCGCACCCACGCCCTTGGTGGCCAGGCCGGCTGCCGCCCGGCGGCACCAATCCCGGTACTCGCCGAACGTCATCGTGCGGCCCGCCTCGTCGAGCGCCATGCGCTTGTCGGGAGTCGCCGATGCTCGCTCGTCGATCAGCTCCCAGAGGGTCTTGCCGGTCGTGTCGATCAGACCTTCACTCGCCGCCATGTCGCGGCCTCCTTGTCAGCTCGTTCACGCAGGGACAACTTGTCGGGCTTGCCGAGCGACGTCAACGGAACGGCGTCGACGAGCACCAGTACGTCGGGCGCCTTGTAGTCGGCCAGCCGCTGTTTCACATGGGCGCGCAGCTCGGCGAGTGTCGGGGGCTCGGATGGATCGGCCGGGACGCAGAACGCCACGCCGATCTCGCCGATGCCCCGCTCGTCGGCCACCGCGGGCGCCCCGAGCACCACCGCGCCGGCGAGCGCCGGATGGGCCCCGAGCACGTTCTCGACCTCGCCCGGGTACACGTTGTAGCCGCCGCGGATGTACATCTCGTTGTGACGGCCGACGAGGCGGAGATTGCCGTCGACCCCGACCCAACCGAGGTCGCCAGTGACCAACCAGCCATCAGCCGTGATCGCCTCGGCGGTGCGCTCGGGGTCACGCCAGTACTCCCGCATGCGGGCACGCGACCAGAGGTTGACCGTGCCCACCGCGCCGGCGTCGGTGATCACCGCACCGGTGTCGTCGGTGAGTCGCAGGCGGATGTTGCCGTTCGGCCGACCGACCGTCGAAGCGATGATCTCGGGGGGGTCGTCGAGCCGGGTTCCCGTGCCGTTGGCGGCCTCGGTCGAGGAGTACCGCACCGTCACGGGACACCCGAGTCGTTCGCGCAGTTCCACCACCAGCTCGGGTGGCACCCGCGCGGCCCCCGTACCCGCCACTCGCAGCGACGACAGATCGGTGGTGGCGAAGTCCGGGTGATCGAGGAGCATCCGGTATTGAGTCGGCACTCCTTGGGACACGGTGACGCGCTCCCGTTCCATCAGCCGCAGCGTCTCCCCTGCGGTCCACGGGGTCGGCGCGATGACGGTCGTGATGGCGAGCGACAGCTCCTCCCACACCCGGGTCATGGTGCCGACGTGGGCGAAGGGCAACGGCGAGATGCGGACATCGCGGGCCGCAGCGATCGGCCAACCACCTTCGGCGACGGCCCGCTGGCACTCGTGATCGAACACCGCGCCCTTCGGGACACCCGTCGTCCCGCCGGTCCACACGATCGCGACCGGATCGGTGGCCTCACCGCGGTGACGACGGTTCAACGGATCGCCCGAGGGCGCCGTCGCGATGAATGAACGGTCGAGCAACGTCCACGGTCCGTCGGGCACGGGCGCGGCAGCGGCCGTGGCATCGCGGAACACGAGTCGGGGCTGTGACCGCTCGACGATGCTCGCGACCTCGCGGCTCCCGAGCCGCGGGTTGATCCCGCTCGTGATCGCACCGAGGCGCATGACGGCCTGGTAGACCACCGCATAGTCGATCGAGGACGGAAGTTGGATGCACACCACGTCGCCCGCTACCACACCTCGCTCCGCGAGCCGACCGGCCAACCCGTCGGCCGCGGCCGCCCACTCGGCGAAGGTGATCCGCCGATCGCCGTCGACGAACGCGACCACGTCGCCGTTCTGACGGACGACGGCCTCGAACAGGTCCAGGATCGTCGCGCCCGCCGGCATCTCGACGGCCTGGCTCACAGGGTGAGCACGCCTCGAGCAACGGTGCCGGCCTCCATCTCGTGCACCGCGCTCTCCCACTGCTCGATGGGGTAGGTAGCCGTCACGAGCTCGTCGAGCAACACCTCTCCGCGGCGATACAGCTCGATGATGCGGGGGATGTCGCGATGCGGGGAGATCGTGCCGTACCGGCAACCGATGATCCCCCTGTCGACTTGCGTGAGGCGGGTGTAGAGCCCGTGGAACTCGGCCGTTGCCGCCGAGACGCCGATGACCACGACGTTGCCCTCCCACTCCAGACTCTCCAACGCGTTGTACGTCACGGCGGGGTGCGCGACGCAGTCGAACGCCCAGTTCACGCCACCGGCGTTGAACGGCCCCCGCAGCGCTTCGTCGCTGAACGGGGTGAGCCCGACGATCTGTTCGACGAGGTTGTCGCTGCGCCCGTCGAGGAAGTCGGTGGCTCCGAACTGCTTGGCGAGCGCCTCCTTCTCGGGCACCGTGTCGATGGCGATGATCCGCGATGCTCCCTGGACCTTCAGCGCCTGGATCACGTTGAGCCCGACGCCACCGACGCCGAACACCGCTGCGGTCTGGCCCCGCTCGACGTTGGCCCGGTTGAACACCGCGCCCATGCCGGTGACGACCCCGCAACCGACGAGCGCGGCCGACGTGAGCGGCACGTCATTCGGGATCTTCACGCACTGCACATCGCGCACGATGGTGCGCTCCGCGAACGCGCTGGTGGCGGCGAAGTTCCAGATCGGCTCACCGTTGAGGCTGAAGGGTTGCGATGCGTTGCCGAGGGTCTTGCGACATGCCGTGGGCTTGCCCGAGGCACAGCGATCGCACATGCCGCACGCCGAGAGCGTGGCGATGATGACGTGGTCGCCGGGAGCCACGTGGGTGACCGCGTTGCCGACCTCGGCCACCACGCCGGCCGCCTCGTGCCCGCACACCGCGGGGGACGGCACCGGATAGAGCCCGCTCATGAACGACAAGTCGCTGTGGCAGAGCCCGGCCGCAACGATCTCGACGATCACCTCGCGGGGGCCGGGAGCCCGCACCTCCATGGCGTCGACGAGCTGAGTGGTGCTGCCGTCGTAGAGCAGTGCGCGCATGCGATTCCCCCGTGGATCGGATTCCCGGCCGCAATCTACGCGTTCTGACGTTCCGTCAGAAACCCATCCGGCGGTTCTCGGACGGCGGGCGTCGGAACTCCCCACGGTTCGACGATGGAAGGATCAGGGCCGACGGAGGGGAGCTTGCATGGTCCGACGAATTCGCAGCCGTCCCGGATGGGCGTTCTTCGGGGAGCTCGGCCGCGCCGCGCCCGGGCTCAGCGCGCTGTGGTGGTGCCTCCTCGTCGCCCGGAGCCTGCTCCCGGCGGTGCTCGCCGTCGCCGCGGGCAGCCTGGTGGGTGCCGTGACCGACGGTGACCCGCTCGGCCGGCCGCTCGCGGCCGTCGGAGTCACCCTTGTCGCGCTCCAGGTGCTCGCGCCGCTGCACCAGACCGTGAGCTCGATCCTCGGCGATCTCACCGGCTGCCGGTTGAACGATCGGCTCGTCGATCTCTGCAACCGGCCCGAAGGCCTCGGTCACCTCGAAGACGCTCGCTTCACCGAGGATCTGACGATCGCGCGGGACTTCGACCTGGGGATCACCGGACCGCCGCTCTCGATGTCGATGGACTTCATCGTGGCGGGTCTCATCGAGCTCTTCGCCGGCCTCGCCAGCGCTGCGGTGCTCTTCGGGTTCGCGTGGTGGGCTCCACCGGTGCTCGCCGGCGGATGGTTGGCGACGCACTGGTTGCTCAAGGAGAGCGGCGTCTGGAGGGACCGCAACACCCCCGAGGTCCGCGCCGCCCAACGCCACGCCGACTACTCGTATCGCCTCGCCGTCGATCCGCCGGCTGCCAAGGAGCTGCGATTGTTCGGCCTGGGCGGCTGGGCCGTGGAGCGGTTCGCAGACCGGCGACGGCATCTGCACGAGCTGCAGTACCGAGCAACGCGGCTCCGGGAGCGCTCGGTCGCGGGTGCGCTCTTCGTGGTCCTGGCCGCCAATGTGGTTGTGTTCTGGTTCGTCGCCGACGCCGCCACGGACGGCCGCCAGTCGATGGGGGCGACCGTGGTGTTCCTGCAAGCCGCCATCGGCGCCAGCGCGATCGCCTTCGGTGGCTTGAGCTGGGCACTCGACGGTGCGGCGGCGCCGGTGGCCGCGCTGGGTCGGCTGGAGGCGGGGCTCGTTGCCGACTCGGATGTCGCCCCTGGAACCGCCCCCGCCACCGGGCTCCCACGCCGCGAGATCAGGTTCCGATCGGTGCGCTTCGGCTACCCGGGAGGGGCCGGGGCGGTCCTCGACGACTTCGACCTCACCATTCCGGCGGGGACTTCGATGGCGATTGTCGGCGTGAACGGGGCGGGCAAGACGACCATCGCCAAGCTCCTGTGCCGGTTGTACGACCCCGACTCCGGCGCCATCGAGGTCGACGGCACCGATCTCCGCGAACTCGACCTGGAGGCATGGCGGACGCGTTTGGCGGTCGTCTTCCAGGACTTCGTGCGCTACGAGCTGCCGCTGCGCGACAACATCGCTCCGCATGGTGCGCCGACCGATGTGCTGCTCGCCGCGCTCGCCGACGCAGGCGGCGCCGACCTGGGCGGACCCGGCGGGCTCGAGACGGTGCTCGCCCGGGGATACGTCGGCGGCATCGACCTCTCGGGAGGGCAGTGGCAGCGCGTGGCCCTGGCACGGGCCCTCGCAGGGGTACGCATGGGCGCCGGGGTCGTGCTGCTCGACGAGCCCACCGCGCAGCTCGATGTGCGCGGCGAAGCCGAGATCTTCGAACGCGTCCTCGCCGCGACCCGACACTGCACCACCATCTTGATCTCCCACCGGTTCTCCACGGTCCGCCAGGCCGACCGGATCTGCGTCGTCGAGCACGGCCGGGTCGTCGAGCTGGGCACTCACGATGAGTTGATCGACCTCGGCGGCCGCTACCGCACGATGTTCGAGCTGCAGGCGTCGCGCTTCACCGAAGTCGACGACCAGGGCCAGGAGATCGTCCATGACACCCTCGCCTGACGAGCTTCCCGGCGCGATCGAGTCGCTGCGTCGCACCTTCCTGCTCGGATACCGTGCCGAACCCCGCTTGCTGTCGCTGTCGTTGTCGATGATCTTCGTGACCGCGCTGCCCGACGCCCTCATTGCGTTGTGGCTGAAGCTCCTCGCCAACGGACTGACCGACGGCGAGCGCCGGCCGGTGATCCTCGCCGCGATCGGTCTCGCCGTTTCGACCACGCTCTCCTGGTATCTCGGGGTGTTGTTCGACCGGGCCCAGCGGCGGTTCCGCGACCGGGTGTCGATCGTCCTCGAATCCCACGTGGCGCGGCTGCAGGCGTCGATCGCCACGATCGAACACCAAGAACGCCCGGCCTACCTCGATCGGCTGTCGATGCTGCGCGACCAGGTGTTCGCCCTCGATCACCTCTTCCTCTCGCTGTTCTCCACCCTGGGGTGGATCATCCGCCTGACCGTGACCATGGTGCTCCTGGCATCGGTTCACCCGTCGTTGTTGCTGCTCCTGATCGCGGCCCTGCCCATCTTGTGGGTGGCAACCTGGCGACCCGGGGTGGAACGGCGGGTCGAGGAGGCGAACGCGGCCGACCGGCGCCTCGCCCGCCATCTGTTCACCCTGCCGACCACCGCGTCGCCGGCCAAGGAGCTCAGGGCTACGGGGATGGGCGATCGGATCGCCGAGTTGCGCCGGGCGACGTGGTCGCGCGGATTCGGCCCCGTCGCCGCGACGCGCTGGATGAGCGCGCTGTGGCACTCGCTCGCGTGGGCCTTCTTCGGCGGGTCGTTCGTCGCCGCCGTCGTCTACGTCGCGGTCGGGCTCGAAGCATCGGCCGGTTCGGTGCTGCTCGTCCTCGCCGGGGGGATACGCCTGTTGCGGTACGTGGGCGTGACGGTCGGCGAGATCGGGTTCCTGCGGGGCATCTGGTTGGACTCGTCGCGCCGGCTCGTCTGGCTCGAGGACTATGCGGCGATCGCTTCGCCTCCCGCCACCGCGGCCGTCCCCGAACGGCTGGAGCACGGCATCGAGTTCGAGCACGTCACGTTCCACTATCCAGGCACCGAGCGCGTGGTGCTCGACGACGTGAACCTCACACTGCCGGCCGGCGCGGTGGTCGCCATCGTCGGCGAGAACGGCGCGGGCAAGACGACGCTGGTCAAGCTGCTGTGTCGGCTGTACGCCCCGAGCAAGGGACGCATCCTGGTCGATGGCGTCGACCTCGCCGCCTTCGACGTCGCTCTGTGGCGAGCCCGGTTGGCGGGAGCGTTCCAGGACTTCTTCCGGTTCGAGTTCCGTGCCCACACCACCGTCGGCGTGGGCGATCTGCCGCGGGTCGAGGAACTCGACGCCGTCGAAGGCGCGATCGAGCGGGCCGGCGCCACCGATGTCGTGGCGGGGCTTCCCGCGGGGTTCACCACCCAGTTGGGTCAAGGATGGGACGACGGGGTCGAGCTCTCCCATGGGCAGTGGCAGAAGTTCGCCCTCGCCCGCGGCTTCATGCGCGACCGGCCGCTCCTGCTCGTGCTCGACGAACCGACCTCGGCGCTCGATGCCGAGACCGAACACGGTCTGTTCGAACGATACGCGCAAGCCGGGCGCCGGGAGCGGGCCGAGGGCGGAAGCGGTGGTGTCACGATCCTGGTCTCACACCGGTTCTCGACCGTTCGCATGGCGGATCTCATCGTGGTGCTCGACGGAGCCCGACTGGTGGAGTTCGGGACCCATGACGAGTTGGTGGCCGCCGGCGGCCAGTACTCCGAGCTGTACGCCATCCAGGCTGCCGCCTTCCGAGCCTGACGTTCCGTCAGAAACCGATACGTTGCCCGCCAGTGGCAGCGGTCGGGGCGATTCGGAACCAGCGGGACCCGGGCGGCGCGCTGCGATCGCTGCGGGTGCCCGCGTTCCGCCGGTTCTGGATCGGGGCATCGTGTTCGAACATCGGGAGCACGACCCAACTCACCGCGGTGGCCTGGGTCGCCCAGGAGCAGACCGGATCCGCGCTCAAGGTCACCCTGATCACGATGGCGTCGATCGTGATGATCCTGGTGCTCTCGCCGTTCGGAGGCGCTCTCGCTGATCGCCGGCCGCGTCGAACGGTGATCGGGGTCGGGCAGTGGGCACTCCTCGCCCAAGCGCTCACGCTCGTGGCGGTCTGGGCTGCCGGGTACCGGCAGTACTGGCTGTTGTTCGCCATCACCCTCGGCTACGGCGCGGTGCAAGCCGTGGTCATGCCGTCATGGAACTCCTACGTCTCGGGGCTCGTACCGCCGGAACAGCTCCAGAACGCCATCACCCTGAACTCCCTGCAGTTCAACGTGGCACGCGCCGGCGGCCCGGTGCTCGCCGGCGTGCTCATCGCCGCCGCCGACCCTGGGTGGTGCTTCGTGGTGAACGCCCTGAGTTTCCTCGCCGTGTTGTGGGCCCTGCGCGGGTTGCCGCTGGGCGCCCCACCCGATCGGCTGAGCGACGATCGCCCGAGCGCGCTCGAAGGTCTGCGCCAGGCCGTGCGTCACGCCCGCGAGCGGCCAGGGGTCGGGAACTCGATCATTGTCCACATGTGGTTCGCCGCGGTCGGCATCCCGGTCACCGCGCTGCTCCCCACGTTCGCCGACGAGGTGCTCGGTGTCGGCGCCGAGACCTACGGGATCCTGCTCGGATCGGTCGGTGTCGGCGCCATCGCCACTGCCCTGTTGATCGGCACGATCGACCGACGAGTTCCGCCCCGGCAGCTCATCACCGGGGCGCTCGCAGCCGGCGCCCTCGGACTCGGGATGCTGGCCTCGGCCACCGGCCCGTGGACCGGGGTGGTCGCGCTCGTGGTGTTCGGTGCCTGCTACGTGGGCGTGGTGGTCGTCGACCACGGCGCGCTCCAGCGCCACTGCGACGACGCCTTGCGCGGCCGCGTGTCGAGCCTCTGGCTGCAGTCCTATGGCATCGCCTACCCGATCGGCCTCGTCGTGCAGGGCCTGTTGGTCGATGCGTGGGGGGCCAGGCCGGTGCTCACCATCGACGCCGCGCTGCTGGGGCTCGTCGCCGTGCTCGGGGTGCTGACGGGCAGGGCGGCGACGCTCGACGACCCGTCGACCGTTCAGTCCGGACCGCTGACTGATTCGCCGCCCGTCACGTCGGCTGCGGTATCGCCGAGCAAGTAGCGGGCGCCACTTCCCAACACCGCCGCGCCATCGTCCGGGTTGTACAACCGACAAGCCCGCAGCGACAGGCACCCACAGCCGATGCAACTCGTGAGGTCGTCGCGAAGGCGCTCCAGCACGGCGATGCGCGCCTCGATCTGCGGCGCCCATGCGCGCGACAACTTCGCCCAATCGGCCTTGGTGGGGGTTCGCTCGCCGGGCAGCGAGGCGAGCGCGGCCCGTATCTCCTCCAGCCCCAGGCCCACCTGTTGGGCGATCCGGATGAACGACACCCTTCGGATCACCTCGCGCTCGAAGCGACGCTGTCCCCCGGAGGTGCGCCGCGAGCTGATGAGGCCTTCACTCTCGTAGAAGCGCAAGGCAGATGTCGCCACCCCGGTACGGGAGGCAACATCTCCGATCGCGAGCAGATCACGTCCGTCCATTGTCACCTCTTGACTTCAAGTTCACGTGAACTCTTATGGTACTCGCGTGATCAACATGTCATCCGATCTCGACCTCGCCACGGACGTCGCTGCGATCGTCGAACACCCTCGCGTCGAGCCTCCCGACTCCTTCGTGCTCCACGCACCGCTCGAGCTGCTCGCTCGTCACGTGTTGCTCCCCCGAGTGAGCGCGAGCCATCGTGAGATCGCCCGGCAGCGGTTCGCGGAGCTCGCCGACCACTACGAGGCATTTGGCCCGGCGATCCCTCCACCCGGCGATCGTTCCTTCCCGACCACGCAGGGGGCCGCCGCTCACCTGGTCGCGATGATCAACGCCCGGGAGCTCGACGAGGTCGATGCCACCGCGACCTGGCTGGGGAGCAATGCCTCCCATCGCGAGCTCGCCACGTACCTGGGCGATGCGATCGCGCCGATGCTCGGGGCCGCCGGGCACGCCCCGATCTTCCTCGCCCACCTGCCTCTGGCCGCGCCGAACGGCGAGGTCACGGCTCGTCTGCTCCGGCCGCTCGCCCGATCGTTGGCCCAATGGCCAGAGCCGGCAGTCAGATGGATCGACGAGCTCACCGCCACCTCCCCCGGGTCCGCCGAGAGCCTGTTCGATGCCCTCGCCGAAGTGCACCAGTCCACCCGGCCGGAGTCCGACTTCATCGAACCGACGATGCGGTTGGTCGACACCCCCGACACCGCGGCCCGTCTCGGCCCCGCGATCGCGTCGCCGGCGAACTCGCCGACACCGCTCGCCCAGGCGATCATGCGGGCAGCCGCGTGGAGCATGGTGGACGAACCTGGTCCGAGTTCACCGTACGGCTGGAGCCACTGCCTCACCATGCCCCAGGCGGTGCTGGCACTCCTGCCGACGTCGCACGATCCCCGACGGCTCATCGCACTGGCCGCCACCCACGTGACCGGGTTCCGGTCGGCCCAGGCGACAGCGCCGCTCCACACCGCACTCGACGAACCCGAGCTCCGCGGTGACCCCCTCGACCCCGTCGAGGCTCGCCACGCCGGTCCGTCGGCGGCAGCTGCTGCGGCCTTCGTGACTCCGCCCGACGAGCGACCGGTCCTCATCGGCCACCTCATCGACTTCGCCGCCACCCACCACGACGCCCACCTCGTGAAGTACACGCTGTCGTGTCTGCGCGCCGCCGCGTTCGACCCGTCCGAAGAACGGCTGTATCTGGCCGCGGCGGCGTCGTTGGGCGCGTGGTGGGCCACCGCCGACCAGCCGGTGCAGGGATGACCGATCGGGTTTCCTAGTGTGGGACCGTGTCCAGCGCCGCCGGATTCAGTGAGATCCCCACCGTCGACCTGCGCACCTGGCGTCACGGCGACAGCGCCAGGCGCCACCGGTTTGCCGCCGAGGTTCGCCAGACCTGTCACGAGGTCGGCTTCTGCTCGCTCGTCGGCCACGGCGTGCCCGAAGCGTTCCTCCGGGCGTACTTCGCCGCACTGCAGGACTTCTTCGCCCTGCCGGACGCGACCAAAGCGCTCATCGACAAGCGCAACTCGCCACAGTTCCGGGGCTGGGAACAGGTCGGCGCCGAGCTCACCAACAACCGCGTCGACCACCGCGAACAGCTCGATGTCTCCACCGAGCATCCGGCCCGCCCTCATGATGTCGAGCCTCCGTACCTCCGGCTCGACGGACCCAACCAGTGGCTCCCCGAAACAGTGCTCCCCGGGTTCCACGCGCTGGTCGACGAGTTCTTCACCCGGATGGGTGCGTTGGCCGACGAACTGATGGAGGTGCTGTCGGTCGGGCTCGGGTTGACGCCGGATCACTTGCGGCGCGTGTTCGGCGAACGGCCGTTGTCGTTCGCCAAGCTGATCCGCTACCCGCAGACCCCTCCCGGGGAGGCAGGGGTCAACCCGCATCACGACGCCGGGTTCCTCACCATCCTCCTGCAGCACGGAGTCGGCGGGCTGCAGGCGATGAACCCGGCCGGGGAGTGGATCGACGTCGAGCCGAACCCCGAGGCATTCGTCATCAACCTCGGAGAGATGCTCCAGGAGATGACAGGCAACTACTTCGTCGCCACTACTCACCGGGTGATCGCCGCCGAGCCCCGGTTCTCGTCGGGGTACTTCCATGGTCCCGACCTTCGCACCCGCCTCGATCCCCTTCCGCTGGCACCCGAATTCGCGGCCGCGGTGGCGGCCAGTCCGCGCCATGCATCGGCCGGCTTCATGGCCAAACGGGCCGAGCTGGTGGCCGGCGCGGATGGGATCGCGAGCTCCGGGGCCGGCGTCTTCGGTCAACAGCTGTGGAACTACTACTTGCGCAGCTACCCCGACAACGTTCGCCATCACTACCCCGCCCTCGTCGACTGATCCCCTCTGGCCGACGACGGGCCCGGGAGCCGGCGCGACCTCATCGGGCTCGCCGTCACCCGCCCGCGGGATCGGGAAACGTGACGGCCGCCGACCCGTCGTCGCCGGTCGTGACAGCGAGCACCAGCCGGCGTCGGAATCGCGGCTCGCCGCCATCGTGGATCGCGGTGAGCATGAACACCTCCAACCGCGCGATCGGCTCGTCGAGATCGAACGTCGGCGCCGAAGCACCCGTCCAGAAGTGGTCGGGCGGCGACAGCACCGACCACCACGGCGGCGCGCCGTTGTCGTTCACGTGGTCGACGAATCGGACGATGAACTCCTGCGAGCGGCGCACGAGCTCGGGGTCGCTGGGTCCCTCGAGCGCTTCGACCTCGTCGAAGGTCTGCAATGCTTGGAGCTGGTGGAACTCCGCCACCGATCCGACCGCTCCGTACGCCGCGCTCAACGGTTCGGTCGGGAGGAACCGGGCGCGGATGAAGGCCAGCTCCTGCTCGTACGGAGCAAACGCGGCCACGGGCACCGACTGGCGCTCACCGTACTCGCTGATCGCCTCGACCCGATAGCCGTAGGACACCGACGCATCCAGCCATGCCAACCCCAAGGGGTGGAACAGGGGGCTGCCGCCCACGCCGACCGCCGCGACCATCACCAGCGCCCGAGCCGGGGTGGCGTTTCGGCCCAGCCACGACTGCAGGCCCGGGCGGGTGAACATGACGAACAGCGCGACCTCGATGACCACCCACCACCCGAACCAGAACCCGGTGATGGCGAAGAGCACCGTGTGAAACGCGACGCAGCACGGCAACCACAGCCGGAAGACCCGGTGATGGACGACGGCCACGATGGCCGACAGCTCCACGAGCATGGTTCCCGCCAGCACCAGACGGTTCACCGGTCGCAGGAGGTCGGCGAGCTGGCGAGACCAGGCGCCATCGCCCTGCCCACGCCAGCCGGCGGTGTACGAGCTGAGCGACAGGTTCGACAGGTCCGTGGTGGTCACCCAGTCCAGCCCCAGTTTCGACTTCCCGGGCAGGAAGAAGTGGGTGGCGAGCGCGGCCGAGATCACGAGCACCACCGGTGAGGTGTCACTCCTGCCGCTCGCGATGAACCACAGGTGTCCAGCGGCAATCGCCACCAGCACGAGCACGGGGAGGGAGTCGATGTTCTGGCCGGCCACCGACTCCAGCGGCGTGACGAACTGATGGGCGATGATCAGGCTCTGGAGGGCGAGCGGTACGAGGAACACCGGACGGAACCAGCAGGCGACGGCGAGGGCCACGACGAGCATCCGGTCGACGGCGTTCCACGAGTCGAGCACGAAGTTGTAGCCGTAGAGCGAACCCTGCCACGCAAGCACCACGGCCACCGGCGCCATGAGGTTCCTCATCACCCGTCCGCCCTCGAGCGCCGACCACTGGCACCAGACGCGATGGTGGCGCAGGGCCACGGCGAGGCCGGCCCCGGCGGCCAGGATGGCGAACGGCAGTGGGTTCGCCATCGCGGCGCCGACGAGGAGCACCGGTCGATCGAACTCGGTGGAGCTCGCTGCGCTCGCTCGCCGGATCACCGCATACGTCACACCGAAGACTGCGAACACCGCGACGGCGTGCGCCAGGTCGACGGGCTGGTCCGACGCGAGCAGGCGGTTGATCACTCCGGGCCGCCGCCCCGTCGTGAGATCGTTCACCTGCAGAGCATGTCACCTGAGCGTGTGGCGCTACGACGCACACCCGATGCAGACCCTGACCGCCGGAAGGGCGAGCACCCGCTCGATCGCAATGGGGCCGCCGCAGACCGAGCAGATCGTGGCGGTGCCGAAGTCGACCCGGACGAGGGCCTGATCGAGCGCCACGAGATCCTCGCGGGCTTGGCGCAGCAGCGCCCAGACCTGGGCGCGTTCGTAGGCGATGGTGGGGCCCTCGGGGTCGTGTTCGTCGTCGGTCGACGTCAGCTCGGCCGCGCTCGACGATGCTCTCGAAGTTCCGCTCCAACGCGGCGATCTGGTCCATCGTTCGTCGCCGAACCGCCTCGATCGCGGCCCGCACATCGGCCTCCTCCCCCGGATCGACGCCCATCGCCCAAGCGTACGTCCGGACTTCCGGCAGACCAGAAGACCGGCCCGGGCGGGGCCCGGGCGGCCCGGGCGGGTGAGCGGCTCGCCGGGCGGGCGGGCATCGTCTTCTGCTTTGCCACTGGTCTGCGCGGTCCTGGCAACCCAGACCAGTGGCAAGCGGGTCGGAGATCGGATCAGGCGCCGGAGACGCGGGAGCGCAGCTCGAACTTGAGAACCTTGCCCGAGGCGTTGAGCGGCAACGCGTCGACCACCTCGACGCGGCGCGGGACCTTGTAGTTCGCCATGCGCTCGCGAGACCACGCGATCACCTCGGCGGAATCGATCGTCTCGCCGGGGCGGGGCACGATGAAGGCACACCCCACTTCGCCCTGGCGATCGTCGGGCATGCCGACCACTGCGACCTGGGCGACCTGCGGATGCCCCATCAACGTCTGCTCGATCTCGGCGGGGTAGGCGTTGAACCCGCCGACGATGAACATGTCCTTCATGCGATCGGTGATCGTGAGGTACCCATCGGCGTTCATCACCGCGACATCGCCGGTGTGCAGCCAGCCATCGGTGTCGATCGTCTCGGCGGTGGCGACCGGATCGTCGAAGTACCCGGGCATCACGTTGTAGCCACGAACGACCACCTCACCGGCCGTGCCTCGGGGCACCTCTGCGCCAGTCGGGTCGACGATGCGGACCTCGACATCGGCGATGGCCCGACCCGAGGTGGTGGCGATGATCTCGGGGTCGTCGGCCGGTCGGCACATGGTGACCGTGCCGGTGGTCTCGGTGAGTCCGTAGCCGGTGACGATGTTCTCGAACGTCAGCTCCTCACGCATCCGCCGGATCATCTCGACCGGCACCACGGCCGCACCAGTGACCGACAGGCGCAGCGACGACAGGTCGAACGTGTCGCGGTCGGGATGGTTGAGGATCGACATGTAGAGCGTGGGCGGCCCCGGCAGCATCGAGATCCGCTCCTCGCCGACCCGCCGCAGCACGGTGGGCACGTCGAACACCGGCTCCGGGATGATCGTGGCGCCCTTGATCAAGCAGGCGAGAAAGCCTGCCTTGTACCCGAACGTGTGGAAGAACGGGTTGATGATCAGGTACCGGTCCGCCTCGGCGAGCCCGACGATGCTCGACCACTCGGTGAACACGCGCACGCTCTGCTCATGGGTCGCCATCACCCCTTTGGGCCTTCCGGTGGTGCCCGAGGTGAAGATGATGTCCGAGAGCATGTCGGGCGTGACCGCTGCGGCACGAGCCTCGGCGTCGGGCACCGGAACGGCATCGCCGAGGGCGAGGAACGCCGGCCAGGACAGGGTGCCGGCAGGCGCATCACCGCGTAGTACCACGATGCGTTCGAGGCCAGGCACCGACTCACCCGCCAACGCGGCGACGTAGTCGTTGCCGAGGAAACCGTTGACGCAGAACAGCATCCGGGCGCCGCTCTTGTTGATCACGTACGCTGCCTCGGGTCCCTTGAACCGGGTGTTCAGGGGAACCACCACGCCACCTGCGCCATGAACACCGAGCGCCGCGAGGATCCACTCGTGGATGTTGGGAGCCCAGATCGCGATGCGGTCGCCCGGAGCGATGCCGGCCCCGAGGAACGCCCGGGTGGCGCCGGTGACACGGCTGGCCAACTCGGCGAACGACCACCGCACGACCTGGTCGCCTTCCCGGTCGACCAGCCCTTCGTGGGGAAACCGGCGCGCGGCTTCGGCAACGACCTGCGGGATGGTGAGCGTGGTCACTCGAGATCGAGGTGGAGCATCTTGATGGCGTTGCCGCGCAGCACCTTGTAGACGATCTCGTCGGGCAGATCGGCGGTCTGCTCGGCCGCGATCTTGGCCGTGTGCGGCCACGTGGAGTCGGAGTGCGGGTAGTCGCTCTCGTAGGTGACGTTGTCGACACCGATCTCCTCGATCGAGCGCAGCCCGTGGGCATCGTCGAAGAAGCAGCCATAGACGTGACGCTTGAACATCTCGCTCGGCAGCTCGAAGACCTTGTCGGCCACGCCGCCCCACGCCCGGTTCTCGCGCCACACGGTGTCGGCGCGCTCGAGGATGTAGGGGATCCAGCCGATCTGACCCTCGCTGTAGGCGACCTTCAGATTCGGGAACGTGTGGAAGTGCCCCGACATCAACCAGTCGACCATCGAGAAGCAGCAGTTCGCGAAGGTGAGCGTGGAGCCCACCGCGGCCGGAGCATCGGGCGAGGTGGAGGGCATCTTGGAGCCCGAACCGATGTGCATGTTGATGACCGTCTCGGTCTCGTTGCACGCCTCGAAGAACGGCAGCCAATGGCCGTCGGCGTCGTGGATCGAGGGCAGGCCCAGGTTCGGCGGGATCTCGCTGAAACACACGGCGTGGACACCGCGCTCAGCGTTGCGCCGGACCTCGGCGGCAGCGAGCACGGGATCCCACAGGGGAATCAGCGTCAGCGGGATCAGACGGCCCTTGGCCTCGGGCCCGCACCAGTCCTCGACCATCCAGTCGTTGTAGGCCTGAACGCACAGCAACGCCAGTTCCTTGTCCTGGGCCTCGGAGAACGTCTGGCCGCAGAACCGAGGGAACGTCGGGAAGCACAGCGAGGCCTCGATGCCGGCGAAGTCCATGTCGGCGAGGCGTTCCGGGATCTTGTAGGAGCCCTGGCGCATCTCGTCGTAGGTGATCCCGGTGAGCGTGATGTCGTCGCGATCGAATCCGACGGCGGTGTCGAGGCGGATCAGTGGGCGGCGCAGGTCCTCGTAGAACCACCAGTTCGCGAGATCACCCTCGTCGCCCGGATCGCCCGGGACGGCGACGAACTTTCCACCGACGAAGCTCATCTCCTTGATCGGCAGGAGCACGTTGCGTGGGCCGATGTCGCGGTACTTGCTCGGCAGCCGATCGGTCCAGACGTTGGCGGGTTCGATCACGTGGTCGTCGACCGAGATGATCTTCGGAAGTTCCCTCATGAACGCACAATACACGCGTTTCTGACGGGTCATCAGATTCGGCGTGGCCATCGCCGGGACGCCAGGCGCGCCGGGCGGTGCCGGTCGGCGAGCCATGCTGGCGCGATGGGAGTCTTCGGCTACGACCTCACCGACGCCGCGCTGTTCGACAGCGGGTTCCCGCACCGCATCTTCACCGGTATCCGGCGTGAAGCGCCGGTGGCGTGGCACGCCGGCAACCGGTTCGGGCCCGACAGCTTCTGGTCGGTCTCGTCGTTCGCGGCCGTGACCGAGGCGCTGGCGATCGCCGAGTTCCATTCCCCGGGCCCCGAGGCGCTGGCCGCTCTGGTCGACGACGCCATCGGCACCACGCTGCTGGAACTCGCCCGCCGCCCGGAGATCTGGGAACAGCTCGTGGCGCGAGGCAGGGTCAGGCCGACTGCGGTCGACGAGCTCGCCCGATGGGTGAGCCCGACCGCCGCGCTCGCCGGGCGGGCGACCGTCGAATTCGAGCTCGGTGCCCAGCGCATTGCGCAGGGCGAGCGAATCGTGTGCTGGATCGCCTCGGCCAATCGTGACGATGCCGTCTTCGGGAGGACCTCGATGGATCTCGACCTGGACCGCGACCCCAATCCACACCTGGCCTTCGTCGCCGACCCCAGCGCCCGCGAGCGCTACGCAGCGCGTCTCGACGCCCTCGTCGTCGCGGCCGCCGTGCCGCGCCTCGACGGCGAACCGGAGTGGCACCACGAGTTCGGCCGGACGGCGCTGCGGACGCTCCCCGTCACGATGGTGCGGTGAGAACGGCGCCGCGAGAACGGCGCGGAAATGGCGGGAGCCGCCGGCCCGGTCGGACCAGCGGCTCCCGTGTCAGATCTTCGGGCAATCCCTCAGATCACGCGAACGTTCTGCGCCTCTTCGCCCTTGCGGCCCGGAGCGACGTCGAACTCGACGGTCTGGCCTTCGGAGAGGGACCGATAGCCCTCGCCCTGGATGTTCGAGAAGTGAACGAACACGTCGTTCCCGTTCTCCCGAGAGATGAAGCCGTAGCCCTTCTCTGCATTGAAGAACTTCACGGTTCCCTGCATGGCATTGCCCTTTTCCGCAAATCTGGCGACCCCTTGTGGATCACCTGGCGTCAGAGGCTAGAGCCCTCCGGATCGGGTTCACACGCGGGCGCCCGAAGTTGCAGGGGTCAGGCGTCCAACACTGAAACGCCGACCCGCCGGCGATGCCAGGTGGCGTCGCCCCAGCTGCGCTGCAGGGCCCATGCCTTCTTCATCCACAGCTGAAGATCGGCCTCCCAGGTGTAGCCGATCCCGCCGTGGACCTGCATCGTGCTCGCGCGACGTTCGGTAGGCGGCATCGCTGGCGAATGCCTTGGCCATCGAGACCGTTTGCGGTTCGAGCGACCACGCGGCTGCGTAGGTCGGCGGCTTGGCGAACTCGACCTTCAGCAGGGCATCCGCGAGCAGGTGCTTGACCGCCTGGAACGCGCCGATCGGCTTGCCGAACTGCTCACGTTCCCGGGCGTACCCGGCCGACATCTCGATCATCGTCTCCGACAACCCGATCAGGTACGCCGCGGTCGCGACCGCGCCTCGTTCGAACGCAGCCGAAGCATCGAAGGGCACGGCTTCGAGGGTGCCACCGTCGATCGTGAACAGCCGCCGGCCTCGGTCGATGCCGTCCACATCGGTACATGCCACCCCCCTGCGGACACCCTCAGGGGTGAGGATCACTCCGGCAACGTGGGCGTGAGCAACGTAGGGAGACCCGTCGAAACCCGCCGCCGTCGCGACGAGGCTGCCGTCGAGCAGTCCCTCGAACCCTTCGATCCCGGCCAGCGCGGGCACGACCACCGCTGCGTGTTCGATCACCGGACCCGGAACCGCGGCGCGGCCCAACTCCTGGAACAGCAGGATCGCATCGATCAGTGGAGCGTCGGCCAAGAGACCCAGCACGCCCATCTCGCCGAGGCGCGCCCACAGGGCCGGCGCATGCCCGGTGCCGTCGTCCCATGCGGCCCGTACCACTGATGGAGGACACTCCTTGGCGAGCAGTTCACGCAGGGTCTCGGCGAACAGCCGTTGGTCGTCGGAGAACGAAAAGCGCATCAGATCCCCTTCGGCAGCTGCAGGACGCGATCAGCGATGATGTTGCGCTGGATCTCGTTGGTGCCGGCGTAGATCGGGCCGGACAACGAGAACAGGAAGTTGTCGACCCACCGTTCGTGCGGACCGCTCATTCGTTCGGCATCGGGACCGAGCAGCTGCAGGGCGAGCTCGTGGATCCGTACGTCCATCTCGCTCCAGAAGATCTTGTTGAGGCTGGATTCAGCGCCGATCGGGCGGCCCTCGAGCATGCCGGTGACGGTCATGTAGGTGTGGAGGCGGTAACCCTCGGCCTGCATCCACACGTCGGTGACCGCGTCGCGCATCGCGGTGTCGGCGGGGTCGGCGTGGGTCCGCCACAGCGCGACGAGCCGGTTGGCGGCCTCGCTGAAACGGGCCGGGCTGCGTAGCGATACCCCCCGCTCGAAGCCGGCGGTCGCCATCGCCACGTTCCACCCGCGACCCTCGCCGCCGAGCGTGAGTTCCTTCGGGACGCGGACCTCGTCGAAGAAGATCTCGGCGAAGCCGGTGTCTCCGTCGAGCTGGGCGATCGGGCGAACGGTGATGCCCGGGCTGTCGAGGGGAACGAGCACGAACGTGAGGCCCCGGTGCCGCTCGGCGGCGGGATCGGTGCGGAAGATGCCGAAGCACCAGTCGGACCACACCGCACGCGACGCCCAGATCTTCTGGCCGGTGATCACCCAGTCGTCGCCATCGGACACGGCTTTCGAGCGGATCGCCGCCAGATCGGAACCGGCGTTGGGCTCGCTCCAAGCCTGGGCCCACACGATCTCGCTCGACGCCATGGTGGGCAGGAAGCGAGCCTTCTGCTCCTCGGTGCCCACCTCCATGATCGTGGGGCCGAGCAGGAAGATCCCGTTCTGGTTGACCCGGCCGGGCGCACCCGCGCGGTGGTACTCCTCTTCGAAGATCAGCCATTCGAGGTAGTCGCACCGCGCCCGCCGTACTCGACGGGCCACGACACTGCCGACCAGCGCCCGGCGAACAGCTCCCGCTCCCACTCCCGATGGCGGGCGAATCCGGCTTCGGTGTCGAAGCTCGGCAGGGGCTCGGCCGGGACGTGGGCCGCGAGCCAGGCTCGGGCCTCGGCGCGGAACGCCTCGTGCTCGGGAGTCGGGGTGAGGTCCACGGCGCCAACCGTATCTGACGGGGTGTCAGATCCAGGAGGCCCGACGTTCGACCGGTGCCCTCAAGCGGGGCACGCGACGGCCGGCTCGATCGACTGCTCGACGATGCGGTACCTCGAACCGACCAGCGCGAGCTCGGTGCGGGCCTCCGACCGGGTGCACGAGCCATCGACGCCGACCACCTCGAGGAGCGATTCGCATGCGACTCGCTGACCCTTTTCGGAGCAGCGAACCGAGTCGTTCTGCAGGTCCACAATGGCTCCCCAGAGCGTGGCGAACGCGTCGTAGCCGCCGACCTGCGCCTGGACGTCGGCCGTGAGGTGGTCAAAGGCACCGATCAGGTCGCCCGCCGCGAGCGCGGTGTAGTAGCTCGCCAGATCACCAGCAGCGCGCTCGCTCGCGGTCGACGGCGGCGGTGAGAGCGATGGGGGAGCTGAGAGCGAGGGGCCCGATGAGGTCGAAGGTCCCGAGGTCGAGGGCCCCGATGAGGTCGAAGGTCCCGGTTCGGGGGGCACGGTCGACGCGGCCGCAACCACCGGTTCCGGGGCGGCGTCGGTCTCGGCACTGCGACCGTCGTCCCACCGGGACGCGGAGGTCGGAAGGGAGGCTGCCGGAGCGCTCGACGACGTCGAGACCACGGCCGGCACACCGGTGGCGGAAACCCCGTTCCCCGCAGCGGGCCGCACGTTCGTGCCCGGCAATGGCCCGTGTGCTTCGTCCATGGCGGGCAGGAACGTGACCGCTGCGAAGGCCACGGCGATCGACACCGTGAGCACCGCGATCATCTGATGCTCCCGCCGCCGAGCGTCGGCGCGGCGGTGCTCCACCCGCTCCGCCGCCCGATCCTTTCCACGCAACGCGTTCATGTGACCGGTTAGCGTAGTGGGGTTCGGCCGGCGGCGGGGGTCGCTAGGGCCTGCGTTCGATGGGACGATCGGCCCGTTGTGCGGCAACCCAAATCCTTTACTGGACAACCTTTCTGGTTCGTACGGTGAAGCCATCCAGCAGCGCCAGACGGCGCTCTGTCCAGGAGGTTTCACCATGGCAACCGCAGCAGGCGACATCGGCACATTTGCCGCCGCCGAGAGCTCGGCCCCAGTCGTGGCGCTGAAGCGCCGCACCATCGATTCGGTCCTCATCGGCCTCGGCGTGGTGGTCACGCTCGTGCTCGCCGTCGCAGGCGGCCTGCTCACGTGGGGCAACAACTTCGCGTCGGACTACGTCCACGACGAGCTCAGCTCCCAGAACATCTTCTTCAACGACGCCGAGGCGCTCGCCGGAGAGGGCCGCGACGATCTGGTGAAGTACGCCGGGCTGCAGGTGACGACCGGGGCGCACGCCGAGGCCTACGCCAGCTACATCGACGGTCACCTCCAGGAGACTGCCGAAGGCCAGACCTACGCCGATCTCGGCACACCCCAGCGGGCGGCCCGCACCGCACTCGCCGACGCCAAGGAAGCGGGCGCCAGCGACGCCGAGATCGCCACCCTGCAGGCCGAGCTCGACACCGTGACCGGCCAGCGCGACACGCTCTTCAGGGGCGAGACGTTGCGTGGCCTGCTGCTGTCGGCCTACGCCTGGTCGACCATCGGGCGGATCGCCGGCATCGCCGCCACCGTGGCCTTCGCCGCCGCAGCCGCCATGGCAGTGCTGGTGGTGCTCGGGCTGTTCCACCACCGCAAGGTCGCCAAGGCCTGACTCCCAACCGCCGATCGACAGTGCCGGGTGGTTCGCCACCCGGCACTGTCGCGTCCGGACCGAGGGCTGCCATGACGGGCGGCGGGCGGCCCGTGGGCCCCCGCCCGCCTTCGGTGCCTAGTCTGATGGGGTGTCAGAAACGACCGCGCTCCCGGCCATCGAGGGATGGTTCACCACCGACGACGAGCCACACCTCATCGGTGCCCGCTGCCCCACCTGTGGCACCTACGTGTTCCCGCCCCGTGCCGCAGACTGCCCGAACCCCGGGTGCGAATCGGCCGTCTTGGAACCCGCACCCCTCTCGCGGCGAGGCCGTGTCTGGAGCTACACCGAGAACCGCTACGCCCCACCACCCCCGTTCGTGGCCAGCGATCCGTTCGAGCCCTACGCACTGGCCGCAGTCGAGCTCGCCGCCGAAGGCCTGATCGTGCTCGGCCAGGTGGCCCGCGGCGTGCTCGCCGCCGATCTGAAGGTGGGCATGGAGATGGTGCTCGAGCTCGGGCAGCTGAACCCGAGCGGCGGCGAGCCCGGCGGGCTGATCTATGTCTGGGCGCCGGCATGAGCCGCCACGACGACCTCGTGATCCTCGGGGTGGGCATGCACCCGTGGGGGAAGTGGGGCCGTGACTTCACCGAGTACGGCATGGTGGCGGCCCGCGCCGCACTCGCCGATGCCGGGCTGCAGTGGAAGGACATCCAGCTGGTCGCCGGCGCGGACACCATCCGCAACGGCTATCCGGGCTTCATCGCCGGATCGACGTTCGCCCAGAAGCTGGGATGGAACGGCACGCCCGTGTCGAGCAACTACGCAGCGTGCGCCTCGGGTGCGCACGCCCTCCAGTCGGCCCGCGCGTCGATCCTGGCCGGATTCACCGATGTGGCCATGGTGATCGGTGCCGACACCACCCCCAAGGGTTTCTTCGCGCCAGTCGGCGGGGAACGACGCAGCGATCCCGACTGGCTGCGGTTCCACCTGCTCGGAGCGACCAACCCGGTGTACTTCGCCCTGTTCGCCCGGCGCCGGATGGATCTCTACGGCGCCACCTCGGAGGACTTCGCCCAGGTGAAGGTGAAGAACTCGCGTCATGGCCTGCTCAACCCCAACGCCCGCTTCCGCAAGGAGAGCTCTGTCGCCGACGTGCTCAACAGTCCCGTGGTCTCCGACCCCTTGCGGCTGCTCGACATCTGTGCCACCTCCGATGGCGCGGCAGCCCTGATCGTGGCCAGCGCCGACTTCGCCCGCCGCCACCTCGGGACGCTCGACGGCGCCGTGAAGGTCAAAGCGGTCAGCACGGTCACACCGTCGTACCCCCAGGTGATGCTGGAGCTCCCCGACTTCGCCACCGACTCGACCGCGGTCGTCGGGCCGCCGTCGCGGAAGTACAAGGACTCGATCGCGTGGGCGGCGTACGAGGAAGCCGGGATCGAGCCCGGCGACATCAGCTGTGCCGAGGTCTACGACTTGTCCACCGCGTTGGAGCTCGACTGGTACGAGCACATCGGGCTGTGCGCCGAGGGCGAGGCCGAAGCCTTGTTGCGGTCCGGCGCCACCACCTTGGGCGGGCGGGTGCCCGTCAACCCGTCCGGCGGCTTGGCGTGCTTCGGCGAGGCCATCCCGGCCCAGGCCATCAGCCAGGTGTGCGAGCTCACCTGGCAGCTGCGCGGGCAGGCAGGTGAGCGTCAGGTCGAGGGCGCCCAGGTCGGCATCACGGCCAATCAGGGCCTCTTCGGACACGGCTCGTCGGTGATCGTCTCGCGCTGAGATCGGGGACGTTCGACCCTCGTTCGGTGCGTCGGGCGGGGCGCACGCTGGGAGCATCCCAGTGAAGGGTCCTCTCGTGGCACTACTCGCGCCGAACGCCCCGCCACCAGGGGTTGACGCCGTGCCCCATCGATCGGGCGCGGCGGTCGGGTCCGCGCTGGCGGCGGGCGCCGGGCTCGGCTGGATCGTGGCCGCCGACGGCTCGACACCCTGGCGAGTCGTCCGGCTCGCCGTCGTCGCCGGGTTGACGTGGCTCCTGATCCGCCCGGATTCCGACGTGCGAGCCACCCGACGACTCACGTTCGCGCTCGCCAGCGGCCTCGGTGCCCTCGGCGTCGGGGTCGGAATGGCCGTGCCCCATCTGGCCAAAGCCGGCTGGTCGACCACCGCGATTGCAGGGTTGCTCTGCCTCGGTGGCGGCGCCGGACTGCTGGCCGTCGCCACGGCCGGGATGTTCCGACCGCTGGGGCGGCCGGGCCGCGTGGCACTCGTGCCAGCCGTCGTCGCCCTCGTGCTGGTGTCGGTGTGGGTGATCGGGCAGGCGGTGGCGGTGACCAATGTCCCCCGTACCGCGGTCGGGAACGAGACACCGGCCGACCGCGGGCTCGCCTTCGCCGACGTCGTCCTGCGTACCGAGGACGGCGTGACGCTGTCGGGCTGGTACATCCCTTCGACGAAGGGTGCCGCCGTCGTCGTGTTGCACGGCGCCGGCTCCACCCGTTCCTCGGTGCTCGACCACGCGGTGGTCCTCGCCCGCAACGGCTACGGCGTGCTCGCCTTCGACGCCCGTGGGCACGGGCGCAGCGGTGGTCGGGCGATGGACTTCGGTTGGTACGGCGACGAGGACCTCGCCGCCGCGGTCACGTTCCTCCACGACCGGCCCGACGTCGATCTCGGCCGGATCGCCGCAGTCGGACTGTCGATGGGCGGCGAGGAGGCGATCGGAGCAGCCGCCAGCGACCCCGACCTGCGCGCAGTCGTCGCCGAGGGGGCGACGAATCGGACCGCCGCCGACAAGGCCTGGCTGTCGGATCACTACGGGCTGCGAGGCACCATCCAGGAGGGCATCGATCGATTGATGTACGGCGTCACCGACCTGCTCACCGCCGCCGATCGACCGATCTCGCTCCGGGCGGCCGTTGCTCGCGCCGCTCCCCGACCGTTCCTGCTCATCGCCGGCGGTGACGTGCCGGACGAGGCGCCGGCGGCCGACTTCATCAGCAATGGCGCGCCTGCGTCGGTGACGGTGTGGGAGGTGCCCGACACCGGCCACACCGACGCGCTGACCACCCACCCGACCGAGTGGGAGCAGCGGGTCGTGACGTTCCTCGACGGTGCGCTGGCGCCTGGATGAGGCGGTGCGGCTGCTCGATCCCGACGGCCGCTCGTTAGTGTCGAACCCATGTCCGAGGCTTTCATCGTCGACGCTGTCCGCACCCCCGTTGGTCGTCGTGGCGGCTCGCTCGCCCAGGTGCACCCCGCCGATCTCGGTGCTCACGCCATCCGTTCGCTCGTGGAGCGTTCGGGCATCGATCCGGGCGCCGTCGACGACGTGGTGTTCGGCAACGTCGATTCCGTCGGCCCACAGTCGGGGTGCATCGCCCGCACCTGTTGGCTCGCCGCGGGGTTGCCGCAGCACGTGCCCGGCACGACCATCGACCGGCAGTGCGGTTCGGCCCAGCAGTCGGTGCACTTCGCCGCCCAGGCCGTGATGTCGGGGACGATGGACATGGTGGTGGCCGGCGGGGTGCAGAACATGTCGATGATCCCGATCTCCTCGGCGATGACGCTCGGCGCCCACCTCGGCTTCGACGACCCGTTCTCGGGTTCGACCGGTTGGACCACGCGCTACGGCAGCGGTGAGGTCAGCCAGTTCGTCGGGGCCGAGATGATGGTGAGCCACTGGAACCTCACCGCGCGCCGAGATGGAGGACTTCGCGGTCGAGTCGCATCGGCGGGCCATCCGCGCCCGGGCCGAGGGTCGGTTCGAACGCGAGATCGCTCCGCTCAACGGCCTCGACTTCGATGAAGGACCGCGGGAACCCGATCTCGACAAGATCCGTTCGCTCAAGACCCTCACTCCCGATGGGCAGATCACGGCCGCGTGTGCGAGCCAGATCAGCGATGGTGCCGGCGCCCTGCTGATCGCCAACGAACAAGCGGTCAAGGTCCACGGGCTCACGCCGCGGGCCCGCATCCACCACCTCAGCGTGCTCGCCGACGATCCGATCATGATGCTGTCGGCGCCGATCCCGGCCACCAAGCGGGCGCTCGCCAGGACCGGGATGACCATCGACGACATCGACCTCGTCGAGATCAACGAGGCGTTCGCCCCGGTGGTGCTGGCGTGGATGAAGGAGACCGGGTTCGACCACGCCAAGGTCAACGTGAACGGCGGCGCCATCGCGCTCGGCCATCCCCTCGGTGCGACCGGAGCGCGGCTCATGACCACGCTGCTCCACGAACTGGAGCGCACCGGTGGGCGCTACGGCCTGCAGACGATGTGCGAGGGCGGCGGACAGGCCAACGTCACGATCATCGAACGGCTCTGAGCGGGGATTCGCCACGGACTCCAACGGGCTCTGCAAAGGGCTCCTTGGCAGCGCTGGTCCAGAGTCAAACATGACCCAGATGTGACCAGGACTTTCCTCAGTGCGCCCGGCATCGGCGTACGTTGCTCCTACGGCTCCTGGCGGAGGAGTCAGCTCGGAGGATCGGTTGCAGATGGTCGACGTGGCGGTCGTCGGCGTGGGCGACGTGGGCGCACGGCTCGCTGCCGAATGGCATCGGGTCGGGTGCGAGGTGGCTCTCGTGACCCTCGATCTGGACAGCAGTACGACGATCTCGTTGGCCGCGGCCCACGGTCTGCGTCGGATGCTGGTTCGTGACGCGCTGGCTGAGGCGCGGGTGGTGGTGCTCGCCGATCCGGTCGACGATGTCGACACGTTGTTCGGCGGGTGCGACGGGCTCGACGTGCGAGCCGTCGTCATCGACGCCTCCGACCTGGCCGCCGCCGCGCTCGGCAACGTGACCGCGTTGCGCAGCCACACCCGGGGAGCGTGCGTGTACCGGGCGTTCGACACGGCCGGGTGGATCGATGCGGTCGGCGCCGACGGCGACCGCAACGGCGAAGCGCGCCGGATCTTCTACGCCGGCCCGGACGACGAAGGGCGCGACACGGTCGAGGGCTGCTTCGGGCAGCTCGGGATGCGGATGGTCTACGTCGGCGGATCGGAGTGCATCGACGTCGTCGACGCGTTGAGCCGGGTCCGGCTCGAGGTGCTCGCGGCCCGAATCTGACGCGCCGTCAGAAACCGCCCGGCGGAACGGCTACCATTCGATGGGACGACGTTCTGGGGAGATGCCATGTACGACCTCATCATTCGCGGCGGCACTGTGGTTGACGGAACCGGGGCGCCGCAGCGCATCGCCGATGTGGCGGTGAACGACGGCAAGATCGTCGCCGTGGCCCCGAGCATCGCCGGTGAGGCCCGCGAGGTGATCGACGCCACCGGCCGCATCGTCACCCCTGGCTTCGTCGACATCCACACGCACTACGACGGGCAGTTCACGTGGGACACGTTGCTGGAGCCGACCAGCGGCCACGGTGTCACCACGCTGGTGGCGGGCAACTGCGGTGTCGGGTTCGCACCGGTGCGCCCGGGGCGCGAGGAGTGGCTCGTCCAGCTCATGGAGGGTGTCGAGGACATCCCCGGTACTGCGCTGCACGAGGGGATCGTGTGGGACTGGGAGACGTTCCCGCAGTACCTCGACGCGGTCGGGGCCCGCGAGTACTCCGTCGACGTGGCGGCCTACATCGGTCATGGCCCCTTGCGCGCCTACGTGATGGGTGAGCGCGGGGCACGCAACGAGCCGGCCAACGCCGAGGACATCACCGAGATGGGCCGCATCGTCGCCGAAGCGATCGCGGCCGGCGCCATCGGGTTCTCCAGCTCTCGCACGCTCTCGCATCGGGCGCGCGATGGAGAGCCGGTGCCCGGGACGTTCGCCGCCGAGGACGAACTGCTCGGGATCGCCGAGGCAATGGCCGCCGGCGGTGGCGGGTTGTTCGAGGTGGCACCCCAGGGACTCGAGTTCGATCCGCCCACCCTGGAAGGCGAGATCGAGATGCTCGGCCGGATCGGTGTCCAGACCGGTCTACCGGTCACGTACGCGTTGTTGCAGAACCTCCAGCAGCCCGACAGCTGGCGGCGGATGCTCGAGATCAACGACAAGTACACGGCGCTCGGCGCCAAGATGCACCCCCAGATCGCGGCGCGGCCGTTCGGGATGATGGTGGGCTGGGCGAGCTACCACCCGTTCAGCCTGCGGCCGACGTTCCAGAAGCTCGTCGGCGATCTCACCCATGCCGAGTTGCTCGCCGAGCTGCGGCGGCCCGAGGTGCGCGAGGCGATCCTCGACGAGACCGACGTGGATCCGGACCCCACGGTGCAGTTCGCCGGGATCGCCCAGCTCTTCCAGAGCTCGCTGCACCAGCTCTACGCCATGGGCACCCCGCCCGACTACGAGCCCACCGAGGATCGCACCGTCGCCGCCCTCGCCGCCGCCACCGGCGTCGATCCGCTCGGGCACGCCTACGACCTGATGAACGAGGCCGACGGCGCGGCGTTCTTGATGCTGCCCTTCTTCAACTACGGCGGTGGCGGGCAGGACGCCATCTACGAGATGCTGCAGCATCCGGCAGCGGTCAGCGGATTGTCCGACGGCGGTGCCCATGTGCGGATGATCTGCGATGCCTCGATCCCCACCTACGTGCTCACCCACTGGGCCCGCGATCGCACGCGGGGCCCGAAGCTGAGCCTGGAACGCGCCGTGCAGTTCCAGACCGCCGACACCGCTGCGCTCGTGGGGTTCACCGACCGCGGGGTGATCGAGCCGGGCAAACGAGCCGATCTCAACGTGATCGACTTCGACGCCCTCACGCTCGGCTTCCCCAAGGCGGTCGATGACCTGCCCGCCGGTGGCCGCCGACTCGTGCAGGACGCCAGCGGCTACGTCGCCACCATCGTGAACGGTGTGATCACCCGCCGCGACGGCCACGACACCGGCGCCCGCCCCGGCCGCCTCGTCCGCCGCGGCGCCTGACCCACAGCTCCGCCCCGCCCCGGTCCCCCGCCCGCCGTCGGGCCAGGCTGGGTGCCCGCGGCTTCGTTGGACGCGAAACTCGCGAGGCCCCTACCGATTTCACGTCCATCAACTGAAGCCGTGACGTGATGGACGCCAACCCCGAGTGGCGTGCGCAGGTGATGGTCGCCTACTCGAACTTCGAGCCGAGTTGTTTGAGCAGGTCGACGAAGCGGTCGCCCGAGTCGGGGGTCAGTTCGCCCGGCTCGTAGCGAACCCAGTGGAGCCGACCCGTGTACGGGAACGGTCCTTCGCGCTCGTACACGGGCCACGAAACCGGAGAGCGGCGGTCGATGCCGATGTCGATGCCCTCGAACGGAGCCATCGGGAACAGCATTCCGACGTCGATGAGGCTGCCCCGTTCCTCGCCGTCGACGCAGACGACGATGTTCCAGCGCCACTGCGCCTGCGCGTCGATCCGCACCACGATCTCGTGCGATCCGGCGGTCAGCGGTCCGGCATCGAGCTCGGGCAACCCGCCGTTGCCGTCGTTCTGCACGTAGTGGACCCGGCCGTCGTCGATGTACACCGCGTAGCCGCCGCCCTGGTCGCCGTGGGCCACGAGCATGCCTCGGTCGCCCTCGGCCCAGTCGGTCGCGATGCGGATCACGCAACTGCGTTGCCACATCAACCGTGACGATCGCCAACGCTCCAAGGTGGGGGTGCCGGGCCACAGCGTCACTGCTTCGCCGAAGGCCGAATCGTGGGGCGGGCGCACCACCCAGCGCCAGCTCGAACCCTCGTCGAGGGGGTACACCTGGTTCTCGTGGGCCACGTCGTCGAAACGCTGCGACAGCTCGACCACTCGATCGGGTTGATCGGCGGCCAGATCATGCAGCTCGACGGGATCGCTCGCCAGGTCGTAGAGCTCCCACTCCGTGTCGTCGAACGGGGTGTTCTTCTGGCGGTTCGTGACGACCTCCCACCCGTCGCGATAGAGGCCGCGATTCCCGGCGAGCTCGTAGTACTGCTCGGTACGCACCTCGTGATGCCCGGCATCGCGCAGCACGCCGGCGAGGGACGCGCCGTTCATCGCCTTGGCCGGCGCGCCGTGCCGTTCGAGCAACGCGGGAATGCCCGCCAGCTCCAGCACCGTGGGCAGCACATCGATGCAGTGCCCGTACTGGGTGCGGATCCCGCCGGCCTGGTCGCGCAGCCCGGCCGGCCACGACCAGATGCACGGCACCTGATGCCCTCCGGCATGGGTGTGGCACTTGTAGAGCCGGAACGGAGTGTTGGACGCCATCGCCCACCCCCGTGGGTAGTGGCTCATCGCCCGCGGGGACCCGATGTCGTCGTAGCGAGCGATGTCGTGGGAGATGTCGCCTGATTCCTCGGCGCCGCTCTGCACCGCCAGATGCCCGTAGTAGTTCGTGGTGCCGGTCGACGCGCCTTCGCGGCTGGCGCCGTTGTCGGACAGGAACACCACCAGGGTGTTGTCCCACTCCCCCATCTCTTCCAACGATTCGCGCAGCCGGCCGAGGTTCTGGTCGATGCGGTCGATCATCGCGGCGTACACCGCCATGTATCGCGCGTACACCCGCTGTTCGTCCTCGCTGAGCGATGCCCACTCGACCACTTCGGCACCGGGCTCGGGGTTGCGGGGTGGCAACGGCGTGCCCGGCGGGATGATGCCCAGCTCCAGCTGACGAACGTGGCGACGGCGACGGATCTCGTCCCAACCCACCCGGTACACGTCGTCGTACTTGGCGATGTCGTCGGGCATCGCAACGAGCGGCGCGTGCGCGGCGGGATGGGCGACGTAACAGAAGAACGGCTGGCGGGGCCGGGAGGCCTTGCGTTCCTTCACCATCGAGATCACCTTCGTGGTCAACTCGTCGGTGAGGTAGTAGCCGTCGGGGTACCGATCGATCTCGACCTGGTGGTTGTCCTCCACCAACCGGTGGGGCTGGTGGAGGTTGGTGAAGGCATCGAGGATTCCGTAGAAACGATCGAAGCCCCGTTGGAGCGGCCATGAGTGGTTGGGACCGAACGCGGAGACATCGGCGTCACGGCAGAGGTGCCACTTGCCGACCATGAGCGTGGCGTAGCCGGCCGCGCGCATCGTCTCGGCCGCCGTGACCACGTTGTCGGCGAGCTCACCGCGATAGCCGGGGAACCCGGGATCGTCCTGGGCGACGTGTCCGATCCCGGTGGCATGAGCGTTGACACCGGTGAGCAGCGAAGCTCGGGTGGGTGAGCACATCGGGTTGACGTGGAAGTTCGTGAAGCGCACGCCTTCGGTCGCCAACCGATCGAGGTGCGGGGTCTGGATCTCGCCACCGAAGCACGACAGATCGGCGAACCCGACGTCGTCGACGAGGATGAAGATCACGTTCGGAGCGGTGTCGGGCGGTTCGGGCCGGTGGGGCCAGGCTGGCTCGGACCCCGCCATCGTGCGCCGGATGACCCCTTCGAAACCCGAGTACGCCGCAGTCGTTTCCCCCATGCCCGAAATCTAACGACTCGTCAGATCGACCGCCCCGCCGGACCGCAGCGGCGGCTCGGAGCGGCGGCTCGGAGCGGCGGTCACGGAGCGGCGCAGAAGGCGATGGCCAAGCCGCCGTGATCGTGCCGCTCGCAGGAGACGCCGCGGACCGGCAACTGCTCCACGGCGTCGTCGGCCTGCGAGTCGGCGCCCGGCGCCCACACGATGACGACCCGCTCCCCCGACGAGACCCGGGTCATCGACTCGCCGGCGATCGCTGGCCCTTGCCACATGGCTCGTGGATCGTCGAGCAGGTCGCGGGCGACGTCGGGCACCGCATCGACGGTGGCGAAGTACTCGGCCGCTCCGGCCCCGAGACACGCGGTGATCGGTGAGGCGTACACGGTGTGGGCGAGCACGACGCGATCACCGGGCTGGGTGCTGGCAACGAGGTGGGAGGAGAGGTCGCACCAGGTGGATCCGTAGCCGTAGTCGGTGTCGAGCCGCTGCGCGGAGCCGAGCACGCCGATCGCCACGATCGAGGCGATCAGACCCAGCGTCCAGTGCTCCAGGTTGGCCGTCACCACCGCGACGAGCACGAGCACCGCCGCGGCCACGAAGTAGCGGGGCACGAACAGGTTCCGCACGGGAAGGGCGAACAGGCACGCGGCGAACCAGCACAGCGCGGCTCCACCGAACCAGCGGATCACCCGCTCCTGGTCGTAGGCCAGGCCGGCGAGGAGCACGGCTCCGGTGAGCAGGAGCGCGATCCCGGCCAGCATCCGTCCACCGGGGAGCTGCTCGAGCACGGTGTCGACTCCGCCGAAGCTCCCGTTCGCCACGTCGTTGGCCGCCGAGCTCTGGAGCGTTGCCACCGCCACGCCGATGACGAGCAGTGCTCCTGCGGCGAGCACGAGCCGCCGATCGAGCACCGAGGCGGTCCGCCTGGTCCGGCGCCACAGCAGGCCCAGCCCGGCGATGCCGAGGAACAGCGTCGAGGGATGGATGAACGCGGCGGCGAGCGAGGCCGCGGTGAGGAGCCGGAGAGTTCGGCTGGCCGGATGGGGCAACCGGAAGGCCCGGTCGAAGGCCACCAGCAGCCACACCGCCGCGGCCGCACCCAGGCTGGCGGCGCGCGCATCGATCGTTGCTTCGCGGACCATCGGGGCGAGCGTCGCCGCGAGTGAGGCCAGCATGCCGAGCGTCGCCGCGCCGCCTGGGCACGGTGATGACCGCGATGCCGACCACGGCAACGGCGAAAGCCACCAGCGACAGCAGCCGCAACCGGTCGAGCGACGAACCGGCCACCATCGACCAGCACCGCAGCAGCCCGTAGTAGGCGGCCATTCCCGGGTCGAGGCTGACGCCCCGGACGAACGAGCCCCAGGACCGGGTCACGGTGAGCACGGTGAAGCTCTCGTCCATCGTCATCGGCCGATCTGCCGCCCGCCTCGACAGCCACGCCGCGGTGATGATGGCGGGAGCACTCGCGAGTGCGACCGGCCGGGCCAGGTCGGACCGGCGGCGAGGCGCGGGCGCGTCGATCACGACGGGCGCGACATCGGGGATCATCAGATCGGTCATCGCGCCGACACCACCCATGGTTCGTCGATCGGCGCGAGTGGGTTGGATTCACCGACGAGCCGGTTCATCTTGCGCACCGTTTGGGTCTGGAGATGGAAGAGCTCCTCGAAGTACCGCTTCGCCTGAGTGGCGAGCACGCCGAGGCTGAGCAGCTGAACGGCCACCACGAAGGCGATGCCGCCGACGACGAACGACTGCGGGCGGCCGTTCCACGTCTCCGAGAACGCCGCCGTCAGCCGGCCGTCGAGGGTGCCGGTGGCCGCGCCGAACTCGTGGAGGACGTTCAGCGTGAGCGAACCCAAGGTCCACAGCGCGACCAGCATCAGCACGAGGCCGGGCACGACGAAGAAGGCGAGAGGGCGGAAGAGGAACCCGGCGAACAACAGCAGCTTCGAAGTCGCGCTGACCTTCAGGCTGACCCGCCGGACGGCCATGCGTTCGGTCTGCTGGCGCCAGTCGAGGTGGGCGGGGATCTCGACCACCCGAGCACGGAGCACCTGGGCCTTGTAGAGGATCTCGGCGTTGATCTCGGGCCCGACCGACTTGAGGTTCAGGGAGCGTACGAACGGGCCGTCGTAGGCACGGACCATCCCGGTCACCGTGGTGACGTCGTGGGCCGAGGTGACCGCCAGGATCTTGTTCGCGGCGCGGCTCATGAGCTCGCGACCGAATGGCACGGCAGACGTCTGGCCGCCCTTCGCGTACGGCGACGCGACCACGATGCGGGCATGGCGCGCCCGGAGTGCGTCGACCATGCGCCCGATGTGCTCGGGGTCGTAGGACAGATCCGAATCGAACGTCACCACGTAGTCGCCGCGCGACACCGAGATGCCGCGTCGCAATGCCTCACCCAGGCGGAAGTTGACGGGGTTGTGCAGCACGCGCACTTCGGGCCGTCCGACGGCGAACGACTCGGCAATGGCGCCGGTTGCATCGTCGGAGCCGTCGTTCACGACCACCAGCTCGAAGCGGTACCAGTCCACCAAGGACTCGAGGTACGCATAGAGCGTCGACAACGAACCGGCCAGCATCAGCGCTTCGTTGTAGGCGGGGACGACGAGGGACAGCAGGGGCCGCTCGTCGGGTTCGATCGACGCGGTCATGCGGCCACCTCGGCGGCCGAGCCGGCCTCAGCGACGGGCCGCACGCTCAGGCCGCTGCGCGGGGCGATCGCCGCGGCGTGCTCGCCCATGGTCAGCACTTCGAAGGAGTCGACCAGTCGATGCAGGCAGCGCGCTACGACTCGACGCTTCACCGAGCCCGACAAACCCATCGCCGGGAAGAACCTCAGTGCATCGACGTCGTCGGCACCGACGAAGTCGAGGGGATGCAACAGCACGCTGGGCTCGACCCCTGCCAGCCGGCACAGCCGCAGGGCCGTTGCGAAGTACCGGACGGCGAGGTCTTCGGACCGGCCCGCCAGGTACAGCACGTAGCTGAGGTGGAACGGCACGCGCGTGCCGGGCATCACCGACACGGGGATCTCCAGGAGGCGAGCCCTGCGAGCGGTGGAGCCGAATGTCAAGGCTGCGCGGCTGGCGAACTCCCACCAGTAGGGCTTGAGTGGCTGGAGCGCATCGCGCCAATGCCCGAACAGGTGCTGACGCTCTTCGCGCTGCGCCGCGTCGAGGTGCGCGGAGCGGAAGTAGAAGCGCCGGGCCAGCGGGCCGATGACCGTCGGGAGGGTCGAGCAGTCGTACTCGTAGCCGCGCTCGTAGAGCACCTCGAGCAGGGTCGGCGACAGGCTGTAGCCGGGTCCCCGGAAGCCCACCGGGTGCTGCCCGCATGCGTCGCCGATGGCGTCGTGGGCCGTGGCGATCTCGGCTTCGATCTCGTACGACGAGTAGCGGTGCAGCCAGGGCTGGTGCCGGAACGAGTGGTTGCCGACTTCGTGGCCGGCGTCGGTGATCATGGCGAGCGGCTTGGCGTTGCGTTCCATGACCGCGTCCTGGCCCACCACGAACACGGTGAGGTGGGTACCAACGTCGGCGATCACGTCGAGGAAGGTGGGCACCACCTCGGGCAAGTACGTGGGATGGTCCTCCCACCCCTGATCACCGTGGGTCATCTGGTAGGCCCAGAGGTTGTCGAGATCGAGCGACAGCGAGGCGAGCGGCTTCATGCCAACTGTCCGACGAGAGAGAGCGTGTCGTTGATGTTCAGCGTCGAGAACGGCAGGTGCGCCGAGCTCAGCAACTGGAGCTGAGGGACCGAGGTGCGCGTCGGTGGCATCGAGCGCGAGTACCCGAGGGTGGGGATGGCGTAGATCTGGCGCACCTTGGACACGCGGAACGCCTCGACGAGCCGGTCGTCGAACTGCGGGTACATCCGCGCCAGGTAGGTCACGAACTGCTCGCGGATCTCGGCTTCGGATGCCTCGAACAAGGGATCGTCGGGTGCCACGTACTTGGGGAGGTACACGAGCCGCTTGCCGCCGAGCTCGGCCGGATCGACCAGCGCCGTCATCTCCACCACGGCGGTGAACGGCGTGGCCGGATCCGTGATGTAGGTGAGGTAGTAGTCGGCGAGCGGCTCGGGCAGGAGCATCGAGGCGCAGATCACGCCCTGGTAGCGCACGGCCCGCAGCCGGTCGCGCTCCGCGTCGGTGAGGTCGATGCACATGCGGGCGGCCAACGGCGACGCCGAGGTGACCACCACGCGATCGAAGGACTCCGAGCCCTGCTCGGTCACCACGACCTGCGAGCGACCCGAGGTCTGCACCGCGAACACCGGGGTGCTACCGAGCAGCTTGACGCCTTCGTCCAGCAACCGGTGCGTGAACCGATCGAAGATCCGGGCCGCGCCGCCGGGCACGTAGCCGAAGCGTTCCTCGGTGAGCCCGGCCCGGCGGGCCGCGGTCAGGCGGCGCATCGTCGCCCAGATGAACGCGGCCGACGTCTCGGTCCACGCCGAACCGAGCTTGGCCCGCAGGAGTGGGACCCAGAAGCGGTCGAAGGCGCGCCCGCCGCTGCGGGCCCGCAGCCAGTCGGCGACCGGAACGTCTTCGAGTGGGGCGCCGTCCTCGATGCGGGAACCGGCGATGACGGTGGCACCGATGCGAACCGTGTCGAGCGGGCTCAGCGACGGCAGACGGAACAGCTCCCAGGGCGTGGTGGCCGACCGCAGCCCGTGATTCGACCCGGCGTAGTAGCCCGTCCGAGTCGTGCGCCACTGCACGTCGTCGTCGATCCCGAGCCACGTGTACAGCTCGCGGGTCCGGGAATCGCTGGCGAGGGTGACGTGGTAGTGCTTGTCCCAGACGACGTCGCCGAGCCGCCAGGCCGCCGCCATTCCTCCGAAGTCGGGGGCCTGCTCGAAGACGGTGACATCGTCACCGCGGGCATTCAGTTCGCGGGCGACGGCAAGGCCGAGGACGCCTCCCCCTACGACTGCTGCCCTGCCCATCGTGCGTCCTCCGGATCGACCTGCGTCACGCGTTGGTCTTCGATCCGATAAGACGCTCCGGAGTGGGTGGCTATGACGTCACTGTCCGGAAGAATTCCGTGAACCGCCTTGACGAGCGGAATACCGTCGCGGCCGACCGCCGCGACGGTACGGGCGGGGTTGCCCACGACCAGGTGGAAGTCGGGCACGTCGCGGGTGACGACTGCGCCCATGCCGACCATCGAGAACCGCCCGAGCGTGAGCCCGGGGCCGATCACGGCACGAGCACCGATCGTGGCGCCGGCCCGTACGACCGTCGCGAGCGTCTCCTCGTCGGGCTCCGAAGAACGCAATGTGGTGAGATCGGGGGTGGTGGCGCGCGGGTAGCGGTCGTTGGTGAACGTGACACCGGCCGAGATCATCACGCCGGTCTCGATGGTGACCGCGGTGCAGACATAGACGAAGGCGTTGATCTTCACGCGGTCGCCGATGGTGACGCCGTAGGCGACGTAGCTCTTCTCGCCGATGATGCACTGCTCACCGATCACCGTGTGCGGACCACGAATGTGGGCGTTGTCCCACACCGCAGTGCCTGCGCCGATCACGACGCCGGCTTCCACGATCGCCGTCGGATGGACGTGCGCCGTAGCGGCGGTCACCCGGCTGCCGCCACGGTTGCCCACTGCCCCCCGGCGAGCGATCGATAGGCCGCGTCGATCACGGCGGCCGAGGCGACTGCGTCTGCTGCCCCGACTTCCGGCGCTTCGATGCCGCGGACCGCCCGACAGAACTGCTCCAGGGCACCGCCCATCGCCGCGAGCTTCGAGTAGCCCGTTCCGATGGGTTCCCAGTCCTCGCCGAAACGCCGCCACGCGGACGACCGCCACCCGACGCGCACTTCACCCTCGGTCCCGAAGATCCTCAGGAAATCGTCGAGCGACTTGTCGATGCTCCACGACAGATCGACCGTGGCGTCGACCCCGCTCGCCGTACGGAGCTGGAGCCGGGCAGTGTCCTCGACCTCGAGCCCCGCAGGGCGGGCCTGCTCGGTTGCCAACACCTCGACGATGGCTCCGCCCAGCCACGCCAACAGATCGACCGAGTGGGTGCCGTTGTCGATCACGACACCGCCGCCCGACAGCGGGGGGCGACTGTTCCACCGGTCCCGCATGTCGACCCGCGACGTGAATGTGTTCTCGATCAACCGGACGTCGCCGAGATCGCCGGCCTGGACGATCTGGCCCGCCCGGCGGATGTCGGCACAGAACCGGAACTTCGCCGCCATCGCGAGCAGCGCATCGTGACGAACTGCGGTCTCGAGCATGGCCAAGGCGGTGGGCTGGTCGACCGACAGCGGCTTCTCGGAGAGCACGGCGACGCCGTGGAGCGCGAACAGCTCGGCGAGCGAGGCATGCGTGGCCGGCGGCGTGCAGATCACGACGGCTTCGACGCCGGCATCGAGCAGGGCCGCCGGGTCCGTGAACCATGCGCAGCCCACCCTTGCGGCCCAGCGTTGGGCGGCCGCCGCGTCGACGTCGGCCACCCCGACCGGCACAGCGACCGGCGAATCGACCAGCAGCTCGGCGTACGCCTGGGCGATCCCGCCGGCGCCGACGAGCCCGAGCCGGACCGGGGGAATGACGGCGGCCGAGCTCACCGGGCCTGCAGCTCCGCCATCGCGGGGACGAGTTCGGCAACGGCCTCGACCAGCGAATCGGCCAGCCGATCAGCCAGCTCGACCGTCATGCGTTCGTTCCAGCCGAGCACCAGCACCTGGTCGAGCCCGGCGAGGGTGCCCGGGAAGCGATCGTCGGAGTAGTCGAGCGCCTCGGGACGGGCCAGGGTGAACGGCCAGCGACTGGTCCCGAACGTCACCTGCTCGGCGATCACTCGGCAGCGGAACGCCGGCTTCTGCACATAGCGCGGCACCGACGCCACGTCGTAGCCCCGAAGTCGTTCGGCCAGCGCACTGGGCCCACCGGGCACCACGGCCGAGTCGATGCGCACGGCGTAGCGCCAGTACGAGCACATGTCGCCGGCCGCGACCACGGGCGCCGAGAGCCCGGCGATCTCGACCAGTCGCGCAGTCAGGTGATCGGCCGCCGCGACACGAGCCGCCACGTTCCCCGCGAGCTTGGGGAGCTGGGCGAGCAGCACCGCGCTCTGCAGCTCCGTGATCCGGTAGTTGGGGGCCAGGAACTCGTGGTCCGGGCCGGGCTCGCCGTACGGCCATCCCTTGTTCACGAACAGGCGCATACGCCGCGCCAAGGCGTCGTCGTCGGTGACGACGAACCCACCTTCGCCCGACGTGATGTGCTTGCCCTGCTGGGCGCTGAAACAGCCCACGGCGCCGATCGTGCCCACCGGCCGGCCTTCGGCCATCGCTCCGTAGGCTTGGGCGGCGTCCTCGATCACCGGCAGCGACCGAGCGTCGGCGAAGGCCATGATGTCGGCCATCGCGCAGGGGTTGCCGAACAGGTGGGTCACCACGATCGCCCGGGTGCGCGACGACACTCGCCGGGCGATGGTGGCCGCGGTGACGTTGAGCGTGTCGGGGTCGACATCGGCGAACACCGGGATGGCACCGCAGTAGACGATGCCGGTGAGGGCTCCCATGTCAGTGACCGAGGTGGTGATCACCTCGTCGCCGGGTTCGAGATCGAGCGCGGCGATCGCGGTGTGGACCGCGCCGGACCCCGAGGCCAAGGCGATCACGTGGCGGACGCCGAGCATCGCGGCGAACTCGGCCTCCAGCCGGGGCGTGAAGCTCCCCTTGGTGGCGGTCAGTGTGCCGCTGCGCAGCACCTCGGTGATGCACTCGAGCTCGTCGTGGTCGAAGGAACGCCCCGAGGCGTCCTGGTCCGACGGCAGCCAGTTCCCGCCCATGTTCGCGCCCTCAGCCTTCCCAAACGACCCCTCGATCGCTCTGAGCGCAACCTAAGCCACTCCCCGCGTTCCCCCGCTAACGCGAACGACCCACTTCTGATCGCGTTCACGGGGAGGGTGGGGTCGACGAATCTTCCCAAGAATCCGGGTGGGGTGGCCGGAAGCCGGTTTCTGACGTCCCGTCAGAAACGCGCTACCGTGCCACCATGATCGAGATTCCGAGGGGGACTCGGGTCTACGGCATGCAACTCCCGGTGCAGGCGCAGAGCGCCTACTTCGTTGCCGACTGGGAACGCACGTCGGGACCCGACGAGATGGCTCGCATGGCGCAGACCGCCGATCGTCACGGGTACGCGTACCTGGGGGTGTGCGACCACGTGACGTTGCCGGAGTCGGTGGTGGGCGGGATGGGAACCCACTGGGTCGATCCGATCTCGACCCTCGGTTGGATCGCCGCGCTCACCGAGCACGTGGGATTGCTCACGCACGTGTACGTGCTCCCCTACCGCCACCCGCTGATGGCCGCCAAGCAGTTCGCGACCATCGACCACTTGTCGAAGGGCCGCATGATCTGTGGTCTGGGCGCCGGACACGTCGAAGCCGAGTTCCAGCGCCTCGGTGTCGACTTCGCCCGTCGGGGCTCCTACATCGACGAGTCGGTGCCACTGATCATCGAGGCGCTCGAGCAGGAGTTCGTCGGCGGCTTCGGCGCCCGGCCGCGTCCCACCCAGTCGCCGCGGCCTCCGATCTGGATCGCCGGATCCAGCCCGGTCGCGATCAAGCGGGCCGCTCGCCTCGGCGAGGGTTGGCTCCCCCAAGGACCGTCCAATGGCGCCATGGTGGGCCTCCTGCAGGCCGAGCGGGAGCGCCTCGGTCGCGCCGAACTGCCGATGATGATCGGTCACATCACCCCGTTCGTCTACGTCGGGAACCCTTCGTGGGAGCCCGGCGATGGGGTGCTCCACGGATCGGCTGCCTCGATCGCGGAGCGGATCCTGGCCGAGACAGCCACAGGCGTGAACCAGCTCCAGGTCCGATTCAAGGCTCGCTCGTGTGACGAGATGTGCGAGCAGATGGCCGCGTTCGCCACCGACGTGGCACCCCTACTGACCACCGTCTGACCGGCGCTGCACCACCGCTGACCGGGACTGCTCAGGTGCGGCGCCAGGTGGCCGGGTCGATTCCCCGTTGGGCGAATCGCTGGCGGATGAACACCGGGGTATCGGGCGCGTCGCCCCGATCGAGACTGGCGACCAGACCGCCGGCTTCGTCCCAGACGTGGCAGGCGTTGATGTTGAAGGCGAACATGCGACGTCGCTGCTCCGGCGACATGCCGTTCGCCGGAAGGGAAGGTGGATAGCCCTTGGACCGGCCTGCGGCCCGGCTGGCGAGGATCTGCATCGAGTACGTCGATTGCACCACCGCGGGGGCCAGCGCCTGGAGCAGCGCGGTCGTATGGGTGCAGCCACGCGGCCCACCGAACAGCTCGCGCACCTTGTGGGTGAACCCGCGAGCGATCGACAGCCCGGCGAGCTGTTCGTAGTGCGTCACGATCGACGGGCACAGATCCTCGGGATGGACACGGAACTCGACCAGCGCCGAGAGGATCTCGAGCGTCGGGAACGCGATGCGCAGCTCGATCACCATGTGATGAACCGGCAGCTCCACCGGATCATCGACCAGGTACAGCCCACCCGGCTTGAGGTCACGCACCGCGCCACGGGCGAGGAGCTCGGTATCCGACACCCGGAACACCTGCACCTCGTAGGCGCGGGTGTGGATCAACTCCAGGGACTCGTCGGCGGGCGGCGACAGGATGGGGGGAATCGAGAGCGGGTCGTCCACTCCCTCAGGATGGCGTGCCGGCGAGCTCCCGGCCGAGCCGGGCGAGCGACGGCGTGGCCGAACCGAAGATCAGCTCCAGCTGGCGGGCGAGGAACGAGTACCGGTGCAGGGGGTAGTCGCGATCGACGCCCATGCCACCGTGGATGTGGTGGGCCGCTGCCATCACTCGGTTCCCGCCTTCGGATGCCCAGAACTTGGCGGTCGCCACCTGGGTGCTGGCGTCGTGCCCGTGTTCGAGGCGCCACACCGCCTGCCACGCGGTGAGCTTGATCGCATCGGTGTCGATGTAGGAATCCGCGGCCCGCTGGCTCACGGCCTGGAACGTGGCGATCGCCCGGTCGAACTGCTTGCGGGAGATGGCGTAGTCGGCGGTGAGCCGCAGCGCCGCATCACAGGCCGCTGCCATCATCACGCACGTCATCGTCTCGGCCCGATCGACCGCGGCGTCGAGCCGGTCGGCGCCGGCCAGGCAGTGAACCGGCGCGTCGGTGAAGGTGACCATTGCTTCCGGGATGCCACTGGTGGTGTCCTGACGGACCACCGACACGCCTGCTGCCGAGGCGTCGACGAGGTACAGCCCGTCAGCCGCCGAGACCACGAACGCCGAGGCCAGGAGACCCGCCGGCACGTTCGATTTGACGCCCGTGAGCTTGCCGTCGACCACGGTGGCGGCGGGACTCCGGGGCGAGCCCAGTTGTTCGACCAACGCGGCCGTCACGATGCGCTCACCCGACGCCACCTCGGCCAGCGCGTCGGTCTCACCCGTCATCCGCAAGATCTCGACGGCGATCGCCACGCCGAGCGCGGGCACGGGGGCGACCCGCCGGGCGACTTCCGACAGCACGATGCAGGCCTCGGTGAAGCCGAGCCCACCGCCGCCCGCCGATTCGGGGATGGCGATGCCAACCAACCCGGTGTCGGCCATCGTCTTCCACAGCGCGAGGTCGATGGCCGACTCGGTGGCGGCCACCGCCTTGAGGTGCTCATTGGTGCACACGTCGCCGAGGAGCTTGTTCGCCAGCTCTCGCAAGGCGACCTGATCTTCACTGAAGGAGAAATCCATCATCGACTCGCTCTCGGGAAACCCAGTTCGAACATGGAGATGAGGTCACGCTGGACCTCGTTGACACCGCCACCGAAGGTCAGGATCACCTGACCGCGCATCATCCCCTCGAGGCGGGACTGCAGGACCGCCCCGGGCGTTCCTTTCTTGAGGTACGCGACCGAACCGATCACTTCCATGAGGAGCCGACCGGCCTCCATGTTCAGCTCGGTGCCGTACACCTTCACCGACGAGCAGTGGCCGACGCTGAGCACGCCTTGCGTGCCCTCCCACGCGACCTGCCAGTTCATGAGCTTGAGGACCTCGAGCTTGGCGTGCACCCGGGCCAGGTTGAGCTGCACCCAGTCCTGATCGATGACCCGGCGGCCGTCGGGGAGTTCGGTCTCCTTGGCCCACTCGATCACCTCGGCGAGGCTCCGCTCGCCGCTCCCGCTGGCGCACAGCGTGACGCGCTCCATGTTCAGCTGATTGGTGATCAGGCTCCAACCCTCGTTCTCGGGACCGACGAGGCAGCTGGCCGGCACCCGAACGTCGTCGAAGAACACCTGGTTGATGTCGTGCTCGCCCATCAGGTGCAGCGGGGAGATGCTGATACCGGGCGTGTCCATCGGCACGAGGAGCATCGAGATGCCCTTGTGCTTCTTCACGTCGGGGTTGGTGCGCACGGCGAGCCAGATGTAGTCGGCGTCGCTGGACAACGAGGTCCACATCTTCTGGCCGTTGATCACGTACTCGTCGCCGTCACGGATCGCCCGGGTCTGCAGGGCGGCGAGGTCGGTGCCGGCGCCGGGTTCGGAGTACCCGATGCAGAAGTGCAGGTCGCCCGAGAGGATCTTGGGCACGAAGAAGTCGCGTTGCTCCTGGGTGCCGTAGTGCACGATCGTCGGTCCCACGGTGTTCAACGTGAGCATCGGCACCGGGGCACCGGCTCGCATCGCTTCGTCGAAGAAGATGAACTGCTCGATGGCGGACCGGCCCTGGCCGCCCCACTCCTTGGGCCAGCCGATCCCCGCCCACCCGTCGCTGCACATCTGCTTCCAGACCCTGCGGTTGGCCGCGCCGATGCCGTGCCCCCTGGAGAGCTCGTCGACCGTGTCCGGGTCGAGCAACTTGGCGAAGTACTCCCGCAGCTCCTCCTGGAGTGCGAGTTGCTCGGGTGTGTACCCGATTTCCATGAGAACCCCCGTGGGTCGAGCCCGATCTGACGACCCGTCAGAAGTACTGATGGTACGTCGTGGCGGATCGCTGCGTCTCCGCGGAGACCGTACGATCGCTCACGTGCATCCCGATCGCCTGTACTTCCGCCAGTTCCTCGCCGGTCGAGACATCGCCGCCGACGACGATCTGGCCCGCCAGATGGTCAACTTCGTCTATGCGATCGGCGATCGCGAAACCGGTGAGTGCGTGCTCGTCGACCCTGCGTACGCGGTCGGCGAGCTGTTGGAGCTCGTCGGTACCGATGGCATGACGGTCGTCGGGGCGCTCGCCACCCACTACCACGCCGACCACGTGGGGGGCTCGATGATGGGGTACTCGATCCAAGGCGTGCGTGAGCTGCTCACAGAGGTGGGCGTGAAGGTGCACGTCCAGCAGGCCGAGGTCGACTACGTCAAGAAGGTGACGGGGCTCGCCGATTCCGATCTCGCCGTCCACGCACCCGGCGACGTGGTGACGATCGGCGCCATCCCGGTCGAGCTGGTGCACACGCCTGGGCACACTCCCGGCTCGCAGTGCTTCCTCGTCGACGGCCGGCTGGTCGCGGGCGACACGTTGTTCCTCGACGGCTGCGGGCGCACCGACCTTCCCGGGTCCGATGTCGAGCAGATGTACGAGAGCCTCCAACGGCTGGCCAAGCTGCCCGACGACACCATCGTCTTCCCGGGCCACCGCTACCACCCGGCTTCGTGCGGCACCCTGGCCGCGGTCAAGGAGCAGAACTACGTCTACAAGCCACGCTCCCGCGAGCAGTGGCTCACGATGTTCGGCCGCTGACTCGCTCCCGCTGGCTCTCGGACCCCGACGCCCCCACACCTCCACCGAAGCGTTTGTTCACTCCGATCCCCGTCGCCGGGGCGCCGTTGCACACCGCGGGGATCGGACCGGCTTGACGGGGGAATCTGACGGCGGGTCTGATGGCGTGATGGGGACAACGGGACGGTTCGAAGGTCGGGTGGTGCTCGTGACGGGCGCCGGGTCGGGGATCGGAGCAGCGACCGTCGAGCGGGTGCTCGCCGAAGGCGGGTCGGTCGTCGGGCTCGACCTGCAGGACGCGGCGCCGAGCGATGAGCGCTACGAGCCGGTGATCGGCGACGTGCGGGATCACGGGGTCGTGCGCGGTGCGGTCGCCACGGCAGTCGAGCGGTTCGGTCGGCTCGACGGTGTGGTGACGTCGGCCGGAACCCCGGGGGGCGGCCCGGTGCACCTGGTGTCCCAAGACGAGTGGGACCGTGTGCTGTCGATCAACCTCAGCGGCACCTTCGTCGCGGCCAAGTACGCCATCGAGCAGTTCCTCACCCAGGAGCCGATCGACGGTGAGCGCGGCTCGGTCGTCACCATCGCGAGCGTCGAGGGACTCGAGGGCACGGCGGGCGGCAGCTCCTACAACGCATCGAAGGGTGGCGTGGTGCTGCTCACCAAGAACATGGCCATCGACTACGGCCGCCAGGGCATCCGAGTCAACGCGGTGTGCCCGGGTTCATCGAGACCCCGATGTTCCACGGCGTGTTCGACGGCGAGGGCATGGAGCAGGTGCGCGCCGACATCGTCCACGAGCACAAGTTGCGCCGCTGGGGGCGCCCCGGCGAGATTGCCGCCGTCGCCGCGTTCCTGCTGTCGCCCGACGCGTCGTTCGTCACCGGTCAGGCGATCGCGGTCGATGGCGGTTACACGGCGGGTCGCGACCACGGCGTCACCGAACGCATGGGCTTGTAGGAAGATCGGGAGCGGAGTTCGACATGACCAGGGATCTGAAGCTCGGCTGGCACATCGGCTACTGGAGTCGGTCGATGCCGGTGGGTGTCCCGGAGACGCTGCAGATGATCGAGGCACTCGGGTACGACTCGGCGTGGACCGCCGAATCGTGGGGCTCCGACGTCATCTCGCCATTGGCATGGTGGGGCTCGCAGACGTCCAAGCTCCGGCTCGGGACGAACATCATGCAGATCTCGGCCCGCCAACCCACTGCGGCAGCGATGGCGGCGATCACGATGGATCACCTGTCGGGTGGCCGGTTCTGTCTCGGGCTCGGCGTCAGCGGACCTCAGGTGGTGGAGGGGTGGTACGGCAAGCCGTTCACCAAGCCGTTGGCCCGCACGCGTGAGTACGTCGACATCATCCGGCGCGTGCTCGCCCGCGAGGAGAAGATCACCAACGCCGGCCCCCAGTATCCGATGCCCGCCCCCGACGGGCTCGGGCTCGGCAAGCCGCTCAACGTGATGACCCATCCCCGACGGGCCGACCTACCGATCTTCCTGGGCGCCGAAGGCCCGAAGAACGTGGCGCTGGCCGCCGAGATCGCCGATGGTTGGTTCCCCATCTTCTACGCCCCGAAGCACGAGGAGCTTTACGGTCCGCACCTCGCCGAGGGCTTCGCTCGGCCGACGGCCCGGCACACTCCCGGCGACTTCGAGATCCTCGCCACGGTCACCGTCGCCATCGACGACGATCTCGACGCTGCGTACGACCGGCTGCGGCCCTACATCGCCCTGTACGTCGGGGGGATGGGCGCGCAGGAGATGAACTTCCACGCCGACGTGTTCCGCCGGCTCGGCCACGAGGCCGCGGTCGACAAGATCCAGGACCTGTTCCTGAACGGCCGCCAGGACGAGGCGATCGCCTCGGTGCCACCGGCGATGATCGAGGAGATCTGCCTGGTCGGCCCGAAGGACAAGATCCGCGACGACCTCGAAGCCTGGCGTGACTCCAAGGTCACGACCATGCTGCTCGGCGGCTCGCCCGACACGCTGCGCACGATGGCGGAGCTGGTGCTCGGCTGACCGCCAGAATGGCGAAATGAGTCGTCGCGTCGCCATCGTCACCGGGGCCAGCCGTGGGATCGGAGCGGCGGTGGCCCGCCTCGCTGCCCAGCGTGGTTACGCGGTGTGCGTCAACTATGCCAACGACGAGCGCGCTGCCGCAGGCGTGGTCGAGGAGATCGAGGAAATGGGCGGGGAGGCTCGGGCGGTGGCCGCAGACGTGGCGCTCGAAGCCGACGTGCTGCGGTTGTTCGCCGCGGCCGACGAGCTCGGCCCGCTCGCGCTGCTCGTGAACAACGCCGGGGTCGCCGCCGGCTACGGCCCCGTGGCCGACATCGACGTCGAAGCCACCCGCCGGATGCTCGAGGTGAACGTGCTCGGTGCGCTCGTGTGCGCTCGCGAAGCCGTTCGGCGGATGTCGACCACTCGCGGCGGCGACGGCGGGGTGATCGTGAACATCTCGTCGGCCGCCGCACGGGTGGGCGGGGCGACCGAGTGGGTCGACTATGCGGCGAGCAAGGGCGCGATCGACACGCTCACGTTGGGGCTGGCGCGTGAGGTGGCCACCGAGGGGATCCGGGTGAACGGGGTGCGGCCCGGCCTGGTCGACACCGAGTTCAACGACTATGCGACGCCGGGTCGATTGGCACGCATCGCGCCGATGATCCCGATGCAGCGAGCAGGAACACCGGAGGAGATCGCCGACGCCGTGTTGTGGCTCGCGTCGCCCGGCGCGTCGTACGCGACCGGCGCGATCATCGACGTCACCGGAGGGCGCTGAACCGCTCCGCGAACCGACCGCTCGGAGTTCATCCGTCCGAGTGCGCCGTGCCAGAGTTCCGTTGTCGTTGCGATCGACCAGGGGCTCGACACGAGGGGAGGTGGTGGCGTTGCTCGGACTTCGGTACGACCTTCGGATTCCGGACTGGGCTCCCATCACCGCGAGCGGGCAGTACGCCGCGTGTCTCGAACAATGCCGGTGGGCCGACAACCTCGGCTTCGCGATCGTCGCCATCTCCGAACACCACGGAACCGACGACGGATACCTCCCCGCGCCGATCCCGCTCGCGACCGCCATCGCGGCATCAACCTCGCGTGTCGCGATCAACATCGCCGCCGCGCTCATCCCCCTCCACGACCCGGTGCGCTTCGCCGAGCAGCTCGTCGTCGCCGATCTCGTCGCGCAGGGTCGGATCTCGGTGGTCCTCGGCAGCGGCTACCGCGACGAGGAGTTCGCCATGGCCGGCATCTCCTTCCGCGATCGGCTGACGCTGCTCGAGGAGTACGTCGGCGTGGTGCGCCAAGCGTTCACCGGCGAGTACTTCGAGTGGCAGGGCCGTCGCATCCGGGTCACCCCGAAACCTCACACGCCGGGCGGGCCGTTCCTCCTGATGGGCGGCTCGAGCGAAGCGGCCATGCGACGCGCCGCCCGCCTGCACCTCGGGGTCGCCGCGGGCGACAACAACCCGCAGCTGGCCGAGTGGTACCAGGACGAGTGCGACAAGATCGGGTTCACCGAAGGGTTCTGCTCGGTTCCCGCACCGCTCGGCTTCGTCCACATCTCCGAGGACCCCGAGCGCGACTGGGCCCGCATCGGTCGACATGCGCTTCATGACGCGAACTCCTACGGCGGATGGCAGCGACCGGGTCAGCACTCCGCGATCAGCGTCGACCGGCGGGAAACGATCGACGATCTGCGGGCGTCGCCGGTGTATCGCGTGATCACCCCCGACGAAGCCGTCGCCATGTACCGCGAGAGCGGCTCGCTGCTCCTCCACCCGCTCATGGGCGGTCTGCCCCCCGAGCTCGGCTGGGAAAGCCTCCAGCTCTTCGCCGACCGAGTCCTGCCCGTCATCCAGCCGAGTTGAAGGAACCACCGCCATGGCTCTCCCCCCGCACCTGAAGGAACTCGCCGCCAAGGTCTCGAACTGGGGCCGGTGGGGCGCCGACGATCGTCGCGGCACGCTCAACCTCATCGACACCGCAGCGGTGCAACGGGGGGTCGCCGCCGCCCGCCAGGGCAAGGTGTTCTCGCTGTCGATCCCGTACGACGAAGACGGCCCACAGCTCGGGTTCATCCCGGGCCGGATCAATCCCGAACGCACCATGCTGTGCATCAACCAGTCGATGACCGGCGACTCCTCCGACTTCTGCACCAGCGACGATGCCGTGAGCATGGGCGTACAGGCCGCCACGCACTGGGATGCTCTGGCCCACGCCGGATACGAGGATCTGCTCTACAACGGCGTGCCGGCCTCGACCACCGACGAGCGCGGCGCTCACGAGTTGGGGATCGAGCGCTTCGGGCCGGTCGTCAGCCGAGGGGTGCTGCTCGACGTTCCCCGGGCCCTCGGGCTCGACCACCTCGAGGGGGGCTACGCGATCACCGGCGCCGATCTGTCGGCGGCTGCCGCCATGGCGAAGATCGACGTGCAACCCGGCGACATCGTGTGCGTCCGCACCGGCCACATGCGCCATCTGGCGGCGGGCGACAAGCTCGCCTACACGATGACCTCGCCGGGACCGAGCACCAAGAGCGTCGAGTGGCTCCGCGATCACGACGTGGCCGCCATCGCCACCGACACCCTGGTGTTCGAGGTCTACCCGTGCGAGGACCCCGCGGTCATGTTGCCCGTACACATGCTGCACCTCCGCGACATGGGCCTGGTCCAGGGCCAGAACTGGGCGTTGGACGCGCTGGCCATCGACTGCGCCGCCGACGGCCAGTACGACTTCTTGCTCAACGCCACGCCGCTCCCGATGACCCGCGCCGTCGGCGGGGCCGTGGCACCCACCGCCGTCAAGTGACGACCCCGTCCACCGGAAGAAGGACTCCAATGCTCAGCCAGCAAGCGATCTCCGACCGCCTGGAGATCCAGGACCTGCTCGTCGACTACTGCTACGCCATCGACTTCCGCGACTGGGACGCGCTCGACGGCATCTTCACGCCCGATGCGGTGATCGATTACACCGAGCTCGGTGGCACGCGGGGCAACTTGGCCGAGACCAAGGCGTTCCTGGCCCAAGCGATGCCGATGTTCGAGTCGTTCCAGCACATGATCTCCACGTCGAAGATCACCATCGACGGCGACACCGCCGAGGGCCGGACCATCCTGCACAACCCGATGGCGCTGCGGGCCCGCGCCGAAGGGGACAAGCCACACGTGTTCTTCTGCGGCCTGTGGTACCGCGACACGTTCCGCCGCACCGCCGACGGCTGGCGCATCGCCAGCCGCTACGAGGAGAAGAGCTACACCTTCAACGCGCCGTTCTAGCTCGTCGCCCAGCGGACCGACCGGCCGAGCCGGTTGCCGGGACGTGGCGTTCCCTCCCCTGAATCGGGCGGGTGGCGGTTGCGGTCCCGGTCGCCGCGTTGGTGGCGGCGAACAGGGGAGGAAATGCGATGCCAGCGCGAGCCAGACGGCTCTCGCGGCCCGACCGGGCGGCCCGAGGGACGCGACGGGTGGGCTCAGGGGGTGACGACGTTGCTCCGCTGGATGGCGCGTTCGTCGGTGCCGAGGTAGCTGGCGATGACGGCCGGGTTGGCGATCACCTCGGCCGGCGTGCCTTCGGCGATCACGCGACCGGCTTCCAGGCAGTAGATGCGGTCGGAGATCGAGGTCACCATCGGCATGTCGTGTTCGATGATCAAGATTGCGGCCCCGAGATCGGCGCGGACCGCCTTGATGAGCGGCCCGAACGCCTCGGTCTCCTTCTGCGCCACGCCCGCGGTGGGCTCGTCGAGCAGCATCAGCTTGGTGTCGAGGGCGATGAGCGAACCGAGCTCGACGATCCGGCGGGTGCCGGTCGACAGTTCCGCCATCAGGGAGTCCGAGTAACGGCCGAGCCCGAGGTACGTGAGGATCTCATCGGCCTCACGCCGCTTGCGACGCTCCGAACCTGGCGAGGGCGGCAACGCGAGCAACGACGGGATGAGCAGCGAACGCTGGCGGGCCTCGAGTGCCACCATGATCGTCTCGCGAGCGGTGAGTGACCCGAAGAGGCGGGCGTTCTGGAAAGCTCGGCCCTGACCGAGCCGAGCCCGGCGGTGGGCGGCCATCGTCGACACGTCCTCGCCGAAGAGCTCGACGCGACCCACCGACGGGACGAAGCCCGACACGGCGTTCATGATCGTGGTCTTGCCGGCGCCGTTGGTGCCGATGAGCCCGACGATCTGACCGGCCTCGACCCGCAGCGAAACGCGGTCGACGACGGTGCGGCCCCCGAAGGAGACGGTGAGCTCGTTCACCACGAGGGGCGGCGCAGTGGCGCCGGTCGATGGAGCAGACCCGGCGGCGACACCCGAGCGCAGCGTCGTGACCGCAGCGCCCTGCTCGCGCACCGACGGCTTCCAGTTGGTACGGCGAGCGAGCCACGAGAGCAAGTTGTCGCGGGCCGAGTGGACCACGCTGATGAGCCCGCCCGGCAGGTAGAGCAGGACCACGAGCATGCCGACCCCGCTTGCGAACAGCTCGACCTGCTTGGTGCCGTTGAAGACCGTCGGGAGACCGACGATGAGCAGCGTGCCGAGAATCGCTCCCGTGATCGACGACACGCCACCCACGATGGCGATGGCCACGATCCGCAACGACTCGGTGAAGTCGAACATCAACGGGTCGACCTTGAACTGGCCGTTGATCGCAGTGAGCGGCAGCAACCCGCCCGCCAGCGCGGCGAGGGATCCCGAGATCGAAAAGGCGAGGAGCTTGGCCCGCGGCGGTGACACGGTGTACGCCGCAGCCGAGTTCTCGTTGTCGCGCACGGCGATGATCGAGCGGCCGATGCCGGTACGGCGGATCCGCCACACGAGGATGATGCACACGATGGCGGCGAACAGGCAGAACCAGTACACGCCGTCGAAGTCGTTGCCCTTCACGGTCCAGAACAGCAGGTCGAATCCCTCACGCCGGTTGACGTTGAGCTTGGCCCCGCCGCCCGATTCAGGCGCGAACTTCTCGGCGATGACGAACCAGCTCCGCACCGCAAGCCCGAAGCCGAGCGTGACCACGGCGAGATAGAGACCCCGCAGGCGCAACGCTGGGATTCCGACGGCGAGGGCGACCACCGCGCCCCACGCCACGCCGATCGCGAGCGCCACGAAGTAGTTCAGTTGGTTCGCGTAGTAGATCGTGAGGTACGACCCGAGGGCGACGAACCCGAACTGCCCGAGCGACAGCTGCCCGGCCCACCCGGTGAGCACGGTGACCGACAACGCGACGATCAGGTAGAGCGGGATGGCGGCGAAGCGCAACACGTCGGTGGGCTTGTCGAGCTGGCTCGGGACCACCAACGCGATGCCGAGCAAGCAGGCGACACCCAACACGCTGAGCGTGCGGTACAGCGGATGACGGGTGAGCTCGGCGTGAGCCGCACGCACCTTGGCGGTGAGGCTCCACGGATCGTCGTTCATCGCTTGCTTGCGTCCCACGGTGAACAGCACGATCACGAGCAACAGGAACAGGACGGCGATGTTGGCCCCCGTCGGCACGTCCTTGGTCTGCGACCACGTGACGAGGAATCGATCGAGCACGCCGACGAGGAGGCCGCCGACGAGTGTCCAGCCAAACGACCTCATGCGGCCCACCATCGCGGCGACGAGTGAGAGCAACAAGAGCTTGGGACCGAGCGCGGTGGAGACCACACCGATGCTGCCGCCCTGCAACGGGGCGATGAGCAACGTGCTCAAGGTGGCGAGCAGACCGGCGAGCGCCCACACCTTGGTGGACACTGCACGGACGCTGATGCCGGCGAGCTGGGCGGCCGGCAGGTTGTCGGCAGTGGCGCGCACCTGCATCCCGAACGAGCTGCGCTGGAACAGCCATCCGAGGAAGAGCATCAACGCCGGCACCACCAACAGCACCGAGAGTTGCGGGCCGCTGACGGTGATGCCGGCGACGTCCCACGTGCCGCTGATGAGCACCGGATAGCTGACGCTGGTGGCTTCCTCTTCGGGGATCGGTAGCCGGAGTTGCACCAGCTGGATCACCTGGGTGAGCCCGAGTGTCGCGACGAACAGCAGCAGACGGGGTTGGTTGAACAATCGGCGCAGCGCCAGCTCGGCGGCGACACCGAGCAACATGCCACTCAGCAGCGCGACGGGGAGCGACAGGCCATAGGGGATGTCGTAGCGGATCTGCAGCAACGCCATGGTGTAGCCACCGAAGGCGCCGATCTGACCGTGGGCGAAGTTGATGACGCCGGTCGCTCGGTAGATCAACAGCAACCCGAAGGCAACGAGCGCGTAGACGAGCCCCTGCATGAGCGCATCGAAGAGGATGTCGTTGGAGTAGGTCAGTGCGAACATCTCAGGCACCGCTCCCGCTGAGGAAGACGGCGCGCACGAGATCGGACCGTTCCAGCAGGTCCTGCGCCGGGCCTTCGAAGCGGACCTGGCCGCGTTCCATGAACACTGCTCGATCGGCGATCGACAGCGCCACGTTGATCGACTGCTCGACGATGACCATCGTGATGCCCTGCGCCTTCAACCGTTCGACGACCTGGAGCAACTCCTGCACGACCACCGGGGCCAGGCCGAGTGACAGCTCGTCGATGCAGAGCAGCTCCGGCTCCAGCATCACCGCCTTGGCCAGCGCCAACATCTGCTGTTGCCCACCCGACAACGAACCGGCTCGTTGATGGACCCGCTCACGGAGCATCGGGAAGGTGTCGAGGACCTTCTCGACCTGCGCGTCGCGCCGCGACGCGTCGGGCAGCTGGCGGCTCCACAACCGCAGGTTCTCCTCCACGCTCATGGTGGGGAACACGGCCTCGCCGCCGGGAACGAGGGTGAGCCCCATCGAGGCGCGGTACTGAGGATCGACGAGCGTGATCGTGCGCCCGTTCATCCGGATGGCGCCGCGGTCAGGCAGCACCAGGCCCGAAACAGCCTTGAGGATGGTGGACTTGCCGGCGCCGTTGGTGCCGAGCAGCGCGAGCACCTCGCCCCGGCGGACTTCGAAGCTGACGTCGAAGAGCACCTGCAGGTTGCCGTAGCTGACATCGACGTTGCGAATCTGCAGGACGGGCGTGAGCGTCTCGTCGGCCGCCACCCGGGCGTGTTCGGCCTGCAACTCACGCAGCTCGCTGACCGTCAGGGCGATGTCGCGTTTCATGTAGCGCGAGCCGTACATGATGAGCAGGCCGCCGAGCAGCGCGGCGGGCGGCACCACCGCAGTGAGCGCCGTGCGTTCGCCGTGGGAGTCCGACAGCGCACCGGCGAGGAGACCGCCGAAGAACCCTCCCATGAGGAAGATGTACACGCCGACCATGGCAAAGGCCTGTGAGCGCATCTGGTACGGGATGATCGCCGAGATCGCCGGGTTCAGCTGAGTGAAGGCGGCGCCTTGGAACGCGAAGCCGATGGTGACGAAGGCGATCATCACCGGGGCGCTCTCGAAGCGCAGCCCGATCGTGACGAACACCCCGTACAACACGATGCACAGACCCATCAGGCGAAGTGCTGCAGGTGGGCTCCGCCGGAACAGCCGCTCGCCATAACGCCCGGCGAGCGGGATGGCGATGAGCGCACCTGACCACGTGATGGCCCCGACCCAACCCCGGCGGAACGCCGAGTAGCCGTAGGCGTCCTCCAGCAGGAGGTTGAACGCGCCCGGCACGGCGATGAGGGCGAACCCCAGCACCCCGATGCCGACCACGAGGTAGTAGAAGGTGCGGACCTTCTTGAGTCGTTGAAAGGCGGCGCTGAGCCGGACCGGCGGTTCCTGCGCGGCAGTGGCGAGTTGGGCGCCGAGCACGGCCTGTTGTTCCTGGCGGCCCCGTTCGGGCTCTCGGAGCGTGAACGACCACGCGATCGAGGCGAACGCCGGGACCATCAACACGAAGAACACCAACCGCCAGTCGCCGCCGTCGTCGCCGGCGAACGCGACCACCGCCCCGGCGAAGAGCGGGCCGAGCACTTGACCGAGAGGGCGGCCGAGCGCCTCCATGGCGAACACCCGGGTGCGCACCGAGAGCGGGTACTGATCGGCCACGAGCGCAGGCCCGATGGGGATGCGGGCCGACGCTCCGAACCCGGTGCCCGCTCGGGCGACACCCATCTGGAACGCGTTGACGACACTGCCGGTCATCCCCACGAACGCCAGCCACAACGCGGACGCCCCGCTGAGCACCCGAACCCGTGATCGCCGATCCGCGAGCCACGCGAACGGCATGGTGGCGAGCACGAGCACCACACCGCCGAAGCTCTGCAGGCCGAGCAGCAAGGTGTCGGACACTTCGAGGGATTCCTGGATGTCAGGTCCGAGCACCTGGAGGGCAACGCGGTCGAACTCCTCGAGCACCGTCAGGATCAGCAGCACCAGGGCGATGCCCGGCCCGCCCGCCCGCAGACCCTGGCGAAGCGTCAGGGACTCGCTCTGCGTCGTGGGCAGGTCGTCGAGGTCGAGCTCGGTGTCGTGGGCGGCGGCTGCGAGACGCTCTGCCTCCTCGCTCACGATCAACGCCGTGAGCGAGGACACCTCCGACCCACTCGGCTGCTCCGACGACGTCACGTAGTCCCCCTTGTTCGGCCCAGTGCAGCAGCGTAGCCAAAACTGACGGTTCGTCAGATTCCGCTCGCGCCGCGACTAGTGTGGCCCTGGGCGGCCTTGCACCAGATGCTGGCCATGCGCTCACAAGGGGGAATCATCCAGATGACACGACGTTCACGCCTCACTGTCGCGGTGCTCGCCGGGCTGTCACTGCTCGCCGCCAGTTGCAGCAGCGACGACGGCGACACCGAGACCGCCGACACCGAGGCCGCTGCAGTGGAGACCACCGCCGCTCCCGTCGAGGACGAGGCGACGCCGGACACCGAAGCACCGACCGAGGACACCGAAGCACCGACCGAGGACACCGAAGCACCGGTCGTCGAGCTCACCGCCTCCGACATCGGCGTCACCGAGGACACCATCTCGATCGGCGTGGCGATCGCCGACCTCGCCGCCATCCGCGCCGCGGGCATCTCGATTCCCGAGACCCTGACCAGCGAGCATCTCTTCGACCGGTGGAACAAGTACGCGGAGGTCTGGAACGCCGACGGTGGCATCAACGGCCGGCAGGTGGTCCTGGAGCGCATCATGTGGGACCCGCTCAATCCCGCCAGCTTCGACGCCCTCTGCGCCGAAGCCACCATCGACAAAGAGCTGTTCATGGTGGTGAACGGAACCGGGCTCAACGGCGTCGCGATGCAGTGCATGCTCGACGCCGGTGTGCCGTTGATGTACGGCGACGTCGTCGCCCAGGAACTGCTCGATTCGGGTCTGATGATCACTCTCGCACCGCCGACCGAGGTCGTCGCCGTCGCCGGCATCGACGCATGGGTCGCCGAGGGCGAAGTCGCGCCGGGCGCCACGGTCGGCGTGCTCTCCAGCAACTCACCGGTCGTCCAGGCGGCCGGTCAAGCGGCTGCCGACGCCCTGGAGGAGGCCGGTTACACCGCCATCCTCGTCGAGACCAACTCGCTCGCCGGTGACAACGCCGCCACCACCGAAGAGGGCGGGGCGGCCGTCGGCACGTTCCTCGCCGGTGGCGCCGTGCACGCCTTCGTGGCCACGCCCTTCACCGAGAACGGGGGATTCTGGAACGCCTCGGCGGGCCAGCTGCCCTACACCATCCTCGATACGGCCTCGAGCCAGTGCTCCACGTTCGGCCTGAGCCGGGCGCCGGCCGCCGCCGCCGGGGGCGTGTGCGCAACGTCGTACGATCACCCGACCTCCGAGGGCGAGGGCGTCCGTGAGGACACCGAGTTCGAGGCCGAGTGCCGGGCGTTCTTCGACGAGAACTTCGCCGACTACTTCGGCGGCCCGTCGTACCCGGGTGTCCCCGCCGGCCAGGTGGTCACCGACATCGACGGCAAGGTGCTCGTGTCCGACTACGCACCGCAGGAGTGCACGATCTCGAACATCATGTTCCTGGCCCTCACCGACGCCGGCCCCGAGCTGACCCGGGACGCATTGATGGAAGCCGCGCTGAACCTCGGCGAGCTTCCCTTCGCCCTCGGCTCGAACGGCACCGGGTCGCTCGCTCCGGACAAGCCGTACGTGGCCGACAGCGTCCACACCATCCGCATCACCGCGGCGACGCCCGAGGTGAAGGCCGATGCCAACGGCACCTACAACGGATGCGCGGCGCCGGTGAACTGCGGCGTCGTCATCGGCGACTGGGTGCCGATCGGCGACTGATCGGGTCAACGACATCTGCAACCGGGGGGCGTCGGCAGCGGCGCCCCCCGTTCGCGTCAGGCCATCGACCCGCCGTCGATGACGTGTTCGGCCCCGGTGATCCAGCGCGACGCCTCGCTGGCGAGGAACAGCACGAGATCGGCGACCTCCTCGGGCTCTCCGACCCGCCGCAGTGGGATGACCGAAGCAACCCGTGCTTCCCGGTCGTCGAGCACCGCTCGGGTCATCTCGGTGCGGATCACACCCGGGCAGACGGCGTTGACCCGAATGCCGTACACGCCGAGCTCCGCGGCGGCCGAGCGCGTGAGGCCGCGCAGCCCGAACTTCGACGTCACGTAGGCGACGCTCACCGGTACCGCCTTGAGTCCGGCGATCGAGGCGATGTTCACGATCGAACCACCGCCGCGGGTCCTCAGCGCCGGTGTCGCGGCCTGGATGCCGAGGAACGCTCCGACGAGGTTGATGTCGAGCACCCGGCGGAACGTCGCTTCGTCGGTGTCCTCGATGGGTCGGACCACGTGGATGCCTGCGTTGTTGACGAGGATGTCGAGCCCACCGAACTCACGGACCGCGGTGTCGACCACCGTGTCCCAGTCGGCCGCCGAGGTGATGTCGTGGGTGACGAATCGCGCGTTGGCGCCGAGCGTCGCGGCGGCCGCGGTCCCTTCGTCGCCGAGCACATCGGTGAGGACCACCGATGCGCCCTCGGCCACGAACCGGGCCGCTTCGGCCAAGCCTTGACCGTGGGCAGCGCCGGTGACGATCGCGACCTTGCCCACCAGCACACCCATGCGAGGACCCCCCGGTTCTCGGCGCCGTCGAACCTCGACGTGGCCACCCCGGGGAACAGTACGCGGTTGGCGCTCCGTGTCTGACGGATCGTCAGATCTCTTCTACGGTGTCCTCCGTGGAGTTCAACATCGCTGATCTGTTCGAGCATGCCGTCGACACGTGGGGGGAACGCGAGTACCTGGTCGCCAACGGCGAGCGGCGCACGTATGCCGAGATGGAGGCGCGAGCCAACCAGCTCGCCCACCACCTGGCCGCCCAAGGAGTGGGCCCAGGTGACCACGTGGGCATCTACGCGCTCGAACTGCGTCCAGTGGGTCGAGACGTTGTGGGCAGTGTTCAAGCTGCGCGCGGTATGGGTCAACATCAACTACCGCTACGTCGAGGAGGAGCTCGCCTACCTCTTCGAGAACGCCGATCTCAAGGCGCTCGTCCACGGCGAGGAGTACACCGACCGCGTCGCCGCGGTCCGTGACCGCCTGCCGCTCCTCCAACACACGCTCGTCATCGAACAGGACTACGAAGCGGCCCTGGCGGCCCAGAGCCCGGCGCGCGACTTCGGGCCGCGCAGCCCCGACGACCGCTACATCCTGTTCACCGGGGGCACCACGGGAATGCCCAAGGGCGTGGTGTGGCGCCACGAGGACGTGATCATGGCCCTGGGGCAAGGCATCGACCTGATGACCGGGGAACGAAAGACCCGGCCCGAACAGTTCGTCGAGAACGCCAAGCTCGGGAATCAGATGACATCGCTGCCGATTGCGCCGCTCATGCACGGCGCCACCCAGTGGGGCGTCATGAGCGGGAGCTTCAGCGGCAACAAGATCGTGCTGATCGACAAGTTCGACGCTGAGGCGGTGTGGCGGCTGGTCGCCGCGGAGCGCGTCAACATGGTGATGGTCACGGGCGATGCCATGGCCCGCCCGCTCTACGACGCATACGTCGCCGACCCGAGCCGCTACGACGTCTCGTCGCTGTTCGCCTTCGGTTCGACCGCCGCGCTGTTCAGCTCGACCCTGAAGGACGCCTACCTCGATCTGTTCCCCAACATCGTGATCACCGACTCGATCGGGTCGTCGGAAGGGGGAGCGAACGGGACGACGATGGTGTCGAAGGGCCAGTTGATGAAGGGCGGCCCAACCGTGCGGGCCGCGGCCGATGCGGTGGTGCTCGATGACGAGTTGCGGATCGTCGAACCGGGGAGCGGCATCGTGGGCAAGCTCGCCCGCCACGGCAACGTGCCGATCGGCTACTACAAGGACCCCGAGAAGACCGCGGCCACGTTCGTCACGGGTGCCGATGGCCGGCGCTACGTGATCCCGGGGGACTTCGCCAGCATCGAGGCCGACGGCTCCATCACGTTGCTCGGCCGCGGGTCGGTCAGCATCAACTCCGGTGGCGAGAAGATCTTCCCCGAAGAGGTCGAGAACGCGGTGCGATCCCATCCCTCGGTGTTCGACGCCGTCGTGGTGGGCGTGCCCGACGAGCGGTGGGGTGAGACCGTGACCGCCGTGGTGCTGTTGCGGCCCGATACCGAGCTGTCGATCGAATCGCTCCAGGAGCAGTGCCGTACGCACATCGCCGGCTACAAGCTGCCTCGCAAGCTGGTGTTCGTCGACCGCATGGAGCGGTCTCCCTCGGGGAAACCCGACTATCGATGGGCCAAGCAGCAAGCCCTCGAAACCACCTGAGATCGACCGTCCGTGACGAGCGACGATGACACAGCCGACCCTCGACCGTCCGTGACGAGCGACGATGACACAGCCGACCCTCGACCGTCCGTGACGAGCGACGATGACACAGCCGACCCTCGACCGTCCGTGACGAGCGACGATGACACCCCTCGCATGAACGGTCCGTTGGCGGGGCTGCGGGTGGTCGAACTCGTCGGTCAGGGGCCGGGCCCGTACTGCGGCATGTTGCTGGCCGATCTGGGCTGTGATGTCGTCGCCGTCGACCGGGCGGTGGTCGACTCGACCAAGCCGGCGACGAACCCGATGGCGAGGGGCAAGCGCTCGGTGGTGCTCGATCTGAAGGAACCGGTCGATCGAGCCACGCTGCTGGAGCTGATCGATCACGCCGACGTCCTGATCGATCCGTTCCGGCCCGGGGTGTGCGAGCGCCTGGGGATCGGCCCCGAGGTCGCGATGGCCCGAAATCCGCGGTTGATCTACGGCCGGATGACCGGTTGGGGCCAGCACGGCCCGTGGGCCCAGGCCGCCGGTCACGACATCGACTACATCGCGTTGTCGGGAGCGCTGCACGCGATCGGCTACGAGGGCCAGCCGCCAACGATGCCGATCAACCTGCTCGGCGATTTCGCCGGAGGCGGATTGGTCCTCGCGATGGGCATCGCGTGCGCGGCGTTCGAGCGTTCCCGGAGCGGTCTCGGGCAGGTGATCGACTCGGCGATGGTCGATGGTGCCGCGCTGATCTTCGGGCCGTTCTTCGCCGCCGCGGCCGGCGGTTGGGGGCCGCGCGGCACCAACCACCTCGATGGGGCGGCGCCGTTCTACAACGTCTACGAGACGGCTGACGGCGGGTGGATGGCGGTCGGCGCCATCGAGCCGCAGTTCCATCGGGCGTTCCGTGAGCGACTCGGCCTCCCTGATCACGGGGCGCAATGGCAGCGCGACGAGTGGCCCGCCACCAAGCAGCACTACGCGACGTTGTTCCGCGCTCGTTCCCGAGCGGAGTGGGAGCAGGTCTTCGAGGGTTCGGAGGCGTGTGTGGCCCCGGTCCTCGCGCCCTCGGAGGTGCCGACCCATCCCCACACCGCAGCCCGCGAGGTGGTGATCACCCGCCGAGGTGTCCCGCAACCGAACACCGCGCCGCGGTTCTCCCGGACGCCGGGCTCGGTCGGAGAGGCGTGTCACCCGGGGGCGCACTCCGTGACCGAGGTCCTCAGCGGCTGGCGGTGAGCTCGGAGCGTTCGCTCGGGTTGTACACGTGATCGAGGTACGTGACGCGCCCGGCCGGGTTGACGTGCACCACCAGCGCGCCCGGCACGCCGTGATCGATGGCGATCACGGCACGGGCACCGTTGATCACCCGGTACCGCTCGACCCGCGGACCGTCGGCCCAGTGCTGGATCCCCAGCCCACCGTGGTCGTGCCAATCGGCGCCGGTGGTGTCGATGAGGTCGAACCAGTTCTCGCTCACGAGGGCATCGCAAACCGCCTCCATGACCGCTCGGTCGGGCGGGGGGTCGGGCAGCATCGGGTGAGACGTGACCGCAGGCACGAGTGAGTGGTCCGGCACCATCAACGGGGTCCCGCCCGCGGCGAGCCAGTCATCGATGGCGTGCCCGGCGTCGCGTGGACTGTGGAACGTCTCCACCGCCGCCCAGCGGTCACCACCGCCGTAGGTGAGCACCGACAGTGTGGCGAAGTCGTAGCCGAGTCCCGAATCCTCTGGGTCGGGAAGATGGCTCCACATCCACATGGCCGCGTGGTCGCCGTCGATCATCGACCACTCCAGCGAGAAGGTCATACAGGCCACCGGGTCGATGGCGTCGTTGATCCACGCGGCGATCCGGTCGCGACCATGGAAACGTCCGGCGCAGTGCTCGACGTAGACGGCGTCGTCGGTGAACGTTTCCGCCCAGCTGTCCCAGTCCTGGTTCTGGGCGCCCCGCCGGAGGTACTCGGCCAGTGCGCTCGCGACTTCGTCGTACGGAGCGGGCACGTTGCCTCCCTTCGACCGGATTGACGTCGGAACCGTAGCCCCTCCACCGGCTGGGTTAGGTTCGCTGACCGTGGGACTCACGAGTGACGAGCAAGCCATCGCCAACCTGGTCTTCCGGTACGCCCGCGCCATGGACGCGGGCGACTTCGAGGGCGTCGCCGAGCTGTTCGCCAAGGGCACCTACGTGGGGGTCCCCGGCTCCAAGGTGGCCGCGATGCTGCGGTCGACCGTGATCCTGCACGACGGCAAGATGGGCACGAAGCACGTCACCACCAACGTCGAGATCGAACCGGACGGCGACAACCGCGCCACCGCCCGTTCGTACTTCACGGTGTTCCAACAGCTGGAATCTCTGCCGATGCAGCCGATCATCGCCGGGCGGTACACCGACCGGATGGAACGGGATGCCGAGGGTTGGCACTTCGCCGAGCGCGCCATCGAGATCGATCTGGTCGGCGACCTGTCCCAGCACGTGACGTACGTGCCGTGACCGCAGGAACTTCGGCAACCGGCACCGACACCGCCCGGGCCGAGATCAACCGCACCGAGATCGTGGGCGGCGGTCCCCTCGCCGATTCGCTGCGTGACTCGTTGGGCAGCCACGGTTGCGAGGTCGTGACCGAGGGCCCGCTCGACGCGCTCGTCGTGGTCGCCGCGGCCGCACCCTCGCACCACCGGATCGAGGACTACACCGACGACGAATTCGCCGAAGCGTGGGAGCAGCCGATCCGCGCCGCCATCGACGCGCTGCGTGGAGCACGGCGCCGGGGGGCCCGCCGGATCGCGGTGATCACGAGCACGCAAGGAATGACCGGCGCCGCAGGCGACGCCCCGAACGCCATGGCCGCCGAGGCGCTCCGGGCGCTGGTGAAGTCGGCCGCCCGGCAGTGGGGCCCCGACGGGATCACGGTGAACGCCATCGCGGTCGGCCCGGCGACGCTCGGAGGGCTGCCCGACACCGTGGCCATCGCGGCGCCCGCACTCGGCGACGTTCCCGACGAGGCAGACGCGATCGCCCCGATGGTGGCGTTCTGCTGCTCGGCTCGTTCCGGGCGGCTCACCGGGAGCACGCTCGTCGCCGACGGTGGCTCGTGGATGCCGTGACGACCGGGCCGCTCACCGGCCGAACGGCGTTCGTGACCGGGGCGGGTCAGGGTGTCGGGCGCGGCATCGCGCTCCGCCTCGCCGATCTGGGCGCAGCGGTCGTCGTGGCCGCCCGTCGCGCCGAGACGGGAGAGCCGGTGGCCGCCGAGATACGCGACCGAGGTCGAGTCGGTATCTGCGTGGTCACCGATGTGACCGATCGGAGGTCGATCGAGGCCGCAGTCGCCGCCACCGTCAAGCGGTTCGGGGCGCTCGAGATCGTCGTGCACAACGCATTGGCCGGCGCCATCCCTCACCGGCTCGAGGAAGTCGACCTCTCGTTGCACTGGGATGCCATGTCGCGCACCTCGGCGTGGGCGTCGATGTGGTGTGCCCAGATCTGCTCGCCGCACCTCCGCAGGGCTGCATCGGCGGGCCGCTACATCATGGTGACGTCGCCGTCGGCCGTGGAGGGCAGCGCCAACCTGCCGCTCTACTCCCCTGCCAAGGCCGCCCAACGAGCGCTCGCCAAGAGTCTCGCCAAGGAGTGGGGGCCCTCGGGGGTGACGGTCAACTGCATTGCGCCGGTGGCCGAGAGCCCGGCGCTGGCCGGCGCGTTCGCCGGGAATCCGACGCTGAAGGCGGCGATGGAGAAGCGCACCCCGCTCCGTCGGGTCGGTGATCCCGAGCTCGACATCGGATCGGTGGTCGGGTTCCTCGCCAGCGACGAATCGCGCTACGTCACCGGCCAGACCATCGTGTGCGACGGCGGATCGTTCCTCGGCCTCTGACCCGCTGCCCGTTTCTGACGCATCGTCAGACTTCGGCTACCGTCGACCCGGGGATCATGAGGTGTCAGAGGGGGACCGCCCGGTGAAGGACTATCCGATCAAGCTCGGCACGATGCTGTTCACGATGGTCGAGCCCGCCAAGGGGCACGAGGTCGCGTACAACCGCTGGTACGAGCACGACCACTTCTACTCCGGTTGCATGATCGCCGAGTACAACTTCGCGGGCGACCGGTTCGTGGCCACCCGACGGTTGAAGGAGCTCCGATACCCGACGGTGAGTCCGCTCACCCCGGACCCTTCGACCGGTTCGTACCTGGCGTTGTACTGGGTGCTGGCCGGTCATCACGACGACTGGAACGAGTGGAGCGTGAAGCAGGTCAACTGGCTCCACGCCAACGGCCGGATGTTCGCGCAGCGCACCCACATCCACACCGCGTTGTACGACCACGCCTGGTCGATCCAACGCAGCGAGGACGGCACCACCGCCGAGACCGCACTCGATCGCGGCTACCCCGGCTTGGTCGTCAACGTCGGAGAGCTGAACGAAGGCGTGACCCACGCCGAGATCGAGGCCTGGACCCGAACCTGGGCTGCCGGTTCGATGACCCAGCCGTGGGGCCCCGACCTGATCGTCGATGCAACGCCGCTGCCGTTGCTCGCCGACGCCCCACCCGATGTGCCTCGCATCCCCAACGCCGATCGCCGATTCCTGCAGCTGCACTTCGTCGACCACGATCCGGCCGACGGGTGGGCCGAGGGCTTCGGCACCTACGGGGCCGCACTCGAGGCGAGCGGGCTCGCCACCCATCTGTGGACCGCCCCGTTCATCCAGACCGTCTTCGGTACCGACACCTACACGAACGAGCTGTGGTCATGAGCAACGATCCGATCACCGGCAAGCGCATCCTGGTCACCGGCGTCACCGGATGGGTGGCCGGACCGCTCGCCCATCAGTTGGCAGCCGCCGGCAACACCGTGTTCGGCGCCGCCCGCTTCGCCGACCCAGCGCAGCGGGCCCCCTTCGAAGCCGGCGGCGTGACCCCGGTGTCGATCGACCTGAGCACCGGTCGGCTCGATGAGGTGCCCGAGGTCGATCTCGTGCTGCACCTCGCGGTGTCGAAGTCGGGCGACATCGGGGTCGATCTCGCCGCCAACGCCGATGGCAGCGCCGACCTGCTCGCGGCGGCTGTCGCCCGCAATCCCGGCCTCGAAGCGTTCTTCCACTGTTCGAGCACGGCGGTGTATCAACCGCACGGCCACGATCCGCTGCCCGAGAACGCGCCGCTCGGCGACAGCCACCGGGCGATGGGGATGACCACCTACTCGATCTCGAAGATCGCGAGTGAGGTGCTCGTTCGGCACACCGCCCGCCGGCTCGGCGTCCCCACGGTGATCGCCCGCCTGAACGTCCCTTACGGCGACACGTACGGCTGGATGCTGTTCCACCTGATGATGATGGAACGATCGATCCCGATTCCGGTGCACGTCGACGCTCCCACGTCGTTCACGCCGATCCACGCCGATGACATCACTGCGAGCATCCCGTATCTGCTCGGTCTCGCCACCGCCGATGTCGCGGTGGCGAACTGGGGAGGCGACGAGGTCACCTCGATCGAGGAGTGGTGCGAGGAGCTCGGCCAGCTCACCGGGCTGACCCCCACGTTCGCGCCCACCGAGGCCACGATCCCCGCCATCGTTCCCGATCTGACCGTGCAGCGATCCACCGGGTTCCGCACCACGGTGGGATGGCGCGACGGCATGCGCCGGCTGGTGACGACCGCGAGACCTGACCTGCTGCGCTGACCTGGCGCACTCGGCACCGCTCGCCCGGCGCCTCAGCATCGCTCGGGCGCCCGGAATCAGGCGCGGATGTACGCGAGGCGTTCGAAGCGCCGGAGGATCTTCCAGCCGGCGTCGGTGCGCACGAGCGTGTCGTCGTAGTCGCCTTGGGCCTCCATGAAGGACGGGGTGGCGCCCTCGCCCGAGCCGGGGACTCTCATGAGCATGCGATACATCGACCGGCTGGTGGCTCGATCAGCCGACTCGAAGGAGATCATCACGTTGGTGACCTGGCTCATCGCGACGTCGAACATCACGAACATCGCGGCGAACGCCTCTGCTGCCTCGGCGGGCGTACCGACCGGGCCACCGGCCGTTCCGTAGTCGACCGTTGCGTCGGGCGCGAACACGGACTGCCACGTGTCCCAGTCCCGATCTGCCATCGCCCACGAGTAGCGGGCCAACAGTTCGTTGATCTCGAGCCGATCCTTCGCTTCCTGATCCGTCATGGCTCCTATCGAATCAGACCCCACCGGATCTCGGCGCACCGTGTCGTATTCTTGCCGGCACGCGTCGTTGGAGGGCCGTACCATCGTTGCCATGACGACGCGTACCGTTCTCGGGACCTGCCACCACGACTGCCCGGACTCGTGCGGCTGGGTGGTCACCGTGACCGACGGGGTGGCTGCCAAGCTTCGGGGCAACCCGGCCCATCCATACTCCCAGGGCGAGTTGTGCCCGAAGGTCAACCGGTTCCTCGACCGCGTGTACAGCCCCGATCGCATCCTGTCGCCGATGGTCCGCACCGGGCCGAAGGGCAGCGGGCAGTTCGAGCAGGTCACCTGGGACCACACGTTGGAGCTGGTGGCCACGAGGTTGCACGCAGTGGTGGCCGAACACGGCGGTGAGGCGATCCTGCCGTGGGGGTCGGCCGGCACGCAGGGGCTCATCCAGATGTCGTCGCTCGATGGTCGCCTGTTCGCCCGGCTCGGCGCCAGTCGCACCACGGGCGCGCTGTGCGGCGCAGTTGCCAGCTCCGGCACCGCGGCCACGCTCGGCAGCGGCCGGGCGTCCGATCCCCTCGACGTGCGCCATGCCGAGCTGATCCTGCTGTGGGGCACCAACACTCGGCTCACCAACCGCCACCTGTGGCCGTTCATCGAAGAGGCCCGCGCCAACGGCGCCACCGTGGTGGTGATCGACCCGATCCGCACCATGACCGCCGAGTCGGCCGACTGGTTCGTCCAACCGCTCCCGGGAACCGACGCCGCGCTGGCCCTCGCACTCATGCACGTGCTGGTGCGCGACGACCTGCTCGACCACGACTACATCGAGCGCTACACGTCGGGCTTCGAGGAGCTCGCCAAGCAGGCCTCCGCGTGGGACCCCGAGCGGGCAGCTGCGGTGTGCGGCGTACCGGCGGCCGAGATCGAGCGCCTGGCCCAGGCGTACGGGCGCACCAGCCGTTCGTTCATCCGCACGTTGATCGGGGCCGAGCACCGCGAGCACGGCGGCATGCTGTTCCGCACGTTGAGTTGCCTCCCCGCGCTCACCGGTGCGTGGCGGCATCGCGGTGGCGGCTATGCCCGCTCCTGTGGGATCTGGGCCGACGACCAGGTCGACCGGTCGGTGTTCGAGCCGCTCTCCTCCGCTCGGTCTCTCCCGTTCGCCCAACTCGGCGACGTGCTCGTCGACGAGACGCTCTCGCCGCCCGTGAAGGCGCTGGTGGTCTGGAACGGCAACCCGGTGGTCACGGTGCCCGACTCCGAGACGGTGAAGCGCGGCCTGCTGCGCGACGACCTCTTCACGGTGGTGAGCGAGCAGTTCCTCACCGACACGGCGCGCTACGCGGACGTGATCTTCCCCGCCACCACCCAGATCGAACAGCTCGACGTGGTGCCGTCGTGGGGTCATCTCTACCTCGGGTGGAACGAACCGGCGATCGCCCCGCTCGGCGAGGCAGTGCCGAACACGGAGCTGTGGCGCCGGTTGGCCGCAGCACTGGGGTTCACCGAACCCGAGCTGTTCGAGGACGACGAATCGTTGATCCGATCTGCGTTGCGCGGCGTCGACATCGACGCCATGCGTGCCGACGGTTTCGTCCGTCTCGATCTCCCCGAGTCGCTGCTGCCCTACGCCGAGGGTGGGTTCGCCACGCCGACCGGGACGTGCAACCTGTGGTCGGATCATCTGGAAGCCACCGGTCACGGCGGTGCGCCGAGCTACACCGCGCCGCACGAGGGACCGGGGAGTGCGCTCGCCGAGCGCTTCCCGCTCGTGCTGCTCACTCCCAAGGTGCACACCCGGTTCCTCAACTCGTCGTACTCCCACCTGCCCAAGCACGGCCCGGCCGAGGGTGCCCCCTACGTCGAGCTCGACCCCGCCGACGCCACGGCACGCGGTGTGGCCGAGGGCGACCTGGTGTCGGTGTTCAACGACCGGGCGACGCTGCGGCTACCGGTGCGGATCAGCGACCGGCTCCGGCCCGGTGTCGTCGCGGTTCCGTGGGGCTGGTGGGCCGGCCAGCACGGCGACGGCCTGGGCGCCAACTCGCTCACCAACTCGGCGCCCACCGACTGGGGTGGCGGGGTGGCCTACCACGACACGCTGGTCGAGGTCCGCGTCTGAGGCGACCCGCCGTGGGCGTGCACCTGGATGTCGCAATCCCTCCCCTGAATCCCGCTCGTCGCCGATCGTGCCTGGTCGCCGTCACTGCGCCGCGGATCAGGGGAGGATCTGCCACGTCGCCCACCCCGTCCACCCGGGTGGGTCGATCCCGCTACGAACGCTCGGTGCCGAGGATCGAGATGAAGCTCACCATCTCGCCCGGATAGCCGCCGAGGTTGTGCGTCAACGCGAGTTGCTTGCCGCGATCGAGTGCCGCCACCCGGCGTTCGGCGGGCGCTTCGCGACGCAGCTGCAGCCAGGCCTCGAACATCATCCGGAGCCCACTGGCGCCGACTGGGTGGCCGAACGCCTTCAACCCGCCGTCGGGGTTGACGGCCAGCTCACCGTCGAGCGCGAACGTGCCGTCGAGCACGTCGCGCCACGCCGTGCCCCGCTCGCAGAACCCGAGATCCTCCATGAGCACCAACTCGGTGGGGGTGAAACAGTCGTGGACCTCGGCCATGGCGATCTCGGCTCGCGGGTCGGTCACCCCGGCTTGGCGATACGCGTCGGCCGCGCACGATGCGATCTCGGGAAACCAGGTGTAGTCGTAGGACGGGTCGGTGAGCCCCGACCCGTTCCCGGCGATGAACGACAACGCCTTCACGTACAACGGTTTGTCGGTGTAGCGATGGGCGTCCTCGGCGCGACACACGATCGCTGCGGCGGCGCCGTCGGCCACGCCTGCGCAGTCGAACACGCTCAGGTCGCCGGCCACCTTCGGAGCCTTGGAGATGGCCTCGACCGACATCTCCTTGCGGAACTGGGCACGCGGGTTGCGGGCGCCGTTGAAGTGGTTCTTCGACGCGATGGTCGACAGCACCTCGCGCATCGTCGCCGGGTCGACGCCGTACTTGTGGGCGTACGCCGGCGCGACCATCGAGAACATCGCCGCCGCGGTGAGCGTGCGCCCGGTGCCGTCGTTCGGTGGTGGGGTGGCGTTCAGGCCCTGGAACCCGGAGTCCTTCACCTTCTCGACACCGATGGCCATCGCCAGGTCGTAGGCGCCGCTCGCGACCGCGTACGACGCGGCGCGCAGCGCTTCGGAACCGGTGGCGCAGTAGTTCTCGACGCGTGTCACGGGCTTGTCGTGCAGCTGCAGAGGACGGGCCGCGGTGATGCCGCTCATCGGGCCGTTGGCGGTGCCGAGCCAATACGCATCGACCGCGTCCTTGGCGACACCTGCCGAGGCATAGGTCGCATTGGCGGCCTCGATCAGGAGGTCGTCGAAGCCCTTGGCCCAGTGCTCGACGAAGTTGGTGCAACCCATCCCGACGATGGCCACCCGATCCCGGATGCCGTTGCTGCTCACGGTTCGTCTCCTCTCGTCACGACCCCCACGTTCATGTCCTGACCAATCGAGCTTTCCAGAAGTAGTTCGGGATCCCGTCGGCCACGTACAGCCGACGGAACGTCATCTCGACGCGGGCTCCGACCGCCGCCTCGTCGGGGCGCAGGTCACAGAGCTCCACGGGGAAACGGCCGCCGCCGTCGAAATCGACCACCGCGAACACGATGGGCGGACTGGGCGAGTAGGCGAGCTTGTCGATCGTGAACGTGACGACCGTTCCCTGCGTCTCGGCCATCGCCACCGGTTCCATGTGGTCGGTGAACTCGCCGTCGCCCGACACCCGCTGGGGCGGCAGGTGCACGGCACCCGTCTCCTGCTCGCGCGAGCCGACGAAGCCGAACTTCCAGTCCGTCGTGCGCGCCGATGCCGATGCCGAGACCCGTGGCGGTTCGGGCCGGCGCGGGGGCTCGACCGGGAGCACACCCCGCCACGAGAGGAACTTCCCGTACGGTACGGCACCGCCACCGGCCAGCTGGGCGACGACCGAGCGCGACGGCCGGTAGGTGGCCAGCCGGTCAGTGGCCCGGAACAGCAGCACGTCGGCGCCATCGGCGATCGACACCAGGGCAACGATCTGGCCCGGTTCGGCCTGCTCCAGGAGCGAGGCGAGCAGCAACCCCGCGTGGGCGGCGCCGGCGGTGCCGACCGAGGTGGCCAGCGTGTCGATGATCTTGGCGCCGCCGAGCTTCGCCCCGACCGCACCGGCCAACCGCGGGGTCGGGCGCGGCGACGGCGACGAGCGCGACGGAGTCGGCCTCGAGGCCGCACTCGGCGAGTGCTGCGGTCCACGCCGCCACCCCGAGGGGCACGTAGGTGACCTCGGCGAACTTGTCGTCCCAGCTCTTCGTGCGCAGCTCGCCGGGCGCTCGCCACCGCTCCACGAACTCCGCGGTCACGCTTGCGGAGCCCAGGAACTCGGCGAGGACGCCGTCGCCACTGCCGAACACGAACGCCGCGCCGGCGTCGCCGGACGCCGCTTCGTCGACGCTGCCCGGCAGCCCGCTGCGGACATCGGCACTGACCACGAGCGCGGCGTCGCAGCCTCGGGCCGCCAGCACGAGCCCGCCCACGGCGGAGCGAGGTGACAACCCCAGATCGAACACCGACGTCGTGGGCGCGAGGCGCAACGCAGCGTGGACGAGGGTGCCGTTGGTCTTGTCGGCGTACGCCGGGTTGGTGGTAGCGAACAGCAGTTGGTCGGGCACGGCTGGCGCGCTCGACAGCGCCGCTCGACCGGCCTCCACCGCCAGTGTGACGGGGTCCTCGTCGAAGCTGGCGACGGTGCGCGTGCCCGTGCCCCCGCCCTGCCCCACGAACGCCCCGATCTGGCTCCGATCGAGCCGCCAGTACGGCAGGTACGCACCCCACGAGACAATCCCACGCATCGTCACGATCGTATCTGACAGCCCGTCAGATACCGGGGGTGGGACCTGGGTGGGCGCCGGCGCTCAGCCGTGGGGCAGTGCGACGACTCGCCCCTGCACCGTGCCGGCTTCGAGCCGCTGGTAGGCGTCCGCGGCACCCTCCAAGGGGATCTGCTCGACGTGCAGTTCGAACCGCCCGGCCTGGGCGAGCGCGACCAGCTCGCGCAGTTCGGACACCGTTCCCCAGAACGTGTTCGACACCGCCGTCTCGTACGGGACGTTGATGGCGCCCATCGCCAGATTCCCCATCCCGATGCCGACGATCACGATGTGGCTGAGGGAATGCACACTCGCCGCCGCCAGCGCCAACGTGCCGTCGGCCCCCACGCAGTCGAGCACGGCCGCCACGCCTTGGCCGCCGGTGGCAGTGCGCACCTGGGCCGCCGCGTCGGGCGCATCGCCCCGGACCGTGGCATCGGCACCGAACGTGCGGGCGAGCGCGAGCTTGTCGTCGGCCACATCGACGGCCACGATCCGTGCGCCCGTGAGCTCCTTGAAGAGCTGCACTGCGGCATGCCCGAGCCCCCCGATGCCGATCACCATCACCCAGTTGTCGGGAGTGCACAGCGGCAGCAGCCGCTTCATCGCGTGATACGGCGTGAGCGCCGCATCGTCGAGCGGCGCCCAGATCCGCGGGTCGAGATCACCGAGCGGCACGAGATGGCGAACGGCCGGGACCAGCAGGTACTCGGCCATCCCACCGTCGCGCCCGAGCCCACATCCCGCGCCCATGCTGATCATCTCGCGCTCGCAGTACTGCTCGAGATCGGCCTGGCAGCGGCGGCAGCGACCGCACCCCCAGGCCCCGTGAACGAGCACCGGCTCTCCGAGCTCGACGCCGTGTACGCCCGCCCCGACCGCCTCGACCCAGCCAGCGGTCTCGTGCCCGAGCGTGAACGGCTGGGCGAGCGGGATCGGCCAGTGCATCAGATGCAGGTCGGAGTGGCACAGACCGGCGCCACCCACCTTGAGCAGGATCTCGCCCGGGCCGGGCTCGGGGGTCGGCACCTCGCACAGCTCGGCCGGCTGCTGGCTGGCCACGATCCGGTGAGCACGCATGTCGTTCCCTCTCCTCGTCACCCGTGCGGGAGTCAGCGGTGGCGACCGCCGGGTCGAGCCCACCGTAGGCCACCACTTTCGCCGGTTCATCACCTGCGCTTGACGAACGGGCCCGAGCCGGACCGGGCACCCGAGCACCAGAGCCGGCGAAGGGCCCGGCCCTCCCGAGTCGGACCCGCTCCCGAGCCAGGCGAACGGACCCGGTCCCCGGCTTGCCACTGTTCTGCGTCGTCAGCGCGCCGCGGAACAGTGGCAAGCCCCTCGACGGGGGTACCCGGGTGCGGGTGCGGGTGCGGGTGCGGGTGCGGGTGCGGGTGCGGGTGCGGGTGCGGGTGCGGGTGCGGGTCAGGGGTGGCGGCGCAGGGAGGCGTGGAAGCCGCGGGTGAACGCGTGGTACTCGCGGAACCGGGCGCCGAGCTCGCCGTAGACCTCGACATCGGCGGGCACCGGGTCGTGCACCTCGGCCACGGTCAGGCGCGAGGCGATGTCATCCCACCCGAGCGCACCGAGCTGCACCATCGCGAGCAGCGCCGCGCCTCGGGCGTTCGTCGCGGCGGCGTCGGCCAAGCGATACACGGGACGGTTCAGACTCGACGCGAGGATGCCGGCCCAGGTGGCGCTGCGGGCCGCGCCTCCCCCGAAGCGGACGAACTCGGGCGTGTGGCCGGTGAACGCGCATACCGGCTCGTACAACCACGCCGCGTTCAACGCCACCCCTTCGAGCACCGCCCGCACGAGGTGGCTCCGGGTGGTGGTGAGCCCGAGGTTGGCGAAGCCGGCGCGCAGGTGATCGTCGGGAGCCGGCGACATCGCACCCACGAGCCAGGGGAAGAACATCGCTCCCCCGCTTCCCGCAGTCGCTCCCGCCGCGGCGCGCTCGGCGCGCTGGAACGCATCGATGGGGAACTCCCCGACCGCCAACTCGTCGGGCGGGTACACGATCGATCGGAGCAGGAAGTCGAGCGCCTTGCCGCCGGCACCGTTCTCGGCCATCACGAAGTACTGCCCGTCCACCGGACTCGGCACCGACGTGATGGCGTTGTCGAAGTCGGCCTGCTTGGCCGCCACATGGCTGACGATCACCGAGGTGGTGCCGATCACCAACGACACGGTCTCGGGACCGATCGCTCCGGTGCCCACCGCGGAGGTGATCGAGTCCATCGTCCCTGGCATCACCACCGCGCCGGCCGCCAGACCGAGGTGCCGCTGGGCGTCGCCGGTCAGCTCGCCCAACGGTTGATCGAGGCCGACGAGGGGCGGGAGCCACGAGCTCTCGAGCCCGGCGAGGCGCAGCAGCTCGGGGTCGTAGGCCCACGCGCCATGGACTCGGTTGTCGCAGACCATCAGCCCGAACGCGGTGTTCTGCGTCGCGGTGAGCCGGCCCGTGAGCCGGGCAGTCACGGCGTCGACCGGTTCGACGAACCGCGCGCCCCGATCGACGAGCGACGGATCGCGGTGCCGGAGGAGCCCGATGTGGGCCAGCCCGTCGTTCGACATCGGCGGCAGGCCATGCCGTTCGAGCCACAGGAAGAACGCATCACCGTCGTCGATGACGGGGTGGTGGGCGGCGCCCCGATGATCCATCCACAGCAGCACCGGCGAGAGCGGTCGACCGGTGGGATCGACGGCCACCGTCGAGAGGAACTGGCTGGTGACGGCCACGGCGTCCACCCGGTCTTCGGCGGCGGCGGCGAGGGCCGACCGGGCGCTGCGACCGATGGCCTGCCACCAGTCCTCGGCGTCCTGCTCGGCTCCACCGTCGGGCGTCAGCGTGATCGGCAGCGCTTCGGACGCGACACCCCGCAGCGTCCCGGTGGCGTCGACCACCGCCACCTTCACACCGCTCGTGCCCAGATCGATCGCGAGGACCAACACGTGCGCAGTCTGCCAGCCCGGCGCGCCTACGACCCCGACGTTCGATCCGCCCCGACCTAACGTCGCCGGCGTGAGCACTGACATCTCCGTCGAGCAGGTCCGCGCCGAGGTCGAAGGTTGGATCGCCGCCAACTGGGACCCCGAGATCACCGTGGGCGAGTGGTGGCGCCGCCTCGCCGACGCCGGCTACTCCTCACCGATGCTGCCCCCCGAGGTGGGCGGCAAGGGCTACAGCCGCGACCTCGCCATCGCAGTGACCCAAGCCCTCGGTGCCAACGGATGCTTGGGCGCCCCAGGTGGTCTGGGGCTGATGCTGGCCGCACCCACGATCGCCGCCCACGGCACGCTCGAACAGCAGCAACGGTTCATCCCGCCGATCCTGGCCGGCACCGAGGCTTGGTGCCAGCTGTTCTCCGAGCCCGGCGCCGGCTCCGATCTCGCCGGACTCCAGTGCCGGGCCGTCCGCGACGGCGACGAGTACATCATCACCGGCCAGAAGGTCTGGACGTCCGGCGGTCAGGTTGCCGACCAGGGCATGCTCCTCGCCCGCACCGACCCCGACGTCCCCAAGCATCAGGGAATCACGTACTTCGCGTTCGACATGCACCAGCCGGGCGTGACGGTGCGACCCCTTCGCGAGATGACCGGGCGGGCGCTGTTCAACGAGGTGTTCCTCGACGAAGCCCGAGTCCCGGTCGAGAACATCATCGGTGGGCTGAACAACGGGTGGGCCGTTGCCAACACCACGTTGATGGTCGAGCGGGCGAGCCTCGGGGCGGCGGGCGGCGGAGGGGGTGGCGTGGCGGTACCCGGTTCGGTCGCCGGGCAGCTCGGCAACCGAGCCGGCGACCACGCAGCCGCGACGGGCGGCGCGGCCGCCGGCGGGGCGCTCGGGCCGTCCCTCCTGCGGTCGTTCATCAAGCTCGCCACCGCGAACGCGACGATCAACGACCCGGTGATCCGCCAGGGTCTGGCCGAGCTGCACACCTTGCTCACCGTGAACCTGTGGAACATCGCCCGGGCCCGCAGTGGGCAAGGACGCAGTGGGGTCGAGGGCAACCTCGCCAAGATGCTCCTGACCCACACCACCCGCCGCGCCCGGGAGATCGGCAACCAGATCATCGGCGCCGACGGCATGTTGTGGGGATCGGAGACGGTGTCGGGCGGCACGATCCAGGAGCTCACGGTGTTCTCGCCCGGTCCCTCGATCTACGGCGGGACCGACCAGGTGCAGCGCAACATCGTGGGCGAACGGGGGCTCGGGCTCCCGAAGGAACCAGGCGATCTCCGCAAGGTGCCGTTCAAGGACCTTCCGAAGAGCGGCTGATCCGCCGGGCGCGACCGCTCACCCCCCACCGCTCGACGATCGAACATCTGTTCGATACACTCGGGTGGTGCGGCCCGGCCCGAACATCTTGCATGCCGATCTCGATGCGTTCTACGCCTCGGTCGAACAGCTGCTCGATCCGACTCTCCGGGGCCGCCCGATCGCCGTCGGCGGCGGAGTGGTGCTCGCCGCGTCCTACGAGGCCAAGGCCTTCGGCGTGCAGGGCGGCATGGCCGGCTGGCGGGCCAAGCGCCTGTGTCCCGGGCTGCAGTTCGTCCCGGGCCACTTCGCCGAGTACCAGCGCCTCGCCGACCAGGTGATGGAGGTGTTCGGCGACTTCACCCCGCTCGTCGAGCGGATCTCCATCGACGAAGCGTTCCTCGACATCAGCGGCTCCACCCATCTCTTCGGTCCACCGCGCACCATCGCCGAGCAGCTGCGGCGCCGGGTCCGCGACGAGATCGGGCTCCCCGTGTCGGTCGGGGCCGCCGCGACCAAGCACCTCGCCAAGGTGGCCTCGCAGGTGGCCAAGCCGGACGGCATCGTGGTGGTCGAGCCCGAGCAGGAGCGTGAGTTCCTGGATCCGCTCCCGGTCGGGTTGATGTGGGGCGTCGGCCCGGCCACCCGCGCCCGGCTCGCCGAACGAGGCATCACCACCATCGGGGAGCTCGCCGCCACCACCCCGGGAGTGTTGGAGCACCTGCTCGGGCGCGCAGTCGGCGCCAAGCTGGCGGCCCTCGCGGTCAACACCGACCCCCGCCGGATCGAGCGCGCCGGCGGCGTGCGCTCCGTCGGTGCCCAATCGGCGCTCGGCCGCCAGGAACCCACGCCCGAGTTGCTGCGCGCCGTGCTCGGCCACCTGGCCGATCGCGTGGCGAGCCGGTTGCGGACCAAGCAGCGGGCCGGGCGCACGATCACGGTGCGGGTGCGGTTCGCCGACCTGCGCGCCGTCACCCGATCCCTCACGCTCGACGGACCGGTCGCCACCACGCTCACCCTCGTCGAGGTCGCCGAGCAACTGGTCGGCGCGGCGCTCGCCGACCACCCGGCCGAGCGGCAGATCTCACTGCTCGCCATCTCGGTGTCGAACCTGGTCGCCCAGGCTGCGCTGCAACTGGAGCTCCCGGTGGCTCCCGACGATCCCCGCCGGCCCGGGTCGCCGACCGGCGCGACCCGCTGGGCCGTCGACCGCTCGATGGACGATGTGCGGCGCAAGTTCGGCCGGGCCGCGGTGGGCTACGCCTCGGTGGCGATGTCGCCTCACGCCTCGGTCCCCGACGAGTTCCGAGAACTCGCCGAGCGCGACTGAACGCCGGCGGCCGGGTCCACGAGTCGTCAACGCTTCGCCGCGGCCCGCTTCCGTGGTGTCGCCTTCGTCGCCTTCGTCGCCGTCGCTCTCGGCTTCGCCGCGGCCTTGCGCGCGGCCGCAGCCGCCGCCGGGGCCGGGGCGCTGGCCGCCAGCAGCTCCTGCATACCCACCTCGATGCCGTCGGCGAGCACCCCCACGTCGGGCACCGAGTCCCAGTCGCCCGTCACCCCGAAGCCGATCTTGCGGTTGTACGACAGGATCGCGACGCCGGTGCGCACGCCATAGGACACGGGCACGAACGGGAAGTACTCGAGCATCTCCCGGCCGCACGCGTACAGCGGGTACTGCGGGCCGGGCACGTTGGTGGTCACGGTGTTCACACTGCGCTGCGGCATGCGCCGCATCAGCCCGGTGGCCGTCCGCAACCCCACCGCGAGCAGGACGGGAGGCGCAAAGCCGGCGAGATTGGTGAGCACGTTCCCCGCCACCGCCTGGTGCGACTCCTTCAGTCCAGCCATCTGGGCGCGGATCGCCTGAAGCCGCTCCACCGGATCGGCGATGCCGACCGGCAACTCGGCGATCATTCCCGACACCTGGTTGTTGTAGGTCTGGTCGCCACTCGCCCGGACCGAGACCGGTACGAGGGTGCGCACCACCACGCCGTCGAGCTCGTCACCCCGTCCCAGGAGCAGGTTACGAAAGCCCTTGGTGATGGCCGTGAGCACGACATCGTTCACCGTGCCACCGTGGGCGGCCCGGACCACCTTGACGTCCTCGATCGTGGTGCGGGCCCAGGCCCACCGGCGATGGGGGCCGATGGAGCCCTCGATCGACAGCGGCGCGTTGGGGCGCAGCCGCTCGCCCATCGCCCTTGCGCCCTGCATGAACTCGCTCATCTCGGCCGCCATCCGGCGGGGGCGGCGAAGGGCCGAACGCCCCCAACGGGCCAGCTCGGCGGGACTGCTCATCGTGTCGGCAATGGCATCACGCAGCAGATCCGCGTCGGAGGGTTCGGCCGCGGGCGCCCAGTCGTCGGCCACCGGCGACGAGCCCTCCCGAGATGCGTCGAGCACGACGGCCATCAAGTCCGTGCCCGAGACACCATCGACCATGCAGTGGTGCACCTTCGACACCAGCGCCCACCGACCGCCGGACAACCCCTCGACCACCCACGTCTCCCACAGCGGCCGGTTGCGGTCGAGCTGCTGCGACATCAGCCGGCCCATGAGGTTGCGGAGATCCTGATCGCTCCCGGGCGACGGGAGCGCGGTGTGCCGCAGGTGGTAGTCCATCTTGAAGTGTGGGTCGTCGACCCAGACCGGCCGGCCGATCGCTCCGGGAACGAAGCGCACCTTCTGGCGGTACCTCGGCACGAGGGGCAACTTCCCGGCGAACAGGGCAACCAGGTCGGTGTACACCGGTGGCGGCCCCTCGAAGATGGCGCACGACGCGATGTGCATGTGGTTCACCCCATCCTCGATGTGCAAGAACGTGGCGTCGAGTGGGCTCATGCGATCCATGTGTGCAGCCTCCCCATGATCAGGCCCCTACTCTGCCGCGTCTTCGCGCGGCATGGCGAGGGCCCTCGGTCCTTTCGGCGGCCGTTCTCGCGGAGCGAGCCGCCGCCGGCGCAGGCGCGCGGCTCAGGCCTCGAGCAGGCCAGTCCGCTCGACGGTCACCAGCACGCCGTGGGCATCGAGCAGCAACGCCGACAGGACGGGCACCTGGTCCGGGCTGATGCGGGGAGCGATCGACCGGATACCCCGCAACCCGTCGAGTTGGCAGCCGTGCAGTTCGAGGTCGGCGCACGCCGCCTGCGAGAAGTCGACGGCGGTGAGGTCGCTGTCGAAGCAGCGCAGATGTTCGATCGTCGCCATCGAGAAGTCGGCTCGCGGCAGGCTGGTGCCGAGGAACTGCACCCGCTCACCGGCGATCGCTCGAAGGTTCATGTCGTCGGCTCGGCACTCGACGAAGCGGACGTCGCGCAGGCGTGCGCCGGTGAGTTGCAGCCCGGAGACCCGGCAGTCGCGAAACTCCACGCGCTGCAACGAGGCGTCGATCATGAGCGCACCCGAGAGGTCACATCGGTCGAACAGCACGTGGTTCATGCGCACGCCACCGAGATCGACGCCGACGAGCGAGGCGTCACGGAGCCTGCATCCACGTATCTCGAACCCCGCGAGCACCACATGATCGGACTCGCCGGTGACGTCGAGATCGGTCCACTCCGGATCGTCGAGGAGATCGACGAGGCGGCGTTCGTCGAGCCTCGCCAACAGCTCGGGCGCCAACGCGACGCTGGAGCGAGGGCCCGACCGTTGACCACCACTGCGGGAAGGGGGACGCCGGGCCATGGCCGGAGGCTACGTCGTGCCGCACCAGCCTCAACGACGCTCGCAGCGCGACGAGTCGCTCGTCGAGGCGAGCGGTTCGGCGAGCCGTCGGTCGCAGAGATCGAGCAGGGCGACCGTGATGCCGGACCGTCCTGGCAACTCCGCGCTCAACGAGACGTGCCGTGCGAGGGTCAAGTCGGTGTATGCCCGGACGGCGGCCCGATGATCGATACCTGCCAGCTCGAGGAACCGCTCGGTGCACGCCTCGACTTCGGCGAGCCAGTGTTCGGCATCACCGTGGCATCGCACGCCGAGCTCCACGACGTGGCCGACGAAGTTGCCGATGTCGAGCGCCGGATCACCAAGGCAGTAGAGATCGAAGTCGATCACCGTCACGGACTCCCCGGCGACGATCAACTGGTCGGGGTAGTAGTCGCGATGGATACCGACTGCCGGCCGGTCCATCGCCGCCACCTCAGCGGCGCGGCGGCGGCAGGCCATCGCCAATCGATCCACGCGCTCCGCGAGGTGCGGTTGGTCGGATCGGAGCGCAGCGAACCGACGATCCAGCACCGCCATTTCCTGGGCCACGCCGTGGACCCGCCGGGCCGGCACCGCCGCCCGGTGGATTCGGACAGCTGCCTCCGCCGCTCGCCTGCCGAGCCGGCCCGGCGACCAGGCGCCCCCGACGAGGAGCAATTCGTCGGCCGCACGGCCGGGAACCTCGCGCTGGACCCACATGGCGAGCTCGTCGAACACGGCGACCGGTTCGGCCACTGCAACTCCATCCGGAGCGCCCGCCACCAGCCCAGCTCGCTGCAGCATCTCGGCCAGCTCGAACGCCTTCCGGGGGCGGTGCCCCACTCGCACCTTGCCGAGCAACGGTCCGTCTTCGGTGACGTAGCGCACGAGACACCGCCGACCCGGCTTCAGCCGGACCAGCTCGGCCGTCATCACCTGGAGACCGAGGCGCTGCGACATCTCCGCAGCCGATGTGACCGAGGTGAGCAGATCGTCATCGAGCACTGCTGGGCCGTGGGCGGCACCGGCTCGGCCGCTCATGCCGGCACCGCAACCGCAGACAGCACCGCGCGGGCGTTGCCGATCCAGGTGAAGTGCGCGTGGCAGTGGGCCGCGCCCCGGAGACCCATCGCCGCGGCACCGTCGGGATCGGCGAGCAGGTCGGAGCAGAGCGAAGCGACGGCTTCGTGGTCCCCGGGACGGGCGAATCGGGCATGGTCGCCGTCCACCAGCAGCTCGACGAGCTGGCCCAGCCCGCTCGTCACGACCGGCACCCCGCACCCGAGGTACTCGAACACCTTGAGCGGCGAGAAGTAGAAGTCATGGGGCAGATCGGGATACGGAGCGAGTGCGACCGTGAACGCCCGGATCACGCTGGGCATGTCGGCATGATCGACCGGTCCGAGGAACACCACGGAGTCCTCGACCCCCGAGACCACCGCTGCCTGTTCCACGGCGGACCGCAACGGACCGTCACCGGCGATCACCAGGCTCGTGGTGGGGTGACGTTCGCGCACCCGGGCCAGCACTCCCGGGAGGGTCTCGACCCCGTGCCACGGCCGGAGCCCGCCGACGAAGCCGAGGATCGGGCCGTCGGGGACGCCGATCCGCCGTCGCTCGGCTGCGGACGTCGCACCTGGGGTGAAACGCGACGGATCGATGCCGTTGGGGAGCACGACGACCCGCTCCGGGTCGACGCCGAGGCTCACCACGTGAGCCCGAACCCCGTTGGAGACCGCCACGACGAGGCTGGCCGCGGCCAACAGCTCACGCTCCACCTCGGTCGCCAGGTCGACCAGGGCGCTCGCCCGATACCGAGCGCTCTCCTGGGCCAGCGGCGCGTTGTACTCCACCACCAGCGGGCACCCGGTGCGGCGACTGAACTCGACACCGGCCGTCGACAGCAGGGATGCCCGGACGTAGAGCAGGTCAGGTGGCTCGGCCCCGAACCGCTCCCACAACTCGGTCTCGAGCTCGGCGTCGTACATGATCCGACGGATGTCCTTCGCCAGCGAGGTCGCGGTGGAGCGACGATCGAGCCACTCATCGAGCACGTACTTGGTGGCCTGGGTCGCATCGCTGACACGGACCCGTGTGACAGCCGCCGGCGTGGGCGCGGCGATGGCGCCCTCTTTCAGGATACGTGGGGCGACGAGCTCGACCGTGTGGCCGAGCGCCGCGAACGCATCGACCATGGCGCGAACGTGGATCGCCGCGCCTTTGACGCCGAGCACGTCGATCCCGGTGTCGGGGCAGATGGCAAGGACTCTCACGCCGCGTCCTCCTGGTGGCAGAGCGCGTCGGCCAACGACGACAGCATGCGGGTCATCTCCGCCTCCCAGCCGTTGTCGCGGAGCCGGAAGCGCCGGCAGGCACGGCGCAGGAGGTGGAAGCACCGGTAGCGCGCCAGTTCGCGCTCGCCGACCACACCGCCTGCAGCCTCGTAGCCCGCCAGGAACGCCTCGGCTGCTGGGCCGGCGAGGTCGCCCAGATGGGTCTCGAGGTAGGTGAGCATCGTGGCCACGTCGAACGCAGGGTCGCCGAGGGCGAGGAGATCCCAATCCACCATCCCGACGCCGTCGCGACATTCAACGAGCTGGCGCAGGTGGAGGTCGCGGTGGATCGGCACGAAGTGTCCGGGTTCGAGCGTCGGGCGGATGATGAGGTCGTGGGCCCGTTCGATCACGGTCGCCCACCCCGGCAACGCATCGGCCAAGTTGAGTGGCGCGGGTCGTACGAGGTCGGTGAGGTGATCAGTGAGGCCCGTGGGCCGCAACGGCACCGACGAGAGCCGGGTGTGGTGCAGCTCGGCCGTGGCGGCACCGGCGCGACAGAGTGCCGGCTCCAACGCGGAGAACGTCGCGATGTCCGGGTACGGCGTGCCCTCGAGCGCAGTCATCGCCACCACACCCTGGGCCGGATCCGCGAACAGGAGGCGCGGGGTCAGCAGCATCGATCGGCTCGCAGAGTCGGCGGCCAAGGCCACCAGGGTGGCAGCCGCCGCCGAAGCCGAGCCGTCGGTCACGACCTTCACGACGATGGGGGCCGGACCGATGTCGACGCTGATCACCAGGCGTTCACCGGGCACGGACCCGAGGGACCGCCACCCGCGCACCCGGACCCCGAGCCGATGCTCCACCATGCGCAGGAGGGCCAGCGGGTCCAGCACCGGCGCACTCGTGGCCGTGGTCACGGCAACAGCTCCAGGATCAGGCGGGCCGCCCGTTCGTTGCCAGGGTCGATCGGCCAGGCCCGATGGGCGGCGCGCTGAGCGGCGCGTGCGGCGGTGTCGGCGAGCAACGTGACAACGGCGTTCGCCGCCGAAGCCACCGACGAATCGACGTCGACAACTGTCGCGGCACCCGCCGCGGCCAACCGCCCGGCCCGTTCGAACTGGTCGTCGAGACCCCGCGGTGCCGGCACCACGACCGCTGGGGTTGCGCACGTGCGCAGCTCGCTGATCGTGTTGTACCCGGCTTCGGTACATGCGACATCGGCGAGCGCCAGCAACTCCACGAGATGTGGGCAGGTGTCGACCACGACGACGCCGGGCAGGGCTCGCAGTGCCGCCGCGGCGGCGGGGTTGGCGTGGTTCGGTCCGAGCACGACCACGTGGCGGACGCCGGGTACCGTCGCCCGGGCGAGGCGATGGGCTTCGGCGACCACGTCGAAGAACCGATCGGTGTCGGCAGCGAACCCACCGCCACCACCTGTCGACACCAGCAGCGGTGCGTCCGGCCCGATCTGGAGGCGATGGCGGAGCCGATCGACGACAGCGGGGTCGGGCCGGCGCACGATCGTGCCCACCACCGAGGTGATGTGGGAGATCGCCGGCGGCACCGCAACCTCGAACTCCTCCACCTCGTGGGGGACGAGCACCCGGTCGAGCCGATCGAGTCCCGGGTGCTGCCACAGCTCGCGCCACCGGCTCGCCGACCGTTCCCGCAGCACGAACGCCACACGCGTGGCAGGTGCGAGCCCGTCACGCGGGTCGTCGGGGAGGACCGTGTCGAACACCACGACCGCCGGGCGGCATGCGGCCACGGCCTCGGCCCAGTCGAGCCGACCGCCATCGGTCCACGGGATCTCAGGAGGCCAGACAGCCGGAGCGGGCGGAGCCGAACAGTGGGCGTGGACGGCGAGCCCAGGAGCGAGCCGTCGCAACTCGGTGGCGAGATTCCGGACACGGACGAGATGGCCGAGCCCCCGGCGGTTCCGGACCTGGAACAGGACGCCGTTCATCGACGGTTCGCTCCGTCCGAGACCCGTGCGGCTTCGGCCACTACCGCGTACGCCACATCGGGCCGGGTGCGCAGGGCGCTCCACCCGTGGGCGATCCGCAACAGCGCGGCCGCCCGATGGAAGGATCGGTGTTCGAGGGACGCCGCGCCGGCGACCAGCTCGTACTCGGCGGCGAATCGGTCGCCCAACTCCCAGTCGGGCTGGCCGCCGTTGAGACAGGTCGTGGCCCATGCCCAGGCCCCGAGGTACTCGACGTCACGCGCCGGACCTGCCATCTGGAGCCGGTCGAAGTCGATCAGGACGAGGGTGGAACGGGTCACGAGGACGTTGCGCGGCGAGAAGTCGCCATGGCTGATCACCAGCCGCTCCCCGGATGGCACCCGCCGGCCGAGCCCGGCCACCACCTGAGCGAAGGGCACCCGCAGCGAATCGTGGAGCTCGGGAACCTTTCGTTCCAAGGATCGCAGGATGCGACTCGCGCTGCGACGCCGCGGGCAAGTCACCCCGGAACTGTGGAGCCCCGCGAGCAGCGGGGCGAGCTCGTCGAGCAGGGAACTGGTCTCACCGGCATCCCCTCGGGTCCCGAGCGCAACCCCTTCGACGAACGACATTCGCAGTGCGCCGGTCGTGTCGTCGAACCCCAACGGCTCGGGCATGCGGAGGCAGGGGGCCACGCCGGCGAACGGCGAGCGCCACAACGCCTGCATCGCGTGGAACACGGCCGAGCCCACATCGGGACGGTACGTCTTGACGGCGACGGGCCGATCGCTCGTGAGGTCGATCGTGACCGGTCGATCGGCATGACCGAGGTAGCCGCAGTCGACGCTCACCCGCGAGCTCCCGCCACGGCGGCACCGAACACCGTTGCCAAGGCGACGGCGGAACGACGCGGGTCGAGCACCCGGCGGACGTGGTCGCGGCCGGCGGCACCGAGGCGGGCTGCCCAGGCCGCATCGCGCCACAGCTTCTCGATGGCTCCGGCGAGCGCGATCGGATCGTCGGGCGGCACGAGCACCCCCGTGTCACCGTCGCGGATCAGTTCGGGGATGCCGACGAGGTCGGTCGAGATCACCGGCACCCCGCGCGCCATGGCCTCACCGAGCACGGTCGGCAGACCATCCCGGTCTCCGTCGGCCCCGATCCGGCACGGCAGAGCGAGCATCGACGAGCGGTCCATGGCCGCCGCCACCCCATCGGAGTCGAGTGCGCCGAGGAAGCGGCACCGGTCGCCCAACCCGAGGTCTCCGGCGAGGGCCTGGAGCTCCGTGCGGAGCTCGCCCTCACCGACGATCTCGAGCCGGAGCTCGGGGAGCACCTCGCCCAGCTCGGCGAACGCCCGCAACAACACGTCGATCCCCTTCTTGTCGACCAGTCGCCCGACGCACAGCACCGGCCCGTCGACCGAGTCCAGCCGGGGCTCAGCGGCAGGGATGCCGTTCGGGACGTGCACCACCGGTGTTCCCGGCAGCCGGGTCATGAGGTTGACGACATTGAACTCGCTGACCGTGACCACGGCTGCGGCCGCTCCGAGCCGACGGGGAACATGGGCCACGTGGTCGCAATGGAAGATGTCCTTGGCATGGGCGGTCACCGAGTAGGTGATACCTGCGAGCGCCGCCGCGTCTCGGGCCACCTCGGCGGCTGCCGAGGCGAAGTGGGCGTGGATGTGCCGGTAGCCCTCTCGACGCGCCCGTTCCGCAACCAGACCGGCCTGCAGGAACCGGCGCCGATCGTGGCGTCGCGACTCTCGCCACGCCCGGACCCACGTGACGGGACGTCGGATCGCCAACCGCGCATGGGCCCTGGCGACCCCGACGGTCGTCCACCCGGGCCGGCGGGGAAGGACCCGCACCGATGCCCGCACGTCGTCGGCGTCGCGATGGCGCAGGCCGGTGCTCGACGGGCCGAGCGCATCGATACCGATGGTGACGCCGAGCTGCTCGAGCTCCACCAACTCCCGCACCACGAAGGTCTGGCTCAGTTGTGGGAAGCGTTTCAGGACATACAGCACCCGGGCCGCTGGTTCGCTCATCGTGGTTCTCCGATCGTGATCAGGGACGTGGGGGATGGACCGGCCGGGGCCAGCCGGTGGAAACTGCGGTACCGTCCATCGACCGCGAGCAGGGCGTCGTGCGTGCCCTGCTGCACGATCCGACCGCTCTCCAGCACCACGATGCGGTCGGCTCGGCGCACGGTGGTGAGCCGGTGGGCGATGACGAGGGTCGTGCGGTTGCTGGGCAGGTTGCCGAGGGCTTCGATGATCGCCGATTCCGAATCGGCGTCGAGCGCACTGGTCGGTTCGTCGAGGATCAGGATCGGGGCGTCGCGCAAGATGGCCCGCGCGATGGCGATGCGCTGACGCTGCCCCCCTGACAGATCGGCCCCCCGCTCGCCGATGGCGGTGTCGAGCCCGGCCGGCAGACGGGACGAGAACTCGTGTACCAGCGCCAGCCGGGCCGCCCGCTCCACATCTGCCTCGCTGGCCCACGGCCGGCCGACCGCGATGTTGTCGCGCAGGGTGCCGTGGAGCAACGTGCAGTCCTGCAGCACCATCGAGATCTGGCTGCGGATCGACCTCAGCGCGAACCGGCGCACATCGACACCGTCGAGTGCCACCACCCCCTCGCAAGGATCGGCGAAACGCGCCACGAGCGACGCGATCGTGCTCTTCCCGGCGCCCGTCGGGCCCACGAGGGCGACCGTCTCGCCCGAGTCGACGGCAAGATCGAGATGAACCAGGACCGGTTCGCGGCCGTAGTCGAACGACACGTCGCGGAACTCGATGCGGCCGCTGAGCGGCGGTGCGAACGTCGCTCCCGGAACGTCGTCGACCTGAGGCGCCTCGTTCAGCACCTCGATCACCCGCTCCGCCGCCGCCGCGCCCTTGCTGCCCACGGCACCGAGCTTCGAGAGCGCCTTCATCGGCTTGTAGACCGAGCCGACGTAACTGACGAAGACGAGCAGTTCGCCCAACGTCAGGCGCCCTTCGAGCACGCGGCGCGACCCGAACCAGATGACGGCGATGGTGGAGATCACGCTGGTCACGTCGACGACCGGGCTGAATCGGGCCTGGAACCGAACGGCTTCGAGGCCGGCGGTGCGACTCGCGCGTGCGAGATGGGCGAAGCGTTCCTCCTGCAGACCCTCGAGCGAGAAGGCCTGCACGAGGTGGATGGCGCCGAGGTTCTCGTTCGTCGCCGCGGCCACCTGGCCGTCGGCCGACCGCGCCCGCTTGGCCGCCGCCTTCAACTGGCGGGTCGAGCGGTGGACTGCGAATCCCAGCGCTGGGGTGAGCGCCAGTGCCAGCACGGCGAACACGGGGTCGAGCACCACCATCACGCCGACCATGCCGACCAGCAACAACACGTTCGGGAGCAGCACTGCGAGGGCCTGCACGATCATGTCCTGCGTGCGGTCGACGTCGCCGGTGACGCGGGCGGCGAGGTCCCCGACTCGATTGGAGCCGTGGTATCGCAGCGACAGCCGGTTGAGGTGGGCGAAGGTCGACTCCCGCAGACCGTTGGCCAGATGGAGCCCGGTCGACGACAACAACCGGGTGGACCAGTAATCGAGCAACGCGGTGAGGGCGACGATCACGGCCAGCGCCGAGCACGCCAATCCGACGGCAACCATCGGGCGATCCGGGGTGATCGTCGGCGACAACACGTCGTCGACCACGTACTTGAGGGGCCACGGTTGGGCCAAGCCCACCAGCACCTCGAGCGTTGCGAGCAAGGCCCCCAACGCCAGGGCACCGCGGTAGGGCCGCACGTAGGGCCGCAACGATCGCAGCCGCCTCACGCTGCCACCCGCTGCGATGCGTAGGCGATCAGCCGATCAGCCGCCCGCTCGGCGCCGTCGAGCCGAATGCCGGTGCGGGCCACGTCGGCGAGCGTGAGCAGCCTCGGCCGATCGAGCAACCACGCAACCTCGTCGGCCTCCGCTCCCTGGTCGACCACGTCGGCCAGGCCGAACGCCGCCAACCTGGAGGCTCGGATGGCCTGCTCGCGGCGGGGACTACGACGGGGCACGAGGATCGGGCGCACTGCCGAGGCGATGGCCTCGACCGTCGAGTTGTACCCGGCCATCTGGAGCACCGCGGCGGCCCGGTGGAGGTGGGGTTGGGTATCGCCGACATTTCGGCGAATCGTGAGCCGGTCGGCGAGATCATCATGCCCGCTCTCCCACGGCGTGGAGTACGGCCCGGCGAGCACCGTCGCCCGCCACAGCGGGCGCCGGCGCAAGAGCGCGGTGCCGAGCTCGAACACCCGGGCGCCGTCACCCCCGCCGCCCGCGGTGACCACCAGCTGGGGACCTCGCCGTCGAGCTCTCGGGACCGCCATGGGGACGCGACGAGCGACCGCCGGTGTCACCCAGCCGCAGTACTCCGGCACGATCGGGAGCCCGTACTCCGCTTCGTGGTCACAGAGGACGGCATCGCCGTACACGAGGACATGGTCGAACAGATCGGTCACGCCCTCCCACCCCGCACCAGCGAGCTCGGCGCGCACCCGATCCGACTCGTCCAGGACGTCGCGCAGTCCCAGCACGACCGCTGCACCGCGTGTGCGAACCCACTCGAGTCCGGCGCGGAGTTCGCCAGCGGTGCCGTAGGGGTGGCGATCGACCACGACCACGTTGGGGGTCATCTCTCCGACGACAGCGGCAAATGCCACGGAGCGTTCGTGGACAGCCCGCTCGAAGGTGCGTCCGGTGCTGCGGTACACCCCCGTGTCGTCTTTCACGAGGGCCGGGACCCGCACGATCCGCAGGCGGGGATCGACGCCCCACGGCAGGGTGAGGGCCAATCCAGTGACCACGGTGACCTGGGCTGTGGGGTCTTTGACCAGGACAGCGGTGGCGACTCGGAGGTTGCGGCGGACGTGGCCGAGTCCGTAACCGTCGTGGGAGGAGAAGACGTAAGACGTCATGGAGACAACTTCTTGGAAAACGAGGGATGAACTCCAGTGGACGTACGGGCCGTCGGGATGGGTCGTCGTTGGTCTGGGGTCTTACGACCATCGTCCACTTGCCCGGTCGGCCTCACCCGGTGAGCATGAGGCAATGGAACCCGAAGAGCTGTCGCGCCCGCGTCCGGAGGACCGTCCGCTGGTGTTCGACGGCCGTTCCGACCGCCGTGCCGATCGAATCTCGATCCGTGAGATCCTGGGTGCTCCCGCCACCCACCCCCGATGGTCGCGCCGCATCGGAATGCTGGGCTGGCTCGTGGCCGGGGTCACCGCGACGGGCGGGGTGTGGCTCGTGCGCGACACGTTGTTCCCCGATCTCGGCTCGGCCGCCGAATCGGTCTGGCAGAACCCGGGGATCGCCGAGAGCGCGCAGACCGTCGACGTTCTGGTCGACGCCTTCGTTCGCGCGAACGACACCATCGCCGACGTCCCGGTCACCGACCCCACCGTGGGGGTTGCTGACGGCTCCGGATCCGCGTCGGTCGGTACCCCGCCGGGACCCACGACTTCCCATCCGCCGAGCAACCCCGGCGTCGGGTCGGTCGGTTCGGCCGCGCCCGGCACCACCGTGGCGCCGGCAGGTCCGGGGTCGCCCGGGGCAGGCGCCAATGCTCCGACGAGCACGACGCTCCCGCGCTCCACCACCGCGACCACGACTGCGCCACAAGCCACGACGACCACCGCGCCGCGGGCCGCCACGGCCCCGACCAGCTCCACGCTTCCCAAGAACACGACCACCACCACCACCGCACCCAAGAACACCACCACCAGCACCACCACCACCGCACCCAAGAACACCACCACCAGCACCACCACCACCACACCCAAGAACACCACCACCAGCACCACCACCACCGCACCCAAGAACACCACCACCAGCACCACCACCACCGCACCCAAGAACACCACCACCAGCACCACGAGCACCGCACCCAAGAACACCACCACCAGCACCAGCACGACCACCGCCGGCACCGCCGACGACTCCGGCGGGGTTTCGGGCAACTCCGGGTCGGGGAGCTCGGGATCCGGAAGCTCGGGATCCGGAACTTCGGGATCCGGCAGCTCGGGATCCGGCAGCTCGGGATCCGGCAGCTCGGGATCCGGCTCGGGAAGCAGCGACGACTGACGTCGATGACCGTCGTCGCGACGCGCCGAACCGCCTCAGGTCTCGTCGAGGTGACGCACGGCCCAGAGCGCCGCTTGCGTGCGGTCGGTGACGCCGAGGCGCTGGAAGATCCTGGTCAGATGGGACTTCACGGTGCGTTCGCTGATGAGCAACCGTCGGGCGATCTGTTTGTTGGCGAGACCGTCTCGCACGAGCCCGAGCACTTCGAGTTCCCGCTCGGTGAGACCGTGTGCGGTTGGCGCGGTGCGGCGCGACTCCAACAACACCCGAGCCGCCTTCGGATCGAGCGGCGACCCGCCGTCCATGACCTCGCGCACCGCTGCCACGATCACGTCGGGCTCGGAGTGCTTGAGCAGATACCCGTCTGCACCGGCCTCGAGTGCGTCGAGGATTCGCTTCTGGTCCGTGTACGACGTGAGGACGAGCACGCGGCACTCCGGGAAACGCGCACTGATGCGGCGGGTCGCCTCGATCCCATCCATCACGGGCATCGACAGGTCCATGAGGACGACGTCCGGTCGGCTGCGCTCGACTGCGTCGACGGCTGCGGCACCGTCGGCGGCGCTGCCGACCAGTTCGACCCCTTCGACCGTCGCAAGCAGTTGCTCGAGCCCGTTGCGCACGATGATGTGGTCGTCGACCACCAGGACCCGGATCACGGCTTCGTCCTTCCTCGGACGATCGGAAGCCGAAGAGTCACCGCAGAACCCCTGCCCGATGCCGCGTGAACCGTGATCGCCCCGCCCGCGTCCCGAGCGAGCTCGCCGAGCGATCGCAGCCCGAAGTGCCCCTCGCGCTGCTGGTCGTTGAGCACGGCGGCATCGAAGCCACGACCATCGTCCTCGACCGTCAGCTCGACATACCCCCCGACCACCGCCACCGCCACTCTGACCCAGCTCGCACCAGCGTGCGCGGCCACGTTCCGCAGGGCCTCCTGAGCACCGCGGTAGAGCAGTCCGGCGGTGCTCGGATCGAGTTCGTTCGTCCCCAGGTCGACGTCGAGCTCGGTGACCACGCCGCGATTCTTGAACGCCGCCAGGAGGTCGCCGAGAGCTGTGTCGAGGCCTTCGACGTGCAGGTTCGGCGGGTAGATCTCGACGAGCAGCGACCGGAGTGATTTCACGCTCTCGCGGATGGCGGCGGCCGCATCGGCGAGTCGGGGGTCGGTGCCGAGCGGGCCCTTGGCCGCGGCCGACAACGTGAGGGACACGCCGGTGAGATCCTGGACCACTCCGTCGTGGAGGTCACCGGCGATACGCCGACGCTCTGTCTCTGACGAGTCGATGGCGTGTCGGAGCAGTCGTTCCCGGTGGAGCTGGCTACGCCGGAGCCGGCGTGCGAGCCGCCAGGCGAAGGGGATCTGCACCAGTTGGAGCCCCAACAGGGCACCCACGGCGACCGGCGCGAACCTCCTCCACAGGTCGCGGCCGACGTCGGTGACGGCTCCGTACCGGAAGTACGCCTCGTAGAGCAGGGGCGTTCCCTCGAGGGTGGCGATCGGCATGTACACCTCGAGCAGCCGCTTCTCGGTCTCGAAGCGGTTCTCGGGCTTGTCGAGGTCGGTGACCTCGGCGACCGCCGCATGGTCGGGGTCGACGAACATCTCCCGCTCGTGATCGTCGAGCTCGAACCGCTGGCCGATCAGCCGCGATTCGTCGGAGTAGACGATCCGACCATCGGCATCCCAGATCTTCACCCTCACCAGCGAACCGCGCAGGACCCCCTCGCGGACGGCCCGATCGAGCGTCTCCAGACTGTCGCGGTCGGTTTCCAGCAAGCGATCGGTGAGCACCGGCGCCACAAGGCCACTGGCCGTGACCCACGTGGTGCGCCGGGCATCGGCGATGGCCAGGCTGGTTCCGACGCTTCGACTCGAGTATGCGGTGACGACCGCTGCGACCACCAGGGCGACGAGCCCGGCGAGCGTGAAGCGGATGACGAGCTTGCGGACAGATACGTGCTCCGTGGCCAGGTCGTGCTCGATCGAACTCCCGAGTTCGAAGCCTCGCTGCGACGCGCGACGCTCGGACACGGGCGTGACACTAGCGATCGCCGTCGCGCCGAGAACCGTCATCCCATCATGCTCGTGGCTCGGTGACCATCTCGCCAGGAGTCTTTGGTCGTAGTACCTCGGAGCGTTGGACGCGCGCGATGGACGATCGCGAGTAGACCTGACGAGGTGAACGAGGTTCCGTGGACCGAGGCCGACATCCCCGATCTGACCGGTCGATGCGCGCTCATCACCGGGGCGAGCTCCGGCATCGGGCTCGAAGCCGCCCGGGCGCTGGCCGCTCGGGGCGCTCGGGTGCTGCTCGGCTGTCGGAGTGAGCAACGCGCCGACGCCGCGTTGCGCAGCATCCGATCCGGTGTCGGCGACGCCGATCTGGCGGTGGTTCCGATCGACCTGGCCAGCCTGAGCTCCGTGCGGGTCGCAGCCGCACAGGTCATGGCCCAGGAGCAACGACTCGATGTGCTGATCAACAACGCCGGGGTGATGGCGCTGCCCCGGCAGGAGACCATCGATGGTTTCGAGATGCAGTTCGCGGTCAACCATCTCGGGCACTTCGCCCTCACTGGACTCTTGCTCGACCTGGTCCGCGCCACGCCGGCCTCGCGGATCGTGACGGTCAGCAGCAGCGCCCATCAGATGGGAAGGGTCGATTTCGACAACCTCCAGGGTGAACGCACCTACGGCCGCTGGCGCCAGTACGGCTTGTCGAAGGTGGCCAACCTGCTGTTCACCTACGAACTCCAGCGGCGCCTGTCGCGGGCACACGAGGCCACGATCGCGGTCGCCTGCCACCCGGGCGTGGCTGCGACCGAGCTCGGCCGAGACGCCGGACCGTTGATGCGGTTCGGAACACCGCTGATGCGCCGGTTCACCCAGAACGCCGCGGCCGGAGCGCTCCCGACGTTGCGCGCCGCCACCGACCCCGGCGTGCGGGGCGGGCAGTACTTCGGTCCCGAGCGCAACACCCACGGCGCACCCATCGAGACGCGGTCGAGCTCGTACAGCCACGACACGGTCGTCGCCCGGCGCCTGTGGGATGTGTCCGAGGAACTCACCGGTGTCGTGTTCCGGCTCTGATGCCGCTCGTGCCATCGCGCCCTGCAGTCCGCACGCACCGACGTCGGCGCCATCCCTCCTGATCGGCTGACGACCCTTCAAGTACGCTCCGCCCATGCGCCTGGGCGACATCGTCAATCCCGGCGCGCTCCCCAACGGAAAGCCGTTGGACGGAGTGCGCATCCTCGCCCTGGAACAGATGCAGGCGCTCCCCTACGCCACCCAACTGCTCGCCCGGCTCGGGGCCGAGGTCGTGAAGATCGAGAACCCGACGGGCGGCGACCTCGGCCGAGGTTCATTGCCGGCGATGAAGGACCCCGAGGGGCGCAACGTCGGGGCCACGTTCCTGCGGAACAACCTGAACAAGCGCTCGGTCACCATCGACCTGAAGGATCCACGCGGCCGCGAGCTGGTCTGCGATTGGCGGCCCGGTTCGACGTGTTCGCCGAGAACTTCAAGGGCGGCGCCCTCGATCGGATGGGCCTCGGGTACGCGGCGGTCGAGCGCCGCCGCACCCGGCATCGTCTACGTCAGCGTGTCGGGCTTCGGGAACGCCGTGACACCGGGCGAGCCACCTTCGCCGTACGGCTCGTGGCCCGCGTACGCCGCGATCGCCGAGGCGATGAGCGGCATGTACGAGTGGAAACGCCCACCTGACCAACCGCCCGTCGCCTCGCCGCTCGGCGCGTTGGGCGACATCGGGTCGGGGATGTTCGCGGTGATCGGCGTGCTCGCGGCCCTCCGGCATCGTGAGCGCACCGGGCTCGGGCAGCACGTCGACATCGCCATGTTCGATTCCATGGTCGCCATGGCCGACGTGATGACCAACTACTGGTCGATGGGTGAACGCCCGCAGCCCGGCGAAGGGCTCAAGATGATCCTCGACGGGTTCCGCGCCGCCGACGGCTGGTTCATCGTGCAGGTCGGCCGGGAGCACGAGTTCGCCCGGTTGGCCGACCGTGGTCGGCCACCCCGAGTGGACCGACGATCCCCGCTTCGCCACTCGCGCCGGGTGGCGCGCAGCACCTCGACTCAGCCATCCGTCCCGCCGTCGACGCGTGGGCCGCCGACGATGACCAACGTCGAGGCCTGCCAGATGTTGAGCTCGGCGGGGGTCGCGGCGGGGCCGGTGTTCGACGCCGCCCAGGTGATCGCCGATCCCCACGTCGCCAACCGACACATGCAGGTCGAACTACCCCGCACCGACGGCGTGCCCGACCCGGTGCTGATCCCGGGCAACCCGGTGAAGTTCTCGGAGGTCGCCGAGGGTCCCGAGACCCGCGTTCCCGTGGCTCGGCGAACACACCTCGGTCGTGCTCGGCGCCGAGCTCGGTCTGGCCGACGACGAACTGGACGAGCTGCGCGCCAGCGGCGTCATCGGCTGATCGGCGCCACCGGTCCGAGGCTCTCACCGCAGTCGACGCTGCCGGGGGAGGAACCGATTTCCGGGTGGTTGTCACGTCAGCCGCGCCCCGATACGGTGGCCGATGACGGGAGTATCCCACCATCACGTTGCGTCATCACGGCCCTCGGGCCCGGCAGCGAGAGTCCGTCAGGCGGAAAGACCTCGGTACCGCCCGTGACCGAAGGCGACCCCATGAAATGCCCCGCATGCCCGTCCTCCACCCTGGTGATGACCGATCGTTCGGGCATCGAGATCGACTACTGCCCGGACTGCCGAGGCGTGTGGCTGGACCGAGGCGAGCTCGACAAGATCATCGAGCGGGCCACGCCCCACCGGTGGCCGTCATGCCTGCTTCGATGCCGGCACCCGCTCCACCCGATTCCGACGGGTGATGACCAGCCCTACACCCGGCGCGACTGGGACGACGACGATGACGACCACCATCGCCGTGACCACGGCCGTGACGGCCGCCATGACCCGAAGCGCAAGCGCAAGGGCCTGCTCGGCGAGTTGTTCGACTTCTGATCGCTCCGGTCGCCCACGGCCGCACGGTCGACCGACGGTGTCAACCTACCAGCCCGGGTCGTAGGCTCGCCGCCCGTGGGATTCCGTCTGCTCCGGGTGAGCCCGGCCGGTTTGGCAATGATCGTCGGCGCCGGTGTGGTACTCGGCCTCGGTCTGGGCCGACTCTTCCACTGGCCGGCGCCGCCCAGCTCGGTCGTCGGCGTGATGGTGCTGTGGCTCGTCCTGCGAGCGTTCGACCGGCGCGCCTGGCGCCGCTCCTCGGTCGTCATCCGCGTCGACCGCAACCGGACCAAGCTCGAACGCCTGGCCACCGACCTACGCGGCGCAGGGTTCGACGTAGCGGTCTCCACCGAGCCGGCCGGGATCAGGTGCACCGGCAAGATCCACGCCAAGGTGGTGGCGGCGATCAAGGAACGACCGGGCTGACCGCATCGGCCGCCGGTCGGCGTTCCCCCGACATCGAGGTGATGTCGAGTGACTCCATCCACCCCGATGCGATCAGGGCCACCATGATCGCGACGAGCAGGCTGGCGTTCCCCAGCAAGGCCCACCGCAATCCAATCGAGTCGCCGAGCGAACCGATCAGGTAGGTGCCGACCGGGATGCCACCGATGATCGCCATCAGGTAGAAGCTGAGCACCCGGTCCTCGCATCTCGTCGGGCACCGCGCCCTGGATGAGCGTGTTGATCCCGATCGCCGTGGTGAGATGGGCGAGACCGCCGATCGCATAGCCGACCAGGCCGACGCCGAAGCTCGACGTCGAGGCGACCACCACGGCCGAGGCGGCGTACCCCGACAGTCCGAGCAGGATGTGGCGAGACCGGCGAAGTCGTTCGCCGAAGAACGTCCATCCGGCGAAGGCGAGCGAGCGCCCCGAATCCGAGCGAGGTGAGCAGCCACGACGTGTCCTTGCTCGGGTGATCGAACATCCGACGCGAAACGGCCGCGCCGAGGGACTGCAGGGACTGCCCGCACGCCGACGACACGAACGCCAGGAGCACCGCAGTGCGGAACGGTCAGGTTGTTCCACACGAACGAGGCGCCGTCATGGAGTGCTTGGCGCACGGCGGTGTCGGGCGCGATGGTCGAGGTCTCTCGCGGCATCGACCACCAGGAGGACACCGATCACGAGCAAGTACGTCGAGCGCGTTCACGAAGATCGCCACGCCGCTCCCCCACCGGATCAGCACGATGCCGGCGACCGCCGGGCCGATCGCCCGAGCCAGGGTGAACTGCACGGAGTTCAGCTTGACCGCGTCGAGCATCTCTGCTTCGGGCACGAGCAGCGGGATGAACGCCTGCCACGTGGAGTTCTGGAACCCGCCGGCGAGACCCGCCAGGAACCCGAGCCCGACGATCCGCCACGGGGTGAGTGCGTCGGTGACGTACAGCCCCCACAGCCCGAAGGTGATGAGCATCGACGCCGTCTGGGTGCACGAGGAGGATGCGACGCCGGCTGATCCGGTCGGCGAGCACACCGGCGTACGGGCGAGATGCACCACCTGGGGCACGAGGGTGGCGATGGCGCGATCCCGAGCCACTTGGCCTTGCCGGTCAGGTCGAACAGCAGCGCCGGCACGGCGATGGTCTGCATCCACACCGCCGCGTTGGAGATCGACGGCGGCGGCGAAGAAGGCGGCGAAGCCGCGGTGGCGGAGGACCGGGAGCGAGCCTGATCGGCTCACGGGAACCAGCGCGACAGCGAGTCGATCACGCAAGCCCGGCTGGCCGAACCGTCGGTCTCGATCGTGATGCGCATCAGGGTCTGCAGGCCCGTGGGCAACTCGTCGACCTCGACGAGCATCGCCGTGCCCCGCATCCGTGCGCGCCGACCGGGACCGGCGGCGGGGAACCGGACCGAATCGACGCCGTAGTTCACCCCCATGGCGAAACCGTCGACCCGGACGATCTCGGGGCAGGAACAGGTTCGAGCAGGCGAGCAACAGGAACGGGCGGCACGACACCGGTCGGCGCGTCGTCGGTCGCCTGTCGACGCCTCGGTAGTCGTGCACCCGATCGGCGGTGACGACGAGCCAGTCGCTGGCTCCGAGATCCATCCCGACCGCCGCCCGCACGGCGTCGGCACCGTCGAGCACGGTGGTCGGCGCCTGGTCATGCTCCGACCCGAGTCGGGACAGGACGCCTCGGCTTCGGCGATGATCCGTTCGATCAGCTCGGCGCACGACGGGAGGTCGTCGATCACCCCGACGGCTTGGCCCGTGGGCATGATCCCACTCTCGACCCGTCCGTCGACGAGCGAGGCCTTGGTGAGCATCGGCGAGTTGGCCGCCATCACCATCTGGGTCCACGACAGAGCCCGATGGCCGTCGCGCATCGCCATGCCCTCGCGGAGCATCGTCGCAGCGGGCTGAGCCCGGTGAGCTGGCGGAACTCGATGCGCGTTGAGCAGCGCTCGCGGCAGGGCGACGCACCTTGCCGCGGCCCGATTCGAGCTCCTCGACCAGCGCGGTGTTCAGCACTCGGTGGGGGACCCCGTCGACCTGCTTGGAGACGACAGTGTCGGTGACCGCCCTTGCCGAGGTAGACGTCCTTCACCGCCTGCGGGCACCGCGGAGTCGCGACGTGAGCAGGAAGCGGGTTCCCATCGCGATGCCCGTCGGCGCCGTACGCGAGGGCGGCGACCAGGCCGCGACCGTCGAAGAAGCCGCCGGCGGCGATCACCGGGATCCTGCCCGCGATGGCATCGACGACCTGGGGGAGCAGCAACGTGGTCGGCACCGAACCGGTGTGCCCGCCGCCCTCGCCGCCCTGCACGAGCACGGCGTCGACACCCCACTCGAGCACCTTCTCGGCGTGCCGCTTGGCCCCGATCGAAGGGATCACGACGAGCCCGGCGTCCTTCAGTCGCGAGATCAGCGCCGGTTTCGGGGCCTGGGCGAAGCTGGCGACCTTCACCCCCTCGTCGATCATCAGCGCGATGCGGTCGTCGATGTCGGCCGAATCGGCACGCAGGTTGACGCCGAACGGGCTTGCCGTGCGCGCCTTCACCTCGGCGATCGCGGCGCTGAGCTGGGCGATGTCCATCGTCGCGCTGGCGAGGATGCCGAGTGCACCGGCGTTGGCCGTGGCCGACACCAGCGCGGGCACCGGCGACCCAGCCCATCCCGGTCTGCACGATCGGGTACGTCGGATCCCGTCAGTGTCGCACAGCGGGTGTCGCAGCACCGGGTTCACGGGGTCGGGCACCTCGCGGTGCCGCAGGCCCTTCGGGTCGAGCCGGTCGAGCACGGCGAGCTCCTCGTCGGTCGGGCTGCCGGGTCTCGGCGACGTCGGCCTCGACGACGAGCTCGAAGCCGGTCGCTGCGACGCACCTGGTCGACCGTGACCCCGGGGTGCACGCGACACGAGTCGCATCCGAGTGATCGGGCGTCGCGAAGTCGAGCACGGCCAGGTTGGTGACCACCCGGCGCAGCTCGTGATGTGCCTGGACCCACGGTGACAGGTCGAGCGGCCCGGTCGTAGCCGAGGCCGCTCACCATGTCGACCTGGTCGACGAACACCTTGGCCGTGTGGTTCGGGATCCAGAAGCTGGTGGCGTGGTTGATCGTGTTCCCCGGCCCGCCGCGCACGCCGAGCAGCTGGGCCTTCGGGCGGTCCCACGGGCCGATGTTGGCGATGTTGGAGTTGCCGAAGCGGTCGATCTGCGATGCGCCCATCATCACGTGGCGGCGACCACCCCACAGCGTGTCGAACACCGAGCGGAACGGGATCCAGCCCTCGACCAGCTTGTCGGTCCCGCCGATCGGCAGCTCGTTGCCGACGAAGAACGCCTCGCCGTCGGAGACGAGCAGGTCGGGCTCGAACGTCGAGCGGGCGAGCCGAGCTCCGAGCATCGGCATGGTCCCCATCCCCGAGGCGAAGATCTCGCCGTCGCCCCGGAAGGCCTCGGCACAGGCCACTGCGACCACATCGGCGAGTTGCACCTCGATCGCGCTCATGAACGGCTCTCCTTCACGGCGGCCTGGTAGTCCGCTTCGGAACCGGACAGGTACCGATCGACGAACGCCGCCCACGACTCGGGGCTCGCCGCCGCCGTGGCGTACTCCTTCTGGAACGCCTCGTCGCGGCCGTAGTCGGGCTCGCACGTCGTGAAGTGGGCGCCGTTCGGCGCTTCGATCACGCCGTCGACCATCGATCGGTTGATCCGCAACGTGTGGAACGAGCCTTCGTCGAGCAGGTCCTCGGTGGGCACGACCTTCTCGCAGCTGACGAACCGGCGACCCGGTCTCGCACGCGTTCGAGGAACAGGTCGTCGAAGTACAGGTCGGGGCCGAGGAACTGGGCGTTGCCCCGTTGATCGGACCGGTTCAGGTGCACGAAGGCGGCGTCGAGCCGGATCGCCGGGACCGCCAGCAGCTCCTCGCCGTCGGCGTACGGCGAACGGACCGTCTTCAGCGACGGGTTGACGTCGATCACCCCGGAGCCGAGCCCGGCCCGGGTCGGAAGGAACGGGAGACGCAACGAGCCGGCGTACAGCGCCCACTGCAACATGCCTTCGTCGTACTCGACGCACTCGGGGATGGTGCCCTGCTGGCGGGCGGCGCGGAAGTGGGGCTCGAGCGCGATCGAGTCGAGCGACACGAAGCCGTACACGAGCTTGCGGATCTTGCCCGCCGCGCACAGCAGGCCGACGTCGGGACCGCCGTAGGACACGACGGTGAGGTCCTTCACGTCGGTGCGCAGCAACGCCCGCACGAGCGCCATCGGCTTGCGCCGGCTGGCCCAGCCCCCGATCCCGAGCGTCATGCCGTCCTCGATCGTCGCCACCGCCTCGTCGGCCGTCATCCGCTTGTCAGCCGTCACGAACGGTCGCCTTTCGATTTGTCGGTTCCGGCGAAGTCGTCGCGGAGTTCGTCGCTCACGCCGGTGAGGTTGAGCTCGAAGGTGAAGCCCTGCTCGAAGCGGTACGAACGCTTCACGTCCCACAGGTCGATGCCGTTGAGGCTCTCCTTGGCGGCGCGGATCACGGCCGGCGACTTCGCCGCGATCGATCGCCGCGACCTGCATCGCGGCGTCGCGGAGCTCGGCTCGGGGAACCACCTCGCAGCACGCTGCCGAAGGCGTGGAGCTCGGCCGCGGTCGCCGTGGCCGCCGTGTAGACCATCGCCCGCATCTTGTGCTGAGGCACCATGCGTGCCAGATGGGTGGCCGCGCCGAGCGCCCCCCGGTCGACCTCGGGCAGCCCGAAGTAGGCATCGTCGGAGGCGACGATCACATCGGCGTTGCCGGCCAGCCCGATGCCGCCCCCGACGCAGAAGCCGTGCACCGCCACGATCACCGGGACCGGGCACTCGTACACCGCGGCGAAGGCTGCGAAACACCCCTTGTTGGCGCCGATCAGCGCCCCGAAGCCCTCGGTGTTCTGCATCTCTTTGATGTCGACCCCGGCGTTGAAACCTCGTCCCTCGGCCCGCAGCACGACCACCCGGACCAACGGATCGCGGCCGAGCGCCGTGATGGTGTCGGCCAGCTCGAACCAGCCGGCGACGGTGAGGGCGTTGACGGGCGGATGATCGACGACGACCTCGGCGATCCCCCGCTCGTCGATGTTCGACGAGATTCCCACGGGCCGACACTACCCCCCATCTGACGAACCGTCAGAAACCGGCTCCCTTCCGGCGACGGTGGCAACGAGCCCCGATCCGTCCGTGGCGGTCGGGGCGGTAGCGTCGCGAGGGTGGCTTCTCGGGTCGGGCACACCACCTTCGATTGTCGGAACGCTCTTGCGCTCTCGGCGTGGTGGAAGCAGGTTCTCGGCTACCGCGACGTCGCTGGCGATCCGAATGAGCCTGGCGACGAGGAGTGCACGATCGTCGACCCAGCCAGCGGTCATCGGATCCTGTTCATCGAGGTCGACGACGACAAGCGGGTGAAGAACCGGGTGCACTTCGATCTCGTTCCGACCGACCGTCGCCGCGACGCCGAGGTCGAGCGCCTGCTTGCACTCGGCGCCGCCCAGCTCGCCGATCTTCGCCTGCCCGACGGATCGGGCTGGGTCACGCTTGCCGATCCTGAAGGCAACGAGTTCTGCATCGTGCGGAGCGACGAGGAACGCGCAACTCCCTCGTCGTAGATTCTCGACGTGGGTTGCCGGCAACTGGGCGGCGTGACCGGTCGCCGGCCACCGGTTCTGGCACGATTCGGGGCGTGGAGTTCAACTGGCCGTTCACCGTGCTCGACGGAGGGCTCTCGACCGCGCTCGAGCAGGCCGGCCACGAGCTCGACGACGACCTGTGGACCGCGGCCCTCCTCCTGAAGGAACCCGAGGCCATCGTCCGAGCCCACCTCTCGTACCTCACCGCCGGCGCCGAGATCATCATCACCGCCGCCTATCAAGCCAGCGTTGCCGGGCTGTTGGCGCGAGGGTTGAGCCGCGGCGAGGCGTTCGGGCTCATCGGGCTCACCACCGAGCTCGCCCACGAGGCCGTCACGCGGTTCGGTCGGCTGCATCCGGGCGCCCCGACGCCCCTCGTCGCCGCGTCCGTCGGTCCCTACGGAGCCACCCTTGCCGACGGCGCCGAGTACCACGGCGACTACGCGATCGGCCCCGGCCTGCTCACGGAGTTCCACGCCGAACGACTCGAGATCCTCATCGCCTCGGGGCCCGATCTGCTCGCGTGCGAGACGATCCCCAGTGCGGCGGAGGCCCAGGCCGTGCTGACTGCGCTCGGCCGCCTGCCATCCGTGCCGGCCTGGGTGACGTTCTCGTGCCGGAACGGCGCCGAGACGAACGCCGGAGATCCGATCGAAGCGGCGATCGAGCTCGCCACGGCCCATCCCGACGTGGTGGCGGTGGGGGTCAACTGCACGTCGCCGACCTTCGTCGGGGAGTTGCTGGAACGGGCCGCGCGAGTGACCGACCTGCCGCTCGTCGCCTACGCCAACAGCGGCCAGCAATGGGATGCGCTGCACAATCGCTGGGTCGGGCCGCCGACACCTGCCGACGACCTGGCCCTCCTGCAGCGGTGGCTGGAGGCCGGTGCCCGCGTCATCGGAGGGTGCTGCGGCGTGGGTCCCGACGGCATCGAACGGCTGCGCGCCGCGCGCGACCAGTTCGACCCCGACGGCGAGGCGGCCTGACCGAGCCCCCCATGTGGCGTTCCCTCCCCTGATTGGTGCATCGGCGGGTCAAATCCCTGGTCACGGCGCGGGAAGCCGCTAACAGGGGAGGGAACGCCACCTCGGGCCCGGACATGCCGGCTCTCCGGCCTCGACACGGCAGTTCCCGGCACGACGGCGCGCCGGTTCCCGGCGCCGTGGGCCGTGGGACCCGCCTCGTAGAGTCCGGAGCATGGGTGTGTCGTTCGGGTTCGAGGGCAAGGTCGTTCTGGTCACCGGGGGCACCAAGGGGGTGGGCCGAGGTATCGCCCAGCGCTTCGGAGCGGCCGGCGCAACCGTTGCGGTGTGCGCACGCAAGCCGCCCGAATCGCTGCCCGACGGATGGACGTTCCTGGCCGCCGATCTGCGCGACGGCGACGCCGCGTTCGCCATGGTCGACACCGTGGTGGAGCAGCTCGGACACCTCGACGTGCTCGTCAACAACGCCGGTGGTGCCCCGCCGGTCGACACCTCGACGGCCTCACCTCGGCTCACCGACCGGATCATCCAGCTGAACCTGCTGGCCTCGATCTACTGCGCCCAACGGGCCAACCACTGGATGCAACAGCAGGACACGGGCGGTTCGATCGTGAACATCGGCAGCGTCTGCGCCCACCGCCCGTCGCCCGCCGCGGCGGCGTATGGCGCTGCCAAGGCCGGCCTGTGGAACTTCACCCGGACCGCGGCGATGGAGTGGGCACCGAAGGTCCGCGTGAACCACGTGACCGCCGGGATGGTGCGCACCGAACAGGCCCACCTGTACTACGGCGACGAGGAGGGGATCGCCGCAGTCGGCGCCACGATCCCCATCGGCCACCTGGCATCACCCAGCGAGATCGGCGACGTCTGTGTCTTCCTCGCCTCCCCGCTCGCGAGCTACGTCACCGGCTCCGACGTGTCGGCCCACGGCGGCGGCGAACGCCCACCGTTCCTCGACGCCGCCAACGTGTGAGCCCTCCGGTGGGGCGAGTCACTGGAGGACGGCGGGTGTACCGAGACCCTGGGCTTCGCACATGTACTGGTAGGCGGCGAGGATGCTGGGCGCGTCGGTGACGCTCTCGACGCTGCCGTCGGCGGCGAGGTTGAGGTTGGCGCCCTGCATCACGAAGATCACGTGGGTCTCGCCGGTGTTGTCGGCCGGGACGTGCAAGGTGTGGACCGAGTTGGCCGGCTCGTACACGTAGGAACCGGCTTCGTAGTCGATCCGGTACTCGAGGTAGTGCCACTTCCCGCTGAGGGTGAACGCGTCGACCTTGCCGGTGTGCTTGTGCGAAGGGGCGGTGAATCCCGGCGAGAACTTGTTCTCGATGACCCAGATGTTCTCGTCGATGTCGACACGGAGCACGCGCAGCTTCACCCCCGCCGCCTCGACCCACGGCAACCCCTCGGGGGCGACGAACCGGACATCGGGGAGCGCAGCAGTGTCAGCCATCGAAGAAAACTAACGCCCCGTCAGAATCAGCGTTCGATCGAGAGCCGAACGATGCGAGCCCGGTCAGGTCGCGACGGTGACCGCAGCCAACGACGTGACGGCGATGAGGGTCCAGCTGACCAGCCCGAGCACGAGCGGTCGCCCACCCAGGCACCGCAGCCGGCGCCACTCCACCTGACTCCCGAGCCCGACGAGGCCTGCCCCGATGAGGAAGGTCTCGAGGTGCCGGGCCGCGTCGAGTTGGGCGTCGTTCAGCCACCCTGCGGACCGGACCGCGACCGCGACGAGGAACGCTATGACGAACCACGGCAGCACCGGCGGGCGCGTAGTCGGGCACCCACCGACGTCCGACGCAGGGCAGCGCGCCGAGCGGCGAGCCTGCACCGCCACGAGGGCCAGCAGCGGGGCGAGCAGCGCCACGCGCGTGAGCTTGACGACGACCGCCGCCTCGACTGCCGTGGCGTCTCGGGTGGAGGCGGCTGCGACGACCTGGCCGACGTCGTGCACCGAAGCTCCCACCCACGCCCCGAACGTCTCGCTCGGCAATCCGAGCATCGTTCCCAGCACAGGCAACACGGCGATCGCCAGCGAGCCGCACAGCGTGACCAGGCCGATGGAGTACGCCACCTCTGCTTCCGATGCGTCCGCGAACGGTTCGGCGGCGGCGATGGCAGACGCGCCGCAGATCGAGTACCCGGTCGCGACGAGGAGCGACAAGCCGGGACCCAATCCCAGAGCCCGACCGATGGCCTGGGTGCCGAGGAACGTGCAGGCGACCACGATCACCACCGCCACGATCAGCCCCGGGCCCAGATCGACCACGTCGCCCATCGAGAGACGGAGGCCCAACACGACGATGCCGAGCCGCAGCACGTGGCGCGCCGCGAACCGCAGCCCTACGGGCGCGACGCCGCGGTCGAGCGCCGAGTTCCCGATGACGACCCCGACCATCACGGCCACCACGTGGGCCGACAACGAGGGCCACCGTTCGTGCGCGAGGAGCCCCACCGCGGCGCCGCCCGCTGCCAACAGCAGTCCTCGCCCCACACCGAGTGGGCGGTCAGGCGCGAGGTCAGGCAATCTCGTCGTGGTCCGCACACCTGCATGGTGCGCCGTGTGAGCCGGGCCGGGAACCCCTCGATCACCTTGGTGTCATAGGCTGCGGCTATGACCGACGAGCCGAACTCGTTGCGCGTCGAGGACCTCGTCGGGATCGAGCTGTTCATCGACACGATCCGGTTCGGCAGCATCTCAGCCGCCAGCGCGTCATCACGGCATGTCGCAGCCCTCGGCGACCGAACGGCTCCGCCAACTCGAACGAAGGGTCGGGGTGGAGCTCCTGCACCGGGGTCCCACCGGCACGCTCCCGACCGGTGAGGGTCAGGCGGTGGCGGAGTGGGCCCACGACGTGATCACTGCGATCGACCGGCTGGCGCTCGGCGTGAGTGCCCTCCGGAGCAGCGCGGTGCGCCACCCCTTGCGCATCATGGCCAGCCTCACCGTCGCGGAGTACGTGCTCCCCGATTGGCTCCACGCCCATCGCGTCGCCGGTGGCGCGCCCGTCGACCTCGCCGTCGGGAACTCGGTGGCGGTCGCCCGAGCGGTCAGCGACGGCGATGTGCTGGTCGGATTCGTCGAGACACCCCGGCGATTCCCGGGCCTCTCGTCGGCCGTCGTCGGCGGCGACACGCTGAGGGTGGTGGTGGCCCCGGGACACCCCTGGGCGCGCCGCCGTACGCCGCTCACGCCGGCTGAGCTGGCGACATCGCCGCTCCTCTTGCGCGAGCCCGGATCGGGCACCCGCGACGCCTTCGAAGCGGCCATCGCGGCCATTGGACTCGGCGTCACGGATCCCCTCGCCGTACTGGCCTCCACCACCACGCTCAAGTCGGCGGCCATGTCGGGCGACGGTGCGTGCGTCCTCAGCGAGCTCGCGGTCGCGGCCGAACTGGCCGGCGGTTCGCTCGTGGCGGTGCCCGTGGTCGAGCTCGATCTCCGCCGAGAGTTCCGCGCGGTCTGGCGCCCGGCCTCGGTGGGGGCCGAAGGCCAACGGTTCGTCCGACTCGCCCGCCAGTGGGCGACCCGCCAGCCGGTCGCCCGGCCCGGGATCAGGGGTGCTGGGAGCTGACGCTCACGACCTCGCCCGTCATGTACGACGAGTAGTCGGACGCGAGGAACACGATGACGTTGGAGATCTCCCACGGCTCGGCGGCCCGGCCGAACGCCTCACGGGAGGTCAGCTCGGCGAGCAGCTCGTCGCTCGTGACCTTGGCGAGGTTGGCGTGCATGGCGAGCGAGGGTGCCACCGCGTTCACCCTGACGTGGCGCGGCCCTGCTTCCATTGCTGCGCAACGGGTGAGCGCCATCACTCCGGCCTTGGCCGCGGCGTAGTGCGCCTGGCCGGTCTGCGCCCGCCATCCGAGCACCGACGCGTTGTTGACGATCACCCCCGAGCCCCGGGCGTACATGTGGTTCAAGGCTGCGCGCATGCACCGGAACGTGCCGTTCAGCGTGACGTCGAGCACGACCGACCACTGATCGTCGGTCATCTCGTGCAGCTCAGCGGTGCCACCCAACCCGGCATTGTTGATGAGCACGTCGATTCCGCCGAGCTCGGCCGCTGCGGCGGCGAACAACGCTTGCACGCTGTCCTCCCGAGTCACGTCGCACGGGATCCCGGGCACGCCGAGCTCGTCCGCCGACGCGCCGAGCCGGCCCTCGTGCTTGTCGGAGATGACCACGCGGGCTCCCTCCTCCACGCATCGTTTGGCGGTTGCGAAGCCGATGCCGGTGCCGGCCGCCGCAGTCACGAGCACCGACTTGCCGTCGAGCAGCCCGTGGCCCGGAACGTAGGTGGGCACGTCGTGGGGCACGGTCATGAGGGCTCCTTGGGTAGGCCGAGGACCCGCTCCCCGAGCACGTTGCGCTGGATCTCGTCGGACCCGCCGTAGATCGTGTCGGCGCGGGTGAAGAGGAACAGCTTCTGCTCGATGGTCAGCTCGTAGGGGAACCCCTCGGCGATCAGCCCGGTGGGCCCGAGCACGTCCACGACGAGCTCGCCCAGCGAGCGATGCCACGCCCCCCAGAACAGCTTGGAGATCGATGCCTCGGGGCCGGGCACCCCGCCCGCCGACATCGATCGCAGCGCGTTCCACTTCATGAGCGAGAGCCCGGTCCAGGCGCGGGCGAACCGCTGGCGCATCACCGGCTCGTCGAGCCGGCCGAGCGACCGGGCCAGGTCGGTCACCCGTTCCAGCTCACGTTCGAAACCAACCTGCTGGGCAAGGGTCGAGATGCCGCGCTCGAAACCGAGCAACCCCATCGCGATCTTCCAACCGTCGCCCGGCGATCCGACGATCATCGAGGCCGGCGTTCGGGCGTCGGTGAAGAACGTCTCGTTGAACTCGCCGCCGCCGGTGATCTGCACGATGCGGCGGACCTCGACACCAGGCTGCTCCATCGGCACGAGCAGGAAGCTGAGGCCGCGATGGCGCTGCGAGCCGGGTTCGGTGCGGGCGACCACGAAACACCAGTGGCTCACGTGCGCGAGTGAGGTCCAGACCTTCTGACCATCGAGCATCCACGACGCCCCGTCGTCGGTCAGCCGAGCCCGGGTCTGGACGTTGGCGAGATCCGAGCCGGCATTGGGTTCGGAGTAGCCCTGGCACCACCGCTCGCTGCCATCGAGGATGCCGGGGAGGAACCGGCGGCACTGCTCCGGTGTGCCGTAGGCGATGAGCGTCGGCGCGAGCAGGTTCTCGCCCATGTGGTTCACGCGGGCCGGCGCTTCGGCGCGGGCGTACTCCTCGGCGAAGACGATCTGCTGGTCGACGGACGCCCCACGTCCGCCGTGCTCCTCGGGCCACCCCAGTCCGATCCATCCCGCCCGGCCGAGCAGAGCCTCCCACTCGACCCGGATGTCGAACCCGATCTCCTCGTCGCCCGGGCCGCCGCGGCCGCGCAGCGACGCGAACTCCCCGACCACGTGCTCGGAGAACCACTCCCTGACCGCGGCTCGGAAGGCTGCGTGGTCGGCGGACAGCTCGACGTCAGCCATTGGGGCGCTCGGACGACGCAGCGGCCGCCCGCATCTCTTCGACCTTGGCGAGGAACGGCATCTTCTCGATGCCGACGGTCGCGTCGAGGCGCTCGGCGATCAGCTCGGGGGTCCAGCGCTCATCGTTGTACATCGCGCGGACCTCGCGGGGCTGGCTCCACACGGCGATCTTGCCGCCGACGACCGAGTACACCTGGCCGGTGACCTTGGCCGCGGCATCGGACAGCAGGTACACGGCCATCGGCGAGACGTCTTCGGGATCGCCGTTCTCGGCGAGCTGCATCGGCACGTTGGCCGACATGCGAGTGCGAGCGACGGGGGCGATGCAGTTGGCCCGCACGCCGTAGCGCTCGAGCCCGAGTGCGGCGGCGTAGGTGAGCGACACGATGCCGCCCTTGGCCGCCGCGTAGTTCGCCTGCGCGGTGGATCCGAGCGCCCACACCCCGGAGGTGAACCCGATCAGTGACCCGCCGCCCTCCTGCTTGCGCATCACCGCCGAAGCCGCCCGGTACACGGTGAAGGTGCCCTTCAGGTGCACGCGCACGACATCGTCGAACTCGTCCTCGACTCATGTTGAACAGCATTCGCTCCCGAAGGATGCCCGGCCACGCAGACCACGCCGTCGATCCGGCCCCAGTGGTCCATCGCCGCTTCGACCACTGCGCGCGCCACCGGTCATCGTGGAGACGTCACCGGCGACGGCGACCGCCTCGCCGCCCGCCGACGGTGATCTCGGCGACCACTGCGTCGGCCACCTCGCTCGAGGGTTCGCTGCCGTCCATCGCCGACCCCGTAGTCCGCCGACCACCACACGCGCGCCGGCTCGGGCACAATCGAGAGCGACACATCGCCCGATCCCGCGACCAGCGCCCTGTGATGGCGACTACCTTGTCCTGCAGGAATCCGGTCATCTCGTGCCCTCCACGACCGGCACGTCCCACCGGTTCTCGAATCTGATGGATCGTCAGAAAGACCGTAGCATGACCCTTCCCGACACCGCCGAGGCCGACTCGGAGCCTGCCGCGTCCGATCGGACGCCGACCCCGGCGTCGTACTTCGACGGGACGAGTCGCGCTGGTCACCGGCGGCGGGTCGGGGATCGGCGCGGCGTGCGCCCGCATGATGGCCGTGTGCGGGGCGCGGGTGATCGTCGCCGACATCGACGCCGATCGGGCCCGGGCCGTCGCCCAGGAGATCGATGGTCAACCCATCGCGCTCGACGTCGCCGATCCGCCGTCGTGGGATTCGCTCAGCCTCGAGAACCCGCCGACGATCGCGTTGCTCAACGCCGGCATCCTGAGTCGCGCCGAGCTTCCCTACGAGATCCACGAGGTCAGTCGCGCCGAGGTGACCCGAACCATCGGCGCCAATTTCCTCGGAGTGTTGCACGGGCTGCGGCGCCTCACGCCTGCGATGGCCGCGGTCGGCGGATGCTCGGATCTGCCTCAACGCCTCGCTGCGCCGGGCTGCTCCCCTCACCGTTCGACCCGCTCTACACCGCCACCAAGCATGCCGTGATGGGGCTCGGGCGAGCCGTCGCCGAGCCCCTGCAGGCGCGCGGGGTGCTCGTGACGATGCTGTGTGCGTCGGGTGTCGACACTCCCCTGCTCTCACCGCTGGAGCGCGACAACACCACCGCCATGTTCGGATCGCTGCTGCCGCCGGAGCGCGCCGCCCAGGCCGCCATGGACCTGCTCGAATTCGGCCGGGCCGGCGAGATCCGCCTGCTCACCCCCGATCGCTACGAACGGGTGCGCATCGAACTGGTCTACGAACCGGTCGGGCCCGAGTCGAGGTTCGATCCGCCCTCGTGATCCAACCCGGCGTCGGGTGGTGCGGCGAGCGCTCCACCGACATCTCGATCAGGTTGGCGACGAAGTCCGTGTGGTCGATCGAGGGCGCCACTGACCGCTCCAGCAGACGGGCACGGGCCGCGAACGCCTGGGTGACGAGATCGAGGAACGTCGTGACCCGAAGGTGGCGCACCTCCGGACGAAGAGTCACCAAGCTCGCTTCGATCGCGAAGAACACCCGCCGCGCCTGCTCCGGGGCGGCCGGCTCGTCCCAGGCATCGAACAGATGGGAGAGCTGAGCGATGATGCGCAGGAACTCGCGCCCATCGGTGTCGAGCAGCTTGGCGCTGAACGGCACCACCGAGCGCGGCGACCAGACTCCGGAGATCCTTGGCCCGGCCTCGCCGTTCCAGGTCGTCGACGAATGCGGCGCGCTCGGCCTCGATCACGTCGTTGTGGCGCCCGATGATGGCGTCGAGCAGCCCTTGGCGGCTCCCGAAGTGGTAGTGGAGCGCAGAGGTGTTGCGTTGCCGGGCCTGCTGCACGATGGTCGTGAGCGGCACCGCGAACACACCATGTCTCGCGAACAGGTGTTGGCCGGTGCGCAGCAGCAGCTCCCGGGTCTCGGTGGCGCCGCGTGCCATCAACCGGGCGGGTGGGAGCGAGCCGACGTCATTCCCGCAGCGTAAGCCCGGCGACCAGCCGAGACACGTCCCGGGATGCGGCGATCGGCTGGCCGTCCCGGGTCGACCCCGGAATAGTGTGCTGCGGAGCAGGGTTGGTCGAGCTGACCCAGCCGGACCCGAGGAGGCCGCCATCCCTACTGATCGAATCGAGCTGACCGGCATCCGTGCCGTCGGCACCATCGGTGTCCTCCCCGAGGAACAGTCCAGGGCCCAGCCGTTCGAAGTAGACCTGGTGATCGAGTTCGACGCCCGGCTCGCCGGCGAGAAGGACGACCTCGACGCATCGGTGAACTACGCCGTCCCCATCGAGATGGTGCAACGTGTCATCACCGAGGAACGGCACCTCCTGCTCGAGCGGGTGGCCACCCGGATCGCCGAAGAGGTGCTCGTCGCTCGACGGCGTCGACGCCGTCGACGTGGTCGTCGCGCAAGCTGCGCCCACCCGTGCCCCAGGACATCGTGTCGACCGCCGTGCGGCTGCACCGCCGCCGCCCCGACCTGGTCCGCTTCGAGCGTCCCCTCGCCACCGCCTTTCGTCGCGCTCGGCTCGAACCTCGGCGACCGCGAGGCCAACCTGCGCTTCGCCGTCGAGAACCTGCCCGGCGTGCGCGCGATCTCGGGCGTCTACGAGACCGACCCGGTGGGCGGACCCGACAACCAGGGCCCGTACCTCAACATGGTCGCCGAGGTCGAGACCCGGCTCGATCCGTTCTGCCCTGCTGGCCCTGTGCCGGCGGATCGAAGCGGGCGCCGGCCGCGAGCGCAAGGTGCGCTGGGGTCCGCGGACCCTCGACCTCGACGTGCTGCTCTACGAGGACGTCCGCATCGAGAGCGACGAACTCACCATTCCCCACCCCCGCATGTGGGAGCGCCGCTTCGTGCTCGCCCCGTTGGCCGAGATCGCGCCCGCACCGCGTGCCCACCGACTGGGACATGCGGCTCCCGGCCGGCGGCGTGTGGCGGGTCGGCGAACTCGCCCGCTGACTCAGGACCGACGCCGTTGTTCTGCCGCGCGCACCTGATGCGGGTAATGGACCCGCCCGTACTCCGGGTCACCCGCCACGATGATGTCGAGCAGCTCGGCGTGCTGCACCGTGTCCTTCCACGGCAGGGCGATGTACAGCGGGAAGGCCGAAGACCCGCAGCTGGTCGAGGTTGCCGTAGACCCGCTTCTGGTAGACGAAGCGGTCCTCCCACGGCCAGTCGTGGGGGGCGAACCCGGTGCCCGGGTCGATCACGACCTGGTCGCGGATGCCGTAGCGGTCGCAGCGGGCCAGCATCACCTCGAAGAACTCGACGATCGCCTCGACCGGGTCGCCGGCGACCCGATCCAGCCGCAGCGGATCGGGGCCCGACAGGAACGGCAGCACGACCGGGCACTCGAACTCGGCGGCGACCTCGAGCATCTCGTCCTGCTGCAACCCGTCGGCCGCGTTGATCCAGGTCGCGCCGGCTCGCAGCGCTCGGCGAGCGGTCTCCGGACGCCAGGTGTCGACGCTGACCGGCACGCCGTACGCGGCGAGCACCGGAACGATGCGGCGCCAGGCGATCCCACTCGTCGTCGGGCGTGACTTCCGTCGCTTGGAAGGTCGAGCCCTGGCCGCCGAGGTCGAATCCCCACACGCCTTCGGCGAGCAAGTGCTCGGCTCGCGCCGGATGCGTCGGCAGGAGTCCGTACGATCGAGTCGAGGTTCAGGGAGTCGGGCGAGGCGTTGATCACGCCGAAGAGTCGCATCGGGCGCGGCAGCGTACCGAGGAGGCCACGAGTGAGGTCAGTTCGCCGATGATCGCGGTCCATCCCCCCGTTGCCGTCGTCCCGCCGTTCTGAGGGCTCCGTCGCCGAGCTCGTGCAGGCCAAGCGCGGCCGCACCGTCTCGGTGTGCCTGCCGGCCCGCAACGAAGCCGACGACCGTCGCTCCGATCGTCGGCGTCCATCGTGCGCCACCTGATGGCCCCGAACGGTCCACCGCTCGTCGACGAGCTGATCGTGCTCGACGACGGCTCCACCGACGTCACCGCCCGCGCTGGCCGAACGGGCCGGCGCGTGCGTCGTGACGCGTCGGCCGACGTGCTGCCCGAGAGCGGCCCCGGCCGCGGCAAGGGCAACGTGCTGTGGAAGTCGGTCGCCGCGAGCAGCCGGCGACATCGATCGTGTGGTGCGACACCGACCTCACCAGCTTCACCCCCGAGTACGTGACCCGGCTGGTGGCCCCGCTGCTCTCAGCACGACCAGGTCGACCTGGTCAAGGGGTTCTACGAGCGCCCGCTCGACGAAGCCGGCCAGGGCGGCGGACGGACCACCGAGCTGGTCGCCCGGCCGTTGCTGTCGATGTTCTTCCCGCCGCTCGCCACGATGCGCCAGCCGCTCGGCGGCGAGTGCGCGGCCCGCCGGTCGCTGCTCGAACGGCATCCCGTTCGTCGAGGGCTACGGCGTCGAGACCGGGCTGCTGATCGACACCCTCCGGCTGATCGGCACCCGCCACATGGCCCAGGTCGATCTCGGCGTGCGCAACCACCGCCACCGCACCCTGCTGCAGCTGTCGGAGCAGGCGAGCGAGATCACCGCCGTGGTGCTCGGCCGGGCGCGGCTCCCGTTGCCGTCGCCGTTGCCGCCGCTCATCGACGCGCAGGGTGATGCCCACGCCGTCGAGGTCACCGAGCGGCCGCCGCTGATCGAGGTCGCCGCCTACCTCGAACGGACCCGCGTCACCGCCTGAGCGATCCGGCGACCGGGCCGGGTGGAGCGTCGCGGGCGACGAATGCGGCCACCTGGGAGAGGGCGACGTCGAGATGCCACGACCCGCCAGCGGCAAGGGCGGTGAACACCGATCCGGCTGCGGCCAGACCGGTGAGCGGATCGGCGAGCGCGTCACCCACGAAGCACGGTCCCTCGTCGTCCCACGCGACGAGCCCGCCGGCGGCGGCGGCGTCGTCGCCGAAGCCGATCCGATCGCCGGTGGGGCCGTCGGATCCGTACGCCGTGATCGACACCCACGCCCGTACCCGCCCCCTGCGCGAGGAGCGCTGCTCGGTCGATGCCGAGTTGCCGCAACGCTCGGGGCCGGGATCCCTCGATCACCACATCGGCCGACTCGATGGCGTCGCGGAGCTCGTTGCGTCCGTCCGACGTCCGGAGGTCGAGCACCAGACCCGTGTGGCCGTCGTGGAGTGCTGCGAAGTGCTTCGGCGGGCCGAGCCGGGCGCCGTCCGGGCGGTGCACGCTCTCGACCTTGACAACATCGGCTCCGGCGCGTCCGACGAGGTGGGCGCACACCGGCCCGGCCCAGAGTGCCGACAGGTCGAGCACCCGGACCCCGGCGAGCGTTCCCAGGGGAGGGGGTCCGTCGGCGAGGCGGCGCCGGCGCACCGCCGGAGCAACCGAACCCCACCGCTCGCCAACGGCGCCAACCGCCAGCCCCAGCAGGGTGGCCCGGTCCACGAGGTGCCCGGACGACCCGACGGACGCAGCCGCCACCACGGTGTGCCACACGTCGGGCGGGTCACCCTCGAGCTCCAACCACGCGGCGACCGAGGCGAGGTCGTCGGGGCGGGCGAGGCTCACCGCCACCCACCCATCGGCGGTTGCGACGAGCCGGGTGGCGCCGCCACGGCTGATTCCTCCCTGCCGCGTCCAACCCGTCTCGGCGAGACGCGCCGTGATCAGTTGCCACGGGTCGACCGTGAGCTGGGCACCCACGCTCCGGGCCCCCGCGATCGCGCGATCGGCGAGCGCCGCGATCCGATCGAGCACACCGTCGGGAACGGGGAGCGGCGGTCGGCCCGCCCGCCCGCACAGCTCCGAAACCCGATGGCGCATCGATCGTGACGGTACCGTCGCAACCGATGTCCGATCGCCTCCGACCATCTCCCGCTGTCCGGCGTCACCGTCGATGAAGGTTCACCGCTACGCGCCCGCCGCGCTTCACGAGCTGCTGACCTTGTCGCCGGCGAACCACGACCTGTCGACGGCCGCTGGGGTTCCAGTGGTGGTCGTCGAGCTCGGCGGCCCGGTGAGGCTTCCGCCCGCACGGCTGGTCGAACTGCTGCGCGCTCTCGGTGGACTTCCGACCGTCACGATCGCCCTATCTCCTCGGCCGGCGGGCCGCCCGGATGCGCTCGGTGAGGGCGACCACGACGCGGTGATCGCCGCGGCGTGCGATCTGGTCGTCGCCGCCGACGACGACGATGCGTTCGCCGAGGTCGTCGATGCGGTCCACCGCACGCCGCTCGCGGCCACGACCTTCGCCCTGCTGCTCCGCCACAGCGCAACTCGCGACCTCGAAGCCGGCCTCGTCGCCGAGTCCATGGCCTACTCCGTGCTCCAGGCCGGACCCGAGTTCGCCGCCTGGCTCGGGTCGCGACCCGTCCGGAGCCGACCACGGGAGATCGGCCCGGCCGTCGGGGTGGAGCGCAGCGACGATGCCATGCGCATCACCCTCGCTCGCCCCCACGTGCACAACGCGTTCAGCGCGCGATTGCGCGACGGGCTGGTGCAGGCGCTCGAGGTGGCGGTGGTCGATTCGACGATCACGGAGGTCGAGGTGCGCGGCCGCGGCCCGTCGTTCTGCAGCGGTGGCGATCTCGACGAGTTCGGCTCGTTCCCCGACCCGACCCAGGCCCACTTGATCCGCGTCGCCCGCCACGCCGGGCGGCTCATCGCCCGGCTCGGTCCCCGCATCTCGTTCCGCCTCCACGGTGCCGCGATGGGCGCCGGGATCGAGCTCCCTGCGTTCTCGGCACGGGTGGTGGCGCACCCCGAAACCGTGATCGCCTTGCCCGAGCTGGCACTCGGTCTCCTGCCGGGAGCGGGGGGCACCGTGAGCCTCCCGGCCCGCATCGGCCGCCACCGCACGGCCTGGCTCGGTCTCACGGGAGGTCGTATCGACGCCGCCACTGCTCTCGAGTGGGGGTTGGTCGACGCCGTCGAAGCCTTCGACCCGAACGATGCGTCGCAGATCAGCGGCGAAGGGTGAAGGACAGGAACGTCCCGTCGATCAGGCTCACGACCACCTGATCGCCCTGCATCGTCAGTCCGGCGGGGGCCGGGTGCTGCTCGTCGTCGAACCGCAGGATCTGCAAGCCCGACGCGGCGTCGAAGAACCGCAGCGAGAGCTTGCCGCGCGTCGACGTCTCGCCGCAGACGAGCACGCCGTCAGCAACCGCGAAGGGTGTGTCGGCCGGGTCGCACGCCGCGATCTGCTTCTTCTTCCCAGTGTCGACATCGACCACGTCGACCCGGGTACCGCTGGGCACGGCGATGTAGCGACCGTCGCACGCCACCGAGAAGCCGAGCCGGCCCACCGGCACGGACTGGTAACTGCTCGGAGTACACGCGATGAACGTGTTGAGCGTGTCGACGAGCCCGGTGATCGGCAGGTCCGTGGCCGTCCCGTCGGCTGCGGTCACCAGCTGCCAGCCCTCGACACCGGCGATGACGACTCGTTCGTCGTCGAGCACCACGACACTCGGGCGTTCGGCGAGTGGGACGGTCCAGCGGATCTCGTCGTCGGTGATGTCGTAGGCCGCCAGCTCGTCGGCAGCGGTGTTCCACGTGAAGGCGATGTTGCCGGCCACACCGAGCACGTCGCCCGGCGTCTGCTTCAGCCGGGTGACGATGCCGGTGGCGGTGTTCCGGAGCACCCCGATGTTGCTCACGAGCCCCCCGTCGGTTGCGCCCACCAGCTCCTCGACGGTGCGCGACTCGTCGAGCCGAGCGTCGTCAGGGAACAGGCGCGACCCCGTTGCGAGCGAGTACCCCACGACCGGATCCCCGCGGCCGGCTGCGGAGAACGGGGAGAGGAACACGCCGTTCTCGGCGGCGACGATGCGCAGATCGTCGGTGGTGAACGCCACGACCTCGGCGTCGCCGGCGACCGAGCGGAGCGAACGGGACCAACGCGATTCCCCGGTCTCGGCGTCGATCGCGATGAGCGTCTCGCTCGCGGGAGTCCCTCGCTGGGTCTCGCCGGCGGCGATGATCATGCCATCGCGCAGGAACAGACTGGCGGTGGCGGGCAGGCCGCCGCGCTCCCATTCGAGCTCGATCGTGGCTGTGGTACCAGGGCCGGCCGAGGGCAATGGGCCGGTGGAGCCCGTCGATCCGGAGCCCGTCCCACACCCAGACATTGCGGTGAGCACGGTGATGCCGACGAGCCCGGTCTGCCATCGGTTGGTGCTCGAACTGTGCATCTGACCTGTTCCCTCGCGCCGAGTGGCGTGGCGTCGAAGGATAACAGTGAGTGGTGGACGGTGACCTTTGGTGGTCGCTCGACGATGCGAGCGACCCACGCGCGATCACATCACGAGCTGGTGGGAAGCGTGAACCCCACGCTTGCACCGCGCCTGGCATCGTCTCGGGAGCGAGCGAACACGGTGCCCCCGTGGCGCTCGACGATGTCACGCACGATGGCCAGACCGAGACCCGAGCCAAGGTGGCTCCGGGCGCCCACGGCGCGGTAGAAGCGGTCGAAGACATGGGCCAGGTCGGCGTCGGGGATGCCCGGCCCGAGGTCGTCGACCTGCACCCGGCCGTGATCGACCACGACCGAGATGGGCGTGCCCGCATCGGAGAACTTCGCGGCGTTCTCGAGCAGGTTCCCCACAGCCCGTTCGAGCGCCGCCGGGCCGCCGATCACCACCGAGTCGTCGGCGACCACCTCGACCGGATGGCCGGTGCGGCGCCGCGCTCGCTCGACCGCCCGCGCCACCACCGTTGCGAGAACGAGTTCCTCGCGGGGTTCATCGCCGCGCCGATCCGTCGCCAGCTCGACCAGTTCGTTGACCAGCGCGGTGAGCTCGCGGGCTTCTCCTTCGACATCGTCGAGCACTTGGGTGCGCAGCTCCGGCGAGAGCTGGCCGTAGCGCCGGAGCACCGAGATGTTGGTCCGCAAGCTGGTGAGCGGGGTGCGCAGTTCGTGACCGGCATCCTGCACCAGACGCTGCTGGTCGTCGCGGGAGCGCACGAGCGCGGCGAGCATGGCGTCGAACGCCTGGCCCAACCGGCCGGCTTCGTCGTCACCCGAGACGGCGACCGGCACGTCGAGCCGGCCGGTGGTTGCGACCTCCTCGGCGACACTCGTGAGCCGGACCAGGCGCGCCGTCACCCGGCGAGCGATGAGCCAACCGACGGCCGCCGCAACCACCGAGACGAGCACCACGGCCACCAGGTTCTGGAGGCGGATCGCCCCGAGCAGCCGCTCGGTCTCGTCGAGGCTGCGGGCAACCTGTACCGCTCCGTCGGGGACCGACGCAGTGAGCAGCCGGTACGGCTCGCCGTCGAGCTCGACCGTCCGCATGACCGGTTCCCGACGTCCCCTCGACTCAGCCACGGCGCGCTCGCCTTCGTCGACGGGCAGCCTGAGGCCTCGTCGGCCGTACACCACCTCACCAGAGTCGGTGATCACCTGCACGACGATCTGATCGAAGTTGCGCGGCCGTTCGAACCGACCCCGGCCGATCGGGCGCGCGTCGTCGTCGGTCCGGTCGTCGCCGGGATCGATCGAGCGCGCCACCATCGCCGCCGAAGGCCTCGACGACCGGGAGGGCGGCGGACTCGAGGGAGTCGTCGATCTCGTGGTGCAACCGGCTCGACGTCGACGAGTAGGTCCAGATCCCGAGTCCGACCGTTGCCGAGACAGCGAGGGCGACGAAGGCGACGACGAGCTTGAGTCGCAGGCTCACGAGACCCGCACCGTGTAGCCGACGTTGCGGATCGTGTGGATCAGCTTGGTCTGGTCGCCGCGCTCCAACTTGCGGCGCAGGTAACTGATGTAGACCGCGAGGTTCTTGGAGTCCGGCCCGAAGTCGTAGCCCCAGATGCGGTCGTAGATCGTGGCGTGATCGATCACGATGCCCTGGTTCCGAACGAGGAGTTCGAGCAGGTCGAACTCGGTCTTGGACAGCTCGATCTCCTCACCGCCCCGCCACACCCGACGCGCCGGCGGGTCGATCAAGAGGTCCCCGACCGTGAGGCTGCCCTGGGGACGAGCGCCGTCGTCGTCGGGTCGGGCGCGTCGCAACAGGGCGCGCAGCCGGGCGAGCAGCTCGTCGAGCTCGAACGGCTTCGCCAGATAGTCGTCCGCGCCGGCATCGAGGCCGGCCACGCGTTCGGAGGTCTCGGTCCGGGCAGTGAGCATCAGGATCGGTGTGCGGTCCTTCTGGGCGCGCAGCACTCTGCAGACCGTGAGCCCGTCGACGCCGGGCATCATCACGTCGAGGACGATGACGTCGGGGGCTCGATCCGGCACGGTGGCGAGCGCCGAGGCGCCGTCGGCCACGGCCTCCACCTGGTACCCCTCCAGCGAGAGGGCACGGACGAGCGACTCCCGGATGGCGCGGTCGTCATCGACGACCAGGACGCGTGCAACCACCCCACCATCATGACCAGCCGAGGTGAGAACGCGGTGAGAGATCCGGGCATCTAGTGTTGTTCCCCGCCTCCCAGGACCGAGCGAACGATGGCTGACCAGATGGCTGACAAGGCTGAAGATGGCTGACAAGGGTGCGGTCGAAGTCGCCGTGCCCTGCTCGATCGGCCCCGAACGGGTCGTCCGGGTGACGAGCCCGAGCCGAGTCATCTACCCGGCGACCGACACCACCGCGGCCGTCACCAAGCTGATGGTCGTGAGGTACGTGGCCGCGGTCGGCGAGCCGCTCCTGCGTGTCCTTCGCGATCGGCCCACCACGTTGGAGCGCTGGCCTGGCGGGGTGCATCCGGGCATGCGGCTCGCCGTCGGACCTCAGGACCGCGATGCCGACGGCTTCTACCAGAAGCGGATGATGAAGGGGGCGCCCGACTTCGTGCAGACGGCGACGGTCACGTTCCCGTCGGGGCGGACCGCCGAGGAGGTCCGCCCCACCGAACCCGCAGTCGCGGTGTGGTGCGCACAGATGGGCACGATCACCTTCCACCCGTGGCCCGTCAGGCGAAGCAGCGATCGTCGCAGCCTCGATCAGCCGGACGAGCTCCGCATCGATCTGGACCCGCAGCCGGGCACGACATTCGCCGATGTCCGGCGGGTGGCGCTCACTGCGAACGAGCTCCTCGATGAGCTCGGGATGCGCGGCTGGTGCAAGACCTCCGGGAACCGTGGGGTTCACGTGTACGTGAGGATCGAACCGCGGTGGTCGTTCGTCGACGTCCGCCACGCGGCGATCGCGTTCGGCCGGGCGCTCGAAGCCCGCGACGGCGGCGTGACCACGGCGTGGTGGAAAGAAGACCGGGGCGCCAGGATCTTCGTCGACTACAACCAGAACTGCCGTGATCGCACGATCGCGGCCGCGTGGTCGCTGCGGGCGGTGCAGGGAGCCCCGGTCTCCACCCCGCTCGCGTGGTCCGAGCTCGCCGCCCTCCACGATCCTCGCGATCTCAACCTCTTCACGGTCCCCGAACTGGTCGCGGACCGGGGTGATCCCTGGCTGGACATGGATTCGAGGCCGTGCTCGCTCCAGCCCCTCCTCGACCTGTGGGCCGAGAATCCGGCTGAGCTCAACTTCCCGCCGGATCACCCGAAGGTGCCGGGTGAGCCGCCGCGGGTGCAGCCGAGCAAGAAGGTGGCGGCCAACTGGGATGCCGAGGGCAACCGGATCGGGAAACCCATCTGAATCCGACTGGCCCGGCTGGCCCGGGCGGCCCGGCTCAGCGGGGAACCTTCGACCAGGGCAGTTCCTTGTCGACCCGCGGCTCACCGGGGAGACCCAGCACCTGCTCGCCGAGGATGTTGCGCATGATCTCCGACGTGCCGCCCTCGATCGAGTTGGCGCGCACACGCAAGAACGCGTACCGCACGCCTCGACCGCTGCCATCGACATCGAGCTCCTCGGCTCGCCGGATACGTGTAGTCGTAGCCGACCTGGCCGTCAGCGCCGAGCAGGTCGATCGGCGAACTCGTACAGCGCCTTGTTCAACTCCGCGTGGATCAACTTGGCGACCGACCCTTCGGGCCCGGGGTTGCCCGCCTTCATGTTCTGCGAGGCCCGCTGGTTGGTGAGCCGTTGGACCTCGCCCGTGCACCACAGCTGCACGAGGCGGTCGCGATGTACGGCGGTGCGCCGATCGTCGGCGAGCTCACGCCACACCTTCACCAGTTCGTGAGCGGCGCCGCCACGCGGGACCGAGCCGGTGCCGCCACTGCCACCGATGGCGGTTCGTTCGTTCATGAGCGTGGTGAGCGCGACCCGCCAGCCTTCACCCATCGCTCCGATCCGATGGGTGTCGGGCACCCGGGCATCGGTGAGGTACACCTCGTTGAACTCGGCCTCGCCGGTGATCTGGCGCAGCGGCCGGACCTCGACACCCGGTGCGTGCATGTCGAGTGCGAAGTACGTCATGCCCTTGTGCTTCGGGGCGTCGGGGTCGGTGCGGGTGACGAGCATCCCCCAGTCGCCGAGATGGGCGAGGGTGTTCCAGACCTTCTGGCCGTTCACGACCCATTCGTCACCGTCGCGGACGGCTCGACACGCGAGTCCGGCGAAATCGGACCCGGCGCCCGGCTCCGAGAACAGCTGGCACCAGCTTCTCCTCGCCGGTGAACATCGGACGCAGGAAGCGGTGCTTCTGCTCGTCGGTGCCGTGGGTGACGATCGTCGGGCCGGCCAGAGCCATGAAGAACGTCGAGGGATCGGTGGGGGCGGCGCCTGCGGCGCGCAGGCGGCGCTCGACCAACCGGTTGAGTTCGGGCCGCACGCCGAGTCCACCGAAGCCGGCAGGGAAGTGGACCCAGGCCAACCCGGCGTCGTAGCGGGCGCCACGGAAGGCGACGGGCGTCGGCGCCGGTCGGGTCGTGGTCGGCGAGCAGCCCGTCGAGCGCAGCGAGGACGAGTCGGGTCTCCGGATCGGCCGGCTCGGCGGTCGACCGTGCCGGGAAGCTCGACGTGATGGTGTCGGTCACGGGCTCATGTTGGCACGCCGGGAGCCGGGCCGCCGGGGCTGATCGCTGAACGCTCGACCCTCGGAGTAGGTCGGATCGGTGTCGGGACGACCGCGGCGCGAGCGTCCACCGCCACGTGAGCGAGACGCGAGGTTCTGCGGTGTCGACGGCCGGGATGCCGTGCAGCCAATCGCGCTGGCAGCGGCCGCCCATCACGAGCAGATCGCCGTGACCGGGCAGGAGCACCAGGTCGTCGTTCGGCGGTTCCCGCCGGCGTGCGATCGGCGTAGCTGGCGTTGGCCCTGGCGCGGGCGCAACACGAACGGTCGCCGGGCGCCGAGCACGACGATGGCGATCAGGGTGTCGTCGAGCCACCGCATCTCACGGTCGCTGTGCAGTCCCTGGAAGTCGTCGACCGTCGCGATAGAGGATCGCGGCGACCCCGTCGAACCGCACCCGATGGGCGGCTTCCAGGTGCAGCGATGTCTGACGGACGGCGTCGGGTGGTCCGCTCTGGCGCAGGCCGCCGGTCAGCCGCTGCTCGGCCACGTAGCGGTCGTAGCGCAGGACCTCGTTCTGCTGCCACTGAACCGCGGTCATGGACGTCGGCGAACAGCGCTGCCGCATCCGGCACGAACCCCTCGACGAGGTCGACCCACGAGGAGCCGTCCCCGAGCGCGATGCGCCGGACCGGCGCCCGGCGGTCGATCGTCAACTCCACGCGACGCGACGCTACCGAGCCCGTCTTTCCAGCCCGAGCCGCTTCCCGCTAGACCGATGGCCTTGGTTCGCTCCCGATCGATGGTCGGGCACTGCAGAGGGGGACACCGTGGTGGCACTGCAGCGGGAAGTCGTTCATCGTCACCGGCGGTGGCACCGGCATCGGCGCGGCGTGCGCCCTGCGACTGGCCGCCGACGGAGCAACGGTCACGATCTGCGGCCGGACCGAGTCGAAGCTGATCGAGACCGTCGAGCGGTTCGGTGCGCCGGCGAGCGATGACGGTGGCTCGATCGCGCGCTGTCGTGGCCGACGTGACGAACGAGGCCGATGTCGAGCGGGTGGTGGCGGCCGCGGTCGAGGCCACCGGGTCGCTCGACGGCGTGGTGGCCAACGCCGGTGGCGGCGGCGGCGATCATGCCGTTGCACCTGCAAGCGGCTCGACGAGTTCACCCGGGTGCTGCACCTCAACGTGCATCGGGAACGTTCCTGCTCGTGAAGCACGCCGTGCCGCACCTGGTGGCCGCCGGCGGGGGTTCGTTCGTCGGCATGTCGTCGATCGCCGGCCATGTCACGACCCACCCGTACTTCGGCGCCTACACGGTGTCGAAGGCCGGGATCGAGGAGCTGATGCGCAACGCCGCCGACGAGTACGGCGAGGTCAAGGTGCGGTTCAACGCAGATCCGACCCGGATTCATCTCGACCGAGATCATGGAAGGCATCCCGCGCGACTCGGACACCTTCGCGAGCTACATCGCCAACACCCCGATGGCCGGCGTCGGCGAGCCCGAGGACATCGCCGATCTGGTCCGCTTCCTGCTCGGACCCGAGTCGCGCTGGATCACCGGCCAGGCGATCAACGTCGACGGCGGTCACAGCCTGCGCCGGGGCCCCGACTTCGGCCCGTTCCTCGAGCCGTTCCTCGGCAAGGACGTGCCTGCTCGCCCGCGCAGCCGATGCCCGGCTGACCTCGAGCCCAGCTCGATCGAGCCCGGCGAGCGTCAGCCGCGCGGCGGTGCTCGACGAGCGCGCCGCCCGCCTGGGCGCCGACCGAGCACATCTGCTGGCACTCGAGCGACCACTGCGACGCGCGTGTCGGCGTAGCCGCCATCGTCTGAGCGGTCGACGCCGGGCCGCCGGTCGAGAACACCAGCCAACCCGAGCCGGGTCGCCTCCGTCGCCTCGAGGATCTTGGCGATCGACTCGCGCACCTCGCCGAAGTCGGCCCGTCGGTGATCCGCGAAGAGAACGCCGACCACGACTGCAGCAGGTACTCGGCCGCGGCCGAGAACGCCTCGAACTTCGAGCGGATCTCGGCGAACGGTGCCGTTGGCCTTGCGCCGACGCGTGAGCTCGCGCCCGCGCTCGGCCACCACCCGGCTCGTCGCCGACGAGCAGCAGGAGGCTCTCCCGGAACTCGCGCCGCTCGATGTTGACGGTCTGCAGGCGCACCAGCCGCCGGTTCAGCCGGCCTTGGCGCGACCGCCATGAACAACGCCGCGACCGACGACAACAGCGCCGCGATCGCCGGCGACGAGCGCGGCGTAGTCGGCGGTGGTCATACGCGGCCCCGGACACTTCGAGGCGAAGTGGTTGCGGGCCAGCGTGGCGAGCTGCTCGATGTTGGCCTTCAGCTCGGGAATGTTGCGGATGCCCTTTTCGAGCACCCGGCGAACGCCGAGCGATCGCCCTCGGTCACCTCTCGGCGGTGGTGTAGGGGATGAAGGCCACGACCGGGATGCCGGGGAACTGTCGCGGGCCTTGTGGGCGACGAGCACGCCCGACCGATCGTCGCCGCCTGCGGGTGAGATGGAGGTCGGTGATGACCAGATCCAGACGAAGCAGGTCACTCACCGTGTTCAGCGCCTCGTGGACCTGGAGGCGACCACGGTCGTGCACCCGCCTGCGAGAGCAGCTCGGCCCGGAACTCGGCCTGCTTCTTGTCGTCGTCGACCACGAGCACCAGGGGTTTCTGGGCCCGTTCGCCTGCGGCCCGCTCGACCCGGGGGGGTTCGTTGATCACGCCGACAGCCATGCGCAGACCGTAGTGGCTCGAGCCGGCAAGTGACGACGCCTCGTAGTGAACAGGTTACGTTGAGCGAGATTCGGGTCGGTTGGACTATCAGGACTCGCTGGCAGTGCGGCCGGCTCCGCGAGGCGTTCGAAGCTGAGATCGGTGATCGTGTGGCCGGCGTCGATCCCGCGCTGCTCGAAGCGGGTGACGAGCCGCCACGACGGCCGGGCCACCGATGCCGCCGGTCAACCGGAGCTCCTCGGCACACGTGACGCAGCATCTGGCCGGCGTAGTCGGCCCAGTCGGTCGCCAGGTGCAGCCGACCGCCCGGCGCCAGGCGACTCGGCGAGCTCGCCGATCACGTCGGCCCGCACGATCCGGCGCTTCATGGTGGCGAGCCTTGGGCCACGGGTCGGGGAAGAACACCCGGATCTCGGCGAGGCATGCGGGCGGGAACCGACGAGGCACACCAATGCGTCGCCCTCGACCAGCCGCACGTTGGTGAGGCCGTGTCGCTCGATGGCGCGCAACACCACCGGCGATGCCCGGGTTGATGGACCTCGACGCCCACGATGTCGTGCTCCGGGCGGGCCGAGCGCCAGCTCGACCAGCGACTCACCGCCCCCGAACCCGATCTCGAGCACCGCGGTGCGCCTGCCGGCCGAACTCGGCGGGCAGATCGAGGAGCGGTCCAGTCTCGGCGAACGACCAGCGAGCCAGGCCCCGGTCGTAGGCGGCGAGCGATTCGGCCCCGAGGCGCCGGCGGCGAGGACTTGAAACTGCGTAGCGGCGGGCGATCCTCGGGCTCCATCGGACCTTCCAGACTACCGGCCGCTCCAAGTAGGCTCGTGGGCGGGTCGTGACTGGCGCGTGAGGGTGGGCAACCACCGGGGAGCGACCCCGCCGGATCGGCGTCAGCCGTGCGCCTGGGCCCCGAACCGCCCGCCCTCGTTCGCTCCAGGAGCCCGAAATGTCGACCAATCCCGAGCAGGCCGCGATGTCGGCCGCGCTGCAGGTCATCGCCGCCGTCGAGCCGACCATCGCCGACGCGATCATCGGCGAGCTGCACAACCAGCGCAGCCAGCTGAAGTTGATCGCCAGCGAGAACTACGCCTCGCCGGCCACGTTGCTGGCGATGGGCAACTGGTTCTCCGACAAGTACGCCGAGGGCACCGTCGGCCACCGCTTCTACGCCGGGTGCGAGTACGTCGACATCGTCGAGGCGCGGGCCGCCGAGCTGGCGTGTGAGATCTGTTCGGGGCCGAGCACGCCTACGTGCAGCCCCACTCCGGGATCGACGCCAACCTGGTCGCCTTCTGGTCGATCCTGGCCAAGGAGGTCGAGACAGCCCGAGCTCGCCCGGCTCGGCGCCAAGCACGTCAACGACCTGTCCGACGAGGACTGGAGCAAGCTGCGGCTGTCGCTCGGCAACCAGCGGATGCTGGGCATGTCGCTCGACGCCGGCGGTCACCTGACCCACGGGTTCCGGCCCGAACATCTCCGGCAAGCTGTTCGACCAGCGCTCCTACGGCACCGACCCGACCACCGGCTTGCTCGACTACGCCGAGGTCCGCCGGCTGGCCCAGGAGTTCCGCCCGCTGGTCATCGTCGCCGGCTACTCGGCGTACCCGCGCAAGGTCAACTTCGCCACGATGCGCGAGATCGCCGACGAGGTCGGCGCGACGCTGCATGGTCGACATGGCGCACTTCGCCGGGCTGGTGGCCGGCAAGGTGTTCACCGGCGACTTCGACCCGGTTCCCCACGCCCAGATCGTCACGACCACCACCCACAAGTCGTTGCGCGGTCCGCGGGGCGGGATGGTGCTGTGCCAGTCGCGACCTCGCCGAGTTCGTCGACAAGGGCTGCCCGATGGTGCTCGGCGGGCCGATCGCCAACATGATGGCGGCCAAGGCCGTGGCCTTCGCCGAGGCCCAGCAGCCGTCGTTCCAGGACGTACGCCCAAGTCGATCGTCGACAACGCAGTGGCCCTCGCCGAAGCGCTGATGCGGCGGGGCGCGAAGCTGGTCACCGACGGCACCGACAACCACCTCGTGCTGCTCGACGTCACGCGCGAGCTTCGGGGTCACCGGCCGGCAGGCCGAGTCGGCGCTGCTGGACGTCGGGCGTGGTGACCAACCGCAACTCGGTGCCGCGCGATGCCGAACGGCGCCTGGTACTCCTCCGGTGTGCGCATGGGCACACCTGCCCTCACGACGCTCGGCATGGGCGCCGCCGAGATGGACGAGGTCGCCGACATCATCGTCACGATCCTTCGCGCCACCGCGCCCAGCACCACTGCGGCCGGAGAGCCGTCCAAGGCGAAGTATCAACTGGCCGCCGGCGTGGTGGAGTCGTCCCGGTCCCGTTGCGCCGACCTGCTCGCCGAGTTCCCGCTGTATCCCTCGATCCAGCTCTGACCACGAGGCAGCGTCTGGAAGCGAAGCTGCGACTAGGATCTGTTGGCTTGTACGAACCGTGACCGCGAGTTCAGGGGTTCCTCAGTGCACGAGCGCAACAGGACGTTGATCGCTGCGTCGGTCGTCGAGCGTCGCTGGTTTCTGCCGCTGGTCGTGGCAGTCGGGTATGCACTCGGATCGTACGTCTCGTTCATCTTCTTCAACGCGTCGACTGCCGGCGCCGTCTTCTTCCCTCCCGCCGGCATCACCCTCGCCGCCCTCGTATCCGCCGATCGCCGCCAGTGGCCGGCGTTGCTGGCGACGGTTGTTGTCGCCGAATTGCTGGTCGACCTGAGCCAGGGCCAGGAGCTGCGTTACGTGTGGGGGTTCGTGTTGGCGAACACCGCCGAGCCGTTGGTCGGCGCGTGGTTGCTGTCGCGACACGGGCGGTCGAAGCTGTCCGTCGCGATCAGACGGTTGCCCGTCGGCTCGTTTCTCATCGGTCCGGTGATGACAGCTCCGCTCGTCGGTGCGGCCTTCGGCACGGCAACGGTCGTTTGGGGTCAGAGCAAAGGCACCTGGGGCTCGGTGTTCGGGCCATTCTGGGCTGGTGATGCCTTGGCCGTGCTGACAGTGGGCGGCACGTTGCTTTCGTGGGGAGCACCCGACGGGCGTCGGCGATGGCCACCCGCCGGGGTGTCTCTCGCTGCGTGCGCGGGAGTGGCAACGCTGACCGCAGTGGGCTTTTGGCCGGCCAGCGCGCCGCTGTTCTTCCTCCCGCTGCCGTTGCTCGCTTACCTGGGATTCTGGCTTCGTAGCGAGAGCCTTGCGTACTTAGCTGGTTTGGTCATGGCGATCGTGGCGAATCTCATGTCGGCGCTCGATCACGGTCCTTGGGCGTCGATTGCCGATCTGCCTCACTACGGCCTCACCACGCTGCAGGGCTTTCTCGCGATGGCGACCCTCACGGGGGTGATTGTCGCCAACCAGGCCTCCGAGCGCGATGATGCCCAACGACAATCGGTCGTCGACGCAGTCACACGAGAACGCCTCCAGGTGCTCTACGACCATGCGCCCTGCGGGAACCTCTCGCTTGATGCACGCGGTTTCATCGTCCGTGTCAACGAGACGTTTCTCACACTCACCGGCTACTCGCGTGACGAATTGCTGCGGGACCGCCGGTTCTCGGCGCTGCTCTCGATGGATGGCCGGCTCTACTACGAGACGCATTTCATGCCCCTGCTCCATCTGCACGGCGCCGCGCACGAAATTGCTTTCGACATGATCTCCGCCGACGGAGCCCGGCTACCGGTCTTCGTCAACGCAGAGGTCGTGGCGGACAGCTCGAGCGAGCCCGAGGAGGTCAGGCTGGCGGTCTTCGATGGTCGCGAACGCCGCGCGTACGAGGACGAACTCCTGCGCGAGCGCGAGCGAGCGGAACAGATCGCCCAGCGGCTCGACGCCCTGCAGTACCTGACGGCCCAGCTCGCTGCGGCCTCGACCACCCAGGAGGTCGCCGAGGCGGTGCTCGAGGCGGGCATCGAGCTGATCTCCGACCACGGCGTGTTGGGCATCATCGACCGTCATGACGCAAGCGCCGTTCACACGTGGCCGTCGTCCCCGACAAGCGATCCGCTGGTCAAGTCATTCCTGCACGTGCCCGTTTTCTCGCCGCTGCCCGTGACGTGGGTGATCCGCACAGGCGAGGTACTCCAGCTCCCCACGGCAGATGTCCTGCAGCAGCGATTCCCGCACGCGTGGCCGACACACGTCGGTACCGGAACCGTCAGCTGTCTCGGAGTGCCGATCAACACAGGTAAGGAGTGCGTCGGAGCGTTGGTGTTCGGCTTCCCAACCGAGGGTGAGATCGACCCTGAGACGCTGGAGTTCGCGACTGCAGTCGCAACGATCGTAGGGACTTCGATCGATCGTGCCTGGCTCTACGAGCACGAGTACCAGACTGCCCATGCTCTACAACGGGCCCTGCTCCCCGTGATCGATGATCACTTCGGCGACATCGATGTCCTCGCGTACTACCGGCCGGCGTCCAGCCAGAACGACGTAGGAGGTGACTGGTACGACGTCTTCGCCCTCTCGGACGGAACCCAGGCGATCGTGGTGGGGGATATCGTCGGTCACGACATCGCTGCGGCCACCGCCATGGGTCACCTGCAGAGCGCCGTCCGGCTGTTCGCCACCGACACGAGCCATCCCGGGAAACTGCTCGAGCGATTGGACCGAGCTGTCAGGTCGATCCCCGGAGCTGACTGCGCCACGCTCTTCATCGCTCGATACGACCCCGCAACCGGGTTGCTCACCCACAGCTCGGCGGGACACGTTCCACCGATCCTGGTCACCGACACAGACATTCAGCTGCTCGACGGCGGACGTTCGACACCGCTCGGCATCGGCGGGGAGCGCCCGGTTGCAATCTCCCGATTCCCTGCGGGCGCCCGCCTCCTGTTGTACACCGACGGCCTCGTCGAAGAACGCGGCGAGCCGATCGTCGAGCTCGTCAACCGGCTGAAGGAATCGGCCGTCTCGTTGTCCACGATTCCCCCGAGCACCTGGTGTGAAGACCTGCTGCGCGAGCGTTGCGGCCCACGCCAGTTCGACGACATCGTGCTGGTGTGCCTGAGCCGTGCTCGCGAGGAACACGAGTAGGCGCCGAACACATGGTCCGCAGGATTCCCGAGGAAGCCATTCGCGCAGTCTCGTGGTTCCTCGAACAGCCAATCCCAACGTGACGAGTCGAGGGCGGATCGGTTGATCTACCCCGACCGTTCGTCGTGGACAGATTGCGCATCCTCGACCGTCGCGACCCTCACTCGCGTCGGTTGGGCGGTCTGACGGCATGTCCCCGTCTGCGCGTCTCACTGCGATGTTCGCCCTTCGACGTCACCGGCCGTCGAACCTGATCGACGATCCTTGGTCATACTCTTCATCTACCCCACCGACGGAGTGACGAGACGTGTGCGCCGCGCGTTTCGGAGGACGCGTCATGGGGTACCTGCCCGCAGCTCCGAGGAGGCTGTGGGTGTCCCGATCGCAAACCTCACCACAGCGCTGGCCCGACGAAGTGAGGGACACGGTCCGAGCTGCCGCCGGCGGCATGCTGGTCGGAATCCCCCTGATGTACACCATGGAGGTCTGGTGGATCGGGTCGACCGCGCGCTCATCGCATGTGCTGACGGTCCTCGCAGCGCTGACGGTGCCCGTGTTCTTGTTGAATCGGACCTCAGGGTTCCGATCGACGAGCGATGTGACCCTCAAGGACGCGCTCCTCGATACCGTCGAGGCGGTTGCGATCGCGGTGATCTGCGCCGCCGGACTGCTCCTCGTGTTGCGCGAGGTGACCGTGGACACGCCACTACGCGCCGCGCTCGGGAAGATCGTGTACGAGGCAGCGCCCTTCTCCATCGGCGTTGCGCTGGCCAGCCACTTCCTGCATGACGAAGCCGACCAGAACGCCACCGGTCAACTTCACGAATCGAACGCACCCGGTCTGCTGAGCCCGTCCGTCGCCGACATCGGCGCCACACTCTTCGGCGCCTTCGTCGTCGCCTTCGCGATCGCCCCCACCGACGAAGTGCCTGCGATCGCCATGGCGGTCAGCGAGCGGTGGCTCATCGTGTTCATCGCAGTGTCGTTGCTCGTCTCGTACGGCATCGTGTTCGAGGCCGGGTTCTCGAGCCAGGGCCAACGGCACGAGCACTCCGGAATCTTCCAGAGCCCGGTGTCCGAGACCGTCGTGTCCTATCTCGTCTCACTGCTCGCGGCGTGGGCGATGCTGTGGTACCTGGACCGGATCGCACCTGGCACCACCTGGACGATCACGCTGACGCACGTGATCATCCTCGGCCTGCCGGCATCGATCGGCGGCGCCGCCGGACGGTTGGCCGTATGAGCAGCCGGCTGCCGCGTTCCCGACCGGAGTGGGTGACGCTCTGCCTCTCCTCGGCGGTACTGATCGCGTTGATCACGCTCCTCGTCCTCGAGTCGACCGGGCCGGCCGCTCCAGCTGCCCCGACGGCCGAAAGGGTCGGACCGAGCCGGTCGATCGGCGAACGCAGCGGCGTAGACGTCGAGGTGTTCAACGACGGTGACATGGCCGCGAGCAACGTTCAAGTCGTTGCAGAAATCGTCAGGAACGGCGAGGTGGTCGAAACAGCGGACCAGACGGTCGACTTCCTCTCGGGCGGAGAACGGGTGTCGTTGACGTTCATGTTCGACAGCGATCCCGACCGGAGCGGAACGGACGGCGAGACACTGCGAATCTACGTCAGCGGATTCGCCGATCCCTGAGCGCTCACCAGCCGCAGCCGCCCTCGTCAAGGTCGAAGGCGAACACCTTGCCGTCCGCAACAGTCTGGGCATACGCCTCTTCGACGACCTTGGCCTTGGTTACTCAACGTCGAACGTGGGTAACGAAAGGCGAACCGATGTTCCGATCGGATACGACCAGGAGGAAGAACGATGAGTGCGTCGAACGATGAACTGAAGGGCCGCGCCAAGAAGGCGGTCGGCGAGCTGACCGACAACGACGAACTGAAGCGTGAAGGTAAGCAGGATCAGGTGACCGGCAAGGTCAAGCGGGCCGCCGACACCGCCGCCGAACGGGTCGGTGACGCCGCCGACGCGATCAAGGACGCGGTTCGCAAGCGTTGATGATCACCTCGATGGCAGTTGATCTCCCCACCGATCGACTGTTCGTTCTTCGTGTCCCCCGCCCGTTCCAGGTGGCTCGTTCAAAGGAAATCCATGGCAACCAGTGCACGTACAGCTTCGAAGCGTTCGCCGTCGAAGCGTTCGCCGTCGAAGGCCCCATCCCGCAAGGTCAGTTCGATGCGTCAGGCGTCGTTCACCGCGCCAACGCTCTCGATCAGCGATGGCTCGGATCTCGCAGCGCTCCTCCAGGAACGATTGGTCGGTCTGCTCGATCTCGCCCTCACCCTCGAGCACGTTCATTGGAACGTCGTGGGCCCGAACTTCATCGGGGTCCACAAGATGTTGGATCTCCAACACGACGGAGTGGAGTCGCTGATCGACGATCTCGCCGAGCGCATCGCGACGCTAGGGGGTGTCCCGAGCGGCCTGCCCGGGCGAATCGTCGATCAGCGGACATGGAACGACTATGACTTGGATCGGGCTGACTCGATCGCTCACCTCGGCGCGCTCGATCTGGTGTACCAAGGCGTGATCGGCGATCACCGTCGCGCCATCGCCGCCGCAAGCGAGATCGACCCAGTCTCCGAGGACTTGTTGATCGGACAAACAGGAGAGCTCGAGCACTACCATTGGTTTGTCCGATCCCACCTCGCGAATGCCGCAGGTGGCGTGGCCAACGTCGGGGCAAGAAACGGCGCCGGCACCACCAAGCCGAACCAGAAGTCGCCACGATCTTCGGGGCGCTGAGGCCACCGGGGCGTTCGAACCAGAGTCGGTCGGCCAAACATTCACTGATCGCGCTCGATCTGCTGGTCGATCGTGGTGGGGACGGGATCGTCCGCCTTCGGTGGAGGGTTCGCTGGCATGAACGGGCTCGTGAGAGAGGTGACTCGCGCCTCGCTGCCCCCGATCTGACCCTCGATCTCGAACATCGACACCAGCACCGTGACGAGCGCAAGGCCGCGGCCGCGGTGCGCGTCACCCGATGGCATTTCGTGCGCCGTAGACACGTCGGCCCGTTGGTAGGGAGGTCCTTGATTTCGGACCCGGATGAGCACTCCGTCGGCTACGCACGATGCGTCGATCTTCACCCAGAGGCGGCCAACTTTCGCGCCCGCCTCGATGCCGTTCGCCACCAACTCGCTGACCGCGATGAGCAAACCGTCGACATGCTCCACGGGTGTGGGGATGCTCCGCAACCATCTTTCGAGGGCTCGTCTCGCCACCGTCGCTTCTCGCACGCTGCGAACGATCCATGTTTCGCCGGACAGGTGCTCCTCAGCCATGGCCGTTCTGTACCCCGCGTTGCTCGCAACGCAACCAGTGCCGTTCGGCTCACTGTGGAAGCGCGATGACGGGAGAATCCGAATGTCTGACGCTGCAGAGCGGGGCAACCCTGAGCTGCGAAGCCCGCGGTCCACATTGGACTTGTGGCACTGGCCAACCATGGCGACACGGCGCAGGTTGGGCTTCATGGACCATGACATCGTGTTGCTCGTCGGTCGTGCGATCGATGCGGTCGAGCCGGTGCTCGCGTCGGTGAGCCCGGCTGACCACGTCCGCTCGACACCGTGTCGGGACTTCGACCTCGGAACCCTCGTGGCTCACCTCGTCGGTGGACTCCGAGGCTTCGCCGACGTCGGAGAAGGCAAACCGCTTCGGTTCGACGCCGACCCCGACATCGCCACCGAAGCGATCCCCGACGCGTACCGACATTCCGCCGATCGACTCGTCGCGGCGTTCCGTCCCCCCGGGATGTTGGAACGCAGCTTCGCGATGCCGTGGGGCGAGACCTCAGGCGCTCAGCTGATGGGCTTCGAGTTGATCGAACTGATCGTGCACGGCTGGGACATCAGCCGTTCGCTCGGTCGTACCGCCCCGTTCGACGACGATGTCGTCGAAGCCGCACTCTTCGGCGCCCAACTCTGGGTCGATGATTCAACCCGGACGCCGCAGCTGTTCGGTCCCGAGGTGAAGGTGCCCGGCGACGCCCCCGTGCTCGATCGGCTCGTCGGCTTCCTCGGGCGACGCCCCGACTGGACGGGCTGACCGAGCGTCACCCCGCCCAGACGAAGTCGGGCACCGTCGAGCCGGGCAATGCGGGCCGACCGATCCAATAGCCCTGCGCGGCGTCGCATCCGACGGCGCGCACGATCATCAGCTGCTCCTCGGTCTCGACCCCTTCGGCCACCACCGTGGAGCCGGTGGCGTGGACCAGGTCGACGATCGCGCCGAAAACCGCCGCGCCCTGACGATCAGCGGTCACGTCCTGCACGAGGGTTCGATCGATCTTCACCAGATCGATCGGGAGTCGGCGCAGTGCGGCGATCGAGGCGTATCCCGTCCCGAAATCGTCGATGGCGGTCTGCATCCCGAGCTCCCGAAGCTGCGTGAGCGACTCGATGGCCGACTCCACGTCGGTCATCACGGCGCTCTCGGTGATCTCGAGTCCGAGCCGGTCGGGGTCGGTGCCCATGGCCTTCAACAACCGCTGCACCCGTTCCGGGAAGCCGGCCTGGCGGAGCTGGACGGCCGAGATGTTCACCCACATGCGCGGCGCAGCAGCGACCATCGGCCCGGCCGCGTCCCATCGAGCGATCTGCCGGCATGCCTCCGCCAGCACCCACTCGCCGAGCTCGACGATGACGCCGGTCTCCTCGGCGACCGGGATGAAGTCGACCGGCGCCACCGAACCGCGGAACGGATGGTTCCACCGCAGGAGGGCCTCGGTGCCCACGACACTCAGCCGATCGAGCTCGATCTCCGCCTGGTAGTGCAGCGAGAAGTCACCGCGCTCGACCGACCCGGGCAAGGCGTGCTCCAGATCGAGCCGCGCGACTGCCCGGGCCCGCATCCGGTCGTCGAAGAGCTCGACCCGATTCCGGCCGTGGTGCTTGGCGCGATACATCGCCGCGTCGGCATCGCGCAGCATCGTGGACGCTCGCATCCGGCCGGCGCCGCTGAGCACGATGCCGATGCTGACGGTCATCATCAACTGTTCGCCGGCCACTCTGATCGGCGTCCGGAACGCGTCGATGATCTGCTCGGCGATGGCGACCGAGTCGGCCGCCGAACGCACCGACTCCACGAGCACCGTGAACTCGTCGCCGCCGAAGCGAGCCACCGTCATGCCAGCACCTGCCACGGTTCCGATGCGCCCGGCCACGGCCACGAGCAGTTCGTCGCCCGCCTCGTGCCCGAGGGCGTCGTTCACCACCTTGAACCGATCGAGGTCGAGGAACATCACCGCGACCTTCGTGTCCGCCGAGTCCCCACTTGCGAGTGCATGCTCCAGACGGTCGAGGAACAGCGCCCGATTCGGGAGCCCCGTGAGCGGATCGTGGGTTGCCTGGTGGTGCAACGCGGCCTCGGCGTGGGCTCGCTGGAGGGTGACACTCGCCAGGCTGGCGAAGAGGTCGGCGGCCCGCACCTCGGGTGCCGACGGGGTCCATCCTCTCGGACCGAAGAACGCGAGCACCCCCAACGGGTCGGTGATGCGGACCGAGTCGATCGGATCGGCCCAGCAGCTCCCGAAGCCTGCCGCCGCCAGCGCTTGCTGGTGTCCAGCCCAGGAGCTGTCGGCAATCAGGTCACCCGATCCCAGCGCCGACCGTTGATGCACCGACGCGCCACAGGTGTTGCTGTCGACCGCGACCCTGGTGCCATCGATCGACTCGCCCAACTCGCTGGAGATCCCGTCGGCGGCGGCGAGGCGCAGCACCCGCGTCGCCCGTTCCCGATCATCGGGTTCCACGGTCAACACTGCGCAGGCGACCCCGAGCCGACGCCCGGCGACCCGAGCGATCTCGGCGAGCGTCGCGGGAGCGCGCTCGCCGCGCCCGATCATGTCGAGCACTCGGACCTGTTCCCCGACGAGCGCGTCGGCCTCCGGCCGCTCGTCGGCGGGACGGACAGTGAACACGATGTCGTCGAGGCTCACGTCGAAGCGATCCTCGGCCGTCACCTCCCAGACCAACGTGCGTTCGTCGGCCCCGACGAAGCGCACGTCGAGCGGATACTTCTCGCCCGGCACCGCAGCCGTCCGGGCCAAACTGTCGATGGCCAAGACGTGATCGTCGGGATGGACGAGCTCGAAGATGTTGCGCCCGAGCACTTGGTCGGGCTCATAGGCCATGGTGCGGCAGACCATCGGGCTGACGAGCCGGATGTGCCCGTCGTTGCGAACCACGACGAGACCCCACGTGCCGTCACTCGCGAGTCGCGCCGATCGGCGTTCGAGCAACAATCGGCCGGTGAGCGCGGCGATCGCCTGGAGACACGATCGGTCATCGACCGGAATCGGATCGGGCGTGATCAGCTCCAGCGACACCCCTGACCCGGCCGGCACCCCGAACGAGGTCAGGGTCGATCCGGGCACCATGCGGTGAGGGCCAGGACCTGATGCGGCAACGATGGTCGTGGTTCCCTTGTCGCCGATGACGAGCGCGGCAGACGTCGCTCGGCAGATCTGGACCAGCCCGGCCAACAGCTCCCCGAAAACGGAGTCGTCGACGGGCGCCACCACCCAACGGGGCCAGTCGGTCGCCGGGGCTCGCTCGTCCACGGTTCTGCCACCCCCTTCGAGTCGAGGTTGCCGGCCCACCCCGGTGTGATCACCTCGGCCACGGTCTGAACGTCGCGAGTCGACGCCAGATCCTACGTTGCGGGCCCTGACCGGCCGCCGTCTGCTGACAGGCGCTGGGCCCTTCGGCTCATGGCAGCCGTGGGTCGAGCGACCCGACTCGGCCGGATACTGCCGCTGACGCGCTGAATAGGTCGTTCGGCGCGGACCCCACTCCTCCGCAAAGTGGTGTCGTGAGCACTCATGGCGCTCGATCCTTCATCAGTGCGCTCGGGCGATGGGTGGCTTCATCCATCGATCGCCGGCCGCTCGCAGCCCTCGCCGACCGCGATCCTCGACGTCGACGCAGCCTTCGCAGGACTGGTGCGGGCACCGGTGCCCGGCCGGGCACCCGCCCCCACTCCTGCGCGGCTCGGCGTCGCCGGGCCGGCCGGGCGCGACCCTCGGCTCGACGGGCTACGCGGCGTGGCGGTGCTCCTGGTCGTGGGGTACCACTTCCACGTTCCCGGATTCGAGCGTGGCGCGATCGGTGTCGCGATCTTCTTCGCCCTGTCCGGGTTCCTGATCGGCCGCCAACTGCTCACCGAGCTCGACACGGCGGGAACGATTCGTCTGGGCCACTTCTACGAGCGACGGGCCCGCCGACTCCTGCCCGCCGCCGCGCTCGCCATCGCCGCCGGCGTCGCGCTCGGAGCGTCGAGCACCAAGGCGGCCGCCAGTCTGTTCTACGTCGGCAACTTCGTCGAACCGATCGCTGGCCCGTTGACACATTTCTGGTCGCTCGCGATCGAGGAGCAGTTCTACGTCGTGGCGCCCATCGCGCTGCTGGCCATCGCCCGGCTCGGTCGCCGCCTCGTCGTGCCGCTGGCGCTCGCCGGTGCAGCTGCGAGTGCCGCGTTCGCGGTCGCCACACGTGGCACTCAGACCAGCTACTTCCACACGGGTGCGCGGGTCGGCGAACTGCTCGTCGGGGTCGCGCTGGCAGCCATCGTGATCGAACGGAGCAGCGTCAGGCTCGCGGCGCCACCAACCGGCCGACGGCTCGCGCCGCGCCTTGTCGGCGGGGCCGGCCTGCTCGGGCTGGTCGCCTGCCTGACCCCGTGGGCACCGAGCAACACGATGCTCGTGGCCCTGCTCACGACGGCCGTGATCGTCGGCAACCCGCCCGGGCTGACCAGCCGGCCCCTTCGGCTGGCCGGACGGCTCGCCTACGGCATCTACCTCTGGCACCCCATCGCCCAACACCTGGGCGGGGCCGACGAGAACTGGTCCGACCGCTCGTGGGTCGCTCTCGCCGGCACGGTGGCGCTGGTGGCCGCGTCGCACCACCTCGTGGAACAGCCGTTCATGCGGTCGGCCCCGTCGCGCGCCACGGCCCGGCGGATCGCCGGGCTCGTGGTCGGATCGTTGGTGTGTTGTCTGTTGATCGGGTGAGCCGACTTCAGTAGTCGGTGCCGGGGGTGCGCGCCGCACGCGGCAGCACGCTGACGTTGACGTCGGGCACCGGATGGCCGAACTCGGGGTACTTCGAGACCGCCCCTTCGCGGTAGCGGGTGGTGGAGTGGATCGGGTCCTTGTCGAACTCGGGGATGACCTTCTGGCCGAACAGCTCGATCATCTCGAGCACCTCTTCGTGGTACAGCGCGTTCGGGATGCCGAACACCAGCTGGTCGCAGCCGACCGTCTGGTAGGCGGCGATCTGCTCGGTGACCTCGTCGGGCTCGCCGCACGCGAGGTACCCGCCCTCGATCAGCATGTCGAGGAAGCCGTCGGGGTCGTCGCCGGCGAGCTCGCGCAGGCTGACCGGCGGGTTCGGCCAGGTGATGGCGTCGGGCGACTTCGGCATCGTGTCGTGGTACAGGTTCACCATCGTGACGAGGTAGCCGGAGTTGCTCGTCGAGGGCGATCTCGCGGGCCCGCTTGCGGTCGCCGAGGCAGACCACGGCGTTGGTCATCATGACGTTGTCGTTCATGTAGTCGCCGAGCGGCTCGGTGCAGTCGGCGATGCCCTCCTTGTAGGCGTCGATCCGGCCCTTGCAGGGCGTAGATCGGCTCGAAGTTGAAGGCGATGGCGCCGATGCCGAGCTTGCCGGCCTTGGCGAACGTCGGCGGGTTGCCGCACGCCACCCAGATCGGCGGGTGGCTGTTGCCGTACGGCTTGGGCAGCACGTTGTGCGGGTACGGCACGGTGAAGTGCTCGCCCTGGTAGTCGTAGTCGCGCTGGGCCCACATGCGCGGGATCTCACGTGACACCTCGTCCCACTCGGCCTTGGTCGAGTCCTTGTCGAGGATGTTGAACGTCGCCATCTCGTGGCTGCCGGCGCCCCGGCCGGTGCCCCACTCGAACCGGCGGTTCGTGATGTGGTCGAGCATCGCGGCCCGCTCGGCGTACGCGGACCGGGTGCTCCTTGCGCGGCGACAGGCTGTTGATCGCCGTGCCCAGGTGGATGCGCTCGGTCTGGGCGGCGACCCAGCCCATCACGACTTCGGGCGCCGACATGTGGCTGTACTCGGTCAGCGCGTGGTGCTCGCCGAACCAGACGTACTTCCAGTTGTGCTTGTCGGCGTGGATCGCGTACTCGGCCTCGGCCATGAGCATCGCGTGCTCACTGTCGGTGTCGTGTGCCGCCGGCCCCGGGAGGTAGCCGTTGCTGAAGATCCCGAACTCCACGCGTCCCCTCCTGCGTCCCAGCGCCCCGAGGATGGGGCCGTTGACCGGCGTCACATTAATGCACCCCATCAATTTCCGCAACGCACCCTCCTGGGGTCCTCGCTCGTTGGGAGTCCTCGCCCGCCGTTTGCCACTGGTCTGAGGGGCCAGGACCCCGCAGACCAGTGGCAAAGCGACCCCCGGCCCCCGGATCGATGGCGCGGGGTGGGCGGTCGAGGCGGCGGGGGTGGGGCGTCAGGCGGCGGGGATGGGGGTGGGCGGCGCGGGTGAGCGGTCGGGTTCGGTGGGGCGGCGGCGGCGGATCCGCCGCCGCACGAGCAACCCGACCACTGCGAGGACCGAGCCAGGAATCATCCACGGCAGGATCGCCCCGGCGACCACCGCCACGATGCGGGCGACCTCCACCAGCGCGTCCCACCCGGCGCGCAGCCCGTCGACGAACGTCGGCACCTCGTCGACCGTGGTGAATCCGATCGGCTCGACCGGGACCTCCACCACCACCGGCGGGAGCAGCACCACCGTGATCGTCGAGAGCGAGACCTGGCTCTCCAGCACCCGGAGCTGCCCTTCGAGCGCCTCCAGATCAGCGGTTCGCCGGGTCAGCTCCGCCTCGATCGAGGCGATCTCGATCACGTTCGCGCTCTGATCCATGAGGGCGATCAGCCGGTCGACGCTCGCTTGCATGGCACCGATCCGGGCGTCGAGATCGACCACCTGGTCGGTGACGTCCTCGCTGCCGCTCTCCTGTGCCTCGACCTCGCCGAGCGCGCCCAGTTCGGTGAGCAACCGATCGAAGTCGCCGGGCGGCACCTTGATGGTGACGGTTGCGCCGCCGTCTTCGTCACCCGACTCCTCCGACGATGCCACGTAGCCGCCCGCCGCAGTGGCGGCGGCCCGCACCTGGCCGGCGGCGACCCTGACGTCGGCCACGGTGACGGTGATCGTGGCCGTCGAGATCACCGCTCGGTAGATCGGCGGCGGACCACCTTCGACCACCGGTGTTCCCGATGCGTCCGGCGCGCTCCCCCCACCGATGTCGACCGGCGCCGCGGCCGTTTCCACCGTCGCCGCAACCACCGTGTCGGCCGTGAACGCCGCGGATTCCTCAGCGGGCACCGTCGCCTCGGATGCCACGGCTGTGTCGGCCGAGTCGGCCTCGGTACTCGATTGGTCGTCGTCGGATCCCGAACAGCCCGCCGCCAACACCACGACGGCCAACACTGCTCCCCAGCCGGCGCGACGACGTCCCCGAATCGTGTTCATGTGTGCTCCCTCCCTTGGGAGCTTCGACGTTCGCCGATGCACCGACGGTTCCCAGCGATTTGGCCGTTGGGCCACCGCGCCGCCGTGGCCTCCAGAGTCGAGATCGCCTATGGACACCGCCCGATTCCGACTGCTCCGTCTGAGCGGCGTGCTCGTCGTCGCACTCGCCCTCTCGGCGTGCGAGCTGGGCACGCAGAAGCAACCGACCACTTCTCCGACCACCACGGGGTTGCGTCAGACCGTGATCTTCCCGCCGAACCAGCTCGGCATCACCACCGCGGATCAGCTGCCGAACCCGTGCGCGCTGGTGTCGGCCGAGACGGTGAGCGAACTGCTCGGGTCGAACCTCACCGGGGTTCCGGCCGACGGCACCGAGTACGACGGCGTCGCCATGCTGTTCCGGACCTGCCAGTGGGGCGACACCGACGGACCCGACGGCGCGATCGGGGTCCAGATCGGCGTGCCCAACGAGGCCGGGCGCGATGTCGTGTCCAACCGCTCGACCGTCATGGACCCCGCGCTCGACGTCTCGATCGGTGAGGACGGTCGGGAGAACATGTACATGGGCGAACTGCCGACCGGCGGGGCCAAGGGCTCGACGATCTTCTTCCGGACCCAGGGATACTCGGTGCTGATCGGCCACGTGGGTCCCGGCGCGGCGCTCGAATCGGTCGAGCAGCTCGGTACCGAGGCACTGACCGCACTCGGCGGCTGAGCCGGGCGCGACAAACTGGGCCGCTGACCGGCGGTCGGGGCCGTAGCGTTGCTCGCCGCCCGCCATGGACGCCCAGAACCCCCCGCCCGTCGTGACCCCGCCCCCGTTCCGGCCGGTGATCACCTACCCCGACCACCTCCCGATCACCGAACGACGGGAGGAGCTCCTCGACGCGATCCGCGACCACCAGGTGGTGATCGTGGCGGGCGAGACCGGCTCGGGAAAGAGCACCCAGACTCCCGAAGCTCTGCCTCGAACTCGGCCGGGGTGCGGACGGGAAGCTGATCGGCCACACCCAGCCGCGCCGAATGGCCGCGCGCACCATCGCCGAGCGAGTCGCCGAAGAACTCGGGACGGAGCTCGGCGACACCATCGGCTACCAGGTGCGGTTCACCGATCGGGTGAGCGAGCAGACCATCGTGAAGGTGATGACCGACGGCATCCTGCTCGCCGAGACCCAGCGCGACCGCATGCTGCGCCGCTACGACACGTTGATCATCGACGAGGCCCACGAGCGCAGCCTGAACATCGACTTCCTGCTCGGCTACCTGAAGCAGCTGCTCCCCCGGCGGCCCGACCTCAAGGTGATCATCACCTCGGCCACGATCGACACCGGCACCTTCGCCGAGCATTTCGCGACGGCCGAGGGTGGCCCGGCGCCGATCATCGAGGTGTCGGGTCGCACCTATCCGGTCGAGGTGCGCTACCGCCCGTTCGGCATCGATCCCGACGACGAACGGGACCAGACGCAAGCCATCTGCGACGCCGTCGGCGAGCTGGCCGAGGAAGGTCCCGGCGACATGCTGGTGTTCCTCAGCGGCGAACGGGAGATCCACGACACCGCCGACGCGCTGCGCCGAAGTCGGGCATGCAGCATCCCGACGTCCTCCCGCTCTACGCCCGGCTGTCCGCGGCCGAGCAGCACCGCATCTTCCAACCGCACGCCGGTCGCCGGGTGGTGCTGTCGACCAACGTCGCCGAGACCTCGCTCACGGTGCCGGGGGTTCGTTACGTGATCGACGCCGGAGCGGCCCGCATCTCTCGCTACAGCCGCCGGCTCAAGGTCCAGCGCCTGCCGATCGAGCCGATCTCGCAGGCCTCGGCGAACCAGCGCGCCGGACGGTGCGGCCGGGTGGCACCGGGCATCTGCATCCGGCTGTACGCCGAGGACGACTTCACGGCACGGCCCGAGTTCACCGAGCCGGAGATCCTGCGAACCAACCTGGCCTCGGTCATCCTGCAGATGACGGCGCTCGGGCTCGGCGACATCGCCGCGTTCCCGTTCGTCGAGCCACCCGATTCGCGCAGCATCGACGACGGTGTGGCGCTGCTCGAAGAGCTCGGCGCGCTCCACCCGGGTGAGCCCGATCCCGGCAAGCGGCTGACCAAGCTCGGCCGTCGCCTGGCCCAACTGCCGCTCGATCCGCGCCTGGGCCGGATGGTGCTCGAAGCCGAACGGCTCGGGTGCGTACGCGAGGTGATGATCATCGCCTCGGTCGCTGTCGATCCAGGACCCGCGGGAGCGGCCGACCGAACACCAGCAGGCCGCTGCTGAAGCGCATCGCCGATTCGTCGGCGAGGACGCTTCGGACTTCCTCACCTTCGTGCGGCTGTGGGATCACCTGCGCGCCCGCCAACAAGAGCTCAGCTCCAACCAGTTCCGCAAGCTGTGCCGCACCGAGTACCTCAACTACCTCCGGGTCCGCGAATGGCAGGACCTCTACAGCCAGCTGCGCCAGATGGCGTCCAGCCTCGGAGTGCGGCTCAACCACGAACCCGCCCATCCCGATCACGTTCACCAGGCGCTGCTGTCGGGCTTGCTCTCGCACCTCGGGATGCGCGACGGCGAGACCAAGGAGTTCAAGGGCGCGCGCAACGCCAAGTTCGTGATCGCGCCGGGCTCGGCGGTCGCCAAGAAGCCGCCGAAGTGGGTGATGGCCGCCGAGCTGGTCGAGACCAACCGGCTGTGGGCGCGGGTGGCCAGCCGGGTCCAACCGGAGTGGGCCGAGCGACTCGGCGCCCATCTCGCCAAGTACACCTATAGCGAGCCGCACTGGGACCCGCAGCGCGCCGCGCCGATGACGACCGAGAAGGTGCTGCTCTTCGGCCTGCCGATCGTGACCGGCCGTCAAGTGAACTACGGCAAGGTCGACCGAGCCGCGGCGCGAGAGATGTTCATCCGCCACGCGCTCGTCGCCGGCGACTGGCGAACCCATCACTCCTTCATCGAGCAGAACACCGCGCTGCTGGAGGAGCTGCGGGAGCTGGAGGTCGCGCATGCGTCGCCGCGACCTGTTCGCGACGACGACGAGTCGGTGTTCGCGTTCTACGACGGGCGGGTCGGTGCCGACGTCGTGTCGGCGGGCCACTTCGAGCGCTGGTGGAAACGCGCCCGAGCCGCCGATCCCTCCCTGCTGACCATGACGCTCGAGGCGCTTCTCGATCCGGCAGCGGGACCGTTGGTCGCCGATGCCTTCCCCGAAGTGTGGGAGCAGGGCGAACTGGCGATGCCCCTCAGCTACGAGTTCGAGCCCGGCAGCCCCGATGACGGCGCCACCGTGCACATGGCGCTGTCGATGCTCAACCAGGTGAGCGACGACGGCTTCCAGTGGCTGGTCCCCGGGCTGCGGACCGAGCTGGTGGCCGCGCTGATCAGGACCCTGCCGAAGCCGCTGCGCCGCCTGCTGGTGCCCGCCGCCGAGACCGCCGCGACGGCTGCGAGGAACATCGACCCGGCCGATGGCCCGTTGCTCGACGTGCTCGCGGCTGAACTCTCCCGGCTGGGCGGCGAACGCATCCGCCCGAGCGACTTCGGCCCCGAACGACTGCCCGACCACCTGCGCGTCACGTTCGCCGTCGAGGACCCCGATGGCGGACGGGTCGCTCGTAGCAAGGATCTCGCAGCGTTGAAGGCGCAGCTGCTCGGCCGAGCCCGGGTGGCCATCGCTCGAGCGGCGGCCGCCACCGATCCCGTGGAGCGCACCGGGCTCACGGACTGGACGTTCGGGAAGCTGCCCCCGATCATCGACGCCGATCGGGGCGGGCATGCGGTGCGGGGCTACCCGGCACTCGTCGACGACGGCGACACCGTGTCGATCCGCGTGCTGACCAACGAGATCACCCAATCGATCTCGATGCGCGCCGGGACGCGGCGGCTGCTGTTGCTCACCGTGCCGGTGGCCCGCAAGGTGATCGAGCGCCAGTTCGACAACGCCACGCGCCTCGCCCTCGCCCGCACGAATCTCGGGACGGTGCCGGAGCTGGTCGACCAGTGCGTCACCGCCTCGGTCGACCATCTGCTCACCGTGCACGGCGGGCCGGTGTGGGACGACACGGCGTTCCGAATCCTGCAACAGGTGGTTCGGGCCGATGTGGTCGACGTGGCGTGCGAGCTGGCGAACACCGCAGGCCAGATCGTGGTGGCGGCCTCCGCCACGGCTCGGCGGCTCGAACAGCTCACGGCACCGTCGGTCCTGCCGTCGGTCGGCGATGCCAGCGCGCAACTCGCCCGGCTGGTCCGGCCCGGCTTCGTCGTGGCAACCGGCGTGGCGCGGCTCGGCGACGTGTTGCGCTATGTGCAGCGGCATCGAACGGCGACTCGACAAGCTCCCCGACGAACCGATGAAGGACCGCCAGAAGATGGTCCTGGCCCGCCGGTTGGAACAGGAGTACACCCAGCTCCTCGACGACCTCCCGCCCAGCCGACGCCGCTCCCCCGACATGGTGAACGCCGCCTGGCTGTTGGAGGAGCTCCGAGTCAGCCTCTTCGCCCAGGTGCTCGGCACGAAGGGGGCGATCAGCGAGCAGCGGGTCCGCAAGGAACTCGCTCGGATCAACCCGAGAACGTGATCGGCACCAGCAAGCCGGCCGGCTTTCCCGGCCCTGCCTCGACCCGCACGGCACAGATGCGCTCGCCACACGCCACGGGCCCCGCAGCCGTGTCGACCGTGCGCCTCGCGACGAGTCGGAACTCGACAGTGCCTGATCCGTCGGCGAACGTGAGGCTGGGCACACCGGGCAGGTCGCATCCCTCCCCAGTGAGCGCGAGTGCGCACACCAGCGGCCGCTCGACCTGCTCCGACGGTCGATAGCCCGTCACGCGCACCTCGATCGAGGCGCCGTCGACCAGTTGCTCGGTGGGTGCCACCGTCACCTCGATCGGCGGCCGGATCGTCGAAGCCGGATCGAACGACAAGGGCAATGGCGCGGCGCGGAGATCGTCGCCGAACAACCCGACACCGCGGAGCTCGCACGTGGCCGGCGCGGCGGCACAATCCACCGACGCACCCTCCGCGTCGGGCACCACGCGGGGCAACTCGATGGCAACGAAGCCACCGGTGGGCACCGGTTGGTCGGGCCACACGAGCTGGCAGGCCGGGGAGTCGCCGACGCAGACCGCGAGGGTCAACTCGGCGGCGCGGAAGCCGTCGGTCGCGACCGTGACGGCTGCACCATCGACGAGCCCAGTGGTGCGGTCGAGAACCAGCACAGGTGCGCGATCGGCGGGCGAAGCGGTGTCGAACTCGAGTGGGAGCGACACCGAACGCGATCCGATCCGTCCTGATGCGTCGGTTTCCGAAACCACGACACTGCACGCACCGCTGCGTCGGCCGCAGTCGACGACCTCGGCACTCGGGAGCTCGATGAAGCGGCGGAGGGGGACCTCGGTGACCCAGCCGCCCCCATCGTCTGCCGCGCCGGTGGTGAGCTCGAGGCATCCCTCGGTCTCGACGAACGTGGTGACGCAGTGGCGCAGCAGCACGGGTGTTCGTGGAGTCAGCCGGGCCACCGCCACCCCGACCCGACCCTCCGACACGAGGGGGTCGGTCCGCTCGAGCGACACGAACAGCGCGCCGTCGTCGCCGCCCGAGGCCTGGGCGACGTCGGGAACGGTCGGATAGGCAGTCGCATCGACGATAGTGAGTGGCGGTGGGAGGGGCGCAGAACTCTCCGTCGCAGCGGTCGCCCGATCGGCGCGGGAATCGGAGTCCGACCCGCAGGCGTTCACCGCGGGCACCAACATCAGCAGAGCCGCCGTGAATCGATGCGGAGATCGGCGCAGGCTCACCGGCCGGCCCATCGCCCACCTCCCAGCCTCGGTGTCGCGCCCAGGTCCACGTCCACGTCCATGTTCGGCTCGAGTTCCCGCGGCAAGTCTGGCCGGTCCGTCGCTGACGAACCGGGATCTCGGTGGCTGCCATGATGCGACCCACACAGCAGTCCGGAGGAGATCCATGGTGCAGGTCACGGAGATCAAGTACGCAGCCGACGACCGAGAAATGGTCGGCACGCTCTACGAGCCCGACGGCGACGACCGTCGGGCCGGCGTGCTGGTGCTGCACGAGGGACCGGGACTCGATGATCACGGCCGGAACCAGGCCCGGCGCCTCGCGGAGCTGGGGTACGTGGCGTTCGCCGGCGACTACCACGGCGGCGGAGCACGCCCCCCGCTCGCCGAGATGCGCCCGCGGTTGGGCGAGTTGATCGGCGACCCGGTGCGAACCCGTCGCATCGGCCGCGCTGGCCTCGACCAACTCGTCGCCTCCGCGCGCGTCGACCCGTCGCGGCTCGCAGCGATCGGGTTCTGCTTCGGCGGGACGATGGCGCTCGAACTCGCTCGGGACGGGGCCGACCTGCAGGCCGTCGTCGGCTTCCACTCGGGTCTGGGAACGTCGGCCCCCGCCGCAACCGGCGGCATCCGTGCGGCTGTGCTCGCCCTCATCGGCGCCGACGACCCGATGATCCCCATCGAGCAACGCAACGCGTGGGAGGACGAGATGCGTGCCGCGGGCGCCGATTGGCAGTTGATCACCTACGGCGGAGCAGTGCACAGCTTCACCAATCCCAACGCCTCTGCGATGGGATTCCCCGGAGTCGCGTACCACCAACCGACCGACACCCGTTCCTGGCAGGCGATGCTCCAACTGTTCGCCGAACGGCTCGGCTGAGACGTTCCGAGTCTCCACCATGGAACCGATCATCTGGCGCCCCGACGACTCGCGCGTCACCCAACTCGACCACTTCATGGGTCAACTCAGTCGTCCGGCACGCGACTACGACGAGCTTCATCGCTGGTCGGTGAGCGACCTCGAAGGCTTCTGGGAGGCGTTCACCACGTGGGCGGACGTGCGATGGCACGCCCGGCCGGAGCGGATGCTCGACGGAGGCTCGCGCACGATGCCCGGCGCGCACTGGTTCCCCGGCGCAACACTCAACTACGCCGAACACGCGCTCGCCGGTCGCCTGGACCGACCGACGGCGGCCGCCGTGGTGGGGGTCTCCCAGACCAGAGAGCGGGTGGAGCTCACCTGGGCCGAGCTCGCCGACCAGGTGGCCAGGTGCCGAGCGGGGCTCCAGCGGCTCGGGGTCGGACGGGGCGATCGGGTGGTCGCCTACCTCCCCAACCTCCCCGAGACCTTGGTGGCGTTCCTCGCCGCTGCGTCGCTGGGGGCGTTGTGGGCCTCGTGCCCCCCGGAGTTCGGGGTGCGCTCCGTGGTCGACCGCTTCGCCCAGATCGAACCCACGGTGCTCCTGACGATCGACGGTTACCGGTACGGCGACCGTCCGGTCGATCGCCGCGACGAATCGGTGGAGATCCGATCGTCGCTCCCGTCGCTGCGTGCTCACGTAGAGGTGCGCTACCTGGGTACCGGCGACGACACATGGACCGATCTGCTCGCCGAACCCGGGCCGCTCGATTTCGAAGCGGTGCGGGCCGATCACCCGCTCTACGTCTTGTACTCCTCGGGTACGACCGGGTTGCCGAAGCCGATCGTGCACGGTCACGGCGGCATCACCGTGGAACACCTGAAGGTGCTACGGCTGCATCACGATCTCGGCCCCGACGACCGGTTCTCGTGGTTCACGACGACCGGCTGGATGATGTGGAACTACCTCGTGTCGGGCTTGCTCGCCGGCTCGGCCATCGTGCTGTTCGACGGTAACCCTGCGGCACCCGACCTGCTCACGTTGTGGCGGCTCGCCGCCGAGGAACGCATCACCCTGCTCGGGGTGAGCGCCCCCTTCGTCCTCACCAGCCGTAAGGCCGGGCTCCGACCCGGCGAGGCGCTCGATCTCACGTCGCTCCGGGCTGTCGCGGCGACCGGAGCGCCGCTCCCCCGCGAGGGTTTCGAGTGGCTGGTCGACTCGGTGAGCCCCACCGCCCAGCCGGTGTCGATCAGCGGCGGCACCGACGTCTGCACGGCGTTCCTCGGCATGGTGCCGACGTTGCCCGTCCGCGCCGGCGAGATCACCCGTGCGCTCCTGGGCTGCGCCGTCGAGGCGTTCGATCCGGCCGGGAATCCGGTTCCCGTCGGTACGCAGGGCGAGTTGGTGATCACCGCGCCCATGCCGTCGATGCCAGTGGGGTTCTGGGGCGACAGCGATGGATCGCGCTACCGGGCGGCGTACTTCGACGACTACCCGGGTGTGTGGCGGCACGGTGACTGGATCACGTTCACCGACGAAGGCGCCTGCACGATCAGCGGACGATCCGACGCCACGCTCAACCGGGGCGGAGTGCGGCTCGGCACGAGCGACTTCTACTCGTGCGTCGAGTCGTTGCCCGAGGTGACCGACAGCCTCGTGGTGCACCTCGAGGGTGGCGACGACGGCACCGGGATGGGCCGGCTGGTGCTCTTCGTCAGCCTGGCCGAAGGCAGCTCGCTCGATGACGGGTTGCGTGCCCGTATCGCCGCGGTGCTGCGCACCGAGCTGTCGCCCCGGCACATCCCCGACCGGATCGAGGTGGTGTCGGCCGTTCCCCGCACGCTGTCGGGGAAGAAGCTCGAGGTCCCGGTGAAGCGGATCCTGGGGGGAACGCCGATCGACGAGGCCGCCGCACGCGGCTCGCTCGCCAACCCGGAGGTACTGGCGGAGTTCGAGGCGATCTACCGGCGATGACGGCTGGAGCGCGCGCCGAGGGCTTGCAGCACCAGCAGCAGCAGACAGGCACCCAGCACCGACACGACGATGGACCGGAAACTGAACTCGTTCACGCCCCGTTCGTCGATGGCCTTCATCAGTGCGCCGCCGATGACGGCGCCGAGCACACCGACCACCATCGTGTACACGCAGCCGCTGCGTTCGTCACGCAGCAGCATTCGGGCGATTCCCCCGGCGATCAGACCAATGACGACCCAGGCGAGAAAGTCCACCCCGGCAACCTACCTGCTCCCCCGATTGCCCCTCATCGTGCCGATCCGGCCAGCTGCCGGCTCAGCCGTCGACGACTCGGAATCCGCCTCGCATGAACGGGTGGATCCGGCAGAAGTAGGTGTAGGTGCCGGTGGGCAGGTCGGCGGGTGTCTCCCAGGTGATGCGGCCCGCCGTCGGCGCTCCGGCCACGCCGAGTTGCCCGGAGTCGAAGATGAACTCGCCATCGGCGAGGGGGTAGGCAATGCCGGTCGACTCGTTGCAGGGCGCGGCGCACGCGGTGATCGTGTGCCACAGACCGTTGGCGAGCGGGGCGTCGAGGTTCTCGAACGTGATGCTCCGACCTTGCGGGACGATCGGCACCGAGTCCCCCTGGAGCATGTCGCCCCGGGCGTAGATGTAGTCGGCGATCGGGATGGCCTCGGTGAGCGGACCATCGGGCATGGCGAGCAGATCGAGGTATTCGGGCGCGGGGCCACCGCCGTGGTTGTCGTTCTCGGGCAGGTGGCCGTGCGTGAGCTCACCGGACAGATCGACCGCGGTGACGAACGGATCCGGGGCGGCAGGTTCGCCCGGCGCCTGGGTGTCGGCCATCCACGCGACCATGATTCCCATCGACTCGTACCAACTGGCGCGCGCCGAGTCGTACGTCGCGTTGATCGACAGCACATCACCGGCCTTCACCGCCACTCGCCACGGTTCGGTGGTCGCCGTCATCGATACGTCCCACGAGACCGCGCCGGCCGGCTCGTAGTAAACGGCTTCCGACGTGAACAGGTGCGCCGTGTCGGGCGCGCCGTCCTTGGCCTCGCCGGCCGGGGCCGTCGCGCCGGCGCGGGTGAGCCACATGTCGGTCTGCAGGCCCCCCGGGTGGAGGTGCCCGGCGGTGCTCAACAGCACGCCGTCGCGATCGACGGTCCACTCGTTTCGCCGGCGACCATTGCCATACGCATCGGGTCGGTCATCGGGATAGACGAACACCCCGCCGGTCCCCTCACCGCGCAGGACGTCGAACACGGGGTAGATCCGGCCGGCTTCGACGTCGTTCCAGATCGGCCGGGCCGCAACGATGCCGACTGCTTCCGGATCGTCGGCCGGGATGACGTCGAGCTCGTAGGTGGCCCACACCTCGGTCTCGTCGGGCCAGAGGTTGTGGATCATGTAGTTCAGGATCCACACGTCGCTCGCCTTCACCGGGTAGCCGTACCCGTCGGGGATGAGCGTGATGGTCTTCTCCTCGCCGGCGGCGAAGAAGATCTCGCCCCGCCCGAACCCCACGCCGCTGGTGCCCGAGAGGTTGAGCCACACGCCGTGGTGCAGGTGGATCACATCGACGGCAGGGATGCTCCCGTTGCCCAGGCGGAGGTTCGGGTCGATGCGCGTGATGAAGCCGTCGAAGTCGGGTTTGGGAATGCCCGGGGCACTGAGCGCGATGTTGTTCTGCCCGCTCTTGACGGGGATGGGCCCGACCTCGTACTTGATCCGACGAGCACCCGGTTGTATCGGCCGCATCACCACGTCGGTGGTGAAGTCGACCGTGGTCGTTGGGACCGAGTCGGTGATGTCGGTCGTGATGACCTCGACCTCGGAGGTGGAGGTGACGCCATCGGACGAGGTGACGGTGACCGTGGTCGACGGCGCAGCGGTCGACCCGGTGCCGGCGGCTTCGGGATCACCGCTCGCACACGCAGCCGCGAACAACGCGAGGGCAGCGGCGGCGAGCGTGCCCCGCACGATCGAGCGCGGCGGCGTCATGCACTGCACCGACGCGGACCAGATGAACGACGAGCTGTCACCGCGGCAGCGTACGCCCGCCAGGGCCGGGTCGCCGGGTCGCCGGGTTCAGGCGACGACCGGCGGGCGACGGGCGGCGGGGTCCTGTGCGAAGAAGTTGCGCAGCACGTCGTAGAGATCAGGTTTGAGCTGCGCCAGCTCGACGGGCTTGTCGAAGAACGCTTCGACCGCGACGGCGAAGAACTCGCCAGTGTCGCTGGCCCCGTACTCGCGCAGGATCGGGTCGGGCTCACCGCGTCGCAGCGAGCGGTACTCCCGCGTGCACACCTCGACCCAACGGCGACGGGCGTCCTCGTCGCCGAGGGGCGGGGTGCCGTCGACCCAGCCGTCGAGCATGTCGAGCTTGTGGGCGAACTCGTGGATCACCACGTTGCGACCGGTGCGACGGTGGATCGTCTCGCGCCGCACCACGTCCCAAGCCAACAGCACGGGTCCTCGCCGGCCATGGGCTTCACCGTCGAGCTCCATCGGAGAGTCGTCCATCGATCCGGGCACCGGCCCGGGTCGTGGCGCGGTGACCGTCACAGTGGTCGGATGCACGACCACGGCTCGCACGTGACGGAAGTGGTCGAGGTCGAGACCGAGCATCATCAGGGCCGCCTGGGAAGCGATCACCGTACACATCGCGTCGGTGAGCTCGAAGTCGCGCGCGGCCTCCCAGCTCTTGGTGGCCAGCAGGACGCCGGTGTGGTCACGGAGCCGTTGGCGTTCGTCCTCCGACAGGAACTGCCACTCGGCCACGTGTTTGCGGAACAGCTCGTCCGCGTTCTGCGGCAGGGTCCGCCTCGGTCGTCGCCACCAGGCCATGACCCAAGCCTGCCGGGCTTCCCCGGCGAATCCTCGGGCGGTCGGTCAGGCGGTGCCGCAGCGTCAGCGATGGAAGATCGTCGTGGTGCTGTGCGGGATCGCCAGGATCTGACCGGGGAAGATCAGATCCGGGTCGTTGATCTGGTGGCTGTTGGCTTCGTAGATGTAGGTCCACTCGGCGCCGACCTTGTACTCGGCCTCGGCGATGTCCCACAACGTGTCGCCCGCCGCACGGTGTGGAGCTTGTAGGTGAAGTACTGCGGCATGACCACCGATCCGAACACCACCAGGATCACCTGCTCGGGCGGTCCGTTGAGCGTGCGGGAGAACTCGACGGTGCCGTACTTGGTGGTGGGCACCGCGGGGAGCGGGATCTCGAACGCGTACGGGCCGCCGAACTCCCCCGAGCCGGCTGAACTGGGCCACGACGTGGCCAGTTCGGCGCCGTTCGCGTCGCGGACCCGGATGTGCAGCCCACCGCTCGATCCGAAGCTGACGAACGCGATCGGCACGGTCTCCCGACCGACGGCTGCACCGCCGACGAGATCGAAGGGGCGGGGGGAGCGAATGTCGATGTCGAGCATCGTGACCTCGCTTTCGTCGTGGCCGCGAACCAGTTCCCGGCTCGTGCCCCGACACGCTACGCGACCGGCAGCGGCCGATTCGCCAACTCTGCAGCACCCCACCCCTACGATCGGGTCCATGTCGCCCCAGCCGTCGCCCGCCGTCAGCCGGCCACCGGCGACGCTCGGCCGGGGCGTGATCGTGGGTCCTGAACAGGCCGTTCCCGAGTGGTGGGCCGGGGCCGTCGAGGTCGCGCTCGACGAGGCGACCCTGACTGCGCCGCAGTCGGTCGTCGAGCACCTGCACCAGGCGTGGGAGGCCCGGGCGCCGGTGGTCGTGCGGTGCGACGTCGATCCCGCCCGCTTCCGCCAGCCCCAGTCGGAGCAGGTGGAACCCTGGGAGCTCGCCGCCGACCACGAGGTCTGGTTCGACCGCCTGCACTTCTTGGTGTGGGCCAACAACTACGACGCCCGAAGCGGCGAACTGGTCTGGTGGTGGACGGCCAAGGCGGCCCGCGTCGGGGCGACACCGGCGCTCGACGGGGCGCCGGGCGACATCGTGCTGCCCGACAGTCGGGTCGCGTGGGTCGACGGAGGGCCGCGGGGCGCATTCACCGACCCGTCGCCAGATCTCCTGCTCGTCCACACCGACTCCGTAGAGCTCGGCCGGCTCAGCGTCGCCCCGCCCTTCACCGTGCCCGTCGCCGATCTGGCTCCCGACCAGCTGGCCGCGGTCGCCCACTCCGGCGGCCCGGCCCGGGTGATCGCCCCCGCCGGCAGCGGCAAGACCCGGGTGCTCACCGAACGGCTCCGGCACCTGCTGGGCCCGTGCGGCTACGAACGCGAGGCAGTCCTCGCCGTGGCCTACAACGTGCGGGCGCGCGACGAGCTCGTCGAGCGCACCACCGCGTTCCGGCCCCGCGTCCAGACCCTGAACGGACTCGGCTACGAGGTCCTCGCCGAAGCGCTGGGCGCGGCCCCCAAAGTGCTCGACGAGCGCGAGCTGCGCCGGATCATCGACGGGCTGCTGCCCGGCAAGCGGGTACGGCGGGCGAACACCGACCCCATCGCGCCGTACCTGGAGGCGTTGGGAATCGTCCGCCTGGCACTGCGAGACCCCAAAGACATCGAGTCCGAGCGTGACGATGTCCCGGGCCTGGCCGCGCTCTTTGCCCCGTACCGAGCGGCCCTGCGCCACCAAGGGGCCATCGACTTCGACGAACAGATCTACTACGCGATCGAACTGCTCCTCGCCGATGGCCCGCTCCGGCGCCGGCTGCAATCCCGCTATCGCCGGCTGCTGGTGGACGAGTTCCAGGACCTGACGCCCGCCCACGTGCTGCTCTTGCGGCTCCTCGCCTCACCCCAACTCGACGTGTTCGGGGTGGGCGACGACGATCAGGTGATCTACGGCCACGCCGGAGCGTCGCCCTCGTTCCTGATCGACTTCGATCGGCTGTTCCCGGGCGCCGCCCATCTGGCGCTGGAGGTCAACCACCGGTGCCCCGACGCAGTCACCACGGCAGCTGCCGATCTGTTGTCGTGGAATCGGCGCCGGGTGCCCAAGTTGATCCTGTCGGGGCCCGGCGTGCCGGCCGGCGCCGACCGCATGATGGTGCGCGAAGTTCCGACCGACGCCCAGGCCGACGAGGTCCGCAGCCTGGTGTCGGCCTGGGTGGACCACGGCGCATCGCCCCACGACATCGCGGTGCTCGCCCGGGTCAACGCCAGCCTGCTGGCCCCCCAGATCGCGCTCGCCGAGGCGGGGTTCCCGTTGCAGACCCAACTCGGTACCGAGGTCCTCAACCGACTCGGGGTACGCGCCGCGCTCGCCTATGTGCGGTTGGCGTGCTCACCCGAGTCGATGGATCGCGACGATCTCGTCGAGATCTATCGGCGGCCGTCACGCGGGCTGCCCGAGTGGATCGTGAAGTGGTTCCGCACCGGCATGTCGATCGCCGCGCTGCGATCGGCGGGCGATCGGGTCGACGACGAGAAGGTGGCGGCCAAGGTGTGGTCGATCGCCGACGATCTCGAGGTGCTGGCCTCCATCGTCCGGCGAGGCAAGCCCACCCGCCAGCTCCTCCAGGCGATCCGGGTGCAGGTGGGGCTCGGCGAGGCGATGGCCCAACTCGACCGGTCGAAGGGCGAAGGGTCCAGCCAGCTCGACGATCTCGAAGCCCTGGAGCAGGTGGCCGACCTCCACCAGGTTCCCGAGACGTTCGAGGTCTGGCTCCGCCAGCTGTTGAACCGGCCCGCCGATCGCGATGGCATCACACTCGCCACCGTGCACAAGGTGAAGGGCCGCGAGTGGCCGTCGGTCATCGTCTACGGCGCAACAGCCGGCTTGCTGCCCCACCGGCTGGCCGACGATGTCGAAGAGGAGCGGCGCGTGTTGCACGTGGCGATCACTCGGTGCCAGCAGCGAGTCGTGGTGCTCGCCGACGATGCCCGCCCGTCGCCGTTCCTCCCCGAGCTCAGTGCGGCGGCGTCCGACGAGTTCCAGGCCAAGGCTTCGTGGGCCAAGGCGCCCATCGTGTCCGCCAACGCGACAGCGGCCCGCAAAGCGGGCAAGGCGGGCACGGCGCCGGCGGCTCCGTACGGCGACATCGATGATCCGCTGTTCGTCGCCCTCAGGACGTGGCGCACCGAGCAGGCCAAGGCGGCCAAGGTGCCGCCCTACGTGATCTTCGCCGACCGGGTGCTGCACGAGATCGCCCGCATCAAACCGGCCTCCACCAAGCAGCTCGGCATCATCTCGGGTATCGGGCCGGCCAAGCTCGAGCGCCACGGCGACGAGGTCCTCGCCATCGTCGCTCGTCACGCACTGCCGGCATGAGGTGCTTCCGAGGGCGACGGGCCCCCTGAACCGGCGACCGCTTGCCGCCAGCGGCTGATCACGTCGTCGAGATCGAGGGGCATCAAGGTCGAAGGGGGACCCTCGGCTCCGTACCGGTTCAGCCGGCGGATGCGTTCGTTGAGCTCGTCCGTGACCCGCCGCACGGCTTCCTCGTTCGAGAACGAGGCCAGGTTGGCGAGCAGCTGCTCGCGATCACGCCGCAACGCCAGCGCCGGCGGGAGCACCACCGCGTCTTCGAGCACCAGCTTGCGCTTCACCCACCACAGTTCGTCGTGGGGCTCACCGAGACCGTCGATCGGCCGACCCTGCCCCGCCAGGTTGTCGAACTGCCCCTGCTCCATGCCCTCGCGGATGGCGCGCTCGGTCCACGACTCCCAGCTGACCCCCGGCGGCTTTCGACTCGACATGCCCACCAAGCCTGCCCGCCCCGCGACGCCCCGATCAAGGCGGCGCGGCCCGCTCACGTGGGCTCCGGCACCTCGCCGGGCCCGGGTACGCTCGGTGGATCGCAACGCATCTCGATGTCAGCCATCTGATCAGCGAGGTCGAGACCGTCTGGATCCCGTTGCGAGACGGTCGGCGGCTCGCTGCTCGGTTGTTCCTCCCGATCACCGCCTCCACCGAACCCGCTCCGGTGGTGTTGGAGTACATCCCGTATCGGCGCCGTGACGGCACCCGCCTCGGTGACGAGGGGATGCACCGTTGGTTCGCCGCCCACGGTTATGCGTGCGCACGGGTCGACATCGCAGGCATGGGTGACTCCGACGGACTCGTGGGCGATGAGTACGCCCTGCGAGAGCAGGACGACGGGCTCGAGGTCATCGAGTGGCTGGCCCGCCAATCCTGGTCGTCGGGTGCCGTCGGCATCATCGGCATCTCGTGGGGTGGGTTCAACGGTCTGCAGATCGCGGCACGCCGCCCGCCGGCGTTGCGGGCCGTCATCTCGCTGTGCTCGACCGTCGATCGCTACCACGGCGACGTGCACTACACCGGCGGCTGCCTCAACGAGGAGAACCTCGAGTGGGGCGCGTACTTCTTCACGATGAACGCCTTCCCACCCGACCCCGAGATCGTCGGGGCAGAGCGGGGTCGGGAACTGTGGCGCCACCGCATCGAGCACGCCTCGCTGGCGCCCGCCGACTGGCTCGACCATCAGCGGCGCGACGAGTTCTGGAAGCACGGCTCGGTCTGCGAGGACTACGCCGCCATCGAGGTGCCGGTGCTCGCCGTCAGCGGCTGGGCCGACGGCTACACCGCGGCAGTGTTCGATCTGGTCGAGCGGCTGAGCTCGCCGTGCAAGGGCATCATCGGTCCGTGGGGCCACAAGTACCCTCAGGACGGCGTGCCCGGCCCGGCGATCGGCTTTCTCGAGGAGGCCACCCGCTGGTGGGACCGTTGGCTCCGTGACGTCGACACCGGAGTCGAGTCCGACCCGGCGATGCGCATGTGGCGCCAGGACTCCATGGCGCCGGCGGGCCACATCCCCGAACGATCGGGTTCGTGGATCGGGTTCGACACATGGCCGTCGCCACCCGACGGTAGGAGCAACTGGTACCTCGCCTCGGGCGGCCTACTCCACGCGTCGCAAGACCCCGATCGCAACGCCGGCACGGCCTCGATCTGCTCCCCGTTGACCACTGGCCTGGCCGGCGGGCAATGGTGCGCATACGGGCTCGGCAAGATCGCCCCCGAGCTGCCGCTCGACCAGCGCCACGACGACGCCGGCTCGCTCACCTACGACAGCGACGTCCTCGCCGAGCCGCTGACGATCGCCGGACGGCCGACCGTGCGGCTCCGGGTCGCGAGCGACCGTCCGAGCGCCCTCATCGCCGTGCGGCTCAACGCGGTGCATCCCGACGGCGCGGTCGAGCGGTTGAGCTACGGGGTGCTCAACCTCAGTCATCACGACAGCCACGAACACCCGACCGCAGTGGTGCCCGGCGCGGTCTACGACATCGAGATCACGCTGAAGGGCATTGCCCAGACCGTGCGCGCCGGTCAGCGGCTGAGGCTGGCGGTCTCGACCAGTCTGTGGCCGATGATCTGGCCGATGCCGGAGCTCACCACGTTGAGCCTGCACGAGACCGGCTGTGTGCTGTCGCTCCCCGAGGCGAACGGCGCCGCCGCCCTGCCCACCGATCTGTTCGGTGCACCGACCGACGCTCGAACCGGGGCGGTGACCGAGGTGCGACCCGGTTCGGAGACCCGCTGGATCAACCACGACGTGGGCGAGTCGCGCACCACCTTCACCGCGGCACGTGACGATGGCGTCTACGTGCTCGACGACATCGGCACCGAGCAGTCGTTCACCCGAGTGCGGTCGTCGTCGGTGGTCGACGGCGACCCGCTCTCGGCCACCGCGTCCGTGGCGTGCCGGGCCACCTACCGCCGCGGTGGGTGGAACGTGCGGGTCGAGTCCGACCTCGACATGACGTGCGACGCCGAGGCCTTCGTCATGACGGCTCGGCTCGCGGCGTACGAAGGTGACGAGCTGTTCGCCGAGCGCTGGTTCGATCGACGGATCCCCCGCGACCATGTCTGAAGCCGACGGCGCGCGCTTCGTCGATCTCGACCGCCACCCGCTCGACCGGTCCACATCGCCTGGCTATGCCGAGCTGGTCCGCAGGTGCAGCGACGATCTCGAACGTGACGGCAGGTTCGACCTCGAGCAGTTCGTCGACCTCGGCGCGATCGGCGACATCATCGCCGGGTTGCGGCCGCTCATCGACCACGAGAGCTTCCTGCACCGCCGCACCCACAACGTCTACTTCCAGCCGGCGGTCGCCGGGCTCGCGGCCGACCACCCCGCGTTGCGAGAGGTGGAGACCTCGAACCGGACCGTGTGCGCCGATCGGATGACCGGTTCGCCCCTGCTCGCCATCTACGAGTGGCCACCGCTGCGTCGCTTCCTGGCCGACGCGATGGGCCTCGATCGGCTGTACCTGATGGCCGATCCGCTGGCACGCGTGAACGTGATGTCGTACCGACACGGCGAAGCGTTGAACTGGCACTTCGACCGTTCGGAGTTCACCACCACGCTGCTCCTGCAGGCGCCCATCGACGGCGGGGTGTTCGAGTACCGGACGAACCTGCGCACCCCCGAGGACCCCAATCACGAAGGCGTGGGTCGCCTCGTCGACGGGCTCGACGAGTTCGTGCAGCGCGCCGACACCGCACCCGGCACCCTCACCGTGTTCGCCGGCCGCGACACCGCCCATCGGGTCACCCCGGTGATCGATGATCGTGAGCGCATCGTCGCCGTCTTTTCATTCTTCGATCGCCCGGACGTGGTGTTCAGCGCCGAGGAACGGCTCGGGTTCTACGGTCGCGCCTGATCGGGCTCAGGAGCGAGACGCCACGTCGCCGCCGACCACACTGCGGTTCACCGCGGCTGCTACGACGAACGTGAGCACGCCCAAGGCAACGATGATCGCTCCGATGGCGTGGATCGATGGCGTCACGCGCCGTTGCACCGCGGAGAAGATGTAGATCGGGACCGTCGTGTCGTTCGGCCCGCGGAACGCCAGCGACAGGGCCACGTCATCGAACGAGAACGCCAAGGCCAACAAGCCCGACGACACGATGGCGGGGCGCAGGTCGGGCAGGACGATGTCGTAGAGCACTCTCCACTTACCGGCTCCGAGATCGAGCGCCGCCTCCTCGATCGCGGCATTTGCGCCGGCGGCGCGGGCGCCCACGATCAGCGTCACGTACGCCGAGAGGTAGGCGACGTGGGCGATCAGCATGGGCCGGAATCCGAATGCGATGCCGGCCGCCGGCAACATCGCCCCGAGTCCGGTCGCGATGATGATCTCGGGTGTCGCGACGCGAGCGGTGCAGAACACGCCGTTGACCCGTTTCAACCAGCGCGACTTCCGAGCTGCGATCGCCGCTGCGGTGCCGACCACCATCGCCGTCAGGGATGCCGCGACGGCCAAGCGCACGCTCACCCCGACGGCGTCGCGCAGCGACGGGTCGTCGAACGCACCGGTGTACCAACGGGTGGTGAAGCCCCGCCAGTCGGTCGACGCCTCGTTGTCGTTCACGCTCGCAACGACGAGGAAGACGAGTGGGGCATAGAGCACCACGAAGACGCCGGCCAACACGACCTTGGCGACGCGACCACGCTCACGCATGACGAGCCGATCGGCGCCTGACGAGGAGCACCAGCAAGCCCGCCGCGGCGAAAACCGAGAGCAGGAAGGCCGTGATCGCCCCACCCAGCGGCTGATCGCGACCGGCGCCCCGCTCGGCCAGGATGTTGCCGAGCAGCAGCACCTTGCCCCCACCGAGCACCGCCGGGACGATGAACTCGCCGGCCGAGAGCACCCCCACGAGCAATGCGCCCGTCGCGATGCCGGGCAGGGCGAGCGGCAGGGTCACCGACCACATCTGGCGACCATGCCGCGCCCCGAGGTCGGCGGCCGCCTCGATCATCGACCGGGGAATCCGTGACAGCGCCACATACGCGGGGAGGATGAACAACGGGACGTAGGCGGTGATCATCCCGATGAGCACGGCTGGCTGGCGGTAGAGCAGCCGTGCGCCGGTGATCGACTCGATCGGCCCGCCGGTGGCGAGCACGCCCTGCCACGCGAAGATCCGCACGGTGAAGCTGACGAACGATGGCAGCATCAGCCCGAGCAACGCGGTGGTTCGCACCGAGTCGCCGAGCCGGCTGAGGGCCAACGCGGCGGGTACTCCGATCGCGAGACACATCGTCACGGTCTGCACGGACAGCAGCATCGAGCGCATCAGCACCGGCCGATAGATCGGCGAGAACAGCGTCCGATACGACTCGATGGTGCCGGTCAGCTCGACGTCGAGCGTGATCGGGTTCGATCGGCCGAACGACCGGACGACCATGAACCCGATCGGCACCAGGCACACCACGATGACGAGCGCCCAATCGGCGCTCACCAGCGGACCCAATCGGGTCCGAATCGCCCGGTGGCCGGCGCGGCTCGGGCTCACGCCGCCTTGAAGGCGTCCCACACGGCGTCCCACATCGGCTGGGCCTCACCGAGGAACTCGTGGTAGCTGAGCTTGGCCACCACGTCGGCCGGGGGGTTGATCACGGGCGACGTCTCGAGCACCTCGTCGATACCGGCGTTGTTGGGCTGCACGTAGGGCGAGGCCACGTTGTTGATGAATGCCGCGTAGTTCGTCGGCTCCAGGAAGAAGTTGACGAACGCCCAGCGAGGTCGTTGCGGGGGCCGTCGAGGATGGCGAGCCCTTCGAGGTAACCGACCTGGCCCTCGCTCGGGTCGACCCAAACGACATCGGGGTTGGTGGTGAGGGCCAGCTGGGCGTCGTAGGCGTCGCACATGGCGAGCACGGCATCTCCGGCCGCGACGGCCTTGCCGACCTCGGTCGAGATGGCCAACAGGTGCGGCTTCACGTTGGTGAGCACCTCGAGCACGGCGTCGACATCGGCCTGCTCGGTCGAGCTCGGCGGCTTGCCGAGCATCTTGAGCACGTTGGCCATGACACTCAACTGATAGTCGAGCATGGCGACCTTGCCGGAGTACTCCGGGGCGAGGGCGAAGAACTCGGCCCACGAGGTTGGCGGGGTGGTGACCAGGTCCTTGCGATAGATGATGCCGGTACGACCATGGTCGGTGGGAGCAAAGCTCACGTTCTCGGGATCCCATGAGTTGTTCTTGTACTGATCACCGACGAAGGCCAGGTTCGGCAGGTCGCCGAGCTCCGCCAGGACGCCGATCGCGGTGAGCCGCGGGAACGTGGTGCCGTCGACCAGCACGATGTCGATGTCGCCGGCGCGATCCTTGGCCTTGGCGATGGTGTCGTCGTTCGAGGCCCACGCGATCTCGTTGACCGTGGCGCCTGGGAACGCCGCCGCGAAGTCGGCGTACGTGGTGGGCCCGGCCCAGCCGGTGAAGTTCAAGAAGTTGAGCGTGCCGGTCAGTGTCCCGGCGGCAGTGTCCGACGCACCGGCCGCTGTGTCCGACGCGCCTGCCGCCGTGGTGTCGCCCGAGGCCTCGTCGTCGTCATCGCCGCACGAGGCGAGGATGGCGAGTGGCCCGACTGCGGCGGCCATGGCGAGGAACGAACGGCGGGAGATGGGCGACATGGGCAGGCTCCTTCGAGGGCGGACAACGACACGCGGTACGGCGGCGTCCGCACGAACCCTAGGGATCCTCGCATCGCATGACCGACCGGAGGGTGCGAAAGAATTGCGAAACTCTCGTACCCTGCAGGCGTCGCCGGACGGGGGACGAGCGGCTCAGGCCACGGGCTCCAGTCGGGCCGGCACCGACTTGTGCCAGGGCGTGCCGGCCCACGGGTCGCGATCGGCGCTCGAGGTCAGTTCGTTGGGTGCGACGCCGGTGACGGATGCGCCCGACGCGTCGATGTGGTCGAGGCCGAAGCCGTTCGGGATCGACACGTGACCGGGTTGCATCGCGGGATCGACGGTGACTCCCACGATCACCGCTGATCGCTTGGTGACGAGGCGGAGGTTGCCCCCGTCGCTCACGCCGAGATTCGCGGCATCGAGCGGGTTGAGCCGCAGTGCTCCGCCCGCGTCGCGTTTGCGCCATGCGGGGTCGCGGATGATCGTGTTGGCGGTGAACGAACGGCGCTCGCCCGCCGACAACAGGAAGGGCCATTCGGGGTCGTCGCCCGGTGGCACCTCGTCGGCCAGCGACGCGAACTCGGCGAGCAAGTCGGCCAGGACGAGCTGCACCTTGCCCTCGGGCGTGCGGAGTCGGCGGAGCGACGCCTCGTAGTCGTCGTCGGTGAACACCACCCCGGACGGGCTGGCGAGGATGGCATCGAAGAGCCGCTCACCGGCTTCGAGTCCTTCACCGAAACCGGCCCGCCGAACCCCGTCGGGATAGGCCTGGGCACACCGGTGGGCCGCCGCCCACAGCAGCGCAGCGGACGCGGCACCGTCGGGCAGGGTGGGGCCGAGGGTCCGATAGAGCACCACGGGAGCGATCGCGCCGAGCGAGGGATCGGCGGCCGTCGCCGCGAAGAACGCGGCCGCGAACTCCCCCCGACCCTGTTCTGCCGCAGCCCGCAACGGGGCGATCTGCTCGGCGGAGAGCGCCCCGACCGCCTCGACCAGCCGGGCGTGGATCTCGGGCTCGGGCAACGGGCCCTCAGGAGCGGTCAGGATCGGCCGTCGCAGGTGGAACACGTTCTTCGGGAACTCGAAGTTGAAGTACGTCGCTTCGTACTTCTCGAACTGGGTGGGAACCGGGAGTACGTAGTCGGCGAGCCGTGCCGTTTCGGTCATGGCGACGTCGATGACCACGACGAGCTCCATCGCCTCGATCGCCGCGCGCATGCGCGCCGAGTCGGCCAACGAATGAGCAGGGTTGCCGCTCTCGACGAGGAACGCCCGGAACCGTTGGGGATGATCGGTGAGCACTTCGTCGGGAATGACGTTGCAGGGGACCAGTCCGGAGATGATCCGAGAACCGGTGACAGGAGTCGACGGCGGGTTGGCGCTCGCCTCGCCCTTCGAGGGTCGGCCGAGTGGCACGAGCGACGACGGCACGTACTGCGATCCGACCGTTGCAAGGTTCCCGGTGAGCAACCAGAGCAGCTTCTCGAGGTAGCTCACCAACGTCGAATGGCGGTTCATCTGCACACCGAGGTCTTCGAACACGCCCACGCTCGATGCGGCTGCCAATCGGCGAACCGCGGCGCGCACCAACGATTCGTCGACCCCGCTGAGCTCGCACCATGCCGCCACAGGGACGGTCGAGAACGTCTCGATGATCGTGTCGGTGCCGAGCGCGTGGGCAGCCAACCAGGTGTCGTCCTGGAGACCCTCCTGGACGAGGATCCCGACCATGGCTCCGATCAGCCAGCTGTCTCGCCCCGGCTTCACGGCCAGGTGGAAGTCGGCCAGCTCGGCCGTCTCGGTGCGACGTGGGTCGATGACGATCAACGACCGGGCCGGGTCGTTGGCGATCTCCTTCAGCGTGGTGCGGGCGTGGGGGAAACCGTGCGATTGCCACGGGTTCTTGCCCACGAACAGCGCCACCTCGCTGTGCTCCAGGTCGGGGCGGACCCCGGTTCCGAGCATGCGCCCGTTGACGAAGAACTCGCCGGTCTTCTCCTGGGCCAGGGCACTCGACCGGAACTTGGCGCCGAGCGCCCGGAGCGTTGCGCTGCTGTAGCCGCCACCCAGGTGGTTCCCCTGGCCGCCGCCGCCGTAGTACAGGATCGACTCACCGCCGTGGGCGTCGCGCACTGCCATGAACCGGTCTGCGATCTCACGAATCGCCGTGTCCCAGTCGATCTCCTCGAACGTGCCGTCGGCGCGGCGCCGCAGCGGATGCAGCACCCGCTGGTTGCGGCCGTTCTGGTAGTGATCGAGACGGAGTGCCTTCTCGCACGTGTATCCGGTGGAACCCGGGTGGGCCTTGTCTCCCCTGATGCGTTCGAAGCGCCGACCGTCCGGCCCGCCGAGACGGACCTCGATCCCGCAGTTGCACTCGCACAAGATGCACGCGGTCTGCTTCCACTCCCCCGGAGGTCCGGACTCCTGGCTGCTCGATCCGTCGGTCAGTTGCGTCATGAAACGGACCATAGAACGAGTGAGTAGCAAGATGCAACCCTCTAGGCTCACGCCCGTGAAGCGCACCGACACCTCGGCGTGGCCGTGTTCGATCGCCCGGGCGATCGATGTGCTCGGCGATGGATGGACGCCGCTGCTCATCCGCGAGGCATGCCTCGGCGCCCGCCGGTTCGAAGACTTCCAGCGAGGCCTGGGGATCGGGCGCAACATCCTCACTCAGCGGCTCCATCAACTCGTCGACGACGGTCTGCTGGTCAAGGTCGCGTATCAGGACCACCCGCCGCGCTTCGAGTATCGGCTCACGCCGAAGGGCCGCGAGGTCTACCCGATCCTGGCGGCGATGGCAGCCTGGGGGGACCGGTGGCTGAGCGGACCCGAGGGCGAGCCGGTGACGTTCCACCACAAACCGTGTGGCCACGACATGCACGCCGAAGTGGTGTGCAGCGCGTGCCGCGAGCCGATCGACGTGCGCGACATCCGCGCCCGAAAGGGCCCCGGCTTCCCGAAGCCCTCCTGACAACGGGCGCCCCGAACGCAGTGACCCCGGCGCCGTGACAGGCGGCCCGGGGTCTGGCCGTGAACCTGTGGAGGTCTCCGGCGGCGCAGACGGTACCAATGTGCGGGAGCCGACGCGGTCATCCCGGACGACGACGTCAAACGGGCGCCGCCACGGCGATCACGTTGTCCTCGTAACGCCGCCGATCGTCGTCGAAGCGCCCTCCGCACGTGATGAGCGTGAGCGTGGGTTCACCGTCTCGCCTCCAGACCCCGATCTCGGACAGGTCGTCCTTGTCGACCAGGCGGACCTCGGTGACGACGTAGGCGTGCTGCGAGCCGTCAGACGAGGTGACGGTGACCGTTGCGCCGGGCTCGAGGTCTCGCAGGTAGCGGAACACGCCCGGATCACCATTGAAGTTCACGTGAGCTGCCAACACGGTGGAGCCGGGTTCCCCCGGAACCGGACCGTGCTCGTACCATCCGACGACCCCCGGGTCGGGAACGTCGAGATCGCCCTTGTCGTCGACCCCGACCGGGATCACGAACGCGCTCTCGATCCGAAGATCGGGGATCGAGATGCCCACCGGTGCGGGCGGCCGGTCGTGCTCGGAGGGGTCGTATGCGGCGCTGCCGATATCGGCGACGAGACCGGCCAGCGGCGAGGGCGCCGCGGCGGTGGGGACCGGCGCTGCGTCGGTCGTGCCGGCGGCAGTCGGGGTCGGCCCCGAACGGTCGACGACCGTCGAGCGTCCCCGGTCGCCCGACCCGATCGGCTCGGGAGCCGATGAGCCGACCTCGGAAGCGCCGCAGGCGGTCGTCCCGAACAGGACGACCGCCCACGTAACGATCCGCCGGCGCCCTGGCGTGGACGCCGGGGCCATCTCAGATGCTCGCCCGGCTGGAGCGGCGCACGAGCGTCGCACCGATGGCAGCGGCACCGATCGCGAACAGGGCGATGGCCGCGATGGGCAGACCGTCGTCGTCGTCGATCGGGGTGTTGCCGGTCTCGACCCGAGCCGGGTCGGCGCCGAGCCCGCTGATCGACTCGGTCAGCACACCGAGCGTGCCGGCATCGAGCGAGCCCACGGCGTACACGATGAGCGACTCGCCGGCCTTCACGGAGAGATCGGCCGGGCCGATCACCACCGGCTCGGATGCGCCGGCCGGGACGACCTCGGCGGAGACGGTTCCGGCGGGCAGGTCGGCCGAGCCCTCCTTGCCGTTCACGACGTTGGCGAACGCGACGGCGCCGTTGGCCTTCACGTCGACCGCCGGAGCGGCGGCGGCATGGCGGACCACCAGGCGTCCCTCCCCGGCCGCGAGGGCCGAGACGTCGTTCTCGAACACCGCCAGAGCCGGTGTTCCATCAGCGGTGAGGTGGGCGATGATCGTGTAGTTGCCGGTGGCGGGCAGCGCCACGTCGCCGGCATCGATGGCGACCGTCTCGGTGCCGGCGGCCAGCACTTTGAGGTCGGTGAGGGTCTGGCCGGCAAGTGCCGACAGGTCCTTGGTCTCCCCGTACTTGAAGTCGGCGAACACCTCGGCGCCACCGGCATCGACATCGACGTCGGTGGCAGGAATGCCGTGGATCAGATGGATCCGAGCGGCGCTCTGGGCCGTGGCCGGCCCGGAGCCCGCCGCGCCCGCGGCAACGAGCAGAGTGGTTCCGGCAAGGAGTACGCGAATGCTTCGTTTCATGGCACTGATCCCCTTCAAAGGCGTAGTTGCCTGCTCTACGCGTCGAGGGGCCGTGCTGGATGCAGACTCCGCGAGAGTCGAGGCGGATCAGCCGATGCCGGCCTCGATCACGCGACCGACGAGCGGCACGCCGGGCCGGTAGACGAGATGGGTGTACGACGGCGCGTCGAGCACCACCAGGTCGGCACGGCTGCCGGGGGCGATGCGACCCACGTCGTCGCGTCGCAGGGCACGGGCACTGCCTGCCGTGGCCGCCACGAGTGCCTCCTCCGGCGTCATTCGCAGGTCACGGACGGCGAGCGCGATGCAGAACGACATCGACGTGGTGTAGCTGGAGCCGGGATTGCAGTTCGTCGCCAGCGCGACCGAGACTCCGGCATCGATCGCTCGCCGGGCATCGGGGTAGGGCTGACGGGTGGAGAAGTCGGTCGCGGGCAAGAACGTGGCGACCGTCTCACTCCCGGCCAGCGCCGCGATGTCGTCGTCGGTCAGGTAGGTGCAGTGGTCGACCGATGCACATCCGAGCGACACCCCGAGCTGCACGCCGGGCCCGAATCCGAGTTGATTGGCATGGAGGCGTAGGCCCAGACCGGCCGCGGCACCTGCTTCCAGCACCGCTCGGCACTGATCGGCGTCGAAGGCGCCGACTTCGCAGAACGCATCGATCCACCTCGCCCCCGCCCCGACCGCAGCGGCGAGCATCTCGGTACGAACCAGCTCGACGTAGTCGTCGGCTCGCCCGGTGAACTCGGGGGGCACGACGTGGGCGCCGAGGAAGGTGGCGTCGCGGGTGAGTTCGGCCGCCACCGCGAGACAGCGAGCCTCCTCGTTCACCGCGAGTCCGTAGCCCGACTTGATCTCCACCGTCGTGATGCCGGCCCGGCGGGCCTCGGCTCGTCGTGCAGCGGCGAGCAACCGCAACTCGTCGGTGCTGGCGCTCCGGGTCGCGGCGACCGACACCGCGATCCCGCCTGCGTCGTACGGCCGACCGGCCATGCGGGCGGCGAACTCCTCGCTGCGGTCGCCGGCGAACACGAGATGGGTGTGGCTGTCGACGAAGCCAGGGATCACGCATGCTCCCTCGGCATCGATGCGCCGATCGGCCACGGCTCCGGCGGGCCCCACGGCCACGATCCGATCGCCTTCGAACACGACCGAGGCCTGGCGGATCACCCCGAGCGGACCCTCGCCGAGTGCGGGGTCGCCGGTGACGAGGAGCCCGATGCCGTCGACGACGGTGGTCGTGCCGGCGCTGCGGGCGGAGTCGGCGGCCGTGGCGGCGGCGCTCACCAGGACCCCAGTGTGCGCGCCAGCTCGGCGGCGACATCGATCGTCAGGTGCCGGCCGTCGGCCACGACCGTGCGGCCGCCGACCACGACATGGATCACATCAGCGGCCGTCGCCGCGAACACGATCGATTCGAGCGCGTGTTCGCCGGCGGTGCCCGCCAATCGCACCGAGCCCAAGCCCACGGTCACCAGATCGGCGAGCGCGCCCACCTCGATGCGGCCACCTTCGGGCCATCCCAGCGACTCGTGACCCGCGGCGGTGGCCGCGTGCATCAGCGACTGCGCATCGTGGCTTCCCCGCACCCCGCTCGCCAACCGCTCGTCGAGCTCGACGGCGCGCGCCTCTTCGAAGAGATCGATCACGGCGTGCGAGTCGCTGCCCAGCGTGAGGCGGGCGCCTTCGTCACGAAGGGCCCGTGCCGTCCCGATGCCATCGGCGAGGTCTCGTTCGGTGGTGGGACAGAAGCAGGCGAAGCAGCGATGCGCACCGAGCAGCCCGACATCGGCCTCGGTGAGGTGGGTCGCGTGAACCGCGGTGAACCGGTCGGTGAGCACGCCGTGGCGGTCGAGCAGCTCGACGGGTGTGCACCCGTACGCGGCGTGGCACTGTTGGTTCTCGGCCGGTTGTTCGGACACGTGGGCGTGCAGCGGCACGCCCCGCCCGGCCGCCCAGGCCGACACGATCTGCATCGAGGTGGGATCGACGGCGCGCACCGAATGGATCGCGGCCCCGAGGCGAACCCGCTCACCGGTGAGTTCCTCGAGCTCCGAGGCGCGCGTCGCCCACGACAACGCGTCGGCGTCGCCGAAGCGTTGCTGGACGTCGTTCAGTCCGACCCCCACCCCGCCGTGCAGGTAACAGGTGTCGAGCAGGGTGATCCGTAGCCCCGCTTCCTGCGCGGCCGACACCACCGCCGCGCCCATGGCGTTCGGATCGGTGTACGGCACGCCCGACGCGCCGTGGTGCAGGTAGTGGAACTCACCCACACACGTGATCCCGGCCATCACCATCTCGCCGAAGACGGCTCGTGCCAGCTCGTGATACGAGTCCGGGGTCAATCGCTCGGCGAGCGCGTACATCTGCTCGCGCCATGCCCAGAAGGAGCCCGATCCCACCTGGGTCCGGCCTCGAAGACCCCGATGGAAGGCATGGCTGTGGGCGTTGGCCAACCCGGGCAGGGTCACCCCGGCGAGTCGCATCGCGTCGGCGGGGCACGGCTGGTCGGCGGTCACCGCGACGATCGACCCGTCGGCCACGTCGACCACGACGTCGGCCGCCACCTGATCACCACCGAGCCAGGCGAGCTCGCAGTGGAAACGCGCGCTCGTCATCGCGTCACGAACCGATCCGTTCGACGAACGCGGTGATCCGTTCGACGAACGCGTCGCGGTGGAATCGCTCGAACTGCTCCCACGTGGTGAGCGTCCTGGTGTCGGCCACACGGTCGAGGAACAGCAGGCCGTCCAGATGGTCGCACTCGTGTTGGAACGTCCCCGCGGTCAATCCTCGTTTGATCTCGTCGTGCTCGATGCCGTAGCGATCGAGGTATCGCACTCGCACGTTGACGTGGCGGAACACGTTGCCGCGCAGGTTCGGCACCGACAGACAGCCTTCGTTGATCTCGACGAGCTCGTCGTCGAGCGGCTCGATGACGGGGTTCACCACCACCGTGAGGGGGATCTTCGGCTTGTAGGGGTACCGAGGGTTGTCGTTCACTTCGATCACGGTGATGCGGACCGATTCGTGCACCTGGTTGGCGGCGATGCCGGCCCCGTTCGCGGCCCGCATCGTGTCGATCATGTCGTCGATCAGCTGCTGGATCTCCGGCGATGCCAGCTCATCGGGGGACACCTCGCGCGTCGGTGCGCGGAGCACGGGGTGGCCGACCGTCGCGATCTCCCGGACCGTCAACGGTCAAGCCTCTCGCATGGGCAGCCGCACGCCTCGCTCGTCGGCCACCTCGATCGCGCGGTCGTAGCCGGCATCGGCGTGCCGGATCACCCCCATGCCCGGATCAGTGGTCAACACCCGGCTGAGCTTCTCGGCCGCGAGGGCGGTGCCGTCGGCCAGGGCCACCATCCCGGCATGGATGGAGCGCCCGATGCCGACTCCCCCACCGTGGTGGATGCTCACCCACGTGGCGCCCGACGACGTGTTCACGAGCGCGTTGAGCAGCGGCCAGTCGGCGATGGCATCGGACCCGTCAAGCATCGATTCGGTCTCGCGGTACGGCGATGCGACCGATCCTGAATCGAGGTGATCGCGTCCGATGACGATGGGTGCGCTGAGCTCGCCCCGCTTCACCATCTCGTTGAACCGCAGGCCGAGACGATGTCGCTCTCCGTATCCGAGCCAGCAGATGCGCGCCGGCAGGCCCTGGAACGCCACCCGCTCCTGGGCGAGGCGGATCCACCGGGCCAGCCCTTCGTCGTCGGGGAACTCCTCGAGCACCGCCCGGTCGGTGGCGGCGATGTCGGCGGGGTCACCCGACAGGGCGACCCACCGGAACGGGCCCTTGCCCTCGCAGAACAGCGGGCGGATGTACGCCGGCAGGAAGCCCGGGTAGTCGAACGCCCGCTCGAAGCCGCCCAACTTCGCCTCGGTGCGCAAGCTGTTGCCGTAGTCGAAGACCTCGCTGCCCTGATCGAGGAACCCCACCATCGCCCGGCAGTGAACCGCCATCGATTCGCGCGATCGGCGGATCAGCTCCTGCGGGTCGGTTCGCGCCATCTCGGCCGTGGCCTCGACCGTCAGGTCGGCGGGCACGTAGCTCAGCGGATCGTGGGCGCTCGTCTGGTCGGTGACGATGTCGGCCGGGAAGCCGAGCTCCAGCAGGCGCGGCAGCACGACTGCGGCGTTGCCGACCAACCCGACCGAGAGCGCCCGGCGCTCGTCGCGCGCCCGGGTGCAGCGGGCGACGGCATCCTCGATCGAGTCGGTGACCTCGTCGAGATAGCGGGTCTCGACGCGCCGATGAGCCCGCCATGGATCGACCTCGACGCACAACGCCACGCCATCGTTCATGGTGACGGCGAGGGGCTGAGCACCGCCCATGCCGCCCAGCCCCGCGGTGAGGGTGATCGTGCCGGCGAGGCTGCCACCGAAGCGACGGCGGGCGATCTCGGCGAAGCACTCGTAGGTGCCTTGGAGGATGCCCTGGGTACCGATGTAGATCCACGATCCCGCCGTCATCTGGCCGTACATCGTGAGGCCGAGGTCTTCGAGCCGGCGGAACTCGTCCCAGGTGCCCCACTCGGGCACGAGATTGGAGTTGGCGATCAGCACCCGAGGAGCCCACTCGTGGGTCCGGAACACGCCCACCGGCTTGCCCGACTGCACGAGCATCGTCTCGTCGGCGGCGAGGGTCCGCAGCGTTCGGGTCATGGCGTCGAACGCGGCCCACGAACGCGCCGCGCGACCGGTACCGCCGTAGACCACGAGGTCGTCGGGACGCTCGGCCACCTCGGGGTCGAGGTTGTTCTGCAGCATCCGGAACGCAGCCTCTTGCGGCCACCCGCGGCAGCTCAGCTCCGTGCCACGGGGCGCCCGGACGGGGCGGGATCCGGCGGTCATGTCAGAGCACCTCCAGCGTTCCGACGACAGATTCGACAGCTTCCAACACCGTGCCGTCGGCGAGCAATGCCTCGGCGGCCAGGAGGTCGGGCGAGAGCCATCGATCGGCCCGAGGACCGGCGACCTGGGTCCTCAGCGCTCCCAACGCAGCACCGGTGCCGAGCCCGGGTGACAGCGGGCCCCGGAAGTCGATCGCGGCGCCCGCACACACCAGCTCGACGGCAAGGATCCGCCGGAGGTTGTCGACCGATCGGCGGAGCTTGCGAGCCGCGGCCCACCCGTTCGAGACGTGGTCCTCCTGCATTCCGCTGGTGGGCAGCGAGTCGACCGAGGCGGGCGCTGCGAGGCGCTTGTTCTCCATCGCCATCGCGGCCTGGGTGTAATGCCCGATCATGTAGCCGGAGTTCACGCCGGGGTCGCTGGTCAAGAACGGCGGCAGGCCATGGGACCGGTTGACATCGAGCATGCGGTCGGTGCGGCGCTCGGCGATGGCCGACAGCTCGCTGATCGCGATGGCGAGGAAGTCGCAGACCATTGCCACCGGCGCACCGTGGAAGTTGCCGCAGGACTCGACCCGCCCGTCGGGCATGATCATCGGGTTGTCGATGGCCGCCTCGAGCTCCCGCTCGGCGATCGTGCGGGCATGGCGCAGCGTGTCGAGTGCTGCGCCGTGCACCTGGGGGGTGCATCGCAGCGAGTACGCGTCCTGCACGCGCGAATCGCCTTCACGATGGCTGGCGACGATCGGCGAACCCGCGAGGAGTCGGCGCATGTTGCGGGCGCTCGCGGCCTGACCGACCTGCGGCCGCAGGGCCTGCAGGTCGGGGGCGAACGCTCGATCGGTGCCGAGCAGGCCCTCCACCGTCATCGATGCCGTCACGTCGGCGAGCCGGACCAGGTTCGACACGTCGTCGATGGCGAGCAACAGCATGCCGAGGATGCCGTCGGTGCCGTTGATGAGCGCCAAGCCCTCCTTGGCGCGCAGCGTGAGTGGTGCGAGGCCCGCTTCGGCCAGCGCCACCGCGCCCGGGAGCAGCCGTCCGTCAGCGGTGCGCAGCTCGCCCTCGCCGATGAGCGCCAGTGCGCAATGGCTGAGCGGGGCGAGGTCACCGCTCGCCCCGAGCGACCCGTGCTCCCGCACGACCGGCGTGAGACCGGCGTTCAACAGAGCCAGCTGTTGATCGACGAGTTCGGGCCGGGCGCCCGAGCGAGCCATCGCCAGGCTCCGGGCCCGAAGGAGCAGGAGCGCCCGCACGACCTCGGGTTCGACCTCGTCGCCCATCCCTGCCGCATGCGAGCGGATCAGCGCGACCTGGAGCTCGGCCGTGCGCTCCACCGGGATCACCGTGTTGGCCAGCGCGCCGAAGCCGGTGGTGACGCCGTAGACCGGGTCGCCGGAGGCCACGAACCCGTCAACCAACCGAGCCGACGCGCGCATCTCGTCGCGCGCCCTGTCCGCCAGGCGCACCGCGGCACCATGGCGGGCGACCGCGACGACCTGGGTGAGCGTGAGGCCGTGCCCGGCCAGGACCACGGGTTCGGCGGTCACGACGAGGTCGAGTCTCCCCCGTGGCTGGAGCGGTAGTCACCGAACGGTTCGTCACGTGCCTGGAGCGCCCCGGTGAGCCCCTTCTCGCCGGCCGAGGCCATGAAGTCCGCCATCGCCTGGGTGTAGGTGCCGAGACCGCACAGTTCGGTGCCGGCCCGGATTCCCGACCGCATGCCCATGTAGTCCATCTGGCGGTGCACGACCCGCTTGTTCAGCTGCACCACCTCGGGTGGCAGCGCGGCGATACGAGTGGCCTGCGCGACCACGGCATCGTCGAGCTCATCGGCGGGGAACGCCCGGTTGGCCCAGCCCTCGGCCACGGCTTCGATCCCGGTGACGGAGTCGCCGGTGACCATCATCTCCATCGCTCGCCGCATCCCCAGGAACCAGGCGTGGAAGTGCATGTCAGGCACACCGAAACGCACCGCCGGGTAGCCCATCTTGGCGTCCTCGGCGATGTAGACCAGATCACATCCGGTCGCCAGTTCGCTGCCGCCGGCCAGGCAATACCCGTGCACCTGGGCGATCACGGGCTTGGCCAGATCCCAGATGCTCATCCACCCTTCGGTCACGTGACGGGGCCACTGACCCGCGCCCCCCGGCGTGTAGAAGGGGTACTCGTGGCCCTCGTTGCCGCCGCCGAGGTCGTAGCCGGCCGAGAACGACGGTCCCGCACCCCGGATGATCATCACGTGCACGTCGGGGTCCTGGTCGCCGGCGCGCAGGCCGTCGAGGATCGCGCCACGCAGCGGGTGGTTCAACGCGTTGCGCTTCTCGGGCCGGTTCAGGGTGAAACGCCGCACATGCGGTGCCGGCTCGTCGATCAACACGAGTTCGTCGCTCATCAGGACCTCCAGGTCTCGGCGCCACGAGCGCCCCGCCCATCATCGCCGGGTGCCGCTCGCCTCGGCGGATCGTGGCGTCGGTCACCACCGGACCACCGACCCGGAAGCGCTGCGGCCCGGACCCGCGCACCGGCCGACGCTCGCCCCATGGCAACCCGAGTGCTCGGCCCGACCGAGATCGAGTTGTAGAGGCGTATTGGGCCGTGCGACTCGCCGCGCTGTTGACAGACCCTGCGCCGTCGAGCTCACCATGACTCGGCGGCTGGATCAACCCTCGTGATCGATCGTGGGCCTCATCAGCTCGGAGATCTCGTCGGCCGAGACCGGGCGTCGCCAGAAGTAGCCCTGACCACTATGGCAGCCACTCGCGTACAGCGCGGCCGCCGTGGCTGCGTCCTCGACGCCTTCGGCGACGATCCGCATGCCGAACTTCGTGCCGAGGTCGATCACCGATTGAACGATCACGAAGTCGTTGGCGTCGGTGAGGAGGTCGGTGACGAATGAACGGTCGATCTTCAACGTGTCGATCGGGAGCGACTTCAAGTAGGTCAGCGACGAGTACCCGGTGCCGAAGTCATCGATCGCGACCTTGACGCCGAGCTCGTGCACTGCCTCCAGCACCTCACGGGCACAGACCGGGTCGGCCATGATCGTGCTCTCGGTGACTTCCACCTCGAGCAGATCCGCCGCGACGCCATGGGCCTCGAGGGCCTGGTGGACCTTCGCCGGGAAGGACCTATCGAGCAGGCTACGACACGACACGTTGACCGCAACCGTGAGATCGAGGCCCTCGTCCCGCCAGATCCTGCACTGACGAAGGGCGGTATCGAGTACGAAGTCGGTGAGCGGGTGGATCAGGGCGGTGTGCTCCGCAAGCGGGAGGAAGTCCATCGGCGGGACGATGGTGCCGTCGGCGCGACGCCAACGGACGAGTGCCTCCACCCCGCTGATCCGCGCTGTGCCCAAGTCGACCTTCGGCTGGTACTGCAACAGCAGCTCACCGAGGTCGATGGCCCTGCGGAGTTCACCGAACATCGTCAGCTGTTCCGGCTGGAAGACTTCGAGCGAGCGGTGGAAACGGACGACTCCCAGTCGCCCGTTCTTCGCTGCGTACATGGCGACGTCAGCGTGCTGCAGCAATGTGTCGACGTCCTCGCCGTCGGCCGGACTCGTCGCGAGACCGATTGACACTTCGATGGCGATCTCGAGTGTTTCGACGACGAACGGATCGTGGAACGCCTGCAGCACTCGATCGGCGATCATCGACGCTGCGGCCTCACTGGGGAGCGCCGGAAGGAGGATGGCGAACTCGTCACCGCCGAGCCGGGCCAGGGTGTCGTTCGGCCGCAGCACCCCTTCGAGTCGAGGGGCGATGGCCTTGAGCAGATCGTCGCCGGCGCGATGGCCGAGGGTGTCATTGACCTCTTTGAACCGATCGAGGTCGAGCAGCAGGATGGCTGTGGTCGTGGCGGATCGGGCGTGGTGGGCGAGGGCTTGGGATGCTCGATCGTGGAACAGTCGCCGGTTCGGCAGATTGGTGAGCTCATCGGTCAGTGCAGCATCGACGAGCCGACGCCGAGCCGACCGCGCGCTCGATGGCGGCCACGGCGATGAGCATGGCAGCGGACAGGAACGTGATCAGGGTGGTCCGGCGCACGCCGCTGAGCCAGCCGGTCGCCACCGCCGGGCTCGAGACCGCCACGACCCATTGGTTCTCGTTACCGTCGGTGGTGGGGACCCTGACGTAGGAGATCTGATCGCCGTCGAGCTCGATCGTTCCGGCCGGCTGGAGCTCAGCAACGAGGTCCCGGAACACCGCCTCGCGGTCGCTCGCCATGAGCTCGCTCGAACCGTTGCGCTCGCGGCTGTCGACCAGGACCCGTCCTGTTGCGGCGTCGAACACCTGGCTCACGTAGTCGTCGTTGGTTTGCAAGAGCGGACGGAAGCTCTCGAGCGACACCTCGAAGTGGAGCACGGCGTCGGATGCCCCGCTCGGTCCCGTGACCAGGGTCGAGTTGGAGATCACCCACTCACCGGTGTCGGGCGAGAGATACGGCGTCGCCTGGACGACGACGCCGGGAGCAGCCGCCACGGTGTTGATGAAGAACGCGTTCTCGGCCTCGTCGAGCGACAGCTCGTCGGGCGGTGCCGGAGCGCCGTTCGTCATCCGGGCGATCTCCGCGCCCCCACGATCGATGAAGCAGATCTCGCCGATCTTGCCGTTGTAGAGCTCAGCGATGAACGCGAGCGTGCCGCCGACGTCACGAACCGTCCGGCTGGCCCGCGCCAAGCGATCGGCCCGTTCGCCAGGCAGCGCGAAGAAGTCCCGCAGGGCGGGATTGTTCGCGGCCAGCAGCATCACATCTCGTGACCGGCTGAAGTACTCGTCCAATCGGGCCGCCTCTTCCTTGGCGACCCCGGACATGCTCTCGAAGACATCAGTCCGGCGACGGTTGTTGGTCTCCTTGACCGTCGCAACGAACCCGCCGATGATCAGGGGCAGGCCGACGGCAACGGCAACGATGCGGGCGGGCCTCGAAGCGCCTCGAATCCGCGTCGTTCCCACTCCTCTTGAATCGTGTCGAAACCTGACATTTCAAGGGCCGGCGAGGTCCGGGTCGTTCTTCGGCGCCTGACGGCTTCGGGAATCAGCCGAGGTCGGCGATGGCCTCGGCAACCGCGAGCACCCGGCGGGCGTTGTCGACGTGGAGGTTCTCGATCATGCGGCCGTCGACGGTCACGACACCCCTGCCCTCGGCCTCGGCTGCGACGAAGGCGTCGATCACCCGGCGGGCGTGCTCGACATCGGCCTCGCTGGGTGCCCAGATGGCATTGGTCGGCTCCACCTGGCTCGGATGGACCAACGTCTTGCCGTCGAAGCCGAGCTCGAATCCTTGGCGGGCCTCGCGCTCGAAGCCCTCGGCATCGCGGACGTCGTTGTAGACGCCGTCGAGGATCACCTTGCCGGCGGCGCGTGCCGCGAGCAGTGCGGTCGCCAGGTGCGCCACCAGTGGAGCGCGGCCCGGGACGAGTTGCGCCCGGAGTTCCTTGGCCAGGTCGTTGGTGCCCATGACGAGCACCGACACCCACTCGAACGCAGCGATCTCACGCACGTTGAACATCGCCTCGGGCGTCTCGACCATGGCCCAGATCTTCACGCTGTCGGGCGCGCCGGCGGCATCGAGCGCCGCACTGATCCGTTCCAGGTACGCCACCCCCGACACCTTCGGGATCACCACAGCGGCCGGTGAGGCGGCCGCCGCCGCGGCGAGATCGTCGGCGCCCCACGGCGTGTCGAGTCCGTTGCACCGGATGGTGAGCTCACGGTTGCCGTAGGCGCCGGACGTGACCGCCGCGCACGCCTGGGCCCGGGCGAGTTCCTTGGCATCGGGTGCGACGGCATCCTCGAGGTCGAAGATGATGGCGTCGCACGGAATGGTCTGAGCCTTCTCGAGGGCGCGGGCGTTGGCGGCGGGCATGTAGAGCACGGAGCGCCGGGGGCGCAGATCCTCGTTCATCGAGAGCTCCTGTGGTTCGGGTCGGCTGGATGGTGGGCGATCGCTCAGAAGCCGTACGAGGCGGCGAGCACGGGATCACGCTCACCGAGCTGCCGGGCGAGCTCGACGACCACCTTGCACTGCTTGACCGAGGCGTCATCCTCCATCTTGCCGTCGAGCATGATGGCGCCGGTGCCGTCGCCCATCGCCTCGATCACGCGCATGGCATGGGCCACCTCGCTCGGGTCGGGACTGAACACTCGCTTGGCGATCTCGATCTGCACCGGATGCAACGACCACGCCCCGACGCACCCCAGCAGGTAGGCGTTGCGGAACTGGTCCTCGCAGGCCACGGTGTCCTTGATGTCGCCGAACGGGCCGTAGTACGGGAGGATCCCGTTCAACGCGCACGCGTCGACCATCCGGGCGATGGTGTAGTGCCAGAGGTCCTGTTGGTACGTGGCGCGTGGCGCGTCGGGTGACGAGGCGTCGGGGTCCTGGCGAACCAGGTAGCCGGGATGACCGCCGCCCACGCGCGTGGTCTTCATCCGCCGGTTGGCGGCCAGGTCGGCCGGGCCGAGCGACAGACCCTGCATCCGGGGCGAGGCCGCGCAGATCTCCTCGACGTTCGCGACGCCGCGGGCGGTCTCCAGCAGCGCGTGCACCAGGATGGGCCGGGTCAACCCGGCCTTGGCCTCGAGCTGGGCGAGCAGCCGGTCCACGTAGTGGATGTCTTCAGGGCCCTCGACCTTGGGAATCATGATGACGTCGAGCTTGTCGCCGATCTCACCGACGAGCACCGTGAGGTCGTCGAGCACCCACGGCGAATCGAGCGAGTTCACCCGGGTCCACAGCTGGGTGGTGCCCATGTCGACGGTACGGCCGACCTTGACCAATCCCTGGCGGGCCGCTTCCTTGTCGGCCATCGGGATCGCGTCTTCGAGGTTGCCGAGGAGCACGTCGACCGTGGGCACGATGTCGGGGAGCTTGGCGACGACCTTGTCGAGCTGGGGCGGGAAGAAGTGGATCATCCGCGACGGCCGGAACGGGATCTCACGAACCGGTGCTGGGGCCCCGACCGCAAGCGGCTTGAAGAAATCCTTGGCACTGCGCATCGGGTTCGCTCCACGGTCGGTTCGGGGGACCGCACCAGGTTACGAGCCGACTCCTCGTGCGACGAAACGCTCGTCGCCGGCTGCGGGCGGCGCGTCGCTGCCGAAGGTGCCGGTCCGTCGCGCAGCGATGCTCAGGCGCTCCCGGAGCGGTTCAACTGCCGATTCAGCGCCGCGAAGCTGGCCGCGAACGATCGTCGAACGCCCGTTCCGATGGCCACCTTCATCGGCTTCGCCCACCACGAGGGCTCCACCGCGATGCGGTAGTCGATCCGGGTCCGACCATCGGGTAGCTCGCGGAAGGCGGCTCGCTCGGCCATGCGACGGGCGAACTGCGGGCGGAGACCGACCACGGTGAATGCCCACAATCGCTGCGGCTCCCACCCGATGAACCGTTCATCGACGCGCAGTCCTCGCACCGAGATCGAGCGGGTGGAACCGATCCCGCCGACGGGATCACTCGTGGAGCGGCACTCCTTGCATCCCTCGAACCACGTGCTCCAACCGGCATCGTCGGTGAACGCGGCCCAGGCCGCCGCCGGGGTGGCGTCGAGCACACCGCTCACGTCGAACTGCCATGGCGGGTCGACGAAGAAGTCGAGATCGACAGGAACCACGGCGTTGGGCATCGTCCATTGTCACTCACCCGACGGGGTCGTGACCGTAGATCGACGGCTTTTGGATCAGCCGTTGCTGGCGGGCCGTCAACAGCGGCGAAAGTGCGGCGAGGTCGGTGTAGTCGGGTCCCCAGGCCATGTGGCCGGGGGCGTACTTGTAGAACAGCGCTCGACGCTGATGACGCGCTCGCCACGTGCTGGTGCCGTGGGTCAACGCTTCGGTGAAGACGAGCACATCGCCGGCCGCCATCGGCACTTCGAGCACCCACGACGGATCGACGGGCGTGGGCAGGGCGAAGTTGGCCCGATGGCTCCCCGGGATGCAGCAGAAGCCTCCCCGCCGGGCGGGGTGATCGACCAGAGCCCACATCACCGAGACCAAACCGTTGAACAACCTTCCGTCGCGCACTGCGGAGAACTGCGACGGGTCGTGCGGGGTCCCCCCGCCGTGCAGGCCCAGACCATCGGTGCCCGACGCCATGGCGAGCCCGTAGGCGTGATCGAGTCGGACCGCCGGACCGCACAGATCGACGAGCACGCCCAGCACACCCTCGTGATCGATGAGGTCGCGGAACGACTGGTGCGCCGCGAGATGGCCCCCGAACCTCTGGCTGGCGATCGTCGACCCCGGCTCCGGGAACCGGAGGTCGTCGGTCGCTCGCTCCAGGGTGGCCAACTCACGTCGTCCCAGGACGCCCCGGCGCACGATGTAGCCGTCGAGGTCGAACCGGTAACGCTCGTGGGCGCTGAGGCCGGCCACCGTCAGTTGACGGCTCGCTCGCGGCCTTCCCAGTACGGCGCCCGAAGGTCACGCTTGAGCACCTTCATGGCGCCCGACAGGGGCAGCGGCTCAGTGCGGAACTCCACGCTCTTGGGCACCTTGTACCCGGCGATCTCGCCGCGGACGTGGGCGATGAGCTCCTCCGCCTCGACGGTGGCGCCAACGCGGAACACGACGATGGCGTGCACGGCCTCGCCCCACTGCTCGCTCGGGATGCCGATCACCGCGACCTGCAGCACGGCGGGATGCAGCCCGAGCGCGTTCTCGACCTCGGTCGAGTAGACGTTCTCGCCACCGGTGACGATCATGTCCTTCACCCGATCGACGAGATAGAGGTAGCCATCGGCGTCGAGGTAGCCGGCGTCGCCCGTGTGGTACCAACCACCGCGGAAGGCCTCGGCGGTGGCATCGGCCTTCTTCCAGTACTCGATCATGAAGTTGCCCGCTCGCGCACACACCTCGCCTGCCTGCCCGGTGGGGAGCACGTTGCCCTCGTCGTCCTGGATCGACAGCACGACGCCCGGCATGGGCAGGCCCGCGGAGCGGAGGTAGCCGCCGCCTTCGCGGTGCTCCTTGGGCCCGAGGAGCGTGAGCACGCTGGAGCACTCGGTCATGCCGTACCCCTGCCAGATGTTGGTCTGCGGGTACATCGCGAGCAGCTTCTCGAGGAGGGCCACGGGCATCGGCGAAGCGCCGTAGACGAGATCGGTGAAGCTCGCGAGCCCGGCCGGGCGGAACTCGGGATGCGCCATCGTCATGCCGATCATGGTGGGCACCATCACGGTGGTCGTCGGTGAGTACGCCTCGACCGCCTTCATCACCGCGGTCGGCTCGAACATCGGGACGATCACGCTGTGAGCGCCGACGGCAGGACCCCCGAGCACGCCGAACATGCTGGCGGCGTGGAACATCGGCGTCTGGATCAGGTTCACGGTGTCGCGCCCGAGGTGCAGCGTCATCATCACGTGGTAGGCGTTCAGGATCTCGCCGCGCTGGTCGAGCAGCACACCTTTCGGGAGCCCGGTGGTACCGCCCGTGTACATGAGCACGGCCGGGTCGGTCTCCTCGCCCTCGTCAGGGATCACCGGCGTTGCCGAGCCGAGCAGGTCGCCGTAACGGACGGTGTGCGGGCCGTCGCCGGGACCGACGAGCACCACGTGCTCCAGCCCCGCATCGGCCTTCACCGCCTCGATCAGCGGGGCGAAGATGGCATCGACGAAGCAGACCTTGGTCTCGGAGTCCCGCAACACGTAGGCGAGTTCCTTTGGCGCCAACCGCAGGTTCAGCGGGTTCACCACGCCTCCCCCGAGGAACGCCGCGTGGTAGAGCTCGAGGTACTCGGACGAGTTGAGCATCAGCACGGCGAATCGATCGCCACGGCCGACGCCCAGGTCACGCAGCCCGCCGATGAGCTTGGCGACCTGACCGAGATGCTCGCCGAACGTCGAACTGGTCGCCGACGCCGCGTTCGTCGCACACGGGCGGTCGGCGTTGCGGTCGACGGAAGGGAGCAGGAGACGGTGGTAGATGAGCTCTTTCACGCCCCGAGACTACGAGGTGTGACGGGGGTCATGAGTCACGATGTTGCCAAGTCAGCCGATCCCGGCACCAGCGAGCAGCGCGTCGTTCGGCTCGGCGGGCAACTCGACGAGCGGTTCGGCCAACTCCGAGACCGTCGGTCCGACCCGATCGGCATGGGGCTGGAGGGCGGCCAGGTCGAACCCGTAGAGGTCGGCCGCATTGTTGGCGAGGACATCGCGCAGCACCGCCTCGGAACGGCCCGGGAAGACCTGACGAAGGTGCTCCCGGGTGTACGGGAACGTGCCCTCGTCGTGCGGGTAGTCGCTGCCCCACATGAAGTGCCCGTGTCCGTAGAGCTCCATCACTGCCGCATCCGCCGGACGGGGTTGGCTCACCCCCACGTAGCACTGGCGTTGGAAGTACTCGCTCGGCAACAGCGGCTGGATGATGTCGCCGGTGTACCTGATCTCTCCCGTCGCGCCGGTGTCGCGGATCTTGATGCACACGCTGTCGAGCTGGTGCAAGAGCCCGGGGATCCACGAGGCCCCGGTCTCGGTCATCACGAACTTGAGCCTCGGGAACCGCTCGAACACGCCCGCCAACAGCAGCTGGACCAGCGGGCGTTGCGAGTAGAAGCTCACCTCGGTGATGTACAGCAGCTGGCTCACGGGGTAGCTGCCGTAGTTCGGGGTTCCGGTGCCGCCATGCACGTTCACCGGTAGTTCCAGGTCCTGGAGCACTGCCCACAGCGGATCGTAGGCCGGGTCGTAGAGCGGCTTCACCCAGTGCACGTCGGGCGCCACGTTGGGCAGTAGCACACCACCGCGCAACCCGTGGTCCTTGATCCAGTGGGCATCCGCGATCGCATCGTCGATGTCGTTGGTGAAGATCTGGCCGATGCCGGCCCGCCGCTCGGGACATTCGCCCACGAAATCGACGAGCCAACGGTTGTGCGCCCGGATACCGGCGAGTCGGTGCCGGTACTCGTCGTCATTGGGTGGCTGGGCGAACAGGACGAAGCTCGGGAAGAACGGAGGAACCGTGTTGGGGAACACGACCTCGCCCACCACACCGTCGGCTTCCTGTTCCCGCCAGCGCAGCTCACTGTCCCAGTTGCGAGTGCGGCGATCGTCGCGCAGGTCCTTGAACGGGTTCTTGTACTTGCCCCGCCAGCCGTCGAAGTCGTCGCGAAGGTCCGGGTCGAGGTACTCCCGGTACTGGGCGTGGCTGCCCCCGGCGTGGCTGTCGGCGGTGATGATCGTGTAACGGGCTGCGCTCATCGTGTTGCCTCTCTGGTTCATGCGGCGGGAGTCGGGGTGAAACGGACGGGCATCGCCTCGGGTCCGGTGATGAAGTTCGACGCCCGGAACGGCAGGGGCTCGCTGGTGGCCAGTTCGAGATCGGGGAGCCGGCGCAGGACTTCTCCGAACATCACTTTCAGCTCCAAGCGGGCGAGCGCCGCACCCATGCAGAAGTGGGGCCCGAAGCCGAAGGCGAGATGAGGGTTGGGGTCCCTCAGGACGTCGAGCTGATCGGGGCGATCGAAGACGGCGGGGTCCCGGTTGGCCGAGGGGTAGATCAGCATCAACTGATCCTCGGCTCGGAGCTGCTGCCCGCCGAACTCGAGATCGCGAGTGACGGTTCGCGACATGTTCTTGATCGGCGAGACCCACCGGAGGAGCTCCTCGACACCCGTGGTCATCGCGTCCGGCTGTGCAGCCAGGATGGCCCGCTGGTCGGGGTGCTCCATCAGCGCGAGCATCCCGCAGGTGATGACGTGGCGGGTCGTCTCGTCGCCGCCGATCAGGATCAGCAGCGACTCTTGGACGACGGACTCTTCGTCGAGTCGTTGGCCGTCGACCTCGGCATGGATGAGCGTGCTCACGAGGTCGTCGGCCGGGTTCGCCTTCCGATCGGCGATCACCCCGAGCTGGAACTCACGGAACGCCAACCCCGCTTCCATGCCCTTCAGCTGCACCTCGGGGCTCGGGTCCACCGTCGTCGCGCGGATGAGGTCGTCGGACCACGTGAGCAGGTCTTCGTACGCCGAAGGGGGGAACCCGAGGAGATCGGCGATGATCAGCAGCGGCAGCGGGGCCGCCACGTCCCAGACGAAGTCGCACTCCCCTCGCTCCGCGACCCGGTCGATGATGTCGGTGCACACCGCGTGGACCCGCTGCTCGTGCTCGGCGACCCGCTTGGGCGTGAACCCGCGCTGCACCAACGAGCGGCGCCGATGATGCTCGGGGTTGTCCTGGGAGATCATCATCGGCAACGGATCGCCGTGGGGGCGCGGGCTGCGCCGGCTCGAGAAATCGGCCGGGTTGCGCTCGATGGCGAGGACATCGGCATGGCGGCTGATCCCCCAGACGTCGCCCTTGGCGTCGTAGTAGACGGGCGCGTGCTCGCGCATCCACGCCCAGAGATCGAAGGGCTGACGGGCCCACCACTTCCCGTCGAGCAGATCGATGTCGTCGCGTCCCGCGGTCATCGTCATGATCGTTCCCCTCGTCGTCTGCTCGCCGACTCTAGGACGGTGTCGCAGCCGAGGTGAATCCCAACGACACCCGCCTGCTCAACTGGCAAGGTGCCAACCCTGACGTTCTCCGACGATGCCCGCCAGGCGTTCGACGACCACGTGACCACATCGGCGGCGGCCATCGGCGCCCCGGCGGTGGTCGCCGCCGTGGTGGCCGACGGCGAAGTGGTCCATCGGGCGACCGGCGGCCCGTCGACCGCCGAACCGCGGGTGACGGAGTCGAGCGTGTTCCGGATCGCTTCGATGACCAAGAGCTTCACGGCTGCCGCGGTGCTCCTGCTCCGCGACCGGGGCTCGGTCCGCCTCGACGATCCGGTGGTCGCCCTGGTCCCCGAACTGGCGTCCCTCGCGCCGGCGACGAACGACGCTCCGGCCGTCACGATCCGCCACCTGCTCACCATGGCGTCCGGGCTCGCCACCGACGATGCCTGGGCCGACCGGCATTTGGACGACTCACCCGCCCAGATCGACGCCCTGTTCAGCGCCGGCGCCACCGCTGCGCATCCACCCGGCATCACCATGGAGTACTCGAACCTCGGCTACGCCATGCTCGGCCGAGTCATCGAACGGGCGAGCGGGATCTCCTGCACCCGGTTCGTCACCGAGGAACTCCTCGCCCCACTCGGTCTGCTCGACACGGTGTGGGAGCTGTCGGCGTTGTCACCAGGCGCCGATGTCGTGCCCGGTCATCGCCTGGTCGATGGCCTCGTGGTGGGCGAGGCAGCACCGCTCGGCAACGGAGGCTTCGCGCCGATGGGAGGCCTGTGGTCGACCGTCGTCGACCTGGCCACGTGGGTCGGTTTTCTCTGCGATGCGTTCCCAGCTCGGGACGACCACGACGAAGGTCCGTTGTGCCGGGCTACGCGACGGGAGCTGCAACAGGTCCACCGGGCATATCGGGCACCTGGTCTCCACCACGGTGCCGATGGGCAGCTCCGCCAGATCGGGCTGGGATACGGCATGGGTCTCCAACGCGCCCATCACCTCGAGTTCGGCGACGTCGTCTCCCACAGCGGTGGACTCCCGGGGTATGGCTCGCACATGCGGTGGCTCCCGCACCGCGGAGTCGGGGTCATCGCCCTCGCCAACCTGACCTATGCACCGATGTCAGCGCTGGCCCAGGAGCTGCTCGAACTCGTCGCTGCGCATACCACGTTGCCCGAGCCGCCCCTGAGCTCGCCGCTCACCGCGGCCGCGGCCGATGCACTCGTCGCGCTCCTCGATGCGTGGGAGACCGCTCGAGCCGTGGAGCTGTTCAGCGACAACGTCCTGCTCGACGAACCCGGCGAACGACGGGTGGCAGCCGCTGAGGCATTGGTGGCTCGCTACGGCCGGCTCCGGCTCGTGTCGGTCACCCCGATGTCGGCCACTGAGGCCGACGCCACCGTTGCCGGAGACCGCGACGGCGGCCAGTTCACCCTCAGCTTTCAGTTGGCCCCCACCGTGCCGCCCCGCATCCAGTGGTACGAGGTGGTCGAGCGCACCTGACGAACCCACGCCGACCGAGTACACCCGTGCGCTCTGTCATGCTCCGTTCCGTGAGCGATTCCCCGCCCTGGTTCCACCGTGCCGTCGTCTATCAGATCTATCCCCGGAGCTTCGCCGACTCCAACGGCGACGGCATCGGCGATCTGCGCGGGATCACCGAACGGCTCGACCACCTCGCCCTGCTCGGTGTCGACGTGCTGTGGCTGTCGCCGATCTACCGATCTCCCCAGGACGACAACGGGTACGACATCAGCGACTACCAGGACATCGATCCGCTCTTCGGCACGCTCGCCGACTTCGACCATCTGCTCGCCGGGGCGCACGCACGAGGCATCAAGGTGGTGATGGACCTGGTGGTCAACCACACCTCCGACGAACACCCCTGGTTCGTCGAATCCCGATCGAGCACCACCAGCCCCAAGCGCGACTGGTACGTCTGGCGTCCGGCCCGGCCCGGTCACGAGCCGGGCACACCCGGCGCCGAGCCGAACAACTGGGGATCGTTCTTCTCCGGGCCCGCGTGGGACCTCGATCCGGGTACCGGCGAGTACTACCTCCACCTGTTCAGCCGCAAGCAACCCGACCTCAACTGGGAGCACCCCGACGTCCGCGCCGCGGTCTCTTCGATGATGCGCTGGTGGCTCGACCGCGGGGTCGACGGCTTCCGGATGGACGTGATCAACCTGATCTCCAAGGCCCCTGGCCTGCCCGACGGCATCGTGCATCCGGGGCGCCCGTTCGGCGACGGTTGGCCGTACTTCGTGTGTGGCCCCCGCATCCACGAGTTCCTCCAGGAGATGCACCGCGAGGTCTTCGCCGGACGGCCCGGCGAGCTGCTCACCGTCGGTGAGACGCCCGGCGCGACCGTTGCCGACGCTGCGCTGTTCACCGACCCGAGCCGCAACGAGGTCGACATGGTGTTCCAGTTCGAGCACATGGACGTCGACCGTCGACCCGGATCGAAATGGAACCTGCGCCCCTTCGAGCTGCGTCGGCTCAAGCGCGTCCTCGGGCGGTGGCAGGACGGCCTGGCCACGACGGGATGGAACAGCCTGTACTGGAACAACCACGACCAACCGCGGGTGGTGTCGCGGTTCGGCGACGACGGGACGCATCGCGTGGCGTCGGCCAAGGCGCTCGGGACCATCCTGCACCTGCAGCGGGGCACCCCGTACGTGTACCAGGGCGAGGAGCTCGGGATGACGAACGCCCCGTGGTCCACGATCGACGAGTTCCGCGACCTCGAATCGATCAACCACTACGTCGAGGCGGTCGCGCTGGGCGAATCGCCGGAGGCAGTGCTCGAGAGTCTGCGCCCGATGAGCCGCGACAACGCCCGCACCCCCGTCCAGTGGGACGCCGGGCCCCACGCCGGTTTCACCACCGGCGAACCGTGGATCGCCGTGAACCCGAACTCGAACGAGGTGAACGCCGCAGCGGCGATCGCAGATCCCGATTCGGTGTTCCATCACTACCGGCGGTTGATCGAGCTCCGCCATCAACTCCCGGTGGTTGCCGACGGGACCTTCGAGATGCTGCTGGCCGATCACCCCTCGGTCTTCGCCTACGTCCGCCGGCTCGATGGGGAGCAGTTGCTGGTGCTCGCGAACTGCTCGTCATCGCCGACCACCTTCGACCTACCCGACGCTGCGGCGTGGCAGGGGGCCGAGGTGCTGCTCCAGTCAGGCGACGTCGGTCCTGGCGACGGCGAAGGATGGGTGCTCGGCCCGTGGGAGGCCCGGGTCCTGCGCCGCTCGACCTGACGCGCTGTCAGGTGAGGTTCTTGGCCAGGCGGAGGCGGGCGAGCGACGACGGCGCGGCGAGGCCCGCCATGGCCACCTCGTAGTCGGGGAGCTCGTAGACCTCGCCGTCGTCGGTGATCATGAGGAACCGATCGAACTTCGCCAAGAACGTGCGGTCGTGGCTCACCGCGATCACCGTTCCCTCGAATCCGTCGAGCGCCTGTTCCAGGGCCTCCGACGACTCGACGTCGAGGTTGTCGGTGGGCTCGTCGAGGAGGAGCACGTTGTGTCCTTCGAGCTCGAGGCACAGGATCTCGAGTCGAGCCTTCTGACCACCCGACAGCGTCTGGAACTCCTGGCGAGCGTTGGCCCGCAGGCCGTAGCGGGCGAGGGACTTCATCGCCTTCTCGTCGTCGAACACGCGGTCGCGCACGATGGCGATGCACTCTCGGCCCAGGAAGTCGGCGCGGTCGTTGATCTGGGTGAACACACCGACCGACGTGCGCGGCCCGAACGTGATCCTGCCGTGATCGGCGTGGGCGGTCCCCGCCAGGGCGCCGAGCAGATGGCTCTTCCCCGTGCCGTTCGGGCCGATGAGACCGAGCCGCTCACCGTGGTGGATCTCGTCGGTGAACGGGAGGAACAAGTCGCCGATGGACACCTCGGTGAGTTGGACCACCCGCCGCGCGGCATCAGCGCCGCGCAGGTTGACGTAGATCTGCTGGTTCGGCACCGGCGGGGGCGGCGGGCCGGCGGCGACGAACTTCTCCCACCGAGTCTCCGCGGCGTTGGCCTTGGTGGCGTTCTTGAAGTTCTGCGCGGCCCGTTGCTTCATGATCTTCATGTGGTGGAACAGCCGACGCTCCTCGTCGTTCCACCGCTTCAGATCGTCGCCGAGCAGCTCCTGGCGCCTGGCGCGCGCGTCGGGGAACGTCGCATACGACTCGCCGTGGACCCAACAGCCCGAGCCCTCGATGGCGATGATCTTGTTGGTGACCCGCTCCAACATGGTGCGGTCGTGACTCACCATCAGGATCGTCGACCGGCACGACCGGATCTGGTCTTCGAGCCAGACGCGAGTCGGGATGTCGAGGTAGTTGTCGGGCTCGTCGAGCAGCAACGTGTCAGCGCCCGACGTGAGCAGGAGATCGAGCACCATCCGCTTGCGTTCGCCGCCCGACAGTTCACCGACCAGGCGGGTCGAGAAGTCCTTGATCGGCGACTTCACGCTCCGTTCAGCGGCGGCCTCCCACTTCATCTCGAGTTCGTAACCGCCCAGATCGCCCCAGTCGGTGATCGCCGCTGCGTACCCCATCCCGTCGTCGGCGCCGCTGTGCAACGCCTTCTCGGCGGCAACCAGGACCCGCCCGGCCCGGCGCAACTGCGGCGGCGCTACCTCGATCAGCATCTCACGCAGCGTGTCGGTCGGCTGGGACATGCCGACGTCCTGGGTCATCGTGAGCACCGTGCCGCGCGTCGAGAACTCGCCGGCGTCGGCTTCGAGCTCGCCACTCAGGATCCTGAGGATGGTGCTCTTGCCGACTCCGTTGGCTCCCACGAGGGCGGCGTGCTCGCCGGGCGCGACGCCGAAGCTGACGTCGAAGAACAGTGAATCGGATCCCGGCGGGGCGTACTCGAGTTCGGAGACGATGATGCTGCTCACCCCGTGAGTGTCGCCGCCGGTCGAGCGATCACCAACCGGATTGCCGATTCATGGACCGGTTCGACCCTGCCCATTCCCGCCATCGCCCTTGAGTGGAGTTGCTCGCGGCCGATCGGATGACCATGAAAGTGGCGGCAGGTCGCGGAGCGGGGTCGGGTCATGACAGCTGACGGTTCGCGAGCGGGGCGCGCCTTGTTCGGTTCGCCCGGCGCGCTCGAGGTCCGCCCGGGGGGCGTGCTGGCGCTCGGCGCCGACACCGCCCCGTTCGATCCCCGCGACATCACCTCCATGTTGGCCGCCCACGTCAACCTCGTGCGCCGGCTCCAGCCCCAGCAGCGGGAAGCGGCGATGGTGCTGCGCCGCGAGGACATCACCACGCTGGCCGATCTCCTCGGTGAGACGGCGACCGAGGTGATCGACAAGCTCGGCACGTTGATGGGTGCGACCACGGCGCAGCGCCGGGCGATGGTGTCGCTGTTCGTCGCAGGCGCCGCAGCGATCGGGCTCGCGGCCTCCGGCGCGGTCACCGCCGACGGGTTCAACACGATGGTCGGGGCCATCGGCGCCGTTCGCCCCCCTGCAGTAGTGATCGCCGCCGACCCCGTCGAGACCCCGACGAACACGATCGTGATCGACCAGGTCGCCCCGATCGGCGCCCCGACCGTCGGATTCGTCCAAGCCGCTCTCAGCACCGGTCCGGCAACGGTGGAGGTGTTCGAACCACCGACGCTCGCGACTCGCGTCGTGATCGCCGCGCCGCGGGTCTCGACCCCCGCGCCGGAGGCGCCCGCCGCCCCAGAGACCGGAACCCCGGTGGACGAGGTGTGGGCGGCGCCGGTGCTACCTCCAGGCATCGAGATCGCGATCGATCCCCCGATCGTCGAGGTCGGCCCACCACCGGTGATGGTTCCGGCACTGCCGACCCCCGCCGAGACTGCACCGACGGGCGGACCGGGCGGGCCCCCGACCGAGGTGTTCGAGCAGCCGACGATCGTGATCGATCCGGCGGCGGGCTCGGCAGCCGCCTGATCCCGTCAGCTGCTGCGGCCCACCGCGGCGGTGAACAGCTGGTGCAGGGTCGCCAGTTCTCGCTGTTTCGCGGTCCCCCCTTGGGGCACGGCCGTTCCGGACCTGGGATCACTGTCGCCGAGATTTCGGCATTCGACGAGCCGCAGGGCGCCGCCGTTCGACGACCGGTTCGGCGAGTCCGCCGCGAGCGTGGCCCACGCTTTCCCCAGTGCCATCTCCAGCGCCGCATCGTCGGTCTGCTTGCCGGTGATCAACACGAACCTCGAGGCCGGGAACCGGTCGAGCACGGCACCGAACTCGTGCTCGCAGCCGAGGTTGCGCTCGCTGAACGTCCGCACATCCATCACCACGAGATCCGAACGGTCGAGAATCAGGTCGAGCGCCAGCTTCCACACCGCGTCGGAACACAGCAACGAGTTCTCGGCCCCGATCGACCGATCGAAGGTCTCGACGCGAGCGCGAACCTCGTCCTCGGTTGCATCGATCACCTCGTCGACCCGACCGGCGAGGATGTCGCGGAGGTGCCCGTCGGACACGACCCCACCACCCCGGAGGAACGTGATCGGTCCGAGCCGCTTGACGAGTCCCACGACATCGTCCTCGAGCTCCTCGTCGAACACCCACAGGACGGCGGTGCTCACCGGACGGTCGTCGGAGATGGGCGCCCCCGCAGGGAGGACGTTCTTGGCTCGGAACACCGAGAGGAACACACCGACGACTGTGCCGAGCGCACCGCGGCCGCGGCCACCGTTGGAGCGCCACTTCTCCACCCAGTCCACCCACGGCGCGCGGCCCGCCTGCCGGAGGCCGGACTCGCCCGAGAACCGTTCGATGGGGATCGGGCCCATCGGCGGGACACCGGCGGGAGCAGCGCGGACCGGGACCTTTGCCGGTGCCGTTCCATCGGCGGCGCGCAACTCCTCCATGCGAGTGGCCACCAGGCGATTCGCCCGCTGCTCGTAGATATCGCGCACGAGCACCGCGCCGAAGACCGCTGCGAACACCGGCACGTACCATGCACTCCGGGCGATACCGATGACGGCGGCGAAGGCGAGGGCCACGAGGCAGGCGAGCGTGAGCAGCCGAGCCTGATCGGCCTTGCGGTAGTCCTTGCGCAGGCGCCTCCCGAGGACGGCCCAGACCACGACACCCACGAAGAACAGCAGCACCGCGACGACCACCCACGGGTCGTCGATCTCGGAGGACGTCGCCGCCTCGGCCGTCGGCGTCGCGGCCCGGCCCAATAGGTCCAACACGGTCTCACCGTAGCTCCGTGCTCCATGCCAGGGCACCGAGCTGCGGTCAGCTGAGCGCCGAGGCGTCCGAGTACGTTCCGACCGTCACGAGACGACCGTCAGGGTCACGACCGCCACATCACCACCGTCAGATCACGACGAGGAAGGAGCACGGGTGCGACTCGGATTCACGACCATGAACACCCCCGAGGACGTCCGCGCCGACGTCTTGGGTCGGGCGCTGGAGGACCGCGGGTTCGACTCGTTGTGGATCGGGGAGCACTCCCACATCCCGGTGTCGCGCAAGACGCCCTATCCGGCCGGTGGTGACCTGCCGTCGCAGTACACGCGGATGATGGATCCGTTCGTGAGCCTCGCACTCGCGGCCACCACCACCACCGAGCTCCTGCTCACCACGGGGGTGGCACTCCCCTTGGAACACGACGTGTTCGACCTCGCCAAGACGGTGGCCACCCTCGATGTGATCAGCAACGGTCGGGTCCGGTTCGGGGTGGGGGTTGGATGGAACGAAGAGGAGCTCGCGAACCACCGCGCCGTGCCGTGGCCCATGCGCTACCGGGCGCTCGCCGAATGTGTTGGCGCGCTACGGAGTCTGTGGACCGACGAGGAATCGGAGTACCACGGTCAGTTCTACGACTTCGATCCGGTGTGGTCGTTCCCCAAGCCGCTCCAGCAGCCGCATCCACCCATCCTGTGTGGCACGGGTGGCCGCCTCGGCACCACCCACGCGGTGCAGTGGGCCGACGAGTGGGCGCCGATGGACATCGCGCTGGGGGATGTCGCGAAGAAGGTCGGGCGCTTCCGGGAGGCCGTGGAACAGGCGGGCCGCGACGAGGTCCCGATCACGCTCGTCACCTACGGCGACCCGACACTCGGAACGCTCGAGCAGTACCGCGGGCTCGGCATCAGCCGAGTGGTGGTCGGCGCGGCGCGTACGGGGTGGGCCGATCCCGCCACCGCCATGCCGTTCATCGACCGGTATGCGACCTACGTCGAACAGCTCCGCTGACTCGGCAGCACCTCACGTCTGAACGGCACCCGTCCACAGCGAGATCAGTTCGGCGGCATCCACGATCGTCGAGATCATCGCCAGCGAGTGCTCCAACACGAGGTCGCCGTAGTCGGCGGGAATGCCCACCGTTGCGTCGCGGACCACGACGACCTGGTAGCCGAGGTCGAGTGCAGAGATGGCAGCTCCGATGATCCCGAGGTTGCGGGAGACGCCTGTGAGCACCACCGTCGAGATGCCGAGGTTGCGCAGGACGAGGTCGAGGTTCGACGGTGTGAACGGGCTGATGCCGCTGCAGCGCGGCACCACGATGTCGCTCGCCTGGAGGTCGAGTTCGTCGACGACCTGTGCACCTCGTGTGCCGATGTCGGTCGACCCGAACCCTCGCTCGCGGTGGCGCTTGGCCACCATTGCGAAGATCTTGCAGTTCTCGGCGAAGCCGGCGAGATCGGCCCGATCCTCCACCGTGCAGTGCACCACCCTGGCACCGCAGGATCGCGCCGCACCGAGCACCTCGGCCGTACGTTCGAGCAGGCCGCACTCGCGCACCGCGTTCGGCAACATCGGCAGGATGGAGTCGTCGCCCACGACCCCGTTCTGGAGCTCCATGGTGAGCACCGCGGTGTGTTCGGGCACTGCGATCTTTCTCAGCAGCCCCATCCGTCGCTCGCCGGCGTCGTCCATCTCGCTGCGTACCTCTCTACCCGGGCGGGCGCCACTGGTCGCTCTAGCATGCTCGCTCGATGCCGGGTCGGAGCACTCGGACCGATGGAGGAACCGTGGAGATCTGGGAAGTCGTGGCCCGTGAGTCGATTCGCGATCTGGTTGCCCGGTACAACGCCAACGGTGACTCCGGACGGTTCGCCACCATGATCGAGCTGTTCGCTCCCGACGCCCAGATGACCCTGGAGGACGGCACCCGCACTGGCCTCACCGAGATCATGTCGATCTTCACCGGAGCGCGCGACTCCTATGCCGAGCCCGCCGCGGACGGACCTCCTCGATACGTGCGGCACTCCACCACGACCCACCAGATCGATCTCCTCGACGAGCACACCGCAACGGGACGCTGCTACTTCCAGGTGATCACCCCGGTCGGACTCGATCACTGGGGCCGCTACCTCGACGACTACCGGGTGGTCGACGGGGCATGGAAGTTCGCCCGTCGTCGAGTCACGGTCGACGGTTACAGCCCGACATCGCTCTACCCGCACTGAGCCGCTCGTGACCCGAGACGAATCGTTGACGTACGAGATCAACCTGGCGACGCTGTTCGACGCGGTCGCCGAGCGAGTCCCCGACCGCCCGGCGGTGGTGCATCGCGGCGTCACCCGCTCGTTCGCCGAGTTGAACGATCGGGTCCGTCGGTTGGCCCGCTACCTGGAAAGGGCAGGGCTGGGCTGTCACACCGAACGGGCGAACCTTCCCGGCCACACGAGCGGCCAGGACCTGCTCGCCCAGTACCTGCACAACGGCAGCGAGTACATCGAGGGGACGTTCGGTGCCTTCCGGGCCCGGGTCGCGCCGTTCAACGTCAACTATCGCTACGTGCCCGAGGAGTTGGTGCAGCTCTTCGCCGACGCTCACCCCCGGGCGATCCAGTTCCATGCCCGCTACGGCCCCGTACTCGCCGAAGTGCTCTCGGTCGTCGGCACCCCCGAGGTGCTGTTGCAGGTCGACGACGGCAGCGGCTGCGAGCTGCTCCCCGGGGCCGTCGACTACGAAGCCGCGCTGGCGTCGGTGGCGCCCGAGCCGAGCGCGGTGCCGTCACCCGACGACCTGTACGTGCTCTACACCGGCGGCACGACCGGGAGACCCAAGGGGGTTCTGTGGCGCCAGGGCGACGTCGCCGTCGGCGCGCTCCAGCTCATCGACCGCCGCAGGCGAGTCGAATGGTCGGGGCTCCCAGAGCAGCTGGCGTCGGTGGGCGGCCCTGCCCGCCGGCTGCTGGCGTCGGCACCGTTCATGCACGGTGCCGCCCAGTGGGGCTGGCTCCAGGCGTTGTGCGAGGGGAACACCGTCGTGATCCAGCGCGACGTCGACCGGCTCGACGCCGCCGACATCTGGGACACCGTCGAGCAGGAACGGGTGGACCTGCTCACCATCGTCGGCGATTCGTTCGCTCGACCGTTGCTCGACGAGCTCGAACGGGTGCCACGTGACGTGTCGTCGTTGAGGTTCATCACGAGTGGCGGCGCTGCGTTGCAGCCGGCCAACAAGGACCGGCTGGTTGCTGCGGTACCGGGCCTGCGGGTGGTCGACGGGATGGGTTCGTCGGAGTCGGGTTCACTCGGCCGGGCGAACACCGACGCGGGCCACCGCGACACGCCGGCCCGGCTGTTCGAGCCGAGCCCGGGTACCACCGTCGTGGCCGATGATCTCAGCCGCGTGCTGGAGCCGGGCCACGACGGCATCGGTTGGCTCGCCACCCGTGGCCGCATCCCGCTCGGGTATCTGGGCGACGCGGCGAAGTCGGCGTCGACGTTCCCGGTGATCGACGGGAAGCGATTCAGTGTTCCCGGCGATCGGGCGCGACTGCTCCCCGAGGGGCTCATCGAGGTGCTCGGCCGCGATTCGGTGACGATCAACACCGGCGGCGAGAAGGTGTTCGCCGAAGAGGTCGAAGCTGCGGTGAAGGCCCACCCGCGAGTGGCCGACACCGTGGTGTGCGGGCGACCGAGCGAACGTTGGGGGTCCGAGGTCGTGGCGATCGTGGCATCCCGCGACGGTGGCCCGATCGATCCCGACGAGCTGCTCGAGGAGTGCGCCCGCCACCTCGCCCGGTACAAGCTCCCGAAGGCAGTGATCCTCGTTCCCGAGGTCAAGCGCAACCCCAACGGCAAGGCCGACTATCGGTGGGCGGTGCAGATCGCCACGAATCCGCAGTGACCCGCCCGCTGAGCAGGTTGGCGATGTTCCGCACCCGCAAAGCTACTGTCGGTCGCTTGCGGCGACCGCGCCGCCGCTCTGCCTAGTGAGGTCGCGATGTCCGAGGAACCGAAGGCCGCACTGCGGATCGAGCGAATCGGAGCGGTCGCCCACGTGACGCTCGACCGGGCGGATCGGCGCAACGCGATCGACTTCCCGATGTGCCACGGGCTGCGTACCTTCCTCGCCGAATCGGACCGCGACAAGCAGGTCCGGGCGATCGTGATCGCCGGCGGCGAACGCGACTTCTGCACCGGCGCCGACATCTCGGGCTCTCCGCAGGCCGTCGCCCAGATGACCACGCTCGACTACCGGTTCGCCACCAACGACTATCAGGCCCTGTTCCAGCAGCTCTGGGAGACCGAGACGCCGATCGTGAGTGCCGTCACCGGCACGGTGGCCGGAGCGGGGTGGATGCTGGCGCTCCTGGCCGATCTCGTGGTGGCCGCCGAAGGGGCCCGCTGGACCCACGTGTTCACCCGCCGCGGCATGATCCCCCACGCCGGCGACACCTACTTCATGCCGCGCATCGTGCCGTTCCACCGGCTCAACGAGATCGCCCTGCTCAGCGAGCCGATCGAGTCCGAGACGCTGCACGCGTGGGGCCTGGTGAACCGCTGCGTCCCCGCCGCCGAGGTGGTGCCCACGGCGCTCGAACTCGCCGGCCGGCTCGCCGAGGGCCCTACTCGGGCGCTCGCCATGACCAAGCGGCTCTACCGGCGGTCGCTCGACAGCGACTTCACCGCTGCGTTCGAGGCCGAGCGCAACGCCCAGGCGCTCATCTCCACCACCAGCGACCGCCGCGAAGGCGTCCAGTCGCTCATGGAGAAGCGGCCCGCAGCGTTCATCGGTGACTGACGGTTCATGAGGCCGCGCCCGTCACGGTCGGCTGCGCCGGTCGAGATGCTCGATCACGTGCTCGGGCAGGGTGTTCTGGAACCCCTCTTCGGGCCAGTGGAGCCAGCCCGACGACGCCAACGCGCCCTCCGTCGGGGTGGAGGGTGGTGCCGGTGATGTAGGTCGACAGGCCGGAGCACAAGAACACCACCGCGTTGGAGATGTCGCTGATCGCACCCACCCGTCCCATCGGGATCGCCGCTGCGACACCGACCGGATCGAGCATGGTCGCGCCGGCGTCTCGACCGAGGCCCATCATGTTCGGCGTCGGCGTCATGTCGGGTGCCACGTTGTTCACGCGTATGCCCTCGGGCGCCAGCTCCACCGCCATCGATCGGGCGAACTGGGTGACGGCCGCCTTGGCCGCCGAGTACACGGCGAAGTTCGGAGCGGCGCGGTGGGCCTCGATGGTCGTGAGGTTCACGATGCTGCCGCCGCGACCACCGGCTCGTATGCGGGGCACGGCCATCGAGGTCGCGTGCAGCACGTGGTGCAGGTTCGTCCGTAACAACGCGTCCCACGCCCGGGGGCTGGTGTCGGTGAACGGCGCCCTGAACGTCCCCCCGACCACGTTGACGAGGATGTCGAGCCGACCCCACCGTTCGTCGGCTGCGGCGAACAGCGCCTCGAGCGACTCCGGCTCCCGGGCGTCACCAACGTGGCCGACGAAGGCGGCGTCGGCGCCCGCCAACTCCGCGGTGAGCGCCTCGACCGCAGCTGCGTCTCGGTCGACGAACCCGACCTTCACCCCGTTCGCGGCGAGGTCGCGGGTGATGCCCCCGCCGAGTCCACCGGCTCCACCGGTGATCACGGCGACCTTGCCGTCGAGCTCGGCCCGGTCGTCCCACCAGCTCGTCACGCCGCCCCCCGCCGGGGGTCGCCGGCCGGGAGCTGGCCGACGATCGCCAACACGATGCCGCCGGTGGCCACAGGGTCGACGACGATCACGTCGCCATCGTCCCGCACCATCGGAACGCGTGCGTCGGTGAGCGCCCGCCGAGCACTGCCGAGGTCGGGAACCAGCACGCCGAGGCTGCTGGTCTGGGCCCGTTCGTAGACGTGGCCCCACAGCGCGCGACTCACGTCGGGGGCCTCGATGGCGTACAGCGTGAGGGTCATGTCGCCGAGCGACACGCCGGCCTGCGGAGCTCCGGGGCGCGCCGCGGGGTCGAGGAAGGTGACCTCGGTGGCGAAGAGTCGGGCCAGCCGTTCGGCGGTGGCGGCCGGGGCGTCGACCACCGCGCCCCCGAAGGCCATCGCAGTGACGTCGAGCAGCGGCTGCACTGGATACGGCGGGATCGCCCAACCGAATCGGGGATCGTCGGGCGGCACCCCGCCGTACCACTCGATCACCACACCGCCGGTCGTACGCGGATCGGTGAACACGATGTCGTGATCGATCCGCGACGCGGACGCGGACCTCGTGCGCCTCGAGGAATGCGACGGTGGCGTCGATGTCGGCCACCTGCACCGCGATCGAGCTCATGTGCGACCCGAAGCGCTGTACGAATCGATCCACGGCGCCGCCGGCGACGATCGGCTCGCCGAGCTCCAAGGCGTTGTCACCGATCCAGGTCATCCCGCCCCGCCGGCCGATGGCCGGGTCCTCTTCGCGGTGGTCCTGCAACACGCGCGAGCCGACGAGGCGGGCCAGCGCATCGCGAGTGAACTCGTAGTCGGCGACCATGGCGGTGGTGTGGAAGCACCAGCGGATTGCGTGCCCCGAGAGCTCGTTGTCGGGACCGGTCACCCTCAGCTCCGCGAGTCGACGACGGCGCGTCCCGTCATCGCCCCCTGCAAGATGGCGGTCAACGCGGCATCGAGCTCGTCGAACGTGACGTCGTGCCCCATCTCGGCGAGGGCCGCGGGGCGCAGGTCGGCGCCCAGGCGCTGCCACACCGCCCGACGCCGCTCGATCGGGGTCATCACCGAATCGATGCCGAGCAACGCCACGCCCCGGAGGATGAACGGGAGCACGGTGGTGGGCAGGTCGCTGCCGCCGGTGAGACCGCTCGCGGCGACGGCACCGCCGTAGACGACCCGCTTCAAGGCGTTGGCGAGGGTCACGCCGCCGACGCAGTCGACCACGCCGCCGTAGACCATCGCTTCGAGCGGCCGGCGGCCGGGCTCCGCCAGCTCGGCCCGGTCGATGACGGTGGTCGCCCCGATCGAACGCAGGAAGTCACCTGCTTCGGGCTTGCCGCTGCTGGCCACCACCTCATAGCCCAACCCCGCGAGCATGCCCACGGCCATGCTCCCCACGCCGCCAGTGGCGCCGGTGACGAGCACCGGACCAGACGCCGGCGCGACGCCGTGGTCGACCAACGCGATCACCGAGAGCCCGGCGGTGAAGCCGGCCGTGCCGATCACCATGGCGTCGCGAGTCGTGAGCCCCGCCGGGAGGGCGACGAGCCAGTCGGCCGGCACCCGCGCACATGCCGCGAATCCGCCATGGCGGGCGACCCCGATGTCGTAGCCGTGGGCGAGCACCTCGGTACCGGCGCGCAGGTCGCCGGCGTCCTCGAGCAGCACCCCGGCCAGGTCGATTCCAGGCACCATCGGGGAGGTCCGAGCGACCTTGCCGGCGGGCGTGGAGGCCAGCCCGTCCTTGTAGTTCACACTCGACCAGTGGACCTCGACGAGGGCGCCATCGGCCGGGAGCTCGTCGAGGGCCATCGTGACGACTCCGCGGTTGATCGAGTCACCGGAAGTGTCGGCTCGGAAGGCGCGAAACGTGGTCGGGGGCATCTCCGCACCCTACTGGGACGGCCGATCTGGGATCCCAGGCGGCGGGAGGTCTGGCTCACCCCTGGAGGCGGCGTGCAAGAGTTCCTCAGTGGGATCCACCGCAGACATCGTCGCCGACGATCTGGATCGCGTGCCCCACGAGGTGTGGGCGCGCCTGCGGATGACGGCCCCGGTCGCGTGGGTGCCCGCGGTCGGAGGATGGGTCGTCACGACGCGGGAGCTGGCTGCCGCCGTGATGCGTGACGCCGCAATGTTCACCGTCGACGACCCCCGCTTCTCGACGGCGCAGGTCGTCGGCCCCAGCATGCTCTCGCTCGACGGCCCCGAACACCACCGCCATCGCTCGCCGTTCGCCGCGGCGTATCGTCCGGCCGAGATCGATCGGCGGTACCCGGAGTTCGTGGAGGCGACCGCCCATCGGCTCGTCGCCGCGCTCGTCCCTCTCGGCAGAGCCGAACTCCGCCGACAACTCGCTGGGCCGTTGGCCGTGGCGGTGGTCGCCCATTCGCTGGGGCTCGAGGAGGTGGACCCCGCCGCACTGTTGGGGTGGTACGACCACATCGTCGGCGCGGTCGAAGCGGTGTCGCGAGGAGAGCCGGTCAGCGAGCCCGTCCGGGCCGCGTTCGGCGAGCTCGGCAACGCCATCACGGACGCGGCGACCCGACCCGACTCACTGCTTCACGAAGTGGTCGGCTCGCTCACGCCGCCCGAGGTGGTCGCCAACGCGGCCGTGTTCCTGTTCGGCGGCATCGAGACCAGCGAGGGCATGACCGCCTCGTTGCTGATGCACCTCCTGGCCCACCCCGATCAGCTCGAACGGCTGCGAGGCGACCGTTCGTTGCTCGACAACGCCATCGAAGAGTCGTTGCGGCTCGAACCGGCGGCGGCGCGCGTGGATCGCTACGCAACCTCCGATGTCCGGCTCGGAGGCGTCGCCATCCGCCGAGGTGATCTCGTGGTGGTCTCGCTCAGTGCCGCCAACCGCGATCCGGCCACCTTCGAGTTACCTGACGAGTTCGACATCGCACGACCCAACGCCCGCGCTCACCTCTCCTTCGCCGTTGGCCCCCACGGGTGCCTGGGAGCGCGACTGGCGCGTCTGGAGACGAGGGCTGCGGCGACGGCGATGCTCGACCTGCTCCCCGGAATCGCGCTCGACGCACCGGCGCCTGTCCGCGGCATCGTGTTCCGCAAGCCGATCGAGGTCCAGGCCAGGTGGTCGGTGGCTTCGTTCGGTGGGCTCGGTGAATAGCGTCGGGCCGATGACGGCATCCACCTCGCCAGTGCGCTACGGGATCATCGGCACCGGCATGATGGGCCTCGAGCACATCCGGAACCTCCAGTCGCTCGCCGGCACGACGATCACTGCGGTCTGCGACCCCGATCCGACCTCGCTGCGCCAGGGTGTCGAGGCGGTCGGAGATCGAGCCACCCCGTTCACCGACCACCGGGAGCTCCTGGCCAGCGGGCGATGCGACGCGGTAGTGATCGCCACGCCGAACCACACCCACATCGATGTCGTCAGCGACGTGTTGGCCACCGAGCTGCACACGCTCGTCGAGAAGCCCTTGTGCACCACGGTCGACGACTGCCTACGACTGATCGAGCTCAGCGCTTCGAGACCCGATGCCAGCGTGACGTGGGTCGGGCTCGAGTACCGGTACATGCCGCCGGTTGCCGAGTTGGTCCGACTCGTCCACAGCGGGGCCGTGGGCCGCCCGTGGATGGTGGCGATCCGCGAGCATCGTTTCCCCTTTCTCGTGAAGGTCGGCAACTGGAACCGATTCACGGCCAACACCGGCGGCACCCTCGTCGAGAAGACCTGCCACTTCTTCGATCTGATGAACCTGGTGCTCGGGGAGCGCCCGGTTCGCGTGATGGCTTCAGGAAGCCAGGACGTGAACCACCTCGACGAGATCTACGACGGTCGGCGGGCCGACATCCTCGACAACGCATTCGTGATCGTCGACTACCCCAGCGGGGCGCGGGCACTCCTCGATCTCTGCATGTTCGCCGAAGCGACCCACAACCAGGAGGAACTGGCCGTCACGGGCGATCGGGGCAAGGTGGAGGCGCTCATCCCCGACAACACAGTCCGGGTCGGTCGGCGCGGCGAGCATTGGATCGGTGGGGTCGAGTCGCGTGCCGTCGAGGACCCGACGATCGCTCACGAAGGATTCCACCACGGATCCAGCTACGTGGAACACGCCCGCTTCCTCGACTGCATCCGAACCGGTGCGCCCGCGGAGGTGACGCTGATCGACGGCCTGTGGTCCGTCGCCGCCGGGGTCGCCGCCCACCGCTCGATCGAGCTCGGACGGCCCGTCATGATGAGCGAGATCGTTCCCGAGTCCTTGCTCGGAACCGCCGCAACGACGGACGCGCCGGCATGACGGCCCGCCCGACGCGGGCTGTCGAAGTCGCCTGGTTCAGTGCCCTGTGCGACGACGACTACGAGTTCCTCGGCGTCGCCGATCCGCTCCTGGCGAGCAGCTTCGAGCACTGCCGCAACATCGTGCTGACCGCCGATCGGTACGGCTACGACAGCGTGCTCCTCCCCTCGGGCTACCAACTCGGGATCGACAACACGGTGTTCGCAGCGGCGATCGCCGTTACCACGTCGCTGCGCATCCTGCTCGCCGTTCGCGTCGGCGAACTCGTCGTCCCCCAGCTCGCGCGCCAACTCGCGACGCTCGACCGCGTGCTCGGGGGGCGGCTGGCGGTGAACATCATCTCGAGCGAGATCCCCGGAGAGCAGCTCGGTAGCGACGAGCGTTACCGGCGGTCCACCGAGGTGATGTACGTGCTGCGCGAGCTGCTCGACGGCCGACCCGTCGACCACGACGGCGAGTTCGTGCGACTCACCATCGATCCGCCGCGCGCCACCACAGTGTCGGGCGAGTGCCCGTTGTTCTACTTCGGAGGCCTCTCGCCCGCGGCCCGGGAATGCGCGGCGCAAGCGGCTGACGTGTATTTGATGTGGCCCGACACGATCGAACAGGTCGACCTCGTGGTCGCCGACCTCGCCGCCCGCGCCGAACGGTACGGCCGCCGGCTCCGCTTCGGTTGGCGATCACACGTCATCGTGCGCGAGACCGAGGCCGAGGCGCGCGCCGCAGCCCGGCGGCTGGTCTCCAGACTCGACGACGTCCAGGGGACGACCATTCGCAACCGATCGCTCGATGCCACTTCCGCCGGGGTGGCCCGCCAGACCGAGCTCCGCCACGCCGCCGACGACGAGGGCTACGCGGAGCGGCATCTCTGGACCGGCATCGGGCGAGCTCGTTCGGGCGCGGGTGCGGCGATCGTCGGCGATCCGGACCAGGTGCTCGATCACCTCCGGCGCCTCGCCGACACCGGGATCGACGCCTTCATCCTCTCGGGCTACCCGCACGCGACCGAATGCGACCTGTTCGCCCGTTACGTCCTGCCCCACCTGGATCACGCGCCGCTTCGAACCCCCACGCAGCCGATCGCCCCACCCTCCCGGCACTGAAGGTGCTCAGCGCCGCCGGGACCGGAACACCTGCGGTGGGAACTCGGGTTCCGGCAACACCTTGGTGAGGATCGAGTGCAGCGTTGCCCGATCCGTCGAGCTCAGCTCGGCGAAGGCGGCGGGCGGTGTGGTCATCACCGCGGTCACTGCAGCGGCCACCTTTCGCCCTCTCGGGGTCAGCTCGATCTCCTTCACTCGTCGGTCGGTCTCGCTCGGGCGCCGGACAACCAGCCCCAGTTCCTCCAGGTGGTCGACGACACCAGTGATGTAGGACGCATCGCACACCAGCAGATCGGCCAGGTCGCGCATGCGCATCGCACCGGAGCTGAGCGCCACGAGCATGAACCCGTGCGGCGGCGCCAGCCCATGAGCACGCACCAGCTCGAGGACGGCGTCGTGCCGATCGGCGAACAGCGGCAGGAGCCGGAGCCAGAGCGCGGCAAGCTCATCGTCCGACGTCGCACGGTCCTTGGTCACACCGGGAGCATATCCTTCGAGAAGTCGATCATTGATCTGGGTCAACTTTCGGTAGGCTCATCGCATGTCATCGTCCGCAGATCAGTCGACGCCGGCGATCCACGCCCACGACCTGTACAAGTCGTTCGGCGACGTCCACGCCGTCCAGGGCGTGTCGTTCTCGGTGCCCACCGGCACTGTCCTGGGCTTGCTCGGCCCGAACGGCGCCGGCAAGACCACGGTGGTGCGCATGCTCACCACCATCCTCACTCCCGACCGGGGCACGGCCACCGTCGCCGGCTTCGATGTTGCGTCTCGTCCCCAATCGGTCCGCAAGAACATCGGGCTGGCCGGCCAGTACGCCGCGATCGACGAGAACCTCACCGGGGTGGAGAACCTCACCCTCATCGGTCGGCTCAACCATCTGCCCACCTCCGAGGCCAAGACGCGCGGACGCGAGCTGCTCGATCAGTTCGGGTTGGCCGACGCCGCCGATCGGCTCGCTCGCACGTACTCGGGCGGGATGCGCCGCCGGCTCGACCTCGCCGCTGCGCTCGTCACCCGGCCGCCCGTCCTCCTGCTCGACGAGCCGACCACCGGGCTCGATCCAGCCAGCCGCCAGGGCCTCTGGGACGTGATCGCCGAGCTCGTGGCCGACGGCACCACCGTGCTGCTCACCACGCAGTACCTCGAGGAAGCCGATCGACTGGCCGATCGCATCATCGTGATCGACCACGGCATCGTGGTCGCCGAGGGCACGGCTGCGGAGTTGAAGTCCCGGCTCGGCGAGACGACCGTCGAGCTCCACCTGGCCGACTCGGCCGCGGTGGACCGAGCGGTCGCCGTGCTCGTCGACGTCGTGGCTGGCCGATCGCTGATCGACGAGACCGTGGTGCAGGTGCCGTTGCGGGGCGGCGCTCGTACGGTGCGCGACGTCCTCAACCGGCTCCACGACGCCGACATCGAGGTCGGGCGCATCGAGCTCCACGCACCAACGCTCGACGATGTCTTCCTGAGCCTGACCGGAGCGACGTCATGACCAGTACCACGGCCCTTCCCGCTCGCCCTGCGGCCACCGAGCACCACGAGGACTCCGGGATCGGCTGGATCGTCCGTGACACGATGGCGATGACCTGGCGCAACATCATCGGCATGTTCCGGGTACCGCAGGTGCTCGTGTTCTCGCTCGTGCAGCCGGTGATCTTCGTGCTCATGTTCCGCTACGTGTTCGGCGGCGCCATCAAGATCCCCGGGCAGAGCTACGTGAACTACCTGATTCCCGGGATCTTCGTGCAGACCGCCACGTTCGGAGCCATCAACACGGCCGTCGGGCTCGCCGAGGACAAGGGCAAGGGGCTCATCGAACGACTCCGGACGTTGCCCATGTCGCGCTCCGCGGTGCTGACCGGGCGGGTGGCGGCCGACACCATCCGCAACGTGGTCATCGTGCTGTTGATGCTCGTGATCGGCCTTGCTGTCGGGTTCCGGCCCGAGACCAACCCGCTGATGGTGGCCGCCGGCATCGGCGTCATGATCGTGTTCGGCATCGCGCTCGCCTGGCTGTTCGTCACGATCGGGTTGTCAGTCACCAACGGCGAAGCGGCCCAAGCCGCGTCGTTCCCGCTGCTCGCGCCGCTCACGTTTGCTTCCAACCTGTTCGCGTCGCCCGACACCATGCCCGGATGGCTGCAGTGGTGGGCCCGTCACCAACCGGTGAGCGCCACGGCCGACGCGGTTCGGGCCTGCATGAACGGCGGTCCGACGGCCTCCAAGGTGATCACCGCGCTCGCCTGGTCGGTCGGCATGTCCCTGGTGTTCGCCGCGTTGGCCATCAGCCGCTACCGAAAGCTCTGACAGCCGAAGCCGGCCGGCGGCATCCCAGCCGAACAAATGCTCGTTCGCCATGCGCGGATAACGTCCCCGGAACACGCGACGGCGCCGCGCAGGCTGGAGGAGTGACACGCATGGAAGTCGGACTCGGGGTCTTCAGCGGGGAATGCCTTGCCACCGAAGGCAAGTCGCACACTCAGGTGTTGGCCGACTCGATCGGGCAGATGCAGCTCGCCGAGGAAGTCGGGCTCGATGCCGTGTGGATCACCGAGCATCACTTCCTCCGGTCGGGGTATGTCGGCTCCGTGATGCCGTATGCGGCCGCAGCCGCGCAGGCCACGAGCCGGATCCGTATCGGGTTGTCCGTCGCGTTGGCGCCGCTGTACGACCCCGTGCGCATGGCCGAGGACGCGGCGTTCATCGATGTGTTGTCCGGCGGGCGCCACGAACTCGGGTTGGGTCTCGGATACCGCGATATCGAGTTCCAGGGATTCGGCACCACCCGTCGGCACCGGGTCGGCCGGCTCGAAGAGCTCTGCGCGGTGTTGCGCCAGAGCTGGGCCGACGGCGAGGTCGCCCACGAGGGTCGGCACTTCCAGTTGCAGGGCTTCGAGGTGTTCCCGAAGCCAGTGCAACCGGGAGGGGTCCCGATCCTGCTCGGCGGCTACGCCCCCGTCGCCATCGAACGAGCCGCCCGCTTGGGCGATGCCTTCATCATGGACGGCGGCACCGACTCGAAGAACTTCGGGACCGAGGGCAAGAACCGCGATCTCTACGAGCGGGTGGCCGATACCTTCGGCATCTACCGCGACACGCTCGCCGCCGTCGGCCGCCCGACCACGGCGGTCCGCATGTACCTGACCCTCGGGGGCTTCCTGCACGCGGATGGCCCAGACGCGGCGTGGAACGTGCTGCAAGACGCCTACATGTTCACGCGTCGCACCTATGGCGACTGGTACGGCATCGCCCCAGAGGTCTACGAGCAGTGGTACCCACATCTGATGTCGCCCGATGCCCATACCCAGCGTCGGACCGAAGTGTTCCTCGGTTCACCCGACGATCTCATCGACGGCTTCCGGCGGCTGCGCTCGATCGTCGGAGACGGCCTCCATGTGATGTTTCGCTGCAAGTATCCAGGGATCTCCGACGATGACACGCGAGCGTCGATTCGACTGCTGGCCGAGGTTCGTCGGCGTCTCCACGACGATGCCCCCTGACCACCGAAGCGCGGGTGTCCTCCATCAGTACGATCGGGGAAGGCCCAACACCCGTTGGCTCACGAAGTTCAACACCATCTCCTGACTGACGGGCGCGATCCGATAGAGCCGGGCGAGGCCCCACAGGTCTGCCAGGCCGTACTCCTGCGCCAACCCGTTGCCCCCGTGCACTTGGATCGCCTGATCCACACAGCGACCCACCGCCTCGGCCGCGCGCATACTTGGCGATGTTCGCTGCGACGGCCGCGTCGAGTCCGGCATCGAACAACGCGGCGGCCTGCCGAGTCATCGTCACCGCCAGCTCCAGTGCGATGGCCGCTTCGGCCAGCGGATGGGCGATCCCCTGGTGGGCGCCGATCGGGACGCCCCACACTTCTCGATTCGTCGCGTAGGCCGATGCCTGTTCCAGCGTGTAGCGGCCCAGCCCACAGCACACCGCGGCCGAAAGGATCCGCTCGGGATTGAGACCATGGAACACCTGGCGCAAGCCGTCGCCCACGCGACCGATCAACGCATCGTCACCGACGATCACGTCGTCGAAGAAGACCGTGAACTGCCGCTCCGGTGTGAGCACCTCGACGGGGATGAGCGTGCGTTCGATCCCCGCCGCGTCGAGCGGCACGATGAACAACGAAAGCCGGCCCCGACCCGTCGCCTCGTCGGTACCGGTACGAGCCACCACGATGGCCGCATCGGCGATGTCGGCACCCGAGATGTAGTACTTCAGCCCGGAGATCCGCCAGCCATTCGTGACGCGCGTGGCAGTCGTGGCGATCTCGTGGGAGTTGGATCCGGCGTCGGGTTCCGTCATGGCGAACGCCACCACGAGCTCGCCGGAAGCCAGTCCGGGGACCCACGCCGAGCGCTGTTCATCGGTACCGAACGTTGCGAGCAGCGGCCCGGCGATCGCTGGTGACACCACGATCATCAGCAACGGACAACCGCTCGCACCCAACTCCTCTTGCACGATGGCGAGCTCGGCAATTCCGGCACCACCACCACCCAACTCGACGGGCAGATTGACGCCCAGGAATCCGCCCCGCCCGAGCTCGTCCCACAGCTCCGACGCCGAGCCACCGGCCCGGGCCGCTGCGACGTAGGCCCGATGACCGTAGCGCCGAGCGATCAAGCGGACGGTCTCGCGGAGCTGCTGCTGCTCGGGCGACTCGACCAGGGGTGTCATGACCGGATCACTGTGCGAGCCACCCACCGTCGACGACCAGAACGTGGCCATGCACGTAGTCGGCGTCGCTCGACGCGAGGTAGGCGACCGCGGCCGCGATGTCGGCTGGTTGCCCCAGCGCGCCGCGCGTGGATCTTGGTCGTCGCTCGGGCCAGCTTCTCGGGTGTGTCCAACACTGCGTACGTGAGGTCGGTGCCGATCGTCCCGGGCGCGACCCCGTTGACGTTCACGCCGAAGGGCGCCAACTCCACCGCAGTCGAGATCGTCATCTGTCGCATCCCGCCCTTGGTCATGTCGTAGATGGGTTCCGGGGTGGTCGACGAGGTGAACCCCGAGGTCGACACCGTGTTCACGATCTTCCCGTATCCCCTGGGCACCATGTGCCGGGCGGCCGCCTGAGTGGCGAAGAACGGGGCTCGCAGGTTGACCGCGAGCTGCACGTCCCATTCATCGGACGTGGCGTCGAGGAGCGATCGAGCGAGCGCGACACCGGCGTTGTTCACCAAGATGTCGAGGGCGCCGCGCCAATCGATCGATGCCTGCACCATCGCTTCGATGGCTGCAAGGTCGGTCAGGTCCACCAGCTGCACCATGACGTCGCGGCCCAGGGCGCGCTGCGATGCCGCCAGGGACTCGGCCTCCGGTCCCAGCCGGTCGGCGATACACACGGCCGCGCCCTCTGCGGCGAGCCGATCGACGATGGCCGCACCGATGCCGCGGGCACCGCCCGTGACGAGCGCCGTGCGGCCGATGAGCCGGCGAGGAGGATCAGTCATGTTCGTACCTCGAGTCGACTCGTGGGGTTGAGCACCGACCGCCACCTCGAGTGCGAACCGCATCTCGTGGGTTTCACGAGCATCGTCATCCCGGCTGCGGCGAGGCCGCGCATCAGATCGAGGATGCCGGCTACCAGTTCGGGATCGAGGGCCGGGAACACATTGAAGTGCTGGAACACCATCCCGATCTCGGAACGCAACCGGGTCGACCGCTGCTGCTCGCTCCGGTCCATCAACGGGACCCACGGGTGCCGCCGCGGCGCGGAATAGGTGGTGCCGGCGAACGTGACGGTCCCTGAGCTCGGGGCGGCGATGAAGTCGACAGACCGGAGCAACGTGCTCTTCCCCGAACCGCTCGGCCTGATGACGCACACCACGTCGCCGCTACTCACGTCGAGATCGATGCCGTGGAGCACGTCCACGCGACCGAACGACTTCGACAACGACCGCAGCTCGAGGAGGTGTTGGGCCGCCGGATTGAACTCGGACATGTTCGCTCCCCGTGACCAGCCGAAGCTACCGGTGCAGATACTAGACGACCGCCGGATATGAACAATCGCTCGTTCGAGGAGTCGATCGAGCAGACGTTCGCCAGACATCCATTGACAAACGAACGCTCGTTCATTCATGATCTGATGCGATACGTTCGCGAGGAGGGGCCATGAGCGCTCACGATCCATCCTCCGCTGCCGAGACCAACTCGACGGCCGGGAGTTCCCGTCGGCGACGCAGGCGGAGCTGACGATGTGATCGTCACGCAGAGCGCAGGTTCGCTGCTCGACAAGATCGTCGCGGACAAGCAACCTCGGCACGAGGCCCGTTCATCGATGAATCGAGGGTGCAGATGGCATGCCCTTCTGCACCCTCGGCGCGCCCGAAACCCCATGACCCACATGGCGAACAATCACTTGTTTGCCTCTCGAAGCACCGATAGCGAGCGTGGTACGCTTCACCTTCGAGGCGACCGACAGATGCTTGTTCGGTGCTTCATCGGTCACGAAGCATGGCCGCAGCGATCTGGGAGGAATCGTGAAGAAACGATCTGGGGTTCGGCTGTCAGCACTGGCACTCACGCTCGTACTCGTGGCGGCCGCATGCGGCAGCGACGACGGAGATGCAACGGAGGAGACTTCCGCCCCGGCGGAGACCACGGCCACCGACGACAGCGTCGCGACTCAAGACACGGTCGCGACGCAAGACACGGTCGCAACGGAAGACACTGAAGCAGCGGCGCCCGAAACGGGATCGGGGGGCACCCTCGTCTTCGGCGCGTCGAACGACCCGCGCATCTTGGACCCGGCGCTGGCCTCCGATGGCGAGTCGCTCCGAGTGAGCGAACAGATCTTCGAATCGCTCGTGACCACCGCTCCCGGCACGACCGAGGTGATCCCCGAGCTGGCCACCGACTGGACGGCGAGCGCCGACGGCCTGACGTGGACCTTCAACTTGCGCGAGGGCGTCACGTTCCACGACGGCGAGCCGTTCAATGCCGAGGCTGTCTGCTTCAACTTCGACCGTTGGTACAACTTCAAGGGCCCGCTCCAGCTCAACTCTGGCGCGTACTACTGGCGGGTCATCTTCGGCGGGTTCGCCGAGAACGATCCCGATGCCGAAGCTCCGGAGACATCGCTCTACTCGAGTTGCGAGGCGACCGATGAGTCGACAGCGGTCATCACCCTGACTGCGCCGTCCGCCGCGTTCCTCAGCGGTCTGGTGCTCGCACCGTTCTCGATCGCCAGCCCGAAGGCGCTCGTGGAGTACGAGGCCGATGCAGCCGAACTCGATGCCGACGGCAACCCTGTTCCGGTGGGCACGTTCGGAACCGAGCATCCGGTCGGCACCGGACCGTTCATGTTCAACGAGTGGATCCGCAACGACCGACTCAGCATCGTCCGTTTCGACGAATATTGGGGCGATCCGGCGCAGCTCGACGAAGTCATCTTCCGGCCGATCCCTGACAACGCTGCTCGGCTCCAGGCCTTGCAGACCGGCGAGATCGACGGCTACGACCTGGTCGACCCGCTCGACCGCGAGACCATCACGAGCGACTCCGACCTCCAGCTGATCGAGCGGCCGTCGTTCAACGTGGGCTACGTCGCCATGACCCAGACCTTCGCCCCGCTCGACAACCTCGACGTCCGCAAGGCGATCGCGCTTGCGCTCAACCGCCAATCGGTCATCGACAACGTCTACGGCGATACCGGTCAGGTCCCGCTCGAGTTCATGCCCCCGAGCGTGGTGGGCTGGACCGAGGACGTCACCAACTACGACTACGACCCCGACGCAGCACGAGCGGCCCTCGAGGCGTCGGGTGTGGCACTGCCGATCGCGATCGACTTCTACTACCCGTCGAACGTCGCTCGGCCGTACATGCCCGATCCGCGGCGGATCGCCGAGGCGTTCGCCTCCGACCTGCAGGCCGTCGGGTTCGAGGTGAACCTGCTCAGCCTGCCGTGGACCCCGGAGTATCTCGACTTGACGCTGAGTGGCGGCGCAGCGCTCCACCTGCTCGGCCAGACCGGCGATTTCGGAGACCCCGAGACCTTCGTCGGGACGTTCTTCCGGACCTTGAGCCCTCAGTGGGGATTCGACAACCCGGAGCTGCGTCAGTCGCTCGAGGATGCCTTGCGCATCACCGACCTCGACGAGCGGGCCGCGGCCTACGAAGAGATCAACCGGACCATCATGGACTTCTTGCCGGGTGTGCCCTTCGCGCACTCGACGTCGAACCTGGCGTTCCGGTCCAACGTGAGTGGCTTCGTCGCCAGCCCGGTCAGCACCGAGTCGTTCGCGACCGTCTCCATCGAGGACTGAACGAACGGCGCAAGTCCCCATGATCAGGTACGCGTTCAGGCGACTCCTGCTGGCGATCCCCGTGTTGATCGGGGTGTCGCTGCTGGTGTTCGCCTGGACGCGAGCTCTCCCAGGAGGGCCTGCCCAGGCCCTCCTGGGAGAGCGGGCAACGCCGAGCGCGGTGGCGGCTGTCGAGAAGCAGTACGGCCTCGACCGGCCCATCCTCGTGCAGTACGGCAAGTACGTTCAGCGGGTGGTCGACGGTGATCTCGGCCAGAGCATCACCTCCCAACGACCCGTGACCACCGAGCTCAAGGACCGATTCCCCGCAACAGTCGAACTCACGCTGGCGGCGATGCTGTTCGCCGTCGGAACGGGGATCCCCCTCGGCGTGATCGCCGCCAAGAACGCCCGCCGGGCCTTCGATCACGCCAGCCTGATCGGTTCGCTCCTCGGCATCAGCATGCCGGTGTTCTTCCTCGCCCTGATCCTGAAATACGTGTTCGCCGTGAGGCTGGGATGGCTCCCCAGCATCGGCCGGATCGACGTGAAGTCCGATCTCGAACGCCGCACGAACTTCTTGGTGCTCGACTCACTCATCGCACGCGACTTCTCCGCGCTCTGGGACGTGCTCAAGCACCTCGTGCTCCCGGCGGTGGCGCTGGGCACGATCCCTCTCGCCATCATCGCCCGCATCACACGGACCGCCGTGCTCGAAGTGCTGCAGGAGGACTACGTACGAACAGCTCGGGCCAAGGGCGTGGCCAGGCGCCTGGTCGATCGCCGCCACGTCCTCCCCAACGCGCTGCTCCCGGTCACCACTGTGATCGGCCTCCAGGTGGGACTGCTCCTGTCAGGTGCCATCCTCACCGAGACCGTGTTCGCCTGGGGAGGCATGGGCACGTGGATCTACGACGCCGTGGCCAAGCGCGATTTCCCCGTGCTCCAGGGCGGCATCCTGTTCATCGTGATCGTCTTCGTCGTCGTGAACCTGCTCGTCGACATCGGCTACGCCGTGATCGATCCGAGGATCCGGCTCCGATGACAGCTCTCGCGACCAACGATTCAGCGGCCTCCGCAGGCCGGTGGAGCAGTGACGTACTGGTCCGACTCCGCGCCAATCGCGGCGCGCTGGTCGGCGCGCTCATCGTCGGCGTGATCGTGCTCATGGCGGTCTTTGCACCACTGATCACGCCCGAGACCCCCTCGAAGACCGCATTCCTCGATCGTCTCGAGGGCCGATGCTGTCCTGGGCCGTCGAGCGATCATTGGTTCGGGCTCGACGAGCTCGGCCGTGACGTGTTCTCGCGTGTCGTCTTCGGCGCTCGGGTCTCGTTGCTGGTGGCAGTCGTCTCGATCGCCATCGGGCTCGCCCTCGGCATTGCGCTCGGCGCCGCGGCCGGATACCTCGGCGGCGCCGTGGAGTCGGCGATCATGCGCCTCATCGACATCATGCTGGCCTTCCCCAGCTTCCTGTTCGCGATCGGACTCGTTGCGATGTTGGGCCCTGGTCTGTTCCAGATCATGATCGCGATCGGCGTCAGCAACGTACCGATCTTCGCCCGGCTGCTCAGGGGGAGCATGCTCGGTGTTCGCAACTCGCCCTACGTCGCATCGGCCCGCGTGCTCGGCCTCCCCGCGCGGAGAGTGCTCTTCGTGCACATGCTGCCGAACGCGATCTCGCCGGTGATCGTGGCGGCCACACTTGCCATGGCCACGGCCATCATCGAGACAGCGGGCCTCGGATTCCTCGGGCTCGGCAACGCCGACCCCAGCCAGCCGGAGTGGGGCGTCATGCTTGCCAACACCACCCGCTATCTCCAGACCGCGCCGCACCTCGCGTTGTTCCCCGGCATCGCCATCGTGATCACCGTGCTGGGCTTCAACCTCCTCGGCGACGGGCTGCGCGAGGCCATCGATCCGAAGCTGACATGAGCGACGACCGATGAGCCTCCTCGACATCGTCGATCTCGCCGTCCAGTTCCGCACCCTGCGGGGCCCGGTGTACGCCGTGAACGGCGTGAACCTCACGGTCGATCAGAGCCAGACCGTGGCCCTCGTCGGCGAATCCGGGAGCGGGAAGTCGGTCACCGCGCTCGCAGTGCTCGGTCTGCTGGCACCAACCGCAACCGTCACCCGGGGGCGGATCGGATTCGAGGGCAAGGACCTGCGTCAGATGCCGGAATCAGGGATGCGAGCGCTTCGGGGCGGCGCCATCTCGATGGTGTTCCAGGACCCGATGACGAGTCTCAACCCGTTGATGACGATCGGTGCTCAGGTCCGCGAGATCATCGAGGCCCACACCGACCTCCGCGGCAAGGCTGCGCTCCATCGGGCCATCGAACTGCTCGACCACGTCGGCATTCCCGACCCCTCCCATCGGTACAAGAACTACCCGCACCAGTTCTCCGGAGGCATGCGCCAACGAGCCGTGATCGCCATCGCGATCGCGTGCAACCCGCGTCTGTTGATCGCTGACGAACCCACGACTGCGCTCGATGTGACGATGCAGGCGCAGATTCTCGCGTTGCTCCGCGATCTCATCGCTGAGTTCCGGATGGGGCTGCTGCTCATCACCCACGACCTCGGGGTGGTCGCCGGCACGTGCGCCACCACGAACGTGATGTACGGCGGGCGCATCATCGAATCGGGACCCACCAGGGATCTCTTCGCCAGCCCGTCGCACCCGTACACGACCGGGCTGCTCGCCAGCATCCCGGCCTTGGTCGGGCCTCGCAAGGCCACGCTCGCTGCCATCGACGGCCAGCCCCCCGTGTTGCGGGCCGAGCCTCACCAGTGCACGTTCGCACCGCGTTGCACTCGCCGCGTCGATCGCTGCACGGCCGAGGTGCCAGTGCTCGGCCCGACCGGCGCCGACCGAGCCGCGGCATGCTTCCACCCCAACACCGGTGTGGCATGACGGTCGACCTCCTGCGGCTGACCGACCTCCATGTCAGCTATCCCGTCAAGGACTCGCTCGGGGCCGGCCGAAAGGCATCGGTCCGGGCGGTCGACGGGGTTACGTTGAGCGTCGCCCGCGGCGAGACCCTCGGGCTGGTGGGCGAATCGGGGTGCGGGAAGAGCACCTTGGCCCAGGCAGTCGTGCACCTCGTGAAGTTCCGCGGGTCGATCAGCCTCGACGGCGCCGACTTCACCGAGCCATCACGTCAGGAGCTGCTTGCCTATCGCCGCCGCGTCCAGATGGTGTTCCAGGACCCGTACTCCAGCCTCAACCCGCGACTCGACGTACATCGGCTCCTGGCCGAACCGATCCGGTTCGCCAAGCAGGCCACCGGCCGGGCGATCGATGAGCGGGTCGAGGAACTGCTCCAGCTCGTCGGGCTCCCGCCCGAAGCAGCTCGGCGCTACCCGCACGAGTTCTCCGGCGGGCAGCGGCAACGGATCGGTCTCGCTCGCGCCCTGTCGGTGGGACCTGATGTGCTGATCGCCGACGAACCGGTCTCTGCCCTCGACGTCTCGATCCAGGCCCAGATCATCAACCTGCTCATCGATCTGCAACGGCGACTCGGACTCACGTTGGTGTTCATCGCCCACGACCTGGCGGTCGTACGCCACGTCTCTGATCGGGTCGGGGTGATGTACCTCGGGCGGCTGGTCGAGTTGGCCGGCGCTGACGAGTTGTACGAACGGCCGCTCCATCCGTACACCGCCTCGTTGCTGTCTGCCGTTCCGGTTCCCGATCCTGAACTGGAGACCTCGCGACGGGCCATCGTCCTCGTCGGCGATGCGCCCTCGCCACTCAACATTCCGAGCGGCTGCCGTTTCCACAGCCGCTGCCCACTCGCGCGTCCCGACCCGTGCGCCACGATCGAGCCCGAGCTGACCGAAGTCGAACCAGGGCGGTGGACCGCGTGTCACTTTCCGGAGGAGGTTGCCGGAATGGCGCCGGCATCGACCGCAACGGGGCCCGGGAACTAAACTAATGAACGCTTGTTCGCCACGATCAGGAGGCTGTCATGGGTCCGTTCAGCGCTGAGGTCTATGCGGAGCGTCGCCGGCGGGTCGGCGAGCGGATGCGGGAGCAGGGCGTCGACCTGCTCTTCGTGCCCCCGTCGGCCGACCTCGAATACCTCACCGGCGCCCGGCGCCGGGTTCCGACATTCGGCAACATCTCCTACACCCACGGTTGGGTGTGCGGCGCCTTCATCCGGCCCGGTCACGAGCCGCTCCTGGTGCTCCCCCGCATGGTCGCGGAGTTCGACATGCCCGAGGGCGTGCCGGGCGACGTCGTCGTGGTGAACGAGCTCGATGACGGCGATGCCGTGTTCGAACGGGTCGTCAAGGGATTCGGCCGGATCGGCCGGGTGGCGGTCGAGCAGCGGACGTGGGCCGAGGCCGTGTTCGCACTGAACAAGCATTCTGGCGCCGAGCTCGTCAGCGCGACACCGCTCACCAACCCGCTCCGCCGGGTGAAGTCCGACGCCGAGATCCAACTCATGCAGCGGGCCTGCCGGGTGGCCGACCATGCCATGGGTGTCGTCACTGCCGACCTGGGCGATGGCGCAGTGGAGCGCGAGCTGGCCGAGGAGCTCGACCACCTCCTCCACGGCGATGGCTCTCGAGGCGTCTCGTTCGACACCGCGGTTTGGGGCATGGGCAGATCCACCACTCGGGACGCCTCCGACCGCGAGAGCAGTAGCCGACTCCATCGGGGAACCGGCGTCTCGTTCGACTTCGGTGCCATCATCGAGGGGTACTGCTCCGACTTCGGACGGACCGTCGCACTCGGCGAGCCCGACTCCGAGTTCGTCGAGGTCTACAACACCGTGATCGCGGCCCAGGCCGCGGGCATCGCCGCCGTCCGGCCAGGAGCGCTCGCCAAGGACGTGCACAACGCGTGCCGCAACGTGATCGTCGAGGCCGGCTACGGCGACCACTTCCGCCACCGCACCGGGCACTGCATCGGTCTCGACGTCCACGAGTACCCGTTCATCTCGGAAGAGGACGAGACACCGCTCGAGCCGGGGATGACCTTCACCATCGAGCCTTCGGTGTTCTGGCCGGGGCGAGTCGGTGTGCGCATCGAGGACATCGTGGTGGTCACCGAAACCGGTGGGACGCGCCTCAACGAGTACTCGCCGTCGATGGTCGTGGTCGACGCCGCGCCCGGTGCCATCTCGAGCGAGGCCAGTGGTGCCGGCGGGTGCGCCCACGACGCCGGCTGCGGACACGAGGTAGGGGCGCCGTGAACGACGACATCCTGGGCGTTGCCGCAGCGATGACCACAGCTTTCGAGTCCGGGGATCTCGAAGCCATCGCCGCCCTGTACGCCGACGACGTCATCGTGTGGCACAACTTCGACCAACTCGGGCGCACGCGTGAGCAGGCGCTCTCGTCGGCAGCATGGGTCGCGGCGGAGTTGGTCGATTTCAAGGTCGACGACCTCTGGGTCGCGGCCGTGCCCGGTGGCTTCGTCCAACAGTGTGTCTTCCGGGCTCGAGAACGCTCCACCGGCAAGGTGCTCGAAACACCGGCCATGTTGCGGGTCCATGTCCGCGATGGCCGGATCGCACGCATCGAGGAGTACACCGACTCGGCTGGTGGCAACGTGCCGGACCCGGCCTGAGCCGCCAGCCAGCCAACGCGGCTCAGGTGTCGTGGCATTCGTGCTGATCGGCAGAAACCCGGCCTGAGCCGCCAGCCAGCCAACGCGGCTCAGGTGTCGTGGCATTCGTGCTGATCGGCAGAAACCCGGCCTGAGCCGCCAGCCAGCGCGGCTCAGGTGTCGTGGCATTCGTGCTGATCGGCAGAAACCCGGCCTGAGCCGCCAGCCAGCGCGGCTCAGCTGCGTCGGCCGATCGGATGCATCACCGCTCGGTGGAAGTGTTCCGTGGCCACCGCGCGCAGTTGCAACGACGAGATGCGCCAGCCCTCGTCGGTGAGTCGGAACTCGTTGTGGTACTGCCCCCAGAGGTGGCCGTCGGGCGATCCGTCGCGGTAGCGGTGCCAGGCGTAGAGATAGGCGACGCCTGTCGCCGAGCCCGCCTCGCCGAGCTCGATCGCGACGTTGCTCACGTGGTGACTGGTTGCCATGAACGTGTCGCGGAGCCCGGTGGCGATCCGGTCTCGGATCACGCTGCGCCCGATCATGGCCGGCACCTCCGGTCCGTAGTCGACGACTGCGTCATCGGTGAAGAGCGCAGCAACCGAGTCGGGCTCGTTGCGGTCGAAGTGGAACGCGTAGGCGTGGAAGAGATCGGCGATCGCCGATCGAGCGAGGAGCATGCCAACAGCGTCCATCGTGGGCCTCAGCCGTGGTCGACCGCTGCCCGCAGCCGGGCGGCCTGGGCCTCGACATCTCCGTCCCAGGCGAGATCGACGACGATGTCGGTGATGCCGGCCGCCGCGAGCGCTGGAAGGGCCTCGATCACCTCGGTGTGCCGGCCCGCCGACTCCACGATCCGCAGCACGAGTCGCAGTCCCACCAGCGACGCGGTCATCGCCGTGATGGCGGCGGGGTCGAGCGCGGCCGCCGACTGGATCCCGAGCCAACCATTGCCGAGCTCGCGGGCTCGACGAAGTGCCGGCTTGGTGACACCACCCACCAGGATCGGTACGTCACGCGCCGGCGTCGGTTGGCACATGACACCCGCCGGGAGGTCGTAGTGCTCGCCATGGAACGCCGCCGGCCGCCCCGTCCAGCACGATCGCAGGAGCGTGATCCACTCCTCCATCCGCGCGCCCCGCGTGTCGAACGGGGTGGCCAGGGCATCGAACTCTTCCTCGAGCCAACCGACACCGACGCCGAACACGAAGCGCCCTCCGGAGAGCCGATCGAGACTGGCGATCTGCTTGGCGAGCACGATGGGCTGGCGCTGCGGGAGGACCAGCACTGCAGTGCCCAATTCGACGTGGTCAGTCACCGCGGCCGCCATCGACAACGCGATGAAGGCGTCGTACCAGGGGTCCTCGGTGGCCCAGGTCATCGCCCCACCCGTTCCATACGGGTAGACCGAGACCACGGTCTCGGGCATCACCACGTGATCGCTCACCCACAGCGAGTCGAATCCTGCCTGCTCCAGCCTCCGGGCCATCGCCGGGATGCCGTTGGCCGCGGGCAGCGGCCCCGAGTTCGGGAGCTTGGCGCCGATACGCATCAGGGCCTCCAGCAACTAGCGTGACGTTGCGCGGAGCGTAGCCGAACGAGCGCTCGTTCGTTCCGGTTGTATCCACCCGAACCACTTGGAGGACCCGATGAGACTCGCCACGATCAGGACCGGCTCGGGCCGGAACGGTGGGGACACTGCTGCCGTGGTCGTCGACGGGGATCGCCTCGTGGAACTGGGTGAGACCGACGTCGGCGCGTTCCTGGCCGATCCGACATGGCGGCAACGCCGGCCGGCCGCCGAGGCAGCAACGCACGACGTGGAGACAGCCGAGTACGCCCCGCTGGTCACCCGCCCGAGCAAGATCATCTGCGTCGGGCTGAACTACCGCTCACACATCGCCGAGATGGGCCGAGAGCCGCCCGCCTATCCCACGTTGTTCGCGAAGTTCGCCGACACGCTGCTCGGAGCGCACGACGACCTGACCCTTCCCTCCGAGAGCACCTCGGTCGACTGGGAGGTCGAGCTCGGCATCGTGGTCGGGCGGGAGGTGCGTCGGATCAACGAATCGGAGGCGGTCGGCGCGATCCGCGGGGTACACGGTGATCAACGACGTCTCGATGCGCGACTGGCAGAACCGGACGATCCAGTTCCTGCAGGGCAAGGCATGGGAGCGCACCACGCCGGTCGGCCCCACCATGGTCACACTCGACGAGCTCGCCGATCCCGGCGACCTACGGCTCTCGTGCACCGTCAACGACACAGAGATGCAAGCCGGTCGGACGAGCGACTTGCTGTTCGGCCCGGCGGCGATCGTGGCCTACATCTCGCAGTTCACCACGCTGCGTCCCGGCGACCTCATCGCCACTGGCACGCCTGGAGGGGTCGGTGCCGGCCGTACCCCTCCGATCTTCCTGCAACCGGGAGACCTCCTCACCACCACGGTCGAGGGAATCGGCACGTGCACCAACCGATGCGTGGCCGATGCCTGAGCTGACTGTCGACCACAAAAGCGGGCGGGTTCACAGCGAGAGTCCGTGGGAGGATCTCGCCGGCTACGCCCGTGCCGTTCGCCGGGGCCGTCGCATCGAGGTGAGCGGCACGACTGCGCACGATGGTGCCGGCAATCCGCTGCATCCCGGCGATGTCGGCGCCCAGACCGAGGCGGCGCTGCGCCACGGCCTCCAGGCGGTCGAAGCGCTCGGTGGCACCGCGGCCGACGTGGTTCGGACCCGAGTGCTCCTCGTGCCCGGCACCGACTGGCGGCAGGCGGCAGCGGCTCATGCTCGTGTGTTCGGTGCCGTCCGACCGGCCAACACGCTCGTCTATGTGCACGCCCTGGTGGGCGAGGGACTGCTCGTCGAGGTCGAGGTCGAGGCGGAGCTGCTCGAGCCGCTTCCGTGAGCCGGGACCGCGATCTGACATTCAGCCTCCGGATGAACAACGACATCGACGCGCAGACGTTCGTCGAGATGGCGGTGACGGCGGAAGGGCTCGGCTTCGACCAGATCTGGGTGTCCCACGACCTGTTCTTCCGCGCCGCCCCCGTCCTCCTCGCCGCCGCGGCCGTCGCCACCAGCACCATCAGGCTGGGCACGTGCGTGCTCAACCCGTACTCGGCTCACCCGGCCGAGATCGCCATGACCGCGATGACACTCCAAGAGTTGACGCAGGGACGCTTCCTCCTCGGTCTGGCCGCTGGTGCCGAAGACTTCTTGACGTGGGCCGGCATCGAGCGGGTCGCACCGCTTCGCCGCACCGAGGCAGCCGTGCACGCAGTTCGCCGCGCTCTGCCGGGGCGAGGCCCCCGAACCCGGCGATGAGGCGCATCGGTGGACTCCCGACGCGTTCATGCGGATCCCGCCGCTCCAGGTGCCGATCTACCTCGGCGCGATGTCGCCGCGGATGCTCGCCCTCACGGGCGCAGTTGCTGATGGTGCGTTGCCACTCCTGTACCCGCCGGAGTCGTATTCGTCGGTACGACGGATGATCGACGAGGGCGCGCTCGCGGCCGGGCGTGATCCGGGGGATCTCGATGTGGCGGCGTGTCTGTGGGTGTCGGTGGACGACGATCCGGTCCGGGCGCGCGAGCCCCTCGCCCGCAAGTTGGCGTACTACAGCCCCTCGTTCTCGACGTTCGTCCTCCAGCGCGCCGGCATCGATCCGGCGTCGCTCGCTGTGCTCCGCGGCGCGATGGACCGCGGTGACGTCGATGCTGCGGTCGCAGCCGTCGGCGACGATCTGCTGGCGCTCGGCATCGCCGGTCCCCCTGGAGCGGTCGTCGAGCGCTGCCGCGGCCTGATCGACGCCGGTGCGCGCCACATCTCGTTCGGTCCCCCGCTCGGTCCTGATCCAGTGGCCGCGATCACTACGTTGGGCCGCCACGTGATCCCGGCCCTCCGCCTCAGCCGTTGAACACGACCGGCGGACTCGCTCCGGTGAGCGGATCGGCATCGATGAGATCGAGTTCGTCGCGGCGGCCGAGCAACTCCCACCGCAGCAGTGCGAACGGCACGTTGCCGTTGAGCCATACGTAGTCGTGGATCTCGCGCAGCGAGTGGCCCTCGGTCACTGCTGCGGCGACCAGTCGAAGGAGCTGGACCTTGCCGGTCTCGTAGGACAGGGCGAGGCCGGGGTCGCTCACATACATCGCCGTTTCGTGGAACGCGGTCGTCCTGTCCATCGGCACCCGCTCGACGAAGAAGTCGACACCCTGGGTCAACGTCATCTCGCCGATCGCCAGCCGGACATCGACCTCCACCCGCAGGGTCCGGAGACGAGCGAAGTTCCAGATGACGCTCCTGCTGTGCGGGGCGTCCTCGAAGAGGCCGGCCTGGAGCAGGAACTCCTCGTTGTAGAACGCGATGCCCTCGGCCGAACCCGAGTCGTAGTAGCGGCGTCGGATCGGGTTCGCGTGACCCTTTGCCAGCGCGAGCTGCTGGTAGTGGGCGCCCTCGTGAACGATGCCACACCGCGGGTCCCGGGCATTGGCGGCGTAGAAGTACGGCAGGTCCGCACCGGGGGCCGGCACGTAGGCCACGCCGTCCTGGTCGAGCCGGTGGTCGTCGGTCAGGTCGTTGTTGACGCCGAGAAACGACAGCGGCACCAGATAGTCGGGCAGGGCGGCGTTGAGGTAGTGGCGGAGCGTGTCGGGTTGGGTCAGCAGATCGGTGCGCTCGTAGTGGTCGCGCACCTGCTGCTCGGCGGTCGCCTCCCACGCCACCTGCTCAGCCGCCGAGGCAGGGATTCCCGGCAGCGGGGTGTCGCGCGCGCTCAGCTTCGCCACCGCCTCCCAGACGACGGCGCGCTCCCAATCCTGACGAGCGGCCCGCAACAGCTCCTCGGGTGATTCCCACATCAGGGCGACGTTGCGGAGGTACCAGACGAAGGCTTCCCGACCCACGGCTGTCTCGTCGCTCCATCCGGGGACCCCCGAGAGCCAGTCGCGGAACGACCCGGCAGCGGAGCTCACGTCCGCTCCCGCCGCGAGGAGAGCGGCTCGGTGTGCCTCCGGCAGATGCATGGCCAGCGCCGACACCGACCCCGACACCGCGCCCTCGATCCCCTCGAGGATCTCGATCGCGGCGGCGACGAGCGGCGCGGCCGCGTGGCCCTCGAGCACGGCGCGGCCGGTTGCGAAGGCGGATGGCGCGTGGGCGAGTGCGGCGACGAGGGACGCGGCGCGGGTGTCGTCGAACGGCGGGAGCGGGAGGAGGAGGTCGAAGTACGGTCCGAGCGCCTGTTGGATGTGGAACACGGGATCCCGCCGCCAGCTCTGCATCACATCGAGCTCCCAGCGAACACGGGAGAGCAACGACCCCAGCAGTCGATGATCGACGGCACCGGAGACGTCGAGTGCAGAGGTATCGAGGGCCCGCCATCGCGCATCGAACGCCGCGAGTTCGGCGCGGTACCGCTCGACGGCGGTCAGTGAGAAGTCCGGAAGCCAACCAGCGGGCCGGGGAAGCCTCGGGATGTCGTCGCCCGAGTGCGGTTGCTGCCGCGCTCGCCATGCCCACAGTTCCTGGGCGAGTGCTTGCACCGGAGCGGCTGGATCGTTGCTCATGAGTGTTCCTCGGTTGATTCCTGGGCCAGCCAACAGGCGGCCGTTCTGGCCGGACCAACGGTCACGAGGACCGGTTCGTCGACTCTGCAGCGATCGATGGCAAGGGGGCACCGGGGGTGGAAGCGGCACCCTGATGGCGGGTTGGATGGATCGGGGACTTCGCCGGCGAGGGCGACCGGGAGCACGCCGGTGCCGTCGTGAGCGGGAACAGCGGCAATCAGCGCTCGCGTGTACGGATGAGCCGGCGCCGCCCACATCGCCTCGGTGGGGCCCTGCTCGACCACCCGACCCAGGTACATCACTGCGACGCGGTCGCTGATGTGGCGAACCACACCGAGGTCGTGCGAGATGAACAACAGTCCGACATCGAGCTCGCGTGCCAGCCCGACGAGGAGGTTGGCCACCTGCGCTTGGGTCGAGGCATCGAGGGCCGATACCGCCTCGTCGGCCAGGATCACCCGAGGGTCAGCGGCGAGGGCGCGGGCGATGGCGATCCGCTGGCGCTGACCGCCCGAGAACTCATAGGGGTAGCGATGAGCGGCCGCCGGCGGCATTCCCACCTGTTCGAGCAACCCTGCGACGCGGCGTTCGACGTCGACCTCGTCGGCCCCGCCGCGCAACCCATCGGCGATCTGCCGCCCGATGCGCCGACGGGGATTGAGGCTGGAATACGGATCCTGGAACACCATCTGGAAACGGCGCTCCGCGAGCGGGCGAGCTGACCGCCCGAGTTCGTGGACCTCGTTGCCGTCCAACAACACGGCGCCCGATGCTCGCGGCAGGAGACCGATCACCGCCCGGGCGAGGGTGGACTTCCCGCAGCCCGACTCCCCGACCAGACCCACCACCTCACCCGAGCCCACCGTCAGATCCACGTCGACGACGGCGCGGACCGGCGAACGTCGAGACCGGTGATATTCGACGGTCAACCCGGAGACCTCGAGCGCACTCATCGCTGCGCTCCGCGAACGGTGACCGGTAGCGGGTCGACCGGACAGGCCGAGCGGCGGGGGCCGCTCCCCATGACGACGAGCGGCGGTCGACCGACTCGACACGAGTCGACGACGAACCCGCATCGCGGCGAGAACGCACAGCCGTCCGGACGAGCGTCGGGCGATGGTGGCTCGCCGGTGATGACAGCGAGCGGGCGACCAGCCGAGGCCGGATCGGGCAGGCAGTCGAGCAGGCTCCGCGTGTACGGGTGACGAGGTGTCTGCAACAGCTCGCGAGTTGAACCTCGTTCGACGACCGACCCCGCGTAGAAGACCAGGAGCTCGCTGGCCAGTGCCGACACGACGCCCAGATCGTGGCTGATGAGCAACACCGCCATGCCGGACTCGCGACGAAGCTGGTCGAGCAGTTCGAGGACGCCTGCCTGCACCGTCACATCGAGTGCGGTGGTCGGCTCATCAGCGACGAGCAGCCGTGGTTCGCATGCCAGTGCGCTGGCAATGGCGATGCGCTGCCGCATGCCACCCGAGAAGTGATGCGGGAACAGATCCAATGCATGTTCGGGATCGGGGATGCGAACCCGTTCGAGGAGCGCTACAGCGCGCGCTCGAGCCCCCTTGCGGGACATGCCGAGGTGGACCCGAACGTGCTCGGTGAGTTGCCGACCGATCGAGAGCATCGGATGCATCGCCGTCATCGGGTCCTGAAACACCATCGCGACGTCGTTGCCACGCAGCGCCTGGAGACGGCGGTGCTTCATGGTCAGCACCTCCTGACCGTCGAAGCGCACCGAACCGTGTACCACCGCACGTTCGGGCACGAAGCCCAGCGCAGCCAGCCCGGTGAGCGTCTTGCCGCTCCCCGACTCACCGGCGACACCGACCACCGTGCCCGTCGACACCTCGAGGTCGACACCGTCGACCAGTGCAATCGGCGGGGCGCCCGGCAGCTCGATACGCAGGTTCTCGATCTCGAGCAGGCTCATGGGACCTCGGGCCCCATCGCACGAGTGACTCGGGGATCCAGGGCGTCGCGCAAGCTGTCACCGAGGAAGTTGAAGGCCATCACGACACTCAGGATCGCGAGACCCGGCATGACGCCGATCCACCAACGATCAAAGGTCCGGGCGCCGTCGGCCACCATCGCCCCCCACTCGGCCGATGGTGGGCGGGCACCCAGGCCGAGGAAGCTCAAGCCGGAGAGCAGCAGGAGGGCGTTGCCGAGCTCGAGGGTGGCGAGGACGAGCACCGGTCCGAAGACGTTCGGCATCACGTCGACTCGGAGCGCCCGGCTCCGCGATGCACCGAGCAGCCGCGATGCTGCAACGAAATCGGCGTTGCGGAAGGTCATGACGAGGCTGCGCACCACACGGGCGTAAGAGGGCCACGCCACCACCACCACGGCGAGCACCGCATTGCGCAGGCCCGGTCCGAGCGCGGCGACCACCGCCATGGCGAGGATGATCCCGGGGAACGCGAACACCAGGTCGGTGAGCCGCATGATGACGGAGTCGGCGAGGCCGCCGACGTATCCGGCGATGGCCCCGGCCACGCTGCCGATGATCAAGGCCAGTGCGACGAGCAGAACCGCCAAGGGGATCGTGACGCGGGCGCCGTGGAGCACGCGCGACAGCACGTCGCGGCCGAGTCCGTCGGTCCCGAACCAGTGATCGCCAGATGGTGACGTCAGGCGGGGGAAGTCCTGAGCGAGCGGGTCATGGGGCGCGATCCACGGCGCGAACACGATGACGAACAACCAGAAGCCGGCAATGGCGAGCCCGATGACGGCGAGCGGTCGGCGCCAGGCGGCGCCGCGCCGCCGGCGGGGACGACGGCGTCCCACGGCCGATGCCACGCCGCCGGTCGGCGCCTCGGAGGCCGGGATGGCGCGCTGGCTCATCGGGTCCGCACCCGCGGGTCGATGACGCCGTAGAGCACATCCACGAGCAGGTTCAACACGATGTAGACGAGCGCCACGAAGAGACTGACGCCCATGATGCTCGGCAGGTCGAGCGCCGACGCGCTGCGGTAGGCGTAGGTCCCGATGCCGGGCCAGGCGAAGATCTTCTCGATCAGCACGGTACCGGCGAGCAGGCTGGCGAACGTGACGCCGGCGACGGTGATGATCGGTACCAACGCAGCCCGCAGGACGTGGCGGAACACCACGGTGCGGGTCGGCAGGCCCTTGGCCATGGCGGCGCGGACGTACTCGTTGTTGAGGACCTCCAGCACGGCAGACCGCGTGAATCGGGTGAGCAGACCGATTGCGTAGGAAGCGAGCACCAGCGCAGGGAGCAGCATGTGCATGAAGGCGTCCTTGGCCGTCGACCAATCCCCGTCGAGCAGCGCATCGACGGTGAACAGACCGGTGGTGTCAGGAGGCTTGGTGGCGCCCGGGGTGAGCCGACCGGTGCCCGGGAAGATCCGCCATTTGAAGGTGAACAGGTACAGCGCGGTGAGCGCCAACCAGAAGAGCGGCATCGACACTCCACCGAGCGACACCACGCGCAGGACGTTGTCGAGCGGACGGTCACGACGAAGTGCGGCCAGCGTGCCGAGCAGTACCCCCACGACGAGCGAGATCACGACCGCTGTTCCCGCCAGCTCCAGCGTGGCCGGCACGAACTCACCCAGGTCTTCGCGAACCGGGCGCCGACTCTGTTGCGAGAGCCCGAGGTCGCCCTGGACCAGATTCGTGAGGTAGTTCACGTATTGGGTGACCACCGGTTTGTCGAGCCCGTACTTCTGATTGAACGCAGCCACGGCCTCGGGATCTTCGATCGCTCGTTGGCCGAGGTTCGCCGCCGCCGGGTCGCCAGGGACCACCTGGGTCAACGCGAAGCTGACCAAGGTGATCCCCAGCAACAACAGGATCGAGACGAACAGGCGTTGAGCCAGGAAGCGTGCGAATCCGTTCACTGGCCGGGCGCCTTCGACTCAGACGGGCTTCAGCCCACGGATGTCGAGCTGCAGCGTCGGGTGGTACAACACGTTCGTCACGCTGTCGGTCACCGACACCATTGCGCCAGATGGCTGGAACAACGGGAAGGTCGGGCCGTCGACGTTGAGCAGTTCCTGGAACTCCTCGTAGAGCGGCTTTCGCTCGACGTCGTCGACCGTGGTCGCGGCCGCATCGGCCACTGCTTCGATCTCCGGCGCGGCTCCCTCGGCCCAGCCGGTGCGGAGGCCGACCAGGTCTCCGGGGCCGAACACCAGATAGTCCTGCGGGTCCGGATAGTCCGGGTTCCACAGCCACAGCCCCATCTCCTCGGTGCCGGCCCGGTAGTTCTCGAGCGCAGTAGCGATCGGGTTGGGAACGAGCGAGATGTTCAGACCGATCTCATCCAAGTTGGCCTTGATCCGCTCGGCGATGGTGCCGAACGACAACCCGTTCGCCGTGAAGTCGCTCGGGTACTCGAGCTGGATCTCTGTGCCGGCGCAACCACAGGCCTCGACTGCCGCCGTGGCCCGCTCGACGTCTCGAACGACAGCCTTCGACGGGTCGAGCGCACCGAGGAACGTCGTGGGGATCACGCCTGGGGCCTGCACGGAACCCTCACCGGTCAGCTCCAAGATGCCCTCGTAGTCGAGGCCGTACCGCACGGCCTCCCGGAACTCGGGGGTCGAGGTCACGGCCGAGATCGCCGGATCGGCGTTGGCGAAGAGGAACCAGATCGACGGCGACGCGGCCTCGATGATCTCGATCGCATCGTTGTCACGAAGGGTCGACAGCTGATCGCTCGAGAGGTCGACGGCGATGTCGGCGTTCCCGTTCTGCACGTCGATCGCCTGGGTCGCCGCCTCGACGTTCCGGAACACGATCCGCTCGAACTGCGCCGGCTGATCACCCCAGTAGTCGGGGTTGGCAGCGACCACCGTCTCGTCGGTGATGCTGAAGCTCTCGAGGACGTAGGGCCCGGAACCGGCCGACGCGGCGTTCAGCGACTCCTCCGCAGTGTCGGCGGTGTCGGCACCGACATCGGCCGTCCCGCCGTTGGCGATGACGACCTCGGAGTTGAGGACGGCCAGGGTCGGCGTCGGCAAGATGCGCGGCAGCGCTGGGTTGGGCTTCTCGCTGGTCAGCTTGAGCGTGGTGTCGTCAACTGCTTCGGCAGTGACGCCCTCCATGAGGAACGACCCGTTGCCCTTGAGTTCGCGCACGCGGTTGAGCGAGAACGCTGCGTCCTGAGCGGTGACCGGCGATCCGTCGGAGAACGTGGCATCGGCGCGCATGGTGAAGGTGAACTCGGTGGCGTCGTCGTTGACCTCCCAGCTCTCGGCGAGGCTCGCGACAGGTGTCGTCACATCGTTGTCGACGAAGGTCAACAGGGTGTCGTAGATCGCGGGCACGATGATGCCCCCGGTGGTCTCGAACATCCGACCCGGATCCAACGTCTTGAGGTCGAAGCTCTTGCCGACGATGAGCGTTCCGCCGGACGGTGCGTCCCCGCCGCCGGAAGCGGCTGCAGTGGTGTCCGACCCTGCTTCCGCCGGCGCGGCGGTGGTGTCTGCACCTTCGTCCGTGGCTGCCGCGGTGGTGTCCGCTGACTCGACGGCTGTCGAGCTGTCGTCATCGTCGCTGCCACAAGCCGCCGTGAGCAGCGCGAGCGCTGCGATCGCGGCGGTCAACCTTCGTTGCCGACTACGCATTGGTCCCCCTCCTACCTCGACACCACCGATCGGTGTCGGTCGTTCACGGAATCGAGGCTCGGTCGCGTTGGCGAACGAACGCTCGTCCGTCACTCTTCCAGATCGAGGGTGGGAGGGTCAACGTCGAGTCGCTCGTATTCACCGACTGGAAACGGATCAGCTGGAGATGCCGTGCAGGACGAAGTCGGTGTAGAAGCCCGAGATGTCTTCGAGCTGCAACCGCCCACCCTGCTTGTACCACGTCGAGGTGCTCGTCGCGATCGCAAGCACGGCCCACGCGGCGAGCTTCGGGTCCCCGACTTTGAACTTGCCCTCGTCGACACCCTGTTCGATGATCTCCACGAATCGCTGCTCGTACTCGTCGCGGAGCTTGACGACCTTGCGGCGATGAGCCGGCGACAGACTCCGGAGCTCGGAGTTGCCGATGAACACTTCTCGCGGCCGGGAGGTGTGGAAGTGCACGTGCACGTCGATCGCCGTCGTGAGTCGCTCCATCGAGTCCTCGATTCCGGCGAGCTGCTCATCGAGGGCGGTGAGGAAGTCCTCGATGATCTTGGACATGATCGAGAACAACAGGTCCTCTTTGGACGAGAGGTGGTTGTACAGGCTCCCGACCTGGATGCCGACCTCGGTTGCCACGGCGCGCAGGCTCGTGGCTTCGTACCCATGTTCGTAGAACAGAGAGATCGCAGCAGTTCGGATCAGTTCTGCGGTCGATGCCTTCGGCCGGACGATCGACTTCGCGGACTTGGTTCTCGACTTGGCCGCCGCTGGTGTTGCGTTTCTCACAGCGGCGAGCCTACTGGCGACGTTCTCTGCCGGGCCGGCAGCCTCACGAGGTTCGCTCCCGCACCTGGCGCAACGTGCCGCCGCGAGCGAGCTTGCCGGGCAGTTGGTGGCCCACGATCGACTCCGCCATCCGAGCACATTCCACGAGCGCCTCGAGATCGACGCCGGTGGTGATGCCGAGCTCTTCACAGAGGAAGACCAGCTCCTCGGTACACACGTTGCCGGCCGCCCCTTCATGCCCCGCGAACGGGCACCCCCCGAGACCGGCGCACGTCGAATCGAAGCGTCGCACCCCCATCCGCAGGGCGGCGTAGGCATTGGCCACCGCCAGGCCCCGGGTGTCGTGGAGGTGCAGGCCGAGCTCGAGGTCCGGCCACCGTTCTCGCACCGCGCCGATGATGCGCTCGATGGCGAGCGGGTCGGCGAAGCCGACCGTGTCGGCGAGGAAGACCGAGTCCAACTCGGCTCCGAACTCGTCCGCGAGCTCGAGAATCTCCGACACCCGCGCCAACACATCGCCCACCGGGACGACCCCTTGGTAGTTGCACCCGAACGCCGTCATCACGTAGCCCCACTTCGTCGCCACGCCGGTGTCGCGATAGCGCTCGAGCCACGCCCGCTGCTCGGCGTGGGTCCGCTCCAGATCCATTCCGGTGTTGGCAACGGCGAACTGTTCCGACGCGGTGACTCGAATGGCGCCGACGATGTCGAGCGGCGTCTGCAGCGCTCGTTCGAGACCCTTGGTGTTCAGCCACAACCCGGTGTAGGTGACGCCTTCCCGCTTCGCAATCCCTTCGGCAACCTCGACAGCGTCGGCCATTCCGGGCACTCGCGTCGGGCTCACGAACGACACGCAGTCGATCTTGCGGAGGCCGGTCTCGGCCAAGGCTTCGATGAAGCGGATCTTGTCGGCCGTCGGGATGGTGCGGGATTCGATCTGGAACCCTTCTCGCGGACCCTCCTCCTGGATGACGACCTCGGTCGGCAGATCGCTCACCTGGCGCTCGGAGTCATTCGAGGTTCTGCCCGGCTGCCGGCCCGGCCAGGAACCGGTTCGGCTTGAGGAAGAAGGCAATGAGGAGGCAGCCGTTCGGCGAGGTCACCTCATGGCGGTTGCCGGCCGGGCGCCAGACGAAGTCGCCGGCCGACACCTCACCCTCGACGTCTTTGATGGAGCCCTCCAAGATGAAGCTCTGCTCGATCTCGACGTGTTCGTGGAGGTCCAAGGACGTACCCGGTTGCCAGCGGAACAGGGCCGTCAAGAGCCCTGACTCCTTGTCCTCGAGCAAGACCTTCATGTCGATACCCGCGGCCGGTGTCGGCTTCCAGGGGAGGGATGCAACGTCGACGTAGCGAGAGTCGAGCGGCCCGAGCGTCTCGATGTCTCGCATGTGGGGTGTCGTGGCTGCCATCAGGTCCTCCTCGGAGTCACATTTGACGAACAAGCGATTGTTAGTCGAACGCTACGCCTCGGCCCCGCACTGGTCAAACCGCCCAGGTCTCGTCAGTCGAGGTAGATGTCGCTGCCCTCGCGGAAGGCGGGCGTGTTGATCACGAGATAGGTGAAGTACCCCTCGAACTCGTACGGCGTGCCTTTCGGGATGAACACCACGTCCCCCGTGGTCACCGTTTCGAACGGCTCATCGCCGAGTTGGAATCGGCCGCTGCCGGCGACCACGACATAGGTGCGATCGGCCTCGTCGGTCCGCAGACGGAGGTGTTGGCCCCAGATCTGGATCCACGTGATCGACAGCGCATCGGTGTCCCGCCCGCCGGCGAGCAAGGAACGCATCACGATCGGGTTGCGATCCTCGAATCGATCGGTCTGGTCTGCGAGTCGCACGATCATGACGGCGGCCCTGCTCCGATGGCCGCGACGCAGCTGATCTGGACCAGCGCACCTTTCCACAGGAATGCCGCGCCATAGCTCGTGCGCGCCGGCTGCGGGGTCGGGAACCACGCCCGGTAGATGGCGTTCATCTCGTCGAGATCGGACTCCCGGACGAACTGCACCTCGGTCCGGATGACCTGGGCGAGGCTGCTTCCCGTCTCGTCGAGGATCGCGGCCAGGTTCTTGATGGCCTGGTGGAACTCCGGGCCGAACCCGCCTTCGACGAAGTCGCCGGAGACCGGATCCCTCCCGATCTGACCCGTGACCCACACCAGCCCGTCGTGGAGACGAGCATGCGGATACGGCCCCCTCGGCTCCGGCGCACTCGTGGTGGTCAACACCGGTTCACTCATCTGTTCACCGTAACGAACGAGCGTTTGTCCGTCAACGCCGGGTGAGACGCCGCACAGCTGCCGCCGCTGCGTCGCCAACGGCCTCGGCGAGTGTCGGATGGGCGTGAATCGTGCCGGCGATGTCCTCGGCCCGCAGCCCGCACTCGACGACCACCGCCGCCTCCGCCACGAGATCGGACGCCGACGGACCAGCAACCTGCACGCCCAACACCACTCCCGTCGCCCGTTCGACGATCACCTTCACCAGCCCATCGGGTTGACCCAGGGTGAGTGCCCGCCCGTTGGCGGCGAAGCGGGCCTTGCCGACCACGACGTCGATACCGGCGGCTCGTGCCTCGTCTTCTCCGCTTCCCACCGCCCCCAACTCAGGGTCACAGAAGGCAACGAGCGGCACGAGCTGGTCGAATGCGGTAGGGAGGCCACAGATCGCCTCGGCTGCCACTCTCCCCTCCGCAGCCGCCTTGTGGGCCAGCGCCGCGCCTTCGACCACGTCGCCAATGGCGAAGATACGTGCGGATGAGGTGCGCCGTTGCTCGTCAACCGCGATCAGACCAGTCGGCCCGACCGTCAGCCCGACGTCTTCGAGCTGGAGATCGTCGGTGTTGGGCCGCCGCCCGACGGCAACGAGCACCACGTCGGCCGGATGTCGTTCGAGCGAACCGGCATGATCGACCAGCACGTGGGTGCCGTCGTCGCCCGTGACCCGGGCTCCAGTCTTGATCGTCATCCCGAGGTCGTCCATCCGGCGCCGCACCACCGCCACGATGTCGGCGTCGAACCCGGCGAGCAACCGGTCGGTCAGCTCCACCACCGTCACGTGGCTGCCCAGCATGGCGTACGCCATCCCGAGCTCGATACCGATGTAGCCACCGCCCACCACCGTCATCTTCGGAGGCACCTCGCCGAGCATCAGCGCGCCCGTGGAGTCAACGACGCGTCGGCCGTCGATCGGGAGCGCTGCCACCCCGGCGGGACGGGAGCCGGTGGCGATGATCGCGTGCTCGAACCGGAAGTGGCTGACATGGTCGGCGGACTCCACCGCGACCCGATCCGGTCCGATGAAGCGCCCCGTTCCCTCGACCACCTCGACGCGACCGAGGAGTTCGGCGACGCCACTTCGCAGACGCTCGACGATCCCTGCTTTCCATGCTTGCCCCGCTTCGAGGTCGACCTCGATGCTCCCCGTGAGCCCCGTGGCGGACCCCAGCCGGCACCGCGCCCGGGAGAAGTCGTGGGCCAGGGCAATGATCGCCTTGGACGGTATGCAACCGACGTTCAAGCACGTGCCCCCGAGCGGGCCGGCTTCGATCAGTACGACGTGCTTACCCTGCTCGGCCAGCTGAGCCGCTGCGGTGTATCCGCCGGGGCCGCCGCCGAGGACGAGCACCTCGACGGGTTGGGCGATCTCACCCGCAACCACTCAGGAGTCCTCGAGGAGCAGGCCGAGCGGCGCCTCGAGCCGTCGACGCAACGCGAGACAGAACGCGATGATGTCGCGGCCGTCGACGACCCGGTGATCGGCGGCGGCGTTCAGCACGAGGATCCGGCGGGCCACCACGTTGTCGTCGTCATCGAACACGGGTCGCTTCAACGCCGGGCCGAACCCGGCGATGCCGACCTCTGATCCGTGCACCAGCGACGTGCCGAACCACCCCCCGAACACACCGTGGTTCGAGATCGTGAACGTGCTGCCACTCATCTCGGCCGGGGTCAACCGGCGGTCGCGTGCGGCCGCCCCGAGGCGGGCGAGGTCGCGAGCGATCTCCAGCACGGGCTTTGTGTCGGCGTCGCGCACGACGGGAAGGACCAACCCGTCGGGGGTGTCGACGGCAACGGCGATGTGGCGAGCTGCATGGAGCACGATCTCGCCACCGACGAGGTCGAGGCTGGCGTTCAGGATCGGATGATCGACCAGCGCCTGCGCTGTCGCTTTCACGAAGAAGGCGGTGAGGGTCAGGTCGACCTGACGCTCGATGGCCAACGACTTGAGTTGGGCCCGAAGGGCGAACAGATCCGTGACGTCGATCTCGTGGAAGGAGTCGACGTGGGGCACTGATTGCCACGCAGCCGTCATCGTCTCTGCGGTCCGCTTGCGGATGCCTCGCAACGGAATCCGTTGCGGCTCGCCGGGCGGGCTCGACGCCGCGCGCCGTTCCGGCGGGGCGCATGGGCGATGGGCGGGGCGGACCGCGGCTCGACGAGAGCCCGGCCGCGCACGACCGGAGAGGGCGCAGGCGACCCGCTCTCGTGGAACGCCGACACATCGGGGTCGGTGATGCGTCCGCCCGGTCCGGTTCCCGTGACGAGGGCGAGGTCGACACCCAGGCGGCGGGCCAAGGCGCGCGTCGAGGGGGTCGCCGGTGGGCGCTGGCCGGGCAGCGGTACGAGGCGGACGCGGGACCGGACGGGACCGTGGTCCCCGGATCGTCGTACACGGCCGCCGAGGGCGGCAGTACGGAGACATCGACACCGTCGTCGATCACGACGAGCACCTCCCCGACGGGAATCACATCGCCGACCGCACCACCGAGGCGGGTCACCGTCCCCGAGGTCGGCGCCGGCATCTCGACGACCGCCTTGTCGGTCTCGATCTCGACGAAGGGTTGGTCCTCGGTCACGTGGTCGCCGACGGCCACGAGCCACGTGACGATCTCGGCTTCGGTGAGCCCCTCACCGATGTCGGGCAACCGGAACTCATAGGTCATGGCTCAGAACCCCACCGTCTGCTCGATGGCGGCCAGGACCCGGTGCACCGAGGGCACGTAGTGGTCCTCGACGAGTGGCATCGGGTACGGCAGGTCGTAACCGGACACCCGCATGATCGGCGCTTCGAGATGGAGGAACGCCCCCTCCTGCACCGCGGCGACGACTTCGGATGCGAACCCCGCAGTGAGTGGCGCCTCCTGCAGGACGATCGCCCGGCCGGTGCGGCTCACGGCCGCCGCGATCCCGTCGACGTCGAGCGGGACGAGACTCCGGAGATCGAGCACCTCGACCTCGATGCCCTTTGCATGGGCGAGCTCGGCTGCTTCGAGTGCCACCTGGGTCATCGCACTCCACGTGATGATCGTGACATGCCTTCCTTGGCGGGCGGTTCGTACCTCGCCGAACGGCACGGTGACGTCGCCGTCAGGAACGTCGTCACGAACCAGCCGATAGCCCTTCAACGGCTCGAGGAAGAGCACCGGATCTGGGTCGCGGATCGCGGTGAGCAGCATTCCCTTGGCATCTGCCGCCGTGGACGGGGCCACCATCTTCAAACCCGGCATCTGGGCGAAGATCGCCTCGAAGCCGTCGGAGTGGAGTTCCGGTGTACGCACTCCCCCGCCGTACGGCGCCCGAATGGTGACCTGGGCGTGGTAGCAGCCGTTGGTCCGGTAGCGCCAACGCGCCAGCTGATGGCCGATCTGGTGGAACGCCTGGAGACTGAAGCCCAGGAACTGGAGCTCCGCCACCGGCACGAACCCCGCCGTGGCCAGCCCGATCGATGCGCCCACGATGGCAGCCTCGGACACCGGCATGTCAACCACCCGCTCGACACCGAACCGACGTTGCAGGCCGTCGGTCGCCCGGAAGACCCCGCCGGACTTGCCGACGTCCTCGCCCAGCACCATCACCCGTTCGTCGCGCTCCATCTCGTCGGCGAGCGCCGAGCAGATCGCCTCGATCATGCTCATCTCGGCCATCAGTGGGCTCCCAGTCCGGCATCGCTCGCGACGAACGCCAGCATCTCGTCGCGTTGACGGGTCAAGGTCACGGGTTCGTGTCCGGGTTCGTAGAGGTTGTCGAACATCAGCTTTGGATCGGCCGGCCCGGCTGCGGCGACACCCTGGACCGCCGCGTCGATCTGTTCCTCGCACCATCGGTCGACATCGGTCTCGGCGTCGTCGTCCCACCGCCCGGTACTGCGCATCCAGGCCCGGTAGCGGATCAGCGGGTCGCGAGCGATCCACATCTGCTCCTGATCGGGATCGACGTAGCGGGTCGGGTCGTCGGCGGTCGTGTGGGCGCCCAGGCGATAGGTGACGGCTTCGATCAACGTGGGCCCGTCACCCGCGACCGCCCGCTCGCGGGCCTGTCGGGTCGCCGAGTACATGGCGAGGGGATCGTTCCCGTCCACTCGGATTCCCGCGATGCCGTACCCGAGTGCCCGGTCGGCGATCAGGCCGGCAGTCTGGCGATGTACGGGGGTGGAGATCGCCCACTGGTTGTTCTGGCACACGAAGATCACCGGCGCCTTCTGGACACCCGCAAGGTTGAGCGCCTCGTGGAAGTCACCCTCGGAGCTGGACCCGTCGCCGAAGTAGCAGATGGCGACCGAGTCCTCGCCCTTCAGGCGCATTCCCCAGGCCACACCGACAGCATGCGGAAGGTGGGCGGCGAGGGCGACTTGTTGCGGAAAGAGCCGGCCGTGGGCGGGCAACGTCGCCCCGAGCGGGTGACCTTGTCGCTGCAGGAAGTAGGTGGACAGATCGAGCCCCCACGCCAGCATCGCCAACTGCTCGCGGTACTGCGGGACGACCCAATCGCGCTCACGTTCGAGCGCCGCCACACTCGCCACCACGACGGCTTCCTGTCCCGACATCGGGGCGAAGGTCCCGAGCTTCCCGCGACGCTGGAGCGAGATGGCTTTGCGGTCGATGTAGCGACCGAAGATCATCCTGCGAAGCATGTCGACGAGCACGGCATCGCTGATGCCCTCGGGCACCGGCCCGACCTCGTGACCGGTCTCGTCCAGGATCTGGAACATGGTCGGCCCTCCTTGTTCGGCGATCGACATCAGACCGGGGCGATGCCGTTGCGGCGCGGCGCTCGCACCCGTGGCTTCCGGCTGTAGACGCGGAATCGGTCTATCAGTTCGCGCCGCAAGTGATCGCCTGGCACCACGACCTCGAACGCGTTCTCGTTGGCGAGCTGGAACACATCGATGTCGGCTTCGTACTTCGCTCGCTCCGCATCGACGAAGGCGCTGCGTTCATCGAGATCCTCGATGGCCATCACCCGGTTGTAGTGGATGGCGTTCACCGCAGCTTCGGGCCCCATCAGCGCCGGCTTGGCCGTTGGAAGGGCCAACACCGCGTCGGGGTGGGTCGGGCTCCCGGACATGGCCAGGTAACCCCCGCCGTACGCCTTGCGAACGATCACGTCGATGCGGGGCACGGTTGCCTCACACACCGCGTAGAGCATCTTGGCGCCGTGGCGAATGATGCCCTCGCGCTCGACGGCCGAACCGATCATGTAGCCAGAGATGTCGGTCAGGAACAACAGCGGGATGTTGAATGCATTGCAGATCCAGATGAAGCGGGTCGCCTTGTCGGACGAGTCGTTGAACAGAACTCCGGCCTTGTGCATGGTCTGGTTGGCCACGACGCCGACCGGTCGTCCCCCGAGCCGCGCCAGGCCGGTGATGAGCTCCTGGGCGAACAGATCCTTGTAGGGGAAGAACGTGCTCTCGTCGACGATTGCGTCGATGAGTTCTTGCATGTCGAACGGGATGTCTTCGCGGGCGGGAACGATGTCGACGACCGACCGGTGCTCGGCCGGCTCCCAACCGGTCGTCAGTGGCGGCAGCTGCTCCCAGTTCGGCGGGAAGTACGACAACCACACGCGAATCGCAGCGATGGCTTCCTCGTCGCTCTCCGCGAGCATGTCGCCGACTCCCGAGATCCGGCAATGCATGTCGGCACCACCCATCTCCTCGAGCGTCACCTGTTCGCCGGTGACCATCTCGGCGAGGCGCGGCGCCCCGAGGTACATGGTTGCGTGCTCGCGCACCATGATCGTGAGATCGCACAACGCCGGCACGTACGCCGATCCGGCCGGTGACGGGCCGAACAGGGCGCACACCTGCGGAACCCGGCCCGAGTAGGCGACGAGGTTGAAGAAGATGTTGCCCCATGCGTGCCGGCCGGCGTAGCTGTCGAACTGCTCGTCGATCCGGGCGCCGGCGGCGTCGACGAGGTAGACGAGCGGCGCCCCGATCTGATCGGCCAGCTCCTGCATCCGTGTGATCTTCTCGAAGGTTCGTCGGCCCCACGTTCCCGCCTTGACCGTGTAGTCGTTGGCGATCACGCAGGTGGTTCGCCCATCGACCTTCCCGACGGCGGTGACCACCGCGTCGCCTGGCAGGCCTTCCGAAGCCCGGGCGAGCAAGCCGTCTTCGAACTCCGGCTCGTCATCGAACAGCAGCCGGAGACGGTCACGGACGAGCAACTGGCCTTTGGCCTGTACCCGTTCCCGCGCCTTTTCCGGACCCCCGAGCCGAGCCGCTGACGTACGCTGGCGAAGCTCCTCGTGCAGTTCTGACGATGTGTGCAGCGAATCAGCCACGATCCCTCTCGGCTTCTGAACGAGCGTTTGCGAATGTATCGGCGGTCGCAGGTGGTCGACGCCTCAGCGAGGGTCGGCCGCCTGCATGGCGAGGAAGAACGAGCTGCGGAAGGTCATCACGACCTCGCCGCGCTGGTTGCTCACGGAGTACTCGAGCACGGTGAGGCCCCTCCCGGGCTTCGAGGTGGGCCGCCGTTCGACCACCTCGATGGACGTGCGGATCGTGTCACCGAAGAACACCGGACCGGGAAGTCGAACCTCGTCGAGCCCGAGCCAGGCAATGACCGAATCGCCGAACACGCCCGTGCGGGTGCCGAGCCCGAGGGCGAGCGCGAGCGTCAGCGGGCCATGGGCGACCCGCTGACCGAATACCGAGGTCGCGGCGTACTCGGCGTCGACGTGGAGGGGCACCCAATCGCCGGTCAACCCGGCCCAGTTGACCACGTGGGTCTCGGTGACGGTGATCGAGTCGGTGACGTGACGATCGCCGACCTCGAAGCTCTCCCAAGTGCGGGCGGTCATCGTGTCCTCCACGTGATGCGGTTCATCCGGCGAGCCATCCGCCGTCGACTGGAAGGTATGCACCGGTGAGATAGCTCGACTCGCTCGACGTGATGAACGTGATCAACGCTGCGATCTCCTCGGCGCGAGCCGGGCGGCCGAGCGGGATGCGCGAGAGCAGCAGCTCCCGGCGGTCGCCATCGGCCAAGCTCCGAGCCGACATCGGCGTGTCGACCACGCCGGGACCCACGACGTTGACCGTGATGCCGTGTTGTGCCCAGTCGACAGCGAGCGCGCGGCCGAGCATCAGCACACCGCCCTTCGACGCGCAGTAGGCCGCCTGTCCGCCCAAGGCGATCTGCGAGTTGATCGATCCGATCAGCACGATCCGCCCGCCCGATCCTTGGTCGATCATCGGACGAGCTGCGGCGCGGGCACACCAGAAGCTTCCGGACAGGTTGACGGCGATGACCTTGGCCCACGCCTCGTCGGTGAGTCCGTCGGCGGGGCCGCCGAGTTCGATGCCGGCGCAGCACACGAGGACGTCGACGCGACCGTGGCGTTCGAGCGTGGACGAGACGAGCGCGTCACACGACGATGAATCGGCGACGTCGACCGTGGCCGGCGTCGCCGAAGACCCGATGGACTGAGCCGTGGCGCCGGCTGCGACGGCGTCGAGATCGGCACACACCACACCATCGCCGCGGGTTGCGAGCGCCACCGCGACTGCCCGGCCGATCCCGGAACCGGCTCCTGTCACGATGCTCACGGTCATGATGGGTACCTCGCAGCCAGGTGTGAAGAATGGGCGGGCCCGGCCGGCCGCAAGGGGAGAAAGCGGCCGACCGGATCACCCGGATGGGTTCGACTCAGCCGCGGGCCCAGATGGCCACGTTCGGATCGGAGCCGAAGACTTCGTCGTAGATGGAATCCAGTGTCCCGTTGTTCTTGTAGTACTGCAGCCAACGGTTCATGTAGTTGAGGAACACCTCGTCACCGAGCGGCAGGGCGTATGCGCCGAACTCGATCTGGAGGGGTGCTCCCAGGTCGACCACTTCGACCGCACCGGGATTGGCCTGGATGAAGCGCTCCGCCAGGTAGCTCTCGACGACGATGGCATCGGCCCGACCAGAGGCGACCTCGAGGAAGGCGGCATCCTGCTGCGGGAACTCGGCCAAGGTGGCCTCGGGGAACTGCGTCGCAACCTGGTCGGCCGCAGTCGATCCCTGCAACGCAGTGATCGTCACGCCGGAGGCGTTGTACGCAGCGATGCTCGAGTCCTTGTCGGAATCGGCTGCCGCCACGAGCACCTGGTCGTACGGCACGTACGCGTCGGAGAAGTACATCTGGAGCAGGCGCGGCGGCCGGGGCACGAGACCCACCGAGATGAGGTCCCACTGACCGGCGAGGAGACCTGGGATCAGCGCGTCGAACTCCTGATTCTCGATCTTGAGCTCGACACCGAGGTCCTCGGCGAGCAGGTTCATCAGCTCCACGTCGTAGCCGGCCGGGTCGCCGGCGTCGTCGAGGTACATCTGCGGCTCGAACTGCAGCGTCATGCCGACCCGCAACTCACCCCGCTCCACGATCTCGTCGAGGATGGAACTGCCATCGGACTCGGCGGTCGATACCTCGACGGCCGAGTCGGTGCTCGCGGGCGCCGTGTCGTCGCTCTCGACGACCGCAGCGTCGGTGCTTGCCGCCGCCGCGGCCGTGGTCTCGGCGGTGGTGTCGTCGTCGCTGCTCGAACACGCCCCGGCGGCGACCGTCAAGGCCACCGCGACGGCGATCGCGAACGAACGCTTCCTAGTTGCTCTCATGGGCAGGACTTCCTTTGCTGGAGTTGGCCGGATTCGGCCCTGGTTTCGGGGAGCACGAGAGCCGATTTCATGGCGGGTCGGCGATGGAGAGCACCGGGGCATCGGGCTGGGAAGCCCGGACGTGATCGGCGAGTCGATTGATCGCCCGAGACCGGCGACCGGCGAGCGGTCCCCGGAGGCGTTGACCCGGGCGCAACAAACGTTCGCCGAGGCGTACGGCGAGGTCGATGGCGAACACGATCGCGATGTAGAGCGCAGCCACGCCTGTCCACACCTCGAACGGCAAGAAGGTGTCGCTCACCAGCTTCTGACCGGTGCGATAGAGCTCGAAGATGCCGATCACGCCAACGAGGCTGGTGTCTTTCACCATCCCGACGAAGTCATTGCCGGCAGTCGGGACCGCCACCCGTATCGCCTGCGGCAACGTCACCGTCGTGAATGCTCGGGGCGCCGTCATGCCGAGCGAGAGCGCTGCTTCTCGTTGGCCCTTGGGCACTGCCTGGAGCCCGGATCGGAAGATCTCGGCCATGAACGCGGTATGGAACAGCGAGAGCGAGATCACGCCGGCCTGGAAGTTCGTGAAGTTGATGTCGAGCCAGAGCGACACACCGAAGTACACGTAGAAGATCAACACGAGCAACGGGATGCCCCGGATCACGTTGATGTAGAGCGACGCCATCCACGCGAGCGGCTTGACCCGCGAGGTACGCATGAGCGCGAGCAAGAGCCCGAGCACGGTCGCGAACAGCATCGAGACCAACGCGATCCACAACGTGTTCTTGAGCGCCGTCCGCAAGAGGTCGCGGTTGTCGAAGACCGCGCCCCAGTCGAAGTCGTAGGCGAGCATCACAGCACCGCCTGCAGGAATGCACGGGTCCGAGGCAGTTGCGCGTCGGTGAAGATCTCTCGCCCGCCCCGTTCGGCGATGACCCCGTCCTCCATGAAGATGTTCTGGTCGCCGATCTCACGGGCGAAACCCATCTCGTGAGTGACGACCACCATCGTCATGCCGGTCGCCGCGACCAGGCGCATGGTGTTCAGCACCTCGCCGACCATTTCCGGATCGAGCGCAGAGGTGGGTTCGTCGAACAGCAACACCTTCGGGTCCATGACGAGGGCACGGGCGATCGCCACCCGCTGCTGCTGGCCGCCGGACAGCTCGCCCGGGTACTTGCCGAGGTGGTCGATCAGCCCGACGAGTCGAAGCTGATCGGCCGCCCGCTCCCATGCGTCGGTCTTCGACATGCCCTTCACCCGGCGGAGGGCGACGGCGACGTTGTCGAGCGCACTGAGGTGGGGGAACAAGTTGAATTGTTGGAACACCATGCCGACTCGCCGCCGCAACTCGACCTTGCGTCCACGCGGGAGTCCCTTGGTTTCAGGGAGTCCCGGGCCGTACTCGGTGCCGAACACCACCACCGAGCCCGCCGAAGGTTCTTCGAGGAGGTTGATCGTGCGGAGGAGCGTGGACTTGCCGGAGCCCGAGCGGCCGAAGACCACGACGTGTTCGCCGGGCGACACCGTGACGTCGACGCCTTTGAGCACCTCGTGATGACCGAAGCTCTTCCTGAGCCCGGTGATTTGCACGGCCATCGACGAGTCGTTCATGCCGAGCTCCGGAGCGCGGCGCCCCGGTCGGTGGCGTGCGACCAGGCGACGAGGCGATCGAGACCGGTCCGCAGCGACTCGCGGCTCGCAGCCAGCGAGATCCGGAGGTGATCGCTCGCCTGGTCACCGAACGCCGTTCCGGGAGCAGTCGCGACGCCGTGTTCGACGAGGTCGAGCGCGGCCAGCCGGGCATCGACGCCAGCGGCGAGCGGGATCATCTGGTAGAACGCGCGCCGATGGCCGCACCGCCGAAAAGGCGGCCTCGTCCAAGAGCTCGGTGACCAGGTTGCGGCGAACGCGGTACGAAGCGCGCATCTCCGCCACGCAGTCCTGCGGGCCCTGCAAGGCGGCCACCGCTGCCAACTGGCTGACTCCCGAGATGCACGACAACAACGGTTCCTGGATCGTTCCCATCAAGCTCGCGAGCGGGCGGGGGCACGCCGCATACCCCACCCGCCACCCGGTCATTGCATAGGTCTTGGAGAAGCTGTAGATCCCGATGACGTGGTCTCGGCCATACTCCGCGGCATTGGCTGGATCACCCTCGAAGATGAGCTCGTCGTAGACCTCGTCCGAGAGCACCCAGACACCGCGTTCGGCGCCGAGCCGGACGATGGCTTCCACCAGTTCGCTCGGGAAGACGGCACCCGTGGGGTTGCTCGGGCTGTTCATCACGATGACGCGTGTGCGGTCGGTGATGAGCGCGGCGAGCTCCTCCACGTCGGGAAGGAATCCTCGTTCCGGTCGCAGCGGGTAGCGCACTGGCTGCCCTCCCCGGAGGAGCGTGAGCATCTCGTAGTTGGGCCACGCCGGATCGGGAACGAGCACCTCGTCACCCGGTTCGAGGACAGCGAACAGGGCGGCTGAGATGGCCTGCACGGCACCCTGCCCCACCACGATCTCGTCCGGTGAATAGGGCAACCCGCACACCCGTTCGAGGCGGGTGCAGATGGCGTCTCGGAGGGGTGCGATGCCGAAGCTCTGGGTGTAGCCGACGCCGCGCTCGATGGCCTCACGAGCGGCGAGACCGATGTGGGCGGGTGTGACGAAGTCGGGCTCGCCGATCTCGAGCCGGACGATGCCGGCGCCTGGACAGCGCCAGGACGAGGTTGACGATCTCGCGAATGCCCGAGGGTGGGACACGTTCAGCGAGCGAACTCAACTCCACCGGCGACCATCCTCCCCGTGCCCCCTGCCCGTCGTCCCGGTGCCCGAAATCCGGTGACCGCAGTTGCGAACGAGCGTTTGTTCATGCAAGCCTAGGTCCGGCTCGACAGTGAGTCAAGCAACCGGAGGAGAGCCCGACGATGCGTTTCGGGATCGGTCTGTGGACCCTGCAGTCGACGGTGTCGTCGCCCCGCCACCACGTTCAGGCGTACCGCGAACTCGTCGAGGACGCAGCCGAAGCCGAGCGCCTCGGGTACGACTCGCTCTGGCTGAGCGAACACCACTTCTTCTACGACGGCTACTGCCCGGCGTTGCTCCCGGCCGCTGCGGCCGCCCTCGCCAACACATCCCGGATCCGGCTGGGGACCGGCATGTTGCTCGCTCCCTTGCCGGACCCGGCTCGAGTGGTGGCGGCAGCCATGGACATCGGCCGGCGTTCAGGGGGCCGTCTCGATCTCGGCGTGGGACTCGGGTACCGGGACGTCGAGTTCGACGGCAAGGGGATCTCACGCCGCCAACGCGTCCCTCGCGAACTCGAGCTCCTGGATCAGCTGGAACGGGCCAACGAAGCGGCGAACTTCACCGTGTGGCTGGGGGCGCAGACCGAACAAGGGGTCGCGCAGAGCCGGGCAGCGCGGACTACCAATCCTCCTGTCGGGCGCGCTGCCGTTGTCGCTGGTGCGAACGTTGTCGAGCGCCCATCAGGCGGCGTGGGTGGAAGCGGGTGAACCGGGAGGTGTGAAGCCTCGTGTCGCGGCGCTGCGGAACACCTGGGTGACCGCCGACGACGAAGAAACGGCGGTCGCCATCGACTGGTTCCGGGCGAGCTACATCATCTACGCCGGGCTGGGCTGGGGTGTCGCTGCAGGCGACCAGCACGCCGAGATGGACTTCTCCGGCGACATCGAGACCGCACTTGCGGGTGTGGTCGAGACGGTCATCGCCGGCCCGCCCGAGGTCGTGGAGGCCGGGATGCGGGCGACCGCTGACCGCGGGCGTCGACGATGTGGTGCTCCGCATCGGCATCGAAGGAGCGACCCAGGCGACCATCCATCAGATGATGCAACGGTTCGCCCACCAGGTCATCCCGAGGCTGCCGGATCTGGTCGAATCGTCGGCGCCGGCGGCACCCGCCGGCAGGAAAGAGGCGGCCCGATGAGGCTCGGACTGGTGGCGCCGCTCGGGCGGGAGATCGATTGGGCCGTGGCGGCCGAACGGCACGGGTTGTTCGGAGTGGAGATCGGCGGCGAGCGTGGCGTCGAATGTTGCACGGCCGCGGCGGTTGCCATGTCGACCAGCGCCATCCGATTGATCGTGCGCCTCCGCATCGGGTTCGATCATCCCGTCACGCTCGCCGAGGAGCTCGCCGTCCTCGACAACCTCAGCAACGGGCGGGTGGTGGTGCTGGCCGATGTCACGGGGCTCGACACCCCGGCTCCGCGAGAAGACGTCGACCTGGTACGACGGGCGTTGAGCAGTCGACCGATCCGTCATCGCGGTGCCCGGTGGCAGATCCCCGCCAACCTCCCGGAGCACGATGCCCCCGACGCAGTGATGGTCACACCTCCACCCGCCCAGGTCGAGGTTCCGTGGTGGATCACGGGACTCCCGGTGTCGGAGGGCTGGGACACGCGCATCAGCCGGGTGGCCGAGCGGCACGACGAACTCGAACCGGCCCACATCGTCACGCCCGCCACCGACCGCTTGAGCGGCGAGCTCGACGCAGACCGATCGCTGGTGACGGACTGGGCTGATGCCGGGGCCTCACACCTCCTGCTCCACCCGTCGGAGGGGTGGGAGCCCAACGATCTCGGCACGGCGTCGCGCTACTTGGCGCCGCTGGTCGCCATGGTGGCGTTCCCCAACGTCATCGTGACGGCACCACCCCCTCGCGCCTGGCCGCATCCCGTCCCGCCGCCCCGATGACCGGCGTCAGAACTTTGGCGGGCGCTTCTCCAGAAACGCCGCGACCCCTTCCTCGAAGTCGGGCGTCGACATGAACGACCCTCGGATCGAGCGAGCGAATGCCGTTGCTCGCTCGACCGGGAGGTCGTCGACCTCGTGCATGAACCACTTGCCGAGACCGAGCGCGTGCCGGCCGTACGATGCGATCTCCGCGGCCGTCCGGCGAGCCTCGACGAGGTGGTCGGCTTCGGCGACCACGTGGTGGACGAGGCCGAGTCGGTGCGCCTCGGCGGCGTCGATCCGCCGACCGGTGAGCGCCAACTCCCACGCCCACCGCGCCCCGATGGAGCGAGCCAAGGTGGGATAGATCACGATCGGGAAGAGCCCGATCTTGATCTCGGACGTGCCGAACGCAGTCCCCTCCGCCGCCACCACCACATCGGCAGCGGCCACGATGCCGCAGCCACCCGCCAGCGCGTGCCCGTGTGGCGCCACCACCACCGGGGTCCGCATCCGTGGGATGACGTTCATCAGCTCGGCCCAACCGCTCCCCCCCTCGTGAAATCCGTAGGCCGAGGTCGCGATGCCCTTCTGGAACTCGGACAGGTCGCCGCCGGAGCAGAACGACGATCCCTCTCCGTACACCAGCACGGCGCCGATCGAATCGTCGGCTTCGAGCTCGTCCAACGCGCGCAGGAGCTCGAGCACTGCGCCATAGTCCAACGCGTTGCGGCGGTCCGGGCGGGCGAGGACCACTTCACCCACCCGTCCGTCGCGATCGATGCGGACCGACCGACGAGTGACGGGGGCGCTCATCTTGCACCGTCCGCCAGCTCGGCGACGACCACCACGGCGAGCAGCTGGCCAGGAGCGACCGTCGATCCGACCTCGATGTGCACCTCGGCCACCCTCCCACTGACATCGCTCATCAGCGTGTTCTCCATCTTCATCGCTTCGAGTACGACCGAGCGCGCTGCCGATCTCGACCAGGTCGCCCACGGCGACGGCAACGGCGATGATCGTGCCCTGCATCGGCGCCATGAGCCGCCCAGATCCTCGCCGGGTCGGCCGCGTCGGGGCAGCCGAGGTCCGCTCCGCCGGGCCTGCTCCTCCGGCAAGGGGCACGGCCTGGCCGCCCGTCTCGAACCCGTCGGCGAACTGCGGGATCCGATATCTCCGACCACCGACCTCGACATCGATCCCGACCGATCGTCCGGACTCGACGACGCCCTCCGGTACGACGAGTACGGAGGCACCGAAGAGCTCGGCGGCGTGGTCTTCGAGCCAATGGGTCGAATGGTGGACCGCGACGAAGTCGGGATGCCTGAGGACGATCGCCGCCGCCTGCGCAGTCGTGGGCACGCCGTCGATCCGGAGCTCGCCGAGGGCGGCCAAGGCCCCTGTGCGAGCGGTCTCACGATCAGGTCCCCACACCGACACCTTGGCGATCAGGTTGTCGTAGTGAGGTGAGATGACATCGCCCGCGACGAAACCGGTGTCGACGCGGACTGCATCCCCCGTCGGGAGTTCCCAGCGGTGCAGCGTCCCGGGCGTGGGGACGAAGCCTCCGCCGGCGGTGTCCTCCGCGTTGATACGAATCTCGATCGCTGCACCGCGGGTGACCACTGCGGCGGGATCGAACGAGAGTGGGCGTCCCTCGGCGATGAGGATCTGCTCGGCGACCAGGTCGAGACCGGTCACCAGCTCGGTGACCGGATGCTCGACTTGAATTCGGGTGTTCATCTCGAGGAAGAAGAACTCCTCACCCTCCACCAGATACTCGACGGTGCCGACGCTGCGATAGCCGACCGAGCGGGCGAGTGCCGCCGCCGATTCGGCCAGGCCCTGCCGCGTGGCATCGCTGAGCCCTGGCGCCGGTGCTTCCTCGATCAGCTTCTGGTAGCGCCGCTGGATGGAGCAGTCTCGTTCGCCGACCGCAACGACGAGCCCGTGGGAGTCGGCGACGATCTGAACCTCGACGTGCCGGGGAGCGGTGAGGAACCGCTCGAGGTAGACCTCGGCCCGGCCGAAGGCGGCAGTCGCCTCTCGCTGGGCAGCAGCCAGCGCATCGGCCGCCTCGGCCGCCCGACGAACCACCCGCATGCCACGACCGCCACCGCCGTGAGCGGCTTTCACAGCGATCGGCCAGCCGTGTTCGTCGCCGAAGGTGATCAACCCCTCGACATCGACGAGCTCGGCAGTCGTGCCGGGCACCACCGGAACGCCCGCGGCGATCGCCGCCCGTCGGGCCGCGAGCTTGTCGCCCATGGTGTCGATCACGTCGGCAGGGGGACCGATGAAGGTCAGTCCAGCAGCGGTGACGGCGCGGGCGAAATCACCCCGCTCCGACAGGAAGCCGTAGCCCGGATGCACGGCATCGCACCGGCTGCCCACTGCTGCGGCGACCAACCGATCGATGTCGAGATAGGACTCGGCGGCGAGTACGCCGCCGAGTGGCCAGGAATCATCGGCCAACGAGACGGCGAGCGAACCGGCGTCAGGGTCGCTGTGGGCCACGACGGCTGTTCGCCCCAGCGAGTGGCAGGCCTTGACGATGCGAACGGCGATCTCTCCGCGGTTGGCAACGAGTACCCGTTCGATCATCCTGTCCCCTCAGACGCTTCCCGCTTCACAAACTAGCGTGCGTTCGTTCGTCGAGGAACTGCTACCGTCGGCCCGTCGCAACCGGGAGGAGCGCCACATGGCCGAGATCGTGGTCTTCACGTTGAACACCGACGCCCGAACTCCCACTTGACAGGAGTGCTGCCGGGTCAGGGACTACCTGACTGCGGCTGGCGTCGAGTTCGACGACCGCAACGTCCGCCAGAGCGAAGCCGCGCGCTCGGAACTGCAAGCTCGGGCCGGCGACATCGTCGTCCCCCGCCTCTACTACGGCACCCATGTGATCACCGGCTTCGACCCTGACGCCCTCGATGTGGTCATCGCCGAGTACCAGGCCAACCGATGATCGAACCGCCGGGCAACTCCCTCGCAGCCGATCAGCATCGTCGCGTCGCGGCGTTCGGCTCCGACCTGTCGTCGGGTCTTCGCAACCTCCTGGCACGGCTCGACGAAGAGATGGTGTACAACGCCGCCAAGGGCACGTCCGCCTATCGCTCGGGCATGGAGGACGGCCTGCACTTCGCCAGGGATGCAATCGTCGCCCTCCTCGCCGACGCCGAAGCTGCGGCCGCGGCCTCCTGAACTCGTCAGGGCCTGAACCTTGCTGGTCAGGGGCAACGGGTCGGGGGCGGAGCCTCGCCACGTTCCCAGGCTGCCAGCAACGGGGCGAGCGCCGATGACTCGGTCGCCCATGCCCGACCACCCTGAATCCGGCTCGCCGCCCAGATGATCCCCTGCACCCGGCCGTCCGAACCGATGACGGCTCCGCCGCTGTCGCCGGGCACGACGAATGCCGAGAGTTCGAGACCCGGCCGCTCGACCGCGGACTCGCCATAGATGTCGGAGGTCTTGACGGTCACACGGCGGCGCACGCGCATCGGCACGGCCATCGGCCGGTCGTCGGGAAACGTCACCGCCTGGGCTGGACCAGCGCTTCCCGAACCGAGGCCCAGCGCCGGGAGGCCGAGACGCGGCACCGAGAGCAACGCCAGATCCATCGCCGGATCGATGGCGACGACGGTGGCGTCGAGCACATCACCCGCGGCCGTCGACACGGACAGTCGAGGTTCACCAGCTGCGGCGTGGGCGACGGTCAGCACGAGATCGGGGCCGATGACCACGCCAACGGCGCGCACCGGCCGAGGATCGCACCCCTCGATGTCGATTCGCACGACCGACAGCAGCGGGTCCCGAGCACCGACCGATGCGTCGTCGCTGCAGCCGGCCGAGAGCCAGAATGCGGCGAGGACACCGAGTGCGCGCTTTCTCGATACTGACCGCACAGGTCCTGCACGCTACTTCCGGCGCCTCGGCGTCGGCGGCTGGCCGTCGGCACTACCGGCTCGTCCGCGAGGGCCTATCGTGGTCCTCCTCGAAGGGCCGTTCGCAGCGGCCGGGGCAGCTTGGGAGGATCTCCATGACCACCTTCTTCACCGGTGTCGAGGGTCGAATCGGCTACGAAGGGCCGGAGTCGGACAACCCGCTCGCCTTCCGCTGGTACGACGCCGACCGCATCGTCGCCGGCCGCCGCATGGAAGACCACCTCCGCTTCGCCGTCGCCTACTGGCACTCCTTTGCCTGGGACGGACTCGACATCTTCGGCTCCGGCACACTCGATCGGCCGTGGCACCCGAGTCAGGCATCGGCGCTCGATCCGCTCGACGCGGCGATGATGAAGATGGACGCCGCGTTCGAGTTCGTGAGCAAGCTGGGCGCGCCGTTCTACTGCTTCCACGATCGCGACATCGCGCCCGAAGGGGCGACGTTCTCCGAGACCGCCAAGCTGCTCGACACGCTCGCCGACCGGGCGGCCGAGTTGCAGTCCGAGACAGGTATGCAGCTCCTGTGGGGCACCGCGAACCTGTTCTCCCACCCGCGGTACATGGGCGGCGCGGCCACCAACCCTGACCCGGAGGTCTTCTCGCACGCTGCTGCCCAGGTGGCTCATTGCATGGAGGTCACGCATCGTCTCGGTGGGCACAACTACGTGTTGTGGGGCGGCCGGGAGGGCTACGAGACGCTGCTCAACACCGACATGAAGCGCGAGCTCGATCAGCTCGCCCGGTTCCTTTCGATGGTCGTCGAGCACAAGCACCGCATCGGGTTCACCGGCACCCTGCTGCTGGAGCCCAAGCCGTTCGAACCCACCAAGCACCAGTACGACTACGACGTCGCCACCGTGCACGCGTTCCTGCAGCGCTACGGGCTGGAGAACGAGCTGAAGGTGAACATCGAGGTCAACCACGCCACCCTGTCGGGGCACGACTTCGCTCACGAGATCGCCGTCGCGTTCAACGCCGGGATCTTCGGATCGATCGATGCCAACGCCGGCGACGACCGCCTCGGTTGGGATCTCGATCGGTTCCCGGTGTCGGTGGAGCAGATGAGCCTCGGCATGTTGGAGCTGCTCCGCGGCGGCGGGTTCACCACGGGCGGACTCAACTTCGACGCCAAGCTCCGCCGCCAGTCGATCGACCGCACCGACCTTTTCCACGGCCACATCGGCGGGATGGACACCATGGCACGAGCGTTGCTGGTGGCCGCGGCAATCGTCGACGACGGCGCGCTCGACCAGCTCCGCACCGAGCGGTACGCGGGGTGGGACGGCGAGCACGGCCGGGCGATCCTCGCCGGCCAGGTGTCGCTCGACGACCTCCGGACCCGCGCCCTCACCACCCCGGCCCCCTCCCCCGTCTCGGGCCGTCAGGAACTGCTCGAGAACCTGATCGCTCGCTACGTCGAACGAGCGCGCTGACCTCGCTCGACCGAGGAAGAGCGGCCGGGATCGGACGCGGAACTGGGGAACCGTTCACCGGTTTCGCGTCCGACCCCGAGGGAGCAGTGGCTACGGTCGTGGGTCGATGGCTGCGACGAAGGCTCCAGGGATCGAGGTCGCGGTCGGCGAGCGCACGGTCCGGATCTCCAATCCGGACCGTATCTACTTCCCGCAGCTCGGCCTGACGAAGCTGGGACTCGTCGAGTACTACCTCGCCGTCGGCGATGGCATCGTGAACGCGCTGCGCGAACGGCCGTGCATGCTGCACCGCTTCCCCAAGGGCGTCGCGGGCGACAAGGTACACCAGAAGCGCGTGCCGGCCGGGGCTCCGCCGTGGATCGAGACCGTGCGGTTGCACTTCCCCCGGTATGGGCTCCACGCGGATGAGTTGTGCGTCACCGAGCTGGCCCAGGTGATCTGGGCGGTGCAGATGTCGACCGTCGAGTTCCATCCCTGGAACTCGCGGCGGGCCGACACCGAGCAACCCGACGAGTGGCGGATCGATCTCGATCCGATGCCGGAGTGCTCCTTCGCCACAGTGCGCCGGGTCGCCGGCGTCGTCCGCGAGGTGCTCGACGAGCTCGGCGCAGTGGGATGGCCGAAGACCTCGGGCGGACGCGGATTGCATGTCTACGTCCGGATCCCCCCGAACCACGGGTTCCGCGATGTCCGCCGAGCCGCGCTCGCCTTCGCCCGCGAGGTCGAGCGGCGGTGCCCCGACGACACCACGACGACGTGGTGGCGCAAGGACCGCGACCCGACGACCGTGTTCGTCGACTACAACCAGAACGCCCGCGATCACACGATTGCCTGTGCGTATTCGGTTCGAGGGTTTCCCGACGGACGGGTCTCGGCCCCCATCGCCTGGTCCGATGTCGACTCCGTCGAACCCGCCGACCTCACCGTGCTCACGATGCCGCAACGGTTCGCCGCCCTCGGCGACCTGCACGCTCGGATCGACGATCACGTCTTCTCGATCGAACCGCTCCTGGAATGGGCTGCGCGCGACGAACGCGACGGCGCGGTGGAGCCGGAACTCCCGGAATCGGACTGACCGGCCACCAGCAGGTTGGCCGCCGTGCCCAGGTAGGCAGCGTACTCGTGCGCCGCTCGCTGGAGCCCCCGATGCTGAGTGGCGGTCAGAACTTCGAACGGCGTGGCGATGATGTCGACCCGATCTCGTTTGACCTGACGTTTCCACGTGCCGATCACCGCGCCGTCTTCGACGATCGTCGGCATGAACACCCCGTTACCGCCGGGGATCACCCGCTTCATCCGTTCCGGCGTGATCATCGCGGAGCGGTCCTTGAACCCGAGGAGGTATTCGTCGAAGCCGGGGAGGAGCAGCACGTCGGGCGCATTGCCGCTCCGGTGAGCGACGTTTGCCGCCGTGTCGAGGAGCTCGTTCGACATGACCATGGCGACCCCGTCGGCCTGCGCCGCCACGAGCGCATCACGGGCGAGTGCGATGGCCGTGCGCGCTTCGCCCAGGTTCAATCCCGTCCACCCCGCGAAATCCTTCACCGTCGTCGGACCATGGCTCCGGAAGTAGCGAATCGCCAGCTCGGCGAGCGCTTCGTCCCGATCCAGCCGGCGAGGGTCGGGCACCCATTCGTCGAGCAGGACGAAGGTCTGCTCCTTGCCGAGCTGGGGCCCGATGCAGGTCACTCCGACCTGCGACGCGTACCAGAGCAGGTGGTACCCGTGCTCCGAAGCGGTGTGGAGTCCGGCCGCGACGAGGTGCTCCACGCACTCGGCGCGGGTCAGCCGCTTCCCGCCGGCGAGGGCGTGCCGCAGGACCTCGGTCGCGCGGTTGACGATCTCCTCGGTGAGCCCGAGGTATTCGCGTCGCCGCTGGGCACCGGCCAGTGCCCGGGTGCCGACGACCTCCAACATCCATCTCGCGTCGCGGGGCGGGACGAAGTGCACGGTGCCCCGCATCGGCCAGGTCCGCACGATCGACCGATCGAGCGTGGCTTGATGGATGTCGGCCTGGGTGAGCCCTGCGCACCGCACCCCGAACGACCACTCCCCACTCGCCAGGTCCTGGGCCTGCATCGCGCCCATCCATTCCACGACCTCGCCTGGCCGCCTCTCTGACCGTTCGGCGAGCAACAAGCTGATCATCCGCAGCCGCCGGACGTCGTCGGCGTCGATCGTGATCATCCACAGAGTCTCGCGGGCTCAGCGCCGCCGGCCGACGACCGCCGCCGAGCCGACGACTTCGGGCATGGGGTAACTTCGCCCCAGACGCGGCCGGGAGGATCAGTGTCGACGATCGAACTTCGCAAGGTCTCGAAGGTTCATGCGGTCGGGACCTTGAACGTCGGTGCCCTCTGCGATGTCGACCTGTCGATCACCGACGGTGAGCTGTTCGTCGTGATCGGTCCGTCGGGCTGCGGGAAGAGCACCCTGCTCCGGCTGGTCGCCGGTGTCGATCAACCGTCGTCGGGCGAGGTCTGGATCGACGGACTGAACGTCAACGGAGTCGGCGCCCGCGCCCGTGACGTCGCGATGGTCTTCCAGGCCAGCGCGTTGTACCCGAACATGTCGGTGGCCGAGAACATCGGGTTCTCGTTGTTGCTCGCCAAGGAGGACCGCGACGTCATCGAGCGTCGCGTCCGTGAGATGGCCGAGCTGCTCGAGCTCGATCAGTTGTTGGACCGATTCCCGCGCCAGCTCTCGGGCGGCCAGCAGCAACGCGTGGCGATCGGTCGCATGCTGATCCGCCACCCGCACCTGTTCTTGATGGACGAGCCGATGTCGAACATCGATGCCAAGATGCGCACCGAGATGCGGGTCGAACTCGTTCGCCTGCAACGCCGGTTGGGCGTGACCACCGTCTACGTCACCCACGACCAGGTGGAGGCGATGTCGATGGGCGACCGAGTCGCGGTGATGCGCCACGGCCGCATCGTGCAGCTCGGTACGCCCGACGACCTGTACCACCACCCCGTCAGCCTGTTCGTCGCCCAGTTCCTCGGCTCCCCGCCGATGAACGCCTGGTTGGCGACGGTCGCGGGCACCCTGGAGCGCCCTGCGCTGCGATGGCGCCACGACGAGCTCCCGCTCGACGGCGAGACGCTCGATCGCTTCGGGGGATTCGCCCGGCTCCGCGATCGAGAGGTCATCGTCGGGCTCCGACCCGAGGCGTTCGAGCCCGATCCGAGCGGCCCGCTCACGGTCAGCCCCGGCTTCACCGAACATCTCGGGCCGCGTCAGATGATGCACTGCTCGATGAGCGCCACGGCGATGCACGCCGCCGAAGACGGCACCAGCCGTTCGCACGAACACTTCGCCACCGTCGTGGTGTCGTTGGACCCCTCCACGACGATCGGTGGCTGGGAGCCGCTGCAACTCGCCGTCGACCTTCGAGAGCTCCACCTCTTCGACCCCGACGACGGGGCCTCGCTCACCGTGACTCAGTCGGTGAACACGTAGTCGTCGGGATCGACGCACCTCGTCCACGCCCAGTAGGTGGGGACGGGCCACGGCGAGATCGTGTGGATCTTGCCGTCGGGGTTCTTGTAGTGGGAGTGCCGCACCGACCAGTGCGACCACACCATCTGATCGATCTCCGATCGATACCTCGCGGCGTACTCGTCGTGGGCCGTCCGGGTCGGCTCCATGGCCTGGTGATCGCCGGTGATGAGCAGCCGCAGCGCGTCCATGACATAGGTGACCTGGCATTCGGACTGGAAGATCAGGCTGCCACCGTGGGCGAGGTTGGTGCCGGGCCCGTAGAGACAGAACAGGTTCGGGAATCCGGGAACGGTGATCCCGAGGAACGCGGAGGGTTCAGTGCCCCACAGCTCCCGCAGCGTCTGGCCGCCTCGTCCCGTGACCGCCATCGGCCAGAGGAAATCGTTGTGGCGGAACCCAGTGGCGTAGCAGATGATGTCGGCTTCGTGGAGCACACCATCGGCGGTGACGACCCCTTCCGCGACGATCCGCTCGATGGGCGTGCGGACCAGGGTCACGTTGGGTTTCGTGAGGCATTTCAACCATGATCCGTTGTCCTGCAGCGTGCGTTTCGCGGTTGCCGGGTAGTCGGGGGTCACCTTCGCCAACAGCTCGGGATCGTCCCCGATCTGCTCGGCCATCAACGCGAGGAACATGTCGCGCGTCGCCTTGTTCGTCTCGTTGATCGCCAAGCCGTCGGAGTCGTCGTAGCTCGGGTCGATCCGCGAGTTGTCCATCCGGAGCCCGGCTCCCGGGTAGAACGTGAGGAAGCGGAACCAGCGGCCGTAGAACGGCAAGTGACGCATCGCCCACTTGTCGCCGGCGGGTACCGGGCGGTGGTAGTTCGGGTTGGGGAACATCCATTGGGCCGTGCGCTGGAACACGGTCAGCTGCTCGACGTCATCTGCGATCGTGGGTGCGATCTGGAACCCGCTCGCTCCTGCACCGATCTGCGCGACCCGCTTGCCGCGGTGGTCGACCGACTGATCCCACCGTGAGGAGTGGAACGAGGGGCCGGCGAAGTCGGCCATGCCGGGAATGTCGGGCATCTTCGGCCGATTGAGCGAACCAACCGCGCTGATCACGACCCGCGCCGAGATCGACTCGACGGTGCCGTCGGCGCGGCGCAGCTCGACCGACCACCGACCGGTCGAGTCGTCCCAGGTGGCCGCAGTGACCTCGACGCCGAACCGGCAGTGTCGGTCGACGCCGTACTTGGTCATCACCGTGCTGAAGTACTGACGAAGTTCGGGCTGTTGGGAGAAGTACTCGGTCCAGTGATCGGCCGGTTCGAACGAGTAGCAGTAGAAGTGGCTGCCGACATCGACGCGAGCCCCGGGATAGCGGTTCTCCCACCAGGTGCCGCCGGGACCGTCGTTCTTCTCGATGATCGTGTAGGGAATGCCGGCCTCGCCGAGCCGGATACCGGCGAGCAGTCCCGCCTCCCCGCAGCCGATGACCACCACGTCGCACGCTGCCCTGGCCGCTGCGGAGACTTCGTCGGCCCAGATTGCGGATCCGGAGGGGTTGTCGACGAGTTCGAGGTCTTCGAGGAACATCTGGACGAACTCGGAAGGCACCGGGGCGACAGCCAGGTACGACATCATCTCGTGCAGCACTTCCCGAGCCGGGAGCGGCGGCAACGGCCGGCGCCGGTCGCGGTGTTCGATGATCGCGGCAAGCGCCCGGCGCCGGGCCTCGGCCTTCATGTCCTCGGGCATGAAGCCCTGGTACTCGTTGAGGAAGACGCCGACGGGTTTGATGTCGCCGCGGATCCAGGACGGATCGCCGGTGAGGTGGACCATCGAACACATCAGCGCCGGGATGCTGACTTCCTCCAGCGCCGCAGCGATCGTTGCGTCGTCGTCGACGATCGGCTCACCGGTGTGCAGATGTCGTCCCGAGACCATGCCCCCATACTGGTGAGCCAAGTCGAAGAAGCTCGAACGCAGTGCAGGCTCACACCGGCGAACCCCTATCGTGGGTGGAACCATGGCCTCCAACGGCGGACGAGTCGGCGTCACACTCACGCCAGGGCTGCGTCGAACTCGTGCAGCAGTCGCGTGGTCTCCTCGCTGGGGCGGAGTCCGAACGAGGACTCGAGTGAGTCGACGCACGCGCTGTACTGACGGGCGATGAGTCCGTGCTGCCCCATCGCCTGGTAACAGCGCATCGCGCGACGGTGGGCGATCTCGTCACACGGATCGATCCGCAGGATCCGACGCGTTTCATCCAGCGCCGCAGCGGTAGCGCCCAGCCCGAAGTGGATGTCGGCGAGGTGATTGGCAAGATCGGAACGCGCGATTCGCCAGGACTCGCGCTCGACGAAGGTCCATTCGTCATAGGGAGAATCCTCGAGGAACTCGCCGCCGAACAGGTCGATCGCTCGGCCGTAGTAGGTGATGGCCTCACCCAGACGACCCGACGACTCCGCATCCTGGCCGGCGCGGGCCAGGCGGCCGAATTCGTCGACGTCGCGCCACAGGTCGACCTCGGGGTCGATCAGGTACGAGTCGAGATCGAGCACGATCAACTGTCGATGATGGGGATCGATGGATCGCACCGTTCGACGGATGACGTAGATCGATTGATGCAGATTCCGACGGCCGATCTCGGGGCGGAGATCTGGCCAGACTGTCTCGATGAGCAGGTCTCGCGGCATTCCCGTCGGCGCCCGAGCGATGAGCAGCCGGAGGATCCTGGAAGTCTTCGCATTCCTCCAGGTCTCGACCGGTCGATCGTCGACGAGCAGCCGGAACGGACCCAACAGGCGCGCTTCGAACCCCGTTCGACCAACTCGATGGGGCGCCGCCGGTTTGCCAACCCATACGGGCGGGGCGAAGCTCCCACGTGCGGCCAGCGACGCGTTCGCCCCGGCGATCAGCACCTCCGCGGCCGTCATCATGGCGAGGAGCTGGCGCCGCGTGACAGCTTCCGCGGCGACGGACGCCTCCAGCCAACGCCGACGAACCTCGACTGCTTCGCTCTGGTTGCGCCAGCGGCGCGCCAGCTCCTCCACCGTTCGCTCGACCCCGAGCACCGCCGCGTCCGTCGTCGATCCGGCGGGCGTTCGCAGCCGGGCGAGGAGCTCGACGATCAGTCCGTCATCGACACCTCCGGCGGTGCCTCGTGGCGCGGTGTGCATCACGTGACTCCTTCCGGTCGACGCATCGGGACAGATGAATGGGCTGCCGGCACCACCTCGGCGGTGCCCGCCATCCTGACGCGCGCCGAAGGGGCTGTGCCTCCCGCGTTTCGCCTACTTCGCGAGGTGAATGATGCGCTGCTCCGTCAACAGGCATGCCAGTTCCACGCGACTTCGGAGACCGAGTTTGCGGAAGATCGACCGAAGGTGGGTGTCGACGGTCCGAACGCCGATGATCAACCGGGCCGCCGCTTCCCGATTCGATGCGCCGGTTCCCACTGCCAGCGCGACGCGATACTCGGCGCCGGTGAGCACTGCCTCGAGATCGATGAGCTCGCGGGTCGGCCCCACCGAGACTCGGCCGGCAGACACCGCCGCAAACGGCCGCTGAGCTTCCGCGGTCGGGGCGACGACCGGTCGGGCATGCTGCCGGAGCTCGCCGAGCACGGCCATCGCCGTGTGCCACGAGGGTCGTGCACCCATCTCGAAGCACAGTTCCACGGCGGTTTCCGCCGCCTGGAGGGCGGCCGCATCGGGCTCGTCCCGGCCGAGGGCACGACGAGCACGGTCGAGCAACGTTCGGGCGACCTCGAACCTGGCTCCGATCGAGGAGAACTCGGCGAGCGCCTCGGCGAACAGGTCCGGAGCACCGGTCCGCCGGGCAAGCGTCCGTGCGATGACTCCCCGCGTCCAGGCCGCCGAACTGTGTCGAGCGCATCCGGCCACCACGAGGGCGGCCTCATCGCCGTCGGTCCCCGACACCGACAGGGCATCGATGAGGTCCCCCGCGCTCCACAGCTGCCCCGGCTCGAGAATGCCCGCCTGCTCGGCCAGGCGCGACGTCGAGCGGAGCGAGGCCCGGGCGGTGTCGGCGTCGCCGAGTGCGATGTCGAGATGGGCCAGTGCAATGCGGGCGATGAACTGGGCAGGTGGAAACCTTGCAGAGCTCTCCGAGCGCAGGACTGTTGCTACCCGTCGACGGCATGATGCCTCGTCACCGAGCATCGCTTCCACTCGGGCGAGGACGGCAGCGGCGAACTCCTGGGCCGGTGTGCAGCGCGTGTCGGACGCAACGATGTCGGCCAGCAGATCGGCTGCCCGGCGGAACTCGCCGCGGCGCCACGCCGATTCCGCTTGGACGACGGATGCTGCCGTGAACAGCTCTCGGTTGTTCGCCCGACGAGCCCGTGCCACGATTGCCGCGGTGAGCTCGAGGGCGGCGTCGTGGCGCTCAGCCGCGACGAGGGACCAGCCGCGCATCACGGCCAACTCGGGCGGCTCGTCGTCGGCACCGCGATTCGCGAGGTCATCGAGCGCACCGAGATCGGGCGTGCCCTGCATCACGGCCATGATCGCCCGGTGACCGGCGAGCTCCTGGTTCACACCCTGGAGGCGCTCCACGGTTCGCAAGCGACCCAGCGCCGATGCCGCGACGGCAGGCACCCCGGCCACGATCCCGGCCACGAACAGCCGATGCAGCAGCACGGAGACGTCAGGCGCTGCCCGGCGGCGGCCGGCGTCGCAACACTGTTCGACGAGCCCTGGGACGGCGGGCACCGACACCATCCACGGAGCTGCTTCCAACGCGGCGGCCCAGAGCACCGTTCGACGGTCGAAGGGGGCCGATCGAAGCGCTCCGACGAGGCAGTCGACTGTCGGATCGACTCGATCGGTCCCGATCGCCGCCACCGCTGCACGTATGGCGCTGGTCGTCCGACCGACCGGGTCGGGGTCGGTCGCAGCCGCGGCGATGAAGGCATCAGTCGCCGCGGCCAGCTCCCCCTCGTCGCGCAGGTGGCGTGCGAGTCGTCGGAGCCGTCCCGCGAGCCTCGCGTCGGTGCCCGTTGCCGAGGCCGCGAGCAGCCGGGCGACGGCGGCAGGATCGCGGGTTTCGTCGAGGCAGTCGGCGAGGTGACGGGCGATCCGTCGTGCATCGCCTGGCGAGAGCGTCGATCGGACTCCGTGACGGAGGCCTGGTGCCAGCCATCGGAGCTCGCCACCGACGCGGAACTCGAGGATGCCGAGCTGCTCGAGACGTTCGATGTGACGGGTGGAGAAGTCGCCGGAGCTTCGCCCGCAAGCTTCGAGCGTCTCCCAACGATCGACCTCCGCCGCCGCGGCCACCTCTGCCGCGCGGCGTACGGGAGGTGACAGCCGCCGAAGCGCCTCGCGTGTCGCATGGGCGAGCGGCGACGGAGAATGACCGAACTCTCCGCGGGACGCGGCGGCGATGCTCATCAAGGCGCCGGGATTTCCTTCGCTCTGCTCCATCCACTCGGGCGGCAGCGAGTCGACGCCGGCCCGGCAACGAACGAGGTCACGCGCCTCCTCCAGCGTCAAAGACCGAAGGGAGATTCGTTCAGCGCCGAACTTGAGCCTCCTGCGCGGCGGGAACTGGATCGTCGCAATGATGAGTGAACAAGAGGAACCAAGCACGGAGGAAGCTCGGATGAATGCTCGCTGAGAGGATTCGCTCCAACGGTCAAGATCATCGGCGAGCACCACGGCAGTTTCAGCACCATCGGTGAGAAAATGCTCGCCGAGCGAGTCATCGACGGAGCGCCCGTCGAGCGCAACCGGGGGCTGCCCGATCGGGCCCGAATGCACGATGTGCAGAACGGGATGCCCGCGCTCGACGGGCCAGGATGGCCACTTGCTCCAGGGCCGTGCTCCGGCCCGCACCCCACGGTGACACGAGCGAGGCGACGATGGCGTCGCCGGCTTCGAGACGATCGAGCAATCGATTCACGGACGGGACGATCAGCGGAAAGTTGGGGTGGGATGCTTGCTGAGGTGGCATCACGGCCGCTGAACGCTCCGTTCTCGATACCGCCTCCGCTCATCGACCGCCAACGTACACTTCACAAAATCACAACGAGTAGCTCTTGAATTTCGTTTGAGACTGCCCGAACTGACGGTGATGATAGTTGATCATCCATGATCATTCGCCACGGGTTATCCGGAAAACCTGTCGGCACCTTGCGACACGCCCGACTCAGAGCCGGCTCATCGGCGGCACTGCGATGGTCACCGAGTCGGTGCAGGGTGGGCGCAGGGTCATCGATGAGGGCGTCGGCGCATGGTGCCGTCGGAGACCGGCACCCCGCCGGTGCCGACCAAGGAGGACCCCTGTGGCCATCACCGACCTGTCGGTCGAGTATCACCCGATCGACACCACCATCATCATCTCCAGCTTCACCGCCGAAGTGCTCGACCCGGCTGGGATCTCGCCGGCCGACATCATTCACCTGTCCGATCCGTTCAAGGTCCGGGCAACCGTCACCCTGGGCGGCGTCTTCCACAAGATGATGTGCGGCAAGCTCGCCGTACAGCTCAACCTCGAGAACTACGGACCCGCGCCTGAAGGCACCTACGGCCCGACGTGGCAGAACCTCGATCCCTGCGGCACGGGAATCTATGTCTTCGACTTCGACTTCGCCGCCGGATCGCTCCCGGCGATCGGGATCGGGACGCTCTACACCGCGGCGTTCACCTTCGCCACGAAGAACCCGTGCGACGTCGACGGGCCGATTCACGGATTCGCCCGGGAGCTGCGCTTCGAGATCAAGCCCTGAACCGCCATCCGGAGCGTCCGGCCGCGCCGTGGTGCGGTCACGATGGTCGGGCCGGACACCCCGGGTGCATCGACCGCAGGGAAGGTGGCCGCCGTGGACGCAGATGCGCCGAGTTCGGCTCCCGACCCTTCGCCCGAGTCGCCGGATACGAGCAGTCCCCAGGCGTCGGCGCGCCGCAGCCAGCGAGCAGGCTTCTCGGTGTTCTTCGATGTGGTGCCGAGTGATGTCGGCAGGCGGCTCGAGACCCGCATCTACCACGAAGAATCCGGGAGCGAGGTCGTGTTCCCGGGGTCCGAGCCCGACCTGTGGACCGCATGGATCTTGGAACGGATCCATGTCACGGAGCGGGACGTCGACATGACCCCGGGCCCGCCGACAGCGATGGAGTTCGAGGCTTCGATCTCCATCATCGGGACCGCACCACCGCGGGCGCGGACCGTCCGGTTCAATGCCCGGGGAGGTGACGCCGGGCATGCCGATCTCGAGCGCGAGCTCGGGGCCGCATTCGTTCGGGCCGTGGCTCAACTGCTCGATATGGGCGAAGGATGAGCAGCCGATGCGTCGGGCCGTCACAGGTGGTGGCGGCCCGGCGTGCGCGCCTGCTCAGGCGAGCAGCGATCGGTAGACCCGCTCGGTTTCGGGCGTGGGCGGCACTCCCCAGGTCCGCTGGAGGGCTTCGGTGCAATACCGGTACTGCTGGGTCGCCAGGTCTCGCTGGCCGAGCCCGGCGTACGCTCGCATCATCCAACGGTGGGCGCCCTCAGCCGTCGCATCGATCCGAAGCCTGCGTTGGCAGATCGCGACCATCTCGTTGAAGCGCCGCTGGTCGAACAACAACGAGTTCAGGCGTTCGGTGAGTTCGACCGACATCACGCGAAGCCGTTCCCGCTCCACTGCGGTCCATTCCTCGTACAACGCGTCCGTCAAGTAGTCGTCGACGTACAGCTGCTCGGCTCGCACGCACTCCGCCAGGGCACCGACAGAGTCGCCGGATTCGACCAGCCGACGCGCCGCACCCACTCGACGTTCGAACTCGGCGACATCGACCCAGAGGTCGAGGTGTTCGGCGAGACGGTAGCTGTCGTGCTCGTGAACGATGGCGTCAGACATGCCGCCATCGACGGCACGCAGTGCGCGCCGGAGCGTGTAGACGACCTGATGGAGGTTGCGCCGGCCGACTTCGGGGTCGGCGTCCGGCCACAGCTGATCCACCAACACGTCTCGCGGTGCCTGGCGGCCCGGCCGGGCGACCAGGTAGCGGAGCACGGTCTGGGGCTTCACCCCGTGCCACGTGTCGATCACCCCGCCACGGGTGAAGACTTGGAAGCGCCCGAACATGAACGCGGTGAGCGCGTGATCGGGGACGAATCGGTACTGCGGATCGGCGATCGTCCCGCAGGCGTCGTCGACCGGCGCCGGGAGTGGAGCGGACGCCGCGGCGGGCGACGCGTGAGTGGGCGCCGTGACGAGGCGACGCCGACGGCGAGCCGGCGATGGGACGCCCCGTAGGTGGAGCGACGAGGCGACGATCGAGTTGGTCGCCAACGACAGCATCGCCTCTGCTTGCCGCCATGCCTCGGCGGCGGCATGCCGGTCCGTCTCGAACTGCCGGCCGCTCGCCTCCATCGTCTCGACTCGGCGACCCCACTCGGTCCAGGCGAGCTCGACCGTCGCGAGCAGGCCCCGCCCACTCTTGTCGCCGGAGTCGGCGACCGCTCGGCGCAGCGCGTCGAGCTGCCGAGCGGCCCGCGTGACGAGATCGCCGTTGCCATCGTCGACTCCCGGCACGTCGCAGTCGTCGTCTCGCCACGCGGCGGGCAACATGGTCACCTTCCCTCCTCCGTGATGAGGTGTGATCTCGACACGAGGTGCTGGCTCGGTCGTTCCACCTCGCCGGTCATGGCCGGAACCACGCTGACCCGTGGACTCCGTGGGCTCCGTGGGCTCCGTGGGCTCCGTGGCTCATGGTGACTCAGAGCGATCAACCACCACTCAACGGGGGATCAGGCCGCGCTCACCCGACAGCCGCCGCTGCGTCGGCATCCGCCGACGCGGTACGAGGTGAAGAGCTGTGCGACGGTGGGCGATACTTCGAGGCACTGCGAGGGAGGGACGATCGAATGAGCCGCATCACCTCGACGCGTCGGATCGAGTACGCCGGGTCGGTCCACGACGAACGCGAGATCGAAGCGGTCGTCGAGGTGCTCCGCTCGGGGCCCGACCGCGTTGCGCATCGGCAAGAACGTGAAGGCGATGGAGGCCGAGGTCGCCCGGCTCTTCGCCAAGCGCCGGGGGGTGATGTGCAACTCGGGGAGCTCGGCGTTGTACCTCGCCATCGAGGTGCTCGGGCTCGACCCGGGCGACGAGATCATCACCTCGGCCGTGACGTTCTCGACCGACATCGCGCCGATGCTGCGGGCCGGGCTGATTCCCGTGTTCGTCGACGTCACTCCCGACACGTTCCAGATCGACATCGACGGCCATCGAAGCGATGATCGGCCCACGAACCAGGGCGATCCTCGCCCCCAACCTCATCGGCAACGCCCCCGATTGGGACGTGATCCGCGAAATCGCCGATCGTCACGACCTCAAGGTGGTCGAGGATTCGTGCGACGCGCTCGGGCCTCACGCTGCGTGGCACCCCCACCGGCAGCCGAGCCGACATCAGCCTCACCAGCTTCGCCCTGTCGCACATCATCACGGCAGCGGGCACCGGCGGGATGGTCTGCTTCGATGACGACGAGATGGCCGATCGGGCGCTGCTCCTGCGTCGCTGGGGTCGCCGGTCCGAGGTGCAGCTGTTCGGCTCGAAGAAGGGGATCGAGAACCGGTTCTTCAGCACCATCGACGACGGGCTGGAGTACGACAACCTGTTCATCTTCGACGAGCTCGGCTGGAACTTCGAACCGTCCGAGCTATCGGCTGCATTCGGCCTGGTGCAACTCGACAAGCTCGCCGACAACATCGCCCGACGGCAACGGAACTTCGAGCTGACGAGTGCGCACTTCGCCCGGTTCCCGGAACTCTTCATCCTGCCGCGACTCACCGAGGGGGTCGAGACCGGATGGCACATGTTCCCGATCATCATCCGGCCGGAGTCGGGGATCCGACGTGCCGATTTCCAGCAGTGGATGGAACAGCACGGCATCGACACGCGCATGGTGTGGACCGGGAACGCGAGCCGCCAGCCGGCATTCCGCGACCGACCGCAGCGACAGCCCACGGGTGGGCTGCCGAATGCCGATCGGGTGATGGAGTGGGGCCTCATCCTGCCCAACAATCACTCGATGACCGACGACGATTGCGCCTATATCGGCGAATGCGTCGAGGCATTCGTGACCCAACGAGCCGCATCGGGCTAGCGGTCCTCGGGAGGCGTTGGTCCCTTGAGGACGGGTATCGCCGAGCGCACACTGAGAACAGAGCCCGTACACCCTGGAGGTAGGACGATGGCCGTGTTCCTCGCTTACGTCGAACCGGTCCCCGGCCGGCTCTACCCACTCGTCTCGACGCTCTTGGAGCTGATGCGCCGGGGTCACCGTGTCACTGTCCGGACTGGTGCCATGGAGGCCGAGCTCCTCCGCAGCGCGGGCATCGACGCCGGGTTGCTTGCGCCGGAGTTGGCGCGCTTCCAGCCCACCGACTGGCAGGCCCGAACCCGATTCGGCGCGCTCATGCGAGCCCTGAGCCAGTTCGGCGAGCGAGCGGCGCCGCAGGCCGCGGATCTCGCAAATGTCATCGCCAGTGAACGACCCGACGTGATCATCCTCGACGAGACGTCGTGGGGAGCGGCGGCCGCGGCGGAGCGATCCGGCCTGCCGTGGGCCTTCTCTGTTCCTTCGCCCGTGCCGATCACGTCCCGTGACGCGCCGCCGTTCGGGCTCGGGCTGACGCCCCGCCATGACGCCGTTGGCAAGGTGCGTGACCGATTCGCCCGCACGCTCACGGTCGGAACGCTCGGGCGGATCATCGCGAAGCACGTGAACCCCGTGCGAGCGGAGTTGCGGCTCGAACCGCTGCATGCCCTGGACGACTTCTACCTGGCGGCTTCGCTCGTTCTCGCGTACACGGCGGAGCCCTTCGAATACCCGCGCAGCGACTGGCCGCGCACGGTGCGACTCGTCGGCCCGGGTTTGTGGGAGCCACCGGCTGCAACACCCCCGTGGCTCGACTCGATCGACCAGCCGCTCGTGTTGGTGACGTGTTCCACCGCGTTCCAGAACGATGGCCGACTCGCCGAGGTCGCCTGCCGCGCCTTCGACGGTGAGCCGTTCGACGTCGTGCTCTCCAGCGCCGACGTGGACGTCTCGGGCATTCGTGTTCCGCCGAACGTCCGCATCGAGCGGTTCGTGCCTCACACGCCGGTGCTCACCCGCGCCGCATGCACGGTGTGCCACGCGGGCATGGGCATCACCCAACGGTCACTCGCGCACGGTGTCCCCGTCGTAGCCGTTCCGTTCGGACGCGACCAGCCGGAGGTCGCGCGACGCGTCGAGGTCTCCGGCGCCGGCGTCCGGCTCCCCGCCGCGAAGCTCGACCCAGCGCGCCTCCGGGCCGCCGTTCACGCTGCGATCGCGCGCCGTGCTGGCGCCGAGCGCATCAAGTCGGCATTCGCCAGCGCGGGTGGCCCAGCCGCCGCCGCCGACGCACTCGAGCAGCTCATGCGCGAACCGGGGCCTTCGCGTGATCCGGATGGGACTCTGGCCGATCGCGGGGAAGGAATACCGTCGTGATTGCGTCGAGCCGTGTCGCCGCAGTGGAGAACGCCTCTCGGACCGACGGCGCGATCATCCAACTGACGGGCGTCGAGAAGGAGTATCGGACGGGCAAGCTCTCCTACCGGGCGTTGAGAGGCGTCGACCTCGCGATCGAACCCGGAGAGATGGTTGCGATCGTCGGACCGTCCGGCAGCGGCAAGACGACGATCCTGAACCTCGCTTCCGGAATCGACCGGCCTACCGCAGGCAGCGTGACTGTCACCGGGCGACGTATCGACACTCTCGACGAGGAGCAGCTCGCGACGTGGCGAGGGCAGCACATCGGCATCGTGTTCCAGTTCTTCCAACTGCTCCCCACGCTGACCGCAGTGGAGAACGCTGTGCTGCCGATGGAGTTCGCACGAGTCGGGACGGCGCGTGAGCGAGAGGCCAGAGCCCTCCACAATCTCGACCTCGTCGGATTGGCCGGCAAGGCCCACCACCTGCCCGTCGAGCTCTCGGGCGGCGAGCAGCAGCGCGTGGCAATTGCGCGCGCGCTCGCCAGCGACCCGCCGATCCTCATGGGCGACGAGCTCACCGGCAACCTCGACAGCGACACCGCGAACGAGATGTTCAATCTGCTCACCCGACTGAACGGTGCTGGCACCACGGTCGTGTACGTGACTCATGACAACGGGCTCGCCGAGCGCTCACCCCGTGTGGTCACGATCCGTGATGGTCTCGTCGTCGACGATTCCAGGGGCGCCTGATCATGGCTGGGACCCTGGCTCGCAAGGCGTGGCGCGATCTCGGACGACGCCGCGCTCGATCGATCCTGACCTCCGCCACGATTGCCCTTGCGGTGGCGGGTACCGGGATGCTCGCTGTTCCGAGTCTGATCGATCGCACGATGAGCGCCGAGGTCCACGAGACGTACCTGTATGACGCCACGCTCTCGGTGCGCGACATGAAGTTCGACGCCGAGACAAGTCGCGAGCTGGCGGCCATCTCCAACGTCGAAGTGGTCGAAGGGCGGGTCAGGTACGCCTCTCGTGCTCTGGTCGGCGACCGTCGCATCCCGGTGACGCTGTGGGGTCTCGACGACTTCGCCCACCAGTCCATCGACATCGTGCGCATCACAAAGGGAGTCGTCCCCTCGGCCGGTGAGGTGCTCGCGGACGACGGCAGCCAAGCGGCCGTCGACGTCGGTCTCGACGAGGGTGATTCGCTCCCCCTCATCGACTCCGACGGGTCCGTCGTCTCGCTCCGAGTGTCGGGAGGGGCCCGCAGCCTCGCGTTCCGGCAAGGGCCGTGGGATCACCCGAAGCAGCTCGTCCTCTACGCGACCAGCGATACCGTGAGGGCGCTCTCGGGTGGCTCCGGGGTGAACAACCTCGGATTCCGGCTCGACGACACCGAGCCGATTGCAGTCGACCAGACCGTGGTGCACTTGCGCAACTGGCTCGACACCAACGTCGGGCATGGGGCCCTCACAGACCTGCCCGTCACCCGTGATGCCGGTGACTGGCCCGGACGGGAGTTCGCCCATCAGATGACCACATTCGTGTACGTCCTCGCCGGGCTCGCCCTGATCACTTCGGTGTTCCTGATCGCCAACACGATGAACACGCTCATGGCCGAACAGACTGCCGAGATCGGCGTGATGAAGGCAATCGGTGGGCGGCGCCGGCAGATCGGTGGCGTGTTCCTCCGTGCCGCGCTGTATCTCGCCGGCTTCGGTGTCGCGGTCGGTGTGCCGATCGGCATCGCGCTCGCGCACGTGATCGCGGGCTTCGTGACGAGCAGCGTCCTCGGCGTCCCCGGTCGCTTCGCGGTGAGCATCCCGGTCGTCAGCTTCAGCGCCGCGTTCGCCGTGGTCCTCACCATCGCAGCGTCTGCGCCGGCGCTTCGAAGGGCACTGCGCATTCCCGTCCGCGACGCTCTCCAGAGCCAGAGTGCGGCGGTCACCTTCGGAACTTCACCCGTCGATCGACTCCTCCTGCACGGCCGGATGGTCCCCCGCACCCTCAGGTTCGGGGCCAGGAACCTGATGCGCAAGAAGCGGCGGACGATGGCAACGACGCTGCAGATATCGCTCGCCGTTGCGACTGCGCTCGGGTTCCTCAACATGGCGATCTCGTTCGGACGTGCGCTCGAGCACGACTTCGCGGTCCTCGCGTGGGACGCAAGCATGTACGCACCGACCGGAGCCCCGCCGCTCGATGCCACCGCCCGCGACATCGTGGCTGGAACCGAGGGCGTCGAGCACGTCGCGCCGATGCTCCTGAACACGATCGAGTTCAACGACGAGACGTACCACGCCTTCGGGATGACCACCACTGCGCTCTACCGGCCCGACCTGCGTGATGGTCGTTGGTACGATGTCGAGGAGGAGCGCCAAGGGGCGCCGGTCGCCATCGTCGGGCCGAACGCGCGCGCGAGAACGGACTCGAAGTGGGCGACACGGTCACCGTCACCACGACTCGGGGCGAGACGGACCTCCGGATCATCGGCGTCGAGGGCAGCCAACAAGACAGCGGGCGAGCGTTCTACGTGCCGCTTCGCTGGCTCCAGGCGGCCACCGGGTGGGGCGATGCCACGAACGTGCTCTGGTTGTCAGTGGCCCACCGCAACAGCCAGGACATCGACCGGGCGACGAACGCGGTCGAGGATGCACTCACCGCCGGGGGCTATCGAGTCGCACCCGAGGAGCTCTACGCGCTCGAGGCCGAGAACAAGGCGGCGAACGACGCCATTCTGAACATGATCACGTTGGTCGGAGGAGTGGTGGTGATGATCGGCATGGTCGGTCTCATCAACTCGATCACGATGAACGTCATCGAACGCACCCGCGAGATCGGCATCCTGCGCTGTGTGGGCGCTCGGGCACGCGACATCCGCCGTGTGTTTGCCGCGGAGAGCACCATCCAGGCAGTGCTCGGGTGGCTCCTCGGCCTTCCGCTCGGGTTCCTGCTTTCGTGGGGACTCACGCGGTTGACGTTGACGATCATGGAACTCGAGATCGCGACCGTGTTCGACCCCGGCACCGCCCTCATCGTCCTGGCCGCCACCGTTGCGCTCGCAACCCTCATAGTGATCGCTCCGATCCGCCGAGTGACCCGCGTGAACGCGGGAGACGCACTGCGTTACGTGTAGGTCGGTCGCTCCAACAGCCGGCCGCGGTACGAGCCACCGGCTGCGACTCCTGGGCCGAGGAGTGGGAGCACGGTCAAGGCGCGGGATGGGTGGCGTCGGCTTGGTCGAACCGGAGCCCACTGGCGGCCTCACCGCGCCCGACATGGACGGCTGAGCCGAGCCAGGTGACGACCCGACCGTCGGTCCAACGAGCCCGATGAAAGCGTGAGGAGAGCCGTACACCAGATCGGGGAACTTCTTCCTCGCGCACGAAATAGGGCTGCCCGGCATCAAGTCCGGTGCGCAGGAACTCGGTTCGTGGTCGCACTCGATCGGGCGTGGTCGGCCCACCCTCGATCAGGCGGGGCATCGCAGCGCGCTGCAACTGAACATCCCGATCGGAGCCAGGGGTGTGTACCGCCACGAACGGGATCCAGTGCTCGGGCATGCTCGACATGACGCGATATCGGATCGGCGCGACAGGGTCCGGCTGTGGCACCGGGGCGAGCCCGGCGAGCCGTTCGAAGTGCCGCCGGGTCTCACCGGCCGCTTGCGAACCTGGAACGCTGCGACCGTCAGACATGCGAACGCGCAACTCGATGCCCCACACGATGTTGGCCATCTCGTCACGCACGAACGCCACCTCCTCCTGCACCGGCCCCTGCTGCACGTGGTCGACGGTGGGCAGCAGCAGCACGCCCGTGTCGGCCGGGCCGTCGCCGTGGCGAATGGCGGCCCCGTACAGACCCCACCGTTGCCAATCGTCGTCACGGCCCTCGCCTGCGGGATCGATCCAGTAGCGGTCCCCGAACGTGTCGGTCACCACGAGAGCGCGCACGTCGAGGCGGCCGTCCGGGACAGTGAGCGGCATCAGCAGCCAGTCATTCGAGTACGCGAGCGCGAACTCGGTGACGAGGAGCCGGCCCACATCGGTGGTGTCGATCCGTTGGGCGCCGAGGTCGGTCTGCCCATCCTCCAACGACCACCACCGGGCATTCGGCATTCCGGCGAAGGTGACGGCCGTCGGGAGCAGAGTACGGCGCACGACGCGCGGCAGCGTCGGAGCGTCGCCGAGGACGCTCGGCTCCGGGTCGAGATCGAGGTCGTACCAATCGAGCGGACCGCCCGTCTGACCATCGCCAGTGAGCACCGATGAACGGCTGTCGCCCACCTCGACCGAGCAGGCGTATTCGAGCGCGGCCGGCTGCCAGGCATCGGCTCCTTCGTCGGGCTGCAGGAACATCGAGCGGAACCACTGGTCGAATCGCACCGCCAACGCCTCCACTGCGGGCCGATCGACCGAGCTGATCCCCACCGTGTCCAGCGCCGCGCTGCCCATGGTGCGCCACGCGTGGAGGAATCGTCCGCCATCCACGGCCTGCCCGGCCAGTGCGCTCGCCATCTGCCAGGCCTCGACATGCGCAGTGGTCGAGGCGTCGGCCGCGGCGTCTCGTTGCACACTCGCGAACGGGTAGGCCGCGATGAAGCTGTCGGCATAGTCGCCGACCGAGGCGAGGAGCTTCAGCCAACGTCGACCGGCGAGCAGCCTCAGGTCGTTCGACAGCACGATCGGCCGACGGTTGATGTCGGCCTCCAGCGGGATGTTCGGGTCGTACGGGCGGGGTGGGCCGCCGGGCACCGAGACCCGCTGCACTGCGGACGACTCGGCGTGCAGCCGTGCAGTGACTGGCGATCCGGCGTCCTCGGCTTCGAACTCGGCGACCTGCCACTGCCTGCTGAGGAACCATACGGCGTCGCGCACCTCGGCGCGAAGTGACCGGCCGAACTCCTCGTTGCGAGGTCGGCCCTCGAGCCGGTTGAACGTGACAGCGGTCGGCCGGTGCCGTCCTGCGAGCGCCGTAGCGATATCGGTGATCTCGAAGTCGGTGGCCAACTCAGTCCTCCCGGAACTTCGCGAAGCGCTCGAGGTTCGCGGCGAGATTCGCCACGATCGAGATCTGGAACGGGGCCACCGGCAGGACCGTTGCCGGCAGCAACGGGGCGTACCGGCTGTCGTCGATGTGGTCGGGCTCCACCGCTCTCAGGCGGGCGAGGTCGAGCGTGTCGCCGAGGGCGGCCACGAGGTCGTCCCACTGCCACGATCCATCCCATGTGGCGGGCGTGACCACGAGCCACGCCTGCGGCGGTTCGGAGTTTGGTCCGTCGAAGTGGACGGCGAGTCCGGCGTTTCGTTCGCCCAGGGGTATCACCTCGGACCAGTCGTCGATGACGATGCCCGACACACGAGTCGTATCGGTGATCGTGCCGGCGAACGTGTAACACAGGGTGTCGGCGGACGGCATGGTTCCGGGCGGGAGTTCGAGCGCCATCCACGGTGCATCGGCGATATCGGGGAACTGCACGGGAGTCAGGCCGAGGTCGGTCTCCGACACCGCCGCTGCTCCGCTGCGGCGCCGAAGTGGATCGATCAGCATCACCACCGTTTCCCAGCTCTGGACCCGTTCGCGCACCCGGGCGACGCCGTGGAACCAATCGCCGACCGGATCGTCGCGCCCGGCTGCAACCAGGGGCTCCGTCAGGCCGCTGGAAGACGCGAGTGCGGCGCTGAACGCGGCGGACCGTTCGGGCGGCAGCGCGAAGGTCGGGACCATCGGGAACGCCTCTCCGAACAGCGCCCGTCCCCCGGCCGTCAGGGCATCGACCTGTGCAGTGAGGTCAGCGGCCGAGTCGAATGCGACGAGCGCTGCTGCGGCGCGGGTGATGCGCTGCGCGGCGTCGTCGAGCATGGCGACGAGCTGGCGGCGGGCGACGCCGACCAGCGTCACGATCGCTGCCTCGTGCCCGTCGAGGTCGGGGGTCTCACCGACGAGTTCCGCCAGCGTCGGAGCGCCACCCCCGATTGCGGCGGTCACCGACGCAGCGAGTGATCGAAGCGTCGGCCTGGCCGGATGCAGACGCGGCGATGGTGCCGCGGCGCGGCCGCGAGCACGCCGCGTTCGGCGACGACGATGGCCCGCATCGCGGCGACGGCCGGAAGCGGGTGGGTGGCCACGGTCGACACGAGGCGCTCCAACTCGACCAGACGTCCGAGACGGGTCGTGGCGTCGGTCGAGGGGGGAAGCGCATCGAACTCGGCAAGACCGACATCGAACCGGGCGAGGCGTCCTGAAATCTGGGAGGCGGTTGCCGTGGCCGCTGCGACGACCTGGCCGAACACGTGGCCGAACGCTGCTCGGAGTTGGCCCGAGCCACCGGTACCGATACCGAATCGATTCGCCTGCGCCGACAGTGACAGCACCGTAGCGACGGTGGTGTCGATCTCGACTGCGGCGGCCGTGGCGTCGGTATCGATTGCGTCGAGCGCGGCTTCGATCGACGCCCGCAGCTGGCTCAGCTCGTCGAGCGGGCCGGCGACCCGTTGGCGTTCGAGCGACGAGGTCGGAACCGCAGACGCCTCCTCACCCGGAGCCATCAGGTCGGTCGGCCCCAACACCGTGGGCTTGAGCAGCAACGAGCGAAGGTTGCGCACGACCGGAGCCAACTGGAAGAACGTCGTGTGGCCCTCGATCTCCGCGGTGTGATCGATCGAGAGCTGGGCGTCCGGTCGCAACCCGAGCGACCTGACGACGTGTTCGACGACGGCGTCATCGAGCACGGTCATCACCTGATCGGCTTCGACATCGAGGTGCTCGAGCAGATCGACAGGCTGCCAGCCGAGATCGGCCTGCGTGACGGTTCGCTCGATGACCGTTCCGCTCTCCGGATGGATCGCTCGGACCCTGCACCCGACCCGGTCACCCGGGGGCAGCACGGCACCGAGCCACGCGTCGACCCCGGCGGCAGCGGCCGACCGTGGCGTCGGTCCGGGCGAGGCATCCGGGTCGAGGTGCACTACGAGTCGGTGCGAGATGGCGTACCCGTTCCGGGGAGTGCGGATGACGTCGGGTTCCGGGGGTAGCCCCGATCGACCGAACGCGTCGAGCATCGCTGCGGCCCGCTCGTGATTCCCGAGCACCAGCTGGTGGACCCCCTCGGCCAGCGCGAGGTCCGACACCGCGTCGTAGACGTCGAACAACCGGTCGACCTCGTCGGACACTGCCGCCGCGAGCGCCGCCGCCATCGGAGGCAGCGCACCACCGGCCCGGACGTGATCGCAGAGCCGAACACCGTCGACGACGTTGCGGGCCTCGACGACCTCGGCCGGTTCACCTGCGACGGCAGCCGTCTCGCCCAACCGATTGGCACGCAACGGGAACGCCAGCCGGAGGGCGTAGATGGCGGTGTGCAGCTCGGGCAGGTCGTGACGATCGTGCAGGCCGCGTTCCAACTGGTACCCGAGCAGCGCTCCGAGCGACTGTCCGGCTCGAACCCCTTCGAGCAGCTGCTGGGCGCGACGCACCCGGTCAGACGACAAGTTGACGGCCAGCGGACCCGGGTTTGCCGAGTCGGCAGCCGAGAGATACCCGGCCCGCAACACGGCGGCGGTGGCGGCGTGGTCGAGCGTGGGAGCGGCGACGAAACCCCCGTTCGTGGGATCGCTCATGACGGCGGTGCCGCCCGACTCGCGGTACGTCTCCGCGACATCGCGATCGGTGATCGTCACCCGCTCCAGAGCCCTCGTGCGAGGACGGACGTTCTCGAGCCAACCGTAGGCACCCAGGTGAGCGCCGACCCGCGGCGGACGGGTCGGAACCGGGAAGCGCATCTGCTGCAGCTGAAAGCCAACCAGCCCACCGAGCCAAGCGTCGAGTCGGTAGCTACATGTGTCGAGGTGCTCGACGAACGCCCGCTCGAGGCGCGCCGTCGGAACCCGTAGCGAATCGAGGGCGTCGAGCTGATCACCGAGTCCACTCCCCGACAACCGACCGCGGCGCAGCTCGCGCGTGATGAAGCGATGAAGCGGAACCCGGTCGTCGCTGGTGATCTGCGGTGCCGGTTCGTACAGTGGACGCCAGCGGCTCTCGCTCGCGCCGGTCGCACCCAGGTGGACGAATGACGGCTCGACCCGCCGGGCCAGGACTGCGGCGGGGTCAACGCCTCCGCGAATCAACAGGTCGTCGGCGACCTCGGCGTAGGCCCGTTCGAGCGCGAACTTGGCAAGCAGGAACAGCAGGGCGCGCGGCCGCGGATCGAGGCCCTCACCGGATCGTAGGACGTCGAGGGAACTCGACGCGGCTTCATGCAACCAGGCGAGATAGTCGACTCGAAGGCTGTCGGTCTCGGACAGCGCGACGTCGTCGACGACGGGCCCGTCGAGCCGGTTCGCGCCTCCGACGAACAGCTTCGTCAGCACTTCCGGTGGCGCGGCGAGGCGGGCCCCCAGGCTCTCGAGCAGTTCCATGGAGGTGTCGGCCATCGTGGCGACGAACGCTCGGTGGCGCTGCATCAACTCGGCGCTGATGTAGCCGAGGAGCACGGTCTGGCGATCGGCCTGATCGGCGTGACGTTGATGGAACTGCACCGACGACGGCTGGAGACCGAGCACCGACGCCAACTGCTCCGCGACATCGCCGCTGCCCCCCAGATGCGAGACGCGACTCGTCATGGCCATCCAGTCACGACGCATGACCTCGACCGTGCGATGTACGCCGGCGACGAACGGCATCGCCTCGCGGTCGGCCACAACGGGACCGTGGGTGGTCCACGACAACCGAGAGAATGCCGTGGTGGTCACGAGCCCGTAGGGCTGACGGCCGATCCGTATGGCCGGCAGCGCACCTCGACCGACGACGTAGCGAGTGGCCCAGTCGCGCAACATCGATTCGGACCGGCGCGACAGGACACCTTCGCCGCGTCGGCCGGGCGCCGACGACGCCAGCATGGCGTCGAGGTAGTAGCCCAGCGTGGCGGGCCAGAGGAGGCGGCTCATCGCCCGCCCCTCGATCTGATCGCTCGCCTCGGCGTTCACGAGATGCGTCGCCGTTTCCGGCTCCAACCCGAGCAACTCGGTGAACCATTGCCCGTCGGGCTTGTGGCGCCAATCGGCAGGATCGATGGCAGGTGCCGAAGTCCGGTGGGCAGCAGTGAACGTGACGGCCGGATCGTCGAACCGGCGGAATGCTGACGGCATCCCTTCGGTGTTGTTCGTTGGGCACCCTTGCGGGAGCAGTTCGAACCCGGGGGTCGACCAGCGGTGCCGTTCGATGAGTCCCGTGAGCGCTTTGGCGCCATCGTGGTGGTCGCCACCTACGCGCACGCCGAGGACGAAGAGGCGGTCGAATCCCTCTCTCGCCTGGTCGGTGGTGAGCCGAACCCGGAACCCCATGCCGACCTTCACCGCAGCCGAGAAGTCGACGAGCCAGCGCAGCTCATCGGGAACGACGAGTTGCCCGGTGTCGTCGATGTGCAACGCGCTGGACGTCGGCGCGGCTGGATCGGGGCCGACGACCAGCGGTTCAGGGATGAGCTCGCCCAACTCGTCGAGTTCCACGACCCCGCCACGAACACCGATCAGTCGGAGCCGTTGCGGGAAGCTGTGCAGACATGCCGCCGTGCTCCACGATGTCTCGCGACCGACGAAATCGGCCGGGTCGGCAGCATCGACTTCGGCCAGGGACGTCGGTTGCCACGACTCGGTCAGGTACGACGACCGGCCCGCTCCGTGGGCAGCGACGAGGACCTGCCACGCGTCGCGCACGCCTCGCTCGTCGGGCGACGAGAATCTCGACCGCCAGTAGCGCCGAGTGCTCTCGAACTCGGTCGTTGTGCGCTCAGCCGTGTGCGTGTCGATCCAACACGCGTCGGGGAAGACCCGCACCCACAGCTCGGGCGAGCGGCGGGGTCGGAGGCGGCTCGGACGGAATCGGGTCTCGATCCGTAGCGGTAGGAGCACCACCGGCGCATCGTCGGACAGCGCTCCGACGTCGACGCGCGGATCGAAGCTGCTCATGGCCGTGTCCGCAGCATCTCGGCGGTGTGGACCGCCACCAGCACCGGCACTTGGTACAGCACGTACGCCAGGTCGGCGGCGTTCGTGCCCGGCGACCACACGATGTTCTTGTCCTCGTTGAACTGGACCTGGGCATCGCTCGCCGGCGGTCCGCCCGGCGACGTGAGCGAGATGGTCTGGGTCACGCGGATGAACTCGTCGGAGGGCGGCAGGTGTGTCCATGCCAGTTCGTTCCATGCATGCAGCTCGGTGACGGCGTTCGCTGAATCGAGGTCGAGACCGAATCGGGGTTCACCCGGCCGCTCTTTGATGACGAAGAACCACCCGGCGGGATCGGTGTCCACATCCCCTGTTCCGCCGTGCGCTTCGGTCTCGGTGAGGTCGAAGCCGACGAAGAAGATGTCAGGCTCGACCGTCGCCCGATAGAGCGGTAGCCGCACATCGGCGCGCGCGGGCACACCGTTGACGTCGAGGCCGGGGTCGACCAAGCGGCGCGGACGCGTCCGATCGATCACGCCGCCCACCCGTTCCCAGTCGGCCCGGTGCGCGTAGATCGCGGCATTGGGATACCGCTTCAGCAACTCGCCCCTGATCACCAGCACCAGTTCGTCCTCGGCTGGTCCACCTGCGTCACGGTGGTCATGGGAGCCGAGCGCGCTGGAGCGTGACCACGCATGGAGCGGCGGGATGTCGCGCAACGTGTCGCGGGCCGCTGCGCTGCCATCGGTGAGGGCGATGAGCTCGCGAGCATCCCAGAACTGCCGGAACGGCGTACCCCGTTGATCGGTCGGGTACTCGCGCCACAGCAGCTCGCGGCTCATCTCGTGGTTGAGGCCGACCATGTAGGACTCGATGAACGGCTGGTTGGTTTCGAGCAGCGTGATGCTGTTGTTCTCGATCAGGCCGAGGTTCGGGACGAACAACTCGTCGGACAGCTCGGTCAACGCCTGATACATCGGGGTGTCGATCACCGGGTACGCCATCACCTCGTCGATGTCTCCGTCGGGACCGACGACGAGCGCGTCGGCGAGGCGATCCGGGAGCGCGATGAGCTTCGACAGCCGGCGACGAAACGTCACGGCCGGTTCGATGGCGGCGGCGGCCGCAGTGGCCACGACGTCGACCGTGAGCGGCCGCGGCCTCGGCCTGGCCGCCGCGTCGCGGCTTGCGGCCATCATCCGCTCGGTGGCGTGCAGTGCCTGTTTGAAACGCCGCGACTCCGGGTTGTCGCGCTCCCCCGCCTTCACCACGATCTCGGATCCCCGCACCAGGACGGACGCCGGCCGCAGGGAATCGGTGAGCGGGGTCGATCGATCGTCGAAGGGCTGCTCGCCCGATGCGATGCGTTCCAGCCAAAGCCGGAGCTGCTTCAGGGTCGTGCGACCGGCTGCGTCGATCGAGGTCCCGGGGAGACGACGACCGATCAGGTCGATCTCTCCTTCGACGGTCACGACAGCCGGGTCGACGCGTGACGGGGCGGCCGATGCTTTCCCGACGGCGAGGCTGCTGACCAGTCGATCGCCGATGTTGACTCGCTGTGCGTCGACCGATCGCAGCGCTCGGCGGGCGAGGGGTCCCCGCGCTCGGGTGACTCGTCGAAGCGCCGGAGTGACGGCGGCGTCGGGGAGCATGCTGTTGGCGACGCGATGCGCGAGGGTCGTCCCGTCCACGACCACCCGACCGAGCATCGGCCCGTGGAGTTGCAGCGCTCGAGCCGGAGACGCGGCGGTGATGACCCGCACCGTTCGCCGATGCCAGGCCTCACTGACCTCCCGTCCGAAGCGGGTGTGCCGAATGGTCCGGTTCGCGGCCAGCACATCGCCCACCTGAGCCCACGCCGCCTCCATGAACGACTCCTGGCCCTCCTGCACGACGCGGGTTCCGAAGCCGGCGGCCACTCGATGGCGCGGGTCGAGATTCAGCTCGTGCACCCAGTTGCCAGTCTCGGCCACCGGCGAACCGTCGGGCTCTTCGAGCAGGCGTGCTGTGCGAGCATGCCAACGGCCGTAGATGGGCGGGCTGATCACCGGGTCGGGGTCGGTCGGCAAGGGTGAATCGGGGCGGGCGAAGTCGTCGGTCAGGTTCACCAGATCGGCGAGCTGTTGCTGGAACAGGTGGGCACCGGGCGGGCCGCCGGCCCACTGTTCGAATGCGAGCGCGGCTTCGAGCTCACGCTCGTCAAACGCGGACTCGGGAACCTTCAGCGCGCCGCCGAGCTGCAGAACGCCGCCGAGCCCGGGAACGTCGATCGGCGCGAGCGCCGGACCGGGAGCCAGTGTGTCGATGGGCCGCCGGCCGATACGTGCATCGGGGCGGCGCGGCTTCAGCAACCGGACGAGGTACTCGAAGTCACCGACCTCGGCCGTGCCGAACGACCAGCGCGCGTACACCGGCAACTCGATCGACGCGCCGCTCGGCACACCCGCCCATGCCACGGCGAAAGGCGACGAGGAGCCCTCCGGGTCGACACCGAGTCCGGCGAGGCGCCCGCTCTCGAAGGTCGGCACCACGAACGCGTGATAGCGGGTCGACGGTGTCAGATGCCTCGGCGAGATCAGGCGCGAGAAGCCTCGATCGGGGTCGGCAGTCAGACGGGCCGAGAGCTCGCTCGACAACGCAGCCGCATCAGCCGACACCACACTGCCGGCGATCCGATCGTTCATCTGGGCGTGGGCCCAGAGGTGGAGCTGATCAGCAGGTGGGAGAGTCGCTGTCGCGTTGTCGATCACGATCGAGGCCTGCCGCGACCTCCCGCCGGCAACTTCGCTGAACTCGCCGTCGCGCAACACCACCAACGTGATCCAGGGGACGAGACGATCACCGGCCGGCGCTGCCGGCGTGTAGCGCCACGGGAAGTCTTCATCGTAGAACGCGACGTAGGGGAGGTAGTTCGACTCGAAGTTCCCCGTTCCCGGCCTCGGTTCGAACGAGATGATGGCGCGCTGATCGATGCCGAGGATGTCGCCGGGCCCGTAGAGCAGTACCGAGCGGTTCACGGGCGCGACGGCCGCGCCGCCGGCGATCAGTTGACCCTGCACCTCGATCGAGACGTCGACAGCGGCCCGGTTCCCGATCTGCCCGGCGAGGTGCAGGCCGAGGCCTTCGCGGACCCACGGCAGGAACGCATAGGTGGGATCAGCCATCAGAGCTCGGCTTCCTCGAACGAGGGGATGACGTGCAGCGCGCCGGCGAGCTCCGGATGCGCCCGCAGCCGGTCGGCGAGCGCATCTCGCGCTTGAGCCTCGGTGGCGAATCGCGATGCCGAACCGGCCGCCCGGTTGGTGGCCGTCGCCGCGACCACGAACTCACCCGGTGCCACCGATACACCATCTCCGAACGGTGAACGCTCACGAGCAGTGGCCGACGAGAGCACCGAGGTGGCAACGGCCGACTGCCTGACGAAGGCGTCGAACAGCCCCGGATGCACAACGCGCCGAGGCCGCACGAAGCGCTGGTGGAAGCTGTCGATGACGATCTGCTCGTAGCGGACGATCCGCTGCGCAGTTCGGCTGGCGCCGACGTCGCCCGATGCGCCGAGCACCGTGCCCGCTGCGTGGGGTTCATAGGCTCGGCGAGACAACTTGTCGGCATCGCTCATGTCCTGGAACTGAGCGACGGCGAACTGCTCGACGGCGTCTGCCCGCTTGACCAGCCCTCCTGTGACGGCCGCGATCGAAACCTGGCTGACGTCGCTCGAGCGTTGTGAACCCACCTTGACGAGCGTGATGCCGAGGGGTACGGCCTGCTGGCTGACCCGCAGGGTTCCCGACGGATGCAACACCACTTCGCCACCGTCGTCGACCGCTCGCAGCGTGACCAGGTTCTTGCGCCCGGTCGGGAGCTGGGCTGTCCAACTCGCGGGCTTGAGCAACTCGGCCTGCACCAGGCCGAGCACGGCGATGGGCGGGCTGAGAGTGTTGGCCGATTGACCCCACGTCAGGTCGAAGTCGGCCGAGATGTCGAAGAAGAACAACGAGATCGAGCCACGACCGCGGACGTGCCAGGGAGCAGGTCCTTCCAAGGTTGCGTCGATGTGAACGCTGAACACGCCGACCCCGAAGGCCTGCAACGAGAAGTTCGCGCTCGCTTCGATCACGAAGGAGAACGGCGAGAACCGGAACGAGCGCGTCGTACCCGATGGAGCCCTCGACGCCGAAGTCGTCGAAACCGAGCACGAGATCGGCCCGCGCCCCGAACTGAACCGTGTTCGAGGTCACTGCGAAGTACGACGTCGCCATGATGCGGGCGCCGGGCTGATTCAGGATCGACACGCCGACGCGCTGCGGTGTGGGGAAGGGGAGCGCCGGCGGGTCGAAACGCGGATGGAAGCCGCCGACCGAGAGTACGAAGTTCGGGGAGTCGCCGTAGCTGAGCAGCAGCCCCATCTCGCCTTGGATCGGGTAGATCAGAACCCTCGAGTCGAACAGCGAGGCGAAGAACCAGACCCGCTTCTTGTCGAACTCGGCGGCTCCGATGAAGCTCACCTTGAGTTGGATCAGGGCGGCCGACTCGGTCGGGAGCGCCACCTTCAGCACGCCGAGCAGGGCGACGTTGCCGGGAATCTCGATGATCAGTCCGAGCGAGAGACTCACCAATGTCGGCGTTCCCCAGCCGAGCTTCAGCATCGGTCCCACGAGGAAGGTGCCTTGCTGCTGGGGGAAGATCGTCCGCAGGTCGCTCAAGATGCGCGGCGCATTGGCCACGACGTCGGTCGGGAACAGGATGCCGTCGGCCGCGCCGGTGCGGATGCCTTGCGCCAGCGCATCGAGGCGGACGGTTCGATTGAGCCCGACCAGACCGCCAACCCCGAGGAGTGTGAAGCCGAAGCCGAGCTGAACGCCCGGGTCGAATCGAGCCGCCATGGCGATCAGCAGCGAGAACCCGGGTGTTCCATCGGGTTGCTTCGTCGTGACCAGGCCGACAGCGGTCACCGAGACGACCTCGGCGATGCTCAGTTCGAGTACGCCGGTGTACTCGCCCTTGGCGGGATCGAACGACAGGAACCCGCCTCCTCGCACGACGGCGGCATCGATCGACAGGCCGACACCGGTCGGCGGTTTGAAGCGCGCCGAGATGTCGACCACGCCGAGGTTCTTCGGTGCGGCGCCCATGTCGAGCTTCACCACCAGCCCGACGTTCTCGATCACCGCCGTGAGCGGCCCCAGCATGCCTCGCACATCAGCGCCTGCCTCGACCGCGACGGCCTGCCCACTGGGTCGAACCGTCAACGTCACACCGTCGAGCTCGATGAGGCCGAGCGTGATGTGCGTCGGATACCGGACGCTGAGACCGCCCGAACCCGAGAACGACAGCCCGGCTTTCGAATCGAGGTCGATCGCGAGGTCGAATCCGAGTCGGAAACCCTCCCCGGGGAGCAGTTTCGCGAGGAAGGCGTCGGCGTCGCCGGCGGCGGGCTTCACGACCAGGGCCGCGCCATCGAGCGCGAGCCCGACGAATGCGCTCGCCGCTCCCCCGAGGCCACCCCGGCCACCGGCCGACACGCTCAACGACTGGTACTCGAGACGGCTTGCGTCCGGGTCGCCGAGCAGCACGATCGGGTCACCATCGTCACGCGAGCTCTCGAGCGCGACCGACAATTCGCCAGTGGCGACCGGCGGGTCGACACCTTCGATGCCCGCCAGCATCTGTGGCGCTCGGCCGGGCCGTAGGACGAGCGCGAGGCCCTCGTCGAGTTTCGCCTGAGCAGCCAGGACGAGCGACAGATGCTCGCTCAGGCCGATCTCGGTGGCGAACCCGGCGGTGGCGAAGGGCATCACCGCGAGGCCGGGGAGCAAGCCGCCGATGGGAGGCGCCGGGGCAACCCCGACGCCGATCTGGCTCTGGACCCCGGCGAGATCGGTTTCGTCGAGCAGGTACAGCACGACCTGCGATCGGTAGTCCTCATCGAGCTCGGCCGCAGCTCCGCTCAGTCGATCGACGATGTCGTCGCCGACGCTTCCGATGGTCGAGCCCAGCGAGAGGGTTCCGAGGAGATCGCCGGCGATGTCGAAGAGCATCTCCACGTTGATCGGGTCGACGCCCCAGGCGAACGCCGTGCGTACCGCTTGGCGAGGGTCACCGAGGAAGGCAACGAAGCGATCGGCGAAGAACTCGCATCGCAAGTAGGGCACGCGCGGCGGCGCCGGGAAGACGTCGTCGACGACCAGCACGCCGATGGCCCGAAGCACGGCCGACACCGTTGGTCGCGTTCGTACGAGGTGCTTCCCGATGAGGTGCCGAACGAGCTGCCGCGGGAATTCGTCGAGGAAGTCGGCGGCACCCGCCACCGGGATCGTGCTCGCATTCAGCGATCGCAGCGCGTCGATCCGGCCGACGGCGGTGACCACCTTCTGCACCAAGACCGGCGGGTCGATGGAGCCGACACCGGAACGGGCGATGCCGACGAACTCGTCCATGGTGGATCGCAGATCGGTGACGGCCGGCGGCACCCCAGTGGCGTCCCAGCCGAGCCGTCGTAGGAAGTCGACCGCGCCGCTCGGCGTCTTCAACCACTGCGCGAACTCGTCGAACATCTCGGCGATCTCGCCGATCAATGTCGTGAGTGGATCGCGGGTCGCCATGGTCATACCGTCCCGAAGAACCGGGCGTCGGTTTCGAGGATGTTGGTGATCGACACCGTGCCGGCGGGCGCGTTCGGCCCCTTCTCGAAGTTGAAGAACACGTTGCCCGCGGCGTCGAGGATGGCCGGGCCGACGGCGTACTCGAACTGGGTGCCCACGAGACGGCGGGCGCCGGTCTTCGCGTTGGTCTCCTCGACCTTCCACGACAGCCCGTCGATCATCAGATCGAGCGTGGCGAACCCGAACGACTCGTAGAGGGGCAAGGGGAAAGCAGCCGTGAAACGGGGCTGGTCAGGCAGTTTGACCTTGGCGAATGCCCGCATTTCGGCCTCGTCTGCGAATCGGGGATTCGCGGGTGTCGCGACATCGCTGGCTTTGAGGTCCGGCAGCTTGTTCACCACGCGCCGCTCCCAGAACGTGAAGAGGGCAGCCACCGGCAGCGTGGAGAGACCGACGACAGTTTGGCCGAGCGGCGCTCCACCCAGCGGTCGCTCCGTGACCACGAGATCGAAGCCCTTGTACCCCCAGATGGCGGCGGTGTCCAAGGGTAGCCACGCGTCCCAGTCGGCCGGGGGCACGGTCGTGACGCCGTCGATGAACGTGAAGTTCGCGGTCTGGGCTTGGTAGTCGGCGAGCGCAGCCGCTCGATCGGCGAATCGAGTCGGCCGCCGGATCATGAACACGTAGTTCATCCACTCGAACACCCCTGCGAGCCTCGACTTGTTCTCCAGCGGGACGAAGCTGTCGAAGTGCTTCGGAGCTGTCACGGGAATCGACCCGCCCATCGTGTCCTTCAGCACCTGCAAGAACTTGGGGTTGTTGCCGATCTCGCAGCCCCGAATGCGGAACTCGGTATCGGGACCCACGATGCTGGGGTCGGCAACGACGCTGCCTGACGCCTGTGCGATGACCAACTCCGAGACGGTCGTGTCGCGGAACTGCGGCGTTTTGGGCGCCTCCGTGTCGAGGTCGAATCCCAGATAGCCGTCGACGCTGGCGTGACACACGATCTGGATCTTCGCGACCGGCTTCTTCGCCGCCGGCAGACCAGCGAGGTGCTTGAGGTACTTCTCGATGTTGGTGACCTTGGCCGCCTTCGGCGGCCGCTTCGCGCCGCGCAGCTCCAGGAAACGGCGACCGTTGCTCAGGAACGCGTCCTTGCCGGCCGCCACGACGAAAGAATCAGCCACCGGCCGCGACGCTCTCGGGATGGTGAGGTGAACCTGGGTCCCGCAACGGATCCTCCCGGAGCAAGGGTGGTCGGGGCGCGCGACCGAAGTGTAGGCCCGCACCGGGAACGGCGTCGACCGAACGCATCGAGCGCGTCGGTCTTCGCGCCGGCTCGATCAGCGACGGGGCAACATGCCGTTGACCAACATGTCGGTGAAACGGTCGACGTGTTCGTCGAGGGTGGTCTGCGGTTGAGCAGACGAGGCGTCCAGGTGCTCGAACTTCGATTGGAGCTCGACGAGGCCCTGCATGGCGCTCCAGCACAGCCGGGAGGCGTCCCGGACGGGCAGTCCCGGGTTGTAGCGCTCGGCGATCGCCGCGACGGTGGCCTCGAGCACGGTGTACGCGGCGAGGCCGGCTTCAGCGAGATTCGGGTCATCAGGATCGATGACGTCGTCGCGGAACATCACCTCGCAATGCGCCGGGTGTTCGGTCGCGACCCGGACATAGCCGCGCCCGATCCCCCGGAGGCGTTCGACGGGATCGTCGAGACCGGCGCTGGAGCGGACGAGCTCGTCATGAAGGTTCGTGAAGCCTTCGATTGCCACGGCCGTCAACAGGCCCCGGACATCGCCGAAGTGGTAGCCCGGGGCCGCGTGGGACACGCCCGCCCGTCGGGCGACTTCGCGCAAGCTGAAGTCGCGGAGCCCCTTGTGGCGGATCACTTCGACTGCGGAGGCGCGCAAGACGTTCGGGAGATCACCGTGGTGATACCCAGTGTGGGTTCCCTCGGTCCTTGACGGATCGTTCATCGCATCAGTCCTCCGCACATCTGGTCACGGCCTACTCCGGCATCGTCCGTTTCTGCGGTGAGACGGGCAGGGCCACACCAACGTTGATCGCCGTGTTCGACGAGGCGTTCGCCGGCTGACCGAAGGTCGTCGCAGGCACTCGGGCTCGCAGGACCGCTCGGGCCGGTCCGCCACGTTGTGATCGCGAGGTCACCATCGCCCTCGGTGGACCACCTGGGAAGTCGGTCGCCGGTCGAGGTTGTCGATCGGGGTGAGGGCCCCGGCGCGGGGGTATCCCAGCGCGAGGAGGTAGGCGCCCGGCCTCTGATCGTGATTACCAATGCCTCTACTGGCGAATCGTGCCAGCCGTAGCGTGCAACTCATGACGAACACTCGACAGTCCTATGGCCGTTCCGTGGTGATGCGCTCGTTCAGTGTGGCGTTGGCCGTGCTGGGTACGGCCGTTGTCTTCGCGTCATCGAGCGGCGCGGCATCGGTCGTGCCGGCGAACCCAGCGAACGTCACTGCCCGGCTGGCCAGTGGAATCGTGGTGAGCTGGGTCGACAACTCCGACAACGAAACGAGTTTCGTCATCGAGCGCTCGCTCCACGATGAGGGCTTCGGAGTGATCGGCACGGTGGCCGCGAACGCCACGTCGTTCACTGACCAGTCATTCGGTATCACCACCTACACCTATCGCGTCCGTGCTCGAAACGACCGGGGCTTTTCCGCGTATGCAACGTCAGCGCCGATCTTCATCGTCTCCACCAGTTCGACGATCGCAGTGAGCGCTACGGCCGACCCGACGACAGGTACTGTCCCTGTGGCAGTGACGTTCCGGGCGACGACGACAGCACCGACCATTCGCTGGTTCTTCGGCGATGGCACCAGCGCAACAGGAGCGACGGTCACTCACGTGTACAACGAGTTCGCTACCTACGCCGCGACCGTTCTCGTTCTCGCGCCGAGCACTGGAGGATTCGGCAACGACGCTGGCACCGCGGTGGTCCTGGTCGATGTCCTGGCTCCGCCCCTCACCGCGCCGGGCAGCCTGACGGCGATTTCGTCGGTGAAGCGCGCTGTCAGTCTGAACTGGACGAATCCGGTGACCGACGCGGTCGAGATCGTCGTGACACGTTGCCCGAGCCGCAAGTGCATCAGCCCGACGGTCGTTGCCTCTCTCGGAGCATCCGAGACGTCGTTCATCGACACGTCAGTCAGGTCCGGCACGACCTACGACTACCGCCTGACAGTGAGAAATGCCGCCGGCACGACCGCGGACTCCGTTGTGGTCACGGTCAAGGTCCGCTGAGTATCAGGTTGACAAGCGAGGTCACCCGCCCGGCGCCCGCCACACCGCCGGTCCGGGATGGTGCCCGGACCGGCGGTGACGAGGCGTTCGTCCTACAACCCGAAAGCGAACAGCTTGTTGTTGGGTGTGCCGGCGCCGAAGTTCGAATAGCCGGAACCCCAATACAGCATGCCGTTCGAGATGGCAGCCCCCGACAGGCACGATCCGCCGCTCGCGAAGCTCCACAACACGTCACCCGTCGCAGCGTTCATTGCGTACATGTGGCCCTCGGGCTCGAGCGAACACGCATAGACGACGCCATTCGCGGTGGTCGGCGGTCCCGACGTGTCACCGAAGATGCCGTTGGACGGATGGGGCGATGATCGCTGCCAGATGACTTGTCCGGTGGCGGCGTCGAGAGCGCTCCAGACGCCGGTGTGCGTCGTCGTGCCGTCCGGAAGCGTCCACGTTTCGCCGAGGCTGTTGGCGTTGGCTGTGTACACGCGCTTGCCGTCGACCGCCGAACCCCATTGCAGGCCCCCGCCCGTGCCACCAGGGCCGGCCTCGGTGACCCACACCACCGCACCCGTGCCAGGATCGAGCGCCCAGTACTGCCCGCTCTTCTGACCCGCGCCCACGAGGTCACGCGGGCGACCACGTGTACCCTTCACGGTGAACAGTGCCGGCGCTTGTCCGAAGTCGTAGTCGGGGCCGGCCGGCTCCGGGCAGTTGGAGCCGTCGCCGATGAACGGGAAGCAGCTCGTCGTCCACGCATCGAACGGAATGGCTCGCGTGCTCCATCGGATCGCGCCGCTGACCAGATCGAGCGCCATGATCGAGTCGAAGTGGTTGCTCGGGGCGAGGCACGCCTGTTGGGCTGCGGGATCGTCACCGGCGGCTGCGACGCAGTCGAGCACTGACTGCGGCACGTTGTAGTTGTTGCCGGTCGCGATGTAGAGCTGACCGCGCTTCACGTCGATCGCCGGCGAGCTGCCCCAGACGGCGTTCCCGCTGTAGCTGTCCGTCGGGTCCGCCGGGTTCGCGGGTGATGGCGCCAAGTATGTCTTCCACAGGATCTGCCCGGTGTCGACGTCGAGCGACAGCATGCTGCCTCGGAACGAGCAGCAGGGGTACCCCGGGACGAAGCCGGCAAGGGCTTCCTCCTGCGACGCCACGCCGACGTAGACCCGACCGTCGAACACCGTGGCGGACTGGGTGATGATCGAAGCGGGATGTGGATCCGCAACCGTCGCCCACACCAGCGCGCCGGTGAACTTGTCGAACGCGAGCACCTTGCCGCCCGGCCCCCCGCCGGGAGCGAGGATCGAGCCCTGGGTGCCGATGATCACCTTGTCCTCGGTGACTGCGGGTGTCGCACACGCTTTGTCGAACGGTACTCCGGTTGCGGCGGGGATGCTCGCCTTCCACCGCTGCTGGCCGGTCGTCTTGTCGACGGCGTACAGGTTGCCGCTCCAGTCAGGGAAGTACACGGTGTCTCCGTCGACGGCCGGCGTGGCCGAGACGTCTCCGCCGGTCGTGAAGCTCCACTTCACCTCGAGCTCGCCGACGGTGTCGACGCCGAGCTTGTGTTCCGACTGTTGGTAGCGGGTGTTCTCGCGGTTTCCTCCCGCCGTGGTCCACTGGCTCCCCTCACCGCCGGCGAACGCGACTCCCCCAACGAGGGAGCTCGCCGTGACGAGTGCGAGCACGACTCTGGCTTTGCGGTTCCATCCCAATGTGGTCTCCAATCAGGTCTTGTCGCCGGATTGATCGACGGACCACCGAGTACCACCACACACCGTCACTCAGTCCGCCCGAGAAGGTCCCGGCAACGGGACATGTACGTCGACGGACGACCGACTTCGCGACCCGACCCCACCGGATCCGCTGGGCAGCGCCCGCCCATCGTCACGTACGTACAGTTCGGACGCCTTGTCAAGATCACGGCCACTCGATGTTGGGCCGGCGTACGCATCAGACCCAGGTGGCGCCACGCCGCAACTTTGGTATGACCCGCCAACACCCCGAGACGGACGACACGAAGCGTTCGAGGCCGCCGGAACAACGGGACGCGCCACTGGCTACCGCAGCGGTAGCGGCGTCTGATCTCCGTCGGGCCGGGTCCCGTGGATGCGCCGGTCGGTTTCGTCGATCGGAACGTCGTTGATGCTGGCCTCACGCCGGCTCATGTAGCCGTGGTCGTCGAACTCCCAGTTCTCGTTGCCGTACGAACGAAACCACTGGCCGTCACGGTCATGCCATTCGTACTGGAAGCGCACCGCGATGTGTCGGTCGGTGAATGCCCACAACTCCTTGCGAAGTGCGTAGTCGAGTTCGCGATCCCACTTGCGGGTCAGGAAGGCGACCACTTCGACGCGGCCGACAACGAACTCCGACCGGTTCCGCCACACCGTGTCAGGTGTGTAGGCCGCGGCGACGCGGTGTGGGTCGCGCGTGTTCCATGCGTTCTCCGCGGCGAGCACTTTCGCCCGGGCCGACGATTCGTCGAACGGCGGTACCGGTGGGCGGGGCGATTCAGTGTTCATGAGACGTTCCAGTCGGTGCTCGGCGCCCGATCTCCTCGAGTTGCCGTTCGAGGTCCGCAATCTTGGCCACCATCGGGTCGGTGATCTCTCGAACCTGCTCGGCGGTGAACCGCGGCGTGATGAACTTGGGGCAGTTCCAATCGTAGGCGGCGACCTCCATGACGATTGCCCCCTCGGCTCGGCCCGCCGCCCCCATGGCGGCCAGCGTCGTCGCGTCGGGGTTGGGTTCGAATCGTGCATGGCCGTACAGCTTGAGGCGGCGGCGGTTCGGGTAGTCGACAGCGATGATCGCCACTTTGTCGCTGGTCGTGAGGTTGCCGGCGGTGACGAATTGTTTGTTGCCGGGCCGGTCGAGCCACCCGATGGTGGTCGGCCCCAAGATGGTGACGAATCCCGCTGGTCCGCCGCGGTGTTGCACGTACGGCCATCCGTCGGCGCCGATCGAGGCGAGGTAGATGCTGTCCCGCGCTGCAAGGAACGCCGCTTCGTCTGCACCGATCGACTCTGGCGGGCCCCACGTCGCTGCGGCGTGGCGGTAGTGGTCGAGCGATCCACGGTCGCGCTGGAACGCCTCGACCGCGGGCGTGAATGCGATGTCGGAAAACCGTTGCATCATCGGAACGTCGACTCCCTTCGGGCCGTGTTCGGATCACTGAACACGTCGGCTGCGGTCTTGTTGCTGCGCTTCGTCATTGCTGTCTCCAAGTCTGTGGGGAACGTTCGGTCCAATACTGCGTCAACGGTAGACGGTGACGACGGAATGAGATCTCAGCGGCCGGCGAGCAGGGTGTCGGGAAGACGTTCGACAGCACGCAGGAAAGCACGGTTGTCGCCGGTGACCCTCGTGAGCACGAGCCCACCTTCGATGGCTGCGATCGCGTCCTGCGCTCGCTGCATCGCGGTCGCACCATCGGCACCGGCCAGTCGAGCGATGGCTGCGAAGGCGTCGAGCCACGCGAGCGCTGCTTGGTGCAGACGGTCGGCCGCTGCTTGACCAGGCCCGCCGAGCGACAGCACGTCCAACAGGCACGGCACATGGCCTTGCTCGTAGAAGCTCGCGAGGTTCGCTCCGACTGCGACGACACGGTCACGCAACGGTGCCTCCGACCCGAGAGGCGCGAGCAGATTCGTGGCGAACAACGCCCCGGTCGCGGCCGCAACCTCTGCCGCCATCTGCTGTTTCCCGCCGGGGAACCGGTGATACAAACTCGACTTCTGCAACCCGGTCGCCGCCGCGATGTCGACCATGCTCGCCGCCTCGAAACCACCGCGTCGAAAGATCGCCGTCAAACGGGCGATCAATTCGGGTTCCGAGACCAACCTCGGTGCCATGAGATGATGTTACCGAACGATCGGTACAGTTGCAACCACCCGATCCGTTGCCGTGTGAGGGACGGGAGCAGCTCCACGTCGTGAACCGACCTCGCATGGATCGCCGGCAGGACCCGGCCGGGACCGTAGAGGTCGAGGCGGGGCCGAACCGTTCGGACGCATGGCGGAACGCTGACGGCGTCATGCGGAGCCGACGGTCTGAAGGAGGTCACTTGGTGATCTCGGTCGTGGTGCGGTCGGTCTGCCAGAGCCGATCGACAGGCATGACGTAAATGCGATCGTCGTAGCGGTAGGAGGCATCGCCAGTGGTGAGGACGTACCCGGCGTTGAACTGGTCGCCGAGGGTGTTGCGGAGCGCAATGAGGCCGCTGGCGTCTTTGCGTTCGATTTTGCGGGCGGTCTTCACTTCGAAGCCGGTGACGACACCGTCGTCGCGTTCGACAACGAGATCGACTTCTTGTCCGTCGTGGGTTCGCCAGTGCCCGAGCGCCCTGGCGTTGTCACTCCATGACGCTTGCTTGAGCAGTTCTCCGACGACGAACGTTTCGAGCAGATGCCCGAACTCCGTCAGCGCGGCAGCATCGCGACGAGTGAGTCGTTCAGGGGTGATCCGCAAGAGGCGGGCGGCGAGGCCGCTGTCGACCACATGGACCTTCGGGTGCGCCGTCGCACGTGAGCGGAGGTTGCGACCCCACACGGGCAGCCGGTGGATCAAGCACAGGTTTTCGAGGAGCGTGAGATAGCTGCTCGCCGTGGAGACCTCAAGGTTGACTGCCTTCGCTGCGGCGGTGATGTTCAGCGGTTGCGCAGTTTGGCCAGCGAGACGTGCGAACAGGGTGGGCAGTTCGGCTCCGCGGCGCAGGCTGCTGATCGCGGCGACATCCCGTTGGAGCGCGGAGGTGGCATAGTCGTCGAACCAGCCGTTGCGGCCACGGCTGGATCGAACGGCGATGGGCATCCCGCCCGCGCAGATCCGCTCGGCATAGTCCTCGTACGACGACCCGGACCCCAGATCGGTCGTCAGGCGTTCGGGTTCGGTGACTGCGGTATCGAGAAATGTCTCGCGGGTCGCAGCGAGTTCACCTTGCGAGAACGGCCAGATCGACACGAAGTGAATGCGGCCGGTCAGGGTCTGGGTGGATCTCGGCAACGCATCGAAGCGGGTTGAACCGGTGAGCACGAACTTGCCTGGACGGAACTCGGCGTCGACTTCCGCTTTGATGACGTCCAGGATGTCAGGGAGCCGCTGGTACTCGTCGATGAACACCGTGCCCGGTTGACGGATGGCGCGTTGCGTGTCGGCCTTCACAGCATCACGGACGTCGGGTAGATCGAGATTGATCACGGTCGCACCGTGCCACCGGGCGATCTGGTTGAGGACCGTGGACTTGCCGACCGATCGAGGACCTTGCAACGCCACGACCGGCACGTCATTCATCCGGTCGACGACGACATCGGTCGCTCTTCGGTCGATGTAGTCCGGCATCACCTGGCCGAGTCCAGCCGGACGAGTCGAACGAATGGAGGCCCCTGAGTCGAACGATTGGAGATCCTCAAGTCGAACGATTCGAGGTATCTGAATCGAGTGATCGGAGAGTGCCGAATCGACCAGCTCTGGGCCCGCCAGGTGCGAGATCTCGACGTGTGCGTTGCGAATCTTGCGGCTGGAGACCGACACCGTGGCGGGTGAGCGCCACCGCGGTCACGCACCGATTCGAAGAACGAGCTTCCGATACTGCTCGACGGTGCCTGGAAGCAGGCGCAGATGGACGATCGTCCCTGCGGCCTTCTCGACCAGATCCACGACCTCGCAGACCGCGGGGGTCAAGGGAGATCCAGCCACCACGACTTCACCGGGCACGATCACCGAAGGGTCATCGGCCTCGTCGAGGAACGTCCACACGAACCCCGTCTCGTCCTCGCTGTTCAGATCTGCTGGGATGTCGACGCGCGTCATCGCTCCTCCTTTCGCCCCTCAGCGTAGAGGTTCGGGACCAGCTCGCCGAACGCGGCTGCCAACTCGCCCACCGCGTCGAGGCCCGGCAAGACAACGGTGTAGTGCGGGTCGGCGAACGTGGCGATCAGCACGAACCCGGCCTCGCTGAGCCGGGAAACTGTCGTCCGGTAGACCGTTGGGTAGCTCCGCAGCTTGCCGGTGAGAATCGAGCGTTCCGATGCCGGGCCGAGCTCGCCGCGGGCGACGAAGACCGACACGCCGAAGACTGGCACGCCGTCCAACACATACAGTCGGTTCAGCCGGCGAGCGTGCGCCGCCAGCAGGCTGAGCGTGTCCGGCCCGCCCCGTATCACCACCGCGGCGCTTGCCGGGAGGACTTCGGACCGAACTCGATCACGGAGGTCTTCGAGCCGGGCCTCGCTCATGGTCCTCCCAGCAGGGCCGCCGCCGCGGCGGCGGCCTCGGCCTGTTGGCCGGGCATCACGCGCGTAGGTATCGAGCGTGAAACTCACCGACGCGTGTCCCAAACGCTCGCTCACCACCTTCACGTTGATGCCAGCCATCAGCAACTGTGACGCATGGGTGTGCCGGAGATCGTGATCATCCCGACGTCGGCATAATCATGGAGCCGAACGTGTCCCATTCCCTCCCGCTCGGCAAGCCGAGCGAACGAGAGCGTGGCGTAGTTCGGATACCACGGGACCAAGCCATCCGGCCGATGCGAGAAGACAAAGGCATCGGGTGGAAGCTCCTCCTCCGCGATGGCGAGCGCAAGAACGATGCGGTCTCGCAGCGCCTCCAACACACGGACCGTGCCGTCGTCGAGTGCGACCGGCGAGGTCGATGTTCCGCCAGCGGAGCGCGCACAGCTCTCCGCGGCGCGCTCCGGAGGCAGCAGCCAGCCGGATGAAAGCCGGCAGTGCCGGGTTCACCAATTCGGACGCCGCGATGAGCCGAGCGATGTCGGCCGGCGACGGGATATCCAACTGGCGCCGGAGCACGCGTGGCGGTGTCGCAGCGACTGCGGGGTTCGTTGTGATCCATCCCCAGCGAACGCCTTGGTTCAGCGCACGTCGGAGGATCGCGTGGACCCGGACGACGCTGTTCGGTGAGAGCGGGCCGCCCGTCGCCGACCCAGATCGACGGAGCTGCGAGTACCAGCCGTCGAGTTCCGAAGTACGGAGTCGGCGAACCGGGGTCGAGCCCCAGCGAGGCAGAATCCGTCGATCGAGCAATCGCCGGTACTCGGCCGAGACCGCTGGCGACAGATCCGGACACGCGTACTCGAACCACTTGTTGCACAACTCGGCGACCGTTCCAGCAGCAGCGGTTGTCGAACCTGCCTCGACCTCAGCCACCAACCGAGCGTCGACGCCTCGTCGTCGGTGCGAATTTGGTCGTCGACGACGTTGACGTAGAAGTTCAGCTTGCCGGCTGCCTCCGGCGTGAAACGCCGAACGCTTCAGCTCGACGACCACGTATCGCTTCGTCGGGATGTGGAAGAAGAGCAGGTCGATGAAGAAGTCGTCGTCGCCGACACGAAGTGCGTACTGACGGCCGACGAACGCGAAGCCTTGGCCGAGCTCGAGGAGGAAGCGCTCGACCTGTTCGATCAACGCGTTCTCCAGCGTCCGTTCTGTCGCCTCGGTCGACAGGTCGAGGAAGTCGAGGTGGCAGGGGTCCTTGATGAGTTGCTGGACGAGCTCGGACTCTGCTGGCGGCAGAGCGGTCGAGAAGTTCGAAGGGGCCGCACCACTGCGAAGGTGCAACTTCGACGTGATCTGGGCAGCGAGCACGTTGCGCGACCATCCATCGGCGATCGCCTGGTCTGCGTACCAGACCCGGTCGGATGGAGTGTCGAGGGCCGAAAGCAGCTCCACCTTGTGACCCCACGGAAGTTGTGCAATGAGTCGTTGCACAACCTCGACGTCAGGCCACGCCTCGGCGAAGGAGCGCATGTAGTGCAGGTTCCGCCGGCCGAGCCCGCGCATCTCGGGGAACGCCACGCGCAGGTCGGCGGCGAGCCGCTCGATCACCTTGGTGCCGTAGGTCTCGGCGTCCTGGCGATCGAGGATCAGCCGACCGAGCCGCCAGTACAGCTCCACCAATTCTCGGTTGACCGCAAGCGCGGCTCGCGTCCGGCCGATTGAACTTCCGACTTCACTCGTTCGAGCAGAACGGCGTAGCCACCCATCTCGAGTTCCGACATGTCACAACGCTCCTGAGTCCAGGGGACTTCGAGGAGCGCCAAGCGGGCACTCGATCGCTGCGCCAAACCACAGCGCCGACAGACACGATAACCCTGTGCCGGAAGGACAAGATGGACAAGTGGATGGACAACTCGGGTTGTCGGCCACTTCGGCCGACCGTCAGATCGCCGTCTACCTGGTCTTTCTTGGCGCCCCCGGTAGGAATCGAACCTACGACCTGCGGTTTAGGAAACCGTTGCTCTATCCCCTGAGCTACGGGAGCGGGCGGCGCCGAACCAGCGGTCGGGCCGGCCGACACGCTATCGGGAGTGGGTTCGCTGGACCGTCCGCGACCTGCCCCCGCCTCCGACTGCTCACACGGTCGGCGGCACCATGTTGTCCATGTCGGCGTCGAGACCGGCGAGCACCGAAGCGATGAGGGCGCCTCGCGACTGCGACTTCGTCAGTGCGTACGCGCCGGTTCGGAACTGCCCGAGCCGAGCCGCTTCGGTCCGGGCGGTCTCCACCACCTCTGCCGCCGGGACCACCGCATCGACGTACCCGACCGCGGCTGCCCCTGCCGGGTCGTAGATCGTCGCCTGCAGCACCGCGGCCGTGAATGCCGCCTTCGAGAGCCGCTCCCGGCCGAGCTCGACCGCGTACACCGGGAGTCCCATCCCGATGGCGGTCTCGTTCAAGCCGATCTTGGCGGGAACATCGGCAGCGATGCGCGAATCGCACGACAGGATGAACAACGCGCCGGCCGCCAGCGCATGACCGGTGACTGCCACCACGGTCGGCTGCGGATGCCCGTAGAGCCGCATCAACAGCTCCCCTCCCGCCCGGACCAAACGGCGCGTGCCCTCGGCACCGGAGGTCATCACCGACAGATCGAAGCCCGCGCAGAACTTCCCCTCGCGCCCGACGAAACACACCGCCCGGGCATCGGCCTGCGCCCGATCGAGCGCGCCGTGAAGGGCGTCGATCATCGCGTGGGACAAGGCGTTGGCCTTGCCATCGTCGAGGTGGACCATCGCCACGCCGTCCTCGTCGATGGTGACCGTCACGAGGGAGGACTGGGATGCCGTGTCGCTCATCTCGCCGACCGTAGACGCTGGGATCAGCCGGCTCCGGATTGCGGACGACAGGTGCGCACCGAGCGAAGAATCCGTGCCCCCGTTCTCGAGGAGGAGTCGTCACCCGGCGAGCAGCGGGACCCGCCCGATCAGATCGACGGCCAAGTACCCGAGCCGATCGCGTGTCCACTCCTGACCCGACAACGGGTCGTACTCGGCCGGCAGGTCGACTCCATCGGGCACGTCGGCGGTCATGCCGGCAGCCCGGGCCGTCAGCACGCAGCGCACGGCGTGATCGGCGAATCCGATCACCCCGACATGTCCGAGTTGGGTGCCCCGAGCGGCGGCCAGGGCAACCGCCTTGGCGGCGACGCCCGCCGTGCTCAGATACGTCACGACGCCGGCCGCATCGGTGTCGGGGTCGATCGACACCACGCCGGGAACCCCCTCGGCGATCAACAGCTCGGCGACCTCCCATTGGGCGTACACGGGAATCGGATGCTCGACGACGAACGCGGCCGTCACGCGTGCGAGTGCTTCGTTCACCGGCCCTGGTCGGAGCGAGCCATCGTCGGCGAAACGGTTCCCGAACGCGAAGGCGACGAGGCTGCCGACTCCTGAGGCATCGACCGTCGGAGGCTCGATGGCAAACGCCAAGCTCGTCCCGACATCGGCCGAGCCCACCAGTTCCTCGATCGTGTTCAACGCATCGTCCCCGAGACGCGCCACCAGTTGCTCGGCGAGCGAGGAGTCCCCGAGCTCATCGGCCAGTCGCGCCGTCACGGCTTCCCGGAACGTCATGGCTCCCCCGTGGTCGTCAGCGCATCACTCGGTCGCCGGACCGACCGGCAGACAGTCGGCGCCGCACGCGCCGGACTCCGTCGGCGAGGCACCGGGCGCCGGCCGGTGCAGCACGGCGGTGGAGGGCGCAAGCGATACCACCTGGTCGGCCACCGACGCCTCGGCATCGACGATCAGGCTGTAGCCGCCGGCCTCGGTCGGCGGATAGACGAGCGAGACGGACGAACGGACGGCCGCGTTGGCCGCAGTCCGCCGGCCGGTCGACATCGTCATGGCACCGTCGGTGAACTCGGGCTGAACCGCCACCGCGTGAGGTCGCCCGTCATCGGACACCGTGAGCAGGTAGGCGAAATCGAACCGTCCGGCGGCTTCGCGGAGATCGGGAAGGGCGACGGGAATGCTCATGCGCCAGTGCTATCACCACTCCGGCGTCCTCGATGCGTCCCGCCGACGACACATCGGGAAAGCTGACTCCCGCGACCTGCCAGAGCAGCGGACGATCGAAGGAGCATGGGATGACGACGAAAGATCGTTTGGCCACCACGGGGGTCTGGTACTTCACCGACACCATGCCGGTGGCCGCCGCCGGAGAGACCGCGGCACGGATCGAGTCGCTCGGCTACTCCACGCTGTGGCTTCCCGACACCGTCGGCCGTGACCCCTTCGCCCATATCGCCTACCTGGCGACGCAGACGTCGACGCTCCTCTTCGCGACGGGCATCGCCAACATCTTCCACCGGCACCCCGGACCAATGATGCAGGTCGCCAACACCCTCGCCGAGCAGACCGAGGGGCGCTTCATCCTCGGCCTCGGCGTGAGCCACGGCCCGATGGTCGAGGGGCTGCGGGGCCTCGACTACTCCAAGCCCCTGAGCCAGATGCGGACGTACCTCGCCGCGATGGATGCCTCGTTCTACCGCGCCCCGAAGCCGGCCGTCCCGGCCCCGCGCCTGCTCGCGGCGCTCGGCCCGAAGATGCTCGAGCTCTCGCGCGATCAGGCCGATGGCGCCCACCCGTACTGGACCACGCCGGAACACACCGCCGAAGCGCGCGCGATCCTCGGACCCGACAAGCTGCTGTGTGTCGAGCAGAAGGTCGTGCTCTCCACCGACGCCACAGCGGCCCGTTCCGCCGGCATCGCCGCCCTCGGCCAGTACGCCGGTCTCCCCAACTACCGCAACAACTGGCTGCGCCTCGGCTTCACCGAGGACGAGATCGACCAGCGCGCCGACCGGTTCGTCGATTCGGTGGTCGCATGGGGCACGGCCGACGCGATCCGCGAGCGCATCGCCGCACACCACGCTGCCGGTGCCGACCACGTCTGCATCCAGCCGTTGTCGACCCAAGGCATGGGCTCGCTCGACTGGAGAGCACTGGAGGAACTGGCTCCAGCCTGAGCACGGCCAGCCGGCCGGCCACCACGGCGTGTGAGTCAGTCGTCGTCGTCTTCGCGATCGACCTGGACGGCGCCGTCGGGCCCCTGCTCACCCTCGTCCGTGCCGCTCTCGTCGCCTTCGCCCTCCCAGGTCGCCTGGGCACCCTGATGGCCTGCGTCGGCGATGGCGAACGCGGCACCGCCGCCACTCACGACGAGCAGGACCGACGTCACGACGGCGAGGGCACCGGCGTGGGCAATCTCGGTCCCTCCGGACGCCGCCTTGCGTCTGCTCCACCACCGGAAGGCGACGATCGCGAGCACCACCACGAAGAAGGCGATGGCGATGAACTCGGCCGTCTCCCCGGCTTCGGCATGCTGCTCGACGAGTTCGGTCTCGCGGACCGACTCCTCGAGCGCCTCCCCGCTCCCCGCGGCGAGTATCGCGCCGAGCGCGCCCACGCCGGTGACCACGACGAGCCACCAGCCGAAGCGGTCGAGCCACTTCGGGCGGATGGCGAACGCCACGGCCATCAGCCCCGCGATCGGGACCAGCACGACGGGGAGATGGACGAACAGCGGGTGCGCGGGCAGCCCAAAGACCTGGTCGATTTCCATGCGCTGAGAGTACCGAGGAGCCGACCCGCTGGACAACGGGAGGAAGTGAGCGGAGGACAGGAGAACTGCCCGTTCGCTCGGGTCCGTCGACCCTGGACGAGTGCTTCGTGACGGTGTGGGTTCAGAGCGCGGGGAGCGAGAACCACGGCCCCGCGGCGAGGTCGGACTCGTAGATCTTGCGGTCCTCGGGATCGGCGACGATCACACCGGCGGCCAACGTCCGTTCTGCGGCCGCGTCAGTGGTGCGACCCAGTGCGGCGTAGGCACGCGCCAACGCCTCATGCGCGTACCCCAGGTCGAAGTCCAGCAGCCCACCGGCGCGCACCGCCGCCATGCATCGCTCGGCGTGATGGAGGGCGGTGGCTCCGCGCCCGGCGAGCACGTGCACGCGTGCGAGCATCCATTCGGCCCGGGCCTCGTTGGCAAGGGTGCGCCGCGCCGCGTGGGACCAGTGGTAGGCGGCGGCGTAGGCGCTGCGAACCATCGCCTCATCGTCGTCGGGCGTACGGTCGGTCACCTCGATCAGCCGCCACGTGTCGTTGTTGATCTCGATGGCCCGCTCGCGGTGTTCCTCAGCGGTGAGGTCGACGGGCACCACCGTGTCGTCGGCGCGGTCATCGGGGATCACGCCGATCTCGGCACCCGTCTCGATCCACGTCTTCAGCCCGTCGAGCACCACTCGCCACCCGGTGCGGGTGATCGACCAGGTCGCCGACAGTCCACCGAAGTCCTCGTGCACGAGCGAGAGCCGACACACGTCGGCGTTCATCCGGGTGATCTCCCAGGTGACCGTGGTGGGCGCCTCGGTTTCGGCCGCCACGTCGAACAGGACGTGGAACGTCACCACCAGCCGCCGCGGCGGCTCGAGTTCCACCACGGTGCCGTCGATGGCGGGGCCGTCCGGGCCCACCATGCGGTAGGGCTCGCCGATCACGAGGGGGGCCTCGAACTCGCAGCCGAAGTAGTAGCGCCGGACGTCGCCCGGTTCGGTCAGGGCGGCCCACAACCGTTCGGGCGTGGTTCGGACGTAGATCTCGTGCACGTGGCGTGGCTTGGGCATGGTCGTCCTCCTGGGATCGCGGGGTCAGCCGGCTGCTTCGAGGTCGCGTTTGGTCCGGACGAGCGCGGCGGCGAACGGCGCCGCGTACTGCGACACCCATCGCTCGTAGACCAGTTGGATGGGAACCGGGTTCAGGTAGTGCAACTTCTCGCGCCCGTGTCGCCGGGCCGTGACGAGCCCGGCGCCCGTGAGCACGGCGAGATGCTTCATGACGCCGAAGCGGGTCATGGCCGGGAACGCCTCCGCCAGTTCGCCGAGGCTGCGGCCGTCGCGTTGGCGCAGGAGATCGAGGAGCCGGCGCCTGCTGGCGTCGGCCAGCGCCTTGAACACGAGGTCGTCAGCGGACGGATCCTCGAACGGCGGTGTGGGCCGCTTCGCCGTTGCCTGTCGTCCGGTCACAGCCCGATCATAGGTGACCATATGGTCACGTGTCGAGGAAAGTCGACCCAGCCGGTCGGATTTGGCGCCCGGTTGCGATAGACCTTGCCCTGGACGCAGTTGAGCCCGCGCGTTCCGCTTCGCCGAAGGAGACGAACATGGCCATCCGCCTCGGAGACACCGCCCCCGACTTCACCGCCGAGACCACCCAGGGAACCATCAGCTTCCACGAGTGGCTGGGCGACAGCTGGGGTGTGCTGTTCAGCCATCCGAAGGACTTCACTCCGGTCTGCACCACCGAGCTCGGCTACGTCGCCAAGATCAAGCCCGAGTTCGACAAGCGCAACGTCAAGGTGATCGGCCTGTCGGTCGACCCGGTCGAGTCCCACCTGAAGTGGGAGGCCGACATCGGCGAGACCCAGGGCACCGCCGTCAACTTCCCGATGATCGGCGACGCCGACCGCAAGGTCTCCGACCTCTACGACATGATCCATCCGAACGCCAACGACACGCTCACCGTGCGTTCGGTGTTCGTGATCGGACCCGACAAGAAGGTCAAGCTGACCATCACCTATCCGGCCTCCACCGGTCGCAACTTCGACGAGATCCTGCGCGTGATCGACTCACTGCAGCTGACCGCGGGTTACAAGGTGGCCACTCCCGTCAACTGGACCGACGGCGACGACGTGATCATCGGTGCCGCCGTCACCGACGACGAGGCCAAGGCACTGTTCCCCCAGGGCTGGACCACGGTGAAGCCCTACCTGCGGGTGCTCCCGCAACCCAACAAGTAACGCCGAGTCACGATTCCTGGCGCGTTCGGCGCACCCCGTCTGCACCCCCGACGCGATCAGAAGATGGGGGGAAGAGGGTGTGGAGGAGGGTGCGCCAGCCGGGGAGGGTGAACGACGGGACCGGGGTGGGGGCGGGGGCTTCGGAGCCGTCGGCGCCGCTCTCGTCCTCGGCTCCGGCCAGCGACCGCACCGCGTGGGCGACGAGGTCCTGGGCGACGATGTCATCGGTCGCGTTCACCGTGAGCCGGGCCTGGGCGAGGGCCAGTCGAGCGTCGCCGATCGCACCGAGTTGGGTGTGAGCCGACGCCTCGGCCAACCGGGCATAGGTCCGGTCGAGGTAGGTGGCGCCCGGCTGGTCGTCGACCGACCGACCGTGGGCCAGCGCCTCGTGCGGCCGCCGATCCACCGCGGCGACGATGGCCGACACGGCCGATTCGTACGGGTGCATCGGGTGATCGACGCCGGCGAGCAGGTCGAGCGTGGCCAACGCCTCATCCAGGCGTTCGGCCATCAAGAACGCCAACACCCGCCCGAGCAACACGTCGTTGGTGCCCACGCCGCCCCGGTCCCGGTCGATGCCCATGGCGATCTCCGAGGCGTCGAGCGCCCGTTCGACCGCACCGCCGTGCACGGCGACACCGAGCGCGGCCAACGCGGCGAAGCCCTCCAGCCCGAAGCGCGGCGCGATGGACGCCAGTTCCTCGAGTTGGGTGCGGGCCTCCCCGAACCGGCCGAGCGCCACCATCGATCGGATCGCGGGAACCATGGCCTGGATCTGGCCGTAGCCGTCGCCCAGCCGGCGCATCCGCACCTTGGCCGACTCGGCCAGGCGCAGCGACTCCTCGACCCGACCCTCCCAGAGCTGCAGGTTGGCCTGCAGTGCCAGCATCATCCCCGCCGCCCACTCGTCGCCCCGGTCGGTGGCGTCGCGCAGCACCGACTCGGCGATCTGGGTGGCCTCCTCACGATTCCCCGCGTAGAAGCGCACGTAGGCGAGCAACCCGAACGCCCACCCGATGCCGCCCCGATCGCCGAGCTCCTCCATGACCGCGGCTGCGCGGTGCAACCGTTCGTCGGCGAGGGAGATCTCGCCGGCCAGGAACGACATCCATGCCCGGTTCTGCTCGACCCACGCATGTCCGGCGCGATCGCCGAGCCGCTCGTAGAGCTCGTCGGCCTCGTCGAGGAACGCGGCGGCGTCGGCCGGAACTCCCCCGAACACCTCGAGAAAGCCCCGGCTGCGCAGCGACCGGGCCAGCTCGTGGTCGTCGCCCAGTTCGCGCCACAACTCGATCGACCGATCGAGCGCGACACGAGACTCGGGAAGCCGGCCGTCGAACCGATCGACCTCACCGAGCAGGCGATAGGCGATCGCCTCGGCGGGGCGGTCACCATCGGCGATCGCCGAGCTCATCGCCGCAGTCACGTCGTGGCGGGCCTTGACCAGCTCGCGTAGATCGGCGAGCGAGTCGGCCCGAGTGAGCTGCAGCCGCCGGGCGGCCAGGCGCGCGGCCGGTTCGTCGTCGCCGCTCAGCAGGTCGAGGGCACGGGTGGCCAGGCGGACAGCGGCGCGCGGGTACATCTGATCCGACGCCCGGTCGGCGGCCTGGGCCAACCACCGCACGGCGAGCTCGCTGATGTCGCCCCGCACGCCTTCGACGGGCCCGAGCTCGGCCACGAGCTCAGCGGCGGTGGCGAAGTGGTGGGCGATCTCCTCGGGCCGCGGTGCTTTGTCGCCCTCGCTGGCCGCCATGACCCGGGCCACGCCGGCGTGGCGTTGCGCCCGAGCGGCCTTCGTCAAGGTCTGATAGGCGACGTCGCGGACCGACTCCGAGCGGAACCGCCACCGCCGACCCTCCAACGCCAGCAGGCCCGCCTCGTCGAGCCGGCGCACCGCGCGCTCGGTGTGGCTCAGGCCGACCTCGTCACCGAATCGGATCAAGGCGAACAACGACCCGGACCCGCCGAGCACCGCCGCGTTGTCGAGCACCATGCGCTGCTCGACCGGGAGCTGATCCAGTCGTGCCGCGACGATGGCTCGCAACGTCTCGGGCAATTCCTCGGACTCGCCCGAGGCGGCCACGAGCGTGGCGAGCTCCTCGAGGAACAGCGGGTTCCCGCCGCTGCGCTCGTACAACCGGGCGACCGTTGCATCGTCGGCATCAGCACCGACGATCGCGCGGACGAGCTGGCCTGCGGCGGCCAGGTCGAGCGGCTCCAAGCGAAGCCGCAACGACGAGTACGGCCCGCCGGCGGGCGGCCAGATCGATTCTGATTCGGGTCGCGCCGTGGTGATCAGCACGAATGGCAGGCCGGCCAGGGCGGCCACCGTCTGTTCCAGGAGCATCAGGACCGCCGGGTCGATCCAGTGCAGGTCGGTGATGGCGAGCGCCAACGGTCCTCGCCGGAGGCGGGCCTGCAGCACGGTGATGACGGCCCGCGTGAGCACTTCGCGAGCGCGAGCCGGCTCGAGATCGTCGAGTGGAGAGGGCAGCCCGAGCAGGTGGGCGAAGGCGTCCTGGAGCCGACCGAGCTCGGGGTCGTCGGCCGAGAGCCCGAGCAGGCCGGCCCCGCGGGCGGACGCGACCGAACGGATCTCCTCGGTGGACACGCCGCTGATGTCGAGATCGAGGTATCCGAGGATCGCGCTGGCGAGCGGCCACCACGCGTTCGACTGGCCGTACGGCACGCAGCTGCCCTCGAGCACAGGGAGCTGGAGCTCGGAGCGCATCCACCCGAGCACCTCGCTCACGACCCGGCTCTTGCCGACCCCGCCCTCTCCCTCGATCGCAGCCAGGAACGCCCGGTTGCGGCCGACGGCGAACCGCAACCCGCCGAGCAGCAGGCCGAGTTCGTCCTCCCGCCCCACGAGGGGGAGATCGACCCGGCTGCGGCGACCGCCAGGAAGCGCAGTCGGTTCGATCGCCAAGAACGCAGTGATGCTGTGCTCGCGGCCCCGCGGCGAAACCTCGCCGAACGGTTCGTAGGAGATCACGCCTTCGGTGAGCTGCTCGGTGGCGAGTCCCACGAGTACTCGCCCCGGGGGAGCCAGCGATTGCAGCCGTGCCGCGGTGTTCACCACGTCGCCCATCGCCGTGTAGTCGGCCCGGGCCCGCAAGGCCCCCACGAGCACCTCGCCGGTGTTCACCCCGATCCGCAGCTGGAGCTCCGCGCCGCCGGGGGCGGAGGTGTCCCGGATCGTCTCCTGCATCCGCAGCGCAGCGCGCACCGCCCGTTCGGCATCGTCCTCGTGGGCGACCGGCGCCCCGAAGAGCGCGAGCACGCCGTCGCCGAGGAACTTGTCGACCGTGCCGCCGAACGCGGCGATGTCGGCGCCGAGGCTCTCCATGCAGCCATCGATCATGCGCTTCACCTGCTCGGGGTCGAGCCGTTCGGCCAGACCGGTGAAGCCCACGACATCGGCGAACAGCACGGTCACGACCCGGCGCTCGTCGATGCGCCCCGACGCGATCGAAGTGCCGCACGCGGGGCAGAAACGAGCGCCGTCGGGCAGCGGCGTGTCGCACGACGGGCAGTTCATCAGCCGCGAAGCGTACGGCAATCCACCTCCTGGCTGACGTGCCGATTCCGCCTGGCGTCGTAACCTCCGCTGCAATGGCCCGCCCTCGACCGATTCTCTGGCTCCGGGCTCACCCGCGCACCGCCGACGGGCTCCTGGCGTTCGTGCTCGGCACGGTCGCGGTGCTGACGCACCTCCTGACGCATGAGTCGGGGTTCCGGGACCCGAGCGCGTTCGGAGCCGTGCTCGTGGGCGCCGCCGCCTACCCGATCGCATTGCGGCGTTCGTACCCGGTGGCGGTACTCGTGTGGATCACCGCGCTGGAAGCCGTCATCGAGATCGTCGACGTCCAGGGCAGCGGGATCGGGCTGCTCGTGATGATCTACTCGATCGGGTCGGTCATGGCTTCCGATCGACGGCGCACCATGGTCGTGGCGATCGTCGGCGGGATCTCGACGATGTTCCTGGTCATCTTGACCCTGACCGACACCATCAGCTTCGGGGATCTTCTCGCGACCGCGGTGGTCTACCCGAGCGCGTTCATGCTGGGCGACAACATGCGCCGCCGCCGGGAGCGGCTCGCTCACCTCGCAGAGCGGGCGGAGCGAGCCGAACGCGAGCAGGAGCTCCTCGCTCGCGAGCGGGTCAACGACGAGCGCAGCCGCATCGCGCGCGAACTGCACGACGTGGTTGCCCACTCGGTCAGCGTGATGGTGATCCAGGCCGGTGCCGCCCGGCGTCAACTCGGCGTCGACCCGGACCGAGCAGCGATGGCGCTCGCGAACATCGAACAGACGGGTCGCCAGGCGATGCAGGAGATGCGCCGGATCCTCGGCGTGTTGCGCTCCGAGGCCGAAGGCCCGGAGATGGCCCCACAACCCTCGCTGTCGTCGATCGACGCGCTCGTGCGCTCCGACGATTCGCTCCCCGCCCAGTTGCTCGTCGAGGGCCAGCCCGTGCCCGTACCGGCAGGAGTCGAGCTCTCCGCGTATCGGGTCGTGCAAGAAGCCCTCACCAACGTCCGCAAGCACGCCGGCGACTGCCGCGAGGTGACCGTCGCCCTCCGATTCGGCGCCGAGAAGCTCGACGTCGAGGTCAGCGACGATGGTCGGGGCGCCGCGGCGGCCCTCATGACGGGCCCGGCGGCCCCGAGTTCGGGCGGCAGCCCGGGCCACGGGCTGATCGGCATGCGCGAGCGGGTTGCCGCGTGTGGCGGCGAGCTGAACGCCGGGCCGCGCGTTGGCGGCGGCTGGTGGGTACGGGCCCGATTCCCGCTGGTCGGCACCGAGGCCACGGCATGATGTGCCGATGATCCGGGTGATGATCGTCGACGATCAGGCCATGGTGCGAGCCGGATTCCGGATGATCCTCGAAGCCGAGCCCGACTTCGCGGTGGTGGCCGAGGCGTGCGACGGCATCGATGCGGTCGAGATGGTGGGCCGCGCCGCGCCCGACGTCATCCTCATGGACGTGCGGATGCCGCGGCTCGACGGGATCGGGGCCACCGAGCTGATCCTCGCCCCGACCGACCGCGAGCTGCCCCGAGTGCTGGTGCTCACCACGTTCGATCTCGACGACTACGTGTATGCCGCGCTGCGGGCCGGGGCCAGCGGGTTCCTGCTCAAGGACGCGCCGGCGGAACAACTGATCGATGCCATGCGGGTGGTGGCGAGGGGCGACGCCCTGCTGGCGCCGTCGGTCACGAGGCGACTGATCGAGGACATCGCCCGCCGGCCTCGGCTGGATGAATCGGGAGCGAGCGGGCTCGACGAGCTCACCGAACGCGAGCTCGAAGTCCTGAAGCTGATGGCCCGAGGCATGTCGAACGCCGAAGTCGGCAGCCGAGCTGTACCTCGGCGAGGCCACCGTGAAGACCCACGTCGGGCGGGTGCTCACCAAGCTCGGGCTCCGTGATCGGGTCCAGGCGGTCGTGTTGGCCTACGAGTCGGGCCTGGTCACGCCGGGCGCATGACGTCCGAGGCGCTTCCCGTCCGGGGAGAGCGACCGGCGATCCGCCCCGAGTAGGACCAGCATCACCCACAAAGAGGACGCCGAACCGACCTCGATCGGGGTACAACGACAACATGTCATTGTCTGCCCCCCTGCCCACGACTGCACTGGCACCCGCCGGAGCCGCCGCCGGAGCCATCGACGCCGCCAAGATCTACGGTGCTCGGCGACAGCGAGGTCCGCGCCCTCGACGGGGTGTCCGTCACGTTCGAGACCGGCAAGTTCACCGCCATCATGGGCCCGTCGGGTTCCGGGAAGTCGACGCTGCTCCACTGCCTCGCCGGGCTCGACACCCTCACCTCGGGCGCCGTGTTCATCGGCGAGACCTACCTCGCCACCCTCAACGACAAGCACTGACCGAGTTGCGCCGCACCCAGGTCGGGTTCATCTTCCAGGCCTACAACCTGGTGCCCACGCTCACCGCCCATCGAGAACATCACCCTGCCGCTGTCGCTCGGTGGCACCGCCGGCGATCGGCCAATGGATCGACCAGGTCATCGACACTGTCGGGCTGCGCAACCGGCTCGAGCACCGCCCGTCCGAGCTCTCGGGTGGTCAGCAGCAGCGCGTCGCGGTGGCCCGGGCGCTCGCCAGCCGACCCACGATCATCTTCGCCGACGAACCAACCGGCAACCTCGACTCACGATCCGGTGCCGAGATCCTCGATTTCATGCGGGTCGCCGTCAAGCAGTACGGCCAGACCATCGTGATGGTCACCCACGACCCGAACGCGGCGAGCTACGCCGACCGTGTGGTGTTCCTCGCCGACGGCAAGATCGTCGACGACATGGCCGATCCCACCGCGCGACAACGTGTTCGCCCGCATGCACCACCTCGGGAACTGACATGGTCGTCACCGCACCCTCACCCGGCGAAGCCTCAGCTCCCACAAAGGCCGCTCGATCTTCATCGGCCTCGCCATCGTCCTCGGCGTCGCATTCGTCTCGGCCTCGTTCATCCTCGCCGACAGCCTGCGCTCCACCTTCGACAACCTGTTCTCCGGCTTGAGCGAGGGCATCGACCTCGAGGTCCGCACCGAGCTGGCATTCGGCGACGACAACCAGGGCATCCGGCGCGATCCCGTCCAGGCTGCCCTGATCGACGAGGTCAAGGCGGTGACGGCGTCGAGTCCGCCGCGCTCGTCCAACACCCGCACCGCCACGATCATCGACAAAGACGGCGAGCCGGTGAAGACCAAGGGCGCCGCCCACATCGGGCGTGGCATGGGATGCCGAGAACTACATCGGCGGCGGACAGGATCCGGGAAGGCTCGGCCCCCGTCGGGCCCGAGCAGGTAGTGATGGACCAGGCAACGGCCGAGAAGGACGACTTCGAGCTCGGCGACACGGTCGAGATCGGGCTCAACAGCGGACGCCAGCACGTTCGAGCTGGTCGGCTACGTCGGCCTCGGCGATTCCAAGGGATTCGCCGGCGCCACCGTCGTTGGCTGGGACGTGCCCACGGCCCAAGTGGTGCTCGAGACCGGCGACGGTGTCGACGCCATCGACATCAAGCTGGCCGAGGGCGCCTCGAGCACCGAGGTCCAGGCAGCGGATCGAACAGGTCCTGCCGCAGCGGTGCCGAGGTCGATCACCGGGCAACAGCTGGCCGATGAGGCCACCGATTCGGTGGGCGAGTTCCTCGGCTTCTTCCAGAACGGCCTCCTGGCGTTCGCGTTCATCACGATCTTCGTGAGCGCGTTCATCATCAACAACGTGTTCGCCATCACCATCGGGCAACGCCTGCGGGAGCTCGCCCTGATGCGTGCCGTCGGGGCATCCGGCCGCCAGGTCCGCCGCCTCATCGTGGTGGAGGCCTTCGTCATCTCGGTGATCGCCACCGCGATCGGGATCGTGGCCGGCCTCGGGGTGTCGCGCCTGATCGTTGCCGTGTTCAATGCCGCCGGTGCCGGGTTCCCGGCGACCGAGTCGATCATCAAACCGCGCACGGTCATCTTCGCCGTCGTGGTCGGGGTCGGCGTGGCCTTGGCCTCGGTCATCGTTCCCGCCCGCCGGGCCGCGAAGATCCCGCCGGTCGCCGCCATGCGCCCCGAGCTCGGGTTCGCCGCGCTCACCTCGTCACGGCGCATCGTCATCGGCGCGATCGTCGCGGCAGTGGGGGCAGCGATGTTCCTGCTCGGCATCTTCGCCTCGCCGGGCGGCACCATCGGGTTGATCTTCTTCGGTGCGGTCGGAGCGCTGCTGTTGTTCCTCGGAGTGGCGAGCCTGTCGACCACCTTCGCCCGGCCGGTCAGCCGAGTGCTCGGCACCCCGATCGCCAAGGCGTTCGGCACTCCTGGGCAGCTCGCCAAGGAAAATGCGGCGCGGGCACCTCGGCGAACGGCGGCCACCGCATCGGCGTTGATGATCGGCGTCGCCCTGGTGAGCGCGGCCACGGTCTTCGCGGCTTCGCTGAAGGCGACGTTCGTCGACACCCTGGAGAGCGCCGTCACCGCCGACTACATCATCACCGACGAGTCGTTCCAGGGCTTGCCCGTCGGGGTGGCCGAATCGATCGCCACGCTCCCGGAGATCGATGCGGTCACGCCGATTCGGGCCGCCGAGATCAAGATCGGCGATCAAGAGGGCGTCAAGGCCGCGGCCGCCATGGATCTCGAGGCGCTCCCGCTGCTGCTCGACATCGATCTGCAGGACGGCTCGATCGAGGCTGCCCAGACGGGCGGGATCCTGCTCGACAGCGATCCGGCCAAAGACCTCGGAGTCACCGTCGGCGACAGCATCCCGGTCACCTTCAGCAACGGCTCCACCCAGGACCTCACCGTCACCGGCATCTACCGCGACGACTCCGTCGTCGGGGGCCGGGTCATCTCACTCGAGACGCTCGCCGGAGTATCCGAGGCCGCACCGATCGACCAGTTCGTGGTGGCCCGACTGGCCGAGACCTCGACGCCGGAGGCCGGGCGGGCGGCCCTCGACGCCTTGATCGACCAGTACCCGGTCATGAAGGTCCAGGACCAGGCCGAGTTCCGCCGGCAGCAAGAAGGCCAGATCGATCAGATCCTGGTGATGATCACCACCCTGCTCGCGTTCGCCATCGTCATCGCCATGATGGGCATCGCCATCACCTTGGCGTTGTCGGTGTTCGAGCGCACCCGAGAGATCGGCCTCATGCGAGCGGTCGGGATGACCCGGCGTCAGACCCGGCGGATGATCCGTTGGGAGTCGGTGATCGTCACCGTGTTCGGCGGCATCGTCGGGGTGGTGCTCGGCACGGCACTCGGGGTGGCGCTGTCGTTGGCCGTTCCCGAGTCGGTCATCAAGGGGGTGACCGTTCCCCTCTTCCGGGTCTTCATGTACCTGGTGATCGCGGCGGTCGCCGGCATGGTCGCGGCGTTCTACCCGGCCCGCAAGGCGTCGAAGATGAACGTGCTGGAGGCCATCGCCGCCACCTGACGACACGTTGCGCCGTGCTCGCCCGTCCGGGGTGGGTGCGCCGGCCCCGTCATCGCGACGGCTCGGCGCGTCCACCCCGGTGGGCATGATCCGGCGGGGTCGAGCGGGGTCAAGTGGTCGGTTGACAGCGTGGGCACCACGACACCAGGCGCTGGTGTGCCCCGAGCCGGCGAGCCTCGATCACGGTGCCGCACTCGACGCACGGCTTGCCCATCCGCCCGTACACCGCCAGTCCGCCCGGCGCGCGGGGGTCGGTGGTACGACCGCCATCGACGAGATTGGCGCGCAGCATGCGCGCCGCGGTCGAGATCAGGCGCTCGCACTGATCGGCCGACAACCGACCGACCGCCACGAAGGGGTTGATCCCGCCGGCGAAGAGGACCTCGGCGCGATAGACGTTCCCGACGCCGCACGCGACCCGTTGGTCGAGCAGGACCTCGCCCACCGTCGCGGTGGGGTCGGGGTAGTCGAGCATCCGCTGCACGCAGACGGCGAGGTCGCTGTCGGCGCGACACAGATCGGGTCCGAGTGTTCCTGACAGCGGGTGGCGGCGCGGATCGGCAGCCCGGTAGACCTCGACCACCGGTGCGTTGAAGCACACCGCCGACCACCGCGGGGTGTCGATCTGGACGCGGGCATCGGATCGAGGCTTGCGCCATTGTTCGCCCGGTCGGTAGATGTGCCACGACCCGGTCATGCGCATGTGGGTGTGGAGCACGACCCCGTCGTCCCACATGATCTCGAGGTGTTTGCCCGTTGCCTCGACCGAGTCGATCGTACGACCGATCTCGGGCACGAGACCGGTCAAGCGAGGGGCCCGGAACGCCGTCGTCACCTCGCCGACCAACGCAACTCGCAGGGCCGTGGCGCTGCGGTGGATCGTGTCGCCTTCGGGCACAGCACCACGTTACGCGACGGCATCCCGCGAAACGGGCCGGCCCCGAAGGGCCGGCCCATCTTCATGCCCCGGCAGGAGCCGAGGTCATCTCGTTCGCGGTCCGATCAGGGCAGACCGATCGATGCGTCGACGAACTCGTTGGTCACCAGGTCTTCGGCGGTGAGGCCTTCCTTGGCCGGCGTGCCGAGGGACTCGTACACGGGGATGGCCTTGCCGATCAGCTCGGTGATCCGATCGAGGTCGAAGTTGCCGAGCGTGTCGTCGTCACCGTTGGCGATCAGGCCGTCCTTCAGCATCGTCTCGACACCGAACTTGGCGACCTCGGGTCCGTACACCCAGCCGTTGTCGAACGTCTCGACCGCCTTCACGATCAACTCGTTGGTGCGGTCGGGGCTCGCCATGTAGTCGACCGTGGCCTGCTGGATGATCGGCACGAGCACCTTGAAGCAGTCGGCGAACTCAGTGATGTTCTCCGGCTTGGTGGCCATCGCCTCGGCGTAGTTGTTCCAGCCTTCGTCGTTGATGTAGGCGTAGGAAATGGGCTTGCCCCACTCGGCGACTTCGTTCTGGTAGATGTACGGCTCGGCCGAGCCGAAGCCCTGCTGAGCCGACTTGCCCTGATCGGCGACGAAGAGCGCCGGGGTACCGTCGTAGGAACCGTCGACGTTGTCGGCCGACACGATGCCTTCGGCGAGGTAGTACTCCATGTACGCCGCGCCACCGAAGTAGCGGATCAGCACCCCGGCCTCACCGAGATCGGCGATGGTCTTGACGTCGGGGTACGTGGCCGGATCCCACATGATCATCTGCGGGTTCTTCTCGAACGGAGCCATCACGGCAACGGTCGGGAACTCGGAGGAGTTCTGGATCGCCTCGTCGGTGTACACGTAGCCGAGCAGGATCGAGTCGTCCTGATAGATCTGCGACGTGACGGTCTGGAAGCCGATGGCCGGACCGCCCGAGCGGACCTCCAACGTCACACCGGTGTCGACCGTGCCCGCTTCGGTGTACAGCGTGCCGCTGACCTTGACGGCAGCGGCGTCGATCTTGGCGTCGTCGCCGAACATCTCGTAGAGGAAGCCGTGCTCGGCCTCGGGGTTCCAGTCGGTCTGGATGGCGATGTTGGCTGGGCAGACCCCCGCCAATGCGCCTGCCGCGACCGGTTCGCCGGACGAGCCCTCGTCCTCATCGCTTCCGCAGGCAGCAAGGACCAGCAGACCGGCGAGCGGCAAGGCCAATAGTTTCCGGTGGTTTCGATTCATGTAGTACTCCTTGTCCAGGGGTTCACGCTGGGGTTTCTCCCGAGGGAGACTGGTCCGGCTCAGCCGGTCTTGCGGGTGGTCTCGTGCCAACGTCCGACCACGACGTTGCTGAGCCATCCGAAGAAGAAGAACACGACGATGCCGAGCAGCGCGGCGAGCAGCAGGCAGCCGTAGGTCTCGGGGTAGACGCTTCGGGAGCGGAACTGTTCCATCAGGATGCCGATGCCCTTGGAACCGCGCTTGAAGAAGAGCTCGCCGACCACTGCGCCGATGACCGACAAGCCGGCTGCGATGCGAAAGCCGGTGAAGACCGCCGGCATGGCTCCGGGAAGTTGGAGCTTGGTCAGCCGTGTCCAGCGCGTGGCGCGGTGCAGGGTGAACAGGTCGTGTTGACTTCGGTCGGCGGAGAGCAGACCGAACAGCGTGTTCGACACGATCGGGAAGATCGAGATCAGGAAGCAGACGAAGATCCGGGACCGGAAGCCGAAGCCGAAGATCGATCCGATGATCGGGATCAGTGCGACGATCGGGACGGCCTGGACCGCTACCAGGTACGGCCACACCGAACGCTCGAGCCAGTTGGCCTGCGCCATGGCGATCGCCAGGCCCATACCGATCACGATCGCGAGCAGGAGCCCGGAAACGGCGACGAACGTCGTGTACCCCAACCCCTTCATCAGCTGGCTGCGCACGGTGCTGTCGAGGAACGACTCGCTGATCACACGGTGGGGCGGGCTGATCAGGAAGCCGGGCTTGTTCCAGATCGTCTCGAGCGCCCAGTAGTGCATGAGGTACCAGGCGGCGATGAACGCGGCGAACCCACCGAGCGGAGCGGCGTAGTCGCGAACATCGAGCGGCGTGCCGCGCTCGCCGGGTTTGCCAGCTTGGGGCGACTGCTCCACGCCACCCTGCGGGGCGGGAAGTCCGGGAGACAGGTTCGCGGTCATGCGTGGGCCCCCCTCAGGGCGTGGGAAACCTCGCCGGTGAGCTGCGGCGAACGCCGGCTCGAACCGGAGCTCCGGCGAACGGGGATAGGCGAAGGGCACCTTGAAATCACCGACGATGCGACCCGGCCGGGCCGACATCACGAGGACCCGGGTGGAGAGGAACACGGCCTCGTAGATGGAGTGGGTGATGAAGAGCGAGGCGAAGCCCTTCCGCTGGAACAACCCGAGGAGCTCGTCGTTCAGTCGTTCACGGGTGATCTCGTCGAGGGCACCGAACGGCTCGTCGAACAAGAAGACCTTGGGATCGAGCACCAGCGAGCGAGCGAGCGATGCACGCATCTTCATCCCGCCGGAGAGCTGCTTGGGGTACTTCGACTCGAAGCCGGTCAATCCGACGAGGTCGATGTTCTCGTTCGCGCGGCGGCGGCGCTCGTCTTTCGGCACGCCTTCGAGCTCGGCGAGCAGCTCGACGTTGGCGAGCACTGTTCGCCACTGCAGCAGCGTGGCGTCCTGGAACACGTACCCGAGGGCGCCGCGATCGACGCCGACGGCGCCGGTGGTAGTGCTTGGTCAGACCCGAGGCGATGCGCAGCAGCGTCGACTTGCCGCAGCCCGAGGGGCCCACGACCGTGACGAACTCGCCGGGGTGGACATCGAAGGTGGTCTCGTCGAGAGCGTGGGTGCCGTCGGGGAACGTCATCGAGACGCCCCGGAACGACAACGCGGCGGCACTGCCGGCGGACGTCGTGGCGGTCGATGGAACGGATTCGGTCATGGAAGGAGGCTCGTGATTCAGGTTCGGGGTTAGTGCATGATCATGCCGCCGGTCACGTTGAACGCTTGACCGGTGCAGTATCCAGCCTCGCACGATGCGAGGAACAGGGCGATGTTGGCAACGTCAGCGGGCTCGCCGAGCCGCCCCAACGGAGACTTCGATGCCCACTCGGCCACCATCTCGTCGGTGCGGGTTGCGGCGCCCATCTCGGTGAGTACGTAGCCCGGGCAGATGCAGTTGACCCGGATGCCGTGCGGGCCGAGCTCCATCGCCGACACCTGGGTGAGGGAGATGACGGCGGCTTTCGACGCAGCGTAGTGGGCCTGGTTCGGGGCGCCGGCCTTGCCGCCCATGCTGGCCATGTTCACGATCGCGCCGGGGCGGCCCGCCGCGATCATGGCTCGGGCCGCGACCTGGGTGGTGAGCAGCATGGCCCGGGTGTTGACGGCGAAGGTCAGGTCCCACTCCTCGGGTGTGATCTCGAGCAGTGGGGCGAAGTGGAGGATCCCGGCGTTGTTCACCAGGATGTCGACGCCTCCGAGCGCTTCGACCGCGGCACGGGTCCCGGCAACCGCGGCGATCGGGTCGGCGAGATCGATGGCCGCCGACCAGCCGTCGAGCTCGGCGGCGACCTCGGCGACCTGATCGCCGAGCTGGTCGAGCAACGCCACGCGTGCGCCTTCGGCCGCGAAGGTACGGGCGATCTGGGCACCGATTCCTCGTGCTGCGCCAGTGATCACGGCGCGTTGACCGGTGAGACGGCCGCGGAAGGCACCGCCCTGATCGGTCACTGGTTGCCCCACACCACCGACACTATTGGCTGGTGTGGAACGGTCTGTTCTTCGGAGTGTGAAGACCGTGTTTCGGCGCCTGGACTCACGCCCGCAACACCAAACCCCGGTACCCCTCTACGAAGCCGCTCTGCCGCAGCGCGTCGTACGCAGCGCCGGGTTCCAGAGGACCGCCGTTGACCTTGCGTACTTCGGCGGCGCGAACTCGCCCGTCTTTGACGAGTGATGCCAGCGCGTCGGCCCATCGCAGATCACGTTCGGCCGTCGGGAACGTGACGAGGTGATGGCTGCGCCGATCGAACCAGACGAGGGGAACCCCGTCGGCGACAGCCACCAGCGCGCTCGGCGACGCGGGCCGGGCGCCCCGGGGTTTCGGGCCAGGCGAGCGCCGCGCCGAACGGTTGGGCAGGGTCGGTGGCTGCGAGCACGAGCGCCGGGCCGGGAAGGGTGGAGATCGGGTCGGGCGCCTCGCGCACCGAACGGAGGCGATCGACTGCGCCCGGCAAGGCGAACTGGGCCGCGCCGAGCCCGTCGACGAAGTAACCCCGGCGGCACTGGCCGCGCTCCTCGAGCACCTTCAGCACGCCGTACACCGACGCGAACCCGCCGACGACTCCTTCGGCGAGCACGGCCTCACGGGTGACGACGCCGTAGCGCTCGAGCAGCTGGAGCGCGGTGCCGTGGGCGATCTCGGTGGGCCGGGGGGCCGGTTCGAGGAGCGGAGCCACCAGCGACCAGCGCCCGGCCCCGGCCGGCGGGCCGATCGCGGTGAGCCGGCCGGGGCGCGGCCGGGGACCCGGGCGGCCGCGGCCCTTGGTGGTACCCGCCTTGGTGGGCTTGCCGCCGAGCGCGGCACGCAACGGCGCGACCGAGTCGTTGGTGACCTCCCCGGCCCAAACCAGGTCCCACAGGGCCGCGAGCGCCTCGGCATCGCTGGCGCCGAGGGTGGCGACACGGAGCTGCTGCCAGAAGCTGGCGCCTCGTTGTTCGAGGTGGGTGCGCAGCGCCTCGTGGAGCGCGCCGGTGGGGCGATCCGGCGACTCCATCCCTGCGGCCAGGAGCGCGAGCTGGTCCCGGAAGTACAGCCGCACCCGACCGTCGCCCGACCCGATCGCACCGGCACCGACCCACACCAGGTCGCCGCTGGTGCAGAGCTCGTCGAGATCGGCGGCTCGATACCCCTGCACACGCGACGGCAAGACGTCGTGTTCGAGCGTCGACGCCACGATTGCTGCGCCTTGGATGACCGCGAGTGATTCGACGAGGGCATCGAGCCCCCGGCGTTGGGCCGGGATGCCCTGCCACGCCGGCAGGAATCGGGCATACGCCGCCTGCTCGACCGGTTCGACTTCACGGCGCAGCGCCGCCAGCGAGCGGCGGCGCAGCTGGCGCAGCACGTCGGTCTCGCACCACTCTCGATCGACACCATCGGGCCGGAACTCACCCCGGACGAGCCGGTCGCCGGCTTCGAGCGCCTTGAGCGCCCCGAGGATCCGTTCGGGCGGCGCACCGAAGCGGCGGGTGGGCTCGGCGGCGAGAAAGGGCCCGTGGGTCTTCGCGTACCGGGCCACGACCTCTTCGAGGGGCCGCGGCACGGGGTCGGTGAAGGCAGCGGGAAGACCCATGGGCAACGCGCAGCCGAACGCGTCGCGGTAGCGGGCCGCGTCTTCGGCGGCGACGTGGCGCTCCTGGCCCCCGATGTGGATGACGATGGCGCGACGTTCCCGGACCAGTTCGGCGAGCCACAGCTCGGCGCGTCCCTCACCGGTGTCGGCCCCGTCACCGGTCTCGCAGCGCAGGTCGGCTTCCTCGATCGTGAGATCACCGACCCGGCGCAAGACGTCGTGGAGCTCATCGGCCGTGCGGGCCCGGCGACCATCGGCCAGGCATTGCAGCTCGAGTTCGAGATCGGCCAGCGCACCGGGGTCGATGAGCTCACGCAGTTCTTCGGCGCCCAGGAGATCGCGCAGCAGATCGCGATCGAGGGCCAGCGCGGCGGCGCGGCGCTCGGCCAGCGGGGCGTCGCCTTCGTACATGTACGCGGCGATCCAGTTGAACAACAGGCTCTGGCTGAACGGCGACGCCTTGGCGGTGTCGACGCTCACCATGCGGATCTCACGCCGGCGCAAGAGCCCCAAGACCTCGCGCAGCGCGGGCACGTCGAACACGTCCTGCAGGCATTCGCGGCTGGTTTCGAGCAGGATCGGGAAGGTGGGGTACTTGGCGGCCACCGCGAGGAGGTCGGCGGCCCGCTGGCGCTGCTGCCACAGCGGGGTGCGTTGATCGGGACGGCGACGCGGCAGCAGGAGGGCCCGGCCGGCGCACTCCCGGAAACGGGCCGAGAACAGTGAGGTCTGGGGAAGGGTCGCCATGATCAGTTCGTCGATCTCTTCCGGGGGGACCATCAGCTCGTCGAGCGGGAGCTGATCGGCCGATTCCGGGAGCCGGATGACGATGCCGTCGTCGCTCCACATGGTCTCGACCGGCATGTCGAAGCGGTCCATCAGTCGGCGTTCGATGGCCATCGCCCACGGTGCGTGCACCGGGGTGCCGAACGGCGAGAGCAGGCACACCCGCCAATCGCCGATCTCGTCACGGAACCGCTCGACCACGATGGTGCGGTCGTCGGGCACCACTCCGGCGGCGTCGATCTGTTCCTTCAGGTAGAGCAGCACGTTGTTGGCCGCGAGCGCGTCGAGCCCGTAGTGCGCCTGGAGCCGCTCGTAGGCCTGCTGTTCGGGGAGATCGTGGATCTCGCGGATGAATGCGCCGAGGGCCCGCCCGAGCTCCAACGGCCGCCCCGGCCGATCGCCGTGCCAGAACGGCATCTTGCCGGGCTCACCCGGGGCCGGGGTGACCGTGACGCGTTCGAACGTGATGTCCTCGATCCGCCAGGTGGAGGCGCCGAGGATGAACGTCTCGCCTGGCCGGCTCTCGTAGACCATCTCCTCGTCGAGCTCCCCCACCCTGGTGCCGTCGGGGAGGAACACGCCGAACAGCCCGCGATCAGGGATGGTGCCGCCGTTGGTGACGGCCAGGCGACGGGAGCCGTCACGGGCCCGCACGGTGCCGTTGATGCGGTCCCACACGATGCGGGGCCGGAGCTCGCTGAACTCCTCGCTCGGATAGCGGCCGGCCAGCAGGTCGAGCACGTTGGTCACGAGTTCGTCGGAGAGCTCGGCGAAGTTGGCGCACCGCCGCACCATGGCGATGACGTCGTTGACCGGCCGCTCGCCGAGCGCGACGTGGGCCACGATCTGTTGGGCCAGCACATCGAGCGGGTTGCGCAGGTAGTGAGTCGACTCGATGAGCCCGTCGTGCATCCGGCGCACCACGATGGCTGCTTCGAGCAGATCGCCCCGATGCTTCGGGAACAGCTTGCCGCGGCTCGGTTCGCCCACCGAGTGCCCGGCCCGACCGATGCGTTGCAGCCCTCGGCTCACGGCACCGGGTGATTCGACCTGGATCACGAGATCGACCGCGCCCATGTCGATGCCGAGCTCGAGGCTGCTGGTGGCAACCAGGGCGCGCAGCTTGCCCTGCTTCAGCTGGTCTTCGATGATGACTCGCTGCTCGCGGGCGAGTGAACCGTGGTGGGCCTTCACCAGCTCGCCGAGCTCGCCCGGGTCGATGCCTTCGTTCTCGGCGTGCTCGTTCAGGCGGGCCGCCAGCCGCTCGGCCTGCCGGCGAGCGTTGCAGAAGATGATGGTGGAGCGGTGGGCCATGATCAGCTCGACGATGCGTGGGTAGATCGACGGCCAGATGGAGGATCGCTGGGCCGACAACGCCGAGGTGGCCGGTCCACTGCGCAGCTCGCCCGGCTGCTCCTTGCCCATGTCGCCCATGTCTTCGACCGCGACGACGACCTCGATCTCGAGCGGCTTGCGGATGCCGGCATCGACGATGGTGACGGGCCGAGGGGTCTGGGGACCGGTGAACCCCCCGAGGAACCGGGCCACCTCTTCGAGGGGGCGCTGGGTGGCCGACAACCCGATGCGCTGCGGTGGTGTGGCCGTGATCTCGACCAGTCGCTCGAGCGACAGCATGAGGTGCGCGCCCCGCTTGGTCGCCGCGAGCGCATGGATCTCGTCGATGATCACGACCTCGACGCTGGCGAGCGTGGCCGCCGCCGACGACGTGAGCATGAGGTAGAGGCTCTCGGGCGTGGTGATGAGCAGGTCGGGCGGACGCCGGATGAGCTGCTGACGTTCCTTGGCGCTGGTATCGCCGGTGCGAAGCCCGATGACGGGCTCGATGTGCGGCACCCCGAGGCGCTCGGCGGCGAACTTGATGCCCTGCAGCGGCGCCCGCAGGTTCTTTTCGACATCGAACGCCAGCGCCCGCAACGGTGAGATGTAGAGCACCCGGGTGCGATGTTCCTTGGGTGGGGTGGGGCTGGTGACGAGTTGGTCGATCGCGCTCAAGAACGCGGTGAGGGTCTTGCCCGAGCCGGTGGGGGCGCAGATGAGCGTGTGTTCACCTCCAGTGATCGCCGGCCAGCCGAGCACCTGAGCCGCGGTGGGTTCGGGGAAGTTGGACCCGAACCACTCGCGCACGGCGGGCGAGAACCGCTCGAGCACCGGGTGATCAGCCATGTCGCCAAGCTACCCAGGGGGTGTGTCAGCCATTGTCGGCCACGAGACGGCCCGATTCCAGCCGCAGCGTGCGGGTGAGGTGCACGTGGTCGAGCAGTGAACGGTCGTGGGTCACGAGCAGCACGGTGCCCTCGAAGGAGTCGAGCGCCGACTCGAGTTGTTCGATGGCGGGCAGGTCGAGGTGGTTGGTGGGCTCGTCGAGCACCATGCAGTTGGCGCCGTTGGCCATGAGCAGCGCCAGCACGGCTCGGGTCCGCTCGCCGGGCGACAACGAGGCGGCGGCCCGCTCCACGTGTTCGGCGACCAGCCCGAACTTGGCGAGCAGCGTGCGGGCATCGGAGACGGTGAGCCCGGTCGCGTCGATGAACGCCCGGAGGAACGAATCGGCGCCCGAGAGCTGAGCCCGGGCCTGTTCGATCTCACCGATCACGATCCCCGAGCCGAACCACCGCTCCCCCGAATCGAGCGCCCGCCGACCGAGGATCGCGTCGATGAGCGTCGACTTCCCGGCGCCGTTCGGGCCGACGATGGCGACGCGCTCGCCGTAGCCGATCTCCACGTTCAATCGGGCCCAGCTGGAACGAATCGCGGCGAACCACGGCCTCGGTGAGCCGCACCACCACGTCGCCGCTGCGCCCGGGCGACCCGACCGTGAGGCGCAGCTGCCACGCTTCGCGGGGCTTGTCCACCGTCTCCAGCCGCTCGATCGCCCGTTCGGTACGCGCCGCTCGCCCGGCCAGCTGCTCGGTCTGGTTCACCTTGAACGCACGAATGTGCTTGTCCTGCTCATCGGACTTCTTGGCCTTGGCCGAGCCTTGCGTGGCCCACTCCCGCTCGCGCTGGGCCCGTGATGCCAGGCCCTTGCGTTTCGTGTCGTAGTCGTCGAACTGCTCCCACGCATGGCGTCGAGCGGTCTCGCGCTCGTGGACGTAGGCGGTCCAACCGCCGGCGAACAATCTGGCGCGGTGGGTGAACTCGTCGAGCTCGAGGACGTCGGTGATGACGTTGGCCAGGAACGTCCGGTCGTGGCTCACGAGCACCACTCCGGCGTCGAGCGCCAGGATCCAGCGTTCCAGACGGGTCAAGCCGTCGAGATCGAGATCGTTGGTGGGTTCGTCGAGCAGGTAGAGGTCGAAGCGGCTGAGCACCAGTGCGGCCAGGCCGCAGCGCGCCGCCTCGCCACCCGAGAGCGTCGACATGTCCTGGTCGAGCAGGCGCGGCGCGAGACCCGAGATCGGCCCACACCTCGCCGATGCGGGCATCGAGATCGGCGGCGCCGAGTGCCAGCCAGGCTTCGAGGGCGTCCGAGTACCGATCGTCGGCGCCGGATGCGGCCGACGCGAGGTCCTGGGTCGCCCGGTCGAGCTCGGTCTGGGCAGCCGTGACGCCGGTTCGCCGGGCTAGGTACGCGGTCACCGTCTCGCCGGGTCGGCGTTCGGGCTCCTGGAGCAGCCGGCCGATCGAGGCGCCCGGTGGCGTGCGGCGAACGGCCCCTCGTTCGAGGGGGATGTCCCCGGCCAGGGCGGCGAGCAGCGTCGATTTGCCGACCCCGTTCGGTCCGACGAGCCCGATGCGTTGACCGGCGACGACCGAGCACGAGACCGCGTCGAGCACGAGCAGCGGTCCTCGAACGACGGTGAGGTCGGAAACATGCAGTGCAGCGGGCACGGGGAACCTCCAAGGGCCGGATCTACCGCAGGAGGCGGCGACCGTGGACGACGGGGATGGGGTTCACCTGGTGTTACACGGCTGTCAGCCTCGCAGATCGGCGGGCGCGTTGCCCTGCCATTTGGAGTCCGGCAGACTCGATGTTCCCCCGGGCGGACCGGGGGCACCCCCGCTCATGACCACCACCCTCCGCCTTCGCCCCTGGCAGCGCGCTGCGTTCGATCGGTTCACCACCTCCCTCGAACCCGATTTCCTGGCCGTCGCCACCCCTGGCGCGGGCAAGACCACCTTTGCCCTGACCTGCGCTCGGTGGGTCCTGGGCCAACAACGCCGCCGGGTCGCGGTCGTGGCCCCCACGAGCCACCTCAAGCGCCAGTGGGCCCAGGCCGCCCATCGGCTCGGACTCCAGCTCGACCCCGATTGGGCGCCGGGCAAGGGACTGGCGCGCGATGTGCACGGCCTCGTGACCACCTATCAGCAGGTCGCCACCGGCGACACTGCCGCCAGACTGCGGGGGCTCCTCGGCGATGGATTCGTGATCCTCGACGAGGTCCACCACGCCGGCGACGACAAGGCGTGGGGCGACAGCGTCCGCACCGCGTTCTCCCTCACCCATCGGCGGCTCGCGGTTTCCGGCACTCCGTTCCGCAGCGACACCGCGGCGATCCCGTTCGTGCGCTACGTGGCCGAGGAGGCCGTGCCCGACTACGAGTACGGCTACGCCGATGCCCTGCGCGACGGCGGCGTGGTGCGCCCGGTGTACTTCCCGCGGATCGACGGGTTGATGGAGTGGACCGCCCCCGACGGATCGCTCGAGTCGGCGACGTTCGAGGACGCGCTCGACTCGGCGCGTGCGAGTCAACGGCTGCGCACCGCATTGAGCCTCGACGGCGAATGGCTGCCCGTCGTGCTCGGCCAGGCCCACGAACGCCTGCTGCAGATCCGCCGGGAACAACCCGATGCCGCCGGTCTGGCGATCGCGATCGATCTCGACCATGCCAAGGCGATCGCCCGGCTGCTGCGTGACCGCTTCGACAGCCCCGCCGTCGTCGTCACCTCTGACGATCCCACGGCGTCGGACCGAATCGCGGAGTTCGCCGGCGGCACCCGGCCGTGGCTGGTAGCGGTGCGGATGGTGAGCGAAGGGGTCGACATCCCCCGGCTACGCGTCGGGGTCTACGCCACCACCACGAGCACCGAGCTGTTCTTCCGCCAGGCGGTGGGTCGGTTCGTGCGATGGACCGCGGGACGCTCGAGCCAGAAGGCGTACGTCTACATCCCCGACGACTCGCGGCTGCGCGCCCACGCCTTCCAGATCGCCGATGCCCGGCGCCACGTGCTGCGCCGGCGGTCGGAGGACACCGACGAGGAGTTCCGTCGCGAGCTCGACCCCGATGCGCAGGCTGCCGAGCTCGATGCCCTCGTCGATCAGGAACAGCTGTCGCTGTTCTCCGTGGTCTCCGCGGTTGCCACCGGCATGCGCGTACATGCGTTCACCGAGGACGGGTTCTCGTCGTTCGACGACGAGCCCGACATCCCCGAGCCGGTCTTCGACGAGTTGGAGTTGGCCGGCCTGGCCGTCGACCTTCCCGATGTCCCCACCGAGGCCGGATTCGATCGAGGCGGCTCCCTCAGCGTCGCCGAACGCAAGGACGACCTGCGCGCCCGCAACTACGACCTGGCCCTACGCCTGGTGGACGTCACCGGTTGGAACCACGCCAAGGTGAACGGCGAGATGAACCGGTTGGCCGGCGTGACCAAGGTGGCCAGTGCCACCACCGACCAGCTCGAGCGTCGGCTCCGATACGCCGAGTCCTGGTTGCGCCGCCTGCGTTCGGCATCACCGAGGGTCCGTTGACCGAGCGACCGGCGGGCGGGACGGCCCGGCCGCCGCGGCTGACCTCGAAGTGAGCCGGATGGGTACGCTCGGGCGCCTGATGACGCGGTCAGCCCTCCTTCCCGGTGTGCTCGCCGGGCTCCTCGGCCTCGCCGGCTGTGCCACCACCACGGATTCCAGCGCCTCGTCCACAACGACTGCGGGCGGCGTCACCGCGACCGCACGGCCCCTGCCCGCCGGGGTCGCGGCCCAGCTCGGCGAGATCGTGGACCTCGCCACCGGACTGGGCAACGAGATCGCCGAAGCCGGATCGACGGAGGACGATCAGCTCGCCGAAGTCCAGGCGATCTGGGAGGTCGCGGGCCCGACGATCAGCGAGACCGAACCCGCCCTCTTCCGTGAGTTCGAACACCAACTGGCCATCCTCGCCGGCGGTGTCGACAAGAACCGCCCGGCCGACGCCGACAAAGCCGCTCGCAATCTCTCGGTCGTCGCCGAGGCGTACCTCGCGGCCCATCCGGACTGAGGCGAATGGCACCCGACACGCGCTCGGCGATCCAACGACAGAGCATCTCCATCGCCATCTCCGTGATCCCCTTCGGGGTGGCGTTCGGCGTCTCGGTGGCCGATGCCGGATTGGGCCTCCCCGAGGCGCTCGGCTTCTCGCTCCTCGTGTTCACCGGCGGCACCCAGTTCGCCGCAGTCGGTGTCTTGGCCGACCACGGAACGGCTGTCGCGGCGCTGGCGGCCGGGCTGTTGCTCTCGCTGCGCTCGATGGCCTACGGCGTGATCATGGCCCCCGCGTTCGCCGGCAAGCCGACGTGGTGGCGGGCGCTCGCCTCGCAGTGGATGATCGACGAAACCATGGCCGTCGGGTCGGCGCAGGCCGAGCGAGGCGCCCAACGGTACGGCTACCTGCTCACCGGGGTCCTGCTGTACACGACATGGAACGTCTCGACCGCGATCGGCGCGTTGCTGTCGGAGGCAGAGGGGTTGGTGGAGGCGTGGGGCATCGACGCCACGATCCCCGCCGCGTTCCTGGCGCTCGTCTGGCCTCGCCTGGTCGACCCCGTGCAGCGCTGGGTCGTCGTCGGTGGCGCAGCCATCGCCACGGCCCTGGTGCCGATCGCCCCGGCGGGCATCCCGATCATCGCCGCGGGCGTGGCCGTGGTACTCGCTCGACCGAGCGATACGGCGGCGGCGACCCCGATCACCGATGGTGCGCCGTGAGCACGGCATGGACGGTGATCCTCGGGTTGTTCGCAGGGGTCTACGCGATGAAGGCGGCCGGCCCGGTGCTGCTCGGGAGCCGTAGCCTGCCGCCGCTCCTCCACCGGGCCGCCAACCTGCTCCCCGCGGCACTGTTGGCTGCACTGGTCGCGACCAGCACCCTCGGCGACGGACGATCCCTGCAGATCGACGCTCGATTGGTGGGCGTGGCAGCCGCGGCCATCGCGCTGTGGCGCAAGCAGAGCTTCGTCGTCGTAGTGGCGGTGGCAGCTGCAGCCACGGCACTCGCCCGCCTGATCAGCTGACCTCGAAGCTGATGGTGGCGGTTGCCGTGCGGAAGTCGATGACCACACCGTCTCGCAACGCAACCGCACGCCCGGGGGGCGTCTCGACGACCTCGCCGCTCGGGAACGTCGCCCGCCACGCACTGGTCGACAGGTTGCGGATCCCCCAGACGCCCGGCGCGTTCGGGTTCTCCACGACCATGCCCACCACCGACTCACCCGAGTCGGCCTCCTCCAGGCGACCGGTGAGGTGGTACCGGCGGATGATGGTGCCGTCGTCGAGGACGATGTCGAACTCCAACCCGCGGCGGGTCGCGATCGCGAGGCGACCGAACTGACCGGCCGGGCGGCCGCACGCCCAGCACTCCACCGTTCCGCCGACGCTGCGCGGCGGGAAGAAGGACTCCGCACCACAGTCCGGGTCGGCGCATCGGACCAACAGGTCGCGGGCTTCCACCAATGCCGTGTTCCACTCCGAGAAACTCGGCCGGCGACCCGGTTCGAGCAGCCCGGCGGTGAACAGGCGCACGAACACGTCGTGCAACCCGCTCGGGAACAGCGGCCAGCGCAGGATGGCGTTGTCCTGCCACCCCGGTACCGGGCGGTTCGTGGCGTTGTCGGGATCGAAGATGAAGACCGGGTCGAGGCAGTACATCTCGTCGATGTCCTGCTGGGTCTTGAGCGTGCACTCGGCCTCCCGCCGACCCTCGAGCGGGTGCTCGCCGATCAACAGCATGAACAGCAGCACGCCGAGCGAGAACTTGTCGGAGTCGGCTGACGGCGTGACGGCACGCCGACCGACCTCGGGAGCCATGAAACCGGGCGTTCCCTGGATGGTCGCGGGGCGCTGAGCCGTACCCACGTTGTCGTTGTCGCAGATCAGCACCCGTCCGGTGTTGGGATCGAGCAGCACGTTGCCGTCGGAGATGTCGCAGTAGTGGAAACCCTTGGCGTGGAGCCGTCGGAAACCTTCGACGATCTGCAGGGCGACCTCGAGGGCGACGCCGAAGCCGAGCGACACCTCGTTGGCCATCACCGCGCGCAACGGAACGAACGTCTTCGGGGCGAGCGGCATCATGTAGCCGAACCGATTGGCGTGCATGACGATGTCCTGCGGCCACAGGAACGCAGCGCCCGGCGAACCCTCACGTGCGAGCGACGCAATGCCCTCGCGCACTGCCGGGGTGTCGCGACCCTCGTAGTACAGCTTCACGACGAGCTCGTCTCCGGCGGCCGACCGGGCATCGAACAGCTCTCCCTGCCCGCCACGTTGGAACGGAGTGCGGAAGTCGGCGAGATACTCGCCATAGAGCCCCGCGAGCGAAGTTCGCCGCGCTCATCGAAGTCCCTCGGGACTGTCGGGCGAGCGCAGCGCCCACGCCAAGGTCACGTCGTCGCCACTGCCGGCCTGCGTCATGTCGGACAGCCACCGAGGCACGAACTCGTGCATCGCCTCGGGCCCGTGCTCGTGGGCCAGGGGCAGCGCGCCCGTGAAGAACTCGAGCATGCCTCGTTCGTGCTCGAAGGAGTTGCTGAACCCGTCGGTCACGGCGGCCACCAGCCACGGTTCGGTCGGCCGCACGAAACGCCGGGCGCCGCACTGCACATATCGTTCGGCGCCGACGCTGCACAGCGATGGCGTGGAGTCGGCGAATGCCTTGGCGTGCGGCTCGCACAGCAACTGCGCGCCCTGTTCGTCGCTCGCCTCGACGAGGTTGCCGTCCCCGAGTTGGAACCACCACAGATGGCTCGGCGTCACGAGCAGGCCGAGCAGCGTGGAGCCGTAGGCCGAGATCCGAGCCGTCATCGAGCGGACGTCGTCGCCTCCGATGAGCAGCGACGTCCACTCGCCCGCACCATCCGCGTCGCGCCGCCCGATCGACTCGGCGGCCGCTCTGAGCCCCAGATCCTCGGGCGCAAACGGGTTGGCGACCACGTGCTCACGCACCCTCACGTGCCACCGCTCCAGGAGCTCGCCGGGCGCTTCACCGAGGAGCCGGGCCACGGACGCCGACCAGTCCCCATCTGGTCCGGCAACCTCGGCGACATACTCGGTGAACACCTCGCAGCCGAGCCGCGAACCCACTGCGCTGCGGAAATGGCGGTCGCCACCGTGGCCGTCGGCAACCGCCACGATGGTGATGGAACCGTCGGCGATCTGATGGATCGAGGCGTAGTCCTGCGACTGGACACCCCGTCGCAGGTGATCGGCCCCGACGATGGAAGTCGCCGACGCCGACCAGCGCGGCGGGGCCTCGCCGACCGACGGAGCCAATTCAGAACTCGAGGACGTCGACACTCTGGACCGGCCTCGGGCTGTTGATGAACGGCATGCGTCCATCGGAGGTCGAGCTGGATCCGACCGACTGGGAGAGCACGTCGATGGACGCCCACCGGATGTACTCGGCGAGCTCCAAGGTGTTGTCGGCCTGGAGCACCCCGATCTCCGGATCGCTCACGAATCGGGCGAGCACCTCGGCGTCTGCGTCCTTCCCGATCGCGATGGCGAGACGGATTGCCCGCTGCCCCCACTGCTGGCCGAGCACGGCTTCGAGCCCGGTCTCGAACTCCTCGGCATCGGTGGGCAGACCATCGCTCAGCAGCACGATGATGGGGGTGAGCCCGCGGCCCGGCATGCGCGCCGGCGACAGACCTTCGGCGAGCAGGTGCAGCGCCCGCCCGAGATGCGTGGTGCCGCCGGCGACCTGGGTCTCCCAGACGAAGTCGTCGATGTTCACCGGATCCGGATTCACCCAACGAGCTCCGGTCGAGAAGCTCAGCACCTGCATCTCGACGAGCGCCCGCGGGTTGCTGCGCGCCAGCGCCCGGATTCCGGGGATCGCCTCGGCGATCGAGTGGTTGAGCTGCCCGATCTTGGCGCCGCTCATCGATCCCGAACAGTCCACCAACCAGAAGAACCGCGCCGGTCGGGCGCTGATGGCGCCACCGGGCATCTTCGGTACGGGCGATTTGGACGGCGTCGACATACCACTCCTCACTGTTGCCGGGCACAACGTACGCGACCAGAACCGACGTGGCGACGGCTGCCGCCGATCAACGCGACCCTCCGCGAGTGAGCACCGCTTCCCCAGCGATCACGGCGCCGTCGAGAATGGCCCGCAGCGGTCCACGAACCCTTGGGTCGTGGCGTCGGCGTTTCAACCCGTTCACCGTCGACTCGGCGACCGCGGCGATCTCGGCGCCGGACGCATCAGCCGCAAGCCCGAGCCGCTGCCACGCCTGGCAACCATCACCGCCGAGCAGCCGATGGAGCAGGACGAGCTCATCGGTGGCCCGTTCGGCCTGCAGCTGACGCACGGCGGTCAACAGATCGATCTCGCGGAACTCGGGGGCTTCGAGGAGCGCATCGCACCGGGCGACCAGCGGATGCCCCTCGCCCGCGGCGCGCACCACCACCGAGCGCACCCCGAGCAACGCCGATCGGCTCTGCAGGATCTCGCCCCGACCCTCGAACACCCGGCCGATCAGATCGGACAGATCGTCGAGCCGGCTCGCCCTCATCAGCACCCACTTCAGCTTCTCGCTGTCGGGTGCCGCTCGTTTGGCGATCGCATTCGAAGCGGTCCGCAGGCCGAACAACCCGAACCGGGTGAGCAGCGCCTGGCGCTCCTCCAGCGACAAACCGAGCTCGGGGAACCGATGGAGGAACCGATCGACCGTGAGGCAGAGGGCAGCGAGATCACCGGCCGGGAGCTTGGCGACCACGGCGAGGCGCCGGTACTCCTCCTCCGTGAGCGATGCCGCCGTCTCGGCCACCAGACCGGCGACGGGCACCACCGTGTGAACGAGGGGACGCAGCCTGGCGTCGTTGGCCATCCGGGTGGCCACCGCTGTCGCCTCTTTCAGGAACCGGTCGTCGGCGCCGCCGATCTCGTCGGAGCGCGACAACACCCCGATCGAGTTCGCCGGATCGATTCGATCGCCCAGCGATCCCTGGAACGCCTCGAGGAACCCCACATCGTCTTCGTGCATGTTGCGCAGCAGGTAGATAACGGCGTCAGCCGAACTCGGCCCGCTCGAGGCGGCGAACTCGTCGATGGTGTGCTCGCCCAGCCGGTCGGTCGTCGAGCCGAGGCCTGGTGTGTCGATGAGGGTCATCCGGCGCAACACCGACGACGGCCGGGTCACGACGAGCCGGGCCACATCGGTCGCGGCCCGGCCCCCGAGATCGATCTCCAGCCGATCGCCGCGCCGAGGTGCCGCCAACTGCGTGGACCCGCCGGCCACGAGATCGGCGTGGACAGCATGGCTGAGCCCGTCGCGATACCACGTGGGGATCCGGGTGCACTCGCCGTGGTCGGTGGCGGCGAGCCGTTCGCCGATCAATGCGTTGAGGAGCGTCGACTTGCCGGCCTTCACCCGCCCGACCACCGCGATGCGCAGCGGCTCTTCCAGCCGTTGGCCGATGGCCTGGACAGCGCCCGCCCAGGGTTTGCCCGCCATCGCCCGCTCGGCCTCCCGGACCACCTCGACCACCTGATCACGAAGCATCGGCCACCCCATCGTCGTCGATGCGCGCCAAGTGCTCACGGAGCCACGGGTTCTCGGGCTCCCGTTGCAGGGCACGTTCGAACAGCTCCCTGGCTGCTGCGGTCTCGCCGGAGAGCCGGTGCAGCTCGGCCCGACGACCGAGGGCGAACACGTGGTCCGGTCCGTAGCGAACGGCCAACGCCGCCGATTCGGTCGCCTCCGGCAACCGGCCGAGCTGCAGCAGCACATCGGCTCGCAGCGCGAGCGGCCACACCGACTCCGGTTGCCGCTCGAGCGCATGGCCGAGGTCGACCAGGGCGGCCGACCATCGGTGGGCGGAGCGGTGCAGCGCAGCGCGCACGGTGCGGGCGAGCACGTGGGCCGGATCGATGGCCAGCGCTCGATCCACATCGGCCATCGAGTCATCGGTCTGACCGAGCAGTCGCCGTACATCGGCGCGCATCCCGAGGCTCACCGGATCGTCGGGGTCGATCGCCAGCGCCGAGCTCAGCTCCATGTCGGCCTCCTCGAAGCGCCGTTCCCGCCGGAGGGCGGCGCCTCTGGCCGCGTGGTCCGACACTTCCGGGCGACGCAGCGGCACAGGTGGCGCGGCGGAGAGGTGGGTGGCCCCCGCGTACCAGGCGGCGCCGAGCGCGATGGCGTGTTTCGGATGGGCATCGACCCTGATCTCGGCGGCGAGCGCTGCCCGGAGCACCTCGGTGATGAGGGGGACCCTCGAGGAACCGCCGACGAGCAACACCGAGTCGAGGTCGGTGCCGGTGACACCTGCGGTCTGGAGGATGCCGACGAGCAGTTCGACGCTGTGCTCGACGAGTGGGCGGATGCGTTCCTCGAACTCGACGCGCGGTCAGGCGGACCTGGGTGACGACACCGGGCAGCAGTACCGGAATGGCGATGTCGGTGGACGACGACAGTGCGACCTTGGCCTTCACGCATTCGACTCGGAGGTTGGCGTACATCGACCGAACCGCGGGATCGTCGAAGTCGAGGGAGTCGAGTGAATCGCCGAGCGACTGCTCGACGTGATCGAGCACGATGTCGTCGAAGTCGATCCCGCCGAGACGCTCGTCTCCGGCCGGCTCGGTGGCGAACTCGAAACCGTCGCTCGTGCGCCGCACCAGCGCCACGTCGAACGTGCCGCCGCCGAGGTCGTACACGGCCACCAGCGAGCCGGGAACGACCGTCTGCTTCTGGGCGTACCACACCGCCGCGGCTTCCGGTTCGGTGATCAGGTTGACCGGGAACTCCACGACTCGCCCGATCGCCTGCAGGAGCAGGTTCCGCTTGTACGCACCCCACGTGGCGGGGTGGCACACCGTGATCCCGCGCGCAGGACCAGCCCCTCGCTGGCGCTCGATCGCGTCGAGGGTGAACCGCAGCAGCTGAGCCTGGAGGTCTTCGGGAAGCAGCGCGAGCTCGCCCATCACCACCGGGTCGGGACTGCCGAACCTCCGCTTGAACTCGGTCGCGACGCGTTCGGGGGAGGTGAGCAGCCGACGAGTCGCCGCCGAACCGAACTCGAGCGCACCGGTGTCGTCGACCGCCACCGCTGAGGGGATCTCGGCGCCCTGGTCGAGCATCATCATCTCGACCCGGTCGCCTTCGTAGACCGCCGCGCTCGTGAACGTGGTGCCGAGGTCGAACCCGATGGCGTGCGTCATCCAGCACCTCTCGCCGGGCCGGTGGGGGGCGGGAACGACGCCGGCTCGACCAGCGTGTCGACGATGCCGCGCAACGCCTGGATGCGACCGACCTCCTTGCGCACTTCTGCGGCACGTGCCGCGTGCTCGGCCTTGGCCCGCTGTTTGGTCTCGCGCAACGCGTCGAGCTGCCGGGTCAACGTGCGGGCCGTCTCGTCGGCCCGGCTGGCGTAGTGGTCTCGGAGCTCGCGCCGGTACTCCTTGGCGATCTGGCGGACATCGGCCGACGCCGCTCGGAGCGCATCGTCGCAGTAGCGCCGGATGGCGGTCCGAGCCGCGACTCGACTGCGTTCCAGCATCCGCTCCCGGTCCTCGGCCACCACCTTGCGTCCCATGACCACTGCTCCGATCGGAGCAACGGTGATGAGCGGCGGGAACACGAACGAACCGAGCACCGAGAACATCGTCAGCCCACCCACGACCCCGCGGAAACCGACGAACATCCGATCCTTGCGCGATGACTTGTCGAATCGGACATCGACCATCGCCGAGGTGGGCGGTTGATCGGAGTCCGCGCCTCGCGATCCCGCGGGTGCCGCGATGTGGGCGACATCCGCACTCGTTCCTCCGAACCGTTCGGCCACTTCGAGGTTGATGTCGGCACACGTCGTGGCCACCGTGTCGAGGGTTCGGGCCAGGATCCATGTGCAGCGTTGGACGGCGAACACCTGCATGTCGGACCAGATCACCCGTGGGTCCTGCTCGTTGATGGCCTGCTCGGAGTCGCGGATCATGGCCGCGAAATCGTCGCGGAGCTGGCGCTCGGCGCCGCTCACCAGGTCGTCGAAGGAATCGGCGAGGACGGTCTGCCATCCCGCGGTCGAACGTCGAGCCCGGTCGAGCTCCTCGTACTCGTGCTCGATCGACCGCACCGTCTCGGCCGCTGACTCAGGGTCCTCCAGGGCGCGCAGTTCGGCCGTCATCGGCGACTCGATCTGATCGAGCACTGCTCCCAGCGCCTCGGCCGTCTCCCGTCGCCGGCGGGCGCCGATCGCTTCGATCACCTGGTCACGTACGTACTTGGCGAGCACGGGAACGCCCGACTCGGCGAGGAGCTCCTGGTCCTTCCCGGCAGCCATCGCGAGCCGGGCCGAGATGGGGATGACCCGAGCGGTGAGGCCGGCGTCGCGGAGCGAGTGATCGTCGATCGAGCGGATCTCGCGCCAGGCGGGGTAGTAGTCGATCTTGTTGAGCACCACGGTGACCAACGGGCACAGCAGGCTCAGCGTCTCGAGCGCGCCCACTTCCGAACGGGTCAACGGCTGGGAGGCCGAGGTCACGAAGAGCACTGCGTCCGCCTGGCGGACCAACTCCAGGTCGGCGACTGCCTTGAACGAGCTCAACCCACCGCTGCTCGGCGTGTCGACGAAGGTCAGACCGGAGCGCAACGCCTGGAGCGGGACCTCGACCTCGATCGGCCCGAGACCCTTGATGCGCAGCTCATCGCTGTACGCGCCACTCGCCACCACGGCCGGTTCGATGCTCGTGGGAACGTTCGCACCTGGGCTCCAGACCCGTGCCTGCGGACGCTCCCCATAGGAGATCCGGATCGGGCCGTGGGGCTCGATCCCCCCCGCCGTCGGGCAGACGGAGGCGCCGAGCAGGGCATTGATGGTGCTGCCCTTGCCCACCCTGAACTCCCCCACCACCACGATGCTCGAGGTTGCCTGCTCGTTCGCCGAGCCCAGCCGATCGATCCGGGCCCGAAGATCCTGGCGTCCCGCCCGGTCACACGCGATCGATGCGTCTTTGATCACGGCGGCCAACCGCTGGTCCGTCTGCTGATTCGCCATCACCGTCAACTCCTCGTCCCTGGGCATCTTTGTCCAAGTGCCTGCACACGCGAGTGACGGGGACCGCACTGGCGGTCCCCGTCACTCGTTGGGGGATCAGCTCATGTTGTTGCTGTCGTCGACCGACTGCGTCACGTCGCCGCTGTCGTCGTACACCTCGGTGCTGTCGCCCGAGTCGTCGAAGACCGAGGTGGCGTCGCCCGAGTCGTCGTAGACGCTGGTGGAGTCACCGGAGTCGTCGTAGACGCTGGTGGCGGTCTGGTCGCCGGAGTCGTCGTAGACGTTGGTGGCATCGCCGGAGTCGTCGTAGGAGCTGGTGGCCGTCTGATCGCCCGAGTCGTCGTAGACGCTGGTCGTGTCGCCCGAGTCGTCGTAGACGCTGTTGTAGTCGCCCGAGTCGTCGAGGACGTTGGTGCTGTTGTCGGTGGTGTTCCCCACGTTGTCGAGGTCGGTGTTGCCGATGTCCTCGTTGGTGGTGGTCGTGGTGGTGTTGCCCGAGTCGACGGTGTTCCCGCTGTCGGTGGTGTTGCCGACGTTCTCGTAGCTGGTGTTGCCGCTGTCGGTCGTGGCGTCGCCGCCGACGGCCAGGGCCCCGTCGTTCACCGTGTTCCCGGTGACGTTCGTGACATCGCCGCTGCCGGTGTTGACCACACCGCCGTCGAGATCGGCATTCTCGAAGTCGTAGACCTCGTTGCCGTCGCCGACGACTGCGTCGGTGACATCGTCGCCGGCGATGATGCCGGTGTTGGTGCCGGTGTTGACGGCCGAGTCCTGGACCGAGGTGCCCACGAGGGCCCCGTCGCCGGTGTTGGCGTTGCCGTAGTTGGGGCCGTCGATCACCTGCGAGCCGTCGCCCGTCGCTGCGTTGTTCACGTCGTGGCCTGCGGCCACCGCACCATCGCCGCTGGCGTTGGTCGAGGTGATGTCGAGGTCGACGTCTCCGTCGATCTGGCCCTTGTTCTCGAAGTCGACATCGGTCGAGTTGTCGGTCGAGTTGTCGACATTCGTGATCGTGTCACCGGTGTAGTAGCTGTTGTGCACGATCTGCTGGAGCTGCTGGACGGGGTCGAGCTCGACCGCCGGCGCCTCGATGGTGTTGGAGGCAACGGCCTGGCTCGACGAGCCGCCGCCGGAGTTGCCCCCGCCGCCGCCTCCTCCCCCGCTGCCGCCCCCGGAGTGGGAGCTGCCGGAGACCGGCGAGGCAGCCGAGGAACCGGCCGAGCTGCCGCCCGTGGCCTGGGCGATGGATGAGCCGCCGGTGGCGAAGACCGGAGCGGCCGAGGCGTTGCTCTCGATCGAGGTGATCGGGTTGACGTTGACGTCGCCGATGCTCGGGTTGGTCTGGATCGCCAGGTTCATGGCGGCGGAGATGTCGGACGACTGGATGGCGTCGGGGTCGATGCCATGGGCGGCAAGCGTGGCGTGGGGGTCCTGCTGGAAGGCTCCGGCGAGGTCCTTGTCCTGGAACACGTTGCCAACGAAGTTCTGCAGCATCTCGATCAGGTTGGTGGTCATGGCGGTGGTTTCTCCTTCGGGTGGTCAGGCGCTGTTGCCTGTGTGGATGACAGTACGGATGGGGCGAGCAGGCGGGTATCGGGGGTACCCCTGAATCCGCGAGCCCTGAGCCGGGGTTCGGGGGGTCAGGGTTTCGAGATCGGTTGTCGGGACCGATATTGGCCGTACTCCTCGACGAACTCCGCCTTGGTCGTCGTGCCGAGCTTGGTGTTGAGCCTGGTCACGTGGGTCTCTACCGTCTTGACCCCGATGAACAGCCGCGCCGCGATGTCGTTGTTGCGGTAGCCCAGGAACTTCAACTCGGCGACCTGTTTCTCGCGAGCGCTGAGCACGTCGTCGGCGCTCGACGGGCCCACCGCGGCTGTCTGGCCGCTCTCCAGCCGAGCGGCCGGCGCCAGATCGCGACCCTCTCCGAGTCGCACTCCAGCATTGGCGTTGCGGGTCGAAGACTGTGCCAGCTTGAGCAACTTCGCCGAGCGGGTGTCGTCGACCGGTAGGTCGAGCGCGGCCTGGCCCAGGAGCTGGCCGGCTTCGAACGGCGACCCGACGCGTTCGAGGTGTTCGGCGGCCGCGACGACTGCGTCGAGGTCGTCGACGCGTCGCCGCAGCACCGCCGCCCACGCCGGAGCCGCCAGCCGGTACGCATGCTGCCGACTGGTCGGCGACCATGCAGTGGCGGTCGCCTGCAGCGCAGCAGCCGCAGCGGCGACCCGGTCGGGGTCGTCGAAGGCGACGCCGAGCTGGACCTCGATCCATGCGACCTGGGCGCGCCAGGCGGCGCCTTCCCCGAGTTGAGCGACGAGGGACTGCAGCTGATCGACGACCAGCCGGACCCGTTCGTCGTCACGATGCCGGGCGGCCGCCACCAGCAGCTCCTCGATCGGTTCGAGCGAGAACAGGTCGACTCCCCCGCCGATCAGCGCGGCGGCGGCCCGCAGCCACGCGGCGCGCTGGAGCGCCGGGCGGATGGCGCGCCGCGCCAAGCCCGCCTGGATTGCGGCGAGGAGCAGTTCTTCGCGACCGGTCAATCGGGCGTCGGCCCAGTGGGCCGACGCCCACATCGGCGCTTCATACCGCCCCCGGCGCATCTCGAGGAACGCCCGCACGAGGTGACGGCGACGGTTCGCCACCACGTCGAGGTCACCCGGCTGATCGGGGCAGAACAGTTGCCAGCTCTCGTCGGGGTCGTGGGTCGACGACACCAGGGCGCCGAGGCTGTCGGGCTCCTCGGGGAGCAGGAACCGCTCGGGCTCTCCGCGGCGCTGCCGTACGGCGTGGAGGAACCGGGGGGTCGGGTCGCCACCCACCCGGGTGGCTTCGACACACGCCTCGTCGAGCAGGCCGGCTGCACCGACGGCCGGCCCGACCTCGGCCACCAACGCCGCCGCAGCGTCGACCTCGCCACATGCGACGAGGGCCGGCACGATCACCTGCCGCCCAGCCCCGCCGCACGACCGGAACACGTCGATCGCCGAGTGCCAACGCCCCTCCTGAACCGCCCGGATGCCGGTGAGCATCTGCCGCTCCACCGAGTCGACCGGTGGGGCGTCATCAGGTGCGAGCGGCAGGTCCTGGCCGAGGACCACGGCCAGGCGCGCCATGTCGAGCCACAACGCCCCATCGTCGGCGCCGGCTTCGAGCGCGAGTTCGAACCAGGCGTCGGCATCGCTCGGCTTCGCCACCGACAGCGCCCGACCCGCGGCGACGAAGGCCGCAGCGGCGGCCGGGCGCCGTGACCCCGAACTTCGCCAGTGCTCGGCGACGATCACGGCTTCACGAACCGGACTCCGCTCGAGCGCAGCCGCGACCTGGCCGTGCAAGGCGCGGGTGGCGGCCGCATCGAGCGCCTGGAGCACGACCTCACCGATGACGGGCACGAGCGCGAACTCGCCGGGTTGGGCGAATCCGACATCGTGCAGCTCCTGGAACGCCTCGAGCATTGCTGGACGGTCGAGCCCGAGCGCATCACGAAGGTTGTCGTCATCCCAACGATCGCCGGGCGCCACGCTGAGGATCCGGACCAGCTCCACCGAGGCGCCCGACAGCCCCGTCATCCGCCGCTGCACCCGGGCGGCGAGCGTTGCCAACGTCGGGTCGCCGGCCACGACAGCGGCCAGCCCGAGCAGCCCGCTGCACCGCCGGTGCAAGTCGGCCGGGTCGGCATCGGCGAAGCGCCCAGCGATCGCCTCGGGCGAGACCGGGCCGAGTGAGATGGTCTGCGCCGACCGGCCAACGGCATCGTCGAGATCGGCCAGGGCGGCGGAACGGACCTCGGTCCGGCGGGCCATGACCACCGTGGCCCCGAGGTTCACCACCCGGGTCAGCGCGATCAGGCTGGCGTCGTCGAGCAGGTGGGCGTCGTCGAGCACGAACATGGTGCGGGGACCGCGCCGGCTTTCGAGGCTCCCGACAGCCGTTTCGGCATCCGACAGTTCCTGTTCGGCCACTCTGCGGAGTGATCCATACGGAGTATTGCGCTCACCAGGCAGGGGTGTGAGGTCGACGATCAGTCCGCCGTGGCCACGTGCGATCTCCTGCAGAACATGAGATCGCCCGCTGCCGTCGGGACCGATGATCAATCGATTCCGCGCCCGCTCCATGGCGAGACAACCTACTTCGGATCTCAGGGTCACTTTTCCGGGCGCCCCGCCACGACGGGCTTGCTGAGCTGGGACGCTGCGTCGTCCGCCCGCTTACTCGCCGTCGAAGAGCGATGAGGCATCCCCATCGAATCCGTCGAGGTCGTCGTCGTCTTCCGCGCCGTACGTCGAGCTCCCGACGGTCGGCGAGGCGTCGTCATCGTCCGGCTCGAACCACGAGGCGTGCCCCCCATCGGGAGAATCGGCATCCGTGACGTCACGCTCGAAGAACAATGGACCGTCGCTGTTCATGTCGTGTCCATCGAGGAGATGCTCGAACACGGACCCGGTCACCGAGCCGGAAAGGTCGAAGTCGTCGGCATCGTCGGAGTCGAGGTCGTCGGCGGCATCGTCGTCGGCCACATCGTCCACGTCACTCTGGTCGGCCTGGACGTGGGATTCTTCGCCGGACCGGTCGTCGGCATCGTCGTCGGGATCGTCGTCGCCGTCCGGGTGGCTGTCGTCCACCAGGTACTGGCCGGCGTCAGCCGATGGGCCCGCCAGGAGCGACGCGGTCACGTCGTCGAGGGTGAGCTCGAGGACGTCGTCATTGCCGAACAGGTCGACGGCATCGAACACCGGTACGAGCAGTTCGGCGAGCTCCACCGGTGCGGAGCCGGCGAACTGGAACAGTGCCTCCGCGAGGACCTGGGGGTCGAGTCCGGCGAGCGGAGTGCTCGTCGCAGCCGAATCGGGGTCGGAGACGAACCGCTCCAGTGCGATGCGCAGGGATTCGTCGCCGTTCATGACGCTCACCTTAGGAGGGGAGCACACGCCGGCCAGTCGGGGAGAACCCTGATTCGGGTGGTCAGGTCACCGTGACCGACACCGAATCGCTGTAGCTCTTGCCGTTCTCGTCGGTCACGGTGACCCGCACCGTTTCGGTACCGGGCGCACCGAACACGTAGTACGCGAACGACCCCGACGACCCGTTGCTCCACGAGATCGAGACCGGCGTGAACCCGTTCGCCGACACCACGAATCGGTCGCTCCGTGCCCCCACGGCCGCGGTGGAGGGGCCTTGCAGGCTGATCGAGCGGTTCGAGGGCGGCGCCGTCGTTGGCGTCGTACCGCCGGTGCCCCCCGGGGCCGTGGTGCGGGGCACGGTCGTGGTCGTCGCCGGAGCCGGGCAGCCGTTGTTGACGGAGCTGGGGATGTCGGCGCACTCGTCGGCGCCGTCGTCGAAACCGTCACCGTCGGTGTCCGGGCAACCGTCGAATTCGCCCGCTGCGCCCTTGCAGCGGTCGAACAGGTCGGCAACGCCGTCGTTGTCGTCGTCGGGGCAGCCGCTCGCTGCGGCTGGCCCCTGCTCGTTGTCGCAGATGTCGGCGTCGTCGTCCACGGTGTCGGCGTCGGCGTCGGCGCACCCTGCGGCGCCCGGACTCCCCAACACCGTCGGACACTCATCACGCCCATCATCCGGCACCGTGTCCCCATCAGCATCCACACACCCCACCGCCAACGCACTCCCCAACACCGTCGGACACTCATCACGCCCATCATCCGGCACCGTGTCCCCATCAGCATCCACACACCCCACCGCCAACGCACTCCCCAACACCGTCGGACACTCATCACGCCCATCATCCGGCACCGTGTCCCCATCAGCATCCACACACCCCACCGCCAACGCACTCCCCAACACCGTCGGACACTCATCACGCCCATCATCCGGCACAGTGTCCCCATCAGCATCCACACACCCCACCGCCAACGGACTCCCCAACACGTCCGCGCAGTCGTCGGTGAGATCGGGCACGCCGTCCTCATCGCCGTCGCGAGGTGAGTGCTCGGGGTCGTCGAGATGTGACTCGTAGGCACGTGACCAGTCATCGGTCCATGCCGCCAGGTCGTCGTTCGACGGCTCGGCCGCCAACGCGGCGGTGTACGTGATCTCGAACTCGTCGCCTCCCTGCAGGGTGATGGCGTAGCGGGCGATCGGGTCGGGTGAGAACACCTCGGTCGGCGCAGGGTCGAACGAGACGTCCTCGGCCGACTCGGCGATCTCATCGGGGATCACCTCGTCGTAGACGACGGACACCGGATCATCGGATTCGTTGACCAGCACGGTCGTACCGGTGAATTCCGAACCGGCGACCACCCACAGACGTTCCACTTCCACGTCGGAGCTCACGCCGAGCGACTCGAAGTCGGCGACCCCGTCAGCGACCTCGGCGGTGTCCGTGACGATCGGTTCGGCCCCACCGCGCGTGACGAGGAAACCGACCACGAGCGCGGCGGCCGCAACCAGACCACCCACGACGAGCCAGACGTTCCGCGCCGGTCGCCGCCCGGTTCGTCCACGTGACGGCGGCGGTTCGGTCGGGGGCGTCACCGGCCGCAAGGTGATCGGCGACGTGAGCGGCTCGATCGCGGGCGGCTGCGTGGGGCCCGATGCCATCGCCGGAGAAGTGGGGGCGCTCGGCGGGGCGGCAGGCGGGGCGGCAGGCGGGGCAGTGGGCGGGGCGGTGGGCGGGGCAGGGGGCGGGGCAGTGGGCGGCGGTGCTGTCGGCAGGGGGTTGATGGCCGGGGTCGCGACCGGGACCGACGGCAGCCCGACCGCGATCGGGGGCTCGGACGGCAGGATGTCGACACCCAAGGCCCGCGCCAGGTCGCGTGCCGTGGGCCGCACCCGACCGCTCTCTCGCGCCTTCACGCGGTCGACGAGCAGGGCGAACTCCACCGGTGCGTCGGGCGCGAGTTCGCGCAACGGCACGATCGGCGAGTTGCCGTGCCGGCGCGGGGCGCTGTGCCCGGCAAACACGTGGAACGCCAACTCTGCCAGGGCCTGGACGTCGTCGTCGGCCACTGGGCGGGCGCCCGCCAGGGCCATCAGACCGGCGTCGGCGAGCACGACCTGCTCGAGCCCGTCGAACAACGCGTTGTCCGGACCGAGCCCGCCGTGGACCGCACCGTGGCGATGCAGGTCGGCGACGGCCAGACACAGGTTGCGCATGACCGCCTGGCTCACCCAGACCGATGCGGGCCCGCGCTCGGCGATCCGATCGGCCAAGGTCTCGCCCGATGCCGCGTGGCTCACGGTGTAGGCGATGGCCCACGATCGACCGCGCTCGATGGCGATCGTCCGATCGCCGGTTTCCTCGGGCACGGCCAACTCGTGATCGAGCACCTTGGTCCCGGCGATCCGCACGAGCGACCCGTCGGCGGCCCGGGCGAGAAACGCCTCGATCGGCCGCTGCGTGGGCATCGGACGATCCAGCCGCAGCCCGAGTCGGGCACACAGCTCCAGGGTCAGGGTGCCGAACGACGACTCGCCCACCGATGCCGCGGTGAACGCCGGACGATCACACGGGGCCGCCCAAACCTCGATTGCCCATGCGTGGAGCGCATCCTCGTGGCGAGGCTCGTTCCAGACCCCACCGAGCTCGGGGGACGGGGCGAGGATCCGGGCGACCGTTCGATCACGGACTGCTGCAACCACCGCGCGCTGGTGCGCGGCGTCGAGGCCGGGCACGGCCCCGAGGACGTCGCTCAGCATGTTTCCGGCGACAGCGGGCTCTCGGAACACAGCGGCGCCGTGCTCGTCGAGAAACTCCTTCAGCAGTCCGTCGAGAGGAACGTCACCCATCTTCGCTCCCTGATCCCGCCGGACTCGGTCCTGTCACCCCCGGCTGGCGCCGTACAGTACTGCAGCATGTTGGACGGACACACCAGGCCAAAAGGGCCGACGCCGGAGCGGTGATCCGCCGATGATGGCACTCCCGACGCCAGAGCAGGTCGACGAGCTCCGCTCGTACGTCGTACTTGCCGACGGCACGCTCGTCGACGGGCAGGCGTTGCGGAACCTCTGTCGCGACCTGTTTCCGGGAAGGGCCGACCTCTGTGCGTCGATCACCGCCTCGGACGACCTCGGCCTCCCGTTGCGCATCCAACGAGCAGTCACGTCGCCGACCCAACCCGGTCTGCCCACCGGCGAACAACGCCACGCGTGGGCGCTGGAGTTGGTGGAGCGCGGCGGGATCCGGGAGTTGCTGGCGGCAGCCGTCATCGACGTCTGGATCGACGTCGTGCGGCCGGTCTCCCTCGTCGGTCCACCCGACGTGACCGGTCCGGCGAGCCCCGCCCGAGACGTGCGGCCGGCCGCCTCGGGCCCCACCACGGTAGGAGCGGTCGAGTTGCGGCCCCGGATGATCGTCGACGCCCATCGGGGTTCGATCGTGGCACTCACCCATCACAGCCGCCGACGATCGTTGCTGACCGCCGGGTTCGATGGAACCGCCCAGCTTCGAGACGACACCACCGGGATCCTGCAGCTGATCCTCCAGGGCCACCGCGGCCCACTGACCACTGCCGCGTTCGACCGCGCCGGCGATCAGGTGATCACTGCGAGCAACGACGCCACGGCGTGCCTGTGGGACGCGGTGACCGGCTCTCCGATCCACGTGTTGAGCGGTCACGGTTCGTCGGTGTGGTCGGCGGTGTTCTCACCCGACGGCGACCGTGTGGCGACCGGGAGCGGCGACGGCACCGCCCGCCTGTGGTCGCGGACATCCGGTCAGCAGCTCCAGTCGTTCACCGCCACCGGGGCCCCCATCGATCTCGTTGCCTTCAGCCCCGACGGTCGCGTTCTCGCCGCAGCTGTGAGCGACGGATCCGTGGCCCTGTGGGACAGCGTCGATGGCCGTGTCGTGCGTCGGATCGACGGGACGAGTTCGCTCTGGTCGATCCGTTTCGATCGTTCCGGCCGGCTGCTGGCGACGGCCGGCGAGGACGGGCGTGCCGAACTCCATCGTCTCGATGGGCCATCCACCACGTTGGCCGGCCACGACGAGACGGTCTGGTCGACGGTGTTCTCCGTTGCCGGCGACCGGGTGGCGACGGTGGGCGCCGACGGCACCGTGCGGGTTTGGTCGACCGACCGAGGCGCCCAGATCGCCGAGCTCGCGAGCGGTCGAGGCTCGTTGAGCGGCGCGGCGTTCGTCGATCGGGATCGCATGATCGTGAGCGCGGCCCGCTCGGGGGCGCTCGAGGTGTGGGAGATCGAGTCGGGTGCGCTGGTCGCCTCACACGATCGTGCGCCGATGTCGTTCGAATCGCTGTGCGTGCTCGACGATGGCGGGGTCGCGGTCTCGACCTCCAACGGCGCGGTCATCGTCTGGGACCTGCTCGGCACGGCGAGATCCTTCTGAGCGGAGCGGGCTGACCGCTCCCCGGTGTCGGACGGCCGCTGTCTCGGGCGCTTGCCCGCGGAATCCTTGACAGTACGAGAACCGATCGGGACAGACTGCCCGGGTGAGTAACGAAGCTCCTGAAACCGACGTGCTCCGCTCGGTGCCCGATCTCTCCGAGTGGACACCCGTCGGTCCGCCGCATGCGACGACAGTGTGGACGGCGTTCGACCCGGCATTCGCTCGGCGCGTCGCGCTCGAAGGTCGTTCCACTCCCGCCCGGAGACGCGTCACGCCGATGGTTCGAGCGGTCCACGGCCGCAGTGGGACGTCTGGTCGGGCAGCCCGGCGTCGTGCCGATCCTGCGCACGTTCGTCACCGACGCCGGCAATGGCCTGGTCGAGATGGACTTCTGCCAAGGTGGCTCGCTGCAGGCTCGTCTGGCGGCAACCGGGCCCCTCCCTGCCGATGAGGCCAGAGCGGTCGCCGAGGTGCTCGCCGACGCACTCGACACTGCGCACGACCTCGAACTGCTCCATCTGGCGGTCACGCCGGCGAACGTGCTGTTCACCGGGTTCGGCCAACCTCAGCTGGCCGACTTCGGACTCAACCAACCAGGAGCAGCCGGGGCACCCCCACTGTCACCCTCGAGCATGCCGTACTCGGCGCCCGAGGTCGTTCGCGGCACGCGGCCCTCACCGGCAGCGGACACCTGGATGCTCGCCGCCACCTACGCCGCGATGCGCGCCGGGCGGGCACCGTTCGGCGACAGCGAGCCATCGACGGTGTTGCTGCGCCGGATCGAGCGCGGTGATCGGGTCGGGCTCCGCGACGTCGTCCTCGACGATGCAGAACGCGCCGCGCTCGACGCCGCGTTCTCGCTCGATCCGGCAGCCCGGCCGACGCCGGGCGAGTTCGCCCGCCTGCTGCGGATCGCCTCCGGAAGGGCGCCGCTCGCCACCGTCGCGGGCCCGGCCGTTGCTCCGCCCCCACCGCCGACCCTGCCCCCTCCGCCGACGGCGCCTCCGTCATCGTCGCCGGGCGTACAACCACCCTTCGGGCCGCCGCCGAGTACCGCCCCCGAGCCGAACGGGAGCCCTCGCCGCCGACCGGTCGCGCTGTGGGCGGGTCTCGGCGCGGCCGCGGCGCTGCTGGTGGCCGCACTGGTCCTGTGGCCCCGATCCGATGACGACACCGCCGGCCCCGACCGCAGCGATCCGAGTGGCGCCGAACCGTCATCGACCGACACCTCCGACGACACCGCGGGGGTCGCCGAGCCCGACGACTCCGAGAGCGCTCCTGCTGACACGGCGGGCCAGACCGAGGCGCCAGAGGACAGCTCTTCCGGCGACCCTGGCGCTCGGCTGGCGAGTGCCGCCGGCATGGTGCTCATCCCCGGCGGCACCTACGACGTTGGTGCCGACCCGCCGGATCCGAGCGAATCCGAGTCACTGCTCCGGTCGATCGAGCTCGAGGAGTTCTACATCGATTCCACCGAGGTCACCAACGGCCAGTACGCCGGATTCGTGGCACTGGGCGCTGCTGCGCCGGAGGGGTGGGACGGTGCACCGACGTTCGACGACGGGAGCGCCAACTACCCCGTACTCGGCGTGAGCTTCGCCCTGGCCGAGGCGTACTGCGGCTCGATCGACAAACGGCTTCCACTCGAAGCCGAATGGGAGGTGGCCGCGAGCGGCGCCGACAAGCGGCCGTTCCCGTGGGGCACCGACGAACTCGAGACCGCTGATGGCGAGCCTGTCGCGCTGTCGGAGATCGGGAACGAGGTCGGGACCAATCCCGGAACCAGAGCACATTCCAGGTGTACGACATGGCGGGCAGCGCGTGGGAGTGGGTCAGCGAGACCTATGAGCAAGACCCGTCGAAGCTGGCGAAGCTCGAGGGCAAGCAGCTCCTGCGCGGTGGTCTCAACGACTACGTCTACAAGAACACGATCCGCCAACCGGTCGACCCTGCGACTTCGAGCTCGCGGAAGAACGCCGGTTTCCGCTGCGCCCAGTTCGCGGAGGCGGTCGACGCCTCGCTCGCTGAGCCGCTCGCCCCCGAACTCTCCGGCCCACTGCCCGAGCCGGAGCCGTTCCAGCCGCTACCGCTGCCCGGGGGATACGTCTCCTACGACCGGTTCGAGGACCCGGGGAGCCTCTGGGACGTCGACACCATCCGCGACGGCGAGACCCGCCTCAAGTACGGCTACCACCCGAACGGCTTCTGCCACATCGAGACCCAGGGCGCCCAGTTGGCCGGCGTCACGCTGTCGCCCGACTCCTTCGTGGGGACCGACTACGTGTTCGAGACCGAGGGTCTGATCGAGGCGACCAAGACCAAGGGCGACCAGTTCGCCTACGGCCTGGCCATCCGCTTCGACGGCGCCGGCGACGAGCGCGGCGAGCTCGAACGGGTTGCTGTTCCTCGTCGACCCGAAGGCGGACACGTTCTCGGTCCAGATCAAGAACGCTGACGGATCGAGGGCTGTGGTGCAGGGCGGTGAGCGCCAGCTCCCCGCCGCGATCTCGGACGACTCCGTCGTGGCCCTGCGCGTCGAGCAGACCGGCGATCGATACCGGTTCCTCATCAACGGCGCCCAGGTGTTCAACAACCCGATCCCCGAGTTCACCGGCACCGAGAACCCGTACGCCGGGCTGGCGTTGGTCAGTGGCGACGAGACCGACCTCGTGCACATCCACTTCGAGTACTTCGGGGTGTCGCCGAACGGCGGGAACTGAGCCGACCGCCTGGGCCGAACAACCGCTTGATGTGCCCTCCAGGCGTCGATACGTTCGCCCTCATGCCGAAACGTTCACCCTTGATCATCGCCGCCGCGCTGGTGACAGCGGCGCTCGCGGCCGCCGCCCCCGGAGTCGATCTCGTCGGAGCCGAGCCGAGCGAACCCGCAACCGTGTACACCTACGAGGCGCCCGCTCAGGCGCCGCCACCGACACTCACCGACACGAACGGCGGTCGGACGAACCTCCTCTCCGACAGCTACTGGACCACCAACCTCGTCCCGCTGACCTCGGCCTATCGCGTGCTCGACACCCGCCCACCGAATCCGCTCGGCCGCCAGTACAAAGAGGACCTCCCGATCTACTTCTCGGTCTTCTTCGACACCGCCGGGCAGCAGCGCATCGCCAACGAGCTCATCCCCCACGTGAAGGCGGTCTCGTACAGCCTGACCATCACCAGCACCCAACTCGGCGACGGAGGAGGTGGCGGATTCCTGACGATCTTCCCGTCCGACCTGGGATTCGTGCCCACCGATACCTCGAACATCAACTGGTCGTCGGCTGACATCGATCTGGCGACGAGCGGCGTGGTCTGGGTCGCGAGCGACGCCACCGTGTCGGACCCGTTCTACGCCCGGAAGATCGCCGTGGTCGCCGGCGGGGCTGCGAACAGCAGCACCCACATCATCGTCGACATCACCGGGATCTACGTCGACTCGACCGCCTGATCCGACGGCTCGTCAGTGCTCCCCACGCCACAACGGGGCGCGGGGAGCGTCGAACGAGGCCGTCACGTGCTCGCCCCGGATCGCGGCGAACGCCATCGGGCCCCACCAGGCCGCACCCGCGACGGTTCGGGAGCGCGTCTTCGGCGAACCAGCCGACTCCCGAGGTCTCGAGCGGGTGGGCCCGCGAGCTCGCCGCCGATGGCCCGGCAGTGGAACAGGATCATGTACATCGCGAAGCGGGTGAACCCCATCCGCTGGCCGTCGATCACGCCGAGGAGCTGCACCGGCTCGCAGATGATGCCGGTCTCCTCCTCGACCTCCTTGAGCGCGACCTCCGACGGCCGAGTAGCCGACGTCGGCCCAGCCGGTCGGGTACAGCCAGATCCCGGAGTCGGCCCGCTGGACGAGCAGGATCTCGCCCTCGTCGTTGCCGACGATCACCCCCACCGCGACCTTCGGGGTGACGTAGCCGGGCACCCCCTCGCCGATCGAATCCAGCCACTCCTGGACGAAGTGGTCCTGCTCCCGCCGCACCTCGAGCGCGTCGTCGGCGGCCGACTTGATGTCGGCGGCGACCTTCAGCACCTCCTCGTAGCGCTCCCGCTCGTAGAGGCTCTGGGTGAAGCCCATGCCCGGTGCGGGCGATCCCGGCCAGCGACTCGCTCCAGCGGACGAGATCGCGGGTGAAGTCGCGTGCGGTCCGAGGTCGTCTCGATCACGACGCCTCGCCGGCCATCGACCGTCAGAAGCTAACCGACGGCGTGCAGCAGCGCTCGCTCCATCTCCGGAGGTGGAACGGGTCCTCGACCTTGCCCTCGGCCCCGCGGACGTAGAAGCGTGTCGACCACCCGTCGCCGAGCGTCTGGATCTTGGCGTGGCGGATGTCGACGCCCAGCTCGGCGAGGGCCTTGGTGATCCGGTAGAGCAGCCCCACCGAGTCGGGGGCCCGTACCTCGACCACGGTGGCGTTGGACGACGCGTCGTTGTCGATGCGGACCGACGCGGTCGACGGTGTCGGCCAGGGTGCGCTTCCGCTGTCGGGTCGTGCGGGCCCGCTCGGCCAGACGTGCCTCGATCGCCAACTGGCCGGCGAGGGCCCGTTCGAGATCGGCCGCCACCTTCGTCCAGTCGATAGCCGTGCGCGGGGAGCGATGACGCGGAACTCGTTGGCCGCCATCCCGTGCTCGTCGGAGTGGGCCTCTGCCGCCGAGGACGTCGAGGCCGTGGATCGACAGCACGCCGGCGACCCGGCTGAACAGCCCTTGACGGTCGGGGGCCACCGTGGTGACGCGGTCGCCCTCGGCCAGCACACGTGCGACCCCGCCTCGAGCCATCAGCGTGAGCACGAACGCCGAGGGGAACAACGCGCCAGGTGACGTCGCGGACGTCGCCACCACCGAGCACATGGCCGACTCGCTCGACGAGCTTCGCCACCAACTCGGCCTTCCAGGAACCCCACGCCGACGGGCCGGTGGCGAGCGAGTCGGCCTCGGTCAGGGCATGGAGCAGCTCGAGCACAGCGGCGAAGCCGACGGTCTCGGCCACCGACGAGATGGTGGTGTCGTCGCACAGATCCCGGCGGGTCGCGACATCGGGCAGGAGCAGATGGTGCTGCACGAGGGCCACGAGCACTTCCACGTCTCCGGCCGACAGCCCCAGGCGTGGGCCAGATCGTCGGGCGAGTACCACTCCGTTGTCGGTGTGGTCGCCGGGGAAGCCCTTCCCCAGGTCGTGGAGCAAGGTGCCCAGGACGAGCAGGTCGGGCCGGCTCACCCGATCGGCGAGCGCCGCCGCGTTGGCGGCCGCTTCGAGCAGGTGCCGGTCGACCGTGAACCGGTGATAGGCGTTGCGCTGCGGCTTGTTGCGAACCGTCACCCACTCGGGGAGGACTCGCACGATCAGGCCGAACTGATCGAGCGACTCGATGGGGGGGATCGCCGCGTGCCCCTCGAGCAGGAGCCCGACCAGCTCGTCGCGGGCGCCGGTCGGCCACCTGGCCGGCATCGGCGGCAAATCCGCCGCCAGCCGTTCGAGGGTGTCGGTGTCGATGGGGATCTGGTGCCGCGCTGCCGCGGTGGCGACGCGGAAGACCACGGCCGGGTCGGCCGACGGATCGATGTTGAGTGCGAGATGAATCGCGCCCCGGCGGATCTCCACCCCTGGAGCGACCACCCGGTCGGCGGGAAAGGACGCGGCGCGGGCCGAGTTGCGGATGCGGGTCCAGGCTTCGTCGGCGATCCACGCAACGGTGCGGCCGGCTGCGGAGACCTCGGCCATGAGGGAATCGGCATCGGCGAAGCCGGCCGCGACCGCCACGGCATCTTGGTCCTCCAACCGCAGCACGTCGCCGGTGCGACCCGTCGTTCGGTGCAGGGCCACCCTCACGGTGACGAGCGTGTCCTCGGCATCGTCGAGCTGCTCGCGATCGGACTTGACGAGCTCGAGCCCGGCGGACTCCGCCCATGCGAGGGATTGCACGTCGCGCAGACCACCGCGGCCGTCCTTGAGATCTGGCTCCAGCAAGAACGCGACCTCGCCGGCGGTTCGGTGCCGGGAGGCCACCCGCTCGGAGAGTTGGGCCAACCAGCTCGTGGAACGCTTCCGCCAGGAACGTTCGGCCCCGGAGCGAACGTCGAAGGCCAGCTCGGCATCGCCCGCGATCGCACGTGCGCTGAGCTGCGCGGTCGCCGCGTCCAGATCGTCGAGCGCCAAGCGGCCCGCCTCTTTGACGGTGAACACGCCGTGCCCGAGCTTCACCCCGCTGTCCCAGAGCGGGTACCAGACCCGCGCCGCGAACTCGTCGATGCCGCGGCGCACGTCATGCACCAACATGACGTCGAGGTCGCTTCCTGGAGCGAGCAGGCCTCGGCCGTAGCCGCCCACTGCGACCAACGCGATTCGACCGCCGTGGGCCCGTCCGGAAGCTTCGACCGCAATGGCGAAGACCTCGGCCAACCAGCGGTCGGTCGCCTCGGACAACACGCTCGCGAAAGCCCGTCCGCGCAACTCTGAGCTGGCGATCAGCGCGGCGCGTTCGTTCATCGTCGGCCTTCGGCGCGACGGCGGTCGAGGACGGTCTTGGCCTTCCACGCCGACCAGAGGAGCCCGGGCTCGTGGAGCGAGGGGTCGACATCGCTCCACGTCGCCGGACTGAGCCGGTACACGTCGCTCGGAAAGGCCCGGACCTCGAACTCGTCGCGCCGGAGTTCGGGGACGCCGGCCGCGGCGAGCAGCGCGGTCGGGATGCCGACGGCGCCCCGCAGCACCGCGAGCGGATTGGTGCGCTGCTCGTCGACATCGAGCGCGAGGAAGGCCGCCAGCTCGCGGTGCACCTGTTCCCTCGCCGCCAGCGCCGCCTGCTCGATCTGCGCGCTCAGCGCAGGTGTGCGTTCGATCCGGGCAGCGTCGAGCAGCCGACCGACGGCGCGCCTGATCCACGGCTCGACCGCCTGATCGACGGCCTCGGCGAGCTGCTCGGCGTAGGAATTCACGGGTCGATGACCTCGAGCCGGATCCGCTTGTTGCCCTTGCCCTTGTTCTCGGTCTTGATCACCCGGATCCGGCCGACTTCGCTGGTGGTGCGCACGTGCGTCCCCCCGTCGGCCTGCCGATCGAGCCCGACGATGTCGACGACCCGGATCTCGGGCACCGACTCGGGGATCATGCTCACCTTGGTGCGGATCAGGTCTTCGTCGTGGACCGCCGTGGACCGGGGGAGGAAGCCGACCTCGATCGGGCGATCAGCGGCGAGCTCGGCGTTCACGAGCGCTTCGACGGTCGCGCCGAACCCTTCGGGGAGCGGGTCGAACTCGAAGTCCATCCGGGCGCTCAGGGGCTCCATGTTCCCACCCGTCACCGGAACCCGCCATTTGTTCCAGATCACCCCGCACAGCACGTGCAGGGCGGAATGGGTGCGCATCAGCGCATGACGGCGGCCCCAGGCCACCTCGCCCTCCACCTCGTCGCCCACCGAAGGGAGCGGTCCGTCGAGGCGATGCCAGACGTCGTCGCCCTCCTTGCGCACGTCGAGCACGGCCGAGTCGCCGATCCGACCGGTGTCGTGGGGTTGGCCTCCCCGGTGGGATAGAACGCCGTGCGATCGAGCACGAGCCGCTGGTCGTCGGGGTCGACTGCCGTGACGACGGCTCGGAACGTCTGCAAGTAGGCGTCGCGCAGGTACAACAGATCGGTGGCCACCCGACGATTCTGCCGGGTGAGCGACGTTTCGTTCCTAAACTTGCCACGATGGCACGTGCCACGACGGCACCTGCCGTGAGGGCTGGGCGGAGTGACCGTGATGACGAACGAGGCGGCAGCGAGAGTTCGAGCGAGGTCCTGAAAGCATGATTCGGGCGAGGCGGATGGCGATCGGGTTGGGAGGCGGTGCGTTGGCGCTGGTCGCCTGCTCGGGCGGGGGCGGCCCCTCCCCGACGGCGACGTCCACGATCGTGGAGGCCTCGACCTCGACGGTGTCACCTGACGGCTCCTTGCGAATCGGGCTGCTGCTCCCCGAGACCGGGCCCGGCGCCAACCTCGGCGCGTCGCTGTTGGCCGGGGCCAGGCTGGCGATCGACGAGATCAACGAGAACGGCGGGGTGTTCGGTCGCGACGTCGAGGCCTTCACCCGGGACGAAGGAGCCTCTTCGGCCACTGCCGCAGTCGCGCTCGACGAGCTCGTCCAGCTCCCGGTCGACGCCATCATCGGTCCCGCCTCGTCGCGTGTGGCCTTCGAGATCATGCCGAGCGCAGTGCGGTCCGACCGCCTGTTCTGCTCGCCCACGGCCACGGCGATCGGGCTGAGCGACTACCCGGATGACGGGCGGTTCTTCCGGACCGTCCCCTCCGATGCGTTGCAGGCGATCGCCCTCGCCCGGCTCATCGAGCAGACGGGAAAGCCTTCGGCGGCGGTGATCGCGCCCGATGATCTGTTCGGTGACCAGTTCGCCACCGAGCTGGAGCGGGCTCTGCGGGGAACGCCGATCACGGTGACCGATTCGGTCCGCTACGACCCGGCGTCGGTCGAGGTCGACACCGTCGCCCAACGGGCGTTGGCCGGCGCCCCGCAGGCAGTGGCGATCATCGGTTCGGGCGACGGTGGCGCAGCGATGCTGGCCGCCGTCCGTCGCGCCGTCCCCGCCGATCTCCCGGTGTTCGTCAACGACGCGCTCGGTTCGCCGTCGGTCGTCGAGGTGCTGGGGGAGAACGGAAGCGACACCGTCGCCGGGGTGCGCGGCACGTCGGTGCTCGCCGACCCGGCGGAACGGGCCACGTCGTTCACCGAGGCCCTGGAGCTGACCTTCCCGGAAGTCTCCGACGACTTCGCGGCCTACGCCTACGACTGCGTCAACCTCATCGCGCTCGGTGCCGTGTCGGCCGATTCCGACCGCGCCGGCGACATCGCGGCTGCCCTCGTGGCCGTGAGCTCCAGCGGCGACCGCTGCTTCTCGTTCGCCGAGTGTGCCGAACTGCTCGAGGCCCCGCTCAACGTCAACCTCGAAGGCGCGAGCGGACCGCTCGACATCGATGTCAACGGCGACGTTCGCAGCGGCACGTATCAGGTGTTCGGCTTCGACGAAACCGGCCGTGCCTTCGTGGACGGCGAACCGGAGAGCGTGCCGTGAACCGGGGTGGGCGTCACGCCCGCCCCAACAGCTCCTCCACCGGCGTCACCATGCCGGTGTAGAACGGGCCGAACTCGGCGTACACCGCCGAGGCGGCATCGAAGCGCATCGTGTACACGACCTCTTTGAGATCGTCGGGGCGCACACCGAACAAGGTGACGCCCCACTCGTAGTCGTCCGAGCCCGCCGAGCCCGTGATCACCTGCACCACCCGGCCGGCGAACTTCCGACCGCTCGTGCCGTGCTCGTGCATGAGCGCCTTACGATCGTCGAAGGGCAAGGTGAACCAGTTGGCGGCGTCACCGCGCCGCTTCGACATCGGGTAGAAGCAGAACGACGCCTTGCCCGCCGGCGGCAGCTGGGGGTGAAGGCGTGGCTCGAGCATCTCGGGTGGCATCCCGGCGGCGTACTCGCTCACCTCGGTGAGCGAGACGTAGGAATCGACGACCTCGAACCCGCCGTCCTGGAGCGCGGTCTGCAACGCCCGCAACACCCGGAAATCGGGTCCCAGCGCCATGAACGCCGACATCGCACTTGTGGCCGAGCATCGAAGCCGTCACGACCTGGTGATCGGCGTCGCGAGCCGTCTTCACCGCTGCCAGCACCGCTTCGCGGATCGAGCGCGGCGGTGGGCTTGCAGAACAGGTGGAGCACGCACCAACCGGTGGACGGGGTGATCGGGTCGCTCATCCGGTCGCGAGGCTATCGGCGGGACGTCGCGGCGGGCCGACGCGGTCAGGGGGTGTAGATGTTGCAGCGATCGCCCCGCACGAAACCCACCAGCGTGATCCCGGCCGCCCGAGCGGTGCTCACCGCCAACGACGTCGGCGCACTCACCGCGACGACGGTGCCGAATCCAGCGGCCCACGCCTTCTGCACCATCTCGAAACTGGCCCGCCCGGAGACGAACAACCCGAGATTCGAGCGCCGGCAGTTGGCCGTCGAGCAACAACCGACCGACGACCTTGTCGACTGCGTTGTGCCGCCCGACGTCTTCGCGCGTCACCACGATCTCGCCCGTCGCGGTGAAGGCCGCGGCCGCGTGCACCGAGCCGGTCGCACCGAACAAACCCTGGCCGCCGAGCACTCGATCCGGCACGCCGCGGGCCACCTCGAAGGAGATCGCGGCGACCCGATCGGCGGGGAGCGGCGCCAGCCGTGCCGTCAGCTCGGAGATCGCCGCCGACCCGCAGAGCCCGCAGCTCGACGAGGTCGTCGCCAATCGCGGGTCGGGAACCGGTGCCCGACCACCGGTTTCGACCGTGACGACGTTGAACTCTCCGTCGACCGCGGAGCCCACCGCGCAGTACCGGACGCCGGTGACCGGGGCGCCGGCCAACAGGCCGTCGCCGTGACAGAACCCCACGGCGAGTTCGTAGTCGTGGCCCGGCGTACGCATCGTGGTGGTGACGAGCGCGCCGTCCAGACGGATCTCCATCGGCTCCTCGACCGCCAGTTCGTCGGGGATCCGGCGGCGCTGGTCGCCCTCGACCCGGGTGACGAGCACCGTCTCGGAGCGTCGCTTCGTCATCGACGGGAGGCTACCCGGCTACGGTTCCCGCTCGTGAAGAGCAACGCCCGCATTCTCGCTGGAGAAACCATTGGAACCGCCATCTTGGTGCTCGGCGGTGTCGGCAGCGCCGTGATCGGCGACGGCATCGGCAGTCTCGGCATCGCCGTCGCGTTCGGCCTGTCGATCATGGCGGCCGCCGTGGTCGTCGGCCACGCGTCGGGTGCCCATCTCAACCCGGCCGTGAGCCTGGCCATGGTGCTCGCCCGGAAGACCGAAGCCCGGGCCCTGCCGTTCTACGTGATCGGACAGGTCCTCGGAGCCACGTTGGCCGCGCTCGGGGTCTGGGGCGTGGCGTCGGGGATCGAGGAGTTCGACGCCACCAACAACTTCTTCCAGAACGGCTGGGACAAGTTCAGCCCGAACGGCTACGGCGTGGGCGCGATCTTGATCGTCGAGGTCGTCTTCACGGCCATCTGGGTGGCAGTGGTGCTCTCGACCGAGCATCGCGACGTCTCTCCCACCGCAGGGGTCATGTCGGTCGGCGCCACGGTCGCCTTGCTCCACCTCGTCACGATGCCGATCGACAACACGGGTCTGAACCCGGCCCGCTCCCTCGCCACCGCGATCTTCGCCGGGGGCGACGCACTCGGGCAGCTGTGGGCCTTCATCCTGTGCCCGATCATCGGCGCGATCGTCGGTGTGATGGTGTGGCTGGCCGTCGATGACGCCCGCCTCGAAGGAACGCTGCTGTTCAACCCGGGTCTGGCCCAGGCCCGTGACCTCGCCGATCGAGCCGTCGACGAGGTCGTCGAAGTCGTCGAGGACCTCGAGGGCCCGCGGCCCACCTGACCCCGATTTCCGCGAAGGTGGCATCGGGAGCGCCCTGCTCCCGGCCCGCCAGGGCGATCCAGACATTTCGCCGGAGGTTCGTCATGCGACGACCAGTGGACCCGAGACCTCGACGCCGCGAACGGCCATTGACACGCGGGCGCGTGTCGATCGGCCTCACCGCCGCATTCCTGCTCGCCTCGTGCGGGAGCGCCGACACCGCTGACAGCGCGGGCTCGTCGACCTCGGTCGTGGAAACGACAGCAGCCGGCGCCACCACGCTCCCCCCACTCACGACCCCCGCTCCCACCACGACCGTCGCGCCCCCACCGCCCACGACGGCGGCGCCCACGACCGTCGCCGAGACGACCACCACCGTTCCCGCCCCGGCCGATCCGACCGTGCTCGTTGCTTCGGACCAGGGCATCGTGCGGATCAAGGGCGACACCACCACGATCATCACCGGCGAGCCGGCCAGTGTCGCCGTCCAGGTCGACGCAACCGTGTACTTCCAATCCGAATCCGGCAGCTACGGCGGGCAGTCCGACGACAACGCGGCCACGGCCATCCGTTGGATCGATCCGACCGGGGTCAAGACTTTGCTGACGCCGGGCCCCGGTGAGTTCCTGCGCCTCCACAGCGCCGGTTCGGGCCCCGACGGGACACCGCTGCTCGTCTACAGCGTGATCCGCGGCGACGGACCTCCCCTCGAGGAGAACCCCGATCCCCTCCAGGAGCTCCTCTTCATCTACGACATCGCCACCTCGTCGTCGGTCCCCTTGGGTGAGATCGGCGGCTGGGAGTACGGAACCGGACCGCTCCGCCTCGGCGGGGAACTGCTCGTGGGAACCGCGAGCGCCGAGGCGTCCCACTCGCTGTTGATGCTCGGCCTCGACGGCAACGATCGGAGCGATCCGGCCAAGTTCGGGCTCGAGGAGAGCTACAGCGACTGCTCCGACTGTCCGACCGCATTCACCGTCGACAGCGCCGGCGCCCTCCTCGCGTGGGTCGACAACGGCGTGGTCACGTTCGCCGACACCACCTCGGGCGACACGCTGGCGACACTCGCCGTGCCCGCCGGCTACTACTCCGATGCTCAGGTCCAGGACTTGCGGATGGTGCTCAACCGCCCCGAGCTGCCCGGGTTGATCATCGACATCTCGACCGGCTCGGTGGCGCAACTCCCGACGGGCTACGCCACGCTCGTCCCGGGCTGACCGGACGCAGTCCGGCCGGGCACAACGCCGAAGCGGCCGGCCCCGAAGGGCCGGCCGCTTCCACACTGTTCGATCGGGACTCGGCCGAGCCGAGCACCGGTTCGCTCAGAAGTCTTCCATGCCTCCGCCGCCCATGCCGCCGCCGGAATCCTTCTCCGGCTTGTCGGCGACCACGGCTTCGGTGGTGAGGAACAGCGCCGCGATCGAGGCTGCGTTCTGCAGCGCCGAGCGGGTCACCTTGGCGGCGTCGATGACGCCGAGCTTCACGAGGTCCTCGTACTCGCCGGTGGCGGCGTTGAGACCCTCGTTGCCCGTGAGGTGCTTCACCTTCTCGACCACGACGCCGCCTTCGAGGCCGGCGTTCTCGGCGATCTGCTTCAGCGGAGCCTCGAGCGCCTTGGCGACGATGCGAGCGCCAGTGGCCTCTTCACCCGTGAGGGTCTCGGCAAGTGCGTACACCGCAGCCTGGGCACGGAGCAGCGCTACGCCGCCGCCGGGAACCACGCCCTCTTCGATGGCAGCCTTGGTGGTCGACACCGCGTCTTCGATGCGGTGCTTCTTCTCCTTGAGCTCCACCTCGGTGGCGGCGCCGACCTTGAGGACGGCAACGCCGCCCGACAACTTGGCGAGGCGCTCCTGGAGCTTCTCGCGGTCGTAGTCGGAATCGGTGTTCTCGATCTCGGCCTTGATCTGGTTGATGCGGCCCTTGATGTCGTCCTCGTCACCGGCGCCTTCGACGATGGTGGTCTCGTCTTTGGTGATGATGACCTTCTTGGCCTTGCCGAGCAGGTCGAGGGTGGCACCGTCGAGCTTCAGGCCGACCTCTTCGCTGATGACCTGACCACCGGTGAGGATGGCGATGTCCTGCAGCATGGCCTTGCGGCGCTCGCCGAAGCCGGGAGCCTTGACCGCAGCCGACTTGAACGTGCCCCGGATCTTGTTCACGACGAGCGTGGCCAGAGCCTCGCCCTCGACGTCTTCGGCCACGATGGCGAGCGGCTTGCCCGACTGCATGACCTTCTCGAGCACGGGCAGCAGATCGCGGACCGAGCTGATCTTCGACGACACGAGCAGGACGTAGGCGTCGTCGAGGACGGCTTCCATACGCTCCATGTCGGTGGCGAAGTAGGGCGAGATGTAGCCCTTGTCGAAGCGCATGCCTTCGACGAGATCCATCTCCATACCGAACGTCTGGCTCTCCTCGACGGTGATGACACCGTCTTTGCCCACCTTGTCGATGGCCTCGGAGATCATCGAGCCGATCTCGGTGTCAGCGGCCGAGATCGAGGCGACCTGGGCGATCTGATCCTTGTTGTCGACTTCCTTGGCGAGGTCCTTGATGGACCCGACCGCTGCGACCACCGCGGCCTCGATGCCCTTCTTCAAGGTCATCGGGTTGGCGCCGGCGGCCACGTTGCGCAGGCCCTCACGGACCATCGCCCACGCCAACACCGTGGCGGTGGTGGTGCCGTCACCGGCGACATCGTCGGTCTTCTTGGCGACTTCCTTGACGAGCTCGGCACCGATCTTCTCGTACGGGTCCTCGAGCTCGATCTCTTTGGCGATGGATACGCCGTCGTTGGTGATGGTGGGAGCGCCCCACTTCTTCTCCAAAACGACGTTGCGTCCCTTGGGGCCGAGCGTGACCCGTACGGCGTCGGCGAGCTTGTTCATGCCCGCCTCGAGCCCGCGTCGAGCCTGCTCGTCGAAGGCGATCATCTTCGGCATCTGGCTGTCCTCCGTTGACAGTGGACCGGTGCGGACGTCGTCCACACGGGGATTCGCACTCGCGTCAGTCGAGTGCTAGCACTCTAGACCGTCGAGTGCTAACGAGCCAACCTTCCCCGACCGGTCGCTCTCCCTTGCCCGTCACGAGCTCCGGCACATCGGACGCCCGCCCCGTCGGCCCGAGCTCGGTGGCGATCAGGATTCGAGGAGTCCTTTGAGCCGGGCGAGATCCTTGTGGTTGGCCCGTCGGACGGCGCCCGTCATGATCGGCGCGACCAGTGTGGAGAAACCCGATGGTTGACCGTGGTTCCGCAAGGACATCTTGGTGCGGTGGTCGTCCAGCGCGGTCCAGGTGTAGGTGGTGGTCATGGGGAACGGCCCTTGGGCGGTGGTCATGGTGAGCCGTTCGCCCGGGACGAACTCGACGAACTCGTAGGTGTAGGCAAGTCGTCGACCCAAGAACCGGGCGACGAACGCGACGAGCGAGCCGACCTGCAGGGGTGGCGGCGTCTTCCATTCGACCGAGGCGATGTTGACGTACCACGCCGGCGCGTTCGAGGGGTCGGCTGCGTACCCGGCAACGGTCGCGATCGGGCGGTCGATCACGATCTCGGTCGTGACGTCGACGATCACGACGCGTTCTCGTCGGACCCCGACCCCGACCCCGACCCGAGTGCACCGCCAACGACGGCCGTCGGGAGGCGCTCACCGACGAAGAGCGCCCAGCCCTTGGCGTGCTCGTCCGCGTACGGCGCGGGTACCTCCCGGTGGACCAGCAGGAGGTCGGTGTCACCGTTCACCGCGGTGAGGGTCACCTCCACCTGGGTGCTGCCCGGGGCGAGCGCGTCGCCCATCGGGTTGCCCTCCCACCCGAAGGTGAACACCAGCCGGGTGAACGGTTCCAGGGTGACGTAGGTACCCGACATGACCGGTGCATCGGCGCTCATCACGACGCGGAAGATGCCACCCGGCCGCGGCTCGACCTCCGCTCGGATTCCCCACCACTCGCACAATCGGGCGGGATCGGTCCAGAAGCTCCAGACCGTTTCCGGTGACGCCGCGATGCGAACCCGCTGTTCGATCGTCCGCAGTGTCGGGGGGTGCTCGCTCACGGTTGCTCCTTGTCGAGTGGTTCGGGTGTCGCCCGGCCCGGCGCGGCAGTCGCGTTCCGGTCCCGTTCGGTGTGGGTCGTGTCGATCTGTTGGCGTTGACGCTCGGGCCACTCGGCGCGTTCCGCGACCATCTTCAGCCGCCCGAGGCGATCGGTCCACATCTCGTCGATGAATCGCCACATGTCTGCCAACCCTTCGGTCCGCCCCCGGTACATGCGCCGATTCCCGTCGGATCGCACCTCGACCAGGCCGGCTCGGTCGAGCACCCGAAGGTGCTGAGACACAGCTGGTCTGCTCATCGTCGGGAACTGCAGGGCGAGGTCGCCGGCGGAACGCTCGTCGTCTCGAACCAGCCGCAGGATCGACCGTCGGGTGCCGTCGGACAGCGCGTGGGCCACGTCATCGATCGACGCCCCTTGTACACCGGAATTCATGTAAGTAGTCTCTTACACAGCGAGTTCGACTGCAACTCGCCCGTGCCACAGGAGAAACCACCATGGACTTGCTGCCCGCTCTCGCTCAGACCTTCGACCACACCCACGCCGTGATCGCCCGCGTGCGAGCCGACCAGATGACCAACCCCACTCCGTGCACCGAATGGGACGTGCAGGCACTGCTCGGACACACGCTCGGTGTCGTCGCGGGCATCGGGAGCGCCGTTCGCGGTGATGCACCCCAGCCCGACGGGCCCGGATTCGTCCTGGCCGACGATGCCGCGGCCCAGTTCCGTTCCCTCGCCGACAGCACACTCGCGGCGTGGACCGGAACCGATCTCGCCAGTGAGGTCAACATCGGTGCCGGCCCCATGCCCGCCGCCGCCGCACTCGGCATCAATCTGCTCGACACGGCCACCCACGCAACCGACATCGCCCGCGCCACGGGCCAACCGTCCGAGCTCCCCGGCGAGCTCGCCGACTTCGTGCTCGGCATCTGCCAGGGGTTCGTGACCGACGAGATCCGCGGCTTCGCCGGCTTCCACCCAGCCGTTGCCGTGCCGGCCGATGCGAGCTCCACCACCAAGCTCGTGGCGTTCCTGGGCCGCAATCCATGACCACGATCGGCGGGCCCAGGGTCGCAACTCGCGACGAGTGGCTCCGAGAGCGCGTCGCGCTCCTCGAAGCCGAGAAGGACCTGAGCCGACGCCGGGACGAACTCGCCCAGGCCCGGCGGGCGCTGCCCTGGGTCCGCGTCGAGCAGGACTACCGGTTCGACACCGTCGACGGCGAGCGTTCGTTGCGCGAGCTGTTCGAAGGCCGCTCGCAACTCGTCGTCTACCACTTCATGTTCGGTCCCGACTGGGAAGAGGGCTGCCCGAGCTGTTCGTTCTGGGCCGACAACTACAACGGGATCACCGTCCACCTCGCTCATCGCGACACCACGCTCATCGCCGTTTCCCGCGCCCCGCTCGCCGCCCTCCAGACCTACCGGGCACGGATGGGTTGGACGTTCAACTGGGTGTCGTCGTTCGGATCGACGTTCAATCATGACTACGGCGTCTCCCACGCCGAGACCTACAACTTCGCCGCGGTCGAACACCCCTCCGAGGAGTCGCCCGGCCTGAGCGCGTTCGTCCGCCACGACGGCGACGTGTTCCACACCTACAGCTGCTACGCCCGCGGCCTCGACGTGTTCAACACCGCCTACCAGATCCTCGACGTCACCGCCAAGGGTCGCGACGAAGACTCCCTGCCCTGGTCGATGGCCTGGCTCCACCGCCACGACCAGTACTGACCTGCCGCGTCGCGAGGTGTCAGCCCCTTCGGGCTTGCTCGATGGTGGCGATGTCGATCTTGCCCATCGTCATCATCGCGTCGAACACCCGCTTCGCGACGGAACGATCGGGGTCGGCCAGCGCGTCGGTGAGTGCTCGTGGGGTGACCTGCCACGACAAGCCCCATCGGTCTTTGCACCAACCGCAGGCGCTCTCCTCTCCACCGTTGTCGACGATGGCGTTCCAGAGCCGATCGGTCTCGGCCTGGTCATCGGTGGCGATCTGGAACGAGAACGCCTCGCTCTGTGTGAACGCCGGCCCGCCGTTCAGCCCGACGCAGGGGATCCCGGCCACGGTGAACTCCACCGTCAACACGTCGCCCTCCTTGCCATCGGGGTAGTCGCCCGGCGCTCGCATCACCTCGCCGACCGAGCTATCGGGAATGGTGACGGCGTAGAACTGCGCGGCCTCGAGCGCGTCGCGGTCGAACCACAAGCAGATCGTGTTCTTCGGCGTCATGGGCGTCTCGTTCAGGTCGTCGGTTCGGATGACTGGACGACGGCGATGCTGTTGCCGTCGGGGTCGCGCAGCATGAACAGCAGTGGGGCGCCTGGAGTTTGCATCGGTTCGGGATCGAGATCGATGCCGCCGATGGTGCTCAGCCGGCGGTGCTCGGCGAACACGTCAGCGGTCTCCACGCCGATGCCGCCACCGCCAGGGGATCCGCCCATCGGCTCGTTGAGGGCCAGGCGGGCATGTGAGCCGGGCGGGGCCACCTCTACCCACCGATACTCATCGTTCGGTCCGAAGCGAGTATCGGACCGCAGCTCGAACCCGAGCTTCTCCGTGTAGAACGCGACGGCCGCGTCTTGGCTCGCGACCGTGAACATGGCAACGCTGATGTCGTTCATTCTTCCCCTGTTCCCATCAGTTTCAGAACCCAACCCAACCTGTGCATCGTATGGCATCCCGATCACCCGCCCGTCAGAACGACGACCGACGAGCGACTCGATCGCCGTGCGAAAATCTCGATCGATCTGAAGGGCGCGCTCGCCCTCCGGGCATGAGCCGTCCATCGGGCGGGTTGGCGCCCGGAGGGTCTCCGAGGGATCCGGGCTGGGCGGATGACTCGGACATCATGCCGTTGAAGGATGCGGCCCGGCAGCTCGGGGTCTCCCCTGAACGCGTCCGCCAGATGATCCACTCCGGGGAGCTGGCGGGCATCCGGGTCGGCAACGCGTGGGCCGACATCTACGTACCCGCCGCCGGGCTCGCCCAGATCAGCGACGCGGTGCCGATCGTCGAGAACCCGTTCGGGCCGGTTCGCCTGCGGGTCGTCGCCGACCACATCTGGCCGACCATCCACCACGGCCCGCTCGCTCCCCGCGAGCTGTCGGCCTCGACCTCCTCGAATCAGTGGACCCTCGGCATCGCATCGCCGGCGAACACCGGCTCCACGATGGCTGAGCGCCCGACAATCGTCTTCCCTCCGCTCGTGGGACGGCAGCTCGCCTCATGGCAAGCGCTGATGGAGCTCGACCCCGACCCCCAGAACCATGGGCTTGGCCATCCGGAGCGAGCGTCAGGTTCTTCGGGGTGTGGAACGGTTGCCAGCGACGTTCGGCAGCGAACTCCGCCAATGCCTTCGCGAGCCCGTCCACATCGATGAGAGACACGATCGCGAGTATGGCCAGGATCCTCGTGAACCGGTGACACCCGAACGCACCCGTCCGCGACCGGCACCGTAAGGCCGCGATTACGCCGCGGCGGCCCCGCAGCGAGGCCCGGAACGACGAAGCCCAGCTGCAGCGATACCGCTGAACGCCATGACGCGGGGCCCCCCGTGACACCCTCCGGGTTGTCAGACAGGGAGATCGCCAAAGGAGACCCCACCTCATGTTGCACGTTGGAATGGACTTGTCACGACATCGACTTGATGTTCGTGCGTCGGATGACTCGGGAGCGTCGACTCGTATTCCGCCTTCGCAGAGCGGGCCCGCAGCACCTGTCCGAGCGGGCCCTCGGTAATCGGGTCGTCGTCCAGCCGGAACTTGACGGTCAGCTCGAACCAGCGCTCGCCCGGAAGCCCTTCAGGGTCAACTCGCTCACATGCATCGTGGTCCGCCTTATCGCTCAAGAACCGCCGCTGACCGCTGCAAAGCACCCACCTGGTGCGCCCGTGAATGGAGAGTAGCTGCGGACAGGCCCCTCCGCTCGCTGTCCGGCAACTGGCTTCGTGTCGACCGTGGCGTCTTCCGTCTCGCCGAGTGGGTGCCCGAAGTCCACGACGAGTTCGCCCGCTGGACCCTGTGGTCCAAGAACCGTGGCGTCGTCTCCCACGAGTCGGCCCTCGAGGTCCACCGCCTCGGCGAGTTCGAGGCGTCGAAGGTGCACCTGTCCGTCCCTCCCGGATTCACGATGACCGACTCCGCCCTTGTGCTCCATCGAGCCACCCTTGCACTCACCGACGTGGTCGACGGTGGCGGCTTCAGGCTCACCTCCCCGCTGCGGTCCATCATTGACATCGCGGCGGCAGGTGCGGATCTCGATCAGCTGGCGCGGGCGATCGAGGAAGCGACCGATCGAGGAATGTTCAGGCTGAAGCAACTCCGGGCCCGCGCCGAGGAGATCGACCTGAAGGGCGCCCTCGCTATCGAACGGGCGCTCGCCCTTCGTGCCTCATGAGCTACGACACACCGGGCGCACTCCGCCGGGCGATCGAACAACGGCTCACGACGCAGGCAAGCGACTCGGGCGTGTCGATCGACCGGCTTCGCCGCCGGGTGGTGTTCGAGCGGATCGTTGCCCGACTCCAGGCCCGGGCGGGCCCGATTCGGCGACGAGCAAACAACCGAGCGCTCGCCACACGGCCCAGCCCCGGGCCCGGCGCCACGTCGACTCGTCCCCGGCGAGCGGCGACGCGGCCCGGAACTGGTCGATCGCCGCCACGTCCGGGAGGAGGATCCATCCAGCGGCGAGATCGAGGGCCGGATCGCCCGCGCACAGCTCACCGAAGTCGACCACGCCACAGATGCGACCATCCGTCGTGAGCACGTTGGCCGGGTGCAGGTCAGCGTGCAGCCACAGCCGCGACCCGGCCCACTCGGGCGCGGTGACCGCGTCTGCCCCGATCGCTAGCGCTCGGGCCTCGAGCCCCTCGGCCAGTCCCCGGTCCCGCCGGCGATCACCCGACCCGCTCCTGACCAAGACCGAGGCGGCCGATTCGCTCAACGTCACCCGCCGCTTCATCGAGCGCCTCATCGCCGAACGTCGGGTGCGCTATATGAAGCTCGGGCGACATGTCCGCATCCCGGAGTCCGCGCTCGTCGAACTCGTCGAGGGCGGCACCGTCGACGTGGTCGCCTCGTGGCACCCGTGGCGATGAACCATGCCGGCGTCTCCCGGCCGCACCCTGGCCACGTGCGGCTCTGCGCCGGGGAGAGGCGGGGCGACGGAATCGTCCCACAGGCTGTGGGGCGACTGCTCCCACGATCTCAGCTGCGCGGCGAATACCTTGGCCGGCATGACCGGCGCGATCACTCGGGACCTGGCGAGCGGCACCCGCCGCTTCTCGTCCGGCATGGCGGATCGCTGTCGGCACGTGATCGCCCAGTTGGACGCCCTCATCGCCTCACGCCCGAACGATTCGGGCGACAGATCGCGGGAGGCGACGTGAACGCCGGTCGAGATCTGACGATCGAGAAGGTGCGGGATCTCGCCGCCCACGGCGAGTCCGAGACCGTCGAGTTCAAGCGTTCCACCGCCGAGCACGAGCGGGGCGCCCGGACGGTCTGTGCCATGGCGAATCAGCGCGGCGGCGCCGTCCTGTTCGGCGTCGATACCGATGGCACGCCCGTCGGGCAGCAGGTGTCGGTGCGCACGATGGAGCGGCTGGTGCAGTCGCTTGCCGAGATCCGCCCGCACCCGCCCTACACCGTCCAACGATGCGTCATCGACGCCGATCGCGAGGTACTCGCCGTCATCGTCGAGCGGGGCGCCGACCGGCCGTACCGCTTCCGGGGACGCGCCTACGTGCGCTCGGGTGCGGTCACCGAGGCGTTGACCGAGGAGCGTGCCCAGCAGATCACGGTGGAGACCCGCCACGCCGGCAACCGTTGGGAACTCGAGCCCGCCTCGGTCGGGCGTGCCGTGCTCGACGAAGCCGAGATTGCCGCCGCGGTCCGAGATGGGATCGCGCTCGGTCGGATCCCGCCCGACGCCGCCACCGACCTCGACGGTGCGCTCCAAGGGTTCAACCTCCTGACCGACGATGGCGAGATCACCAATGCCGCCGTCGCGCTGTTTGGCCGGCGGATGCGCTCGGCGCCACCTACCCGCAGTGCGCGCTGCGGCTCGGCCGATTCCTCGGCACCGATCGCCTTGCCGTGGTGAGCGACGACCAGCTGATCCGCGGCGGCCTCTTCGTGTTGTTGCGTCACGCGACGCAGTTCCTCGCCGATCACCTCCGCTTGCGCTCCGAGCTTCCGGCGGGAGCGACCGTGCGCGTCGACACTCCCGAGATCCCGGCCGAGGCGCTTCGCGAGGCGTGCGCAAATGCACTCGCACATCGCGACTATGCGATCAGCGGCGCGGTGAGCGTGGCCGTCTACGACGATCGAGTCGAGGTTGCATCGCCCGGCCCCCTGGCATGGGGCATGACCGTGGACCGGCTGTTGTCGCTGCACGAGTCGCGGCCCTGGAACCCGACGATGGCGGACGTGATGTTCCGCCGTGGTCTGATCGAGGCGTGGGGCGTCGGCGTTGGCCGCATGATGCAGCTGACCGTGGCACACGGCCTCTTCGCCCCAGCGATCGCGACCGAACCGCTGACGACGCGGGTGACATTCACTCGGCCCGGCAACCTCCCGGAGCGGCTCACCGCCGGACTCTCGGCCGACCAGGTCGAGGTGCTCCAGATCATCGGGAGAGTCGGCGACACGTCCGTATCGAAGGTCGTCGAGGAGACAGGCAAGCCTCGTCGCACCGTTCAGCGGCTCCTCGAGACACTGTCCGACGAGGGCCTGATCGAGCTGACGGAAACGGGCCGCTACGCCCGTTGGCGCATTGTGGCGCATTGAACCGGCTTGTACGGCCACTCTGAGCTGATCTCCTAATTTCCGTCAAGGGTGTCGTTGTCACGGTGTGTGGGCGCGCTGCGGTTGACGGCCGTCGGGGGTTCGTCGGTCGCGGTCGGATCGAGCGCTGGTTGTCGGGGTGGTCAGTCGTTGTCGAGTCGGCTGCGGTGTTGGTGTGCTCTGCGTCGGGCGCGGACCTCGGCTGGCACGGCGAGCTCGTTCGCTCGTCGTGTTGCCTCGGTCCAGGTGAGTGGTGTGCCGTCGAGGTCGCGGATCTCGTAGGGGTTGTCGTTCTCGATCACTGCCCAGGCGCGACAGACGAGCTTGCGGGCGACAGCGCAGCATGCCGAGATGTGGTTGTGGTGAGCGTTGACCATCAACCGGCGGTAGTGCTCAGCGAGTTGCGGATCGTGACGGCGAGCGATGTTCGCTGCCTGGTAGTACACAAGCCGCAGCGCCGGCGGGCCTTCTTTGGTGATGTGCCGGGACCGCGACGCGGTCAACCCGGACTCCCAACGCGACGGGTCGAGCCCGACGAATGCGGCGGCGTGTTTTGCCGTGGGAAACTGTCCCGGGCCTGTGAACCAGCCACGCGTGACCGCAGAAGTGATCTCCCCGATTCCGGGGATCGACAACAGGATGTCACTGGGCCCGTGAACGGCACGATGCAGCGTGAGGGCTTGACGAGTGGCCGCTTTCTGGTTCCGTTCCGCGACGTGGATGTCGTCGAGCATCTCGCCGACCTCCCACGCCACCGCGTCGAGGTCGAGGCGACCCATCCAGAACAGCTCCCATCCGCCGGCAGCCTCACGGATCTTGTCCGCTCGGCGGCGAGGGTTGGGGCTCTTGGAATGCGCGGCGACGAGCTCGGTGATCGACTCGACCCTCGCGTGGGCAAGGGACCGCAGGTGCGGCCAGCGGTCCAGCATGGGTTGGGCCAGGGTGTGGCCCTGGCAAGCTCGCCACACATCGGGGAACGCCCACGCCGCGATCGCCCACAAGCGGGACTCGGCGCGATGCACCTCGACCGTGGCTCGATGGCGGCGGATCACCGCACGGCGGATCCCGATCAACTCCGCTGACGGTGCCGGCTGATCGGGGATCCGGAACAGACGGCCGGCCTCGGCGAGCATCACCGAGTCGATCCGGTCGGTCTTGTTCTTGCCGGCCAACGCTTCACGCAGCCGGGCCGACGCCTTCGTTTCGACCAGCTGGAACCGGCATCCCGCCGCCCGAACAGCCGCCCCCAACGGCAACCACGTCCCTGCGGTTGGTTCCGCCGTCACCATCGCCCCCGCGTAGGGACGCAGCCGTTCAGTCAGCTCCGCCATCCCCGCCAACGTCGGCATCACTCTGAACCGCACCCACCGGTCACCATCACGGATAGCGACTTGATGAGCGGCCACAACCGCCGCGTCGATCCCGGCGACAACACCGGGTTGGCTAGCCTCAATGATCATCGAGGGTTCTCCTGTCTTGCTGGAGCAGCGCCCCCGGAAGGTGGCCTCGACAATCACGACCCGGGCGGCTGCGTGGATGCTGTGACGGGAGAGCCCTCGAGCACGCTCGAACCCTCGGCCTGTCCCCGACACCACCCGCCCAGACAGACACCAGCGACCACGCAGGCCACCCGACCATCTGAAGTCATACGGTGCACCAGGACCCCGACCCTGACAGGCCTGAACCAGGTCCCCACCAATCTCCTCAACCGGGTCTGCTCGGGAGACGAGCACCAGCAACAATCAGCTCAACGAGCCCGAAGCCCAGGGCATTTCCGTCGCTGCCAGCACCCCTCCCGAGGTCACCCTACGTGACCACCAACCCCTACCGGAGCAGGCACCTCAGTTATAGATGGACTTTTCTGAGAGCTGGTGACGGGAATCGAACCCGCATAGCCAGCTTGGAAGGCTGCGCCGCCCTCCTGCCGGTCGCGGCGTTTAGATTTAGCGCACCCGACGCAGCACGACGGTGGTGTTCGTCTCGCGAACGCCGTTCTGTTTGAAGAACACGAGCAGGTCGTCGAGGCCCTTGGTGCCCGCACATGAAACGTTCATGCGGAAGTCGACGGGGCCGGTGATGTAGCTCATCCACGTGATCTCGTCGCGCCCGAGAACCCGTTCGATGAACTCGCTCGGATCACTGGCGATGGTGACGTCGATGACCGCTTCGAGGTCCCGCCCGAGCGCCGCTTGGTCGACATCGACGGTGAACCGTCGCAGCACCCCGCGTTGGCGGAGACGCCGAACCCGATCGGCCACGGCATTGGCCGACAGGTGCACCCGATCCCCCAACGTCGACCAGGGGATTCGGGCGTCATCTCTCAAGATACTGAGGATCTCTCGGTCGATCTTGTCCAGCGGTGCGAATTCCTCGGCCACACGCACCAGTATGCCGCAGAGATCGGCGGGATTCGCACCGTCCGTGCCCCCATCCTGGAAGACATGTCCACGAAGCAGCTCGACCACCTCGCCGACCAACTCGCCGACGCGCTCGAGACCGGCGCCACGCCGACCGAGCTCCCCGACCACCGTCAGCTGATCCTGATCGCCGCCGGGCTGATCCGCCGCCACGACGCGGCCGGCGCACTCGGCGTCATCCGGATGACGCTGGGCTCGCTCCCCGACTACCACGACACTCGCACCACGTTCGTCGTGTGGGCCGTCGACCGGTTGCTGACTGCGGGTCTGACCCTGGCCGCGGTGTTCTGGCACCCGCTGACGTTCCCCGGTTCCGAGCTCGCCTGGTGGGACGCCGCGACCCTGGACTCACCAGAAGCGGCGCGCCGCTTCGTGCCGTCGACGTTGGCCCGGGCGGGCGACCCCGAGCCGAGCGAGCCGCGCACCCACCTGGCGATCGCCGTCTGAGCCTTCCCCGGGCTCTGCTTCCTGGGATGCGGGAGCGAAACCCTCCCCTGTTCAGCTCGTTCGGAGCCGAAGACCTGGTCAGGCGGCCGGCGCTCCGGTTCAGGGGAGGATTTGCCGCGGCTGACGATGGCGAACGGATCGACGAGGCTCGGTACCTCCGCCATCGGCACCTCGATCTACGTTGCGCCGATGGCGCACGTGCTCGTGATCGGCGGCGGGGTTTCGGGGCTGGGAACCGCACTGGAGCTCTCGCGGTCGGGCCATCGGGTGACGGTGCTGGAGCGCGACGACACGCCGATGCCGGCCTCGGCCGACGAAGCCTTTTCCTGGGACCGACGCGGCGCGCCCCAGGTTCGCCACAGCCATGCGTTTCTCGCTCGCCTCGTCACCCTCCTGCGAGCACATCACCCGGACGTGCTCGAATCGCTGCTCGCAGCCGGGGCGAGGGAGCTCCGCTTCGGCGACGACCTCCCGCCGACCATGGTGGGGTTCGTGGCGGAACCCGACGACGCCGAGTTGTCGATGCTGGCCTGCCGGCGAACCACCTTCGAGTGGGTGCTGCGCCGCACGGTGTTGGACGAAGGACTCGTCGAGCTGCACACCGGCTCTGCCGTCGCCGGGCTCACCTCGAAGTCGACCTCATCCGATGCCGATGCCGGTCCTGGTCCTCGGTCCCGGTCCCGCGGTCGGCACGGGAACGAGAACGCCGCCGACCGTGACGGGCGTACGACTGTCCGACGGCTCCACCCTGGCCGCCGACCTCGTGGTCGCGGCGGGCGGCCGACGGTCGGTCGTGCCCGAGTGGCTCGCCGAGATCGGCGCCGCCGAGGTGACCGAGACGGTCGAGGACACCGGGATCGTCTACCTGTCGCGCTTCTACAAACTCCGGCCGGGCGCCGAGGTCCCGCCCCGTGCGGGGGCGATCGGCGGCGACCTCGGCTACGTCAAGTACGGGGTGTTCATCGGCGACAACGGTGCGTTCTCGATCACCCTGGCCACCCCGTCGGGCGACGCCGAGCTGCGCACCCGGCTCTCCGATCCGGATGTCTTCGATGCCGCGGCCCGGCACCTGGAGGCAGCCCGCCCGTGGCTCGACGGCCGCGCCGAGCCGATCACCGCCGAGGTCCACGTGATGGCCGGGCTGCTCAACCGCTGGCGCGAGTACGTCCAACACGGCAACCCCGTCGTCCTGGGACTCGTCGCGGTCGGCGACGCCCTGCTCTGCACCAATCCGCTCTACGGACGGGGATGCTCCACGGGCTTCTGGTCGGCGCACTTGCTCGGCGCCGCCGTCGGCGCAGCGATCGAGCAACCGCTCGACCTGGCCGCGATCGCCGCGGCCTACGACACTGCGGTACGCCGCGAGCTCCTGCCCTGGTACCGCTCCACGGTCGCCCAGGACCAGGAGGCCCGCCGAGTGGCCGACGCACTGCTTGCCGGTGAGGATCCCGACGCGGCGACCGACGACCCGCGGGCGTTCATGCGGGGCGTGCTGAGAGACGGACTGCTCCCGGCACTGCGAACCGATCCCGTGGTGTTGCGGGCGTTCATGCGCAACCTCAACCTGCTCACCCCGCCCGAGACGCTGATCACCGACCCCGACGTGATGGCCAGAGTCCTGGCCGTCTGGAACGACCGGGATCAGCGAGCGCCCGAACCCCGCCTGGGCCCGGGGAGCCGGACCGAGCTCCTCGAACTCATCGCTGGCTGATCAGCTGGCGATCCCGGAAAGGATCAGCCTCCGGCGACGGCCGGGATGATCGAGATGGTGTCGCCGTCCTTGACGGGCGTCTCGAGACCCTGCAGGTAGCGCACGTCGTCGTCGGCCACGAACACATTGACGAATCGGCGCAGCGCCCCGCTGTCGTCGAGCAGCCGATCCCTGAACCCGGGATGGGCGGATTCGAGGCCGGCGAGCACCTCTGCCAGGGTGGACCCCTCCAACTGCACACTCGAAGCGCCGCCCGACAGGGGGCGCAAGGTGGTGGGGATTCGGACAGTGGCAGCCATGAGACGAAAACCTACCGGTTGAGTCGGGATTCGACTCGGTCCGCCGTGGGCGCGATCAGTCGATCTCGCATTCAGCGGGCGGAAACCCCGGCAGCGCCGGCGTGGAGCCGCTCAGCCGCCGCGTGGACCAGGATTTCGGGACTCTCGCCCACGGCTTCGCCGTAGATCTTGACCTTGGGTTCGGTGCCACTCGGGCGGATCTGCACACGCGTCGAACCGCCGAGGTGCAAGCGGAGGAGGCCGGCCTCGGCCAACCACTGCACGTCGGTGACCGGCCGGCCCGCCAGCTCGGCCGGCGGGTCGGCGCGCAGCGCGGCCACCGCCTGGAGGCCCGCGGCCGACTCCATGCGCACCGAGGTCTCGAACGTGATGTGGCGACCGAACCGTGCCGCGATGGCGTCGAGGCGGTCCTCGATCGTTCGTCCCTCGGAGCGGGCCGCGGCGGTGAGCTCGGTGAACCGGACCGCTGCGCTGATGCCGTCCTTGTCGAGCGGTCGGCGGGCGACCAGGTAGCCGAGCGCCTGCTCGTACCCGAACACGAACCGGAGCTCCGGACGGTCGAGCACGGCCCGAGCGATCCACTTGAAGCCGGTGCTGGTCTCGGCGTACTGCACGCCGGCCGCCTCCGCCATCGCGCCGAGCAATGTCGACGACACGTAAGTGGTCACCACCAGGCGGTCATCGCCCGCGGTGCCGCCCAGGACATGGTCGGCGAGCAACCACCCGATCTCGTCACCGGCGAGCTTTCGCCAAGTTCCATCCGCACACGGGATGGCCACGCCGAGGCGATCACCATCCGGATCGTTCGCCAACGCGACATCGGCTCCGATCTCTCGCGCCAGATCGATCAGCCGGTCCATCGTCCCGGGTTCCTCGGGGTTCGGGAACGTGAGGGTCCCGAACGTCGGGTCGGGTTCGAACTGGTCCGCCACCACCGTGGGCGGCGGCAGGCCGGCCCGGTCGAAGGCGGCGAGCAACGTCCGCCCGGCCACGCCGCACAGGGGCGAGTAGGCGACGTTCACGTCGAACGGTCCCTCGACTCGATGCATCGCCGCGAGGTAGGTCTGGAGGGGTCCGTCGCCGAGCCGTTCGATGAGGAGGTCGGTCAACCCGGCGACCGGCACGTCGGTGGGCGCTCGATCGATCCACGCCGAGATCTCGGCGTCGCACGGCGGGACGATCTGGGCACCGTCGCCCAGGTACACCTTGTAGCCGTTGTCGGCCGGTGGATTGTGGGACGCGGTCACCATCACGCCGGCGGCCGCACCGACTTCGGTGATCGAGAACGCAAGGAGCGGCGTCGGGATGCGATCGGGCAGGAGCATGGCCCGCACTCCGAACGCGGCTGCCACCCGCGCGGTGTCGAGTGCGAACACGTCGCTGTTCCGCCGAGCATCGCAGCCGATCAGGATCCCCCGGCGAGCGGCGTCGGGATCCTTTTCGAGCAGGTAGGACACGAGACCCCACGCGGCCCGGCGCACCACGACCCGGTTCATCCGCATCGGCCCGGCCCCCAACGCCCCACGGAGGCCGGCCGTGCCGAACTGGAGCCGGCCGGCGAACCGATCGGCGAGACCGTGCTCGTCGTCGGCCTCCAGGAGCCGATCGATCTCGGCCCGCGTGTCGGGATCAGGGTCGACCGATTGCCAGGCCCGGGCCAGCTCGTGAAGTTCGCTCACCACGGCATTCTGACCGGCCGATCAGCTCCGGCAAGGGCCAGAGGTCGCTTCCCGGAGCCTTCAGGCCAGCCGACGGAGCTCGACGAGCGGGCGGGGCCCGACGTGGGAGATGACCTCGGCCGCCGCGATCGAGCCGAGCCGGCCGCATTCGACGAGATCATGTCCGTGGGTGAGGCCGTAGAGGAACCCCGCCGCGTACAGGTCGCCGGCGCCAGTGGTGTCGACCACGTGCGCGACCGGTTCGGCGGCGACGGGCAGCACCGCATCATGGGTCACGATGACCGAGCCGTCCTTACCCCTCGTGATGGCCGCCATCGCGCTGTCACGCCGGAGGGCTGCGACGGCGTCGTCGAAATCCCCGACCTCGTACAAGGCGCACAGCTCGTCCTCGTTGCCGAACACGAGGTCCACCGAGTCGGTGACGAGCGCCCGGAAGTCGCTGCGGTGACGATCGACGCAGAACGAATCCGACAGCGTGAGCGACACCATCCGCCCGGCTTCGTGGGCGACCGATGCGGCGTGGCGAAACGCCGCCTTGGCATCGATCCGGTCGTAGAGGTAGCCCTCCATGTACAGCACCCGACCGGCGGCGATCGTCGCGAGATCGAGGTCGTCGGGGCACAGCAGTGACGACACCCCGAGGTAGGTGTTCATCGTCCGCTGCGCATCGGGGGTGACGACGATCAGGCACCGACCGGTCGGGGTCTCTCCGTCGGGCGCACCGGGACGGAACTGCACGCCGACGGCGCGCAGGTCGTGGCCGAACACCTGGCCGAGATCGTCGTTGGACACCTTGCCGATGTAGGCGGCCCGCCCCCCGAAGCTGGCCACGCCACACATGGTGTTGGCGGCCGAGCCGCCGCTCATCTCGACCGAGGTGCCGAGCACCCGGTACAGCGACATGGCGCGCTCGGTGTCGATGAGCGTCATGGCCCCCTTCACGAGCGATTCGGCGTCGAGGAAGTCGTCGCCGGCGTGGGCGATCACATCGACCAGCGCGTTCCCGATGCCCACCACGTCGTATTCGGCCACGTCGGGTGCTGACCTGAGGTCCGGGGCGCCACCCGCTGGCTCGTTCGGCGGCACTGACGGGGGTTCACGCTCGGGCACGTGGGACGACGCTACTTGTCGCCGCGCTCGATCGTGCGGTCAACCCGGTTTGCAGGCGCACTCCGGGGCCGAGCACCACCCCGGTACGCTCGCACGTCGTGACGACGCCCGCCAACCCGTACCGACTCCCGCGGCACACGTTGCCCCGCCGCTACGACGTGACCCTTGCGCCGGATCTGGAGGCCGAGACGTTCGGCGGTCGGGTCCGCATCGCGCTCGATGTGGTGGAATCGACCTCGACGCTCGTCCTCAACTCGATCGAGCTCGACATCGGCGGCATCGAGGTCACCGACGCGACGGGCCGCCCGATTCCGATGACCGGATTCCAGCTCGATGAATCCACCGAGCGGCTCACGATCGAGTTGACAGCGCCGCTCGCCGCCGGCCCGGCGACGCTCACCATCGAGTACACCGGCGTGCTGAACGACAAGCTGCGCGGCTTCTACCGATCGACGTTCACCGATGCCGACGGAGCCGAACACGTCATCGCCACGACCCAGCTGCAGGCCACCGACTGCCGCCGCGCCTTTCCGTGCTGGGACGAGCCCGACTTCAAGGCGGTCTTCGGCATCAGCCTCACGGTGGAGCCTCACCTGCTGGCCATCTCGAACAGCCCCGAGCAGTCCCGACAGGTCGAGGGCGAACTGGTGACCATCACCTTCGCCGACACCATGGTGATGTCGTCGTACCTGGTGGCGTTCGTCGTCGGGCCGCTCGAAGCGACCGAACCGGTCGAGGTGAACGGCATCCCGCTGCGCGTCGTCCACCTGCCCGGCAAGGGCCACCTCACCGGCCTCAGCCTCGACTGCGCGGCGTTCACCGTCGACTGGTTCGAGCGGTACTACGGCATCCCCTACCCCGGGCAGAAGATCGACCTGGTCGCGCTCCCCGACTTCGCGGCCGGCGCGATGGAGAACCTCGGTTGCATCACGTTCCGAGAGAACCTGCTGCTCATCGACCCCGCAACCGCCACCCAGGCCGAAACGCAGTCGGTGGTCGACGTCATCACCCACGAGCTCGCCCACATGTGGTTCGGCGACCTCGTGACGATGAGCTGGTGGAACGGGATCTGGCTGAACGAGGCATTCGCCACGTTCATGGAGATCATGGCGTGCGACGCCTACCGGCCGGGGTGGGAGCGATGGATCAGCTTCGGGCTCGAGCGCACCGCTGCGTTCGAGGTCGACTCCTTGGCGACGACCCGAACCGTGGAGTTCGAGGTCCGTTCCCCCGCCGACTGTGAGGGCATGTTCGACGTGTTGACGTACCAGAAGGGCGGCGCCCTGCTGCGGATGTTGCAGCAGTACCTGGGCGAGGAACAGTTCCGGACCGGAGTGAACCGCTACCTGGCCACCCACAGCTACGGCAACACCGAGACGAACGATCTGTGGGACGCCATCGAGGAATCCACCGGTGAGCCGGCGCGACGGATGATGGACAGCTGGATCTGGCAGGCGGGCTACCCCCTCGTCACGGCCGAGCTGTCCAGCGACGCCACCGAGGTGGTCCTGCGCCAGACGCGCTTCGGCTTCACCGCTGCCGCAGCCGACGATCCCGCGCGCTGGGTCGTTCCGGTCCATGTCCGTCAGCGAGCGGGCGAGCGCACCGAGGAGGTCAAGGTCCTGCTCGAGGGAGATGAACACCGGCTCCCATTGCTCGCCACCGATGCGGTGGTGGTGGTCAACGCAGGGGGTTACGGCTTCTACCGGGTCGCCTACGCCGAGACGTTGCGCCAACGGTTGTCCGGCGCGGCCCTCGCCGAGCTGTCGACCCTCGAGCGCTACAACCTGGTCGACGATGCATGGTCAGCCGTCGTGGCCGGGCAGATGACCGCGCACGACTTCACCCGATTCGCCGCAGATTTCGGCGATGAGTCCGAGTTCGGGGTGTGGCAGGCGCTGGCCAACGGCCTGCGAGCGTGCAGCCGTCTGGTCGAAGGCCCCGCGCTCGCCGCCTTCAAAGAGTCGGTACGGCACCTCGCCGGTCCGGCGCTGGCGCGTCTGGGTTGGGAGCCCGCCCCGGGTGAGGGCGAACTCACCAGCAAGCGGAGGGGTCTGCTCGTCGGGCTCGTCGCCGTGCTCGGAGGCGACGCCGAAGCCGCCGCCCGGGCGCGCGCGCTCTACGAGACCGCGCGCGCCGACCCCGCCGGCGCGGATCCCGAGCTGATCGCCGCGGCCACATCGGTGGTCGCGAACACCGGCGACGTCGGCGACTTCGAGCGGTTCGTCGAAGGATTCCGCTCCGCCCCGACCCCCCAGGAACAGTTGCGATCGCTGTATGCCCTCGCCGAGTTCACCGACCCGGAACTGCTACGGCGGGCCGCTGAGTTCGCCTTCTCGGGCGAGGTTCGCTCGCAGAACGCGCCGTTCCTCCTGAGTCGTTGCATCGCCAACCGAGACCACGGCCAGGTCGCGTGGCGGATCGTGCGGGAACGATGGGCAGAGGCCAACGAGCGATTCCCTTCGAGCACGATCGTTCGGATGATCGATCCGGTCAGGTTGCTCAACCGACCGGAGGACGAAGCCGACGTGCAGGGCTTCTTCGCCGAGCACCGCATCGCCCAGGCGGCCAAGACGCTCGACCAGGTCCTCGAGCGGCAGCGGATCAACGTTGCGCTCCGCACACGCGAAGCACAACGGTTCGCGGCAGCGCTGTCGGGGTCGTGAAGCAGCCCACAACGTGAGGCGACAGCTCGAGGTCTTCGCGACCAGCACCGATGCCGCGCAGGTGATCTGGCGCGGTTCCAGCACGCGCCACGATCTCATCGAGGTGGGCGATCGCACGTGCATCGTCGAGCCCGCCGTCGAGCTCGGTGCGTGGACCGTACGCGGCCTCGCCCCCGACACCGCCTACACCCTGCGCATGAACGACCGACCGGCCGCAACCTTTCGAACCCTGCCGAGGCCCGCCGGTGAACTGCTCGCTCGGGTCGCGACGATCTCGGACCTCCACGTCGGCGAGACCGGTGTGGGGCACTGGCCCCGATTCCACTCCGTTTCGTCCGGGCGGGAATGGCGCGAGGCCCATCCGCTGTGGTGCACGCGAGCGGCGCTCGCCGAGCTGCGCGACTGGGGCCCGGACCTGTTGGTGGCGAAAGGCGATCTGGCCCACGGCAACCGGCAGGACGAGTACGACCTGATCGTCCCGATCATCGCATCAGCCCAGCTGCCGACCCTCGTGATCGGCGGCAACCACGACGGGGGCAACATCAGATCGACCGACTTCGAAGCGGCGATGGCACGAGCCGGACATCCCGTCGCCGAACGGGTCCACGCCCACCAGATCGGCCCGGCCACCGTCCTCGTCGCCGACACCCGGGTCGACGGCCACCACTCCGGAACGCTGGCGCCGATCGTGGACGAACTGTGCGCGGCTGCGGAGCGAGCGGCCGTCCGAGGGCCGGTCGTCGTCTTCTTGCACCACCAGTTCATGACGACCCGTTTCCCGTACTACATCCCGACCGGCATTCCGAAGGACGAGTCGGAGGCGTTCCTGGATCGTCTCGCTGCAATCGCACCGCACGCGTTGGTGTCGAGCGGCCACACGCACCGGAACCGCGCCCGGCGTCGCGGTGGCCTGACCGTCACCGAGGTCGGCTCCCCGAAGGACTACCCCGGCGTGTGGGCCGCCTACGAGATCTACGAGCGAGGTGTCGTGCAATCGTTGTGGCGCGTCGCCGAGCCTCGGTGTCTGGCGTGGAACGAACTCACCAAGGCAACCGCGCGAGGCGTCTGGAAACGTTGGGCGCCCGGAAGGTTGACGGATCGCTGTCTGACCACGAGCTGGTGACAGCTGGTCATGAACCCGTACTCGCCGTGGAGCTGGAGGCAGGTGTCGATCGCCCGGCCCTGCATGTGCGGCCGACCCGTCAGTGGTCGAGCACGAGATCGCGGATGGCTTCGAGCTGGTCGGCGTCACGACCGCCCACGAGGATCGTCGTCACGGGGCTCGCCTCCCACGCCTCGAGCCGTTGCTTGATCCGGCTCGGTGGACCGACGAGCGAGATCTCGTCGGCGAACTCGTCGGGCACCGCTGCGATGGCCTCGTCGCGCTTGCCGGCGAAGAAGAGGTCCTGGATGCGGTACGCCTCTTCCTCGAATCCCATCCGGGCCATCAACTTGGTGTGGTAGTTCTGCCCCTTGGCGCCCATCCCGCCGATGTAGAAGCCGAGCGACGCCTTCACCGGCCACAGACCGGCCGCGACGTCGTCGGTGATCGTGACGTTCACCGAGCGCGCTGATCTCGAAGCCGGGCTTCGCCGCAGCGAGCTGATCGGCGTACACCTCCTGGCGGTACGGCGAGTAGTAGAGCGGCAGCCAGCCGTCGGCGATCTCGGCGGTCTGCGTCGACGTTCTTCGGGCCCTCGGCGCCGAGGAAGATCGGGATCTCGGACCGCAACGGGTGGGTCATGATCTTGAGCGGCTTGCCGAGTCCCGTGGACCCTTCGCCCCGATACGGCAGCGGGTAGAACTCGCCGTCGTTCTCGAGCGGGCCCTCGCGTCGAAGCGCGGCGCCGGATGATCTCGACGTACTCGCGGGTGCGGGCCAGCGGCCGGTTGGACGGCCGGCCGTACCAGCCCTCGACCACCTGTGGGCCCGACACGCCGAGCCCGAGGATCAGCCGGCCGTTCGACAGGTGGTCGAGCGTCATCGCCGCCATCGCCGTTGCGCGTCGGGGTGCGGGCCGAGAGCTGCACGACACCGGTGCCGAGCTTGATCGTCGAGGTGTGGGCGGCGATCCACGTGAGATACGTGAACGCGCAGTTCCCCCACGACTCGGCGGTCCACACCGAGTCGTACCCCAACCGTTCAGCGTCCTGGGCGAGGGGCACGGCCTCCCGGTTCGGTTGGGCAGGCCAGTATCCGAGCACGAGTCCGAGCTTCACCCCGCCATCCTGTCGCGAGGTCTCACCGCTCGACGGCTCGGAGCCTCGTGGCCGGATCTCGAACGGTGTGCGCCGCGCCGGCCCGCGCCGCGCACGGGGCGCGCGCGAGCATGATGCCCGGCCTGCCAACTGTCGCCACCCGCGCCGTACGGAGCACCACCATGACCACGACGACCCGATGGATCACGGATCCCCTCACCGGGACCTTCGGTGCATCGCTCACCGGCGGTTCGCTCAGCGACCCGCTCGCGGCCGGCGAAGTGCTCGAGCTGTTGCACGAGCACCTCGTGCTCGTGGTGCGAGGCCAGTTCCTCTCGCCCGCCGACCAGGTGGCGCTCGCCCACCGGCTCGGAACCCCGACCCCGGCGCATCCCGTCGTTCCCGGGATGCCCGGCCACCCCGAGATCCTCGAACTCGACGGCGCCAACGGAGGCCGCAACGCCCGCTGGCACACCGACGTCACGTTCATGCCCCGCCCACCGGCCGCTTCGATCCTGGTGGGTGACGTCGTCCCCCCGCACGGCGGCGACACGATGTGGGCCGATCTGCGCGGCGCATACGACGCGCTCTCACCCGGCCTGCAATCCCTGCTCGGCGAAGCCCGAGCGGTGCATCGCATCTCGCCGCTCGCCTACTGGGGCGAGCCGTTCGACACCGCGCTCACGCGCGAAGACGCCGCCGCCCTGCTGGCCGCCGCCGCAGACGTACCCGCAGTCGTCCACCCCGTGGTGCGGGTGCACCCGACCACTGGTCGCCGCGCCTTGTTCGTGAACCCCGGCTTCACCACCCACCTCGTGGGCCATTCCCGCATCGAGAGCGACCACCTGCTCCAACTGCTGTACGCGCATTCGACCCAGCCTGAACACGTGCTGCGTCACCGTTGGGAACCGGGCGACGTCGTGATGTGGGACAACGCGGCCACCATGCACTACGCGATCGACGACTACGGCACCGCCGAACGACGGATGCGCCGCGTCACGCTGGCGGGTACCGAGCCGGTCGGGCCATCAGGTTTCACGAGCCACGCGACCGACGACGTCCTGCTCACGGTCCGGTGATCACTGGGCGCATCGGGCGACCGTCAGGCCGACTCCGGCGACAGCAGGACCTCACTGCCGATGGGCACGAAACCCTGCGACAAGAAGGCCCGCAGGCTCCTGGCGTTGCCGGGTGAGACGGCAGCGAAGAGCCATTCACCGCTCGGCACCAGTCCGCGTGCTGCAGCGATGAGCTGACGGCCGGTGCCGCGGGACTCCTCAGGGGCCGCCAACTCGATGCTCATCTCCCGCCGGCCAGCGAGCCCATCGGCGATGGTGACGAAGCCGCGTTCGTCGCCGTGGACGGCGACATCGGCGCGGATCGATCGGGCGTAGCGAACGCGTGGATGGTCGTCCCAAGTGTCGGTGCGCGGGAGCTGACCACCGCCGATCCCGCGAGCGACCAGGGTGATGTCGATGACACCGACCCGGCCACCACGCGCCAACAGGAGCAACGTCGCGGGAGCGAGCGCGCCACCGAAGCCATCGAGCTCGAACCCGATCAGGTCCCGGGGCCCGAGTGATGTCGCCACGACCGCATGCCCGGTGAACGACACCACGGCCGACAGTCCACCCGCCAACGGCGGCACGAACGTCACGCCACCGTCGGCGTCCGGAAAGTCGCCACTCGCCGCAGCCGACAACAGACCGAGCAACGGATGGCGCATCGCCCCGAAACTACCGAGACCACCGACACACTGGAGCGCCGGAATTTTCGGAACGTTGCCGCGAGCGGCGGGCCGCAGGCCGGCTCTGGATGTTCGGCGACGGCCGTCTACCGTTCAGCGGGTCACACCGACCACCAGGGGGACTCCGTGCCGCTCGATCCAGTCGTCTCCACCCTGCTCGAGGCCATCAACGAGATGGGGTTCGATCTCAGTGCCGGAACACCGCAGGAGATCCGCCAGACATCCAAGGCCGGCCAGGCACTGGCTCCCGAACCCAAGCCCGTCGCCAGCGTCGAGAACACAACGATCCCCGGGCCGGCCGGTGAGATCGGGGTCCGCATCTATCGCCCCTCGCTCGAAGGCACCCGGCCCACCATCGTGTTCTTCCATGGCGGCGGCTGGGTGATCTGCGATCTCGACAGCCACGACGCAACCTGCCGCGCCCTCGCCAACGACGCCGACGCGGTGGTGATGTCGGTCGACTACCGGCTGGCGCCGGAGCACCCGTTCCCGGCCGCGCCGGACGACTGCTACGCGGCGACCGTGTGGGCGGCGGCCAACATCGGTGCGCTGGGAGGTGTCGGTGGGCAACTGGCCGTGGCCGGCGACTCGGCCGGGGGCAACCTGGCGGCCGCAGTGTCGTTGATGGCGCGCGACCGTCAGGGTCCGGCGATCGGGTTCCAGCTGCTGATCTACCCCGTCACCGGAACGCCGTGGGACGGCCGGCCGTCGTACACCGAGAACGCGAGCGGGTACCTGCTCGCCAGTCGAGACATGGAATGGTTCACGCTCCACTACACGGGAACGCGCGAGGGCGCCGAGCACCCGTACGCGTCGCCCCTACGAGCGAGCGACTTCGCCGCATTGCCTCCCGCCCACGTGATCACCGCCGAGTTCGACCCGCTGCGGGACGAGGGTGAGGCGTACGCCGCCGCATTGTCCGCCGCCGGGGTCGCCACGACGATGACCCGCTACGACGGCATGATCCACGGCTTCTTCGGGATGGCCGACATGGTCGCCCAGGCGCGTGCTGCCCAGCTCGACGCAGCGGCTCGGCTGCGGGCGGCGTTCGCCTGATGCCCATCGAGCGGCTGAACGGCATCGACGTCTACTTCGAGCGAGCGGGCGCCGGTGAACGGCTGCTGTTCTTCAACGGCTCGGGCGCCTCGATCGCCACCACCGAACCGATGCTGGCGCCGTTCCGAGCGCGCTTCGAGGTGCTGGTGCACGACCAGCGGGGGCTGGGGCGCACGGCGGTGGCGGCATCGCCCCCCTCCATGGCCGACTACGCAGCCGACGCCGCCGCCCTCCTCGACCATGTCGGCTGGGACCGATGTCGAGTGGTCGGTGTGAGTTTCGGCGGGATGGTGGCCCAGGAGTTCGCCGTGACGTGGCCGGCGCGGGTCGAGCGCCTCGCCCTGGTGTGCACCTCCCCCGGCGGGCCGGCCCCCTCGTATCCATTGCACGAGCTCGCATTGCTGCGCGCCTCGGAGCGTGCGAGTCAGTACCTCACGTTGCTCGACACCCGCTTCAGCCCGGCGTGGCTCGCCGACCATCCCGGCGACCAGATGCTCGTCGACGCCATGACGCAACGGACCACGGCCGACAAGTCCGCCGACGCGCTCAGAGGTGAGCTCGAACAACTCCAGGCCCGCGCCTGTCACGACGTCACCGACCGCCTCGACGCGATCACGTGCCCGACGTTGGTCGCCAGCGGGCGCTACGACGGCATCGCATCACCGGCCAACGGCCGCTACATCGCCCAGCGGGTTCCCCGCGCCGAGTACCGCGAGTACCAGGGCGGGCACACGTTCTGGATCCAGGACCGCCAGGCGCTGCCCGACATCCTCGACTTCCTCGACTTCCTCGCAGCCTGAACGGGGTCGTCACCTCCACCGCGTGCTCGCCGACTACCGTGAGTGGCGCGGGCAGGCACTCGACAGATCACGACATGAGAACAGGGGTCGTCATGACCAACCAGCGGGGATCCATGTGGCGCTCACGATGGGCAGCGATCGGTGCTGCAGTCGCCGTCACCCTGGGCAGTGGCGGGCTCGTCGTCGCCCAGGCCGCGAGTGGCAACGCATCATCGTTCGTCCCCATCACACCCTGCCGGCTCCTCGACACTCGCTCTGGTATCGGCGGGCGCACCACCCCGCTCGGGGCCAAGGAGACCTACACCGTCACGGTTCGGGGCACGAACGGCAACTGCACGATCCCCGCCGACGCCACCGGCGTCTCGGCCAACGTCACCACGCTCGATGGCACCCGCACGAGCTTCCTCACGATTTTCCCGGCTGATGCGAACCAGCCCAATGCGTCGAGCAACAACTGGGTCTCGGGACAGGGCGCCACCCCCAACAAGGTCGATGCCAAGTTGTCGGCCGACGGTCGCGTCAAGCTGTTCAATGACGCTGGCACCGTGAACGTCATCATCGATGTGGTCGGCTTCTACGAGCCGAGTGGCGGCGTGTCCGGCTCTGGCGGAGGAGGCGGCGTCGGCGGGATGGACATGGCGAACGCGTCGGCCACGATCATCAACGTCGCCGCCACCACCGTGGCGTCGGTGTCCGTCACTGCGCCCGCGTCGGGCCTCGTGTTCGTCGCCGTCGAATCCGACCTGAAGAACAACTTCGTCAGCGAAGCCAAGGTCGCGATCTGCGACATCTCGTTGGGCAACACGATCGGGATCACCTCCCGCACCGTCAACGTGCCGGCCACCGGCAACGGGCACCTGTCGATGACGAAGACGTTCGTGGTCGGTTCGGGAGTCACCGCGACGTACAGCCTCGTGTGCAGCGAGGCGTCCTCGGCGGGCGTGTCGGCCGCGACGCAGATCACGGCGATCTATTCAGCGACCACCGTCTGAGCCGGCGGTTGGCGCACCCTGCGGTGGACCCGCCTGGGTGAACTGTGTCCCAGGCGGGTCCACCGCCCACGGCGCTCGCGACTCCCACCCGTCTGCGTAGATCAACTCGGCCATCGGCCGACGCCGCACCGGGCCGTGATTGCCCTCGGGTTTGCCGAGGGTGATCGTGGCGGCGATCCCGACCTCGTCGGGGATGCCGAGCAGCTCGCGCAGTTGGGGCTCGACGGGCTCGTGGAAGCCGGTGAGCACGCCGCCGTAGCCGAGGGCGCGCGCTGCGAGCAGCAGGTTCTGGCAGGCGGGGTAGATCGAAGCGCCCTCGCTCGGGTTCGGTGGGCGGTAGCGAACGAGGCACGGCAGCACGAGCACGGGCACGTGTTCGAAGTCGTCGACGTAGGCCTGCATGGTCCGCGCCAGGCGGGATTTCGGTGAATCCTGTCGGGCGCCGCTCCCCTGCTCGTAGGAGTCGGTCGTCCGTTTGGTGCCCCACACGGTGCGAGCACCCTCGGCGATCAGCGCCTTGGCCGCATGCGCGTTCGGCCCGTCGGTGAGCACGACGAACCGGAACGGCTGGCGATTCGATCCACTCGGTGCCCGTGTGGCGGCAAACAGCATGTCGCGCAGATCGTCGTCAGGAATCGGCTCGGGCCGGTAGCGGCGGATGGCGCGAGTCGTGACGAGCCCCTCGAGCAGATCGATACCCGAGACGGCGAGCGGCCGGCCGACAGGCGATGCTCGAGCCTGCTCACCACCTTCCTGCTGGTGAGGCCCTGAGCGTGGAGGCGTCGGGTTGCCCGTCACGGCAACGGGTGACGGAACAGGGTTGCGGCGTTCTCGGAGCACATCATGCGGATCTCGTGCTCCGGGACGCCGGCCCACACCTTGTCGATCAGCGCCTGGGTGTCGGGCCAGGTGCCGTCGCCGTGCGGGTAGTCGGTCTCGAACATGATGTTCTCGACCCCGATCGCGTGGCGGGTGACGATGGTCGAGGGGTCGTCGAGCGTGCAGAACCAGAAGTTCCGGCGCAGGACGTCGGCCGGTCGCATGTCCCAGCCGAGCCCGTAGCCGGAGCGGTCGACGATGTTGTCGAGCCGGTCGAGCAGCATGGCCACCCACCCGATGCCGCCCTCGCTCATCGCGATCTTCAGCTCGGGGAAGTCCTTCGGATACCCCGACCACAGCCATTCGGCGCACGCCCCGAGTGAGAGCTGCCCGAACATCGTGGCGCCGAGCTGCAGGCTCGGGCCTCCGGGCGGCGTCGGGTAGATCCCGCTCGAACCGACGTGCAGCGAGATCACCGTTCCGGTCTCGGCGCACGCCTCGATGATCGGCAACCAGTGGTCGCGGTCCCAGAGGCTCGGGAAGCCCACGGCGTGTGGACGTTCGGGCAACGAGATCGACCGGAACCCGCGCTCCGCATTGCGGCGGATCTGGGCGGCTGCGACGGCTGGATCGGTGAGGTAGGCGATGCCGGACGGGATGAACCGGTCGGGGTACGGCTCGTACCACTCGTGGAAGAACCAGTCGTTCCAGGCCTCGACCGACGCGATGCCGACCTCCCGATCCTGGGCGTGGAAGAACACCCGGCCGCAGAACCCGGTGATCTGCGACGGGAAGTTGAGGCTGGCCCAGATGCCGCCGAGATCCATGTCGGCCACCCGGGCCGCGGGGTCGTAGCACCCAGGGCGCATGTGCTCGAACCGGAACGGCTCGAGCTTCACCGTTTCCGGGCGCCGACCGGCGACGGCATTCATGCCGACCTGCGAGTAGGTGCTGCCCTCGAACTCCCAGACCTGGTGGCCTCGCTCGTTCTCGACCAGCTTCGGGCCCCGATCACGCAGTGAACGCGGGCAGATACGTGTCGAACAGGTGAGCGGGTTCGACGACGTGGTCGTCGACCGAGATGACCGTGTACTTCACGGCCCGCGGCTCGGGCTCGGGGAGGAACAGCTGCGGGTCGAGCACGGTCACCCGATCACTCCTTGGCGGTCAGCGGCGAGCTCTCGTTCGAGGGCCACTGAGGACGGTAGTAGCCCTTGAAGATGAGGTCGCCGCCGCGCAGCTCGCGGATGGTGAGGAAGTCGCCCTTGTAGCCACGGTGGTCGTGTGGCGCGAAGGTGATGTTGGTGCCCGGCCCACCGTTGGTGCACGGCATCCACTTGATCTTCTCGAGCCCGTTCTTCACCTCTTCGGGGATGGCGATGAGCGCGTTGGCGATGCCGTGGATGCCGCAGCGCGCCGTGTCGTAGGCCAGAGCCACCACGACGTTTCGCGAGATCCGGCCGAACCGGGCCTGGAAGCGCTCGCAGCATCGCTTCGTAGTTGGGGTTGGTGCCGTCCTCGCCGAGTTGGTCGACGCCGTGCCAGCCCTCGAGCCCCTCGGCCCACTTGTTCGAGTTCGAGTAGAACATGAACGCCGTGCCCATCACGCGGGGCGGGTCCCAGTCGAGCGCCTTGAAGGCGTCGTAGAAGTGGAACGTGGCGTACCCGTAACCCATGTAGACGATGGCCTCGGCGCCCTGGGCGCGCATCGTTTCGAGGTGCGCCTGCAGGTCTTTCGGGTTGGGGGCGAGCAGCGACCTCCTTGACGATGTCGAGGCCCGACCTGACCGCGCTGCAGTGCGGAAGTAGTCGGCGTAGTCGGTGCCCGAGGAGCCCTTCTCCCAGAAGAAGCCGACCTTGCGTGGTGCCGTTCTGGGCGCACCAGTTGGCGCACATGTCGCCCTCGATGGGGATGTCGCCGTTGGCCACGGTGAAGCAGTACTCACCGTGGAACCGCACGGCGCCGGTCCAGCCGATGCACGCCACGCCGGTCGCGTTGACGAGGTCGCGCAGGTTCACCGAGTTGTCCGAGATCATCGGGCCGAGCACCACCACGCAGCCCTGGTCGACGAGCTTCTGGTAGCCCTTGCGGACCTTCAGGTAGTTCTCCCGCGGCAGGCCCCGGGCATCGACGGTGATGATCTCGACCGGACGGCTGTAGACGCCTTCGTTGAGGGCGTCCTCGATGGCGAGGATGGTGGCGTCGATCCAGTCGGCCAGCAGCTGGCCGATGTCCATGTCGACGAGGATGCCGATCTTCACCGGCTCGAACGGGTCGCCCTGGGTCGACAGACCGCGGGTCGGCGGGTAGATCGTGATCTGCTCGACCGCCTTCTCGCCGATCCGGCCGCCACCCTGGTACCAGACCTCGTTGCGCCCAGTGCGCCGGTCTGCACGGTGTCGACGCCCGAGACCACGGTCGAGACGGCGCGGTCCTCGCGGGCGATCCCGTGGTCGATCGGGGCCGGGAACATTCGCTCGGCGTAGCGCGGCGCTTCGTCGGTCACGTCGGGTCCCCCTCGGCCTCGTCGACAGTTGCAGCGACGACGCTAGCACGCCATTCAACAGACTGAACGCTCGTTCAATGACGTCCCGGACGGGGCGACGGCACCTCGTTTCAGAATAGGCCGTTCCTACCTATGGGGTGCGGCCGAGCGCGCCGTGCACAATCGTCCGATGGGACGACTCCGCATCCTCGGCCTGCTCATGTTCGTGTACGGCGCCGTGATGCTCGCGCTGCTCTTCACCCAGTGGAAGGAGTGGGCCGCCAACCACAGCATCGCCGCGTTCGTGAGCGCCACCGACCGGCGGGTCGGGAACAGCATCGACACTGCGGTGGACATGCCGATCTCGATCGCAGGTGACTGCGTCGTGATGTTCGCCGGCCTCTGGATCGGTTTGCTCGTCCCGAGGGTGCTGAAGAAGTTCCAGGCCGGCTACGAGCAGGCTCCGCAGACCGACTGAGATGCCGGCTCGACCGGCATGACCTTCGGCTCTTGGGCGTGTGATGCTCGATGCTCACAGTGGTGGTGTGGAGTCCTCCTCGCCAACGGCTGCATCGAGTGCGGTGTCGTGTTCCCAGGCCGTCAAGCAGTTCGGCACCGGGCCGTCGGCCACGATGGCGCTGCGCGGGGTCGATCTGACGATCGAACCCGGTGAGTACGTCGCGATCATGGGCCCGAGCGGGTGCGGCAAGTCGACGCTGATGCACCTGCTCGGCGGACTCGACGTCCCGACGAGCGGCACGGTCACCCTCGCCGGGAGGCGCATCGACCAGCTGTCGGAGACGAAGCGAGCCGTGCTACGCCGGCGCACCGTCGGCTTCGTCTTCCAGTTCTACAACCTGGTCGCCAACCGAACCGTTGCCGACAACGTGGAGCTGCCGATGCTCCTCGGCGGCATGGCCCCGGTCGCGGCCCGCCATCGGCGCGAGGAGCTGCTCGCCCGGCTCGGCCTCACCGCGGAGTGCGACAAGTCGCCGGGCGCGCTGTCCGGCGGTCAGCAACAGCGAGTCGCGTTGGCGCGGGCCCTCGCGAACGAGCCCGCGGTCATCCTCGCCGACGAGCCCACGGGCGCCCTCGACTCCGTGGCCGCGGCGGAGGTCATGTCGCTGTTGGGGGAGGCGAACGAGCGCGGGCAGACGATCGTGATCGTGACCCACGACCCGATCGTGGGCGCATCCGCCCACCGGGTGGTCACCATGAGCGACGGGTTCGTGACCAGCGACCGCAGCGACCGTGCGTCTGCTCCGCATGCCACCACCACCCAGGGGCGCTGAGCGATGTGGCGGGTCCTCGGCCGACAAGCTCGTGCCGATCTGGCCAGCCATCCCCTGGCGTCCCTAGCGGTGGTACTGATCGTGGCGCTCGCGACCACCGGCATCGTGGGAGGCATCGAAGCACAACGGGGCGCAGCCGATCGTTGGGACGAGGTGTTCGACGAGGCGAACGGCGCGCACGTCACGTTCCAGTTCGACGGCAGCGTGCCGGGCGACGCCTTCTCCGGCGAACCGGCGGTGAGCGAGGCGGCGGCGCCGTTCACCACTGCGCTCGACCTGCGGCTCGTCCGCAGCGACGGCTCGCTCTCGGACGACGACTTCGGGCTGGCCGCCGCCGGAGCCGTACCGCCCGCGGTCGGACGGCCCGTCGTTCGATCGGGCCGCTGGCTCGACGACGCTGACGACGAAGTCGTGCTCGAGCGTTCCGTCGCCCTCGACTGGGACGTCGCGCCGGGCGACCAGCTGACGGTGGCGGGACCCGGGCGCACGCTCGAACTCGTCGTGGTGGGCACCGCGGCCGACACCGTCGACTGCTTCTACCCCGGTTGCACGCCGGGGTGGTTCGGTTGGACATCCGGTTCGAACATCGACGAGCTCGCCGGCGCCACCGGACCACGCGGCGAGGTGCTCCAGACCCGGCTGCGCGATCCCGATGCCTCGGGGGCCTTCGCCGCGGCCGTGCAGCGCCGGTACGGCGACGCCGTGTGGTCACAATGGGACTGGCAGGACACGCGTGCCGACGTGATCACCGAGAGCCAGTTCTTCGGCTCGTTCCTCGCCGCGTTCGGGGTGGTCCTGTTGATCGCCGCCGGACTCGTGATCGCCGGCTCGATCGGGGCTCGGGTCGTGGCCCGCACCCGGGAGCTCGGGGTGCTCAAGGCCGTCGGCATGACGCCCCGCGCGCTGACCGGGTTGGTGCTCGCCGAACAGCTCGCGCTCGGGGCGGCAGGCGTGGTGGTCGGCTTCCTCGTGGGTGGGCTCGTGTCGCCGCTCCTCCAGTTGCGAGTTGCCCAGGTCCTGTCGGCAACCGGGGCCAGTTACCCCCTGCGGACGTTCGTCATTGCCGCCGTCGTGGTGGGCCTCCTCATCGGGCTGGCGACGTTCGTGCCGGCCTGGAGGGCGGGCAGGGTCCCGGCATCGTTGGCCGTGACCCGGGGCGGTTCACCGTCCAGGGTGCACACCTCGCGCCTCGGTCGTCTCCTCGCGGGCTCGTCTGGGTGAGGCGAGCGCGACCGGGGCAACCGACGCCTTCGCCCGCCCGGTGCGGGCGGCACTGGCCGTCGCCGCGCTGGTGGTGACGACGGTCGCCGTGATGGTGACACTCTCCTTCAGCCGCACGGTCGACCGCATCACCGAGAATCCCGCGATCGTCGGCGATCCCTACGACGCGGTGGTGGTACCGGGCACCCTGGCTTCGGACGAGATCGACGATCGTCTGGACGGGATGACCACCACCGTCGGCTCGTGGTTCACGGCGACGTCCCGCCGCGCCGCTGTCGGCGCTTACGTGTTCCAGCTCCGCGTGCTCGGCGGCGACCTCTATCGCGCCGGTTTCGTGGTGCGCGAGGGCCGCATGCCGGCCGAAGCGGGCGAAGCGATCGCCGGCTACGGGTGGCTCGAAGCACTGGGCGTCGGCGTCGGCGAAACGATCGTGGTCGAGGTCGAGGGAGGCCAACTGCCGCTCACGATCGTCGGTCGCTACAGCGAATCCGAGGACAGCGGCGAGATCCTGCAGGTGCCCCTCTCCAGCCTGCGCACGCTCGATCCGACCGCCCTACCCGGCGAGACGTTCGTGCGTGGCACCGCAGGCACAAGTCGGGCGGCGCTCGACGCGGCGCTGCGATCCGAGTTCGGCGACGGGGCGAGGGTGATCAGCGCCGACACCGGCGACGCCGAGCTCGGACCGTTCCAGGCGGCCTTCCTCGCGATCACCCTTCTGGTGCTGCTCGTCGGATTGGCGAACCTCGTCAGCGGCACTGCGCTGGCGGTGAAGGAGCGGGCCCGAGACCTCGCCGTCCTGCGCGCCATCGGGTTCACCCCTGGCCAGGTGCGCGCGAGCGTGGCCGTGCGGACCGGACTCCAGATGGCCGTGGCGGTGGTCATCGGCGTGCCGGTGGGTCTGATCGCGGGCCGGATGATGCTGGACGGCGTCACCCGCTCGGTCGGCATCGGTCCCGGCCTCGCCCCCTTGCCGGCGCTCGGACCAGTGGCGCTGAGCGTCGCCTCGCTCGTCGGCGTTGCGATCGTCATCGGCCTGATGTCGGCCCGCAGCGCAGTCCACGGCGAGGTCGCCGACATCCTGCGGGAGGAGTGAACCCCGGCCGGTCGGTGGTCAGCGGGGCGGCGCTGGCCGGAACATCGGCGCGATGACCGACCGACCCGGCACGGTCGGGAAGGCCAGCGGGCGGAACACCACCTCGACGGGCTCATCGACCGCGAGTGAGGCCGGGTCGGTGTCGACGATGTTGGTCACCAGCCGGACCTTCGGGTCCTCGGCCAGAGCGACGAGCGCGGCGACGAACGGGACTGTGTGGCGAAGGCCGGGAGGAACGCCCGGCGCACCACCGCCCACGTGAACAAGGTTCCGTGTCCGCTGACCGGCATCCAGGTGAGCGGCGCGCCGTCGGTCGGGCACGTCGGCTTGGGGTACCAGACCAGCCGACCGCACGAGGTGCACTGCGGGACCCGCAGCTCGCCAGTCGCGGCCCACTCGTAGTACGGCGCCGTCGCGGGATCGGTGAGATCGGGCAGGGGGAAGTCGGCTCGGTCGATCGCCACGTTCAGCCATCCTTTCCGAGCACGAGGGTCGAGGCCATGTGGCCGGTGTACCCGCCGTACACCGCGATCTCGCACTGGGGAACCTGAGCCGATGCAGTGCCGCGAAGCTGTTTCACGCACTCCACGACGTGAGCGATGCCGAGCACGTACGCGTGCGACAGCAGGCCGCCGTGGGTGTTGTACGGCAACTGGCCACCGAGCTCGAGTGCACCGCTCGCGGCGAATGGACCGCCATCGCCCTTGGCGCAGAAGCCCATGTCCTCGATCTGCATCAGGGCGGTGATCGTGAACGGGTCGTAGATCGTCAGCACGTCGACGTCGGCCGGTGTGATCCCCGCTGACGCGAACGCCTCGGGCGCCGAGCACTGCTGGGGGGTGGCGGTGAAGTCGGGCTGCTGAGCCCAATGGGTGCCGGTGGTCGACGACGCCGATGCCACGCCGCGAACGACCGCAGGCGGGTGCGGAAGGTCGCGTGCCCGCTCGACCGAGGTGGTGACGTACGCGGCGCCTCCGTCGGAGATCAGACACGAATCGAGCAACCGCAGCGGATCGGCGAGGAACGGGGAGGCGAGATAGTCGTCGAGCGACATCGGCCGGCCGTACATCACGGCATCAGGGTTGAGGTTGGCATGGTTGCGGCACGCCACGGCGATGGCTCCGAGCTGCTCGGCGGTGGTGCCGTAGTCGTGCATGTGTCGTCGCATGATGCTGGCGAAGTAGATGGGCTGCGGGAAGAAGCCGAACGGGACTTCGAGGTTCTGTTTGATCGCCTGCGCGGCGTGTGCTTCGCCGGGGCCACCGGTCATCGACGAACGCATGGTGGCCCACGCCACCGCGAACACGTTCACCACGTGCGTGGCCCGGCCGGCAGCGATCGCCTGCGCCGCTTCGTACGGGGCGGTGCCCGCCCACACCATGCCGCCGCCCTCGGTGGAGGTCCACATGTCGTGCGATGTGCCGAAGTGATCGTGGAACGCGGCCACATCGAAGTCGGCCATCGACGCCGACAACGTGAGTCCGTCGATGTCCTCGGGCTTCAGGCCGGCGTCGTCGATCGCTCGTTCCACCGCCTCGGCGCTGATCTCCTTGGCCGTGCGGCCCGAAGCCTTGGTGTAGGCCGTCTCGCCGATGCCGGCGATGGCGACCTGCCCGTTGATGTCGGCGAACCCGGCCGAGCGGAGCCAGTCAGCGCTTGGCACGGCTGGCGATCGCGACGAACGTGGCGCGGTCGCGCTCGTCGGCCGGGCGCCCGACGCGGGTGACGGTGTCGACGTCGGCTGCCTCGGCGCGCAGCGCGCCGACCGTGCACTGCTCCTTGCGGGCGGTGCGGCGAACGGGTCGAACTGGTAGTGGCGCATGGCGTTCTCGTGGGTGATGCGGTTGACCACCGAATCGGGCGAGGTCGGCGAACAGCCGCTCGAGCGACTCCGGCGCGTCGGGCCAACGTGCTGTCGGAGTGCGGGTAGTCGGACTCCCAGCACACGTTGTCGATGTTGAACTCGTCGAGCAGCTTCACGCCGATGCGGTCGTTGATGAAGCAGCACAGGATGTGCTCGCGGAACAGCTCGCGCCGGCCGCCAGACCCTCGGGGAAGTCGTGCTGGGTCCAGCCCGTAGTGGCGGTCGTGCACGTGCTCGGCGCGCTGCAGGAAGTACGGGATCCAGCCGATGTCGCCCTCGGTGAGCGAGAACCGCAGCTCGGGGAACCGCTACCAGAAGTCGGCCCACATCAGGTCGCCGAGCGTGTAGACGGTGCCACGCCGACGACAGCGACATCGGCACACTCGGCGGGGCGTCGGCCGAGGTCGTCGCGCTCTTCGACGACGAGCCGACGTGGCAGCACAGCACCGTCCCGTCGTCGCTCGCACGCGGCGAACAGCGGGTCCCAGTAGCCGGAGTGGATCGACGGCCATGCCCGAGCGCGGCGGGGTTCTCCGAGAAGGTCGACCGCGTGGCAGCCCTTGCCGGCGAGGCGGCGCACCTCCTTGGCGGCTTCCTCCACGTCGAACAGCGGCAGGATCCCGCACGGGATGAACCGCCCGGGATACGCGCCGCACCACTCGTCGACGTGCCAGTCGTTGTAGGCCTGGATCATCACGAGGTTGACGTCGCGGTCGGGGCCCTGGTTCAGCACCTGGCCGGCGAAGCCGGTCCAGTTGGGGAAGTTGAGCCCGGCGAGCTGGCCGCCGGCCGACATGTCGCGCACCCGCTCGTGCACGTCGAAGCACCCGGGCCGCATCTCGTCGTAGCGGTGAGGCGTTGACGTTGAAGTATCTCGGGCGGCTTCCCCGCAACCGCGTTCAGGCCGAGGTTCCGGCCCTTCACCTCGCCGTACCACCACTGCTGCGATGCCGTCGTCGTCGTCGACCACGCGTGGCGCACGGTCGCGGTACTTCTCGGGCACGTGGGCGTCGAACATGTCGGCCGGCTCGCAGATGTGGTCGTCGACGCTGACCAGGATCATCTCGTCCGCGCGCATGCTTCCCCCTTCGAGTGCTGGATACCAGCACGGCACGGGGAACTTACTGCTCTTCAGTTCGGTTGATCGCTGCCGAGCCGTCCCCGGACGCGACGGACCGGCGCCCGCTGACGGGCGCCGGTCCGGCCGAGTTCGCTGCGGGCTACAGGTAGTAGCCGGTGATGTCGAGGATGAAGTGGGTGCTGCCGGGCTGGTCGCCGCAGAACACCTTCACCTGACGGCTGGCATCCAGCTTGACGATGCCACCGTTGGCCAGATCGGCCCCCGCGGGGAAGTTGATGGTCGAGACCCCGGTGCTGGCGGCGTCGCCGGGGGCGACCGAGAGGTAGTTCGGGCCGGTGGCCCCCGTCACGGTGAGGTTGAAGCTGACCGCAGTGGCGCCGGCGGGCACCACGTCGGCCGCGTTGACGGCGCCGGCGACGTTGCGGCCGTCCTTGATCGACACCACCCGGCTGCCCTCGCGGGCGAGCACGCCCGGTGTCGGCGCGGCGGCGCGGGAGTCGTACACGCGAACCGGGTTGATCGCGTGGTACGAACCAGCAGCGGTGGGGCCGGCAAGCTTGCGCCAGGTGTTGGCCGCCACCGCGAACCAGAGGTTGCCGGCAGAGTCGCGAGCGACGGTGCCCACGGTGCCGGTCGACGGCGGGTTGGTGACGCCGGTACCGGCGAGCAGGATGCGGCCGGAGCCGTTGGCGTGGAAGTCGATCGAGCCGCCGGTGCCGCGCACGCCGGTGCCCACCACCGACTGCCCGACCACACCCGTGCCGCTGATGGTGGAGGCGGAATGAATGCCGTAGACGCCGACGCCATCGGTTGCGGAGGCTTCGCCTCGAACTCCGATGCCCTGCGTTCCATTGGCCTCGCCCCGCACCCCGACACCCACCGTCAGGTTGGTGAGGCCATAGATCGAGGAGCTGCTGTCGGAGTTCCCGTCCGTGACCTTGAGCGTGGTGCCGCCGGTGAACGAGGTCGTCGCTGTCCCGGATTCCGCGTTGCCGACGTTGACCACATCATTGTTGGCCGCCGCGGCGGGGCGGGAGGCGGCGAGACCGGCGACCGCAGCGACCGCAGTGGCGACGCCGACCTTGGTCAACAACGCTCGACGACCGGTGCCCCCCTCCGTTGGTTCCGTCGACGCGGCTGGTTCGAGCTGCTCGTCCTGATCCATGGAATCCCCTCCCGATCGGCGACGACGTTGAGCGGTCACCGATACGCGCTCTGTGCTAAGCCACCAGAATGGCTGCAATCGGGAAGCTACTGAGCGTCGAACTCCTGGTCGAGGGGGCCGAACGGACCATAGAGCTGTTGGGCGGGGTGCTCGGGCTCGAAGTGATCGAGCGGCGACCCTCGACCGATGTGGCCGGTGAAGTGGTCATCATGCAGGCCGGAGACGTCACCATCACCCTGTTCGCCCCGGCGACCGAGGGACCGGGCCGCGTGCTCGCCGAACGCACACCGAGGCTGTCGCAGCTCGTCTTCGCCGCGGTCGACGACGACGCGGACCACCCCGACACCGACCCCACCACCACGCTTCGTGAGCGAGCGCTAGAGGCAGGGTTGGCGATCGAGCAGTTCGGCGAGCGGGGCTTCTTCGTGACCCCCGAGTGCGCCGAAGGGGTGCTCGGCACCAACACCGCGATCGTCGTGATCGATCCGCCGGCGTGATGGAACGCGTCAGGTGATCCCGGCCTTGCCACCACTTGATCCGGAGGTGCTCGCCGAGCACGACACCGCCCATGCCGAACTGGCCGGCGAGCTCGACCAGCTGGGGCCGGCGCGGCCGCTGTTCACATTCCTCCAACGGCGGCTCGTCATCGAGGCGCTCGCCAACCTCCAGCCCACGCTCGCCGCGCCGGGCGACCCGCTCGCGTTTCCGGCGCCTCGAGCGTGGCTCTCCCTCCCGCAGCAGCACCGCCAGGAGGGAGCCGAAGCGGCGTTCCGCTACGTGGACTCGCGCGTCGCCATGGTTCGGGGTGCGCTCGAGCCGTCGGTGCTCGTCGCCCACAGCCCTCACGTCCTGCATGCCCTCACCGAGGGCCCCCAACCGTCGGGCAAGGAGACCAACGCCGGGATGGTCCGCCGCACCACCACCGCCTGGCGCCCGGAGGCCAACGCGTTCGTCCATCCGCCGGCCGAGGCGTGCGACGAGCTGCTCGATGCAGCGCTCGATCTCGCCCGGCGAGCACCGGCACCGGCTGTGGCACGGGGCGCGTGGCTCACGTTCACGGTGCTCTCGATCCACCCCTTCGTCGACGGCAACGGTCGGGTCGCTCGGCTGCTGTTCCAGGCGGTCGCGTCGGAGGGACTGGCCGTCGGCATCGATTGGGGCGCGATGGAGCAGTGGAGCCGCGATCGATGGGGCTACGTACGGGCCCTCCAGGCGGGCCAGCAGCTCCCGGCGTACGATCCCGACCGACTCGATCCCCTGCCGTTCATGGAGTTCGCGGCAGCGAGCTCGACGCTGGGAGCGCGGATCTGCGCGGCACGGCTTCGGGCGTTGGCCGAACGCCACGATCGGCTCGTCACCCAGGGGATGTCGATGCGCCCGGCGCTGGTGACCGATGCCGTGACGTTGTCGCGGGGAGCGACGCTCGACGAGCTCGCCGGGCTCGGCATCCCTGCCGGCGAGCTGACCGAGGTGGTGAACCGACTCGTCGCGACCCAGGTGCTCGGGTGGGAGCCCCGCCCGCACAGTCGCCGCACGCGCTCGCAACCGGGCGCCCACCACCTCGTCCGCCGGGCGGGCTGACCCCGGTTCGTCGGGCCGCCCGGCCGGGTACGGTCTCACCCGAGGGGTGGTCCCGGCATGGCATCGGTCGAGCTCGAAGAGATCACGGTCCGGCGCGACGGCGTCACGCTGCTCGACCACGTGAGCCTGACAGTGGCCGACGGCGAGCTCATCGGCATCATCGGAGCGTCCGGCGCCGGCAAGACGACGTTGTTGAGAGCCATTGCGGGGACCGAACGCCTCAGCTCGGGACGGATCATCGTTGACGGCGTCGATGTCACCGACGGCACGCCGGCCGAGCGCGACGCCTCGATGGTGTTCCAGATGCCCTTGCTCTTCCCCCACCGCGATGTGCGCGGCAACGTCGCGTTCCCCTCGAGATCCGCCACCGACCGGCCGACGAGATCGCGGCTCGGGTGGGCGCCGAGACGCGGGCGTTGCACCTCGAAGCCTTGCTCGAACGCAACCCCAACCACCTCTCGGCGGGGGAGGCGCAGCTCGTGCAGTTGGCGCGGGCTCTCGTGCGCCGGCCGGCGCTGCTCCTGCTCGACGAACCACTGGCCCGGCTCGACGCATCGGTGTCGCAACGGATGCGCCTGGAGTTGCGGGCGCTGCAGGAGGGCTACGGCGTGACCACCTTCGTGACGACCAACGATCCGATCGAGGCCATGGCGCTCCCCGACCGGTTGGTCGTGCTCGACGGTGGGCGGGTGGTGCAGATCGGCTCACCGATCGAGGTGTACGAGCGCCCCGTCAGCCTCGTAGCCGCAGCCTGCACCGGCGTGGTCTCGCTCCTCTCGGTGGCGGTCGAGGCCGACGCCGACGGCTTCTGGCTCGTGCACCCGTCGTTCCGCCATCGGGCATGGCGTCCGTCGCTCGCGGACTACGTCGGCGCCGGGGTCGTCATGGCGCTGCGACCCACCTGGATGCGGCTCCGCCCCGAGGGCGCGGTACGCGCCGAGGTCACGATGGTGAACCTCGTCACCGGCATGTTGACGGTCGTGCTCGAAGGCGGCGCGCACCGCGATTCGGTCGAGCTAGGTCGCGCCACTCCCGCGCACCGGTCGGGTGACCAGATCGCCTTCGACATCGACCAGATGGCGCTGTTCGACCCGAGCACCGGTACCCGGCTGCCCTGACCCGCCCCTGATACCTTTCGCTGCATGTCGGAAGCTGAACCGACCTCAGCGACCGGCCGAGCTCTCGGGCGACGGGGAGCCGAGACGCGTCAACGAATCCTCGACACCATTGCGTCGATGATCGAGACCCACGGGGTGCGCGAGCTGCGCCTGTCGGAGGTCACCCGCGAGGTGGGCGTCTCGCCGCCCGCGTTCTACCAGTACTTCCGCGACCTCGACGAGGCCCTCCTCGCACTGTGTGAACAGGTCGGCGAGCACACCTCCGAGGTGCGCTCGGCCATCGAGAAGCCGTGGTCCAACGGCGACGGAGCATCGCTGGCGCGAGGTTTCGTCGAGAACTTCATCGCCTACTGGGACGCCAATCGGCCCGTGCTCTGGATGCGCAACGTCGCCGCCCAGGACGGCGACGAACGTTTCCGCGCCATCCGGAACCGCTCGTTGGAACCGATCGCCGCCGAGGTGACCCGCCAGATCGGCCTCGGGCAGGCCGCCGGCCGGATCGATGCGACAATCGCGCCCAAGGCGTTGGCTGCGGCGCTCACCTCACTGGTCGAGCGCATGGGGATGATGTACCCGGGTGTGGGTTCGATGGGCGTGAGCCGCGACGAAGTGGTCGACGCCGTCACCTACATCTTCGAACGCACCGTCGTTGGCCCCGACCCCTGACCAGCTACTGGCCCGCCGGGCCGGGGAGATCGACGCGACAGCCGCCGTCGATGTCGAACACCTGATTGAAGCGACCGAGCGCCAGCCAGGCACCGACGGCCAGCCCGAGCTCGACCAACTCGTCGTCGGTGAAGTGGGTGTGCAGCTCGGCCCACAGCTCGTCGCCCATCGAACGATGGTCGAGGGCGAACCGCTCGGCGAACACCGCGGCGAGCCGCTCTCGTGGCGAGAACGACGCCAGGTTGCCGGCGAGCAGGGCGGCGTAGAACTCCTCGGGGGCTTGATCGGCCTGATCGGTGCGCCCGACGACGTCACGTCCGGAACGCCACCCGAGGCAGATGACGCAGTCGTTGATCCGAGCGATGGTCAGGCGCGCCGCCTCCATCTCACGGAGGCTGAACGTCGCCGACGCGTACACCGCGCTCGACAGGGCAGCGGCCGGCCGGGTGAGGTGTGGCGCGAGCGATCCCCAGACGTGCATGAGCGGATCGGACTCGACGGGCACGGTGACACGCGGCATCTGAACCCCCTTCAGGTGGCTGCAGCGTAGACCGCGTCCGATCGATCAGCGCAGCCCGGGAGCCCTGGTCCCGAACAGGTCGGTGGACAGTTGCATGCCGAGCTTGGTGGCATCCCAACGCTGCTCACCGCTCGAGATGGTGGCCGCTTCGGTCCACCCCTTCATCCAGTAGATCTTGTCGTGGACGACCCGGATGACCTGCCCGGTGACGTGGGCCGCTTGATCGCTGGCCAGCCACGCCACGAGCGGCGAGCTGCCGGCGGGGTCCATCGGGTGGTACTCATCGGCGGGGATCTCGTCGGGCTCGCGCACCTGCGGGGCGTTCGGCATCGTCCCCACGATCCGGGTGGCGCCGGCCGGGCCCACCGCGTTGACCGTGACACCGAATCGGTACAGCTCGAGGCTGAGCGTGAGTGTCAGTCCGGCGATGGCCGCCTTCGCAGTGGCGTAGTTGGTCTGGCCGAAGTTGCCGACCAACCCGGCACCGGAGGTGGTGTTGATGATGCGACCTCCCACCGAGCCCTCAGTGGTGAAGCGGGCCCGCCAGTGCCGGCTCGCCGCCCGCGACGGCAACCACGTACCGCGGACGTGGACGCGCATCACGGCCTCGTAGTCATCGACCGACATGTTCCAGATGGCAGCGTCGCGAGCGATGCCGGCGTTGTTGACGAGGATGTCGAGCTGCCCGTAGGCGTCGACCGCCTGTTGGACCATGGCGTCGACTTGGGCCTCATCGGTCACATCGGCGTAGTTGGCCTCGGCCTCGCCGCCTCGACCCTTGATGATGCCCACCGTGACATCGGCGTCACGCCCGGCCCCTTCACCGCGCACCGACCCGCCGACGTCGTTGACGATCACCCGCGCGCCGTGCTTGGCCAGTTCCAGCGCGTGCCCTCGGCCGATGCCATGTGCCGCGCCGGTGACGATCGCGACCTTTCCGTCGAGCAACTGCGCCATCTCGTGTGGGCTCCTTCCGCCGTCCCCCAGCGGGAGGCGGCGTCACGCTAGCGAACCGTGAACGCCGGTTCAGGGCCGTGGTGCGGGCCTCGATAGCGTCGCTGTGATGGGGACGCTCGACGGCAAGGTGGCGATCGTGACCGGCGGAGGCCAAGGTGTCGGGCGCGGCATCGCCGTCGCGCTCGCCGGCGCAGGTGCCTCGGTGATGGTGGCCGGACGAACCGTGGCGAAATGCGAAGCGGTCGCCGCGGAGATCACAGCAGCCGGAGGGTTGGCGGCCGCGATCGCGTGCGACGTGAAGGACGCCGCCCAGATCGAGTCGTGCGTGACGGCAACCGTCGAGCGCTTCGGCACCGTCGACATCATGGTGAACAACGCCCAGGAGGTTCCTCGCGGCCTGCTGCTCGACGTGACCGACGAGGCGTTCACCGCCGGCTGGGAGTCGGGCCCGTTGGCCACGCTGCGCTTCATGCGGGCGTGCCATCCGCACCTGGTGGGCGGCGGGGTGATCATCAACCTCGGGAGTCGCTCCGGGGTCAAGTCGCACCCCGTCGGGGCGGGCGCGTACGCCGCAGTGAAGGAGGGCATCCGCTCACTCACCCGTGCGGCGGCGGTCGAGTGGGCCGCTGACGGCATCAGGGTCTACGCGCTGTTGCCACTGTCGAACTCGCCCGCGCTCGAGCGCCTCGAAGCCGACGAGCCCGCGGTCTACGAGCGGGTGCTGTCGGAGATCCCGATGCGGCGGTTCGGCGATCCGGTCACCGACATCGGCGCAGTTGCGGTGTTCCTCGCGAGCGATGCAGCCGGATACCTGACGGGCATCTCGATCCCTGTCGACGGCGGCGCCGCCCACATCGGCTGAACCCGCACCCGGCTGCCAGCATGCTGCCGTGAAGTTCTCGCTGTCGCTGCCGATCCTCCGGAACCCGGGCGACCCCGACCCGTACCGGGAGACGTTCGGCTCGCCGTCATCGCCGAGGAAGCCGGCTTCGACACCGCCACGATCGGCCACCACCACTTCATGCCCGGCAACCTGTCGGACCCGCTCACGTTGCTCGCGGCGGTGGCGGCGCGCACGAGCACGCTCCGGATCGGCACCGGCATCTTCCAGCTGCCCGTGCATCACCCGGTGCGGGTGGCCGAACAGGTGGCCACCATCGACGAGATCTCGGGAGGCCGGGTGTCGCTCGGTGTCGGGCTCGGCTGGTGGCCACTCGAGTACCAGGTGCACGGGTCGGACTTCCGGCAACGGGGCGCGCGACTGGAAGAGGCGCTCGAGATCCTCCGCCTGGTGTGGACCCAGGAGCGGGTGTCCTTCGACGGTCGGTTCCATTCGTTCCCCGAGCTGACCGTGTATCCCCGACCCGTCCAGACCCCGCACCCGCCGCTTTGGGTCGCCGGAGTGGCCGATGCCGCGGTCGACCGGGCGGCACGGCTCGGCGATGCGTGGCTGTGCGGCCCGGTGCAATCGCTGGGGCGGGCCAAGGAGTGCTTGCGCGCGCTACCGGAGCGCCCGTACGGCCACTGGGCGTCCTGCCGACTGGATCCTGCGGCGGTACGCGTGGGTTGCGGCGGATCGGCGCGAGGTCGAGGAGGTGGTGTTGCCGCACTACGTCAACGGGCTCGTCGAGCACTGGCGCGAGTCGGTCGAGGAAGACGAGGAGCGAGCCCTCTTCGCTCGCATGGACGCCGGCGAGTCGATCACGCCGGCCGACATCGCCGGCGACCGGCTGCTGTGGGGCACCCCCGACATGGTGATCGGCCAGATCGAGCGCTACCGGCGAGAGACCGGCTGCGATCACGTCCACGCCGCGTTCGGCGCCGGGCTTCCCGGCAAACGTGAGCCCTCGGTGCGAGCCTCGGCACGTTCGATCAGATCGCCGCCATGATCCGTCTCTTCGGCGCCGAAGTCCTCCCCGCGTTCGCGCTGGACGGTCGATCGGACGATGGTCCGGATCTTCGGTGAGCCTCGTGACCCTGCGGTCCGCGACGATGAGTCGCCGAGGTTCGCTCGGCAGGCAGCACGACGGGTCGACGAACTCGAGTTGGGAGCATGACCATGGGTCGATTCGACGGACGCAATGCCATCGTGACGGGCGCAAGCCGAGGCATCGGCGCAGCCATCGCCGAGCGACTGGCGGCTGAGGGAGCGAACGTCGCCATCGTCGCCCGAACGGTCGACCGCCACGACCACCTCGCCGGCAGCCTGAACGAGACGATGGCGAAGTGTCGTCAGTACGGCACGCGTGTCGAGGCCATCGCGGCCGACCTCGCAGATGCCGACGACCGGGCCCGCATCGTGCCGGCGGCGCTCGAACTGTTCGACGGTCGCGTCGACATCCTCGTGAACAACGCCGCTGCGGCGATCTACGCGTCGCTGCTGACGATCCCGTTGAAGCGCCGCCGCATCATCTTCGAGGTGAACGTGCACGCGCCGGTCGACCTCGCGCAAGCGGTGATCCCGCAGATGGTCGAGCGCGGCGAAGGGCTGGATCGTCAATCTCACCAGTGCCTCGGCGCGCCTGGCTGCCGGACCGCCCTTCCGCACCGAAGGAGTGGCCACGACACTCGGGACGTATGCCGCCTCGAAGGCCGCACTCGACCGGATCACCAATGGATTGGCGGTCGAACTGCAGCACACCGGCGTGCGCATCAACACCGTTGGTCCGCGGGCGGCAGTGAAGAGCGAAGGCGCATGGGTATTGATCGGCGATCATGTGACCGACGATCTCGTCGAACCGATGGAGGCGATGGTGGAGAGTGTGATCGCGCTGTGTGAGTGCGAACCGGACCGACTCGGCCGGGTGTACGTGAGTCTCGACCTGCTTCGAGAACTCGGCCGGCCGGTGATGACGCTCGACGGCACCTCGGTGGTCGGGGGCGGATCATGAGCGATCCGGCGCGCATCGCCCGGCTGTTCGGACTCGACGGACGCGTCGCCATCATCACCGGCGGTTCTCGGGGCATCGGCTCGGGCGATCGCCGAAGGATTCGTCGACGCCGGTGCCACTGTGGTGATCGCCAGCCGCAAGCAGGCCGCGGTCGATGAGACCGTCGCCGCGCTGCAGGCCAGGGGCGGCACTGCGCTCGGGCTCAGCGTGCACGCCGGCGAGATCGCCGACCTCGATCGGCTCGTCGAGCGCACCGTGGCGGAGTTCGGGCGCATCGACGTGGTGGTCAACAACGCCGCCACCGCGCCTGGCCGAACCGATCGGGGAGTTCACCGCGTCGGCCTGGGCGAAGGTGTTCGACGTCGATGCCCGTGGTCCGGCGTTCTTGATCCAAGCCGCGTTGCCCTACCTCGAAGCCAGCCCGCACGCGTCGATCGTCAACGTGATCTCGTCGGGTGCGTTCATCCCGTCGCCCGGTGGTGCGCTCTACGCGGCAGCCAAAGCGGCGCTCCTCTCGCTCACCCGCTCGATGGCCGCCGACTTCGCCCCCCGAGGCATCCGGGTGAACGCCCTGGCACCCGGCCCCGTCGACACCGACATGGTCCGCAACACCGGCCCCGAAGGAGTGGCGCGAATGGCCCAGGCAGTGCTGCAACGACGGGTGGCGCCGGCGACCGACATGATCGGTCCGGCGTTGTTCCTCGCCTCCGATGCCTCGCTGTTCATGACCGGTCAGGTCGTGATCGCCGATGGCGGATTGGTGACGGCCCGATGAGCTCGATCACCCCGCTGCTCTCCACCCACCTCCGCTCGTGGTCGGCCGAGGACCCGGGTGGTTGGGGATGGCTGCTCGATCAGGCCCGCGCCGCCGACGAAGCCGGCATCGACCGGATCGTGGTGTCCGACCACGTCGTCTACGGCGAGCATCTCGACGCGTACGCGAATCCCGCGGTCGGGGGTTCCGAGGGCGGCAAGCAGCCCACCGGTCCCGACGGCCAGTGGCTCGACCCGCTCACCTTGCTGGCCGTGATCGCCGGCCAGACCCAGCGCGTCAGGCTGGGCACCAGCATCCTGCTCGCGGCGTTGCGGCGGCCGGCCGTGCTGGCCAAGAGCGCGGCGACGCTCGACCAGCTCTCGGTCGGCCGGCTCGATCTCGGTGTGGGCGTCGGTTGGCAGCGCGAGGAGTACGAGGCGTGCGGGCTCGACTTCGACACCCGGGGCAAGCTCCTCGATCGTTGCCTCGATGTGTGCACCACCTTGTGGCGCGAGCCCGTCGCCGACTTCGACGATGGCGAACTGCGCTTCGAGCGGATCCACATGCAGCCCAAACCGCTCCAGGCCGGCGGGGTTCCACTGTGGATCAGCGGCACTGTCAACAAGCCGGTGGCCCGGCGGCTCGCCCGCTTCGGCGCCGGCTGGATCCCGTGGGGCGCTGACGCCCGTGATCTCGCCACGAGCATCCCCCGGCTGCGTGAAGCGGTGGCCGAGGCCGGAGGACCCAGCACGTTCGGCGTCCAGGGTTCGCTGTCGCCCGTGCGGAACGCGGATGGCAGCCTCGACATCGCCCGCACGATGGAGCCGGTGCCTGCCCTGGTCGCCGCGGGGGTCACCGACGTGCGCCTGCCGGTCAGCTTCGGGAGCTCGGTCGCCGAGTCCGTGGCGATGATCGCGCCGGTCGTCGAGGCCTTCCGAGAGCTCACCGGCTGACGGGTTCGGGCCCGGGCAAGGGGATTCTTGGGGAGTTCGGTGTACCCCCGGGGTACTGCCGAACGCGATCAGAATCCGGGGTGGGGGCGGGACGATCGGCCCTGGGCGGCGGGGGGACGGGTGGGGTTCACTGGGTGACAAGCCGCAAGCTGGGAACACTCGGAACAGGAGGCTGCGATGGACGCTCGACCGGGCGACGAACTCGTCGTCGACACCATGCACACCGGAGAACCGCCTCGTCGCGGCGAGGTGCTCGAGGTGATCGGGGACGGTGACACCCTGCACTACCGGGTGCGGTGGCTCGATGGGCACGAGTCGGTGTTCTACCCGGGTTCGACCGCCCACGTGGTCCATCCCGCAACGGGCTGAGATCGGGCCGTGCCGTGGACGAACGGCCCTAACCTGCGGGGCCACCCGGGCGTTCGATCATGGCATGGAGATCATGAACAAGGATCTGCTCGCCACGCTGGCGGTCACCATGACGGGACCGACGGTCACCCTCGTCGCACCGGTGCTCAAGCCCCACGAACGTTCCCTGGCGGAACTGCAGTGGAAGCAGCTGATCGACGATGCGCACGGCCGCTTGGGTGCGTCACTCGAGCCGGGCGAGATCGACCACGCACTCGCCGGTGCCGCTGAGCTGCTCGACGGTACGTGGCCGACCCACGAACGCTCGGTGGTGTACGTCGGCTCACCCGACAACAACGCCACCTATGCGCTGCCGGTGACGACCGATCCGGCGGTCGTCGTCACCGACGGCCCCGCCGTCGCGCTCCTCGCCGGGCTCATCGGCCCCGATCCGTTCGCGGTGCTGGCGCTCGGTTTGCGGGGTACCCGCCTCTTCGACGGCGACGGCGCCGGGCTGCACGATCATCCGGCGCCCGACCTGCCCACCGGCTTCGACGACGTCATCGCCCCGCCGGAGCCGGGCGAACCGTCGGGTGAACATCGCGCGGGGACACACGGGGTGCGGGGTGGGGCCAAGATGCACCACGGCGCCGATGATGCCGGCGTCGAGCACCGTCGGGAGCTCGACCTGTTCTGCCGACGGGTCGATGGCGAGCTGTGGCACGCACTCGGCCTCGACGACCATCGACCCGTGGTGGTTGCCGGCGCCAGTGATCTCGTGGCCCGGTTCCGGGCCCTGAGCGCTCATCCCGATCGCATCGTCGCAACGGTCGACGGCAGCATCGAACGGACGTCGAGCTCTGCGCTCCACGCGAGGGTCATCGACGCGCTCGGTCCGCACCGCCGCCAGCAGATCCGAGAGCTCGTCGACCGGTTCGAGGCGCTGCGCGGGAGCGGTCGCGCCAGCGACGACCCCGACGAGGTCGCCACCGCGGTCAGCGCCGGACGGGTCGAGGTCCTCCTGATCCCGCACGGCGCTGCGCTCGATGCGGCGGTCAACGCAACGGCGACCGACACCGTGCGCCACCGGGGTCGGGTGGTCAGCCTCGCCGACGACGAGCTGCTGCGTCCTGCGGCCATCCTGCGGTGGTGAGCGGAGCATGAACCACTCGGATACCGCACCCGCGGCGACGCCAGTTGCGGTCCCGCCCGCGCTCGACGCGCTGCTGCCGCCCGACATGGCTCGGCGCGCCGAGCAGGTGGGGGTCACCAAGGCCGCCCTCGCGACCGATCGCCTCCTGGTGCTCGCCATGCTCGCCGGAGCGTTCATCGGTTTCGGAGGGCTGCTCTCGGTCGTCGCCACCACCGGCACGCTCCCCTACGGCGTCTCCCGGATACTCGGTGGCGCCGTCTTCAGCCTCGGGCTGGTACTCGTGGTGGTGGGCGGCGCCGAGCTCTTCACCGGCAACACCCTCCTGGTGATGGCCGCCGCCTCCCGCCGCGTCACGTGGGCGTCGGTGGGCCGGTCGCTCGTGCTGTCCTTCGTGGGCAACGCCATCGGGGCGATCGGCCTTGCGGTCGCAGTGGTGGCAGGTGGGGTCCACGATCAAGGCGAACGCGCCGTCGGCGCCCGTTTGCTCGCAATCGGCCGGACGAAATCGGAGCTCGACATCGGCCGAGCGTTCATCCTCGGCATCCTCGCCAACGTGCTGGTGTGCCTGGCGGTGTGGATGTCGTTCAGCGCTCGATCGGTCATCGACAAGGTGGCCGCGGTGGTCGGGCCGGTAACGGCGTTCGTGGCCCTTGGCTTCGAGCACTCGATCGCCAACCTCTTCCTCGTGCCCGCAGCGATCATCGTCAAGGACCAGGCCGGGCCAGAGTTCTGGGAGGGGGCAGGGATCGACGCGGCCACCTACACCAACCTCACCTGGGGTGACTTCATCGTCCACAACCTGATCCCCGTGACACTCGGCAACCTCGTCGGCGGCTCCGTGCTCGTGGGGCTCGTCTACTGGTTCGTGTACCTCCGCCGAGCACCGTGACGGGCTCATCGAGCGTTCGTGGTCGGGTGTTCCAGCTTGTCGAGGAGGGCACCCAGCTGACGGATCTCATCGGGGTCGAGTCGATCGACGAAGACACTGCGAACGCCCTCGAGGTGACGACGCGCAGCTCGGGCAAGTGAGCGTCGGCCGCCGGCGGTCAACGTCACCACCACCGTCCGGCCGTCCCCGGGCGCCGAGCCGCGCATCACGTCGCCTCGTTCGACCAGGTGATCGACGACCCGGGTGCACGAGCTGCGGGCAATGAGCGTCGCGGCCACGAGATCACCCATCCGCAACGAACGATCCGGCGCCTCGCTCAGCTGGACGAGGACGTCGTACTCGTCCAACGACATGCCGGCCACGGCACGGAGCTCGGTGTCGAGGCCGATCACCGTCGAGCGGTGGTAGCGCAGGAACGACCGCCAGACTCCAAGCACGTCGGGCAGCACGCTGCGACTCATCGAGGTCGAAGGATAGCCGATGCCCGCAATGTATTTCCAGATGGGAATAAACTCCCCGTCGACCGGTTGCAACGGTTCTCGGAAAGGAACACCCGTGACCACCACCATCGACATCCGCACCGCCGACCGCCGGTTCGCGACCGACTTCGGCTGGTTGAAGTCGAAGCACTCCTTCAGCTTCGGTCGGCACTACGACCCGGCCAACACCGGCCACGGTCTGCTCATCGTCAGCAACGACGACATCGTCCGGGCCGGAACCGGGTTCGACACCCACCCCCACCGCGACATGGAGATCGTCACCTGGGTGTTGGCCGGCGAGCTCGAGCACAAGGACAGCGAGCGGAACCGCGGCATCATCTACCCGGGCCTCGCCCAGCGGATGAGCGCGGGCACCGGTATCTGGCACTCCGAGATGAACGCGAGCCGCGGGCGACGTCCACTTCGTCCAGATGTGGGTGGTACCCGACACCGAGTCGATCGACCCCGCTTACCAACAGCTCGACATCAACGCCGAGCTCGCCAAGGGCGGCCTGGTACCCATCGCTTCGGGTCAGGGCCACGACGCCGCCATCTCGATCCGCCAGCGAGGCGCGGTGCTGTGGGGCGGCCGGCTCGCCCCCGGCGAGACGGTGAGCGTCCCCGATGCCGCGCCACGTCCACCTCTACGTCGCACGCGGCGACACTCGCCTCGAGGGCGACCATCCGCTCGCCACGGGCGACGCCGCCCGGCTGACGGCGGCCGGCACGCCGCGCCTGACCGCCGGACCCGCCGGCGCCGAGGTCCTCATCTGGGCCACCGACTGATGACGGCGCCGGGCTGAACACCCATCTCGCACCGCCGGCGCCGATCGGGGTCGGCGCCGCCGTCGATACCATGCACCCGTGAGGACGCCCCTCGTTGTGCCGATCGGGCGATACGGACTCGCCTGGTGGGGGGCGGTCGCGTTCGTCGCCCTCGGAGCGCTCGTGACCGCCTGTGCCGATGACGGCTCGAACGCTGAACGTCTGTCGACAACGTCGGGTGGTGGGCCCGCCCCAACCCTGGCGGCAGCCCCTACCACCTCCGCAGGGCCGGACCCTGCGCTGTCGACCACGGTTCCAGCAATCGTCGAACCTCCCTCGTTCCCCCCGGCCACCCCCCTGAGCGCCGACACCATGGGCTTGTCGGCCACGCTCGACCAATACCGGGAAGACGTGGCCGAGGAACGGATCCGCATCCGCATCGAGAACTCGAGCGCCGTGATGGTGCGGGTCGAGACGTTGCAGCTCGCCTGGCCCGGACTCACCCCCATGCCTCCGGAACCGGTCGGCTTCAACGTGCAGCCCCGCATGAAGGTCGGGCTGCTCACCACCTACGGCACGGCGGTGTGCTCCGAGCCGGCCCAGGTGCCGGAATCGGTACCCGATCTGCCGATCGCCGCCACCGTGGAGTCCTCGGCGGGCACGATCACGTTCCCGGTGACCGACCCCCTCGATGTGCTCCGCCGGCTGTACGAACCGAGCTGCGAACGCCAGGCCATCGACGCCGCTGCCACCATCGAGTTCGGGAAGTCGTGGGTCGACGCCGGGACGAACCCGCCCCGCCTCGACGGAACGCTCGTGCTCACCCGCAACCGCTCGGATGCCGCGGTGACGGTCACCGGACTGAGCGGAAGCGTGCTGCTTCTCTTCACGTCGGACGCGTTGCCGGCCACGATGACGCCGGACCAGGACCGGCTCGAGATCCCCGTGTCGATGACCAACGGCCGCTGCGACGGCCATGCCCTCGGCGAGAGCAAGCAGACCTACCTGTTCCAGATGGGCGTGCAGATCGACGGAGCCGACGCGTCACGCCTGCTCGTTCCCGAGCCCGCGCTTCAGGAGCGGTTCTTCGACGGCATCATCGCCAAGTGTCCGCCCGAACAGGTGGGGGACTGACCGTCACGTCGCTCGGCCCGGTGCAGCAGGGCCGGATCGACCAACATGGTGAGCACACCGTCCGCTGAGGAGCTCCCGTGTACGACGACATCCGCTACGCCCTCGACGGCCCGGCCGCCATCATCACGCTGAACCGGCCCGGGGCGATGAACGCCTGGACCAACGAGATGGACGCCCAGGTGCGCGACGCGCTCGCAACGGGCCGAAGCCGACCCCGCGGTGGTCGGCATCATCATCACCGGTGAGGGCCGGGCGTTCTGCGCCGGAGCCGACATGAACCTGCTCTCGGCGATCTCGGCCAGCACAGGCGACGGCGACCGGGCGCTGTCCGAATCGGATGTCGGTGGCTCGACGGAGGTGCCGACAGGAGAGTTCGGCGGGCGCTTCACGTATCTGATGGAGGTGCGCAAGCCGATCATCGTGGCCATCAACGGGGCGGTGGCCGGCATGGCATTCCCGATGGTGCTGTGCTGCGACCTGCGGTTCATGGCGCCCGAGGCGATCCTGATCACCTCGTTCGCCCAGCGTGGGCTGATCGCCGAGTGGGGTCTCAGCTGGCTGCTCCCCCGGCTGGCCGGCCCGGGCGTGGCGCTCGACCTGTTGTTCTCGTCGCGAAAGGTCGGCGGCGAGGAAGCGCTTCGGCTCGGGCTGGTCAACGGCGTCGTGCCGGCCGATGAGCTCCTCGGCCACTGTGTCGACTACGTCGAGCGGCTGGCCGCGTTGTGTTCACCCATGTCGCTCGCGATCATGAAGCGCCAGGTCTACGAGCAGCTCCACGTCGGGCTCGGCCGCGCCGAGCAGGACTCACAGCGCTTGATGGTCGAGAGCTTCGGTCGTCCGGACTTCGCCGAGGGGGTCGGCTCGTTCCTGCAGAAGCGCCCGCCCGTGTTCCGACGAATCGGCGAGTGAGATGCTGAACCGAGTCGCCTGATGAACGGCCACCGTGTGAGGAGCCATCGATGACCACCATCGACAACGAGCTGACCGATGAGGCGCCGATCGGCGCGACGATCGCCACCGGAATGTCGACGGCGGAGCGGGGCGAGCCGCGGCCGATGACCGTGCCGACGCATCGCTACATCTCGCCGTCGTTCGCCGAGCTCGAACACCAGCGGCTGTGGCCCCGCGTGTGGCAACTGGCGTGCAGCGTCGCCCATGTCGCCCGGCCCGGCGATCTGTTCGAGTTCCAACTCGGGCGGCTGTCGGTGCTCATCGTGCACGGTGACGACGGCCGGCTGCGAGCGTTCCAGAACGCCTGCCGGCACCGCGGCGCCGAGTTGTGCAGCGGTCGCGCCGAGGGGCTCACCGAGCTCCGCTGCCCGTACCACCGTTGGAGTTGGGACCTCAGGGGACGACTTCGCGAGGTGCCTTCCCGCAAGGGTTTCGGGCAGCTCCGCAACGACGACCTCCCGCTCATCCCGGTACAGGTCGACACGTGGGGCCCGCTCGTGTTCGTCAATCTCGACACCACTGCCGATTCGCTCTCGTCGTTCCTCGGCGAAGTACCCGGCGACATCGACTGGGTCGGGTTGGACGACTTCCGCTGCACCTATCTCGTCACGATTCCGGTCGACTGCAACTGGAAGACCCTCATCGAGGGGTTCAGCGAGACGTACCACGTGCAAGGCATCCATCGCGAGATGCTGCCCATGACCGACGACGTGAACTCCCCGCAGCACCTGTGGGACCTGCACGGCCGGCTCCAGCAGCCGTACGGCGTGCCGTCGCCGCGCATCCGGAACCGCCCCGATGACCAAGGGGTCTGGGAGGCGTTCATCGAAGTGATGGGCGGCAGAGTGGGCATCAACGGCCGGGAGCACGCCGGTACCGCACCCGAGCCGGGACCCGGGGAGACGCTCCGCGATGCGATCGCCCACCTGATCAGACAGACCGGCCACGCCAAAGGTCTCGACTTCTCGCCGTTCACCACCGCCCAACTGCTCGACATGCAGCAGTACAACCTGTTCCCGAACGTCACCGCCGTGGTCTTCCCCGACGTGCTGTCGGTGGTGAGAGCTCGACCAGGTCTCACCCCTGACGACGCGTTCATGGATGCGTTCGTGTTCGAGCGGGTTCCGACCGACAGCACCAAGTCCCCCGCCCCGCCGCTCGACATCACCCTGCCGCCGGGCGGCGACCTGCCGATCGGACTGGTGCTCTCCCAAGACGTCGGGAACTTCGCCCGTTCACAGCGTGGGCTGCATCAACCCGGACTCACCCACCTGGTGCTGTCGAACGAGGAATGCCGGATCGCCAACCTGCACCGCAACCTCGAGCGGTGGCTCGATCTCTGAACCAGCCACGACAGCCAGTCGGGGAAGCCGGTCACCGGCCGAGGATCGAGCCGCCGTCGACGTTCCAGATCTGACCGTTCACCCACGCTCCGTCGGCTGACAGCAAGAACGCCACCACACCGGCGATGTCGTCGGGAACCCCCGCACGTGCCGAACGGCCGAACTTGAGGATGCGCTCGGTCTGCTCGGGCGACATCCCGGTGAGCGGACCTTCGCCGAGCACCATTCCCGGCGCCACCGCGTTGGCGCGGATGCCGTTTCGACCATGGGCCGAAGCGATGTGCCGCACGACCGCGGCCATGCCCGCCTTGGCTGCGGCGTAGGCGACGCGCACCGGTTCTCCGGCATACATCGCGCCCGAGGCCGTGCCGACGATGCCTCCACCGCCGCGGGCGATGAGATGCGGGATCGCGGTGCGCGCCACGACGAAGAACCCGGTGAGCCCGACCTGCAGCGAGCGGTTCCACACGTCGAGCGGCAGCGTGGTGAGGTCATGCTCGCTGTCGACCCCCAACGTGCCTGGCGACATGTCCATGGCGTTGGAATGCACCCCGTCGATGCCGCCGTACGTGGCGACGGCCACGTCCATCAGCTCAACCACCGAAGCCTCATCGGCGACGTCGCACTGATGGGCAAAGGCGGTGCCGTCGGCCCCCCGGATCTCGTCGACCGTGCGCTGCGCGGCGATCAGGTCGAGATCGGCCACCACGACATGCGCGCCTTCCTCGGCGAGCCGCCGGGCGGTCGCGCCGCCGAGACTCGGACGATCGCCGCGACTACCGCCGGCGACGACCACGATCACCTTGCCGTTCAGATCACGCACGAACGCGGACCCTACAGGCCCGACGTCCGTAGGGTCACTCGGCGGCGGCGCCGGCCGTGATGTCGAAGTCGACCACGCCGGTCTCGATGTCGTACAGCGCGCCCACCACTTGCAGCACGCCGAACTCGATGCGCTGGCTGATCACGGGACTCTCCAGGAGCGCGGCGACCGTGCGGCGGATGTTCACCACGACGGCTTCTTCGACGCTCGATGACTCCTCGACGGCCGGAACGATGGCTTCGACGATGGAACCGATCTCGCCGAGCGCCTCGCCGCCGCCCGCTTCCACCGCTTCGAAGGTGGCCTTGACGGCGCCGCACTTCGTGTGACCCAGCACCAGCACCAACGGGATGTCGAACTCGTGGATCCCGAACTCGATACTGCCCACGATGGTGTCGTCGGGGATGTTGCCGGCCACCCGGGCGGTGAAGAGATCACCGAGGCCACGGTCGAAGACGAGCTCCGGCGGGACCCGGGAGTCGACGCAACCGAGGATCGCGGCGAATGGGAGCTGCCCCTCGGACACGGTGATCCGGCGTTGGGCGTTGACGTTGGGGTCGAGCGCCTTCATCTTCACGAAACGCGAGTTTCCCCGCCGCAGGGCGTCGAGCGCCTTGGCCGGGTTCAGTCCGTCGACGTCCTGGGTGAAGTTCGTGGCCGCGGCCTCGCCGCCACCGAACGCCAGCCCCTTCACCATCGGCAGCACCACGCCGGCGCCGAACGCGCCGAGCAGGAACGACCGTCGGCTCGGCGTCAGCGCGGCCGGGATCGGCAGCTTTCGCTTGGCCTTGGACTTCTCTGCGCCCTCGGCGCCGTCACCGTTGGTCGCCACGTCGGGCTGCAGATCCATTGCCACGGTCGAGATCCCTCCCTGGAACACGCCGGACTCCTCGGTACGAGGCGCCCGGTCAACCACCAGAGAGATCGTCCGGGCGAGGTCCCGTTCAATGAGCGGCGGTTGAATCGGGCCGGTTCGCGTCAGGTGCGGATCGCTGCGGCGACGGTGAACCAACTCCACGGTTTGGGCCCGCGAGCGAACCTGCGCTCACAACGTTCGAGCCGGAATCCCGCCGCCACCACCAGGTCGGCCGGTTGGCGAGTCAGATGGCAGCCGTCGAAGAGCCGGCGTTGCAGAGGCTCGATGCGGCGCTGCCACCGCTGGATCGCGGGCTCCTCGGCCAGACCGTGTTCGAGGAAGTGGAACCGTCCACCCGGCCGCAACACCCGGTGGAGCTCGGCGAGGGCGCGCTCGGGGTCGGGGATCGTGCACAGGGTGAAGGTGCACAATGCCCCGTCGCAGCTGGCATCGTCGACGGCGAGGGTCTGCCCGTCGAGACCGACGTACTCGACCGGAACGCCCGCGGCCGCGATGCGGGGCGCAGCGAGCTGTCGAGCACGCAACGCCGGGTCGACGGCCAGCACTCGCTCCACCGCCGCGGGGTAGTGCGCCATGTTCAGGCCCGACCCGAACCCGATCTCGATCACGCGACCGTGGAGACCTTCGGTCGCCTGCTCACGCCACACACCCAGTTCCTTCGACCCGCATGTCACGTCGATCACCCGTGGCAGGACGCGGTCGCGGTAGATCCCCATCAGGAGTCGTCGTACTCGTGCTCGCGCGATGGGTAGGCGCCCGATTCGACATCGGCCCGGAACGCCTCGGCGGCAGCCAGCAACGTGGTGCCGATCTGGGCGTACTGCTTCACGAACCGAGGGATGCGGCCGGTGGTGAAACCGGCCCAGTCGGTCCACACCAGGAGCTGACCGTCGCAGTGGGGCCCGGCGCCGACACTGATGGTCGGGATCGTCAGTTCTTTCGTGACCCGTGCCGCAACCGCCGATGGCACCATCTCCAACACGACAGCGAACGCGCCGGCTTCCTCGATGGCGTGGGCGTCGGCGAGGAGCTGAGCCGCACCCTCGCCCCGCCCCTGGATGATGTGGCCGCCGAGCCCGTGCTCGCTCTGGGGAGTGAACCCGATGTGGGCCATCACCGGGATACCGGCGCGCACGATCCGCTTGATCTGCTTGGCGCTGCGTTGCCCGCCTTCGAGCTTGACGGCGTGGGCCCCGGTTTCCTTCATGAACCGGATCGAGGTGTTGAGCGCCTCGTCGGGCCCGTTCTCGTACGAGCCGAACGGAAGGTCGGCGATGACCAGCGCCCGTTTGGCGGCCCGAACGACCGCCCGACACAACGGGATCAACTCGTCGATCGTCACCGGGATCGTCGTGTCGTAGCCGAAGACGGTGTTGCCGGCGGAGTCGCCGACGAGCAGGAAATCGATCCCCGCCCGATCGAAGATGCTGGCCGACAAGCAGTCGTAGCTCGTGAGGCCGGTGATCCGGATGCCTTGTTCCTTGGCCCGCTGGAAGTGACGTGTCCGAACCCGCTTGAGTCCCTCGGGCGCGGTGGTGTCTCCCCCATACGGTCGCTGTTCGTCGACCACGAACGTCACCGTAGACGACCTCGACCGACGCGGCGCCCTCAGCGCCGGGGCGGGCGCGGCACGAACGAGCTCGTCCGGGCGATGTAGGCGTCGTAGCCCGGCTTGCGTTTCTGCAGGGACTTTTCGAGCAGTGCCACTCCGGAGACCCGCACCAGCAGCACGGTCATCACCAATGGACCGACCAGCGCGCCAACGCGGCCGACCAGGCCGAGGTCGGCATCGACGGCCACGAGGCCGATCCCCCACCACACGCACGCGTCGCCGAAGTAGTTCGGGTGCCGGGTGTAGCGCCACAACCCTCGGTCCATCACTGCGCCGGTGTTGGCGGGATCCGCCTTGAACCGGGCGAGCTGAGCGTCGCCGATGGTTTCGAAGCCGAGCCCCACGATCCACACCACGATGCCCAAGACGGCGAGCGGCCCGACCCCCGAACCCTGGCCGGTCTGCCCCAGTTGCACGGGAAGTGACACGATCCACATCAGCACTCCCTGGAGGGCGAACACCGTGCCGAGGCTGATGATCGGGAAGCGCGCCCCCGACGCTTGCGCATCGCCCGGTAGCGGAAGTCCTCGCCCTTGCCGTGATTTCTCCACCACAGATAGCCGGCCAGCCGGAGTCCCCACACCGTGGCCATCACGACGAGTAGCCACTGGCGCGCCGCATCGTCGCCTCCCTGGGCCCTGACCGCCCAGGCGACGGCGACGAATCCGAGTCCCCACGCGATGTCGACGATCGATGCGTTCTTCAACGGCAGGCTCAGCAACCAGGTGAGGACCATCAACGCGGCGATGGCCGCCGCGGCCGCGGTGATGGCGTCGGTGGCGGTCATGCGGCCCTCAACGCTTCGTCGACCTCGGCATCCATCCGCAGCCAGGCCTCATCGAGCCAATCGACGAACGCCGCTCCCGCCGGCACCTCGGCACGCGGCACCCGACGGACCACGAAGCGGACAGGGGGCAGTGGCCGGGCGAGTTGGGCGACCATGCCCGAGAACGAGTCGAGCCCATCGAATCCGGTGTGCCAGGCCAGGACCACGTCACTCTCGGGAGCACCTTCCACCAGCGCTGCCGCGCCGCTCGGTCGAGGCGGCAACAAACGCCGCAGCCCGCTCAACCGCGCGGCGCGCGCCGGATCGCGCTCCGCGATCTTCGCGAGCGCCCGTGACCGTTTCTCCGGATTGGTCCGAGTGCCTTCGGCGAAGATCACCCCGACCGAACCGGGCCCCACGGTCGCCCCGAGCTCACGCAGACCGTCGAGCTCGGCAGTGCCGTCGGCGGCGTCGCGATCGAGGAAGTAGTTGGGGACGCGGAGTCCGACGATGTCGAGACACGGGTCCACGAGCAGCTCTCGCTTGAGCACGTACCGCGGGTCGAGTCCGGCCGTCCCGCAGATGGCCCACGCCGACAGCAACGAATCAGCCAGGCTGGCGTGCCGGCTGAGCACGATGAGGTTGCCACCCGCCAGCGCCTCGGCACCCTCGACCCTGGGCTCGATGCCAGTGGTGAGTCGCATGGCGTCCATGAGGGTCGTGCTCCACCACCGCATCAGCCGGTACTGGGCGGCCTCATCGGTCGCCCGTCCGATCAGCCAGGTTCCGAATGCCCGGGTGACTCCGGCCAGCTCGATCCAGGTCCAGAGGACCCCGAACGCGAGCAGCCGGGCGATCGGGAGCCGGAACCGCAACCGGACTGCATCGACCACGATGGCGACCGGCAGCCAGACCGGAATGGTGGCGGTGATGGCCACCGCCCCCGCCGCGAGGGCCGGCACGCTGATCGCTCGGCGAGACCAACGGGCCCACCTCGACGCATACGCGGGCCGCACCAGCGGGCCCCCGTCGGTCGTGCCATTCGTCATCGCGGCAACGTAGTGCGACCCACTCTCGGCCGTCGTGACCAGGTCACGCTTTCCGGGTGCTCGGCCCCGAAAAAGTACCCAGCCCTGGCCTCACGAGTGGGGCCAGGGCTTCCCGGGGTGGAGGTGAGGGGAATCGAACCCCTGGCCTCAACAGTGCGATTGTTGCGCTCTGCCAACTGAGCTACACCCCCGCGGGCGAGGAATCATGATAGCCCGCGCTCCAAGGTTTGCCGAAGTCGCTCCTGGAGCACGGCGTTGGTGATGTCGCCCCGCGTGCGCTCGATCACGGCCCGCAATGCGTCGAGCGAGCGCCGCAGGCCACCGGTGATGGCGTCGGGGAGATCGATGGCCACCAGTTCACCGAACACGTCGTCCATCCGCCCGAGCAACGCCTCGGCCTGATCGAGCCGACCGTCGCGCAGCCGGTCGAGCGCGTTGCGCCGCAGTTCGCTTGCCGCCTCGGCGCAGCCGTTCAGCCAGGCCGGCACCTCGACGCCGAGCTCGCCGGGACCGGGTACCGGCTCCCCCGCGACCAGGGCCTGGGTCACGCGCGCCTCGACGTACTCCTTGGCGGCATCGTGGAGGAACCCGGCGTAGTAGATCGCCGGATGAGGCCCGAGCGCCTCCCGGGCCGTGCCGAGCGCGGCCGCCGCTTCGGCGGTCTTGTCGGCCACCACGTCAGGCTTGCCCAGGTGAACGGCTCGAATGGCGCTGGCCGAGGCCCGGATGACGGCCCGACACGCGACGAGGCCGGCCTCCCGGGCTCGATTGAGCTCGTGGAGCCGGCCTGCGGCGTCAGAGATGTGGGTGCTGAGATCGCTCAACGAGCGTGGCTCAAGCAGCCCGCTGCCACGAGTCGTACGAGCCGCGAACGACCTCGCCCCGGCGGATCTGCACGAGCAGGTACACGTAGCCGACGAGGAGGCAGATCGACAGGACCAGGCCGTAGCGGGCGAACTGGGCGGTCGTGGCGGCACTCAGGAAGCCGAAGGCGACCGTGGCAATGCCGAGGATCACGAGCACGTTCTGGCGGCGCTGCTTGGCGAGCGACCGCGACCGGACGGGCACCTGATGGGTGCGGGCTTGGCGCCGGGCCATGGGCTGGTCGAGGCGGTAGCTGCGGTCCATCGAGACCACGGTGCCGCCACGGGCGTACTGCTGGGGAGCACGGTACCCGGGGGCGTAGCCGTGACGAGTGGGGCCGGCGAGCGGGCGGGCCATCGACCGCATTCCTGCGCCACCACCTGGAACCGAGCGCTGCAGTGTCGACAGCTGGCGCCGGAAACTCGAGATCGACGTGCCCGGGCGGGCGTCGAGCCGAGAGCGCAACAGCGGCGGCAACAGCACGGCAGCCCAGGCCGCCGCAACCACGAGGAGGATGAGCTTGCTCATCGGAGCGTTCCCGGGAGTTGGGAAATCTCGCCTGTTTCGTTCACGGTGTGTTCACGCACCTCTGGTCACTCGGCCCATAGCGGCCGAACGGGTGTTACGGTTCTACTACGTTCGTAACGTGGTTGGCAACGTTATCGGGTCGCCGGTAGATCCCCGACCTGCCTCCGGTTTTCTCCCAGAGCGTCAGATCACCGATCACCATCCCCCGATCCGCCGACTTGCACATGTCGTAGATCGTCAGCGCAGCCACCGAACAGGCGTGCAGTGCTTCCATCTCGACTCCCGTGCGATCGACGGTGTCCACCTGGGCTTCGATCGCCACGAAATCGTCGCCGATCTCGAAGTTCACGTACACCGATCCCACCAATAACGGGTGGCAGAGCGGGATCATGTCCGAGGTGCGCTTCGCAGCCTGGATGCCCGCGACGCGCGCCACGCTGAGCACATCGCCCTTCTTCACCTCGCGATTTGCGATGGCTGCGGTGGTCTCCGGCTTCATGAACACCTTGCAACCGGCCACCGCACGACGGTGGGTCGGTTCCTTGGGGGTCACGTCGACCATGCGGGCCCGACCGAGCGGGTCGAGATGGGTGAAGGCCAGATCAGACACTGAGGGAACTGTAACCCGTTCGTCACTCGGCCGCCGGGATCGCGGCCGAAACCTCGCGGCGCGATCCAGGCCTTCGCATCAGGTCCTGACCGGGCCGGTGTCGACCACCTCGAACGCCGAGCCGGGAATGCTGTCGAGCTGGTGGAGGTCGCGGTCGTCCCAGCACGGTCCCCATGACCCGCCGACGTAGAAGTTGGCGCCCACGTCGGCCACGATCGCCCCGTACTGCTTGAGCGCCTCGGCGACGATACGGGCCTGGCCGGTGATGCCGCTGAGGTCGTAGTCGGCCTTCATCCGCAGCCGCATGCCCATGACCGGCTTGTTGGGCACGTTGGGACCGGCCGGGCCCGAGTGGGTGGCGGGGTGGATGAACCCGGCCGCGGTGCGCTCCATCGTCATGCGCAACGCGTGGTTGATGCTCCCGGCTGTCACCTCGTCGCAGCGGGCCAGTCCGGCCAGCATCGCCAGACCGGCCGCGTCACCCGAGGTCCACCGGTCGGGCCGGAGCGCGTTGGAGTTCAGGTTCCACGACGCGCCGTTCGACGCGTACCACCCGTTGGCGTCTCGGCCGGCGAGGTAGAGCTCGTGCAATCGGCACGTGCCCTGCTGGACCACGATCACGTGGCGGTCGCTGTTGCCCTCGATCGGAGCGTTGTCGGGGATCGGGAACGGCCCCGGGTCGCTCTCCTGCGGATACTGGGTGTAGCGAACAGGCACGAGCGGCTGGTTCTCCGGCACCACCACGTACGGGATGCCGTATCCGGGGAACTCGCCGAAGTTGGCGTGGACGGTGTCGTTGCCGGCAGCCCGGATGGTGCTCATGATCGCCGCGGAGTCGGCGCGCAGGGGAGCCCCGTCGACCCGTGTGTTCCAGGGGTTGTCAGCGGGGAAGACCTGACACCCGCCCACTGACGGCGACGTGACCGGAGGTCGGCTGCGCACCGCCGTCGCAGTGACCGTGGCGGGAACGCCCACCCCCGTGTCGCCGATCGGCGCGGCCACCGCCCGGGGCCAGAAGGCGGTGCCGGCAAGGAGTGCGCCGGTCAAGGTCATCGCCGCCGCCCCGGCCGCGAGTGACTTCATCGACCCTCACGGTAGCGACTTCGGGCGGTTCTGCCCGGTCGCCCCACTGCCGTTCCCTCGAATGGGCGACGCCACGCGGGGCCCCGATCAGCGGCGTACCGGTCCGGTCTCGACCACCTCGAACGCGGTGCCGGGGACCCGTTTGAGCTGGTCGAGCTGGGTGTCGTCCCAGCAATCGCCGGGGGCACCCTGGAAGTACCAGTTCGATCCGTTGTCGGCCACGATCAGCCCGTGGGTGCGAAATGTCTCGAGCAGCACCCGGGCCTGACCGGTGAACGCCGAGACGTCGAAGTCGGCACGCAGTCGCAGACGGAGGCCCATCGGGGGCAGGTCGGGGTCCTCGTTGCTGGCTGCGAAGTGGGTGGCGGGATGGATGTAGCCCCGCTGCGTTCGGGTGAACGTCACCCGGATGGCGTGGGAGATGCGGCCGGTGTTCATCTCCTCGCAGCGCACCAAGCCGGGCAGGATCGCCAGTCCCGCCGCATCGGCCGAGGTCCAACCGTCCGGTCGCAGCGCATTCGAGCGGAGATCGAACGTCGCCCCGTTACCGGCGAACCAGCCACCGGCGTCGCGCCCGGCGACGAAGAACTCGTGCAGCCTGCAGGTCCCCTGCTGGACCACCAGCAGATGCCGGTCGCTGCCCCCTTCGATCGGAGCGTTGTCGGGGATCGGGAACGGCCCCGGATCGCTCTCGTCGGGGTATTCGGTGTACCGAACCGGCACCAGCGGCTGGGTCTCCGGTACGACCACGAAGGGGATGCCATAGGCCGGGTTCTCACCGAAGTCGGCGTGCAGGAAGTCAGCGCCGTCGGCCTGGATGCGGGCGATGGTGGCGGCCGAACCGGCCCGGATCGGGAGCCCGTCGACTCGCTGGTTCCAGGGGTTGTCGGGCGGGAATTGCGGGCATCCCGCGATGGTCGGTGCCGGCGGCGCCACGCGGGTGGCCGTCGCACCTACTGTGGCCGCCGAAGAGACCGTTCCGATCGGGTCGCCTGCGGCAACGACTGCCGTCAGGGTCCCGCACATCGAGGCCAGTGCGATGGCCGCCGCCCCGGCTGCCGATCGCTTCATCGCAGCGACCGTACCCGAACCCGGGAGCCGGCTGCGATCAGCCGCCGATCTGGCTCATCGAGCGGTCGGGGCGGACGAAGTTGACCTGGTTGATCTGGTGTCCGGCCCACTTGGTGCCGACGGCCCGCTCGATCTCGGCGGCGAGCTCGTCGTCGGTGGCGCCCTCGCGGAGCATGGCCCGCAGGTCGAACTCGCGGGTCGAGAACAGGCAGGTGCGGAACTGGCCGTCGGCCGTGAGCCGGACACGATCGCAATCGCCACAGAACGGCTTCGTGACGGTCGGGATCACCCCGACGGTGCCCTTGCCATCGAGGTATCGCCACCGGTCGGCGGGCGCCGCGCCCCGCGAGGGCACCTGCTCGAGCGGGAACGCCTCGTGCAACCGGGCCACGATCTCGTCCTGGCTGACCACCTGATCACGACCCCAGCCACCGCCGGCATCGAGCGGCATGAACTCGATGAACCGCACCTCGACCCCGTGATCACGGCCGTATCGGGCCAGGTCGACGAGTTCGTCGTCGTTGACCCCGCGCTGCACCACGGCGTTGATCTTCACCGGCGAGAATCCCGCCTCTTTGGCTGCTTCGACGCCGTCGAGCACCCTGGTCAGTTCATCACGCCGAGTCATCTCGAGGAATCGGTCGGGCTTGAGCGTGTCGAGGCTGATGTTGACCCGGTCGAGCCCGGCTGCCTTGAGCTCGTGGGCGACCAACCGGAACGTGGCGCCGTTGGTGGTGAGGGCGATGTCGGGCGCCTTGCCGGCCCACGGCGACGCGGAGTCGATCGGAACCCGCAGCCGGCTGAGCTTCTCGACGAGCACCGGGAGATGGGCCCGTACCGTTGGTTCGCCCCCGGTGAGCCGCAGCCCATCGACGCCGTAACGCTCGACGAAGATGCGGGCGAGCCGCTCGAACTCCTCGAACGAGAGCACCTCGGAGCGGGGCACCCACACCATGCCTTCGGCCGGCATGCAGTAGGTGCAGCGGAAGTTGCACCGATCGGTCACCGAGATCCGCAGGTCGCGGATGGTGCGCCCGAACGGGTCGACCAGATCCTTCACGGAGTTCGGCGCCGCAGCGGGTTCCATGGACCGAGGATAACCGGCTGGTCGCCAACGCCCCCGAGCGAACCGCCAGGCCCGGGCCGGACCGTCCGAAAGGCGGGTCGGGACGTTCAGACCGTCAGACGGCCGGGTCGGGACGGTCAGAAGCCGGGGAGGGCGAGCAGGATCGTTTCGGCGGTCGCGCCGGCTTCCAGCCCCCCGCCGTCGGGGAGCACGACGATGGCGTTGGCCGCCGCCGTCGCCGCGAGCTGATGAGAGCCTTGCTCCCCACCCGCTCGCACGTGCAGGCGGCCGTCGGCTCCGAACGCGCCATGGACCCTCACGAAGTGGGTCTTGCCGTCGGGCCGTCGCACGAGCGCGTCGTCGAGCACGGCGACGATTCGCGGTCGGTCGAGCACGACGTGCCCGGCCATCTGCCGAAGGGCCGGACGGGCGAAGAGCTCGAAGCTCACCAGCGACGACACCGGGTTGCCGGGGAGCCCGAAGATCGGGACGCGGCGCCCATCGGATGCAAGGAGGGTGCCAAATGCCAGTGGCTTGGCGGGCTTGATCGCGACCTGCATCCAACGCATGTCGGCGATGCGGTCGAGCACCGCCTTGACCACGTCGTAGTCGCCCATGCTCACCCCACCGCTCGTGACCACGGCATCGTGGCGGTCGACCGCGTGGCGCAGCACCGATTCGAGTCGTGCTTCGTCGTCCGGGACGGTGCCGAGCTCGATGGCCTCACAGCCGGCCTGGCGCACCGCGCCGAGCAGCATCACCCGATTGCTCTCTCGGATCTGCCCGGGCCGGAGGGGGCCTCCATCGTCGACCAGTTCGTCGCCGGTCGAGAGCACCGCCACTCGGGGGCGGCGGATGACCGGGGCGATCCGCCGGTTCACGCTCGCCAGCACCCCGATCGTGGCCGGCCGGATCTCGGTGCCCGCTTCGAACACCAACTGTCCGGCAACGATGTCGGAGCCGGCGTTTCGCCAGGCGGCGCCGGGAGCGACCGCCGCGGTGATGCGGACGCGGGTTCCGCCGTCCAACCGCTCGGTGTCCTCGACCATCACCACCGCGTCGGAACCCTCGGGCATTGGGGCACCGGTCATGATCCGTATCGCCTCGCCCTGGGCCAACGCCCGGTCGGCACCCTTGCCGGCGGCGATCTCGTCGACCACGGGGAGCTCGATCGGGTTGGCGGTCCCCGCCGCCGCCACGTCGGCGGCTCGCACGGCGTACCCGTCGACGGCCGAGTTGGCGAACGGCGGCACGTCCTCGGCGGCCGAGACGGCGGTGGCCAGCACACAGCCCAAGGCGTCGGCCACTGCGAGCTCGGTGGCCGGCAGCGCCGGGCATGCGGCCAGCACGTAGTCACGGGCCTCGTCGATGCTGATCATGCCGGGCAGGGTAACGGTCGGCGGGCGGGCCGTAGCCTGTGACCCATGGAGCCGTTCTCCGCTCGATGGAGGTCCTGGGACGGCGGGCCGGGCGAGACCGTCGAGGTGCAGTGGGACAACGGCGGGTGGACGGCGCAGGCTCGTAACGAGCGGCTCGATCTCACCTACGTCGTGCGCTTCTCGCCCACCTGGCACGCTCGACAGTTCCTGTTGTTCCGGGATTTCGACGAACCTGATCTCTGGCTGGCCACCGACGGAGGTGGCCGCTGGGGTGAGATGAACGGTGCGCACCGCACCGATCTCGATGGGTGCACCGACCTGTCGATCGTGGGGTCGCCGTTCAGCCTCACGATGCCGCTGCGTCGGCTCCCCCTCCATGTGGGCGACCGTGCCGAGGTCATCACGGCCGAGATCGATACCGAGTTGCTGGTGGTCCTCCCCGTGCACGAGCGGTACACGAGGGTCGCCGATCGTCAGTGGAGCAAGGAAACCGTCACCGCCGGCACCGCGGTGGACTGGGCCGTCGACGACCACGGGCTGGTGGTCGACCTCGCTGGCGCCTTCCGCCGCGCTGACCCCGACTGAGATTCCTGGCGCGTTCGGTGCCCAGCCGGGGGTGGCCGAAACGCGATCAGAAACCGGGGGGGAGGAGGGATCTGATGGAGGCGCGCAGGGTGGGCCCGAGGGTGGGGTGGCGAAGCCCCAGGGCGACGTTGGCCTCCCACCAGCCCACCGGATTCCCGGTGTCGAACCGGTCGAGCCCGCCGGGCAACAGGTCGCCGACCAGACCGTGGAACGGCTCATAGGCGCAGGCCGCTCGCAGCGCATCGGTGAGCTGGAGCTCGCCGCCGGCACCGGGGGTCAGGCGGCCGATCTCGTCCATGACCGCCGCCGAACAGATGTAACGACCGATGATGATCAGGTCGCTCGGCGCCGACTCGACCGGTGGTTTCTCGACCAGATCGGCCACGCCGACGACACCATCAGGGCCCACGTCGGACGACGGGGCGATCACCCCGTACCGGTTGACCTCGTCCCGAGGGACCCGTTTCAGCCCGACCACCGAACCGCCGGTGCGGTCGCTCGCTTCGAGCATGGCCGCCAGCAGGGCCGAGGAGCCCATGATCTCGTCCGGGAGCAACACTGCGAACGGCTCGCCGCCGACGAGCTCACGAGCCATCCCGACCGCATGGCCCAGGCCGAGTGCCTCGGGCTGGTGCACGAACCGGACGTCGAGGCGATCGAGGTGCACGAGCCGGGCCACGAGCTCGTTCTTGCCGGCCTTCTCGAGCGTCGCGAGCAGATCCGGCGACGGCTCGAAGTACTGCTCCACGGCCACCTTGCTCGGGTGGTTCACGATGATGATCGTCTCGATGCCGGCGCCCACGGCCTCTTCGACCACCAGCTGCAGCGCGGGCACGTCGACCATCGGGAGCAGTTCCTTGGGCACCGTCTTGGTCAGCGGCAGGAATCGGGTGCCGAGACCGGCTGCGGGGATCACCGCTTTGCGTACGCGCACGAAGGGCGAGTGTACGGAGGTGGGTTCGGAGGCTGAGCGCGGCATACGACCCATTTCCGCAATCGTCTGCTGGTCGATGCGCGGGACTCGGCGCGCCGGGGCGTCGGGGCGTTACCATTGGCACTCGTCCCCTTCGACTGCTAACTCGTCCCATGGTAGGTGGTCCGACAAATGCCGACGTACGTCTACAAGTTCCTCGACACCGGCGAGACCATCGAGGTCCAGCAGGCGTTCAGTGACGCCACCCTCTCGGAGTACCCCCATCCCTCCGACGGCGGCGGTCCGAGCAGTGAAGAAGGTGTTCTTGCCGGTGGGCGTCACCTTCAAGGGCGGCGGCTTCTACAAGACCGACAGCCGCGGCGGGTCGCCGACCTCGGGGTCCAGCTCGACGTCCAGCAGCTCGGGCGACAGCTCGAGCTCGTCGGGCAGCTCGTCGGACTCGGCGAGCTCCTCCGGATCATCCGGCTCCGGATCATCCGGCTCCGGATCGTCCGGCTCCGGATCGTCCGGCTCCGGTTCGTCCAGCTCCGGTTCGTCCAGCTCGACGCCGGCTTCCGCCGGCTCGTCGGCTGCTTCGTAGGGCCATCCGTGGCGCCACGCCCGGTCCGAGTGGGGCCAGTCCTGGCGGAGATCGGCGTGCTTGGCGGCTCGGGGTTCTACGAGTTCCTCGACGACGTCACCGAAGTCACCCCCGACACCCCCTACGGTCCGGCTGCGGCGCCGATCACCATCGGGACCCTCGCCGGGCGCCGGGTGGCGTTCCTCCCCCGCCACGGCCGCGATCACCAGTTCGTCGCCCATCGAGTGCCGTTTCGCGCCAACGTCTGGGCGATGTGGTCGCTCGGGGTTCGCAGCCTGGTCGCTCCGTGCTCGGTCGGCTCGCTCCAGCCCGACCTGCATCCCGGTGAGTTCGTCGTGATCGATCAGGTGGTCGATCGGACCTGGGGCCGCCCCGACACCTACCACGACGATCCGCCCGTCCACCACCAGACCTTCGCCGACCCCTACGACCCGGCCATTCGCGCCGCGCTCCTCGACGCCGGCCGTCTGGTGGGCGCCACGATGCACGACGGCGGCACGATGGTGGTCATCAACGGCCCCCGGTTCTCCACCCGTGCGGAGTCCTCGTGGTTCCGTTCGATGGGGTGGCACGTGGTGAACATGACCGGATACCCCGAAGCAGTGCTGGCTGCCGAGCTCGACCTGCCCTACGCCACCATCGCCCTGGTCACCGACTACGACGCCGGAGTCGACGGCCACGAACCGGTCACGATGGACGCGGTGTTCGCGGTGATGCGAGCGAACGTGGCCAAGGTGCGTGAACTGATCTCCGCAGCCGTGCCGCACCTGCCCTGAACGCCGGTACTCTGCGGCCGGCTTCCCCCGCACGCCCATCGCGAGGGAGGACTGCCCATGCTGCGAGCACGGATCGATCGAGCCACGCTCGTGCGGCTCCGACGCCTGCTGGTCGACCATCCGGGCGCCTACTGGCTCACCGTGCTGGCCGTGGGAGGACTCGGCGCCGCCGATGTCGCTGCCCGCGCCGCGGCCGTCGACCGGCAACGAACGGCCTGGGAGCTCACCGCGCCCGTCGTGGTGGCCCGCACCGAGATCGGGGCCGGCACCGTGATCGACGCCACGAACACCGAGCTGGTCGCGTTGCCCCACGCGGCCGTGCCGCCGGCCTCGTTCGAGGCCTTGGTACCTGACCTGGTGGCCGTCGACCCGCTGGTTCCCGGGGAGGTGATCCTGGCCCACCACACCACCGCCGCGCCGACCGACGGAGGCGCGTCCGCCGAAGGATCGCTCGGGCGATCGACGCGATGGCGGCTGGCTCCCGGCACCGTGGGGGTGGCCGTACCCTTCGGGTCGAGCAGCGTCCCGGTGGCGGTGGGCGACCATGTGACGGTGTTCGGCACGCCTGACGAGATCGGGCTCGATCCGGCGGCGCAGGCGGTAGGGATGCTCTCGGCCTCTGCGGAGGTCGTCGCGACCGACGAGGACCGGGTCGTGCTCGCCGTCGCCGAGTCCGACGCCGAGCAGGTGGCCCGGGCCGCCGCCACCGGCCGCACCGTGCTCGTGCTGCGCCGATCACCGCTCGCCGCGATCGAGAGCGGCGAGGACGGCGCGACCGGCACCGGACCGACGGTGGTTGCCGAATGACGGCGGCTACGGTCGCTCGCCGTGCCCCATCGCCGTCTTCGCCTGCTCCTCGTCTCGCTGATCGCGGTCATCGGCATCGGAGCCGGCATCGCTGGCGGCGCCCGCGCGGCGTGGTCCGACACGGGCGAGGGGGCGGGCAGCGAGGATCTCAGCGTGGTCGACGCCGTGGTGCTCGGCGTGGTCGAAGGCGTCACCGAATACCTGCCGATCAGCTCGACCGGCCACCTGATCGTGGTCGAACGGCTGCTCGGGCTCGGGGCCGATGAGGCCTCGCGACAGGCCATCGACGCCTACACGGTGATCATCCAGTTCGGAGCCATCCTGGCGGTGGTCGCCATCTCTCGGACGCGGGTGACCGCAATGGCACGAGGGCTCGTCGGCCGCGATCCGGGCGGACGCCAGCTGCTCACAGTGGTGCTCGCCGCGTTCGTCCCGGCAGCCGTCGTGTACCTCGCGTTCGGCGACACCATCGACGAGTACCTCCTCGATCCCGGGCCGGTCGCCGCTGCCCTCATCGTCGGCGGGATCGCGATCCTGGCGCTGACACCGTGGCTGCGGCGCCGGTCCAGCGGCGCCGGCCGCACCATCGAGGAGCTCACCGTGCGCAGCGCCCTCCTCATCGGTCTGTTGCAGAGTCTGGCGCTGTGGCCCGGCACCAGCCGCTCCCTCGTCACGATCCTCGGCGGGCTCCTCGTCGGGCTGTCGCTGGCTGCCGCCGTGGAGTTCAGCTTCCTCATCGGACTCGTCACCCTGTCGGCGGCCAGCCTCGTGGCCGCCGCGAAGGACGGCGGGTTGGTGCTCGACACCTATGGCGTGGCGACCCCGCTCCTCGGGATGGTCGCCGCCGGCATCGCGGCCTTTCTCGCAGTGCGGTCGTTCGTCGCGTTCCTGAAACGGCGCGAGCTCACGGCGTTCGGCTACTACCGCATCGGGCTGGGCATCCTCGTCCTCGTCTTGATGGCCACCACCGACAAGCTCTGAACGGGGGCCTCAGGGCGGGGCCGACGGGATGATGCGCGGCGACCACGGGCGGGCCTTGTCCCAGTGGTGGCCCACCACCACTGCCCGGGCGAGCGCCTCACGGAACTCGGCGGGTCCGTCGAAGTCGGGCATCTCGACGTAGGCCGCGCCCAGCGCGTCGGGCACGTGGGCGTCGCTCCCGGCACCGGCCAGCAACCCGTGCGCGGCGGCGTACTCGGCCGCTCGGCGGTTGAGCGACTCCAGCGATGTCTTGGCGTTGCGCACCTCGATCGCGTCGACGAGCCCGGCGGCCACGAGCTCGTCGAGGGCAGGCTCGGTCAGGTTCCGCCGCATCGGGTCGAACGGATGCGGCACGTACACGATGCCGCCCTGGGCCCGGATCGCCTCGGCCGCTTCGCGTGGCGAGATACCGGTCGGCACCCGATCACGCAGGAACAGCCCGATCACCTCGCCGGCGTGGGTCCGCAGCTCCTCGCCCACGATCACGCGGCACGGCAGCCGGCCAACCATCTCGACCGCGCCACGCGTGTCGTTGTGGTCGGTGATGCACAGCACGTCGAGGCCGGATCCGACCACTGCCTCCTCCAGCTCGTCGGGCGTGGTCGTCGAGTCGCCGCTCCACATCGTGTGGCTGTGCAGATCGACACGCACCCAACCCTGCCGGCACGGCGTCCCCAGGTGGGGATGGCGGTCCACAGCGACAGCGAGCGGCACGGGCATCCGTCCCAGGGTACGTTCGTCAGGTGGCGAGAACCCTGCTCGTGACCGGCGGTCACGGATTCCTCGGGCGCCGGGTGGTGCGCCAGGCCATCGCCGGCGGCTGGCACACCATTGCGCCGCCGAGCGCCCAGCTCGACGTGCGCGACACCGCGGCCGTCGCCGAGGCCGTGAGCAGCGCCGGGGTCGACACCGTGGTGCACCTCGCCTATCGCCGCACCGAGCGGGACACCATCGTGGAGGGGAGCCGTGCGGTTGCATCGGCCTGCACTTCTTCGGGAGCCCGACTGGTCCACCTGTCGACCGATGTCGTGTTCGGCGGCCGCAGCGAGGCCTACACCGAAGCCGATTCGCCCCATCCCGTCGAGTCCTACGGCGAGGCGAAAGCTGCCGCCGAGCACGCCGTCGCCGTCGCCTGTCCCGGGGCGGTGCTGGTACGCACGTCCCTGCTGCTGGGGGACGCCTCCGACCCCGGTCAGCCGCAGCTCGACGTGATCGCGGCGCTCACCGGCGAGCGACCGTTCACGTTCTTCACCGACGAGGTCCGCAACCCGGCCGCCGCCGACGATGTCGCGGCCGCAGTCCTCACGCTCGCCGGCCCACTGCACGAGCTCTCCGGGCCGCTGCACGTCGCCGGGGCAGAGGCCCTCACCCGGTTCGAGCTGGCCGTTCGCATCGCCATCGGGTTCGGCCTCGACCCCGGCGGAGTCCAGGGCGCATCGCTCGCCGCAGCCGGTTTCGAGGGCCGCCGTCCCGGCCGCGTGGTGCTCGACAGCTCGTGCGCCGCCGCTCACGGCATCGTCTGCCACGCGGTATGAACCCCGATCCCACGATCTGGGGATCGGGGGTCAGGCTCCCGACATGGTGACGTCGTTGACGACGGCGGTGACCCCGACGGCCCGCATGGGCAGGTAGTCGATGTCGTCGCCGAATTCGGCGAGGTCGAGCAGCATGCGCTGCAGGGTGGAGGCGATCGTGAACTCCCGAACCGGTTCGGCCAGCTGACCGTGGCGGATCATGAGGCCCGACGCCCCGGTGGAGAAGTCACCTGAGACCGCGTTGACCCCCGAGTGCAGACCCTGCACCGACTGGATCAGCACGCCGTCGTCGATGCCTGCGATGATCTCGGCCGGCGACCGAGTGCCGGGCACGACCTGGATGGCGAGGCAGCCGCAGCCGGGGGTGCCCCGGAACCCGCCCCGCACGGCGTTGCCGGTCGAGGCGGTGCCGTTGCGGCGACCGGAGTAGCTCGACTGCACGAATCGCTGCAGCACACCGTTCTCGATCAGCACGTTGCGGCGCGCCGCAAGGCCCTCGCCGTCGACCTCCGACGCCGTGTAGGCCTTGGCGTTGGTGGGGTCGTCGACCAGGGTGAACAGCGGCGAGGCGACCTGTTCCCCGAGCCGGTTGGCGAAGATCGACCGGCCCTTCAGAACGGCTTCGCCGTTCAACGTGCCCGAGATGATCCCCAGGAACTGGGCGGTGACGAACGGATCGAGCACCACGGTCAACCGGCGGCTGGATGGTTTCACCGCGCCGAGCAGGCGCGTCGCGCGGTCGGCGGCCTCTTGGGCTGCCTTCCCGAGATCGAGCTCGTCGACATCGCGGCCGACGGCGAAACCGAACCCGCTCTGGGTCTCGTCGCCATCATCGGCCAGCGTCGAGACCGACACGTAGAGCCCGTTCTCGCGGCCGCTCACCCGGATCCCGGTGGTGGTCGCCACCGCCATCTCGGCGAGCGCATCGGCGTAGTTCGAGTCGTCGACCCTCACGCGGGGATCGGCCGCGATCGCGAGGCGTTCGAGCTCCTTGGCCAGCTCGATCTTGCGGGCGGTCGGGAGCGAGACGAGTCCCTCGTTCCACAGCACGACGGGCTGCACCGCGACGCCGTCGGGTTCGGCCAACCCCGCCCACTCGTCGGACGTCCCGAACGCGACGTTGTCGCGGGCGTCGGCCAGCACACCGTCGATGGCGGAGGCATCCAGCGTGCCGGCGTAGGCGAAGCCGGTCCGGCCGTCACGGATCACGCGGATGCCGATGCCCTCGCTCTGCGCGCTCGTGAAGTTCTCGACTTCGCCCTCGTAGATCCGGACCTCGGTCTCACGGGACCGGCCGACATAGGCCTCGATGTGTTCGCCGGCGCGGGCCTGGGCCACCACCTTCTCGGCGAGTGCGAGGAGCTCGGCATCGCTGCTCATGCTGCCGTCCCTCCGATGGTCATCGACTTCACGCGCAGGGTCGGTTGGCCGTCGCCCACCGGAACCCCCTGGCCGTCCTTGCCGCACGTGCCGGGGTTCCCCATCTCGAAGTCGTTGCCGAGCAGGTCGATGTCCTGCAGCACCTGGGGACCGTTGCCGATGAGGTTGCCCTCACGCAGCGGCTCGGTGATCTCGCCGTTCTCGATGAGGTATGCCTCGGTCATGCCGAACACGAAGTCGCCGGTGGCGGTGTTGACGCTGCCGCCCCCGAGATGGGCCACGTACACGCCCTTGTCGGTGTTCCGGATGATCTCGCCGGGGCTCTCGGTACCGTTCAGCACGAACGTGTTGGTCATGCGAACCATCGGCAGGTGCATGTAGCTCTGCCGGCGGCCGTTGCCGCTCTGCGGGCGACCTTCCTTGCGCGCCCGGAGGAAGTCCCACATGTAGTCGGTGAGCACACCGTTCTCGATGAGCACATTGCGTTGGGAGGCGTGGCCTTCGTCGTCGATGGCGATCGCGCCCCATTCGCCGGTCATCGTGCCGTCGTCGACCAAGGTCACCAGTGGTGACGCGACCTGCTCACCGACCCGCCCCCTGTAGACCGACGCGCCCTTGGCGACCAGATCGGCCTCGAGCCCGTGGCCGCAGGCCTCGTGGAACAGCACACCGCCGCTACCGGCCTTGATGACGACCGGGAGCGCGCCGCTCGGTGCCGGGCGGGCCTTGAGCTTGGTGAGGGCCTGTCGGGCGGCCCTCCGGGCGAGATCCTCGACACTGTGTCGATCGAACAGCTCGAACCCGATGGTGTGGCCGAGGGAGTCGTAGCCGGTCTGCATCCCCGTGTCGCCACTGGCCACGCAGCTCACCCGGAACATCGTGCGCACCTGATCGTCTTCGACGAGGAGTCCGTCGGAGTTGGCGATCATGAGGTGCTTGCGAGAGTCGCTGTATCCCGCCGAGACCTGCACGATGGCGGCTCCGGTGGCGCGGGCGGCCTCGTCGGCCTTCAGCAGCAACTCGACCTTGGTCGCCTTGGACACCTCGTCGGGATGACGGAGCACCTCGTTGACCGCGATCACGTCGCGACGGGTGAGCGCGATCGTGCGGACTCCCCCTCCGCCCTGGCTGGCGGCCGCCGCGGCAGCTTCAGCGGCGGCCCGAAGACCCCGCTCGGAGAGGTCGGCGGTGTGGGCGAATCCGGTGGTGTCGCCCTTCACCACCCGGATGCCGGCACCCCGGTCGCGGCCAGAGTTGACCTGTTCGACCTTGCGGTCGTCGAGTCCGGCAGAGGTGGTGCGCTTGTCCTCCGCATAGATCTCGGCGAAGTCGGCCCCGGTTCGGAGGCCGTCGGCGAGCACGCGTTCGAGCACGTCACGGTCGATCATGCGCCGAGCCTACCGATGGCCCTGCGGCGGATCTCCTCGGGCTCCCACCCGAGGGTCGCATTCCCCGACGAGTGCCTCCACGCCGTATCGTGAAAGCCGTGCAGGTGGACGTGGGAGCGCGGGGCGAGGTGCGCCAGGTCGTGGGCGAGGAAGACACGGCGATCAGGCTCGGCTCGGGTGAGGTCCCGGTGCTGGCCACGCCGCGGCTGATCGCGCTGTGCGAACGGGCGACCCTGGTGGCCCTGGCCGGGCGGATGGCCCCGAACGAGACGACGGTCGGGATGCGGGTGCAGATCGACCACATGCAGCCCACCGCCGTCGGTATCGAGGTCGTGGCCGAGGCCGTGCTCGAGAAGATCGAGGGGCGTCGAGTGATCTTCCACGTGTCGGTCAGCGATCCCGGGGGCCTCGTGGCCACCGGACGGGTCACCCGAGTGGTCGTCGATCGTGAGCGGTTCCTCGAGAAGGCCGGCATCAGCCCGACGACCTGAAACCCTCTCAGCGCCGATGCCGATGCCGATGTCGGGCCAGGCGCGTCAGCCGAGGTTCGAGGTGCGCGGGTAGATGTCGGCCGGGTCGGTGACGACGTTCACCAGGTACGGGACCCCGGACGCGAAGGCCCGGTCGAGTGCCGGTCCGATGTCGCCGGCCGCGGTGACCAGCTCGCCCGCTCCGCCGAGGGCACGCACGACCTCGTCGTAGCGGCATTCCGGCTGCAGGTCGCAGGCCACGTCCCACCCATAGATCGCCTGCATCGGGTGCTTCTCGAGCCCCCACATGCCGTTGTTGCCGACCACCATCACGACCGGCAACCCGTGGCGCACCATCGAATCGACATCCATCAGGCTGAAGCCGGCGGCGCCGTCGCCGAGCAGGAGCACGATCTGGCTCGATGGGCGGGCCACCCTCGCCGCGATGGCGTAGCCGGGGCCGTTCCCGAGGCATCCATAGGGTCCCGTGTCGAGCCAGCACCCCGGCTCGAACACCTCGACGAACTTGCCCGCATACGAGGCGAAGTCACCACCGTCGCACACGACCACCGCGTCCCGTGCCAGGCGGCGGGCCAGCTCGCCGTAGATGCGCGACGGTCTGATCGGTGCGGCATCGATCGTCAGCCATTCGGAATCGGCGGCAGCGGCAGCCGCCTCGACCGCCCGGAGCGAACTGATCCATGCCTCGTGGTCCGTCCGATCCCCGCCGAAGGCGGCGAGCCCGGCGAGCACCGTCCGAAGGTCGCCGGCCACCGTGGGGACATCGACATGTCCCGCGGTTTGACCCGGGGCGTCGACGACGTGGACGACCGCCGCCTCACCGAATCGACCGAACCCGAGCCGGAAGTCGAGCGGCGTTCCCAACACCACCACCAGATCGGCGTCGGTCTTCAGCCGGCCCCGTGTCCGCAGGAACGCGAGCGGATGATCGGCGGGGAGCACGCCCCGGCCGAGTCCGTTGAAGAAGCACGGCACGCGCAGCGCCTCAGCGGCGGCGCGGAGCTCGTCCCATGCGCCGGCCCAGTACACATCGCTGCCCACGATGAACGCCGGCCGCTCGGCGCTGGCGATCATCGTCGCCACCAGGTCCACATCGGTGGGGTCGGGCTCGGCACCGCGCGGTTCGACGAAGGCGGGAAGGGCACCGGCGGACGGCCCGAACACGTCCAGCGGGAAATCGCAGAACACGGGCCCGCGATGCGGCGTCGAAGCGAGGGTCGCTGCCGCGTGCACGGTGGCCCCGGCCGACGCCGGATCCTTGATCGTCTCCGCCCGTTTGGTGATCGAGGTCACGACGGGCACGTGGTCGAACTCCTGCAGCGACCCCGACCCCCACCGTCCCTCCGGCGCCCGACCACCCAGCACCACGAGCGGGGAACCGTTGAAGTGAGCCGTGGTGATCGCCGACACACCGTTGGTGATGCCCGGCCCGGCAGTCAGCACGGCGAGTCCCGGGGTCCGGGTGAGCTTGGCGTAGCCCTCGGCGGCGAAGGTGGCGGTCTGTTCGTGGCGGGTGTCGACCACCCGGACGCCCTGGTTGCGGGCCGCTTCGTACAACGGCCACACATGGCCACCGTTGAGCGTGAACATCGTGTCGATTCCGAACCGGCGCAGCGCGGCGATGGCCTGCTCCCCGGCATGACCGGTCACGATCTCGGGTTCGATGTCAGGCACGAGCGCCTCCAGGTCACGGTGCTTCTTCTGTCGCGGAGCGTAACCTCACGGGCCATGCCCGCACCGGAGCGCACTCCGCTGGAGCGCAAGCTGTTCTGGTGGAAGGAGGCGATCGTGATCGCCCTCTTCTACGGGGTGTACAGCTTCGCTCGGAACCAGTTCGGGTCGGCGCGCCTCAGCATCGGCGACGAGCCCGTGCACGCGTTCGACAACGCGATCCGCGTCATCCGGTGGGAGCGAGCGATCGGGCTCTATCACGAAGAGACGATCCAGGACTGGTTCTTGCCGTACCGCGGCTTCATCCAGTTCTGGAACACGTACTACGGCACCGCACACTTCGTGGTCACGATCGGCGCGTTCGTGTGGATGTTCCGACGCAAGCCCATCGACTTCCCGAAGTGGCGCAACGCCCTGGCCTTCAGCACCGCCCTCGCCATCGTGGGCTTCTCGCTGTTCCCCCTCATGCCGCCCCGACTGTTGAACGAGGGTGGGCGCTACGGCGGCGAGCGCCTCGCGACCGCCGAGGGCTACGAGGACTTCGGTTTCGTGGACACGCTGGCCGACTACGGGGGTCCGTGGTCGTTCGATTCGGGAACCATGCAGTCCATCTCGAACCAGTACGCCGCCATGCCCAGCCTGCACATCGGTTGGTCGTCGTGGTGCGCCATCGTCATGTGGCGCTTGACCAGGCGCCGCTGGGCACGAGTCCTCCTCGTGCTCTACCCCGCGGCAACGTTGTTCTGCATCGTGGTGACGGGCAACCACTTCTGGCTCGACGGCATCGGGGGCATCGTCGCACTGGCGGTCGGTAGCTTCCTCGGGTTCCGGCTCGATCGGTGGAACGATCGCCGACTCGCCCGGCCGAGCGGGCACCAGAGCTGACCTCCTCCGGCTGAGGCCGGCGAAGCAGACTCGGGACGGCGAAGCCGGCTCGGCGAAACCTCGCGCTACGGTGATCGCCGCGGGCGGCGGAGTCGGACAGGTGAGGTGTTTCGATGTCAGTTGTTCGCCGGAGCATGGCGGTGGCGTTGCTCGCCAGCGGATTGGCCGTCGGGGTGCACGTTCCCCGCGCGGCAGCGGCGTGTGTCGCAGGGGACCCAGCGCCGCCATCCGTGACCGAGGTCGCCCCCGCCGGATTCGTCCCCACTGCGCCGGCCCGGATCGCCGACACCCGCAACGGCATCGGCGTCCCGGTCGGACCCATCGAGCCCGGCTGTGTCCTGGCGGTCCGCCTCGCGGCCGGTGACCCACCGGGGAACGCCACCGCGGTGGCCCTCACCATCACCTCGGACGGCGCCGCGCAGACCGGATACATCACGGCCTACGCCTGCGGTTCACCACGCCCGGGCACGTCGGTCCTCAACCCGGAACCCGGGGATCCCCGATCGAACCTCGCGGTCGTGGCACTCGACAACACCCGAGAGGTGTGTTTCTTCTCCGAGCAGCGGACCCATCTGATCGTCGACGTGACCGGTTGGTTCTCCCCGACCGGCGCCCGGAGCAGCGATCCCGCAGGTGGCCCCACCCGCACCTACGACTCGCGCACGGGGCTGGGCCGACGTGTCGGCGCGGGGGAGATCGTGGTCGTCGCGTCGGCCGGCGGCGACCCGACCACCGGTTCCAGTGGTGTCGGGCTGGCGCTCACCGTGACGTTGACCGACGCCGAGGCGCCGACGTACGCAACCGTCTTCCCGTGCGCCTCGGCCAGCGGCGTCACCCCGCCTGCGACATCGACCGTGAACACGCTGCCCGGCATCGATCGCGCCGCCCCGGCGCTGGTGGGCAGCGGGCCGAACGTCTGTGCGTACGTGGATCGACCGAGCCACCTCATCGTCGACGTCACGACGTCGTTCGTGACCGAACCGACCAACCTGACCACGAACCAACCCGAATCGACGTCGCCGCTGTTCCAGCTGACGACCACCCGGCTCGCCGACAGCCGGACCGGCGGCGGGTGGAGCGCCGGTCGGCTGAGCGTCGGCAGCACCCGTCGCCTCGACCTGTTGGGCGTCGCCGCAGTGGGCACCACAACGGTGCAGTTGAACCTCACCGCGACCGACGTCGACACCGACGGCTACCTCACCGCGTTCCCGTGCGACACGCCCATGCCACCCACGTCGTCGCTGAACTATCGGCGGGGTGACACCGCGGCAGCGATGGTCACCGTCCCGCTCGGACCGACCGGCGAGGTGTGCGTGTTCTCCTCGGGTTCGACGCAGGCGATCGTCGACCTGTTGGCCGCCTACGGGGAACCCGGCCTGGTGCGCACCCTCGTCGGCCGGGTCGCCGGATCCGTCCCCGTGGCCTCGGGACAGGCCGACTTCGCGATCCGGTGCTCCGAGGGCAACGGTCCCGGCGACCGGCTCCGCATCACCACGCCGCCGGGGATCGGCGTCGGCCGGCTCACGGTCAACGGCGTCGACGCCAGTTCCGTCCCGCTCGTGCTCGGTTCCGAGATGGCGCTCACGCTCACGCTCACCGGTCGATCGACCGAGACGGTCGTCGTGCGCTGCCTGCCGCCCGGGTTCCCGAGTTTCGTCGCATCGGGGGCGTCCACCACACCGGGCTGGTACGTCAGTTCGTCGCTCCCCGCGACCGGCAGCGTCGGATTCGCGTTCATCCTCGACCAATACGGAACGCCCGTCTGGTGGAAACGCACGCCCCAGCCGGTGATCGGCGTGTGGCCCCTCGCAAGTGGAACGCTCGCATGGCGGACGTGGACAGGCGGCGGATTCCCGGGCGGTGGCGGCGTCCCGGAGACACCGCCGCTCGGCTTCGAGGTCCACGACCTCACGGGAGCCCTCGTCGGCACCGTCGACCCGGTGGGCGGCACCGAGCCACTCGACTGGCACGAACTGCTCGAACTCCCCGGTGGCGGCCATCTGGTCGTCACCTATCCGATCCGCACCACCGCGCAGAACCGCACGTGCAACAAGGTCACGGGCGGCACGACCACCACCAACCGTGTCGTCGACAGCGACTTGGTCGAGCTCGATGCGTCCGGCACCGAGGTGTGGCGCTGGAGCAGCAAGGACCACACCGATCTGGCCACCGAGACCCGCCTGCCGATCTGCTTCAAGATCGGCCCGGGCGCCAACGACTTCGCCCTCGACTACATGCACGTCAACTCCGTCGACCGACTCGCCGATGGCGACTACGTGATCAGTGCACGGCACTACAACAGCGTCGAACGCATCGACCGGGCCACCGGCAACGTGGAGTGGAAGCTCGGTGGCACCGCCCCCACCACGGGCGTGCTGCTCGCCGTGAAGGACGCCAACGGTTCGCCCGCCGGTCCCGGCGCGATCCCCATCGCACCGCACGACGCCCGGGTGCTGCCCAACGGGAACGTCACGGTCCACGACAACCACCTCGGTGGAGTACCTCGGGCCGCCGAGTACCGGATCGACCTCGGAACCGGGAGCGCGACGCTCGAGTGGCAACACCTCTCGACCAACGCGAGCGGCAACACCCTCGGCAGCGTTCGCCGGCAACCCGATGGCAGCACGGTCATCGGTTGGGGCGAGGGTCGCACGCCATGGCTCGAGGAGATCGGCGCCGACGGCCGGACCGTGTTCGAGCTCGACGTCACCTCGGGCGAGACGTTCTACCGGGTGGTGAAGGTGCCGCACTCCACGTTCGACCGCGCCACCTTGCGGGCCCTCGCCGGTGGAGCGAGCGCCTGAGCAGGTCACCGCACGGTCCCCAGCGATAGCGTTCCCGCTGTGCTCGAGTCGATACGTCAACCGAGTGACCTCCGGTCGCTCTCGTACCCCGACCTCGACGAGCTCTCAGGCGAGATCCGCGATTTCATCGTGCAGGCGGTGGCGACTCAGGGCGGTCACCTCGGTTCCAACCTGGGAGTCGTCGAACTCACGCTCGCGCTGCACCGGGTGTTCGATTCCCCTCGCGACGCCATCTTGTGGGACACCGGGCACAACGCGTACGTCCACAAGATCGTCACCGGCCGGCAATCCGGCTTCGAGGGGCTGCGCCAGGCCTCGGGGCTCTCCGGCTACCCGTCGCGTGAGGAGAGCGAGCACGACTTCGTCGAGAACAGTCACGCCTCGACGATCCTCTCCTACGCCTACGGGCTCGCGGTGGCACGCGACAACGGGACCAGCGCCCTCAACCACATCGTGGCCGTCATCGGCGACGGCTCGATGACCGGTGGCATGGCCTACGAAGCCCTGAACAACCTGGGCCATGCCAAGCGTCGGGTGATCATCGTCCTCAACGACAACGGCCGGTCGTATGCGCCGACCATCTCGAACCTCACGGGCAACTCGCCGGCTCCGGCGCCGGCCGTCACCGACCGGTTGGCCGAGAAGCTCCAGCACAGCCTGACCTCGATCCGTCTCAATCCGGTCTACGTCCGCCGGCAACGCAAGCTCGAGCGGTTCCTCCACGACCTGCCCGTGGTCGGCGCGCCGGCCGAACGCAGCATGGAGGCGTTCAAGGCTGCCGTTCGCGAGTTCCTGCAGCCCCCCTCGTTCTTCGAGGCGCTCGGAGTTCGATACGTCGGCCCGGTCGACGGGCACGACATCCACGAGCTCGAGAAGGCGCTGCGCAACGCCGAGGAGCTCTCCGCGGAGGGCCCCATCGTGGTGCACGTCGTCACGCAGAAAGGTCGGGGCTACCCACCGGCCGAGGACGACGACGAGAAACATCTTCACGACGCGCCGGTGTTCGACCCCGCCATCGGGCCGCCCAAGGCGGTGCCCACCGGATACACCCAGGCCTTCGCCGACGCGATCGTGAAAGAGGCCGAAGCCGACCCGCGTGTCGTCGCCATCACCGCGGCGATGCCCGGCCCCACCGGCCTGCTGCCGTTCGAGACCCGGTTCCCCGATCGCTGCTTCGATGTCGGTATCGCCGAACAGCACGCCGTCACGGGAGCGGCCGGCATGGCGATGGGCGGTCTGCGGCCGATCGTCGCGCTCTACTCCACGTTCCTCAGCCGGGCGTGGGATCAGGTGGTCTACGACGTCGCCCTCCACCGGCTCCCCGTGATCTTCTGCCTCGACCGGGCCGGCATCACCGGCGACGACGGCCCGAGCCATCACGGTGTGTACGACATGGCGCTGCTCGCCAAGGTGCCCGGAATGCGGGTGTTGGCCCCATCGTCGGCCCAGGATCTGCAACAGATGCTGCACGATGCGCTCGCCATCGTCGGCGAGGGCCCCGTGATGATCCGTTACCCGAAGGGCGCCGCCCGACAGGTCTCCGAGTACGAGGTCGGTTCGGGGTTGCGCGCCCGGCAGGTGCGCGCCGGCGACGGTGGGGTCTGCATACTCGCCATCGGCAAGATGGTGGGGAACGCCGAGAAGGCCGCCGACCAACTGGCGGCCACTGGTGTCGAGGTCACCCTCTGGGATGTCCGCTGTTGTGCTCCGCTCGACGCGGCGATGATCGCCGATGCCGCCCGCCATCAGACCGTCGTCACCATCGAGGACGGCATCCGCGACGGCGGGATCGGGATGACCGCCGCCGACTCGATCCATCAGGCATGCGGCCCGGACCGGGCGCCACGCATCGAGGTGCTGGGCGTGCCCACCCGCTTCATCCCCCAGGGCAAGCCCGACCGGATCCTCGCCGCGCTCGGGCTCGACGCCGAGGGCATCGCGGCAACGGTCCGCCGCCTGCTCGACCTCCCGGCTCCCGCAGCCCTGAAGCCCTGAAGCCCTGAAGCCCTGAGAACGGAGCCGTCGTTGCATCTCGCCGCCGATCTCGAGCTGGCGCTGGAGTTGGCCGATCTGGCCGATGCCGAGACCCTGGAGCGTTACGAGCGGCGGGCTTTCACGGTCGATCGTAAGGCCGACCGCTCCGAGGTCACCGAGGCCGATCGCAACGCCGAGACGGCGGTGCGGCGAGCCCTGCAGAAGTTTCGGCCCGATCACGCCATGTTCGGCGAAGAGGAAGGCCTCGTCGGCCCGGCTGACGCCCGCTGGCGGTGGGTCGTCGATCCGGTCGACGGGACGTCCAACTTCGTTCGCGGCATCCCGGTGTGGGCGACGCTGATCGCCCTCACCCACGTGGAGATGGGTCCGGTGCTCGGCGTGGTGTCGGCGCCGGCACTGGGCCGGCGCTGGTGGGGCGGGCTCGACCTCGGTGCGTTCGTCAACGGCAACCCGATTCGGGTCTCGACGATCGCCTCGCTGGACGAGGCCCAGGTGTGCGTGACGTTCAGCCAGGGCTGGGACGAGCTCGGCCTCACGCCGGCCCTCGTTCGCCTGCAGCAGGATGCGTGGCGGGCGAGAGGCTTCGGCGACTTCTGGCAACACATGTTGGTGGCAGAGGGCGCGGCCGAGATCGCGGTCGATGCCATCGGGGTCGAGGTCTACGACTTGGCCGCCGTTCAGGCGGTGGTCGAGGCGGCCGGCGGGACGTTCACCGATCGGCGGGGCGAGCGGCGGATCGACACCAAATCCGCGGTGTCCTCGAACGGGCTGCTCCACCAGGTCGCCATCACCCGCCTGAACGGCGAGCCAGGCTGACCGATCCGGTCCGATCGACCCAACTTCCCTCTCCGTAGCAAGACGACCACTCTTCGACGGTGCGCCCAGAGGATCCGGCGGTAAGCTGAAGCATCCCGAAGCGGGCGGCGGAAGGATTCCCTGTGCATCGTCGAGTACGTACGCGTGTGCTGTCGATCTCGGTTGCGGCGCTTGCGCTGTCGGCCGTCGTGGTGGGTGGCCCGGCCACACCCGCGTCGGCGGCCGTGGGGTCGATGACCCTGTCCAACTGGTCCCTCCCGAGCGATCTGCGGTTCGGGATCGGCTTCGATGGTGTGAACACCGCCGGGTTCAGCCCGGGCGGCTACGAGGCGTACTACGAGTGGTCGCCCGACGGGCCGAGCGCCCAGTGCGCCCAACAGGGCTTCCCCCTCACTCCGGGCAACCCGACCTTCCAACCCTCCACCACCATCGCCCCGGGCTTCTCGATGAGCGAGCTCCGGATGGAGATCTACTCGTTCCCCCGTTCTGGCCGCTGCCCGTACTCCCACAGCGCCGGCGACGGCGCCGTGGTGGTCCGGATCCCGGGAGATCGCTCGAACCACAACCTCGGGGCGATCACCGTCCCCCGCGACGGTGAGCCCGGCACGGGTCGGCTGACCGGCCAGATCCTCGCCCACGACGCCATCCCCGACGGCCGGGTGAAGGTCGACATCTTCCAGGTCGAGGGCGCTCGCACCACCTCGACCGGATACCGGCTCGATTCGTTCAGCTCCGGGCCGAGCATCGGCGGGAGCTACACGACCGGACCCCTCTGGAACGGCGAGTTCATCGCCTTCGTGACCGACACAGTCACGGGGAACCAGGCGCTCGGGATGATCGGCGTGAACGGTGTGACCGACTTCGCCATCGACCTCGACGTGCCGTGCTTCGGGATCGACAACTGCCAGTTCACCGGTTCGGTCACGCCTGTCCCCGGCGGGTTCCATCCCGTCGGGCCGAACCGCGTTCTCGACACCCGCAAGGGCATCGGTATTGCCTCCGCTGTCCAACCGGGCGACGGCCGCAACTCCGACCCCAACAACTTCAAGCGCTACGACTCGCTCGTGAACCACGAACTCGACGTCACCGGCGTCGGCGGTGTGCCGGCCGCCGGGGTCAGTGCCGTGCTGCTCAACGTGACCGCGACCGGATCCCCGTTCGGGGGCATCGCGAAGCTCTTCCCGAAACCGCCCAATACCTTGTGGTACGACGACCAGAGTTCGTTCGCGGCCACCAACCCCGGCGGCAACCTGCTCGTCTGGGGGCCCAACGAGGACAGCGCCAACCAGGTCCTCGTGCCGGTAGGAGTCGGCGGGCGCATCCGGATCGAGAGCTATTCGGGAGGGTCGGTCGACCTGATCGCCGATGTGGTGGGCTGGTTCGATTCCAGCCAGCCCGGTCAGAACGGCAGTCGCCTGACTGCGGTCACCCCTGAGCGCTTCCTCGACACCCGCCTTGGCATCGGCAGTCCTCGACAGCCCTTCGGAACCGACGAAGCACGGAACCTGCAGGTCGCCGGACGGGGCCGGATCCCGGCCGACGCCAACGCCGTGGTCGGAACCGTCACCGGCGTCGGCCCGGCCACCCAGACGTTCGTGACGGTCTGGCCCAAGGGCACCCCACGGACCGAGACCTCGGTGGTCAACGTCGCTCCGGGCTCGATCCGACCCAACCTCGCCACCGTTGGAGTGGGCGCCGATCGGAGCTGGTCCTTCTACAACGAACGTGGCCCGCACGACGTGCTGTTCGACGCCGTCGGCTTCTTCAGCCCGTCGACCGGCGGCAAGGTGAGCACGGTCGTGTCGGCACCGACCCTCCTCGACACCAAGGCCGGCATCGGCGGGCCCCGCCAGGCGTTCGGCCAAGGCACCGAACGCTCCCTGCAGGTATCCGGCGCGGCCGGGCTCCCCGGCGGGATCACCGCGGTCTACCTGAGCGTCACCGTGGCCGACGCCACCACATCGAGTTACCTCACGATCTGGAACGGCGGCACGCGGCCGGAGACCTCGAATCTCAACTGGGGCCCCGGAGGCGGGCGATCCAACCTCGTGCTCGTCCCGGTTGCCGCCGATGGCACCATCAAACTCTTCAACGCCCTCGGCGACGTCCACGTCGTCGCCGCCGCCGTCGCCTACGTCCGCTAACCCCCCAACTTTCTGATCGCGTTTCGGCGACGGCCGGGGTGCACGAAAACGCACCAGGAATCTGGACCGCTGTCGTCGAGATCCGGATTCTTGGGAAGATTCGCGCACCCCGGGGTACACGAAAACGCGATCAGAATCTGGGGTCAGGTGACGGTGGGGCGGGGGCGTTGGGCGTAGGGGCGCCAGGACTCGGTTTCCATGACCTGGACGAGGCGGCCGATGGCCTCGTCCACTTCGTCGAGGGTGAGGTAGAGCGGAGCGAAACCGAATCGGCAGATGTTGGGCTCGCGGTAGTCGCCGACCACTCCGATGTCGATGGCCGCCTGGATGATCTCCCAGGCGTACTCGTGGTGCAACGAGACCTGGCTGCCGCGATTCGCCGCGTCACGAGGCGTCAGCAGCTCGAAGCCGAATCGACTCAGCAACGCATCGGCTCCGGCGATGAATCGCTCGGTGAGCTCGACCGATCGAGCTCGCAGGGCGCGGGGATCGACGCCCTGCCACGCGTCGAGTGCCGCTCCGAGCAACTTCAGACCGGCGACAGGCGGCGTGCCCGACAGCAGGCGCCGGATCCCGAACGCAGGGCGGTGCCGTTCGTCCATCGAGAACGGATCGGCATGTCCCACCCAGCCGGCGATCGGCTGATCGAGCGAGTCGTGATGTCGCGACGCGACATAGCCGAACGCCGGTGCCCCGGGCCCGCCGTTCAAGTACTTGTACGTGCAACCGACGGCGAGATCGACACGGGCGGCGTCGAGGTCGAGATCCATCGCGCCCACCGAGTGGGACAAGTCCCACAGGGCGACCGCGCCGCAGCCGTGCGCATGTGCCGTCAACGCGGCGAGGTCGTGGCGCGCGCCGCGGCGATAGTCCACGTGGGTGAGCGCCAACACCGCAGTGTCGGGGCTCAACGCATCGGACAGCTCGTCCGCAACCACCGCGACGACGCGCAGGCCGAATTGGCCGGCGACGGCATCGATCACGTGTCGATCCGTGGGGAAGTTCCCTGGTTCGGTGACGATCGTGGAAGCAGCCGGCCGCAGGCGAATCGCAGCGACGAGCAGCTTGTACCAGAGCACCGTCGTGCTGTCGGCCACCACGATCTGCCCCGGTGCGGCACCGACGAGTGAAGCGATGCGGTCGCCCACGGTGAGCGGCAGGTCCCACCACCCGTGATCGTTCCACCCACCGATGAGGTCGGCCCCCCATTCGTCGTCGATCAGCACCCGCATCGCTTCGAGCGCGCCGGGCTGAGGGGGGCCGAGCGAGTTCCCGTCCAGGTAGATGCGCCGCGTCATTCGACGACATCCTGATCGGCCGGCCCGAACACGAACCACTCGTCGAGCAGCGAGCCCGGCGCGCTCGACCACTCGTAGGCCTCGACCTGTCGGCGGGACCGACGCCCCAGGCGCGAGCGGAACGCTTCGAACGCCGCCACCTGCACGCTGAGCGCCGGTCCGCCGGGCGGACCGAACGCGAACGTGCCCACCTCCGTGTGCACTCGCACGGAGGACTCGGCGCTGTCCCCCATGAACACCCACGCCACCAGTTCGCGCACCAGCGGATCAGCTCGCTCGACCCGGCCGCCGAGCGCCGGCACGAGATCGCACACGTGCGTGGCACAGTCGATCACCGCACGTCGCGCATCGACCGCTTCGACGCGTTCGGCCACCACCGCGGCCTGCTCTGCCCAGCGCGCCAACAGGGCCTCGGGCGCAACTGGTCGGCCGCGAACGACCTGGGCATCGGTCCACGGGTCGGTCGCCGCACCTTCCACCCGCCCGTGGACGATGTCGTCGGCCACACCGCTCACGTGCGCCAGGAGGTCATGGACCGACCAGCCTGGACACGCCGGGACCGGCGCCGCCCACTGGTCGGGCGTCGCACCGCTGACCGACTCGACGAATCGTTGGTGGGCGAGGAGATACAGATGCGCGACCGGTCCCATGACGGCGCACGGTAGACGGAGTGTTCATCGTCTCGAAACCGGCGGGACGCGTCGGATTCACCGCTTGCCGCGACACTTCCAGACCATGATCCGACGACAGCACACGAACGACGGCTCGGTGAAGGTGACCTTCGCCGTGCCGGACGCGGGCACGCCGATCTCGTTGATCGCCGATTTCAACGGCTGGGACCCCGATGTCCATCCCCTCAAGAAGCGCACCAACGGCACCCGCTCGATCGCCGTCGAGCTGCCCCCCGGCGGAGCGATCCGATTCCGCTACCTCGACGCCGCCGGCAACTTCTTCGACGATCCGGAGGCCGATGACTTCGAGCCGAACGGGTACGGCCAGACCCACGCCATCCTGTACGTCTGACTGCCGGCGCCAGCGCTGCCGGACCGTGCAGACCAACCGGCGTCAGCTGTAGTAGGGGTTCTCGCCCGTGGTGTGATCGGTGGCGTCACTCACCTTGACGAGCTCATCGATCTGATCGACGAGCATCGTCTGGACGCCTTCGAGCATCGTCATCCGGCTCATCGAGCACCCGTGGCAACCCCCGCCCATCGTGAGGTAGGCCGTTCCTTCGCCATCGTGACCCACGAACGTGACGAATCCACCATGGGCGGCGAGGGCCGGGTTCACCTCGGCGCCGATCACGGTCTCGATGCGGGCCGACAGTTCGTCGCCGCTGATCAGGCCGTCCAGCGTCGCGGCCGTGGGGCGATTGGGATTGCGCAGGATCAAGCCGTTGCGCTCGTCGAAATCGAGCACCGCCCCCTTGACCAGGTCCATGTCCTTGGCGGGGATGATGACTCGCAGCCCGTCGTGGTTGCGCACCTCGTCGGTGAAGGCCGCCTTGGTGACGACATCGAACGACAGGTCGTACTGGAAATCCTGCCCTGGCGAGCTGATGACCTCGAGGCGCAACCCGAGACGTTCCTGCTCTGGCTCCTCGCTTCGCAGCTCGAGCAGCTTCGCATGAGCGGCAAGACTGAGTTCGATGATCGGTTCGCTGGTGGCAGGGGCCTGGAGCGGGCTCACAGGGGGAACGCTAGCGGCGAATGCCGAATCACCGCTCGCCTACAGTCCCCGAGGTGACTGCACCCCCCGCCGACGATCACCGCACACCGAGCAACTCGACTGGCGCCGACCACCACGCCCAGGTCGATCGGTTCGAGGCCGAGGTCGAGCGATTCGCGTCGGTCGTCGCCCTTGGGCACCTCGACGCACCCGTCGCGGCGTGCCCGGGTTGGGACATCCGCAAGCTCGTCGGTCACCTCGGCACGGTCCACCGGTGGGCACACCAGGCGGCCGCCACCGGCCACCAGCCCGAACGCGCCCGCCCCACGGTTCCCGAGGGCGACGCACCCGCGTTGGCCGCTTGGATCCGGGACGGCGCTGCCACGCTGGCGACCACACTGCGCGGGCTGGACCCCGACGCGCCGACGTGGCACCCGTTCACCGTCGCCCAGGTTGCCGGCCTCTGGCCCCGACGCCAGGCGCAGGAGACCCTCGTGCACCGGTGGGACGCCGAGCACGCGGCAGGCATGGTGACCCCGATCGACCCCCCGTTCGCTGCCGATGGCATCGACGAGTACTTCGAGGTCATCCTGCCCCGTGTGGTCGTCCGTGAGCAGGTCGAGCTCCCGACGTCAACCCTCCACGTCCACTGCACCGATACCCCCGGTGAGTGGTTGGTGCGAGCCGTCGACGGTCAGGTCGAACTGACCAGAGCGCACGCCAAGGGGGACGCGGCGCTGCGTGGCCCAGCCGAATCGCTCCTGCTCAGGCTGTGGGGTCGCCCGGTCGCACCCGACGCGGTCGATGTCGTCGGCGACGCCGACGCGGCGGCCGATTGGTTGGCGCTCGGCGGCGCGTGAGATCGTCGAGAGCGGCTGGTGACCTCGCCCGGGGGGCACGGGCCGCCACGCGAAACTCGTCAATGAGTGCCGAAATGGGGCCGAAATGAGTGCCGAACGGAGGTTGACAGTCGGGGGCCGGCTCCCTACCCTCGGAGGTATCTGAAGGGGAGTACCCCACGAGCCCTGTCGTCAGCACGATCTTCACGGATCCGGCAGGTCAGCCCGCAAGGGCGGGAAGACCTTCGGCTGCAAGCAACTGCACCCGGAGGAGTCTCATGTCTGCTGTACCCGTGACCGTCCAAGGACGCGTGGCCCGATGAACCAGTTCGTCGCCACCGAAGACGCCCCGACGCCGACATCCACGTGGCACGAGCTCGACCTCGAAGCCGTCGTGGCCCAGCTGTCGGGTGACACGAACGGGCTCGACGACGCCGAAGCCGCTCGCCGGCTCGCTGTCGACGGCCCGAACGAGCTCCTCGACAAGGGCACCAAGAAGCCCATCGTGATCATGTGGGAGCAGCTCACCGCCGTGATGGTGCTGATCCTGCTCGCCGCCGCCGGACTCTCCCTGGCGCTGGGCAAACTTCTCGAAGCGGGCGCCATCGCTGCGATCGTGGTGCTGTTCACCGTCCTCGGGTTCCTCCAGGAGTACCGCGCCGAGCAAGCCATCGCCGCGCTCCGCCGGATGGCCGTGCCCATCGTCGCGCGTGTGGCGTAGTGGGCGCCAGCTCGAGATCCCGGCCGCAGATCTGGTGGCCGGCGATGTCGTGGCTCTCGAGGCCGGCAACGTCGTTCCCGCCGATCTGCGGTTGTTCGAAGCGGCCAATCTCCGGATCCAGGAGGCCGCGCTCACGGGCGAATCCGAAGGCGTCGACAAGACCACCGATCCCATCCCGGACCCCGGCGCTCCACTCGGCGACCGGACCAACTTGGCTTTCTCCGGCACCCAGGTGAGCAACGGCCGCGGTCTCGGCATCGTGGTGGCCACAGGGATGCGAACCGAGCTCGGTCGGATCGCCGCCCTCCTGCAGGATGTGAAGTCGGGCCAGACCCCGCTGCAGGAGCGCCTCGACAAGGTCGGCAAGCAGTTGGCCGTGTGCGGCGTCTTCGTGGCGTTCGTCGTGATGGGCTTGGGAGCGTTGGCGGGCGACTCGTTCGGCGACCTCGTGCTCACCGCGATCTCGGTGGCGGTCGCAGTCATTCCGGAGGGGTTGCCGGCGGTGGTCACCTTCACCCTGGCCATCGGCGCGCAACGAATGCTGAAACGCAACGCGTTGATCCGCAAGCTGCCGGCGGTCGAGACACTCGGTTCGGTCACCGTGATCTGCTCCGACAAGACCGGCACGCTCACCCAGAACCGCATGACGGTCACCCTGGTGGAGGTCGCCGGCGATCGCATCGAGCTCGGCGACGGCGCCGCTCCCGATCTCAGCGGCATGGCTCCGGCCCTGCGATACACGGTGGCGGGTGGGGCATTGTGCAACGACGGTGTCATCGACATCTCCTCCGGAGACGGGTTCACGACGATCGGAGACCCCACCGAGACGGCGCTCCTCGTCGCCGCCCACGATCTCGGCTTCGACGTCGAGGCGCTGCGCGACGAGCACCCCCGCATCGGCGAGCGTCCGTTCGACTCCGACCGCAAGCGCATGAGCACCGTGCACGCTCCTCTCTCGGAGGGGGGCGACGGGGTGCTGTCGGGGCTCCCGACCGACGGGACGCTGGTGTTCGTGAAGGGTGCCATCGACGGCCTGCTGGCCCACGCCACCCACGTGTGGGACATCGACGGCCCGGTGGCGATCGACGACGAGTGGCGCCAGCGGGTCACCAATGCCAACGACGCACTCGCCGCTTCGGGTCGCCGGGTACTCGGCGTCGCGTTCCGGACGCTCGACGACAGCACCGACCTCACCGCGGCCGAGGATGATCTCGTCCTCCTCGGCATCGTCGGCATCATCGACCCGCCCCGGGCCGAGGTCCGTGATGCGGTTGGGGTGTGCACCACTGCCGGCATCCGCACCGTGATGATCACTGGCGACCACCCGCTCACCGCGCAGGCGATCGCCGCCGATCTCGGGATCGGTCGTGAGGGTGGCGCCCTGACGGGACGAGACCTCGATCAGCTCGACGATGCAGGACTCGACGAAGCCGTCGCCACGGTGTCGGTGTACGCCCGGGTTTCGCCCGAACACAAACTGCGCATCGTCAAGGCCCTGCAGCACCGCGGCGAGATCGTCGCGATGACCGGCGACGGCGTGAACGACGCTCCGGCGTTGAAGACCTCCGACATCGGCGTGGCCATGGGCATCACCGGGACCGACGTCTCCAAGGAGGCGTCCGACATGGTGCTGCGCGACGACAACTTTGCCACGATCGTCGCATCGGTCGAAGAAGGCAGGGTCATCTACGACAATCTGCGCCGCTTCGTGAAGTTCGCGGTAGCAGGGAACATCGGCAAGATCCTGGTGATGGTCGGCTGGCCCATCCCGTTCCTCATCACCGGCCACGACCTGACCGCCGCGAGCGCGTTGCTCCCGCTCCAACTGCTGTGGCTGAACCTGATGACCGACGGCCTGCTCGGATTGTCGATGGGGGTCGAACCGGCCGAACGCGGAGTGATGCGGCGTCCACCGCACGCGCCCGACACCAGCCTGTGGGCGGGCGGACTCGGCCGGCAAGCCGCGTGGCTGGGCCTGGCCATCGGCTCGATGTCGCTCGCCGTCGGGTACATCTACTACGAGGCCGACCGGCCCGAGTTCCAGACGATGATGTTCACCAGCCTGGCGTTCCTCCAGATCTTCCAGGCGCTCGGTTCCCGGTCGACCGAAGAATCGCTCAAGTCGCTGGGGCTCAGGACCAACAAAGTCATGCTCGGCATCGTCGGTGCGGTCGTTGCGCTGCAGCTGCTCGCCATCTACACCCCCTTGCGCGAGTTCCTCGACGTCGAGCCGTTGCCGTTCGTCGACCTGATGCTCTGCATCGCAATCGGTGTGGTCCTGCTCATCGGCATCGAGACGACCAAGCTGATTCGTCGCCGCCGAAACGGCGCACCAGCGGCACCGCAGTCCGTCGCCGCGGCCGGGTCGGTGACGACGTGAGCGACCTGCGCAAGATCGCCCCGAGCATCGAAGCGCTCTGGCGCTACAGCCGAAAGGGTCTGGTGGCAGTAGCCGGCGGAGCGCTGATCGCGGGTGGTGTCGCCATGTTGGTGTTGCCCGGGCCCGGCCTGTTGGTCATCATCGCCGGGCTGGCCGTGCTGGCCCGCGAGTTCGTCTGGGCCGAACGAGCGCTGCACGCGGCCAAGCGAAAGGCGACAGCCGGCGCGCAGCGGGTCAAGCGCGGCGCTCGCCGCGCGGTCGTCGCGGCCGAAGCCCCCGAAGAGGCCGCCGTCGAACCCGCTGGAGAATGCGCCGTCGAGCCCGCTGTGGGACCCGGCGACACTTCTCGCCGCTGAGCAGTTCGTGCCTTCGGGGCCTCACCGCCGCGGTGGTCGGGGCCTCGTTGGGCGTCCGTCCTGTGACAACGTGGACCGGTGAAACGTCCCCGGTTCGATGACCAGCAGGCCGGACTGCTGGCCATGGTGCTGGTGATCCTGGGGTTCTCGATCGGCTCCCCCTTCGTCCGCAAGGTCGGTGCGCCCGGCCCGATCGTGGCCTTCTGGCGAATGATGATGACCGCTGGTGCCTGGCAGTTCGCTGCTGCGCTGGCAGGGCAAACGGATCACCCGGCGCATGGTGCGCGACATCGGTCCGCTCGGCGTGATCTTCGGTGCCAACATCACCGCGTTCTTCACCGCTGCGACCAAGACGCGAATCGCGAACGTCGAGATGATCGGAAGCATGGGCCCGTTGCTCGTGTTCCCGCTCGCGGCCTGGTTCTACGGTGAGCGGGTCAGGCTCACCTCGCTCGCCTTCGCCGTCCCGGCGTTCCTCGGGGTCGGGCTCGTGCTGTTCGGGCGATCGTCGACAGGCGGCCGGTCGTCGTGGACGGGGATAGCACTCGCAGGCGGAGCGCTGATCCTGTGGAGTGGCTACCTCCTGCTGAGCCGACGAGTCCGCGGGCGCTACACCACGACCGAGTTCATGGCGACGGTGTCGATGGTGTGCCTCCCGATCATCCTGCCGATCGCACTCGTCAACGAGGGCGGGATGTTCGACGTGCGCCCCGCCGGATGGCTCTACATGGCAGCACTCACCGTCACCGCAGGCACCGGCGCACACGGGTTGCTGCAATGGACCCAGCAACGGCTGCCGATCTCGACCATCTCGATGATGCAGGTGGCCCAGCCGGCGCTCGCCATCATGTGGGCGTTCCTGTTGCTCGGCGAATCGATCCGGCCCATTCAGATCGTGGGAGTCGTCACGGTCGTGGTGTCGCTCGCGCTGTTCACCGCCTCGACCACCCGCGGCCAGGCCCGAGCCCGAGCGGCGGCCGCGGCGGAGGCCGCCGCACCCGGATAGGGTGGAGTTCCATAGAAAACGGGGAGCTCGGGGGAACCGCCGGGCTGAGAGGGTGGCCGCCGCCACCGACCCGAGAACCTGATCTGGGTAATGCCAGCGGAGGGAAGCCGGGTGCCAGCGGCCGTCATCGTCATCGGAGGAGCAGCGCCACCCGCCGAGCTGCGTGCCACGGTCGAACCAGGAGCATTCGTGATCGCCGCGGACTCCGGCTACGACCACGCCCGGTCACTCGGCCTGCCGGTCGATGTGTTGGTGGGAGATCTCGATTCGATCTCGCCCGCTGGGCTCGAACACGCGGAGTCGGCGGGGGTGGCGGTCGAACGTCACCCGCCTGCCAAGGACGCGACCGACACCGAGCTCGCCCTCGCCCGGGCCGTTGCCCACGGCGCCGACGAGCTCACTGTCCTGAGCGGCGGCGGAGACCGGGTCGATCATCTGTTGGCGACGTTGTTCCTCCTCGCCGCGCCACGGTTCGCCGACCGTCGAGTGGTGTTGTGGTGGGCGACGACGCGGATCGAGGTGATGCACGGACCGGCCACGGTGCCCGTCGTGCCGGGAGACGGCGGGGTCTTCTCCCTCCTGCCGATCCACGGCGATGCCACCGGAGTCGACATCGAGCACGCCGCGTACCCGCTCCGCAACGCCACGCTCGCCGCCGGGACCACCATCGGCATCTCGAACGTGGCGACCGGCTCGACGGTGGTACACCTCGCCGCCGGCACGCTCCTCGTCATCGCCCCGTCAGCTCTGGCGGTCCGCCCGTGACCCGCCGAGTACGCACTCGCGCTCGTCGCATCGTGGTCCTCGGGGTGATCGGCGCAGCCACGATGGGTGCCTGCGGCGCCGACGGGACCGACGACTCCCCGCCCGAGCGGCTCATCCTGGTGGCCTACAGCGCCTTCGCCCGCCCCGACGCACTCGACCAGTTCACCGCAACGACCGGGATCGACGTCGAGATCGTCGATGGGGGCGACACGGGCACGATGGTGGCCAAGGCGGTTTTGACCGCCGGCCGGCCCGAGGGCGACGTCATGTGGGGGGTCGACGACGCCTCGGTCGAGCGGGTACTCGAGGCGGAGGTGTTCGCCCCCCACGAACCCGCCGACATCGCCGCGCTCGACCCCGCCCTGACCGACCATGTTCCGTTGCTCACGCCGGTCAACATCGGCGATGTCTGTTTGAACTACGACATCGCCTGGTTCGACGACGCCGGGCTGGCCCCACCGTCCACATTCGACGATCTGGTCGATCCGGCATACCGCGATCTCCTCGTGGTCCAGAACCCCGCCAGCTCTGCGCCCGGCCTGGCGTTCCTCCTCGCCACCATCGCCGAGCTCGGCGAGGACGGCTCACGCGACTTCTGGCTCGGCGCGCGCGCCAACGGCGTGGAGATCGTCGACGATTGGGACACCGCGTACTTCTCGTCGTTCACCGCTGGCGGAGGTGGCGGCGACCGGCCCATCGTCGTCAGCTACGCGTCGAGCCCACCAGCCACCATCGTGCTCGCCGAGGAGCCCAAGCCAACCGCACCGACCACCGCGTCGATCGAGGCCACCTGTTACCGGGTCGCGGAGTATGCCGGTGTGCTCGCCGGTACCGAACACGCCGAAGCGGCCGGGCAACTCGTCGATTTCCTCGTGTCCGAGGCGTTCCAGGAATCGTTGCCGCTGAGCAACTTCGTCTACCCGGCACGCATGGATGTGGCGCTCCCCGACGTGTTCGCGACCTTCGCCCCGCGCCCCGCCGAAGCACTGCGTATCGACCCGGAAACGGTCGCGCAGCGGCGCCAGGAGTGGGTCGAGGAGTGGACCACCATCGTGTTGCGCTGACGCCATGCCCCGCTCCGCTCGACTGATCGCAGCCATCGTTGCCGGGGGTTTCGTGGCGGTCTGCTTCGGCTGGCCGCTCGCCACCGTCTTGGCGCCGCGGGCTGCAGGCCGACGCGCTCGCCGACGTCGTGGCCGATCCGGGCATCCGCTCCGTTGCCTGGTTCACGCTCTGGCAAGCCGCTGCGAGCACGGCACTGACGCTGCTGATCGGCATGGCCCCCGCGTATGTGCTGGCGCGCTTCCGGTTCCGGGGACGGCGGGCCCTCCTCGCGTTCGTGACCGTTCCGTTCGTGCTGCCGACGGTGGTGGTCGGCGCCGCGTTCTTGACCCTCCTCCCGGATCGATGGCACCAGACCGTGAGCGCCATCCTCGTCGCCCACGTCTTCTTCAACATCGCAGTGGTGGTACGCACGGTCGGTGGCCTGTGGGGTCAACTCGACCGCGGCCTCGAGGACGCGGCACGTACCTTGGGGGCAACTCCGTGGCAGGTGGCTCGGCACGTCACCTTCCCGCTCCTGCGACCGGCCATCATCGCTGCGTCATCGATCGTGTTCCTGTTCACGTTCAGCTCGTATGGCGTGGTGACGGTGCTCGGCGGGCCACGGCACCCCACCATCGAGGTCGAGCTGTACCGGCGGGCCGTGCTGGTGGGCGATCTCCCGGTGGCCGCAGCGTTGAGCGTGCTGCAACTGGTCGCCGTCGTCGTGCTCCTCGCCTGGTGGAGCCGGGCCCAGATCGCGAGCTCGCACACCCTCGTGCTGCGCCCGGCGGCCGGCCGGGCGCCGATCGGGCGTCAACGATGGCTCGTCGCCGCCGTCGCCATCGGCACGGTCGCCGCGCTCGGCGCCCCACTCGCCCGGTTGGTGGTGCAGTCCTTCCGCGGCGGCTCGCCGGACCCCAGCTGGACGCTCGCCGGCTGGCGTGCTGTCGGTCACGACGGATGGGCGGCCCTCGCCACCTCTGCCCGCTTCGCGTTGGCCGCAGGTGCCCTCGCAGTGCTCGTCGGGAGCGCGGCGGCGTTCGCCATCGCCGGCGGGGGAAGACTCGGCCACGCGCTCGACACCGGCCTCATGCTCCCGCTCGGCACTTCGGCCGTCACCCTCGGCTTCGGGCTGTTGATCACGTTCGACGCCGAACCGCTCGACCTGCGCGGTACGCCAGTGATGATCCCGCTCGCCCACGCGTTGATCGGCATCCCGTTCGTGGTGCGCGCCCTCCTGCCGGTACTACGTTCGATCGATCCCCACCTGCGCGAGGCCGCCGCGACGCTCGGGGCGCCGCCCCTGCGGGCCTGGGCCGAGATCGACGTACGCCTCGCACGGCGACCGATCCTCGCCGGAGCCGGCTTCGCCGTCGCCGTTTCGCTCGGCGAGTTCGGCGCCACCTCGTTCCTCACTCGCAGAGGCCAATCGACGCTGCCCACCGAGATCGCCACCGCCCTCTCCCGCCCCGGCGACCTGGCCCTTGCCCGGGCCGCGGCCCTGGCCACGATCCTGCTCGTCGCGACCGGCGCCCTGGTCATGACGGTCGACCGGCTCCGGCCCGAACAGGGGACCTGGTGACACTGCAGCTCGATGAGATCACAGTGCGGTTCGCTGACCATCTGGTGCTGGATCGCGTCTCGCTGGGCGTCAACTCGGGCGAGATCGTCGGGCTGCTCGGGCCGAGCGGGTCGGGCAAGTCGACCCTGCTGCGGGTGGTCGCCGGACTCCAACGGCCCGACAGCGGCCGCGTCCGGTGGGACGCCGACGACCTCACCGCACTCCCGACCCATCGGCGCAGGGTCGGCATGATGTTCCAGGACGAGCAGTTGTTCCCTCACCTCGACGTCGCGGCCAACGTCGGCTTCGGCCTGAAGATGGCCGGCCTTGCCCGCTCGTCCGTTGCGATCCGAGTCCGGGAACTGCTCGAACTCGTCGACCTCTCCGGCTTCGGTGGCCGAACCATCGGGTCGCTCTCCGGCGGCGAGGCCAAGCGCGTGGCGTTGGCCAGGTCGCTCGCCCCCTCGCCCAGGGTGCTGTTGCTGGACGAGCCGCTCACGGGGCTCGACGCGGAGTTGCACGACCGCCTCGCCGGCGAGATCCGCCGGGTCCTGCGGGCCACCGGGACCACGGCCGTGCTCGTGACCCACGACCCCGACGAAGCCTCGATGGTCGCCGACCGATCGGTCCGGCTCCCCGATCTGAGCGGACGCTGACCACTCGGGGTACCGTCGCCGCTCATGCGAGTGGGTTTCCTGGGGGCCGGCTGGATCGCCCGCTATCACAGCATCATGTTGAAGGGCGTCGAGCACGTCGAGCGCGCCGGTGTCCACGACCCCGACACCCAGCGCGCCGAGCGGTTCGCCGCCGCCAGCGGGCACCGCGTCTGTGCCACCGAGGACGAGGTCTTCGACGGTTGCGACGCCGTCTACATCACGACGTGGACCTCGGAGCATCCCCGCCTCGTCGCTACGGCCGCAGCGCGAGGTCTGGCGATCTTCTGCGAGAAGCCACTCGCCACCACGTTCGCCGATGCAGCAGCGATGGCGGGCGCGATCGCTGCAGCCGGCGTCGTCAATCAGGTCGGGCTGGTGCTGCGCCGTTCCCCGGTGTACCTGTGGGCCGAGCACCTGATCGGGGCGCCCGAAGCGGGCCGTTTGATGACCGTCGTGTTCCGCGACGACCAGTTCATCCCCGTGCAGGGTCACTACCAGTCCAGCTGGCGCTCCGATCGCGAGAAGGCGGGTGCCGGCACGCTGCTCGAGCATTCGATCCACGACATCGACATGCTCCACTTCCTGGCCGGTCCGATCACCCAGGTCAACGCGCACGACGCCAACTTCCACGGTCACCCCGGCATCGAAGACCTGATGAGCTCGTCGTTCCGGTTCGAGAGCGGGGCCACCGGCACGCTCACCTCGGTGTGGCACGACAACCTGGCCCGGCCCAGCCTGCGCCGAATCGAGATCTTCTGCGAGCGGCGCTACGTCGCGCTCGACGGCGACGACTGGTACGGCCCGGTGCGGTGGACCGACAGCGACGGCGCCGAACACGTCCTCGAAGGCGCCGCGCTCGAGCGCGCCGCAGCCGAGCTGCTCGGCGGCCGCGGCGACCCCACCCCGGTGCCGATCAATCCCGATGCCGCATTCATCGCCGCCGCCCGGGCCGGCACTCCCGCCTGGCCGTCGTTCGCCACCGCGGTGGAGGCCCACCGGGTCGCCGAAGCGATGTATCGCAGTGCCGCCGCGCAGGGCGCATCGGTTGCTGTTGCCGATGTCGTCGCAGCGTCGAACTCGTGACCCGTCATGACGCTGCGGATCGAGCTCATCACGGCACCGGCCACGCACGACCTGCGCCGCCGGGTGCTGCGCCAGGGAACGCCGACTCAGGACGTCACCTACGCACAGGACGACCTGCCCGGCACGGTGCACTCGGGGGCGTTCGACGATTCCGGCACGCTGGTCGGTGTGGCGACGTGGGCGCCCGAGGCCTGGCCCGCGGAACCCGGCACTCGGGCCGTGCGCCTGCGAGGCATGGCCGTCGAGCCATCGCTCCAGGGCGCCGGGGTGGGCGCCGGACTGATCGTCGCCGGGCTCGAGTTGGCGTGGACACTCGGGGCGGAGGTGGTGTGGGCAACGGCCCGTGACGCCGTGCTCGGGTTCTACGAACGGTGCGGGTTCACCGTGGTCGGCGAGGGTTTCGTCGATGGCCCGACCGCACTCCCCCACCACGCAGTGATCCGCCGGCGCCCGATCGAACCTCTGCCCGCTCGCTGAGTACGCGCCTCGGGCCGGTCCCGAGCGTGCCGGACCCTCCCCCAAATGTCGCCGGTGATGCCATTTCCCCTGGTCGCCGAGCGCGGTGACCGACTCAGGGGAGGGAACGGCACCCAGCCGGCCGCACATCCGGGCACCCAGCCGGCCGCACTTCCGGGCACCCAGCCGGCCGCACTTCTGGCCGCAAGCGAGAACGGTCGCCGGCTGGGGGGTTCTTTGCCGGTCCCCGCGGTCTCTGGCACACCTGTGGGGCATGGCCCAACCTGATGCCACCGTCCTGCGCCAGCGCGCCGCCCGCCTGCGGCGGAGCGCGGCCGCCATCGACGATTCCGAGTGGTGGATCCTGCGCCGCCGGGCCGGCACCGACACCTGGGAGGGACCCACGGCACGAGCGTTCCTCGATGAGCTCATCGCCGCAGAGTTCGAGCTGGCCGCGGCGTACGACGGGCTCCTCATCTCTGCGGCCCAGCTCGAACGCGCCGCGCTGGCCGCCGAGGCAGCCGCGCTCGCCGAAACGGTCCGCGCCGCAGCAGCGGCAGCCGCGCCGGCGGCCGGGGCGCCGGCATGAGCGGCTACCTGGCCATCGACCGCGAGCGTGTCCGGCTGCTCGCCGCAGGGCTCGGTGCCGCACTCGACGACGCCGCCCGATGGCGGCTCGACGACCCTGCGGCCACCGAGGTCCGTCTCGGGCTCCGCCGGATGATCGCCCGGTTCGACGATTGGCCGCGCCGGCTCACCGAGGTGCAGTTGAGCGGCGCGCTCACCGACTTCTGGTCGTGGGGCGGGTCGTGGGCCAACCCCACGATCCTGGGCGACCGCACCCTGATCAGCGACACTGCCGACCCCGCTACGCACCAGGAACGGATGCTCCTCGCGTTGGGCCTGGGCGAGCGACTGCGCCACCTCGACCTCGACTCGTTCGACCTCGCCACGGTGCTCACCGAGCTGCAAGCGATCGCTGGCGATCCCATCGCCATGGCTGCGCTCCTGGAGGCGATGGGTGCCGAGCAGTTCGACGCCATCCTCGACGCTTGTGCCCACCACCTGCGCAGCGCCCCGCTCGAAGTGACCACGGGGAGGGGCGATGCACCGGCGATCATCGAGTTCCTTCACCTCCTCGGGGAAGGGCTTCCGGCGACCTCCGCCACCGGAGCCCAACCCGCGCTCCTCGACATCATCGAGTCCACCGACGAGTTCGTCGCCGCGCTCGTGCTCACGGGTGCACTGACGGCGGTGGCGCCCGGTCCGCGCCACCAGCCCGGCGCCGACGGCGAACCGGCGGACCCGGATGATCCGCTCACCGAGTCGATCACCATCACGCTCGGGCGGATCTTCGACCGGTCCTCGGACGATCCGTTGTGGCGGACCGGCGCGACCAGCGTGACGACTGCTCTGTCGGATCAACCGTGGCTGGCGCGTGACGTGCTGCTCGAGCTGGCGCCCCGGCACCAAGAGGCGCTCATCTTGCACGTCGACCCCCTCACGGCCGGGGCGATGCTGCGAGCCGCGACCGATCCAACGGTGTTCACGGCTGACGAAGCGAGAGCGCCGCTGCTGGTGATCGTCGATGTGGTCGGCACCTACGGCGCAGGATCCGACCAACCGTCGTACGCGGGGCTCACCCCGAGCACCGCCGAGGACCCCTTCCCCGTCGGCTCGTGGTGGTTCGACCCGCTCGACAACACGTGGCACCCCGAGTCGATCACGGCGATCCCCACCGGTATCGGAATGATCGTCGCGCCGTGGGCACCGTTCCTGATCGCCCCGACCCACGACGCGTCGTGGTCGCCCGGTTCGGTCACACCGTGGGACATCAGCGGCCACGACGACGCGCTCAGCCAGACGGTGGTGGCGATCATGGCGAGCGAGGCCGAGGCGCTCGCACTGCGTTACGGGGTGTCCGAAGCACTGGCCGGCTCGGCGCTCTCGACACCGGCCGATCAGGTCCACTTCGCCTACCTCGCCGGTGCCATCGAAGATGCGGCGCGTTCCGCCGGTTACGACTCCCTCGACGCCCGCGTCGACGACCTCGCGACGATGGAGTCGTTGCTCACGTTCCCGTTCAACTTCGCCCCGACGCTGGTCGCCGTTCCGGCCGGCGAGGCGATCAGCGCGGCAACGGCAGCGGCCGCCCCCGATGTGCGCTCGGCCATCGCCGTCGGCGAGGCCGCCGGGGTGGACGTGGGGATCTCGATCGGGCTGGGTGTCCTCGCCGGTTGGGTGAGCGTGCACGCACCGGGAGTTGCCCCGTTCAGCCCTGTCCCCCCTCCGGCTGTCGACGATGTCGAGACCGGCGATCGTGGCGACCGGCGCGCCACCGAGATCGCCCGACAACTGCGCGATTGGGCCGAGACCGAGTTCGGGGTCGATCTCGACGACGAGGACCCGGGGACACCCGGCTCACGCGAAGCCCAGGCCCGTGAGGCGATCGCGATCTACGAACGCACGCGGAGCGCGTCGTTCGACGGGACCGCGTTCAGCGCCGGGTGACCTTCGGTCCCCGCTCCCTGCACCGACGGCCCACACGATTCAGGGCCACGGACCGAGGTCCGGCAGATCGGGTCGATCGAGCCGGCCGAACAACCAGGCGAGGCGGACGGCCGGAGCGAGGGCGAGCACCTCAGGGGGCCACACGGTCATGCCCATCGGGAGCCGGCTCCTGGCCACCATCTCCTGGAGGCGCAGCTCGGTCCGCACGAAATCGGCCGGCCAATCGTCGGGCTCGTAGCCGAGCCCGAGATCGAGGTGATGGACCTCGACCTCCCGGCGACGGCGGGCGGGGAGTTCGGTGAGCTCGACCACCGAGCCGTTCATCACCCGGCCAGCGCCTCGCCAATCAGTCGTCGCCAAGACGGCCTCGAGCGCCGCCGCGCTGCGGGTCACATCGGCCGCCAACTCCGCGGCCGGCCGCCCGGCACCGGCCACGATGTCGCTCGATCGACTCGTCGCGCCACCTTCGTACTGGTCGAGCACCAGGCCGGCCGCCGCGCCCTCGATCATCCGCGCGAAGCTGTCGGCGTTGCGGGCGATGTGGGTGAGGACATGACCGACCGTCCAGTCCGGCAACCGGCTCGGCGCCCGAGGGTCGGGGGCTGCGCCGAGCCACGCCTCGATCCGCTGCACCAGGCGGCGGTGCCCGAGGGCGACTCCAGCAACCTCGCGGACGAGTTCCTCGTCGGTCGGCACGCCGAGACGCTACCGCCGTGGCAACCTGAGGGAATGCAACTCGGAATGATCGGCCTCGGCCGCATGGGAGCGAACATGGTGCGCCGGCTGCAAGCCGCCGGGCACTCGTGTGTCGCCTACGACGTCAACCCCCGGGCGGTCGAGGCCATCGTGGCCGAAGGCGCCGAGGGCGCCGGCTCGCTGGCCGAGCTCGTGGAGCGACTCGAAGCGCCCCGCAACGTGTGGATCATGGTTCCGGCTGCGTACGTGGGTGCGACTGTTGCCTCGCTCGCGCCGCTGCTCAGTCCTGGCGACGCCATCATCGACGGCGGGAACTCGTGGTACCACGACGATGTCGATCGATCCGGCCCGCTCGCCGCCCAGGGATTGCACTACCTCGACGTCGGAACCAGCGGCGGGGTGCACGGCCTCGAACGCGGCTACTGCTTGATGATCGGTGGCGACGCCTCGGCGGTGACCCGCCTGGAGCCGATCTGGGATTCCTTGGCCCCCGGTATGGGCGACTCCGAGCGCACGCCGGGGCGCACAGGCGATCCGTCATCGGCCGAGCGCGGCTGGTTGCACTGCGGGCCCAGCGGCGCCGGGCACTTCGTGAAGATGGTCCACAACGGGATCGAGTACGGGATGATGGCGGCCTTCGCCGAGGGCCTGAACGTGCTCGCCCAGGCGGGAATCGGGCAGGAGTCGCACACCAAGGACGCCGAGACTGCACCGCTCGTGCATCCCGAGTACTACCAGTACGACGTTCGACCTCGGCGCGGTCACCGAGGTGTGGCGGCGGGGCAGTGTGGTGGCCTCGTGGTTGCTCGACCTCACGGCGGCGGCGTTCGCGGCCGACCCGGCACTCGACGCGTACGCGGGCAAGGTGAGCGACTCGGGCGAGGGGCGCTGGACGTTGCAGGCCGCCATCGACGAAGGCGTGCCGGTGCCGGTGCTGTCGGCCTCGCTGTACTCGCGCTTCGAGTCGCGGGGCCGCGCCGAGCTCGCCAACAAGGTGCTGTCGGCCATGCGTGCCCAGTTCGGCGGGCACGTCGAGCGCAAGGAATCCAGCCGATGAACGGCTCGGCCTTCGAGGAGGCCGACGCGCTCGTCCTGTTCGGTGCCACCGGTGACCTCTCGAAGCGAAAGCTCTTCCCGGCGCTGTACCACCTCGAACGCCACGGTCGCTTGAAGGTGCCGGTGATCGGTGTGGCCCGCAGCGATTGGACCGACGAGGGTTTCCGGCAGCATGCCCACGACTCGGTGCTCGCCGCCGTTCCCGACGCGCCGGCTCGAACCACCGAGGCGCTGATGGCCCGCCTCGACCTCATTCAGGGCGATTACGCCGATCTGGCCACGTGGCAGACGCTGGCCAGCACGCTGGCGCGTCACGGGTCGACCAACGCGGTGTTCTACATGGCGATCCCGCCCTCGGCGTTCCCGCTGGTGGCCCGATCGTTGGCCGAGGTCGGGCTGCACGACAAGGGCAGGATCGTCGTCGAGAAGCCATTCGGCCGCGATCTCGCGTCGGCCCGCGAGCTGAATCAGACGCTGCACCGGGTCTTCCCGGAGGAGCGGATCTTCCGCATCGACCACTACCTCGGCAAGGAGAGCGTCGAGGACCTCTTGGTGTTCCGGTTCTCGAACACGTTGCTCGAGCCGGTGTGGAATCGCAACTACGTCCGAAGTGTGCAAGTCACGATGGCCGAAGGCATCGGGGTGGAGGGCCGCGGTGCGTTCTACGACTCCGTCGGCGCCATACGCGATGTGGTGCAGAACCACCTGTTGCAGGTGGTGGCGCTGTTGGCGATGGAGCCGCCGGTCGGGCCCGAGTCCCAATATCTGCAGGACGAGAAGGCCAAGGTGTTCGCAGCGATGCGCCCGGTGTGCTGCGATCGGCTGGTGCGCGGCCAGTTCACCGGCTACCTGGCCGAGGACGGGGTTGCGGAGGGCTCCACCACCGAGACGTTTGCCGCCATGCGCCTCGACATCGACTCGTGGCGGTGGGCGGGAGTGCCGTTCTACGTCAGGGCCGGCAAGGCGTTGACCAACGCGGCCACCGAGGCGATCGTCGAGTTCCACGAGCCGCCCCGCATGCTGTTCGACGAAGCCGGCGGACCGGTGCCGAACCGCAACCAGGTTCGGTTCCGGCTCGGCAAGCACGACGGCGTGTCGTTCCGGTTGCAGGCCAAGACCCCGGGGCCGCACATGGACAGCCAAGACGTCGATGTGGCCGTCGACTTCGCCGCCGCGCTCGGCGACCGCCGAGAGGCATACGAACGCCTGCTCGACGACGCGTTGGCCGGCAACCCGCGTCGGTTCGCCCGCCAAGACATCGTCGAGCAGACCTGGCGGGTCATCCAACCAACGCTCGACGACGGCGGCCCGGTCCACTCGTACGAACGCGGTACCTGGGGACCGGCCGAAGCCGCGGCTGTCCTCGAACCAGGCGACACCTGGCTCGCGCCGACCGCCTGACTCCTGACCGAACACGCGGTTCGCTGCCCGAGGGGAGTGTGCGGTGCAGTACAAATGGGCGCCGTTCGGTTGGTCATGCTTGCTACCCCCTGAGGACCCGTCATGTCGTTGCGTCCACCGCCCATCTCCGTCCAGCTCTACTCGTTGAGGGAGCAGGCAGCAGCCGACTTCGAGTCGGTGCTGCGGCGAATCGGTGAGATCGGATTCGTCGGGGTCGAGTTCGCCGGGTTCCACGATCTGCCGCCTGGTCGCGTTCGCGCAGGTCCTCGCCGAGTCGGGGTTGAAGGCGTCGAGCGCGCACGTCGCCGCGGCCTCACCCGACGAGCTGAACGCCAGCCTCGACGAGTTGCAGCCCCTCGGTTGTGATGCCGTGGTGGTGGCGTTCCTGCCGCCCGCCGCGTTCGCCGACCGCGACTCCGTCCTGCGAAGCGCCGAGCTGCTCAACATCGGAAGCGGCGTGGCGGCGTCACGTGGGGCTGCGCTCGGTTATCACAACCACTTCTGGGAGTTCCAGACCATGATCGACGGACGCCCGGCGTGGGATGTGTTCTTCGAGCACTTGGATCCCGGCGTCTTCGCCGAGCTCGACATCTATTGGGCGGCGGTGGGTGGGGTCGATCCGGCTGAGACCTGCCGAAGCCTCGGCGACCGGCTGCGGCTCGTCCACGTCAAAGACGGACCCGCCGACGATCCCAGCAACCCGATGGTCGCTGTCGGGAGCGGGACGCTCGACATCCCCGGTGTGCTCGAAGCGGCGTCGGCGGCGGCCTGGCACGTCGTCGAACTCGATCGGTGCGCCACCGACATGTTCGACGCGATCACCGACAGCTACGCCTTCCTCACTGGCAACGGGCTCTCGCAGGGCAGGCCATGAGCCGGGTCGGCATCGTCGGGTGCGGCAACATCGCGCCCGTCTACGTACGCACCCTGCGGGAACTCGGATGGGTCGAGGTCGCCGGATTCACCGACGTCAGCCATGAACGGGCGGAGGCGTTCGCGAGCCGCTACGGCGGCGTGCCGATGGACCTCGAACAGCTGCTCGCCGACCCGACGATCGACGCGGTGGTGAACCTCACCCCGGCGCAGTTCCACGTGCCGGTGACCCGAGCGATCCTGGAGTCCGGCAAGGCCGCGTTCAGTGAGAAGCCACTCGGCATCGAGCTGTCCGACGGGGAAGAACTCGTTGCTCTCGCCGCGGCGAAGGGAGTCCGGCTCGGGTGTGCGCCCGACACGTTCCTGGGTGTGGGGTTGCAGACAGCTCGATCGGTCATCGACCGCGGGCTGATCGGCGAACCGCTCGCGGCGAACGGCTTCATGATGTCGTTCGGGCCGGAATGGTGGCACCCGAACCCCGAGATCTTCTACGGCTCGGGCGCCGGGCCGTTGTTCGACGTGGGCCCGTACTACCTCAGTGCGCTGACGTTCCTGCTCGGACCGGCCGTCGCGGTCTCGGGCGCCGCGCGGATCGGGATCGAAGAGCGCGTCATCCACGCTCGTGGCCGGGTGGGCGACACCTTCCGGGCAACCGTTCCCACCCACGTCTCCAGCCTCATCGAGTTCGCCTCGGGCGCGCTCGGAACGCTCGTCACCAGCTTCGACGTGAAGGCCAGCCGGTACCGCAACCTCGAGATCTACGGGACCGAAGGCACCCTGTCGGTACCCGATCCGAACACCTTCGGCGGACCGGTCTCGATCCGCGGGGTGATCAACGACGAGTGGCGAGAGATCCCGACACCGGCACCGCACATCCCCCAACAACGTGGTATCGGGTTGGCCGACATGCTCTCGGCAACCTCGGCTGGTCGCCCCCATCGGGCCTCGGCCGAGCAGGCGCTCCACGTGCTCGACCTGATGACCGGTGCCATCGCCTCGGCGGATTCCGGACACCGCCACCAGCTGACCACCACCTGCGGACGGTCCGCGCCGCTGCGATTCGACCGACCTGCCAACACCTTCGACTGACCTCGGGAACGGAGCTCGAATGGAGACCCTGCGCTACGGACTGGTCGGAGCGGGGTTCATCACCCAGTTCCATCTGCGTGCCCTCGAATCGGTTCGCGGCGTCGAGGTCGCCGGCCTCACCTCGCGGACCCCGCCCCACGAGCTCGCCGCGAGTGTGCGCGCCCGCGACCTCGGCGATGCCCATGTGTTCGACACCGTGCGGGAGATGGCCCACCACGTCGATGTGGTCGCGATCTTCAACCCCAACTCCTGCCGAGTCGACACCATGGAGCAGATCGCGGCGGCCGTCGCCGATGGGGCCCGCCTGCGCGGGATCATCTGCGAAAAGCCGCTCGGGCGGAACCTCGCCGAGGCTCGCCGCATCGCATCCCTCGCCGCCGAGATCGGCGCGCCGACCGCGTACTTCGAGAACCAGGTCCACATGGGCATGCTCACCACCGCGCGCGCCCAACTCGCTGGGGTCGCCGATGCGATGGGTCCGCTCACCCTCGCCCGGTCCGGCGAAGAGCACGCCGGGCCGCACAACGCCTGGTTCTGGGACCCTCGCGAACAGGGCGGTGGTGTGCTGTCGGACATGGGCTGTCACTGCCTGGCGGTCGGTTGGTACCTGCTCACGCCCGCCCGGCGGGCTCCCCGGTTCCTCGTGCCGCAGACCGTCACCGCCGATGTCGGGCTCCTGAAGTGGGGTCAACCACGCTGGCGCGACGAGCTGATGGTGCGCTACGGAGTCGATTACGCGAAGACACCGGCCGAGGACTTCGCCACCGGGCTCGTCACCTATGCCGACCCCGAGACCGGACAACGTTCCAAGGCCCAGTTCACCGTGTCGTGGATGTACGACAAGCAGGGCCTACGACTGCTCGTCGACGGCATCGGGCCGGGGTACGCGCTCGAAGGCAACAGCCTGCGGTCGCCGCTCGAGGTGTTCATCGGCGACGCCGCTGCCGATGGGGTCGCGGATGCCGAGCTCGCCCTCGAAAAGGCGACGGCGTCGCGCGGCCTGCTCGCCATCCAGCCCAACGAGCCCGATCTCTACGGCTACACGACCGAGAACGTCGACGCCCTGCAGGCGTTTCGCGCCGGGCGCGACGCGTTGCTCGACTTCGACTACGGCGTCGAGATCGTCAAACTCACGATGGCCGCCTACCTGTCGGCCGAGGAGGGCCGCACAATCGACCTCACCGATGCCGGCACCCTCGAACGCCTCGAGTCCTACATCCCCGCGATCCAGCTGGGCAACGGTGCCGCCCAACTGCTCGGCTCGACCGGAGCCAACTGAAGGCCGGGTCCACCTGAGCCCCGGCCCCGCCCACCCAGGGTGACGCCCACCCGGGGGACGGGGCTACCCGGCGGCGAACAGGCGCTGCAAGCGGCCGACGCCTTCGACGAGCTCCGCGTCGGACAGGGCGAAGCTGAGGCGGACGAAGCCGGGCGTGCCGAACGCTTCCCCCGGCACGAGGGCCACCTTGGCGACATCGAGCACGGCGGCCGACAGCTCCATCGTGTCGTTCACCACTCGACCGCCGATCTCGCGACCGAGCACGCCCTTCATCGACGGGTAGCAGTAGAAGGCACCTTGGGGCTCCATGCAGGTGACACCGTCGATCGCCGACAGCATCTCGTGCATCAGGCGACCGCGCCGCTCGAAGGCCTCACGCATCATCGCCACCGCCGAGAGGTCGCCGCTCACGGCCGCCAGGGCGGCTCGTTGGGCGACGTTGCACACGTTCGACGTGGCGTGGCTCTGGAAGTTCGTGGCCGCCTTGATCACGTCGGTCGGGCCGATCATCCAGCCGACTCGCCACCCCGTCATCGCATACGTCTTGGCCACGCCGTTGAGTACGAGGCACTGATCGGCGAGGTCGGGCACCAGCGTGGGCATCGACGCGAACGTGTGGGGGCCATAGGTGAGGTGCTCGTAGATCTCGTCGGTGATCACCCAGATCCCGTGCCGCAGCGCCCACTCGCCGATCGCGACGATCTCCTCGGGCGGGTACACCGAACCGGTCGGGTTGTCGGGCGACACGAACAGCACCGCCTTGGTGCGCTCGGTGCGGGCCGCTTCGAGCTGGTCCACCGTCACCCGGAAACCGGTCTCCTCGTCGGTCTCCACGATCTTGGGAACGCCGCCGGCGAGCGCGATGGCCTCGGGGTAGGTGGTCCAGTAGGGAGCGGGGCAGATGATCTCGTCGCCCTCGTCGCACAGCGCGGCGAAGGCGGTGAACACCGCGTGCTTTCCGCCGTTGGTCACGAGCACGTTGCCCGCCCCGCACGAGAACTTCGAGTCGCGCATCGTCTTGGTGGCGATCGCATCCTTCAACTCCGGCAGTCCCCCGGCCGGCGTGTAGCGATGATTCTTGGGATCGCGCGCCGCTTGGACAGCGGCTTCGACGATGTGTTCGGGAGTCGGGAAGTCGGGTTCACCGGCGCCGAATCCGATCACGTCCTCTCCGGCAGCTTTGAGGGCTTTGGCCTTGGCGTCGACGGCAAGGGTCTGGGATTCGGCGATGGCGGCAATCCGCTTGGAGATTCGGTTCACGTCTGTTGATGCTGGCACAGTGAGCGACGTGGATGCCCGAAACATTCGAATCCCCTCGGAACTCCTGCCGGCCGACGGGCGTTTCGGTTGCGGACCGTCGCGGGTGCGGCCCGAGGCGATCGAGGCCCTCGCGGCGGTGTCGGCCACCTGGCTCGGCACCTCGCACCGCCAGTCGCCGGTGAAGTCGATCGTCGGCTCGGTGCGATCCGGCCTGCGGGAGTTGTTCTCGCTGCCCGACGGCTGGGAGGTGGTGCTCGGCAACGGCGGCTCCACCGTGTTCTGGGATGTCGCGACGTTCGGGCTGATCGAGCAGACGAGCCAACACCTGGTGTTCGGCGAGTTCTCCTCGAAGTTCGCCGAAGCGGCTGCCGCGGCGCCCCACGTCGGCGACCCGGTCGTGGTGTCGTCGGCCCCGGGCGATCACCCCGGTACCGCCCCGACAGCTGGCATCGACACCTACGCGTTGACCCACAACGAGACGTCGACCGGTGTGGCGATGGTGCTCGGCCGCCCCACGGGCGCCGATGCCGATGCGCTGGTCGTCGTCGATGCCACCTCTGCGGCAGGTGGTCTGGCGTGGTCGCCTGCCGAGGTCGACGTCTACTACTTCGCGCCGCAGAAGTGCTTCGCCTCCGACGGCGGGTTGTGGCTCGCCGCATGCTCACCGCGAGCCGTCGAACGCATCGAGCGGATCGCAGCGTCGAAACGATGGATCCCGGCGTCGCTCGACCTGAAGACGGCCCTCGACAACAGCCGGCTCGACCAGACCTACAACACGCCCGCGCTCACCACGTTGTTCCTGCTCGACCAACAGATCAGGTGGATGCTGGCCAACGGCGGGCTGGCCTGGTGCGCGGCCCGCACCGCGGCGTCGTCCTCGGTGCTCTACGACTGGGCCGAGGCCCGCCCCTGGGCGACACCGTTCGTCGCCGATCCGGCGAAGCGGTCGGCGGTGGTCGGCACCATCGATCTCGACGGCGTCGACGCGACGGCCGTGAACCAAGCGTTGCGGGCGAACGGGATCGTCGACACCGACTCCTACCGGAAGCTCGGCCGCAACCAGCTTCGCGTCGGGATGTTCCCCGCGGTGCCGCCAGCCGATGTCGAGGCCCTGACTACCTGCATCGATCACATCGTGGGCACACTGGGAAGGTGAGCGAACTCGCCTGGTCCGAGGTGGAGCCCGAGCTGCACCGACCGGTGATGGTGATCTGTCTCTCGGGTCTGTTCGACGCGGCGGGCGCGGCGGCCGAAGCGGTCGAGTGGCTCAGCAGCAAGCGCACGGTCGCCACCCTCGCTTCGATCGATCCCGACGGGTTCTACGACTTCACCCAACACCGCCCGACGGTGTCGCTCGACGAGCTGGGCAACCGCGAGATCCACTGGCCCACGAACGAGTTCTTCGCACTCCAATCGCCCGGCGCCAACCATGATCTGGTGGTCCTGAACGGCGTCGAACCCGACATCCGGTGGCGGACGTTCGCCGACCTGGTGCTCGATGTCGCGTCGACCGTCGGATGCGATCTGGTGGTGACGGTGGGGGCGTTCCCCGAACCGATCCCGCACACCCGCACGCCGGCGGTGTTCGGGAGCACCACCACGCCGGGACTCGCTCGGCGTCTGGGCCTCTCACGCCCGCAGTACCAGGGACCGACCGGCGTGGTCGGAGTGCTGCACGAGACCCTCGACCGTCACGCCATCCCCGCGATCGCGATGCGGGTTGGTGTGCCCCACTACCTCGGCAACGCCCGCCACCCGAAATCGACGATGGCGTTGCTGCGCCACCTGGAACACGTGCTCGGCTTCCCCACCCGCCACGACGAACTGGCCGCCGAGGTCGCCCAATGGGAGGGCCTCCACGACCGCGCCGTCGCATCGGACCCCCAGGTCATCGGCTATGTGCGGATGCTCGAGCGCGAGTTCGACCGCCGGGCCGAGGCCATGGTGCCCTCGGCCGACGATCTCGGCGCGGCGTTCGAGGAGTTCCTGCGCGACGCCCGCAGCGGTGATCCCGGTGGCGAGGATGACGAGGATGACGAGGACGGCGAGGACACCCCACCCGAGGCCTGAACCACGGCGCGGTCCCTTGATCGGCGCGGGCGAGCACCCTCGTGAGGTTCGGGTGCGAGCGCCGCCCGAACCTCACGAGCGTCGCCACACCTCAGGCGATCGCGGCGAAGCCGAGATCGAGATCGGCGAGGATGTCCTCGATCGATTCGAGCCCGACCGACAGCCGCACGAGACCGGGGTGGACCCCGGTGGTGGCCTGCTCGGCCTCGGTCAGCTGGCTGTGGGTGGTCGACGCGGGGTGGATCACCAGGCTGCGCACGTCGCCGATGTTGGCGACGTGGCTGTGGAGTTGCAGCGAGTCGGCGAACTTCTGGCCCGCCTCCTTGCCCCCCTTCAGCACGAACGCGAGGACCGAGCCGTAGCCCCGGCCCCCGCCGTACTGCTTGGCCCGCTCGTGCCACGTGCTCGACGGCAGTCCGGCATAGGCGATCGAGTCGACCTCGGGTCGTCCTTCGAGATACGCCGCGACCTTGTCGGCATTGGCGAAGTGCCGCTCCATGCGCAGGCTGAGCGTTTCGATGCCCTGCAGGATCTGGAAGGCGTTGAACGGCGAGATCGCCATCCCGAGATCGCGGCAGCAGCTGCACCCGCGCTTTGAGGATGTAGGAACCATGGCCGAGCGCCGGCCAGTACGCCAGGCCGTGGTACGAGGGGTCGGGTTCGACGAAGTTGGCGAACCGCCCACTGGCGCCCCAGTCGAAGCGCCCCGCGTCGGTGATCGACCCGGCGATCGAGGTGCCGTGGCCGCCCATGAACTTGGTGAGCGAGTGCAGCACGATGTCGGCGCCCCACTCGATGGGCCGGATCAGGTACGGGGTCGGCACCGTGTTGTCGATCATCAACGGGATGCCGTGATCGTGCGCGACGGCCGAGATGCCGGCGATGTCGAACACGTCGTTCTTCGGGTTCGACATCGTCTCGCCGAAGAAGGCCTTGGTGTTCGGACGGATCGCCGACTTCCACTCCTCGAGATCGTCGGGGTCGTCGACGAAGGTGACCTCGATGCCCAGCTTGGGCAGCGTGTAGTGGAGCAGGTTGTAGGTGCCGCCATACAGCGAGGGCGACGCCACGAGGTGGCTGCCCGCCTCGGCGAGGGTGAGGATCGCCAGCGTCTCGGCCGACTGGCCGGAGGCCACAGCGAGCGTGCCCGGCAGGCCCACAGCAGTGGTGCAACCGCCCTCGAGCGCGTTGACCCGGGCCTCGAGCACTCCCTGCGTGGGGTTCATGATCCGGGTGTAGATGTTGCCGATCTCGGCCAGGGCGAACAGGTTCGACGCGTGCGCCGAATCCCGGAACTGGTAGCTGGTGGTCTGGTAGATCGGCACGGCCCGGGCGCCGGTGGCGGGATCGGGTGATGCGCCGGCATGGATCTGACGGGTCTCGAAACCCCATTGCTCGCTCATGGACGACCTCTCCTCGACGGGGACAGCGCGGCAGACCCTACGACCCTTAAACCCGACCAATCAAGTCGGATTTGAGGGGCCCAGCGTCACCGCGACTCACGGAAAGTGACCAGTCGCCCGCCTTGATGGTCCACGCGGACTATTGAGGCATCCTGCGCATTGAGGGAGGCTTGACCCAGTGGCGGGACCACTGCTGCGGTTCGACCCGGGGAGCGGGTCCGGGTCGAGTCCGCATCGTCCCAACCGGGTTCCTGGATTGGACGACGAGGGCCGGCGCTTCGCTGAAGCGCCGGCCTCCGTCTTGTCCCCGGTGATTTCAGCCGCCGGACGCCTCGGCGACCTTGGTCCGACCCGCCGAGATCCACGGCATCATGGCGCGAAGCTCGGAGCCGACCTCTTCGATCGGGTGCTTGGCCCCGGCCGCACGCAGCTCGTTGAAGCGGACCCGGCCGCTCTCGGACTCCGCGATCCACTCCTTGGCGAACTTGCCCGAGGTGATCTCCTTCAGGATCTTGCGCATCTCGGTCTTCGTCCGGTCGGTGATGATGCGCGGTCCCCGCGTGACGTCGCCGTACTCGGCGGTGTCGGAGATCGAGTAGCGCATGCCGGCGATGCCCTCTTCGTACATGAGGTCGACGATGAGCTTCACCTCGTGCAGGCACTCGAAGTACGCCATCTCGGGCTGGTAACCCGCCTCGACCAGCGTCTCGAAGCCGGCCTGCACGAGCGCGGTCAGCCCGCCGCACAACACGACCTGCTCGCCGAACAGATCGGTCTCGGTCTCCTCCGAGAACGTGGTCTCGATGACCCCGGCCCGGGTGCCGCCGATGGCATCGGCGTACGACAGCGCCAGATCGCGGGCGTGGCCGCTCGCGTCCTGATGCACCGCTATGAGCGCCGGCACGCCGCCGCCCTCGGTGTACGTGCGGCGCACCAGGTGCCCCGGACCCTTGGGGGCGATCATGATCACGTCGACCGCGGCCGGCGGCTTGATGCGTTTGAAGCGGATGTTGAAGCCATGAGCGAAAGCAATGGCCTTGCCCTTGCGCATGTACTTCTTGATGTACTCGTCGTAGGTGGCCTTCTGCTCGGTGTCGGGCATCGTCAGCATGATCACGTCAGCCCACTTGGCGGCATCGCTGATCGACATGACCTTGAGCCCGGCAGCTTCGGCCTTGGCGGCCGACGACGATCCCTCCCGCAACCCGACGACGACCGGGACCCCGGAGTCCTTCAGGTTGAGCGCATGGGCGTGGCCCTGTGAGCCGTAGCCGATGATGGCGACCTTCCGACCACGGATGATCGATCCGTCGGCGTCCGCTTCGTAATACACCTTGGCAGCCATCAGCTTGCCCTTCCTCGTAACGGACGCACGGCGCGTCCACCTTCTCGTTCCAACCTGGGCAGCGCCACGCGACCGGTGCGCTGGAGCTCCACGATGCCATAGCCGCGCAACAACTCCTCAAAGTCGTCGAGCTTCGACGGATGACCTTCGAGCGAAACCGTCAAGGCATCGGTGCCGACCGCCAGGATCTTGCCCTCGAAGATCTGGGTGAGGTCGACGATCTGGTTGCGCTGATCGGGCGGGGTCCGCACGGTGGCGAGGAGCAGCTCGCGCTCGACCGACAGCCGCGGATCGAGCTCGGAGATCTTCACCACATCGATCAGCTTGAACAGCTGCTTGGTGATCTGTTCGAGCGGCGTCGACTCGATGTCGCACACGATGGTGATGCGGCTGAACCGCTCGTCCTCGGTCGGCGCGACGGCGAGCGAGAAGATGTTGAAGCCACGCCTCGCGAACAACGACGCGACCCGGGCCAGGACACCCGCTCGGTTCTCGACGAGCACCGACAAGATGTGGTGGTTGTGCCGGCCGGTCGCCGGGACTGCGGTCATCGGAGGAACTCCCTCTGGCTGTTCTGACTGGGGGGCAGGAGCACGTCGTCGTTGGAGAACCCGGCGGGCACCATGGGGAACACCTTCTCGCGGGCATCGACGCGGAAGTCGATGACGACGCTTCGGTCGTTGATGGAGTTGGCCTTCTCGATCGCCGGCACGACCTCTTCGGGTGAATCGACGCGGATTCCCACGCACCCCATCGACTCGGCCCACTTCACGAAGTCGGGCAGATCCGGCGACAGGTCGACCTCGCTGTACCGCTCGTCGTAGAACATCTCCTGCCATTGGCGCACCATGCCGAGATAGGAGTTGTTGAGGATCGCAACCTTGATCGGGATCCGCTCCACCGACGCCGTCACCAGTTCCTGCGCGGTCATCTGGAAGCACCCGTCGCCGTCGATCGCCCACACCGTGGCCTCCGGCCGGGCTGCCTTGGCACCGATCGCGGCCGGCACCGAGAATCCCATCGTGCCCAGACCGCCCGAGTTCACCCACGTGTAGGGCTTCTCGAAGTGCCAGTACTGGCTGCTCCACATCTGGTGCTGCCCCACACCCGACACGAGGATCGTGTCCTCGGGAGCGAGGTCGCGGAGCTGCTCGAGGCAGTACTGCGGCTTGAGCGCCTCACCGGGCAGCGACATCTCGTAGGTGAGCGGGAACTGCTCACGCCACCCCGACACCCGACTCTTCCACGCCGAGGTGTCGACCTGCGAGGAGCCGTGCTCGAGCAGGTCGCGCAGTTCGCGCACGAGCTCTTCGATCACGAGCCGGCAATCGCCGACGATGGGAACGTCGGGGCGACGGACCTTGCCCTGCTCGGCCGGATCGATGTCGACGTGGATCACCTTGGCCTCGGGGGCGAAGGTGGCCACCTTGCCGGTGATCCGGTCGTCGAACCGGGCGCCGAGATTGATGAGCAGATCGCTCTTCTGCATCGCGGTGACCGCAGTGGCGTTGCCGTGCATGCCGGGCATGCCCAGGCACAGCGGGTGCGAGTCGGGGAACGCGCCGCGTGCCATCAGCGTGGTGACCACGTGGATCTGGGTGAGCTCGGCCAGCTCTCGCAGCACCTCGGCGGCCCGGGCCTTCAACACGCCGCCGCCCACGTAGAGGATCGGTCGCTCGGCGGCCAAGATCAGCTTGGCGGCCTCCTTGATCATCCGGGAATGGCCCTTGGTGGTGGGCCGGTAGCCGGGGAGCGACTCGGCGACCTCGGCATCGGTCGGCCAGTACCACTCCATCGAGTTCTGCAGCACGTCCTTGGGCACGTCGATGAGCACTGGGCCGGGACGGCCGGATGTCGCGATGAGGAACGCCTGGCGCACCACCATCGGGATGTCCTCGGCCGACATCACCAGTTCGTTGTGCTTGGTGACACTGCGGGTGATCCCGACGGTGTCGCACTCCTGGAACGCGTCAGTGCCGATGGCGGTGGTGGGCACCTGGCCCGTGATGCAGATCATGGGGATCGAGTCCATGTAGGCGTCGCAGAGCGGGGTCACCATGTTGGTGGCGGCCGGACCGCTCGTCACGATCGCGACACCAGGGCGACCGGTGACGTGGGCAAACCCTTCGGCCATGTGCCCTGCACCCTGCTCGTGGCGAACGAGCACGTGGCGGATCGACGATTCGAGCAACGGGTCGTAGAGCGGCAGGATGCAACCACCGGGCAGGCCGAAGACGAGTTCGACGTGCTCCATCTCGAGGCTCTTGATCAGGGCTTGGGCCCCAGTGAGTTTCATGGTGTCCTCCGTGGGCGGTGAGGGCGCGGATTCGGGCCGGAAAAGCAACCGACCTCCCGTCTGGGAGGTCGGACAGACGCACTCGGTTGAGGCCGGTGCGTCTAGGAGATGACTACGAGGGCGAACAGCTGCGCGCACATCGTCGACAGTCTGCCATCTCCCGACCAGCCCGACAACTCATCGTCTGGGAATGACCCCCGCCTCGAGTCGGGGGTCGAGGTTCGCTCAACCCCATTGGCACCTTCGACACCAACCGTCGGCGGCGTTCCGCACCAGGTCATGTTCCGTTCAAGATCGCCCCAGGTGGCGTCGAGAACGCCCCGGATCGTCGTTGAACTCCATGGTCGTCGCGGCGACTCGGTCGTTCATGGTGAATCGGCCGTAGCGAGGAGAGTCGGAGAGGCGTTCGATGCAACCACGACGCGGTGCACTCGTCGGAGCAATGGCAACCGCGGCGATCTCGATGTTCGTCGGAACCACCGCCCATGCCGACGACGAGGTCACAACGCCAAGCGCTCCGCCGGCCGTCTTCGACGAGGTCACATCCGGCACCGATGCAATCGAGACGCTCGGTGCCCAGTTGCCCGCAGTCGCCGCCACGGTCGGGATGACACCGACCGAGCTGACCTCGGAGCTGCTGAGCGACCCAGAGCTCCACGTCGATCTCACCGGCAAGCTGATGTACGTCGACGAGGGTCTCACCGAGTATCCCCAGCCGGCGCCGGGCGAAGCGCCGGTTGCCGAGCCCGCACCGTTCCCGCTGAACGACACGTTCAAGCTGCATTCCAAGCCCACGGCGTCACGTGTGATCTACCTCGACTTCACCGGCCACGTCGCGTCGGGGACCGGGTGGAACTCGAGTTACAACGCCGGCAACGACGTCACCGCCATCCCCTTCGATGCCGACGGCGACACGGCCACGTTCTCCACCGAGGAGCGCGAGACCATCCAGTCGGTCTGGCAGCAGATCGCCGACGACTTCGCGCCGTTCAACATCGACGTCACCACCGAAGAACCCGACCAGGCCAAGATCACCCGCACCGATAGCAGCGATCAGGAGTACGGGACCCGGCTCGTGGTTTCGAACACCGACTTCATCCTGAGCGCATGCGGGTGCGGGGGCATCGCGTACCTGGGGGTATTCGACGCACCGAGCGGTCATGCCTCGTACCAACCGGCGTGGGTGTTCACCAAGAACAACCAGGACGCCAAGTTCATCGCCGAGGCCGGCTCGCACGAGGTCGGCCACAACCTCGGCCTCGCCCATGACGGCCGGGGCAAGGGTGACAGCTCCGGTGTCGGCAACGAGGGCTACTACACGGGGCACGCCAACTGGGCCCCGATCATGGGCGTCGGCTACTACCACTCGGTCTCGCAATGGAGCAAGGGTGAGTACAAGGGCGCCAACAACAAGCAGGACGACGTGCTCGTGATGCAGCAGAACGGTGCGCCACTCGTGACCGACGACTACGGCGACAAGCCGGTCGGCGCCGAGTTCCTGGGCGCCACGTTTCCCGTGGCCGAGGACGGGATCATCTCTTTCGCCAAGGACGTCGACTACTTCAAGTTCAACGCCGGGGCCGGGCCGATCACGATCACGGTGGACCCCGCCCCGAACAGCCCGAACCTCGACATCTCGGCCGACCTGTTGACGGCGAAGAACAAGTCCCTCGGCAAGTCGAACCCGGTATCGGCCGAGTCGGGCGGCGAGTCGACCGGGATGAACGCCGAGATCTCGGCCACCCTGGCCGTGGCGGGCACGTACTACGTCAAGGTCGATGGCGTGGCCAACGGTGGTGGCGCCAACGGCTACACCGACTACGGCAGCCTCGGGACGTACAGCCTGACCGTCGAGGCCGAAGCCCCGACCGGGTTGGCCAACCTGCTGCCCGTCGCCAAGGTCACCTTGCCGCTGGCCACCGTTGGTGTGCCGGGGCCGGTCACGATGACGAACGCCGGCTCGACCGACCCGGACGGCAAGATCGCCGCCACGGCGTGGAACTTCGGCGACTCCACCGCTGCCGGGGCCGGGGCCTCGGTGGCTCACACCTACACGACCCCCGGTCTCTACGAGATCGTGATGGCCGTGACCGACAACTCGGGTGCCACCACCGAAAAGACGGTGAAGCTCAAGGCGGTTCCGGCAGTGACCGTGGACTCGCTGACGAGCGGCACGTTGACCGCGTCGGGCAAGACCTACGCGGCGGTGACGGTGAAGATCGTCGATGCCAACGATGCGGCGATCCCCGGGGCCAAGGTGACGGTGAGTTGGGCCGGCACCAAGAAGGTCACCGGAACCGGCACCACTGGTGTCGACGGGACTGTCGTGGTCAAGGGTCCGGTCACCTCGGCGGGTGCCGCCTACACGGCCACGGTGACGAAGGCCGCCGTGAAGGACAAGGCGTTCAACGCCGGGTTGGCCACCACCATCAGCGTCGCCCAGACGTTCTGATCATCCTCCTCGCCGAGCTCCAACGGCTCGCCTCGCCCTGCCCTGTCGAGCGACGGGGCAGGGTCGCGTTCACGTTCAGGTCCACGTCCCGTCCACGTTCAGGATCGACTCAAGATCGTCGCCCGTGGCGTCGGGATCGAGTCGTTCGGCAGTCGTAACAGTGGGTCGCCCGTCGCCGGCGCGATCGACGATCGATCGATCGACGGCACAGGAGACGCACAGCCATGGCACCTCGACGCGGCGCACTCGTGGGATTGATCTCGACTGCGGTGGTCTCCCTGCTCGCGGGAACTGCTGCGTCCGCTGAGCAGACCGGGCCGAACGCGACTACTGGGTCCGCTCCGGTGTACGACGCCGCGATCGGCGGCGCGGCGGCCATCGAGCAGCTCGGCAGCTCCCTCCCGGCCGCGGCGGCGGCTGTCGGGATGACTTCGAAGGAGCTCACGTCGGAGCTGCTGAGCGACCCGGACCTGATGGTCGATCCCGACGGCAAGCTGCTGTACGTCGACCGGGAGCTGGCCGACTTCCCTCAGCCCGAGCCGGGGGCCGAGGAGATCGGCGAGGAAGCGCCGCCGTTCGCCCTGGAGGACACCTTCGAACTGCATTCCAAGCCGGGTGCCTCGCGGGTGATCTTCCTCGACTTCGATGGCCACGAGATCTCGGGCACCGCGTGGAACGACGGCGCGTACTCCTCGGCGTTCACCGCCGGACCGTTCGACGCCAATGCTGTCCCCGGCACCTTCTCCGATGCCGAGCGCGAGACCATCCAAATCGTGTGGCAGCGCGTCGCTGAGGACTTCGCTCCGTTCAATGTCGATGTCACCACCGAGGACCCCGGCTCGGCCGCGATCAAGCGGACCGATGCCAACGACTTGGAGTTCGGCACTCGCCTGCTGGTGTCGAACACCGACTACGTCGATACCTGCGGCTGCGGTGGCATCGCCTACCTCAGCATCTTCGATACTCCCGTGAACCACGACGCCTACCAGCCGGCGTTCGTCTTCACTCGGAACAACCAGACGTCGAAGTTCATCGCTGAGGCGGCGTCGCACGAGATCGGCCACAACCTCGGACTGCAGCACGATGGCCGGGGCAAGGGCGACAGCTCAGGTGTGGGCAACGAGGGTTACTACACCGGACACGCGAACTGGGGCCCGCTCATGGGTGTCGGCTATTACCACCCGGTCAGTCAGTGGAGCAAGGGCGAGTACAAGACCGCCAACAACAAGCAGGACGATTTCGTCGTGATGCAGTCGAACGGCGCGCCGCTCGTGGCCGACGATTACGCCGACAAGCCGGCGGGTGCCGAGTTCCTCGGTGCAGCGTTCCCCGTCGAGGCCGAGGGCATCATCTCCTTCGCCAAGGACGTCGACTACTTCAAGTTCAACGCCGGGGTGGGCCCGCTCACGATCACCGTGGCGCCGGCGCCGGAAAGCCCAAACCTCGATATCGCGGCGCAGCTGACGACCGTGAAGAACAAGTCGATCGCCAAGGTCAACCCGGTCTCGACGCAGGTGAGTCCGAGCGTCAGCGCCGGCATGGACGCGGTGATCACCACCACGATTGCGACACAGGGCACGTTCGTGCTGAAGGTCGAGGGCACGGGCAACGGCAACGGATCGACGGGTTACACCGACTACGGCAGCGTGGGCACGTACACGGTGACGATCGAGGCATCCTCACCGAGCGGGCTCGTCAACGTGGCTCCGGCCGCCAAGATCACCACCGCCACCACGACGGTGGGCGTGCCCGGCCCGGTGACGCTCACCAACGTCGGTTCGACCGACCCCGACGGCGAGATCGCCACCACGTCGTGGGACTTCGGTGACGCAACGGCTGCCGGGTCAGGGGCATCGACCACGCACACCTACTCGACCGTCGGCGCCTACGAGGTGACGATGACGGTCACCGACAACAGCGGGGCCACCGCTCAGAAGACGACCAAGTTGAAGGCGGTGCCGGCCATCACTGTCGACACCCTCTCTGCCGGCACGCAGACGATCTCGGGCAAGCCCTACTCGATGGCCACGGTGAAGATCGTCGATGCGAACGACGTTGCCGTGGTCGGCGCCAAGGTCACGGTGGCCTGGGCCGGGCCGAAGAAGGCGAACGGGTCCGGGACCACCGGAGCCGACGGCACCGTGGTGGTCAAGGGCCCGGTGATCGGACCGGGCGTGTACACCGCCACGGTGACCAAGGTGGTGCTGAAGGACAAGGCCTTCAACCCCGGACTCGCCACCTCGGTGAGCGTGGTCCAATCGTTCTGACGTGACGTGACGTGACCTGACGACGCAAACGCGGTGCTCCGGTCCGGAGCACCGCGTCCTCGCGTGCCCATCACGGCGTACTGATCGCAGTGTGGCGATCAGAGGATGTTGGTGATGGCGCCGGTTTCGGCGCCCTGGACGAGCTTGGCGTACTTGCCGAGCACGCCCGAGGTGTAGCGGGGCGGGTTGGGCACCCAGCCGTCGCGGCGAGCGGCCATCTCGACGTCGTCGACCACGAGGTCGAGGCGATGCCCACTGACGTCGACCAGGATCGTGTCGCCGTCGCGGACGAACGCGATCGGACCGCCGTCGACGGCCTCCGGCGCGACGTGCCCGATGCAGAACCCCCACGTTCCCCCCGAGAACCGGCCGTCGGTGACGAGCGCACAATCGGCGCCGCGACCCACGCCCTTGAGCGCACCGGTGATGGCGAGCATCTCGCGCATTCCCGGCCCGCCCTTGGGGCCCTCGTAACGGATCACGATCACGGTTCCCGGCTTGATCTCACCGGCCAGGATCGCAGCCATGGCACCGTCCTCACCGTCGAATACGCGTGCCACACCCTCGAAGCGCTTCTGCTGCTGGGTGAGACCCGCCACCTTCACGACCGACCCCCGCGGGGCGAGTGAACCGCGGAGCACCAGGATGCTGCCCTCTTCGTGGATCGGCGCGTCGAGTGGATGCACGACCACGCCGTCGGCTCCCGGCGGGTCGATCAGGGCCAGGTTCTCGGCCATCGTCTTGCCGGTGACCGTGATGCAGTCGCCGTGCAGGAGGCCGGCGTCGAGGAGCATCTTCAGGACCACCGGAACCCCACCGATGCGATCGAGATCGCTCATGTGGAACTTGCCGCCCGGCTTCATGTCGGCGATGTGCGGCACCTTGGCCGCGATGCGGTTGAAATCGTCGAGCTCGAGCTGAACACCGGCCTCGTTCGCGATGGCCAGCAGGTGGAGCACGGCGTTGGTCGAACCGCCGAGCGCCGAGGTGACTGCGATGGCGTTCTCGAACGCCTTCTTGGTCATGATCATCCGCGGGGTGATGCCCAGTCGAAGCATGTTCACGACCGCCTCACCGGCGCGGCGGGCGTCGTCTTCGCGACGGCGATCGACCGCGGGGGGCGAGGCGCTGCCGGGCAGGCTCATCCCGATCGCCTCCGCGATCGACGACATCGTGTTGGCGGTGAACATCCCGCCGCACGCGCCCTCGCCGGGGCATGCCTTGCGTTCGATCTCACCGAGCTCGGCTTCGGTGATCGTGCCGGCCGCACAGGCGCCGACGGCCTCGAAGACGCTGGTGATGTCGAGCGACACGCCGTTGTGGTTGCCGGGGAGGATCGAACCGTTGTAGACGAAGACGCTCGGCAGGTCGCAGCGAGCAGCCGCCATGAGCATCGCCGGGATGCTCTTGTCACAGCCGGCGAGCCCGATGAATCCGTCGAGCCGTTCGGCGTGCATCACCGTCTCGACCGAGTCGGTGATCACCTCTCGGGACACCAGCGAGGCGCGCATGCCCTCGTGTCCCATCGAGATGCCGTCGGACACCGTGATGGTGCCGAACTCCATCGGGAAGCCGCCCGCGGCGCGCACCCCTTCCTTGGAACGCTCGGCGAGCTTGCGCAGCGTCATGTTGCACGGCGTCACCTCGTTCCATGCCGAGGCGATGGCGATCTGCGGCTTGTCCCAATCGTCGTCGGTCATGCCGACGGCCCGGAGCATGGCGCGCGCCGGCGCCTTCTGCATGCCAGTGGTGACGTCGTGGGAGCGTGGCTTGAGGTTCAGGGGAGTGCCTGCGGCGGGATCGGCCATGGTGCGAAGGGTAACGCGATGCTGCTTTCGAGCCTGCCCCGGTTGCCGGCCTGCCCCGCGATCAGAACCGGGTCTGGGCGTGGGGTTCGACGTCGCCCAGGAAGAACCGGTCGACGCGGCGGACGATCTCGTCGGACCGCGCCGCGACCCGGCCGACGGCCGCCAACGGACCCAGACGGCGGCCGCCCATGAGCAGCGAGCCCAACGTGGCGCCGTCGAGCTCCAGATCGGGCCGGGTGCGTACCGGTCGGCAGGTCGCTCCCCCCGGTCCTCCGTCGAGCCGGAACCGTCGGTCGTCGACTGCGAGCGTGAAGCCATCGGTGGTGCCGTAGGTCCGGGCGGCGAGCAGCCTGGGGATGTCGACCGGCCGCACCCACACCTCGTCGGCGACGGCGGTGGTGGTGATCATCCGAGGGTCGGTCAACAACTCGGGCAGCGGATCGTCGAACGGCAGCGCGGTGGTCTCGATCGTCGCCACCAGATCGATACCGAGCAGCGCATGCCACAACGACCGATGGGCGCGCGGTGTGAGTGCCGTGATCTCGCGCACGACCCACGCGAAACGATGAGGCCCCCAATTCCGGGCGTGGGTCGACTCGGTACGCCGCGATCCCCTCCGGATGCACCAGGAACTGCATGCGAGACAGAGGGCCTTGGGACCGATCCCACTCTGCGAAGATCCGGTTCCACCACCGCTCGTCGCGTCTGACCTCGCACGGCCGGAGCAACCGACCTCGGTCGTGGATTGCTGCCGCATGTCGCCGGGCCTCGTCACCCATTGCGAAACGGACCTGATCGACGGGCCCGAGCGCCGGAGCGAACGTCGCCCGGCGAGCATCGATGTGCACGGTTCGGGAGTACGACGCCACGCCGTAGCCGAAGCGGCCGTAGATGCCGCCCTCCGAGGCGCCGAGCGCGCAGAGCGCGTCACCTACCTCGACACCGTGAGCATGGACCGCTGCCATGAGCTGACGCAGGATGCCCAGTCGGCGATGGGTGGCCGAGACCGACACCCAGGTGACAGCGGTGCTGGGGACTACTGCGCCACCTGGCAGCGTCATGTCGAGTGCGAACGACCCGGCCACGCCGACGATCTCGCGTCCGTCGCGGGCCACGGTGAAGCGGGAGAGGTCGAGGAATGCCCCGATCTCGTCGACGTCGGTCGGGCTGTAGTCGACCCCGAACGCCCGGCCATCGACGAGACAGATCTCCTCGAGGTCGTCGTCGGTGGGCACGCTGAGCTCGATGGCCATAGCCCGGGAGTCTGGCCCGCCCGGGCCGCGCGTGCGGCCGAATTTGTCGGACGTGGACTCGGCGCATGACAGCTCGGCTCGTGGTCGTCCCGCTGCGGTGCGTGTGGAAGGCGATTGTTCGGTCAAGATGTGTCGTGAAGAGTAGAACACATGTTCGAGCGGGTGGTATCATCTCTGCATGTCCCTGGTCCCAGTTCTGGAGCGCATCGAGACGCTCACCATCTCCTCGTTGGAGACCGGCGGGATCGGTTTGGCCTTGGCCGATATCACTCGGCTGCAGCGGTTCTTGGATGCCACCAAACTGAAGTTGGCGCAACGAGCCTCGGACATCGCCGGCGAGGGTCGGGGCGCTCCGGCGAGCGAAACGGTACGCGCGGGGTGTCACAGCTCCGCTTCCGAGGCATCGAAGCTCACAGCCGCAGCCGAAACGACCGCCGCCGCGCCGGTGTTGGGCAATGCATTGTCTGCGGGAACGATCGGGTTGGAGCATGTCGGTGCGTACGCTGCAGTCGCTCGCGACCTGGAACCCGAACAGCGGGAACGGTTGACCGAAGCGTTGCCGACGCTGCTGGGCGGTGCAGCCTCACAGTCGCCGGAGCAATTCCGACGGGCGGTTGCGGCCCACGCCCGTCAGATCCGTACCGATGACGGCCAATCCACAGCCGACCAGCAACGGGCGGATCGCCGAGTGAGATTCGGGACCGACCTGACAACAGGAATGGGATGGCTGTCGGGCCGCTTCGATCCCGAAACCGCCGCCCGCCTGTTCGCCCATCTCATCGGCGAACGGGACCAGCTGATGAACGCCGATCCGTCGTTGACGGTCGACCAGGCGACTGCTGATGCCTTGGCAAACCTCGTGCTCGGCACCGGACGTTCGTCACGCCCAGGAATCACTGAAGCAATGGTGTTCATCGACCTCGAATCGCTGCTCCACGGCGCGCATGAAGGTGGGGTCAGCTACCTGTCCTCCGGGGTGCACGTCCCCGTGTCACAGATCCGCCGTCTGTGCTGCGAGGCCCAGATCATCCCCATGGTCCTCAATGGTGATGGCCGCCCGATCGATGTCGGGCGCGACTCACGGTTGGCGAACCGGGAACAGCGGCGTGCGCTTCGCAAGCTCCACAAGACGTGCGCCTTCCCGGACTGCGACACCCCGTTCGACGACTGCGAGATCCATCACGTCCAGTGGTGGGAGCACCTTGGTCCAACGGATCTGGCCAACATGGCGCCGCTGTGCAGCCGACATCACCACCTTTGCCACGAGGGCGGCTGGCACCTGTCGATCGACCAGCGCCGCACGATCAGCGTGCGGCGACCGGACGGAACTCCCTACCTCACCAGAGCGTGGGCACCGCCGGACGGGGAACACCCCCGCCAATCCCGAGACACCCTCACCCGACCACGAAGTCAAGACCCGCCAGCACCGGCATCAGCCGCCGCCTGACTGGGTCCCGCCCTGACGGCGACCCGTGAACCTCGGACATCCCAGCCGCCCGAATCCACCGGGGTGCCGGGACTCCGGCGCGCCCCAACACGTCACGTCACCGCCGCCGACGCCACGCGACACGCCACCACCACCGCCACGCCACCACCGCCACGCCACCACCGGCACGCCACCACCGGCACGCCACCACCGCCACGCCACTCCACAGCGTCACGCGGACGGCACTTCATGCCAGTTCACGGCATAGCCACGTCGGTCGACCTCAGCGCTTGGCGCCGCCCGACTCGTCGAGCCGGGCGATCAGGCGGCGGGGGGCGACCAGCCGGTAGGCATCGGTGCAGATGCCCTCGATCTCGCCCCAGTCGACCTCGCGGTCGATCCGCACACCGAGCCAGCCCCGCCCGCCCACGTAGGGCGGCCGGAAGAACCGCTCCGGCTCCTGCTCCACCAACTCGGCCTGCACGCCGGGCGGCGCCGCGCACCAGAACCCGAGGTGATCGACACCGTGGTGGTGATCGTCGAGCGTCACGAACGTCTTCTTGCCCTGGACGAACCACGTGGGTGATCCGTGGGAGAGCCGCTCTTCGACCTCGGGGAACGACAGACAGATGCGCCGCAGCGACTCGATCGGATCGTCGGTACCCACGACCCGAACCTACCTGTCGACCGTCAGTCAGTGCTGCGCCGCGACTGCGGCAGCGCGGTGACCGGTCGACGTCAGCCAGTGCTGCGCCGCGACTGCGGCGACCGGCGACCGTCAGCCGTTGCTGCGCCGCGCCTGCAACAGGGCAGTGACCGCCTTGCCGTCGGCCTTGCCGCGCGTCGCTTTCATGATTCGCCCCACGAGCGCTCCGGCGGCCTTTTCCTCGCCGCCGACGTACTTCGCCCACGCCGCAGGGTCGGCCGCGATCGCTTCGTCGACAGCCGTCACGAGGGCGGAGTCGTCCATCACCTCGAAGCCCTTGGCGGCCGCAAGTGCGGCAGGATCACCACCGCGGTTGGCAACCAGATCGGCGACGAGTTGCCGGGCCTGCGTGGCGGTGATCTTCCCGGCGACCTCGAGCTGGGTGAGCGCAGCCAGGTCGGCGGCGGGCACCGCGGCGACCGAATCGTCGTCGCCCAGGTTCTGCTGGACATGAACGAGCGATCGCACCGGATCGCCGCCGGCCGCGATGACGGCGAGCACGTAGTCGTCGTGACCGCGCTCGACCACGAGCATCACCGGTTCGGTGTCGATCGGTGAGTTGGTGGCGTGCGCCAGCCGGTGACGACGCGCCGCCGGCAGCATCGGCAGGGCCGCCTTGATCGCCTCGACCCACTCGGCACTGGGCGCCAACGGTACGAGGTCGGGCTCGGGGAAGTAGCGGTAGTCGTCGGCGTCCTCTTTGGTGCGCAACGTGTGGGTGCGGCCGTCGTTCTCGTCCCAGTGCCGCGTCTGCTGGCGCACCGTGTCGCCGCTCTCGATCAGGTCGACCTGCCGGCGCGCCTCGTACTCGATCGCCCGCCCGAGCGAGCGAACCGAGTTGACGTTCTTGATCTCACAGCGGGTGCCGAACGGCGTACCTGGCTTGTGCACGGAGATGTTGGCGTCGACCCGCATCGAGCCCTCCTCCATCTTGGCATCGGACGCGCCGACCGCGACGAGGATGTGGCGCAGCTCGGTGACGTACTGGCGAGCCTGTTCGGGGGTGCGGATGTCAGGCCGCGAGACGATCTCGACGAGGGGCACGCCGGCCCGGTTGAAGTCGATCAACGAGAAGTCGCTGCCGTGGATCCGCCCACCCGTGCCACCGAAGTGGGTCGACTTGCCGGTGTCTTCCTCCATGTGCGCCCGTTCGATCCCGATGCGCTTGCCACTCGGCAGCTCCAGCCAGCCATCGACGTTGAGCGGTTGGTCGTACTGCGAGATCTGGTACGCCTTGGGAAGGTCGGGGTAGAAGTAGTTCTTGCGGTGGAAGATGCTCGGCTGCACCGTGCAGTTGAGCGCCAACCCGACCCGCATGGCGAGCTCGACCGCGTGCCGGTTGAGCACCGGCAGCGCGCCAGGGAGCCCGAGTGTCACGGGATCGATGTGGGTGTTGGGGTCGTCACCGAACATGTTGGCGCTCGCCGAGAACAGCTTCGTGGCGGTGGCCAGCTCGACGTGGACCTCGAGCCCGACGACGAGCTGATAGTCGCCGATGCGATAGACGTCGGCATCGACCGGCGCTTCGGACAGCTCGTTGGTCATGATGCAGCCCTTTCGAGTGCGGCGGCGGCTCGGAACATCACCGATTCACCGAGTGCCGGGGCGAGGATCTGCACGCCGACGGGCAAACCTTCGTCGCCCGTGCCGAACGGAACGCTCATCCCCGGATGCCCGGCGAGGTTGGTGGGGATCGTGTAGGTGTCGCACAGGTACATCGCGAGCGGGTTGTCGCCCTTCGACCCGAGCGGGAACGCCACGGTGGGCGAAGTAGGGGTGAGCAGGACGTCGGCGTGCTGATAGGCGCGGTCGAAGTCGTCGGCGATCAGGCGCCGGACTCGCAGCGCCTGTCCGTAGTACGCCTCGTAGTACCCCGCCGACAGCGCGTAGGTGCCGAGCATGATGCGCCGCTTGACCTCGTCGCCGAATCCCGCCGACCGGGACGCGACGATCATGTCCTGGGTGGTGGCGCCCTCGACCCGAAGGCCGTAGCGCACACCGTCGTAGCGGCTGAGGTTGCTCGACGCTTCCGACGGCGCCACCAGGTAGTAGGCGGTGAGCCCGTAGCCGAAGGCCGGCACGGTGACATCGACGATCGTGGCGCCGGCCGCGGCAAGCGCCTCGAAGGCCGCGTCGAGCCGGGCAATGACGTCGGGGTCGGCGCCGGCGGGCAGATCGGTGATCCGCCCGACCCGCAAGCCTTCGACACCCTGATCGAGCACCGCCGACATCGGTGGGAGCGGCGCCGGGATCGACGTCGAGTCCATCGGGTCGTGCCCACCGATGACTTCGAGCACCAACGCGGCATCCGCCACGGTCTGGGAGAACGGGCCGACCTGATCGAGACTGCTCGCGAACGCAACCACTCCGATAGCGCGACACCAGACCGTAGGTGGGCTTCACGCCGACGACACCGCACAGCGCGGCGGGTTGACGGATCGATCCGCCCGTATCGGAGCCGAGCGAGACCGGGCAGAACCCGGCCGCCACCGCGGCTGCACTCCCGCCCGACGACCCGCCGGGGACCCGCGACGGATCACGGGGGTTGCGGGTGGGACCGAACGCCGAGTTCTCGGTGGACGACCCCATCGCGAACTCGTCGAGGTTGGTCTTGCCGACCGGCACCGCCCCCGCTGCCACGAGTCGTTCCACCACCGTGGCGGTGTACGGCGGCTTCCACCCCTTCAGGATCTTCGACGAGCACGTCGTCTCGATGCCCCGGGTGCACAGGTTGTCCTTCAGCGCCACCGGCACCCCGGCGAGCGGACCGGGGTCCTCGCCGGCCGCCACCTTCGCATCCACGGCCTCGGCGGCGGCGCGTGCCGCGGCGTTGGTGACCAGATTGAACGCGTGGATCTCGGCCTCTCGCGAGCCGATCCGTCCGAGGTGCTCGTTGAGCACCTCGACCGCCGTCCGGCGACCAGATCGGACTTCGGCAGCCAGCTCGAGGGCGGTCGGGAACTCACTCATTCGGCATCTCCGAGCATCGGGGGTACCCGGAACCGGCCGTCTTCCGCCAACGGTGCGGCAGCGAGCACTTCGTCGCGGTCGAGCGACGCCCGCACGACGTCTTCGCGGAACACATTCACCATCGGGAGCGGCTGCGTCATCGGCGTCACCCCCTCGAGATCGAGTGCGTCGATGTCGGCGAAGTGCTCGAGCATGTCGGCCAGCTGATGGGTGTAGCGCTCCAGTTCACCGGGAGCGAGCTGCAGACGGGCCAGCTTCGCCACCTTGATGACCTCGGCCTCGGAGATGCGTTCGGACACGATCGGCAATGCTACGGCCACCTTCGGCGAGCCGCCGGGTGTTTCGACACTCCCGGCCCGGTCTGCGATGCTGCCCACCATGGAGTTCCGAACGCTCGGTCGGTCCGGTCTCAGGGTGTCGGTGGCCGGACTGGGCTGCAACAACTTCGGGATGCGTCTCGACGAGGACGCCTCGCGAGCGGTCATCCATGCGGCGCTCGACGCCGGGATCACCTTGTTCGACACCGCCCGCTCGTACGGCGGCGGGCGATCGGAGGAGTTCCTGGGGCGAGCCCTGGCCGGGCGGTTCGACGAGGTGGTGATCGCCACCAAGTTCGGTTCCCGCGGCGGCCCTGCCGATGCCGGGGGCTCGAGGCGTCACATCATCGGCTCGGTCGAGACGAGCCTGCGGACGCTGGGCACCGACCATGTCGACCTGCTGCAGCTGCACTACCCCGACCCGACCACGCCGATCGCCGAGACACTCGGAGCGCTGACCGACCTGGTGCGGGCCGGCAAGGTCCGCTATGTCGGGTGCTCGAACTTCGCCGGATGGCAGCTCGCCGACGCCGCCTGGATTGCGAGCTCACGCGGTCTCGAACCCTTCGTGTCGGTGCAGAACGAGTGGTCGCTGCTGCAACGAGACATCGAGCGCGAAGTGATCGGGGCCTGCGAGCACTTCGGCTGCGGGGTCCTGCCGTACTTCCCTTTGGCTTCTGGTGTGCTCACGGGCAAGGTCCGCAAGGGAGAACGGCCGCCCGAGGGATCTCGACTGACCATGAGCTACTTCCAGGCATCGCTGACCGACGCCAACCTCGACCGGGTCGTACGGCTGGCCTCGTGGGGCGCCGAACGGGACCGGTCGGTCACCGAGGTGGCGCTGTCGTGGCTGGCCAGCCAACCGGTCGTCGGGTCGGTGATCGCCGGCGCCACCTCACCCGAACAGGTCCGCACCAACGCCGCGCTCACCAAGACCGACCTGACACCCGACGAATTGGTCGAGCTCGCGGGACTCTGAACCCGAAGCGATGAGCCGGCGGTGCCAGCGCAGCACCGTGTCCGGCGGCTCGCCACCGACCTGGCGCCTGATCGCACTGCGAAGAGGGGGAGATCATGAGCAACAACATCGAGAGTCTCGGCGTTGAGGAAGTGTTGGCGACGGCACTTGAGCGCACCGGAGGGCTCGAGGATCTCGGCGATGGTCCGTTCGTCGAGCCGCTGGGGCGCCTCGTCGACTCACTCGCCAGCGAAGGTCAGCTGAACGACATCGGTCGGTACATCGCCAATGAGCGAATGCTGCTCCACACGGTCAACCGGCTGAACTACACGAACGATCGCAAGAACATTCCCAGCATCAGTCAGCAGAAGATCGAGCGCCCGGTGTTCATCATCGGCATGCCTCGCACGGGCACGACGATCCTTCACGACATCTTGGCCCAGGACCCCGACAGTCGAGCGCCATTGACCTGGGAGGTGATGTTCCCGTCGCCGCCGCCGCAGACCGCGACCTTCGAGACCGATCCGCGGATCGCCATGTGCGCTGCGGCACTCGACATGGGCGACCAGCGACCCCCGGGCTTCGACGCCATCCACCCGACGGGAGCCCAACTCACCCAGGAGTGTGTGGTGCTGATGGGCGAGGCCATGTGCACACCCTTGTTCCACAACCAGTTCCGGGTCCCCAGCTATCAGGATTGGGTCGATCGGCGAAGCGGACTGGGGCCCGGTGTACGACATGCACCATCGCCAACTCCAGCACCTTCAGTCCGGGCATGCCCGCTCGCGGATGGTGCTCAAGACCGGCGCCCATCTGTGGGGACTCGAACAGCTCCTGGCCACCTACCCAGACGCCCGGATCGTGTTCACCCATCGCGATCCGGTCAATTCGATGACGTCGTATGCGAGCCTGACCTCGATCGTGCGACGGGTCGGCAGCGATCACGTCGATCCGCTCGAGATCGCGCAGGATTGGACGGCGCGCCTGCGAAACGTACTGCTCCACGGCATCGAGGTGCGCGCCGCGCGCGAGTATCCGGAGGCGCTGTTCTACGACATGTTCTTCCCCGATTTCATCTCCGACCAGTTCAGCGTGGTCGAGAAGATCTACGAGGCGCTCGACCTGCCGATGACCGACGTCGGGGCGGAGCGAATGAAGGCGTTCATCGCTGACAATCCGCCCGGCAAACACGGGATCCACCGCTATGCGCCGGAGGAGTTCGGCGTCGACCCGGACCGGGTGCGTTCGGAGTTCAGCGCCTACATCGACCACTTCGGTCTCACCCCGGAGGTTGCCCGATGAGCGATTCGAAGGCCACCGACGAGACGATGCGGGCGTGGCGGGTGCACGAGTACGGCCAGCCGCTCGACGTCATGCGCCTCGAAACCGTCGAGGTCCCGACGCCCGGGCCCGGTGAAGTTCGGGTTCGGGCCCATGCCATCCCGCTGAACCTCAACGATCTCGAGCGGATCACCGGCGGCAACATGATGGCGCCGCCCGCGTTTCCCTACAGCCCCGGCATGGAGACCATGGGGGTCGTCGACGCCTGCGGCGAGGGCGCCGAGCATTGGCTCGGCCGACGAGTGGTCGCCACCACGAGACAGGCCTTCGGTGGTTTCGCCGAGCGGGCGATCTGTCCGACCGCGGCGCTGTTCGACATGCCGGACGACGTCGCTCTTCCCGGTGCCGCAGCTCTGTACTTCCCGTTCCACCTGGCCTGGCTCGGCCTGTTCGACCGAGCCCGCCTCGTCGAGGGTGAGACCGTGTTGATCTCGGCCGCCGCCGGTGGAGCCGGCTCCGCTGCGATTCAACTCGCCAAGCACGCCGGTGCCCGTGTCCTCGCGACGGCCGGCAGTGACGAGAAGGTCCAGCTGTGCCGCGAGCTGGGCGCCGACGTCGCCATCAACTACAACACCCAGGACTTCGCCGAGATCGTGCTGGGCGAGACCGCGAACCGTGGCGTCGATGTCGTGTTCGACAACGTTGGCGAATCGTTCTGGGAGTCAACGATCAAGTGCACGGCCTACAACGGACGTTTCATCATGAACGGGTTCAGCTCGAACAAGACCGTCGCTGACAAACCCTTCGTCGTCCCGCGTCGGGTTGCCCTGGCGAACATCTCGTTGTGCGGTGTGCTGCTCAACTATGCCGGCGACGACCTGGTGGACATGCTCAAGACCGCATTGGGATGGAACGTGGCACGGACCGCGCTCGGCGCCCAGATCACGGCCGACCTCGTCGAACTGGTCCGTGCCGGCTCGATACGGCCGGTGGTCGGCAAGGTCGGGACGTTCGAGGAGATTCCCGTGCTCATCGATGCGATGGGGAACCGTCAGACCATGGGCCGCACCATCATCATGATCGAGCATCATGATCGAGCATCATGATCGAGTGATGGCAAATCGCTGATTCCGGCCCCGCCGCACCGGCCGAATCAGCCAGCGAGGATTCGGATCATTCGGGACTTGATCAACTCGTTCGTACCCGACCGCATGAAGTGGTCAGGGTTCGGGAAGAGCCGACGGCTCGTCGTCGGGTGTCGCTGGTGGTTCGATCGGTACGTCGGCGGCGGGGCGCCCTCGGAGCACGAGGTAGGCGACGGAGCCGAGGAACACCAGGCCCGAGATCCAGGTGTTCACACGGACGCCGAGGATCTCGTTGGCGGGATCGATCCGCAGGCTCTCCACGCCGAACCGCAGCATCGAGTAGCCCGCGAGATACACGGCCAACAGCGCTCCGGGCCGGAGCCGCACCCGCTTACCGATGATGATCAACAACCCGCAGAGCAACAGGTTGCCGAGCGATTCGTAGAGGAACGTCGGATGGAACGTCGTACCGGGCGCGTAGCCGGCGGGGATCTTCGAATCGTCGACCTCGAGCGCCCACGCCAGGTCGGTGGGCCGGCCGAAGAGCTCTTGGTTGAACCAGTTTCCCCACCGCCCGATGGCCTGGGCCAGCGGGATCGCCGGGGCCGCGGCGGTGGCGGCCGCACCCACGGGGAGCCCGAGCCGCCGGGCCCGGTAGATGCCGAAGAAGATGCCGGCCAGCAGCCCGCCGGGCACGCCGAGCCCGCCCTCCCAGATCTTGAGCACGTTGAGCGGGTTGAAGTAGTCGTCGTTCCAGCTCGTGACCACGTGATACAGCCGGGCGCCGAGAATCCCGGCGCCGACGCCCCACATGCCGATCGACGCCGCCTGATCGCGAGTCCCGGTGCCCGCCTGCTCGAGGCGACGGCCGAACAACCAGACCGCGGCGAGCACGCCCAGGGCGATCATCAACCCGTAGGCCCGGAGCTGGAGCGGACCCAGATGCAGCGTGCCCGAACCGGGACTCGGGATCGAGGCGAGGAACCTCACGTGCCCGTCACCCGGCCCACGAACTCCAACGCTCGGTCCACGATCAGCGCCGCGTCGAAATCGACGGTCGCCACGTGGAAGCTGCGTTCGAGCGTGACCCGCTCGACCACTCCCCCGGCCGTGGCTGCGAGGTGCTCGGCATTGGCGGGATCGACCACGTGATCCTGCGGTGAGTTCATGAGCAGCAACGGCATCGTGAGATCGCCATAGCGACCGGTGATCGGCGCCACGCCATCGACCATCAGCGACACGAGCGGGGCGATCGGCGTACCGGGATATGCGCTCTCGGTGACGCCGGCCTTGGCGATGTCGGAGCCGATCCCGGGGATGATCGTCGTGCCCCCGTCGAGCATCGTTCGGGCCATGTCGACCAACGCCTGATCGGCGGGCAGGGTGAGCGGGTTGATGCAAATGAGCCCGGCGATGGTGGGATGGCGGAGCCCGAGCAACAACGTGAGCAGACCGCCCATCGACAGCCCGGCCACCACCACTTGCTCGGTTCGCGCCGCGACCCGCTGGTAGGCCGCGTCGGCCTCGGTGGACCAATCGGCGAACGTCGTGGTCATCATCTCGTCGATCGTGGTGCCATGGCCCGGGAGCCGGGGCAGCTCGACGGCGTACCCCGCCGCGGCACACGCTTCGGCGACCGGACGCATCGAACTCGGATTCCCGGTGAATCCGTGGAGGAGCAGCACGCCGATCGATCCGCCGTCGCGGGACCAGGGTTCGGCGCCGGGGAGGATCACAGGACTCATGGGGACCAAGCCTACGGGTCGCCGACTTGCGAGCCGGGTTCAACGTGCCGTTGCACCGGCGGCGCACGACTCTTCGTTCCCTGATCAGGCGGTCAAGAATGACCGGACCATGGCGATCACCGACCGGCAGCTCACCGAGCAGGGCAAGGAGCGCAAACAGCAGATCCTCGATGCCGCCGAGCAGCTCTTCGCCGAGCGCGGCTACGCGCCCACCCGGATCGCCGACATCTGCGAGACGGCTGGCGTCGCCAAGGGGCTCTTCTACTGGTACTTCGAGAACAAGGAGAGCTTGTTCGCCGAACTCGTACGGTCGATGCGCAAGCAACTGCGCCGGGTGCAGGGCGCCGAGATGGCTGCCTACGACGATCCGATCATGAGGATCCGCCGGGCCACCGAAGCGAGCGTCCGGTTCATGGGGGAGCATCGGGCGTATTTCTCGCTGCTCGACGTCGAACGCGCCGACGGGACGATCGACGTCGTGTTGCAGGAGTCGAGCGTCGTCTACATCGCCGATGCGGCCAAGCTGGTGCTCGAGGCGCAGCAGGCCGGAGCGATTCCCGACGACCACGATCCTCGGTTACTGGCGTTCGGCGTGCTCGGGTCGGTGTCCCACTTCACCCACTTCCACCGCGCCGGCCACCTCGACCTCCCGGTCGACGATCTGGCCACCTTCGTGGCCGACTGGGTGGTCAGAGCGCTCGGCGGGCTGGGCGCAGCCAGCGACTGCGGCACGCCGGCGCAGCCCGGCGACTGCGGCGAGACAGCCGCAGGCGCCGGGAGTGCCGTCAGGTCACCAGCGGATTCCCCGGAGCGGGATGTTCTCGTCGCCGATCGGCAGCTTGAACGAGTTGGAGAGGGAGCCGGCCTCTTCGACCTCGACAGCAGGAGCCGGCTCGGCGGTCGGGCTCGAGACGAGACCGAACGTTGCGATACCGGCGGTCGCTGCCGCCAACGACACCACTACTTTTCGGAACCAACTCTGATTCCGCGAAACGTCACGTGACTTCACGCTGTCCTCCTTGCTGTCGGGGAAACCCATCGGTATCCGATGTTCAGGTCGGTGCGTGCCGCCCGCCGTTCAAGCAGCTCCCCGAAATCTTGTGGAGTCCTTGCCAATTGCGCCAAGGACCGGACAGATCATCTCACCGGGCGACGCGCTCGGAGCAGCGCCTCGATGTGCGCCACCCGGGTGCGGGCCGGGGGATGCGACGCCGCCAGCCGATCTCGCCAGGTCATCGGAGCGGCCGGGTCGGCGGCCGCCACGAAACGCCGGAGCGCGGCGGCGAGCTCTCGGCCGTAGCCGACCTCGACCACCCGTCGGTCGGCCTGAAGTTCGGCCGCTTTGCCGACGACGTTGCCGATGGCGTTCGAGATGAGCAACGTGAGCTGGAACACCCAGGCCACCATCGTCAACAGCGCGCTGACCAGGGTGCCGATCGCGGTGAGGGCGGGCGAACCTCGGGCGAAGGTCGCCGTCGCCGCTCGAGCCACGGCCTCGAGGAAGAACCCGACCCGGGCGAGCACCACGATCGGGAGCGACAACCACTGGCCCACCGTGAGGGCGACGGTGTGCAGCCCGAGGTGATGGCTCAACTCGTGAGCGAGCACCCCGGTGAGCTCGCGCTCGGGCAGCACCTCGATGGCATAGGTGGTGACCACCACCAGGTGGCCTCCGCACGCGTAGGCGTTGATCTCCTCGGCGTCGAGCACCGCCAGCACGAATCGGCGGGGCGGGACCCCGGCCGCCTGGGCCACTGACTGCCACGGCCGGCGCAGCGCCGCCTGCTCGGCCCGGGTGGGCCGACGAGCGCCCATCAGCCGGGTCAGCACGAGGCGTTGCACCGGCCGCCAGAAGAACAGCACCACACCGACGAGGTATCCGACAGCGAACGTCCAATACGGCACCGACCACACGAGGTGGACGGGCAGCCAGAAGACCGCCAACGCCAACAACCAAACGGGCACGAGCGACAGCACCGGCAGCACCGCGGTGAAGGTGCTCGCCTCGACATGGCGACCCGACGGCTGGCGAGACGTCATTGCGAGAGCTCCACCTTCCTGGTCGGGCGGCGTGTATCGGCCACGATAGGTGCCATCACTGGTCGAGGTTCGCTTCGGCCATTTCCGATCCGAATCCGGCGCTCAGCGGTCTCCCCGGAAACGCTGCTCGCGGAACGGATCGCCGTACATGTGATAGCCGTTGCGTTCCCAGAAACCGGGGGAGTCAGCGGCGATGAGCTCGAGCGACCTGACCCATTTCGCCGACTTCCAGAAGTAGAGATGCGGGACGACGATGCGAACCGGGCCGCCGTGGATCGGTTCGATCTCGGCGCCCTCGAACTCGTAGGCGACGATCGCCTCGTCGGTGGCGATGTCGACGAGCGGGAGGTTGGTGGTGTAGCCGAACTCGGCGTGCTCCATCACATGGGTCGCGGCAGGCTGCACCCCGGCCTGCTCCAGCAGATCCCGCACCCGCACGCCGCGCCAGGTCGTGTCGAACTTGGACCATTTCGTCACGCAATGGATGTCGAAGGTGAGCTCGACGGACGGCAGGGCTCGCAACGTCTCGAGATCGAGCGAGTACGGACGGTCGACCAACCCGGTGATCGTGAGGTCCCATTCGCCCGGGCCGTAGGCGGGCACGTCGCCGACGTGGAGCACGGGGAACCGCTCGGTGAGATACTGGCCCGGCGGGAGCCGGGCCGGGTCGATACCTTGCTCGGCGAGGCGTTGGCGGTTTCGGTCGAAGAATCCCACGCTCCCATTCTGGCTGACCCCGGGCGGGGGTTACTCTCCCTCGTATGTGCGAGGTGCTGCCGCTCGGTTGCCGTCAGGACGTCGCTTGACCGTCTACCTCGTTCGACATGCCAAAGCCGGTGATCGTTCGGCCTGGACCGGTGACGATCGATTCCGTCCCCTCACGCCCAAGGGGTGGGAGCAGGCCGAGGCGTTGGCGGAGCGCTTCGCGCCGTCGGGGCCCAGCCGGCTGCTCTCGAGCCCGTACGTCCGGTGCACCCAGACGCTCGACCCGTTGGCCCGCCGGTGGGACACCGAAGTCGAGGAGACGTCGATGCTGAGCGAGGGCGCAGCCTTCGAGCCAGTCCTCGAGCTGCTCGTCATGCTCCCCGATCACACCGTGCTCTGCAGCCACGGCGATCTGATCCCCGATGTCATCGGCGCGCTGATCCGCCGAGGCGCGGTGCTGGTGGGCGAGCCGAACTGGAAGAAGGCCAGTGCGTGGCTGCTCACGCGCACGGAGACGGGGGTGAGCCGGGTGGCGGCCTCACCCCCACCCGGCGCCCCGTGATCACTCCACGTTGAACTCGAACTCACCATCGTTGACCGCGAGCAGGACCGCGAACACGATGGCGAGGACGACGAGCACGATGCCGATGATGAGCCCGGCGAGCGCGAGGCCGCGACCCTTCTGCGCGCCTGCGGATCGGTCGATCTGACGCTTGCCGATCGCCGAGAAGACCAGACCGAGCAATCCAGGGATCTGGAACAACCAGAAGCACGGGATGAGCCCCACGAGACTCAGCACGAAACCGGCCACCGCCATCCCGTTGTTCTTCGGCACGGGAACCTCGTTGCCGGAGGACTGGTACCCGGGCGGCATCGGGGGTCCGCCGGCGCCAAAGGACGGCGGAGGCGGGGGCGGGGGTCCACCGGGCGGCGGGGGCGGCGGCATGCTCATGGATCGCGAGCGTACCGACCGGCAGCGGGGCGGCCGGGGACCGACCCGGGGCCAGTTGTCGCCGTGCTCAGGGGGCCGTCGCGGTGGGCGGCACCGTGGGCCCGCTCGGCGTCGACGCGTCGATCGCCTCCGCCAGTTGCGAGATCAGCGGCGCCACGGACGCCGGCAGATCTCCGGCGCGACAGGCAGCGAGCGGCTCGGCCGCGCCCGCAGCGTCACCGAGCATCCGGAACCGGATGATCGCGCTGAAGCACTGGGCGTCGGTGTAGGAGGGGTCGAGCTCACGCGCCTCGTCGATGAGTTGCAGCGCCAGCGTTCCGCGAGCCGTCATCGCTTCGCCTTCGATACCCGATGACAGGGCATCGAGCGCGATGACCCACCCGGCATAAGTGCGGGCCTCGACGTTGTCGGGCTCCAGTTCGAGCACCTGGGTGAACAACTCGAGCGACGCCGCGGGATCTGAGGTCATCTGGGAACGGGCCTCGACCAACAGGCTGTTGGCGTCGGTGCCGACCGGTCCACCGGTGATCACGTCGCCCGGTTGCCGGTCACCCGCCGAACCGACCAGCAGCGTTCCGATCAACGCGGCGATGCCGATGCCCAGCCCGATCCCGATGGCGACCCGCATCCGGGGCAGAGGCCGCCGGGCCGGGAGTGCGGCGCGGCCGCCCTCGATCGAGCGCAGCACGGCTGCCGCCCGAGCGGTGTAGTCGTCGCGCAGCGTCTCGTAGTCGTCGTCGGCAACGTCTCCAGCACCGTGCTCGCGATCGAGATCGGTGAGCGAGCGCAGCAGGAAGTCGCGCTCCTCTTCGAGCGCAGCCAGCTGATCAGGGTTCATGGATCGCTCGGTGCGCGCAACGCCGCTTCCACGAGCTCCCGGTCGGCGGCGGACGGTCCGGTCGGATCGGGTCGGCGACGCCACCGGGCGAACGCGGCCACCAGTCCTCCGACTCCGCCGACCGCGGCCACCACCGGCAGGATCCAGGCGAGGGCATCGAGTCCGGATCCGGCGGGCACCAGCGAGAGATCGTCCTCGTAGTTGGCATCGACCTCGGCCACGATGGCGTCGTCGTCGAGCCGGCCCTCGGCGACGAGGGCCTCGATGTTGGTACGGATCTGGTTGGCCGACGTAGCACGCGAGTCGGCGACGCTCTCCCCGTTGCAGACCGGGCACGCAAGTCGCTTGGCGATCGCCTGGACCCGCTGGTCGGCGGTGCGGGGCTCACCGGCGCGACTCACGCCGACGGCGAGCAGCCCGGCCACGATCATCGCCATCAGCAACCACGACGGCCACCGCTTGTAGGTGGTTTTCCTGCTCATCCGCCCGCTCCTGTGAGCGCCCGCAACTCCTGCAACTTGGCGCTCAGCCCCGATGCGGTGACCTCGGTGATGTAGTGCACCAGCACCCGGCCGGTGGGATCGATGATCCACGTCTCGGGCACCTTCGCCACGCCGTAGTCGAACGGGATCTGCCCCCGTTCGTCGAGCACGACTGGCCACTCGCCACCGTTGTCGTCGAAGAACTTCCGCACGCGCTGTTCGTTGTCGTCGAAGACCACGGTGACGAGTTCGGCGCCGTCGTCGAGCGTCGCCTGCTGGGCGGCGAAGGCCACGAGTTCAGGATGTTCGTTCACGCACGGCACGCAGGTCGACTGGAAGAAGTTGAGCACCACCCAGTCGCCCCGCTGGCGACTGAGGTCGAAGGTGGACCCGGCGAGCGTCGCGCCCACGATCGCCGGCGCCGCCTTGCCGAGCAGCGGCGTCTCGGCGGTGTCCTCGTTCAGTGCCTTGTCGGACCCGGCGAGGACCACGAACAGCGCGCCGAACAGGAGGGTGACGGCGAGCACGATGAACGGTGCCAACGGCCGTCGCCGTGGCTCGGGCCCGTCACCGTCGACGGCCGGCTCGTCGACGACGTCAGCCACGGCCCGCCACCAGTTCGACCTCGGGTTCGGGCTCCGGATCGGGTTCGGGGCCCGACACGGGAGCCGACACCGGGTCGATCGCCCGGCGCCGATTGCCCGGGAACGCCGACAGCACGGTGCCGACGGCCATCAGCGCTCCACCGATCCACAGCCACAGGATCATCGGCTTGATGCCGACGGTGATGCGCGCGGGGTCGCCGTCGACCACGGGCACCGGGTCGCCGAGCGTCAGGTAGATGTCTCGGGTGAGCCCGGTCGACACCGACGGGGTGGGAACGGACTGGCCCATCGACTTGTAGGTGGTCTTGGCCGGCGCGTACGCCTGGCCACCGTCGATGCCGATGAAGGCCCGAGTGCCGAACGTGGCACGGGTGTCGAACTGCTCGAACCCTTCGTAGGTGAACGTGTGTCCGGCGAACGTCACTGTCTCGCCCAGGTCGAGGCGGAAGCTCTGCGTACGGGAGTACGAGTTCGATGCGGTGAGGCCCACAGCGATCAGGATCACGCCGAGGTGGACGATCATCCCGCCGTTCGCCCGGCCGACGAAGCCCCGCCATCCCTGGCGCCGGGTGGCGAGCACCAGTTGACGGCCCGCCGCGCCAGCAGCGAACCCGCCGAGCCCGAACGCCACCAGCGGCGCCAGGCCCTCGCCTCCCGCGAGCACGGCGACACCGATGGCGGCGACACCGCACCACGCCGGCCAGAACAGGCGGTCGCGCAGGAGCTCCTGCGACGCCTTGCGCCACGGAAGCACGGGCGCAACGGCCATCAGGAACAGCAACGTGATGCCGATGGGGATCCCGAGCTGATCGAAGAACGGCGCCCCCACTTTGATCTCGCGCGACTCCAAGGCTTCGACGAACAGCGGGAACACCGTGCCCAGCAACACGATGAAGGCGAACAGCGCGAACACCACGTTGTTGGCGAGGAAGGCGCCCTCGCGTGAGAGCGGGGAGTCGATCGTGCCAGGGGCGCGCAGACGATCGCCTCGCCAGGCGATCAGGGCGAGCGATACCACGACGATCACGCCGAAGAAGCCCAACAGATACGCGCCGATGTCGCTCTCGCTGAAGGCGTGCACGCTGTTGAGCACCCCGGAGCGGGTGATGAAGGTGCCGAGGATCGTGAGCGAGAACGTGGCGATGAGCAGGGAGAGGTTCCAGACCCGCAACATGCCCCGCCGCTCCTGCACCAGGACCGAGTGCACGTAGGCGGTACCAGTGAGCCAGGGCAGGAAGCTGGCGTTCTCGACCGGGTCCCACGCCCACACGCCGCCCCAGCCGAGGACTTCGTAGCTCCACCAGCCCCCGAGGATGATGCCGATGGTGAGGAAGCCCCACGCGAACAGCGTCCACCGGCGGGTCTCCGCCAGCCAGCCCTCACCGACGCGCCCGGTGACCAGCGCGGCGATCGCGAACGCGAACGGCACGCTCATGCCGACGTACCCGAGGTACAGCGTGGGCGGGTGGAACAGCACGAGGATGTGGTTCTGCAGCAGCGGGTTCGGTCCCCGCCCCTCGGTCGCGGCCACGGCCGCTGCGGCGAACGGCTGCGAGGCGGTGAGACAGAGCAGGAAGAAGAACGCCGCGATGACGAACAGCGTGATCATCGCCCACGCGACGAGTGGGTCGTCGCGGCGGGTCCGGTATCGGTGGGCGACGAGGCCGATGTAGCCCGCCAGCACCAGCACCCACAGCAGGATCGACCCTTCGAGCGCGGTCCAGATGGCAGTGAGGTTGTAGAGCAACGGCGTCTTGGTGGAGCCGACCTGCTGCACGTACGCGAGCTCGAAGTCGCGAGTGATCAGGGCTCGCTCCATCGCGGCGAACGCCACGACCGCGCCTGCGAGCACGACGTACGCGTAACGCGACCCGGCCGCCAGCATCCGCCCGTCGTGCCGGCGTACACCGAACACGAGTTGGGCGATCCCGAAGACCGACGCGGCCAGGCCGAGGAGCAGGCCTCCAGAACCGATGGCTCCGTTCAGGCTTCCTGCGAGCACGCCGCTCCCCCCGCCTCGGCGACGCGTTCAGGGTTGTCCTCTTCGTAGACGTTGGTGTGCTTGACCTCGACGTTGGTGCCTTCGAGCACCCCGCCGGCCAGCCGCCCCTCGACCACGACCGGGATGCAGTCCTGGAACAGGTCCGGCAGCGACGTGCCGTCGGAGTAGTCGACCGGGACCGACGCCCCGTTGAAGGAGATGGTGAAGGCCTCGATGCCGCCATCGGCGCTCTCGACGATGGAGCCCTGGTCGACGGTGCCCTGCACCCGGACCCGACGTTCGCCGGAACAACTGTCCTTCACGTCGATCTCGTCGGCGTTGCAGTAGTAGTCGATCGCCGAGGTGAGGAACTGGCTCACGACCACTCCCCCGCCGGCGATCACCAGCACGAGCACGACGATGGGGCCCCACTTGCGACGCTTCCGCAACGTGTCGCCGGCCCCCATGCCGGGGTCGCGGGGAGTCAGGTCCACGGGCGATCCTCCGGGCGCACCTGGTTGGCCAGCTGGCGCCCCTTGCGGAGGGTGTACCCGGCGTAGCCGACCACGCCGGCGATGGTGACGGCGTAGCAGCCGACGATCTTCACGGCGTACTGGAGGGCGAGCATCACTGGACCCCTTCGCGCTGGCGCTCGGCGAGCGCGACATCGAGCCCGTGATCGTCGATCGCGTCTTCCATGTGGAGCACACGCTGGCGGTGCAGGACCAACCAGACGTAGAACAGCGTGAAGGTGACCAGGCCGACGAACAGGCTGAACAGCATCAGCCCGTCGATCTCACGCTCCGCGATTGTCTCGGTCTGGTGCAACGGACGCCACCACTCCACGGAGTAGTGGACGAGCGGGACCTCGAGCACCCCGATCAGGCCCAGGATGGCCGATCGTCGGGCACGGGCTTCGTGGCTGCCCCCCAGCCGGCGAACGGCCAGGTAGCCGATGTAGGTGACGAACAGGAACGCTGTGGTGGTGAGCCGGGCGTCCCACACCCAGTACGTGCCCCACGAGATCGACCCCCAGACCGACCCGGTCACCAGGGCGATGGCCATGAAGAACACCCCGATCTCGGCCGAAGCGCCGGCGAGGCGGTCCCAGACCAGCGAACGGGTGCGCTTCCACAGGAAACCGGCCGACGCCACGGCGGTCACGATGAACGCGAGGTAGGCGAGGTAGACGGTTGGCACGTGGACGTACATGATCCGGACCGCATCGCGCTGGACCTGGTCCTCGGGCGACACGAACAGCCCGAAGCCGGTGAGCCACGCCATGCCGATGATCGTGGCGATGCCCAACCACCGGGTGACCGTGGTGCCGGTCCCCGGGCGCGAGCCCCCGGACGCCTCACCCGGACCCGTGGTGCTCGATTCGCTCGCCGTGGTGCTCATCGTCATTCCTCCAGGAGCGGCCCGAAGGCCACGGTGCCGGCGGCACCGAACGCTGCTGCGAACACCGCGAGCAGACCAACCCACGGCCAGCCCTCGGAGACCGCCGCCCCACCCGTGCCGAGTGCCGATTCGGTGGCACGAGCAGCTCCGAGCAGAACGGGTGCCACTACCGGGAAGACGAGCAGCGGGAGCAGGGTTTCGCGCCCTCGGGCCCCGGCGGTGAGACCGCCGTAGAGCGTACCGACGAAGGCCAACCCGGCGGTAGCCGTGATCAAGGTGGTGACGAGAAGCACCAGGCCCTCGGCGCGAATCCGGGTGTCGTAGAGCACGACGATGCCCATGACGAGGGCCGCTTCGAGGGCCAGGAGCTCGGCGAGCAGGGCGCCGGCCTTGCCGAGGAAGATGCCGGCGGGTTCCACGCCGGCCACGCGCAGTGCGTCGAGGGCGCCGTCGGCCGATTCGACGGCGAACGTGCGTTGCACGAGGAGCAGCAGGCTGAACAGCGCGGCGAGCCAGAGCAGGCCGGGCGCCACGAACGTGGTGACCGATTCGCGGACGGTGCCCTGTTCGACCACCCCGCCGTTGTCGAGTGCGAAGGCGAACAGCACGAGCACCAGCCCGGCGAACGGCAACACCTGGTTGAGCAACACCTTCGAGCGCCACTCGACGCGCAGGTCCTTGGCGGCGATCGACCGGGCGACCTTCAGCACGGCCGGTCTCCGGTGACCCGTCCGCCGGTGATGGTGACCACGCGATCGGCCAGCGCGCCGGCCCGCTCCAGCTCGTGGGAGGCCACGAGCACGGTGGCGCCGGCCGCGGCGGCTTCGCGCAGCACGGCGTCGAGCTCGTCACGGCTGGACGCGTCGAGCCCGGCGTGCGGCTCGTCGAGGAGCCACAGCCGGGCGCGCCGGGCGATCAGGCAGGCCAGCGCGGTACGGCGCCGTTGACCGGCCGACAGCCGCGCGACACTGAGCCGGGAAAGTCGGCCGCCCAACTGCATGCGGTCGAGTGCGTCGTCGATCTCGGTGTCCGAGGCCCCGACGGTGGCCGCCCAGAACCGCACGTTCTCCTCGACCGTGAGGTCGCCGTACAGCCCGTTGGCGTGACCGAGCAGGCCCACGAGGGGCCGTACCCCGACCCGATCGGTCCGCAGATCGTGACCGCACACCCGGGCCTCGCCCCTGGTCAGGGGCAGAAGGCCGGCGCAGAGACGGAGCAACGTGGTCTTCCCGGCGCCGTTCGGGCCTTCCAGCAACACGATTCGACCGCGTTCGACCGTGAGCGTGGCGCCCGCCAGTGCCGGGAACCGACCCAGCACCGCTACTGCCTCTGTCAGCTCGACGACCGGTTCCATGACCGGGGCAGACGGTACCCACCGGCACCCAGGGTGACCAACGCAGCTGCCGAACGACCCGTAACGTGGCCGCCGTGTCGGGCGGCTCCCATCACATCCATCCGTCGACCTGGGGCAACCCGCGGGCCGAACGCGCCTTGGACCGGTTGAACGGCCTCGCCGTCCCGGCGGTCTCGGCGCGCACGATGCGCCGACGGTTGCGAGACGTCCCGCCCGCCCTACCTCCCGACCCGCCTCCGTCACCTCGCCGAGGCCGCAGCCGGGATCCCCGCCTGGCCGATCCCCACGACTGGCGGTTCTTCGTCGGCGGGATCGGTCGGGTGATGATCTCGATCGGGGTGTTGATCTTCGCGTTCGTCGCCTATCAGCTGTGGGGGACGGGCATCCAGTACGCCCGCGCCCAGAACGTGCTCGAGGACGAGTTCGCCGAGCAGCTGGCCCAGTACTCGACCGCGCCCCCGACGGCGGGGGTGATCCAAACGCTGCCTCAGGTGGCGCCCGGGTCGACACGGTCGACCACCGCGTCGCCCTCGACCACCGCCGGCGCACCTGGCCCGTCGCTCGCCCCGCTGGCACTGGGGCTCGGCGATCTGCTCGGGCGCATCGAGATCCCGGCCATCGGGGTCGAGGACTACATCGTGGCCGGGGTGCGGGCAACCGATCTGACCAAGGGGGTCGGTCACTACCCGTACACGCCGTTGCCGGGAAGCACGGGCAACAGCGCGATCGCCGGTCATCGCACCACGCACGGTCAACCCTTCTTCGAGCTCGACAAGTTGGTCGAAGGCGACGAGATCGTGGTGACCACGGTGCAGGGCACCTTCGTGTACGCCGTGAGCGGTTCCAGAGTGGTCGAGCCCACCGACTTCACCGTGCTGTTCGGTTCGCCCGACGAGAGCGTGCTCACGTTGACGACCTGCCACCCGCGGTACTCCCAGAAGAAGCGGCTGGTGGTCTCGGCGGTGTTGGTGCCCGCCAAGACGGTCGAAGGCACCGCCACGATCGAGTACACCGACGACGCGGTCGAGGAGTCCGAGGCGGTCTCCGAGATCCCCGGCGACGACGCCGACGGTGCACCCGCCGTTCCGGCCGAGGCGACGATCGACGCCTTCTCCGACGGATGGTTCTCCGACCCGGCCGCCTGGCCCCAGATCGCGATGTGGGGCACCGCCCTCACCGCCGTGGCCCTGTTCGCCACCTGGGTCGGCAACCGGACGCGCAAGTGGCTCAGCGTGCTGCTGTTCATCAGCCCGTTCGTCGTGGTGCTCTATTTCTGGTTCGAGAACGTGAACCGCCTGCTCCCCCCGAACCTCTGAGCTCACTCGCCGCGGAACACCGGCGCCCGCTTCTCGAGGAAGGCGAGCCGGCCTTCTTCGGCATCGGCGCTCGCCCACGCCCGATCGCGCGCGGCCACCACCAGCGCATCGGTCTCGGGCGGTGCCGCGCTCGTTTCGAGGGCGACCTTGTGGGCGGCAATGGTCAGCGGGGCGAGACGGGCGATCTCTTCGGCCCAGTCGATCGCGGCACGCCGATCTCCGATCCGGTGGACGAATCCGCCCGCGACCAGGTCGGCCGCGCGGTATGTCGAGGCCGTGAGCAGCATGTTGCGCGCGACCGAGGGCCCTACCTCGTTGGCCAATCGGGCAACCGTCCACTGGTCGATGGCGAGGCCCAGCTTGGCGGCTGGGATCCCGAACCGGCTCTCGGCCGTGGCGACCCGGAGGTCACACGCGATGGCCAACTGGGTTCCGGCCCCGAGCGCTGGGCCGTCCACGGCGGCGATGCACGGGATGGGCAGGCGGCCGAAGCCGGCGAGCACGTCGGCGAGGGCCCGGACGAACTCTCCGTCCTCGACCCCCGACAGATCGGCCCCGGCACAGAACGCCGGTGGGGCTCCGGTGAGCACGAGCACCCGCGCCGCGCCCTCGACCGCCTGGCGCTGGGCAGCCCCCAGTTCGAGCAAGGTGGCGTGATCGACGGCGTTGCGTCGTTCGGGCCGATCGATGGTGACCACGATGACTCGCCCGTCCCACTCCACATGCACAGCCATCGTCGGACCGTAGCGCCCGACGTCCGCCGATCGCTTCGGCCGCGTGACGTTCGCCCCTTTTGCCGAGCGCCACGTTGCGTTCCCTCCCCTGTTTGCCGAGCACCACGGAGGATTCCCTGGTCAGCGTGACCCGACCTGGAAACAAAGGAGGGAACGCCACGTGGTCCGCCGCCTCGGGACCGAACCGGGAGCGCGGTGCCCGAGACCACAGATGCGCGGACCCCGGCCCGACTCGGCCAGCATGGGGGGCGTGAGTCGTCCCGATCCCGTCCGCGCCCGCCGTCAGCAGGTCGCCAAGTGGACGCTGCTCGCCAACCGTGTCGGCTACCTGATCTTCGCCGTTGGCATCGCCGTGTTCGTGATGGGGTTCGTGCTCACGTTCAACGGACTCGTGGCGGGAATCGTGATCACCTGCCTGGTCGCCGGCTCGATCCTGCTCGCGCCGGCAATCGTCCTCGGCTATGCCGTCAAAGCCGCCGAGCGCGACGACCGCGAGCGAGGGCTATGAGCCGAAGGCAGCTGCTGCCATGCAACAACGCTGGGGGTGGCCCTGGAGGGCGGCAAGATCGGCTACATCGACACCGACCAGTACCTCGCGTCCGGGACCGGCGCTGAGGATCCCGACGGCGCCTTCCGAACCAAGGTGCGCCTGTACGACGAATCGGGACAGGAGATCGGCGTCTACGTGCTCGGCGAGTCCGGGAAGGTCATCCCCGTGACCGCCGGCATCGCTGAGCGGTAGCCAGGGTCAGGCACCGCGTCGAAGGTGCAGCGCTGCGGTTACCATGAGGTAACCGCTATGTCTGCCCGCCTCTCCGCTCCCGCTCGCCGCGAGCAACTCCTGCAGATCGCGCTCAGCGTCTTTGCTGCGAAGGGGTATCACGCCGCTTCGATGAACGACATCGCCGAGGCCGCCGGGGTCACCAAACCGGTGCTCTACCAGCACTTCGACTCCAAGCGCGAGCTCTACCTGGCGCTGCTCGACGAGTGCGGATCACGATTGGTGGAGTCACTCGCCAAGGCGACCAGCGAGGCCACCGACGGCAAGAGCCAGACGGAAAAGGGCTTCCAGGCGTACTTCCGCTGGGTCCACGACGACCACGACGCGTTCAGCCTGCTCTTCGGCAGCGGGGCGCGGCGCGATGCCGAGTTCGCGCTCGCGGTCCGCAAGGTGGTCGATTCGACGGCCGAGGCGATCGCCCCGCTCATCGCCGCCGACATCGATCCCGAACACCAGCGCACGATCGCCCACGCGCTCACCGGGCTTGCCGAAGGCGCCAGCCGCCGGCTCGTGGCCCTGGGCCGGCAGTTCGACCCCGACGAGGTCGCCCGCCAAGTGGCCGACCTGGCATGGGCCGGGTTGCGCGCCCTGCACCGCACCGGCTGACGCCGCCGGAACCCCGGTCAGCGGGCTCTCTTCGCGGAATCGACAGATTCCGGAAGAAATTCTCGGCGCAAACTGAACCGCGACGGGTCGAGCCACGAACGACGGGGCATGACGACTTCCTCGCTGCGCCGCCTCGCCGTTGCGGGGGGCATCGGTGCCATCGCCATCGCGGCGGCCGGCATCGGGTTCGCAACCCTCGCCGACAACGACGCGGGCGGCGCGACCGCCACCCCATCGGTGCTGGCCGGACCCTTCCCCACCCCAACGGGTGACACCCCGAACCTCGCTTCGGACACTCCGCCGCTGCCGCCCCCGCCTCCGACACCGGAAGCGGCGGCGGCGGCGTTCGTCGCAGCCGAGCAACGCGACGACCACGACGCGTCGTTCGCCCTGCTCGCCGCCGACGAACGAGAGGCCTACGGCAACGCTCAGGAATGGGCATCGGCCCACGACGAGCTCCCGATCATCGTCGGGTTCACCGCCACCGGTCCGGCCGCGATCGACGGCGGGGAGGCCGTGCTGGCCGGTCGGCTGGAGCTCGTACCGGTCGTCGACGAGGTGATCGGCGTCGTGCCCGCGGCCGCGGCCGCCGAATTCGCGCTCGTCGCCGAGGACGGCGGCTGGCGGGTCGACTTCGCTCGATCGATCTTCGTGCCCGAGTTCCCCGATGTCGAGCAGGCCGTGCCGGCGGCCGCCGAGTGGGTGGCCGATCGGCAGGCCTGCCGGTTCGAGCGCAACGGCTACGACGGAAACCTCATCGGTGACCCGCGGGTCGAAGCCGTGCTGTGCGAGACGACGGGCGAGTTCGTCCCGGGCGAACCGGGCCGGGTCGACGACCTCCCCGATGCCGCGCCCTTCCTGTCGACGTTCGGTCCCGACGGCGTCGCCGCCCTTGCCACGGTGCCGTTCGACGGGCCAGCCCCGCTCACCGTGGTGCTCGCCCCGCTGGGCGCCGGCTGGGTGGTGGTCGGCGCCGAGTGACCCCACCCACGTGCTGCCCCGCTGGGCGCAGCGCCGGATCGGTCGGCCGGGCGGCCGATCGGGCGGTGTGACCAGCACCAAACACCCGATCAACCGGCCCCGGCCGGCCTCACCTTGGAGAGAAACACTATGTCCACACGACGCACCGTGACCCGGCGGGCCATCCCGCTGCTCGGGCTCACGGGTGCCTTGGTCGCAGGAGCCCTCTCGGTCTCCGGCGCATCGAGCCACCGCGAGGCTCCGATGAGCTCGCAAGACCCGGTGAGCGATCTCACCGACGTCTACGCATTCGTCAGCCCCGACAAGTCCGACACCGTCACGCTCATCGCCAACGTGATCCCGTTCGAGGCGCCCGCGGGGGGCCCGAACTTCTATCGCTTCGGCGACGACGTGCTGTACGAGATCAACGTCGACACCGACGGCGACGCCGTTGCCGACAAGAGCTACGAGTTCAACTTCGCCACCGCCACTGGCAATCCGAACACGTTCCTCTACAACACCAACCAGGTGACCTCGTTCGAGGATGCCGACCTCAACGTCAAGCAGTTCTACTCGGTCACCGAGGTCGACCGGAATGGTCGGCGCCCTGTCCGCCGGGTGCTGGGCCAGTACCTGCCGGTGCCGCCGGCAAACGTCGGCCCCCGGTCGACACCCAACTACGAGACGAACCTCGGCGCACCGGCCGTCGACGACGATCGAGGGCGGCATCAAGTCGTTCGCCGGTCCTCGCGACGATCCGTTCTTCGTCGATCTCGGGTCGATCTTCGACCTCGGCGGGCTACGTCCGTTGAACACCGCCCACCTGATCCCGCTGCCGACCGAGGCCGGCAAGGACTACGTGGCCGGCTACAACGTGCACACCCTGGCGCTGCAGATCCCGATCTCCCGTCTGCTCGAGAGCGACGATCCGGTGATCGGCGTGTGGGCATCGACCTACCGCCGCACCACCCGGGTGCTCAACGGTTCCGGCGGGCAGTCGGCCCGAGGCAACTGGGTCCAGGTGTCCCGGCTCGGGATGCCGCTGGTGAACGAAGTCGTGATGCCGATCGGCGAGAAGGACCGGTTCAACGCGTCCAAGCCGTCGAACGACGTCGACAACGGCTTCGGCCAGTACGTCGTGAACCCCGAGCTCGGCCGGCTGATCCCGGTGCTCTACCCCGGCGTGACGGTGCCGGATCAGGTGGGCGCGGGGCTCGGCACGGGTGGCCGCGAAGACATCGCGACCATCTTCCTCACGGGCATCCCCGGGGTGAACCAGCCCAAGAACGTCAAGCCCTCCGAGATGATCCGGTTGAACACCTCGGTGGCGACGTCGGGCTTCCCGAACGGCCGGCTGCTCGCCGACGACGTCACGGATGTGTCGCTCCAGGTGATCGCAGGCGCCACCGCGTTCACCCCGGAGTTCAACAAGGCACCCAACAACCAGCTCGGTGACGGCGTGAACGCCAACGACGTCCCGTTCCTCAGCACCTTCCCGTACGTGGCCTCTCCGCACGCCGGGTACTGACCATGACGACCACCACGCTCCCGCCGCGACGTCGATGGAGTCGCGAACGAATCGCTTCTGGCATTGCCGCCCTGGCGGTGGGCGTGGTGGGGTTGGTGTCGATCGGTCGGTTCGTCGCACCTCGCGACGCCGACCGATCGGCTCCAGCCGTGATCTCTGCGGCCCCGACCACGCTCGCCGACGCCCTGGTGGCGGCCGAGCGGCGCACGCTCGAACGGCCCGACGATGCTTCGGCGTGGACCTCATTGGCCTCCCTCGCCGTGCGGCAGGCCGCCGCCACGGGTGATCCGGCCTACTACGGCGTGGCCCGAACCGCCGTCGACCGAGCCGCGTGGCCTCGACCCCGATTCGATCGACCTGGTGATCGCCGACGGTGGACTCGCACTTGCGGTACACGACTTCGCCCGCGCAGCAGAACTCGCCGAGCGCGCCGTCGCCGCCGCCCCCTTCACCGCCGAGGCCTACGCCATCGCGGTGGATGCCGCAGTCGAACTGGGCGACTACGCCGGCGCCGAGCGGCAGCTCCAGGCGCTCCTCGACCTCAAACCCGACAGCGCAGCGCTGTCTCGCACGTCGTACCTCCGCGAGCTCCACGGCGACCTGGCCGGGGCCGACGCTGCGCTACGTGCGGCCGAACTGGCCTCGCTCGCAGAGCCCGCCGAACGGGCCGTCGTCGCCGGGTTCCTCGGTGATCTGGAGCTCCTTCGCGGGAACATCGAAGCAGCCGAGAGCGCCTACCGCCGGGCCCTCGACGCATCGCCCGGACTCCTTGCGGCGGAGTTGGGTCTGGCCCGGGTGGCGGTCGCCCGAGGTGGGGTCCCTGATGCGCTCGATGCGCTCACCGACCTGATCGGCCGCTCGCCCCAGCCGGCTGTCGCCTCGCTCCTCACCGAGGTCGAACTGCTCAGCGGTGACCGGGCCGGCGCCGACGGTGCGATCGGGCTCGTCCGGGCCAACGATCGGCTGCTCACCGCCAACGGGGTGGCGGTCGATCTCGAATCGGCGGTCTTCGAAGCCGACCACGGCGATCCCGCTCGGGCCGTGGAACTGGCAACGACCGCGTATGGCATCCGCCGGACCGTGTTCACCGCCGACGCCCTCGGCTGGGCACTCACCCGAGCCGGGCGCGCCGCTGAAGCGCGGGCCTACGTCGATGAAGCACTGGCCCTCGGCTCGAACCACCCGTCGTTCCTCCTGCATGCGGCCGCCACGTCCAACGCCCTGGGCGACACCGAACGGGCGGCGACCGAACTCCGAGCGGCGATCGAGCAGTCACCGTGGTTCTCGCTGTCGCTCCTGCCCACCGCGCACGACCTCGCGATGTCGTTGGATGTCGCGCTTCCAACCGCTTGGAGACTGCCATGATCCGCCGCCCCCTCCTGCTCGGACTCGGGTCCGTCGCGCTCGCCGTGGGACTGTTCGCCGGGCCGACGGGGGCCGGAGCGCATCCGCTCGGCAATCTCACGACGAACACGTTCGCGGGCATCGTCGTTCGTCCCGACGGGTTCGACGTCACCTACGTGGTCGACCTGGCCGAGCTGCCCACCGTGCAACTGCGCACCGCGATCGACACCGACGGCAACGATGTTGTCGACGACGCCGAAAGCACGGCATACCGCGCGGCCGCCTGCCCCGATCTGGCGGCCGGCCTGACGTTGACCTCCGACGGTGCCACGGTGCCGCTCACGGTGGCGACCACCTCCTTGGAGTTCCCGCCCGGCCAGGCTGGCCTCACCACCGCCCGCCTGACGTGCGAACTGAGCGCGGCCAGCCAGGTCGCCTCGGCCACCACGATCGCCATCGCCGACCGGAACTACCCCGACCGGATCGGCTGGCGGGAGATCACCCTCGCCGGGGACCTCGTCACCGTCGAGTCAGACGTCGCGGCGGAATCGGTCTCGGATCGGCTACGCGACTACCCCCTCGACGCGACCCCGCTTCGCATGCTCGACGCGACCGCCACTGCGAGTCCCGGCGGGGAGCCGCTGGCCACGACCGAGGCGACCGGCGCCACCACCGCACCTCAGGCCCGGGGAGCCGACGGGCTCACCGAACGATTCCAGGAGCTCGTCGGCTCCCGCGAGCTCACCGCCGGGCTGCTCGCCGCGGCGGTGGCCCTGGCCTTCGTGCTCGGGGCCCTCCACGCGATGGCGCCGGGGCACGGCAAGACGCTGATGGCGGCCGCCGTGGTGGCCCGCCGCGGCACGATGCGCCAGATCGTCGGCATCGGGGCCACCGTCACGTTGACCCACACCGCAGGCGTGCTCGCCCTCGGCAGCCTCATCTGGTTCTCCGACGCGATCGCCCCCGCCGCCGCCTTGCCGTGGCTCACGGCGGCGAGCGGCGCCCTCGTCGCCGGGCTCGGCCTCACGTTGCTCGTGCGGCGCTTCGTCTTCGGCCACGCCGGCCACGGCCACCACCACTTCGCCGGTCACGATCACGATCAGGACCACGACCATCACGACCACGACGACATCACGACCACGACCATCACGATCACGATCACCACGACCACGACCATGCACGACCATCACGACCACCACGACCATCACGACGATCACGGGCACCCGCACCCGCACCGGTTCGGCGGGGCGGAACGGCCGCTCGACCGCCGGTGGGTGGTGGCCATGGGTGTCGCCGGCGGGTTGGTGCCCACGCCGTCGGCACTGGTCGTCCTCCTGGGGGCCGCGGCGCTCGGCCGGGCATGGCTCGGCGTGGTGTTGGTCGGGGTCTACGGACTCGGCATGGCCGCCACGTTGCTCGCCGCCGGGATACTGCTCGTTCGGGTCCAGACGTGGCTCGAGCGGAACTGGTTCGACCAGGCGTGGCTCCGAGTCGGCATGCGGCTGGCGCCGGTCGCCACCGCGGCTGTCCTCGTCGTCGGCGGCGCCTCGATCATGGTGCGCGGCGCGCTCGGAGCCTGAGCGGACAACAGATCCGCCCCACCGGCAGTCGCTCCGGGTCTGAAGGGTCGTCAGCCGGTCGCTAGCGTGCTCGGTGCGACGATTCCCGCCGCCGCCCTACAGGGGAGCAGCCATGGCCGATCTCGGGTTCTTGCCGTTCGATGCCGACAACCACTACTACGAGGCGACCGACGCCTTCACTCGCCACATGCCCAAATCGATGGGCCGGCGAGGCATGCAGTGGGTCGAGTTGAACGGCCGTCAGCGCCTGCTCGTGGGGGGCAAGCTCAACTCCTTCATCCCGAACCCGACGTTCGACCCGGTCAGCAAGCCCGGGCGCGCTCGACGCCTACTTCCGCGGCAAGACCGGCGGCAGCGAGAACCTCGCCGAGATGTTCGGCGATCTCGAGCCGATCCCCGCCGCCTACCGGAACCGCGACGCCCGCATCGCGCTCATGGACCAACAGGGCCTCGAAGGCGCTTGGTTCTTCCCCACCCTGGGCGTCGGCATGGAGGAGAGCCTCCGCGACGACGTGCCCGCCATGCTCGCCGCGTTCTCGGCGTTCAACCGCTGGATCGATGACGACTGGGGTTTCGCCTACCAGAACCGGATCTTCGGCGCGCCGTACCTCACCCTCTCCGACATCGGCTGGGCCGAACAGGAACTCGCCCGGGCCATCGAGCGGGGCGCGAAGGTCGTGGTCATGCGGGCCGCGCCCTCGCCCACCGCCAACGGCGGCACCCAGTCCCCCGGCGACCCCGCATGCGATCGGTTCTGGGCCATGGCGGCCGAGGCCGGCGTCGTGATGGCCTATCACTCGGGTGACGCCGGATACGGCCGCTACCTGCGCGAGTGGGAACCCCGCGGCGACTTCCGGGCCTTCGAGTTCTCACCGATGACGACCCTGACCTCGGGTCGCCCCTCGTTCGATCTGTTCGGCGTGCTCACCACCCATGGGGTGTTCGATCGTCATCCGAAGTTGAAGACCGCCTCGATCGAGGCCGGCAGCGACTGGCTGCCCGAACTGGTGAAGAAGCTGAAGAAGGTCTACGGCCAGCGTCCGACGATGTTCGCGACCGACCCCGTCGAGCAACTCGTGTCACACCTGTGGATCGCCCCGTTCTACGAAGACGACATCCGCGGCCTCGTCGAGATCATGGGCGTCGATCACGTGCTGTTCGGCTCCGACTACCCCCACGCCGAGGGCCTCGCCGACCCCACCGACTTCGTCCACGACCTGCCCGGGTTCGACGAGGCCGAGATCAAGGCGATCATGCGCGACAACGCACTGACCGCGATGAGCTCCTGACGGTTCAACCCCGGCCAGGTGCCGAACAACTCCTGACGGTTCAGCCCCGGCCGGTGCCGACGATCTCGACGGTCGGCGGGGCGAACCCGTTGAAGCCGGTCGACGCGTACGAGGTCGTGTAGGCGCCGGCTGCGCAGCAGGTGCAGCCGATCGCCCTCGGCGAGGGTCACCGGGAGCTGGTACGCCGACTTCTCGTACATCACGTCGGTCGAGTCGCAGCTCGGCCCGGCGATCACGACGGTGCCCGTCGGGTCGCCGTCGCGGGTGGTCGTGATGCGGTAGCGGATCGCCTCGCCGAGCGTCTCGGCCAGCCCGCCGTACACGCCGGCATCGACGTACAGCCACGTGGTGCCGATCTCGCGCTCGGTGGCAGTGACGACGCTCGTCACGAGGACGCCGGCGTCGGCGACCATCGTACGGCCGGGCTCGGCGATGACCCGGTCGACCCGGCGGCGCAGCGGCGCCAGGTGCTCGCGGATGACGTCGGCGATGGCGCTCGATCGCCGGGATCGGGTCCAGGTAGTGGGCGGGGAACCCGCCGCCGAGGTTCAGCAGGCCGAGACGGATGCCGCGCTCCTCCAGCGCCTCGATCACCCAGGTCGCCTTGGCGAGGGCGCGGGCCCAGCCGCCGGTGTCGCGCTGCTGCGACCCGACGTGGAACGAGATCCCCGTCGCCATGCCCGCGTTCGGCGGCCGCGGCGAGCAACTCGACCGCGGTGTGCGGGTCGGTGCCGAACTTCCGGCTGAGCGGCCAGTCGCTGCCCAGGCTGTCGGTGGTCAGCCGGCAGAAGGCCACCGCGCCCGGCGCGTGGGCGGCGAGCTTGTCGAGCTCTTCCAGGGCGTCGAAGGCGAACATCCGACGCCCGCGGCGTGGGCCCGCGGCGATGTCGGCCGGCTTCTTGATGGTGTTGCCGAAGCTCATCCGGTCGGCCGTAGATGCCCGAGCGACTGGCACAGCTCGATCTCGCCGACGCTCGCCACGTCGAAGCTCGACCCGAGCTCGGCCAGGACCTGCGAGCACCTCGGGGTGCGGGTTGGCCTTGACCGCGTAGAACACCTCGATCCCGGGCAGGGAGCCGACGAAGTCGCGTGTACTGCGGCGCCACCACGTCGAGATCGAGCACCAGCCGCGGGGTCGGGCTTCGAGCGGATCGGCGACGGCGAGGCGAGGGCATCGGTGAGCGACGGGGACGATGTCGTGGTCGGGCAATGAGGTCTCCTCTCGGGGGCGGCGGTCCGGACCGGGGACCGGGCACGGCGGGGCGACAACGCTAGGACCTGCCGGACGGCCGTGTCGCCTCACTGATCGGTCAGTCGAGAAGCACTGACGCGTCAGTCGGTGGCTGCCATCGGCCGAGCCGTTCGGTGCGAAGACCGTGGATCTGCAAGACGCGAGAATGGACGCATGACCGAGTCAACGACGTCCGTCCAGCGCAACGAGCCGTTCGACGAGCCGCCGCGGGACGAGATCCCGCAGATCAGCCGGATGCACGTCGGCCGCGATGGAGACGATGGACGACGACATGGTCTGGATCGGCGCCGGGATGCACCAACTGGTGCTGCGGACGGTCGGGCGCAAGTCGGGCAACGAGCACAAGGTCGCGCTCCCGTACTGGGTCGACGCCGACGGCCACCGGGTGGTGGTCGGGATCGTTCGCCGGCGCCGAGCAGCATCCGGCGTGGTATCTCAACCTCACCGACGGCGCGCCAACGAGCGGGTCCAGGTCCGGGTGCAACACCGCCCGCCGTTCTGGGCCGACGGTCGAGGTGCTCGATGGCGACGACTACGCCGCCACGTGGGCGGCGCTCACGGCCGACCGGCCCTATTACGATGGACTACCAGTCCCGCACCGAGCGACGCCTGCCGCTGGTCCGCTTGGTGGAGGGCGAGCCGGTCTGAGCAGTGCCACGGCGGGCCGAGACTCAGCCTCCGTCGACATCGACTCCGCTGCCATCGGCCTCGCCGAGCGTCGGGTCGGGCCACGCCGCCACCGGCTCGGGGGCGAACTCGCAGAACGCTGCGTAGGCCCGCGGGCCGTAGATCGTGGACGGGCCGCCACCCATCAGGAACGTCACTCCGATGGCTTCGGCGGCCTCGGCTCGCGTGGCGCCGGCCCGTGCCGCGGCCTCGAGCGTGGGAGGCGATGCAACCGTCGCATCGCTCGGCCACGGCGATGGCGAGCGCGATGAGCTCTTTCGTCTTGGCATCGAGCGCCCCCGGTGCGATGGCGGCGCGGTGCAGCTCCTGGAAGCCCCGATAGACCCCGGGTATCGCCTTGCGCAGCTCGTCGTGCAACGGCTGCAGCTCGTCGAGGACCGCTTTTCCGTGCTGGTGCTCAGTCATGCTCGGAACATACCCCCGCCGGTATCATCGGACGAGGGGCGTTCGGCCTCGGTTCGCGGGTCTGATGGCGCCCGCCACTTCGTGATACAACGGTCGACCGCCCCCACCCGTTCGCGAGGTTTCCCGTGTCGCACGAACCGATGTCGCCGACTTCCCGGCGGTTCCCCGAGGGTTTCGTCTGGGGTGTCGCCACCTCGAGCTACCAGATCGAGGGGGCCGTCACTGTGGAGGGGCGCGGCGAGAGCGTGTGGGACCGGTTCTGTGCGAGGCCCGGCGCCATCATCGATGGCACGAGCGGCGAGACGGCGTGCGACCACTTCCACCGCTGGCCCACCGACGTCGCGCTGCTCGCGGAGTCGGGACTCAGCCGTACCGGTTCTCGATCGCGTGGCCCCGGATCATCCCCACCGGTGTGGGCCAGGTGAACGAGGCGGGGCTGGGGTTCTACGACCGATTGGTCGACGGGCTGCTCGACGCTGGCATCACCCCCTTCGCCACCCTGTACCACTGGGACCTTCCCCAGGTGCTCGAAGACCGGGGCGGCTGGCCGGTACGCGCCGTGCCAGAGGCGTTCGCCGACTACGTCGCGGTCGTCGTCGAACGGCTCGGTGATCGGGTCGAAGCGGTGGGCGACGATCAACGAGCCGTACGTCGTCGCGCAATTAGGGCTATGTCACCGGCGAGCACGCGCCGGGTCGCCGGTCGCTCGCCGATGGGCTCGACGCCGCCCACCACGTGCTCCTCGGGCACGGCTTGGCGATCGAGCGGATCCGCGCGATCGTTCCCGATGCCCAGGCCGGCATCGTGGTGAACTTCACCCCGGCCGTCCGGACCAGCAACGCCCCGGCCGCGATCGCCCGCCACCGGATCATCGACGATCTCGAGAATCGCTGGTACGCCGATCCCCTCGCCGGCAAGGGCTACCCCGCCGAGACTGCCGACCAGCTCGGGTGGGACCGCAGCGTGGTGCGGCCGGGCGATCTCGACCTCATCTCGCAGCCCATCGACTTCCTCGGCGTGAACTACTACACCCGCCAGCACATCGGCGTGTACGAGCGGGAGAAGATCGGCCCGCTCGGCCCGGCCACCGCCATGGACTGGGAGATCCACGCCCCTGCGCTCGGTGGGCTGCTCCGCGACCTGCACAGCCGGTATCGCTTCCCCCGCTACGTGATCAGCGAGAACGGCGCCGCCATGCCCGATCTCGAGCGGGCGCCCGACGGCCGAATCGCCGATGCCGACCGGATCAGCTACTTCGACGGGCATCTGCGCGAAGTGCTCGGAGCCATCGAGGCCGGCGTGCCGGTCGAGGGCTACTACGCCTGGTCGTTGCTCGACAACTTCGAATGGGCGTGGGGATACGGACCCAAGTTCGGCCTGGTCGAGGTCGACCTCGCCACCCAGGAGCGGCGACCCAAGCAGAGTGCGTTCTGGTACCGCGACGTCGCCCGCGCCAACGCGCTGCCCTGACCCAGCGCCGCCGGTACCGTGCGGCGGATGTTGCCGCCGTCGAGCCGCTCAGAGTCCCCATGTGTGTCGCACCGCGCTCGGTGCTCGGCGGGAGCAGCGACCTCGCCCTGGCGACCGTGCGGGTGTTGGCGGGCCGCGGCCTGGAGCGGGCGGTGCTCGCCTGCCGCAACCCCGAAGCGTTGCAGCGCCGCTTGGTCGGCGAGCCCCTCCCGGCCACGCTCGCCGTCGTCGTGGTGCCCTGGGACGCGCTGGCCACCACGAGCCACGCCGACCTGCTCGCCCTGGCCGCTGGCGAACTCGGCTCGATCGATCTCGTGCTGTGCGCGGTGGGCAGTCTCGGGCACGGCAGCGGCATCACTGCCACGCCGGAGGCGGTCGAGTCGCTCATCGATGCGAACTTCACCGGGCCGGCGGCGGCGTTGACCGCCGCCGCTCACCACCTGGTCGAGCAGGGTCACGGCTGTCATCGTGGTGCTGTCGTCGGTCGCCGGGCTCCGAGCCCGCAAGTCGAACTACCTCTACGGCGCGGCCAAGGCCGGGCTCGACACCTTCGCGTGTGGGCTCGCCGATGCGCTCGCAACCACTGGCGTGCGGCTGCACCTGATCCGACCCGGCTTCGTCCACACACGCATGACCGCCGGCCTCGACCCCGCTCCGTTCGCGTCCGACGCCGACACGGTCGCGGTGGCAATCGCCGCGGCGGTCGGCCGGCCGAGGAGCAGTGTCGTTCATGTGCCGCGTGCGCTCGGTCCTCTGTTCGGAGCGTTCCGTGCTCGCGCCGCGCCCGGTGTGGCGACGCATCGCCGGCGACCGCTGAGACCCGACCGGACCTACAGGTCGGGGATCGGAAAGGCGAAGTTGGTGGTGAGCACGCCGCCGTCGACGGCGAGCACCTGTCCGGTGACGTAGCTGGCGGCCGACGATGCGAGATACAGGACCGCCGCGGCGATGTCGTCAGGGTCACCGAGCCGACGCAGCGGTGTCGCGTCCTCGATCATCTGCTTGATGGCCGGGTTGGCCGCCACCACTTCGAGCGCCTCGGTCAGGATCGCGCCGGGTGCGATGGCATTCACCCGGATCTTGGGGTTGAGATCGGCCGCCATCAGCCGCACGGCGTGGTCGAGCGATGCCTTGGCTGCGCCATAGGCGAGGAACCCGCGGCCCACGTTGTGGCCGATGGCGCTCGAGATCATCACCACGCTCCCCCCGCCGGCTGCCAGCAGGTGGGGCACGCTGGCTCGCACGAGCCGGATCCCGTTGACGACGTTGTGCTCGAAGGCGTCGCGCAGGTCACGGTCGTTGGTGTCGAGGAAACCCTTGGGCATCGCCCCACCGACCACGCTGACCACCACGTCGAGCCGGCCGAGCTCCCCGACGGTTCGTTCCACCGCAGCCGCGATGGCATCGGGGTCGTCGGCGTCGGTCGGAAGCGCGATCGCCCGGCGACCGAGGGCGCGGATCCGCTCTGCCACCGCTTCGATCTGGTCGGCGCTGCGGGCCAGCACCGCCACATCGGCGCCGGCCTCGGCGAGCCCGAGTGCCGACGCCGCGCCGATCCCGCGACCCGCGCCCGAGACCAATGCCACCTGACCGTCGAGCCGGTACCGATCGAGCACACCCATGGTCGTCCCCCTCGTCACCGCGACCCACTGCGCGGGCCGACGCAGGTGATCCTGCTCGCGACGGCGCCGGGTCGGCGAGCCAGCGGCACCTTCACTCGCGAGAACGGCTCCGGGCGGACCCTCGGGAAGGGTCACGCCCGGAGCCGGTGCGCTGCGTGAGCGGGGTCAGCGTGAGCCGACGCCCACCAGCTCGCGTTCGTCGTCCGGCTGGGCGTCCGGCCCCTCCGGAGCATCGCTCTCGTGGAGCCCGAACCGTTCGTGGAATCGGCGCAGCGGGGCGGGGGCCCACCAGTTGGCTTCGCCGGCGAGACGCATGAAGGCCGGCACGAGGAACGCCCGCACGACGGTGGCGTCCATGAGCACGGCGATCCCGAGCCCGATGCCGAACATCTTGATGAAGCTCACCCCCGAGGTGCCAAAGGCGAAGAACGTGATGGCGAGCAGCGCGGCCGCTGCCGTCACGATGCTGCCAGTGCGTTCCAGGCCGAGCGCGACCGCTGCCTCGTTGTCGCCGGTGCGGTCGTGCTCCTCTTTGATCCGCGAGAGCAGGAACACCTCGTAGTCCATCGACAGCCCGAAGGCGATGCAGAACATCAAGATCGGCATCGAGGTGTCGAGGGCACCGGTGGCGGTGAACCCGAGGGTGTCGGCGAAGTTGCCGTCCTGGAAGATCCACACCATCGCGCCGAACGTGGCGGAGAGGCTGAGGAAGTTGAGCACCAGTGCCTTCACCGGCACGAGGAGGCTGCCCGACAGGAGGAAGAGGAGGACGAACGTGGCGAGCACGATGATCGTCAGCGCCACCGGCAACCGCTCCGCGATCGATGCTTTCGAATCGACCAGCCCGGCCGCTTGACCCTCGACGGCGATCTCCAGCGGTAGGTCGAGGGTGCGGATGTCGTTGACGAGATCTTCACCCTGCGACGACGCGACAGCGAAGGTCGGCACGACCGCCATCCAGGCTGCGTCTGCGATCTGGTACCGGGCATCGGTCTCGCTCGTGGCGACCAGGTCGCCGGCGACGAACGTGCCCGCCGAGCTCTCGACCCGCGCCACGCCGTCCATGCCCGAGATCGTCGAGGCAGTGGCGGCGATGTCGTCGAGCCGATCGAGTCCGGCGCCGTCGGCCACCACGCCGAAGGACTCGGCGCTGTTCCCGGCGAAGTCGGTGCGGAGGATCTCCGACGCCTGGCGGCTCGTGGCCTCGGCGGGCAGCACTCGGTCATCCGGCGTCCCGAACTCGACCCGCAGGAACGGGCTCCCGAGCAGCAACAGCACCGCCACCACGCCAACCGCGATCGGCACTGGGCGGCGCATGACGAACGTGGCGATGCGGTGCCACGCCCCTTCGTGTTCGGCACGGGCCGACCGCTTGCGGCCGATCGGCAGAGCGTTCACCCGATGGCCGATGACCGCGAGCAGCGCGGTGAGGGAGAGCAACGCGCCGAGCATCGCCATGAGCACGACGGCGACGCCGGCGTAGGCGAACGAACGCAGGAAGTACTGCGGGAACACCAGCAGTGCCGAGAGCGACGCCGCGACGGTGAGCCCGCTGATGAGCACGGTCTTCCCCGCTGTCTCGACCGTGCGAACGACGGCGAGCTCGACGGACCTGCCGGCGTGCAGTTCCTCCCGGAACCGCGAGACGATGAACAGGCTGTAGTCGATCGCAAGCCCGAGCCCGAGGGCTGTCGTCAGGTTGATGGCGTAGATCGAGACGTCGGTGACCGAGCCGATCGCGAACAGGCTGAGGAACGTGCCGAGCACGGCGATGACGCCCACGAGCAGCGGCAACGATGCCGCGACCACGCCGCGGAAGACGAACAGCAGGAGCAGCAACGTGAGCGGGATGGCGATCATCTCGGCCCGTCCGAGATCGCCCTCGATCGTCATGCCGACATCGGCGAACACCGCTTCTTGGCCACCGAGCAGCACGTCGAAGGGGCCCTGCGCACCGGTGACGGTGTCCTGCAGCACGGCGATGGTCTCCTCGATCTCGGACTCGTCGCCCGTGACCCGAGCGAGCACGAGCGCCGTGTCGCCGTCGAGGCTGCGCAACGACGACGGGCTGCCGAGCGACCAGTACGAGGCCACCTGCTCGACCCCCTCGGTCGCCGCCAGGCGCTCGGCCAACGCGGCGCCCTCTGCCGCGACGGCCGGGTCATCGACGTCGAGGCCCTCGGCGGTGGCGACCAGCACCACGTTCGGGTCGCCACCGCCGAATCGGTCCTCCAACAACTGCCGGGCCTGCTGGCTCTCCGACGAGGGGTCGTCGAACCCGCCACCCTTCAGGACCCCGAACGCGCCGCCCCCGACCACCCCGGCGACCACCATGAACAGCACGGTGAACGCCAGCACCAACCGTCGCCGCCGTACTGCGAACCAACCCAATCGTGTGAGCAACGGATGCCCTCCTCGTCCCGACGGGCAGCCCCGTCACCATGGGGCCATCGTCATCTCGTCGGGCACCGGTCGGCATCGGACGCCGGCTCGTTTCGCCCCCGTACCCGGGTACGGGGAGCGTCGGGACCTCGGACCGGTGACAGCACGCCGTCAACCGTCCTAACGTTCAGCTGTGAGCGTCGCCGACCCGCTGCCCCGCCAGCACCTCCCGACCACGATGGTGATGTCCCTCGCGGCGACGGCTGCGGCCTTGATCGCGATCTTCGGCGACAAGTCCGGATGGAGCGCGCTCACGGTTGCGTTCGCATTGGTGGGGCTGGTGCCGTGGGCGTTGGTGGCGGGCGGTGTGCGTCTCCACCCGGTGCTCTTCCTCATCGCGACGCTGCTTCCGGCCGCGGTGATCGTGCTCGGCGATCGCAACCCGGGCGGCATGTTCGCGGCGATGATCATCGTCGTCTCGGTGGTTCGCGAGAACGACAACCGCTGGCTCATCGGAACCACGGTTGGCCTGGGGGCCGCGCTCATCATCGGGTTGGCCGTCCTGGAAGGCACGACGCACGAGACCGGCGCCATCTACTTCCTGGGTGGAATCGGGGTCGCGTTCCTCTGCGGGACGATGCTGCGGCGCCAGGAGGTCCTGCTCACCGAACTGCGTGACGCGCAGGCTCGCCAGTCGGAGCACGCCGCGGCCGCTGAACGAACGCGGATCGCCCGCGAGATCCACGATGTCGTGGCCCACTCACTCACGGTCACGATGCTCCACGTCACGGGCGCTCGCCGAGCGCTGGCCACCGACCCGGCCCGAGCCGCCGAAGCGTTGGAGCGGGCCGAAGCGGTGGGACGGGACAGTCTCGCCTCGATCCGCCAGACGGTCGGCCTGCTGCGATCGCGGGAGCCGGAGGGAGACGACCCGCGCCCGTTGCCCGACATCGATGGCATTCCCGCGTTGGTCGATCAGTACCGGCAAGCGGGTCTCACTGTCAGCGCCGATCTCCGACTCGACGGTCTCTCGACCGACCCGACCACATCGCTCGCCGCGTTCCGAGTCGTGCAGGAGGCGTTGTCGAACGTGCTGCAACACGCGCCCGGTGCTCCGGTCGAGCTGAGCGTCGGTCGCGACTGCGCTCGGGTCTTGCGGATCGTGGCCGAGAACCCAACCACCATCGCCACGGTCCATGGTGCCTCGCCCCGCGCCGAACGCACCGGGCTCGGCCTGCGGGGCATGGCGGAGAGGGTCCGGGCGGCGGGCGGTTCGGTCGAGGCTGGTGCCACCGCCCGCCAGACGTGGCGCCTGGAAGCCGCGCTGCCGCTCCGGCGAGCCGCCGCGGTCGCAACGTGAGCCCGAGCGCCGACGAGTCCTCCGCGCTTCGGATCGTCCTGGTCGACGATCAGCCACTCGTGCGAGCCGGCATCTCGTTCATCCTCTCGACCGAACCGGGGCTCGAGGTGGTGTCGGAAGCCGCGAACGGTGAGCTCGGCATCGAAGCCGTCCAGCTCCATCGACCCGACGTGGTGCTCATGGACATCCGCATGCCCGTGCTCGATGGCATCTCGGCAACGGCGCGGCTGCACGAGCTCGGCGGGCCACCGGTATTGGTGCTCACCACGTTCGACGACGACGAGGTGTTGTGGGGTGCGGTGCAGGCCGGAGCAACGGGCTTCTTGCTCAAGGACACGCCCGCGGACGATCTCATCCGCGCCGTGCGTGCCGTGGCCGACGGCGGGTCGTGGCTCGACCCGCGTGTCACACCGAGGCTTTTGGCGGCGCTGCGGTCCGGGCCGACGCGCCGAACGGACGCACCCGGGCTCGACCGTCTCTCGGAGCGCGAGCTCGAAGTGCTCGTGCTCGTGTCCCAGGGTGCGTCGAACACCGAGATCGCCGATCAGCTGTTCCTGAGTGAACGCACCGTGAAGGGCCACATCGGCAGCATCTTCGGCAAGCTCGGCGCCCGCGACCGGGCCGCCGCCATCATCGTCGCCTACGAATCGGGCCTGATCGTCCCCGGTACCCGTTCGATCTGAGTCGGCCAGGTGCGTTCGAAGAGCCACTCGAGACCATCGACCTCGTCGATCTGGTCGCCGGCGCGGGTGAACCCGAGCCTCTCGGCCAGCGCGAGCGACGGCGCGTTCGAGGGGGCGATGGCCAGCCGGAAACGATGCACGTCGTGGTCGGCGGCGGCGGCGTCCATGAGGCCGACGATCGCTTCGGAGGCATACCCCAGCCGGCGGTGGGGCGCGAGGACGGTGTAGCCGAGCTCCAGCCGGCCGTCCTCGGGCGCGTCGTGGAAGCCGATGTGGCCCACCATCGTCCGGCTCGCGGTGTGCACCATCAGTCGGATGCGCCACATCGCGAGTTCGGGCGCAGCGCGGATCCGGCCGGCGAAGAACCCCAGCATCTCGACCTCCCCGGGGGTGTCGGAGGGCCATCCCGCTGGAGTCGTCACCCCCGCGAGCTCACGCACCCCGCTGGCCAGCGCGTCGAGGTCGTCGGCACCGAGCGAGACCAACGACAACCTCGCGGTCCGCACCACCGATCGCATCGGGTCCGCGGCTCAGCTCGTGTACCAGCCGGTCACATCGAACAGCAGGTGGCCGCCACCGCTCGTGTGGAGACTGATCTGCCCGTCGGTGCCCACGGGCACGGTGATCTGGTTGGCGACCGTCTGGCCGGCGGTGTCGGTGTTGAGGTTCGAGGCCTCGGGGCGGGGTGAGCCGGCCGGCCAAGCCGTCACGAACCCCCCGCCTCGCGACTCCACGATCGTGAGGTTGCCGACCACTGCGGCCACCCCGGTGGTGGGCACGCCGGCCCGCCCAGCGACAGTGAGCAGCATCGACGCTCCGGCGACGAGCGACCCGGTGGTGCCACCCAGCCCGATGCGGGTGTCGCACAGGCGCGCTCCGGGGACCGGCACGTACAACCCGACGTCGGATTCGGCGGCGGTGGCATCCGTGAACCAGCCCGCGATGTCGCCGAGCACATGGGTCTCGGCGAACGAGAACACCTTGATCGTGCCATCGGACGCGACCGGGACGATCACCTGGGCGGCGACATCGCGGGCGGCCGCGTGGTTGAGGTTCGACGACGGCGGTCGGGTCGCACCCGAGTACACGGTGATGTAGCCGGCCTTCGCCGGCTGGGTGACGGTCACGTTGAGCACCACCGCAGAGACGCCGGACGCGGGTACGCCGGCTCGGCCGCTCACGGGAATCGACAGCGTGCCACCGGCAGCCAGCTTTCCCTTCGCCACCCCGCCGGAGCCGGCACGCGTGTCGAAGAGGCGGGTCGGGGTGATCGGCTGGTAACGCCCGTCCCGGCTGCCGCTGACGTACTCGTACGTCGCGGTCAGATCGGCGAGGAGATCCCCGCCGCGCTCGGTGAAGAGCAGCACGGTGCCATCGGGGCCGACCGGAGTGGTCACGAGGTTGGCGCGGGTCTGCAGAGCGAGGTCGACGTTGACAACCGACGTGGTCGGGCGGGGCGACGATCCCGGCCACACCGAGAGGTAGCCCGGCGCGGTCGAGTCGACGAGCGTGCAGTTCAGCACCACGGCGGCGAGCGAGGCGATCTCACCAGGGGTGAACGAGAAGCCCAGCGGAATGACGGTACCTGCGGCGAGCGGAGCCCGACCAGGGGTGCCGATCGCCTGGCGGGTGTCGAGGAAACGGTCGGCGGTTCGCGTCACCAATTTCGCGGTGCTGGTGGCGACGATCTTCGAACCGTCGGAGCGGACGACCTGGACCACCGCCGGTCGAGGGATCGCGGCGGCGCCCGTGGCCGTGGAGTCGGGCCACCGACTGAGCGCATTCAACTCGGGTTGCCCCGCCGGGAACGCACCTCCCTCTCCGGGATGTTGCACCGCGATGAACAACGTGCGATCGTCCTGCGAGAGCACGGGACCGGTGCACTCCGCCCCGGCCGGCGTCGTCACGAGTTGGACCAGGCGCCCCCGGTACGTTCCGGAGGTGGGGACCACGAACACGCCGTCGCAACGGTCGACCGCTCCGGGCTGACCATCGGTGCCGACATACAGGTTTCCCGACTGGTCGAACGCGAGGTTGTCGGGGCACGCGATCGTGGTGGAGACGCCCGTCCACCCGGCGAAGTACGTGCTCTCGTTCGAGGTGGCGGCGCCGGGTGATGCGACGAGGTTGGCGGCGATCTCGCCGCGTCCACACAGCATGAACACGTCCCACTCGAACGTCGTGGAGGTCTGGTCGCCGCCTGTCTCGGTCAGCTCGATGATGTGGCCGTAGCGATTGTTGACCCGCGGGTTCGCCGCATCGACGCCCGGGTTCGCCCCTACGCCGCGGTTGGAGTTGTTGGTCATCGCGAGGTACACGGTGCCGGTGGTCGGGTTGACCTCGATGTCCTCGGGCCGGTCCATCTTGGTGGCGCCGAGCAGGGCGGCGGCCTGGCGGGTCCGGATGCAGATGTCGCCCTGACTGATGAAGCCGTTGGCGTTCCAGAACGTCTCGTTGCCGGCGTACTTCAGCGACTGCCAGCTCCCCGTGCCGTCGGCTTCGAGCCGGGCGACGAACAGCTCACCGTTGTCGAGCAGGCCGAAGTTGGCGGCGCGATCAGCTGCGTTGTAGGTCCCCGCCGTCACGAACTTGTACGCGTACTGGAAGCGTTCGTCGTCGCCGGAGTAGACGACCACCTTCCCGCCCGGGGCCACGACGGTGTTGGCTGCCTCGTGCTTGCAGCGACCGAGTGCTGAGCGCTTGACCGGGGTGGAGGCGGGATCGGTCGGATCGATCTCGACGATGTAGCCGAACTTCCACGGCTCCAGTGGAGCGACCGCAGTGTCGAAGCGGTTCGGGTAGACCCGCTCCCAGCGCCGTTCGGAGGCTCCGTTGGGGATGCCGTGGACGATGTGGTCGGCCTGGGCGACCGGGTCGGGGCAGGTGGCCGCGTTGGCGAAGTACTGGTTGAAGTTCTCTTCGGCGGTGAGCACGGTGCCCCATGGGGTCACTCCGCCGGCGCAGTTGTTCAGCATGCCGGTGACCGTGGTGCCGACGATCGAGGTGGCCGGCCCGCTGATCGCCATGGGGGTGTCGGCGGTGATCCGTCGGTTGACGGCGTCGATCACCGCGGTGAAGGCCGAGCCGTTCCTCGTGAGTTTCACGACCGATCCGCCGTGCGCCGCCAGCTCGAGGTCGACGAACGGCGTGAGCGCGCCGACCGATGCGACCGCCGGGTCCGGGTAGCCGGGGAACATCTCGATCGGGGTCGTGTACTCGTGATTGACCCAGAGCAGGTGGTGATCACCTACGGGGAAGAGCGCGACGTAGTCGCAGTTGTACCCGAACTGTTGGGCCTGCGCCGCCGCGGTCTGATTGGCCGGATCGAACGCCGGCGCACCGGGAATGATGGGTTGGCCCCACTTGACGACGACCGAGCTGACGAGACCCGCCGCCACGGTGACGGCGTCCACGGTCTCGGCGACCGGATCGATCCCGACCACCGCCGGCAGAGGACTCGAGGTCGGCAGCCCGGGCGGTGGTGTGGGTCGCGATCCGGCGGAAGCCGGTCCCACTCGGAGCGCGGCGATCGACGCCGTTCCGATCAGGCCTGCTCGCAGCGCCTGGCGCCGGTTCAACCGGGCATGGATCAGGTCCACCAGCGCGTTACCGGGACGCGCGCTCATCGGATCGGTCTGTGACATCCCTGATCTCCTCGTTCACGGCTGCCGACACTGTCACCCGGCCGCAAGCTACGAACCGTAGATGAATGAAGGATGAACGAACAGCGACTCGCGATCGACAGAGGGTGGGACACTGAGGGAGCATCCGACCCGCATCGCGATCGTCGAAAGGACGTTCATGACCTCGCCAAACCGACCTGCGGGGACTCTTTTCGGGGTCCCGGCTGCCGCCGATGCCAGCGGAAGTGCGCTGGCCGTGCTCGGCGTCCCGTTCGACATGGGCTATCACCCCACCCGAATCGGCTCACGCAGCGGACCGGCACACGTACGCGCCAACTCTGGGCTGGTCGCCGAACACCTCGACGGCTTCGGGGTGAACCTGCTCGAACGGCTGCACATGGTCGATCTCGGCGATGTCGGGGTGCTGCCGGGGAACGTCGAGGTCAGCTTCCCGCTGATCGAGCGAGCCGTCGCCGACATCATCGCCGCGGGGGCGGTGCCGTTGACGTTCGGAGGCGACGGCGCGGTGTCGCTCCCCCAACTGCGCGCGCTGAAGGCGGGGCTCGGACGCGAGTTCGCGCTCCTTCACGTCGACGCTCACACCGACGCCTACCCCGACATCTACCCCTACGACTACAACAACGCGAACACGTTCATCCACACCGTCGAAGAACGGTTGCTCGACCCTGCTCGATCGCTCCACGTCGGGGTTCGCGACACCGACTACGGCGACCATCTCGGCATCAACCAAGTGGCCCGCGAACTTGGCTACGACGTCATCACCATCGACGAGCTGACGACGATGGGCGTGCCCGCACTCGCCAGCCGGATCCGCGATCGGGTCGGCGACCTCCCCGTGTACCTGTGTTGGGACATGGACGTGTTCGACCCGTCCTTCGCCCCGGGAGTCGTCACGCCGTCCTGGGGCGGGATCACGGTGCGCGAGGGCCTCGGGCTCCTGCGAGCGCTTCGGGGGCTGGAGTTCGTGGCATTCGACATCAACACCGTGAGCCCACCCCACGACCATTTCGGGATCACCGGCGCGCTCGCTGCTCAGGTGGCGATGGAGTGCGTCTTCATCCTCGACACGTTCCTCCGGACGCTGGGCTGAACCCCCGGATCACCCGACGGCCACGCCCACCACGCCCAGGAGCACCACGCCGATCCCGGCCGCCTGGAGACGCGACACCGCGTCGTGGAAGAAGATCCGGCCCACCGCCACGCTCGCCGCCGGGAACATCGATGTGGCGATCACGGTGGCGGTCGGGTCGCGCTGCAGGCCGACCAGGTAGAGCACGGTGCTGAGGGCGGCGAACACGCCACCGAGCAGGGCGGTGAGCCGAAAGCTCGGCGGCGGCACCAGCGATGCCCCGGAGTGGACCGCCGCGCCCGCCAGGACCACGGCGCCGGCAACGCGCTGCCACGCCGCTGGCCAGGCACCCGCATCGTCCGACACACCGATCATGGCGGCGAACCCGAAGCCGTAGGCCAGGCCCGACACCGTCCCCCAGGTGAGGCCGGTGCGCACGTTGGCAGCCTTGGCCCCTCCGCCCATGGTGATCACGACGATGCCGCCGATGGCGACGATCGCTCCGACGATCGCGGCGGGTGACGGCGAGGCACCGTCGACCATGGCGGCGGCGAAGGGAATGATGGCGCTGAGGGTGGCCACGAGGGGCGACACGACCGTTGCCGACGACCGGGTGATGCCGCCGTAGTACGTACCGAGGCCGATCCCGAGGGCGATACCCGACAGCAACCCGATCGCCAGGTCGCCCGCGACGAACGTGCCACCGATCGCGAGCACGCACCCGAACGACACGACGATGGCGGCGATCTGCACCCCGAACCCGGCAGTGAGCGCATTCGAGGCGCGCACGGCGCGGCGGCCGAAGAGATCGGAGAATCCGATCGACAGCGCGCTCAGCAATCCGAGTACAGCGCCCACCTCGGGCTCCCCTTCCCACGTGTCAGGCCCTGCGGGCGCCGCCGCACACTACGCAGCCGCCGAACCGGACGCCGGCACGCAAACGCATCCCCAACCCGACACCGCGGGTCCGCGCGCCTTCGGAGCAGCCGCTCGATCACGAGCCGGTCTACGGTGCACGCGAGGTCCCCTCCCACGCGTGTTCCGCGAGCGCCCGAGTCCGAAGGCAGGTACCCGCGATGTCCGTCCGTCACCCGGTGATCGATGTCGATACCCACATCACCGAACCGCCCGACACGTGGACCACCCGGATGGCGTCGAAGTGGGGCGATGCGATTCCACGCGTCGAGAACGTCGGCGGGTACGACATGTGGCTGATCAACGGCGTGCCGTATGCGAAGCCGGGCCACACCGCGATGGCCGGCTTCGACGGCACGCTGCCCGACGCCCCGAAGACCTTCGCCGACATGCCCCGCGCGGCGTGGGACCCGGTGGCCCGGATCGAGCACATGGACGCCAACGGGATCCAGGCGCAGGTGCTCTACCCCAACCTCGGCGGCTTCGGTGCCGGCGCGTGGACCGATCAGGGCGATCCGGCGTTCGCGCTCGACGCAGTGCGGGCCTACAACGACTTCCAGTCGGACTTCGTGTCCGTGGCTCCTGAGCGTCTGCTGCCGATCACCTCGGTGCCGTTCTGGGACATCGACGCCGCCGTCGCCGAGATCGAGCGGTGCGTCGCCATGGGGCACCGGGGCATCAACTTCTGCAACTGTCCCGAGAAGTTCGGCCAGCCGCGGCTGTGGGACCGCCATTGGGATCCCATCTGGGCGACCGCTCGCGACGCGGGGGTTCCGGTCAACTTCCACATTGGCGGTGGCCGTATCGGTGAGCAGTTCGCGCTCGGCGCCGACCTCGGGTTCCGCGCCAACTTCTCGCGGATCTCCTCGATGCTGTTCTTCGACAACCTGACCTGCATCTCCGATCTGATCCACGGAGGGGTGTGCCACCGGTTCCCCGACGTGGCCTTCGTGTCGGTCGAAAGCGGTGTCGGTTCGATCCCGCCGGCGCTCGAGAGCTTCGACTGGCAGTGGCGCAACGGCGGCGTGGCCGAGGAACACCCCGAGTACGACCTGTTGCCGTCGGAGTACTTCCGGCGCCAGATCTACGGGTGCTTCTGGTTCGAGCGCGACCACCTCCTCGAGGCGTTGCACGCCTACCCCGACAACATGATGTTCGAGACCGATTTCCCGCACCCGACGTGCCAGCACCCCGGGCCGAGAACCCCAGCCGTGGGCCCCACGGCGTACATCGACGAGGTGCTCTCGGGGCTGCCCGACGAGTTGCTCGGCAACGTGTTGGGCCGCACCGCGGCCCGGCTCTACCACGTGGGATGATCGACGAGCTCCGGTGCTGGCTTGCCGATGAGGTCGGCGAGCAGGTCGTCATCGAGCGCGTCGAACGCACGTCGTACGGGTACTCGCGCGAGAACTGGGTGTTCGCCGCGAGGTGGAGCGGCGGTGTCCATCGGCTGATCGCGAGACGCGACCCGCTCGGCAGCGTGCTCGCGACCGACCGCGCCGTCGAGGCAGCGGTGCTCGACGCGCTGCAGCGCACCGACGTTCCGGCGCCCACCCTTCGATGGGTCGATCTGACCGGCGCACGGACTGGCCGGCCGTGCATCGTCATGGACCTCGTCGAAGGCGTCTGCGACGCGTTCGTGCTCAACGGTTCCGAACCAGTCGACGAACGAGTAGCGACCGCCCACCGGGTCTACGACGAGTTGGCCCGGATCCACCGGATCGACTGGCGTGCGATCGGATTCGGCGACTTCCTCGACGATCCGGGGGATCAGGCCGCGATGGTTGCGGTCGAGCACTGGGAGTCGGAGCTGCGGCGGGTCCAGACCGAACCCGAGCCGGAGTTGACGTTCGTACTCGGCTGGCTCCGCGAGCACCTGCCCGCGAATCGCGTCACGACGCTCGTGCACGGCGACTTCAAGCCCGGCAACCTGCTGTTGGGAGATGGGCAGGTCACCGCGGTGCTCGATTGGGAGACCGCGCATCTCGGCGACCCCCACGAGGATCTCGGCTGGGTCACCAACCCGCTGCGCGCAGGGGAGCATCGGATCTCCGGTGCATGGGAGCCGGCCGATCTCCTGGCTCACTGGTCGGCGGCGACGGGTCTCGACGTCGACGAAGCCGCTGTGCGTTGGTGGCAGGTGCTCGCCAACGTCAAGCTCGCCGTCATCGTGCTCACCGGCCGGAACGCCTTCGCCGACGGTCGTCTCGACCGTATCTACCAGAGCCCGGTCGCCATCTGGCGCCTCCTCCTCGACCAGATCGGCGCGTGAATGGAGACCGAGCTCGCCACCCAAATCGCCGGGATCGCCCGCATCCTGCGGGAGACGATCGCGCCGGTTGTCGTCGACCCCTACGCCCGCGAGGTGCTCGCCAGCGCCACGACCACGCTCGAACTGCTCGCGTCGGCCGCGACCAGCATCGACGCGTTCCTCGTCTGGGACATCGAAGCGACACGCGAGGTCCTGCGATCGGCGAGTATCGAGGCCCCGTCCGAGTCGCCTCTCGCGCACGACCCCAGCGGTCTTCAGCAGTGCCATCGAGACACGCGGGCGCTCCTGGAAGCATCGATCGGGGCGATCCGGGGCGATGCCGAGGCTTCGGCCGCCGCCGTCGCGTTGTTCCGTGAGCGGGCGCGGCGGTTCCCGTTCGTGCGCCCAGAAACCAGGAGAGATCCGTGCTGATCCCGCTCGACGAATCGCCGTGGCACCAACTGCCCACGACGTTCGACCACGTCGCCACCAGCGACCCCCGCTTCTTCGACCGGTTCTGGTTCGCGGCCTCCGACCGACGCGGGTCGGGCGCGTTGCAGTTCACCACCGGCGTGTACCAGAACATGAACGTGGTCGACGGCGGTTTCGTCGTCATCCATCGCGGCCGGCAGCACAATCTGCGCGTGTCGCGACAACTCCGCCCGGCGTACGACACGGCGTGCGGGCCGCTCCGGTTCGACGTCCTGGCCCCGTTCGAGACCATCGCCCTGTCGGTGGCCCCGAACGCCGGCCGAGTGCACGGCGAGCTGACGTGGTCGGCCACGGTGCTGCCCAGGAGGAAAGGCACCATTTTGCCCGGCGGGCGGGCCGGGTGGTCGAGGATTACAGTCGCTACGACCAGGTCGGCCGACTCGACGGCTGGCTCGAGATCGACGGCGAACGCGTCGAGCTGGCCGACTGGTGGGCCTGTCGCGACCACTCCTGGGGCGTCCGCGAACGGGTCGGCATCCCCGAGCCGTACACCGGCGAGACGCCATCGGCCGCAGGATCACTGTTCGCCTTCCTCTTCTTCTCCACCGACACCCACGGCGGCCACCTCCAGATGACCGGCCGCGACGGCGCCGTGCATGTCACCGCCGAGGTCATCGACGGGTCGACCGGGCGTGCCGTGGCGGGTAGCGAGCTCACTGTGGACGCGGCGTTCATCGACGACGCTCCGACCCCGCCGGTTCGACACCGCGACGTTCACCCTCGTCGACGCCGACGGCGCATCGACGACCTATCGGGTCGAACGCAACGGCCCTGCGGTTGCCATGCAGGGTCTCGGATACGGTGGGTACGACGACGGCCTCGGGCTCGGCGTGCACCGCGGAGTCGACCACCTCGAGTTCGATGTGTGGGACGTGGCGCATCCCACCGACGTGGTCCTCCCCGACGGCTCGGCCGGCCGGCCGGTGCATCGCATCCAGCCGGTGACCGTCACCCGCTCGGCCCGGGAGGGAACGAGCACGGGTCACGGCAGCCTCACGTTCGTGGCGGAGATGCCGCTCGACGATCCACTCCGCCTGCGGTTCGCCTCGAAGTGAGGCCCCGGCGGTCTCAGTCGAGCGCGAGGTCCTCGACGTAGGACGCCTCGAGGTCGGTCCGCAGCGCGGTCTCATCCAGGTTCCACATGCAGGCGTACATCGTGGCGAGGTCGGGGGCATCGGCGGTCTGACCCCACTCGCCCGGATGCCACGCGTGGGCCCGCCGGAAGGCCTTGGCACAGTGCCCGTAGATCTCGGCCACTTCGATCACGAGGGCCAGCTTCGGTGGGCGCAGCTCCAGGGTGAAGCCGGCGAGGATCTCTGGATCGCTGGTGAGCGCGGCCGGGCCGTTGACGCGCAGCGTCTCTTCTTTGCCGGGCACGATCATCAACAACCCGGCCCACGGGTGCGCGATCACGTTGCGCAGACTGTCGAGCCGGTTGTTGCCGTTGAGGTCGGGGATGGCGAGGTGTCGCTCGTCGAGCATGCGCACGAACCCGGGCGGGCCACCTCGCGGCGAGGCGTCGATGTTGCCGGCGCCGTCGGTGGTGGCGAGCACCACCAGGGGGCAGCGGTCGATGAACGCCGCCATGCCCTCGTTGATCGAGGCGAGCACCTTGCCTGCTGCGCCGACGCCAGGGCGCCGGTACATCGCCTCGAGTTGCTCGATCGTGTCGATCTTGCCAGGGAGGTCCATCTCCGGATTCTGCCCCACACGCGCAGCCGCGGGTGTCTCGGGCGTCTGTCGCTCGTGATCCCCTGGTGGAGGTCGTGCTCCGAGTCCACTGCCGGCTTCGGTGTCACCGCTGACGGTGTCTTCGGCTACAACCCCCGATCGACAGAAATGGGCTTCCATGTCTCGACCGCACATCCCGCCGAGTGAGGACGCTTCGCCACTCGATCCCGCGCAGTACGACTCGTTCGCGGACGAGTACGAACGACACGCGGCGCAATCGCCGTACAACGCGCTCTACGACCGCCCGGCGGTGCTCGACCTGCTCGGCGACGTCGAGAACCAGCGCGTGCTCGACGCCGCGTGTGGACCCGGTTTCACGCTCGAACTCCTCATCGAGCGCGGTGCCAGGGCCGTCGGGTGCGATGCATCGCCAGGCATGATCGAACTCGCCCGACGACGGTGCGGCGACGCTGTCGAACTCCACGTCCACTCCCTCGACGAGCCGTTGGACTGGATCGCGGACGAGTCGGTCGATGTCGTGCTGTGCGAGCTCGCCTACCACTACCTCAACGATCGCGGCGGGTTCCTGTGCGAAGCCTTCCGTGTGATCCGGCCGGGTGGATCAGTCGTCATCAGCACCCATCACCCCACCGCTGATTGGGTGCGGCTCGGCGGCTCCTACTTCCATGTCGCCAACGTGAAGGAGACCTGGAGCACCGGATGGGAGATCACCGCATCGCGGATGCCGCTCAGCCGGCTCACGGAGGACTTCGCAGCAGCCGGATTCCTCGTCGAACGGCTCGTCGAACCGCTGCCCGTGCCTGAGATGGCGGGCAGCCATCCGGCAACGTTCGCGAAGCTGTCTGCCCAACCCGGCTTCGTGCTGTTCAAGCTCATCAAGCCGGACGGCGGCACACGCGATGGGGCGGCGAGGGGACGTCTTCAGGCATCGGCGGCCGGCGGCGTGCGGTTGGGACCAGACACGGTTCGGGCGTATGCCCGATACGCGTTGGCCCAGATCGACCGGCAACTCGACCGCTTCGACGACCGGTCGGTCAACGTCCGACCGCACGGCGCGGGCACCAACAGCGCGGCTGCGCTCGTCGTGCATTCCTGTGCAGCTGCTGTCTATTGGTTCGAGCACATCGGTCTCGGCCGCCACCTCGATCGCGACCGAGGCGCCGAATTCACTGCCGAGGCCGACATCGCCGAGCTCCGAGCCCTCGTGGCCACGACGAACGCCCGACTCGACGCGGTCATCGGCGAGTTCGACGCTGGGCCGACCGCGCTCGATCACGAACTGCGCGTGTTCTCACCCGACGGCGACACCTCGGACGGGTCGGTCGTGCTCCACGCCCTGCAGGAGCTCTTCCAGCACCTCGGACATCTCGAACTCACGGCCGACGCCGTCGGCCGGCCGAGAGCCTGAGCGCCCATCCCGCCGACTTGCCGATTCAGGTGCCCAACGGACGCGAGAAGTAGAACGCTCGTTCCTCGGTTTCCGGCTGGTTGCCCGAGAATCCATGGCGATGGTAGAAGCGCTGTGCGTCGACGTCCTCTTCGTCGACGTTGGTCTCGACCAGTTCAGCACCCGCGGTCGCCGCAGCCGCGATCACCAGCTCCATCAGCGCTGAACCGATCCCGCGGTCTCGCAGGTCTGGCACCACGTACATCTCATCGAGCAGCGCCACCGGACCGTCGAACCAGACGTTGGTACGCAACGTCACCAACGCCACCGCGATCGCCGGCCGCCCCGCAACGATGGCGAGCGTCGACGGCGTTGCCAACAGGGTGCTCAACCGAGACGACAGGAACTCGACGCCGGGCGACGGCGCGTCGAACTCGAGGTTGAAGTCGTTCACCAGTCGTGCGATCTCGCCGGCATCCGCAACGGTGGCCCGACGAACGTCCCACGGATCGGGCTGCATCGGTTCAGCCTACGTTGATGGCGGCGATCAGTCAGCTGCTCGGAGCGCGGCGGCCGGCCGGATCCTCGCTGCTTTGCGGGCAGGCATCAGAGCTGCAGCGACGGTGGACACGAGCGCTATCCCGATGATCACGAGCACTTCGTCCACCGGGACACCCCACGTCATGCCCTCGGCCCACGATGCGTCGGTTGCTGCGAACCCGTAGGAGGCGATGAGCGCGATTCCGACGCCGATCAGGATCCCTTCGAGAGCGACGTAACCAGCCTCGAACACCATCATCTCGGCGACGCTGCGGGTCGGGAACCCGAGCGAGCGAAGCACGCCGACTTCGCGACGTCGCTCGCGTACGGCGCGGACCATGATCACGCCGATTCCGGCCACCCCGACCACGAGCCCGGTCCCGACGAACTGCTGCATCAGAGCGAAGAAGCCGCTGCTCTGGGACAGCACCGAGCCGACAACGCTGGCAACGGTCGAGGCGTCCGCTCCGTTGGCGATGAAGGTCGCGCGAATGGCGGTGACCGTGGCGTCGGGGTTGGACGACGAGACGAAGAACCGAGACGGTGTCGCTCGCGACTCGAACAGTTGCTGGAGCAGTGTCGTGCTGACGAACGGACCGTTGCCGACGAGGTCTTCTGCAGCCTTGGCGGCAACGGTCAGTTCACGCACCTGGCCGCTCTGGGGATCGCTGATACTGATCGTGTCACCGACCTCGGCCGGTCGAGTGCCGGGACCGCCGGCGGTGACGAGGAAGGTGTCGTCGACGATGATCAGGGACGAGTCGTCGTAGACAGCCGTCCATGCGGCCTCGTTGGTCGGATACTGGCCGAGATCGCGGAGCTCGGGGGGTGCGCGCAGCAACTCGGTGCCGAAGCCGGTCACCGGCCAGGCCAAGGGTTCGGTGTCGTTCCGGGAGAAGTCGGCGAAGACGAACCCGAGCGGAGCGACCGCAGTGACGCTCGGCAACCCTTCGAGATCTGTCGCGGTCACCGGGTCGCTCGCGTTCGACGTCGCGACGATGTCGAATCCGCCGCCGAGATCGGCGGCCAGACTGTCGGTCTGACCGCGGAACATGTACGACAGGACACTCATGTACACCAGCGTGAGCACCACGATCGAGAACATGCCGAGCGTCATCGCCGTTCGGAACCTGCGGGCCAACGGGTAGGCCAGCCCGAGTCGCACGGGCAGGGAACGACCGCTGAGCCGAGCCACCCGGCGACCGATCGCCTCTTGATGGCTGGTCACGAGCGCGATCGATGCCGCGGTCATGGTGAGCCCCTGGACGAGGAAGACGGGAATGTCGATGGCCACATCCAGTGCGCCCATGACGGGCACCGCCACCACCTCCCACACCAGGATGAGGGTGGCCGCCGCCCTCGCCACGGTTGGGCCTGGCCAGCGTCGTGCCAGCTGCGGAGCCAGGCCGACCAGAACCAGGGCCGGTCCGAGCATCAGGCCGTAGCCGTTGGGTCCGCCGAAGCCGAGGATCGAGTAGGCGACGCCGAGAAGCGCCACGACCAGACCGGCACGGGCGTAGCGCCGGCGAGGTCGGACACGGGGCGGCTCTTGGATGTCGCGGATCGCCCGGATGACGTTGAACCGGGCAATGCGCACACTGGACAACACGATCGTGATCAACGAGATCAGGAACCCGAGCGCAAAGCCGTTCAACACAGTCGCGCTGGTGAAGCTGAACTCCATCTTCAACGCCACGTCCTCGCGCCCGCTGCTCAAGATGGTGTCGGCTCGCCACGCGATCACGCGTCCAACACCGATGCCGGCCACCGAGCCGAGCACAGCCGCGATCGTCGCGTAGAACCAACCTTCCAGGGCGAACGCGCCGACAAGGGGTCGGCGGCGCATCCCGATCGCGCGGAGCATGCCCAGCTCCGAGCGTCGCTCGTCGGCCAACATGACGAAGATGTTCACCAGCAGCATCACCCCGGCGGCCACCGCGAACATGCCGATGGTGAAGTAGAGCTGGCTCAGACCCTTCCCGTTCGTGTCGGCGAAGTCGAGCAGCGCCTCCTTGGCGGGAACGGCCCGAAGCCCCACTGGCGCGACGAGATCGTTGACCGTTGCGCTGACCGCGTCTGACAGGCCCGCACCGGACTCGACCCCACCGGCGTTCGAAATGCCGACGATCACTTCCGGCGGCACCGACCCTGCGTCGCCGGGAGCTGTCGGCGCACCGCCGGCCTGATCGATCAGCGATGCGATCGTCCCCGGAGCGACCAGCACGTTGTACGACTGTTGACGTCCATCGATGGTCCAGTAGCCGGCAACGCCCCGTCGTGGCAACACCCGGTCGACGCTCAGCTGCAGCTGCTGGCCGTAGGCGAACACGATCACCGTGTCTCCCGTGGCGAGGTTCAGCTTCCGGGCGAGGTCGACGGTGATCGCCGCTCGCCCCGGCTCGGGCGTATCGCCCTCGATCCCGGTGATCGTCGGGTCCGCGCCGAAGGCACGGGCGGCGGCGAAGTCGACCTCGAGCAACTGAGCCCGCGGCTGAGTACCACCGTCGGCGGCCGCGTTGACCGCCGACGCGCCAGCGGTGACGAACGACAAGACTCCGTCGACGTCGGGCGAGGAGAACCCAGCGAACCGGGAGACCAGCGCCGCGCCCGGTTCCAGACCGACCACCGAGACCGTCTCGTCGATCGGCCCGAGTTGGTCATACGCCGACGCCCGGATCGAGCGGTCGATCGTGTCGCCCACCACGAGCGAGCCGGTGATGATTGCCGTGCCCAGCATCGAGCCGACCACCACCAACATCGCCTCGACCGGGCGGCGACTCGCGTTCCGAATCGCCAGTCGGCGCAACGTCCTCCGACGGAGCATCAGCCACACGAACGGGAGCGACGCCAGGACCGCCACGCTGATCATCACGGGACACCGATCGATGCCAGTACTCGTTCATCGGACTTGATCGCGCCGTCTCGCATCCGCACCAGCCGTTCCGCGCGCCCGCCCACCGAGGCGTCATGGGTGACCAGGATCAAGGTCATCCCCGCGGCGTGCAACTCGCACAACAGGTCCATGACCTCGGTCGCGCTCTCCGAGTCCAACGCACCAGTCGGCTCGTCCGCCCACACCAGACGTGGCCGGCCGGCCAAAGCCCTTGCGATCGTCACTCGCTGCTGCTCGCCACCCGACAACTCCGGCGGGCGATGGTCGACCCGATGGCCCAACCCCACTCGTTCCAACGTCGCCACCGCCCGACGACGGGCCTCGCCATCATCGGTGCCCGCGAGCAACAGCGGCAACTCCACGTTCTCCACCGCACTCAGCACCGGGATCAGGTTGAACGCCTGGAACACGAACCCCATCGACCCTGCTCGATCTCGGGTGCGATCGGCGTCCTTCATCTCATGCAGGCATTTGCCGTCGAGCAGAACCCTGCCACCATCGATGTCATCGAGCCCGGACAAGCAGTTGAGCAGCGTTGTCTTGCCGCAACCCGACGGACCCATCATCGCCACGAACTCACCCTCGCCCACAGCGAGGTCGAGTCCTCGCAGAGCTTCGACCTCACCAGCCGCCGTCCGGTACACCTTTCGCACGTTCTCAGCCACCAGCAGTTCAGCCATATGTCAACGCTGAGCCGATCCTGTCGAAAATCAAGGGACCAAAGTCCCCCCGGCACACGGGGGACCCGGGCGAGTACCCGAGAGTCCCAGACTCGGCAGCGTGTCGACTCAACCAGCTTCGACACTTCGGTCAGAGAGCGAACGAGCCGTAGCCACCGGTCGCGGCGATCAGTTCGAAGCCATCCTCGGTGCGGGTGGCCAGGAGCGGTCCGACGAAGTAGCTGACGGAGCCAGGTGTCCCAGCGATACCGAACGCAACCGGCGACCCGGCTGGACAACCGATCGACCCCGGAGCCACGGTGATGGGTGTCGTCGCGAGAGCCATCGATCCCTGCTCGGTACAGACGCGTGCGCCGTCCGGCGTCGCATACACGACGCCGTCGATCCAGGCCGTCGTCCCAGGTGTGAGGTCGAGGGCAGACGTCATCTCGAGCAGTTGGTCGACCTCGACAGAACGGTCGGTCATGGCTGGTGGCCTGTCGGTCGACGTGATGGGGGAACCCGACGGGGCCGGCACGAGGCTGCCGATCTCGACGTTGCCGTCGGAGACTCTCGTCGCGTAGCCCCGCAGATCCGAGGCTCGGAAACCGTCGAGGCGGCGGCCGTACTCGTCCCACGCTCCATGGCCCAGGAAGTTCCGGGTCGCGGCGACCCACCGAACGACTTGGTACAGCCCGGGCACCGACTGATCGGCGCCTCGCGGGTCGAGGGCGCTCACGGTCCCGCCGTGGTGATGCACGACGAAGACGGGCGTGCCGTCGTCGAGTCGGCCGCTCACCACCTCGCCGCGCGGCGGCAGCGGTACGCTTCCCGAACACTCGCCGAAGTCGGCGACGATCGGCACCACACTCGGGTCGCCGTTCGCCCGGGCCACCGACACATCCACCACGGTGTCGACATCGGTGACCATCAGATCCGAAGGCAAGTGCAGCTGTGTGACACCGGCGAGTTCATCGCGGTCGACGGCGGCGATCACCGTGTACGACAGGAGTGGCGCCTCGCACATCAGGTAGCCGGCGCTCACGAACACCGGCGTGGCGACACCGCCCGCCACGTCGATGCGGTCCAACACCGAAGGACACAGATCCTCACCGATCGACACCACGATCGCCGCCTGGGCGGCCCAGTCGATTGCGAGCTCGTCGACCTTGATCGGGTGGCTCGAACCAGCCAGCAATGTCTGGAGCGTGTCGTCATCGTCCGCGAGACCCGCGAACGGGAAGGGAACGAGGTTCAGGCCGCCGCCCACCACGGTCAGGGGTCGGTGCGCGGTGGCGGTCGGTGTCGTCCCACCGGATGTCTCGGGCGCTGGAGCAGAGACATCGAATCGCAGGGTGATCTCGATGGTCTCCGGATCGATGACGTCATCGACCCAATGGAACGTGGGCCGCAACTGCGACGTGAACGTGCCGGGCGAGAGCTCGAGTTGCGCTCCCCGCAGCAGTCGTTGAGCGACAAACCGAAGCGCAGCCGCGGCTCGTCAGCACCCGCGCCGCCGACCGCCTCGAGATCGGCGACACCGACCGAGTCGATGAGACCGCCTCGGCCCGACGCCGTCACGATGACCTCCAACTGGCCGGACGAGGGCAACGTGACCTCCAACTGGTCGGATGAAGACAAGATCGATCGGCCATCGTCAGGGCCACCCGACGACGCTCCGCCGCACGCCGCGGGCCCAACCGCCAGAACGCCAGCCAACAGAGCGCGAACAACCCGCATGCCAATCAGACGCTTGCACCCGTGCACGAGTTCCCCACTTGCCGCTCGCCGGGGTTGCTCAGTCGACCGCAGGTTCGAGCAGTCTGAATCGGTGCGCGCCCGGGTGGAGCTCGGCGGTCACGCCGAGGGGCAGGATCCATTGAGGATCGGTGTGCCCGAAGTCCATGTTGGTCGCGATGGCGACATGCGCTGCGCCGAACTCCTCGATGACGACCGAGTGGACAGCGTCGTCGAGCGCACGTTTGTCGTCGTCGCTGTAGCCGCGGGCGCGGCCCACGATCAGCCCGCTGATCCGCTCGAACACACCTTGGACGCCGTAGTTGAACAGCCAATAGCGAACCTGCTCGACGGTCGGTTCGTCCTCGGACGTCTCGAGGAACAGGATCCTGCCGGTCCACCATTCCTCGAACGGCCAGTATCGAGAGCCCTTCAGGAACTCGAGGACCTCGATGCATCCGCCGACGAGGGGCCCGCGAACCGGGTCGTGACCGTTCAAGAACCGCCAGCCGTCGCCGGGTCGCAGCTCACCCACCGCAGCAGGGTCCTCGGTCCGGTTCCAGTCGGCATAGCCGTCCACCCAGTACGGATACGGAACGAAGTCGTACGTCGGTGTCGGTTCGAACAAGATCGCACGGACATGCGCTTCGAACGTGGGGAACCAAGCGGACTGTGCGAAGCCCGCCATGACCGCCGGCCCGTTGAAGGTCACCAGACCGAGCTGATGCGCAAACAGCAGTTGGGTCGCGGTGTCCGAGTACCCCATGAACACCTTCGGGTTCTTGCGGATCGTCTCCGGGTCGAGGTGCGGCAGGATTCTCGCCGAGTCGTCACCACCGATCGACGCGAGGATCCCAGCGATCGACGGGTCCGCGAACGCGGCGTTCAGATCAGCCGCCCTGCCCCGCGGATCCGCACGAAGCTCTGCCGCCGGACGGCACGTGCCCGGGTACTCGCGAACGACCAGCCCCAGCCGTTCCAACGCCGCGATCCCCGCCCGGTACACCGACGGGAACTCGTGCGGACCTCCCCACGACGTCGAAACCACGGCGACGTTGTCGCCGGGCTTCAAGCGCGGTGGTCGCGTCGGCACGCCCGCCAGTGTCCCACGGGCACCACCCCGCTTGGCGGCCGGCGCGATCTGAGGGTGATCGACACTCGATAACACGCGACCCCGGGGGGGCAACTATGCGTCAAGTCAGTGGCCGCCATTGTTGGCAGATTCTGCTGCCCACTGACCCGCAGCGCTGCTCCACCGTCTGATGCTCGGAGCGCGGGGCGCTCGTCATGTGTTCTGAAGATGGTCGTGGAGCAGATCGAGGTGACCCGCGTGCCGAGCCGTCTCGTCGATCATGTGAACAAGGATCCAACGGGCATTGACCGGGCCCTTCCCGAACGACGGGACAGTGGCGACGCGGCTCAGGGAGTCGCAGAGGGCGAGCGCCGAGCGACTTCGGCTGCATGCCAAGTCGTAGAGCGAGACCACGCCGTCAGTCGTGTCGTTCGACGTGAGTGCCATGGCAGCGTCGGGATCATCGCTACCGGGTGAGTCCCAAGGCGGGGGCATCTTCTGGCCGAGCAGTCGACCCTGGAACCATCGGTCCTCAGCCCAGGCCAGGTGCTTGACGATCCCCGCAATCGTGAGATCGGTCGACGGAAGTAGCCGCCTCGACGCGTCTGCCCATTCGAGTCCGTCGAGCGCTGCCCGAATGATCGTCCGATAGTGGTCGAGCCGCTGAGTCAGGGCCACGCGTTCATCCTCAGGTTGAAGATCCGGGTGGTTCTGTTCGACGTTCATCGCCAGCAATTCTGGCGGCTCGGGCTGTGCTGGTCTCGGAAAACCGGTATCGACGTTGACGGAAGAGTGACTGCGCCGTGGACGATGGGCGTCCACCTGCGACGTCTGACAGGTGCGCGGCGTCGATCCTCGTGCAGTCCGAGTTCGGTTATCTTCGCGTTCTCCCAATCCGGAGGAGCCGCCATGTCGCGCGTCCGCATCCACAACTTCTCGATCTCGCTCGATGGGTTCGCCACCGGTGAGGGGCAGGCTTTCGACACGCCCTTCGGCCACGCCGGGCATCGGCTCCACGAGTGGATGCTCGCCACTCGGTTCGCCCACCGCGAGATCCTTGGTGAGCCGGGCGGCACCGAGGGTGTCGATCACTCGATGGCCGACCGGCACGGACCCGGGATCGGTGCGGAGATCATGGGCGCCAACAAGTTCGGCCCTCCGGGCTGGCAGGACGACCCGGAGTGGCGCGGGTGGTGGGGCGACAACCCGCCGTTCCACACGCCGACGTACGTCCTGACCCACCGTCCGCTCCCGTCGCTGGAGATGGAAGGCGGTACGACGTTCCACTTCCTCGACGCCGCACCGGCCGATGCACTCGACGTGGCACGGCAAGCTGCTGCCGGTCGGGACGTCCGCATCGGCGGAGGCCCGACGGTGGTGCGCGCGTTCCTCGCCGACGGTCTTGTCGACCATCTGCACGTCGTGCAGGTGCCGATCCTGCTCGGCCGCGGTGTTCGGCTGTGGGAAGGCCTGGAGGCGTTGGAACAGCAGTACGACGTGGAGGTGGTCTCGACACCCAGCGGCGTCACTCACCTCACGTTCACTCGGTGACCTCACTGCGCCACGTTTCGCTCATACCTGGACTCGGAATTGCGGTGTGAACCGGGTGCTCGCCGCGACCGGCGAACGGCGAACGACGAACTGAGCCAGTGCGAGACGGATGCCGACTCCGACTCGCACCGTGGTCAGCGGCGGAGTTCGGCGACTCGGGCTTCCATCTTGTCGATCGCCATCGCCCAACCCTGGCCACCGGGAGAGTCGGCGGGAACCCCGATGTGGGTCATGATCATCCGGGTGCGGTCGCCCAGGTCTTCGAGCTCGACAATGATCGAAGTCTCCAGATGTGCGCCGGCAGGCATGCCCATCTGCTCGGCGGTCATGGCGTTGCCGTCTGCATCGGCCATGCTCTCGGTGTAGACGAGGCGGGTCTTGGGGTCGATCTCGCGGTACTCGCCCACGAAGTACATCTGCATCGGACCGCCTGGGGTCTCCATCTCCATCGCGATGTGGCGGCGGCCGCCGACCCGGACGTCCATGTCGGCCTTCGGGACCCTGGCGCCCATGGGGCCGTACCAGTTGGCGAAGTGTTCCGGTTCGGTCCACATCGCCCAGATGAGGTCGATGGGCGCCTCGAAGGTGCGCTCGATCCGGACGTCTTTCGTGTCAGTCATTGGTCATTCCTCGTTCTTGTCGTGGGTGTTCTGCAGCTCTCGCACGTAGTGGGCCATGCGGTCGAACCGGTCATCCCAGATGTGCCGGTACTGCTCGGCCCAACTCGCGACTTCGGCGAGCGGGGTCGCGTCGATGGTGCATGGCCGGAATTGCGCCCGCCGACCGCGGGTGATGAGCCCAGCGTGCTCGAGCACCTTGATGTGCTTGGAGATCGCCGGGAGCGTCAGATCGAACGGCGCAGCGAGATCGTTGACACTCGCCTCGCCGTCGGCAAGGCGAGCCAGGATCGCCCGCCGTGTCGAGTTCGCAAGGGCGGCGAAGGTTTCATCGAGCCGTGCATCGTCGAGCGTTGCGTTCGCTGTCGTCACCGGGACCGCCTCCGAACTTTCCATACGATTTAATTAACTGCTAAGGAAAGTACCACGGACGACTCTGACATCGCACGCTCGTCGGTCTACGACTACTTGGCACCGCTGGAGCGCCTGATGCTGCTCGACCCGTTGGAGGCGTGGCGAGTGTTCGCCAGCGTCGTGGATGGCACGGTGCAGCACTATCGGGACTCCGACGATCTGGAGATCGACTGGGTCGTCACCGCCGGCGACGGACGCTGGGCGGCGCTCGAGGTGAAGCTCGGCCAGGCCGACATCGACATGGCTGCCGCCAACCTGCTCGCCTTTGCTCGCAAGGTCGACACGACCAAGATCGGCGAACCGGCGACGCTCGCCGTGGTCACCGCCACCGGCTACGGCTTCACCCGGCCCGACGGCGTCGTCGTCATCCCCGCCGCCACCCTCGGCCCCTGAGCCTTGACGGTGCGCCTTCCTGAATCGAACGCAGGTCCGACGCTGAGGACGGCGAACGGGCGCCCCTACCAGCACTTCTGGGACAGCCGTCGGAGCTGGCCGAGGAGATGGTGCGGATCTTGATCCGCGTCCGCCGCGGCTTACCCCGCCGCCGCTGACCGCCGCCGGGCTGGAGAGCCCGGGTGCCTCGGAACGGGCTCACCACGCCCGGATGAGGTGGGTGTCGATCAGAAAGCTGCGCCGCAGATCGGGGCTGAGATCCTCGAAGGGTGATCGCTGCGAGCGGTGGGCGGCGATCGCTCGCTCACGCAGGCCCAGCAGATCGGGATGCTCGATCACATCGGTCACCAGATGGTCGGGAGTGCCCAACCGGGACGCGTCGATGGCCTGATACGGACCTGTCGGGATCGACGGCGCGGATCTCGTCCAGCCACCGCCGCATCAGATGGTTCGGCAGGCCGACCAGGCCAACGAGCCACCTCGTCAGCTCGGCGAGCGGCGCTGCGCACAGCGATCCCACGGGCAGTTCACCGTCGAACCCCGAGTCCGCGTAGTGCAGCAGCTCGACATCGTCGGCGCCGAGCAACCTGGCCGCTTCGAAGAGCTCGGCTGCGCGCACGTCGCCGAGATCGGCGTCCGCTGCGATGGTGGGAGTTCGCTCGCCCGCCTCGCCACGTGTGGCGCTGATGACCGTCACATGCGCGCCTCGCCGGGCTGAGTGGGCGATCAGCGAACCACAGCCGAACGTCTCGTCATCGGGGTGGGCCACGACCACCACCATCGGTCGCCTGGCCGGATGTCCCGCACGACATCGCGGCTCATGGCTGCGCCGTCCGCTCGGCGATCGCGGCGAACAACTCGCGGCCTCGCTCCGGTGGTCCAGCTGGGACGATCCGCCGGTTGCGGCGCGCCGGTGGCCACGACGCGACCTCGCGCTCGGCCCATCTCGACCAGTCGCGAGTCGTCTCATGGAGGCGCGCCCACAGCTCGATGGTGACCGCGTTCATCGCCCGCCGTTCGGGGAACGGTTCGTCGCCGGCGACAATTGCTGCGCTCATCAGGTGCAGCTCGGCCAGGGCGGCGACTGCTTGGGTGCCCATCCGTCGCACTGCAGCGATCAGCTGATCGGGCGTGCCGTTCTCGGCGAAGAACACGTGGATCATGCCCTCCATCTCGATCTGTGGGGGATCGAAGTCCGGGGAGGCCATCCAGTCCCGCAACGCAGCGCGGCCTTCGGCGGTGATCTCGTAGACGGTGCTGGCCCGCTTGCCGGTCATCGTCGAGCGGGTCGTGGCCAGGCCGCAGGCAGCGAGGTGCTTGGGTTCGTCGTACAGCTTGCGCTCGGCGCGAGCCCAGAACCAGCGCACGCTGCGCTGCATCTGCTTGGCCAGCTCGTAGGTGGTCCACGGTCGCAGGGCGAGCAGCCCGAGCATCGCGTAGGACGTGGGCGTGAGCTCGTTCGAAGAAGTTCTTGACATACTGCAAAATACAGTATTAGATGCCGTCATCGCCTGCAATACTGCAAAAGGCACTATTAAGGAGGGCGTCATGCCTGCAACACTCGACTCCATCAACGCCATCGGTCCGATCGGCGACCACCATCAGGCCAACTGGGTCACCAACAGCCTGATGATCGAGCGGGCCACCGCAGAGGACACCGGCGGCCTGTACTCCGTCTGGGAGATGTGGGCCACGGCCGACGGCACTCCGCCGCCCCACGTGCACGAGCGCGAGGACGAGGCATTCCTGGTCCTGGAAGGCAGCATGGACGTCACCGTCGGCGGCGTCACGACATCGGTGGGCGCCGGCGGCTTCGCCTTCGCCCCTCGCGGTGTGTCGCATGCCTTCGCGATCACCAGTGATGTCGCCCGCCTCGTGCTGATCGCCACCCCTGGCGGCGCCGAGCAGTTCTTCCGGGCGGCCGGTGAGCCGGCGCACGAGATGGTACTCCCCGTGCCGCAGCCCCCGGATGTCGCCGCCCTCGTCGACGCGGCCGCCCGTAACGGCATTATCATCGCCGGCCCGCCCGCCGAGTGACGGCAAGGGTCCGCCGTCGTGACCAGGCGTTCGTCACTGGAGGGGGCCGGGGGCCGGCGCGACGACGGACTCGTGGAGACTGGTGTCAGCTCGCACGGTGGAGCCCGTCGGTGGGCACGGTTACGTCGGCGAGTTGGACGACGCGACCGGTGGTGATCAGCACGTCGAGTGCTTATCGTGGGACACGCATGCAGGTGCCGAATCGCAGCACCGGCAGCCCGGAGGTGCCGCCGCTGTTGAGGTACTCGTGCGCGAGCTCGTAAGCGTGCGAGAGGCAGATCCGCATCTCTGCGGCGGCCTCCTTGATCGTCAGCAGCCTGTGAGCCGCCTCGACCCGCTCGACGCTGGTGCCGGGAGTGCCCAATGCCGTGTCCATGGCCCGGGATGGTGCGCTTCAGGCATCCCGGAGATGCTCCCGGCCAAGTTCCCGATTCGCAGAAATCGCCAGGGATGTTCCCGGCAATGTTCCCGATGGCATTCCCGATCCGCGTCAGGGACTCCCTGGGACGTCCCAGACCAGTCGACCGGTGGTTGGCTGGCGGCGTCAGTAGCTCAGCCCGAGTTCCTCCCCGGCCTCGGTCAACTCGCCCAGCGCTGCGAGCTTGGTGGCGCGCCGCTGCCGATAGGCGAGCACGTCGCTCGCCAGCAGCCGACGATGTGTACCGGCCATGTGGGCCGGTAGCGACCCTTGGTCGATCAACCGGACCACGTACGTCCGCGAGAGCCCGAGCAGATCGGCGGCCTGCTGCGTGGTGAGTTCCGCATCGAGGGGCACGACATGAACGGGGTCTCCGGACGCAAGAGCCCGCAGCAGGGCCCGCACAGCACGGCTCGCATCGGCAGGTAGCACAACCGTCTCGTCGCCCACCCGAACGCTCACTGACGACCGCTCAGAATCGATCGACGCGACGACGACACGATCAGGCTCCCCCAGAACGAACACCTCGGCGTTCGACCCGTCCATGCGACGAGTCTCATTCACAAACGACACAAACGCAACTAGACGAATAATCGTCAGCGGGTACTCCAAGCGCAATCTGTAGCCCAGAGTGGCCGCGACCTGCATCCCAACGGACCGCAATATGTAGCCTTGAATGGCTGCAACGTGTAGTCTGGTGAAGTGGTTGTGTATCGTCCCCGTGTCGTCGACGCCTTGCTGGCCGACCGGCTCACGTCCGCGGGAGCGGTGCTGATCGAAGGCCCGAAGGCGTGCGGGAAGACGTTCACCGCCGAACAGCAGGCCGCCAGCCGCGTCTACCTCGACACTGACGAACAGGCACACGCTGCGCTGGGTGTGGACCCGAACCTGGTGCTGTCCGGCGACCCACCCCAGCTCGTCGACGAGTGGCAGCTCGATGCCACTCGCGTGTGGAACCACGTCCGCGCCGAGGTAGACCGCCGCCAAGGCACCGGGCTGTACATCCTCACCGGTTCCGCCACCCCGCCCGACGACACCCGCCGCCACAGCGGCGCCGGTCGCTTCGCCCGTCTGACGATGCGACCGATGAGCCTGTTCGAATCGGGCGACTCGACCGGTGAGATGTCGTTGGCGGCGCTGCTCGACGGACACCGGCCGACCGCCAAACCGACTGAGGTAACCGTGCCCCGCTACGCCGAGCTGGTCGTTCGTGGTGGTTGGCCGCTGAACCTGACGAGAACGGTCGCCGCTGCGGCGCGGGCGAACATCGACTACGTCACCACGATCACCGAGGTGGACCTGCCCACCATCGACCCGGCCCGGCGTCATCCCCGGCTTGCGCTACGGGTGCTGCAAGCACTCGCCCGCAACATCGGGATGGACTACGTCGTCACCCGCGTCGCACAGGACGCGAGCACCGACGACTCTGACATCGCACGGTCGACGGTCTACGACTACCTGGCACCGCTGGAGCGCCTGATGGTGCTCGACCCGTTGGAGGCATGGTCGTCACACCTGCGTTCACGGGCCCGCTTGCGCACCTCGCCACGAGTGCAGTTCTGCGACCCGTCGGTCGCTGTTGCTGCGCTGCGCACCGGACCAGACCAACTGCTCGCCGACCTCAACTACTTCGGATACCTGTTCGAAGCGCTCGTCGTACGTGACATGCGAGTGTTCGCCAACGTCGTGGACGGCACCGTGCAGCACTATCGCGACTCCGACGATCTGGAGATCGACGCGGTCGTCACCGCCGGCGACGGACGCTGGGCGGCATTCGAGGTGAAGCTCGGCCAGGCCGACATCGACATGGCTGCTACCAACCTGCTCGCCTTCGCCCGCAAGGTCGACACGACCAAAGTCGGCGAACCGGCAACCCTCGCCGTGGTCACCGCTACCGGATACGGCTACACCCGACCTGACGGCGTCGTCGTCATCCCCGCCGCCCACCTCGGCCCCTGACCGCAGTACAGGATCATCAAGAGCCTTCGAGCGGCACCCGGCGATTCCTCAATGACCGAGGCGGGCCACCAGCTGGTCAGCGAGCGCCTCAGTGTCGGCTGCAGCCCCATGAATGAAGGTCGATGCCCGGGTGCGCAGCATCGGGAGCCCGAGCGCATAGACACCTGGGGCATCGGCCACGACGCCGCCGTCGTGGCGGAGGCGTCCCCACCGGTCGAGAACGGGGAGTTCGAGCCACGAGTGGTCGGGTCGGAACCCGGTCGCCCAAATCACGGTGCGAACGTCGGCGGCGGCTAGGTCGAGCGCCAGGCAGGGCCTGTCCGGCACGGGGGTCTGTTCGGGCCGGTCGGGTGCCGGGAGGTCGTCGTCGAGACCGGCGTTCCTCGCCCATTCGTCAGCGCGGGTGAGGAAGCGGGCCATCTTGAGGTCGGCCAGGGCGCAAACGTTGCGCAGCGAGCCCGAGAAGCGGGCGATCCCACCGTCAACGGCAGCGAGCCGACCTACGAGGTGGACGCCGTCGGCCGCGAGGGCGGCGAGGTCGACCGGCACCGCTGAGCCCGTGAGCTGCGGCGAGGGCAGGCGGCGGGCACGTGCGAGGTCGTCCACCTCGTCGTGGCGCTCTGCAAGCACACCGGTCGAGTGCAGCCACCAGAAGATGTCGCGTCCGCGATACGTGCGGGGCAGACGGACGTGCTCCCCCACGGCCAAGGTCACGGGTCGGCCGGCGCGCCGAAGCTCGCCAGCGAGTTGGAGGCCCGTTGCCGATGCGCCGACCACGAGCACGCCACCGTCGGGGATCGAGTCCGGGCCGCGGTAGTCGAACGCGGTGAGCTGGGTGACCGACGACGGCGGCAGCGCGCCGGCGAAGCCGGGGACGACGGGGACCGAGCTCCCGCCGGTGGCGAGGACGACCGCTCTCGTCTGCCAGGTGTCGGCGTCTGTCTGGACCTCGTAGCCGTGGCGGCTGCGCCGCACCGATCGCACCGTCGTGTGCGGGCGGACCGGCGCTGCAATGCGGTGGGCATAGCCGCGCAGGAGATCAGCGACTTCTGGAGCGGTCAGGAAGCCGTCGGGGTCGGGCTGCTCGGCGGGTTGGCCGGGCAGCCCGAGCATCCAGTTGGGAGTGAGCAGCCGCAGACCGGGCCAGCGCTTCGTGCACCACGAGTCGGCGATCTCACCGCGGTCGAGCACGACGTGCTCGACCGCGCGTTCGGTGAGTCGCCGGCTCATCGCCAGCCCGGCGTGGCCGGCCCCGATGACAACCGCGGTGGTCCGCACCGCCTCAGACCAGTTCGACGACGACGTCGGTCGGGTTGGTCACCACGTCGAACACGGCCGATCGCTTCTGCGACTGGGCGAGCAGCGCCTCGAGGTCCTCGCGTGGAGCGTCGGCGTCGATGGCGAAGCGGGCAGTGATCCGGTTGAACCCGTTGCGCACGTCCGGGTCGGCACCCAGGATGCCGAGCACGTTCATCTCGCCTTCGACGATCGCGGTGACAGAGCGGAGCTGGATGCCGCGGTGTTGTGCGACGGAGGCCACACCGGCCGTCAGGCAGCCGGCGAGGCCGACGAGCACGTACTCCACCGGCGTCGCGCCGTTGTCCGCTGAGGCGAAGCACTCGGGGTGGTCGACGTCGAAGATGTAGGTGCTGGTGTGTCGGTGCTCGGTGCCGAGACCGGCGAAGCCGTCCACGGTCGAGCGGCTGTGGGTGCCGCGCTGCCACGTGCACGTGGCCTTCCACGTGAACTCCGCTGCAGCCGGCGCCTGCGACAGCGCATCGCGTGCGCCGAGAAGTGCCTCGACGTTCACGCCGTTGTCGACGGGCCGCTCTGTGTTGGTGGTGGTGGTCGTCATTGTGGTTGCTCCTTTGGGTAGGTGGTGTTGGTGAGAGATGGGCGGCGACGGTCGGGGCCGAGTACGACGGGCAGCGCGGCCAAGCCGCGCAGCACGAGTCCGTCGCCGTGCGACCATGCGAGCTCGTCCCGAGGGACGGCCAGGCGCATGTCCGGGAAGCGATCGAGCAGCCGGCGGAAGGCCACCTCGGCCTCCAACCTGGCGAGCGGTGCGCCGAGGCAGTGGTGGGGGCCGTGACCGAAGGCCAGGTGCCGGCGGTCGCGACGGGTGACGTCGAGGCGGTCGGGGTCGGTGAAGACGGATGGGTCGCGGTTGGCCGCGCCGAGGACGACCAGCACTTGCTGACCGGCCGGAACCGTGACGCCGCCGAGGGCGACCGGCTCGGTGGTCACCCGGAAGGTGGCGTGGGGCACGGCGGCGGTGAAGCGCAGCAGCTCCTCGATGGCCTCCGTGAGCAGATGCGGCTCCCGTTGCAGCGTCGCCATCTGGTCGGGGTGGTCGAGCAGGGCGACGACGCCGTTGCCGATCAGGCTGCTGGTGGTGTCGTGGCCGGCGACCACGAGCTGGAACAGCGACGACAACGCCTCGGGCTCGGTCGCTGCGCCACGACGGACGGCGTCGACGAGCGCGGCGACGAGGTCGCCATCGTGGTCCGGCCCGGCACCTGCGACGAGGGCTCGCAGCGTGCCGGTCACGACGTCGGACGCGGCAACCGCCTCCGGCGGCGGGGGCGACGGCCAGGGCAGCAGCAGCGTGGCGAACGCATCGTGGAGGGTGCGCCGGCGGGCGTCGTCCACGCCCAACAACTCGCAGATGACTGCAAACGGCAGCGGATGGGCGAAGCCCGCGCGCAAGTCGACGACGGCGTCGGGCCCTTCGGCGGCCATCGCGTCGAGCAGCTCGTCGGCGAGACGCTCGATCGCCGGTCGCATCGCCGCCACTCGCGACGGCCGAAACGCCTCTGCCACCAGGCCCCGCAGGCGCCCGTGATCCGGTGCATCCATGGCCAGCATGTGGTGGGCGAACTCGGGCCCGGGCAGCCCCTCCGCCACCACCTCGGGGTCCTGCTCCAGCGCGGCGACCATGTTCTTGGACAGGCGCGCGTCGCCCAGCGCCTGGCGGGCGGCGTCGTGACCGAGCACCACCCAGGCCACATGGCCGTCGGGCAGCTGGACGTGCTGCACCGGGCAACGGCGCCGCGCCTCGGCGAACACCGGGAACGGGTCGTCGCGGACGGCGTCGTCCCACGCGCCCCACACGAGCTCGCTCATGTCGCGTCCCGGAGGTAGCCGGTGCACAGGAGGGCGACATCTCGCAGGCGGCCGTCGGGTCCGGTATCCGCGTAGACCTGCTGCTCGACCAGGAACGTGCCCGGGCCGACGTCCGGGTTGGTCAACCGCAGCCGCCAGCGCAGGTGGATGCGACCACCGATCTCGCCGACGACCGCCTCGACCAGCTCCCAGCGTTCGGCGGCGCCGAACCACTTGTCGAAGGTGGCACGCACGGCGGCGCTGCCCTCGAGGTCGAGCACCCTCCGCGGGAGCAGAGCCCGGAAGGCGACATCGTCGGTGAGAGAACCCACCAAGGCGTCGAAGTCACGAGCGGCGAGCCCGTCGATGAATCGGCCGGCGACGGCGAACTTGACCGCCTCGTCGGTGGTCGCCTGCTGGGTCCGGGTGCTCGGGGTGGAGGTCATGCGTCCGTTGTACTGATCACGGACGATCGACGAATCGGTCAGCTGACCGACGTTGCTGTCGAACTTGCTCTCGATCTCCCCGTGAGAGCGGAGCTCCGAGACCGAAGCCGCTCTGAGGTTCGGCGGCGACGTCCAGTCGCTCGCTGACGTTGGCGATGGTTCCACAGGGTTCCTCTCAGAAAATGATGTTTCCTCGTCTTTCGGTCGATCGACCGAATTGTGATCGAACTTCATCGCCTCGTCAAGACCCAGTCTGCAGACGTGCCCGGAAGGCATCAGTACTGGGAGTCTTGACGTGATGGTCGATCATGGTTAGTCTCTCGATCGATCGACCGATCGAGGGGGGTCCAGCGGTGGCGACGACAGTAGAGACGAGGGCGCAGATCCTGGCTGCGGGAAAGACGGCGCTCCTCGACTCTGGGTATGCCGGGCTATCGACCCGGCGAGTGGCCGACGCCGCGGGCGTGCCGTTGAGCCAGATCCACTACCACTTCGGGTCGCGACAGAACCTCGTGCTGGCGGTGCTCGAAGAGGAGAACGCGATGCTGCTGCGACGCCAGGCCCGGCTCTACGGCGCCGAGATGCCGTTGTGGCGCCAATGGGAGCAGGCGTGCGACTTCTTGGAGGATGACCTGAGGTCGGGCTACGTGCGCGTGCTGCAGGAGATGACTGCCGCCGGCTGGTCCGACAAGGAGCTCGCCGCCGCTGTGCGTCAGAACCTGGCCGGCTGGTTCGAGCTGCTGACCGGCACGGTGTCGAAGGTCGCACCGAGACTTGGTGATCTGGGTCCGTTCACCGCCGAGGAGTTGGCGGTGCTGGTCGGCGCGGCCTTCTTGGGGATCGAGACGATGATCCTGCTCGGGTTCGAGGAGGCGGCATTGCCGTGCCGATCCGCGCTGCGCAGCATCGGTTTCTTGCTCCGAACCCAGGAGGAACGGCGTGCGGGCTAGGCACCCGGATACCGAGGGCACCGTCGTGCGCGACGGCGTCGCGCTCGGCTACGAGGTGTACAACGCAGCGCCTCGAACCGATCGACCGACGATCCTGCTGCTGCCGACCTGGACGATCATCCACACCCGGTTCTGGAAGATGCAGGTTCCATTCCTCGCCCGCCACTTCCAGGTGGTGGTCTACGACGGACCAGGCAATGGCACCTCGGACCGCGTGACCGACCCGGCCCGCTACACGCGCCCACTCGTACGCCGCGGATGCCGCTGCGGTGCTCGACGTCTGCGGCGTCGAGCGCGCCGTGGCCATCGGTCTGTCCCGTGGGGCGTGGTACGCGTTGGAGCTTGCGGCGTTGCGACCGGACACGATCGCCGGTCTCGTGCTGGTCGGCGCTGCGCTCCCTCTCGCACCAGCGCTCCCGCAACGGGCGCAGATCATCGACCACTTCTTCGACCCGGCACCGCAGCATCCGCAGGGTTGGGATCGCTACAACCTGGCGTACTGGCATGCGCACTACGACGATTTCACGCGGTGGTTCTTCGAGCAGGTGTTCTCCGAGCCGCACTCCACCAAAGGGCTCGAAGACGCACTCGCATGGGCGAGAGGAGCCGGCCCGAGCATGCTCGAGGCGGAGGCGATGCAGCCCGCGCCAGGCCGACCCGTGGCCGATCTGCTCGCAGAGACCCGTTGCCCGACATTGGTCATTCACGGACGCGACGATCGGATCCAATCGCACGACATCGGCGCAGAAGCCGCACGGCTGTCGAGCGGGACGCTCGTCTCGTTCGAAGGCTCGGGTCACATGCCAAACCTGCGCGACCCGGTCCGGTTCAACCGACTGGTGCATGACTTCGTCGAGCAGGTGGCGCGATGAGCGCACGTTTGACGACCGGGGCAACGGCGAGTCACGTCTGGACCCGAGGTGCGAGCCGGCGCAAGAAGGTTCTGTACGTATCATCACCGATCGGGCTCGGCCATGTCCGCCGCGACCTGGCCATCGCCAGCGAGCTCCGGCAGCTCCATCCCGACATCGAGATCGAGTGGCTCGCTCAGGACCCGGTCACCGCTGTGCTCAGGAACGAAGGTGAAGCGGTTCACCCTGCCAGCGCCTGGCTTGCATCCGAGTCCGCGCACATCGCCTCGGAAGCCTGTGGTCACGACCTGCATTGCTTCCAGGCACTGCGCAGCATGGATGAGATCCTCGTCGCCAACTTCATGCTCTTCCAGGAGGTCATCGAGGACGGCCTGTACGACCTCGTCGTCGGCGACGAAGCCTGGGACGTCGACCACTACTGGCACGAGAACCCGGAGTTGAAGCGCGGCGCACACGTGTGGATGACCGACTTCGTCGGCTACCTCCCCATGCCCGACGGTGGCGACGACGAAGCGTTCCTCACCGCCGACTACAACGCCGAGATGATCGAACACATCAGCAACTTCCCGCGTATCCGTGACCGCTCGATCTTCGTCGGGAACTCCGCCGACGTCGTGCCCGACACGTTCGGCCGCGACCTCCCGAGCATCCGCGACTGGACCGAGGCGCACTTCGACTTCTCCGGCTACATCACCGGCTTCACCCCGCCCACTCCCGATCAGGTCGCGCAGTGGCGATCCGAGCTCGGCTACGGCGAGGACGAGCAGATCTGCATCATCACCGTCGGCGGGTCCGGCGTCGGCCAGGAACTGCTCGAGATGGCGATCGCCGCGCACCCGATCGCCGGAGAACCGTCCCTGGCCTCCGCACGGTCGCAGTCGCCGGCCCGCGCATCGACCCCGACAGCCTCCCACGGCACCCCGGTCTCGAAGTCCGCGGTTACGTCGACCGCCTCTATCGCCACCTGGCGGTGTGCGACCTCGCCATCGTGCAAGGCGGGCTCACCACCACGATGGAGCTCACCGCCTCCAAGCGGCCTTTCATCTACTTCCCGCTCGCGCATCACTTCGAGCAGAACTTCCACGTTCGCCACCGCCTCGACCAATACGGCGCAGGGAACTGCATGGACTACGCCACCACCGACCCGGAGCGCCTCGCCGAAGCCATTGCTCGCACCATCGGCCGGAGGGTCGACTACCGCGAGGTCGAGACGGATGGAGCGCGACGCGCGGCGGCCATGATCGCCGAACTGGTCTGAACACGACATCAGCTGGCGCCATTCCCAGAGTCTTGGTCAGCCGCCGGTGGGCTCGTCAACGAGCCCGTGGCGCATGGCGAACAGCGCAGCCTCCGTTCGGCCTGACACGCCGAGCTTCGTGTAGATGTGCTCGAGGTGGGAGGCGACGGTGCGCCGGGACACGCCGAGGGCCTCGGCGATCTCGGGGTTCGATCGCCCCCGCGCCAGCTGCACGACCACGTCCACCTCGCGCGGCGTCAGCCCGCCGGGCAAACCCGCCCGTCGCCGCACCCGGTGGCCTGCGGCGGCCAGCACCGCGTTCACGGCGTCGCCATCGATGCGACCTGCGGAGACCTCGCTGCGCAGCACCCGCTCGGCCGCTGATGCGTCGACCGCGGGCCGGTGAGGCCGGGGCTGGCGCAAGGCTCCGTAGACGTCGGCGGCCGCCAGGATGCGGGCGCTGACCGGAAGTGCGGTGGCGGCCAGTCCCTTGGGGTAGCCCGACCCGTCGAGGCGCTCGTGGTGCAGCGCGGCGCACTTCCCGATGGGTTGCAGCGCGGGCGAGCGGGCCAGCACTCGCTCGGTCAAGTACGGGTGTGTGCGGGACCGCTCGCGCTGGCCGACCGACCACGGGCGCGGATCCGTCCACACCGTGCTGGACACGCCGATGACACCGATGTCGTGGAGCCAGCCGGCCCGACGGACGTTCGCCACCTCGGCAGGCGGCAGGCCGAGGAAGGAAGCGGCTCCACCGGCCAGGGAAGCGACGGCGCGGCTGTGACCGGTGCGGGTCGGGTCCTTGAGATCAGCGAAGTCGCCGAACGTGGCCAGCGCCTCGTCGAACAGGGCATCGTCCATCGGTGTGCCCAGCGACGGGTCGAGCGCGATGACCTCCTCCCATGCCGACAGCTCGCCGAGGTCGTGCAGGATCTCGGCGGCGTGATCGCAGAAGCACTCGACCAGCTCGGGGTCGAACTGCGTGCCCCTCCGCTCGAGCGCGACGGCGATGGCCGCCTCGGCGCCGCCGGCGTGGTGGAACGCCTCGACGTTGTCGGCGAGGTGCACCAGCCGGATGGCGGGAGCGACCTGGTCTGTGCAGACCTTGCCGGGCACGCCCTTGCCGTCCCATCGTTCGAAGGCCTGCAGGAGAGGAGTGCGCACGTCATCACCGAGGCCAAGGCGCTCGGCAAAGTCACCCGCGGCCATGCAGTGCGCCTCCATCACCTTCTGCACCGACCGTCCCGCGGTGGCGAGGAAGCGACCGACCATCCCGACACGCCGCAGTGCGGGGCCACCACGGCCGAGGTGGCGGACCACGAACATGCCCATGGCCATCGGCGTGAGGTCGCCGTCGTGACTGTCGGCGTAGAGCCCCTCCTCCTCCCCGAACAGGACGGTGAGGTCGCTCGTATCAGTGGCGCAGCCGACCCAGGTGAGCAGCGAAGTGTAGTACGCGGCCGTTCGGACTGCGGGATGGACACCCGCGGCGTCGGCCAACCGCATGGCGATCACCGTCTGGCGCAGCACCCGCTCGACCGGGCGGCCCATCCCGAGATCCGAGGCGATGGACAGCGTCGAGACCAGCTCCGCCAAACTCGGGGTCGGCTCGTCGTCCACAGGGACAGTCTTGCCGTTCGCCAAGCGCCGTGGGACCGGGGACCTCCTCAGTGCGGCGCGGCTCTCTCAGCAAGCGGCAGACTCGCTCCCTCTCGCGACGATCACAACGACACGCCGCCGAACACCACCAAGCGCGTTCCGCGACCAGCTTGGGTGAGAGCGAGCAGTCCTTGCTGACGCCCGCGAGCAGCATCTGATGACCCCGGCATGAGCGCTGACTCGAGCAACCGACGCCAACCGGCGCACGAACAGCACCGAGACAGAACTACTCGATACGCAGGCCGGATATTGCCCGGGCGATCACGAGTTGCTGGATCTCCGACGTGCCTTCGAAGATCGTGTGGATCTTGGCATCGCGGTGCCAGCGCTCGACGGGGTACTCGCGGGTGTAGCCGTAGCCGCCGAGAATCTGGATGGCGTCCTCGGTCACGCGCACCGCCACTTCCGATGCCTTCCACTTCGACTGCGAGCCTTCGGCGTTCTTGAACCCGCCGTTGCGGGCCAGCCACGCCGCTCGCCAGATCAGCAGGCGCGACGCGTCGATCTCGGTGATCATGTTGGCGAGCTTGAAGGCGATCGCCTGGTTCATGATGATCGGCTTGCCGAACGCCTTGCGCTCCTTGGCGTACTCGAGGGAGTACTCGTAGGCCGCCCGAGCGATACCGAGCGCCTGGGCACCGACCGCCGGGCGGGTGGCCTCGAACGTCGACATCGCGGGCTGCTTGCCGCCCGAACCGGTGGCCATTTCGCGGGCCCGCGCCAACTTGGCGTCGAGCTTGTCCTTGCCACCGAGCAGGCAACGGCCCGGCACCCGGCAGTCCTCGAGCACCACCTCAGCGGTGTGCGAGGCGCGGATGCCGTGCTTCTTGTACTTCTGACCCTGAGAGATGCCCTTGGTGCCGGGCGGCACGACGAACGACGCCTGCCCCCGGCCTTTGAGCTCGGGATCGACCGCGGCCACGACCACGTGGACATCGGCGATGCCGCCATTGGTGATCCACGCCTTGGTGCCGTTCAGCACCCACTCGTCGTTGGCCTCGTCGTACACGGCGCGGGTGCGCAGCGACGAGACGTCGGAACCGGCGTCGGGCTCCGAGACGCAGAACGCGCCGAGCTGGACCTTGTCGGGGGTGCCATAGCACTGCGGCACCCACTCCATCACCTGCTCGGGAGTGCCGTTACTGGAGATGCCGGCTGCGGCGAGCCCCGATCCCATGATCGCCATGCCGATGCCGGCGTCACCCCAGAAGATCTCTTCGATGGCAACGGGGAGGGTGAGCCCGGAGGAATCCCCCATCGCGTTCATGATGAAGTCGAGCCCGTAGAGACCGTTCTTGGCGGCCTCCTGGACGACGGGCCAGGGGAACTCCTCCCGCTCATCCCATTCGTGGGCGGCGGGGCGAATCACGTCCCTGGCGAACTCGTGGATCCAATGCTGCAGCTGCTGCTGGTCCTCGTTGAGGGTGAGCGAGAAGTCGGCCATAGCCGTAAGTTACCACTCGGTAACCGGGGTTCGCACGTCGAGATCCCATGAATTCGGGCCGGATCGACCGGGTAGGGTCCGGGCAACGGTGGCGCGGGGGGAACAGTCGGTGAACAGGTTCAGGACGGCAGGAGCATTGGCACTCTCGGGAGCGTTGATCGCCGCGGGATGCTCGGATTCGGGCGACAGCCGGCCGACGGTCACCGACCCTCCGAGCGTGACCACCAGCACCGAACCGCCGATCACTGCGGTACCCCTCGCCACCGATGACGCCTTGGCCGCCGAACTCGATGCCGTCGCGGTCGCCGGGTGCGACATGCTCGATCCCCGCGCCTGCCTGCTCCCCTACCCGAGCGACTTCTTCACCACCACCGACCCCGCCACTGACACCGGCCTGCGCGTCGCATTCCCGGCCGGCGGCACGCCGGTGAACGTCGGCGGCGCCGCCATCGACCCTGCTGAGTGGAATCGCAACGACGGCTTCAGCCCGAACTCCTCGATCCTCACGTTCGTCGCCGGGCTCGACCCGGTCGCATCGAAACTCCCGAGCTGGACCGACATCGGGGCATCGCTGGAACCCGACAGTCCGATCGTGATCATCGACGCCTCAACCGGAGAGCGGATTCCGCTCTGGGCCGAGCTCGACGTCAAAGCCGCGAGCGACGACGACCGACTCCTGGTGATCCAGCCGGCCGTCGTGTTGGGGGAGGGTCGGCGCTACGTCGTAGCCCTGCGAAACCTGACAACCGCGTCGGGACCCGCCCTCCCTGGCCCCGCCTTTCGTGCATACCGCGACCGGGTGGCCGGCCCCGACTGGCTCGAAGCGCGACGCTCGGCGATGGAGAGCAACTTCGAAGTACTGGCGGCCGAGGGCATCGTTCGTGACGACCTGTTCCTCGCGTGGGACTTCACCGTGGCGAGCACCCGCAGTCTCGCCGAGCGCATGATCGGCATCCGCGACGAAGCGCTGGGAACCGTCGGCGACTCCCCGACCGTCATCGTGAGCGAGGTCCTCCCCCCGACCGATGCCGATGGTCTCATCGCTCGCCAGGTGCGAGGCATCGTCGAGGTGCCCAACTTCCTCACCAACGACGGATCGCCGGGCAACGGCTTCTTCTACGGCGCCGATGGCCTGACCAGTCCCGACGAGATCCCCACCCAGAACGGAACGTTGCTCGCACCGTTCGCGTGCAACATCCCCACCGTCGCGGTCGACGGGAGCGCCACCGGGCCGACCCATCTCGCCCTCTACGGCCACGGGCTCCTCGGCAGCAACCTCGAGATCGACGCCGGCAACGTGCGAGCGATGGCCAACGAGCACAACGTCATCTTCTGCGCCACCAAGTGGGCTGGCATGAGCGAGGACGACATCCCCAACGCGATTGCCGCCCTCCAGGACCTCACCCGATTCTCCACCGTTGCCGATCGCCTCCAACAGGGGGTGCTGAACGCCATCGTGCTCGGCCGGGCAATGACTTCGGCGACCGGCATCACTGCTGATGCCGCATTCGACGACGCCGAAGTAGATCTCGAGCACCTCGACTACGACGGCAACAGCCAGGGCGGGATCATGGGGCTCGTGCTCGCCGCGGTGTCGCCCGACATCGACCGAGCGGTGCTCGGCGTGCCGGGGATGAACTACTCACTGCTGCTGCCCCGGTCGGTCGACTTCGACGACTACGAAGCGGTGTTCGCGCCCGCCTACCCGAACGATCTCGACCGCACGCTGATCCTGTCGATGTTGCAGATGCTGTGGGATCGTGGGGAGGGAGCCGGCTACGTCCGGCACGTCACGTCCGATCCCTATCCGGGCACCTCGTCCAAGGACGTCTTGCTGCACGTCGCCCTCGGTGATCATCAGGTGAGCCAACTGGCGGCCTTGATCGAAGCTCGTGCCCTCGGTGCCCGGTACCACGAACCGTTCGCTGCTCCCGGCCGGCTTCGATCCGAGTCGGTCACGTTCGGCCTCGAACCCATCCCCAGCTACCCCTACGCCGGTTCGGCGATCGTGTTGTGGGATTCGGGCGCCGCCGAGATCCCGCTCGAGCGCCTCGCACCCCGGGACGGGAACGATCCCCACGAAGATCCGCGCCGAGCGGCGAGCGCCCGCACCCAGAAAGCGGCGTTCCTCTTCGAGGACCGGTTGATCGACGTCTGCGACGGTGGGGCCTGCGTGATCCCCCCGACGTGACACGAGGCGAGGCGAGGTGAGGCGACGTCAGGTGACGTGAGGCGAGACGACCTGATCAGACGGGGATCGAGAGCAGGGCAGGTGCGATCGTCTCGAAGATGAGCTTGGCTCCCGGCTTGTAGACGTGCACGCCGTCCCAGCGGTAGCCGAGGTCGGTGGCGATGGCCTCGTCGCCGCACCAGGCAGCGGGCCCGGGGACGAACGTCACGAAGCGAGGATCGTCAGCGGCCGCGGCCCGGAGGAGGTCGTTGAGGTGGGCGACGCGGGTGTCGTCGGCCCGTTCCGGCAACGCCGGCACCGCCGCTCCGGCCGCGTCGACCGGACGCATGCACGCCACCTCGAGCAGCGCCACCTGCACCCCGGCCGACTTGAGCGCCTCGATCCCCTCATCCAGCCGAGCCGAGAACTGGCGGTCGAACTCCGACGTACCGAACGTCAGGAGCGCATCGTCGAGCTCGATGTCGAACACGTCCCACGCCCCGATGATGACGACCGCCACCTCGGCATCACCCTCGATCGCTGATGCCTTCCACTGCGCCGGGATGTCCGAACATCCGCCGAAGTTCCTGTTCATGCCCCTGCGCTCCGTCCGGATGGCACCCCGATCCCAGACCCCGCACCCCTCGACCGCGCCGTTCCCCACCAGGAACGTCGCGTCGAGCCCCAAGGGCGTGTTGACGGCGAGCGAATGCGCCTGGGAGTCGCCCACCAGCACGAGTCGGCGCGGCAGACGTGGTGCGGTGGTCACCGGCGCAGCGATGCTCACCGGGGCCGAGACCGGGCTCGTCACAGGCGGGGTGATCGCGGTGGCGTCGAACCTGACATCGGAACGGTCGACCTCGATCGACACCGACTCGCTGCGCACCAGTCGCACCATCACCGCCGTCAGCGTCATCGCCGCCGCCAGCCCGTAGACCGCCGCAGCGATCGTCCACGATTGCCGATCCGAACCGTGCGCCGCCCGCAACCCGCGGAACCATGCCGACACCGCGCCCGACCGCACCGGCCGTTCGACGTATCGATACGACAACTCGGTCACCACGGCCGATGCGGCCAGCGCCACCACCAGACGCCCCCAACCCTCGCCGGCGTCGGTCAGCACGAAGATCGGCCAGTGCCACAGGTACAACCCATACGACCGTTTGCCGAGCTCGGCGAGGAACCGCTGGCCGAGCACCTGGTGCATCAACCGCGCGCCCGGATGCACGGCAGCGGCGATGGCTACCGCCGACAGCAGCGACACCGCGAACAGTCCACCCGGCAGCACGGCCGGTCCGGCCACGATGAACAACTTGGTCTCGTAGGTGCCGGGCGTCGCGCTGTCCAGCCCCACGGCGAGCCCGACCAGCCCGACCGCCGCGAGCACGCCGGCGACATCGAGTGCGACGAGGTGTCGCCGGCCCGCTGCCGGCCACCGCCACGGCGTCCAGGTGATCGCCAGCGCGGCACCGAGGAGCAACCCCGAGACACGGGTGAAGGTGGCGAGGTACGCCAGGTTCACCCGGAACGTGTCGAACTCGACATATGCGAGCGGCATCGAGAAAGCGGCCAGGACCGCGGCCCCCACCAGCACCATGCGGACCCGCTCGACGTGCCCCGAGACCCGGCGCATGAGTGCTGCGAACACCACGGGCCACAACAGGTACCACTGCTCTTCGATGGCGAGTGACCACAGATGACGCAGCAGCGGTGGGGTGCTGACACCGGTGAAGTAGCCGACGTCACCGAAGATCTGCTGCCAGTTCGAAACGTAGAAGATCGCGGCGGGAAGGTCACCTCGGAAGCGAGCGAGCGTCGAATCGTCGAGCACCGCGGCCAGCACCACGGCGCCCACCAGCATCACGCCGAGTGCGGGGAGCAGCCGGCGCGCCCGGCGCATCCAGAAGTTGCCGAGGTGGACGCGGCCCGATGCCTGCCACTCGTCGGCGAGCAGTGCGGTGATCAGGAATCCGGAGACGACGAAGAACACCTCGACGCCGATGAAGCCGCCGGGCACCAGGTCGAGCGGCGAGCCGAGACTCGCCGCGTGATACGCGACCACGAGCACGATGGCGAGTGAGCGCAGGCCATCGAGGGTCGGCTGATAGCCCATCGGGGGCGCGGCCACGCCCTGCTTCGCGGTCGCCGAAGCGACGGGAACGCGAAGCGGCGCGTGCAGCCTCCGGAGAGCGGCGGGGTCGGTCGGTCGGGCCACGGTCCGACCATGTTCCCAGACCGCGACCAAATCCACCGCGCTTCAACATTCTGATCGCGTTCGGCGCGACCCCGGTCGTCGCCGAATGCACCAAGAATCCCGGGGGGCGGGGCCCGGGGACGGTCAGGCCCGGCGGACCGTCGTTCCCTGTTTGGTGGTCTCGACCACCCACCCGGCCGCTTGGAGCTCGGCGCGGGCCCGATCGGCGGCGGCAAAGTCCTTCGCCGCCCGCGCCGCATCGAGCGCGGCCGCCTGCTCGAGCACTGCGGGCGGGATCTCTTCGTCATCTACCGCCAACGTCAGGCCGACGGCACCGCTGAGCTCGACGACCGTTGCCGCCAGGACACCCGCAGCCGCGAGATCGCCCGCATCGATCGAGGCGTTGCCCCGGCGGGCCGCGTCGAACACGATCGCCATCGCACCCGCGGTGTCGAGGTCGTCGTCCATCCGGGCGGTGAACGCGGCCACCAGTTCCGGGGCGCTCGCGCCCTGCACCACACCGGCGTGGACGGCGCGGCGCACGAACGTGTCGAGCCCCGCGAGCGCCCGCTCGGCGGCGCCCACGGTGTCGGTGTTCACGCTCACCGGCGAGCGGTAGTGGCTCTGCAGCAGCAACAGCCGGTAGCTGCGCGGGTCCATCGTCTCGACGAGATCGAGCAAGTTGGTGAAGTTGCCGAGGCTCTTGGACAGCTTGGTGCCCTCGGCATCGACCACGAACTCGTGATGCATCCAGTGGTTGGCGAACCGCTTGCCCAACGCCACCGCCTGGGCTCGTTCGTTCTCGTGATGCGGGAACTTGAGGTCGGCTCCACCGGTGTGCAGATCGAAGCCTTCGCCCAGCAGATCGAGGCTCATCACCACGCATTCGCTGTGCCATCCCGGGCGGCCATCACCCCACGGGCTCGGCCAACTCGGCTCGCCCGGTTTGGTGAACTTCCACAACGCGAAGTCCGCCGGGCTGCGTTTGTTGTCGGCCCCGACGACGACACGATCACCGCCGCCCGCCAACATGTCCTCGAGCCGTTGATGGACGAGCAGGCCGTACCCCTCGACGGTGTCGACCGCCAGATAGATGCCGTCATCGGTGACATACGCATGGTCGGCTTCGATGAGCTCACCGATCATGGTGACCATCGCATCCACGTATTCGGTGGCGTGGGGGACATCGGTCGGGCGCAGCACGCCCATGGCGTCCATCGCCTGCCACCAGATGGCCTCGCAACGAGTGGTGATGTCCTGCCAGGGTCGCCCTTCACGAGTGGCCCGCTCGATGATCTTGTCCTCGATGTCGGTCACGTTGGAGACGTGCCGGACCCGCACACCGGTCCACTCCAGGTAGCGGCGAAGGATGTCGTAGACCAAGGTCGAACGCCCGTGGCCCAGGTGAGGTGGGCCGTACACCGTGGGACCGCACACGTACATGCTCACGATGCCGGGCTCGCGCTGGGCGAGCTCCCGTTTCTCTCCGGTCGCAGTGTCGTAGAGGTGCAGCACGGTCGATCAGCGTAGGCAGGATCGGGCCCCGCCGTCCCGATCATTCGGGGCCGGCGATGCGAACCCCTGGGAATCTGCAGGGGCGACCGCCGAACGAGCACGTAGCCTTTCGCCCCTATGGCGATCCCCGACAAACCGTCACTCGACGGCATCGAAACAGGTCTGATCCAGCGGTGGGAGTCGGAAGGCACCTACCGCTTCGACCGTTCCGCGAGTCGGACCGAGGTATTCGCCATCGACACCCCGCCGCCCACGGTGAGTGGAGCGATCCACGTCGGCCACGTGTTCAGCTACACCCACACCGATTGCGTGGCCCGGTTCCAGCGGATGGCGGGCAAGCAGGTCTTCTACCCGATCGGCTGGGACGACAACGGGCTCGCCACCGAGCGCCGGGTGCAGAACTTCTACGGCGTGCGCTGCGATTCGAATCTGGCCTACGAGCCCGGGTTCGTGCCCCCGGAGACACCCGATCTGAAGAACCAGGTGCCCGTCAGCCGGCCCAACTTCATCGAGCTGTGCAAGGAACTGGTGCTCGCCGACGAAGCGGTGTTCGAGCAGCTGTTCCGGCGGCTCGGGCTCTCGGTGGACTGGACCCTGCTCTACAAGACGATCGACGATCACTGCATCCGCACATCGCAGCAAGCGTTCTTGAACAACCTCGCCCGCGGTGAGGCGTACTCGATCGACGCGCCGACCCTGTGGGACGTCGACTACAAGACCGCTGTCGCCCAGGCCGAGCTCGAGGATCGGGAGACCGGCGGCAACTACCACAAGCTGGCGTTCCACCGGTCCGACGGCGGGGGCGACCTCCTGATCGACACCACCCGGCCCGAGCTGATCCCGAGCTGCGTGGCACTCGTGGCCCACCCCGATGACGAGCGCTACCAGCCGCTGTTCGGCTCGGTGACGGTGACGACTCCGCTGTTCGGGGTGGAGGTGCCGATCCTGGCCCACCATCTCGCCGATCCCGAGAAGGGCACCGGCATCGCCATGATCTGCACGTTCGGCGACGTCACCGACGTGACCTGGTGGCGCGAGCTCCAGCTCCCCACCCGTTCGGTGGTGCAGCGCGACGGCCGACTCCAGGCCACGGTCCCGGAGTGGATCAACTCCGCGGACGGCGCACTGGCATACGGCGAGCTCGCCGGCAAGACCGTCAAGCAGGCCCAGCGCCGCATCGTGGATCTGCTTCAGGAGAGCGGCGAGCTGCTGGGTGACCTTCGCCCGATCACCCATCCGGTGAAGTTCTACGAGCGAGGCGACCGCCCGCTCGAGATCGTGACCAGCCGGCAGTGGTACCTGCGCAATGGCGGACGCGACGCGGCCATCCGCGACACCATGCTGCGCCGGGGCGAGGAGCTCGTCTGGCACCCCGACCACATGCGCCACCGGTACTCGAACTGGGTCGAAGGTCTCAATGGCGATTGGCTGATCTCGCGCCAGCGGTTCTTCGGGGTGCCCTTCCCCCTCTGGTATCCGATCGATGCCGACGGCACGGTCGACCACGACCGCCCGATCATCCCGACCTCGCTCCCGATCGACCCGTCGACCGACGTGCCGCCCGGGTTCACCGAGGCGCAGCGAGGCGCACCGAACGGGTTCGTGGGCGACGCCGACGTGTTCGACACCTGGGCCACCTCGTCGCTGACGCCCCTGATCGCGAGCCGATGGGTCGACGACACCGATCTGTTCCAACGTGTGTTCCCGATGGACGTGCGTCCCCAGGGCCACGACATCATCCGCACCTGGCTGTTCGCCACTGTGGTGCGAGCCGAGCTCGAGCACGACTCGCTCCCCTGGTCCCACGCCCTGGTGTCGGGGTGGATCCTCGACCCCGACCGCAAGAAGATGTCGAAGTCGAAGGGCAACGTGGTCACGCCCCTGGAGTACTTCGACAAGTACGGCTCCGATGCCGTTCGGTACTGGGCGGCCAACGCTCGACCGGGGGTCGACACCGCCTTTGACGAAGGCCAGATGAAGATCGGGCGCAAGCTCGCCACCAAGCTGCTCAACGTCACCAAGTTCGTGCTCTCCTTCGGCACCCCGGCATCCGATGCGGCGATCACCGAACCGGTGGATCAGGCGCTGTTGGTCCGCCTCGACGGATTGGTGGCCGAGGCCACCGCGGCGTTCGAGGTGTTCGACTACGCCCGCGCCCTCGAGCGCACCGAGTCAGCGTTCTGGTGGTTCTGCGACGACTACGTGGAACTGGTGAAGAGCCGCGCTTACTGCTCACGGGGGGATGGCCCGGCCGGCTCCGCCCTGTTGGCCCTCGCCGCCGCCCTTTCGACGTTCCAGCGCCTGCTCGCCCCCTTCCTGCCGTTCGTCACCGACGAGGTGTGGGGGTGGTGGCAGGAGGGCTCGATCCATCGGGCGCCGTGGCCCAGTGTCACGGGCGCGGCGGGCACCGATGCTGTGCTCGACCCGGTGTGCGGCGCCCTCGCCCTCGTCCGGCGGGCCAAGACCGAGGCCAAGGTGTCACAGCGGGCCCCGGTCGACGCCGCGGTGGTCACCGCGCCTGCGGCCGAGTTGGCGGCGGTGCGCATCGGGGAGGCCGACCTTCGAGAGGCCGGTTCGATCGCCGAGCTCGTACTCCTCGAGGGCGACGAACTCGCGGTCTCGGTCACGCTCGCGCTGAGCTGACCGGCTCGACGGACTAGCTTCCAGCGGGTGCGCGGACTGAGAACGCTTCCCCTGGTCGTCTCCACCCTGCTCGTCACGGTGGCGGCGGTGTCCGGAACGGTGGCGTGGGCCCAGGAATCGGTGGTCGAACCGGTCTCCGCGCCGAGCCGGGGCCCGCAGCTCAAGTGGGGCCGACGATCCCCCCGGAACCGGTGCTGCCGCCCGGAGCGCTCGGTGATCAGAGCATCCCCGATTCGTTCGAGCTGCCCGCCAACTCGGGTGAAGGGCGCCGGATCGTGTATTCGAACAGCCTGATGCGCATCTGGGCGATCGACGACAGCGGCCAGGTCGTCAAGACTCACCGGGTCTCGGGCAAGAAGGGCATCCCCTACGTCGGCACCTACAGCGTCTACTCCCGTTCGATCTCCACCTACGCCATCCACGATCCGTCGATCACCTGGAGGTACATGGTCCGGTTCTCCCACACGCCCAAGGGTGGGCAGGTCGGCTTCCACGAGATCCCGACGAAGTGCTCGGGCGGCTCGTGCTGGAAGATGCAGACCGAGGATCAGCTCGGCCAGGGGCTCTCCGGAGGGTGCGTGCGCCAATCCACCGAGGACGCCATCTGGATCTGGAACTGGGCCGACGTCGGCACCAAGGTCGTCGTACTTCCCTGACGCTTGACGCTTGACGCTTGACGCCTGACGCCTGACGCCCGGATCACTCAGCCGGGCCGTTCAGCCCGGCTCGGTCATGACGGCTCGGCCAGTCGACCGGTCCGGTACGCACCGACGACGAGTTCGCGCCAACCTCCTCGACCTCGGTCTGGCGTCCGGCCACCGTCGCCACCGTTGCTCGCAGCACGAGGCGGTCGTCGGCCAGCTCCACGATCCGATGGTCGCCCGGTGCACCGGTGATCGTCGATCCGACCCGTTCGTCGCGGACCAGTGCCTGGCGGAGCAACCCGGCCTGATGGTGGACGGCGTCCAGATCGACGTTCCGGGGCACGACCACATCGAGGACCGCCGTCGAGGCCTTGCTGAGATTCGCCACCCGCAGCACGGCGCCGTTCGGGACGTGCCAGACGCGGCCCGAACCGTCGCGGAGCCGTGTCGCACGCAGCGTGACCCGCTCCACCGTCCCCATGATCGGGGTCGACCCACCCCCGATGACTCCACGTCGATCACGTCGCCGACTGCGTACTGATCCTCGGACAACACGAACACTCCCGTGAGGACGTCACGGACCACCGTCTGTGCGCCGAATGCGAGGGCGCCTCCGATCACCGACGCGGTGACGATCACCCCGCTCACGTCGACGCCCAGTTCACCGATGATCGCGGAGCGTTGCCACGAACCAGATGACGGCGAGCGTCGCACTCCGCAGCGCGCTCGACAGCGAACGGCTGCGCACCGACGACCGGTCATCGACCGACCGGCGACCCGCGACCCCCAACAGCTCGGACATGAGCCGGGCCACCAGCCGCTTCATGACGAGGGTGAGCAGCCACGCGACGAGCACGATCAGGGCGATCCTGGCCGGCGTGAGCAGGTGCAGTTCGTCGAGTCGAGCGACCCAGGCGGGCTGGCTCATGAGGATCGGCACCGGGCCGACGTTACCCGGGCACCGCTCCGAGGCGAGGCGACGGCACCCGGCCGCGGCGGCGAGGTAGGTTGAACGGCTCATGACAGGGCGGAACGACGAGCCCGACGACGGTGCCACTGACTCGTCCCTCGGGACCCCGCACGACGATGCCGGACCCGACCTCCCCCCGCCGCGCCCGGCGACGGACTTCCCGGTCGTTCTGCGTCATCATCGTGATGACGAGGACCTGATCGAGCCGGGCGACACCGCTCCTCCGCATCCCCATCGCCGCCGTCACCGAACCTGGCCGCAGCGCGCCGTACTGGCCTTCAACCTGTCGGTCGCCTCGGCCTGCTTCATCAGCGCGACGGCCATCTGGTACTTCAACGACCAGTTGAGCAAGCGCCAACTCGTCGACATCTCCGACCGGCTGGGAGCCACCACCGTCGCGCCACCCGGCGAGGACGACGTATCCGGCGGTTCAGCGGTTGCACCGACCACCGCGGTGGCCGGCACCGACGACTCGTTCCCGGTCGCCGTCGACCTGAGAGCCAAGAACTTCTTGCTCACCGGTTCCGACAACCGGTCGTGCATCGATCCGGATTCCCCGTATGCCGGGGCGTTCCTCGGCGAGGGCTCCGACATCGGCGAGCGCAGCGACACGATCATGATGCTGCGGGTCGATCCCGAGACCAATCAGGCCGCGGTGCTGTCGTTTCCCCGCGATCTGTGGGTCAAGATCGCCGGGACGGACCGCAAGAGCCGCATCAATGCGGCATTCGACACCGAGAACCCGAGGAAGCTCATGGACACCGTCTATGAGAACTTCGCGATCCTCACCGACCACTACATCAACATCGACTTCTGCGCCTTCAAGGGGATCGTCGATGCCGTCGACGGTGTTGCCGTTCCCTTCGAGTTCGCGGCACGTGACAAGAACACCGGCCTGTTCATCGCTCAACCCGAATGCCACGTCTTCGAAGGCGACGAGGCGCTCGCCTACGTTCGATCTCGCAAGTACCAGTGGTTCGACCCGGTCAAGAACACCTGGGTGACCGACGGGACGAGCGACTACGGCCGCATCACCCGACAGCAGGACTTCCTCAAGCGCGCGCTGCAGAAGGCGCTCGACAAGGGGGCTCGAAACCCCATCGTCGCCCGCCGCCTCATCGATGCGGTGAAGGACAACGTCACCACCGACACCGAGCTGTCCATCGACGTGATGCTCGAACTCGCCGGAGCGATGCGCAGCTTCGACCCCAACACGGTCAAGACCTTCCAGGTCGAAGGGCGTGGGGTGAAGAAGGGCAACGCCTCGGTGATCGAGCCGGTGCTCACGAGCGACAACATGGAAGCGATCCTGGCGGTGTTCCGGGGCCAGGCCCGACTCTCTGATGCACCGACCGACGAAACCGTGCCCGGTGATGTGGTCACCGTGCCGCCGACCAGTACGCCCGGCAGCACCGTCGCGCCGACCACCACGGCCGGGCCGGCCACCACGGTGGGCATCCCGCCCACGTCGGTCGTCGAGATCGCCGATACCGAGCGAGGCATCTTCCCCCCCGACGACCCGTCCTGCCGCTGACCGCAGGACCGCCCGCGTCAGTCGGCGAGGACCTGCATCAGCACATCGGCCACTTGTGAGGGTCCCGCGACCCGCCCGACGCGACATCCGATCGCTCCCGCCAACTGCACCGCCTCGGCATCGTCCCCCTCGGGCGCCAGGATGACCAGTTCGTCGAGTGCTCGGGCGGCGGCGTGCACGTCGCCCGGCGTGGTGGCCCGGCAGTCCGAGAGCAGGACGGTGATCTTGCGCCCTGCCCGGCTCCGCGCGAGCTGACGGGCTGCGGTCTGCAGCGCCCCGGCGAGGTCGGTCGTGCCGTGGCCCCGCAGGGTCAACACGTCGCTCACCACCTGGTCCGGCGGGCGAGGAACGTCCTGGCTGCGCACCACCACACACTCCTTCCCGAACGCCACCACGCTGTAGTCGTCGGGCGCCCGCGATGCCACCGCCGCAGCGGCCAGTGCCGAGGTGGCGAGCGGCGCGCCACCCATCGACCCCGACCGGTCGACCAGCAGGCACAGTGCAGTCCCGGGAGTGGCCCACCCACGGATGCGCAGCTCGTCGGGCTCGACGACCCTCGCCGCGGCGCGAGCCGCGGCCAGCTCTTCGAAGCTGGCGTCGAGATCGAGGTCTCCACCGTCGGGAGTGAATCGTCGAGTCACCAACTTGCCCACCCCCCGGGGCCGGACCGGGCCACGGCGGGCCAGGTCGAGGAACAGCCGGCCGGCGAGCCGCCGAGCGAGGGCCCGCAGTTTCGGATCGGTCGCCCCCGTGAGATCGGCGAGCAGGGCGAGCGCATCGTCGAGTGCGTCGGCGGCGAGCTCATCGAAGGCGTCCTCGTCGAGCTCGCCCACCTCGGGTGAGATCTGTTCGAACTGCTCGTGTCGGCTCAGTTCGCGACGTGAGGTGGTGCGCCGGGACGCCTCGTTGACGGCCTGTTCGGCCTCGGCGCCCTCCTTGATCAGGGGGTCGTGCTGACCGGCGTCGCCGCCGCCACCGCTTTTCCCGCGTCGCCATCACCGGCCGGGGGGCCGAAGATCTCCTGCCACAGGTCGGTGATGATCTCCTCGGCGCTGCGCGCCACCCCTTCGCGAACCCGGACCCGGCCCGACAACGCCGCGAGCGCGGCGTCGAGGCCGACGCCCGGGTCCTCGACCGCCACGCCGCGCACGACGGCGAGCGACGCGGTCACCGCCACGCAATCGATCGCCCCCCGGACCGACGACCCGACCCGCAGCTCCCCGTGGCTCCTGGTGCGGCGAACGAGTTCGACCACCTTGGCCGACCACTCCGGTGCCACTGCGGTGGCCACCTCGCGCGCCACGATCGCCGCTTCGTCGTCGGCCGATTGGTAGCCGACGGCAAGGCGGCACACCCGGTCGTAGATGGCCCCGGAGATCCGGGCCGTGCCGACCGCGTCGAACGGGTTCATCGCCGCCACCAACCGGAACCCTGGCGACGCCACGATCTTCCCCAACCGGGGCACGGTGAGCTCGCGTTCGCTCATCACCGTCACGAGGACGTTCAGGGTCTCCTCGGGGATCCGGTTGATCTCCTCGACGTACAACAGGGAGCCGTCGCGGAGCGCCGATGCAAGGGGTCCGTCGACGAACACGTCGGGGCTGTAGCCGTCGTTCAGGACCCGCGACGGGTCGAAGTGCCCGACCAGTCGCGCCGGCGTCAGCTCCGCGTTGCCCTCGACGAACTCGAAGCCGATGCCCAGCTCCCGGGCGACGGCGCGAAGCAGCGTCGACTTCCCGGTACCCGGCGGTCCCTCCAACAAGATGTGCCGCCCGGCGGCGAGGGCCGCAACGACGACTTCGAGCTCCCGTCGGCGACCCACCACGGCGGTGGCGAGCCGGCTGACGAGCCCAGCATCGGTCATCAGTAGACGATCACGCCGCGGATGTTCTCGCCATCGCGCATCGCCCGGTAGCCCTCGTTGATCTCGTCGAGCGGGTAGCGCTTGGTGATCAGCTCGTCGAGCTTCAGCTGGCCCTCGCGGTAGAGACCGAGGAGCTTGGGGATGTCGGCGCGGGGGTTCAGCGAACCGAAGATCGTGCCCTTGATCTCCTTGTTCCACAGCGTCAGCTCGGAAAGGTTCACCGCGGCGTGGGTCTGGCTCATCGGCGCGACCGCGGTGGCCACGATGGTGCCACCCTTGCCGGCGAGCGACATGCCGAGTGCCATCATGTCGCCGTACAAGACACCGGGAGTCATGATCACCTTGTCGGCCATCTGGCCCCAGGTGAGCTCCTGGACCGCCGGCATCGCCTCCTCCATGGAAGCGAACGTGTGGGTGGCGCCGAACTCCATCGCCTTCTCACGCTTGAACTCGATCGGATCGATGGCGATCACCCGCTTGGCCCCCGACATCTTGGCGCCCTGCACCGCGTTCATGCCGATACCGCCACAACCCACGACCACCACGGTGTCGCCGGGAGTGATCTGCGCCCGGTTGGCCGCCGAACCCCACCCCGTGGCCACACCACACGACACGAGCGCCACCACTTCGAGCGGATAGTCGTTGTCGACCTTGATGAGCGAGATCTCGGCAACGCATGCGTACTCGGAGAAGGTGCCGAGCTTCGCCATCAGGGTGAGCTCGGTGTCGCCGATGCGATGGCGAGAGGTGTTGTCGGTGATCATGCCGCCGAGGAACGTGCCGGCGCCGTTGTCGCACAGGTTCTGACGACCGGTGGAGCAGTAGCGGCACCGACCACAGCTCGGCACGAAGCTGGCCGACACGTGGTCGCCGGGTTGCAGGCTGGTGACCCCGGGGCCGACCTCGACCACGATGCCCGCGCCCTCATGTCCGCCGACCACCGGGAAGAACGTCAACCCGAACATGTCGAGCATCTCCTCGGTTGGGCACCAGATCGCCGGTCACGAGGTGCTCGTCGGAGTGGCACATGCCCGCGGCCTTCCACTGGACCAGCACCTCGCCGGCCTTCGGAGGATCGACCTCGATCTCCTCGATCTTCCACTCCTGGTTGAGTCCCCACAGGACCGCAGCGCGCGACTTCACGTGATCTTCCCCCTCGGGTTCAGTGCGCCGTCACGCTAACGAAAGCGGCAACCGAACCCAGAACCGGGCCCAGCGGACGCCGATCCACCAGGTCAGTCGTAGACGAGAACACCGCGAATGTTGGTGCCCTCTCGCATCGCCTCGTACCCCTCGTTGACCCCCTCGAGCGGGTAGGTGCGTGGTGACGAGGCCGTCGAGGTCGAGCTGGCCCTCGCGATACAGCCCGATCAGCTTCGGGATGTCGGCCCGGGGATTCCCCGACCCGAACAGCGACCCGACGACCTGCTTCTCCATCAGGGTCAGATCGAGCAGGCTCACGTTGGCCGTCATCTCCATCGCCGGGTGGATGTTCGTCACCACCACCCGGCCCCGCTTGGCGGTGAGCGCGAGGGCCTCGGCGATCACCGCACCGCTGCCCACACCCATGGTCATGACGACCTTGTTGGCCATCGTGCCCCACGTGAGATCCTGGATGAGCGGCAACGCCTCGGCCATCGACGCCGCCGTGTGGGTGGCGCCGAACTCCATGGCCTTCTCACGCTTGAACTCGACCGGGTCGATGGCGATGATGCGCTTGGCCCCGGCAAGGCGGGCGCCCTGGATGGCGTTGGCCCCGATGCCGCCCACACCGACCACGGCCACCGTGTCGCCCGGCTTCACCTCGGCGGCGTAGACCGCGGAGCCCCACCCGGTGACCACGCCGCACCCGAGCAGACAGGCACGGTCGAGCGGTACGTCGTTCTCGATCTTGATGCAGCTGGCCTCGTTGACCACCGTGTGGTGGGCGAACGTTCCGAGCAGACACATCAGCCGACAGGTCCTGGCCCCTCGCGTGGTGACGTGACGTGCCGTCGGTGATCTGCTTGCCGAGCCCCATCACCGCGCCCAGGTCACACAGGTTCTGATGGCCCGTGGAACAGCTCGGGCAGCGACCGCAGGACGGGATGAAGCCGAACACGACGTGGTCGCCGGGCGCGAGCCAGCTGACCCCTTCGCCGACGGCCTCGACCACGCCCGCGCCCTCGTGACCACCGATGATCGGCGGAGGGAACGGCAGGTCCCCCGTGACGAGGTGCTCATCGGAGTGGCACATGCCCGATGCCGCGATCTTGACGAGCACCTCGCCGGCTTTCGGCGCGTCGAGCTCGATCTCCTCCACGCTCCACGGCGTGTTCTGCTCCCACAACACGGCTGCCTTGGTCTTCACGACGCACCCCCAGGTTGCTCGACTGAGCCGGACTGTACTCGTGTCGTGCCGGGCACGATCACCCGTGTCCGCCATCGATGGGGAGCCGACCGAGCGGTGCCGGGAGCGGTTCGTCACTGACGAACGTGAGCTGCTGGACGGCTCGCGTCATCGCCACGTACAGCAACCGTGCACCACGCGGCGTCCCGTCCAGGATCTCGTGGGGGTTCACCACGATCACGGCATCGAACTCGAGGCCCTTGACCGCTTCGGCACCGAAGACCGGCACCTCGTGGCGTTCCAGGTGCTGCACGTGGGCGACCGCTGCGAGTTGGTGGGAGTCGAGCGCCGCACTGATCTCGTCGTGGAGTCGATCGGGCGCGACCACACCGGTGAGCCGGTGGTGATGCTTGATGTCGGCCACCTCGCGTGCCACCCGGTCGGCCAACTCGTCGGTGCCGACCCTCACCACGCCGGGAGCCGCTCCTACGTCGCGCACGCTGCGGCTCTCGACGACCGAGACGCCCGTGAGCGGCAAGAGTCGATTGGCCTCGACCAGGATCGGAGCCGGTACCCGATACCCGATGGTGAGCACGGCGACGCGTTGATCGGCGGTTCCGAGGAGCCGTTGCACGGCGTCCCACGCCGACTGCCCGGCGGGGGTGGTCGACTGGGCCAGGTCGCCGAGGATCGTGAACGAGCCGGACGGTGAGCGGCGGCCGATGCAGCGCAACCCGACCGCCGAGAGGTCTTGCGACTCGTCGACGACGACGTGGCCGTAGGTGAACGGCGGGCCGTTGGCGAGCGAGTTCGCCTCGTCGATCAGCAGCTGATCGGCCGCAGTGAACCGCTTCCGGGCCCCGGTGCGCGTCAGCAGCAGACGCTGCTCCTCGGCGTCGAACGAATCGCCTGCCGCGGCCGCCAGCATCGCCGGATTGGCCAGCAACCGCTCGACGAGCTTCTGGGGGTTGAGCGTGGGCCAGGCCTTGGCGAGCGCCGAGCGCAGCGCCCCCGCGGCGGCCCAGGCACCGTCGCGTTCCGAGCGGCGGGTCACCTCTCGTTGAGCGAGGGCGGCGAGGCCCTGCTTGCGGCGATTGAACGGCGCCGTCCCGGACAACGCGTCGGCGATCCACGTGGCGATCTCGTCGGGTTCGAACACGAGCGTTCGCGAGCCGAACGGCACCCGGACCGCCTCGGTGGGCGGGGTGATCGTGGCTCGCGCAGCCCGCTCCAGCACCTGCAACATGCGCTCGTCGCCCTTCAATCGAGCGCCATCCGTCGAATCGGTGGCCGTGATCTCGACGCGGGGCACCGCCAGGTCGACTGCGGTCTTCTGCACGACGGAGCGCTCGCCGAGCGACGGCAACACATCCGCGATGTAGTCGAGGAACACGCGGTTCGGTCCCACCACGAGCACCTTCTCGCGCAGCAGGCGGCGGCGATGCTCGAACAGCAAGTAGGCGGCGCGATGCAAGCCGACTGCGGTCTTGCCCGTGCCGGGCCCTCCCTGCACCACCAGGCAGCCCTCGATCGGCGATCGGATGACGAAGTCCTGCTCGGCTTGGATCGTGGCGACGATCTCCTTCATCGCTCCCGTACGGGCGGCGCCGATCTCGGCGAGCACCGGATCGGGGATCCCGGAACCGAGCTCGCCGTCGGGATCGTCGAGTCGCTCGTCGAGGTAGGCGGTGAGCTCGCCGTCAGCGAGCGTGAACCGACGCCGGAAGCGGAGGCCGACCGGATCGGCCACGGTGGCTCGATAGAACGGCGCGGCGATCGGGGCCCGCCAATCGACCACCACCGGATCATGGGCGTCGTTCTCGATGTGCCGCCGCCCGACGTACCACTGCTCGGCGTCGTCGGTGTCGATGCGGCCGAAGAAATCGCCGGCGCCGGGCAGCTCGAGGTCGGCGATCGCATCGGCCACGGTGACCTCGATGTACTCCTTGGTGATCTTGTCGGCGGCGCCTTCGGGGTCGACCGCGGAGAGCCGCTCGATCATGCGGTCGCGGCACACCCGCGCGTGGTCCAATCGATCGGCCTCGGCGCGGAGCTCGGGGAACAGCAGGTCGTTCATGGGGTTGGCCACCGTAGTTGGCGTCGCACCTCGTCGGTCGTCGGATTTCTCGGTTCGATGCCGGCTCCAGCTCTCGCCCGGGCCCCCGGATTGTCGGTACGCTCCTGTTCATGGAGCCTGACAACGCCCCCACCGCCACTGCGCCCGCGTCGACTGCGGGCGAGCCCGGCGAACTGTTGGTCGAGGAGTTGCTGGTCGAGGAGATCTCGATCGACGGCATGTGCGGGGTCTACTGATCACCGTTCAGGCTCCGGCGCCGACGCTCGACCGAGCGTTCGAGCTCCATCCGCAGGTGGCGCTGCGCCCCGAACCCTTTGGCGCGCTCGCGTACCACTACGACACTCGCCGCCTGGTCTTCCTCCGCTCGCTCGACATCGTCGCCGTGGTCGAACGCGCTCGCGGAACACCCGACCCTCCGGGCCGCGCTCACAGCAACCGAGATCGCTCCGGCCCGGTGGCCGAGCTTCGTGAAGGCGCTCCAGAACCTCGAAGAATCGGAGATCATCCGTGGCCGCTGAAACCTTGGTGCAGCAGATGAAGCGCGGACTCGACGCCCCGATCTGCCTCACCTGGGAACTCACCTACGCCTGCAACCTCGCCTGTGTGCACTGCCTGTCGTCGTCGGGTCAGCGCGATCCCCGTGAGCTGTCGACGGCCGAGGCCATCGAGGTGATCGACGAGCTGCGCCGCCTCCAGGTCTTCTACGTGAACATCGGCGGTGGCGAGCCGATGATCCGGCGCGACTTCTTCGACATCGTCGATCACGCCACCACCAACGGCGTGGGCGTGAAGTTCTCGACCAACGGTGCCTTCATCGATCCAGCCAAGGCCGAACGCCTTGCCGCCATGGACTACCTCGACGTCCAGCTCAGCCTCGACGGCGCCGATGAGGCGACCAACGATCTGATCCGCGGTGCCGGGTCGTATCGCACGGTTCGCACCGCAATGGACAACCTGGCTTCGGCCGGGTTCGGACCATTCAAGGTCTCCGTGGTCGTCACCCGACACAACGTGTCGCAGCTCGACGCGTTCAAAGAGCTCACCGACTCCTACGGCGCCCAGCTCCGGGTCACGCGGTTGCGGCCCGCCGGTCGGGGTGCCGACACGTGGCACCAGCTCCATCCGACCCACGACCAACAGGTCGAGGTGTACCACTGGTTGTCGCGTCACGGTGAAGGGGTGCTCACAGGAGACTCCTTCTTCCACCTGAACGCGCTCGGCGACCCACTCCCCGGGCTCAACCTCTGCGGAGCGGGTCGTGTGGTGTGCCTCATCGACCCGGTGGGCGACGTGTACGCCTGCCCGTTCGTGGTCCACGACGAGTTCCGGGCCGGCTCGGTGCGCGACCCGGGCGGGTTCACCAAGGTGTGGCGCGAGAGCGAGTTGTTCCTGTCGCTCCGCGAGCCCGAGAACCCGGGCGCGTGTTCGTCGTGCGGCAGCGTACGACGCGTGTCAGGGCGGGTGCATGGCCGCCAAGTTCTTCACCGGGCTGCCGCTCGATGGTCCCGACCCGGAGTGCGTCACCGGCCATGGTGCGCCACTGGTATCGGCCGTCGTGCCGGGATCTGCGCCCCGGCCGTCGCTCGATCACTCCAAGCCCACCCCCGTGGTGCTCGGCCGCAAGCCGGTCCCTGTCGCCGGCCAGTAACCGAACCCGCGGCTCCCCGCGTTGAGCGGCGAGCGATCCGCCATCGGCGAGAGTGGGCCGAACGGTCGATGCCCGCCGCGATCGGCGCCGCCCGAGCGGGTGATAGTCAAGGAAGATGGCGGACATCACGGATCGGGTACGGCGATCAACCGTCGAGCTGCTGGCTCCGGGTGAGAACGTGATCGCGGCGTTGCTCGTCGAACCGACGGGCGGGCAGATGGCCGGGCTCGCCGCGTCCTTCCCGGCGGAGTCCTGTGTGATGGCAGTGACCGATCGACGAGTCGTGGTCCTGGCGTCCAAAGGGGCCAGCATGAAGTCGATCGGGGTCACCTACGAGCGGACCGAGCTGACGTTGACCGACCGCCGGTCGAAGGGTTTCGGGCAACGGCTACGCATCACCTTCGTCGACGACACGAGTGTCGTGCTCGACGCTCATCGTCGCCAGCCCTTCGACCAGTTCGCAGCACAGGTGGGCTGACATCGCTGGCTGCGGCCGGCTGCTCACGCTCGCTGAGCGGCCGCGGGCTGCGCGTCGACGACGCCGACCGGTCAGAATCGGCGGCGATGCGGCTGCTCGAAACCCTCGCCCTCGGATCTTCCATCGCCCCGAACCGCGTGATGTTCGGGCCGATCGTCACCAATTTGGGTTCTGACGAGCGGACGTTCACCGATCGGCACACCGCGTTCTACGCCGCCCGGGCCCAGGGCGGCACCGGGGTCATCGTGACCGAGGATGCCAGCGTGCACCCGCTCGATTGGCCCTACGAGCGGGCTCCGCTCGCCGAGCGCTGCGAGTCCGGCTGGCGGGCGATCGCCGCCGCGTGCCACGCCCATGGGACGTTGGTAGTGGCCGGGCTGAACCACGCCGGCGGCCAGGGGTCCTCGGCCTACAGCCAGCGAGAGCTGTGGGCGCCGAGCCGGGTTCCCGAGGTCAATGCCCGGGAGGTCCCGAAGTGGATGGAACCCGACGACATTGCCGCAGTGGTCGCAGGTTTCGCTGCCGCCACCCGGGCCGCCCGCCAGGCCGGCTGCGATGGGGTCGAGATCAACGCCGGCCAGCACAGCCTGGTGCGCCAGTTCCTCTCGGGATTGACGAACCAGCGCGGCGATGAATGGGCCGACCGGACCCGCTTCGCCCGAGACGTGCTCGAGGTCGTCCGTGCCGCCGTTGACGGCGGGGTGGTGGGTTTGCGGCTCTCGTGCGACGAACTGGCGCCGTGGGCGGGAATCACCCCGGAGATGGCACCGGGCATCGCCGTCGAACTCGGGGCCCTCGTCGACTACGTCGTGGTCACGCGGGGCTCGATCTTCTCGGTGGAGAAGACCCGACCCGACTTCCACGAGCCAACGGGTTTCAACATCGACACCTGTCGCACCGTTCGGGCGGCGCTCCCCCTACGGGTGGCAGTGTTCCTGCAGGGCTCGGTGGTCGACCCTGCCCAAGCCGAATGGGCGATCAACGAAGGGATCTGTGATGCGGTCGAGATGACCCGCGCCCAACTCGCCGATCCGCAACTCGTCGCCAAGGTGCGCGCCGGGACCCCCGAGCAGATACGCCCGTGCATCCGGTGCAACCAGACCTGTCAGGTGCGCGACGCCCGCAACCCGATCATCACCTGCGTCGGGGAGCCCAGCACCGGCCGCGAGACCGAGGACCCCGACTGGTACGAGCCGGTGCCGCACCCGCGCGACGTCGTCGTGATCGGAGCCGGGCCGGCCGGGCTCGAGACCGCCCGCGTGGCCGCCCTCCGGGGCCATCGGGTCACGCTGGTCGAGCAGTCCGACCACCTCGGTGGAACCGCGGCGGTGGCTGGTCCGGGCGGGCCGTTGGTCGCGTGGCTCGCGTCCGAGATCGACCGGTTGGGGGTCACCGTCCGGATGGGTGAGCGATTCGACCCCGGTCAGGTCCCCGCTCCGCTCCCCGATCACCCGGTGGTGGTCCAGTGCACGGGTTCCCGGGGCGGACACCGGCGTTACGAGATCGCCGCCGACGCAACGGTCATCGACGTCCGAGACATGTGGAGCGTCCCCGGCTCGCTGCCGGCAGACGGAACGATTGCCGTGTTCGACCCGATCGGCGGCCCCATCGGGGTGGCCGTCGCCGAACACCTCGGCGAACGGGCGGTGCTGATCACCCAGGACAACATCGCCGGCAACGAGCTGTCACGCACCGGTGATCTGGCCCCTGCGAACGTGCGCCTGCAACAGCGCGGTGTCCGCATCGAGCGCCGAGCGCTCTTGCGGGCCGTTCACGCGGAGTGCGTCGTCCTCGAGGACCGCTACACCGCCGAGCAACGCTCGATCGAGGTCGTGGCCGTCGTCGACTGCGGCTTCCGACTCCCCGACGAGCCGATTCCCGGGGTCTACAGCCGCGCCGGCGACTGCGTCGCCCCCCGGACCATCCACGAAGCCATCCTCGAAGCCCGCCGCACCCTCCTCACCCTCGACCACCCCAACTTCTGATCGCGTTTCTCGGTCGTCCGGGGTCCACGAAACTCCCCAAGAATCCGGCAGGGGTGGCGGTGTGGTCTGATCTGGGAATGACCGAAGCGCTCGCTCGTCGCATGTGGAGGGCCCTCGAGGCGTACCACGGATTCGTCTACTTCGCCCCGGAGGCCGACGAGGAGTTCACGTCAGTCGGCCTCGATCCCGGGATGATGGGCTACTTCGCGTCCCGGAGCGCAGCCATGGGCGCCGTCGGGGCCGATGTCGTGATCGCGACGTTCTTCAACTTCGAACCCGGCCTGGTCCGCCGAGTGATCCCCGAGGCGTGGCATCGTTCGTCGCCGGCCGCCATCCTCGCCGCCCGGCTGCGTGCCGCCGACCGTGGCCTACGCCGGATGCTGGGTGATCGCCTCGATGCCGCCGACATCGCCGCCGCTGCCACGCTCACCTACCGGGCGGCCGCCGCGTGCCCGCTCGTTGGTCGGCCCCTGTTCGCTGGGCACGTCGAGCTGGCGTGGCCGGAGGAGCCGCACCTCGCGCTGTGGCACGGGATCACGCTGCTACGCGAGTTCCGCGGCGACGGGCACATCGCCACGCTCGTGGCCGAGGGGGTCGACGGATGTGAGGCACTCGTGCTCCATGCCGCAGCCGGGGATGTTCCCGCCAGGGTCTTGCAGGCAACGCGGGCGTGGAGCGACGACCAGTGGGCGAGGACGGAACGGCGACTCGTGACGCGAGGTTGGCTGACCACCGAGGGCACTTTGACGGAGGATGGCCGAGCCCATCGTGTGCGGGTCGAAGCCCAGACCGATCGACTCGCGGCGACCCCGTGGGCGGCGTTGTCGCCCGACGAATGCGAGTCGCTGCGCCAGCTCGGCAAAGAGCTCAGCCGCGGGATCCTCGCCGCCGGCGGGCTGCGCAGCTAGGTGTACAGCGAGCGCGGCGCGAACCCAAGCGGGCCGCCGGGCCGGCAGGTCGCTGACCCGGCGCACGATCTAACCTCCGGACGATGTCGTACCGGTACCTGTGGACCCCGCTGCAGCTCGGCCCGGTGACCGCCAGGAATCGGTTGGTGTTCTCCGCGCACCTCACGAACTACGCCCGCGACGGCAAGCCCACCGAGCAGCACGCCGCCTACTACGCGGCGCGGGCGGCCGGTGGCTGCGGGTTGATCATCACCGAAGAACACTCGACCCATCCGACCGACTGGCCCTACGAGAAGCTGATCCATGGGTTCCACCGCGACGTGATCCCGGGTTACCGGCGGATCACCGACGCCGTGCACCGCCACCGGGTGCCGATCTTCGCCCAGATCAACCACAACGGTGGTCAGGCGTCGTCGATGTACTCACGACGTCCGGTGTGGGCTCCGTCGCCGGTCGCCGACCCGCTGTTCCGTGAGGTTCCCAAGGCCGTCGACCGGGGCGAGATCGCCGAGATCGTGGCGGGATACGCCCGCGTGGCCGAGCATTGCGCCGAAGGCGGTTTCGACGGGATCGAACTGCAGTGCTCGCACTCGTCGATCGTTCGCGGCTTCCTGTCTCCGGCGACCAACTTCCGAACGGACGACTACGGCGGACCACTGCCGAACCGGGCCCGACTGCTCCTCGAGATCGTGGCGGCCGTCCGCAGGGCGATCGGTCCACGACTCGCGCTCGGCGTACGCATCTGCGGCGACGAGCTCATCGAAGGTGGCACGACGATCGACGACGCAGTGGAAATCGCCCGGCTCGTCGAAGCATGCGGACACGTCGACTACATCAACACTTCGATCGGTGTGGCCACCGCGAGCCTCTTCATGATCGAAGCGTCGATGCACATTCCGCCCGGGTACGCGATGTTCATCCCCTCCGCCATTCGCAAGGTGGTCGATCTGCCGGTGATCGGCGTCGGGCGGTTCAAGGATCCGTTGCAGGCGGAGCGAGCGTTGGCGGAGGGGCACTGCGACTTGGTCGGTGTCGTGCGCGGCCAGATCGCCGATCCCGAGTTCGCCGCCAAGTCGAGGGCCGGTGCAACCGACGAGGTGCGGCTGTGTTTGTCGTGCAACCAGGAGTGCGTCGGACGGATGGGTTTGAATCGGTGGCTCGGCTGCATCGAGAACCCTCGCACCGGCCGCGAGCACGAGTGGGCAGCGACCGACCACGTGCGCCTCACGGCCAAGCCCAAGCGGGTCATGGTCGTGGGGGCCGGACCAGCAGGGCTCCAAGCCGCCATCGCAGCAGCGCGCAACGGCCACCAGGTGACGGTCTACGAGCAGCAGCCGCATGCCGGAGGCCAGGTCCGCTTGGCCGCGAGCGTGCCCAACCGGGCGGAGTTCGGCGACATGATCCGCAATCAGCTGACCGAGTGCGATCGGCACGGAGTCGCCATCCACTACGGCGTCGGCGTGTGGCCGGGATTCGTCGCCGAGCAACGGCCCGATCATGTGATCGTCGCCACCGGCGCCGAGGCCGCTCGACCCTGGTGGGCACCCGCCGATGCGGCCAACGTCTGCGACGTGCGCGACGTACTCACCGGGGCGGCCGAGCCAGTCGGTCACGTCGTCGTGCTCGACGAGATCGGATTCCATCACGCCACCAGCGTTGCCGAGCTCCTGGCCGACCGCGGCTGCCACGTCGAGGTCATCACCAACGGCATGGTCGTCGGGCAGGACCTCGGCATCACGCTCGACATGGAGATGTGGTGGATGCGGGCGTCGAAGAAGGGGATCGTGCAAACGACCGATCTCGTCCCGATGGGCATGCAGGGCAGCACCCTCGACCTGCTCCACCACCCCACCGGGACGAACGTCACCCGGACTCCCGACTGGGTCGTGCTCGCAGTTCCGGCCAGCCCGGTCGAATGGCTGTACCACGATCTCACGGCGGCCGGTTGGAGCGTCGAGCGAGTCGGCGATTGCGTCGCCCCGCGTCGAGCCCACGCTGCGGTGGTCGATGGTGAGCGGGCCGGGGCGGGGATCCGATGAACGAGATCGTCGCAGTGGTGATGGGATCGGCGAGCGACTGGCCGACGATGAGCAAGGCTGCTGGAGTCCTCGAGGAGTTCGGGGTCTCCCACCGCAGCCAAGTCCTCTCGGCCCACCGAATGCCCGACGAGATGTTCGCCTTCGCCGAGGCAGCCGAAGCCGCCGGGTTGCGTGCGATCATCGCCGGCGCGGGCGGGGCCGCCCACCTGCCCGGGATGCTGGCTGCCAAGACCACGGTGCCCGTGCTCGGTGTGCCGATCGCCACTCGCCACCTCGGTGGCCAGGACTCGCTGTACTCGATCGTGCAGATGCCCGCCGGAATCCCAGTCGCGACGTTCGCGATCGGTGACGCGGGCGCCACGAACGCGGCCCTCTTCGCCGTTGCATTGCTGGCGAACGATGACCCCGAGCTCCGCGCCCGACTGCACGAGTACCGGCAGCGCCGACACGACCTCGCCGCAACGAGTGAGCTCCCTGAGCCGTGAGCAGACCGATCACCCCGCCTGCGACCGTCGGGATCCTCGGCGGCGGGCAACTCGGCCGCTATTTCGTGATGGCGGCGCGAACGATGGGCTTCGGCACGATGGTGCTCGACCCCGACCCCCGCGTGCCCGCAGGAGCGGTGGCCGACGTGCATCTCGTCGCTCCGTTCGACGACCCCGACGCGCTGGCTCGGCTCGGCGCCGAGGCCGCTGTTGTGACGACGGAGTTCGAGAACCCGCCGGCCGCCTCACTGGAGCGACTGGCGCAGGCCACCGTCGTGCGTCCCTCGCCTGCGGCCATCGCCATCGCACAGGACCGGCGCGCGGAGAAGCGCTTCCTCCGTGACCTCGGAGTGCCCACGGCCCCGTTCGCCGTCATCGAGACCGAGGCCGATCTGTCGGCCGCAGGAGCCGCAGGAGCCGCAGGAACGGTTGGTTTCCCGGCGATCTTGAAGACGGCCCGGATGGGCTATGACGGCAAGGGTCAGCTCGCCGTGATGTCCGCCGACGACTTGCCAGATGCCTGGCACGAGCTCGGTCGGGTCGCGTGCGTGTTGGAGCGCCGACTGCCCCTCGACCGCGAGGTGTCGGTGGTGTTGGGGCGCGGTATCGACGGTGCGGTCGCGGTGTATCCGATCGCGGCGAACATCCATGCGGGCGGCATCCTCGACCTGTCGGTTGTCCCGGTCGCTGCGCCCGGCGCGGAACAGCTGGCGATCACCATCGCCGAGGCGCTCGGCTACGTGGGCGTCCTCGCCGTGGAGTTCTTCGACGTCGGCGGCGAATTGCTCGTCAACGAGCTGGCGCCGCGCCCGCACAACAGCGGCCACTGGACCCTCGACGGTGCGGCGACCGATCAATTCGAACAGCAGGTTCGAACGGTGTGCGGCCTGCGCCTCGGCGACCCTGCCCTGTCATCCGGGGGGTCGGGAGGGGTCGCGATGGCGAATCTGCTCGGGGACCGGTGGGAGCACGGCGAACCCGATTGGGCTGCGGCTTTGTCGGGCCCCGGTACCCACCTGCATCTCTACGGGAAGGCCGAGGCGCGCGTCGGGCGGAAGATGGGGCACCTCACCGTGGTGGCCGCAGACCCCGACACCGCTGCCGGGCTCGCGCTCGCGGCACGAGACGCCGCTACGCGCAGCGCTCGATCAGGCTCACCCGACTGACCGTCGGGCCGCCTCCACCGGCAGTAGTTTGCCCTCACCATGTTCGCCTCGATCATCAGTGATTTCACCGACAGCCTGTTCGAGCTCTCGGGGAACTGGTGGTTCCTCGGCGTGATCTTCGCCATCGCCTTCTTCGACTCGGTGATCCCGATCGTGCCGAGCGAAACGTGTGTGATCATGGGCGGAATCGCCGCGTCGCAAGGTGAGTACTCGGTGTTCCTCGTCATCGCCTTCGGCGCAGCCGGTGCGTTCCTCGGCGACAACACCGCCTATCAGATCGGCGCTCGCGCCGGACCGTGGTTCGAACGTCGCGCGGCTCGCAAGGAGAAGACGCGAAAGCGGCTGGAGTGGGCCCAGGAGCAGATCAGCGAACGCGGCGGCCTGCTGCTGATCACCGCCCGGTTCATCCCGGGAGGCCGCACTGCGCTCACGATCTCGAGCGGCATCACTCGGCAGTCACGGCGGTGGTTCGTCGGATGGATCACCGTTGCGGTCTGCATCTGGGCCACCTACGCGGCGATGCTCGGCTTCGTCGGCGGCAAGGCTGCGAAGGACAACCACACCGCAGCGTTCATGATCGCGTTCGGTACTGCACTGGCCGTCAACGTCGTGATCGAGGTCGTGCGCCACGTGCGCAAGCAGCGTGCCGTGCCCGAGCCGGTGAGCTGACCGATCGGGTCAATGCTCGATCGGCGGTCCCGCCAGCTCGCCGTCAGGATAACGCCACGCAAGGAGTAGGCCCACGCCGAGTGCCACGCAGGCCGATACCCGGAGCCCGACATGCCCGCCGGCAACGAACGCGTCACGCACCGATTGGAGAAAGGCGTCGGCCTGCTCGGCTCCGAGGGTGTCGGCCATCCCTCGGGCCACTCCCGCTGCCCGACCGACATTGCGTCGTGCCTGCTCCGCCAGTTCGGGAGGAAGCGTGTCGAGCGCGCCAGCTACGCGACTGCGGTAGACCGACGTCACCACGCTGCCCACGATGGCGATTCCGATCGCTCCGCCGAGCTCGCGGGTGGTGTCGTTCACGGCTGAGCCGACACCTGCCTTGTGCATCGGAACGCTGCTCATGATCCCGCCCGTGAACGACGGCATCGTGACGGCCATTCCGGCCGCGATCACGACAAGGGTGCCGGCGATGAACACGTAGGACGTGCGCTGCCCGCACAGCGACAAGCCGAACAACCCGGCGGCGGCGAGCATCGGACCGACCGACACGCATCGTTTGACGCCGAATCGTTTGGCGATGGCTGCGGACCTCGGCGACACGATGATCATCGTCACGGCGAACGGCAAAGACGCCACCCCGGAATGCAGCGCGCTGTATCCCCTCACGTACTGCAGGAACTGGGTGAGGACGAAGAAGGTCGAGAACATCGCGAGGAACATGCACGTGATCCCGATGCTCGAGAACGTGAACCGCGGCAGCCGGAACAGACCCATGTCGAGCATCGGCTCGGCGATGCGTCGCTCCCATGCCACGAACCCGGCGAGGCCGAGCGCTGCGACGAGGAAGCTGCCGCTGACGAGACCCGAGGTCCAGCCTTTCTCGGGGCCTTCGATGATGGCGAAGAGCAACGCGCTGAAACCCACAATTGACAGCACGGCCCCGACCGGATCGAGCTTCACCGCCCGCTGCTCCTTCGACGTCGGGGCGAGCATCCAGATCATGACGAACGCGACGGCGGCGATCGGCACGGCGACGAAGAAGACCGAGCCGTACCAGAACCGCCCGAGCAGAGCGCCGCCCATGATCGGCCCGATCGCGCCGCCGGCGCCGGCGAAGCCGGCCCACGTCGCGATGGCCTTTTGACGCTCGTGCGGCGGGAACACGCTCGTGAGGAGCGAAAGCGTCGCCGGCATGATGAGTGCGGCGCCGACTCCCATCAACGCCCGGCAGGCGATGAGGACGTTCGGCGACGACGACTGACTGCAGAGCACCGAGGCCAGCGCGAAGATCACCAGACCCAGGAGCAGCGCCCCTTTCGTCCGAAACGGTCACCGAGTGCCCCCGCGAACAGCAACAGCCCGGCGAAGACGAGTGCGTAGGCGTCGACGATCCACAGGATCTGGGTGTCCGTGGGCCGAAGTGTTTCGGCGAGCGTCGGGATGGCGACGTTCACCGAGCTCACCGACGCCACCACCAGCACGAGGCTGAGGCAGAGGGCGCCCAGGATGTACCACCGCCGCTGATAAGCGTGGGGTTCGATCCCGAAGCTCTCCACCATCGTCTCGTTCACCATCGCCCCTCCAAATTCCCGGCCGCCACCGTACCGCCACCCCTTCTGATCGCGTTTGGACGGCACCTGGGGTGCGCCGAACGCACCAAGAATCGAAGCCGGCAGCGCGGCGACCCCGCCTGGTCGACCCGGGGAGCGGGTCGGTAGCCTCGCCTCGATGCTTGCGCTCGTCCCGGTTCGAGGAGGTTCCCTGCCGGCGGGCGGAGCCGAGTCCGTCGCCGAGGCCGAGGGTCGCGCCCTCGTGGTGGGTGAGGGCGCCGTGGTCGCAGCGGAGGAGCTCGTCGGTGTCGCCCACCACGTCGATGCCATCGAACTCGGCCACTTCTTGCCCGGCGGCGTGGGCCGCCACCCTCGCGGAGATCCTGGCGCGACGAGCGCGTCGATCATCCTGCCGGCCTGTCCCGATGGTCGCGATCTCGCGCCTCGCCTCGCCCATCTCCTCGGGTGGCCGCTTCACGCCGGCGCAGTGGCGATCGGACGAGAGCGGGTGACCTTGGCGCGGCGCGGGGGCCTGGTGCTCGAAACGGTCGACATCGACGGGGCGTTCGTCGCCACACTCCTTCCAGGGGTGCGAGGAGTCGATCCCGGCTCCCATGCTGCGCCCATCGAAGCCCGGAGCATGCGCATTGTTGACGGGGTGCGACGACGCCGAAGTCGTCGAAGTGCTTCCGCCCGACGTGACCACCATGGATCTCTCCGAGGCGCCGAGGATCCTCGGCGGCGGGGCCGGTCTCGCTGGAGCCGAGGCATTCGACGATCTGTCCAAGGTGGCTACCGCGCTCCATGCGTCGATGGGTGCGACCCGGGTGATCACCGACCGGGGCTGGCTGGCCCACGACCGCCAGATCGGCACGACGGGGGTGGTGGTGAACCCGAAGTTGTACCTCGCCTTCGGGATCTCGGGCGCCGTCCAGCACACGCTCGGGCCTGGGCAACCCTGATCACATCATCAGCGTCAACACCGACCCGCACTGCCCGATGATGCAACTCGCCGATGTCGCCATCGTCTCCGACGCCAACGAAGTGCTCGAACAGCTCCGGTCGAGGTTGTGTCATGGCTGACGTCGACGTCATCGTCGTGGGCGCCGGACCTGCCGGGTCCTGTGCCGCGCTGAGCCTGGCGCGAGCCGGGCGGAGCGTCATCCTGTTGGAGCGCGGTCCGTTCCCCGGCTCGAAGAACATGTACGGCGGGGTGGTCTACCCACGGATCCTCGATCAGCTCATCCCGAACTGGTGGGACGAAGCGCCGATCCAACGATGGGTGACCCGACGGTCGACGATGTTGATGACCCCGACCCAAGCGATGACCGTCGACTTCCGCACGCAGGCCTGGGCGGCACCGCCCTACAACGGTGCCACCGCGTACCGACCCGACTTCGACCACTGGCTGGCATCGAAGGCTCAAGCCGAAGGCGCGCAGCTGGTCTGCTCGACCACGGTCACCGGGCTGCTGCGTGATCAGCGAACCGGACGGGTCCTCGGCGTCACGACCGATCGTCCGGATGGCGAGCTCACAGCCGACGTCGTCATCGCGTGTGACGGCGTGAACAGCTTCATCGCCAAGGAAGCCGGCCTCTACGGCAAGGTCGACGCGGCCAACTACACGCTCGGTGTCAAAGAGACCCTCGCCCTCCCGAAAGACGTCATCGACGAACGATTCGGCGTGCGCGGCAACGAGGGGGTCGACATCGAGATCCTCGGTGGCACCGGGCACGTGAACGGAGGGGGGTTCGTGTACACGAACCTCGACACGCTCGCGGTCGGCGTGGTGCTCAAACTGCCGAAGCTCGCCGCCCAACGCGAGCGACCGGAGGCGATCATCGCATCGTTGAAGGCCCATCCTGCGATCGCTCCGCTGGTCGAGGGCAGCGAGGTGAAGGAGTACTCCGCTCACCTCATCCCCGAAGCCGGTTGGACGATGCTCCCGACCCTCGCCACCGACGGGCTGCTCATCGCCGGGGATGCTGCTGCGCTGTGCCTCGCTGCCGGTGTGTGGCTCGAAGGAGTCAACTTTGCGATGGCATCGGGCATGTACGCCGGGCAGACGGCAGCCGCGGCCCTTCGAGCGGGCGACACCACGGCTCGCGGCCTCGGCGGCTATCGGCGACGTCTCGAGGAGACGTTCGTGCTGAAGGACCACCGCAAGCTACGGGCCGTGCCCAACCTGGTCCTCAGCGATCGCGTGCAGCATCAATACCCCTCGCTGGTCAACAACGTTGTCGAGCGCATGTTTCGAGTCGACAATCCGTTGCCGAAGCCGGGACTCCGGCGAATCCTCAGCCAGGAGCGCAAGCGGGCGGGCGTCAAGATCAAGGACCTCGCCGTCGATGCGTGGACCGGGATCCGGAGCTTCGGATGAAGATCACCACTTCGAGCGGCGATCGCGACTGGCCCGAGATCTCGTTCGAGGACCGCATGGCCACGGCGGAGTTCCGAGTGCACGAGCGGCCCCACATCACGGTCGACAGCGATGTCTGTCGAAGCTGCACCACGCAGGAGTGCACCGTCGCGTGCCCGGCCAACCTCTTCATCCCCACCGCAGCCGGTGGCATCCTGTTCAACTACGAGCATTGCTTCGAGTGCGGCACCTGCTATCTGGTGTGCAACAAGGAAGGCGCCATCACCTGGTCCTACCCGGAGGGTGGGCACGGCGTGGTGTTCAAACGCACATGACCATCGGCGTCTGCATGAAGTGGGTCGATCGACGACCCGAGTTGCACGAGAACTCCGTAGCACCCACCGATGCCCGGTTCGCTGGCGTGTCAGCCGCCGATCAGTCCGCGTTGGAGCTCGCTCTGCGCACGGCAGCGGCGTGGGACGAGGATGTCGTGGCAGTGACCGTCGGACCGTCGGCGGCCATCGCCGTGCTGCGCGATGCACTCGCAGCAGGAACCCACCGAGCCGTGCACGTCGTCGCACCGGCTGAGCTCGACAGCGCTGGAGTGGCGAGCGTCATCGCGCCCGTCGTCGCCGACTGTTCACTCGTGTGGTGCGGCGACTACAGCCTCGACCGCGGAACCGGTTCGGTCCCAGCGTTCCTCGCGGCGCACCTCGGTGCCGCCCAGGCGCTCGGGCTGGTGCACGTCGAGCTCGGCTCGGACCGGACCGTGATCGGGTTGCGCCGTCTCGATGGCGGCCGGCGAGAACGGCTTCGCATCACCGGACCAGCCGTGATCTCCGTCGAAGGCCACGTGGCACCGCTCCGTCGAGCGTCACTCGCGGCCGCGATCGCCGCCGGCCGCGCCGGGGTCGTCGAGCTCCATCCCGCGCTCCCAGCCGGCGATCCACGACGCTCCTCGCGGCCTTTCCGTCCGCGCGCCCGAGTGCTCGCTCCTCCGAGCGGAAGCACCGCCCTCAGCCGGATCGAAGTGCTCACCGACTCGACCGGTAGTCCCACCCGCGGCGAAGTCGTGACGCTGGCACCGAGTCAGGCCGCCCACCACATCCTGCAGACCCTGGCCGACTGGGGCTACCTACCCCCCGACGCGATCTGACGGCGTCATCCAACCGGGACCCTGCGATTCTTGGTGCGTTTCGTGTACCCCGTGTGCCGATGGAACGCGATCAGAATGTTGGGGGTGGGTACGGTGCGGGGGGATGGGAGGGAGCCCGGGGTCGACGTGGGGCCGCGGTGCGGTGTTGGCCGTTGCGGGGGTGACGTTGGCGGTGGGCGTGGCTCGGGCATCGGCTGCTGATGAGGCCCACGATGTCGAGGCCCAGCGCCCCACCCAGCCCGACAGCGGGGTGAGCGACGCGGGAACCGGACCTGCCTCGACGGCCACGGTCGTCGCCGAGGCGGCTCAACTGGAGCCGCTGGCGGATCCGGCGGGCTTCCAGCAGCCGTGGGGCGACACGGTGGAGGGACTGCTCACGTTCCGGGGCAATCCGACCCGCTCGTACCACGGCGAGGGCCCGGTTCCGGCCGAACCGGTGGTCCGGTGGCGGTACCCCGACGATCGCATGTGCAGTCTGTCGACCGAGTTCAACCAGACCCGAGAATGGTGCGGCACCGGCTGGACCGGGCAACCCGCCGTGTTCGAGCGAGGCGGGCGCACGTGGGTGGTGTTCGGTGCCTACGACGCCAAGATCCACTTCGTCGACGGCGCGACGGGCGAAGAGATCCTCCCCCCGCTCGAGACCGGCGATCTCGCCAAGGGAGCCATCACCGTCGACCCCGACGGCTACCCGCTCGTCTATGCCGGTTCGCGTGACAACGAGCTGCGGGTCATCGCCATCGACCGACCCGAACCGACGGTGCTGTGGAGCCTCGACGCCGCCGACGCCGGCGAAGGGCGATGGAACGACGACTGGGACGCGGCGCCGTTGGTGGTCGCCGACCACCTCGTCGAAGGTGGCGAGAACAGTCGGCTCCACGTGATCGCGCCTCACCGCGCGCTACGACGGCCGACGGCTCGGTGGCGGTCGCTCCTCGGCTGGTGTGGAGCGCCCCCGGCTGGGACGACCAGCTCCTGGCCGACCTCGGCGACCACCGGGTGAGCTTCGAGAGCTCGGTGATGATGCTCGGCGACATCGCCTATCTCGCCAACTCGGGCGGTCTCGTCCAGGGATGGGACCTGTCGTCGTTGCGAACGGATGCCCCGACACCGCAGCGGGTGTTGCGCTTCTGGACCGGCGACGACACCGACGCCACCATCGTCGGCGACGCCGAGGGCTTCCTGTACGTGGGGGTCGAGGTCGACCGCGACACCGAGCGCGGGCCACGCCATCGGCCAGTTGCTGAAGCTCGATCCGCGCCGCCCGGAGGCGCCGGTGGTCTGGTCGGTCGACGTCGACGGCGGCGACAACAGCGGCAGCTGGTCCACGGCCGCCGTCGTGGGCGACACGGTGATCTGGCCCACCAAGCCGGGCCGAGTCTTCGGGATCGATCGCGCAGTCGGGCTCGACCCGCTGGACCCTGCAACTGCCCGGCCCGATGATCGGTTCGCCGACCGTCGTCGACGGCACGATGGTGCTCGGCGACGCCCGAGGAGTCCTCCACGCGTTCACGCTCGGCGACGGAACGCTGCCGCCCGACCGAGGCCTGGCAGATCACGCTCGGTGGCACCATCGAGTCGACCGCGGCGGTCTGGCGCGGCTCGATCTACGTGGGCACCCGCGACGGCCACCTCTTCTCGATCGGTGGTCGGATCGTGAGGCTCGGGCCGGCAACGTGGTCGGAGCTCGAGTCCGATGCGCGGCCCATCGTGGTGCTGCCATTGGGCTCGTGCGAGCAGCACGGGCCGCATCTCCCGCTCGACACCGACACCCGCATCGCCGTCGCGCTCGCCGAACGCCTCGCCGCCCAACGCGGACGGGGTGCTCGTTGCGCCGCCGCTCGCGTTCGGCGCGAGCTGGGAACATCACGGGTTCCCCGGGCTGCTGTCGCTCGACGGCGGAGTTGCTCGCCGAGCTGCTCGTCGAGCTCGCCCGTTCGGCCGACTGGTCCGGCGGGCTGGTGTTCGTGAACGGCCACGGCGGCAACCTGCACGGCGTTCGCGACGCCGTTCGCCGGATCACGTTCGAGGAGCGCCGGGTCATGTCGTGGTCGCCCCAGATCCCGGGCGAGCGATGCCCACGCCGGACGCACCGAGACCTCGATCATGCTCGCCCTTGACCCCGAGCTGGTCCGCTCCGATCGGCTGGCTCACGGGTGGACCGGGGACCTGACGGCGGTCCAGGCGCACGGCGTCGCGGCAGTGAGCGAGCAGGGCGTGCTCGGCGACCCGACGGCAGCGACCGCCGCGGAGGGCCACGAGGTGCTCGACGACCTCACCGCCGATCTGCTCGCCCGCTTCGACGAGTGGTGCCGGCCCCCACCGTGAGATACGTCGTCGATCCGGCACTCGCTCGGTGGAGGAGCGCGCGATCGTCATCGGCGGATCGCCGCTCACGCTGTTCCGGCTCACGGTCGCCGGAGCCGAGTGGTGACGGCCATCCAGGGCGGCGATCCGCTGCCGCCCGGGCACGAGCGACTCACCGATCGACTGCTCGACGCCGGAGCGATCCACCCGGCCCCGGAGCCCGGCGACGGCGCCCGGCCCGAGGATGTGACGGCGGTGATCCCCGCGGTACGCGACTGGCCCCGACGATCTCGGCCGGCTCGTCGAGGGGCTCACGGCCGAGGGAGTACGTCGTTGATCGTCGTCGACGACGCATCCCCGATCCCGCTCACTCGCCGCATCGCCGGCGCGCTGCTCGGTGGAGATGATCCGGCTCGACCGACAACTCGGGTCCGGGCGGTGCCCGCAACGCCGGTGCGCAGCGCGTGGAGACCCCGTTCGTGGTGTTCGTCGACGCCGACACCGAGCTAACGCCGGGATGGTTGGCACCCCTGCTCGCGCACATGGGCGACGCACGGGTCGGGCTCGTCGCGCCACGGGTCGAGCCGACCCCGGGGCACGGCGACCGGTTGGCGCGATTCGAGGCATGGCGGTCGCCCCTCGACCTCGGTCCCGCTCCCGCCCGAGTGCGCGCCGGGAGCCGGGTGAGTTACGTGCCGGCCGCCGCGGTCGCTCGTGCGGGTGGCGGCCTTTCGGGCGGTCGGCGGGTTCGACCCCGAGCTTCGCTTCGGCGAGGACGTCGATCTGGTCTGGCGGCTCGACGAGGCGGGCTGGCGCTGCCGGTACGAGCCGGCGTCCGTCGTGACCCACGGACCCGACCCGAGCTGCGGGCGTGGGTCCGTCAGCGATACGAGTACGGCACCTCGGCGGCTCCGCTCGCCGGTCGCCACCCCGGTGCCCTCGCTCCGGTCCGGGTCAGCGGCTGGAGCGCCCTCGCATGGGGCGTCGGGCACGCTGGTGTCGCCGCTCGCCGGCATCGCCATCGGTGCGGGCACGACCGCTCGCCCTGGTCCGCAAGCTCCGGCCGATGGAGCATCCGTTCGCCGAGGCGTCCCGGCTCGGCCGGCCTCGGCAACCTGTTCGCCGGACGCATCCTCGCCGCCGCCCTGACCCGGGCCTGGTGGCCGATCGCGCTCGTGGCCGCGCTGTGTCACGCCGCGCCCGCCGGGTCGTCATCTTGGCCGCGCGTGCTGCCGACCCTGTTCGAGTGGGCGACGCGACCGACCGGCGCTCGACCCGGTCTCGGCGCTCGGTCTCCGCATGCTCGACGACGTGGCCTACGGCGCCGGCGTGTGGGCCGGCATGGCCGCGCCACCGCACGCTCGATCCGCTCCGCCCCGATCTCGCGGAACTGGCCCGGCAACTCGGGACGGCGCAGCGAGCCGACCGGAGCGAGCTCGATCAGGAGCTGAGCTGGCAGCCGCTCGGATGAGGTCGCTGCAGTCGACGCACACCGACTCGGGAACGATCCCCCACCGCATCAGCCGGGCGAAGATCACGCAGCCGAGGCAGAATCCGAAAGCCGCTTCGAGGAACGCCGCCCCGGTGAGCCCGGCGATCAGCACGCAGTGCGACGGCCGGTGGGCGCCGCGCAGCCACGGCGACCGAGGCCCGAGGCCGTGAAGGCGCGCACCGATGCCCTGGGCGAACCGCTTCGGGCGGGCCGGCCACCAGGCGGTGCGCGCCACCGAACCGGGGCGACGACGACCTGGGTGACGAACTGGCCGAGCGGGCTCAGCGTCGGGCCGGTGAGGACCCGGGCGAGGAATCCGTAGGTCAGCGGGAACAGCACCCAACCCGATCCAAGGCCGAGGAAGGCAACGGCCTGCAGCACGACGCCGCTGGCCACCAGCCGGGCCGAGGTCTCGTTGACCGTGTTGGGGAACCCGAAGACACGCTTCACGCCCGCCACCCTACCCCAATACCCGACCAACTCAGTCAACTTTCCCCCTTCTGATCGCGTCTTGACCGGCAGACGGGGGGCGACCGAACGCACCAGGAATCCGGCTGGCGGCTAGCGTGCCGCGCCGATGGCCCTCGTGCTCACCGTGGAGCAGCCGGTGTGGTGGGATCACGTCACTCGAGGTCGCCGAGCGGCTCGGCGACCGGCTCGTCCCCGTCATCAAGGGCAACGGCTACGGCCTCGGCCGGGCGACCTGGACGCGGTCGGTGGCCGAACTCGGGCTCGAGCAGGTCGCGTCGGAACGGTCGCACGAACTGCTCGACGTCACCGCGGCGACTCCGCCAGCTCGTCCTCACCCCAGCCTCGACGACCCGATCGACGGTGTTCCCGACGACGCCGTGCTGACCGTCGGTTCGCGCTCCACAGCTCGAAGCCGCACGTGCTCATCGGCGGTCCGCTGGCGATCAAGCTGCGATCCTCGATGCAGCGCTACGGGGTCGCCGCCGACGAGCTCCCAACGATGCTCGATCGCGGTCCCTGCGGCTCGACCGCTTCGTACTCCACCTCCCCCTCGCCGGCACCGACGACGACCGCGTGGCCGAGATCGAGGCATGGCTCGCCCACCTCCCCGGCAGGTATCGACGCTCTCGGTGAGCCACCTCTCGATCGACTCGTTCGAGGCGCTCGCCGCCCGCCACCCCCGACGGCGGTTCCGCAGCTCCGCATGGGCACCGCTCTGTGGCACGGCGACAAGTCGGCGTTCCACCTCGGGTGCCGAGTCGTCAACGAGGTACGGCCCGTCACCGACGGCGCCCGCGCCGGGTATCGGCAGGTTCCCGTGCCGGTCAGCGGCCACCTGGTGATGATCGGCGGCGGGCTCTGCCCACGGGCGTCAGCCCACTCCCCGACGGGCGAAGCCCCTTCCACTTCGATCACCAGCGACTCGAGCTCCTCGAAGGGCCCCACATGCACACCTCGATCGCTCTCGTCCCCGAGGGCTGCGCCTGCCCGACGAGTCGGCGAGGTCGTCGACGTCCAGCGTCCGCTCACCCAGGTGCAGCCCGACCGATCGTGTGGCTCCGATGAACGCGGCCGCCGACCTCGCCGAGCCCGGTCGTGCTTCCCGGATTCGACGTGGTCCGCGCCACCGCACTTCATCGGTGTCGTGGTGATGAACTACCACGGCTACCTCAACGGCGGGAGCGGTCCGAACCCCGTCGTTCGCCGAGCGGGTGTTCGATCCGTTCGTCGGGCGTGCTGTCCACCCGCTTCGCCGCCACGTTCGTCACCGTCGCCGGTGTGGGCGTGGTGCTGCTCACGAACCGCTCACGCCGGTCGGGCGACGCCGAAGCCCGCCGCCGAGACCGGTGGCGGTTGATCCGGCGCGGCGCGTTCCTGCTCGCCCTCGGGTACGTGCTCGACTGGATCTGGGCAGGCACGATCCTGTTCTTCTACGGCGCCTACTTCATCGGTGGCGGCGCTGCTTTTCACCCTGCGGATCCGCTGGCTGGCCCTCATCGCATTCGTCAGTGCCATCGCGGCGTGGGGGGTGCAGTGGTGGTCGCTCGACCGGACCCTGAATGGTCACGACACGTGGTGGCTCATCTGGAGCGGCCGGGCATCGGGCGAGGCGGCCTCGATGCGAAGCCCTCGCGACGCCGTCTTCGACGTGTTCCTGCACGGCACCCATCCCGCTCTTCCCGTGGCTCACGTTCTTCTGCTGCGGAATGATCCTGGGCCGCCTGATCCCTCACCTCACCCGGTTTCGCCGCCCGCTCATCGTCGCCGGCGTGGGCGCGGTCGGCGTTGGTTACGCCGCGGCCACCCTCTTACGCCGGGCATACGAGTTCCCGACCTCGAACCTCGAGTTCCACCTCCAGGAGCTGTCGCACACCGACCCCTTCAGCCGACAGCCGCTGTACGTGCTGACCACGTTGGGTTCGTCGGTCGTGGCGACCCTCGGCATCGCCTGGCTCGCCGACCGCTACCCCACCTCGACACCGGTCGATGTGCTGCGCCGCTCCGGGCGGCTCACCTTCACGATCTACATCGCTCCACGTCCTGGTGTTCAGAGCAGTGGTCGACGTGATGGGTTGGGTCGGCCCGACCGGGCTCGACACCGCGCTGGCCTTCGCGCTGGTGGTGTTCGGGCTGGCGACGATCGCCGGCGCCTGGTGGCAACGCGTCCGTCGGGCTGGGCCCGGTGGAACGCGATCTACCGCCGAGTTCGGGGGCTGATCGCTCGCCGGCTCGACCCGCGCGGCAGCTCGAGCTCGGCCGGTGGTTCACTCCGAGAAGGTGTCGCACTGATCGCTGGAGCCGGTCTCGAACCCCCGACGGAACCAGGTCACGCGCTGCTCGGAGGTGCCGTGGGTGAACGAGTCGGGGTCGACCCGGCCGCCCGACTGCTTCTGGATCCGATCGTCACCGACCGCCGCGGCGGCATTGATGGCCTCGTTGATCTCGTTGGCGTTGTCGAACTGGTCGCGGGCGTTGGCGTCGTGGGCCCACACCCCGGCGAGGCAATCGGCCTGGAGCTCGAGTCGCACCGACAAGGCGTTGGCCTGCGACGGGTTGCGTTGCTCGGCCTTCGTCGGACCTGGTCGCTGATCCCGAGCAGGTTCTGGAGGTGGTGCCCGTACTCGTGGGCGACGATGTACTGCGCGGCGAGATCGCCCGTGGCTCCGAACTGGTCCTGGAGCTGGACCAGGAAGTCGAGATCGAAGTACACCTTCGAGTCGGCCGGGCAGTAGAACGGGCCCATGTTGGCGACGGCCGATCCGCAGCCGGTGGTCGGTCGCCGCCGCTGAAGAAGACGGTCTTGGCGAACTCGTACTGACGGCCGGCCGCCGTGAACGTGCGGTCCCAGAACTCCTGCACGTCTCGCTGCCCGCCGCAGATGATCTGGGCGATCTCGGTGTCGCACGGTCCCGAGCCGGCGGCGCCGCTTCCGGCGGCAGCCTCGGCTCGGCGTCGGGCGCCAAGCCCGACCGATGGCACATCGGCGGCTCGACGGCCCCGGTGCCGGCGCCGCGCGAGCAACTTGGGCAGGAACGCCACGGCGAGCACGAGGATCAGACCGAGCAGCCCGCCGCCGGCCTTCATCGGGATCCCGAGGCCTCCGCCGCCACCGCCACCGCCGCCCGACCCATCGGGAACGGGAAGCCGACTGCCTCCTCCGCCCCCGCCGCCACCCTGGCCGCGGCGGTCTTCGATCATCGAGTCGTTCCCGGACTCGCGGATCTTCGTCACGTGTGCTCCGTTCCTGGGGCGAATAGCTGGGTCGACGGATGGTCAGATGGCGACGGCAACGTACTTGGTGACCAGGTACTCGTCGATACCGAACCGGCCACCTTCGCGACCGTACCCGGAGTGCTTGACCCCGCCGAAGGGCACGTTGGCGGCCGAGATCATGCCGGTGTTCATGCCCGATGATGCCGTGCTCCAGACCCTCGGCGACCCGGAAGAGGCGCGGCGTGGTCGCGGGTGTGGGCGTAGGCGGCCAGTCCGAACGGGGTCGAGTTGGCCATGCGCGAGCGCCTCGTCCTCGGTGTCGAACACGGTGAGCCCGAGCACCGGACCGAACGTCTCCTCCTGGGCGATGCGCATCGGTGGCGTCGATCCCGGTGAGCACCGTCGGGTCGAAGAAGTTGCCGCCGCTCGTAACTCGCCGCCCGTCAGCCGAGTGCCACCGACGACGCAGCGCGGCGCCCTTGGCGACGGCGTCGCTGCACGTGTCCTTCGGCCTTGGCCAGGCGCGTCGGCATCGATCAGCGGGCCGACCATCACGCCCGGCGGTGAGCCCGTTGCCGACCGAGAGCGCCGGCCACCTTGGCCGCGATCCGGGCGGTGAACTCCTCGGCGATCCCCCGCTGCACGTAGACCCGGTTCGTGCACACGCAGGTCTGGCCGGCGTTGCGGAACTTGCAGGCGATGACCTGATCGACCGCGATGTCGAGATCGGCGTCGTCGAAGACGAGGTACGGCGCATGTCCGCCGAGCTCGAGCGACAAGCGCACGACCTGCTCGGCGGAGGCCTTGATCAGCAGCCGCCCGACCTCGGTCGACCCGGTGAAGCTGACCTTGCGCACCCGACCGTCGGTGAACAGGGTGTCGGAGACCTCGGCGGCCCGGTCGGAGGTGACCACGCCGAGCACGCCGGCCGGAAGCCCGGCATCGAGCAGGGCCTGGGCGACCGCCAACGCGGTGAGCGGGGTCGACTCCGCCGGCTTGATCACCATCGTGCAGCCAGCGGCCAGCGCCGGGGCGATCTTGCGGGCCAGCATCGCCGCGGGGAAGTTCCACGGCGTGATGGCAGCGGTCACGCCGATGGGCTGGCGCATCACGAGCACCCGATGGTCGGGGCGCTGGGCCGGGACGATCATGCCTTCGATCCGCTCGGCTTCTCCGGCGAACCACTCGAAGAAGCTCGCCGAGTACTCGACTTCTCCTTTGGCCTCGGCCAGCGGCTTGCCCTGCTCGGCCGGTGAGCGTGCGACCGATCTCGTCGGCCCGCTCCCGCAGCAACGCTGCGGTCCGCAGCAGCAGCCGGGCCCGTTCCCGAGCGACCGTTGCCCGCCAAGCCGGGAAGCGCAGCCGCGGCCGCGTCGATCACGGCTGTGGTGTCGACGTGCTCCTGCGTCGGCGACCGAGGCGATGACCTCGCCGGTGGCCGGATTGGTGACGGGTATGTCTCGCCGCTCTGGGCGGCGACCCACGCCCCGTCGAGCAGGATCGTTGCGGGGCCGGGTGCACTCATGCCCGGGAGGGTACCCGGCGGGCGCGTGTCGCCCGAACGATCAACGATCCGGAACGATCAGCGTCCGGCGACGAGATCGTCGAGGTGCGTCCCGAGGGCACGGCCCGCAGCCGCGTCGGTGCACCAGGATTCGCCGAACACCCGCGCCCCCTCGTTCAACCGCGTCCTGAGTGCCTCATCGGTCCACATCGCCTCGATCGCCGTCGCCAGACCGACCTCGTCGCCCGGGGAGTGAACGAGTGCGTTCACGTCGGGGATGATGTAGTCCTCGACACCGGGTCGCATGGTGGACACGAGCGCCCGGCCGTGTCGGTAGGCCTCGACCATCGTCACGAGACCGGCGTTGGCTCCACCGGTGGTGAGCGGCACGACGTTGACGCGGGCCCGGCGCACCAGACGGTGGATGTCGTCCTTGGGCAGCTGATCCAGGATCACGACCGACTTCGGCGGCGTCAGCCCGCTCAGCACGCGGGGTCCGGCGAGCACCAGGGTGCGGTACCCGAGCCGATCGATGGCCTTGAAGAACGTGCCGTAGTCGCGGAAGCCCGAACCCGTTGCGAACACGAACGGCTCGTCGTCGTCGATCTCGTCCGTGGCAACTCCGCCGCCGTACTGGAGCGGCGCGAACCGGAAGCGCTCGGCCGGCAGATCGAGCCGATCGCTGTAGAGCCCGATCTCGCGGGTGGAGTGGACGATGAATCGGTCGACAGCGCGCAGGCTCGTGCGGGCCTGCAGCAGCCGTCCGCCCTCGCCGAGCTCGGTGTTGAAGAACCACGAGAGCAACGGAACGTCGCGTCGGCTGAGCCGCTTCTGCACGGCAACCGTGGCGGCCAGCTGCGGGAACACCGTGACGATGCCCCCTTCGGTGGCGGCCAGAGCTCGCCGCCCTTGCCGGGCGTACTGGACCCACTCACCGGGGCCCGAGACCGGGCGCTTGCGCTGGTGCCAGCTGCGTTCCTGGCCGACGCGAGGCACTTTGGTGAACCGATGACCGTCGCCCGGCACGAAGTCGGTCAGCCAACGATCGTGAGCGGTCTCGAAGAACGGCGCGGCGATCGCCCAATGGTGCACCGGCGTCGCCGAGCTGTTCGTCACGTCGCTCCTGGTCGTCATGCGAGTGAGCACGAAGCCGACCGTACTGTCAGCCAACGCGGCCATGACTTGGGCGGATCGGACCAAATCGGGCGAATCTTCGCCGATCCGAGCACCGAGCGTACCGACTCACTCACGGACGATGAGTGTAGCGACGAACCGCTGTCAGTTCCTGGCGGCGTAGTCGGCGATCAGGGCGTTGGCCTGGGCCGCTCCGGCGGCGAGGGCCGTGGCGGGGTCGGTGCCGGTGAAGACCGGTCGCGATCATCTGGGCGGCGACGGCCCGGACCTCGCGCAGCGGGCCGAGCACCGGCCCGACCGACGCCGGGTCGTCGGCCGCCCCCAGCAGTTGGTCGTAGGCGACCTTGAACCGAGGGTCATCGGTGAAGGTGACGGCGATCGGTTCGAGCTCGAGCGCGTCGGAACGCACCGGGACGTACCCGGTGGCCGCGGCGTTCGTCGACTGGCTCTGCGGCGCTGACGAGGAACTTCACGTAGTCCCACGCGCCGGCCGTGACGGCGTCGGGCTTGTCGGCCACGATCCACAGCGAGTTGCCGCCGACGAGCGCGCCGGGGTCGCCGCCGGGCCCGGGCATGGGGCCGATGCCCAGATCGTCGAGCCCGATGCTGCGGGAACAGCCCGCCGCCGAGCGACGTCGAGCACCTGGCCGAGCGCCGCCGACGTCCCGATCGTCATCGCCGCCGGGTCGGCGGCTGGCCAGTTTCAGGAAGTTGTCCTGCCCGCTGGCGTTGTCGCCGACGTTGACCGCCAGCCCGTCGTTGATCATCTGCTGCAGGAACGTCAGCAACTCGAGACCCGGCCGGGCTGTCGAACAGCACCGCGGTCGCCGGCGCGCATGCGTCCGTTGTCGTTGTCGGCGTACAGCTCGCCGGCCTTGGCGAACCACTGCTCGAGGAACCAGCCGCCACCCGAGTCGGCACCCGGAATCGAGCGCGATGCCGTAGGTGGCGGCGCCGCGAGTCGACGATCGCCTGGCTCGCCGCCCGCACCTCCTCGAGGCTCACCGGCGGGTCGTCGGGGTCGAGCCCGGCCGCCGCGAAGAACTTCGGGTGGAGGTAGAACAGCACCGGGTCGCTGACGTTGAACGGCATCGCCCAGCTGATGCCCTCGGTGGTGTACGCGCTGAGGGCTCGGGGCAGGAAGTTCGACGGGTCGTAGCCGTCGGCTTCGACGCACGCCTGCACCGGGACTGTCGACTCGGTGTCGCGGATGCTCTGCACCATGTACTCGGGGAACTGCACCAGGTCGGGGCGGGCCTCCTGGCTCGGCTGGCAGGTACTTCTCGATCGTCTGCTCGTAGCCGCCCTGGTTCTGCAGGGCCACCCGCACCTTGGCCTGCGCTGGCGTTGTAGGCGTCGGTGAGGTCAGCGAGCGTCGTCTCGCAGCACGCCGTTGAGGCCGTGCCAGAACGTGACCTCGACCGGCGCCGGTCGCGGCGGCGAGGGCGTCGACCGGGCACGGCGGGAGTTGGTCGAGCGGCGTGGTGGTCGTGGTGGGCGGCACGGTGGTGGCGCCGGGCACCGTGGTCTGGCCGGGCACGGTGACTGGCGGGAACGGTGGTGGCACCGGCTCGTTGCCCGCGTTGAGGATCGACTCGCCGTTGCCGCACGCCGCAGCCAGCGACGCGTCAGCAACGAGCTGCCGCACCGCAGCGCGGTCGCCGGTTCATCCCTTCACCGCTCCGGCGGTGAGGCCCCGCACGAGTTGGCGCTGGAACACCATCAGCACCAGGAAGATCGGCACCGCGGCGATGACCGTGCCGGCCCACACCAGGTTCGGCCGGTCGAGGGCGGACGACCTGCAGGAGCTTCAGCCCGGTCTGCACCGTGTTCATGTCGTTCTCGGTCGTCACGAGCGACGGCCACAGGTACTGGTTCCAGCTCGAGAGGAACGAGAACAGGCCGAGGGCGCCGAGCGTCGGGCGGACGAGCGGCACGGCGACCTCACGCAGGAACCCGAAGTGCCCGAGGCCATCCATCACCGCGGCTTCCCGGAGATCCTTCGGCAGCTGCAGGAACACCTGGCGCAGCAGGAACGTGCCGAACGCGGTGGCGAGGAACGGCGCGGCGAGGCCCTGGTAGGTGTTGAGCCAGCCGAGCGAGTCGACGGTACGCCGGTTGGCGACGAGCGTGGCCTCGAGCGGGACGAGCAGGGTCGACGAGGAACACGCCGAACAGCAGGCCTCGGCCCGGAACTTCAGGAACGCGAACGCGTAGGCGGACAGCACCGAGGTGACCAGCTGGCCACGGTGACGATGACGGCGACGACGCCGGAGTTGAACAGGTAGCGACCGAGGCGGCCTTCGCGCCACGCGTCCTGCGGAACGTGCCGAGGTCGAACGAGTCGGGCACGAGCGGGCGCTGCAGCACCCGGTTGCCGGGCTTCAACGAGGCGATCACCATCGTGTAGATCGGGAACAGCACGATGAACGCGACGACACAGCAGCAGCGCGTAGCGCACCGACGCGCCGCCACCCGCGCGGGAACGCGTCAATTGCCATAGTGCACCCGCTTCTCGACGCCCGCGGAACTGCAGCGCCGACAGCACCAGCAGCACGAGGAACAGCAGCACCGCGGCGGCCGATTGCAGGCCGTCGTTGTTGCGGATGACCGACTCCCGGCCGTAGATCGAGGTAGGTCAGGCTGGTGGTCGAGTTCTGCGGGGCCGGGCCGCCGTCGGTGAGCAGATCGAACTCGCCGTAGGCCTGGAAGGCCCGACTGGTGAGCACCACGGTCGGCGAACAACAGGGTGGGGGCGAGCATCGGCACGGTGACGTTGGTGAACCGCCGCCAGCCGCCGGCCCCGTCGACGAACGCGCTCTCGTAGAGCTCCTTGGGCACGCCCTGCAGCCCGGCCGTCACCACGATGAACGTGAAGCCGAGGTTGGCCCAGATGAAGCTGATCGCCGGTGGCGGTGAGCGCCGTGCCCGGGTCACGCAGGAGGCCGGGCTGCTTGATCACCGGGAAGAGGTCGCGTCAGCCAGCCGATGCTCGGCAGCACCCCGACGCTCGGCTGCAGGAGGAAGAACCACATCAGCGAGGCCACCGCCACCGACGTGGCGACGGTCGAGGAGAAGATCGTGCGGAAGATGCCGATGCCTCGGACGTAGCGGTCGGCGAGCACGGCGAGCGCCACGCCGAGGAAGAGCCCGCGTCGGCACGGTGATGCAGCGCGAACTTGACCGTGACCGCGAGGGCGTGCTGGAACTCGTCGGAGCGGAACACGTCGACGTACTGGTCCCAGCCGTTCGATCGGCAGTTCTTGCCGGCGTTGTCGCACCGCATGGTGGCCGATCCACACCGACCGCGCCGAGCGGGTAGAGCACGAAGGGCCGAGCACGAGCAGCGACGGCCCGAGCAGCGCCAGCGCCAGCGACGCCGCTCGTTGCGGCGCGCTTCATGGCTCGAGCCGGCGGCCGGTCTCGGGGTCGAAGTGGTGACGACGGTGGGCCCAGGCGTCGAGCCGGATCTTGTCGCCCACCCGCGGGATGTCGGCGTCGGCCGCCATCCGCACCACCACCTTCGAGTAGTCGTCGACCGCGCACACCACATGGACCTCGTGGCCGAGCTGCTCGACCAGCACCACCGTGACCGGGAGCCGGCCGTCGTCGTTGATCGGTGAGGTGTTCGGGCCGAACGCCCACGAGGTGGTTCCCCGGTTCGAGCGAGCCGGCCGGGAAGATGTTCATGGGCGGCGTGCCGAGGAACGTGGCCACGAACACGGTGCCGGGCTTGTCGTAGACCTCTTGCGGCGTGCCGACCTGCTGGAGCACGCCATCGGCCATCACGGCGATGCGGCTCCCCATCGTCATCGCCTCGACCTGGTCGTGGGTGACGTAGACGAACGTCGTGGCGAGCCGCTGATGAAGGGCCGTGAGCTCGGCTCGCGTCTCGCCGCGCAACTTGGCGTCGAGGTTCGACAACGGCTCGTCCATGCAGAAAACTGCCGGCTCACGCACGATCGCACGGGCGAGGGCGACCCGCTGACGTTGGCCACCCGACAGGGCTCCGGGCTTGCGGCCGAGGTAGGGCGTGAGTCCGAGGAGCCCGGCTGCCTGTTCGGCTGCGCTGGCTCGCACCTTCTTGTCGACGCCCCTCACCTTCAGCGGGAACTCGATGTTCGCCCGCACCGTCTTGTGGGGGTACAGCGCGTAGCTCTGGAAGACCATGGCGACGTCACGAGCCTTGGGCTCGACGTCGTTGACCATGCGATCGCCGATCCACACCTCGCCATCGGACGGGTCCTCCAGGCCGGCGATCATGCGCAGCAGCGTCGACTTCCCGCAGCCCGATGGCCCGAGCAGGATCATGAAATCGCGATCGGCGATGTCGAGCGACACCCCGTCGACCGCGGTCACGTTGCCGAACCGCTTGGTGATGCCGACCAGCCGTACTTCTGCCACGACGGGCACCCTAGTGCGGTGCTCCCACCCGTTCTTCGAGTCGACACCGAGGCTTCACCCAGGCCGGTCGATCTCGACTCGTCGCGGAGCGTCGACCTAGCCTGGTGGCGATGAACGTCACCGACGGAGACCTCGAGGCCGATCCAGCCGACGACCAGGCCGAACCGCCGGTGGATCTGGAGCCGATCGCCACTGATCTCGTCGATGTCGAGATCGCCCTGGCCCGTCTGGAGAATGGCTCGTACTGGACCGATGAGGTCACCGGCGAAGCACTTCCCGACGAGCTCCTCGCGTCGTCCCCTACCGCACGCCGCGCACCATCACCCGATCGGGAGCTGCCCGGCCCGTGAGCCGGCTCGTCCGTCTCCGCCGATCCGCGCGGGTGTGGCGCCTGACCGTTCGCAACGGCGCCCGATACCTGGTGGTCTCGGCACGAGGGCGCGCGGCAGGAGCTGAGCGGCGTTCCGAGTTGGAGCAGCGCTTCACACTCCGAACCGCCCAAGACGTGGCGAACGAGCTGGGCCAGATGAAGGGGGCGATGATGAAGGTCGGGCAGTTGCTCGGCTTCATCCTCGAGTCCCTCCCCGACGACGCGCAGGCGGCGCTGGCCACCCTCCAGGCCGACGCGCCTCCGATGGCGCCCAGCCTCGTCGAAGCCACCGTCCGCCAGGAGCTCGGCGCCGCACCTTCTCGGTTGTTCCTCGATTGGTCGAGCGAACCCATCGCCGCGGCATCGATCGGGCAGGTGCACCGTGCGGTGCTCCGCGACGGGCGCATCGTCGCGGTCAAGGTGCAGTATCCGGGCGTCGGTGACGCCATCGGCGCCGATCTCGACAACGCCGAGCTGCTGTACGGGCTGTTCGCGTCGTTCGCCCTCAAGGGACTCGACACCCACGCCCTCGTCGACGAGCTGCGGGCCCGCATGACCGAGGAGCTCGACTACCACCGCGAGGCCGAGAACCTCCTGCTGTTCGCCGACCACTATCGGGACCATCCATGGGTCCGCACGCCGGTGCTCGTGCCGGAGTTCTCCACCGGTCGGGTGCTCACGACCGAATGGGTCGATGGATGGAACTGGAGCGAGTTCGTCGAACGGGCCGACCCAGTGGCCAAGCAACGGGCGGCCGAGATCATCTGGCGTTTCGCCCAGGGTTCGATCCTGCGCCTCGGTGCGTTCAACGGCGACCCTCACCCGGGCAACTACCGGTTCCAACCCGACGGATCAGTGACGTTCCTGGATTTCGGCATGGTGAAGCACTGGGCGCCGGGCGAGTGGGAGCGCCTGAGTCCCTGCCTCGACCGCATCCTCGCGCGTGACCCCGAAGGACTGATCGCCGCCATGGAATCGGTCGACTTCCTCCCAGCCGAACACGGCCTCGATCCCCAGTCGGTGTTCGACTACGTGAGCTCGCCGTATCGCCCGTATCTCGCCGAGACGTTCCGCTTCACCCGCGACTTCGTCCGCGACACGATCCAGAAGATCGTCGATGTGAAGGGCCCCCACGCCGAGGCCATCAAGCAGCTCAACCTGCCGGCGAGCTTCGTCATCCTCGATCGAGTCGTCTGGGGCGTGAGTGCGATGCTCGGCAAGCTCGACGCCGAAGCTCCCTGGCGGGCGATGCTGCTGGCCTACCGAAACGGTTCCTCGGGCGGCACCCCCCTCGGCGACCTCGAGCGCGCCTGGATCGAGCGCTGACCACCCTCGCGTTCGTTCACCCGACCCCCGGCTGCCGGGGCGGCAGTGAACAAACGTGGATCGGTGGGGCGGTGCGGGCGCACGTTCCCACTGGTGGCGGCACGGTGGCTACATTCGGCGCATGCGAGGAGCCGGGTTGGGCATCGAGGAGACGGCCCGGCTCGCTGGGCACTCCCGCTGGTGCGAGTTGCAGCTGTTCGAGGCGCTCGGCCGGTTCGCCGTCACGTCGCCCGAGCCCGCGGTGAAGGTGCTGCTGGGCGCGCACTGCGGGCTCCACTCGTGGCATGCCGAGCTGTGGCACGAGCGGATGCCCGAGATCCGGGCGACCGGCTCTGACCAGCTGACGCGGCCGGCCAGCCATGCCCTGGCGGGCGTTGTCGCGTCGGTGATCGCACCGGAGGCTCCCGAGCTCAGCATCGAGCGGCTCGTCGGTGTGTATCGCGTGTTCCTCCCCCGGTTGGTGGCCGCCTACACCAACCACCTCGAGGTCGTGCGAGGCTCCACCGACCAGCCGACCGAGCGCGTGCTCAGACTCGTCATCCGCGACGAACTCGAGCAGTGGCACGAGGGTGAGATGATGATCCAGTCGCTCGTTCGATCGCCCGACCACGTCCGGCGGGCCACCGATCGCCAACGCGAGATCGAAGCACGGATGGTCGCCGCGGGTGGCGTCACGGTGCCGGATCCGGGCCCCGCACTCGAACGAGCCGATACCGGTTGACCTGGGTCTTCGCGACGGACTCGACCGTTTCGGTGTAGGCGCCGGTCGATCGGGGTACGGGCAGGGGGCCGGCCGACGGGGCCGGTGGCGCGCCCTGTCCGTTGCGGACTCGGGCGTGTGCGACCCAAGGAGTTACTCCATGCGTGCATCCGTCAGGCGAATCGCCATCCCTTTCTCGCTCGTCATCGGCGCTGCCGGCGTTCTGGCGACGTCCGCCTTGGCCCAGGAAGGCGGGCGAAAGGACGCAACCCCCAGCCCGATCGGCACCACCACCTCCAAGGTCATCCCTCTGTACGCGGCGGCAATGACCGGAGCGAAGGAGGTACCCGGCCCGGGCGCAGCCGATCCAGCGATCGGTGAGGCTCTGGTGACGGTCGATGCAGTCACCAAGCAGGTCTGCGTCAACATCAGCGCCACCGGGATCACCGCCTACACAGGACTCCACATCCACAGCGGAGCCGCCGGGGCGCAGGGCCCCGTCGTCGTCGACTTCGCCCCTCCGACCGGCACGCTCGACAAGTTCGCCAAGTGCGTGACCGACGACGATGCGGTGGGTGTCGCCGCGGACCCGGCCGCGTTCTACCTGAACGCCCATACCGCGGAGTTCCCCGACGGTGCGCTTCGCGATCAGCTGTCCATCCGCGACACCGAGATCCAGATGCTCGCCACTCCGCAGCGGGCCTACGACTCGCGGACGATCACCGACGGGAAGATCTCCAACAGTGGTACGCGGGTGATCGACCTGTCGACCGCCGGCGTTCCGATCGGCGCTCGGGCGGCGATCATCAACCTCACGGCCACCCGATCGGTCGACGTCGGATACCTGACGGCCTACTCGAACGCGCTCACCACGGTGCCGCCCACCAGCACGGTGAACTTCTTCCCGAACGCCGACATCGCCAATGAAACCACCGTGGCGGTCGACGGGTCCGGCAAGATCAAGGTGTCGTCGGGCCCGCTCGGCCAGACCGACTTCATCGTCGACGTGGTGGGCTACCTGCTCTGACAGAACCAGCACGCGACACGGTGAGGAGACCGATCTCGGTCTCCTCACTGGCGCGTCCGGACTACCTTCGAGCGTGATGCCGACCGATTGGAATCCGCTGCTGCGCAACGAGTTCGACAAGCCGTACTGGAAGGACTTGCAGAGCTTCGTGGCCGGCGAGCGAGAGCGAGGTCCGGTGTTCCCGCCGGCGAACGAGGTGTTCGCCGCGCTCCACCTCACGCCGCATCACGACACCAAGGTGCTCATCTTGGGCCAGGACCCGTATCACGGCATCGGTCAGGCCCACGGCCTGTGCTTCAGCGTGCGCGAGGGAACCACACCGCCGCCGTCGCTCGTGAACATCTTCAAAGAACTGCAGAGCGACCTCCGCATCGATCCACCGCGGAACGGCTCCCTCGAGAGCTGGGCCCGCCAGGGTGTCCTGCTCCTGAACGCAGTGCTCACCGTCCGCGCCCACCAGGCCGGATCGCATGCGGGCAAGGGCTGGGAGGTGTTCACCGACGAGGTGATCCGGACGGTGGCGGCCAAGCCGGAGCCAGTGGTGTTCGTCCTGTGGGGTGCCTACGCTCGTAAGAAGAAGGCACTGATCGACGTGAGCCGGCACCACATCATCGAGTCGGCCCACCCCTCGCCGCTGTCGGCGCACAACGGCTTCTTGGGGAGCCGACCGTTCAGCCGCGCCAACGAGGCGTTGGTCGCGGCCGGCCGTGAGCCCGTCGACTGGGCCCTGCCCAACTGACGCCTCGCGTTCTCGACGTCAGCGGCCGATCACCGACTGGTGAGCCGCCCCCGCGCGTGCTCGGCCTCTTCGCGTACCCAACATCCCTCGAGGTGATCGTTGACGAGTCCCATCGCCTGCATGAATGCGTACACAGTGGTGGGACCCACGAAGGTCCACCCGCGACGCTTCAGATCCTTGGCGATCCGGGTGGACGTCTCGCTCTTGGCCGCGAGCTCGGTCGGAGGGTCCACGAACGAGGCGTCCGGCCAGAAGTACGCGGCGAGCGATCCTCGCTCGGCGATGAGCTCGCAGGCCCGAGATGCGTTGTTGATCGCGGATCGGATCTTTCCCTGGTGGCGCACGATCCCGCTGTCGGCGAGCAGCCGGGCCACATCGGCTTCATCGAATCCAGCGACGGTCGTCGGGTCGAAGCCGTGGAAAGCGGCGCGGAAGTTGTCGCGCTTGCGCAGGATCGTCAGCCACGACAGGCCCGACTGGAACCCCTCCAGACACAACTTCTCGAACAGCCGGACGTCGTCGACGACGCCGAACCCCCATTCGGTGTCGTGATACGCGCGGTAGTCGTCCGTCGAGGTTCCCCACCCGCATCGAGGCCGACCGTCGTCACCGACCACAACGTCCATCATGACGACGATCCTTCCATGCGGCGACCGACCGGGCCGCAGCTCGTGCCGTCGGCGGCGAATGGCGCCCCATAACCTCCGGCCATGCTCGACCCCTCGATTCGGCAACGCTTCGCCGCCGTGAACGGAGTCCAACTCCACCTGCTCGAAGCCGGCGACGTCGACTCGCCGCTCGTCCTGCTGGCCCATGGCTTCCCGGAAGGCGCCTACTCATGGCGGCACCAGCTCGCTCCGCTCGCTGCCGCCGGCTTCCACGTGATCGCGCCATACCAACGCGGGTATGGACGCTCGTCACGACCCGAGGCGGTCGATGCCTACGGCATCGCCGAGCTCACCGGCGATCTCGCTGCGCTGATCGAAGAGTCGGGTCATGAAACCGCCACCGTCGTCGGACACGATTGGGGCGCGATGATCGCATGGGACTTCGCGCGCCTCCATCGTGATCTCACGCGTGGCGTCGTCGGGGTCAGCGTGCCGTTCGTGCACTGGCCCGGCCCACCGACACAGCTCATGAAGATGGTCTACGGAGATCGGTTCTTCTACATGCTCTACTTCCAGCCCGTCGGGACCGCCGAAGTGGAACTCGAAGCCGACGTTCGCACCACGATGGCCAAGGTGCTCTGGGGTGGTTCGGGCCTGGGCTTCCCGGGCCCCCCGGCCTCCTTCGATCCACCTCCGATGGTCGGCACCGGCTTCCTCACCTACATGCCCGAACCGCCAATACCGCCGTTCGGTGGACCGGAGGGCCCGTGGCTCACCGATGAGGATCTCGACGACTACACCGAGACGTTCGAGGCGTCGGGGTTCTTCGGTCCAGTGAGCTACTACCGCAACCTCGACGCCAACTTCGAGCTCGTCAAACATCTCACGGCGGCCGACGTGCCGATGCCATCGTTCTTCATCGGCGGCGCCAACGATCCGGTGCTCGTGATGGATCCCTCGGGCCTGGAACGCATGACGGCACTCCCTGACTTCCGGGGGTCGATCGTCATCCCGGGGGCCGGGCACTGGATCCAGCAGGAGTGCCCGAGCGCGTTCAACGAGGCGTTGCTGGGCTTCCTCGCCACGCTCGGCTGAGTTCGGCGCCGCCCTCGCAAGGTGTCGGCCGGGGAGGACGGCTACGGAAGGGGAAATGCAGCGGACGTCGCGGACTGGGTCGACCGGGCCTTCGCCAACGCGACCGAGGCGGGCAACGCGGCGTCGAAGAGCCATCCCTGCAGGCTGCGGCACCCAGCCTGCACGAGCAGGTCGCGCTGGTCTGCCGTCTCGACCCCTTCGGCCACGCAGTCCAGGCCGACGTTCAGGGTGAGCCCGACAATGGCGGAAACGAGATTCGAGGCCATCGAGTCGGTACCCAACCCCTGTACGAACCGCTTGTCGATCTTGAGCATGTCGACCGGGAGCTCGAGCAGGTGAGCGAGACTCGAGAAGCCGGTTCCGAAGTCGTCGATCGCGATGTGCACACCCTCGCGGCGCAGCCGACTCAGGTTGTCCAAGGCATCGGTGGTGACGCGAAGCAGATCGGACTCCGTGATCTCCAAGCAGAGCTGTCCCGGCGCGATCGAACGACTCGTGCGTTCCGCCCAGATCCGTTCGGCAAACCCGACCGAGCCGATCTGGTGCGGCGTCACGTTCATGTGCACCGTCATGTCGCCGCGCCCGGCGAGACGCAGCTCTTCCAGGAACGCGAAGGTCTGATCGAGCACCGAAGCGTCGAAGCGATTGCTCAGTCCAGCGATCCCGACCAGTGGCAGGAAGTACGGTGGTGTGAGAACGCCACGGACCGGATGGTGCCAACGCACCAGCGCCTCGAAGCCCGTGATCTCGGCGCAAGCGTCGACGATCGGTTGGAACCACATCCGCAACTCGTCGTTCTCGAGCGCCCGGTTGAGTTCGTCGACGACCTGACGCCGCTCGGCCAACGGCGAGTCGGACACCGGGTTGACGTCACCGCCGACACGCGCAGTACGTCCCAACTCGAGCTCACTCTGCTCGACGAGCTGGCGCAGGGTCGCGTCGCCGTACTTGACGGCGAGTGCGGTGCTCACCCCGATCCGAAGGTCGTGGCCGTCGAAGATGATGGGCTCCGACAACGCCGACCGGATGCGATCGCGCACGGACAGCAAGCCGTCCATCGGCAACGGGCTCAACACGACGAACTCGTCGCCGCCATAGCGCGCCACCACGTCGTCGGTGCGCACGAGTCCCTGCAGACGGAGCGCGACCGACTGGATCACCGAGTCCCCGACGTCAGCGCCGTAGAGCGCGTTGATCTGCGCCAGTCGGTCGATGTCGAGCATCACCACGCCGAACGGCTCACCGGTCCGCGCCGAACGCTGCTCGAGCGGCGCCGCAGCCTCGTAGAAGCCGGCCCGATTGAGCAGGCCGGTCGCCGGATCGTGGCTGGCGAGGAACTCCGCCCGCTGTCGCGCAACACGTAGGGAATCGGCGACCTGCCCCGAAGCCAAGTAGCCGCACACGGTTGGGTCGTTCACCAGGTTCGCGACGGTGAACTCGACGAGCACCTCGCTGCCGTCCTCGTGTCGCATCAGGCCGTCGACCGTGAACGTGCCCGACGATTCGAGCTCCTCCAGCGCCTGACCCAACCACTCGCGTTGGGATGGAGCGATCATGGTCTCGAAATGCACGCCGGCGACCAGGCCCGGGTTGTAGCCGAGGTGACGGGTGAAGGCGCTGTTGATCGAGCGAACCGTGCCATCGGGCTCGATGATGGCGATCATCGCAGAGGAGTGGTTGACGATGGCCCGCAGCAGACCGACGTCGCCGCCGGCGACTTCGAGTGCATGCCGTCGGCTCACATCGCGGCCCGACACGATGAACCCGCCGGCGGCTTTGCCGTCGGCCACGCGGTTGGCCAGGACTTCCCATCGCCGCCAGCCGCCATCGGCTCCGAGGATCCGCACCTCGATGGGCGAGCCCTCGAGGGTCGCCATGCGAGCGACGACCAGATGCACGTCGTCGGGATGAACGAGCTCGAACACCGGCCGTCCGATCCACTCCGCTCGGTCGTGACCGAGCGAACGGACGCAGGCATCGTTGGCGTAGACGAGGCGGACACCGGCATCGATGACCAGGATCGCGTCCGGAATCTGGTTCAGCATCGACTCCTGAGAAACTTCGGGACCCGCCACGCATCGGAGATCGGCACGCGGACCATCGAGTTCAAGCGGTGGCTTCACGCTCAGTGGGCTGGTCGGCCGTCACGAGCGTCTGCTCCACCTCCGACTCGATGACCGGCGCGGTCACCGGCACGGACGGGCTGGCCGATGCGGTGCGAATCATCTTGATCAACGATGCCGCGAGTCCCTCGACAGCGCCTCCCCCGCCGGTGACGAGCACCTCGGGCACGATCTGGATGCTGCCGTCGCCGACGGCGTTCGCCACGGCCACAAGGGCTGTCGCCCCTTCGCCGAGCGCGTGCTTCTGGGCTTCGTAGCCGGCGGCCTTCGCCAACCCGAGCGCCTCGGTGGCGCGAGCCTCAGCGAGCCCGATCGCCTGCAGCCGCGCCGCCTCCGCACGACCAGTGGTCTCGACGTAGGCCGCCTCTCCTCGGGCTTCGGCTTCGCGGGCATCGGCCCGGTTCCGGTTGATGTCGACACTCACCTGCGACGTCGCGAGCTGGCTCTGCATGTCGGCGGTTCCCCGAGCCTTCTCCATCTCGATACGGGCGATCTGTGCGCTCTGTTGCTCGTGGAAGGTGGCCTTCTCCTGTTTGGCGATCTCTCGCTGGGTCAATACCTGGACGAGTTCGGCCGGGAACTCGACATCTTGGATGTAGACGCCCCGCGTCTCGACGTCGTACGCGGCGAGGTAGCTCGAGATCGCATCGAGCGCAGAGCGCTGCACCTCACGGCGGGTCTCGATGAACTGCACCGCCTCCAACGCCTGGAGGGTGTTGCGGAAATGGTTGCCCACCGCCGACTGCAGCACTTCGTTCACGAGGTTCTGCATGGTGCCGACCATCGAGATCACTTTCGGCGCCTTCGTGTCGGGCACGTGGATCTGGACCTGGAGGTCGATCCGGAAGATGAAGCCCTCGCGGCTCTTGCCCTCGATGGGCGACAGATGGGCGTCGAGGTTGTGGGCCTGACTCACGGCGCTCGCCCAGTTCAGCGTGAGGATGCTCGTCGGCACGATCTCGGCTGCGTAGCACCGCGGGTTGATCGGGTACTTGCCGGTGCGCAGCGGCTCCTGCCAAATCCCGCGATGCCCGGGAGCCACGATCGAGCCGAACTTGAACTCGATGCCGCTCGTGTCGAGGGTGGGCAGCCCGACGAACGCCTTCACGACCGCGACCTCGCCCTGCTTCACCACCAGCATCGGTACCAGTTCGACCCGGACCAGGAACGGATTCAGCAGGTAGGCGCCATAGAGCAGCGGGTCGTGCTGCAGACCGATCTTGCCGCCGTTGTCGACGAACTTCTGGAAGTCCTGGTAGTTGTTGTGCAGCTCGTTCTTGTTGCCGAGCAGCACTTCGATGATCTCGGCGTCGGCGGCGTTCGCCTGCTCCATCGCGACGATGTCGGCGTACGCACCGAGCCGGCTGGCGATGTCGCCACTCGGGAGGGGCTCACCCTCGAGCGCCGTCACGATTCCGATGACGTCCTGCTGTCCCTGCGGCGCGATCACCGTGATCTGCAGCTGTTGAACGGTGAGCCCGAACGATTCGGCACGCAGTCCCTCACGGGACTTGGAGACCTGCACCAGGTCGACCGACACCGGCATGCCATAGACGCTGCTGGCGGTGAGCACGATGAAACCCACCGGGTGGATCGGCATCAGCGTTCCCGGTGGCAACACTGGCCGCTGCACGCCCTTCTGGCCGCCGTTGGCGAGGAAGGTGCTCACGTTGGAGAAGTTCGCGAACTCGGGCCGGTAGACCACGCTCTTGGCGCCGATGGGGAGCGGGTCGCCGACCTGGGCGATGACCACCCCGATCTCGCCGGCCGGCACCTGGACCCAGGCATGACGCTGCACTGCGAAGACCGGCCAGAGCTTGAACCGCAGCCCGGGCATCAGCAACTCGGCCTGGTACCCAGCCTCCCCTCGGAAGGCGATCGGGTCGTCGTTGGTGAGCTTCTTCAGCGCGAAGCGCTTGTTGACCAGCCCGACCTGCGCCGGGCCGATGAGGACGATGGAACGGATGATCAGGACGAGGGCGAGCGCGCCGATGACGATGGCTCCGATGCCCGGGGTGCTGACGGCGACCACGTCGCCCACCTGCTTTCTGTGCTCGGTGTCGTGCGTTGTAGGTATCGCCGACCAGATTCCCGGCACTCCGATCCCAGGTGTACACCCACGCGCCTCGGCGAGCAAGGAGAACCGCCGACGCGACGATCCGGCCGCCCCTGTCGGGACCGGCCGGATCGCACGCGGAGATCGGTTGTCGCCTGCTCCCGGGGTCAGCGGTCGCGGAGCTTGGCCAACAGGCGCAGGATCTCCAGGTACAACCACACGAGCGTGACGAGCAGCCCGAGCGCCGCGAACCACTCCATGTGCTTGGGGAGACCGGCCTGCGAGCCCTTGTCGATGAAATCGAAATCGAGTGCGAGGTTGAAGGCGGCGAGGCCGGCGACGAAGAAGCTGAACGCGATGCCCGTCGCCGACGACGAGGTCAGGAATTCGACTTTTCCGCCGAACAGGTTGATCAGCATGGCGATGCCGTAGAAGATCGCCACGCCGAGGGTGGCGCCCATGACGATGCGCCGGAACCGGTTGGTCACCTTGATGGTCTCGGTGCGGTAGAGCACGAGCATGACGCAGAAGACCGCGGCGGTGGCGCCTGCCGCCTGGACGACGATGCCGCTGTACGCAGCGTTGTAGTAGTGCGAGACCACGCCGACGAAGTACCCCTCGGCCAGGGCGTAGATCGGGGCGAGGACCTTGGCCCACTGCGGCTTGAAGTAGCAGGCGATCACGGCGCCGAAGCCGACCAGGACACCCACCATGGCGATCCCGGGGAAGGACGGGTCGGTCACCGGCTCCACCGAGAACCAGCCAACGGCGGCAGCGGCCAGGAGCAGCACCATCAGAACACCGGTTGCGCTGGCTGTTCCCGCCACGGTCATGGCGTCGGCCGACCGAGCACCGGTGGGTGGCCACGAAGTCACCGGGCCATCGGTGATGGGGCCGGCGTTGATCGGCATGCCGTAGCCCGGGGTGCTCCGATCGGGCGGGGCCCAGGTGCCGGAGCGCTCGGCCGCAGCAGGCAACGCCTTGTCGTTGAGGAGCGGGTTGGCCATCGAGGACCTCCAGAGACGTACCGGGTGACGTAGTGATCGGGACGTTACCGCCGCCGACCACGTCAGGAGCGCTCCTGGTCGATGGTTGGCACCCACTCCTGGTCCGTTCAGGCGGTCCTGCGGCAGGCTCGCCCACGTCTGTTCCTGGCCAAGAAGGGATCAAGTTCACGGCCGCCCTCACACCGTGGCCAGGTGTGACAGGCGTCGGCCCCCGACGACAGTCACGCTCGGCGCCCTTCTGCCACCTACCGTGGGCTGGGAGAATGACGAAAAGACGCCCGTCCGGGTTGACGGACTTGACCGCGTGGGTATCGTGATCAACGTCCCGTCCGGCCGGGTAGTATCCCCGGCCTTCACCCCTCCGAGAGGTGGATGTCCGTGGCCAAGGATCGCGTCGAGCGAGACGAGGAAGATCTGGTCCGGCTGTATCTGACCGATATCGGCCAGTACACGCTGTTGACCAAAGACGACGAAGTTCGTCTCGCCAAGCAGATCGAGGCGGGCAAGACTGCCGCTGCGGAGTTGGAGAAGGGTGGCAAGGAGCTCTCCGCTTCGAAGAAGCGCGAGCTTCGTCGCCTTGCCCGAGAAGGGGAAGAGGCCGAACGAGCGTTCGTCCAGTCGAACCTTCGACTCGTCGTCTCCATCGCCAAGAAGTACCAGGCGTCGGGGCTCCCCCTCCTCGACTTGATCCAGGAGGGCAATCTCGGCCTCATGCACACGGTCGAGAAGTTCGACTGGCGCAAGGGCTTCAAGTTCTCCACGTATGCCACGTGGTGGATTCGTCAGGCGATCACCCGCGGCATCGCCAACACCGGACGCACGATTCGGCTCCCGGTCCACGCGGGCGACACGCTCGCCCGGTTGCAGAAGGCCCGGGCCCGGCTCGAACTCAAGATGGGCCGCCCGGCGACCCTGTCGGAGCTCGCCCGCGAAGTGGAGATGCCCGAGGACAAGGTGACCGAGGCGCTGCGCTTCGCCGCCGAGCCCCTCTCGCTCTCCGAACCGCTGCGCGAGGACGGCGACGCCGAGCTCGGCGACGTCGTCGAGGACCGGTCGGCCGAGAGCCCCTTCGAGGTGGCTGCCACTGCGCTGCTTCCCGACGAGATCAACCGGTTGCTCGCCCCGCTCGACGATCGGGAACGCGAGATCCTGAAGTTGCGCTTCGGCCTCGATCGCGGCGAGCCACGCACGCTCGAAGAGGTCGGTGAGCACTTCAACCTCACCCGGGAGCGCATCCGCCAGATCGAGGCCCGAGCCATGAGCAAGCTGCGCCACCCGTCGAGCGACACCGGCGCACGAGACCTGCTCGCCGTCTGACCGAAGTCCAGCAGTGACGAACTGAGAGGAGCGCCCCGCGAGGGGCGCTCCTCTCGTTCTCTCACATGGAACGCGCCAGCTCGGCGAGTCGTCACAGGCGCTGGGCGGTGCGGCCCATCATGGTGTTCCGGTAGATCACGGCGAACGAGCACAGGCCGAACGAGGTGAGGGCGAACTGCAAGATGGCGCCGAGGATCGGTCCGAGGACCGGGATGACGCCGAGGATCGTCGCGATCACCGCAGCGGCGATCAGCAGGCCGAGGAACACGAGGAACACGAGAATGATGTTGCCCGATTGCTCTTTGACCGCCGCGAAGCTGGCGCCCAGCGGGTTCTCACCGTCGGCTCGGCGTTCCATCGCGGCGAACGGAACGAGACAGAGGAAGAAGGCCGCGATGAGCCCCGGCAGGACGCACAGCACGAGCCCGATTGCCACGATGATGGCGGCCACGATCGACCAGAGCAGGTAGGCACCGGCCCGCGAAGTGGCCTGCTGGAAGAGCGCCCCGATCGCCATCGGCTCATGGTCGACAGCAGCCAACGCCAACCGAGTGGTGGCGAGGGAACCGATGATGCTGACGACCACCGAGATCGCGGCCACGAGCAACAGACCGGCAGTCTCCGGATCGTCGCCATTGATGAGTGCTCCGAGCAATCCGTTGATCACCCCGACGATCACCGCAACGATCACGAAGTCCTTGAGTCGCGCCCGGAACGCCGCCCAACCGCGGCTCAGCACCGCCCCGACGCTGAGCGGCCCTTCTCCCGGGGCAGGCGGTTGGTACATGCCGCCGGGCGGAATCGGTGGGGGCGGCGGCGGCCCGGGCGGCGGCGGGGGCGGCGGCGGCCCGGGCGGCGGCGGGGGCGGCGGCGGCGGCATGCTCATGTAGTGGGTCCTCCCTGGTGACGACAGGCGAAGGCTAGGGCACCGACGGACGAGGACCGAGCACCCGACCACCGAGGCACCCATCGGATGTCGTGGCCAACGAGCGGAAGGCAAGATCCCGATCGGTCGACCGACAGAGTCCGTTGAACGAATGCCGAATCTGCCGATTGAAACGGTGTGGCACGACCAACCGAGCCGAGCGCGGGAGCATCGGGCTCTCATCGCGACGCGATCAGTGCCGCGGCGCGAGTCGCCTTGGCGACCCTGTGGGCGCTGACCATCCTCTACACCTGGTCGGTGCTGTACGTCTCGCGGCCCGAATCGGGATACAGCACTTTGTGGGAAGGCGTGGTGGCCAAGGTCCTGTACGGCGGCGCCGCGCTCATCGTCTTGATCCGGGCGACCCGGTTTCGTCGCCAACGCGCCGGCCAACTTGCGCTCGGACTCGGGTTGACGTCGAACGCGTTTGCTGACCTCTGGTACACGTTCTACGAGCAGAACCTCGATCCGATTCCGTTTCCGGGCTACTCCGATGTCCCTTACCTGCTCACCTACGCCGGCTTGGCCGCCGGAGTCGTACTGATCTTCCAGGCCCAACAGCGCCGCAACACCGCCATGATCCTCGACGGACTCATCGTTGCACTCGGGTCTGCGGCGGCGGCCGCCCCGTTCGTCTTCCAACCAGCACTCGCTGTCTCGGGCAGCCCGGCGCAGGCTGCGGTCGGACTCGCGTATCCGCTCCTCGACCTCTTGATCATGATCCTGTTGGTTGCGTCCGTCGCGTCCAACGGCCATCGACCGTCTCCGTCGGCCTTGTGGCTCGCCGCCGGCGTACTCGCGTTCGGCGGAGGTGACATCGCCTACCTGACCGCGGTCGAAGCCGAGACCTATCTTCCCGGCACGCTGATGGACGTCACCTGGATCGTCGGGGTGATGTGCTTGGCCACGGCCGCCTGGTCGCGCACCGCCGTCCGTGGTGGGTCGGGCGGCGACACCCACATGAGCCTCTCGCTGTTGCCTGTGATCGGCGCGACCATCGCGCTCGTCGTTCCGACGATGCAGATCTTCCTCCATGTGCCGCCCATCGCGATCGTGCTCGCGGTGCTCACCGTCACGGTGGTTCTCATCCGCCTGGCGTTCTCGTTGCGCGATGTCCGCCGATTGCTCGTGGTCTCGCGGCAGGCCCGGACGGACGAGCTCACCGCACTACCGAACCGGCGAGGATTCTTCGAGCTTCTCGACCGTTGTCTGCTCGAGCGATCCGGACTGGCGGTGCTCCTGTTCGATCTCGACGGGTTCAAGGAGATCAACGACTCGCTCGGTCACGCCGCGGGGGATGAGCTCCTTCAACGGTTGTCCACCCGCGTCAGCAATCGGATGCCCGCCGGCACACACTTCGCTCGGCTCGGCGGCGACGAGTTCGCAGCCATCTTGCCGGTGGGGAACGAGACCGCGGCGTTCGAGGTCGCCACCGCGCTGGCCGGTTGGTTCCGCGAACCTGTCGCTGTGGAAGGAGTACCGGTCAGGGTGGGCGCGTCGTGCGGCGTCGCGCTCGCCCCGCTCCACGGAACAGCTCGTAGCGACTTGCTCCGGGCCGCAGACGTCGCCATGTATCAGGCCAAGCGCACCCTCACCGGTGGGGTGATCGTCTACCAGACCGACGCTGATCCCCATGATCGTGACCGACTGCAGCTCCTGGAGGAGTTCCGGGTGGCGCTCGATGCCCAGGAGTTCGTCCTCCACTATCAACCGCTCATCTCCTTCGCCGACGGATCGGTCTCCGGCGTCGAGGCACTCGTCCGCTGGGCCCACCCGACCCATGGTCTGCTGGCGCCGCTGTCTTTCATTCCTCTCGCCGAGCGCGCCGGCCTGCTTCCACGCCTCACGCGGATCGTGGTGGAACAGGCCGTCGCCTTTGCCTCGACGTTCGGCACTGCTGACGGTGATCTCGCGGTCAGTGTGAACATCTCGGTGCAAGACCTGCTGGACGAGGCCCTGCACCATGCGGTCACTTCGGCGCTCCAACGCCATGGAGTGGACGGTCGGCGACTCACGCTCGAGATCACCGAAGACGCACTCGTTCGCGACCCTGAACGGGCCCGCCGGCTCCTGCGCCCGTTGCGGGTTCTGGGAGTTCGGGTTGCGGTCGACGACTTCGGCACCGGCTACCAGTCGCTCGGTCAACTCCTCGCGCTGGACATCGACGAAGTGAAGCTCGACCGCTCGCTGGTCGCCGATGTCGCCGACAACCCGCGTTCACAGGCGGTGGTTCGAGCCATGGCGTCGCTCACCCGATCGCTCGGGCTGGACCTCGTCGCCGAAGGCATTGAGACCAGGGAAGCCCTTCAACAGCTGCGCGAGCTCGGCTGCACCATTGCCCAGGGCTTCTTCCTCGCCCGACCGCTGCCCGGCAACGATCTCCATGCCGAGATCGAGCGGCTGATTGCTGACGACCCGATGGGTCACCGCGTCACCTCGGGCGGCCCGGCTCGCTGACTCTGGCGACCTGCGCTTCGGGCCGCGCGTACCATGGCCTCGTGACCACGCTCGCCGAACGATACCGCCGACTCGCCGACCACTTCAGCACCGTGGTGAACGCCGTTCCCGACGATCGCTGGGAAGCTGCGTCGCCGTGCGCTGACTGGAAAGCGATCGACATCGTCGAACATGTCGCCGAGACCGAACTCGAGTTCCTCCGGCGCATGGCGTTCGCCGACGGACTCCCCGCCGAGCTTCCCGCCGCTGCGGTGGAGCGCTGGGTGCTCGTTCGGGAGGCGGCGCAATCGGTGCTCGACGATCCCAGTCGTGCCGACCGGACCTACGACGGGTTCTTCGGCCCGACAACGGTGGCGAGCACGATCGACCAGTTCTATTCGATGGACCTGTGCGTCCACACGTGGGACCTCGCTCGCGCCGCAGGGCTCTCCCATCTCGAGCCGATCGACCCGGTAGAGATGCGGACGATACGAGCCGCGTTGGCGGGGCTCGGCGAGGGCCTCCGTCAACCGGGCGTCATCGGCCCCGAAGCAGCGGTACCGGACGACGCCGACGAGCAGACCAGGTTCCTGGCGTGGCTCGGGCGCCGCGCCTGAGCGAACCGCGTGAGACCCGCCGCGAGCTACTCGACCCCTGCCGCTGACTCGCCGAGGTACGCCGCGATCACCCGCGGATCCGCGCGCACCTCGGCCGGGGTGCCAGCGGCGATGATCGTTCCGAAGTCGAGCACGTAGAGGTAGTCGCACACGTTCAGTACGAGTCCCATGTCGTGATCGATCAGGAACAGGCTGATGCCATGCTCGAGGAACGCTCTGAGATGTCCGCCCAAACGCCGGCTCTCGGCAGTGTCCAGGCCGGCCGCCGGCTCATCGAGCAGCATGAGCTTGGGTCGGGCGGCGAGCACCCTCGCCACGCTGACCAGCTTGCGGGTGCCGTGATCGAGCTCGCTCGGCAACGCCCCGAGCACTTCGGTCAACCCCATCAGCTCGAGCGCCCAGTCGACCTGCTTCGCCGCTGCTCGGTCGCGTCGAGTGGGGGCCACGATGTCGAGCGCGAACGTGTACCACCTTGATCGCTCGACCCCGACCAACAGGTTGTCGCGTACGGTCAGGTCGTCGAACAGCTCCAACGACTGGAAGGTCCGGGCGAGCCCTGCGAGCGCACGAGCGTCAGGACCCAGGCCGCCGATGTCGTGGCCGTCGAAGGTCACCGTGCCACCGGTCAACGGGGTGAAGCCGGTGATCGCGTCGATGAAGGTCGTCTTGCCGGCACCGTTGGGCCCGATGAGTCCGACGAGCTTGCCCTGATGGCAGTCCAGATCGATGGCATGGTTGGCGTACACGCCGCCGTACTTGACCGTCAGCCCACGAGTTTCGAGCAGGGCCATCGAGTCCTCCCGTTCGAATCGACGGTCACGTCATGATGCGATCCGGCACCCAGCTGCCATGAGCCCCGTACGGCACTCGGCGAGGCAGGTGGACCGTTGCCACGGGCGGTGCGGCGAAGTTCTGCGCGTCGATGATGAGCAACCGGGACTCATCGGTGGTGGTGTCGTGGGAGAGGCTGATCACCCAACCTTCGTCCTCTCCGGCAACGTCCGAGGCTGGCGCGAACACCGGCTCGGCACCCCGAACACCTTCGCCGAGCTGGTGTTCCCAACACGCCCCGGACCGGAGGTCGTACTTCCAGAGCGCAGAGCCGTAGACGGGCTCCGCGCTGTCGCCCTCGCCCGCCATGGCCATCAGGTACCCGTACCGCGCGTCAAGGCCGATGAGCCGATCGTCGACCCGTCCGAAGTCCCCCGGACGATCATCGATCTGCTCCTCGGTCACCGTGCCGGCATCGAGGTCGATCGTCCAGCGCCACAACCTGCCGACCTCGGCGTAGTCGTCGTTGCTGGTGCCGAACGCCTCTCGCTGCCGCGAGACGTGGATCACGATGGTGTTGCCCACTTCGTGGGCGTTGACGGGGTGGAAGACGTAGCACGGGTCGATCTCGAACCAGCGGACATCGGCGTTCGTGCCGTGGCGCGGCATCACCCCCAGCCGGGCGCCGGCGTCGCGGTTGAACTTGAACGGGAGACCGGTGGCGAGCGAGTCGAAGTCGAAGCACACGGGCAGGTCCATGAAGATCACGTGATGCTCGGTGACGTTGAAGTCGTGCATCATCACCATGTTGGGAAGATCGATGCCCTCGAGCTGCTTCAACACTCCGTCCGCGCCGATGCGGATGTAGTGGAGGTATGGACGCTCCGAGCTGAGGTAGCTGAAGGCGATGAGCTCGCCGGTGATCGGGCACACCTTTGGATGCGCCGTCATCGAACATGTCAGCGCACCGCCGTAGTTCTGGTACCCGAGCGTGTTCAGCTCGCGGTCGACCTTCCACGGCCAATGCCCCTCCTCGAGGCACAACAGCTCACCGTTGTGGAGGACCACGTGGGTGTTGCCGGTGCCTCGTGTCAGGTCGCCGACGTTCGACATGACGTCGCCGCGCGGGTCGGTGATGTTGGGGGTCTGCACGAAGCGGTTCCGATACCACTCGGCCTTTCCGCCCGCGAGGCGTACTCCGTGGAGCATGCCGTCCCCGAAGAACCAGTGCGCGGACGTGCCCGACGCCGGGTTCGGACCAGTTCGGACGTAGGTACCGACGAGCTCGGGCGGAATGACGCCATCGACTCGAAGGTCGAAGTCCGTGCGCTCGTCGAGCACCGGGGCCCAGTTGTCCTTCAGATGCCAGGGAAGACCGGTGCGGATCGCCGTTTCTGCGCTCATGTGACCAACGTAACGCGAACGGGAGAGGGACGCTATGGGGACCGACGGGCCACGATTCGTCGTAGCACGCCACGCGGTGCACCGACGATCCCCTGCGGGAACCTCACGGCCGCGACCATCAACACGATGCCGTTGACGGCGAATTGATAGCTCGATGCGTTGTCGCTGACGGCGTCGAGGGAGACGGTCAACAGTCCGCCGGCACCCAACACACCCGCGACCACGGCGCCGATCGGCGTAGCGATGCCCGCCAAGTACGCCAAGGCGACTGCGGTCAGCGAGTCGAACACGCCGAACGAACTCGACGACACAATGGTCCGGCTGTACGCCAGCAGTACCCCGGCGATACCCGCCAGGGTGCTCGACAGGGCGAACGCCGACAGCTTCACCCGGGCGACCGATATCCCAGCCGCGGCAGCTGCCCGCTCGTTGGCTCGAACCGCGAGCCAACGCCGACCCGTCGCTCCGCGACGCAGGTTGGCGACGACGACGAGCGATGCGGCGGCGCACACCAACGTCATCGCCACGAAGGTGCGCCGCGGGAACGCGTCGCCGATCGCCGACACCCCGAGGTCGATACCGAACAGCGTCGGTGACTCGGTGACCGCGCCTTCGAACCCTCCCGTGAACCACGACCACTTGAAGGCCAGCTCCTCGACCGCCACTGCAGCCGCCAGCGTTGCGATCGCGAGGTTGAGGCCCCGAACGCGAACTGCCGGAAGCGCGGCGACCTGGCCAGCCAGTACCGCGACGGCAACCCCAGCGACGGGTGCGACGGGGAACGGCAGCCCGAGATCGGCGGTGAACCTGACCATGCTGAACGCGGCGATTCCCGCGACCGCAAATGTCGCCAACGAGATCTGGCCGACGTACCCGGTGATCACCACGACCGACAGCGCGACGATCGTCGAGATCGCGGTCGTGATGATCCCCGATCGCCAGTCGGAGCCGACGAACACCGTCGCGACGACGCCGACGATCAGGAGGACCGTCGCCACTGCTGGTACGTGCCGCGTGTCGGCGGCGGAAGCCAACCGAGGTCCGGCGATGGCCGATCGGTCGGGCAGCACTTCGCCGCGGACTGCCAAGGTCACGAGCACCACGAGCAGCGGAACACCCTGCTGGAGCCCGATCCGTGGCAACCATTCCCATTCGCCCTGCAGACTCAGGATCTCCGACTGCGCCATGCCGATCGCAAAGCCGGTGGCGACAGTTGCCCACACCGAGTTGAACCGTCCGGGAAGCGCTGCGGCCACAGCGGGAACGATCAGCAGGCTGGTGGTCGAGGGATCGAGCCTGATCACCGGCGCGGCGAGGATGACTGCCGCCGCCGCGAGCATCGAGGCGATCATCCAATTGACGACGCCGACGGCGTTGGGCGAGATGCCCATCAGGACCGCACCGCGTTCGTTCTCGGCAACTGCACGGGTGGCGAGACCCAAGCGAGTGAAGCGATAGCCCAGCGCGAGCACCGCGGTCACCGCGACCACGATGACCGCGAGGAGATAACGGTCCGCCGGGACTCGCAGGCTGCCGACTTCGACGATGTGGTCGGGGAGCGGTCCGTCGATGACCAACGCGACCGCACCCCTCGTCCCGAATCGCAGGCCGACGATGGCGATCAGGTAGACGAACAATCCGAGCGACGCCACCATTCGAGCGAGTGCCGGAGCGCTGCGCAACGGCCGGAAGACCACGGCGTAGATGAGGGCGCCGCACGCCGCGGCGAGCACCAGGCACATCACGAACGCCGTTGCCACGGTGGGCCGGGGAACGGGGGAAACCCGAGCCGGAAGCCCGAGGATCGGCAGCACCAGTTCACCCGACGAGCGCAGCTCGTAGTAGACGAACGCGACGTACATGCCCAACGAGACATGAGCGAAGTTGATGACCCGGCTGGCGCGGTGGGCCACGACGACTCCCACGCCGAGCGCGGCGATCACCGCGCCGCTCCCGAGTCCCACGATCAGGGACGTGAGATGGTTCACCGAACGCTCCAGTGGCCCGATCGGTGCAACCGAACCGCCCGGCTAGCCAAGTGCGGCTGCGTAGAGATCGTCGGTCTCGATCCAGCCGCCGGTCGCTTCGAAGCCCTCGGGGAGGAAGACGAAGGGGTCGCCGGGCACGCCGGTGGTGGTGAACAGGCTCTGCTCCGGCGCGCAGAGCGCCGGGAGCCCCGGTATCCGTTCCCCGTCGCACGTGTACGAGTGACCCCAGAACGACGGACGGTCGACGGCGTCGCTCACCAACGCAGTGATGGCCGCGGAATCGATGTTGTCAGGACCCAACTCGACCAGCAGTGAGTACAGGTTCATGAACCCTCGGAACCCCACCGTTCCGGCAGCGCCTGCCGGTTCGACCGCGTACCGATCCACGACGGCGTTGAAGATGTCACCCTCGATCACGTCGACGTCCGACGGGCCCTCGCTACTGAAGATGACCCCTTTGGCAGCGTCGCCGGCGGCCTCGAGGATGGTCGTGGCCGCGCACGCCCCTACGAGGTAGATCTGGGCGGTCAGCCCGAGTTGCACCGCGCCTTCCATGACGGGCACGCAGGCTGTGTCGGCTGCTGCGACGATGAGCGCGTCGACCTCGGCGTTGGTGGCCGCCGTGAGCACTTGCAGCATGTCGGCCCCCACGATGGGGAACGGCTGGAGCTCGACTCGCAAACCGAGCGATTCACCGACGGCCGCGGCGAAGTCCCTGGCCGTCACCGTGAACGACTCGAACTCGCCGTAGGCGATCATCACGCTCGTCGCTCCGTGCTGGGCGGCGTGGGCGAGCATGGCTGCCATCCCGCCCGCCGTCCCTCCGGAGAAGTAGAAGTTCGTCGCGGACTGCTGCTCGACCAGGTTGGCCGGGATGCCACCGATTGCCGGAATGCCGTTCTGCTGGAGCACGGGAATCGATCCGTTGCTCGTGACATCGATGCCACCGACCACGGCGACCACACCCGCCTGCACCATGTCCTGAGCGCATGCCTGGGACTGCTCGACGCTGAAGCTGGTGATGCACGGGACGATCTCGATCGGCCGACCCTCGACCCCCCCGAGCTCGGCGTTCACCCATGCAGCAGCGGCCTGCACCGCGCCGCGCAACTCGGGGAACGAGCCGAGCGGCGTGTTCTCCTGGTTGATCATGCCGATCTTGATGGGCTCGGCATCGGGATCGGCTGCTTCGGCCGCTGCGGGCACCTCGCCCAGGAACCACGGCTCACCGCGGAAGGCGGAGACCACCGACCCGTCGTCGCTCGGTTCGTTCTCGGTCGTGAGCGTGGTGTCCTCGGGGCTGACCGATGGCGCCGCCGTCGTGACTGGGCTCACCGCAATGGTCGGTTCGGATGCCGTGGTCGCCCCCGAGGTCCCTGGGCTCGCCTCGGGCTCGGCAGCCTCGCTGCACGCGGCCCCTGCGATGACGGTCGCCAACGCAACGGCAAGGCAACGCCTCGACGAAGAACGTCCCAGAGCCCAACCCATACTCAACCCCCCGAGGTCGACGGACGGGCGAATGATTGCAGGTGTGGGAGCAGTGACGTGCAATTGCAGCCACGAGCCGCTCGTCACCCCGGAGCGGTCGCTCCCAGATAGCTCACTGCCAGGAGTTCCGGCTGTCGGGACAACTCGCGCGCATCACCCTCGAGCACCAGTTCACCGTGGTTCATCAGGTACGCACGATCAGCGACGCCCAGGGCGAGATGCACGTGCTGTTCGACGACCAGGACCCCGACACCGGATCGGTCCGCGACATCGCGGACGATCGGCAGCAGTCGTTCGACGATGATCGGCGCCAGACCGAGACTCATCTCGTCGACCAGCAGCAGCTTCGGCTCGGCGACGATCGCCCGGGCCACGGCCAGCATCTGCTGCTCCCCACCCGACAACAAGCCGGCCCGCCGGTTCATGAGTCGTCCCAACTCGGGGAAATGCGTCACCGCCGTGTCGAGCGCCTCGGATCGTGCGGACCGCCTGCCCCGCAACCCGAGACGAAGGTTCTCGCGCACGGTCAGGTCGAAGAACAGCGAACGATCCTCCGCGACATGACCGATCCCGCGCCGAGCGTTCCGGAACGGTGTTCGGAGATCGACGGCTCCGCCGAGGGCGACGATCGAGCCGGAGAGCACCGGAAGGAGCCCCGAGATCGCCCGGAGTGTCGTGGTCTTCCCGGCGCCGTTCGGTCCGAGCAGGGCAACGACCTCCCCAGCCGCGACTTCGAGCGTAACGCCCCGAACGACCGGCACGCCGCCGTACCCGGTGAACAAGTTGTCGACCGATAGCACCACCTCGCCCATGACATGCTCCGTTTCGGTTGTTCGGGGGGGACCCGAGCAACAGCCGGTGTCACCCAGGCGGCGACGCCCGGGGTCGGCCGGAGCATCAGAGCGCGGCCCGCCGCCGCGATCGCGGGAGAATCCCCTCATGAACCTCGACAAGTTCGACCGCTACCCGCTGACCTTCGGCCCGACGCCGATCGAGCACCTGCCCCGTCTGACCGAGGCGTTGGGTGGCACGGTGCAGATCTACGCGAAGCGCGACGACTGCAACTCGGGCCTGGCGATGGGTGGCAACAAGTTGCGCAAGCTCGAGTACATCGTCCCGGATGCGATCAAGTCCGGCGCCGACACCCTCGTGTCGATCGGCGGCGTGCAGTCCAATCACACGCGCATGGTGGCCGCGACGGCCGCCAAGATCGGCATGAAGTGCGTCGTCGTGCAAGAGAAGTGGGTGCCGCACTTCGATGCGGTGTACGACCGCGTCGGCAACATCCTGATGACCCGCCTCATGGGTGCCGACAGCAGGCTGGTCGACGACGGTTTCGACATCGGCATCCGCAAGAGCTGGGAGGACGCGATGCAGTCGGTACGCGACGCCGGAGGCGTGCCGTACGGCATTCCGGCGGGCGCATCGGTCCACCCGTACGGCGGCCTCGGGTACGTCGGCTTCGCGGAGGAGGTTCGCGACCAGGAACGGGATTTGGGCTTCCGGTTCGACTACATCATCGTGTGCGTGGTCACGGGTTCGACCCAGGCCGGGATGATCGTGGGCTTCGCGGCCGATGACCGCGCCGATCGGGTGATCGGCATCGATGCCTCGGGCACGGTGGAACAGACCCGCGCCCAAGTTCGCCAGATCGTCGACGGCACCGCCGAGCTCGTCGAGTTGGGTCGCCCGATCCGTGACGACGAGATCGTCATCAACCCCGACTACGCCTACCCCGCGTACGGCGTGCCCTCCGATGAGACCAACGACGCCATCCGCCTCGCCGCCCGGACCGAGGCGATGATCACCGACCCGGTCTACGAGGGCAAGTCGATGCAGGGCATGATCGACCTCACCCGCAAGGGGTTCTTCCCCGAGGGTTCACGGGTCCTCTACGCCCACCTCGGCGGCGCGCCGGCCCTCAACGGCTACAGCTACTACTACAAAGACGGCTGACCCACCGGGTCAGGACATGAGCGCGATCAGTTGGTCGAGCGCCGCGCCCCACCCCTCGTGGAAGCCCATCTCCTGGTGGCGCCGGCACCCGTTCTCGTCGGCGTGGATGGCCACGGCCCGGTAGTGCGTGCCACCGTCGGCACTCGGCGTGAGCTCGATCCTGGCGGTGAACGGCAGGTCCTCGGCGCCGTTGGTGGGAGCGACCGGGCGGAAGCCCTCGGTCATCACGCTGGTGAAGACCAACAGGCGGTGCGGGTCGACCACGAGGTAGCAGCCGGCGTTGGGGTACTGCTCGCCCTCGGGCGACTCCATGGTCGTGACGCAGCGCCCCCCGACGCGCAGGTCGACATCGGCGGCGACCGTCTTCCAAGGGGCCGGGGTGAACCACTGAACGATCAACTCGGGATCGGTCCATGCCGCCCACACCCGGTCGGGCGGTACCGGGATGGTGCGCTCGAGGACGAGGTCGAGATCGGGGGTCGGCGTGAAGTCGCTCATGTTCGCTCCTGGATCGTCGGACTGCGGACTGGACATCCATCATGCCGGTCGGAACTGGAGGACTGGATCAGAGCCCGGCCGACGCGTGCTCGGCGGGGAGCCGGTCAGGCGACGCGGAGCACTGAAGGGTACGTCGCGGTGCCGTAGGCGAGCCAGAGGTGGCCCTCTGCGCTGTCATCGGACGCCACCTTCAGCACGAGGCTCCTACCGGCCGCGATTGTTGCGTCGATCGCGGGCAGGGCGACCGAGATCATCCCGAACGCCGCTCCGAAGCTCTCCTGGTCGAAGGAAGCCCCGGCGCTCGACAGCAACGTGCACGAACTGCCGAAGAAGCTGCAGTCGTACAGGCCGACCTCCACTGCACCGCGCAGGGGCTTGAAGTCCCACGTCGCGACCCATAGGTCGAGCGTCGGTGTGCCTGTGACTCGGGTCGCCGACACCATCGGGGTCCACCACCGCTGCATTCTCGTTGCATCGGTCTCGGTCAACCCGGCGCCGTTCTTGAAGAGCAGGCCGGGATCGCTGTCGCGGTCCGCGTCGTAGTTCGGAAGTGGTCCATCGAGCAGAGTGCCGCCGAGCGGCAGGAACGGGACGGAGAACGTCACCAACCCCCTCCCGAGGTTCCACGTGAGCGGTGAAGCGGGCTGCGCAGCGGGCGGCGGCACTGGGATCGTCGGCACGGTGGTGGCGGGCGGCGCCGCCGGTACGGGTACCGGTGCGGCCGTCGTCGGTGCAGTGGTCGGTGCGGAGGTCGTACTGGGTGCGGCTGGTGGGGTAGTCGTCACGACGAACGGCTCGGTCGTGGCCGGTTCGATGAGCGGGGCGGCGGGGATTCCGCCGCCAGGCGACTCGGTCGGCACCTCGACGAAGGCCGTCGTGGCGGTGGGAAGTCCAACGGCGTCGGGCAGGGCGGCGACCTCGCCGAAGTTCGCAGCAGGAAGCTCGTCACCGGTCGGCGGGACCGTGGAGATGTCGACCATCGGGAGAAACAGCGTCGTAGCCGATTCCGCGATGGTGTCGTCGGCCGGGAGTCCGGCGGAGATCTCGACGACCGGTGGTGGCTCGGTTACCGGCACCACGGCAGCGGCGCCGGTTGCGGCGGCGATCGAGACCGCCGCAGCGCCGACGAGGCTGGTGCCCGAGCTGGTGGCCATGGTCATCGGTACCCGCATGATCTCGGGGACGTGCGCCATCCACCCGAGCGCGCCAGCGATCCAGCGCTCCTTGCCGAGTGAGATCTCGAGGAAGCTGCGCACGAGCACGGGGTCGAAGTGCGTTCCGGCGCATCGCAGCAGCTCGGCGCGAGCTTGGGCTGCCGGGAGCGGAGCTTTGTAGCTGCGGGTCGCGGTCATCACGTCGTAGGCGTCGCACAGGGCCACGATCCGGGCTCCGAGTGAGATCTCGGCGCCCGTACGCCCGTTGGGATAGCCGGTTCCGTCGAACCGCTCGTGGTGGTGGGTCGCGGCTTCGATCCAGTCCCCGAGCCAGGGCCGCAGGGTTTCGACGTACTGCTCGGCGGCCCTCGGATGGCCCCGAAGCACCTTCCATTCCTCATCGGTCGGCCGGCCGGCCTTGTTGAGGATCTCGGCTGGCACGGACAGCTTGCCGACGTCATGAGCGAGGGCGGCCCAGTTGAGCTTGTCCAGGTCGTCGGCACTGAGCCCGATCTGCTGGCCCAGCATCACCGAGTATCCCCGTACCCGTTCGGAATGCCCCCGGGTGAGACGGTCGTGGCGCTGCATCCGGGCCATGATCCCCACGAGCACCTCCGCCGCGACCTGTTCGGGGCTGGTCGGCGCCCCCCCGCCGGCCGCCGATTCCTTCAGGGATCGGGCGAGCGAACGAGACGAACTGGCTCGCATCGCAGTTCGGAAACGCGAGGGCGCCCTGTCGGGAAAGACGAGCGACATCTGGAACAGCGCGGCCAGAGGAACCACGCGCCGGGCCAGCCGCTGCGCACCGATCGAGGACGACATCGACACACCGATCAGGAGCGCCATCCAGGCGACGAACGGGCCCGCCCCGGCCGGCCGAGCCACGACGCTCGCCACGACCCGAACTGCGAGCACGCCGGTGAGCAACGGCACGAGGAACGCACCGACCCTGATCGCCAGGCTCACACCCTTTCGGGGCGTCCAGGCACGCTGTTCGAGCGTGTCGGCCTGGGACGAGGCCGAACCTGATGTTGTGCCAGGTCCCATCGCAGTGCACATCGGCACACCGGTCAGTCGGCTCAAGGCCGCGTCGAGCAGCTTCACGGAATCCACACCGGGATGCGAGCATCGCCATGCCGTGATCCAACGGACGCGTGTCCGGTCCACCGGCGACGCGCCGCATGACCCGAACGAGGAAGGTCGCATCCATGAACCACGAGATCCCACCCACTCCAGCGGCCGCTCGTCACCGGTGGGTCGCCGCGGCGTTCACCGATCGGGTGCGTCACGTCGAAGACACCGCGAGCTGGGACGCGCCGACACCCGTTGCCGCTTGGGTGGCGCGAGATGTCGTGGGCCACCTGGTCGAGTGGTTTCCGCCGTTCCTGGCCGCGGGAGGCGGCGAGCAGCTGCCAGCCGGTCCCGCAGTCACTGAAGATCCGATCACCGCGTGGGTCACGCAGTGCGATGCGATCCAGGCGCTCCTCGACGACCCAGAGGCCTCGGCGCGTGAGTTCAGCCATCCGATGCTCCCACCGCTCCCCTTGGCCGATGCGATCGACCGCTTCTACACCGCCGACGTGTTCATGCACACCTGGGACCTGGCCCGGGCCACCGGACAGGACGACACACTCGACGACACGTTCTGCCAGGAGCTGCTCACGGGCATGGAGCCGATCGACGACGTCCTGCGGCAGTCAGGCCAGTACGGCCCCCGAGTCGCCGTCGCCGACGATGCCCCCGTCCAACACCGGCTCGTCGGTTTCATCGGCCGCGACCCGAACTGGAGCCCAGCACAGTAGGGCTGGCCAGGACCCTCGACCCCGGCCCCGGCCCCGGGCGATCCTCAGGACAGATGCTGCACCGTTGCGAGGAGCCGGTCGAGTTCGTCGGTGGTGTTGAAGTAGTGCGGCGAGGCGCGCACGACCTCGGCGAAACCCTTCGCATCCATGTCGAGCGCAGCCCACATCGCCGTCGATGCGTTGATGGTGATTCCTTCACGCTCAGCGGCCGCGACGATCTTGGTCGGGCGAACCCCGTCAACGGTGAACGTCACGATCGCGCAGCGCCGTTCGGCAGTGTCGGCGACCGTCACCCCGGGCAGATCGTCGAGCCACGTCGTAGGTAGTCGGCGAGGATCTGAACTCTGCGCTCGATCGCGTCGATGCCCACAACACGCGCTTGTGCTGCGGCCGACGCAAGGCCCACCATCGCGGCGTAGCTGACTTCGTACTCCTCGAATCGCGCCATCCCCGGACGGGTCTCGAGCCCCGAGGCCGGCGACCAGGAGGTACTGGTCGCATCGACTCCCGGCGGTCGAAAGCGCTCGACCAATCCGGCATCGACCCAGAGCATGCCTGTTCCACGGGGAGCACGAAGGAACTTCCGGCCGGTCGCGGTGAGCACGTGACAGCCCAGTTCGGTCACATCGAGCCGCATCTGACCGAGCGCCTGGCAGGCGTCGACGAAGAGCGGAACGCCGGCCGTCGCCGCACGTACTCCGAGGCCGGCGATCGGATTGACACTTCCGCAGTGCGTGCCGATCATGGTGGCGCAGATCACGCTCACGTCCGGACCGATCTCGAGCGCGTCGAGATCGATCGTGCCGTCGGCGAGCGCCGGCATCACCTCGATGTCGAACTCGGCGATGCGCTGGGTGCTGGCGAGGGCGGCGTAATGGGAGTGATACACGAGTCGATCGACGAGCACCGTGCTACCGCCGGGAACGTTGTCGCCGACCACCCAACCCCACCAGGCCTTGACCCACGCCACGCTGTCGCTCGAGGTGAGGGCGATCTCGGATGGCTGCGCCCCGACAAGCGCGGCCAGGTCGACCCGGCCCTGCCGGAGGACATCGACGACTTCGTCGGCCGCCGAGTATCCACCCACCTCCGCCTCGCGGCGAAGGTGACCGATCACGGCATCGAGGGTCTGCTGCGTCGGTAGGGATGCACCGGCCGACAGCAGGAACGTGCGCCCATCGCACCCCGGAGTGGCGGCACGGGCCGCAGCTACATCGATCTGAGAACCTTCCACAACGGCAATCCTGCCAACCGATGGACATCGCTGCGAACCCATTCGCCCACCCAGCGTGCACCCCCCTCACGCAACGTCGATAGGCCTGCTACGATCCGTAGTTGCACCGGAGAATCGGCATGCGACCGGGTCGGCCGAAATGCTGCTCCGGAATGCTCGTGGGGGGCCAGGTGCGACGGTGCTGAGCATGACCGGCTGGAAAACGACGGTGACCGCCAGGTCTGAGCTCAAGAACCTGGCGAAGGCCGCCGAGCTCTACACGCGCGTTCGGGTACGGACCGACGGGACCAGTGTTGCCGGAGCGGGTGACCCCGACCCGATTCACATGTTCAAGCTGTTCAACCTGTCGGGCGTCGACTACAAGGGGCAACTGTCGAGCGGCTACGGCGCGGGCGGGTTCGGCGTCAACGTCACGACCGGAATCGATCTCGGTTCGGTTCTCGGCCCTGGTCTCATCACCCTCAAAGCGATCATCAAGGGCGGCGGAGTTCGAGCGGATCACACGCTGCTCGTCTGCACCCGATTCCCCATGGCGCTGTACGAGAACTCGATCACGAGCCTCGCACTTCCGCCCGGCGTGCCGCGCTGGAGAACTTCGAAACCGCTCGTCCTCGCCGTGCTGCATGGTGTCGCGTGGCAGGGAACGCTCGAGACGAACGCGACCGCGGCCATCGGGGTTCCCGATGCCATCCAGACCGACGAGTTCGGACTCGGCATCGCTGCCGAGGCATCGGCCACGGCCATCGGCGACGTCCGCATCGTCGCGCTGGTCGACCGTAACGCCCGCGTCTTCGACGAGCGCCCGGGCTCCAGCCGTGTCGTCACCGCAGGAGCGGGCGCCGCCACGGCCTACGACGGCAGCCTCGCCGAAGCCGTCGACTTCGCCCTCATCGGCGATCTCAAACAACGTGTGGCCCGCTGGATCATCGCGAGTTGGGCGGAGCGAGACTTCAACCATCGCACACCCATCGTCATCGAGCTCCTCGTCGTCATCGAGCTCCTCGTCGTCATCGAGCTCCTCCTCGTCGAGCGGGTCGGCGCGGATGCAGCGCATCCGCAGAGATCTTGCGGAGTTCGGCATCGGCTCCGACACCGACCCGGAGACGAACGCGGGGGATATGGACGCTGCGGAGTTCGAAGCCTTCGAGGTCGATGACTCGCGTCCAGGCGAGACCGCGATCGATGAACCCGGAGCCGAGGAGCCAAGAACCGACGACGAGAGCACCTCGTTCCTCGGCGACCGCGCCAAGTCGTTGCTCGGAGACAAGGCCAAGTTGATCGAGTCCGAACCGGTCAAGGACGCCATCACCAAGGTCAAGGAGTGGTTTCGCTCGAGGAAGGGGACAGAGAAGCTGCAGTCGAGGCTCGACGACCTCAGGTCTGTCCTCGTACTCGAACAGGACTCCGCCGCCCACCTTGCCACGCTCGAGCAGTTCAGCCAGGCCCTGGGCGAGCGCGAGATGGCGAAGGGGAATGCGAAACGGGCGGCAAGAGCCGCAGGCGGATGGAACAACCTGGTCAAACGGATGAACAGCTCCACCGCCCCACCGGCCGTCCTACGACTCAGCTCGCGCACGTTCACCGGCAACCTTCATGGCTCCACCGGCATCGAGATCGGCAGCCTCAAGAAGCAGCTCGATCTCCACGGCGAGGGAGACCTCGACTACCTCCGCAAGTGGGTGAAGTACCGCTTCCAGATCCCGGCCGCCAAGGGCCGCGACCACCTGGTGATGACCCAGGACACCGTCGTCAACCATCACCTGTTCACCGCCAAGGTTGCCGGAAAGGCATCGTTCGGCGACCGCTCCGTCAAGCCGCCGGTAGACGACGAGAAGGAGGCCGAGGCGCAGGACGAGGAGAAGGCAGAGGACGAGGAACAGGCGCCCGACAAGAAGGAGCTGGGATCGGGTGGGCGGTCCAAGACCTACGGCACCATCACCTATCGCTCGGCGACCACGTACTGGCTGGCGTCGGACAAGTCGACACTGGCGTACCCGAATGGCAGCGGTGTGAGCTTCGGCCTTTCGATCAGCGCCGACCGCCTGCTCGACTATGCCGCCTGGTGCGCGGCGCATCCCGACATCGGGCCCGATGACGACGCACTGAAGAAGACCGAGGGCTACCTCTCGTCGCAACTCCGGGTCGAGACCGCCTCGCTTCGCAAGTTCTTCGCCCGTTTTCAGTTCGAGGCAGGCCCGAAGCCCGACACGGACGGCGAGATTTCCGGCAAGCACCTACCGGAGGTCGCCCGGCCGCTGCTGGTGGAGTCCTCGTTCGCATTTCGTGAGACGACACCGCTCGTGATGCGCCCGGGAGCGCGACAGGAACCGGAGGATCTGTTCGAGAAGCATCAGCCGACCAGGGACCGTCTGGAGAAAACCGATCCAGGTGAGCTGGCGAACTCGTCGCTCCAGGCGCTGCGAATCCGTTACCCGCTCGGCGAAGCGGAGAACGCCACGAAGCTCTATTCGATCGGGATCAACTTCCTGATCGTCGCGTCGGTTGCGGCCGGGCGGGTCAGCGAGGTCGGCTCGGTCGGTTCGTTCGACCTCCACACCGAGTTCTTCCCCGATCTGATCAAGGCGCCACCGGCCGACAAGACGGCGCGGCGCCAATGGGAACGCGACTACGTCTCGCAGTTCGAATTCGCGGTGCCACCGGTCGCATTGTTCGGCGACACGTCGTGAGCTACGACACCATCGTCAGCGACGTGACCACGGCACTCGGTGACCTCGGTGCGGCCTTCGACGTCACCGCCGACGGGTTGCGCCTGCGAGAACCCGTTGGTGGGGCCGACCTCGTCGCCCTCATCGGCGGCGCATTCGGTCGCCCGCAGCTCGTGCCGGACTGGATGCCGTCGGGGGTCCAGCTCGATGTCTTCGCGATCTCCAAGGCCGGTGAATCCGTCGACCTGCACGTCACCGCCAGCCACCAGGGAGTGTGGAAACCGTTCCCCGAGCTGACCGTGACGACCTGTTCGATCACCCTGGTCGAGGCGAACGGAGCGTTTGCGGGGATGGTTCGCGGCGCGGCGATGCTCGAAGATCTCGATCTCGAGCTCCTCGTTCAGTTCGAGGTGCCGTCGGAGGTCTTCCTCATCGAGCTGTCCTCGCCTGCCGATGCCGACCCGGCGGGCGCACAGAAGATGCTCGACACGCTCGGGATGGTGCACCACACGAGCCCTGACGGCGGACCGGTGCTGGTGGACTTGTCGCTCACCGGTTCGATCGCGCTCGGCACGTATGTGATCCATGTCGAGGCGGCAGATCTCCTGCAACTGCCGGCCTTGACGATCGCCCGGGTGATCGCTGACGCCCGTTTCGGGGATTCGACCAGTGTGTCGGTGTTCATCGAGGCCCTCGTCGGCGACGGGATCGACATCGAACTGCTCGGCGAGATCACCGCCGACGGATGGCTGCTGCGCGGCGCGTTGAGCCTGCCAGGCGAGGGTTTGAGCATCGGCGCGTTCGCCGCCTCGCTGGCCGGTGGTGACCCGCCTCGGCTCCCCGAGATGATCTCGTCGCTCGCCCTCGAGGAGGTCGACATCACCGTCGACACCGCGGAGCACCTCGTCGCGTTCCACTGCCGGTTGACCTGGGAAGGCAACCCACTCGACGTCGCCATCGAGCACCGGCCCGACGGGTTCAGCGCTGTCGGCAAGCTGCATGTCGGCGACTGCGAGTTCCTCGTCGCCTTCGACTCCGATGAGAGCGGGGGCACGCTCGTCGGCGCGTTCTCGGCCGCCTCGGGCAGCCCGCTGTCGGTCGCTCACCTCGTCCAGGCGCTGGGCACCTCCGACCAGATTCCCGGCGCCGAGCAGCTGCACATCGAGATCGAGGACGCCGCCATCGCCCATGGTTCCGTTGCGGACCAGCCGGGCGAATGGCTCCTCGGTGCCGACCTCGGGCTCGGCCTCGACCTCGCTGCGCTCCGGGGACTCCCGCTCGTCGGGGGAATGCTTCCGGCCGGCCAGTCGCTGAAACTGGCATTCGCTGTCGGGGCCAGGAGCGACTGGAGTGAGGCTCATCTCACCACCGTCACCGGACATCTCCCTGCGGCGTTCGCGGTGCCGAAGGTTGCCGACACCCTCACCTTTTCGGGCGTCCTCGACGTCGGCGGCGACCCGATCCACCTCGACTTCCCGGCGCCCCACGAGAGGGCGCTGCCCGCAGCGCAGCAGCCGCTCGCTGCTCGCGAGAAGCCCGCGACCGGCCCGGGCACCAGGGCCGGCAACGCCGACACGGCCGGCCCCGGGGCGCCGCGGCCCGCCACCGACTCGATCAGCTGGCATGCGGTCGACCGCTCGTTCGGTCCTGTGCACATCAGCCGCGTCGGGCTCGGCTGGGACGGTGATGCGCAGGAGGTTGCCATCGCTCTCGACGGCTCGCTCGGCCTGGGTGGCCTCACGCTCTCGCTCCAAGGATTCGGCGCTCACTACCGCCTCGCCGAGCACGACCTGCACGTGACGCTGTCCGGGCTCGGCCTCGATTTCACCAGCGGCCCGGTGGAGCTCTCCGGCGCGTTCCTGAACGTCGACGGCGACTTCGAGGGCAGGGTGCTGATCCGCACCGAGCAGGCGACCATCACTGCCCTCGGTGCGTTCACGACGATCGACGGTGCCCCGTCGATGTTCGTGTACGGGCTGCTCGACTACCCGCTCGGCGGGCCGCCATGCTTCTTCGTGGAAGGCCTCGCGGCGGGCTTCGCCTACAACCGTGAGCTCCGCCCGCCGACGCTCGACGGGGTGCGAACCTTCCCACTGGTCGTCGACGCGATCGGCGCCGCCGGCGGGAACACGACGCCGACCGACCCCGGCGCCCAACTCGCGGCGCTGCACGAGTTCGTCCGTCCGTCGCTCGGCCAGAACTTCCTCGCCGTCGGGGTGAAGTTCAACTCGTTCAAGCTGATCGACAGCTTCCTGCTGCTCGTCGTCAGCTTCGGGAACACGCCCCAGATCGATCTCTTCGGCTCGTGCACCTACCAGTCGCCCCCTGGCGAACTGGCAGAAGGTACGCCGGCGCTCGTCCACGTCGGTCTCGACTTCGTCGGGCATCTGCCAGTGGAAACCGGTGAGCTGCAGATCGAAGCCAAGCTGACCAACGGCTCATACGTTTTCGACCCGAAGTGCGTCATCAGCGGCGGATTCGCGTTCTACAGCTGGTTCAAGGGTGAGTACGCCGGCAGTTTCGTGCTCTCCATCGGCGGCTATCACCCGACGATCCACCCTGAGACGCGAACACCGCGCTGGCCCATCGTCCAGCCGCTCACCCTGCGGTACAACCTGAGCGACGAAGTGTCGATCACCGGCAGCGTGTACCTCGCCCTCGCCCCCTCGATGATCATGGCCGGGTGCGCGGTCAACGCCACCGCCAGCATCGGTTCGGTCGAAGCGGGCTTCTCGATGAGCCTCGATTTCCTCGTGATCGTGGGAGCCGTACCACTACTCGATCGACGCCCACCTCGACATCTACGCGCGCTGGAAGTGCTTCAGCACCCACGCTTCGGCGACCCTGTCGATCAACGGCCCAGAACTCGCCGGGTACGCGCGGGTGAGCTGGAGCGTGTTCGACTTCGACATCCATTTCGGCACCTCGAGGAACAACGGTCCGACGCCGATCCCGTGGGACGGCGAACGCGGCTTCCAGCCGAAGTTCCTCCCCGACCCAACTGCGATCCATTCGACTCGCTCCGTCAGCGGGATGGTTTCGATGCTGGTGCCGGACGGGTCGTCGGGCACTTGGTGGGTGATCAATCCGTCGGAGTTCGCGATGGAGGTGTCCACCGCGATTCCCGCCGGGCGGTGCACGTTCGGCGACACGTGCATGACCAGCGATCGTGACCCGATCGGGATCGCCCCGATGAACCGGCTCGACGGGGTGACCTCAGAGCTGCGCGTCGCGGTCCAACGCCGCATCGAGGCGACGTGGCGAGATGTCTCCGACGAGTTCAGCACCACTGCCGTTCACAGCCGCTTCCCGTCGGCCCTCTGGGGCACGACGTTTCAACCCACGCTCGATCAAGTCGGCGACACCGTCTCGGCAATCGGGGGCCTGATGATCGCTCTCGGCCAGGGGATGCACGTCCAACGTGGCAATGCCGAGCCTCGGGGGATTGCCGGCTTCGCCGACGGCAACGTGATCGACCTCCCGCGCCAACCGTGGCCCGACGTCGGCGATTGGGCACTCCCCGGTGACGTCTCCGGAGTGCCGTGGTTCAGCGACCACCTCGGCGATCTCGGGTTTTCCGCCGCGCGATCTGTCGGTCGGTCCCACGTTCGGCGATGACATCCCGTTCGAGCGTCCGGGACTCGACAACCAGGGGCAAGGCTGCTGATGCCGGACGAGGACACGCCTGCACCGACGAGTTCGCTGGCCCCGCCGATGGGCCCCGACGACGTCATCCGCTTCCACGCGAGCCATCGTCCGCAGCTGCTCGACGGCGATTACCGGGTGATGGTCGTCCACCTGCTCAGCGAAACGGCCCGGGACCCGCAAGGCGACAACGCCAGGGATGTGACCACCGAGCATCGCTTTCCCCAGGCGACCGGGGCCGAGATCGACGGCTTCGGCGACGCTGATGTCGGCCAACACTTCTGCGTCGCCGGCCCACGGTTCAGCCTGCAACCGTCGGAGGTCCACTCCGTGTACCCCCCGCCGGGCACGAGCGGCGATTTCAGCAACACGTTTCCGCACGTCGTGTTGACCAGACCGACCTTGCCGTGGGAGCGCACCGCTACCTACCGGGCCGAACCCGATCCTTCCCAGCGTGACGACACCGGCGCACCGTGGTTGGCGGTGCTGCTGTTGGAGGACGGCGAGATTGCCGAACCGGCCAATCGGATCACCGTCCATCAGATCACCGTCGGCGACTTCTTCACCGGGGCGGCCGGAATTGCGCCGCCGCTGATCAGGCCGGCAACGTCGGATGACCTCGCCGATCCGATCCGGGTACTGGACATCAACCTCGGCTTGATGTCCAGCCTGCTGGTCCCTGCCGCCATCCCGTGGCTCACCCATGTCCGAACGATCGGGCCGGCGCATGACGCCGCCGATCGCGACGTCGAGTCGGCCACCGTCGTCGCCAACCGGATGATCCGGCCCGGACGCCGCTACGAGGCGCATCTCGTGTCGATCGAGGAGTGGATCGAGGACGACCTCTGGCGGCTCAGCGACCATGACCTGACGGTTCGGATGGTCAGCCTGCACAGCTGGACGTTCGGTTGCGACGATGGCCCGAGCTTCAAGACCGAGGTCGGCAACCTGAGGGCCCGGCGGATGTCGTTGGACAGCTCGAACAAGGGGCTGTCCGCGCCGTATCTCGACCGCGGCTTCGTGCCGCTGCGCCACGAGTTCCGCAATGGCGACCGGGCAGTGTCGTGGTACCGAAGCCCACTCTCGCCGTACGGGGCAGAGACGATCGACGTCGACGAATCGAATTGGTCGGCCGTGCGATCGTCCGACGCGCTGCGGCGGTTCGACCGGGCGTCGGGCATGTACGACGTCAGCTACTCCGCCGCCTGGGAGCTCGGCAGGCTTCTCGCCCTCCATGATCCACTGATCGGGCTCCGCCTTCACCGCTGGAAGCGGGATCACGCCCGGCACGAGCAACGCACGTCGGTGCTCGGCGCCCACCGGGACCTGCTCCTCGCTCCCCACGAGCCGGTCGAGCCGGTGCTCGATACCGCCCTGACGAACTGGTTCATCACGCAGCTGCACCGGCTCGGGTCAGTGCCCTACCGCTATCTGGTCCCCGACGACGACCTGGTGCCGACCCGAGCAACTGCAGTTCTTCACGGTCGATCCGCTCTGGATCCGTTGTCTTGCCGACGGGGCGTTCAGCGTCGGACGGATCAGCCAGGCCGACGCCCAACGGGACGACCTCCTGGCGGAGCTCTTCCTCGCCCCAGCGTCGCAACTCCACGGATTCATCCTCCGATCGCGCATCCTCGTCGACTACCCGGGATTGATGATCGACGCGACCGGGCCCGACGGGCTTCCCGCGGCGATCGCCCGCATCGCCCATCTCGCCCCCGGTCTGCTGATCGCACTCTACGAATCGTCGATCGGTCAAGTGTCACTGCACCTCCACCCCCAGGTGGTCCATTTCGAACTCCCCGACGTGGAGCTCTGCGGGTACACCAATTCTGATGGAGTCGTCGATATCAGTTCGCTCACCGCGGCCGCCGGCAGCACCGATTCCGGCGAGCTCGCCTGGGTGTTGCAGGCGCCGATGCACCGCGCCCGATTCCACGTGGAGGCATAGGTGACGACACACATCTTCGTCCCGCTGCGGGTCGATGCGCTGGCGACCAGCCGGCCGATCTCGGTCGTCAGCCCGACCGCCGACGTGACGTCGCTGCCCTGGTTCGACGGCACCCGTGATCGCTTCGCCGAGATCCCCAACGTCGCCAGTGCGATCAACACGGAACCCTTCGCCGACCATGCTTTCCGACTCGAATCAGGTGTCCACCTCCACTGGACACTCCCCGAAGGTCTCACCCGTGGCGCGGCCAGGCGCGCCTCGAACGACAACGACATCAGCGAGACGGACATGCCTGGCGGGGTCGACCTCGGCGACTTGACGATGCCACCCGCTCCGAACCGTTGGCTGGTCCGTCGCCGATCGCCGTCGCCGGCCGAGTGGTTGGTGGAGAGCGACTATGTCCACGATCGCCACGATGAGGCCGGGCGGGGCTCGATCGCCTTCCAGCTGATCGGTCAGCCGTCGACTTTGGCGAATGGGGAGTCACCGCCGAGTCCGCCGTTCGTCAGGATCGGCCGGGTCACCCCGCTCGACGACACGACGGTCGCCGCTGTTCTCGGCACGGCCGAGCAGGTGGGGGACGCGTACCTCCCGGACATCGATCGACCGCTCACCGCACTCGGGCATCACGATCCGACATTCGCTGCGCTCTACCCCAACTGTCATGGCGTGTTCGGGTTGCACGACGAACTGCACATCTCGTCGGCGAGCGGTGGGGGCGACATCACCTACGACGTGCTCGGCTGGTATGGCGGCGGCGCGCAGGATCCGCTGACCGCGTTCCTCGAGCGCGAGCTCTTCGTGCTCGACATCGACGCGGTCAAGGCAATCGTCAACCGTGAGCGAGCCACTCACCGACCGAAGCCCCTGCCGCCCCTTCCCGACGGCGACCCCACCGATGCCGAGTTCGGCGAAGCCCTGAGAATCCGGATCCGGCAGCGATTCGGGTGGCACCTCGACGACATCGCCACCATCGTGCCCGACCGACACGTGGCGCACCCTGTGCTTTGGCCAGGTCGTCGTCTCGCCGGAAGGATGGCTCCAAGCCCAGCCGAAGTCCGAGATCACCTCTGCCGCGGTCGCAGTCGGCAACACGACGGCCGAAGCGGTGGCTGCGTTCCTGGCCGCCCGTGGCACCGACTCGGTCGACGCCGACGTCGAGCGACGGATCACCGCGCTCGAACTCGCCAAGCCGATCCTCCACGAACATCTCGACTTCGGAGCAAAGCTCGGAGCAGCCCACCACTCAGCCCGCTTCACGCCCGTGTCCGGACACCGTGTCTGGACCTTGCGGCCTCGCCCCGCCACCCCCGTCGTGGAACGGACGGGCTACGAGGAGGCCATCGGGCTGCCCGCCGATCTCGCACTCGATCTCGACCAGCTCAATGTCGACCAGGCCCAGATGGACGCCTACGCCGACGATCTTCGCTCGCGCTGCCAGGAGTTGTTCGCTGACTGGCATCGGCTGATGGTCGCTACCTATCCGCCGCGTTCCACCGATCCGATCGGCATCGACCTCGCCGCCCTCGGCAACTACCTCGTGCGCAACCATCTCGAGCCACTCGAGGCCGATCGGGCGCACGTCGCCTCGCTCGCGGATCGGGTGGCGAACCGCTGGTGGCGGATCACCCGAGACCTCGACGCGTACAACGCGACCGCGCGAGCCAATCGATCAACTCGGGCTCGAGACATGTCCCGGGCCCCGGTACTGGCGGCCGAACGATCCCGTCGTGCTGCTCGCCGGAGCCGATGCGGTACCGCCGACGCGCCACGGCGTCGATCTCGTCGACGGTGCGCTGCCATGTCGGTGCGGATCGATCTGGCCGGAGTTGCACGACCACGACACCTTGTACCCGTGGGACGACCCCGACCCGGCGTTCATGATCGCCCGATCAGCGGTGACGACACCGCCATGGAACCCGCTCCTGATGGAATGGGAGGTCGAGGTCCTGGCCCTTGCAGAGGGGTGCAACGGACACGCCGGCGACCCGCGATTCGACCCCTCGCCATACCAACGGTCATTCATCACGACGAACTTCGACCTGCCCGTCGGTCAACCCGACCTTGCGCGCCGTGTCAGGTTCGGACTGGCGGCCAGTGGATTCGAGTATCTCTCCGGCCGTTCGATCCTCCACCCCGGACCGGTGAGACGACTCGCCGACCTGCTCCAGGCGGCCGACCCCGACAACGAGTTGCTCCTCGATCTCGAAGCACTCGCCGGCGCCGTTGCCCAACCGCTGGTCGGTTTCCACGAGGGACTGCTGATGCGCCGGGCGGAGCCGCAACTCGCCATCGAGGACCCGCTCGGGTTCGCCGACAACCAGGCGCTCGCTGGCCGGGTTCGCGACGCGGTCGGTGACGTTCACCCGGACAGTCCGGTCGCCGGCGCCCCGTTCCACCCGATCCGCACCGGCGAGATGGTCATCGAACGCCTCCGGCTGATCGATTCGTTCGGCCAGACGCGCGAATGGCGTCCTGAGGCTGTGCTCGGCTCGTCTGCGATGGGAGGTAGTGCCGGGGGCGATCGGGTGAGCCTTCCGCCCCGCATCACCCAACCGGCCCGAGTGCACGTCCGATGGCTCGCAGCGGAGCACGACGATGTGACGGTCAACGATCACCCGGCTACCACACCGATCTGCGGGTGGTTGCTCCCGAACCTGCTCGATGAAGCGATCGATGTCTATGACACCGCCGGCAGGTTCGTCGGACTGATCGACGGCGATGGTCGATGGCGGCCGGCACCCGGTCTGTTCGGCGCACCTCGGGGTCCTGACGAGATCGACAATCGGCACCTGGCGGAGGTCGTGCGCTGGTTGCTCTCGACGATCCGCTCACCGCACCCCGAGCAGGAGGCGGCGCTCGGTCTCGAGTCGCCGGCAACACCCGACGTCGTGATCGGCGCTCTGATCGACCACATCGAGACCGCGCTCGACACCATCGAGCCACTGGACGGCGCCGGCCACCAGAGCCGGGCACTGCTGATCGGCCGACCGATCGCCGTGGTTCGCGCCCGACTGGATCTGCAGTTGCTCGGACGACCCGCGTGCGACCAATCGTGGGAGCATCTCCGCCATCGCTTGTTGGGCAGGCCGCCGAGCGATCACGGCTTCACCGAGGTCGAATTCGCGGTGCGGATCGGTGAACACCAACAGTCGAACGATGGCACGGTTGGCTATTGGGTGACCGACGGCGCCGGGCGACTCACCGGCCGGCACCTGCGTTTCACTCACGACGAAGGACCCCCGACCGCGATGCTCACGTTGGCGGGAGCCCCGATCGACCTCACCGTGCTGCTCGACCCGCGTGCGGTGATGCACGTGACGTCGGGCGTGCTGCCTACGACATCGATCGGGATTCCTCCCGCACTGTGGGCCCCGGCGCTCGATGGCCTGTCGGCGTCGTTCCTCTCGGCGCCGATCCTGATGCCTGCCGAGGAGATCGCCGTCCCACTGCCTCGCGAGCCGAGCTGCTCGTGGTCCTGGTCGCAACGGGTGGGCGGCCGCTGGATCGAGGTGGCTGACCGGCCGACGGTGGAGTACTCGGCGATGCTCGACGCCTTCCCGGAGCCAGGCAGGGCCCAAGCGGTGTGGCAGACTGCGCTGCGGACTCGAGTGCTCGAACCCGACCCGACCCACCCTGCTCGTGCGCTGTTGTCGCTCGACGCGTCGAACATGCCGAAGGGGTCGGGCGCCGACGGCCCGAAGCCCGCGACACTCGACGAGGACACGCTCCACGCGCTCCACCGCATCGCCACCTACATCCGCCCGGCGCTCATCGAGGCCACGTTTGGCAAGCCGGCCGTGATCCGCGAGGGTTGGCTGCAGCTACGCAGCACCTTCGCCGACGGCACCCGAACGCCGCCGCATGCCCAAACGGCCAACGACTCATCGGAGGGTTTGTGATGACGAGCCCACTGGGTGGAGCACTGGAATTCGCGTTGGAGAACCGCGCTGGTCGGGCCGAGTTGAACCTCTCCGATGGGCCCCAATCGCTCGTGTTCGTGATCACCAACCGTTCGAGCGATTCGATCGCCACCCGGCCGGGCTCCACGCTCGTGGTCGGGTTCCGTGCCGGCACCCTGCGCAGCCCCCAACACATCAGGCTGGCCCCCAGGTCACTGCCGCGCTGGGCGATCGCCCACGACCCGGCCGCCCACACGATGACGCTCACTGCCACGGCGACGGGCTCGATGGCGCCGGGCGAAACCTGGACGATCCACCTCACCGGCATCGCCGGCAACCCCGTTGGCGGCACCCGCTCGACGAGGGTTGGGATCGCGTACCACTCGTTCGACTCCGATGTCGGCGAGATCGCCGGGCAGCAACTGATCCATCTCGGCGTGCGCGACACCAGGGTCGTCGACCCCGATCTGCAATCGCTCGTCGGTGCAGGGTCCGTAGCAGTGGTCGGTCCGTTCACCGCCGGATTCATCGGGGGAGCCGCCGCACTCAACAGCTTCGGCGCGAGCGAGGCGTTCAACCAGCTCCACCTCCGGATCGTCAACTCGTCCGGTCGCCCCATTCGTCTCGCGGCCGACGACGATGCCGCGACCCGGCTGGTCTTCGACCACCGGTCGGGAACCGCCACCATGCCGTGGGGGCTCGTCTCGTCCCATGGCGACCACGTCGACTGGTCAGAGCCCGAGGGCGGCCGGTGGGTGCTCGAAGGCGCTGCGTTGCGGTGTCACCAACCGTCCGTGTGGTCCCCGGGCGATCCACTCGACATCACGATCGATCTGCACACGTCGGCCGAGCCCCATCAGGCCAAGCTCATCGTGCGGTTCGAGAACCTCCCGGAATACGACGACACGACGATGGTGCTCCTCGTCGACATCGGCCCCCTTGCCGGGCACCACGACCGAACGACAACCATCCACCCGATCGAGCTCTGGGGCAACGCTGCACAGATCGATTTCGCCACCGCCGAATCGCACGGCGACCTCGATGCGGCCCCTCGATCGAGTCTGCTCGCCGAGAACGGCGGCGTGCTGCGTCTCGTCACCGAGTGGCTCCGCATCGTCGACCGATCGCACACTCGGTGGTCCACCGTCGACCAGGGAGAGGAACCGGCGCTCGAACTCGGAGTGTTCGGCGACGGGGTTCACATCCAGAGCCGTGCCGTCCTACCACTGCGCCTCAATCCGCAGGGAGCTCCAGTCACGATCGGCGAGATGACGGCAGCGACCTCGGAAGCCGAGCTGACCGTCGGTGGCCGTCTACGCGTCGTTTCCTCGGTCCCGGGCGGTGCGGCCGCGGCGCTGAGTCTCGTCGCAGGGGCCGACTCCGCATCGCTGCAGAGCGAGAACCTCAAGCCGCTGCGCATCAACCCATTCGGAAACGGTGTCGAGATCGGGGTGGACGTGTCCCGGCAAGCGGACTCGACGGTTCCGACCGACCCGGCGTATGCCGCGTTGACCGTGTGCGGCCGGACGACGATCATCGACGACGCGCACGACACTGCCGGTCGGACGCTCGTGATCGGCGCGCGCCAGGAGCGCGCTGCCGAGCTCGCCATAGGCGTCGACACCGACTACGCGTGGATCGCCAGTCGCTGGCCGGAGGCGATCCGCACGGCTCCCAAGCCCGACGACGATCTCGATCGCTGGGCGGCCGCGCCCGAACGCCGCCAGAAGCCGCTCTCGATCAATCGTGATGGTGGAATCGTCGGCATCGGGGCCGGCGCAAGCATCGCCAGCTTTCTGTACGGAGCGGCAACGAACGATGCTGCGCTGACGGTCGGCAACGGTCTGGTCGTGTTCGACACCGAACGTCGGCCGCCGCAGAGCGACCTGCAGCGTGGGGCGCTCGTGGTTCGGGCAACGGGGCTCGCTTCGCCCGATGGTCCGAAACCTCCCGAACTCCACCTCGGGGTCAGCGCCGAGTACGCATGGATCGAGACCACCGGCAACAAACGGCTGCGACTCAACTCGAACTGGGGATCGGTGGGAATCGGCTGCATGGTCGAGGAACCCACTGGGGTGACCTTGACCGTCTCCGGTCGAACGGACATCGTCGGCGCAGCTCTGTATCCGGGAATCACCGAGGACCAGCAGATCGACGTGGCCGAGCTCGTGATTCGAATGGAGAGCGGCGCCGACGCCACCGAACTGCGCCTCGGCGTCTACGACGACTACGCCTGGATCCAGAGTGTCCCGATCCGCACTCTCCACAACGACTTCCAGGCTGAGCGACCGCTGCGGCTGAATCCCTGCGGGAGCGATGTGCAGCTGCCACTGGACCGGCTGACGTTCTTCCGCACCGACGCCGAGGGAGAGTCGGGCCCCGAGGTATGGTCGCTCAAGCCTCTGTACACCTCGGGGATGTGGATCCTCACGATCGTCAAACAGTGATCGAGGAAGCGACATGACCTCACCCGACCGCTATTCCGAGATCCGGACCCGGCTCGCCGAGCTGGAATCCGAACATGCGTCCGGCGAGGAACTGATGCGCCATCTCACGGCCGAACAACAGCGGGTGCGCGACAGCCTGCTGCGCATCGGTGGGGCGATCCAGGTGCTGCGCGAACTCCTCGGCCCGTCGCAGGACCCGGCCGTCGACCAGGTGTGATCGGGCTCGAACAAGTGCCAGCCCTCCCCATGCGTTGCCATGGCACGCCGGCCGCTCCCTGGCACTTGCACGATGGCGTACTGTGAACCGGACAGGAGGTTCACATGGCAACGACACGTTCGCTCACCTCTCTCTCGGCTCCCGCTCAGGCGCTGCTCGGCTCCGATGCGGTTGCCCATGTGTGGACCTCGAATTCCGACGGCTCGCCACAGGTGTCGGTCGTCTGGGTCATCGTGCAAGGCGACCAGATCCTGTTCGGATGCGACGGATCCAGCCGCAAGGCGGCGAACCTTCGTCGTGACCCGTCAATCCTGTTGTCCATCGAGGACCACGTTCGGAACAACGAGGGCTTTCAGCGTCACCTCGTGATCCGCGGCACCGCCACTGTCGAATCTGGTCCCAACCCGGCCCTGATGGACCAGCTCGCCACGAAGTACGCCGGGCTGAGCCGGCACCCGCTCGCGTTGCGTTCCGCGCCCGATTCGGCCGTCGTTCGCGTCTCGATCGATCGGATCAGCGGCGTCGGCCCGTGGGTGATCCCCGACGGCTGAAGCGCGTGCTGATATGTTGCGATAAGTGGGTGGTTTTATCGCTACGTATCGAAAGGAATGAGGATGTCGGACCCGAGCCCCTACCGGCCAGGATTCGCCACCCAGCCGCCGTTGCTCGCCGGCCGCCAGCATCTCCTGCAGCTCGTCGAGACCGCCGTGCGGACCACCGGCAATCGACGGCAGTCGTTCCAGGTCCTGTACGGCCCGCGAGGGGTCGGCAAGACCGTGCTCCTCGACCGATACGGGGCGATCGCCATGGAGCGCAGGTGGGCGGTGGTGCGCCACGAGGCCCGATCACCTGGCGACCCGATCGGGGCGATCGTGGAGCAGCTCCACGGTTGCGTCGGGCTGACCAAGAAGCTGACCCGCCAATTGGTCGAGCTACGCGAACGATGGGGCGAGGAATCCCAAACGCTCAACTTGGGCGTCTACCGGCGCGAGTCGAAACGCCAACGCCGCGACTCGATTCCCGTCGCCGAACAGTTCGCCGGTGCGGTGCTCGCTGTGGTCGAACACTGCACCAAAGACCATCGCGGGTTGATGATCCTCGTCGACGAGGTCCAAGAAGTGCATCCCGACGAGCTCTCGGTGTTCGGCCCGATCATGCAAGACCTCAGCCGACGCCCCGAGCTCACCGCGATGATCGTGTTCGGTGGGCTGCCCGCCACGCCTGGGCTGGTGACCGACGCCGTCACCTACGGCGAGCGAATGGCGTTCCACCGGATCGACAACCTCGACCCGGACGCCACGCTGCAAGCCCTCGCAGGACCCGCCGACTCCGCCGGTCGGCCGTTCGACGGTGACGCGCTCACCCTGCTCGCCGACGCGACTGGCGGCTACCCGTACTTCGTGCAGCTGTTCGGTGACTACGCGTGGAGTGCCTCCACCGGGCACGCTCGCATCATCGTCGACGACGCCCGCGTCGCCGTCGATCTCGCCCGCCACGACAGCGAACGCGGGCTCTACGTCGCCCGGTGGCGGAAGCTTCCCGCCGGAGAGCAGACCTACCTCACCGCGATGGCCCACATCTCCACCAGCGACCCGGTGCGAACCGGTCAGATCGCAGAGAAGCTCGGCAAACCGATCACCGCGCTCAGCGCGGTACGCGACCGGCTGCTCGGCCGCGGCATCATCATCGCGCCGTCCACCGGCCACGTCGCCGCATCGATCCCCGGTTTCCTCGACTACGTGCTGACCGTCACCGAACCGACCAAGCCCGAAGCGGCACGACCTCCGGGCTAGAGGCACAGCGCCGGTCGTCAAGACCAACCGGCGCTCGTCGGCCATTCATGACAGGTTCGCGAGGGCGTCGAGTGCGCCACGGTAGAAGGTCGGGTAGGCGTAGATCATCGTGCGTAGCTCACGGATCGGGACGCGTGCGTGGACGGCGAGGTTGAACATGGCGAGCACGTCGCCGCCGCGGGGCCCGACTGACGAAGCTCCGACGAGGATGTCGCGGTCTGCGTCGGCGATGAGCTTCATGAGACCGTCATTGCCGGCCTTGTGCAGCCACCCCCGGCTCGAGGTCGACGAGTCGGCCAGGCCGACCATCACGTTCAATCCCGCCGCCCGCGCCTGCGCCTCGGTGAGACCGACGCTGCCGACTTCTGGGTCGGTGAAGGTCACCCGGGAGACGGCGTGATCCTGTGCAGTACGCGGTGACGCGACGCCGAGGATGTCGTCGACCGCGACCCCGGCCTCGTACACGGCCATGTGGGTGAATGCCCCCCGGCCGGCGATGTCGCCGACGGCCCACAGGCCTTCGGTGCCGTTGACCCGCATCCGGTCGTCGGTCGTGAACGACGGTCGCGCCGTCTCGTCGAGGCCGACCGACTCGAGTCCGATCCCACGGATGTTCGGCGTACGACCCGCGGCGACGAGGATCTCGTCTGCTTCGACCGTCGAACCATCGGCAAGCGTGAGGACCACGCCATCGCTCCCGCGCGACGCGGAAGCGGCCCCGACACCGGCACGGATCGTGATCCCCTCCTCAGCCAGGACCCGAGTGAGCAACGCGCTCGACTCGGGTTCCTCCGGGGCGAGCAGACGATCGAGCGCCTCCACCACCGTGACCGTCGTGCCGAACCGGCTGAACGCCTGGGCCAGTTCCAAGCCGATGGCTCCGCCGCCGAGCACGATGAGGGACTTCGGGTTGGTCCTGATCTTGAACACGTCGCGATTGGTCCACGGACGGGCATCGACGAGGCCCGACACGGGCGGAATGGCGGGCGAGGTTCCCGTCGCCAGCACGACGCCGCGCGATGCGACGAAGACATCGTCGCCGACCTGTACTCGGCCGGGCCCGGCGAGAACTCCGCGGCCTCGAACGAACCGGCCGCCCTTGCCGACGAACCGGTCGACGGCGACCGTGTCGTCCCAGTCATCGGTGGCCTCGTCACGAATGCGGTCGGCGACGATCGAGTAGTCAGGGGTCACGGTCGACTGACCGGCCATCGTGGCGACACGCCTGGCCTCTTGGAGCAGATCGGCGGACCGGATGATCATCTTCGACGGAATGCAGCCGTAGTAGGGGCACTCGCCGCCGACCAGATGATCCTCGATCCCGACGACCGAGATGCCCGAGGCAGCAAGGTTGCCGGCGACGTCTTCGCCACCGGGACCCATTCCGACGACGACGACATCAACGTTGTGTTCGGACATGAGGAGCAGTGTGTCAGGTCGACGGAATCGTGCGTTTCGCAGCTTGGACTCGCCGGGCACGGCAGCCAACCCCGAGCCCCTGAACTGGAGATGAATCCAGGTCCCGACCTGACAAGTGTCCCGCCGCTCGCGTCTGCTGTCCACGACGATATATACGTACAGTTAGTTGGTAGGCGCACGCCGCGCCTTCAGGTGTACCTGCCCGATGACCTCCATGACGAGCTGAAGAAGCGCGGCCTGCCAGCCTCCGAACTCCTCCAGATCGCGCTGCGCGCCGAGCTCGAACGCCAAGACGCGCTCGACGAGACTTCCCGGTACCTCGAAGAACTCGTCATCGAGGTGGGGGAACCGAGCACCCGACGGCAATCGCAGGCCGACGCCATCGCAAGTTCTGTGGCCCCCGATCGTGCCGACGATGGTGCTCGTCGAGCTGCGCCGGCTTGCCCGCAGGGGTTCGGCGGTCGATGCACTCGTCGTCGCGATCGCCGAACCAGGCGGCACAGACCTCACCGGGGACCGAGTCCGGCTCTACCTACGGTGCCCGCTCGACAGTCGTGGTCAACTGCTTCGCAAACCAGTGATGGGCGTAGGGGTTGTCGTTGTACTTCTCCGCGGCTCCGTAGCCGGATCGTTGGTACATCGCGATGGCCTCGCTCAGTGAGCTGTTCGTGTCGAGGACTATCCGGTTCAGTCCGCTGACAGCTGTTTCGAGGTACGCGAGCAGGCGGCGACCGAGGCCCAGTCCTCGCCAATCGTCGTGGATCCACATTCGCTTGATCTCACCAGTTGTCGGATCGACTCGCTGCACCCCGCCACAGCCAACGACCGCGCCATCGTCGCGCAACACCACGAACACGCCCAGGGTGCTCGCATGAGGTCCGAATCGTGGCCCGCACCCGCACCTGCGACATCGAACCCGGTTGGGAAGCGGCGATCCGGTTCGGCGAAGTACTGGCTGAGCGCCCATGTGGCTGGTTCGGACTCTGGGTCGACCACACCGATGGTGATCGTCGCCGCCCGAAGCAGTCGCTCGGCTCGTTGCAGACATGCGACCAATTCGGTTCGGTGGCGCTTCGGCAACGACTCGAGCATCGCTGCCGCCGCTGCATCCGCCCCGCGTCCAGCTGTTGCCACGCTGCTCGTCCGTCATCGGTGAGCCGAGCGACGCGCTGGCGCCCATCGGTGGCGTCGGGCGTGACGCTCACGAGCAAGTCGGACTCCAATGTCCGCAGCATTCGGCTCACGTATGCCGAATCGAGGCCGAGACGCTGACGTAGTTCGCTGACGCCGACCGTTTCGGCGCGGCCGATCTCGAACAGGAGCCGGGAGAGGCCGAGCGCCCGCCCGGAGTCGACGTAGGAGTCCGTGAGGGCACCGACTCGCTGGGTGTAACAACGATGGAATCGGCGGAGCACTTCGATCCCGTCCACGATGTCTGACCTTGGTCAGATACCTCTCACCCGGCTCAGGCCGAGCTCCGGCACAGAAATCGAAGATGTAGACTCTCTGTATGACAACTGCGTCTACAACGATCAGAGTGCGTGTCGATCAGCGGGAGCGGCTCCGCAGCCTTGCCGACGACCTCGGCGCAACGATGTCCGACACCCTCGACGCTGCACTCGAATCGCTCCGACGTCAACGATTCTACGAAGAGATGGCGAGTGCAGAATCCCGGCTGAGGACCGATCAGGCGGCATGGGCGGCGTACGTCCTCGAACGCGACGCCTGGCTGAATGCCGATCTGACAGGGTCGTGAATTTCGGCGACATCATCACGGTCGACTTCGGCACGCCGATCGGGTCCGGAGCGGGATACGTCCGGCCGGCCGTGCTCGCGACTGCCGATGCGTTCTTGCGGTTCCGCCCATCGACCGTCTTCGCCGTTCCGCTCACGACCACATCCCGCGCGTTTCCCAGCCACGTCACCGTCGATCCCGACGCGCTGAACGGCCTCGCTGCGCCGAGCTGTGCGCTTGTGGAGCAGATGCGCGCGGTCTCCGTTCAACGATGCTCGACGCCGAGCGGCAACGTCGGCCCCGTTGTCGCCCATCAGATCCTCGATGTACTCGCGATGATCACGGGAATGCCATGACGGCCGCAGGTCAACCACGCAGCCGAGGTCTCGAGGCTGCGCCAGAGGGAGAGGTGACCGGTGTTCACCAGTTGGGTCGAGCCACCAGCCTGAAACTCCGGCTCGCCGGGTGCCGAGGCGAGGTGCGTTTGCGAACCGTGACAAGTCTGTGACCAGGGGCCCGAATCCGGGACGGATTCAGGCCCCTGACCAGGTGTTTCCTGGCGGAGGTGGACGGGAATCGAACCCGCCGGACAGGGATCACCTGTCCCAGCCGCTTTGAAGGCGGTGGAGCCCACCAGGCGCTCGGACACCTCCGTCGCGCACCATAGCGGCCAGTAGGATCGCCCGGCATGGCCGAGCCTTCCCCTCCGGTGGTGCTGCTCACCGACCGGCTGTGGGAACGCATCACCGACAACGCCCTCGCCCTCGTGCCGGGGCTGGAGCCGATCGTGCTCCGAGCCGATCACCCGGTAGCACCCGAGGATCTCGCACGCGTCGACGTCGCCTGCCTCTCGGGCGACGCGTACCCCGAACGAGTCCGTGAGGTGCTCGGAGCAATTCTCCGGGCCGATGCGCTGCGCTGGTTCCACACGTTCTCGGCCGGGGTCGACAGCCCGGTGTTCGCCGGATTCCTCGAACGCGGAATCCGCCTCACCAACTCCTCCGGTTCGGCCGCGCCGTCGATCGCCCGCACGGTGATCATGAATGTGCTCGCGCTGTCTCGCGACCTGCCCGCTTGGACCCGCGCCCAACTGGAGCGCCGGTGGGAGCCTCGAACGTTCACCGATGTGGTCGGGCAGCGGATGCTCGTGGTCGGGTGGGGGCCGATCGGACAGCGAGATCGCCCGACTCGCCGAGGCGCTCGGTCTCGATGTCGAGGTCTGCCGACGAACCGCCGGCGGTGACGAGGGCTACCCCGTCTGTCCCCTCGCACAACTGGACGAGGGCCTGGCTAGGGCCGACTGGGTGGTGGCCGCGCTGCCGTTGACCGCCGAGACCCGCACCTTGTTCGGCCCCGATCAGTTCCGGGCGATGCGGCCCACCGCCCGGTTCGTCAACGTCGGACGGGGCGAGTCGGTCGACGAGTCGGCACTGCTCGACGCCCTGCGAACGGGAGCGATCGCGGGCGCCGCACTCGACGTCTTCACCACCGAACCGTTGCCCGAGTCGAGCGAGTTCTGGTCGTTGCCCAACGTCATCGTGACGCCGCACTCGTCGGGCATCACGGAGTTGACCGAGGAGCGCGGCGCGGCACTGTTCGTCGAGAACCTCGGTCGATTCGCCCGCAACGAGCCGCTGCTCAACGAGGTGTTCCGAGCCGGCACGTGAACAGGTTGTGACCGGGCCGGCACCCCGGTACGTTCCCGAACGACTTCCCCCCGTCGACAACGCAGGCCCTCGGGCCTCGTCACCGGGGAGGTCCACGTGATCCTGTGCTGGTCCGTCAAGGGTGGCAGCGGCGTCACCGTCGTCACCGTTGCGCTGGCGCTGTGCCTCGCCGAGCCCACCGTCGGGCCCGAGCGTCCCGTGCTCCTCGTCGACCTGGTCGGCGATGTCGTCGCCGCGCTCGGGGTTGCCGACCCGGGCGGGCCGGGCGTCATCGATTGGCTGGCTGCCGACCCGCCGCCCGACGACGCGTCGCTGGCGGCGTTGATGCTCGACCTCGGCACAGGGGTGTCGGTGCTCCCGGCGGGGAGGAGCGCCGCGCCCCTGCGCCATCCGGCCGACCAGCACGTCGCCACGGCAGGGTGGGCCAGGCTTGCCGCATTTGCGCGGCGGTTCGACGGCGCTGTCGTGGTCGATGCCGGCCTCGGCGTTCCGCCCGCGCCGCTCCGAGCAGCCGACGTGACATCGCTGCTCGTGGTCCGGCCCTGCTATCTCGCGCTGCGACGCGCCACCGCGGTGGCGTCGGCCGCAACAGGCGTGGTCGTGGTGATGGAGCCCGGTCGGTCCTTGACCCGCTCCGACATCGAGTCCGCTCTCAGGGTGCCCGTCGTCGCTGAGATACCCCTCGACCCGGCGGTCGGCCGGGCCGTCGATGCCGGGCTGCTCCTCGGTCGCGTTCCGTCGTCGTTACGACGGGGCATTCGGAGCGCCGTATGAACGAGACCGCCGTCCTTGCCCCCATCGTCGAATCCGCTCGCCGACAACTTCGGGCCAGGGCCCACGGCGACACCGAACTGGCGGCGATGATCGAGCGCTGCGTCGGGCAGCACGTCCCGTTGCTCGACCGGCTCCAGCGTGACGAGCTGTGCCGCCAGGCCCGCGCCGAGCTGCTCGGGCTCGGTCCGTTGGAGCCGTGGCTCGCCGATCCCGCAGTCACCGAGGTGATGGTGAACGGCGGCGACGAGGTGTGGGTCGAACGCGGCGGACGCATCGAGTGGGTCGACCGACTTCGCGACGGGCAGCTGGCCGCACTGGTCGAGCGAATCATCGCGCCGCTCGGTCTTCGTCTCGACCGGACCTCGCCGATCGTCGATGCCCGCCTGCCCGATGGTTCACGGTTGTGCGCGGTCGCCCCGCCGATCGCGCTGGACGGGCTGTGTTGCAGCATTCGCCGCTTCCGACGCCATCACGTGGGCCTCGAGGCATTCGCCGCGCCACCGATCGTCGCGGTGCTCCGCGAACTCGTGACGGCGCGCTGCAACGTGGTGGTGAGCGGGGCGACGTCGGCCGGCAAGACGACGCTGTTGAACGCGCTTGCTTCGTGCGTACCGACCGGGGAGCGGATCGTCACCATCGAGGACACCGCCGAGCTGGCCTTGGCGACCGAGCACGTGCTGCGGCTCGAGGGTCGCCCACCGGACGTCGAGGGCGCTCACCCTGTGGGGATCCGGGAGCTCGTGCGCACTGCGCTGCGGCTCCGCCCCGACCGACTGGTCATCGGTGAGGTACGCGGGCCCGAGGCGCTCGACATGGTCCAGGCGCTCAACACCGGTCACGACGGTTCGCTCACCACCTGTCATGCCAACGGCGCGCTCGACGCGGTGCGCCGGATCGAGGCGATGGTCCTGATGGGAGCGCCCGGCTGGCCCCTCGTCGCAGTTCGCGAGCAGGTGCACGGCTCGATCGACGCAGTCGTCCACGTGGAGCGATCCGCCGACGGTCGTCGGCGAGTGGCCGAGATCGCCGAGCTGGCCCGCCCGGGCGAGCTCGAAGGCGGTCGGGGTCGGCTCCGCATGGTGATCACTGCGGGCGCCGATTCGGCCCCGGCCGACATCGAACGACGGCGAGCGTGGTGATGTTCGCAGCGGTCGCCACATTCGTCACCGTCGTGCTCCTCGCGTTGCCCCGGGGGCTCGGGCTGCGCCGCAGCTGCCGGCCGCTCACGCCGAATCCCTCGCGTGGCGTCCGAGCGGAGCGTTGGAATCGACGAATTCGTTCGCTGCTCCGCCGGAGCGCGCCGCGGCCGAACGATTCGCCCTGGATCGGCGCACTCGAATCGATGGCACGGGCCACCGCAACGGGTTCGTCCCTTGCTGCGGCGCTCGGCGAAGCGGCTGACGCGCCCGGGGCTCCGGCTGCGTTGGGAACGGCCGCCCGATCTCAGCGCAGCGGGCGATCAATCGCCGACGCACTCTCCGCGACGAGCCCGACGAATCAACCCGATGAGGTCCTCGCCCTCGGCGTTCTGCGCGCCGTGGCGCGAGCCGGCGGACCGGCAGCGGCGCCACTCGACCGGGCCGCCGGCGTGCTTCGGGAGCGTCGAGCAGCCCGCGAAGAGCGCAGTGCCGCGGCCGCCCAAGCCCAGCTCTCGGCGCGCGTGCTGTCGGTGCTCCCGGCTGCGGTCGCGCTGTGGTCGGTGGCCACTGATCCCGACCTCGCCCGGCTGCTGTTGGGCACACCGATCGGCGGCACCTGCCTCTTGGTCGGTGGCGGGTTGAACCTCGGCGGATGGTGGTGGATGCGTCGGATCGTGAGGACCCCTTGACCGCGCTGCTCGCACTCGCCGCGTCGTGGTTCCTACGCTTCTGGTGGCGCGGCCGTCGCCTGGCCGCCCGCCGCCGCCACGACCTTCGGGCGGCCGTACCCGACCTTCTCGAGCTGCTCGTCGTGCTCCTGCGGGCCGGGCTCACACCGGTGCTCGCCTTTCGGGAACTCGCGTCGCTCGCGCCCTCGCCGCTCCGGGAGCCGGTGCGGGCGGTGGTTGCCCGCGTCGACGCGGGCGAACGGTTCTGCGATGCGCTGGCCGCCCTCGATGAACTGGCTCCCGGCGTGCTCACCACCGTGGTCGGTGTGCTCGCCCATGCCGACCGGCACGGCGAACCGCTCGCTCCCATCCTCGACCGCTTGGGGACCGAAGCCCGTCAGGAACGGCGCCGCGCCGCCGAGATCGAAGCCCGACGGCTGCCGGTACGCCTCTGCTTCCCGCTCGTGTGCTGCACGCTCCCCGCGTTCGTCGTGCTCACCATCGTCCCGCTGCTGCTCGGGACCTTCTCGTCACTCACCGGCCTGGAACCGTGACCAGTACCCGTCGAACGTTCGGCCGATTGCCGTTCATCGCTCCCGAGGAGTCGCCATGTCCGCCCATCTCGCCCGCCTGCACCTGTGGGTCATCGCTCAGGTCTCGTCGCTGCTCGAAGCGACCGACCCCGCTTCCCCGGCCGCGTCACGACTGCACCGCAACGCCTCGGGTCCCATGACATCCGACCGAGGTGACGCCGGGCAGGCAACTGCCGAGTACGCGCTGGTGCTGCTCGGCGCCGCGCTCGTGGCCCTGCTGCTGGTGGCGTGGGCCAGTGGTGGTGGCGGGGCCGGCAAGATCGGGCAGCTGTTGGACCGGGTGGTCGATTCGATCACGAGCCGAGTGTGACCACCACCAACTCCCGGGGCGACCACGGGCAGTCCACGGTGGAACTGGCCCTCGCGCTCCCGGTGCTCGCGGTGTTCCTGTTGATGGGCGCCCAACTCACGGTGATCGCTCGCGACCAGCTCGCCGTCGTGCACGCGGCACGAGAAGCGGCACGAGCTGCTGCGGTGTCGTCGGCGGCGGGCGCCGACGGCGACGCCGCCGGACGGTCGGCCATCGAGCTCGACGCGGTCACCGTCGCGGTCACGTCATCGGGAGACACCGTGCGGGCCATCGTCACGCGTCGGGTCCCCACCGATGTGCCCCTCATCGGCAGGCTGCTCCCCGATGTGACGGTGCGGGCCGTCGCAGTCATGCAGCGCGAGCCGTGACCCGGGTTGGCGCGCCGGTCAGCCAGGGAGGGCTTCGAGGTTCGGGCCCTGGTCCAACCCGGCCGACCGCTCGATCACCGCCGAGCCACCGCACGCGCCCGGGTGGGCCTCGACCCACGCCGCCAGTTCGGCTCCCGGGTGGATGTTGTTGCCGGCCCGCCACGCGTCGAGGTACGGCCACGGCCAGATCGTGCCGGCGAGCAGATCCCAGATCCGCCCTGGGCACTGCGGCGACAGACCGAGGTGCAGGTGGCAACCTGTCGATCGGCCAGTGGTCCCCACCGCCCCGAGCGGGTCCCCTGCCGATACCCGGTCCCCCACCGCCAATGTCGACACGATCGTGGAGAAGTGCGCGTACAGGTAGCGAGCGCCGTCGTCGCCGTCGATCACCACTGTCCGCCCGCCGCGGGTGCTCGGCACATCGGCGAACCGGTTCCACCGATCGAGTCGCTGCACCTCCCAGATCACCCCGTCGGTCGCGGCCACCAACGGCGTTCCGCACGGGACGGGCACATCGGTCGCGGGGTAGTCGTGGTGCGACCGTGTGTAGGGGGCGTTGGCGGCGAGCACCGGAAAGACATGGCGCGGCTTGGGGGTAGTGGTGGCCCGCGCCAGGTCGGTCTCGACGATCGGGCCCGCCACCACGTCGACCAGAGCCACGTCGGCGGCCGCGGGGGACGGCAGCCCGTCGTGGGCGATGAGCGCCACAAAGGCCACCACCACGAGCGCGAGCCGGGTCCGGCGCACGAGGGCATCGGACCCGTGGCGCATGAAGCCCGAAACTACCGCTACACCCCGGGCGTTGCTCGTCGAGCCCCCGTCCGCCGACCAGTATCGTCCTTCCATCGTGCAGCTCCACTCCCGTCACGTCGTGGTCGCCTCGCTCCCGGTGCTCGAGCTCGAGGGCGACATCGATCTCGCCACGCTGCCCGAGCTCCATCAGGCCACCTCCCGGTTCGTGGAGCGCCATCTCGGCATGGTCGTGGCGGTCGATCTCGACGAAGTCGGCACCCTGGCCGACGCCGGGCTCGGTGTGTTGCTCGGCGCGGCGGCGCGGGCCCGGTCGGGGCTCGGCGACGTCGTCCTGGTCTGCGCCGGCGAACGCCTCCGGGAGCGGCTGGCGCTGTCACGGCTCGACCGAGCGGTCGATGTCTACGCGACGACCACCGAAGCGGCGCGGCAGCAGTCGAGCGGCATCGTCGATGTGGCCGCCCCGGAGCAGGGCTGATCCGACCAAGTCATCAGGTCCTCGGTCGGCGAACCCCGCGTCGGTCGAGCGCCTTTTCCTTGCCGCGCTGCTCCTCTTCGATCTTCGCTTCTTCCTCGACCAGCCGTTTCAGACTGTGCAGACGCACGGGGTCGAGCAACCCGGCCCGAATCGCGGCTTGCACCGCGCAATCCGGTTCGTCCTCGTGCTTGCAGTCACGGAACCGGCAGCTGGTCCATCAGATCGAACACGTCACGGAAGGCCCGCTCGATGCCTTCCCCACTGGCCCACAAACTCACGGCTCTGAGCCCGGGGGTGTCGATCAGCCACCCGCCGGTGGGCAGTCGGATCAAGTCGGCGGCGATCGTGGTGTGCCGGCCCCGCTGATCGCCGTCGCGGACCACTGCGGTTCGTTGCACTTCGTCGCCGACGAGTGCATTGACCAACGTCGACTTGCCCACCCCGCTCGCTCCGAGCAGCGCGATCGTCTCGTGACCTTCGACCGGACGGAGCCGCTCGACCCCCTCCTGGGTGCGGCTCGACACCGCGAACACCGGCACGGCCAACGCCACTGACGCGACGGCCTCCATCACCGGGGTCGGGTCGTCGACGGCATCGAGCTTGGTGAGCACGATGGTCGGGCAGCGCCCCACTGTCGAATGCCAGCACGAGCTCACGCTCCAATCGCCGAGGATTGGGCGGCGACGTGAGTGCATGCAGGAGATAGACGCGGTCGATGTTGGCGGCGACGGTGTGCGACTCCGCCTTGGCGCCCTCGAACGAAGCCCGCCGGACGAAGGCACTGCGGCGGGGCAGCACGATGTCGACCCGTTCTCCGTCCTCCGACGCCACCACCCAGTCACCGACCGCCACATCGGCCCCGAGGTTCCGGAGGCGCAGGGTCGGGCCCTGCGGGCCGACCAGCGCGGTGCACCACCCACGATCGAGCCGGGCGACCCTGGCCGGGGCCACCTCGGTGCCGCTCGCCGCGTAGGCGGCGGCGAGCGTGCCGTCCCAGCCCAACCTGACGAGTTCCGGATCCACGTGTTCATCATGCCGTGAGGGCATCGATCAGGCCCGAAAAAGACGACTTCGGCGAGGGGTGCCTTGACACGACCGTCGTCGGTGACCTAGCGATACGCACGCCATGGCCAAGCCGCTCGTCATCGTCGAATCACCCGCGAAGGCCAAAACCATCGCGAAGTTCCTGGGCGCCACCTATGACGTGCGCGCCTCGGTGGGCCACGTGGCCGACCTCCCGAGCAAGGGTTTGGCGGTCGATGTCGACAACGGCTTCCGACCTACCTACGAGCTGACGGTTCGCGGGAAAGACGTGGTCAAAGACCTCCGGGCGGCGTTGAAGGACGCCAGCGAGCTCTATCTCGCCACCGACGAAGATCGCGAGGGAGAAGCCATCTCATGGCACCTCCTCGAGTACTTGAAGCCCAAGGTTCCGGTGAAGCGAATGGTGTTCCACGAGATCACCAAGGCCGCCATCGACCACGCGGTGAACAACCCGCGGGGCATCGACTACGGGTTGGTCGACGCCGCCGAGACCCGCCGGATCCTCGATCGGCTCTACGGCTACGAAGTTTCTCCCGTGCTCTGGCGGCGGGTGAACCGAGGGCTGTCGGCCGGCCGGGTGCAGAGCCCGGCAATCCGTCTCGTCGTCCAGCGCGAACGTGAGCGGATCGCCTTCGTCTCGCGCCGGCTACTGGGACATCGATCTGTTGAGCGCTACCGCGCCGGCGTTCACCGCATCCCTCGTTGCGCTCGACGGCGCCAAGGTCGCCACCGGCAAGGATTTCGGCGCGAACGGTGTCCCGAGCGACAAGGTCATCGTCGTCGACGAGTCCCGAGCCGTCGCGTTGGCCGACGCGCTCGGCTCGTCCACCTTCACCGTTCGTTCGGTCGAGGAGAAGCCGTATCGCTCCTCACCCAAGGCGCCGTTCATGACCTCGACCCTCCAGCAGGAGGGCGGCCGCAAGCTCCGGCTCTCGGCAGCCCAGGTCATGCGCCTCGCCCAAGGGCTGTACGAGCGTGGCTACATCACCTACATGCGTACCGACAACGTGGTGTTGTCGAGCGAAGCGCTGACCGCGGTTCGCTCGCAGGTGACCACCTACGTTCGGCCCCCAGTTCCTGTCGCCGACCCCGCGGCAGTACGCGACGAAGATCAAGAACGCGCAGGAGGCCCATGAGGCCATCCGGCCGACCACCCCGTTGCGTGCTCCCGACCAACTGGCCGGCGAGCTCAACGGCCAGGAGCTCTCGCTGTACCGGATGATCTGGCAGCGCACGTTCGCTTCGCAGATGGCCGATGCGGTCGGCACCACTGTCTCCGTGCGGTTGGGCGCGCCCGCCTCGGAGCCGGGGAAATCCGGATCGACCGACTGCGAGTTCGCCGCCTCCGGCACCACCATCACGTTCCCCGGTTATCGCCAGGTCTACGTCGAATCGACCGACGACGACGCGGCGGCCACCGACGAACGCGAGGCGCTGCTTCCCGAGCTGGGGGCCGGCGACGCGGGTCCCGGTCGACTTCGCTCACCCCGGCGGGTCACTCCACCTCGGCGCCGTCGCGTTACACCGAGGCCTCGCTGATCAAGAAGCTCGAAGAGCTCGGCATCGGCCGGCCGTCGACCTGGGCGAGCATCATGCAGACGATCGTCGATCGTGGCTACGTGTGGAAGAAGGGCCAGGCGCTGGTACCCACTTGGACAGCGTTCGCCGTCGTCGGGCTGATGGAGAAGCACTTCGACGAGCTCGTCGACTACGCCTTCACGGCCCGGCTCGAAGACGATCTCGACGCCATCGCCCGCACCGAGGTCCGCAAGGAGAAGTGGCTCCACGGCTTCTACTTCGGAGAAGGCGGCGGCACGGGACCCCGAGCCCAACCTGCTCGGGCTCAAGCGGTTCGTCGAGGAGAACCTCGACGAGATCGACGCCGCCGAGATCAACACCTTCCCCATCGGGCACGACCCCGGGACCGGCGAACAGATCGTGGTCAAGCCGGGCAAGTACGGGCCCTACGTCAAGCGCGGCGACGACACCGCGAGCGTGCCCGACGACATGGCACCCGACGAGCTTGACGGTCGCCGTCGCGGTGCAGCTGCTCGCCGCCCCGAAGAGCGACGAGCCCATCGGATTCATCGACGGTCTGCCGGTGTTCGCCAAGAACGGCCGGTTCGGCCCGTACGTCCAGTGGGGCGAGGCCGACGCGCCGCCTCCCGGGTACGACAAGCCGAAGATGTCGCAGCCTGTTCAAGACGATGACCCTCGAACGGATGGATCTGGCCACCGCGGCAGGAGCTGTTGTCACTCCCCCGACCGCTCGGGGTCGATCCGGCCGACGGGGTCGAGATCGTCGCCAACAACGGCAAGTACGGGCCGTACGTGCAGAAGGGCAAGGACTTCCGCACGATCGGCTCCGAGGAGCAGTTGCTGACCATCTCGCTCGATCAGGCACTCGAGATCCTGGCTCAGCCCAAGTCGTTCCGGCGTGGCGGCGGCAGGGCCCCAAGCCGCCGCTGCGCGAGTTCGGCAACGACCCGATCTCGCGAGAAGCCGGTGGTGGCCAAGGACGGCCGGTTCGGGGTGTACGTCACCGACGGCGAGACCAACGCGTCGCTGACCAAGGGCGATCGGCTCGAGGCGATGAACGACGAGCGGGCCTACGAACTGCTCGCTGTGCGTCGCGAACAGATCATCGAAAAGGGCGGCGCCCCGGGCAAGAAGGCTGCGGCCCGCAAGGCGAGTGCCGCCAAGAAGGCCGCTCCCAAGAAGGCCGCCGCCAAGAAAGCTACGGCGAAGAAGACCGCCGCCAAGAAGGTCGCCCGCAAGGCCAGCTGACGATTCTTGGGAAGAATCGTCCGACCCCGGGGGCGCCAGCGCGACGACAGCGACCAGAACGCGTCGGAGCGGAAGAGGCGGTCGAGCAGCCAGGGGATGACGAAGGCGGCGCCGTCGGAGGAGTAGTGGATGCCGTCGTAGCGCAGCTCGATGCCTTCGACGGCGGCGGGGCAGTCACGAGGTCGTCAGGGCAGACGAACTCATCGAGCCGGAGCAGGCGAAGGGTGTCAGCCGACTCCGTCGCGAGTTGGTCGTAGGACTGGCTCGATAGCAGTCGCCGCCCGCATCCTGGGACTCGGGGTCGAGCCAATCGACTTCCGGAGGGTTGGCCGGGGGGACCAGGAACACCGTCGTGCCGGCTCCTCGGCGGGGTAGATGATGCGGGCGAGTTGACCGCGAACGCTTCGCGGCCCTCGGGCGCTGCACGCCAGCAGCGGACGCCGTGGGAGTAGACCCATGGCCCGGCGAGCCCGTAGAAGAGACGATAGCCTGGGGGGCGAACGAGTCAAGTCGTCGGCGCAGGGCGTTCTGGGCGTAGCTGCAGATGTCGCGGGTGTCGTTGCGGTAGTGGTCGAGCGGATCGGTCGCTCGGGGTGCACCCGGGCGCGGCCCGGACGGCGAGTTGTCCCCGTTCCGGGTTGCGGCCGTCTCGGCAAGCGTCTGGCCGAGTTGGAAGGGACGGAGTCGCCGAACACGAGTACCCGGGCACCCTCGGGCGGCAGCTGGAGGGCGGTTCGGGGGTCGCCGCCAGGGACCGGGTGTCACCGGGGAGGGGACGGCCGTCGTGGTGGGCGTCGGACTCCGGTGGCGCAGCCGTGGGCGCCACGACCGTCATCGGGGGAGGCAGGCGTTCGTCGGCCGCCGGGTCGGCCGCCGTCGTCCACCGGCCGGCCGACGGCGCGACTCCCGCCCCGCCCTCGGCTGCTGCGGCGCCCGCCCCCGCCGCGGGGAGCGGAGCGAGGAGTTGGGCGCGGGTCGCAGCGTCGAGCGACCGGCCGTTCGGGGGCCACGTTTCCACAGGCCGCGAGCAGGATCGCCGTGGGGCACGCCAGGGCGGGCAGGCGCCACCGCCACGGCACGCCGAATCGCCGGATCGGGTGCTCGACGCAGTTCGTAGCTCGCCGCCGCGAGGAGCGATCGAGATCACCGACACCAGCACGAAGCGCTGGAACGGCGAGCATCTCTGACATCGCGCAGGGCCACCGCAATCGGCCAGTGGTACAGGTACATGCCGTAGCTCCATCGACCGAGTGCCTGCAGCGGCAGCGCGACGAGGATGCGGTGTATCCGGCGAGTCGAGTCGGCAGCCGGGCGGCGCCGAGCACCGTGAACGAGCCGAGCACGCTGACCATGAGCAGCACCCCCTGATACGTGCCAGACGCCATTGCCCGTCGAAGATGACGCAGGTCGCCAGCAACCAGGCGAGCCCGACCGGGACGGTGTAGGCCGCCCAAGGGCGACCGGCTGCCACGTCGGTCGAACAGGATCACCACCAGCGCCCCGAGCAGGAACGCCGGGGCACGGGTGTCGGTGCCGACGTAGAGCCGCTCGATCGGAGCGCTGCCGCAGACCGAGCCAGAGCTGGGTCACCGCCGTGCCGACCAGGCCGAGGGCGGCAGCGGGGCGATCCAGCCGCGCCATCGGTGGCGCCCGACGAGCCACAGGATGAGCGGCCAGACGACGTAGAACTGCTCCTCGATCGCCAGGCTCCAGACGTGCTCCAGCGGGCCAGGACTCTGAACAGGTCCCAGTAGGCCGTTGGGCCGCGATCCTCAGCCAGTTGAGCAGTAGGTAAGGTGCCGAGACGTCGTCGAGCTGGGGGCCGCGCCAGCCGGGCAGGCCGAGCATCACCGAGCAGGGCGACCAGTCCGACGAGGAGCACGCACCCCGGGCACCAGACCGGCGAATCCGCCGAGCCAGAAGGTCCGCAGCGAGATCGTCCCGGAGTGTTCCAGCTCGACCAGCAGCAGGCCGGTGATCAGGTAGCCGGAGAGCCCGAAGAACAGGTCGACACCGATCCAGCCCGGAACGCAGGCGCCGGTGTGGTAGGCGAGGACGGCGAGCACGGCAAGGGCACGGAGACCGTCGAGTCCGGGGCGATGGCCGAGCGACGGTGCCGCAGTCGCGACGGCCAGCTCCCATCGCCCGCCGACACGGTCAGGCGCTGCCGCGGGTCCGTCTGGAACTCCGCCGTTCCTCGCTCCACATCGTCCACACCAGCATTGACGCTACTCAGGGTGGTGAACCCACTACAGGTCAGGCGGTACCACTCGGTCCGAATGGCCCTCCCTACGGCCACCCTCGATGGGCCCGAACGTACACGCCGGGCGGTGGCGGCGGCCGGTGGACGATCGGCGGCCCATCGCTCGGAACAGGCTGGGGGCGGTAGGTTCCGATGCTCGTGACGCACCAGGCCCGGCCGCTACATCGCCCTCGAAGGGCCCGAGGGCTGCGGAAAGTCGACGCATGCCGCCCGGTTGGGTGCGAGCTCGAGCGGTCTGGTCGACCCGCGAGCACGGCGGGACCCGGATCGGGACGATGGTCCGGGCGATCCTCGCCGACCCCGCGAACACCGAGCTGACCGACCGGGCGGAGGCGTTGCTGATCGCTGCCGACCGGGCGCAGCACCTCGGCCAGCTGGTGGAGCCGGCGTTGACCGCCGGCCGGCACGTGGTGAGCGACCGCTCGGTGTTCTCCAGCCTGGCCTATCAGGGCTACGGCCGTGGGCTGGCGCTGGGACGGTCCGGGCGATCAACGAGTGGGCCGTCGGCGGCCGCTGGCCGGAGCTGGTGATCCTGCTCGAGGTGTCACCCGCGAACAGCTCAGCCGGCGGATGCGCGCCAAGCGAACTGGACCGGTTCGAGCGGGCGGCCGCCGAGTTCCACCTGCGGGTCGAGGCGGGCTTCCGGGAGCTGGCCGCGGCGGATCCGGAGCGGTGGGTGATCGTCGATGCCGACGGCCCCGCGGTGACGGAGGCCGCGATCCGAACGGCCGTGCGCGATCGGCTGGGCCTGTGAACGACTCGGGCATGTCGGTCGCGGGGATCTGGGACCGTCGTCGGCCAGCGGCCGGCGGTCGAGCTGCTGGATGCGGCGGCGCAGCCGACCGACGCACGCGTACCTCTTCGTCGGGCCGGCCGGGACCGGCAAGCGGGCCGCGGCCCGCGCCTTCGCCGCGGCGCTGGTGGCTGGCGAACCCGTTGTCGATGCGACGTCGACGGCTGGGCGACGCGCCGCCTCGCGGCCTTGGCCGGCGCGCATCCCGACGTCCGCGAGGTCGCCGCGGTGGGCCGTCGATCTCGGTCGAACAGGCCGCCGAGATCGTCCAAGCTGGCGGTCCTGGCGCCGACCGAGGGCGCGGCGAAAGGTGCTGGTCCTCGACGAGTTCCACCTGATCCGGCCGGCAGCCGCGGCGAAACTGCTGAAGACGATCGAGGAGCCGCCGCCGAGCACCGTGTTCGTCGTCCTCGCCGAGCAGGTGCCGGCCGGAACTCGTCACGATCGCGTCGCGTTGCGTGCGGGTCGAGTTCCGCCCGCTGTCGGAGGCCACCATCTTCGAAGCGCTCTGCACCAGCGGCGTGCCCGAGGGCCCCGCCCGCACCGCGGCGGCATGCGCCGGTGGCAACCTCGACCGGGCTCGGTTGTTGGCGTCGGATCCGCAGCTGGCGGAACGTCGCGCCGCAGTTTACGCGATCCCCCACCAGCTCGACGGGAGCGGTGCGGTCGTCGTGCGCGAAGCCGAGCAACTGCTCGCCGCGATCGACACCGCCGCCGAACCGCTGAAGGCCCGCCAGGCGCGAGAGCTCGCGGAGTTCGAGGCGCGGGTCACGGCGTCGGGTGAGCGCGGGGCGGGACGCAAGCCGCTCGAAGAGCGCCACAAGCGGGAGCTGCGCCGGCATCGCACCGACGAACTGCGTGCCGGGCTGGGCGTCCTCGCCGGCTGCTATCGCGATGCGTTGGCTCAGGGTGAGGCCCATCACGCGCCATCGCTCGTGGAAGCGGTGCACGAGATCCACCGAACGCTCGAGGCACTGGAGCGGAACCCGAACGAGGCGCTCCTGCTCCAGGCGCTCCTGGTGAAGCTGCCCTCGCTCACCTGAGCGAGACGGCTCCGGATCGCGCCGATACCCTCCCCGGCATGGAACCGGTCCGCACGGTGCCGGCGTGGCTCAGCCACACTCGCATCCTCATCGTGGCCGGCAAGGGCGGCGTGGGTTCGAGCACCGTGGCCGCTGCATCGGCCCTGCTCGCCGCTGACGCGGGAACCGATGTCCTGCTGCTCGCCGTCGACGGCAAACCCGGGCTCGGGCCGTTGCTCGGCGGCCGCCCGCTGGATTCCAAGGAGCAGGTGCTGCGCACGGTGAAGTCGGCCGGAGGGCGGGTCCGTGGGCGCACGATCACGGCGGAGGAGTCCTTCGGCGACTACCTGGCGCTGAAGGGCGTCGGCGGGCTCGTTCGACGGGCGGCCGCGGCGGCATCGCTCGATCTGATCGCCGCGTCGACACCTGGCCTCGAACACCTCCTCGTGCTCGGCAAGATCAAGGAGCTCGACCGCGAACGAGTCGCCGACCTGATCATCGTCGACGTGCCACCGGCCGGTCATGCGGCGTCGTTCCTGCGTTCCGCCTCGGCCCTCCAACGCGTCGTCGCAACCGGCCCCCTGCGCGAGCAAGCCGACGAGGTGGCGGCGATGTTGGCCGATCACACGCGATGCCAGTGTGTGCTCGTCACCCTGGCCGAGGAGACGCCGGTCAACGAGGTGGTCGAGCTGGCTTTCGATCTCGAAGAGGACCTCGGCCTCGCGCTCGGCCCGCTGGTGGTCAACGCCTGCTGGGCGGACCGAGCGGGCTTCTCGATGAAGGCCGCCGATGCCGCCAAGCGGCAGGGCATCACGGTTCCAGCGGCGGCTCGCCGGGCACTCGACGACGTCGCCCGATCCCGTCGTGCCAGCGTCGAACGACAGCAACGCCAGCTCGTCCGGCTCGACGAACGGCTTCCGCTCCCCCAGATCCATCTGCCGCGCCTTCCGACGGCTCGATTCGCGGCCGGCGGACCTCGATGTCCTCGTCGCGGCACTCGCGATCGAGCCGACGGTTGCCGGAACGCGCTCGTGACCATCGACGGGAGCGTTGCCGCGCCGGACATCGGGCGAGTCCTGCTGGAGGCTCGGCTCGTCGTCACCTGTGGACCGGGAGGTGTCGGCAAGACGTCCACCGCGGCGGCGCTGGCGCTGGCCGCCGCCAACAGTGGTCGCAAGGTGATCGTGGTGACCGTCGACCCGGCGAGACGATTGGCCGACGCGCTCGGGATCGGCGAAGCGATGGAGTCGCACGAGCCCCACGAAGTGGCGGGCGCCACGACCGACTCGGCCGGTTCACTGTGGGCGTTGATGCTCGATGCCGAGTCGACGTTCGACCGCTTGATCATCGACCGGGTCGACGATGAGCAGCGGGCGCAGTCGATCCTGGCGAATCCCGTGTATCGAGGGATCGCCGGGTCGCTCGCCGGCGCTCAGGAGTACATGGCGATCGAGCGGCTCCACCAGCTGTGGACGAGCGCCGAGTTCGATCTCATCGTGGTCGACACTCCCCCCTCTCGCCATGCTGTCGATCTGCTCGAGGCGCCCGATCGGCTGGTGTCGTTCTTCGGTCATCCGGTGTATCGGGCTGTCACGCTGCCGAGTCGGTCGTTCGCCACGTGTCACGAACGCGGCGACCTCCGCGTTCCTGTGGGTGGTTCGCCGACTCGCCGGACCACAGGTGGTCGAAGACACGATCGAGCTGTTCCGTTCGCTGGCGGGCGTGGAGCAGGGTTTGCGCGACCGAGCCGCCGAGGCGAGTCGAATCCTCCGCAGTGACGAGACGGCATTCGTGCTGGTGTCGAGCCCGCGGGCCGAGGCGATCGACGAAGCGAGCCATCTCGCGAGTGCGCTGCGCGACTCCGCATTCCCCTTGCGGGCCATCGTGGTCAACCTGGTGCATCCGGCACCGCTGCCGCTGGGCATCGACCCGCCCGTCGTGGGAACGCCCGGACCGCTCACCGAGCTCTTCGACCTCCACCACCAGATGTCGATGTTGGCCGCTGACGAGGCCGCGGAGATCGGGACGTTGCGTGAGCTCGGCGGCGGCGTTCCGATCATCGAGGTGCCGATGCTGGACGACGACATCCACGATCTCGCCGGCCTCGCAGTGCTCGGCCGGATGGTGCTCGACCCGACTTGACGGAGAACCCTCGTCGCCCCGCTGGCCGGGCCGGGCGCCACGCATCCGGAGGATCGGCTCAAGGTTCGGTCGCTGAGCGGTGGAGCACTCGCCTGCGTCAGCGGCCTGACGCCGACAGGGCGACGACAGGCTCGGGGCCGCTCTGTCGGCGCCGACGCCACGCTTGGACGGCGGTGACCATGGCCGTGGCCAGCACGACGATCCCGAGGGCGATCAGCGCATCGAACCAGAAGTGGTTGCCGGTAGCGACGATGGCCACGAGCGTCACGACTGGATGCACGAACGCCACGAGGCTGCGCCACGATCGCCGGATGGCCACGTAGCCGCCGGCCACCAGTACGGCCCACCCGAAGTGCAGGGATCGGAGCGCGGCGAACTGGTTGGCGACCGATGCGCTCACATCGGCGGGGTAGATCCGGGGGCCGTAGAGCCGGAGGGTGTCGACGAACCCTGAGCCCGGGAACATGCGCGGCGGTGCCAGGGGGACGAGCACGTGGATCACGAGCGCGATTGCGGTGACGGAGATGAACACGGCCCGGATGGTGCTGTAGATCTCTCGGTGGCGGACGAAGGCCCACATGAGGAACGAGGTGGTGGCGATGAAGTGGACCGACACGTAATAGCGGTTCAGCACGGCGATGAGGCCTTCGTTGCCGAGCAGGGAGTCCTGGAACTTCTCCTCGGTGAAGATGCCGACGGCGCGCTCCCACTGCATGACGTCGCGGGCGTTGGCGAAGGCGGCCGACGCGTCGTCGCGCGTGACCATCCGGATCGATCGATACACGAAGAACAACGCGACGCACAGTGCGAGTTCGCCCAGCATGCGAGCGCCGAGCGGCCCGCTCCACCAGGTGCTGAGACGGCCCGATCCGTCGGCGGCCGGGCACGGCGCGTTCCGGGCGGTGGTCGACTCGTCGGGGGAATCACTCCACTGACCCGCTGGCACGCTGGGGCACGACTCACGGGTGAGAACCACCGTCGAACCGAAGGTCTCCCCGAGGCACCGACTGTCGCTGCCGCTGGTCGTTGCGGTGTGCATCAGTCGTACCTCCTTGCGGCGTGCTCGTCGTGTCGGCCCGTCGCTCCGGACGAACCCGATCGGTGAACGCTGACGAAGATCCGGGATGTCCCGTGAACTTCACGGGACGATCGAGTACCCCAGCAAGAACCATTCAACCCCGACTGCACATTCCCACGCCACCTGTTTGTCATGTGCATCGCTGCGATTCCGCCACCCAACGCGGCGGCCCGGCAACGCGACGTCGGAGGTTGTCGGTGCGGTCGCGATCCCGACCGGCCTGATTCCGACGTGAAGCCAACCCGACCGGTGGCTACACTCATCCGGCCGCCCAGATAGCTCAGTCGGCAGAGCAACGCACTCGTAATGCGTAGGTCGAGGGTTCGACTCCCTCTCTGGGCTCCAAGAAACACCAGGTCAGAGGTATTTGAAGGCTGCAGCCGAAGACCGATGCCCGCTGACCTAACCCATCGGAAACCCATAATCGGGTAACTTCCGTGCCCATGCGGGGGTCGATTCGTCAGCGGAAGAACGGTTCGTGGGAGCTGCGCGTGCTCCGTCGGGAAGGACGCTCTGACCGGCAAGTGGCTCTACGTGAGCCGGACGGCGACGGGCGGCAAGCGCGATGCCCAGCGGGCCCTCGGTCAGCTCATCGCGGAACTCGGCGACACCCGCGGTGTCGTCGTCTCCCGCATCACCGTGACCGAGCTGGTCGAGAAGCACCTCGAGCGCTTCGAGGGCTCCCCCAGCACCCTCCGCGGCTACCAACAGGTCCTCGACGCCTACATCCGACCCGCCGATCGGCAATCTGCCGATCAGCCGAGGTCGGCCCGGCGATCCTCGACGAGTTCTACGATCGACTCAGCTCCGAACGACAACTTGCTCCGGCGACCATTCGACGAGTGCACGCCGTACTTCGCGGCGCCTTCGCCCGTGCCGTGAAGTGGAAGTGGATCACGACGAACCCTGCTCGCGACGCCTCTCCGCCGACCGTGCGCCGCAAGGACATCAACCTGCCGACGAGCGCTCAGATCGCCGCAGCGGTCGCCGAGGCCGACCGGCGCGACCCGACGTTCGGGGTGTTCGTACGCCTGGCTGCGGCGACCGGGGCCCGTCGCGGGGAGCTGTGTGCCCTTCGATGGCGAGCCGATCAACTTGCAGACGGGCTCGGTGTTCATCGAGCACGCCGCGATCACCACAGCCGGCGGCGGCGTGCTCATCAAGGACACGAAGAACCACTCGCGGCGTCGGGTGCTGATCGACCCGGCAACGACCGACGGCACTCAAGGCTCCACCATCGTCAGATGGCTGAGCGCGCCCGGCGATGCGGGCACGAAGCTCATCGACGACGCGTTCGTCTTCTCGCACGAGCCTGACGGCGCGAGCCCCTGGTACGTCGACAACATCACCCACAACTGGGATCGAGTGCGCAAGGCGGTCGGCCTCAGGGCGTCCGGCTGCACGACCTGCGTCATTTCCAGGCCACGATGCTGTTACAGGCGGGCGTTCCGGTGCCGAACGTCTCGAAGCGAATCGGTCACCGCGATTCGGCGACAACCCTCAACGTCTACTCCCACTTCATCGAGGAGACCGACGCCGAGTCGGCGCGTGTGATGGCTCGCGTGCTCGACGGGGAGCCTTCAGCCCCGCGCTCGGCTTCGAAGCGTTTCGTCCGGGCGCCGAAGAAGACCTGATGCCACCGATGGTCCGGCGCGCAGCCAGTCCTCGATCTGGAGCCAGCTGAGCTTCGTCGTGTTGCCGACCTGGAAGCGGTCGATCGGCAGCTGGCCGTTGTCGAGCATGCGGTAGACGGTCGCCCGGTGGAGGCCGAGACGTGCGGCCGCCTCCTCTACCGAGAGCAGCCCGACCGGTCGGCTGCAACTACACGCGCTCGCCGAAAGCTGAGTGGCGACTTGGTCGCTCCGACGGTGGCGCCCAGAACTCGAGATCGGCGGTCGATCCCGTGTCGGACAACCCGCAGGGATCCCGACGTCTGACTCCAGGCCGCCCGAAGGACGCCCCGGTGTCCCCTCTGGGTTCCCTGAGGGTGATCCATCGGGTGTCCTTTGGGATACCCAAAGGTCTCCTGACGGTCACGGTCCGACGTCGAGCCACTGTTGAGCGCCTGACTGGCTGAGGATGCGTGGGGTGCGCGGCGACATGTTCGGTGAGGACGTGGGCCGGGTTGGCGTGGGAGCGGTGTGACGGGCGAGGGTCCGGCGGAACGCGTAAGGACCCTCCCGATGATCACTTTGCCGGCGACTTCGAGAGGGTCCTTCCTGGAGCCCGGAGGCACTGGTGAGGATGGTAGGGACTGACGAGGTCGAGGTCGAACGCGTGCTGCGCGCTGGTGTGCTGGCGTGCGAGTGCGGCGGTCGGCTGCGGCCGTGGGGCCGGGCCCGTGAGCGAGGTGTTCGACGGGTGGGCGGTGATGAGGACCGCCGTTCGCCTCGGCGGTCGCGGTGCTCGTCGTGTGGGCGAACCCATGTGCTGTTGCCCGTTGATTCGCTGCTCCGGCGACGTGACGAGGTCAGTGTGATCGGCGCTGCGCTGACGGCGCGGGCGACGGGGTCGAGCATCGCCAAGGTGGCGGCCGGGGTGGTCGGTGTGGCGTTCGCGACGGTCCGTGGCTGGCTGCGGCGTTTCGCTGGGGTGGCCGACGCGGCGTGGGCCAGGTTCACGGTGCTGGCGCATGACGCGGATCGGTTGCTCGGTCCGATCCGTGCGACGGGCAGCGTGGTCGGTGATGCGGTCGAGGCGGTGGGGCAGGCGGCCCGGGCTGCTGCGCTGCGTCTTGGCCCGGTCGACGCGTGGGAGTTCGCCGCAGCGGCGACGGGCGGTCGGCTCCTGTGCAACACGAGTTGCCCGTAGTCGGCGGCGGCTGGGGCCGGGCAGGGTCCAGGTTCATGTCTGCAACTTGGTGTGGTCGCTGTGGGTGACCGTCGTGGTGATGTCGCGTTGTTCCGCTACTCACTGATCCGCGAGGCGGCCGATCCGGAGCTGTCGAACCGCGAGCGCGGCCAGATCGTGCGGCACTTGGCCGCCCGGGAGCACGTCATGCCGGACGGCACCCGAGTCCGGGTGGGCCGTTCGACGTTGGACCGGTGGATCCAGCGTTGGCGCACGGGCGGCTTCGACGCTTTGGTCGATCCGCCCCGCCAGATCGTGGCCGGGAACGCCGGCTGGCGTGTTGGACCTGGCGGTCAAACTGAAGCGGGAGGTCCCGGGCCGAACCGCTGCGCAGGTCGCAGCGATCATCACCACCGCCCAGGGCGTGGCCGTGTCGGAACGGACCGTGCAGCGCCTCTTCGCCCGCCACGGCCTGAACACGCGACCGGATGGGACGCCGCCGGCGGTGTTCGGTCGCTTCGAGGCTGCGGCGCGCAACGACCGGTGGACCGGCGACGCTCTCCACGGCCCCGTGATCGCGGGCCGCAAGACGTATTTGTTCGCGTTCATCGACGATCACAGTCGGGCCGTTCCCGGGCATCGCTGGGGACTGTCGGAAGACAGCGTCCGTCTCGAGGCGGCGTTGCGTCACGGCCTCGCCAGCCGGGGCGTGCCCCGCTCGATCTACGTCGACAACGGCTGCGAGCTTCGTGGCCGCCCCGCTGATGCGGGCGTGCGCCGTGCTCGGGATCCGGCTCGTGCACTCCCGGCCTGGGCAGCCCGCAGGGCGGGGGAAGATCGAACGGTTCTTCCGGACCGTGCGCGACCAGTTCCTTGTCGAAGTCGCTGCTCGCCCGCCCAACAGCCTGGTCGAGTTGAACCGGTTGTTCACGGCGTGGGTCGAGACCGCGTATCACCGCCGGGTTCACACCGAGACCGGCCAGACCCCGCTCGAACGCTTCTTGGTCGGCGGCCCGCCGGTGTTGCCGTCGCCGGAGCTGCTGCATGAGGCGTTCCTGTGGTCCGACAAGCGCACGGTGACCAAGACAGCGACGGTGAGCCTGCACGGCAACGTGTTCGAGGTCGACGCCTCGCTGGTCGGCCGCAAGGTCGACGTCGTGTTCGACCCGTTCGACCTCACCACCGTCGATATCCGCTGGGAAGGCCGATCGATGGGTCGAGGCGTCCCGCAGGTCATCGGCCGCCACACCCACCCCAAGGCCCGTCCCGAAGCGCAGCCGGCGCCCGCGGCGACGGGCATCGACTACCTGGGCCTGCTCGCCGAGCAGCACGAACGACGCATCGCGGAGGCCGCGCGACCCATCGACTACTCGGCTCTGGTCGAGTCGACCGACCCGACCCAGTGCCCGGGTCAGCTCCAGATCCACCACCCCGAAAGCGACAAGACCTGATGAGCATCGACCTCCTGCAAGCCCACTACGGGTTCACCCGCACTCCGTTCGGCCGGGACCTCGCCCCCGGCATGCTCCACAAGACCGCCGGTCACGGCGAAGCCGTGGCCCGCATCAGCTGGTGCATCGCAGACAAGGCGCTCGGCGTGATCACCGGCGAGGTCGGCTCCGGCAAGACCGTCGCCACCCGAGCCGCCGTCACCGCGTTGGACGCCTCCCGCCACAGCGTCATCTACCTCGGCAACCCCGCCGTCGGCGCCCGCGGCATCTACGCCACCATCGTCACCGCGCTCGGCGGCGTCCCCAGATTCCACAAGGCCGCCTTGATCCCCCAAGCCGCTGACGCGCTCGCCGCCGAAGAAACCGAGAAGGGCAAACGGGTCGTGGTCTGCGTCGACGAAGCCCACCTTCTGTCGGCCGAGCAGCTCGAAGAACTCCGGTTGTTGACCAACGCCGACATGGACTCCCACGCCGCGTTCGCCTGCCTGCTCATCGGCCAGCCCACCCTCCGCCGGCGGATCAAGCTCGGCACCTTCGCCGCCCTCGACCAACGCATCCGGCTCCGCTACTCGATGCCGTCGATGAGCGACACCGAGACCGCCGCCTACATCGCACACCACCTCGCCCTCGCCGGCCGCAACGACACCATGTTCAGCGACGACGCCATCGCTCTCATCCACCAAGTCGCCCGCGGCCTACCCCGAGCCGTGAACAACCTCGCCGTCCAAGCCCTCGTCGCTGCCTACGCAAGCAAGAAGAGCATCGTCGACGAAGCCTCAGCCCGAGCCGCCGTCACCGAGATCACCGCCGACTGACAGCGCCACACCATGACCACCAACCGGCCTCACCGCGCCCCAATCACAGCCTCACCAACCCTGTCGGCGCAGTCCTCACCCAGCCTGTCGGCGAACAAGCCACCGCCGCCAAGGGTTCATGATGCTCCATGACCTCTGGTGTGCCCCAACGTCGCCCTGCGTCCCCGACATGACTGGCCGACAGGCCAAGATGTCCGACGTCGGCGACGGCCCACCGCATGCCGATGCTCTGGCACGGCAGATAAGTGCGGAGATCGCGCCTGTCACCCGGCGGGCGATACCGAGCCGAGCGGACTAGAGATGTTGGTGGCCAGCAGAATCTGCCCACTGACGGCCACGAGCATGGCATCGCTGGCGGCCACGTTGCGTGACTGGTTTCGTCACCTCTGCGATCGAACGCGTACTCGTGGGGGCCACTACCGCTGGCGTTCGGGCCACTCTGGTTCGATCAGGCTGTTGTGTGCGGTCGCCGGGTAAACCTCACCGAGATACTCGGCGCGTCCGACGGAGGATGTCCCGAGTGTTGTTGAAGTCCGGTGGTGATCCCGGGTTCCTCAGGTGGGTGTCATTGTAGGTCGGGTGCGAGTTCGGTGTGGGCGACGGGTTCATTGCAGTGGGGGCAGGTGCCGCCGATGCCGCGCGCGGACAATCGCTTTTTGCTTCCGGCACCATTGCCAAGAGCCGCCTCGATACCCTGCAGACGCGGGTGGACGTGGTATCGAACCAGATTGCCGCAACCCAATCGGAGCGGGCTGTCATTGTGCAGCAGGGAGCAGAAGGTGATGTTTTGGCGCCAGCTTCCGGCCGTGTGCTGTCCGTACCGGTCACCAAGGGATGCACGTGAGTATGCCCGGGGAAACCATCGCAAGAATTGCGGGCGGGGGCTATTTCCTGAGGCTTTCGCTGCCGGAGCGTCACGCGGCGCAAATCAATGAAGGTGACGACGTATTCGTCGGT
>CAWDIP010000006.1:0-415277 GCA_963802395.1 uncultured Actinomycetes bacterium
AGTGCCCGCCGTTGACCTGCCCGCTCGGACCGCCCGCGAGCTGGCCCGCATTGCCAGGATCGCCGAACGGTGCTTCGGGCGGCCGCAGGACATCGAGTGGGCCGTCGACACCGATGGGCGACTCTGGGTGCTGCAGAGCCGGCCCGTCACCGCGGTCATCGACACGCGTGATGCCGGTCCTCTGCTCGGGCCCGGCCCGGTGAGCGAGACCTTCCCCGATCCGCTCACGACGCTCGAGTGCGATCTCTGGATCACGCCGCTCCGTCAGGGGATCGAGCGGGCGTTACGGGTGACGGGTTCGGTCGGGCGGCGGCGCCTCGCCCGGTCTCCGGTCGTGACGACGGTGAACGGTCGTGCGGTGGTCGACCTGGATCTGTTCGGCCTCACCGCCCACCATGTTCCGGTCCGCCGACACGCCCGCCCATCGACGATCGTCCGTCGACTCGCCGCGGCGTGGCGCGTCGGCCGTCTTCGGGTCGCGCTGCCCACGCTGGCTGAGCGCGTGATCGAGCAGGTCGACGACCATCTCGCTGCGATCGGCCCCCTCGCCCAACTGACCGACACTGAACTCGAAGAGCTCCTCGATCGAGCACGCCGAGAGCTCGCCACCGTTCATTGCGACGAGGTGCTCGCCGGCATGCTGCTCGACGAGGCGAAGGTCGGATCGTCAGCGGCCCGGGCCGCGCTCGACGCAGTCACACGAGGACGGGCCGCCGGGCTGTACGACGACGAGATCGTGCTCCGGGACCCCGTCGTGCTGGCGCTCAGCCCTCCGTCGTTGCGGTCTGGAATCGAACTGCCCGCCGATGGCGTCGCTGCGCCCGGCTGGGAGGACGCACGTGCGTCGCTCGCGACGCGCGACGCACTTCGGCTCCGCAGCCGCTGGCTGCAGGAGCTCATCGCTCGGGCTGCCAGCGAGTGGTGCGCGCGGTGCATGCACCGGCACCCGGACGTGACGATGGAGCAGCTGGAGCAACGATCGTTCGCCGTGCTGTCGAGGTGGGCTCGTTCGGCACCCGGCACGCCGCTGCCTACCCTCGGCAGCCCACGAACCGTTGCGGGTGCCGGTGCCGGCAACGGCGGCGGCGTGCCGGCCGCGTTCCGGCTCAGTTCGCGGCGGCATCATGCTGGTGTCCGGAACGTGCCCCTCCACGGCTCTGCGAGGGCAGCCCGCGAGCGCCGGCCGCGCCGAAGGGACCGTGCGTCACCGCATCACCCCGGCCGAGGGCTCGGGACCGCCCTGGGTGCTGGTCACGCGCCACCTCGACCCCGCTCTCGCCCCCCTCCTCCCGCAGGTGTCGGGGATCGTGGCCGAGACCGGGAGCTCGCTGTCCCATCTCGCGATCCTCGCCCGCGAGTTCCACGTCCCGGCGGTGGTGGGAGCCGAGGGCGCCATCGAGCGCCTGCCGCTCGGCTCGCGCGTCGTGGTCGACGGCACGCTCGGCACCGTGGACCAGCTCCCCCAGGATGATGTGGTGCCAACGCCATGAACGCCACCCGTCTCGCCCGGATCGCGGCCCTGACCCTGAGCATCGTGGTCCTCGGCGCCTCCGGCGCATATCTCGTGCTGTACCTGTACCGCTGGGAGTGGAACCGTGCCGAGATCTCAGGGATCGTCTTCATCGCGGCCCTCACGACGGTGAGCGCCGGCCTCGTCCTCCGAGCCATCCATGGGCTCGATGTCCGGCTCGCCCGCCTCGAACGATCAGGCAGATCGGCGGACGCCGCGTGGCCGACAGGGGCGACCTCCGTCGAGGAGACCGCGGCCATGATCCGGACGGCCAACCGGTCTCGGCCGGCCCGGCGGTTCGCCTGGTTGGCCCGCCCCCGGAGGGGCCCATGGTCTTTGTCCCCGTCCTGTTGGGCACCGGCGTGATCCTGTCCTTTCTGGCCTACCTGATCGAGCACATCGCCGGCTGGTTCGCCGGTCCGTCGGCCGATCGGGCCGACTGCCCTCCTCCTCGTGCAGGACCTTCCGCTGGGGGGGCCGCTGGATCGCCCGGCAGCACCGATCACCGGCGCCGAGCCCGAGCGTGGGGGAGGCGCCGGCACCCGGATCGCCGGGTGGGTGGTCATCCTGGTGGTGGTGATCATCGGTGCATGGGCCGCAGTCGAACAGATCGGCGACGCGACCCAGTCCCGGCCGGGAATCGCCACTGCGCCCGGACAACACGCCTTGCTGCTCACGATCGACCAGCGCCGCGGCAATCGCCCGGCGAGCTCCTCGCCGAAGCCCTCACGGTGGCCTGCCGCAATCGTCTGCCCATCGGCGTTACCACCGAACGCCTGGAGTCGATCGACGAGCAGACCGTCCTCGTGGTGCTCGATCACCGCATCGGAGAGTTGGCCGAGCGCCGGTTCGTCGGCTGCCTCGAGGACACCACGCTCGACCGCACCATCGCCGAGGTACACGGTTCCTGACCAGACTTGTGCTGTGCTGGGGGCATGGCGCGCTCGCCCAAGGGCTCGGGGGCGACCCCGGCGATCGTTGCCCTGCGGGCGGCCGGGGTGACGTTCGTCGTGCACGAGTTCGAACACGACGAGTCGGTTCGCACCTACGCCCTCGAGGCGGCGGCTGCGCTGGGAACGGCGAGCGATCGGGTGTTCAAGACATTGGTCGTCTCGGCCGATCATTCGCTCGGCGTGGCGATCGTCCCTGCAGATCGGCAGCTCTCGATGAAGGCCGTCGCCGCGGCGCTCGGTGCCAAGCGGGCAGAGCTCGCCGACCAGGCGGCAGCCGAACGGGCAACGGGTACGTGCGCGGTGGCATCAGCCCGCTCGGTCAGAAACGCCGGTTGCCAACCGTGCTCGACGAGTCGGCGGTGCTGCACTCGACCGTGTTCGTGAGTGGCGGCCGGCGAGGGCTCGAGATCGAGATCGCCCCGGGCGACCTGGCGGCCGCGCTCGACGCACGGGTGGCGGCGATCGCCCATTAGCTTCCGACGCCATGGAACTTCGACTCGATGGCAAGGTCGCGCTCGTCACCGGCGCATCTCGGGGGATCGGCCAAGCGATCGCGGCCTCGTACGCGGCGGCCGGCGCCAAGGTGATGCTGTGCTCACGGAAGCTCGACGCGCTCGAGGCGGCGGCCGCCGCCATGACGGGCGAGACCGCGGTGTTCGCCGGCAACGCCGGCGATCCGGCCACCGCCCGGGAGTGCGTCGCCGCCACGATCGAGCGATTCGGCGGGCTCGACATCCTCGTCAACAACGCCGCCACCAACCCCTACTTCGGGGCGACGCTGGGAATCGACGAGTCCCGCTACGACAAGACCTTCCAGGTGAACCTGCGCGGCCCGTTGTTCTGGACCCAAGCGGCGTACGAGGCCAGCCTGCAGCACACCCCCGGAGTAGTCCTGAACATCGCATCGGTCGGCGGCCTGCGGGTCGAGTTCGGGCTGGGCGTCTACAACCTCACCAAGGCGGCACTGATCCACCTCACCCGCCAACTCGCCGGCGAGCTCGGGACCACCCGGGTCGTCGGCATCGCCCCAGGTTTGGTGCGGACCGACTTCGCGGCCGTTCTGGTCGACAACTTCGGCGAGCGGCTGAGTCCCAGCTGCCACTGAAGCGCCTGGGCGAGCCCCAGGACATCGCCAACCTCGCCCTGTTCCTCGCCAGTGACGCGGCAGCTGGATCACCGGGGAGACCTACGTCATCGACGGCGGCGCCTGCGTCCGCATGGGGGGCTGATCAGCCTCGGCGAACAAGCCGGGGAGATCGGGGTACTTCTTGGTGCCCGCACCCCCGTCGACGGGGATCACCGCACCCGAGATGAAGCTCGACGATTCACTGGCCAAGGAACGCCGCCACATCGGCGATGTCCGAAGGCTGGGCGAAGCGCCCGAGCGTCGTGTTCTCGACGAAGGACTCGACGACCCCTGGCACCATCCAGAAACCCGAGGTCGCGCCCGTCTCGACCAGGCCCTGGAGCGATGGCGTTGACACGGATGTGGCGATCACCGAGCTCCATGGCGGTGACGGGTGCGACATGATCACCGCGGCTTTGGCCGAACAGTAGGCGGCCATGCCGGCGGAGGGCTGGGTGCCGTTCAGCGAGGAGATGGCGATGATCGAGCCGCTCGTCGTTGATCACCCGCCCGGCGTGCTTGAACGTCAGGAAGACCCCCGTCAGGCAGAGGTCGACGATGCTCCGCCACGTCTCCAGCGGATGGTCGACCACGGCGGAGAACGCCCCAGACCCGGCATTGGCAACCGCCACGTCGAGGCGGCCGTACGTCGCGATCGCGAGGTCGGCGAGGGCAACCATGTCGGCTTCCTCGGTCACGTCGGACCGCAGCACCGTGACCGTGCCGCCCAACTCTTCGGCGACCGAGGCGAGTGCAGCTTCGTCGATGTCGCCGAGCACGAGCGCGGCGCCTTCGGCGGCGTATCGACAGGCGATCGCCCGGCCGATTGGCCGGCCCCGGTGATCCAGCCCGCGACCCTTCCTTCGAGCGTTCCCATGGGTGTGTCCTCCTCGGCTCCGGCGATCGGCACCGCCTAGCATGCCCGACCGAGGGACGCACCGTCGTCCCGGGCGTCAGGGCCCGCTGACCTGCTCGATCAGTTCGGCGCGCCGGATCTTGCCGAGCGCCGTGCGGGGATCGCCCACGACGACCCGCTCGGGGGCGCAGAACGCGGGAAGCGCCTTCACCTGTTCACGGACCTCGTCGAGCGTCGGCGGCCCGGCCCGGGCACGACGAAGGCCACGACGCGTGACCCCATTCCGGGTCGGCGCGCCGCCACGGCCACCTCCGCCACGGCGGGATCTGCCGTACACCGCCTCGACCGGCTCCGGCCACACGTTCTCGCCGCCGGTGATGATCAGGTCGCCGCGCCGCCCGTCGACGAGCAGGGCACCGCTCGGCTCCCCGCCGAGGTCGCCGGTCGGGAACCAGCCGTCGGCGCTTCGGGGGTCCGACCGTCGCGGTAGCACCGCAGCAGCATCGGGCCCCGCACCAGGATCTCGCCGTCGTCGGCGAGCCGACTCGACGCCGTCGAGCGGGACGCCGTCGTAGACCACGCCGCTGCCGGTCTCGGTCATGCCGTAGGTCGTGACCGCGTTCGCCGGCGTCTCGGGGGCCGGCTACCGCCGAGCACGATCACCCGGAACACGTCGGATCGATGCGGCCCAAGGCGGTCGCCACCAGTGAGACGAGGGTGGCCCCTCTCGGCGGCACCGTGACCGCCCCGGGTCGAAGCCGGGCAGGACCGTGAACCGGGTGCCGGTGCAGGGCGCGCGTCACCACCGAGAGCCCGCCGACGTGGGCGAGCGGCAGGCACGCCAGCCAGTCGTCGGGCCCCGACCCCCAGTCGTGCACTCGTGGCCTTCGCCGAGGCCGCCACCGCGTCGTGGGTGAGCACGACGCCCTTCGGCGTGCCGGTGGAGCCACTCGTCGCCACACGAGGGCGTCACCGGGTTCGACGGGGCCGGGCTGCCTGGCACGCACGTGCCGGTGGAGTCGAGCACGACGGCCGGTCGGGCGACTCGAGCAGCATCCGCTTGGCCGGGGAGGGAGCCGCTGATCGAGGGGGAGCACGGCGTCGCCGGCGTCCCAGCCCGCCGCAGCTCATCAACGAACCCGGGGCCGGCCGGGAGATCGAGCGCGACCAGGTCGTTCACCGGCGCGGTCCTGCGGCCGCGGTCGGGACCGATCCCGCTTGACTGTGCCTCATCTGCCTTCGGTCGTCGTCTGCGACACTCGCTCCCATGAACGTCCATTCTGGACCGCCGTCGCGGTATGCGGAGCGCGATGAACCGGTGGGTGGTCGGCGCCCGTCCCCGCACCCTGCCCGCCGCCGTCGTGCCCGTGGCCGTGGGGACGGCCTGTGCCGTCGGCGAGGCCGGCGGCATCATCTGGTGGCGGGTCGCGGCCGCGCTGGTCGTGTCGCTGGCCCTGCAGGTCGGCACCAACTACGCCAACGACTACAGCGACGGCGTGAAGGGCACCGACACCGTCCGGGTCGGGCCGGTGCGCCTGGTCGGCAGCGGGCTGGCCTCGCCCGGTGCGGTGAAGCGGGCGGCGCTTCGCCGCCTTCGGGGTGGCGGCCGTCGCCGGCGCGACCCTCGCCGCTCGCCGTCGGGCCCGAGCTGTTCGTCGTCGGGCGCGGCCTCCATCGCCGCCGGCTGGTTCTACACCGGCGGCCCGAAGCCCTACGGCTACTACGGGTTCGGCGAGCTGTTCGTGTTCGTGTTCTTCGGGCTGGTGGCGACCGCCGGCACCACCTACGTGCTGGCCGAGCGGCTCACCGGGCTCGCGCTGGCCGCGAGCGTGCCGGTCGGCTGCCTGGCCTGCGCGCTGCTGGTGGTCAACAACCTGCGCGACATCCCGACCGATCGCGAGGCGGGCAAGCGGACCCTGGCGGTGCGCCTCGGCGACCGCGCACCCGGTGGCTCTACACGGCGTTGATCGCGCGTCGCGCGTCGTGAGCGCCGCGGCGCTCGGCTCAGCCGGCGACCCGGCCGCGCTCGTCGCGCCGTCGTCGGTGCTCCCGGCGTGGCGCCGCCGGTGCGAACCGTCCGTCGCGGGGCCATCGGGCGCGAACTCATCGCCGTGCTCGGCGGGACCGGCCGGCTGCAGCTCGTGTTCGGCGCCGCGTTCGCGCTCGGCCTGGCGCTCGGCGGCTGAGGCGGCGGGTCCTGAGCGCCGCTAGTAGGCCGGTGGCACCGGCGCAGAAACTTCGAGCAGCGGCGAGGAACGCGTCGGGCTGCTCCAGGTGGGCGCTGTGACCGGCGCCGGCGATCGTGGCGAACGGGCGTGCGGCCGACCGCGGCGGCCATGCCGCGCCGAGCGCGCCGGAACTTGTCGTCGCGTCGCCGGCCACCACCAGCACCGGCATCGTCAGCTCGGCGAGCCGATCCCACGAGGGGGTCCTGCGTGCCGGTGCCGGCGGGGCGCAGGCTCGACGGCCAGCCCGGCGGCGGTGTTGCGAAGGCGGTCGGCGAGGTCGGCGCGCTCCGGCGAGAGGCGGGCGAACAGCGGCCCGGCCAGCCAACGCGTCGAGGAACGTGCTCCACGCCGTCGGGCTCGATGGAGGCGGCGAGGCGCGTCGTCGCTCGGCCCGCCGGGCGGCGCGTTCGCCGGGCGTCCTCGATCCCGGCGGTCGCGCCGAGGAGCACGAGGCCGTCACCGAGTCGGGGCGCGGAGGGCGACGTGCAGCGCCTGCGCCCGCCGAGCGAGTAGCCGACGTACACTGCCCGGCGCCGACGGTTCGACGAGGGCCGGTACGGCGTCGAGAGATCCGGCCGCGACCCCGCGGAGCCGCCGTGGCCGGGCAGGTCGACCACGGCCACGTCGCGGTCGGCGAGCCGTCGGCGAGGGGGCCCCACGACCGGCCGGTCTGGGTGAACCCGTGGAGCAGGACGCGACCCGTGGTCCGTCGCCCGACGCCGGGTGACGGCAATCGGTGCCCGGCGCCGTCACTCGGCGGCGTCCTGCAGCTTCTCGCAGCACGCTGCAGGAACGTCTCGGGGTCCTGGGCGCCGGGGATCGACCAACGGCCGTCGATCACGTAGGTGGGCACCGCGGTGATGCCGATCGACGGCCGCGCGCGCGAGCTGGTCGCGGACCTCGCCCACGCCCGCGTCGGACTCGAGGAACGCCGGCCACCTCGGCCGTCGAGCCCGACCTCGGCGGCCAGGCGCACCAGCGTGTCGGCGATCGCCGACGTTGCGCCCGTCGACGAAGTAGGCCTGCAGCAGCCGCTCCTTCAGCGCACCCTGGTGCCCGTGCTCTCGGCGAGCCAGAGCACCCGGTGGGCGTCGAGCGTGTTGGCCCGCACGGCCCGGTCCAGGTGGAAGTCGAGCCCGACGTCGGCGGCGACGCGGTGACGTGGCCGATGATCTGGCTGGCCCGCTCGGGGCCCCCGAACTTCTTGGCGTAGGCCTCGGCCACCGGCGTGGCGATCGCCGGGCGGCGCGGTCGGGTCGAGCTGGAACGGGCGGTACACGATCTCGACGTCGTCGGCGCCTCGAACTGCGCGAGCGCGGCCTCGAAGCGTGCGCTTGCCGATGTAGCACCAGGGGCACACGACGTCGGACCAGACTTCGACGCAGCACGGCTGCCACGATAGAGGCCATGCCGTGAAACTGCCCGCTGCGACGTTCTGCGCCACCCTCGTCGACGAGTGGGTCGCGTGCGGGGTCCGCCACGCCGTGATCGCCCCCGGTTCGCGCTCGACGCCGCTCGCCCTCGCCCTCGCCGCCGCGATCCGAGCTCGAGCTCCACGTCGTCCACGACGAGCGTGCGGCGGCGTTCATGGCGCTCGGGCATCGGCGTGGCCACCGGCGTCCCGGCGGTCCTGCTGTGCACCAGCGGCACCGCCGCGGCCGAGTTCCACGCCGCGGTCGTCGAAGCCCATCAGGCCGAGGTGCCGCTGGTCGTGTGCACCGCCGACCGCCCACCCGAGCTGCGCGACGTCGGCGCGCCCCAGACCGATCGACCAGATCCGCGCTCTACGGGCCGGCGGTGCGCTGGTTCCACGACCCGGGCGTGCCCGAGCGGACCCAGGCGCCCACGTGGCGACCGCTCGCGCGCCGGGCCGTGCGAGCGACCGGCGCCGCGGCCCGGCCGGTGCACCTCAACCTGCCGTTCCGGGAGCCGCTGGTCGGTGAGCCCGGCCCGCTGCCGCCGGCGCGATCGACGGGCCCGTGGGTCGCCGTCCGCTCGGCGACCGCGACGGCTCGACCGCCGACGCCCTGGCGGCTGGTCGCGCTCGGCTCGACCGCCAGCGGGGGGTGATCGTCGCCGGCGGGGGAGCCGGCATCGGCCGAGCCGCCGAGGCGATCCACGCGCTCGCCGAGCAGCTCGGTTGGCCGGTGCTCGCCGATCCGCGCTCGGGCTGCCGATTGCCGCCGGCGACGACGGTCGCCGCCTTCGACGCCCTGCTGCGCCACCCCGACTTCGCCGCCGCCCACGCGCCGGAGGTCGTGCTGCGCTTCGGCACGCCGCCGGCCTCGAAGGTGCTCGGCGAGTGGGTGGGCCGCGGGCGCCGAGCAGATCCAGGTGACGCCGACGGGAGCGTGGATCGACCCGGCCACGACTGGCGTTGCGCGTCGTCGCCGATCCGGCGGCGCGTGTGTGCCGCAGCTCGACGGCCGTGGTCCGCGGGGCGTCCGGCACGCCGTGGCTCGCCCGGTGGCGCCGGGCCGAGCACGCGGCCCAGGGTGCGCTCGCCGCCGAGCTCGGCGGGCATCCAGCTGACCGAGCCGGCGATCGCCCGCACGCTGGTCGCCGCCGTGCCCGACGGGGCCACGCTGGTGGTCTCGTCGTCGATGCCGGTGCGCGACCTGGAGTGGTACGGCGCGCCACGCGACGGGCTCGACCGTCCACGCCAACCGCGGCGCCAACGGGATCGACGGTGTCGTCTCGACCGCGATCGGGGTGGCCCTGGCCGGCCGCACCGACGGCGCTGCTCATCGGCGACATCGCGTTCCTGCACGACTCGGCGGCGCTGGTCGCGCTCCGCGCGCCGGCCGTCGATCTGACGATCGTGGTCGTCGACAACGACGGGGGCGGCGATCTTCTCCTTCCTGCCCCAGGCCGCGGCGCTGCCGACCGAGCGGTTCGAGCAGCTCTTCGGGACCCCCCACGGCACCGACCTCGCCGTCCTCGCCGCCGCTCACGGCTTGGCTGCCCGGAGCTCGCTGCCGTTCGGACGACGTCGCCGGGATCGCTCGGCTCGCTCGACCGGGAGCGGCTCGGTCGTGCGTCGCCGCACCGATCGGGCGGCCAACGTCGCCGTCCACGAGAGGATCCACCGCCGTGATCGTGCCCGCCCTCGGACTGACACCCGAGCGCCCGGGTGACCGGTCGCGGGCGTTGCATGGCAAAATCGTGGCGGTGCGTTCCCGTTCGACTGCGCCGTGCTCGGCCTCCGATGGTCTCGTCGCGCCGTGGCGTTCGGGCGCCGCAGAGCACCGCCGCCCACGAGGCGCTCCGCGCCGGTCCCGGCCGACAGCGGGCGCGGCCGTCGGGTCGTCTACGACATGGGCACGATGCACGTCTGGCTGGTCGAGGCCGACGAGACGGTGACCCGCGACTACGCCGTGTCCGGCCACACCCAGCGCACGCTGCCGGGGACGGGACGTTCTGGGTCTACTCGACCGTCCGCTACAACTCGGTCAAGGACAACCCGAACGTCAAGCTCGACTTCATGATGCGGTTCGCGATCGGCGACGAAGGGCTGTCGATCGGGTTCCACGCCATTCCCCGCAACCCAGTCCGGCTACATCCAGTCGACCTCGACGCTCGGTCACCCGGCCTCGCACGGCTGTGTCCGCCAGGCACCCGAAGACGCCGAGTTCCTCTGGAACTGGGCCGAGATCGGCACGCCGGTGGTCGTCGTCGACACGGCGGCAAGGTCGGCGCGGCCCCGGCCCGCCGCTACCCGCGCGGCGATCCGCCGCCGGCGGTGCGTCAACCCGTGGGCCGGACGCTCCGGCGTCAGCGACGCCGGCTGGCCCGTTCCGGTCGCGCTCAGCGACGAGCCGCTGCTTCAACGTCTGACTCCGCGCGCCGACTCCCGGCTGCGCCGATCCGGCGGCTCGATCAGGGACGGACGATGGCCGAGAGCATGGCCTGGAACTTGGCCTGGGTCTCGGCCAGCTCGGCCAGCGGGTCGCTGTCGGCGACGATCCCGCCGCCGGCGAACAGCCGGGCCGGCGGCGGTCGGCGGACAGCTCGGCGCAGCGGATGGCCACCGCCCAGGTGCCGTTGCCGGCGGCGTCGACCCAGCCGACCGGCGCCGCCGTAGCGGCCACGCTCGAACGGCTCGAGCTCGGTCGATCAGGGCGAGCGCCTCGTCCCGGGGGTGCCCGCCGAGCGCCGGGGTCGGGCGACAGCAGCCGGGCGAGCTCGAGCACGTTCGGGGGCGGGTCGCGAGAACCGGCCCTCGATCAGCGTGCCGAGGTGCTGCACGTTGGCCACCGCCACGATCGACGGCTCCGGCTCCCAGTCGAGGTAGCTGCAGTACGGGAGCAGCGTGTCGTGGACGACGTCGATCACCACCCGGTGCTCGACCTGGTTCTTCATGCTGGCGATGCAGCTCGGCGGCCAGCCGGGCGTCGGTCGTCGGGTCGCCGGTGCGCGGCGCCGTGCCGGCCAGCGGGTGGGAACGGCAGACGTCGCCGTGGCGGGCACCAGCAGCTCCGGCGAGGCGCCGACGAAGCCGTCGACGCGAGTAGCGGTAGCTCGATCCGAACGAGGCCCGCAGGCGCAGCAGGACGGCGTGGACGTCGAGCGGGTCGCGCGGCCTCGACGACGACGTCGCGGGCGATGACGACCTTGGTGAGCTCCCGCCGGCGCACGGCGTCGCGGGCCGCGGCGACGGCGGCGAGATAGTCGTCGACCGGGGTCAGCCGGCCGGACCGGGAACTCGTTGACCGGCGGCACCGGAGGCGTGCGGCACCGTCGCAGGTCGGGCTCGGCGTCGTCGATCGTGGTGACCCACCGGTGGCCGTCGGGGCCCTTGCCGACGACCACCGCCGGGATGATCAGTTCGGCCGGGAGCCCCGGCGGAACGGCAGCACGCCGATGGCCACCGGGCCGCAGCCGGGCTGGCCGACCTCGTCGATCGGTCTCGATCGCGGCCAGCACTTCGGCGACCTCGGTCGACCGGCACCCGGGCCGCGACGCCTCGGCCGGCGAGGCCGACGCCGTCGCGGACGAACAGCACACCGTCGCCGCGGGCGAAGCCGTTGAGGTCGACGGTGCCGGCGAGCGGCCGGGTGACGGCCCGCATCAGCTCACGATCGGGTGCCGGTGAGCAGCTGGGTGATCCCGCCGCTCAGCGCCGTCGCGGTCGGCGTCGGCGAAGCCGGCGCGGCGCAGCAGCGCGAGCATCTCGGTCCGGCTCGGGCAGGTAGGCGACGCTCTTGGGCAGGTAGCGGTAGGCCGCCGGGTCGCGACAGCAGCCCGCCGATCCTCGGGCACGACCTTGCCGAAGTAGATGCCGTTGCCCCACCGGAGCACCGGGTTGCGGGGCGACGCCGACGTCGAGCAGGGCGATGCGGCCGCCCGGGCCGGACCACCCGGCCCGAGCTCGTCGAAGAACGGCCGCAGCTCGACCAGGTTGCGCAGCGCGAACCCGCACGTCACGCCGTCGACGCGACACGTCGGGGAACGGGAGGCGCAGGATGTCGGCCTGCACCCGCGGCGCGCCGCTGCGGTCGGCGGCCAGCATGCCGAAGCGAGAGGTCGACCGAGATCGGCCGGAGGCCCGGCGCTCGCAGTTCGATGCACAGGTCGCCGGTGCCCGAGGCCAGGTCGAGCGACCCGGCTGCCGGTCGGCAGAGCCGAGGGTCGTGACCGCTCGTCGTCGCCACCGCACGTCGAGCCGGAACGTCATGACCCGGTTGACCAGGTCGTAGCGCGGGGCGATGGTGTCGAACATCTCGCGCACCGCGCGCACCTTGGCCTCGCCCGGTCGGCAGCTCGTCGCCGTCCCACGGTCGTCTGCAGCTGTCACCGGTTCGCTCTCCGTGTCTCGGCGCCGACGGCCTGTCGGCCCAGCGGTAGTCGGCCTTGCCGCGCGGCGAGCGTACGACCTGCGTCGACGAACACGAAGGCCTTCGGCAGCTTGAACCGGGCGATGTGCGTCGCCGGCGACCTCGCTGCAGCTGCTCGTCGGGTCGAGCGTCCGCCCCCGGCCGGAGCTGGACGATGGCCACGACCTCCTGCCCCAGCGCTCGCTCGGCCGGCCGGCCACGAGGCAGTCGTAGACCGCCGGGATGGGCCTTCAGCGCCGCCTCGACCTCCTCGGCGAAGATCTTCTCGCCGCCGGAGTTGATCGTCGACCGAGTCCCGGCCGTGGAGCTCGATGCGTGCCGTCGGCTAGTCGGCTGGGCACGGTCGCCGGGGACGACGTAACGCACGCCGTCGATCACCGGGTAGGTCTGCGCGGTCTTGCCGGGTCGCCGAGGTAGCCGAGCGCGAGGCCGCCGACGCTTGGCCAGCCAGCCGAGCTCGGGGTCGCCCGGCTCCAGCACCCGGTCGAGTCGGCTCGTCGAGCACGACCGCGCTGTCGGCGCGGCGGGAACCGGCGCCGGCCGTCGGCCGTCGCCGCGTCGAGATCGTGAGCAGCATGCCCGCCCGACTCCGACGAGCCGAGGCCGTCGAGGATCATCACCCCCGGGAGGCGATCGAGCAGCTGCCTGCTTCAACGCGGTCCGACAGCGGCGCGCCGCCGGAGAGCACGACGGTCAGCGACGACACGTCGTAGTCGCCCGCGGTCGAGCTCGTCGAGCAGCGGGCGGGCGAAGGCGTCGCCGACGATCAGGAGGAAGTCGATCCGTTCCCGCTCGACCAGCCGCCAGACGTCGGCCGGGTCGAGCCGGTCGGGGACGGCTGGCAGGTAGATCGTGCCGCCGGCGTGCCAGGTGCTGAAGCTGACCCAGTGCCCGGCGCCGTGCATGAACGGCGCCGTCAGCAACGCCCGGCGTCCGCTCGTCGCCGCGCGCGACGATGTCGTCGATCGATGGTCGCGGTCGTCGGGCCCGCCGAAGCACTCGAAGAGGGCGTCGCCCTGGCGCCAGAGCACGCCCTTCGGCATGCCGGTCGTGCCGCCGGTGTAGAGGATGTAGAGGTCGTCCGGTGACGGCGTCGACCGGCGGGCGCTGGCCGGCGATGCGCGGCCAGCGCGTCCTCGTACCAGACGGCGCCGGGGAGCAGCGGGTTGCCCGACGCGTCGGCGACCTGGAACAGGAACTCGAGTCGCGGAAGCTCGGGCAGCACCTCGGCCAGCATCGGGGCGAACGCGGTGTGGAACACGATCGCCGGGCGCCCGGCTCGTTGAGCAGGTAGCGCAGCTCCTCGGCGACGTAGCGGTAGTTGACGTTGAACGGGGCGACCCGGGCCTTGAACGCGCCGAGCATCGCCTCGAGGTACTCGTTGCCGTTGTGGAGGTAGATCGCGAGGTGGTCCTGGCCGCTCTCCCACGGTCGGAGCGCCGCACGTTAGGTGTGCACCGAGCCCGCGGCGGCGAGCGCGTTGGCGAGTCGGCTGGTCCGCTCGGTGACCTCGCGCCAGGTGAACGTCCGTCTCGCCGGCCACGAGACACGGCTCGTCGGGACGGGAGGCGGCGATCGCCTCATGGACGTCGCCGACCGTCGAGAGCCACGGCCGCGGACCCTAGCGACGGCCGCCGAGAAGCGTCGAATCGACTCGTCGGCTACTTGAACCAGATCCGCTCATGGCTCCGGCTCTGTGGATGCAGCAGGAGCACGAACAGTGCGGCGTCGAAGATGAACGCGATCAGGTGCCCTGGCCGCCGGTCAGCTGTCGGCCGCAGGCACCGACGCCGGAGAAGACCCAGAAGCGCAACAGGAACGGGGAGAGCGCGGCGAGGATGGCGGGGTAGTAGCCGAGCTTGCGCTCGTTGGCCATCAGGAATCCGCCGGCTGCGTAGGCGACGACGAGACAGCCAGGCCGACGAGGAGCCGAGACCGCCCTTGACACCCTCGCGCGACGCCCGCTCTCACCGCTCGAGTCGATCAGTCCGATCAGGGCGAAGACGCCGTTGAGGTAGAGCAACCAGGTCGCGATCTGCAGCGTCTGCGGTTGCGAGCGGTCGAACCACTTGCGCGTGTCGAGGGTCACGGGTCCGGAGTCTGCCACGTGATCGGCACCGACGCGCGTCGAGCATCCGAAGGCGACCGACCCGGCCGGCGAGCGATCGAGGAGCGAGCGCTGCGAGACTCTCCGCGTGCGCCGTCTGTTCGCCCTCGCCGTGTTCGGCGCGTGTCGCCTCGCCGGTGGCTGCACCGGACGACGAGAACGGCTCGACCCGAGCCGACGGGCCGCCGACGACGACGCCGACACCCTCATCCTGCCCGGTGCCAACCGTCCCGAGCGACGCCGACCTCCCGGCGGCGGTGGTCGCCGCCTGGTCGAGGAGATCCCGAGCGATGATCGGGGTCGAGCTCGACCCGACCAGCTGACGTGCATCGCCGACGGGCTGATCGAGGCCGTCGACGTCGAGCGCTGCGAGCGACTGGGGCTCGCCGGGGTCGTCGTCGAGCAGCCGTTCGAGGTCCAGGCAGCGATCTTCGGCGTGTTCGACGGCTGCGTCGACCCGGGCGAGTACGGCCGCGTCGCCGCGCCGATCCTCGGGCTCGCCGGGGTCGCCGTCGGCCCGGCCGAATGCGTGTTCACGTGAGATGCGTGACGACTTCGGTTTCGCCGGGCTGTACGTCTTCGGGTTGTGCAGGATCGGCGAGGTCGACACCGATCCCGCGGTTGGGCGACACGGCCGGAGGCGCCTACTGCGGCTGCGACGTCGACCCGACCAGGCTCACCGTGCCCCCGGGCCGACGACCACCACGATCCCCGGGCACGCCGCCATGACGACCACCCCGACGCGCCGCGCCGACGGCCCCGGGAACGATCGACGGTGACCGACGACCGGGACGCCGCCCATGGGGCCTCCCGACGACGGAACCGCCGTCGTCGACCACCGCCGACGGTCCGCCGCCGACCGCGGCGTCGAACCAGCGACGTCCACCGACGGCTGAGCGGAGCGGGGTCAGGCGCCGACGGCGTGGTAAGCCGCCGTCGACGTGGATCATCTCGCCGGTCGTCATCGGGAACCAGTCCGACAGCAGCGCGACGCACGCCTTGGCGACTGCGGTCGAGTCGTTGATGTCCCAGCCGAGCGGCGCCCGGTCGTCCCACACGTCCTCGAACTTCTTGAAGCCCGGGATCGACTTGGCCGCCATCGTCCGGATCGGTCCGGCCGCGACGAGGTTGCAGCGGATGCCCTTCGGGCCCGAGCTCCTTGGCCAGGTAGCGGCTGGTCGACTCGAGCGCGGCCTTGGCCACGCCCATCCAGTTGTAGGCCGGCCAGGCGACGCGGTTGTCGAAGTCGAGGCCGACGATCGAGCCGCCGGCGGTCATCAGCGGCACGAACGCCTCGGCCAACGCCTTCAGCGAGTAGGCCGAGATGTGCATCGCGACGGCGACGTCGTCCCAGGGGGCCGCCATGAAGTCGTCGCCGAGGCACGACTCGGGCGCGAACCCGATGGAGTGCAGCACCCCGTCGACCCGGCCCCAGCGCTCGGCGAGCGCATCGCGGACGGCGACGCAGGTGGTCCGGCTGGGTGACGTCGAGCTCGAAGACCTGGATCCGGCGCCGGCAGCTTGCGGGCCGTGCGCTGCGGTCAGCGACAACGCCCGGCCGGCGCCGGTGAGGACGATCTCGGCGCCCTCCTCCTGGGCCAGCTTGGCCACGCCGAAGGCGAGCGAGGCGTCGGTGAGGACGCCGGTGATGACGATGCGCTTGCCGTCGAGGAGACCCATGGGCCAGCGACCGTAGCGCGTCGACCGCCCCGTCTCGGCGCACGGAGCGCGTCGTCGGATTGCCGACTCGGTCGCGAACAGCCTCGGTGTGCTAGCTGGCGCCATGCAGATCGGAATCCTCGGAGGAACCGGGTCCGGCGGGAACGGCGCTCGGCGCTCGCCTGGCCTCGGTCGGCTACCACGTCGTCCTCGGCTCACGGTCGAAGTACCGGGCCATGGAAGTCGCGACGAGCTGCTCGCGAAGTGGCCCGACCTCGAGCTGAACATCGAGGCCGGCGACAACACCGGCCGCCGCCATGGCCCACGTCGTCGTCCTCGCCACCCCGTGGGACTCGCGCCGGCGACCACGGCGACCTCGGTCGCCGAGCATCTCGCCGGCAAGGTCGTGATCAGCATGGCGAACGCCCTGGTCCGGCTGGGCAACGAGTTCCATCCGCTGGTTCCGCCGCGCGGCAGCGTGGCCGCCCACATCCAGGCCGCGGTGCCCGAGGCTGCCGGGTCGTCGCCGCGTTCCACCATCTGCCGGCCAAGGAACTCGGCCACTCGGCGAGCCGATCGACTCCGACGTGCTGATCTGCTCCGACGATCCGACGGCCACCAAGGTCGTGTCCGAGATCGTCGGCAAGATCCCCGGCTGCCGCGCCGCTCGACGCCGGCGAGCTGCAGAACGCCACGGCGATCGAGGCCTTCACCGCCGTGCTGCTGCAGCTCAACATCCGCTACAAGACCCGGGTCGCTCCGAAGCTCACGGGAATCAGGAGCCTGAGCTCAGGACGTTCCGCCATGCCGATGCGCCTCTACGACACCGCCCGCCAGGCGGTCGTCCCGTTCGAGCCGGGCCCGCTCGTCACGATGTACACGTGCGGCATCACGCCGTACGACGCGACCCACCTCGGCCACGCCTCGGTCTTCGTCACCTACGACGTGCTCCAGCGCCGGCTGATCGACCTCGGCCACGAGGTCCGGTGCGTCCGCAACGTCACCGACGTCGACGACCCGCTGTTCGCCAAGGCCCGCCAGCTCGGGGTCCACTACCTCGACCTGGCCGCCGCCGAGGAGGCCCGGTTCGAGCGCGACATGGTGGCGCTCAACGTGCTGCCCGGTGTACTCGACGCCGCGGGCGTCGTCGGCGATCCCCGACATCCGGGGGTTCATCGGCATGGTGCTCGACCGGGGCTTCGCCTACCAGGCCGGCGGCTCGGTGTACTTCGACGTCACCAAGGTTCCCGCAGCTTCGGTCGGTCAGCCACTACAGCCGACGAGCAGATGATCGAGCTTCGCCCGCGAGCGCGGCGGCGACGTCGACGACCCCGACAAGCGCCACCCGCTCGACTTCGTGCTGTGGCAGCCGTCGGCCGACGACGAGCCGGCGTGGGAGACGATGTGGGGGCCCGGGCCGGCCGGGCTGGCACATCGAGTGCTCGGCGCTGGCGCTGCGCGAGCTCGGCACCACGATCGACCTCCACGGCGGGGGAGCCGACCTGATCTTCCCCCACCACGAGTGCGAGCGGGCCCAGAGCGAGGCGGCCACGGGCGAGCCGTTCGTGCGCCACTGGATGCACGTCGCCATGGTGTTCATGGACGGCGCGAAGATGTCGAAGAGCCTCGGCAACCTGGTGTTCGTCGACAAGCTCCGCGAGACGTGGGACCCGCGGGCGATCCGCCTGGCGATCATCGAGCACCACTACCGCACCGAGTGGAGCTGGGACGACGACCTGATGCCGCGCGACCGCGGCGCCGGCTCGACGCCTGGCCGAGGCGCGCCCGGGCGTCGGCCGACGGCGCGCCTGCTCGACGACGTGCGGGCGCGCGCTCGACGACGACCTCGACACCCCGCGGCGCGCTCGCCGCTGATCGACGACGGCGGCCGCCGGCGGCGACGTCGTCACCGCGGCGGCGGCCCTGCTCGGCGTCGACCTCCACCGACTGACCCGTCCAGCTGACAGCGGCGTCGACCGTAGCGCTGTCTCCGCACGTCATCAGCTGACCGGGCCGCAGTCGGGCATGCACGCGTCTCGTGACCGAGTTCCAGGGAGCCGGCAAGCTGCAGGACCGCACCCGCGGCGTCGCGTCCGCCGTGGCCCGGCGCCTCTGGAGTTCACGCTCGAGGGCTACGACCGGCTGCCCGGTCGACGGCCCGGCGATCCTGTGCCCGAACCACGTGAGCTTCCTCGACTCGGCGTTCCTGATGCTCACCGTGCCGCGCCGGATCAGCTTCGTCGGCAAGGCCGAGTACATGGATTCGTGGAAGACCAAGTTGCTGTTCCCGGCGATGGGCATGATCCCGATCGACCGCGCCGGCGGCGAACGAGTCACAGGCCGCGCTCGACGCCGCCGAGGCGGTGCTGCGTCGTGGCGAGCTGTTCGGGATCTTCCCCGAGGGCACCCGGTCCCGCGACGGCTACCTGTACAAGGGCCGCACCGGCGCGGCCCGCCTGGCCCTCAAGGTCGGGTGCCCGATCTTCCCGGTCGGCGTCATCGGCACCCGCGAGATCCAGCCGCCCGACGCCAAGGCTGCCCAAGACCGTGCCTGCCGTGCACGATCAAGATCGGCCGGCCGATCAACGCCGAGCGCTACAGCAAGCGGGCCGACGACCACCTGGTCCTGCGCCAGATCACCGACGAGCTGATGTTCGAGATCCGCGAGCTGACCGGCCAGGAGTACCGGAACGTGTACGCCGGCTCCAAGGCCGAGACCGAGCCGACGGTGCCGGCCGAGGTCGGGCCACGTCGCCGATGCACGACGACGCGACCGCGTCGCGGCGCCGTCGGCGTCGTACGTCGCCGTCGCTGAGGAACCTGCCGGGCCGGCGGCGAGCGGCGCTCGGTAGGCTCGACGGCCGCTATGGCTGACATCTCCGTACTCCTCCCCGACGGGTCGTCTCGTTCGCTACCCGTCGGGTCCACCGCGGCCGATCTGGCCGCTTCGATCGGCTCCCGGCTCGCCAAGGCGGCCGTCGGCGCGACCGTCGACGGGGAGGAGTGGGACCTGACCGTGCCGCTTCCCGACGGCGCCGACGGTCGCCATCATCACGGCCGACTCCGACGCGGGCCGCCACCTGCTGCGCCACTCCACGGCCCACGTGCTGGCCCAGGCCGTGACCCAGCTGTTCCCCGGCGCCAAGTACACGATCGGCCCGGCGATCGAGGACGGCTTCTACTACGACTTCGACCTGCCCGGCGGCGCCGACGTTCTCCGAGGACGACCTCGCACGCATCGACGCGCGCATGCGCGAGATCATCAAGGCCGACCAGCCGTTCGTCCGCAGCGAGCTCCCGATCGACGATGCCGTCGCGCTGTTCGCCGACCAGCCGTACAAGGTCGAGATCATCGAGCGGGTCCGAGCGGGCGCGGCCGACGGCGCCGATGCCGAGCGAGCTCGGCGGCGGCGACACGATCAGCGTCTACCGCAACACCGACGCGTTCGTCGACATGTGCCGCGGCCCGCACGTGCCGACCACCGGCCGCCTCGGCCACTTCAAGCTGATGAAGGTCGCCGGCGCCTACTGGCGGGGCAACGAGAAGGGCCCGATGCTGCAGCGCATCTACGGCACCGCCTGGGAGTCCAAGGCCGCGCTCGAGGAGCACCTGCACCGTCTGGAAGAGGCCGAGAAGCGCGACCACCGCAAGCTGGCGGTCGAGCTCGACCTGCTGAGCTTCCCGCACGAGCTCGGCGGCGGCCTGGCCGTGTGGCACCCGAAGGGCGCGATCGTCCGCAAGCTGATGGAGGACTACAGCCGGGCCCGCCACGAGCAACGGCGGCTACGAGTTCGTCTACACGCCCGCACCTCGCCAACGGCGAGCCTGTTCGAGACCTCGGGCCACCTCGACTTGGTACAAGGACGGCATGTACCCGCCGATGGAGATGGACAACGGCACGTACTACCTGAAGCCGATGAACTGCCCGATGCACTGCCTGATCTTCCGCAGCCGGCAGCGCTCGTACCGCGAGCTGCCGCTGCGGCTGTTCGAGCTCGGCACCGTGTACCGCTACGAGCGGGCCGGCACGCTGCACGGCCTGATGCGGATCCGCGGCTTCACCCAGGACGACAGCCACATCTTCTGCACCGAGGACCAGCTGCAGGACGAGATCAAGTCGTTGCTCGACTTCGTCATCTCGGTGCTCAAGGCCTTCGGCTTCACCGACTTCCAGGCCTACCTGTCGACCAAGGACCCGGAGAAGTTCGTGGGTCGCGACGAGATCTGGGACGAAGGCGACCGAGCGCGCTGCGCGACGCGCTCGAGCCGTACGGCCTGCGCGTACGGGGTCAAGGAGGGCGACGCCGCGTTCTACGGCCCGAAGATCGACATCGACGTGCGGGACGCCATCGGCCGCCGCTGGCAGCTCTCGACGATCCAGTGCGACTTCAACCTGCCCGAGCGGTTCGAGCTCGAGTACGTCGGCGCCGACAACGGCCGGCACCGGCCGATCATGTTGCACCGCGCCCTGTTCGGTTCGATCGAGCGGTTCTTCGGCGTGCTCGTCGAGCACTACGCCGGCGCGTTCCCGACGTGGCTGGCGCCGGTGCAGGTGCGGGTGCTGCCCGGTCGCCACCGCCCACGAGGAGTACGCCGCGCAGGTCGGCGGCCGAGCTGCGTGCGGCCAGGGCTTCGGGTCGACGTCGTCGAGGCGACCGATCAGCTCGGCAAGCGCATCCGCACCGCCAAGCTGGAGAAGCTGCCCTACGTGCTCGTCGTCGGTGACGACGACGTCGCCAACGGCACCCTCGGCGTGAACCCGCGTGGCGGCGAGGTCGAGCGCGACGTGCCGCTCGACGAGTTCATCGAGCGGCTGCCGCGACGACGTCGCGGTGGCCGAGGTCCTGCCGTCGGCTCCATGACGTTCGAGCAGCTCTGGAACGGGTGGCGGGCGGCGTACGTCCAGTCCGACGGCGCCGCGGGGGCGTCGATCCCGACGACGACCGCAGCATCTTCACCCGGATCCTCGAGAGCGGGCTGCCCGACGACGAGACCCACATCGTCCATCGGGGCGAGCGGGTGCTTCGCGATCCTCAACGCCTTCCCGTACTCGGTCGGGCCACGTGCTGATGCTGCCGTACCGGGAGGTCGCCGACCTCGAGGACCTGGACGCCGAGCGAGACGGCCGAGCTGTGGGCCGACCACGACCGACTGCGTCCGGGCCGTCAAGGCGGCCTACCGGCCGCAGGGGATCAACGTCGGGCATCAACCTGGGCAAGGCGGCCGGCGGGAGCGTCAGCCAGCACCTCCACGTCCACGTCGTGCCCCGCTGGACGGGTGACGCCAACTTCATGACGGCACTCGCCGTCGGCCCGGACCCTGCCCGAGGCGCTGCCCGACACCGCGGCGCGGATCCGAGGCGGCCTGGCCGCTCGGGTGACCGGACGGCCTACGCTCTGCGGTGATGGCCGAGAACCTGCGCCGCGGGCGAGATCCGCGACGAACTCCCCGCCGACCTGAACGTGGCGGAGTTCGTCGGTGCGTACCAGTTCCCCGACAACAGCCGCCGCCGGGTCCCGGGGTGATCTACCTCGTGGTGGCGGCGGTCTGTCTGGTGCTCTACCTCACCAAGGGCGACGATGCCGTGCTGATCAACGGCGGTCTGCTGCTCGCCGCGGGGCTGCTCGGCCGCGATGGGCCTGCTGTCGATCACCTCGGGCTGGCGGATGACGGTCGACGAGAAGGACGCCCTCGTGCGGGCCAACGCGGTGGTCGAGTTCCCGGTCGGTCACGCGTCGGCCCAGCAGGTGTGGCGTGGCCTGCGCAGCCGCCCGACGTGGCGGATCCTGGCCTACTCGGCCGAGGAGCCGCCGAAGCGGCGGGCCTTCGTGCTGATCGACGCCGTGGACGGTCGCACGATCGAGCACATCGTCGAGGACAACCCCGAAGACCTCACCGAGTGGGCCGACGTCCCGGCTGAGTCCGCCGCCTCGACCGAGGACGACACGACGGAAACGGCCCGTCCTCCGGACCCACCGCGGCGCGTGACTCGGGCCGCTCCTATGAGCGGATGATCGGGATCTCCATGGTCGAGCGGGTCCATCACCCGCAGCTCGTCGGGCGCGTGGCGCAAGACATTGTCGACGTAGGACGCCACGGCAGCCTCGAGACCGACGTCCTTGCCCGCCGGCCTCCGACAGGAACCAGCGGTGTTCGAGGACCTGGTGGTACAACTCGGCCGGCTCCAGCTTGTCGACCAGTTCGGCCGAGATCGCCGCGATGGTGGGTTCGTAGCGCTGGTCCAGCCAGACGCGCTGCCGCCATCGACGTCGAGACCGGTGAGCTGCACCCTGGGCTGACCGACGGGCAGCGCGCTGCCGATCTCGACGATCGCGGTCGAGAACATCGCCGGCGGTCTGTTCGACCTCCAGCTCGGCGGCCGGTTGGCCGACGGCATCGACCCGTTCGAGACCGTGTCGAGTCGAGCGTCGCTACCAGCAGCTGTGGACGAGCTCACCGCCAGGAGAGCTGTTCGACGCCGACGAGGCGCTACCGCATCGAGCAGCGCGATCCGTCGGCTCCACGACCTCGGCTTCGACGTCGGCGAGCTCGAGTACAGGCCGGGCGTCGGTGGCGATCGGATCCGGCTCGTCCCCGCGTCGTCGAGATCGGGTACTACGCGCCCCGACTCGCAGCGCTCACCGGTCTGCACACCGGCGAGAACCAGGCCCGCCGGTTGCTCAACGACATCCGTCCAGTTCCGGGACTCGAGCTCGAGCGGGCAGCAACGGTCGGCGCCTCCGGAGAAGATGGTCGGCAGCGCGCTGGCTGGACCAGGTCTACGAGCCGGCGGTGCATGCGATCCCCGAGGAACTGTCGGCGAAGCTGGAGCCGGCCGAGTTCTTCCACCAGCTGCTCGAGCACCGCTGGTTCCTGTCGGAGCCGGCCGAGCAGCGACGTCGGTATCGAAGTCGCGGTGCCGTCGTACGTCGACAACGTGCTGCGCGCACGCCCCCGACGAGCTCCGAGGTGCTCGACCCGCCGACGATGGATGCCGATCATCGTGGCCGGGAACTCACCGGCGGCTGACGACGACTCAGTGTCGCTACTCCGAGAGATCCTCGGGGTTGTCCTCGACGAGGTGCTCGACGGCGACCGTCGATCGCGTCGACGAGCACGAAGCCCGCCGCTTCGGGCGGTTCCTCGGCCGAGTAGCACAGCACCCGCCACGTCGGCCGGCTGCGCAGGCCGCGCCAGACCTGCTGGGCCGAGGCGTGCCCGACCGGGAAGCCGACCACCGCGTTGGCCGCGACCAGTGCGTCGCTTCTCGTCGACGCTCATCCGCCAGCCGGAGGTGATCGACAGCAGCCCGACGCGCCGAGCAGCACCGCCGCCGAGCAGCAGGCCACGGTTGACCAGCACGGCGTCGTCGCTCGTCGAGCAGCCAGACGCACGAGGCAGCTGACGGCGACGACCGAGGTAGATGTACGCCCGGGATCCGGCGGCGGCTGTTGTCGGGGAACTGGTACGGCCCGACGAACTCGGTGGCGTTCAGGTCGTCCGGGAGCTCGTCGCGGATCTCGTCGGACTCGACGGTCGGCGTCTTCGGCCATCACCGTCCAGCGTAGGCCGGAGCCGCACCGTGACCGGGGCCAGGCCGCGCGAAGCTTGCGCCGCGGTGTCCGCGAGCGCCTCGGGCAAGGTGCGGGTGTTGGCGATGGCGGTCATGAAGTTGGCGTCGCCGGTCCAGCGGGGCACGACGTGGACATGGAGGTGCTCGGCGCACGCTGCCGCCGGCCGCCTTGCCGAGGTTGATCCCGACGTTCAGCCCTCCGGGCGGTACGCCGCCTTGACGGCCCGGACGGCGTCGGTCGTCGATCGCCCACAGCTCGGCGTCTCGCCGGCGTCGAGGTCCTCGAGATCGGCCACCTCGCGGTACGGCAGCACCAGACGTGGCCCGATCGCGTACGGGAACGCGTTCAGGATCGCGAAGCACGTCTCGCCCCGATGCACGATGTGGGTCTCGTCGTCGGGCAGCCCGCTCGCGAGGATCCGCGTGAAGACGCTCGCGGCGTCGTCGGGGTCGACGCCGCCCGCGGCGCCGCTCGACTGCGACGTACGCGCGTCCGCCAGCCGTTCCAGAGGTGCTCGAGACGGTCATCGGCACCGGCGGCGACGTTCGGCCACCGCGACCTCGGCGCGAGCCGCTCGACGAAGTCGTCGAGCGGCACGTCGCGCTCGACCTCGCCGCCGCGCGGGTTGACGCCGAGCGTGCCGTTGGCGACGTCGTCGTCGCCGACCACGAGCACGTAGGGCAGCTTCTCCAGCTTGGCGGTGCGGATGCGCTTGCCGAGCTGGTCGTCGGCCTCGACCAGGTCGACCCGGAACCCGGCGCGCCTGCAGCCGCTGCGACGACCTGCGCGGCGTACTCCTCGTGGGCCGCGGCGACCGGGAGCACGCGGGCCTGCACCGGCGCCAGCCACGCCGGGAACGCGCCGGCGTAGTGCTCGACGAGCACACCGAAGAACCGCTCGACCGAACCGAACAGCGCCCGGTGCAACATGATCGGCCGGTGGCGGGCGTTGTCGGCGCCGACGTACTCGAGGTCGAACCGCTCGGGCAGGTTGAAGTCGCACTGGATCGTCGACAGCTGCCAGCGTGCGGCCGATGGCGTCGCGCACGTCGATGTCGATCTTCGGGCCGTAGAACGCGGCGTCGCCCTCCTTGATCTTGTACTCGAGGCCGTACCGCTCGAGCGCGGCGCGCAGCGCGTCGGTCGCCTTCTCCCAGATCTCGTCGCGACCCGACGTACTTCTCCGGGTCCTTGGTCGACAGGTTGGCCTGGAAGTCGTCGAACCCGAACGCCCGCAGCACGCGACATGCACGAAGTCGAGCAGCGACGCGATCTCGTCCTGCAGCTGCTCCTCGGTGCAGAAGATGTGGCTGTCGTCCTGGGTGAAGCCGCGGATCCGCATGCAGCCCGTGCAGCGTGCCGGCCCGCTCGTAGCGGTACACCGTGCCGAGCTCGAACAGCCGCAGCGGCAGCTCGCGATACGAGCGCTGCCGGCTGCGGTAGATCAGGCAGTGCATCGGGCAGTTCATCGGCTTCGGGTAGTACGTGCCGTTGTCCATCTCCATCGGCGGGTACATGCCGTCCTTGTAGAAGTCGAGGTGGCCCGACGTCTCGAACAGGTTCGGCGTTGGCCAGGTGCGGCGTGTAGACGAACTCGTAGCCGCCGTTGGTGTGCCGAGCGCGGCTGTAGTCCTCCATCAGCTTGCGGACCGCGGCGCCCTTCGGGTGCCAGACCGCCAGGCCGCCGCCGAGCTCGTGCGGGAAGCTCAGCAGGTCGAGCTCGACGGCGAGCTTGCGGTGGTCGCGCTTCTCGGCCTCTGCCAGACGGTGCAGGTGCTCGTCGAGCGCGGCCTTCGACTCCCACGCCGTGCCGTAGATGCGCTGCAGCATCGGGCCCTTCTCGTTGCCCCGCCAGTAGGCCCCGGCGACCTTCATCAGCTTGAAGTGCCCGAGCGGCCGGTGCTCGGGACGTGCGGGCCGCGGCACAGGTCGACGAACGACGTCGGTGTTGCGGTAGACGCTGATCGTCTCGCCGCCACCGAGCTCGGCTGCGTCGGCGCCGTCGGCTCGCGCCCGCTCGTGACCCGCTCGATGATCTCGCACTTGTACGGCTGGTCGGCGAACAGCGCGAGCGCATCGGCGACCGGAACCTCGCTGCGGACGAACGGTTGGTCGGCCTTGATGATCTCGCGCATGCGGGCGTCGATGCCGAGCGAGGTCGTCCTCGCGAGAACGTGGCGCCCGCCGGGCAGGTCGAAGTCGTAGTAGAAGCCGTCCTCGATCGCCGGGCCGATCGTGAACTTGGCGCCGGGGAACAGCTGCGTGACGGCCTGGGCCAGCACGTGCGCCGTGCGAGTGGCGCAGCACGTGGCGGCCCGCGTCGGAGTCGGCCGTGACGATGGCCACCGTGGCGCCGTCCGGGAGCGGCCGGGTCAGGTCCCACTCGTCCCCGTCGACGACCGCGGCGACCGCCGCCTTGGCGAGCCGGGAGCCGATCGACGCGGCCAGGTCGGCCGCGGTGGACCCCTCGGGTAGCGAACGAGACGACCCGTCGGGAAGGAGCACGGAGATGTCAGCCATAGCGGCCGCGAGCCTACCGAGCGCGCTCGTGCCGGCTCGGGCAGATTCTCAGTGCGATGCCAGCGTCAGGGCGCCGACGGGCTCGGCGCGAGCGTCGTCCAACCGGCGCCGACCTCGGCCAGCACGGTGGGCTCCGTCTCGGCCTTCGAGCTGGCGTACACGTTGCGGTACTCCTGGCCGGTGAGCTCTCGGATCTCGAACATCAGCTCGTCGGTGATCTGGCGCAGGACCAGGTGGTCGTGGGCCCGCTTGCGATAGCGCTCCGTGCGGATCGGCCGGCCGATGCTGATCGTGCACGGCATGCCCGGTCTTGGGCACCTTGGCGTCGGGCGGCTGGATCTCACGGGTGCCGACGACGCCGACCGGATAGATCGGACAGCCGACCTTCAGCGCCAGCCGGGCCGCGCCGGTGCGGCCCTTGTGCAGGAACCCGTCGCGGGAACGGGTGCCCTCGGGGAAGATGCCGAACAGCTCGCCCCGGCGCAGCACCGCCTCGGCGGCGTCGAGTGCCGCCTGGGACTTGTCGCCGCCGGACGCGATCGATCGGGATCATCCCGAGCGCCGGGAAGAGGAACTTGGTCTTCCACGAATCCATGTACTCGGCCTTGCCGACGAAGCTGATCCGGCGCGGCAGCGTCAGCATCAAGAACGCCGAATCGAGGAAGCTCACGTGGTTCGGGCAGAGGATCGCCGGACCGTCGACGGGCAAGCTGGTCGAAGCCTCGCAGGTCGAACTTCCAGAGTCGCCGGGCGATCGGCGTCGCGATCCGCTTGGTGCGGTCCTGGGCCTTTCCGGCCCCTCGGTACTCGGTCAACGAGCCCACCGCAGCTGCATGCGCCGAGCTTATCCGCCCGATCGCTGCCTGATGACGTTGGCGGGAAGGGCTACGGACGGGCGCCGCTGGTGAGGTCGGACGGACGCTCGCGTGGACGTCGATGCCGAGCAGGGCCGCGGCCGCGGCGATCGACTCGCCCCGAGCTACTGCGGCATCGATCGCGGCGAGTGCGCCGGGGGTGTCGAGATCGTCGTCGAGTGAGCGACGCACGTCGTCGAGCGCCGCACCTGGCGCGCCCGACGCGGCGAGCCAGCGTTCGAGGCGCGCCGCGGCCCGCGGCATCAGGTCGTCGTCCCAGCTCCACTCGTTGCGATAGTGGTGCTCGATGATCGCCAGGCGGATCGCTCGCGGATCGAACTGCTCCCGGAGCTGGTCGACGAACACCAGGTTGCCGAGGCTTTTCGACATCTTGTGGCCGTCCATGTAGACCATCGCGACGTGCATCCAGTGCCGGACGAACGGGCGGCCCGTGACCGCCTCGCTCTGGGCCCGCTCACACTCGTGGTGGGGGAAGATCAAGTCGGCGCCGCCGCCGTGCAGGTCGACGGTGGCGCCCAGCTCCCGAAGGGCGAGCGCCGAGCACTCGATGTGCCAGCCGGGTCGACCGGGTCCCCACATCGTCTCCCACGCCGGCTCGTCGTCAGCCGATGGCTGCCACAGCACGAAGTCGAGCGGATGGCGTTTGTCGGGGTTGTCGACATCGCCGCCCCGTTCGCGGGCGAACTCGATCATCTCGGCCTGGGAGTAGTTGCTCACCGTCCCAAATGACGGGAAGCGGCTCACGTCGAAGTACACCGACCCGTTGGCCTGGTACGCGTAGCCCCGCTCGAGCACCGAGCCGATGAACCCGCGGATGTCGGGAATCGCGGAGGATGCACGCGGCGTGGCGTGCACCGGCAACACGTTGAGCGCCACCATGTCGCGCTCGAAGCGGGCCTCTTCCGCCGCCGCCAGGTCGAGGTAGTGAACGCCGAGCTGGCGGGCCTTGGCGAACAGCGGGTCGTCGACGTCGGTGACGTTGCGCACGCATCGGACCTCGTGGCCGAGGTCGATCAGTCGGCGCTGGAGGACGTCGTAGGTGACGTAGACGGTGGCGTGGCCGAGGTGGGTGGCGTCGTACGGCGTGATCCCGCACGTGTACATCGTGCACAACGGGCCCGGCTCGAACGGTACGACCGCCTTGCGGGCGGTGTCATAGAGACGCATCGACATGGCGGAACGCTCTGCGTCAGGTCCTGATTCCCGTGAGCTTCGGAGCGACCCTGGTCTTGTAGCGGATGTTGAGCTGGAGCAGCACCGCGGTGAAGGCTTCGATGGCGGTCGCGTTCTGGAGCTCACCCGCATCGAGCGGACGGCAGCCGGGGATCTTGGCAACGATCTCCGACACCACCTTGGTGGCGCTCGGGTCGTCGGAGCAGATCAGCACGTCGGAGTCGATCGGTGAACCCAAGTGCCCGAGCTCCTTGGCCGGGAGGTGGTGCAGCGCGGCGACCACCCGGGCCGCGGGCACCGCCGCCTGGATGTGGGCCGCCACGCTCCCGCGGGGCGGAACCAGCGGATGGAACTCGTTGCCGAGACGGACCAGCGCGTTGGCCATGCTGATGACGACCTTCCCGGCCAGATGCTCGGCCACGGAGCTCGCCGTCGTCGCGGCCGAGTCCCACGGGGTGGCCAGCACCACGACGTGGGCCATCGCGGCCGCCGAGTTGTCACCGGCATCGATCTGCAGTTCCAGGTCGGGCCAGCGCTCCAAGAGCTCGTCGCGCACTTCCATCGCTCGGTACTTCGAACGAGACCCCAGCACGACGTGATAGCCCACCGAGGCCAGGCGCGCTCCGAGGGCGGTGCCGGCCGGGCCCGTGCCGCCGAGAATTCCGATCTGCATGGGGCCAGCTAAGCACACCGAGGCTTTTCGCGACCGGGTCGGTCAATGTCGATCACTGCGCCCGCTGCGCCGAGACTCCCCGGGGCCGCGGTCCAACGGCGACTACGGTCCTTGCCCATGGGTCTGCTCGACGGCAAGCGAATCGTGATCACCGGCGTCCTCACCGACGCGTCACTGGCCTTCGGGGTGGCGAAACTGGCCCAGGAAGAGGGCGCCGAACTGGTGCTCACCGGGGCGGGGCGGGCTTTGTCGCTGACGCAGCGCACCGCACGGAAGCTGCCCTCGCCGGTCCCGGTCTTCGAGTTCGACGTCACTGATCCCGATCACGTGACGTCGGTGCGGGCATCGGTCGCCGAGATCTGGGACCGGGTCGACGGGGTCCTGCACTCGATCGGGTTCGCTCCCGAGTCGTGCCTGGGCGACGACTTCATGGCGGCCCCATGGTCCGACGTCGCCATCGCCATGCAGATCTCGACGTTCTCGCTGAAGACGCTGGCCGAGGCGTTCCTGCCGCTCATGGGGGGCGGAGGGTCGATCGTCGGACTCGACTTCGACAACACCGTCGCCTGGCCCGCCTACAACTGGATGGGGGTGGCCAAGTCCGCCCTCGAATCGACGAGCCGCTATCTCGCCAAGGAGCTCGGACCCAAGGGCATTCGGTGCAACCTGGTGGCTGCGGGACCCATCCGCACGATGGCGGCCAAGTCGATCCCGGGCTTCAAGAAGTTCGAGGACGTCTGGGACGACAAGGCGCCGCTCGGATGGGACATCAACGACTCGACTGCGGTGGCCAAGGCGTGCGTGGCGTTGCTCTCGGACTGGTTCCCGATGACCACCGGCGAGATGGTGCACGTCGACGGCGGGTTCCACGCGATCGGCGCCTGACCCCGGGCGACATCAGTCGTCGGTGGTGGTGGTTCCCGCTGCGGTCGTCGGCGGACCCACCGGGATCGACGAGGCGATTCCCTCGTCGGGAGGCTCGATGGGCGGCTCGGTCGTGGTGACCGCGATCGTTCCCGTGCCTGTCGGCGCAGCGGTCGTGGTGGTCGCCACGGTGGTCTGCCCGGGGATCGTGGTGGTCGTCGGGCCGGTTGGGACGGTCAGTCCGGTGGGGTCGAGATCGCAGTTCGAGTACGCCTCCGAAACGATGTCGTCCAACCGGGGGTCGGGGTCGGCTTCCCCGATCTTGCTCAGCGCGTCGACGTAGAGACCCGGGAACCGCAGTCCCTCGCGTAAGGCGGCCGTGACACACCGTGCCGTGGCCTCGTCGACCCCGGCCAACATGAGGATCTGCGAGGCGGCGGTCGCGTAGCCCGGCGGGTCGATGCAGCCGTCGAACACGTCGAAGATCGCAGCCTGGACGACGAGCGGTTGTTCGAGCAGTACCCCGTCGAGCCCGAGTTCTCGCAGCGCGTCGGGGTCGACATCGTTCATCAGCCCGGTCCGGACGCACGACAGCTGCTCGGGTAGGAACGTGACACCGATCGCGGATGGGATGTCGCGAACGAGGCGCGACACAACCGCGGCGGGGACCGCCTCGTCGGACGGGACGGTTTCATCGGGTTCGCCCAGGTCGTCGGCTGCGATCACGGCGGCACCGTCGAGCTCGGCGTCGGGTCCGTCCCCACCTCCGGTGCAGGCCACCGCAGCGAGCGCGCACACTGCGCCGAGCGCGGCGAGCAGGGCGGGCCGGCGACGCATGCCGTGATTGTCGCACTTCGCTCGTCGACCTCCTCATCACCGCCGAACCGCGCCCTGCTCGGTCGACTTCGAGAGGTCTCGACGCGCGCGTCGGGGGGCTCCGGGTGGCAGACTTCGCGGCCGTGCCCCTCGACACCCGCCGATGGTTCGATCGTTCGCAGCCCCAGACCCTGCAGATCGCGACCTGGTTCCTCTATCTCAATGGCTTCTTCGCGCTGATCGACTTCCTCGACACGAGCGGTTGGCTGGGCGTCGCCCGAAGGGCCAAGGGCGGCCTCGGGCTGCTGGTCGGCCTGGCGGTCATCGCCTCGTACGTCGTGGGCGGCTTCCTGATGGCCAACGAGCGCAAGCTCGGCTACTACCTCGCTCTCTTCGCCGGTTTCTCGCCGTTCCTGTTGCGGTTCTGGGTGCTCAGCGGCATCGATGTCCCGCTCTTCGACAAGCTGACCGGGGACCGGACGATCTCGTTCATCTTCGAAGTCGCGCTGTGCGCGCTGCTGTTGCACCCGCAGAGCCGCAGCCATCAACGGGTCTGGTTCAAGTAACGACCCCGTGCGCCCGGCCGCTGACCCGCCCGGACCACCGCCAGCGCCTGCGTTGAGGACGACGGTCGGCGAGCTCCACGAGGCCATCGCCGCCTCGCGTCCCGACGCCCCCTGCCTCGTCGTGCGAGATCGGGTCTTCACCTGGTCCGAGGTCACCGATCGCAGCCGACGGTTCGCCAACGCACTCCACGATCGCGGCCTCGGGGCCCACCGGGAGCGTGACGGTTTGGAGCCGTGGGAGAGCGGACAGGACCACCTGGCGATCTGCCTCTACAACGGCAACGAGTACCTGGAAGCGATGCTCGGCGCGTTCAAGGCGCGGGTGGCGCCATGCAACGTGAACCATCGCTACTCCCCCGAAGAGCTCCATTACCTGCTGGTCGATGCCCGGGCCTCGGCGATCGTGTACCACGCCTCGTTCGCTCCGATCATCGGAGAGGTCGTGGCGACCCTCGGCCACCGCCCGGTGCTGTTCCAGGTCGAGGACGGGTCGGGCAACGCGCTGTTGCCCGGCGCGGTCGCCTATGCCGATGCGCTGGCCATGGCATCGTCGGCCCCTCCGCTCGTGACCCCGCAGCCCGAGGATCTCTACATCCTCTACACCGGTGGTACCACCGGGATGCCCAAAGGGGTCCTCTGGCAGCAGTGCGACGCCCTCGTCGAGTGCTTCGGTGTTGCCCGAGATGCGACTTCGATCGGCGACGTCGTTTCGGCGGCATCGAGCGGACGGCGCTCCCTGATGGCCGCTCCGTTCATGCACGGGGCCGGGCACTGGGTGAGCTTCAGCACCTGGCACACCGGTGGGGTCGTGTACGTGCAGTCCGTACCCGAACGGTTCGACCCCGCCGACATCTGGGGCATGGTCGAGCGCCACGTCATCGACTTCCTCCTCATCGTGGGCGACGCGTTTGCCCGCCCCCTGCTCGACGCCCTGGTCGAGGACGACTACGACCTGTCGTCGCTGTCGGTGCTGCTCTCCGGCGGCGCGCCGCTGAGCCCGACGCTGAAACATGAGCTCTTCGAGCGCCTGCCCGGGGTGATGCTCATCGACGGCCTCGGTTCGTCGGAATCGGGCGGGATGCTCGTCACGGTTGCGACGGGCGTCGTTGCGGATGGATCCCACCAGCGTTTCCCGGCGGTTCCGAACACCCACGTGCTCGACGCGTCGGTGCAGCGAGAGTTGGCGCCGGGCGACCCCGAGATCGGTTGGCTCGCCAAGAGTGGGGCGCTCGCGCTGGGCTATCTCGGCGATCCGGTGAAGACCCGAACGACGTACCCGATCATCGACGGGCGGCGCTACGTGATCCCCGGCGACCGCGCCCGCCGGCTGGCCGACGGCCGCATCGAGATGTACGGCCGTGACTCCGTGACGATCAACAGCGGCGGTGAGAAGATCTTCGCCGAGGAGGTCGAGTCCGCGCTGCGGAACGATCCGGCGGTGTACGACTGTGTGGTGGCCGGCCGTCCGAGCGACCGATGGGGCCACGAGGTGGTCGCCATCGTGCAGCTCCGACCGGGCCGGGCGACGACGCTCGAAGCGCTTCGCGACGCTGCGGCGGCACACATCGCCCGGTTCAAACTCCCCAAGGCCGTGGTGTTCGTCGACCGCGTCCGTCGATCTCCGTCGGGCAAGGCCGACTACCGATGGGCCAAGCTCATCGCCGAGACAGGAAGTGCTCCGTGACGCAACGGCCCTGGGACCGCGACGAGCTCCCCACCGGGGAGGCCAAGGTGCAGGCGGTCCGCCAGATGTTCGACACTGTGGCGCCGCGCTACGACCTCGTGAACCGCATCATGACGTTCCGACTCGACGTGCGGTGGCGGCGACGAGCCATTCGAACCCTGGCCCTGCCCCGGGGAGCCGGGTCATCGACCTCGCTTCCGGCACCGGAGACCTCTGCATCGAGTTGGCGAACGCCGGGTATCAACCGTGTTCGTTCGACCTCTCGCTCGGCATGCTCACGGTCGACCGCAGCGGCGCTCCGCGGGTGCAGGCCGACATCCTTCGCCTCCCGCTGGCCGACTCGTCGGTCGACGGTGCGACGTGCGGCTTCGCGTTGCGGAACCTGGTGGAGCTCGAGCCGTTCTTCGTCGAGCTCGGCCGCGTGGTCCGGCCCGGCGGGCGCATCGCGCTGCTCGACGTCGGCGTTCCCCGGAACCGGCTCGTGCGATGGGGGAACGGCATCTACTTCGGGAAGGTCGTGCCCAAGATCGGCGGGCTCCTGTCGGACCCCGGCGCCTACCGGTACCTCCCCCGAAGCATCGCCTACCTGCCCGAGCCGCCCGAGATGCTCGAGCAGCTCCGACGGGCCGGGTTCGCCGACGCCACCTGGACGGCGTTGAGCGGTGGTATCACCCAGCTGCTCGTCGGCAGTCGGAGCTGATGCGCGCCCACACCCGGCCGCTCGAACGGCCGATCGACCTGAACGACGTCGCCGCCGGCGACGGGATCCTGTTCGTCCGCGACGGGGTCGGGTTGGCCGCCCGTGGCGTGGCTCGGCGGGTGCCGATCGGCAACGTCGCTCGGGTGCTCGCCGGCATCGAACGGCACGACGAGGTCGGCCAACCCGGCTGCGGACCGGTCGCACTGGGCGCGCTCCCGTTCCGACCCGGGGCTCCGTGCGAGCTGATCATCCCGGCGACACTCGTGGGCAAAGGCCCCGATGGGCACCAGTGGGTCACGACGATCGACGACATCGAGCCCGATTTCGGAGCTGCCCACGCACCGGACCCGGCCGTCAACTCGTTCTCGGTGCGGCCGCTCACGCCGGTCGACACGTATCTCGATTCGGTTCGCCGGGCCCGCGACGCCGTGCGCCGGGGTGAGCTGACCAAGGTCGTCATCGCCCGCGACGTCATCGTCGAGGCCGCCGAGCCGCTCGACGTGCATGCGATCCTGCTCCGTCTCCGTGCGTCGTTCGGGTCGAGCTATCGCTATGCCGTGGACGGGTTCGTCGGTGCATCACCGGAGCTGCTCGTCAGCCGCCACGGCGAGATCTGCCGGTCCCACCCGCTCGCCGGTACCGCGGCGCGTACGGGCGATCCGACGGTGGATGCCCGCCTGGGAGCCGAACTCATCGCGAGCATGAAGAACCAGGTCGAGCATCGCGTCGTGATCGACGTGGTCCACGACACGCTCCTGCCCTTCTGCAGCTACCTGGATTGGGAGCCCGAGCCGTCGCTCGTCACCGTCGCCAACGTGCAGCACCTGGGGACGCTCATCGAGGGCCGGTTCTCGGACCCGGCGCCGAACGTGGTGGACCTCGCCCGGGCGCTGTCGCCCACGCCGGCGCTCGGCGGGCATCCCCGGCAGGCCGCACTCGATCTGCTGGGCGACCTCGAGCCGTTCGATCGGGGCCGGTACGGAGGGGCCGTCGGCTGGGTCGACGCGGAAGGGAACGGCACGTGGGCCGTCGCGATTCGCTGTGCGGAGCTGTCCGCCGACCGCCGCCGAGCACGGCTGTTCGCCGGGGGCGGGATCGTCGCCGAGAGCGAGCCGCTGGCGGAGCTGGCCGAGACCCAGGCGAAGTTCCAGGCGATGCTGTCGGCGATCGTGCGCCCGTAGCGCGACGCCAGGGTCTGCGCCGGATTCAGACCCTGAAGAGTGTCTGGTCGCTGAGGGCGACCGGCAGGGGCCAGCCGGAGCCGATCGCCGGCAGCGTGCCGGCCCACGGGTTGATCACGGCGGGCGGCGGATCGGTTCGGGGGTACCGGTTGCTCGGAGCGTCTGCGATCCGCCCACGGGTGTCGACCACGACGACCGGCGTGCCGATCTCGGCCCAGTTCCACAGGAACTCGGCGTCGACGGGAGCCTGACGGACGCAGCCGTGGGACGCCGGAGTGCCGAGGGTTGCCGTCGACTGGATGTAGCCCGACTCCTTGCGAGGAATGGCGTGGAACCCGATCGAGAGACCCTCGTCGCCGATGGCGAACCTCATCATGAAGTCGAGCTTGACGTTCGGGCTGTCCTTCACGGTGTTGTACCGCACCGTCGAGTAGACCCAGAACGTCCCGATGCCGGGCAAGGTGCGCTCGGCGTGCCCGGACACGGGGTAGTCGCGGGTGAGTGACTCGTCGGCCTCGACCAGCCAGACGTGCATCGTGCCCATGTCGTAGACCACCCGCTTGCCTCGACCGCTGTCGGTCGGAATCGGCGGGGAAGCCTCCTGGCGCGGACGCAGCGGTCGCCCAACGCCAGGGTGGCGGCGAGCACCACGGAGGCCGCGACGGCGAGTCGAAGGGAACGCACCGCCACATTCTGCCACGGAGCGCGCGATGCGAGTCCACGCGTCGAGAGCCCGGGCGCTCATCCGAGGGCGTGGGCGACCACCCGGTGGAGTGTGTCGTGCACCGCAACGTTGGCCGATCGGTCGGTCAGGACCACACCGAGCCGCACCCCGGTGGCGGGATGCCCGAGCCATCCCTCGAACTCCGAGCGGGAGCGCAGCTCCGTCGCCGCCAGTCCATGAGCAGCAGCGAGCCCGGTGATCGAGGCCCCGTGCGGCGTGCCGAAGAGCTGCTCGAACCGCGTGCGGTCGAGCGCTGCGGCCTGTGGCAGGAACGAGAAGATCCCGCCCCCGTCGTTGTCGACCACGACGATCGTGAGATCGATCGGTCGGCGGCTGAGCGCCGACCAGCGCCGCCGAGTCGTGGAGGAACGCCACGTCGCCGATCAGCACCGTGGTCGGCGCACCGCTGCCGATCGCCACTCCGATCGCGGTGGCCACGACTCCGTCGATGCCGTTGGCGCCCCGGTTGGCGTGGCAGGTCGATCGCCTCGCGGGGAGCGGCGTACCACTCGACGTCGCGTATCGGCATCGACGAGCTGACCACCAGGTGGCCTCCGTCGGGCACGGCCGCGGCGACCCGGCGGGCGACTCTGGCTCGGTGAGGCTGGAGATCTGCCGCCAGCGCGGCGCCGATCGCTGCCTGGGCGCGCTGCTCGGCCCGGCGCCATCGGGCCAGCCACGGCGTGCCGGCGCCGCCCTGACCGGCCGTCGAGCTGGGCGCAGCAGACGCGCCGCCGAGGTCGGCACACGCGATGGCCAGTCGATGGGCCGGGATCGATCCACGCTCGCCGTCGGGTGGACCTGGATCTGCTCCGCGCCCGACCGGCCCACCCACTCCGCCAGCACCTTCGACGCCGGCGGGCGTACCGAACCGCAGCACGACCTCGGGGGTGTGAGTCGGCCGCGAAGCTCGGCATGGCGCAGCACAGCGTCGAATGCGGCCACCGTCGTCGCTCGGGGCAGGCGGCAGCCGGAACGGGGATCGGCGAGCACCGGCCAACCCGAGCTGCTCCGCCAGACGCATGGATCGCATCGGCCGCTCCCCGGCGCCGGCTCCCCCGCCGGCGATGATCACGCCCCGCTGGCGGTCGACGGGCGCGGACCAGCTCGCCAGCGCGTCGGGGGTCGAGCACGCCGGGCGGCGACGGCGAGGCGACCCACGGGTCCCGCCGATCGCGGCTGGCGGGAGCGGACCGGGCTCGCCGACCAGCGGGTCCCGGAACGGCAGGTTGAGGTGCACCGGTCCCGGCCGTGGGCCGGTCGCGTCGAGCACGGCCCGGCCGCGCGACCGGCACGCCAGGTGGGCGCCTGGCGTCCACTCGGGCACGCCCGGGTCGTGGAACCAGCGGACCACCGACCCGTAGAGCGCGGGTCTGGTCGATCGTCTGCGGCGCGCCGACGTCGCGCAGCTCGGGTGGGCGATCGGCGGTGCACACCACCATCGGGATCTCGGCCTGATGGGCTTCGACGACCGCGGCGTGGAACTCGGCGGCGGCCGTGCCGCTGGTGCACAGCACGACCGCAGGGATGCCGGTGGCCATGCCGATGCCCAGTGCCATGAACGATGCGGCACGCTCGTCGTGCACGACGTGCAGATCGAGCTCGGGTCGGGCAGCGAGGGCGAGGGCGAGCGGGGTCGAGCGCGAACCGGGGGCGACGACGGCGTGGCGGACCCCGCAGTCTGATCCACTCGTCGGTCAAGCGTGGCGCAGAAGGTCGCCGCCGGGGTCTGCAGGCATGGCCCTATCGTGACAGCCGTGCTGGTCGAGATCTGGTCCGACGTCGTCTGTCCGTGGTGTTACATCGGAAAGCGGAAGTTCGAGGCAGCGCTCGCGGAGTTCGACGGCCGCGACGATGTCGGGTCGTGTACCGGGCCTACCAGCTCGACCCGACCGCTCCCCCCGGCGTGGCCGCCCGGTGAGCGAGGTCTACGCCAAGAAGTTCGGGGGCCCCGAGCGGGCAGCCGAGATCATCGCCAGGGTCACGGCGGTCGCGGCCGACGACCGGGCTCGATTTCCGGCTCGACCGGGCTGTGCGCGCCAACACCCTCGACTGGCCCACCGGCTCCTGTGGTCGACGAAGGCACCGGGAGCCAGGCACGCTCTGAAGGAGCGGCTGCTCGCGGCCTACTTCCACGACGGGCGCAACATCGGCGACGTCGACACGCTGTGCGAACTGGCCGGTGAGGTCGGGCTGCGACGCCGAGGTGACCCGGCAGTTCCTCGACTCCGATGCCGGCATCGCCGAGGTGCGCGAGGAGCTCGCGCTCGCCGCCTCGTTCGGCATCACCGCGGTCCCGACCTATGTGATCGACCGCAAGTGGTCGGTGCCCGGTGCCCAGGATCCCGAGACGTTCCTGCGGGTGCTGCGACGGTGCCGGCTATCGGGCTCGAGCAGCGATCGAGCCGCGCGGCACCGATTGCCGTCACCGGCGTGACGGCTCACCGGAGCGGCGGACCACGGCGTGCGTCGTCTGCTCCACGGGTTCACCCAGACCGGTCGGTCGTGGGACCCCGTGGTCGCGGAGCTCGCCGACACGTCTCGAGGTGGTCGTGGTCGACCTTCCCGGTCACGGCCGCTCCGAGGCGGCGCGGCGGATCTGGTCGACGCCGTACCGGCCCTCGTCGAATCCGTCGGCGCCGGCAGTGTGGGTCGGCTACTCCCTCGGCGGGCGGCAGGCACTCCAGGTGGCCCTGACCAGCGCCCCGACTCGGTCGACGGCCTCGTGCTGATCGGTGCGACCGCCGGCATCGAGGACGCCCGGGAACGTGCCGCCCGGCGGGCCAGCTGACGAGCGCCTCGCCGCGTCCATCGAGCCCGACGGTGTGGAGCCGTTCATGGAGCGTTGGCTGGCCGGGCCGCTGTTCGCCCACCTCCCGCCGGAGTGCGCCGGCGTCGCCGACCGGTTGACCAATACCGCCGCGGGTCTGGCGTCCAGCCTGCGCCTCGCCGGGGCCGGCACCCAGACCCCCACGTGGCACCGGCTCGGCGAGCTGACGATGCCGGTGCTGGTGCTCGCCGGCGAACACGACGACAAGTTCCGGGCTCTCGGCGAGCGGCTTGCCCGAGCGGTGGGCCCGCACGCCCGATTCGCGACGGTGCCCGGCGCCGGCCACAGCGCTCATCTGGAGGATCCGGCGCGTTCCTCGCCGAACTGATCCCGTTCCTGCGCCGGGTGACGAGCGCGGGGTGACGAGCAGGCGCTGAGGAACGCCGCCTCAGCCGCCGACCGCGAGCAGCACCGAGAGCGCGGCGCCCGCAGCCAGCTGCAGGCGCCCGGTGGCTCCGAGCACCGGGATGAGGTCGCGCCCAGTGGCACCGCGACGGATGGTCCGCACCGGGGCGCCACCCGTGATACCGATGATCGGCGCGACCAGAACGGCCGGGTTGCGGGCAAAGCCGAGCGACCGCGGCGCTCACCGCAGCGAGCGCGATCAACGCCTCGAAGAACCGGCGGGTGCTCGCATCGCCCATCCGTACGGCCAGGGTCTTCTTGCCGGCTTCCCGATCGGTCGGGATGTCGCGAAGGTTGTTCACCACCAGCAGCGCGCACGCGAGGCAGCCGACCGGCACGCTCGCGGCGAGGGCGAGCCCGGTCAGCCGCTCGGCGAGGACGTAGGTGGTTCCGGCCGTGGCCACGACCCCGAAGAACACGAAGACGAACAACTCGCCGAACCCGTAGTAGCCGTAGGGCTTGGGGCCGCCGGTGTAGAACCACCCTGCGGCGATGGCGGCGGCCCCGACCACGAGCAGCTCCGGCCCGATGACCGCGGCGAGGGTCTGCTCCAGCGATGGCCGCCACCGCGAAGGCGGCGAGCGCCGCGCGCTTCGACCGCACCGGCCGAGGCGAGCCCGCTGCCCACCAAACGGATCGGCCCGACCCGCACCGTGTCGGTGCCCTTGCACGCCGTCGCTGTAGTCGTTGGCGTAGTTCGTGCCGACCTGCAGCGCCAGCGACACGACGAGCGCGGCGCCGACCCGCCACCAGATGATGCCTCCGCTCTCGCCAACGGCACAGGCGGTCCCGACGGCCACCGGCACGACGGCAGCGGGCAAGGTGCGCGGCCGGGCGCCGGCCAACCATCGGTTCATCGGGGTGCGCAGACCGCGACGCGGCAACAATGGACGTTCATGGGAGCAGCAGTGTCGCAGACGGCAACCAAAGGCTGCGTCACTGTCCAAGCGAGATCTGTCCCGACCGTCGGACCGCAAGGACCGAGCGCCGGTGGCTGACCTCGTCGCCTTCGATCTCCCCGGCGGCCGCGGTTTCGTCGAGGAGCTGCAACGGTGCTGGGAAGCCGGCCGCGCCGTGCTGCCGATCGATCAGCGATTGCCCTCCCCGGCCAAGCGGATGCTGCTCGAGTCGCTCCGACCGGCCTTCGTGCTCGACTCCACCGGCACGTTGACGCGCCAGGACAACCCGGATCCCGTCGAACCCGGTGATGTGCTGGTGATGGCGACGAGCGGAACGAGCGGAGCACCGAAGGGGGTGGTGCTCACGCGTGATGCGGTCGCCGCGTCGGCCGAGGCCACGAGCGTCCGACTGGGTGTCGGCGGCGGCGACCACTGGCTGGCGTGCTTGCCGCTGGCCCACGTCGGTGGTCTGTCGGTGGTCACGCGCGCCCTGCACCGAGGGACGAGGTTGACGGTCCTGCCCCAATTCGATCCGGTGGCTGTCACGGTCGCGGCCGGGAGAGGGGCCAATTTGGTCTCACTGGTCGCGACCGCCATGGGCCGCATCGATCCGACGCTCTTCCGGGTGATCGTGCTCGGCGGTGCCCAACCTCCCGAGGTGCGTCCGGCGAACACGGTGACGACTTACGGCATGACCGAAACGGGAAGCGGTGTGGTGTACGACGGCGTCCCACTCGACGGCGTCGAGATCGCCCTCGCCCCCGACGGCGAGATCCTGGTGAAGGGACCGATGCTGCTGCGGTGCTATCGCGATGGTCGTGACCCCCGTCGCGCCGACGGCTGGTTCCCGACCGGCGACATCGGTCGATGGGAGCCCGTCAGCGGTGCCCTGCACGTCGACGGTCGCCGTGGCGACCTCATCATCACCGGGGGCGAGAACGTGTGGCCCGAACCGGTGGAGGGGGTGCTACGCCAGATCCCGTCCGTGGCGGACGTGGCCGTGGCGGGATGCGCCGACCCGGAATGGGGTCAGCGGGTGGTCGCCTTCGTCGTGGCCGAGGGCGAGCCGCCGACGCTCGGCGAGCTCCGTGAACAGGTCAAGGCCACGCTTCCCGCATTCTGCGCCCCGCGAGCGATGGTCGTCGTGGGCACGATCCCTCGGACGGCGCTCGGAAAGGTCCGGCGTGCCGAGCTGATCGAGCAGGTCAGCGGGTCCTGACGCCCGGGACGACGGTGCGTCCCTCGGTCGGGCATGCTCGCGGCGGTGCCGATCGCCGGAGCCGAGGAGGACACACCCATGGGAACGCTCGAAGGAAGGGTCGCACTGATCACCGGGGCCGGCTCGGGAATCGGCCGGGCGATCGCCTGTCGATACGCCGCCGAAGGCGCCGCGCTCGTGCTCGGCGACATCGACGAAGCTGCACTCGCCTCGGTCGCCGGAGAGTTGGGCGGCGCGGTCACGGTGCTGCGGTCCGACGTGACCGAGGAAGCCGACATGGTTGCCCTCGCCGACCTCGCGATCCGCGACGTACGGCCGCCTCGACGTGGCGGTTGCCAATGCCGGGTCTGGGGCGTTCTCCGCCGTGGTCGACCATCCGCTGGAGACGTGGCGGAGCATCATCGACCTCTGCCTGACGGGGGTCTTCCTGACGTTCAAGCACGCCGGGCGGGTGATGAACGACGGCGGCTCGATCATCGCCATCTCCTCGCTGAACGGCACCCAGCCCTCCGCCGGCATGGCCGCCTACTGTTCGGCCAAAGCCGCGGTGATCATGCTCACGCGAGTCACCGCCATGGAGCTCGGTGATCGCCACATCCGTGTCAACGCCATCGCTCCGGGCCTGGTCGAGACGGGCGCGACCTCGGGTTTCTGGATGGTGCCAGGGGTCGTCGAGTCCTTCGTCGAGAACACGACGCTCGGGCGCTTCGCCCAGCCTTCGGACATCGCCGATGTGGCGGCGTTCCTGGCCAGTGAATCGTCGAGCTTCATCTCGGGTGCGGTGATCCCCGTCGACGGGGGTGCGGGCACCAAGAAGTACCCCGATCTCCCCGGCTTGTTCGCCGCGGCCGCTCAGGCCCCCATGCGGACGCAGGCGCCGCCGTCGATGACGTAGGTCTCCCCGGTGATCCAGCTCGCCGCGTCACTGGCGAGGAACAGGGCGAGGTTGGCGATGTCCTGGGGCTCGCCCAGGCGCTTCAGCGGCAGCTGGGACTCGAGCCGCTCGCCGAAGTTGTCGACCAGAACGGCCGCGAAGTCGGTCCGCACCAAACCTGGGGCGATGCCGACCACCCGGGTGGTCCCGAGCTCGCCGGCGAGTTGGCGGGTGAGGTGGATCAGTGCCGCCTTGGTGAGGTTGTAGACGCCCAGCCCGAACTCGACCCGCAGGCCGCCGACCGATGCGATGTTCAGGACTACTCCGGGGGTGTGCTGCAGGCTGGCCTCGTACGCCGCTTGGGTCCAGAACAACGGGCCGCGCAGGTTCACCTGGAAGGTCTTGTCGTAGCGGGACTCGTCGATTCCCAGCGTCGCCCCGAAGTAGGGGTTGGTGGCGGCGTTGTTGACGAGGATGTCGAGCCCGCCGAATCGCTCGATCGTGGCGGCGACACACTCCCGGGCGGTGGCCGGATCTCCGGCGTTGCCGGCGAACACTGCGGTCTCGCCCGTCATGGCGGCGGCCGCCGCCTCGAGCGCGTCGAGCTTCCGTGAGCACAGCATCACCTTGGCGCCGGCCGCCGCGTACGAGGCCGCGATCGCTTGGCCGATCCCCCGAGATGCGCCGGTGACGAGCGCGACCTTGCCGTCGAGTCGAAGTTCCATGGCGTCGGAAGCTAATGGGCGATCGCCGCCACCCGTGCGTCGAGCGCGGCCGCCAGGTCGCCCGGGGCGATCTCGATCTCGAGCCCTCGCCGGCCGCCACTCACGAACACGGTCGAGTGCAGCACCGCCGACTCGTCGAGCACGGTCGGCAACCGGCGTTTCTGACCGAGCGGGCTGATGCCACCGCGCACGTAGCCCGTTGCCCGTTCGGCTGCCGCCTGGTCGGCGAGCTCTGCCCGCTTGGCACCGAGCGCCGCGGCGACGGCCTTCATCGAGAGCTGCCGATCTGCAGGGACGATCGCCACGCCGAGCGAATGATCGGCCGAGACGACCAATGTCTTGAACACCCGATCGCTCGCCGTTCCCAGCGCAGCCGCCGCCTCGAGGGCGTAGGTGCGAACCGACTCGTCGTGTTCGAACTCGTGCACGACGAACGTCACCCCGGCCGCCCGCAGGGCAACGATCGCCGGGGTCGCCCCCGAGCCCTTGGGCGAGCGCGCCATGCCCCCAGCACAGCACAAGTCTGGTCAGGAACCGTGTACCTCGGCGATGGTGCGGTCGAGCGTGGTGTCCTCGAGGCAGCCGACGAACCGGCGCTCGGCCAACTCTCCGATGCGGTGATCGAGCACCACGAGGACGGTCTGCTCGTCGATCGACTCCAGGCGTTCGGTGGTAACGCCGATGGGCAGACGATTGCGGCAGGCCACCGTGAGGGCTTCGGCGAGGAGCTCCGCCGGGCGATCGCCGCGGCGCTGGTCGATCGTGAGCAGCAAGGCGTGTCGTCCGGGCGCAGTGGCGATTCCCGGCCGGGACTGGGTCGCGTCGCCGATCTGATCGACTGCGGCCCATGCACCGATGATCACCACCACCACGGATGACCACCCACCCGGCGATCCGGGTGCCGGCGCCTCCCCCACGCTCGGGCTCGGCGCCGGTGATCGGTGCTGCCGGGCGATCCAGCGGCCCCCCGAGCGGAAGGTCCTGCACGAGGAGGAGGGCAGTCGCCCGATCGGCCGACGGACCGGCGAACCAGCCGGCGATGTGCTCGATCAGGTAGGCCAGAAAGGACAGGATCACGCCGGTGCCCAACAGGACGGGGACGAAGACCATGGGCCCCTCCGGGGGGCGGGCCAACCAGGCGAACCGCCGGGCCGGCCGAGACCGGTTGGCCGTCCGGATCATGGCCGCGGTCTCCTCGACGGAGGTCGCCCCTGTCGGCCACGCGGCGTCCGCCGATCTGCCTGATCGTTCGAGGCGGGCGAGCCGGACATCGAGCCCATGGATGGCTCGGAGGACGAGGCCGGCGCTCACCGTCGTGAGGGCCGCGATGAAGACGATCCCTGAGATCTCGGCACGGTTCCACTCCCAGCGGTACAGGTACAGCACGAGATATGCGCCGGAGGCGCCGAGGACCACGATGCTCAGGGTCAGGGCCGCGATCCGGGCGAGACGGGTGGCGTTCATGGCGTTGGCACCACATCATCCTGGGGGAGCTGGTCCACGGTGCCGAGCGTGCCGTCGACCACGACGCGCGAGCCGAGCGGCAGGCGCTCGATGGCGCCCTCGGCTCCCACCACCGCCGGGACGTGGAACTCGCGGGCGAGGATCGCGAGATGGGACAGCGAGCTCCCGGTCTCGGCCACGATCCCCGACACCTGCGGGAGGAGGGGGGCGAGAGCGGGGTCGAGGTGGCGCGTGACCAGCACCCAGGGCGGTCCCGAGCCCTCGGCCGGGGTGATGCGGTGACGCACGGTCCCTTCGGCGCGGCCGGCGCTCGCGGGCTGCCCTCGCAGAGCCGTGGAGGGGCACGTTCCGGACACCAGCATGATGCCGCCGCGACTGAGCCGGAACGCGGCCGGCACGCCGCCGCCGTTGCCGGCACCGGCACCCGCAACGGTTCGTGGGCTGCCGAGGGTAGGCAGCGGCGTGCCGGGTGCCGAACGAGCCCACCTCGACAGCACGGCGAACGATCGTTGCTCCAGCTGCTCCATCGTCACGTCCGGGTGCCGGTGCATGCACCGCGCGCACCACTCGCTGGCAGCCCGAGCGATGAGCTCCTGCAGCCAGCGGCTGCGGAGCCGAAGTGCGTCGCGCGTCGCGAGCGACGCACGTGCGTCCTCCCAGCCGGGCGCAGCGACGCCATCGGCGGGCAGTTCGATTCCAGACCGCAACGACGGAGGGCTGAGCGCCAGCACGACGGGGTCCCGGAGCACGATCTCGTCGTCGTACAGCCCGGCGGCCCGTCCTCGTGTGACTGCGTCGAGCGCGGCCCGGGCCGCTGACGATCCGACCTTCGCCTCGTCGAGCAGCATGCCGGCGAGCACCTCGTCGCAATGAACGGTGGCGAGCTCTCGGCGTGCTCGATCGAGGAGCTCTTCGAGTTCAGTGTCGGTCAGTTGGGCGAGGGGGCCGATCGCAGCGAGATGGTCGTCGACCTGCTCGATCACGCGCTCAGCCAGCGTGGGCAGCGCGACCCGAAGACGGCCGACGCGCCACGCCGCGGCGAGTCGACGGACGATCGTCGATGGGCGGGCGCGTCGGCGGACCGGAACATGGTGGGCGGTGAGGCCGAACAGATCCAGGTCGACCACCGCACGACCGTTCACCGTCGTCACGACCGGAGACCGGGCGAGGCGCCGCCGCCCGACCGAACCCGTCACCCGTAACGCCCGCTCGATCCCCTGACGGAGCGGCGTGATCCAGAGATCGCACTCGAGCGTCGTGAGCGGATCGGGGAAGGTCTCGCTCACCGGGCCGGGCCCGAGCAGAGGACCGGCATCACGCGTGTCGATGACCGCGGTGACGGGCCGGCTCTGCAGCACCCAGAGTCGCCCATCGGTGTCGACGGCCCACTCGATGTCCTGCGGCCGCCCGAAGCACCGTTCGGCGATCCTGGCAATGCGGGCCAGCTCGCGGGCGGTCCGAGCGGGCAGGTCAACGGCGGGCACTTCGGCCCGCCGTTGCGGCCGCTCTCTGATCCGACCTCGGCGGCTGAGGACATAGTGAGCGGCCAGGGCCACGCCCGACACCAGCGACTCTGGCCCGCCCGGCACGACCTCCACAATGACCCGATCTCGACGCCCGGTCAGCGGGTCCTGACCGAACATGACGCCGCCGATGCGCGCATCGAGCTGACGCTGGACCAGCACCGCCATGGATCCGGGTTCCCCGCTTGCCTGGGGGACCCGTTCGGCGGAGCCGATCACCGCCCCGACGGCCGTGAGCAGGGCGGCCCGGCCAACGACGTCGAGCACCGACAGGAAGCGGCCGGCGAGCGATGACTCCTCGGCGTCTTCGATGGTCGATGACGACCGAACGACGATCCGCCCGGCGGGGAGGGTGTCGAACGCCGCCGTGATCGCCTCGTCCACTTCGGGGTCCTCGATGCCGAGTCCGGTGGCCACCGTCGTGATGACGAAGCCCGGCAGGGTCGGCAGCCCGGCGCGTGCGGCGCGTCGCCAGATTGGCGGCCTTGGCGCCGACGAACTCGCCCGAGGTCGAGCGCTCGTCGTCGAGGGTGAGCACCATCGGAACATCCCTCACGCTCCGACCGTAAGCCCGACGCCTCGTCGATACCCGAGGGCTTTCGTCCCTTTGCGCCGGACCTGTGCCCGACGCACGATCATGAAGTGAGGCAGGCGAGACGGAGGATCCTGAGGTGGATCACCCTCCTCGTCGTGGTGACGCTCGCAGTTGGGTTCGTCGCGTATCGCCGACAGATCGTCTCCTACGTCACCCATCGCAAGGGCTCACCCACCTCGACGGAGCCGTACGTGTTCATCGAGGACCCCACCGAGTTCCACCTCGCGGTTGCCGGCGATGTGGGCGACAGCGGGTCCCGTCTCGACGCGACAGCCGCGGCGATCGCAGAGATCGGCAGCCGCTCGCCGTACAACGCGTTGCTGTTGCTCGGGGACAACGTGTACCCGAACGGCGACCCCGCACGATTGCCCGCGACCATCTTCGAGCCGTTCGCCGCCACGCTCTCGGGTGGAGCCGAGCTCCTCGCGATCCTCGGGAATCACGATGTCCGCGACGGCAACGGGCCGCGTCAGATGGCCGCGTTGGGGATGGAGGGCCCGTACTGGGCGCGCGAGTACGGAGAGGTCCTCATCGTGGGCATCGACTCGAACGACATCGGCGACACCGACCAACTCGCGTTCCTGACCGAGACCCTGGAGTCGTCGGAGGCGACCTGGAAGATCGTTGCGCTCCACCATCCGCCGTACTCCGCCGGCTATCAGGGTTCGAGCATCGATGTCCGCGACGTGGTCGCGCCGATCTTCGAACGCGCCGGCGTGCGCCTCGTGTTGTCGGGTCACGACCACGACTACCAACGCAGCATCCCCATCTCCGGTGTCACCTATGTCGTGTCGGGGGCTGCGGCAGGATCGAGACGGACGGGGACCGAGGACTTCACGGCCGTCTCGTGGTCGTGGCATCACTTCGTCGACATCGTGGTGACCGAGGAGCGACTCGTCCTGCGGGCCGTGAACCAGGACGGACGGGTTGCCGACGAGCTCGTCCTCCAGGCGGGCTGACGTCGTAGCGTGCCGATCGTGTCGACCACCGAGGTGAACCCCGGCCCCATCCTTCGCACGCGAGTCACCGAGATGCTCGGGATCGAGCACCCGATCGTGCAGGCCCCGATGGGATGGATAGCGCGCGCCCAACTGGCCTCTGCGGTGTCGGAGGCGGGCGCGCTCGGGATCATCGAGACGTCGTCGGGTGAGCTCGATGCCGTTCGTCACGAGATCCGCCGGATGCGCGAGCTCACCGACAAGCCCTTCGGCGTCAACATCGCCCAGCTGTTCGTGCGCGACCCGTCGATCGTGGAGTTCGTGGCCGAGCAGGGTGTCCGATTCGTCACGACGTCGGCCGGCGACCCGACCAAGTACACCTCTGCGCTCAAGGCGGCAGGGCTCACCGTCTTTCACGTGGTGCCCACCTTGGCGGCTGCGCTGAAGGCGGTCGATGCCGGGGTCGACGGGTTGGTCGTCGAAGGTGGGGAGGGCGGAGGGTTCAAGAACCCGAGGGACGTCGCAACGATGGTGCTCGTGCCCCTCGTGGCGTCGAGGGTCGACGTCCCGATCATCGCGGCGGGTGGCATCTGTGACGGACCCTCCATGGCGGCGGCCCTGGCGCTCGGAGCGGACGGCGTGCAGATGGGAACCCGCATGGTCTCAGCCGCAGAGTCACCCGTGCACGACAACTGGAAGCAGGCGCTCGTGGGCGCCAAGGAGACCGACACCGTGTTCATCAACCGGTTCTCGCGGCCGGGGCTGCGGGCCATGCGAACCGCGCGCAGCGAGCGACTCGAGCGTGAGGATCACGTGCCGCTGTCGGAGCTCGGCGATGTCCGCCGCGCTCTACTTCGGCGGCGAGATGGAAGCGGCGCTCGCGCTCACCGGACAGGTCGCCGGTCGCATCGACGAGGTGCTCCCCGTCGCCGAGATCGTCCGGCGCACGATCGCTGACTGCGTGGCCGCGTTCGGTCGTCTGAACGGAATGCTTGGCAGCACCGCCCGAAGGGGGTAACGTGCCGTTGTCGGCGGAGTCCGGGGCTGTGACGCGTTCGGAGGTTTTCCGTGAAGACGGGCACGCTCAAAAAGGTTCTGCTCTGGCTCGTGATCGCCTTCGTGATCGTGTCGATCTGGAACAACCCTGTCGACTCGGCCAACGCCGCGGGCGACTTCCTCGGCTCGGTGGGCGGCTTCTTCGCCGACATCATCGACAAGACGTCGGTGTTCCTGCGCAACCTCGGAGGGGGCGAAGACACCACGGTGACGACTCCGTCACCCTGATCGCCGCTCGCCATGAACCTCTTCGCCACCCCGGGTGAGGTGATGTTCCACCACCTCACCGCCGACGAACAGCGGCTCGTCAACACCCCCCCGACCGACGGTGTCGGCCTGGTCTGGTCGGCGCCTTCACAGCGCGCCTTCCTCTTCCGGCACTGGGTGCTCACCGCGATCACACTGTTCTGCGCGCTGGTCACGCTCGTCGGCCTCTACCGGTGGGGCATCGGCGCCGCCGGTCGGCTCGGATACCTGGTGACGGGCGTCGCCATGGTGGCGCTCGCCGTGTTGATCGCCACCATCCGGGTCCGTCTCATCCTCCGGACCTACACCCGTTACGTCATCACGCCGAAGCGGATCCTCAAGATGGACGGGATCGTCGAGAAGCGCTCGGCCGCCATCACGTGGTCGAACATCACCGACACCAGCTACTACGCCGGCGCGGTGGGCCAGTTGCTCGACTACGGCGACATCCGGGTCGAGACAGCGAACGAGCGCTCGCCGTTCGGCGCCCTCAACGACGTTCCCGAGCCCGAGACATTCTTCGCCGCCATGAACCTGGCGCGAGCCGCAGCGAGCAAGACTCCCGTGAACGAGGCGGCGGTCGCCGCGCTCGGCGCTCTCGGTCACTTCCTCGGAGGTGACGGGATACTGGTGGAGCGCGATCCGCTCAACGAAGGGTGGCGGATTCGAGGTCAAGCGACCTGAGCCCGGGTCCCTCCGCGCTCTGCACGCGTGTGGTCGACAGGCCCAGATGGCAGGCCGCCAACCAAACGCCGGTGGCGAGGGCGACGTGGAGGCCGACGAGGAGCGCGGGAACGCCGGCGAAGTACTGGATGTAGCCCACCGCGCCCTGCATGATCGCCACAGCTGTGAAGACCGTGATCGCCGGTTGGAGCGCCGCTCGGGCGGCCGGCGACTGCTTGATCCGCCAGGCGAGCCAGAGCACTGCGGCCACAGTGCACCAGACCACCAAGCTGTGCACCCGCACGATCGAGGAGATCGCGAGGTCGAAGCGTGGGACCGGTTCACCGTCGACGGAGCCCGAGTGAGGACCGGCCCCCGTGACCACGGTGCCGGTGACGAGTGCGACGGCGGTGAGCCCGGTGACTCCCCACGCATGGGCACGCACACTTGAGGCGACGACGACGCGAGGCACTCCGCCATCGGGTTGCCCCGCCCGGCGATGCAGCACGATTGCGTTGGCCATCAACGCCATCGACAACAGGAAGTGGCCCTGGACCGCTACGGGGTTGAGATGCGTCCAGACCACCACGGCACCGAGGAGCGCTTGGCCAAAGACGCCCACGACCAGCCCGGCGGAGAGCCACGTGAGATCTCGACGACGGGGTCGACGCACGAGTGCTCCGAGCACGGCAATCGCCACCGCCACACCGACCGCCCCGGTGAACAACCGGTTCACCTGTTCGATCGCTGCGTGCTTCGACGACACATCGACGAACTCGCTCTCGTTGCAGTTCGGCCAGTCGACACATCCGAGGCCCGAACCGGTGAGGCGGACCGCTGCTCCGGTCACCACGATCGCGTAGAGGAACCCCATCGCGCTCAGCGTGGCGGCGCGGTAGCGGCGGGGGCTCAACGTCGGACGGGCCATTGCCCGATCGTACGGGGCCGTCGGAGCCGCCGCCCAAGGCCAGGCGGGCCGCCGCGTCCGGTCGCTCGTCACATCGCTCGCGTGGCTACGGTCGGCTCGTGCTGACGAGCTTCGACGACTACCCGATCCACCAGGGTTCCCTCCCCGTGGCGCTCACCGCCACCTCGGATCCGAACCACTACGACCGCTACTTCTTCAACGGCTATCACCGTGACGGGTCGCTGTACTTCGCCGCTGCGATGGGCTTGTACCCCAACCGGCACGTCGCCGATGCCGCGTTCAGCGTGGTCCGCAACGGCGAGCAGGTGAACGTCCACGCCTCGCGTCGGGCGCCCCTCGATCGGCTCGAGGCCAACACGGTGGGCCCGATCCGCGTCGAGATCGTCGAGCCGATGCGCGTGCAGCGACTGCACGTCGACGCTCCGGAGCACGGGCTGCGCGCCGAGCTGACCCTCACTGCCCGCACCGACGCGATCCAGGAGCCCTACTTCCACCGACGAGTGGGGCATCGGGTCCAGTTCGACTACACCCGACTCACGCAGTTCGGGAGTTGGAGCGGTTGGATCGAGCTCGATGGAGAACGCATCGACGTGGCCCCCGATGCCACGTGGGGATCGCGAGACCGCTCGTGGGGCATCCGGCCCGTCGGCGAGCACTACGCCTACGGTGCACCTACCGGTGTCCCGCAGTTCTACTGGCTGTGGGCGCCGGTGAACTTCGAATCGTTCTGCCTCCACTTCGATGTCAACGAAGACAGTTCCGGTCGGAGGTGGCACGAGGAGGCGTTGTGGGTGCCGCTCGGTGGCCCTCCGGAGGCCCGCCGCTCGGAGTACGAGCTCGAGTGGCTGCCCGGCACCCGGCGAGCGGCGAGCTTCGAGCTCACCCTCCACGACGACGAGCGCGGCGAGCACGCCGTCGCCCGGTTCGAGTCGCTCGTGACCTTCCAGATGCTCGGCATCGGCTACGGCCATCCGGAGTGGGGACACGGGCGTTGGAAGGGTGAGCACGAAGTCGGCGGCGACCGCTGGACACTCCCCGTTCCCGACCCGACCGCACCGCACCACGTCCACATCCAGGAGCTGTGCCGCGGTGACGCTCACGCTGCCCGATGGAACCCGGCACGCCGGCACCGGAATCCTCGAGCAACTGGCAATGGGCGACCACCACCCCACCGGCCTCACCGGTTTCTTCGACGGCAAGGCCCCCTGACCCCCTCGGTCACGTTTGTTCGCTGCCGACCGGCAGCCCCGGGCAGCATCGAACAAACGCGTGGGCGGGACGGCTAGTGGCGCACGACCATGCCACCGTCGACGCACGAGGGTCGCGCCGTTCACGAAGCTGGCGGCGGGGAGGCAGAGGCTGAGCGTCATGTGGGCGACCTCTTCGGGGTCGCCGTACCTGCGGAGGGGGACCCGTCGCTTGGCGTAGATCTGCCTTGGCCTCAGGCGTGATGGCCGCGGTCATCGCCGTGTCGATCGGTCCGGGGCAGATGCAGTTCACCGTGATGCCGTGCCGACCCAACTCGACCGCCATACTGCGGGTGAGGCCGGTGACACCCGCCTTCGAGGCCGAGTACGCCGCGATGCCGGCGGTCGCCACGATCGCCTCGGTGGACGCGATGTTCACGACCCGGCCCCCGTGGGGTGCCCGGCGCAGGTGGTCGAGCGTTGCCCGAACCAGCCGGGCATACGCCGTGAGGTTGACCGACAGGGTGGTGGCCCACGCCTCCTCGAAGGACTCCTCGTCCTGGAACATCGATGAGAGCATCGACACTCCCGCGTTGTTGACCAACATGTCGATGCCGCCGAAGGCTTCGACCGCTGCGGCTGCCACCGAACCGGCCGCCGAGCGGTCAGCGAGGTCCGCGACGATGCGCCACCGCCCGCCCGGGTCCGTGGGCGTCGGTGATCTCGCCGACCACGGCGGCCACGCGTTCGGCGGATCGTTCGACGACGGCGACGTTCGCGCCTTCGTCGGCGAACAGGTGCGCGGTGGCTCGACCCATTCCGGACCCGGCGCCGGTGATGATCGCCGTGCGACCGGCGATCGAGCGGGACAACTTGGTCAAGCGCACGGTCATGAGTTCGGGACCCTAGCGACGAGACGTCTCGGGTGTCGGCGGCGGAGACCGGTAGCGTGGTCGACGTTCTCCGATCCGTCGAAGGAAGTCCGATGCCTGAAATCGCTCCTCCCATCGATCGCTCCCGCCGAGGGCAAGCTCGGCGTGCTGATCGTCGGACTGGGTGCCGTGGCGACCACGCTGATCGCCGGCGTCGAGCTGGCCAAGCGCGGGATGGCCGCTCCCGTCGGCTCGCTCACCCAGATGGGAACGATCCGGCTCGGCAAGCGCACCGAGGGCCGCAGCCCGCTGATCAAGGAGTTCGTGCCGATCGCGCCGCTCCAAGATCTCGTGTTCGGCTCGTGGGATCCGTTCCCCGACGACGCGTACGTCGCCGCCCAGCGGGCCGGCGTGCTCGATGCGCCCCGCCACCTGGAAGCGATCTCCGATACGTTGCGCGAGATTCGCCCGATGCCCGCAGCGTTCGACCAGCGCTACGTGAAGAACATCGACTCGTCGAACACCAAGGGCAAGATCTCCAAGCGCGCCATGCTCGAGGCGATCCGCGAGGACATCCATCGCTTCAAGGACGAGAAGCAGGTCGACCGGCTCGTGATGATCTGGGCCGCGTCGACCGAGATCTTCATCGAGCCGAACATGGCCCACATGGATCTCGAGCACTTCGAGGCGGCGATCGACGCCGACGATCCGGCCATCGCCCCGTCGATGCTCTACGCCTACGCCGCGATCCTCGAGGATGTGCCGTTCTGCAACGGCGCGCCGAACCTGACCGTCGACATCCCGGTGCTGCGCGAGCTCGCCGTCGAGCGCAACGTGCCGATCTCCGGCAAGGACTTCAAGACCGGCCAGACCCTGGTGAAGACGGTGCTGGCGCCCGATGCTCAAGGCCCGCATGCTCGGGCTCTCGGGCTGGTACTCGACCAACATCCTCGGCAACCGCGACGGTGAGGTGCTCGACGATCCGGAGAGCTTCAAGACCAAGGAGGAGTCGAAGCTCGGCGTGCTCGAGCACATCCTCACGCCGTCGAAGTACCCGGAGCTCTACGGGAACATCTTCCACAAGGTGCGGATCAACTACTACCCGCCCCGTGGCGACAACAAGGAGGGTTGGGACAACATCGACATCTTCGGCTGGATGGGCTACCCCATGCAGCTGAAGGTCGACTTCCTGTGCCGCGACTCGATCCTCGCCGCCCCCCTCGCGCTCGATCTGGTGCTGTTCTCCGACCTCGCGCTGCGGGCCGGGATGGGCGGCATCCAGGAGTGGCTGAGCTTCTACTACAAGGCCCCCCAGACCGCGCCCGGTCTGTATCCGGAGCACGACCTGTTCATCCAGCAGACGAAGCTGAAGAACACGCTGCGTTGGATGATGGGCGAGGACCCAGATCACCCACCTCGGCATCGACTACTACCGGGAGTCGTAGTTGACCAGCTTCGTCTCGCTCGGGGAACCAACGACTAGGGTGCCGCTCACGGTGAAGCGGAACACGGTCGAGGAGCGGCGAGCCGAGATCCTGCAGGTCACCTGCCAGGTCGTCATCGAGCGGGGCTTCGCCGGCGACCCGGATCGCCGACGTCGCCAGCAAGCTCGGGCGTGTCCACCGGGCTGATCCACTATCACTTCGACTCCAAGGAGCAGCTGCTCGCCGAGGCGTTCAAGCACGCCGCCCGCGAGGAGATGGTGAGTCTCGAAGAGGACCTCGCCATCGGCGCCCAACCCGTCGCCAAGCTCGAGCGGGTGCTCCAGAACTACACCCCTGCGCACGACGACCTCGACTGGTTGCTGTGGATCGACTCGTGGGGCGAGGCATTGCGGAACAAGGCGATGCGCGAGATCAGCCAGGAGCTCGACATCGAGTCGACCGGGCTGATCGAGCGAGTGATCCGCGAGGGCGTCGAGACGGGCGAGTTCGTCTGCGCCGACCCGACGGGCACGGCGTGGCGGTTGGCCGCCATGCTCGACGGACTCGGCGTGCAGCTCACGGTCCACGACGGGATCATCACCCGTGACCAGATCATCCGACACGTGCGGATGCTCGCGATCGCCGAGCTCGGGCTGCCAGCCGACGCGTTCGCGGCGAAGAACCTTCGGCGGCGCTTCCGCGAGGTGCGCTGAAGCAACGCCTCGGGCCCGGTTCGTCAGGGTCGGATCTCGTAGAAGGCGTTGACGGCGTGGTCGACGTCGAGTCGGCGGAAGCGGGCTGAATCCGGCTGTCTCGGCCAGCGAACGGGCCAGCGACTCCGGGAGGCCGAGGGTACCGAGTCCGGCGCCGTCAGGGGCCGACAGCGCCGAGCTCATGCACGATAAGCACGCTGATGCCGTACATCAACGGGGCCATCGGGTTCTTCGGTGGCGTTCTCGGCGAAGGTGTCACGAGCCTTGATGTCGACCAGCAGCCAGCGCACCGTCGGGCTGCGATCGCCGAGCGGATCGCCGCGATCATCTCCTGACGGGTGGGTCATGTCGTGGATGCAGTCGAAGGTGGTCACGAGGTCGAGCGAGTCGTCGGTCGGGCAGCGGCGCCAGCCGCGGATCCTGGAACGTCACGTTCGTCAGTCCGCGTTCGGCGAGCCGTTCCTGGGCCCGCTCGAGGGCGAACCGGGAGATGTCGTAGCCGGCGAACGTGGAGGCGGGGAACGCTTCGGCCATCAGCAGCACGGCGCTTCCGGTGCCGCAACCGATGTCGGCGACCTGCGCACCCCGGCGCGAGCCGGTCGACGACCCCGTCGAGCGCCGGCAGCACCGACGGGAGCAGGAACGCCCGGTTCCACGGCTCGAAGCTGCGCTCGATGCCGACCGCGCCCTCGGGTCCGTGGCTGTCGTAGTCGTGTCCGAGCCCGGTCCGGAAGCTCTCGGGCATGTGCTCGAGCGCTTGCATCGTCTGGGGCAGGCGATGGAACATGCCCATCCCGAAGGCCGGGATGGTCCGGCGAGGCGAGCACCGCTGCTGCCTCCGGGCCGAGCGAGAACCGCTCGGCCTCGTCGGCACTCGATCAGCTTGGCGCTCGCCTGGTTGTAGGCCCATTCGCGGACCCAGCGCTCGTGGAGGCCGAGCCGGCCGGCGAGCTCCGCCGCCGTCAGCGGGTCACTCGGCTTCGGCCAGCGCCCGGTAGAGCCCGAGCCGGTCGCCGAGGTGGATCATGCCCGCGGTGACTGCGCCCTCCAGCTTGCTGAACACCTGGAACGAGTAGAGCTTCAGACAGGTCCGGATCAGGCAGCGGCCACCATCGGCTGCGAGCGTAGCTCAGAAGGTTCGGTCGTCGGTCGACGAGGTGCTCGACATCGGAGAGCCGGGTGCAGGCAGAAGGTGTGGCCGTCGCCGAGCGGCATCGACCGCGAGCCGGGTGATCGACGCGTGGTTGAGCACGAAGCGGTCCCACTCCCACGGTGTCGGGTGCCAGCCCGAGCAGGTGGCAGATCGACCACGGCGTTGGTCCCGGCGTGGGCGACCGAGCGCGATGCGTAGATCGGGCATCGGCATCGTACCAGACCGCGAACTCGCCCTCGACCGGCTCGATCCCCCGCTCGGCCGAGGAAGAGTCCGCAGCCCTGGCGGATTCGGGCGACGAACTCCCCGACGTGCTCGCCGCCGAGCTCGTCGAGGCCCCGCCATCGGTCGCTCGACGGCCGGCTTCGCTCCTCCGGATAGGCCTCGTCGGCCTTCTCAGCCGGCGTGCCGTGCCAGATCGGGTTGCGGATCTCCTCGAGCCACGGATCGATGGTCTCCGTCACGACCCGAGCAGCTCGAACAGCGGCGCAGCCGTCTGACGGGCCCGGATCGAGCGGCGAGCAGAAGACCTCGTCGAAGCGACTCCCGCCGCAAGCGACCTCGGCCATCGCCGCGGCCTGCCGGTGGCCCCGCTCGGTGAGCGGCGGGTTGTCGACGTTCAGTCCGTCGCGGACCCATTCCGGTTCGCCATGGCGTACGAGGACGATCTCCATGGCGGCGATCGTACGGGGCGACCCGTCGCCGGACGCGATCGTCACCGGGATCTGGCGATGCTCTCCGGGTACGGTGAAGCGCTCCTTTCCCGACGCGAGGCGTGGACGTTCCCGATGCAGGCACCGGTTGGTACCGCGATCCCAACGGGCGCTACGAGTTCCGGTACTTCAACGGCGTCGACGTGGACGGCCGACGTGGCGGTGGACGGTGGTCCGCCAGGTCGACGCGCTCGGCACTGCCCCGACCCCCGCAGGTATCCCGGCGCCGGGTCCTGCGCTCTGCCCGGCGCGGCGCCGAGTCCGGTCCCGAACGGCCTGGCGACCGCGGCATTCGTGCATCGGGATCGTGGGTGTGGCCCTCGGGGCGCTCATCGTGCTGTTCTTGCTGGCCGTTCCCGCTCGGCGTCCTGGCGCTCGTGTTCGGCCTGGTCGGCCTCGTCGCCGCGTCGCCGACAGCGGAGTCGGCCGGCCGCAGGCACTGGCCGCGGTGATCCTCGGCCCGCTCGCGATGGCGCTCGGCGTGATCGGTCTGATCCTGGTGCTGACCCGACCTACGCGACGCGTTCCGCGACGCGACCGCGTCAACTCGAGGCACGGCCGCCGTCGTCGACATCCCGGACTGTCGCCTGGACGGCTCGGAGGTGCAGATGGCCGGCACGGTCACGAACGAACGGTCGACCGAGCCACACCGTCGTGATCGACTCGCGGTGCGGCCGCCCGGCAGCTCGACACCCCTCGCCACCGGGAAGGTCACCGTGTCGACCTGGCTCCCCGATGAGCGCGGAGCAGTTCACCGCCGTCGGAGAGGTCGGAGCCGGGAACACCGAGGTCGTCTGTGTCGTGAACATCTCGGTCGGCTGACGACGCTGGGGACCGGCCACGCATGCGCGGCCGGTCCCCAGCGCGTGCCCTGATCGTCAGAGGGGGTCAGTCGGCCAGCTCGTAGATGCTGTACGCCGCGTAGACCTCGAAGTCGGCCACGTTGGGGATCTGGTAGTACGCCGAGGGCTCGACACCGACCTGACCGTTGGCCAGGATCGTGGCGTAGTCGGAGCCACCACCGATGATCGTGCCGGCCGCGTCTCGGAAGATGACCGACGACCTCGACGTTCTCGAAGGCCACCGGATACGAGGACTTCATCAGCCCGAGGACCCAGGTGCTGTACTCATCGCTCGTCAGCTGGATACCCTCGAACGTGAACTCGCCGCTCGGGAGGTCGGCCTCCTCGGTGCCGTACGGCATGCCGACGTCGCCGCTGTAGTTCGCCTCGATCCGCACGGCCGGTGCCGTGAGCGAGGTCGTGCCGGAGACGGCGCGGGTCTCGCCGGGCAGGATCAGGTCGACGTAGGCCGAGCCGGTGCCGACCACCGTGTCGCCCTCGTCGAACATGGTGAAGTCGACCTGGAGGTTGCTCGCCGGCTGGTCGGTCGGGTTGGTGAGCAGCTGCGGCGTACACCGCGCGTCGGCGAGTCCTCGGTGCCGACCGTCGTCCCACCGACCTCGGCATCGAGCTCGAGCGTGCCGGACGCCGGCTCGGCCGGGGTCGTGTCAGCCGGACGTCGTGTCGAGCCGAGTCGTGTCGACCGGCACCACGACCGGGGCATCGGTCGTGACCGTGCTCCTCGCCGGCTGTCGTCGCGTGGTGTCGGCGCGTCGGTGTCGGACGTCGCGGCTCGATGCCGCACTCGTCCTCGAGGTACTCCTCGATGTCGTCGCTCGCCTCCTGGATGTCACGTCCGCGAGCAGGTCGTTGAAGTCGGGATCGTCGACTGCTTCGTCGAGGTCGAAGTCGTTGGCTCTCGAGGATCTTGGCGAGCTCCTTCTGCGCGTCGACCGAGGTCTCGATGGTCGTCCTTGATCTCCTCCGGGGCGGCCTCGAGCGCGGCCTCAGCGTCCTCGACGGCGTCGTTGAGGGCGTCCTCGAGGTCGCCCGGGTCGCCGGCGTCGAACGCCGGCGTCGAGATCGTCGCTCGACTGCCTCGGCCCGCTCCGCGAGGTCGCAGAACTCGTCGAGCGCTCGCTGCCGCCGCCTCCCCCACATCCGGTGAGCGCGAGCACCAGGCTGGCTCCCAACACCGTTGCTGTTCGCTGCCGCCGCTTCATATGAGCTCCTCGTTCGAGCGCCTGACCCCTCAGATATCGACACATGGTCGAGCCGGTGCGCATACCACCACGTTGCAACGGGCCGAATCGGCCCAGTGATCCTGGCCCACGGTGCGAGCGTCCGGCGAACTGGCACGATACCCCCGGTCGAGGCCACTCTGCCGTAGCGTTCGGGCCGTGGATCAGATCAACGCTGCGCTCTTCATCCTCCGGGTGGTCTTCGGCCTCTTCCTCGCCTATCACGGCTACAACAAGGTCTTCGGCGGCGGTGGGCTGGCGGGTACGGCGGGCTGGTTCGGCTCGATGGGCTTCAAGTACGCCCCCATGCAGGCCCGGCGGCGGCGGCCACGCGAGATCGGCGCCGGGGTGCTGTTCGCGGCCGGTCTGCTCACCCCGCTGGCTGCGGCCGGCATGATCGGCCTGATGGTGGTGGCGATCTACACCGCACACCTGAAGAACGGGTTCTTCATCTTCAAGCCCGGCCAGGGCTGGGAGTACTGCGCATCGATCGCCGTGCTCGCCTTCGGCGTGGCCATGATGGGAGCCGGCGAGTGGTCGCTCGACGAGGCCTTCGACATGCACTTCAGCGGCTGGGGCGGCGCCGCGATCGCCGGCATCGTCGGCGTCGGCGGGGCGCTCGCTCCAGCTGGCCGCCTTCTACCGTCCGCCGGCGACCAGACGTCATGAGCGCACCTGCCGACGCCGACCTCGACCGACCCGCCGAACCCGCTGCACCGCCGGAACCCGCTCGTGGTCGGAGTGCCTCGGCCTCGCGATCGCGTTCATCGTGTTCATGTGGGTCTACGCCTTCTTCTTCGCCTCCGACGACGGCATCAACCGGATCGAGGACCGCGCGTGGTCGGAGCGGGCCGAAGCGACATGCGCCGCGGCGAAGCAGCCACTGCTCGATCTCGCCGACTACCGGACGCCTCGACGAGGTCGGTGCCGATGCGCTCGCCGCAACGGGCCGACATCGTCGAGCAGGCGAACGTGATCGTCGGCGACGATGGTGGCGACGCTCCGTCGTCGACCCCGCCGATCGGGCAAGAGGCCGAGCAGGTGATCCCCCGGCTGGCTCGACGACTACCGAGACCTATCTGGCCGATCGGGTCGCGTACGTCGCCCGACTTCGCGCCGGCGACGGTTCGGTGTTCGCCGAGACCGAGATCAACGGCTCGCCGATCAGCGAACTTCATCGGCGACGTCGCCCGCCAGAACGAGATGCCGACCTGCCAGGTCCCGCTCGACCTCGCGAACTGTGACTCGACGCAGCCCCGAGTCGCGGTCAGCCGACCTCGCGGCTCGTGCCGGCGGACCACTCTTCGCCGGTGAGCCGACTGCCACAGAGAAGTCGGGGAGGTCGCCGGTGACCACCGAGTTGGCGCCGACCACGACGTGGCGACCGATGGTGACACCCGGGCAGGACGATGGTGCCGTGCCCGAGCCACGATCCGTCGCCGATCCGCACCGCCCGCTCGGGCATCGACTGGCGCGAGATCGGGCAGGTCGACGTCCCGTAGCCGTGGTTCTGGTCGGTGATGTAGACGTGGTGCCCGGTCCACACATCGTCGCCGATCTCGATCGAGAAGTGGCCGACGATGCCGCTGCCCTTGCCGATCAGGCACCGGTCGCCGATGCGCACGACCGCGTCCGACAGGCAGACCTGGCCCGGGCACCATCCCGGCCGACAGGGTCACGCCGCGGCCCGATCATCGTGCGACTGCCCGATGTGGATGTAGCGCTCGTTGAAGATGGTGTTCGGCGGGAAGCAGATGATGCTGCCGTCTCCGAAGGAGCCGAAGCGGCGGCCGCGGCGATCGTGCGGGCCCGATCGAGCCCCACCTCGACGCCCACTCCCAACCGAGCCGGATGCGCCTCGCCGACCGCTCGCTGGAATGCATGCTGGACGCGGGCGACGGACAGCGGACCGCCGACTCGGATCACCGGCCGGGCCACGGGACGAGTTGGCCGAAGTCACGCCACGCTCGGGCCGGGTGGTCGCGCGTGAACGCCGGCTTCCTGACCGATGTGCCCGGGCCTGCTCGTCGGTCACCACCAGCGGATCGGCGCCGGTTGGCTGACCGGCACGACGGTGGTGCTCTGCCCCGACGGGGCGACCGCCGGTGTCGACGTCCGTGGCGGTGGGCCCGGGCACCCGGGAGACCGATCTGCTGCGGCCCGAGAACCTGGTGCAGCAGGTGCACGCGGTCTGTCTGACGCGGTGGCAGCGCCTACGGCCTGGCCGCATGCGACGGGGTGATGTCGTGGCTCGCCCGGCGGGGCATCGGGTTCCCGGTCGGCGACGGGCGCCGCGAGGTCGTCCCCATCGTCCCCGGCGCGGTGGTGTTCGACCTCGGCCGGGGCGGCCGGTTCGCCAGCCGGCCGACCGCGGCGTTCGGGCGCGGCGGCCGCTGCGGGCGGCGACGAGCGACGATCGGTCCGCTCGGTATGCGTGGGGGCCGGGGCGGGCACCGCTGGCCGGTGGTCTCAAGGGCGGCGTCGGCTCGGCCAGCACGACGCTCGCCGACGGCACGGTCGTGGCGGCGCTGGCAGTCGTGAACGCGGCGGGAGCGGTGATCGATCCATCGACCGGGCTGCCGTTACGAGACAGTCGGAGCGATCGGCATCCGGCTCCGGCGACCGGCGCGCTCCGAGCGTCGCGCCTCTGGCCGAGTACGTCGCGGCGACGCCGTCCCCCGCTGAACACCACGATCGGGGTCGTCGCCACCAGCGCGCGGCTCGACCAAGGCGGAGTGCACCAAGCTCGCCGCCGTCGCCCATGACGGTCTGGCCCGGGCGGTGCGCCCGGCCCATTCGATGCAACGACGGCGACACGATCTTCGGCCTGGCAACGGGAGACGAGGACCTGATCGCACCGGCCGCCGACGCGGCGTTTCGCTCCCCGTCGAGCCGGGCCGTGGTGCTGGACGCGCTGCTCGCGGCCGCCGCCGGTTGTTTCGCCGCCGCCTGCACGATCGCGGTCGTGGAGGCGAGGTCGGTGGGATCGTTCCTGTCCTACCGCGACCTCGTGCCGAGCGCGTTCGCCCGCGGAAGTCGGCCCGCTCCGAGGAGCCTTTCTGCGGGCAGGACTCCAGCCCGATAGGTTTCGCTGTGGCCGGAGGGAAGGGCTTCCCCCGGTACCGAGGAGGGAGCCATGTCCACCGCACAGGCATCCCCGCCGGCCCCGCCGGTCGCCGGCGCAAGGAGGGCCTTCACTGTTCCGGACCTTGCCTCGAGCAAGGCGAACGGCACCAGGATCGCGATGGTGACTGCCTACGACGCCGTCTTCGCGCGGCTCGTCGATCAGGCCGGAGTCGACATCATCCTCGTCGGCGACTCGGTCGGGCCCGTGATGCAGGGCACCGCCAACACCTTGCCGGTGGATCTCGACGAGATGGCCTACCACACCCGATCGGTCGCACGAATCCAACCGCGGGCACTCGTCGTCGGTGACCTGCCGTTCGGGTCGTATCAGGTGTCGGTGCCCCAGGCGGTCGAGAGCTCGGTCCGACTGATGAAGCAAGGCGCAGGCTGCGTGAAGCTCGAGGGCGGCACCGCAATGGCCGACACGATCGAGCACATCACTCGGGTCGACATCCCTGTGATGGGTCACATCGGGCTCACACCTCAGAGCTACCACCGCATGGGTGGGCACCGGATCCAAGGACGCCGAGCCGGCTACGAAGCGGGCGGGCGCGAGCGCCTCGTCGAAGATGCCTTCGCCGTCGAACAGGCGGGAGCCTGCGCGCTGGTCATCGAGGGGGTGCCGCACGATCTGGCCGCCGAGATCACCGAGAAACTGTCGATCCCGACCATCGGCATCGGCGCAGGCGCCGGGTGCGACGGCCAGGTGCTGGTGCTTCACGATCTGCTCGGCCTGACCGAGCGGGTGTTCACGTTCACCAAGCGCTACGCCGATCTCGGTGCCGCCACGATCGCGGCGACCACGACCTACATCGACGAGGTTCGCCGGGGAACCTGGCCCGACGAGGCGCACAGCTTCAGCTGATGGAGGTCTTCGACGACGCCGAGCGAGATGCGGGCCTGGACACGAGCCCGGCGTGCCGAGCACGCCGCCAGGTCCGGTGGTGTTCGTCCCCACGATGGGGGCGCTGCACGCCGGCCACCACGAACTGATCAGACGGGCCGGCGACCGAGGTGAGGTGGTCGTGTCGATCTTCGTGAACCCGTTGCAGTTCAACCGCCGAGACGACTTCGACCACTACCCGCGTCCGGTGGATGACGACCTCGACGCATGCCGGGCCCTCGGGGTGGCGGCCGCCTACGTTCCATCGCCGGCCACGATGTACCCGCCGGGGTTCCAAACCACCGTGGTGCCCGGGGCGCTTGCCGAACCGCTCGAAGGGGCGGGCCGGCCCGGTCACTTCGCCGGCGTCACCACCGTGGTCGAGCAAGCTTTTCCATGCCGTGGAGCCCGATGTCGCGTTCTTCGGTCAGAAGGACTACCAACAGCTCGCGGTGGTGCGGCGGATGACACGCGACCTGGATCTGGGCATCGAGATCGTCGGGCTCCCGACGGTTCGAGAGGCCGACGGGTTGGCGATGTCGAGCCGCAATCAGCGGTTGCACGCCGACGACCGGCGCGCCGCAGTGTGCGTTCCGTCAGCACTCCAGACGATACGTCGCGCGTACGACGCCGGGGTTCGCGACGTGGAGGAGCTCGTCGCAGTGGCATCGGGAGTCGTGCTGGCGGAGGGCAGGGCTCGGCTCGAGTACGTCGACATCGTCGACGCCGATGAGCTCACGCCCTTGGCGACGGTGGACAAGGCGGCCGTCGTCGCGATTGCCGTGTGGTTCGGCGACGTGCGGCTCATCGACAACATCGTCCTCGGCTGATCTGCACCGCCGCGGTTCGTGTCACGCGAAGAAGAGGACGAAGCAGAGCACCACGGCGTTCAGGATGGCGTGAGCGACGATGGTCGGGCCGATCCGGCGCAGCAGGACGGCTGCCAGCCCGAGGACTGCGCCCACGACCGACAGCACCATCACCAGACCGACGTTGCCGGTACCCCGCGACGGGTCCACGTGGGCGCCGCCGAACAGGACTGCCTGGATGGCGACGGCGACGCCCCAGGGCATCACCGACCGAAGCCCGCGGAGCAACACACCCCGGAACACGAGCTCCTCCACGAACGGCGCGGCAACGACCGCCGTGATCAGCAGTGCGATCAGCACTCCCCGCTCACCGCTCAGCTCGTCGAGGGACTCGGTGTTGTTGGCCACCGGCACGTCGAGCAGCAGGATCGCCACACCGACCGTCAGCTGCCCGGCCACCGATGCCAGCCAGGTGACCGGACCCCAGCCGGCATCTGTCCACCGGAACCGGAATCCGAGGTCTCGACCGAGGTTGCCGGTGCCCCAACGGCGGCTGGCACCGACGCAGTACGCCACCATCGGTCCGTACCCGACCACGACGGAGATCACGACGTAGATCAGGATCGGCCACGAGAAGCGACCGAGCGCGTCGAGGAGCAGGCGCGATCCGAGGAGCGACATTGCCGTGACGACGATCGCTCCGATCGCCGCTGGTAGCGGCAGGGTCGGCTCGGGCCCCGGCGCTGAGACAGCCGATGGTGCAAGCCACGCCCCGCCGGCCGCCGGCACCACGTGCCCCGTCCACGCCGCGCCGTCCCAGTACCGCACGCTCGCCAGGCCCCAGGGGTCGGGGTACCAGCCGGGCTGCCGCGCGATCAGCAATCCGGTCGGTACCCGCGGCGGGACCGAGGGCGGTGGGAACGACGACACGGAGGCCGAGGTTAAAGCCTCAGACGCGACGGGGACTCGTCGTCACGCTGCGCCCAGTGCGCCGCGTCGAGACATTCGCGAGCCGCAGACTCGATGCAACAGGACCGAGGCCCCCATCAGCAGCAGGACGTCGCCGGCGCTGAACACGTTGGCGAACGGCCAGCCGGCCGGAATCGCGAACACGTCACCCAGCGGTAGGAGGCGGGCGTTCTCGACGAACGCCGAGTTGGCAAAGGACCCACCGAGGTCGATGCCGGCGACGTTGGTGGCCCAGCGTGACGCTGGCATCACGCCCCCGTTGGCCACGATCGGCAGGGTGTTGGCCACTGCCCCTGCGGTGACCAGGCTCAGTCCTGGGATGTGTCGATTCGCCACCAAGAAGATGAACGCCAGGAGGTAGGTGTACAGGTGCAGACCCTCGTTCAACCAGCCTGGCAGGCCCGCGGTGGGGAAGCTCACGAGCGCGGTCTGGAGCATGATCGCCACGACCACGAGGTGAGAGAACCGGATCGGCACGGCGGTGAGGCGACTGAGTCGACCCCCACACAGGGGCACGCTGAGTGCCACTGCGAGAAACCCGACGATGATGATCATGAGGCCCTCCTGAGTCGTTCTCCGTGGTGTTTCTTCACCCAGCGAGCCACCTCGATGTGGGGAAGCGGGCGGCTGATGTAGAAGCCCTGGGCGTAGGTGCACCCGAGCTCGGCGAGTCGGTCGTAGGCGGCCCGATCCTCGACACCTTCGGCCACGACCGAGAGGTCGAACCCGTCGGCAAGTCCGAGGAGCGCCTGGACGATGTGGTCGTTCCCCGGACGGCCGAGCTCCTTCACGAAGGTTCGGTCGATCTTGATGCCATGAACCGGCAGATTGGTCAAGGCGGCCAGCGGCGAGTACCCAGTGCCGAAGTCGTCGATCGAGAGCTGGACGCCGAGTGCCCGGAGTCGCCGGAGCACGTCGATGGGCAAGGCGGCCTCGCCGATCACGGTGTTCTCGGTGAGTTCGAGTTCGAGCCGCCACGGTTCGACCTGGGTCGAGGCGAGCAGCGAGGCCACGACCTCCGGGAAACGTCGATCGCGGAGGTTGGCGGCCGAGATGTTCACTGCCACTGTCAGGTCGAGGCCCTGGAGCGTCCACTCGCGGCAATGGAGCAAGGCCTGCTCCAGCACGAACGCAGTCAGCGGATGGATGAGCTCGGTCTGCTCGGCGAGCGGTACGAACTCGGCCGGAGGGACGAGCCCGAGGGTCGGATGCTGCCATCGAACGAGTGCCTCCACGCCTCGCACCGCGCCGGTCGCCAGCTCGATCTGCGGCTGATAGTGCAGCACCAGCTCCCCGCGGTCGAGTCCGGCTCCGAGTCCTTCGACGAGCGTGATGCGGCCGTGGTGGCCGTTGTTGTCGTCGGGTTCGAAGCGGGCCACACCCAACTTGCCCCGCTTCGCGATGTACATCGCGATGTCGGCATGACGCTGGAGCGACGTCGGATCGTCTCCGTGCTCCGGAAACACCGCGACACCGATACTCACCCCGACGTCGACCGGGTACCCGATCGTCATCGGGCGCTCGGTCAGCAGACGGTGGATGTCCCAGGCCCGAGCGAGCGCCTCGGCCGGGTCGACGACTCGCGTGAGGAGTATCGCGAACTCGTCGCCGCCGAGCCGGGCGACGAGTTGACCCTGTCGCCGACCCTCGTTGAGCCGGCGGGCGACCTCCTGGAGCACGAGGTCGCCGACGTGGTGTCCGAGCCGATCGTTGATCCCCTTGAATCCGTTGAGGTCCATGAGCAGCAGGGCGCCGAACCGGTGCTTGCCCTGGGTGCTGGAGGTCCACTCGTCGAGGCGAGCGTCGAAGGCGCGGCGGTTGAGGAGCTCGGTCAGCGGATCGTGGTTGGCTGCGTGCTCGTTGGTGAGCGCGGAACGCGAGCTCCGGTATACGAGCCCGGCGGTGACCAAGCCGAGCGGCAGCAACATCAGGCTTCGTTGGGACACCACCACGAAGCAGGGGGCCAGAGCGAGCATGGCCCCATCGGTCGTGAGGTTGGCGAACATGCCGCGGCGGAGCATCGAGACGATGCTGGTGCGCTCGTGGAGCGCAAGGGCGATGCAGGTGAGCGTTCCGTTCCCCAGGAAGCAGACGGCACCGGCGAGGAGGATTGCCACGAACCACGACGCGGGGAGATCACCCCTGGCGGCAAGGGTGCCCTCGTGACCGAATGCGGCGAGGATGCCATGGGCCGCGGCGAGGGAGAGGCAGAGCTGACTGACGTTGAAGATGAGTCTCGAGGCGGGTTTCCGATCGACGAGATCGCTGATCGCGCAGGCGCTGGCGACGACGGCGAGCGTTGCTCCGGCCGACCCCAGGAGCATCATTCCGAAGGCATATGCCCAGGTGGTCGTGACCTCGCCCCCTTCGTCGAGGCGGATCCATTTGATGGTGTTCATCTCACCGATGACGAACAGAACTGCGAAGACCCCGAACGCCGAGCGGACCGACGGCTCCACGTGGATCCCCTCACGCGCGATGAGGCCGATCACGACCACGGCCGGCACGACAACCGAGACGACGTACGCGTCGAGCAACCACGGTCGCCGCAGGTCTGGCACTCGGGTTGTCGGATGTTCGTCCATGGTCCGTTCCACTTACATGTCGCTGATCGATCAGCCCGCATTGAACGACGCCGTTGTGGCGGCGAGATGACGCGCGATGTTCGGGGTGGCAGACCTGGATCTGCCACCCCGAACCATCAGTGGTGGGTCAGCCCCACTTCAGCGGCGCCGCCATCGCAGCCACGAGGGCTCCGAGGACGAGGACCGTGTTGACGGCTGCGAGCTTGGACTTGAGGTGCTTGTTCATGGGTGTGTTCTCCTGTTCCGAGTTTCCTGTTACCACTTCTTGGGTGCGGCGACGGCCGAGACGGCGAGGAGCAGTGCCCCGAGCCGAGTGACCGTGGGTGATGCGAGCCAACTACGCATGTGTTCTCCTTCACTGGAAGAGGTTGAGATGACCTGCCGTGGTGGGACAACCACTCAACGTCCGATGGGAGCAACATACGTACCGCCGGTGGCATTGTCGACTCAAGAGTCGGGAAGCTTTGGTGTCCTCGATGTTCGCGCCCAGGGTGCGTAGTCTGACCACGTCTTTCCTCTTGCTGGAACCTCTCCGCTGTGGGCTCCTGAGCCAACCGAGGCGCCCCCGAGCCGACCGCCGCTGGACGGTGCCCAGCGTGCCGATGTGGTGATCGTCGGTGCCGGGCTCACGGGGCTGTGGACCGCGCACAGCCTGACCCGCACGGACCCCTCGTTACGGATCGCGGTGGTGGAGGCAGCGCAGGTCGGGTACGGGGCGAGCGGGCGCAACGGCGGCTGGTGCTCGGCGATCCCACCCGTGGACCTCCGACGTGTGGCCGAGGATCACGGAATCGCTGCAGCAGTCGTGTTCGAGGCGGCGCTGCGGTCGAGCGTTGCCGAGGTCGGCGAGCGCGCCCGCGAGGAGGGCATCGACTGTGGCTTCCACCGCGGCGGGTATCTCCACCTCGCCCGCACGCCCGCCCAGCTCGACCGGCTCGGGGGCCTCCTCGCAGCCGAGCGATCCTTGGGGCTCGCCGCGGACGACGAGATGCTCGATGCTGCTTCAGCCGCGCAGCGGGCTCGGGTGACAGGAACGCTCGGCGCGCGGTTCACACCCCATTGCGCCGTGCTGAACCCCGGGCGGTTGGTGCGGGGGCTCGCCGCCGCATGTGAGCGCGCCGGCGTGACGATCTTCGAGCGCTCTCCTGCCCGCCGGGTGGAACCGGGCGGGGTGCGAACCGACGGCGGCCGGGTCGACGCACCGGTAGTGATCAGGGCCACCGAGGCCTACACCTCACGGCTTCCTGGCAATCGCCGCACGCTGGCGCCGATCTACTCGTTGATGATCGCGACCGAACCGCTCACGGACGACGTCTGGGCCGAGATCGGTTGGTCGGGCCGCGAGGCCATCAACGATGCGAGGCGCCTGATCATCTACGCCCAGCGAACCGATGATGGGCGCATCGCCTTCGGGGGACGCGGGGCTCCGTACCACTGGGGCTCACGGATCGCCGATCGATTCGATCACGACGTGGCGGTGCACCATCAGCTCGTCTCGTCCCTGCACGAACTGTTCCCGGCGACCGCCGGCGCAGCGATCACCCATCGTTGGGGCGGACCGCTCGGCGTTCCTCGGGATTGGCACCCGAGCGTCGGGTTCGATCGTGGTACCGGGTTCGGCTGGGCGGGCGGGTATGTCGGTGACGGGGTCACGGCGTCGAACCTCGCCGGGCGAACGCTCGCCGCGCTCGTGACCGGCGCCAGCGATCCTCTGACCGCATTGCCGTGGGTGGGGCACCGGAGCCGGGCGTGGGAGCCCGAGCCATTGCGGTGGCTGGCGATCCGCGGCGCGTTGGTCCTCACCCGCTCGGCCGACGATTTCGAGGCCAGGACCGGCCGAGCGGCGAAGTGGCGCTCCGCGTTGCTCGACCGCTTGACCGGTGGATGATCAGCCGTTCGGAAAGGAAGGTGGAAGGACGTCGGTCAGGAGCCACTCGTCGAAGAACTCTCCGAGTTCGTCACCCGACACTCGTGCAGCAAGAGCGATGAACTCGGCCGTCGTTCGCGACGTGCCCCGATAGTCGCCGGCCCACGCGCTGCAGGATGTCGAAGAAGTCGTTGTCGCCCACGGTCTGTCGCAACGCGTGCAGTACGACCGCGCCCGACTGATAGATCGTCACTGGGTCGAACAGGTCGGCGACGGTCGGTTCGGTCGGCACGAATCCCCGGCCGTTGGCGAGGGCCTGCGCGGCGCGGGCTTCGAGCTGACCGTGGCCGGCGTGGTCGAGCCAGAGCCATTCGCCATACGTGGCGAAGCCCTCGTTCAGCCAGATGTCGGACCAGCTGGCGGGCGAGACGGCGTCTCCGAACCACTGATGAGCCAACTCGTGGGCGAGGACGAGATGCCCGAACGCAGTCAGCGGTCCGGTGGAGACATCGGCGGCGGAGAACAGCGGGCGGGTCTGATACTCCATCGCCAGGCCCGAGAAGCTCTCGGTGATCGCCAACCCGTAGAGATCGAACGGATACGGCCCAAATCGATCGGCGAAGAACTCGAGCATCTCCGGCGTGGCTGCCCGAGCCTCTGCGCTGTCCTCCAGCTCGCCGGCGAGCACCGCGTGCTGCAGGGAGATGCCGGCCGGTCCCTCTTCGGTGATCAGCTCGTAGTTACCGGTGAGCACCAGGACCAGATACGAGGCCATCGGCTCCTCGGCAACCCACGAGAAGCGTTCTCTCGCCCCGTCCACGACGCGTGCGGTGAGGCGACCGTTGGCCACCGCGGTGGTGCCGACAGGAACATCGAGCTCGAACGACCAGGTCGCCTTGTCGCTCGGGTGATCGTTCGCGGGCATCCAGGTGCTGAGCCCGTCGGGCTCGTTGAGCACGTAGGACCCCGATCCCGTCGGGAACCAGCCGAGCGGGAGTCCATCGGGTCCCGAAGTCGGCTCGGGCGTTGCAGTCCACTCCACCTGCGCCTCGATGCGCCTGCCCCGTTCGAGTGGTGCGTCGATCACCAGCTCCGCCCCAACGTGGTCGAAGGGGACCGGCCGGCCGTCGATCTGCACGGACGTCACCTCGACGCGGGGTCCGGCATCGAGGCCGAACTTCTGCAGCGCAGCGGTCGCCAGGAGATCGATCGCCACTCGGCCCACGAGCGTGTTCCCACCCGGCTCGTAGGACAGCTCGACCTCGTACCGCTCCACATCGAGGCCTCGATAGCCGGAGTCGGGCAGGAGCGGGTCACCGAGTCCGTTGGGCGGAGCGTTCGGAAAGCCGGCGCCGGATGCGATCACCGGCCCGTCGATGCCCGGCACCTCGGACACCGGTCCAGCTGAGCTCGGCGGAGCCGAGTCGTCAGGGAGCGACGAAGCAGAGACTTCGACGTCGGTGCCCGGCGCGGTGGGCTCGGCCGGAGGTGCCGAGGCGTCCGTGGGCCGGGAGGACCCCGGGGCATCGCCGGACCGGGGCGTCGGCGATGGGACCGACGTCGGCTCGACTCGAGCCACGTGCGGGTCACTCGAAGAACAGGCCGCCACCGCCACCGCCACCGCAACGCACGACACGATCAGCCGGCGGGGGGAGGCGACGGTGCGCACCGCCGGGACGTTAGCGGGAGCAGCACGATCGCAGCGTTCGAGCCGGTCGATGACCTCCTCGATCGCCGCCTCGATCACTCGATTCGACGTTGCTGCAAGCCCTCACGCTCAGAGAAATATGACAATTCGACTCGACGAAAGCGTCATGGAACGGTAAAGTTGCGTCGTTCCTCGTGGCGGTACGGGTGCAACCCGTGGTGGTCTGCGTGGGCGTTGCACACGACGCGAACGTGCCGCCGCTCCGGCAGCGGCCCAACGAGCCACTGAGGAGCTTTCATGACGCCACGCATACCCCGTGAGCTGGGACGACGCGCAGTCGTAGCGCTGTCGACCGTGCTCACCGGTGTCGTGGCGTTGACCGCTCCCGCTCCGGCGTCAGCCGCCACCCCCGCTGCCATTCCGGCGTCCTCGGACTGGCTGACGGTGGTGAACTATTACCGTTCCATGGCGGGCGTCTCGCCGGTGTCCGACAACGCAGCGTGGTCGGCCGGCGCCATCGCCCACTCCACGTACATGGTTCGCAACGCTGTGATCACCCACGACGAGGTCGACGGCGCCGCATGGTGGACCCCGGAGGGAGACGCCGCAGGGAACTCCGGCAACGTCGCCGTCCACTCCTCGGCCACTGCGACCCCTCGGGCCCACATCGAGCAGTGGATGAGCGGGCCGTTCCATGCCATTGGGGTCCTGCGGCCGACACTGCGTTCGACCGGCTTCGGCCAGTTCACGGACCCCGCAGCGGGCACCTGGCGGTCGGCTGCGACGCTCGATGTGACCAGGGGGATCGATGCCAGTGCGGGTCGGCCCGCCGCGCCGGTGTTGTTCCCCGGAGACGGAACCACCACCAACCTCGACCGCATGTCCCCCGAATCACCCGATCCTCGGTCGTTCTGCGGGTGGAGCGGAACGGTCGGCCTGCCGCTCATCGCCATGTTCCCGACTGCGCCGGGTGGATCGACCGCCACCCTGACCGGGCCGAACGGCCCGGTGACGGTCTGCACGTTGACGGCCGAGTCGACCAACGGTGTGGCTGCCGCGATCCTCGCTGGCGACAACGCGGTGTCGGTGCTCCCGAAGACCGTGCTGACCCCGGGCACCTACACCGCCACGGTCACCACGGCTGCGGCCGGCACCGTGACGTGGTCCTTCACCATCGATCCGGCGGTGGCCAACGGAACCCCCACCGGTCCGCCCCCCGTCCTGACCGCGACCGCTGCGCTCGGCTCACCCACCATGTTCCAACCGCTCACGCCCACCCGGGTGGTCGACAGCCGCACCGGTCGCGGCACTCGCCGGTTGGCGGCGAACACCGTCACGCGCCTCGATGTCGCCGGGCAGCAGGGTGTTCCGAGCATCGCCACTGCGGTCAGCGCCAACCTCACCGTGGTCGCACCCGCCGGCGACGGCTACCTGACGGCCTACCCCTGTGGGGCCAACCCGCCCGACGTGTCGGCGCTCAACTTCCGCCGTGGGCAGACCGTTCCGAACGCTGCAGTGCTCCCCCTCGACGCGACCGGTGATCTGTGTGTGATCTCCACGGCCGCCACCGAGCTGCTCGTCGATGTCAGTGGGGCATTCAGCACGGCCGGCACCGATCGATACACCCCCGTGCCGCCTGCTCGCCTGCTCGACACCCGGGGCGGGCGTCGGGTGCCGGCCGCCGGTGGAACGATCACCCTGCAGGTCCGCGGCGTTGGCGGTGTCCCTGCCGGGTCGACCGCGGTCGCACTGAACGTGACCGCTGTGAACCCCGATGCCACGCCGAACGGCTACGTCACCGTCTATCCGTGCGGGGCGATGCCGAACGCCTCGAATCTCAACCTGAGCCCCGGTGAGACCCGGCCGAACCTGGTGATCGCCCCGCTGTCGGCCGCGGGAACCATCTGTCTCACCAGCACGATCGGAACCGACCTGCTCGCCGATGTGGCCGGCTTCTTCTCCCCCTCGGGAGCGCGATCGTTCACTCCCCTGGCGCCGATCCGCATGCTCGACACCCGCCAGTCCGACACCCGGCTCGGCGGCGTCCTCGCCGGCCGTCAGTTCCGGGCCGGTGAGGAGATCCGGGTGAAGTTCGCCGGCGAGCGCGGCATCCCGGCCGGGACTGTGGCGGTCTCGGCGAACGTCACGGTCACTGGAGCTCGCGCCGATGGCTTCCTCACCGTCTACCCGTGTGGCGCCCGGCCCGAGGTGTCGACCGTGAACTTCCAGACCGGTATCGACATCGCCAACGCCGCCCAACTCACCCTCGATGCCGGCGGGCAGGTCTGCGTGTACTCCCAGAGCTCGGCATGGGTGCTGATCGATGTCAACGGAGCGTGGAGCTGACGGTGCTCAGCGAGTGAGGTCGGGGTCGAGCTGCCAGGCCCGCATCTTCACCGTGAACACCCCGTCGCCCGACAGCACACCGCTGCGGGCGAACAGCCGCCCGTCCTGCCAGTTGGAAAGACCGAGCTCGGGAGTCCCGAGCGCGAACTGACCGTCGACCCAGCGGGTGAAGCCGTTGCCCACGAACGGGGCATCGAGGCGATCGCAAACAGCGCTCGAACTCGGATCGGATCCTCGGTCACGACAGAGGCCACGAGCCGAGGGCTGTACCGGTTGAACAGGTCGATCCCGTGCTCGACATCGGCCACGACCGCGATGGTGAGCTCCGGGCTCCCTTCCCACTCCCACTCCTCGCCCATGCGGGCCAGGGGCACGGTGGAGGCGCTCGACTCGCGAAAGACTCCGTCGGCTCGCACGACATCGACGACCTCGGCGAACCGTGCCTGCGGCAGATAGCGCTCGCCACCGGCGACGACATGCAGTCGCGCTGCCCGCGCCGATGCGGGCCGCGGCTGCGTCGATGGCACGCAACGCGACCGGGACCAACTCGGCGGCCCGCGCCTCGGGGATGCACACCACGTTCAGCGTGTTGCAGACCTTTCGATCGAGCGACGAGCGAATCGCTGACTCGAATCGCGACAACGACGCGCTGGCGACCGGCGATCAACCATCCTCCCCCCGTCCCGTGCAGGCTCACGGGCGTTCCGGCCTGGCGGGCCACCGCACCCAGCTCGGCCACCGCCGCCCCCGATCCGCGGGCCACGGCGAGGGAGAGGCCCGGATGATCGAACAGCGCCCAGCCGGCCGACCGCTCCGGCGCATCGACGAGCTGCAGCGTGCCCGCCGGGAGACCGGCTGCCCGCAACGAGGGCTCGACGGCGTGGGTGACGATCGCTCGCGCCGTGCCGAGCGCGTCGCTGCCGATCCTGAACACTGCGGTGTTCCCGGAACGCACCACCCCGGCCGCATCAGCGAAGACGTTGGGACGCCCCTCGAACACGAAGCCGACCACCCCGAGCCCGGCGCGGACCTGTTGCACCGACCAGCCGTCGTGCTCGGTGGTCTCGACCACCTGACCGCGCCCCGACGGCAGCGTGATCCAGCGCCGGAGCCCCGCGATCATCGACTGGCGCATCGACGGCGACAGGACCAGGCGCGTGGTGCTGCGCCCCCGCGATCGCGCTGCGGCCACGTCGGCGGTGTTCGCTTCGGCGATTGGGGCGAAGGCGGTGTCGTCGGCGAGTGCGTCGGCGAACCCCTCGAAGAACGTCTCGATGGCGGCGTCGCTCGCCTCGGCCAGACGCGCTGAACGCGGCCTGGGCACGCGCCACCGCTCGCTGGACGAGCGCATCGGCCGTAGCGGGGACGTGCAGCACGGCGCCAGTGGCCTGGACGACGACGATGCGATCACCGGGTCGGAAGGCCGCGGCGAGTTCGGGCGACACGTGGGTGATTCGGTTCCCACTGTGGATGATCGGCATACCGGGATCGAGGCGGAGCAACTCCTGCGACGTCATGGTCGAAGTCTGGCGAAGCACCCGGCCGAACGCACGTCTCGGCCACCATCGTGCCGATAACGGACTCCAGCTTCGTTACGCTCGCCCGCGATGACGAACGGACTCGTCGACGGTGGCCAACGGGAGGTGGGGGAATCGTTCGTCGTCGGCCCGCTGGGGTTCGGATGCTGGCGTTTCGCCGGCACCGAGCCCGTCACCGTCGCCGAGCCCTGATGGAAACCGCTGCCGAGTGTGGCATGACCCTGATCGACACCGCCGATGTCTACGGCTCGGACGGCTCGGGTTTCGGCGCCGCCGAGTCGGCGCTCGGCCAGGTGTTCGGGGAGTCGCCCGTCACTCCGTGATCGGTTCGTCGTGGCGACCAAGGCGGGATCGTGCCCGGAGTTCCGTACGACTCCAGCGCTTCGTACCTTCGTTCCGCGTGCGAAGCGTCGCTCGCCCGGCTCGGGATCGACATGATCGACGTCTTCCAGATCCACCGCCCTGATCCGTTGACCCATCCGGGCGAGGTGGCCGATGCGTTGATCGTGTTGAAGGAGGAGGGGAAGATCCGCGAGGTGGGAGTGTCGAACTACTCCCCGAGCCAGCTCTCGGCGCTCCAGGCCCACCTCCCCCTGGAGCTGGCGACCATCCAGCCGGAGTTCTCCGCCGCTTACCTCACCCGATGTTCGACGGACGTTCTCGATCAGGCGCTCGAGCTCGGGCTGCGCCCGCTCGCGTGGTCTCCGCTCGCCGGTGGGCGGCTCGCCACCGGCAAGGAGATCCCCGCCGAGCTGATCCAGACGCTCGATCGATTGGCCCTGCGTGAGGAGCGTCGACCGCTCGGCCGTCGCGCTCGCCTTCGTCCTGGCCCATCCGGCGTCGCCGGTGGCCATCGCCGGCACCCAGCAGCGTCGAGCGGTTGCGGGCCTCGGTCGCCGCGATCAACGTCGTCCTCGACCGGCGCGACGTCTTCGCGATCATCGAGGCACGCTCGGGCGCCGGCTGCCATGAGTGGTTGAGCGCCGAACCGCCAATGTCTGGCCGTCACAACTAGCCTGTCCTCATGTCGACCCTCCTCGTGTTCGTGATCGTCGTCGTGGCGTTGACGCTGATCACGGTCTGCTGGCCCTGGTCACCGTCCAGCAGGGCACGATCGCCGTCGTCACCATGTTCGGGAAGTACCGGCGCATCTTGCGCCCGGGCCTCAACTTCCGCATCCCGTGATGGAGAAGATCCACCAGCGGATCTCGATCCAGAACCGTGCTGTCGAGCTGCAGTTCCAGGCGATCACCAACGATCAGGCGAACGTCTACTTCACGGCGATGCTGCTCTACTCGGTGGTGAACCAGAGCGGAGGAAGCGATCAAGAACGTCGCGTTCAAGTTCATCAGCGAGCAGAACTTCATGCAAGCACTCGTGCGGTCGATCGAAGGCACGATCCGCTCCTACGTCGCGACCAAGCGCCAGGCCGAGATCCTCGGCTCAGCGCAGCGAGATCATCGCCCACGTCAAAGAGGAGCTCGACCAAGCCCTCGAGCAGTGGGGCTATCACCTCCTCGACCTGCAGGTGAACGACATCACCTTCGATCAGGTGATCACCCAGTCGATGGCGCAAGTCGTCGCATCGAGCAACTTGAAGATCGCCGCCACCAATGAGGGCGAGGCGCTGCTCATCCGCAAGACCAAGGAGGCCGAGGCCGAAGGTGCCGCCATCCGGATCAGTGCCCAGGCCGAGAAGGAAGCGGCGCAGCTGCGCGGCAAGGGAGTCGCGCTGTTCCGCGAAGAGGTGGCCACCGGTATGGCGCAGGCTGCCGATCGTATGGCCGGCGCGAACCTCGACCCGTCGTTCGTCCTGTTTGCGATGTGGACGGAGGCGTTGCGTCAGGTGGCCGCGGAGGGTCGCGGCAATGCGATCTTCCTCGACGGGTCGGTGCAGGGAATGGAGACGACGATGCGTCAGATCATGGCGCTCGACCTCCAGAGCCAGCGGCGCGATGTCAGCGACCTCCCGCCACCGCCCGGTTCCGGGCGCCCGGCCGGCGCCTGATCGTCACCACGTGTCGACGCAGGGACGCCTCTTGCCGCTCCGGGGGACCAGCGCAGGTGCCGATTCGAGCATCGCCACCACCCACCGCCGGGTATCGGCCGGATCGATCACGTCGTCGATCTCGACCGACCGATGCGGCGTTCAGCGCCCGACCATGCTCGTACATCCTGGCGACCATCTCGTCGAACGCGGCACGCCGGGCTCCGCCGGGTCGACGATGGCTTCGAGCTCCTTGCGGTAGCCGAGTTTCACGGCACCCTCCAGTCCCATGCCGCCGAACTCCCCGGTCGGCCAGGCGACGGTGAACAGCGGCGCTCGGAAGCTCCCGCCCGCCATCGCCTGGGCCCCGAGCCCGTAGCCCTTGCGAAGCACGATCGTCATGAACGGAACCTGAGGCTGGCGCTCGTCACGAACAGGCGGGCGGCCTTCCGCACGAGGGCCTGGCCTTCGGCGTCGGGGTCCGACCATGAAGCCGGGGGTGTCGCACAGGAAGACGATCGGCAGCCCGAAGGCATCGCACAGCTGCATGAAGCGCGCCGCCTTGTCGGCGGCATCGGCATCGATCGCCCCACCGAGATGCACCGGGTCGTTGGCGATCACCCCGACCGGGCGTCCCTCGATCCGGGCCAGCGCCGTGACCATGCCGCGGCCGAAGCTCGCCGGAGCTCGAGCACCGAGTCGCGTGTCGAGCAAGGCTCGATCAGCACGGCCCTGACGTCGTAGACGCGTAGCCGGTTCTCGGGGACCGGCGTTCGGAGCAGCCGTTGGTCGCGGGACTCCCAGGTCTGGTCGAGCACCCTGGAAGTACGACAGGTACTGCGTGGCGGCGGCTACCGCCGCTGCTTCGTCGTCCACCACGAGATCGACGACACCGTTGCGCGCCTGGACGTCGACCGGCCCGATCTCGCTCGGGTGGAAGACCCCGAGTCCGCCGCCTTCGATCATGGCCGGGCCGCCCATGCCGATGTTCGAGTTCCGGCGGTGGCGATGACCACGTCGCAGGTGCCGAGCAGGGCGGCGTTGCCGGCGAAGCAGTACCCCGAGATGATGCCGACGAGCGGCACCAGCCCGCTGAGTCGGCCGAAGAGATGGAAGGCCAGGCAGTCGAGGCCTGCGATCCCGTGCCGTCGGTGTCGCCCGGCCGACCGCCACCGCCTTCGGCGAACAGCACGACCGGCAGCCGCAATCGCTCGGCGAGTTCGAACAGCCGGTCCTTCTTGCGGTGGTTCTGGAGGCCCTGGGTCCCGGCGAGCACGGAGTAGTCGTAGGTCAGGGCAACGACCTTGCTCGTCTCGGGGCCGAAGGTCATGGCGTTCACCGTGCCCACCCCACCGACCAACCCGTCGCCGGGCGTGCGACGGATGAGATCCTCCAACGAGCGGCGCCGCCGTTGGGCTGCGACCACCAGCGGTGCGTACTCGACGAACGAGCCCTCATCGAGGAGATCGTCGATGTTCTCCCTGGCGGTGCGGTGCCCGGTGGAGTGTCGGCGGGCAACGGCGTCGGGCCGATGCTCGTCGAGCCCGAATTCGTGGCGTGCGATCGACTCGGCGAGGTCGCGTCGGATCGCGCCCGGATCCACCACGCCGGCGGGCGCATCCGTCTGCGTGTCGATGGCAACGGGCACGTAGGAGATGACGGGATCGCCCGCGGCCACCGTTGATCCCGGCCGGGTCAACACCGCAACGACCCGCAGCGACTGTTGCGCCACGAGCAGGTGCTCCATCTTCATCGATTCGACGACAAGAAGAGATGCGCCCGCTGCGAGCTCCATCCCGGCCGACACGGCCACGTCCACCACGGTGCCCGGCACCGAGGCTCGGATCACGAGTGCGTCGCTCGACGGCTCCGTGATGGGCTGGCGCGGCAGGGGCGTGGCGACCTGCAGGACCGCCAGGGGATCGTCCACCACGTTCTCCGGCGACGCGTCGGGTTCTGGCTCGGTGGGACCGGAGAGCAAGCCCGGGCGGGCTTCGAGGAATGCGACGTCGACCCCGCCGGCCAACACTTCCGGGGTGCCGAGGATCCGGATGAGAGCGTCGGCGTTGGTGAGCACACCTTCGGTACGCAGATCGGCCAACGCCCGTGCCGCTTTGGCCTCGACCACTCCTGGCTCGGTCGAGCGGGAGTGCACGATCACCTTGGCCAGCAGCGCGTCGTAGAGGGCACTCGTGACCAGGCCGACCTCCCCGAAGCTGTCGACTCGGATCCCGGGCCCCGACGGGACCTGGAATGAGTGCAGGACGCCGTGGGTGGGGATCGGAGCGCCGTGATGGTCGTAGCGCTCCATGCAGACCCTCGCCTGAACGGCACGACCAACCGCCGGTGGCGGCGAGGCGATCTGGAGCTCGGCCAACGACCGACCCAACGCCACGCCGAGCTGCACCTCGACGAGATCGAGTCCGGTGACGAGTTCGGTCACGGTGTGCTCCACCTGAAGACGTGGATTGACCTCCAGGAACCAGAAGTCCGGGCCGCTGCCGGCTCGGCGCCATCGGGACGAGGAACTCGACGGTTGCCAGTCCGCGCAGCTCGCCGGCGCGGGCAACGGCGAGTGCAGCCTCGTGCAAGGCGGTTCTGCGTTGGGCCGACAGCGATCCGGCGGGGGCGAACTCGACGATCTTCTGATGGCGGCGTTGCAGGGAGCAGTCACGGTCGCCGAGACTCACGACGGCGCCGTGGACGTCTCCGACCACCTGGACTTCCACGTGCCGGACACGGTCGAGCAACTGTTCCACGAACACCTCCGCCACCCCGAAGGCGGCCGCCGCTTCCGATCGGCAGCGGTCGAGCGCGTCGGCCAGCTGCCCGAGGTTGGCCGCGACCCGCAGACCCCGGCCGCCTCCCCCTCCGACCGCTTTCACCATCACCCGGCTCCCGGGTGCCAATGCGGCGAAGAAGGTCACTGCATCGTCGAGGTCCGTGGGGGCCACAGTGCCGGGTACGACCGGCACACCGGCATCGGTGGCCAACTGCCGAGCCCGTGCCTTGTCGCCGAAGACCTCGAGCGACTCCGGCGACGGGCCCACGAAGCCGAGGCCGGCCTCGGCACAGGCCCGTGCGAGGTCGGCTCGCTCGCTCAGGAAGCCGTACCCCGGGTGCAGGAGGGTGCACCGATGACGGATCGCCGTAGCGACGATCTGGGCGATGTCGAGGTACGCGGCGGGGACCGCGGCCGGACAATCGGGCGACCTCGTCGCCGCTGCGTGAGTGCGGTGCGGCGAGCTCGTCCTCGGCGGTGACCATGACGGCCCGGATGCCGAGCTCCCGTGGCCGTGCGGGCGATCCGAATGGCGATCTCGCCCCGATTGGCGATGAGCACGCTCTGTCCAAGCATGGCTCCACCTTCGCGCTCGGCGCAGCCGCGCCGAGGGCTCAGCTGTCGACGACCCCGACCGGCGCCAGGCGGATTGCGAGACGAGTCGCCATCCAGGTGGTGATCGGAACCGACGCGACCAGACCTATCGACCCGACGAGCGAGCGGACGATCTCGGTGGCGACCACCTCCGACGTCAACACCGAGCCCACCGACCGGCCGGTCTCGGAGAACAGCAAGAGCAACGGCAACGCCGCCCCCGCGTATGCCAAGAAGAGCGTGTTGACCGTCGAGGAGATGTGGTCGCGTCCGATGCGCAATGCCCGGCGGTACAGCACCCTGCCGGTCTCCTCCGGCCGGGACGACCTGAGCTCCCACACCGCGCTCACCTGGGTGACGGTGACGTCGTCGAGCACCCCGAGCGATCCGATCACGATGCCCGCCAGCAGAATGCCACGGGCGTCGATCTCGGTGCCGAGCGCTTCGAGGAAGAAGGAGCTGTCGTCGACGAACCCGGTGAAATCGGCGAGCCGCACGAAGACTGCGGCGAGGACACCGGTGAGGGCGAGACTGGCGAATGTCCCGAGCAGCGCGACCGCGGTCGCGACGGTCGCGCCGTGGGCGAGGAAGAGCGCGAGAAACGCGATGACCGACGCCGCGACCAGCGCAACCGGCACGGCCGGACGACCGTCGAGCAGGGCCGGGAGCATGAACGCCGAGAGCACGAGAAGGCTCGCGACCAGCCCGCCGATCGCACCGAGCCCCCGCCATCGGCCGAGCACCAGCACTGCAACCACGAACAGCCCGAGCAGCACGAGGAGCGGCCGCTCGCGTTGGTAGTCGTAGAACGACACAACCGTGGTGCCGTCCCCGAGATCCGTGACGGTCACCAGGATGTCGTCGCCGTCGGACAGCTGCTTCGCACCCGACGCCACGGCCTGCTCGATGACGCCGGTCTGCCCGGCAAGCGCGCCTTGGGTCAGTTCGACGGTCGCGGTGGCGCACTCGACCGGGTCGTCGGGCGTCGATGAGCACGGAGCGACGACCACGTCGAGCACCGTCGCGGCGATCGGCTCGTCGACCAGTTCCTCGGACGCGGCAGTCCGGCGGTCATCTCCGCTCGGCCACAGCGCCACGAGCCCGAACAGTGTGAGCAGGGCGACGATGCCCACGGCGACCCACACCGGGCGAGTGACGGGATCGGCGAGCTCCACTCGCAGTCCTCGGCGGGGCGCCGAGTCGTGGGCGTGGCCGTGGGAATGGCTGGGTTCCTCGGCGGGGTGCATGGGTCGCCAGTCTTGCGGACGTCACCCCGCCACAGGTGTCGAGGAAGCTCAGGCCTGGGCTTCCCAGGTGAAGGTTGCGGTGGCCGTGCTGCCCTGGACCGTGTCGGGCGCCGACGCACTGAAGGTGTAGGTGAACCGGTAGTCCGCGCGTCGATCCGGTCGAGGGTGGCGCCCAGCTGTCGAGGCCGCTCGCGTAGTCGACAACGGTCGTCCGGAGGTCATTCAGGTCGTCGGGGCCGTAGAGGGTCGCGGCGGGGGTGAACGTGGCGCAGCTCCCGAACGTGGGCGTTCCTGTAGCTGTGCCGCTCTCGATCGTGACATCGATGTAGGTGTCGAGTGCGTTCGTAGCTGCGCCGCTTGGCACGTAGAGCTTCACGGTGCTCGTCGTCAGGTCGCCGGTGTAGGTCACTCGGATGCAGCGGGTCCCGGTCTGGCCGGGCACCATGCCGGTCACGTTGAACAGCACGCTTCCAGAGTCGTTGTCAGTCAGCGCAACCGTGCCCGTGGACCAGGAGTTGACACCGTTCTCGGTGGTGGCGGTGAACGCTGCGTTCGAGGCCTGCCAGACGAGGGTCGAGGCGAGGCTCACACCGACGACGGCAAGGAGCATCGGAGCGAGGCGGCCGATTCGGCGAGTTCGAGGGTTGTCGTGCTGATTCACCACGCCAGCTGTATCGGCCGGTTCTGGGGCGACTCAAGGAATCTTGCGCACTGAACCCACTTGAACCCCGTACGTCGCAGCCCGATCACTCCATCGTGGTGCCAGCATCCTCCGTCGCTCCGTGGCCACCGCCGCGCCTCGCAACGAGTGAGGTCCTGCCCATAGAACCCCGCTGCGAGCATGCTGACGCGCCCGACGTCGACCACCTGGCGGTCTGGGCACTCGTCGGGTCGACGGTCGCTCATGTGGTGTTGGCCGGGATCCTCTGGATGTCGTTGTGGGCGACGTTGCCCCGGCTGTTGGGCTGGCAACCAACGGTGATCACCGGCGGATCGATGAGCCCACTGATCGAGCGAGGCGACATCGTGGTCACCCGACCGTCAGGCTCGGCCGACCTCGGGCCGGGTGCAGTGATCACTTTCACCGATCCGTTGCGCCCAGGCGACCTGATCACCCATCGCATCATCGAGATCACCCCCGATGGGCTGCTGCGGACCCACGGTGATCACAACGCGAGCGACGACACGTCGCTCGTCTCGGCTGAGGCGGTTCGCGGCCGGGCGGTACTACGGGTTCCGGCGCTCGGCATGCCACTGATCTGGATGCAGCAGGCGGCCTGGCTCGAACTCGGTGCCACCGTGCTCCTTCTCGCCACGATGGCCTGGTTCGTCGCAAGATTTCCTCTGTAGGTCCTTCACATTCGGCCCGACCGTGCCGATACAACCACCGTGAACGCTCGGGTGCGCAGCCGCGCTTCTTCGATCCGAAGCCTCTTGCCAGCGATCCTCGTGACCGCGGGCATCGTCGCGTCCAGCATGGTGATGTGGCGCTCGTCGAACGCGGCGTTCACTGCGACAACGCAGAACGGCAGTGACTCGTTCAGCACCGGCTCGGTCATCCTCGCCGACAACGACTCGGGCACGGCGCTGTTCAGTGTCACCAACATGGCTCCGGGCGATACCGGGTCGGCCTGCCTTCGCGTGACCTACAGCGGGACCCTCGCCTCAGATGTCCGGCTCTACGCGTCGGCGGTTGCCACCACGAACTCCCTCAGCTCCTACATCACCCTCCAGATCGAGGAGTCCACTGGCGCTGGCACGACGACGTTCCCCAGCTGCGCGGGCATCGGAGCGACGGCAACGCTCTTCAACAGCACCATGGCGAGCTTCGCCTCGACCCACACCAGTTTCGCGACCGGTGTCAGCAGCTGGGCCCCGTCGTCGACGACGTCACGTGACTATCGCTTCACCTACACCCTCTCGAGCTCGGCGCCCAACAGCACGATGAGCAGCACCGCGAGCGTCACCCTCACCTGGGAGGCGCAGAACAGCTGAACCGGAGCCGGTGGTCGCCGGCTTTCGGCGACCGGGTCAGCCCGGATCGAGCCGGCCTGCTGCCACCGAATCGTTCGGTGTGTTTGCAGCAGTCCGGTCGCCACTACCCGCCTCCCCGCGGACGGCGAGCTGTTGCACCAGCCGGGCGCGCACCCGGAGGAACTCGGGTTCGGAGAGCACACCACTCTGGCGCAGGCTCTCGAGCATCTCGAGATCGGTGAGGGGCTTGCGTTCGCTTCGACGCGTCGCTCCGATGCGACGGTTCTTGATGCGTTGGCTGATCGCCGATGCTGCTTCTCGGGCGTCCCGGGCCGAGAAGCGGTGCAGTTCGGTCTGGCCGGTGTTCGCGGTGATCGTCAGCGAGCCGGCGACTGCAGCCCCGAGTTCGACGCCGACGACCGCGTCGATGTCGATCTCCTCCAAGGTGGCCGGGCCCACGCCGGTCCATCGCCCCACGAGCAGCCGCCGTTCAGTGATGATCAGCACGGTCGGCGCTTCGTCGTCCTGCGAGGCCCGTAGGTCGACGATCTCCTCGCTGTCACCGAGCAACGCAGCGATCTTCACCACGATGTCGCGCCGATGAGCCCGCCATGCGTTTCGTTGCTCCGCGAACCGCCGCAATTCGCCGTCGCGGTCGCCGGATGTCCCTGCCTGAGTTTCCCCCATAGCGGGAGTATGCAGGAGCCCCGGGATCGAGAAGTGGCAGGACTGCTTTGAAACTCAGGCCGCCCGCTGAAGTGATGCCGAACGTTTCGGCGACCGATGATCAGACGCTCGGAATTGGAAGGGGAATCGGATTCAGGATCGACCTCAGGCGAAGACGGACCGCGTGATCCAGTCGGCGATGAGCGCGGGTTTGTCCTCGCCCTCTATCTCGACCGTGACGGTACGCGTCGTCTGCACCTGAGCGCCCTTCAGCTGGACATCGGCCAGGATCGCCGATGCCGCGGATCCGGGCGCCGACCTTCACCGGGCTGATGAACCGAACCTTGTCGAAGCCATAGTTGATGCCCATCACGACACCGTCGAACCGACGGGGATCAGGCGGTGGGAACGACGCAACGAGGTGCACGATCATCGACAGGGTGAGGAACCCGTGGGCGATGGTCGAACCGAACGGGGTCTGGGCGGCGCGCACCGGGTCGATGTGGATGAACTGATGGTCCAGGGTGACATCGGCGAACTGATTCACTCGCTCCTGGGTCATCTCGAACCAGTCACCGGTCCCCTCGCTCGTCCCCAGTGCGGATCGGTAGGACTCGAACGCTTGCGCAGCCTGCTCACTCATGGGAGGAACCGTAGACCGCAACGCTGGGTCGTCACCTCTTCGGGTGACGCCCCGATTTCGGGGATGCCCGCCACCGGCGGTCGGCGGCCGCGAGACTGGACAACGATGTCGCCGCTGCCGCCGATCGCCGATGATGAGATCTCCGCGACGCTCCCCGTGGAGGCCGATGTCGCGGGGGTCGAGGTTGATCGGCAGCGGCGCCTCGCGGCCCTGGTTCTCGGCGGGTTGGTCGTGATCGTCGCCCTGCTCTTCCTTGCCGACGCCCTGCGAGCTGATCCGACCCGTCCGGCCACCGTGGTTGCGCTCGACACGTGGGTGCCGTACTGGACGTTGGACGAGTCGTTGCCGGAGCTCCCCCTGCGCGCCGGTCAACTCCGTGAGGTGTCCCCGTTCTGGTACGCCGCCACCTCGGCCGACGCCATCGTCGTCGATCCCAATGCACCCTCCGGCGCTACTGAGGACTTCATCGAGGCGGCCCGCGAGAGCGGCGCGCGGGTGGTGCCGTCGATCGTCGATTCGATGCCGGCGGGTGGCATGGCAGCGGTGCTCGGCAACCCGGTCACCCGCGCCACCCATGTCGAGACGCTGCGCAGATTCGCTGCCGACGGCGAGTTCGCCGGCCTCGACATCGACTACGAGCAGTTCGCGTTCACCGACGATCGCAGTACCTGGGCCACCATCCGCCCCAACTGGGTGAGCTTCATCACCGAGTTGGCAGACGTGCTCCATGCCGACGACCGCACCCTGGCGGTGAGCATCCCGCCCGTCTACGACGCGGGGCGCACGTCCGACAGCGGCTATTGGGTCTACGACTACGGCGCGATCGCACCCGTGGTCGATTCCATCCGCGTCATGGCCTACGACTTCTCGACCGGTTCGGCCGGCCCGGTGGCCCCGCTCGACTTCGTCCGACGCGCGATCGCGGGCACCGTCGCGGCAAGTGGTGCGCCCGAGAAGCTCGTGCTCGGGATCCCCCTCTACGGCTACAACTGGCCGACGAACACAGTTGGGACGTGCCCCGCATCGGCGACCGACACCGGGCGGACCTCGGTGACCCCTCGCAGCGTGACGGAGCTGGCGGCCAAGCGGGGCGGCACGCCGGCCTTCGACGCCGTCACCGGCGAGTGGAGCTTCGCCTACGACCTCGTGATCACCGATGACACCACCTCGTGCACCCAACGTCGCCAGGTGCACTACGTCGACAGCGACGGAGCGATCCAACGGATCCGCCTCGCCGCCGAAGCCCGTCTCGGTGGGGTGTCGCTCTGGGCACTCGGCTACGAGAACGCCGACTTCTGGGTGGAGTTCGTGGCGCTCGACGCCGAGCTGAGGGCGGCCGGCGATTGAACGTGGAGGGCGACTTCTGGGCTGACGGGGCGGTCTGCATCCGCCAGGCGTTCGGCGCGGCAGACGTCGCGTTGGCAACCGCCGCCATCGAGGCCAACCTGGCATCGCTCTCTGCCCGCGCCAAGCGAGCGAGCGCGACGTCCGACGGCGCGTTCATCGAGGACTTCTGCAACTGGCAGCGCATCGAGCCGATGCGTCGCTTCATCTTCGACTCGCCGGCGGCGGCGATCGCCGGGCAGCTCCTCGGCTCGGCGTCGATCCGCCTCTACCACGACCACGTCCTGGTGAAGGAGCCCGGCACTCGCCAGCGCACACCGTGGCACCAGGACCTGCCGTACTACAACGTCGATGGCCGTCAGAACATCAGCATGTGGTTCCCGGTCGACCCGGTGCCGTTGAACTCGACGTTGCAGTTCGTCCGGGCCTCGCATCTCGGCGCCTGGTACATGCCTCGGACGTTTCTCGACGGTCGGGCGCGGTGGTTCCCCGACGGCACCCTCGCCGAGCTCCCCGACATCGCCGCTGATCCAGACACGTTCCCGACGATCGGGTGGGCGCTCGAGCCGGGCGATGCCGTGTTCTTCCACATGCTCACCTTGCACACCGCGGGAGGAGTCGAGGGAGCTCATCGCCGGCGGGTGCTGTCGGTCCGATTCCTCGGCGACGACATGGTGCACGCACCTCGGCCGTGGCCCACGTCCCCCGAGTTCCCGGGCCTCGTCGATCAGCTCCCGGCCGGGGCGCCACTCGACCACCCGTTGTTCCCCGAGCTCTGGCGGCACTGACGGCCACCGGTCCGGGGACCTTCGGCCCTGGGGACCATCTCCGCGGCGCGGTTCGATCAGGACATGGCAACCACTCCGACCGGCTCGGCCCCGGGGATCTCGCTCGATCACGGCACGATCGGCCAGCTCAGCTACCACCTCCGCTGCTCCGCCGCCCTCGCCTGCGCAGGCGACGCACAAGGTTCTGCAGCCCACACCTTGCTCGCCTGGGCAATGTTCGACGTCATGGGAGGTGAGCAGCTGCGCACAGCAGTCGCGGTGCTCGATCTCCCGGATCAGGTGGGCGATCTCCATTCGGAAGGCGGCCGGCCCGTGCTGGCGGCGGCCCAACAACTCGCGCTCCAACTCGTCTCGCACTTCACGAGCACGGGCCGCCATGATCTCGCCACGCTGTACCAGGACGCATTCGACACGATCGGAGCGGTCGGAGCGGGGCACTGACAGCCCGGGCGAGCGGGTCGGTCAGGATCGCTCGGCCGTGACCAACTCCTCGATGCGGGCCAGCGTCTTCTCCATCGACTCCCGAGTCTTCGCCCGGGCGGGGCGGACGAGGGCCTTCAGCACCTCGTGGGTGATGTCCCAGCTCTCCCGCACACGGGTCCCGCCCTCGACCGGTTCGAGTTCGTAGCGCCAGATCCGCCCCCCGGCCAGCTTGGAGAGGAACGAGATCGGCGGCCGGGTCTGCCAGGCGATCAATCGATTCGGTTCGAACTCCACGACGGTGGACTGCATCGAGTACGGGATGCCGAGCTTCATCGACATCCCGAACGTGCTGCCCAACTTCAGCGGCTCACCGGTGTGCTTGGCGCCGCGCACCGTGCCCGAACCGTCGATGTCCTGATGCCGCGCTGGGTCAGCGATGAGGGCGAAGATCGCCTCTGGAGGGGCAGGGATGATGCGCTCGACGGTTTCGATATCGGACATGCCCGAGACCGTAGTGGCCAGAGCGGACCGAGCGCGGCGGCGCGTCATAGACTGCGGCATGCTGTCCGGTGGGCCTCGGAGGCGCTGACGATGGCTCTCGACCTGACGGTTGCCGTCACGCCGCTGTACTTCGCCACGATGGCACTCGAGGACCGAGCCCTGCGTCGGCGTGCGGTGACCCAGGGGCCGTCGGCCGCCGACTACTGGCGGCCCGACACCCGCGCCAGTCTGGCGATGGGCGTCGGCAGCCTGGTCACCCCGGTCTTCCAGTACCTCGGTCGGTCACTCCTCCCGGGCAGGGGTCGGTTCGGCAAAGCGCTCCTGGGAGGCTGCGCGGTCGCTGTGCTTGCCACCTCGGTCGCCGATCGCGTCGTCCATCGGCGGTCTGCGACGGACACCCGGCCGAGCACGGTTCGGGCCCGCCGTGTCGCCAGAGTCGGCGGGGTGGCGAGTGTGGTGGTGTCCGGGCTCGCCGTCACGACCAGTGCAGCGTTCCTGTCCAGTGCGCAGCGCCAGTGGATCAAGGGACGTCATCGCGATCTGGGGACCGGCTTGGTGGGCTGGAGCGCCGCGCTCGTCGGGTGGGACCTCGCGTACTACTGGAACCATCGGATCATGCACGAGATCCGTGGGCTGTGGGCCATCCACGTCGTCCATCACTCGAGCGAGCGCTACAACCTGTCGACCGCCCTTCGCCAACCGGTGGCCGGTGCGTTCGGTGTCTGGGTGCCCTACGGGCTCATGGCGCGCGCCGGCATCCGGCCCTCACTCATCGAGTTCAGCCGCGCGATCAATCTCATCTACCAGTACTGGATCCACACCGACACGATCGACTCCCTCGGGCGGGCCGAGGCGGTGTTGAACACGCCATCGCACCATCGGGTCCATCACGGCAGCAACCGCCGCTACATCGACAGGAACCACGGGGGCATCCTGATCATCTGGGACCGCTGGTTCGGCACGTTCCAGCCCGAGTTGGACGACGAGCCGGTGGTGTACGGGCTCACCACCAACATCGACAGCTTCGGTCCCTGGAAGATCGCCACGCACGAGTACCGAGACATGTTCGCCGACATCGCAGCCAGCACGAACTGGCGTGAGCGCTGGTCATTCGTGCTCCGCTCACCTGGCTGGGCGATGAGGCGACGGGCCGAGCGGTCCGTCGCGATACCGGCGTCCCTCGCCGCGTGAGCACCGAGCTCGCCTCGGCGCCGGATCGATCCCCGATGCCTTATCGTGGAACTCGATGGAAGACCAGGGTGTTGGCGACAGCGGTGTGAGCGACAGCGGTGTGAGCGACAGCGGTGTTGGCGACAGCGGTGTGAGCGACAGCGATGTCGGCGATGTCGCGGGCTTCGCCACCTTGGGCCTGCGTGACGAACTGCTGGCGGCCCTGACGCATCTGGGATACGAGGAGCCGACCCCGATCCAGCGCGAGGCGATCCCCCACCTGATCGCCGGCCGTGACCTCCTCGGCCAGGCCGCCACCGGCACCGGCAAGACGGCAGCGTTCGCGCTCCCGGTGCTCGAGGTCATTGCAGGCGGGGCCGCCGGTGATCCCGTCGCGCTCGTCCTGGTTCCGACCCGCGAGCTCGCCATGCAAGTGTCGGAGGCGATCTACAAGTACGGCAACGACCTCGGCGCCAAGGTGGTGCCGATCTATGGCGGCCAGCACATCGGTCGTCAGCTCGACGCCCTGCGCCGCGGCACCCATGTGGTGGTGGCCACCCCGGGCCGGGCACTCGACCACATCGCCCGCGGCTCGCTCCGCCTCGACAAGATCCGCACGGTGATCCTCGACGAGGCCGACGAGATGCTCGACATGGGCTTTGCCGAGGACATCGAATCGATCCTCGACGCCACGCCGGCCGAGCGCCAAACGGTGTTGTTCTCCGCCACCATTCCTCCTCGAATCGACTCGATCGCCCGCAAGTACCTGCGTGATCCGATCAAGATCCAGATCGGTCGCGGGACCACCGATCCGGGGAAGGCCCCCCTCGTTCGCCAGAGCGCGTACCTCGTACTGCGTTCCCACAAGGCCGCCGCCCTCGGCCGGATCCTCGACATCGAGTCGCCCACCGCCGCGTTGGTGTTCTGCCGGACCCGGAACGAGGTCGACGAGCTGACCGAGACGATGAACGGGCGGGGCTACCGGGCCGAGGCGCTCCACGGCGGGATGGATCAGGAGCAGCGCGACCGGGTGATGGGCCGGCTGCGCAGTGGCGCGGCGGAGCTCCTGGTGGCCACCGACGTTGCCGCTCGCGGGCTCGACGTCGATCTGCTCACCCACGTCGTCAACTACGAGGTACCGTCGGCTCCAGAGGCGTACGTCCACCGGATCGGGCGGGTCGGTCGGGCGGGCCGCGAGGGCGTGGCGATCACCTTGGTCGAGCCCCGCGAGCAACGGTTGCTGGAGAACATCGAACGGCTCACCAAGCAGAAGGTGACCATCGAGAAGATCCCCACCGTCGCCGACCTCCGAGCCCGTCAGCTCGAGATCACGCTCGGCGCGCTGCGGGACTCCCTCGGAGCTGATGGGCTCGAACAGTTCCAACCGGTGCTCGATGCGCTGACGGCCGAGCACAGCCTCGAGGCGATTGCTCGGGCGGCGGTCAAGCTGGCGCACGAGGCGAGCGGGGCGACGCTCGACGAGATCGAGATCCCCGACCTCACCCTGCGTCGCGAGGAGCGGCCGAAGAAACCCGCCCACGGCACCCGCGCCGGGTTCAAGGAGCGTCCGCCGGCCGGCAGCATGGGCAAGCTCTACGTCGGTGCCGGCCGCAGCGCCGGTGTGCGTCCCCAGGACCTGGTCGGCGCCATTGCGAATGAGACCAAGCTCAGCGGCAAGGACATCGGTGCCATCCGGGTGTCGGATCACTACTCGATCGTCGAGATCCCGGACAACGCCGTCGACGACGTCGTTGCATCGATGGCGCGCAGCATGATCAAGGGCAAGAAGGCAACGATCCGGCGGTACCGCGAGGAGAAGCGGGGCTGAGCGCCGGGGACTCGCCACTGGGCGCCAACGGCAAGCCGACGGAGTCGGTGTGGGACTTCCCACGCCCACCCCGCCTCGAGCCCGTCGACTGGCAGATCCGGGTCGTCCACGCGAGTGCCACCATCGTCGATGCCCCGGGCGCACTGCGGGTGCTCGAGACCAGTCAGCTCCCGGCCTACTACGTGGCGCCCGAGTGGGTGGCCAACGATCTGCTCGTGGTGTCGTCCCGCACGTCGTTCTGCGAATGGAAGGGCCAGGCCCGCTACGCCGACGTCGTGGTGGGTGATGTCGTCGTCGCCGATGCCGCGTGGTCGTACCCGTCACCGACGTCCGCCTTCGCCCCGCTGCGCGACTTCTGGGCGTTCTATGCCCAGAAGCTCGATCAGTGCTTCGTCGATGACGAGCTCGTCGCTCCCAATCCCGGCTCGTTCTATGGCGGCTGGGCCACGGCGAACGTCGTGGGACCATTCAAGGGCGGGCCGGGAACCATGCACTGGTGAGGCTCGGCGTCACCCAGCCCGGGCTCACGCGCTTTCCGGCGGTGCTTCGGAGCCGGTGGTGTCGATGACATCGCGGAAGTCGGGCGGCATCGACGGATCGGTCGTGCGCAACTCGTTCGCAACCCGCGCGCCGAGCCCTCCCTGGTCGACGATCGCTCGGGCGACGGTCGCACCGATCGGGCCACCCACCGGGATCCGGCCGGCCGCGACCGCCGCGATCAACGCGCTCGAGATGTGCGCGGCAGCCGGTTGGATGGTCGACCAGTCGACCTGATCGGCAAGCGCGCCGACGCGTCGCCGGACATCGCCCGATCGGTCGGCGACAGCTGCGCGCACGGCGGACCAGTCCACGCCACTCATCGCCCCGGCGACGTCGTCGGCCTCTGTGCGTTGGCGGTGTTCGATGTCCGCAGGTGACTCGGCCGGCGAGTCACCTGCGGCGTGCTCGTCAGAACCACCATCGCCGCGTGCGGCACGGAACGCACGGAGGGTTCCGACCAGTCGCTCCCACTGTTCGGTCGGTGGGGCCCAGATCGGCACCACCGGCGAGTCGTCGCCGCGTGTTCCTGCCGCGTACTCCGCCTTCAACGACCCGGCGATCCGTTGGGCCCGCTGCGCCCATTTCGACGCCCGTCCGGGCGGCCGCTGCGGGCCGTTGGCCGCCGGCCCGGTTGACTCGCTCGACGCCATGCTCCGACGCTATCGGTCGCTCGCCGGGCGCCCGGCGACCCCTGCGCGATGTGCCACGATGACGCCTCAACGCCACTCTCGTCGAGCTCGGCACCGGCACGCGGTCTCGGCCGACTCCGTCTCGGGTACCGGAGGTTCGAACCATGGTCAGCAACGAAGACGTCGTGCTCCTCGTCGGGACGCGAAAGGGTGTGTTCATCATCTCCAGCGACGGCCGGCGGGAGAAATGGACGGTGAGCGATCCGATGTTCCTCGGGCACATCGCCCAGCACGCCGTGCTCGATCCTCGCGACGGCCAACGGATCGTCCTCGGCATCCGAACCGGTCACCTCGGGCCGACGGTGTTCTGGTCCGATGACCTGGGCGAACACTGGACCGAAGCCTCGCGGCCGCCGGCGTTCCGGACCGGTGAGACGCTCTCCCGGAGCCTGTCGTCGGTGTTCTGGGTGACGCCGGGCCATCCCGACGAACCCGGCGTCTGGTACGCCGGGGGTTCGCCCCAGGGGTTGTTCCGGAGTGCCGACGGCGGCGCCACCTGGGATCCCGTCGATGGTTGGAACGACCATCCGATGTGGACCACGTGGGCTGAGTGGCCCGAGCAGAACACGCCCGATGGCTCGATGCTGCACTCCATCAACATCGACCCACGCGACCCCGCCCACCTCTACATCGGGCTGTCCTCGGGCGGCGTGTTCGAGACCACCGACGCCGGTGCGAACTGGGCGCCGCTCAACGCCGGGTGCGAGGCCGCGTTCTTACCGCCCGACGAGCCTCCCGAGTTCGGCCAGGACCCGCATTGCGTGCGTCTGCACCCACTGCGACCCGATCGGCTCTACCAGCAGAACCACTGCGGGATCTACCGGATGGAACGCGCCGAGGGCCGGTGGGTGAGGGTCGGCAACAACATGCCGTCCGAGATCGGCGACATCGGCTTCCCGGTCGAGCTCCATCCACGCGATCCCGACACCGCGTGGGTGTTCCCGATGGACGGCACCGACGTGTGGCCCCGCACGAGCCCCGGCGGCGAGCCGGCCGTGTACGTCACGAGAGACGCCGGCGAGACGTGGGCGCGCCGTTCCAACGGGCTCCCTGCGCCGGCCTGGTTCACCGTCAAGCGGCAGGCGATGACGGTCGACCGGGCCGACTCCGTCGGCGTCTACTTCGGCACCACCAGCGGCGAGATCTGGGCCAGTCCCGACGAGGGCGGGTCCTGGCGCTGCATCGCCGCCCACCTGCCCGAGATCTACTCGGTCGAGTACGCCGACCGCGGCGCGGCCCGGTGAACGTCCGGATCCCGACCCCGCTGCGCTCCTACACGCACCAGGCGTCCGTCGTCACGGCCGAGGGCCTCACCGTCGAGGAGCTGTTGGCCGATCTCGACGCCCGATTCCCGGGCCTTCGATTCCGGATGGTCGACGAGCAGGGGCGCCTACGACCGCACATGAAGGTGTTCGTGAACGCCGATCTCGTTCGCGACCTCACGACGCACCTCTCCCCCCACGACGAGGTCACGATCATGCAGGCGCTCTCGGGCGGGTAGCCCCACGCCTCCAGGGCGGCATGCTGCCTCGTCACCGCATCGGCGCGCGGGTGACGGAGGTTCCCACGCGGAGCGCTCGTGGGATCTCGGCCACTTCGTCCACCGCTCGCAGCAGACGGTCGAGCTCCACATCGCTCGCGCCCGACACAACGTCGATCTCGTAACTGATCCCCGTCGATGACCACGAGGCGGGATCGAACCCGCCCGATGCGCGGACCCTCGCTCCATCGACGCGGACGCCCAGGCGCTCGGCCTCCCTATACACGTCGTTGAGGAGGCATCCGGCAGCGGCCAGGTGGAGGAGGTGCGCGCCAGTGAATGAGGCGTCGATGACCACACCCTCGGTGGTCCACCGGTGCGGCATGACGAGGCCCTCGCCTGCGGGTGGTCGAAGGTTGCCTGCCGAGACCGCCACCTCATAGTTCTCCCCGAACACCACCAGCACGCTAGTGCTGCAACTGTCCACGACCGAGCAGTTGGCGCGAGCATCTCGACCGTGAGACGCAAGAACGACGGTCGGATCTTCATCAGCTATCGGCGTTCCGACGTACGCGGCGTTGCCGGAAGGTTGGACGACAGTCTGTCTGCCTACTTCGGCGCGCACCGCGTCTTTCGTGACATCGACGACATCGACACTGGCGCCGACTTCGTCGAGACGATCCAACGCGGCCTCGCCACGGCCGACGCAGCGATCGTCGTGATCGGTCCCGGCTGGCTCACGGCCGCTGGGGCGGACGGGGAGCGACGTCTCGACAAGCCCGACGATGTCGTGGCCGGCGAGATCGCCGCCGCGCTCGAACGCGGAATCCCCGTGATCCCGGTGCTGGTCGAGGATGCGTCGATGCCGCGGGAGACGGAACTCCCCGTGGTCCTCCAACCGCTGTCGCGTCGAAACGCCATCACCGTCACCGACGCCCGCTGGGAACGCGACGTGGAACGGCTGGCCAAGGCCGTCGGCGTTCGACATCCCGGGCTCGGTCGCAGAACGGAAGTTGGGACGGGCGAGGCTCGCTGTCCTCGTCGCGCTGTTTGCCTCGTTGTCGATCACGGCGACGATCGTGGCGTTGAACGCGCACCGCCTGCTGAGCGAAGTCCTCAGCGGTTCGGCCCCACCGGTCGCCAACCCCGCCGAGACGCTGCTGTCGGCGGCGATGGCGGGCGTCAACTCCGTCGCCACGCTCGGCGCATCGATCGTCCTGCTGATCGTGGCGCCCCTCATCCAGCGCGGCCGGCGACGGTACGCACGGGCTGCAGCAGCGGTGGGGATCGTGGGCACGCTCGCGTGCTTCTGCTTGTACTGGCGACCATGGCAGGGCATCGCCGAGACGATCGGGGTCTTTGCCGGGTCGACGATCGTCGCCACGGCAGTGCTCGCCCTCGCCGCCATGTCCGGCTTCACCCCGAAGTGACCCGACGGACCGCTGATGTCGATCGGGATATTCTCGACCGCCACGGATCCATCACCCTCTTTCCAGCCATCGAGACCCGAAGGAGTCCCATGCCCGTCGTCCACAAGGCCGTCACCTTCGACTGCGCGGATGCCGCCGTGGTCAGCCAGTTCTGGTCGGCGGTGCTCGGCCGGCCCATCGACACCGAGCCGATGCCGCCATCGCCGTTCTTCGCCTCGATCGGCCTCGGGTCATCGTCGGCGATCGCCTACATGTTCATCCAGGTCCCGGAACCCAAGACGGTGAAGAACCGGGTGCACCTCGACCTCGAGGCTGACGACGTCGCCGCCGAGGTCGAACGGGTGATCGCACTCGGAGCGACGCACATCCACGACAAGGACGAGTTCAGCATTCGATGGACCACGCTGGCCGACCCGGAGGGCAACGAGTTCTGCATCGCCGCCCGTCACCACTGAGGTCGAGCAGGTCCGAGCGATGTTGGTGTCGAAGGGGGGACTTGAACCCCCACGAGATTGCTCTCACTAGCACCTCAAGCTAGCGCGTCTGCCATTCCGCCACTTCGACGTGGGCCCAAGACGATACCAACGCCACCGCAGCCCGACAAACGCCCGAACCGGGAATCGGAGCAATCCGCCGGACCGGGCATGACCGACCTGATTTCCGGGTACGGATGTGCAGCGGGCGGTCCACCCATCGAAGGAGGCACTCATGTCAGGTTCCGTCTTCCCGTCGCCCGACCCTCGGTCGCACCGGCCCGAGCCGGTCTTCCAGCTCGCCGACATCACCTCGGAACACGAGCTCCCGAGTTCCGAGGCACAGTTCACCGGCCACACCGTCGTCGACGAGCACGGCTCGGTCATCGGACGGGTGAGCGACGTGGTCTACGGCGGATCGACCGGCCAGGCCCCGAAGTGGCTGGTGGTCGATGTCGGTCTGCTCGGAGTGTCGCACTACGCGCCGGCCGAGCGAGCCACGCTGAGCGACACGGGCCAGATCGTGGCCATGTTCGACAAGCGGACGGTCAAGACCGCGCCCAAGGCCCACCGCGACCACATCGTGTCGCGGGAACTCGAAGCCCAGCTCGCCCAGCACTACGAGCTGGTGAGCTGACCCGGCCGGACGGTCGCGGTCGCCTGCTGCGGTGGGCGTCCGTGACCGAGGGTCACTCGGTGAGCAGCAGCCCGAGGGCGATGACCGAGAGCACCCAGGTCAAGGCCAACACGAACGTGATCCGGTTGAGGTTGCGTTCCGCGGCGGTGGAACCCAGCGCCGCTCCTGAGGCACCACCGAACATGTCGGAGAGGCCACCGCCTCGACCGCTGTGCAGCAGGATGCCACCGATCATCCCGAACAGGGAGACCACGTTGATGACCAATGTGATGTACATGATGACATCGCGCACGGTCGACGATCCTAGCCGGGCTCAGCGCCGATGCGGCGACTGCGCTCAGTCCTCGGGGTGATGGCACGCCGTGAGATGTCCGGGTGACATCTCCACGAGCGGGGGCTCCGCAGAGGCGCAGAGTTCGGTCGCCTTCCAGCACCGGGTCCGGAAGCGGCATCCGCTCGGTGGGTTGATCGGACTGGGCACATCGCCTTCGATCACGATCCGCTTGCGCGCCCGCTCGACGGTCGGGTCGGGCACCGGCACCGCCGACATGCAGCGCCTTGGTGTACGGGATGCCGCGGCCGGCTGTACAGCGAGCGGCGATCGGCGACTTCGACGAGCTTGCCGAGGTACATGACCCCGACCCGCTCGCTGATGTGGCGGACCACCGAGAGGTCGTGGGCGATGAACACATACGACAGGCCGAACTCGTCCTGCAGGCGCCGGAGGAGGTTCACGACGCCGGCCTGGATGGAGACGTCGAGTGCCGACACCGGCTCGTCGAGCACGATCACCTTGGGATCGAGCGTGAGGGCCCGGGCGACGCCCACCCGCTGGCGTTGACCTCCCGAGAACTCATGGGGGAACCGGCCGGCGTGTTCGGGCGAGAGCCCGACGAGCGTGAGCAGCTGGTGGACCCGATCGTGGGCATCGCTGCCGCTCATCGACAGGTGCACCTTCAGCGGCTCGGCGAGGATCTGGCCGACGGTCATGCGCGGGTTGAGCGACGAGTACGGATCCTGGAAGACCATCTGCAGCTTGCGCCGGAACGGCCGCATCGTCTTGTCGTTCATCGCCGAGATCGACTGGCCCTCGAACACGACATCGCCGGAGGTCGGCCGGATGAGGTTGATCAGCATGCGGCCGATGGTCGACTTGCCGCACCCCGACTCGCCCACGATGCCGAGGGTCTCGCGCTCGTGGATCTTCAGCGAGACGTCCGACACCGCCTGGACCACGGCTGCCTGGCGCAACCCGGCCCGGATCGGGAAGTCCTTGACGAGGTTTCTCGCTTCGAGGACGACCGGGGCGGTCATGACGGGGCTCCTGCCGGGACGGCGATCTCTTCGGCGAAGAAGCAGGCCGACGAATGGCCGGGGTGCGACATCTCCCGCAGCTGCGGGACTTCGGTGGAACACACGCCGGGGTTCCGGGCGTGTGGGCAGCGGGGATGGAAGGCGCAGCCGCTGGGCACCCGGATCATCGACGGCGGCGCACCGGTGATCGGTGTCAGCTCGTCGTCCACGTCACTGTCGACGCGGGGCAGCGACGCGAGCAACCCCTGGGTGTAGGGGTGGGATCGCCGGTAGAACACATCGTTCGCCGTGCCCGATTCGGCGGGGCGCCCGGCATACATGACGAGCACCCGATCGGCCATGCCCGCGACCACGCCGAGGTCGTGGGTGATCAGCACGATGGCCGAGTTGAGCCGTTCCTTGATCTCCATCAGGAGCTCGAGCACCTGGGCCTGCACGGTGACATCGAGCGCAGTGGTCGGCTCGTCGGCGAACAGCAGCTGCGGGTCGCAGGCGATGGCCATGGCGATCATGGCCCGCTGGCGCATGCCCCCCGAGAACTCGTGCGGGTAGGAACGAGCGCGGCGGTCGGCCTGGGGGATCCCGACCGAGGTGAGCAGGGCGACGGCTCGCGCGCCGGCTGCCCGCTTGCTGAGACCCTGGTGCAACCGCAGCGCCTCACCGACCTGGTCGCCGACCCGTAGCACCGGGTTCAACGCCGACAGCGGATCCTGGAAGATCATCGCGATCTCGGCGGCGCGGACCTTGCGGTAGACCTGCTCGGATGTGCCGACCAGCTCGGTGCCGTTCCACTGGATCGAGCCGGTCACGGTGGCCGTGGGGCCGAGGAGGCCCATCACGGCGAGCGACGAGACCGACTTGCCGGAGCCCGACTCCCCCACGATGGCGACCACTTCGCCCCGCGAGACGTCGAAGGAGACGCCGTTGACCGCCCGCACGACCCCTTCTTCGGAGTTGAACGAGACGTAGAGGTCCTTGACGGACAGGAGGAGCTCGCTCACAGCTTCATCTTCGGGTCGAGGGCGTCACGGAGGCCGTCACCGAGGAGCACGAACGCCAGCACGGTGAGGAAGATGGCCATGCCCGGGAAGAACACGAGATGCGGTGCGGTCGACATGAGCCCCTTGTTCTGAGCGACGAGCAGGCCCCACGACGGCTCGGGTGGGAGCACGCCGATGGCGAGGAACGACAGCGCCGCCTCGCTCAGGATCGCCCCGCCGATGCCGAGCGTCGTGTAGACGATCACCGGCTGGAGGGCGTTGGGCAGGATGTGGCGGAACATGATCCGCTTGTTGCTGTAGCCGAGGGCCTTGGCGGCCTGCACGAACTCCTGCTCTTTCAAGCTGAGGAACGTGGCCCGCACGACCCGGGCGGTGACGAACCAGCCGGTCACCGACAAGGCGATGATCACGGCGTTGACGCCCCGGCCGATCAGCCCGACGAGCACGACGGTAGTGATGATGTAGGGGATCGACAGGAACACGTCGACCCCTCGCATGATCAGCACGTCGGATACGCCGCCGTAGTAGCCGGCGATGGCGCCGATGATCGTGCCGAGCACCGCTGCGGCGAACGACACGATGAAGCCGACCTTGAGCGAGATCCGGATGCCGTAGATCACCTGGGCGAACACGTCGCGGCCGGTCTTGTCGGTGCCGAACCAGTGCTCACCTTTGAACGGGCCGATCAAGCCGGTCCTTGGTGTTGATCTCGTACGGGGTGAACTTGCACACCAGCGGGGCGAAGAGTCGCTAACAGGATCAGCAGGATCCGAGAAACGACAGCGAGATCATCGCAAGGGTGTTGCGGCGGAACCGCCTCCATGCGTCGGCCGTCGGCGAGATGGCCGGCGCCGACATCGGCGATGCCGGCCTCACCGGCGGGGGCCTGGGCAACGTCGTTCATCGGTCGCTCCCCTTGCCTCCGAGACGGATCCTGGGGTCCAGATAGGCGTACATCAGGTCGGCGATGAGGTTGGCTCCTGCGTAGAACAGCGTCACGACGATCGACAGCCCGAGGATGACCGAGAAGTCGCGTTGGCTGACCGATTTGGCGATCTCGCTGCCCTAGCCCGGGCCACGAGAAGACCGTCTCGGTGAGCACTGCGACTCCGATGGCCGTGCCGAGGTCGATGGCGATCAGGGTGACCACGGGGATCATCGCGTTGCGCATGGCGTGGCGGACCAACACCTGGCCTTCGCTGAGTCCCTTGGCCCGTGCGGTGCGCACGAAGTCGGCTCGAGTCACTTCGAGCATCGTGGTGCGCATCATCCGCGCGATCACCGCTGTTGACACCGAGGCCAACGTGATCGCCGGGAGCACCAGGTACTTCCACTGGTGCCCGGTCGGGATGATGCCCAGCAACCAGGAGTCAGGGCCGAGACCTCCGGTGGGGAACTGGGTCCACGCCGGGAGGTCGTGTTGATTCGGGAACACCCCGAACGACTGGATGAACAGCAGGCCGAGCACGTACACCGGGATGGCGCTGGCCGCCACCGTCACGAAGGTGATCAACGTGTCGATGAAGCTGTAGCGCCGCACCGCCGAGTACACGCCGGCGGCGATGCCGATGATCACCTCGACGGCGATGGCCCAGATCCCCAGCCGGATCGAGTTCGGGGCCTTCTCACCGAGCAGTTCGTTGATGTTCTGGTTGGTCTTGAACGACTGGCCCAGATCCCACTGCACGGTGCGCTTCATGTAGTTGCCGTACTGGACGATGATCGGATCGTCGAGCCCGAGCCGCTTCTCGATGAGGGCGAGTGTCTTTTCGGGGATCTTGCCCTCGCCGCCGGTCAACAGGTTGGCCGTGTCGCCGGGGAGCGCAAAGAACAGGAAGAAGATGATCGTGAGCGCGGCCCACACCGTGAGCACCAGTTGCACGATGCGCTTCAAGAGATACGAACCCAACCACGACCCCTTGCTCCGTCACGACCAGACACCGAACACCGGTCGGGGTGCGCACCGCAAGGTGCGCACCCCGACGAGATGGAACTCAGATCAGCTGACGCTGATCTTCTCGAACCGGATCGTGCCCAGGGCTTCCTGGGTGTAGCCGGTCACGTTCTCGGCGTAGACCTGGTCGCCGTTGTACCAGTTGATCGGCACCACGGCGGCGTCGACGTTGAGCAGGATGTTCTCCGTCTCCTGGAACAGGGCCAACCGGGCATCGAGGTCGATCGTGGCGCGGGCCTCGGTGACCTTGGTGTTGAAGTCGGCCGAGTCGTACTTGCCGAGGTTGTTCCCCGCCGACTCGACATGGAACAAGTCGTACATTCCGTTGTCGTAGATGGGGTAGTCCCAGAACCAACCGGCCCGGCAGAGGCCGGGGCAGCCCTCGTCACGCAGGGTGTCGAAGTAGACCTCCGAGGAGATCGGGTTCTGCTCGGTCGTGATGCCGATGGCCTCGAGGTTCTGCTGCACGATGGCAACGACGTCCTCATGACCAGCGCCGGCGTTGAAGGTGAGCTTGATCCCTTCGGGGATCACGCCACCGCCGGCGACGAACTCGTCGACGAGTGCCTGGGCCGCTTCGGTGCCGGCGCCGCAGTTCTCGCACAGATTCTCTTCGAAGCCAGGGATGCCCGGGGGCGTCACACTGGTCGACTCGGTGCGGGAACCGTCGTAGACGGCATCGTTGATCTCGGTCTGGTTGATCGCAGCCTGGATCGCCTTGCGCAGCGGGGCGTTCGCCGCACCGCCGAGCGGATCGGTCGTCACGCATACCGAACACGAAGTGGTACGAGCCGAGCAGCGGGCTGGCGGTCGAGTCGTACTTCTCGTTGGCCTCGGTGAACCGACCCGACGGGATGGTGGCGCTCATCGTCTCGCCCGCCTCGAACGCCGCGTAGGCGGAATCGATGTCGGCCGCGATCACGAAGGTGACCTTCGAGGGGAGCACGGTGGTGTTGCCGTCGACGTCGCCGGCCCACTCGGGGTTCGGCACGAGCACGAGGTCGCTGTCGGTGAGCGGGCTCTCCATCATGAACGGCCCGTTGCCGATCATGATGCCCTGCTCCCACTCGGTCTGATCGGCGAGTTCCTCGACGGCTTCCGGCATGGGCGAGAAGATGGTGTGGCTCGCCACCGATGGGAAGTCGGCGTACGACGCGGAAAGATCGACGGTGAGGGTCATCGCCTCGTCGTCACCGACCACGCCGGACATGCTGGTGATGCCGACCGGATCCTCGGCCCACTCGTTGTAGCCGGCCACCAGGCCGAACAGGTACGAGTAGTCGGTGGCCAGGTTGGGATCGGCAGCCCGGTTCCAACCCCGGACGAAGCTCGATGGCAGGACGGCCTCGCCGTTCGAGAACGTCAGGCCTTCTTTGATCGTGAACACGAACTGCGTGGCATCGGCGTTGGCTTCCCAGCTCTCGGCCACGAGCGGCCTGAGCTCAGGACCGTCGGGACCGTTGGAGAAGTCGGTCAGGCCGTCGTAAAGGGCCCACGAGACCTGCGCGCCGTCGAGCTCCGAGGTGAAGGCGGGATCGATGTGAGGCGGCTTTGCGGCGCCGAACTGGGCACCGTCGATGAACTCGCCGCCGGAACCGGTCTCGCCAGCCGCCGGAGCAGCGTCGGTCTCGTCGGTCTCTTCGACCACGGTCTCCTCGGTGGGCGCCTCGGTCGCCTCAGGAGCGGCCTCCGCGGTGGTTTCGGTGGCTTCGGCTGCGGTGTCGCTGCTCTCCACGGCGTCGTCGCTGTCGCTGCCGCAAGCAGCGAGCAGGATTGCGCCGGCCGAGAGCAAGGTCACGAGCCTTGCACGCCTCGGGATTCTTCTCACACTGACCTCCTAGTCGTTTCGGTCGTTCACAGGGGAACTTCCGGCCGGCTGATCGTCGATCAACCGGTCATTGCACTTCGTCGCCCACCGTTTTCCGGCGAGCCACCGCGCTCCGTGCCGAGGCACCTGTGGAACGTGGTGTTTTTCCGTCAGACCGACCTCCCCTTGAAACCCAGTTGACGGATGGGCCGGAAGGCTATCACTGGGGTTACCGGGTGGTAGCGGACTCCGGCCGCGAATTGTGAACATCTCGTCCAGATCCACCGCGTTCAGGAACTGATGTTCCGGAACTGCACGATCCGGGAGAACTCGGCTGGGTCGAGACTCGCCCCGCCCACCAGCGCGCCGTCGATGTCGGGCTGGGCCATGAGCTCGGCGGCGTTGGCCGCCTTCACCGAGCCGCCGTACTGGATCCGGACCGCTGCGGCCGTGTCGATGTCGTGGAGCAGCCGCCGACCTGGCGGCGGATCGAGGCGCACACCGTCTGGGCATCCTCGCTCGTCGCCGTACGGCCGGTCCCGATCGCCCAGATCGGCTCGTAGGCGATCACCAGCGAAGCCACCTGCTCGGCGGTGCGATCCGGCGAGCCCTGCAGTCACCTGACCGAGCACCTTGGCCTCGGTCGCACCCGACTTCGCGCTCGGCGAGCGTCTCGCCCACGCACAGGATCGGCGTCATGCCGTTGGCGAGGATGGCGCCGACCTTCTTGGCCACCATCTCGTCGGTCTCGCCGAACAGCTCTCGCCGCTCGCTGTGGCCCGGCGATCACGTACTGCACGTTCAGCTTGGCGAGGAAGCCCGGCGACACCTCGCCGGTGAACGCACCCTTGTCCTCCCAGTGGCAGTGCTGCGCACCCGAGCGCGACCGGGATGTCGTCGGCTTCGAGCACGTCTGCACCGACCGCAGGTCGGTGAACGGTGGATGCACGCTCACATCGACGACCTCGAAGTCGTCCTTGGTCAGCAGGTAGCTGAGCTTCTGCACGCACTGGATGGCCTCGAAGTGGTTCTGGTGCATCTTCCAGTTGCCGGAGATGAGCGGACGCCTCATACGACCTTCACGTCCTTCCTCGTCGCGAACGCTCGCGAATCAGGCATTGGGGGCCTCCCGCAGGGCCGCGAGGCCGGGGAGGTCGCCGAGCTCGATCAGCTCGAGCGAAGCGCCGCCGCCGGTCGAGACGTGGTCGACCTCGTCGTCGAGCCGGAACTGGGCGAGCGCGGCGGCCGAATCGCCGCCACCGACGACGGTGAACGCCTTGGTGTCGGCCATCGCCTGGGCGACGGTCGGGTGCCGTTGGCGAACCGCTCGTCTTCGAACATGCCCATCGGGCCGTTCCAGAACACCGTGCGGGCGTCCATGATGACGTCGCTGAACGCCGCCGCCGTACCGGGCCCGATGTCGAAGCCCTTGGCGCCCGTCGGGCAGGTTGATCCCGAACGTGGCGTAGTTGCCCGCGGCGTCGACGCCCGACGAGGTCTTCGGGGAGATGGATCGTCTTGCCGCCGTGGCCAGCAGCCGCCTGCAGGTGTCGACCTGATCGGGCTCCCACAACGAGTCGCCGATCGGGTGGCCCTGGGCGGCGAGGAACGTGAAGCACATCGCTCCGCCGATCACCAGCGAGTCGACCACGTCGAGCAGCGCCTCGACGACTCCGAGCTTGTCGGAGATCTTCGAACCGCCGAGCACGGCGACGAACGGCCGCTTGGGCGTCGTTGCGCATGCCGAGCAGGACCTCGACCTCCTTCTGGAGGAGGCGGCCCATCGCCGACGGCAACGTCTTCGGCGGCCCGACGATCGAGGCGTGAGCGCGATGGGCGGCGCCGAACGCGTCGTCGACGTACAGGTCGATGCCCTCGACGAGCCGCGCGACGAACGCCGGATCGTTGCCCTCCTCGCCCGCGTCGAACCGCAGGTTCTCGAGCAGCTCGACGCCAGGTGCGAGCTCGGCCAGCCGAGCCCGCACAGCGTCCATCGAGTACTTCGGGTTCGGGCTGACCCTTGGGCCGGCCGAGGTGCGAGCGCGCACACCACGTCGGCGCCCCGCTCCGTGCAGCCAGTTCGATCGTGGGCAGCGCGGCCCGGATGCGGAAGTCGTCGGTGATGCGTGCCGTCCTCCATCGGGACGTTGAAGTCGGTGCGGACCAGCACCCGCTTGCCGCTGACGTCGCCGAGGTCCTCGAGGACCGGGATGCCGTTGACGCTCACTTCTTCTTGGCTTCTGGACCTTCGGCCCGACGAAGTGTGACCAGGTCGACGAGGCGGTTCGAGTAGCCCCACTCGTTGTCGTACCAGCCGAGCACCTTCACGAGGGTGCCCATGCTCATCGTGAGCCCGGCGTCGAAGATGCACGAGTGCGGGTCGCCGTGGATGTCGCTCGAGACGATCTCGTCCTCGGTGTACTTGAGGATGCCCTTGAGCGAGCCGGCTTCGCCGCCTTCTTGTAGGCCGCGTTGATCTGGGCGACCGTGGCCGGCGTCTTCAGGATGGCGTTGAAGTCGGTGATCGAGCCGGTGGGCACCGGGACGCGCAGCGAGGTGCCGTCGAGCTTGCCCTTCATCGACTCGACCACGAGGCTCGTCGCCCGAGCGGCGCCGGTGGAGGTGGGCACGATGTTGATCGCGGCGCCACGGGCCCGCCGCAGGTCCTTGTGGGGCCCGTCGACGAGCTGCTGGTCGCCGGTGTAGGCGTGGATCGTGGTCATCAGGCCCTGCTCGACGCCGAACGCGTCGTCGAGCACCTTCACCATCGGCACGAAGCAGTTGGTGGTGCACGACGCGTTCGAGATGACCTGGTGCTGTCTTCACGTCGAACGTCTTGTGGTTGACGCCGTAGACGAAGGTGGCGTCGGCGCCGTCGCACGGGGCCGACACGATGACCATGCGGGGCGCCGGCGCCTCGAGATGGTACGCCGCGGTGTCGCGCTTGGTGAAGATGCCGGTCGACTCGATGACGACGTCGACGCCGAGCTCGCCCCACGGGAGCGCCTTCGGGTCGCGCTCGGAGAGCACCCGCAGCTCGTCACCGTCGACCGAGATGCCGGTCTTGGTGGCCTTGATCTCGTTGGGGAGGACCCCCATCACCGAGTCGTACTTGAGCAGGTGCGCCATCGTCTCGAGCGAGCCGAGGTCGTTCACGGCCACGAAGTCGATGTCGGCGCCGGACTTCTTGGCGGCACGGAAGAAGTTCCGGCCGATGCGACCGAAGCCGTTGATGCCTACACGAACCGTCATGGCGTGACGTGTCCTTTCGCATGGCTGCGAGGGAGTCCGGCGGGAGGCTAGTCGTGACGCCCAGCTCACGCTCGGGAGTCGGGACCTTCGGCCGCCGTGGAATCCGGACTAACGCCCGACGTCGCGATGGCGTGCACCGGCTGGCGAAGCCGTGGCGGCCGAGCCGGGAGGTGAGCTCCTCGGCGATCGCCACCGAGCGGTGGCGGCCTCCGGTGCATCCGACGGCGACGGTGAGGTAGCTCTTGCCCTCCGCCTCGTAGTCGGGGATCAGCGAGACGAGCAGCGCCTCGAACCGCTCGAGGAAGGCGGCGGCCTGGGGCTGGCCGAGCACGTAGTCGCGCACCGCAGGGTCGAATCCGGCGAGCGGGCCGGAGCTCCTCGATCCAGTGCGGGTTCGGGAGGAACCGCACGTCGATCACGATGTCGGCATCGAGCGGGAGCCCGCGCTTGTAGCCGAACGACTCGATCGCGATCTGCATGCGAGCTTGCTCACCGTCGAGATCGAACGTGCTCGACGAGTCGCGCCTTGAGCTCGTGGACGTTCATGTTCGAGGTGTCGATCACCAGATCGGCCGCCGCCCGCACCGGGTCGAGCAGCTCCCGCTCGTGCTCGATCGCCTCCAGCACCCCGTCGGTCTCGGCCGCCAGCGGGTGGCGGCGCCGGGTCGACTCGTAGCGCCGAACGAGCACGGGCGTGTCGGCCTCGAGGAACAGCAGGTTGACCCGATGGCCCTCGCCGCGCAGCGCGTCAGCTTGTCGACGAGTCGGTGTGCTGGCGCCCGGCCACGAGCGCCAGCTGTTCGATCGGGAGCCGGGCGCGCTCGCCAGCTCGACGATCTTCTCCGACCAGCGACGTCGGCAGGTTGTCGACCACGTACCAGCCGAGATCCTCGAGCACGCCCGCCGCTTCGGTGCGGCCGGCGCCGGAGAGTCCGCTGATGACGAGTACGTCAGCCATCGTGCTGCCGACCGGGTCCGCTTCGTCGGTGCGGAGGTAGAGCAGTCGGGGAATCGTCGCCGCGGCCTCGTACTCGTCGGCCCTGGCGAGGAACCCGCCGGCGGCGCCGGCTCCTCCATCCGGGTCAGCAGACAGGCCGTTGTCGATGAGCGCGTTGAGTAGCGATGGCAGCGGGCGGTGGATGAACGGGATGAACACGTCCTTCTCGACCTCCTCGATCGTCTCGTCCTCGATCAGGTAGTCGCCGATCCGCCAGTACTGCTCGGGCGGGTCGAGGATCTGGTCGTCGATCCAGCCGCTGTTCGGGGTCTGGAGCAGCGGATGGTTGAGGAAGAAGCAGAACCGTCCGCCGGGTTCGAGCACGCGGGCGACCTCGGCGATGGCGGCATCGACGTCGCGGATGTGCTCGAACACGAGGCACGCCACGACGGCGTCGAAACACCCGTCGGGGAACGGCAGCGCGGCGGCGCCGGCCCGGGCGTAGACCGGGCCTCCGGCCCGCGCTCGTGCCACCGTCAGCTGGTTCCACGTGGGGTCGATCGCCGACGACCAGCGGGGCGCCGTCCTCGTCGGAACGTCCGGCTGAGCTGACCGTCGCCGCAGCCGACGTCGAGCACCCGCCGCGCTCCGGCCAGCTTCGCGTCGGGCGAGCGGCACGATCTGCTCGGTGTACTCGGGGTCGACACCGTCGGTGAATCCCTCGATCCACCAGTCGGCGTGGGTCTCCCACAGGTCGTCGCCCGGTCGCGTCGCTCACGCCCGAGCCAGCGTAGGGGTCGGCTCCACGCGGTTCTCTTGCGCCGCGGATGCAACTGGTCGTGAAGACGGCAGTCGCGCGACCGCGTCGGGTAGCCACGACAGCGCCTTGAGCTCGTCGAGCGTCGGCTCGTTGCACCGCCGCGGACGCCGCCGAGCTCGGTCGACGAGCCGCTTCTTGCGGGTCTCGCCGAGGCCGGGGATGTCGTCGAGCACGCTCTTGGTCATCCGCTTGTCGCGGAGCTCCCGATGGAAGTGTTGGCGAACCGGTGGGCCTCGTCGCGGATGCGCTGCAGCATGAACAGCGCCTCGCTGCCCCGCGGCACGTTCACCGGTTCGGCGTTCCCCGGCACGAACACCTCCTCGAACCGCTTGGCGAGCGAGGCGATCGGGATCTCGTCGCTCGAGGCCGAGCTTCGCGCACGACTCTCTCGGCCACGCCGAGCTGGCCCTTGCCGCCGTCGACGAGCAGCAGCTGCGGCGGGTAGGCGAACTTGCCGGGGCGGGTACCCGGCTCGCCGATCGGCCGGTCCTTGTCCTCGAGGTAGGCGCGTCAGCCGGCGGGTGAGCACCTCCTCCATCGCGGCGTAGTCGTCGTTGCCCGGGACGCCCTTCACCTTGAACCGGCGGTACTCCCGCTTGTTCGGGAGGCCGTCCTCGAGCACGACCATCGAGCCGACGTAGTCGGTGCCCTGGAGGTGCGCCATGTCGTAGCACTCGATCCGCAAGGGGCGCCTCGGGCAGCCCGAGCAGGTCCTGGAGCTCGGTGAGCGCACGTGAGCGGGCGTTGTGATCGCTCGCCCGCCGCAGCCGGTGGCGGGTGAACTCCTCCTTGGCGTTGCGGGTGACGGTCTCGTGCAGCTCGCGCTTGTCGCCGCGCTGCGGCACCCGGATCTGGACCTTCGAGCCGCGGAGGTGGCACGAGCCACTCCTCGTAGGTGCTCAGGTCGTCGGGCTCGACCGGCACCAGCACCTGCTTGGGCACACCGAGCGGCGGCTCGTCGCCGTACAGCTCCTCGAGCAGCCGGTCGACGAGACCGCCGGGGGTCAGCTCCTCGACCTTGTCGACGATGAACCCCTTGCGGCCGACCACCCGGCCCTTGCGGACGTAGAACACCTGCACCGCCGCTTCGAGCTCGTCGTCGGCGAGCCCGATGACGTCGATGTCCTCGTTGCGGTCGGCGACCATCTGCTGCTTCTCGATCGCCCGCTGCACGGCGGCCAGCCGGTCGCGCAGCCGGGCCGCCCGCTCGAACTCGAGCTCCTTCGCCGCGGCCCGCATGTCGGTCGGCGAGGCGATCGATCACCTCGTCGGTGTCGCCCTCGAGGAACTCGCACAGCTCCTGCACCAGCTGCCGGTACGGCATCTCGTCGATCTCGCCGACGCACGGCCCGGAGCACTTCTCGATGTGGAACAACAGGCACGGCCGACCGAGCCGGGCGTGCTGGTTGAACTTGCTCGGCGAGCAGGTGCGGATCGGGAACGTGCGCAGCAGCAGGTCGAGCGTGTCGCGGATCGCGTAGGCATGGGCGTAGGGACCGAAGTAGCGGACGCCCTTGCGCTTGTGGCCCCGCATCACCAGCGCCCGGGGCCACTGCTCGTCGAGCGTGACCGCGAGGAACGGGTAGCTCTTGTCGTCGCGCAGGCGGATGTTGAACCGAGGCCGGTGCTGCTTGATGAGGCTGTACTCGAGCATCAGCGCCTCGACCTCGTTGCGCACCTCGATCCACTCGACCGTCTCGGCCGCCGCCACCATCGCCGCCGTGCGCGGGTGGAGGTTGCGGGGGTCCTGGAAGTAGTTCGAGAGCCGCTGGCGAAGGCTCGACGCCTTGCCGACGTAGATGACGCGACCCTGGGCGTCCTTGAACTGATACGAGCCCGGGGTCTCGGGATCGTGCCCGGTCGGCGGCCGCTTCACCATGGCCGGACCACGCTACGGCGTCACGTCAGCCGGGTCGAGGCAGCGGCACGATCGAGGAACCGGCCGGTGTGGCTGCCCTCGACCGTCGACCACGTGCTCCGGGCGGGCCTTCGGCCACGATCTTGCCGCCGCCCGACCCGCCCTCGGGGCCGAGGTCGATCAGCCAGTCGGCGGTCTTGATCACGTCGAGGTTGTGCTCGATGACGAGCACGGTGTTGCCCTGGTCGACCAGCCGCGACAGCACGGTGAGCAGCCGGCGGACGTCTTCGAAGTGCAGACCCGGTCGTCGGCTCGTCGAGCAGGTAGATCGTGTGGCCGGTCGAGCGCTTGGCCAGCTCAGCTGGCCAGCTTCACCCGCTGCGCCTCGCCGCCCGACAGCGTCGGCGCCGGCTGCCCGAGCCGCACGTAGCCGAGGCCGACGTCGCACAGCGTCTGCATGTGCCGGGCGATCGGCCGGCTGGTTGGCGAAGAACTCGACCGCCTCCTCGACCGGCAGGTCGAGCACCTCGGCGATGTTCTTGCCCTTGAACGCGATGTCGAGCGTGTCGCGGTTGTAGCGGGCGCCCTTGCACACCTCGCACGGCACGTAGACGTCGGGCAGGAAGTGCATCTCGATCTTGATCGTGCCGTCGCCGGCGCACGCCTCGCAGCGGCCGCCGGCCACGTTGAAGCTGAACCGCCCCGGCAGGTAGCCCCGGACCTTGGCCTCCTGGGTCTGGGCGAACAGCTTGCGGATGTGGTCGAACACGCCGGTGTAGGTGGCCGGGTTCGACCGGGGCGTGCGCCCGATCGGCGACTGGTCCATGTCGATGACCTTGTCGAGCAGTTCGATGCCCTCGATCGTCTTGTGCTTGCCCGGCGCGTCCTTCGACTTGTAGATCTTCTGCATCAGCGACGGCAGCAGGATGTCGCGGACCAGCGTCGACTTGCCCGAACCCGACACCCCGGTGACGGCGACGAAGCACCCGAGCGGGATGCGCACGTCGATGTTCTGCAGGTTGTGCTCGCGCGCCCCCCGGATCGACGAGCCAGTCGTCGCCCGGGGTGCGGCGGCGCTCCGGGCACCGGGATCGTGCGCTTCCCGAACGAGGTACTGCCCGGTGATCGACTCCTTCGACCTTGGCGATCCCCTTCACCGGCCCGGAGTAGACGACCTCTCCGCCGTGCTCGCCGGCGCCCGGGCCGATGTCGACGATCCAGTCGGCCTCCTTGATCGTGTCCTCGTCGTGCTCGACGACGAGCACGGTGTTCCCGAGGTCGCGCAGGCGGATGAGGGTGTCGATCAGCCGGCGGTTGTCGCGCTGGTGCAGACCGATCGACGGCTCGTCGAGCACGTACAGCGTGCCGACGAGGCCGGACCCGATCTGGGAGGCCAGCCGGATGCGCTGCGCCTCGCCGCCGGCGAGGGTGCCGGCGTTGCGCGACAGCGTGAGGTAGTCGAGCCCGACGTCGAGCAGGAAGCCGAGGCGGGCGTTGATCTCCTTGGTGACCCGCTCGGCGATCAGCTTGTCGCGCTCGCTCAGCTCGAGCGCACGCGAGGAACTTCGACGACTCGCCGATCGACAGGTCGCAGACCTCGGCGATGTGGCGGTCGTTGATGGTGACGGCGAGCGAGGCCGGCTTGAGCCGGGCCCCGTCGCAGTGCGGGCACGGGCACCTCGCGCATGTAGCTCTCGATCTGCTCCCGGCTCCAGTCGCTCTCGGCGTCGGAGTGGCGCCGCTGGAGGAACGGGATGACGCCTTCGTAGGTGGTCGAGTACTGGCGGCTGCGGCCGTAGCGGTTCTTGTACTTGACCGTGACGTTGCCCTTCACGCCGTACAGCAGGATCTCGCTGCTGCTTCTTGGTGAGCTTCGCCCACGGCGTGTCGAGGTCGATGTCGTTGGTCTCGGCGACCGCTTCGAGCATCCGGGCGAAGTACTGCGTGCGCGACCGCGCTCCACGGGGCGATGGCGCCCTCGCTCGATCGACAGGTCGGTGTTGGGGACGACGAGCTCGGGGTCGACCTCGAAGGTGGTGCCCAGCCCGTCGCAGTGCTCGCAGGCGCCGTAGGGCGAGTTGAACGAGAAGTTCCGGGGGGCCGGCTCCTCGAAGCTCGTGCCGCACTCGGGCAGACCAGGTGCTGGCTGAACGTGAGGAGCTCGGGCTCCTGCCGGGTTCCCGTCGTCGTCGAGCTCGCCGTCGCGCGGCACGAGCTCGATCTCGGCGACGCCCTCGGCGAGCTTCAGCGCGGTCTCCAGCGAGTCGGTGAGCCGGCGCTCGATGCCCTCGCGCAGCACGAGGCGGTCGACGACGACCTGGATGGTGTGGTTCTCGTAGCGGGCCAGCCGCTCGCCCGCGCTTCAGGAACTGGTCGAGCTCGACCGTCGTCGCCGTCGATCCGGGCCCGGACGAAGCCCTGCCCCGACAGGTCGGCGAGCAGCGTGTCGTAGTCGCCCTTGCGGCCGCGCACGACGGGTGCGAGCACCTGGAACCGGGTGCCCTCGGGCAGCTGCAGCACCCGGTCGACGATCTGCTGCGGGGTCTGGCGGGCGAGCCGCGTGCCGTCGTTCGGGCAGTGCTGGACGCCGATGCGGGCGTACAGCAGGCGCAGGTAGTCGTAGACCTCGGTGATCGTGCCGACCGTCGAGCGAGGGTTGCGCGACGCCGACTTCTGGTCGATCGAGATGGCCGGCGACAGCCCCTCGATGAAGTCGACGTCGGGCTTGTCCATCTGGCCGAGGAACTGGCGGGCGTAGGCCGAGAGCGACTCGACGTAGCGCCGCTGGCCCTCGGCGTAGATCGTGTCGAACGCCAGCGACGACTTGCCCGAGCCGGACAGCCCGGTGAACACGATGAGCCGGTCGCGCGGCAGATCGACCGACACGTTCTTCAGGTTGTGCTCGCGGGCGCCGCGGACGACGATCTTGTCGGTCATCGGGGCGAGGCTACCGACGGCCCGAAGAGGCGGGCATGCTGTGCAGGCACCCGGTGGAACCTATCATCTCATCACGAACGAATGTTCGATACCGCTCCGCCAGCGAGGCGATTCCGACCACGCGCGATGACGTGCCCCGGGCTCGGTCACTCGACCGCAGCGGCGAATCCTCCACGGCTGGCCTCGAAGGCGATCGCCGAGGGGTCGCGTGCAAGACCCAGACGGTCACCGACGGGCTCCCCCTGACGATCGAGGCGGACAACACCTACTCGATCCGGCTGAACGTGGCTCCCGGCGACTCCATCTATGGCGTGACCGTCGGGTACCTGCCGCCGACCCAGGGGTTCGTGCCGTTCGCCGGCGCAAACCCTCGGGTGTACGACTGCCGACCGGTCGGAAAGCTCGCCGATGCCGAGGAGCGCCTCATCCCGCTCGGTCTCGCCGGCGCCCGGGGTGCGGTGGTGAACCTCACGCTCACCCGCACCGTCGGGACCTCCGGGTATGTCGCAGTGTTCGCCGGCAACATCGCGTGGCCCGGCAACTCCAGTCAGAACTGGTATGAGGCGGGCGCCAACGTCGCCAACTGTGTGGTGACGGCGGTCGATTCCCAGGGTCGGATCAAGATCCGCGGCGGGGAGAACCTGACCGATGTGATCATCGACGTCATCGGTGCCCTGTACTGACGAACGACGAGTCGTAGCGCTCGTCGAGCGCGCCGGGTGTGACCTCGCCCGACGGTCAGCACGACGGCCGTCGTGAAGGAGAGCGCGGCCGCGACCAACACGACTCCCACGGCGACATCTGACCACACGACCGCCAATGAACCGCTCAGTGACCCAACTACTTGGGACAGCACGTGACCTCCCTGAGTTTCGTGCCCGCTACCGACGACACTGAGCGCCCTCGTCGCCGGTGGATACCTGCAACTTACGGCACTCGTTCCAGCGCGGCGTCCCAATTTCGGGTGAATCCTGAGGAGTCGCAACGAATCATGACCGTGGGTGATGACATCGCCGCCGTCCGGGTCAGGGTCAGGTCCAGCGGGGGCCGATCAGCCGGTCGACGGCCTCGTCGCCGAGCCGGGCCCGGAAGGCGACCTCCTGGTTCGGACCCCGGCGCAGGCTGTGCCCGCCGTCGACACCGAAGCACTGGCCGGTGACCCAGTGGCCTTGTCGCTGCACAGGAACGCCACCATGTCGCCGACGTCCTCCGGCTCACCGAGCCGGCGAATCGGCATGTTGCGCAGGTACTCCTCCTGCATCTCTTTCATGATCCCGGTGGCGTTCGGGTCGGTGATGGGCGGCCATGATCTCGCTGCGCACCCCGCCGGGTCGCAGGGCGTTCACCCGGATGCCGAACGGCCCGAGCTCGTCGGCCGACACCCGAACGATGGCCTCGAGCGCGGCCTTGCTCGACGGCGTACGGCGACGGAAGCGGCCCGAGAGGATCGCCGAGATCGACGAGATGGCCACGATCGCACCGCCACCGTGGTCGCGCATGGCGAGCGCCGCGTGCTTGATCGTGTGGAAGGCGCCGTAGACGTTCGTCTCGAACAGCTTGCTGGAAATCGTCGGCGGTCGATGCTCAGGATCGGCCCCGCCGGCACCGGTGCCGGCGTTGGCCACCGCTGCGTCGAGCCCGCCATCGGGCCCGGCGGCCACGCGCGACCGCTTCGGCGACCTGGTCCTCGTCGGCGACGTCGCACACGAACGTGCGGACCTCGGCCCCGCGGCCGCGCCGGCCGCAGGCTCGGCGGCCGCCTCCTCGAGTCGGTCGGCCCGCCGGCCGCAGATCGTCGTGGTGAATCCCGTCTTCGAGCAACGACTGGGCACAGCCGTACCCGATCCCGGTGGCTCCACCGGTGACGAGTGCGTACTTCATGGTGTCCCCCTGGACGGTCGGTGTCGGCCGGCGCGATCAGCCGGCGTCGCGCAGTTCTCGGCGCAGCTCCGAGATCTCATCACGAAGTCGGGCCGCGTACTCGAACTTGAGCGCCGCGGAGGCCTCGTGCATCTCTTCCTCGAGGGTCTGGATGAGCCGGGTGAGCTCCTGCTGCGGCAGCGTCTTGAGCTCGCGCTGGACCTTGTCACGCTCGCGCTGGCTTGCGCCGGTCCTTGCCCGGAATGGGCGAGCCCTCGTCGGGCCGCAGCATCGAGAGGATGTCGCCGACCGCCTTGCGGATGGTCTGGGGATTGATCCCGTGCTCGGCGTTGTAGGCGACCTGCACGCCTCGGCGGCGGTTGGTCTCGCTGATCGCCTTGTTCATCGAGTCCGACACCTTGTCGGCGTACATGACGACCATGCCGTCGACGTTGCGGGCGGCGCGGCCGATCATCTGGATCAGCGAGGTCTCGCTGCGCAGGAAGCCCTGCTTGTCGGCGTCGAGGATGGCGACGAGCGAGACCTCGGGCAGGTCGAGGCCCTCGCGCAGCAGGTTGATGCCGACCAGCACGTCGAACTCGCCGAGCCGCAGACGAGCGGATGATCTCGATGCGCTGCACGGTGTCGATGTTCGAGTGCAGGTAGCGGACGCGCAGGCCCTGCTCGAGCAGGTACTCGGTGAGGTCCTCGGCCATCTTCTTGGTGAGCGTGGTGACGAGGACCCGATCGCCCTTGGTGACCCGCTCGTTGATGCTCTCGATGAGATCGTCGATCTGGCCCTTCGTCGGGCGGACGACGATCTGGGGATCGACCAGCCCGGTCGGGCGCACGATCTGCTGCGACGACCTCGGTCGCTCGTGCGCAGCTCGAACGGCGACGGGGTGGCCGACAGGAAGATCACCTGGTTGAGCCGCTCCATGACCTCCTCGAACCGCAGCGGCCGGTTGTCCCGGGCGCTCGGGAGGCGGAAGCCGTGGTTCACGAGCACGTCCTTGCGGGAGCGGTCACCCTCGTACTGCCCGTGGAGCTGGGGCACCGTGACGTGGCTCTCGTCGATGACGAGGAGGAAGTCCTTCGGGAAGTAGTCGATGAGGGTGAAGGGCGGCTCGCCCGGCGCCCGGCCGTCGATGTGAGCCGAGTAGTTCTCGATGCCGTTGCAGTAGCCGACCTCCTGGATCATCTCGAGGTCGTACTGGGTGCGCATGCGCAGGCGCTGGGCCTCGAGCAGCTTGCCCTCCTGCTCGAACCAGGCGAGCCGCTCCTGCAGCTCGGCCTCGATGCCCGATCACCGCCCGCCGCATCCGCTCGTCGCCGGCGACGTAGTGGGTGGCGGGGAAGACGATGACCTCGGACATGCTCCCGGAGCTGCTCGCCGGTGAGCGGGTCGATGACCGTGAGCCGATCGACGGTGTCGCCGAACATCTCGATGCGCAGCACCGTCTCCTCGTAGGTCGGATGGACCTCGATGGTGTCGCCCCGCACCCGGAACTTGCCCCGCCCGAGCGTCAGGTCGTTGCGGTCGTACTGGAGATCGACGAGCTTGCGCAGGATCGACCGTTGGTCGTAGTCGACCCCGGTGTGCAGCTCGACCAGGTGGCCCCGGTACTCCTCGGGGTTGCCCATGCCGTAGATGCAGCTGACCGAGGCCACCACGATGGTGTCGCGCCGGGTGAGCAGCGCGGCGGTGGCCGAGTGGCGGAGCCGATCGATCTCGTCGTTGATCGACGAGTCCTTCTCGATGTAGGTGTCGCTCGAGGGGATGTAGGCCTCGGGCTGGTAGTAGTCGTAGTAGCTGACGAAGTACTCGACCCGGTTGTTCGGGGAAGAACTCCCGCATCTCCTGGGCCAGCTGGGCGGCGAGGCTCTTGTTGGGGGCGAGGATCAGGGTCGGCCGCTGCACCCGCTCGATGGTCCAGGCGATGGTGGCGCTCTTGCCCGAACCGGTGATGCCGAGCAGCGTCTGGAACCGCTCGCCGGCGAGCTCGATACCCGCGGTCAGTCGGCGATCGCCTGCGGCTGATCGCCGGCGGGTTCGTAGTCCGCGACGACCTCGAACGGACGTCATGGCCGCCAGGCTTACCGCGACCGAACACGCGTTTGGTCAGCTCCGTGCGGCGGGTGCCGGCACGCTCAGTCGTAGCCGCACGCCGTCGACCAGGACATGGACGCCGCAGCGACCTTCGCGTTGGCGGCTGCGACGTGCGCAGGATCTGCCAGGCCTCGGTGGCGAGCACCGGCCGGGCCGAACTGCGGCCCGAGGGCGCCGTGGAGTCTCGACGATCCGCCCGGCCACGAGCGGCGCGGCGAACGAGGTGCCGGTCCAGCTGGCGAACGACCGGCGAGACGAAGGTCTCGGGAACGCCATCGGGCTCGTTGCTCGGGATGCTCGCTGGCCTTCCACGTACTGGTCCGCGGAGCCGTACGCCGATCGTGCTGGCGCTCACCCATCGCCCGTAGTTGCTGTACGCCCACCGGTAGCCCGACGAATCGAGGGCTGCGACGGCGACGACCCGACCGGCGAAGTCCTTGTCGGCGGCGAAGGCGGCCGGGGTAGCACGGGTCGGTCGAGTCGTTGTTCCCGGCCGAGGCCACGATCACCGCGCCCGGGCACCGGCCGGAGGAGGTCGAGCAGCGCGGCGCGTAGACCGAGCGGGTCGAGCCACGATGCCGCTCGGTGTTGCCGGTGGTGCCGAACGATCCGAGCTTCACCGAGTAGCCACCGAACGCCAGCATGACGACGTCGGGCTCATCACCGTTCCGGCCGATCTCGCCGAGCCGGCGGGCCAGCGTCAGCTCGTCGACCAGGCCTTCGGTGCTGGCGACCCGATGGACGACCACTTGGGCGCCCGGCGCCACCTGGTGGCAGAGCGAGGCGACAAATGTTCCGTGCCCGGCGCTCCGACCCAAGAAGCCCGGTGCCAGCGCTCCCTCCAGCGGATCGACATCGGTCGCGGTCGCCGCCGACACCACCGCGGTCCGCCACGGGTAGTCGTCGGCGAGTCCCGTGTCGAGCACATCGACACGCGCGCCTGCGCCGCGAGAAGATCGGATCGGCGACGGGATCGGTGACGTCGACTCCGCGTCAGCAGAGCTCGTGACGCGCTGGTGGCTCACGAAGCCGAGCACGGGCGCGGCAACCGTTCGGTCGAGGCTGTCAGTGGAGCGAGCGAGCACCTCGAGCACGGCGCGAACGCCCTCAACTCCTGCGCCGGAGAGCGCTCGGAACACGGTGGGGCCTCCGTCCGACGTGGAGTCCACCGCTGCAAACGCGTCGCTGGCGTTCAGCTCCTGGGCGAGTTCGCTGCCGGCATCGACGGCGATCACGCCGGGGATCACGAGCACGTCGTCGGCCATGTCGCTCAAGATGCCCAGGGGTGCCGATGGCTCGAATGCAGACTCGTTGGCCATCGGGAGCCGGACACCGAAGCCGTCACCGAGTTCCGTGACCGCCTCGAACAGAGCGTCGACGAATGATGTCCGCCGCAGTTTGCACCGTTCCATGAGTACCTCTTCGTTCTCGACGTGCCGGCCCGGCGGCGCGACCGATCGGATTCCCGTCGGCCACCGGGTGCGGCCAACCTACGCTGCTCGACAGTGACGCCGCGCGAGGGGAGAGACATACATCCGATCGTGTGGCTCGCGCGGGCACGCAATGCGCCGTCGGAGTTCTGGGCTCTCGCAACGGAAGCACTCGAACACCCTGCACTCGCGGCCGCCGATCGGTGCGTGCTGCACGCGGTGCGATCGCGGTGCGCATCGGCGATGCTCGACCGCGCACGGAGCCGTCGAGGAAGCCCGGCGGGCCGTCGCGCTCGACGGACCAGAACTCGACGAGCTCACCCGCGCGGAGGTTCACGGAGCGCTCGCCAACGCCTACATGGTCGCCGGTTCGATCGACGAGGCCATGGCCGCGGTCGATGCCGGCGAGCGAGTCGTGGGGCCCGCCGGCTCCGGGCTCCTCGAGCTCGAGCGATTCAAGGTCCTCTACCGACTCGGGCGGCTGGACGCTGCGCTGGCTGCAGTCGATCGAGCCGTCGCCCGGCTCCCGCTCGACCGTCCGGCCGACCGCGCCCGCGCCCACAACATCCGCGGGGTGGTCCGGCTCTACCTCGGTGGGGCGAAGGTGGGACTGGCTGATCTGGAACGCGCCGAGGCACTCTTCACCGAGGTCGGCCGGCCCCTCGATGCCGCGGACGTCGCTCACAACCGCGGGATGATGCTCGGCCGGCTCGGCGACCTCCCCGCCGCGTTGGCCACGTTCGACGAGTCCGAGCGCCGGCTCGTCGAACTCGGTGAACCGATCGAGTCGCTCCTGGTCGATCGGGCTGAGGTGATGGTGTTGGCCGGGCTGGCCGACGACGTCGTGCGAATCCTGCCGCCGGTCATCGAACGACTCGATCGGGGCGGCATGGGCTCCGATGCCGGTGAGGCTCGCCTCTACCTGGCCATGGCCCGACTGGAGCTCGCCGACGTTCGCGCCATCGACGAAGCCCGGGACTCGGCTGCGTACTTCCGCTCCAGTGGTCGGGAGGGATGGGCGAGGATCGCCGACGACCTCGAAGTCCAGGCGATCATCCGCACGATCGGCCCACAGGCGGCCTCGATCGAGCGCGCCGTGCTCGTCGCCGAGGCCCTCGATGACTCCGGCATGCGCAACTTCGCTCCGGGGAGCTGGCTCCGGGCCGCCACGGTGGCCGAGTGCCACGGCGACGCCGACGTCGCGCTCCGCGCCCTGACCGTGGTGGCCCGCCGGCGCGGCACGCTTCCCGAACGCGTCGCCGCGTGCGAAGCTGCGGGCCGACGCCACCTGTTGCTCGGCGATCGACCGAGCGCGCGGCGCTCCTTCGAGCGAGGGCTACGGCTCCTCGAGCGGAATCGTGCACTGTTCGAGGCCACCGAACTGCGCATTCAAGCGTCGGCATGGGGCGAGGGATTGGCGGGGCTCCTCGTCGAGCTGGCCTGGGACACCGGCGACGCGAGCGCCGTGTTCGAGTCAGCGGAACGCTGGCGGGCGACTGCCCTCGCCACCCGCGCTCCCCTCCCCCCACCCGACGCGGTGCTGGCCGACCTGCTCGCCGACTACCGGGCGGCTCACGCTTCGTTCGACACGGCGGCGCGCGACGGCAGCGGCCCGCCGCGCACGGCCGCGTCGGCACGCCTGCGGGAGACCGAACGACTGGTGGTCGAGACACTTCGTCGTCGATCGACCCGCGACGGCCAGTTGCGTCGACACCGCCGGGAGGTCACTGCGGATCGACTCGCCGGCCACGCGATCATCGAGCTCGTCGCATGCCGAGGCGAGTTGGGCGCAGTGTTGATCGAGCCATCGGGAATCCGCCGGTTCGCCACGCTCGGGGCGCTCGAACCGATCGCCGCAAGTGCGTCGGCCGTCGCCCGGGGACTGCGCCAGCTCGCCCCGGTGGTCGCCCATCCGGCAGGCCGCATGGTGCATCGGGGAGTCGTCGGCCATCTCGATCATCTCCGGCAGCGCCTGATCCAGCCGCTCCTCGATCTCGTCGCCAACGACTGCCCATTGGTGATCGTCCCCGAGGCCGGGCTGCACGCGGTGCCGTGGGGCCTGCTCACCGGCCGCATCGTCTCGGTGTCGCCATCGGCACGGCTGTGGGGCGACGCGGCGACGAAGGGGCCGGTGAACGGACCGGTGGTGGTCATCGCCGGTCCGGGTCTCGCCGGCGCCGAATCCGAATCACTCGCGGTTGCCGAGCTGCACGGGGACGAGGCCCCACTGGCCGGCGCGTCGGCGACCGTCGCGGCGGTGCTCGGCGCGCTCGATGGCGCCGCCCTTGCCCATGTCGCGTGCCATGCCCACTTCGAGCCCCGCACACCACTGTTGTCGTACCTGCGCGTCGCTGACGGCCCGCTGACCGGTTTCGATCTGGAGCGCGTCCCGGCGGCGCCCTCGGCGGTGATCCTCTCGGCCTGCTCGACTGCGGAGGTTGCCGCGTCTGCCGGTGGTGAATCGCTCGGGCTCGCGACGCTGCTGGTTGCTGGCGGCGCATCCGCGGTGGTTGCCTCGCTGTTGCCGTTGCCTGATCGCGCTGCGGTTCCGGTGCTCCGTGCGTTCCATCACGATCTGCGCGCCGGGCGAACGATCGGGCAGGCGCTCGCCGCTCGGGTGAGCGACGCCGACCTCGATGATCCGGGTGACCTCGTGATGGCGGCGTCGCTCACCTGCTACGGGCGGGGTGACTGGCGCCTGGGGCCTGATCGCTCGGGCAGTGTCAGGTCTGGAGCATGAACCATGGTGTCGTCATCAGCATCTCGCCGTCGATGGCGCGGATGGTGAGCCGGGTCGAGCCCGCCTCGAGCCGGCTCAGCCGGAACGAACCGAGCTCGTCGCTCTCGACGACCAGGTCGCTGTTGGGCCGATCGGCCCGCACCACGTACCCGCCCGCTGGCACGATGAGCCCCTCGAGCACGAAGCCGTCGTCGCCGAGCGTGCACTCGAAGTGCACCCCGCGCTCGTCGCTGCCGAAGGCCATGAACCGCTGCAACCGCTCGTCGCGAACGGTGGTGAGCTCGTCGGCGGCGGAGTCGACGAGCAGCTCGAGCAGCTCGGCATCGACCGACCGCCACACGTAGAGGTCCTGGGCTGCGGCGACCAACGCCGGTGGGAGGGGCTCGTCGATCGTCAGCACATGGTCGAACGAGCGCAGGACACGCCGCGCCCGGGGGTCGAGCCGGTCGGCGTCGGAGCGATCGCCGCGGTCACTGGATTCGGGCGAAACGGTCATGACAGTTCTCGGCTTTCTTCGATGGTGTGGATGTCGCGTAGGTACCGGCTCACCTCGGGGGTCTTTCGGACTTTTTCCAAGCAACGGGATCGACGGATGGCCGTGCCACCGTCGGCCCAGCCCATGGCCAGTTCGATGTCCCGATATGTCATCTGATCGACCGTCAACAACCGGATGAGCTCCCGACAGTCGGCGCCGAGACGATCGAGTGCAGCCCGAGCGATGCGGTATCGCTCGTCGTGCTCCAGCCGTTCGGTGTCGACCGGGGCGACCGGTGTTTCCGGGGTGTCGGCGACCGGCGCGGCGCGAGCTGACTTCCGCAGCAGCCCTTCGGCCTCGTGACGAGCGATGGTCATCAACCAGACGTGCAGCTTCTCGGGTTCACGGAGTTGATCGAGTCGCTCGAGGGCACGAAGCCAGGTCCCTTGGAACACGTCTTCGCGATCGTTCGGGGTCATCCGGAACGACCACAGCACTTTCCACACGGCGCGCGCGTTGTTGGCGACCAACAGATCCCACGCCCGCCGACCGTCGCTCCCGCCCTCGATTGCTCGGCGGACCAGCTCGGCGTTGCTCCGATCGGTCACCCCGCAAGGGTAGGCGTCTCGGCGGACCGTGGATGACGCTGTTCGGTGTTCCATGTCCTACTGAGCTGCGGCCGGGCCGCCGCATACATCTTTCTGCGAGCGATCAGGAGAGCCCGATCCTGATCGGGCCCACACCGCCGACGTGCTGGGCGAAGAAGTCGCCCCGATCGATGACGGTGTACCGATCGCCTCGTCGGTCGAGCAGCACCCGGCGCCCGCACCCGGCAACCGGGCAGACGAACACCACGACCCGACCGTCGTCATCGGTCACTTCGTACTCGTGCGGCGGCATCGCCAATCCTCTTCGTGGGCAGAACGGGCATGGGCGCGGACAGGCCCGACGGTGAGGCGGCACCGTCGGGCCTGGCCGGTTGGGGGCACCGGAACGTTGGGCAGCGATGAAGCTGCTCGCGGCTCAGGGGTTGCGGAGATGGATGGCCGGACCTTCGGCGACGCCGGCGATCACGGTCTCGTTGCCGGCGGTGTTCCGGTGCTCGACGACGGTGGCGAGCTTGTAGAACGACGAGATCGCCGGGGGCCCGCCGAACACCGGCGTGTTGGCCGGCATGTTGAACGTGGCCGTGTAGGTGTTGTCGCCCGGGACGATGTCGACGAGCTGGGAGCCCAGGTGAGGCTCCGGGCCGGGACCGAATGACTCGGCGAACACGTGGACCTCGAACTTGCCGGCCAGCGTGGCGGTGGGATCGGAGATGTCGATCTTCACCTTCACCTGCCACGGGTTGTTGAGGTCGAGGATGTTTGCCGGGCCGCCCGAGTTGTCGAGCACCGAGATGGACGTCGTTCCGCTCCAGGCGGGATTGGGGAATTCGATGGTCATGGGAGTCCCTTTCCGTGGGTGGTGCCGTCATGGCATCCCTAGAGAGCTCCCCGTCATTCCGCGCATACCACAATCTCGCGAGAACCGCCGGGGCGGTCAGGCGGACCCCGGCGCGGCGCCCCCCGACTGCGCGTCGATGGGCGCCGAAGCGCTCGGCTCGGGAGTGACGATGACGTCGAGCGGTGCCGGTCCCGCGTCGTACACCGGGATGTCGGGCTGCGCGGCGAGCGGCACCGAAGGGGAGGCGGCCGGCGACGACGAAGCGGCGACGATCGACGGTTGGTCGTCGCTCTCGATGGTGATGATGGTGCGCATGTCTCGGCCTCCTAGTTCATCACGGCGTAACGGCCTTCGAACGCAACGGTCGCGTTCGTGAGGTTCTTCACCGTGATCCAGTATGTGACGGCGTCGGCCGAGGCTCGTTCGACGGCCACGTCCCAGTCGAGCTCCGGCGCACCGCTCCTCGGTGTGGTTGCCATGATGTGCCAGATCATGTGCCAACTCGCCGGCCACCCGAAGGTGAACCAGCGGCCCGACGCGTTCGGCGCGAGCTGGCCGGTGAACTGAACTCCCGTGCGCATGTGATCACTCCCTGGATGATTTCGTTCTGGATGACTTCGTTCTGGATGACTTCGTTCTGGATGATTTCGTCTTCTGCTGCTCGAACCTGGTCCCGGTCGGGTGGCTACGACCGGCTGAGAATGGCGAAGCGCGCTTCGAAGCTGACCGCGACGGCCGTGAGGTTCTGGACCTTGATCCAGTAGGTGACGAACTCGTCGGTCGCTCGCTCGACCTCGGTGGTCCACTGGACCTCCGCGGCGCCGGGATTGGGTGATGTCGGCATCACCGTCCACAGCACGTGCCAGCACGAGGGCCAGTTGAACGTGAACCATCGCCCCGACGCGTTGGCGGCCAACTGTCCGCTGAACTGGGTACCGCAGATCGGCGTGTCCAACGGGTCGTCGATGGGGAACTCCCAGACCCCGCGGTTCCGCGTCCCGGCCCGCAGAACCCTGGCGTGGGGATGCACGACGAGGTCCGCGACCAACACGTTGGGGAGCCCGGCCGTGATGGGGTTCCACGTCGCGCCGGCGTCCCAGCTCTCGTACACGCCGAGATCGGCAGCGACCCACACCCGGTTCTCGTTCCAGGGGTCGATCTCGACGGAGTTGATCGGCAGAGCGGGCAGGCCGGCAGTGCAGTCGGTCCACGTCGTCCCCCCATCACCCGAGCGGAACACGCGACCACCTCCGGTCGACGTGGAGGTGGCCCACAGTCGACTCGGGCTGACCGCAACGTCACTGATCCACACGTTCACCCGCGGCGAGGTGAGGGCGGTCGGTCCGGACCAAGAGGTGCCGCTCCAGTCGACTCGCACGACCCGTCCCGAGTTCGTCCCGATGTAGACCCGGTCGGTGGAGGGGGCATGCATCGCAGTGGCCACGCCTCCTCCGAGGTTCAATTCCGTGAATGCGGTCCCGCTGTTACGCGAGACGAACACCGACTGGCCGGCTTGGGCAACGGTGGTGCCGTTGACTTCGAGCGGCGGGTAGAAGAGTGCCTGGTACGTGTCGGCCACATTGGGCCCAATCCAGCTCCACGAACCCGAGCCTCCACCGTTCGTCGAGCGCTCCATGCCCATCCCGTAGTAGCTGTGGAACGACGTCGACCCATCCGAACGATTCACCCCGCAGTCGCCGCCGTCCCCGTCGGCAACGTGCTCCCATTGCGCCGATCCCGTGTAACGCATGCTCCCGTTGTCCTGGGTGCCGGCAAGGATCCAGTTGGTGGTCCCCGCCCGTTGCGCGAGGTACTCGGTCTCTGCGATACCCAACCCACGGTTGATGGCCGTCCAGTTGGTTCCCCGGTTGGGCGATCGGTAGACCCCGCCGTCGCAACCGATGTACATGACGGCCGGGTTGCCCGGGTCGAAGGCCACCGCGTGCTGGTCGGGATGGATGCTGTCGCCCGATTGGCGCGACGAGATGTTCTCGAACGCCCAGCCGGATCCGGACGGCCGCCCACGGTAGGCGTGGACCGCGCCGAGGAACACCATCGATGCGTCGTCCGGCGCGACCCCGACGAACCAGTCGTACCACGCCTGGTTGACGTCGGCCGGGGCGTTGGTGATCCTCGTCCATGTCGAACCCGATCGCCGGGCGAGGTACGGCGCGTCACCGCTCGCACCCCAGAGGTAGGCCACGGAGGTCTGCGACGGTGCGTGGGCCACGGCGAGGCGGTCCCACGACGTGGGCGCGCCAGCGATCGCGACCGCTGTGAAGCTGGTCCCGCTGTTGGTGGAACGCTTCAAGCCTGCCGCTGTCGCGGCGAGCAGCTCCCATGTCCGGCCGCGAGGTCGCAGTGAGATGCTCCAGCAACGATCGGTGATCGGTCGTTTCCACGTCGTTCCGCCATCGACACTGACGTACAGCCCTCCGACGGTGGCGGCGAACAGCCGCAGGCCGTTGCGCGGATCGACGATCAGGTCGTAGAAGCCGTTCCCCATGAACGGTGCTCCGGCGACGAGCGAGAACGTGAGGCCACCATCGGTGGAACGCAGCAGACCGGCGCCGAGACTGGCGTAGAAGTTCCCCTCGCCGGTGCCGACGTAGATGACTCGCGGGTTCGTCGGGTCGAACGCCACGGCGCCACACGTGAGAGTCGGAGCGCTGTCGGCAACGGGACTCCACGTCGCGCCGGTATCAGTGGTTCGCCAGATGCCGCCCGCCGCGGAGCCCACGATGATGTGGGCCGAGTTCGACGGATCGACGGCGAGCGCCGCTACACGGCCCGACACGTCGACACGGGTGCTGCCGTAGGTCTGACCGCCGGCCTGGAACGTGGGCCCGAGGAACCGCCACGAACGAGCTGCCGGTGCGGGCTCCGCAGGTTCCCCCGGGGTCGCCCTGGCCGCCGCACCGGTGTCGTCGACCCGTGTCTCGAGCTCCTCCGTCCCTCCGTCGAAGGTGAGGGCCATCGCGGCCGAGGCGTACCGATCACCGACCTCCTCGTTGACGGCAGTCGCCGCCCTCGCCGACGCACCCGAGTCGGGTTTCGCTCGCCGGCCGGCCGGCCGCTCCTCGGCGACAGCGATGTCCCGGGCCTCCTCGAACAGCTGGAGGCGCGCCAACGCCTTGCCCCCTACTGGCTTGGCCGACACTGGCCGTTCGCTCGTCTCGGCTGGCATGGGAGATCCTCCTCGTGATTCCTTCGGTTCGCGCTCAGCCCCATCGGCCGTCGGCGCCGATGCGGCAGCGGAACGTGCCGACTGGCGACCACCGCGCTTGGTCGGCGCGGCGCGTTCGATTGGGGGCGCCGCCGACTCGGCGGGCGTGATCCCACGAGAGTCCTCGAAGTCGGCGAGCCGACGGCGGGGATCGGGTCCCTGCGGGGACGTCACGGCTCGCCCACTGCGACCGGGCCGCTCGAGTCGAGCTCATCTCGGTGCCCGCTGCTCATGCTCGCCTCCACCACGCACCGCTGCACCTGACGGACGGCATCCGCCAGCGATGACATTCCTGGAACGACTGGCGCCCCCTCTGCGCCTCCGCCCCGGTCGAAGTGTGGGCCCCATGGCCGAGTTCGTCAAGCACCTCACGTTGCGAGCCGGCGCGATGACGGTCTGCTGTCAAAGAGAGCGGCGCTTGATTCTCGGACGCGCCTGATGGATCATGCGCGGGGGTTCCGGCCGACGCGAGTTCACGCGAGGAGGGGCATGTCGGAATCAGTGCTCGTCCTGGCAGCCACCTTCACGTCGCTGTTCATCTCGTCGATCGCGGGCTACGGCGGGAGCCTGGTGCTGGTGCCCGCACTCGGTGCGGTGCTCGGCCCGAAGGAGGGCGTTGCCCTCGCCGCGCTCCTGCTCGGCTGGAACAACGTGTTCAAGGTGATCGCTTACCGGCACACGCTCGCACTACGCGAGGGGTGGCGGCTTCTGGTGGTGACGGCGCTCGGCGTCTGGTTCGGGGCGACGCTCTTGATCTCGGCGCCCGACGGTCTCGTCGTGTGGGCAATCATCGCCACGACGCTCGTGACACTCGCGGTCGAGTTGCGAGCCGACGAGCGGCTGTTGCTGGCACGGCGACACGCCGCGGTCCCGACCATGGCAGCGTCTGCAGTGCTGTCCGGGGTATCCGGCACATCCGGCCCGCTGAAGGGCATCTCGGTCCGCAGCATGGGCCTGCCCCGCCTCGAGCACGTCGGGCTCGCGTCGTGCGTGTCACTCGTCGCCGATGCGTTGAAAGTGGAGCTGTTCCATACCGCTGGGTTGTTCCACGGCGTCGATCTGTCGACGATCTTCATCGCGTTGCCCGTGATGCCGATCGGGGCGTGGATCGGCCGCAGCGTCAACCGACGGGTCGGCGAGGAGGCGTTCCGGTGGATCTTCTGGAGCGTCGTCGGCGGCTACACCCTCCGGATGGCCGGCCTGTGGTTCTGATCGCACCCGGCGGGAACCCACACGCCCAGACGCGGCAACCACTCAGGCGAGCTGGAAACGACTATCCCCCGTGATCAAGCCGGCTGGCGGCACTCAGGACATCGATCGCACCGCGCAGCGTTGCGAGGTCGACGGGTCTGGCCCACAGATACCCTTGGCCCCGGTCGCAGCCGAGTTCGGCGATCTCGAAGCGTTGCTCGTCGGTCTCCACTCCCTCGGCGACCGACGTGACGTCGAGGTTGCGGGCCATGCTGATGATCGTGGCCAAGAAGGCTCGTCGCTCCGCTGCCGGCAGGGCGTCACCGCTCACGAAGGACCGATCGATCTTCAGGATGTCGATCGGCAGCCGCTGCAAGTAGGTGATCGACGCGTACCCGGTGCCGAAGTCATCGATGGCGAGCCGGACACCATGCCCGCTCAACTCTCGCAATCGGTCGATCGAGGTTGGGTTGGCGAGCAACGCGCCTTCAGTCACTTCGAGGACGAGCAGCCCAGGATCGAGTCCCGATCCTGAGAGCGTCTCTTTGACGAACGAGACCAGAGTGGGGTCGTTGAGCTGGTGGGGTGAGATGTTGACGTGCATCATGATCCCTGACCCATTGGTGCCACGAAGGGTCACCGCCGCCCGACACGCCTCGGTGAGCACCCACTTGCCCAGGGCCACGATGGTGCCCGACTCCTCGGCCATGGGGATGAACGTGGCCGGCGGGATCGAACCGAGCACCGGGTGGTCCCACCGGACGAGTGCTTCGACGGAGCTCACCGAGCCATCGACGAGCGACACGGTCGGCTGATAGGCAAGCGTCAAGCCGCCGTCTAGCACGGCACGGCGCAGCTCGGTTTGCATCACCAGGGTGCCGTTTCCTTCGTGACCAAGGCCGGGGCGATAGACCTCGGTCCGAGCCTTTCCTGCCCGCTTCGCTTGGTACATCGCGACATCCGCGCGACGAAGGATCTCCTCGGTCGAGATGCCCGGTTCGAAGCTCGCGGCACCGATCGACAGAGACGGGAACACCTCTCGTTCGCCCAGTGAAACCTGCACCGCAACGACGTCCAGGATCCGTTCGGCAAGTTCGCGCGCCGTATCGATGTCGGTGTTCTCCAGCAGGACCGCGAATTCGTCGCCACCCAGACGCGCCAAGGTGTCGCTCGTCCGAAGGCAACCGTTCATCCGGGTAGAGACCACCATCAGCAATTCGTCGCCCCGGTTGTGACCCAACGCGTCGTTGACCATCTTGAATCCATCGAGATCACACACCAGGACCGCAACCGGTTCGCCGCTGCGTTCGGCGAGTTCCAGGGCGTGTTCGGTCCGATTGTGCAAAAGTGCTCGGTTGGCGAGGCCGGTGAGCGCATCATGAAACGCCCGGTGGCTGAGCTCGGCCGTCAGCGCGGTCCGTTCGGAGACATCTCTCCACACCCAGACCCGGTGACCCGGCTCACCGCTCAGTGGCCGCCCGATGAGCTCGACATCGGCGACGGAGCCGTCCCGGCGGGCGAGCTGGAGACCGAATGCGTCCACCGACTCTCCAACGCTGACCAACGCATCGAACTCGGACCAATCATCAAGTCGATTCGCCGGGATCAGATCGCTGACATCCGTGATGTCGGCGGGACAGGTCGCTGAGACAACACAGGAGAGGAACCCCAGAGTTGGGCTCATCACCGTCAACTCGCGGACTCCCGAGACGACCGTCACGATGTCGGTAGAGCTCTCCACCAGCGAACGGAACCTGCGTCCCGCCACTTCCTCGAGCCGTTCGTCGGCACGACGATCACGATGCCGAAGGACGAACCACACGCCAACACTGGCCGCCAGCACCGTGATCCCGACCAGGCCCAACGCCAGCCGCTTGGTCGCGGACGTCTTGGCCCGGGCGGCAGCCGTCTCTTGTGCGACCAGCCCTTCGGCAACTGTGAGCACCGACTCGAAGGCCGGATCTACCCGAGCTTCGTCGATCTCCCTGGCCTCGACGGCATCGCCGTTCTCCAGCGCCGAGAACTCTGCCCGCACCGCTTCCACGTAGTCGGACGCGGCACGACGCACCTCGGCCGCCTCGCGGCTCTGCCGCGCCCGGCAACGCACCTGTGAGCGTCTCGGCGTGCTCGGCAAACTCGTCGAGGACCGGAGCGAGTGGTTCACCGGCGATCGCTCGCCACTCCAAGCCGTCCAGCTGGAGCACCGCCTCCACCACATCGTCAGCAGCGGCGGCTCGGTCGGCACCAGACTGCACTGAATCGAGCAACCGTTCGAACACGAACCCGACGGTCAGACCGCAACACACGATCCCCACGAGCACCGTGAGCCGGCGCCGTAGCAGCGACCAGGTCGTGCCGCGTACGACGCCTCGATCACCGACCACAGAGTCCAGATCGGCCGCTCCCGCCGTCGTTCAAGGGTTCTAGAGCACGACAACGCTGCGGAGCACCTCGCCGCGTTCCATCTTGTGGAAGGCCTCTTCGACGTCTTCGAGGGCGATCGTCTCGCTCACGAACCGGTCGAGATCGAGCCGGCCCTGGAGGTACAGATCGATGAGCATGGGGAAGTCCCTGCTGGGCAGGCAATCGCCGTACCAGCTCGACTTCAGTGAGCCCCCCGGCCGAACATCTCGATGAACGGGAGGGTCACCTCCATGTCGGGCCGAGGAACCCCGACGAGGACGACGGTGCCGGCGAGATCTCGGGCTTCGAAGGCCTGACGGTACGTGGACGGCAGCCCGATGGCCTCGATGCACACATCGGCGCCGTTCCCACCCGTAGCGGCTCGGATGGCCTCGACGGCGTCCTCGTTGCGGCTGTTCACCGTGTGCGTCGCGCCGAACTCCCTGGCCAGTGCGAGCTTCCGATCGTCGAGATCGACGGCCACGATGGTCGACGCGCCGGCCAACTTCGCCCCGGCGATCGCTGCGTCGCCGACACCGCCGCAGCCGAACACGGCCACGGTGTCTCCCCGACCGACGTTGCCGGTGTTCATCGCCGCGCCGAGCCCGGCCATGACGCCGCAACCCAGCAGACCGGCCACGGTTGCGGGAGCGGCAGGGTCGACCTTCGTGCACTGGCCCGCCGCCACGAGCGTCTTGTCGGCAAAGGCGCCGATACCGAGCGCCGGCGACAGCACGGTGCCGTCGGCGAGGGTCATCTTCTGGGTGGCGTTGAACGTGGAGAAGCAGTACCAGGGCTTGCCCTTGCGGCACGACCGACAGTTGCCGCACACCGCTCGCCAGTTCAGGATCACGAAGTCACCGGGCGCCACCGAGGTGACGCCGGCCCCGACCTTGTCGACGATCCCGCGGCCTCGTGGCCCAACAGGAACGGGAACTCGTCGTTGATCCCACCCTCGCGGTAGTGCAGATCGGTGTGGCACACCCCGCACGCCTTCACCGAGACCAAGGCCTCGCCAGGGCCGGGATCCGGCACGAGGATGGTCTCGATGCCAACCGGGGCACCCTTCGACCTCGCGACCACACCTCTGACTTCGTTCACGAGCTGCTTCCTCCCATTCGTGCTGCGCTGAGCGGGCGACATCCTGTCACTGCTTCGGGGCCGGGGCGACGGGCTCGTAGTCGACGCGGCACGTGGGCCAGCGTCTGCATCCACGCCCAGACCTCCTCGATCTGGCGGTCGAGCGCCTCGGGGGGTCCGCTGTTGTCGATCACCATGTCGGCCCGGGTCGAGACGGTCTTCCCGGGTGGCCTGCCGGGCGATGCGGGCGCGGGCGTCGGCCTCGTCGAACCCGCGCGAACGGACCAGCCGCTCCACCTGCGACCTCGGTCGGCACGTCGACGACGACGGTGCCGGCCAGGCCCTCGCGTGGGTTCTCGGTGAGCAGCGGGATGTCGAGCACCACGACCCGGTCGGACTCGCGCTCTGCGATGATCCGTCGGTTCATCTCGGCGCCGACTGCCGGGTGCACGATGCGGTTCAGGTCTTTCAGGGCGTCCGGATCGCCGAACACGATCCCCGCCAACCGGGCTCGGTCGAGCGAGCCGTCGTCGGTGAGCACCTCGGCGCCGAACCGCTCGGCCAGCGCGGCCAGGACCGGCGAGCCGGGCTGCTGCACGTCGCGGGTGATCTGGTCGGCGTCGATGATCACCGCGCCCTCCGCGGCCAGCCGCGCCGACACGGTCGACTTGCCCGATCCGATCCCACCTGTCAGCCCCACGAGTATCACGCCCCGGCACCCTACCCACCGCCCCCGCCCCAGATCTGATCGCGTTTGGTACCCACACGGGCGACGAGAACCGATCAGAATCCGGGGGTGCCACGGCGGGTGGGGGTTCGGCCATGTACGGTTGTCGCGTCCATGGCTGACCAGCAGGGATCCCGTGCCGTCGAGGCGAGCGACGACCGATCCCCCGATCGCGGGGGGTCCTGGCCGGCGTGGCCATCGGGCGATCGACGGTCGCGGCCTGATCGGATCCGGCGGAGGCCGACCGGCGTCGGCCGCTGTCGATCGGCGACCAGCGCCAGCGCGGCGCAGCTGGTCGAGGCACCACCCCTCGCGCCGTTCCGGTGGGCGGCACTCGCCGTCGGTGCACTGTTCGACCTCGGGACATCTTCAATGATCCGTGGCCGCACGCCGTCGTGCTCCTGGCGCTCATCGCCTACGCCACGTTCACCACTGTCCGCCCGATCCTCTACCGCGACGACCGGGCCACCCGGACGCTGGTCGGCTTCGACGTCTTGGTCCACCTCGGCGCGGTGATGCTCACCGGCAACTGGGGCTCGCCGTACTGCTTCACGTTGATCCCGTCCACGCTGCTCGCCGGCTTCGCCTCCGGCCCGCTCTACGCGTTCGAGTTGATCGGCGCGAGCGCCGGCATCGTCTCGGTCCGGCTTCCTGACCGACGAAGGGCATCCGGGACGGCGCCAAGAACACCGCCGCATGGTGCGGCGTGCTCGCGTTGGTCGCCCTGACGAGCGGGCTGGCCCGGCGGGTCTCGGAGGAGTCGGCCCGCCAGCAGCTCCTCGCCCAGGAACGCGTGAACCGGCTGTCCGAGGCCAACGCGCTGCTGTTCAACCTGCAGCGCGTCGCCCAGTCGCTTGCCGGCGTCACTCGACCTCGACGAGGTGCTCGACTCGACCGTCTCCCGGCTGCGGACGCTGATCGACGCCGACGCCGTCACGGTGATGCTCTACTCCGAGTCGCGACCGTTCCTGGGACACCGTGCGGACCAAGGGCTACCGGGGCTCCTACAGCCTGCGCACCGAGGAACTGCCGCCGGCGCTGCGCGAGGCTCTGCTTTCGAGTCGAACGATCACGATCGACGATCTCGCCCGGCCGGGCTCCGGGCTCTCCGACGGCGCCAAGTCCGGTCTCTACGCGTCGCTTCGGGCCCGCGGCTCGCTCGTCGGGCTCATCGCGGTCGAGGCCAATCGGCCTGCCACTTCACGGCCCAGCACAGCGAGACGGTCAACGGCGTCATCGAGCCGTTCGGGATCGCCATCGACAACGCCCGCCTGTTCCGCCGGCTCCGCTCGGTCGGCGCCGACGAGGAGCGAAGCCGGATCGCCCGCGAGCTCCACGACCGCATCGGCAGCTCGCTCGCCCTGCTCGGCTTCGAGGTCGACCGCTTGAGCGGTATGGCCAAGCGGGGCGACGACGTGCACGAGTCGCTCGTCGACCTGCGCGCGCAGGTGACCAGCGTGGTGGCGAGGTCCGCGAGACCCTCTACGACCTGCGTACCGACGTCTCCGAAGGTCAAGGTCTTGCCGAAACCTTGACCATGTTCTGCCAGCGGGTCCGCCAGCGGACCGCAGCTCGACGGTCGATCTCGGGTCAAGCGCCGACCGCCGTCTGGCGATCCTGCAGGAGCGCGAACTCTGGCAGATCGCCAGGGAGGCGATCACGAACGTGGAGCGCCACGCCCAGGCCACGACGCTCGAAGTGGACTGGCGATGCTCGAGTCGGGTGGCCGAGTTGACGATCACGGATAATGGTCGAGGTTTCACAAAGGGCACCGGTCGGCCAGACTCTTACGGATTGCTCGGGATGCGCGAACGTGCGGCGAGTGTCAATGCGGTTCTCGAGATCGAATCCGAGCCAGGCAAGGGCACGAAGATCCGGGTCACGCTCGGATCCGAGACAGGAGGAAACGGGTGAGCCTGCGATTGATGCTCGTCGACGACCACAAGATGTTGCGGGAAGGTCTGCGGCGAACGCTCGAGGCGGAGGGGTTCGCCGTCGTCGGGGAGGCCAGCGAGGGCCACGAGGCCCTGAAGATGGCGCTCGAGACGGAAGCCCGACGTGATCCTCATGGACGTCTCGATGCCCGATGTCGACGGCATCGAGGCGACCCGGGCGATCATGCAGGCCGACGCCCGGCAGCGGATCGTGATGCTGACGATGCACATGGACCGCGACGTCATCGACCGCGCCATCAAGGCCGGCGCCGTCGGATACCTGACCAAGGACTGCTCCGATCGCCGAGGTCGCCGAAGCCGTGCGCATGGCGGCCAACGGCGACACCGCGCTGTCGCCAAAGCTGGCCGAGCTGATGTTGAGCGAAGCCCGCAAGACCGACGCCGGCGAGGAGCGCCTCATCACCCGACGGGAGGAAGAGGTCCTCCAGCTCATCGCCGACGGTCTGTCGACTCCCGAGGTGGCCGCCGGCTGTACATCAGCCAGAAGACGGTGAAGAACCACCTCGCGTCGATCTACGAGAAGCTCAACGCCCGGGACCGCACCCAGGCCGTGCTGGTCGCCGTGCGGATGGGCATCGTCAAGCTCACCTGAGCACTGATCGGGCCTCGAGCGTCGCTCGGACGCCTCACGGCACAACGAAAGGGGCCCCGCCGGTCGGCGGGGCCCTTGTCGGCGTCTCGGAGCAGGACGGTCAGCTCTCGGCGGGCGCCTCAGGCGCTGCTTCGGCGCTGCTTCGGCTGCTCGGCGCAGCTTCGGCTTCGCACCGCAGCCTCGGGGGCCGGTCGGCGCCTTCGGCCGGCGTCTCGCCGCCTTCGGTCGGGCGCGCCGCCGTACTGCTCGTAGTACTCGGCCCAGGCCGCTTCGCGGTCGGCGTCGTCGCCGCCGATCCAGTTGCCCTGGTCGTCGTAGTTGTGCGCGCCGAACGCCTCGCGGTACTCCTCGGCGAGCTCGCCACCTTCGGCGGCCTGCTTGATCGACAGGCTGATCCGGCGACGGCCGAGGTCGAGATCGATGATCTTGACCCACAGCTCCTCGCCCGGGCGTGACGACCTGCTCGGGCGCCTCGACGTGGTGCGTCGACATCTCCGAGATGTGGACCAGGCCCTCGATGCCGTCGCCCACCTGGACGAACGCACCGAACGGCACGAGCTTGGTGACCCGGCCGTAGACCAGCTGGCCGACCTGGTGGCCGGAGGCGAACTCCTGCCACGGGTCCTGCTGGGTGGCCTTCAGCGACAGGCTGATGCGCTCGCGGTCGAAGTCGACGTCGAGCACCTGGACGGTGACTTCGTCGCCGACCGTGACGACCTGGCTCGGGATGCTCGACGTGCTTCCACGACAGCTCCGACACGTGGATGAGTCCGTCCATGCCGCCGAGATCGACGAACGCACCGAAGCGAGACCACGCTGGACACGACGCCCTTGCGCACTTCGCCCGACTTGAGGTTGTTGAGGAACTCGTCGCGAGCTTCCTTCTGGGTCTCTTCGAGGTAGGCCCGGCGGGACAGCACGACGTTGTTGCGGTTCTTGTCGAGCTCGATGATCTTGGCCTGCAGGACCCGGCCGACGTACGGCTGGAGGTCGCGGACTCGGCGAAGCTCGACGAGCGAGGCCGGGAGGAAGCCACGCAAGCCGATGTCGATGATGAGACCGCCCTTGACGACCTCGATGACCGGACCCTCGACGACGCCTTCGAGCTCCTTGATCTTCTCGATCGTGCCCCACGCCCGCTCGTACTGAGCCCGCTTCTTCGACAGGACCAGCCGGCCTTCTTTGTCCTCTTTGGTGAGGACGAGCGCCTCGATGTGGTCGCCGAGGCTGACGATCTCGTGCGGGTTGACGTCGTTGCGGATCGACAGCTCGCGAGCCGGGATCACGCCTTCGGACTTGTAGCCGATGTCGAGGAGGACTTCGTCCTTGTCGACCTTGACGACGGTGCCGCTGACCAGCTGGCCGTCTTCGACGGAGACAAGCGTGCCGTCGATGGCATCTGCGAAGGACATGCCGAGATCGTCGGCGGTGATCTGGCGGGGGGTGTAATTGCCTTCCTCGTCGAACGTACCCATGGGGTTCGAGGAAGTGGTGCTCGTGTCGGACAAAGGAGTTTCTTTCAGATGGTTCGGACGGACATGCGGTCAGCGGGAGGATCCTCGACTGACAGGCCCTGGAAGGGTAGCACTCCGTGCGGCTTCGCCACCTCCGCAGCGCCGATCGAGCAGACACTCGGCGGCCTCCAGCCGCGTCCCGCCTGTCACGTCGAAGTCGTCCGGGTGTGAGCACGGTGCCGAGCACCAGGAACTCGGGGGTCTCGACCGTGGGCAGGTCGTCGCCGTACGCCCGGGCTCAACCGACGAGATCCGATCGACCCGGAGCCCGCACCGATCGAGCAAGCAGCCGGAGCTCACGTGGTGTGTAGCAGCCGGTCCACAGGTCGACCTCGCGCGACCTCGCCGCGTCTCGGAGCGGATCTCGGTGCGCTCGTGGTTGATCCCCGTGCGCGGCGTCGAACGTCGCCGCGTCCTGGTACTTGACCACGAAGTACGAGCTGAAGGCGCTGATCGCGATCCGGCCGCCGGGCCGTAGCGCCCGCGCCATCCCGCGGATCACCAGTTCGTCCTCTCCGTCGGCGGTCAGCAGCCCGAACGCGCCCTGGCAGAGCGAGATCGCCGCGTCGAACTCGCCGACGAACGGCAAGGCGAGCGGGCGTCGAGGCGCTCGAACGTGGCGCCCACCCGCTGACACGCGGCCGTGCGTCGCCAGGTCGACGAAACGCTGGGAGATGTCGATGCCGTGCACGACGATCCCGCGGCGGGCGAGCTCGAGGGCGTGGCGGCCGGGTCCGCAACCGACGTCGAGCACCCGCATGCCCGGCCTCGAGGCCCGAGCGCGTCGACCAGATGGTCGACCTCCTGTCGAGTTCCCTTGGTGAACGAGTAGCGCAGATAGGCCGCACCGAGATGATCGGCGAGCTGCTCGAACCAGTGGGCAGGCGCGCCCTCCGTCTCGCTCATCGAGCTCGACATCACCGGCGGGCGCGAGGGTGACCGGGTCGAGCTCGGTGTAGCCGAAGTACCCCTTGACGAGGGCATCCATGTCGTCGATCGGCGGGCCGCTCGGCTCGGTGACGCAATCGGCGGGCGCGAGGTAGTCGCGGCCTTCGGTGACGGTCGCGACCGGGACGGTCACGACGTCGCGAGCCTCGACCTGCCGTGCAGGTCGGGCCGTTGATGTTGTAGACGAGCGGCGGCATGGCGCCGGCAAGGAGGTTCTCGTGGTTCTGCTCGATCCACGCGACCACGACCTCGGCCGTCGACGGCGTAGTCGGGTTCACGATCTCGGGCGGCACCCTCGGCCGCCACGACCACTTGCTGGCTCGACGGCGATCGCCGGGATTCCGCGCTTGGCCGCCGTGCGCGCCGCGCCGATCGTGCCGGAGAGCGTCACCGCGGGGCCGACGTTCTGGCCCGCGTTGATTCCCGACACCACGAGATGGGGTACGCTCGAGCAGCCCGCCCTGGTCGACGCATAGATGACGGTGTCGGCCGGAAAGCCGGCGACCGCCTTGCCGGGTGCCCGCTCGCCGTCGTCGACGTCGGTGACCGTGAGCGACGCCCGGTGGTCGACTTGTCGCCCGTGCCGCTCTGGTCGCTCGGCCGGGGCGATCACGTCGACCTCGACGTCGTCGAGCGCCGCTCAGCGCCGTCGACGAGCGACGTCGATCCCGGCTCCCCCGACATCCGTCGTCGTTGGTCACCATGATCCGCAGCGAGCTCGGGCGCTTCGGTCGTCGTGGTGGCCGCGGCAGTGGTCGTGGGCGCAGCCGTCGGTGGTCGGTGCAACGGTTGCCGTCGTCGCCGTCGTCGTGACCGCATCTGACGCCTCGGTGGTCTCGGCCGCCGTGGCGGTCGAGGTCTCCTCCGACGCTGGTGTCGCGCGGTCGTCTGCTGCTGCAGGCCGCAGCGCCGACGACGAGCGCGGCGATGCACGTGAGTTTGGTGAAGGTCCCCATCATGCCGAGAGTATGGCAGCTGAGCGTGCGGTCAGCTCTTGCCCGCGGCCCAGGTGCGGCCGCTCGAGACGTTGACCTCGAGCGGGACGTCGAGCGCGGCCGCGCCCCGCATGATCTCGACGGTCAGCTCGGTCGACTGCGTCGAGTTCGTCGTCGGGCGCCTCGACGATGATCTCGTCGTGCACCTGGAGCACGATCTCGGTCCGAACGTCCCGGCAGCGTCCAGCGCGGCGTCGAGCCGGACCAGCGCGACTTTGAAGATGTCGGCCGCCAGGCCCTGGATGCCCGGCGTTCATCGCCTGGCGCTCGCCGGCCTGGCGGATGCGGAAGTTCGGGTTCGACAGCTCGGGGATCGGGCGGCGCCGGCCGAACAGGGTCTCGGTGTACCCGCGCTCGCGGGCCTCGCTGCACCGTTGCCTCCATGTAGGCCTTCACGTTCGGGAAGGCAAGGAAGTAGGCGTCGAGGATCAGCGCGGCCTCGTCGGTGGCGATGTTGAGCCGTTGCCCGAGGCCGTAGGCCTCCATGCCGTAGGCGAGGCCGTAGGAGACCATCTTGGCCTTCGAGCGCTGCTCGATCGTGACCTCGGCCGGGGTCACGGCGAACACCCGAGCGGCCGTGGCGTTGTGGATGTCCTCGCCGCTCGCTGAACGCGGCGATGAGCCCGGGGTCGGCGGCCAGATGGGCGATGCAGCGCAGCTCGATCTGGTTGTAGTCGGCGATCAGCAGCGGCTACCCGGGCGCGGCCACGAACGCCTTGCGGAAGGCGCGGCCGCCTTCGGAGCGCACCGGGATGTTGTGGAGGTTCGGCTGGTCGGAGCTCAGCCGGCCGGTGCGGGCGACGGTCTGGTTGAACGTGGCATGGATCCGCCCGTCGGGTGCGATCTCGGCGAGCAGCCCTTCGCCGTAGGTGCGAGCGCAGCTTCTCGACCTCGCGGTACTCGCAGCAGCGGATCGATGAACTCCGGCCACTGGTCACGGATCTTCTCGAGCGTCGCAGCGTCGGTGGAGAAGCCGGTCTTGGTCTTCTTGCCGGGCGCCAGGCCCCGCTCGGTGTACAGGATCTCGCGCAGCTGGATCGGCGAGTTGAGGTTGAACGGTCGGCCGGCCACCGCGACGAGCTCGTCGGCGAGCACGCTTGGCCTCGGCGGTGAGCCGATCGTTGAGCGCACCGAGTTCGCTCGCGGTCGACGCCGACGCCGACGTGCTCCATCCGGGCCAGCACCGCGACGAGCGGGTTCTCGATCTCTGCGTACAGCTCGGCCATGCCCTGGCGTTCGAGGCGCGGATTCGAGCGCCGGAGCCAGCCGGCTGACCGCGAGAGCCGCTCGCGCCGCGCGCCTGGCATCGTCGACGCCGGTGTCACCGAAGTCGAGCTGGCCGCTCGTCGACGGGTCGTCGGTCGGCAGCTGAGCGCCCGTGTACTTGGTGAGCAGGTCGGCGACCGCGTAGCGGGTCTCGGCCGGATCGATCAGGTACGCCGCGATCGCGGTGTCGAGTGCGAGCGGCACGATCGGGACCCCGAGGTCCGAGCAGCGAGCGCATCAGCGCCTTGGCGTCGTGGGCCCGGACCGGCGACCCCGCCGTGAGCGCATCCGACGACCGCGGGCTCGGTGAGCAGCCGGCGTCGGGATCCACGTCGACCTCGGCGCCCGCCGAGTCGGTCACGACGGCGAGACCGAGCAGCGGGCTGCGCCCGGGAGATCCGCTCCACCCGGCGACCACATCACGGCCGTCGCGGGTCAGGGCAGCGACCGCAGTCGCAGCGTCGATGGCGATCGTGAGCTCGGCTTCGAGCACCTCGCCCGTCGGAGCGCGGTGCCTCGACACCCAGGCCGACGAGGGCCTCGCCGAGCCGGTCGAGCAGCGACCGGAACTCGAGGAACTCGAACAGCTTCTTGACCTCCTCGAGGTCGGGGTGGATCGACAACGCGTCGAAGTCGACGCTCGACCGGGGCGTCGCGACGCAGGACCATCAGCTCGTGGTTGCGGCGGGCCTGGGCCTCGTAGGCGGCGAGGTTCTCCCGCAGCTTCGGGGTCTGGGCGTCGAGGTTGGCGAAGATCCCGTCGAGCCCGCCATACGTCGTGATCAGCTTGGCCGCGGTCTTCTCGCCGACGCCCGGCACGCCGGGCAGGTTGTCGCTCGGGTCGCCTCGGAGTGCGGCGTACTGGGGGTAGAGCGCCGGCGTGACCCCGGTGCGCTCGTGGATGCCGGCCTCGTCGTAGAAGGCGTAGTCGGACACGCCGCGGCGGTTGTAGAGCACCTTGACGTGGGGGTCGTGCACCAGCTGGTAGCTGTCGCGGTCGCCGGTGACGATGATCACATCGTCGCCGCGTTCATGGGCCGCCTGATCGTAAGGGTCGCGATGATGTCGTCGGCCTCCCAGCCGGCGAGGTCGACGGAAGCGATCCCGAGCGCGTCGACCACCTCGCGGACCAGGCCCATCTGCTGGCGCAGGATGTCGGGCGCCGCCTCTCGATTCGCCTTGTACTCGGGGTGCGCCTCATGTCGGAACGTCGGCTCCGGGCGGTCGAACGCCACGACGATCCCGTCGGGTTGATGGTCCTTGATCAGGTTGATCAGCATCGACGTGAACCCGAACACCGCGTTGGTGACCTGGCCGCCGGCCGTCGCCATGTCGGTCGGGAGAGCGAAGAACGCCCGGTAGGTCAGCGAGTTGCCGTCGAGCAGCAGCAGCTTCACGGACGGAGCTCGCCGCTCAGGATCCGCTCGGCGACATCACGCATCTTGGACCGCTCGCTCATCGCCGTGCGCTGGATGAAGGCGTAGGCCTCCTGCTCCTTCATCTCGCACTCGTCCATCAGCAACCCCCGCGCCCGATCGATGACCTTGCGGGTCTCGAGCTGCTCTTCGAGCTTGTCGACCGCGCCCGACAGGGACTGCATCTCCCGGAAGCGGCCGATGGCGACCTCGATCGCCGGGATCAGGTCGCTCTTCTGGAACGGCTTGACCAGATACGCGAGCGCGCCGGCGTCGCGCGCCTGCTCGATGACCTCGCGCTGGGAGAACGCGGTGAGGATCAGCACTCCGCAGAGCCGCTCGCTCGTTGATCACGCGGGCGACGGCGAGCCCGTCCATGCCCGGCATCTTGATGTCGAGGATCGCCAGATCGGGCCGGAGCTCACGGACCAGTTCGATCGCCCTGTCGCCGCGGCCGGTCTCGCCGACGACCTCGTAACCCTCCTCCTCGAGGGTCTCTTTCAGATCGAGGCGGATGATGGCTTCGTCTTCCGCGATCACGACTCGAATCGGCACGGGGATCTCTTTCGGGTCAGGCGGTCAACTGATCGAGCAGTTGCGTCCTGGCGTTGCTCGAGCTCCGCGATGCTACGGAGCAGGTGGGCCCGATGCGCCGACCAGGCGTCGGCGTGGCGTTGGGCGTCGAGGTGCTCGCGGCCGGCGAGCGGGCTGTCGGAGACGATCGCCCGGAGCCGGGAGTCGTCGGCCTCGTCGGCGAGGTGGGACTGCTGCTCGTCGTGAACCCGCAGCTCCTCGCGCAGGGCGCGCAGCCGGCCGCTCACGCTGCTGAGCCTACGCTCGACGAGCCACTTCGCCATGAAGGTCAGTGTACGCCGACGTGGCATGCTGAGCAGGTGAGCGACTCCCCTGGCGCCGACCGGTACGGCGTGACGGACGGCTACTTCGACGTCGGCGGCGACTGGCACGCGACACCCGACGACACCCGGCGAGCCCTGCACGACGCGATCGGCGAGCCACAGAACGGCCCGCCGATGTGGTTCGTGCGTCATGGCACCGGAGGATCTCTCTGGTCGCCGTGCCAGCTCGTGCTCGAAGGCGGCCACGACCTGGGCACGGTCGACGCGCTGCCGCCCGATCTACCGATCGGCTACCACGACCTGCATCCCTCACGACGGTGGCCCCACTACGCGACTCGTGGTCTCGCCCGCCACGTGTCCGGCACCCGAGCCCGGCTGGGGCGTGGCGGCTCAGCTGTACGCAGTCCTGTCCGAGCGCAGCCAGGGCATCGGTGACCTCGCCGACCTCGCAGTGCTCGCGGCCTGGGTGCAGGATCACGGCGGCAGTTCCATCCTCCTCAGCCCGCTGCACGCCCCGGCTCCCGGCGAGAGCCAACAGGACAGCCCGTACTACCCGGCGAGCCGGCGGTGGCGGAACCCGCTGCACCTCCGGGTTCCCGATGTCGAGCCGAGCCGGCCGGCCCTCCTCGATCGCCATGCGGTGTGGTCGACCAAGCGAGCCGCTCTGTGGAATCGCTTCTCGACGCACGGCGCGTCGGCTCCCGACGCCCCGTGGCGCGCCTGGGCGGCCGGCCAGGGCGAAGCCCTGCGACAGTGGTCGGGATGGTGCGCGCAACGCGAGGGCTGACGACACCGAGGTCGTCCGGGACTTCCACGCGTGGTTGCAGTGGTGCATCGATCGGCAGCTCGCGGCAGTGCGCGATGCCGCGCCGGGTGTGGCGCTCATCGGTGACCTCGCGATCGGGTTCGATCCATCGGGAGCCGATGCCGCTGCGTTCTCCGACTGTCTGGCGGCCGGGTGTCGGATCGGTGCACCGCCCGACGCCTTCAACCCTGCCGGTCAGGACTGGGGGTTGCCGCCGATGGCACCGTGGCGGCTGCGGGCGGCGCGCTACGAACCGTTCATCGCCACCGTTCGAGGCGCGCTGCGTGGCATGCAGGGCCTGCGCATGGACCATGTGATGGGGTTGTTCCGTCAATACTGGATACCGCCGGGCGCCGGACCGGAGGGTGGCGCGTACGTCCGCTTTCCCGCCGATGAACTGCTGGCGATCATCGCTCTCGAGGCGACCCGAGCGGGAGCGTTCGTGGTCGGTGAAGACCTCGGCACGGTCGAACCGCATGTCCACGACGCACTCCGCGAGGTCGGGATCCTCGGGACCACCGTGGTGTGGTTCACCGATGATGCGCCCGAGGAGTATCCCGAGGCCACGTTGGCCACCGTCACCACCCACGACCTGCCGACCATCGCCGGTGTGCTCGGTGGCGTCGATGGGGAGCAGATACTGCGGGACCGGTTGCAGGTGCTCGTCGGCGACGCCGGTGATTCCGTCGATGCCGCCGTGATCCGGGTCCACGAACGGCTCGGCGCGGCACCCTCCCGACTCAAACTGGCGACGCTCGACGATCTCGCCCTCGCGGTGGAGCGACCGAACCAGCCGGGCACCACCTTCGAACGCCCGAACTGGCGGATTCCCCTGCCGATGTCGCTCGAGGAACTCCTCGAGTCGCCCGTCGCCAGCCACGTCGCCCAGGCCCTGGGCGGTCGGCCAGGTTGACGATGAGGTCGCGCAGGGAGCCGAGTGCCGTGTGCCCTACTCAGTAGAACGACCCGTTGCTCTCCTCACCCAGTTGCGCAGCGTCGGTGGTCGACGTCGCCAACGGCGCCGACACGAACTCGTAGTCACCCGAGCGGCCCGTCCACTCCATCTGGGCGACGGCGTCCCGGAATCGACCACGGAATCGCTGCGTAGGGTTGTCGAACTGATTGACCGCGCCGATTGCCGTCCACTCCACCGTGAACGAAACACGCCCCTGGCGAGGTGTTGCGCCGTTGCCGAGGATGGCGTTCTCGAAGTCGAAGTAGTCCTTCTGCTGGATGGCGTCGATCCTCAGCGTCGCGGTGCCGGCGTCCAGATCCACGGTGACGCTGTCATCGGAGACGATCGTCGTCCAGAACAGTCCGTTCTGGGTCACTCCCGGGTTGAAGTCGTGAAGCTGTGCCCCCGAACTGGGGTCATAGACATCAATTCAAATGAACGCGAATGTCGCATTGCGCACGTGTCCGTCCCGACCCCGGAAACGGCCCTTCATGAAACGCATGTCGTTGAAGAGGTACGGGAGCGTCTCCTGGGCACCTGTTCGTCGGTCGCGCCGCTCGACCTGCCCACTGGTGAAAGAGATCCCACAGGCGCCCTCGAAGTTGTTCACGGTGGACGGGTCGGAGTCCGCTCCCACCAGAAACGGCGGAGCGAGCACATGCGACTGCACACCCGGGAAGAACTCAGTGGTCGAGTCGATCGGTTCGACCAAACCGATACCGGGACCGGCCGCACCGGCAAGGGTCGGTTTCAGAACGCCGGAACCCACGGCTGCGCCGACTGCCGTAGCACCGGCGGCTCGCTGCAGAAAACCTCGCCGAGTCCACGATGTCGAGCCCGTGTGGTGATGACCGGCGTGGAGCCGATCGATGTCACCCCGCGACGACACAATCCGCTCGCCGGATGAAAGGCGATCCCATTTCATTCTTGATCCTCCCGCGCTTCCCCCGCATTTCAGCGTGCGCCGTCAGGATCAGGTTTGTCAATGGGATTCACGATGAGCGTCGCAACGACCGCTCACTCGTGGTGGATGCCTGACATCGGTCGGTCAATACGATGCCGATCAGACAATCCGTAGGTCGCCGACCGCACGGCTCGAGATCGTTCCGTCGGTGGCGATGTGGACCAACTCGGCGGGGGCCTCGAAGTCCGGTTGCAGCTGAGCGAACTCGGCTGACCGTTCGACCTCGACCACCGGTCGCCGGAGGTAGCTGATCGAGCCGTCGGCGTGGCAGTGGAACGCGTCGCCGAAGATGTCGTCGCCGAACTCGGCGACGGTCGATCCCGTATCGAGCGACGTGAGACGAATCACACCGAGCTGTGCGTCTCCCTCGCCATAAGGCACGTTCCACGTTCGATGGGCGACCACTCGATCGCTGATGAAGCAGGCTCCGTCGAGGATGCCGTCGGTTCCGGCAACGGGGCTACCGGAGCCGGACCACGGATCGACGACCCACGCGGTTCCGTCTTCCCACTGCTCGTTCACGATGAGGAAGCGGCCGTCGGGCGACCAGGCGCCAGGTCCGGCATTGACGTCGAGCGTGTCGAAGCCGGTCGTCGACTGCTCCACGAGATTCGAGATTTCGAACCGGGCGGTCTCCCCCGCCGGCGGGTCGGAGAACGACACTGCGAGGAATCGTCCGTCGTCACTCAGGCGAAAGCCCGACACCTTCGTCTCGAGCACGGTCGTCTGCCCCTCGTCGATCGCGACGAGAGTTCGGTCGGTGCCGCCCCGATCGTCGAGATGGGCGTACAGAACCCCGTTGGCCCCACGTCCAGCCGACCGCACCGCAGCGGTCCCGTCGAGTGACAGGTGCTCGACCATCTCACCGGTCGATCGTGAGGCACTCACCACCCGTGACCTCACGACGGCGTCCGCATCGCCCGATCGGGCCTCGGTCACCGCGACCCAGATCGTGTCGCCCATCACACGGGCCGACTGAACCGTGCACTCCAGGTCCGGTGCACACGGGAGATCGAACGAGGCGACGACTTCCACCGCGTTCCGCACATCGATGACGGCCCCGGGGCCGCCCGACACGGTGATGAACTCGTCGCTCGACGGTCCGAGCGGCGACCCGGCGACACCGGGCTGCGTGCTGGGCGCCGAGCTCGGCGGTGCAACCACCCCGTCCGTGACGACCAGCCGTTCGGGCTCGCCCCCTCTGGGGAGCGTCGCAGCGCCGACGGCGATCAGCGCCACTGCGGTTCCTGTCAGGAGCGATCCCAACTTGCGACGCCTGCGACGCCGACCAGCGAGGGCCGCTCGATCGAATCGATCGCGGCTTGCCCGAACGTCGAGATCGGTGTCGTTGCCGGACCGGAGTGCCGCGAGGTAGCCATGCGATTCGTCGTCAACGCGAGTCATGAGAACTCCTTCAAGGACGTCGCCAGATGTGTCGAGGCGCGGTGGAGATGCTTCTTCACCGAACCAACCGATATGCCGAGCGTGTCAGCGATCGATCGTTCGTCGAGGTCCGAGTAGTGCCGCAGCAGCACACACTCCTGCTGTCGCCGCGGGAGAGCAATCACTGCGTCGAGCACCGCAGCGCGATCGGATCGTTCGACATCGTGGTGGGCCGCCTCGGCGCTCGCCCGAGTGCGGAGCAGGCTCTCGGCGGCGCGCCAACGGCCCTGCCGCCGTAGGTGGTTGCGAGCCAGATTCAGCACGATCGAGCGGTAGTAGGCCACCACCCGGTCCGGGTTCCTGACCCGCTGGACCGAGGCATGCAGCCGGATCGTCGCGTCATGAACGATGTCCTCCGCTGTGGCGGTGTCGCTGACGAGCAGCCGAGCGAGGCCCACCATCTCGCGATAGTGACGCTCGTAGATCGCGTACGCGTCGAGCGGCACATGAACCTCGATGTCACTTTCGACGTGCGGTTCAGGTTTCGCCACGACGACCTCCATACCACGACAGACACCCCATTCACCGGAAAGGTTGACCGGCGACCGTCGACGACTTCATGGCTTCACAGGCCTCCGTCGCGAGGCGTAGCGTCGGCGACATGGAGAGCTGGCCGGTTGGGGTCGACATCGGGCCCGGGGACGCCTCGTCCGAGAGCTGCGTCGAGTGCGAGGACGGATCACGATGACGGACCCTCGACGACCCGCCACGCCGCACACTGAGGCGGCCCACCGCGCCATCACCGAGCGGCTGCCGTGGCAGGAGAACAGCGATGAGGAACGCGCCAATCGCGGGCTGATCGCCCAGCACTTGGGACCGATCGCGAACCAACGGGCGGGCGGGATCGTGGGGGTCAGCTGGGATCCGTCGAACTGGGAGTTCGTCCACGGTGACGCGCCCCCGACAGTGAACCCGTCGTTGTGGCGCCAGGCGCGGCTGAACGGTGTGCACGGACTGTTCGAGGTGCGCGACGGGCTGTACCAGGTGCGTGGGTACGACACCTCCGTCGTCACCTTCGTGGCCACCGACAGCGGCTGGTTCGTGATCGACCCGTTGACCACGACCGAGACGGCCACCGCGGCCAAGGCACTCGTCGACCAGCACCTCGGGGTGCGCGACGTCGTCGCGATCGCGTACACCCACTCGCACATCGATCACTACGGCGGCATCCTCGGGATCGTCGACCGCGGCCGAATCGACCGGCAGGAGTGCATCGTCATCGCGCCCGATGGCTTCTTGCACGCCGCCGTCGAGGAGAACGTCGTCGCCCAGGCAGCGATGGGGCGGCGGGCCACGTGGCAGTACGGCATGACCCTGCCGTGGGATGCCCAGGGACACGTCGACCAAGGCCTTTCCAAGGGGGTTCCATTCGGCACTTCGGTGCTCGTTGCACCGACCCACGTGGTGGGAGCCACCGGTGACCGGATGCGGATCGACGGGCTCGAGGTCGAGTTCCAACTGGCGCCCGACACCGAGGCGCCCGCCGAGATGCACCTGTGGTTTCCTGAGTTGCGGGCGCTGTGCATCGCCGAGAACTGCACCGGCACGATGCACAACGTGCTGACGCTCCGGGGCGCGCTGGTGCGCGACTCGTTGTCGTGGAGCCGCTCGCTCGACGAAGCGATGATCCGCTACGGCGACCTCGAGGTGCTGTTCGCCTCCCACGGTTGGCCGTACTGGGGCCGCGACGACGCCTTCACCCATCTGCGCCACCATCGCGATCTCTACAGGTGGATCCACGACGAGGCGATGCGGCTGACGAACCTCGGCCACACGCCCGATGAGATCGCGGCTGCCGTCGAGCTCCCTCCCGTGCTGTGGGCCGACTGGACGTGTCACGGCTACTACGGCACGTTGAGCCACAACGTGCGAGCCGTCTATCAACGGCATTTCGGGTTCTACGACGGCCACCCGGCGAGCCTGCACCCGCACCCCCCGGTCGAGGCGGCGACGCGATACGTCGAGTTCATGGGCGGCATGGAAACGCTGCTGACCAATGCTCGGCGGTCCTACGACGAGGGTGACTATCGGTGGGTCGTGCAGGTGCTGCGCCACGCGGTGTTCGCGGACCCGACGAACGCAGACGCCCGGAGCCTGCAGGCCGATGCCTGCGAACAGCTCGGCTACCAGGCCGAGGCGGGTCCGTGGCGAGACATCTACCTCACTGGCGCCAAGGAGCTCCGCGAGGGCACGCCCGCGATCGAGTTCCCGGTGCGGCCGAGCCCGGAGTCGATCGGCGGGATGACCCCCACGCAGGTGTTCGACTACCTCGCCGTCAGGCTCGACGGGCCGGCCGCCATCGAGCTCGGCGACCACCACGTTGTCTGGGAACTCACCGACACCGGCCAGATCGTCTCGCTCGAGCTGTCGAATGGCACGCTGCATTCCCGCGTCGACGCTCCAGACGGAGTGCAGGTGTCGGCCACCATCCGCTCGACGCGATCCACGCTCGACCGCCTCGCCGGCGCCGCGGACACGTTCCCCGACGCGATCACCACAGGTACCGTGACGGTCGACGGCGACGCTGCGCTCCTCATCTCGCTGTGGGGCATGCTCACGACGTTCACGATGTTCTTCCCGATCATCGAGCCGTAGTCGGCCGCATCATCGATGACTCCCTTCGTCGTGGTGTCTGGTCTCCCGGCCAGCGGCAAGACGACCATCGGCCGGCTGATCGCCGAGCGCACCGATCGAGCGCTCCTCGACAAGGACGACATCCTCGAATCGCTCTTCCCCGCCGACTTCGTTCAGCACGACGAACGGTCGCGGCTCAGCCGCCTCGCAGATGACCACTTCATCGAACGGGCCCGCTCCCTCGATCGTGGTGTGCTCGTGTCGTTCTGGCGGCAACCTCTGCTTTCGATGACCTCAGGAACGCCGACCGAGTGGCTCGCCGATCTCCCCGGGCTCGTAGAGGTCCACTGCGCGTGTCCCGCCGACATCTGCGCCGAACGATTCAGCACCCGCGCCCGACACCCGGGGCACGGCGACATGATGACGACACGGGAGGAGCTCGCGCGGCGGTTTGCTGATCTCGCCGCCGCCGGCCCCATCGGCATCGCATCGACCATCACGATCGACACCAGCATCCCGCTCGACGCTCCGACCCTGGCTCAACTCTCGCGGCTGTGAACCCAAGGCCTCGAAATCCTCGATCCGGCGCGGTCCGTTTCGGGTTCGGGTGCGATGCTCGGAGATCGGGTCAGCGCGGTCGATAGACCGAGGCTCGATGGTCGATTCGGTGTGGTGGCGGGTGCGGTGCAAGGCGTCGACGCAGGGTCGTTGTCGGGCTCGTGGCCACCGGCGTCGCTGTGGCGGCAACGGTGATCACCGTGGCCGGGCAACGCGATCAATCAGCCACGCTTGCTGTGAGCAACGAACCGGACACCACGTCGCCCGAGGACATCGCAAGTACTGAAACGACAGTGCCAGCGACAACCGTCGAAGTCGGCGAAAGTTTGACGACCGATGGACTCGGGCGGATGTACAAGCCGGTGTACTTCAACGCGGGGATCGCCATCTACGGGGCGAGCAACGTCCCGAACCAGCCGTCATCCCATGGCGGCGTGAAGATACCCATGCACATCGCCGAGGACTTCGGTGACCTCGTTCACGAAGACGACGTGGTGTTCGTGTTCGACGGGGTGAAGGAGCCCGAGACCCACGGCGGCGGCCCCCCGCCCTTCGACGACGAGATCACGACCCCGGCACTGTCGTGATCGTCGACGGCCCGTTCGGCGTTGCGCCCCGAGCGTCGGCCGCGCGGTAAGACCGGAAGGCAACCGCTTGGCCTCGCACCGGCCGCGAACCTCTGGGATCTCGCCGGCACTTTCGGGACCAGCCGAGGATGGTCACCGCAGGGAGCAACGTGCCCGCGTCGACTCAGGCCGACCACGATGCAGGCGTCGATCGGTTGGGCATTGACTCGGCTGTCATACATGTCATGATTGACGTATGACGATGATGAGTTTTCGGGTCGACGACTCCGAGGCCGCCCGAGCCCAGGCCTGGGCCGAGCAGCTCGGCATCGACAGGTCAGAACTCTTGCGCGAGGCCCTGCACCGTCATCTCGTACGACTCGCGGCGGAGCACGAGATCAAGTCGTGGAACGACCTCCCGCGCAGCGAGGCGGAGACCACCATTGCCTCGATTGCCGACTGGGGCGCCGCTGAGGACTGGACGGACTGGGACGATGCAACGAGGTGACATCTGGTTCGCCGCGACCCCGGGCGGCGACCGTCCGGTTCTGGTGCTCACCCGCGACCCGGTGGCCGATCGCATCGGGGCAGTCGTGGTCGCGACCCTCACCCGCACTGTGCGCGGGTTGGTGTCGGAGCTCGAACTGACAGCCGCCAACGACGGGGTGCCAAGCAACTGCGTCGTGAACTTCGACAACATCCACACCATCCCCCGTGACTCCCTACGCCGCCTGATCGCGCAACTCGGACCAGCCCGGATGGCCGAAGCATGCCATCGGCTGCGCGACGCGACCGGTTGTTGAATCCAGGGCCCATCCCGCATCGCCGGCCCGTCGACGTTGACTCCCTTTCCTCGGCACCCGTCATCACGCCGCCACACCCAGTCGCGCTTCCGCCAAGACGGCGTGCATCTCGCGGCAGCGTGGTCAGATCGAACGTTCCGCCAGGCTCGACAGCAGAACGGGGTTCGCCAGCCCGTCCCAGCTCGCGGTCAACCCGATGGTCGGGCGTGGGCCTGGCGTGGGCCGCCGGAACAGGGTCAGCTCGAACCGATCGTTGACGAGGACCGAGTCGGTCGCTTCGTCATGCTCGAGTTCGAAGCGGTCGACCGGCACCCGCTCTCCCGACCAGCCACCTCCGTGGATCCGGACGGCGCTGGGCGCGACGTACCAGCGGCCGCCATAGACGGCCATGCCGAGCGCCTCGCCCTGACCCGTCATGGTGACGGCTGCGAGCATGACGACGAACAGGGGATCGTGAAGTCCGTCGTACACCCAGCGCGTGCCCAGCACTGAATGCTTCATCTCGACGATGAGGGCGTCCTGAGCCCCCTCGAGCGGCTCGTCTCGATAGGTGAGCGGCACCTGGAAGAAAGTGTCGCCGGCGGTGACGAGGTGGGTCTCCATGCCGACGCGGCCATCAGGATCGTCGAATCGGTATGAGCCGATCACGTCGATCGGAGCGTCCACCGCCGGCCCCCAACGTTGGGTCGGAGCCCAATCGGCGATCAGGTCGGCCTTGGTCGGCTCGACCGTCGCGAGGTGGAACAGCGCCATGGTCGGCCATCGTAGGTTTCGAGATCAGGTGGACCCACCCGGATTTGACGCTCCTGCCGAGCACCAACGTCGCTTTTTGCCACTGATCTGCGCGGCCTGAACTGCGCAAACCAGTGGCAAAGGCCGACGGCACGGACGGGTTGCACAGCCGCCCAACTTCGAACACCGGCAACGGCAAGCGACGCTCATAGGTCGACGTCGCCAGCGTCTTCTCGGTACGTCGAGGCCGTCGATGAGCGGTCAGGCTGGTCGGCGGACGGTCACGCCGGGAAGGTCGTCGAAGCCGTTCTGGTCGGTCGTCACAACGATCCGGCCCGTTGCGAGTGCGGTGGCGGCGATGATCAGGTCATGAGCGCCTCGTGGGCGCCCCGCCTTGCGGACGGCGACCATCAATCGCGTGTGAGCCCGAGCCACATCGAGGTCATAGTCGACAATGGGCAAGCTGGCCACCAGGTCGTCGAGAAACGATTGCCTCGCCTGGCGGCGTTTGCCAGTTGCGACCTCGACGCCGACGCCGAGCTCGGCGATGGTGATGGCTGCGACGGCCGGAATGTCGTCGTCGAAGATCAGGGAATCGAGGTCGAAATCGGCGCGCTCGGCGTTGATGAGGACGTTGGTGTCCAACAGCAGATGGTTCAGAACCTGTCGTCCGCGATCAGGTCCTTGCGGAGATCATCGAGCTCGTGGCGCCAGGACGAATCGATCCGGTGCCGCCGCAACATGGCCTTGGCCTGGGCGCCCGAGGACGATGCGACGGGCTCGAGTCGAGCGATGACGCGACCGCGCCGGACGATTGTGTAGCGCTCGCCGCGGTGCTCGACTCCGTCGAGGAGGTCGGCGAAGCTCCTCGACGCTTCGGTGGCGGTGATCTCCGGCATGAAATCAGATTATCAAAGAACCACGGCTGTGGATGCGGGGCCAAACGTCCTGAAGCCGGATACCGGATCCACCGAGCCGGTACTTCTGTGCCCGAGGTGGGACTCGAACCCACACGCCCTTTCGGACAACGGATTTTGAGTCCGTCGCGTCTGCCATTCCGCCACTCGGGCGAGCAGCGTGACGACAATACCGGGATCGACCCACTCGGCCACCGCCGGCTCCCGACACGCCACCTGCGCAGCCTCCCGGACAAGCGGTTCACCAGCTGGCCCGTAGCTACCCGCCGGTAGCAATCGAGGACCGGATTGCAGCAACTAGCCTCTGGGTCTGGGGGACTACTGACCACCCAGAGGAGACCGTCCCACACGATGCTTGCTTTCACGTTCCCCGGACAGGGGTCGCAGCGCCCTGGGATGGGCCGTCCCTGGGTCGACCACGAGAGCTGGGAGCTGGTCGAGGAAGCCTCGGCCGTCTCCGAGCGAGACGTCGCCCGACTCCTGCTCGACGCAGATGCCGATGAGTTGCGCGACACCCGCAATGCCCAGCTCACCACGTTCGTGTCGAGCCTGATGGTGCTCGATGCGGTCGAACGGCTGGGCATCGAGCCCAGCCTCTGCGCCGGCCACAGCCTCGGGGAGTACACCGCGCTCACGGCGAGCGGCGCGCTCAGCTTCGAAGACGGCGTCCGCCTCGTCTGCGAACGCTCCGACGCGATGCACGAAGCGGGACACGAGAACCCGGGCACCATGGCGGCGGTGCTGGGGCTCGACGACGATCTGGTCGAGATCGCCTGTCGGCGAGCCGATTCCGATGTCTGGGTCGCCAACTTCAACGCGCCCGGGCAGGTGGTGATCGCCGGATCGCCCGAGGGCGTGGCCGCAGCGACCATCCATGTCAAGGAACTGGGCGGCAAGAAGGTCATGCCACTGCCCGTCTCGGGTGCGTTCCACACGCCGTTCATGACTCCCGCCCGTGATCGGCTCCGCAAGGCCATCGCCGAGGCGAGCCCGCGCGACACCGACGTTCCGATTGTCTCCAACGTCGACGCCCTCGCCCACGACAAGGGCGCCGAGTGGGCCAGCCTCCTGTCCGCCCAGCTCTCCAGCCCGGTGCGTTGGAAGCACTGCCTGCTGACGATGCAGGCCAGTGGCATCACCGACTACGTCGAACTCGGCCCGGGTGGGGTGCTCACCGGAATGGCCAAACGCACCGTCGATGCCGCCCGTACGATCACGGTGTCGACTCCAGAGGAGCTGAACAAACTGCTCGACTTCATCGCAGTGCTCCAGCCCAGCCGGCCGGCGCAGCACGAGGGTGAGCATCTGTTCGCCGTCGAACGCATCGTGGTGAGCCCGGCTGCCGGCGTCTTCTCACCGGTTGTCGAGCTCGGGACGGGCAGCCGCATCGAGGTCGGCTCGGTGCTCGGCATGGTCGGCGAGCACGAGGTCCGGTCGCCGTTCGCCGGCATCCTCGAGAGCTACATCGCGCTCGACGGCGAGCGCATCACCGCCCGCCAGCCCGTCGCGTGGCTGAGGACGGGCTGAGATGCCGAGCGTTCCGGGCGCCGTCACCGGCGCCATCATCACCGGGTGGGGAACCGCCCTGCCTCCGAAGATCGTCACCAACGACGACCTGGCCCAGACGATCGACACCAACGACGCGTGGATTCGTGAGCGCACGGGGATCCACCAGCGCCACGTCGGTGGCACCACCGCTGGGCTCTCCATCGAGTCCGGCCGCCAAGCCCTCCGACGGGCCGGAATCGACCCGGCCGAGATCGATGCCCTCGTCCTGGCCACCACCACCCCCGATCGGATCGTGCCGGCCACGGCGCCGGGCATCCAGCACGAGCTCGGGCTTCGCTGCGGTGCGTTCGATGTCAACGCGGCGTGTTCGGGCTTCGTCTACGGGCTCGTCGCCGCCCACGGCCTCATTGCCATGGGTTCCAAGAAGATCCTCGTCATCGGGACCGACACCCTGGCGCGGATCACCGACTGGGACGATCGCAACACGGCCATCCTCTTCGCCGACGGGTCTGGTGCCGTCGTGCTGGAAGCCGTCGAGGGGGGCGGGCAGCTCCTCGGGTGGGACTTCGACGCCGACGGTTCGGCCGAGCGGTATCTGTACGCCGAGATCGGCGGCACCCTCCAGATGGAGGGCAAGGAAGTGTTCCGCCGCGCGGTGCGGATCATGGTCGACTCCGGCAAGAAGTCGATGGCCGCGGCGGGGATCACCGCCGACGATCTCGCGATGGTCGTCCCGCACCAGGCCAACATCCGGATCATCGAAGCGGCGTGCTCGCGGCTCGGTGTCGGCATGGACCGGGTGTCGACGGTGCTCCACGACACGGGGAACACCTCCTCGGCGTCGATCCCCCTCGCCCTCGCCGCGGCGCTCGACGCTGGCCGGATCAAGCAGGGCGACAACGTGTTGTTGGTGGGCTTCGGCGCCGGCATGACTGCGGCGAGTGCAGTGCTCCGGTGGGGCGGTCAAGGGCGATGAGCCGAGTCGTCCTCATCACCGGCGGCTCACGGGGGATCGGCTTGGCGTGCGCCCAACGCTTCATCGAGTCCGGCGACCAGGTAGCGGTGACGTACAACACATCGGCACCACCCGACGGATGCTTCGGCGTGAAGTGCGACATCACCAGCACCAGCGACGTCGATGCCGCCTTCGCCGCCGTCGAGGCCGAGTTCGGCCCCGTCGAGGTGCTCGTGGCCAACGCCGGCATCACCAAGGACCGTCTGCTGCTGCGGATGAGCGAGGACGACTTCGCCTCGGTCATCGACGCCAACCTCGTGGGCGCCTATCGAGTCTCCAAGCGCGCCGCGCAGGGAATGCTTCGGGCGCGTCGAGGTCGCATCGTGCTCATGTCCTCGGTGGTCGGCCTCCTCGGTTCCGCTGGTCAGGCCAACTACGCGGCGTCGAAGGCCGGACTTGTCGGGCTCGCCCGCTCGTTGGCCCGCGAGCTCGGCTCGCGCAGCATCACCGTCAATGTCGTGGCCCCCGGGCCGGTCGACACCGACATGACAGCTGCACTCGGGGCCGAACGGCTGGCCGAGCTCACCGCAGCGGTGCCTCTCGCCCGCATGGCCACCCCCGCCGAGATCGCCGGGGTCGTGCATTTCCTGGCCTCGCCCGACGCAAGCTATATCACCGGTGCGGTCATCCCCGTCGACGGCGGGTTGGGGATGGGGCACTAGCTCCGTCCGATCCGCCAGAATCAACCCCACCCCCACACCAAGGAGTCAATGCAGTGGACCAAGAGCTGTTCGCCCGCTTCCAGAAGTGCGCCGTCGAGGTGCTGAGCGTCAGCGCCGATCAAGTCGTTCCCGACGCCAAGTTCGGCGACGATCTCGATGCCGACAGCCTCGACCTCGTCGAACTCGTCATGGCGCTCGAGGAGGAGTTCGACGTCTCCGTGCCCGAAGAGGAGCTCGAAGGCGTCACCACCGTGCAGCAGGCGTACGACGTCGTGGTGGCCAAGCTCTGATGAAGGGGCTGGGACGCCGCGTCGTCGTCACCGGGTATGGCGTCGTCGCACCGTCCGGCATCGGACGTGAGGCGTTCTGGAACGGCCTCCTCGGCCCGAACGCCAGTGGCGGCAACGTGCTGAAGATCGACGACTGGGACCCCTCGCCCTGGTACGCGTCGCCGAAGGAGGCCCGACGGGCCGACGCCGTGCAGCAGTTCGCCACTGCCGCAGCCGCCGAGGCCGTCGAGCAAGCAGGCGGGTTCCACGCCGATCCAAGTCGGTGTGGCGTGATCTTCGCGACCGGTATCGGCGGCCTCGGCACTCTCGAGGAACAGGTGCAGATCCGGGTCGAGAAGGGTGCTCGGCGGGTCTCACCGTTCCTGGTGCCGATGATGATGGCCAACGCGGCCGGAGCGTCGATCTCGATGAAGTACGGGCTGCGCGGTCCGAACGAGACGATCTGCACCGCGTGTGCGGCGTCGACTCACGCCATCGGCTACGCGGCGCGGCTGATCTCGTGGGATCTCGCCGATGTGATCGTGACCGGTGGCGCCGAAGCGGCCGCCACTCCGACATCGATCGCCGGGTTCGGGAACATGACCGCCCTGTCGACGTCGGGCGCATCGCGACCGTTCGATGTGGCCCGGGACGGTTTCGTGCTCGGAGAGGGCGCCGGTGTGCTCGTGCTCGAGGAGTACGAAGCGGCGCGGGCGCGAGGGGCCACCATCCTCGGCGAGATCCTCGGTGCGGCCAGTAACGCCGATGCGCATCACATCACTGCGCCGGCGCCAGGTGGAACCGGGGCGGTGGCCTGCATGGAGTTGGCGCTGGCCGACGCCGGGCTGGCACCGTCGGACATCCGCCAGATCAATGCCCACGGCACATCGACCCCGCTGAACGACGCCGCCGAAGCCGAAGCCATCGCCAAGGTGTTTGGGCCGGCCGGGCCTCCCGTGGTGTCGACCAAGGGGGTCACCGGGCACGCGCTCGGTGCGGCGGGTGCGCTGGAAGCAGTCGCCGTGTTGCTGTCGATGGACAAGGGCTTGATCCCGCCGACCGCAGGAACCACCGATGTCGATCCGGCAATCACGATCGACATCGTGCGAGGAGCGCCGCGACCCTGGCAGCCGGGGCCCACGATCTCGAACAGCCTGGGATTCGGCGGGCACAACGGTTCGATCATCATCGGACCGCCGCCCAACTGACTTTCTTCGACGAAGGTGAGCGGTCAGGCGGCGACGGCCCACTCCGTGGTGGCCACGAGGGTGCAGTGCGGGCAGTAACGGAGCCCACGTGCCGACCACGCTGGCACGACGTAGCCGAGTTCGTGCACGGCGTTGAGCAGTTGATCGAGGTCCCCCAACGACACGCCGGCGGACAGATCGGCCAACTCCGTCAGGGCGGTGTTCTGCTCACACGTCAGTGAGGCGTGGACGACTTCGGGGCGGATGGGATCGAGGAAGAGTTCGGTGGTGCGCATGCCCGCATCCTGCCGAAGGGGTCATACAGAGTTTCTTGGGAAGTTTCGTGCACCCCGGGGTACGAGCGAACGCGATCAGAAATCAGGGGGTGGCGAGGACGAAGAGGAGGTCGCACTGGCAGGCGAGGTCACCGTTGACGGTGGCGCGGCCGCTGCCTTTGCCGGCCCGTGCCGACATCCGGCCGAGCTCCACCGTGAGCTCGAGAGTGTCGCCCGGGCCGACCTGACGGCGGAAGCGGGCGCCGTCGAGCCCGCCGAACAGCGGCAGCTTGCCGGCGAAGCGCTCATCGAGCAAAACGGCCAGAGCACCGACCTGGGCGATCGCCTCGCACATCAAGACCCCCGGGAGTGTCGGGCGGCCGGGGAAATGACCAGGGAAGAACCATTCATCACCGGTGAGGTGCCAGCGGCCGACCGCCGAGACCCCCGGCACCACGTCGACCAACTCGTCGACGAAGAGGAACGGGGGACGGTGCGGCAGCACGTCGATGGGGCGGGGCAACGCGCTCATGCGCCGATCGCCTCCAGCAGCTTGGGAACGGTGTCCTTGGGGCTGATCTTGTACCAGACCTGCTCGAGCGTCCCGCCGGGCCCGACCAGGAACGCCGATCGGACCACGCCCATGGAGACCTTGCCGTACAGCTTCTTCTCCTGCCACACGCCGTAGGACTCGGCCACTGCATGGTCGAGATCGGAGAGCAGCGGAAAGCCGAGCGAGTACTTGGCATCGAAGCGAGCAAGCGCGGCCGGCTTGTCGGGGCTCAGTCCCACGACCACCGTGTTCTCCAGCGCCGGCATCGCGTCGCGCAGGCTGCAGGCTTGGGTCGTGCAGCCGGGGGTGTCGGCACGGGGGTAGAAGTACACGAGCACCCGCTGGCCGGCGAATTCGGCCAAGGAACGGGACTCGCCATGTTGGTCGAGCAGCGTGAACGCGGGGCGGGGACGCCGGGTTGCAGCATGGCGTCCACGGTAGCCATCAGACCACCCGCCGTCGGAGCCCCCCGCCGAACATCGCACTGCGGCGTCGGGCGTGGGCGTGGTAGTGACCTGGAATGCTGCGCAGGTTGTCGTCGACGTAGTGATCGTCGTCGAAGTACTGGGCAACGACGGTGGCGAGCCGCTCGTGGAGTCGGGCCTTCACCTCGGCGGACGGCGACGGATCGTGGTTCCGCCACACGACCATCGGCACGCTGCACGACTCACACTCCGCCACCCAGCACTCGTCGTCCTCGAAGAACCACTCCGTCATGCGAGCTTCCTCGCAGAGCTCACACGACGGATGCCGGCTCCGACCAGCCAGGAGCTCCCACTGCATTGCAGCAGTCTGGTCGGGCCGGCAACCCGTCACGACATCAGAGTGACGCGACGTCCACGGTCGGCGGCACCAGCACCGTGTCGATCACGTGGATGACGCCGTTGCTCGCCGCGACATCGGTGGTGACGACGGTGGCGTCGTTGATCATCACGGTGGAGCCCTCGACGGTGATCTCGAACTCGCTGCCCTCGACCGTGGCCACGTTGCCCGGTGCGACATCGGCAGCCATCACCTTGGCGGGGACCACGTGATAGGTGAGGATCGACGTGAGGGCCGCCTTGTTCTCGGGCAGCAGCAGCTTGTCGACCAGGCCCGCCGGCAAAGCCGCAAACGCCTCGTCGGTGGGGGCGAACACTGTGAACGGACCGTCGCCCTTGAGCGTCTCGACAAGACCAGCGGCCTCGACGGCGGCGACCAGCGTGGTGAAACTTCCAGCGGCGACGGCGGTGTCGACGATGTCGGCGGTCGCGGGCGCGGCCGCATCGGTATCGGTGGATTCGGCGACCGTCTCCTCGGTGGGCGCCGAAGTGTCGGCCGTGGCGTCGTCGGCATCGTCTCCACACGCAGTGGCGAACAGGGCGACGGCCACGATCGTGGCGGCGAGTGTGCGGCGTGAGCGCATGTCGGGATCTCCGTTGGGGGAAGCGGACCGCAGCAGGAGTGCTGCGTCATCCCCTACTTGGCGGCGAACCGGCCCGCCGGATGCACTCAGCTCATGACGATGTCGAGCGCGGCCCGCACCTCGGCGACGTACTCGCCCACCGGGTCGGCGCCGCCATCCATGAGCCGGCGCATCACCGACGCGCCCTGCACGACACCATCGGCCACGAGGCACACCTCGCGGGCCTGGGCGGCATTCGACACGCCGACACCCACGATCACCGGCAGGTCGGTGACCGCCTTCAACCGCGCCGCCAGCACGGTGGCCGTTCGCGCCAACTCGTTGCGTTCACCCGTGACTCCGAGCAGGCCCACCGAGTACACGAAGCCGCGGGCCCTGGCGCACACTCTGGGGAGCCGCTCATCGGGCGCGGTGGGCGCGGCGAGCATCACCGTCTCGATACCCGATGCGTCAGCGGCCGCGCACCACGGGCCGGACTCCTCGAGTGGCAGATCAGGCACGATGGCGCCGGCGATTCCAGCGAGCCGGAGCTGCTCGGCGAACCGTTCGTGGCCCATCCGGAAAATCGTGTTGTAGTAGGTCATCACCACGAGGGGGATGTCGACCTCGAGCTCTCGGGCTCCGTCGAGGATCGAAATCGGTGTGGCGCCGCCTTCGAGGGAACGCTGGGAGGCCTCTTGGATGACCGGCCCGTCCATCACCGGGTCCGAGAACGGGATCCCGATCTCCACCGCATCTGCGCCGTTCGCGGCGGCGGCACGGATGGCGTCGGCCCATCCTGGGAATCCGCCGGTCACGTACGGGACGAGCAGCTTGCGGCCGGCGGATCGCTGCGCGACGAGGTGGCGTTCGAGTGCTCCGGTCATCAGCCGAGGATGTCCATCATCTGCGCGACGTCCTTGTCGCCCCGGCCCGACAGGTTGAGCAGCACCGTCGACCCGCGCAGCTCGTCCGCGGAGCGGATCACCCACGCGAGCGCGTGCGCCGGTTCGAGCGCCGGGATGATGCCCTCGGTTCGCGAGAGCATCTGGAACGCCTGGATCACCTCTTCGTCGGTGACCGCTTCGTAGCGGGCCCGCCCGATCGACGCCAGGTACGAGTGCTCCGGGCCGACGCCCGGATAGTCGAGACCCGCCGAGATCGAGTGCGCCTCCAGGACCTGGCCGTACTCGTCCTGCATCAGGTAGCTCTTCATGCCGTGCACCACCCCGGGCACGCCTCGCCCGATGGCCGCGCCCCGGCCGGTTCGACACCCACCAACTGTGCGGCACCGTCGACGAAGCCGGAGAAGATGCCCATCGCGTTGGACCCGCCGCCCACGCAGGCCACCACCACATCGGGGTCACCGCCGAGCAACGCCTCGCACTGGGCTCGTGCCTCGTCACCGATGACGCGATGGAACTCGCGCACCATCCACGGGTACGGGTGCGGGCCCATCACCGAGCCGAGGCAGTAGTGGCTCGTCTCGACCGAGGCCACCCAGTCGCGCATCGCCTCGTTCACGGCGTCCTTCAGCGTCCGGCTGCCGGAGTGAACCGCTTCGACCTCGGACCCGAGCAGCTTCATGCGGAACACGTTCAACGCCTGGCGTTCGACATCGACGGCACCCATGTAGACCTTGCATTCCAGCCCGAGCAACGCGGCCGCCGTCGCGCTTGCCACGCCGTGCTGGCCGGCGCCGGTCTCGGCGACCAGCCGCCGCTTGCCCATGTGCTTGGCGAGCAGCGCCTGGCCCAGCACGTTGTTGATCTTGTGAGAGCCGGTGTGGTTCAGGTCCTCGCGCTTGAGCAGCAGGCGAATCCCGAGCCGCCGGCCGAGGTTGTGGCACTCGGTCAGGATCGATGGACGCCCTGCGTAGTCACGGAGCAGCCGATCGAGCTCGCGACGAAACCCATCGTCGTTCCACGCCTCGCGGAAGGCGGCCTCGAGTTCGAAACAGGCGGGGATCAGCGTCTCGGGCACGAAGCGCCCGCCGAACTCCCCGAATCGGCCTTCAGCGGTCGGTTCAGCCGTCAATGACATGGCGACGATCCTGGCAGAGGCTGATCGACGAGACACAGGCCATTGCCGAACTCGTCGATCATTCGTCGGCCCAGTCGTAGGGCAGCTCGTCGGGCCCGAGATATGGCACCGGCGCGGCACGGCGGGCGGCGTCGATGAAGGCTTTCAACCGCAGCGGGTCCTTGCGGCCCGGACTCTTCTCCACGCCACTCGCCACATCGACACCCCACGGTTGCACCTTGGTCACTGCCAGAGCGACGTTCTCGGGGGTGAGTCCTCCGGCGAGCAGGATCTTCAGCCCATCGGGCACGTCGTCGACCAGGCCCCAGTCGAAGACGTTGCCGGAACCAGGCGTGGCGGCATCGACCAGGACGATGCCCAGCCCGAAGTCGTCGGCTCGGCGCAGGGCGTCGGACCCGGCCGCGAACGCCTTGATGACCCAACGCACCGAGCGCGCCACCTCGGCCACCTGCGCAGGGGTCTCGTGACCGTGGAGCTGTGCGCCGCGAAGGCCGGCCCGGTGGACGGTCTCGACGACCCGCGACGGGTGCTCGTCGCGGAACACCCCGATCGTCATGACCTCCGGCGGGAGCCGCCGAGTGATGTCGTACACCTGCTGGACGGCGATCTGTCGGGACGACGGTGCAAAGATGAACCCGAGCGCATCGGCGCCGAGCGCAACCGCCAGAAGGGCATCATCTTCGTTGGTGATGCCACAGATCTTCACGAACACGAGGCCACGCTACGACGTCGGCGACGTCCCGATGAGGTCTTTGATCACGGCGCCCGGATCGACTGCCGTCACGAGGGTCTCGCCGACCAGCACGGCGTCATAGCCGACCCCGTGCAGCCGGCGCGCATCGCTGCCACCGCGAACACCTGACTCGGCGACTCTGACCACGTTCTGGGGGATCAGCCCCGCCATGCGCTCGGCCCGCTCGTGATCGACCGCGAACGTCACGAGGTCCCGCTGATTGACGCCGATCATGACGGCATCGATGCCGAGCGCCAGGTCGAGCTCACGCTCATCGTGGATCTCGACGAGCACGTCGAGCCCGATTTCGACGGCCAGTTCGTTGAACGCCTTCAACTCGTCCGGATCGAGTGCGGCGGCGATCAGGAGCACGCAGTCGGCACCCATGATGCGCGCATCGCACACGTCGCGCTCGCTCACGGTGAAGTCCTTGCGGAGCGCCGGAAGGAGGGTGGCCGATCGGGCGGCGGCCAGATCGTCGCGGGACCCTCCGAAGTGCTCGGCGTCGGTCAACACCGAGAGGCAGGTGGCACCCCCGGCCTGGTAGCGCCGGGCGAGTTCCGCCGGATCGAGGTCGATCGCCAGATCGCCCTTGCTCGGTGAACGACGCTTGATCTCGCTGATCACCGCCAGCCGGCCATCGGCCGACTCGGACCGCAGAGCATCGATGAACCCGCGTATGGGAGCTGAGCTCCGGGCACGCTCGATCAGTGGCGGCAACGGCCGATCGTCTGCGGCGGCGAGCTGGCGGTGGCGGTCGAGGATTCGGTCGAGATAGGTCGCCATCGGGCCAGACGGTAGTCCCCAGGTGTCGTCAGGAGCCCTTGCCGCCCAATGGACGCACCATGTGGAGCTCAGGCGCGGCGCCGAGCAACCCTCCGAGCGTGGCGCCCATTGCCTTCATGGCATCGGACGTGGCGTGCGCGCCGAGCGCGGCTTCGTCGGTGTAGAGCTCGTAGAACCACAGCGCGTCGGCCTGCTGGGCATCTTCGAGGAGCACGTACACGAGCGTGCCGGGCTCGGTCTCGACATGGTCGAGCATCGGCTGCAGGGCTGCGGCCAGTTCGGCTCGACGGCCCTCCTGGGCGACGAGCTTGGCAATCATCGCGACTCGCTGACTCATGGTCCTCCTCGGGGTCGACGAGGAACGTACCAGCGGCCACCCCACCGACACCGCTCGGCGCCTCCTCAAGAAGCGATCCGCATGGACACCGATCGATCCATCTTGACTACTCTTGGTCGCTCGTCCTTGAACCGGGCGTCGCCTGGCCGATCTTCCCCACCGACCGTGTCCATGCGAGGGACGAACCACCAAGGGGAAACGTGTCGATGAACCTCCGCCGGATCGCCGGCGTATTCATGATCAGTTCGCTCCTCGCGGCCACTGGGGTGGCCGCTGATCACGCGTCCGCCCAGGCCGAATGGTCCGACGAACTCGGCGTGCCGGAGCCCGATTCCAGCGGAAGTGACGAATCCGGCGAGGGCACGTTCGGCCCGCAGGGCTCAGCCCGTCCCCAGGCCACCACGACCAAGCCGCGCACCACCATCGTGTCGGCCTCCGCGTACGGGCTGCACGACATCGTCCCCGTCCGGCTCTTCGACAGCCGCCCCGCGGGGCGACTCGCCCGGGCCAGTGAGACACCCATCGCGATCGCCGGAGTGGCGGGCGTCCCGTCGAGCGCAACGGCAGCGGTCGTCAACATCACCGTCACGGGCTCCAGCGAAGGCGGCTTCGTCACGGTGTCGCCCTGCGGAGCGGCGTACGGCACCTCGAACGTGAACTTCGCGAAGGGTCAGACCATCGCCAACCTCGCCGTGGTCGGCCTCGGCACCGGGGGCGCGATCTGCGTGACTCCCTCGGTCGACGCCGAGATCATCGTCGATCTCAGCGGCTACGTCGCCCCCGGCGGCCAGCTCTACTCTCCCGTGACACCGACTCGGGTCCTCGACACTCGCCCCACCGGTGCTCGACTCGCCGCCGGCGTTCCGCACACGGTGGCCCTCGGCGGGGTCGCGGGGATCCCGGCGACCGGCGCACAGGCCGCAGCCGTGAACATCACCATCACCGACCCTGCCGCCGAGGGCTACGCCACCGCGTATCCGTGCGGCGGTACTGCCCCGCTGGCTTCGAACGTCAACTTCGCCAAGGGCCAGACCGCTGCCGCGAACGGCGTGGTGGTCGGCCTCGACGCCGCCAGCTCGCTGTGCGTGGTCTCCTCGGTCACTGCCGATCTGATCGTCGATGTGACGGGATGGTTCGGGACGACCGGCACCGAGGTGCGGCCGGCGGCTCCGACCCGCCTCTGGGACACTCGGCAGGGCAACACTCGTCAGGCGGCCAACAAGCCGCTCCGTGTGCCCTCGGCCCCGGGAGCGTTGGGCACGGTCGTGAACATCACCGTGACGGGCTCCGACAAGGCCGGGTACGCCACGGTGTGGCCGTGTGACAGCGCCATGCCGGAGACCTCGGCACTCAACTTCGCCAAGGGCCAGACCATCGCCAACGCCTTGCTGGCGGCGGTGAACACGAGTGGCCTCATCTGCGTCGCCACGAGTGTCGACGCCCACATCATCGTGGATCGCACGGCCGTGCTGGGCCTGGCCGGATCGGGGAATCTCGAGTCCACCGGCAGCGTGGTCACGGACTGGGCCCTCACGCAGGTCGGCTCGACCTACGTGGCGATGAACCCCTACCGCTTCGGCGACTCCAAGTACGGCAAGGCATGGGACTGCGCGCCCGGCGAGACGGTGTGCTCCCGTGTCGACACCCAGGGCAAGACCCGCACGGTGGCGCCGGGTTCGTACGTGTACGACTGCTCGGGTCTGGTGGTCGCCGCGTGGTTGCAGGCGGGCATCGATCTGGTCAAGGCCGGAGCATCGTGGACGGAGCCGATGCTGCAGAAGCTGCCCGCCGTCGAACGGTCCGCGGCCCAGGTGGGCGATCTCCTGCTCTTCGACTTCGACGCGACCGACACCGATCCGGTGTCGCACGTGGGCCTGTACCTCTCGGACACCGAGATGGTGCACGCCGGCACCTGCAAGGGTGGCACCTCAGCCGTGTGCCGGACAGCGATCAACTGGGCGAACGTCGCCGGCATCCGCCGTCCACCGGGCGCCTGACCGCCGCCGGTAGATCTTGGCGTGCTCTCGGGATCGACGGTCCCGGCGAGAACCCGACGATCGGGCGTCTTGGATGACGTCGTTCAGCTCGCCCGCTGGTCGGTGATCTCGGCGGCCGCGCCGCTCACCATCCCGGTGGCCGGCACCTCGACTCGGCGGTGCACCGATGCGAGGGCGTCGAGCCCGGCCACCGTGGTGAGGCGCCCGGACTCTTGACCGTCGACCACGATCGCCGTTCCCGGGGCTGCAGGTCCGGTGAGGCGGACCCGTCGCACGAGGTGCGGGACCGAGTTGCCTCGGCTGTCGATGCGGGCGACGAGCTCCTGGCCGGTGTAACAGCCCTTCGTGAAGCTGACCGCCACCGGAACCAGCCCGGTCTCCCCCGGGATCATCCCGTCGGTGATCTCGGCACCCGCCGCCGGCCAACCGGCCGCGACGCGGGCTGCCGCGATCGATTCGGGCGGCGATGGAAGTTCGTCCGATCGTCGGTGGGTGCCTTCGTTCCACCAACCGACGAGCGCCACCCCCGCACCGGCACCTTCGAGATCGACGAGCGCCGAACCCTGCTCGATGGTGACCTTCGTGCGGATCAGGAAGCGGCGCAGCCGCGCCTCGGCCGCGGCTCCGGTGCCGGCATCGAGGTCGAGCTCGATCATCTCCGGACCCACCCGGTAGGCGCGGAGCAAGTGGCCCATCTTGCCGCTCGGTTCGAGGAGGAAGCTCCAGCACGAGGCACCGTCAGCGAGCCGGGCGATGTCGTTGGAGAGCTGCCCCTGCAGGTACTTGGTCGTGTCGGGTCCGGACACGACCAGCAGATCGCGGGCTTCGACGAGGCTCATGCCGAGGTCCCGTGCTCGAACCGTTTGGCGGTCATCCTGCGTGCGGCCGGCACCGCGGCGAGCAGGGCGGCGGCCTTGTTGCGGCACTCGAGGTCTTCGTCATCGGGAACCGAGTCGGCGACGATGCCGGCCCCCGCCTGCAGCGACGCGCCCTTGGGGCCCACGAACATCGTGCGTATCGCGATCGCCGTGTCGAGGTTGCCGGAGAAGTCGACATAGCCCACGACCCCGGCGTACGGACCCCGCTTCACCGGCTCGAGGGCATCGATGATCTCCATCGCCCGCACCTTCGGCGCACCGCTCACGGTGCCGGCGGGCAACGTGGCCCGCAACACGTCGATGGGGCCCTTGCCCTCGACGAGGTCGCCGGTGACCTGCGAGGTGAGGTGCATCACGTGGCTGTAGCGCTCGAGGGTCATCAGCTCATCGACGTGCACCGACCCGAATCGAGCGACGCGGCCCACATCGTTGCGCGCCAGATCGACGAGCATGATGTGCTCTGCCACTTCCTTGGGATTCTCCTTGAGCTCCCCGGCGAGGCGACGGTCGTGATCGTCGTCCCTCCCCCGCTTGCGGGTTCCCGCGATCGGGCGGCTGACCACCTTGCCCTGCAGCAGCTGCACCATCGGCTCGGGTGAGGAACCGACGATGGTGATCTCGGGGTGGCGCAGGAAGTACATGTAGGGGCTCGGGTTCACCTGGCGCAGCACGCGGTAGACGTCGAACGGGTCGGCATCGAGCGTGAGGTCGTAGCGCTGGGCCAGCACGACCTGGAAGATGTCACCGGCGCGGATGTGTTCCTTGGCGACCTCGACCGCCTGTTGGTAGGCGCCATGGTCCATCGACGACCGCAGCGCCGGGAGCGTCTCGCCGGTGTCGGGTGGCTCGACTGGCGGCGTACGCGAGTGGGCGGGCCAGGTCGGTGACGGCCTGTTCGACTCGCAGCGCGGCGGCCTTGTACGCCGCGTCGAGCCCAGCGGGGTCGAGCCCGAGCACCGGGACGCTCTCGATCAGGTAGACCCGTTGGCGCCAGTGGTCGAACGCGGCCAGCGATCCGATCACGCTCATCACGGCATCGGGCAGCCCGCGGTCGTCGTGCGGGATATCGGGCAAGTGTTCGATCTCGCGGACGATGTCGTACCCGAGGTAGCCCATCACCCCGCCCTGCAATGGCGGCAGATCGGGCAGCAGCGGCGCCCGGTAGGCATCGAGCAGCGCCTCGAGCGCGGCGAGCATGCCGCGGTCGAGCGGAACGCCATCGGGCACCGAGCCGTCGACCTCGATGCGTCCACCGCGAGAGATCAAGGTGGCGACCGGCGCCCGCCCGACGAAGGAGAACCGACTCCACCGCTCGCCGTGCTCCACGGATTCGAGCAGGAAGCCGGTCCCGTCGCCGACGAGCTTGGCGTAGGCCGCAACGGGGGTCTCGAGGTCGGCGAGCAGCTCGGTCCACACGGGGACCACTGTGTGGCTGGTCGCCAGTGCTCCGAACTCCTCGCGGCTCGGACGGAGGCGCACCCTCAACCCCCGAACTTCCGGAAGAAGCAGGAGTACTCGCCGGTGTGGCACGCACCCTTGCCCTCCTGGTCGACCACGAACAGCAGCGCGTCGGCGTCGCAGTCGTAGTACGCCTCGCGCACGAACTGACGATCGCCACTGGTGTCGCCCTTGCGCCAGAGCTCACTGCGAGACCGGCTCCAGTAGACCATCCGCCCTTCTGTGAGCGTCATGCGCAAGCTCTCTGCGTTCATCCACGCCATCATCAGGATCTGGCGGGTGCTGGCGTCCTGGGCGATGGCCGGCACCAGGCCATTGGCGTCGAAGCGCACGGCTTCGAGCTCTTCGGGAGTCGCTTCGATCTTTGCGCCGACGGCCATGACCGCCATGCTACGAGCGGGGACTACAGGTAGAGCCCGGTCGAGCCCTCGATCCGGCTCGCTGCAACCGCGTGCAGATCGCGTTCACGGAGCATCACGTACTCCTCGCCCCCCACTTCGACTTCGTAGCGGTCATCGGGGCTGAACAGCACCCGGTCGCCGATCTCGGCGGCCCGCACGTTCGGCCCGAACGCCACCACCTCGGCCCACACCAGTCGTTTGGCGACCTGTGCAGTCGCCGGGATCAAGATGCCGCCGGTCGTGCGCCGCTCCCCTTCGTCGCGAGGGATGCGCACGAGCAGGCGATCGTTGAGCATCTTGATCGGCAGCTTCTCGGTGGTCACGGCGACGCACGGTACCCTCCCGGCTCGACGGACGAAACCCGCTCGGCCAAGCCCGGCGCACCGATCACAGGACCGGGCGAACGATCAGTCCACTGCTCGCCATCACCTGTTTCGCCTCGCGGATCGTGTGCTCCCCAAAGTGGAAGATCGATGCCGCGAGCACCGCGTCGGCCCGCCCGAGCTCGATGCCTTCGACCAGATGCTGGAGTGTCCCGACGCCCCCGCTGGCGATCACCGGCACGCCGACGGCGTCGGCGATGGTGCTGGTGAGCTCGAGATCGAACCCTTCGCGGGTGCCGTCGCGGTCCATCGAGGTGAGCAGGATCTCTCCCGCACCCAACGCCGTGGCCCGCAGGGCCCACTCGACTGCATCCGCGCCCGTCGGTGTGCGCCCCCCGTGGAGGTACACCTCCCAGGATCGCCCGCCGGCGCCGGGCCGGGCCCGCGGCATCGATGGCGCACACCACGCACTGAGCGCCGAACTCGGCCGAGATCTCCTCGATCAGTCGGGGACGCTCGAAGGCTGCGGTGTTCACGCTCACCTTGTCGGCGCCGGCCCGCAGCATTCGGCGGGCATCTTCGACCCCACGGATCCCCCCACCCACCGTGAAGGGGATGAACACCTGCTCCGCGGTCCGCCGCACGACATCGACCATCGTGTCGCGGCCGTCGGACGACGCGGTGATGTCGAGGAACACCAGTTCATCGGCACCCTCGTGGTCGTAGCGGCTGGCCAGCTCGACGGGATCACCCGCGTCGCGCAGGCCGACGAAGTTGATCCCCTTCACCACCCGCCCGCCGGTGACGTCGAGGCAGGGGATCACGCGGGCGACCTTCACGACGTGGCCTCCCCGTGCCGGGACACGGTGCGCAGGGCCTCGGCGACGGTGAAGCGGCCTTCGTAGATGGCCTTCCCGGTGATGGCGCCGGCAATGTTGGGAAGTTCGGCGAGCTCGCGCAGGTCGGCCAGGTCGGAGATGCCGCCGCTGGCGATGACCGGTGTGGCGGACCGCGCCGCCACGAGCCGTAGGCCTTCGATGTCGGGCCCGGTGAGCATGCCGTCCCGGGCGATGTTGGTCACCACGAACACCGCGGCCGTGGGGTACCGATCGAGGAGGTCGACCAGATCGAGACCGCTGCCCTCGGTCCACCCGTGGACTGCGACTTCCCCATCGCGGTGGTCGAGCCCGACCGCCACCTCGACGAGCTCCGAAGCGGCGCGCACCAGCGCAGGCTCCTTGACCGCGGCCGAGCCCATCACCACACGAGCCACGCCGAGCGCGGCGAGTGCGGCGGCATCGGCGGGGGTTCGCACCCCGCCACCGGTCTGCACCCTCGCGCGCCCGGCGACCGCCGCGACGATGTCGGCGAGCACGGCTCGGTTGACCGGTTCGCCAGTGCGAGCGGCATCGAGGTCGACCACGTGGATCCATCGGCAGCCGGCAGCGGCGAAGCCTTCGGCGACCGCGACGGGGTCGTCGCCGTACACGGTCTCGCGGTCGTAGTCGCCCTGCAGCAGCCGTACGGCGCGGCCACCACGGAGGTCGATCGCCGGGTAGAGGTCCATCACACGAGCGCTCCGGAGGCGACCCGCACGAAGTTGCCGAGCAGGGCCAGCCCCGAGATCGCCGACTTCTCGGGGTGGAACTGGGTGGCGAAGACGTTGTCGCGGCGGAATGCTGCGTTCACCTGCCCGCCGTAGTCGCAGGTGGCCGCAACGTGGGACGGATCGGCGGGGACGCCGTGCAGGGAGTGGACGAAGTACATCCACGGTGAATCGCCGAGCCCGCTGAACATCGGGTCGTCGGATCGTTGCAGTTGCAACTGGTTCCACTGCATCTGGGGGCGCTTGACTCCCGGTGGGATCCAGCGAACGGTGCCGGGAATGATGCCGAGCCCCTTTGCCGCGTCGTTCTCCTCGCTTCCGTCGAAGAGCATCTGCATCCCGACGCAGATGCCCAGGAACGGCCGGCCACTGGCGACTGCTTCGTGCGTGCAGTCCTCGAGCCGGGCGTCACGAAAGGCCGCGAGGCACGCGCCGAAGGCGCCCACCCCGGGCAGCACCACCGCTTCGGCGGCGCGCGACGAGTCCGGCATCGGCGGTGAGACGGGCATCGGCTCCGACGTGTTCCAACGCCTTCTGCGCCGACCGGAGGTTGCCGATCCCGTAGTCGAGGACTGCGATGAGCGGCCGGTCCTGCGACCGGCCGCGCACACTCACAGGACACCCTTCGTGGAGGGAACGGACGACCCTTCGACACGGACTGCGTCGCGCAGGCACCGGGCGAGGCCCTTGAAGGAGGCCTCGATGATGTGGTGGACGTTGCGACCGCGCCGAAGGCTGATGTGCAAGGTGATCCCGGCCGCCGTGGCGAAGCTCTGGAACACGTGCTCGGCGAGTTGCGGGTCGAAGGGCGGTGTGCCGAGCGGCAGGCATTCGGGCAGCTCGACGTCCCAGACGAAGAACGGACGCCCCGACAGGTCGAGGGCGACCTCGACGAGCGCCTCGTCGAGTGGGTAGAGGCCACTCGCGAAGCGGCGGACGCCGGCCTTGTCGCCGAGCGCCTCGCGAAACGCTTCGCCGAGCGCGATCGCGACGTCTTCTACGGTGTGATGGCTGTCGACCTGCAGGTCGCCGCGGGCGACCACCCGGAGATCGAACCCGCCGTGCTTGGCGAGCTGATCGAGCATGTGGTCGTAGAACGGCAAGCCGGTGTCGTTGTGGGCCGTGCCGGTTCCGTCGAGCTCGATGGCGAGCTCGATGTCCGTCTCGTGGGTGGTTCGGGATCGGGTCGCCGAGCGGCTCATGCTGTGACCTCCTGGAGCACGGTGGCGAGCGCCGTCAGGAACTCGGTGTTCTCGTCGGGTGTACCGACCGTGACGCGCAAACAGTCCGCCAGGCGGGGCCAGCCGGAGCAGTCCCGGATCAGGACACTGTGGTCGAGGAGGCCCTGCCAGACGGCGCGCCCTGGTTGGTTGCGGGGCCGGAACAGCACGAAGTTCGCGCCGCTCGGCCAGACCTCGACATCGAGACGCCGCAGGCCGTCATCGATCCGCTCCCGTTCGGCCACGATCGAGCGGACCCGTGCCTCCATCTCGTCGACGAACCGCAGTGCGAGGGTGCCGGCGATCTGCTTGGCGGTGTCGAGGTGGTACGGCAGGACGACCTTGTCGAGCTCCTTGACCAACCAGGTGGGCCCGACGAGGTAGCCGAGACGCGCCGCGGCCATGGACCAGGTCTTCGAGAACGTCCGGGTCACCACGATCGGACGGTCTTCGTCGAGCAGCTCGAGTGCTGACCACGGCGCGAACTGGGCGTATGCCTCGTCGACCACGAGCAGCCCGGGCGCCGCGTCGGCCACGATCCGGATGTCGGTCTCGCGCTCCACGATCCCGGTCGGGTTGTTGGGCGAGCAGAGGAAGGTGACGTGGGGTCGGTGCGTCTCGAGGACCCGAGCGACTTCGGCGAGGTCGAGGGTGAAGTCGGCGGCCCGCTCGCCCTCGACCGCGGTAGCGCCCGAGAGCCGCGCCAGGTGGGCATGGAGCTGGTAGGTCGGCTCGAACGTGGCCACCGTGCGACCCGACCCGGCATAGGTGAGCAGCAGCGTCTGGAGCACCTCGTTCGACCCGTTGGCCACGAAGATCTGCTCGGGCGCCACGTGATGGGACTCCGCGATCACCGATCGCAAGGCCCACGCCGAACGGTCGGGGTATCGGTGCCACTCGATTCGGCTGAGTTCGGCCGCAAAGGCGTCGCGCCATGCCGCAGGTGGCGCGACGGGTGACTCGTTGGTGTTCAGGCGCGTACGCACCTCGACCTGCGGGGAGTGATAGCCCTCGAGCGCTCGGAGATCGTCACGGACTGGAACCACGGTCACGACGGGCGAGGCTAGCGACCGCCTCGCGAGTCCCTCCTGCTGTTTGCCCTCATTGCGTTCGGCGCCCCGCCCGGCGGGCATGATCCATGAGGTGGCCCGTGATCCATGAGGTGGAAGCGGCCACCGGTGGGCAGACTGGTCCGATGTCGGCTCCTACCCTCGCTGAGCTGTCCTCGGTCACCGCCACCGTGGAGTCCGTGCGCCAGCGCCTCGCCGGCTTCGCTCAGCGCGCGCCAGCGGGGCACGAAGACCTGCTCGCTGCGTTGTACGAGGGCGAGCGGGCGTTGAAGAGCGCCGAACGGCATCTGGAGCGGGCCCAGCGGCTCATGACCTGAGCCCGGACGCGGCGACAGCCCCTTTCGGGGCTGTCGCACATGCAATGCCAGGCGGCGGATCCCAGCATCGCCCGCAAACCAGGTGGCGGGAACCTGGTTGGTGAAGCCATCCTACTCGCCGCGCTCCGGATTGCAACACCACTCAGCGCGGTGGAGGATGCCGCCACATGGGCCGAACGACCTACCAGGTCTTTTGACTCATACCTGTGACGAAGGGCACATCCAGGCGAGGACGCACTCCCCACACCTCGGGCGCTTGGCATCGCACACGCGGCGCCCGTGAAGGATCATCCGGAGGCTGAACGGCCCCCGTTCACCTGGTGGCAGGAACCCGTTGAGTTCGAGCTCCACCTTCACCGGGTCCTCCTCGGTCGTGAGCGCGAGCCGGCGGCTGAGCCTCCCCACGTGGGTGTCGACCGGGAGCCCGGGGAGCCCGAAGGCGACGCTGCGCACCACGTTCCCGGTCTTGCGCCCGACGCCGGGAATCGTCACGAGGTCGTCGAGCGCGGGCGGCACCTCGCCGCCGAAGCGTTCGACGAGGGCACTGCCCATTCCGATGAGGCTGCGCGCTTTGTTCTGGTAGAAGCCGGTCGATCGGATGATCTCCTCGAGCTCGACCGGATTGGCCGCCATCAACGCCGCCGCATCGGGGTACCGGGCGAAGAGCGTGGGGGTCACTTGGTTGACGCGGGCGTCGGTGGTCTGGGCCGACAGGATCGTGGCGGCGAGGAGCTCGAAGGGGTTTCGATGGTCGAGCTCGCAGATGGCCTCGGGGTATTCGAGCGCCAACAGTTCGGCCACCTTGCGGGCTCGGCCCTTCGGCGTGCGTGGCGTTCCCATAGGTCGGCCAGCCTGGCACGCGCCGTTGGGGGATTCACGGTTTGGTGCAGCAGCACGCGAGCCGCGTTGCCCCCGAGCCGGACCGGTACCCTCCCGTGGGTGCCCGCCCTTGTGATCAAACGCCGGCTCGACGCCTCCGAGGTCGCCGAGGTCCGCGAGCTGCTCGAAGCCGCGGAACGAGCCGATGGGCACCGCCCCCTCTCGGACCACCTGTGGCTCGATCTCGTCCAGGGTGGGCGTCCCGGGTTCGCCGGGCTCATCGCGTGGGAGCCCGATCACCTGCATCCGGTCGGCTACGCGCAGCTCTCCCACGGCAACGATTCGTGGGCGTTGGAGATCGTGGTCCACCCCCATCACCGTTACGAGATGCTCGCGATCGGGCCGTCGCTGCTCGACGCTGCCCTTCGGGAGGTCGAAGACGCAGGGGGTGGCCACGTCCACTGGTGGGTGTTCGAGCCCACGAGCGTGCACGATGCGCTCGCGGTGGCCTCCGGCCTCACCCCCGGCCGCGTGCTGCACCAGATGCGACGACCCCTCCCCACCGGCATGCCGAGCGAGCTCCCGACCCGACCATTTCAGCCCGGAGTCGATGAGGCGGCCTGGCTCGCGGTGAACAACCGGGCGTTCGCACTCCACCCCGAGCAGGGTGGGTGGAGCGCTGAGACCATCGCCGCTCGGGAGCGCGAGCCGTGGTTCGATCCCGCCGGCTTCCTGCTCCACGAGCGCGACGGCCGATTGGCGGGATTCTGCTGGACGAAGGTGCACCACGACCAGACGCCGCCGATCGGCGAGATCTACGTCATCGCCGTGGACCCCGACTTCCATGGGCTCGGGCTCGGTCGGGCCCTGACGCTCGCCGGCCTCGATCACCTCTCCTCATCGGGGATCTCGGTCGGGATGCTGTACGTCGATGCCGACAACGCGGCTGCGGTCGGCCTGTACGAGTCGCTCGGTTTCTCGGTCCACCGCACCGATCGGGCGTACGTGGGTGACCTGCCGACGGGCGCACGGTGATGAGCACCCTCCCCCGCTGGGATGTCAGCGACGTTCACGAGTCGTTGCGCGCCCGCAGTTTCGTGCTCGATCTGGAGCGAGCCGAGGCGGACGCAACTCGCCTCCTGGCGCGGTTCGACGAGCACCACGTCGGAACGATCGCGTCGCGCCCAGCGACACCCGAGGACGGCGCGGCGACGACCGTCCTGCTCGATGCGATGAACGATCTCCTCGATCGCATGCGAGTGATCTCCGGCGTCGTGCAGGCCACGGCCAGCACCAACAGCTACGACGAAGAAGCCCACGGACTCGCCAGCCGGCTCTCCGTGCTCGGGGCGCGACTCGGCCCCCTCCACGCCCGCCTCGCCGCATGGGTCGCCGCGCTCGACGCCGACGCGCTTGCCGAGCACAGCCCTGTCGCCGCAGAGCACATCGGTCCGCTGCGCCGCATGGTTCGCCGCGCCGAGCACCAGATGCCCGACGAACACGAGGGTCTCTACGCCGAGCTCACCACCACCGGTTCGGGAGCCTGGGCCCGGCTCCACGCCGACGTGACGTCGCGGCTGTCCGCCGACGTCGTCCACGCCGATGGGCGGGTCGAGCGTCTGCCGATGGCAGCCGTTCGTGGTCTCGCCACGCACCCCGATCCGGCTGTGCGCCGTTGCGCCTACGAAGCGGAGCAGGTGGCCTGGCCCGAGGTCGCCCTGGTGTGCGCAGCCGCGATGAACAGCATCAAGGGCGAGGCCATCACGGTGAACGCGCGACGCTCGTGGGCGACCCCGCTGGATGCCTCGTTGTTCGCCAACAACGTGAGCCGGGCGACGTTCGACTCGATGCGGTCCGCAGTGCAGACCTCGCTCCCCGACTTCCGCCGCTGGCTGCGGAGCAAGGCTCGGGTCCACGGGCACTCCGGTCCACTGCCGTTCTTCGACCTGTTCTCTCCATCACCCCACACGGCGGCCACCGTGACGTGGGAGCAGGGACTCGCCGTCGTCCGCGATGCATTCGCGCATTTCGGGGGCCCGCTCGGCGGGCTCGTCGATCGTGCGATCGACGAGCGATGGATCGACGCGGAACCGCGCGACGGAAAGCGGGGTGGAGCGTTCTGCATGCCGTTCGCGGGCGACCGCTCGCTCGTGTTCCTCAACTGGAGCGGCAGTCTCGACAGCACCCAGACCACCGCCCACGAGCTGGGGCACGCGTACCACAACCTCCAGATGGCGGGGCGCACGCCGTTGCAGCGATCGCTGCCGATGGCACTCGCCGAGACGGCGAGCATCTTCTGCGAGACCCTTGTCGTCGAGACGGGCCTGCGCCGAGCGACCGGCCTCGATCGCCTCGCGTTGCTCGATGTCGATCTGGTGGGATCCACTCAGGTCGTGGTCGACATCGAGAGCCGGATCCTGTTCGAGTCCGAGGTGTTCGCTCGCCGCCGCACGCGAACTCTCGGGGTCTCCGAGCTCAACGAGATCATGCTCCAGGCCCAGGCCGACGCGTACGGGGACGGTCTCGATCAATCGACCGCCCATCGGTACATGTGGGCCGTGAAGCCCCACTACTACAGCTCGCACTTCTACAACTGGCCCTACACCTATGGGCTGCTGTTCGGCCTCGGGCTGTTCGCCGCCTACGAGCGCGATCCGGAGCGGTTCCGCGCCGGGTACGACATCTTGTTGTCACGGGCCGGGATGGACACCGCCGAGGAGTTGGCGGCGGCCTTCGGGCTCGACGTCACGACCGAGGAGTTCTGGACGGCCAGTCTCGACGTCGTGCGGCGGCGGATCGCCGAGTACGAGGCTCTCGCAGGGACCCTGCCGTGAGCTCGGCCACGTTGTTCGATCTCGACCGCGAGGCCCTCTCGGCGCATCTCGTGGGTGAACCGCGCTATCGGGTCGACCAGGTCTGGCAGGGCTTGTACCAACAGCTGGCGGCACCGGGTGAGCTCACCACGCTCCCCAAGGCCCTGCGCGAGAAGCTCGCCAGCGGACTTCCCGACGCGTTGAGGCTGGAGGTCGAACGGGTCAGCGACGACGGCAACACCGTCAAGTTCCTCTGGCAGCTCGCCGGCGGCGCGGCGATCGAGACCGTCCTCATGCTGTACCCCGACCGGGCCACGGTGTGCGTGTCGACCCAGGCGGGGTGTGCGATGGCGTGCGGGTTCTGCGCCACCGGCCAGGCCGGGTTCACCCGTCAATTGAGTGTCGGCGAGATCGTGGAACAGGTGATCCGGGCCGCTCGCGTCGCGAGGGAACGAGGACGACGGGTCTCCAACATCGTCTACATGGGCATGGGCGAGCCGCTCGCCAACGACGAGGCCGTCTGGGGCAGTGTCGAACGCTTGCACGGTGCGGTCGGCATCTCCGCCCGCCACCTCACGATCTCGACGGTGGGGTTGATCCCAGGCATTCGTCGGTTGGCCGCGCGCGAGTTGCCGGTGAACCTGGCCGTGTCGCTGCATGCAGCCAACGACGAGCTCCGCGACGAGCTCGTGCCCATCAACCGCCGCTACCCGCTCGATGATCTGATGGCGGCCTGCGCGGAGTATCTGAGAGCTTCGGGGCGACGGCTGTCGTTCGAGTGGGCGATGATCGATGGGGTGAACGACCGTCACCAGGACGTTCGAGAGCTTGCCGATCGGTGCCGAGCACTTCCGCTGCATGCGCACGTGAACCTCATCCCGTTGAACCGCACGCCCGGTTACCCCACTCAGGGCACACCGCTCCCGCGGGTGCGCGAGTTCCGCGACCTGCTCGAGTCGGCCGGCGTGAACGCCACGGTCCGGCGCAATCGCGGCAACGAGATCGACGCTGCCTGCGGCCAGCTCGCCGCCGGACAACCGGTCACGATCGGCCGCCGCTCGCACGCACCCACCAGATCGCCCAGCGCGTAGCGGCCTGTCAGGCGCCGTCGACGTAACGGGGGTTGGCGACGGACAGCTTGTCGAGCACCGAAGCCTTCACCAGCTCGCGAACCTCGGCGAGCCGATCGTCGAGGTCGCCAGCTCGGATCCGGTTCGCCAGATCGGCATCGTCGAGCGCTCCCAGCTGATCGAGCCGAGCACGGTGCGCCACCGCCTGATCGGGGCCGAGCGCCAACTCGCGCTCCACCATCGCCAACACGTTCACCGCAACCCTCGCGTGGAACTGCAGCCGCCCCGACACGTCCGGCATCACGTCACGTTCCAGCCACTCGCGCACGGCTTCGACGAGTTCGGCAGCGGTGGGTACGTCGTGAGGGATCACCACACGTCCTCCAGGGCGCGGAACAGGTCGTACTCGTTCTCGCAGACCCGCCGACCGATCGCCGCCAGTTCGTGGCTCCGGGTGAGGCCGGCCCGATGCCCGTGCGCCTGCATGATGCACATGATTCCCCACTTCAAGGTGCCGAGGACCTCCCACCACCTCACGACTGCCGGTTCGACCGGTGTACCGCTCGCCTCGGTGTAGGCGTCGAACAGGTCCGCGTAGTCGGCGAGCCCGGCCACCGGCCCGGGCGCGCCGAACCGCCAGGCTCGGACACACAACCAGCCCAGGTCCTCCATGGGGTCGCCGAGATGAGCCAGCTCCCAGTCGAGCACCGCCCGGAGTCCGTCGGGGCCGACGATGACGTTGCCCAAGCGGAAGTCGCCGTGGACGACAGCGACCCGACCCGCCGGAGGCCGATGCTCGTCGAGCCAGCGCAGTGCGAGCTCGAAGGTCGGATGCGGTTGGCCGAGGGCGTCGAGCACGTCTCGGTACTGACTCACCTGATCGGTGAGCATCAAGCCGGGAACGGAACCCGGATCGATCCGGTGGAGGGCTGCGAGCGCCCGGCCGAGCTGCGCCGCGAGCTGCCGGCGCGCCCCCTCGAACTCGACGTCTCGCAGGATCTTGCGGGCGATCGTCTCACCATCGACGTGCTCGAGGATCATGAAGGCGGCGTCGAGCGGGCCCGGGTCGCTGTCGGCCGCCACGACCGCGGGAACCGGCACGCCGGCGGCGCGTGCGGCTCGGAGCACCCTGACCTCAACGGCCATGTCGCGATCGGCACCCGGCCGTTGACGTTGCAGCACGAGCGGGCGGCCATCGACGACGAAGCGCCACGTCTCGCGCGATGCGCCACCCGACAAACGGGTGAGGTCCCGGACCTCGTCCACGCCCAACACCGTCGCGATGCGGGCGCTCATTCGCTCGGTGTGCTCCCCTACGGACATCGACGGCATCGTCGCATGCGCTGTGGGCGATGACGGAGTCGTGCGCTCCCGCTCAGCAGACGGCGCGTACCGAGGGGTACGGGTTCACCGCGCCGCCACCGCCGGGGTGGACCTCGAAGTGCAGGTGGGGGGTCCCACGGGCGTTGCCGGTGTCGCCGACGTACCCGACGACATCGCCCTGTTGGACTGCGCCGCTGCTGCCTTCGAAGGAGTCGAGGTGGGCGTAGTAGTAGCGACCGTTCCCGCCAGTGAGCCACAGCGAGTTGCCGCCGAGCGGCGTCTGTTTCTGCTGGACCGTGCCGCTCGCGACCGCCACGAGGGGGGTGCCCCGCGGGCTGATCATGTCGACCCCCTGGTGCCTGCGCCCACCCGAGCGCGCCGCTCCCCAGGTGTCTCCGAATGCGCTCGACCCGGCGACCGGGCAGACGATCGAGGTATCGACGTAGGCGCAGTTGTCTCCGCACCCACCGACCGATGTCCCGCCGCCACCCTCGTCGTCGGTGGAGCCTCCGCCACCGGACGGGGCGGGAGCGGGCGCCGGTGCCGGGGACCCTCCACCGGTCGAACCGCCGGACGAACCCCCACCTGAAGCGTTGCCGCCGCCTGTCGAACCCGAACCGGAGGACCCACCGGCGCCCTGGTTCGGGGAGGCGACGGGACGCGCGGCCAGCGCCGCAGCGTCGGCAGCCGCCTGACGATCGGCGGCCTCTTGCGCCAGGCGCCGTTCCTCGGCGAGGCGGGCGGCCAAGGCGCGCTTCACCGCTTCATCGGCGAGCAGGCGTTGTTCCAGTTCCTTCAATGACTCGACTTCGGATTCGGCGTTGGATCGCATCGCGTCGAGCGTTTCGGAGACTCGGGCCAACTCGGCCTGCTTGGCTTCGAGGTTTGCCTGCTTGATCTCGAGATCAGCTCGAACCGACTGGTACTCGTCGATCGAAGCTTCGGAGCTGTTGGTCGCCACCCGGGCCAACACGTCGGCCTCGACCTGGTCGGTGGGAACAGCTACCCCGCTGAGGAGGGTGAGCCCGGAGGAATCGGCGCCGACGAAGCGCTGGAGGGCGAGGTCCTCGACCCCGTTGGCGAGGGTCGAGAGCGTCGCCGTGGTGGCGTCGACATCGGCCTGGACGAGCGCGATCTCATCGGTGAGCAGCGAGCTCTGCTCCTCGGCCTCTGCGAGTTCTTCAGCGGCCCGGTTGGCCCGGTTCCGGGCATCGATGATCGCCTGGGCAGCCTCTGCCGAGGTGTCGATGCCGGCGGACGCGACTGGTCCCCGGACGGCGAGACCGGCGAGCACCAGCAGGGCAGCGAGAAGAGCGCGGAGAGCGCGAGATGAACGCACGGCGAGAGAAGTCTAAGCACATTGCAGTTCCGTTACGACACCACCCGCGTGCAATCAGCCGCACCCAGGGAGCGTCCGGTGGTCCCGCTACCGTGCTGCGCCGATGTCACCGACGCTGGAGCTGCACGATGTGACCCTCGTCCGCGAGGGCCGAACGATCCTGGATCGGATCGGCTGGACCGTGCAGCCCGACGAGCGATGGCTGGTCCTCGGGGCCAACGGCAGCGGCAAGACGTCGTTGCTCCGGATCGCTGCGCTGTACCTCCACCCGTCGTCGGGCACGGTACGGGTGCTCGGCGAGGAGCTGGGCCGGACCGATGTCCGCAGCCTCCGCCGGCGGATCGGGGTGGCGTCGGCGGCGCTCGGCAGCGAGCTGCGCCGCGAACTGGCGGCGCTCGACGTGGTGATGACCGCCAAGCACGCTGCGCTGGAGCCGTGGTGGCACGTGTATGACGACGCCGACCGGGACCAGGCACGCCGATGTCTCGACCGGATGGGGGTCCGGCAGTTCGCCGAACGCCCGTGGGGCACGCTGTCGTCGGGCGAGCAGCAGCGTGTGCTGCTCGCCCGCTCCCTGATGACCGAACCCGCGCTCGTCTTGCTCGACGAGCCCAGCGCCCGGCTCGATCTCGCGGGCGCGAGCAGCTCGTGGCCGCGCTCGGCGGGCTCACGACGGATCCCTCCGCCGCACCCCTCGTCCTCGTCACCCACCACGTCGACGAGGTCCCCGCGGGCATGACCCACGTCCTGCTGCTGCGCGATGGTTGCGCCATCGCGCAGGGCCCGATCGAGACGACACTCGATGCCGCCGCGCTGAGCGACTGCTTCGGCCTGCCCCTTCACCTCGAGCGGCGCGCCGACGGGCGGCTCAGCGCGTTCGGTCGGCCATGACCAGCTCGTGCAACCGGTCGCGGCCGGCCTCGATCTGATCGGTGAGGGCCCTCTCCAGCAGACCGCCGGTCCACAGCGTGCCGCCGTAGTGGAGATCGACGGCGAGATCGGTCACGAACTCACCTCGCTGGGTCAGCTCCACGGTGAGCACCCACGGAGAATGCGACCGGCCGTCGAGCTCGGCCCGCTCGAACACCGCGCCGCTCGGGCGATCGTGGACGGTGCGCACCATGCGGAGCCGCTTGGAGCGGGCCATCGGCCCGAGCCTGGCGCGGAGCTCCACGTTCCAGGCCGGTGGGCCCCCCGCAGTGTCGGCAGTCCGTTCGACACGATGTATCAGCGTGGTCCACGCCGGGTACCGGTCGAGGTCGTCGACCCATCCGAAGAGCTCATCGGGACCGCACTGGGCGCTGAGCTCGGCATGCACGTCCACGGGACCGAGTATGCCGCGCCGGGCCGGGCACCGGTCGGCGGGAGACTGCAGGGGCGCGGTGCCCGTGATGGCGGTCAGGGATCGGCGGGCTTGGTCACGCCGAACGCCCGGGCGAGCAGGGGGCTCCGGGCGGCGAGCACCCCGCCCAGATCATCGGTGCGGTCGAAGGTCGGGGTCCAGGGCGTGGCCTTCGTCTCGTCGAGGTCGATCGCTGCGATCGCCACCGGGCCACCCACGTCGGGGACCACGTGCTCGTGGCCGGGAACGACCCCGACGACCCGCGCCTCAGGAGCCGGGTCCGGCTCTGGGGTCGCCGCGGGATCCACGAACGGGAGCTCCGAGGTGTTGTCGGCGTCCGACGGCTTCGATCGTCGGGCCCGGCGCCGGCTCGGTTGGTCGTCGGCGGGCGGTTCGACCGATTCGTTCCCAGCGGTCGAGCGGCGTGCCACGTGGGTGGTCCCAGAGTCCGGAGCATCGGACACGGCGAACAGCCGAGGCCGATCGATTCGCCGATCGTCGAGCCACCAGCCTCGTGGCGCGGTCAGCGAGTCGGCGTGACGGCGGCACAGTCCCCCGACCCGGGCCGAATCGGCATTGTCAGGCGTGAGCGGCTCGATCCACACCATCGTGTGTTCCGCCTCGAAGCCGTAGGCCACCGACGCGGTTGCCGAGCAACCGGGTCGTTCACACAGGCGGGCCATCGCGACACGCTACTTCGCGCCGCTCCCGTGGCTGCGGAGGCACGGCGCCCGGGCAGCCCGAGTGTCACAGCGCACGGCGGCCCAAGGCATCGGCATCCTGCACCTGCATGACGCCGTCGCGACGCCCGATGACGCCTTCGCGCTCCCAGCCGCGCAGGATCTGGTTGAGTGATTGGCGGCTCACACCGACCAACCCGGCCAGCTCGCCCTGTGTCATCCGGAGCAGGATGCGGGGGTCCTCGACCAGCACTCGGGCCAGCATCGCTTCCAGGTTGGGTGCCCGCTCGATGGCCAGTCGACGGGTGTTCTCCCGTACGACCGCCACCAGCCCGCGAAGGGCACTGCGGCCGACTGTTCCGTGGGGAGGAAGTTCTGCCGCGACGAGGCCAGCGGGCACCCTGAACGCCCTCACGGCGCGCAGGGCCGCCGCTCCGGCGGACCGGACGCCTCCGTCGAGCACCGCCAACTCACCGAGCACCTCGCCGGCGCCGGCGATCCGCACGCTGATCTCCGTGCCGTCGAGCTCGGTCACGAAGATCCGCACCATGCCGCTGAGCACGAGGTACACCGCGTCGGGCTCGTCGCCCTCGAGGAAGAGGAACTGGCCCCTGCCGAACGACACCGTCCGACCGCCGCTCGTGATTCGGGTGAGCGTCTCCGGGGCCAACGACTCCAGGAACAGCGAGCCGCGAACGAGCGCGGCGCCCTCATCCACAGACATCTGCGGTGTCCCTCCGCTCGAAAGCGACGATGTCGAAGAGCGCCGACCGCACGACCTGCTCCACGTCTTCGAGCAATGCCAGACTCAGCACCGCCGAGGCCCGACTGGCGAGCGCCACGGCGTCCATCATCGAGAGGTCCGCGCCGATCGAATCCACCGCCAACCCGCTCAGAGCCGTCGCCGACGCGGGGTGTCCAACGCGCTCCAACAATCCAGTCGCGTAGACGAGGGGAATCAGATCGACGAAGGTTCGTCGTCCGCGGTCACCGTCGAGCAGGGTGAGCAGCCCTCGGGCGGCGAGCGTGGGGTCGAGCCGGGCGAGCAGCCGCGATGCGCTCCCGGGCAAGGTCAAGCGAGTCAAGGCCGGCACCGCATCGATGTGATCGAGGGCCCGTTCGACCAACGCAAGCGCTCCCAGTGGGTCCTGCTCGGCGGTCCCCCAGGCCAGACCGAGCAGGCAAGTGACGCGCTGCAGGGCGACGTCGGTGCGGTCGATCACGTCGAGCGCCTCCGGCATCAGTCCATACGTGTCCGTGGTCGAGTCGGTGAGACCGAAATGATCCAACGTGGCGATGCCCACGAACAGGTCACGTGTCGATCGTTCGAAACGGGGGTCGCGTGCGGCGGCGGCACACACCTCGACCGCCGTGGCGAAGTCACCCCGACAGGCCAGCATCATCCATGTCATCAGTCGCCCCACGCCGGTCGGTTCGAGGACCTCGAGCGCCTCGATCTCAGCGACCCAGGACTCCACGTCGACCGAAGCGGGCGAGCCCGACGTGGCGGCGACCAGGGCGACGAGCACCGACCGACGGTGCCGGAGATCGGTCGGAAGATCCAGCAACGGGCGGAGCAGGTCGGCCAGGTCGTGACGGCCGATGAGGAAGAACGCCACGGGTGGACCGCACAGCCTGCCGGCGAGGTCGCCTGATCGAGTTCGTTCGGCGAACGTCACGGCGTCTCTCCAATTGGCCGTCTCCCGTTCCAGCCGAAGCGCGTTGCGCTCGACCGCTGCGCTGCACGGCACACGCACCGGTTGATCGGTCAGCGACACCACCCACGCGGCCTGGGCCTGCGCTGCCGCTTCTCGCTCCCCTCGCGAGTCGAGCTTCTCGAGCGCGAAGTCGCGCAGCGTCTCGAGCATCCGGTAGCGGATCCCCCATCTGGTCGGCTCCACGCCCACCATGCTCTTGTGGACCAACGAGGCGACGTGTTCGGCTGCTGCGGCCTTGCCAATGCCGATGGAGGCGCCCAGGTGTTGCGCTGCGTCGAGCTCGAAACCGTCAGAGAACACGGCGAGCCACTGGTACAGACGCTGCTCCTCGTCTCCCAGCAGCCGGTGCGACCACTCGATCGTCGACCGCATCGTGCAGTGACGGCTCGACGCGGGCGACGCCCGGCCCGGAGCAGGCTGAAACGGTCGCCGAGCGCGTCGAGGACCGCCCGTTCGCCGAGCGACGCAGAACGCGCCGCGGCCAGCTCGATGGCGAGCGGGATGCCATCGATACGACGGCAGATCCGTTCGATGATCGAACGATTCATCGTCGACGGATCGGCGCCAGCGGACTCGGCTCGCTGACGGAACAGCTCCACAGCCGTCGTCGATGCGTCCAGCGCCCGCACCGTCACGACGTGCTCACCCTCGATACCGAGGGATTCCCGGCTCGTGGCGAGCACCGAGAGCATCGGGCAATCGAGGGTCAATCGGTCGATCACCGTTGCTGCGCCCTCGACGAGATGTTCGCAGTTGTCGACGACCAGGAGTGTCCTTTCCTTGCCGAGCATCGCCGCGACCGCGCTTCGTACGTCGGGAACCGTGTGCACCCCCAGCTGCCGAGCCATGACGTCGATGATGTCAGCCGGATCGGTCACGCTCGCCAGTTCGACGAACCAGACGGCACCGAACGACTCGGTGAGCTCCACCGCGGATTGCACGGCGAGCCGGGTCTTGCCGACCCCGCCGACTCCCATCAGGGTGACGATGCGATGCCGGGCAACGAGCCCGACGATCTTGGCCACATCGTTGCGGCGCCCGACGAGCGACGAACGGGGAACCGGAAGGTTGTTGGCGTCGCGCCCGAAGCTACGAACCGAGCTGAAGCGATGCCGCAACGATGGGTGGAGCACCTGCCACACCCGCTCCGCGTCGGCCATTCCCCGCAGCCGGTGCGTTCCGAGATCAGCCAGTGGGGTCGCCGCAGGCCCAGACCGCGCCAGGCGGGCGGCGACGTCGGACAGCAGGATCTGACCACCGTGACCCAGCGCCATGATTCGCGCGGCACGATTGACGGCCCGCCCCCGAAAGTCATCACCGACCCTTTGCACCTCGCCCGTGTGGATCCCCATCCGCACGTCGAAGTCGAGCTCGGACAACCCTCGCTGGGCGTCGATCGCTGCGTGTACGGCGGCCTCGGCCGACGTGAACACTGCGGCGACGCCGTCACCCATGGTTGCGAAGACCTCACCACCGAACGAGCTCACCACCTCACGCAGCATCGAGAAGTGGCGCTCGACGAGCTCGTTCATCTCGGGCAACTCTTCCCACTGCTGGGTGGATCCCTCGATGTCGGTGAAGAGCATCGTCATCGTCGTCGTCTCGCCGAGCGTCATGACCGCTCCTGCTGTGCGACCGTGGCCAGCGGGAGCCGGAACGGGTTGCCGAGGCGTTGCCGGCCTCGAGCACCCGGTCGCTCAACCGTCACCGCGGTGCCGCGACGACACGCCTTCCCACCTGGCGATCGGCGTCACGGAGCCGGCGGGCGATGGTGCCGAGGACGACGCGGATCACGGTGGGCGAGCGACGAAGGATCTGGTCGAACTCCCGCGCACTGGCGACCACTGCGACCACATCGGTTTCGGCGATCACATCGGCGGTCCTCTGACCGTGGTCGATCAGGGCGATCTCACCGAAACAATCGCCGGGGCCGAGGCGTGCGACCGGGAACCCGTCGACCATCACTGTGGCGTGGCCCTCGGTCAGCACGACGAACTCGTGCCCCGGCTCGTTCTGCCGGGCGAGGTGCGCCCGTGCCTTGGCGTGATGCTCGGTGCTGTGCGCCGCCACAAAGGCCAGCTCCTGTTCGGAGCAGGCTGCGAACGGCGCCAGCCCGCGCAATCTCGTCACCGCCGGATCACCGTTCCCCCATGGTCCCCATGGCCAGAGCCTTCCGCTGGGCGTCTTCGTCTTGCTCATCGTCGTCCCCTGGTGTCTACCTCTCGTATCGAACACTGTGCGCCCGATGTCGCCTCCACGTTGTCAGCCATCCGACAGCTCGGCACGACGAATATTCGGATCGAGCCGAAGTCGGGCGCAGCCTCGCCGAGGAAGGGTTGCGTGGCACACTCCTGCGATGGCACGTGTCCGGGAAGGCAAGACCGCCGAGATCGATGCGCCGACCGTGCACCCTGCTGACCGCCATGACCTGATCCGCGTGCACGGCGCACGCGTCAACAACCTCAGGAATGTGAGCGTCGACATCCCGAAGCGACGCCTGACGGTGTTCACCGGTGTCTCCGGCTCGGGCAAGAGCTCACTGGTGTTCGCCACGATCGCGGCCGAGTCGCAACGGATGATCAACGAGACCTACAGCGCATTCGTCCAGGGCTTCATGCCCACCTTGGCGCGCCCCGATGTCGACGTCTTGGACGGGCTGACCACGGCGATCATCGTCGATCAGGAACGCATGGGCGCCAACCCCCGGTCCACGGTCGGCACCGCCACCGACGCCAACGCGCTGCTACGGATCGTCTTCAGCCGGCTCGGCCGGCCCCACATCGGACCGCCGAACGCGTTCTCGTTCAACACCGGCACGGTGAGTGGCGCCGGTGCGATCACCTTCGAGCGGGGCGGTGAGAAGAAGACCGAGAGGCGTACGTTCACCCGTGCGGGAGGGATGTGCCCGCAATGCGAGGGAATCGGCTCGGTCACCGACTTCGACCTCACCGCGCTGTACGACGACTCCAAGTCGCTCAACGAAGGCGCGCTCACCATCCCCGGCTACAGCATGGAGGGCTGGTACGGCCGGATCTTCCGCGGCTGCGGTTTCTTCGACCCGGACAAACCGCTGCGCGACTTCGGCAAGAAGGAGCTCCGCGACCTGCTCCACAAGGAGCCGACCAAGATCAAGGTCGACGGCATCAACCTCACCTACGCGGGCCTGATCCCCAGCATCCAGAAGTCGTTCCTGGCCAAGGATGTCGACGCCATGCAGCCCCACATCCGGGCGTTCGTCGATCGAGCGATCACGTTCACCACCTGTCCGGGCTGTGAGGGAACCCGCCTGAACGAAGCTGCCAGGAGCTCCAAGATCAACGGGGTGAGCATCGCAGACGCCTGTTCGATGCAGATCAGCGACCTTGCCAAATGGGTGCGCGGGCTGAGCGAGCCCTCCGTGGCGCCACTGCTCGCGTCGCTGCGACATTCACTCGACTCCTTCGTCGAGATCGGGTTGGGCTATCTGTCACTCGACCGCCCATCGGGCACGCTGTCGGGCGGTGAGGCCCAGCGCACCAAGATGATCCGCCACCTCGGTTCGTCGCTCACCGACGTCACCTACGTCTTCGACGAACCGACCATCGGCCTGCATCCGCACGACATCGCGCGGATGAACGACCTGCTGTTGCGGCTACGCGACAAGGGCAACACGGTGCTGGTCGTCGAGCACAAGCCCGAGACGATCGAGATCGCCGATCACGTCGTCGACCTCGGGCCGGGTGCCGGAGTGGCGGGCGGCACCGTATGTTTCCAAGGCACGGTCGAGGACTTGCGGGCGGCTGCCACGGTCACCGGCCGTCATCTGGACGACCGGGCCACGCTGAAGGCGGCGGTCCGGCGACCGACCGGCACGTTGGAGATCCGCGGCGCCACGGCCCACAACCTCTGCAACGTCGACGTCGACATCCCCCTCGGGGTGCTCGTCGTCATCACTGGCGTCGCGGGCTCGGGGAAGAGTTCCCTCGTGCACGGATCGATCCCCGCCGGCGCGGGCGTGGTGTCGATCGACCAGGGAGCAATCCGCGGATCGCGCCGGAGCAACGTTGCGACGTACAGCGGATTGCTCGACCCGATCCGCAAGGCGTTCGCCAAGGCGAACGGCGTGAAGCCAGCCATGTTCAGCGCCAACTCCGAAGGCGCCTGTGCCAACTGCAACGGCGCCGGGGTGATCTACACCGACTTGGCGATGATGGCCGGTGTCGCCACCACCTGCGACGAGTGCGACGGGAAACGGTTCGACGCCGCAGTGCTGGAGCACCGTCTCGGTGGACTCGACATCGCCGAGGTGCTCGCAATGTCTGTCGCCGACGCCGAACGGTTCTTCGGCGAGGGAGAGGCTCGAACGCCCGCCGCCCACGCCATCCTTGGCCGCCTCGCCGACGTGGGGCTCGGCTACCTCACCATCGGCCAACCGCTCCCCACGCTTTCAGGCGGTGAACGACAGCGCCTCAAACTGGCGACCGAGATGGCCGAGAAGGGCGTGATCTACGTGCTCGACGAACCCACCACCGGTCTGCACCTCGCCGATGTCGAGCAGCTCCTCGGTCTCCTCGACCGACTCGTCGACGCCGGGAAATCGCTCGTCGTGATCGCCCACCATCAGGCGGTCATGGCCCACGCCGACTGGATCATCGACCTCGGACCCGGCGCCGGCTCCGACGGCGGCCGGATCGTCTTCGAGGGCACGCCTGCCGATCTTGTCGCTGCCCGTTCCACCCTTACGGGAATTCACCTCGCGGACTACGTCCACAAGGCATAGAACAGCGGTGCTGGCGAGCTGTCGCCGACCCTGGCCGAATTCGAGGCGGTCAACTCCGGCAATCGACGGCGACTTCGAGCGCCACGGCCGGTCGCCGACCGACGTCGGGTGGCTCGCACCAACACACCTCGCCACGACACGGTGTCGTCACGTCGTCCCCGCGGCGACACAGAACGATGCAAGGTCGCCCCACTCGTCGGGCTCATCGATCGGGTGCTCGTCGTATGCGGCGTACGCCCGGTCGACCTCGGCCGCATGCCGCGACCGGCGAGCAGCGGTCACCAAACCTTCATCGACTGTCGTACTCACCCTGACCCGTGCCATCCCACGTTCGTACCACGATCGTCCACCGCGCTCGCCCACAAGTCAGATCCAGCTGTCTGATGTTGACCCGGGTATGAGTGGGTGCGGATCGCACGAGCGTCGGAGCATCGGCCGAGGAGGACTGTCGACCACGCGTGCGAACGCCGTTCGGGTTTCACGCCTCAGCTCGCACGCCCCGGATCAGGACTCGACCTTGGCAGCGCCTGTCAACGCTTGTCGGTGATATTCGACCATCCTCGCGTCGTACGAAGCGATTACGGCCTCCGCCCTCTCGGCGAACAGACTATGTGGGGCCTCCGTTTCGGCGTAAGGCCCAGATCGAGCGATCATCAGGCGGCGTTCCCGCGACAGCTCCCGACGGAGTTGATCCAGCGCCGCCGCAGCATCGGTGGTTCGGCTGAAGATCCGTTCGAGCCCGGCGGCGATGACGACTACGAAACCGAGCACAGGGCTCACCCACGTCCAGCCGTCGGTGGTGAGAGCCTCGGTCAGCGGAATCGCCGCCCCTGCGACAAGGACGACCAGCCATACAACTTGGATGCCGCCCGCACGAAGGCGGGCGGCCAGGTTGGCGAGTCGCAACCTGGATCGGACCATCTGATCGAACCTCCGGGAGTCACCGGTCTGTCCTTGCACGGCCATGGTTCTTCTCCCCCTAGGGATGATCGCGGTCAGATCGTCGACACGGGCCCGCGGACTTCGCAATGCGGTGTCTAGCGGCGAGTCGTGCGTCAGCGGCGCTCCGAGCATCGGTTCGTCGCTGTGCACGACAAGGTGAGGGCAGGGTCAGGACGGGTTGATGGTCTGCCGCCTCCCGTTCCCCGGATTCGGGTCTCTGGCCCCGTTGTCGAGGCCAGTACGTCGCTCGCCCGGCGGTGCGCGGCGCGCGCATTTTCGATCCGGCTATCGCCGGCGGACGTAGATCCCTTGCGTAGGGTCGGTCGACCATTTGACCCAATCGGACTGCGGTTGCAGCTTGTCCTTGAACCAGCCATTGGTGTTGAAAGCTTCCACGTTGCTCCGGCCTCTGGCGATCTCAAGCATCTGTGCACCCGTCTTGCCTACTCCTAGCTGCGCGATGTCGTTGCCGGGACTGTCCATTAGCGGAACGAAGTCGAACTCGATCTTCGCCGGTGGTTCGTACGTCCACGGTTCGTAGCCTGTTTGATTAACCACGAACTGGAATCCTCGACCGTTCTTTGTCAAGTCCGAGATGCTGACGTCAGTGATAAAGTCCAAGGGCGAATCCCCATAGGCCGCCGCGCCGTCCCATGAGTTCGAGTGGTATCCGTCTTTCGGGATCGAAGTTGGTCCCGGCGCTCGCACCCAACTTTTGGAGAAGGGAATCGTCGACAGCGGATGCCGCTTGCAGTCGCTCGACGCCTTCCACACCGTTTTCATGTCCCAAGCACGGCCACTCGAGTGGTAAAGCACGGCGGCCCGACCGTCACCGGCGACGCACCACCAGGCGAAGGTGATCGCAAGTTTGGGAGACGCGGCATCCACCGCGCCGACGACCGGCTGTCGCGAGTAGGTGACACAGCCGGCGACCGAGTCGGTGCCGTTTCCGAACGAAGAGAACACTGCCGAGTTGCCTTTATTCGACTGCACCAGGTCGCTGAAGATTTCGCTCGGTGGGCCCTCGCCGACGTACGAACGATCCGATCCGAGAAACGACCGTCCCTCGATTCCGGAACCCGTCGGGAGATAGAACTTCCCCTCGTCCAAAACGAAGTTGTACTGAGTCCGATTCTCGACCGTGATAATGGTCGGGAGATACTGGTCTTTGTCGACTACCTTGCTCACGGCGAGAGTGGTGGCTGATTCGAGCGCCGCGATTGCGGCGATCTCAGCCGCAGCGCGCGCTCCAGCCGCTGCAATAGCAAGCGGGATAGCCATGAGACGACCTCCCTCTGTGGATGCCAGACGTCCCCACGAAAGGCGGTCGAACCATACAACGGCACGATCCAGATGTCCATGGGCACTCTAGCGGACCATCGGCTCCAACCCGTTCGGGGTGATCCCGAGGTTGGCGGCTTCGGCCAACCAGCGCTGATGCAAGGTGATGTGGTCGACGCCGGTCTTGCGGCCCCTCGCGTCGGCGGTGGTTTCGCGTTCCATCGCGGCGCGTTCGACTGGCGACGGATCGCGACCCTCGCGGGCGTAGAAGTCGGCGACCTCGGCGGTCATCACGGTGTTGATCTGGGCGGCACGTTTCGAGAACACCCTCGAGCAACTCGTCGGGGACACCGGCGATCTCGGACTGCCCGTTCACCACCGGCCCGAACCGCAAATCCGACCGCTCCCCTACTTCGGCGCGGAGGACGGATCGGTAGAGGCCGGCGAGAGCGCGTTGATGCCGCTTCAAGAACCGGGCATCCAATGCCAACCACCGCCCATCCGCCGTCTGGACCTTGCCGGAGATCACGAGGTGGGTGTGCAGCTGACGATCATCCAGGCGGGATGTGGCTTGCCTCAAATACCGTCTGCGCTGGGGTTTCTCGGTGGGCACGCCCGGGCTCGAACCGGGGACCTCTACGGTGTGAACGTAGCGCTCTAACCAACTGAGCTACGCGCCCGAGGGACCGACAACATAGCACCGGATCCTCCGGCTCGGCCCGCCGGTTCCTCGATCAACGACTCGAAGAACGGCCCGAAACTCCTCCGGCCGATCAGCTCGGCGTCATGCAGACCTTGCCCATCCCCTGGCGATCACGGTGCGACGCGGTGTCGATCGGGCAGGCCGTGTCGATGGGCACGAACTGGGCGACCACGCCGTCGTGGGGCTCCGAGCACGACACCTCCGACGCATCGAGGTTCGCTTCGATGACCACACACTCCCCCGGGCGCAGCAACCCGTCGGGTACCGGCTGCGGATCGTTGTTCGTGCGCGCCCCGGCGGTGAAGATGAACACCGAGCCGAGCACCATCACGAACGCGATCAGGCCCCACGGGAACCGACGGCCTTCGAGCCGTTCGAATGCTCCGGGCGCTACCGGGTAGCGCTCCTCGGGATCGGCCCGGTCGAAGCCGCTCCGGGTCTCGGAAACAGGCCTCCGCAGCGATGCGTCGTAGTTGGCCCGGCGCCCCGGGTCCGACAGCACTCGCCACGCTTCGTTGATCTCGGCCATCTCCGGGACGGTCTGGCCGCCCCGAGCGTCGGGATGAAACTTTCGGGCGAGCTCTCGGTACGCGGCACGGATCTCGGCGGGCGAAGCAGCCGGGTCGACACCGAGGCGGTCGTAGTGCGTGGCGATGACGACAGGTTACGAGTGACCCGCGGGACGGCGCCGCTGGAGCCGGCTTTCAGTACCCGAGATCCTGATCGACCAGCCCGAGGAGCGGCTCGTCGTGCGCGTACCGCCGGACGTTGGCGATGATCCGCTCGGCGAGCAACGGTCGAGCCATCTCGGGCGTGTTCCCGACGTGCGGCGTGACGATGCAGTTGGGAAGCGTCCAGAGCGGATGCTCCGGCGGCAGCGGCTCGGGCTCGGTGACGTCGAGTCCGGCGCCTCCGATGACCCCGTTCTGCAACGCCTTTACCAGTTCGTCGGTCACCACGTGACGGCCCCGCGCCACGTTGACGAGCCAGGCATGACGTTCCATGGCTTCGAGTTCTCCCCGCCCGATGATGCCCTCGGTGTCGGGCGTCAGCGCGAGTGCGAGCACCACGAGATCGGCCCCGGGGAGCGCGTCGAAGAGACGGTCGACCTCGAGCACCTCATCGGCCCCATCCATCTCCTGGACCCGAGAGCGCACCACGGTGACGTGGCAATCGAACGGGACCAGCAGGCGGAGCAACGACTCCGTGATCCCACCTCCACCCAGGATGGTGACCCGGCCACCGACGAGGTTGCGGCCCAGCGGACCGGTCCACCGGTCGGCCCGGGCGTAGGTTCCCACGCCTCGCAGTCCGGCCAGCCCGAGCGTGAGGGCCAACTCGGCCACGGGCTCGGCGTAGACACCTTTTCCGCAGGTCCACGTGCGGTCGTCGTCGACCAGGTGCACGAAGTTCTCGATGCCGGCGTACGGCACCTGCACCCAACTGACGTGGGGCGCGGCCTCGAGGAGCGCTTCCAAGCCGGCGGCGTCACGGGGGTCGGTCCACACCAGGGCCTCGGCGCGCGCCACCGGGACCACGTGGCCGCCGCCCTCCGTCACCGCCTCGGAGATCCAGGCCGCAGCCGACGACGGCGCAACGGCGATGCGTGGGGGGCGCTGCTTCGACATATCGCAGGGTGAGGCTAGCTCGGCCCACCTTGAACGCGAACGGCCGACCTTCGCGGGATCGAGCGGCTCGGAATCCGTCGAGTTCCAGGGCCGAAACAATGGATTCCCTTGCGCGGGCGACGGGGACCCGCCAAGATCCCACCACACCGCTCACAAGGGGGCTTGCCGTGGTTGCCACGCACTCGTCGATCTTCGTCAATGGAGATTGGATCCCAACGGCCGAAGGCCGCCTCGACGACATCGTCGACCCCGCCACGGGGGAGGTCATGGCGCGAGTCGCGTCGGCCGGCGCCCCCGATGTCGACGCCGCAGTCGACGCGGCAGCCGCCGCGTTCCCCGCGTGGGGCGCTTCGTCACCGGCCGAACGCTCCACCGCGATCTACAAGCTCGCCGACGCAATCGAGGCGAACCGCGACGAGTTGGTCCGAATCGAGAGTCAGAACGTCGGCAAGCCCATCGCAGTCACGCCCTTGGACATCGACTTCATGGTCGACAACCTGCGCTTCTTCGCCGGCGCGGCACGAACTGTCACGACCCAGGCCCCGGGCGAGTATCTGGCGGGCTACACCTCGATGCTTCGCCGCGAGCCGCTGGGGGTCGCGGGGCTCATCGCGCCGTGGAACTACCCGATCATGATGGCGGGCTGGAAGATCGGACCGGCCTTGGCCGCCGGGAACACCGTGGTCCTCAAGCCGTCAGAGCTCACGCCGCTCAGCGCACTGAAGCTGGCCGAGATCGCCGCCGACATCTTCCCGCCAGGCGTGCTCAACGTGGTGACCGGCGACGGGGAACACGCTGGAGCCGCGCTCGTCGCCAACCCGAAGGTCGCCATCGTGTCGCTCACCGGCGAGGTGTCCACGGGCAAGCTCATCATGCGCAACGCCGCCGACACGCTGAAGCGAGTGCACCTCGAGCTCGGCGGCAAGGCGCCCGTGGTGATCTTCGATGACGCCGATGTCGAGGCCGCCATCGCCGGCGTCAAGATCTTCGGGTATTTCAACGCCGGCCAGGACTGCACCGCCTCCACCCGGGTGCTCGTCGCCGACTCGGTGTACGACGACTTCGTCGCGGGGCTGGCCGAAGCCGCCTCGTCACTCCCGATGGGCGATCCGCAGAGCGAGACGACCGAGCTCGGCCCGGTGATCTCGGCCGAGCAACGCGACCGTGTCGCCGGGTTCGTCGAGCGGGCGGTCGCGGCGGGGGCCACCGTGGCCACCGGCGGGAAGTCGGGCGCCGGCGCGGGGTTCTTCTACGAACCGACGGTGGTGGCCGGCCCGGCTCAGGACAGCGAGATCATCCAACGCGAGGTGTTCGGCCCGGTCGTGACGGTGCAGCGATTCAGCGACGAGGCCCAGGCACTCGCGTGGGCCAACGGCGTCGACTACGGATTGTCGGCATCGGTGTGGACCAACGACGTCGGCCGGGCCCATCGGATGGCCAACGGCATGCAGTTCGGCACGGTATGGGTCAACGACCACGGGCCGCTCGTGTCGGAGATGCCGCACGGTGGGTTCAAGCAGTCCGGCGTGGGCAAGGACATGTCGATGTACTCCATCGAGGCGTACACCGAGCTCAAGCACGTGATGATCAAGATCGGTTGATCGGTTGAAGCCGACGAGCACGCTCGACGACATCGATCGAGCCATCATCGAACAGCTCCAGGTCGATGGGCGGCTGCCGTACACCAAGTTGGGTGCGGCGGTCGGGCTGTCCGAGGCGGCGGTACGCCAGCGCCTGCAACGGTTGATCGACTCCGGGATGATCCAGGTCGTCGCCGTGACCAACCCCATGTCGCTCGGCATGCGGCGCATGGCGATGATCGGGGTGCGGGTCGAGGGTGACACGTCTGCCATCGCCGACCGCCTGCAGGCGTTCCCGGACATCGACTACCTCGTCGTCACCGCCGGCTCCTTCGACCTGATGTGCGAAGTCGTCGTCGAGAACGACGCGCCCTGCTCGATCTCGGCAACCGCATCCGCAGCGTCGAGGGTGTGCGATCCACCGAGACGTTCATCTACCTCGATCTGGTGAAGCAGACCTACGAGTTCGGAGCCCACTGAATGGCCATGCACACCGTTGGGGTCCCCCGCGAGATCAAGACCGCCGAGCACCGCGTCGCGATGACCCCCGACGGCGTCCGGGAGTTCGAACGCCACGGCGTCGAGGTCTTCGTCGAGATGGGAGCCGGGCTCGGCGCATCGATCACCGACGCCGACTACGTGGCCGCCGGGGCCACCATCGTGCCGACGGCGGCCGATGCCTGGAGCCAGTCGATGGTGGTCAAGGTGAAGGAGCCCAAGGCCGAGGAGTTCGGCTTCCTCCGCCGCGATCTGACCCTGTTCACCTATCTGCATCTCGCCGCCTACCCCGAGGTGGCAACGGCGCTGCTGGCCGCCGGCACCACCTCGTTGGCTTACGAAACGGTGCAGCTCGAATCCGGAGCGCTGCCGCTCCTCGCCCCGATGAGCGAGGTCGCCGGGCGATTGGCGCCGCAGATGGGCGCCCACTTCCTCGAGCGCCACAACGGTGGCCGGGGCGTGCTGATGGGCGGGGCGCCCGGGGTGCGCCCGGCAAAGGTGGTGGTGCTCGGCGCCGGGAACGTCGGCTGGAACGCAGCTTGGATCGCAGCCGGGATGGAGGCCGAGGTCGTGCTCATCGACAAGAACCTGGACCGACTCCGCTTCGTCGACCAGATCCATCGAGGTCGCATCATGACGGTTGCTTCGAACCGGGGCGCCGTCGAGCGGGCGGTGGCCGATGCCGACCTCGTGATCGGCGCGGTGCTGGTGGCTGGTGGTCGGGCTCCGGTGGTGGTCTCCGAGGACATGGTGCGGGGCATGAAGCACGGCGCGGTGATCGTCGACGTCGCCGTCGACCAGGGCGGCTGCATCGAGACCATCCGCGAGACCACCCACAACGACCCCACCTACGAGTTGCACGGAGTCGTGCACTACGCAGTGGGCAACATGCCCGGCGCGGTTCCGCACACGTCGACCTATGCACTGACCAACGCCACGTTGCCCTACCAGCTCGAGGTGGCCGTGCACGGCGCAGCCGTTGCCCTCGATCGCGACCCGGCACTCGTCGGTGGCGTCAACACCGTCGGCGGGCAGATCACCAACGGCCCGGTCGGCGAGTTCCTCACCCTCCCGGTGGTCGACCCTCGGGTCGCTCTGGGCGCCTGACCCAGGCGTAAGTTGGCCGGATGGCGACCTCGGTCCACGACCTCGACCTACCCGTGATCGATGCCGATTCACTGGACATCGCCGACCGCACGGCTCGGTACCGGGCGGCGGCCCAGCAGCACTGGCTGGCCAAGGGGATGTTCGGATACATCGTCAGCGACTACGACGATGTCGTGGCGGTGCTCCGCGACCGCCGCTGGCACAACGCCGCGGCCGCTCTCCCCCAGCTCATGGGGGTCACCGACCCCGCGTTTCTGGCTCGGCGACGCGAGAGCATCCTGTCGGCCGAGGGCGAGACCCACACTCGGCTGCGCCGCCTGGTCGGCCAATCGTTCTCACCCCGGTCGGCAGATCGGCTCCGCCCGTTCATGCGCGAGGTCGTCTCGGGGCTGGTCGACGCGGTCGCAGCCGACGGCCGAGCCGACATCTGCGCCGACATCTGCGAGCCCTACCCGATCCCGATCATCTGCAAGCTGTTGGGCGCCCCGGCAGAAGACTGGCAGTTGTTCAGCCGCTGGGCGAGCGACGTCCTTCGGGTGTTCAACGGCACGCTGACCGAGGACCTGCCGGTCATCATGCAGGCGCAGGACGAACTCGATGCCTACACCCGGGATCTGATCGCCACTCGCCGCAGCCTCCCGGCCGAAGATCTGTTGACCGACCTCATCGCGGCGCAAGAGGCCGGCGACCGGCTGAACACTGACGAGTTGGTGATGATGGTCGAAGCCGTCATCGTGGGCGGAACCGACACGACGCGCAACCAGTTGGGGTGCGCGGTTGGTCTGTTCACCCAGCATCCCGATCAGTGGGCGCTGCTCGCGGAACGGCCCGAGCTCGCCGCCCGGGCGGTGGAGGAGACCATGCGCTACCTCGGAGCAGTCCGCGCCACGGGCCGCTTCGCGTCGGAGGACATCGAGTACCGCGATGTCCTGTTCCCCGCCGGGACGTTCATCTCGCCGGCCCTGGCGATGGCCAACCGGGCCGGTTCGGTGTGGGCCGAGCCGGATCGCTTCGACATCGAACGCGAGCCGGCCGGTCAGCCCCAGCTCACGTTCGGCAGCGGCATCCACTACTGCCTCGGCGCGTCGCTGGCTCGCGCCGAGCTCCAGGAGGCGTTGCCGATCCTCGCTCAACGCATGCCCGACCTGGCCCTCGACGGCGAGATCGTGTGGAAGCCCGACACTGTCGGGATCTGGGGGCCAGAGCGCCTTCCGGTCACGTTCCGCGCCTCGTGAGCCGGACGGCGCCACCGCTCGCCCACTCCTTCACGCCCGGTTCGGCGCGCGCCGCGCTGTCGTACCGCGACTACCGGCTGATCTGGACCGGGATGTTCGCCTCGAACACCGGGACCTGGATGCAGAACCTGGTGCTGCCCGCCTACATCCAGCGACGCACGGGATCGGGCGGACTGGTCGGTCTCATCGTCTTCGCCCAGCTCGGCCCGGTGCTGTTCTTGTCGATCCCCGGCGGCCTGCTCGCCGGCGCGATTCCCGCGCCGCGCCTGGCTCGTGACGATGCAGAGCTTGCAGCTGGGCGGTGCGCTCGTACTCGCGGTCTTGGCGGCTCGCGAGGCATCGGTCACCGCGTTGATCCTGTGCAACCTCGGCATCGGGATCGGCAATGCGTTGGGTGCGCCGGCGTTCCAGGCAACGGTGCCGATGCTCGTGGACCGTCGCGATCTTCCCGGCGCCATCGCGTTGAACTCCACCCAGTTGAACGGCTCGCGCGTGATCGGTCCATTGATCGCCGCGTTGCTCACGCTGTGGGGCGTGACGATGGCCCAGATCTTCGTGATCAATGCCGGCACCTACCTGTTCATGATCGCCGCGCTGCTCGTGGCGCGCATCCCGAGCCGGGTCGAGGTCGACCGGGGCAGGGTTGGCGCCAGCTCACGGCCGGCTTCACCATCGCCCGGGCCAGGCCGATCGTTGGTCGGTCGCTCGGGACGATGGCGCTGTTCTCCTTCTTCTGCCTGCCGTTCATCGGGCTGTTCCCCACCGTGGCGGACGAAGGGCTCGGCATCGACCCCGGCAGCCCGACGTACAACTGGCTGTATGCCACGTGGGGCTTGGGAGCGATGCTGGGGGCGCTGTCGGCGGCAACGATCCTGGCTCGCTACGACAAGCAGCGCCTCATCCGCCCCGCGCTCGTGGGCTTCGCGGTCAGCCTGGCCACGTTCGGCGCCCTGCACGACCCGGCCCCGGCCTTCCCGGTCGGGTTCGTGCTCGGGTGGTTCTACTTCTTGCTCACCACCGCTCAGCTCACCGTCCTCCAGCAGAACATCTCGGATCTCGAGCGTCCCAAGGTGATGGCGCTGTGGTTCATGGCGTTCGGGGGGACGGTTCCTCTGGGCAACCTCGCGTTCGGACCAGTGATGGACCGCATCGGACCGCACTGGGTCCTGGCAGCCGGTGCAGTGGCCGCACTCGTCCTGGCCTGGCGACTCGTCCGACCGAGCAGCGAGGCGTCAGTCAGCTTCCCCGTCGAGTAGACGCGCGGCGACCCGCTCCAAGCCCGCCACGCGGCTGCCCTTGACCAACACGGCCGTGCCGGCGCCCACCTCGCCCAGCACCGCCACCGGGTCAGCGACGGGCGCAACGCCGTATGCATCGGTACCCCACGCGACGATCTCGATGCCGAGTTCGATGGCGAGAGCGGCGATCTCGGCATGTTCCCGAGCGGGATCGGCGAGCTCGGCCATCACCCCGAGCACCGCGACCCGTCGGTGGGCCGGAAGACTGGCCAAGGTCTCGAGCGCGGCGCGCATCGAGAACGGGTTGGCGTTGTAGGCGTCGTTCAGCACGGTGCCACCGGCCGCCGTGGTGCCCAACTCCATCCGCCACGGCGACAGGCTCGCGGTTGCGAGCCCGGCCGCCACCTCGTCGAGAGGTACGTCGAGCACCAGGGCCACCGCCGCCGCGGCCGCCGCGTTCACTGCCATGTGAGCGCCGCTGACCTGGAGCTCCACGGCGATCGAACCCCATGGCGTGGCGAGGACGAATCTCGGGCGGGCCCCGGCGTCGAGCTGGAGTGACTCGACCCGCACGTCGCCCGTCAGTCCGAACGTGAGGATCGTGGCACTCGTCGCACCCGCCATCCCGGCGACCATCGGTTGATCGGCGTTCAGGATCGCCGTGCCCGACGCCGGGAGCGCCTCGATGAGCTCGCGCTTTGGCCCGCACGACACCGTCGAGTCCTCCGACCGACTCGGTGTGGGCGGCCGCAACCGCCGTGACCACGCCGATGGTCGGCCGGGCGACGTCGCACAACAGGCGGATCTGACCGAAGCCCCGCATGCCCATCTCGAGCACCAACGCCTCGGTTCCCTCCGGCGCATTCAGGATCGTGTGGGGCAGGCCCTGTTCGTTGTTGAAGCTGCGCTCGTTGGCTGCGGTCCGCCAACGTCGGCGCAGCACGGCGGCCGTGAGGTCCTTCACGCTGGTCTTGCCCGCCGAGCCCGTGACCCCGACCACCCGATCCGGGAGACGAACGCGGCCCCATGCGGCCAGCCGCAGGAACGCATCGGCACAGTCCATCGTGGCGATGGCCGTGGCCGCACCCCTGGTCTGCGGCCCTTGCGTCAGGTAGGCGGCAGCCCCGGCGGCCACGGCATGACTCACGAACGCATGGCCGTCTCGCTCCCCGACGATGGGAACGAAGAGCTGCCCCTCACGGAGCACCCTCGAATCGAACGACACGCCGTCGAGCGCGACATCGGGCCCGAGCAGGGTGCCCCCGATCGCTGCTGCGACGTCGCTCGCCATGAACCGCACGGATGCCAGAGTAGCGAGGGGCCCGCCCGCTACCGTCGATCATCGATGACCGACGACGCCGCGACCGCTGAGCCCCCGCCCGCCGACGGTCAGGAGCGCATCAACCTCGTCGTGCTTTTCGGTGGGCAGTCGGCCGAGCACGATGTCTCGTGCGTGACTGCCGCCCACGTGCTGCGCGCCGCGGATCCGGCGAAGTATGCGATCACGGCGGTCGGCATCACCCGTTCTGGTGAGTGGCAGATCGCCGAAGGGGCCATGGCCGCCCTGGCAGCCGGGCCGGGCCAGCTCCCGGGGCGGCTCGAAGTGGCCGGGCCGAGGACGGCGGCGACGTCGATGCTGGTCACGGCATCTGCACCCGGTGGCGCCACCGTCGTGCTCCCGTTGCTCCACGGGCCGATGGGTGAAGACGGCACCGTGCAGGGTCTGTTGGAGTTGGCCGGGGTTCCCTATGTCGGCGCTGGTGTGTTGGGCTCGGCGGTGGCCATGGACAAGGTGGTCGCGAAGCGGCTCCTGGCCGAGGCGGGGTTTCCCCAAGCACGGTTCCTGGCGTTCCGCGAGGACGAGGTCGGTCCGGGCACCGCTGGCCGATGCGCCGCTGAACTCGGGCTCCCGCTGTTCGTCAAGCCCGCGAACATGGGCTCGTCGGTCGGTGTCTCGAAGGCCAAGACGGTCGAGGAGGTCGCCGAAGCGATCCGCATCGCCCTGAGTTACGACGAATGGGTCGTCGTCGAAGCGTCCGTCACCGGCCGCGAGATCGAAGTCGGCGTGCTCGGCAATCGATCACCTCGTGCGTCGGTCGCCGGTGAGGTCGTGCCGGGACACGAGTTCTACGACTACGACGACAAGTACGTCGATGATGGCTCGCAACTGATCATCCCGGCCCCACTCACCACGGAGCAGAGCGACACCGTGCGCCAGATGGCGGTCGCGGTGTTCCAGACGTTGCGGTGCGAAGGGATGGCACGCGTCGATTTCTTCCTCGACACGGTCGACGACACGTTCCTGGTGAACGAGGTCAACACGATTCCCGGCTTCACGCCGATCTCGATGTACCCGAAGCTGTGGCAGGCCACCGGTGTTTCGTACCCGGAGCTGATCGACGAATTGGTCCGCCTGGCCATCGAGCGCCACGTCGGCCGGCGGCGCAACACCCAGCGGTGACCTCGCGCCGTCAGGCGCTGAGTGCCGCTCGGAGGAACCCGAGCAGCTCCTCCCGCAAGCGGCGCAGCCCTGCGGGTGTCGCTGCCCACCCGACCGCTCGGAGCACCTCCGGCTCGGTGGCCACGCCGGTGACCGTCGCGTAGGCCAGCGCCACCAACAAGCGGGGATCGCTCCGCCGCACCCGACCGGCATCCATCTCGGCCGCCAGGAAGGCGGCCGCCCGATCGCCATACGGTCGCATTCGATCGACGAGGCGATCCGACATGACCGGGCTCAGACGGTTGAGCTCCCTGACGAGTCCCAGCACGGCCGGGCGGCGAACGGCCGGACGAAAAGCCGCCGCGCACGACCGCCTCCACGCGGGCGAAGCCCGCTCCGGCCTGGCGAACGGCCGCCTCGATGGCCACGGCCAGCTCATCGGCACTCCGCTCCAGCACGGCCGCGAGCAGCTCGTCCTTGGAGGCGAACCAGTACAGGACCGTCTGCTTGCGCACTCCGACCGCTCCGGCGATGTCGTCGAGTGACACCGCCTCGAACCCGCGGTTCCCGAAGGCATCGAGCGCCGCGTCGAGGATCCGCTCGCGCGTCGGAGGTAGCGATGTTCGACCCACTCTCTACCAAATGGTAGACATACTCCTCGTGATCGCCGAGCACCTGGCAGGCAAACGCATCGCAGTGACCGGTTCGACGGGGTTCGTCGGCACCGCGCTCGTCGAGCGGCTGCTGCGCTGCGTCCCCGACTGCGAGCTGGTGCTCCTCGTTCGGGCGGGAAAGCGCACCACCGCCCCCGAGCGCGTACGGCGCGAGATCCTCAAGAACGATGCGTTCGACCGGCTCCGGGCCCTTCACGGCGGCCAGGCCGGCTTCGACGAGATGACCACTCGGCGGATCGCCACCATCAACGGCGACGTGAGCCGCGACGGCCTCGGTCTCGACGAACACGATCGAGCCGTGCTCGCATCCTGCGACGTCGTGATCCACTCGGCGGCCGCAGTGGCCTTCGACTCGCCGCTCGACTCAGCTGTCGAGATCAACCTGCTCGGCCCCACCCGCATCGCCCAGTTGCTCAACGAGCTCGGGGTCGCGCCGCACATGGTCGCCGTGTCGACCTGCTACGTCGCCGGCAACCGGCGCGGGACCGCTCCGGAAGAGCTGGTCTCCGCCGGGCCCTTCGACCTCGGTCTCGACTGGCGCACCGAGGTTGCAGCCTCGCGCCGGCTCCGGAGTGACATCGAGGCGTCGAGCCGCATGCCCGAGCAACTGCGTTCGTTCCGACACGACGCCCGCACCGAGCTCGGAGCGGCCGGCTCACCTGCCCTCGCGGCGAAGACCGAACAGCTCCGCGAGCGATGGGTCCACGACCAACTCGTCGAGCACGGCCGCGCCCGCGCCGCGAGCATCGGATGGCCCGATGCCTACGCTTACACCAAGGCGCTCGGGGAACAGGCGCTGCACGAGAACAAGGGCAACGTGCCGGTGTCGATCGTGCGGCCATCGATCATCGAGTCCGCTCACGCCGAACCGTTCCCCGGCTGGATCCGCGGTTTCCGCATGGCCGAGCCGGTCATCTTGTCCTACGCCCGTGGACTGCTCAAGGAGTTCCCCGGCGTGCCGGAGGGCACGGTCGACGTCATCCCCGTCGATCACGTCGTCGCCGCGATCATCGCGGTGGCCGCAGCCGGCCCCGACGTGGCGGCGCCCATCACCCAGGTCGCCAGCGGCTCGGTCAACCCGCTCGGCTACCAGACGCTCGTCGACAACGTCCGGGCCTGGTTCACCGCCAACCCGCTCTACGACCAGAAGGGTCAACCCATCGTGGTGCCCGACTGGAGCTTCCCCGGCCGGGGCCGGGTTCAAGGCCAGCTGGAGCGGGCCAAGGCGGTGATCGTCAGATCCGAAAAGGTGTTGCAGTCACTGCCGCTGCGGGGCACGCAGGCGAAGTGGTCGGCGGTGCTCGAGGACAAGCGGGCCGACGTCGAACGGGCACTCGAGTACGTGGAGTTGTACGGGCTCTACACCGAATGCGAGGCGATCTACTCCGTCGACAACCTGCTCGCGCTGTGGGACACCCTCGACGAGCACGACCGTGCCACGTTCTGGTTCGACCCGCGCATCATCGATTGGCCGAAGTTCGTCACCGAGACGCATCTTCCGAGCATCGTGCACCACGGCCGGGTCAAGACCACCCCGGGGAAGTCGAAGACGGAGACCCGTTCGACTCGGGTACGCAAGCAGGTGCTCTCGGCCGATCGGCATGTGGCCGCTTTCGATCTCGAGAACACTCTGATCGCCTCGAACGTGGTCGCCAGTTACTCGTGGCTGGCCACACGGCGGCTCAACAACGTCGAGAAGACCCGATACGTGCTGCGCACCCTGCGGGAGGCGCCGAGCCTGCTCGCGCTCGACCGCAAGGACCGCAGCGACTTCCTGCGGTTCTACTACCGCCGCTACGAGAACGCGCCGGTCGACCAGATCGCCGAAGACGCGCAGGAGTTGCTGAGCGCGCTGATCATGGCGAAGAGCTTCCCGGCGGCCATCCGTCGGGTCCGTGAGCACAAGGCGCTGGGACATCGCACGGTGCTGATCACCGGTGCGTTGAGCTTCGTGGTCGAACCGCTCCGTCCGCTGTTCGACGAGATCATCGCGGCCAACATGGGCGTCACGGCCGATGGGCGCTACACGGGCCAGATGACCTCGGTGCCACCGACCGGCGAGACGCGGGCCCAGCTGCTCGCCGACTACTGCCGGGCCGAAGGGTTGAAGCTCTCCGAGAGCGTGGCCTACGCAGACTCGACCTCCGACCTCCCGATGCTCGAAGCGGTCGGCTTCCCGGTGGCCGTCAATCCCGAGACGAGACTGGCCGCCATCGCTCGCAAACGCGGCTGGCTCGTGGAGCAGTGGTCGAAGGCGCCGGGGAGCCCGCAGTCGTTGTTGCCGGTCGCCGCCACCCGCGCCGACGCACGCCCCGGCTACCGCGGCGCCTCGCCGAACGGGTGGGAGGCTCGTCGTGAAGGCCTTGCAGATCGACCGCAAGCTCGCCCGGTTCGCGGCGGCTCGCCTGGCCGGCTCGTACCGCCCTGGCGGCGGCGCCGCATACGGCCCGCTCGAGCTCGTCGACATCGACCCGCCCGAACTTCCGGGCCCGGGCTGGCAGGTGATCAAGCCCCGACTCGCCGGCATCTGCGGGTCGGACCTCTCGACCATCGACGGCGTGGCATCGCGATACTTCGAAGTCGATCGTGAGCTTTCCATTCGTTCCCGGCCACGAAGTCGTTGCCGATGCAGCAACAACCGACGGCACCACTCGTCGGGTGGTGCTCGAACCGGTGCTCGGATGCGTCGCCCGGGCGATCTCGCCCGCCGTGCGCCTCGTGCGCCTCGGGCAATCTCGGCAACTGCGAGCGGCTGGCGTTCGGCTGCGTCGAACCCGGGCTCCAGACCGGCTTCTGCTGCGACACCGGTGGCGGGTGGGGCACCGCGATGGTCGCCCACGCGAGCCAACTCCACACGGTGCCCGAATCGAATGAGCGACGAGGACGCGGTGCTCGTCGAGCCCACGGCGTGCGCGGTCCACGGTGCGCTTCGGGCCGAGCCCGAGGACGGCCAGATCGTCGCGGTGTACGGCGCCGGGACGCTCGGCCTGCTGACCATCGCCGCGCTGCGCCGGTTCGCCGCCGGCGTGCACCATCGTCGCCGCGGCCCGCTACCCCGAACAGGCCCGCCTGGCCAAGCGTCTTCGGCGCCGACAGGGTCTGCACGAGCGACGAGCTCCCCCGCATCATCCGCTCGATGACCAAGTCGATGGCCTACGGCGCCCAGCTCACGGGGGGTGCGACACCTTCATCGATTGCGTGGGCAACGACGCACTCCATCGCCCAAGGATTGGCGGTCGTGAGGCCCCGCGGTCGGGTCGTGCTCGTGGGCATGCCCGGCAAGGTGAAGGTGGAGCTCACCACGCTCTGGCACCGCGAGACGAACCTCGTCGGCGCCTACGCCTACGGCACGGAGACGCTTGCCCGACGGCGGCCGGCGGCGGACCTTCGACCTGGCCTTCGAACTCGCGCGAGTCGGCCGGACTCGGGCGCCTGCTGTCCCAGACCTACCCATTGTCCGAGTACCGCGACGCCATCGAGCACGCGGCAACCGCAGGTCGCCGAGGCGGCGTGAAGATCGCCTTCGACCTGCGCGGCGAGAAGCGCCGATGAACCGGAGGATCTGCTGATGCCCCGTCCTGGCTTCGTGCTCGACGTCGACCGTTCGACCCCACCCACCCTGTTCTGGCGCGGCGAAGGGTTCAGCCTCGAGAAGCTCCCGGCCGACCGGAGCCGCATCATCTACCCACCCGAGCCGCTCGCCCCGCTCGACGATGTCGACGGAGCGATCCGCGCACGCGCTGCTGAACCCGCACGGCTCCGATCCGCTGCCGGCGCTGCTGTTCCCGGGGATGAAGCTCACCATCGCCTTCGACGACGCGAGCCTGTCGTTGCCGAAGATGCGCAAGCCCGACACCCGTCAGCGCATCATCGAGGCGGTGCTCGACATGGCCGCCGAGGCCGGTGTCGACGATGTCCACCTCATCGCGGCGCTCGGCCTGCACCGCCGGATGCACGAGTACGAACTGCGCCACGTGCTCGGCGACCGGATCTACGACGCCTTCGCCCCGCGCGGAATGCTCTACCAGCACGATGCCGAGGACTACGACAACCTCACCGAGATCGGGACCACCCCCGAGGGCGAGGTGCTCGAGATCAACAAACGGGCCGCCGACAGCGACCTGATCGTCTACGCCAACGTCAACCAGGTCGCCATGGACGGCGGGTGGAAGTCGATCACCACCGGGCTGGCGTCGTACCGCTGCCTGAGCGTCCACCACAACGGACCGACGCTGCAGCAGACCCGCAGCCTGATGGACCGCCACAACAGCGCGCTGCACCAGAGCGTGTGGCGACTCGGCAAGGTGCTGCGCGACCACGGTCCCCGGGTGTTCACGGTGGAGACCACGCTCAACACCGACACGTTCCCCACGCCGTTCGACTTCCTCTCCAAGCGAGAGTGGGAGTGGAACGCCAAGGACCGCGCCACCTACCTGGCCACCGCGACGTCGCTGAAGCGCACGCCCACCAAGCTGGCCCGCAAGATCTTCCACTCGATCGAAGCGCCGTATCGCACCACCAGCGTGCAGGCGGGGAGCACCGAAGCGGTGCACGAGCTCACCCTGCAACACGTCTACGAGCAGCAGCTGGTCGAGGTGCAGGGCCAGACCGACATTCTGACGCTGGGCATCCCGTTCATCAGCCCGTACAACCCCGAGTCGATCATGAACCCGATCCTCGTGATGTGCATGGGGTTGGGCTACTTGTTCAACATGTATCGCGGCAAGCCCCTGGTGCGCGAGGGCGGGGTCGTGATCATGACCCATCCCACGTACCGCGAGTTCCACCCGGTCCATCATCCGAGCTACATCGACTTCTTCGAACAGGTCCTCCCCGACACCACCGACCCGGTGGAGATGGGCAAGAAGTGGGAGAAGCAGTACGCCGAGGACGAGTGGTACCGGCACCTGTACCGCACCAGCTACGCCTACCACGGCGTGCACCCGTTCTACGCGTGGTACTGGGGCGCGCACGGCCAGCAGCACGCCGGCAAGGTGATCATCGTCGGCGGCCATCCCGCGACCGTGCGCCGGCTGGGGTTCACGCCGGCCTCGACGATGGACGACGCGTTCGAGATCGCCAGCGATGTCGTGGGTCGCTCACCGACCATCACCCACCTGCACGTCCCGGCCGTCCTGGTCGCGGACGTGAAGTGATGGCAGTGCGCCGCGGCACCCCGGTGCCGCTCGCCACCCGTCGCATGGCCGGACGCGCCGTGCGATCCACGCAACGCAAGGCCCGCAAGGTCCGCTCGGTCGTCGCTCGCACCGGGTTCCCGTATCGCTCGCCGTCGATCCCCCGGGGCATCGAGGTTCCCGCGGTCTCGTCCAAGCTCGGCCCCGACTTCGAGACCGACTGGGCGCGGCGCTACCCGGCGCGTGTCGCGCGATCGATGATCGTGGCCGGACCGATGCGCCTGATGGTGAAGGCGTTGGCCAGCCCAGTGGTCGAGGGAGTCGACCGGCTGACGGATCTGCGCCGTCTCGACGACCCGCCCGCGGTGATCTTCACGCCCAACCACCACTCGCACCTCGACACCCCGTTGTCGATCACGTCGATCCCCGAGCCGTGGCGACACAAGCTGATGGTGGCTGCCGCGGCCGACTTCTTCTTCACCACTCGTGTCAGTGGCTCGTTCGCGGCGCTGACGATGAATGCGCTGCCGATCGACCGTGAGACCACCACCCGCAAGTCGAGCGATCAGTTGCGGGCACTGATCGACGATGGGTGGAGTCTGCTCATCTACCCCGAAGGCGGGCGCTCGCCCGATGGCTGGGGTCAGGACTTCAAGGCGGGAGCCGCCTACCTGTCGATCAAGACCGGGGCTCCGGTGATCCCTGTGTTCATCGAGGGAACCGGATCGATCTACGGCAAGGGCATGAAGCGCCCGAAGCGAGGACACACCCGGGTCACCTTCGGCCGTCCCCTGTCGAGTCTCGCCGGTGAGAGTACGAAGCGGTTCGCGGATCGCATCGCCACTGCGGTCACGGAACTGGGCGACGAGTCGCTCACCGATTGGTACACCGCTCGGCGCCGAGCCGCGTCGGGCACCAGCCCTGCGCTGTCGGGCCCGGAGCACAACGGATGGCGTCGCACCTGGGCCCTGGCCGAACAGCGCAAGCGCGGCATGGCCGGAGTGCGCCGCCGGCAGAAACGCCGCTGGCCCGACCTCGGCTGAACGCCGCCGCTCATCCTCCCCGCTCGAACGGAGCCGGGGATATCAGTCGAGCAGTTGTTCGAGGGTCGCGAGACGAGCTTCCAGATCGTCGACGCGTGCTCGCAGGGCGGCCAGTTCCTCGGAACCGGTCGTGCGCACCCGGGCTTCGGCTGGCGAATGCGAGAGCATCAGGCTCGGGTCCTCCTCGGCGAACAGCTGCTGCCATCGCGCCTGGCTCTGGCCCGGCTGGCGTTCCAGCCGGTGCGCCAAGGGCTCGTCACGGTGCGCCAGGGCGTGCAACACCCGCTCGATGCCCTCGACCGAGTCGAAGCCATGCAGCCGTTCGCATCGGGTCCGCAGCTCGCCGGCGGTCTGGGGGCCACGGAGGAGCAGCATGCACATCACCGCAGTAGCGTCGGGCTCGAGGCCGAGGTGCTCGTCGAAGATCTGACGGTACTTGGTGACCCCCCGGCCGCTCGTGGGGTGCACGAACCGCAAGAGGCCTTGCGACTTCAACGACGCGAGGGCCGTCTCGACCTCGCGTTCGGTCACCGCCATGATCGGCTCACGGTTGGTCGACTGGTTCGACGCCAGCTGGATGGCGTTCAGCGACAGCGGATACTGATCGGGAACCGTGCGCTCCTTCTCGAGGAGCGAACCGAGCACTCGGGCTTCCACCATCGACAGCACGTCCGCACCATAACGAGCACGGGGCCCGAGCGGAACCCGTGGCCGGCTCAGCTGGCGACGGGCACCTTGATCTTCGCGCCGGGAATGAGCACGTGCTTGAACCCGTCTTCCCAGCCGTTGAGGTCGACGATCGCCTGCATGGTGGTGTCGAACTTCGAGGCGATCCCTGACAACGTGTCGCCGGCCACGATCGGGTACTCCGCCTGGCCGGCCGGCAGGTCTGCCGCGGTTGTCGTGGTGTTGGCCGGGGTCTGCTCGGCGCCCGCCGTCGTGGTGGTCTCCTCGGCGCCACACGTCGCCGGGATCAAAATCTGCGTCGATGGGAACGGGAACTTCAACGGGTCCGTTTCGTTGTACGACGCGATCTCCTCCCAGCTGCAGCCGAACAGGCCCGCGACCTTCAGCGGGTAGTCGCCGGCTGCGATCGTGTACGACTGCTCCCCGGTCGGCGTATCGGGCACGCCGCCCGAACCGGCATCCGGCGACAGGGTGGTCGAGGTGGTCGGGATCGTCTTGAACTCGGTGCTCGCGAGCGGCGGCAGGGTGGAGGTGGTCGAATCGGACCCGCCGACCGAGCAAGCGCCGAGTGCGATGGGGAGAACCACGGCGAGGACCAGGCCACCCACGGCCGACGCAGGGCGCGTACGCATGGCTGGGAGCCTACCTGCATGTTTCGATTCGATGACGGACGCCCTGCGCTACTGGAGGGGTCGGGTGGTCGGCTGGATCGGTTCGGGCAACGTCGTGTCACCCATCAACCACCGGTCGACCCCGGCCGCGCATGAGCGGCCTTCGGCTATCGCCCAGACGATCAGGCTCTGCCCACGCCCCATGTCGCCGGCGACGAACACCCCGGGAACGTTGGTCATGAACGACGCATCGCGTGCGATGTTGCCCCGCTCGTCGAAGGCGACGCCCAGCTGGTCGAGCCACGAGCCCTTCTCCGGGCCCAGGAAGCCCATCGAGAGGAACACGAAGTCGGCGGGGAGCTCACGGTCGGTCCCTTCGATCTTCTGGAACCGCCCGTCGACCATCTCGACATCGTGGATCAGCAGCGCCCGAACCCGGCCGTTGCCATCGTCGACGAACCGCTCGGTGTTGACGCTGTAGAGCCGTTCGCCGCCCTCCTCATGGGCGGAGGCAACCCGGTACACCAGGCTCCACTGCGGCCACGGATTGCTCCCGGCACGCGAGTCGGGCGGGCGGGGCATGATCTCCAGCGACGTGACCGACGCCGCGCCCTGTCGATGTGAGGTGCCCAGGCAGTCAGCGCCCGTGTCGCCTCCGCCGATGATCACGACATGTTTGCCGTGCACGTCGATCGGCGAGGCGTCGAGATCGCCTTCCTGCACCCGGTTGGCGAGCGGCAGGAACTCCATCGCCTGGTGGATGCCCTGGAGCTCACGGCCGGGGATCGGGAGGTCGCGCCACTGGGTCGCCCCGCCCGCCAGGACGACCGCGTCGTTGGTCGCGAGCAGCACTTCGATGTCGACGTTGCGCCCGACCTCGGCGTTGACACGGAACTCAGTGCCCTCGGCCTCCATCTGGGCCAGACGTCGGTCGATGTGACGCTTCTCCATCTTGAATTCAGGGATCCCGTACCGCAGCAATCCACCGATGCGATCGGCCCGCTCGAGCAGCACGACCGAATGGCCGGCCCGGGTGAGCTGCTGTGCCGTTGCCAGACCGGCAGGGCCCGAACCAATGACGGCGACCCGCTTGCCGGTGGTCACCGACGGCGGCTGCGGCTCGATCCAACCCTCGTCCCACGCCCGGTCGACGATCGAGACCTCGACCTGTTTGATCGACACCGGGTCGGCGTTGATACCGAGCACGCATGCCGCCTCGCACGGCGCCGGGCACAACCGTCCGGTGAACTCCGGGAAGTTGTTCGTGGCGTGCAGTCGATCGATGGCATCGCGCCAGTGCGAGCGATAGACGAGATCGTTCCAGTCGGGGATCAGGTTGCCGAGCGGGCACCCGTTGTTGCAGAACGGGATGCCGCAGTCCATGCACCGCCCGGCCTGGTGCTGCAGTTGCTCGTCGGGGAAGGGCTCGTAGACCTCTTTCCAGTCGCGCAGCCGCACCGGCACCGGCCGACGCGCCGGCAGTTGGCGATCCCACTTCAAGAACCCGGTCGTCTCACCCACGGGAGGTCTCCATCACCTTGTCGAGGGTCTCCTGCTCGGAGAGCCCGGCCGCCTCGGCCGCTCTCATGGCTTCGAGGACTCGTTTGTAGTCCTGCGGCATGACCTTGCGGAACCGCCCGACCTGTTGGTCCCACTCGGCCAGGAGCCCCTTGGCGACATCGGAGTCGGTCAGCTCGTGGTGCCGGGCGATCACCGAGCGGAGGAACTCCGTGTCGTCGACGTCGAGCGCTTCGAGTTGCACCATGTCGTAGTTGACGCGTTGGGCGAACGTGTCATCGGCGTCGTACACGTATGCAATGCCGCCGCTCATGCCGGCGCCGAAGTTCCGCCCGGTCGGGCCCAGCACCACCACGCGGCCACCGGTCATGTACTCGCAGCCGTGATCGCCCACGCCTTCGACGACAGCGGTGGCTCCCGAGTTGCGCACGCAGAAGCGCTCACCGACCAGGCCGCGCAGGAAGATCTCTCCGCCCGTCGCTCCGTAGCCGATGACGTTGCCGGCGATCACGTTGTGCTCGGCGGGGAACGTGGCGCGACGATCTGGGAACACCACGATCCGGCCGCCCGACAGCCCCTTGCCCACGTAGTCGTTGCCGTCACCTTCGAGGCGCAGCGTGATCCCTTTCGGCACGAACGCTCCGAAGCTCTGTCCGGCCGAGCCTCGGAAGTGGAGGTCGATCGTGTCGTCGGGCAAGCCGTCGCCACCCCACGCCTTGGTCACGACGTGACCGAGCATCGTGCCGACGGTGCGGTTCACGTTGCGGATCGGCACGTCGAGGCTCACGGCGTGACCGTCGTCGATGGCCGGCCGGCACCAGTTGATCAGCTGCTGGTCGAGCGCGTACTCGAGCTCGTGCTGCTGACCGACGGATTGGGTCAGCGTCTGCCCGTAGGGGTTCTGCGGCACGGCGAGGATGGGTGAGATGTCGAGTCCCTTCGCCTTCCAATGGTCGATCGCCGCTCGGGTGTCGAGCAACTGGACCTGGCCCACGGCTTCGGCGATCGAGCGGAACCCGAGTGCGGCGAGGTGTTCACGCACTTCCTCAGCGATGTACTCGAAGAACGTCACCACGAACTCCGGCTGCCCACTGAACCGCTTGCGCAGCTCGGGGTTCTGGGTGGCCACACCCACGGGGCAGGTGTCGAGGTGGCAGACGCGCATCATCACGCAGCCCGACACGACGAGTGGGGCGGTGGCGAATCCGAACTCCTCGGCACCGAGCAGTGCGGCGATCACGACGTCCCGACCGGTCTTGAGCTGCCCGTCGGCCTGCACCACGATCCGGTCGCGCAAACCGTTCAGCAAGAGGGTTTGCTGGGTCTCGGCGAGGCCGAGCTCCCATGGCGCGCCGGCGTGCTTGAGCGAGGTCAGTGGCGAGGCACCGGTTCCGCCGTCGTGCCCGGAGATCAGCACCACATCGGCCTTGGCCTTGCTCACGCCGGCGGCCACCGTGCCCACCCCGACTTCAGCGACGAGCTTCACGTGCACCCGCGCCGCGTGGGTTCGAGTTCTTCAGGTCGTGGATCAGTTGCTTGAGATCCTCGATCGAGTAGATGTCGTGGTGCGGTGGCGGGCTGATGAGGCCCACACCGGGTGTGGAGTGGCGGGTCTTGGCGACCCACGGATACACCTTGTGGCCGGGGAGTTGCCCGCCCTCACCGGGCTTGGCGCCCTGCGCCATCTTGATCTGGAGATCGTCGGCGTTGGTGAGGTACTCGCTCGTCACCCCGAACCGGCCGGAGGCGACCTGCTTGATCGCCGAGCGCTTCGAGTCGCCGTTCGCCAGTGGCACGAACCGCTCGGGGTCCTCGCCGCCCTCGCCGGTGTTGCTCTTCGCACCGAGTCGGTTCATCGCGACGGCGAGCGTCTCGTGCGCCTCGGCGCTGATCGAGCCGTAGCTCATGGCGCCGGTGGAGAACCGCTTCACGATCTCGTTGACGGGTTCGACTTCGTCGATCGGCACCGCCGGCCGCTCCCCGGGCTTGAACTCGAACAGCCCGCGCAACGTGGCGAGGCGCTTCGACTGGTCGTCGACGAGGGTCGAGTACTGCTTGAAGATGTCGTACCGCTTGGCCCGGGTGGCGTGCTGGAGCTTGAACACGGTCTCGGGGTTGAACAGGTGGTACTCGCCTTCGCGACGCCACTGGTACTCGCCGCCGAGCTCGAGCTTGCGATGGGCGCGTTGCTCCGGGTTCGACGGGTGCGCAGTGGCATGGCGGGTGGCGACTTCCGTGGCGAGTTCGTCGAGGCCGATCCCACCGAGCCGGCTCACCGTGCCGGTGAAGTACTCGTCGACCAGTTCGTGCCCGAGACCGATCGCTTCGAAGATCTGCGCACCGGTGTACGACGCCACCGTCGACACGCCCATCTTCGACATCACCTTGAGCACGCCCTTGCCGGCGGCCTTGATGTAGTTCTTGACGGCTTTCCGCGAATCCATCCCCCCCAAGCCGTTGAGATCGTTGGCGATCATGTCCTCGATCGACTCGAAGGCGAGATACGGGTTGATGGCCCCGGCGCCGTACCCGACGAGGAGGGCCATGTGGTGGGTCTCGCGGGCGTCACCGGTCTCGATCACCAGGCCGACCTGGGTGCGCTGCTTGGTCCGCACCAGGTGGTGATGCACCGCGGCAGTGGCCAGCAGCGACGGGATCGGCGCCTCGAACGCATCGCTGTTGCGATCGGACAACACGATGATCCGAGCCCCGTCGTCGATCGCCTGGGTCACCGAGTGACGGAGGTTGTCCAGCGCACGGCGCAGCGCGAGTCCGCCACCTTTCACCCGATAGAGGGCCGGGAGCACGACCGACCTGAGGTGCGGGAACGTGCCGTCGTCGTTGATGTGGATGATCTTGGCGAGCTGGTCGTTGTCGAGGATCGGGAAGCTCAACGACAGCAGCCGGCAGCTCTCGGGCGACGGGTTGAGGAGATTCGACTCGGGCCCCACCGACGACCCGAGCGCGGTCACCAGTTCTTCACGGATGGCGTCGAGCGGCGGGTTGGTGACCTGGGCGAACAGCTGCTGGAAGTAGTCGAACAGCAGGCGCGAGCGCTGCGACAGCACAGCGATCGGGGTGTCGGTGCCCATCGATCCGATCGGCTCGGCGCCGTTCTTGGCCATCGGCGCCACGATGACCTTCAACTCCTCGTGGGTGTAGCCGAACATCTGCTGACGGCGCAGCACGCTGTCGGAGCTGAACACGACGTGGTCGCGTGCCGGAAGCGCCTCGAGGTCGACCATTCCCTGGGCGAGCCATTCGCCGTACGGGTGCTCCGCCGCCAGCGTCTGCTTGACCTCTTCGTCGTCGAGGATGCGACCCTGAGCGGTGTCGATCAGGAACATGCGGCCGGGCTGGAGGCGCCCCTTGCGCACCACCTTGGCCGGATCGAGCTCGATCACCCCGACCTCGCTCGCCATGATCACGAAATCGTCGCTCGTGACCCAGTATCGGCTGGGGCGCAACCCGTTGCGGTCGAGCACTGCGCCGATCACGGTGCCGTCGGTGAACGCCACGCTCGCCGGACCGTCCCACGGTTCCATCATGGCGGCGTGGAAACGATAGAAGTCGCGCTTCGCCTGGTCCATCGAGGCGTGGTTCTCCCACGCTTCGGGGATCATCATCAGCACCGCGTGCGGCAGCGAGCGACCACCGAGGTGGAGCAGCTCCAGCACTTCGTCGAAGCTCGCCGAATCGCTCGCCGCATTCGCGGCAGATCGGAAAGGCGCGCTCGAGTCCGGGCACGAGGTCGCTCGCCAAGAGTGCCTCTCGAGTGCGCATCCAGTTGCGGTTGCCCTGCACGGTGTTGATCTCGCCGTTGTGAGCGATGAAGCGATACGGGTGAGCCAGGGGCCAGCTCGGGAACGTGTTCGTGGAGAATCGGCTGTGCACGAGGGCGAGCGCCGATTCGACCCGCTCGTCCTGCAGATCGCTGTAGAACACCCCCAACTGCGGGGTGGTCAGCATTCCCTTGTAGACGATGGTGCGGCTGGAGAGCGACGGGAAGTACACGGACTGTTCGAGCGGCAGCTGACGCTCGGCCCGCTTGCGCGCGATGAACACCTTCCGGTCGAGGGCGATGCCGCTGGTCGCTTCGGCGGGGTCGTGGATGAAGAGTTGGTGGATCGCCGGCTGCACCTCGCGGGCGGTCTTGCCCAAGTACTCGGGCCGCACCGGAACGGCGCGCCAGCCCAGGGTCGCCAACCCCTCCTCGGCCACGATCGCCTCGATCGACGCCATCGATGCGGCAGCCGCCGCCGGGTCGGCCGGCAGGAACGCCAGCCCCACCGCGTACGCGCCGGCGGCAGGCAGTTCGAACTCGACGACGTCTCGCAGGAAGCGGTCGGGCACCTGGATCAAGATGCCCGCACCGTCGCCGGTGTCGGCTTCGGCGCCGGTGGCGCCGCGATGTTCCATGTTGCAGAGCGCGCCGATGGCCATCGCCACCAGTGCTCGGCTGCGCTCGCCCGCGATGTTGGCCACGAACGACACGCCACAGGCGTCGTGTTCGAACCGAGGGTCATAGAGCCCCTGGGGGGCGGGCAGTTGCGAGTGCATGGATCGTCCTTCACCACGGAGTCGAGACCGGCTGGGTGGACGGGACGACATTGGCCCGAGTGACCGATCTTAGGTGCTCGATGCCGAACCCGGGCAATCCCTTTCAGAGCGGGCGGTCGAACATCAGGTGAAGTTCCCGGCCCGCTTCTGGAGGCCCGCCATCACCGCCTCGACCTGGTTCGGCGAGCCGATGAGCGATCCGATCACCCGACGTTCCTCGGCGAACTGCTCGGCTGCGCCGGCGGAGAACACCCGGTTGAACAGCTCCTTGGAGCCGCGAACTGCATCAGGGGAGTTGACCGCGATCGCTCGGGCGAGCGTCATCGCGTCGTCGTACGGGGTCTCCGACAGGCGCGTCACCAGGCCCAGCGCGGCACCCTCGGCACCGGAGAACACCCGGGCGGTGAACGTGAGCTCCTTGGCGATGTCCGGGCGGACCAGCGTGCTCAACACCTGGGTTCCCGTCATGTCGGGGACGAGACCCCAGAACACCTCCCGGACCGACATCTGCGTGGCCGGGTGGGCGACTCGCAGGTCGGCCCCGAGCGCGATCTGGAGGCCCCCGCCCAGCGCGTGACCGTGCAGCGCGGCGATCACCGGAACCGGCACCTCCTGCCACACCCATGCCACCTGCTGCCCGAGATGGGTGATCCGCCCGGCCTCCATCGACCCCGGGTTGCCCACATCGCTCTGCGCCTCAGCCGCGCTCCGGTTGCCGGCGGCCATCGCCTCGAACGCCGAGAAGTCGAGTCCGGCGCAGAACGACGGGCCCTCCCCGACCAGGACCACTGCCCGGACGCCCGGCTCGGTGCGCAGCCGCGCGCCGGCCGAGGCGATCGCCGAGAACATCGCGCCGTCGAGCGCATTGCGCTTCTCCGGTCGATTGAGCCGGACGACGGCGATCCCGTCCTCGATCGTCACCACTACCCGCTCAGCCGTCGCATGGTCTGCCATGCGGACAGTCTGATCGGTGCCGGCCATCGTCGACGGAGCGGACCGATCCTCAAGGTTCCTCTCGACTTCCACCCTGCGTGACGCTCGAGGCCACATCCTCAAGATTCGAGCCGAGATCGTCATTCCACCTTGAGTCGGGCGTCATGTCCATCGAGCGAATGTCGCTCGTTCGGTACAGATGGAGCAGGTGGAGATGCAGGGATCGATCGGGGTGATGGTGCTGGCGGCGATCGCTGCGATCGTGCTGGTGGCCGGCACGAGCAGCCTGCCGTGGGTGGCCGGTGTCTGCGTCGCGGCCGCCGTCGCGGTCGGTGTCGACCAACGGCGCAGCTCACGCCACTGACACCTCCCGTCGGAGGAAGCCTCGCCGGGGTGACAAGCTCCAGGCATGAACCTCCAACTCAGTGCTGATCAGGTCCTGTCGACCACCCGCGCCGTCCGCAAGCGACTCGACTTCGATCGGCCGGTCCCCCGCGAGGTGATCATGGAGTGCCTCGAACTGGCCGTTCAGGCGCCGACTGGCTCGAACTCCCAGGGCTGGCAGTGGATGTTCGTCGAGGACGACGACAAGAAGCGCGCCCTGCGGGACCTCTACGCCGCCACCTTCGAGCCGTACGTCAACGCTCCCGGCCGGCAGTTCGGCGCCGACGATCTGCGCACCGCCCAACAGGAGTCGGTGAAGAGCTCGGCGCAGTACCTCTCCGACAACTTCCATCGTGCGCCCGTGCTGATGGTGCCGTTGCTCGAAGGCCGCCTGGACGGGCTCGATGCGTTCGCCGGGGCTTCGATGTGGGGCTCGATCCTGCCCGCAGTGTGGAGCTTCATGCTGGCCGCTCGCGAACGGGGGCTGGGCACCGCCTGGACCACCCTGCATCTCCCCCGCGAGCGCGAGGCCGCCGACATCCTCGGCATCCCGTACGAGCGCTACACCCAGGCCGGACTGTTCCCCATCGCCTACACCATCGGCACCGACTTCAAGCCCGCCAAGCGAGTCGACCTCGCCCCCCTCGTCCACTGGAACACCTTCTGATCGCGTTCGGTGGGCGCACGGGCGCCGGGAATCTTCCCAAGAATCTCTCAGTCGACGAGCCGGAGGCCGGTCGGTGAGATCGACGGCTCGGCCTGGGGCAGATCGACGACGAACTCGGTGCGGTGAGCGGGGAAGACGTGTTCGGACACGAGGACGGGCCGGCCGTCGATCGACGTGGTGATCCGCTGGCAGCGCAGCACGGGAGAGCCGGGGGGCACTCCGAGCAGCCCGGCGTCCTCGATGGAGGCCGCGTCGGCGCCGATCGTCTGCGTGGCGCCGCGCAGCTCCACTCCGAGCAGCTCGTAGAAGGGCTGGCGTTCGACATCGCGCCGCGAGAGGTGTTGGCCCAGCTCGGCCGGGCACCACACCGTCACCACCGCGAACGGGACGTCGTTCGCCAGGTTCAACCGCTTGACCCGGAGCACCTGTTCGGTGCCGAGCACCCGTCCGACGTGGACCGGGGCGACGTCGAACGCGAACTCGATGACGCGCCGCTCGGAACGCAGCCCCTCGGCCTCCATCTGGGCCTCGATGGTGCCCAGCTGCGCCAGGGTCTGGCGCAGGGGTGACGCGGCGACGAACCAGCCGAACCCTTGGCGAGCATCGACGAGCCCCGCATCGCGCAACGTCTCCAGCGCCCGACGGACCGTGACTCGGCTGGCCGCGAACTCCACCGAGAGCTCCGATTCGCTGGGCAGCACTCGTCCGGCGGCATAGGCGCCGCCGGCCACTCGCTCGCGGAGGGTGTCGGCGATCTCCTGGTACCTGATCGTGCGCACTCGTCGCATGCTTGTCTCCTCGGTCGATCCCTGCAAGCCCCACCCGTTCCGACTGGCGTAACGTCGTTCGACGACATCGGCGCCCTTCCGGGACGCACGGGATGGTTGCCCTGCCGGGGCAACTTGTCTTATACTTGTCTACACAGACACCGCCCCGACGGGCGACGCAGGAGGAGCACAACCACATGGCCGCGAGCGCAGGTACCCCCATCGAACTCGTCGAGCAGGTGTACGCCACGCTGCCGGAGCGAGTGGCGCTCGGGCGTCAACGGCTCGGTCGCCCGCTCAGCCTGACCGAGAAGGTCCTCATCAATCACCTCTCGGACCCCGAAGGCCAGGAGCTCGAGCGTGGTCGCAGCTACGCCGACTTCCAGCCCGACCGCGTGGCCATGCAGGACGCAACCGCCCAGATGGCGCTGCTGCAGTTCATGACCGCCGGCCTACCGCAGACCGCGGTTCCCTCCACCGTCCACTGCGACCATCTCATCCTCGCCAAGGTCGGCGCCCGCATCGACATGGGCGTCGCCATCGACACCAACAAAGAGGTCTACGACTTCCTTCGCTCGGTGTCGGCCAAGTACGGCATCGGGTTCTGGGCACCCGGCAGCGGCATCATCCACCAGGTCGTGCTCGAGCACTACGCCTTCCCCGGCGGGATGATGATCGGCACCGATTCCCACACGCCCAACGCCGGTGGGCTCGGCATGGTCGCCATCGGAGTCGGCGGTGCCGATGCCGTCGATGTGATGACCGGCTTCCCGTTCAACGTCAGGTGGCCCAAGGTCATCGGGGTCAAGCTCACCGGGACCTTGTCGGGATGGTCATCGCCGAAGGACGTCATCCTCGAAGTCGCCCGCGTGCTCACCGTCGAGGGGGGCACCGGCGCCATCGTCGAGTACTTCGGCCCCGGCGCCGACACGATCTCGGCAACCGGCAAGGCGACCATCTGCAACATGGGCGCGGAGATCGGAGCGACGTGCTCGGTGTTCGGCTACGACGCCAACATGGCGGCATATCTGAAGGCCACCGGGCGCGAGGCCATCGCCGATGCCGCCGATCACGTGGTGCACGATCTGCGGCCCGACGACGGAGCGCTGTACGACCGCGTGATCGAGATCGACCTCGATCAGCTCAAGCCGCTCATCAACGGACCCCACTCCCCCGACCGCGCCCACCAGATCGGCGCCGGCGGGGTCGGCGCAGCAGCGGTTGAGAACGACTGGCCGCTCGACATCTCCGCCGCGTTGATCGGATCGTGCACCAACTCCTCCTACGAGGACATCACACGCGCCGCGTCGGTCGCCCGGCAGGCCGCCGCCAAGGGTCTGCGATCGAAGACCGACCTGCTGATCTCCCCAGGCTCGGAACAGATCCGCGCAACCATCGAACGCGATGGCCTGATGGCCGACCTCGAAGCGATCGGCGGCACCGTGCTGGCCAACGCCTGCGGTCCGTGCATCGGGCAATGGGAGCGGGCCAAGGAGATCACCGACAAGCCGAACTCCATCGTCAACTCGTTCAACCGCAACTTCCCGAAGCGAAACGATGGCTCGGCCAACACCTTGAGCTTCGTCACCAGTCCTGACACGGTGATCGCCCTCGCCCTGGCCGGCCGGCTCGACTTCGACCCCACCACCGACACCCTCACCAACGACGAAGGCATCGAGGTCAAGCTCGATCCTCCCGTCGGTGAAGTGCTGCCTGCCAACGGCTACGACCCCGGGGTCGACACGTTCATCGCTCCGCCCGCCGACGGTTCGGACATCGTCGTCGAAGTCAGCCCGACCTCCGACCGGCTCCAGCTGCTCGACCCGTTCACGCCGTGGGACGGTCAGGACTACCTCGATCTGCCAGTGCTGATGAAGGCTCAGGGCAAGTGCACCACCGACCACATCTCGGCGGCCGGCAAGTGGCTCACCTACCGCGGCCACCTCGAGAACATCTCGGGCAACCTGTTCCTCGGCGTGGTGAACGCCTTCACCGGCGCCGTCGGTGAAGGCAAGGACCAGCTCGACGGCACCACGAAGAGCTTCCCCGAGATCGCCAAGCACTACGGGCAAGTAGGGCAGCCGTGGGTTGCGATCGGCGACAAGAACTACGGCGAGGGCTCGAGCCGCGAACACGCCGCCATGGAGCCCCGGTTCCGAGGCGGCCGGGTCATCCTGGTGCGCAGCTTCGCCCGGATCCACGAGACCAACCTGAAGAAGCAGGGGATGGTGCCCTTGACGTTCGCCGATCCGGCCACCTACGACCTCATCGGCGAGGACGATCGCATCAGCGTGTTGAACCTGCCGCCGGTACCCGACCAACCGGTCAAGTGCCAGATCCGCAAGCCCGACGGCACCGTGATCGACTTCGAGGCCACCCACACGTTCAACGACGAGCAGGTCGGTTGGTTCAAGGCCGGTTCGGCGCTGAACATCGTCCGCGAGAAGGTCGCCCGCGGCGACGGCTGATCGAGCCTCGACACTGGCCGGGAGCACTACCGTCGCCGAGGTGAACTCACTCGACCTGAACGCCACGCTGCGCAGCACCGGAGCGGTGCGCTCCTTCACGGACGAGCCGATCGACGACACCGTCGTGCGGGAGCTGCTCGACACCGCACGGTTCGCGCCGAGCGGCGGGAACCGGCAGTGTTGGCGCGTCGCGGTCGTGCAGGACCGGGTCCTGCGCGGTCAGCTCGGAGCGCTCATGCGGTCGGTGAGCGACGAATACCAGGCGTGGGGCGCGACGGGCGTCACGCCGTTCACCGTCGCGCCACCGACCGGGTGGAGCCCACCCACCGGCCCGTTCGAGGCTCGACCGAACCCGCTGCTCGCCGATCTCGAACGGGTCCCGGTGATGCTCGTCATCGCCGCCGACCTCTCCCAGGTGGCGATGATGGACAAGGACCTCGACCGCCCGACGCTGGTCGGCGGCGCGTCGGTCTACCCGTTCTGCTGGAACCTGCTCCTGGCCGCCCGGGCTCTGGGCTTGGGCGGGGTGTTGACCACGTTCCTCGCCCGCGCCGAGCGAGAGGCGGGGCCGCTGTTGGGCCTGCCGCAGGACTGGGCGATCGCCGCCACGATCTTCCTCGGGCATCCCGTGCACCAACCGACCAAGCTTCGTCGGAATCCGGTCGAGTCCTTCACGACACTCGACCGCTTCGATGGGCGGCCATTTTCCTGACCACCAGCGGCGATCAGTCGGTGCCGGGGCGGCGTTCGCCTTCGAGCTCCGGCGCGCCGTGGTAGCCCGGCGGGTACGTGAGCGCCAGCTCGGCGGCCGTCGGGGTACGGCGCTTGCGGGCCTCGGGCGGCAGCAGGTCGGTGATGGCCTTCATCATCCGTTTGGTGTCGGCATCGGCACTTCGGTACTTCATCGCCACCGGCTCGCCCACTCGAACCGAGATTTGAGGCGGGTCGAAGACGTTGAGCACGTTCGGGAGCCGACCGGAGCGGGGCCAGACCCGTTCCGTGCCCCAGAGCCCGATCGGTATCACCGGAGCCCGCGTCATCTCGGCCAGCTTGGCGGCACCCCAGCGGGCCTTGAGCACCGGCTCGAAGAAGGCCGGACCACGCGGGATCGTTCCCTGCGGCATCAGGGCCACGATCTCGCCCGCGTCCAGGGCATCGGCGGCCGCCTTCAGCGGCTCGTCGGATCCGGTTCCGCGTTCGACCCGGATACCGCCCATCGCAGTGGCGATCTGGCCGACGATCGGAGCGTCGAACACCTCCTTCTTCCCGAGGAAGCGCACCTGGCGGCCCGTGCGGGCGACGAGCAGCGCGATGGCGATCGGGTCGAAGTACGAGCGGTGGTTCCCGACCAGGATCGCCGGGCCGTGCGCCGGCACGTGCTCGACCCCGTCGAACTCGAATCGGGCGAACGGGAACATCGCCGGGTGCAGGAAGCTCATCGCCACCTTCTGCAACTCCAGACCCATGACCGGCACCTTCTGCACGCCGGGCGGCACGTCGAGGTGAATGACCGGCCAGCGACGGGCGATGGCCATCAGCACCATGCGAGGGTCGGGGTTCACGACGATCGGGTTGCCGACCGCGGCGAGCAGCGGCGTGTCGTAGAACGAGTCGGAGTAGGCGTAGCTCTTCGCCAGGTCGATAGCCGTGCCCGGCCGCCCAGGTGCGCACGGCGGCGAGCTTGCCCGCCGACCAGACGAAGGGCCCATCGAGGCCACCGTCGTAGTTGCCGGCCGAGTCGACGCCGTAGCGAGTGGCCACGACATCGTCCAGCCCGAGGGCATCGGCGAACGGCTTGACCAGGTCGTAGGGGGTGGTGGTGGCGAGCACGATGGGGCGACCGGCGGCGCGGTGCTCGGCGAAGACCCGGGCAGCGAACGGCTGGACCATGGCGACGAGTCGCGGTGCCACCTCCATGGCAGCCGTACGAACCGCGGCCGCCGACTTCCCCTTGGCCATCGTTGCGCCCTGACGGGCCAGCGCCATCGACGGCAGCGTCTCACCCACGACGTTGAACAGCCCGTAGAGGAGCTGTTCGCCGGGAACCGAGCGCGACACGACGCCGGCTGCCTTGAGCGCGTCGGAGAACACCGGGCCGACGCCCCCGCCAAGAGGGTCCGGTCGAGGTCGAAGAACGCTGCTCCCCTGCTCATCGCGCCAGAGCGTACGGGACACCGGGGCCCGCACCGAGCAAACCGACCAAACCCCCAGGTTCGACGCGGCGTTCGCTCCCGCGGAGCCAACGGCGAAAAAGGGAAAGGCGCCGCTTGGGGGAAGCGGCGCCTCTCAACCTGGAACCCAGGCGGATTGGGGGATCCGCATGGTGGGTTCTCATCGAGCCAGCGTCTGGGGGGAGGCTGACTTCGACTTCATGTGAAAGTATGCACGTGAATAGGTGATCGTTCAAGCCGCTTCAAGAGATAGTTAGTATCTCTTCTGCAGATGGATCTCCGACAGCTCGCCGCCCTCGTCGCGATCGCCGACCACGGGTCGTTCAGCGCCGCGGCGCGCGCCCTCTACACGGTGCAGTCGAACGTGTCGGGCCACATCGCCCATCTGGAGAAGGAGCTGGGAACCGTGCTCGTCGATCGGGCTCGGGGCGGGCTCACCGATGAAGGCGTCATCGTCGTCGAACGGGCGCGAAAGATCCAGCGTGAGCTCGATGCCATTGCCAGCCGATGTCCGCCCTGACCTGGGCGAACTGGTCGCCGGCGAGGCCCACATCGGCGCCATCGCGACCACGGCGCGCTGGCTCATGCCCCAGCTCCTGCGCCAGCTCGCTGCGACCCACCCGAACGTGCGCACCGTGGTGTCGAGGGCAACACCACGTCGCTCGTCCCCCGGCTGCTCGACGGCAATCTCGACGCGGCGATCGTCCACCTCCCGGTCGACGATCCCGAGCTGGCCGTCGAACCGCTGTTCGCCGAGGACCTCGTCCTGGTCGCCACCGCTCGACCACCCACTCGGTGAGCACGACGAGCTGCCCACTCACCGAGCTGGCCGGCCATCCGCTGCTGCTCGCGCCCGCGGCACGGCGCTGCGCCGGTCGATCGACCGAGCAGTTGCGAATGCCGGCATCGAGCTCACCGCGCTGGCCGAGATCGACGGGGTCCGGCTGCTCGCCTCGCTCGCCCTCGAGGGCTTCGGCCCGACGATCATCCCGGCGACGGCTCTCCCCGTGCCGCTCCCGAACGGCTTCCGCCGGGTCCGGGTGCCCGAACTCCCCCGGCGGGTGGTCGGCTGGGCGCATCGGCGCCGCCCGGCGCCCACCACCGCGGTGCGCGCCGTGCTCGAGCTGCTCCGACCAGCTCGATCGAGCTCGAGGTGGACCGGACCAGCCCGGCGTACACGTCGGCAGCGTCAGCCCGCTGCTCGCCGGGCTCGGGACGGCTCGACCACGGCTGGTCGCCGGGTGTCGACCGGGTAGCGTACCGCGGCGATGGTCACGACCAGTCGGACTGCGCCAGGATGGCGCCCGGGGTCGCGCCGTCGAGGTCGGTGAGCTCGATGGGCGCGCGCGGTCGTGCTGCTCGAGGTCGACGCCGCAGATTCGGCAGGGGGCGCTGTCGTCGATCGCGTCGGAGACGATCGCGGCCGCCGCCGACTCGGCCGGCGAACAGGGACTCCCGCTCGTCGCCACGATCGGCTCGAGCGGCGCCGACATCCTCGAAGGCATCGCGGCGCTCGCACGGGTGGGGGCGCGCCGCCCGGGCGCTCGCCCAGTGCTCCGGACGGGTCCCGATGATCTTCATCGTCGACGGTCCGGCGGTCTCCGGGCCCGGCGCTGCTGCTCGGTCTCGCCGACCACGTGATCATGACCGAGTCGGCCTACGCCTTCGTCTCCGGCCCGACGATGGTGGCCGAGTTCACCGGGGTGGTGGTCGACAACGACGAGCTCGGCGGCGCCAGCACTCACGCCCGCTTCAGCGGCGCCGCCAGCCTGGTCGTCGCCGATCGCGCGGCCGCGCTGGACGCGGCGGCCCAGTTGCTGGCGTATCTGCCGGCGAACGTCGACGAGGAGCCACCGCGCTGGCCGACCGACGATCCGGCCGACCGCGACGACCCCCGAAGCCGGGCGAACTGATCCCCCCGTCGTCGACCGGCAGCTACGACGTCCGCGCCGTCATGCGTGCGCCTCGTCGACGACGGCGAGTTGCTCGAGGTTCGGGCCCGATGGGCACCCAACCTGGTCACCGCGTTCGCCACGATCGACGGCCGGCCGGTCGGCATCGTCGCCAACCAGCCGATCGCCCTGGCCGGCACGCTCGACATTCCCGGCGTCGCAGAAGGGGGCCCGGTTCGTCGCGTTCTGCGACGCGTTCAACCTGCCGATCATCACGCTGGTCGACACGCCCGGCTTCTATCCGGGCAAGGACCTCGAGTGGCGGGGGATGATCCGCCACGGCGCTCAACTCGTGTTCGCCTACGGACGGGCCACGGTTCCGCGGATCTGCGTGATCCTGCGCAAGAGCTACGGCGGGGCGTACATCGTCATGGACTCGAAGCGGATGGGCAACGACCTCTGCGTGGCCTGGCCGTGGGCCGAACTGGCGGTGATGGGTGCCGGCCAGGCCGCGGCGATCCTGCAGCGCCGGGCGACCGCCGAGGAGCGGGCCGCGTTCGAGGCCGACTACGCCGAGCGGCTGCTCAATCCCTACATCGCCGCCGAGCGCGGCTTCGTCGACGCGGTGATCGAGCCCGGCCGAGACCCGCTCGGTGATCTGCCGATGCGCTCGACGATGCTCGACCGACAAGCGTGAGCGCGCTCTCGCCCGCAAAGCACGACAACGCGCCCTGCTGATCAGCCGCTCGGACCCGACGGGTGAAACGAACGGAAGATTTCGAGGTGGTGCGAGCGGGTACCGGCGCCCGTAGGGCTGATTATCCTCGCCCGGCGGGGAGGAAGCCCCCGACGTTTTCAACCATGGCGACCACGAAGGGGACGAGCAAGGTGCCCGACACCATCACCATCATCGACGACCGGACCGGCAAGCAGGTCACCGTCCCGATCACCGACGGCGTGTTCCCGTCGTCCGCGCTCCGCGAACTCGATCCCGACCTGCGGATGTACGACCCCGCCTACCTGTCGACCGCGGCCTGCCGCTCGTCGATCACCTACCTCGACGGCGACGCCGGGATCCTGCGCTACCGCGGCTACCCGATCGAGCAGCTCGCCGAGAAGTCGACCTACCTCGAGGTCGCCTACCTCCTGCTGAACGGTGAGCTGCCGAACGAGGCCGCAGCTCGAGCAGTGGACCTACGACGTCGTCCACCACACGTTCATCCACGAGAACATGCGCAAGCGGTTCGTCGACGGGTTCCACTACGACGCCCACCCGATGGGCATGTTCGTCTCGGCGGTCGCCGCCCTCGGCACGTTCTACAACGACGCCAAGGACATCGACGACAAGGCCAGCCGGGACAAGCAGATCCTGCGGCTGATCGCCAAGATGCCGACGCTGGCGGCGATGTGCCACCGATTCAGCGTCGGGCTGCCGTTCAACTACCCGAACAACGACCTCAGCTTCCCCGGCGAACTTCCTCAACATGATGTGGAAGGTCGGCGACTACGAGGTCGACCCCGTGCTCGAGCGGGCGATGGACATCCTGTTCATCCTCCACGCCGATCACGAGCAGAACTGCGGCACCACCGCGATGCGGGTCGTCGGCTCCAGCCAGGCCGACCCCTACTCGGCGTGCTCGGCCGCGGCCTCGGCGCTCTACGGCCCGCTGCACGGCGGCGCCAACGAGGCGGTCGTGCGGATGCTCAGCGAGATCGGCACGCTCGACAACGTTCCGGCGTTCATCGACGACGTCAAGGCCGGCAAGGGCCGACTGATGGGCTTCGGCCACCGGGTCTACAAGAACTACGACCCGCGGGCGACGATCATCAAGAAGGCCGCCTACGACGTGTTCGAGGTGACCGGGAAGAACCCGCTGCTCGACATCGCCCTGAAGCTCGAAGAGGTCGCGCTGAGCGACGACTACTTCATCAGCCGCAAGCTGTACCCGAACGTCGACTTCTACTCCGGCCTGATCTACCAGGCGATGGGGTTCCCGGTCGACATGTTCACCGTGCTGTTCGCCATCCCGCGCACCGCCGGCTGGCTGGCCCACTGGCAGGAACTGCTCGGCGACAAGGAGCAGAAGATCAGCCGTCCCCGCCAGTGGTACACCGGCTCCGACGCCCGCGACTACGTCGCCCTCGACCGACCGGAGCTGAGCCCGCTCGCCCGGGTCGCGTCGACGGCGGCCGACCAGCACGAGCTGTCAGCGCACGAAGGTGCCGATCGCGATGCAGCACGGCGAAGACCGCGGTGCCGACGCGAAAGAGACCCACGATCGTGTCGTCGAGCACCGGTGGGCGGTCGATGACGAGTCACCTCGGGGTCGAATCGGTAGGTAGCGGATCTCGACGCTCGCCTCCGACGCTGGAGCGTCGACGGCACCCGGCCTCGGCGGCGTTGATGACGGCCGTCGACCTCGTGGCCGTTGCCCTTGACGTCGACGTAGCGCGGACGAGCACCTCCCGTCGGCGGCCGTTGCGTCCCGCGCTCCGAGACCGCCTGGACCCGGGCCTTGGTCGGGCCAGCCGTCGTGCCCGGAGCGCTCGGCTGCGCAACGACAGCCGCCGCGTCGGCGGCTGGTACTCGGTGAACAGCGTAACGCAGCGCCGCCGAGCACCAGGCCGAGGAGCACGAAACGGATCAGCATGTCGGCCCTCCCGCAGTTGGCGTGTGAACACCGTCAGTGCACAGCTTGCCACGCTGAGACGTCAGGACGGAGGTCAGCTCCCGAGGGCCAAGCGGCTCAACGGGAGCCGGATCCTGACGCGGGCTCCGCCCTCGTCGCGGTTGGACGCCTCGATCGTCCCACCGTGGGCGGTCACGATCGCCTTGACGATGGCGAGGCCCATCCCGACCTCGCCCCGGCGGTCACCACGGGCGTAGCGATCGAACACCCGCCGCAGGATCGCCGGGGTCGAAACCGGGACCGTTGTCGAGCACGTCGAGCACGCCCTCTCGCCCGTCGATCGACGTCGGCGAGACTCGACCTGGGTCGGCCCGGCGGGTGGCGTTGCGGACGAGGTTGTCGATCGCCTGACGGAGCAGCGCCATGTCGGCGTCGACGACGACGGGCGCCGCCCACGCCTGCCGACGCACCTCACCGTCGTCGGGCCGCACCGCAGCGGCCACCTCCTCGGCGAGCAGATCGAGCCGGAGCGGGGCGAGCCGCGGGATCGCCTGCCCGGAGTCGAAGCGGACCAGATCGAGCAACTCGTTGACCCCTGCCGACGCCCGCTCGGCGGCCGAGCGGATCTCGGACAGCGACCGGACGTACTCCTCAGACGTCCGCGACCGGCCGAGCGCCTGGCTGCTGGAGGCCAGGATCACGGCCAGCGGGCGTGCGCATCTCGTGCGCGGCATCGGCGAGGAATCCCTGTTGGTCGGCGACGGCGCGTGCGGGCCGGGCTCGAGGCGCCAGTCCGGCGACGAACCAGCCGAGCGAGCCGCCGCGCCGACCACGAGGCCGAGCACCGACGAGCCACGCGTGCTGCGGCGCAACGAGCTCGAGTCGCTCGTTGCGGTCGTCGGTCCACACCACCGTCACGTAGCCGTACGCCATCGGCGATGGGCCGGACGTAGCCCAGGTACTCCTCGTCGGTGTCGAGCCGGACGGTGCGGAACGACGGGCCGTCGCCGGTCTCGCTCATCCACTTCACGAGCGGGATGCCCGACGATCGGGTCCTCGTTGAACGACGAGTACGCCGCCGTCGGGATTGCCGTTGACCCACCACGCCGGGAAGTCGACCGTCTGGTCCTCTGCACCCGTCGATCACGGTGCGCAGCAGCTCCTCCATCTGCGCCGTGGCATCCGCTCGAGCTGCTCGCGGATCTCCTTGTTCGCGGGCCGAGCGCCACAGCGGCGAGCGGAGAAGATGGCCAACGACGCGCGCGACCACGCCGAACAAGAGCGCGAGCATCTGACTCGCAGGCGACGCAGGGTCACGCGGCGCGATCCTTGCCAGCTCACGTCGCTCATCCGTCGATCCGATAGCCGACGCCGCGAACGGTCTCGATCGGCGCCGGGTTGCCGGGCAGGTCGAGCTTGCGGCGCAGGTTGGCCACGTGGACGTCGACGACGTTCGACAAGCCCGTCGTAGTTCGCGTCCCACACCGCTTCGAGCAGGTCGGTGCGGCGCACGACCGTTCCCGCCCGGTCCATCAGGTAGTGCAGCAGGGCGAACTCGCGAGCGGTGAGCGGGACGAGCACACCGGCGCGCCGGACCGTGTGGGCCGCACGGATCGAGGACGATGTCGGCGGCCGTGAGCAGCGGCGACCGGGCCGCCTCGGGCCGGCGGAGCAGGGCCCGGACGCGGGCGGCCAGCTCGGGGAAGTCGAACGGCTTGGTGAGGTAGTCGTCGGCGCCGGCATCGAGGCCCGACCACCTTGTCGCCGAGGGAGTCGCGCGCCGTCAGCAGCAGGACCCGGGCCGGATTCGCCGATCGCCGCGGAGTTCGCGGCACAGCGCGAGCCCGTCGCCGTCGGGCAGGCCGAGGTCGAGCACGACGAGGTGGTACGGATTGAGGCGGCCGCCCGCCGGGCCGCCGGCGAGCGTCCGTTCGAGATCGACGGCGTGCCCGTCCTCGACCAGACCCCGCTGGACCACCGTGCCCAACGAGACGTCGTCTTCGACCACCAGCACGCGCACGAGCGACATCGTCGCGCATGGATCGATGAAGCGACCGATGAAGGTTCGCTTCACGTTCGTTTCATGTGAGCTCGGGCACGGTCGCCGGCATGGCCGACACCCGCGACTCCTCGCCCACGTGCTGCGCCGGCTGACATTCGGACCCCGCGCCGGGCCAGGTCGAGTCGCTCGGCGAGCTCGACGCCGGCGACCTGATCGAGCAGCTGCTCGCCGCTCCGCCCCGGCAACCCGACGAGCCGGAGCTCGGCACCGACGACGACTACAGCCTGCTGCTGCGCTGGTGGATCGAAGCGATGGCGCGACCCCGACGCCGGGCTCCACGAGCGGATGGTGTGGTTCTGGCACGGCCACCTGACCTCGTCGCTCGACAAGGCCGAGCCGGCACTGATGCTGCGCCAGCACCGTCTGCTGCGGGAGCATGCGCTGGGCAACTTCCGCGCGCTCCTGCAAGCGATCACCATCGACGCCGCCATGCTGCACTGGCTCGACGGCAACTGGAGCCACGCGTCGGCCCCGAACGAGAACTACGCCCGCGAGGTGATGGAGCTGTTCTGCCTCGGCCACGGGAACTACACCGAGGCCGACGTCCGCAACGGCGCCTACGCGTTCTCCGGGTGGTACGTCGACGGCGAACAGGGCAACGAGGTCACTCCGAGCCCGAGTGGCGGACCCACGGAACCGGTCGAGTTCCTCGGCACGCCAGGTCCTCGGCGCCGAAGCCGCGATCGACGCGATCTGCGATCACCCGGCGTGCGCGCCGTTCATCGCCGGGAAGGTCTACGAGTACTTCGTCGGGAGCACGGCCGGACAGCGACGTGCTGGCTGAACTCGCCGGCTCCTTTCGAGATTCCGGACTCGACATCGCCGCCCTGGTGGCTGCGACGCTGCGCCACCCGGCGTTCCTGGACGCTCGCAACAATCGTCCGCGCACCCCGTCGAGTTCTTCCTCGCCGCCCGGAACTTCCTCGAGACGCCGGCTGGAGCTCTGGGTGCTGAACGACCTCGGCCAGGTGCCGTTCGAGCCGCCGAACGTCGCCGGCTGGCCGGGCTCGGCGCGATGGGTCTCGGCCGGTGCTGTGTTCGCCAAGGCCCAACTGGCGTGCGACAACTCGTGGGACACCGTCGCCGTCGACACCGCCGATCCGGTCGGCCGCGATCCTCGCCAAGGCCGGGTTGTACGAGGTCAGCGACGAGACCCGCGCTGTCCTCGACGACGCAGTTGCCTCGGTGGAGTCCCGCCGTGACCGCGTCGACGATCCTGCACGCCCTCGTCGTGGCCTGCCCCGAGTTCTCCATCGCTTGAGCCAAGGAACCACTGCCATGACCGACAACTTCAGTCGCCGCGACTTCCTCAAGTGGATGAGTGCCGGAGCCGGCGCGGCCGCCGCTGGCGGCGCGATCTGGATCTCGAACTCGGGGCACGCACCCGAGGTGGGAGGCGCCGTCTCCGCCTCGGAGCAGCCGAGCGATACGAGTCCGCCCGGCACCGAGGCCCCCCAGAAGGCGCAGACGCCGACGGCCGTCACCCCGATCAGCGATGTGGAACGCCGCACGCTGGTCGTGATCGAACTCGACGGCGGCAACGACGGGCTCTCGACCTTCGTGCCCTATGGCCTTCCTGGCTACTACGACCTACGCACCACGACCGCGCTCGCCGCAGGCGACGTGCTGGCGCTCGACGACGAAGTTGGATGGCATCCGTCGTTGTCCCGCGTCAGTGCTCACGGTCTGGCCGTGGTGGAGGGGGTGGGCTCGTGGAAACCCGACGGCTCCCACTTCGAGATGATGCGACGGTGGTGGTCGGGTGACAACGACGGATCGGCGGGTTATCCCACCGGATTCCTCGGTCGCCTCGCCGATGTCATCGGGGACCCGGCCGCGCCGGCTGCCGCACTCACCATCGGGTCGGGAAATCACCCCGCGCTCCTGTCACAAAAGGTGTCGACGCTGGCGCTTCCGAGCGCGGGCGCGACGGAGTATCTCGTCGGCGCTTCCCCCGACGATGTGATGCGAGCATCGTTCCAACGATCGTTGCGACGAATGAGTGAGACCGGCAGCGAAGGGCTGCTGGGCCGTATCCGCCAGGTCGGGCTGCAGACCATCGCCTTCGCCGGCGCCGTCCAGGACATCGGCTCCGAGAGTGACGACACCGGCGACGGAGAGGACGCGATCGAGTATCCGGGGTCGACGCTCGGCAATGGGCTCCGCTTGGCCGCCGACCTCGTGGAAGCCGACAACGGCATCCGCATCATCCACGTCCCGATGGGCGCCGACTTCGACACCCACGACGACCATCTCGGCCGGTACGCCGGACTGCTCGACGAGCTCGACAGCCGCGGTCGACGCTTTTCTCCGCGACCTCGATCGGCGGGGTCTGGCGGATCCGGTGCTCGTGATGACGACGAGCGAGTTCGGGCGCCGGGCCCGCGACAACGGTTCCAGTGGCCTCGACCACGGCGCGGCGTCAGTGGCGATGCTGATCGGCCCGGTGTCCGCCGGCCGGCACGGCGAGCCGCCATCCCTCACCCAGCTCGACGAGAGCGACAACCTCGTCGCCACGGTCGGGCTCGACTCGTACTACGCGACCGTCGCCGAAGGATGGTTCGGGGTGCCCGCCTCCGAGCTGTTCACCACGGTCCCCGAAGTGCTCGGCGGCATCTTCACCTGACGTCGATCACGATCTTGCCGACATTGGCGTTGGCGCCCATGCGTTCGTGCGCTTCGGCGATCTGCGCCAGCGGAAACCGGGCGTCGATCACCGGTCTCAGCATCCCCCGATCGAACAACGGCAGAAGCTCAGCCGCGAAACGTCGGCTGAGCGCGATCTTCTCCTCGATCGGGCGCGCCCGCAGGACCGTGCCGATCAGGCTCACCCGCTTGGAGAGCAGCAGGCCGAGGTCGACCGGCGCGCTGACCGCCACCCATCAGCCCCACTTGAATGATGCGCCCCTGGCGAGCCACCGCACGGAGGTTGCGCTCGGTGTAGTCGCCGCCGATCACATCGAGCACGACATCGACACCTCGCCCGTCGGTGACGGCCGCGACCGCCTCCACGAAATCATCGACCCCATAGTCGATCACCTCATCCGCGCCCAGCGCTCGACATGCGCTGACCTTCCCGGCCGAGCAGGTCACGGCGATCCGAGCCCCGATCGCCTTGACGATCTGAATGGCCGCCGTTCCCACGCCGCTGGCGCCCGCATGCACCAACGCCCAGCGCCCGCTCGTCAACCCGCCCTGCACCACGAGCGCATCCCACGCGGTGAGGAACACCTCGGGGATCGCGGCTGCATCCCCGATCCCGACGGCTGAGGGCACCCGGAGCAGCTGGCGTTCGTGAAGTGCGATGCGCTCTGCGTACGCCCCACCGCCCGTGATGGCCATCACCTCGTCGCCCACCACCCAGTCCCGGACCCGCTCGCCCAGCGCAGCGACCGTGCCCGAGAACTCGAGCCCCGGGATCTCGTGGGTCTCGGGGTACGGGTTCGCGTACAGGCCCACCCGTTGGAGGAGGTCGGCCCGATTGAGTGCGGTGGCCCGGATGTCGACGAGCACCTCTTCAGGCCCCGGAACGGGTTCTGGCACCTCCTCGATGGTCAGTACTTCAGGACCGCCGTGCGCACGCAACACCACTGCTCTCATCACCGGAGTCTCCCACCCGACCCCGATTCTTGGTGCGTTTCGTGGCGCCCGTTGGCGCACGAAACGCGATCAGAATCCGATGAGGCGGAGGGTGGCGGTGAGGCCGCGGGGGTGGCCGGGTGGGGTGACGGGGAGCAGCAGGGTACGGATCCCGCAGGTGGCGGCCACGGCGTCGTTCGCGGGGTTGTCACCCACCATCAGCGCCCGTTCGGCGGGAACCCCGGCGAGCGCGAGCGCGATGCCGAACAGCCGCCCCTCGGGCTTGATCGTGCCGTGCTCGCCCGACAGCACGAAGTCGAGCACCAGATGACGCAGGCCGTAGTGATCGAAGATCGGCCGGAGATCGAAGGGGACGTCGCTGACGATGACGACCGGGATCCCCCGGGCGGCGAGCGCCACCAGCACCGGCTCGGTGTCGGCGTACGGTTGCCACCCGGCCGCGCTCGTCTCGTAGCCGTACAAGTCGTCCAGGACCCCCGGCACGAGGGCATCGAGCTCGGCCCACAGCGCGAGCCAGCAGGTCCGGTGCAGTTCGGGCGACAGGTCCCGTCCCTTGGCGAGCTCCTCCGGCGCACGAGATGCGACGCGGGCGGCCTCCCAGGCGGCCGCGACGGCGGTGGGGTCGGGCGCCAGGCCACGCGCCGCGGCCCAGTCGAGGACGAACTCGACGCTGGAGCCGGTCTCGAACAGCGTGTGGCCCCAGTCGAACAGGACCAGGTCGATCGGGCTCGGCTCCATGCGCACTCCTCGGTCTGCGGGCTGGGCAGGGTAGCGGAGCGCTCGAGATCATCGAGCGACGTCCGAGGGCGTACCGTTCCTCCATGCCCGACCTGCTCGAACTGTCCAGCCGGATCATCGACGGCAACCTGCTCGACGTGCCGGTCAACCGGGTGACCAATGAGCTGTCGGAACTCGCCGACGGCCTCGCGATCGTCGAGAGCTTCAGCCACTGTGTTGCCTGGCGCACCGGCGACGGTCTGGTGTGCTTCGATGCCTCCGGCGTGCACACGGGCCAGGCCGTGGTGGCGGCGCTCCGTGGCTGGTCGCCCGAGCGGGTGGCGGCGCTGGTGTACACCCACGGCCACGCCGACCACGTCGGGGGCAGCGGCGCGTTCGCCGCCGACGCGCGAGTCCGCCGGCCATCCCCGCCCGCACGTCGTGGGACATGAACAGGTGGCTGCCCGACTCGACCGCTACGAGCGCACCAATGACTGGAACCGTCTGATCAACGCCCGGCAGTTCGGCGGAGTCGCCACCGAGTTGCAGCTCGGCATCGGCGGAACCGGAACGCGCTTCCTGCCTCCCGACACCCTTCGACCGGATGAGACGTTCCGCACCGAACATGAACTCGTCGTCGGCGACGAGCGAGTGGTCCTGCACCATGCGCGGGGCGAGACCGACGACCATCTCTGGGGTTTCGTGCCCGACCGTCGCTGGCTCTTCGCCGGTGACTTCGTCATCTGGAACTTCCCCAACGCCGGCAATCCCCAGAAGGTGCAGCGCTATCCGATTGAATGGGCCGCCGCCCTCCGTTCGATGATCGCCGCGGGTCCCGAGCTGCTCGTGCCTGCGCACGGACTCCCGATCACCGGGTTGCCCCGCATCACCCGAGTGCTCGACGACATGGCCACTGCGCTGGAACAGCTCGTCGACGACACCATGGCCCGGATGAACGCCGGACAGACCCTCGATCAGATCATTCACGAGGTCCGGGTCGACCCCGATCTGCTCGGACGGCCGTACCTTCGGCCCTTCTACGACGAACCCGAGTTCGTCGTCCACAACGTGTGGCGCCAGTTCGGTGGGTGGTGGGACGGCCTGCCGTCCCGGCTGAAGCCGGCGCCTGATGCCCAGGTCGCCAGCGTGGTTGCCGACCTGGCGGGCGGGGTGGAGGTGCTCGTGGCCCGGGCCGAGGAGGCCGCGACCGCCGGGGACCTGCGGATGGCGTGCCACCTCGCCGACTTCGCCGGGTTGGCCGCGCCCGACGATCCTGTCGTCCACGGTGCCCGGGCGGCGATCTACGAGCTTCGCCGCAAGGCGGAACCGTCGCTGATGGCCAAGGGCATCTTTCGGGGTGCGGCGCGCGAATCCCAGGCGGTGCGAGACGCCGTGAGCCCTACGACCCATGAACGGACAAGTGACGACTCGCCCACCTAGCGTGCGATCCGTGTCGCCCGCCCATCCCCCCAGCTCCCGGCGAGACACTCGGCCCGGTCGCCGATACGGCGCTCGGGGCGCCCGCGCGATCTGGATTGTGGCGGCGGTGGCGCTCGCCACGTCGGGCCTCGACGGATGTTCGCTGACCGACGCCCCCAGCTCGGCCCCCGCCGCGGGGTCGACCAGCCTCCGGCCACCCCCAGCGGGGTCCACTCGGTCGCCGCGGTCGTGCTCGGTGACTCACTGACCGTCCAGGCGACCGCGCAGATCACTGCCAAGATCCCCACCGCCGTCATCGATGCCCAGGTCGGGCGCACCCTGGTGCGTCCGAACCTCACCGATGAGGGTCTGTCCCGGGTTCCCGAGCTGGTGTCGATCGACGCCGCGTGGTTCGTGGTCGAGCTCGGAACGAACGACTCCACGTTCGGCGCGTCCCCCGCGATCAGATGACCGCCGATGTGGACGTCCTGCTCGACGCAATCGGGCGCGATCGCTGCGTCGCCTGGGTCCTCCCCTTCGCAACCGACCCGCAGGGCCCCATACAGCTGGCCGACACCGAGACCTTTCGACAGATCGTGACCGCAGCGGTGGAGACCCTCGACTGCCACCGAGTGCTCGACTGGGGCGAGCTCGCCGGTCTCGATCCCAACCTGCTGGCGTCCGACGGCGTGCACCTCAGCGATCTCGGCACCCAACGCTTTGCCGATCTGATCGCGTTCGGGATCAGTTGACCGACGCGTCTCGTCGATATCAGTGATCGAGTGCGACCAGGGCGAGCGCCCCGACGGCCAGGATCAACCCGACGTACTGTGAACGAATGAGGCGTTCACGATCCAGCGTGTAGGCGAGACAGACCGTCGTGACCGGGTACATGGCCGTCGAACACCGCGACGACTGCGAGTAGCCCATGGTTGGTGGAGTACAGGTACAGCACGTTCGCCGACATGTCGAACATCCCGCCCACAGCCACCAGCGGCCACAGCGGGCGCGGGAGTCGCAGCGATTGGCGGGTCACCAGCCCGGTGCCGGCGAGCAGTGGCAATGATCCGAGACGAGCGATCAGCACCGGCCACACCCCGCTCGATTCCTGCGTCGCATCGAGCGCCACGAACACGAGCGCGAAGCCGACGCCAGCGATCACCGCGAGGGTGAGCGTCTGGCTCGAAGGTCGCGGCCTCCGGTGCCGCCCCGGCGCCGGAGACCAGCGCGATGGCCAACGACGCGACTGCGAGCCCGGCCAACGCCGTGGCACCGGGCCGTTCCCCCTGGATCAGCCCGACGAACACGGGGATGACGGCGCTCACCACCGCCGTGAGCGGCGCGACAACGGTCATCGCACCGGCTCGCCAAGGCCGCGTAGAACGCCACCAACCCGACCGCCGCCGACGCCGGCGGTGAGCAAGCCGAACCAGACGTCGCGACCGCCGGGGAATGGATCGCCCAGGACCGGGAGCAACGCCACGACGATCACGACGCCGGCCACCTCGGCCCACAGGACCACGGTGACCGCCGGCGCCGAACGGGTCGCCCGCCCGCCGCAGTAGTCGGCCACCCCGTAGGTGAGGGCAGCGAGAGTGGCCAACAGCACGCCCATCGCCTCGATGAAACCAGCGCCGGACCCGCTCACCCCAACCCGACTACGGTGCGCGACCGTGACGACGGGCGCCGATGACTCGAGACGGTCACCGGATCCAGCGGTCGACCCGACGATCACGTCGTGGTTCGACGACGCCGGCAACGGGTCCGACGAGATCGCTCTGACCGGAGGTATGGGCTCCGGCGGAGCCGTCGTTCGCGTCGGATCGACGGTCCGCCGGCCCCTCCGCGCCCACAGCCGAGCAGTCCACGCATTCCTCGGTCACCTGGAGTCGGTGGGGTTCGGCGGATCACCCCGATTCCTCGGAATCGACGAACACGGTCGCGAGGTGCTCAGCTTCCTCGAGGGAAACGTCGCCATTCCGCCGTTCCCGGCGTGGGCGGCGACCGACGAGCTCCTCGTCAGCGTCGCCGAGCTGCAGCGTGCCCTCCACCGCGCCGCGCACGGTCTTCGTCGCGCCCCCGAGCCCCGGTGGGACAGCGCCAATCTGCCGCCATCACCTCCCGACGCGATCGTGTGCCACAACGATCTGTGCGTCGAGAACGTGGTGGTGCGCGACGGCCGTGCAGTCGGGGTGATCGACTTCGACTTCGCCGCCCCCGGATCGCCTCGTTTCGACATCGCCATCGCGGCGCGCCATTGGGTCCCGATGCGGGATCCGGTCGACATCGCGCCCGAGTGGGCAGGCATCGACCAGATCCGACGTTTCGAGCTGTTCTGCGCCGCCCACGGCCTCAGCGGCGAGGCCCGGGCCGGAGTGCTCGACGATCTGGGCGAGTTCCTCGATCGGGCGATGATCTCGATGCGGACACGGGCCACGTCGGGCAACGAGCTGTACGCCGCGGCTTGGGCGGCCGGCTACCCCGAACAGAACCGCCGAGCACGGGCATTCATCGAACGCCACCGTTGCCGACTGATCACCGGGCCGTGAACCACTCGGCCCCTCGGAGAACCCGCCGAACTCACGGTTGCGCGGCGGCCGTGCGCAGTGAGCGATACAGCAACGCCGGGTCACCCATCAGGTGGCGCAGCCGACGCTCCAACCCGGCGATCGGGGTGAGGTTCTGCGGCGCTCGCCGGTCCTTGTACGGCACCGAGGCAAAGCGGGGCAGCACCGCGGTCGTCGAGGAAGCCACGTCGAAGAGCAACGGGCCATCGAGGCTGACGGGTACCTCGCAGCGCACCACGCCGGCGAGCGGGACGAACCCATGCGGCGCGCCGGGCAGACGGACGTACCAGGAATGCCGCGGATACCGACCCGTGATGGTGAACACCGGCGTGCGTTCGCCCGGTCGGAGTTCCCCGAGCGTGACCGCCGCTCGACCGGACAGGTAGGCGACGTGATGGGTCTTCACGAGGCCGACGAGACCATCGAGCTGCTCGCGCCCCCCGATCGGACCGTCGACCACGATCAACGCGTCGGGGAACCGCTCGGCGGCGACTCGGGCGACGCGGACCTCCGATCTTCCCATCTCGGCCTGCACGGCGAGCCACAGGTCTTCGGGGGCGGCACCTCGCGCTTCGACCGGCTCATAGACGACGTGGGGAGTCCGGACCGCCTGGAACCGGCCGTACGGCACCGGCGCCGCCACGGTGCGGCCGACCTCGATGGCACCGGGGTCGATGGTCGCCCGCCCGTCGACGCACCACACCGCCCCCGCTGCCCATGAGGCACAGACACCGGGGAGCGGATGCTCCTCGACCGAGCCGGCCCCGAGTGCGTCGGTGGCAGCGATCCAGATACGCGCGTCGACCCGGCGAACCCCGTCGACGAACACGATCGAGCGGTCACGGCGCCACGATCGATGGCGGCGCCAAGGGTCTCCAGTGCTCGACTGGCAATTCGGTGTCGAGTTCGACGACCACCGCTGAGGCGGCAGGACTCGTCGTCGAGCTCGTTGGCCATGCCGTACGAGGGATCCCACGGGTCGATCGCGAACCTCATTGCCGTTCCGTCATCCATCGACCCGTTCCACGTGGGCGGAGCGGGCGTCCTTCCAGACGACGAAGCGCACCGGCACGCGATCGGCCAGTTCCTTGACGTGGGTGACAATGCCAACGACGCGGCCTCCGTCGCCCAGCGCCTCCATGGTGGAAGCCACGACCTCGAGGCTCTCCGGGTCGAGCGTTCCGAAACCCTCGTCCAAGAAGATCGACTCCAGGGCCCGATGCCCACGGGCGCCGGCGAGCTCCATCACGTGCTCCGACAGCGAGAGCGCCAGGGCCAGCGAGGCCTGGAAGGTCTCGCCGCCCGACAACGTGCGCACCGGACGGCGCTCGTCGGCTGCGACGTGGTCGACGACCACGAACTCGCCGGCGTCGTTGAGTTCGAGCGAGAACTGCCCGGCCGAGAGGCGCAGCAGCACCTCCGACGCGGCACGGGCGAGCTCCCGGAAGGCTGACTCCACCAGCCACCGCTGGAAACGATCGGCTTTCAGGTGACGGGCCAACTCGGCGGCCACGGACCGAGCGCTCCGCGACCGCTCGACGTCGGTTTCCAACTCTTCACGGCGGGCCGCTCCACGATCGAGCTCGGCGAGGCGAGCTTCGGTCTGCGCCTCCGCCCGGCCGAGCGCCCGGCGTAGCTCGGTGAACGATGCGGTCGCGGGGAGGTCGATGCCCTCGCCGCGCAGCGTGCCGACCAGCTCGGCAACGACACGCCGTGCCGCACGATCAGCACCATCGGCCGCGTCGGACGAGGCGGCGCGGCGTTCGGACAGCGACGCATGTTCGGATCGGGCCCAATCGGCGAGCAGTCCCCACGCGACGGCGAGATCGGCGTCAGGGGCCGGCGGCACCAGCTCGACGACCGCATCGCGCTGGGCGTGGAAGGCGGCCGTCAAGCCCTCCACCCGCTCGGCCAGCTCGGCGCGCGTCACACGGGCCGCCGCCACGGCTGCGGCCTGACGTCGCTGCTCGGCTCGTAACGCATCGAAGGTTTCGTGGACCGAGGCGATACGAGCCCGCTCCGCCCGCAACGCCTCGACGTCGGGCCAGGCGACCACATCGGCTTCGAGCTCGGCCAGCCGGGCGACGGAGTGGGAATGACTCGACTGGGCGACCGCCGCCGCGCGACCGGCAGCCGTCTCGGCCTGGGCGGCCTCGGCGAGCTGAGCGTCGGCGCGAACGCATGCGGCCTGCGCCGCATCCAGGCCCGGGGGGCAACCGGGAGCGGCAGGCGCGCCACCAGCTGTTCGCAGACCGGACACGGCTCGCCCGGTCGGAGGTCGACCGCGAGCAGGTGGGCGCGATGGGCCGCCTCCAGCTGGGTGAGCGTTCCGTGGGCACGGTCACGTTCGAGCTGGAGTTCGGCATGCCGCGCCGCAGCCGCGGCAGCCGCCGATTCGGCGCGAGCGAGCGCGGCGGCCTGCTCCGCGACCACCACCTGTCCCTTGGCAATGCGTTCGTGGGCCTTCAGCACGCCGTCGAGCGCGGCCAGCTCGGGCAGGTCGCGGCGCAGCTCATCAGCTCGATCGACCGCCCCGATCGACTCGGCCAGGGCGCGTTCCGAGTGCGCCAGATTCGACGTTGCTTCGGCTTCGAGTTCTCGATGGTGCCCGAGCCAGTCGGGCGGGTTGATCCGCCGCAGCGCTGCGAGCAACCGATCGTCGCGCTCCACCGCATCGCGCCACGTCGCCGCAGTCTGCTCGTGGTCGATCACGACCGGTTCGGCGGCGGCCACCGACGCGACGAGGACGTCCAGGCGGCCTCGGCGGGCCACCAGCTCAGCCGTCACCTCGGCGTCGGCGAACGGCAGCTCGGCCAGCTGGCCGGCCAGATGGTCGAGCACCCGCTGCTCCGCTGCGGCGCGTCCATTGGCTCGAATCATCAGCCGCTGGTAGACGCCGAGGTCGAGCAGGCGGACGAGCAGGGCCTGGCGGTCGGCTGGCTTGTCGTGGAGGAAGCGGGCGAAGGCGCCCTGCGGCAGCACGACGCAGCGGGTGAAGTCGTCGAACGACAACCCGAGGATCCGCCTCGACTGCGGCGCGCAGTCTCGGTCTCCCGACCGGCGAGGATGGCTCCGTCGGCCGACCCGTTCGAGGCGGGCTTCCTTGGTCGAGACCTTGCCCTGGCCCGAACGCCGTACGACTCGGACCACGACGTAGCCGGCACCGCCGACCTCGAACGTGAACCGGACACGCGCCTCGTTCGCCCCGAGCGACATCGCCGCGCCGACCAGCCGCTGGTCGTCGTAGCGGGGCACGTTGCCGTACAGGGCGAAGCAGATGGCGTCGATGCACCGTGGACTTGCCGGAGCCGGTCGGCCCGACGAGGGCGAAGAACTCGGCGTCGCTGAAGTCGACCGCGGTCGCGGTCGCTGAACGCACCGAACCCCTGGAGCTCGAGCAACACCGGCCGCATCAGGACTCGCCCGGCTCGTCGGCCAGCTCGTCGGCGAGCAGCTCGGCGAACAGCGACACGACCCGATCGTCGGCGATGCCCTGCTCGGCCAGATAGCTGCGCAGAAGGATTCCTGGGGCGTTCGGAGGCGGCGTTCATCGCGCCGTCGTCCGCGGCCGCGGTGTCGGCGCGCTCGACCCGCACCTCGAGCGCGTCGGGGAGCACGTGCACGAACGATCGTCGGCCAGCCCGGCCCGCCCCGGCTCGGTGACGATCACCCGCAGCAGGTCGCCGAGCCCACTCGGCGGCCCGGGCCTCCAGCTCGGCCAGTGTCCCGCGCACGGTGCGCAGCCGCCGGGCGGCATCGAGTCGGCCGATGTTCGACCCGGGCCGGCCTGCCCGGGGCCGCGTCGATCAGCAGCACGCCTTTGCGTCGGCCTCCTCGCCGAAGTCGACGGCGAACGGAGACCCCGGCGTACCAGATCGGGCACGGCCCGGGGATCCGTTGGTGGCGGTGGAGGTGGCCGAGCGCCGACGTAGCTCGGCCCCGGCCGGGAAGGCCGTCGGCCGAGATGCCGTAGTCGTTCACGGTCTGGGCGTCGCGCTCGCCGCCGCCCAACACGCCGCCGCGGACGAAGGCGTGGGCCAGCCGCGAGCTCGACCGCCGGGCGGGCCGGAGCCGAGTCGGCTGCCGTGAGCGCGCCGATCACCCGCTGGACCCGCTCGGAGTAGCGTCTGGCCGAGCTCGGCGGCATCGAGCTCGAGCAGCTGGCCGGCGCGCGACGATCTGGCGGGGCGACACCCACGGCAGCAGCCGCGACGCGAGCCTGCTCGCCGCCGATGCGAAAGCTCGATCACGCCGCCCTCGGTCGGGCCGGGCGACGGCGCCGACCACGTGATCCCGGCCGCCGCGAACACCGGCCGCAGGGCGTCGAACGAGCGCGGCGTTGTCGTGGTTCCCGGCAGATGACCACCACCTCGGCGCCGGCCTGCCGCAGCGCGAGCAGGCGTCGATCCAGGCCAGCCGCTGGGCCTCGGGGCCGGGCGCGGCCGACTCGAACACGTCGCCGGCGACCAGCACCAGCTCGACCCGTTCGCGCTCGACCAGTCCGACCAGCTCGGCCGAGCACCGCGACCTGTTCGTCGAGACGGCTGCGCCCCCGCAGCACCTTGCCGAGGTGCCAGTCGCCGGTGTGCAGGATCCTCACGCCAGGCCGTCGAACGGGTCGTCGGGTGCGTCGGACACCGACGCAACGCACCGGCGCCGAGCTCGCTCGAGCGGGTCGCCCACGCCGGGAACGGGAACTCGATGACGAGCGGCACCGGGATCTCGGGCTGGTTGACGAACATGGTGCCGGGCCGGGCGATCGTGGCCCGCTTGCGGTGGGTCTCGGGCAGGAACCCGTACTCGGGTCGTCCGGCCTCGGCCGGATCGAGCCGACCGACCACCCGGATGGCGGCGTTGGCGATGATGCGCCGTTCGACCTCGCTCGCGGTCTGCTGGGCACCGATGAGGATGACACCGAGCGACCGGCCGCGCTCGGCCACGTCGAGCAGGATCTCCTTGATCGGCGAGCTGCCCTCCCGCGGCGCGTACTTGTTGAGCTCGTCGAGCACGACGAACAGCAGCGGCCGGGCGACGCCCGCCTGCTCCTTGCGTTCGAACTCCTGGCGCAGGGTGACCCCGACGACGAACCGCTGGGCCCGATCGTGGAGGTTGTGCAGGTCGACGACGGTGACCTGGGCGTCGCTCGTCTCGATGCGGTGCCAGGTCGCCGCGAGCGACGTCGGCCCGCACGATCCGACCCAGCCGGGCGCTTCGACGAGCCGAGCCGGCGGATGAACGCGTTGACCGAGCCGAGGGTGGTGGCCCGCCCGCCCCACTCGTCGCGTGTGTCCTCGTTGGCGAGCAGCTCGACGATCTGGTCGACGAACTCGTGCGTACGTGCGCAGCACGGGACCATCGAGCTGGAGCTTCACCGCCCCGTCGTCGCCCACGGCGAGCGTGCTCGCGCTTCAGCTTGGCCGTCAGGTGGTGGACGATCATCGTGTACTGCTGGCGCTCGTCCTCGGCGTCGGCGAAGACGAACGGCAGCAGCTCCTCGGCGCAGAACTCCTGCAGCGTCCAGTAGAACGACGTGCACGCCGCGTGCTGCGGCTCGGCGACGTCGGGGACGGCGAGCGGGTCGCCGTCGCGGGGCGGGGCGAAGACACGCGAACGACGCGAACGGCTCCGCCGGGAGCCCGAGCCGGGCGTAGTCGGCTCGCTGAGCGTCGGTGAGCCGGGCGTTCGGTTGGTCGAGGAACAGCAGGTCCTCGCCCTTGACGTTGAAGATCAGCGCCTTGGTGTTCACCGCCTCGGCTCCGAGCGCCCCGCCCGAGAACAGCGAGTGGAGCAGGAACGTGGCGTAGGTGGTCTTGGTCGCGACCCCGGAGATACCCGAGATGTTGACGTGGGCGCCGCGCGTGCCGTCGAGGAAGTCGAGGTTGGCGAACAGCGGCTGACCGTCGCGACCGGCGCCGATGGCCAACCGGCGTTCCATGCGGTCGAACGACAGCGCCATATCGCGCTCGGCACCGACGGCCCGGCGGACCGAGCCCGCCCGGGGCCGGCGGCACGTAGATCTCGGGATCGACCCGCGTCACGAGGACCTCGGCCGACTCGAACGCCTCGGCCGGCAGCACGCCGTCGGCGATCAGGAACACGTCGGAGCCGAATGATGCGCCTTCGTGGACCGCGGTCACCTGGCTGACCACCCCTGACAGCGTCACCGCGCTCCGCCGGTGCCACGATCGCGATCGGTGACCACCACGTCGTCGAGTTGGAGCATCTGCCCAGGACCGATGCCCGACGTGGAACGACAGCGGCGTGGCCTCGACCGATGCCCAGCACCCGGCCGACGGCCTCGGCCCCGTCATGACCATCGGCGAAGCGGTCTCGGTCGGCGTCCACAGCGGCGACGGTACCAACGGGGTGAGTCGATTGCCGGGGATCGGTCGGTCAACGGGGCCAGCGGAAGCGCGACTCGAAGATATTCTCGGCTCGGTGCATCCAAGGACGGCGCTCATCGCCAATCAGCCGATGCCATGGCTCATTCCCTCCGATCCGCCCGCCGGAGCTCGATGACGAGCGCGCCCGATCCGTCCGACCTCGAAGTGGCTTTCGCCGACGGTTCCGATGAGTGTCTGCGGCGGGCCTACGAGCTCCACGGCCCGCTCGTCCACACGTTCTGCCGCCGCGCCGTTGGACCCGATCGTGCCAACGACGTCACCCAAGAGGTGTTCATCACCGCCTGGAGGCAGCGGCATCGCTACGAACCGGCGAGGGGCACGCTCGCCGGCTGGCTGATCGGCATCGCCCGGTTCAAGGTGCTGGAGGCGCTTGCGCCGCCGCCAGCTCCACCTCATCGACGACGCAGCAGCCGAAGTGTTGGGCTGTCGATGGTCTCACCCGACGCCGTGGAGGCACTCGCCGATCGGATGCTCCTCGCCGCCGCGCTCGACGAGCTGCCCGAGCGGGCCCGATCGGTCGTGGGGCTAGCGTTCGAGCGACAACTCACCCACCAGGAGATCGCCGAACGGACGGCGCTACCCCTGGGCACTGTCAAGAGCGACATCCGCCGGAGTCTCGACCGGATGCGCCGTCACCTGGAGCGGGCCGATGTCTGAGCACCACGACTACACGTCCGACGATCTCGGCGTGCTCGCGTCGTTGCGGTCCGTCACCCCGGCCGACTCGATCCTCGTTGCGCCGCCCGACTCAGTGTGGGAGGCGATTGCCTCGAACACCGCCGCCGCTGAACCGACGGCGAAGCCCGAAGCCGCCGTCACGCGCACCCGGCGAGCGCTCCCCACACGCTGGCTGGTCGCGGCCGGGGCAGCGGCCGCCGCCCTGATCGCGGGCGTCGTGGTCAGCGGCGTCGTGGGCGATTCCGACGATCCACCCGTGGTGGCCCGCGCCCAGCTCAGCAGCGACGGCCTCGAGGGTGCCCCGGACGGGCTGGCGGGCGAATGCGTACGTGAGCCAGCGAGGCGATGGGCGAACGCTCCACGTCGAGCTCGGGCGGGCTGCGACCGACGAGCGGCGAGTACCTCGAGCTCTGGTTGATCAAGCCCGACATCTCGGGCATGGTCTCGTTGGGCGCGGCGCGACCCGACGGCGAGTACGAGCTCCCGACCGGCCTGAACGTCGAGGAGTACCCGATCGTCGACGTCTCCACCGAGCCCTACGACGGTGATCCCGTCCACTCCGGCGGCTCGTTGCTCCGTGGCGTCCTGGACGCCTGATCCGGGCATTCGAACAGCCCTTCCAACTCGGGGGACGCAGAAGGACGGTGTTCAGCCGCGGGTGGTGGATACCGGAATGCCGAGTACAACGGCCGCGGAGGCGAGATCGGCGTCACCCGTCATCAACACGACGTCACCGTCGGCAACTGCGCTGGCGGCCGCCAGGTGGACTGCGTCGTAGCCGCGAAGCCCGTGCGCCTGAGCGAGGTCGCCTGCACTGGTGGCGAGCTTGGCGGTGACTTCGACGTGGTCGATCTCGGCAATGATCGACTCCAGATCGGTCACCGCAGCCCTGAGTTGGCTGCGCGTGATGCGGCCCATTCGCTCGGCCCTGGCCAGCGCAGCGCAGGCCTCGGGGTAGAGCAGCCGGACGCTGACGACCCGCGTCGACTCGTTCCAGACCCGGTTGCAGAGCTCGGTCGAGGGTTCGTCGATGATGAGGGGTACGACCGCCGAGGTGTCGAAGTAGGCGATCACCGGCGCTGTTCGGCGACCAGATCGCTCACCGTTCCCTTTGCCCTGATGCCCTGACCGGTTCGCGCCCGTTTGGGAACTCGACCAGCGGTGACGAGTCCTTCGGCGATGAGTCGGTCGAGCGGGCGAGGCCGGTCGAGCGGCACGAGCCGAGCCACGGCCGTGCCGTGATCGGTCACCGTCACCTCCTTGCCGTCCCTCACTGCGTCGAGGTAGCGGCTGAGGTGATCACGCAACTCTCGGACTCCAGCTTCCATGACGGACAGTATGGCGCTTTTGTGACACGAAATCTAGCCACATCGCTAGAAGAGCCACCCACAGTCGAGATGGCCTGACGTTCATTCGAGGTCGAATGCGGCGAGGATCGCTTCGGTCAACGCTGGCTCCTGGGCGGCGAGCAAGGCGCCGATCTGTCGTCCGAGGTCGCCGGCGTCGATGGTGAGTATTTGGTCGCAGTTGACGACGCTGTCTTCGTCGAGTCCGTTTGCCGGACCCACCGCCACCTCGATCGACAGGCCGCGAACACGGCTCGTGATCGGGGCAACGCTCACGGACCGCAACGATCCCCGTACCGCGTCGCGGGTGAGGACGAGCACGGGTCGGGACTTGTCGAGGTTGGCGATGTGGATTGGCCGCATCAGTCGATGTCGAGCGTTCGCCGGGTTGCGTGCGCTCGCATGGCGCTGAACTCGTCCGGAAGGCCTGCGGTGTTGTCCGCCGCGTAGATGGCGGCGTCGCGATCGGCCTCGATTCGGCGGCGTTCGCGACGCAAGGCCCGCTGCACGACCTCGGCCCGACTATCGGCTTGCCCCGCGGCAACCATCTCATCGATGAACTCGACGATTTCATCGGGCAGCCGTACTGCGATCTGTGTGCTCACGGGCCAACGGTACCACATCGGGATACACAGTGCTACCAGCGATCGGGCCACCGAACCGTGTGGGGAACAGCCATGCCCCGCCACACCCGCTTCACATGTGTGGGCTACTGGGCTCGATCTGAGCGAGTTCCAGGACGCCGCGTCTGCGCTATCCGCTTCTGTGCAAGCGCTGGGCGGAACTCGGAGACGCCCGGAGCACGATCTACTGGTTCTCGACGCCCGGCGCCAGTCTCCGTGCGGCGACTTCCCGGCGGCCTCATGAATCTCGAACGCTGCCCCATCCCCACGCCCGTCACCGATCGCCGTCAGCTCGAGTTCCTGCTCTTGGGCGACGATCGACGTGACGCCGGCGACGACTCGCGTCGAGTGTGCGTAAGTGGGACTGCACCAGAACGAGAAGGGCTCCGCACCTGCGGAGCCGAAATGCCGTCTGACATGGTCTTCTTGGTGGGCACGACGGGACTCGAACCCGGGACCTCCACCGTGTCAAGGTGGCGCTCTAACCAACTGAGCTACGCGCCCTTTCGGGAGCCCGCAGGCTAGCAGTCACTGCAGGCGGAGCGACACCTCGTTGGCCATGAGCCGACCGGACCGGGTGAGGACGAGGCGTTCGCCGTCGGCTCGACCAGCCCGGGCAGATCGTCGGCGTCGAGCGCCGTCGCGCGGGCACACCGACGCGAGTGCGCAGGCTGAGCTGGAGCCCCTCGATCCGGCGTTCCTCGGCGTCGAGCGACTCCGCCGCTGCCTCGGCCGGGACTCCCTGCCTCGATCAGCTCGATGTAGCGATCAGGGGTGCGGACGTTCCAGTACCGCCGTCCAGCGCGATGCGAGTGGGCGGCACAGCCGAACCCGCTGGTAGTCGCCCTGCGGCCCAGTACAGCAGGTTGTGGCGGCACTCGTGGCCGGGCCGGGCCCAGTTCGAGATCTCGTAGTTGGCCAGCCCGGCGCCGGCGAAGCAGCTCGTCGGCCAGCTCGTACTTGTCGGCCTGGTCGTCGTCGTCGGGATGGCGGTCGGGGTCCCCGGCGAGGGGAGTGCCGGGCTCGACCGTGAGCCCGTAGGCGCTCACGTGCGGCGGCTCGAGCTCGAGCGCGCCCCGCACGGTGCGTTCCCAGTCGTCGACCGACTCACCGACGGCGCCGTAGATCAGGTCGAGGTTGAACGACTCGAACCCCGCTCGGCGGGCCGCAGCCACGGCTGCTCGCACGTTGTCGGGATCGTGAGTCCGCCCGAGCGACTGCGAGCACGTGCGGCACCATCGACTGCACCCCGAAGCTGAGCCGGTCGACGCCACCGGCCCGGTAGGCGGTCGAGCAGCTCGGCGGTGATGGTGTCGGGATTGCACTCGACGGTGACTTCGGCCCCCGCCGTCCGAGGGATCTCGGCGAGGATGGCCACCAGGTCGGCGCCCGGCAGGAGCGAGGGCGTGCCACCGCCGAAGAACACGCTCGTCGCAGGAGCCATACCCGCCGCGGCGGCGCGCCGGATGTCGGCCTGGCACCGCGGCGACGTACGGTTCCGTCAGATGGTGGCGGTCGGTCCAGGTCGCGAACGCGCAGTAGTCGCAGCGTTTCGCGCAGAACGGGATGTGGACGTAGACACCGAACTGCACTCGGATCGGACACGTCGTCGGGACACCGTCCCAGTCTGGGGTTCAGTCGACCCGGAACAACAGGTCGAGCGCGTCGAGCCGGGCCTCGACCTGGTCGACCGGGACGTCGAGCATGGCGGCCACGGCACGGCGATCGTCGTTGCGGATCGTGAGCACCTTGCCGTTGAAGTCCTGGCGCTGCACCTGGATCATGCGGAAGAAGCGCTGCAGCATCTCGAACGGCGATCCGGCGAGCTGGCCGAGCTTCACCAGGTCGAGCACGACCTTCGACGGTGCCGGCGGTGAGCTCGAGGTCGTCGCCGGCGTGCATCTCGTCACGGGGCAGGAGCTGGTCGACCGGCACCTGGTAGAAGCGGGCGAGCCGCTCGAGGCGGGGCACCGAGATGGCCCGCTCACCACGCTCGTAGGCGCCGAGCACCGACGCCTTGAACTCCTGCTCGGACGAGGCTTCGACCTCCTGCAGCGACAGTCGCTTCTGCCGGCGGATCGTGCGCAGCCGCTCACCCACCTTTCGCGAGTAGGGGGACGATGCCTCGTCGAGTTCGTCGAAGTCGCTCATGTGGTGGTAGCCCTTTCCGGTCCGCCGCTTGACCACGCACAGTGTAATCGACGGTCCGTCACTCAGAGCAACCATTCGACCGAGAATCGCACAAAGCGTGGCGCTCAGCCCCATTCCCCCACGACGTCCGCTCGGGCCGATACGGCCGAGCGCGCAGGCAGCCAGCGCCGCGGTCTCCGCCCGCAGGACTGATCTCCCCAAGCCGACTCTGGAGAGTGGTCGTCGGAGTTCGTCCTCCGACCAGCCGCCTTCCGGGCCGATCAGGAGCGAGGCGCAGCGCCCGCCGACAACGGGCCGCCACCAGGCGCGGCCGAACCGGGCACCCGGGACGATCGGCGACGGCGTCGAAGGTCGATAGCGGCTCGAGCACCGGCAGCCGCACCCGACGCGACTGCATCGCCGCCTCGCGAATGATCCGCGGTCCAACGGGCGTGCGTGCTTGGCGGCTCGATCGGCGTCCCACCGCACGACGCTGTGGTCGGTCGTCATCGGGACGATTCGGTCGACGCCGAACTCGGTGAGCTTCTGCACGATCAGCTCGGGCCGATCGCCCTTCGGGGGCACGAACGCGACCGCGATCTCGTACGGCGGCGGCGGCAGCGTCGACCGATCGCGCCGTCGGGCACGAGCGGTCGCACCGGCGGCGAACCGGCACGGTCGCCACCGCCCAGCGCCGTCGGGGCACGTGACGGCCTCCCCGACTCGGAGGCGGAGCACCCGCAGCCAGGTGATGGCGGTCGTCGTCGGTCGAGCTCAGGATGCCTCGAGGTCGTCGACGAAGACGTGCGCGGCCGAGGCAGACGAGTCGAGGGTCGGGGCCCGGCACGTCACGAGAAGGCCGACTTGATCCGCGAGAAGAAGCCCTTGTCGGGCGGGTTGACCGCTTCGCCCCGCTCTTCGGCGTAGCGACGCAGGAGCTCGCTCTCGGTCTGGCCGACAGCTTGGTCGGTACCTCGACGTTCACGACGACCCGCAGGTCGCCGCGGCCCCGCCCCTGCACCTGGGGGACGCCCCGGCCCCGCAGCACGAACTGGCGGCCGGGCTGGGTGCCGGCGGGATGACGAGCTCCTCGTCACCGTCGAGCGTCGGCAGCGGTGAAGCTGGCGCCCAGGGCGGCCTGGGCGATCGAGACCGGGAGCACCGGGTCACCAGATCGTGGCCGTCGCGCTCGAAGCGTTCGTGCGCGCGCCACCCGCAGGTGCACGTACAGGTCGCCCGGGGGGCCACCGCGGGGCCCGACGGCGCCGCGGCCGGAGAGCCGCAGGGTCGTGCCGTTGTCGACCCCGGCCGGGACGTCGACCTGGTAGGTCTTCTCGGTGATGACCCGACCCTCGGCGCTGCACGTCGGGCACGGCGTGACGACCACCTGGCCGAGTCCGCTGGCATCGGGGGCACGGCCTGGTCGACACCATCTGGATCAGACCCTGGCGGACCGTGCGGACCTGCCCGGTGCCGTTGCAGTCGGCGCAGGTGACCGGCTTGGTTCCCGATCCGGCGCCGGTGCCGTCGCAGTCGGTGCAGGCGACGGCGGTGCGGACCGTGACCGGCAGCGTGGCGCCGAAGACGGCCTGCTCGAAGGTCAGGTCGGCGACGACCTCGAGGTCCTGCCCGCGCGTCGGCCCGGCCGGGCCCGCGCTGACCCTCCGAAACCTGCCGCCGCCACCGCCGAAGAAGGCGTCGAAGAGGTCGCCGAGGCCCCCGCCGCCGAAGATATCGCCCGGGTTCTGGCCCGCCGGCCGCGCCGCCGACGCCCGCTTCGCCGAACCGGTCGTAGCGGCTGCGCTGGTCGGGGTCGGAGAGCACCTCGTAGGCCCGGGCCAGCAGCTTGAACTGCTCCTCGGCTGCCGCATCGCCAGGGTTGGCGTCGGGATGCAGCTCGCGGGCGCGCTTGCGGTACGCCTTCTTGATCTCTTCGGGAGAGGTCCCGCGGGGACCCCGAGCAGCTCGTAGTAGTCAGCCATTCGACGTCTTCTCAGCCTTCTGCGAGCCGTTTGCCCAAACGGTCGCTGACGACCTCGACCGCGGCGAGGGCTTGTGGGTAGTTCATCCGCGTCGGGCCCAGCACGCCGATGGTGCCGAGGTGTTCCCCCTCGACCCGCACCGGCGCGACGACCACCGAACACGTCGACAATGGCTCGACGCCGTGTTCGTTGCCGATCGCGACCGACAGGCCGCGGTCGAGCACGTCGCGCACCAGGGTGACCACGACGAACTGCTGCTCGAGGGTGTTGAGGACCTGGCGCACGACCTCGACGGCGTCGAATGCCGAGGCCATCGCCGCCGCCCCGCCGACGAAGACCGCTTCCCCGTCAGCCGTGGTGCGCCGGGTGGCGTCCTTCACCACTGGTGAGCAACGCGTCGAGCTCGGCATCGCCGGTGTCGGGAATCGAATCGACCTGGCCGAGCACCGGCCGACCATGTGGCGCTGCAGGTGCTGAGGCGGCTGCGGCGAGCGACTCGACGTCGAGCTCGTCGGTGAACTCCAACGTCTCGTTCTCGACGCTGCCGTTCGACAGCACGACCACCACCATGGCGACGCGAGACGACAGGCCGACGATCTGCACGGATCGAACCACGGCAGCTTCCGGTGTCGGTCCGACCACGACCGCGGCGTAGTTCGTGAGCTCCGACAGCAGCCGGCTGGTGTCGTGCAGCATTCGTTCGAGCGCGCCGTGGGTCTGGGCGAAGAAGTCGCCCACCTGAGCCCGCCGGGTGGAATCGAGCCGGCCGGGCTCGGTGAGGTGATCGACGAAGAACCGATACCCCTTGTCGGTGGGGATCCGGCCGGCCGAGGTGTGGGGCTGGGCGAGGTAGCCCTCTTGCTCGAGCACCGCCATCTCGTTTCGGACCGTCGCCGACGAGACCTGCACGCCGGGCGCGTTGGCGATGTGGGTGGAGCCGACGGGTTGGGCTGTCTCGATGTACTCCTGGACCACGGCCCGGAGGATCGCCGTCTTGCGTTCGTCGAGCATCTCGCCGTTCACTTGGTCGTCCGAGGGCTGCAGCCCCAAGGCTACTGGCCCGTGACCCGCGCGTACCGCCGCAGCGCCTCGTCTCGTTCCTGGGCGTGGTCGACCATCGGCGGGACGTAGCACCGAGCGGAATGCCCCGACTTCGAACTCCATGGCGCGATCAGCTCCTTGCGGCCGACATGCGCAAGCTCGGGCACCCATCGACGCACGTAGGCGCCGGACGGGGTCGAACCGCTCGGCCTGGCTGACCGGGTTGAAGACCCGGAAGTACGGGCGCGGCGTCGGTGCCGGTTCCCGCAGTCCACTGCCAGCCGTGGCTGTTCGAGGCCAGGTCGCCGTCGACCAGGAGGTTCATGAAGTGCGTGGCTCCCCACTGCCATGGCAGGTGCAGGTCCTTCACGAGGAAGCTGGCCGTGATCATCCGGACGCGATTGTGCATCCATCCGGTCGCATGCGAGCTGCCGCATGCCCGGCATCGACGATCGGGAAGCCGGTGACTGCCCGTTGCCCACCGCGCGAAGCGTTCCTGGGCCGGCGCGTCGCGGTCGACGGGCATGGCATCCATCCGGCGGTTGCAGGTTCTGCCACGCCGAGTCGGGCCGCCGGACGAGCACGTCGGCGTAGAACTCCCGCCAAGCCAGCTCGGTCGCGGAACACGCTCCCGCTGGGATCGGTGTCGCCGAGGTGCTCGAGGAGTTGGCGGGGATGGAGGCGTTCCCCACCGCAGGTAGGGCGACAGCCGGCTCGTACCGGCGACCGATCGGGTCGGTTTCGCTGCTCGGCGTACCGATCGAGGCGCGTCGGCGAGGAACTGCGTCGGCCACGTCGTGGGCGGCGACCTCCCCTGCCGGCGGCAGCTCGGCGGTCGAACTGCGGCGCGGCTGGGATGCCCATCGCTCCGGAGTCGTCGGTGCCAACGAATCGATGACGGGGTGTCGATCGGCGCCGGCCCAACCGGTCGCTGCCACACCTTCGGAGAACGGCGTGAACACCGCGTACGGCGCCCGTCGTCCTTCATGACCGACCCCGGCGCGCACTGCGTAGGGCGTGTCGATCGAACCGCAGCTCGCGGCCGACGTGTCGAAGCGCGCTGGGCGACCGCCGCATCGCGGCGGCGGCCGTACGGACCGAAGTCCTCGGCGCGCCACCACGAGCGAGGCGCCGGCCTCGTCGGCGACGGCCGGCACCACCTCGACCGGATCGCCGCGCCGGACGACGAGGGCACCGTCCATCGAATGGTGCGAGGGAGTCGAGGGAGCTGCCGCAGGAACGGCTCGCCGGGCTGTTCCGGCACGGCCGAACGTCGGGTCGTCGACGAACAGCGCCACCACCTCGCCGTCGCCCGCCGCTCTGGCCAGGGTCCGGTTGTCGGCGAGACGCAGGTCGCGGCGGAACCAGCAGATGGACCGTCACGAGAACTCGGGATCCGACCCAGTCCGGGAAGACGTCGGGCAGGCCCGTCGCTGACCTTCCCCGGGAACGCGCGGCGGGCGCTTCTCGAGGAAACTCGTCGACCCCTTCGGCCGCATCGGCGCTCGCGCCCCGGGCTGGATCGCCCGGCTGTCGACCCGATGGGCCTCCATCGGATGGTCGGCACCGAGCATCCGCCACATCATCAGGCGGGTGAGCGCGACCGAGACCGGGGCGGTGTTGTCGGCGATCTCCGTGCGCAAGCGCGTACGCCGCCGGCAAGCAGGTCGTCGGGTTCGTGGACGCTGCGCACCAGGCCGCCCGCCAAGGCCTCGGCTGCGCTCGACCAGACCGCCCGGTGTAGGCCCACTCGGCGGCCGTCTGGATGCCGACCAGCCCGCGGGCAGGAACCACGACGACGCGGCCTCGGGCACGATGCCGCGGCGGGCGAAGACGAAGCCCGACCTTGCGCCGTGGTGCTCATCATCCGGATGTCCATCGGCAGCGTCATCGTGATGCCCGACCCCGACCGCCGCACCGTTGATCGCGGCGATGACCGGCTTGGTCGATTCGAAGATGCGCAGCGACGACGAGACCGCCGCCGTCGCGCGGCACACCGCCGAGGTCGACGACGTCGCTGCCGCCCTTGGCGAACGTCTCCCCGCCACCACCGAGGTCGGCACCGGCGCAGAAGCCGCGGCCGGCGCCGGTGACCACCACGACCCGGACGTCGTCGTCGGCATCGGCCTGGTCGAACGCGGCGATCAGCTCGTGCATCATCCGCCCGGTGAAGGCGTTGAGCCGCTCGGGCCGGTTCAGGGTGATGGTCGCGACCCGGTCGGCGACGTCGTAGATGATCTCGGTGTAGCCCATCGGGCCGACCGTACCCCGCTCGATTCGCCCACACCCGACGATGGTGACGCGTCAGCACCGTGCACCGCGATCGGGTCAGACGTCGAGGAACCGGGTGGCGGCGACGCCGGAACCGATGGCGCCCGGCGGCTGCGCCGATGAGCGACGACGAGCAGCATCACGCCCCGCAGGTAGCCCGGAGCTCACCTGGAGCGCGAGGAGGTTCTCGGTCGTCGCCTGTTGCAGGGTGGCGAACTCGTCGAGGTTGTTGGTCCACAGCGAGTTCAGCAGCGGCGAGCCCACCGCAGGCCGCGAGCCCGCCGATCAGGCCCTGGAGCAGACCTTCGAGCATGAACGGGACGCGGATGAACCAGTTCGTGGCACCGACGAGCTTCATCACCTCGATCTCGCGGCGGCGAGCGAACATCGCGGTGCGGATCGTGTTCCAGATCAGCACCACCGCGACCACGAGCAGCACGACCGACGCGACGATCGTGACCCCCCGGACGAACCCGGAGAGCTTGCTGTACAGCCGAACGGTGTCGCTCGCCAGACCGACGTCATGAACACGTTCGGCTGGCTTCTCGAACTGCTCCTTCAGCGCCGGGCAACAGGTCCTGGGCGCCCTTCACCGGCTCGACCCGCAGCTGCGACGGCATCTTCTCGACGCTGAGCGTTTCGAGCAGCGACGTTCTGCCCGGCGAAGTACTTCTTGGCCTGTCTCGTACGACTTCGCCTGGTCGAAGTACTCGACGCTCTTCGACGTTGGCGTTCTGCTCGAGCGACGGTGCTGCAGCACGGCGATCTGCATCGGGCGTCGCGCCGGCGTTCACGAACACGATCATCTGCACGCCGTCCTGCCACTTGGCCAGCAGGTTGGAGAACGAGTTCTGGATGAGGAACGTGGCGCCGGCCAGCAGCAGGGCGACGGCCGCGGTGAGGATGGCGGCGGCGGTGAGCGTGACGTTGCGTTGGAAGCTGGCCCACGTCTCTCGGAACGCGTAGCCGAATCGGGAGAGCATCAGTCGTACACCCCTCGGGCCTGGTCGCGGACGATGACGCCGCGGTCGAGCTGCACCACGCGGCGACGCATCATGTTCACGATCCGCTGGTCGTGGGTCGCCATCACCACGGTGGTGCCGGTCTTGTTGATCCGGTCGAGCAACCGCATGATGCCCTCGCCGGTGGCCGGGTCGAGGTTGCCGGTCGGCTCGTCGGCGAGCAGGATCAGCGGCCGGTTGACGAACGCCCGGGCGATCGATACTCGCTGCTGCTCGCCACCGGAGAGCTGATGCGGGAACCGATCCTGCTTGCCCGCCAGGCCCACGAGTTCGAGCACCGCTGGCACCTGCTGGCGCACGACGTGGCGGGGCCGACCGATCACCTCGAGGGCGAAGGCCACGTTCTCGAACACCGTCTTGTTCGGCAGCAGCTTGTAGTCCTGGAAGATGTTGCCGATGTTGCGGCGCAGGTACGGCACCTTGGAGTCCGGCATCGTGTTGATGTCACGCCCGGCCACCCAGATGCGCCCCGTTCTCGGGGCGTTCCTGGCGGTTCATCAGCCGCAGCAGCGTCGACTTCCCCGAGCCCGACGCACCCACGAGGAAGACGAACTCCCCCTTGGGGATGTCGAAGCTGGCGTCCCGTACGGCGATCACCTCGGTGCTGTAGGCCTTGGTGACGTTCTCGAGCGGATCATGCGGTTGGCTCACTCCGTGTCGTCGGCCGTGCGGCGCTTGTGCCGCAAGAAGGCCTCGATGAGCTCGTCGATGTCGCCGTCGAGCACCGCGGCGACGTTGCTGGTCTCGTACTCGGTACCGCAGATCCTTCACCATCTGGTACGGCTGCAGGACGTAGCTGCGGATCTGGCTGCCCCAGCCCACCTGGGCCTGGCGTCCGGCGATGCGGGCCAGCTCGGCTTCGCGCTCCTCTTCGACCTTGGCGGCGACCATCGCCTTGAGCCGGGTGAGGGCCGTCTCGCGGTTCTGGAGCTGGCTGCGCTCCTCCTGCGAGGCCGAGACCATGCCGGTGGGCTCGTGGATCAGGCGTACGGCCGATGAGGTCTTGTTGATGTGCTGGCCGCCGGCGCCGGAGGCCCGGTAGACCTCCATCCGGATGTCGGCCTCGTTGATCTCGACGTCGGGGTTCTCGAGCACCGGCCACACCTGCACTGCCGCGAAGCTGGTCTGGCGGCGACCCTGGTTGTCGAACGGCAGATCCGCACCAGCCGGTGGGTGCCCCGCTCGGCCACCATCAGCCCGTAGGCGTAGCGGCCCTTCAGGGTGAACTCGGCCGACAGGATGCCGGCTTCGGTGCCCTCCGAGTACTCCTCGATCTCGAACTCGAAGCCCCGTCGCTCGGCCCACCGCTGGTACATCCGCAGCAGGATCTCGCTCCAGTCCTGGGCGTCGACCCCGCCGTCCTTGGCGTTGATCTGCACGATCGCATCGCATTCGTCGTGCGGGCCGGTGAACAGGCTGCGCAGCTCGAGCGCGCCGAGCGCCGCGGCCAGTGCGCGATGGCGGCAGCGAGGATGTCGGGCTCCTGGGAGGCGTCGTCCTCGTCGCGGGCCAGCTCGTGCAGGACGCTCGAGTGTCCTCGAGCTCGCGGACCATGAGCTGTCGAACTGGTCGAGGTCGGCCTTGACGTTGGCGTACTCGCCGTTGACCCGCTTGGCCAGCTCCTGGTCGTCCCAGAGATCGGGGCGCGCCGACCTCGGCCTCGAGCTCGACGAGGCGGGCCCGGCCTTCGTCGATCTTGAGATAGCCGTGGGCCTCGTCGAGCCGAGCTCGCAGGCCTTTCAGGTCGTCGGAGAAATCACGCATGAGATCACCAGTCTGCCGGGTGCGCTGCCCTGATTCAGGAGTGCGCCGTGGCACTGCTTGTACTTCTTGCCCGAGCCGCAGGGGCACGGAGCGTTGCGAGGGGTCTTCTCCCACTCGTCTTTCACGACGGTCTGCTGCTTGGTGGGCGCCGCCGGCTGGGCGCTGGCCGCCACCTCTTCGGGGATCTCGCCACTGGCGGCCGCCGCCTGCTGCGCAGCCGACGCGAAGCCCGAGGACTGCTCGGTCTCGGCCGACGTCGTCTGAAGGTTCTGAACCTGCGGGCTCGAGCCGGTTCTTTCTGGACGACCTGGACGTGCATCACGTAGCGCACGAAGTCATCGGCGATGCCCTTCATGAGCTGGCCGAACATCTCGTAGCCCTCGCGCTGCCACTCGGTCAGCGGATCCTTCTGGCCCATCGCCCGCAGGTTGATGCCCTCCTGCAGGTAGTCCATCTCGTAGAGGTGCTCGCGCCACCGCTGGTCGATGATCCGCAGCATCACCTGCCGCTCGACCTCACGCATCACTCGGCTCGCCGAGTTCGCGCCTCTCGCTCGTGGTAGAACGCGGTGGCCTCCTGCATCACCAGGTCGTACATCTTGTCGGTGCTGCCGGCCGCGCTCGAGCTCCGCGGCGGTGATCTTGCTCGGGTAGTACGAGGCGAGCTCCTGGGCGAGACCCTCGAGGTCCCACTCGTCCTCGGCGTCGCTCACGCAATGGCGCTCGATCAGGGCGTCGACGGCCTCGGCGAGGTACTCCATCGCCGCCGACTTGAGGTCGGTGCCTTCGAGGATCTGGTCGCGGCGCAGGTAGATCACCTTGCGCTGCTCGTTCATCACCTCGTCGTACTTGAGCACGTTCTTGCGGATCTCGCCGTTGCGTTGCTCGACAGTGCGTCTGGGCCCGCTCGATCGCCTTGGTGACCATCTTGGCTTCGATCGCCTCGTCGTCGGGCAGGGCCCGACCCATCACCCAGCTCAGCGCGCCCGTCGCGAACAGTCGCATCAGCTCGTCGTCGAGGCTGAGGTAGAACCGGCTCTCGCCGGGGTCGCCCTGACGGCCCGATCGGCCTCGGAGCTGGTTGTCGATCCGGCGGCTCTCGTGGCGTTCCGAGCCGATGACGTAGAGCCCGCCGAGCTTGCGGACCTCGTCGCCTTCGGCCTTGCACTGCTCGGCGAACTTCGGGAGCAGCTCGGCGTAGCGCGCCTGACCCTCGTCGGTGGCCAGATCGAGGCCCTCCTGGGTGACGGCCCGTTTGGCCAGGTCCTCCGGGTTGCCGCCGAGCAGGATGTCGACGCCGCGGCCGGCCATGTTCGTGGCCACGGTCACGGCGTGCAGGCGGCCGGCCTGGGTGACGATCTCGGCCTCTCGGGTGTGCTGCTTGGCGTTGAGCACCTCATGGGGGATGCCGCGCTTGGCCAGCAGCTTCGAGAGGTACTCGCTCTTCTCGACGCTGACCGTGCCGACGAGCACCGGCTGGCCGGTCTTGAAGCGCTCCTCGATGTCGTCGACGACGGCGCCGAACTTGGCGACCTCGCCCTTGTAGATCAGGTCGGCCTGATCGAGCGCGGATCACATCGCGATGCGTCGGGATCGGCACGACGTTCAGCCCATAGGTGCCCATCAGCTCGGCCGCTTCGGTCTGGGCCGTGCCGGTCATGCCGGCGAGCTTCTCGTACATGCGGAAGTAGTTCTGCAGGGTGATCGTGGCGAGGGTCTGGTTCTCCTCCTTGATCTTCACCCCTTCCTTCGCCTCGACCGCCTGGTGGAGACCCTCGCTCCAACGGCGACCCTCGAGGATGCGGCCGGTGAACTCGTCGACGATCTTCACCTCGCCACCCTGGACGATGTACTCCTTGTCGCGCGCGATACAGCTCCTTGGCCTTCAGCGCCGCCTGCAACTGGTGGACGAGGTTCTGCTGGACCTCGTCGTAGAGGTTCTCGAGGCCGAGCGCCTCTTCGACCTTCTCGATGCCGGCTTCGGTGGGCATCACGAGGCGCTTGTCCTCTTCGACCTCGTAGTCGACGTCGCGTTTCAGGCCGCGCACGATGGAGGCGAACTTGTAGTACAGCTTGGCGGCGTCGGCGATCCGCCCCGAGATGATCAGCGGCGTCCGGGCCTCGTCGATGAGGATCGAGTCGACCTCGTCGACGATCGCGTAGACGTGACCGCGCTGCACCTTGTTGGCCAGCTGGGTGGCCATGTTGTCGCGCAGGTAGTCGAAGCCGAACTCGTTGTTCGTGCCGTAGGTGATGTCGGCCGCGTAGTCCTCACGTTTCAGGGCTGGCTGCTCGCGGTAGCCGGGCACGACGAGCCCGACGCCGAGCCCGAGCCAGTTGTGGATGCGGCCCATCCACTCGGCGTAACGACGGGCGAGGTAGTCGTTGACCGTGATGATGTGCATGCCCTGGCCGGACAGCCCGTTCAGGTAGGCAGGGAGGGTGGAGACGAGGGTCTTGCCCTCGCCGGTCTTCATCTCGGCGACCCAGCCGAAGTGGAGTGCCGCGCCGCCCATCATCTGCACGTCGAAGTGGCGCTGGCCGATCACCCGACCGGCTGCCTCGCGGGTGACGGCGAATGCCTCGGGGAGCAGGTCGTCGAGTGACTCGCCGCGCTCGATCCGTCCACGGAACTCCGGCGTCTTGGCCTTGAGGTCGTCGTCGGAGAGCCGCCGCATCTCGTCCTCGAACGCGCTGATCTCGGGGACCAGCCCGGCCAGTGCCTTGACCTTCTTGCCTTCTCCCGCGCGGAGGATGCGATCGAGGATTCCCATGCGGTCGACCAGCCTACCTGGGCTCCGGCAGGACTCCCGGGCGGGGCTGGTTCGTCAGGGAACCCCCGGACCGACCAAACTCCAACGATGATGCAACGGACGGTGGACACGGTCATCTTCGATCTCGGTGGGGTGCTGCTGCGCAACGGAAGCCCTCGCGACATCGCCCGCCAGTTCCCGGACGCTCCTGCTGACCAGGTGGTCCGAGCGCTGATGGGGTCCCATCACGAGGACACCGACCATCCCTGGCACCGGTTGGAGCGCGGCGAGATCACGTTCGACGCGTGCCGCACCCTCCAAGGGGCCTTGCTCGCCGAGGCGGGCGTCACGCTGCCGACCCGGCCAGGAGCCGGCGACCGGCACGGGGGCGGCGGAGGGTTCAGTTTCATCGTGAACGAACCGATGATCGAACTCGTCGCCGCGTTGCGGGCGAACGGGGTCCGCACCGGCATCCTGACCAACAACGTGCGCGAGATCCGCCCGATGTGGTGGGAGCTGCAACCATGGCCAGCGCTCTTCGACGACGTCGTCGACAGCCACGAGGTGGGAATGCGCAAGCCGAACCCGGCCATCTATCACTTGGCGCTCGAACGGCTCGGCGCGACCGCCGATCGGACGGCGTTCTGTGACGACCTCGCCGCCAATGTCGATGCCGCCGCTGCACTCGGGCTGCACGGTGTGGTCGTCGACGAAGACCCCACCGCGGCCATCGCGCGAGTTCGCGCCCTGGCCGGGCTGAACTGAGGGCTCGCGGCCGCGCCGCGCCGTTCAGGGAGTGGCCGCCGCCGCGATTGTCGCGACCTGGCAGCCGGCGCGACGCAGGGCCCGCTCGGCGGCCCGCAGCGTGGCGCCGGTGGTGACCACGTCGTCGACGACGAGCACCCGCGCCGCGCCCAACGTTCGACGAGCGACGAACCGTGGGGCCTGCTCGACGCGTTCGATCCTGGTGCGACCGGTCTGCACCGCCCTCGGGCCGATCCGGCGCAACAGCCGGCGGCACGGCAGGCCGAGCTCGGCCGACAGCGCCCGGGCGATCAGCTCCGCCTGGTCGTACCCGCGTCGACGCAGCCGTCGACCACTCGTCGGAGCCCACGTGACCACGTCGAACGATGCCGGCTCGACGAGCGTGGCCATGCGCTGGGCCAACGGCCGGGCGAGCGTGCGGCCGTTCGCGTACTTGAGGCCGAGGAGCAACCGGCGGCCCGCCCCCATGTAGGCCACCGCGGCGGGAACCACGGCGCTGGCGGGCGCGGGCAGCGCAGCCGACCAGCAGTCGTCGCAATGGGCGGAGACCGGACGATCACACACGGGACAACGGGCACCGAGGAACATGCAACGGAGTGTGCCAAGGGGGTGTGTCAGCCAATCCGTGAGGTGCGCCAGCTCGTGGGTCGACATCTGTGGGTGGCCAGCCGAATCTGCCCATTGGCGCAGGTGGTGTTCGAACGGCGCGTCGTCGATGATCGCATTGGGCAGCGATGAAAGCTGCGCCGCCGTCGGGGCGCGACGAGAGTACGTTCGATAAATGCCGAAGAGTTGGAAGCAGGCCGACAGGTCGAGTGCCCGGCTCCCCTCGCTGACCGAGGCGGAACTCGCGGAACGGCTCCAGCAACTACGACGCCGAGTCAGCGACTGCCTGGCACCCGGGATGGGCCGGAATCCGAAGGCGGCACGCCACTACCGTCGGCAAGCCGAGGCTGTTTCCGCGGAACTCACTCGACGCTCCGAACCTGCCTAGCGTCACGGTTCGTCGCCGGTCCGAGTTCGAAAATGCGTCGGGCGGGCCGTACGCCAAGCACGCAGGCGCTGTGGCCAGCTCGAGTGAACAAGTTCGTGGCCGCCAGTGGGCGGATTCAGGTGCCGATGACAGCCATAATCGAACGACGGCACCCGCGCCGCCATCGGTAGGGTCTTGTGGTGCTCCCGATGCCGTCTCGACCTGAGCTGCTCCGGCGTCTGCCCCGGTGCATCGGGGGGCTGGCGGCGTTCGGCGTCGGGATCTCCTTCATCATCGCGGCCGAACTCGGTGCCGCCCCGTGGGATGTGTTCCATCAGGGCGCGAGCGAACACCTCGGTCTGTCGATCGGGCTGATGATCCAGATCGTCGGGGTGCTGCTGCTGTTGTTGTGGATCCCGCTCCGCCAACGCTTCGGGATCGGCACGATCCTCAACGCCTTCGAGATCGGGATCGTGGTCGACCTGGTGCTCCCCCACCTGGATCGCGGCGACGGGCTCGTCGCCAGGTGGGCCCTGCTCCTCGGCGGCATGATCGTCATCGCCATCGGGTCAGGTCTCTACATCGGCTCGGGACTCGGACCCGGCCCTCGCGACGGGCTCATGGTCGGGCTCAACGCGCGCTTCGGCTGGTCGATCCAACGTTCGCGCACGCTCGTCGAGCTCACCGCCCTTGCTGTCGGAGCCGTGCTCGGCGGCACGGTGGGGGCCGGCACCGTGATCTTCGCCCTCGGGATCGGACCGCTCGCCCAGCGGACACTCCACCGCCTGGTCCTGCCACCGGTCCCGCCGATCCCGACTGCGCCGGCGACCCGCTGACGAACGGCAGTGGCCCGGACACCTCGGTGTCCGGGCCACTCCATCACGGGCCAGCCTGAGCCACATCATCCAACCCGCGGGTCAGATGATGTGTAGCAGCCGTTCTCGCAGCCAGAAACCCGGCCTGAGCCGCCAGCCAACCCGCGGGTCAGATGATGTGTAGCAGCCGTCCTCGCAGCCAGAAACCCGGCCTGAGCCGCCAGCCAACCCGCGGGTCAGATGATGTGTAGCAGCCGTTCTCGCAGCCAGAAACCCGGCCTGAGCCGCCAGCCAACCCGCGGGTCAGATGATGTGTAGCAGCCGTTCTCGCAGCCAGAAACCCGGCCTGAGCCGCCAGCCAACCCGCGGGTCAGATGATGTGTAGCAGCCGTTCTCGCAGCCAGAAACCCGGCCTGAGCCGCCAGCCAATAGGGCTCAGTAGCGGTAGTGATCGGGCTTGAACGGACCCGACGGGTCGATACCGAGGTACTCGGCCTGCTCGTCGGTCAGCTTCGTCAGCTTCACGCCGAGCGCATCGAGGTGCAGTCGGGCGACCTTCTCGTCGAGCTTCTTCGGAAGGACGTAGACGCCGGTCGGGTACCGCTCGAGGTTGTTGAACAGCTCCATCTGGGCGATCACCTGGTTCGAGAACGAGCAGCTCATCACGAAGCTCGGATGGCCGGTGGCACAGCCGAGGTTCACGAGACGGCCCTCGGCGAGCACGATGATCGCGTGGCCGTCATCGAACGTCCACAGATCGGTGCCGGGCTTCAGCTCGTCGTGCGTAGCTCCCGAACGCGCTAGGCCGGCCATGTCGATCTCGGAATCGAAGTGGCCGATGTTGCACACGATGGCGTTGTGCTTCATCTGGTGCATGTGCTCGACCGTGATGATGTGGTCGTTGCCCGTGGCCGACACGAAGATGTCGGCCGTTGCGACGACGTCTTCCATGAGGGTGACCTGGTAGCCCTCCATCGCCGCCTGCAGGGCGTTGATCGGGTCGGCCTCGGTGACGATGACCCGGCAACCCTGCCCCTTGAGCGCCTGGGCGCAACCCTTGCCGACGTCGCCGTAGCCGCACACGACGGCGACCTTGCCGGCGAGCATGACGTCGGTGGCCCGGCAGATGGCGTCGACCAGCGAGTGGCGACAGCCGTACAGGTTGTCGAACTTCGACTTCGTGACCGAGTCGTTGACGTTGATGGCGGGGAACAGCAGCTCGCCCTTCTCGTGCATCTTGTACAGCCGCATGACGCCGGTGGTGGTCTCCTCGGTGACGCCCTTGACGCCCGAGGCGAGACGAGTCCACTTCGTCGGATCGGTCTTCAGCGAGCGCTGCAGCAGACCGAGCACGATGGCGAACTCGGGGTTCGACGCGGAGGTGGGGTCGGGGACCTCGCCGGCCTTCTCGAACTCGACGCCCTTGTGGAGCAACAGCGTGGCATCGCCACCGTCGTCGAGGATCATGTTCGGGCCGTCACCGTCGGGCCACGTCATCATCTGATCGGTGCACCACCAGTACTCCTCGAGCGTCTCGCCCTTCCAGGCGAACACCGGGACACCGGCGGGGTTCTCCTCGGTGCCCTCGGGCCCGATGGCGACGGCGGCCGCGGCGTGGTCCTGGGTCGAGAAGATGTTGCAGCTCGCCCAGCGGACCTCGGCACCGAGCTCGACGAGCGTCTCGATGAGCACAGCGGTCTGGATGGTCATGTGCAAGGAGCCCGAGATCCGGGCACCCTTCAATGGCTTGAGCGGGCCGTACTCCTGGCGGAGGGCGCGCAGGCCGGGCATCTCGTGCTCGGCGAGGTGGATCTCTTTGCGCCCGAACGGGGCAAGAGACAGATCGGCGACACGGAAATCGTGACGACCAAGAGCGGACATCGGGAACCTCCACGAATCAACGAACGGATCGGTTGCGTCGTGGGCTGGGGCCGGCTGGCTCCACTCTGGTCAGCCCGAGAGACCCCAGAAGTGTAGGGCTCTACTCGAGAACCACTGCGGCAACGTCGCCGAGATAGTGCACGAATCCGTTGTCGTTGTAGACGTTGAGCTTGTCCTCGGCCGAGAGCGCGGCGACGACGAAGTTGGGGACCGCACCGGTCACGTTGGTGACGTTGACGTTGCTCGAGTCCGGCAACGTCGTCCCGCCCGGATACACGGTGAGGTAGGAGTCCTTGCGACTCACGTAGCTCGGGAACGACGACGGGACCGCCGTGAAGTTCATCAACAGCGCACCGATCGCCCCCACCGGTACGCCGTCGATCTTCACCGAATCGACGAAGCTCTTACCCGGTGCTGAATCGTCGTCGAAGTCCCACGGGTCCTCCTGGCCGGGCGCGGCCGGTGTCGCGAAGAACTCCGCCAACCGAGTGTCGAACGCACGGAACGGCGACGAGATCGGAACGATCCGCCCGGCCCGGCTCTCGTCGGTGACGCCGTCGCGGTAGTAGCCCACCACGTCAGCGATCAACTGCACGCTGCCGGATTCGTTGAAGATCGAGATCGTCCCGTCTGCGCCGACCGGCACCATCACGAGGTTGGCCTTGGTCTCGCCCGCTCGCAGGTTCACGCTCGAGGTACTCGGGAACGAGTTGAACCGCTCCGGCTGCAGGCTCACGAATGTCGTCGCCGTGGGGCCAGTCGCTGTCACGTTCAGGATGACGCCAGAGACCGAGGTGTCCGCTGGCACGTAGTCGGCGCGGCTCGGATTGATGGCATCGGCGCCCCTGATCGGCAGGGTGAACTGCTCACCCGCACCCAGCGCTCCGTTGCGCGCCACGCCGGACCGGGTGTCGAGGATCCGGCCCGGGCTCAACGAGATGAGGCGGGCACCACGGTCGGGGGCCGACGACGTGGAGAACCAACCCACCACGTCGATCACGACGTGCGCGACGCCACCGGCGGCGGGAGCCGTTCCGTCGGTTTCGAGCACGATGCTCACCCGGCCGTTCGTTCCCGGTCGCAGCAGGGCCAGGTTGGACACATCGGTGTTGGCCAAGAAGTTGAGGTTCGACGCATTCGGTTTCGTCGCACCTTCGGGGAACGCCGTCAAGTAGCCGGAGCGGTTCGTCCCGGTGACCGTGATGTTGGCGACGACGGCCAACACGTCGTTGGCGGGAACACCGGAGGCTCCTCCGTTCACGGAGGTCGATCCGGAGACCTGCACGCCGAAGGCAGTGCCGAAGCCCTGGAGTCCTGTCGGCGCGCTCTCGGCCCGCCGGGTGTCGAGGATCCTCGAGGGCGTGAGCGGATGGTATTCGCCACCCGCGCCGAGTGCAGCCGAGGCCGCCGGAACGCCGAACGGCAACAGGCCCTGTCCGACCACGGAGATCGATGCGGCGAGGGCCGCAGCGACGACCAATCGGCCGAACCGGCGCCTCGGATTCCTGACTTCGTTGGTCACACTCGATCTCCCGTGTCGTGGGCGGGGCGCTCGTGTCGCCGGTCGCTCGTCGGTCAGGCCGCGAACGTCGGTGCGATGCCGACCGTCTCGACCTTGCTCATGATCCGCCCGTGTTCGGTGTCGTCTACTGCTTCTGCTTCATCGATCAGCATCACCGGGATGTCGTCTCGGACGACGTACCGGCGGTGCAGGCGCGGGTTGTAGAGCGCGTCCTCATCCGCAAGGTAGTACAACGGGCCCTTGTCTTCAGGGCAGGCGAGGATCTGGAGCAGCTTCGGGTCGAGCGCCACAGTCGGTCCTTTCTCAATGGCGGGTCACGCCGGGTTTTCTGGCTACGAGCACGGATTCCACACCACGTGACCCGCGTGCTCAATGGCGGGTCACGCCGGTTTTCTGGCTACGAGCACGGATTCCACACCACGTGACCCGCGTGCTCAATGGCGGGTCACGCCGGTTTTCTGGCTACGAGCACGGATTCCACACCACGTGACCCGCGTGCTCAATGGCGGGTCACGCCGGTTTTCTGGCTACGAGCACGGATTCCACACCACGTGACCCGCGTGCTCAATGGCGGGTCACGCCGGTTTTCTGGCTACGAGCACGAATTCCACACCCGGTTTGACTGGCTAGGCGGCGGTGATCAGGGCGAGTACTTCGGCGACGTGGGCGTCGCACGCCTCGCGGGACGGGGCTTCGAGATTCAGTCGTAGGAGCGGCTCGGTGTTCGAGGGCCGCAGGTTGAACCACCAGTCGCCCATGTCGACCGTGAGCCCGTCGAGCCGATCCTGGGTGGCGGCCGAGTACTTTGCGGCGACCAGGTCGATCACGGCGGTCGGGCTCTCGACCGCCGCGTTGATCTCACCGCTCGCCGAGTACCGCTCGTAGGGAAGTCGCAGCTCCGACAACGGCACATGGGCCTTGCTGAGTTCAGCGAGCACGATCATCGTGGCGATGATCCCGCTGTCAGCTCGGTAGTTCTCGAGGAAGTAGTAGTGGGCGGAGTGCTCGCCGCCGAACACCGCACCGGTGGTCGCCATCACTTGCTTGATGTACGAATGGCCGACCTTCGTGCGAACGGGGACGCCACCCCTTTCACGAATCACTTCAGGCACGGCCTTCGAACAGATCAGGTTGTGCAGAATGGTCGCTCCGGGATGCCGGGCGAGCACGTTGCTCGCCAGGAGCGCAGTCGTGGTCGAGCCGGACAGCCCTCGACCGGTCTCGTCGACGACGAAGACCCGATCGGCGTCGCCATCGAACGCCAGGCCGAGATCGAACCCCCCGGCAACCACCCGCGCCTGGAGGTCGCGCTGGTTCTCGGGCTGGATCGGGTCAGCGGGATGATTCGGGAACGTGCCGTCGAGCTCGCCGTACATCACCTCGAGCTCGATCTCGGGCAACCGCTCGAACACCTTCGGGACGATCAGTCCACCCATGCCGTTGGCGGTGTCGGCGACCACCCGCATCGGCCGGAGCAGGCCGACATCGATGAACGACACGACGTGATCGGCGAACGCACTCAACAGGTCGCGCGACTCGGCGCGCCCGGCTCGCGCCGCAGATGCCGGTCCCCGGCCATCGAGAACGTCCTGAGCGAGGTCGCGGACCGTGTACAGCCCGGTCTCGGCACCCACCGGGCGAGCACCCGACAGGCAGAACTTCACGCCGTTGTACTGCGCAGGATTGTGCGAAGCGGTGAACATCGCGCCGGGCGCATCGAGCTTGCCGGCGGCGAAGTACACGAGGTCGGTCGAGGCGAGCCCCAAGTCGACGACGTTCACACCTTGTTCGAGCACGCCCCTGCTGAAGGCGTCGACCAGGTCGACTCCGCTCGGGCGCATGTCCCGAGCTACCAGCACGGTGTCGGCGCCCGAAAACCGGGCGAAGGCGACACCGAGTGCATGTGCCGTGGGGGCGTCGAACTGATCGGGCACCGTGCCGCGAACGTCGTAGGCCTTCACAATCTGATCGAGTACAGGCATCACTTGCAGCCTACGGGCGCTCGCCGTTCGATCCAGGTCCTCCACGGTCGTGTTCGCGGTCGTCGTGTTCGCCGACGTTCTGTTCGTCGTGGTCGTGTTCACCAACGTCATGTAAGTCGTGGTCGTGTTCGTCGTCGGTAGCCGGCGGCGTGGCCGTGCTGCCCAGTTCGATCGGCATCCTCACCGGTTGGGCCGGCCAATCGAATTCGGACGACGGGCGTTCTGTCTCGACGGTTTGATCCACAACGACATCGGCTATGGCGCCGTGCTCGTCGGGCGACGATCCGGTGGGGTCGGCGGGGAGCGGATCGGCCAGCCAATCGGCGTCGACCGCCATGGCGGGACTGGGCGGCGCCCAATCGTCGCTCGGCCCGGACCGCGGGATCCACGGAGGCAACTCCGGCTCGACATCGGGTTCTCCGGACGGACGTGCTCGACGAGCAACGGTGTCGGAGTCACCGAACGGATCGGGCTCCTCGGGGTACGGCTCCCACCAGTCCCCCGGCGGGTACCGCACCGGTCCACGCCACCACAGCAGCGCGAGTGCGAACAATCCGAGCACCGACACTGCATTCGCGCCGAGGTCGAGGCCGCTCGGTGCGTAGACCAATCGGACGCTGGTGTCGGTCGGGATGACGACCATCAGGTTCGGCGCCACCCGGTACGGGCCGTCGCCACCGTCCACCTTCCAGTTCGGGTAGTAGCTGACCTTGACGAGCACGGGGACGCCGACCTGGTCGACGTCGAACGACAGCGACTGGTCGCTCATCTTCGTGTTGCTCACGGTCACCCGAGGCAGCGGGACGGGCTCGATGGGCTGCACCGGTTTCACCAGATCCACGGTGGGATGCGGCTGGGGCTGGTCGGTCGCGACCGCGACCTTCGCCCAGGAGTCGGGGCCGTCGGCGACCGGCATCGTGGTCCACAGCTCTGGATGCTGGAACCAACTCGCTCCCACCTCCAACCAGCGTTCGCGCTGGTCGCCCGGTCGTTCATCGACCACCACCGGCTCGGTGGTGAGCGGCACGACCAGATCGCTGCCGACCACCTCGTAGATGTGCCAAGGACCCGACACCGCGACCTCCAGGAGATCGGGCTGGAGCGCCGCACGGTCGATGGCGCCAGGCGTGTAGGCCATGTAGTAGCGAACGCCCAAGGTCTGCAGGTAGCGAGTGCCGAGCGCCGCGTCCTGGTTGGTGTAGCTCAGGCCGCGCACCGGGTTGGACGCCTTGTCGGAGAGCGCGGCAGCCGACAGGAAGTGGTACGGGGTCGAGGCGGAGGCCTCGAAGTACAAGCCCTCCATCGACCCGATGCATGAATCGGTCCAGAACGGCAGCGTCATCAACGCCATGGTGGTGCCGTACTCACCCCCTGAGTGCTCCCACAGGGCGCGACCGCACCCGTGAGCCGGATCAGCACCCAGACCCTTCATCGTCTCCACCAACGAGCGGAACTCGCCGTAGTGCGGCCTCCCGACGTAACCACGGAAGTTCCAGTCGGCCCAGGCGTCGACGAAGCCGTTGTTCACGGAGCTGGCGGCGAGGAATCCGTTCTCGCCCGGCCAGCGGAACTGCCACCGATCGTCGCGGTACACCTCGACCTGGCCCGGGAACTTCCCGAGATGCCACGAGAGCCACCCGACGCCACCGAGCGACACCGCGACGAGGGTCGCCATCGAGAAGTACAGGCGGCGTCGGGCGACCTCCCGGGGTCGGGTGCCGTACGGGAGTGCGACCAGCGGGAGATCGGGGTAGGACGCATCGATCGGCTCCACGACCCGCTCGTTTCGGACGACGCGGAGCACGAACCAGACCAACTCGACGATTCCGACCATCGCGAGCAAGTAACGGAGCAGGTAGAGGAACGGCAGGAGCCGCACGTTCCACAGCAGCCCGAATCCCGGGATGCCATCTTTGGAGAGGAAGATCAGCGCGGTGAGCACCAGCGCGTAGATGCCGAGGAACGAGCCCATCCGGTTCCGCCGGATGAGCGATCCGACGAATCCGACCACCGCGCCGAGGGTCCACAGGATGTCGACAGTCGTGAGGTGCGGGAAGAACATCCGCCAGTACGAGTCCCACTCGCCGCCCGGGGTCGGGGCGCCCTCGTACTTCATGTCGGTCATGTAGTTGCTGGTGAGCACGAACGGCACGATCCAGAACGCGGCGAGCATCAGCGCCACCACCGACGTGGTGAGGAAGTACACCAATCGGTGCCGATCGGCCCAGACCAGGAACATCAGCACTGCGCCGAGCGCGACGAAGAACACGACGATGCCGTGGCACAGCGCAGCCAGCGCGATCAATGTCGCGGCAAGGGCGCGATGCCGCCCGGTCTCCATGCCTCGGGCGAACACCCCGAGAGCGAGCATCGCCAGCGACAACACGATCGAGAACGAGAACTCGCCCGCCATCGTGGAGGCGACGTTGCCGCCGAGGATGGTGAAGGTCTCGTCGAACATGAAGATCGTCGAGGCGAGCGCGAACAACGCCGGCACGGGATACGGGAAACGGGCGAGCTTGCCGAACGCCCACACGCAGATCGGCAGGGTGAGCAGACCGAGGACGGCGACGATCTTGAAGGCCATCCCGTAGGGCAGGACCACGTCGAGCGCCACGATCAGCAGCGCCGGAGGAATCATGTAGTAGCGGTAGACGGGAAGGCCGCCGTACCAGTCCATCGACCAACCCGACAGCTGCCAGTTCGTGAGCAGGTGATCGCGGAGGTAGGCAGGCGACCAGACATGGGCACCCATGTCGCCACCGGTCGGCACCGCCGAGGTGAAGATCTTCGACGGGTGGAGCTGGACGAACGTGAACAACACGAGCGAGCCCACGACCAGGAACGTGGTGGCGGCCTGAATCCACTCGCGGGTGCCCCGGGGTGGTCGCGGGGGGCGCTCCGCCCGGCGCTCGCGCCAGGTCTGGCGCCTCGGCGCCTCGGTCTCGCCCGTCTCGTCGACCAGCACGACGTCTCCGATGTCGATGTCGACCGTCGGTTCGGCCCTACCGGACACGCGCGCGTCGTACAGCTTGGTATCGCTCATCCGATCGGTCATCCTTGCACCCGCGGCCGGCGCGAGCGTGTCACCCTCCGCGCGGCGAACTCGGTTCGGTCAGCGGACCAATGTCCCGTCGATGCCGGCCCACAGCAGCATCGCCACTGTCGTCGCGTTGAATGCGGCGTGGGTCACGATGCTGAGCCCGAGCCTGCTCGTTCGCAGCGCACCGAGCGCGAGCACGATCCCGAACACCGCCAAGCCCGGGAACTGAACGGGCTGGAGATGCGCGGCCGCGAACCAGATCGACGACAGGCCAACGGCGAGCCCAGCCGCCAGCCGCCCCTCGATCGATCGGAACACCAGGCCTCGGTACAGGAGCTCTTCGACGAACGGGGCTCCCACGCACACCGCCACCACGAGGGCGACCAGCCAACCGCCCGACGCTCGGTCGAACAGGTTGCGAGCGGGTTCCTCGACGAACTGCTTGGCGAACGTGTCGGGAAAGAGTTCACGCAGCGGCCAGTACACCAGCTCCAGGAGCACCAACTGGCTCAGCACCCCGATCGGGATGCCGAGGGCGTCGCTCATTCGGAAGCGCAGCCCGTAGTCGTCTCGAAACTTCCCGGTGCCATAGCGACGGCTCACGATGCGCAACCCCACGAGTTCGGGGATCCAGAGCGCCGAGACCGACATCACCGTTGCCCAGGCCGGGAGGTCATCGACCACCTTGCCGGCCTGGCCGGTGACTGCGAACGCAATGAGCGTGCTGGCGTACCCGACCAGCAGGGTGACGAACCACGTGCCGGCCGCGACACCGATGCTGAAGCGCGGTTGACCGGGCATGGGGCGCACGCCGGGCGACGCTAATGGAGGACCGGCGAACTCCGGCCCTCAGCCGGCGAGCCGGGCCGGAACCGAGGCGCGACGCTCGGCTCGTCGGTCCTCGAGCAGCCACCCGCCCGGAACGGAAAGCCGCGAGGAGTGACGGTCGCACAGGTCGTAGGCATGAGGGTCGCGATCGCGAGCCAGATCGTCGATCCACGCCACGCGCTCGGCGTACTGATAGCTGAGCGACGCGACCGCCGTCTCCGTGCAGCCTGGTCGGGAGCACTGGCGGGCCATGCAGAAAAAGTACCGAAGGACGTCGCGGCGGACGCGGATGGTGGCAATCGGGACTGATGATGGTCCTTGCCTGCCCGTCCGGCCGTAGCATTGGTGCATGAGCAATCTTCCGCCCCCGCCGCCGCCCCCGCCGCCGGGACGTTCGTCGGGCCCGCGCGGATCCGGGCAACAGGCACCCGAGAAGAAGGGCGCCGGCCGTACGGGGCCGGGCCTGCCGAAGTGGAGTCTGTGGGTGTTGGTCGGCGTGCTGGCGCTGTTGCTGCTCGGTCCGCGTCTCATCCCGGAACAGGATTCGAACGAGATCTCCTACACCGAGTTCCTGACCCTGCTGACCACCGAAAAGGTCAGTGAGATCGTCTACAACAACAACACGCTGCAGATCACCGGCACGCGTAACGACTCGACCGAGTTCCGCACCGTGGCGCCCGCACCCGGATTGCAGGAAGCCGACCTCGCGCTGATCAAGGCGTCGGGAGCCACCCTGACCCCCAAGACCCCGACCTCGAACTGGGTTGCCGGCCTGATCCCGCTGCTGCTCCCGTTCCTGTTGATCGTCGGGTTGTTCGTCTGGATGCAGCGACGGGCCGCCGGCCAGATGGGCAACGTGATGTCGATCGGGCGAAGCCGCGCCAAGGCGTACACCACCGATCGCCCCTCGACCACCTTCGCCGACGTCGCCGGCTACGACGGCGTGAAGCAGGAGATCAAAGAGGTCGTCGACTTCCTGCGCATGCCCGAGCGCTTCAAGGAGATCGGTGCCCGTGTCCCGAAGGGCATCTTGCTCGTCGGTCCGCCCGGCACCGGCAAGACCCTGTTCGCCCGAGCAGTGGCCGGTGAAGCGGGTGTCGGATTCTTGTCGGTGACCGGCTCGGACTTCATGGAGATGTTCGTCGGCGTCGGCGCGAGCCGGGTGCGCGACCTGTTCCAACAGGCTCGCAAGATGGGGCGCGCCATCATCTTCATCGACGAGATCGACTCGATCGGCCGTAAGCGGGGCGCCGGGCTCGGTGGTGGACATGACGAGCGGGAGCAGACGCTGAACCAGATGCTCGCCGAGATGGACGGTTTCGAGACCTCCGAGGGCATCGTGATCATGGCGGCCACCAACCGCCCCGACATCCTCGACCCTGCGTTGCTGCGCCCGGGACGATTCGACCGCACGATCGTGGTCCCGTTGCCCGAGTTCAGCGAGCGCCTGGCCATCCTCAACGTTCACTGCCGCGACAAGCGGATCGATCCGAACATCGACCTCGAGACCATGGCCAAGGCCACCCCGGGGATGAGCGGTGCCGATCTGGCCAACCTGGTCAACGAAGCGGCGCTGGTCGCGGTGCGCCGAGGCTCCAAGCAGGTCGAGCGCATCGACTTCGAGAACGCACGAGACCGAGTGGTCATGGGAGCGCGTCGCGAGAGCCTCGTGCTCACGGGTGAAGAGAAGCGGGCCACCGCATACCACGAGGGTGGTCACGCGGTGCTCACCGTGGTGCTCCCCCACGCCGACCCGCTCCACAAGGTCACGATCCTCCCCCGTGGCATGGCGCTCGGGGTCACCTGGAGCTTGCCCGAGGAACGCCACACCTACTCGAAGGAGTACTTCGAGGACGTGATCTGTCGCGCCATGGGCGGCCGAGTCGCCGAGGTCATCGTGTACGGACACATCAACAGTGGCGCCGCCAACGACCTCGAGCAGGCCACCGGCATTGCCCGCCGGATGGTCCGTGAGTGGGGCATGAGCGAGAAGGTCGGGCCGATGGCCTGGCACGGGCAACAGCAGGTGTTCCTCGGTGAAGACCTGATGACGAGCGGGCGTGAGGTCTCCGACGAGACAGCTCGCATGATCGACGAAGAGATCTCGCGGATCCTCCACGAGCAGGAGGAACGGGCCCACACGATGCTCACCAAGCACCGCCGGGGACTCGATCTGGTGGCCGAGGCGCTGCTCGAGCGAGAGACCATCGACGGCGCCGAAGTCGGCCAGCTCGTCCAGCAGGGCTTGGCCGAAGCTGCGGGTTCGACTGCTCCCACCGCCCCCGCCGCCAGCTGAACGCATCGCGCCGAGCGGGCGCGATCAGCGATCGTGTTCCCGGTGTCGGGTTCGGGTTCGTGTTCCCGGTCGGGTTCGGGTTCGTGTTCATGGCCGGTGTCGGAGTTGTGGCGCTCACATGACCGAGGCGCCCGGTCGGGGTCACGGATCGCGGCCACGGCTGCCCACAGATCGGTCGCCGAGATCGGCCCGAGGTAGCTCTGGCGGACGACGCCTCGATCATCGGCGATCAAGGTCGTCGGCACCGCCGAGATGACGTAGCGCTCGTGCAACGCGCGATCGCGCCCGAACTCGACCTCTTGGACCGCCACGCTCGGGCTGGCGAGCACTCGGGCCTTGGCCACCATCGCTGCGCAGGCATCACAGGTTGCCGAGCTGAAGACCACCACCAACCACGGACTCGACGGGTCCGCGAAGTCAGTGCGGTCGAGTTGGGTCGGAACCAGGTGCTGGGCGGTGGTGCTCGGCGGGTCGGCTCGTCGGCGGCGTCTGATCACCCCGGAGACGACTGCCACCGTGGCGATGATGACCAGGGCGAGGACGAGCCGCTCGGTGTTCACGCCTACCTGCTCATTCCGGCAGGCCGAGGGCACCGCTGCGCCCGCCGTCGCCGTCGGGGCGGCGTTGTTCGACGACGAGGCTCAATGTCGAGCTCTCCACCAGGAGCGGAACCCCCACCGCGCCGTCGGGAAGATCGATCGTGATGGTTCCGGCCGCTGGGAGCAGCACCGCCTCGAGCCCCGGGAGGGCGTCGGTGCCGCCCGGACCGAGCGCACTGACCGAGACCTCGCCGGCCAGCCCGGTCGCGTTGAACACGATGAGCGCGGCATCGGCGGCCTCGGGAACGCCCGATGCGATCCACCACCGACCCGATCCGAATCGCGAACCCAACACCACCGTCGAGACCCCGTCCGCTCGTCGGGTGACCCGCTCGACGACGAGCGCAGCTTCGCCGGCGCCGGCGACGCTCAGCCCGTAGCGACCCTCGAGTTCGAGTCCCAGCGCACCGGGTTCCACGGTGACCGAGCGGCCGGGCGCAATCTGGGTCGAGAAGGGCGGCACGATCGTCGAACTCGGAACCGCAGCGAAGAACGTGAGATCGACCGAGGCGGTCGTGTCACCGGTGTTGACGATCGACACAGACTCGCTGATGCCCTCGCCCAGTTCGCCGTCGGCGAAGAGCCACTGACGGGCGCCGGACGAGGCGGCAAGAGCCACCGACGACCCCCCGTCGGCGAACTGCTGGGCCCGTGCGGCCACCAGCCGGCCGCGTCGTGAACCGATCGACAGCGCCAACTGCGGCTCATCACGGGCGACTTGGTCCACATCGATGACCCGAACCGATCGTCCGGGAATCACGAAGTTCTGGAACTCGTTCGGCGTTCGGGTGTCGGTGGCGGTGATGAACGTGAGGTCGACGACGGCTGCATCGGGGAACGGATTGGTGAGCACCAGGTCGTAGTTCTCCGCGTCGAGGGTGCTCCCGCTCGCCAACGTCCACTGCGTCGAGGCGCTGTTGCTGCACGGAGCCACGGAGGACCGGCCCTCGAGGACGGCGACCTGCTCCACGACCGCGCCGCTCCCGGCGATCTCCACGAGCGATCCGACGAAGCCCTCGTCCGCGAGTACGCCGAGATCGATACGGCTCGACGATCGGGGGGCCACCAGCAGTGGCAGCTCCACGGCAGCGCCTGCGGTGGTGAACGTCGACACCTGTCCGACCAGCGTCGCGTTCGTGGGGTTCGCCACCACGACCTCACCCCCAGAGCTCTCGCTCGCGGCAGGAACGCCAGCACAGAAGAAGCTCGACGTCAGCCGCTCCATCAGCGGCACGAACGGCGTCGTCGGGTCGGACAGCGCGGCGAACTGTGCCACAACAGGCGCCGGGGTGCTTCGCACCGACACACCACCGATGACGACCGCGCCCACTGCGAGCACGGCGAGAACCGGAACCCGACGACCGAGGCTCATCGTTCGTCCTCCTCGGCCGCGTTCGCTCCCCCGGCATCGGTCTCGGACCGTTCCGCGGGCGGCGACGTCGACGGCGACGCCTCGAACCGAGCGAACGGATCGTCCAGCGGATCAGGCTCCGCGACCGGATCCGGCACCGCGGAAGGGTCATCGACGGTGAGCGGAATTTCCTCGGCCACGGGGATCGGTTCGGCGAGCGGGCCGTGGTCGAAGTCGTCATCGCCGAGCAGCCCGCGATCGCCGAGCAGCTCGGCTGGGGTCTCGAGACTGATCACTGGTTCGAGCGGATCGGCGGCGTCGACCGGGAGCCCGGCGAACGGCGACGGGCGCCGCAGCCGCCGGCCGCTGGCCAAGCCGGCCACCAGGAGGGTCGTCAGTGCCTGGACCATGAGCAACGGGGCTCGGCTGCCGGCTGAACGTCGCACGGTGACGGTGCCGGCAGCGGGCAGATCGGCGGCCACCGACCATCCGAACGCCGGTCGCGTCGAAACCTCGGTGCCGTCGAGCTCGACGGTCCACCGGCCGTCCTCGGGAACGGCCAAGTGCAGGGATCCGGCGCCGACCGGTCCGCTCACCATTCGACCGAGCGACGTACCGACGAAGGCCGGCGCGCCCGTGCCCACGCTCCCCGAGGCGAGGGCCGCCGACCCGGCCTCCCGACTCGCGGCCGCGGCCGTTTGATCAAGCACCGACGCGATCGGCAACCACGCCACGTTCTCGAAGATCACGAGGTTCGACGGCGAGTCCACGAGCCGGAGATCGAGCTGTCGGGTGAATGCGTCGACCAGGCCGCCCGGAGTTGCCGGTTCTTGTCCCGCGACGCGGACGCCATCGTCGACGGGGATCACCACGTAGCGAACGGCCAGAGGCGCAAGCAGGCGCCCGACCCGGTCGGTGGATTCGATCGCGGCGGCCTGCAACGCCTCGCGGGTCAGGCGGTCCCCGCCGGATGACGGGACACCGAACTGATCGGCGAGCTGGATGGGACCGTCCTCGGCGACTGCATACGCCACCCCATCGCTCACCGAGTGACCCGCGACCGGCAACAAGCGCGGATCGCCGACGAACACGATCCGGTAGTCGCCGGCCGGCACCCCGGCCGGGTTGGCGGCGACCGCCGCAGGGAGCTGGCTCAGATAGTCGGCCAACGCCAGGGACCGCGTCGACCAACGTCCACCGGCCGCGCCGATCACCGCCTGGAACAGGCCGACGACGAGCGCGACCGACACCAGCAGACCGAGCGGCTGGCGCCACCCGAACCGGCTCCCCCGGATGTCGTGCTCGAAGCCGGCGAGCGCGCTCCCGGCTGCGATCGCCAACCCGAGCGCGACGGGCGCGAGCACCAGGCCGGGCTCCGGAAGCCGGACCGGGAGCGACCCGCGGTCGTCGAGGACCGCCAGCGTGCCGAATGCGACGACCAGCGATGCCGCGCGGGCGCTCCACGTGAGCCGCCAACCGCGAGCGACGAGCGGACCGGCGAAGACCGGCACGTACAACGCGAGCGCGAGCACCGCGGCCGGCACCTTGCCGACCTGGAATGTCGCGAGCTCGACGAGACCGATGTTGCGAGGCCCGGAAAGAGATGGGCCGGCGATGTCGTCCCAGCTGCCGGAGCGGAGCAGATCGAACGACCACGGTTGCAGGAGCACGAACGCGACTGCGAGCGCGACCACCGCCGCCAGGACCGCCGTCAGCGCCGTTCTCGAGCCGCCCGCCGCGAAGGTGCCGATCGCCAGCACCACGGCCACTGCGACCACCAGCACCGGGAACGTCGGCGAGAACGCACCCACGGCCGCGGTGAGCAACGACAGCAGCGCCATCACGCGTACGAGTTCGCGCGTGTCCACCCGCTGCACCGCCTCGGCGATCTCGTCGTCGCCCCAGCCTCGACCGCTGACAGCAGTGAGCCCGCCGGCCCGGCGAAGCAGGCTGAACGCCCACGGCAACGCGCCGTACGTGAGAACCACTGCCCACCGCCCGGCCGACACCGCGGCGTACGGGAGAGGCACCGCGGCGTACACCAGCACGGCGCCCAAGCGAGAGCGCGCCGACGGAATGAAGGCGAGTGACCGCCACACCCCGAGGTAGCCGAGCAGGATCGGCCCGAGGATGAGCCAGGTCCGAGCCGCTCGGATCGCGCCGAGCGTTGCTGCACCGAGAAAGCCCACCACGGCGAGCGCAGGCGGCGCGGGTGAGGCAGCGCCGAACCCTGACGTTCGCCAGTTCGACGCGTAGGCACGAAAGGCGTCGCGCGGGCCGGGCAGGTCGACGAACTGGCCGAGCCGCGGCACGGCGTCGGAGATCAAATCCCGACTCCCGAACAGGAACACCGCCACCAAGGCCAACCCGACCAGCCCAGGCAGACGATCCGGCTTGTCGAACGTTCGGATCTCCTCGGCATCGGGCCGACGCTTCTGGCGTTGCTGTCGCTGACGATGACGAAGGAAGCTGACAGCTCGAGCACTGCCCCGGAGTTGGAGGCCCGCGACTTCGTGGTCGGGCACCTCGCGCAGGGCGCGGATGGACCGACGCCGCCGGACCACTCCCGGCAGCGCCGGCACCAGACGACCGAGGGCGTACAGCGATGCCAGACCGTCGCGGGCGCGACCGGTGAACACTCCGACCACGATCTCGACCAACGAGACGAGCAGGAGCTGCAGCAGCACCACCGGCGTGCGCCAGCGGCCGGTGAGGGTGGCGATCGTGCGGACGCGGTGGACGGCAGAGAGTCGGCGGTGGGGCAGGTCGGGCCGACGTTCGACCAGCGTTCCGCGATGGCGAGCCCGAGCGGCCGGCACGAACAGCACCCGAGCGCCGCTCAGGTGGACTCGCCAGCACAGGTCGAGCGAATCGCCGAAGTACTCGATACTCGGATCGAAGCCACCGAGGGTCCGGAACAGGTCGGCCCGCACGACGAGGCACGCCGAGGGCAGTGCGAACACGTCACGCACGGCATCGTGTTGCTCCTGATCGAGCTCACCCGGCTCGATGATGGGGTCGACCTCGCCGAACCGGTCGACGGCGTAACCGACCGCCTGGAGCACCCGCCCGTCATCCCAGTCGACGAGCTTCGGCCCGACCAACCCAGCGTTTGACCGGTAGATCTCCTCCACCAGCCGGCTCACTGCATCCGGGTCGAGGACGACGTCGTCGTGCAGGAAGCAGAAGAACCCGCTGCCCTCGACCAGCTTCAGGACGCCGTTCGCAACCGCGCCGAAGCCCGGGTTTCCCGCCGCGACTCGGATCACCGCGTCGGGCAGCTGGGCCATGATCCTGGCTCGCCAGCCGTCGGCGTCGCCCGCGACCAGGAACAGCGTTCGAAGGTTCGGGTAGTCCTGAGCCGCCAGCCCTCGCAACACCTCGGCGAACGAGGCGTCGGGTTCGTGGACGACGACGACCGCCACCACGGGCGGGGCGGTCGAGCTGGCTACGTCCACGGGCGCATGAGGCTACCGCGGGGCACGGGATTCCCTCCGACATCCCCCACCGCGACCCATCCACCTTTGCGAGAGTGCTTGCAAAAGTTAGCGTCTTCGCGTACACTGCTAGCAGCAACCGTCACGGCCCCATCCGGCCGATCGATTCCCCCAAGAGGTCCGTCATCATGTCCGCCACCCGCACCAACACCACGTCGCTCACCGGCGTCGACCGTGTCGTCGACACCGCCAAGGACGTGGCCTACATCGCGATCGGCTTCGGCGTTCTCGCCTTCCAGCGCGCTCAGGTTCGTCGCCAGGAGCTCACCAAGGCCGCCACCGCGCGCGTCGGCTCGTTCGACACCGGTTACGAGGCGTTCGAGACCCGACTCGACCACATGGTCGGCGTCGTCGGCAAGCGGCTGCCCGACCCGGCCGCCGACCTGCTCGATCAGGCCCACCGCGCCGCCCGTTCGGCCCGTCGCCAGGTGGCGTCGCGTCTGGTCTCGATCGCCTGACCACCACTCGATCGGGCGGCTCACACCCGCCCGATCACATCGATGAGCACATCGGTGGTCATCGAGGCCACCACACAGACCCGGCCTTCGGCATCGGTCCGCATCAGGACCGTGTTGGCGACGTTCGTCGACCTCGGTGCGTTGAGCACCGAGGTCGGCGCGGTCTGAGGCCCACCGTCGCAGGGCGTCATCGTCAGATATCCCCCAGTGGTCGGCTCCACCACGGTCACCTCCATCAGAACCCCCCCGGATGCTGCTCCGAGGTCGAGCTCACGGGTGACCCCGGCGGCGAGCGCCCCGATCGTCCCGATGTTCGACCGGGTGTCGATCACCCGGGTGGGAGCCTGCAGACGCACCGGTCGAGCGGCGCCATCCGACGCCGAGAAGACGCCGTCGAGATCGACGATCAGGTGCACATCGGCCGATGCCCAGAGGCAGAACGCCCCGGTCGAGTCGACGTCGACGAACACCCGGTTGGCGATGTCGACACCGGCGCGGAAGTTCAGCACCGACGTCTCCGAACGCGGTGCATCACACGGGTAGGCGGTCACGTAGCCCGAAGCTCTCGAACCCGACGCCGTCACGTTCACCGACACCGCCGCCGGCGGCGAGCCGTCGAGACCGGCCGCCGTGATGCGTTGCTCGCTTCCCGCCGTCACGAGTGGTTGGGGAGCCGGTTGGCGAGTGTCGATCACGCGCTCGGGCGAATCAGTCCCTCGATAGGCCGGCGCCGATGGCACCATCCATCCGGTCACGTCGACGAGGACGTCGGTCGTCACCGACGAGTAGATACAGATCCGGCCCTCGCCGCCGAGCGGCACCACGGTGGTGCCGGCAACGTCGACACCCCGCAAGACCTGCACCGCCGACACGTTCGGCTGCGCGGTCCCGCACGGATACGCGGTCGTGAATCCGTTGTCCTCGGCGTTCGTCGTGGTCAACACGATGGCGGCACCGACGGTGCCCGCAGGGCGGGCGCCGGCGGAGAAGGCCAGCGTGCACCCACCACCGAGTTCGATCGCCGCGGTACCGATGCCGTTGCGTGTGTCGATGAGCCGCGCCGGCGCCACCGGCACCATGCCCGTAGCGGTGTTCGGCACCGTCGAGCCGTCGAGCACGGGTGCCACCCTGCCGCTGCACGCGTCGCCCGTCACGCGGAACCAATCCGATTTGAGGTCCAGTGCCCGCCGGAATTCGTCGCCCGTCAAGCTGACGGTTCCGGCCGTGCCGGTCAGGCGCATCTTCTTGACTCGTCCGCCGTCGGCCCCCAATCCGTTTCGTTCGGTCACGTTGATCTGCGTGAGGGTGCCGATCGCCGGCCACAACGACTCGACCTTCGACACCGTCACCGAGGTCGTCCAGTCGTGATTGGGATTGGCGGCAATGTCATCGCCCTCGTCGACCACCGCCGGGAACCCCGGCGATGTGCTCGGCGCGGTGTATCCACCGCTCGACGACGAGAACATGGTGTTGGCGATCGCTCCGGTCGACGTTCGCCGGACCACGCCAGCCGTCGCCGCGATCGCCGAGTCGGTGGCAGCCTGCTCGATGGTCACGTACGCGGCACCGAGTGCAGAGCGCCGGCCCGCCCCGCTGTACACCTGGCACGTCTGGGTGTCACACGTCTTGGCGTAGGGGTATCGGCTCTGGAGCATGCCGTAGGAACGGGCTGCCACCGCTTGCGCTTCGAGCGCCTCGACTCCCTTACCCTCGCCGAGGTTCGCCCAACTGGCCGAGACCTCGATCGGGACGACCCCTCGCAGATAGGTCTCGACCGGGACGATGTTGACGGTGCGCGCGACGAGATCGGTGCCCGCCACCGCCCGCAACGTCCCGCGGTACGAACGAACCGTTCCGGACGGCTCGCACACGGCCATCAACGATTCACGCGGTGTTCCCGCCGTCTCGCCGGGGAGCAGGAAGTCGATGGGCGCCGTCACGTCGGCGGGCCGATCGGCTGCGATCTGGACCCACCCGCCGGGGGGGTCGAGCACGTCGGCACCGCCGGGGCAGCGCATCTCGCTGGGATGGCCCCACACGTCGTAGCGCCCACCACCGAGCGGTCGGGCCACGATCGTCCGGTACCGGGTCCGCTCCGCCGGAGCGGGGTCAGGCTCGGCAGTCGTCACGAGCCCATCAGGCGCGACCACCGCCGTCTGGGCGGTGTCGAGCGCCACCAGCCGCACACTGATCGGGTCGTCGCCGATGGTGCCGGGGGTCGTGTTCCCGTAGTAGTGCGCCAGGATCTGCTCCGACGTCCACCCGTGATCGACGGCGTAGCCGAGTGCGCCCCATTGGCTCATCCCGATGCCGTGGCCGAAGCCGTGCCCGTCGATGACCACGCTCGTCCCGTACGGGCTCACCGCCGCGAAACCAGCACCGGGGGAAACCGGAGCGATGTCTGCTGCGGCCGCCGGAGCGAGCACCGCAGCCGTCACGGCCGTCAGGGCCAGGTGGCCGACGGCGCGCCGAATCCGGTTGGGCAACGACGTGCAACTCGATCGCCGAACCGACCAGTGAGCAAAGATCAAGCGGGAAACCTCCTGGATGCGCCGACTGCAGGCCCCCACCCGGGCCCCTGATGTCTAGTGGCTCACAGCCGTCAGCGGGCATCGCGTCGATCCCTCCGACCGGAGATGGGGCCGATTAGCCTTGTGTCCTTGTCCGATCCGAAGCCCGACGACCAAGCCGATACCACGAAGCTGCCGCTGCCCGAAGGCACCCTCCCGGTGGGGGTCGGCCTGCTGATCGCCGGCATCGCGAGTTACCTGTTCTTCAAGGTCGGCGTGTGGGCCCTGGGCGAAGACGACTTCGCCCCGGTGTCCAAGCTCTGGTTCGCCACCTTCGCCCTTGCTCCCGGGCTCTTCTTGCCCCTCGAGCAGGAGGCGGGCCGGGCGATCGCCCACCGCAAGGCGCTCGGGATCGGTGGACTCCCCGTGATGCGCCGCGTCGCGGCCCTGGGAGCGACCCTCGGCATCATCGTGGGCGCCGTGATCCTGCTGTTCAGCAACACGATCGCCGACAGCTACTTCCAGGGCAATCGGGTGATGGTGTTGGCGCTGGTACTGGCGCTCGTCAGCTACGCCCCCGCGCACCTCACCCGCGGACTGTGCTCAGGAACGGGGCGATTCCGGGCCTACGCCATCGTCATGGGCGCCGATGGTGCAGTGCGCATCGTGTTGTGCGTCCTCCTCGCCGTCGTCGGGGTCAAGGCGGTGGGGCCCTATGGACTCGTCGTTGCCGTCGCACCGCTGATCGGTGTGCTGTACGTGATCAGCCGCGGCCAGACCACCATGGAGGACGGCCCGCCGGCCGAGTGGAGCGAGGTCACCCCGAACCTCGGTTGGCTGCTCATCGGCTCGTTGTTCGCAGCCGGGTTGGTCAATGCCGGACCCATCGCCACTGGCATCCTGGCCGAACCGAATCAAGAAGACCTGGTCACCCGGTTCTCGTACGCCGTGCTGTTGACCCGCATCCCGCTCTTCCTCTTCCAGGCGGTGCAGGCTGCCCTGCTCCCCCGGCTCGCCCGGCTGGCCGCCCGGGGCGACATGATCGAGTTTCGCAAGGGTTTCCGCCAGCTGATGATCGTCGTGGTCGGCGTCGGAGCACTCGGTGTGGTCGGCTCGGGGCTGCTCGGGCCCTGGGTCGTCGAGTTGGTCTACGACGCCAAGCTCACCCGTCCCACGATGGTGGCGCTCGCCATCGGCAGCGCTTGCTACATGGTGGCGCTCGCCACCGCCCAGGCCGTCATCGCCCTCCACGGACACGCGCTCGTGGCGATGGGCTGGACGAGCGCGATGGTGGCGTTCGTGGTCACCACGCGCGTACTCGACCGACGAACTGTTCCGTCGGGTCGAGTACGGCCTCGTGGCCGGGTCTGCGGTGGCGATGGTGGCGTTCGGAGCCGCGTTGCTCTACAAGCTCTCCCACACGCCACGAATCGACGCCGGGTCGGTGCTCCAGGCCATCACCGATCTCCCGCTCGAGGGCTGAGGCTGCGTTCCCGCCGGTTCAGGTGGGGATGGGGAGTCCGGCTTTGCCGGCTTCCCAGGCGAGGTCGTGGGTGACCATCATCTTGACCAGACCAGGGAAATCGACCTCAGGCTTCCAGCCGAGCCGATCCCGAGCCTTCGACGGATCCCCGATCAACAGATCGACCTCGGCCGGACGCATGAACTTCGGGTCCTGACGCACATACGGCCGCCAATCATCGATCCCCACCTCCGCGAACGCCCGTTCCAAGAACTCCCCGATCGTATGCGTCTCCCCCGTCGCGATCACATAATCATCCGGCGCATCCTGCTGCAACATCGCCCACATCGCCTTCACATAATCCCCCGCAAACCCCCAATCCCGCTTCGAGTCCAACGTCCCCAACACGATCTCGGACTGCAACCCCAACCGGATCCGCGCCACCGCATTCGTGATCTTGCGCGTCACGAACTCCAACCCCCGCCGCGGCCCCTCATGATTGAACAAGATCCCCGAACACGCGAACAAGTCATACGACTCGCGATAGTTCACCGTGATGTCATGCCCGAACACCTTCGCACACCCATACGGCGACCGCGGATAAAACGGCGTGTCCTCCGTCTGAGGCGTCTCCCGAACCTTCCCGAACATCTCCGACGACGACGCCTGATAAAAACGGATCTTGTTGTTCGTCGAACCACCCACCAACCGCACCGCCTCCAACATCCGCAACACCCCCAACCCCGTCAAATTCGCCGTCAACTCCGCCTGATTGAACGACAACGCCACAAACGAGATCGCCGCCAAGTTGTACACCTCATCCGGCTGCGACACCTCCACCGCCTTGATCAACGACGGCAGATCAGCCAAATCACCGGGCACCAACTCCACAAACGGAAACTCGGCCTTCACCGAATCCGCCTTCGGATTGTTCTGCCCCTTCACCAACCCACACACCTCATACCCCTTCGAGTACAAGAACTCCGCCAGATGCTGACCATCTTGACCAGTGACACCAGTAATGAGCGCGCGAGGCATGAGAACACAAACTCCTGAAGGTGGAAACGACCGCACATGCTACGGGCAGACCGTCGCGCTGTACGGTCAACGGCCGTGCGGACCAAGGTTGCCTTCGATGTCGGCCCCCTGATCGGACCTCGATCAGGGGTCGGCCGAGCGGTCCAGCACCTGCTCGGCGCGCTGCGTGAGCAGGCCGAACCACCGATCCTGCACCCGTACGTGCTGTCGTTCCGCGCACCATTGGAGCCAGGCACCGCAAGGCTTCCGTTCCCCGCCGCGCTCGCTCATCGCACCTGGACGCGCATCGACCGCCCGAGGGCCGATCGGTGGCTGGGCCGACCCGATGTCGTGCACGGAACCAACTACGTGGTCCCGCCGACTCATTCGCCCCGTCTGGTCACCGTGTACGACTGCTGGTTCCTCCGGCATCCCGAAGATGTCGATCCCGATGTGGCCCACGCGGGCGCGGTGCTGCGCCGCGCGGTCCGGCAGGGCGCCGTGGTCCACACCTCATCGGAGGCGACGGCCGAGCAGGTCCGCGAGCTGCTCGACGCCGATCGGGTCGAGGTGATCCCCCTCGGCACCATTCCCGTCGAGCCACCCCCACCCCATCCACCGCCTGCAGTGCGCCATCTCGATGGCCGGCCGTACGTGGTGGCCATCGGCACGATCGAACGGCGCAAGAACCTGCCGCTGCTGGTCGCCGCGTTCGCCGAGGCGGCCGCGGGAACCGACCTCGAGCTGGTGCTCGCAGGCGCAGCAGGCAACGATCAGCCGGCCGTGCTCGGCGCCATCGGGGCGTTGGCTCCGGCACTGCGTTCCCGGGTGCACGTCCTCGGACGGATCGACGAGCCCACGAAGTCGTGGCTGCTCCACCATGCCCGCGTGCTCGCCTACCCATCTCTCGACGAGGGCTTCGGCTTCCCGGTGCTCGAAGCGTTCGACGCAGCGATCCCGGTGGTGGCGAGCACGGCCGGCTCGATTCCCGAGGTTGCCGGCGAAGCCGCGTTGCTGGTCGACCCGCGCGACATCGCCGGATTCGCGGAGGCGTTGCTCACCGTCCATCTCGACGACTCCTGTCGCCGCCTGCTCATCGCCAGCGGTGCCACTCGATCTCGCGGCTACGACTGGGCGACCACGGCGCGATCGATGACCCACCTCTACGATGCGCTCGCCATGGAGGGTCACCGATGATCACTGTTCTCGCCGGCGGCGTCGGCGCGGCGCGCTATCTCCGGGGCCTCCTCGCCGCAGTCGACCCCACGAGCGTGACAGCCGTGGTGAACACCGCCGATGACACCGTGCTCCACGGGCTGTCGATCTCCCCCGACCTCGACACGGTGACCTACACGCTCGCCGGCGCGATCGATCCGGAGCGCGGGTGGGGCCTCACCGCCGAGACGTGGAGAGCCATGGATGCACTCGGCCGGTTCGACGCCGTGCGCCCCATCGGATCCCGGGCGGGTGAGCGGTGGTTCAACCTCGGCGACCAGGACCTGGCGACGCACTTCTACCGCACGACTCGGCTCGGCGAAGGCGCCACGCTGACCGAAGTGACCGCCGAGGTCACCCAGGCGTTCGGGGTGCGGTGCCGGCTCCTGCCGATGACGGACTCCCCGGTACGCACCATGATCGTGACCCGGGATCACGGCACGTTGGGCTTCCAGGAGTACTTCGTCGGCCACCGCCATGCCGTGGCAGTCGATGCCGTGCACTTCGCCGGCCTGGAAGAAGCCGGGCCCACTGCGGCGACGATCGACGCGCTCCAGACCGCGAAGGTGGTGGTCATCGCGCCGTCCAACCCGATCGTGTCGATCGGCCCGATCCGCGCCCTGGCCGGGATCGACGACATCTTGGCGGCTCGCCGATCATCCGTCGTCGCCGTCTCGCCGATCATCGCGGGCGCGGCGGTCAAGGGCCCGGCGGATCGAATGCTCGTCGACCTGGGTCATGAGGCGTCGGTCGTCGGAGTGGCCAGGCTCTATGCGCCGGTCTGCGGCACGCTCGTCATCGACACCGCCGATGCGGCGCTCTCCGGCGCAGTTGAGAAGACGGGCGTGCGCTGCGTGGTCGCGCCCACGATCATGAGCTCCGTCTCCCTCGCCCGCACGCTCGCCGAGACCACGTTGGAGGCAGTCCGATGCCGAGATTGACGGCCTGGGGCATCACCGGAATCGGAGAGATCCGCCCCGGCGACCAGCTCGGCGAGATGATCGCGCAGGCCTGTTCGGCCGAGCCCAACGGACCACTCGCCGACCACGATGTCGTCGTCGTGACCCAGAAGATCGTGTCGAAGGCGGAGGGCCGGCTCGTCGCCATCGACCCGACGGACCCGCTCGCCCACAAAGCGCTGGTGGAGGACGAAGCCGTCCGCATCGTGCGGCGCCGCGGCGACCTCATCATCACCGAGACGCGCCACGGCTTCATCTGCGCCAACAGCGGGGTCGACTTGTCCAATGTCGAGCGGGGTCAGGCCGCGCTGCTCCCCCTCGATTCCGATCGGTCCGCCCGCCGGATCCGCGAGATCATCCGGGTGCGGCTGGGGGTCACGGTCGGCGTCATCGTCAGCGACACCTTCGGGCGACCGTGGCGCAAGGGACTCACCGACGTTGCCATCGGCGTGGCCGGCATCGCAGGCGTGGTCGATCTGCGCGGCACCGACGACGCGCTCGGCCGCACGATGCAGGTCACCGAGGTCGCCGTCGCCGACGAGCTGGCCGCAGCCGCCGAGCTGGTCATGGGCAAGTCGTCGGGGATCCCGGTGGCGGTCGTTCGCGGGGTCGACACCACCTGGTTCCGCGACTCATCCATCGGCGAGCTCGTCCGCCCTCCCGCCGAGGACCTGTTCCGCTGATCGCTCAGGATTCGCTGCGGAGACCGGACAGCCCCTCGGGGAGTCCGGTCCACGGACTCCAGCCGAGGTGGATGCGGGCCCGTACGGCCGACAGCGCGCAGCGGCCCGGCTCGCCCCCTCGGTGCGGGCTCGGTCGTGCCGGCGGAGCGCCGGGACCGGCGACCAGGTCGTAGAGGTCGCGAATCGTGGTCTGCACGCCGGTGCCGATGTTGATCACCAGCCCTGACCCCTTCTCCGTGGCCCGCACGAGCGAGTCGACCACGTCGTCGACGTACACGAAGTCGCGGGTCTGGCGGCCGTCGCCGTGCATCTCGGCGGGGATGCCGGCGCGTGCAGCCGCAGCGAAGGCTGCAACGACACCGTGATCAGGCCGCTGCCGGGCGCCGTAGACGTTGGCCAGTGCCAGGGCGGTGAACTCGAGTCCGTGCTCGGCCCGGTACACCGCAAGGAGGTCGGCCACCGCGCGAGCGACGATTCCCCGCACCGTCGTGGGCTCGAAGGCCCGACCGTCCTTCACGGGGAGCTCACGGGCGGGAACCGAGCCGTAGAGGTGCCGGGCCGGCAGCGTGACCACGACCTTGCCGACGCCGGCCCGCCTGGCGGCATCGAGGACGTTCAGGGTGCCTTCGATCGCGATCGAGCCGGCAGTGCGGTCTCCGACGGCCTTCGGCAGCGCCGCCAGGTGGACCACTACCTGAGGTTCGCGGCGGGCGAGGAGTTCGTCGAGTTCCTCGGCGCGCACATCGAGATGATGGAACTTCAGGGCGCCGGTGGCATCGGCCCGGGCCCCGGCCAGATTGGCGAGCGAGCCGCTCGACAGATCGTCGACGACGTCGACTCGCTGACCTTCGGCGAGCAGGCGGTCGACGAGGTGAGATCCGATGAAGCCGGCCCCTCCGACGACCAGAATGCTCACGGGATCAATCAGGGGACGGCACGCGCTGGTCGTGCAGCTGGGTACCGTCGGCGAGGTCGGCCGAGGCGCCGACGACGACTCGCGTCAGCCGGGCGCCGGCGCCGACTCGGCCGGCCACGATGCAGTCGCGCACCATGCTGCTCTCCCCGACGAAGGCGCCGGGAAGGATCACCGAGTTCACGATCTCGGCGTGTGCGCCCACTTGTGCGCCGGTGCCGATCACGGACCTCGTGACCGTGGCGTCGGGGGCGACCAGCGCCTCGGCCGACACGGGGGGCGGGCAGGGCACCCGACTGAGCCCGTCGAGCACGTCGAGATTGGCCTGGAGATACAGCTCGGGACGACCGGTGTCGAGCCAATAGGTGTGCGCCGGCATGGCAAAGAGTCCGCCGGCGGCGACCACCAGGGGAAAGGTCTCGCGCTCGATGGACACCTTGCGGCCGTCCGGGATCAGCTCCAGCACGCTCGGTTCGAGCACGTACGTGCCGGCATTGATGAGATTCGACGGCGCGGTCTCACGCGGCGGCTTCTCGACGAACCGTTCGACGCGATGGAACTCGTCGAGCTCGACCACACCGAAGGCGCTCGGATCCTCGACCGGAAAGGCGTGGATCGTCGCCTGGGCACCGTGGTCGCGGTGGAACCGCAGCAAGTCCCGGACGTCGAGATCGGTGAGCACATCGCCGTTCACCACCACGAAGGTGTCGTCGATGCCGGCGTCGAGCGCCGCGAAACGAATCGCGCCGGCGGTGTCGAGCGGCTCCGGCTCGACGGCGTAGGTCAGGTGAGCGCCCGCGCACATACCGTCGGGAAACGCCGCCTTGAACGGCTCGGGCTTGAACCCGAGGGCCAGCACGACATCGGTCACGTCGGCCGCCACCAGGTTCGCCACCAAGTGCTCGATGATCGGCCGGTGGACCACCGGGAGCATGGGCTTGGGGATGCTGTAGGTGAGCGGGCGCAAACGGGTGCCGAACCCTCCGACGAGCACGACGGCGCGCATCAGCCGCCCGTCGTCGTGGTGGCTCCGGCCGTGGTGGTGGGGCCAACCGTGGTGGTCGAGGAGACCACCGCCTCGGAGTCGCCCGTGCCGGCGATCGTGGTGGGCGAGTCCCCCGTCGCAACGGTGCTCTCCGTCGGGGCGGTGTCGACGGCGCCGAGCTCTGGGAGCTGCGCAGCGGTGGGCGGCTCAGGGATGGTCGCCACGTCGGCCGGGACGAACGCGATCGCAATCGCCATGCCGTTGTCGGTGATCCGGACGTCACCCAGGTTCGCGGCCAGCACCCGGAAATCGTTCGGGTTGCTCGATTGGGGCCACACGAAGGCCTTGAGCTCACCGTCGACTTCCTTGCCGTTGGCGTCCTTGCACTTGGTGACGCCCTCTTCGTACACGGCGCCGCCGACCTGCCCGATGGGGAAGGTGAGCTTGTCGTCCTTGAGGTCGATGTCGTAGTTGTCGAGGAACACCCCGAACCGGGCGTTTCGCCCGCTCGCCTTGGCCGAGCTCGGGTGCCAGTGGATCACCCCGTCGTCGTGGGAGTGGACTCCTGTGGCGAGGTACTTCGACGACGTCTCGATGTTGCCCGTCAGACTGGGGAGATAGGTGCTCTCGCCCGTCGTCACGTCGCAGGCGTAGAATCCGTAGGCGACGTGCCAGTGGTCGTTCTTGGACGCCCGGGGACCGGGGGCCTCGGAGTCGATGGAGCCGCGGGCGTACAGGATCAGGCCGACGCCGATGACCGCAACCGCGAGGACAGCAACGGGAAACACCGTGCCGCCCTGGAAACGGATCTTCTTGCCCCGGCCCTTCTGGGCCATGCGTGCGATTTTCTTGGTGGACGATGCTTTACCCACGAGTGTTCGAGGCTACAGGGAACGCCCGCTCATCCGCGGATCACTCGAACGTCATCGGCCGCGGAGCTCGTCGAACAGTGCTTCGTACATCGCCGCGACCGCGGCCGGTGACGCCCACTCCTCGACCCACTTCCGGCCGGCCTCACCGCGCCGGCGAGCGGCGTCGAGATCACTCGTCAGCTGGCGTACCGCCGCCACGAACGCCTGCGGATGATCGGGCGGCACCGCGAGTCCGCCGCCGGATCGCTCGATGATGCGGCTGACCTCGGTCCCTTCGTCGATGCTGGCGACCAGCGGTCGCCCGGCAGCGAGGATCGAGTAGGTCTTCGACGGCACGCTCACCGATGCCAGCCCCGCCTTGAGCGGTACGACGTGGATGTCACCGGTCGCCAGCACCTCGGACAACCGCGCCTTGGGTTGGAAGTCGCCGAACCGCAGGTTGGGGACCTGCCCCGCTCTGGCGATCAGCTGGTCACGTGCCGATCCGCCCCCGTTGATCACGAAGGTGACCTGAGGAAGCTCGACGGCCGCAGTCAACATCAGGTCGAGCGACTGGGAGAAGCCGACGTTGCCGGCGTACATCACGACCGGCTCCTCGCCGATGCCGAGCTCGCGGCGATAAGGCGTGATGCGGCCCTGTGGGCGGATCGCGTCGACGTCGACGAAGTTCGGGATCACCCGGACCCGGTCGCGTGCACTCGGTCGAACCTTGCGGGCGACATTGTCGCGGAGATCGTCGGACAGCACGGTGACGGCAGCAGCCGTGCGGTAGCTCACGCGTTCCAGCCAGCGGGCGGCGCCGATCACGGCGCGGTTGGTGATCGCACCCGTCTCGACAGCGGCGTCCGGGAACACGTCTTGGATGTTGAAGACCAGCGGTCCCCGGCGCACCAGGTGCGCGGCCCAGCCGGTGAGTCCGAGCGTCAACGGTGGTGACATGGCCAACACCCCGTCGACCCGCCCGCCGGTGAGTCCGGCAAGTCCGGCAAGCACGCTGAACCCGGCGAAGCCAACGGCTCGCCGCGGGATGCTTCGTCGGTCGGTCCCGGGGAACGGATGAACTCGGGTGATCGATCCCCACGTCGTCGTCTCCGTACGGCGCAGCTTGCCCTCCCACCCCGGCTCGATGCGGTGGCCGCGGTACCACGGAAGAGCGGTCACCACGTGGAGCTCGTGTCCCCGTGCAGCCAACTCCTCGACGAGCCGGGTCATCACCTCACCGGTCGGGGCGACATCGGGGGCGAAATGGGGGCAGATCACCGCGAGCTTCATACGAGGGCCCGACGGTAGGCCGACGCCAGCGCGATCCCCGACTTGATGTTGGTGAACTCCCGGCGCCGCACCGCCCCTGCGCTCGTCAGCTCCGACCGCCGACGCTCGACCGTGTCGAGCGCGTCGGCCCACGCATCCACGTCGAGTGGGAGCGACAGTCCAGCCGCACCGAGCACCTCCGGAACGGCGGCACGATCCGATGCGATGATGGGGGTACCGAGCGCCATGGCCTCGATCAGGGGAGCGCCGAACCCCTCGTACTCGGTCGGGAACACCAGGGCGAAGGCCATGCGGACCAATCCGTCGCGATCTTCGGTGCTCACCCGGCCCGTTCGCACGACACGGTCCGCCACGCCGAGCTCGGCGGCCCGAGCGGCGATGGCGTCCTCGGCGAGCCCGCGCCCCCCGACGAACACGACACGTAGCTCCGGGTCGGTCCAGTGGCGGGCGAGGAGCTCCAGCAGGAAGCGGTGACCCTTGTGCGGAAACGTCGCCGCGGGTAGGACGAGCACCCGACCCTCCCCCAACCCGAACCGGGCGCGCAACTCGCCTTCACCAGTCGGTTCCGAGCCGAGCTCCTGCTCGACACCGTGGGGCACCACGACGATTCGAGCGGGCTCGACGCCATAGGCCTCGACGATCGTCGCCCGCACGAACTGGCTGGGGACGGCGATGAGGTCGGCTCGGCGCACTGCGCTCGGCATCCGTCGCCGCAGGTATTCCAACTTGAGCCGGCTGAAGTACTGGGGGTACTCGAGGAACTGCAGGTCGTGGACCGTCAACAGGATCGGATGGCCGCCGACCCCCGGGACCGTGCCCCCTCCGTGGTGCACGAGCGGAAACCGTCGGGTGTGGCGCCAGAGCCAGGTGTGCTCCGCAGCGACACGGGTGGATCGCGACGTGCCGCTGACCGGGAGCTCGACCATCTCGAACCGCTCGGCGAGCGCAGGGTGGGCGCTCGCGAATCCGGGCACGGTGAACAGGGTCGGGACGAACTCCGACGCCACCGCGCCGAGGCCCAGCAGCTGCCGGACCAGGTACTGCTCGGACCCACCGACATCGCCCGGCACGCACCACGTCAGGTTGACGGCGACCCTCATCGGGCGGCCTCCTCGTAGGCCGCGTGGGTCGCCGCTGCGGTGCGTTCCCACGTCATCTCACGCGCCCGTTGCGCACCGGCAGCGATCAGCCGGTCCCGGCCGCGCATCGCATCGGTCAGACCCCGGGCGATGTCCTCGACCGAGGTCGGCTCCACGAGCACCGCGGCCCCGCCGGCCGCCTCCTGAGTCGCGGTTCCCGCGCTGGTGACGACGGCAGCCCCGGCGGCCATGGCTTCCAGCACCGGGAGGCCGAACCCCTCGCGCAGGCTCGGGTAACCCACCACCTCGGCGCCCCCGTACAGCGCTGAGAGGTCGCCGGTGGGGACGAAGCCCAAGAACCGCACCGCATCGAGCCCCGCTCCACCGTCGCCCCAGCCGGTCGGGCCGACCGCCACCAGTTCGAGCCCTTCGCCCACCAGACGCACGGCCGCCGCCAGGCGGGCCAGGTTCTTGCGCGGTTCGAGCGTGCCGACGAACAGCACGTACCGCTCTGGTAGCCGGTACGCCTTACGGACACGCACCAGCTCGTCGGCGCTCGGCGCCGCCGATGGCCGAACCCCGAGCGGTACCACCCGGATCCGGTCGGCCGGCAGGCCCGCGACGACGCAGTCGTCAGCCGTCGCCTGCGACGAGCACAGCACGATCGCCCCGCTACGGCGCAGCAACGTCAGACTCCGGCGGAACAGGAAGTTGCCCCATCGGGTGAAGCCGCCTGGGTCGTGCACGAACGCGAGATCGTGCACCGTGGCCACCTGAGGCGCCGATCCGGGACACGGGATGATGGAGGTGGAGTGGATGACGTCGATCGGTCCCGTCGCCCGCTCGGCGCGTGGTCGCCCGAGCGTCACCCATGAGCCGTACAGACGCGCCCCCGCACCTGGCAATGCCCGGACCTCGATCGGTGGCGCCCACGGGGGCGGCGGCGGACCCGTGTGCGTCCCGGCGACACCAATCAGCTCCAAGTCGGGGCGGGCAGCGAGTTGATCGAGCGTCTCCAACGCCGCGACGGCGGTCCCACCAGGCACACGGTGCCAGCACTGTTCGAGGGTGTAGGCGATCCGAAGCGTCCCGGTCATGACGGGCCTATCATGCCCGTACGGGCCCGCCTTCACGTCAGGCGGGCCGGCCGGAGCCCGTCGGTCGAGTGATCCGGGTGGCCAACGTCGGTGAGCTGATCATCGCCACGAGTTCACGCCACTCGCGATCATCGTCAAGCGTCCCACCCCCCACGGGCACGGGCTCGCCGACGAGGGCGGGCGTGTACTCCGGGCGGATCGAGCGCCCGACCGGCTCCTCGACCTCGGGCGACGACGTGTACGGCAGCGGATCACGGCGACCAGGCTTCATCCGCACCACGGCGTGGGACCCCGGCCGCAACGCGAGTTCCCGGCGAGGCAGCATCGGGAACCGGGTCGCCGGCTCGGGGCAGAACGCCATGGCGAACACCGTCAGGGCGCCCAGGAGGCCCACCACGAACGGGGCCCGGAAGTGACCGGCGACGGTGATGATCTCACTCACGAGCGCGAGCGCAGAGAACCCGGCCACCACCGCGATCGGCCAGCGCGCCCGGCGGTCGTCGGGACTGACGAAGCGGGCGGCCACGAAACCCGGGCCCAGCACCAGGAACGGGGCCACCACGAGCCATCCGACAAAGGGATTGCGCAGGAACCACGCACCCACTACCGCGGCCATCGCCCAGACCAGGATCGCACTTCGAACCGGTCGCCTCATCGCCTGCCTCCGATCGCTGCCGTTGCCCGGACCGACTCCGAGAGCACCACCCTGCCCCTGCGATGGGCCACCTCGGCCTGGGCATACCCGAACGCGAATGCGGCGAGGCCGACGAGGATCGCGGCGGCCCGAGCCACTCCGGCGACATCGCCGCGACCGAGGTCGACGAGCCCGCGTACGAATGCCCGTGGCAACACCTTTGCGGCGTAGTCGCGCTCGGTCGCCATGCCCGCACTGGCACCGACGAGCGAGGCAACCACCGCCTTGGACATCCCCTCCGCACGGTTCCGGCGGAGGAAGTATCCCCAGGTGCGCCGCTCCGAAGTGACGTGGTGGTGCACCACGGCTGCTGGCTCGAACACCACACGGGCGGCTGGATCGAGCGCGCGGAGCCGGATGCACAACTCGGTCTCCTCGCACCCGAGCGGCACCGTGCCGACTCGCCCCAACCCGGCATGGAACCCAGCAGTGGACTCCAGCGCCGATCGGCGAAACGCCATGTTGCAGCCGATCACGTTGCGCACTTCGGCTCGGGCCGTTGGTGTACCTCGATGGGTGCAGCCAACGACCCAGTCGAATTCGGGCGGGAACCAGCTCGGCCGCCCGCCGTCCCACACCGGAACTGCGGTCCCCCCGGCACCGACCACGGCTGGATCGTCGAACGGCTCGAGGAGCGTCTCGAGCCAATCGCCCTCCGCTGCGGCGTCGTCGTCGAGAAACGCCACGAGGTCGCCCACTGCGTGCTCGATGGCGGTGTTCCGGCCACCTGACAGGCCCTTGCGCCCGCTGTTCTCGATCACGACGGCAGCAGGGAACGCCGCCGCGGCCCGCTCGCACAGCGCGGAGTTGTGGTCGATGACGATCAACAACTCGGCAGCGGGGACGGTCTGCGCACCCACCGAGGCCACGGCTGCAACGAGGTCGTCCCACCGAGCTTCGGTGTATGCGCAGACCACCACGGACACCGATGGCTTGACGGAGGCGGTCATCGGGTTGCCGGCTCCGCGACGCCCGCTCGGCGAGACGCCGCATCGAACAACGGGTCCATCACCTCCACCGCCCAACCATCTCGGTGCGTCCGCCACTCCCGGAAGATGGTCAACAGCACCCGAAAGCCGTCCCGGAACGTCCTCAGATTCGACACGCCGTGGATCCGCTCGGCCTCGACACTCGGCACCTCGACGACTCGGAGCCCGGCTGCGAGGGCACGACAGTTCATGTAGGTCTCGACCTCGAACCCCGGGATCTCGCCGGCGATGAACGGCACGACGTCGCGCCAGAACGCGTTATAGCCGTAACAGAGATCGGAGTAGCGACCGCCGAACGCGACGCGCACGGCGGCGCCGAGCCCCCAATTGCCGAGCCGGCGATACCACTCCATGTCGCGGGTGCCGCCTCCGTGGGCGAAGCGCGAACCCTTGACGTAGTCGGCGCCGCCGAGCAGGGCGAACACGAACGATGGGATTTCGCCGGGGTCCATCGAGCCATCGGCGTCGAGCATCACGATGATGTCGCCCGTGGCGGCATGAAACCCGGCCATGAGAGCGTGACCCTTCCCGGCACGCGTCTCCAGGACGACCGAGGCGTCGGGCCGTAGCCGCAGTGCTTCGGCCACGGTTCCATCGGTGCTCCGTCCGTCGACGATCAGCACTTCGTCGACCCAGTCGGGCAGCAACGGGAGCACGTAGCGGAGGTTCTTCTCCTCGTTCAGGGTCGGGATCACGACCGAGACTCGGATGGCTGCTCCGTTGCTGGAGGGTTCTGGTGTCATGGGGACTCCTGCAGAGCGGGGGAAGGTCGTGGCCGTCGGTACACGACTGCGTCGTCGGTCTCGAACACCCTGTCGAACGCCGATGAGTTGCGGAGCGACGTGGCCAGCTGGAGCACCGCCGGGACTGGCACCTCGCCGAGGTCGGTGACCTCGATCAGCTGGCTGCGGGTGATGAGTAGGTAGGAGTCGGCATACCGGGGGTCGTCGAGCCAGGTGGAGAGCACCTCGACCGGATCAGCGAGGATGCGCTCGAGCGACCGATCGGGCTCGGCGGTGATGGGCACGATGGTGAAGCGCTCGTAACGGTCAGTGAGGTTCGGATAGTTCGCGTTCAACGTCACCAGCAAGGATCCATCGATCGCCGTCGTCTCCAGGTACTCCACCGCTTCGATCTCGTCGATTGTGAAGTAGTACTGGCGATCTTTACCGTAGTAGCCAAAGAGGAAGCCGACCAGCAACGAGGCCGCGATCGCCCCGGTGATGAGACTCTGAGTGGGCGACCACACACGTTTCGTCGATGAAATGGCGTGGGCAGCCAGGTAGGCGAGGAACGGCATGGCGAACAGGACGACGCGGAACACGACCTCCCCCCCGTAGTCGTTCACGATCAGCACCGATGCCGGTGCTGCGACGAGGAGCCCCGAGACCCACTCACGGTGCCCCTGGTGCCACCGCCTCAGAAATCCGACGGCGCCCAGGCCCACGATGGCTACCACGGTCAGCCGTCCGAGCAGTGACACGAGGGCCTGCCCGGGACTCTGGAGGTCGGTGTCGGCGAGGGTGCGCCCGGCGTTCTCGGCAACCGCACCGAAGCGCTCCTCGATGATCGACACCTGCTTCGACACGAACGGACGAGCCCAAGTGATCGCCCACAGCCCGTTGACGGCTACGGACAACAACGCGAAACGCCACGCACGAGCCCGACGGGTGATCGCGAGCACCAGGAGCGCGATGGTGAGCATGACCGGGGTGAGCTGGTGACTCGTTGCCGTCGCAACGATGGCGAGAGCGATCACCCCGGCTGTCGAGCCGGAACGCCAGCTACGTCCCACATGGTTCCGGACGTCGCGAGGGAACCGTTGGAGCACCATCGCGATGACACCGAGATAGAGCACGTAGGTGAAGGCCTGGGGGGCGAAGTAGTCCTGTCCCACCCAGTTGGTGACGTAGAAGATGGTGGCCGCCAGCCACACGATCCGCCGGTCCGAAGTCAGCGTGTCGAGCAGGAGCACGAGCACCAGGCAGATCACAAGGTTGAAGAACACCGGCCCCCACGTGGCCATCGTCAGCGCGTTGTCGGCGCCGACCACCTCGGTCAAGGTGGCAGCCGAGGAAAAGAAGCCGGGCCACTGGTGGTAGACCGCCAGCTGACGGACGCTGGGGTCGACGGTTCCGGTCCGCAGCACGAAGTCGACGATGCCGACGTGTTTCCACGCCCAGGAGTACCGCAGCGAGCCATAGAGAACCGCAGGCGTGCCGTGAATGAGGACGATGAACGTCAACAGGTACGGCAAGACCTGACGGGTCCGGATGGGTGGTGCGGCCAGGTTGGCGACGATGGCCACGAGCAGCAACGCCAGCGCGACGTACGCGGTCGGCCCGATCACGGACAGCAGCCCAGTGTCGGTCATCGCCCGAAGGTCGATGCCGCGAAGCGCCAACGCCCACAGCGCAACCGCAACCGGAACGACGATGATCGGGCGACCCAGGAGCCCGGCGAGGCGCCGAGATCGGGCAGCCGATCGGTCGACATCGGTCTGCGGCGGCTCGTCAGCTCCGCGGTCGTGACGCTCGCGACGCACGCCACTGGAACTCCGGACAGCGACGCTCCCGACCGGAGCCTCATCGATCACGACTGCTCCGTTGCTGGGCACCGGCGTTGACCACTCGGCGGGAATCAACGAAGGCGCGGTCGTGCGAACCAGACCTGCGGCCACCTGATCGACGTTGTGCTCGATCCAGTCAGGTCGAGGCGCGTGACGGCCATTCGCTCGCAGCTGACGGTCGACGAGCGCGAGCCATGCGAGCGCGGCGATGGCCCACGGGGAGACGTTGCGATTCACGATCGAGCGCGCTCCTGCGTGGTAGATCGTCCGGTCCCGGATGCTCCACGTCTCCGGTGCAGCCAGCATCGGGATCACGTGGTCGAGGTCGGCCCCATCCGGCCGAGCCGAGTGCAGCGCCGCCAGCAGATGAACGATGTCGATCTCCGGCAGGCCGTCGGGCATCGACGACTCCCAACCCAGCAAAGCGGTGAGCTCACCGGTCTGCAGGCCGAACACGAGGTGTTCGGGGTCGCGCTCCCGTGGATCCGCGCCACGGTGATCGGAACATCCCTCAGTTCCTCGAGGAGTCGGCTGCGGATCATGCCGATCTCTGCGATGGCGGCGGGTGACGATGCCACCTCGGCGAGTCGTTCGACGGGCCCGTGCACCCATCGTTCGAGCCACGATCGATCGGCGTAGATGGTGCGGGCCGTTGCCCGATGCAGATCGGCGAGCGATGAGAGCGCATCCTCGATCGACCGCATGCTCAGCTCGTTGACCCGGAGTCGATCGAGTCCGGTATCGCCCGCCCGGTACTCCTCGATCGAGTACGGACAACCGCCAACGGTTCCGACCGCCTGCACGTCAGGGACCAACCCGTGCATGGCACCGATCGCTCGCGCCGCCCGCATGGAGTCGGCGGCCTCGGCCAGCCAGTGGACGTCGGCATTTCTGGCCAGCTTGAGGACCCGGAGCCCGTGTTCGCGCGAGCGAACGAGCGCCACCGTGACATCGCGAGTCGCGTCGAGCACCCTGGTCGAGCGGATGGAGCCGAGATCCGGGATCCGCGTCAGGGTCCCGCTCAACCGAGCGCGGGCGAGGCGGAGCTCCCCCGCTGTCGTGACGCGTTCGATCGTGCGCACCATCCACTCATTGGGTCCGTGCACTCCGACCCGATGGATCTGAGTCACCACGACACCGACCGCCACGACCGTCTGGGCGATCAGCCATGCGGCGCCGATTCCCGCCAGACCGAACGGTCCCATCAACAGCAACGACAGTCCGGTCAGCGTCAGGCAGAGCACCACGTAGGTGATCGTCACGGCGCGGATCCGGCGCTGCACACGAGCCACGTTCATCAACAGCAACGTCACCGAGTACGGCAGCACCGACACTGCCATGAACCGGAGGGCCGGCGTCGCGGCTTCGCTGTAGCTCCGGCCGAACACGCTCAGACCAAAGGGAGCGAACGCGACGACCAGGGCGACCGCGGGGATGAGCAGGGTTGCGACGTTGCGAGCAGACCTACGCAGATGCTGGAGCAGTCGGGTCGGATCGTTCGCCGATTCCGCGGTGAAGGCCACGCCGATGCTCCCGGGCAGCAGCATCAGCCCGTACACGATCTGCACCGACAACGCGTAGTGCGCGTTGCTCGAAGCACCGAGGCGGTGGAGCACGAGCAACGGGATCGCTTCGATCGTGGTCATCCACAACAGCACCGTGACATGCTCCGCGGCGAGATACCGACGCACCTCGCGGGCGGGCGGCATCGAGCGGCGATCCGAGGTCGCCGCGGCCTCCGTCAAGAGCCGAGGCAGCAGGAATCCACAGACGTAGATGACCGCCGCGGCCGCGGCCACTGGGAACGAGGCGAAGACCCCCCATGTCGGTGCAGCGACTGCCAGGACCACGACGAGTGCGATCTTGGCGACGGAGAAGCCGAGGTTCTCGAGTGGGATGTACGTCGCCCGGCGCAAGCCGATGAGCGCGTTGTCCTGCAGCACGAACAGGATCCAGACCACCACGGCGGCGACGAAGCCGACCGACGCGAGGGGCGATGCCACCAGCAACGGACGCAGGTCCGGTGCCCACCAGTCGATTCCGATCAAGAACACCGCGCCCAGCACGGTCGCGACCGCCGCGGAGACAGCCAGTGAGCGGATCACGAATCGGCGGACGGTGGGTCCAGCGGCCGGCACGAACCGGATGAGACCGTTCTGCAACCCCAGCCCGGACGCGTTGGCGAGCAGCACCATGGCCGACACCGCCGCCGCCCCGACCCCGACATCCTGCTCGGTGTAGCGGCGAGCGACGACGAGCCAGAACAGCAGCCCGAGGAGCGACGTCACGACCCCGCTCGCCACCAGGGAGTAGGCGTTGCGATCCAACGGGTGCCGCAAGGGCTCCATCATTCGATGGAGTCCGCCGCTACGGCGCGCCGCGCTCGAGGACGGCGGGTCCGGCCGTTCGGCCACCGGCACGTCCTCAGCCACGGAGTCGACCGACAACGAAGCATGCGTCGTCAACTTGCGCAGGGGCCAACCTGCGACCGTCGATCGATTGCATCTGTGCCTCCTCCGCCGAGATTCGGTATTGGGGACGCTAGAGATCACCCGAGCACCGAACGCTGGGTGTTCGCTCACGTTTGGTGGTCGCGGACCCAGCTGCGTGCCTGGACCACCGCCCTCAGTGATCGATCGGGGGCGTTCCTCTGGGCGAGACGACGCGGGCTCGATCAAACCCGGCCGCGGCCACCGGGTGGACGGTACGTTGGGCTCGGCATGCTGGGCGACGCACCTCACGACCACGACGCTCGTCCAGCGGGCCCCTGTGGCTCGCCGTACTCGGCATCGAAGCGCCCCGATACGGAGCCCGCCGGTGGCGCGTCGGATCAACCCGTCACCGTGGTGATCGCGAGCCGTGACGGCACTGCCGATCTCGCCACCTCACTGCCGTCGGTGCTGGCCTCGACGTACCCGTCGCTACGGGTCCTCGTCGTCGACAGCGCGCCGCACGACGATGGCACCGAAGCCCTCGTTCGTCGCATCGCGGATGTCGACGATCGGCTGTTGTACCTGTGCGAGCCCCTCCCCGGGCTCTCGCGGCGCGAAACCGAGGTTTGGATCGGGCGTCGACACCGCTCGTGGTGTTCCTCCGCCCCGACCTCATCCCGGCGCCCGAGTACCTGGAGCGATTGGTTGCCCCGTTCACCGGCCGGCCCGACGTGTGGTGCATCACAGGTGCCTCAGACGCATCGGCTCGAGCGTCGGATCTCCCCCCGCGGGAGTACCACCGGCGGATGGCGCACCGTCCATCTCCATGGTTCCCCTATTCGCCGTCGGCACTGACCGCAGAGGGGGGAATGGCGTTCCGAACGAGCCGCCTCCGTGCGCAGCGCGGCTTCGATGCCCGGCTCGGTCCCGGGACACCCTCGCTCGGCGGCGACGATGTCGATGTGATGATGCGAATCATCCGCGCCGGGGGAACACTCGTTCATGTGCCCCGCGCCCTGGTCGCCCCTTCGCGCCCGTCGACGAGTGACGAGCGGACCAGCATCGCTGTTGAACGCGGTGCGGGAGTCTCTGCAATCTTCGCCAAGAACCTGCTCAACCCGGTGAGCGCGTTCGGGCTCATGTGGCGGCTTGCGACTGCGCTGTTCGAACGCGCTCTCCGCAGTTCAGAGTCCGATCCCCGCCCTCGTCGCGACCCGCGCGACGAGCAGCGGCGATACCGACGAGGACTCGCAACAGGGTGGTTCGGCTACCTCCGTGCGGTCGTCGGGGGCGAGCGACTGGCGCAGCGCGCCAATCAGGAAGCGTCGCCCCGATGAGCGGTGAGTTCATCCCGATGGACGTCGGGTCCCACGACCTCGCCGATCGAGTACTGCCGATCGGTCACGGCGGTCGTGCCGATCGCCGCCTGCGACTCCTCGTGCGCCTGCTCGAACGTCCGCTCGGCTTCGTCGAGTTCGCCCCTTCCGCGGCCCCGATCGACATCGCGCAGGTGCGAGCGGTCGCTGCGGGCGCGCTGGCCGAGCCGATCGCCCGTCGCTTGGCAGATCTCGGCCTCACCGCCGATGTCGAGCTCGACCGCTTGCCGGAGTTGCTCGAGCAGCGCCGACGCCCGTTCGGTGATCGCACCGATCTGCCACCCATCTCGGTGGTGATCTCGACTCGCGAGCGACCCGAGAGCCTTCGGCGAGCCCTCGCGTCACTCGCGCGCGTCGAGTACCCCGACCTCGAGGTCCTTGTCGTCGACAACGCGGCCAGGACCTCGGCGACGTTTGATCTCGTGTCCAGCGAGTTCTCGGCGGACCGCCGGTTCCGCTACGTCGCCGAGCCGGTTGCCGGGCTCTCTCATGGCCGCAACTGCGGGCTCACCCATGCCACCCACGACGTGGTGGCCTACACCGACGACGACGTGGAGGTCGACTCCCTCTGGCTGCACGTCGTGGGAGCAACGTTCGTCGACTCCCCCGATGTGGCCTGCGTGACCGGGCTGGTGCCGACTGCTGAGATCGTCACGCCGTCGCAGCAGCACTTCGATCGCCGGGTCAGCTGGAGCTCGAACTGCGAGCCGCGCCGTTACACGCTGTTGACGACACCACCGCCCAACCATGCCTACCCGTTCGCCGCAGGCGTGTTCGGGACAGGCGCAAACTTCGCGGTGCGGCGCTCGACGATGCTCGAGCTCGGAGGGTTCGACACATTGCTCGGCGCCGGCTCGGCCACCATGGGCGGCGAGGACCTCGATGCCTTCGCTCGTGTCCTACTGGCGGGACATGCGCTCGTGTACGAACCCGCCGCGGTCGTCTGGCACCACCATCGGGTGGCTCCCGAGGATCTCAAGCGCCAGCTGTACGGCTACGGGCTCGGACTCTCGGCGTACATCACCAAGCTCCTGACCGACCGGGCGACCCTCGGGCTGGTGCTCCGCCGAGTCCCGGTGGGCGTGAAGATCTTCACCAGCGCCCGCAAGGAGGATCTCGACGAGGAGCTCCCGGTCGAGCTCGGGATCACCGAGACGCTCGGGCTGCTGGCCGGACCCGCCGTCTACCTTCGATCGCGGTTGCGGCGCCGCTTGCGTCGTTGATCGGGCTGAGGCGTCCGGTCAGGAAGCGAGTTCCGCAACCAATTCGGCGAGCGGTTCGCTGTGGTGACGGAGCAGCACGACACCACCCAGTCGGAGCGCCGCATTGTCGAGCACGCTGTTCACCGGGCGGGGGGCTGGGCGAGGCGGGTGCAGATCGGCCGTGCGGATGGCTCGCACCATGTCGGGATCGCGGCCGGCGAGGGCGACGATCTCGCGCACGAACTCGAACCAGCTCACTGCGCCCTGGTTGGTCACGTGGTACACGCCCGAACGTCGGTCGAGCGCCAGGCGGCGCAGCATGCCGGCCAGATCGGCGGTGAACGTCGGATGACCCCGCTGATCATCGACGAACGCCAACTCCGGACGTTCGGCAGCCAGTTTCATGACGGTCTTCACCATGTTCGAGCCATGCGCCCCGCAGACCCAACTCGTGCGCACCACGCATGCTCCGGGGCCTGCTTCACGCTCGCCGGCGAGCTTGCTCGCCCCGTAGACACTCCGCGGGTTGGGGCTGTCCCATTCGGTGTAGGGGTCCGGCTGGTCCCCGTCGAAGACGTAGTCGGTGGACACCTGGACCAGATGGGAATCGAACCGGTCGGCGGCCTCGGCCAGCCACCTCACCGCGAGCGCGTTGACGGCGAAGGCCTGGGCGCGTTCGGTCTCGCAGGCATCGACCGCGGTGAAGGCGGCGGCATTGACGATGGCATCGGGCCGCCACGACGCCCACAGCGCCGAGTACGGCGTCACGATCGGTGATGTCGAGCGTCGTGCGGTCGACGCCGAGCACGTCGTCGCCGGCCGATCGGCAGATCGCAGTGACGTCGGTACCGAGCTGGCCGCGAGCGCCGGTGACGAGGATCTTCATGAGAGAGCGGCTCGGCTCTTGAGGGGTTCCCACCAGCTGCGGTGGGTGCGGTACCAGTCGACGGTGGTGGCGAGGGCCTGGTCGAGGCTGTGGGTGGTGTGCCAGCCGAGGTTGGTGATCTTGTCGGTGTGGACGCTGTAGCGGCGGTCGTGGCCGAGCCGGTCCTGGACGGGTCGGATGAAGGTTTCGTCGCGGTTGCAGAGGGCGAGGAGTCGGTAGGTGAGGTCTCGGTTGGTGATCTCGTTGTGGGCGCCGATGTTGTAGATCTCGCCGATGGCGCCGTGGCGCAAGATGAGGTCGACTGCCCGGTTGTGGTCCTCGACGTGGATCCAGTCGCGGATGTTGCCGCCGTCGCCGTAGAGGGGGACGGGGTGGCCGTCGAGGAGGTTGGTGACGAACAGTGGGATCACCTTCTCGGGGAACTGGTAGGGCCCGAAGTTGTTGGAGCAGCGGGTCACGATGACCGGCAGCCCGTAGGTGGTGACGTAGGACAGGGCGATCAGGTCGGAACCGGCTTTGGCCGCCGAGTACGGCGAGCGGGGGGTGAGCAGATCGGTTTCGGAGAACGAGCCGACCTCGATCGAGCCGTACACCTCGTCGGTGGAGATGTGGATGAACCGGTCGACCTCGACCCGGCGGGCGACGTCGCACAACACGTTGGTGCCAAAGGTGTTGGTGTGCACGAACGCGTACGGATCGGTGATCGAGCGATCGACATGGGTTTCCGCGGCGAAGTGGACCACGGCGTCATGGCCGGCCATCGCCGCTTCGACCGCCGGTTGATCACAGATGTCACCCCGGACGAACCGGCAGCGCCGGTCGTCGATCACCTCGGTGATGTTGGCCAGGTTCCCGGCGTAGGTGAGCTTGTCGAACACCGTGATCTCGTCATCGGTGTTGCTGACCAACCAACGCACGTAGTTCGATCCGATGAACCCGGCCCCGCCGGTCACGAACAGCTTCATGAACCCTCCCTCGTCATGTGCGCATCGGCCAATAGGGGCGGCGACCTTCCGGTAACCCGACCCGCAACGGGTTGGTGCGATCCCGTTGCGACAAGACCGCCACCGCCGGATCCACCCCCCAATCGGCGGCGATCACCGGGTCGTCCCACGCCACCCCCAACTCATCGGCAGGGTTGTAGTAGCCGTCGACCAGATAGGTGATCGTCATGTCAGTGAGCGCCGCGAACCCGTGCGCCACACCGGGAGGGATGAACACCCCCACATGATTCTCCCCCGAGATGTCGATCATCTGCGTCGCCCCATCCGTGGGCCCACCAGCCCGTAAATCGTGCAACACCACCCGCGCCGTCCCGAACGGCACATACCAGTAGTCGGCTTGATGCAAGTGGTAGTGCAACCCCACCACCGCTCCCGCCGTCCGGTTCGCCCGGTTCCCCTGCACCATCTCCCGACCGTGCGGGAACCATGACCGCCGATACGTCTCGATGAACAACCCGCGCTGATCCCCATGGATCTGCGGGGTCACCACCCACACCCCCGCGACCAACGACGACTCCACCACATCCACCGCCATCAGAACCCCACCCTCACCCTCGAACCGGCACTCATTCGACGTCGATCTGACAATGATCGCCCACCATCAACCGCAACGCCCGCGGCCGCACCTTCGTACGAGTCACCACCGCATCGCGCCCGATCAACGAATCCTCCAACCGCGGCACATCAGTGACCGACGAGTTCGCCATGATCACCGAGTGCTCGATCTCCGAGTTCGTGATCACACACCCATCACCGATCGCCGAGAACGGACCTACGAACGAATCCGTGATCCGACACCCCGCCCCGATCGCCACCGGCCCCCGAATCGTCGAGTTCACGATCACCGCACCCGCCTCCACCACCACCCGCCCATCCAACACCGACACCTCATCCACCACCCCCGCATTCAACGGCTCCAACTTCTCCAACAACAACCGATTCGCCTCCAACAACGGCGTCAACTTCCCCGTATCGATCCACCACCCCGTCAACAACTCACACCGCACCCGCTGCCCCTGATCGACCAACCACTGAATCGCGTCAGTGATCTCCAACTCGCCCCTCGGCGACGGCTCGATCGCCCTCACCGCATCCAAGATCGCGGCGGTGAACAGATACACCCCCACCAACGCCAGATCCGACGGCGGGTCCACCGGCTTCTCCACCAACCGCACCACATCCCCCGCAGCATCCAACACCGCGATCCCGAACCGATGCGGATCCGGCACCCGCTTCAACAAGATCTGTGCAGCAGGCGCCTCGAACGACGCCCGCGCCCCCTCGAACGCCGAAACGAACGCACCCAGATCCTGCTCCAACAAGTTGTCACCCAGATACATCACGAAATCATCCGCACCCAAGAAATCAGCCGCTATCAACACACAATGCGCCAACCCCAAGGGCGCCTCCTGCACGATGTAGGTCACCCGCGCCCCCCACCGCGACCCGTCACCCACCGCCGCCATCACCTCAGCACGCGTCTCACCCACGATCATCCCGATATCCACCACCCCCGCCGCAACCATCGCCTCGATCCCATAGAACAAGATCGGCTTGTTCGCCACCGGCACCAACTGCTTCGCCGACGTATGCGTAATCGGACGCAACCGAGTCCCGGCACCGCCGGCAAGAATCAGAGCCTTCATAGGATCGGGCGAAGTCTGGCATGCGGACGCCGAGACGCGACGGCTGCGACCAGGTCGGGTGCGTCGCCGGACCTACCCGGGTGCCACCGTGGTAGCGCCGAGCGTCGTGGTCGGCAGCACGGCCGGGCGGCCGCGGAAATAGTCGAGGATCGGATCGGCGCCGTCGTCGTCGAGCAGTAGCACGGCGTTGCCATCGATGGTCTCGTTCACCACCGGAACCTGCAAGGTGAAGAGCTGCTGGCCGACCAGATCGCCGAAACGCTTGGCGATCGCGAACAGGTCGAGGCCACCGTCGACGGTGACCGATTGTTGGGCGGCGGCCAACAGATCATCGATCACGAAAGGATTCTCGCCCAGGCGGCCGACCGCCTTGCTGACGGCGGACACGATGAACGCCTGCTGGCGATCGATTCGACCGAGGTCGCTGCGCGGGTCCTCGCGCCACTTCCCGTCGCGGAACTCCTCGAAGTGCCGCGAACGTGTGTACTGCAACCCCTGCAACCCGTCGAGTTCGTAGCACCCGGGGTTCGACACGGCGAGCCCCGTGTTCTTGTCGCGGGTGGGGAAGTCGAAGCACGTGTTCACGCCGCCGATCGCGTCGACCAGGGTCTTGAACCCGTTGAAGTCGACCTCGATGTAGTGATTGATGGGGATGCCGAGGCCGTCGGTGATCGTACGGACCAGAACATCGGTGCCGTACCCGAACGCCGAGTTGATCCGGTCCTTCTCGCCCGTTCCGTCGATCTCCAGCCATAGATCGCGGGGCAGCGAGAGCAGCGCGGCCTCCCCCGTCTCGCGGTTGTGGCGCAGGATCATGATCGTGTCGGACCGCTGACCAGACGTGACATCGGTCCCGCCGATGCCTCCGAAATCCTCGGCACCCGGATCGGCGCCCTCGCGCGTGTCGGATCCGACGAGCAAGAAGTTCTCGACCACGGCTCCCGGGTCGGCCTCGGCGAGGGCCTGGACGACTTGTTCGTCGACCTTCACCTTCGCGGCCTCGGTGTTGCTCTCGGTGATCAGGATCAGTGAACCGGCGGCACCGATACCGACGGCGAGCGCCATTGCGCTCAGCCACCTGGCCCGGTGCACCGGGCGTCGCCCGGATTCACTGGTCGTCGACACTTGTCACAGGCTAACGGACCGGCCCCGACGGTTCCTGTCATCCATTCGTAACACGGAGGTGAACGACGTCACCGGCGTCGACCCGTCGCGGGGTGCCCTCGCAGTCCACCAGCAGCGCCCCATCCGGGTCGATGCCGATGGCCCGACCCACGAACGTTTCCGCAGCCAGGTCGACTCGCACGAGGCGTCCGATGGTATCGAGCCGAGTTCGGTACTCATCGGCGACCGACCTGCCGCTTCGATCGAGGCGGTCGAGTTCCTCGAGCACGGCACGAAGCACCTCGGGCGGGGTGCCATCGCTCAATCTGGCGGCGTCTGGCGGAGCCCAGCCGACGTTCAAGCCCAGACCGACCACCACGAACCCTTCGCCGGCCTGGGCGAGGATCCCGCCGAGCTTGGCCCCGTCGAGGAGCAGATCGTTGGGCCATTTCAGGACTGGGCGGAGGCCCCCGACCCGCTCGCACGCGATCGCGGCGGCCACGGCCACCCGCTGCGTGTGCCGATGAGCGTGGTCGAGTCGACTCCGTGCCAGGAACGACACGAGGAGGTTGGCCCCCGGCGGCGCGTCCCATCGGCGGTCGAGGCGACCTCGGCCGGCGGTCTGGTGATCGGCTGCCAGAACGGTCCGATCCGGGGCGCCGGCGCGGGCTGCTTCGATCAGATCGGCGTTCGTCGATCCGGTTTCCGAGACGTGCCGCACGTGCCATCCGGGTGGCCACGGACCGTGCCAGGTGGCGTCGGAGGGTCCCATGACGAAACAATGGCACTCGTGCTCCAGAAGATCCTGATCGCCAACCGTGGGGAAATCGCCGTGCGGGTCATCCGTGCCGCCCGAGAGATGGGGATCGCGACCGTCGCGGTGTACTCCGAACTCGACCGAAACGCCCTCCATGTACGACTCGCCGATGAGGCGTACGCGCTCGGAGGCCAGACCGCCGCCGAGAGCTACCTCAACACGGCACGCATCCTCGAGATCGTCCGGCAGAGCGGCGCCGACGGGGTGCACCCCGGGTATGGCTTCTTCTCGGAGAACGCCGACTTCGCCCAGGCCATCACCGATCTGGGTGTTGCGTTCATCGGGCCACCCCCTCACGCGATCGTCGAGATGGGCGACAAGGTGTCGTCTCGCAAGGCGGCTCTCCGGGGCGGCGCACCGATCGTCCCGGGAACGGTCGAGTTCGTCACCAGTGCCGCCGAGATCAGTGACTTCGGCAACGCCTACGGCTTCCCAGTGGCCATCAAAGCAGCCTTCGGCGGCGGCGGCCGCGGCATGAAGGTCGTGCAGGACGCCGCTTCGGTCCCGGAGGCGATGGATTCGGCCCGGCGCGAGTCGAAGGCATTCTTCGGTCGCGACGAGATCTATGTCGAGAAGTACCTCACGTGGCCCCGCCACATCGAGGTACAGCTCGTCGGCGATCAGCACGGCAACTACGTGTGGGTGAGCCTGCGGGACTGCTCGGCCCAACGCCGGCACCAGAAGCTGATCGAAGAGGCCCCGGCCCCCGGCTTGCCCGACGGCATGGAGGCCGCCATGGGAGAAGCCGCGGTGAAAGCTGCTCGTGCGGTCGGCTACTTCAATGCCGGGACGGTGGAGTTCATCTATCAGGGCGGCGAGTTCTTCTTCCTCGAGATGAACACCCGACTCCAGGTCGAACACCCGGTGACCGAGGCGATCACCGGCATCGACCTCGTCGAGTGGCAGATCCGTGTGGCGTCCGGGGAACCACTGCCGATGAGCCAGTCCGAGGTCGACGCCGTCCGGCGCGGCCATGCCATCGAGGTGCGGATCAACGCCGAGAACCCGGCCGAGGGCAAGTTCCTCCCATCGCCCGGACTCATCACCAAGCTCCGTACCCCCGATGGGTTCGGCGTCCGTTTCGACGCCGGTTACGAGGCTGGCGACGAGATCAGCCAGTACTACGACAACCTGGTCGGCAAGCTGATCTGCTGGGGCAAGGACCGAGCGACCGCCATCTCCCGAACGATCCGAGCGCTCGAGGAGATGGAGATCGAGGGCGTCGCCACCACGATTCCGGCCGACCTGGCGATCCTGCGGCACATCGACTTCCAGAACGTGGAGCACTCGACCAAGTGGGTCGAGGAGCGACTCGATCTCTCTGGCATTGCCGCCCCGGCGCCACCCGCTCCAGCCGACGACGACGCGGCACCACTGGTGCTGCGCTCGACGTCGGTCGAGGTCAACGGCAAACGCTTCGACGTCAAGATGTGGGTGCCGGACCCACCGGCTGTGGCCGTGGCGAACGGCGCCAAGACCGGCCCCAAGAAAACTGCTCGGTCGTCCAGCGGCTCCGGCGCGGGCGCCGGAGGCAGCGGCGAGGTCACGGTGCCGATGCAAGGGACGATCGTGAAGATCCTCGTGGAGATCGGACAGGCGGTCGAGGCCGGTCAGGCAGTCGTGGTCCTCGAAGCGATGAAGATGGAGAACCAGATCCAGGCCGAGCGGGCCGGCAACATCAAAGAGATCAAGGTCGCCACCGGCGACACCGTGGGCGCAGGGGACGTGGTCGTCGTCATCGCGTGTCGAGCCCGGGGAGGGCGTGGCTCCCCCGTCAGTGGATGAGCACCTCACTATCAGTCGAGCACCACGAGGGTGCCGGCCGCGCGGTCGTGCAAGCCCCGGCGAAGGTCGTCGAACCGAGCCGAGCCGTAGACCACTGCGAGCACCGGAATCACGAGCGCCGGAAGGGCCAGCACCACCGAGACCACCAGCGCTCGGATCGCGGCCGTCGACCACCCCGGACGACCGCCGGTGGTCGCATGGACCACCCGGCACGACATGAGCGCCTTGCCCACGGTGCGGCCGGTGGCCCCGACGGCCACCGTGTGATAGGTGACGGTCATCACTGCCGCCATGATGCTGAGCACCTGCGCGTCGCTGTCCGTGAGCCGGTCGCGCCCGTGCAGCATCTCGACAGCGCCGAGCAGTACGGGCAGCGCGATCAGGACCAGGTCGAATCCCGCGGCGACTCCGCGGCGCAGCACCGAAGCCAGGATCTCCCCCGGCGGGAGCCGAGGGTCGGTCGGGCGGGGGCGATCGTGGTCGAGGCCGGCTGTCACTCCGCTGCCTCGGCGAGCGCCTCGGCGAGCGACGGGTGCACGAGGAGGCTCTCGACGATGTCGGCCACCTTCAGGTTCGCCGTCACCGCCAGCGCGATCACGCTGATCAGCTCCGCAGCATGACGGCCGACGATGGAGCCGCCGAGCACCACGCCGGTCGCAGGATCCGACAGGATCTTCACGAAACCGCGGGTCGTTGTTGATGAGCGCCTTCGGTGTTGCGCTGAACGGCACCTTGGTGACGCGGATCTTGCGTCCCATCGCGAATGCCTCAGCCTCGGCGAGCCCCACATCGGCGATCTCCGGCTCGGTGAAGATCGCGGAAGCCGCCTTGTCGTAGTCGAGGTGCCGGTGCGCCCGGGTGTGCAGGCCCATCACGTGCTCGGCGACCTTGCGGCCTTGCATCGAGGCGACCGAGCTCAGGGGCAGCTTGCCGCTCACATCGCCCGCCGCGTAGATGTACGGCACCGAGCTCTGGCAGTGGTTGTTGATGGTGACGTAGCCGCCATCGAGTACGACGCCGACCGTTTCGAGCCCGAGCCCGTCGGTGTTCGCCACCGAGCCGATGGCGAGCACCGCATGGCTGCTGCGAACCATCCGACCGTCGTCGCATTTCACCACGACCGAGTCGCCTTCGCGTTCGATGGCCTCGGCGCGTGCTCCCTTGAGCAGTTTCACGCCTCGCCGTAGGAAGTCGTCCTCGAGCACGGCGGCCACCTCGGCGTCCTTGCTGGGGAGCACCTGCTGCCGACTCACGACCAAGGAGACCTTGGCGCCGAACGAGGCGAACATGTGCACGAACTCCACGCCCGTGACACCAGAGCCGACCACGGTGATGCTTTGCGGGAAGACTTTCGGCGGGTAGCAGTCGCGAGTGGTCAAGATCCGGTCGCCGTCGGGATGACACCAATCCGGGATCCGCGGGCGGGTCCCCGTTGCGATGAGGATCGCGTCGGCCTCGACCAGCTCTTCGCTCGTTGCCGTCTGCACGGTGATGACGTGGGGTTCGGTCACCCGTGCCGTGCCTTGAATGATCCGCACGCCTTGGCTCTCGAGCAGCTGGGTGACGTTGCTGCGCATGTGGTCCTGGATCGAGGTGATCCGCGTCCGCAAGGCCTCGTCGTCGACTTCGACGACCTGCTGTTCGAGGCCCATGCCCTGCAGCCGGCCGGAGAAGGCGATCGCACCGCCGGTCGCGATCATCGTCTTGGACGGGATGCAGTCGAGCAGATGGGCTGCACCACCGACGATGTCGCGCTCCACCATCGTGACCTGGGCCCCGAGCCGAGCAGCGTGGGTGGCTGCGGTGTTGCCCGCCGGGCCACCGCCGATGATCACGAATCGCATGGGCACGGCGGGAGGATAACCCGCCGTCGACATGACGGGCATGCGCCCGCGTCGGGCGTTGAACGCCGATCAGCCCAGATGAGCGGGGGCTTCGTCGACGAACCCGTCCCCGGCGAACAGGGGTGTCGCGCCCGGTGCAGTCAGCGCTTCACCGGAATCGGACGCCCGCTCCGCTCGATCAGCCGACGTGACGGCGCCACTCGTGAGGTTCGGGCAGTACTTCGACGGGTAGTCGATCTGATCGCGCCGCTCCCCCACGAACTCGAAGTGCATGCCATCGGGATTCACGAAGTTCCCGCCCCACGCGAAACCCCACCGACGGAAGATCCGAACGACACCGCAATCCAACCGCGGGGCTCGGCCCTGCGGGTTCTGGGTCGTGTTCATGTCGAGCGCCATGCCCCACGAATGCCGCGACAGGAACCCGAGGTTCCCCGTGACCCGATTCAGCCGTGGGTAGAAGCAGCCGCCGAAGGTGTTGGTGTTCGCCGTGTCGATGGCCCCGGCGAGGCCTGTCGCCGCGACCTCGTTGAGGGCACCTTGGATTGCCGCCACGATGGCGTTGTTGCAGTTCGCCCGGACCCGTACGCCCTCGTAGGCGATCCGGTCACTGATGTGCGCCGCGACCCATGACGGCTCGAGGGAGACCTCGCCGTCGCTACGGAGTCTGAACGCGAACTCCCCGCCGATCGCTTTGGTGGCAGCGATCCCGAGCGTCGAGTCAGGGCTCGGGACATCCCACGAACGCGAGATGCGGACGCCCGCTCGCACGAGTCCCTGTGCGGCCAGTGCCGCGTTGATGGCTTCTCGGCTGTCGAACCCATAGACGATCATCCGGGTGTTGGTGGTGACGCCGAGCCGGCCGGCCTCCTCGCTGCGCATCACGAGCTCGGCACCACCGATTTCGTGGTCCGCAGCGATACGCCCGATCACGAACGGCACGGCCGACCCGACCGGGTCGAGCAGTTCGAGGACGTCACCCACCTGCGCCCCGCGGAGGCCCGCACTCGTCGCGCCCAGAACCACGTCACCCTCGGCGAGAACGACCGCGACTGCGGGGCTCATCACGGCAGCGGCCGCCTCGGCCGGCACGACCGTGAGCCCCATCGGGATCTGGTACCCGGCCGGGGGTTGCTGCACCACCGTCGAGCCGCGCCGGACCTGCACCAGGCCGACCTGCGCCGACCGCCCCGGAACGGCCACTCCCCCGGCACCACTGGCAGCGAGCGCGACCGCTCGCTCGACCGACGAGCTGAGTGCGCTGGGCTCACTGACCGAGACCAGCTCGACCGGGCCCCACAGCCGTGTCGCCGTGCCGTTCGCTTCCGCGGAGCCCACCGGGGACGCCTCGGCGGCGGGCGACGGTCGCGGAGCGACTGCCGATGCGGCAATCCCCCCGACCACCACAACGGCCACGAACAGTCCTAGGCGGCGCATTCGCGCACCGTAGCCGCCTCGATCGACGTGATGACCGCGGGGCGCGGTGGCGAGCCGTCCGTCATTCACCCCAGGAGTCGACCACTGACTGGGTAGCGTGTCGGCTTCGTGAGCCACGACGCAGCTGAGCCCGATATCGAGCCTGTCCTCTCCGGCAGCGGCCTCGCGGCCGAGCGGGCGAAACGCTTCGCGAAGATCGATGCGCTGCAGCAGGCGGGGATCAACCCCTACCCGTATCGCTTCGATCGCACGCACACCCTTGCGCAGATTCGAGCTGCTCACGGCGAGCTCGAGCCCGGTACCGAGACCGACGTAGCCGTGGCCGTCGCCGGCCGGCTCATGCTCATCCGGGAGCAGGGCAAGCTGGTGTTCGCCACGATGCGCGACCACAGTGGAGAGCTCCAGCTCTTCGTGTCCAAGGGCGTGGTGGGCGACACCGGGTTCGAGGCCGTCCGAGATCTCGATCTGGGCGACTGGGTCGGCGTGCACGGCACGGTCATGACCACCCGCAAGGGAGAACTGTCGGTCCGGGTCGACCGGATCGAGCTCCTGGCCAAGACCGTCCGCCCGCTGCCCGACAAGTGGAAGGGCTTGACCGACACCGACACTCGGTACCGCCAGCGTTACGCCGATCTCATCGTGAGCCCCGAGACCCGGCGCAACTTCGAAGTCCGCCACGCCATCATCAAGAGCTTCCGCCGAACGCTCGACGCTCACGGTTTCGTCGAGGTCGAGACACCGGTGCTCCACGTCGAGGCAGGCGGGGCCCACGCCCGGCCGTTCGTGACCCACCACAACGCGCTCGACATGACGCTGTACCTGCGCATCGCGCTCGAGCTCCACCTGAAGCGGCTCATCGTGGGCGGCATGGAGCGCGTCTACGAGATCGGCCGCATCTTCCGGAACGAAGGGATCTCGACCCGGCACAACCCGGAGTTCACGATGCTCGAGATGTACTGGGCGCTCGGCGACTACTCCGAGGCCATGTTCATCACCGAGGAGTTGATACGCGACGCGGCGATCGCCTCCACGGGTACCACCATGGTGACGATCGGCGGTGAGGAGCACGATCTCGCGATCCCCTGGCGACGAGCTCGCATGATCGACCTCGTCGGCGAAGCCATCGGCGAACCGGTGCACCCGTCGATGCCGCTCGATCACCTGCGGCGTCTCGCCGAGGCCCATGGTGTGAAGGTCGAGGCTCGATTCGGCACCGGGAAGTTGATCGAGGAGCTGTTCGAGGCGACTGCCGAGCACCAGCTCGTCGCACCCACGTTCGTCACGGGGCATCCGGTGGAGATCTCGCCACTCGCCCGCGTCGACCGGACCGATCCCCACCTCACGGAGCGGTTCGAGCTGTTCGTCGGCCGGCGGGAGCTCGCCAACGGTTACAGCGAGCTCAACGACCCGCGGGAGCAACGCCAACGCTTCGAGGACGAGCAGCGTTCGAAGGACGCCGGGAACGTGGAAGCCGGAAGTGTCGACGAGGACTACCTGCGGGCACTCGAGTACGGCATGCCGCCCACCGGTGGGCTGGGGGTGGGCGTCGATCGCGTCGCCATGCTCCTGGCCGGTACCGATTCGATCAAGGAGATCCTCTTGTTCCCGACCCTTCGCCCCGAGGTCCTCTGACATGCCCGCCGCCTGGGGAGCAGGATTGGCGACCATCGCCACCGACGGCACCGTGCTCGACACGTGGTACCCCTCGTTCGGATGGGGCCCGGCGGTAGACGCCGGAGCCCGCGCCGAGCTGCCCGCTGCACGCGTCGACGAGCTCCGCCACGTCGAGGTGGTCCCGGTCGGTGTGGTCATCGACACCGACGCGTCGCCCGCCGATGCCAGCGATGTCTACCTCCGGCTGCACCTCCTCTCGGCACGATTGGCTCGACCCCGAACGCTGAATCTCGACAATGCATTCGGGCTGCTCGCCAACGTCGCGTGGACCAATCTCGGGCCGGTGGCACCGAACGACCTGGCGGCGGTCCAGCTGGCCGAGCGGGCCGCCGGGCGCATCGTGATGGTGCGCAGCGTCGACAAGTTCCCCCGCATGCTCGACTACGTCGTTCCGGCAGGAGTGCGCATCGCAGATGCCGATCGCGTCCGCCTGGGCGCTCACCTCGCCGAGGGCACCGTCGTGATGCACGAGGGATTCTGCAACTTCAACGCCGGAACGCTCGGGGTCTCGATGGTCGAGGGCCGGATCTCGGCCGGCGTGACGGTGGGCGACGGCTCCGACATCGGCGGCGGATCGTCGATCCAAGGCACGCTGTCCGGTGGCGGCAAGGAGGTCATATCGGTCGGCGAACGCTGTCTCCTCGGGGCCAACGCCGGCATCGGGATCAGCCTCGGTGACGACTGCGTCGTCGAGGCCGGGCTGTACGTAACGGCGGGCACGCCCGTGACGCTGCCCGACGGTGGCGTGGTGAAGGCACGCGACCTGTCCGGCGCCCATGGACTGATGTTCATCCGGAACGGCCGCTCCGGGGTGGTCGAGGCGCGACCGCGAACCGGCACCTGGGGCGGGCTGAACGCCGCCCTCCATCAGCACTGACCTCAGACCGGTCGACTGTCGCTCCGACGAGCGGTCAGGCGACGCCCACTGCCTGGATCTCCCCGACCGTCACTCGGGCGACCGTCGACGTGGCGATCGCGGGCAATGGACCTCCGCCTCCGGTGGATCCGATCCACGACACGTCCCACTCGATCGTGAGCCGCGCGCGAAACGCAATGCCGTCGTCGGCCGTCACGCTGGCATGGCGGTACTCGACCATGCACGGGCTCACGGCCTCGTCGCCGTCGGCCTCGGTCCAGACCGTTCCAGGCCCATCGCACACGACGGCCGCCGAACCGTCGCCCGGATCGAAACGCAACGTCTTCGGCGTGGCCGTCGTGACGGCCCACACGGTTCCCCCGGCGAGGGTGGGTACCCAGGCAGCCACGCTGACCGCCCCCCACGGGGTCGGGGTCCACAACCAGGTCTCCACCGACACGATCAGCTCATCGAGCGGAGGCGCCGAGCCGATCGCCGGCTTCGGGAGCAACGAGGCGAGCTTCGACGACGCCACCCGCGCGAGGCTCGGCGGATCGCCGGGTGCGATCCACACCACGCTGTATCCGCCGCCGGGACACTGCCGGAGGTAGGCGGTCTGGGTGACCCCGTCCCGGAGTCGGGTGAGCACAGGCCCGCCCTGGACGTAGTCGAGCGCCGTGTCGCCGCTGAACGGTGTCCACTCGCAGGACGACTTCCGACCGGCCCAGCGGCCGGCATAGGTGTAGACACCGGCGCTGATGGCGCCGAGGTCGGCGTCCGAGCCCCCGTTGCCTCCCACGGTGTCGGCTGCAGCGCCCGACGGCCATTGGAGTGCCGCGGCGACGACGAGCATGGTGATCACACGGCGCATGTGGTGTCCCCCGGCCATTGACCCAGCACCACGATCTCCCAGCGACGCCAGCCTGCCTCGGTCAGCCGCAGTTCCACCTGGACCAACCGGCTGACGATCTCGTCGTTGACGATGGTGTCGAGCCCACCCGGCGCCGATGCCGGCTCCACGATCCAGTGTCCGTCGACGCTGCATGCGGTGACATATCCGCCACGGCCGTCCGCCGTCGTCTCGCTCGAGATCACCGTGTCGTGGCTGAGTGCCGGCTGCAGCCGCGCCTCGTAGCCGTTGGTCCGATAGAGCTCGATCAAGTCGGAGAAGAACTCGTGCGCCGGGCCGGTCGGCACGGCGACCTCGTCGGCTTCACAGATGGTGACCGTGACCAGGCAGGAGTAGGCCGCCTCCTGCGTTGCAGTGAATCCGCCGACCAACGTCGAAGGCGGCACGGTCGTTGGCGGCACCGTCGTTGGCGACACCGTCGATGGCGGCACGAGCGTGAGGGACGGTGGACTGGACGAGGCTGCGGTCGATGCGGCAGCGGTCGGTGCCGGCTCACCGATCATCTCCGGCGGCCGCTCCGCAGTGCCGCGCCCGAACGCGCCCCCGCATCCCGAGAGCACGCTCAACACGCCGACCACGATCAAGATGTTCCGCCGCACCGTTCCTCCTCGGCTTCCGCACGCCACCAGAGCAACTCCGTGTTGAAGGATGCCGGGCGCAGCATCAAGGTGTGCGGCTGACCATGCGAACCGGCAAATCGGCCTACCTGCCGGAGAGCGCGACGCTCCCGGCGGCGGCGATCGGAATCGACGCCCGGCACGGCAAGATGGTTCGCATGACGGTCGCCTACGAAGACCTTGCGGCACTCATCCGATCCCGCCGCACGAGCATGCTCGTCGATCCGCGCCGACCCGTCCCCGCGGAGCTCGTCGAAGAATTGTGCTCCCTCGCCCAATGGGCACCGAACCACAAGCGCACCTGGCCGTGGCGCTTCGCGTTGTTCACCGGCGACGGGCGGGGACGACTCGGAGCGACGATCGCCGATGCGATGGCGGCCCACGGCGACGAACCGGCGCGCGTCGAAAAGGCCCGAGGCAAGTACCTGCGTACGCCGTCGACGCTCGTCGTTGGGGCGGAGGCCGGCGACAGCAAGCTACGCACTGCCGAGAACCGAGACGCGGCGGCTGCCGGCATCCAGAACCTTCTCTTGGGCGCCACCAGCCTCGGGCTCGCGTCCTACTGGGGATCGTGTCCCAAGGGCGCCAACGATCCGGTCGCCGAGCTGTGCGACTTCCCGCTCGGCGTCACTGTGGTGGCGATCATCTATCTCGGCTGGGCGAGTGGCCGGGTGGAGCCGCCGGCCCGCCCATCGGTGTCCCTCACGATCGTTGACGCCTGATTCGCCTCAGGTTCAAGCGGCGAGGCGAGCCGTCAACCAGCCGAACAGGGTCTCGATCCACCGAGTCGTCAACGCACACGGAACCATCATGAACCCGTGCGGCAGGTCGGGCCCTACGAACAGCTCGACATCGACTCCGGCGGCGGCAGCTCGCGCCGCCACCATCAGGGTGTCGTCCAAGAGATGATCGGCCGTCCCCACGCTGCACAGCAGCGGGGGAAGTCCCGCGAGATCGGCGTACGCGGGCGAGATGAGGGGCGACCGCCGCTCGTCGTCGGTCATTCCCGGCAGGTAGCAGTCGACGAACAGCTCGATGCCGACGGGATCGAGCATGTCCGGCCCTCCGCTCGGACGGATGCCGCGTTGGCTCGGGGAGCGGCCCCAGTCGAACACGCCGAACACCAGGTTGGCCCCGGCGATTCGATGGATCGCGCCGAGCTCGTCGCGGATTCGCAGGAGCACGGCCAGCGCGAGGTACCCGCCCGCCGACTCACCGCCGACCAGGATCTTGTCGCACCCGTAGCGCTGGGCACCCTCGTCGAGCACCCAGCGGGCGACCGCCAGGCAGTCATCGACCCCGGCCGGAAAGGGATGTTCGGGGGCGAGCCGATAGTCGACGGAGATCACCACCATCGAGAGTGCTTCGGCCAACTGGGCGTTTCCCTGATCGTTCATCTCGGGTTGCCCGAGGATCATCCCGCCGCCGTGGAAGTGGAGGAAGACTGCGCTCGGTCGAGCGCCGGCCGGGGTGTGCACCCGGCATCGGACGCCGGCGAGGTACTCGTTGCACCCCGCCGGGGAAACGGCGATCTGCGCAGCAAAGGTGTCGCGGGCGAATCGAACCCGCTCCGCCTGGGTGGCACCCGGCTCCCCGGCCGCACGCGGCGGCAACACCGCCGCGACCGCGGCGCGAGCCTCGGCCCGCAGCTCGTCGAACTCGGGAGGCCACAGGCGAACCGTGCGATCAGTCATCAGTTCGGCCGGTAGACACCGAAGACGTCGCGCAGCGCATCGCTGACCTCGCCGAGCGTCGCGTCGGCCTTGAGCGCGGCCCGCATCGGGATGGAGCAGGTTGTCGGTGCCCCGCGCAGCGGCGCGGATGTCGTCGAGCCGGGCGGCCACCGCAGCCTGCGTCGCGGTTCGCCTTGTACGCGCTTCAGCCGGGCGACCTGGTTCGACTCCCGAGGGAGGCGTCGATCGGGAACACCTCGGGCTCGGGCTCGTTGTCGATGGTGAACTTGTTGACGCCGACGATCACCCGCTCGTCGTTGTCGATCGACTTGGCGTAGTCGTAGGCGGCCTGCTCGATCTCGTCCATCTGGTAGCCGACCTCGATGGCCGCGACCGCCCCGCCGAGCTCGTCGATCTTCTCGAGGTACTCCCACGCCAGCCGCTCGACCTCGTCGGTCAAGGCTCTCGACGAAGTAGCTCCCGGCGAGCGGGTCGGGGGTGTCGACGATGCCGCTCTCGTACCCGATGATCTGCTGGGTCCGCAGGGCGATGCGGGCCGCCCGCTCGGTCGGCAGGCTCAGCGCCTCGTCGTAGCCGTTGGTGTGGAGCGACTGGGTGCCACCCATCACGGCCGCCATCGACTGGATCGCGACCCGGACGATGTTGTTCTCGGGCTGCTGCGCGGTGAGCGTGGAGCCGCCCGTCTGGGTGTGGAAGCGGAGCAGCTTGCTCGACTCCTTCTGGGCGCCGAACCGCTCGGTCATCAGGCGGTACCAGATCCGACGCGAGGCGCGGAACTTGGCGATCTCCTCGAAGAAGTTGTTGTGGGCGTTCCAGAAGAAGCTCAGACGAGGAGCGAAGTCGTCGACGTCGAGGCCGGCGTCGATCGCCGCCTGCACGTACGCGATCCCGTTGGCGATCGTGAAGGCGATCTCCTGCACCGCCGTCGAGCCCGCCTCCCGGATGTGGTAGCCGGAGATCGAGATCGTGTTCCACTTCGGGATGCGCTCGTTGCAGTAGGCGAAGATGTCGGTGATCAGGCGCATCGACGGGCCGCGGCGGGTACACGTACGTGCCCGCGGGCGATGTACTCCTTGAGCAGGTCGTTCTGGATGGTGCCGCCCATGATCTGCTGCGACGAAACGCCCTGCTCCTCGGCGACCAGCTCGTACATCAGCAACAGGATCGCCGCAGTCGAGTTGATGGTCATCGAGGTGGTGACCTTGTCGAGGGGGATGTCGGCCAGCAGCAGCCGCATGTCCTCCATCGAGTCGATGGCGACGCCGACCTTGCCGACCTCGCCCTCGGCCCGCGGGTGGTCGGAGTCGTAGCCCATCTGCGTCGGGAGGTCGAAGGCGCACGACAGGCCGGTCTGGCCGGCGGCGAGCAGGAACTTGAACCGCTCGTTGGTCGACTGCGGGGTGCCGAACCCGGCGTACTGACGCATGGTCCAGAGCCGGCCGCGGTGCATCGATGGGGTAGATGCCGCGGGTGTACGGCGGCTTGCCCGGCCCGTCGCCCAGCTGTGCGGCGGGTCCCAGCTCGGCGAGATCGGCGGCGTCGTAGAGCGGCTTGATCTCGATGCCGGAGTCGGTCTGCTTGCGATCGTCGGCCATGCCACCGAGCGTAGAACCGTCGGTGGCTCCGCTCACAGACGGTCCGGGACCTCGAGCCACGAGCGGCGGAAGTCGGCGCGCCCGTGCAGCGGCAAGAACGCCGGGTCGCGTCGTCAGCCGGTCACGATCGGGCGCCTCGCGCATGGCCCGCGTCGAGCCAGTGCATGGCGTCGTCGGGAGTGACCCCGGCGGGTGAGCGCCGCTGCCGCCAGGAGCAGGCCTCGACCGAGCGGTGCGCTCGTAGACGGCAATGGCGTAGTGCAGCATGACCTCGGACGGGCCGTGATGGGCCAGCACCCGCAGGAGCACGAGGCTCGGCGCGAGCTCGCCGACCGGAGCGGCTCGGACGAGCCGGGCCGGCGAGGGGCGCGAGCTCGGCACGCGCCGGATCGGGTAGCACCCACCGGCGACCGCCGGCCACCACCTGGCGGAGCGCCGCGTCGGCACCTTCGAGTCGTCGCCTCGCGTGGCGGCGAGATGGGCCCGAAGCCACGGCGAGGCGCTCCAACCCGCCCGGCGCCGGCACCACCGCCCCGTCGTTCCAGCCGCGGGTCTCCGCGGTGATGGGCCGCGTGGTCGGCGACCGACGATGTCGACCGGGACGAGTGGAGCCGACGGCCCTCGAGGGCTCCGCAGCGACTGGAACGTCTGCAGTGTGCTGAGCCCCCAGAACAGCACCAAGAACCACGGCATCCGGAGCAGGTAGGACGGGAACGTGCTGACCTGTGTCCACAGCGCGCTCAGCCGTCGACGGGTCCTGGATGGCGAGCGCAGCACGTGCCGGGCCTTCGACCCGCTCGCGGGCCAACGCTCCAGAGCTGCCGCTCGCTGCGATTCCGGCGACGATCAACAGACCGATGCCGACGACGCTCGTGACGAGCACGGCCGCAACGCAGCCCGATCAGGCATGAAGCGCCTCAGGACGTGCTGCACGACATGGCCACCGTCGAGCGGCCACAGGGGCAGCAGGTTCAACAGTGCGATCACGACACCGGCCCATGACAGGCCTTGCCACAGGTCGAACAGCAGCAGTGGATCACCGGACCGCGCCTGGAAGAGGCGATGTACGACGCCCATGGCGACCAGCGCCACAGCCAATTGTGCACCGGGTCCCGATCAGGCTGATGAGGATCTGTTCGGTTCGGCGCAGCGGCCTGCCAGACGAGTACGACGCCCACCCGACGAACAGGTTGAGCCGGATCGACGACCGTGCACCCGAACCGGCGGGCCGTCAGTGCGTGGCCGAGCTCGTGGACGAGCGTGAGCACGCCGATCGAGATCGCCGCGAAGAGGCCGACGCGCTCGCCGCCCGAGAACTGGAACACGAACAGCAGGCCGAGCAAGAACCATGGATCGACTTGGACCGGGACGCCGGAGAGCCGGAAGCTGGCCATCAGGTCGCCCAAGGTACCGCCAGATCGCCCGTCCTGCCGGCGAGTGCGACCAACCGATCGCATTCGTCTGACGAGGTAGCGTACGAGACATGGCGATGACCGAGCACGGGGTCCGGATGATCGACGGGGTCGAGCTGACCCCGAAGGAAGTCGGTCTCGACCTCCCGACGCCCGTCTCCGTCGACGAGGAACGGCTGCTGCGCAAGCAGAAGCTCGCCGGGGCGCTGCGCATCTTCGGGCGTCTCGGTTTCGGCGAGGGTGTGGCCGGTCACATCACGGTGCGCGACCCGGAGTTCCCCGATCACTTCTGGGTCAACCCCTTCGGGATGAGCTTCCGCCACATCCGCGTCAGCGATCTCATCCTCGTGAACCACGACGGCGCGGTCGTCTACGGGCGCCATCCGGTCAATCGGGCGGCGTTCGTGCTGCATTCGGCCATCCACCAGGCCCGCCCCGATGTGATTTCGGCCGCCCACGCCCACAGCGTCCACGGCAAGGCGTGGAGTTCGCTCGGCCGGCTCCTCGACCCGATCACCCAGGACTCGTGCGCGTTCTACGAGGACCACACCGTGATCGCCGATGAGGGCGGCGCAGTGGTGTTCGAGATCGCAGCGGGCCGCACGATCGCCGGCCAGTTCGGCCCCCACAAGGCGGCCATCCACCAGAACCACGGGTTGTTCACGGTGGGTGGACGGTCGACGAGGCCGCCTTCTGGTTCATCTCGATGGAGCGGTCGTGTCAGGCGCAGCTGCTCGCCGAGGCCGCCGGTACCCCCAAGCTCATCCCCCATGCGGCCGCCACCTACACCCGCCAACAGACGGCGTATCCCGCCGCAGGCTGGTTCAGTTTCCAGCCGTTGTGGCAGGAGATCACCCGCACTGATCCCGAATCTGTTCGACTGAGTCGCGCGAACTGCACTGCTGACGTGCATGACAGCCTCGCCACGCGTGAGCGAGGCATCGCCGGCCGGTGGCCTCCGGAAGCGCTGTTCGTCCTCGGTGGAGTCGCCCAGTACAGCGGAGCTTCGATCGCGGTTCAGCTCTTCGACGACGTGCGCCCGGCCACTGTGGCCTGGCTCCGGGTGGTCGGCGGGGCAACCGCGCTCGTCCTGGTGGCGGGGCGAGGCGCGCTGAAGGGGTGGGACCGTCGATCACTGGGGCTCACGGCGTGCTTCGGAGCGGCCACCGCCTTGATGAACCTGTTCATCTACCTCGCATTCGACCGCATCGACCTCGGCAAAGCCGTCGCCATCGAGTTCGTCGGTCCGATCACGGTGGCTGCGCTCGCGACCCGAGGCCGGCGCAACGCGGGCGCCCTCGTGCTCGCAGTGGCCGGAGTGGTGCTGCTGTCCCAGGTCGACTTCGATGGGCTGGGCACCGTGTACGTGCTGGCGGCCTCCGCGATGTGGGCCGGCTACATCGTCACCGGTTGGCGCGTGGCCCGGCTCGAACGCGGCCTGGGCGGCCTCGCGGTCGGCCTGGCGATCGGGTCGTTCGTCATTCTGCCGTTTGCCACGCCCGGTCTGCCCGATCTGGGCGACACGCCCGCCCTGGTCCCGGTCTGCCTGGGTGTCGGGGTGCTGTCGACGGCGATCGCCTACGGGTTGGATCAGGCGGTCATGCGGCGGACGTCGGCGCGGCGGTTCGCCGTGATGCAGGCGTTGCTCCCCGTGATCGCCGCGGCCATGGGGGTACTCGTCTTGGAGCAGTTCCCGCGGCCGGTGGAGTGCGCGGGGATCGCGATGGTGCTCGCCGCGGTCGCGGTGCAGACCCGCGACGCCTGAGCCAGATCTCCAGGAGTCAGTGCCCCATCCATGGGGCGCAGAGCCCGTCGAGCTCGACGACCTGGATCTGGTCTCGGTTCTCCCAGGTGACCGGGTTGGCCGGGTCCCGCTGGAGCTTGAAGGTCCGGAAGCTCATGTCGAGGGTGTCGATGGCGAGGATCCTCCCCGACAACGAGTCACCGAGTCCGAGGATCAGCTTGATCGTCTCGAGCGCCTGGATCGATCCGACGATGCCGGGCAGGACACCGAGAACGCCGGCTTCGGCGCAACTCGGAGCCAGCTCCGCCGGCGGCGGCTCGGGCACCATGTCGCGATAGGTCGGACCGTTCTTCGGATCGAACACGCTCACCATGCCCTCGAACCGGAAGATCGACCCGTGCACGACCGGGATCCCGAGCTTCACCGACGCGTCGTTCAAGATGTAGCGGCTCGGGAAGTTGTCAGCGCCGTCCACGATGACGTCGTACCCGGAGATGATGTCGATGATGTTCTCGGCCGACAGTCGGGTGTCGTAGGTGACGACGTCGACGTCGGGGTTGAGCATCGTCAGTGTCTTCTTGGCCGAATCGACCTTTCGATCGCCGATGCGGTCGAGGTTGTGCAGGATCTGACGCTGCAGGTTGGACGCGTCGACCTCGTCCATGTCGACGATCCCGATGGTGCCCACACCGGCAGCGGCCAGGTACAGCGCCGCGGGCGAGCCGAGGCCGCCGGCACCGAGCATCAACACCTTGGCACCGAGGAGTTTGACCTGCCCCTCGATCCCGACCTCGGGCAGCAGGAGGTGGCGCATGTAGCGATTGCGTTGATCGGCATCGAGGGTCACCGGCGTGGTCCAGGGTCGGCCCTCGTCCTTCCAGCGTCCGAAGCCGCCGGCGACCGAGAGCACTTCCTGATAGCCGAGCTCCTGCAGCGTCTTGGCCGCGAAGGCGGAGCGGACGCCGCCGGCGCAGTAGACGACGACGGGGACCGACTTGTCGAGCAGCCGCCCCTCGACCTGTGCCTCGAGGTGACCTCGTGGGATGTGGACCGCGCCGATCAGGGCTCCCTGGTCGTACTCGTCGGGCTCACGCACATCGAGCACGACGGTTCCACCAGCGTCGATGCGCTCCTGAGCGGTCGCGGTGTCCACCTCGGTGATCTCGGCCTTGGCGGCGGCGAGCAGATCTCGGAACGTAGCCATGCGGGAAAGCCTACCGATCAGGTCGGGATTCCCGCATCAGACGGTCGGCCCGTTCGCTGGCGGCTACGGCGTCACGGTGAACGTCGAACTGAACGTCGTAGTGGTCCCGTTGGTCCTGGTCAACACCGCACCGACGACGTGCTGGCCGGCCGGTACCGAGATCACGTAGGGGAAGGCAGTTGCGGTGCCACCACCTGCGAAGTCCCACGGTGCGGTCGACTCGACCCGGACTGGAGTGCCGTCGAGGGTGAACCGCACGCTGAGCGCAGCGAGGGGCGACTCGAGGAAGATGAAGACCGTCGAACCCCGGGTGATCGACGCGCCCGCCAGGGCAACCGCCGAAGCACGGCTGGCAAGGCGGGAGAGCCGCAGCTGACCGTCCACCGGCACCGCAGTCGTCGTGGTCGCCCCGACCGCGGTCGTCGTTGCGGCAGCCGTCGTGGTGCTCGCAACGGCCGTCGTGGTCGTCGGCGCCGCGGTCGTGGTCGGAGCCGCCGTGGTGGTCGGTGCTGCGGTCGTGGTCGCCGCCGCCGTGGTCGTCGCTGCAGCCGTCGTCGTGGCGGGGGCCGTGGTCGCCACGGTGAACTGCGCCGCGAAGGTGACGGTGGTCCCGTTCGGTCGGGTCAATACGGCCGAGATCACGTGGGATCCCACCGGCATCGACACCACGTAGGGGAAGGCGGTGGCCGTTCCGCCTCCCGCATAGTCCCACGGCGCGGTCGACTCCACCCGGACCGACGTGCCATCGAGGGTGAACCGAACGTTGAGCGCCGGCGCCGCCGAGTCGAGGAACACGTAGACCGTCTCGCCGGCCACCAAGGTCGAGCCGGCCAACGGTGCGGCAGATGCCCGCGTGGCCACCCGCGAGAGCCGCACGACCCCTTCCGCCGGCGCGGCGGTCGTCGTCGTTGCGCCAGCCGTTGTGGTCGGCGCGGCCGTCGTGGTCGCCGCAGCCGTGGTGGTGGGCGCGGCGGTCGTCGTCGCCGGAGCCGTCGTCGTGGTCGCCGCAGCTGTGGTGGTGGGCGCGGCGGTCGTCGTCGCCGGAGCCGTCGTCGTGGTCGCCGCAGCCGTGGTGGTCGCCGCAACCGTCGACGTTGTCGCTGCGGCAGTCACCGTTGGCTGCACCGCCGTCGTGGTCGTCGACGGCACAGTGGTGGTGGGCGCGGCGGTGGTCGTGGTCGCCACCGTCGTGGTCGTGGTCGTCGGCGGCGGTGTGGTGACCACCGCACTCACGCGGACACCCGAGAGGTTCGCATCGCCGCCGTTTGCCGTGATGTCGAGCGTGCCGTCGGTGACGTCGACCTGGAACGGCCCGAGTTTCTGCCAGGCGCCGGGAGCGCCGGACGTCACCGACGCCATCGACTGGCCTTCCAACAACAACTGATAGGCCTGCGAGGCGTTGTCCTCCCAGACCCAGGTCTCCACGGCGTAGCGGCCGCTCGCGAGCCCGCCGATACGGGCGAAGGCGCCCGGACTGCCGTTCCCCCACACCGAGCAACGGATGAGATCGGCCTCGGCCTGACTCGTGGGGATCGGCGTCAGGGCCACGGACGGATCACAGAACGAGTTGGGACCGGCCGTCACGTTGGCCGCGCCGCGGCTGTCCTCGAACGTCGTTCCGTCGAACGTGACCGCCGGACCGTTGAGGTTGATCGCTCGCACGACAGATGGGGCGCATGACGCGCCGGCCACGTACGTCGCCGAGAACGCGTTGTCGCTCTCGCCGACCGTGAACGTGTGTTCCCGGGGGGAGCCGTTGCTCCAACTCGAGAACGTCCATTCGGTCGAACCGTCACAGACCGTCTGGGGAACCGAGATGGTGTGCTGGAAACCGGTCAGCGCGTCGATCGGGAAGGGAAGGTTGTGCACCACCCCGTCGACGGAGATCGTCGTGGCCACGTTGGCCGAGACGTCCACGGTCACCTTGCGGGGCGACAGTTGCAGTGTGGTCGTGCCGCGCAGACCGTTGCTGTCGGTCGCCGTGAGCGTGACGAGGTAACCGGTGTCGCCCTCGTACCCGTGTCCGGTCGTGGGGATCGGCAACGTGAGCGATGCTCCCGTTCCGGTGATCACCGGGTGGGTGTGGTCGTCGTGCTTGAACACGACGCTCCATCCGAGCGCCGTCGCTGGCAGCGGTCCGTCCTCGGCATCGGTGCCCGAGCCTGTCAGCGTGAACGAACCACCCGCCGAGAAGTCGACCCCTCCAACTGGCGGGTCGATGGTGGCGACCGGAGGAGTGCCCACCACGATCGTGATGGGCGGGGCCGCGACGACATCGGCCCCGGCCCGTACGGTGAGCTGGGCCTCGTACACGCCCGCAGCGGTGTACACGTGGCTCGGACTCGCCGCCGTCGACGTGGCGCCGTCGCCGAAGGTCCAGCTGTAGCTGATCGGGTCGCCGTCGGCGTCGGTCGCGGCACCGATGAAGCCCACCGTGAGGGGAGCCAACCCACCGCTCACGTTGGCGGCGGCCTGGCTGACGACCGGCGGGCTCTGGGTGGTCCCGGCGAAGCGGAGCCGGCGCAACTGCCCGCGACCATCGCCGCCGATGTTGAGCCAATAGATGTGACCGTCGATCGGGCTCGTCTCGAGCCACACGGGTTGGGCGAGCCCGGTCATCGTCGAGTCCTTCAGCAGCCCCGAGGTGACACCGGCATTCGTCCGTTCGAGCCAGTAGAACTCGCCCGTCGGGTAGTCGGCGTACACGTACGTCCCGCGGAACGCGCTCGGGAACGAGTTGCCCCGGTACACGTCGCCGCCGATGATCGCTCGGTTCTGGCAGCACCCTCCCGTCACCACGTGGGTATAGGAGTAGATCGGCCCCGCGGTACCGGCCGGGCACACGGCGCCGTTCTTCGGGAGACCGATCGGTCCCTCGCAGTTCGGCCAGCCGTAGTTCTTGCCCCGCTCCACGATGTCGACCTCTTCGTAGGCCGTGGATGCCGTGTTCCCACCGACGTCGCCCACCCAGAACTCGCCCGTCACTTCGTCGAAAGAGGCCCGGTAGGCGTTGCGCAGCCCGTAGGCCCAGATCTCGTCGACGTTCGTGCCGGTTCCGTCGTAGAAGGGGTTGTCCGTGGGAACGGTCCCGTCGGCGTTGATGCGCAGCACCTTGCCGAAAACGTTCGCGAGCGACTGCGAGTTCGAGCCGAAGAGGTTGTCGCCGGTCGTGATGTACAGCTTCCCGTCGGGCCCCACGTTGATGGACCCGCCGGTGTGGAACGTTCCGCCCACTGCGATGCCCGGGTTCTGCCACAACGTCGTGCGGGTGGCCAAGGTGGCCGAGCCCGTGGGCTCGAAGCGGAAGCGGGATACCTCGAGCCGCCGGCTCGAGTTCGAGAAGTAGGTGTAGAAGTAGCGGTTCGTGGCGAAGTTCGGATCGACGGTGATGTCGAGCAGACCAGTCTCGCCCTCGGCCAGAACCCCGGGGATGGTGAAGTACGTGCTGCTCGTCGACGTGGCAGGGTTGATCAGCATCACGTTGCCCGACAGCTGGGCAGCCAACATGCGGCCGTCGGGCATCCAATCGGCGGAGACCACGCCGTACCACGACCCTCCGGCAACGAACTCGTCGACGACGTCGTTGGTGCTGAAGGCTGGGGCCGCCACCGCCACCTTTGGGCCATCTACAACGAAGAGTGTTGTCGCAACTACTGTCAATGGTAGACAGACAGATGCCAGAATGATCGCCCAAAACCGCCGCATCGAAGGATCGTATGGTCATCAACGGGTCATTGTCAGTGACCATCGAGGAGGATATGCCTTGAGAACTATGAGCCAGGTCGCTGCCCGGGTGAGCGTCTGCATACTCGGCGTGGTATCGCTTGCCAATTGCAGCTCATCGGACGACACAGGTACGGAAAGCGGTGGCCCGGCCACTCCGGCTGTGACCCCGCCGGCGACCATCGATTCGCCACAGGACATCATCGACTTCTACGTCGCTCTCGGGACCACCGAACCGGTTGCCACCTGCTTCGCCGAGGTGCTCACCGAGCTGGGTGTCACCGACATGGCGATGTTGGAGGACCGCCAGGAGCTCGGCGAAGCGGCTGCTGACCGGTTTGCGGTGTGTACCTCGACGGACGGGGAGCGATCCACCGAGGGTTGAGCCGGGCGCCCTCAGCCCACCAACTCAGGTAACGCAGCCGAGATCTCGGCGAGGACGACCGCATGGGCGAGATGATCGAGTTTCGTCGGTTCGCCATTGATGATCACCACACGCGCCCCGGCGGCGACAGCGCGGGGCACGACATTGGCCACAGGGGCGACCTGCAGGCTCGATCCGACAGCGAGCAATAGGTCGCATTCCTCGGCCACCCTCAGGGCCCGTTCGATCGTTTCCGGCACGAGGGCTTGACCGAACGAGATCGTGTCGCTCTTGAGAATCCCACCGCACGCATCGCATGGCGGGTCGGCCTCTCCACCGCTCACCCGCACCAAGACGTCGAGCATCGGCAGACGATCATCGCAGCTCCAGCACCGGGCCCAGTGCATCGAGCCGTGGACCTCGATCACGAGCGACGGATCGGAACCCGCAGCCTGGTGGAGGCCGTCGACGTTCTGGGTGACGATCGCGTGGAGACGGCCTGTGGCCTCCAGATCGACCAGCGCCAGGTGGGCCGGGTTCGGCTGCGCCGTCCAGGTCGGTGAGTCGAGCCGGTTCCGCCACGCCCGCTGACGGACTGCCGGATCCTCGAGGTAGTGGCGCAGCGTGGATGTCTGCTCCGCGGCCGGGTTCTTCGTCCAGAGCCCGTTCGGTCCGCGGAAATCAGGGATTCCCGATGCGGTGGAGATCCCGGCGCCTGTCAGAACAACGATCCGACGAGCCGACCTCAACCAACCGCGAACGTCTGGGTGATCCATCACCGGCCAATCGTTGCCGGTTCGGTCCACGCCACGCACACATCAGCGGCGAGAACCGCCTCTTCGCCTCCGGGAGCCCGATGTCCCTCGCCCAGACCTCTCACTCGGCCATGCCGGCCCCCGCCCACACCACCTTGATCATCCGGCCCTGGATCGACCCGCTCGTCGACGCCGTCGGACACCCGCCCGATGGGCTCTACGTGGAGCTGTTCTGGCTCGGCATTCTCGGACCCACCACGACCTGGCTGGTGCGCCGGATCGCGAGCGGGCTCGAGGCATACCCCGATGGCTACGAGCTCGACCTCACCGAGACGGCCGCCTCTCTTGGCCTGAGCATGATGCCCGGCCGGCACGGGCCGTTCACCCGAGCGCTCGATCGCTGTGTGATGTTCGGGATCGGGCACCGCACCGCCGAAGGCCGCGGCACCGCGCTCGCTCTCCGTCGGAGAATTCCACCCCTCGCCGGCCGCCAGGTGGAACGGCTGCCCGACCATCTGCGCCTCGCCCATGACAACTGGGCGACGCCTGCAGCTGATCCGCACTCCGAGCCCGGGCGATGGGATCGTGCCACCGCCCTCGCAGCAGCGTTCCTGGAAGCAGGCGACGAGCCAACGGGTGCTGAACGACACCTGATCGCCGTCGGCGTCGCCCCCGGCCTCGCTCGCCGGGCGATCGACGCCTCGCGTCAGTTGTCCAACGATGAGTGGGGCCGTCGCGGTCAACCCACGTCCTGATCGGGCGATCGACTACTTGGCTGCTGGGGCCTTGAAGCCGGCCACGAGCTCGACGAGCAACCGCGTCCCGAAGCCGGTCGCGCCACGGCTCAGCCAGCCCTCGTCGGCATCGACGTTCATCGGTGCCGGCGATGTCGAGGTGGGCCCACGGGATCGTCGCCCACGAACTCCTGGAGGAACAGCGCGGCCGTGATCGTGCCCCCGTACGGGCCCGCCGACGTTCTTCATGTCGGCGACGTTCGAATCGAGCAGCTTGCGGTACTCCTTGGCCAGCGGGAGCTGCCACACCGGCTCGTCGGCGCGCTCCGCCGCCGCCTTCACCTGATCGATCCACGCCTTGCTGGTTGCCGAGCACCCCGGCGATGCGCTGGCCGAGCGCCGTGAGGCACGCCCCGGTGAGGGTGGCGATGTCGACGATGGCATCGGGGCGCTCCTCGACGGCGAGCGACAGCCCGTCGGCCAGCATCAGCCGGCCTTCGGCGTCGGTGTTGTGGATCTCGACCGTCTTGCCGTTGCGGATCGTGAGCACGTCGCCGAGCTTCATCGCGCTGCCCGACGGCATGTTGTCGGTGCACATCAGGTAGCCGGTCACCTTGGTGCGGACCTTGAGCGCCTTGAGCGCCGACATGGCGGCGAGCACCGACGGCCGCGCCGGTCATGTCCATCTTCATGAGGGCGTGCATCGGGTCGCTCGGCTTGAGGCTGATGCCGCCGGAGTCGTACATGACGCCCTTGCCGACGAGAGCAACGTGGCCGACCGGGTTGCGCGGCGTGTAGGTGAGCTTGATCATGCCGGGGCGGCTCGGCCGAGCCGGCGTTGACCCCGAGCAGACCCGCCGAGGCGGAGCTCGGCGGCGCCGTGCTCGTCGACGACCTCGACCTCGAGCCCCGTCTGCTGGGCGACCATCGACCGCCCGCTCGGCGAGCAGGCGCGCCGTGAGGTGGACGGCGGGGTGTTGGCCAGATCGCGGGCGAGGCACGACGGCCGCCGCCGATGACCAGGCCCCGCTCGGCGCCGGCGGCCGCCGCCGCGGTCTTGGCCGCCGCGACGGTGAGCGTGACCCGCTCCAGCTTCGAAGCCGATCGCCTTGTCGGCCTTCAGCTCGACGTAGCGATACGACGGCCAGCACGAACCCTTCGACGACTGCCTGGACGGCGAGACGCGTGCGTCGACTGCGTCGGTATCGGCGAGCGACGTCGCCAGCGTCGCCCGCTTCGCTGCGCTGCGAGCCAGGGCCGCGGCGGCCGTGCGCAAGCGTCGCAGCGGTGAGCTCGGCAGGCTTGCCGACGCCGACGGCGATGACGTGGGGCCCGGCCGCCGACGGGACCGTCAGCGTCTGGCCGACCTTGCCCTCGAATCCGTGGGCGGTGAGCGCGGCCCGAGTTGAGCCCGAGCCCACGGGGCACCGGGCCTTCGCTCGGGTACGGGGATGCCGATGGCCTCGACGGAACGGGGCGTCGTGCGGGCGATGTCGACGGCGATGGTCATGAGAACTCCTCCGGGCGCAGCGGTGCTGCCGCGTCGGGCGGCAACGATACCCGGCACCGTCTCGCCCCGGCTGGCACTGCCCGAAGGCTCACAAAGGTCCCCAAGTAGCCTGGATCCGGCCATGTCACGCGCAGCCGTACCTCGAAGCAGTCGCCGAGCGGGTCGTCGTCTTCGACGGCGCGTTCGGCACCTACGTCCAGGGGCTCGACCTCGACCGCCGACGACTTCGGCGGACCGGCGCTCGAGGGATGCAACGAGCTGCTGTGCGCGACCCGCCCCGATGTCATCCGCCAGATGCACGACGACTTCTTCGCCGTCGGCGTCGACGCGGTCGAGACGGCCAGCTTCGGCTCGTTCAGCGTGGTGCTCGCCGAGTACGGCATCGCCGAGCGCACCCACGAGCTGAACGTGCATGCCGCCCGGCTCGCCCGCGAGGTCGCCGACGACCACGAGGCCGACGGACGAACCCGGTACGTCGCCGGTTCGATCGGGCCGGGCACCAAGCTGCCGAGCCTCGGGCACATCCGCTTCGCCGACCTCCGCGACGCCTACGCAGGAGCAGGCCCACGGGCTGCTCGAGGGCGGTGTCGACCTGTTCCTCGTCGAGACCTGCATGGACCTGCTGCAGGTCAAGGCGGCGATGATCGCCTGCCGGCGAGCCATGCGCCGCAGACGGTCGACGACGTACCGATCCAGGTCCAGGTCACGATGGAGACCACCGGGCGGATGCTCGTCGGATCCGAGATCGGCGCCGCGCTGGCCTCCGTCGCCGCCATGCGACCCGACGTGCTCGGCATCAACTGCGCCACCGGACCCGCCGAGATGCAGGAGCACCTCCGGTACCTGTCCCAGAACTGCCCGTTCCCGATCGCGGTGCTGCCCAACGCCGGCCTGCCGAGCATCGTCGACGGGCGCACCCACTACGACCTACGACCCGACGAGCTCGCAACGTTCCACCGCCACCACGTCGCCGATCTCGGCATCGGCATCGTGGGCGGCTGCTGCGGAACGACGCCCGAGCACCTCCGGCAGGTCGTCGAAGCGGTCGCGCGGACTCGAGCCGGCCCGCCGGATCGCCGACGTTCGAGCCGAGCCTCACCTCGATCTACTCGCCGGTCACGATCGCCCAGGACAACAGCTTCCTCATCATCGGCGAGCGCACCAACGCCAACGGTTCGCAGGGCGTTCCGCGACGCGATGCTCGCCGACGACTGGGACGCGTGCTCGAAGATCGCGACCGAGCAGATCCGCGAGGGCGCCCACGTGCTCGACGTCTGTGTCGACTACGTCGGCCGCGACGGCACCGCTCGACATGGACGAGATCGCGTCGCGGTTCGCCACCCAGGCGAGCGTCCCGCTCGTGCTCGACTCGACCGAGCCCCAGGTGCTCGAAGCCGGGCTGCAGCACATCGGCGGCCGAGCCGTGCTCAACTCGGCCAACCTCGAGGACGGCGAGCATGCCGGGTTCCCGACTCGACCGGGTGTTCAGCCTCGCCCGCGAATACGGCGCAGCGGTGATCTGTCTGCTGATCGACGAACGCGGCCAGGCCCGCGACGTCGAGTGGAAGATGGAGATCGCCCACCGGATCCACCGCATCGCCACCGAGCGCTACGGCTTGCAGGCGAGCGACCTGATCTTCGACGCCCTGACCTTCCCGCTGTCGACCGGCGACGACGACCTGCGGCGAGATGCGATGCACACCCTCGAGGCGATCCGGCGGATCAAGGCCGAGATCCCCGGGGCCTTCACCACGCTCGGGGTGTCGAACGTCAGCTTCGGGCTGTCCCCGGCGGCGCGCCACGTGCTCAACAGCGTGTTCCTCGACGAAGCGGTCGAAGCGCGGGCTCGACTCGGCGATCATCCACGCCGGCAAGATCGTCCCGCTCGTCGCGGGTCCCCGAGGAGCAGCTCGAGGTCTGCCTCGACCTGATCTACGACCGACGCGATGCAGCAACCGGCTACGACCCGCTGAAGCCGCTTGCTCGAGGTGTTCGCCGACGTCAAGAGCGTGAAGGAGGTTCGCGAGGACCGCACCGACTGGCCGATCGAACGACGCCTGTCGCAGCGGATCATCGACGGCGACCGCGAGGGACTCACCGCCGAACTCGACGAGGCGCTGGGCGGCGGACTCGGCGCCCTCGCCATCGTCAACGACATCCTGCTCGAGGGGATGCGGGTGGTCGGCGAGCTGTTCGGCTCGGGACAGATGCAGCTGCCGTTCGTGCTCCAATCGGCCGAGACGATGAAGGCTGCGGTCGCCTACCTCGAGCCGCACATGGAGCGAGCCGACGCAGCGAGCACCAAGGGCCGACTGGTGCTCGCCACGGTCAAGGGCGACGTGCACGACATCGGCAAGAACCTCGTCGACATCATCTGCACCAACAACGGCTACGAGGTCCACAACCTCGGCATCAAGGTCCCGATCGGCGACATGGTCGCCAAGGCCAAGGAGGTCGGCGCCGACGCCATCGGCATGAGCGGGCTGCTCGTGAAGTCGACGCTTGGTCATGCGCGACAACCTCGAAGAGCTCAACCAGCTCGGTCTGGCCGAGGAGATCCCCGTGCTGCTCGGCGGGGCCGCGCTCACCCGTACCTACGTCGAGAAGGACCTGCGCGAGGTCTACGACGGGCGGCTGTTCTACGGCCGCGACGCGTTCGAAGGGCTGCACACGCTCGACAAGCTGATGGCGATCAAGCGCTCGGGGACGCCGACGACCCGACGTTCGGACCGGGCGCCCCGGAGGACGAAACCTGCCGCCGCGCGCATCGGAACGGCGTCGATGCTCGACGCGATGCTGCCGGCGCGCTCGCCCGAGGTCGCGCTCGACAACCGGTGTTCGTCCCGCCGTTCCTCGGCACCCGCATCGTGAAGGGGCTCTCGCTCGACGAGCTCGCCGATCTTCGTGAACGAGACCGCGCTGTTCCGCAACCAGTGGCAGTTCCGTCCCGAGCCGGGCGAGTCCGACGACGGAGTTCAAGGCGCCGGCTCCGCCCGATGTTCCGCGAGCGACTCGCCGCCGCCAAGGCGAGCGGCGTGCTCGTGCCGCAGGTCGTGTACGGGTACTTCCCGGTGAACGTCGGCGGGCCAGGAACTCGTGGTGTACACCGACGAGACCCGGACCGACGAGGCGTGCCGATTCCGCTACCCGCGCCAGCGCGCCGCGCCGTTCCTGTGCATCGCCGACTTCTTCCGCCCGGTCGGGTCGGGCGCCGACTATGCCGCGTTCCACATCGTCACGATGGGCTCGACGGTCAGCGAGCGGGCCGCCGAGCTGTTCGCCGCCAACGAGTACCAGGAGTACCTGTTCCTCCACGGGCTGGGCGTCGAGATGGCCGAGGCCCTCGCCGAGTACTGGCACCTACGGATCCGCCAGGAGTGGGGCTTCGCCGACGAGGACGGCCCGACCATGGCCGGACTCTTCCGCCAGCAGTACCGGGGGGGCCGGTACTCGTGGGGGTACCCGGCGTGTCCTGATCTCGAGGACAACGCGACCGTCGCCCGGCTGCTCGGCGCCGAACGGCTCGGCATCGAGGTGTCAGCGAGGAGACCGGTTGGCAGTACCAGCCGGAGCAGACCACCTCGGCGCTCATCTGCCACCACCCGCAGGCCAAGTACTTCGTCGCCCGCTGAACCCTGCGCAGTTCGGCTCGGTTCAGTCGTCGTCGGGCAGGGTGCCGCCGTGCAGCGCCTTGGCGCCCTCGTGACCGGTGCGGATGATCCAGGCCGTCGACAGCACACCGAGCACCACGGTGAGTGCCGCCAGCACCGACATGGCCGGCCGGATCCACGACGCCGGCGAAACCGCCTTCGACGAACGGCGGCCGATGATCACCGCGATCGTCACGACCAGGAAAAGGAGGAACACGAAGATGCGCGTGGTCTCGGCCAACTCCTGATGTCGCTCCACCATCCCGGAATCGATCGCCTTCTCCCATGCCTCGCCGGAGCCCATGGCGAGCTGCACCATCACGAGCACGGCGGCCGAACTGGCGATCGCCACCCAGCCGTAGCGGGCGCGCCAGCTCGGGCGCAGCAGGATCACCATGCACATCACGGCGACCACCGGCATGAACGCCAACGGAGCGTGGACGAACAACGGATGGGCAGGAAGATCGAAGATCTGCTCCATGGTCGGGGCGCCTTTCTGAGAGTTCCTGTGACATGAGCCGCGCGACCTAGCGGAAGCGGTGTCCGACGGTAACTTACTTGCGAGGTCAAGGATCACGAGCCCCCCAGCGGAGGAACCCATGCACCGAGGAGCAATCATCGCGGTCGCGATCGCCCTGACGGCGATCACCGGATGCGGTAGTAGCGACGACGACACGACGAGCGACACTTCTGCGGTCGACGACTCGGCCGCCGAGTCGACTGCCGCGCCCGAAGCGACGTCGGTACCAGAGACGACCGCTGATCCGCAGAGCACAGCTGCCGACACGACCGCAGCTGCCGACACCACCGCTGCGGCCGCTGACACCACGGCCGCACCTGCCGCGGGCGGCACGGTCGATGTCAGCCTGGTCGAGTGGGCAGTCGAAGCCCCCACCACGATCCCGGCGGGCACCGTGACGTTCAACGTGGTCAACAACGGTGAGTTCCCCCACGAGTTCGTCGTCATCCGCGGCGACTCCTACGAGACACTCCCCCAGACGTCGCAAGGTGCGGTGGACGACGCTCAGCTCCCCGCCGGCGACCTGATCGGCGAGACCGCGCGGCTCGACAACGGGTCGACGGAGTCGCTGACGGTCGACCTGCCGGCCGGCAACTACGTACTGCTGTGCAACATCACCGGTGGCGGGAGCAGCCATGCAGCCCGCGGTCAGGTCCTGTCGGTGACCGCAGCCTGACGTACGACCGCGTTCCACGAGCGACTCACCCTGTCGTAGGCTGCCCACGTGGGGGTCACCTCGGCCTCCGAGCCTGATGGGGTGAGCGCACGTGGCAACCGGTGTCGTCAAGTTCTTCAATGACCAGAAGGGATTCGGGTTCATCACCCGAGACGAGGGGGACGATCTCTTCGTCCACTTCTCGAACATCGCCGGATCCGGTTACAAGAAGCTCGTCGAGGGCCAAGCTGTCGAGTTCGAGGTCGCCCAGGGCCGCAAGGGGCTCGAAGCGACGAACGTGCGCGCCATCTGATCTGTTCCTCGCCGCCCCGCCACCGAGCTCCGGTCGGACTGCCTGGCGCGGCTGACGGAGCACGCGTGACCGCTAGCGTTGCGGCCCGATGACGTCACTCGCCCCGATGCGCATCGCGGTGTGGACGTTGCCCGAGCCGGGGCACTTCAACCCGACCGTACGCATCGCGAGCACGCTGCAGGCACGGGGTCATCGCGTCGCGTTCTTCGCCCCGCCGCCACTTCGGGGCCAGGTCGAGCAGGCGGGATTCGAGGTGCTGGCGTGGTTCGACGAGTGGTACGACGACGAGTGGTCGACCCGCACGCGCGAAGGTTCCATCGTCGCCCGGCGGCGGGCGATCACCAGTCGCTACGGAGCCATCGCAGCAGCGTTGAGCCGGGGCGAAGGCGCCGCCGCCGAACTCACTCGGTTCGCCCCCGACGTGGTGGTTGCCGACGTGAACGAGCCGCTCATCGGCCTGCTCGCTCACGCCCGTCACGTGCCGGTCGTCGTGCTCAACACCTCGCTGCCCCAGACCTGCGACCCCGGTCTGCCGCCCCTGCGGGTCGCCGGAGGGGCACGCGCCGACCGAGCCGGACGAGCGCGAACCGCCCTGGCATGGCGCCGCTTCCGGCTTCAGCGGATCGTCGGCGCAGCCGTCGCACGCGGCATCGGCGCCGAGCCGCCCTACCGACTTACCGAGCGCTTCGCCGCGTCGATCGGGCTGTCGCGCAGCGAGCTCGACCGATGCACCGTGTTCTACCCGCAGCTCCGGCGACGGCCCGAGCTCGTCCTGTGTCCCGAGGCCTTCGACTTGCCCCGACCGCACCGGCCCCTCCGCTACTACGTGGAATCGATGGATCGCCCACGGGTTGCGACGTCGCTGGAGCAGGAGGTGAAGGAGGCTTCCGCGTGCCTCCCGCCGGGCGACGAACCCCTCGTCTATTGCTCACTCGGCACCCAACGGTATCGAGCCGACGAAACGCCGGCGTTCTTCCGCGCCGTCGTCGAGGGCTTCGCGACTCGAACCGACCGGCGCGTGCTGCTCTCACTCGGCCGACACCTCGCACCCGACGAACTCGGACCACTGCCCCCCCACATCGTCGCCCGACCATCGGTGCCACAGACCGGCGTCCTGCGCCACACGAGCGTGATGATCACCCATGGCGGGCTCGGGACCGTCAAGGAGTGCGTGGCGGCGGGAGTTCCGATGCTGGTGATCCCACTCGCCGTCGATCAGGCGGGCAACGCGGCGCGAGTCGCCCACCATCGCCTCGGGCTGGTCGGGGCGTTGGAGGACGCGAACGCCGCGCAGCTCACCCGGTGGGTCGACGAGCTGATCGCCTCAGCGGCGATCCGACAGGCGATGGCAGCCGTCCGCCACGAGTTCGAACTGGTGGAGCAGGACGACACAGGAGCCGACGTGATCGAAGCGGTGGGCCGGCGAAGGCCGCTCCCTCCGAACCGGCCGTTGCGGCGCCACCCGACCCAGGCTGACGCATTCAATCCTCGGTGAGCAGCGTGACGAGACTCGAGGTGTCCCACCGGCGGCCCCCGCGGGCCACCACGTGGGCGTAGAACTGGTCCACCAGTGCGGCGACGGGAAGCCGGGCTCCGTTGCGGCGGCCCTCGGCCAGGCACAGGTCGAGATCCTTGCGCATCCACTCCACGGCGAAGCCGAAGTCGAACTCCCCCCGGGCCATCGTGCGCGCCCGGTTCTCCATCTGCCACGAACCTGCGGCGCCCTTGCTGATCACGTCGACCACCGCGTCGACGTCGAGCCCGGCGCGCTGCGCGAACGCGATGCCTTCGGAGAGGCCCTGGACCAATCCGGCGATGCAGAGCTGGTTCACCATCTTGGTGAGCTGCCCACTGCCGGCCGGGCCCATCAGCGCGCACGCCCGGGCGTAGCTGTCGATGAACGGCTTGGCCTGGTCGAAGGCGGAGGGGTCGCCGCCGCACATCACCGTGAGCACCCCGTTCTCAGCGCCCGCCTGGCCCCCCGACACCGGTGCATCGACGAACGCCACACCGAGCTCCAGCGCGACGCTCTCGAGTTCCTTGGCGATGTCGGCGGAGGCGGTGGTGTGATCGACCAGCACGGTTCCGGCGGACATCCCGGCGAGCGCACCGTGCGAACCGAGCGCCACCGCCCGCACATCGTCGTCGTTGCCGACGCACATGAACACCGCGGCTGCCCCGTCGGCGGCCGCACGGGGTGAGGGGGCAGCCGTTCCACCGTGCTCGGCAACCCACCGATCGGCCGTCGCCCGGGTCCGGTTGTAGACGACGACGTCGTGGCCGGCGGTAGCGAGATGCCTGGCCATGGGCGCGCCCATGACACCGAGACCGAGAAACGCGACTTTGCTGCTCATCTCGGCGATGCTACGACCTGACAGATCTCCGGACCCGAGCGGTCGCGACCACTGAAGGCGGTCGAGTGTCTACACTAAGTCTTGATACGCCATGATCGATCACCTCGTCTACGCCGCACCAGACCTCGACGCGATGGTCGCCGAGTTCACGTCGTCGACCGGAGTTGCACCGGTTCCCGGTGGCGCCCATCCGGGGCACGGGACGCGCAACTACCTGGTCTCGTTGGGGGGCGCGACCTACTTGGAGATCATCGGCCCCGACCCCGACCAGCCCACGCCGGCCCATCCACGTCCGTTCGGCATCGATTCGCTGAGCCAGCCGATGTTGGTCACGTGGTGTGTCCGTCCGTATCAACCGCTCGAGGTCGTGAGCGAGCGGATGAAGGCTGCGGGCTACGATCCCGGCGAGATCGTCGCGATGGGTCGCTCGCGGCCCGACGGCGTCGAGCTGGCGTGGGAGCTCACGATGCCCCGCCTCGACTCCGAGGCGCTGGGAACCGTCCCGTTCCTCATCGACTGGGGTCGCACCACCCACCCGTCGTTCGGGCTCCCGGCCCAACTCGAGTTGGTGTGCCTCCAGCTACGTCACCCTCGCCCGGACTGGCTGCGCGGGGTCCTCGACGCCATCGGTGGCCTGGACGACGTCGAGGTCATCGAAGCGCCCGTGCCCGGACTCCGGGCGCCCCTGCGCGCTCGGACCTGATACCCACGTCGCCGTCGCGATGAAGGCCAAGTGTCACGGCCGGCCGTCACGTCCGGCGAGCGACTCGACGATCTCGAGGAGGAGCGACTCCGGAGTCTCCGGATGCAAGAAGATCAGCCGACCCACCGTCTCGCCCTTCCATCGGGTCGGGGTCACGAACGCCACGCCTCGGCTCAGGAGATCACGAGACCAGTGCAGCCACTCCGCGTCGCCCCAGCCTTCCCGGCGGAAGACCACAGCTGAGAGTGTCGGCGGCACGATCACCTCGATCTCCTCGACCGCCGCAGCGAGCTCGACCCAGCGCCGGGCCAGCTCGATGCCGCGACGCACGGCGCAAGCGTGCGCGTCGCTGCCGTGAACTGCGAGGGCGAACCAGAGCGGAAGCCCGGCAGCCCGTCGAGTGAGGTGGAAGGCATGGTCGGCCGGGTTCCACGCGTCGTCGAGGTGCAGGGGGTCGAGGTAGCCGGCGTGTTGGGCATGGACCGCCCGGGCCAGCTCCGGATGCCGATACAGCAGCGCGCATGAACCGAGCGGTCCGAAAAGCCATTTGTGGGGGTCGACGATGAGGGAGTCGGCGAACTCGATGCCCCGGAACTCGGGGCGGAGTTCCTCGACGAGGAGGGCGGCGCCGCCATACGCGCCATCGACGTGGAGCCACGCGTCGCGGGCTGCGCAGACACCCGCTATCCCGACCAGATCGTCGATGGCACCCACGTTGGTCGATCCCGCCGAGGCCACCACGACCCCTATGTCGTCGCGCCCGCGGCACGCCTCCTCCAGCGCTGCGCCCGTGAGCCGGCCCCTCTCGTCGCTCGGCACCACCACGGTGGGAGTACCGAGGAGGCGCGCCGCGTTGGCCACCGATGAGTGTGCGGTGTCGGCCACTGCGATCGAGGTGCGACCGGGGCGTTGATCGCGAGCGACGGCCAGCGCCGACAGGTTGCCCGCGGAACCACCACTCACGAAACACCCGCCGGCGTGCGGCGGGAGGCCGGCCAGCCGAGCCAGGAATTCGAGCACCTCGTTCTCAGCTGCGACTGCACCGGCCGCTTCCAGCCAGCTCTCCGCCGAGAACGACGCCGCTGACACAGCGGCGTCCATGAGCACTGACGTCGGGCTCGGCGCCGCCGGCACGAACGCGAGGAACCGATGACTCGCGAGGCCGATGGCCGCCGGCGCGTACACCTCGGCGAACCGTCGCCACGCTTCATCGAGCCCGAGCCCCGCTGCTGTGATCGAGGGACTCGGGATCAGTTCTCGCAGCTCGCTGGCCGAGGGGATCGCGCCGAGTGGAGCGGGCGACCCGAGCCGTTCAAGCATCCAGCCGACGAGCCGATCGGCGACCTCGGGATCGAGCCGGTGGAGCGAGCTCATCGCACCCTCACTCGGGGGTCACGTACGCCGCGGTGATCCCACCATCGATGATCAGCGACTGACCGGTCATCCACGACGACTCGCCGGAGGCGAGGAACAATGCGCCGTTGGCGATCTCGCCCGGCTCGCCGAAGCGCCCCATCGGGATGTGGACGAGCCGCCGGTTCCGCTTGGCGTCGTCGGAGAGGAACTTCGCCAGCAGCGGCGTCATGATCGGGCCCGGGCACAGCGCGTTGGCTCGAATCCCTTGACGGGCGTAGATCACCGCGATCTCGCGGGTCATCGCCAGGACCGCCCCCTTCGAAGCCGTGTAGGCGATCTGCGGCGTGGCAGCGCCCATGTGAGCGACGAACGACGCAACGTTCACGATCGATCCCCCACCCGACGCCTGCATGGCCGGGATCGCGTGACGACAGCCGAGGAGAACGCCCTTGACGTTGATGTCCATCGTGCGTTCGTAGGTCTCGATCGGGGTGGTCACCGGGTTGTCGTCGTCGGGGAGCATGACGCCGGCGTTGTTGTAGAGGACGTGCAGCCCGCCGAAGGTCTCGACGGCGAACTCCATCGCCGCCTTCACCGATTCCTCATCGGTGACATCGCATCGCACGTACGCCGCCTCACCCCCCGCCGCGTCGATCGCGGCGATGGCATCGTCGCCGTCGGTGACATCGGCGATCACCACCATCGCGCCTTCGGATGCGAACAGTTCGGCGCCGACCCGACCGAGCCCGGAAGCTGCACCGGTGATGACTGCAACCTTGCCTGCCAAACGATGTCCCATGGGCGGGCGAGCGTAGCGACCAGACTGCGGAGATGTCGCGGATCGAGTCCGATGCCCCCTCCGCCACCTGCACGGTCGTCTGCTGGAACCTGCACGGATCGGCCCGGCCCGACGTCTGGACCAGATCGCCGATCGGCTGGCGTCGTTCGCTCCCGACATCGTCGGCCTCCAAGAGATCCAGCCCTGGCAGGCGCGCCGGTTGGCTCGGAGGCTCGGGTGGCATCGTCGCTGGGCCCGCAAGCACCTCCCCTACGGGCCGTTCGTGTGGTGGCGGGCCGAGGGTCTCGCCGTGCTGTCGCCCCACCGACTCGGCGACCACGAACGGATCGTGCTGAACCCGCGGGTATCGAGGTTCTCCTATCGGCGACGGATCGCCCAACGGACGATCGTCGACGCAGAGTCTTCGGACATCGGTTTCGTGAACACCCACCTCGCATCCGACAGCGCTCCAGACGAGCGCGCCGCCCAGGCCACGGCCATCAGCGAATGGATCGCCGCCGCATCGCAGGGCAACGCCGCTGGGACCATCCTCACGGGAGATCTGAACGCCGACGACGAGCCCACCACGCTGGCGCCGTTCGCCGCCGTGGGTCTGCACGACACCTGGCCCGGCACGACCCCTGGGCACACGAACCCGGCCGGCCGGGTGCGCCAACGCATCGACTACGTCCTCGCCGGAGAGGGCTGGGAGACGATCGATGCCAGCGTTGCCCCCGACGGGCCGACCTGGGCATCGCTGTCCGACCATCTCCCGGTGGTCGTGCGGCTTCGCCGGATCACGTCCGACGACGGGGTGGAACCACCTCAGATCCGCTCGAAGTAGCGCCGCAACTCCCAGTCGGTGACGGTGGCGTTGAACGCGGTCCACTCCTGGCGGGCCATGTTGGCGATGTGGAAGTGCACCTCGTCGCCGAAGGCGGCCTTGGCGATCGCCGAGGCCTCCCATCGCTCGATCGCGTCGACGATGTTCCACGGGATACGGGGAAGGTCGGTGGCCTCGTATCCGTTCCCGACGTAAGGCGCCGGCGGTTCGATCTGGTGCTCGATGCCGTAGAGCCCGCCGGCGATGGTGCCAGCGAAGGCGAAGTAGCTGTTGGCATCGGAGCCCGGGACTCGGCTCTCGACCCGTGTCCCCTTGCCATGACCGACCTTTCGGAACCCGAGGGTGCGGTTGTCGAGTCCCCAGCCGATCGCGGTGGGTGCCCACGACCCGGGTTGGAAACGCTTGTAGGAGTTGATCGTCGGCGCCCAGAGCAACGAGAAGTCGGCAGCCGTGGCCAGCAGGCCCCCGAGCCACCAGCGGAACGTCTGGCTCATGCCGTGCGCGCCGTCGTGGTCGTAGAAGATCGCCGTGGTGTCATCAGGGCTCCACAGGCTGGAGTGGATGTGGCAGGACGAACCGGTGTCGTCCCACGCGTACTTGGCCATGAACGAGATCGAGCGACCCGATGAGCGATGCGATCTCCTTGGCGGCGTTCTTGTAGACCGTGTTGCGATCGGCCATCTCGACGGCGGTCGGCGTAGTCGAGGTTGATCTCGTGCTGGCCTCGGCCCGCCTCGCCCTTGGAGAACTCGACCGGCACACCGGCGGCCTCGAGCCCGCGTCGGATCTGGCCGATGATGTACTCGTCCTTGGTGGTCTGGAGGACGTGGTAGTCCTCCAGCCATGGCGAGTGCGGCTCCAGCCCCCGATACCCCTTGGCGTGGGCCTGCTCGTAGGTGTCGCGGAACAGGTAGAACTCGATCTCGGACCCGAGCATCGGGACGTAGCCCGCGGCGGCGGCCCGCTCGACCTGGCGCTGCAGCATGCGGCGCGGCGATACCTCGATGGGTGCACCCGTGTCGGTGTCGAACAGGTCGCACATCACCATCGCCGTGCGGTCGACCCAGGGCACGAGGCGGATGGTGTCGCGGTCGGCGACGGCCCGCATGTCGCCGTAGCCGAGGTCGTAGTTGGCGAACCGGTACCCCGGCACCGCGTTGTTGTCCATGTCGGTGGCGAGCAGGTAGTTGCAGTTCTCGGTGCCTTCCGGCCCGCTCACGTGATCGAGGTAGAAGCGGCCCGTGGTGCGCTTGCCGACCAGTCGACCCTGCAGGTCGGGGAAGACCATGAGCACGGTGTCGATCACCCCATCGGAGATCATCGCGGCGAGTTGGTCTGGCGTGATGTGCAGCCGGTCACCCATGGTCGGGCGATGGTAGCCAGCCGCCTGAGCGGTGCTCGACCATGGCATCGTCGAGCCCGCGCCCGGAGCGGGGTCACTTCTTCTTGGCCGCGACTTCCTTCGGTGGCTTCAGCACGCCGTGGGCGAACGCTTCGTCGAGGTATCGCTCGGCTTCTTCGGCGCTGACCTTCAACGCCGGCGCGATCTCGGACACGAGGTTGATCCGGGCCCGCTCGTACATCGTGCGCTCGGCCGCCGACAACGCTGCATCTCGATTCCGGGCCGCCAGGTTCCGCACGACTTCGGCGACTTGGTACACGTCGCCCGACTTCAGCTTCTCCTGGTGGTTCTTGAACCGTCGGGACCAGTTCGAGGGAACCCGCGGATCGGGCTTCGAGAGCACGGCCACGAGGTCTTCGAGCTCATCCGCGTTCACCGGCGGCCGGACTCCGACTTCCTCGACCTTGCCGACGGGCACCGAGAGGGTCATCTCGTTGATCACCGTCTTGAGGATCAGGTACTCAGCGTTCTCGCCGAAGATCGTCATCTTCTTGGTTCCCTGCACGATGCATGCGCCGTGCTGGGGGTAGATGACAGTGTCACCCTTCTTGAACTTCACGCCGGACCTCTGTGTCGGGGTTCGAGGGGCGCCGCAGCGGTCTGCGCGGCGCAACGGACAAGGGTAGAGGTGATGGGCGACGTTTCCGCAAATGGGGCACGACGACCGTGTCACGGTCCAGCGCCTAGTCTTCACAACGTCGGGGTGCATGAGGGAGGGGTCATGGCGTCGAGCGAAGGTGGAGTCCATCTCGAGGGACGCACCGAACGCCAGACCGGCCCGCGCGCCGGGTTGGTGGTCGGCCTCACGGCCCTGCTCATCGCCGTCGTGGGCGGAGGCGGATACGCAGCGACGCGTCTCCTCTCCGACGACTCCGGCGATGCCGCTGCGCCGGCGACCACCACGCCCGGCCCCGCGGTGGCAGAGGCCGAAGCGGTCGACTCCCCCACCAAGCTGTTCCAGCGCACCACCGAGGGTGGGGTGGACCTGCGGGTCTTCCGCTCCGACCAGGCGCCGATGTGGGGCCCCGGCCAGGGATTCGAGGACGACCGTCCGGCGTTCTGCACGCCGACGGGAACGGTGCAGGCGACGGCGATCGGCGATGCCGCGGTCGTCACGTCGTCGACCATGATCACCGAGGAACCCGGCGAGCGTGGAAACGTCGGCTTCTCCGTCGGCGGGTTGATCGAGGAGGAGCCGCTCCTGGTGTTCACGGTCCAGGCGCCGGCCGGCACCGTGGCCGTCGGGGCCAGCTCCATCGGCGGCGGCTCCGACACCATGGAACCGGTCGAGGGCATCGCGGCCCTCGTGGTGCCAGCCCCGGAGGACCTGGCTCAGATGTGGGGCGGCTTCGCTCCGGGGCCGGTGAACGGGAACCCGTGGCAAGGAATCCTGTTGGAGTTCCAGCACGCCGACGGCAGCACCTCCCGGGTCACCGGCGAAGAACTGAACACCGGCCTGCTCCAGTCGTTCAACGACCCGGTGTGCTGGGAACAGCCGCCGATCGACCCCGACGCCCCGGTCGTCACGATCCCGCCGCCCACGTTGCCCCCCGGCACGGGGGAACTCCCTCCCGATCCTTCCGCGGCGCGCACCGAGATCCGAGCGGCGATGGAGGCGGTGTACCGCCCGGGGCCGGCCAACGACGAGCGGAGGGTGGCGTTGATCGACGACCCGAGCGGCGTGCAGTTCATGCTCGATCGACTACGCGACGACCCCAACGGCCGGGAGATCGACGCCGACCATTTCGAAGTGCTCGAGATCGGCTTCTTGACAGCGGTCGAAGCGTCGTTCTTCTACGAGCTCCGCATGGACGACTACTACGACTGGGGCATGCAGTACGGGCGTGCTCGATTCATCGACGGGGTGTGGAAGATCACCCGGGCGACGATCTGCAACGACTACTCGAAGACCGGTAACAGCTGCGGACCGTGAGCTGAGGCGTCGCTCGGCGAGGGTCCCCCCGCAGTCGGCGGAATCGACCGGCGGCGCCAGATGGTCCAGCCGGTCGCGCCGAGCACGATCGGCACGAGCCAGGTAGCGGCCCGGAACAACACGGCTGCGCCGGCCGCGCCCGGGCGGTCGGCGCCGGAATCGATCAGGAAGGTGACGAGCCCGACCTCGGCAACGCCGACGCCACCCGGAACCGGCGCCACGGCCACCAAGATGCGCACGAGGGTGAACACCGAGAGGGTTTCGAACACGCTCACTCCCGAGACCCCCATCACGTGCAACGTGCACCAGAGGGTGAAACACGAGGCGGCCGCGTACCCGAGGCATCCGAGCAGCAGCGCCGCGCCGCGGCGGCGCATGAGCGTCACCAGTTCGACGCGGAGTTCGTCGGTGAAGCGATGGGCGTCGATCGCGCCGAGACGTCGGTGCACCCGGCGCCAGCGCTGCGGAGTGCGTCGGCACGCACACCGGTGGCAGCGGGCGATCACCCGCCCGGCGAGCGCCGCCGGAGCCGGATGAGCCAGCACGATGGCCCAGAACACGGCGGCACCCACGAACAGGAACGAACCGGCGAACGTGGCAATCGTTTCTGGCCAGGTCGCCTTCCCGCCTAGAACGACCGGCACATGGACAGTGGCGGCGAGACCCCACGTCACGAAACTCGGCATCACCGCGGTGGCCACCACCGAGGCCCCGACCACCATTGGCCGCACACCCCACGAACGCATCATCGCGACCTTGGCTGCGGTCCCGACCGCGCCCCCGCCGACGACGACACCGTTGGTCGCTCCGACTGCCGCCTGATCCGCGGCGACCGCTTGACCGAGCCCGAGGCCGGGCGTGGCGATGGCGAGGGTGAGGGCTCGCAGCACGACCACCAACGACGCGCACCCGAGCAGCACCAACAGGCCCACCGGCGAGAGCTCGGCGACGCGCGACCCCGTCTCCGACAGCAACTCGCGATTGGCGAGGCCGGCGGCGATGATCACTCCGAGGAAGAAAATGGGAACGAGCGCTCTGCGCACGCCCGGGAACGTACTGGCCGACTTCACGAGACGGTCCGTGCTCCGGATGATTGATCCTGATTCCTCAGCACTATTCACTGACCGTGGCACCTCGTTCGCGCTCCGTTCATGACGCGCGCTCGAGCGGCCCTCGGGGGCGGTGAGCTGGCAGGATGCCGGTCTTCGAAAGGGTGGTCCCATGATCCTCGAACGACTCGACATCGACCGCGGCGCCTTCGAAGCCACGACCGGCTGGGCACTCACGCCCGAAGGTGCCTGCAAGGGCGAGATCTGCGTCCCGCTCGACGCTTCGGGCTTCGATCTCGAAACCACCGCGGCTCGCCTCGGTATGGCGCTCGTTCACGACACCGACCACGATCTCTGGGCACTCGGGCCGGAGTCGCTCAGCGGCCACGCGCTGGTCACCGCCGTGGCACCTGACCTCGTACTCCCTGATCTCGACGGGAACGACTTCCATCTCTCCTCCCTGTCCGGCCAGAAGGTGGTCATCGTCGCCTGGGCGCCCTATTGAGGGTGCCGCTTCGACCTGCCCGTGTGGCAGGCCCTCCGCAGCGAGCTCCATCCTCTCGGCGTCGAGATCGTCACCGTCTCGATGGAGCTGAGCGGACCTGATGCATCGCGACCGTTCATCGAAGCGGCGAACCCCGAACACCCGTCGCTCCTCGACCCGACCCATCGCCTCGGCGCATTGTTCGGGGTGGTCAACATCCCGAACGTCATCTGGATCGACGAAGCGGGGATGATCGTCCGCCCAGCCGAGCCGGGGTGGGCCGGGCGAGCGACGTTCCCACCGGAGATGGCCCAGATGATGGCGGAACGCGCCCGCGAAGCTGCCGAGCGTCGCCCCGCTGGCGCACCGGAGCCACCCAACATCATGAAGCTCATCGGTGGAGGCCAGGACCGAGATGCCTACCCGGAGGCCATTCGGGATTGGGCCGCGAACGGCGCGGCGAGCCGTTATGCGATGACTCCGGATCAGGTGATCGAGGCCTCGCAGCCGCGGGGCGCCGAGCAGTCGCAGGCAGTGGCTCACTTTGAGCTAGCCAACCACTTCTGGCGACACGGCGAGCGAGCCGCGGCGATTGCCCACTTCAACGAGTGCCACCGGCTCCAACCCGAGAACTGGACCTACAAGCGCCAGGCGTGGTCGCTCGTCGGCCACGAACGAGTCGGTGGGGACCTCGGCCGTTTCGCCCAGGTTCCCCTGCCGGGCGAGGAGGCCGAGTGGCCGTTCCTGACGACGTTCGACGGCGACCTCGCCACGTTGGAACCGGGCCAGTACTACCCGAAGACCATCTAGCCAGACCGACCCGGCCGACCCGGCCGACCGACCGACGACGACCCGACCGACCCGACCGACCCGACCGACCCGACCGACCCGACCGACAGAGGGGATTTCGACCGATGAGCGAGAACAAACAGATCGTCCAGCGATTCTGGGACGCGCTGGCCGCCCGCGACTGGGACGGGATGAAGGCCTTGCTCACCGACGATGCGCATTACACCGATGTCGGGGCGCCCGGACCAGGGGGAACCGGGCCCGAAGGCGTCCTACGCCGCCTCCGTATCGGCCTCGAGCCGCTGCAGGACTACGGGCACGTCCCGGGCATCAACATGATCGGCGAGGGCGACCTCGTGATGACCGAGCACACCGAACGGTGGACGTTCCACACCGGCGAGGTCTTCGACCACACGTTCGTCTCGGTGACGCAGCTGCGCGACGGCAAGATCTGCCGCTGGCACGACTACTCCAATCTCCAGAACATCTATGAGAACGCACCCAAATGGTGGCTGGAGCACATCATCACGGCGTCGACCCAGTCCTGACCCTCGCTGCGCACACCCGGGCCGCGGGCAGCCGGGGCCTCCGGCGTGGGCCTACTGTCCGGTGAAGACGGGGGGTCGGCGTTCCAGGTACGCGGCCATGGCCTCGCGCATGTCGTCGGTGTGGGTGTTCACGGCCTGGGCGTAGGTCTCGAGCTCCAGGGCCGCCGTGAGCGACGACCCAGCCGCGAGGTTCAGCTCGCGTTTCGTCATCGACAGGGCGAGCGGGGGGCCGGCCGCGACCGTCTCCGCCAGCTCCTGGACCACGGCATCGAGGTCGCTGACCGACACGACCGCGTTCACGAACCCGAGGTCTCGGGCCTCGGTAGCGCTCACGATCTTGGCGGTGAACGCCATCTCCTTCGCCTTGTGGACGCCGATGCGCTGGCGCAGGAGCCACGACGTGCCGAAATCGAGGCTCAGGCCGCGCTTGGCGAAGATCGCCGAGAACCGCGCCCGGTCGGAGCACCACGTCAGGTCGGCCGCCAGGGCGAGCCCGAGGCCGGCACCGACGCACAAGCCGTCGACCTTGGCGATCACCGGCACGGGGCAATCGTGGATCGACACCACGACATCTCCCAGCACTCGCATGCCATGGACGAGGCTGTCCGAGGGTGACCCGCCGCTCCCACCCTTGGCCCCCAGGTCGGCCCCGGTGCAGAAGTCGCTGTTCGCCCCTGTCAGCACCACGGCGCGCACACCAGCGTGGCTGACGTCGCGGAACGTGGCGCCGAGTGCGACCCACATGTCGCCGGTGCAGGCGTTCTTCGACGCGGGACGGTCGATCGTGACCGTGACGATCGTGCCCTGCTGCTCGACGCGGATGTCGGGATGGTGCGAGGTGATCATCGGGCACTCACTTTCACGGCATGATGCCGATGCGGGAGACCGGCTCGGCTACGGCCTGTCGTCGGAACAAGGCTCGTTCGAGTGAGTGCAGAAGCATGTTCCGTACCTCACGGGGATCGATCAGCTCGTCGAAGCCGAATGACTGCGCGGACCGGTACGAGGCCTCGACCTCGATGGAGCGAAGCATCGCGGCCTCGTCGGTGTCCGATCCCCTGGCGCGGCTCATGGCGGCGGCTCCCATGGCACCCATCGTCGCGCCGGGGAAGGCCAGCACTGCTGACTGGCCGTCGAAGGGGATCATGCTCATGACCATCGACCCGAACCCGTACGCCTTGCGGAACGTCACCTCGAACTTGGGTGTCGTGGCCATGGTTTGTGCGGCATACATCCGGGCCCCGCTGCGCAGAATGCCGCGCCGCTCCGATGCGCTTCCCGGCAGCACCCCTGGGTTGTCGGCGAGGAAGACCAGCGGGAGATGGAACGAGTCGGCGACCGAGATGAAGTCCGCGGCCTTGTCCGCCGCGTCGGCATCGATCGAACCGGCCAGCACCAACGGCTGATTGGCCACCACCGCGACCGGATGACCGCCGAGCCGGCACAGGCTGGTCACGATCGAGCGACCGAAGTCGGGTTGGACCTCGAACATCGAACCGGCATCGCACACCACGTCGATGACCCTGCGCATGTCGTAGACGCGCCGGCCGTTGCGCGGCACGATCTCGAGGATCTCCGGAACCAGGCGAGGACCGTCGTCGCCACCCGCGAATTCGGGCGGGTACGACCACGCCGAAGTCGGGAAGTAGCTCAAGTACTCCCGAACGAGGTCCAGCGCAGTCGCGTCGTCATCGACGGCATTGTGGATCAGCCCGCTCGCCACGGCCACCGCTGGGCCGCCGAGGTCTTCTTTGGTCACGGTCTCCCCCAACGACTCGTAGACCACCGGCGGCCCGGCCGTGAAGATGGAACCGTGTCGACTCATCACGGTGAAGTCCGACATCGGCGCAACGAGCGCTCCATGGCCCGCCGAGGGTCCGAGCACCGCGGTGACGAGCGGGACCCGGCCCGAGCAGCGCGGACTGAGCGAGAAGATCCGTCGGCGATCGGGCGTGCGTCTTGCCATCGGCGCGGAAGCCGGCACCCTCCAGGATCATCACGAGCGGCACCCGGTCGGTAGCGGCGATCTCGGCCACCCGGTACCGCTTTGAGTTCGCGAACGAACTGATCGTGCCCGCCTTGACCGTGAAGTCCTCGGCCGCAACCATCACCGGGCGCCCGTCGATGCGCCCCGACCCCATGACCACCGCGTCGGCGGGAGCCTCGGCGCCGCCCACGAGCGTGCCCAGCTCGTGGAACGAGCCAGGGTCGAGCAGGTGGGCGAGCCGTGCCCGGGCGTCGAGCCGTCCTCCGGCCCGGTGCTTGGCGAGCCGCTCGGGGCCACCCATCGAACGCGCCACGTCCCGACGCTCCTGGAGGTTCTCGAGCACCTCGTCCCACGTCTCGGAACGGTCGTCAGGACTCATGACTCCACTTTCGCTCGTCGATGCGATTCACCCTCGGCGATCACGGGTGATCGGTCTCCGAGGCCGCCTGGCCCGCCACGTCGGTGCCGATCCGCCGGTGGGCGAGTTCGGCCAGAACCTCCTCGGTGTGTTGGCCGTGGGTCGGCGCGATCGAGCGGGGTGTGTGCGGCGTGCCCCGGAAGTCGGCCGGTGTGGCGACCATGGTGGTCGTCGACTGCCCATCGGGCACCTCGACGGACAGACCGGCCGGGCCGAACTGCGGATCGGCCACGAGGTCCTCGATGCTGTTCACCGGTGCCCAGAAGAAGTCGGGCTCTTCGCCGAACACCGTGGCCCACTCGTCGAGGGTTCTCGTCGCAAAGACCCGGTCGAGTTCGGCGATGAGCGGCTCAGCGTTGGCGGCCCTGCCCTGCGGTGTCGAGTAGGTGTGGCCTTCGAGCCATTCCGGATGACCGACGACACGGGCGAGCGGGGGCCAGTGGCGCTCGCCTTCGAGGCCGACGATCCAGAACCGCCGACCGTCTCCGGCCGCGTAGTTGTTGACGGTCACGCTGGTCATGCTCGCCCGGTTCCCGCCGCGGAACTGCAATCCCCACATGAGGTACACGTTGAGGTCGAACCCGATCGTGTAGGCCCCCTGGCGGAACAGCGACGTGGTGACGAGTTGTCCCAAGCCCGTGCGTTCACGCGCCAAGAGCGCGGCGCTGACCATGCCGGCGGCCGTCATGCCGACGGTGTGGTCGCCCATCCCGCCGCGCTGGAACGGCGGATCGGCGCCCGGGGCGGTGAGCAGCCAGGCGATGCCCGATCGGGCCCACCACGCCGAGATGTCGTATCCCGGTGTGTCGGCGGCCGGACCCTCATCCCCGAAGCCAGTGATGAGGGCGTACACGAGTCGTGGATTGAGCGCACAGAGCGCGTCGGGGTCGAGGCCGATGCGGGCCAGGGCGCTCTTGCGAACGTTGGTCACGAACACATCCGCGGTCTCGATCAGCGCCAACGCATCGCTCCGGCCCTGTTCGGTCGCCAGGTCGAGCACGACGCTGCGCTTGCCCCGGTTGTCGAGCTCGAACGGGGGGTTCGACGGCATGTCGCCGCCGAGCATCTTGGTGAAGTTCCGCGCCGGATCGCCGGCGGGCGACTCGATCTTGATGACGTCGGCACCCCAATCACACAGGATCCCCGCCGCCGCCGGCGCAGCCACCCACATCCCGAGCTCGACGACCCGTATCCCCTGCAGCGGTCCTTGCACTTCAGCCCCCATTCGTCCAGAAAAGTCCAGATGATTCTGACGGAGACTAGTGGCGCCCGCAGGAGCAGCACGGTGCCGGACGTTGGCTCATGAACTAGAACCTGCTTTCACTTTCTGATAGTGTGCCGCTCATGACGCAGACCTCACCCTCGCGCCGCTACACGATCATCTCGGCCGACACCCACGCCGGTGCGAACCACGAGACCTATCGCGGGTACCTCGACTCCGAGTTCCTCGACGATTTCGATGCGTGGAGAGGTCAGTACAAGAACCCGTGGAAGGACCTGCGCGACACCGACCTGCGGGTCCGCAACTGGGACGACGAGCGCAGGGACCGTGACCAGCTGTCCGACGGCGTCGTCGCCGAAGTGATCTTCCCCAACACCGTTCCCCCCTTCTACCCCGGCTTCGTGCTGTTCGCCGGGCCACCCAGGCCCGAGGAGTACGCGCACCGGCGCGCCGGCATCAAGGCCCACAACCGCTGGATGAGGGACTTCTGCGACCGCAAGCCGCACCAGCGGGCCGGGATCGGCCAGTTCTTCTTGAACGACATCGACCATGCCATCGAGGACGCCACCTGGATCAAGGAGAACGGCCTGCGGGGCGGGGTGCTGCTACCCACGGTCGCTCCCGACGTGTCGTGGGTGAAGCCGCTCTACCACCCCGACTACGACCGGCTCTGGGCAGCGCTCCAGGACCTCGACGTGCCGGTGAACCTCCACTCGGGTACCGGTTCGCCGAACTACGGCAAGTTCGCATCGGTGCCGATGATCATGATCACCGAGGTTGCGTTCTACGGCTCGCGAGCGTTCGTGCACATGCTCCTGTCGGGGGTCTTCGAACGGTTCCCCCGACTCAAGTTCGTCATGACCGAAGGTTCCGCGGCCGCCATTCCGCCGATGCTCGACCACATGGACGGCATCATCGCCAGCGTCCGGCAGGGCGAGATCGGAGAGCTGAAGTACACCGCCGAGAACGCCCTGCCCCGATCGGCGACCGAGTACTTCAACCAGAACTGTTGGGTCGGCTCGAGCTTCCCTGGTCCGGCTGACGCGGCCGCTCGCGAGCAGATGCCGGCCGGCCGCTTCATGTGGGGCAGCGACTACCCGCACGACGAGGGAACACCGCCCTACACCCGCGAGCACCTCCGCCAGGTCTTCCACGCCACCCCGGAAGCCGAACTGCGTGACATCCTCGCAGGCAACGCAGCCAAGTTGTACGGCTTCGACCTCGAAGAGCTCGCACCCCTCGCCGAGCAGTACGGGCCGACGGTCGAAGAGATCGCGACGCCGCTCGAGCAGCTTCCCGATCACCCCAACAGCGCACTGCTGAAGGCCGCGAAGCAGCTCATCGCCTGACCGATCGGTCTCAGCTGCGCGGGATGTCCCGCCAGGCAACGAGGTGGTCGGAGCGGGGCTCCTTGGGCAGCCCGAGGGCCCGCTCCGCCAGGTTGTTCCGTTGGACTTCGTTGGTGCCGCCACCGATCGAGATCATGAATCGGGCAAGCGCCTCGGTCTGGGCCCACAGGGAAACCTCGTCGTCGAGTGAAGCAGTGCCGCGGGCACCGACCAGCTTCATCGCCAGATTGCCGCTGTGCTCACGGTTGACCGCGATCGAGAGCTTGAGGATCGACGGGTCGACCGGCGGCACCTCTCGCCTGCGCACTGCGGCCATGATGCGGGTGCTCAGCATGCCGAGCACCCGTTCTGCCGTATAGGCGCGGGCGAGCTCTTGGCGGACCACGGCGTCACCGCGAGAACCCGCCGACTCGGCCAGGAGGAGCAGGCGGTCGTACGTGCTGTGGGCCGAACCGCCACCGCCGATGAAGGCCGACTCGTTCGCCATCACAGTACGTGCCGGAGCCCAGCCTTCGTTGACCGCACCGAGCACGTTCGCGACCGGCACCCGCACTTCGCTCAGGAAGACCTCGTTGAACTCCGAGGCGCCAGTGGGTTGAACGAGCGGCCGCACCTCGACCCCCGGCGCGGTCATGTCGATCAACAGGAACGTGATGCCCTTGTGCTTCGGCGCGTCGGGATCGGTGCGCACGAGCAGCATCCCCCAGTTGCAGAACTGGGCGGCCGAGTTCCACACCTTCTGCCCGGTGACCACGAACTCGTCGCCGTCGCGGGTGGCCCGGCACGCCAAGCCAGCCAGGTCGCTGCCGGCTCCCGGCTCGCTGAACAGTTGGCAGAACGCGTACTCGCCCGACAACAGCCGAGGCACGTAGTGCGCCTTCTGTTCTTCGGTGCCGTGGCGCATGAGTGTCGGGCCGAGCATGGCGATCGTGGACGCGATGAAGCCCGAGCTCGACTCGAAGTCCGCCGCCTCCTCGGCGAAGACCTGTTCGTGCCATGCCGAGCCGCCGCGACCGCCGAGCTCGACCGGGTAGGTCAGTCCCGCCAGGCGATGCTCGAAGCGGGTGCGCTGCCAGGCCCTCCCTGCTTCGAACGCGGCGCGGGCCGCATCGGCACTCCGGTGGAAGTGCAGCGCCCACGGTCCTCGATCACGTCGCAGGGGTGCGTGGGCGCTGAGAAAGGCGCGGACCTCGGTGCGGAACGCCGCTTCCTCGGATGTGTCCGATGAAACGGCGTGCTCGACGGTGTTCGTCACAGGTTCCTCCAGAACTGGAATTCCGAACTACTACCACGCACGAATCGACGACACGAATCGATCGCTGCGTGCCGGCCGGCGCCGCCGAACCTCACTGGTCGGGGCGGACGTACGTTCGCGGTTAGTTGGGGCGGACGTACGTTCCTGGTTGGTTGGGGCGGACGTACGTTCCTTGTGCTGTGGCCACCGGACGGAGCACGTCGTCGGTCCATGCCACGACGGTGCCGACCACGCTGCGCTTGCCGACGTGGTGGATCTCGGCTCGGGCGTGCAACTCGGTGCCCCGGGCGGGCCGCAGATACCGGATCGACAGCTCGCTCGTGAGCGCCATGGGTTCGAGCCCGATCTTCGTCCAGCAGGCGTATCCGAGCGCACCGTCGATCACTGCGAACACGGTCGGGCCACTGATGATCGCGCCCGGCCGAAGGATGGAGCTGTCGGGCGCCATCTTCGCCACGGCCCATCCATCACCGGCGTCCTCGCACGGATCCGAGGTCGCGCCGAACACCTCGCGGAGGAACCGATTGATCTGCGCCGCGGTCACCGTTTCCGGGACCATCCCGTCGTCTTCCATGCCGCAGCCTAGAACCAGGTTCTCGCCGCGCGGCGAACCGGCGATGGTGGGCGGGCAATCGACGCGACCGGTAGGTTGACGATCCGATGCCTGCCACGCCTCCCCGAGCTTCGCAACTTCCGGATCGCTCGGCGCGAAACCGGGCCGCCACCGCACCCCCGGTGGCCCCGCCGCGCCCCGAGAGCTTGATCCCGACCCAGCGGGCCCGGCGGGAACGAATCGTCGACACCGCCTTCGAGTTCCTCGTCCACCACGAGTACGACGACATCCAGGTTCGCGACATCGCCGAGCGAGCCGAGGTCGCGCTCGGCACCGTCTACCGGTACTTCACATCGAAAGAGCACCTCTTCGCAGCGGTGCTCGTGAGGTGGGGCGCCGCGCTGCGGACACGGGTCCACCGGGCACCGCTGGGGAGCACTGACACCGACGGACAGCTCCGTGAGCTGTACCTCCGGGCGATCGCCGCGTTCGAGCGGCGGCCTCAGTTCTTCCGGACCTTGGTGGTCATCGAGAACACCACCGACCCCAACGCTCGTGAGCTGTGGGCCGAGTTCAGCAAGGTGTCGACCGACACCTTCATGGAGCCGCTGTCGGACTTCGACCCCGAGGTCGCGACGGCGATCACGAACTCGTTGTTCCCGGTGCTCCACGCCGTCCTGCGGGCCTGGGTGAACGGGGACCTCGAGATGACCGTCGCCCGCCGGCGCATGACCGATGCGATCGATCTGATCTTCTCCCCGCCGCCGTCGACCCACCGCTCCGCCACGCCGGCCCGTTCGGCTGGACATCTGGGGGGCATGTGATCTCGCCCGACTCGTATCTTCGCCGCGCCTGATCAGCCAGCTGCACCCGGCGAGCTTCAACAGAAATCGGACCCGCCATCGACGTTGAGGTTCGCCCCCGTCATGTAGGTGTTGCGAGGCGACGCGACAAAGGCGATGACGGGGCCGATCTCGCTGGGATCACCGGCGCGTGGAAGGTGGGACGGGTGGCCGAAATGCTCGTCGATTCCCTTCCAGATGGCGTGCAGATCGCTCGCGTCGATACCAACGCTCTGGGCCCAGTTCTTCAGTGTCTCGGTGGCGTAGCTACCGGGCGAGACGGTATTGACCAGGATGTCTTCCGGCGCGAGGTACTGGGAGAGGTTCTTGGTGACGCTCGTGACGACCGCCTTGGCGGCCGTGTACGCGATGAGGCTCGGGCTCTGGCGCTTCGTGGAGTGAGCTGACACGTTCACGATGCGCGCCCAATCGGCGGCACGGAGCAACGGCAGCGCGGCACGAACACAGCGGATCATGCCCATCGCGCCCAGGTCGAGGGTGGCGAACCAGTCGTCGTCGGTGAGCTGATCGAAGTTCCCGATCCCGGCGGGCCCCGTGGCGTTGACCAACACATTGAGCGATCCCGCCCAACGGGCGCGAAGGTCGTCGAACGCGGCGGTCACTTCATCGGCAACCGTGATGTCGGCCTGCAACCCCACGGCGTCGGGGGCGCCGAGCTCCAGCAGGCGGGCCACGGTCGCGTCCAGGTCGGGCCGGGTTCGTGCGAGCACGGCGACGTTCGCGCCGTCGGCGGCAAAGCACTCCGCAGCGGCGCGACCCATTCCCTGCGTGCCACCCTGCACGACCACCTTCGCTCCACGCAGTCCTAGATCCATCGGTGCTCGCTCAGTCTTCCGGTCCACCGGATTCGGCGTAGAGGAACGCCTGAACCCGGTCGGTCGCCTCGGCCGACGGACCCGACCACGACACCGATCCATGGTCGAGCACGATGACTCGATCGCAGAGCGCGAGTGCGTGCGACACGTGCTGCTCGACGACCAGCAGCGCCGTACCGGCCCGCCGAAGCTCGGCCAGCGAGGCATACGTCTGCTCGACGACCAGGGGGGCCAGGCCGAGCGACAGCTCATCGGCGATCAGCAGTTTCGGTGCGTCGACGAGCACGCGCGCGAGTGCGAGCATCCGCTGCTCCCCGCCCGAGAGCGTGCCGGCCAGCTGGCCCCGACGCTCCTGCAGCCGTGGGAACATCTCGAACGCTGCGTCGAGCCCTCCGCGGAGACCCCTGCGCCCTCGCACGCGACGGATGGACAGCGCGAGGTTCTCCTCGACCGTCAGCGTGGAGAACACCGAACGGCCCTCGGGTGCGTGGGCAACACCGGCGCGCGCGAACGCGAACGCTGGGGCGTTGGTGACATCGCGTCCTTCGACCCGAACCGCCCCCGAGGCCGGTGCGACGAGCCCCGACGCGACCCGGGCGATCGTCGTCTTCCCTGCACCGTTGGCACCGACGATGGCCACCGCCTCTCCCGGATCGACCGAGAACGACACGTCGAACAGGGACCGGAACGCCCCGTAGGAGGCCTCGACGTGGTCGAGCTCCAGGACCGCAGTCATCGGGGTGCCGCCACGTCGCCGAGATAGGCACGCCGCATCTCATCGCTCGCCATGAGCTCGGCGGTCGTGCCGTGGGCGAGCACCCGTCCGAAATCGAGCAGATACGACCGGGTCGTGAACGCCGAGACCAGCTCGATGTCGTGCTCGACGAGCAGGATCGCGAAGCCCCGTTCCTGTTGCACCTCGCGCAGCGTCTGGGCCAACCGCGCCGTCTCCTTGCGATCGAGCCCCGAGGAGGGCTCGTCGAGCAGCAGGAGCGAGGGACGGGTCATCAATGCCCGACCGACCTCGACCAGGCGCCCCTGCCCGAGGCTGACCCGCTCGATCGGTTCCGCCGCCAGATCGCCGAGCCCCAGCAGTTCGAGCACCTCGCTCGATCGGGCGATCTCGTCGGGGCGAGGCTTTCCCAACCGGCGCAGATCGCTCCAGAACCGCCCGCCACTACGAACCCGGTCGGCGATGATCAAGTGATCCCGTACCGTGGAGTCGGGAAAGAGCTCGATGCGCTGGAACGTGCGCCCCAGCCCGCATCGCGCACGGTCGTGCACGGGAAGCGAGGTGATGTCCTTCCCGTCGAACTCGACGGTACCCGCTTCGGCGCGCAGCATCCCGAGGACACAGTTGAACAGGGTCGTCTTCCCGGCGCCGTTCGGACCGATCAACCCGACGCGCTCGCCGTGCTCGACCTCGAGATCGACGGAGTCGAGCGCCCGGATCCCGGCGAACCGTTTGGTGATTCCGCGCGCCCGGAGCACGGTGCTCACGGCACGCTCTCCTCGAACGTGTTGGACGCCGGTGCAGTGCCCACGGGTTCGTCAGATCCGCGGGCGGCTGTCCGCTCGGCGCGACGCAACCGCTTGGCCTCGCGCTTGGCCCGGCTCATCTCGAGCACTCCCTCCGGATGCTTCGCGTACTGGATCGTGCCCAGTCCGAACAAGATGAACCGCCACTTCGCCGACACCGGGAAAATGCCCGGGATCCTTTCCGGGCTGCGCAGGATCCAACCGAGGACGGTGCCCTGGAGGATGAGCTTGTCGAACAGCGAGAACGCCGCCGCGCCGCCGATGGCACCGGTCGGGCTGCGAGCGCCGAACGTCACGACCAGCACCAACCAGAAGAGCGCGGCGAACGGCGAGAAGTTGTTCGAGTAGTTCACGTTCTCCTGATGGATCGCGACCAGCGCGCCGCCCAACCCGGCGATGAAACCCGAGACGGCGAGGGCGACCACCCGGTTCCGTGAGGGTGAAATGCCGATCGATTGAGCGGCAACCTCGCTGCCGCGCAACGCCTGCAGTTGGAGCCCGGTGGTGCTGCGGGCGAATTGCGACACTGCGAATGCCACGAGCGCGGCCACGACGATGCAGAACGCCAGGAACGCTTTGTCGTTGGCGAGATCCCAGGGCCCGATCACGGGCCGGGGAACATCGAGCGAGGTGGTGGCGGCGGAATCCTGGGTGCCGCCGACCCAGGAGAACTTCACCATCACGGCATCGAAGAAGAACGCGAACGCGAGCGTGGCGATGGCCACCCAGATGCCGTTCAGATTCCGAATCGGCACCGCCAGCAACGCGGCGACGGCAGCAGCGATGCCGGCGCCGAGGAGTGCACCGAAGAGGACCGGCACGTCGTAGCGATCGGCGAGCTGGAACACCGCGAAGGCGCCGATGGCGGCGAAGGCTCCCTGGCACAGCGAGATCCGGCCGGCCAGCCCGGTGATCACGGTGACCGAGAGGTAGACGACCGACAGCACCACGGCCTGGGTGACGAGGAAGATCCACACCGAATCGCCCCGGGTGAACAGCACCACGGCGATGGCCACCACGATGGCGGTGCCGATGAGCCGGCGCAGGGTGTCCCGTCGAGGGTCGCCGGCGATCGTGACCACCGACGAAGGCGGCGGGTCGACGCCCGCCAGCGGGTCAGTGGCAGCTCGCGAGCGCCGTACCCCGGGAACGAAGACGAGGATCGCGAACAGCACGACGAACGGGATGGCGGGTGTGAGGTTCTCCTGGATCGGTCGGAGCCACGTGAAGTCGTCGCTCCACTTCGGCAGGAACGTGTTGAACAGGGCGATGAGCACGCCGAGACCGAGGCCACCCAGCAGCGCGCGAGGCAGGCTGACGAGCAGACCGATCGCCGCTGCGGCGACCGCAACGACGACGATGTTGAAGTACTCCCCGGCGGAGAGGGTGTTGAACCGCGGCGCGATCAGGACACCGGCGAGCCCCGCGAACAACGACGACAACGCCCACGCGAAGGCCGAGACCCGATCGGCGTCGATGCCGTTGAGCTGGGTCATCCGCGGGCTCTCGACCACCGCACGCATCTGCAGCCCGAGCGCCGAGAACTTGAACAGCGCAGCAAGGCCGGCCATGGCCAGAACGGCGGCACCCATCGCCACCAGTTCGTTGCGACTGAACGCGTACACCTCGAACACGTCGTAGAACACCTGGCCCCCGCGCGGCACGATGCCCTCAGGAGTCGCCCCACCTTTGGGTTCGAAGTCCAGCGCCACGTCGACGATGGCGGGGAGCGCAACGGCGAGACCGATCGCCACCACGAGCCTGGCGACCGCCGGGGCGGTGCGAAGGTGGCGAAAGATCAGCCGCTCGAGCACGAACCCGAGCAGCGGTGCGAACACCAGCACCGACACGATGAAAGCCGGGATGATGGGCCAGCCCCACTCGGTGTGGGTCGTGAAGTACATGACCGCCGAGGCATAGGCCTGGGCGCCGAACGCCAGGTTGAACACCCCAGACGTCTTGTACGCGAGCACGAACCCCAGCGCGACGAGCGCATAGACCGTTCCGGGTGGCGCGCCTTGCAGCACGGCCCGGAACAAGTCGTTGCCCACCGAACTCAGCATCTACCCACGACCTCGGCGATCATCGTGTCGTCAGCTCACTCGAACGTCATCGGCGTCGCGTCGACCCACTCCTCGACCGCGGGGTCGAAGCAGAAGAACGGCTTGGCCGGGTCTCCGACCAACTCGAATGCACCGTCGGTGATCCTGACGAACGCCGAACAGAACATCGGAGGAGCGTTGCTCACCAGGTCGTCGATCGTGGGGGCGTTGTGCTGTCTGGTCCAGTCGACCTCGGCGATCATGCCACCGGCGGTGTAGTCGGTGATCTGGTTCGTGGCCTCGATGATGCTGGCCCGGTCGAACTGCGGTCCGGCGGCAAGCATCCCGGTGACTGCCAGGTCGGCGTTGATCCACCCCTGTACGGAGTAGTCGTTGAGGGCGTAGCCGGCGTTGTCCATCCACTCGGTGAATACCGAGAGCATCGAACCCGCCGGATCGGCCTCGTAGGGGCGGAAGCCCACGCTCATGAGGTCACCCTCGAGGAGATCGGCGTTGCTGCTGGCGAACTCGGTGTCGGAGTATCCCTGCGGCAGGATGATGTCGACGTCGCCCATGCCTTGGCGTTCGAGCTCTTGTTCCAGCGTCAGCGCGCCGTTCATGTCGACGCACGTCAGCACGAAATCGACGCCCGCCTCCTTCATGGCGGTGACCTCCGGACCGAGGCCGTTCGGGAGCCCGAAGGGCAGTTCACCGTTGGCGTAGACGTGTTCGATTCCGACTGCCGGGCCCCACTTCTCGAACGACAACTGATGGCCGGCCACGCAATCCTTCGAGGCCTGCGACACGCCATAGCCGATCGAGCCGATCTTGGTGCCGCCCCCGAGGATCGCCGCTTGCACGTTCAGGCGGCTCGGGCACGCGATGCAGCCGGTGCCGGTCACCTGGAAGATCGACTCGAAGCCGTTCGACTCGGCTGCGGCCGGAGCAGTGGTGTACATCGGCACGCCGGCTGCCGCGACATCGGAGAAGCCTGCGTAGGTGAGCGGTGCGGCGAAGATGCCGAGATAGTCGCCGTCGACTGCCTCCAGCAGCTTCACCTGGGTGTTGCCGACCTCGTCGTCGATCACGTCGCCGATGACGAGCTGACGGCCGTGAACGCCACCGAGGCTGTTGCGATAGTCGAAGTACACCTCGACGCCCTGCGCGTAGCACTCGAGCAAGCAGTAGCCGAGCGGGTTCGACGGACCGGTGCCGACCACGGCGTAGCGGATCTCTTCGTCGCTGACTCCCGGAACCCCCTCGATCGGCTGGAACTCGCCGAGTTCCGGACCTTCGGGCTCGGCGACCTCGGCCGCCGTTGTGTCGGGCGCTGCGCTCGTGTCCGTCGCATCGGCGGTGTCGGTGGGTGCGACCGTCTCGGCGGCGGCAGTGGTTTCCGCCTCCGGCGCCGACGTCTCGTCGGTCGTGGCGTCGCCCTCAGAGTTGCTGCACGCACCGATGAGGACACCACCCACCGCAATGACCGCGGCGATTCGCCGCAGTCGTCCAGACCTCGGATGCCGCTGTGCGATCGGTCCCAACATCGATCCCCCTCATGTCTTTGACGTTGACGTCGAATCTGATGATGACAGATATCCGTCGCCCAGCCAATCACCGTGGGTCAGCTGCTTCGGGCCCCCGGCCGCAACACGTCGTCGTCGACCCTACTGGCCTCGACTCCCCTGTTGAGACCCGAACCGCCACCCGTTCAGGAGACGCCGCCGAGTGTCGTCGCCTCGCGACGCCCGATCAGCCACACGCCGTCGATCCGACGGAACTCGTCGCGGTATCGGCCGGTCACCAACGGACGCAGCACCCGGTCGGTCAGCGTCAAGAACACGAAGTCGGAACGCACTTCGGCCCGGTCGCCGTCGACGTCGACCAGTGCATTCGCGGTGATGTGCTTGCCGCGACGAGCCGGGGACTGGGTCACCTCGAACCAGCTGCGCAACGCCGCACGCCCCTGGACGATTCGAGCGCCGAAGCAGAACGTCGCGTCCGGGGTGAACCGGGCGAGCAGCGCGTCGAAGTCGCCGTCGTCGCACAACTGGCAGTACTCGGCGAGCGCCCGACGGATCTGCAGCTCGTCGACGACCGCTCGTTCCACGACATCCTCCTTCGGACCGGCGAGCCGTTGTGGCCCGGAGTTTTCGAAATCGACGTCGAGAGTAGCCCGACCCTGCCTCGGGTCATTCGGCCCGTGGACGCCGCTCGTCGCCCTGGTCGCGAACCGCGATTACTATCGTCGACGTCGTGCCGGAGTCAACGACCCCAGTCAGCTACCGAGCGATCGCCCGTCGCGATGGCACGGTGGTGGCCGACTCCACCGACACGGTGCGGGTCGATCACGACGACAGCGCCCCCGACCTGTGGTTTCCCGCGGTCGACGTCGATCTGACGGCGCTTCCGGGCGACGCCTGGCGATCCGGTGTAGGCACGGTCGCCGGCCTCGTCTCGTTCGATCTCACTCAGGTACAGGTCGACCTGATCGATGGCCAGGATGGCGAGGGGGAGCGAGAGGTCACCACCAAGCGGTTCCCGACGTGGGGCGACGCCGTCGACCTCGTTGCAGTACTCGACGTACGCCCCGATGGTGAGGGCCGTTTCACTGGGCCGGCTCGAAGCGATTGGCGGCGCCCGGTGGTCGAAGGAAGTCAGATCCTGGGGCAGGCGATCGTCGCCGCCGGGCGCCACTCCCCGGGACGCGCGCCGTAGCTGTGTCGATGGTGTTCCCTCGTGCCGCCGATGCTCGGTTGCCAGTCGTGATCGAGCTCGATGAGATGGCCGACGGGCGCACGTTCACTGCCCTGGCAGCCGAGCGACGCAACGCGGCCGGGTGTGCGGCTTCGGGACGCTCCTGCTCGACAGCACCGCCACCGATGTGATCCGTCACGCCGTGGAGCCTCCGGCCGTCCCCGGTCCATACGAGGCGACGCCCTACGACATGTCGGTGACCGGTCGCGACCTTCGGATCGTCGACTCTGCGTACACCGGCGATGCCAACGCCCCCGTCGGCCCACCCCTGCTCGACGCTTGGGTCCGGTTCCGCGAGCTCCCCACGATCCGTGCCTGCACGCCGGGCTCCTGGCGCAGTTCACCGGCCACCTGTCGATCGCCGCCGCGCTCCGACCTCACGCAGGCATCGGCCAGGATCAGGCCCACGTCACGTTGTCGACGGCGATCAACGCCATCAGCATCTCGATCCACACCGAAGTCCGCGCCGACCGTTGGATGCTGTACCGCCACCACTCGACATTCGCCGGCGACGGCATGACCCACTCCGAGTGCCGGGTGCACGACGAAGACGGAGCCCTCATCGCGTCGTTCACGGTCGACGCAATGGTTCGGGCCTTCGCCGACTCGTCGCGTGCCGGTGACGCACGGAGTGCGTTGTGAGCCTGACCACCGGTCGGGGCCCGCTGAGCCCCGAACCCAACGGCTGGTTCAGCCCGGCGGTGCCCGCCGGAGTCGTGTACGTCGAGCCTCACCCTCGCCGGGTGCAAGCGCTCCTCGGCGGCCGCACGGTGATCGACACGGAGCGGGCGCTCATCGTTCATCGACCGGGCCGGCCTGTCTCGTCTACGTTTCGCGCCCGCCGACGTCGGCGGCCTTTCCAGCCAACCCGTACCCGAGGCTCCGGGATATGTCTCGGTGGCATGGGACGCCGTCGACGAGTGGATCGAGGAGGGCCGCTCGCTGATCCACTACCCACCGAACCCGTACCATCGCGTGGATTGTCGCCCAACGAGGCGACGGCTTCGCGTCGAGATCGAGGGCACCGTGGTCGTGGACACCGACGACACCCTGATCCTGTTCGAGACCGCGTTGTCACCGCGGCTCTACGTGCACCCGAAACTCCGTGCGTACCGACCTGTTTCGCAGGTCTGACACTTCGACCTACTGCAACTACAAGGGCGTCACGACCTATTGGACGATCGCCCTCGGCGAAACCGTGGTGGCCGACGCCGCGTGGAGCTACGAGGACCCGTTGCCCGAAAGCTCGCCGATCGGCGGTCTGCTGAGCTTCGACGCCGAGCGGGTGACCGTGGTCGCCGAACTGCCGACGGGGGCAGCGAGCGACCCCGAGGCACGCCCATCCTGAATCGGACTTGTGGCCCTGGTCGATGGCCGCGAGATCGCCGACGGTTGGGTCGAGGATCGATGTTCGTGCCGTCGAACCTCGATCGCCTCGGGGCGATGAGCGGTGGTGAAGATGATGCTGGAGTTCGATCGGGTCACGAAGGCGTTTCGCTCCGTGGCGGCGCTCGACGAGTGCTCGTTCCTGGCTCGGCCGGGCCGGCTCACTGGATTCCTCGGGCCGAACGGCGCCGGAAAGACGACAGCGATGCGAGCCGTGTTCGGGCTGGTCGCCTTGGACCGCGGGATGGTGCGCTGGCGTGGCGCTCAACTGGTTGCGGCGGACCGGGCCCGATTCGGGTACATGCCCGAGGAACGGGGCCTGTATCCGCGGATGAGGGTGAGGGAGCAACTGATCTACCTCGGCCAGCTCTGCGGACGGACGGGCAAGGACGTGAGTGCGAGCGTGGATGGTTGGCTTCGATCGGCTCGAGCTCGCCGACCGGGCGAACGATCGCCTGGACACCTTGTCCCACGGCAACCAGCAGCGGGTTCAGCTCATCGCTGCGCTGGTCAACGAACCCGGATCTGCTCGTCCTCGATGAGCCGTTCTCGGGGCTCGATCCCGATCGCCATCGCCAACCTGGCCGCCTCCTCGCCGAGGTCGCCACCGCAGGTGCAACCGTGCTGTTCTCCAGCCATCAGCTCGACTTGGTCGAGGACCTGTGCGAGGACGTGGTCATCATCGATCATGGTCGAGTCGTGCTCGCCGGCGATCTGGCTGCGCTTCGGGCCGGCGGGCCCCATCGGTTCGTGGACATCTGCTACAGCGGGCGCCATCCGAGTGGTCCGGACTCCCGCTCGTGGAGGTCATCGAGGCCACGGATGGCCATGCCCGATTCGGGTCGATCGCGGCCTGCGACTTGGCCGCGCTCGTCGCCACCCTCCCCGATGCGGGCCAGATCACCTCGTTCGTCTACCAGCCACCGACATTGTCAGAGCTGTTCCGGCAGGCGGTCGCAGCGTGAGCACTTGGCGGCGTCAGGCCTGGCTGGTTGCTGCGCGCGAGATGCGCGAGCGGGGGCGGTCACGGGCGTTCCGGGTCTCGGTGGCCGTGATGCTGTTGCTCGTCGTCGGCATGATCGTGTTGCCCGCGATGCTCGACGACAGCTCGGGCGTGAGTGACGTCGGCCTCGTCGGTGCCATCTCTGACGAGCTCCCCGAGGTGCTTCGGGCCCAAGGCGACTCCGATCAGATCGACGTCCGAGTTCACGAGTACGGCGACCAGGGCGCTGGAGAGGCCGCGGTACGCAACGGGGACGTCGACGTGCTCGTTGTCGATGGGCGTCGGTTGGAATGGCGGCGGCAGGCCGATGAGCCGCTGAGGGCCCTTGTCGAGCGGGGCGATCCAACTCGTGGAGGTGCGAGAGCGGGCGGCGGCCGCGGGCATCGAGTCCCGATGCGTTGGTTGCCTTGGTCGCCCCGGTCCCGATCGAGAACGTCGAGCTCGGCTCGACCGCGGGCCGCAGTCCGAACGACGAGACAGCCGCGCTCGTCATGTCGGCATCCTGCTTGCTGGCCATCACCACCTACGGCAACCTGGTACTCACCGGTGTGGTCGAGGAGAAGACCAGCCGGGTCGTCGAGGTGCTCCTCGCCCGTATGCCGGCGCGCAGCCTCCTGGCCGGCAAGGTGGCCGGAATCGGGCTGCTCGGCCTCGGCCCAGTTCGCCGTGACCGCGGTGGCGGCGCTCGATCGCCGCGGCAACCGTCGACTCGGTTGACGTGCCGGCGGCGCGAGGAGGCGTGATCGCCTGGGTCGTGGTCTGGTTCGTTCTCGGCTACGCCCTCTACGCCATGCTCTACGGCGCGCTCGGGTCGTTGGCCTCACGCCCGGAGGACGCGTCAGAGCGTCACCGGCCCGGTGACGGTGGTGCTGATCGCCGGCTACCTGGCCTCGTTCGCGGCCGATCGGGACGGCCGGACAGCGGCTTGGGCAAGCTCGTCTCGTTCTTCCCGCCGACTGCGCCACTCGCCATGCCCGCTCGATCGCCATGGGCGCCGCCGCGTGGTGGGAGCCGGTCGCTCGCTGTCGCGCTCACCCTTGCGGCCATCGGTGGACTCGTGCGGTTCGCCGGCCGTGTCTACGCCGGCGCCGTCCTCCACGCCGGACCCACCCTCAAGGTTCGTGAGGTCTGGCGGCGCCACGGCCACGGCCCCGGGCGCTCGTGCCCGCTGATCCGCCCCGATCAGCCGCCCCGATCGGCGACCATGCGGCCGCGATTGACCTTCATGGCCTCGCTGCGAGGGATCGCGTCGACGATCTCGATCGTCTTCGGGACCTTGTAGGCGAGGAGCCGGCTCTTGACGTACGCCTCGACCTCGTCGAACGCTCGGCGGGTCGGCGGCGTCGACCGGCTCGACGATCGCATGCACCCGTTGCCCCCACTCGGGGTCCTCGAGGCCGATGACCACAACGTCGGCGATCTTCGGGTGGTCGATCAACGCCGCCTCGACCTCGGCCGGGAACACGTTGGCGCCGCCGGTGATGATCAGATCGACTCGGCGATCGGCGAGGTACAGGAAGCCGTCGGCGTCGAGCCAACCCATGTCGCCGTAGGACGCCGAAACCGTCGGCGCGTCATGGGGATCTGCGGGACATCACCCAGGTACGTCGCGCGGGGTTGGTTGGGGGACCGCAGGTAGATGTGGCCGATCTCGCCGGGCGGCAGGTCGACGCCGTCGTCATCGAGGATCCGCAACTCGGCACCGCGGTACCCACGCCCGACACTGCCTTCGTGCGCCATCCACTCGATGCCGGTCAGGACGGTGATCCCGAGTCCCTCGGTTCCGCCGTACGCCATGATGATCTTCTCAGGCCCCACCAGCGTCGGCCCACCGATGCACCAACGACGGCGGCATCGGTGCCGCGCCCTGCATGATCCACTCGATGCTCGACAGGTCGCGATCGTCGACACCGGGCACATCGGCGATCCGTTGGAGCATCGTCGGAGTCGCGGTGAAGGTGCGTGATCCGATGGCGTCTCGATGACATCGACGATCCGGGCGGCATCGAACTTCTCGAACACGTAGAGCCGGTCGCCGGACAACATGCTGTGGAGCGTGGCGAACGCGTTCACGTGGTACATCGGTGCCAGCACGAGGATGCGCTGGGGTCGGGTCACCGTCATGCCCCACCCCTCCGCGATCGGGATGCTGAAGAGGGGTTGTACACCGCCGGGGTCTGGAGGAGGATCACCTTGGGAGTACCGGTGGAGCCGCTGCTGCAGATGCCGTTGACGTGCGGCGAGACGAGCAGACGGGAGCTCGGGCACCGGATCGGATCCGGTCGCCATGATCCAGCCGAGATCGTCGGTGTCGAGGTAGAGCTTGGGCGTCGACCGCCTGCCGCAGCCGATCGAGCTCCCAGGCGGGCACGTCCCATCGCACGGGCACGGGAACGGCGCCCAGCTTCCAGGTGGCGAGGATGGCGATCGTCGAGCTCCGGCGAGTTCCGCAGGCCGAGACCGACCAGGTCGCCGAAGGCGACGCCGCGCCCGGCGAAGGCGCCGGCGACCTGACTGGAGCGTTGGTCCAGCTCCGCCCAGGTCATTGCCCGCTCGGTGCCGTCCATGGCGAGGTGCGACGTACGCGACCTCGTCGGGCTGCTGCGCCGCCAGGTCCCGAACGCGTTCGACGTTGCTGAGGGGCTGGTCCGCTCCCGATCGCGGCAGCGCGCGGTGCGGCGGACGGGCGAGAACGTGACGGCCGATGATGGTCGGAAGGTCGAGGAAGGTCTTGATCCCTGGTTCGGCTTCACAGACCGGCACGATGGCGTGCACGGCATGCATCGCCGTCCCGAGGCACCCTTGGTCGTTCTCGTCCTCGCCGTTGATGGCGATCTTCGATTCCAGGATCATCGACGGCTGGCCTTCGACGGTGACCCTCCATCCTCGACCACGTGGCCAATCGGGAGCGACGTCCGGCGCGAGACGTGTGATGTGCTCGATGGTCAGCGCCGTGCGACCGTCGATGATCGCGCTCGCCGAGAATCGCATCGCGGCGACGGTGCCGACCTCGATCGGGCCCGCTGCGACCTCGAACGGGCGATCGGCCAGCGCGACCTGGCGGTCGTACACGAACTCCTCGATCGTCGGCACCCAACCCCTCGGCCACGAGCATGAGTGGCGCCCGGAACGTTCCCCCCAACAGTGCCGGGTCGGCTCCTGGCACGGCGGCTTCGGGGGGTAGCCCGAACCCCATCACATCGACGAGCATGTCCCGGCTCGGGTAGGTGGAGTAGTCGAGCAGCTCCTGCACGGTGAGCGAATCGATGTACCGGAAGAGGCCCGACATGGTGAGTGGGAGCACCTCCGACGCCCATCCCGGCTCGATCCCCGTGGCGTGGAACGAGGCACCGCCGGCGGCGCAGGCCTGTGAGAGGCGCTCCACGACTCGTCGACCGGCCGCCGCCGGATAGATGAACGGCGTCACCGCCGTCGACACGACGTTCTTTCCCGATTCGAGCAACGCACAGATGTCGGCCAGCGCCCCCATCGGGTCCATCTCGCCCTGCGGCATGTAGACCACGCAGTCCGCATCGAGGGCGATGATCTCGTCCTTGTCCGCGGTGGCGACGATGCCGATCGGCCCGATACCGCAGACGTCTCCGGCATCGCGACCGGCCTTGTCCTGGCTGTACACGAGGACTCCGACGAGTTCGAGATCGGGGTGATCGACGATCGCAGTGAGCGCATGCCGACCGACAGCACCAGTGGCCCACTGCACGACGCGTTTCGGTCGACCACGACCGCTGGGCGTGCCGCTCGGCTGCATGACTCCACCCCCGGAGAAATATGTAGACGAAGTACGATATCCGGACGGTCCGGCCAGTTGGAAGGTGTGACTTGGCGAGCAAGAAGAGCAAGGGAACTCCGGTGCGGGAGAAGCCGCAGATGATCGCCGACGAGCTACGCGCATCGATCGTGAGCGGTGAGCTGGTCGAGGGCGATTCGCTCGGCCACGAACCCGACCTGGTCGAGCGGTTCGGGGTGTCGCGGCCGTCGCTGCGCGAAGCACTGCGGATCCTCGAGGCCGAGGGCCTCATCTCTGTGCTCCGGGGCGTCCACGGTGGCGTCGTCGTGCACGAGCCCAACGAACGCATGACCGCGCGAACAGCGGCGATGGTCCTGCAAGCCCGCAACGTCCCTCTCGCCGACGTGTTCGACGCCCGAGCGAAGATCGAGCCCCTCGCGGCTCGGGCAATCGCCGAGTCGAGCCGCCGCAAGCCGGCCGTGACCGCGTTGCGGGCGCTCGTGGCCAAGGAGGAGGCGACGGTCGCCGACCCCGAGGCCTTCGGCGTCGCCAACGCGGCGTTCCACGAACAGCTCGTGGCACGAGGCGGAAGCCAGACCCTGGCAATCGTCGCGGAGATGCTCAACGAGATCGTCGTCCGCGCCGTCACCGCGGTGAGCAAGTCGACCGATGTCACTGGGTCGATGTCGACTCGGCGTCGCGGCATCCAGTCCCAGCTCCACCTCCTCGATCTGATCGAAGCCGGCGATGCCGCGGCCGCCGAACAGCATTGGCGGACCCATATGGCCGTGGTGGGCAAGGTCATGCTCGGGACCGACGCCGCCACCGTGGTGGATCTGCTCGATCACCACTGAGCCGAATGATTGCTGTGCCGACGACCCAACCTCTGGAGGTTTCAGACCCGCAGGGGATGCGCCGCGCGGTTTCCGTTCACGTGACGCCCGGCTGCGGGTCCACGTCGTAGGACGACGACGACAGCGTCTCGCTGAGCGAACCGATCGAATCGCCGGACGGATCCGAGCCGGCGTCGGCGAACCCGGATTGGCGCCAGGCCTCGTACACGACCACGGCGACGGCGTTCGCCAGGTTCAGACTGCGATTCCCTGCTCGCATGGGGATCCGCAGCCGATGTTCGTCGTCGAACCGCTCCAGGATCTCGCGCTCGAGCCCAGCGCGCTCAGCCCCGAACACGACCACGTCGTCGGCGAAGAACTCCACCGAGTCATACGCCCGATCACCGCGACTCGAAAGGGCGAACGTCCGCTCCCACGGACTGCCAACGGTGGCCAGACAGTCGTTCAAGGAGGAATGGCAGGCCACTTGGGCGAGTTCCCGGTAGTCGAGCCCGGCCCGCCGCAGGTAGCGGTCCTCCAGCGAGAAGCCCAACGGCTCCACCAGATGGAGCCGCGCCCCGGTGTTGGCGCAGAGGCGAACGATGTTGCCGGTATTGGTCGCGATCTCGGGCGAGACCAACACGACGTGCAACACCGACCCGACGTTACCGGCGGCCGCGCTCAGCGCCCCTGGAAATCGGCAGGCCGGCGCTCCCGAAATGCGGCGAGCCCTTCGCGGAAGTCCGACGTGCGCGAGGTCAGCTCCAGCGCGTTGGCCTCGGCCTCCATGGCGTCTTTCAGGCTCGAGTCGAGGGCCCGGTGGAGACAGCGTTTCGTGAGCCCCACGGCGACGGTCGGTGCGTGGGCGAGCCGCTCGACCAGATCGGCCACGGTCGCGCCGATCTCCCCAGCCGACACCGCCCGGTGGATGAGCCCCCAGTCGGCCGCCTCACGGCCCGAGAGCTCACGGGCGAGCAGTAACAGCTCCTTGGCCCGGGTGATCCCCACGAGCCGCGGGAGCAACCAGGTGGCGCCGCTGTCGGGGCTGAAGCCGCGATCGAGGAACGGTTCCCAGAACCGGCTCGACTCGTCAGCCACGGTGAAGTCGGCGGCGAGCGCCATCTGGCAACCCAGTCCGGCCGCCCACCCGCGCACTTCGCAGACCACCGGCAGCTGGATCTCCATCAGCAGTTCGATCAATCGGTGAGCCTGGAGTGGCGTGCGGCGTTGAATGCTGCCCGTCCGTGGCTTGGCGTCGGTGGGGTCGTTGGTGGCAACCCAGTTCGCGCCGGCGCAGAAGTCGGCGCCCGAGCTACGCAGCAGCACCACTCGAAGCGAGTCGTCGGTCGCTGCCCGCTCGAGGGCCTCGACCATCGTCCCGATCGCCGCGACACCGAGCGCGTTCTTCCGTTCGGGACGCGAGAGCACGATGCTCAACACTCCGTCCGTCGTCTCGATGACGACTTCGTCGCTCGGTTCGGTCAACTCGCCACCCCTTCATCGAACGTGAACATCGCTGCGTCGAACGCGACCACCGTTGATCTAAATGTCTAGATGTAGAGTACGGTAGCTCCGATTGGAACGGCAAAGCAGGTCTCGCGGTGACTGACGAACGTATCCGTTTCGAGCGAGACCGCGAAGCAGGGATCGCGCGTCTCACCATCGACAACCCGACAGCGCCGTAACGCCTATGACCCGTCGATGCGGCGCCAACTCGCCGACCACCTCTACGACATCGCCAACGACGACGACATGAAGGTCGTGCTGCTGCGCGGCGAGGGCGGAGTGTTCAGCACCGGCGCCGACATGAACAATGCCTACGGCTGGTATGGCGACGACACTCCCCCGGCCGCCGAAAACCGCAAGCAGCGGCGCCCCAGCCAACGCCGGCGCCTCACCGTCGACCGGGGAATCTTCGACTTCTACCACCAGTTCCTGGGCTATCCGAAGGCCACCGTCGTCGAGGTCCAGGGCTACGCGCTCGGAGGTGGGTTCGAGCTCGCGCTGATGGCCGACATCGCCGTCGTGGCCGAGAACACCCTTGTGGGCATGCCGGCGACGCGCTTCCTCGGCCCCGCGCTCGGATCGCTGCACATGTTCTTCCACCGTCTCGGCCCCGTGCTCGCCCGCCGTTTGCTCCTCACCGGAGACACGGTGACTGCGGCCAGCCTCGCCCACCTCGGTGTGTTCACCGAGGTCGTGGAGGACGCCAAGGTGACGGCCCGCGCCGAATGGTTCGCCCAGAAGGTGGCGCGCATGCCCGCGGATGGCATCGTGCTCGCCAAGGAGGCCTTCCGGCTCGTCGAGCAGATGCAGGCGTACCAGGGCGAGGAAGTCACCAGCTACATGATCCACGCGTTCGGCACGAACCTGCAGTTCGACGACGGCGAGTACAACTTCGTCAAGACCCGCGCCCTCCACGGCACCAAGCGGGCCTTCGAACTGCGCGACGAGCACTTCGAGATCCCCGAACCCTGAACCTCGCACTCCTGCGTCTCGTCCGGGTGATCGTCAGCATCGAACACCGGGATGTCGAGTGATCGGGTCATGGCTCCGTCCTCGACGCGCGCACTTGCGGCAGGAGTCCGGTGTTCCTCACGAGCTCGCTGAACGGGCGGTGGCGGTCGTCGTTCAACTCCCGGGGTAGTCCGAGGGTGCGTTCGGCGGCGATGTTGCGCTGGATCTGGTCGGTGCCGCCGTAGATGGACGATGCCGGTGAGAACACCATTGCCTTCGCGAACGCACCGCCGTCGATCCCGTCGCCGTCCATCAGCAACCCGCTCGGGCCGAGGATGTCGAGCCCGAGCTGGGCGGCGAGCTTGACGATTCGGGTCTGGCTGATCTTGCCGATGCTGGCGACGGACTCGCCGCCTCCTCGTGCCGCCTCGGCCTTGCCCCGCAACGCGTTCCACTGCCCGGTCCGGGTGAATGCATACAGCCGGGCAAGGTCTTGACGGAGATGGGGGTCACCGGTGCGCCCCACTCGGCGGGCGAGCGCGACCACGTCGTCGAAGCCCACCGTGAGCTTGTCGTTCTCGGGTTGGTCGAGCGCCGCGTCGCCGGCCAGGCGCCCGAGCATGCCGCCCTTCGGGCCGGGGGCCGGGAACCCCGAGTGGTCGCCGCCTGCGCCGATCCCGGTGCGCTCGAAATGGAGCGTGGTCTGGGTGACCGCCCATCCGTTGCCCTGGCCGCCGATGAGGTCGGTGTCGTCACAGACGGCGTCGTCGAGGAACACCTCGTTGAACACCGCGTCGCCGGTCATCTCGCGAAGCGGACGGATGGTGACGCCCGGCTGGTCGAGCTTGAATGCGAACCACGAGATGCCCCGGTGCTTCGGCACGTCGGGGTCGGTTCGAGCGAGGAGCATGCCGTAGTCGCACTCCATCGCCTGGCTCGACCAGACCTTCTGGCCGGAGATCACCCAGCGATCGCCATCGCGCCGAGCCCGGGTCGATGAGACCGGCGAGGTCGGAGCCCGCTCCGGGTTCGCTGAACAGCTGGCACCAGCCCGAGTTGTCCGTCGAGGATCGGGCGGACGTGGCGCTCGATCTGGTCGGGGGTTCCGTGCGTGAGGATCGTCGGCGCGGCCATCAGCAGGCCGAGTCCGCCGGGCGGGCGGAGGGCACCGCGCGTCACGAACGCGGAACGCACCACGATCGGAGCGCGCCGGCTGAGCCCTCGGCCGCCCTGCTCGGGTGGCAGATGTGGGGCGGTCCATCCGGCCGCAGCGACGATGCGCCACCACTCCTCGACCGTCAGGTCGGGGCTCCAATGCTCGTCGAGCCAGGTCGAGACCTCGTGCCACAGGTCGCGATGATCAGCAGCGCTCACGGTGACGGTTCTCCCCATTCCTCGATCAGGCGTTGCAGCCCGGGCTTGTCGATCTTGCCCGTGCCCAGCATCGGGACCACGCCCGGGTCGTCGGTGACGACCCAACGTCTGGGCACCTTGAAGGCGCTGAGGCGACGTTTCAACTCCGCAACGACTGTCGGCAACCCACCATCGGCGACGACGACGGCGCCTACGTCCCTGTGACCGTTGGCTCCGGTCACGTCGGTGACGTAGCTCTGGCGCACGCCCGGTATCGAGCGCAGGGCATCCTCGACCTCCGACGGGTACACCGTCGCGCCACTCACCTTGAACATGTCGTCGAGCCGCCCGATGTACCAGAGGTAGCCGTCGGCGTCGAGGCGTCCGAGGTCGCCGGTGCGGTAGAAGCCGTCGGGCGTGAACACGCTCGACCGGACGCGACCGCACGATGCCGCGCAAGAGGTTCGGCCCGCGCAGCGAGATCTCGCCCTGTCGCCTCGCGGGGAAGCTCGGCGCCGGTGTCCGGGTCGACGATGCGGACCTCGATGCCCTCGAACGGGCGACCGCAACTCCCCCACTTCGCCGGGCGGCAGGTCGGTGTCGAGCCGGTCGCCGCAGTACGGACCGAACGACTCGGTCATCCCGAACAGGTTCGCCCTCGCCCCGGGTGCAGCTCGGCGCTGGCGGCGGCAGAACGGCACCGAGGCTGCCGTCACGGAGTTCGGAGAGGTCGGCATCGGCGAACGACGGATGAGCGGCCAGGCGGGCGGCCTGGTCGGGCCAGCCGCGGAACAGCGTGGCCCGTTCCCGTTGCAGCAGAGCGAGAGTCTCGGCCGGCTCGGGCTCGGCCTCGGTCGAGAGCGTGGCCCCGGCGATCAACGCCGACAGCAGGCCACCGCCGAACCCGCCGACCCAGAAGAACGGCATGGGGATGTAGAGCCGCTCGCCTGGCCGATGCAGCGCGCCGCCAGGCCGGCTGCCGTCGCCCGCAGCGCCCCACCGTGGGTGTGGATCACGCCCTTGGGTGTGCCGCGGCTGCCCGGAGGTGAACATCACCGCCATGTCGTCGGCCGGGCGCACCCGTCGCTCCATCGCGTTCACCAGCTCGGCTGGTGCCGCATCGCGCGGGAGATCCCCGAGGTGCCACAGCTGCACGCAGGGACGGCAGCGGCGGAATGCCGGCCACCGGCGGCCGATCGCGGCCACCGAGCCCGGGGACCGCCGCGTCGAGCTCGGTCGACGTAGCGGCGTCCGCGGAACTCCTCGGTCGCCACGACGAGGTGCGGTCACCGAAGCGGTCGGAGCTGGGCGATCAGCTCGGGCGGGCGGAGCAGGGTGCTCAGCGGCACGAGGACCGCGCCGATGCGGAGCACCGGCCAGCGCGGTGACGGCCCACTCGATCCCGTTCTGGGCGAGCAGCCCGACCCGGTCGCCCTTCACGACCCCGGCCGCCGACGAGCCGGGCCGCGAACGCCGAGCTGGCGGCGTCGAGCGCGCCGTAGGTGATCGCAGCGTCGGCGGTGACGATCGCCCGCCGGGCGGCGTCGTGCGTCCGCCCGGTGGGCAGCAGGAGCAACGGGCACGGTGACGGGGTCAGGGAGCACCGAGTCAGCTCCTTCAGCGGCGCGCAGGTCGAGCTTGCCGCTCGACATCATCGGCACCTCCTCGTCGGCGACGACCAGGATCCGCTTCGGGACCTTGTAGGCCGACAGGCGGCTCCCGCAGCTTCGACGCGGAGCTCGTCGATGTCGACCGCGCGTCCGAGCGGGGCGCGCACGATGGCGGCGACGATCTGGCCGCGGGCGTCGTCGTCGACGCCGACCACGTGGGCGACGAGACCGGACGACCTCGAGCGATCGCCGCCTCGACCTCACGGGGCGACACGTTGGCCCCGGCGGTCTTGATCATGTCGCTGCTGCGGCCCTGGAAGTAGAAGAAGCCGTCGTCGTCGACGGTGACGAGGTCGCCGGTGGAGTACCAGCCGTCCGCGTCGAAGGTCGTCGTGGCGCTCGCGGCCGTCGTAGCCCTCCATCAGGAACGGGCTGCGGAAGCAGAGCTCGCCCGACGCCCCGGCGTGCGCAGACCGTTCCGTCCCCGGCCGCGGACCTCGGCCTCGAAGCCGGGTACGGGTCGGCCGAAGGACCCCCGCCGATGCTCGGGCTGCGGGCCTTCGTCCTCGCTCGCGAGGCACACGCTGCCGGCCTCGGTCATGCCGAACATGGCGTGGTGCAGCTCCGGGTCGACCGGTCGAACCTCGGCCGGCATGATCGGGTAGAGGTTGCCGCGGCGGATCGAGGACAGGTCCCGCCGGGCGAAGCTCGGATCCTCGGGGAGGTGGGCGACCGAAGCGGCGAAGCCGTTCACCATCGTCGGGTCGCTCCCGCTCGAGCAGGTCGAGCGCGGCGGACGGGTCGGTAGCGTTCGAACACACCAGCTTGGCCCCGGCGACCAGCGTGCCGAGCAATGCGTAGGCGAATCCGCCGATCCAGAAGAACGGCGAGTTCGAGAACAGCGACCTCGCCCGGCCCGTAGCGGCGGATCTCGTTGAGGTTGTCGAGGTGCCGGATCAGCGCTCCGTGGGTGTGGATCACACCCTTGGGCTCGCTGGTCGAGCCGGACGTGTGGACGATCACCAGTGCGGTCGGCCGGGCTCACTTCGGCTTCGGACGCCGCGAGCACATCGTCGCCGATCGATGCACCGCCGGCGACGAGTCGGGCGATCGTCCAGTCTTCGTTCACGCCGTCCGGGGCCCCCGAGAACGCGATCCGACGCAGCGACGGTGCAACTGGCGACATGAGCGGCGCCTGCTGGTCCGGTTGGAACTCCGGAAGTCCTGCAGCCAGGCTGCCGACGAAGTCGCTGCGAGCGATACGACGATGTGGCGAGCAGCACCGAGACGTCGGCACCGCGCAGCAGACCGACCAGTTCTGCAGCCGTCGAGAACGTGCTGAGCGGAACGCTGATCGCGCCGATGCGGGCACCGGCGAGCCAACCCACGACGAAATCGGGGCCGTTCGGGTACAGCAGGGCCACCCGGGAACCGCGGCCGACCCCCGCCGCCAACAACCCACGGGCGAGAGCGGCCGAGCGTCGGTCGGCCTCGGCGTAGGTGAGCGACGATTCGTCGACCGTCAGGAGCACGTCGTCCGGCCGATCGGCGACCCGCGCCGCCAGCAGCGCCGGCACCGTGAGGGGGAGGTCGTCGTCGGCCAGGATCGAGTCACACGTCATGGCCGCTTCTCCTCGGGGAGACCGCGGGAAGGTTGGTTCGGTCGCCGGCCACGGCGCCCATCTCTGCTTCGCACAGCACGCGCCCGTCGAGTTCGAGCCGGCCGGTCGAGGTGATGTGGCGGTCGTCGAACGAGCGTTCGATGGTGAACTCGAGGGGCGTGGCGATCGGGGTCGGGCGCCGGTAGCGCAGGGCGAGGGTGGAGGTCTTGCCGGCGACACCGAGATCGCAGTTGTGGTGCTGGATCACGCAATCGAAGAACAGGGCGAGGAAGCCGCCGTGGACGATGCCCGGCGGGCCTTCGTAGACGACGGGGAACTCGACCGTGCCGGTGGCGACCTCGCCGTCGACGCTGATCCGGTACTCCGGGAAGCACGGGTTGAACTCGCCGATGTCGTGCGAGTGGTCGATGTACACCCGACCGTCGCTGTCGACAGCCGGTCCGACCCGAGGAACGACCTCCGGCGGCACCACCGTCTGCAGTGCCGCCACTGTCCGTTCCAGCTCGCCGATCAGCCGATCGACCTCCGGATGCTCGCGCTCGAGCGACACCACCAGCGCAGCGAGCTCGCGGATCAGCAAGGCGGCGCGCCGTTGTTGGGGAAGCGGCTCCTCGCCGAAGACCCATCTCACGCGCCACGCCCCCGCGCATCCCGAGGACCTTCTTGCCGAACTTGCTCATCTGATCTCCTCGCCGAGCTCGCTGTTGCCGAGCTTCACTGCGGAGCCACAGGGCTGGCCGGTGAGATCCATCGGTCATCCCTCGGGCGTGTCGTTCATCAGGGCGGCGACCGCGGCGAGATCGGCCTTGGCGGAATCGGTCCGGGGCAGAGCGTCGAGCACTCGTATCTCCGTGGGCAACTCGTAGCGCGCCAGTTGATCGGCGAGGTAGCTGGAGAGCTCCCCGGCCGTGACCGGGGGCGCGCCCTCACGGAGCTCGACCGCGGCGACCGGCACCGCGCCGAGACGGTGGTCCTCGCGGCGCACGACGGCCGCACCCTTCACCGACGGGTGACGCTCGAGCGCGACCCGGATGTCGTCGGGCATCACTTTGAACCCGCCCCGGATGATCGCCTGGTCGGTGCGCCCGAGGATGAACAGGAAGCCGTCTGCGTCGATGCGGGCGATATCGGTGGTGCGCACCCACTCACCGCCGCCCAGCTGCTCGGCCTTGATCTCCAGAACACCCTCGATGTCGGACCCGAGGTCGGCGCCGCTGACGTCGTCGACGACCCGCAGCCGGCACCCGGCGTGAGCGCGCCCGACGCTCCCCCGTTTCGCGGCCCAGAAGGCGCGGTGGTCCTCCACGTTCCAGCCGGCGACCCCGCCCCCGAACTCGGTGGCGCCGTAGGAGATGAGCACCGGCACGCCGTACCTGGTGCTGAACGCGTCGGCATCGTCCGGGTCGAGCGGCGCCGTGCCCGACACGACCGAGCGGAGGCTGGACAGGTCGGCCGGGTCGACCTCGGCGTCGAGAACCATCCGCAAGGCCGTCGGCACGAGACTGGCGGTGGCCGGGCGGTGGCGGCGCACGGCATCGACCCAGCCCTCGACCGTGAAGCGTTCGAGGAGGGCGAAGGGGCGGCCGTCGGCGACGCACTGCAGGACACGGAACAACCCGGCCACGTGGACGAGCGGCGCGTTGATCACGGCGACACCCGTGCGCAGCCGGGCCGTGGTGTCACGGTTCGATTCGTAGTGCTTGGCTCCGACGAGCACCCGCTCGAGCATCTCGTACCCGAGATCGATCCGCTTGGGCGGGCCAGTGGTACCGCTCGTGAGCATGCGGACCGCGACGCCAGGTCGATCCCGAGCCACCGCCTCACTGGTCGAGGGACTCACGATCACCGGCGCCCCGACCTCGGTGACGATGGCGGTCATCGCCGGCACTCCCGGCGGGACGAACTCGGCCAGATCGTCCGGCGCTCCGAACAAGAGGGGAAGGCCGAGTTCCGCAATGTCGGAACGAGTCCGGTCACGACCACGACCGGGATTGATCATCACCGCACAGCCACCGGCGCACAACACCGCCAAGAGGGCAGCCACCGATTCCGGACGGTTCCGGAGCAGCAGGCCCACGGGCATCCCGGGCCGAACGAGCGGGGCGAGCTGGGTGATGGTCGACGACAGATCACCCCACGAACGCCACCCGCCGGTGGACTCGATGGCGCGTGCCTCCGGATCGACCGCGAGGATCTCAGCAACGCGAGCCGACAGCGTCGACGGCGATGTCATCGCAGTCGAGGCGTGCGGCGTACGGGCGGGTTCGCCTTCACCTCGGCCATACCGATCGGATTGCCGACGCGGGTGTAGATGAGCCCTTGCTCCATGGCGGCGCGATACGGGCGATCGAGCGACTCCCAGATGGCACGGACCGTTCCCTGGGTCGCGGAGGAGGGCTTGGCCGCTATCCCGGCGGCGATCTCGTGGGCCCGCTCCCACAGCTCGGCCCGCTCGACCACCTCGGTGACCAGACCGATCTGCAGTGCGGTCGATGCCGTGACCCGCTCGTCGTTGCCGGAGAGCGCGATTCGCAACGTCTGGGCCAGCCCGACGCGCCGCATGAGCCCGACCGGCTCGAGCGCGGAGACCATGCCGCCGGTCACATGGGAGTCGAAGAAGGTGGCGTCGGGGGAACAGATGACGATGTCGGCCTCGTTCAGGAAGTAGAACGCGCCTGCGGTGCACATGCCCTGCACCGCGCACACGACCGGCTTCCAGACCTTCTGCCACTTGGGGCTGAGCAGTTCACCGGGGTCCTCGTGGTTCCAGATGTCATCGGGCTGACCGTACGGCTTGTTGATATCGAGCCCGGTGCAGAACGCTCGGTCACCGGCAGCCCGCAGGACGACCGCGTTGACGGCTGGGTCGTCCTTCACCATGCGCCAGGCGGTCCGCATCTCCTCACACATCTGGCGATCGAAGGCGTTCAGCACCTCCGGGCGGTTGAGCGTGATCGTCGCGACCTTGTCGGGCGAGGTCGCGTAGACGATCGTGTCGAACGCGGTCATCGGCCCTTCCAGTTCGGCTGACGCTTCTCGATGAAGGCGGCTGGCCCTTCTTTGGCGTCTTCGGTGCGGACCACCCGCTCGCGGAAGGCCTCGGCGAGGATCTCGGCCTCGTTGAGCGGCAGGTCGAGGCCCTTGCGGATCGCGAGCCGGGTGCCCCGCACCGCCAGGGGCGCGTTGCGGTTCACGATGCCGGCGATCTCCGTGGCCCGTTCCATCAACCGGTCATGTTCCACGACCTCGGAGATCATCCCGAGGTCGTACGCCCGTTGCGCGGTCATCCGTTCGTGGCGGCCCATCAACGCGACCCGCATGGCAATGTTGACCGGTAGCACCCGGGCGAGTCGAACCATCTCCCGGCCCGACACCAGACCGATGCTCACGTGGGGGTCGAAGAAGGTCGCCTTGTCCGACGCGATCGTGATGTCACCGGTGGTCACCCAGTCCAGGCCCGCCCCACAGCAGATCCCGTTGACGGCGACGATGATCGGCTTGGTCATCGTCCGGAACGGCGGCGTGCCCTCCTGAGGCGCTTCCCACTGGGCGTACGTCGACAGGTACGGCTCGTCGTAGATCACTCGACCATCGGCAGGAATCTCCCCGACGTCGGCGCCCGTGCAGAAGGCCCGCCCGGCCGCGGTGACGATGATGGTCCAGACGTCTTGGTCGGCCTCGGCGGCCGCATAGGCGGTGCGCAGCTCGTTGACCATTGCAGGACTCAGCGCGTTGAGCTGGTCGGGTCGGTTGAGGGTGACCGTGGCGACCCGATCGGCCACGTCGTAGATGATCGATTCGAACTCCATCGCTGGCTCCCTACCCTCGCCGGACCCGGGAGTCCCGACGTCCATCGGACGCCGCATTATCGGTGCTGGCGCCATCCGGTCTCTGACCGGAGCCGCCAGCTCCTCGACCGTCCCGAAAGGACTGCTCGGGCAACCACGCCCGCTTGACCAGGCGTAGCGAGGCCGAGCACGCGGCCGGGCGACGCCGACGGTCACGAACACGGGCATGCCGAGCTCCACGCACTTGGCGTATACCGGATGGGAATCCGATCATCGTCTCGACGATGCCGGCGGTGAGCGGCCCGCTCACCGGGATTCGGGGGTGAACCGGATCCGGACGCGGTCGTAGGCGCGGGCGAACGTGGCCGGAAGGATCTTCGGCTCGTCCGCGTCGACCAGCTCCCAGTCGGGGATGGACCGCAGCAGTTCCTCGAACATCACCCGCAACTCGAGACGCGCCAGATGCGCACCCAGGCAGAAATGGGTGCCGAACCCGAACGCCACGTGCCGGTTGTGCTGGCGAGTGACGTCGAGGACCTCCGGGTCGTCGAACACCCGAGGGTCTCGATTCGCGGACGGGTAGAGCAGGAGGATCTCGTCATCGGCGCTGATCCGTTGGCCGTGCAGTTCGTGGTCGACCGTTGCGGTGCGTCTCATGTTCAGCACCGGTGACACCCACCGGATGAACTCCTCGATCGCCGTGGTGCCGAGGAGTTCGGGACGCTCCAGCAGCAGCCGACGTTGATCGGGCTGGAGTGCGAGTTCGCGGATCATCGTGCCGATGACGGTCCGTGTCGTCTCGGCTCCCCCGTCGAGCACGAGAATCGTTTCCTCCAGCACGCGGCCGGTGTCCCAACCATCGGTGTGCACCCACAGCGAGATGAGGTCGTCACGGGGCTCGGCGCGACGCGCGTTGATGACTTCCTTGGTCATCGCGAAGAACTCTTGGATCACCGGCGGGATTCCCGGATGGGTCACGTGTGGCGGACCGTCGGGAGACGTCTGGCCCGACAGGAGCATCAGCTGCTCGGACCAGTGCCGCACCCGCTCCCAGAGCTCGCGCGGGTAGCCGAGCAGGTCGCCGATGACGATCGCCGGCAGCCGCGAGGCGATCGCCTCGATCGCTTCACACTCACCGAGCGGGACGACGGCGTCGAGGATCTCGGTGACCACACCCCGGACATGATCCTCGTGTCGTCGAACCGCGTTGGGAGTGAACCGGCTGGCCACCAGATTTCGCTGCTGCTGGTGCTCCGGATCGTCGAGGTTGATCATCGACCGGTCGGCGGACTGGTCGAGATGCGGGCGCGAGCCCTTGAACGACGAGTACCTCGCCGAGTCCTTCTCGACGGCGACGATGTCGTCGTACCGAGAGATCACCCAGAGCTGCTGGATCGGATCCCAGAACACCGGCGCCTCGTCCCGGAGCCACTGGTAGGCGTCCCATGGGTCGACATAGAACTCGGGATCGAGCACGTTGATCGTCGTCGGCATGTTCGTCCAGTCCCAGTCGCTCGTTGCGGATCGGCAGCTTGTCAACGAAATGTGTAGCGGCACCGGAAGGTGCTCGGCCCGCCGACGAAGATGCGCTGCATGTGGCTCGCCGAACCGCCGAACCGCCGAACCGTCGAGTTCGATCGACTTCAGACGCGGCATCAGCTCTCGGTCGTTCCCAGCCGGATACTCCCGGTGCCGTTTTGACTCCGACGTCAATATAGGTGGCTGGCGTCACGTGCACAAGCCGCAGAGTTCAGTGCCCCGTGGCCCCTGGGGCGTCGACCGTCAGCCGATTCGGCGCGACAACCTGCTCTGGCCGGATCCCGCCAGGAACAACCCACCGCCGGCGTCGAGCTTCGCCAGATGATCGGGATGGGCCGACAGGGCTGCGTTGGCCGCATCGACCTCGTCGAGCGAGGCCGCGAGGCTGAACCAGGCCACACTCGCCCAAGGACCGTAGATCGACCGGGTGAACAGCCCGTCCCGACCGGTCACTGCCACCACGTGGTTCATGATGTCGACGCCCCACGCCACGGCTTCGCCGATCTTGCCGGCGGCGCACTGGGCCATCACGATGCTGGAGTAGTCACCGCGGTGGCCGCCAGTTCCCCCATGGGCCACGATCTCGGCGAGCACGTCCTCGGCAGGCCCTGCGAACAGCGAGGTCGCACCCTGTACCGCTTCGACGTAGCCGGCATCGGCGAGCAGCTTCTCGCCGGCCGCTCCGACCGCGGCGTGCGACGGATAGGTCGCCGTCCAGCCCAACGAGGTGAGCGGGGCGCCGAACTGCATGCTCCACGCGGACGTCTCGACGCCCGTGATGCTGGAGGCCTTGGCCGCGATCTCGATGGCGAACGCCGTCGCCTCGAAGAGTCGCTCAGGTGCAGCAGTGATGTTGCGCGCGAACAAGTACATGGGATCCCCTTCACGTGACCGGCCCCGACCATCGGAGCCCCCGTGCGGCATCGTGCAGGACGTCGGTTACAGACGCGCGTCACCCGTCATGCCTGCCCCGCGGCGTGGCTGACGACGTTGCGGCGCTCGATCACACGTCGGCGATGGTCGTCTCGCCGCGCACCCCGACGCTGTCGAGCACCTCGACCTGATCGTTGTGGCTGTGGGTGAAGCCGAGCCGCCGCTCGATCTGAACCGTCACCTCGGAGCGGTAGGCGACGATGTACGCCCGCCGGAAACCATCGGTGCGGTTGCCGCCCGAGCCGTGCATCACTCGTTCGTTGTGAACCGTGCAGTCACCCCGAGAGATCGGCACGGGAACGACGACGTCGCCGTCGCGCAGCTCGGTTCCGAGCGCGTGCGACTCACCCCGCCCACCGAACACGGGAGCGTGCGGACGAAGGTGGTCCTCGTGGGTCGTGGCGGGTACGAATCGCATGCAGCCGTTCTCGACCGTCGAGTCGTCGACTGCGAGCCAGAAGGTCGCCGTTCGCCGATCGTCGGTCGCTGGCCAGTAGGCCATGTCCTGGTGCCACGCGAAGACGGCGTCAGTCTTGTGCGGCTGCTTGGCGAGGAGTTGGTCGTAGTCGATCGTCATCCCATCGCCGCAGAGCTGCGCGGCGATGTCGGCGGTGCGCCGCTCGTAGACGTTGCCCTGCCAGGGCGGGTAGTAACGACGCGGGAGCATCACGTTGATGATCGAGAAGTCCGACGGATCACGGCCATAGTCGCCGGCCATGTCGCAGTAGTCCTTGCCCGGCACCTCGATCTCCCGGCGGAGGAACCGGTCGTAGGTCAGCTCGATGTCGGCGACCTCCTCCGCTGTGAGCACGCCGGCGAGGTGGACGAACCCGTCCTGCTCGAACCGACGCAGGTCGTCGTCATCGATCACATACCGACCGTCGCGCTCGAAGCCTTCCCACGGTCGCGATCCTCCTCTCGCTCGGTGCTCATCAGCATTGCTCCACAGAGCCGGTCATGGCGACCTCGACCGGGATGCCCACCATGAACGCCATACCGCTGTAGTGCTCGTAGCTCCCAGGACCGGACGGGAGCAGGCGGTTGACGTTCACCCCGACTTCGGCGTCGGGGGCGTCATCGGCTGACCGTTCGCCGTAGCCGTGACTCATCGCCACGACGCCGGGGCGGAGCGCGTCGTCGATCCCGACGACGGTGTCGACCGAACCCCACCGGCTGGTGACGGTGATCGCATCACCCGGGGCGAGCCGGCGCGCCGCTGCATCATCACGGTGGAAGAACAGCGGGTTCCGGGCATGCTCGCCCTCACGGAGGCGCGGCATCATTCGTCGCCCCCACGTGTTGTGCTGGCGACGGTTCCGCCACTGGATCAGCTTGAGCTGCCCGGTCGGCTCGGCCTGGAGCTCGGCGAAGATCTCGTGCGCCCGATCGAGCAGCGGGGCGAACGACGGCGGGCACAGGTCGATGCGCCCATCGGTGTAGGCCACGACGTCATCGAGCGAAGCGGACACGTGGGCAGGGAGCACCTTCGTCTGCGACGGCAAGCCCCGCAGCTCGTCGACCGTGGTGCCCGCCTGGTCGGCCATGAAGTCGAAGATCGTGCGGGGGAAATCGACTCCCTCACCGTCGAGCACAGAAGGCAGTCCGAGCGCCTGCTCGATCCGAGCCAGGATCCACCACTCCTCCTTGCGCTCCCCCACCGGTGGCACGACCGCGTCGGAGTACTGCGCAGTGGGCACCGTGGCGACCCCGCCGCTGCGGTAGTCGGCCCGCTCGAGCCAGTCGCTGACCGGCAGCACGAAGTCCGACAGCTCTGCGGTGGCGCTGCGGTAGAGGTCCATCGTCACGACGAGCTCGAGCTGCGGGAACGCGTCCCGGAGCCGTTCCTCACCGGGGATCGCCATGATCGGATTCCCGCCGATCACCACGAGGGCTCGGAGCGGGTCGGTCGGCGCGTTGATGTAGTCGGCGAGGAGGTTGCCGGGCACGTGACCCCAGACGTGACGAACCGGCCCGACCGGCGAGTCGAAGAATCGTTCGGGGAGCTCGTCGAAGCGTTCGGTGAGGGGCCGGCTGCGCAAGAGCCCGCCGCCGGGCGACGCCAGGTTGCCCGTGGCCAGATTGAGGACTTGCAGCAGCCAGTACACGAGCGTGCCCTGACGACCCATGTTGCCACCGGTTCCCATGTGGGCGATCGCCGTCGGGGCTTCGGAGAACGCCCGGGCCGTCCGCCGGATGTCATTCGGGTCGAGCCCGGTGACCCCCGCCACCGAGTCGGCGTCGAATGGTCGGAGGAAGGCGCGCAGACCATCGACGTTGCGCCCGTGACGAGTGAGCAAGTCTTCGTCCCACCCGCCCGATCGATCGATCTCGGTGAGGATGGCGGCCAGCAGGTACAGGTCGGCGTCAGGCTTGATCGCGAGATGGTCGCCGAGGCCGAGCTCCACCGCTCGAATTCGACGAGGATTCACGAACGTGACACCGCCGCCGCGCTCGCGGATGCCGCGGATCGCGTCGATGGCGTTGGGGACCGATGCCGCTGTGAGATGGCTGCCGCTCGGGTCACTACCGAGCAGGAGCAGGTAGTCGGTCCGGTGGAGATCGGGAATCGGGAAGGTCGATTCGACACCGAACATGGCGTCCATCGCCGCGAACTTGTTGGACAGGTCCTGCGTGAGACCCCCGAAGAGTCGGGTCGACTGCATCTTTCCCCAGAAGGAGTAGACGACAGGGATGCCGGTGGAGGTGTACGCGAGTGGGTTGCCCCAATAGCAACCGACCGCCTCCGGCCCGTGGACCGCCCGGACGGTGCGCAGCCGCTCCCCGATCTCGGCGAGGGCATCGTCCCACGAGATCGGAGTGAACCGCCCCGCAGGCTCCGACTTGGTGTTGGTCCGCCGCAACGGTCGGTCGAGCCGGTTGGGGTCATGGTGGACCTCGTGGAAGCCCGTCCCTTTGTGACAGGCGAATCCGCCCGAGACCGGGTGCGCACGGTCCGGGTGCAACGCCACCACCGTCCCGGCTCCGTCGACTTCCGCGACCAGCGGGCATAACGGCTCGCAGATCCGACAGAACGTCGACACCGAAGTGGTCTCCACCGTCATTCTCCTCGTCGGCAAGCGGCTGGCATCATGGCTCAGGGAACCCGGGATCGGGTGGCTGAAGCGGCGTCCCGATCACGTTGTGCCTGTTCGGTGAGCTCCTGTTCGGTGATCTCACCATGCTCGGCTTCGAACTGCGAGACCAGCTCGGCCAACGCCCGGATGCGGTGATCCCGAGCCAAGCGGTTGATCCTTGCTTCGTTGACCCATGCGCTCACCGATTCGGCCCGACCATGTGCGACGGCAGCCGATGCCTCATCGACGAGCGCCTCGTCGACCGTGATCGTCACCCGACGCTTGCGCATACGCCAGAGCATGCCTGAGTCTGCACACACGTCGCCGACCGGGAGGCGGCCGGGGGGCGGTCAGTCGGGCACGACGAAGGCGCCGTCGGCATTCCACACCCGCTGTTCGAGCGCTTCCTTGGTGAGCGTCTCGTCGGTGCCGAGCGCCACCATCACCTTCTGCACGTTGAACTTCATGACCTTCAGGGACAGCTCGACCAACTGCTCGGGCGTGAAGGCGGCACGGGCCCGCGCCACGGCGTCGTCGGACAGCTCGCTGGGCATCGTCATGAGGGCGTCGGCGATCTCGACGGCCACTTGGTGGGCCGGACTCAACGCACCGTCGTGCGCATCGATGGCACGCTCGACCTCGTCGCGGTCAGCGTCTCGTTGCCGGGCAACTGCCAGGCGGATGGACATTCAAGTCCGGCAGTCGTGGTGCTTCGCCGCTCTGACCCTGATGACCTCCGTCGTGACGGGATCCACCGAATCGAGGGCGAGCACCAGGTTCTGCCAACCGCTCACGGCCGAACGGAGCCGATCGTTCATGCGCGCCGTGCTCGGTATCCGACGATTGCGGCTCACACCGCCTCCTCGGGCATCAGCCGATCCCACACGAGGGCCAATCGTTGGCGTTGTTCGATCACGAGGAGCGCATTCGTGAACTCGAGCAGCCCATCGGCACCGAGTTGCTCGAGGAGCGGCGCCACGAGGGCGTCGTCCATCGAGGCGACGTCGATCACGAACTGCTCGGCGAACGCCAACGCAGCTCGGTCGAGCGCTGTGAACCGTTCATATTCGTACCACCGAGGAAGGGCGATGACCAGCGCCGGGTCGGCGGCTTCGAGCGTCGGGGTGTGTCCGAGCAACATGGCAGTGCGCAGCTCGCAGATGCCCAGGACGTGTGGGGCGACCGACGCCCAGGCGGCATCGTGAGCCTCGGTCAGTGCGGCGACGACCTCGGGCCGACCGCTCAACACCGACGCCAGCTGCCGCTCGAAGCGGGACGGTCCGATCGTCATCGCTCAGCACGTTACGCGACGGTCGGTCCCGACAGGCACTGTGGAGGCCACGACGCTGAACGACCTCAGCGACCAGTCGCGTGTCACGCGAGCGCTTCGTCGAGGAGGTCGGTCAGGTCGAGTTCGTCGAAGGCGGCGACGGACCGGGTGAGCATCTCGGTCACCCAGCGTCGGCTGCGTTCGTTGGTGAGGTCGAGCGTGCCGGAGATCACCACAGCGTGCGCCCACACGAACAGCAGACCGCGCCGGTAGTCACGCCATGCGTCGTCGATGCCGTAGCCGGCGACGTGTGACGGGTCGACACCGAAGTACAGGTTGTCCATCCCACATCGCCGTGGATCAGGGCTACCGGAGTCGATGCCATCCGGGCGAGAATCGTCGGCATCGCGGCGAGGTACCGATCCTTGAGCCCGGCGATGCGCGGCGGCACCACGTCGCCGAACGCCGCGACCATCGGGTCCCAGCCGGCGGCTCGCACACGGAGGGATACACGGCGATGACCTTGTTCGACTACCAACAGATCTTCCACGTCGGGCACCTCGTTGCCGACATCGACCAGGCGATGACCGAGATCGGCGACGCCGCCGGGCTCCAGTGGGCTCGGGTCCAGCACGCACCCAACCGCACCGTTTGGACACCGCAACGAGGCACCGAAGAGGTCGCCCTCACGTTCGTCTACTCGCGTTCGGGCCCGCAGCACATCGAACTGCTGTGCGGCGAGCCGGGATCCCTCTGGGACAGTGCTTCGGCCGTTGGGGTGCACCACATCGGGGTCTGGTCCGACGACGTCCCGACCGATGCGGATCGGTTCATGTCCTACGGTTGGACCGTCGATGCGGCGGCGCGACCTCCCGAGGAAGGTTTCGGCGCCTTCGTCTACGTCACCTCACCGAGCGGCATGATCGTCGAGCTCGTCGCCTCGTCCGCCCGTCCTCGGTTCGCCGTGTGGTTCGACGGCGGCTCACTCGGCAACGACCGCTGACCGACGGGTTCCCCGCACTGTCGCTGTCGGCGATCAGAACGTCCGGCGGTGTTCGGCCACGTCGTCGTCAACGACCACGGAGAACTGCCACCGGGGCAGGCACTGCTTGAAGGCGAACCGCCATCCGTCATCGGTCTTCACTACGACGTCGTGGTAGTCGCCGCCATACCAGCGCTTTGGCGTGTGGCTGTCGCGCGTGAACGGTGCGAGGAACTTGCTGTGGACGCCGACGGGACCGGCCGGTTCGGCGCGCTCGTCGACGACGATGTTCGTCACGTGGTGGGCCGGCGGGTGGTTCGCGTGACGGAAGTACCCGAGGATCTCGTCGATGCCGTGGCATTCGGTCGTCGACGTGGCCCCTCGGTAGTCGATCGAGGCGTCGGGCACGAACAGATCGGCGAACGCGTCCCAATCACGATGGTCGATCGTGTGTCCGTACCGGCCGAGCAGCTGGTGGACGAGGATGATGTCGGTTCCTTCGAGCACCGGCACACGGTACGGGCAACGAGTTGACGGGCGGGAACGGTGGGAGCGACTGATCGGGTACTCGGGTGCTCGGCAACAACGCCGCGCTCGATGGCGGAGACCAGTGCGGCATCGTCGCGTTCGGTCTGGTCGGCGTACCCCTCCGCCCAATCGGCGATCGCTTCGCGGAGCGCTCCGACGTGCCGATGTGGCCGAGCGCCGACACCGAGTCGCGCGGCTGGGCGCTCGCCCGCAGACAGGCCGGCTCAACCGTTGGTGGGTGCGGTCGTTGTCGTCGGTCGGCACGTCGAATCGGCACTGGCACGGGCTGCGAGGTCGTCGTCGCCCCCCATGAACATCGCGATGAACCCTTGGCCGGCCATGCAGTCGAAGTAGGCGATCAAGCCGTCGGGGTCGGGTGCGCCGCTGGCGTACAGCATCGCCAGGCCGTTCGCTCGACACTCCGCCCAGGCGGCCGTGGCGATGGCTGGATCGAGGGGTTGGCGGTCGAGGTCGGTGGGGTCGGCATCGGGTGCGCCTCCGGCGGCGACGTTCACGCCGTTCGCTTGCAGGCAGGCCAAGGTCACCATCATCATCTGGTCGGTCGAGTTGGCCGGCAACCTGACGGTGATCTTGCCGATCTCCTCACCGTCTCGGGCGACGGTCCATTGCCGCTCGGCGTAGCTCTCCGGTGGAGCGTCAGGCGTTGCGGTGCTGTCGATCACGAGCAAGTCGACACCTTCGGGTGTCGCCAGGGCGAACAGCGGCTGGCCGGATCCGTCGGTGATCTCGAGCGGGGCGGAGGCCCACGCAGCAGGAACGGTGAGGTGGACGTAGAGGGCCAGGGACCCGGCGACGGTCGAGGCTTCGGGCTCGGTGACCTGTCGATCGGGTTGGACCTCGATCACGTCTTCGGTCCCGTCGGGTACCACCACGCAGAACGCCGTTCGGTCGGCGGACACCAGCACGTCTGCCATCTCCCCGGACGTCGCGAACCCGCCGAACCCTCCGATGCTCTCGCCGCCGGCGCACCGGACCGAATCGGCCGTCACCTCCAGCTGAGCAGCAGGTTCGCCCTGCTCTGACGAGTCGGGCATCGCCATGGGTTCTTCTCCCGTGACGAAGACCGTGTCGCCGTTCATCACGGCACCGACATACCGGACGGTCTCGCTCGCGATGGGAGTCCTCCACAGCTCCGATCCGTCGTCCGTGGAGAGCACCAGCACGTTCGGATCGACGGCCACGACGTAGACGTCGTTCGCTACGAACGGCCACGGGCCGAACTGCGGCCCGAGGCCGTGACTCCACCGCGTTTCGCCCGTCGCAACCTCGTAGGCGGTGGCGGTGCTTTCACCGGTGCCGCCTTCGCCGAGCGCGAAGACGTACACGGCACCGTCGCCGATGGCGAACACGTTGTCGTAGCTTGAATGACCCGGCTGGGTCCACAGGATCTCACCGGTCGCCATGTCGACCCCGCTGGTGGGGTCATCCTGGCCGCTCCACACCAGGATCCGGTCCTCCACGACGCCGGGTACACCTTGGGGGCTGGTGGTCGTCCGCCAGCGCTCCGCACCGGAGTCCAGATCGAGCGCGACCGCTCCCGGATCGGTCGCGATGACGACCATGCCGTCGGAGATCACAGGGTCGCTGTAGCCGCTGTAGCCACCCCGTGGCACGACCGACCACCGCTGCTCACCCGTCTCGCGGCTGTAGGCGGTGATAGTGCTCCCGCCGCCAATAACGACGTCCTCGCTGGTGGCGTAGCCGCCGTTGGTTCCCGTCGTCGCCCATATCTCCTGTCCGGTGGTGGGGTCGAGACCGACGACTTGGGCGGTCTCGCTTCCGCCGGTCAGGACGACCACCGCCACGTCGCTCCCGAGGAACGGGCCGCTCGGGAGCCTGAAGTTCGCCGAACCCAGGCTGGTTCGCCACTGCTCCTCGCCGGTCGCGGTGTCGAGCGCGACGAGGCTCGACGTCGATTCCGTGACGGTGGCGTACACGAGGTCGTCCGATGCACCCGCCAGCCACCAAGAACCGGATTCCGCCGAGCACAGGATCCACCGGACCGCGCCCGAGTCGACGGCGAACGCCGTCACCACCGGCTGCTGGTCGGTGTCACAACGGGTCTTCCTGGGCGCGACCACGTCCACCGCCCCGGACCCTCCGGTGACGGCGCTGGTCTCGACCACACTGACCGTGGTGTCGGGCCCCCCCGTTCCGCCATCGCTGCCGCAGGCGATCAGCACTCCGGCGACCATCGAGAGACCGAGCAATCCGCTGCGGCGCCTACCACGTGCCATCGCGATCACCGCCTTGGGTCGGCGGACGGGTTTCAAGCTGAGGTGATCATCCACCGCGTGCCTCGTGAGCGCACGGGCCGAAGGTCACCCGTCGACGGTGTTCCGCGTCTGCCCGGCGCGAGCACAGGTCCCAGATCCGCCCGAACGAACCCCCAGGAACGACTCCCGGCTGTTGTCTCGCTTCGCGGCCCGACTCGACAGCGGAGTCGAGTGATCGTCGGCCCGAGAATCTCAGCCGTTGACGGGACCGACCGCCTGGCTCCGGGCACCTAAACCTTCGGCACAGCTGCGTAGCTCGTACGGGCCCGCGTCACCTCGTGCGTCGTTGCCTTCCATCGAGATCCGCACACTTCCGGCGAACCGGGATCCCTCCTCCAACCGAGCGCGTCGCAGTATCTCGCGCCTGCAGAGCGGCTTGGACGCCGAAGCTCGGCCGTTCGCAACCCCGCACCCTTCGGGCACAGGGCAAGCGGGCGGGCACACCATTGACCGACGGTTGCGGTGTCGTGCCCGTCGGTCCCCGCCCGGCAAGCGGTTACGGCGTCGGTGATGTGACGGTGATTCCCGCGACCGCGACGTACGCCTCGAAGGCCGCCTCGCCGATCGGCGCCAAGGACTCGGCGAAGGAGAGCAATCCCTCCCGATCGAGCGGGGCGGAGACCATCACCACGAGTCCGTCGGTCTGGACCCATGACACCGAGAGCGGGTTGCCCTCGGCGTCGAGTTGGAGGAGCGCATCGCGACCGTTGATCGTGGCAGCCTCAGCGTCGAGGGGTTCCATGATGAGGTATCGGCCCTCGTCGGGCGAGCCGTTCCAGGCCCAGACCTCCACCGAACCTTGCTCGGGCGCCTCGGTGTTGGTCGCTACCCACAGCATCTGGCGGATCGTCGAGCCGAGGGTCAGATCGGTCCCCACCAGCGCTACCCACTGCGGTTCGGCCGGGACCAGGTTGAACGTCGGCAGCCCGACCTGAGGCTCCTCGATCGATTCGGTCGTGAGTGACTGGGAGAAGGCGACGAGCTCTTCGCGAGTGACACCCGACGAAGCCGTGACATCGACGACGACATCGCCGATGTTCCACACGGCGCTCCGCCACGGCCCGCCGCCGAGCCGACAGGTGGCGGCGGTGAGGTCCCCGATCGTGAACGGCTGGTTGTCGGGCTGATCGGTGCAGGCGACCTCGAGCGGGCTGGGCTCGGGCGAGGTGACGGCGAACCACACGTTGATCCATGACGACGCATCAGTCGGGTCGGAGGCACGGGCGTACACCCGCCGCTGGATCGGATCGGACTCGACGACGGAGTCCATGGCGACGGAGAGCGAGTAGCCATCAGGGAGTGCGGGCGGCACCATCGAGATCTCGGCCGGGGTCGTCGCCGCACCGGACGAAGCGGCCTCACCGGAGTCCTCGCTGCGGTTGACCGTCAGGGCGTAGGTAGCGGCGACTCCGACCACCACCATGGCCGCGGCGGCGATCGACACTGGTCGCCAGCGCCGCGGCCGATCGTTCGCCGCGTCGAGCCCATCGAGGTCCTCCGGGGTCGCATCGGCCACGGCGTGCAGGGTGCGCCGGACGTGCTCTTCGAGTCGGGGGTCGATGTCGGGGCCGATCATGGGAGTGTCTCCTTGAGGTGCGCCAGGGCGCGATGGAGGGTGGACTTGACGGTGCCGAGGGGCCGATCGAGCTCCACCGCGATGTCGCTGAGCGCCATGTCTTCGTAGTAGCGAAGGACGATCACGGTGCGCTGGTCGAGCGGAAGGGCGACGACCCGCTGCCAGGTCTCGTCGAGCTGGGGGATGTTCGTCACCGGTTCCGGGATCGATCGGACGTGGCGACGTTCTCGGATCTGGCGGCGTTGCACGCTGCGGCTCAGGTTCACGATCGTCGTACGCAGGTATGCGTCGGGATTGGCGATCGTGTCCCACCTGGCGTGGACGGCGACGAACGCGTCCTGGGCGACCTCCTGTCCGATGGCCACGGAGCCGGTGATCAATCGCGCCAACTTGAGTGCCCTCGCCATGCTGCTCGTGTAGAAGGCGTCGAAGTCAGACTGTGCCGAGATCACGACATGTTGTCGCCCAACCGGCCCCAAAGGTTGCACCGGCGCGACCTACATGGAGACATTGGCGGTCGCGATGGTCACCTTCCTGGTCACCGGCACCGGCTCGAACGGAACGATCGGCGCTACTCGTGATTCAGCGCCCGCGATGACGGTCGCGCAGCGACCAACATGATCGCCTCGAGCGGACCGCCGCGTCGCACGGCCTCCGCATGGGCAGAACGCACGAGGAGCCCGGCCGACTCAATCGCCTGCTCAAAGCCCGGCCACACGGCACGGGCGATCACCCACGCGACGACGGCACCGGGACCCAGCAGCCCAACCACCTCGGAGACGACTGCCGGCCCGACGTGCCCACTCGTGAACGTACCCGCTGACACCGAAGCACCGTACGGAGCAGCAGCGGTCACCGAGACCGGAAAGGGACGAGTCAGATCGACGGTGTGCAGGTGCCGGTAGCTGTTGGTGCGACCAGCGAACTCGAGCATCTCGGGTGACAGGTCGTAGCCGTCGATCGCCGTGAAACCGTGGTGGTGGAGTCGCCGACCCACCGCGCCCGTGCCGCATCCGAGGTCGAGCACCGTCGTCGAGCGGTCCTCCACGTAGGCGGCCAGCAGATCGGCGATCCGGTCGCTGCCGGTGAACCCGGCCTCGGTGAAGACCTCGTGGTCATAGTGCGGCGCCCACTCCCGATACAACGCCCGCACCTCGGCAGGCGACGAGAGAGCCCGGGCCCGGCCGACTGCGTCCGGACCGCCGCTCACCACACCCCGCCGACAAACTCGATCACCTCACCATCATCGTCGATCCCGGCCCGACGAGTCTCGGCACCACCGAGCCAATCGCCGGCCGGCGAGGAGCGAGTTCTCGTGGCCGATCGCGTGTCAGGGCTGATTTGTCGTGTTGTACTCGACGTTGTCGAGGTAGGGCTGCTTGCGGGCGAGGGTGGCCCGAGCTTCGGGGTCGGCGTCGAGCGTGTCACGAAGGAACGCAGTCGTGTAGTGCGTGACGATGTCGAGGGGTCGTGTGTCCCAGACGGCGTCGATGCAGATCGCGTCGCGGTAGACGGAGTTCTCGACCCACGGAAGGTTCGCGCACGGGTCGAGGAAGAGGAAGTGGCCTGCGCCGGGAAAGCTGACGAGCGTCTTGTTCTCGCTCCCTACATGGTCGTAGGTGAGTTTCGCGCCCCACGTGTAGGGAGTGCCTTCGTCGATCGTTCCGCCCATGGCCATGACGGGAACCTCGAGCTTTGCGAGGCCGCGCTGATCGAAGGGGTACGCGTCGCCTGCCAGCGAGATGGCGGCCTTGATTCGCGGGTCTCCGAAAGACGGCCACAGACCGGAGGGGACCTCGCCAAGTCCGGCTCGCATGGCCATGTCCGACTCGTTGGGAATGGGAGCGCAGAAGAAGTTGAGGGGATCATCTGCTGTCAGTGCCGCGCAGCGGGACTTGTAGGCGGCGAAGTCGAACCGCGCGCCGGCAGCCGCGAGCGCGGTGTACCCGCCGTAGGAGTGGCCGACGACGGCGACGTTGTCCAGGTCGATCATTCCGGCCAGCGGTTCTCCGGATTGGGTCAGTTGTTCCGCATGGTCGATGGTTCGATGGATGTCGACAGGCCTGTCGATCAACTCCTTCCAGAACCCGGTGAGTGATCCGTCGAAGCTCTCGTTGTGTTCGGGAGCGAGAACGACATAGCCCTGTGATGCGTAGTGCTCCACCAGCGTGCTGTAGACGATCGGGCTCAGCGAGTAGCCATGGGAGAAGACCACGAGCGGGTACGGCTCATCGGTCGGTTCCGCTTCAGCGTCGGCGAGCGCTCGGCCGACGCTGGTGATCTGCTCGCCGGGCGTGATCTGTTCGTCGAACTTGTTTGGCGCGGTGTAGGTGATCGTCGCGGGCCGATCGTCGTCGGGTCGACGTGCCGGGTACCACGCTCGCAGCGTCAGGGGTTGCTGCTGTGCGCCGGTGGTCGTGAATACGCGATAGCCAACCGTGTGCCTGCCCCGCGCCGCGTAGGTGAGCGAAGGCGTCGAGGTCTCGGCCGTCGCTGAGGTGGTGGATGGTTGCGCCGATGCGCACCCGGTAGTCAGCAGCCCGCCAGCAGCGAGGACTGCGAGGCCGCAGATGGTGGCGACGAGCCGGTCGCGGTGGTGGTGATTCATGGTTGTCCTTTCGGGGGACTTCTTGGAATGGGGGTGGGGATGCCAGAGGTGGGGTCGATCAGTGACACGAACCCGATGATCACGTCACGGCTCCAGGCGAGAAGGGCGGCGCGGGATTCGTTTCGTTGAGCTCCGTGCGGAAGCGCATTCACTGCGCTGAAGAACGAGCCGGGTTCAGAGGCGACGGAGGCATCTCGATCAACCAGGCCCGGCCGAGCCAACTAGCCGACGTCCCGGCGCAGGGTTCGGACGGCGCCGGCGGCGAGCGGGATCACCACCCAGAAGAGGACCGAGACCGAGATCTGCGAACCATGACCGCCCCATTCGTTCTCGAGCACCCAGTTCCAGGTTGTCGCCGTGTCGATCCAGTCAGCGACCAGCGTCGATGCGGTGCCGAGCAGCGCGAAACGCGGCGTTGAGGGCGAAGTAGGCGGCGATGGCCGTCGCCGAGCTCTGCAGCAGCGCGCCGACCGCGACGCCCCCGAGGACATTCAGGAGCATGTAGAGCAGATAGCCGGTGATGTCGCCGACGCTCAGGGTTCCCTCCAGGGTCCGACCCGATGCCGCCGCCAGCCCGAGGCCGGCGGCGGTGACGACCCCGCCGAAGACCGCAGCACCACCCCCCAAGAGCAGCGACGCCGCCAACTTGGCGTTGACGACCCGGATGCGTCGCGGTTCCTGGGTGAACGTGGTGAGGATGCTGCGTTGGCTCCATTCGCCGGTGAGCATCAGGATCCCCACCACAGGCAGGAGGATCACCTGCGCGATGGAGGCGACCTCGAGGTAGCTCGTGTAGGTCTGATCGAACCTCGTGGGGGCGAGGATCGGCGCCAACATGATCCCTGCGGTCGACAGGGCGACAAGAGCGAGGAGCCAGCGGGCTGCGCGGGTGTCGGTGGCCTTGGTCCACTCGACCCGGACGAGCCGCGAGAACGGGATCGGGCCTGGGGCCGACGGTGCAGGACCGAAGCCGAGGGTTCGGGGGGACAGTGACGTGGTCATGCTGCAGCCTCCTGGGCCGGAGCCGCCTTGGCGGCGGTGAGCGAGAAGAACAGCTGTTCCAGCCCGTTGCTCTCGGACTGACGCAATTCGGTGAGCAGTACTTGGTGGTCGCGGGCGACACCCGCCAGCACCTCGGTCGTGACCCGACCTCCGCAGACGTCCACGGTGAGCGCATCTCCCGGCCCGTCGACGTAGTCGATCCGCGCGGCTCGGAGCGCCGCGGCCAGTGCGACGGGGTCGGTGCTGCGCAGGAGGATCGTGGAGCTGGCGAGCAGATCGTCGAGCCGACCGGCGGTCACCACGGCACCGTCGGAGATGACGACGAGATGATCGGCGGTGGCCTGCACCTCGTGGAGCAGATGACTCGACAAGAGCACCGTGCCGCCATGGTCGGCGAAGTGGCGAAGGAGCGTTCGCATCCAGGCGATGCCCTCGGGATCGAGCCCGTTCGCCGGTTCGTCGAGGATCAGCGCCTGCGGTTCACCGATGAGGGCCTGGGCGATGCCGAGGCGTTGGCGCATGCCGAGGGAGTAGGTACCGACCCGCTTCTCTGCCGCATCGGTGAGCCCGACGAGGTCCAACAGGTGCTCGACTCGGCTCGTGTGAACGCCTGCCATCCGCGCCGCGATCGTGAGCGTCGACCGGCCACTGCGCCCAGGATGCATCGCCGACGCGTCGAGCAGCATGCCGACCACGCGCGTCGGGTTGGGCAGCTCGACGAACGGTCGTCCGTCGATGGTGGCCGTGCCGCGATCGGGTCGCACCAGCCCGACGATCATCTTCAGCGTCGTGGACTTGCCGGCGCCGTTGGCCCCGAGGAAACCGGTGATGGTCCCGGGTTCGCAGCGCAACGAGACGTCGCGGACCACCGGAACCTTCTTGTAGCTCTTGGTCAGAGCTGTTGTCGTGATCATGTGTCCAGCCTGAACCGGGCGGTGCGCCGGTGCATCGGGCGGACGGCCACGATCCGATGTCCGAAGGGAGGCTCGCCGCTTCCAACTTGTCGCCCTTCGTTGGCTGCAATGTCGACTTTCGTCGATGTTGCGCGGGAGCCCTGAGTCGTAGGCTCGGACTATGTCCTGGCTTGGCAGATGGTGGGCTCAGACCGCCCCCACGTCGATGCTGGCGCCGAGCGACTCGGCTCATCCCGACAAGGTGGTGCCCAGGACTGCACGTGACTGGTCCTTTGACGCCGGTGCGTTCGTCTTTGCCGCCGCTGTCGGCGCCGTCATCCTGAGTGTTACCGGGGACGTCACCGCCAATCGGATGACCTCGGGGCAGGTGGTGACCGACGCCGCGTTCGGAGCCGTGTGCTGTCTCTCGCTCTGGTGGCGGCGGCGCTGGCCGTTCGGGGTGGCGCTGGTTTGCGTCCTGTTGGGCGCATTCTCGACGTCTGGCACGGCGGCCGGCCTGTTCGCACTGTCCTCGCTGGCCGTCCACCGCCATGTCCGGCCCGCCCTGCTCGTCGCCGCGCTGTTCGTTCCGTCCGCAGTGGTGTGCTCGATCTGGCTCGGTCGGACCAACACCTGGTCGGTGATGCTGCCGACGCTGGCGCTTGCGGCCGCCGCCACCGCATGGGGCATGTTCGTCCGCGCTCGGCGTCAGCTCCTCTCCACCCTGCGCGACCGTGCCCAACGGGCCGAGGCCGATCAGCTCGTCCGCGCCGAACGTGCGCGCCTGGCCGAGCGAACCCGCATCGCACGGGAGATGCACGACGTGCTCGCTCACCGCATCTCCCTGGTGGCGCTGCACGCCGGGGCGCTCGAGGTCGCACTCGACCTGCCTCCCGCCCAGGTGCGCGAGAGCGCAGCGCTGTTGCGGTTGACGGCCCACCAAGCGCTGGAAGAACTGCGGGACGTGATCGGCGTGTTGCGGGAGGAGCCGGGGCAGGAGCGGCCGTCGACGGTGCCACAACCGACGTTGGCTGACATTCCACGTTTGGTGGAGGAGACTCGCCGTTCCGGCGTAAAGATCGACTTCGAGATGCGGGTGGACGGTGCCGCTGCCGCGCCTGGCCCTTTGGGTCGTGACGCCTATCGCATCGTGCAGGAGGCGCTGACGAACATCGGCAAGCACGCTCGCGGCACCCTCGCCCAGGTTCGGGTGGCGGGAGCGCCGAACCGTGGCCTGCACGTCAGCGTTCGGAATCCAGCCGCAGTGAGCGCCCACGACCGTCCGGCGCTGCCGGGTTCCGGCACGGGCCTCCTTGGTCTGCAGGAGCGGGTGACCCTGGCCAATGGCGTCCTGCTGCACGGACGGGACGCTTCCGGTGACTTTGTCGTCGAGGCCGACCTGCCGTGGTGAAAATCCGGGTGCTGTTGGTCGACGACGACGCGTTGGTGCGTGCTGGGCTCCGGATGATCCTGTCGTCGTCAGAGGAGCTGGAGGTGGTGGGCGAGGCTGCCGACGGCGCCGAGGCCGTCGCGACGGCGCAGGCGCATCGACCCGATGTCGTCCTGATGGACATCCGGATGCCCGGGATGGACGGCATTGCCGCCACGTCGGCCCTCCGCCGACTTGCGACTCCGCCACACGTGATCGTACTGACCACGTTCCAGGCCGACGAGCATGTCATCAGCGCGCTTCGGGCGGGCGCCGACGGGTTCCTGTTGAAAGACACGGCACCCACGGAGATCGTCAACGCAGTGCGCCTCGTGGCTGCCGGAGAAGCGATGCTCTCACCGTCGGTCACCCGCACACTTCTCTCTCACCTCGGCAACGACGAAATGACAGATCGCCGTCGCCTCGCGGCCCATCGCCTGACGTCGCTCACAGACCGGGAACGGGAGGTCGCGACTGCGGTGGGGTCCGGCGCATCCAACGCCGAAATTGCCGCATCTCTGTTCATGAGCGAGGCCACCGTCAAAGCGCACGTCTCGCGTCTTCTCACCAAGCTCGAAGTCACGAACCGGGTGCACATCGCGATTCTCGTGCACGACGCGGCGTGGGGCCGAGTCGACGAAAAGCCCTGAGCTCGATGAGGACCGCCCGGTCGCCGCTCGGATCCCGGTGACGCCCACCAGCTGACACGAACGCCGCGGGTGGGTCGCGCCAAGGTGATAGCAAGTGCCGATGCGGGCGTTGTCATTGGTCGCCATCGGTCTTGCTCTCGCGGCCGTTGACTTTCGTACCGACGCGTTCGATGTCCTTCCCGACCCACTCGGGTGGGCTCTCGTGGCGGTCGGTGCGTACCGGCTCAGCATGAGGCTCGCCGCGTGCGGCGCCGCCGTTGCTGCGATCCTCAGCGTTTCAGAGGCCTACCTGCCGTTCCGCTACGTCAGGGTCGACCCGGTGACCATGGAGGCGGCACCCGGCTGCGCGGGATGCCCCGAGCAGCTTCGCTACGACGAGATGAGTCAGATCAGAGCGGTAGCCACCGCCCTCGCCGTGGTCGTTGGGTCCGCCGCGATCATGCGCATTCTCCATCGACTGCGAACCCACGTCGGGCCCACTCGCGACTGTCCGGGTCTGCATCGCCACATGCGGATCCTCGAAGTCCTAGCCCCCGTGACGTGGGTACTCCCCATCGCCATTCTCGTCGGACGAGCAATCGGCACGGGCAAGAACTACGACCCGGTGTGGAACGGTCCGCTCGAGGGTGTGGGCTTGGTCACATCTGTGGTTCTCGTCTGGACGGTCGCGACGATCGCCCGGTTCTCCAACTCTTACCCAACGCCGTTCGCCGACGTTCAGCCCCGGGCCAGGCAGGTCACCCCGCCAACAACGTGATCGCCCGGATGCCGCTCGGGCCCCGTTCTGCCGTCGGGTGAAGGACGCTCTCGCTGGAGTCATCGATCACCCATGTATTGCCCGAAGCAGGACGGCCCGCGCCGAGTTCGTCCCGGCCTGCGAGACGCCACCCATTCGGCGACCCAACGAGATGGAGCCGGCACGGACGAGCGGGGTAAGTACTCGCCTCGACTCGGCAAGGGACGAAAGAAAGTCTGTGCCACGGTGGGACCGGCGGCGAGCGCCAGTCGCGCGTCTGCTCGCGAAGCCGATCGCACAGGTCCGCGGGCCCCGGGCAACCCGCAGGTCAGGATCAGTCGTGCTTCGCTCACAGCGTTCCTCCTCCTGTCATGGCGACCCTCAGACAGGCGCACGTCGCCGGCGTACCTCGGCGCAATTTTCTGGGGGCTCACCTCACCGGCATCGCCGACGACTGCGATCGCAATTTTCGTCACGCTCTCGCCATTGGGTCGTGCCGCCACCGTCCGATTTCGTGCAACCACCAGCGACACTCCCCGACGGGCATGGCTATAATTCTGGCCGATGCGTACCGTTCCGTTGTCGGAAGCCAAGGACAAGCTGTCCGAGTTCGCCGGTCTCGTTGAGCGCGAACACGAGCGGATCGTGGTCACGCGTAACGGCCGGCCGTCGTTCGTGATGGTCGACGTCGAGGATCTCGAGTCGCTCGAAGCGACGTTGGAGATCCTGTCCGATCCCGACGCGATGGCGTCGATCCGCAAGTACCGGGCCGACCTGGCGTCCGGCCGACTCGTGACGTTCGGGCTCGACGAGCTGCCGGGTGCGTGATAGTCCGCCTCACGGCGGGTGCGCGCCGGTCGATGGCAGGGCTCTCACCGAAGGCGGCAAACGTGGTGGTTCCGTTCATTCGTGACGTGATCGCAGCCGACCCGTTCACGGTCGGGAAACCGTTGCGGTGGGAACTCGAAGGACTGCACAGCGCCCGACGAGGCGACTACAGGGTGATCTATGCCATCGACCTCGACACGGTGACCATCGTTCGCGTGGACCACCGGTCTGACGCCTACCGGCCGCTCTGAACGACGGTCACGTCACCCGCCACTCCTGGCCGACAACCGATGGCCGGTCGGCCTCTTTCCGCGAGATCGCGGAGTAGGGCGTGTGTGGAGGTGATGGATGCAACAATCAGCTCGTCGGAGGAGATCGGTCTGGACGCACGGGAGCGCCCCTATGTCGTGGACTACGGCGACTTCGAGGCACTCTATCGGCGCGAGTACCCGGCGCTTCACGCGTTGGCCACCGCCCTCGTCGGCTTCGACGATGGCGAGGACCTCGTGCACGACACCATGTATCGGACCCTGGTCCACTGGCGTCGCGTCCGTTCGTTGGAACGTCCCGGTGGCTGGTGTCACCGGGTGCTCGTAAACATCTGCCGGAGCTTCTGGCGGCGCAAGAAGGTCCGTGATCGCTACGCAGGGCAACTCGCCTGGCACCGCAACGAAAGCGGTCCGTCGCCCGACATTCTGGCGTTCTGGGACGTCGTGCGCACCATGCCGACCCGTCCCCGGATGATCGTCGCGCTGTACTTCGCCGGCGACCGAACGACTGCCGACATCGCATCCATCCTCGACGTTCCCGAAGGAACGGTGAGGTCCGACCTGACCCGCGCCAAGGCCGTGCTGGCCCGTGCGCTGAAGAACTGAGGATGCGATGGATAGCGACGACGGACGTCTCGACGAAACGGCCCACGAGTGGGTGGAAGAACTCGGAAAACGGGCGGGTGCCGCGCTGCGCCAACCGGCACCAGAAACGGGACTGGCGGCTCTACGTCGGCAGCACACCCGACGTCGAGCGATCGGCGCGGTGGCAGGTGGCGCCGCTGCGCTGACTCTCGTGGTCGGCGTGCTGATCATCACCCGACGCGACGATCACCGCCAGACCGGTCCGTTCGACCAGACACCGACCACGATCGCCGTCACGACCAGTTCGTCACCATCGACGACGATCGCGTCGTCTACGACGAGCCCGCTCTCCACGACGAGCGCGCTCTCGACCACCACGAACGCTCCTCTGCCACCCCCGGCACCTGAGGGCGTGGTGGTCCGCGGTGCCGCCGAGTTGCCGGCGGCCACACTGCTGGCCGACGCCGCCGATCAGACGGTCGACCTCGACTACCTCCCGACGTTTGCGGTGGCCGACGGCGACACGTTCTGGGTCAGTGACTACGGCACAGGTGCGCTCGAGCGGCGGTCGGCCGAAACCGGTGAGCTGCTCGGCTTCGCCGCCGCAGTCCAGCCCTCGGACACATTGCAGGTCGCTCGCCCGGCGATCGGGTTCGGTTCGGCGTGGGTGGTGCAGCCCAACCGGGTCGTGCGGATCGCTCCCGACACGTTCGAGATCGTCGCTGACATCGCGCTCGAGGGAAGCGGCTCGATCGAAGCGCTGACGGGGTTCATCAGCGACCTGGCGGTCACGCCGACTGGCGTGTGGTCGGTCGAACACGCGCAGGGCGCGTTCGTCGCTCGTGAGGATCGATCCAGAGGCCAACGCCATCGTGGACCGGTTCCCGATTCTGCTCGACGTCCGGTCGATTGCGTACGCCGACGGGTCGCTATGGGTCACGAGCGCCAACGGTGGATTCAAGCTCACCCGATTCGATCCAGCGACAGGCGCCCAGCTCTCGCAGCTTGATCTCGACTTCGAGCCCGGGGTGATCGTGGCCGATCAGCAGGGGTGGTTGTGGATGAACGGTCAGCGTCGATCCAATGACGCCGCAGGAGCGTGGCTGGTAGCTCGGGTCTATCCGCCCACCGGCGCAGTAGCGGCCGAGATCGAGACATTTGCGACTGACCGCACCTCGTTCGCCTTTCGGTTCACCGACGTCGCGTCCAGTGGCGACCGGGTGTGGGTGTCGACGCCGGCCGGTCTGGTCGAGATCGACACCGCGACCAACGCGGCGATCGGTGTCTACGACCATGGCGGTGACGGGGGCGGCGGCGTCGCGGTGACCGACGAGGGCGTATGGGCGACCAACTACGCCCTCGAGCGGCTGTTCTTCGTTCGGTCGCGCAGCCCGGAGGGTTGAGCCTCGATCCACCGATCGGGCGGGTGGGGTGTGGGGCATCCTCCCCGCCCGCAAAGTCGGCTCGCACCGACGCGTTCCGCTCGCCGATTTGCTCACCTACACCATCAGATGATCACCCAGCGGCGCGCCGTCCTCGACCAGATGACCGCTGACGCCGAAGAACTCGGAATGTACGACTGAACAGCATCCGCCCGCCCATCGCCGTGCTCGACGCCGACGCCTTGGTGCCGGTTCTCATCTGCGATCTTCTACTCCGCCTGTTCGACGCCGGCTTGTTCATTCCGGTGGTCAGCATAACGATCCTCGGTGAGATCGAACGGAATCTGATCGCCGACTTCCAGCGCCTCGATCCCGATGCGCTTCGCCGACGAGCAACCCAGATGGCTGCGGAACTCGCGGACCACACGCATGACCATGCGACCGTGGAGCTCTCGCTCCTCGTAGGTGTCAACCGCAAGGATCGCCACGTCGTGGCCACCGCGATAGCGCAGGGCGCCGACGTCGTCGTGTCGAGCGACCGACGGCTCCGCCGCGAGGTCAACGCGCTCGGCCGGACGCTCACAGCAGTCACCGCCGACGACTTCGCCCTTCAACTGCGCCCCGGCCATTCCGCCGCGGTCAGCGACGTGATCGACCTACTCACAGCCAAGCGCGGCTCGACGTCCGTCACCCGAGACGAGATGATCCAACAGCTCGCCCGGCCGTTACCTGGATCCGAAATGGTGCTCTGCCAGCACTTACTCTGCGCCTCCGGCAGGATTCGAACCTGCGACCGTCGGATTAGAAGTCCTGAAAATGGCGTTCGCCGAGCACCGTCGCCGTTCGTCAATATGCGGTCTGAGCAGGTCTTTTTGGCTTCAACGCGTTTCATGGTCGTTCGCCCCGATTCGGGGAGATTCGGCCAGCGGCGTTACCCAAGCGTTACCCAAGAGGACCGCTCATGACCGACGTGCCGGGAGCCGGTTCTGGTCGAACAGCCGTCTCACGCGGGACTGGCGAGACGCCGCTCCCGCATCGCTGCGAACTCGATCGCGGCGTGGATGTGTAGCTCGGTGAGCTCAGGGAAGTCACGGACGATCTCGGTGCTGCTCATCCCGGCTGCGAGATAGTCCAACACGTCGTGGACAGCGATACGTGCACCGATGAAGCACGGCTTGCCGCTGCGAACATCCGCTCGGGTCTCGATCATCGACGTCAGGTCCACTGCCGTGACGCTACCTGTGGACCGGCAAGGCGTGCCTGTGCGAACACCGAGCTACGACCAGCTCCCTCACGCCGAGGCGGGATATTGCCCGCTTGGTAAGGGACGTTCGGCTGGCGGCGCCCCCAGGCCGGAAGTGATGCGTGTACGCTCTCAACATGACCGAGACGGCCGAGCTCATCAGGCACGCTCGGGAGCAGCGCGGCCTAAGCCAACGCGCCCTTGCTCAACGTGCCGGCGTCGAGCAGTCGACGATCGCGCGGATCGAGCTCGGCGACGCCGACCCGGCCTACTCCACGGTCGTGCGACTGCTCGACGCGGCGGGCTTCCGGCTGCCCGACCCCGAACCGTCGATCCCGACCCTCGCCGAAGCGGCCCTCGGCGGTGACGAGCTCGACTGGACGATGCTGCGTTCGGTCACCGACCTCGCCGAGCGCGATCCCTCCATGGTCGGGCTGCTGATCGGTGCCGAACCGCCCCTCGGCGCGGGAGTCACGGCTCGGACCATCCTGGCCGCCGTGGCGGCGTTTCTCGCCGGGCAGGCCGGCGTTCGCGCTCCTGGCTGGGCCCGTCACACCCCGCCGCTCGCCGAGGCATGGCATCCCGACGGCACTCCCCGGATGATTCGTCAGACCATCGCTGAGACACCGCCTGCGGTGGCTCGGTACAACGTGTGGCTCCGGGTCTCTTTCCTGCAACGGAGACGATCATGACCGGCACCGGGCGGCCCCTCGGCTGGGATCAGATCGAGGCGTACCTCGTCGAGGTCGGCGCCGAGCTCGAGCGACGCGACCAGGTCCGCAGCATCATCGTGGTCGGCGGCGCGTACGTCGCCTACCGCGGCGGGCGCGCCTCGACCACCGACGTCGACACCATCTACGAACTCGACGACGAACTCCGAAGCGTTGTCGCCATCGTCGCCGAACGCCACGGTCTCGAACCCGACTGGCTCAACGACCGCGCCCGACCCTGGCGCCCTGTCACCTTCGACCCGACGACCTGCGCCACCGTCCTCGAAGCCGGCGGGCTACGGGTCCTGGCCCCACCACCCGACGTTGTCGTGCTCATGAAGATCTCCGCCGGCGGGCGAACCCCGAACGACGCACTTGACCTCAAAGCCCTCTGGCCCGCCACCCGATTCACCAACCCGGACGACGCCGTCGCCGCGTTCTACACCGCCTACCCCCACGAAGAACCCGACCCCTACCTCGCTGACTGGATCCGCACCGTCATCACAGGCTGAACGACGGCAGCAACCGCTCGACGCCGACACGGCTGAAGCGTCCCCCAAATACTGCCCGCGTGGTAGCGGAGGCACTCAGCTCCACCATCACGACCCTCCAGTGAGGGAGCTTGGCTCCGGGGGTAGTCGCACGGGTCGGAGGCCGTTGTAGATCAGGCGGCGAAGGCGACCCGGCGAGCGACGGCGACGCATCGAGTAGCGCGTTCCACGGCCTTGGTCGCAATCGACGGCGCGACATCGTCGGGTTCGTACTCGGCTTTCGTCTTCAAGGGAAGCAGCCGACGGAGCTCAATCTCGACCTCGGCACCGTCTTTGCCGGCCTGACGGAGCAGCCCGAGCACCTGGTCGTGATCCTCACCGGCAGCACGCACACCAAGCCGGGCCCCGCACACCGCATCAGCGGCGTTGATCGCCGCGTGAATAGCGAGGCTCGTCGCCGCGATGCATCGGCCGGCCGCCAACTCGCTCGCGGCCGCCGCTGCATACTCATCCGCCTTCCCCGAATACGCACGGACCTGAACCGCGGACACCGGCCGAGTGCGCAACGGCCTAGCCACGGGAACCTCTCGCGAGCTCCTCGATCGAGGCGCCGTGCACCACGATTCCCTCGCGCTGCACATCACGCCAAACCTGAGCCCGACCGGACAGCTTCTTCGCCACTTCGACCTCACCGACCTCGAGGATCTCGACCCGGTTGCCGGTGACGGCCCGCACCCGCTCCCGCCACTGGTGAACTGACAGCTCCCACTTCTCGTCATCCGCCGACACAGAACTCGGCCGCACGACGACCGCGTCGATGTCGCTCTCCGCATCGGCCTGGCCCCGCGCGAACGATCCGAACACGATCACGCCTCGAGGCACGACCGGCAACTCTGCCGCGAACGAGCCGAGCTCCCCGAGCACCGTCTCGCGGGCCGACCCGAGTGCCAGCACCGCTCGTGACGCGACATGATCCCGGTTCAGACAGAACAGCGACGAGGGCGGCACTTCGCGTCGATCAACCAAGCCAAACTCGACGAGCACCGGAAGCACTCGAGACATCTGCGCCACACTCACACCGGAGAGTCGCGCCAGGGTTCGCAGGTTCAACTCCGCGGTCGTTTCGGCGAGCACAGCGAGAGCTCTCCCCTGCACGCCAGGAATCACCGACGAGATCGGCCGAACGAAATCCACCTCCAGACGGTACCAGCACTAGACAGCAGAAATGAAACACTCGTCCCTTTAATGAGCGATGTTCAGACGAAAGATCAACTGTTGTCAACGCTGAACCCGAAGCGCCCACCATCGACAGCTGCGCGACGCCTGGAGCAGGAGCGGTACTGGTACGATATTCGGTACCACTCTGGAGGACTGCGATGGCCATCACCGCGAGCGAAGCCCGCAAGAACCTGTTTCCCCTGATCGAGCAGGTCAACGACGACCACACCCCGGTCGAGATCACCTCCAAGCGCGGTGACGCCGTCCTCATCGCGGTCAGCGACTACCGAGCGCTCGAAGAGACCGCCTACCTCTTGCGTTCCCCGGCAAACGTGCGTCGACTCGTGGAAAGTCTCGATCAGGCGCGCTCCGGCTCCGTGCAGGAGCACGAACTCGATCGATGAGGTTCGTGTTCACCCCCAACGGATGGGAGGACTACACGTTCTGGCAGTCGACCGATCGCGCCACCCTCAAGCGCATCAATCGACTGCTCGACGACATCGCCCGCGATCCGTTCTCCGGAATCGGCAAACCCGAACAACTGCGCCATGCCCTCTCAGGCGCATGGTCGCGACGCATTGACGAGGAACACCGACTCGTCTACCTCGTCGAGGGCAGCGACATCGTGATCCTCCAGGCCCGCTACCACTACGGCTGAGACCGCAGCGAGCTTCTCGGATGTGATGCCAAGGAGAGTCCTTTCCAGATCCGAGCACGTCTACGTTCCAGATCCGAGGGTGTGTTCTTTCCAGATCGGAGCCATGCTCCGGACCTCAGCTCTCGGGTAAGAGCGTCGCCGTCAACCGACGCAGGGCTCCGATCGGCGTGTAGCCATCGCCCTTGGTGAGCGGACCGACGATCGTGTCGGCCAGCCACACCGAGAGCCCGAGCAGGTCGGACTGGTCACGGTGCCCGGTGTGGACGGCATGTTCCGCCATGAACACGAACTCGTTCATCACGCCCAGCACCTGACGGCTGGCCGTCTTGGCGAGGACCGCCTCGCTCATCTCGTCGACCTCGGCGGCCACGAATCGTGGGTCGAGCCCGAGTGCGTTCACCACCTTCGCCATCTCCGCTGGAAACCGTCTGACAACGCCGGCCGCCGGGGCGAGCGGCATCATCACCGGAAGGAACGTGGCGGCATTCACGAACAGAGCCACCTGCGGCCGCCAGAACAACACGTTGGCGTACCACTCGCCCAGCGTGGAGGTCGACGCCGGCGGATCGGCGACAGGACGCCCGACCCGGTCGAGGAACTTCTTCGTCCCCCGCACGACGAACACCTCTACCCCTCCGCCAACGCTGATTCGAGCGCCTCGTACGCTCGGTCGAGTTGGCGCTGGCGACGCCGACCGGTCTCGGCGTTCGACTCGGCCGCAACGTACTCGAGGAGCTCCTCGAACGCGCCCGTTCGACCAGTGATGAGCACCCCATCGGAACGTCCCTCGGCGCGGGCGATGACCAGCTCACACGCAGCATCCAACAGCAGGACCCCACGCAGCATGTCCGAGAGGTCGCGGTCGACGAGCAGCGCGACCACGTCACCCTCGGCGTAGCTGTCGTCGAGACCTGACCCATCGGTCGGCGACTGCTCCCATCCGGTGATCACGCCCTCGTCACCACACGAGTCGCAACTCCAGGAGATCTCGCCGTTCGTTCGGTGGAACACCATGATGAACCCATCACACGGCCGGCGATTCGGCCTACGAATGCACCCGACAGCAGACGTGCCACCTGAGCCCACCGGGCGAACGGACGCGGCCCGCACGATCGCGCTGAAGTGCACGAACAGCCGGCGTGCCGGCGCCGGGGCATCGTCGGGCATTCCCAAGAAGTGCCGCAGGTCGGACACCATCACGGGCGTGAACCGTAACCCTTCACCCTGACCGTGGGCGCCGATGGTCGGGCTCGGTCGTCTCGTCCCGTCGCGGCAAAGACTTGCGGCAGACGGACGCGAGTCGTCGCAGTTTCGCAGGCACGAAACGGCGCAAGCCTCTTGTCGATCAGACAATGAAAGGGCGTCTACTGTGGTGTCGTCTGGTGACGTTTGACCTGCTCAGGTATGGTGCGCCGTCTCTGTGATGCAGTCTCGTTACATCTTGTCGCCGGGATTTCTCATACATTTCTCATACATCGACGAATGTCGATCAATGCGAGGATCAACCGAGGTCACCGGCGACGGCTACGCCTTCGGTTTCGCGCCCTCTGTCGTCGCGCACGATCGGTCGGCGATCGACGGACCGTCGCTACGCCACCCACCGGCAACAATGCATCGAGATCAATCTCGGCCGTGAACCCTTGATCGGCGGCGAGCAGAATCGGGTCCGTCAGGTTAGGCCCGGGCATCGGTGGCGGGTCGAAACCCAGTCAAACCGATCGCAAACTGGTTCGACGAGTGCGGTGTCTCATCGCAGCACCCGACGCACGACGGGTAGCCGTTGCGGTGCAAGCGTAGCCAGGCACGGCGAGGATCGACCGCAGATGCATGTCACACCCAGGGCATATCGTCACGTCTGGGTCGACGACAGTCTGACTCATTCGGAAGGTGGCGGAGCGATGACGCGCGATTGACTTTCATCGGAAGGGCAGAGCGATCGAGCTCATGCTCGACCACGAGACGGGCCATCCACCGCGGATGTCCTTGTCATACCCGGCTGGGCCACCTTCGTCGTCCTTGCGAACGGTCTTCAATGAGCAGCGAGCTCACGCACAACTGGGACGACCCATGTTCCTCGTCCGGAGCGATCCCGCTCGACGAGCACGATATCGACGCCTCCAGTCGTGGTACCGACAGACGGTGCTCGGGTTGAACGCTGGCCTCGACAGCGGAGGCCGGCCCATCGGAAGTCTTCTCCCCTCGGAAGCCGTCGAGTCAGATCCCTCGCTCAACTTCCTGCGTGATGAACGGCTCGCGCGGATCGCGCTCGATCGACTCGCTGAGAACCGAGGCACCTTCGTCGGGGACCGCCTCAAGCGAAACCTCCTCTCCAGCCAACCGCTCTGCGTCAATCTCTTCGGAATGCTCAAGCTCCATCCCGACGCCGCCGCCGTGGTGCTCGCTGCTGTCACAGGCCTTCCGATCGAACGAGTAGACCTCATCGAGATCGAGAGAGCACCAGACCGGGCCACCGCCATCCTCAATGACCGCACCGCCTTCGACGCGTACGTCGAGTACCGATCATCTGCCGGAGGCCGAGGCTTTCTCGGGATCGAGACGAAGTACACCGAACCCTTCTCCGACGACCTGGCCTTGGCGAGGCGAAGCGCGACAAGTACCGCCGACTGGCAGAGCTGCTTCCTGTGTTCAAGACGCCGCTCAGCGCTGATCTTCTATCGCCCAAGGCAAGCCAGCTATACCGCAATCTTCTGTTGTCGCTCGCTCACGCCGACGAAGAGCAGATTCCGGGCACGTAGTCGTCGTCGCACTCGCCGCCGATCCTGACGCCGCGGCCAGTCCCGGATCGTACGCGAGCAGCTCCTCGCACCGGACGATCACCTTCGTTCGGCGAGCATCGAATCGATCGTGGACGCCGCTCCGAACCCAGCCGGCCCTGGCTGCCTGGTCGACCGGGTTACCCAGCGCTACCTCGATCTCACTCCGGTCACGAAGCGATCAGCGAGAACGCCCGACGCATCGGTCTGGTCGGCTGTGTCAAGCAGAAGGCCGGCCATCCAGCCCCCGCCTGCGACTTGTACACGTCGACCCTCTTTCGTGGGCGGCGAGCGTCGTTGAAGGGACCTGCAACGCGTGGTTCATCCTGTCGGCCAAGCACGGTCTCGTCTCACCAGATGCGGTCCTCGAGCCGTACGAGGAGTCGCTCACCGGAATGTCCGCCGCAACGCGACGGGCGTGGGCCGGACACGTGCTGGCACAGATCGACTCCTTGGGCCTCGGTCCCACCCAGACACCTTCGAGATTCACGCCGGCGCTCACTACCGCAGCTTCGGCCTGGTTTCGGGGCTCAGCGCGAGGCGCACCAAGTCGAGGTCCTCGCGGAGCACCTTGGACAGGGTGAGCAGCTCGCCTTCTACCGTCGGCCGGCATCGAGGCAAGCCAAGCCGGTACCGACCGGCGTCGAGTCGAGGACGGACCGTGCGAGAAGCGGTTCCTACGACGCGCTGGCCAAACACCTCCAGCGTCTGTCCCGCGCCGACCGTGACCCTCACACTCACCGACCTCGAACGCCTCCTGGATCGGAACCTTCCAGCTTCGGCACACGCACCCCGCGCATGGTGGTCGAACGAGCGCTCCGGCACTCACACGCATGCCCGTGCATGGATGGGCGTCGGTTGGATGGTCGATCAGTCGACCTCAGAGACGCCACGGTTACGTTTCGCCGGGACGCGTCATGACCTCGGCAGTCGAGATCATCGAGATCCTGTCGAAGGCAGAGAACGCTCAGCCTCCGATGCGCTTCCCCATCGACTCGCACTCCGCTCGCCACGCAGGAATGTATGCCTGGTGGGCCGACGACACCGCCCGTAGCGACCTCGGTCGGCCGCTCGGCTTCACCCTCCCGCCGCTCATCTACGTCGGGCAGGCTGGTGCGACGAGGTGGCCATCGGGCACACCTTCTGGCGCCACATTGAGACTCGGATTGGCCAGCAACACATCCGAGGCAACGCCCGCTCCTCCACGTTCCGCCTCACCGTCTCGGCGCTGCTGCTCGACCAGCTCGAGTTGTCAGTCGCCGGCGGCGGACGACTTGATCCAGCGAGCAATGTCCGAATGTCCGCGTGGATAGCAGAGCACCTGAGGGTCGCCATCGCCCCAGTCGACGGTGGCGCCGCTTTCCGCCATCGAGGCGGAGGTTGTCGCCGTGCTTGACCCACCCCTCAACCTGGGCCATTGCCTCTCGACGGACACGCGCCGAACACTCGCCGAACAGGAGACCGCGCTGTACCAACGCTAGGTCATGCCTGAACGCTCGGAAGGCGGGGCGGCGGAGCCAGCCGAAGCCGGAGCTGCTCGGCGCGCGCCTCGTCGTGCTGGACTCCGCGGCTCTTGAGGATCTCCAGAAGGTCTTCCTGCCTCGGTTGGCCGAAGGTCAGTCGGTACAACGCGAGGTCGTCCTTGAGTCGGCGATATCGAGCTCCATCGGTGCTGAGCGGGTACGGCAGCACCGTCCGGTGGATCATCGCTGGACCTGGGTAAACCCAGTGGGGCGCAAGCTCACCGAGGTTCTGTCGTTCATCGAGGCCGAGCTCGTAGGCCCGGTCCCACGGGCTGACCGTCGTGCTCCGGAGGATCTCGGCGCGATGCCGGTGGCTGAGGTTGCGGCGAATGGCGAGGCCGCCATACCGATTGACGCGACCCTCGCGTTGTTCGAAGTCGACAGGGTTGGGTGGGGTGTTCCAGTGGACGATCGAGTGGCACCACCAGTGGAAGTCGATGCCTTCCTGCCCGACGCTCGTCGTTGCCAGGACCCACGGCCAGAACGGGCTGTTGAAAGCGGCGCGGACTTCGGGGAGTCGGGCGGCCTCGTCTGCTTGACGGGCGGTGCCGTAGCGGAGCGCGAACCGGCTTGTGAACGGGATGCGTTTGCTCGGTCGGTGGGGATCGAAGGCGGAGTAGGTCGACGGTCGCAGCGCGAGGGTCGAACGGACCAACTGGGCGAGTTCGAGGAGCGTATCATCGTCGAGCGGCCCGATGTCACCTTCGGCGATGGCGAGGTGGTGGATGTGCTCGTCGAGAACCGCTTGAAGGTCACCCCAGGCGCAATAGGTGAGGATCGCCCGCCAGTAGACGTCGTCAGGCAGCAGCTTGTCCAGGAGGCCGATCGCCTCGGCACGGTTGAAGAGGGAACGGAATCCTGACGCCAACGTGGCTGACGCCCTCCAGTGTCCCGCTGGGGTGACCTTGTGTCCGGGGCGTAGTAGCCGGCCGAGCGACCGCCATGCAACGTTCCCGGGGGCATGAAGGCCAAGCTGTGCGACCGTGGCGGCGAGGTCGGCGGGGCTTCTTCGATGCGGAAGCTGCGGAGCGTTTGCATCGCGAGTTCGACGTGCAGCTTCAGGCGCGATGGGCGCGTCGGGTTCGTCGGTCGTTTCCAGCTGACCGGTGAGCGCGGCGACTATCGCGTCGGTCTCGTCGACGGACAGCGGAGGCGCTCCGAACGAACCGATCGCGCTCTGCCAGTACGCAGCCTCGGCGGTGGTCGCTCGACTGAGCGCGCTCTGTGGAAGTTCGCCTTGGATGGCTTGGATGGCTCGTTGCGCGATGACGCGACTCGGGCGGAGGTTCGTCGCCATCGCCTCGAGCGAGCACGAGTGGATCGCAGAGCTGCGCGAGTTGCGGGTTCGGCCAGAACAGGGCGAGCGTTGTCATGGCTCCGGGTCGGTCGCCCTCGGTGCGGTACTCGAGCCTGGTCACGGCGGTCGCGGGCGAGCCGATGAGGCGATCTGCTTCGTATGAGAGAAGCGAAGCGACAGCTGTCGGCGTCGCTGCCCAAGAGGAGAACATGAGCTGCTTGGAGCAGTCTGTGGGGTCGATGTCTCGGTAGGGCCCGTCGAGTGCGTGATACGGCAGGGATGGCGGCACCCAGAGCAGCTCGTGGAGTGCCCGTCCAAGGGTCTTGTCGGCGAGGGCGCGGAGGCGGGCACTTCCGAGGTCGATCTCCTCCCGCTGGTCGACGGCGAGTGGTCGAGGGTCTGCACTTGCCTCAGCGCGTCCTTGAACGCATCGGTTGGCGGCCCGTCACGGTCAACCGGTCGCGCAGTTGCTCTCCCAGCTTGTAGCCGTCGAGGAAGTTCGCGAAGTAGGGCGCCGACTTCCAGTACTCGAGAGTGATCGGGGCTTCGAGCTGAGCGGCGAGGCGATGCAACACGACCCAAGTCGATCAAGTCGTTGGGTGGAATCGGTCCGACCGGATGGTCCTCCTCGGCAAGCATGCCATGGACACCGACGCGGGGGCGCTCGGTTCGGCACATCACAGAGGTGAGGCCGGCTTGGACCAGTAGGCGGCTCACCTCGATGGGAAGGCCATTGATCGCGCAGCGTCGGTACTCGCCGAGGTCCGCGGCGATGGACGCTGGGTCGACGTTCGATCCTCGGTGAGGAAGTCGAGGATCTTTCGAAGGTCGCCCTCGTGGTCCTCACCGGCGGCAACGTCCTCGGCGAGCGTGAACGCCTTGATGGGAGTCGCTGACAACAGCAGCACTCGTGCGTCTCCGAACTCGAACAGTGTCCGAGCAAGGTCGGCTGACTCCGAGGTCGACGCAGGATCGAGCAGTTCGCGGAAGCGTTGGAACTCGTCCAGGATGATCAGGTCGGGCTCAAGCGCGTGCACGCTCGCCCGGGCCAGTTCGGTTCGGAAGCGACCGATCAGGTCGGACACCCGCTCCTCGACGTACTCGGGGAGTCGGGTTCGACGTCCCCTGGTGAGGTCGAGGTAGTAGCGATACTCCTTGAGCAGGCCGCGAACTCGTGAACCATGGATGAACTCGCGGGCGATGCTCGGTTCGACTCCGCCGTTCCCGCGCCACTTCATCACGCGTCCATGCGACCTTGTTCTCGACCGTGCTCCGCTTGGTGACCGTGCCTTGCAGGAGCAGCATCGATGAGCGACGGTCGGGCCAGTCAAGGTCGAAGTGGTCGCTGAGCATGACGTGGATCAGCCCGCGCTCATCAAGCGTGCCCGTCTGCCAGCTATTGCCTGGCAATGTGCCCGGTGTGAAGGAGACAAGGTTGACGGCCTTGCCGGCAGCGACGGGTTCGCCATCGAGATGGCGTGCGCCTCGGGCCAGCAGGGTAGCCGCGATGCGATGGCGTGTTGTTGGCCAATGACGTCCAGCCGCTTGACGTTTTGTCGTGCGATGTCGCTGTTCGAACACACGTAGACGATGTCGATTCGGCGCACCGATGGGTCGTCCTGAAGGAGTTCGATCGTTCGAGCGACGACACCACGAGCAACGAGGCTCTTTCCGAGCCCGGTTTCGTCAGCGACAAGGAACCGGCGCGTTCGGTTCTGATCGTGGTACATGCGCCGAACGACGTGATCCACGGTGGCCCGTTGAAAGCTTGCGAGGGTCGCCAAGCTTGCGGAGGAGTCAAAGCGAGTCATCGTCGCAACTTCGCCAGTGAGAGCTGGGCGCCGGTGACCGCATCCCAGAGCTCGTCGAAGCCATCCGGGAGGGTGTCGCGGCCTTCGGGCGTCCTTCGCAGCCGCTCCACAAGACGGCCAAGATCGTCGAGGGCTCCGAGGTTGGTAGCGAGAGCACGGGTCAGTGCCTCGAACACGCCAAGTTCGATGAGGCTGCGCGAGGTGTGGCTGTCAGCGTCGCCGGTGTTGCCGAAGGTCGCCTGGAGCCACGGTGGCACGCCGCCTCCGCTCAGGCCGAGGAGCAGGAAGAGGAACCGAAGGAACTTCGTCGGGCTGTCGACTTGGCGTGCGATCACTGCGTCGAGTCGACCGGCGGGGTCGTTGACGAGTAAAGCCCGCACGACCGTTGCGGCGCTGACCGATTGCGTCGGTCCTTCGAGTTCGACACGTAGAACGAGAAAGGGTGTGAGATCTGCAAGCGGTATGTGCGAGAAGTGATCGCTGAGGCGAGTGCCGAGATCGGAACGCCGCACGGAGAACCCAGGACGGGAGAGCAGCTCAAGAGTTCCTCGGCCGACGAAACCGGCAGGGAGAACGGGTTCGGCACTCGTGATGTCAAGATGCCAGGCCCCGCCGCCTTCCTCAGTCGCTCGGATTTCGAGCAACCGAGCGCAGCGTCGCGCATCAGATCATCGAGGGCCTTTCGCAGTTCGTCGGCTTCAGAAGGCTCGTGATCGCCCGTGATCTCGCACGGTTCAAGAACCTTGCCGAGGTCGGACAACACCGGCGTCGATACCGAGAGCTGCGGTCCCCCCGGCGAGTTCAACGAGGATCTCGACGTTGCCGCCGAACGCTCGCACCGGTCGCATTGGCCGAACCGATGAAGGAATGGGCGGCACCTTCGCTCGCTCGATGACGACGACCTTGGCGTGCAGTTCGCCGAGTGGCGACACTGAGGCGTCGTCGTGATCCAGGTCGATGGAAGTGATCCACCGGCAGTCCAGGTCTCGTACCGTCTCCGACGGGAGAAGTTCGAGTTGTTCCGGGCGAGACACCACGATGACGTGCTCGCTGGGAGCCACGACCTCGAGGCCGGCAGGTAGACTAAGAAGGGCGACACGACCAGATGTCGCCGTCCCGAGAAGTCCGGAAGGTGCTTGCCGGCGACGCCAAGGACGTGGAACTCGATGTCATTCACGCCGTCGGGAAACTCCCATCACGTGCGGCGAACCGATTCCACCAACGATTCGATGCTCGAAAGTCGACCATCGTCCAGTCTGCGAACTGCGTTGGCAGTGCACCAACGGACGAGATCGGCGAGCGGGCGATTGCTCGCCAATGGGCCGCCCTCGGGTACGCCATCCAGCCGCAGCACAACATCCCAACTCGCATCGTTGGTCAGATTTCGAGTCGGCGCCAGGAGTCTGATCGCCTCCGCTCCGTCATCGCCGCGATATCGGAGGAGCCATACCTTCGGGTGGAACAGGTGACCCGCACGCGGCCGGCGCACCTCGTGCACCAATGGTTCGAGAAACGCGAACAGATCCGATGCCGCCTGCGGCACACGGGTCTCACCTGCCTGACAGAAGACCGTCAGCCGGCCAGCGACCGATCGGATTGCTTCGAGGGCAGCGATCGAGGATCTCCCGGACCTGCGGCGTCGAACGCGGCAAACGCCAACGGTGCTACAAGCGCCGCCTCGAGATCCAGCGTGAAGGTCGTCGCGATCGCCACGTCCAGCCTCATGTCCGGCGGAGGACGGAGCAAGTCGAGCAGAACG
>CAWDIP010000007.1:0-342994 GCA_963802395.1 uncultured Actinomycetes bacterium
AGTGCCGTCGGAAGGCAGTGAGAACACCACCGACCCCTGCGATCGCCGCGGCGATCGCGAAGGCCCAGAGTTTCGTCGACACCACGTTGATCCCAAGCCCGGCGGCGGCTCGCTCGTTGCTGCGCACGGCGATCATGTGGCGACCGGCGACGCCGCGCCGCAGGTTCGCCACCATCACTCCGAGGACGACGACAAAGCCGAGGACGAGGAGAGCGAATCGGTCCGGGTGGGCGAAGGCCGCGAAGTCCGTCCCGAAGATCATGAACGTACCGTCCCGACTCAAGGTCACGCCGTTCTGCCCTCCCGACAATGATTCGTTCTTGAACACGAGCGACTGGATCGCCACGGCAAGACCAAGTGTGGCGATGGCGAGGCTCGCTCCTCGCGTCCGGGCCGATGGCAGCCCGACGACCAACCCGACGGGTATGACACCGAGCACACCGACGCCGAGTACCACTGCGAACGGCCAGTGCAGGTCCGACCACAGCTTCGCTGCGATCAGTCCGCTGACGGCTCCGAGCGTCACCTGGGCAAGCGACATCTGACCGGCGTAGCCGACGAGAACCGTGAAGGACAGGATGGTGATGGCGGCGATGAGCGACGTCGTGACCGCCCGCGTTCCGTTGTCGGTGAGGATCGGTCCGATGAACACAAGGGAGAGCATCACCGCCGCGAAGATTCCTGGGATCGAGATCGACCCGGTTCCCACCTTCGGGAGTCGATCGCCGACGTAGCTGCGCAAGGGCAGGCCGCGCCCGCGGAGAATGATCACCGCGACGATCACGACGAACGGGACCGCGTCGGCCAATCCCGGGATGCTGTCGCGAACCAAGAACAGCGACTGCAACATGCCGACGACCATGCCGCCGACCAGGGTGAGTGAGAATGACCGAAGTCCTCCGATCAGGGCGGCGGCAAGGACGGTCACGGTCAACGCCGTTCCCATCGAGAGGGAAACACCAGTGACTGGTGCCAGCAGGATCCCAGCGACACCGGCCAGTGTTCCGCCAACCGACCAGTTCACCGAACCGACCAGCCCGATCCGCCAGCCGAGTGCGGCCAGCTTGCGCTCGTTTTCGGCGGCCGCCGTGGTCGCCAGTCCGAAACGGGTGGCGGCGTAGGCGACGGTGAGGACGATCGTCAACACCACGGCCACAGCGACCAGGACAAGTCGGCTGGTGGGGACGGCCACCCCACCGCCGAACGACACCGATCCCGAGGGCATGAAGTCGTCGACGACGAGTGGGTTGGGTCCGTATCGGAACTGCACAAAGGACTGCAGGATCACGAGGATCCCGAGTGTCGCCATCACCCGCATGATGTTGGAACTCTGCCGAGGCAGCACGATCACGACCACGTAGCTGACGAGACCGAGCAGGGCGCCGAGTGCAACACCGACGACCGCCGCCGCCGGCGCCGCCCAGCCACGTTCCTTGGTGAGTTCCCAGAAGACGTACGAGCACGTCATCCCGATCGCCCCCGTGGCAAAGTTCAACACCCCGCTGCTGCGGAACATCAGCACCAGCCCGAAGGCCGAGAGTGCGATCATGGCGCCGCTGCCCAGTCCGAGCAGCAGCAGGGTGATGTTGAGTGACACGTCGACAGGCCGCGCTGGTCAGCGCTGACTGACCAAGCAGTTTGAGCGCAAACTGCAGGTCGATCGGGTCATCCCGGAGCAGGGTGTATTCCCGCCCTTGATCTCCCACACGTACAGCAGGGGGTTGAACACCCGGCTGTAGCCCGGCACCGGGTTCGGCGTCGAGAAGTCGACGATGGGCCCACGCCGGTGTCGAACGGCGTCGATCTTGGGCAGCGCCTTCGAGCACTGCCCTGGAGTGGCGTCGTCGACCCTTCAGGGCTTCGGCCACGAGATGGACGCCGGTGTACCCGGTGAACCAGAAGTGGTCGAGGGAGACGTCCGGTGCAATCTGCGGCGAGGCTCTCTGGAGGCGAGCACCTCAGGATCTCCGGAGCCCGGCAGCAGGAAGGCGGACACGACTGGACGCCGTCGCAGCCGATCCGAGAGCAGCGAGCAGACCTCGGGGAGCGACCCGTCGACGCGGTGACCGGCAACTCGTCCTTGGACGCGCGAGCAGACCCCGAACTCGGCAGGTGACACGCCGGTGGCGATGCAGTCGGCACCGGCCGTAGAGCGCGGATTCGACCAGCGGAGCGAAGTCCGTGCCGCCAGCCTGGCAGCTTGATCGCGACGGTGGCACCGCCAGCCTCGATTCCCGGCCTTGATCGCGTCGTTGTTGAGCGGTGTGCCCTGCGCGCTGATGATGATCGCCGGGTTCTTGCATCCGCGGTTCACCGCGGACGCCCCGATACCGGCGAACGCTGAGGCACCGTCAGCACCGACATTGAACATCACAGGGGAGTCGTAGTCCGATCCGCCGGCGAGGCCGATCCATGGGAGTGTTCTCGGCGATCAGCAGCGGAACGAGCAGGGGCTCGAAGACCGAGAGGCCACCGACGAGGGCGACAACTCCCTCCTGCACAGCCGTCTGGATGCAGCCCGAGGCCTTGTTCGGGTCGAGCTCGTCGTTGCATACGAGCAACTCGAGCGGGCGACCATCGATACCACCAGCGGCATTGATCTCATCGACGGCCACTTGCGCGCCAATCGGAATGCTCGGGATCGAGAACGCCGCCGACTCGATGGTGCCGGTGGACATGAGCTTGATCGGCTCGCCGGTCGGTGGCGTCACCACTTCGGCCGAAGTGTCAGCGGTGGTGTCGGCGGTGCTGTCAGCAGTGGTGTCGGCGGTGGTGTCAGCAGTGGCTGTCGCCGTGGTCACGACCGGCGCCGCCGTGGACGCCGACGTTTCGGCGTCGTCACTGCTGCACGACGAAGCCAACAGGGCCCCGACGGCCAGGACGGCGAACGCCCGTCGCGATCGTCCTGTGGCCGTGCGGCCGCTCTGGAACGCGATGAAGGCCGGATGAGAACTGAACGCATGAATCCCCCAATGTGTGTCACAACGTCAGCGCGGCCTCTACTTGAGCGCTTGCTTGGTGGCCAAGAGTACGTGCGTCGGCAGCGTTCGTCAATTGCCCGGCAATCGAGGTGGCGGAGCACCCGCGAATGCGTCCTCGACGATCGATCGCAGCCAGATGAACTTCGGCGACTCGTGTTGGAACGGCGCCCAGAACATTCCGGCGACGACGCCGTCGTCGGATTCCAAGGGCACCCCGACGATCGGCAGACTCGCGCTGAGGTTGTTCACGAGCATCTCCGGCGCCGGGGTCACGTACGTCGTGCCGACAGTCAGCAGCACGGCGTCGGTGAACTGACCGATCGTGAACTGCTGCTCCAGATCGAGAATGGGCACCCCGGTCGGTACGGGGGCACCAGACCGCAACACGCTCGAACCCATCTTCACCCCTGGATATCCTGCGAGGTCCTGCTGTCCGACGCTCGAACGTCCGGCGAGTGGATGATCGCGCGACATGGCGACGACAAAGCGCTCGTGCATCAAGGGCATGAACGGAATGCCGGGCCAGGCACCGAAGTTGGCGCACACGGCGAGGTCGATCATCCCCTCGTGCAGGAAGTGCTCGAGTTCGAGTGGCACGTCGATGAGCTGAATGCGCACGTGCGGCGCTTCGACGCTGAGCCGTCCCAGCAGCTCCCGGGTGAGGAGGTAGGCGAGGTGATCCGGCGCGGCCACGACGAATCGGTCCCGGGACGCAGCCGGCTCGAAGGTAGCGGCATCGAAGAGCCGTTCGAGTTCCATGCAGTGCTGCCGAACGACAGACACGAGCTCCTCGCCACGGGCGGTGCGCCGCATCGTGCGGCCGACACGAACGAGGAGCTGGTCTTTGAACTCGACTCGGAGTCGCGCCAGCGCACCGCTCGTCGCCGGCTGTGAGAGGTGGACGCGGCCGGCGGCACGTACCACGCTCTCCTCCTCGAGCAATGCGAGGAGGACGGGAAGCAGGTTGAGGTTCTTCGTTCGCAAGCTCATCTTGCTCCGCCTCTCCGGCAGGTTGGACTATTCGTCTCTCCGATGTTAGAAGTCAGAAAGATCTAATTGTCAAATGTTCGGATCGTGACTACCGTCACGTCTTAGCCGGATCGACGCTTCTAGGGGGAACCGATGCCGAAGCTGCTCCACATCCAATCCAGTCCGAACCTGATCAACTCGCACACGCGCACGCTGTCCGACAAGTTCGTCGCGACGTGGGTTGCGTCGCATGAGAACGTCAAGGTCGAAACGCTCGATCTCGTGCTCGATCCGATTCCGCATCTCGGTCCGGATGCACTTGCTGGCAACTTCCTTCCGTCCGATCAGCACACGCCTGCGATGGCCGAGGCGGCGGCCATCTCGGATCGACTCATCACGCAACTGGAGTCCGCCGACATCATCGTGATCGGATCTCCACTGATCAACTTCACGATCACTACGCAGCTGAAGACGCTGGTTCGACTACGTGACGGTCGCCGGGCGAACGTTCGAGTTCGCGGCTCCTGGGCAGTCACGGGGTCTGCTGTTCGGCAAGAAGGTGTTCGTGATCGAGGCCCGGGGAGGCGACTACGCCTCGCCGCCGATGACCGCCTTCGACTTCCAGGAGCCCTTGGTCCGGATGCTGCTCATGTTCATCGGGATGTTCGACGTGTCGTTCATCCGCGCCGAGGGCGTTCGTCAGTTCCCTGAGAAGGAATCCGACATCGTCGCCCACGCCGAAGCCATCATCGAGCGGCTCGCATCGTGAAGACCGGCATCGTGAGAAGGGGGAGGACATGACCATGTCCCTGGAAGTCAGCGCCGATTCGCCTCGCCGCGAACGACGGTGGATCGCTCTCCGACCGGATCCGGCCGTTCCTCGGAGAGATCGCCGCCCGCGCACAGCAGACGGAGGACGATCGCCGGGTCTCCAAAGAGAACATCGACCTCATCCGCCGTGCCGGATTCGTGCGGGCGTTCGTGCCGAAGAAGTATGGCGGCGACGAGCGAGACCTGTGGGACTACCTCGAGGCGGTGCGCTTGGTCACCAAGGCGTGCCCGTCGACGGGCTGGGTGACGGGCGTGTCGAACGTGCACCAGGTCGCCATCACCCTCTTCAAACCATCCATCCAGGAGCAGGTGTGGGCCGACGGGCCAGATACGTGGATCGTTTCGTCGGGATCTCCATCGATGGTGGCCAAACTCGCCGACGGAGGTGTGATCCTCAACGGGCGCGGCCGCTGGTCGAGTGGCTGTGATCACGCCGAGTGGGCGATAGTCGGCCTGAAGGTCCCGGATGCCAGCGACGGCCTGTATTCCGGCCGCACGTTGCGCCCGTTCATGTTCATTGCTCACAAGAGCGAGTACACGATCGACGACACCTGGCAATCGCGTGCGATGGCTGGCTCGGGATCGAATGACCTGGTGTTCGACAACCTGTTCGTTTCGAACGATCGGCTCGAGGGTCTGGACGCTTTGACGTTCCTGTACTCCAAGGGAGCGGGAACAGTCGACAACTGGCTCGCTGCGGTGCCGATGCCGGCGTCGTTCGCGTCGTTCCTCCCGGCCATCGCTCTCGGGTGTGCGCGACGGGATGATCGAGGAGTTCGTCAAGCGCCAGAAGGTTCGCAAGCACGCCTACACCAACGCTGCAGGCATCGTGAATGCGAGCGGCCACATGCGGCTCGCCGAGTCGATGCACGAGATCGAGTCGTTGACCGCCTACTACAAGCAGATCATCGACGAACTGCGAGATTTCGGCGAGCGTCGTCAACGGCTGTCCGAAGCCGTGTTCCACGAGATGATCCAGCGCCTGCCGTTCATCACCGAGCGCGCCCTGCAGGTCGTCGAGCGGCTGTTCGTCGGGGCGGGATCCAGTGCCTTGGCGACCTGCAACCCGATGCAGCGCTATTGGCGCGATGCGCACGCAGCGCGCATGCACACCGGATCTGACTACGACACCTGCATGCAATTGTACGGACGCAACATTCTCGGGCTCATGCCAACGCCCGATCTGTAGCCCGGCTGATGGGAGGCGATCGACATGGGACTCGCTCGGGCTCAACCCGTTGCCGCCGATGTCGGCTCGGACGCGTATCGAGCGCCCACCGTCGGTGGTCCAGGCGCTCGTCGACGGCCGTCTGTGCACACTGCAGCACCCGTTCGTGGGAGTGACGACCGACGGCACGGTGATCGACGGTCTGTTCTCGACGCGGCCCACGGGGATCGACACGCGGCCGTTGACCGACGCCGCGCTGGCGTTCATCGCCGCATTGTCGCCGGACCAGCGCGACCGCGCGATGTTCGACATGGGCGCACAGGAATGGCGGACCTGGATCAACGTCCACATGAACCACTTCCGGCACGGCGTGATGCTGGAGGACCTCGACCCGGCGGGGCGCCAGCTCGGGCTTGGCCTGCTACGGGCAACGCTGTCGGAGCACGGCTACCGACAGGCCCGCACGATCATGCGGATCAATCAGTTCGTCGTCGACCTTGGCGCCGACGCTGACTCGTTCGGGGAGTGGCCGTACTTCGTGTCGATCTTCGGTCGGCCCGGCGGCGACGAACCATGGGGCTTCCAGTTCGACGGCCACCATCTGAACGTCAACGCCGTCGTGGTCGACGACCATCTGGTCGTCACCCCACAGTTCATGGGTTCCGAGCCACGGCGAATCCGGACCGGCCCGCTCGCCGGCACAGCGCTGTTCGACGACGAGGAGCAGGGTGGCATCGACCTCATCCGCTCCTTCGATGAGGCCCAACGCACGCGGGCGATCACCCGACCGTCGATCATGCGTGAGGACCTGCCCGACGAGCTCAACGACCCGTTCGACGGGCGGGTGATGGCGGGCGCCCTCCACGACAACGTCGTGCTCCCCTACGACGGGGTCGCCGGCGCCGAGATGACTGACGGGCAGCGGTCCATCTTCACTCGGCTGATCAGCGCCTACGCAGATCGAGCGCCTCGGGCACGGGCCGCGCTCACGTTGGCTGACGTGAAGAACCATCTCGACGACACCTGGTTCCAGTGGTTCGGGGGGACGACCGACAGCGACCCCTTCTACTACCGCATCCACGGCCCGGTGATGCTGATCGAGTTCGACCACCATCCCGGTGTCGTGTTCGACAATCGCCAACCGACCCGAAACCACATCCACACGCTCGTCCGAACGCCGAACGGCGGCGACTACGGGCACAACCTTTTGGCCGAGCACCACCACCGGTACGACCACTCGCACGGCACGCACCGGCCACGCCACTGATCACCGACAACGCGACGTCACCGTCGCCGTCACCGAGACGGAGAGTAACATGAGCGCCACCGCCACCACCCCCTCGAAAGACCTGCGTGCCGGGCTGAGCACTCCAGGCCGGAAGCCACCGACCAAGCCCGCCCAGTACTTCGAGTTCGCGACGATAGACTCCACCACTACCAGCGAAGCCGGCAGCAAGACGTGGTGGGTCCGATCGCAGTCGATGGTCATCGCCTACACCGAAGGCGTCGCTGGCGACGCGTTCGAGCGTCAGCGAACAGCTCGACGAGTACGTCGCACTGACATCGGGAGACGGTGCCGACGTGACGTGCACTGCTGGGGACCAGACCGAACCGGCGATCGACAGAGCCTTGATCGCGATGCCGCCCGGCGACTCCGCGGTCACCTTGAACGCCGATTGCGTGCTGATTCGCTTGTTCACGACCCGGTCCGACGATCTGACTCAGAGGTGTCGGAACAACGCCTTCTTCGACGAGCCCGACCCGTACGTTGCTCCGTTCGCGCAATGGCCCGATCCGGTCGACGGCTTCAAGATCCGCGTGTACCGGCTCGACGACTACAAGCCTGACGCCAACCGCATGGGCCGGCTGTTCCGTACGACGACCTTCATGGTCAACGCGTTCTACGACTTCGAAAGGCCGCGCCCCGAGAACAAGATGTCGCCGCACCATCATGACGACTTCGAGCAGATCTCGCTGCAGTTGGCCGGTGACTTCATGCACCACATTCGGTACCCGTGGACCACCGACATGGCCGAGTGGGCGGAGGACGATCATCAGTTCTGCACGTCGCCGTCGGTCACGGTGATCCCGCCGCCTGCGATCCACGGATCGCAGTGGTTCACTGCGCCCAGCCAGTTGCTCGACCTGTTCGCCCCGCCACGCCACGACTTCTCGTCCACAGCCGGCTGGGTGCTGAACGCCGACGACTATCCGATGCCTTCATGAGCGAGCGCCGCAACGTCGCTTCCGGGGCTCGGCGCACCCGGCAGACCCACCTTCGGCACGTGGGTCAAGTTGCCCAGCCTGGAAACGCTCGAGTTGCTGTCACATGCCGGGTTCGACTTCGTCGTCATCGATCTCGAGCACAGTCCGCTGACGCTCGAAACGGCGTACACCCAGATCCTCGTCGCCCAGTCGTTGGGGATGACGGCCTTCGTCCGGGTGCCCGACCGGAGTGGCAACTACCTCCAGCGCGTCCTCGACTCGGGAGCGAACGGAATCCTCGTCCCCCAAGTGACCTCCGTCGAACAAGCGGCTCAGGCGTTGTCGCAGATGACGTTTTCACCGGCGGGCGTACGGGGCATGGGGATCACCTCGCGTGCGGGCCGGTGGGGTCTTCTGGGCTCGGGTTACCGAACCTCTGGCGATCAGGTCGTGAAGGCGGTCCAGATCGAGGACCGAGCAACACTCGAACAGGTCGAACCGTTGCTCGATCTCCCGGGGCTCAGCGCAGCCTTCATCGGCATGGGCGACCTGACGATGTCGAGCGGACTCTCGGGCTCGAGTCCCGAGTTGCAGCACTCGTCGACAATCTGCTCGCCCAGTGCCACCGACGCGCACTCCCTCTCGGGACCGCAGTCGGAGATGCCGAGCAGGCAGCAGCGGCCACCGACGAGGGGTACTCGTTCATCATGGTCAGCAACGACGCGGCGATGTTCGCCAAGGCCGCGACGAAGCTCGGCGCCGCGCGCCAACGCGCCTCCGCCCCAACCGAGACTGAAATCCGACCCCATCGTGGTCAGTCGACGATGTAGGCCATCAGGGAGGCTGAGACGAACTTGCCGGTGACGTGGATGTGGCGGGAAGGGCGTGACGCCGCATCGGGGAAGTGCGTGCGTCCAGATGGCATCGATCTCTGCCCGCACGTCGTCGCTCGGCACCCAGAACTCCATCTTCGCGACGTGCTCCCACGTCGCGACCGGCCTCGGCGAGGATCTTGCCGACATGGGTGTAAATATTGGCCACCTGTGCTGCCGTCTCGGCGGGGACCTTGCGGGTGCCTGGGTCGAACGAGACGATGACCGAGGAGACGAGCAGCGGGCCGATCCGGGTCGCCACGGGAATCGCCGCCAGATGCGACAGACCATCGATCTCGATCGAGCGTCGTTGTGCCATGGTCACTGATCTCCTTCTGTGTTCAGGACCTCCGCCCGGACCATGCCTCGAAGTCGGCTGCCGTTCCTTCGAGAGCGGGAAGACGTCGACCGACGATTCGCCGGCCTTGACCCGATCGATCGCGAACGCCTCGCGACGCTCCTGCTCGACGGCATCGCGTGCGACTTCTTCGGCAAGCGCATGAGGGATCACCACCGCGCCCTCGGCGTCGCCGACGATGATGTCGCCGGGCTCGACGTAGACACCAGCGCAGGTGATCGGCTCGTCGTTGCTGAACGGCATGTGATGCCGAGCCCAGGTCGAAGCGTGAGAGGAACGGTGATACACCGGCTTGCCCAGCTCGGCAATTGCGGGAGTGTCTCGTAGCGCACCGTCGGTCACGATGCCGACCGCACCCAGGTGGTACGGCGCGCATCGCATAGATGTCGCCAACGGTGCCGGCATCGGGAACGTCGCGTGCCTCGATCACCAACACGTCTCCGGGTTCCGCGGTTTCGGCGGCGCGGCGTTGGGCATTCATGCCCCCGGCGAGTTCCTTGAGCTTGTCCTGACGGTGAGCGACGTAGCGCAGCGTGCGGGCCCGGCCCACCATCGACTGGTCGCCGAGCAACGGCTTGAGCCCGGAGAGGAACGTCGATCGGAGCCCGCGGTTCTGTAGCTGGTTGGTGATCGTCGCGACGCTGAGGCTGGACAACAGGTCGCGCAGTTCGTCGGTGAGCACGTTGGGGATGGAGGAGATGTCGGTCATGGATCCTCGTGTAGTTGGACGTGACAGGACTTCGGACGTTTGCATGTTGTCTGGCCGCTCGTCGAACTCGGCGGCGATGGTGGAGACCTTGGTGACGATCTCCTCCATGAACTCGCGCGAGATGGGCCGCATCGTCGATGAACTGGCACGGCTTGACGCAGAACGTCCGTATATCCCTCTGCGATCTTGCGTCCGAGGTTGGCGAGTGCTTCATCGAGGTCGGCGATCGAATCGGGACCGGCGAATCGGCCGCCGATCCCGGAGATCAACTCGATCTCCGCAATGTCGCGGCCTGACGCTTCGAGTAGCCCAGCGAGTCGTTGTAGCTCGGACGCCTTGGGCCTTGGGCCGTTGCACATGATTCCTGAGCCGTACTTGACGAAGCGTCGCGTCAAGCGTTCGTGCATCGTCCAACCGCCGAACCACATGGTGATCGCCTTCGGGCCGGTGCGCCTTCGGTTCCAGATACACGTCGTCGAAGTCGAAGAACTCGCCGTGATACGACACCGGCGAGTTGGCCCAGGTCGCACTCATCACCTCGAGTTGCTCATCGAGGATGTCGCCCCGGCGATGAAACGCCACCCCGAGCGCGTCGTACTCGGCCTCGTGCCAGCTCACCGATGGCAGGATCACGAGGCGGCCATCCGACAGCTGATCGAGTGTTCCGAGTTCCTTGGCGAGCAGGAGCGGATGCCGCAACGGGACGAGTACCGCCGCGCCGATCAGCCTCAGCGTGGAAGTGAGAGCGGCGACGGCCGGCCATCAGCACGATCGAGCTCGGCCACGGATAGGTCGGGCGCCTGGTTGCCCGGCATCGCGTACTCGCGGACGTTGGTCGGCACGCCGTTGGCGTCAGAACCTCGGCCCAAGGACGATGTGCTCGCTGAACATCACACCGTCGAACCCATGTTCGCTCGGCCTGCACGGCGGCGGCGGCCTGGGCCCGAGCGTCGTTCGGATCCCAGATCGTCCAGTTCTCGCTCATGTTCAGGATGAGTTTGACCGTGGCCATGTCGTGTGCTTGCCCGACCCTTTCGCGCTTGGAGGGGATAGTGCTGGAACCTAGCGCACCAAGCGCTTGCTTGTCGCTCGACAAGGGCTCAGATGATGCCCTCAGGGAAGGGGTCCGGCGCGCAGTCGGCCGGTGGCACGACGCGTGTGAGGACCGCAAAGCCCTCCTTGAGGAGGCTGGAGTCGGTCTCGCCGGGCCGGGCCGGCCGGCCGGGATTCGGCGACGATGGCGACCAGTCGATCGTCTGGACACCGGGCGCCGTACCGCCAGGACGATGCGTGCTCACCGCCACGAACCACCGGAGCCGTCCGGAGGCCCTTGACCTGATCGAGCGGGCACATCGGGCACGTTGAGGTTAGCGTCGTGCGGGCATCGCAATCGGCGAGGTGGTCGATGAGCCTCGCCGCGACGGTTGCGGCGGTGCCCAGTGGGTCGGGGAGGGACGGTTCGATGCTGACGGCCATGGCATTGACACCCATGCCTGCCGCGGTGAGTGCAGCACCCAGCGTGCCGCTGTGGAGTTGGAGGAACTTGCCGACGTTGCGCGCCAGGGTTGATCCCCGAGAGCACCAGATCCGGGCGCGGACCCGAAACCACCGAGAGCAGCGGCCAGGACGCAGCGCCCCGGGGGACCGTCGACGGCGAACGCCGTGAGGTCCAGTGCGTCGGTAACTGGACCCGGCTGCTACGAATCTCGTCGCCCCTCATGATCCCGCCGATCGCAGCGCCGGCACCGCTGAACTCCTTCGAGGGCGCCGCCACGACCACGTCATGGCCGTCGGAGGCGATCCGAGCCGCAAGGATCCCGAGACCAGGAGACGACACACCGTCGTCGTTCGTGACGAGGATCCGGTAGGTCCGTGGGCGCATCGCGTGGTCTCCTCAGCGACTCGGTCTCGACGCAGCACCCAGAGCCGGCCGCCGAAGTACTTCCGTGGCCGGAAGACTAACAAAGCAAGCGCTTGATGACGAGCCCTGGCGTGCCGCGTCGGGTGCCGCTGGCTACATTGGCAGCCACCGCGACGGCTTGCGAGGATCGAATGGCGAGAACGTCCACGAAGTCAACCAACGGCAAGGCGACGTCGCGGCGCGACGAGATCTTGGAGGTCGCCGCCAAGGTCATCGCCGAACGTGGCATCAAAGATGCCACCGTCCGCGACATCGGCGAGGCCGCTGGGCATCCTGTCGGGCAGCCTCTACTACCACTTCGACTCCAAGGAACAGATCGTCGTCGAACTGCTGCGACCGAGCCTGCAAGAGGCGCTCGACAACGCCATCGCCATCTGCGACGAGCACCGTGGTCTCACAGCCCTCTCGCGCTTGATTCGCAGCGCCGTCATGTCGACTGCGGCCAACCCGTACCGTGCACTCATCCTGCGCAACGAGACGCGAGCGTTCAGTGAGCTCGAGTCACTTGCGGCGATCGCTCACCTTCGCAGTGGCGTGCTTCGACTGTGGGTCCAGGTCATCAACGAGGGGATCGTGTCGGGCGAGATCCGACGCGACGTCGACCCCGAGATCATGGCCTTCGCCATGGTGGACGGGACGCTCGGAGGCTCCCGTTGGTTCACCGGCTCGCGCGACAAACGACCCGAGGTCGTGGCCCAGGGGTTGATCGACTTCTACGTCACAGGCGCCAAGGCCTCGTAGCTGCACCGCTCGGCCTACGCGTCGGAGCGGACCAGGTTTCCCCAGTGGTCGAGAAAAGTGATGTCGTGGGCGGGCTGGCGCAGTGCCGGCGAGAAGCCGTCACCGGTGAAGTATCCGACAGGAAGCAGAGCGACCTGCGTGACGTCGTCGGGAAGTCCGAGCAGGTCGGCGACCTCTCGTTCGTAGGCCAGGTGCTGGGTCGTCCAGCATGAGCCGATCCCGCGCGAACGCAGCGCTAACTGAAAGCTCCAAACTGCGGGCAGGATCGATCCGTACCAGCTCGACCGCTCGGCGTGCGACGCGAGGTCGACTCGATCACTTCGCATCGGAATCACCATGGCCGGCACCTCGTGCAGGTGGTCGGCCAGGTACTTCGACGACTCCCTGACCTCTGGAGTTGCCGCTGGCCGCCATGCCCCGATCCGTCGACGCGAAGTACTTCTGGGCGCGAGCGCGGTAGAGGTCGGCGATCTGGGCCTTCAGTGACGGATCCTCGACGATCAGCCAGTTGTTGCGTTCCTTGTTGCCACCGACCGGCGCGCGACTGGCGATGTCGATGCATTCCAGCAGAACGGCCCGAGGGACCGGTCGGGTGAGGTCGAGACGTCTGCGCACCTGCTTGGTCGTCAGCAGCAGCTCGTCGGTCGCTCGGTAGCGGTCGTCGGAGTCATCGTCCATCGACTACCCCCGAGCCGCCTTGGTGGCAGTCGCCCACCAGACGATCTCGTCGAACAACGAGGTCAGGGCGTCGCGCAGGTGATCCTCGATCGCCGCCATTTCGGCGTTGCCGAACATCGGGTACACGGCGAAGAAGTCGGGCCCGGCGATGTGGACCCCACCGCGCACCGGCACCATCTCCAGCTCGATGGCGACGCACCGGAGGTGTTCGATGGCGCGTGCTGCTCCGACTCCCCCGTAACCCAGCGTGCCCATCGGCTTGCGGTTCCACTCGCGGTACGCATGATCGAGGGCGTTCTTCAAGGAGCCGGGCATCGAGTGGTTGTGCTCGGACACGATGAAGATGAAGCCATCGAACTCGGCGAGCTTCGCTTGCCAGCGCCATGGCGTTCGGGTCCGAGGTCGGCACGAACTTGTTCGACATACGGTCGTTGAACATCGGAAGGTTGAAGTCGCGCAGATCGACGAGTTCGGCGGAGAAGTCGACGCGGCTGGCCGCCTGTTCCATCAGCCAGGCGGCGGGCTTGTCGGCGAAACGCTCGGAGCGCGTCGATCCGATGATGACTGCGATGTGCGGTGTGGAGGTCATGCTGCTCTCGTGTCGGGTTGGGTTCAGGATGGTAGGTGGGACTTCGAGGTCGCCAGATCGGCGCGGAACGCGGCCAGCATCGGCTGGTAGTCGTAACCGACGGTGATCATCGTGAAGCCTTGCTCGCGCCGCTTGGCCACCAGGTCGGGAGACGCCTGGATGCCCGGAATGACCCCGTTCGCTTCGCAGGCGGAAACGACTCGCCGCAATGCAGCATCGAAGGTGGATTCGGGCTGATCCATACCCGAGGGCATCCCCATGCTCACGGAGAGATCGGCGGGGCCGACGTACAGGGCGGTGATCCCCTCGACCGCTGCGATGGCGTCGACGTTCTCGACCGCTTCGACGGTTTCGATCATCGGGATCACGTGGATGGCGTCGTCGGCAACCTGCATGTAGCGACCGCCGTATCGGGCGATGGCACCCATCGGTCCGACACTGCGCTCCCCCGAAGGGGCGTACCGGCAGGCTCGGACCGCTGCGGTGGCCTGCTCGACGGTGTTGACCATCGGCACGATGACGCCGAGTGCGCCGGCGTCGATGATCCGACCCATCAGGCCGCCGTCGAGGGTGGTGGTCCGCACGATCGGCACGGTGTCCGAGCCATCCATGTGGGCGAGCATCGTCGACATCGTCGGAAGGTCCATCAAGCCGTGTTGCATGTCGATGCAGACGTAGTCGTACCCGGCCTTGGCGGCCATCTCGGCGGCCAGCGGTTCCCGGAGGAACAGCCATGCACCCAGGGTGGCCTGCTGTTCCAGAAGCCGTGCCGGCAGCGATGTGGGAAGCGGACTGGGCATGATCACTCCTGGCTGGGACGAGCAGTGCGGGCGGATGCGGTGCGATGCCAAAACGGGGCTACGACGTTCACGTGCTCAGCGCCAAGGTGCCGAGATCGACGATGGTCTGGCCCCCGTCGGCGATCAGCATCGTCCCGGTGACGAACGACGAGGCGTCACTGACCAGGAACTCGACGCAGCTGGCGATCTCGTCCGGGTCGGCCATACGGCGAATCGGGTTGTTGCGAACGAGGATCTCACGCGACTGCTCGTCGTCGACGCCATGGATTCTGCGCTGCGGCCGCGGCGGCCTTGTCCGCCATCGGCGTGTCGACCCAGCCGGGGCACAGGGTGTTGACTCGAATACCGGCACGGACCGAGGTCGACGGCCAGTCGACCTGGTGAGTCCGAGCAGCCCGGCCTTCGTCGTGCCGTAGGCGACGGACTTCCTCGCCCCGAAGAGCGCGCCGACCGAAGCGACGTTCACGATGGCCCCACCACCGCGTGCTCGGAGGTGGGGCGGCAGCGGCGCGGGCGACCCGAGCCGGACCGGTCAGGTTGATGTCGATCATTCGGCGTCCAGCCGTCGTCGTCGAGATCCTCGATGCCGGCGCGTTGGGCGACGCCTGCGTTGTTGACGACGATGTCGAGGCCACCGAAGCGGTCGATCGATGCCCTGACGGCGGCATCGACCGGAACCGGCGTCGCTGACGTCGCATTGCACGGCCATCGCTCCGCTGCGTCGGCGATGGCAGCGAGCGGTTCGAGGCGGCGACCGGCGATGGCGACGTCGGACGCCGCGGGCGGCGAGCCGCAGGGCGACGGCGCCGCCGATTCCGGTGCCCCCCCCGGTGACGAAGGCGACCTTGCCGGGCAGATGCGCCGAACCGATCGAGCGGGCTCAGTCATGGCGAGTCGCTTCGGCGTCGGTGGCGATGTGGCGGTCCGATGGCGACCATCTCCTCCATGAACTCACCGAGGTGGTCGGCGTGGTCGACGAACTGGGCCGGCTTGACGGCAGAAGGTGGTGATGCCTGCTGCTCGACGGGCTCTCAGCCGAACGAGGGCTTCGTCGATGCTGGCGTTCTCCGTCCGGATCGGGAAACGGCCGCCGAGGAAGGCGGCGCGTTCCAGCTCGGTGACGTCCCGATCCTGCTCTGCGAATGCCGCGGCGAGGATGTCGAACTCGTCGGGGGGACCGGCCCGAAGCCGATCACACCGCGACGCGTAGCGAAGGAGTCGTCGCACGAGCGGAGGGTGCATCGTTGGTCCGCCGAACCACATCATCGGCCCGCCGGATCGATGAGCTTTCGGTTCGAGGTAGACGTCGTCGAAGTCGAAGAACTTGCCGTGGTACGACATCGGCGAATCGGTCCATGCCGCCTGCATGATCTCGAGTTGCTCGTCGAGAATCCGCCCGCGTTGGGAGAAGGGGACACCGAGCGCGTCGTACTCGGCTCGATGCCAACTCACGCTGGGGATGACAACGAGGCTGACCCTCGGCAAGCTGGTCGAGGGTGCCCAGCTCCTTGGCGAGCAGACAGCGGATGACGCAACGGGTGCGATGACGGCGCCAGCAATGATCCGCAGCCGACTCGTGACCGCAGCGATCGCCGACATCAATACCAGCGAACTCGGCCACGGATAGTCAGACGATTGGTTGGCGGGCTCGACGAACGTTCGGGGATCTTCGGGGACGCCGTTGGCGTCGGAGCCGGTTCCGAGCACCACGTGTTCACTGATCATCACGCCGTCGAACCCGCAACGCTCCGCCAGGACCGCCGCATCGATCACCGCCCGATGGTCGTCCGGGTCGAACAGCGTGATGTTCTCGCTCAGCATCAAGACGAGTTTGGTGTCGGTCATGTCATCACTGCTTTCTGGTGACTCGGGATCAGATGACTCAGCGCTCAGCGGCGATCGCGTGGCCTTTGGTAACGACCTCTTCGAGGAACTCGGGCAGGTGGGCCGCATCATCGATGAACTGGCACGGCTTGATGCTAAAAGTCGTGTAGCCGGCATCGAGCCGCGGGCCAAGCTTGGCGAGCGTCTCGTCGAGATCGGCAAGTGAGTCGGGGCCATCGGGGAGGCGGCCACCGAGCCCGGTCACGAACTCGAGCTCGCGAGATGTCGCGTCCGGCGGCTTCCATCGCCGTTTGAGCGACTCGATCGCGCCCGGCAGCGGAGACACCACGTTCATGAGAGCCCGAGCCGTACTTGACAAGGCGGTCGATCATTCGCCGGTGCATGCTCGATCCGCCGAACCACAGCGTCGGGCCCTCGGGCCGATACGCCTTCGGTTCGACGTACACGTCGTCGAAGTTGAAGAACTCGCCGTGGTACGAGATCGGCGACTCGGCCCAGCCGGCCTTCATGATCTCGAGTTGCTCGTCGAGAATGTCTCCACGCCGATGGAACGGCACTCCCAGCGCGTCGTATTCGGCCTTGTGCCAGCTGACCTGTGGCACCACCACGAGACGTCCTTCGGCCAGCTGATCGAGCGTGCCGAGCTCCTTGGCGAGCAGCAGCGGGTGACGCAGCGGCGCAAGGACTGCGGCACCGACGAATTCGCAGCTGGGTCGTCGCCGCGGCGACGCCCGACATCATGACGATCGGGTTCGGGTGCGGGAAACGTCGGCGGCTGGTTGCCCGGCATCATGTAGGTGCGCAGGTTCTCGGGCGCGCCGACGATGTCACACCCGGCGCCCAAGACCACGTGGTCGGCAAACTGGACGGAGTCGAATCCCGCCTGCTCGGCCTGAACAGCGACATCGATTTGGTGACGAGGGTGGTTGTAGTCCCAGATCGTCACGTTCTCGCTCATGAGTAGCGACATCTTCACGGTTGCCATCTTCGATTCACCTCGGCATCGAGTCGGACGAGGCGGGATCGGCCTCGGTGTGGAAGATCAGATCGGCGGACCAATGAACGTCTGGCCCTGGTCCCCGAGCCCCATCACCGATGGCGTCGCAGCAGCGAACCTAGCGCACCAAGCGCTTGCTTGTCGACGAAGTCTTCACCAGCGCAGTCGGCGGTTCACGGCGACGCGAGATGTTCGACGAGTGTGGCCACCCGGTCACCAATCAATTGCCGTTAGACAAGCAAGCGATTGGTAGCTAGGGTCCTCGACGGGGAATACGGCTATCAGAGGGGGGAACCAACTGTGATCCACAGCATCCAGGAGTACATCCGTACGCCGCTTGCTCTACAACCACTGGTACTGCGCTGGGACGGTGGACGAATTCAGTCGTGAACCGGTCGCCAGGACGCTGCTCGAGCGCTCGATCATGTTCTTCCGAACCGAGGCCGGTGAACTCCGAGCGATGCAGAACCGCTGCTTGCACCGTTCGTATCCCGTTGTCGGAGGCCATCGTCGACGGCGACAACCTGATCTGCAGCTATCACGGGATCTGTTACAGCGACCGACGGCGCGCTGGTGAAGATCCCGTCCCAGGCCAACGCCCCCGTGCCGAAGCGCCAGCTCAAGACGTACGCCGTCGAAGAGCGCGGCCCATTCGTCTTCATCTGGATGGGCGACAGCGAACCCGACTACTCGCGTTTCCCCGACGTGCCGCAGCTCGGGAATCCCGGATTACCGGGTATCCACGGCTTCTACGAGCTCAAGGGCAGCTACCTGTTCATGCTCGAGAATCTCTACGACCTCACCCACTTCGTCTACCTGCATCGGAACACCTTCGACTTCGACGACTCGTACTACGACATTCCGCCGATCACTACGGTGACCGAGCGACGGCTTGGTCGTGAGCACCAACTCCGAGGAGGACTCCCACAGCGTCCTGATGTCGCTGCCGCCGCCCGCCAAGAGAGGAGCTGGCCGGCAAGGCCATCACCCAACGGGACGACACCATCGCCGTTTCTCCGGGCGCTGGTCCTGGCGCACTGGTACGTCTTGGTGGACGGGCAGGACGAGCCGACCAAGGAAAGCGTCCAGGGCTACATCAATCACTACATGACACCCGTCACCAAGGACACGTGCCTCTACTGGTGGAGCTACTCCATCAACCGCGACGTGCACAACGATGAGCACTTCGCCGGGATGACGATGTTCATCAAGACGGGCTTCGCAGAGGACGTCGTGGCGGTTGAACACATGCAGAAGTTGCTCGATGAGGACACTACCGACGTCGAGGAGATGAACATCGCCGGCGACAAGGCCGGGATTCTTTTCCGCCGAGTGATTCTGAAGTGGGCGAAGGACGAATACGGCGCCGATGTGCCTGACGACGAGGTCGAGGTTCCGCTGGCGCTGGTTCGCGAACCGTCGCTTCATGATCAACAGCATCCAGGAGTACATCCGAACGCCGCTGCTCTACAACCATTGGTACGTCGCGGGAACGGTGGACGAGTTCAGTCGCAAGCCGATGGCGAGGACGCTTCTGGAGCGGTCGATCGTGTTCTTTCGCACCGAGGCCGGCGAGCTTCGGGCCTTTCAGAATCGATGCTTGCACCGCTCATACCCTTGTCAGAGGGCATCGTCGACGGCGACAACCTGGTGTGCAGCTATCACGGCGTGTGCTACAGCTCCGATGGCGTGGTTGCCCGGATTCCCTCGCAGGCCAATGCTCCTGTTCCCAAGCGGCAGCTCAAGAGGTACCCGGTCGAAGAGCGCGGCCCGCTCGTATTCATCTGGATGGGAGACGGCGAAGCCGACTACTCACGTTTCCCCGACCTGCCCCAGCTAGCGAACCCGGAGTTCAGGGTGCTCCACGGCTTCTTCGAGCTCAAGGGCAGCTACCTGTTCATGCTCGAGAATCTCTACGACCTCACCCATTTCGTGTTCCTGCATCGCCAGACCTTCAAGATCCCCGAGTCGTTCTACGACAATCCGCCGATCACCACGGTGACCGCGGACGGCCTGGTCTGTTGCACGAATCCAGAGGACAGCCGGGAGGCGATTCTCAAACCTCTGCCGCCGATCGTGCGCGAGGAACTCGAGGGCTCCGACGATCAAACAGCGCGACGACAGCATCGCAATCGCGCCGGGCATCGTCCGGGCGCACATCTACGTCATGCGTGACGGCGAAGACGAGCCGACCGATCAGAGCGTCCGCATGTACATGGCCCACTTCATGACTCCGGTCACGAAGAGTCGGACCCTTTACTGGTGGACAAACTCGGTCAATCGAGGGCTCGACGATGAGAGCTCATTTCGCCAAGATCACCAAGGTCCAAACCATTGGGTTCACCGAGGACGTCGTCGCCGTCGAGCGCATGCAGAAGCTGCTCGACGACGACACCACCGACTTCACCGAAATGAGCATCGCCGGCGACAAGGCGGGAACTCTGTTTCCGTCGGGTCATCATGCGATGGGCACGGGAAGAGTACGGCGACGCCATCGAATCTGATGGGTTGTCGACAGTCCCTGCCCAAACGAACTGACTCGGAATTCACCCCACTCACGAATCGAGGCACAGGCCATGGTTCACATCTATCGAGCTGATCAGGTGGGAAGTCTGCTGCGGCCACAGGCTTTGCTCGACGCCCGACGCGATCACGAAGCCGGAGTCATCAGCATCGAGGAGCTACGGGCGGTCGAGGACAGCGTCACCTTGGATCTGCTTCAGGTCCAGAAAACAGGCGGGTGTCGAAGTGTTCACCGACGGCGAGGTGCGTCGCGACACGTGGTATTCGAACTTTCTCGACGCAGCCGATGGAATCGGCGTGGCGAAGGACTGCCCTTCCGCATTCTGGCATGACGAAGATGGCAATCTCACCGACGTGCTCGGCACGGAAATCCGACTTGCTCGGCGCCGTCGGCAAACTGTCGTTGCGGCATCGCTACACGGGTGTCGAGTCGGCGTTCCTCAAGAAGCATTCGCCTGGGCCGTACAAGATCACGATGCCCAGCCCTGCAGTGTTGGCGCCGATCCTATTCGTCCCCGGCAACGAGGCATACCCGACCTTCGAAGCGTTGCAGCACGACGTGACAACGCTGGTGAAGGGCGAGCTTCAGGCCCTCGCTGCTGACGCGCACGCCCTACATCCAAGTAGACGAAGGATTTACAGCGATGCTCGATCCGGGCTGGGCCGACATGGTCACGCAGACCGGTGGCGAACCCGAACAGGCTCTCGCTGGGGCGATTGCCGTCGAAAACGATTGCTATTCCGTGATCCCACGCGACGTCACCACCGTGGGAATCCACATCTGCCGAGGCAACCACCGCAGCAAGTGGGCGTTCAGCGGTGGATACGACTGGATCGCCGAGCACGTGTTCTCAGAATTGAATGTCGACCGATTCCTGCTCGAGTACGACACCGAACGAGCGGGTACGTTTGCTCCGCTGAGATTCGTGCCAAAGGGCAAGACGGTCGTACTCGGCCTCGTCAGCTCGAAGGTGCCGCAACTGGAATCCGAAGACGCCCTGATCGCCCGCATCGAGGAAGCCGCCACGGTGCTTCCGATCGAACAGTTGGCAATCAGCCCACAATGCGGATTCGCCTCCACCAAAGAGGGCAACCTCATCACCACAGATGACCAGAGCCGAAAGCTGGAGCTGGTCGCCCGAGTCGCCGCCCGCGTCTGGGGCAACTGAGACGGACAAGCTCGGCGCAGGTCTTTCGCGCTGCGACTTCGAACGCCCTCGTCCCCGCCAGGTACCTCGGTTCGAGCGCGGAGACGAATCGCAGCGGCAGGGTCTGGAATCCCGCCGTGCTGGATGGCAGGACCGTGCACGGGAGCTCCGGCCAGAGATCGAATCGGACCGCGTGGCACGCAGGACACTCTTCGAGCGACACCCGGATCTCCATCCTTGCGAGCGGAGCACCGGCACTTGTGGCGCCCGTACCCGAACGAAAGGTGCGGGTAGATCGGGCTGCGCTCGATGATGCACGCGTCCGGGTGCTCGAAGTGGGTCTCGTCGCGATTCGAGGCGGCGAACGACGAGCGACGAACGTAGTCGCCGCGTGCGACACCATGCGTGCCGCCGATGCTGATGTCTTCGGCCACGGCGAACGGGACGTTTTCCTGCGTCGGCGGGTCGAGACGGAGATACTCCTCGACTGCCGACTCGATCAGGTCAGGCCGGCGGCGGAGTCGATTCATGGTCGCCCGGGTTGGACAGCGAGGAAGAACGGACGCGCGTTGGATGCTGTCGCGAGTCGTCTGATGGCCGGCTCCAAAGATCGGCCACTCCGATCCCGGTGATCGCCAGGTCGTCGATCCTGTGCCCGTCGATCTCGATCTCGAGTGCGCCGGTGATCACGTCCTCATCGGGATCGAGCGGATGCTCGCGCCGCTCGGCAACGACCTGGCGCGACTCCCTCGGCAAAGATCTCGAACTGGCGGTTCGGATCGAAGATCGGTGTCCTCGGCGCAGGCGCCTCGCCCCGCCAGCTGCGGGCGCAGGATCGATTCGCTGTCCGCGAGCTGAGCGAGCAATGAGTCGACGTACGAGTCGGGGAAGCGCAGCACGAGAGCGAAGCGCTTCGGCCGCGACCGGCCCAGCAGAAGTCCTGCACGACATCGAACGCGGCTTGGCCGACGAGGTCTGACAGGCGTCGCGCGTACCTTCCGGCGAAACTCCGGCTGATCGCGGCCATTCGCTGGGGCGTGAAGTGAGCGGTTGAGCACCCGCCGGTACACCGTGTGCTCGGGCGGCCCAACGCCGATCGGAATCACCGGGCTGACCTCGGAAGAAGTCCGGAATCTGCATGAACATCCGACCCGACCCGGAGCACATCCTCGCGACGGATCGCCTCGATGACGTCGTCGTACCGGGTGACCGTCCAGTACCCACCCCATTCTTCGGTTTGGCCGATGCCACCGGGCAGCGCTCCCGGAGCCGAGGCGAATTCGAACAGGCGCGGAGCGCCTCGCGCCCGTGCCCCGCCTCTCCTCCCTCCCGTTGACCTGTTGCGTCCGAGGAAATCCAATCGGCACTAACGACGTGAAGCCATCGGCGCCGTTCGACAGCGGTCATTGCCATCCGCGGACTCGCTAGCTGTTCGGAGCGGCTCAGCACGTGTTTTGGCGCCAGCACGGTCTTCCTTCGGGACTGTTGGGCCCCACTGGGAGTCGACCGGAGCGTGCGGAACGACTCGACGTTGGTCGGAGCCGTGTTGTCGAACAGATCACCGTCGGTCCAATGCTCGACCATGTGCCCCCACGGATCGAGCCAATAGTCGAAGACCTGGCTCCCCATGAAGTGGCGCCCCACTCCCCACGAATGAGCATGCTCGAGTTCGGCAAGTCCCGGATCTCGGAGGTGGGAATGGCCAGCCATCAGGTCATCGAAGTCGGCCACCTCGAACGCCGCGTGGTTGAACACGGTCTGGCCTGTGCCAAGGAGGAACAGGGTGTGGTGATCGACGAACTCGGCACCCTGATCACACCGCATGAATGCACCCATCGTTCGACTTCCGTCGCGATTCAGCACTTCGTCCGTGCGATCATGCCGAACGGACTCGTACCAAGCCCGAGCGATCGGAAAGTCGGCAACGTTCAGGACGATGTGACCGAGTCGCTTGACGTGAGACGGCCCTGCCTGCACACGAACGATCTGGGACAGTCTCGTACGTACCGAGGCGTCATTGCGTGGCGGGGATTCGACCGACAGCGTTCCCATCGAGCTACGCCCGGCCACGACCTCGAGCGACAGTCCCATCGGGTCGATGGTCGATACGACGCATCCGCCGCGCCGGGACCGGCGAGGTCACCGACATCGGAGAATCCATCGAGGGCGGCGAGTACCTCGAAATCCTCGACCGTGTTGGCCAAGAGAGCGAATCCAGCGAAACGGGGTTCATCAGCGAGGTGAGTGACGTGGATGAAGCCATCGTCATCGGCACCTCGCATGTACAAGGTGTCTTCGGTCGCGCCGGCGTGCACCATGCCGAAGGCGACGAGAAATGCCTCCATCTTGTCGAGATCGGGTGCCTGGAACCTGACGAACGCGATGTCCTTGGCCCTGATCCCCATAGCTGCTCCTTCAGGTGCACCGGCGCGGGCCGGATGCCCTTGGTGATGCGAGCGCCGCTGATCAGACGCCGAAGCAGGGTGCTCCAGCACACCGATAACTTCGATGGTCGTCGTCACGACATCGCCTGCTTCGAGGAACACCATCGGTCGTTGGCCCACGGCGTTACCTCCAGGAGTGCCGGTGAAGATGATGTCGCCGGGGAAAAGCGTGACGATCGACGACAGGCGTCGGATGATGTACGGCACATCGAAGATCATCAGCGATGTCCGCGATGACTGCTTGACCACGCCATTCACTGCACATTCGATGCCGAGATCGGAGTAGTTGTCGAACTCGTCGAGCGTGACGACACGAGGGCCGACGGGGCTGAACCCGGGAAAGGACTTGCCCAACGAGAATTGGGCTGGCGCCCCGGCCATCTGCACTCGGCGGTCCGAAAAATCGTTCCCGACGGTGAGCCCAGCACATACGACCACGCTTCGTCTTCGGCGACGTCTTTGGCCTGCTTGCCGATGACGACGACCAGTTCGACCTCGTAGTCGACCCGGTTCCCGGTCAGTTGCAACTCGCCGTAGGGCCCGGAGATGAGGACGGAAACTTGGTGAAGACCACAGGCACGTCGGGTACAGGTGTACTGGTTTCGTCGGCATGGTCCTGGTAGTTCAGCCCGATGACGAAGACCTGTCGGGGCGCCGGGACGGTGGCACCCAGTTCCTCGCGAGGTGGCAGCGGATGAGTCGGCGACGTTACGCCGTCAGCCCACCCGACGAAGTCGGCCCAGCGGTCGGTAAACGGAGCCTGAACGTCTGGCCCGAACGCGCCCTTGCTGGCATCGGCGACATCGACCAAGCCGTCGGTCAGCTCGATCGCCAGGCGACTCTTCCAATTGACGATTCGCACGCTTGCGACTCCTGCTTCTCCGAGCGCTCGTCGCTCTGGACTCTGGCGGACCGTACTTGGCCAATTGCTGCAACGGCAACCAATGTGCGAGATTAGTAGCGATTATCGCAACACTCTGCAGACTTGATCCCGCCTGGTACCGTCACGCCGATAGCGGCGGGCTTCCCTCGGCTCGATGCATAAGCGACGGCACCTTCGGCATGGCTCGCGGGTTCGGCGCCCGCGAGTACACAAGGATCACGATGGCCAAGAAAACGTCTGAGTCGACACGCACCAACGAAACCTACGGATTGCTCCGCAGCGACATCTTGAACGGCAGGCTCCAGCCCGGCGAGCGGCTGCAGTTGGTGACGCTGTCCAGGGCGTACGACGTGAGCCAAGGTGTATTGCGCGAGGTCCTGCCACGACTCGTCGGAGAAGGGTTGGCCAAGTCCGAGCCGCAACTCGGGTTCTCGGTCATTTCGATTTCCGCCGATGATCTGCTCGAACTCACCGAATGCCGCCTCTCGATCGAGGTGATGGCGCTCCGCCAGTCGATCCAGCACGGCGATCTGGGTTGGGAGTCGAGATTGCTCGCAGCCCACCACGTACTGGCCAACACCGCATCGACCGACGCCGGCGTTCGCGGCGGCATGGCTCGAGGCGCACACAACCTTCCACCGCGAACTGCTCGCCGGCTGTCCAACGATCGCCTGCTCGCGGTGACGAGATCGCTCGCGCGATCTGGCTGACGTCTACCAAAACTGGTCGGAGCGATCGGTGGGTCATCGAGATGTGCGCGGCGAGCATCGCCAACTGCTCGACGCTGCGCTCGGCCGCGACGTCGAACAGGCGGTTCGGTGCCTCACCGATCACATCCAACAGAGCGTGGCGTTTCTCCTAGCCCGTCGCCAATCAGGAGCCGATCAGCCAGTCGAGTGAGCGTGCTTCGGCGCTCAAGTGGTTCGAGTCTTCGGCATCGGGTTGACACCGGCAACGATGTCTCGGGCGCGGTGGAGAACTCCTGGCAACTTGTCAGCGTGGGTGATGATCCAGAAGGTGATCGTTGACCACGGCGTCGAGCACCGCGTCGCCGATGACGTCGACCGCCATGCCAGACCGCACCGCCGGCTCCATCTTCTCCTTCAAGCGCTGCTCCGCTGGGTTGGACGTGAGCTGAGCTCGCACGTCGTCTGGGATGTCGCGGTCGCTGTCGGCGATACGGGTGGCCACCAGAGCCGGGACAATACAGACACCCCGACGTCGGTGCCCGCCGCCCGCATCTCCATCGCCAAGGTCTCCGACAGCGCGACGACCTGTACTTGGCGATGGCGTGAGGCCCCCATCATCGGCGTGGAGCTCAAGCCGGCCATCGATGAGGTGTTCACGACATGGCACCGCTCACCGTGTTCGATCATGCCCGGCAGAAATGCCTTGCAGCCGTGGATCACACCCCACAGATCGACGTCGATGGTCCATCGCCACGCTTCGAGGTTGGTTGGATCGGCAACCGGACCGTCGGCCCCGACGCCGGCGTTGTTGCACAAGAGATGGACACTGCCGAACGCTTCGCGAGCCGCCGCTTCGAGTGCCACGACCTCTTGGTAGTGGCGAACATCGACAACGAACGGCAGCGCCTCATATCCGGCGCTCAACAGCTGGCTCACCGCGTGTTCGAGAACTGCCTGCTCCACATCGGCGGCGACGATCCTCATGCCGGCTCGGGCGAATCGGTGAGCCATTTCGAGACCGATACCGCTCGCCGCGCCGGTGATGACCGCTGTCTTGCCGGCAAGTTCCCGCATGGATCCATGGCGCATCGTGGCCGGCGCCGGGTTGACGCCGTCGACGATGTCTCGGGCACGCTGGAGAACGCTCGCCTTCGACGCTTCATGGGTGAGTATCCAGAAGTCGTCGTGCGAACTGCGTCGTGCACCGCTCGGGCCACGGTCACCGCGGTCAGGCCCTGGGCGATCAGACCCGCGCTCGCATCGCTCCCCCGAGCCGCAGATGCCGATACGGGAGCGACCGCGGCGCGGACGTCGATCGGCATGTTGCGACGACTCTCACCGATGCGGGTCGCTACGAAGCCGGGCACACGACTGAGACCCCGACCGACGTCCCCGCTCAGACGCATCTCCATTGCCAGGGTCTCGGAGAGCGCGACGACTCCGTGCTTCGAGATGTTGTACGCACCCGTGGTCGGCTGCGAACCGAGCCCCGCCAACGATGCGGTGTTGACGATGTGGCACGGCTCACCGTGTTCGATCATGCCCGGAAGGAACACCTTGCAGCCGTTGATCACCCCCCACAGGTTGACGTCGACTGTCCAGTGCCACGCCGCCAGATTGGACGGATCGGCAACCAGCCCCATTGACGCCGACCCCGGCGTTGTTGCACAGCAGGTGCACATTTCCGAATGCTTGGCGAACTGCCGTCTCGAGGGCGACTACCTCTGGTGATTACGCACATCGCAACGGAGGGCAGACACTCGTCCGTGAGCTCACCAACAGTGCTGGACGATGCTGATCCATGCCGCCTGCTCGACGTCGACCGTCACCATGTCATGCCGGCCTACCGAACCGGCGAGCCATCTCGAGGCCCGATGCCGCCCGCCGCTCCGGCGATGACGGCGCGCTCGGCCGCGAGAGCTGCACCAGAAGGCGCACCATCGCCTTTCCGGCGTTGGCGCCGCGTGAACAGCGTCCCATCTGCAGAAGCACCGTCGAGCCCGTCGAGGACGTCAGTGGCATACGTCAACCGTCCGGCTTCGATCCACCCCGACATCTCGGCGATCGCCTCCTGAGAGCGGCTGAAGTAGTCGATGACGAGGAAGCCCTCCATCCGCGCCCGGCGGATGACCAGTTGCATGTGGTTGTTCGGACCCGGAGCGGCTGCTCGTTGTTGTACGCGAGATGGCGCCGCACAACACGACCCGGGCCCCGGATCGCGAGATGGTCGAGGGCAGCGTCGAGGATGCGCCGCCGACGTTGTCGAAGTAGACGTTCATGCCTTCGGGGCAGAGCTCGCCGAGCGCGTGACGATGTCCTCGGTGCGGTAGTCGATGGCCGCCGTCGAAGCCCAGCTCGTCGACGAGCCAGGCGCACTTCTCGCGGATGCCGGCGATGCCGACCGCCCGGCAGCCCTCGATCTTGGCGATCTGGCCGACGATCGACCCGGTCGCGCCGGCCGCGCCGGACACGAAGACGGTCTCGCCGCTCGGGGGCGACCGACATCGAGCATGCCGAAGTACGGCGGTGAGGCCGGTGATGCCGAACACGCTGAGGGCGGCCTTGGGGTCGATGGCCGTCGGGCATGACCTGCACGCCGGCACCTGCCATGACGGCGTATTGCTGCCAGCCGATGCACCGAACACTCTCGAACCACCGGGAATGCCCTCGTGGTTCGATTCGATCACGGTGCCGAGCCCTCCGCTGCGGATCTCGGCACCGATGGCGATGGCCGGCAGGTAGGCTGTCGTTCGACATCCAGCCTCGAATCGTCGGGTCGATCGAGAGCCACTCGACCTTGATCAAGACGTCGCCCGGGCCTGGGGAGGGCACCGCTACTTCATCGGTGGAGTGGCACTCTGTCCCGATGAGCCCCTGCGGTCTCCGAGCGAGTGTGATTCGGCGATTGCTGGTCATTACCGGACCCGACGCTGCACCCGTCAGATCGAGCAAGCAACTGCTTGCTCACTGTCGTCGAGGCGCCCGCTCACTGCCGAGCGGGTGCCGTCAGATCGAGTTGAGCGTCATGGCGACCGTGCCGAAGAGACCGAAGTCGGCGATCGCCGTTTGCCCCGGCGCGATCTTGATGATCCCGGCACAGGCACCCGCGGTGACGTAGTCCCCGGCGACCAAGCCGTTTCCCCCGACGCTACGGTCTCCGCCAGCCACAACAGGGCATTCAATCGGGTGACCCAGTACAGCCGCGGCCGCAACCGGCGGGCAACCGTTTCACCGTCGATGTCGATGTCGACGGCGACCGCTGCCAAGGTCATGGGATGCCCAGTCCTCGACGCCGGCGCCGGGCACGAACCCGACGTTCGCGCCGAAGTCGGCAATGACGACCAACATGTTGGCAAACAGGTCTTTGCAGGCGAAGCCCGACGATCTCGAAGGCCGGGTGCACGGAGGCGACTGCTCCGCAATACCCCGTCGAACATGTACGGCAGGGACCGTGCCGGCAGATCGGAACTCAATCAACGGCGAACTCGGCCTCGATCCCGACCAGGCCATCCTCGGGAACGTCGACCACGACCCGGGGGCCCAGCCGTCGCGGGCGAAAACGGCGCCCAGAAGGGATGGTCGGTCCCGAACGACGCCCGGCGCGGCGAGCTCGTCGCGCCGATCTTGTAGCCGACGCGTTCGTCGCCATACGCCCCGATCGCGATGGCCTGTATCGGTGTAGGCCGCCACCTCGTCATCCGGCAGGCCACCGGGCAACGCCGCCGTAATGGCGTACCGTCGCGTCGTCGCCGCCGCCAGCGTGCGCCCTGTTCTTCGAGAGAGTTCACGACAGCTCACCTTCACCTGGAGCAAGATCTTCGAGAAGGTAGCAAAGCAAGCGCTTGACGCACGATCGATGGCAACCTGGGTCACGGAGGATTCCATCGTGCGAAGAACCACCACAGCATCAGGGGTCAACACGGTGTCGCGCCCGACGAGATCCTCGAGTTCGCGGCCCAGGTGATCGCCGACCGAGGGATCAAGGACGCGACCGTCCGCGACATCGGCGAGGCCGCCGGCATCCTGTCGGGCAGTCTGTACTACCACTTCGAGTCCAAGGAACAGATCGTCCTCGAACTGCTCAAGCCGAGCACCGACGAGAACTACGAGCGGGCGAGGGCGATCTGCGCCGAGCACCGGGGAGTTGCCGCGCTCGCCCTCCTGATCCGCAACGCTGTTCTGTCGACGGCGGCGAATCCGATCCGCTCGATCATCCTGCGCAACGAGGAGCGAGCGTTCAGGGAACTCGCATCGCTCGCGCCGATCGCGGAGTACCGACGGAACCTGTTCCAACTCTGGCTCGGTGTGGTCAACGAGGCCATCGAAATGGGCGAGCTGCGGGCCGACTGCGACCCCGAGATCGTCGTGCTCGCCATGGTGGACACCACGCTCGGGGATCCCGCTGGTTCATCGGAAAGCGCAAGAAGGACCCCGAGACCGTTGCCGCTGCGCTCATCTCGTTCCATCTCGATGGTCTGAAGGCCTGATCGACCCCTCGGGGCGGCGTTGCGATCAGCGGCGCAGCAGCGCGTCGATCGCGTCGTCGATGGCCGACTCGGCGCCGGCGGGTCGCAGAGCGAGCTCGGCGTACGTCTCGCGTGCCGCCCGATGGAATCCGTCGGGCAGACCGTGAACGGCGAAGGCGGCAGCGATCTCATCCATCTCACCGACCCACCGCCATGCCTTGGGCCACACCACCCTTGCACTCTGGCGGGCACGCGCCGCGAGACCCGGTTGCGACAATCCTACTCGGCGGTCAGCGCTTCACGCACGCCCTCTGCCTCGGCCAGCGCGACGGTCGCGAGCAGGAGCGCGGCGGTGCCCTTCGTCCACCCGGCGTACGCCATCTTCAACGCCGATGCCGAGGCCGTGCCGACACCGATGACGGGCGTCTCCACCAGCGAACCATCCCAGCGGGCAGCGACCTCCTCCGCGTCCGGACCCGAGAGGTACATCCGGGTCGTGCCGGCCCGGTCGGCCGGCGGGCCGATCACCCCTGCGTCGACGTACCGGGTGAACATCCCGGCGATCCGCCGCGCCCGTCGGGCGGCGCGATGGCGTTGGCATCGACGTAGATCCCGCCATACCCCGCATCAGCCACCATCGCGGCGACGTCTACGGCAGCGTCGGGTGGGCAGATCGACACGATGACATCGCAGTGCTCGACGAGCGCGCCGAGCGTCGACACGTCGCGTACCTGGGCCGCCGCCGCCCGGCTCGCCGTGGCGTCGGAACGTCCGGCGGATGCCCAGATCGTTTCGTCGCCGCACGCTGCCGCGAGCGAGGCACCCATCGATCCCGGATGAAGAAATCCCGTGGTCACCCACCGAGTATGACCGCGTGGACCCGACCACCCGCCGACGAGCCGACGGCGAGCCTTCGAGTGCACCCCATGGAGTCTCGGCATCACCAAGCAACTGCTTGCTACTCGCGACGGCTAACTCCTAGAGTCCCCGTGTCGGAGCCGATCGAACAAGGGGGATCGCCAATGGACACGCGAGGGAGGATCGAGATCGACGGCGTCACCGTCCCGACCGGCCACCTCATCGGAGGCCAACGGTCCTGGACCGGCGGAGCCGACGGCTACGAGGTGATCAGCCCGATCGACGGCAGCCGGCTCGGCGAGATCCCACGCGGCGGTGCCGCCGAGGCCAATGCCGCGGTCGCCGCGGCGAAGGCCGCATTCCCGGCGTGGGCTGCCCTCGGAGCCGCCGGACGTGCCCTCGTGCTCGACCGGTTCGCCGATGCAATCGTCGAACGCCTCGACGACCTGCAGAAGGTCGACACCTATGACCACGGGGCTTTGCTCGCCGGTCGCCACGGAGGCGGCATGCCGCGCTCCGCCCTGAACATCAAGTTCTTCTCCGACTGGGCAGTGACCCTCGTTCACGACCCGATCGCCGGTCCGGTCGTGGACAACTCGGTTCGGTACGACCCGGCGGGAGTCTGTGCGCTCATCGTGCCGTGGAATGCGCCGCTCATGCTCGGGACCTGGAAGATCGGCCCGGCTCTCGCGGCCGGCAACACTGTCGTGGTCAAGCCGCCTGAGTTCGCCCCGTTGAGCCTGTCTTTGCTCGGGGAGATCGCTCAGGCTGCCGGGGTCCCCGACGGTGTGATCAACATCCTGCACGGCACCGGTGCCGAGGCGGGCGACGCACTCGCGCGCCATCCGGATGTGAGCCGGATCAGCTTCACGGGCTCCCCCGCGACTGCGCGCGTGATCGGCAAAGCTGCGGCGGAGCATCTCACGCCCGTCAGTTTCGAACTCGGCGGCAAATCCCCGTTCGTCGTGTGTGCCGACGCCGATCTCAAGGCGGCGGCGCGCACCATCAGCCAACAGTTCACGAATGCCGGGCAGATCTGTCTCGCCGGCACCCGCCTGCTGGTCGAGGAGTCGATCCTCGATGAGCTCATGGACAAAGTGGTGGTCGCCGTCGACAAGATGGTCGTCGGGGATCCACGCGAGAAGGAACGCGGTCGGTCCCCTCATCCACCCGTCGCACGCCGCGAAGGTGCGCGGGCTCGTCGAGCGGGCGATCGAGGCCGGGGCCCGCCCCCTCATCGGCGGCGGCCCGCACCCGCACGGCGACCTGTACTTCCAGCCGACGATCCTCACTGGTGTCGAACAGGACTCCGAGATCGTGCAGACCGAGGTGTTCGGGCCAGTGCTCACCCTCCAGACGTGGACCGACCAGGACGCCATGATCGAGTTGGCGAATGGCACCGAGTACGGCCTCGCGGCCATGGTGTTCACCACCGACGAGTCACGAGCCGAGACGATCGCGTCGAGGATCGTTGCCGGCACGGTCTGGGTGAATTGTTTCTACGTGCGCGACCTCGCCGCACCGTTCGGCGGCAGTCGGACATCGGGCGTGGGGCGCGAAGGTGGCACGTGGAGCTTCGACTTCTTCTGTGACATCAAGAACATCGCCACTCAGCGAGGCTCATTCGCATGACCGTCAACATCGGAGCAGTGCTCTCACAGGCGAACGCCGGGACGGATCCCGACGAGATCCGACGCTACGCGATCGAGGTTGAAGCGGCGGGATTCAAACACTTCATGGTGTACGACCACGTGCTGGGCGCGACCTCCGCGCGCCTCGGACCCGGACCGTTCGGTTCGTTCCCGGGACCGCCCTACACCCACGAGAGCAACTTCCATGAAGTCCTGACGCTGATGAGTCACCTCTCGGCGGTCACCAGCACGATCGAGTTCGTCTCGAGTGTGCTCATCCTGCCCCAACGCCAGGCCCAACTCGCGGCCAAGCAGATCGCGGCCATCGACCTCCTCAGTGGCGGGCGATTCCGCCCGGCCATCGGTACCGGCTGGAACCATGCAGAGACCGAGAGCATGGGCGTCGCCTGGTCGGAGCGCGTCGCGCCTGGAGGAAGGACTGGCCGTGATGCGACTGCTCTGGTCGGAGCCAGTCGTGGAGTTCGAGGGGAAGTTCCACCACCTCAGCGGTGTCGGCATCAATCCGCGCCCGGCGCGACCGATCCCCGTGATGGTCGGTACGGGTGGCAGCGATGCCGCACTACGACGCGTCGTGCAGATCGCAGATGGCTGGATGCCATTGCTCGTACCGGGACTCGACTCCATCTCATACCGGACCGCTGTCGTCCGGCTCCGCCAGCTCTGCGCAGAGGCGGATCGCGATCCCGCAACGATGCCAGTGTTCGGCCGCGTCTATCTTGGGCCGGGTTGGCAGGACTGGCTTCTCGAGGCCGTCGAGGTTGGCTGCGCGGATATTGCGATCGGCTTCCCCCGGGCCCGGGCACGCTCGCCGACCACCTGACACAGCTGGTGCGCGTGAAGCCCGAGATCGAGAAGTTGGTCGGCGCCGAGATCGCGTAGACGCCAATCGTCAGCCGAACTCGAGGTGGGCACCCGTACGGAGGATCTCGGCTGAGGCGCGCCGGAGCATCGTCCTGGCCAGCTGATCGGCCCGCGGCGGCACTCCTTCGAAGGTGAGGATTCCGACCGGGATGCTCACGTAGAAGACCAGCCCCGCCCGATACGGCGTCATCGCTTCGTCGAAATCGATCTCGATCCCGTGCGTTGCAAGGCGCTCGATGTAGACGCGGATCAGTTCATCGGCGTGCTCTGCAGCAACGTCGTCGGCGACCGACTGCGAGATGAAGTAGGCGACATCGGTCATCCCGTGAGCAATCGACCCGAGCTGATAGTCGAGCGCAATCACCGAGCCGTCGGTGTCGAACAGCAGGTTGTCGATGCGGTAGTCGCCGTGGCAGAACGTGTCGGGCCGGTGCATGCTCTCGAGCAGCTTCGTGGTGTTGTGGCGTCGATTGTCGAAGAGCGCGACGACCTCGGCGGGAAGCTCATCAGCCACTCTGGGCCGGGCCTTTTCCCAGTCGCCGCCAAACATGTCCGGAATGAGCGCGTGGAGCATCGGCGAGTCGAAACGCAGGAACGTCTCGGCTTCTGAGTCAAGATCCTGACCCCAGAACGGCACGTGGAGGTCGGCCAGTTCGACCAGCGCAGCGACCGCGTCCTCGTATCCCACCCCGGTGATCTGATCGACCTGGCGCCGGCCCGAGATCTCGTCCAGCACGAGCACGAAGCTCTGGTCCTCGGTGTTGATCGAGGCCATGTAGCACCCGGAACGGCCACGGTCATCTTCGTTCGCGACCTCGGTGTAGAAGCGGATCTCCCGCTCGTAGAACTTGGCCAATCCGGCGACGAATCGCTGCTCCGGACTGTCGCTGGCGAGCTTGATGATCAGACTCGTGGGCGCCGCCGTCGGGCCGTCGTAGGTCAGCACAGCGCGATAGAGCGCACTCATCATCGACTCGTCACTGCCGAAACGCGAGATCTCCGCGGTCGCAACGCTCGTTGAGTCGTCGAGTTCGCCGTTCGAACGCAACACCCCGCTGAACCACGTCGGCGTCAACTCATTGACGGTCGGAATCGTTGCAGCATCCACCAGGCCCCCTGAAGTCACACCGCGTACGCCCAGGCGCAGCGGCAGGTGGCGAAGCGTAGGCACTCTTCGAAGTCAGAGCAAGCAGTTGCTTGTTGGGGTGCGGGGGCCCTCGCTGACGCTGTCGTGATGCGTCTCGACGCTGTCGTGCTCCCATGTTCGGTAATGGGCCCCACCGCAGACGCCGGTCCCTGCGGCCTTCGGATTTCTCCTCGGATGCGGTCCGTCCGTCCCGGCCCGCCGCCGGTCGTGCTGGTCCCATACCCCACGGATGCCCCTACCGACAACCGCTCGTCCCCAACCTCCGACGAGCAAACGTTGCCGACGAGCGCTCATCTACGCCGCGCGTATACTTGTGGCATGGGACGTGTGCGACTCTCGACCACAGTTGATGCGGAGCTGCTGGCGCAGGCGCGTGTGCTCGTTCCCGGCAAGGACGCCGAACTGCTCGATCTCGCCCTGGCGGCGATCGTTCGTCAGCGACGCACGGCACGTGAGGTTGAGATCCTCCGCAACTCGCCGTACCGGATCGACGAACAACTGGACGCGATCCCCGCCGCGCCGGACTTCGATGAGCTCCCCTTTGACCTCCCCGTGCCACCGGCGATTGTCGAGCTGGCCAGGGCTCGCCGTCGTACATCGGCCTGACCATGGTTTCCCACGGACAGGTGTGGTGGGCTGACCTCGACGGCAGCAAGATACGTCCGGTCGTCGTCCTCACCCACGGCCACGTCGCGCCGTTGCTCTACCGGATCCTCGTCGCACCGGTGACGACCACCATCCGCGAGTTGCCGACCGAGGTCCTCCTCGGTGACGACGAAGGTCTCGCGTCCACGTCCGCGGCGAACCTCGACAACGTCGCCCTGATCGAACCGCGTCGCCTCGTCAGCCAACTCGGCGAGGTGTCCGACGAGCGGTGGCCTGAGTTCTGCCGGGCGATGGCAGCGGTCCTCGGCTGCTGACACGCGGATCGTGGATGCGACACGTCAACGAGCGCGTCGCGGTCTGTCGAACCTCGTCACCCTCGTTAACGCTGTTGAAGAACGACCTCTCGACGCTGGCGACCAGGCCGCACGACAGTCGAGCAGGCGAGTGCGCGCCAAACATCGAGAACGCCGCGCTGATCCGGCGGCGTCACGTGTCGAGAAGTTGACCCGACGCAGGTGTGCGCGGTGACAGCACGCTCCGGACAGGTACCGACCACCTCGTACCCCTTGTCGATCAAGTCGTCCGGAACGTCGATTGGTTCGTCCTGCGTCACTTCGCCGAACGTGGCGCCACCGCCGGAGCGTGACACCTCGGCGAGATAGAGCTCGATGTCCTTGGCCATCAGAGTGTTGCTGAAGCCCGAGGCGTAGCGGCCGGTGACGACGTGATTCGGGAACTTGTCGGACGTGGCTGTGTTGCAGCCGCTCGCGCCGGTCAGCACATCGAGCAACTCGGCCAATGTCGAGCCCGGCCGACACACCGAACGCGACCGCCTCGCTGGTCGCTGCGAGGGCCGTGGCCGAGAGGAAGTTGTTGCCGAATTTCGCCGCCTGACCGAGCCCCACCACACCGCCGGCGCGGCGTGCTCGATCGCTGATGGCACGCAGCACCGTCTCAGCCGTCAGACAGGCGACATCGGAACCCGAGTACATGACCGCCAGTGTCCGAGCCCGCGCACCGGCCGGACCTCCGGACACCGGCGCGTCGACGTACTCGATCCCGATTCCGACAGGTGCGCCGCGATCGATCGGGCCGCATGCGGGCCGATCGTCGAGGTGTCGATCACCGTGGTGACCATGCGGGTCGACGCCGCCACCAACTCATGGGCCACTGACGACGCGCTGACGTCGCCGTCGGGCAGGCTGAACGTGACGGCCCCGCAACGGGCCACGATCTCGGCCACCGACGACGCCCACCGGGCGCCGTCGACACCCCGCCGCGGGATCGGCCTTGTCGTGCACCACCACATCGATGCCGCACGCAATCAGGTTGCCGGCCAAACACGCTTCCCATGTTGCCGAGCCCGCCCACGCCGACGTTCACGGCTCGACCTCAGTCAGGCGGACCTCGGCGGTGGCGCGTCGGCCGCGACGGCGGCCGGTGCGCCGCAGTACCCATCCCGACGACCGCGCCGACGAAATGGCTCCGGTGAATCGTCGGCGCGCCGCCGAGACCGATGACGATGTTCTTGGTGAAGTTGGCCATGCCGATCACCTCGTGCGGCACGACCTGGCCGATCGAGACCACGAGGTCCCAGTCCTCGAAGAGGAGCTGCTCGTCGACCTCGACGGGAATCGGCTGGTCAAACGACCCTCCGGTGATTGTGGACACCTCGTCTCCGGCGATCTCGCCGATGGCCGGAAGACGACGTCGCCAGTCGTGGTGCAGCAGGCGCTCGTACCCCAACCCTGGTCTGAACAGCGCGACCGTGTCCTCGGCGCTCATTCGCACTTGCGTCCCCAATGCAGGCAACACCACCCCGACGGTCACTCCCCCGGCTTCGAGCCGGGTCACCAACTCGACGGTGATGACTCCGGCGCGCGAGTGAAGGCGGGTGTGGTCGGGAGGCACGAGCAATACCCGTCGGCAAGGCCGGCGAGCCAGGATGGAGGCGACCAGCTGCCCGACGAGCCGGGTACCTCGTCGTCGAGATCGGCATCGGCGTCGGTCGACCGCCGCATCACCGTCGATGACGGCGACATCGGTCTCGTCCACCGTTGGAGATTCAAGGAGCTCGAACTGGCTCGCCACCATGGTCGATGCCATGAGAGTGTCCAGCGCGAGCACCGGCGCGGTCCTCCGCGGTGGAACGATCGACGTCGAGGTGGGCGAACCGGACGCCATCCGCCTGACGGAGCAGGTCGCGGTACCGACGCGTCAGCGCTGAGCAGGTGACAACGACATCGCCGCCAAGAAGCTCCCGCCGGGTCCGGACCAGCCAGGGCCACCGATCCGAATCCCCGAGCGGGAAGCCGGCAGTCATCTCCTCGACGTTCGCCGGCGGATGGAGGTCGTCGGCATCGACGAATCGCACACCGAGCCGACGCGCCAGTTCTGTCCTGATCGTGGTCTTGCCCGACCCGGCGACGCCCATCACGACGATAGGCCCGACGGGCATCCTCGTCGCCATCGTCAGCGAACACTCGAGGGATGGTGACGTACGCCGACTGGACCGGTCATCGTGGCGGCATCGGCGGATGCCGATCTCCGCATGATAGCGATACACCGCAAACGCCGAGCACCCCGGCAGTGCGTGCCAACGATCTCGACGGGGCGAGCGGTCTCGGCCGAGTCCGCCAACCTGCTACCCGGCACCCGCTCGAAGGTTTCTGGTCTCGAGTGCCGGCCGCTTCTCTCATGCACTCCGAGCGATCACCTCGATCCAAATCCGGGCGCCGAACGGCAGCGAAGCCACGGCGATGGCCGAGTTGAGCGATCGACCGAAGTGCCCCGAACGCGGGCGGCGATCCCGCCTGCGACGCGAACTTCGTCGCTCGCACCGTCAGTTCGGGAGCACTTTGGGATCGCCTGCGGGCAAGGCGTAGCGGCGACGCGGGTCGTTCGGGCCTTCCCCGAGCTGCACCACCAAGCCTGCGTCGACGAGTGCGTTGAGCCGTTGGCGGGTCCATCGGACCGACTTGCCGACCGCGGCTGCTATCTCGCTCGTTCGAGCGGAACCCGCTGCGAGAACATCGACGACGCTCTGGTCGGCTGGGTCGACCCTCGGTTCCGTTGCGTCCGTGCCAGAGCGGATCACGACACGAAGGCGCCCGGCGACTTCGGTGAATTCGGGTTCGAGGAGGCCGGCCTCTCGGCATGCCCGGTTCATCCGGGGAATGCCGCTCCCCCATTGCTCGACCAGTTCGAGTTCGTTCATCACCCGAGCAATCGAATGGTTTCGAAGACGCGAGACTCCCGAGCGCACGTCGTCGATCGTCAGACCAAATGGCATCACGCCGGGGTTCTCGATCTCGAGTCGATCGGCGAAGATCGACACCCGGATCGGTGCGCCGAGCTGTGAATAGTCGGCATGGGCCACCGCATTGACGAGTGCTTCGCGCACCGCCTGGAGCGGGTACTCCGGGCGTTCGGTTCGCGCCAGTCCGTCGATCACGATGCCGGTACTGCTGTGGCGACGGATGAACTGCATGACGTGTTCGAGTTCGGCCAACGGCGGGCCGTCGAATCTCGCCGTGTCGATGATGTCGGCCCGGTCCAGGCCTACGAACCGTCCCGCCTGGATCCATGCGTCCGGCACCGTCCGATCGCGATCGCGGCCAAAGAGCACCATTCCGGCCACGGTTGGCACATCACGACCCTGATAGCGGGTGACGAGACGAAGCGTCCTCAGATCCTTCGCAGCGATGGTCCTGCGCCCGGCGAAAGCACGCCGCACAGCGTCCAGATCCACATCACCGATCGACAGGTGGCCGAGCGGGGTCTCATCGAAGCTGACTCCGGCCGCCTCTCGTTGCAGCTGTGCGACGAGCTGTTCATCTGCCGCTCGGTTCGTCGACCCGAGACGGACGTACACCGTCGGGGTTTTGTTGCCGAGCCGCGCCCGATGAGGTCGCAGCGGGCTGACCTGAACGTTCACCACCAACAGCTGGGTGCGTCGCCACGGCACGATCGCGATGTCCGGGACGAGCCGAGGTTCGATGCGGTCGGCGATCAGGCTCGCCAACTTCTCCTCATCCCCGCGAGCGGCGTGGACGAACCGACGACGCGTCGAGTGCCATCCTCGACTCCGACGACGAGCACGCCGCCCGCAGAGTTCGCGAACGCCACGATTGATCGAAGGATCCCGTCGGACCCCGTGAGGTCCCGCTTGAACTCCACCGTCTTGCCCTCAGACGACCGAAGGATGAGATCGATGTTCATTGCTCGGCATACTACTCGGCAAGCGGGTTTAGGCAGGCGTGCCGAGTAAACATCACGGACACCACAGGCCGACCGTCGGCCGTGCTACTCGGCACGATTCTCGTGCCGAGTACTGCCGAGCAGCACAATCCCGGGATGCCGCGTGTCGTCTCGGTTCCAACCCATAGAAAAACCCATGAAAACCTGGGACAACCGGCGACACTCGGCGACAACCGGCGACTCGAACCCTGCTCAAGCGACTCTCGGCGACAATCCACGACGCTCGGCAACGATCGCGGCCACTCGTAATGCGTAGGTCGAGGGTTCGACTCCCTCTCTGGGCTCCAAGAAACACCAGGTCAACGGCTATGTGGGGCATTCAGTCGTGGCTGCCATCCCATAATCCATCCCATATTCCGGCGACATCCGGCGGGGCTTGACAATCTGGCGGGGCGCTTGCGCGATTCCAGTTCATCCGACGGGGGCCCTCGCTGACGTTGTGGTGATGCGGGTCGACGCTGTCGTGCTCCCATGTTCGGTAATGGGCCCGACCGCAGACGCCGGTCCCTGCGGTCTTCGGATTTCTCGTCGCGTGCGGTCGTTCCGTCATAGCCCGCCGCCAGTCGCGCTGCTCCCATGCCCCACAGATGCCCTACCGGCGACACTGGTCCCAGGTGCGACGCCGAGGCGGGGGCTCGGCCGGGGAGGCGGCCCTGCTGCTCGACGCCCATCGCTGTGCCGCCTCAGGGCCTGGTACGGGTATCGGCGAAGCCGAACCTGTCTCGCGAGCAGGACGCCGGTGACACCCCACACCGGAGACCCGGTCTGCGGGAACCGGTTCAGCGTGTCGACACGAGCGAAGACAGCTTCGGCGAAGTCGTCACCCCGCCCACCCGCACGTTCGTCGTACCAACGTGCGGCGCCGACAAGCTCGTCAACGGCCTCGCGATCGAAACGGACCGTGCGGCTCACCCGTCGGTAATCTCAGACTTGACCTGCCGCCGGGCGTCGTCCAGGTCGACGCCGACCGACTCGCCGCTGACGAAGCGCTCGATGCGCCGCTCGACCTCGCGAGCCCACGCATCTGCCTGTTCAGGTGAGGAGTCGGGATCGGGCCCTTCGAGACTCGCGAACAGCTCCGCGGCGACACGAGCACGCTGATCCTCGTGAAGGGCCATCGCGCTGCTCAGAACGGTGTCGACGTCACCACCCATAGCATCATGGTACCCGGCACCCCGTGGGCGAGACCTCGACGACCGTACTACGCCCCGCAGTTCTCGGATGCGGCGACGCCTGAGTCCGCACCAAAGCAGGTCTTGGCCCGGCTGGGCCGAGCCCTACCACCAAGCCGGGCGACGGCCGGGCGTCCTTGACTCCATCGACCCGCCGCCGCAAAGACAAACGATCTCATCGCCGCCAGCCAACAAAGCACACATCAGCCCAACGCGTCAGGGTGAAGGCGCCCGGGGAGCGTCGAGCGTTCGAGGTCAGAACGACTGTCACAAATCACCGGTCAGGCAGCGATGATCCGGGAGTCCCGGCGAACTCAATCGGCGTGACCCCCGCGACAGCTCGGCGCATGGTCAGAGGGTGGGGACGAGTTCGAAGGCGTCGCAGTGGGCGGGCTTGACGACTCGGAAGTCTCTCGGGTTGATCGTGGCCAGGGTGGTCACGTTGAGTCGTTCGGCGATCGCGATCACGGCGGCGTCGACGTTGCCGAGGTCCATGTCGGCGTAACGCTGGACCAGTTCGGCGACGCGTCGCCAGTCGTGCGCAGTGAGGTCCGTGACGGTGAAGTCGCCGGCGGCGACCGAAGCGATGAACGCTGCTTCGGTGCTCGGTCCGAGCACGGCGGCGATCATCCATCCGGTTTCGGGGATCACCGGCGCGGGCAGGATCAACTGGCTGGATGGGTAGCTGGCGAGCAATCCAGTGCTTGCGTTGTGCCAGCGGTCGTCAGCGTCAGCAACGGCGAGCAGCACACCGGTGTCAACGACGATCATTCGCTCGTGTTGAGCTGCTCGGCGATCAGTTCGTCACGGATCTGCTTGTGACGTTCACTGAGATCACCCCGACCGGAATGCCCTTTGCCGGCGAACGCGAACCGCTCGGCGCGTTCGGAACGATCAGGGAACTGGGCGGCAACGATGTCCAACAGCTCATCAGCGGTGACGTGACGGCGCGCTGCTTCCGCGTTCAGCCAGGAAGCGAGTTCTTCAACACTGATCGCCATCGGGTCCAGTTTAGGTTCCCCGGACGGCCCGCTGGTCGCGTTCGAGGGGTCGTCGTTTCGCACCCGACAGCACCCTCTGCGTCGCTGTTCGATCCGGGCACCGTGGTCGGCCAGCTACGACCTGAGGGAGCAGTGGAACTGGTCTCGCTCGAGCATGCGCCGCTCAACGTCGCGAGCCCCGCATCCGCCTGTTCGTGTGAGGAGCCGGGTTGACTTGATGGTCAATGGAAGTCTCGCCACAGAACGTCTCCGGATCAGCGGAGCGAACCGTAGCCAGATAGAGTCGCTGAACGTATCCGGATACTGCCCGAGGTTTGTAGGCTGTTCGGATGCCGGCCGGGTCAGCGAGGGGTTTGCCGAGGTACCTGCCTCGAGTCATCGATCGCGTCCTCGACGCCCGGTTGGCCTCGATGGGGGCAGTCGTCATCGAGGGTCCGAAAGCATGCGGCAAGACGCGGACCGCCGAGGAGAACGCGGCGAGCGCCGTTCACCTCGACACCGACCCGGCCGCACTGAACGCCATCGCCATCGACCCGGGGCTCGTTCTCGATGGTCCGACACCGAGGCTGATCGACGAGTGGCAACTCGCATCGACAGCCGTGTGGAACCACGTCCGTTCAGAGGTCGACCGTCGCGGTCAACCGGGTCAGTTCATCCTCACCGGTTCCTCCGTTCCTGATGACGACGTACGACGCCACTCCGGCGCCGGCCGATTCGCCCGGCTCATGATGCGCCCGATGTCGCTGTTCGAATCCGGAGACTCGACCGGCCAGATCTCCTTCGCAGAGCTCCTCGACGGAAACCCACAACGCGCTGCCGATCCCGGCCTGACCATCCGCCGAATCGCCGAGCTGATCGTTCGAGGCGGTTGGCCGCTCCAACTCGACCTCGACAGCGCCGCCGCCCTCCATGCCGGCGACGACTACCTCACCAACATCTGCGAAGTCGATCTCCCGCGGCTCGAAGGAGCCCACCCCGGACCTCGACGTGACCCACAGCGGCTCCGTCGGCTGCTGGTCGCAGTGGCGCGCAACGTCGCAACCCAAGCCGGCCCGTCCCGCCTCGCCACTGATGCCGACCCCGACCAGGCTCTCGCCCGCAGCACCGTCTACGACTATCTCGACGCCCTTCAGCGTCTTCTGATTCTCGAACCACAGCGAGCGTGGGCGACGCACCTGCGCTCCCGCGCCCAACTGCGCACCGCCGACAAACTCCACTTCGTCGACCCGTCGCTGGCGACCGCCGCGCTCCAAGCCGGCCCCGAACGGCTGCTCGCCGACCTCGAGTACCTCGGATTCCTATTTGAGTCGCTCGTCGTGCGCGACACCCGCGTCTTCGCCGGCGCTCTCGGAGCAGCCGTGCACCACTACCGAGACTCCAACGGCCTCGAGATCGACCTCGTCGTCCAAGCCACCGACGGCCGATGGGGTGCGATCGAAGTGAAACTCGGAGCCGCCCGAATCGACGCGGCCGCAGCAGCGCTCCACAAACTCGCGAGAACGGTCGACACGTCCCGAGTCGGCGAACCCGCGTTTCTCGCCGTCGTCACCGGAGCTGGCTACGGGTACCGACGCCCCGACGGAATCGACGTCGTCCCCATCGGCACCTGGGGACCCTGACCGCTCGACCACGCGCCACTCCCGGCGGCCGAGCCGCAACTCCCCACCCTGCGCTGCAGGCCGAGCCGCGGCCGAGGCCTGCGGCCGTCCCTCGCAACGAGCTCCGACGCCCCGCAGTCATCCCATAATTCATCCCATAAACTCAGCGACAACCGGCGACGCTCGACGACAACCGGCGACTCGAAGCCCTGCTCCAGCGACATCTGGCGACTGTCCACGACGCTCGGCAACGGATTCGCGGCCACTCGTAATGCGTAGGTCGAGGGTTCGACTCCCTCTCTGGGCTCCATTTGACCTGGTCAAACGGTATTTTGGTCGGCCGTCCGAGGCGGCCAGCCCATAGGAAACCCATAAACCGGCTTGGGCTTCCGTCACCTCCGTCGAGTCGAGTCGCCGCTTCGCGAGCCCGACGACATCGCGCTCTCTACGGCTGACGCGGCTCGCCCGGCGGACGGTCTTCGGCTGCGAATCGATGTTGCTTCATCAAGTCCTAAGTGCCCCATCGTGGGAGCCCGGTTCCGGTGCCCCCAAGACTTTCTCGAGACGCTCTAGCACATGATCGCCACGAGGCAGCCTGCAAGGCTGGTTGTGCTTCATACCCGTACAAGTGCCCGACCGATCGACGCCGGTCCCAGCCGTCGCCGGGATTCTTCAGTTTCCTGTCGAACGACTTCCCTCACCTGACCAAGCCCGGCCAGGGGGAGGTGGCCGCGCGGATCATCGCCGCCACCGGGGTTGGCGAGAGGCGTCCACCCGCGAGCGCCTGTAAAGCGCTCGTCGGAGCGGGTGTACTGTCTGTTGCTGGTGGACGAGGGTGGAGTCAACCGCACCGGTGGGTCCGGTTGGCGGGCGAGGCTGCGGCGCGGGATCACGGGTTATGTCGACGCCTCCCGACGGCTCGGCGAGCGGGCCGACGAGCGGCTGCGCACCGCCGAGTGGGGAGCCGTCGCCGGCAGCCGGTTCGTCGAGATGACGCAGCGGATGACCGAGGCCCTACGCCGCGGCGACGCCGCCGAGGTCGACGGTGAGACTAAGTCGAGGTTCATCGCCGCGGTCGGTCAGATCGACTGGGACGTCGTCGGCGCCTCGGTCCGCGGTGGCGGCTCGGCGCTCGGGGAACGAATCCGTGAGTTCACCGAGGGGGTCGACTGGACGGCGATGAAGCCGCACGCACGCAAGCTCGCGCTGGCGTTGGTCGTCGCCGTCGCTACCGAGACCGCTGGGGAGCTGATCGGCGCGCACGGCTCGACGCTCGCCACCGCCCTCACCGGACGGGAGGGCCTGCTCGACGACGCCGCCTCGGCACTGACCGTCGTCGCTGGGTCCGACGCCGCCGCGATGACCACCCGGTTCCTCAACTCGGAGGTGCTCAAGAGCGCCGCCGCACTCGCCTCCCAGTCGCACCTCGACCGGCTCGGCGTGTCGTGGGCCTGAATCGCCCGACGAAGCCGGCCCAAAGGTGGATCCTGCCGACGGCGATGGCCCTCCTCGCCGCCTGCACCGGCGGGGGGAACGACGCCGCGCCGGCCGCAGAAACGGGCACGACAGCGTCGGCTGGACCGACGGCGATAGGACCGGTCGACACGACCGCGGTGGAGACGACCGCCTCGGCGGTGAACGACGTGCTGCCGACGATCGAGCTCGACCCGCTGCCGGCTCCCGCCCCGAGCGCGGCGAGCGACCCCGACGCCGTCTCGGTCGAGCTCGCCGGACGGGTCCTCGTCGGTGACCTCGGCGCAGCCGTCGCCGCCCTGCCGCTGGCCGGCTTCCCGATCGCCGACGGGGATCAGCTCGTCTCCACCGGCTTCACCGGCGACGGGGTGCCTGTTGCCCCCTGGCAGGCGTGGGCCTGGACGCTGCAGAGCGGACACGGCGGGATGCCGCTGGCCGACCTCGCCGAGGCCGTGTCGGCCGTCACCGGCGGCGGGGTCGAGCCCGACGTCGTCGCCGAGGCACTGCTCGGCGAACTGCGCGCCGGCGCCGAGTCGGCCGCGCCGACGACCAGGTTCCTCGCCCGCTTCGTCGCTGCCCTGAGCGGTCCGGCGACCGCCGCCGACCTGCTCGACCCGGCAACGACGCCCGACGCCGTCGTGCTCGACCCGTTCGCCGCGCAACTCGTCGGCCACATCGTGATCGCCCGACTGCTTGAGCGCGGCGCCACCACCGAACCGGAGAAAGCCGTCGCCGGCTCGGGGTTGCTCTCGCCGGCGTCGGCGGCGCGGCTTGCCGGTGGTCGCGGCCCCTGCCACCTCGAGGACCCCGAGAACCTCGCCGTGACGATCGCCGAGGAGACGATCGTCCGACTCGTCAAGCAGACCTCACTCGGTCCGTGGAGCCTTCCAGGGTTCGAAGGCCTGCTCCCCTACCTCGAGAGCAAGGGTCTCGGCGGGATCGCCACCTATCGCAAGGGGATCGAGGCCGCCGGGCTGCTACTCGACTTCATCTCCTTCGCCCAAGCCTTCGCCGCCTTGCGCTTCGACGTCACGATCGACGGGGCCGGCCCGCTGGTCCGTACGAAGGAGGCGCGGCCAGTCGTCGGGGAGCGACGCCATCTCAGTGCGACGGTCAGCTACGACGTCGGCGAGGAGCAGTTCGCGAACTGCTTGCGGGTCGTCTACGCCCAGCTCGGCGTGACCTTCAATCTCAAACAGGACGGACCGGTCGCCGGGGCGGGGATCAATTGGGTCGGCCTCGACGGGTTCGTCTCGCGATCGGATGTCAGCGGTCGGACGGTCGAGTTCTACGGCGGCGACCCGTCACTCGGGCTGACCGACACCGCCGGCGTCGCCACGATCGGGATCGAGGGCTTCGGTCAACCCACCAAGGTCGCCGACCCCGCGGTCGTCGTCGACACCAGCTTCAGCGTCAAGGTGCTCATCCAGCTCAAGACCGCCGCGTTCTGGAGCGACCTCTTCGACGCCCTCAAGACGACCGGCGGCGCCCTCGACGCGATCCGGATACCGCTCGAACTGCTCCAGCGCACCCGATGGCTCGGCACCGCCCCCGTCCGCTTCCCGCTGACCGACTGGGCCGCCGGTTTCGCCTTCGACCCGCTGACCTTCCAGGTCGACTACGTCGGTGACTTCGGGCCGATCGACGACGTCTTCACCACCAGCGGCTACGTCTGCGGTGACCCGGCGACGACGCCGTGGACGATCGCCTCGCACGTCGACCACCTCTACGACGGGACCGTCGAGGAGGGGACGTTCACGCTCGTCACCGGCGAACATCTCTACGACGAGGACCCGAGTAACTACGTCGTCCTCGACGTACTCGACGGTGACCCCGACGAGGTGCAGATCGACTTCCACTGGCTGAGCAACGGCATCGCGGTCGTCGGCCCCAACATCCAACGCAGCCCGGCGATACCACTAGCCACCTGCCCACCCGGCTGATCCCCAGACTGCCTTCGGCCAACCCCCACCGACGGCCGAACTGCGCCGAACAGGCCTGCAGGCGGGATTCGACGTCGGTCCCAGCCGTGGCCAAATGTCGCAACTTCGAGCGCTCCCCAGTTCCGGCCTACGGCGCGCTCGAGGTCACCAAGCGAGCACCGGCTCGAGACGGTCGATCTCGTTGCGGATCTTGCGGACGGTGTCGATCGGCTGGCCGGCCGGGTTTCGACGCGCCGAGCCTCGACATGCTGTTCCTCGCGTTTCCGCTCGCGTTCAAGGGGCGCGTCGTGCAGTACATCGGCCGCATCCTGCGCACCACCGACACCAAGACCGACGTCGAGGTCCACGACTACCTCGACCCCGGCCCGCTGTTCCGCAAGATGCACACCAAGCGTCTCACCACCTACAAGACCCTCGGCTTCGACATCCCGGCCCGGCCCTGAGTGGTGCAGCTCGTGTGCCAGAGGGCGCACGACGACGGCTTCGGCATCAGCGACGACCAAGGCGGCGACTTCCTGCGTCACGGACCCAGACGACCACTACCGTATGGTTCACGTGGCCGATGTCGTCAGTGCGGCTGCGCTCCGGGTTTCGGCTGGAACTACCTCGAGTTGAGTTCGTAGCGGAATATCGACTTGCCGGGTAAATTCTCCGCCGTGAAGTCAACCATCACCACGGTCGAGAGCAGACTCGGTGCCGATCGCCGTGTGCCGACATGGGCGGCCGCACTGATCGCCAGCCTGTCACGCGACCTTCCAGCGGTGGTCACTCGAGACGACGTCGCCGAGCGTCTCATCGAAAGCGGAACGAGCACGTCGGCTGAGAAGGCGATCGGCGAACTACGCCGGCTTGGCTGGCTCGTTGGGCTCCCCGTCCAGGGAGTGTGGGCGTTCATTCCGCCTGGGGAGGCCTCGGTCATCGACCCGTACATCGGCCTGCGTGCGTGGATGGCGAAGCAGCCGTCGGCAGGGTTCATGCTCGCTGGGGCATCTGCCGCATGGCACCTCGGCTATCTGGACCGTGCCCCCGGCCAACCCACTGACGTCTGGCTGCCCAGTTCGGTCAGGCTCCCAGACGGGTTGCGCCCGTACGTCGCGACGATCCACCTGCGATGGGCGCCGGAGGTCGTCGTCCTGGCCCGTCCAGCGAGGGCTCTGCTGATCCGGCGGAAGCTCGACATCGTCAGATGGGCGAACGGGCTACCTGCCTTCGGCCCTGAAGCGCTCGTCGTTCAGCTTGCCGTTCGGCCGTCGTCGTTCTTCCCGTGGGCCGACCTCATACCGCACCTCGGCCAGCTCGCCGACGATTGCGACGATGACCGTCTCGCCGCGCTCCTCGTCGACCAGTCGACCTCCGCATGGCAGCGGGCCGCCTACCTGCTCCACGTGGGAGGAATGCCAGACCGCGGATCGGGTTTGTTGGGCCGGCGGCCACGCTCGCCGCTACCGAAGGTCCGTTTCGAGCATCCGGATGTCGAGCCGTCCACCGAGCCCGTGTGGAGTGCGGACTACCACCTCCTCGACGCGCTGATTGCCCCTCTCCAACTCGTGCTCGGAAAGGCGTGACCATGGCTGGGGTCACCAGGCCACTCGTGACGAGACACGCGCTCGGTCGCGCCGACGTCTACGACGCCGCGCTCCTCGACGTCGCCCAGGATCATCTCCTGTACCTGCTCGCCGAGGCCGGCGTGTTCTCCAGCGGGGCGTTGGCGTTCAAGGGCGGAACCAGCCTGCGCAAATGCAGGCTGGGTAACGCCGGTCGGTTCTCGACGGACCTCGACTTCGCGGCCCCAGACGAAGATGTGGTGCTCGATGTGTGCGATGTCATCGACGGAGCGCAAGCCGGCGGATTCTCATACTTTCTGACACCGACCCGCGGTGATGGTCGCCACTGGGACATGGGGATCACCCATTCGGATCTCGGTTCGCCCGGCATCGCTGCGAGTGTGGAGTTCGCCCGCCGCCCGCTCGCCCTTCCGACAGAGATGCTTCCGTTCGTGTCCTTACCAATCCACAAGCACTACGGCTTTGAACTCCCGGCCTTGCCAGTGGTGAGCGAGACCGAGGCCTGCGCCGAGAAGCTCGCCCGGTACCGCCGCATTGCGCTAGCGCGGGATCTCTACGACCTCTCTCAGTTCGCAAGCCGCACCCTCGACGAGTCGCTCGTACGGCGGCTGTGGGTACTCAAGGTGTGGGGCGACGTCGTCGACGACAAGCGAGGAACCAGGCCCCTCGCTCCCGAGGATGTCCTGCGAACCCGGCGCGAACGGGACTACCGGCCCGACTCGATCGGAGCGCTCACCCGACCGATCGAGATCGCCGCCTGGGAGACACGCGTACGGACGAGGTTCCAGTTCCTCACCGACCTCGACGAACACGAACGTCGCTGGGCCACGTGCGATGAACGTCACCGTGACGAGATTGAAACGGCTCTCATGACTCTGACGAAGCCCGGCTGAGAAGGCATGCCCACCTGTTCGCACACCGCATGGCCGACGGACCCCGAGCCCACCCTCTGAGCGGCAGACCGGGTTCGGTGCGAGACGCCCCACCAGCACCCCGGGCCAACCCGCCTCGGGCCTCGTTCCAGCCGGCTCGTCAACCCATAGAAAAACCCATAGAAACCTGCGACAACCGGCGACAACGCCACGACACCCGGCGACACGCGACACTCGCACGTCTACGGCCACTCGTAATGCGTAGGTCGAGGGTTCGACTCCCTCTCTGGGCTCCAACATCTTCCCTGGTCAGGGTATGTTCGGCGATGGCACTGGGTCACCCCAACCCATGGGAAACCGATGAAGCCGCCAGCTGCCTCGGCTCGGGCCAGTCGGCTCGGGCCAGTCGGGCGACCGCAGCGTGCTCGGACATCAACTCGATCCATACCCCTAAAGTGCCCCGAACGCGAGCCACGGTCCCGCCTCGTGCACGGGTTTCTCACCCTCATTGATCGGCGCCAAGGAATCCGTTGTGCGACGAAAACCCTCGCCGAACTGCTTCGGCGACTCCTCGTCAGCGGACTGCGACGTAGCGACGTTTGGGATCGGTCGGGCCGGAACCGATCTCGTAGACGACGCCGAGTTCGACCAGGCGAGCCATATGAGTACGGACGGTCCGAACGGAACGACCGACCTCCGAGGCCAACGCCGACGTCGACAGGCCCGCCGCTCCTGCCGCGATCACCGAGTCGAGGAGCACCCGCTGGTCCGGCGTCAACGCGAGGGCGTCGATCACGGCGTTGCGCAACGTCACCCGGAAGCGTCCACCGATCTCCTCGAACTCGGGAGCTGACAGGCCAGCTGCTGCGGTCTCGTCGATCATCCTCGTGATGCCGCTACCCCATTGCTCGATGAAACCGAGTTCCTTGAACGTCCGAGCGATCACGCGGTTCCTCACTCGCGAGACGCCTCCCCGAAGGTCCTCGACGGCAATCCCGAACGGCAACAGCCCGGGGTTCTCGATCTCCAACCGGTCATCGAAGACCGCCACCCGTAACGGGGCCCCGCGTTGGCTGTAGTCGGCGTGCACCGCAGCGTTCACGATCGCCTCTCGCACGGCTCCCATCGGCAACGAGCGGCGGATCTCGTTTTGTGGACCAGAGATCACCACCGCGCGCGCCACATGGCGGTCCACGAACGCGATGGCATCACGAACCATCGCCGGAAGTGACGGACCGTCGAGATCTGCAGTGTCGACGATGTGCGTCCGGTTGGTTCCACCGAAGCGCGCGCAGCGCATCACGGCGTCCGGGAACTCCGTGCGATCGCGCCCGAACAAGATCAACCCGCCGACCGTCGGCACCGTCCGAGATTGATACTTCGCCTCGAGTCCGAGCACACCGAGATCGGCCGGCCCGATCGTCCGACGGTCCGAGAACTCGGCACGGATCAGCTCGACAGCGAGCGAGTCGGATGAGGCGGCTGGGACCGGTGACTCGTCGAACGATTCGGACCGCACCGAGCGCTGCATCTCGGCGATCAACTCGGTATCGGCACGGCGATTCGACGAGCCGAGCCTGACGTAGACGACCTCGCCGTCAGCGTGGAGCCGGTGTGGACGCGACGGACTGAGATGCACCGTCACGACGATCAGCTGGCTCGACCGCCACGAAACGATGTCGATCTCCGGGACCAACCTCGGAGTGATCGAGTCAGCGATCAGATTCGCCAGGCGACCCTCGGCCTCCAGCACATCCGGCACGCCTCGAACTGTTCGATCGTCGTCGACCCCAACGACCAACGACCCGCCTGCGCTGTTCGCGAACGCCGTCAACGTTCGCAGGATCGGTTTCGGCGACGACACGTCGCGCTTGAACTCGAGCCGCTTTCCCTCCGGCCGTCGGAGCAACTCCTCCACATCCATACTCTGCAACCTACTCTGCAGACTCGGCAGCCACCACCTGCAGAGTCGATGGTCCGAGCAGGAGCGGGCGAGCGACCCAACCCACTGATTCCAGCGCGACAACCATCAACTGACAGCGTCAACCCACGGCAAGACCCCTGCTCGGACGACGCTGTGCTGATCGCCGCCCCAGTCACAGTCATGGTCAAAAGCCAGTCCGGTGTCGGACGGCCCCGGGGCTGAATCGTCACTGCGCCTGGCACCGAGTGTCCAGTGTCCAGTCATAGTCGACTCAGCATCTCGCCGACCCAGCGCCGGCAACCGGACAGGCCCCAGCTCCTCGGTGCGCCGATCCGGGTGTCAATATTCGGCAGGCGGGCTGGGATGCCACACGTGCGCCGGAAGCGGCAGTGGCTCCAACCGCCAGCACCTCGACCAGGCGTCGCCGCTCCAGAGCGCGCCGATGGGAAGTGCGACGAGGCGATCACCGACGGGCGTTGCGTCGCATCCGGTGTGGAGCACGATTCCCGCGCTGAAGTCGTCACCGATGGTGTCTCTCAGCCAGCGGAGATGCTTGAAGTCCCCGAGCGCTGCTGAGCTCGCCGCTTTCACCTCGATCCCGGCGACCCGGCCGTCGTCGGCTTCGAGCACGCCCTCGCGAGGAGCTCCGACCCCTCGCAGTCAACCCATAGAACGAAAACCCATAGGAACCCGCGACAATCGGCGACACTCAGCGACAACCGACGACAAACGCCCTGCTGAAGCGACACTCGGCGACAACCCACGACACCTGGCGACGGAATCGCGGCCACTCGTAATGCGTAGGTCGAGGGTTCGACTCCCTCTCTGGGCTCCATTTGACCAGGTCAAACCCTATTTTGGTTGGCCTCCTCAGACGGCCACCTCGTCGCGACCGAAGGCCGGGCGTGATCGAGCGGTCGCAGCTATCGACCTGATCGCGCGTCCACCTCAACCATCTACGGAGAGGCGGGCGCGGGCTGCGCAGGTGCGCTCGCCGTGTTGGGGTCGGCGCGGGCCAGGCGCCGGCGTTGCCACCAGCGGATCGCGAGCCGTCCGGGGTTGACGAGGCGCCGCCAGCCGAAGCGCCCGCGGAGCTCGCCCTTCCAACGGCACACGATCTGATCGAGGTCCTTGGGTCCCCAGCCGTTGAGGTTCATCCCTGTGGCACCGGTGACGGGGGAGATCCCCATGCCTCGGTCATGAACGGACCGGTCTTGGCTCGGAGCGCGTCAACCAGGCGCTGGTGCCGCTTGGCCAAAGCGTTCGCGGCGGTCCTTGCGGCGAGAGGCTGACGCGTTGAACCAGGCGGTCATCACGGCGATGAGGACCACCGCGACCGCTGCGGCAACACCACCGGCGCCCAAGATGTCGACCAGGGTGGGGTCGTTCGGGGTCATGCTGCTGCCCGGCGGATCGGTCCGAATGTGCTCGTCGCGCTTCGCGCCCGACACGACCTTGGCGGAGTGTCCATCCGCCCAGAACTGTTGAGCAAGATCTTCCGCATCGGCGTCCGACCACGAGCCACCGTGGTGGGCATCGAGGCTCCAGCTACTCGGCAGAACTCGGCACGGTTCTTGTGCCGAGCAGAGGAGGATGCAGGCTTCCTCGAAATGTAGCCAGATACAGCCCCGCAACGTATCCGGATGCCTTCCGCGGTTTGTAGGCTGTTCGAGTGCCGTCCAGGTCAGCGAGGCATTTGCGATGAGATACCTGCCTCGCGTCATCGATCGCGTGCTCGACGCCCGGTTGGCGTCGATGGGTGCCGTGGTCATCGAGGGACCGAAGGCGTGCGGCAAGACGCGCACCGCCGAGGAGAATGCCGCGAGCGCCGTCCACCTCGACACCAACCCTGCCGCCCTCGATGCCATCGCCATCGACCCGGGGCTCATCCTCGACGGTCCGACACCCCGACTGATCGATGAGTGGCAGCTCGCATCGACAGCCGTGTGGAACCACGTCCGCTCAGAGGTCGACCGTCGCGGCCAACCGGGTCAGTTCATCCTCACCGGCTCCTCCGTTCCCGACGACGACGTCCGACGCCACTCCGGCGCCGGCCGGTTCGCCCGGCTCACGATGCGACCAATGTCGTTGTACGAATCCGGGGACTCCACCGGCGAGATCTCCCTAGCGTCGCTGCTCGACGGGAACCCGCAACGCGCCGCCGATCCCGGCCTGTCCGTCCGCCGCATCGCCGAACTGATCGTGAGAGGCGGTTGGCCGCTCCAGCTCGACCTCGACAGCGCCGCCGCCCTCCAGGCCGGCGACGACTACCTCACCAACACCTGCGAGGTCGATCTCCCGCGACTCGAAGGAGCCCACCCCGGACCCCGACGCGACCCGCAGAGGCTCCGACGGCTGCTCGTCGCGGTCGCCCGAAACGTCGCAACCGAAGCCGGCCCCTCCCGCCTCGCAGCAGACGCCGATCCCGATCAAGCCCTCGCCCGCAGCACCGTCTACGACTATCTCGACGCCCTCCAACGCCTCTTGATCATCGAGCCGCAGCACTCGTGGGCGACGCACCTGCGTTCACGCGCCCAGCTACGCACCGCCGACAAACTCCACTTCGTCGATCCGTCGCTGGCAACCGCCGCGCTCCAAGCCGGCCCGGAACGGCTGCTCGCCGACCTCAAGTACTTCGGGTTCCTGTTCGAGTCGCTCGTCGTGCGCGACACCCGCGTCTTCGCCGATGCCCTCGGAGCAGCCGTGCACCACTACCGAGACTCCAACGGACTCGAAATCGACCTCGTCGTCCAAGCCACCGACGGCCGGTGGGGTGCGATCGAGGTGAAGCTCGGAGCTGCCCGAGTCGACGAGGCTGCGACCGCTCTCGGCAGATTCGCGAGGACGATCGACACGTCCCGAGTCGGCGAACCCGCCTTTCTCGCCGTCGTCACCGGGACGGGCTACGGGTATCGCCGCCCCGATGGGATCGACGTCGTTCCGATCGGAGCGTGGGGACCGTGATTCACGCCACTCGCCCCTCCGACCGAAGAAGCAACTTCCTCCACGTACGAGCTCTGCAAAGCGGCAGCGCCCAACCCATGGGAAACCCATAAACCGCCAAGCGGCGGCCGCGGGGACCGGCGGGCTCGCCCCTCGGGGCGGCCGGCGAGGTGAACGCTCTACGGCGGTCGCGGCTCGCCGGCCGGCGATGCTGATCGTTGTTGCTCCACGGGGATACCACGTGCCCGGCCGCAAGCGGTCGGTCCCTGCGTTCGCCAGATTCGTCGTCGTGCTCCACGAGCTCCACGAGCTCCACGAGCTCCACGACGACGTGTACTGGCCTTCCACGAACTCGCACTCGTCAACCCCCGCCGAGTCCGCGTCGGCACCCCTCGACGGGTTCGGGCGCGCCTGCCGGGCTGGATCGAGGTCGTCCGCGAACGGCTCCCCGACGAGGACCTCACGATCTATGAAGGCGTGGCGTCGGCCACAGTGGCCCGAGCATTGATCGACTCACGACCACATGTCATGAAAGTCCGGCTCGTCGAAGCGACCGACGAAGCCCGACGACAGGGGTTGCTCACGGCAAGCGAAGCCCAGCGAGTACGCCGAGCGCTCGAGACCACCCCCTGAGCCGGTCGGAACAACGGCGCATCGCCCCAATGCACGTCCAAGCACTCAACAAGCGCATCGCCAACGAGGCCGCCCGGATCGCACGAACCCGGTAGTCGCTTCACCCCTGATCTCGACGCTGCCCGACACCACGACTGGTCACTCGACAACTACATCGATGCGCTCGAAACAAACCTCCGCGAAGGCTGGGGAGGATTCTCGGGACGCGTCGTCCAGCTCGACCCCGCACCACCTCCTGATGTCCCAACCGACTACGTGATGGTCCCGTTCGAATTGAAGCCCGACTACCACAACCGGTCCTGGCTCACCGTGCGCTTCGAACTCAACCACGACGAGGTCGGCTCCACCGCTGTCGCCACAAGCCGGATCGCTCCCGACATCGTCGAGTTGTTCGCCACACTCGGGCTCCCCGAACCAGCACCGGTACCTCTGCTCATCGTCGAGCACCAGATCGCCCAAAGCTCCACGCCTGCACGTCACCGGACCGTAACGGCAACAACGAACGAGCCCACGACCTCGTCGACCTCCAACTGCTCGTCGACGACGACCCACCTGATCTCGCAGTGCTCGATGCGCTCGCCCGACGACTCTTCGCCGCTCGTCGCAGTCTGCCGTGGCCTCCGAACGTCCGGGTCTGGCCGGGCTGGGCCGACCTCTATCGCGAGGCCGCCGACGGCCTCAACGTTCTCGTCTCCGTCGATGATGCCGCAGCCTGGGCCAACGATCTCATCGCCGCCGCCCAGAAAGCAGCCGACTGACGAACTCCGCAGCGAAGATCACGTGGGGGGCGAGCGAGACGATCGTTGGCTTGCCACGTGATGCTTGGTCGCGGCGGTGAGCTCGCAACGACAGGCGGTGTCCTCGGCGGAACCGTCGGTCGAAGCTGGCCATCCTTGACGCCGAAGGGCTGCTCACTGACGAGCTCCGTGACCGGCCCTCGGATCTGGATGCCGAGTTGCCCGACGGGGACGATGGGGTGCCGATGTTGTTGGCGATCTCAGACAACGGCACCGAGATGCACGCCCGGGACACCGCCAAGTTCATGGCGATGTGCTCGATCGCCCAGCACTTCGGGCGACCCTCGACGCCGACCGACCAGGCGTGGATCGAGACCCTGTGGGGACACATCAAGTTCGAGTTCCCGCACCTGATGACGATCACCGACCCCGCCGTCTTGGCCGCCGAACTCGAGCTAGCAGCCACTCGTGGAATAGTGACACTTCATTCGTTGATTAGTGGAGCCTGTCTCGGCGATTCGCCGAACAACAACCAACGACGTGCCCGACACCCGAGCACTCGGTTCACCTGCTCGACGCAGTAGTGCTCAGCACCGGCCTCGAGGCCTACCGCGGTCCCGACGGTTCGCCGAGCAACCGCAGCCGATTCCGCATGAGGCGACGCAGATCGCGACGTTTGCCATCGTCGAAGGGCAACCGGTCGAGGCGATCGAGCCAGGGCGAGGACTGCTCGATGAGCTCGTCCACCAATCGGGTCACCGCTCGCTCCGGCAACCCGAGTCGAGCGCCGAGCGCGAACACTGCCCGCCGAGACAACTCAGCCTGGCGTGTTCCAACGAGCGGTAGCGCCAGCGTGGTGTCGCCGTACGGGTAGGTCGACGGCAGGTCGTAGGCCGGGGACGGGAACCACTCGTGATCGCGTTGCACGAGCGACAGATTCTTCGCATGGAGATCGCCGTTCCCGGTGATCACGGCGAAGACCAACTGGCGCAGGAAAGCGCGCTTTGGCCACCACGCCGGCCGCACAGTGCATGCCCAACGTCGTGATCAGTTCCTCGACGTCGATGGCGTACTTGTCAGCGGGGTACCGGCCCGACGCCTGGCAGCCGTCCTCGCATGCCAGCGCCTCCACCGTCCCCGAGGCATCACGTCGTCGATCGAATCGTTCGATCAAGAGGCCCGGCCGGCCATCCACATCGGCAACGAGGTGCCATCTGGCCGTCGGGATGCCACAGGCCTCGGCCATTTCCAGGTAGAACGCCTCGTTGGCCACGACGTGGGGGATCTCGGGCGGGTCGAGCTTCAGCAGGTGGTCGGCCCCGCCGTACCGAACGGGAACGTTGATCATTCGGCCCGACACCTTGTCCTGCACCCCGGCCAACCCACCTCGATCGGGATCACCTCCGGTCGCCCTCGCGAACAGCGCCGTGAACGACACCGTCGACAACTCTTCGGGGCTATCTACCGACGATCCGAACTTCGGCACGGGCTCGCCGCTCACCACGATCTGCACGTCGCCGACCGGATCGGCCCCGATCGCCAACACCATGGAAAAGTCGTCGTCGGCGGACGTCTTCACCGTCGTTCTGATCGCCGTGAGGCGACGACCCTCGGGTAGGAGTCCAGCGAAATACGGCGGAACGCCTCGCCCGACCACCCGCACTGGTTCGTCCACCACCGGAAGCGTGATCGCGACCGCGGGGCGTTCACGCCCGTAGTCCCGGAGATAGTGAAACTCGACATGGTCCCGTCGACGGACCAGGCGCGCCGCCAGCACTCCCGCCTTGTACACGTCGGCCTCGGTGACCTGGGTCAGCTCATCGAACATCGACCGACTCCGTCGGGCTCGCCGCCGTCAGACTCACACCGAGCACCTCGAGCACTGCCAACAGGACATCGAGTCGGATCGTCGGCTTGCCGTTCTCGATGGCATGCACCGTCCTCGTCGACACCCCAGCCAACTCGGCGAGCTCCTCCTGACGCAATCGAAGCGCAACTCGGCGCCGCCGGACGAGTTCGCCGAGCGGGCGCCCCAAGCGATCTGCCCGGTCGGAATCTGCATGATCATGCATACAGACAAGTCCAGCCTCGGGTTCGGGGCCGAATTCCCCGCTGCGTGCATGATCGTGCAGCCACAGAGCCCATGGACGTCGATTTGGACGAACATGGCTTCGCAAATGCACGATCGTGCAGGATTCGGCCGAAGGAACTGCTGGCGGCGGCCGCAGAGGACGAACGCGAGCATGCGCCGGCACTACCCGTGTTGCCCGAGCCAACCTCGACCGGTGACAGGCCATCCGCCCCGTAGCACTCGGTATCAACGACGCCTCGTCACTGCGGGCGGTACGCGTCCGATCGGGCGAAGACGCCGAGCACGGTCACCAACCGTTCGGCATCGTCGATCCGGTAGATCACCCGGTACGTGCCCCGACGGGCACTATGACGGCCCTCCAACGGAGCATGCAACGACTTGCCGACACGGTGCGGGTTCTCGAGCAGTGGGCCGACGATGAACTCGTACGCCGCGAACGCCACCGCCTCCGACAACTGCTCAGCCAACTGACGCCGGGCAGTCGGCGCGACGATCAGCCCGAACCTCGCCTCGGTCACGCCGTCGCTCGACGAGCCCGCATCACCCGCTCCAACGAAGCCTCGTCCTCACCCTCACCACGAGCCAACTCGGCCTCCGCATCGACCAGCGCCCGCACCGTCGCCCGATCCGACAACACGGCGATCGTCTCCTCCATCGACTCGATGTCGTCCACCGCCACCAACATCGCCGCCGGACGCCCGTGCACCGTCACCGTCACCCGGTCGTGCTGAGCCCCTACTCGCGCCACCAGTTCCGACAGATGCGCCTTCACTTCCGCCAACGATCGAGTCTCCGACATGGTCACAAGTATGACCAGAACTCGCGCGCAACGACAACCCCCCGAACGCATCGTCCGGCCGCTTCCAAGTGTTGGCGTCAGAGCGTGAGGTCGGTTTGGTTGTACCGGCTTCCGGGTTGCGTGCTCGAGGAGGCGTCGGACGTTGGTTGTTCGGCGGACCGCCATCGAGCGAGGGCGAGGAACACCGCCATCGCCCCCGCCGTGAGGGCGAAAAGCCACCCACGCCCGAGCGCCCCGTACAGTCCTCCGCCGATCACGCCCATCACGAAGGCGACGAGCAGACCGACCGAGCCGAGGAGGCCCTGCCCGGCAGCGAGTTGGTCAGTCGGGCTCGACATCGCGACCGCGATCTGATTGCCGGGCATCGTGAACGAATCCGCGCACGCGTGCAGGAACGACACAGCAAGCAGCCCCCACAGCGGCAAGAAGCTGTAGCTCAATGTGCACAGCGTCGCGGCGAAGATGCTCACCACGACGACGTTCATCGGCCCGCGCCGCTGCGCGAGCCGCCCGCCGATCGGAGCGAGCACCACCATGGGGATCGTGAAGAGGCTGAACGAGGCACCGATGAGCCAGGGTTCGGCGCCGAGGTCCTTGAGCATTGGTGACCACACGGCCTCGAACATGCCGATCGTGATGTAGAACGCGATCGATGCGCACAGCGCAGCCTGCATCGGGCGGCGCCGGAGCAGCGCTCGGACCGGTTGCGGGGTCGTCGGCGTCGCGCCCGCGTCGAGATCGAGACGAGCGGCCCACGCGAAGAGCCCGACATAGACGAACATCAGCACGACGAACGGAGCACGCAGGTTGACGACCTCGGCCAGAACCCCTGCGAGCACCGGACCGACGACGAACCCCGCCACGTCGAAGGCTCCTTGGACGCCGAGGTTGGCCCCGACGTGAGCAGGGTCCTTCGCGATGACAATCCGCCGGGTGGCTGGCCCCACCATCCCGCTGCCGAAGCCGAGGGCCAGGCGGGCGAGAATCCACACCGTGAACGTCTCGGCGATCGCGCAGAGCGCAACGCCGACGAGCGCGACGGTGATACCGGTTCGCACGAGCAGCGCAGCGTGCCCGCGATCCGCGTAACGGGCGAGGAAGGTCTGCGAGACGAAGCCCGCCAGAAAGCCGACGCCGGCGATCACACCGACCTGACCATTCGTGAGGCCGAAGCGATCGCGGATCTCGCCGAGGAGCGTCAGCACGCTCCCGTAGCCGAGCGACAGCACCGCAGACACCAGGAAGTAGGGGATCAGGTCACGCGACCAACCATCCGGCGCAGGTGTGGTGCTCCCGTCGGTCATGAGCGCGACAAGACGGTGCGGGCAACCAGCAGGTCGCGACGAACCTCGACGTCGAACGTCGCCATCTCATCCCCCGTGTCCGTTCGTTTGCGGCTACCCGAGTCAGCACGAGCCCGCTGACCCTACTGCGTGCCGGAAAGACCGCCATCGCCGGCATCCGGGTCCAACGTCTACTTCACAGACATTCGTCGACTCCTCGGTGCAGGGGAACGGTTGGAGCCGTCGTACCCGGCAGCCGATTGCGCAGCGTGAGCGGTCCATTGATCGAAGACCGCGTGTTCGACTTCCCCGCCGCTCGTCCCGTCCACGTCGTCAACGTGGTGGCACTCGCATGCCGCTGAAACGAACCGGCAGTAGCGAGGGCCTCGGAGATCTCAGCTGTCGAAAGGGACCAGGAACATCAGTGATGGCGGGCGGTGGCCGTCATCGCGACGACACCGTCGGATCGACTCGCCGTCAGTATGGAGGTCACGTCATCGCCGGCTGTGCTGACCGAACCGTCGATCCGCATCGGCTGACCGACGAACAGCGGACTCGACCGCGGTAGGCGAACGACCGGATCGGTCGGCCCACCTCTCGCGTCGCTGAGCCTGCGAGCAGGAGCGCGGTCAGTGGCCCGTGGACCACGAGATCCGGATAGTTCTCGACCTCGGTCGCATATCGCTGGTCGTAGTGGATGCGGTGGGTGTTGAACGTCACCGCCGAGAAGCGGAACAACAGGGCCGCCCGCGGCACGACCTCCTCCCGCCAGCCGCTCGCCGGCGGCGGCTCGACGGGCGCGCCGACCGGCGCAGTGATCCCCTCGCCGCGATAGACGACGTCTTGGCGTTCGGTGACCACGATCGTCGCGTGTTGTTCGACGGTGTGTTCGAGGGTGACGATCAGCAGATCGCCGCTCGAGCCGTGCTTGCGGGTGTGGTCCACCAGTCTCGTTCGGCGGACCGACGGCGTATCGACGCGGAGCGGCCCGGCCACACTGACCTCGCCGCCGACCCACATCCGCCGCGGAAACCCTGCGAGAGTCGACCCGTGTCGGGCGGGGTGTCCGTCCGGTCCGAGGGCGCTCGTAGGGACCACCGGGTTGAAGAACGCCCAGTGCCACAGCGCCGGAAGCGGGGCCTCGGGTTCGAACACCTGGTCGAGCGTCGCGGCGAGCGCGCTGGCGTGCTCGCTCGGCAGGCGGGAGTGGAGCTCGGCGGCGAGGCCGAGGTCGTCGAGGGTCAGCTCGCTCATCGCGGCACCGCCGGGCCGGCCACGATGCCGGCGTCGTGCAGTGCGCCGATCTCGGCGCTCGTCATGCCGAGCTCCTCGGCGAGGATCTCGTCGGAGTGTTCGCCCAGCATCGGCGCCGGCCGGGGCACCTCGCGTCCGACCGCGGTGAACGTGGCCGGACTTCCCGGGACGCGGATCGTTCCCAGTCCGGGTTGTTCGATGTCGGTGAACATCGGATTCGCCTCACTGCAGCGCCAGTCCTCTTCGACCAGCTGGGTGAACGTCTGGTAGGGACCCCAGCACACGCCGAACTCGTCGAAGACCACCGCCAGCTCGGCGAGCGATCGTCTCGCGATCCACGGCGCGATCAGGGACGCGACCGCGTCTCGGCCGCGGAAGCGGTCGCCTTCGAGCCGGAAGTCGAGATCGAGTGCCTGCTCGATCGCCGGGAGATGTGCGTCGATCTCGGTCGCCCGGGCGAGCGACTGCCACTGCTTGAGGCTGATCGCGACGACCATCACCCGGCGGTCATCCGCGGTGGGGAAGTCGCGTCCGAATGCACCGTAGAGATCGTTGCCGATCGGTGGCCGACCCTCGTTGAGCACTTGTGTCTGGGCGACGTAGCCGAGGTTGGCGGCCATCGCGAACGCCACGTCGGCGAGTGAGACCGTCACCAGTCCGCCGCGGCCTGTTCGGCTGCGGAACCGCTCGGCGCCGAGCAGGCTGGTGGCCGCGGTGAGTCCGGTGGCGACGTCCCAGGCCGGCAGCACATGGTTCGTGGGGTTCGACGAGCCGGCCGGTCCAGTCGCGTAGGCGAAGCCGGATGACGGGTTGACCGTGTAGTCGACTGCGGTCGAGCCGTCGGGGTTACCGATGATATTGACGTAGATCAGGTCGGCTCTGCGGGCGCGCAGACGCTCGTCGGAGAGCCAGCCTCCGGCCGGGAAGTTCGAGAGGAAGATCCCGGCATCCGGACCGTCGCGACAGATCAAGGCACTGACCAGCTCCTGGCCCTCAGGCCGGCGCACGTCGACCGCCAGCGAGCGCTTGCCCTTGTTCATCCCGGCCCAGAACAGGCTCGTGCCATCGGCTGTCACCGGCCAGCGGTGGTAGTCGATCCCGCCGCCGATGGAGTCGAAGCGGATCACGTCGGCGCCGAGTTGGGCGAGGGTCATCCCGCCGAGTGGAGCGGCGACGAAGGCTGAGCCCTCCACGATCCGTAGCCCTTCGAGTACCCCGCTCATCGGCTCCTCCCATCCTGCTCGAGGACGCGCCTCGCACGTCGTACTACAGCCTCGTCGATCATCCGACCATCGTCGTCGGTCACCGCGCCGCGCCCGGCGGCCAATGCCGCGTCGTAGAGGGCGACCAACCGACGGGCGTCGTGGAGCTCCTCGGCAGAGGCACTGAACGCGGCGTTGATCAGCGCAACCTGTGTCGGATGGAGCGCCGGTCGACCGCCGAACCCGAGCCCGGCGAGCACCGCCGAGTCACGGGCCAATCCGGCGAGATCACGTACGTCGGGATGGACCCCGCCGATCGGGGGCCGGATCCCCGCCGCGGCGGAGGCGTAGACGAGCTCGGCGCGGGCGTGGTCGAGCAAGTTCGATGTCGAGCTCGATCGGACACCGAGATCCGCCAGCAGGTCGATCTCCCCGAGGTGGCATTGGTCGACCCGCGCGTGTGAGCACAGCCCGTCGAGGCGGCGCACGGCGCGGGCCGACTCGATCAGCGGCGACAGCGCCACCGGGTGGCCGAACACCGCTGCCACCTCGTCGAGCCAGTCGGCCTCCTCGCATTTCGCCAACACCAACCCGTCGAGCCGGTCGGCAGCTGCAACCAGCTCTCCGAGATCGGCTCGGCCGACCTCCCCCGGGTTGATGCGAACCCACAATGCCGGACCGTCGGCGGCGCGTGACTGCGCGGCAGCGACGGCGACCCGCCGTGCCTCGGCCTTGGCTGCCGGTGCGACGGCGTCCTCGAGATCGATCAGCACGGCATCCGCGTCGGTTGTCAGTGCCTTGGCGACCCGGTCGGCGCGGTCGCCCGGGACGTAGAGGAACGACCGTCTCGGACGTTCGGGCTGCGTCGCCGCATGGTGCGCTCGAGCTGGACTCACATCGGTGAACACTGGTCCAGTACCACCGCCGGATGCCAACGCGATCGGGGCCGCGCCTGGGGGCGGTCGCGGTGTTCGGCGCGTCGAGTATCTACAATGACGTCGATGTCGATGCTAGGTGGTGGCTAGATGGCGAAGACCGCTCCGAAAGCTGAACAAGCGTCTCCGGCAGCGCCCCGGTCACGCAAGGGCGCCCTGACACGAGCGCGATTGCTCGAGTCGGCCCAGGCGGTGTTCGCCGAGACCGGGTTCATCGAGGCGCGTATCTCGGACATCGCCGAACGGGCTGGGCTCTCTCACGGCTCGTTCTACCACTACTTCGAATCGAAGGAACAGATCTTCCGCGAGGTCGCCGAGGAGCTCGAAGCCGGGCTGTCGGCCCCACCGTCCGAAGGCAAGACCGCGATCGCCCCGGCGACGACCGAGTACGAGCGGATTCTCCGGGCGAACCTCCGGTACCTCGAGCGCTACCAGGCCAACGGTCCGATCATGGGTGTGATCGAAGAGGTCTCGCGTTATGACAAGTTCGTCAACGAAGGTCGGATGCAGCGACAGAAGCACTTCGCCGAGCGCTCCGAGAAGGCGATTCGCCGACTGCAGGATCAAGGCGCGGCAGACCCGGACATCGACCCGGCGATCGCCGCCCTGGCCCTCGGTTCCATGGTCGCTCGGTTCGCCGAGCTCTGGTTGATCGAGGGCTGGGCGTCGTTCGAACTCGACCGCGTGGCCGAGGAGTTGACGAGACTCTGGGCGAACGCGATCGGTCTCAAGGAGCCGAAGCGCAAGGCGTCTCGCACCCGCTGAGTTTCAGCTCGCGGTAGCGGTGTCATACCCGGGAGTGATACCCACCGGTTTCAGTGCTCTTTCGATATCGACGTCGGACCCAACTACGGTTGAGCCGGTCACGCCGAGAGGGGGCACGGATGCAGCAGACGATCCCGGCACTGATGTCCGCCGCCGCACAGCGCTTCGGGGCCGAAACGGCGATTGTCGACGGGGAGGTCCGCTTGACGTTTGCCGGACTCGACGACGCTGCCCGAACGCTCGGCGCGGCGCTCATCGCATCCGGCGTCGAGCCCGGAGATCGGGTGGCGATCTGGGCGCCGAACAGCGTCGAGTGGGTCGTGGCGTACCTCGGCCTATCGCTGTCCGGTGCGGCACTGGTCCCGATCAACACCCGGTTCAAAGGTCGCGAGGCGGCGGAGGTCCTCCGCCGCGGCGGGGTCCGCGCCCTCGTCACGACCACCGACTTCCTCGGGACCGACTACCTCGCCGAGCTACGGTCGAGCGGTATCGAGCTGCCGGCATTGGAGCTGATCGTGGCGGTCGGCGGAGGATCGGCGGACGGAGCTGTGCCCTGGGCCAACATGCTGGGGCGCGCATCGGCCGAATCCCTCGAAGAGCTCGACCGTCGACGAGCAGCCGTCGAGGAGACCGACGTCGCGGACATCCTGTTCACCTCCGGGACGACCGGCACTCCGAAGGGTGTCGTCCAGACCCATGGCAGCTCGGTGCGAGTAGCGAGCGACTGGGTGGCGATGACCAGCCTGTCGTCGAACGATCGCTACCTGATGGTCAACCCGTACTTCCACATGTTCGGGTTGAAGGCCGGGATCCTCGCCTCGATCACCGCCGGCGCGACGATGCTCCCCGAGCCGGTGTTCGACGTCGGGCGGGTGCTCCAGCGGATCACCGACGAGGCGGTGACCGTGCTGCCGGGCGCGCCGACGATCTATCAGTCGATCCTCGGGCACCGCGGGCTCGAGGACCACGATCTGTCGAGCCTGCGGGTTGCGGTCACCGGCGCAGCCGAGATCCCCGTCGAGCTGATCCGCAGGGTGCTCGCCGAGCTCCCGTTCGAGATCGTGATCGCGGGTTACGGCTTGACCGAAGGTGGCACCGCGACGGCGACTGTGATCGGCGACGATCCGGAGACGATCGCGACCACCGTCGGCCGGCCGCGGCCCGGCTTCGAGCTCCGCCTCGTCGACGCCGACGGGCTTGATGTCGCGGACGGCGGATCGGGCGAGGTTTTGCTGCGCAGCGCAACGGTGATGTCTCACTACCTCGACGACCCGGTGGCGACGGCGGCGGCGATCTCTGCGGAGGGATGGCTGCGCACCGGCGATATCGGCACCCTCGATCCCGCCGGCAACCTCCGGATCGTCGGCCGGGCGAAGGACATGTTCATCGTCGGCGGCTTCAACGTCTACCCGGCAGAGATCGAGAACACCCTCGGCCGCCACCCGGCGATCGCCGAGTCAGCGGTGATCGGGATCCCCGACGACCGCCTCGGCGAAGTCGGGATGGCCTTCGTCGTCCTGCGACCGGGCGCCAGCGCTTCCCCCGACGAGATCGTCGCCTGGTCGCGCGTCCAGATGGCCAACTACAAGGTGCCCCGCCAGGTCGAGCTCGTGGACGAACTGCCGCGCAACGCCACCGGCAAGATCGTCAAGCAGCAGCTGCGCGATCGCGCGACGCCCTAGCTGCTGATACCGACATCAACCAGATTGCGACGCCAGACGTCGGCCGCGTTAGCGCTAACGTAAGGCCATGGCCAACCTCCCTTCGAACCGCTGTGCGATCGGCGTCGACTTCGGAACCCTCTCTGCGCGTGCGGTCGTCGTCCGGATCGATGACGGGACGGTCGCGGGTGTCGGGGTCGATGAGTACGCGCACGGGGTGATCGACGACGTACTGCCGACCTCCGGTGCTCGGCTGCCGCCGGACTGGGCGTTGCAGGTGCCGAACGATTACGTGTCGTCGATGGTCGGGGCGGTGCGCGCCGCACTGGCGGACGCAGGTGTGTCGGCGGACGCCGTCGTCGGGATCGGGACCGACTTCACCGCCTGCACGGTGCTGCCGACACTTGCCGACGGGACGCCGTTGTGTGAGCTCGCCGAGTTCGTCGATCGTCCCCACGCATATGTGAAGTTGTGGAAACACCATGCCGCCCAGTCGCACGCCGACCGGCTCAACGCGTTGGCCCACGAGCGGGCCGAGCCGTGGATCGCCCGCTACGGCGGGAAGTTGTCGTCGGAATGGGAGCTGGCCAAGGCGTTACAGCTGTTGGAGGAGGACCCGGAGATCTACGGCCGGATGGATCGGTGGGTCGAGGCGGCGGACTGGATCGTGTGGCAGCTCTGCGGGACCTATGTTCGCAACGTCTGCGCGACTGGCTACAAGGCGGCACGGCAGGACGGCCGCTACCCGGCGCCCGAGTTCTTTGCCGCACTGAACCCGGGGTTCGAACGGTTCGTCGAACAGAAGGTCGACCAGCCGATCGGGCAGCTCGGGACGCGAGCCGGGGGGTTGACGGCGGGGATGGCGGAACGGCTCGGGCTCCCGGCGGGGATCGCGGTCTGCGTCGGCAACGTCGACGCGCATGTGACGGCTCCGGCGGGCGGGGCGGTCGAACCCGGGCAGTTGGTGGCGATCATGGGGACGTCGACGTGTCACGTGATGAACGGGGCCGAGCTGCGTGGTGTGCCGGGGATGTGCGGCGTCGTCGAGGACGGGATCGTCCCCGGGTTGTGGGGCTACGAAGCCGGGCAGAGCGGAGTCGGAGACATCTTCGGCTGGTTCGTCGACCACGGCGTGCCCCCGGCGACGCACGAGGCGGCGGCGGCCCGGGGTCTGTCGGTCCATGACCACCTCAGCGACTTGGCCGCAGCCCAGGCGGTCGGCGCCCACGGGTTGGTCGCGCTCGACTGGCACAGCGGCAACCGCTCCGTGCTCGTGGACCATGACCTGTCGGGAGTGATCGTCGGCCTGACCCTCGCGACCCGGCCCGAGGACATCTATCGGGCATTGATCGAGGCGACCGCCTTCGGGGCGCGGGTGATCGTCGACAGCCTCGAGCGTGCGGGGGTGCCCGTGATCGACTATGTCGTCGCCGGTGGGCTGATCAAGAACCCGTTGGTGATGCAGATCTATGCCGACGTGCTCCGTCGCCCGCTGCACGTGATTCCCTCACCACACGCGCCGGCGATCGGCTCGGCGATGCACGCCGCAGTCGCCGCCGGTGCGTATCACGACATCGCCGCCGCGGCGCACGCGATGGCGTCGCTCGATCGCGATGCGTGGATCCCCGACGTCGACCGAGCCGACGGCTATGACGAGCTCTACGCGCTGTATGTCGAGCTCCACGACCACTTCGGCCGGACACCCGACCTGCTCCACCGACTCCGCTCGATCAGACGGGAGGCGCTGACGTGAGCCTCGACAGTCAGACAGCCACCGCGATAGCCGGTTTACGAGTTGCGTTGACTCAAGGCGCATTCCGACCTCGTCCGCTATGGGCTGGTCGTGTGGACCGGCGGCAACGTCTCGGCACGTGTCCCGGGAAGTGAGTTGATGTTGATCAAGCCGAGCGGGGTCGACTACGACGACCTGGGACCTGAGTCGATGGTTCTCTGCGACCTCGAAGGTCGGGTCGTCGAAGGTGATCTCGCGCCGTCGAGCGACACCGAGGCCCACGCCTACGTCTACCGTCACCTTCCTCATGTGGGCGGTGTGGTCCACACCCATTCGACGTATGCGGTTGCCTGGGCGGCGCGCGGTGAGCCGGTGCCGTGTGTGATCACTGCGATGGCCGACGAGTTCGGTTGCGACATCCCGGTCGCCCCGTTCTCGTTGATCGGCACCGACGCGATCGGCCGGGCGATCGTCGACACCCTGCGCGACTCGACGAGCACAGCCGTGCTGCTCCAGAACCACGGCCCGTTCACGATCGGCGCCACTCCTCGGGACGCGGTGAAGTCCGCGGTGATGCTCGAAGACGTCTGCCGCACAGTGCACCTGTCACGCCAGCTCGGCCCACCGATCCCGATCGAACCGACCGACGTGCGCAGCCTGTTCGACCGCTACCAGAACGTCTACGGACAGAAATGAGATCGCGATGACCACCATCGAGCCCTTCGCCGGCAAGGAGATCTGGTTCCTCACCGGCAGCCAATCGCTCTACGGAGACGACACCCTCCGTCAGGTCGCCGACCAGTCGCACGAGGTCGTGACCGCCCTCGACCGTTCCGACGCGATCCCGATGCGGATCGTCGAACGCCCGGTGTTGACGACCGCCGACGCGATCCGCCGAACCTGTCTCGACGCCCGCGCCGACGATCGCTGCGTGGGGGTGATCGGCTGGATGCACACCTTCTCGCCCGCCAAGATGTGGATCGCCGGGCTGGAGGCGCTGGGCAAGCCGTTTCTCCACCTGCACACCCAGGCCAATCGATCGCTCCCCTGGTCGACGATCGACATGGACTTCATGAACCTCAACCAGGCCGCCCACGGCGACCGCGAGTTCGGCTTCATCCAGACGCGGATGAGACTCGAACGCAAGACGGTCTTCGGCCACGTCGACGATCCGGACGTGACCGCGTCGATCGGTCGCTGGAGCCGCGCCGCGGCCGGTTGGCACGAGCTCCGCCACCTCCGGCTCGCCCGTTTCGGCGACAACATGCGCGATGTCGCGGTCACCGAAGGGGACAAGGTCGCCGCCCAGATCCGCTTCGGGATGTCGGTCAACACCTGGGGTGTCAACGATCTCGCCGACGCCGTCGCCGCTGTCGACAGCGCGACGATCGACGCTCTCGTTGGTTCCTACCTCGATGAGTACACGATCGCAGCCGATCTGGCGCCGGGCGGGGAGCGGCATGCGAGCGTCCGCGAGGCCGCGCGGATCGAGGCCGGGCTGCGCAGCTTCCTCACCACGGGCGGGTTCAACGCGTTCACGACCAACTTCGAGGACCTCGGCGCACTCCGCCAGCTCCCCGGCCTCGGCGTGCAGCGGTTGATGGCCGACGGTTACGGCTTCGGCGGCGAGGGCGACTGGAAGACCGCCGCACTGCTCCGGGCAATCAAGGTGATCGGCGCCGGGCTGCCCGGCGGCACCTCGTTCATGGAGGACTACACCTACCACCTCGGCCCGGGACGACCGGTCACGCTCGGCGCACACATGCTCGAGGTCTGCCCGACGATCGCCGCCGACCGCCCGCGCTCGAGGTCCATCCGCTCTCCATCGGCGGACGCAACGACCCGGCCCGGCTGGTCTTCACCGCCGCACCCGGCGAGGCGATCGTCATCGGCCTCGCCGACCTCGGCGACCGATTCCGTCTCGTCGCCAACGAGATCGACACCGTCGCCCCCGACGAACCGCTCCCCGAGCTACCCGTCGCCCGCGCCGTGTGGACCTCACGCCCCGACCTACGGACCTCCACCATCTCCTGGCTCACTGCCGGCGGACCGCACCACACCGTCTACACCTCCGCCGTCGACCGCGAGACGCTCGACGACTTCGCAACCATCGCCGGCGTCGAACTCGCCTGCATCGACGCCGACACCACCCCTCGCACCTTCCGCGATCAGCTGCGCTGGAACGCCGCCTGGTATCACCTCAGCAACGGCATCTGAACGAGACTCGACCCGTGCCCGATCCGACCAGCCGGCTGTCGATGGCCGACGTCGCAGCCCGACTCGGCGTCTCGGCGATGACGGTGTCGAGAGTGCTCAACGATCGACCTGGAGCCTCCGAGGAGACACGCGATCGGGTCCGAAGGGCGATCGCCGAGCTCGGTTACCAGGAGAACATGGCCGCCCGCACCCTCGCCGGCGGACGATCACGAACCCTTGGAGCGATCGCGGTCAAGACCGCCTTCTACGGACCCTCCCACAGCCTGTTCGGAATCGAGGCTGCGGCCCGGGCGAGCGGCCATCTGCTCACCTTCGTCAGCGTGCAGGAACCGACCCTCGACGAGCTGCGCGCCGCGGTCAATCACCTCCAGATCGCCCACGTCGACGGGATGATCGTCAACGCGCCGATGCAGTCGGTGCTCCGAGCTCTCGGACAGTTCGACCCCGGGCTCCCGACCGTCGTCACCTGCGACGACCCCACCGCACCAGCATCCGTCAGCATCGACCAAGCCGCCGGCGCACGCGCCGCCACCCGCCACCTCCTCGAACTCGGCCACCACACCGTCCATCACGTCCGCGGCCCGGCCGGTTGGATCGACGCCCGCCAACGAGCCGAAGGCTGGCGGGCAGAACTCCGCCGTGACGGGCGGCCCGTGCCCCCGACGATCACCGGGGACTGGACACCCCGATCCGGGTACAGCGCCGGACGCCAACTCGCCGCCGACCCTTCGGTCACCGCGATCTTCGTCGCCAATGACGAGATGGCCGGTGGCGTCATACGTGCCCTCGCCGAAGCCGGACGATCCGTCCCCGACGATGTCAGCATCGTCGGCTTCGACGACACCCCCGACAGCGAGTTCCGCACGCCCCCATTGACCACCGTCCGCCAGGACTTCGACGACCTCGGCCAACGAAGCGTCACCGCGCTCCTGGAACTGATCTCGGGCGGCACCGCCGTCCGATCGACCGTCCAGCCGACGCTCGTGGTACGCACGAGCACAGCTGCGCCGCTGTAGTTCCACCCCGCACTACGCCGTACCCGACGTCATTCACGCGAGCGAGGGATTCCATGGTTGATCAGCCGAGCAGCGAGCACGAGGCGTTCGTCGCCCAGCTCATCGACTCGCAGATGCCGGCGACTCCGCCGGTGGCGGACTCATGCTCGGCGCACTGGTCGAACTCCGCGATCGCGGGCTGCCCCTACCCGCAGCGGCCGTCAGCGTCTCGCCGTGGACCGACCTCGCTGTCCAAGGCGACTCAGCCGACACCGTCGACGATCCAGTCGTGTCGGGCGCGGCATTGCGCTCGATGGCCTCGGTCTACCTCGCCGGCGCTGATGCGACGTCGCCGACCGCCTCACCGCTCTACGCCGATCTCACCGGCCTGCCTCCGCTACAGATCCAGGTCGGCACGCGTGAGTCGCTGCTCGACGATTCACGTCGATTCGTCGATCGAGCGCGAGTGGCCGGCATCGATGTCGACTACATCGAACATCCCGGCGTCGTCCACATGTGGCTCGTGTTCGACCCCGAACTGCCCGAGTCGCGCCGCGCCTACGACTTGATGGGCAGATTCGTGACACGACACACGACGCTCGACCACGCCGTCGCCACTGCGCCACGAGCCGACTCGGACGATGCGTCCAGCTGATGCAGTCGACCGTGACGACCAACGAGATCGTCGATCCGTTGGCCGCGACGCTCGTGGTGGCTCACCACCCGCGCCACGGACCACGCGATTCGCGCCGATCCGGCGTTGTCCGCTCAGCCGGCCGATTCGGCAGCGGGGCCGTTGAACATCCAGCGGACGCCGAATCGGTCGAGGCAGGTGCCCCAATAGGCCCCCCAGAACATGTCCTGCAACCCGCTGGTGTCGCTTCCCCCGTCCGACAGCGCGTCGTAGAGCCGCTCGGTCTCCTCACGTGTGTCGGGTTCGAGGTTGATCGTGGTGTTGTTCCCCACGACGAGCTGGTGGCCCATCGAGGCCACCATGTCGGTCGACATGAGTACGTGGCCGGCCAGGATCGGAAGCTCCACGTGCATGACCAGGCGGGCGTCCTCCTCGGACAGGGCCGGCCCATCGGGCATTGGTGGGGTGTCGCCGAGACGCATGATGGGGCCGAGCTCGGTGCCGAACACCTCCGCGTAGATATCGGAAGGCTTCCTCGGTGTTGCCCATGAAGTTCAGATAGGTGCTGACACTGGCCATCTTGCGCTCCATTCACCGACGCCGGCGGAGACAAGCACGTTAGTGGCGAGTCAGATGCTCGCGACTTCTGTGTAGAACTGTGCTCCGGGGACGCTCGACAGGGCTGCTGCGTGCTCCGCAGTGGGTTCTCCGAGAACGACGAACTCAACCGAGTCGATCAGTGGCATCAGACGGCCCATGAACTCGCCATGACCATCCGCTTGCATGTGGGCAAGGTGAGCATCGGAGTCGGCGTAGGATTCCAGCAGCACGAGACATCCCTGCTCAGATGAGTAGTGCCAGTCGTAGCTGAGGGTGCCCGGCTCGTCTCTGGCCACCTTGCATCCCTCCGCTGCGAGCGCCTTGACCTGCTTTACGTTGTCGGGCGTGATGCCCATACCGCGAATATGGTGATCCGTTTCACTGGAACTCCTTTGATGTCTCGGCGAGTTTGTCGGCTGAAGCTAACAGGGTCCTGAGCGTCGCTTGTTCAGGCCGTCGCTTTGCAGATCGTGTGCGCACGGCAGCCAGATCGAGCCGGTTAGCTCGATTCGGGTCTTCGGAAATGAGCGGGGTTGAGGGTCCCTGAGCGCGGCACGAGGGCTCTGCCAGTCTGACGGTTCTCTACGCCTTCAGATTGCGAGCCCTCGTGGAATCAGACGCTACTCGTATGTGCGAGTTGCTGGTTGGCCTGCCCGACATCGTCGTGTTGGGGGTCGTGGATCATCACGGTGGCCCGCTCGAGGTGCATGTCGAGTGCCGAGGAGCACCGCGCATGTGTGTGGGGTGCGGCGCGGCGGGCAAGGTGAAGGACCGGGCGAAGGTGACGCTGACCGATCTACCGTGTTTCGGTCGGGCAACCGAGATGGTGTGGCACAAGATCCGTCTCGAGTGCCCGAACCCGGCGTGCGCGATGAAGTCCTGGACCTTGCAGGACGACCGGATCGCGGCTCCACGGATGTCGCTCACGGATCGGGCGGGGCGGTGGGTGACGTTGCAGGTCGGCCGGCACGGCCGAGCGGTCAGCGATGTCGCGTTCGAACTCGGTTGCGATTGGCACACCGTCAACACGGCCGTGATTGCGTATGGCCAAGCGCTCATCGACGATGACCCGGACCGGATCGGCATCACTGAAGCGCTCGGGTTGGACGAGACGTTGTTCGTGAAGCTTGGCCGGTTCCGGGCCAAGCAGTGGTGCACCTCGATCGTGGACGTCGCTGCTGGCCGGTTGTTGGATGTCGTGCCCGGGCGCTCTGCGGCGGAGCCGTGCCGATGGCTCGCGGAACGCGGACCGACATGGTGTGAGCGGATCCGGTGGGCGACGTTGGACATGTCCGGGCCGTATCGGGCGACGTTCGACACGATGCTCCCGAACGCCACCCAGATCGCCGATCCGTTTCATGTCGTGAAGCTCGCCAACAGCAAGCTGGATGAGGTCCGTCGGCGGGTTCAGAACGAGACCCTCGGGCACCGGGGCCGCAAGAACGACGCGTTGTACAAGGCCCGCAAGTTGTTGGTGATGGCCGAAGAACGCGTCATCGAAGCCGATGGTCGTGAACGCTTGCTCGGGCTGCTCGCGGCCGGGGATCCCAAGGGCGAGGTTCGTATCGCATGGAGCGCGAAGGAGGTAGTTCGCAGCATCTACGACCACACCAACGCCGAGGTCGCGCTCAGCTTTGTGACCCAGCTCGCCGACGATCTGCAAGACGACTCATGCCCGCCCGAGATCCGTCAGCTCGGCCGAACGCTTCGCAAGTGGCGCCATCAGATCGCAGCCTGGCACCAAGCCCACCTCACGAACGCGTCGACGGAGGCCGCGAACAACCTGATCAAACGTGTGAAGCGAGTCGGGTTCGGCTTCACACGGTTCCGGAACTACAGGATCCGAGTGCTCCTCTACGCCGGGCGACCCAACTGGGACCTACTCCCCACCATCACACCCCGCTGAAATCCGAAGAGCCCGATTCGCCCACCGGGGAGTATGGGGATGCGCGTCACCAAGTGCCGTTGACGGAGAACTCCTCACGTCGGCCACAAGTTCCGCAGGAATCGCCCTCAACTTCGCATGTCGATCGGGTCGCGGTAGACCCACCTGCCGTCGACGTACTGTTGAACGTCGACGAAGCGGGCGCAGCCACCGACGACCCTCTGGGTCTGACCGAGTGCACCCAGTGTGCAGTCGGGTTCCCCGTTGATCACCGAGATCGGGCCGTGGTAGTTGACGAGTGCGTCCATGAGTGCGGCCGGACCGGCGTTCTCGATGCCGCCCAACTCGTTGACGAGTCGGCTGATCAGCACGATCGGCTCCATCGCGCGGACGGCCTGGATGAGCGTCCGATACTCGAGATCGGTGTTCCACCCCGAACCGTAGGCGTTGGCTTGACGCACGAGGTGCAAGATCCCCTTCTCCGGCTCGGGCTCGCTGAGGTTGTAGCCGTACGCGAGCGTGTACCAGCCCTCGACCGCACCGCAGCCGAGCGTTGTCGTGATCGAGTCCGCTGGGAGTGTCGGCGCGAGTTCCGCCATCTGGGCGCACGTGCCCACCCCAAGATCAATCACGAAGTACGCGGTGGCATTCAGTGCTCCCGCGGCCGAGAGCGTATCGCCAAGCGGCTCAGAGGTGGGAAGTACCGGGATGACCGTTCGTTCGGGAAGCATCGACTCGGCGAACGTGACGAGTGCGTCGCTGACCAGTGCGGAAACGAACGCGATCGAGTCGCCGGGCGTGGTCTCTCTGGCAAGGAACATCAACGAGGCACTCAGCTGCTCGGTTCCCGTGGTCGTGGGAATCACACCGAACTGGCGCGTCGCGGAGGCCGACAGATCGGAGTAGATCAACGGTTTGCGATCGCGCAGGATCAAGTTGAGCTGGTCCGTGTCGTCCAGAACCGCGATGACGCTCGGGTCGGCGGCGAAGGTTTCCGAGCACACCTCTGGCGTGTCGGTACAGGTGAGCAGCTCGATGGGTCGTCCATCGATACCTCCGACCTCGGCGTTGAGGTAGTCGACAAGTGGCTGACGGGCGTCGGACCCGATCATCGCTCCGTACACCCCGATGCGAACCGGATCGCCCGATGCGGTGCCCGGGGACGAACCGGTGAAGTCGAGCACCCAAGTGGCAGCTGTGGGATCGCCTTTGGTGGTGAGGGACGGCGTGGACGTACTGACGGTGGACGCCGGCGGACCGGTGGTCGTCGGCGAGGTCGTCGGCAAGGTGGAAGTCGAAGCGGTGGGATCGGCGGAATCGGTCGCCAGGGTCGATGAAGGCGCCGGCGGTTGGCCGGCCCGCTCGCCGGAGTCGTCGCCGCGGCGCGAGATTGCGAGGCCTCCGGCTCCAAGCACGACGACCGTGCCGACTGCGCCGACCACCCGGGTCGCTCGTCGACGGTTGGCGGTGCGTATCGCTGTCGCCACGCCATGATCGGGGGGTGGCTCTCGTAGGGCGGAGCCGGCGGATCGAGCGAACTCGTCGAATGCGGCGGCTCTCGAAGGATCGGGGTCAGCTGGCTGATCAGGGTTTGTTGGGTTGGTCATCTCATCGCTCCATGGCTGCCATGAGCACGGCTCGTGCTCTGGTGAGGTCTGACGTCACGGTCCCGACAGGGACATTGACGATGGATGCGATGTCGTCCACTGATCGATCGGCGGCGTAGTACAGCGCCACGACCATCCGCGGTCGTTCGGGTAGACGGCGTACCGCGTCCCAGAACGCCACCACCTCGACCGAAGGGCCAGAGGTGACCCGAACGTCCGAACGTTGACGGGCGAGGTAGCGCTGCTCCACCAGACGGCGTCGGGCGCGACCCCTGCATGCGTTGCTCAGCACCCGAAGGCACCACGCTCCCGGTCGGTGATACCGCTGGACCTTGCCCCAGTGCACGAAGGCCCGAACCATCGTGTCCTGAACCAGGTCCTCGCTCGCGGACCGGTCACCGGTCCATGCCCGTGCAAACGCGAACAGGGCCGGGTACTCGTTGCGATAGAGGTCCTCGAAGGAACGTGCGTTGTTGCAGTACTCCGGTAAGCCCTCGATCGCAATCACCCCGACACTCCGGCTCAGTTTTGCATCCATGCCAGTACACACGCGCCGAGCGCGCCGCTGGACTGCAAGAACTTCTACGATTGGAAGGCGACCTCGGTGCGGATGTCGCCGGAACTCGGACCGCTTTGCCAGGGCGATGCCACGCTCGAGCTGATCGACGCCGCACTCGGGCTGCCGAGTCCCATGCCGCGTTCGTAATTCGCCGACCGGCAACTTCCTCGTCGTCCGGTTCTTCGCCGAGACCGGGTCGGCCGCGCGTCCCGACTCTCCCCGTCTCGGTAGGGTTGCGATCGTCAATAATCTAGAGGTTTCGACCCGATTGGAGCTTGCCTGATGCGGTTTCCATTCACCTGGCGCCCGACCGGCTGGTTCATGATCGGCTGGTCGGCGGAGATCCCGGCTGGGTCGGTCAAGGCAATGAAGTACTTCGGTCGACAGCTCGTCGCCTACCGAACCGACGACGGGCAGCTGGCCGTTGTGAACGCTCACTGCCCGCACATGGGAGCCCATCTCGGCCACGGCGGCAAGGTGAACGGCGACTGCATCGAATGCCCGTACCACGGTTGGGGCTACGGCCCGGACGGGACCAATCGCTACATCCCCTACGAGAACCGGCCGAACGTGTCGAAGCGGCTGACCACCTGGCACACGGTCGAGCAACACGAGTGCATCTACATCTGGCACGACCCGATGGGCGGGCCGCCGCGCTGGGAGCTGCCGAGCGTGCTCGACGCGTTCGACGGCACTGCGGTCGATCCCGGCGAGTACTACCGGGCCTATCCCGAGTTGTCGATCAAGTACCCCGGCGAGCCGGTCCACCCGCAGTTACCGCTCGAGAACACCGGCGACACGATGCACTTCCGCTACGTCCACCAGGCGACCGTGTACCCCAAGCTGCTCGGGCTGGAGACGAACGACCAGACCATGTGGTTCCGCAGTGGCTGGCCGGATGCGAGCGACCCGACCGGCGAGCGGATGTCGCTCGAGATCCAGAGCATCCACTCCGGCGTCGGCAACACGCTGAGCAAGTTCGACGGGGTCACCCAGTACCGCCTGGTGTTCTGCACGACCCCGGTCGACGACACGACCTCGGACATGTTCTATTCGATCTGGTGGCCACGCGGCTCGGACCCCTCCGACGTGCCGCCCGACGAGCTGCGCGCCCGGATCGAGCGGCAGTTCCTCGTCACCCTGTGGGACGACCTCGAGATCTGGCGCTATCAGGAGTACGTCGAGCAACCGGCGCTCGCCCAGATCGACGCCAAGCCGTTCAAGTTGGTCCGCGACTGGTGCAAGCAGTTCTACGAAATCGAGCCGGAGTGAGGTGAGGTCTCAGCCCAACCGGTCGAAGAAGAAGCTCTGGGCGTTGGCGTAGAGGTAGTTGTCGCGCACCTCCGGAGGCAGGTCGAGCGCGAGTGCCTCGGTCATGCAGCGCGCGATCGACAGCACCGGCCCATCGGTGGCGAAGATGATCTTTCCCTTGCCGCGCGTCCGCATGTAGTGCAGCAAGCTCTCCGGGAGGTACTTCGGCGCCCAGGCGGAGGTCATCAGCCGCAGGTTCGGGTACTTGATCATCAGCCGGATCGCCGTCTCCCACCAGGGATCGGCCCCGTGGATCATGCACAGCTTCAATTCCGGGAAGCGGACGCACACCCGGTCGAGGTGGATCGGGTTCTGCACCTCGCCGGGGATCGGTGGGCCGGGCAGCCCGGTGTTGACGCACAGCGGGAGCCCGAGCTCGGCACACTTGGTGTACAGCGGGTAGTAGACCGCGTCGCTCGGCGGATACATGCCGTCACCCCAGAACGATGGTCCGACGGACGCGTTGACGACCGGGTTGGCCGCGACGTACGCCTGCAGCTCGGCGAGCGCCTTCATCGGTCGGAGCAGGTTGAAGCCGCCGACTGCCAGGGCGAAACGGTCCGGCCGCTGCTCGACGAACGACAACGCCGTCGTGTTCTTGCCGGCGAGGCTGCTCATCAGGATGGAGCGTTCGACACCATGCGCGTCCATCTCGGCGACGAGCTTGCCGATGTCCGGTGTGCCGAAGATCGAGTCGTCCTGCTTGAAGTACTCGTTCTTGACCCGGTACATCCACTCCGGTTGGTCGTCGTCACCGAAGTGGACGTTGACGAGGCAGTCGTGTGCTCGTGCAGCCCTGGCCATCGCTCAGCTCCGTTCATCTCGACACGGATCGGGGGCGTTGGCACGGCTGCGACCGAGGCACTCGGTACCCAGTTCGCTCGCGGTGCGCAGTCCCTCGAGCCGCTCCCGAGGAGGGTACCTCAAGGGCTAACGTCTAGAGGTATTCCGCGTTGCCCCGAACCGAGGCGTGTCCGAACTCGACCATTCCCGCCGCGACAGGACAGCATGTGCGGAGCCGAAACCCTCCGGACGATCGAGGAGCATGTCGTGACGATCCCCCATGGAGCTTCGAGATGGACCTGACCTTTTCCGAGGAGCAAGAGGCTTGGCGGGCGGAGGTGCGCGCCTTCCTCGCAGCCGAGTTGCCCGCGGAGTTCCATTGGGACAGTGAGTACGACGAAGACGATGAAGGCTGGGACTTCGCCCGCGAGTTCACCCGCCGCCTGGGCGCCAAGGGTTGGATCGGGCTCACGTGGCCTGTCGAGTACGGCGGCCTCGGTCGGCCCCCGATCGAGCGTTTCATCCTGTGGGAGGAGCTGTATCGGGCCAACGCGCCGGTGATCAACCACATCGGGTTCGGTCTCGCCGCCAACGCATTGCTCGCCGGTGGCACCCACGAACAGAAGTTGCGGTTCCTTCCTCCGATCGCCCGGATGGAGACGTTCTGGGCCGAAGGTCTCACCGAGCCCGACAGCGGCTCGGATCTGGCCTCGCTGCGCACGACGGCTCGTTGGACCGGGGAGCACTGGGTCGTGAACGGGCAGAAGACCTACACGACGTGGGGAACGCATGCCGATGTGCTCTACCTGGCGGCTCGCACTGATCCGGATGCGCCGAAGCATCGCGGCATCAGCATCTTCTGCCTCGATCTCCGTGCACCCGGGGTGACGTTCGCACCGATGTACAACATCGCCGGCGGCCGTCAGAACCACACATTCTTCGACGATGTCATCGTGCCCGCCGAGAACCTGATCGGCGAGGTCGGCAAGGGCTGGGACTACATCATGGGCTCGTTCTATGCCGGGGGACCCATGGGCGGCATGGAGTGCGAGATGGACCACCGCGTCAACGATCTCGTCAACTGGGCTCGCACTGCGACGCGCTACGGGCGACCCGTCATCGAGGATCCCCACGTGCGCGACCGGCTCGCCGAGCTCGCCGTGATGACCGAGGTCAGCCGGGCGCTCAGCTACGAGGGTCTCTCCAACTACCTGCACCAGCGCCAGCCCCGCTTCGGTGGGGCGCTGAACACGGTCGTGTCCAAAGAGATGCGGCCGCGTTTCTTCCAGCTCATCACCGAGATCGTCGGCCCGCTCGCCCAGGTTCGCGGCGACACGCCAGAGACACCCCTGTCCGGCCGGCCGGCCGAATGGTTCCTCCGAGGGGTCAACAACCACGCCGGGGGAACCCCGCAGGTGAAACGCATGGTGATGGCAACGCGCGGGCTCGGCCTGCCTCGATGAACCGGATGACGTCATGATCGATTTCGAACTCGACGGCGGCCAACTGGAGCTGCAATCCAGCGCCCGGCGCCTCTTCACCGAGGCCGCCGGCCTCCCTCTCGCTCGACGGCTGCTCGAGGAAGGCGGCGGGTTCTCCCGCGACCTGTGGCGCACGATGGTCGGCCTCGACTGGGCCGGGCTCGCCGTCCCCGTCGCCTACGGCGGCAGCGGTGGCGGCCTCCTCGACCTCTATGCGTTGTCGGTGGAGACCGGCCGGGCGCTCGCCGTGTCGCCACTCATCCCATCCTCCGTCGTCGCCGCCCACACGCTCGCCAGCGCCGATCCCGGCGACTCCCCGGCCGGCTCCCTGCTGCGACGGATAGCGAGCGGCGATGCCATCGTCATCCCTGCGGTGCTCGAATCCTCCGGCGTGTGGGATGTCCGAGGGGTGGAGACGATCCTCGACCAACGCGACGACCATCTGAGCTTGCAGGGAACGAAGGTGTTGGTGCCCTTCGCCGACGTCGCCACCAGCTTTCTGGTCGCCGCTCGACACGATGGCGGCGTCTCGCTCGTCCTCGTCGACCCCCTGGCATCGGGCGTGACCGTCACACCGGTCGACAACCTCGCCGCGTTGCCGCTCTCCACCGTCCGGTTCGACGACGTCACCGTGGCAACCGACGCCATCGTCGGCGCCCCGGGTGCCGGCTGGGCGCTGATCGAGCCGGCGATCGCCCGCGGCGCCGTCCTGCGGGCAGCCGAGATCGCCGGCGCCGGTGAGCACATGCTCGAACTGGCGGTCGACTACGCCAAGCAGAGGAATCAGTTCGGCAAACCCATCGGCTCCTATCAGGCCGTGCAATACCTCTGCACCGACATCGGCATCGAGTCACATCTCACCGCCCTTCTCGCACGACGGGCCGCCTGGTTGATCGACACCGGCGCGCCGGCCCACACGGCCACTGCCGCGGCGAAGTTCTATGCGAGCCGAGCGGCGGCCCACATGACCCAGCAGGCCCACGAGGTGTTCGCCGGACTGGCGTTCATGATGGAACACGACCTCCACCTGATCACCCGCCACGCCAAACACTGGGAGTTCGATCTGGGCGACCAGCGGTACCACTCCGAGCAGCTCGTGAAGTCATTGGAGTCGAGCGTCAACGAGGGGTGACATCCTGACCGACTGCGGTCAGTTCGAGGTCGGTCGCCCTCGCGCATGCCCCGGGTTCGCGGCCGAGCTCACCACGTCCGCTCCACTCCCGTGCCGCCCGCCGCTGTGAGTGCCGCCCGCAGCTCGGGCTTGGCGATCTTGCCGGTGGCCGTCTTCGGGAGTTCACTGGTGGTCCAGAGCGCCTCGGGGCACTTGAACCCCGCCAACCGCTCGGCCGCGAACACCCGCAGCTCGCCCAGATGCAGCTCGGTTCCGGTGCGGGGCACGACCACTGCGCAGACCCGCTCACCCATCATCGGCTCGGCAATGCCGACGACCGACACCTCAGCGATATCAGGGTGTTCGAAGAGCGCTGCTTCGACCTCCGCGCAGTAGACGTTCTCGCCGCCGCGGATGACGACGTCCTTCAACCGGTCGACGACGTGGATGAAGCCTTCGTCGTCGACATACCCGAGATCGCCGGAGTGGAACCAGCCGCCGACGAACGCGGCTTTGGTCGCGGCCACGTCGTTCCAATACCCCTTGACCACCTGTGGCGAGCGGACGCAGATCTCGCCGACCTCACCCGTACCGAGCACGGTCCCGTCGAGATCCTCGATGCGCACGTCGGCGGTGAGGTTCGGGATGCCCACGCTGTCGGGATGAGCGACGTACTCGGCGCCGACATTGGTCACCACCGCCGCGGTCGTCTCGGTGAGGCCGTAGCCGTTGAGCAGTTGCACCGAGGAGCCCAGCCGGTCAGTCGCCATGCGAGGCAGATCCGGGGGCACTGCGGCCCCACCGAGCGGCACGCCTCGCAGATCGGCGAGCTCATGGAAGCGCGGGTGCTCGAGCAACTGCCGAGCGATGGTCGGTACGCCGCCGAGGTTGGTGACCCGCTCGGAGATGGCGAGCGAGATCGCCTCGTCGGCGTTCCATCGGTGCATCATGACCAGCTTCACCCCACCGGCCGGTCCGGCGACGATCCCGGCGATTCCCCCGATGTGGAACAACGGTCCGCTGGCGAGCGTCGAAGTCTGGAGCGCCGGACCGGGCCGCGTGGCAGCACCGGACAAGATGCCGCCACGCGTGCCCATGAACCCCATGTTCATCGAACTCGACGTCATGTTGCGGTTCGTCAGCAGCGCACCCTTCGGCTTCCCGGTGGTACCCGAGGTGTAGAGGATCAGGATCGGATCGTCCGGCTCGAGCTGAACCAACTCGTCCACACCGATCGGATCGCTCGCCGCCAGTTCGTCGATCGACAGCACATCGTCGGGCAGAGCCGGCGACCGCACCGCCACCAGCGCGACTCCTGGTACCCGGTCGCGGACCGACAGGACCCGATCGAGTCGCTCGGCGTCGAGGAAGGCGACCTTGGCGTCGGCATCACCGAGCGCGTAGGCGAGCTCCGGACCGGTCCACCACGAGTTGAGCGGCACGACGATCGCTCCGAGCACGGCGGCACCCCAGAACGCGGTGACGTACTCGGGCAGGTTCCGCATCGAGATGGCGACCCGGTCGCCGACCCGAACTCCGTAGGTGTCGCGCAGCTCGTGGGCGACGCCCAACGCACGCCGGATGACGTCGCCGAACGTGTGGCGCTCGGTGCCGTAGACGATGTGATCCTTGTCGGCGTGAGCAGCACCGGCGCGGAACGAGTCGACGATGGTGCGCAACCCACCGACGAACGATCGCAGCGGAACCCCGTCGACGACGATGTCCTCAACCTCGAACGGGCCCCCAGGGCCGATCAAGGGTTGGAGCCTCGGATCGTCGCGATAGATCGGCGCCAAGCCGCTCATGTCGGCGAGCCAGTCCGCGCCGCGCCGTTCGCGCGCATGATCATCTCGACTTCCAACGGTTCGCAACGGCCAGCTGCTCCGGATGGTTCACGGTCATGCCTCCGATCGAATCGCCACTCGAAGCTCCAACATATAGATGATTGCGCGCCGCCTGGCATGCTGGGCCGATGAACTGCCCGCACGGTCGCGAGGCGGCCGGCAACGGGAGGAGGCCGCGATGACGACGATCGAGGACATCGTGGGCGAGGGCCAGGCATTCCTCGACGCAACCGTGCCGCGCCGAGCCGGCAGCGACGGGACCTTCGTCTGGGGTGAGGGTTCGGACCGGATCAACGTTCTGGAGGAAATCGAGCGCGAACATCTGGGTGACGTGGTCGCAGCGGCGAAGCTCTACTCAGCGGCACGGTTCGACGCCGGGCTCGGCTGGATCGAAGGACCGATCACCTATGGCGGGCGCGGGCTGTCCCTCGAACATGCCGTCGCGTTCAGCGAACTCGAGGGGCACTACGACATCCCGAATCTGGCGCCGCTCACCATCGCCATCGGGTTCATCGGGCCGGCGCTCCTGGCCACCGCGAGCGAGGAGCTGAGACAGCTCTATCTCCCCCAGCTCTACCGCGGCGACATCATCATGTGCCAGCTCTTCAGCGAGCCCAATGCAGGGTCCGACCTCGCTGCCGCCGCGACCCGAGCCGTTCGCGACGGCGACGACTGGGTCCTCACCGGGCAGAAGGTGTGGACGTCGAGCGCCCACGCCGCCGACGTCGGCTTGTGCGTCACCAGGACCGATCCCGATGCTCCCAAGCACCGAGGCCTGACGACCTTTCTGGTCGACATGCGCGCGCCCGGGGTCGAGGTCCGGCCGCTCAGGCAGATGACCGGCGAATCGAACTTCAACGAGGTCTTCCTCGACGAAGTGCGGGTGCCCGACTCACACCGGGTCGGCGACGTGAACGCGGGATTCGGAGTCATCCTGACCACCCTCGGCAACGAGCGCAGCATCGCAACTCGCCGGTCGGGCGCCGGGCGAGGCATCGGCCCGTTCGAACGGATCTCGGGTGTCGTCCGGGCGTACGGCGACCCGACGGATCGTCACACCCGTCAGCGTCTGGCGCAGATCTACAGCCTCGAGCGGATCAAGGAGATCCAGCACGAGCGGTGGCGGCAGGAGATGAGGCCGGGTCAGACGCCGGGGCCGGAGATGATGGTGGGCAAGCTGCACAACGCCGTGTTCAACCGTGAGCTCGTGACGCTCCTCGGCGAGGTGCTCGGCCCGCGTCTCATCGCCGACACGGGCGAGTGGGGCTCGTGGGCCTGGGCCGAATACGTCCTGTCGACGCCCGGCATGCGCATCGGAGGCGGCACCGAAGAGATCGTGCGCAACACGATCGCAGAACGAGTGCTCGGCCTGCCACGCGAGCCCAAGGCCTAGGTCCGGCAGCCCACCGGCAGCGACCGGATCGATGCCGGCGGGCGACCTTCAGAGCGAAGCGCCGAGCAGCTCGAGGCAGTTGTCGCCCATGATGCGGTCAGTGGCCCCCTGATCGAAGGCCCCGAGTTCCTGCACGAAGTCGAGCGGGAGGGCGACACCTTCGCCGTGCGGCCAGTCGGACCCGAACAGCACGCGCTCGATGCCGATGAGCTCCGCGAGCGCGGTCAGATCCTCCTCGAGGTACGGCGTGACCCAGACGTGCTGGCGGAGGGTGTCGAGAGGATCTTCGGCAAACGCTGTCGGCGTCTGGTTGGCCTGCTTGCGAAGATGCTTGGAGAGCACTTTGAGCCAGTCGGAGCCGTTCTCGATGCTCGCGACGCGAAGCGACGGATGACGCGTGAACACGCCGTGCACGATCATCGACGCCATCGTGTCCTGGATTGCTCGATCGGCTGTGAGCACTTGCGCGAGCGGGTCGCTGTTCCCGAAGCCGAACTCGTCCTTCGCTCCCCATGCGCCGGCGAAACGACGTTGGTAGCCGCTGTCGGCGAGATGGAATCCCACCGGGATCGACGCCTCGGCCAACCGGGCCCAGACGGGATCGTGGAGTCGGTCGCCGAGCGAGCGACTGGTGCCGTTCGCCGCCGGGACCGGCGCTGGCCGGACGTGGACGATGCGTGCGCCGCGTTCGATGAGCGACTCGACCTCGGCCGCGGCCAGATCGGGATCGGCCAGCGACAACATCGGCGCAGTGATGATGCGGTGCTGGTAGTCGAATCCCCAGTCCTCCTCGAGCCAGCGGTTGAAGGCCGACAGCGTCGCCATCGTCGCCGGGATGTCGTCGCGCAGGCCTTCCTCGACGCCACAGCCCAAGGTCGGGAAGAGCACTGCGGCGCCGAGCTCCTGGGCGTTCATCACCTCGAGGCGTCGGTCACGGTTCTGGTACTCGGGGCGAAGCGGTTCGACCTTCATCAGGGAGCGGCGATCGACCCCATCGGGGACCTGTCCACGGAAGAGCGGGTCGAGGCAGCCCGGCACGATGATCGGGTCGAAGGTCGGGTTGGGGACGAAGCGATTCACCTTGCCGCCGATGAGCAGCTTCACTCGTTTGCCGTCCTGCACCGGCCGCACCCCGCGCTCGCGGAACTCCTTGGGCAGGTGACGAGTGAAGGCGTCGAGGGTCTCGTAGTAGTGGTTGTCTGCGTCGACGATCTGGGTATCCATGATCTCTCCTTCGCGGTCGGCGTCGGTGAGCGACGCGGCGTGTTCTCGTTCGGGGTGGGCGTCAGTGCGTTCCGGCGGCCCGACGAGAGCGATCTCGGTGGCTCGCAGCCTCGGCATCGCTCAGGCGCAGCCGTTCCTCCCAACCCGGTGGCAGCCGGGCTCCGAGTCCGCAGAGGCAGAAGCGGATGAACTGCTCGTTGGATGGGAGGCGTCCGCCGGCGAGGTTGCCGAGATACGTCGCCGCTTGGAAGTTGAGGTAGGCGAGGTTGACCTCGCAGGCGAGGATCTCGGGATCGCCCGGTTCGAGATCGCCTTCTCGAATGGCGTCGTCGATGAGTCGAGCCAGCACCTCGATCACCGGCCGGCGCGCTGCTCCGACGCGACCAGCTGTCGTCAGCGAAGCCTGCATCGCGAAGCGCACTCGGGACGTGTTGAACGCGGCGTCGGTGTGCTGACGCTGATCGGTGGCGAAGTACAGCGCAGCACCCAACCGATCGAGCGGCGTCGAGTAGGCGCCCGCGTACATGTCGAGCAGCCGGGCGAACACGACCTGCGATTCTTCGAGGAGGGCGACGAACAGATCGTCCTTGCCGGCGAAGTGTTGATAGAGCGTGCGCATCGAAACGCCGGCCTCGACGGCGACGCTCTGCATCGTGAAATCGTCGTCGCCCGATCGGTGCAGGACACGTGCAGCGGCTGCGATGATCGACTGGCCGCGCTGCAGGGCCCGATCCGCCGCTGCGCCGACGGAGCGTCCGATCATCCGGCTGCGCCAGTCAGCACCACCATCGAGGTCTCCGCCGAGCACCACCGTGTAGCTCGGAGCGGGATGTCGAGAGGTCGTGGGCATCTCTGCGCGGTCCTCCCGAGCGATGCGATCGTTCACGCAGTGGGGAAGGCGACGATTCGGAACGCTGCTACCTTATGTCGGAATGGCGTTCCGGTCAACGGAGCGTGGATTCCACGGGGGGAGCTTGCTGGTGGACACGTCCATGTGTCTCGTGGGGTTTCAGGTCCAGTGGTGCAGCTCGTGACGGCCGATCAGCTGCAGCGGTTCCGGGCTGCAATGAGTGGGCCCGAAACTCACTTCGAAGTGGCGGAGGAGCTCGTGCGCGGTCAGCGCCTGGCGGTGTTCCGGAACCGTTCCCGTTCGGCGCGGGAGTTGCTCGAACGCTCCGCCCGGTTCGGTGATCGGACCTACCTCGTCGATACCGACGTCCGGCTCACGTTCGCCGCGCACCTCTCACTCGTCGACGCGGTCGCCGTGGGCCTGCAACGTGATCACGGCATCGGACCCGGTGATCGGGTGGCGTTGTGGGCGGCGAACCGGTGGGAGTGGGTCGTCACGTACTGGGCACTCCTGAGCATCGGCGCGATCCCAGTTGCCTTCAACGGCTGGTGGACCGCCGATGAGTTCGCGCATGCGGTCGACCTGGTCGAACCGGTGCTGCTCATCGCCGATGAGCCGCGTCTGGCTCGCAGCTCGGGCGTCCGGAACGAGCTTCCCTCGCTGGACCTGTCGTCGATCACCTCGATCGCGTCGGCTCACGAGGGCGAGCCGACGCTCATCCCCGTCGTCGACGAGGACGACCCCGCAGTGTTGTTCTTCACGAGTGGCACCACCGGTCGGGCCAAAGCCGTGACGACCTCGCACCGGGGCCTGATCGGATTCGCGGACCTCGTCTCCTTCAGCGAGGCAATGGGCCGCGTCGCTGCCGGCACGCCGATCCCGATGGTCGGAGATCTTCCGGATCCCAGCGACGACGTGGTGCTGGTGACCTCGCCACTGTTCCACACCTCGATGCTCAACGGGGTGGTACTGAACTCGTTGGTGGCCGGTTCGTCGTTCGTGCTGCTGCCCGGCCGTTTCGACCCGGAGCGAGTGCTCCAGGCCATCGAGCGGGAGCGGGTGACGAGATGGCTCGCGCTCGGCAGCGCCGGTCCGCGGGTGGCGTCGTCGGCCGCGCTGGGCCGGTACGACACCACCAGCGTGCGGTACCTCGGGGTCGGCGGCGCTCCCGTGAGCCCTGCGGTGCAGGACGCCATCCGTGCCGCCTTCCCGTCGACCGGCGGCGCCATGGGCATGGGCTATACCAGCACCGAAGGTGGCGCGGTGGTGGCCAACATCGGCGGGCCCGAGTTCCTCGCCCACCCCACCTCGACCGGCCGCCCGACCCATACCACCGAGATCGAGTTGCGTGACTCCGACGGCAACGTCGTTCCCGAGGGTCACTACGGCGAGGTCCACGTACGGAGCGCCTACTTGATGCTCGGCTACTGGAACGACCCTGACGCCACCGCCGCCGCGTTGAAGCCCGGCGGCTGGCTGGCGATGGGCGACATCGCTCGGCTGCAGGATGGGCTGCTCTACATCGATTCGCGGGCTCGCGACATGATCCTCGTCAGCGCCGAGAACGTGTCACCGACCGAGATCGAGTACTGCCTCGAGTCCCACCCGGGCGTCACTGAAGCGGCCGTCTTCGCCGTCGACGATGCGCTCACCGGCGATGCCGTCGCCGCTGCGGTAGCGGTAACCGACGGAACCGATGTCACCACCGAGGATCTCGGGGCGTGGTGCCGCCGCCAACTCGCCCATTTCAAAGTGCCCACCCGGTGGCTCATCACGGCCGAACCGCTGCCCCGCACGGCCTCGGGCAAGCTCGTCAAACACGAGCTTCGTCAACGGCTGGAAGCATGGAAGGCTGACGGAGCGTGAAATCAGGCTCACGTCACATCTGGATCCGGGTGTCGGTGGCCTCGTCGAGCGTCGAGGGGTACACGGAAGACAGGTAGCCCTCGAACTCGGGAACGCCGTTGACCACACGGCGCAGTGTGAGCCAGTCGCCCTTCAGCCCCTTGCTGTCGTACGGGCCGAAGCTGATGTAGCTCCGCGGCCTACCAATGACGGTGGGCAGCATGGTCAGCGTCTAGAGCCCGGCCACGACGCCTGCTGGGTCGAGCAGGGAAGCCGAGGCGATCCCGGCAATCGCCGCAGCCGATGGTGATGGAACTCAGCGGGAAGTCGGCGAACCTCGTGTTCGCCGATGCCGACATCGACACCGCGATCGCGCTCTCTTCGCGGTTCACCAACAACGCAGGACAAGGGTGCTCGATACCGACGAGGCTCCTGGTCGAGCGGCCGGTGTACGAGCGAGTACTCGATGGCGTCGCGCAGCGGGCGCAGGCGGTGGTGGCCGGCGATCCGTTCGACCCGGGGGTGACCATGGGACCGGTCATCAGCAACGGAGCGGCCCATCGGATCCTCGACATCATCGCCGCGCTCGCCACCGACACCCAGTACGGCCTCGCGGCGTATGCAGAGACGCGCAGCATGAAGCGTGCGCGCCGCCTGATTCGTGAGCTGGCGGCCGGGAACGTGCACATCAACGGCAGTGGTCCCGGGCCCGCTGTCACCGGCGTCGCCGTTCGGTGGAATCAAACAGAGCGGCTACGGCTGACAGGGCAGCCGCCTCGGTCTGTACGAGTTCCTCGACGTCAAGAACGTCTACTTCAACATCTGACATCCACCTCATCGACCGCCGAGCTCGAACGCGGTGGAGTACGAGGCGTCGTCGACCACCGGGTGACCAGCGGGAAGGCTAGGGCCAGTGGACGCCGGGGTAGGGGGTCGCGTCGAGCTCAGCCCAGCGATGAAGCCGTCGGGAAATCTGGACGGCGAGCCCACCTCGGCGGGCGAAGTCTCGCTTGCGTACGAACACCACCGCGGTTCCCGCCGATTCACTCGATCGTTGCCGGTCGACGAGTCGGGCGAAGTCAGCGAAGTTCTCGGTCACGATCACTCTGCGCTGTCGAACCGCGACATCGAAGACCACCTCATCCGAAGCACCCAACAAGCCGAGCTCATGGACGCTCGCCGCGTCGTGCCCGAGCACGCTCAATTCGCCGGCCAAACGCGGCGGCAACATCTCGTCGATCAACCACTTCACGACGAGAGCAACTGGTCCCTGCGGCTGATCAGATCCTTCACCCGCTCGGCAGCGAGGTCGTCGAGCTCGACCAGCCGGTTGATCTCGTCCGGGTAGACACTGGCGAAGTCGGCCACGATCCGGACCCGATCCGCCGCGAGACCGAGCTCGACGGCGACGAATGCCACCCGCTTCTCGCCTCGCCCCGGCGCGTGCCGAAGCTCCCGCGCCACCTCCCACACATCGGGCCCTCCGACGAGTCCGGCCCGCCGACCCGAAGGGCCGTCTCGATAGACGACGCCGGGGAAACGACGCGTCTTGAGACCCTCGTCGAGGAGCGTCGCGACCAGCGCCGACACAGACGTCGCGCTCGCCTGCCCTTCCTCTTCGAGCCGCCTGAGCAACTCCTCGTCGAGACGAAACGATGTCGGCCTAGTCACAACCCACCTCCGGTAGCGAGATGCACTACAATGTAGCACGCGCTTGGTTGCTGGCCGTTCCCTTCACCGCATCTCGTCGTTGTCAGGCGCTGGCTGTTCGGCGCGGCGGAGCGCGACGGGGATGGCGCTCTGCACTGCCATCCCGTTGATCGGGTCGTAGCCGCTGTCCACCGAACACAGCCGATTAGTGGGACTGCCGTGCTCGCGCACGAGCTCATCGGTGGTGAAACGGCCCCACGAATGCGCCATCGACACCACGCCGACCTTCACCGATTCGTCGCTTGCGGCGACACCGACGATCGAGCCAGTGGGCGAAGTGATCTCGACGAGGTCGCCATCGGCGAGACCGAGGCTCGCCATGTCCGTGGGGTGCAGGTAGGCGGGGTTGGTGGTACCGACCCTCGCCAGGCCCGGCAACTCGGAGCCGAGGGAGTTGAGCACGTGCTTCAGCCGCCGACTCACCAGCCGGAACGGGAATCCTTCAGCGGTGAACCCGGCGAGCACCTCACCCGAGGTTCCCTCGCGCTCGACCTCGGCAAGCTCGCGCACCACGTCGGGCGGAGCGACGGCAAGCCGGGCCTGCGGCCCATCGTCGGCGGCCACCACGAGGATCTCCGCCGAGGGGTCGATCGATCCGCGGCATCGCCGGACTTCGGCCATCGGCACCCTGGCGTCGGCATAGATCAAGTCGAGCACCGATTCGTCGTCGGCCGATCCGTCGAGTGGTAGATCACCGCCGGGCAGCGGCATCCGCGTGCCGATCCGATTCGCGATGCCAGCGAAGAGCTCCCACTCCGACAGCAGATCCCCCACCGGTTCGAGGACCGCAGGCGTGTGACTGAAGTAGGCCGCCGAGAACCGTCGATCCATGACGGCCGGGACGTCGGCGCGTTCGAGCTGCAACCTCGGCGCGATCACGAAGTGCGCCAGTTCTGCGGTGGGTGTCATCCGGTGATCGATCACCACCAGCAGCTCCAGATCGCGGAGCGCGGCGATCGTCTTCAGCTGATCTGGGAACGCGACCACCGGGTTGCCGCCACACACGAACAGGGCGCGGACCCTCCCCTCACCCGGCTCGAGGATCTCCTCCGCCAGGAGGGGTGTGAGCATCTCGCCGGGAAGTCCACGCAGTCCCTTCACCCGATGAGGCGCGCCAGGCGCGGGGTCGGCTGGAGCGATCACCTGGGCTCGCCTGGTGTTGCCGGGAGCGAAGAAACTCGGGCTCTCGAGATGGTCGCCGGCTCGGTTGACCCGACCGCAGATCGCGTTGAGCGTGAGCGTGAGGTGTTCGGTCAACGTGCTGTGCGGCGCCATGTTCGGGCCGGTGCCGGTGCCAGCAACGCCCCGGGGTCCGGCAGCGAACAGTCGAGCGGCGCGCACCACATCGTCGACCGCGACACCGCATCGGGTGGCCACTCGATCGAGCGTGAACGGGGCCACCGCTCCCCGCAGTTCATCGAGCTGATCCACCCATCCTCGACAGAACTCGGCGTCGTGCAACCCTTCCGTCACGATCACGTTGATCATCCCGGCGAGCAGCGTCGGGTCCTCGCCCGGCGTGACCGCCAGCCACACGTCGGCCGAGGCCGCCAGCTCGCTGCGGCGCGGATCGATCACGATCAGCTTCATGCCCCGGGCCTTGGCCCGCCGAAGTGTGACGAACGGATTGGTCCCTTGCAGCCCGCCGGCCGGTGCGTACGACGAGACGAGCGGGTTGTAGCCGATCGCCAGCGAGACATCCGCGTCCCGGAAGTTCTGCCACCCCGCCTCCCACGCGCCCATCCGTAGGCGAGCAGTGGCGTGCGCCGGTTGGTCGATGGTGACCGACGTGTAGAACGACGGCGAGTCGATCCCGTCGAGGAACGCCCGAGTCGTCGGCATCGACAGCGCGTTCTGGAAAGAACCCGTCCCGGTGTACGTGGCAACGGCGCGTGCGCCGTCGCGACGGAGGATCGCGGCGACCCGCTCGGCGATCTCATCCATTGCGGCGCCGGTCGTGATCGCGTCGAGGCCACCGTCGTCACGGCGACGCAAGGGAGCGCGTAGTCGGTCCGGAGCGTGGTGCTGGTCGGGGAGCTGGCGGCCCTTGATACACGTGTAGCCCTCGAACAGCGGGTCGGAGCGCACGCCCCGAATGGCGACGAGATGCTCATGGCCCGAGGAGTGCGCCGTGTCGACGTCGACCTCGATCGGGCACGCCGCATGGCAGAACCGACAGAACGACGTGCGGGTGTCGATCATCTCATCACCCGCGTCGACCCGCATCGCGGTCGGCGGTGCCGGTTGCCCTCATGCGACCGACCGTAGCAACCGCCGGCGATGGGCTTCCCCAGACACCCCTGCTCGGGACATCACTCATCGGGTGAATCGGTCGATCCCGACGACGCTCTCGATCGCGTCACGGCACCGGAGGACGCGGTAGTACCCGCGACCGTTCGTAGTCCTTCGCGAGGAGAACCGACCCGCCCGCCGCTTCGCCTCGGCGCTTCATCACCTGTACGCAGAGATGGTCCGATCGATCGGTGAGACCGAGGATCAGATCTGCCTCGTAAGCGAGCACGCCTGCGCCGACGAGCTGATCGAGCCGCAACGCCGAGGATTCGAAGGCGGGGAGCTCGACGGTGACGACGGCAATGACCGCGAGCGGTCGCTCGGCCGCCAGACGAACGAGCTCGGGAACGACCACTTCGACGTGGCGCCCACCACCCGCGAACTTCTCGACGTAGTCGATGAACAACGTCACGGGGAGGCCCGACACGAGATCGAGTGCGTTCGCTGCGTCGTTCACCGAAACGGGGCGACCCCGGCCCCCGACGAACAGCAGCCGATCCCCGTAGGCCGCGACGGCGCGCTCCGCGTCGGCGAGCAGCGGATGCGAGTCGATGACATCGCGGAGGCGCAGGGAGCCACCGACGACATCGGCGAGGCGCCCGGGCAGCTCGTCGATGAGTCCGGTGCTCAGTTCGTGGGCGGCGTCGAGGCGTTCACCGAGCTCGATGTTCAAGAGCCGCGCCACCCAATCGGTCGGATCTTGGTCGACGCCCACGAAGACCACGCCGCCACCGGCCCGCGCCAATTGGTGAGCCCACTGAAGGGCGACGACCGACTTCCCGACCCCCGGCCTTCCGGCGAGCAATGCCAGCTCGCCGTCGCGAAGCCCTCCCCCCAGCAGTTCGTCGAGCTCGCGGATACCCGTCCCCCGTGATCGATGGGAACGCACCGCGACTCCCTCGGAGCCGAGCTCGCCGAGCAGGAACGCCGCGCTTTGCGCCCGTGTACCAGCAGCGACGTGCACCACTAGCCGCCGAACGAGTCGAAGATGCGGATCGCTGCGGGGCCGAGCACCACCACGAACAGCGCGGGCAGGATGCAGACGAGCGTCGGGAAGAGGATCTTCACGGGCAGCTTCATCGCCTTCTCCTCGGCGTGTTGTCGTCGCTTCTCCCGTAGCTCGCCGGCTTGGATCTGCAGCGTGTGGCTGATGGGCACCCCGAGCCGCTCGGATTGTGCGATTGCCGTCATCACCTGGCGGAGTTCCGGCAGCTCGACCCGTTCGGCCATCGCCAGCAACGCCTGCGCGCGTGGGATGCCCGCTCGCAGGTCGTGCGACACGCGGGTCAGCTCGGCCGAGAGCGGCCCGGCTGTCGTCCGTGCGGTGCGGGCGATTGCGGCGTCGAGGCCGAGTCCGGCCGACACCATGATGGTGACCTGATCGATGGTCTCGGCCAACGCGATGCGCACCGCGTCCTCGCGTGCCTCGACCATGCTCTTGAGCCGGGCGTCGGGATAGAGGAACATGATCGAGCCGAGCACCCCCATGAGGACTGCTCCGCCGATCGACCCACTCGCCAGTTGAAGTGCGAGGAGCACCCCCGCCACGATCGCCGCGAGCGCCTTGATCGCGAGCAGGCGATCGGCCGTCCACCCGCGTGGTGACCCGGCCGCCAGCAGGCGTCGTTCGAGGGAGGCGATTCGGCCGGCAGGCGTCAAGCGACGTCCCAGGCGGCTGAGCGCCCCGAACACCGAAGGATCCTCGGCATCCTCGCGCCGTCGAGCGGCCGCATCGAGATCGTGTCGGGGCGCGATCGCATACGAACCGAGATCGATCTCGGCGCCGGCGGCACGCGAGGGGGAGAACGCCCACCACAGCACACCGAGCGCGGCGACGATGGCCACCGACCCGAGAACAACGGAAAGCTCCACGATCGACTCCTCAGTACTCGATGCGAATGAGACGACGGATCCAGAACCAACCGACCACCATCAATCCGGCGGCGCCTCCGACCACGGTCAGCCCGATCGGAGTGCCGAGGGTGTCGAGGTAGTCGGGACTCATCAGCGCCATCAACCCGGCCACGACCGGGGGCAGGGCGATGAGCACGTAGGCGGAGATGCGACCCTCCGCACTCAACGATTGCACCTGACGAACCAGACGACGGCGCTCACGGATCGTCGCCGCTACGTGGTCGAGGATCCCCGCGAGATCGCCGCCGACGTCACGATTGATCTCGATCGCACCGGCCACCCAGGTGAGGTCCTTGCTGTCCATCTCACTGGCCAGGCTCTGCAGCGAGTCGACCAGATCGCGCCCGACTCGCTGTTCGAGCAGCACCCGCTGCAACTCGCCACGCATCGGCTGCTGCGCCTGCCCGGCGACGCTGTCGAGCGCCTGCAAGAGCCCGTAGCCGGCCCGAAGCGTGCTGGTCAGCACCTGCATCGTGTCGGGAAGCTGCTCGAGAAACGCTTCCCGTCGCTGGTTGATCCGGGAGCGGACGTAGGCCTGGGCGACGATCGGGACCAACAGGAGGCCGAGGAACGCAACGAGGAACCCTCCGGCCAAGAACCCGACGAACCCGACCAGCAGGGCCGCTGCACACACGATGAGCACGAACTCACCCACGGACGTGCTGATGCCGGCGGCGGCGAGGCCGCGCTGAAGTGCCGACGAACGACCGGTGCGATGCACGATTCGCTCGGCACTCGCCGCCGCTCGCTCACGTGCTGAAGCGCCCTGAACGGTGTCGATCGACGAACGCAGCCGAAGGTTGGCGCGGGCTCGGCGACTCTCGACGTTCTGTGGCATCGCAATGAAGACGACCAGGACGATCGCCACGAACACCGCAGCGAGTCCAGCGATCAGTCGAGTCCGGGCAGCGGTGGGGTCGCCCTGACGAATCGGGTACTGCACGGGCGCCGGCGTAGGAGGCGGAGTCGGCTCGGGTGCCGCGGTCGCGGGCGGCGCGGTCGGTGGAGGCGGTGCGGGAGCGGCCGGAGCGGGGGGCAGGGGCACTGACGTCGATGCCTCGAGAACGCCGGTCGATGTCGTCAGCCGAACGGTCACGGTGGTGTCATCGTGGGCCGAACTCGGGTAGGTGATGGCGTATCGATTGACCAGGGCACTCGCCGTCGAGCTGAAGAGATCGCCCAGTGCGTTCGGGTCGGACACCGCGGACACTGTCCCCCCGCCGGCGGCGGCAATCTGGGCGAGGGCGTCGGCGTTCGTCGTCTCGGTGACGAGCGACACGACGCTCACCCGAACACCGCTGCTCGCCACCTCGACAGCGAGCGGCAGATCCACGTAGCTGGCGGTGTCGGCACCATCAGAGAGCAGCACGAGGGCCTTGTCGTCGGCCTGATCAGTGAACTGATCACCCGAGAACACCACAGCGTCATACAGGGCGGTGTCGCCAGCCGCCTCGAGCGAGCCGATCGCCGCGCCCAACGCGATGCGATCCGTCGTCGGGGTGGCAAGGAGCGTCGCCTGGGCACCGAACGCCACCGCTCCGACGCGCACGTCGGGCGGCAGGACGTTCAGGAACTTCGTCGCAGCGTCCTTCGCCGCGACCAGCGGCAGGCCGCGCATGCTTCCCGACGTGTCGATGACGAGGAGGACCTCGAGGTTGGTGGTCTCGACACGCGCCACCGTTGCATCGACGACGTTGCCGTCCTCGGTGACGACGAACGCATCGGGCGGATAGCCGGCGATCTCGAGCCCCGGAGGCCCGCCGACCTCCATCGAGATCGTGGGATATGCCGAAGCATCGATGGACTCGATATCGAGTGACGGGCCCTCCTGGGCGGCTGCCGCGCCGCCACCGACGAGGAGTCCGCACAACCCGATCACCACGGCGCGGCGAACGAAGGCGCTCACCAGCGAGCCCTCCCGACGAGACTGCCGTCGTCGAAGAGGTCGAGTCGCAGGGGGAAGCCCGCATCGGCGAGCCGGTCGGAGAAGGTCGGGCGGAGTCCAGTTGTTCGTAGTCGACCTCGTTGCCCATCGGCCGAGTGGTCGAAGGCGAAGATGTCGGACAAGGTGACGACCTCGCCTTCCATGCCCACGACTTCGGTCACCTGGACGACACGCCTGCTCCCATCTCGGAACCGCTGGAGATGGACGATCAGCTGCACGGCAGATCCGATCTGCTCGCGGATCGCGCGGCTCGGCAGATCGAACCCGGCCATCAGGACCATCGTCTCGACGCGGGCAAGGGCATCCCGTGGCGAGTTGGCATGCACCGTCGAGATCGAGCCCTCGTGACCGGTGTTCATCGCCTGCAACATGTCCAGCGCCTCGGCCCCGCGGACTTCACCGACCACGATGCGGTCGGGTCTCATGCGCAGTGAGTTGCGGACGAGATCCCGAATCGTGATCTCGCCCCGACCCTCGATGTTCGGCGGGCGACTCTCGAGCCGCACCACGTGGCGTTGGCGGAGCTGGAGCTCGACCGCGTCCTCGATGGTGACGATGCGCTCGTCACTCGGGATGAACGACGACAACACGTTCAGCAACGTCGTCTTGCCGGTTCCGGTGCCGCCACTCACGAGCACGTTGAGGCCGGCGCCCACCGCGGCCGAGAGCAGCTCGACGACCTCGGGTGTCAGCGTTCCCAGGCGGATGAGATCCGCGGTCTGGAGCGGATCGCGCGAGAACTTGCGGATCGTCAGAACGGGCCCGTCGATCGCCAGGGGCGGCACGATCGCGTTCACGCGCGAACCGTCCGAGAGCCGTGCGTCGACCATCGGTGACGATTCGTCGATGCGCCGTCCGACCTGGGCGACGATGCGGTCGATCGTTCGCCGAAGGTGGTCCTCCGACAGGAACCGACCTGCCGTTTGCTGGATGACTCCGTTGCGCTCGACGAAGATCCGCTGCAGACCGTTCACCATGATCTCGGAGACCGACGGATCAGCGAGGGCATCCTCGATCGGCCCGAGCCCGATGACGTCGTGCATGATCTCCTGGGCCAGGTCGGCGCGTTCCTCGACCGAGAGCGGCGCCGACGTCTTGGCCATCAGGTCGGTGATCTCCTGGGCGACCAACGTCTGCAACTGCTCGACGGTCGTCGTCGAATCGAAGAGCCGTTGCCCAAGTCGCTCGAAGAGCTTCTCGTGGACGCTGATCTTGAACTCGGAGAGCGCATCGACCGGGCGTCGGGGGTGCTGCGCGGTCAACTCGACGGTCCCGGCCCGCAAGCCGGACGGCGCGGCCTCGTCGGCCTGGTTGAGTCGCTCGGACAGCTTCACGCCAGCCTCCTACGTCGGCGGAGCAACGATGAACGCTCCGATTGGGGGTCCGGCTGGCCGGTGATCGTTCGGGCGAACCGGGCGATCTCCTTCGCGACCGGAGAGTCCGGATCTTCGAGGGCCAGGGGCCGGCCCTGGTTCATCGAGAGCGGCACCATCCTCGAGCTCGGCACGGCGGCGTCGGCCCCCATACCGAGCGCCGTCTCGACGTCGGCCACCTCGAGGCCGACCCGGGCGTCGGCTCGGTTGAGCACGAAGTGCCGGCGGATCGAGAGCAGACCGACTCGATCGAGCGCCTGGATCTCCTTGCCGAGACTGCGGATGGACGACACATCCAGGCTCGACACCAGCACCACGTCGGTCGCTTCTTCGAGCACCGCCAGCGCCGTTTCGTCCAGGCCGGCGGCCGTGTCGACGATGACGTAGTCGAAGTCACGAGCGAGGAGGTGGACGATTCGTCGAGTGTGTTCCTCGGTCACCGCGTCACCCGCTTCAGGGGACGTCCCACCGCAGAGGACGAACAGGCCCGAAGATTCGTGAGGTGTCAGATACACCTTGAGCATCGTTCCGTCGATTTCGCGGGCCGCCGCGAGGTCGGCGAGTGTGTGGGCCGGCACCAACCCCAGGCTCGAGGCGGAGTCGCCGAACTGGACGTCGAAGTCGGCGAGCACCACCGAGCCGACCCCGGACCCGGCAAGAGTCACCGCCAGGTTCGACGACAACATCGTCTTGCCTGACCCGCCCTTCGGCGAGAGCACCACGATCACCTTGCCCGTGGTCGGGCCGGTGGCGACCGAGGAGCGATGGTCGCGAACCCGTGTCGCTCGTTCGAACGAACGCGTGAGTGCCGGGCCGAGCTCCACGTCGATCGCGCTCGGGCTCACGAGCTCGCGCACACCGGTGCGCAGCGCTTCTCTCCAGATGTCACCGGTCGGAGAGGTGACGACGATCTGGCTGACGTCGGGGTGATCCCGATCGATCAACTCCGCGACGGCGAATGCCAGAGACAGCGGCACATCTGGGCCGAAGCAGACAACCGAGGCGGGATCCGACATGAGCTCCTTGGCGAGACGTTCCGGCTCGAGCAGCTCACCGTCGAGGAACAACCGCTGGCGGTACCACCGGGTGTGCTCCGTCAGTCTCGAGGCGACGGCCTCCGCGAGATCCAGCCGTTCCGAGACCACTGCGACGGCGATCGACGGGGTCGCGCCGTTGATGCCGGCGATGTGAGGGGGCGGCCACATCGTCATTCGACCATCCCCGTTCCGATCGCCTCACGGAGGGTCACGATGCGGGTTCCGGTGGTATCAGCCTTCTCACCCTCCGACGTGAGCCACACCCGGCCGAACTCCGCGGCGAACACCACTTGTTCGACCTGGTCGGATCGGAGCGCCATCGTGATCAGTACGTCGGTCGACGGTGCGTTACCGACCTGCGGAATGGTCTCCGCGGTCTCGCCGGCGGAGCTCGTGGAGGCCACGAACTGCACTTGGGTGACCAGCACCTTGTGGAAGGTGAGGTGCGTCATGTTCGGCGACTTCCTCGGACTGGTGGTCGTGGTGGAGCCGTCGACCGGCGGTGCCTCGGTGCTCGATGTCGGGGCTTCAGGACTCGGCTGCAATCCGCTTGCGTCGAGCTCGAAGGGCTCGAAGGACAAGACGATGCCCACGGTGTCGCCGGGGCGCAGTTCACCGCCCACCGCCCGCTGCGGCTCCAGTGCGATCGTCAGCTCCTGGAACCCGTCGGGCACGGTGAGCCGGGTCAACGTCTCCTCGTTCACCAGCCGACTGGCGAGCAGTTGTTCGCCCGCTTCGAGCCGCACTGCGGCGATCGTGTCGGCGTTGATCGCCGACGGATCGGTGATCGCGTCGTCGGCACGCACCTTGACCGGCACCTGCTCCTTTCGAAGCGCTTCACGGATCTGGTCCGCCGTCGCGCCTCGGTCGAGTGACTTCTCGAGGACATAGACATCCACGAGTTGCTCTCCGGCCACCGCCTCTGTCCGCGCCGATCGCACGTAGGCCACGAGAGCCGCTGTGCCGAGCGATGCCAGAACGAGGGCCAGGACCATGCCCAGGACCTTGCGTTTCATCTTGTTCCGCCTTTGTTCAGATCAACCGATCATCTTGATGACGCTGACACCGAAGTTCGTCCCGCCACCGAACTCGCCCACGGTGACCAACTTCGTGAACCGACCGGTGAGACACGAGTTCTCATTCGTGATCGGGCAGTTGTACCCGGCCGGGTTTCGAACTCCCGTGAACCGGTAGCTCGTGATCTCGAAGGCCGCTATGCCCACCAGTTGGTAGGTGACATTCGCCCCTCCGCCATTTCCAGTCGGGGTCGAGTACCCGCTGAAGATGCCGATGGGGACGGTGTCGCCGGGCCGATACGTGCCGGTGCCCCCGGCCGGGGCGAAGCAATCGGATCGGGCGCCCCCACCGTTGCCGGGGGCCGACTGGACGCCGCCGGTGGCAGAGATCTGGCCGGAGCATCCGGCCGTCGCGGATCCAACCAAAGCCGCCGGGCGGGGTGGTCGCAGTGGTGCAGGCCTCCGAGTACGTCTCGTTGGTCGGATTGTGGAAGTAGAGCGTGGTGGGGGCACTTGGCAGGGAACCGCCCGGAACCGAGGTGTTGTAGGCACATTGCGCGAACGCGAGGGGTGGAGTGTTGGCTGCTCCCGCCGCGCCCCACGCCGCGATCGCAGACGCGTTCGCGGTCTTGCCCGAAATCGCTCCGGCGAGCGGAGCGAGCACGAACTCGACCTCGCTCCCCCCACCTGACGTGCGGGTGCTGGTGGAGACCTGCACCCAGCCCGTCGCTCCGGCCGGAACCACTGGACTGGTGGCACACGCCGAAAGCCCTCCACCGGAGCCACAGACACCCCCGACCGCGCTGGTCGAGTCGTGCGCGTTGCTGTTGGCGAAGGTCTGGGCGAGCGACACCGCTCCCCCGCCGCAGGACGGGAGTTGGGCGCAGTCCTGTGCCACCGCAAGAGCGCCGGCGTCGGCGCCGTTCTGCAGCTCGCGTTCTTCCCGTCGGAACGCGCCGACATCGATGACCAGCGCGCCGGCGCCGAGGAACACCACCATCATGAGCGCGACCCAGACCAGGACGATGCCGTGTTCGTCACGCCCGTCGCGCGGGATCACTCGCACCTCATCGCCGCCGTGGCGGTCAACGTCTTCGTGCCGAGCGACACGAACGAATGGGATGCTGAACGTGTAGTTCTGCGTGACGGTGATGGTGGCCGTGGCCTCACCGCTCGATGGGCACGCACTGCTCGATGCGATCGTTGCCGACGGTGCCGCCGATGCGACCGCAGGTCCCGGCGCCTTGTGTAACGCCAGGGCCCGAGCGCCCTCGCGAGCAGCGGCTTGGACCGAGATCTGGATGTTGTACGCCTGGCCGAACTGGATGATCCCGACCACGAGCATCAACAGGATCGGCAGGATCAACGCCAACTCGACCATCACGACCCCGGATTCGTCTCGCCGTTTCATCATCACCCCCGCGGTAAGAGGACGGCACCGGGTGGCCACGCCCACCCGGTGCCACCCGTCGGTCAGAGGATGCCGTCGAAGAGGTCTCTGATTCGACCGCCGAGCGCGAGCGCAGCAGCGCCGACGACGACCGCGATACCGGCGAGCAGCAAGCCGTACTCGGCCATCGCTGCGCCTTCCTCGTCGCGCTTGAAGTCGCGGGTGATCCAACGCGACTGGGCATTCGTGATGAACTTGAGCATGTGGGTTCACTCCCCGTTTCGACCCCGCCCGTTTGCGAGGGAGGAATGACATCGTCGCCTCAGGAGCGACACCGCGACTTCGTCAAAGTTGATGAACTGTCGTGTCGGTTTCGTTGCAGAGGTGCCAACCGGCGCGCCTCGCATGGGCGACTGCGGCGAGCTGGGAGTGCACGCCGAGCTTGCGAAGCATCGAGCTGACCTGGGTCCTCACCGTCGCCAGCGACACGGTCTCGGTTTCGGCGATCTCCTCGGCCGTCTTGCCCTCCATCAACCCGCCGAGCACCACCTGCTCGCGCAGGCTCAGCCGATCGAAGGGTGACGTCGCATCGGAGAGCGACCTGCGGTACTGGCGCAGCCGTGCCAGCAGTTCCTCGCTCTGGGTGCGCCCGACGAGCGACTCGCCGCGCAGCGCAACCCCGAGGGCCGCTGCGATGTCCTCGAAATCGGCGTGCTTGGGCACCCAACCGAGCACGCCGGCTTCCAAGCACGCGGCGAGCACCAACTCGTCACGTTCGGAGGTCACGAGGATGATCTCGGCGCCCAGCTTCCGGAGGGGTCCGATGAGGTCGATACCGCTCTGGCCGCCACCGAGATGGAGGTCCAGCAGCACACAGCGAGGACGGAAACGGCCCGCGAACTCGAGGACCACTGGAGGCTCCGAGGACGGGCTCACCTGGACGTCGAAGCCCTGGGCACCGAGCGCGACCGAGATGGCAACGGCAACCAACCGATGGTCGTCGACCACCAGGACGCGGGGCCTCACTCGGCCGACGCTGGATGACCGCGGTTCGGCCAGGAGCCCGAGCGCCGATGGGCGCCGGGAAGCCTGATCGTGAACCGCGCCCCGCCACCGTTCCGGGGTTCCGCCGAGATACCGCCACCGATCGCCGCGAGCTGGCTCCTCGCCACGTACAGCCCGAGACCGGATCCATCGTTCGTGCTGACGCCGCGCTCGAAGATCCGCTCGCAGTCCGCCACCGCCAGGCCTGGACCATCGTCATCGACCGTGATCACGACTTCGCCATCGTCGTGCGCCCCGCCGATCGAGATCCGGGAGCCGCTGGCATGACGCTTGGCGTTGCCGAGGAGCGACGTGACCGTCTGTGCGATCACATTCGCCGAAGTTCGCCGACCGGATCGCGGCTCCACGGATGTCGCTCACGGATCGGGCGGGGCGGTGGGTGACGTTGCAGGTCGGCCGGCACGGCCGAGCGGTCAGCGATGTCGCGTTCGAACTCGGTTGCGATTGGCACACCGTCAACACGGCCGTGATTGCGTATGGCCAAGCGCTCATCGACGATGACCCGGACCGGATCGGCATCACTGAAGCGCTCGGGTTGGACGAGACGTTGTTCGTGAAGCTTGGCCGGTTCCGGGCCAAGCAGTGGTGCACCTCGATCGTGGACGTCGCTGCTGGCCGGTTGTTGGATGTCGTGCCCGGGCGCTCTGCGGCGGAGCCGTGCCGATGGCTCGCGGAACGCGGACCGACATGGTGTGAGCGGATCCGGTGGGCGACGTTGGACATGTCCGGGCCGTATCGGGCGACGTTCGACACGATGCTCCCGAACGCCACCCAGATCGCCGATCCGTTTCATGTCGTGAAGCTCGCCAACAGCAAGCTGGATGAGGTCCGTCGGCGGGTTCAGAACGAGACCCTCGGGCACCGGGGCCGCAAGAACGACGCGTTGTACAAGGCCCGCAAGTTGTTGGTGATGGCCGAAGAACGTGTCATCGAAGCCGATGGTCGTGAACGCTTGCTCGGGCTGCTCGCGGCCGGGGATCCCAAGGGCGAGGTTCGTATCGCATGGAGCGCGAAGGAGGTAGTTCGCAGCATCTACGACCACACCAACGCCGAGGTCGCGCTCAGCTTTGTGACCCAGCTCGCCGACGATCTGCAAGACGACTCATGCCCGCCCGAGATCCGTCAGCTCGGCCGAACGCTTCGCAAGTGGCGCCATCAGATCGCAGCCTGGCACCAAGCCCACCTCACGAACGTGTCGACGGAGGCCGCGAACAACCTGATCAAACGTGTGAAGCGAGTCGGGTTCGGCTTCACACGGTTCCGGAACTACAGGATCCGAGTGCTCCTCTACGCCGGGCGACCCAACTGGGACCTACTCCCCACCATCACACCCCGCTGAAATCCGAAGAGCCATCAATCCGTTCGGGAGCTCGGTGACGACATCGAGATCGTCGGCTCGGGCGCACGCGACCACGGGCATGATTGCGTCGGCGACGTCGACCTCGGACTTGACCGATGCGACCGCGTCGTCCTCGATGAGCTCGCGCAATCGAGCGACCTCCTGCACCATCCCTTCGGACAATTGCTCGAATTGCCCCGGCTCGAGATAGTCACGGAAACGGGCGATCGACTGGGCCGCGGCACCGATGCCGGCGAGCGCGGCACGCGCCTCGTGCAGCCGTTCGGCGTTGCTCTCGTCGATCGTCTGGGCTCGCATCGTCGCCACTGCCGCCTCGGCGATCGCGACCATCACCGCTCGTTGCTGCGCGGCGTACGCCCGGCGGACCTCGACCATCACCCCGCCCAACGCCATGGCAGCAACGAGGGAGACGATCACACTCGAGCAGAGCGCTGCTGCCGCGGTGCCAGCGAACCCGAGGCACCCGGTCAGGACGAGGCAGCAACCGAACAGGACCAGCCACCACAGGAGGTGACGGTGCCGGGCGACCGCAGCTCGTGCGATCGCGAACGTGCCGGCCGCCCAACCGACGATCGTGACGGCGAACGCCATTCGCGGCGGCACCCCGAGGAGGAGGACCGACGCGACCACCAACGCCACGACTGAGACGGTTGAAACCACCGGCTTCCATGCGACGATCGTCGCGTCGATCTCCGGCGCCCTCGACAGCACGACGAGGTGCCACGCCGCCGGCAGCGAGGCGAGTGCGGCGGCACTGGCCCACACGCTGGAGTGTCCCACGGTGTTCGCCGCGAGCAGGTGAGCGGGGCCGACGAGGCCGGCGATCACCGCAACGTGAATCGCAGCCCGGTCTCGAGCCACCCTATACAGCAGTACGCATGCGACCGCGATGCACACCAGGAAGGTGGCACCGAGCATCGCCACCGACGACACGAGTTCCAGGGAGATCTTGATGTCGGAGGACACGAGTACGGCGGAAGCGACTCCGGCGAGTCCCAGGACTGCGGATGCCGCCGCGAGTCGAGGCACGTCGACCGATGGCACCAGCGCGGTGTTCCGCCGCCTATCGACGCCTCGATATCCGCCCATCGCCCGGAATCGACCTTTCTCGCACGCAGCCAAGTGTGAAGGTACCTGTCCGCGGGCTCCAGGTCGCTAAGTCGAACGGCCCTTCCTCAGTCAGCTGACTCACTCATAGAGGTCGGATCCATGCCGTTGCGTGCTATCGAACCAACAGCGCCCACAGCGCCCCGGCGACGAGCGACGGGCCGAACGGCAGCTTCGTCCGACGGCCGACGCGCCGGGTGGCGACGAGCGCGAGTGCCACCACCGCATTCACGACCACTGCCACCAGACCGGCCCGACCGAGCGCGGCCCACGATCGCCACCCGCAGAACAATCCGAGTGGGACCGCCAGGCGCACGTCGCCGAATCCCACGCCGCCATGCGTCAGAGCACGGATCACCCAGACCGCCGCTGCCGCGACCACGGCACCTACGGCGGCGCGGACGAGACGGCCCGGGTCGTGGTCGGCGAACGCGATCGGGGCGAGGGCCACTGCACCCCACCCGGCCGTCGCCCACACGATCTGACGGGGCAAGGTGAGGGTGGCCGCATCGATGACCCCCAGAGTCACCATCGCGATCGCGAACCCGGCGATGCCAACGATCTCCACCCGCCGTTCGGTGAGCCCGAACACCGCGGCACACAGCCCGACCGAGGTGAGTGCTCCGATCATCGGCACCCAGGCCGGCAGGTCGTGACCGGCCCGCCGCTCGACGATCGTCGCTTGGACCCGGCGTCTGACCAACGCCCACGCCAACGCGCCGACGGCCGCCCCCGCCATCCACCACCCGATCCCGCTCACCTCCGGAGTCTGATCGCTTTCCAGCTGCGGCGCTACCGTGTCACCACCGGTCGCAGGGATATACGACGACACCATCTGGGGGTGGGTCGGTCAACGTTGGCCCTCACCCGTCTTCGAGGGTCAGGCCGTACATCGGTTCGCCGGCTGCGTCGAAGTCGTAGATCTCATACCCACGGCCTGAGGTCGCAGCCTCCTCGTGGGGCGCGTCGGCATTGAATGCCACGGCGATCTTGTTCGACGCGTTGCGGGTCACGTCGAGCACCAGCTCCACAGCCTCGGCAGGGGTGAACCATCGGCGGATGCCGTCAACGACCTCCGGCGGGATATCCGCCGGAGTCCACACCATGGCATCGACGAGCGCCAACGCAGCCCGATGACGTTCGTCGAGCGCCTCGCTCGACGTGTCGTCGATCGCCGCGAAGGTCTCGTCGGTCGCTCCGGCGAGGATCGCCGTCCGGTTGCGCAACGACAGGCACAACCGACAGCGATGAGCACGAGCCCCACGGAGCCGCACGATCTCGGACGTCACCGGGTCGAGCGCCGACATCGGGCCGACGGTCCGCACGTACCGCCCGATCGCCGGCCAGATCTCAGTGGCTCCGCTGCTCCTGGGCGGCGGCGGGACCGAGTCCGGGCCGAAGAGGGCGCCGAGTGTGTGCCGCGCCCGACCGACGAAATCGGACACCCACAATGCCTGGACGAAGGCGAGCGCCGACGACCCCAGGGAGGGGAAGGCCGCTGCTCGCTGCTCATCGGTCAACGACCCGACGTCGAGCACGAACTGTTCGGCGAACTCGAGCACGGACCGAACGACCGGGTCGTCGACGGAGCTGCGCCAACCGTCGGCGAACGCGACATCCTCGGCGCGGCCGAGTCGGAGCACACCGGGGGCGAGCCGGATGGCCGCGTCAGCGTACGCGGGATCGATCGCCGCGGGCGCAAGCCGTTCGAGATCGTCGAGGAGTGCGGCAGGCTCGGGAGCGTGATGCTCGACCGCGACACGACCGCCCGACACGGAGTCCCAGTCCTGTACGTCGTCCATGACGGCCACGGTACCGAAACGTGGCCCACCGATTCGGACCGTGCCCGCGAGGACTCCCTCGGTCGGCGAACCGTTACGGCTGCACGGCGAACAGCCGCCAGTCGCCGTCGATGCCCTTGAGCGCGTGCGAGCCGCGATCCTCGAAGCGGGTGGCACCGCCGAGCATCAGGTCACGCATCGTCGACGAGACCCAGAACTCGCCGTCGCCGGCGTGTTGCTCGACACGCGCAGCGAGGTTGACGGCGATACCGGAGATGTCACCGTCGCTTCGGACCTCGACCTCTCCCGCGTGGGCACCGGCCCGGATCTGGACACCGATCCCTGCCAGCGCGGCCACCACCTCGGCACCGCACGCCAGACCGTCGCTCGGCAGGTCGAAGAGGGCCAGCAGACCGTCGCCCGTGCTCTTCACGAGCCGACCCCGGTGCCGATCGATCAGCTCCCGAGTGATCCGGTCGTGCCCATCCAGAACCGACCGCCACTTCGCATCACCGAGCGAAGAGGACTGCTGCGTGGAGTTGACGATGTCGGTGAACAGCACCGTTCCGAACCGCCGCGTCGATACCGCGCTCGGCACGTTCCCCAACACGAACTCGAGGTAGACGTCGAGCAGCTCCGACCACGTCGGCATGCACCAGGCGAAGTGATCATCGCCCGCGAAATCGACATGAACGGCGTTCGGGATCAACGACGCCAACAGGCGCCCACTCGCCGCCGGAACGACGGCGTCACCAACGACGTTCGTGATCTGGGTGCGGGAAATGATGCGAGCCGGCGCGTCCGCTCCATCCAGGCGGAAGACGCTCTCGAGCTGCCGCCCGAAGTCCTTCGGGCTGGCCGAGAGCCGCATCAACCGACCGAACCATCGCGCCACTGCAGCATTGCCGCGCTGGCTCGGCAGGAAGCGCTCGACCACCCTTTCGGGCTGTTCCGGCCACCGCGCCGCGACCTCTCGGAACCACCCCAAGGTCTCCTTGACCGGTTCGATCGGAGCGTCACCGGGCAGGTGGTGGTCGACGAATCGGGGTCTGAACGACGGCGACACGAGCGGGTTGAGGAGCCCGAGGCTCTCCACCCGATCCGGGTACTCGGCCGCGAAGAGCTGCGCCATCAACCCACCTTCGGAAATGCCGTGGAGGTGAGCACGGTCCCAACCAACCGCGTCCATGACTGCGACGATGTCGCCGATTCGGTCGTGGAGGGTCGGCACACCTTCGAAACGGTCGGAGAGTCCGACCCCCCGCTTGTCGAACGCCACCACCGTCAGGTGCTGCGCGGCGCGCTCCAACGTCCGGCGGAACAACTCGCTCTCCCACGAGATCTCGACGTTCGAGAGGATGCCACCGACGAACAGGGCCCGCGGTCCGGTCCCGAACTGCTGGTACGCGATGCGAACCCCGCCGGCATCGACATAGCGCGTGTCCGGGATCTCCATCGGCCCAGTATTGCCGTCCCGTACCTGCGCCGCCGGACGAGAAACTCGCCGTCGAAGCGAGCCGTCCGCCGTGCGGAAGGTCGGCCCTCACAGTGCCGCTGTCAAGGGTTGGCGGCGCCGATCACCATCTGCCGCAAGACGTCCTTGCGGACCTTGCCCATCGCATTTCGCGGCAGTTCATCGAGCACGAGGATCTCTCTGGGGACCTTGAAGCCGGCGAGCCGTTCACGCGCCAGCGCCCGGATGGCGTCACCCGAGATCTGCGCGCCGGCGCATGCCACCATCGCCGCCGCGACAGCCTCGCCGAAGTCGGGGTGGGGCACCCCGAACACCGCCGACTCAGCGACTCCATCGAGTGAGTCGAGGACCAACTCCACCTCCTTCGGATAGACGTTGAGCCCGCCGCTGATCACCAGGTCCTTCGATCGCCCGACGATCTCCACGTATCCGTCGCCGTCGATGACCCCGAGGTCGCCGGTGATGAACCAGCCGTCGCCGGTGAACTCGGTCGCGTTCAGCTCGGGTCGTCCCCAATATCCGTCGAAGACGTTCGGGCCGCGCACGTGGATCGCGCCGGCCGCGCCATCGCCGGATGCAACCAGCCGGAGCTCCACGCCAGGCAGCGGCCTCCCGACGGTCCCCGGTTTCTGCGGCCCCTCCACCGGGTTGCTGGTCAAGATGCACGTCTCGGTCATGCCGTAGCGCTCCACGATGCGGTGTCCGGTCCGGTCGAAGAACTCGTGATGGGTGGCGGTCAGCATCGGCGCCGAACCGGAGGTGAACAGCCGAATCCCTGCGCAGCGGTCGTGGGTGAACCCGGACGTTGCGAGCAACCGGACGTAGTGGGTCGGCACCCCCATGAACACGGTTGCCGCGGGAAGGTGGTCGACCACCAGGTCCGCATCGAAACGCGGCAGCAGCACCGTCGACGCCCCCGCCACCAGCGCGCAGTGAACCGCGACGAACAGCCCGTGAGTGTGGAACAACGGCAACGCGTGCAGCACGACGTCTTCCGGGTGCAGTGCCCATGCCCGCGCCAACACCTCGGCGCTGAACGAGAGGTTGCCATGCCGCATCACCGCACCCTTTGGGCGACCTGTGGTTCCCGAGGTGTACAGGATCGAGGCGGGGTCGTTCGGTGTGCGACCGATGTCGTCGTAGTCGTCCGGCGCTTCGTCGGCGTGACGAGCGAGCGCGCTGAGGTCGACCGTGGGCCGGCCGTCGACCGGGTCGCTTCGAACAACGAGAGCTGCGTCCGCATCACCGACGAGATCGGCGATCTCCGTCGCGGTGTAGGCCGAGTTCATCGGCACGTAGACCGCGCCGACGCGGAGCACGGCGATGTGCAAGGCGATGACCTCGGCCGACTTGTCCAGCTGAACGGCCACCCGGTCGCCGGGGCAGATCCCGCGCTGGGTCAGCGCATGAGCGAACTGCCCGGAGCGCCGTTCGAGATCGCCATACGTCCACGACCGGATTCCCGGCTCCGTGATGCATTGTGCGCCTGGAGCGGAGCGACAACGATCCAGGAGCACGTCCACCAGATGATTGCCACCGCTACCGGTCATCGCCGACCTGTTCGGCAGCATGCGCGTGCACCACCAAGCCGGCGATCTCGGCCAGGAGCTCCACCGACTCGAGACGCTGCTCGATCGAAGCCCCAGCGTGAGCGACGATCACTTCGTCGGCCGACGCGTGTTCGACGAAGGCGGCCAGGTACTCGGCCACCGTCGATGGTCCGCCGACAGCGGAGTAGTGCATCATCTGGGCGATCTGACGGCCCTGAGGGCTGGCCACCAGACGATCGGTCTCATCTTCGGAGAGATCGCCCGCGTTGAGGAAGCGGCGCACCCGCGCCCGCAACGCGGTTCGGAACTGCTCGGATGCTTCATCGTCGGTGTCGGCCGCGACAACGTTGAGCGCCGCGATCGCATACGGCTCGGCGAGTTGGGCGGACGGCTGGAACTCCCCGCGGTAGATCGCCATCGCCTCCCGTAGGGACCCGGGCGCGAAGTGGGATGCGAAGGCGAACGGCAGACCGAACCGGGCGGCGAGCTGCGCTCCGAACAGCGACGAGCCGAGGATGTACAACGGCACGTGGGTACCGGCGCCCGGCATGGCGGTCACACCGGGAACGCGGCTCACATCGGCGAGGAAACCCTGCACTTCGAGCACGTCCTGCGGGAAGCGTTCCGATGCTCGTTCGTCTCTGCGCATGGCCCGCATGGCGGCCTGGTCGCTCCCTGGCGCCCGGCCGAGCCCGAGGTCGATGCGGCCCGGGAACAACGTGGCCAGCGTCCCGTACTGCTCGGCGATGGTGAGCGGTGAGTGGTTGGGCAGCATCACCCCACCCGCACCGAGCCGAATGGTGGACGTGTGGTTGGCGATGTGAGCGATCAGCACTGCCGGGGCCGACGAGGCGATCATCCCCATGTTGTGGTGCTCGGCGTACCAGACCCGCGAATACCCGCACCGTTCGGCCTGCTGGGCAAGCAGCACGCTGTTCGCGAACGCCTCGGCCGGGGATTGCCCGGGCCCGACGATCGCGAGGTCGAGGATCGAAAGAGGGACGGTCCGCTCCATGACCATCATTCGTACCACCGGTCTCGGCCGTTCACCCCGCCCTCCCACCGCGTTTGTTCAGGGCCGACCCGGGCCCCGGGGCGCGATCGCACAAACGCGGGGACGGAGGGCGGGACTGACGGAGGGCGTGCGACGGGCGTGGCGGGTTACGGCCAAGCGGCGAGGATGGCGGCGGTGGTGGTGATGGTGGCGAGCAGGGCCAAGGTGTTGTCGAGCACGGCCCGGCCGTACTCGAGCGGGTAGCCAGCGACCGTGTCGCTCGGGATGACGACCTGATAGCTGCGGTTCACGGCGTCCATCGTGAGGTTCAGGATGGCGACATTGAGCGACACCCCGGTGACGATCACGGTCGTGATGCCCTGGTTGCGGAGTAGTGAGTCGAGCGGCCCGCCGGTCATCGGCGACAGCCCGTGGTACCGGGGCAGGAGCAGGTCTGCCGAACAGTCGCCGAGTTCGGGGATCGGCTCGACCGCCCGGGTTCCCGTCGCGAGCGCGGCGCCGCCGGCGCGGGCTCCACCGAAGAGGCGCGCGTTTCGATTGGCCCCGAAGCCGGCGGGGAGGTTCGCGGCAGTGGTGTGGATGACAGCAACCCCCGCCGCGACGGGCTCCGGCCAGCAACAGCGGGAGTTGTTCGAACGCCCCGGCTGCACGGGCTGCGTCGGCCAGGAGCGGCAGCGCGGACTCGTCCCCGACAACCCCGTTCTGCATCTCCTGCACGATCACTGCGCATCGCCACGGCTCCACGAGCCCGGGCAGATCGAACGCCGTCATGGGATTCCTCCGATATCGGGCCGCGGCGGTGTACTCGTCACTGCCATGAGTCGAGAGCCAACTCGGCGAGCGAGCGTACGAGCCGATCGGACCGGGCACCCGCCTCGGGATCAGTGACACGGGTGCGAGCCCCATTGCCCGCCACGATCACGGCCAGCTTGAAGGCGGCGAGCACCCGATAGAAGCCGATGTGCGTCAGATCGCGACCGCTCACCGCCGCGTAGCGCTCGAGCAGGTCCTCGGCAGTCGGGAAGCCGGCGTTGGCTCGGTGTGGTTGGGCAGCATCGCGACCCTGCCAGAGAAGGCTGCCCATCTCCCCCCAATACATCACGACCATGCCCACGTCGGTGAGTGGATCGCCGAGGGTGGACATCTCCCAGTCGAGCACGGCCTGCAGCCGCGTCGGCGGGTCGCGGAAGAACATGGTGTTGTTGAACGAGTAGTCACCATGGACGATGGACGCGGCGCCCTCAGGTGGGATCGAACCCGACAGCCGCCGGGCGATCTCGTCGATCTCGGGGAGGTCGATCTGGCCGGCTCTGTCCCACTGGGTGAGCCATCGGCGGACCTGTCGCTCCACGAATCCCACCGGGCGGCCGAAGTCGGCCAAACCGACGGCGACGGGGTCGACCGCATGGAGTCGCGCCAGCACGTCGACGAGTTCAAAGGAGCACACGCGGGACTGGATCTCATCGACATGAGACACGCTCGTCGCGTCGTTGAACACGATGCCGTCGAGCCGCTCCATGAGGTAGAACGGCGACCCGAGCACCGATTCGTCCTCGCACGTGCGAACGATCGTGGCGACCGGAACGTCAGAGTCGTGCAACGCCCGCTGCACGGTCCACTCCCGCTTCATGTCATTGGCCGTTGCCAGGACGTGTGACAGCGGCGGGCGCCGAAGGATCCAGTCGTCATCGCCGGTCCGCACGCGAAACGTGAGATTGGACGATCCGCCCGACACCTGCTCGACGGTGAGGTCGTCTCGTCCGAGCCAGGCTGCAAGTCGCTCACGCATCGTCATCACCTAGACGGGATCGTCGGAGAACGTTCCGGCATCGCCGTGGGCGAGTACCTGCTTCATCACCTTGCCGGTCGGGTTCCGCGGCAGCGCCTCGGTGCGCAACTCGATGAACTCGGGCACCTTGTACGACGCGAGCGTCGCTGCGCAGAATCCCCGTATCGAATCGGTGTCGAGGGTCGACCCGTCGGCAACGACGACGATCGCTTTCACCCGCTGGCCGAGCAGGTCGTCGTCGACCCCGATCACGGCTGCCTCGACGACATCGGGATGCTCCTCGAGCCGGTTCTCGATCTCGAAGGGGTAGACGTTCTCACCGCCGCGGATGATGAGGTCGCGACGACGGGACGCGAGGAACAGCACACCGTGTTCGAGCCGTCCGAAATCCCCGGTGCGGTACCAGCGGTCGGGGGTGAGGACGTCGGCATCGGCGCGGGCGTTGTTCCAGTAGTTCCGCATCACGAGCGGGCTGCGGACCCAGATGTCTCCCTCCTCTCCGGCCGGCAGTTCACGACCATCGAAGTCGGTGATCCGCACGCTCACTGTCGGGAGCGGGGGGCCGACGCAGTCAGGGGCGACCGTGAGCATCGAGTTCGGTGTCCACGACACCAGCCCGCCTGACTCGGTCGATCCGTACCCCGACGAGAAGGTGCCCGCCAGGTGCGGGAAACGGGCCTCGGTCCTGCGGATCAGAAGCGGTGTCGTGGCCGAGCCGCCGATGCCGACCGCGGCGAGCACGCTGGGATCGATGCGGCCGATATCGGGATGCTCGAGGAGGCGGAGGATGTGCGTGGCAGTGCCGCCCCACATCCCGATGCGCTCACGGATCGTGAGCTCGATCACCTCACCTGCGTCGAAACGCCCCAGCGGCCACACGGTCGTGCCGCCGCCGAGCACTGCGGCCAACGTCGTCCCGATGCCCGACACGTGGAACAACGGGAAGACCGCCAGGCGGGTCGGTGGTGGCGTATCCGCCGGCGGATCGATCCCCCGAAGCAGTGCTCCCCGAGCGCTGAGATACTCGAAGAGCATCACGTACGCGACCAACGACCGGTGCGACAGCGAGGCCGCCTTCGGCCGGCCTGTGGTGCCGCTGGTGAAGATCAGCATCGCGGGATCGTCCTCGGCGATCGAGGTATCGGGAAGCGGGGCGTCCGGCGCGTGGGCGAGCATCGTCGCCACCGCGCCACCGAGGTCGACGGAGGAGCACGGCATTCGTGCAGCCCGCTTGGCGTCGGCGAAGACGACTCTCGGTTCCGAGAGCTCCACGGCGTTGGCCATCTCGAGCTCCGACCACCACCCGTTCATGCCCACGGCGACCGCGCCCATCGACAGTGAGGCCCACAGCACGAGCAGCCAGCCATGGTCGTTCGGGGCGCAGATCGCGACCCGATCACCCTTCCGCACTCCGTGGACGTCGCGTAGATAGGCCGCGGTGGACGCCACCTGACGGGGGAACTCGGAGAACGGCACGCGGGTGCCGTCGCCGAACACGAAGCAGTCGCGATCACCGAAGCGCGTCGAGGCGGCGACGAACTCGCGCACCGAGGCCGGGCGTTTCCGGAACACCGGCATCCGCTCCCCGAGCACCACGGCTTCGACGGTCTCGAAGCGGCCACCGGGTGCGCACAGTCTACGGTCAGCCGCGAGCAGAGCGTCCCGCACGGCCTCGAACTGGGTCACGCTGCGCTCCGGCCTGCGCCGGGGAAGCCACGGGCGTCGCGAGCATCGGGTACGGGGGCCACGGCCATCGCGAGAACGTACCTCCCACCCGCCGCCGACCTGCCAGCGCAACTGCGCCGCCGTTGCCGCGCCTTGAGCGCGGAGCCCATCGAGACGGTCCGGGCCCACAGCACCGCGAAGTGACGGCGGTGTTAGTTTGCGATCCGAGAGCTCGGTTCGGTGCCGTGGGGGAAGCGATGTTCGCACGATGAAGGTCACGATCGACCGGCGGCGTTGCACCGGCCATGGCCGCTGCTACAACCTCGCCCCCGAAGTCTTCGAGTCCGACGACGACGGCTATGGGGTCGTCATCGGGGCCGAGGTTCCCCCGAGTCTCGCTGACCGCGCCTGGATCGCGGTCACCAACTGCCCCGAGGACGCCATCACCTCCGAGGGCGAGTTGCCCTCATGAACGGAACCGACACCCCCGCTGGCGACGACGCCGTGGCCGCCTCGTCCGCCGATGACCCCGCCCAGGACGCTGAGGGGCTTCGCAACCCGCAACCGCTCTACCGGATGATCCGCGATGTCGCCCCCGCGATCACGTTCGATCGGGGCGGGTCCACCATCACCGTCGTCGGCGGCCACGACGACGTGTTGACCGTGCTGCGTACCCCCGAGGTGTTCTCCTCCAACGCCGAAGCGGTCGCGATCGGCCAGATCCGCCCGCTCATCCCGCTGCAGATCGATCCGCCGGACCACGCCAAGTTCCGCAAGCTGCTCGACCCCTTGTTCGCCCCGAAGCGCATCGCCCCGCTCGAGGCGTCGACCCGCGAGTTGGTACGAGGGCTCGTCGAGCAGATCGCCTCCGACGGGCATGCCAACTTCCATGCCGCGGTTGCCGAGCCCCTGCCGAGCACCGTCTTCTTGCAGCTGCTCGGGCTCCCTGTGTCACGGGCCAAGGAGTTCATCGCACTCAAGGACGGCATCATCCGGCCCGACGCCCGCAGCGCTGCGGAACGGCGCACGATGGTCGACGCCACCGGTGCCCAGATCTACGCCGTCCTGGAAGCAGTTGTCGACGCCCGCACCGCGGAGCCGCAGGACGACTTCGTGTCGAGCTTCCTGGCCAGCGAGGTCGATGGCGAACGGCTCACCCGCGACGAGGTCATCGACATCTGCTACCTCTTCTTCCTGGCCGGACTCGACACCGTCACCGCTTCACTCGACTGCTTCCTCGCCTACCTGGCGCAGCACCCCGAGCAGCGGCAACGACTCGTCGACGATCCCTCGATCATTCCCGCTGCGGTGGAGGAGATGCTGCGGTGGGAGACACCGGTGACCGGGGTCGCCCGCATCACCGTGCAGGACACGGTGTTGAACGGCTGCCCTATCCCGAAGGGATCCTTCGTGTCGCCGGTCCTCGGTTCGGCGAACACCGACGAGCGCTTCTGGGAGCGAGCCGACGTCGTCGATTTCGACCGGGCGGCCAACAAGCACCTCGCCTTCGGGGGTGGCGTGCACCGCTGTCTCGGCTCGCACCTGGCCAGGATGGAGCTCAGGGTCGCGCTCGAGGAGTGGCACGCCCGGATTCCTGACTACCGGCTCGCCGACGGCATCGAACTGCAGTATTCCGAAGGGCTGCGACAGGTGGAGAACCTCGAACTGGTGTGGTGACGACACCCGTTCACCCGGGCGGTCCCGGCCACGATCTCCAACACTGACGTCAGCTAAGGTTCCCGGCGAGGACCGGCCCGACCCGCCGGCCCGGTTCATCTCGGCTCGGTCACAGAGGAGCAGCGCCGCCATGCCTTCGCAGATTCTCGACTTCCCGGTCTTCGATGTCGACAACCACATGTACGAGACCCCGGCGGCGATGACCAAGCACATCGACCCAGCCTTCAAGGGCGTCATCGACTATGTCGACGTCGGTGGTCGCACGAAGGTGGCGGTCAAGGGCCGGGTGACCGAGTACATCCCGAACCCCACCTTCGAAAAGGTCGCCGCTCCCGGCGCTCAGGAGGAGTACTTCAAGCACGGGAATCCCGAGGGGAAGTCACGCAGGGAGATCCTCGGCAAGGCGATCGTGGCACCACCTGCGTTCCGTGAGCCCGGGCCCCGGATCGAGCTCATGGACGAACAGGGCATCGACCGTGCCCTCATGTGGCCCACGCTCGCCAGCCTGGTGGAGGAACGGCTCCGCGATGATCCGGAGGCGATCCACGCCGTCATCTCGGCGCTCAACCGGTGGATGTACGAGCAATGGACGTTCGACTTCGAGCACCGGATCTTCCCGACACCGATCATCACGTTGCCGATCCTCGATCGGGCGATCGCCGAGCTCGAATGGGTGCTGGAACGGGGCGCCAAGGTCATCCTCGTGCGCCCGGCGCCCGTTCCCGGACCCAACGGTCCCCGCTCGTTCGCGCTCCCGGAGTTCGACCCGTTCTGGGAGCGGGTCCAGGAGGCCGACATCTTGGTGGGGATGCACGCCAGCGACAGTGGCTACCAGCGGTACATCAACGAATGGGAGGGTGTCTCCGACGAGTTCCAGCCGTTCGTGGGTCAGTCGGGATTCGGTGCGATCGTGGGCCACATGAGTCGCCCGATCGTCGACACCGTCGCGTCGGTCATCGGTCACGGGATGTGCACTCGGTTCCCGAAGCTGAAGCTCGCCCTCGTCGAGAACGGCTCGGGGTGGGTTCGCGGCCTGTTCGACACCATGGAGTTCTCCTACAGCATGGCGCCGAACACGTTCGAGGAACACCCGATCGAGGTGTTCAAGCGCAACATCTACGTCCACCCGTTCCACGAGGAGAACCCACGCGGGCTTGCCGAGCTCGTGGGGATCGATCACGTGTTGTTCGGCTCGGACTTCCCGCACCCGGAAGGCCTCGCCGACCCCATCGCATTCGCCGACGAACTGGTCGACCTCGACCAGGAGAGCGTCGCCAAGATCATGGGCGGCAACCTCGCCCGGCTCATGAAGGTCGAGAACACCTCGGCCTGGTGAGTTCAGCCGGCGTCAGAGGGACCAGGCGCCGGTGACACGGCGACTCGGCTCACGACCCGACCGGAGCGGCCGAGGAAGTGGCGGGTGTGAACTCGAGGTGCAACACGGTCAGACCGCGCAGGATGTAGAGCGGCTCCTGTCGGAAGCGGCGCGCGCCGACAGGCCCGTGGTGTGCTTCATCGATCCGGATGTCGAGCGTGCGGTCGAGGAAGCGACGAATACTGATCTCGGCCTCGAGCCGAGCAAGTGGACCACCGGGACAGGAGTGGATGCCGCGCCCGAAGGCGAGGTGTTCCTTGGCGTTGGGGCGATCGGCGCGGAACTCATTGGGTTCCTCGAAACGACGCGGGTCACGATTGGCAGCCCCCGGGAACGACGCGACCACTGTGCCGGCAGCGATCTCGACCCCGGCGAGCGTGGTCGTCGACCGAGCCATCCGCCCCTTGGTCTTCACCGGCCCCTCCATCCGCAGCACCTCCTCCACGAAGTTGGCGATGCGCGATTGGTCGGCACGGAGGTACTCCTGGACGTCGGGGCGCTCGGCGATGACGTGCAACGCGGCCACGACGAGCCGCGCCGTCGTGTCCTGGCCGGCTGCGAACAGGAACGCTGCCATCCGAGCGACGAGGTCGACATCGGGCACACTGCCGTCGGGGTGCGTGGCGCTCGCGATCTGCGTCATCACGTCGTTGCGGGGTGCCCGCCGCCGGTCCTCGATGTACTCCGAGAACTGATGGATGAGGAACGCGAGCGGGTCGTGTGCGATCTCGCGCGGACCGCCTTCGGTCACGGTCGGCATCGTGCCGAGGCGCTTGCGGAACTCCTGGTGGTCTTCGGTGGGGACGCCCAGCAGCTCGGCGATCACGAACATCGCGAAGTTCTTCCCGTAGTCGTGCATCACCTCGCACGATCCTCGATCGGCGAACTCGTCGATCAACGAATCGGCCAACGCCCAGATCGAGGCTTCGTTCTCGCGCATTCGTTTCGGCGTCAGCAGCCGGGTGATCAGACCCCGATGAAGCTCGTGCTCCGGTGGATCCTGGGTCACCATGTACTCGCTCAGCGGCAACTCATGGCGATGCTCGCGGATGAATTCGGTGACATCGTCGCCATGCGGTTTCACGGCGAACCCGGGGAACGGGCCCGACACCGAGTTGCACGACGAGAACACGAGGTGGTTGCGATCGACCTCGTAGGCCTCGTCGTAACCGGTGATCGCGATCACGTCGTGCTGCGGGAGATGCGCCACCGGGCAGCGCTGGCGGAGATGATCGAAGTACGGAAACGGATCGTCGACGAGCGACGGATCGGAGAAGAAGTCCGTCGTGTCGAAGTCGGTCATCGTTCGGCTCCGCTCACCCCGCCGACCTCACCCTTCTTGGCGAGCTCGACGGGCGGCGCCGTCCGCCAGTCCTGGATGCCATCGTGCTCGGCGGTGGCGACCCACCGCTGACCGTTCGACATGGTGCCGTAGTACGAGTGGTTCAGCTCGTGGAGGGTGAACGACGCCTGGAGTGCATTGGTGAAGCCCATGTTGTCCATCGTCTGGTTCACGGCCTCCTTGACGAGGAGTGCGGCCATGGTGGGAACGCCGGCGATGCGCCGGGCGAACTCGAGGGTGCGGTCCGCCAGTTCGGCTTCGGGGAAGACCTTGCTCACCATCCCGAGCTGATGTGCTTCGTCGACGTCGATGGCGTCGCCGGTCAGCAGGAGCTCCTTGGTCTTTCGCGGGCCGAACTCCCACGGATGGGCGAAGTACTCCACGCCCATCATCCCGAGGCGCGTCGCGACGACATCGGCGAACGTGGTGTTCTCGGCAGCGACGATGAGGTCGCAGGACCACATGAGCATCAGTCCAGCGGCGTACACCGGCCCGTGGACTTGCGCGACGGTGATCTTTCGCAGGTTCCGCCACCGCAGGGTGTTCTGGAAGAAGTAGTGCCACTCCTGGAGCATCAGGTTTTCGTTGCCGCCACGAGTACCGCCGTTGACCGATCGGCTCGGGTGCGGGTTCGGGCCGGCGTACTCGGCCATCGCCACCTTCGATCCCATGTCGTGCCCTGACGAGAACATCTTCCCGTTTCCACCGAGGATCACCACTCGTACCCGGTCGTCGGCTTCGGCGGCGAGGAACGCCTCGTTGAGCTCGACGAGCATGCCCCGGTTCTGAGCGTTCCTGGCTTCGGGACGGTTCAGCATGATCCGGGCGATCCGGCCATCATCGAGCTCTTCGTAGGTGATGAACTGGTACTCGGCCATCGTGACCCTCCTCGATCCGACATCCTGACGCGCTCGTCAGAGCCCGGACCCTAGAGCGGCCCGCCGGCGCGAATCGATCCGGCCATGCCGCACTACGGTTGGACGGCATGCAGGGTCCCCGACGGCCGACGAATCGTTGCCAGAGCAAGCGCGACCGGGCGTGAGCGCCTTGATCGACGCCCCGGACGGACGCGGTGAGTACCAGCGTTCGTACATGTTGTTGCGCCTGGTGATCGGCGGGCTCGGGGTGGCCCTGCCATGGTTGCTGATCCTCGGCGATCGGGTGCTTGAGGGCGATTGGCGGATCCGTGACTCGGTGAGCGCGTACTACTACTCGGGCACACGCGACGGCTTCGTCGCGACCATGTTCGTGATCGGGGTCTTCCTCGTGACGTACCGGTTCTTCGAACGCAAGAACCTGGAGAACATCTTCAGCATCGTCGCCGGCATCGCAGGCGTGCTGGTGGGGTGGTTCCCGACCTCCCGACGCGACTCGGCGGCTCCGTTGACCGCACTCCAGGACAAGGTCGGCGAGTTCGTCGCACGGGGCATCCACTTCGGGGCCGCCATCACGTTCATCGCGCTCCTCGCCATCATGAGCGTGATGTTCGGTCGGCAGGAGGGGCGCCTGACTCGACGGCCGAACGCGAAGCATTCACCTGCGTTCTGGCAACGCTTCCACTTCGGTTGCGCGTGGGTCATCGTGGTGGGTGTGCTCGCGATCCCCCTCTGGCGGGCCCTCGGTTCCGACATCGCGCTCTGGCTCGGTGAGACCGTCGCGGTGACTGCCTACGGAGTGTCGTGGCTGGCCAAGGGGGCCGAGTGGGACGTGCTGTTCGGGAAGCGCGATACGCCCCGCGTGCAGGGTCCCTCGTTGCCGTAGCCGACCCGCTCACCCATCGGATGCGGTCGGCTCGGGTCGGTTGGGGTCGTGCGGCTTGCCGGCATCGCGGGCGCCGCTCTTGCGCAGGAACGTCATCGAGCGGGTCGCGAGGCGCCAACCGGTCGCGGTTCGGCGGTACGTATCGGTGTAATACCCGATGCGCATGTGGTGATTGGTCTGGTCGATGAAACACAAGGGCTGGGTGCCCGAACCCGAGTCGCCGTCGAGTTCGATGGCGGGGGCGCCGGTCATGAACAGACCCTTCGGTGCCGCCGCAACGAGTCGCGGGAAGTCCGCCAGCGCGTAGCGATCACCGAAGGCGCTGTACGAGCCATCGGTGGTGAACACCTCGATCACGGCATCGATGTCGTCCTTGGTCATGCTCACGGCGTACCGCGCGAGCAACTGCTCGATCTCGATGATGTCGGACATCTGCGACTGGTCCATTGTCATTCCTCCTACGCGCGTCGCGCGCCACTCAGACTGGACGGTCGCCGCGCAAGGTGATGCGGTGCATCGATCGCTCGTGGCCGTGGTAGTCGTTCACCGGGTTGTGTTGAGCACAGCGGTTGTCCCACAACGCGATCGACCCGACAGTCCACCGGAAGCGACAGGTGAACTCCGGGCGTACCTGGTGGTGGAACAAGAACTGGAGCAGACCGCGGCTCTCGTCGTCGGTCATGCCGTCGAAACGCGCCGAGTGGGCGACGTTGACGTAGAGCGCCTTGCGCCCCGTTTCGGGATGGGTCCGCACGACCGGGTGGGACGCCTCGTACACCGTGGCCGACCGGGGAGTGGCTCCGCCGTCCCGGAGGCGATCCTCGCGGGTCTTGCTGACGTCGGCGAGCGCGGAGCTGTTGATCACCCGGAGCGGTTCGAGCAGCTGCTGCATGGCCGGGCTCAGCGCTTCGTAGGCCGCGTACATGTTCGCGAACAGCGTGTCGCCGCCGGATGGGGGGATCACCCGTGCGAGGAGCATCGTCGCCATCGGTGGCTCCACCAGGTAGCTCGTGTCAGAGTGCCAGATGCCGCCGAAGTTGACCGTCTCGTGGGGCCGCTTGATCACCGCGATGATCTCGGGGTAACCCTCGATCCCGCTCACGAACGGGTAGCGATCGATTGCGCCGACCCGTCGGGCGAACGCCAGGTACTGGTCGCTGTCGAGCGCCTGGTCGCGGAAGAACACCACGAGGTGTTCGAGCCAGGCCCGACGGATCTCGGCGATCACCTCGTCGGCGAGATCGGTGGACAGATCGATGCCCCCGAGCTCGGCACCGAGCGACCCGGCGATGGGCGCGACGGTGATCGTGCGATAGTCGCCACCGCAGTGGTCGCTCGGGGTCGTCACGAAGCCTCCCTCAGTACGACTTGGGCAGCCCGAGCACCTGCGAGCCGATGTAGTTGCACACCATCTCCTGGCTCACTGGTGCGATCTTCAGGAGCCGGGCCTCGCGCCAGTACCGCTCCACGTGGTACTCGCGGGCGTAGCCCATGCCGCCGAGCGTCTGCATCGCACGATCACAAGCGAAGAACGACGCCTCGGCCGCGAGGTACTTCGCCGTGTTGGCAGCCTCACCACACGGCAACCCGTTGTCGAACATCCACGAAGCTTCCCGGATCGCGAGCTCAGCTGCGTGGAGCTGCATGTGCGCCTGGGCGAGCGGGAAGGCGAGCCCCTGGTTCTGTCCGATGGGCCGGCCGAACACCACCCGGCTGTTGGCGTAGTCGACCGCTTTGCGCATGGCCGCTCGGCCGATCCCCAGTGCCTCTGCGGCGAGGAGGATCCGTTCGGGGTTCAGCCCGTCGAGGAGGTAACGGAAGCCCTGGCCCTCCTCACCGACGCGGCGGCTGACGGGCACCCGCAACCCGTCGTAGCGGACCTCGCACGACACCACTGCATTTCGACCGAGCTTCGGGATGGGCCGGATGTCGACTTCGGGACGCTGGAGGTCGACGAGGAGCAGCGTCATGCCGTCGGTGGGTTTGGCACAGTCCTCGCGGCGGGTGGTGCGCACCAGCAGGAGACACATCTCGCAGTACGGAGCCTTCGTCGTCCACACTTTGGCCCCATTGACGACGTACTCGTCGCCGTCACGAAGCGCGTGGGTGCGGATGGCAGTGGTGTCGGTGCCGGCATCGGGTTCGGTGACGCCGAACGCAACGTGCAGTTCGCCGGTGGCTACTCGGGTGAGCACCTCGGCTGCGAGCTCGGGCGAGCCGTAGCGGCGCACCGGTTCCATTCCGAAGATCGACAGATGGATGGCCGAGCAGCCGTTCATGGCAGCTCCCGACGCAGCGATCTCCTCGAGCATGACCGATGCCTCGGTGATGCCCTGACCTCCGCCGCCGAACTCCTCGGGGATGGCGAGCCCGACCCACCCGCCTTCGGCCAGCACGTCGTAGAACTCCCACGGGAACTCGTGTGCCTCGTCCTGCGCGGCCCAGTACTCGTCGGGGAAGTCGGCACAGATGCGGCGGATCGCGGTCCGGATGGCCTCGTGATCGGTGGAACGGGTGAAGTCCATCAACGCTCGCCCGGGTCGAGTGCGGCGCGGGAACGCAGTGCGTCCTTCATCGCCTCGCCCGCCGCATCGAGCGGCACTCTTGACGGCCGATCCGGAAAATCATCTATCCGTTCGATGAGAAGAACATTACCAGCCGGGGCCCGGACCGGCCAGCGGAACCCCTGCGGCGGCGGAGGGGCGCCGCCCAGGCCGTCGCTTGACACCCAAAGACCGACGTGCAAGCCTCTTTCTCGCTCTGCGCGAATGCAATTTCCGATCCTGAGGGGGAGCGAAGATGGCGATCGACATCGAGCCGCTCACCGACCGGGTCGGCGTCGAGGTGCTCGGGCTGCACGCAACAGACCTGCGACGCGACGACATCAGCGCCGAGCTCGATCGACTCCTCGGCGTGCATGGCGTCCTCGTCCTGCGGGAGATCTCCCTCGATGACGCCACCCAGGTCGCCTTCAGCACCAAGCTGGGCGAGGTGCAGACGCTCCCGAATGCGGTTGGCGATCACCCTCAGATCTTCGTGGTCTCGCTCGACCCCGCCAAGAGCAGCTCGGCCGCCTACCTCAAGGGCACCTTCTTCTGGCACATCGACGGCGCCACCGACCCGACCCCGAACAAGGCCACGATGCTCTCCGCCAAGGCGGTCGCCGCCACGGGAGGCGAGACGGAGTTCTGCAGCACCTACGTCGCCTACGACACGCTCTCCGAGGCGACCAAGCAGCGGATCGACGGGCTGAGAGTGCTCCACAGCTTCGAGACGAGCCAGCTCCTCGCCGAACCGGATGCGCCCGACTCGGTGCGAGCGATCTGGCGCCAGCGTCCGAAGCGCGAGCAACCACTGGTGTGGACCCACCGAGACGGGCGCAAGTCGTTGGTGCTCGGCGCCACGAGCTCCCATGTGGTCGGCTGGGACCGACCCGCGAGCGACGACCTGCTCGAGGATCTCCATCGTTCGAGCACTGACGAGTCCAAGGTCTACCGCCACACCTGGTCGGTGGGTGATCTGGTCATCTGGGACAATCGGGGCACGATGCACCGCGCGGTGCCGTACGCCACCGATTCCCCCCGAGTCATGCACCGCACCACGATCTTCGGAGACGAAGCGTTCGACTGAGGAATGACCACATGCCGTTCGAAGGAACCACAGCCGTCGTCACCGGCGGCGCCTCCGGAATCGGCCTCGCGATCGCCGAGGCGTTGACCGGGCGCGGCACTCGCGTCGCCATCTTCGACCTCCAGGCGGACAAGCTCGACCACGAGGTCGCTCGGCTCCGCGCCGGCGGGGCGACTGTGACGGGGCACGTTGTCGATGTCTGCGACCGGGCAGAGATCTCGGCGGCCGTCGCCGACGTCCATGAGCAGCTGGGGCCGGTTCTCATCCTCGTCAACAACGCCGGCGTCGAGCAGTTCGGGAGCTTCGCGTCGATCACCGACGAGCTGTGGGATCGAGTGATGGCGATCAACTTGCGCGGGCCGTTCATGTGCGCCCAAGCGGTGCTGCCCGACATGAAAGCGGCTGGGTGGGGTCGCATCGTCAACATCTCGTCGTCGAGCGCCCAGTCCGGCCAGCCGTACATGGCGGCCTACGTCAGCTCGAAGGCCGGACTCATCGGCCTGACGAAGAGCATGGCGTTGGAGCTCGGGCCACGGGGTATCACCGTCAATACGATCCCACCCGGCATGGTGGTGACACCGATGACCGATCGCGCCATCGCCGAGGGCCGGTTCACCGATTCGATCGAGCACTTCGCGAGCATCACGCCCGTGCGCCGAGCGGGCGCCCCAGCCGACATCGCCAACGCAGCGATCTTCCTCTGCATGGACGAGTCCTCGTACATCACCGGTCAGGTCATCGGCGTGAACGGTGGGCGCAACACATGAGCGACGCAAGCCCCCCGCCCACCCGCCTACCGCCGCTACCGGCCGATGAGTGGGGCGAGACGGAGTACGCGGCATTCGGCTCGCTGCTCGGCATTCCTGGCGATCGGGTGCCCCGCGCCGGGTCCGGGCATCAGCACGACCCGATGAACTTCACCGTGGTCGCCACGATGGTCCGGCACCCCGAGTTGGCTCGGGCGTTCTGGCGCTTCAACGGGTACCAGCTGCAGCGCAACTCCCTGCCGCTGCGCTGGCGCGAGCTCGCTATCCTGCGAGTCGCCCTCCGCCGCCGCTCCGCCTACGAGTGGGGACAGCACGTCAAGATCGCGCTCGACGCCGGGGTCACGAACGAGGAGATCGAGCGACTGGCGCACGGCAACGACGGCTTCGACGGCGTGGATCTGCTGGTGCTCGAAGCCACCGACGAACTGCTCGGCGACGGCCGGATCGGCGACGCGTTGTGGGTGCGAGTACAAGAGCAGCTCAGCACCCACCAAGCGATGGACCTGCTGTTCGTCGTCGGCACCTACGCAATGCTGGCCATGGCGTTCGAGACCTGGGGCCTCCAACCCGAGTCGGACACGGTCCCGCTTCCCGACATCTGATCGCGAGCCGAGCGACGCCGGCGCGCCGCAGTCAGACGGCCGGTTCGCGCACGCAACTGAGGGAAGCGCTCCCGCTGTCGGGCACCCGCGGCTGGCGCCACACCTCGACCGGGAACGAAGCCTGGATCAGCGAGTAGGTGAGGAGCATCAGCTTCTGCGCCGGCTCGGGCAGGTCGTCGATCGGGTGACGATTGCAGTACTCGATGATCGCGGGAAGGCGGGGCATCATCGTGTCGTACAACGCCTTCATCTCGTCCATCGTCGCCGCGAGGCGACGCTCGTAGCGGGCGTCCTGGGATTCGAGGATCCAACCGGCGAAGCGTTCGAGATCTGTGAACTCGGCGGGGAGTCCGCTGGCGGTGAGTTGCTCGGTCGTGGTCATGCTCGTACCTCTCAGGCGTTCGCTGTCTCGGCGGCACGGTTCCACGGGTAGCTGACGGGTGTTCCCGTCTCCCACGCCCGCACGTGCTCGCGAACGACGGCGTGTTGGTGGCGGCACATCACCTCTTGGTCGTTCAACATGAACTCGGTGACCACTCCGGTGGAGAGCATCGTCTGGGTGGCCTCGAGGGTGTTGGCGTCCTGGAGCGCGTACTCCTTCATCGACACCACGGCCAGTTCTTGGCGCATCCGGTCGAGTGGGGTGGCGGGCGGGACGAAGAAGCACGACACCTCGAACAGGTGCTTGTTCTCGGCGAGCGGCCAGTAGTGGTACGTGAGGTACCACTGGCGCTCCCAGATGAGGATCATGAAGTTCGGGAAGATCAAGAACGAGTCGACCCCCCACGCCCGGTGCTTCGTGGGGTCCACCAACGGTGGCAGGTCCTCGACCACCCCGGGCGATTCCCACGGACCGAACAGACCGCTCCGCAACGCGTTCTCGATCGGCTTGACCATCGCGGGATCCTTGGGCGGCGACATGCCGCCCCACGCCGATTCCATCGAATGGGGACTCAACAGTTCGTAGTGGAGGTTCTCGTACCCGTACTCGGCGAGCTTGGCGCCTTCCTCGGCGGTGGCTTGGCGCTGGTGCAGGATCGGTGCGTGGTAGAACTCGACGAAGGCATCGACGAAGAGCTTCCAGTTGCTGTTGATCTCGGAACGGTGGGTCCACTGCTGAGTCATCTCGCCGAAGGGGTAACCGGCGAGCCCGGTGCCCACAGCGCCGAGGAACTCGGTGAGCGACTGCTCGGGTTCGGCGGCGAGGTTGATGAAGATGAAGCCTTCCCACACATCGCAGTGCACGGGCACGAGGCCGAGCGACTCCTTGTCGAGGTCGAAGAACTCCGACTCCTGTTGGACGAAGTTGAGGGTGCCGTCGAGATCGAACCGCCACGCGTGGTACTTGCAGGTGAACTGACGACACGTTCCTGACGTCTCTTCGTTCGGGTAGTCGTCCCAGACGAGCTTGTTCCCCCGGTGCCGGCAGATGTTGTGGAACGCCCGCACCACACCGTCCTTGCCCTTCACCACCAGCAACGAGCGATTCGCCCACGTGAGTTCGCGCGTGAAGTAGCTGCCGGTGCGGGGCAGTTGCTCGACCCGCCCGATGTTGAGCCAGGTCTTCAGGAAGATGGCCTGCTGCTCGTGCTCGTAGAACTCGCGGCTCACGGAGTCCTCGTAGGACACCGGCCCCGTGCCGAGGCCCGGGTAGTGCTCGGTCCAGCTGCCCTCACTGGGCTTGGGGAACTTGGGCATGGTTCACCTTCCGTGCGCGACCAGCAACCGGAGTTGTCGAAAAGCGAGAATATCGTTTCCGTTTCGGGGACGCAAGGCCCCCGAACATCAGTAGACCTTCCCGCCCTTCATCACGAACGCCACTCGCTGGGTGACGGTGATGTCGGACAGCGGGTCGCCGGGCACTCCGATGATGTCGGCCAGGAGGCCGGGTTGGAGACGGGCCCGATCGTCGACATCGATCAGTTCGGCGCTCACCAGCGTGGCGGCACGAATGGCCTGGAGCGGGGACATGCCACGATCGACGAGCGCTTCGAGCTCCTTGGCGTTCTTGCCGTGCGGAATGGCCGGGGCATCGGTGCCGCAAGCGATCTTGACGCCGGCTGCGATCGCCTTGGAGATGGTTGCCTTCGCCTGGGGGAAGACGATGGCCGCCTTGGCTTGCAGTGCGGGAGCAGCGCGCGAGACGTCCATGCCGTCGGCGAGGTAGGTGGTGGCCACCAGGAACGTGCCTCGCTCCACCATCAGCGCGATGGTCTCGTCGCTCATCAACGAGCCGTGCTCGATGCAGTCGATCCCTGCTTCGATGGCGGCGCGGATCCCGTCCTCACCGTGCGCGTGGGCCGCAGCCTTGAGCCCGGCCCGGTGGGCCTCCTCCGCGATGACGCGCAGCTCCTCGAAGCTGTACTGCTGAGCCCCGGCCGGGCCGGTGTGCGACATCACCCCACCCGACGCGCAGCACTTGATGACCTTGGCACCGTGCTTGATCTGGTAGCGCACCGCGTGGCGGATCTGATCGATGCCGTCGGCGACGCCTTCCTCGACCGAGATGGGCATGATCCCAGGGGCCAACGCCTGGAACATGGTCGGATCGAGATGCCCCCCGGTGGGGGTGATGGCATGGCCCGCGGGCACGATGCGGGGACCGTCGATCCAGCCCGAGTCGATCGCGCGCGCCAGCGCCACGTCGAGCAAGAGTCCACCGGTGGGGATGAACAGGCCGAGGTTCCGCACGGTCGTGAAGCCGGCGAGCAGGGTGGTGCGACAGTTCACGACGGCGCGCAGCAACCGCTCGGCGGGATCGTCCTGCACGGCATCGAACCGGCTGGCGCCCGGTCCCCCGAGCACCATGTTCAGCTCCATGTCCATGAGGCCCGGCAGCAACGTGAGCTCGGGGAGCTCCAGCACCAGTGCATCTCGTTCGATCGCGCCGCCCGCGGACGACACCTCGGTGATCAGCTCCCCCTCGACGCGCACGTACGCGGGTGCCATCACCTCGCCGCTCACCACATCGACCAACGCCCTGGCCTTGAGCACCACTGCGTCCGAGGTTGCGGTTGCACCGGTCATTTTCGTCCTCTCTCGCCGACGGCGGATCTCGTTCTGATCACATCGTCACGGCACGCGGCGCGCCCCATCAGCTGGTGATTCCTGCGGCCACCGCGGCAGCGGCGCGTTTGCGGAACTGGTCGACCTTGGCGTCGGGGGCGACGATGCGCTTGCTGCGCGACTGCACGGAGACGTCGTGGCCGACCGCCGCGGCTCGCAGTGCACCCACGGTCGCCCGCTCGCGTGGCACGTGGCGGAACGGGTCGAAGGAGTACCACCGCATCGCGTTCAGATGGGTCATCTTGGCGATCTCGTCGTCGGGGACGTTCCACCGTTGGAGCTGCCCGGTGAGCTCCTCGGGGGCGGTGGGCCACATCGAGTCGCTGTGCGGGTAGTCGCACTCCCACGCCATGTTGTCGACACCGATGCGATCGCGGAGCCCGATGCCGAGGTCGTCGCTGATGAAGCAGGTGAGGAAGTGGGTCCGGAAGACCTCGCTCGGAATCCGCCCGCCGAAGTCCTGAAGGGTCCAGGTGGAGTGCAGCTCGTGCACACGATCGGCCCGTTCCAGGAAGTACGGGATCCAACCGGTGCCGCCCTCTGACAGAGCGATGCGGATGTCGGGAAAGCGTTTGAGCACTCGCGAGAACAGCAGGTCGGCCGCGGCGGACTGGATGTTCATGGGTTGCAAGGTGATCATCACGTCGGCGGGCGAATCGACGGCGGGGATCGCCAAGCGCCCGGACGATCCGAGGTGGATGGACAACACGGTGTTGGTGTCGCACAGCGCCTGCCACAGCGGGTCCCAGTAGTCGCTGTGGAAGCTCGGGTAGCCGAGCGCGGCGGGGTTCTCGGTGAACGTGAGCGAGTGGCAACCCTTCTCGGACACCCGCCGCACCTCGGCGGCACACGCTTCGGCGTCCCAGATCACGGGAAGCGCCATCGGGATGAAGCGTCCGGGGTAGGCCCCACACCACTCGTCGATGTGCCAGTCGTTGTAGGCCCGGACCAGCGCCAGCGAGAACGCCGCGTCGTCGGTGGCGAACAGGCGCGCCGCGAAGCCGGGGAACGACGGGAAGTTCATCGATGCCAGAACCCCGCCGGCGTTCATGTCCTTCACCCGTTCGTGGACGTCGAAACAGCCGGGGCGGATCTCGTCGAGGCCCTGCGGCTCGAGCCCGAACTCCTCCTTGGGCCGGCCGGCCACGGCGTTGAGTGCGGAGTTCTCGATACGTCGGCCGCCGAACTCCCACACATCGCTCCCGTCGGGTGTGCGCACGAGCTTCGGCGCCCGCGAGAGGTACTCGTTGGAGATGTGCCGGACGAAGAGGTCGGGCGGTTCGATGATGTGGTCGTCGACGCTGATGAGGATGAGGTCATCGCTGTCCATGGCACTTCCCTCACTGGTGTTCGTAGTCGACCTTCACGGAGCGGCCCACCGGCAGGGCCTGACAGGTGAGCACCCATCCCTCGGCCACCTCGGCGGGGGTGAGCGCGTTGTTGGCACGCATCGTCGCGCGGCCTTCGCCCACCATCGCCATGCAGCTCGCGCAGTTGCCGAGCTCACACGAGAACGGCGGTTTGAGCCCGGCTCGCCGGGCGGCATCGAGCAGGGAGTCGCCGGCGACGTACGCGACCACGTGCTTCTTGCCCTTCAGCACGATGGTCAGTTCTCGGGTGGGCTCGCCCTCGGCGACCGATGTCGCCGATGTCGCCACCGATGTCGCCGGAGTTCCCGCACCCATGAACCGTTCGATCGCGATGCGCTGCGGATCCACCCCTGCACCGACCAGCGCCTGCTCCACCAGGTCCATGAACGGCGGGGGCCCGCAGATGAAGACCTCCGGGGCGGCGAGGCCTTCGACGAGGCCCACCACAGTCACCGGATCGAGATAGCCGCTCTCGGCGTCGAGGTGGAGGTGCAGTTCGAAGCGACCGGCGTACTCGGCGGCGAGCCGGGTCAACTCGGCGTGGAAGATCACCGAAGCGCGATCGCGGTTGGCGACGAGCAGCCGCACGCAACGTTCGGTGGTGGCGAGCGCGTGCTTCACGATCGAGAACAGGGGCGTCACGCCGCTGCCGCCGCAGAACCCCAACAGCGGCGCCGGGTCGGACCCAGTCACGAACACGCCGGACGGCCTCATCAACTCGAGCGTGTCGCCGGGGCCGACATGGTCGTGGAGCCAGTTCGACATCAGCCCGCCCGACACGCGCTTGACGGTGACGGCGAGGTCAGGATCGAGTCCAGATGCACTCGACATCGAGTAGCAGCGCAGCACCTCGTCGTCATCGATGGTGGCCCGCACCGTGCAGAACTGCCCGGGGTGATAGCCGAACAGGTCGACGAGCGAGCCAGGGACATCGAACACGAACGTGCAGGTGTCGGCGGTCTCGCGCACCACGGCCTTCACCCGGAGCGCGTGGAACCCGTGGTCACGCGTGACGTCGATGTGGTCAGCCACGGAAACAACGTTATCAGATGCGGAAAGTGGTGCTCTGGTGAGCATGTGCGTTCCGCCAGAGGATCACTCGCGGGATCTCGACAACATCATTTCCATTGGATCTAGATTGTGGGGATGCCGCGAGCTGCGAAGTCCGAGCCGACTCCAACGGCGCTCGAGGTGGCCGAGCCTGCGTGGCGGCAACGAGCGATCGACCGGTCGACCCAATCGGCCCGCCAGCGCGCGGCCAAGCGCGTGCAACGCTTCTTGAACTCGGCACGCGAGATCATCGCCGAGAAGGAGTCGACCGAGTTCACGGTGCAAGAGGTCGTCGATCGATCGAAGCAGTCGTTGCGGAGCTTCTACCAGTACTTCAGCGGCAAGCACGAGCTGTTGTTGTCGCTGTTCGAGGAAGAGATGGACATCGCGGTCGGCCGCCTCAAGGAGGCAACGGTGGCGGGCGACCCGCTCGACCGGCTCCAGGCCGCAGTGGTGCTGCTGTACGAGCTCTGTTCCCCCGGGCGCACCTCGGTGCAACCTCTGTTCTCCGAGTTCGCTCAACGCTTGGTGGTGGATCACCCCGACGAAGTCGCCAGGGCGTACGCCGCGCAAGTCGACTACATCGCTTCGATCGTCGAGGACGCGGCTGCGGCAGGACTGCTCCGTCCCGGGCGCCCTCGCCGGATGGCCGCCATCGTGCTCCAGACCGCCACGGTCACGGCAGGGCGCAACGTGGGCGGCCGCCAGCCGATCACCGGCCAAGAGGTCTGGGAGTTCTGTCTGCGCGCCATTGCCCCCGACGACGTCGTCGCAGCTCGTGCCGCTGCGGCGACCCCCGCCGCCAAGACCAAGCGGTCACGGAACGGCGATGCGTAGCGTGCTCGTCGAGCCTCGCCCGCTCATCACCCTGCTCGACGATGCCATCGCGGAGCACCGCGAACGGGTGGCGCTGCGAATGGGCACCACGGACTGGACGTATGCCGACCTCGGTGCGTCCGTCGCCCGGTGCGCCGGTGTCCTCGCCGCCCGTGGAGTCAGCAAGGGTTCTCGGGTCGGGCTCAGCGCCGGCAACGGACCCGACTTCGTCGCCGTGGTGTTCGCCGCCGCCCGCCTCGGCGCCACGATCGTGATGATCAGCACGGCCTGGCGCGACCGTGAGGTCAGCCATGCCCTCGAGCTGACGGAGCCGACTCATCTGGTCGTCGACGGATCCGGTGCGACTGACCTCGTCGAGCTGGTCACCGATCGTCCGGTCCTGCACGTCGACGACTTCGCCCGGGCGCCCGCACCGGCCGCCTGGCTCGGCGCCCAGGTCGATCTCGACGACCTCGCCGTGATGGTGTTCAGCTCCGGCACCACCGGGCTTCCGAAGGCGGTTCGTCACACCCATCGCACGATGTTCCATGCGACCGCTCACTGGGTGGCCGCCCTCGGGATGACGGAGGCCGATCGGCTGCAGATCGCCACGCCGCCGTTCCACATCCTCGGGTTGTTGAACCTGTATGCAGTGGTGGCTGCGGGTGCGAGCGTTCGCCTGCACCGGCGCTTCGAGCTCGACACCGTGCTCACCGCCATCCAGCAGGACCGCATCACCATCGAGATGGCGGTGGCGCCGATTGCACTGGCGATGGCGTCACACGCCGATCTCGAACGGTTCGACTTGTCGTCGCTGCGCTACATCATGTGGGGCGCGACCCCGGTCACGCCGTCGGTGGCCGAGACCGTCACCCGCCGGACCGGTGTGCGGTTCCTCCCTGCGTACGGGGCGAGTGAGCTCCCGGTGCTCTCGGCCAATCCGGTCCATCGCCCGGCCGAGTGGCGTCTCGACTCGGTGGGTCTGGCACCCGCAGGTGTCGAGCTGCGCGCCGTCGACCTCGACACCGGGGCGGTCCTGACGCCTGGTGCTGTCGGTGAGCTCGAGGCACGAAGCCCGTCGTTGATGATCGGCTACCTGCCCGAGGACGCCAACGCGGCGGCCATCGTCGACGGTTGGTACCGCACCGGCGACGTGGGCTCGGTCGATGCCGAGGGCTGGGTCACGATCACCGACCGGGTGAAGGAGATGATCAAGGTCAACGGCTTCCAGGTGGCGCCGGCCGAGGTGGAAGGCGTGTTGCTCGGCCACCCCGACGTCCTCGATTGCGCGGTGTACGGGGTGCCTCACCCTGCCACTGGTGAGGCCGTCGTGGCCGCCGTGGTGCTGAAGCCCGGGAGCTCGGCCACGGCCACTGCCACCGAACTGCGCGAGATGGTCGCAGCCGATCTCGCCGGCTACAAGCGGATCGCCGAGCTGCGCGTCGTCGAACAGATCCCTCGTCTGCCGTCGGGCAAGGTGCTGCGCCGCGAGCTCACCGCGAACCACCCGGCCTGACCGCGTTGGCCCCGCCGCGGGTCAGCGGGCGCTGGTGTCTCCTGTCGTCATGTCGGTTCCAGGAGCTCCGTCGCGAGGGCGCCGAGGAACTCCCGAGTACGGCGGCTGGACTCGAGCAACTCGTCTCGATCGTTCCCGATGGGCAGCACCCTCACCGACACGTCGGTGACCCCCGCCGAGGCGAACCCCGCCAACCGGGCGCGCACCATGTCCTCGTCGCCAGCCGCCAGGATGTCGGCCACGCCGGTGGCGTTTCCCTGATCGAGCAGCCGCTGGTAGTTCGGCGACACGGTGGCCTCGCTGAGCACACGCGTGGCTCGGGCTCTGGCGACGTCGATCTCATCGGGCCGGCAGAGGCACACGGGCACACCGGCAACGATGCGAGGGGCGCGACGCCCGGCCTCCACGGCGGCCGCGGTGATGCGCGGCACGATGTGTGTCTCGATGGCCTTCTCGTCGGCGAGCCACAGGATCGTGCCATCGGTGCGAGTCCCCGCGAGTCGGAGCATCATCGGTCCGAGAGCGGCCAGCATCACCTGCATCCGCGGCTCATCGGTGACATACATCGGGCTGTGGATGCGGAACGACACGTTCTCGACATCGATCGAGCCGGGTCCCGCCATCGCGCCATCGAGCACGTCGAGATAGTCGGCGGTGAGCGCCACCGGACGGTCGTAGGGCAGGCCGAGCATGTCGCCGATGATCCAGTGGTGCGACGGCCCCAGCCCGAGCGTGAAGCGACCTCGGGCGACGAGTTGGGTAGAGAGCGCCTGATGCACCAGTGCGATCGGGTGGCGCGGCTGGAGCGGCACCACGGCGGTGCCGATCTCGATACGCGAGGTGGCCTGCGCCACCAGCGCCGCGGCGGTCATGGCGTCGAAGTCGTCGGGTACCTGGGGAATCCAGACCGTGCTCAACCCGTGGTCCTCGGCCCACGTGGCATCGCGCAACATGCGCTCCACCTTCGTCGGATATCGGGCCCGCTCGGGGCCGACCATCAGGCCGAGACGCATGCGAGAACTTTACTCTCTTCCCCAGAGAGTGCTCGTGCGGATCCCGTCCGGGTTCCACCGAGCGACGTAAGCGTTTGGCCCCAAACATTTCCCTGCGTATCTTCGGGCGGGTGACCACGGCATCGTTCTCTGAACTCCACGATCTCACCGGCAAGGTGGCCATCGTGACGGGCGGGTCCCGCGGCATCGGTCGAGCCATCGTCCAGACACTCGCCGAAGCGGGCGCCCTCGTCGTCGTCGCCTCCCGCAAGCTCGACACGTGTGAGGTGGCAGCAGCCGAGGTGGAGCGCTCGACCGGGAACCGAGCCGTGGCGATGGCGTGCCACGTCGGGCGCTGGGACGACTGCGATCGATTGATCGCACAGACGTTGGACGAATGTGGACGGCTCGACGTGCTCGTGAACAACGCCGGCATGTCGCCGCTGTACGACTCGCTCGACACGGTGAGCGAGGAGCTCTACGACAAGACGTTCGCGGTGAATCTGAAAGGCCCGTTCCGCCTGGCCGTGCTCGCCGGAACCCACATGGCCACTCATGATGGCGGCAGCATCATCAACGTCGGCACGGTCGGCTCGTTGGTGGCGAGTGTGAACGAGCTGCCCTACGCGTGTGCGAAGGCCGGGCTCAACGCCTTGACCGTGGGACTCGCCGAAGCGTTCGCGCCGAAGGTCAGGGTGAACGCGATCTTGCCCGGGCCGTTCCTGACCGACGCCTCGAAGGGTTGGGCCCCCGAGGGGGAAGCCTCGTTCGTGCCGCTCAAGCGGATGGGACGCCCCGACGAGATCAGCCCGCTCGCTCTCCACCTCGCCAGCGCCGCGTCGAGCTACACCACGGGCGCGATCATCCGGGTCGACGGCGGCATCACCCGTAAGGTCTGAACTCGGCCCGGTGGCGCGCCTCGGCCGGGGGGCCGTTCAATCCAGGTCGACGTTGGCCGGGCCCTGAACCACGCCGACGACGACCCGGTTCCGCCCGGCCCGCTTCGCGTCGTACAACGCATCGTCGGCGCGCTGGAGGACCTGGGTGGAGTCCTCCCCGGGACGGCACATGGTCACGCCCACGCTGGCCGTCACGTTCACCGTGCCGATCTCGAGATCGATCGGTTCGGCGACGGCGCGCCGGACGTGCTCGGCGACTGCGATCACATCGTCGATGCTCTGGACCGACGGGAGGACGATCACGAACTCGTCGCCGCCGAACCGGGCGACCAGATCGTCGTGGCGAACCACCGCCGAAATGCGCTGAGCAATTGCGACGAGCAGCGCATCGCCGGCGAGGTGACCGAAGTCGTCATTGATCGGCTTCAGGCCGTCGAGATCGATGAACGCCACGCCCACCCCGGTGTCGGCGCCCGAGGCAGACTGCAGCAACCGATCGATCTGCTCGACCAGCTCGCGCCGGTTGGCCAACTGAGTGAGGGTGTCACGTCGAGCCGCCCGTTCGAGCTCAACCTTGTCCTCGCGCGCCGCGGTGACATCGACAAACTGCGACACGTAGCTCGTGACGCCGCCGTCGTCGTCGTACAACACCCCGAGGGAGTGTTCGACCCAGATCTCGGTGCCGTCGGCCCGCCGCACCCGCTGCTCGTTCGTCGCTCCCCCGTCGGGCCCCGAGACCGCCGCGGCGAGCAGTTGATCCATCGCGTCGCGGTGCGGTCCCAGCACGTCGGTGAGCCCGTGACTCAACAGCCACTTCCGGTCGAAGCCCAGCATCCGACACAGCGCAGCGTTGACCTCGACGAACGACGTGTCAGCGGCGACCATGGCGAGCCCTGTCGGCACCGCTTCCATGGTCAGCCGGAGCCGGCGCTCGCTCTCTCGGAGCGACGCTTGCGCCTCGACCTCCGACTGGACGTCCCGGAATCCGCCGACCCGTCCGACCACGTTGCCCTCCGCGTCTCGCACCGGGTGCACGAGCACCGACATCCACCGATATCCGCCATCGATGGTCCGGAACCGGGCCACGTACCGGGACTGACGTTCGCCGAGTACCTCCTGGGTCGAGGCGATCAGCGTGGCCACGTCGTCGGCATGAACGAACTCAGTGGCCCGGTGTCCGACGATGTCGCTCGGTTCCTGACCGAGCACGAAGCGGACCGACGGGGAGATCCAGGAGATCCGGGCGTCTGAATCGGCACGAAAGACGATGTCGGAGGCATGGTTGGCGAGCAGCTGGTAATGGGCCTCGGCCTCGGCCAACGCACGCGCCGCCTCGTAACGGGCAGTCACGTCGCGCCAGGTGTAGCTGAGGCCGTCGCCCACCCGCACACCCCGAATGTCGAACTTCCGCCCCTCGGGATCGACGTCGCCGGCAGGCGCGAAATCGTCGAGCGCGAGCGGCGACCCAGACTCGACCGTGATCACGAACAGCCCGAACACGGTGGACCTCAGCAGAGCGGGCCAGACCTCGCTGAGCCGAGCACCGAGCAGCGCGAGCCGCGAACGACCGAGCGTCTCCAGGGTCACCTCGTTGGCCTCACGAACGACGAAGTCGACGATCGTTCCCTCCGGGTCGCGGACCGCCTCGACCAGGAGGTGCGGATCGAGCTGGGCGTCAATGATCGCCCGCATCCGCAGCCGCTCGGCATCGATCTCGTGGCGGGCGTGCACGAGCTCCTGCACGTCTCGAAGCCCCGACATCACCCCGATCACCGATCCGGACTCGTCGGTCATCGCGGTCGCTGAACCCGACATCCACCGATACTCGCCCTGCTTCGTGCGCAGCCTTGCGAGCAACCCGTCAGACGGAATCGATGACGAGAGCCCCTGGTACAGCGAGGGGATCCTGGCCTCGACCTCGGCGCGATCGTCTGGGTGGACGAGGTCGGAGAGCACGGTGCCGCAGAGCTCGTCGGGCTGCCATCCCAACGACTGTGTCACCGATCCCGCCACCCATGACAGGCGTCGATCAGCTCCCGACACGCACACCACGTCGGAGGCGTGCTGGGCCAAGAACTCGAGCTGGCGCCGTTGGGCATCCGCGATGCGGCGGAGCGTGACCTCGTCCTGGATGTCGCGCCAGCCGCCGACCCGACCGACCACCGCGCCGGCCTCGTCGAAGATCGGTCGCACCGAGATCGACGTCCACCGGTGCCCCCCGAAGGCATCGGTCAAGCGGGCTTCGAAACGCTGGGGCTCGCCACGAAGGATCGCTGCTCGCACACTGACGAGCGGCGCGTGGTCCTCGGCATGGACCAACGAGACGAGGGATCGGCCGATGATCTGCTCGGGGCGCCAACCGAGCAGCGCTGCGACGGAGGGAGAGACCCACTGGATGATGCCGTCGTTGTCGCCTTCGACCACGACATCGGATGCGTTCTCGGCCAACACCCGGAACCGTCGGGCGGCGTCAGTCGCAGGGTCCAGAACTGCCACCTCAGGGATCACCCTTCGCTTCAGCAACCGACCGAGGGTCCGCCCACGGCTCCGCGACTCTAACGACACCCCCGCCACTTGGTCGGTCGGGTCGGGGACCGCCCGACGCGCGGCTGCGAACTCAGAAGCACCGTGCTCTCGAGGTCCAGCAGACTGAACGAATGGTGAAGGCAGCGATCATGGGGAGTCTGGTGAGCCGATTGATCGGCGCGCAGTTCCCACAATGGGCCGACCTTCAGGTATCGACCGCTCCGGCGTTCAGCGTGATTCCCCTGGGTCGCCTGAGGCGAGGGGGAAACGCAGCGTGACCTCGGCCCCTCCGGTCGGGTGGTTGGCCGCGACCGCCGTGCCGTGGTGCTCCTCGGTGATCGCGGCAACCAGCGCCAGGCCGAGCCCGGCGCCCTCGCCGACTCGCGCCTGATCGGCCTGCCAGAACCGTTCGAACACGCGGCTCAGTTGATCAGGGGGAAACCCCTCACCATGGTCCCGCACGACCAGTTCGACCTGATCGCCCGAGCGTCTGGTCGCGATCTCGACCGCAGCGCCCGGAGGCGTGTGGCGCAGTGCGTTCGTCACGAGGTTCCCCACTGCCTGACGGAGCAGGTCGGGATCGCCGACGATCACGATTGGTTCCGGGACATCGAGGCGCACCTCTCGCTCACGATCGACCGCTCGAGCATTCGTCGCGCTGTCAGCGGCGATGACCGACAGATCGACCGGCTGTCGTCGCATGACGGGGTGTTCGTCGAGCCGGGCGAGGAGGAGCAGATCATCGACGAGGCGACTCATGCGAGCCGATTCGGCTTCGATCCGGGCGAACGCCAAGCGGGGATCGATCCGGCCGTCGTGGCCAATGCGGCCGAGTTCCGCGAATCCCTGGATCGAGGTCAGCGGTGTGCGGAGCTCGTGCGACGCGTCGGAGAGGAACCGGCGCAGCTTCGCCTCGGTCTCGTCACGCTGGGCGAACGCCGACTCGATGCCGCCGAGCATGGTGTTGAGGGCCAATCCCAGCCGGCCGATCTCGGTCTGTTCGTCGGCCGGTGCCACCCGCTGGTCAAGACTGCCATCGCTGATGGAGCGGGCCGCGGCGGACATCACCTCCAACGGGCGCAGACCGCGACGCAGGACGAGCGCGCTCCCGATGCCGAGCACAGCGAGCAGCGCCGCGCCACCCAGCGCCTGGAACGCCACGAGTCGGTTGACCGAGCTGGTGACGCTGTCGAGCGGCACGGCGATGACCACGACCGATCCCGCCGAGTGTCGATCGTCGCGGCCGTCACCGCGGGCCATCGGCTCTGCGATCACCCGCCAACGGCCAGAACCCGAGGCCGAGCCAGTGGTGAAGATGTCTCGCACTGACGGTAGCACCGTCAGCTCGCTCAGATCAGGGTTGCTGGATGGCTGGTCGGCCGGATCGGGGATCTGGGCGAGGATGGTCCCGTCGTCGGCGAGGAGCTGGGCGACGAACCCGGCGGCGATCGAGAGCGGCGGCTCGCGACGATCCTCGTCTCGATCGTCGAGATCGGCCGTCGCGCCGGCTTCGAACAAGCGGACTTCGATCGCTCCGACCGACGAGATCAGCTGGTCGTCGAGCGAACGCATCTGGCTGCGGCTGTACGCGGTCGTCACGGCGAATCCGAAACCGCCGAGGCCCACTGCGGTCAGCGCGGTGAACGCGAGAGCGAGCCGGAGACGCAGCGACATACCGCTCATGATGCCGCCCACCCGGTCGCTCCCACGGGACCCAGGGCGGCCCAGCCATCGGCGGTGCGCCCGTTGTTTCGTAGGATGGCCTCGTGATTGGCGAGCACGACCTCCGACCACTGGTGCTCGCGGTCGACGACGAGCAACACATCACCGAGCTGATCAGCCTCGGCCTGGGCATGAAGGGCTTCCGCGTCGAGACGGCCGACTCCGGGCGCGCCGCGCTCGCCGCGATCGAACGGCTTGCTCCCGATCTGGTGGTGCTGGACGTGATGCTCCCCGATCTCGACGGCTTCGACGTCGCCCGCCGGTTGCGCACCAACACCGACGAGCGCACCACCATCCCGATCATATTCCTCACGGCGCGCGGCACGCTCGACGACCGATTGGCGGGGCTCCGCCTCGGGGTCGACGACTACATGACCAAGCCGTTCTCGGTGGAGGAACTGGCGTTGCGGGTGGAGGCCGTGCTTCGGCGCACGAGCGGCGCCGGGCCCGGTGAGCGACGGCTGGAGTATCACGACCTCGTCCTCGATGAGGACACCCGCGAAGTGTGGCGGGCGGGAACGATCGTGGATCTCACACCGACCGAGTTCAAACTGCTCCGCTACCTGCTCGCCAATGCCCGCCGAGTGCTGACCCGTGAGCAGATCCTCGAGCACGTGTGGGAGTACACCTTCACATCGAACGCCAGCGTGCTCGAGACCTACATCAGCTATCTGCGGCACAAGATCGACACCGTCGAACCTTCGCTCATCCAGACCATTCGCGGCGTGGGTTACAGCCTGCGCCTGGCGAACGCCTGACGCCGCGTTCACACCTGGACCGGCACCGCGAGCCGCATGGTGTAACCGTCGGCAACCGAACCAGAGGTGGCAGGCGTCTCACGGGCACCGAGATCGTCACGGAAGACGTTGTCGCCCGCCAGGCTGACGCGAGTCAGGTTCGACGCCGATTGCTCGTAACCGGCGGTGGCATAGGCCTCGTTGCACACCGATTCGACCAGGGCCAACTGTGACGTCGCGATGATGTTGCCCGCACTGTTCGCCGATGCCAGATCGGCGTACACCTCGAAGTGCATGTGCGGCCAGCGACCGTCGTAGCAGCCGGGGAAGATCGTCGTGAACGTCACGGTGCCGTCGGAGCCGGCCTCCTGCACGCCGCGCAGGTAGTTCTCCTCGGAGATCTCGCTGTCGTAGATCGAGTAGCGGCCATCCCGGTCGGCATGCCACAGGTACACGGCGGCGCCGGCGACGGGCGCGCCGGTGGCCGGCGCCACGATCGTCAAAGACACCTCGGTCCGGATGCCTTCGGCCACCGTCGAGGACGACACGAAGCTCGATCGGATGTCCTGACGGACGACGCCGGAGTCGTCGAGCAGGTTCGGGCCGTTCGAGCCGTCGGCAGGGAACGGACCGGCGGTCTCCTCGGGGATCGGGCTGGAGGCCACGGCGGCCGCGGTGGTGGTGGTGTCGGTCGCGGCCGCTGCGGTGGAGGCGGTAGTCGTGGCGGACCCCGTCGTCGTGGTGGATGCGGGAGTGGTGGTGGCGGCGTCGGCCGCTCCGGTCGACGAGGTGGCGGTCGAGGACTTCGAGGACCCACACGCGGCCAGGGTCGCGGCGGCACCAGCGCCGGCGAACAGCTTGAGCATGCCACGGCGGCCGAAGTTCGACAGGTCGAACTGGAGGCCACGATCGTGGTCCTCGATCGTTGAATCTTCGGTGTGTCCCATCGTCTGCTCCTCGGGTGGGCGGCGGCCGCCGCTCGGGTGGTGGTCCCAGTACACCGCGTGACTCTCAGCGAATCCTGGGAAACCTCGCTGCAGTCCCGCCGACCTGGCGGGATGGAACCCGCCTGCGAGCGACCCGAGGAGCCCTAGGAGTTCCGACCGCGGCCGGCGACCGGCCAGATGTCGACGATCTCGCCGTTCTGGACCACCGTGAGGGTGTCGACCAGGTTCACGACGACGCAGCAGTGGTTGGGCACCACCGCGAGGACGTCTCCGACGCGAGGCCGCGGGCCGGTGGTCCAAGCGACGCAGTGGTGCTCGGAGATCGACCGCAGCTGGGCGTCGGGGTAGGCAGGGAGCAAGCCGTGGCCGGGCACCCACGATGGTCGGTCGGCGGCGAGCGCCTTGGATCCAGCGTCGAGCACGAAGCGACCGTCGGCATGGCTCGCCACCACGGTGGCCGCGACGACGAGCGCGACCTCCGAGAGCGCGGCGACGCCCAGGACCACTTGCTGGGCGTCGTGGAACACGTAGGTGCCCGGGCGCTCGTCGGTCACCGGTGCCCGGGCCGAGTGGAGTGCGGTCGGGGTCGAGCCTGCGCTCAGCACGCTCGGGGTGAATCCGGCCGAGCGCAGGAGGTCTGCCGCCAGCGTGAGCGTGCGGACCTCGTCGTCGCCTGCCTGCGGCGCCGCGTCGCAGCCGGCGTAGCCTTGCCCACCGAACGTGAACGCCCCTCGGACCTCCAGCCCAGCGTCCGCAGCGGCGCGGGCGATCGAGACGACCTCGCCGGCCGGAACGCCGGAGCGGTGCAGTCCCGGATCGACCTCGATCAGGACGGCCAGCGGACGAGTGCTGCCCCGAACCGCTGCGCCGAGCGCAACGGCCGACTCGACCGATTCGACCCCGACCATGAGCGAGCTGCACTCGTGCAGGTCACGCACGCGTCGGGCCCGATCGGGGCGACCGGCCCACAGCGGGTACGCCTGAAACAGTTCGGTGAACCCCGCGGCCGCCAGCAACTCGGCCTCGCCCAGCGTTGCCACGGTCAGCCCCACCGCTCCGGCGAGCACCTGCCGCTCGATGATCGGGAGGCACTTGCTCGTCTTGACGTGGGGCCGAAGCCCGACGCCCCGCTCACGCATGCGGGCCGCCCACACCGCCACGTTGCGATCGAGCACATCGACATCGACCACCACTGTGGGAGTGTCGATACCCGGAGGCAACCGGATGGCCAGCTCGCCCGTGTCCTGCTCGACCATCAGCCAGCGGCCGCCCGGAGCAGGCCGACGTCGTAATCGGAGGGGTCGATCACCTCGGTGCGTCGGCGGAACTCCGACATCGTGAACGGCCATTGGGTCACCACTCGACCGCTCGGCGATCGGTAGTAGCCGTTGCACCCGGCGTTCCAGACAGGGACGGCCGCCATGCCCCGTTGCACCTCGTCGTTGTAGCGGGCCATCGGCTCGGGCCTCACGTCGACCCACGCCAACCCCTCGGCCGCCATTCGCCGGAGGTGAGCCAGCACGTGGGCCACTTGATACTCGATCATCGTCAAGATCGAGCCGTTGTTGGTGTTCGGGCCGTAGAGCATGAACCAGTTCGGGAACCCTGCCGTGGTGACTCCCAGGTACGCGATCGCACCGTCGCTCCACACCTCGTCGAGGTGGCGACTGCCGCTCCCGACGACATCGATGACCGACGCGAACCGCGTGGCCGAGAACCCGGTCGCGAGGATCAGGGTGTCGACCGACCGTTCGGTGCCGTCGACGGTGATGACCGAATCGGCGGTGATCCGCTCGATCGGGTCGGTGACGAGCTCGAGGTTCGGGCGGTTGAACGACGGGTAGAACTCGTTCGAGAACAGGGGTCGCTTGCAACCCCACGGGTGGGTTGGGCGGAGTCGCTCCCGAACGTCGGGATCCTCCACCACGCCGAGCAGGCCGAGGACGATCGCCTCCCGCTCGGCGAGGACCTTCGCGTCCTGGAACAGCATGCCTTCGTCCATGGAGGTGAAGAGCTCGCGGCGCTGGGCGAGGATCGGCGAGGGGTCGGCGCGGAACTGGGCCAGCTGCTCGTCGGAGTACGGGGTGTCGAGCTTCGGGAGGACCCAATTCGCGGTCCGCTGGTACAGGTGGACCATCCCGGCGTGCTTCACGATCTCGGGCACGAACTGGACCGCGCTCGCCGCGCTCCCGATGACTGCCACCCGCTCGCCCGCGAGGTCGTGGTCCCACCGCCAGTTCGCCGAGTGGAACATCGTTCCGGAGAACTGGTCGAGCCCGTCGAACTCGGGCTTCGACAGCTCGTTGAACATCCCCACCGCGCTCACCACGATGTCGGCAACGACGATCTCGCCGCCGGCCAGCTCGATCTCCCATTCGGAGCGCCCCGCCTGCCAGGTCGAGCGCAGGACTTGGCAATCGAAGCGGCATCGCGGGAGCAGACCGTGGTGGTCGGCCAGCTCTTCGAGGTACTGCAGGATCTCGGCCTGCCCGGCATACGGCCGGGACCAGTCGGCCTTGGGCGCGAACGAGAACGAATAGAGCGCGGAGGGCACGTCACATGCCGCCCCCGGGTAGGTGTTGCGCCGCCAGGTGCCGCCCACACCGTCGCCGCGTTCCAGGATCACGAAGTCGGGGAATCCGGCCTCCTGCAGCTGGATCCCCATGCACAACCCACCCGGCCCGGCACCGATGATGACAATGCGGGGCGCTCGTTCGTCGCGACCACCCATCCCCCATGTGTAGCGCGTCACGAACATGGCACACCCCCTCGATACGGTCCGATCCATGGGCAAGAACAACCGGGCCCGCCGGGCCGCCAAGCACGCGGCGAGAGCGGCCGCCAAGAACAAGAGTGCACGGGCGTCGCCCGACGGTCATCGGCGCCACGGTGCGCCCGGTAACGGCGAACCCCACGACACCCCGCGATCCCCGAGACTCGCATCCTCGAACTGCTCCGTCAGGCACCGCAGGCCCGGCGCGCCGGCGATGCCGGGTACCTCGAGTGGGCCGAGGTCGAGCTGTGCCGTGCGCCGATCGGGCTCGTTCGTTCGGTCGCCGCCGGGGAACTGCTGCGGGCCACAGCGGGCGCGTGGGCTGGCGGTTGGCAGCCCGTCGAACTCGTCCGGCAGGCCCGGCGCACGGTCTCGGCGCTGGCCGCCACCCTGGTGCGCGCCGCCATCGCCGTCGACCACGTCGACCGAGCTCCCGCCACGCTCGACCCTCGGTGGAGCGCACAATTCGAACAGCTCGGTCTCCCCACCTTTGTCGCGCCGAAGTCGGGCGCATGGCTCGGCGAGTGGGCCGATGCGGCGGGCATCGGGGTGCTCTCCGAGGTCGAAGGGGTCATCGAAGTCCTGCAATGCCTGCGCTGGATTCCTGTCTTGGAGCAACTGATCCCTCCTCCGGGAGGCTCCACCAGGCGCACCGCCCATCGCACTGCGCCACGGCCACCGCGTTCCGAGACGTCCGCGGAACGGGCCATGCTCGGCAAGATCCGGGCCCTGCTCGCCAAGGCCGAATCGACCACGTTCGAGGCCGAGGCCGAGGCGCTCACGGCCAAGGCCCAGGAGTTGATGACCCGCGAGGCGATCGACGCGGCGATGCTGGTCGACGAAGCCCACGGCGCAGGCGAAGTCCCCGTCGCCATCCGCATCGCGATCGATGACCCGTACGTCGATGCCAAATCGTTGCTGCTGCACGTGGTCGCCAAGGCCGGGAGGTGCCGGGCCGTGTTCTTCGCCGAGATCGCCGCCACCACCGTGATCGGCTTCGCCACCGACGTTGCCGGGGTCGAGTTGCTGTACACCTCGCTGCTCGTCCAGGCCCAGACCTCGCTGAACAACGCCTCTCGCGCCATGCCCGCTGGGTCTCGGCAACGCAGCCGATCGTTCCGATCCTCGTTCCTGCTGGCCTATGGCCACCGCATCGGCGAGCGGCTCGAAGCGATCGGGGCCCAGGTCATCGCTGACGCCGAGGCGTCGATGGGGCGCTCGGTGCTGCCGGCGCTGTTGAGCCGAGAGGTCGCCGTCGATGAAGCGGTCGAGCAGCGGTACGGCGCCCTGGTGTCCCGCCGGGTGCGGGGCGGTCACGATGCCGCCGGGTGGGCGAGCGGGAGTCAGGCGGCCGACCAGGCAGAGCTCGTGGCCGGTGCGCTCCCAAAGGCTTGACGGGAACGCGGTCGTCAGCCGGGCTGGGCCTCGTGGCCCGCCTGGCGCAGACCGCTGTACGCATCGGCCGCGTCGATGGTGCCGGTCACCACGTCGTACACCGCCTCGCACACCGGGAGCGACAGGCCGAGCCGAGCGGCGAGCTCGTGGACCACCACCGCGGTCTTGACCCCCTCGGCCACCATCGTCATCTCCGAGAGCACCTCGGCGATCCCCTTCCCGAGGCCGAGCTGCTCCCCGACGTGCCGGTTCCGGCTGTGCGGGCTCAAGCACGTGACCACCAGGTCGCCCATGCCGGCCAGCCCGGCGAACGTGGCCGGATCGGCGCCCATCGCCACACCAAGCCGGGTGAGCTCGGCGAGCCCCCGGGTCATCACCGCGGCACGCGTGTTGTCACCGACGAACAGACCCTGGGCGATGCCGCTCGCGATGGCCACGACGTTCTTCAACGCTCCGCCCAGTTCGCAGCCGAGCACATCGTGGTTCGTGTACAGGCGGAACACCCCCCGCTGGAGCACTCGCTGCAGCGCTTCGGCGACCTCGAGGTCGTGAGTGGCGATCACGCTCGCCGCAGCGCTCCCCGTCAGGATCTCGCGGGCGATGTTGGGGCCGGTGAGCGCTGCGGCGGGGCGGCCCGGGAGCACCGCTCGGATCACCTCGGTCATGCGCAGGTGCGTCCCCTGTTCGAGCCCTTTGGACAGGCTCACGACCGGTATCCACGGCGCGACGGAGCCGGCGGCGCGCTCGAGCGTCGATCGAAAGGCGCTGGTCGGCACTCCCACGATCAACACCTGAGCGTGCCCGGCCGCTTCGTCGAGGTCGCTGGTGGCCCGCAAGGCGTCGGACAGGTGCAGGCCGGCCAGGTACTTGGGGTTCTCGTGGCGTTGGTTGATCGCAGTCACGACGTCGACATCGCGAGCCCACAGCAACGTGTCGTGGCGTGCTGCCACCAGCGAAGCGACGCTCGTTCCCCACGAGCCCGCCCCGAGAACGGTCACCTTCAACGCATGCCCCCCACTCGTTCACAACCCCGCCGGGACACTACCGAAGGTCGGCCAGCTTGACGACTGTCGCCTGTGGGGTTTCGACGGGGCCCTCGGGGAGGAAGAACCGGAAGAACACGGTGCCCAATGCCCGGCCCTCGGTGTCGATCCAGTTCGGGACGCCCGGGTCGGTATGGGCGAGGACGAGGCGGAAACTGCCGTCGGGCTCGGGCACCGTGGTGACGCGGTTGAGGCTGACCTGCCGGTTCACGTAGTCGTACATCTGGCTCCAGCGGTTCCACAGGCACACGTTGGCGAACCGGCACTCGGGCCAGCGCCCGGTGATCACGAGGGCCTCGTCGGGGCCGATGAGGTACGGGGCCATCGAGTACGCCGCATCGACCGCGGCGAACGCCATGTCGCCGGGAACCGTGGGAGTCGGGAACACGTTCGGCACCGTCGACACGAACGGGATCGGCGTCGTCGGGCGGGGTGGTTGGCCGAGCGTCTTGCCGTGCACGTGGGTGGTCACTCGCCGGATGGCCGCGGCGACCCGCTCGTCGCCCCAACGCGGCGGCGGAGGCGGTCGATCGATCACCTCGATGCTGAGGGGGATGTGCAGGGTCTGGGACGCGGATGCCGACACCGGCCACTCGAAGTAGTGCCGCGTGGTGATCCGCCCGCCCTGGGGCGCGATCGGCATCCAGTTCCGTTCGGCCGGTGGGCCGCCGAGGCGGATCTCGTAGTTCCCGTCGGCATCGATGTCGATCTGCGTGTCGTTCAGTACGCCAGTGTTGTGGGTGGCGTAGGCCCCGTCGCCGGCTCCGGCCTCCATCGTGAACGACGTGTACACGGCGCCGGCCAGGTTGCCGCGCACGAGGTACTCACGCCCCGCGGCGACGGGCGTCTCGAAGTAGACGGCATCGCTGTTGTCGCCGGTGAAGCTGCGGGTCGGCGACACGATGCGTAAGAACACCGGGCGTTCGGGATCGAACTCCTGATGGGCGAACAACCCGCTCTGCAGGATGTGGGTGAGGTTGCGGAACCCTTCGGCGAGATCGTCGTCGCTCATCGCCGGGCCCGGCACCACCCACTCGTCGGCTGCTCGCCGCAGGGTGGCGAGCAGGTCGTCGAACGCGGCGCGTGACTGCAGGTTGTCCATTCCGATCCCCCCGGGGACTCGTCGACGTGGATCGATGGCCCGACGGCCGACAGTACCGGAGGCACGTCGGCGATCGACGAGCGGACTCGGCCGTCACCTGGCGAGCAGACTCACGCCGCGCTCGAAGAACGCCGCAGCCCGATCGACCGGATCGGCCAGGCCCGCCAACGTCTCGGCGCCGAGCACGGCGCCGAATGGGGCATTCCAGAAGCCGGTGTCACCGGGTCGATCATCGGTCCACGGCCCGACGTAGAGGTACGGCTCGGGGTGGAAGGCGTCGCCCGCCGAGCCGCCGAGGTTGACCCGCCGGCCCTCGGCGGCCTGGAGATCGAGCGCGACATCGAAGTGTTCTGGCCACAGTTGAGCGACGGTCGGACCAGCCGAGGCCGGTGCGTGGGCAACCGCTTCGTCGAGCGATGCGGCCACCATCCCGAACCAGGTCCCGATGCCACGGAGTGCCGATTCGTCGAGATCGAGGGGTGCGGTGATGTCGCCGATCGGCGGGGTGTCGTGGCCCACCGAGAACGCCTCGCCGAGATCGATCTCGGCGAAGACGGCCAACTCGGCCAGCGATGCTCCGGGGAGGGGCATCGTTCGGCACCACGAACCGGCGACCCCGGCCGATTCGCGGAGCAGCACCGAACCGCTGACCCGCAGCCGCTCGTTGCTCGGCCCGAACTCGGGCGTGCCGAAGCCTCCGGGGGTGATGCGCAGCCCAAACCGCCCTGTCGCGGCCGCCCGCGCCCGAGCGATGATGTGCACGGCGACGAGCCGCGCCGCATCTCGGGTGACCGGGTATTGATCGTCGAACGTCGGAAGCATGCGTGCTCCTCCTTGCGGCCTCACGCGTCGTTGGCCGCACTCCCTGTCTAACGCGGCGGCGAGGACACCCGAGCCACGTATCGCTCGAGGGCGCGGGTGGAGGCGGTGACATCGCCCGAGACCAGCACGTCGATGAGCAGTCCCCGAGTGACCGCCACCCCGAGTCGCAGGTCGAGCGGGTCCACGGGCACGCCGAGCCGGGCGGCCGCGGTCGCACCGGCGTCGAGCCACGGTTCGGTCAGCGCCGCACCACCAGTGGCCGCGATGCACTCGAAGAACACGCGCACGAAGGGACGCAGCTCCGGCGAGGAGACCTGCGCCCACAGCGCAAGGACGAGCTCGCCGGGATCATCGATCCGCGCCGCCAACTCGACGAGCAACGACTGCTGCTGGGCCTCGACGGTTTCGGCGAGCGCCCGGACGAGCCCAACGCGCGAACCGAAGTGGTACAGGAGCATCCGATGGCTCGACCCCACCGAGACCGCGAGCTCGCGCAGGCTGCGGTCCCCCAATCCGTTGGCGCCCACGTCGACGACCAGCTGTTGCAGGAGTCGGTCGCGGGCTGAGCTCATCTCGCCGATGCTAGTGACAACATGTGAACCATTTGGTACATTTCTCTCATGGAGATTCGAAACACCACCACGATCGAGGCGCCCATCGAGAAGGTCTGGCAGCTCACCACCGACGTCGAGCACTGGCCGGAGCTGATGCCCACGGTCACGAGTGTCCACCCCCTCGACGACGGTCCGCTCGTACCGGGCAGCAAGGTGCGCATCAAACAGCCCGGCCAGCGAGCGAAGACCTGGCACGTCACGACCATCGACGCGCCCGTCCAGTTCGAGTGGATCACCCGTGGCCGTTTCATCTCGATGCGAGCCACCCACCTCCTCGAAACAACCTCGGCCGGCACGCAGAACTCGCTGTCCATCGAAATGACGGGTCCGCTGGCACCAGTGGTGGGCCGGCTCGTCGGCCGGCCGGTGCGCAAGGTGCTCGAGACCGAGAACCGCAGCTTCAAAGCGGCCGCCGAAGGCTGACCGGCCCCATCTCGATCGGAGGTCAGCGCCCGACGTCCTCAGGCAGTGGCCAGCTTGGTGAGGATGTGATCCATGACCGGCGTGTGCTCGGCCTGGGGGCTGAAGAGGATCACCTCGGCATCACGCTCGACCCGGACGCTGTGCCCGGGTGGCCAATGGAAGACGTCACTCGTGGTGCACTGCTCGATGGTCCCGTCGTGGTAGGTCACGACCAGGTCGCCGGCAATCACGTAGCCCCAGTGCGCGGCGTGGCAGACGTCCCCCTCGAGGCCCTGGAGGAGTGGCGCCAGGTCGGTACCTGCGCTCATCGTGAAGTATTCGGCTCCGATGACCCCGGAGGCGACGCCGAAGTCGGGCTGCTGGCGGGCCACGGCTCCTGGTGCGTTGATCTTGACGGGGATGTCGTCTTTGGACAGGTGCATGAAAGGTCCTTCCGGGTTGTCGTATCGGGTCTTGTGGGCGGCCGACGTGGTCAGAGGACGCGGCCGCTGAACGCCACGAGACGTTCGAGTTGACCGGCATCGTCAGCGACGGTCGTCGGCGCCCTGAAGGTGTCTCCGTCGCGCATCTCGGCGGTCAGCGCCTGACGGGCGAAAAGATCCACCGACGCGATGACTGCCGGGGGCATCTCGTAGTGCAGACCGGTGGCCGTAGCGAGATCCCAGCCGTGGATCAGCCCGTCGAACGCCACGAGTCGCGCGAACGTCGAGCCCGGCATCTCGCCCATCGGTGCCGAGATCACGCGTTCCATCGCGCCGGCGGACTGGACCGCTCCGAGCAGATCGTCCATGGTCCTTCTGAACTCGCCAGCCGGCACCCCACCCTCGGAGGTCGGCGCCGCCCGGCCCGGAGGCTCCTGCCCGCGGAACCAGTAGGCGAACGAACCGCCGAGGACGATCATGTGATCGAGCACATCGTGCACCGTGAATCTCGCACACGGCGTCGAGTTCTGGAGTTGCAGGGGCTCGATCCGATCGACCAGCGCGCTGAGCGCCGGAAGGATTGATTCGAGCTGCTCTGTGGGTTCCATGGACAAACCTCTCGTTGGACCGTCGCCGGTGATCGGCTCGACGTACTGGGGTTACATCGACCAAGGCGTGACAATCGGTGTCACAATGCGACAATGGGACCCCCACTGAGGCGTCGGGTGCGTCGGCGACGCGACTCGTCGGCGTGACGGCAATGAACGGTCTCGATCCGCTCGATGAGCCACGAGCGGCGGTCGGACGAGGGGACTGGTCAGTTGCGCTCGACCTGCTCGCCGGCGGCTGGCGCGATGCGGACGCCGCCGAAGGTCTCGAGCTTCGAGCACTGGCGGCGTACGGCAACGGGGACTTCGAGGCATCGGTCTCGGCGTGGGAGGAGCTCCACTCGCTCCTCGCGGCCAACGGCGACGACGCCGGCGCCGCACGCGCGGCCGCCATGGTCGCGATGTACCTCATGATGGACACGGGGCTCATGGCTCCCGTACGCGGGTGGTTGCGAAGGGCCGAGCGGCTCCTGAAGAACGACCTCGAGGTGCCTGCCTGTGCGGTGATCGCGATGGTCCGCACCTACGAGCGGTTCATGTGCGGCGACATGGATGCGGCGCGGGAGCAATCGGCTTTGGCCATCGAGCTCGGAACGCGCCTCGGCGTCGCGCCGGCGGTCGTGATCGGACGGGTCGCCGCTGCCCGAGTGACGATCTTCGACGGCCACCTCGACGAGGGACTCGATCTGCTCGATGAGATGGCCGTGGTGCTCATGTCGGGAGAGGTCGATCCGCTCACGACTGGGATGATGTACTGCGAACTGATCTGTGCGGCGCAGGGACTCGCACTCCATGACCGGGCGAGCGAGTGGACAGAGGTGATGGAACGCTGGCGGCACGGCGCCGCGTTCGGCGGCATCAACGGCCGTTGCCGCGTCCATCGCGCCGAACTCCTCCGGATCTCTGGACCGTGTGATCGGGCTGAGGAGGAAGCGCTCCGGGCCTGTGACGAGCTGCGCCCGTGGATGCGCCGCGAGTTCGGCTGGCCGCTTGCGGAGCTCGGCAACATCCGGCTGCGCAGGGGCGACCTGGCCGGGGCCGAGGAGGCGTTCGTCGCAGCCCACGAGCACGCTTGGTCACCGCACCCCGGTCTCGCCTTGCTGCGGCTGGAGCAGGGTGATGTTGGGGCCGCGTCGGCCCTCATCGCTGATGCCATCGCGCATCCGTTCGATGTTCCCTCGAAGGAACGGCCGCCCTTCGGTGACCTGCGTCTGGCCCCGCTCCTCGATGCGCAAAGCGAGATCGCCGCCGCTGCGGGGGATGTCGCCACCGCACGCCGGGCCGCCGACATGCTGCAGTCGATCGCCGACTCGTATCCCAGCCCATCGCTGGCGGCGGGCGCCGCGCTCGCCGGCGCCCGGGTCGCGGTGATCAGTGGCGATCTCGCTCGTGCCATCGACCTGTCCCTCTCGGCGATTGCAGCGTGGACCGATATCGGCGCCCCGTTCGAGGTCGCCAAGGCGCGCATGGTGCTCGGCGAAGCGCACCACGGCGCCGGCGAGCTCGATCGAGCGCGCATGGAGTGGCTGGCGTCGGGATCATCGTTCGAAGCGTTCGGAGCGACCGGCTGGGCAGAACGAGCCCGGCGACTCGGGGCAGTGGCTCCACTCGGTCCGATCCCGCCGCTCCAGCGAGCGGAGGCGACAGGGACCTTCGCGTGTGCCGGCGACACGAGGACGATTCAGTTCTGTGACCTCACGGTGCTCATGCGTGACCTGAAGGGTTCTCGGTACCTCGAACGACTGCTACGCGACCCCGGCCGCGAGTTCCACGTACTCGACCTCACAGCGGTGGAGAACGGCTCGCTTCCCCGAGGCCACACCGCTGGCAACGACGTTGGACTGGCGGGCGGAGGCGCCGGCGCCGGGCTCCCCATCCTCGACGACGCAGCACGCGACGCGTATCGCCGCCGCTTGGCCGACGTTGACGACGACATCGACGAAGCCACGTCGATGAACGACACCGGTCGGATCGAGCTCGCTCAGCGAGACCGCGAATACCTCATCGCCGAGCTCTCGAGAGCGGTCGGGCTCGGGCACCGCCAACGGTCCGTCGGTGGCTCCGCCGAACGGGCGCGCACCAGTGTTACCCGCTCGCTCCGCTACGCAGTGAGCCGCATCGCGGATCAGCACCCGGCGCTGGCGAAGCACCTCCAACACAGCATCCACACCGGGACCTACTGCAGCTACGCACCCGATCCACGTTCGCCGATCACCTGGACCACCTGACCCGACACTGCGAAACCCGGCCACGGTCGGCCGAGCTCGCGCATCAGGCCGTGGCGAGCGCCTCGATCTCGGCGGCCAAGTCGTCCGCCGTCGGCATCGCGGCGATCTCCTCCGCGACGCGGGCGGCCGCTTCACGGTGCGACGAGCCTTCGAGCAACGTCCGCAACGATTCGTGGAAGTCCTCCACGTGACGCCGATCGGGGCCGAGGAGGACACCGCACCCACCGTCGCTGACGGCGACCCCGTTCTCCCACTGGTCGGCGAACAGCGGCACGACGAGTTGCCGGCAGCCCAGGCCGGCCGCGCCGAGCACCGTGCCGGCGCCGCCGTGCGAGACGACCACCGACGTCCGTGCGAGCAGGTCCGCCTGCGGGACGAAGCGCTCGATGCGCACGTTGCCGGGAACGGCGCCGAGCGCAGACGGGTCGACGTGGGTACCGATCGTCGCGACGACATCGACGTCGAGCGCGCCAAGTGCTGCGAACGCCTCGGCCCAGGGGAACGTCATCGACGCTCGCTCCGTCCCCGACGTCACGTACACCAGCGGCCGGTCCGTACCCAGCACCCGCACCCACGCCTCCGGCGCATCGCTGGGTGAGCCGCGATCGGGGCGAATCGCCCGCACCACGGGCGAATCAGGACGCTGGCCGAACGACTCGGGGAATGGGTGGAGGTACAACTGCCCATACGTGTCGGCCCACGACGGATCGTCGAGCCCCTCGGCGCGCCACAGGGGTCCGAGTTCTGCGAGCACCTCGCGCCGGGCGAGTTCGGACAGCACCCCGCTGAAGGCAACGGTGACGAGCGGGATGCTGCGGGCCGCCGCCATCGGCGCCGCAGCGAGCTCCGCCATCTCGCGCACCACCACGTCAGGTCGCACCCGCTCGAAGATCGGCGCAAGGTCCCGTTGCATCACGGGCGCCGCCGCTCGGGCGAACAACGCCCCGAACAACGGACCCCTTCGCTCATCCATCGGGAGCCGGGTCACCTCATCGATCACGGCAGCGGATACCTCGCGTCGAACCGAGGTTGTCATGCCGGCGGGCGACCAATCGAAGCCCATCGCCCCAACTGCGGCTCCACCGTCAGCGGCCACCGCCCAGCCCACGTCGTGACCCCGACGCTGTAGCGCCTTGGCCACCGGGGACAACGCGAACACATGCCCCGCCCCGCCCGTGCTCGTGCACAGCACTCGCAGTGGACGTGACATCAAGTCATCATGCCCCCTCAGCGCTCGATGCGCCACCGAGGCGACCTGGTGCCGTTCATGGACTGCAGCCGAACCGGCAGATGACCCAGGTGGTCGATGGTCTGGCCGGTCTGCGCTTCCAGCGCTGGATTCCTCGGGGTTCGGCGCGGTGTCCACCATCTTGTGATGTGAGGACCATGCCCGATCAAGGAGAGCTCGGTATTCGTCGGCTACGCGTGGATCGTAGGCGCTTCGGATCAGTAGTTGAGCAAGGTCTTGACGACGACGGCGACTCGATGGCTGTCGTCGGGGTCGACGGCGCCGAGCCGATGCATGAGACGTTTGCGGTTGATTGAACGAAGGAGCTCGCATTGGACGTAGCTCGTGTCGTCCAGTCCGTTACTCGGCGTCGGATCGAGTTCGACGTGCAGCGGCGCGGTGGGAGGCGCCGCCTACGGAGCGATCCCGGCCGCAACGACCCCATCTCACGCACCGTGTGATCACCTCGTGGGCGCCGGTGCGGGCCCTTCTCTCTCAGTTCGTCAGCTCACGAGGGTGGCGAGGTCTCGTTCTGCGTAGAGCCGGTGTTCCCATTCCTCGTTGAGGATCACCAGTAGGCAGTTCCGCACCGGGAACGACCTCGACTCGGGCCAACCGGGCGCTTCGACGGGCGTGGTCATCGAGGCCAGCGCCTCATCGGTGAGCCCGTCGACGTAGTCCCGAACGCGGGCCATCCGATCCAGCCGGAGATCCAGGACAGCGTCGAGGTCGGGGCGCGCCTCACGATCGTGCGGTACTCCGGGCGTCGGTGGCGCCTCGTCCCACGGGAGCGACAGCGGGTGCCACGGCGTCGGGTCACCCTGGATGGCCCGCAGTAGCCAGGCCTCCGTGGCGAACGCGAGGTGTCGCAACGTCTGGATGAACGACCACTCGCCGTCGACCGACTCGTGCAGCAGGTCCGGATCGAGGCCCCGCGCCCGCTCGACCGTCGCCGTCCACAACCGCTCGACGGTGTCCCATCCACGCCGGAAACCTTCGGCGTCGGTCGGTCGCATCAACGCTCGATCGGGGTAGCGACGATCCAGCTCTGCCTGGATCAGAGGTGCGATCGTGACACCGTTGACCGTGACACCGTCGACCTCGCCCGAGATGTCGACATTCACGAGCTCGACGCCGCGCATCTGCACCCCGTCGAGCACCACGGCACGAAACCGGGCACCTGCGAGGGTCGAGTTTCGAAAGGTCACACCAGAGCCGTCGACCTCGACGAAGGCGCTGTCCCGGAGCCGCACACGGTGAAAGCTCGAGCCGGAAAGATCCTGATCGCGGAACTCAGCCATCGCCCCAACCTATTGTTCACTCGGACAGACCTGGAATACCGGGTACCCGTCGGCAGCAGCGAGGAACTGCTCGTCGGTGGCGTCAACACCGAGTCCGGCGAAGAATCGCCCGACCTCGAACTTCCACCGCCGGAGGTAGGCCCGAAGGACCGGAACCTTGACCGCTGCTTCGAGCTCCACCAGCCGAACCGTCTCGACGCGCCGGCCAACCACCAGTTCCGCGCTGCCGGCGACACGCACGTTGCGCACCCACTCGGTGTTGCCGCGCGGCGCCACGAGGTAGCGCTGTCCCTCGAAGTCCAACAGGTTGACCGGAACCGATCGGACGAGACCGCTGCGCCGACCCCGTACCCGCAGCACCCGCGATCCACGGACGCTGATGCCGAGACGCGTGAGCGCCGTCATCAGCGGACCCGACACCCGCCGATCGAACGCCTGGGGACGGAGGTAACGGACTGGCAGGGAGGAAAACACGTCGGTCGAGGAAGGAGCGGGAGCGGTCACGGGAAGCCTTTCGGATCACTGATCTGAATTGTGATCATTGAACTCCTTCGCGCGGTTCGAGTCAAGATCACCGTTCCGGATTCAGATCACCGATGTGGAACACTGAGGCAGTGACAACCCTGCGATCTGCCCGCGATCGGGCCCGAGCCGAGATCCAGGCCGAGATCCTGCGTACCGCGGGGGACACCTCGCCACGTTCGGAGCTCCCGGCCTCTCCCTCCGGGCCGTCGCTCGGGAGCTGGGCCTCGTGCCCTCGGCGGTCTACCGCTACTTCGAGAACCGTGACGTACTGCTGACCGCGCTCATCGTGGAGGCCTACGACACGCTCGGCGATGCCGCGGAGGAGGCGGCGGCCTCGGTGCCCCGACGAAGCCCGCACCGGCGCTGGGTGACGACGGCTGCCGAAGTGCGCCGCTGGGCGACCGAGCACCCCCACGAGTACGCGCTGCTCTACGGCTCTCCGGTGCCCGGCTACGCCGCTCCGGCCGACACCATCGGTCCTGGCAGTCGGGTCTCTCGCACCCTCGTGCAGATCGCCGCTGAGGGTCACGCCGACGGACTCCTCGCGCCACCAACGAGCGAACGTCCCACACTGTCGGCGATCACGTCGTCCGACCTGACCCAACTCGCCGTCGGAATCAGCGTCGACCTGCCGCCCGAGACGCTGTTCGCCGTCGCCCTGGCGTGGACGCAGCTGTTCGGCCTGGTCAGCTTCGAGCTGTTCGGCCAGACCCGAAACCTCGTCGAGCACCACGAAAGCCTCTTCCTCGATGCCGCCGCCGCCATGGCCGCTCACATCGGGCTGTGCGACTCCGGAGGTTGAGGCGTGAGCTCGAGGGCGCGGACCAACTGGGCGAACCCGGCGGCGTACCCCGGCTCCCGCAGGTCGATCGTCTGGGTGCCGGCGAGCGTGTACTGCAACGCGCCGTCGAGCTTCACGCCATCGGCGATCGTGACCGGCAGGACTCGCTTCTTGAGTTCGTCCGCGAGCGCGATCTCGCGCGCGACGTTCACCGACTCGACCGACGAGGGCGACAGCAACAACACCACCGTCGACGCGGCGCCGAGCGCATCGACGATCGTGCTCCGCCACTGCTCACCGCCTTCGATGTCGTCGGTGTCACGCCAGGTGTCGAAGCCGCGAGCCTCCAGATCGGCACCGAGCCGGTCGAGGAACGGCGTGTCGCGACGCGAGTAGCTGAGGAACACGGTGCGCGCCTGCCCCGGGCTGGGCAACACCGTCCGATCACCGGGTCGCGGCGGGGCAAAGGCTTGGACCGGGGTCGCCCGCGCCGGCGGCCGTTCCCGGCCGGCCCGAATCCGCCACCCGCCCGCCAGTACGAGCCCGAACGCACCGGTGAGCGCGAGGGGAAGCACCGGGAACCCACCACCGTCGGACCCGGTGCCGGCCAACTCTGTCTCGGCCGACCCGCGCTTCGTCAGCGACGGATCGACCGCGCGCGCCGCAGTGGCAACAGACGGCTCGGCCGCCACCGAGATGTCCGCGAACGTCGAGCGCAACTCATCTCCGGACTCCGCGCTCGTGAGCACCACCGTGAGCTTGAGCGTGGCGGCACGCAACGGCGTCACCAACCAGGTCCACACCGCAGCGTCCCGCCCGTCGCACAGGTTGATCGTGCGAGGACGGTTGGCGGGGACGTCGAAATCGCCCGTGCGGAACACGAGCTCGGCAGTGACCCGACACGAAGCACCGATCAGCGGCACAACGGTCGTGGGCGCGGAGGGATCGAACGGCACCAACGTGTCGTTGGGAGTCATTCCGGCGAAGTAGGCCTGAGCCTCCACGGGGTACGTCTGGCCCACGATCATCGTCCCCGACGGTTGGAAGCGCAGCAGCGCGTCGCGTTCCCGATCGGGAGCCGGCTCGACGGTCGATCCGACCTCGGTCGGGACGAACTCCTCGTCGGACTCGGACCCGACATCCGACGGGTCCAGCTCGTCACCTGGTCCCCCGGTGGCCGGCACGGTCAGTCCGGGCGGCGGCACGACCGTGACGGACGGAATGGTGACCAGAACGGTGGGCTGCTCGACGATGCCCGGCGAGGTGGGTTGCGGCTCCGACCCGCACTCCGCCGGGAGACGCGTGCGAACAAGAACCCCTCGAACAGGCCGAACGCCGGGCTCCGCAGCGAGTAGGCGACTTCGATCTGCTCGAGCCCGATCGGCAGGCCCACCGCCACGCCCTGCAGCTGGTCACCGCCGGCGATCTCGGCGCCCGTCACGATCGGGGCAAAGGCATCGTCGGTCGCTCCGGAGACCCCCACGTCCTCAACCACGATGGCATCGGAGTCGGTGCCGTTGACGATCGTCAACGTGGCCGACCACGCATCGCCGGAACTGTCGCAGCTCCCCCGCAGCGTCATCTCGGGACTCTGGCGTCCGTGGGCCGGCACGACCGGAAGCACGCCGATCAGGGCGACCGCGCCGAGCACGACCGTGCACACCCGGCTCACTCGTCGCTGAACGCCATGTGGTCCCGTCTGCATCACCTGCCCCCGCGCTGCTGTGCACCGACAGCGGTACGAGCGTAGTTCAAGGTTTCCTCAAGCCGAGGGGGGTCGAAGCCCAACCACAGGTCACGCGCCGAAGGGTTCCTTGCCCATCTGATCGCGGATCGTCACGACCGGCGGGTTCACCAGGCTCCGGCGCTGCCAGTTGGCGCCGTCGACCACCAGCGTGTGGCCGGAGATGAAACGGGCGTACGGCGATGCGAGGAAGGTGGCCGCCCAGCCCAGCTCGCGGAGCCGACCCACCCGCATGGCGGGCTGGGTCAGGTCCTTGTCGCTCGCCCGCGACAGGTTGCCCTTGATGTCGGCAGTCATGTCGTCGTGCGGGAACAGTCCGGGCACGAGCCCGTTCACCTGGATGCCGTACGGCCCCCACTCGACCGCGAGCGTCTCCACCAGGTTCTTCACCCCGGCCTTGGCGGCCGCCGAATGGGCAAAGCCGGGCCCACCGGTCCACGCGTACGACGCGCCGACGTTGACGATCGATCCCGGGGTCCCCGCGGCGAGGTGGCGTCGAGCGAACTCGCGTGAGCAGAAGAAGGTGCCGTTGAGGGTGATGTCGACGACGGTTCGCCACGCGTTCGGCGACATGTCCTCGGCGGGCACCGGGAAGTTCGCGGCGGCGTTGTTGATCAGCACCGACGGCAACCCGAACTCGGCGGTCGCCGCGTCGAACGCGGCAGCGATCTGCTCGGGGTCACGGATGTCGCACCCCACCGTCAGCACCCGCGCTCCGATCGCCTCGATGGCCGCGCGGCCCTGCTCGAGGTGCTCGGGCTTGCGGCTGGCGATCACGATGTCGGCTCCCAAGCGGGCGAACTCGGTGGCGATGGCCTTGCCCAGCCCCGTGCCGCCGCCGGTGACGAAGACCGTCGTGCCGGCGAACGTGGCCGCCGGGAGCGCACTCGAACCATCGGGAGCTGGCTCCGGCAGGCCGGGATACCGGCGGGTGTCATCGGTGGTCATCGGTCAACTCCCGGTGTAGTGCGGCGGCCGCTGCTCCGAGCGAGCGGCGCGGAACTCCGCCATGTCGTCGGAGCGGTTGATGAAGGTCTGGTAGATCAGCTCGTCGGCCATCGAGGACCGCAGCGCGGGCTCCGACAGATGGCGGATCACCCGGCGGGCCATCTTCACGGTGACCGCAGGTGCGGCGGCGATCTTCTCGGCCATCTCGCGCACCGTCGAATCGAGCTCCGCCTCGGGCACCACCCGTGACACGACACCGTGGTGCAATGCCTCCTCCGCGCCCATCGGTCGACCGGTCAGCACCATGTCGCTCACCACGCCGTGCCCGCACATCTGGTAGAGCCGGCCCATGCCGCCGGTATCGGGGATGACGCCGTGGCCGAGCTCGGGCAGCATCATCCGCGCCCCTTCGGCGGCGACGCGGATGTCGCAGATGAGGGCCCGCTGGAACGATGCGCCGATCGACCAGCCCTTCATCGCGACCAGGATCGGCGCCTCGATCTCCAGCACCTGCAGGATGCCGCGGTGGCCGCGCTGCATCAGCTCGTGATGCGACATCGTCACTTGCCCTCCGCCGAGGGCTGCGACATCGCGGCCCGACGAGAACGACTTGCCTTCGGCTCGCCAGATCACTGCACGAACGTCGGGCCGCGACTTCAGCTCGCCGAGGATCTCGAACAGGGCGAGATCCATCTCGTCGTCGAACGCGTTGTGCTTCTCGGGGTTGTCGTTGGTGATGGTGGCGATCGCCCCGTCGATCTCCAGCCGCACGCGTTCGATCACTCGAGCCCCTCTCAGCCGTTCGCCGCTCATCATCGCCCCACGGGACGTCGAGCACGGAATCGGAGGGACCAGCGGAGACCTGGGGGTCGGCGGTCGCCGACGACGAGTCACCTCAGGGCTGGCTCAGGGTCGCGTAGGGGGAGATCCGGGGGCGCTCCCCGATGTGGAATCCGGCGGTCGAGCGCAACATTGAGCCATGACCACGAACGACCCCGGCAGCTCGCTCCCTGCCGTCGAACAACCGACCCCTTCCCTTCCCGACACGCCACTCGTCCCGCCCGCCACCAACGGTACGGCGAGCTCCACTGCTCCAGCACCGCCGCGCACTCCTCCGGCTGCACCGACGCCCCGATACCGGCTCGTGCTGTCTCGTACCGACCGAAAGATCGGCGGCGTATGCGGCGGGCTGGCCGCCACGTTCGACATCGACGTGACCCTCGTGCGCATCGCCTTCGTCGGTGCCGCTTTTGCCGGGTTCGGCATCCCGCTGTACGTGGCGGCGTGGGTCCTCGCGCCGCGCGAACCGGAGACCGGCGCCCACTGAGGGGACCTCTCCGAAGTCAGCCGAACCGACGAGGATCCGTACTAGACCGTTCGACCCGTTCGACCCCGCGTGCGGCGAAAGCCGGGGATGACCGACGTCCTGCTCAGCACCACGAATGCTGAAGGTCCGAGGTGTCCACCGATGCGGACGAGATTCCGTTCTCGAGCAGAACGGCGCGACCCGGTGTTCGAGGCGCGTGTGGCCGAGACCGCCAGCCAGTGGAACGAGTCGCTGCTCTTCATCTCGGTGCTCGGCACTCCAGCCGCGGCACTGGCGTGCCGGGCGCTGTTCCAGAACCGGCTGAATCCGTGGTGGCTGGTGCTGTCGTTCGTGGCGGCAGGACTGTGCATCGGGGCTCGGCTGATCGTTCGGCGGCGACCGAGCCCCGGCCGGCGACTCGCGGCTCGCGGCATGGTCACCACGGCTGTCGCAGTGGCGGGCCTCATGTGGGGGCTCCTGCCGGTAGCGGTGGCGGGAACGCGCGACTCATCGGAGCTGATGGTGGCGGCGATGCTCTTCCCGGTCGGCGCCAGCGGGATCAACGTGATGATCAACGCGACGAGCCGTCTCCGCTTCTTTCTGCTCCAGACCGGCATGTTCGGTGTGCTCGACACCTATCTCCTGCTGGCCGGGGGGAGGCCGAACCGAGTGCTGGCGTTCACGGGAATCGGTTTCTGTGTCTTGAACTCCACGCTGCACAAGACGGCGTTGTCGGCCTCGTTCGCCTCGATCCGGGCCCAGTTGACCAACGCCGATCTCCTGGAGGCGGCCCATCGCGACGCCGAACGGATCGAGCTCGCCAATGAGCGGCTCGCCCAGCAGGCGACCCACGACGACCTCACCGGGTTGCTCAACCGTCGGGGGTTGATGGTATTGCTCGAGGCGGCTCACAGCGAGGCCATCGAGCGCGGCGAGCTGCTGTGCGTGATGGTGGGAGACCTCGATCGATTCAAGGTGGTCAACGACTCGCTCGGCCACGCGGCCGGTGACACCCTGTTGCGGATCGTGGCCGACCGGCTGACCGCCGCTGCCCCGGCGGGTGCGTTCCTCGCCCGACTCGGGGGCGACGAACTCGTCGTTGTCGTGCCTGGCGGCCCGGGCTCGGCGAGCGCTGCCACGGAACGGACCCGAATGATGGCCGTCGCCGAGCACTTGCGGTCACAGGTCGCCGCACCGATCACCCTCGGCACCCAACAAGTCGTCGTCTCCCTGAGCCTGGGCGTGGCGTTCAGCTCGCAGGACGCCGCCGTCGCCGAGGACCTGCTCCGCCATGCCGACTCCGCGCTCTATCGGGCCAAGGGAGCCGGCCGGGATCGCGTCGAGACGTTCGATCAGAGCATGCGGAGCTCAGTCGCCCGGAGGGTGTCCGACGAACATCAGCTCCGGCAGGCGATCGACGGCGGCGAGATCGTTCCCTACTACCAGCCGATCATCGACTCCCGTTCCGGGCGGGTCATCGGAGCCGAGGTGCTGGCGAGGTGGGCGCAACCGGCGGGCGAGGTCCTCGTTGCCGGCACGTTCATCGGGTTGGCCGAGGAGACCGGATTGGTCGAGCCGATGTCCGAGGCGATCCTGGCCCGCGCCCTGATCGACGTGGCGGCGTGGGAGCGGCTGGGGCTCCCGGAACGCTTCCGCATCAGCGTCAACCTTCCCCCGCGCTTCGTGAGCGCCACGAGCCGGACCGGTCGGCTCACCGACCTGCTCGGCCGTGCGCCACTCCACCGGCTGTGCCTCGAGGTGACCGAGAACGCCATCGTGGACGACATGGAGCTGGCGGCGGCCCGGCTCGATGCATATCGCGCGGCGGGCGCGACCATCGCGCTCGACGATTTCGGCACCGGCAGCGCGTCGCTCACGCTCCTGCAGCGCATGCCGCTCGACGGCGTCAAGCTCGACCGGAGCTTCGTGACGAACATCGTCGCCCAGACTCGTGACCGACTCCTGGTACGCGGCTTCGTCTCGCTCGCCAACACGCTGGGGCTCTCGGTCGTCGCCGAAGGCGTGGAGACGCTGGAGCAGGCCGTCGCCCTCGTCGCCGTCGGGTGCGATGTCCACCAGGGCTGGTTGTACAGCAAGGCGGTCCCCGCCGAAGAGTTCGAGGCGGCGCTCCGACAGCCGGACGAAGAACGAAGCGGCCTCGACTGGGTCGCCTGACAGCCGCGATCACTCGGCGAACAGCGCGTCCGCCCGGTGACCGCCGCCGTGTGCGGCCGTGAGCAACGCGGCCAACGGCAACCCGAGCAGGCCGGGATCATGGTCGAACTCGTAGCGGACGTCTTCGAGCGCGCGTTCGAACACGAAGAGATCGAGCAGGGCGGTGCCCGCCTCGCCCGATGGCAGTAGGCCGGGCACCGAGCGGACCTTCGGGGCATAGCCGCTGATGACCGCCGCGATGGCGGCGTCGCACCACGCGGCGGTCCGTTGGGCGATCACCGCCTCGGTCGCCGGCGAAGTGAGCCCCCGTTGACTCCGGTGCAACAGCGCCATCTGGCCGGCGTCGTCGAACGACCGCACGATCCCTGCGAGATCGGTCAACGGTGAGCGCTTCAGCCGGCGTTCGGAGAGCGACCTGCTCGGGTCGCCCTCGAAGTCGATGAACGCGAAGTCCCGCCCTGTGTGGAGGATCTGGCCGAGGTGGAGGTCGCCGTGGGTGCGGATGCGCAGGGCCGTGACCGGGCGATCCCGCAGCACCTCGAGGTGAGCGAGGAAGCGATCCTGACTCTCGACCACGGCGGCCGCGGCTGCTCCGAATTCGCTCGGGATCGAGGTCCGGCGGCGCTGCAGGAGCGAGAGGGTGGCACGGAGCTGGGTGCGCAGCGACTGGTACAGAGCGCGGCGCATGTGGGTCGTCAACGGTTCGGGCTCGAACGCAGGGTCGCCGCACGGCGTGGCCAGTGCCAGGTGGAGCTCACCGAGCCGTTGACCGAGCAGGGCCAACTCGGGCCCCGTGGCCCCCAGATCGCCCGGCTCGGCGTGCGGGTCGTCGAGGTGGAGGCCGAGCCGGTCGAGGACGTACTCCCATGCGTCTGAGTCGCTCGGCACGAACGCACTGGCGATGGCCAGCGTTTCGAGGAATGAGCGGCCCCGCCGACCCAGCTCGCCGAGGTATGCAGAGTGTTGGGTGAACCCCGCCCGGTCGAGGTGACGGGAGACCTCGGCGTCGATGCTGGTCCCGCCGGGCAGCGGGCGCAGCACCTTGACGATCACGCGATCGTCGACGACGAACGACGAGTTCGACTGTTCGGCGGCGAGGATGCGGATACCGCTCGACGGCGCTCCGTGCAGGGCGCGACGCAGCTCCGGCGAGGGCAGACCAGCCACGGCCGAGCCCCGGCGAGGTCGGGTCAGACAGCCGGCGAGCCGGAGGGCGGCATCCGCGTCGGCCACGGCATCGACGAGTACGAGATCGTTGTCCAGCCAGGCCACCACGGCGGATCGAAGGGTTCGGCCACTGGGTTCGATGGCCAGCGCGGGCACCCGCGCCAGCGGCACGAAGTAGCGCTCGGGATCACCCTCGGGCGGCACGATGGTGGCGACGTAGAGCAGGAGGTCCACGCCGTCGTTGCGGTCCTCGGTGCCGATGAGCTCGAGCGAACACCCACCGATGGGCAGGCTCGAGGCCGGGAACCACGGGCGGCCTGCGATCCAGGCCGTGACCGCCGCCGTCAACCCGGGCTCCGGCGGCGTGCCCGCCCGCGTGCTGCCTGGCAGCTGGGGTGGCGAGTCGGCACCGAGCGCCTGCTGCGTGGACGCCGGCACCAACTCGAACCAGTAGAAGCCATGGGGTGCGAGGGTGATCGGGTAGGGCGTCACTCCGATCGGGGCGAATTCGGTGCGACCGAACACCTCGATCGGGCGGGCGTCGGCATAGGCGTGCAGGTCGAGTTCGACGGGTTGGGCCCGGTGCGACAGGTTCGCCACCACGAGCACCGCGCCGGTCGGACCTTCGCGCACGAAGGCGAGCACGCGATGGTTGTCGGGCTCCAGGGGCACGAGCGCGCCGTTGGCCAACACCGGCAATCGCCGCCGGACGGCGATCAGCTGGCGCATCCACGACAGCAGCGAGTGCGGGTCCTGTTCCTGCAGTTCGACGTTCAACGTCTCGTGGCGATACGGCCCGTCGGCAACCGTCGGGAGGTACAGCTGATGCGGTGATGCCCGCGAGAATCCACCGTTGCGATCAGCCGACCACTGCATCGGGGTGCGCACTCCATCGCGGTCGCCGAGGTAGATGTTGTCGCCCATCCCGATCTCGTCGCCGTAGTAGAGCACCGGCGTTCCGGGCAGCGAGAACAGCAGCGCGTTCAGCAACTCGATCTTCTGGCGGTCGTTGCCGAGCAGGGGCGCGAGCCGGCGGCGGATCCCCAGGTTCAGACGGGCCTGGGGATCCGAGGCGTACGAGCGGTACATGTAGTCGCGTTCTTCGTCGCTCACCATCTCGAGCGTCAACTCGTCGTGGTTGCGGAGGAACGTCGCCCACGCGCAACCCTCCGGCAACGCCGGGGTCTGATCGAGGATGTCGACGATCGGAAGCCGGTTCTCCTGCCGCAACGCCATGTACAGCCGGGGCATCAACGGGAAGTTGAAGTTCATGTGGCACTCGTCGCCCGATCCGAAGTACGCCGCGGCATCCTCCGGCCACTGATTCGCTTCGGCGAGCAGCATTCGATCCCGGTAGCGCGCATCGACGTGCGCCCGCAGCCGCCGCAGGAAGCCATGGGTCTCGGGGAGGTTCTCGCAGCTGGTTCCGTTGCGCTCGTACAGGTAGGGGATGGCATCGAGCCGGATGCCATCGACCCCGAGTTCGAGCCAGTGGTCGAGCACGGCGAGCATCTCGGCCTCGACCTCGGGATTGTCGTAGTTCAGGTCGGGCTGGTGGGAGTAGAAACGGTGCCAGAAGTAGGCGCCGGCGACCGGGTCCCACGACCAGTTCGAGGTCTCGAAGTCCTGAAAGATCACCCGAGCGTCGCGGTAGCGATCCATCGTGTCGCTCCACACGTAGAAGTCCCTCCAGCGGCTGCCCGCCGGGCTGGTACGCGCTCGCTGGAACCACGGATGCTGGTCCGAGGTGTGGTTGAAGACCAGTTCGGTGATCACGCGCAGTCCACGCCGATGCGCCTCGTCCAGCAGCCGGCGGAAGCTGCGAAGGTCGCCGTAGGCCGGATTGATCTTCTTGAAGTCCGCGATGTCGTATCCGCCGTCGCGCAGCGGGGACGGGTAGAAGGGCAGTAGCCAGATCGCGGTGACGCCGAGCTCCTGCAGGTATCCGAGCCTCCCGATGAGCCCCGGTATGTCGCCGATGCCGTCGGCGTTCGAGTCGGCGAACGCTCGGATGTGCAGCTCGTAGATGACGGCGTCGAGCCACCAACCGGTGGCTTCGCGGCCGGCCCCGTCTGCGCGTTCGACGAGCGAGACCGAGGGTGATGACATCCCCCATTCGTGCCCGACACCCGGTCGGCTCAAACCTGCGGCCACGGCGCACGAAGCGCGATGTCAGGCGAGGAACAGCCGGTACACCGGGTTGGCGGTCTCCTCGTGGTACGGGTAGGCCAGGGTGTCGAGGAACTCGGCGAAGGCGACCTCATCGTCGTCGGGCACTTGCAGCCCGACCAGGACACGGCCGTGATCGTCGCCCTGGTTGCGGTAGTGGAACAGGCTGATGTTCCAGTTGGGATGCATGCTCGCGAGGAAGCGCCCGAGCGCACCGGGGCGCTCCGGGAACACGAAGCGGTAGAGCCGCTCGTCGAGCGCCAACTCGCTGCGACCGCCCACCATGTGGCGTACGTGCTCCTTGGCCAACTCATCGTGGGTGAGATCGATGGTGGCGAACCCGTGCTTGCGGAACTCTTCGGCGATCCCGGTGGAATCGTCGCGATCGACGAGGGCCAGACCCACGAAGACGTGGGCGGCGTCGCGGCCCGAGATCCGATAGTTGAACTCGGTGACCGATCGGGGGCCCACCAGCTCGGCGAACTCGCGGAAGCTGCCGATCCGCTCCGGGATGGTCACTGCGAACAGGGCTTCGCGTTCCTCGCTCCGCTCGGCCACGAACCGCAGCCGATCGAAGTTCATGTTCGCGCCGCACGTGATCGCGACGTAGGTGCCACCGGCTGAGGGGTGCTGCTCCAGGTACTGCTTGAGTCCGGCCACGGCCAGCGCGCCCGCAGGTTCCAGGATGCTGCGGGTGTCCTGGAACACGTCCTTGATCGCGGCACACACGGCGTCGGTGTCGACGACGACGAAATCGTCGACGAGCTCACGCGTGAGCCGGAACGTCTCGACGCCGACGAGCTTCACCGCGGTGCCGTCGGAGAACAACCCGACCTCGGCCAGCTCGATGCGCTCTCCTGCGGCCAACGACCGGACCATGGCGTCGGAGTCCTCGATCTGCACGCCGATCACGGCGATCTCGGGTCGGACCGCTTTGATGTACGACGCAACACCCGAAATCAGCCCGCCGCCGCCGACTGCGACGAACACGGCGTCAATCGGCCGTTGGTGTTGGCGCAGGATCTCCATCCCGATCGTGCCCTGCCCGGCAATCACCGCGGGGTCGTCGAAGGGGTGGACGAACGTCAGACCCGCCTCGGCCTGTCGGTCGATCGCCCTGGCGTGTGCTTCGGAGAAGCTGTCCCCGAACAGCTCGACGGTGGCGCCGAGGGACCGGACGGCGTCGACCTTGACCCTCGGGGTGGTGACCGGCATGACCACGAGCGCGTCGCAGCCGAGTCGGCGAGCGGCGAGCGCGACGCCCTGGGCGTGGTTCCCGGCCGAGGCGCAGATGACGCCTCGGGCCAACTCCTCAGCGGTCAGACCGGCGAGCTTGTTGTAGGCGCCGCGCAGCTTGAAGCTGAAGACCGATTGGGTGTCTTCCCGCTTGAGCAGCACCGTGGCGCCGACGCGTTTCGAAAGGTTCGGCGCCACCTCCAACGGCGTCTCGACCGCGACGTCGTAGACCCGGGCCGTCAAGATCCGCTGGAGGTAGTCGGCCGAGGTCAACACGTTCGGCTGCCCCGCCGATGACTCATGTGAGCCCGTACTTCGGGAACGCACCCATGAAGGCATGTTCGTACAGGCCATAGCCGACGTGCGCGTCGTACTCGAAACGGGCGGAGTGATCGACCACCGCGTACTGGCCCAGCCCCGAGATCTCCTCGACCTGCAGCACCTTGCCCTGCACCACCAGTTCCGGGCCCTGCCACATGCCGTGACGCCAGTCGGCATCGAGCCCGTAGCCGGTGCCGACGGCGAGGAAGTTGGGGAGCAGGCTGGTGCAAGCGATCTCGACCCCGCTCTCGGGGAAGCTGATCGTCGAGTCGGAGAGCAGCCGCATGCCGGGCACGAACCGGTGATCGTGCTCCGACCGGCCGAGCTCCTCGACCCGGCCGTCGAGCCACACCCGCTCGCCCTGGACGAGCGAGCGAGAGCCATCGGCGTTCTCGGAGCAGATGTAGTAGATCGAATGATCCTCGAAGCGCATCGGGAAGTAGGTCCACATCCCGCCCAGGGAATGGGTGTTGAGCCGAATCCCGTCGGGCTCCTTCTCCCCCACCGGCCGAACCCCCCATGAGCGGTCACGCGAACCCCACGTCGTCGTGGCGGCCACCGTGAGGTCGCGGCCATCGACGTTGAGCGTGCCGGTCCACGAACCCATCTGGGCGAGCCGTTGGGTGTCGAACACGACTCGGCCCATGCTGCGGATGAACTGCGGCGGCTCCGGGATGGCCGGCCCCACCCCTTCCCAGACCATGTCCATGGCGACCGTGTGCTCCGTGGGTTCGACGACGAAACGGAGCTTCTTCAGGGGCTCGATCACCTCGACCCGGATCGGCCCGACCGAGATGGCGGCACGGTCGCCGAGCGGCATGGAACTGCGCACCAGGTGCTGCTCGCCGCCCACCCGAACCGTGACGAACGCGTCGGTGACGCCGAGGTTCGGGTACTGCCCGAGTCCGAACACGGCCATCCAGTCGCCCCCGGTGTCGAAGGCGTTGAAGTAGTACCGGTCGTAGAAGTTCCGATCGCTGGTGGCGACGTGCTGGATGAACTGCGAGGTCTGGTGAACGGGATAGTCATCCCACGAGGACACGGTCATGGCCGGACCTTAACGATGTTCAGGCATCCGACTCGACGTCGACGACGACCTTGCCCCACGTGCGTCGCTCGGCCAGGTCCTGCAGCGCCCGAGCACCGTCGGCGAACGAGTACGGCGGGTAGAGCAGCGGGTCGACGACGCCGGTGGCGGCCAACTCGAGCACGGCTCGGATCTGGCGGTCGAGCGAGCCAGGGTCCCGGCCGATCGAGGCACCCCAGTGCACGCCAACCACGCTGTAGTTCTTGAGCAGGATGTGATTGGCCGGAAGGTCGGGGATCCCCGCCACGAAGCCGATCACGAGCAAACGCCCGTCCCACGCCATGCACCGCCGCACCTGGTGCATCGTGTCGCCACCCACCGGGTCATAGGCCACATCGACCCCGCGGCCACCAGTGAGCTCGCGAACGGTGTCGACCAAGTCGCCCACGGCTCGGTGGTCGATCACGTCGTCGGCACCGAGGGCCCGGCACTGCTCGACCTTCTCGGCGCCACCGGCCACGGCGATGACGCGGGCGCCGGCAGCCTTTCCGAGCTGGATCGCGGCTGAACCAGTGCCGCCGGCCGCGCCGGTGACGAGCAGCGTCTCGCCCGGTTGCAGGTGGCCGCGCTCGTGGAGGGCGAACCACGTGGTCGCGTAGTTGATCGGCACCGCGGCCGCCTGACGGGCACCGAACCCGGGCGGCAGCTTCCACGCCGAGCCGCCGGCAACCACGTCGAACTCCTGCAGGCCGCCGCCAAGGGTCATGACGCGGTCCCCGGGCACGAGGTGCACGACCCCTTCGCCGACCTCGACCACCACTCCGGCTGATTCGCCACCCGGTGTGAAGGGGATCGGCGTCTTCACCTGGTACTGGCCCCGGCAGGACAACACGCTCGGGAAGGCCAACCCGACGGCTTCATGGCGGATCAGGACGGTTCCGGGCCGGACCACCGGGACCGGGATCTCATGGATCGCCAGTCGGTCGATGGGTTCACCGAGTTCGTGGAGCTGCCAGGCGCGCATGACCCCAGCTTGGCACTGCGGCCGTCGCCGCGTGAGGCCCGGCCCACAGTGTGTAGCGTTCTCGGCCGCGAGGAACCGGGGGGCTCCCGCAGAGGGAAAGGCGGGGCCAGATGCGAGGGCACGGTCTCGGATTCACGTCGGTCGCGACGATCCTCGTGGCGTTGGCCGCCTGCACCGGCGACAGCGACACGACGACGGAGCCGGCGACGGTCACGTCGTCCGCACCGGTCATCGCCACCACGATCCCACCCGCCGACACGACGTCGGGCGGACCGGCGACGACCGTCGACGATGCGAGGTATCGGGCAACCATTCGGCGCACCACCTACGGCATCCCGCACATCGAGGCCGCCGACCTCGGCAGCGTGATGTTCGGCCAGGGGTTCGCGTTCGCCGAGGATCGCGCTTGCACGTTGCTCGACCAGGTGGTGAAGGTGCGTAGCGAACGGTCGAAGTGGTTCGGGCCCGGCGAGGACGACGCCAACCTCGCGACCGATTTCGCCTATCTCCATCTCGGGTTGCGCGAACGAGCGATCCGCTACCTCGAGGAAGGGGCCTCCGCGGACGTCATCGAGCAGCTCACCGGCTACGTCGCTGGATTCAACCTGGCGGTCACCGAGCTGGGCAACGACGGGATGCCCGGGTGGTGCGCCGGCGAGCCGTGGGCCGATACGGAGGTGACCGAAGTCGACCTCCTGATGTACTTCAACAGCCTGATGCTCCTCGCCAGCAGCACGCCGTTCCTCGACAGCATTGGGACCACGCAGCCGCCGGACACCGACGGACAGGTCGCAACCGATGCCGTCGACCAAGCCACCTCGACGACGCCCGCGCCAGGTAGCAACGGCTGGGCCATCGGATCGGAATGGTCGACGGGCGGGGGCGGGTTGCTCCTGGCGAACCCCCACTTTCCCTGGGAAGGCGAGCTCCGACTCTGGGAGAGCCAGCTGACCATCCCGGGTGAGCTCGACGTCTACGGCGCCTCGTTGTCGGGCGTGCCCGGCGTGAACATCGGCTTCACCGAGAACTTCGGGTGGACCCACACCGTGTCGGCAGGCAGTCGATTCACCGCATACCGGTTACCGCTCGCGCCGGGCGATGCAACGACCTTCCTCTACGACGGCAGCCCCGAAGCGATGGTGCCGTTCGAGTACCGGATCGAGGTGCTCGGTGACGACGGCGAGCTGTCGGAGGTGACCAGGACGCTCTGGGCGAGCCGGTACGGCCCGGTCGCGAGTGTTGGCCCACTCGGCTGGGACACCTCGTTCGCCTACTCCCTCGCCGATGCCAACCTCGACAACTTCGAGGCGATCGATCAATTCCTGGCCATGAACCAGGCCGAGAGCTTCGAGGAGTTCCAACAAGCCCACTCCGAGATCAACGGCATCCCGTGGGTCAACACCATCGCGGTCAGCGCCGACGGTCGGGCCTGGTACGCCGACACTGCGGCAACGCCTCAACTCTCGCCCGAGGCGTTGACCGCCTATGAGGTCCTGAAGGCCAGCGATCCGGTGGTGCAACTCGTCGCTGAGAACGGCGCGTTCCTGCTCGACGGGAGCGATCCGATCTACGAGTGGGTCGACTCCGGCGACGGCCGCGACCCGGGCTTGATCCCCTTCGCCGACCAACCTCAGATCGAACGCACCGATTACGTGTTCAACGCCAACAACAGCTACTGGCTCGCGCAGCCCGAGGCCCCGCTCACCGGCTTCTCCCCGCTGCAGGGCGGGGAGGTGCAGGCGCCCGGTGGTCGTCCGCACATGAACGACGTGCTGCTGAGGTCGTCGGCCGGCGCCGACGGCACCTACACCGGCGCCGAACTGGAGACAGCCCTGCTGTCGAACCGTTCGCTCACCGGTGAGCAGTGGCGCGACGCCCTGGTCGAACGATGCGCCGACAGCGAACGGGCGGAGTTGGCCGAGGCCTGCGCGGTGCTCGCGACGTGGGATCTCGCGTACCACGTCGACTCAGTTGGCGCCGTCTTGTGGAACGTGCTCCTCGACGAACTCGTCGCCGGTGATGGCCTCAGTCTCGCCGAAGGTGCGCTGTGGGCCGAGCCGTGGGACCCCGGCCGACCGACCACGACCCCGAACGGCCTGGCCGACGACCAGACGACCACGACGCTGGTCCTCGACGCGCTGGCTGCCGCCGTGTCCGCACTCGACGACGCGGGGATCCCGATCGACGCGCCGCTCGGCGCGGTGCAGCGCGATGCTCGGCCCGGCAGCGACATCGGTATCTCGGGCACCGGCTCCGATGACATCGCCAACATCACCACCTGCTGTGCGCGCGGCGGATCGCTCCTCGCTCCGGCGGCCGACGTCGGCGAGTTCGACGGGGTCCACTCGTTCACCGACAAGGGTTTCATCCCGGTCACGTACGGATCGAGCTTCGTCATGGCCCTGGAGTTCACCCCCGCCGGACCCGTCGCCCGAGCGGTGCTCACCTACGGCCAACCCGACGACTCGGCTGATCCCGACTTCACCAGCCAGACCCGGGTCTGGGCATCCGAGCAGCTACGACCAGTGCTCTTCACCGCCGCTGACATCGGCGCCGACCCCGAGCTGACCGAGCGAGAGATCTCGCTGTAGCCGAGTGGTCCCTGACCAGAGCCGGTGACGTCACCGAGCTGCCTCGAAGGCCACGGGTCCCTTCCGTCGCGACCGAGCAGACCTCGCAGGAGATCGAGCGTGCGCGGGGAGGTCTCGACCCGGCCTATCGTCCCGTGCGTGAGTGAGCACCCCCTTGCCGACATCATCGCTTCACTCCGCGACCTCTCCGACGAGGAGCTGATGGCGAAGGGGTTCGCCGTGGAGGGCACGTTCGACGAGGTCGACGACCCGGTCCTGATCGGCGCCGACGGAATACCTGTCGAGACCTGGCGCGAGGGCTATCCGTACACGACACGGATGTCGCGTGATGAGTACGACCGCACCAAGCGGCTCCTCCAGATCGAACTGCTCAAGGCACAGAGCTGGATCAAGGAGACCGAGCAACGGCTGGTGGTGCTGTTCGAGGGACGCGACGCGGCGGGCAAGGGCGGCACGATCAAGCGCTTCATGGAGCACCTGAATCCCCGGGGCGCCACCGTCGTTGCGTTGACGGCACCGTCGGCACGCGAGCGGGGCCAGTGGTACTTCCAGCGTTACGTCGCTCACCTGCCCTCGAAGGGCGAGATCGTGCTGTTCGACCGCTCCTGGTACAACCGGGCGGTCGTCGAACGGGTGATGGGCTTCTGCACCGACGAGGAGTACGAGGAGTTCATGCGCGAGGTCCCCGAGTTCGAGCAGATGCTCACCCGCTCGGGAATCCGACTCGTGAAGCTCTGGTTCTCGGTGTCCCGTCGCGAGCAGATCACCCGGTTCGTGATCCGTCGCATCGACCCGGTGCGCCAGTGGAAGCTGAGCCCCACCGACATCGCATCGCTCGACCGCTGGGACGACTACACCGACGCCAAGGAGGAGATGTTCCTCCGCAGCCACCGCGACCGGGCACCGTGGACGGTCGTGCGCACCAACGACAAGAAGCGGGGACGGCTCGAAGCGCTCCGCTTCGTCCTCCACCAACTCGACTACCCGGACAAGGACTTGAAGGTGCTCGGCATTCCGGATCCGCTCCTCGTCGGACCGCCCGAAGTGATCGCGGTCGAGGCCGGGGAGCGACGGCGAGCATCATGATTCCCGTGGCCGAGGACGGTTCGTCTCCTCCCGCCGGTCTACGGCTCCGGATTCCGCAACCCGGCGCGCGAGCCGGCGAGCCCATGACCTCGGCGGCGCTGCATCTCAACCGGGCCGGCGAGGTCCGACGACCGGAGCTCGACGAGGACTTCCACACCCTCGCCCCGCTCTGCGAGCAGACCATCCGCGTCCTGGCGGTCGACGGGCGAGCGCTCGGGCCGTGGGCCGGCACCCTCACCGAGGCCGAGCTCATCCGGGGCCTCCACGACATGCTGCTCGTCCGCCGCTTCGACGCCCGGATGCTGCAGGCCCACCGGCAGGGCAAGATCTCGTTCTACATGCAGTGCCTCGGCGAGGAGGCCATCGCGTGCGCGCACCAGCGTGCCCTCCAGCCCGGCGACATGAACTTCCCCACCTACCGCCAGCAGGGACTGCTCATCTCGGCCGGGTACCCGTTGGGTCGCATGATGGATCAGATCCTCTCGAACCATCTGGATCCCTTGAAGGGTCGCCAGCTCCCGGTGCTCTACTCGTCGAAGTCCCACGGGTTCTTCTCGATCTCGGGGAACCTGGCGACGCAGTACGTGCAGGCGGTCGGGTGGGCGATGGCCTCCGCGTTGTCGGGATCGACTGCGATCGCGTCGGCCTGGATCGGTGACGGAGCTTCCGCCGAGGCCGACTTCCACGCGGCGATGGTGTTCGCCTCCACCTATCAGGCGCCGGTCATCCTGAACATCGTCAACAACCACTGGGCCATCTCGACACCCGAGGACTTCGCGCGGGGCGCATCGGCCACGTTCGCCAGCCGGGGCCTGGGGTACGGGATTCCCTCGGTGCGGGTCGACGGCAACGACTACCTCGCGGTCCACGCCGTGTCGCAGTGGGCTGCCGAGCGCGCCCGCTCCAATCGCGGCCCGACGATGGTGGAGTGGATCACCTATCGGGTCGGCGCTCACTCCACCAGCGACGATCCCAGCGGCTATCGCCCCGACGATGCCGCCAGCCAGTTCCCGCTCGGCGATCCGATCGAACGGCTCCGCCACCATCTCTGCGTGATCGGTGCATGGGACGACGATCGCCACGCCCGATTGGTGGCCGCGGTCGACACCGAGGTCGCCGCGGCGTTCGACGAAGCCGATTCCCACGGCGCGGCGAAATCAGGCGACATCCCGAGCCCGGCCGAGATGTTCGAAGACGTCTACGCCATCCTGCCGCGTCATCTGATCGAGCAACGTCGACAGGCGGGGTACTGACATGACGACGATGACGATGATCGAAGCGATCCGCGACGCCCACGTCGTCGCCATGGAGCGCGACGAGCGAGTCGTGGTGTTCGGGGAGGACGTCGGCTACTTCGGCGGCGTGTTCCGTTGCACCCAGGGGCTCCAGCAGCGGTTCGGGTCGACCCGATGCTTCGACACTCCGATCAGCGAAGCAGGCATCGTGGGCGTTGCCGTGGGCATGGCGGCGTTCGGCCTGCGCCCGTGCGTCGAGATCCAGTTCGCCGACTACGTGTACCCCGCCTACGACCAGATCGTGTCGGAGGCGGCGCGGCTGCGCTACCGATCGGCCGGAGACTTCACCGCACCGTTGGTGATCAGGATGCCCACCGGCGGCGGGATCTTCGGTGGCCAGACCCACTCCCAGAGCCCGGAGGCGCTGTTCACCCATGTCGCCGGGCTGAAGACCGTGGTGGTGTCGAACCCGTACGACGCCAAGGGGCTGCTCCTCGCCGCCATCGAGGACCCCGATCCGGTCATCTTCCTGGAGCCGAAGCGCGTCTACAACGGTCCCTTCGACGGGCATCACGATCGCCCGATCGTGCCCTGGTCGAAACACCCGCTGAGCGAGGTCCCGGCGGGCCACTTCACGATCCCGCTCGGCCTGGCCCGTGTCCACCGAGCGGGTTCGGAGCTGACGGTGCTGACCTACGGCACGTCCGTGCACGTCGTCCAGGCGGCCGCCGAAGAGACAGGCATCGATGCCGAGGTCATCGACCTCCGCACCCTCGTACCGCTCGACGTCGACACCATCGTGACCTCGGTGGCCAAGACCGGCCGATGCCTGATCGTGCACGAGGCCACCCTCACCTCGGGCTTCGGCGCCGAGTTGTCGGCCACGATCCAGGAGCGCCTGTTCGATCACCTCGAAGCACCGATCACCCGAGTGTGCGGCTGGGACACCCCGTACCCGCACGCCCAGGAGTGGTCGTACTTCCCCGGTCCCGACCGGGTGGGCCGAGCGATGCGGGAGGTGATGTCGAGATGACGGTCTTCGCGGTACGACTCCCCGATGTGGGTGAAGGCGTCGCCGAGGCCGAGCTGGTCGAGTGGCGCGTCGTCGTCGGCGAGCGGGTCAGTCCCGAGTCCGTGCTCGCCGAGGTGTTGACCGACAAGGCAACGGTCGAGATCTCCTCCCCGGTCGCGGGTGTCGTCGCCTTCGTGCAGGGCAACCCGGGTGATCGACTCGCAGTGGGCGCCGAGATCGTGGGCATCGAACTCGACAGCGCGGAGGTTGCCGACTCCCCTCTCGCCGACGCCGCCCCGAACGACGCCGCCCCGGCCGACACCGCGCCCGCCGAGGTCTTGCCCGCCGAGGTCTTGCCCGCCGAGGTCTTGCCCGCCGAAGCCCCTCAGCCGCCCCGGCCCGAGCCACCGCCGCCCGCTTCAGCGCCCCTGCCTCCTCCGGTTGCCGCCGACGCACCGGTTCCGGGCCACCGGGCGCTCGCCGCGCCGGCCGTTCGCCACCGGGCCCGCCAACTCGGCATCGATCTCCGATCCGTACCCGGCACCGGCGTGGGCGGCGTGATCACCCACGAGGATCTCGACCGCGTGCTCACCGGCTCCCGGTCGGTTCGACCCCCGAGCGAGACGGTCCACGTCGAGCAGGTGCGCGGAGTGCGCCGCCGCATCTCCGAACGGCTGACCAGCTCGTGGACCGAGATCCCTCACATCACCTACGTCGAAGCCGTCGACGCCACCGAGCTCGAGGCGCTGCGCGCCGAGCTCAACCGCCGCGCTCGGCCCGAAGAGACCCGGCTCTCGCTGCTGCCCTTCGTCGTCAGGGCGCTCGTCCTCGCGTGCCGCGAGCAGCCACTCCTGAACGCCCATCACGACGCCGGCGCCGGCACTGTCACCCGCTTCGAGGCCGTTCACGTCGGGATCGCGACCCAGACCCCCGACGGCCTCGTCGTCCCGGTCGTCCACCACGCCGAGGCGCACGACCTGCGGGGTCTGGCCGCCGAGATCGGACGCCTCGCCGACGCGGCCCGATCCGGGCGCGCCAGTCGCGCCGAACTCACCGGCTCGACCATCACGATCACCTCGCTCGGAGCCATCGGCGGCCTGGTCACAACGCCGATCATCAACCAGCCCGAGGTGGCCATCGTCGGGGTGAACAAACTCGAGACCCGCCCGGTGTGGCGGGATGGCGCGTTCGTGCCGCGGACGATGTTCAACCTGTCTTCGAGCTTCGATCATCGGATCGTCGACGGCTGGGACGCGGCCACGTTCGTGCAGCGGATCAAGACGCTGCTCGAACTGCCCGCGCTCCTGTTCGTCGACGGCGAACGCTGACCGTCGGCATCAGCCGGCCGGTCCACCTCGGAAGCTCAGCGCACCGTCACCAGGAGGTCGGCCAGGGCGGCCACCACCGGGAGGTCGCGGGCGAAGCTCAGTCGCCCTTCGGCACGATCGAGCCGGATCCAGGCCATCTCGTCCACCTCGACATTGGGCACGAACACGCCCGACTCAGCCGTCATCGCCCAGTAGCGAACCCGCTTGTGGCGACGCTTCCGATCGAGGTACCGGGTGCTCGGCAGCTCCGGACCGGGCGTGCAGTGCAGCCCGGTCTCCTCCCAGACCTCGCGCAGGGCACCGTCGAGCGCGGCCTCGCCGGCTTCCAGCTTGCCCTTGGGGAGCGACCAATCCCCTTGCCGAACACGGTGGATCACCACGATCTCCACCCGTCCGCGCGCCGCTGCTCGCCAGACCAGACCTCCCGCCGCCTCGATCACGTCGCAACTCTAGGCAGTCAGACGCGCCGCGCAACGGGTCATCTCGCGATCCGGAAGATCGAACAACGGGGGAACATCGGGTGACACCGCCACCCGGTCGGTGGATTATCGGCGCCCGTTCACTCCCCGAGCCCGGCGTTCAGCCCCCGCACGGTGTCGATGTAGGAGTCGACGAGATCGAACATGACGTCGCGAACCGGGCGGACCGACTTCATCGAGCCGACGATCTGTCCCACCGGAGCGAAGGCGAGATCCTTTCGGTGCGAGCGGGCGATCCGAGCGTTCGCCTCGGCCGTGAGGATGTTCTGCAGCGGCATGCCGAGCGGCCCCGGACCGTTCGGATCCTCCCACGCATCGGTCCACGCCGATCGCAACATCCGCGCCGGCTTGCCGGTGTAGGACCGCGATCGAACGGTGTCACTCGACGTCGCCTCGAGATAGCGCTCGAGGATCTCGGGACTCGACCCGCTCTCGGCCGTGGTCAACCAGATCGAGCCCGTCCACACGCCCTGGGCTCCCAAGGCCAACGCCGCAGCCACCTGGCGCCCGCTACCGATCCCCCCGGCCGCGAGGACGGGCACCGGGGCCACCGCGTCGACCACCTCCGGGATGAGGACCATGGTGGCGATCTCCCCGGTGTGCCCGCCCGCCTCGTACCCCTGGGCGATGACGATGTCGACGCCGTTGTTCACGTGGCGCTGGGCGTGCTGCGCCTTCCCGGCCAGCGCGGCCACCTTGATCCCTTGGGCGTGGGCCCGCTCGATCACATCGGGCGGGGGCGACCCGAGCGCGTTGGCGAGCAGCACGATGGGATGGGCGAGAGAGACCTCGACATGCCCCAGGGCAACTCCCTCGGCCCAACCGGTCACGCCCTGGGCGCCGTCGCCCTCGGCCAACGGTTCCAGATCGAACCGGCGCATCAGTTCCTGGACGAACCGGTTGTGCTCTTCAGGGATCATCGAACGGATGTAGGCGGCCACCTCGGCGGGCTTCGTCCCCACCGCATCGGCTGCCTTCGCCGGCATCACGGTGTCGGCGCCGTACGGCTTGCCGTCGACGTGCTCGTCGATCCAGGTGAGCTCGATGTCGAGCTGCTCGGGGCTGAACCCCACCGCGCCGAGCACACCGAGTCCGCCGGCCTTGCTCACGGCGGCAACGACGTCGCGGCAGTGACTGAACGCGAAGATCGGATACTCGATCCCGAACATGTCGCACAGATCGGTGTGCACCAGGGCCCCCTTGATGTCGTGCGGCCATGCCGCCTGGTTGGGCGTCAGCGTCGCCGCGGTGCGTCCGCTGCGACCTCCGGCCCATGAAAGAGGTTAACTTGGTCAACAACGTCAAGACTCAGCTCCTTGGCGGTTCGTGACATCCGCTGATACCAACTTGGGGGTAGGTATGGCTCGCCGGCATTTGATAGGCGCGTTCTGTGTGTTCTCGCTCGTGATCGCCGCATGTGGGCGAGACTCGGACGATTCCAGCGACACTGTCGCCGCGACGGAGACGACGGCCCCCGCGGCCGAGACCACCGCGGCAGCAGTCACCGAGACCACCGCTCCCGCAGCGGGTGGCGAGACCACCGTCGCTCCTGTCGAGGAACCCGCCGACCCGTGCGAGGGTGCTGCGCTCGAGGCCACCGAGGTGGGTGTCTCGGAGTCCGAGATCACCGTCACCGTGATGGCCGACACCGGGAGCCCGCTCGCGCCCGGCCTGTTCCAGGGCAACGTCGACGGCGATGGAGGCGTTCGCCGAGTACGTGAACGCCAACGGCGGCATCGGCTGCCGCGACGCTCGTCGTGAACGCATGGGACTCCAAGCTCGATCCCGACCGAGTCGAAGAACGGGCTCATCAGCGCCTGCGAGAGACTCGGTCGCCATGGTGGGCAGCAACGCGCTGTTCAACCCCGACGTGAGCCCGATGGTCGATTGCGTCGACAGCGCGGGCGCCGCCACCGGCCTGCCCGACGTCGCGGCGCTGGCCAACGACATCAACCAGCAGTGCAACCCGACCACGTTACGTGATCCAGGCGCGTGTCGGAGCCGTGCAACGTGCTCACGGGCGAGCGCGAACTCAAGGCGATGGTCGGACCGACCAAGTGGTACCTCGACAACGTCGAGCCCGACCTGCACGGCGTCTACCTGGTGCCCGGCGACCTGCCCACCACGGTGCAGTCGGCCACCTACCTCGATCGCCGCCCAGGAGCAAGTCGGCGTCAAGTGGGACGGCACCATCAAGGTCTCGGGCGCTGACGAGCAGGCGGCGTACACCCCGACGTATCGCAGTCGCCGCAGGCAGCAGGGTCCACCTACGTCTACGGCGGCTCGAACGACAAGGCGATGTGGACGATGCGCAAGGAGGCCAACGCCCAGGGCCTCGACAGCGTCAAGGTCTGGGGCTGCTCGCTGGCGTGCTACACCCGAGCGTTCGTCGAGACCGGTGGCGCCGACGTCGAAGGCACCTACGTCTGGATGCAGTTCCTGCCGTTCGAGGAGGCCGACACCAACCTGAGGCGCAGGCCTACATCGATGCCGTCGGCGCCGGACAAGGCCGACTCGTTCGGTGCCCAGGCATGGCAGGCCGGCGTGGCCTTCAAGCAGGTCGTCGACGCGATCGTCGCCGACGACGGGCCGAACGCCATCACTCGGCCAGGCGATCCTCGACGAGCTCGCCGGGATGACGGCGTTCGACGCCAACGGCTGGATGGCGCCGAAGGACCTGCGGGGCTTCGGCGAGTGCTTCATGCTCATGCAGGTCAGACGGCAGGTCGTCCGGGAGCGGCTCCACCCCGCCGAACGGGCAACGTTCGACTGCGACCCGGCGAACCTCGTGAAGATCACGCATCGACCCGGCGATCGAGGCCGAGATCGATCACCTGAGCCCGCACCGGGGGCGGCCCGACTCGATCGGGCCGCCCCCGAACCACGTCCCACTCCACCGCACGATCACCCGGAGGGAACGCTTGAAGTTGCCCAAGGCATCACGGACGTCGACGGTGACGGCGTTGATCGTGCTGGTCGGGCGCGGTCTACGTCGTTCGCCCAGAACCGCGGGCCGGCCCCGTTCTCGGTCGCCATCGCTGACCACCTTCCTGGTCGTCGGCATCTCGCTCGGCGGCATCTACGCCATCTCGGCGCTCGGCCTGGTCGTGACCTACTCCACCACCGGCATCTTCAACTTCGCCCACGGCTCCATCGGCGCGTTCCTCGCGTTCACGCTACTGGGAGCTCCGCGTCAATCGCCACTGGCCGGCGCCGTTCGCCCTGATCGCGGTGATCGGGGTCATCGCGCCGCTGCTCGGGTTGGCGCTCGACAAGCTCCTGATGCGGCGGCTCCGCAACGCGACGCTCGTCGTCCAGCTGATGGTCACCGTCGGTCTGATGCTGGCGTTCATGGGCATCACGCTCGCGGTGTGGAACCCGAACACCGTCGGCGGGCGGAACCTCCCCCAGTTCTTCGATCCAGCTCCGGGCGTCGGCATCGGCGACATCACCGCCACCTGGCATCGCATCATCACCGTGGTCGTCGCCCTCGTCGATCGCGTTCGGGCTGCGGACACTGCTCTACCGCACCCGCACCGGCATCGCCATGCGGGCCGTGGTCGACAACCGAGCGCTCGCCGGGCTCAACGGCACCAAACCCAACGTGATCAGCGGTGCCTCGTGGGCGCTCGGCTGCATGACCGCCGGTCTGGCCGGCATCCTGATCGCTCCCGAGACCGGCATGGTGGTCGAGAACCTCACGCTGCTGATCGTCGATCGCGTTCGCGGCGGCCGGCGATCGCCCAGCTCAAGAGCCTGCCGTGGGCGTTCGCCGGCGGCATGATCATCGGGCTGCTGAAGGCGTTCACCGGGCAGTACCTGCAGTTCGGCGTCGAACTTCTCCTATGCCCCCGATGCCATTCCCGCCGTGGTGCTGTTCGTCGCCGTGCTGTTCTTGCCCCACGCCCGGCTCGAAACCGGCAGCATCCGGCATGACGAAGCGCACCGAACGGCTCACCAGCCCGAGGCGAGGCGATCGGCGGCGCCGTTGCGATCGTCGCCATCGTCGTCGCGTGGGCCCAGGGCTGGATCCCGTGGTTCACCGGGTCGAACTTCGGCGAACGCAGCGAGGTCTGGCTGGGCCGGGGTGCCGGGTTCATGGTGCTCGCGCTCGATCATGCTGTCGCTCGTACCGCTCATCGGCTGGGCCGGTCAGGTGAGCTTCGCCAACTTCGCCATCGCCGGGTTCGGCGCCGCGATGTACGCCCATCTCGGCGGGCAGGACGGCAAGCCCATCGGCATCGCTGCTCGTGATCCTGGTCTGCGCGCCGCTCGGCGTGGTCGTGGCCCTGCCGGCGCTCCGGCTCACGGGGCTCTACCTAGCCCTCGCCACCCTTGCGTTCGCCGAGCTCGCCGACAGGATCCTGTTCCGGCACCCGCAGCATCATCTCGAACACCAGCTCAGCGGCTCGCTGTACGAACCGCTGCGACATCTTCGGGATCAAGATGAGCAGCGATCCCGGCCGATCGCAAGGCGTTCATCATCTTCCTCGGCATCTGCTTCGGCGTGCTGTTCATCGCTCCTTGCAGCTGCTGCGCAACACACGGTGGGCTCGCCGCTGGATCGCCATGTCCGACAGCCCCGCGGCCTCGGCCACCATCGGGGTCAACCTCACGATGGCGAAGGTCGCCGTGTTCGCGCTCTCCGGCGGCATCGCCGGGTTCGCCGGGGCGATGCTCGGCCTGCAGCGCTCGCGCGCTGAGCGTCGATTCGTTCCCGATGTTCGCCGGGCTTGCCGCTCGTGCTGCTGATCGCCGTGCAGGGGGTCCGGTTCCCGGTTGCGGCGTTCATGGGCGCCATCGGCCTGGCCTCGTTCCCTGCGCTGAACGAGGCGCTCGGGCAAGCCGAGGTGGCTGTCGTCGATCGAGCTGATCGGCCCCGGCATCGCCGCCATCAGCGATGGCGTTCCGGCCCGACGGCGGGGTGTTCTACGCGGGTCGCGACCTCGCCGGCATCCTGCCGTGGCGGCGAGATGCCCGCGAGGAGAAGGCGCTTGGCCGATGCCCGCCGACGCGCTCAGGACATCGGACGCGACGAGATCGGCGAGCTCGGCCTCACCCGAGCCGTTCGACGACGACAAGGTCGCCCAGCTCGACCGCAAGCTGGGCATCGCCGACGAGCTGGTCGCGGTCCGCCGAACGCATCGGCGCCCGAGGCAGCGAGGAGGTGACCCGTGCCGCTGCTGTCGGCTGAGCACATCACGCGTCCAGTTCGGCGGCCTCCGGGCCCTGAACTCGGTCGACATCCACTGCGAGCCCGGCCAGGTGACCGGCCTCATCGGTCCCGAACGGCGCCGGCAAGACCACGATGTTCAACGTCATCACCGGTCTGCAGCCGCCGACCAACGGCGAGGTCATGCTCGACGGTGTCGACATCACCGACAAGAGCCCGTTCCGGCGGGCCCGGCTCGGGATCGCCCGCACGTTCCAGAAGCTCGAGGCGTTCTCGAACCTCTCGGCGTTCGACAACGTGCGGGTCGCCGCGGAGTCGCGCAAGTCGTGGGATCGCACCAAGTTCGATCCCGGCCAGGTGGCCGACGAGATGCTCGATCGGGTCGGCATCCGCGACGTGGCCAACTTCATGGTCGGCACGCTTGCCCACCGGCACGGCCCGGCTGGTCGAACTGGCCCGGGCGCTGGCCACCGACCCCCGGATCCTGCTGCTCGACGAACCGTCGTCGGGCCTCAACGAAGAAGAGACCGAAGGCATGGCCGTCCTTGCTCCGGGAGCTCGTGCTCGATGGACTCGGCGTGCTGCTGGTCGAGCACGACATGTCGTTCGTGATGAGCACCTGTCACTTCATCCACGTCCTCGATTTCGGCCAGCTGATCGCCAAGGGCGACCCGGTCGAGATCCAGTCCGACCCGGTCGTGCAGTCCGCCTACCTCGGCACCAAGCGAGGTGCCGCGTGAGCCCCGGTCCCGTCCTCGAGCTGCAAGGGATCCGCGCCGGCTACGGCACCATCGACGTGCTGCACGGTGTCGAACCTCGTGCTCGAAGCCGGGCAGGTCTACGCCCTGCTCGGGCCGAACGGCGCCGGCAAGACCTCGACCCTCGCGGTGTGCAGCGGGCAGATCGTGCCCTCGGCCGGCCAGATGCTGCTCAACGGACGCAACGTCAACGGCGTCAGTCCCGATGCGCTGGCTCGTGCCGGCGTGTGCCTCGTGCCCGAGGGGCGGGGCATCTTCCCGAACCTCACCGTCACCGAGAACCTGCGGATGTTCACGTTCGCCGGCGTCGACTTCGCGACGTCCAGGAGATCGCCTTCACGCAGTTCCCCCGGCTCAAGGAACGGCGCAAGCAGACGGCCGGCACCATGTCCGGTGGCGAGCAGCAGATGCTGGCCATGTCGCGGGCGCTCGCCACGAACCCGGCCGTCATCCTGCTCGACGAGCTGTCGATGGGGCTCGCGCCGCTCGTGGTCGAGGTGCTCTACGAACGAGTCGCCCATCTGGCCAGCCAGGGCCTGTCGATCATCATCGTCGAGCAGTTCGCCCAAGCGGTGCTCGGCATCGCCACCAAGGCCTCGATCATGTTGCACGGCCGGATCACCCGCACCGGTGATCCAGCCGAGCATCGCCGACGAACTCGCCGCCGCCTATTCGGGCATGGCGACATGAGCATCTCCCCGACCCACCACGCACAAGGAGTACCAGAACCGTGACCGATCCGCCGTCGGACGTCTCGCCTCGCCTGCAGCAGTTCCAAGCCGAAGTGGACCAGTTGAAGGTGACAGGCGGCCGGGCCAACCCCGAGCGAACCTGGGTGATCGTCGGCGCGTTGCTGATGATCGTCGGGCTCGTGGTGACCCTCATCTCTTACCTGTCGACGCATTCGTCGACCGATGCAGGCCGAGTGGGCCGACTACAACGTGCTGAGCAACTTCGGCCTGGCCCTCACGCTGGTCGGCTCGGTGCTGTTCTTGGTGATGAGCCTGCAGCGGTATCTCCGGTACTGGTTGATCCGCCTCATCTACGAGCAGCGAGATCAGACCGACCGCATCGCCGGACGCTGATCGGCGGGCGCCGTTGACCCGCGTCCCCTACGGTCGTCGGTCATGAACATCGTCTACGAGCCCATTGCCGGAGCGCCCGCCTGGTTCAGCAATGCCCTCGCGGTCGAGTTCACCGATGAGTTCGTCGAGGTCGACGGTGCCCGCATCCACTTCCTGGCGTGGGGCCAGCCCGGCCGGCCGGGCCTGGTCTTCGTCCACGGCGGCGGGGCCCATGCCCATTGGTGGACCCACGTCGCCGCTCGATTCGCGAGTGAGTTCCGCGTGCTCGCCATCGACCTGTCGGGGCACGGCGACAGCGCCGCCCGCTCGAGCTACACCCTCGACCGGTGGACCGATGAGGTCATGGCCGTCGCCGATCACGGAGGCATCGACGGGCCACCGGTGATCGTCGGCCACAGCATGGGTGGGATGGTCACGATCGCCACCGCGGCACTCCACGGTGATCGGGTCGCGGGGGTGATCATCTGCGATTCGCCGGTGACGAGCCCCGACGCGGAGGTCCGGTCGTTCCATCTGAAAGAGGCATTCGGTCGCCCCCGCACCTACGACACGATCGAGGCCGGCCTCCTGCGGTTCCGCACCGTCCCGGCGCAGGCGAACGACCTCGACTACGTGATCGACCACGTGGCCCGCCGATCGCTGCACAGGGTCGAAGGGGGGTGGCAGTGGAAGTTCGATCGATCGGTCTTCTCCCAGTTCTCCGACTCGATCCGCGGTCTCGCCGTGCCCTACCTGCCGCAGGTGCGCTGCCGGCTGGCGCTGCTGCGCTCGGAACGGGGGCTCGTCACCGCCGACATCGCCGCGTTCATGTACGACTCGCTCGGCCGAGTGGCGCCGGTGGTGGAGATCCCCGAGGCCGGGCACCACGCCATGCTCGACCAACCGCTGCTGCTCCTCACGGCACTTCGCACCCTGCTCGCCGACTGGGCCCACTCCGAGCCGCACCGCGCCGAACGGTGAGCGCCAGGCGGTCGATGCCGTCGGGTCCGAGCAGCGGAAGGAACGCCACCCCCACCAGCGGGTAGGGGAACACGACGAACATCGTGACGGCCACCGCGACATGGAGCCCCCAGATCGCACCGATCCACGCCCGGCGGGCCAAGGTGCCGAACAGCGCCACCGGCGCGCCCAGCTCGGCCACGACCGTCATCACTGCCGCCGGTCCGGCGAACCAGTCGGCGCCGGCCAAGGGTCGGGCAAGCGGCGATGGCGTGGCCCCGAGGGCTTCGAGACGGGCGGCCGAGTACGCCAGGTGGCTGCGAAGGGTGGCCCCGTCGAGCCAACCCACACCGCCGATCCGCAGCTTGGCGACGCCGGCCAGCACGTAGGTCGTGACCGTGATCAATGCAGCCAACCGGATCGGCCAGCCGTAGGCGACCGATCGCCGCGGTTCGGCCTCCGGCCTGGGTTCCGGTGGGTGTCGGCGCGGGAACGACCGGGCCACCACCGCCGCGTCTGCACTGCGGGCGAATCCCACCACCAACAGGTGCAACGCCGAGAGGTTCTCGAACCACAGGAGCTGACCCCACGAGCTGCGGTAGGTGGTGACGACGAGGAAACCCAACGCGAACGAGGGACCGGTGATCCGGAACGCCCGTCCGAGGACGAACGGGACCCCTGCGATCAGTGTTCCGACGACCAGGCACCGAACCACCCAACCGGGGAGCGGCCTTGGCAACCAGACCAGCACGCCGACCGGGTCGAACCGGTCGGGCCGCGTGCTGGCCAGATCGAAGAACACCGGCGACCGGACGAGCAGGTACGTCAGCGCTGCGGCACCCACGGCGAGGCGGAACCGACCGAGCGACGCCGCGGTGCCGGAGACGAGCAGCCAACGGTCGACGCGTCGGCCGATGTCCCTCACGGCAGGGCCACCGGACACGAGGCGTGGACGACCGTCGCGATGACCGCGGGAAGGTCGGCTGCCCATCGCTCCCGATCGTGGGTCTCGGTGACCACCGCCACTCGCACGACCTCCCGATCATCGGCAGCGGCAACTCGAGACGCGACCTCGCGGCACAGCTGCGCCGAACGGCCCGACGCGATCGCCGAGCCAACCGCTGACTCGGCGAGGAGCGAGTCGTCGACCTCGGCGACAAGGGCCAGAGTGAGACGTACGGGAGCGCCGGGCGCGTCGAAGCCGACCACGGTGTCGATCTCGAAGCGCTCCCCGCGCGCCGATGCGTACATCGGGTACGTGGAGAGCGGGAACGAGTCTCGGTTCCGGACGGCCGGCGAGACGACGGCACCGAGCACGACGACCGTGATGAGTCGGCGATGCCACGAGCGGCGCTCCTCGCCCATCACGTCAGGGTACGTTGCCGCAGGCCGACAGGCGGTTCGCCGGGCCCGGGCGTAGCGTGGAGTCATGACGGTCGACCTCCTGCAGCCCGACCCGTACGTCGATGCCGAAGAGCTCGCCGCGCTCGCCTTCCGCCCGACGTGGCGGGGTCGCCTCCACGCCTACACGTTCCTCGCCGCGATCCCGGCAAGTGTGGCCCTGATCCTCGATGCCGACCACGTGGCCGGCCGGGTGACGGCGGCCATCTATGCAGCCACCGTGCTGGCGTTGTTCGGCACGTCGGCTGCGTACCACCGGATCGCCAGCTCGGTTCGGGCCCGGCGGGTGATGCGCCGGCTCGACCACGCCATGATCTACCTGCTCATCGCCGGCACCTACACCCCGATCTGCCTGGTGGCCTTGCCGCTCCCCTGGGGCATTCCGGTGCTGGCCGTCGTGTGGACGGGGGCGATCACCGGTTTCGTGCTCAAGCTCGCTGCGTTCAACCAGATGAAGTGGCTGGGCTACGCGCTCTACCCCATCCTCGGCTGGGCGGCAGTCGTCGCCATGCCGGTGATGGCCACCCACATGACCGGCGTGGAGCTGGCCCTCATCGTGGCTGGTGGCGTGGTCTACAGCTTCGGCTTGCCGGTGCTCATGACCCGGCGGCCCGACCCCTGGCCGCAGACGTTCGGGTACCACGAGGTCTGGCATGCGTGCACGGTGATCGCCGGAGCGTGCCATTTCGTGGCCATCGGACTGCTCGTCGCCTGACGATGAGCCGATCGCCCCACTGCTGAATCGGCTCCTTGTACTGACAGCGGGCCGAACGATCTTTACCATTCGTAGAGGTCGACTAGTCACAGTGGGTAGTGGATGTGATCGATCGACCGGCGGGTGTGGGGCCGGCGAGGCCCTGAGGGAACGGGGATCGACATGCAGGATTCAGCTGGCGGCGCCACTCGGGTGGCGGTGGCCGACACCACCACGGTTCGAGGAGCACAGGCCTCGACCAGCCACGACGTGGGCGTGGTCACCATCGATCGAATGCCCCGGCAGGCCACGGTGGCTGCGCAGGTGTTGCGTGCGCTCGCCGAGCGAGGGATCCACATCGACTCGCTCACGGCGGGGCGCAGTCATGCCCGCGAGCAGCTCGTCATCACCGTTCCGGCCGCCCAGGCCCAGCTCGTCCTGGACATCGCCACCAGCGTCGCCGGGCGGTTCGGGGTGGGCCCGGTGTCGCTCGACCACTCGTGGACCGAGATCACCATCGCCGTGCGCGGCGAGCGGACCGCTGGTGTCGTGATGGCCGAGCTCTACGAGCTGCTCGAACTGCACCGCATCGAGGCCCGAACGGTGACGGCGAACGGAACTTCCGTGAGCTGCGTCGTGCGCAACGCCTCGGCCGGTGCTCTGATCGGATTGGCCGACCCCGCCCGACCCTGAAGCCTTCTCGCTTCGGCAATCCGCTGATGCGTCTGGGACGAACATCCTGAGTGTCCGGGACAGTTGGGTCCCGGTCGCGACGAGGAGTACGTACGGATGCCAACGGTCAGGACATCGCCACGCACGACGCGGGGCTGGAGGGCAGGCGCGGTCGGAACGATCGGGTTCGGTGCCCTGGTCCTCGGCGCGTGCGGCAGCGATGAGGCGAACGACACGACCGTCGCGGCGGCCGACGACCGGCCGCAGGTCGTGACAACCGTCGCCCCGATCACCTCGATCGCCGCCAACATCATCGGCGACCGGGCCGACATCATCGGCATCGTGCCGGAAGGCACGAACTCCCACACGTTCGAGCCGCCACCTTCGGCAGCGGAGGTGATGACCGGAGCCGACGTGGTGTTCGTCAACGGACTCCAGCTCGAGGAGCCCACCGAGGCCCTGGCCGAAGCCAACGTCGACGAGGGTGTCCCGATCGTCGAGATCGGCACGCAGGCGATCAGCCCCGATCAGTACGAGTACGACTTCTCGTTCCCCGAGGACGGGGGGAAGCCGAATCCTCATCTCTGGACCGACCCGAGCCTCGTCAAGGTCTATGCCGACATCATCCGCGACACGATGATCGAGGTCGACCCGACGGGCGCCGCTTCGTACACGGCGAATCACGAGGAGTTCGTCGCCCTGGTCGACTCCTTCGATGCCGCGATGCGGACGGCCTTCGCCACCGTGCCCGAGGACCAGCGCAAACTCGTCACGTACCACGATGCATACGCCTACTTCGCCGAAAGCTACGGCTGGAAGGTCATCGGCGCCGTCCAACCGGCCGACTTCGGTGAGCCGACCCCGGCCGAGGTGGTCGAGCTCATCGAGCAGATCGAGGCCGAGAACGTGACCGCGATCTTCGGGTCCGAGGTGTTCCCGTCGCCGATCCTGGAGCAGATCGCCGCGGAGACCGGCGCGACCTACGTCGACGATCTCCGTGACGACGACCTGCCCGGCGCGCCAGGGGACCCCGAGCACTCCTGGCTCGGGTTGATGCGGTTCGACTACGCCACCATGACCGAGGCCCTCGGCGGCGACGCCACTGCGCTCACGGAGTTCGCGGTCCGCAACGTGGTGCCCGACGCTGCCTCGTACCCTCAATGATCGGATGCGCTACGTGAGCAACGGTTCAGACCTCCTCACCGCCGAGCACCTCACCGTCAGCTACGGCGGTGAACCGGTGCTCGTCGACATCGATCTGTCGATCGAGGCGGGCGATTTCTTGGGAATCGTCGGACCATCCGGCTCGGGCAAGTCCACCCTGCTGCGGGCCTTGCTCGGGCAGGTCCGCGCCCAGTCGGGCGCAGTGCGTCGGAGATCGGGCCTGACGGTCGGGCTCGTTCCCCAGGTCGAGCACATCGACTGGAGCTTCCCGGTCACCGTCACCGAGTGCGTGGGTATGGCGCGGGCGACCGGCTGGCGGACCCCGTGGATCCGCTCCTCGGAGCGAGCAGAGATCGGCCAGGTCCTCGATCGACTCGGCATCGGCGATCTCGCCAAGCGGCACATCCGCGACCTGTCCGGCGGCCAGCAACAACGGGTGTTCATCGCCCGGGCGCTGTTCACCAACGCCGAGGTCATCCTGCTCGACGAACCCACCTCGGGACTCGACGTCCGCACCCGTCACGAGGTCCTGCACCTGCTCGACGATCTCAACGACGACGGACTCACGATCGTGTTGACCACCCACGACCTCAACGGCATCGCTGCCCACCTCCCCACCATCGTGTGCCTCAACCGCTCGATCATCAGCGCCGGTCCGCCGGCCCGGGTGCTCGTTCCCGACGTGCTCGAACGCACCTACGGCTCGCCGATGCACGTGCTCGAACACGGTGGGATGCGGGTGGTGGTCGACGGGCTCCCGACGGGGACCGCCCCGATTCGGCTGGTGCGCCAGGCTGGAGGAGCTCGCTGATGTGGTCGGACCTGGTGCGCCCCTTCGAGTTCGAGTTCTTCCGCAACGGCGTCTACGTGGCCACCATCGCGGGCGCGCTGTGCGGGGTGGTGGGGTGCTTCGTCGTGCTGCGCAACATGAGCTACATCGGCCATGGGCTGTCGCACTCGATCTTCGGTGGCTACGCCGTTGCCGGCCTGCTCGGCGTCAACCTGTTCCTCGGCGCAGGGATCTGGGGAGTGGTGACGGCACTGGCCGTGAGCCACATCGTCCGGAAGCGCCCGATCGGCTCCGATGCTGCGATCGGGGTCGTGACGACGGCATCGTTCGCCCTCGGTCTGGCGCTGGTCCAGTTGTACGGCTCCCCAGGGCGCAACGCCGATGCCCTGCTGTTCGGCAACGTGCTCGGGGTGACCTCTGCCGATGTGGCGCTGATCGTCGCCGTCACAGTGGTCACCGTGCTCGTGATCCTGGCCGCCTACCGCCAGCTGCTGTTCACCACCTTCGACACCGAGGTCGCAGCGGCGAGCGGCGTGAGGACGGCGTGGATCGACGGGCTGCTGATGGTGCTGTTGTCGGCCACCGTGCTCGCGACCATGAACGTCATGGGTGTCACGCTGATCGCGGCCAGCCTCGTCGTCCCCGCGGTCGTGAGCCGGATGCTCACCGACAGCTTCGGCCGCATGCTCGGCATCTCCGCCGTCATCGGCGCGTCGAGTGGGTTCGTCGGCATGAATGCCAGCTATCACCTCGATGTCGCGTCGGGGCCAACCATCGTGCTGGTCGCGGCAGCGTTCTTCGTGATCGTCTACGCGGCTGGTGGCCGGGTCCGCCGGCGGGCCGCCGCGGTCGGCCACGCCCACTGACGGCGTCGTCCCCCGCCTTCGCAGCGTGCCCGCCGGATCGACCGCCGGGAGCCCGGTACGCTGCGGCGCCCATGGGAGCGAATCTCGTCCGATGCGAGCTCGACGGCTCGGTCGCCACCGTCACCCTCGCTTCCCCTGCGACGCGCAACGCGTTGTCGCGCGCCTTCCTGGCCGACTTCCACGAGGCGCTCGACCAGGCCACCGGGCCCGACGTGCGCGTGATCGTGCTCGGTCACGAACCGCCCGTGTTCTGTGCCGGGGCCGATCTCAAGGAGCGCACCTCCGGGCGGCCGGGATCCGGACCGCCGGACTCAGGGCCGCCGGACTCAGGGCAAATGGTCTCGGGGCAAATGGTCTCGGTGATCCGCCGGCTCGGAGCGGCCGACCAACCGGTGATCGCCGCGGTGACCGGGCCCGTACGCGCTGGTGGACTGGGAATCATGGCGGCATGCGACATGGTGGTCGTGGCCGACACCGTCGACTTCGCCTTCACTGAGGTCCGTATCGGCGTCGCCCCCGCGATCATCGCCGTTCCCATCCTCCGCCGGGTGTCCGCCAGCCGGTTGGCGCCCGCGTTCTTGACCGGCGAACGGTTCGACGCCCACGCAGCACGCGAGCTGGGCTTGGTCACCCACGTCGCGAATGGTCCCGAGGGCGTCGCGGCGACGGTCGACGCCCTTGTCGCCGGGGTGCTGCTCGGGGCACCGAGCGCGATCGCCGCGACGAAACGGCTGCTCCGCGAGCTCCCAGGGGCCGATCTCGACGACGACTTCGAGCGGATGGGCGCCCTCTCCGATGCGCTGTTCGCCGCCCCGGATGGCCAGGAGGGCATGCGGGCGTTCCTCGAGAAGCGCCCCCCGGCATGGCAGCGACCGACCTGAACACTTTGCCTTCGGCCGGGTGGATCATCGATGGCAACAACGTGATGGGATCACGCCCCGACCGGTGGTGGAACGACCGGCCACGGGCCCAGGCCCGGCTCGCCCAGCAGATCGCCGAGTGGTGCCGAACCCACACCGATCCCGTGACGGTGGTCTTCGACGGGCGCCCGGTCGAGGCCGTCGCGGCAATCGCGGGTGGCAACTTGCACGTCGAGTTCGCCACTTCTCCGGGCCGCAACGCCGCCGATCAACGGATCGTGGAGCTCGCCGTGGCAGCCGCGCCCGGCCCGGTCGTGGTCGTCACCGCCGACCGGGGTCTGCAGCGCCTGCTTCCCGCCAGCGCGTCGGTGATCGGACCCCGGGCGTTCCTCACCGAGATCGGCGCCTGATCGGTTCGACAACGGTCGGGCGCGAGAGCTCTTCTTCCTGCCACTGGTCTGCGGGCCCAGGACGCCCCAGGTCAGTGGCAAGACGGGGCTCCAGTCGATCCGGCGGCGTCGGCGCCATGCGAGTGACACGATGGCTGGGTAATGGCTCGATGGCAGAAGTGGTTCCCGGGTTGGGATGGCGCGGCCGACTTCTCGCGCCGGAGCATCCGCGGCGACGTGATCGCCGGGCTCGTACTGAGCGCCGTGCTCGTGCCGGCCGGCATGGCCTACGCCCAAGCTGCCGGGTTACCTCCGGTCGCCGGGCTGTACGCCACGGTCGTACCACTCCTGGTGTACGCCGTCGTGGGTCCGTCGCGCGTCCTGGTACTCGGCCCGGATTCGACCCTCGCGCCGTTGGTCGCCGCAACCGTGCTGCCCCTGGCGGCAGGCGACCCCGGTCGGGCAACGTCGCTCGCGGCGGCGTTGGCGATCGTGGGCGGCGTGATGTGTGTCTGCGCCGGGTTCGCCCGATTCGGGTTCGTGACCGAGTTGCTCTCGCTCCCGGTCCGCTACGGGTACCTCAACGGGATCGCCGTCTCAGTGGTGGTGAGCCAGGTCCCGACGCTGCTCGGGTTCTCCACCGGCGCCGATCACGTGGTCACCGGCGTGGTCCGATTCGCGGAGGGTCTCGCCGAGGGCCGCGCCGGGCTCGAAGCCACGCTCGTCGGCCTGTCGGTGCTCGCCGTCGTGCTCGGGGTGCGCCGCTACGCCCCACGGTTCCCCGGCGTGATCGTGGCCACCGCGGGGGCGATGGCGGCAGTCGCGTTGTTCGGGCTCCGATCCCGTGGCGTCGCGACGGTCGGAGCCGTGCCGAGCGGGCTGCCGACCTTCAGGTGGCCGGACCTCCGTCGGAGCGATCTCGGTCCGCTGGTCGCGGGTGGATTCGGTATTGCAATGGTGGCCTTCGCCGACACCAGCGTGCTGTCGCGCGCCTACGCCACCCATTCGGGACGGTCCGTCGAACCCGATCGCGAACTCATCGCGCTCGGGCTCACCAACGCCGCGACCGGGCTGTTCCGCGGGTTTCCGGTCAGCGCCTCACAGTCACGCACCCCGGTTGCCGAAGCAGCCGGAGCTCGGACCCAGCTGGCGGGGGTCACTGGAGCGGTGGTGACGATCGCGATCCTGGTGGCCGCGCCTGGAGCGTTCCGCAACCTGCCCACCGCCGCTCTCGCGGCCGTCGTGATCTCGGCCGTGGTGGGCCTGGTCGAGGTCCGCAAGGTGCTCGATCTGCGGCGTTCACGGCGAAGTGAGTTCGCCCTGGCGATGGCGGCATTCCTGGCCGTCGTGCTGACCGGCGCGGTGCGAGGTGTGGTGATCGCCGTCGCGGCCTCGCTCGCCGTGTTCGTGGCAAAGGCCTGGCGACCGCATTCGGCCGTGCTCGTCCGTGTCGAGCGGCTGAAGGGCTACCACGACGCCGAGCGCCATCCCGAAGGTCGCCAGATCCCCGGACTGGTGCTGTTCCGATTCGACGCGCCGCTGTTCTTCGCCAACGCCGAGCTGTTCCGGACCCGCGTCCTCGCGGCCGCCGCTCGACCGGGAACGGCCGGGGTGCCGGTGCGGTCGGTCGTGGTCACCGCGGAGCCGATCACGGACATCGACGCGACGGCCGCCGCCATGCTCGACGAGCTCGAGTCGGAGTTGGCCGACCGCGGCGTCCAGCTCGGGTTCGCCGAGTTGAAAGGACACGTCCGCGAACAACTCGAACGTCTCTGGGGGCGCGGGCCGCACGGCATGCCGCCGATGCACCGCACGATCGGTGAGGCAGTGCGAGCCCATGTGACCAGCCACGCGGTGGCCTGGGAGGACTGGGAAGACCGGAGTCCCTGACGGTCGCCTGAGACTTCAACGAGCCGAACGGGTGGCTCGCCAGACGGCGAGGCCGCGCCATCCCACCATCGTCAGCCCCAGCACGCCCGTCGCGACGATGACGAATGGGAGTGCGGTTCCCCGATCGAACACGATGTTGCGGAGCAGCAAACCGATGGCCACCGTGATGATCCAGATCGGGACGCCGGTGCTCCACACCGCCCATGGGTCGCGCCACGCCCGCACGACGATCCACGCCACGATCGCGGCGAGGACGAATGGTGCGGCCACCTCGAGGGTGCCGCCGAGCGCCGATCCTTCGTCGTGACTGCGGCGCCCGAGCGCGACGAATCCCACGATCGAGACCAGGTCGAACCCGATGGGTCCGGCGACGCGGCGAGACATCGGTCCAGCGTGCCATGCTGCGGCCAAGGGGTCAGGGTCGATCGGCCGGGTCGAACGGGCGGACGGTCACCCCGAGCAGCCTCGCCGCGCCCAGCGGGCTGTTGCCGGCCAGCTCGACAACGATCATCTCGTCGCCGATGTCGCGACACGCCAGGCCGGCCGCCTCACACGAGCCCGGCGTCGGTCCCACGACGAGCAGTTCCGCAGCGCCGGAGGTGTCGGCCCGGCGCAACCACCACGCCCGCCGTTCGTACGGCGGGTACAACGTGATGGGTGCGGCGCCGAACACGCCGGCGCACGCATAGGCAGGCGTGCGGAGATCGAACAGCACCACCTCGATCTGGCGTGCTTCCGCAGCGCGTTCCACTCGATCACAGAGCCCGACCAACGTCGATGTCGGGCTCAGCGGGTAGTTCTCGAATGCGACCGCGTCGTCACGGATCGCCCCGACGCGGCCGTCCCACGTCACGGCGCGGACCCCGGCCGACGCGGCGATCACCCCGACGAACAGCGCTGCCGCCAGCGGGCGCCGCCACGGATGCGGCACGGCGACGGAACCGGCGCCCGCCGAGCGAGCTGGACGCAGCGTGGCAGCGCAGCACCAGAGCCCGAGTGGGAACGACAGCAACACGCGGGCCTCGGCGTAGTAGATGGTCGGCAGTCCGTCGCGGGACCGAGGCAGGCTCAGGGCGAACAGGGTGAGGCCGACGAAGCTGGCGACAGCAAGGCCACCGAGCGGGTCTCGTCGTCGGACTGCGAGCACGACCAGCGCGAGCACACCCATCGCCGCGACGGCCGGTGAGCGCCACAACTCGGGCGCGAACGTGGAGAAGTGGCGGGTGGGGTGGGAGAGGTTGTCGCTCAACACCTCCCACGACGGTGCCAGCGCCGGAGACGGGTGCAAGGAGTCGTCGGGGTGCCGGTCGTACCACCAGCGTGTGAACATCAGCCACACGATCACGGGTGCCAGTCCGATCAGTGCGGAAAGGCCGACGTCCCGGTATCTCCCCCACGATCGTCGGTGGCCGAGGAGCATCACCATCACCGGGCCCACGATCAACGCGCTCGACGCGTCGAACAACACCGCGAGCCCGCCGAGGGCCAACACCGCGGCCAGCACACGGCGGAGATCGGGCCGCCACAGCGCGAGTGCCGCGGCCGAGCCGGCGAGCATCCGTCCGAACGCCGTGTTGTAGACCACCATCATCAGCCCGTGTTCGAGACTCAGGACGACCGGAGCGGCGAGCGCGGCGATGGCGAGCCACCGGCGACCCCGAAGCCACGCCGCTCCCGCCGGTAACCACCACACGACCAGGTTGAGCACGATCACCCCGAGGGGGAGCCCGGTGGGGTAGCCGACGCCGAAGTGGCGCAGCAGCTCGGCGGGGGCCGCCTCGAACGTGACCCCGTACGCCTGACCCCAGAAGTTCGGCTGCCGCAGCTGCCCCCGACCCATGTCGCGCGCCGCCGCCCACAACAGCGCCTGATCCTCGCTCACGTAGCGCCGAGCCAGCACCGCGAGCAGGGCGAGCTGCTGTCCGGCCACCAGCAACGCCACCGCCACCGGGAGGCTCCAGCCCGGCAACCTGCCGCGCTCCGGCCGATCGCTCATCGGGGAACTCGAGGAACGTCCGGAGGGCACGGCACCGCCGAGTGACAGTACAGGAGGTGTCCGAAGGTCCTTCATGACCACGCCGATCCGGTGGCACACTTCGCCCGTGCACCAAGCAGCAGACGTCATCGAGCACATCCACCCCGGGACGAACATCGTGGTTCCCCTGGCCAACGGCGAGCCCGCCACGGTGCTCGACGCGATCGAGGCCCATGCCGACCAGCTCCACGACGTACGCATCCACCAGATGCACACGCTGCGCGACCGCCCTTCGATGCGGGGGGAGCTCGGCGACCACGTCCGTCACGTGTCGTACTTCCTGTCGCCGGTGACCCGTCCCCACTTCGCAGCCGGAACCATCGACTTCGTGCCCGCCAACTTCAGTGAGGTCCCGATCCTGATGCGGCGGCTGCCGGACCCCTTGTTGCTGGTCGCTGCGTCCCCGCCCGATCGCCACGGCTTCTTCTCGCTCGGGACCAACTGCGACTACGTCGCGTCGATGATCGGCCGGGCGCCGGTGTTCGTGGAAGCCAACCGCCAGATGCCACGCACGTTCGGCCGCACGCAGATCCATCTGTCGCAGGTTGCCGGCTGGTGTGAAGCCGACTACCCGCTGCACGCCCTCGCCGCCGTCCAACCCGACGAGATCGATTGCGCCATCGGATCGCTCATCGCCGCTCGGATTCCCGACGGCGCCACGATCCAGACCGGGATCGGCGCCATCCCCAACGCCGTACTCGCCTCGCTACGCGACCACTCCGACCTCGGGGTCCACACCGAGCTGTTCTCCGACGGCCTGATGGAGCTCGTCGATCTGGGTGTCATCAACGGAGTTCGCAAGCAACTCAACCGCACCAAGGCAGTGGCGACGTTCGCACTCGGCACGCCAGGCGCTCTACGAGTTCCTGCACGAGAACCCAGCGGTGGAGCTGTGGCCCGTTCGCTACGTCAACGATCCCCGCATCATCGGCCAGGAGGAGGACTTCGTGTCGATCAACGCGACGCTCGAAGTCGATCTGTTCGGGCAGTGCGCCTCGGAATCCATCGGCAGCAGCCTGTTCTCGGGTTCGGGCGGCCAGTCCGACTTCGCCCGCGGCGCGATGTACTCCAAGCGTGGCAAGGGTTTCATCGTGTTGCGATCCACCACCCATTCCGGCGACGTCGCGCATCGTGAGCCCAGCTCAAGCCGGGCGCCGTCGTGACCACCATCAAGAACACCGTCGACAACGTCGTCACCGAGTACGGGGTCGCCGAGCTGCGCGGCCAGACGGTGCGCGAACGGGCCCGCCGGCTGATCTCGATCGCTCATCCGTCAGCCCGAGATGCCCTTCAGGAACAGGCGCGCACACTCGGATTCCTCTGAGCCGACCGGTGGCACGCGTCGGGCGGGCGCCGGCCGCGGCGTCATCGGCGAGCACGGGCGATCCAGGTGTGCATCCGGTCGCCGGCGACCGGCGGGCGGTCGCGGTAACCACCGACCATCGTCACGTCTTCGAAGCCGGCGGCGACGAGCGCGGCGGTGATCTCCTGGGGCGAGTACAGGCAGACCTTCAGCTGGTGGGTCTCGTGCGCGAGCAGCTCGTCGCCCGACCACTTCCAGGCCTGTAGCTCGCGACACATCTGCCGCGCGGCGAGGTCGACCGTCACCATCCGATGGCGCAGCGCGTAGTCGAATCCGTTGACGCCTCGACGACGCTGATCAGGCGCGGGCGCCGTGAGATCGGGCGGCGAGGCGGAGAATCGACTCAGGCGCTCCTCGTCGAGCTCGGCGGCCTCGTAGTCGAGGATCAGCGTTCCACCCGGGAGCAGGTGGGCGCGCAACTGTTCGAGCGCCGCCCGATCGTCGGCAGTGGAGCCTCCGAGCCCGAACGAGCCGCACACGACGATGGTTCCGTAACGCCGGGGCATTGCCAGTCGGTGCAACGCCTGCACGTACAGGTCCGGGCGAAGCCCGTCGGCGGCTGCGGCCTGTCGGCAAGCGGCGATCATGTCGGCCGAGGCATCCATACCGTCGATGTCGACCCCCGACCGAACCCACGGCACCAGCAACCGGCCCGCACCGCAGGCGGCATCGAGCACCGGGAGGTCCGGTGCGAACCACCGTCGGTAGAACTCGATCTCCGGCCCGCCGTGGTTGAACTGGGCCCACCATTCGGCGATCAACCCGTGGTGCCACGTCGTGACGTCGTCGGCCATGAGGTCGATGCTGCCATGCCCCGTCGGCCGGGGGTCGGCGAGTTTCCCCTTGAGCCGGTGGCCGGATGGCCGATCGGTGAGATGATCGGTCTGCAGCTGTTCGAAGACACGGACCCTGGATGGCGGGCGAGCAACGAATGATGGATGATCGGGCATGACCGGGAACGCGGCGGTGGACGGACCGAATCGGCGCGCCGTCGAGATCGACGGCGCGGTCGTTCGCGTCGGCGGCCAGTCCGCCCGATTCGACACCGGCGAACCCGGCTCCCTGCTGACCACATACCTCGTCGCCGTGCGAAAGCTCCGCAAGCAACGGCGCGATCCGGCCATCGTGCTGCGGAGCGACGATGTCGTCGTCCTCGCCGATCACCTCGGCATCAGTGGCACCGAGGTGATCGAACGGCTCGGCGCGCTCATGGGCGCCACGCGGGCACAGCGGGCCGCGATGGCCGCGCTGTTCGCGACCGGGGCCTTGGTGATCGGGCTGGCCACCACGGCCGTTGCCGCCCACGGCCCTGCGGGCGATGCGTCGGGCGACCAGCCAGCAGCGGTGGCGGTCGACGGCGACCTCTACGACTCACTCGGCGTCGTCGTCTTCCAGGACGCCGATGAATCTGCACCGGAGTCCGCCGACGCGACTCCGCCTCCGTCCGACAACGCGGGTGTGGCTCCGATGGACAGCGGCCCCTCTGCATCGTCGACCACCTCGCCGGTCCTCACGTCGAGCCCCTCGAACGCTCCGAGCGCCGCCCCTTCGGCTCCGCCTCGCGACAGCGCCCCGGCCACGACGGCATCGAAGTCGGCTCCGCCCGACGAACTCGTCGACGACCCGGAACCAACCACATCACTCGTGGAGCTCGGAACACCGCCGACGCCCCCGACCACGACCACCACTGCGCCGCCCCCTTCGACCGGCCCACCCTCCTCGACCGACCAGATCGAAGAAGGCGACGGCGACATCGATCCGGTCGACGAGGTGTTCGAGGAGCCGTGGCTGGTGATCGACCCGATCGTCGAGCCCCAGCCGTAGGTCAAACCGCGGAGCCGGCGAACTCGACCGGCGTGGTGGGTGCCCGCATGCCCCAATCGCGCCCGACGAGCGCGACGCCGAGCCCGACGAACCCGACCATCATCAGCGCGCACACGAGGTACGCGACTCCTCGGCCGAACGACTCGTACAACGCGCCGGCGCCGACGGCGGCGACGCCGCCGGCCAGCGTCTGCACGCCGCCGAGCAAGCCCTGGGCCCCGGCCTGGCGATCCGGCGGGGACCACCAGCCCGACGGCGACACCCGGAGCTCGACACCGTGAGCCCGTCGCTGACCGCGTGCACCACGCCGACGGCGAGCATCGCCGCTCCGGTCGGCAGGTGGCCGTAGGCGAACATGAACACCGCGCCGGCCAGCAACCCGAAGGTGCCGAGCCGGAACGGCCCGATGCGCTGGGCCAGCCGGCCACCGACCGAGCCGAACAGGATGAGCGGAACGGCGAACACGGTGATGCCGAGGTTGGCGACGAAGTCGCTCGCATCGAGGTCGTCGAGCACGAGCGACCACAGGGAGTCGAACGTGCCGATCATCAGGAACACGCGCGACGCCGATCACGACCGTGGCCACGAACGGCCGGAGGCGGAGGAGATCGAAGGCGAACCGGGTGGTGGCGTCTCACCGACGTCGCGCTTCGGCCACCGGCACCCTGGCCACCAGCGGGAGGCAGACCACGGTCGCCAACGCGATGACCAGGAACGGCGCCGGGATCCCGAACGGCCCGATCAGCACCGCCGAGATCGCCGGGCCGAGCGCGAACCCACCGACGTCGGCGGCGAGGAGCCGGCCCAGGTTGTGCCCGAGCCGGTCGCGGTTCGCTGACGATCACGATCCGCCGGACCGCCGGCACCGCCATGCCGGCGCCGATGCCCATCACGAAGCGGGCCAGCAGCAGGCTGACGAGGTTCTTGCCGAACGCCATGCCGAGCAGGCCCACGACGTTGAAGAGCATCCCGAGGTACACGAGCGAGCGGGCGTGCCCGCGGTCGGCCAGCGGGGCGAGCAGCACCTGGGCGGCGAACGACGAGAAGAAGCCCGCCGCCACCACCATGCCGAGCTGGCCGGCCACCGATCCCGTAGTGGTCGCGGAAGTCGTCGAGCGCGGTGAACATCACGCCGTAGCCGGCGGAGAACAGCGCCGTGAGCGACCGAAGATGACGAACCGATCCGCGGCGCACGATAGGCGTGGGACCGGTGGCGGCCGGCGCGGAACGTCGGTGTCACGAGCGGCCACGGTCCGGCCGCCGGATCGCTCGGCGGCGGCTCGGCGGACTACTGCCCGACGAGCGAGCCGTCGGTGCGCAAGATGTACTCGCCGGCCGATGCCGCAGTCGACAGCGACGTACTCCATCAGCCCGAACAACTCGAGCGTCTCGCGGTTCGCGGCCGGCTGGTCGCCGTCGCCGACGAACCGGAGAACCGGATGCGGAAGCCGTCGGCCCCGGCCGGGCAGGTGAACGTCCAGCGACTCGGTCGCGGTGGTCATGTCGTAGGCGATCACGACGTGGCCGCCGGGGGCACTCGGCGAATCGGCGAGGGTGACGAACGTGGCGCCGTACTGGCCGTAGAGGAACCCGGTGCCGGCGGCCAGCGTTGCTTCCGCGGCCGACGGGCACCGCGCTGTCGTTGTAGAAGTCGTGGATCGAGCGTGAGCTCCGACATCTTCACCTGGCCCTGGTAGGTGACGAGCTGACGACAGCCGTCGCCCTGGAACACCGACACCAAGCCGGCCCGGTCGGGCGAGGTCCAGGTGGCGCAGACCCAACCGAGCTCTCGGCGGTCGGCACCGTCCGGCGGACCTCCTGGGCGACGGCGGCCGACGCCACCCGGGCCGTCTCGCCGATGGTCGTGAGGCCCGGGCCGACGGCCAGCACGCCGAGGACGCAGCCGAGCGCGACGAGCCGGCCCCGCCGCCGGTACGGCGGCACGAGCAGCACCGCGGCGTAGGCCACCGAACCGAGCGCGGCGCCGTACGCGTAGAACCACGGCGACGCCCGGTTGAACAGCTGGGCGGCGTCGGAGTCCGGGGCCGCCGCGGCGAGGACGTCGAGCTCGTCACCGACGAGCGGCGGCCGATCCAGACCGGCGCCGATGATCGAGCGAGGAACACGAAGAACAGCCCCGAGGCGACCCGATCGACGCCCCGGGCCGAGGCTCGGCTGCAGCCGGCGTCGATCGCTGTCGGCGAGCACGAGCTGGCGTTGCAGCCGCCACGCGCCGTTGGAGAGCGCGACGAGGAGCGCGACCTGGAGCAGCAGCCCGGCGCCGGTGTCCGAGAACGGGAGCCCGCTCGTCAGCACGGTGACGGTGGCGACCAGCGAGCGAGCCGCCGGCGAGCGAGGGCGAGGCCGAGGAGCACGAGGTACGCCCGGCCCCGGGTGACGCGGGCCGAACACGGCGAGGGCGAGCGACGCGACGAGCGCGACCAGCAGCGCGCCTGGGTCAGGGGCGGAGCCCGGGTACGCCGGGCCAGGCCGATCCGAACGGCACGGCGGCGGCGCTGACGGTCGGGCGGGCGAACCGGAGGAACTCCTCGCCGACCCGGGTGCCCGCCAACGGGTTGGCCCGCCACACGATCAGGGCGACCAGCCACAGCAGCCCGAGCACGTAGGCGGGGACCGACAGCAGGTTGAGATGGGCCTCGGGCAGACTCGCGCGGCGCCGTCGTGGAGCGCACGACCGGCGTCGGTCCGCTGACCGAGATGAGGACCGAGCCCTGGCTGGATCCGCTGTCGTTCATGACCTCACTCCAGACGATGCGATGGCGGATGTCGCCGCGGCGTGCGGCGCTGATGATCGGAAGCCCCCAGGCATCGGGGGCGGGGAGCAGGCCGCGAGGCCCGGTGGTCGACACATCGGCCGACACGAACAACTGACCGGACCCGGCAAGTGCCGCGATGCCCTCGGCCAACGCAGCCGACGATGGATTCGACGGGCCGTCGGTCGGGAGCCCGGCCAGCACCGCCACATGGGAGGATCCCGGCGCGAGCGGTTCGATCGAACGGTGCGACAGCAGGCCGGCGAGGAGCAGGCCGGCGACGAATGCCCGCTCGTGCGGTCCAACGATGCCGCCGAGCTCGATCACTGTCGGCTCGGCGAGCAGAGCGCCCCAATCGAGGCATTCGCCTGGGCACAGCACGGCGCCGAGCGGACCAGATTCGAGCAGCTCGAGCCGACCGAGCAGGGCCCCGCGAAGGTCGTGACCGCCGACGCCGCCGACGCCCCCGATGCCCAGGCGGTCCATCAACCGGTCGCAGGCCTCGATGAGCGATCGCAGCCCGGGTGCGGCAGCTCCCGAGGAGTCCGCCCCTGCCGTCTCGAACATGTCGAACATGGCTCGCGACAGCAGGACCCAGCTCGCGGGCGACGAGTTGGCCAACCCGAACGCGAGATCGAAGGCGCCGAGCAGCCGCCCCACATGGGCGTGATGGCCGACACCGTCGGGGAGTGGGAACGGGTCGAACCCGCGCACAGCAGGGTCGAGCCGGAGACGACGAACCGCTCGTCCTGACGTCGCGAGATCGTCGGCGACGCCGCTGTAGTCACCCCTCGACAGGTCGATCACCATGAACGGGGTCTGTTCGGTTGCCAAGCGGCGAAGCAGTGCACAGGTGGCCGGGAAACTGCTCGATGCCGGCTCCTCTCGTGCCCCACCCTCGGAAGTGCGGGGCAGGCGGAACGCTGCAGTGGCCTCGGCGGGCGAGCAGAGGAAGGGCAGCGCAGCAGCGAGGCATCGTCGCTCGACACCCCCCAGATCCCGGCGCGGACATCGTCCACGATCTGCAATGCGAGGTCGAGTTCGTGGCGGTTGGCGGGGCGAGTGATCCGGTACCCGCCGTGTTCCGACTGCGCTCCGTCGGTGACGGCGAGTCCGGTCAGGTCGGCCAGACCGGGCGCCAACGTTTGGTCCGCGATGAGCATGACGCGAACCTGCAGCGCCCCTCCGGGAAGTTCCCGCAGCCACGCCCGATGCGCGGCGAGCGACCGCTGGAGGGCGGGGTCGGATTCGATGCCGGGCTCGTCGCTCAGCTCGTGCAGCGTGGCGTGCAGCTGCTCGACGAGTTCTTCGTCGGCCTCGCATCGCTCCACGTGGATGCAGAGGAGCGTGGGTGACCCGGCGCGGACCAGGAGGTCGCCGAAGTCCGTGTCGTGCCGGGCCGGCGACCAGGGGATCACCACGGGGCGGGCGGGATCGATGGTGTCGATGACGCGGCGCAGCTCCACCACGTTTCCCGGCTCCGCGCCGTCGAGCCCGAACGGCACCAGCCGATGCGGCACGAGGGCCTGATCGACGGGCCGGAACCCGAACTGCTCCGGCAGTGTCAGCGCGACCAACCGGGCCAGGGTCACTGCTTCGTCCTCGGTCCGGGCCCGTCCCACCAAGTACGGAACTGGCCGGCCGGCACCGTCGATCGCCTCCGTCGTGTAGCGCACCTGCAGCGCGGTGCCTGGCGGCGCGTCGGCGGCCATCGCCCGCAGGATCGCGAGACTCTCGTTCGGGCCGTCGCCACCGGCACCCCGATCAGATGAGGTGATGCGCGGAACCTCGACGACCCACACCCAGCTCGAGTGGGCCACGTGAACGGCCGTGGGCAACTGCCGGTTCATCGAACGAAGGCCTGGTCGAGCTCGGCTTCGAGCCCCGCGTACGGGAGCAGTGCAGCGAGGGGTTCCAGGATCAGCCCGGCCGGATCGTTGATGGAGCGCAGCAGGGTGCGCGCCGAGCCATCCTCCGACGACAGCAGGATCCGCAACCGGTCGAGACCGCCTTCCGCGGTCTGGGGCACGAGCCGAATGCTGATCGCGTTGTGAACGAAGAACAGCCGGTTCATCAGGTAGTCGCACACGATGGCGTCGACATCGGCCGGGTTCACGACGCAGGCCAGACCGAGTTGGTCGACACCGACCTCGAGGACATGGGCGAGTCCGGCGCGCAGCTGCACGAAGGTCGCGCTGGTGGGTCGGCTCGCCGTCACCACCACCACACTCCCCTTGCCCGATCGACTGGCTCCGGCGATCCCGAGCAGATCGGCCGGGTCGCAATCGGATGCTTCCCAGGCCCGGGCCAGACGAGCGTCGACGTGGAGCTGCGGAACGGGCCCGGCCGATGACAGGCGAGTCGTCGCCGGCGATGGCAGCGCGAAGTTCATGATCCGCGGGAGCTCGACGGTGTGCCCGGTGGTATCGGTGTACCCGTGGTGCAAGGCGGTGACGCGAGGCGCCGCCATCGGCGTGCCGGCCTGGATGATCGCCCGGACCGTGGCGCCGAGCTCAGGGAACCGGCGCATCACCGCCGGGTTGTCGACGGCCTTCTTGGCGAGTTCGAACGCCCGCTGCTCGGCACCGCGGCGAAGCTTGGGGTCGAGGAGCCAGTCGACCGGCTGCCCGAGGGCCTCGGCGATCGGGGTCAACGAACGGATCCGGGCCACCATCACCTCGGCGTTGGTCTCCTCGCGGACCATCGCAACGGCACCTTCGGCCTTCACGGCGGCGGTCTCGCGGGCAACGTCGTAGACCTGGACGAACTTGGGGTCGTACTCGGGCACCACTTCGTCGATCGAGTGCAACACGAGCAGTCCGTCGGCCAGCCGTTCGTTGCGGACATCGCCGAACAGGTCGGCCGCTGCCATCCCGTAGAGCGCGCGATGAGTCGTCTCGCTGAACCGCTGGCGCAGGATGCGATCCACCGAGCTCCGCAGCACGGTCTCGACCCGACCGACGAAGGCGTACCCGTCGCGATCGACGGCGCGCTTGAACTCCTTGAAGTTGTCGTCACCGCCCAGCGAGATGGTGACGCGCACGTCGACCTTGGGCATGCGAAACCCATCGGCGGTCGAGACGTTGAGCACCTGGAGCAGTGCTTCACGGCGCCCACACACCACCGCGACGACTTCGACATCACCGAACACGGGGATTCCGAAGCCGGGGCGCCGCCGCTGGCCGACCTTGATCACCTTGCTGGTGCGGCCGTTCTTCATCACCACGTACACGTGTCCGGGATCCGCGCTGATCGCCCCACTCACCGGGGTCGGCGCACTGATGAGCCCCGCCAGCTCCTTGGCCACTTCCGCCTCCTGCATCGTCGTCATGACACGCCCGGCCCGCTCGGCATTCGCCGCCGTTCCACCCCTACCCGGCGTCGGACCCGACGGACCGACACCACTTCAAGTAGGTGACCGAACACTCGACGTCATGTCTAGCAGTCACGCTCTGGAGGTCTGATCGCGCGGAACGCGGAAAACTCAAGGCCGTTCGGCCCGTTCTGCGCGCCAACGGTGTCGAAACCGTCTGTGTCGGGTCTCGGGGCGGGTCCAACGGCCCAGATCTCGTGCGTACGGTCTCCCGCGTCCTTGAGATATCCGGGGCTCCGCCGATCGGCAGGATGCACCTCACCGGAAACAGCAGAGGAAAGAAGGAACCGCCGTCCTGTCGCTCAAGAACACCTCAGTCCGCCGCAAGCTCTGGGCAGTCGTCGGGATTCCGATGGCTGCCCTCGTGACCTACGGCGCCATGTCGATGCAGACCGTCTCCGACGTTCGCGTCGGTGGCTCGAAGTATCAGCACATCGCCCTGAACAACGTGCTCCTCGCTGACGTGCTTCCTCCGCCTGCCTACCTGGTCGAGGCCAACCTGACTGCATATCGCATGATCAGCCTGGTCGGAGCCGGCGACCAGACCGGCTATGCCGATGCGGTGGCGGACTTCGCTCGGCTCGAGTCGGAATACCAGGCCCGTCACGAGTTCTGGGACGAGCAACTGGTGGACGAGGCGAGCAGGCAGTCGCTCCTGGTGACGTCCTTCGAGCCGGGGCAGGAGTTCTTCGCCATCGCACGCGACCAGTTGGTGCCGTTGCTCGATTCGGGTGACTCCGAGGCAGCACGGACGTTGCTCGATGGTGAGATGCAACAGGTCTACCAAGCCCATCGCGCCGGAATCGACGAGGTGGTGGCGCACGCGATCGACCAGGCGGCCACGTTCGAGTCCGCGGCGATCGAGACGGCGAACGGCCGCAGCACCATGCTGATCGTGCTCCTGCTCGCTGCGCTGGCCCTGGTCGTGCCGCTCAGCTTTGCCGTGGTCCGCAACGTCCTGGGCCCCGTCACGACACTGCGGCGTCGGATGAGCGAGATCGCCAGCGGCGATGCCGATCTGACGCAGCGCCTCGATGTCGACCGGAGTGACGAGTTCGGCGGCGTCGCCGAGTCGTTCAACGAGTTCATGATCAAGCTGGCCGACACGATGGACTCGGTCGAAGCACAGGCCGACCGACTCCTGTCGGGCTCGCACGACCTCGCGAGCGTGAGCGCACAACTGAGCTCGGCGTCGACCAACACCATCCAACAGACCGACGTGGTCGCCCAGGCCGCCGACGAGGTGTCCGTCGCCATCCAGATCGTGGTCGCGGCGTCCGACGAGATGCAGCAGGCGATCAACGACATCGCCCGTTCGGCCGCCGACGCGGCGTCGATCTCGACCGACGCCGTTGGTGCTGCCGAGACGGCCAACCAGATCATCGAACGCCTCGGGGCCAGCTCGGCCGAGATCACCCAGGTCACCAACATGATCTCGACGATCGCAGAGCAGACGAACCTCCTCGCCCTGAACGCCACGATCGAGTCGGCCCGCGCTCGGTGAAGCGGGCAAAGGCTTCGCGGTGGTCGCCCACGAAGTCAAGGAGCTCGCCCACGCCACCGCCGGTGCCACCGGCGACATCACTCGCCGGATCGAGCGCATCCAGAGCGACACGCTCGCCGCGGTCGATGCCATCGCCCAGATCCGCCGGACCATCTCAGCGGTCAGCGACGCCCAGGTCGTGATCGCCTCGGCGGTCGAGGAGCAGACCGCCACGACGAACGAGATCTCCCGGAGCATTCGCGGCGCGTCGAGTTCGGCTCAGACGATCACCACAGCGATCAGCGGCACCATCCAGGCGGCATCGGAGACGGGCGCCGGAGCCACCACCACTCAGGCGACAGCGACCCGGGTCTCGGACGCCGCCCAAGAGTTGAAGGACCTCGTGGGTCGGTTCTCCCACTGAGCCGTGACCGGCAAAGGCCCGGGCCATGTTGCACCGATCGGCCCCGTTTGCTTCGCGGGCAGGTCGGGAACCGTGATCAGCATGGTCGGGTCCGGACATCCTCGTTCTCCCGCTGGGATTGCGCCCGGTGGGAGTCGCGAAGCACTTCGGGTGACCTGTGCTGGGCACCCCGACGAACTCGCCCGCCTTCGCCATCGGCTCGGTGCCCATCTCGAAGCGAACGGGCTCGACACCAACACGAGCGGCATCGCGAACGTTGATCGCGGCCGAGCTCCTGACGAACGCGTTCGAGGCTGGGCCACCCGGCTCCCCGATCGAGCTCATGGCGAGACTCGACGACACGGTCGTCACCATCGAGGTGACGAACCGGGTTGATGCGAGGCGATCCCCGGCAGTCGAATCGCGGGTCGCCCTCGGCATGCCCGATGCGAGCGCCGAACGCGGCCGCGGGCTCCCGCTGGTAGCGGCGTTGGCCACCCGGTTGTCGGTCACCGTGGAGTCGGGCACCGTCCGTGTGCGGGCCGATCTGCTCACCGGACGCCCACCCGATTCCTGACATCACCCATATGAGGTTTGGCCGCGTTGCCCATGGGGAACGAGAAACCAAGTGCCCGATATTCCGCGTCCCGACACCGGCGGCGGGCCGGTGCGTGTGGTGGTGTTGAACGACTACGACGTGATCGTCGGCGCGATCACGGCGTTGCTGCGATCCGACTCCCGGATCGAGGTGATCGAGCCGACCGCTCACGACGTCGACGCCGACATAGCCCTGGTCGATACGTATGGGCGCGATCTCGATCCATGGGACGAGATCGATGCCCTCGTGTCGGTACGCCCTGACCGGGCTGTGGTGCTCTACACGTTCGGCGCCGATCGGCAGCTGACGAATGACGCCCTCGAGCGAGGCGTACGAGGGGTGATCTGGAAGGGCGTCGAGGCGCCGAACCTGGTCGAGGACCTGGTCAGGATCGCCCGCGGGGAATCGGTGCTCGATCTCCCGGTCGGCCTGTCGGCGCCGCCCCGCCCTCCGGGGTCCTGGCCGTTCCGCGAATCCGGCCTCTCGCTTCGAGAGAGCGAGGTGCTCGCCCACATCAGCGCTGGGCGGCCGAATCGGGAGATCGGTCGCGTCCTGCGGGTGAGTCCCGAGACCGTGAAGACCCATGTGCGCAGCGTCCTGCGCAAGTTGGCGGTGGCCAACCGCACCGAGGCGACCTGGAAGGCGCTCCAGTCAGAGCAGTTCGCCAGGAGCCGGCGCGCCCGCCTGGGCACCGTCGGTGGCGAGCAGGCATTCGCCGCGCTCACCGCACCGGCCGGCGACGATGCGCCGGGAGTCGGTTGAGGGCTGGTCCCGGTTTGTCGTTCCGGCCCCCGCGCCATGGGCGTAGGGTCCACGTGCGCCCGCTTGGCCCGATCCCCCCGCATCGAGGAGCCTCCACGATGAACGCCATCGATCCGGTGCAACTGATCATCGCCGCCGATCCTCGCCACGTCCGCCTCGCCCGGCTGGTCGCCGGCGGCTACGGGTCGCTCATCGGCATGAGCGTCGACGCCCTCGACGACCTGCGGATCTCGATCGACGAGCTGTGCGTCTGGTTGATCGAACACGGCGACGGTTCACCCATCCAGCTCGATCTGCATCTCGACAACGATGCCATCGAGGTGACGGGAACGTGTTCCGCGTTGGGCACCGCCGAACTGGGCGACGAGGACCGCACGGCACTCGCCCGCCAGATCCTCGCGGTCGCCGTGCAAGCCCACCGCGTCGATCGCCACGACGGTCGGATCCAGTTCTGGTTCCGCTCCCACCCCGTGGAGCCGTGATGGCCGCCGAAGCCACCGACCAGGCGCGTCCTGGCAGTCACGACCACGACGACGACATCGTGCACGGCGACCCCGCTCGTTCGATCGCCCGGTTCCGCGAGTTCGCGTCCACTCGTGACCGCCTGGTGCGGAACCAGCTCGTCGAGGAGTTCCGCTGGATCGCGCATCACTGCTCACGCCGGTTCGCCGACCGGGGTGAGCCGTACGACGACCTCGTGCAGGTCGCCCAGCTCGGTCTTGTGAAGGCGGTGGAACGCTTCGATCCGGAGCACGGTTCGTCGTTCCCCTCCTTCGCCGTCCCGACCGTCCTGGGTGAGATCCGACGCCACTTCCGTGACGCCACGTGGGCTGTCCACGTGCCTCGCGCCGCCAAGGATCTCTCCGTGGTGCTCCCGAAGCGGACCGAGGCGCTGCGCCACCAACTCGGCCGAGCGCCCACCGTCGACGAGCTGGCCGCCAGCCTTGCGGTGAACGCGGTCGGCGGTGCTCGAAGCGCTCGACGCAGCCAACGCGTATCGCCCCGCGTCGTTGTCGGCGCCGGCCTTCGACGACGGCTCGCCGCTCCAACGCGGCGGCGAGGACATCGAGCTCGATCGGGCCGAAGCCCGCATCGCGGCGGCTCGGCTCATCGCCACGCTTCCCGAACGCGAGCAGCGGATCATCACCTGGCGGTTCTTCGATGAGTTGAGCCAGTCCGAGATCGCAGCACGGATCGGCATCAGCCAGATGCACGTGTCACGGCTGCTGCGCGCCGCACTGCGGGCCCTTCACGACGAGATGCGGCCCGTCGAGACGGATGTCGACTCCGTCTCCGACACCACCACGACCCCCGGCATCGACACCATTGGGAGCGACCGATGAGCAGTACCGAAGACCTCGAGATCACCTCGACGAGCGACGCAACGGCCATCACCTTGACGATCGTCGGTGAGATCGACGTCAACACCTGCGGTCGGCTCCACGACGCACTCGCCGCCGCCATCGGCCGCCACGTCAGGCTCGACCTGTCCGGGGTCGGATTCATCGACTCCTCCGGGCTCCGCAGCATCATCTCCGGCCAGCGACAGATCAGCGAAGCCGGCGGATCGCTCACGATCGTCGGGTTGTCGGCGCCGGCTCGACGGCTCCTCGAGATCACCGGGCTGCTCGAGCTGTTCGGGGTCGAGTGATCGGTGCCCGCGTTCTCACCGGGTGAATCAGCGTGGGCGTTACCATCAACCAGATGCCCGCCCCCCACGAGGTCGACTTCACCGACAGGCTCCAGGTCGAACTGGCCCGGAGGGTCGGCATGTCGTGGCGCGACCTCCGTCGCGGGGCGGCGATGTCGCTCCTTCGGGACCGCCTGTTCGGGACCGATCTCGACGCGCTCGAGCCGGGTCAGGTCGACACGCTCGAGCTGATCGTGCAGCAGCCGGAGTGGCGGATGAGTGAGCTCGCCGACGCCTTGCGGGTCGATCCGAGCACGGCCACCCGCGCGGTGCAGCGCATGGTGGCGCTCGGCCTCGCCGAGCGCCAGACGTCTCGCGACGACGGTCGGGTCGTGATGGTGTCGGCGACGCCCGCCGGCCGGCAGTGGCACGACCGACTGCTCGCCAAGCGACGGGTCATCATGGGTCGGCTCCTCGGCGAGTTCTCACCCGACGAACGGATCGTGTTCGCCGAGATGCTGGAGCGCTTCGTCGGCGCACTCGACGAGTTGGTCGACGAGCTCGCCGGGTCACGCCACGAACGTGCGCCGCAACGCAACGCCCTCTCCGACCACCCGCCGTCCGGCTCCTCACTCGGAAACGCCGTTCGAACTGCCTCGTAGTAGCGTCGGTATCGGTGGCCGACCGTTCGACGTTCTCCGACAACGCGATGCAGTACATGCCGCAGCTGTACGCGGCGGCGATGAGGATGACCCGCAACCAGGCCGACGCCGAGGACCTCGTCCAGGAGACCTACCTCAAGGCGTACCGCAGCTTCGCCACCTTCGAAGAGGGCTCGAACCTGCGGGCCTGGCTGTACCGGATCCTCACCAACACCTTCATCAACCGCTACCGGGCCAAGCAGCGACGTCCGGAGGAGACCGATCTCGACGACATCGAGGACCTCTACCTCTATCGGCGCATCGGTGGGCTCGAAGCCGCTCTCGCCAGCCGCAGCGCCGAGGACCAGATGATGGATCTGTTCACCGACGACGAGGTCAAGGGTGCGCTCGAGGCGCTGCCGGAGGCGTTCCGGCTGCCGGTGCTGCTGGCCGATGTCGAGGAGTTCTCGTACAAGGAGATCGCCGAGATGCTCGACATCCCGATCGGCACCGTGATGTCCCGGCTGCATCGGGGAAGAAAGGCGATGCAGAAGCGGTTGTATCGATTTTGCCGTGGAGCGTGGGCTGGTCGATCCGACCACTGTCGAGCCGGCCACTGCGGGAACGGAACGATGAACTGTGGCTGACTGCAACGAAACACTGCGAGAGCTCGAACGCTTCCTCGATGACGAGCTGCCCGCATCCGCCAAGCACGTCATCCGAGGCCACCTCGACGGGTGCCTCGACTGCTTGTCGGCCTTCGACTTCCACGCCGAGCTCAAGACGGTGATCGCGCGACAAAGCCCGCAGCGAGCCGGTCCCCGACGGCCTGCTCGCCAGGATCCAGCTCTGCTTCGGCGAACCCGACGACGACGGGTTTGAAACCTTGGAGGTCGGCGTCGCGCTGCCGCAGATGGCCGAAGGTCTCGATCGGGAGCGGCTGGTCACCTGGTGCGAGGCGATCGACGGCGGACCGTTCTCGAGCATCTCTGCGGGTGAGCGGATCACGTTCCGCAACCTCGAGGGCCTGACCCTGTGTGCCGCGGCTGCGGCGCTCTCGCAACGGGTCCGCGTCCTGATCAACGTCGCCGTTGTGCCGTGGCACGCACCCGCCCTCCTCGCCAAGCAGGTCGCCACCATCGACATCATCGCCAACGGCCGCTGCGAGCTGGCGGTCGGAGTGGGCGGACGCGCCGACGACTACGAGGCACTCGGAATCGTCGTTCGCCGGACGTCATCAGCGTCTCGACGACGGCGTTCCTGAGATCAAACGGCTGTGGGCCGGGCACCCGGCGCTCGACGGGAACCCAGTCGGGCCGGTTCCGATCCGCCCCGCCGGTCCACCGGTCTTCGCGTCCGCGATGGGCCCCAAGTCGATGGCTCGGGCCGCCCAGTGGGCCGACGGCATCAGCGGCTTCAGTCTGCTCGGCGATCCCGCCGACGCGCTCCAGTCCCGGGTGGCCGCCGCCGAGGCGTGGCAGGCCGCCGGTCGCACCGACCGACCGCGCATCATCTCCGGCGCGTTCGTGGCGCTCGGCCCCGACGCCGAGCCGACGTTGCGCCGCTTCGCGTTCGACTACCTCTCCGTCTTCGGCGACGAAGCAGCCCGTTCCCTCGCCGGGATGTTGACGCTCCACACCGACGAACGCCTGATCGAGGTCCTCGACGGCATGGCAGGCGCCGGGTGCGACGAGTTCATCGTGGTCCCCGCCACTTCGGACCCAACACTCGTCGAGCGCCTGACCGAGCTCGTCACGGCTTGGAGCAGGTGAGCCCGACGCCGCGGCTGGTCGAGGTCGGCGAGCGAGCGGTGCTGGTCGAGCTGCAATCGGGGCCGGAAGCCGCCGCGCTCGCCGCGACGTTGCTGGCGCATCCCCCCGCCGGCGCCGACGACATCGTCGTCGGCGCCGTCACCGTGCTCGTGACGTTCGATCCGACTCGCACGACCGGCGGCCAGCTGCGCCGATCGATCGAGGCGACCAGCTCGCAGCGTCCACCGCTGTTCTCCGGGACCCCGGTCGAGCTCCCCACCATCTATGACGGTCCCGATCTCGAATGGGTCGCCGATCATGCCGGGCTGTCGTCGGAAGAGGTGATCCGCCGGCACACCGAGGCGCGTTACACGGTGGCGTTTCTGGGGTTCGCCCCCGGATTCGCCTATCTCACCGGTGGCGACCCGCGCTTGCGGGTTCCCCGCAGATCCTCACCCCGGACCACCGTGGCGCCGGGGTCGGTGGCACTCGCCGATGAGTACACGGGCATCTACCCCCGCTCCAGTCCCGGCGGCTGGCAACTGATCGGGCGAACCGAGATCCCGTTGTGGGATCTGGGATCCCGACCGCCATCGGTGCTCACACCCGGCGCCGAAGTCCGATTCCGAGCGCTCGATGCAGCGACTCCGCCGACGTGATCGAAGCGTTGACACCGTGAACGAGGTGCCGGTCCCGTGATCGAGGTGCTGGCCACTGGACCGCTCGCCACGGTGCAGGACCTCGGTCGCATCGGCTTCGGGGTCTGGGGGGTTGGTCGGTCCGGGGCCGCCGACCGCACCGCCCATCGTCTCGCCAATCGCCTCGTCGGCAACGCCGACGAAGCGGCCACCATCGAGGTCACTGCCGGCGGGCTCGTGATCCGGTGTCTCGACGCGATGCTGGTGGCGGTCACCGGAGCAGAGGGTCCCGTCGATGTCACCCCGCCCGCTCCGCTCGGCCCGCGTGTCGCGACCGCCGTTCCCGCGGGCTCGGTGGTGACGATCGGTCCGCCCCGGCAGGGGCTGCGCAACTACCTCGCGGTGCACGGCGGCATCGCGGTCGAGCCGGTGCTGGGCTCGCGCTCGACCGACACCCTGTCGGGCCTCGGCCCGCCGAAGTTGCGAGCCGGCGCGGTGCTCCCGGTGGGGCCCCGAGCCGCGACGTTCCCCCCGACGCACGTGGCGCCGGTGCGCCGAACGCGCCGGCGAGGACAGCGTCGGCGGTGTCGCGTGGACCTCGCGACGACTGGGGATCGCTCCCCCAGCTCCTCGCCACCACCTGGACCGTCGGCGCGGCGAGCGATCGGGTCGGGCTGCGCCTCGTCGGTCCGGCCATCGAGCGGCGAGCCGGCGAGCTGCCTCCCGAGGGCATGGTCCGGGGCGCCCTCCAGGTTCCACCGGACGGTCGGCCGGTGCTCCTCATGGCCGATCATCCCGTCACCGGCGGCTATCCGGTGCTCGCGGTGGTCGACGAGGCCGATGTCGACCGGGCCGCCCAGTTCCGCCCGGGCGACACGCTGCGCTTCCGGTTGCGACGCGCCCGAGGTTGAGGACTCTCGAGCGTCAGATCAGGCCACCGGCCAGCGTGAGATCGGGGCTCGTGATGGCGAATCGGGCTTCCACGTTGGCCACGACCGTCTGGGGGACCGGCTCGATGTCGAACGTGAGCTCGTCGTCACCTCCGGCGCGGCCCATCGCCAGCGCTCGGCCCGAGAACGACATCGCCATGGCTCGCGGGGCCGGCGAGCCTGCCGAGAGTCCGACATCGGCGAGCTCGATCAGTTCTCCGAGCTCACTCCCGAGTGCGGCGGCATACTCTCGGGCGCGCACCACCGCGTCGCGCACGGCCCGGATCCGAGCCGCCCCCGGCGCCAGCGAACCCGGGCGCAACGACCAGGACGGTCCGTTCACCTCGGCGAGCTCGACCGCCGAGAGCTGGGCGATCAGCTCCCCCAACCGCTCGAACTGCACCAGGGTGATCATGGTTCGAACCGTTCCCGAGTACCCCACGATCCGCTCGTTGCCCCGCCCCTGCTTCCAGCGCGGGCCCACGTGGATCGCCGAGGTCTCGACCTGGTCGACGGCGGCGCCGAAGCCATCGAGCACCTGTCGCACCGCGGCCATCCGATCGTTGAGCCGGGCAACGACCGTGGTCCGCTCCGAGTCCTGGGCGGTGACGGCCACCCAGATCGTCGCCAGCTCCGGTTCCACCTCGAGCACTGCCTCGCCACGAACCGACACCATCGCTTGGGCCACCGGGTCTCCTTCGCCTGGTCGCGGCGTGCCGGGGAGCCGGTCACGTCCACGGCGAAGGTAGCTCGTGCCTGCCGATACCGTGCGGGGATGGGCGTCACCATCGATCTGAACGCCGATCTCGGCGAGGGGTTCGGTATCTGGCAGCTCGGCGACGACGAGGCGCTGCTCGATGTGGTGACGAGCGCCAATGTGGCCTGCGGGTTTCACGGCGGTGACCCCGTCACCATGCGACGCGTCTGCGCCCGCGCAGTCGATCGAGGCGTGGCGATCGGTGCCCAGGTGGGCTACCGCGATCTGATCGGTTTCGGCCGTCGACGCATCGACATCGACCCCTCGGAGTTGGAGGCCGATGTGGTGTTCCAGCTCGGCGCACTGGAGGCGTTCGCCCGCGTGGCGGGCGACCGCGTGCGCTACGTGAAGCCCCACGGGGCGCTGTACAACACCGTCGTGCACGACACCGCCCAGGCAGCAGCCGTGATCGCCGCGGTGCGCGCCGTCGACCCCTCACTCGCCGTGCTGGCCCTTCCCGGCTCGGAACTGCTCCGCCTGGCCGAGCTGGCCGGGCTCCGCGCGGTTTCCGAGGCGTTCGCCGATCGCGGCTGTACCGCTGCCGATGGCACGCTCGTGCCCCGTTCCGAGGTCGGCGCGGTCCTGCACGATCAGGCGATGGTGGTCGATCGCTGCGTCGAGCTGGCGCGCCGCGGCACGGTCACGACTGCCGAGGGCACGACGGTGCGGGTGCAGGCGGCATCGGTCTGTGTGCACGGCGACACGCCGGGAGCGGTCGAGATCGCCCGTGGTGTTCGCCACGCGCTCGAGGCGGCAGGCGTTTCGGTCGCCGCCTTCGCGTTCGGGTGACCTGGGTCGACGGGGTTCGCTGGGGCTACGATCGAACTCATGCTTCTCGCCCGCCTCGAACCATGGCACTGGTGGATCGGTGTCGTGTTCACCGTCGTCGTCGTCGGCACCATGCTCGGCTTCGTCGCCCAGTACCTGCAGAAGGTCGTGCGTCCGCAGTATCCGACGCGCCGCCAACAGTCCCGCGACTGAAGCTGCCGAGCGGGTGATCGCGAGCGAGCCCGCCGAACCGGGACGCCTCGTCCCCACGCCCGTCCCCGTCGACGCGTCGGCCCTTGTCGGCACGCTGCTCACCCGGTGCCGGTTCCCCGCCCCGGCGGTGTCGGTGGAATGTGCGGTGTCCGGCGGCGCCGACTCGCTCGCCCTGCTCGCCCTGGCCTGTGCCGCCGGCTGTGACGTCACCGCAGTCCACGTCGATCACGGGTTGCGTCCTGGCTCGGCGGTCGAGGCCGAGCTCGTGGCGGTGGCCGCCGAGCGCTTCGGCGCCCGGTTCCGGGCCGAACAGGTGCGAGTCGCGCCTGGCCCCAACCTGGAGGCCCGAGCCCGGGCGGCCCGCTACGGAGTGCTCCCCCCCGATGTGCTCACCGGCCACACGGCCGACGACCAGGCCGAGACGGTGCTGCTCAACCTGCTCCGCGGCAGCGGAATCGTTGGACTCGCCGGCATGCGCGCCCAGGGCCTGCCCCGACGTCCGCTCCTCGCCCTGCGCCGCGCCGAGACCCACTCGCTCGTGTGCGGCGCTCGAACTGAGTCCCTGTCGTGGACCCGAGCGAATCGCGACGCCCGGTTCGGCCGCAACCGGGTCCGCCACGAGCTGCTGCCCTTGCTCGACGACCTGGCCCATCGTGACATGGCGGCGCTGCTGGCCCGCCAGGCGGACCTCCTGGCCGACGATGCAGCATTGCTCGACGAGCTGGCGGCGACGCTCGATCCGAGCGACGCCCGGGCGTTGCAGACTGCGCCGCCGCCCCTCGCCCGCCGGGCCATCCGCCAGTGGCTGGCGCCGACCCTCGGCGGGTACCCGCCCGACGCGGCGACCGTGGCGCGGGTCCTCGCGCGTTGCGAACGATGAGGCAGTGGCCTGCGAGATCGGCGCTGGTCGGCGCGTCGAGCGGCACCGCATGCGCCTGCGAATCGTCCCGGGGGCCTGATCCGACCGAGACCCCCTCGGGGAGAACGCAGTCCCTCCGGTAATGTCGCTGCGATGAACGGGCCGGGCGCCAGGCGCACCACGTCGAGGGAAGGAGCGGCCTGATGGCGCCGCGATTGCGTGGTAAGTGGGCGCTCGGCATCACGCCGCGGCACTTCACCTGGATCATCAAGGACAAGCTCGCGGTCTGCGAACGTCCGGGTGGCTACGGGGAGAACCATCGCCGCGTCCGCCGCCAGGAGGAGATCATCTGGATCCGGGAGAACGGATTCGGATGCGTGATCTCGATCATCGCAGCACCCCACAACCTGCACAACTACGACGAGCTCAACGTCATCTACCGCCACCGCCCGCACTTCCCGGCCGAGGAGCTGTCGCCGTACCTGCTGGCGCTGTACACCGAGCTCAACGGGCTGCTCGGCTCGGGGCAGAAGGTGATCGTCCACGCCGAGGAAGTCGGCGATCGCATCATCGGCATGATGGGTGGCTACATCCGCTGGTCCGGCCTCGTGCCCGACGGCTCGAAGGCCATCGCGCTCACCGAGCGGATCGCCGGGCGTCAGCTCGACCCGTTCGCCCGCGAGCTGATCCTGAACGTCGATCGGCTCGGGTCGTAGCGTCCGAGCGCGCTGAACGGCAGACGCGCTGCGCTTGTAGTCTCCGCCGATGGCGACTACCCCGGCGAACTGGTATCCCGATCCGATGGGTCGGTTCGAGCTCCGCTACTGGGACGGTGCGGCCTGGACCGAGCACGTCTCGACGTCCGGCCAGCAGCAGACCGACCCGCTCGAGGGTTCCCGACCCACCCAGACCACCGCCGAGAAGGTCCGCCATCAGATCGCCGGTGCCGGCGGGCAGGTCGCGGGGACCAACGACCCGGCGCTCGGGGGCGGGACGCTGTTCACCGAACCGATCCTGGTGGTCAACCAGAAGGTCAAGCTGATCGAGCTCACGAACCAGTACGCAGTGTTCAACCAGGCCGGCCAGCAGGTTGGTTCAGTCACCCAGGTCGGTCAGACCACCGCCAAGAAGGTGTTGCGTGCGGTCACCAGTCTCGACCAGTTCATGACTCATCGCCTCGAGGTGCGCGACGCGAACGGCGCCGTACAGCTGCTCCTGACCCGGCCTCGCAAGGTCTTCAAGAGCACCGTGCTGGTGGAGACCCCTGCCGGTCAGGAGATCGGCCGGATCGTGCAGGAGAACATGATCGGCAAGATCCATTTCGGGCTCGAGGCCAACGGCCAGATGCTCGGCGCGATCAAGGCCGAGAACTGGCGGGCGTGGAACTTCCGCATCGAAGACGCGGCCGGCCAGGAGATCGCCCGCATCACCAAGACCTGGGAGGGCCTCGCCAAGACCCTGTTCACCACGGCCGACAACTACGTCGTGCATCTCCACACCCAGATCCCCCAGCCCTTGCTGTCGCTGGTCATCGCCTCCGCGCTGTCGGTGGACACCGCGCTCAAGCAGGACAGTCGCGGCTTCGGCTGATCAGGCGCCGCCGGTGACGTCGACCAGGAGATGCATCGCGTCGTGGTCGGCGACAAGCAGAGCTTGCCGTTCCCCAAGCCGACGAACACCGTGGCGCTGGCCGTTCGTCCCGAGGCGACGGTGAGCGCAGTGGTCCCCGGGTTGCTGCTGGCCGCAGGGCCATGCGGCGACCGTTCCGGTCTCACCGGCACCCAATCCGCTGATCACGACCGAGGCGACCTTGGCCGACCAGGGCAGCTCGTCGTTGGCCACGTGGATCTGGACGACCTGCCCCGCACTCACCAGACCCGACGAGCGCGAGTCGTAGGCCCGCACCGGCGGGGACGGCTCGCAGCTTGTTCGATCCCCCGATGGCCCACGCAGCCGTCGCGTCGATCGTCACGTCCACGTTCACGTTCGACACCACGCACAAGGTTCCGTCAGCCGCCAGCCGGGCGTTGAGCCCCGTCGACGACGGACCGCCGCCCACGGTGACCTGGGCGACCTTGGGACGCTTCTTGTCGCAGGCGTGCACCGCGATGTTGCCGCCGGCCACGGCGTTCGTGGAGCTGACCGTGATCGACACGGCGTTCGAGGGCGGAACGTTGCCGACCCCGGAGGCCTTGACGACCAGCGGTGTGCCCGGCACCAACGTGGTGCGCTCCAGCAGGCGGGTCGGGCGAATCGGGGTGACGCCGGCCGACCATTCACCGTCGTAGCCGACGACGTCGATGAGCACGTTGGTGGTGCTGCTCGTCTCGACACAGATCTTGCCGTCGGACGGCGCCACCAGTGCCGACGCGGCGTCGTTGAAGCCGGCCCGGAAGTTGAGGGTGGACGCGTTCGTCGGTCCGGCCGAGCACGGCAGCACGGTGAGGTGCCCGTTCGCGCCGGGGGACGCGGCCGTGACGTTGACGAGGACGAGAGTCGCCGTGGCGGGCACGCCGCCGACACCGGTGACGGTGTACGACGTGCGCGACCCGGCTGCGGCCCGGGCGCCCAGCCCACCACCCGAGTTGACCACCCGAGACGGCGCCGACAACGCCAGGCGAGCAGCAGTGGAGCTCCCGTTCGAGGGCGCCGGCGTCGCGGGCGCCGACACTGCCGGAGCGGGAGCCACTGCCGGAGCCGGAGCGGGCGCGGGACCCGCCGGCGTGGTGGCGGTCGTCGGAGCCGCGGTGGAGCGACCTTGGCCGGCTTCTTGCAGCCGTCCACTGCCCGCAGCGACGGGTAGCCGTTCACGGCCGCGCCGCCGCCGGGGTGGATCTCGAAGTGCAGATGGTTCACCGTGCCGGCATTGCCCGTGTGCCCGACATAGCCGATCACGTCACCGGCGTTGACCTTGGCGCCGGACGACGATGCCCGTGGCGAATGCCGAGAGGTGGCCATAGAAGAAGTACGTGCCGTCCGCCGCCGTCAGCCGGAAGCTGTTGCCGCCCCGGTTCGTCGGCGAGTCCACTAGCACCTTGGAGATCCGGCCGGATCGCACGGCGTAGACCTCCTTGCCCTCGGCCGCGCCGATGTCGACCCCTTCGTGCACCCGGCCGGGGGGCCGGGGCGCACCGAACGTGTCCCAGAACGCACACGGCGCCTGGACCGGGAAGGCGTCGAGCGGGATCAGGGGCGCGGCCGTGGTCGTCGAGGGAGCGGTGGTCGCAGACGCGCTCGCAGCAACAGGAGTCGCGATGGACGCACCGATCACCATGCCAAGCGCGCCAAGAGCCCGCTGCCACCGGAAGTGGGGGCGCGGGGAAGAGCCGACCGGCTCCGCCCAACCCGGCCGCTGGGGAGTTATCTCAGCGGTCATCATGGACGCTGATCACCATAGACCGTGGCGACAGTCGCGCGCAACGCACCCTTCGTGGAGGATCCCGCGACCCCGGCCGAACGCTGCCGGTGGGTTAGCGTGCGAAGCGTGCGGACACAGCGTGTCCTGGTGACAGGAATGGGGGCAGAGCTCGGATCACAGGTAGCAGCGTTCCTCGAACGCGCGCCCTGGGTCGGCGAGCTCCGCGGCATCGATGTGGACCCGCCGCGCCGTCGTCTCCGTACGTCCGATTTCCATCGGATCGATCCCCTCGACGAACCCAAGGTTCACCGGATCGTCACCGAGTTCGACCCGCAGATCGTGGTCCACTTCGGCGTCTGGGAGCCCGACGCCCGAGCAACGCCGGCCCAAGCCGCGCACTGGTCCCCCAAACTCGCCGCCGCGGTGTTCCGTGCCGCCGCCGATTGCCCGTCGCTGTCCGGGGTGGTGGTCCGCTCCGGCATCGAGCTGTACGGCCGGGGTGGCGACCGCCCACGCGTCCCCGACGAGTCGGCCCCGGCCGCGCCGACCTCCCCGTTCGGCCGGGAGTTGGCCGACGTCGAAGCACGGGCTCGCCTGCTCGGGCGCGAACGCCGACGTCCCCGTGACATCGCTTCGGCTGGCTCCGGTGATGGGCCCTCACGTCCCGAGTCCCCTCGGACGGTTGCTCCGGCTCCCCGTCGTGCCCGTCGATCTGATCGGGTTGTGTGGCCGGTCACGCTTCTCGGTGATCGACAGCCGGGACGCCGCGACTGGCGGTGGTCACCGCAGCCCGTCGCGGCATCGATGGTGCCCTGAACATCGTCGCACCCGGCTCGGTCACCGTACGGGGCGCACTGCGGTACGGGAAGCGGATGCCCTGGCCGGTCGTCGGGCCGCAATGGATCCCGGCCCGGATGGGAGCCCGCGCCCTGGGGGCGCCAGTGCCCGCTCACCTCGCCGAGCTCCTGACCAAAGGTCGCCTGGCGGATGCCTCGCTCGCCACCGAGCTCCTGGGCCACGGCCCGAGCTGGAGCACCGAGCAAGTACTCGACGCTCTGTACGATGGGAACCCATCGTGCGCGTCCGCCCGGCCGAGCAACCATCGTTCGCAAGCGTGGAGGGTTTCTGATGGCGTTCGCCGTCGCATCCGACGGTGCCCGGCTCCACTACGAGGTCGTCGGGAGGGGCAGAGCGGAGCCGGTCCTGATGATCCAGGGGCTCGGCACCGACAAGACCGGATGGAGCCTGCAGCGATTGGCCTTCGCTCCGTCGTTTCGCACGATCGCCCTCGACAACCGGGGGAGCGGCCGCAGCGACAAGCCAGAGGGGCCGTACTCACTCGAACAGATGGCCGACGACGCCGATTCGGGTGCTCGACGCAGCGGGCATCGAGAAGGCCCACGTGATGGGCGCGTCGATGGGGGGCGCCATCGCTCAGGTGCTCGCGATCACCTACCCGGAACGGGTCCGATCCCTCGTGTTGGCGTGCACCGCGTGTCGCAACCATCCGTGGCGTCACGAGTTGCTCTCGGAGTGGTCGAGCGCTGGCGAGCGGTCGAGGGCATGGGTGCGCTCTCCCATCAGGCTGCCCGCTGGGTGATCGGACCTCGGTCGCTGCGGCGGATCTCACCGCTGTTCGGCTGGCTCGGACCGATGGCCATGTCACAGCCGAGCCACGCCTTCGTCGCCCAGGTCGACGCCATCCTCGCGGCGGCGGAGTCCGATGCCGCCGAGCGACTGGCCGAACTGCGCGTGCCCACCTTGGTGGTGGTGGGCAACCAGGACATCTTGACGCCCCGCGGTGACAGCGAGGAGCTCGCCGAACGGATTCCCGGAGCCGAACTGGTCGTCATCTCCGGCGCCGCCCACGGACTGATGGTCGAGCACTGGCGGCCCTTCAATCGGGTGGTCGGCGACTTCTGGCGACAGGTCAGCCGCTCCGAGACCTCAGCGGCGGCCTGATCAGCTCCCGAGATCGGTCGGCGGGGGCCAGCCTGGCGTCGAGTCGGAGGTGTCGCGCCGGAACTCGATCGGCGCGTCCATGAGCTGGGCCGACGGGACGTGCACGGTCACGCCATCGGGACGACGAACCTCGACCGAGGCCGGGTGGACCTTGACGACCGTGCCCTGAACAGGTGCGGTCAACTCGGCGCCAACCGGAAGGATTCGCCGGACGTAGCGTCCAGCGGCGACCTTGCGGGCCATGTCTCGCCCACCGAATGCCGTGAGCAGGGTGACCGTTGCTCCGGCGCTGAAGAGCAGCGCGGCGACCGCCAGGTTGACGATCGTGGTGTCGATGCCGAGTTGGCTGACGCCCAGGATGATCGCAGTCCCCAGACAGGCACCCTTGATGGCCTTGACCACCTTGGGCTTCGGCTCACCCGATGCTCGTTGCGCGGCCCGACCGACCACCATGCCGAGCACGGACGCCGGCGATGTTGCCGAGCAACACGAGCATTCCCGCCGACCATCACCTGCGGGAAGTAGTTCACGAGGTCGCGCGGGATGGTGTCGAGCTGATCGGGGGAGACGATCCCGACTGCGGTGATCAGGCCCGCAGCGAGGCAGAGGGCGAACACGAATCCCCCGATGCTGGCCGCGACCTCCCGGAGCGCCGCAGGCTGGCGCTCGTGGGCGAGGACCTTGCGAACCACCTTTCCGGCGACCGAGCCGAGGATCACGGCGACCACGACGGCGATGAGCGGCACCGATCCAGGGGTTCATTCGATCTCCTCGTCCGACCACAGCAAGGCAGCGGTCCTGCCACGACGTCCCGAGCAGGTCGAACAGCACCTGGCCGGCCTCACGGCGAGCAGGGTTGCCCTGCACGGCGCGGCGTACAAGTTCGGCGAGCGTCGTCGGGCACCGCCAGCGCCTCGGCGAAGCCGGTCCTTGATCGACTCGGGCAGTGCCGTCAGTCGATCGAGCCGGTCGGTCGTCCGTCGGGGAACTCGGCGAGGTGCCGCTCGAGACGAAACGGGTCGTGGTCGAGCCATCCGAGCAGCACCTCGTCGGCCGGGATGTGCGCGTAGCTCATCGCCACGCGTCCAGTCGAGTGGCCAGTTCACGGCGGGCGTCGGAACAGGCGGGTCTTCACGGTCGGCAGGGCGACGTCGAGCGCGTCGGCGATGTCCTCGTAGCTCATCCCTTCGAGCTCGCGGAGCACGACGATCGGTCCTGCTCAGCGGATCGAGCTGGTCGAGCGCCGCCCAGAGCTGATCGAGCATCGCCCGTGCCCTCGGCCGCGCCGATCCGGACCGGCCAGGTTGGAGCGCGACCTCGGCCAGCGCGACCGGGTCGGTGGGTTGGTCGCGTTGCTTGCGGAGCATCGAGATGGCGGTGTTGTTGGCGATGCGCAGCACCCACACGCGGAAGGGCGCGTCGCCTCGGAACTTGTCGAGATTGCGACCAAGCCTTCACCAGTGTCTCTTGCACGACGTCCTCCGCCACCGTGCGGTTCCGCACGATCGACATGGCGACCCGGAAGATCAGCGCGGCGTCAATCCGGTGAGCTCGCTCGACCAGCTCATCGGACCGAGCCAAGGCGGGCTGCCCGGCGAGGCCGTCAGGCGTCACGTCAATGGTCATGACGCTCCACCGTGGCACTTGGTCGCGCTAGTTTGCTCGAGGATGGGCCGACAGCGACGACGGAGCGGCATGCGGCTGCGAAGCTTCGCCGATGCGAATCGTGATCGTCGGAGCGGGCTTGGCGGGGCTGCGGCGGCCCGACCGGCTGAGCATCGACGGCCACGCCGTCACCCTGCTCGACAAGGGCCGCTCCGCCGGCGGCCGACTGGCCACCCGGCGGATCGACGGAGCGAACCTGGATCACGGAGCGCAATTCTTCACTGTTCGCAGCGTCCCAGTTCCAAAGCTTCATCGACCCACTGATCGCCGACGGGCCTGGTGCGGGAGTGGTGCCGAGGGGTTCGGGATCGGCGACGGTCACCCCGGTTACGTGGTCGCCGGCGGCATGAACGCCCTCGCCAAGCACCTCGCAGAGGGACTCGACGTCCGCTGTGGTCGTCGGCACGTCGTTCGCCCTGCGCTCGGCGCGATCGGGCCCGCGCTGGTCGGTCGTGCTCGACGACGGCCAGCTGATCGCGGCCGACGCCGTGATCGTCACCTGCCCGGTTCCCCAGGCGCTGTCGCTCCTGCTGGCCGCGACGTCGGGTTCCGCACCCGCTGGTGTGACCGACTACGACCGGACGTTGTCGTGCTGGCCGTGCTGGATCGACCCCCGGGCCTCGCCGCCCCGGGCGGTGTGCAAGCACCCGACGAGACGTTCGCCTTCATCGCCGACAACCAGGCGCAAGGGCGTCTCGGCCCTCCCGGCGTGACGTTCCACGCCATCCCGGCGTTGAGCAGGCTAGTGGGAGCGCCGATCGCGACGAGACCGCACGGCGATCTGCTCGATCGCGGCCCGGACGGTGGCTCGGGCGATGCAACAGTGGTGGTGTCGAGCCAGCTCAAGCGGTGGCGGTTCGCCACTCCGATGCGGCTCGTGGCCCGAGCCGTGCTGGTCGTCGGCGCGCCATCCGTGGTGCTCGCCGCTCGTTCGCTGGCCGGCGACTGCGTTCGGCTGGCCCACGGATCGAAGGGCGCTTACCTGTCCGGGCCTCGGCCGCCTGCGGCGGCCGTCATCGGACGAGTCGATCTAGAGCTCGACCGTGTCGAGCAACGCGTAGCGGCGCGGCGCGCAGCGCGTCGGTCGCCGCGTTGTCGGGGAGATGTCGGCACAGGCCGACGGCTGCGTCGGCGTAGGCCCGCCCGACCTCGTAGGCCTGCGGCGATGCCGTCGCTGATCCGCACGATGGCCAGCGCCTTGTCGCGCTCGGCCGGCGACAGCGGCTGCCGAGCAGATCGCGCAGCTCGTCGGCGACGGCGACTCCTGCGGCCGCCAGGGTCCGCAGCACCGGCAGGGTGTAGACGCCTTCTTCGAGGTCGTGACCGGCCGGCTTGCCGAGCTGGCTCTCGGTGGCGGTGAGGTCGAGCAGGTCGTCGACGATCTGGAACACCATGCCGTAGGCCAGCCCGTAGTCGGTGAGCTGGTCGATCCACGTGCCGGGGATGACCGGCCACGATGCCGCCGATCCGGGCCGAGGTGGCGAACAGCGCCGCCGTCTTGCCTTCGATCGACTCGAGGTACTGCGCCTCGGTGCGGCGCGATCTGGTAGGTCGTGCGGACCTCGTTGATCTGGCCGAAGCACAGCCGGCCGATCGTGTTGGCCAGCAGGCCGGCGACCTCGGTGCCGAGCGACGCGGCGATCTCCGACGCCCGCGACAGCAGGAAGTCGCCGGCGACGATCGCCTGCAGGTTGCCCCACTTGGCATTGACGGTCTCGACGCCGCGCCGGGTCTCGGCCTCGTCCATCACGTCGTCGTGGTAGAGCGAACCGACGTGGACCAGCTCGCAGGCCACCCCACCGAGCACGACGTCGTCGCTCGCCTCGTCCCGGCCGTCGGCCAGCCCGGCGGCCACCGCCATCACCGGGCGAAGCCGCTTGCCACCGCGACCAGGAGCAGGTGGCTGGCCAGTTCGGTGATGTACGGATCGGGGGTCGTGCACCGATCGCGCAGGGCGGCCTCGACCCGCGCTCGGTCGGCGTCGGAGGTCGGAAGGGCGAGCAGGGGGGAGGCGGCGGCCACGCGGAATCAGGCTACGTGGTGGGGCTGCCGGGACGCGAACTGTCGAGCGACCGACCGCCCTCCTGAAATAGTCGTCCGGTTCCCGACTCCCGTGATGCGGGTCCGGGACCCCGAACGCACGTGCGTAGACATCGAGCTGCCGATACCGGCCTCAGCATCGCACAAGCGTCGCCAGTGCAAGGACCACCTCTCGCCCGCCCACGCGCGAGTACACCCCCGGTACACTCCGGGTCAAACATCCACCGTCAGCTGAAGGCGGTTTTCCGTGTTCGAACGCTTCACCGACCGAGCTCGCCGAGTCGTGGTTCTGGCCCAAGAGGAAGCGCGCCTCCTGAACCACAGCTACATCGGCACCGAGCACATCCTCCTCGGTCTCATCCACGAGGGCGAAGGGGTCGCCGCCAAGGCCCTCGAGTCGCTCGGCATCTCCCTGGAAGCGGTTCGCAACCAGGTGCAGGACATCATCGGTCAGGGCGGTTCCTCGCCGAGCGGGCACATCCCGTTCACGCCCCGCGCCAAGAAGGTGCTCGAGCTCTCGCTGCGCGAGGCGCTGCAGCTCGGCCACAACTACATCGGCACCGAGCACATCCTGCTCGGCCTGATCCGTGAGGGCGAGGGCGTCGCCGCCCAGGTGCTCGTCAAGCTCGGCGCCGACCTCAGCCGGGTCCGCCAGCAGGTCATCCAGCTGCTCTCGGGCTACCAGGGCCCGCAGGGCAAGTCCGAGCCGGCCGGCGAGCGGCGCCGCGGCATCGGCGTGCGCGGCGGCGGCCAGGCTCCGTCGGCCGAGGGCGACAAGGGCAACTCCCAGATCCTCGACCAGTTCGGCCGCAACCTCACCCAGCTCGCCCGCGAGAAGAAGCTCGACCCGGTCATCGGTCGCTTCCGCGAGCTCGAGCGGGTCATGCAGGTGCTGAGTCGGCGCACCAAGAACAACCCGGTGCTGATCGGCGAGCCCGGCGTCGGCAAGACCGCCATCGTCGAGGGCCTGGCCCAGAAGATCGTGTCCAACGACGTCCCCGAGACGCTGCAAGGGCAAGCAGCTCTACACCCTCGACCTCGGCGCCCTCGTCGCCGGCTCCCGCTACCGCGGCGACTTCGAGGAGCGGCTGAAGAAGGTGCTCAAGGAGATCCGCACCCGCGGCGACATCGTGCTGTTCATCGACGAGATCCACACCCTCGTCGGCGCCGGTGCGGCCGAAGGGCGCCATCGACGCCGCCAGCATCCTCAAGCCGATGCTCGCCCGCGGTGAGCTGCAGACCATCGGCGCCACCACGCTCGACGAGTACCGCAAGCACCTCGAGAAGGACGCCGCGCTCGAGCGCCGCTTCCAGCCGGTGAAGGTCGACGAGCCGACGCTCGCCCACACCATCGAGATCCTGAAGGGCCTGCGCGACCGGTACGAGGCGCATCACCGGGTCACGATCACCGATCAGGCGCTCGTCGCCGCGGCGAACCTCGCCGATCGCTACATCTCCGATCGTCACCTTCCCGACAAGGCCATCGACCTCATCGACGAGGCCGGCTCGCGCCTGCGCATCAAGCGCATGCAGACCCCGCCCGACCTGAAGGAGCTCGAGACCAAGCTCACCAGCGTCCAGGAGGCCAAGAAGAAGGCCGTCGAGGAGCAGCGCTTCGAAGAGGCCGGCCGCCTGCGCGATCAGGAGAAGGCGCTCCTCGAGGAGAAGTCGGCCAAGGAAGCCGAGATCAAGGCGTCCGGCGTCGACCTGTTCGACGAGGTCGACGAAGAGGCCATCGCCGAGGTGCTCTCGATCTGGACCGGCATCCCGGTCTACAAGCTCACCGAGGAGGAGACCCAGAAGCTCCTCAACATGGAGGGCGAGCTGCACAAGCGGATCATCGGCCAGGAGAACGCCATCAAGGCGGTCTCCCAGGCGATCCGCCGCACCCGGGCCGGGCTCAAGGACCCGAAGCGCCCGTCGGGCTCGTTCATCTTCCTGGGCCCGACCGGCGTCGGCAAGACCGAGCTGGCCAAGACGCTCGCCGAGTTCCTGTTCGGCGACGACAACGTCGCTCATCAGCCTCGACATGTCGGAGTACATGGAGAAGCACACGGTCAGCCGCCTCGTCGGTTCGCCTCCCGGCTACGTCGGGTACGAAGAGGGCGGCCAGCTCACCGAGGCCGTGCGGCGCAAGCCGTTCAGCGTGGTGCTGTTCGACGAGATCGAAAAGGCCCACCCCGACGTGTTCAACACGCTGCTCCAGATCCTGGAAGAGGGCCGGCTGACCGACAGCCAGGGCCGCACCGTCGACTTCCGCAACACCGTGCTGATCATGACCTCGAACCTCGGCACCCAGGACCTGCGCAAGGCCAACGTCGGCTTCACCAAGGTCGACGAGGCGATGAACTACGAGCGGATGAAGGACAAGGTCAACGAAGCGCTCAAGCAGCACTTCCGCCCCGAGTTCCTCAACCGCATCGACGACATCATCGTCTTCCACGAGCTGTCGCAGGACGAGGTGACCCAGATGGTCGACCTGATGATCAAGCGGCTCACCGGCCAGCTCGAAGGCCAGGGCCTCGGCCTGGAGCTCACGACCGCCGCCAAGCAGCTGCTCGCCAAGAAGGGCTACGACCCGCAGCTCGGGGCCCGGCCGTTGCGTCGGGCCATCCAGCGGATGGTCGAGGACGCGGTGTCGGAGACGGATCCTCTACAAGGAGTTCCACGCCGGCGAGATCATCGTCGTCGATGTCGAGGACGATCCCGACAAGCCGGGCGAACAGCGGCTGTCGTTCCACACGGTCGAGGGCTTCCAGCCCCCCGCCGCCATCGAACTGGCCGGCGACGGCCCGGCGACCACGCCGGAGTGATCCCCGGGGCATCGCCCCATCCATCCGTACTGAAGGGCGTCCCTCGGGGCGCCCTTCGCCGTTCCAGCCCGAACACCCCCTCACGCACGACTCGGGCATCGGCAGGTGCACCACTGACCGCCAGCGCGGGTTCGCCCCCGGACGACGTCGGGTTCCCTCCCCTGTACAGCCGCGCTGCTCCGACGAACACGGGTTTCGCGTGGCCGACGCCATTCAGGGGAGGTTTCTGCACGTGTCGGCAGGGCGGCGGTGGTCGGCCGGTGGTGGTCGGCGGGGCGCTCGCGCGACTGGCAGGATGCCCAGGTGATCGCCGTCGTGCTCGCCGCCGTGTTGGCCGTCGGCGATTGGATCTTGGTCAGCCGGGGCGGCGGTGAGCGTGCCGACGCGTCCATCGGGCGGTGGATCACCAAGCCCAGCACCATGGTGGCGCTGATCGCCGCGGTGCTGGTGTCCGACGGCGGAGGTGCGATCCAGGGTTGGTTGCTCGCCGGCCTGGTCCTCTCGCTGGCCGGCGACGTGTTCCTCCTCTGGCCGAGCGGTGGTTCGTCGCCGGGCTTGGCTCGTTCCTGCTGGCCCATGTCGCCTACGTGATCGGGATGGCTCAGCTCGACCTCCACCTCGCCGGGCTGCTCGCCGGCGGAGTGATCGTGGCGGTGGCCTGGTTCCTGGTGGGCCGGTCGATCGTGGCGGGCGCGGCCGAGCGAGACCCGGCGATGCGCGTCCCTGTGCTCCTCTATGTTGCGGTGATCTCGGCCATGGTGCTCGTGGCGGGCGCCACGCGCGAAGGGTGGCTCGTCGGTGCCGCCGGGCTGTTCTACATCTCGGATGCAACGCTCGGGACCAACCGCTTCGTCAGGGCACGGCCGTGGATGCCTGTCACGGTGATGGTGACGTATCACCTCGCCCAAGCGGGGTTCGTCGGGTTCCTCCTCTCCCGCTGAGCGACGCACCGGGGAACCCGGGTCACCCCCGGCCGGTCGCGCGAGACTGGCGGGCCCATGTCCTGTCGCCACTCGCCCCGTCGCGTGCCCGGGTGCCGTCTGGCGCGGTGTGCGGCGTGGCTGGCTGCGGTGGCCGTGCTCGCCGGGTGCCGAGTGGATGCGGCGGTGAACGTGGTGGTCGATCGGGACGGCTCGGGCACCATCGAGGTCACCGTCGTCGCCGATGCCGAGGTGATCGCTGCCGCTCCGGGACTGGCCGAGCGACCTGAGGGTCGGCCGACCTCGCCTCCGCCGGCTGGACGGTGGAAGGACCCGCGCCAACTGACGACGGGGGCTTGCGGTTGGCGTTGGCCCGCCCGTTCGACACACCCGGCGAAGCCACCGCGATCCTCGCCCAGCTGAGCGCGCCCGATGGCGCCTTGCGACAGCTCACCATCGGGCAGAGCGCCAGCCGGACCCGGATCGCCACCACCGTGTCGGGAAACCTGATCGTCCCGAGCGCCGCCGCCTTCGCCGATGCCGGCCTGCTCGAAGCCGTCGGGGCGGTGCCCTTCGAGGCGTCGTTGACCGAGCAGGAGCTGCGTCTGGCCGACGTGCTCGGACTCACGTTCACCGTCACGATCCCCGGCGAGGTCGAGAGACCACCGGGATCGCCGGGCGGTACGACGAGGACCGCGAACGCACCACGATCACCTGGACCGGCGACCTCGACGGCCTCGCCGCGACCGAGCCCGGACCAGGACCTCTCGGCCGTCGGCGCGCTCGACGATGCCGGCGCCCGGCGAGCCCAGCGATTGCGGGACTTCTCGATCTGGGCGCTCCCGGCGTGGGCGGTCTTCTTCGCACTGGTGGTGGTGCCCGTCGCCTATCTGGTCCGTCGACGACAGCGCTGACTGCCGCCGGCCCGCCCCGTTCGCCGCAAGATCCCAGGCTCGGACTCGGGGATCACGGAACTCTGTAGGACCCCCTTCGTAGGGTGACCGGCATGGCGAAGACTACGCGTGATCCACCGCTGCACGCGAGTGCGGCGGCATCGAACCGAAGTGGAGCGGGCGGTGCGTCGTCGTGCGGGGCGTGGAACACGCTCGTCGAAGAGGCCGAAGCGGTCGGGCGGGCGGCGCAGGGGCTGGTCGGGCTCGCCCCGGCGGCACCGCCCACGCTGATCGGCCGAGGTCGACCCGACGCGTCAGCCGACCCGACCCCGACCGGGCATCGCCGAGCTCGACCGGGTGCTCGGCGGCGGGCTGGTGCCGGGGTCGGTCACGCTGCTCGGCGGTGAGCCGGGCGATCGGCAAGTCGACGCTCCTGCTCCAGCTGCGTCGCCAAGCTGGCCGGGCAACCGTGCTCTACGTCTCGGCCGAGGAGAGCGCCCAGCAGGTGCAGGCTGCGCGCCGAACGGCTCGGGGCGGTGCGCGACAAGCTGTGGCTGCACGCCGAGACCGACCTCGGCGCGGTGCTCGCCGCGATCGACCGGCTCGAGCCCGGCCTCGTCGTCGATCGACTCGATCCAGACCATCGCCGACGCCGATCTGCCCTCGGCGCCCGGCTCGGTGGTGCAGGTCCGCGAATGCGCCCACCGCCTCGTCCAGGAAGCGAAGCGCCGACGCGGCCTGACCGTCGTGCTCGTCGGCCACGTCACCAAGGACGGTGGGCTGGCCGGGCCGCGAGTGCTCGAGCACATCGTCGACACCGTGCTCGTCGTTCGAAGGCGAGCGCCACCACGCGCTCCGGCTGCTGCGCGCCGTCGAAGCATCGGTTCGGGCCCACCAGCGAGCTCGGACTGTTCGAGATGAGCGAGCCGGGCTCGTCGACGTCCCCGACCCGAGCGGGCTGTTCCTCGCCGACCGCCGCCCCGGCATCCCCGGCTCGGTCGTGGTGCCCGACGCTCGAAGGGCAACGCCCGTTGCTCGTCGAGCTCCAGGCGCTGGTCGCCGAGAGTCGGGCTCCCCCAACCCCGGCGCTCCGCCCAGGGGTTCGAGCAGGGCCGGCTGTCGCTGCTGCTCGCCGTGCTCGAACGCCGGGCCGGCCTCCCCTTCGCCCGGCTCGACGTGTTCGCGTCGGTCGTCGGTGGGGTGCGGCTCAACGATCCCGGGCGCCGATCTGGCCATCGGCCTGGCCACCGCGTCGGCGCTGCTCGATCTCCCGCTTCCGGCCGAGCTCGTCGTGTGCGGCGAGATCGGGCTCGGCGGCGAGCTCCGCCAGGCCGCGCCAGACCAAACGCCGGCTCCACGAAGCGGCCCGGCTCGGGTTCACCCGGGCGATCGTGCCCACCTCGGCACCCGAACGGGGTACCGGGCATGCGCGTCGAGCGCGCCGGCACGCTCGCCGAAGCCATCGTCCTCGCCGGGCTCACGCCATCCATCGAACCAGCGCTCGATCGACGTCCCGGTCGGGAGCGGAGTTCCGGGGCGGCACCTCCTTCACCGTTCGGGGGCGACGGTCCCCGGCCGGGCCACGGCGAGTTGCGCGTGCTCACGCCGGTCGTTGCACCGCTCGGCGACCGACTGTTCGATGGCAGGAGCTCGCCCATAGACTTCGCCCATGCCGGCGTCGAAGGAACAGATCGTCGACGCCCTGCACCAGGCCCTGCGTGAGGTCGCGCCCGGGAACAGCCGCTTCGCGAAGGGCTCGACCGCATCGTGCGAGCCAAGATGGGCGCGCTCGTCGTGGTCGGCGACGGCAGCCGACGTGCTCTCGATCTGCTCCGGCGGCTTCCTGCTCGACGCCCCGTTCTCGCCCGCAGCGGCTGTCCGAGCTCGGCCAAGATGGACGGCGCGATCATCCTCGCCAAGGACGCCAGCCGGATCGCCCGGGCCAACGTCCATCTCGTGCCCGACCCGACCGTGCCCACCAGCGAGACCGGTACCCGCCACCGCACCGCCGAACGGGTCGCCCGCCATCTGCGCCATGTCCCGGTGGTCTCGGTCAGCGAGGAGATGAGCGTGCTCACCGTCTACGTGGGCGACTCGAAGCACGTGCTGCAGGAGATCCCCCGCCTGCTCGACAAGGCGAGCCAGGCGTTGCAGACCTGGGGCGCTACAAGACCCGCCTCGACGAAGGCGATCGCCAGCCTCTCCGCGCTCGAGGTCGAGGATCTCGTCACCCTGCGCGACGTCGCCACGGTGGTGCAACGCTCCGAGACGGTGCGGCGCATCGCCGAGGAGATCGAGACGATGATCATCGAGCTCGGCGTCGACGCCCGCCTGCTGCGGCTCCAGTTCGAGGAGCTGTACGGCGACACCGACACCGATCTCGAGCTGGTGCTGCGCGACTACCTCGCCGAACGATTCGACCTCGGCCGTGAGCGGTGCCCTCGAACGACTGGCCGAACTCGACGACGACGATCTGCTCGATCCGCGCGCCGCTGCCGTCGTGCTGCGGCTCGAGGACACCACCGACCTCGACCATCCGCTCCAGCCGCGCGGCTACCGGCTGCTCACCGAGCTGCCCGCGGATGAACCCGGAGTGCGATCGGCTGCGTCGTGGGTCAGTTCGGCACCCTCGCCAAGGTGCTGCGGGCCACCACCGAAGAGCTGGCCACCTGCCCCGGTCTCGACCGCGAACGGGCACGCGGCATCAAAGAGGGCCTCGCCCGGCTGGCCGAGGTCAGCATCCTCGATCAGTACAGCTGAGCCGACGACGCGCGGTTCCCGCTGGCCCGGCCACGCGGTCAGCCGACTCGACGGCGAGTGACGAGCAGCTCGTGACGGAGCTCGAGCAATCGAGGTGACGGCTCGCCGTCACCGAAGGTGTCGGCGGCCACGATGCGTTCATAGCTCTCCCACTCCCGCCGAACCGCGGCCAGATCGCCCCGCCCGGCGTGCGCCCGTAACCGCAACCCGACCAGTTCCTCGTGGCCGGGAAGGGCTCGAAGCCCAACGGCGGTCGCCGCCATGACGCCATCGAGGTCCCCGTCGGCCAGGCACAGACCGGCCAGCTCGGCGGCGGCGTCGGTGATGAGCAGGGTGTCCTGGGACACCCAGCCCTCGGCATCGGACCACAGGTACGGCGCACCGGCGAACGGGGGCCCGCTCACCAACGCCAACCCTTCGGTCAAGGTTGCTCGCGCCGCGCTCGGGGCCTGACGGCGGGCGTGGGCCAGCCGTGCCGCCAGCAGCTCGACATCGGTCAACACCAACGGATGCAATTCCAGGTGCTCGGTGAGGGTCCGGCTGACCCAGGGTTCTCCGTCCGGGGACTCGAGGGCGGCGCCGAGCGATTGCCGGGCGTCGGACACGATGTTCGCGAAGGTGCCGTTGGCGACCTCGCTCTCCCAGAGCGCGGCGCGAGCCCCCGAGCGGGTGGCGGTGGACCGATGGCGCGCCATCCACACCACGAGCTCCAATGCCTTGGCCCGTCCGACCTCGATGGCGAGACCATCAGCGGTACGCAGGCCCGGCGGGCCGAGCGTCTGGACGAGCACGTGCCACGGCGGGTCGACGAACGACGAGATCTCGTCGCGCCCACCCTGGTGGTTCGCCGGTGACGGGGGAACCGGCGCGTCGGCGTGAGCGAGCAACGTCGCCAGCCGTCCGACCTGGTCGGCGCTCAGCCCCACCGGGCGCACGTCGATCCCGAGCGGTTCGAGGCGCCACGTGTCGTCGAGCTCTCGGAGCTTCCACGTTGCCCCGATCCCTGGCGCATCGGTGATGATGCCCAGGCCGCGACCACCGGGCACCGCCAGCGCGAGCAGTTCGCTCCCCATGGCCGGTGGTACCCGTTCCGCCGCCGCCACGACGATGACGGGTTCCCACGGTTCTCCCGCGGATCGCGACCGCAGCGCCGAGGTGGCCTCGCCGGGGCGGAGTACCCCGAGCAGCGGGCTCAACGCCGCAGCGGCCCATTCGATCGCCTCGTCGAGATCGGCCACCGGATGAACCTCCGCTCCCGCCGACACGAGCGGTTCGAAACCGACGGTCACGACGCGATGTCCGGTCGCCAGGGGTGACAGCGTGATGCCGGCGACACATGAACGGAGCACGGATCGCCGGTGGCGAGCGGATCCCTCGACCGCCAGGATCCCAACCGCCTCGAGGTCGAGGTACAGCTCACCATCAGCCGTCAGCCCAACCGGAACCAGCGCCGGGCACGGGAACGGCGCGAACCGGGGGCCGCTCGGGATCTCGGGCGTCGCCAGCGTGGCGGGAACGAGCCACTGCTTCGACGCGACAGCCACCATCGGCGGCACCGGGGTCACTTCGGCATCGAGCAGGATGCCGATCGAACCGTCACGGGCAACCACTGCACCGAGGACTCTTGCCGATGAGCCCCGATCGACGAGTTCGGCGACCGCCCCCCGCAGCGCGAGGTCGAGCCGGGCCATCAGCTCATCGGCCGACGCCGCCCGCAGCGTGCGCTCGAGGTCGACCAGTTCCGCCGCAGGAGGCAGAACGAGACGAGCACCGGCACCGGCAGCCCGCAGGTTGCGACGGCGGCGGGCCGAGAGCACCCCGAGACCACCGGTGGCCACCAACGTGGCCGCGCCGAGCCCGAGGGACACCACCGAGCGTTCCGACGGATCAGTCACCGGCGCGACCGACGCAGCGGGTACCGCCGATTGCGCCGGCACGAAACCACCGGGCGCCGCCGCCGGTTCCGGATCGGGGATCGGGAACCCGGCGCTGTCGGGGACGTACGGCGCGACACCCGGGGCGCAGACCCCGACCGGCTGGTCGCCGGCCCCCGTCATGGCCAACAGATCAGTCGGGGGTGGAGAAGCCGGGGCGGGCGCCGCCAGCTCAACTGCTGCAGCGTCGGCCGCCGGAGCCGATTGGGGTGGCAGTTCGGGAAGCGCCAACACCCAGCCGGGGTGGATCGTCTGGTCGGGTTCCGCAAAGACGACGCCTGGAGCGACTTCGCGACCGAGATTGACCGAGGCGACTTCCCGCCAGCGGGTTCCATCGCCGAGCGCCCGTTCGGCGATGCGCCACAGCGAATCGTTGCGCATGACCGTCCACGTGGCCGGATTCGCGGGGACCGCTGCAGGAGCCGCCCCGAGCAAGTCGGACGCCTCGACGACGAGCGAAGGAAGCGCTCCACCGGCTCGCCATTCGGCAGTTCCGGTCGAGCCGGTCGCCGCCATCGCGCCTCGCGATGCGCCGAGCGTGCCGGCGATCAGCACCATCGACGTGAGGAGCGATGCGGCCAAGCGTTGGCTCGATCCCAGCATCCGGATGTTCGGAACAGGACGCCGCACCACGATTCCGATGACCTCGACGAAGAGAGCCACCGTCAACCGCAGCCACGCGATCCAGACGACCAACGCGAGGCACCACACCATCGTTCGAGGTTCGACCCCCGAGCGTTCGATCGAGTCGATCGTCTCTCCCAGGCCGGGTACCCGTGCGGGAATCGGTGAACCCACCCATCGCACCAACGCCCATGGCACACCAGCGACGAGAGCGACGAGCACGACGAGCGAGCGAACGACGCGAATCAGCCGGCGGATCATCGGTCGACCGCCTCGACGCGGCGAGTGACCGAGATCGTTCGACTGCCGAGGCCGAGGAGACCGAGCATCGTCAGGTGGGTCGTCGCCGACACCGTGACCGTGACGGTGCGCTCCGATGCCACCGCTCCTCCACGTGCGCCCATCTGCCCGAGGTAGGCCTCGGCCCGTTGTGCAGCTCGGGCCGGATCCAAACGGAAATCGCCGGCACGGAGCGACACCAGTTCCTGGGCACCGGCCCGCGCTGCGTTCTCGGCTGCATCGGCTGCCGTCGTCCGGGCGGTGACCAGCCGGCCACCGTCGAAGACCAGCCCGGCGCTCAACAACAACGCCAGCGTCATCGTGACGGCGAAGGCCGAGATCGAACCCCGGTCGTCGCGGGTGGCCGCGCTCATGGCTCGTCGGCCCGATAGACGTCGATCACTTCGGTGCTGCTCGCCACGACAGTTCGCCGGCCGGGAGCCAGCGGGGCCAGGTCGCCACCATCGATCGTGCAGGACACCGTCACGGTGATCGACACGAGCCCGGCCGCCGACGACCGGTGACTGTCGACCGACGACGATGCACACCGAACTCCGTCGGCCACGAGCTCGCCGGCGGCTGTCGACGATGCCACCGACGCCGATCGTGACGAGCTGACCATCGATGCGGCTCGTGCCGCTTGGTCGGCCGCGTGATGGACGTGGGCGTTCGCCTGCGTGATGCGTCCGGCGTAAACGACGAACGCGAGCATGGCCACCATCAGCGGAGCGATGAGGACGAGCTCGACGGCCGCCGAGCCCCGATCCCGCTGGTCCGGCGACGAGGTGGATCGAGCGGGTCGAGTGGATCGAGCGCGGTGGGTTCGAGTCGGTGTGTTCCATCGACCATCCATGTGTGCTCGACCTCGGCGAAACCGGCAACGACTCATCGCTCGGTCTCGGGGACGAACCGCTCGCGCGGCTCCGATTGGGTCCTGCGTACCGAGTCGGGGAAGAACGGGACGAGTTGCGGAACCGCGACCTCGACGCTGACGACCACTTCCTGGGCGTCCAGCGCGATCGCCGGCGCGCCCACGATCTGCGCACCGTTCTCGGCGACGACGATGGTCGCCGCATTGCCCGCTCCGCTTGCCGATGCCTCGCGGAACGAGCCTGCCGCGGCGCCGCGCGACGCCGCAGCCTCTGCGACGTTGGCGGCATGGAACCAGAGGGCGGACTGCACCACCACCAAGGCAAGGAGGAACATGACCGGGACGAGGACGACGAACTGGGTCGAGGCCTCGCCCCGATCGTCGCCTCGCCATCTCGGCCAGGGAGCCGGAATCATCGGCACCCCGTCAGAACGAGATCGAATCGGCCTTGGCCTGGATGCGGCCGACGAGCAGTGCCGACACGCTGAGCGCCACGAGCACGAGCGCAGCCGCCCAGATGACGGTGGTCGCGCTGACCTCGCCTCGGTCGCGGTCGGCGTCGTGGGCGACGTTGAGGCGCAACACGGCGTACTGCCAGATCTGAGTGAAGGGGTTCATGAGTGATGCCTCCAGGATTCGGTGGATTGGGATGGATTGGGATGGATTCGGTGGATGGATGGATTGGGTTGGATGGATTGGCTGGATCGGGTGGATCGAGGGATGGGAGACGGGCCGGTTCAGGAGCCGGCGATCTGTTGCACCGCCGGGTAGGCGAGCAACGCGAGGAACGCGGCGAACATGGCCACGGTGGGAACACCCATGCGCTCGCTGGCGGAGTGCGCCTCGGCTTCGATCTCGGCCAGCTGGCGGCCGCGGAGCGCCGCGGCCTTGGCCGACAACGATGCCCGGATGCGCGCCCCCTCCTCCCCGGCCAGCTGGAGGCTCGCAGCCAGCTCGACCAGTTCGTCGACGCCGAGCTGCTCGCCGAGCTCTGCCAACGCCGCCCAGGGCGACCGGCGCATGGTGCGCGCCCGGGTGAGCGCGGTGCGGAGCTCGGCGAACACCCAGCCGTCGCCTGCGTCAGCCGTGGCTTCGAGTGCGGTCTCGACACCCGCTCCCCCGGCGAGCAGCACGTTCACCAGATCGAGGTAGCTCGACATCGCGAAGCGGAACTGGCGACGCCGGCGCTCGGCCTGCGACCGCAGAACGAGGTCGGGCACCACGAAGCCGCCGGCCACGCCGAGCCCGGTGAAGAGCAGTGCCAGCACAGCCGGGACCCCACCGCCGGTGGCCGCGATCAGCCATGTTCCGACCGGAGCAACGGCGCCGAGCACCACGGCCGTCGACAGCTTGTCGAGTGCGTGGCGTTCGGGCGTTCGGCCCACGGCGCGAAGGTCGCGCCCGATCCGACGTGGCAGCGCACCCACGATCCGATCGACCTGACGCGCCGACCGGTGACGCGTGTCCCCCGGAGCGGACCGGGTCGATGGACGCCGCCGGGGTGAAGGGCGCGTCGAGCCGACGCAGGACCGTCGCCAGGGCCAGCGGCCGGCGCCGCACCGAACGGACCATGAGCAACATGCCCACGCCTGCGACGGTGCCGAGCATCAAAGCGGTGATCATCGACACGCGCTCCTCGCTGAGCGCCGCGCCGATGAACCGATCGGGCAGCTCGATTCGGCCGAGCCGCTCCATGCCGGCAAGGGCGGCCACGAAGACCAGCGCGATCACGGCGAGGGCGATCTGACCTCCGGCGGTGTCGTAGGGCTGCAGGTACTCCCGGTCGAACACGAGCAGCATGCCGACGGCGATCACGATCACGCCACCGATCACCCGCACGACGGTTCGGTTGCGCGCTCGGCCGACCCAGACCCGGTTCCGGAGCCGAGCCTCGTCACGGGCGGTGTCGGCGAGTTGACCGAGCAACGGCCCGAGTTCACGGGCCTCCTGCTCGGCGGCCACGACCAGTGCGGCCACCACGAAATCGGCGAGCGGATGATCGACGTCGTCGGCGAATCGACGCAGCGACGTCGACAGCGGCTCGTAGCCGGAGCGGGCGGCCAGCCGCTCGACCTCGGCGGCGATCGCGGTAGGTGCGACCCGGGCGCTGGCGATCAGCGCGTGTTCGAGCCCGTTGGCAGCCGAGAGGGTGTCGCGAAGCTGCTCCACCCAACCGGCGATCGCCTCGATGCGGGCCAGCTCCCGCCGATGCCGACCACCGGCGTGGACGGCCGACGGTGCGGCGAAGCCACACGCGGCACCGACCACCGCAGCAACCGGCCAGTGTGTGAGCAAAGCCATGGCCAAACCGCCGACCGCCGCGAACCCGAACCGCTGCACGAGCCGATCGAGATGGGCCAGCCGCTCGACCCGGGACCGTGGGAGCGAGCGAGCTTCGACCCCGGGCCCCGGCCACCGACGATCAGCAGGCCGATGCCGGCGCCGGCGCCCGCGAACAACGCGGATCGCGCTGCTCACCACGCCCACCAGCCGTCGGTTTCGTCGAGCAACGACAGGTCGAGCCCATGGCGGCCGAGCAAGGTTCGCGGTGGTGTCGCGAAACGGGTAGCCGGGCACCGCTCGCCCGTCGCCCGCCGGTTTGAACACCTCGTTCGACACGATGCGGGCGCCATCGGCATCGACGATCTCGCGCACGCTCGTGACCCGCCGAACCCCCTCGACGAGGTCGATCTGCACCACGAAGTGGACGGCGTTGGCGATCAACAGGTTGACGGTGTCGACCGGCAGGCCGGTCTCGGCCATCGACACATACGCCGCGAGCTTCGGGAAGCACCGAGCGGGTCGAATCGGCATGCATCGTGCACATCGAGCCGTTGTTGCCCTGGCTCATCGCGAGGAGCATCGGGAAGGCCTCGGCGCCGCGCACCTCCCCGACCACCACCCGGTCGGGGTCCATGCGCAGGGCCATCCGGGTGAGGTCGAGCAGCGTGATCTCGCCTCGGCCTTCGATGTTGGCCGGTCGGGACTGGAGCATGTCGTGGTCGGGATGGGCATCGCCGAACCGATCGATCCCGAGCTCGTAGGCGTCTTCGATGGTGACGAGCCGCTCAGACGGTGCCACCTCGTTGAGCAGGGCCCGCAGCAGGGTGGTCTTGCCGGTTCCGGTTCCGCCTGCGATGACGATGTTGCGCCGAGCCCTCACCGCCGCCGCGAGGAACTCCCGCAACGCCAGGTCGACGAGGCCCCGTTCCTGGAGCTCGTCGAGCGTCGACAGTCTCGAAGCGGTGACGACGGATGATCACCGACGGCCGGGCCGCCACCTCGATCGCCGCGAACAGCCGCGAGCCGTCGGGGAGCTGGAGGTTCAACTCAGGGTTGGCGGCGTCGAGCCGGCGCTCGGCCCGGCCCGATCGCGCGGCCGCCCGCCGGACCAACTCGACCAGCTCGTCGTCGGTCGACACCACGGGCGGCACCGAGACCCGGCGCCCGTCACGGAGCTTGAGCCACACCGGTTCGTTGCCGCGGATGTGGATGTCGTTGACGTCGGGGTCGTCGAGCAGCGGCTGGATGCCGCCCGAACCCGAGCACCGTGTCGAGCACGGCGTCGGCCAACGCCCGTTCGGCTTCGGTGCTCGAGGAGCTCGTGACCGGTCGCAAGCCGTCCGGCCGCGAGCTCGTCGAGTTCGTCGGCGATCAGGTCGCGTGCGAGCTGACGCTCGTCGGCCGGGTCGAGCGAGGGTCGGCCGAGCGAGTTCCGCTCGACTCGATCATCGGCGAGCCGTTCTCCGACGGACGCGGCGATCGTCCGTTGAAGCGCCGGGTCGGAGACTGCGCCATCGATGACGGTCATCGAGCACCACCCAGCGCAACGAGATCGCCCACCTCGCCCCAGCGACTGCGAGGCGGTTGTCCGGCGTCACCGATCTCCGTTCCCTGGTCGAGATCGACCAGGAGCTGCTCGGCCAGCCGGCTCAGCGATGACGTCCACGGGTTGCGGCGCCCTCGGCCCGACCGCGGCCGGATCGGCAGCGACCCGCACGCGATCATCGGGCGACCACCGACAGCCGTTCGACGTCGAGGACCCGGCGCACCTCGGCCGGCGAGTACGGCCGCTCGCCCACGAGCACCAGGCGCAGGGGCGCCACTGAATCGACCGGTGCGACTCGGTCAGCGATCGCGACCAGCTGCTCCGACAACCGGCCGACACACCAGGAGCAGCACGTCGCAGGCGGCGGCGAGGGGTTGCGCGGGCGAGCCCGGCCGCAGGCGGCCGAGGTCGATCACCACGTCGTGTCCGTCGAGCTGGGGGAGGGCCGCCGCCAGATTGGCGGCGCGGTGCGCAGCGCAGCTCCGCCTGTTCGGCGGCCGGGTGCCCGGCGATCGTGGCGAGGCCCGAGGCCATCGGCGTGGCGAACCGCAGTACATCGGCGCCGGCGATGCCCGAACGGGCTGCGCCGGCCAGGGCGGTGAGTCCGGGCGAGCCGGGCAACTCGTGGCGAGCAGCGATCGTCCCCCCGTCGGGGTCGGCCTCGAGGAGCAGGCCGGCGCGGCCCGGTGCACGAGCGGCAGCCGATGGGCGAGGGCAACGGCGAGCGCGGTCGCACCGGGAGATCCGTGGGCGCTGCTCACGCCGATGAGCGCCACGTCAGACCCCGACCTGCACGAGCCGGACGCCATCTGCAGCAGCCACCTGTTGAGCGAGTTCGCCAGGAAGTCGCAGGGTCACGACCACGGCATCGGCCGCGTTCACCAGTGGCGTGACGGACTCGACGATTCCGGTCGCTCCGAGCGTGATGGACTCCTTCGTCGGTGCCGCCGTCGAGCGACTCCCGAGGACTCGACGACGAGGATCACCTGGACCGCGACGTCGGGTGCCAGCCCGGAGGGGTATTCGCCCGCTTCGAGCCGGCGGCCGACAAGACCCTCGCCTTCGGCGAGCGGCACCGCCGTCACCGCGACGCTGTCGGTGATCGGCGAGGCCGCTTCGAGGTCGGCCGCCGCGAACCGCCCGACGAGCGATCGACCGGTCTTCGAAGGCGATGAGCCGCATCCCGGTCGCCGCCACCTCGGCCGGCGCGAAGTCGGACTCGTCGAAGACGTGACCACGTTCGACGGGCGCCGCGAGCACCAGGGCCTCGTCGGGTGCTGGTCGTCGAGGTGTGCCACAGCACTGCGGCGAGCGCGCACCCGGCGACGACGAGGATTCCGACGAGCAGCTCCGGGACCCGCACCTTCGGGGCGACGGGTGGCAGCGCGCGAGCAGCGACGCACCGCCGCGACACGCGGTTGCTCCGCTTCGGTGGACGACGGCTTCGCCTCGGGCCGTCCGCCGTGCCGGTCCTCGCTCGATCGTGCTCGACCGCCATCGCGATCCTCCTCACACGTCGTTCATCCGCCGATCCGAACGATGTGTGCCGAGGAACGTAGGGATCGGCAAGCCAGACGCCCATGGTCCAGGCGGATCACGCGACGCGCTGGCGCTCATCGGCGGGTCACGCCGCGCACGGCCGGCCGGTCGCCACCACCCCGTGCGTCGATGTCCTTGACCCGGACCCGGAGGAAGGGCGACGGTCGAGCCCGACGACGAGCTCGCCGGAGCCCGTAACCTGGAGGCTGATGACCCAGACGATCGCTCCCGCGGTGCTGCCGAACGCCAACGAACCGTGCTGGTGCGGCAGCGGCCGCAAGTACAAGCGCTGCCACAAGCAGCTCGAAGGACGAGTGCTGCCCGGCGAGCTCAGCCCGTGGCGCAGGTGCCGGCGCACATCGCCCGGCCCGTCGTACGCCGAGACCGGCATGGCCGACCCGGTGGAACGAGCCGCGGGTCAAGACGCCCGAGATCATCGAACGCATGCGCCACGCCGGCGCGATGGCCGCCGACATCCTTGGCCAGGCGGCGCGGCAGGTCGCCCCCGGGGTCACCACCGACGAGATCGACGCCTACGTCCACGAGCTCACCATCGAGCGCGACGCGTACCCGAGCCCGCTCAACTACAACGGCTTCCCCAAGAGCGTGTGCACGTCGGTCAACGAGGTGATCTGCCACGGCATCCCCGACTCCCGGCCGCTGCAGGACGGCGACATCGTCAACATCGACGTCACGATCTTCGTCGGCGGGGTCCACGGCGACACGCAACGCCACGTTCTTCGTCGGCGACGTCGACCCGGCGAGCCGCGAACTCGTGCGGGTCACCGAGGAGTGCATGTGGCACGGCATCGAGGCCGTCCAGCCCGGCCGGCCGATCAGCGACATCGGCCGGGCCATCGAGAACCACGCCAAGAAGCACCGCTACGGCGTGGTGCGCAGCTTCGTCGGCCACGGCATCGGCGAGCAGTTCCACACCGACATCCAGGTGCTGCACTACTACGACCAGCGGGCCTCGACGATCATGCGCCCGGGCATGACGTTCACGATCGAGCCGATGATCACGCTCGGCGCCTGGCAGCACCGCATCTGGGACGACGGCTGGACCGCGGTCACCACCGACGGCAAGCGCACCGCCCAGTTCGAGCACACCGTGCTCGTCACCGACGACGGCGTCGAGGTGCTCACCGGCGGGCCGACGGCGGCGTCGCGCGATCGCACCCGTGGAAGCGCTGAGCCACCACTCCAGCAGTGCGTCAGCGGTCGACCCGATCACGCCGTAGGCGGCGGTCGACCAGCCGCCGCGCAGCCCGCGACATCGCCGGCCCGCAGCGCCTCGACCGCCACGATCGAGCGACCCCGCCGGCAGCGGCGGACCCGGCCAGCACCGGCGCGCCGATCGCGCAAGGCGTGCGCCGACATGCCCGAGCCGCTCGCTCGAGCGCGCCAGCCACGACCGAGGGCACCGGGCCGGTGAGCGCGGCGGCGATCGCGCCACACGTCGCGCGGGGTCACGTGGCGTCACCGACACGACCGGGACGCCGGGCAGCCAGCGGCCGTCGGGTCGGCGACCGCCTCGACCACCCGGGTCTGGCTGGCCACGAGCACCTTCGGCACCAGCCGCTGCGCGGCCCACGCCGCCATCGCGCCGGCGAGCCGGCTCGACGTCGCACGACCGGGCGCCGGTAGACCTCGCTTGGCGAAGTCGCGTCGGCTCGGAACCCCCAGAGGCACACCCCGGGGTCGATCAGCCCGCTCGTGACCAGTGGACTCCTCGAGCTGCGGCACCCGCGGCCGGCCGGTGTCGCGTCGTCGGCCTCCTCGACCGATCCGACGAGCCCGTAGTACTCGTCGCGGAAGTCGGCGCCACACACGGCGCGCTCACCGAGTGTCCCGGAGGTCGACAGACCGGCGGGGACCGGCGGGACGCCGAGCTGGTCCGGCACGAGCCACGACCACGTCGCCACGCCCGCCCGAGCTTCGACCTCGACTGGGTCGACGAGTGGCCGGTGGACGGGTGGTCGGTCGACGAACCGCTTGCCGTGCGTTCGGCGCACGGGGCCCGACCCGGGCGAGCCGAGCACGATGCCCAACGGCGCACGTGCGGACCTCGGCGTCGAACACCGGGCGCGGGGCGAACCAGAACCACTCGAGCGAGCGCGACCCGCTCGATCTCGGCCCGAACCGGCGCGGCATCGCGGGTCGAGATGATCGACAGCGGCAGCACCAGCCCGATGCGACCGCCTCGCGGGCGGGCGAGGCGAACCGCGAGGGCGAGGAACTCGGCAGCCGCATCGGCGTACGGGCCGCCCGCCCGGCCGTTCATGCGGACCCCGTGCAGCGACGGCAGCGGCGTGAGGAACGGCGGGTTGCCGAGCACCACGTCGAATCGACGATCACCCCACGTCGCGGGCGAGGGCGTCGGCCCGGACCAGTTCGGCATCCGGTCCGAGTGCATCGCGGCAGCCGCGCCCACGGCGGATGCATCGATGTCGACGCCGAACAGCCGGGCGCGGCAACCCGACCGTTCGATCCGCTCGCTCGCCGCCCGCAGGAACCGGCCGTCGCCGCACGCCGGGATCGAGCACCGAGACCGTCCGAACCCGGTGCGAGCTCGGCCGAGGAGCGGGTCGAGCACGTGGTCGAGGACGTGGTCGACGAGCGCCGGTGGCGTGTACCACGCGCCGAGTCGCTTCCGGAGCTGCGGATCGGTCGGCACCAGCGCCATCGTGACCGACAACTGCCGACGTTTGGTGAACCGGTGTTCGACCTGCCTAGCGTCACCGCCGTGGAGGACCGCTTTCTCACCTTCAACCGAGACGAGTGGGCCGAGCTGCGAGCGGCCACGCCGCTCACGATCCGCGAGAAGGACCTCGAAGCGCTGCGTGGCATCAACGACCGGATCGACCTCGACGAGGTGGCGGCGATCTACCTGCCGCTCACCCGCCTGCTGAACCTGTACGTCAGCGCCACCCAGAACCTGCACCGGGTCTCGGCGACGTTCCTCGGCACCATCGCACCGAAGGTGCCGTACGTGATCGGCGTGGCCGGCAGCGTGGCAGTCGGCAAGAGCACCTTCGCCCGCATCCTGCAGACGCTGCTGTCGCGCTGGCCCGATCATCCCAAGGTCGATCTCATCACCACCGACGGCTTCCTGTACCCGAACCGGTGCTGATGGAGCGCGACATCATGCACCGCAAGGGCTTCCCCGAGAGCTACGACACCAAGCGCCTGCTCGCGTTCCTGCGCGAACTGAAGAGCGGCGAAGAAGAGGTGCGCGCCCCGGTCTACAGCCACGTCGTCTACGACATCGTCGACGGCGAGGAAGCGGTGGTCCGCCACCCCGACATCTTGATCCTCGAAGGCCTCAACGTGTTGCAGGTCGGGCAGCGAGGCCAACGAGTTCGTGTCGGACTACTTCGACTTCTCGATCTACGTCGACGCCGATGACGCCGACATCGAGCAGTGGTACGTCAACCGGTTCCTGGCCTTACGAAACACCGTCTTCCAGGACCCGCAGAGCTTCTTCCGGCACTACGCCCACCTGACCGATGCCGAAGCGGTCGACACCGCTCGAACGATCTGGCGAGACATCAACGGGCGCAACCTGCGCGACAACATCGAACCGACCCGCGAGCGGGCCTCGCTCACGTTGCGCAAGGCCGCCGACCACCGCGTGACCGAGGTTCGGCTGCGCAAGCTCTAGCGCCCCGGGCGAGGGCGCGGTCCGGCGGTACGCAGCGCTCCACGCCACTGCGGGCCGCTCGACGAGCCACCACATCGCCCAGGCGACGATCAATGACGCAGCTACCCCTCCGACGGCCTGGAGGAGTTGGGCGCCGAACGAGGAACCCGCTGTCCGCTCGGTGAGGTAGCCGACGGTGGCCAGGACCGGCGCGTGGGTCAGGTAGAGGCTGAAGGAGATCTTGCCCAGCGCACGGAGCGGACGAGCGCACAACCAGATGTCGAGCGTGCCTCGCAGCGAGGCGGCGAGGAGGAGACCAGCGGTCGCCAGGCCGGCGATCCTGGCCTCCGGCTCGACCACCATTCCCGTGGCGGCGACGGCGAGGGCGAACGCGCCGAGCAGCGGGAGCAACGTCCGACGGCGTGTCGCCGCGAAGGTCAACACCCCCAACACGAACGTGTAGGACATCCGAAGGAACGAGAACGCTCCGAGCTCGCCCTGCCCGTGGCCGATGCTGACGACGACGCTGATCACGGCAACCCCAACGAGCACGACCACGGTCGGATCGAGGATTCGGCCGCGCCGCCGGTCGTTGGCGACGACTCGAGCAGTGGCCCACATGACTGCGGCACACGACACGTAGAAGGCCAGCTCGTAGGTGAGCGTCCAGTACACCGAGGTGAGGTGCTCGATGCCCAAGACCTGCTGCGCCAGGAACAGGTGGGCGAGCACACGATCGAGCGTCAGGGGGGATCCCTCGACACCGAACACCTCACCCTTCATCGCCGCTGCGGCGGCCGCGACGACCACCACGAAGATGATCGACGCGTAGTAGGGCGGCATGATTCGCCGCAGCCGACGGACCATGAACTCCTGGGGGCGGCGACCACCGATCCCTGACCGAGACACGGTGCTGGCCATGACGAACCCGCTCAGCACGAAGAAGACGGTCACGCCGAGCGAACCGCCGTGTTCGACGAGACCGACCCGCAGCCATCCCGGGAACCGCTCGACGAGGGTCGGCAACGACCGATACCAATCGAGGTGATACAGCACCACGAGCAGCGCGGCCAGGCCTCGCACGCCGTCGAGCATTCCGAAATGCCGCCGCACTCGCTCCACCAGTTCCCCCCGCCGAGGTCGTTCAGTTGTGTCCTGAGACCTCCGGGTCCCGGCCGGGAGTTTCTCGCGAGGTCATCGGAGCACACCGACGGGGAGCTGGAAATGAGCCGAGCGCACCCCTTGTTGACCAAATCCAGACCCAGCGGTCGTTCGGACCGAGGGGGCGAACCGCTCAGATCTGGCGCCCGAGCCAGCCACCCAGCTCTCGGATCGAGCCCAGCTCGGGGACCGAACCGTCGTGGTCGGCGTGCTCGTGTTGCCAGAGGTACTCATAGGGGATGTGCACGGCGCGCCCGCCGATCGCCAGCACGGGCAGGACGTCGGACTTCACCGAGTTCCCCACCATCACGAACGAGCTCGCCTGGACGCTGTGCTCGTGAAGGATCCGCAGGTAGGTCGCTTCATCTTTCTCGCTGACGACCTCGATCTCCTCGAAGTACGCTGCCAGCCCGCTCTCGTGCACCTTGCGTTCCTGGTGCAGCAGATCGCCTTTGGTGATGAGCAGCAGCCGGTAGTCGCCTGCCAGTTGCGCCACCACCTCGGCCACACCGTCGAGCAGTTCCACCGGCCGGGCCAGCAGGTCCTTGCCGAGGCCGACGATCTCGCGAACGAGCTCGGCGGGCACTGCGTCTCCCATCACGGCAGCGGCCGTCTCGATCATCGACAGGGTGAAGGACTTCACCCCGTAGCCGAAATGAGCGAGGTTGGCACGCTCGGTCCAGTCCAACAGCTCGACGACGCCGGCGGTGGCCGAGTCCGGGGCATGACGGGTGAGCAGCTCGGCGAACCGAGCTGTGGTCTGGTGGAAGCCGTCCTCGGAATGCCAAAGCGTGTCGTCGGCATCGAGCGCGACGACTTCGACGGGCACCGCTCGCCCGGCCCGGCTACCGGCTACCAGCGCCCGCCAAGGTCGGCGTTCCGAGCAGCCCGGTGACCGCGTCGATGAGCTCGGCCCGCACGGCCCCCAGCTCGACGCCGCGATCTCGACCCGCCAATGAAACGACCAGCATCAGCCAAGCGAGGCGTGAACGGCCGACCGCGACAGCTTCGGGGACCCCCGCTGCTGTCAACGCCGCCTTCAAGCGATGGATGAGTGACTGGAAGTCCTCTCGCTCGACCAGCAACGGCGCCCACAGCGGGGCCGTCAACATGGCCGCCAGGAAACCGAGGAAGCAGCGTTCTTCATCGGCCTGGTCGACGGCGAGCAACGGGTCGACGAATGCGGCAGCCAGCGCCCCTGGCTCCCGGAGTCGCCCCGACTGCTCCAAATCGTCGAGGAGCGCGCGGTAGCGCGTGTCGAGGGCGGGCACTCGAGCATCGAGTACTGCGCCAACGAGGATTTCCTTGGTTCCGAAGTGGTACTGGACCACCGAGTTGTTGCGTTGATCCGCTTCCCGACCCACGTCCCGAAGGTTCACTGCCTCGATGCCGTATTCGGCTACGAGCTTTTCGGTCGCTGACATGAGACGGCGTCGCGTTTCAGCCGCACGAGCTTGTTTTTGCACCGCCTCCCACCATGCCTGGTCCGGGACCGCTCTGCAACTCCCACCGTCATGGGATTGTCACGCCCATCGGAAACCCTTGACCGCTCTCCGTGGCCAACGTGGACGTTGAGTGGTTGAGTCGCAGCGCTCAGCGATGGATCGCGTTGAGGTAGTTGTAGACGGTGATCCGCGACACGCCCATCACGTCGGCAACGTCCTCGACCGCCCGACGCAGGATGAAGGCGCCCCGCTCGTCGAGCATGCGGATGGCGCGCTGCTTGTCCTCGCGTGACAGTTCGGCGAGCCGGGCCCCGAGATCACGTTCCACCCCTTCGATCAGCCGGTCGAGCGCGCCGTGGAGTGGCGGCAGTCGGACGAACGCGACGACGGCTCCTTCCCATGACAGCGCCAGGTCGGATGGCTCGCGCGCATCGACCGGAACGACGCGCGCCCCCATCGCCTCGACGATCGGGCGCACTGCCACCAGCAACGGATGCTCCGGTCCCTTCACGGCTCCAGCCGCTCCACCTGGACCGACACCCGATCCGCACCGGCCGCCAGGGCGGCCCGGATCAGGTCGCCGACCATGAGATCGACCTCGTCACCGTCGACCACTGCTTCGGAGCTGAACGGACCCGAGCTCAACTCGGCCCCACGCGCCTCGACGGCCCGCCAGGCGGCACGCACGTGCTCGCCCGGCTGGCCATCGACGAAGGGTTCGACGGTGAACTCGATCCGGATGCGGGCCATGAGCGCAAGCGTAGGCCGATGACCCCGCGGTCTCCCTCGTGACCCGGCCGCCCTATGCGGTACCCATGACCAGGCGAAGGTCTCCGCTGCGGCGGGTGCAGTCCTGGCCGGCGGCCTGGAACGCCTCGTTGAGACGGGTCAGCGCATTGCGGAACGATCCGTTCCATTCGGTCTCGAAGCGATCACGGGCCGGCCCGGACCAGGTGGTCCCGAGCAGCACCGTGCTCACGTCGGTGAGCACCGATCCGATCGTGTCGATCTGACGGGTGAGGGTGGCGCCGAGGTGATCGAGTTCATCGGGGTTGGCGCCGTAGAGCGTGCTCATGGGGGTCCTCCTGGGGAGCGGGTTTGGTGCTCTCAGGTGTGCGCGGGCTGGCCTGATCCGGCAAGAAAGCCCGGGACCGGCGTGCCTGATCGCTCGCCCGGTAGGGCCGAGGAACCTGCGGTCGTGGACCACTTCGACGACTGCCTACCATGGCGCATGGCCTTCGACACCCTGCTCGCGGAAGCGGCCGACCTCCTGCCCGAGGCGGTGCGGCTCCGCCGGACACTGCACCGCCGGCCCGAGGTCGGGCTCAGCCTGCCGGCCACGCGAGAGCGGTGTGCGAGGCGATCGACGGGCTCGGGCTCGACATCACCGTCCACGAGCACACCTCCGGCGTGGTGGCCGTGCTCACCGGCGACCAGCCCGGACCGACCGTGCTGCTACGCGGCGACATGGATGCGCTACCGATGCCCGAGCACACCGGCCTCGACTTCGCCAGCGAGGTCGACGGCGCGATGCACGCGTGCGGCCACGACACCCACGTGGCCATGCTCGTCGGCGCGGCCAAGCTGCTGAGCGCCCGTCGCGACGAGCTCGCCGGGACGGGTGCTGTTCATGTTCCAGCCCGGCGAGGAGGGCTACCACGGCGCGCGGTTCATGCTCGAAGAAGGCCTGCTCGACGTCGCCCCGCTGGCCGACGGGACGCGCGTCACCGGTGACCTCGGCGTTCGCCCTGCACACCACCAGCTCGCATCCCGACCGGGTTCGTCAGCACCCGCTCGGGCCCAGCGTGATGGCGTCGTCCGACCGGTTGCTCGATCCGGGTCACGGGCAAGGGCGGCCACGCCTCGGAACCCCATCGCGTGCTCGACCCCATCCCGGTCGCGTGCGAGATCGTGCAGGCGCTGCAGACGATGGTCACCCGCCGCATCGATCCGTTCGACCCGACCGTCGTCACCGTGGCCCGCATCACGGCCGGCACGACCAACAACGTGATCCCCGACTCGGCCGAGATCGAGGGCACGATCCGCGCCGTCAGCGAACGGACACGCAGCAAGGTGCACGACGGCATCCGCCGGGTCGCCGAGGGCATCGCCGCCGCCCACGAGATGGGCGTCGAGGTGCACGATCGAGGCGGCTACCCGGTCACGGTGAACTGCGACCGACATCGCGGCCGTCAGCACCGCGGAATGGCCGCGGAGCTGCTCGGTGCGAGCAGAAGTCATCGCGCCTCCCGAACCCGGTGATGGGCGCCGAGGACTTCAGCTATGTCCTGCAACAGGTGCCGGGCACGATGATGTTCCTCGGCGCCACCCCGCTCGGCAACGATCTGGCGACCGCGGCGCCCGAACCACTCGACCAAGGTGTTCTTCGACGAGGCGTGCATGGCCACGGGCATCGCCCTGCACACCGCCTTCGCGCTGCGTCGCCAGCTCGAGCACGCGTCCCGACGCCTGACGATCGACGCCGACGCCGGCGTACCGCTCGCCGCCCGATGATCGTCGTTCCCGGCCGAGCCGATGCAGCGCCGTGCTCGGCACGCTGCCGGCCGACGACGAGCGCTGGGCGTACGAGATCAAGTTCGACGGCTACCGCACGCTCGCCTTCGTCGACGGCGACGGCTGCGGCTGCAGAGCTCGAACTCGGCTCGATGTGACCGACAAGTACCCCGAGCTGAGCCGGATCCCGGCGCTCGGTGAATGCCCGTCGAGGCCGTGCTCGACGGCGAACTGGTCGTGCTCGACGAACTCGGTCGACCCCGTTTCGAGCTGATGCAACGCCACGAGTACGCCAGGTCGCGTTCTACGTCTTCGACGTCCTGCAGCTCGAACGGCCACGACACGATCGAGCTGCCCTACGAACAGCGGCGGGCACTGCTGGACTCCCTGCTCGAGACCGGCGCCGAACTGGCTGGTGCCGGCACATCCGGATCGGCGGCGGCGCCGAGCTGCTCGGCGCTCACCGCCGCTCAGGGCTCGAAGGGCGTGATGGCCAAGCGGCTCGGGAGCACCTACGTGCCGGGCAAGCGGTCACCCAACTGGCGCAAGGTGAAGAACCGCATCCGTGCCGAGGTGGTCATCGGCGGGTTCACCGCCGGCACCGGCAACCGGGCATCGACGTTCGGCGCGCTGCTCGTCGGGGTGCGCGACCGACGACGGATCGGCTGCGCTTCGCCGGCGGGGTCGGGCACCGGGTTCGATCAGGCGACGCTCGAGCGCCTGCACGGGCGACTCGCTGCGCGTCGTGACGCCGGAGACTGCCCGTTCGAGCCCGCACCGCCCCGCGAGTACCAGCGCGGCGCCACCTGGGTGAGCCCGAGCTCACGGCCGACGATCGAGCTGACCGAATGGACGAACGAGGGCCTCGTCCGCCACGCCAGCTTCGTCGAGCGCGGCCTCGAGCACTGCGAACAGGGCGCCGGCGCTCAGCTCGCCCGGCGCGAGCCGGAGCCGCGGGCCAGGCTCTGCTTGTGCTCGATGAAGTCGACGAGCACGTAGTCGCCGAGCGTTTCGGGGGTGGTGAAGAACGCCCGGCCCCGGTTCATCGCCGTCAGCCGCTCGATGAAGTGCTTCAGACCCGAGTTGGCGTCGAGCATGAAGGTGTTGATGCGGATGTCGTCCTTGGTGCAGCGCATCACCTCGTGCAGCGTCGCCTCGACCGTCTCGCGGACCGGCGGGTAGTTGAAGTACACGCATGCCGTCGGCACTCGATGTGAGCGGTCGGCTCGCCGTCGGTGATCATGATGATCTGCTTGTTCCCGCTCTGCTTGGCGAGCAGCTGGCGGGCCAGCAGGAACGCGTGCTGCATGTTCGTGCCGTACACGAAGTCCCAGCTGACCTCGGGGAGCTGCTCGGCCTTGATGCACCCGGGCGACCTCGCTGAAGCCCGACCAGACCCGAGGTAGTCGCGCGGGAACTGGCTCGAGATCAGCGAGTGCAGCGCCATCGCGACCTTCTTGGCCGGCAGGAAGTTGTCGCGCATCGGCATCGACAGCGACAGGTCGAGCATCAGCACGGTCGACGAGCGGGTGAGCGTCTCGGTGCGCTCGATCTCGAAGTCGTCGGGCGTCAGCTGGACCGGGGTGCCCGCCCCCGACCGGCGCAAGCGCGTTGCGGATCGTGCGGTGCAGATCGAGCTGGAACGGGTCGCCGTACTCGTAGGGCTTGGACTCGAACGTGCGCTCGTGGCCGGTGCCGAACCGGTCGAGCTGGTGCTGGCCCATCTTGTCCTTGGTCAGCTTGGAGAACAGATCCTTCAGGGCGTTGGAGCCGATCTTGCGCAGCCCCTTCGGGGTCAGCTCGAGCCGGCCTTCCTTGTTCTCGATCAGGCCGGCCTCCTCGAGCATCTTGGCCAGCTCGGCGAGCCGCTCGAGCGACTTCGGCCGCGTCGTCGCCCATCAGGTCGCGCACCCGGTCGAGTCGGCCTCGGCGAGCGCACCCGGGTTCGTGGCGCCCCGCATCAGGTTCTCGAGCTGGTCGAGATCGCCGAGGTCCTGCATCGCCTGCATCGCCTGACCGAAGCCCATCGGGTCCGACGCCCTGCATCTCGTGGCTCTGCTGCCAACCCATCTGCGGGTACATCGACTGGAGGTTCTCGGCGAGCTGACCGGCCTGCCACTGCAGGTCCATGTCCTGCATCATCTGCTCCATGAGCTGCTGCAGCTGGGCCCGCTGCTCCGGGCGTCATCGAGTTCATCATCGCCTGCGCGGCGGCCATGCGCTGGGCCATCGCCTCGAGCAGCTCGTCGAGAGTCTGCGGGTTCTCGGGGAAGAAGTCGCCGAACTGCTCCATGAACTGCTCGAACTCGGGATCCTCGCCGTTGTTGCGCCGCTCGATCATCTGGTTGAGCGCGGCCATCATGTCCTTCATGCGGGCCATGTCCTCGGGCGACATGTTCTGCATGCCCTCGGTCACCTGATCGACGTACTGCTGCATCAGCTGGTCGCGCAGCTTGTCCATCAGCTGCTCGAACCGACGCTGCGGCCTCGCGCGGAGGCGAAGTCGTAGTTCTGCAGCTCCTTCACCCGGCCGGCCAGATCGTTGGGCAGCATGTCGAGCCGGAAGTTGCGCTCGGCAGTCGCCTCCCTGAGCCAGTTCGGCCCGCCGCTCGTCGCCGGACTGCTCGGCGTCGCGGGTCTGGTTCTCGATGCCGTGGCGTTCCTCGTCGAGGATGTCGTTGAGCTCCTCGGCGATCTCGCGCGTACACCCCGCCGAGGTCGCCGCTGTCCTTGATCTCGCTCGCGCTGGCGGCGGAGCTTGCTCCATCAGCTCGCGCAGCCCCTCGACCCGTTCGCCGTTGCGGTCCTGGAAGCCCTGCTGCATCATCCGGCGCAAGGCGTTGTTCAGGTCGCCGTGGTAGAGCAGGTCGTCGGTGATCTCCTCGAACACCGAATCGGCGTCGACGTCGAAGCCGCGTTGGGTGCCGTCCCACCGGGAGTACGTGAACCGGGCTGCCATGGGGCGAGGGTAGTGCCTCGCTGTGCCGCCACTTCACGCAGCGGCCATACGTCGGCAACACGAGTCGCCGAAACGCCTCGCAGAAAGTGGCGGAGCTGCCGTACCCTGAGTGTCGATCATGCGTGTCCCCCGAACGTTCCTCTTCGTCGACCTCTCCGGATTCACCAACTACACCGCGGCCTTCGGTGACGACGCCGCCGGGCGTCTGTTGGGCGCGTTCCGGACCGATCGTGCGCGAGGTCGCCTCGGAGCGAGGGGTGCGCATCGCCAAGTGGCTCGGCGACGGATGCATGGCCGTCGCGGTCGAGCAGGAGGACGGCATCGCGTTCGCCCTCGAACTCGAGGCCGCGTGCCTCCGAGGTCTGCTCGCCCCTCGCCCTGCGGGTCGGCATCGCCACCGGCTACGCGTTGCTGTTCGAAGGCGACGACTACATCGGCTCGGCGGTCAACATGGCCGCCCGGCTGTGCGACGCCGCCGGGCCCGTTCGACGTGCTGCTGCCCGACGATGCAGATCGAACGGCTCCCCGAGGGCGTCGTCGCCAACGAGCACCCACCGCTGGAGCTGCGTGGCTTCCCCGGGCCGATCGACGTGGTCGAGCTCTCCGGGGTTCCCGCGGGCGTGACGCCGCAACGACACCGGCGAGCTCTGGACCCGACTGCCCTTCGGCGGATGAGCGCACGCCTCGGTGCGTCGCTCCCGGTGGAGGCCACACTCGGATTCCACGAGCGCAGCGACCGCCCTCCGAGCGAGGGCAACGAGTTCGACACCCGGTTCCGCGAGGACCTCGCGCTGCTCGCCGAGCTCGGCGTCACCGATCTCCGGCTCGGACTCGACTGGTCCCGGCTGCAACCCCGCCCGGATGCGATCGACGACGATTGGCGCGAGTGGTACCTCGATGTCCTCGAAGTCGCCCACAGCCACGGCATCGGCGTCTGGCTCGGGCTCCTCGAGCGATCCATGCCCCACCTGGTTCGACGACGACGGAGGCTTCACCGATGCCAAGGCCGCCGGCGGTGGTGGCCCCGCTGGGTCGAGATCGCGGCCGAGCTGTTCGGCGACGCGGCTGGTCGGTTGGTTCCCGATGCACGACCCGGTCGGCGTCGCGCTGCAGTCGGCCGGCGCGCTCGGGTACGGCGACGGGACGTCTCGCCACCTCGACGCGCTCGGCAACCTGCTCGTCGGCGTGGCGCGACGCCTGGCGGATCCTGCGGCGGCGGCCCGCCGGTGGCGACCTCGCTCGGTATCCGAACGGCCCGCCCGGTCGACGATTCGGTGGCCGCCCGGGATCAGTCTCGGCGCGACGATCATCTCCGCTTGACGCTGTGGTTGCGGGCGCTGCGCGACGGCGTCGTGTCGGTCCCGACCCGCTCGGAACGCCCGATCGCCGATCTGGCCGGCTCGCTCGACGTGCTCGGGGTCGCGCTCGGCACCGATCTCGGTGGTTCCGACACCGCCCGACGACAGCGGCGCTCGGTCGGTGGCAGGACCTCGGCCGGCGCGCTGCTCCGCCGAGTTGCCGAGGAAGGGCCGGACCGGCCGCTCGATGGTCACCTACCGCACCCGGCGCGCGGACGACGACCATCGCCGCCTGGTCGTCGAGGCGTTCGGCGGCACCATCACCACCGCCCGGCGAGACGGGGTGCCGATCGACTGCGTGTTCTGGGAACCCGGGATCGATGGAACCACCGATGCAACCGGACCGGTGAACCGCGATCGGGAGCCGAAACCATCGGCCGTCGCCTGGCCGTCGCTCGCCTGCCCGACGGGCTGAGCCACCTCATCTGCCGAGATCGATCGCTGGTGATCCCCGGGCCGGTGCAGGACGTTCGCCACTGTTCTCCCCCGGTCGAACGGGAGCACGATCTACCCATGAGGAAGACCCGCCGTTTGATGATGGTGGCGGTACTCGGGCTGATGTCGTGCGGAAGCGACGAGACCTCCACCACATCGTCCACTGACGTGACGACCGCTGCCACCACCGTGCCGGCCACGAGCACGACCATCGCCCCCACCACGGCTGCGCCCACCACGGCGACGCCCACCACGGCCGCGCCCACGACCGCTGCCCCCACGACCGTCGGTCCCGGGGAGACGACCTCGACCGAGGCGCCGTGCGCGTTCGCCGGCGGCTTCGATCCCGTGGTGGTCGACTTCCCGATGAAGATGTCGAGCCTCGTCGGCTCCGACATCCGGACCGGTCGCCACGACTGCACCGAACGAGTCGTGATCGAGTTCGCGGGAACCGGCGAGCTCCCCGGCTATCGAGTGCAATACGTCCCTGATGACGAGGTGACCGACAGCCCACGCGGCGAGTTGGTCGAGGTGGCAGGCGCGGCAACCCTGGTGATCAGCGCAGCGGCATGGATGCCAGACATGGAAGGAGTGGGGTACTCGGGGCCCCGCGAGTTCGTCCCGACGAACGTCGAGGCCATCGAGCAGCTGGTCCAGCTGGAGAACTTCGAAGGCATGTTCCAGTGGGCGATCGGACTCGACCGCGAACGGCCCTTCGCCGTCACCACGCTGCAGGATCCGATCCGCTTGGTCCTCGACATCGGTACCGGCACCCTCGCCGGCACCGGGTGAACCGAGTCGAACCGGCGGTCAGCCCCGGCTGCGGTAGGTGGCGCGAGCGCCCGACGAGTCCTTGTTCAGCCGCTTCGACAGGTGCAGGCCCTCGAGGATGAACTCGACCGCGCTGGCCACCGCTGCAGGGGACTCGTCGCCGCCGGTGAGGCCCAGCGACCGACTTGCGCAGCGGCGGCACATCATCGAGGAGCCGGGCTTCGTCGACCGATGGCAGGTCTTCGCCGGTGTGGGCGACGATGCCGTCTTCGAAGGCGCCGACCACGTCGCGCACCTGATCGGGAGTCACCCGCGACTTGAACACCGACGAGCACCGCCGACTTCAGCAGGTTGTCGATGATGGCGCCCTCGCGTCCCTCCTCGAGCGACTCGATCTCGACCTTGCCCGCGGTCGACGCCGGCAGCGCTTCGAGGTCGCAGATCCGCGGCACGCACGTTGCGTCTCGCCGGCGCGCAGCGCCCGCCGGATGGCGTTGGCCGCGAGCACCTCGTAGTTGGCCACCGAGAGCCGCACCGACACGCCGGAACGCTGGTTGACGTGGGTGCTGGCCCGGGCCAGGTGGGAGAACTGGGCGATGATCTCCTCCATGTAGTCGGGGACGGTGACCGACGACGTCGCCGATCGAGGCCGGCCGGGCCTCCTGGCGCATGATCGCGATCTCGGTGGCGATCTCGAGCGGGTAGTGGGTGCGGATCTGGCTGCCGAAGCGGTCCTTCAGCGGGGTGATGATGCGCCCGCGGTTGGTGTAGTCCTCGGGGTTGGCCGAGGCGAACAGCATGACGTCGAGCGGCAGGCGGATCTTGTAGCCGCGGACCTGCACGTCGCGCTCTTCGAGCACGTTCAGCAGACCGACCTGGATGCGCTCGGACAGGTCGGGGAGCTCGTTGATGGCGAAGATGCCGCGGTTGGTGCGCGGCACCAGGCCGTAGTGCAGGGTCAGCTCGTCGGACAGGTAGCGGCCCTCGGCCACCTTGATCGGGTCGACCTCGCCGATGAGGTCGGCGATCGAGGTGTCGGGGGTGGCCAGCTTCTCGCCGAAGCGGTCGTCGCGGTGGACCCAATCGATCGGGGTGTCGTCGCCGTGCTCGGCGACCAGATCGCGGGCGTGCTTCGAGACCGGCTGCGTAGGGGTCGTCGTTGATCTCGCTGCCGGCGACGATGGGCATCCACTCGTCGAGCAGGCCGGTGAGCGAGCGGATCATGCGGGTCTTGGCCTGCCCGCGCTCGCCCAGGAAGATGACGTCGTGGCCGGCGAGCAGGGCGTTCTCGAGCTGCGGCATGACGGTCTGCTCGTAGCCGAGCACGCCTTCGAACAGCGGCTCGCCGGCGCGGATCTCGCGCGATCGCGTTGCGCCGGATCTCCTCCTTCACCGGGACCGACTGCCAGCCCGAGGCCTTGAGTTCGCCGAGCGTGCGGGGGAGGGTGTCGGGAGACGCCATGTGTCGACCATACCCCTGCGCACCGTGCCCCACCGCGGCCGAACGGTAGCGACCGTGGCGGCTCGTCGCGACCCCCACTAGCGTGAACCCGTGGCGATCGACCTGTCGGGCGCGTGGCGGGCAGCGGTCGCCGATGACGATCTGCGCCGGTCCGGCGTCGGGCTCGACGCCGACGACGACAGCTGGGAAGCAGTCACCGTGCCGGGCCACTGGCGCTCGACACCCGGCGTTCGCCGAATCCGACGGGCCGCTGCTCTACCGCACCCGCTTCGAGCTCGATCCGACCCGAACCGGCCGAACGCCACTGGGTCGTGCTCGACGGCGTGTTCTATCAGGGCGACCTGTGGCTCGACGGCGCCTACCTGGGCGATCCCGAGGGGTACTTCTTCCCTCACGCCTACGACATCACCGACCTCGCCCGGCTCGGTCGCGAACACGTCCTCGCGGTCGAGGTCACCTGTTCCCCGCAGCGCGACAAGCGGGCGAAGCGCAACCTCACCGGCGTGTTCCAGCACTGGGACTGCATCGACCGCGGCGTGGAACCCGGGCGGGCTGTGGCGTCCGGTGCGCATCGAGACCACCGGACCGGTGCGGATCGAGGCGCTGCGGGTGCTGACCCGCGATGTCGACGAGCGCGCGGGCCAACGTGGTCGCTGCGGGCCACCCTCGACAGCGACGCCGGCGCGCACGGCGACGGATCGACGACCCTCGTCGACGGCGACGCCCCGGGCCCGCCAGGAGCAGGCCGCTGGCCAAGGGCGTCAACGCGGTCGAGTGGAACGTCGACATCGACAGCCCGCGGCTCTGGTGGCCATGGTCGCTCGGCGACCAGCCGCTGACCGAGGTGACGGTCGTCGTCGAAGTCGATCAGCGCGAGAGCGACCGGCGCACGTGTCCGCACCGGGCTGCGCGAGGTCGGCGCTCGACGAGTGGACCCTCGCCGTGAACGGCGAGCGGTTGTTCGCCAAGGGCGCCAACGCTCGGGCCCACGGCCGCGCGCGCTCGGCGACGCTCGACGCCCGCCGCGCTGTACCGGGACGTCGAGCTCGCCCGGGAAGCGGGGCTCGACCTGCTGCGGGTGCACGGCCACATCAGCCGGCCGGAGCTCTACGACGCGGCCGACGAGCTCGGAATGCTGATCTGGCAGGACTTCCCGCTCCAGTGGGGCTACGCCCGAGCGGTCCGCCGCCAGGCCGTGCAGCAGGTGGTCAAGGCGGTCGACCTGCTCGGCCACCACCCGTCGATCGCGGTGTGGTGCGGCCACAACGAGCCGTTCACGATCGATCTCGCCGGCGGCGCCGAGTTCGATCTGCGCCTCGGTCAGAGCCGCGCTATCTGGCCCAGCAGCAGCTGCCGACGTGGAACCGGTCGATCCTCGACCGGTGGGTGAAGCGGGCATTCGAGAAGGCCGACGAGACCCGCCCGGTGATCGGCGCCTCGGGGCTGCTCCCGCACTTCCCGCGGCTCGACGGCACCGACTCCCACCTGTACTTCGGCTGGTATCACGGCGAGGAGCGCGACCTCGGAGCGTTCGCCGCGAGCATCCCCAAGATGGTCCGATTCGTGTCGAGTTCGGCGCCCAAGCCGTGCCGACCGACGCCGAGTTCTGCCAGCCGGAACGGTGGCCCGATCTCGACTGGGACGAACTGGTCGAGCGCTACGGATTGCAGAAATGGGTGTTCGACGAGCGGGTGCCGCCCGGGCGCTACGAGACGTTCGCCGAATGGGCAGCCGCCACCCAGGCGTACCAGGCCACACTGCTGCGCTTCCACATCGAGACGCTGCGCCGGCTGAAGTACCGCCCGACCGGCGGGTTCTGCCTGTTCAGCCTGGCCGACGCCCAACCGGCGGTGTCGTGGAGCGTGCTCGACCACGAACGCCACCCCAAGGCCGGGTTCTTCACGCGTCGTCGAGGCGTGCCGGCCGGTGATCGTCGTGGCCGAGCGGATGCCCGACGAGTTGGCGCCCGGCGCGACGGTCGGCCCTCGACGTGCACGTGGTCAGCGATCTGCGCCGCCAGATCGAGAACGCCACGGTCAACGCCCGTCTCGAGTGGAACGGCGGCGAGCACCGCTGGCGTTTCGGCGGTCGCATCGACGCCGATGCATGCGTGCGGGTCGGGCATGGTGCGCTTCGTCGTCCCGGCGGCCACCGGCGAGCTCGTCACTCAACTTGACGCTCGATGGCGGCGACGTCGTCGCCACCAACCGCTACACGGCCACGATCTCGGTTCCCTGACCCGCCTCGCCGACGAGTCGCTCGTGGCGGCCTCATCTGCCCGCGCGGCCGGCGCCTCACGCCCGATGGGGGCTGGCGCCGACGTGCCCCCTCCGCTTTGGCACTGGTCTGTGGGGTCAGGACCCCACAGACCAGTGGCAGAGCGCCACCCCCCGGATCACGTCAGCCACCGGGTTTCGGTCTCAGCTTCGGCGGGACCCGGCCTGAACCGCCAGCCAGCCCCTCTCAGCTGGTCGATGCCGATAGCGGCGGCGATCAACAGCGTGAGGTCGGCCGGAACCCGGATCCGCCAATAGGCGGCGATCAGCGCACCCGCGATGGTGGACACGGCCGGAATCGCCAGGAGGAACCACCGATCGCGGCGGGCGATCCGGGTGAACCCGAACGCCGCGAACGGGACCAGCAGCCAGAACTGAGCCACCCCGACCCACATCGCCGGCTCCGGACGACCCTCCCCCGGACCGCCCGCCACCTCGTGACGCACGTCGAAAACCAGCCAGAGGCGGGCCAACCGGGCCGCGGCGACGAGCGGGAGCCGACCAGCGTGGTCACGGGCGTAGTCGATGGCCAGATCACCGCGCAGCTTCGAGGCCTGGGACGGGTCGAAATCCGGCGGGATCGGCGGGGCCAGCGCACACCCGATGTCGTAGCTGCCGATGCGGTCGCCGTAATACGTGGTCTCGCAGTTGGCCCCGAGCAACCCGAATCCGTCGTTGGTCGAGATCAGGGCACGCTCCTCGAATCGCACCACGTTCCACGTCACCCACGGCGAGATCACCACGGCCATCGTTCCTACTGCGATCGCCGCGGTCAGCGCGGCCGGACGCCATCCGACTCGCCGGACCCGTTCCACGAGGAACGGCACCATGAGCAAAGGGAGGAGCAACAGCATCTCGGCCCGTCCGAGCGCGACGAGCCCGCCGAGCACACCGACGACCACCGCTCGCCGGGGCGTCGGGTCGTCGGCCAGCCGACCGATCGCCAGGAGCAGCCCGAGCACCGCGGCGATGGCCGACGGTTCCGACAAGATCAGCGCGTCGCCCATCCAGAACGCCGCATGCACCGCCGCGAGGACTGCGGCGATGATGCCGGCGCGTACACCCCCCACGCGGCGGGCCACGGCGGCGATCAGCCCGATGTTCAGCAGACCGATCCCGACGGTGAACCACCGCTGAGCGGCCACGAACGAGCCGTTGCGGAACACCCACGTGATCGGGGTGAGCAACGCCGAGGTGAGCGGTGGGTGGTCGGCCCCCGGGACGTCTGCGGTGAAGGGCTGGACGAACCAGTGCCCTGTCGCATTCAGATGGGCCTGCGCCGAGTAGTAGATCTGGTCGCCCACCACCCCGTCGTCGGTGGTGACGAACACGGCGTACAACGCCCGGACGATCAGCCCGATGCCGGCCGCGACGAGCACGCCACGAGCGAACGGGGATCGGACGGTGAGCACTGCGGGCGACCCTAGGGCTTCTCGGCCGGAGTCCAAGGTGACAGCCCGGCCGCCTCACCCGCCGGCGGCATCAGAGCCCTCGTGATGTCGGTGAACTCCAACGTTCTCGCCAGGGGCCGATACGCGCCCCACCGACTGACGGTTGGCGGCCAACGATTCGGGTTGGAGATGTCATTCCCAGCGGAAGAAGTGGACCGAGAGCGCTACCGAGGCGACGAGGATGCCCACGACGACCAGTGAGGCCGTGGTTGCCCAGCCGAATCCGAGCCACGGGTCTTGCAGCAGGGTGATCACCCACGTCAGTGGGAGCGAGTTCCCGACGCCTCGCATGGCACCGGTGAGCACGTCGCGTGGCGGTCCGGAACCGGAGAGGAGGAACATCACGAAGAAGAGCATGATGCCCGCCCCTTGCGCCGATCGCGAGGTGGGAAGGACCGATCCCAGCAGCACACCCAAAACCGAGAACGCCAGCGCGGCGAGGACGAACGCCGGGATGAAGAGCAGGCCGTCGGCCGGCTGCAGCTCGGTGCCGTAGATCAACGTGCTCGCCACCGTGATCGACACGGCGCCAACTACGGCGGTCAGCAGCGCGATCGCGATCTGGGATCCGAGGATCGCCCACAGCGGCATAGCCGAGGCCCGGAAGCGTCGCAGAACACCTCGCTCGCGGTAGCTGGCAAGCCGGACCGGCATGCTCAGCACACCGATCGCGGCCATGACGAGACCGAGGTAGGCGGGTACGTAGTAGTCAGCGGGACCGACACCGCGCCAGACGTCGTCCACGGGATCGGCCTCGACCTCGTTGCCGAACACGCCGTTGAGCACGATCAGGAAGAAGAACGGCAACGCCAGTGTGAACACCAAGCTGAGTGGGTCGCGGGTGAACAGCTTGAGCTCCACCCAGGTGAGCTTGCGAAGCGCCTTCACGGGGACATCACCACGTCGTGGGCGGTGAGCGCCAGGAACGCGTCCTCCAGCGATCTGTGCTCAGCGCGTAGGTCCGCCGGGGCGATGCCGTGCTGTACGAGCGCGGCGGCGGTGTACGCCAGGAGTGGTCCGCGGCCGTGCACGCTCACGTGTGAGCCGGTTCGGTCGATGCGTTCCACCCCGCTGGCATCGGCCAGCCAGGACAGGTCGTCGACATCAGTGGTGAAGTGCACCGACGGCGAGCCTGCATGGGCGTCGATCAACACTTGGGGCGAACCAGCGGCGACGATCCGACCATGGCTGAACACGGCCAGGCGGTCGCAGAGCCGCTCGGCCTCGTCCATGAAGTGGGTGACCAGCACCACCGTGGTGCCGCGGGCGCGGATCTGATCGATCAGGTCCCAGGCGACACGACGCGCCGCAGGGTCGAGCCCGGTGGTCATCTCATCGAGGAAGACCAATCGTGGACGGTTCACCAGGGCGAGAGCGATCAGGAGTCGTTGACGCTGACCACCCGACAGCCTGGCGAACGCAGTGTTCTGCTTGTCGACGAGACCCCAACCGGCGAGCAGTTCCCGCCAATCGGCCGAGGCCGGCGAGATGGCGGCGAACAGGTCAAGGGCTTCCCACACCCGCAGCCGGTCCGGTAGCTCCGACTCCTGCAGTTGGCTCCCGACCGCACTGCGCAGCCGCGCTCGGTCGGCCCGAGGATCGACGCCGAACACCCGCACCGACCCCGAATCCGGGCGGCGCAGCGCCTGCACGCACTCGACAGTGGTGGTCTTACCCGACCCGTTCGTCCCGATGATCCCGAAGATCTCACCGACCCTCACCTCGAACGACACACCGTCCACCGCCCTCAATCCGCCGTAGTGCTTCCGAAGGTCGTGGACGATCAGAGCGCTCTCCATCCCCACATGCTCCGCAGCGCCGTGCTGCTCCATCGACTCACCTCCACCCTCGAAACCGTCGCGGCCGACGACGAAAACCATCAATAGTCTCGGCCGATTCACCGAGCCCGGCGTAGAGGCCACCGACCCAACCTCAACTCACAGGACGGTCGAGTGAGGACTGAGACGGAGCACTTCACTGCGGTTGGCGGCCGTCGAGTGCGCCGGCTGCGAACATCCTCCTCGCCCGAGGCGACTGTGGTCAGCCGATCTCGTCGAGCCACTCCCCAACCCCGGAGGCGCACGCTGCAGTCGGGTCAGTCGGCGTCGAACTTGGCGGGTGGTTTTCGGGCAGGCGAACCAGACCTGCGCCGTCAGTCGGAAACTGCAGCTACGACTTCCCCGCAATCATCGGCATGTAAATCTAAAGACACACTTTAGAATTGCAAGGTAATATCTCCGGGATGATCCCTCGCCGAACCGACGAAGTGCGTCTCACCGATGCGTTGGCGTTCGCGCCGGTCGTGGTGTTGTCGGGGCCCCGCCAGGCGGGGAAGTCGACGCTCGCTCGCCTCGTGGTCGACACTCCCGAGTCGCATCGGTTCGATCTCGAGGACCCCGGTGATCGGGCCCGGCTCGCCGAACCGATGTTGTCGCTGGGTGGGCTGAAGGGAACGGTCGTCATCGATGAGGCCCAACGCGCCCCGACCTGTTCCCGGTCGTCCGCGTGCTCGTCGACCGCGATCGCCGTCCTGGCCGATTCCTGGTGCTCGGCAGCGCATCCCCCGACCTGATCGGTTTGGCGTCGGAATCACTGGCGGGCCGGGTGACGATCGTCGACCTCCCCGGGCTACGGCTCACCGACGTCGGCGCTGAACACCTCGACGACTTGTGGACGAAGGGCGCCCTGCCGCTCGCCTACACCCAGTCCCTCCCGCGATCTGCGCGCTGGCGAGATGACTACATCGCGACGTTCCTGGAGCGCGACTTGGCCAATCTCGGGTGCGCGTCCCGGCCGCCACCATGCGCCGGTTCTGGACGATGATCGCTCACTACCACGGGCAGACGTGGAACGGCGCCGAGCTCGCCCGAGCCCTCGCGGTTTCGCAACCAACGATCCGGACCTACCTCGATGCCCTGACTGACGCGCTCGTCGTCCGACAGTTGCAGCCGTGGCACGCCAACCTGTCCAAACGTCAGGTCCGGTCACCCAAGGTGTACGTCCGGGATTCGGGGCTGTTGCATCGGCTCCTCGGCCTGACGGACCTTGCCGACGTCATGCGCCATCCGAAGATCGGCGCGAGCTGGGAAGGCTTCGTGATCGAACAGCTCGTCAGGCTCCTCGGAGTGACCCATCCGACCTTCTGGGCGACCCAGGCGGGCGCCGAGCTCGATCTGCGGCTCGAACTCGACGGCGAACTCGTCGGCGTCGAAGTGAAACGGACCGATCGACCGACGATGACACCGTCGATCCGCACTGCCCTACGCGATCTCCAGCTCGACCGCGTGGTGGTGATCCACGCCGGGCCGCACCGATTCCCGCTCGCCGATCGGGTCACGGCCGTCCCTGCGGCGGAGGCGTTGACGCTCGGGCTCGGCAGCGCCTGAGTGCCGGCGGCAGTTCGTGGAATGATCGACGACATGTCGGTCGTGGACCTCGTGACGGTCGATGGTGTCGTCGTTGGTGTGGCCAGCATCGACCACGACGCCCGCCCGCTTCCCCGCGCTGTGCTCACGCGACATCCGGGCTGCGATGCTCAGCTCCTTGCTGACCTGATTGCTCGGACGTTCACGGGCCATCGGCTCGTCATGCAGGACCCCGAGCTGGCGGCGGCGCTGCTTGCTGCGGGAGCCGAGCTCGTGCGGGCCTCCCGGCTCATGGTGAGGGATACGTCGCCGATCACCCACCGGCCCGTTCCCCCGGGCTTCGCCCTGCGACCGATCCAGGATCGGCCCGATGAGTACGCGGCGTTCTACGTCAAGGCCTATCCGCCAGAACACCTCGACCACGATCCGACGGAGGTCGACCCGATCCTGGCCGCGGCAACGATCGCCCGGTACTTGGCCGGGACCGAGATCGGTCCGCTCATCCGCACGGCATCAGCGGAGGCGAGGACATCCGCCGACGTCTGTGTGGCAGCTGTGTTCATCTCCGAAATGGCCGCCGATGACGAGTTCGAAGGAGGACCCTGGATCACAGAAGTCTTCGTCGACCCGGCATGGCAGGGCCACGGCATCGGGGCCGCCCTGATCGCTCACGCCGTTGCCCAGTTGGCTGCCGAGCAGCGCGCCACGCTCGGGCTTGCGGTCACCGAAGGGAATCCGGCGCGCCGGCTCTACGAGGCGCTCGGCTTCACGACTCGCTTCGAGTCATGGAAGATGGTTCTCGGAACGCCAGCTCCTGCTGCCGAGCAGATCTAGCTGGTGCGGCTGAGCTCCTTGCGGTTGGCGAACTTCGCCTTGCGGTAGTCCTTGTTCATCAGCGCGATGAAGTCGATGCGAGATGCCCTTCGGGCAGGCCGCCTCGCACTCGCCGTGGTTGGTGCACGAACCGAAGTGCTCGTCCATGGTCTCGACCATGGCCTCGACCCGACTGAACCGCTCGGGCTGACCCTGCGGCAACAGGTTGAGGTGGGCGACCTTGGCGGCGGTGAACAGGTTGGCGGCACCGTTCGGGCACGCCGCCACGCAGGCCCCGCAACCGATGCATTCGGCGGCGTCCATCGCCGCGTCGGCCACCGGCTTGGGGATGAGGATCAGGTTGGCGTCGGGTGCGCCGCCGGTGGGCGCGGTGATGTAACCGCCGGCCTCGACGATGCGATCGAACGCCGCCCGATCGACCATCAGGTCCTTCACGATCGGGAACGCCGTCGCCCGCCACGGCTCCACCGTGATGACCGTCGTTGCTCGCGTACTTGCGCATGTGCAACTGGCACGTGGCGGTCATCTTCTGGGGTCCGTGGGCCTGACCATCGATCATCAACGAACACGTCCCGCAGATGCCCTCGCGGCAGTCGTGGTCGAACACGATCGCTTCTTTGCCCTCGGCGATCAACTGCTCGTTGAGCACGTCGAGCAACTCGAGGAACGAGGCTTCGTCGCTGATCGACGCGACCGTGTAGTCCTCGAACCGCCCGGCGGTCGACCGGACCCGCCTGCCGCCAGATCTTCAGCGTGATGTTGGTCAGGTGGCTCACTTGTAGCTCCGCACGGCCAGGTGCACGTTCTCGTACACGAGCTCTTCCTTGTTCCGGATCGACTTCATCGGGTCGCCGGTCTACTCCCAGGCGGCGACGTGGGCGAAGTTCTCGTCGTCGCGCTTGGCCTCGCCGTCCTCGTACTGGTACTCGGACCGGAAGTGTCCGCCGCAGCTCTCCTCGCGTTCGAGGGCGTCGCGGCACATCAGCATGCCGAGCTCGAAGAAGTCCTCGACCCGGCCGGCCTTCTCGAGGGTCTGGTTGACGCTCGCGCCGGTCGCCGGTGACCCGCAGGTCCTTCTTGAACTCGTCGTACAGCGCCGGCAGTTCCGAGAGCGCCTTCTCCAGGCCCTGCTGGTTGCGGTCCATGCCGCAGTAATCCCAGATGATCTTGCCGAGCTCGCGGTGGAAGTGGTCGGGTGACTCGGGTCCCGCCGATCGCGAGGTAGCCGTCGAAGCGGTCGCGGGCGGCCTGCTCGGCCGCCTTGAACTCCGGATGTGATCGGTGCCGGGGATCGGCTTGTTCAGCATCGGGGCGAGGTAGTTGCCCATCGTGTAGGGCAGCACGAAGTAGCCGTCGGCGAGGCCCTGCATCAGCGCCGAGGCACCGAGGCGGTTGGCGCCGTGATCGGAGAAGTTCGCCTCGCCGGCGCAGTACAGACCCGGGGATGGTGGTCATCAACTCGTAGTCGACCCACAGCCCGCCCATCGTGTAGTGCGACGCCGGATAGATGCGCATCGGCTGCTCGTACGGGTTCTCGCCGGCGATGCGCTCGTACATCTCGAACAGGTTGCCGTAGCGCTCGGCGACGGTGTTCTGGCCGAGTCGTTTGATCGCATCGGAGAAGTCGAGGTAGACGCCGTTCTTCAACGGCCCGACGCCCTTGCCGGAATCGACGGCTCGCTTCGCCGCACGCGACGAGATGTCGCGCGGGCGCCAGGTTGCCGAAGCTCGGGTACAGCCGCTCGAGGTAGTAGTCGCGCTCGGCTTCGGGGATCTGTGGCGCCGGGACGGGTCTCGTCAGGGTTCTTCGGGACCCACACCCGGCCGTCGTTGCGCAGCGACTCCGACATCAGGGTGAGCTTCGACTGGGTGTCGTCGGCCTGCGGGATGCAGGTCGGGTGGATCTGGGTGTAGCACGGGTTGGCGAAGTGCCGCGCCCTTGCTGTGGGCCCGCCACGCCGCGGTGACGTTGCAGTTCATCGCGTTCGTCGACAGGAAGAACACGTTGCCGTAGCCGCCGGTGGCCAGCACCACCGCATGCGCGGCGTGCGAGGTGATCTCACCGGTGATGAGGTCGCGCACCACGATGCCGGCGCAACGGCCCGTCGACGGTGACCACGTCGACGAGCTCGGTGCGGTTGAACAGGCGCACCCCACCGAGGCCGATCTGGCGGGCCAGCTGCTGGTACGCCCCGAGCAGCAGCTGCTGGCCGGTCTGCCCCCGGGCGTAGAACGTCCGCGAGACCTGGGCGCCACCGAACGAGCGGTTGTCGAGCAGCCCGCCGTACTCCCGGGCGAACGGCACGCCCTGGGCGACCATCTGGTCGATGATGTCGACCGACACCTGCGGCGAGGCGGTACACGTTGCCCTCGCGGGCGCGGAAGTCGCCGCCCTTGACCGTGTCGTAGAACAGGCGCTGGATGGAGTCGCCGTCGCCGCGGTAGTTCTTCGCCGCGTTGATGCCGCCCTGGGCGGCGATCGAGTGGGCCCGGCGGGGCGAATCGTGGAACGTGAACGCGTCGACCTGGTAGCCGAGCTCGGCGAGCGTCGCCGCCGCCGAGGCTCCGGCCAGGCCGGTGCCCACCACGATCATCTTGAACTTGCGCTTGTTGTTGGGGTTCACCAACTTGGCGTTGAACTTGTAGCTGTCCCAGCTTGTCCTCGATGGGACCGCCGGGAATCTTGCCGTCGAGTGTGACGCTCATGGGTTCCTCAGATCTCCACGATGCCGGCGAGCACGGCCACCGGGAACGAGACGTTGCCGACCACGATCAAGGTGGCGAATCCGGTGGCGAACAAGCGGCGCCACGTGTTGAAGCGGGGGTTCGACCAGCCGAGTCGACTGGAACAGGCTCCACGCACCGTGGAACAGGTGGATGCCGAGGGCGATGTTCGCCGCGATGTAGAGGAGCGCGACCGGGACCCGGCTCGAGGCTGGCGTCGAGGTTCTCGTAGGCCGCGCCCCGCACGAAGTCGGGGTTGACCCAGCCCCACGTGAGGTCGGCCAGGTGCCACAACAGGAACAGGGCGAAGATCACGCCCGTGTAGCGCATCGTGCGGCTGGCGAAGTTGGCGACCTGGTAGTCGCGGGCCGATCTGGTACTTGACCGGCCGGGCCTTGCGGTTGAGCACCGTCAAGCTGTACGCGGAGTGGATGTGGAGCGCGAAGGCGCCGATGAGACCCAGCCGCAACAGCCACAAGGCATACGTGCGGGGCAGGAGCGGGAACGAGCAGCTCACGGAGGAACTCGCCGTAGTGGTTGAGCTCCTCGGCGCCCAGGTACATCTTGAGGTTGCCGATCATGTGGACGAAGCACGAAGCCCATCAGCATGATCCCGGTGATCGCCATCACGTACTTCTTGCCGACGCGCGGTCGAGTAGAGGTCGAGCAGGAAGGGCTTGCGCTTCCGACTGGCGGTCGCGGTTCCGGTGACCGGACCCCGCTTCGTGATCGTGTTGCGCCATCGACTGACGGCCTCCGCATGGCATCTGGGGTCACCTCGGGCGGGGTGACACGACGGACGGTAGTCCTGACATGGGCCGGGAAGGGAAATCCCGCGCCGGAAAGGCATCGGGAAACCTGCATGCGGGCCGGACCGGCCCGTGGGCCCTCCGGCCGATTCTGGTGGTCCCGACCAGGCCGTTTCGTGGCTGGCGCCGCCGATTTCCTACACTCAGCCGCCATCCATACCCAGACGGGCGGGACTCGCCACGTCCAGTGAGCATCGAGGGGATCAGGTGCCAGCACTATTCGCCGCCGAAGGCGGCTATCAGGTATTCGAGCTGAAGGGCGGTGAGTGGGCCGTCTTGTGGTTGTCGGTCGCCTCGGCGCTGCTCGCGCTCGCCGTCGGCGTCTATCTCGCCAAGAAGGTGCTCGCCGAGGACGAGGGCTCCGACAAGATGAAGGAGATCGCCGGCGCGATCCAGGAGGGCGCACTCGCCTACCTGAAGCGGCAGTTCAAGACGATCGCCGTCATTCTGATCCCGCTGGCCGTCATCGTGTTCCTGACGTCGACCGCGATCGAGAATCCCGACACCGGCGAGCAGGCGCTGAGCTTCGTCCAGTCCGGTTTGTGGCGGACTCTCGCGTTCATCCTGGGCTGCGTCGGCATCGGGCTTCACCGGCTACATCGGCATGACGCTCGCCACTCAGGGCAACGTCCGCACGGCTGCCGCAGCCCTCACCGGCTCGATGCCCAGGGCCCTCACGGTGGCGTTCCGCACCGGCGGCGTGGCCGGCATGTTCACCGTGGGCCTCGGCCTGCTCGGGGCCACGCTCATCATCATTGCGTTCCAGAACACCTCGTCGGTGATCCTGGTCGGCTTCGGTTTCGGTGGTTCGCTGCTCGCCCTGTTCCTTCGTGTCGGCGGCGGCATCTTCACCAAGGCCGCCGACGTGGGCGCCGACCTGGTCGGCAAGGTCGAAGCCGGCATCCCGGAAGACGACCCGCGTAACCCCGCCACGATCGCCGACAACGTTGGCGACAACGTCGGCGACTGCGCCGGCATGGCCGCCGACCTGTTCGAGAGCTACGAGGTCACCCTCGTCGCCTCGATCATCCTCGGCGTGGCGGCGTTCAACTCGATCGGCGCCAACCCGGCGCTCGGCCTCATCTTCCCGCTGGCCGCTCGGGCCATCGGCGTGATCGCCTCGATCTTCGGCGTGTTCGCCGTGAAGGCCAAGGAGGGCGAGACCAACGCCCTCAAGCCGATCAACCGCGGCTTCCTCGTGGCGGGCATCGGCACCCTCATCGGCACGCTGCTCGTGTCGCTGTTCTACGTCGGCAACGACTTCGACAACGAGGGCTGGAAGTGCTTCGGCGCCGTCGCCATCGGCCTGGTCCTCGCCCAGCTCGTGAGCCGACTCACCGAGTACTACACCGGCACCGAGTACGGCCCGGTGCAGGAGATCGCCGAGAGCGCCCGCACCGGCCCCGCCACCGTGGTGCTCTCGGGTACGTCCAGCGGTCTCGAGATCTCGGTGTACGCCATCGTCGCCATCGCCATCGCCATCGGCGTGTCGCTCACCATCGGCGACGGCAACCTCCAGTTCTAGCTCTACCTCGTCGCCCTCACGGGCATGGGCATGCTGGCCACCACCGGCGTCATCGTCTCGGAGGACACGTTCGGCCCGGTGTCCGACAACGCGGCGGGAATCGCCGAGATGTCGGGCGAGTTCCACGGCGAACCGGAGCGGATCATGGTGAGCCTCGACGCAGTGGGGAACACCACCAAGGCCGTCACCAAGGGCTTCGCCATCGGTTCGGCCGTCATCGCCGCCGTGGCGCTGTTCGCCAGCTTCATCGAGACAGCGGCCAACGAGACACTCTCGGCCGAGGTGGTCGAAGAGGCCCAGAAGACCGCCCGAGGGGTGTTCGACCTCATCCCGATCAACGTCGCCGACCCGAAGGTGTTCATCGGCATGTTGATCGGCGGCGCGGTGCCGTTCCTGTTCTCCTCGATGGCCATCCGCGCCGTGAGCCGCACAGCGGGTGTGGTGGTGCAAGAAGTCCGCAAGCAGTTCGCCGACGGCAAGATCATGAGCGGCGAGAAGCAGCCCGACTACGCCCCGGTCATCGACATCTGCACCAAGGCCTCGCTGCGGGAGCTGGCCACCCCGGCCCTGCTCGCGGTGCTCACGCCGGTGATCATCGGCTTCGGTATCAACTTCTCGGCCCTCGGCGCCTTCCTGGCCGCGGTCATCCTCACCGGGCAGCTGATGGCGAACTACCTCAGCAACGCCGGTGGAGCGTGGGACAACGCCAAGAAGTACATCGAGGACGGCCACGAGGGCGGCAAGGGCTCCGACGCCCACAAGGCCGCCGTCATCGGCGACACCGTCGGCGACCCGTTCAAGGACACCGCCGGCCCTGCGCTCAACCCGCTCATCAAGGTGATGAACCTGGTGTCGTTGCTCATCCTGCCGGCAGTCATCAACCTGCAGGACGACGACGGACCGCGGTTCGCGATCGCCGGGCATGGCGCTGGTGGTGCTGATCGTTCGCCATCGCGTTCTCGCAGCCGGAAGTCCGAGGGCGTCGGCGGCGCCGTCGCCTGACCCCGAACGACCGCGACAGGGCCCGGGCTGCTACGGCAGCCCGGGCCCTGTCGCGTCGGGGCGCTGAGGAGTCGGCCGAACGGGGAAGTAGCCTGCGCCACTCGTGCTTGGACTCTTCGACATCGAGAGCTGGCTCGACAAGGGCGGCCTCCTCCTTCTGTGGGCGATCGTGTTCGCCGAGTCGGGCCTGCTGATCGGCTTCTTCCTCCCCGGCGACTCGCTGCTGTTCATCGCCGGCTTCCTGTCGTCGGACGCCGGCGAACAACGGCTTGCCGCCGCTTCCGTGGGTGGTGCTCGTCACGTTCTCGGCCGCGGTGATCGGCGACCAGGTCGGCTACCTGTTCGGCAAGAAGGTCGGGCCCGGCCATCTTCGACCGGCCCAAGTCGCGGTTCTTCAATCCGGCGAACGTGACCAAGGCCCAGGCGTTCGTCGACAAGCACGGCCCCAAGACGATCGTGCTCGCCCGGTTCGTCCCCATCGTGCGCACCTTCGCCCCCATCGTCGCCGGGGTCGGCAAGATGAAGTACCGCACGTTCGTCATCTACAACCTCGTCGGCGGCGCCCTGTGGGGCATCGGCGTCACCACGCTCGGCTACTTCCTCGGCGAGATCGAGTTCGTGAAGAACAACATCGAGATCGCCATCCTCGCCGTGGTCGCGATCTCGCTGTTGCCGGTCGTGATCGAGGTGCTCAGGCACCGTCGCCAGGTGGTCGGCGGTCGCCGACGACATCGTCGAGGACATCGAGGAACTCGTCGAGGAGCGCCTCGACCGCGACTGAGCTCTTGTCGGAGTCTCGTCAGGCAGGTGAATCGGCCGACGAAGTCGATGAGGCGCTCGACCGCGCCGACGAGCTCCGGGCGCAGGTCGGCGTAGTTGGTCACCCGGTTGCGGAGCTTGGGCCAGAACCCCTCGAACGGCACGCCGAGCGCGGCGCACATCCCTTCCTTCCACGGCTGACCGCGCGGCACGTCGGGCCATTCGGTCGAGGCCGAGCACCTTGGGTCGGATCCCGGCCCAGACATCGACGAACGGATGGCCGGTGACCAGCACGTCGGGATCGGCGAACAGTCGCCGCCAGGCGCGCCTCCTTGCGACCCGGCGACGAGATGATCGACGAGCACCCCGAGGCGCCGATGCGGCGCAGGCCCGAACGCCGCCACCGCGGCCGGCGAGGTCGTCGATGCCGTGCATCGGCTCGACGACGATCCCGAGGTCGCGCAGGTCGGCACCCCACACGTGCTCGAGCAGTTCGGCGTCGTGCGTGCCCTCGACCCAGATCCGGCTGGCCCGGGCCGTGCGGGCCGCCGGGGTCACGGTGGCGATCGAGCCCGACGCGGTGAACTCGGGCCCCTGGTGGGCGGCCGGCGCCGGCTCGGACCAGCGTGACCGGCGTGCCCTCGACCAGGAACCCGCCCTCCTTCCACCGGAAGTGGCGGTGTTCGTTGGTGCGGGCCCGCAGGGTGACGGCCTCGTTGGTGACCTTCACGATGTCGCCGCAGAACCCCGAGGCGCGATCCTCGACGACCATGCCGAGCTCGGCGGTCACCTTGGGGAAGGTGGGCTTCCGGCGGGGCTCGAAGTCGGTGAGGATGTCGCGTTCGTACATGTCGCCACCGATTGTGGCCGAGGCGACGTCGAAGCCGGCGACTACCCCGATGACGATGGTCGCCGGCGACACCACCTGCAGGCCGGCGTCACGATCCGATGGGTGACGGGATCCCGACCGCGGCCGGACCTCAGGCGGCGGCATCCTCGCCGTCGAAGCGGTAGCCGCGGCGGGGTACCGCCACGATGACGTCGGAGCACTCCCCGAGGCGGCGTCGGAGGCGGGCGATGGTCGACCTCCACCACGTGGTCGTCCTTCAGGCGATCGCCCCACACCTCGTGGAGGAGTTCACGCTTGCTGAGGGGGACTCCCGGGCGCTCTGTCAGCGCCCGCAGCAGGCGGCTTCACGATCGGTCGAGCTCGATCCGCTCGCGGTCGACCTCGACGACCGACCCGCGGAACACCACGGCGTGCCCCCCGAAGCTGAAGTGCCGAACCCGTCGTAGCCAGAGCAACGTCGACAGGTCCCGCACCATCGGCCCGAGCCGGAACTTGGCCGGCATCTCGACGTGATGGAGCCCGCACCGGCGCGCCGCACTCGCGCACACCGGACCGACGCACATCGTGACGACCGGACCGTCGAGCATCGCCCGCAGCGGCCCGACCACGTCGAACTCCTCGGCGATCAGGAAGAAGTTGCGGATCGCGGGCGCGCTCGTGAACGTGACCGCGTGCACCGAGCCGGCGATGGTCGCCTCGATCAAGCGGTGGGCCGGCTCTGATGATCGACGGGCAGGCGTCCACTCGTAGACCGGGACCTCGACGACCTCCCCGCCGGCATCGACGAGCGCCTGCACGGTCTCGATCGACTCGTCGCCGTGGCGTTGGACGGCGATCCGCTTTCCGGCGACGCCCTCGGCGAGGAGCAACTCCGACCACTTCGTCGAGCCGCTCCGACTGGGCGTGCGCCGCGACGACCAGGCCCGCTTGGCGCACCGCGCTCGATGCCTTCGGCCCGCGGGCGAACACGCGCGACTCTCGACAGCGCGCCGCATCAGCGCCTCGCCGATCCCCCACACGTCGGCCGCCGAGAACCACGCCCGCATGCCGAGCCCCGTGTTGGCGACGACCAGAGTCCGGCGGCTGCTCCACGAGCGCCTGGGTCACGGCACGCAGGCGGTCGTCGTGGCTGAGCGGCAGCGTGCGGATCGAGGGCCCGTGGAGCACCTGCGCCCCTCGACCGGACCAGCAACTCGATCTGTTCTTCGTGGCCCGCCGATCAGCGGTGACGCCGACGGTGAAGCCATCGAGCGACGGCATGTCCACTCGGCTCAAGCGTGTGGCGAGTTGATTTCGACGGTGTTTCCCAGCGATGACGGTCGGGCTGCCGTCATGCGCGACGCGTCAGCTGTGCGATCGCGTCACCCGGTCGGACGTCACCCGAGCCGTCACCGGGACATCACCCGAGCCGTCAGCCGGAACGAGAGCCCCACCCGCGGGTGAGCACCAGATCCGCCGTGGTGCCGTCGGGGAACCGGAACGGGGCGCGCAGCCCGAGATGGGCGAGCGCGACCGGCGGCGTCCACGGGTCCATCGCCCGGCTCGCCCATCGGTGGACGCGATGGGCTGCGAGCTCCTCGAACTCGATGGTTGCCGCTCGGCGAGCTCGACCACCCCGTGCACCACGCCCGCGTTGCTCGTAGCCGACCTCGCCCGATCGAGTTCGGTCGCCGCGCCGGTGGCGTACCACTCGAGGTCCGAGGCGATCGGCACGGCGCTCGCCGTAGGCCCGGCCGAGCGCGTCGCCGGGGTCGTCGAGGAGCACCGCGTAGGTCTCGTTCCCGAGCGTCCACTGTTCGAACGGTGCCTCACAGGTGTACTCGGCCCACATCGACTGCGCCTTGGCGATCATCGGGTCGGACCGCGGCGGGGGATGTCGAACTCGGTGACGTGCAGCAACGGCAGATCGGCCCGCGACGGGCGACCGCCCACCAGTACCAGGCGTCGGTCGAGCCGACGAGGCGGTACCCGGTGACCCCACCGACGGTGCCGTCGGCCGCCCACCACGAGAACCACCACTCCTCACACGAGGCGGCCGGGTGGGCCCGTTCGTCGGCGGGCGAGCGGGTGCTCGGCGCGGATGTCACCCGGGAATCGGGTTGTAGTACGGGTCGCGGAACTCCCCACCGGAGGCGTCTCCCTCCATGGCCGAGACGAGCTCGTAGATCGGCGGCGGGATGTCACGCGGCACCGTCCAGTCGATTTCGTCGGCGATGCCCGCGAGCGCTGCGAACGGGCGGAGGAACGAGAAGTACACGTACGCGCCGCACGCGATCTTCTCGTCGCGCGTCATCCTGGTGATGTTCCGGTAGTGCGTCTTCTGGGCAGCTCGGACCGCGGCGACGATGCCGGCCATCTCATCCAGCGGTACGGCGCGCAGTTCGCCGGGTGGCATGTCGTCGGTGGTGTACAACCCGAAGCCGACGAGATGATCGATGAAGTCCTCCGGCGTGGTGTAGCTGGTGCCGAAGTCGGTGACCCGATCGACATGGACCCCGTCGAGCACCAGGGCCGCAGTGAGGTTCCGGTACGGAACGTCCTTGGCCACGTCGCTCCACCAGAAGTCGCTCTGGGCCATCTCGTAGAAGTCTCGGACGAGGAGTACCCGCCCGTCTGGGAGGTGGTAGGGGCCGGTGTCGCCGTGCCCGACCCGCGTGTCGAAGTAGAGGAGGAACAGGTACGCCACGAGCGTGGCGTTGAACGACCGGATCGCGGCGCGGCAGTTCCTGGTCGTCGACGGGCACGACGCCGGCCATCAGGGTGTCGATCACCTCGGCCGCATACGGCGTCGCGATGTCGTTGTCGGCGGCGTGGCGGGTGCCGTCGCCTCGGAACCCGAGCGTGGCGCGCTCCCAGAACGACAACACGTCGGCGAGGTCGGCGGGGTCGTGGGCCTTGGCCGGATCAATGGCCTCCCAGACCGAACGGCCGATCAGGAAGAAGTTCGAGATCGACCACAGGTAGACGGTGTTCACCCGGCAGCCGGGACGGCGGGCCGCCCTGCCGATCTCCTCCGGCGCCATGGCGTGCGGCGATGCGGCGCATCAGGTCGGGATAACGCAGGAAGCTCTCGACACATGCGGTGATGATGTAGGCCGACACCGGGATGATCTTGGATTCGAGCGCGGTGCGCTCCTCGGTCAAGCGGCGGGCAATCGGTCCGATGTAGGCGATCCGCTCGTTGATCCATGCCTGGCGAGCCGCATCATCGGCCGGAAGCGGATCGAACCCGGTGGCGGCGACCTCACCCACGGAGCACTCCTTCGGCGCCGGAGCAGTCGAGCTCGACCTCCTGGCCATCGGTCGGCTCGGCCCCGGGGAACGTGATCGCCATGACGCACGGCACCTGGAACTCTCTCGACACGATCCCGATGTGGCTCCTCGGTGTGCCGCTCGTGCACACCACCCCGGCCAGCTCGTGGTAGATCGGCGCGAGGAACGTGGCGCCCGCGTCGCGCACGAGCGCGATGACGCCCTCGGCGCTCGTGTCCATCAGGTCGAGCACGTCCTCGACCGTCTCCATCGCCTTCCATCGGCCCCGCACGGGGGTCGCATCGAACACCTTCGTGCCCCGCCCGAGCTCCTGCATTCCGGGTTCCTGCATGGGGCCGGACGGTAGTGCCGATACCGGGCGGAGTGCGGACCGAGGCGGCACGGCAGGCAGACTGTGGAGGTGCTGCGGTACCTGAGTCTCGACTGGATCGACGCGCTGACGGCCGAGGTCGCGGCGAGCGACTCGCTTCGCGATCTGGCCGCGGCCACCGACGTCGGCATCACCCAGGTCGTGACCGACGGCCCCGAGGGGGACGTCGTGTACCACCTGCAGCTGGGTGCGGGATCGGCGTCGTTCGGGCCAGGGGCGGCGCACCCCGAGCACGTGCGCTTCACCCAGGACTGGAGCACCGCCGTTGCCGTCGCCACCGGCGCGATGAACGCGCAGGACGCGTTCATCAAGGGGCGGATCCTGCTCACCGGCGATCAGCAGAAGCTGGTCGCCAGCGCGCCGGTGTTCAAAGCAGCTCGACTCGGTGTTCGCCTCGGTGCGGGCCCGCACCTCCTACGAGTGAGAGCAGCAGTGCCCGAACTCCCCGAAGTCCAGGCCCACGCCGAGCGGCTGAGCGCGGCGTTCGCCGGCACCCCGCTGCGCAGATTCGTCCCGATCACCTTCACGGCGCTGAAGACCGCCGTACCTCCACCCGATTCGGCCTACGGCCAACCGTTGATCGAGGTCGGACGTCGGGGCAAGTACCTGTTGCTCAGGTTCGCCCCCACCACGTTCGTGATCCACCTGATGCAGGGCGGTCGCCTCCTTGTCGACGACAAGCAGTCGGCCAAGCCCCGAAACGGTCAAGCCCGGCTGCTCTTCGAGGACGGCCGGGCGCTCTTGCTCACGGAGGCGGGCAAGGAACGGCGGGCGGGGGTCTGGTGCGTGCCTGCCGACGCCGAAGCGACCACCTTGCCGCTCGCCAAACTTGGACCCGAGGCCGACTCAGCTGACCTCGGACGAACTCCTCGCCCGATTCGTCGAGTTCCCCATGCGGCTCCACGGTTTCCTGCGCGACCAGCACGCCGTGGCCGGGCTGGGTCGGCGGTTGGCCAACGAGGTCTGCCACCGGGCCCGGCTGTCACCGTTCGCCAGCACCAAACGGCTCGGGCTCGATGATGCAACAGCCGTCATGGACGCGATCCGGTCGGCGATCGACGAAGGATTGACGTACGAGCGAACCCGGCCCGACATGAGCTCCTCGGCCGACCGCCCCGGTGGCGTGCACCACCAGGTCGGCAAGCCGTGTGCCGTGTGCGGCGACTCGATTCGGGCGGTGCGGTACTCGTCGTATGAGGTCGACTACTGCCCGACGTGCCAGACCGGCGGCAAGCTGCTGGCCGACAACACGACGAGCCGGTTCCTCAAGTAGCGCTCGCATTCGCCCGACTCGCGCTCGATGTGATGGTCCGCTTCGATGTGCCGGCGGGCGCTAGCCGCGCCGGCCGGGCCCGGCGAGTCGACCGTGGCGCACGAGCGCGGCGCCGTCGCCGAAGGTGGCGCCGGGTGCGGACGCGAGGGCCATCCGCAATTCGTGGCGTGCGCCGGGACCCGTCACGGGTGTGACCCGCGAGCTGCCCGAGCGGCCCCGGGCGATCATCAGCGAGCCGGCCGGGACGTGGGGTGCGACCGTTGCACCTCGTGGACCCGCTTCCGGTCGTAGTTCCCGTGCGCCCCCCGAGTCGGCCGCCCTGATGACCACGGTGACGACCACGTCGGAGGGCTCCGTGGTCCAGCCCAGTTCGTCGCCCGCTGTCATCACGATCAACTCCAGAGCACCGAGGGGGTCGGCGCTGCGGAACAGGACCGGCTCGCCGACGATGCCGGCCACCAGGTGCAGCACCCCGTCCCATTCGTACAGCTGGCGCAGCGGAGAGGCGAGCGGAAAGACGTCGTAGCCCACCACCAGCGCCGAGCTGCGCCCCCCTCCGTCGCTGTGCTGCACCCGGTCCCCGAGCGGCGCCAGCCGATCGCACTGGGCGGCGAGTCCGGGCAGGGCGCGGGCCCGCACGAAACCCTCGAGGACGACGAACCCCTGGGCGTCCCACTCGGCCGCGCCGGCGTCGAGCATCGCAGCGTAGGCGGCCAGTCCGGGATCGTGGACCGGATACTGATCGATGTCGATCATGTCCACTGTCTGCGTCCGTTCCATCACACAAGGTAAGGTACCTCGCTTCGGGCGACCCGACCCCGGCGGGCTGGCGTTCCTCCGATCGCGGGCCGACTTCCGGGCCGAGCGGCCTACAGGAGGTCCGGCCCGGGCATGGTCGCTCGTTACGCTCGGCGCATGCCGATCCACCTGCGCGCCGAACCTGGCGACTACGCGCCCGCCGTCCTGTGCCCCGGCGACCCTCGTCGAGCCGCGTACATCGCCGAGCACTTCTTCGACCCCGGCGCCCGTTGCGTGAACGAGGAGCGCGGGATGCTCGGCTTCACCGGCACGTTCAACGGGGCACCGATCAGCGTTCAGACCACGGGGATGGGCTGTCCGAGTTCCGGGATCGTGTTCGAAGAACTGGCCCAGTTGGGCGCTCGCCGGTTGATCCGGGTCGGCACCTGCGGCGGCCTGCAACCGGGGATGAAGATGGGCGACACGGTGATCGGGCTGAGCGCCTCGTGCGACGATTCGACCCCGCTGCGGTATGCGGCGATGGCGGGGTGGGCTCCCAGCGCCACTTGGCACCTGGTGGCCGCCGCAGTGACCGCGAGCGAGCAGACGGGGGCGACGGTGCACGTGGGGCCCATCGTCACGAGCGGGCTGTTCTACGACCCCGACCCCACCGCCTTCGCCCGATGGAAGCACCTCGGTCATCTCGGCGTCGAGATGGAGGCCGCGATGATGTACACCGTGGCCGCCACGAAGGGCCTCGAGGCGGTGGCCATCATGACGGTGAGCGATCTCCTCGCCGACACCGGCGACAGCGTCCGCATCGACGAGTCCGAGTTGAAAGCAGGAGTCGACGCGATGATGCGAGTCGCCTGCCTCGTCGCCGTGAGCTGAGGTCTGGACCGCCGAGCGGCGACCGCGGCTACTGGACCGCTGCTGCGGAATGGCCACCCGCCACCGCGATGCCCGCTTCGGGCGGAGCAGGATCGGTGCCGGCCGATCGGGGACGGCCGATGCGCTGGGTGCCCACTGCCGCCACCAGGCAGAACAGCCCGGCGATGAGGAAGGCCGATTGGTAGCTGCCCGTGACGTCTCGCAGGTGCCCTGCTCCCCACGCGGCGATGGCGGCGCCGATCTGATGCCCGGCGAACACCCAGCCATAGGCCACGGTCGCCCGCTCCTCACCGCACACCTCGGCGCAGAGTTTCACCGTCGGCGGGACGGTGGCGACCCAGTCGAGCCCGTAGAAGATCATGAAAAGCCCGAGCCCGAGCCCGCCCCCACCCTGGCCGAGCGCCGGCTCCAAGGCGAGCAGCGACAGACCCCGAAGCGCGTAGTACGCACCGAGCAACCGACGTGGGTCGTACCGGTCGGTGAGCCAGCCAGAGAACAGCGTCCCGGCGATGTCGAACAGACCGATCAGGGCGAGCAGTCCCGCCGCGGCCGTGCGGGCGATGTCGTGATCGTGGGCGGCCGAGATGAAGTGCGTCCCGATGAGCCCGTTGGTCGACAGCCCGCAGACCAAGAAGCTCCCGAACAGCAGCCAGAACCCACCGAATCGGGAGACGAACGCGAGGCCCGCGAAGGCCGCGCGGATCGGGTTCTGCGGAGACGGCGGGGTGACCGTGCCGAGCGGGCGCGCCGTAGGCGCTGCGTTCCGACGTCCTCGGGCCGGTCGCGCAGGAAGACGTAGGCGACGGGCACCGCTGCCAACGCTGCGCCGGTGACCACCACCGGGACCCAACGCCAGCCGGCACCGTCGGTGAGCCGGGTGAGGAACTGCAGGAAGACGACCTGGCCGGTGGCACTCGCGGCGACGAGTGCTCCCGTCACCAGGCCGCGCTTGGCGACGAACCAGCGGTTGGCGACCGTTGCTGCCAGCACCGTCGCCATGCAGCCGGTTCCGAGCCCGACGAGGACTCCCCAACACAGCACCAGCTGCCACCTGGTCTGGACCAGAGCCGCCAACCCCGACCCGCTGGCGACGAGGAGCAATGCCACCGGAACAACCCGGCGCAACCCGAACCTCACCAGCAGCGCGGCGGCGAAGGGTCCCATCAGCCCGAACAGCAAGACGTTCACCGACACCGCGAAGCCGATGTCGCCCTTGCTCCACCCGAACTCGTCGTGCAACGGATCGATCAAGACCGCCGGCGACGCCCGGAACCCCGCCGCCAGGAGCAAGATGAACAACGTTGCTCCGAACACGACCCACGCGTAGTGCGGCCTGCGGACGGATCTCATCGATCGGTCCAAGCACTCGGAGCGGAGGGCCCAGACCCGGCGTCAGCCCGTGGCCCGTGGACCCCGGCAAGCTCGGCGCGTCCCGCGATCAGATGAGGCCGAGTTCCTTCACCGCGTCGCGCTCGTCGACGAGCTCTGCCGCCGATGCGTCGATCTTGGCGCGCGAGTAGTCGTCGATCTCGAGGCCCTGAACGATCGAGTACTTCCCGTCCGAGCACGTGCACGGGAAGCTAGAGATGATGCCTTCAGGTACGCCGTAGCTGCCGTCGGACGGCACGGCCATCGAGACCCAGTCACCGGGCGCCGTGCCGAGGGTCCAGGACCGAATGTGATCGATGGCGGCGTTGGCCGCCGAAGCGGCCGACGACGCTCCACGTGCCTCGATGATGGCCGCGCCCCGCTTGGCCACGGTCGGGATGAACGTCGTGTCGACCCACGCATGGTCGTTCACCGCTTCGTAGGCGTTCTTGCCGTTGACTTCGGCGTGGAACAGATCGGGGTACTGGGTCGTGGAGTGGTTGCCCCAGATGGTCATCTTCTTCACGTCGCTGACCGTGGCGCCGAGCTTCTCGGCGATCTGGCTCACGGCCCGGTTGTGGTCGAGCCGGGTCATCGCCGTGAAGCGACCGGGGTCGAGACCGGAGGCGTTCTGCTGGGCGATCAGGGCGTTGGTGTTCGCCGGGTTGCCGACGACGAGGATCTTGACGTCCTTCTTGGCGCTCGCGCCGAGGGCCTTGCCCTGTGGCTTGAAGATGCCGCCGTTGGCGGTGAGCAGATCGGCACGCTCCATGCCTGCCTTGCGCGGCATCGCCCCGACGAGCAGGGCGACGTCGGCATCGCCGAACGCCACATCGGCGTCGTCGGTGCAGACGACGCCGGCCAGCAGCGGGAAGGCGCAGTCGTCGAGCTCCATCTTCACGCCCTCGAGCGCCTTGAGCGCCGGCGTGATCTCGAGGAGCTGCAGGATGACCGGGGTGTCGGGGCCGAGCATGGCGCCCGAAGCGATCCGGAAGAGCAGGGAGTAGCCGATCTGGCCGGCTGCACCGGTCACAGCAACGCGCACGGGAGAAGTCATGCAACCAGCGTAAACCGATGCTCCGGTGCGTTCCCAACGCGCCCGACCACTCGGACGAGCCGCCGATTCAGACGCCCGCCCGACGCACCGCGGGCGGCCGAGCGGTCGCCCCCTGCCGGGCCGCGCCATGACCCCGCTGCCGGACCCTCGATCCCCAGGATCGCGGGTTGGCCACGTGTGCGACGGGGACAACCCGCGATCTTCGAGTGGGGGCGGAGTCGGGGCGGAGGTTGGGAAAGGCTCGTGCTCGGATCAGGCGGCGAGGTCGGCGGCACGTCGACGGTGCAACGCCACGAGCTGATCGATGACCCGATCGAAGTCGGTGGCCAGTTCCTGATCGGTCACGCGCTCGATCTGCCATCCCACCAGCCGGCCCCGACGATCACGAATCTTGTCCCGCTGGGCGTCTACCCGACCTCCGTGCCAGGTGACGTGGTCGATTTCGACGCCCCACCGCAACGCCGGATCGGCCCCATCGAGATGAATCGTGTCGCCTTCGGCCAAGGTGAGCATGAACTGCCGCTCCAGCAGCACCCCTCGCGCCTCGAGCGCGAGAAGTACCCGCAGTTCGAGATCGGAATCGGCCGGTGGCTGCCACGCCGGGCGACTCCCGATGACCCGATTGATCCGGGCTGCGCCCGGGCGGCCGCGCCCGGCGTATCTTGCCTGGCCGGCCAGCAGCGTGCCGACGCTGCAGAAGCGGTCGAGCACCTCCTCGGTGATCGATTCGAAGGCCTCGTCGGTCACATGGGGCGCCAGATCGAACAGTGTTCGGACCGGGCTCACGACCCGGATGCCATCGGGACGGTGCACGAGATCGCCGGCTGGGAGTTGCGAGGAGCGACGCAGGGCGACGCCCTTCAGACTCGGAGCGTCACCGAGCGGTGCCGTCGCGGTGACCACCCGCGAGGGCGGAACGCGCCGAAATCCCCACAGCCGTCCGGCCGAGCGAGCGGTGATGGCGAGGGCGGGATGGGCTGCGCACGCTGCGACACATCGGGCTTCGAGCGTGTCGGGGTTCGCGGCATGGCGGTACACCGTTCGATGAACGCGGACGAGGAGTCCGTCGGCCGCCAAGGATCGGATCTGACGCAGTGTGAGCCCGTGGTCCACCATCGTGTCGATCGAGGCGACCCCGTGATGGGTGCGGAAGTGGTCAGCGAGAGCGCGGGTGATCGAGGTCATGATTCCCCCTGATCGTCGGAACGGATTCGGGGGAAGCCCGCGCACCGTACCGGCGGGACGCCACCGAACCCCCACCCTCTTCGAGCATCGCGGGTTGTCGACGCGCCAGACGTGGACAACCCGCGATGCTCGGGCCGACGTTCCGGGTCTGGTCCAGGTTCGCGGGTTGTCGACGTCCCACGCGAGGACAACCCGCGATGCTGCGAGCGGGGCCGGGCTGGGGGGCGACGGGCTGGGGTGGGCCGGGGGTGAGGGTGGGCCGGGGGTGAGGGTGGGCCGGGGTGAGGGTGGGCCGGGGGTGAGGAGGGCGGGGGGTACGTGAGGGGGTTAGGTGAGGAGGGCGACGATGCGGGCGGCGTGCTCGGCGGGTGACCGTCGGCCGGGCTGAGCTCGAGCGCCGGAGCGACGGGGGCTTCGTAGGGGTCGTCGATGCCGGTGAAGCCGGTGATCTCGCCGGCTCGGGCCTTGGCGTAGAGGCCCTTCGGATCGCGTCGTTCGCACTCCTCGATCGGGGTGTTGACGAAGACCTCGTGGAACGCCAGCCCGGCCTCGGCGTGGGCGCGCCGCGATCCGGGCCCGGTCGGCTTCGTACGGGACTGATGATCGGCACGATCGCCACCACGCCCGGCTTCGGCCATCAGCTGGGCCACCGCACCGGCCCGCCGGACGTTCTCGGCCCGGTCGGCCGCGGTGAAACCGAGGTCGGCGTTGAGCCCGTGGCGCAGGTTGTCGCCGTCGAGCACCACGCACGGCCGCCCGGCGGCGAGCAGCTGGCGTTCGACCTCGAACGCGATCGTCGACTTGCCCGAGGCGGAGAGACCCGGTGAGCCACAGCGTCGCGCCCTGGAGCCCGAGCCGCTCCCACCGCTCGTCGCGGGTGACCGTGCCGGTGTGCCACGTGACGTTCGGCGACGAGGCCGGCACCTCCGCCGTGCCCCGATTGGTGGCCGGCAGGAGCATCCCGGCGCCGACGGTCGCGTTGGTGACCTCGTCGATGAGGATGAAGCTGCCGGTGGACCGGTTGCGGCGGTAGTCGTCGTAGAACACCGGCGCGACGGTCTGGATGCGCACCCGGCCGATCTCGTTGAGATCGAGCTCGTCGGCCTCCTCGTCGCGGTGCAGGGTGTTGACGTCGAGCCGGTACTGCACCTCGGTGACCGTCGCCCGGGTCGTGCGGGTGCCGTGCTTCAACAGGTAGCGGCTGGCCGGCCGACAGCGAGCGCGAACTCCGACATCCAGCACACCGTCGCGTCGAGCTCCTGGCCGATCGTCGGCTGGTTGTTGGGCCGGCAGATCAGGTCGCCGCGCGAGATGTCGATCTCGTCGGCGAGCGTGATGGTCACCGACATCGGCGGGAACGCCTCGGCGACCGGACCGTCGAAGGTGTCGATCGACTTGATCCGCGAGGTCCGTCCGCTCGGCAGCACCAGCACCTCGTCGCCCGGGCTTGAACACGCCGCCGACGACCGTGCCGGCGAACCCGCGGTAGTCGGGGTGTCGACCGACATCGGGCGGATCACGTACTGCACCGGGAAGCGGGCGTCGATCAGGTTGCGGTCGGACGCGATGTGGACCTCTTCGAGGTGCGACAGCAGCGTCGAGCCCTCGTACCACTCCATGTTCGTCGGAGTGGTTGACGATGTTGTCGCCGAGCAGCGCCGAGATCGGGATGAACGTGAGGTCGTGGACGTCGAGCTTGGCGGCGAAGTCGCGGAAGTCGGCCTTGATCTCCTCGAACCGCTCCTTGCGACCAGTCGACGAGATCCATCTTGTTGACGCACAGCACGAGGTGCGGGATGCCGAGCAGCGACGACAGGAACGAGTGCCGCCGGCTCTGTTCGAGCACGCCCTTGCGGGCATCGATGCAGGATCAGCGCGAGGTCGGCGGTCGACGCGCCGGTGACCATGTTGCGCGTGTACTGCAGGTGGCCGGGGGTGTCGGCGATGATGAACTTGCGCTTGGGCGTGGCGAAGTAGCGATAGGCGACATCGATCGTGATGCCCTGCTCGCGTTCGGCCCGCAGCCCGTCGGTCAGCAGCGCGAGGTTCGTGTAGTCGTCGCCGCGGTCACGGCGACGTGCGCTCGACCGCCTCGAGCTGATCCTCGAAGATCGACTTCGAGTCGTAGAGCAGCCGACCGATGAGCGTCGACTTGCCGTCGTCGACCGAGCCGGCGGTGGCGAACCGCAGGAGCTCAGACATGAGTGCGCCTCCTTGGCCGACGGATTCACAGCTCCAGCACACGGTCGGCGCCAGCTGCGGCGGAACTGCGTCACGCGGCCACATCAGAAGTAGCCCTCCTTCTTGCGGTCTTCCATGCCGGCTTCGCTGATGCGGTCGTCGGCGCGGGTGGCGCCCCGCTCGGTGATCCGGGTGGCGGCGACCTCTTCGATCACGGCCCACACGTCGGCGGCGGCGCGACTCGACCGCACCGGTGCAGCTCGCGTCGCCGACGGTGCGGAAGCGGACGAGGTGCTCGAACGGCTCCTCGCCCGGCATCACCGTGATGTACGGGTTCACCGCGAGCAGCATCCCGTCGCGCTCGGATCACCTGACGCCGGTGGGCGTAGTAGATCGACGGGATCTCGATCTCCTCCTCGGCGATGTACTGCCAGATGTCGAGCTCGGTCCAGTTCGAGATCGGGAACACCCGCATGTGCTCGCCCTTGCGATGCCGGCAGTTGAAGATGTTCCACAACTCGGGCCGCTGGTTCTTCGGGTCCCATTGGCCGTGCTCGTCGCGGAACGAGAAGACCCGCTCCTTGGCCCGGGCCTTCTCCTCGTCTCGCCGGCCGCCGCCGAACACCGCGTCGAAGCGGCCCTCCGAGATGCCCCGCAGCAGGGTGATGGTCTGCAGCCGGTTGCGGCTCGCCTTCGGCCCGGTCTCCTCGGCCGACCCGGCCGGCGTCGATGTCGTCCTGCACGCTGGCGACGACGAGGTTGCAGGTTGAGCTCGGCGACCCGCTGGTCGCGGTACTCGATCACCTCGGGGAAGTTGTGGCCGGTGTCGACGTGCATCACCGGGAAGGGGATCCGGGCCGGGTGGAACGCCTTCTGGGCGATCCGCAACATCACGATCGAGTCCTTGCCGCCCGAGAACAGCAGCACGGGCCGCTCGAACTCGGCGGCGACCTCGCGCATGATGTGGATCGACTCGGCTTCGAGCACCCGGAGATGGGTGAGCTCGTAGCCGCGAGCGTCGCGGTGGTCATGGTCACGAACGCTTCCGGGCTGAGACGGCACCGAGCGACGGCGCCGGGTCCGGGAACGGGCCAACGCAGACGATGGCGCCCGCCGCGTGACGAGCACGCCGACGAGCATCGCCAGCGTGCGCGTTGTCGGCGCCGAGCAGCTTGCTCGCCGAGAGGATCAGCAGCACGACCAGCGCCGGACGGACGAGCGGCGAAGCGGCTCGCGACGAGATCCGGGCACCGAGATAGACGCCGGGGAGCGCGCCCAGCAGCAGCGCACCGGCGAGCCCGAACTCGACATTGCCGAAGAGCAGGTGACCGAGCGCCGCCGAGCCGACGAGCGGTATCGCCTGGACGAGGTCGGTGCCGACCAGGGTACGGGTCTCGAGCGACGGGTAGAGCAGCATCAGGGCGACGATCATCAGCGAACCCGAGCCGACCGAGGTGAGGCCGACCATCAGCCGCCGAGCACCCCGACGGCGATCGTCGGCCCCGACGCGGACCGGCGGATGGGCCTCGCGCCCGGGTGCGCCGGCGGCATCGCCCCGGCGCACCCACGCTTGCAGCGCGATGCCTCCGACGGCCAGCAGCAGGGCACCGCCGAGCACATGCTTCAGCGTCGATTGGACCTCGGCCGCCGTCGCCCAGGGCGCGCAGGATCGAGCACGCCGACGAAGGCGGCGGGCACCGAACCGAGCGGCGAGCCAACCGACCAGCGATCGATGGACCGAACCCCGCCGGAGATGCACCGCGCTGCCGACCGGTTTCATCACGAGCGACGCGACGAGATCGCGACGACACGGCGGTCAGCGGGTCGACCCCGAACACAAGCACGAGGATCGGCGTCATCAGCGCGCCTCCGCCGATGCCGGTGAGCCCGACCATGAAGCCCGACGCCCGACGCCGGTCAGGGTGAGGAACAGTCCGTGCACGAGCAACTCCCGATCGAATGATTCTCCACTAAGCCGATGGAGAACATCTGAATTGTGGAGAAGCTAGTCCATCGAGCGGAGAAATCAACCGTTCGGACGACTCAGGTTGAACGGCCCCGCTCAGCCACCGAATCGGCGTACCGGTCGGCCAAGCGGCGCACCTCGGGCGCCAGGGTGCCATCGACGAGATCGGCGAGGGTCACGTGATCGAACACGCCACGCAGGGCCGAGCGCGTGGCCATCCAGACGTCGACGAGCGCAGCGGCCGCCCCCCGGTACTCCAGTTCGCTCAAGCTCGACTCGTGAACGGTCACGAGCGGGCCCTCGAGCGCGCGCATCACGTCGGCGAGGGTGATCTCCTCGGCGGGCCGAGCGAGGAGGTAACCCCCGACGGAACCCCGCTGGCTGTGCACGAGGTCGTCGTTGCGGAGCTCCCGCAGGATCTCGAGGAGGAACTTCACCGGGATGTCCTGGGCCTGCGCCAGTTCGTCGGCCTTCACCGGCTGGCCGCCGAGTCTCGCCGCGGCAGCCAGCTCGGCCATCGCTCGGATGGCGTAGTCGGAGCGGGCCGAGATGCGCACCCTCCCAGTCAACCAGCCATGCCGCGCCGGGGCCGCTAGTCGAGGATGATCTCCACGTCGCGATCGTCGCTACCGTCGATGCCACCGATGGCGGCCGAGCTCGGCACGCCGGCGTCCGACACTCGCGCCGCGTACACCCGCAACGGTCCTGCGCTCGGCAACAGGCGGAGGCGGGCGACACCATCGGGATCGGCAGCGGCGGCCCAGGGGTAGCTGGCCGCGGAGACGGTGACGCCCGGGAGCACCTCGAACGCGATGGATCGAGGCGCCTCGAAGTCATCGAGTCCGGCGTACGCGTCGGCCCACGGACGACCGGCGGAGCTCCCCACCGCGACACTGATCGTGACGGGGTCGGGGACCACGAGCTCGTGGTCGGTGTCGGACGCGAGATCGAGCTCGACGCCGTCGACGGTGAACGAGTAGGGGAACCGGGGAGTTCCGGCCGAGATGAGCGACATCGTGAACGGCCCGGCGGGCAGGTCGAATGCGAAGCGGCCCACCGCGTCGGTGCTCGCGGCAGTCGAGAACCCGACGACGCCGCTCAGATGGACCCAAACGTTGGGGATCGGTCGTCCATCGGCAGTGCGGACGGTGCCGGTGTACTGGATCGGCGGCACGGGTACGCCGATGGTGAGCACGATGGAGCGGTTGGTGAGCACGTCGGGGAGCGCGACGCTCACGAGGTTCGGCACGCCGTTGGGGCCGGGGACGACCGCGAACACCGACACCGGGTCCGGGCCGGGGAGCAGGGCCAACGAGGCGGTCCCGTCGGCGCCGGTCTGCGCCGTCCACGGATACGACTCGGCCGTCACGACGAGCCCGGGAGTGAGTTCGAACGGGGCGCTCACGGGTGGCACCCGGTTTGCCAATCCGACCGTTGCACCCACCAGGGGCGGAGCACCGGCTTGGGCCCCATCGAGCACGGTTGCATCGAGGCGGACCGGATCGGGGATCGTGAACACCGCTCCACCGGTCGCCGGCGTGGCTTCCTCGGTCGTGCCCGGCTCGACGGTGATCGCGATGGGTCCGACCGAGAGAGCGAACGGGAGCTGCGTGGTGCCCATGGATTCGATGCGCAGCGCGGCCGGTCCCAGCGGAGCCTCGACCGTGAACGCCCCGGTGGCATCGGTGAATGCGGTGACCGGTGTGCGGTCGACGCCGATGACCTGCACCCAGGCTCCGGCCACGGGAATGCCGCTCGTCGTGCCGACCGATCCGCGGTACGTCACGAACACGGGCTCGGCGACCGTGGTCGAAGGCTCCGGGGTCGTGGTGGTCGAGCCATCGGGAGCAGTGGTCGACGAACCGTCGGGAACCGATGTCGACGAGTCGGTGGTCGACGGTTCGGCCGCCGTCGTGGAGGTGGTCGCTGAGGAACTCGTCGGCGGATTCGTCGGCGGAGGAGGCGGAGCGGGGGCGGTCGACGAGTCGATGGATGCCGAGCCATCGGGCCCGGTGTCATCGGGCCCGGTGTCATCGAGCCCGGTGTCCGGCGGGGTCTCGTCGGAGACGGCCAGCGACGGGGTCCCCAGGGAGACGGCCTCCGTCGAGGTCTCGGGCGGGTCGGCCGGTTCGGTGCCGGTGGCCGCGACGGCTCCCCCGGCGAACGCGAAGGTGATTCCGACCGTCAGTGCCATCATGCGCCGGTACCGCTTGGAATGGTCTCGCACTGGTCAATCTCCCCACGCACGGCATCGGTTCCGCCATGAACCGAGGCCAGCACCGTACTCGACCAGGAGCAATGTCGGTCCGGCGGCCCCTGCTCCACACCACCGAGCGGCACCACCGAGCCACACCGAGCCACACCGAGCCACACCGAGCCACACCGGGCCACACCACCGAACCAGTGAGCGCCACTCTGCGACACCCACCCGGCATGCTGGACCACGTTGCACTCCGCCGGGGTGAGCGGGAGGTGAGCGTGGATCTCGAGCAGCAGCTGGCCAAGCTCACCGGTCGACCCGATGCGGCCTTTCGGCCTGGCCAACGTGAGGCCGTCGAGTCACTCGCACTCCAGCGGGAACGGGTCGTGCTGGTCCAGAGCACGGGCTGGGGCAAGAGCGCGGTGTACTTCCTCGCCACCCGCCTGCTGCGCGATGCCGGGGCCGGACCCACGCTCATCGTGTCGCCCCTCCTCGCCCTGATGCGCAACCAGCTCCAGGCCGCCCAGCGACTCGGCATCCGCGCCGAATCGATCAACTCCACCAACCCCGACGATCACGGCGACCTGCTCGATCGGCTGGAGGCCGACACGCTCGACGTCGTCCTGGTGTCGCCCGAACGCCTCGCCAACCCCGGCTTCATGGCCACCTGGATGCCGATCCTGCTGCGCAACCCCGGTCTGCTCGTGATCGACGAAGTGCACTGCATCTCCGATTGGGGCCACGACTTCCGGCCCGACTACCGGCGGCTGCGCCACTTCGTCGAGTCGCTGCCACCGGGCACGCCGGTACTGGGGTGCACGGCCACCGCCAACGATCGGGTCATCGACGACGTCCGCACCCAGCTCGGAGCCGAGCTGGTGCTGCAGCGCGGTCCACTCGCCCGCGCCGGCCTGCGCCTCCACGTCCTCGAGATGCCGTCGCAGGCCCACCGGCTCGCCTGGCTGGCCGACACGCTGCCGAAGCTCGCCGGCACCGGCATCGTGTACTGCCTGACCGTGGCCGACACCCGCATCGTCGCCGACTTCTTGAACGGGCGAGGCGTCGAGGTCATCGCCTACAGCGGCGACGACGAAACGGGCTGGAAGACGTCGGCCGAGGAACGGCTGCTCGCCAACGACGTGAAGGCCTTGATCGCCACCTCGGCGCTCGGCATGGGATTCGACAAACCCGACGTCGGTTTCGTCGTTCACTACCAGGCGCCCGGATCGCCGATCGCCTACTACCAGCAGGTCGGACGGGCAGGCCGAGCCCTCGATCAGTCCGATGCGATCCTGCTGCGCGGGGCCGAGGACCAACGGATCCAGGACTACTTCCTCGACGCCGCCTTCCCCGACCCCGCCCGCGTCGATGCCGTGCTGGGCGTGCTGCAGGGAGCGGGCGAACCGGTCTCATCGGGCTCCATCGAGGTGGCGGTCAACTTGTCGCGCGGGCGGCTCGGGGCGTTGCTGAAACAGCTGGAGGTCGAACGGGCCATCGCTCGGGCCGGACGCGGGGGTTGGGAGATCGGCCCGGTGCCGTGGGTGTACCCCTACGAGCGGGTGGAGGCCGTGACCGCGGCCCGGCGCGTGGAGCAAGCCCAGATGGAGGCTTACGCCCGAACTCCCGACTGCCGCATGACCTTCCTCCGCGGCTTGCTCGACGACACCGCACTGGCGCCGTGCGGCATCTGCGACCGGTGCGCTCCGCCGGTCTTCTCGGCCGACGTCGACCCGTCGGTCATGACGGCGGCGCGGGCGTTCATCCGTCACCAACCGGTCATGCTCGAACCCCGGCGGCAGTGGCCCCAAGGGCTCTCGGAGGTCCGCGGCAAGATCGCCGGGTAGCGACACCCTGGAACCCGGCCGAGCCCTCACACGGCTCGAGGACCCCGATCTCGGTTCGCAGGTCCGTCGCACGTTCGAGTCCGGCGGGGTCTACCCCGGTGAGCTCGTCGAGCAACTCGTGGCCACCTACCGACGGTGGAATCCGACACCGCGGCCGACGTGGGTCGCGTGGGTGCCCTCGGCGCGACCGGACGACCCGGTGGGCGAGCTGGCACGGCAGCTCGCCGCTGCGCTCGGGTTGCCGTCAGCCGGCGCCGTCTCGCGGGCGGGGCCGAAGCGCCCGCAGGCCGAGCTGCGCAACAGCGCCATGCAGACCCGCAACGTGCTCGGTGCCTTCTCGGTCGGCGGTGGTCGAAGCGGGCCCTGTGTTGCTCGTCGACGACCTCGCCTCGAGCCGGTGGACGCTCACCGTCGTTGCCCGGCTGCTGCGCCGGGCCGGCGTGCCTCGTCGTGCATCCCCTCGTGCTCGCCTCAGGCCCGACCTGAGCCCGACCGGAGCACGGGAGGCAGAGCACGGCCCCCGTCATGTGAGGGTGGCGAGGTACTCCTGCATCTTGTCGTCGGCTCGATCACCGAACAGGATCTGGCACACCTCGTGGAGCCCGGCGGAGTTGCGGATGTCGTCGTTGGCGACGACCTGTGAGATCTTCGATCGACGGCGCAGGAAATCGTCGAGCTTGGTGACCATCTCGGTGCGCGCCGCGACGTGCAGCTCGACACGCAGGTAGTCGGCGCTGTCCATGATGTCCTGACCCATCGTCGGATCCGCGGCGATGGCGTCGAGCATCTGGAACGCACGACGCCCGTAGCGGCGCCACAACCGGTCGGAGAGCGGCTCGACTTCGGCTTTGGTCCGCAGATCGTCGAGATGCATCAGGCGCGCCTGCCGGAAGAAGCGCGCGGTGGCTCGGCAGCCGGTTCGCCGTACCAGGTGCCGGTGTCGGGTTCGAGCGGCAGACCGAGCGCCTCGACGGCTTCGGCGACTTCTTCCCCGACGTTGAGACAATCGGTGAGCTTGCCGCCGAAGATGGTGATGACCTTGGCGGCCGCATCGGTCTCGATCTCGTGCTTGCGAGACAGCGAGGTCCACGCCACGTCTTTCTCGTCGCCCCCCGAGCTCTTCACCACGAGGGGCCGCACGCCGCAACGCTCGGCGATCACGTCGGCTCGGGTGAGCGGTTCGGGCAGGTCGAGCCGGGCGTTGATCTGGGCGAGCAGGAAGTCGCGGTCCTCGTCGGTGACGTGGGTGACGGGTTCGTCGACCCGGGTGTCGGTGGTGCCGATCACCGACCGCTTCCCCATCGGGATCACGTAGAAGAGACGTTGGGTGTCGTCGAAGAACGCGAGGACCCGTTCGTTGGGCGTGAGCCGGGGGACCACGAGGTGGATGCCCTTGGAATAGACGATGCGGTGGTCGGTGTGCACGCCCCATGAGTTGCTGAGCCCGTCGACGAACGGACCCGCGGCGTTGATCACGATCCGGGCGGTGCAGTGCAGTTCGGGCCCGCCGGACTCCACGTCCCGAAGGGTGACGTTCCAACGGTCAGCCACCCGTTCGGCACCGACGAGCTCTACGTAGTTGGCTCCCGTGGCGCCGACATCGAGGGCCGAGCGGACGAAGCCGAACACGAAGCGGGCGTCGTTGTCCTTGAGGTAGGCGTCGTAGTACTCGATGCCGCCGCGCACGTTGGTCGTGTCGACGATCGGCTCCTCGGCCTCGATCTTCTTCGGGCCGAGCAGGCGGGGCCGATGGGTGCGGAAGCTCCCGATCGCCCAGTAGGCCGTGCTCCCGAGCGCCGCCAGCCACGGGGGAAACGGCGAGCCGCGGTCGAGCGCGGCGAGGAACCCGATCGGCTTGATGTTGTCGGGGTAGGCGTGGGTGAGCCGGTTCCTGGACACGCACAGCTTGCGCACGAGCAAGAACTCGTAGTTCTCGAGGTACTTGAAACCGCCCCAGACCAGGTTGGAGGACTCCTGGCTGGTGAACCCTCCGAAGTCGCCCCGATCGATCAGCGCAACCGTGGCCCCCCGCCCGGCGAGCACGGCTGCGGCCACCGCGCCGTTGATTCCTCCCCCGACGATCAAGACGTCGAAGGACCCACCGTCGAGCTTGGCGAGATTCGCGGCACGGAGCGACATGCCACCAACGTACCGATGGGCGCGCAGCGCTCGGACCATCAGGTTCGCCACGGCGCTCGACGGCGGGCTCAACCGCCCTGTCCGCCCGCTCAAGTGTTCGCGCGAAGGGTGCCCGGACACTCCCTCTGCCGTTCACCACTTGCCCATTCACCTGGCTCGACGTGGGCCATCCGACCCATGTCCCCGATTGCTCTCCCATCCGGCAGTCGCCATGAGGTAGATCGTTCTGAGGACACTGCTTCACCGGCCGTCGCGCCCTTGGAGCAGCCAATGCGGTGCGGAACGAACGGGTGGTATGCGAGTGGAGTATGGCTCCGGGTCCAGCGCGGGTTGGCCGCCGCCAGGCGGCGACTCCGAATCGCCCGCCGGGCGAACGGTTCGGCTACCGATGTCACTCACGGCGAAGCTGACACCACTGTTCAGCGCCCGGCTCGGCCTGCTCGACGAGCAGGTCAGTGTCGGAGACGCCGAGGCCGAGCTCAACCGGGCCGCAGTCCGAGCCGGGTACAAGGGCAGCTCGGCCCCGGTCGCCGGAATCCGGCCAGAGGGGGGCAGCCATCGCTCCCTCCTCGACACGATGCAGCGAGTCGCCCAGATCGAACGCTCGATCCACGAGCTCCAGCGAGACGCGTCGGGGAGTTCGCGATGAGCGCATGGTGGAACCTTCGTGGCCGCAAGCGCGACACCGCGGCCGCCGCGCTCCAGACTCGCCTCGGCGCGCTCCGTTCCGACTTGCACGCTCAGCTCGCGCGGGGCGAGCTGCTGGTCGCACAGGCTCGGGTCGAGCTCGACCAGGCGCTCGACGCCAATCGGACGTCGTTCACCGACGTGCTCGACGAGTGGAGCCGGCCAGAGCTCGCTGGATGGGACGCCGAGGCTTGGGCGGCGTGGAGCCCCGACACCACGTTCGCTCTCCCCGAACTCCGCGTCGGTCGGTTGCGCGAGGTCGACACCGGCGTCGTCCTCGACGCTCCGATCGTCGTGCCGGTCCACACCGGGGCCGGGCCCGTGGTGCTCGTGAGCCGCACGCTGAACGAACGTCTCGTGGCCGCCGAGCTCCTCCAGTCGATGGTGGTGCGGGCCGCGGCCTGCTTCCCGAAACAGGCGCGCTTCGCCCTGCTCGACCCATCACGCCGTGGGGCCGCCTTCCCGATGTCCCGCCGGCTGGAGCGGGTGCTGCTCGGGCTCGACAACCTCGATCGAACGCTCGACGAGCTGTCCACCGACGTCGCCCGGATCGAGACGTCGTATCTCGATCGCCGCCACCCGACCCTCGATCAGGTCTCGGCGACTCTGCGGTTGGCCGAGAGCCGCCAGTTCCTGGTCGCCGCGGCGTTCCCGACCTCCTATGACGAGCGGTCGGTCGAGACCGTGCTCTCGTTGGCGGCGCGTGGGGCGCGCGCCGGAGTGCACGTGATCATCGATCTCGATCTCCACAGCGATCCGTCGGCGGCGGCTGTCCTCGACGGACTCGCCGCCGCTGGAGCAATCGTCCTCGAGCTCGGCGGGACGCCGGCTGCGATGGGTGGCATCTCCGGCGAGATCGACTGGGACGAGAGCCCCACAGGCGCCGTCCAGGAGATCGTCTTCCAGAAGATCGCCGCCACGCCACGCCGCGACCTCCCGGTCAAGTGGGACGACGTCCAGGACCTCTCACCCTCGGAATGGTGGTCGGACTCGACCGACGAACTGGCCGCCACGCCGATCGGCCGGGCGGGAGCCGACCAGGTGTACGAGTTGTGGTTCGGCGCCGAACGACAACTGGCCCGAGCCTGCACCCACGGGATCGCCATCGGCCCAGCACGCGGTCGCGAGGCGTTGTTCGGCTCGCTCGTCGGCGGACTCGCCGTCAGATACTCCCCCGACGAGCTGCGCCTCACGTTGGTGAACGGCCGCGAGCACCCCACGTTCGAGCAATGGCGTCGGCTCCCTCATCTCGAGGTGCTCGCCCTGTCGGCCTCGAGCGAACAGGCTCGAGGCGTCCTCGCCGATCTCCGGGCCCGGGCCGATCGACGGTTGCACGACCTCCAGCGGCTCGGCCACGAGTCCTACGAACGATTGCGCGCCAAACCGTCCGAACCGTACGAGCCGCGCCTCATCGCCATCTTCGATCACGCCGACCAGCTGTTCGATGGCGATCACGACGACTCGGCGACCGGCGATCTGCGCCGGCTCCTCGAGATCGGGGAACGAGCGGGCGTCCACGTGATCCTGGGCGGTGCCCGGTTCGATCGGTTCAGCGAACTCCACCGCGCCGGCCTGTTCGAACTCATCGACCTGCGGGTGGCGCTCGAGCTGGAGCGCGACGATTCGATGGGACGCGACGAGTTCGGCATCAAGGGGGTCCAGCTGATCGGCAAGGTGTGCGATCGCCCGTACCGCGCTGTCGTGAACTCGATGCGAGGGCACGACGACGGGAACCTGGCCGCCCAGCTCGCCGATTTCGGCCCTGCCCAGCTCGAACACGTGCTCGATCGCCTCACCGCGATGATGCGCGAGCGCGAAGACATCACCGGGCCGATCGTGTTGAACGGTCTCGACCAGCCGTTGCTCGCCGACAACCCGCACCTCCGACGTCTCGCCGAGCTCGACCCGCTCCGCCGGAGCGACGAGGTGGGTCGGTACGCCCGTACGTCCCCCGATCAAGGTGGGCTCGGCATCACGGAGTGGGATCCCTCGGAGCACCCCCGCGTGGTGTTCATCGGCAACGAGGAGCGGCTCCGTGAGCACGCCCACTTCGTCCTGCGCCGCCGGCCGACCGAGAACGTGGCGCTGGTGATGGCCGACCGCGACCTCCGGACCGGCACGCTCACCAGCCTGCTGGTGAGCGTGGTGCTGTCGGGCGCACCCGACGACATCGAGTTGTGGATCATCGATCGCGCGTCGCCGACGAGCCCTGGTGCCGACGTGATCAATCAGACCGTGCGCCGCCTGGCGGCCCTCGACGTTCCCTGTCGGCTGACGCGCAGCGGCGAGGAGGCCGCCGACTTCATCCGGGCGGTCGGCCAGGAGATCGGCCGACGCCGGGCGTTGGGCGAGGCCGAGATCGAGCGACAGAGCACCGTGTTGCTCGTCGTCAGCGAACCCGAACGAATCGGCGCGCTGAGCCGGGTCCCGACCATGCACGGCAGCACCGATTCCGAGCTCGGTCTCGATCTGCGCTACGTCCTCGTCCAGGGACCCACGGTCGGTGTTCACGTGGTCCTTTCCACCTCGTCGTTGGCGGCGGCCCGCACGGTGCTCAGCGAGCACGCGGTGCACCAGGAGTTTCGCCACCGGTTGGTCACTCACGTGGCCGAAGAGGACAGCTACGTGCTCGTCAGATCGGCGCGGGCGTCGAACTTGGCCTCGGGGCCGATCACGGGGAGCGCCGCGCTCGTTGTTCGACAGCCACACGCAGGACGCGCTGGTCTTCCGGCCCTACTCGGCCGCGCTCACCGAGTCAGGCCGCCACGGCAACCTCGCGGCCCAGGTGACCGAACTGCTCGATCCGCTCGCCGCGGAGCTGGTCGAATGAACGACGAGCTCGATCCAGCTCGGCGGCAGTCGTTGATCGAGGCGACCGCGCACTGGTCGCTCTACGCCAAGGCGGCCGAGGACGAAGCCCGGCGGGGGCAACGGACCACGACGCTCGATCTGCTCAAGTCGGCCCGATTGGTGGCGCTCGGCGCCGAAACGGCCCGAAGGCTCCACACCGAGTACCGCGAGCTGGAACGCACGCTGGCCGTCGCCAGAGCTGCGGCCACCGACTCGCTCGATCGACTCGACAAGCGGATGACCGCGCTTCGGGGGCTCGCCGACGCCGCAGCCCGCACGCTCGCGACCAGCCCCACGGCGAAGGCCGATCAGGTCGCCGCTGCCCGCCATGGGCTCGAACGGGCCACCGAGGAAGTCCGGCTGGTCGAGCATGCCCGGCACCGGGCCGATGAGACCTGGATCGCCACCGTGCGTCTGGCCGACCGGCTGGATGATGCATCGCTGCACGTCGAGTTGCTCGCAGCCCGTTTCACCACCCTTCGAGAGGATGCGGAGAAGGCGATGGAACTGATGTCGGGCGTGGGTCGCATGCTCGCCGACACCGCCGATGTCTACGACGCAGCCCAGCTGCAATCGATCGTGACTCGTCAGGAGCACCTCGGTCCGCCCACCGGTTCCCCGCTCCCGCCGCCGACCGCCCGCCCGATGACTGCGGAGGCAACGTGATGCCCGGCGACGCTCTCTGGCGTGCCGAACAGCACGTCGATCAACTTGCTCGCCAGTTCCATGAAGCCGGCATCGGCGACACCGACCCGGCGTCACCGGTTGCGGGAGCGCGCCGGCTGGTGGCGCGTCTGGGTGAGCATTCCCAGAGCGTCGCCACCGCGTCGGCGCTCGGCTCGTCGCTGAGCGAGCGGGCGAGCACGATGTTCGCCGAGTGCGACGTCGCCAGGAACGCAGTCGAGACCCGGAGGCGAGAAGTACTCGCGGTGTTCGCCGATCTGGGTCGGGCGGCCGAAGCCGAGCAGCGGGCGGCCTCGGCCGCCACGGCCATCCTCGAAGTCCTGCAGCAGCTACGCGACCAGCGCAGCCTGTGACACGCCGCGTCAGTCGAACCGCCCGGCGCTGGTCAACTGGTCGAGGGGGAACACGGCGTACTGCTCGGCCACGTCCAAGCGGTCGTTGACGGGGACAGCATCGAGTTCGATCCAGGCGTGGAACAGCAGCGTTCCCGGAGTCTCGTCGAGGTCGTCGCTCGTACGCGGGCGCACTCCGATCCGGAGCTCGCCCGGGATGCCCCGCCGATGCAGCAGCACCTGGAGCGCGAGCGATCGGGCGAGGCAGGTCGCATGCGGTGCCGGGGGCGCAGCCGCCCGGTTGACCACCGCGCCCAGCCGCTTCGCCCGCCGAAGCGTCGCCGCGCCGTCGGTCGCCTCGGTGGCCGCGACCCGCTGGCGGGTGTGTCCGAGCCGGCGCACCCGAGCGAGCGCGGCCTGCGTGCCTCGGTGACGCAGGGTCCAGCGCATCCACGAGTTCAGCACCACTGCGGCGACCAGCGCCCGTCGTTCGTCGCCCGACCACGCCTTCCACGTGGCGACCCATCGGCGGACCGACGAGATCACGCGGGGCCGATCAGCGTGGCCACCAGGTCGACGATCTCGTCGATCCGTTGCAGATCGGCAGGGCGTTCGAGCACATGAGCCGGGAGCACGGCGGCCAGCGGGCTCCACCGCTCGAGCAGGGCCAGCCCGGCGCCCGGCGAGTCGTCGGGCAGGTCGAAGGAGTGCCGCGCCAACAGGGTGAAGGCCTCGCCACCGTCGAGCGGGCGCAGGACCGGGGCATCACTCCATTCCAACGCGACGAGGGCGACGAGACGACGAGCGACCCGACCAACGGCGACCCCGTTGCGAGTCGGATCGACGAGGCGCTTCTCCGACCAATCAGCCATCACCGGGCCCAGCGTCGGTGTCCCGAACGCCAAGGTGGCCGACGACTCGTACAGCCGCATGGACACCCCCGACGGCACCACCGTCAGGTCGGCGCCGTGTCCGGTGATGACGGCGGTGTCGTCGCCCAGGAACTCATAACCCCGGCCTGCCAGCACCGCCGCGATCGTCGACTTCCCGGCACCGGAGCTCCCGCAGAAGATCGCGGCGCCGAGCGGACCGCACACCGAACTGGCGTGCAACACCCGATCACCGATCAGTGCAGCCCAGCGTGGGAGCGCGGCATCTGTCGCTTCGTGTCCGAACGTCTCGTCGTCGAGTGCGCGGCGCAGCCAGTAGCGACCGCGACCTCCCTCCCGATCGAAGCTGAAGACGGCATCGCCAGGGAAGTCGAGCACCACTTCGGTGGCAGTGATGCCGACGAGAGGCCAGTCCGAGACGCCGATCCACCGCTCCGGCTCGGGCGGGTCGCCCTCACCCTCGGTGAGCACCAGATCGGGTGCGCCGTGCTCCAGCATCACCCCTGGAACCCTGCGGTCGCAGAGCACTCGACGACCGACGAGCCCCACCAGCCACATGGGCCGGCAGCCTACTGACAGTGTTCGATCGCCCAGCCGCGGCACCCTGGGGACTTCAACGGGGTGACAGTGAGGCACGAGTTCCTTCGCCGACTCCTACGATGGCGACAATGGCCGATCTGGTTCGACACGGCAGTCCGTGGACCGCCGGCCAACGAGCCGCCCTGGAGGTCCTGTCGAGCGACGTCGTGGGCCACCGACTCGCCGAGGCGATCACCGCCGCTCTGGTCGGATCGATGCAGGGACGGCCCGCGAACGGCGACCTCGTGCAAGACCTCGACCCGACCGACATCGAGATGGTTCGCGAGTTCGCCGCCGACCACCGCGTTCGATCGGCCGTCAACCGGGTGGTTCCCGGCGCGGGAGGTGATCCCGTCGAGGCCTTGACCGGTGCGATCGTCATGGAACGGCACCTGCTCGAGGTGCTCGACACGTTCGCTCCGTCCGGGATCGCGTTGGCGGTCCTGAAGGGCAACGCCACGGCGCGGCTCGACCACCGGCACTGGAGCGACCGGGAGGCCGGCGACATCGACGTCCTGGTACCGGCCGCGAGGTTCGACGAGGCGGCGGCGATGCTGACCGGCGCGGGCTTCGTGAGGTCGATCACCCATCCCTTCGCGACCTCCTCGTTCTTCCACTCCGAGACGTTCCGCCATCGGGACGGGTGGGAACTCGACCTGCATCAACGCCTCGCCCAGGCCAGCCGGCCTCCACACAGCTGTTGGGTGGCGCTCGATCATTTCGAGCTCGGCGGCCGGCTCGTCCCCGCCCTTCCGGCACCCTGGCGTTTCCTGCATGCGCTCGTCCACCAGATCATGAATCCGCCCCCGTCGTTCCGCGGGGTCAATGGCCTGCTCGACCTGGTGTCGATGTGGGAGCACGACGTCGACCTCGACGCGGTTCGCCGGGCTGCCGACGAAGTCGGACTCCGGGCTGTCACCGAACGCGGGTTGGTCCGCATGGGTCAGCTCCTGGAGCGCGACGTCCCAGCACCGGCTCAGACGCCGCGCGAGGGGCGCCTCGAGCGCCGGGTGGCACGGGCCTTCGACGGGGTGGAACCGGTGCCCGGCCACCTGTCGTTCCTCGCCGGGGTCAGCGCCCAACCTTGGGCGGCCCGGCCGCGCTACGTCAGGGAACTGCTGTGGCCGACGGCGGCCTACCGCGAGATGCTCGGCGTGTCGCCGTGGCAGCAAGCCCGCCACGTGGTGTCCGAGGCGTTGGGCCGCCGGCCGACCTGACAACGCGCCGACCTGGCGTCTGCGCCTGGACGCCTGCGTCACCCGAAGGTGACGCAGGCGATCAGGCGATCATCGGATCACGCCCCGAGCGAACCGCAGTTCGACTTGGCAACGACCGCGTTGGCGGAGCCCAGCACGCACTGGATCCAGTCGGCGACGACGGGGATCTCCACCCGCTGATAGCCGCCGAGGTAGCGGCAGTTCGAGGTGTAGCCGTAGCTGGTGTCGGCGACGACAAACCCGTCGAGGATCACCGGCCCACCGGAATCACCGAAGCAGGTGCCGCCTCCGCCCCGGGTGTCGTTGATGTTGCCGTTCAGCTGCAGGATCTGCGGCGTCAGTTTCTGGCCCGGCGAGGTCGTGAAGCGCCGGATCAGCGGGAAGCCCTGCGGCGTCGGCTTCTGCGGGCCCGAGTCGGGCTTGCGAACCTCGGTGCCGTAGCCAACGACGTCGAACAACGTCTTGTTGAGCGCTGGTTGCGCCACCGCGTCGAGGTAGCCGACCGGAGCGAGCGGCACCACCGCGAGCGGCGGGGCTTCGGCCAGGTAGACGAGGCCGGTGTCGTTCCAGTTCTTGATATCGGTGAAGTCCGAGTACTGGGGATGGGTGAGCGGCGTGCCGAGGAAGAAGCCAGTCGTGCCGACGAGGTCGGCCGGAACGAACCCGACGCTCGTGTCGGCTGCCGTGGGCAGGCCGGACGGCGGAGCTTCGGCGATGACGTCGCTGAAGTTGACCACCACGCCCGCGGCATCGTTGAACGTGCAGTGCGCTGCGGTCAGGACGACCTTCGGTGCAATGAGGGTTCCGGAGCACCGGAAACGCTGCCCGCCCTCGTAGAACAGGACGAGACCGACACTCGGGTGGCGCCCGTTGTCGGGCTCGCCCCCGGTGATGGCCCCGGCCGGTGTCGCGCTGGTGAGCACGAGCGCCGCCGCCGTTGCCAGGGCGCCGAACGTCATTCGCTGACGGTTGAGTCGCATGATTCCTCGCTTCTCGGCCGGGAGTTGCACATCGGCGCCCGCCGGTTCGCCGCGCTGCGACACTAGATCAGCGGCCGTCAGCGACCCGCCACGCGTGAACGCCATCACGAGCGCGTGGCGCGAGCCTCCCGCTCCCTCTGCTCCGCCACCCGCGTTGGGGTGACGGAGGAGGGATGGGACGATCAGGGGACGAAGCGGCTCACCACGACGTCGGTGTTGCCGAACTGCGATGCGCAATCGGTCGGCGGGGCCGGCTTGTCGGGCGGAGCCGACAGGGCGGGATTCACTCCGGTGTCCCGGAACGACAGGCGGTCGGCCATGTCGCCAGGTGTCGCCAAGCCGTTGTCCCGCAAGTACTTCTGGTACTCGTCGACATCGGCGCAACCGACTCCCGACCGGCTGTCGGTCGAGATGAACCACGCACCGCTCGCATCGGACACCACGGTGTTGTAGTCACCCCAGAACTGCCGGGCCAAGTTGTTCTGGGCACTGACGGCCGGATCAGACGACGCCGAGGAGATCTTCACCGGAGCCGACCACGCGCCACCGGCAGGCTTGGTCACCGCCCAGGCATCGATCGACCGCGTTCCCGATCCCGAAGGTGCTCGGGTCCACTGCGACCAACGCCTGATAGGCGAGATCGATGCGGCCGTTCGGCGCCACATCGAGACCCTGGTAGAAGGCGTACCCCTCGTTCCCGCTGACCTGCACCGGCGGGCTCCACGACGACCCGCGGTTCGTCGAACTCGCGACGACGATGCGTCCACCGGCCGCTGTCCGCGTCGACCACGCGGCATAGACCGTCGTGCTGCCGGGCCGAGGATCGGCGGCGATGGTCGGGAAGCTGTTGGTGCGGAAGTTGGCACCAGGAATCGGGTCGGCAAGATCGGAGACCGGACCAATCGTGGTCGGCCGGGTCCACTTCTGCCCGCCGTCGCGTGACACCGCGACGACCTGCGACGGGCCCTGCTCGAAGGCAACGTACGCCGTGCCGTCAGGGCCGACCGAGATGGACGAACCCTGACGACCGTTGCCGGTGCTGTTGTTCCCGGCTGGCGAGAGCTGCTTTGGACTGCCGAACGAGCGACCACCGTCGCTCGACACCGACACCATCACGGGCTCGTTACCGAACCCGGTCACCGTCGCCGAGCGGAACTCGGTCCAACTGAGATAGACGCGACCGAAGTAACGGCTCGTCGGTTCGGTGTCGACGGCGACCCAGTTCTTGTCGCTGAAGTCGGAGGAGCTGACCTTCGTGGTGCCGATCACCGGGGCGGACCACGTGCTGCCATTGTCGTCGGAGTAGCTCACGACGATGTACTCGACACCCTTGGCGCCGAGCACGGTCCCGAGGCTCGAGTAGTAGGCCCGTGCGCCGTTGGCGTAACTGAATCCACCATTGCCAGTGGGCTTGGGGCCGTAGGCGATCACGGGGTCGCCATCAGAGATGACGTTGGAGGTCGCCCACGTCGGCTGATCGTCGAGCAATCCGCGGTTCGTCCACGAAACTCCACCGTCGCTCGACGTGTAGATACCCGACGTCCCGACCAGCGGGAAGAAGCCGCAGTCCGACTCGATCGTGTCGCCGCGCACCGGACCGTCGCCGCACGGCGGTTGCCGTTGCTCATCGTTCGAACCGGCGATGAGGAACTGGCTGTCGACGGGGTTCACCGCGATGGTCGGTTCGTTCTGCTTGTTGGTCGGGAAGACCGCTGTCGTGTCCGACGCTGGATCGCCTTCCACCTGCGGGCTGTTGGCCTGCACGTCGCTGACCAAGCTGGTTGCGCTCGCGTTCGACGCGGCGATCGCTGCCAGTGGCAGGAACGCCGCAGCCACCAGCATCCGCATTGCTCGTTGTCCCATGAGTTTCCCCTCGCCGTCGCGTGCCACGCTTGTCGCGCCTGCCGCAAGGAGGACCCTACGACATCGTGAGACGACTGTGGCCCGACGCGGTGTCGGTGATGCTCCGGTGTACGACTCGACAAGCGGCCACGGTTGGAACGCCCGCCCGGGTCGACCGGTCGAAGCCGTTGGGCTGCGGCTTCACGTGGGAAACCAGCCGGCGAGATCGGCCAGCAGATGGGTGCCCTGTTCGGTGAAGATGCACACCTTGCCACCCGTTCCGACCTTGGCGATGACCAGGTTCGGTGCCGTTGCGTCGAGGTCGAGGTTGAGGTTGGAGGAGTTCGGTCTCGGCTGGCCGCACGGCCACACCGTGACGTATCCCTGCGCCGTTGCTTCGGTTCCCGTCACGTTCAGCACGACTGCGGCGGCGGTCACGGGGAGATTGGCCGCACCGACGCCGACCACCTGGAGCTCGACGACCTGGCCGCCGGCGGGCTTGTCACCGGCGTAGCCGAGCTGACCGGCCGTCGATCGGGTCTCCAAGATGCGCTCGGGGGTGAGGCTGGTGAAGTTCGACCCCGCCGGGAAGTACCCCGAGAGATCGGCGAGCAGATGAGTTCCGGCTTCCGTGAAGATGCACACCTTTCCGCTCGCCGGCACTCGGGAGATCACGAGGTTGGGTCGAGTCTCCTCCCGGACGAGGTTCAGGTTCGAGGCGTTCGGCATCGGCTCACCACACGGCCACACCGTGACGTAGCCATCGGCGGTGGCATCGGTCCCGGTGACGTTGAGCACCACCGCGGCAACACCGGCGGGAACCTGCGCGGCTCCGACTCCCGTCACCTGCAGTTCGAGCACCTGGCCGGGGGCCGGCTTCGGCCCCGCGTATCCCTGCTGGCCGGCCGCCGGACGGGTCTCCAGGATGCGTTCGGGAACGAGCGGCACGTACGGAGACGTCGGGCCGAACCAGGCGGTCACATCGGCGAGCACGTCGGCTGCGCCATCGGCGTAGATGCAGACCCGACCTCCCGTCCCGATCTTGGAGATCACCATGTTGGGCACGGTCTGGCCCGCTCGGTAGTTCAGGTTCGATGTCGTCGGGAAGGCGGCACCGCACGGCCATGCGGCCAGGAACCCGTCGGCTTCAGCATCCACGACCGTGACGTTCAACGCCACCGCGACGGCATCGGCGGGAACGCCGGCCAGGCCAGTGACCTGGAGCTCGAGCACGCCACCTGCACCGATCGGAACGTTCGGAGCACCGATCCCGAGCCGGGTGTCCAGCACCCGATCGGGCTTCGGCGCCGGCTGCAGCACGTTCGGGAGCGCCTGCGCGCTCGGCGCGGTGGTCGGGACGGGATCGGGCGGGGGTGGGGCCGGCACCGGGAACGTGATCCGCCGCACGGTTCCCCGCGAGCCGACCGGCAGGATCGGCACGTCGGCCGCGATGTACAGCGAGCCGTCCGGTCCCACAGCGAGATCGGACACGAAGCCGAGGCCCGCCGCCGTGGCCGGTCCGCCGTTGCCCGTGTAGTCGACGGTCCCGTTTCCGGCGACGGTGTGCAAGATGCCGTCGGTTCCGATTCGCCGGATGTAGCCGGCGTCCTCGAAGTAGACGTTCCCCGCTGCGTCGGGGGTCACGAGGCGGGGGAAGGTGAGGTCGGCAGCCAGCGCCGGACCTCCTTCACCGTCGGGCGGAGATCCCGACGGGTGGAGCGCACCGGTGCCGGCGATCGCGGTCGAGACTCCGAACGTCGTCCAACGCTCGATCCGGCTCCCGGTGGTGGAATACACGTTGCCTGCGTTGTCGATCGAGTCGAATCCCACGAACCCGTTGGTCGATCGAATCGGCGCCAGGCCCGAACCGACTTTGCGGAGCTCCGAGCCGGTGAGCTGGTAACGGCCGCCGAACACCTCGCCGGCGGGCGAGACCATCACCTCGTCGAAGCCCGACAGCTCGGGGGGCGTGGCTTCCACGACGCCCGAGGGAGCGATCACCACCGGGGCCGACACGCTCGTGCCGGCCGATGCGTACAGCGAGCCTCCAGCCGAGAAGCCCTCGAGTCGTCCGTGATCGACCCCGAGAGTCGACAGCGCGCCGCCCGGTACGAAGGTGCGGAGCGATCCGGTGTCGACAGCCACCAGGCCGGATCCGTTGACGGCCACCGAACGGGCGAGCGGCAAGAACGCCGTGACGGCCGCGGTGCCATCGGGCGAGCCGTCGAGCTCGGGGGCCGGACGACCGGCCAGCCGTTGCAGCGCGCCGCCGATGGTGATCCGGTACAGGATGCTGCCCACCTTCGGGTCGTGCTGCACCGAGGCGACGAGCCGCCCTTGCGGGTCGAGAGCCATCGCATGCGTCCACCCGAACGGGGCGCCCTTCGCGACCGCACCATCGGCGGGCACCCCCTCGGTCGCCGATCCAGCAACGAGCGAGATCACACCTGTCGTGGAGATCCTGCGGATGGTGGGCCGGCAGCGGCTCGCGAGGTAGCTCGAGCTGTAGCCGTACTCGCCACCGATGTACACCGTCCCGTCGGCCGCGGCGATGAGGTCGGACCCGCAGATCGTGGCGGCATTCGCCGGACCGTCGTCGCCCGATGACCCCCACGATCCGTAGGTGCCGGCCAGCTGCGTGATGATGCCGGTCGAGAGGTCGATCTTGCGGACGACCGAGCCCTCGCCCTCCAGGAGGTAGAGGTGGGTGGCGGTGACGAAGATGTCCTCGGGGTCGATGGCGGCGGCCAGTGCCGAACCGCCGTTCCCGCTGACGCCGATCTGGCCGGAGCCTGCCACCTGCGTCATCTGCCCGGTGGTCTTGCTGACCCGGCGGATGGCCAGGCCCGAGGAGCGGTCGACGACGTAGAGATCGCCGTTGGGCGCCACCGACAGTGCGGTCGGGGTGAGCCTCACCTCGGTTGCCGTGCTGCCGTCGATCGGCGCGGCGACACCCCCGCCGGCGATCTTGACGGGTTGCCCGCCGGCCGGGACCATGAACACCGGACCGAACACCGGCGTGTAGAACGTGCCGTCGGGGCCGAACTCCCAGTCGTCGCTCGTGAACGGCACGTCGGCGTAGCGATCATCAGAGACGAACATGTCGCCGACGAGGGCGGAGATCCCGTTGTCGTAGGCCGCCAGGACGTCGCCGTCGGCTTCGACGAACAGCGCCTCGGTGCCGAAGAACCGGGGGTCGGCCGGCCGCGCCCCGCCACCGGCGATCTCGACGATGGTGCCCGAGGTCGCGGCGTTGTTGGCCAGCGATGCCGGGCGGGTGGTCGAGGTGTGCAACACCGGAGCGAGGCCCAGCAACGCCAGCACCGCAGGGAACATCACTCGGCGCTTCATCAGCATCCTCCCGCGGATCTCAGCTGTTCGACGAGGGATCTTTGCCGCCCTCACCGCCAGCAATCCTTTCAACCGGGTGCCGAGCGACCAAGGGTCCGTTCGGCTCAAGAATCAGCCGAGCGGCTCGATCGGCGACCCGGCGAGCACCTGGTCGAGCACCAGCCGCCAGACGTCCGCGCACGTGCGCCCCCGCACCGGTTCGAACCCGAACTCGGGGATGGCCGACATGCTGTCGACCGGGTCGACCGGGTTGCCGAGCCAGACCACCGCGCTGACCGATGGCGTGCCGCCGACGAACCATGCATCGGTGTTCTCGGGCTGAGTACCCGTCTTGCCTGCCGCCGGACGGTCTCCCGCCAGGTTTGCGGCCGCCGCCGTGCCGCGTTCGAGCACGGCGGTCAGCGACGTGAGCATGGCCTTCCGTTCGTCGTCAGTGATCGTCACCTCGGCAGCTCGTAGCGCACCCAATTGCACCGGCTCACCGTGGCGAGTCACGCGCTCGATCAGGTGGAGCGGTCGGGCGGCGCCGTCAGAGAGCACTGCGGCCATTGCTCGCACCAGTTCCTCGGCGGTCACCGAGTTGCCACCGACGGCGAATCGGGCGCCGAGATCGGCTTTGGGATCCATCCCGAGGTCGGACACCGCCGCGGCCAGGGCTTCGGGCCCGGCGTTCATGGCCAGCCGGCGCGAACGCGCAGTTGATGGAGGCGGCGGTCATGTCGGCCAGCGTCCCGTCCACGAGTGTGACGGCGGTGCTCGCGTCGTAGGGACCTTCGTCGGTCGGGAACCGGCAATCGCTCCCACCGTCGACCCTTGTCTCGGGCGTCACGCCGAGCCGGCTGGCCGCGAGCAGCACGACGAGTTTCAACGTGGAACCACTTCCCCGCGGCACGCCGAGCACATCGCGGCCCTCCGAATCGGCTGCCGTCTGCACGCCGAGCACCGCGCCGGTGCGGGTGTCGGTCACCAGCACCACGGGGACGAACCGCCCGCCGGTATCTGGCACCGACTCGACTGCCGTGTCGATCGCAGCCTGCACCGCCGGATCGATGGTGGTCTCGATTCGAACGGCCCCGTCGTCCAGCAGCGCCGAGCCCTCGGCGGTCCTGCCTTCCAGCTCGGCTTCGAGGCGTTGGCGGAACAAGCCCGACTGCTGTGGCGAGAGCGTCATCGATGACCCGTCGTTAGCCAACAGCTCGCTCTCGGCCGAGGCGGATCCCCCGCACGCCGCCCCGACGATGCCGATTGCGAGCGCAGCAGCCGTCCAACGCCTCATGGATCTGAAAGCTCGCCCAGCGCCTGGCGGGCGGACGCTCGCCGGGGGTTGAGTTCGAGCGCGCGTTCGAAGGCCGATCGCGCCTCCTCGATCCGTTGCTGATCGGCGAGCGCATACCCGAGCGCCTCGAACAGGCTGGCGTTGCGGTCGTCGTCATCGATCAGGGAGACCACGATCGCTTCTGCCTCGGCCGGGCGACCGGCAGCGAGCATGGCCTGCGCTTCGAGTTCCACCCACCGGGGATCATCACCGGATCGATCGGCAGCGTCGCGAGCGTCGATGACCGCGTTCGACGCGTCGCCAACGCGCAGCTCGTATCGGGCCACCACTTCGGCCAGCTGCGGTTGCCACGGGGTCGCTCCCCGAGCGGCATCGTAGGCCGCGACAGCTGCGTCGAGATCGCCGCGGCGTTCGGCATCGAAGCCGCGGCGCAATTGGCGATCGGCCTGAACGTCGAGCGCGAGAGGCACCAGGAGCCCCAGGCCGACTGCAGCGGTGATCACCACTGGCCGCGCTCCGGCCAGGACGGCACGGGAACCGGACGCCGTGGCGAGACCGACCACCGCCCAGGCGAACAGGTCGACGGGGGCGACGGAGAAATTGAACATCAGGTGGATCACGTAACCGAGGAGCCCAGCAGCGAGCACTCCGGCCACCGGGTCAGGACGACCCCGTCGCAACGCCCCCACCACCGCCCACCACGACCCGACGAGCACGACCACCCCGGCGACGCCACTGGCGAGCAGCATGTCGAGCACCTCGTTGTGCGCTCGATCGGTGACCACGGTGTCGTCGAACCGGCGTTCGAAGTCCTCGGCGAGATGCCGTGGCAACACCCTGCCCTGCTGATCGGGTCCGGTGCCGACCAGCGCGACATCGCCGATCGCGTTGACCGCGCCGCGCCACAGCGCGACTCGCCCAGCAGCAGTTCCGTCGGAATCCCCGAGCGAACCGAGCCGGCCGGTGCTCCCGGTGGCGAACGTGGCGACGACCAATACGGCAAGGAGACCCGATCCGATCACCACGGTCCGACGCGTCCGATCTCGCCACCCCGCCGACCCCACGGCGCGCCACCCCACAGGCAGTGCCACGATCGCTCCGAGCCACGCGGCGCGTGCACCGGTGGTCGCGAGCGCGGCGAGCAGCACCGCCGCCCCTCCGAGGCAGCCGCGGTGCCAGCGGTGGTCGTCGGTCGCCAGAGCGGCAGCCGCGTTCACCGACAACATGAGCACCAGTGCGCCACCGGTGAACGCCGCGCTGCCGAGCGGTCCCCCGCCTCTCGAGGAGCCGGTGTCGGGGACGACTTCGACACCGAGCCGGCCGAGCAGGGTCATCGCAGCGAACAGCCATGACCCGACGGCCATCGCCCCGAGTGCCCGGCGACGGAGGGCGGGTGTGCCCGCCGCGATCGTTCCCGCGAGGAACGCCACCAGCCACAGCACTCGCGTGATCACCCCGGTCACGCGACCCGCGGCGCCCATGATCCCGATCATGGGCGCCGGGCTGACCGCGGAGACGGCCAGGGCCACGAGCACTGACGCGCCGAGCCACGACGCGATCGGCGACCATCGGAACCGGCCTCGAGCGAACGCGACACTCACCACCGCCACCGAAGCGGCGCCTCCGACAAGGGTGGGGAGCGACGGGATCGACGCGTAGCCGGCGGGATTCCAGACACAGAGCGATGCTGCGATCAGGCCGACGCCGACGGTCGTGACCGTCGCGTCGTCGGTGGCACCTCGCCGCCCCGTCGCCGCCCGCGGGAAACGGGCGACGACGGGACGTTTGGGCACGGCGAGAGGCTAAGACTCAGCCGACGTAGCCGTTGACATCGACGATCAGATCGACGATCGCGTCGGTGTAGAAGCACACCTTTCCGCCCGTACCGATCTTGGTGATCACCGCGTTCGGGATCGTGGAGCCCTTCACGAAGTTCAGGTTCGACGCATTGGGACGATCCACCCCGCACGGCCACACCGTGATGAAACCCTCGGCCTGCGCGTCGGTGACCGTCACGTTCAGTACGGCCGCCGTGGCACCGATCGGGACGTTCCCGCGGCCGGTGACCACAAGCTCCGTCGTCGAATCGGCGGCCCGTTTCCCGATCGCCTCGCTCACGTCGTCGACCGTCTGGCCACCCGGATTCCGGCTGTCGAGCAACCGGGCGGGCACCAACGGCGCGTACGCCGTCCCCGCCGGATACTGACCATTGACATCGACGATCAGATCGACCTCTGCGTCGGTGTAGAAGCACACCTTCCCACCCGTGCCGATCTTGGTGATCACCGCGTTCGGGATCGTCGAATCCTTCACGTAGTTGACGTTCGACGCGTTGGGACGATCCACCCCGCAGGGCCAGACCGTGATGAAGCCTTCGGCGGCTGCGTTCGTCACCGTCACGTTCAGAACTGCGGCGGCTGCATCGGCGGGCACGCTGCCCCGCCCCGCCACCAGGAGCTCGGTCGTGGAGCCTGCGGCTCGTTTCCCGATCGCCTCGCTCACGTCGTCGACCGTCTGGCCACCCGGATTCCGGCTGTCGAGCAACCGGGCGGGCACCAACGGCGCGTACGCCGTCCCGGCCGGGTACTGGCCGTTGACATCGACGATCAGGTCGACGATCGCGTCGGTGTAGAAGCACACCTTCCCACCCGTGCCGATCTTGGTGATCACCGCGTTCGGGATCGTCGAGCCCTTCACGAAGTTCAGGTTCGATGCGTTGGGACGATCCACCCCGCAGGGCCACACCGTGATGAATCCTTCGCCCTGCGCGTCGGTGACCGTCACGTTCAGTACGGCCGCCGTGGCCGCGGCGGGCACATCGGCGCGCCCGGCGACCACCAGCTCCGTGGTAGAGCCTGCAGCTCGCTTCCCGATCGCCTCGCTCACGTCATCGACCGTCTGGCCACCCGGATTCCGGGTGTCCATGATGCGCCCGGGCACCAGCGGCTGTTGGGTCGCTTCGGGGGCCTGGGAGCCGAGCACCTCGATCCGGCGGATCGCGTCGATGGTCGCGATGTAGAGGTTGCCTCGAGCATCGAAAGCGAGATCGGCCGGGAAGGCGAGATCGGCGTTGATCGCCGGGCCACCATCACCCGTGTTGATGAACGGGCCACCTGATTCTCGCCCTGCGATCGTCGTGACCTTGCCGCCGAGGTCGATCTTGCGGACGCGTAGAGACGTCGCCACGTAGAGGCTGCCCGAGGCATCAGTCGTGATGCTTCGAGGGAAGGCGAAGCAGGCGTCGAGGGCGGCGGCGCCGTCTCCGGTGTCGAGCCCGGTGCACCCCGTGGTCTTGCCGGCGACCCGGGTGACCTCTCCAGATGCCGAGATCTTCAGTACTCCGGTGCTGATGGCGTTGTACACCGTGCCGTTCGGGGCAACCGTGAGGTCGCCCGTGCGTTCGATCGGTTGGCCGGGTCCGCACTCGCCGCCAGCGAGTACGCCCAGGGTGCCCCCGGTGGTCCGGAACCGGATCCGGCAGTCGTTGCCGGTGCCGGATCCGTTGTCGAAGTAGTACATCGTGCCGTCGGGTGCGTACGCGGGAGCGAGCGGGACGATTGCGCTGGCCGCGAACGCCGAACGCACGCCGGCGGCGCTCAGCTCGGCTTGCTCGACGATGAACGACACCCCGGTGCCGCTGATCTGGTAGAGGTCGACGGCACCCGACGGCTTGCGAGCCATGACCGAGGTGCCCTGGGGGTCGAGGGTCGTGGCCGGCCCACCTGCCGCGGCGCCCATGAACGGCGGGGTGACCAACCGGTCTGCGCCGGCGATGGCCAGTGAGGGGATCGTGGGCTGCAGGGGGACGGCTCCCCGCCCGAAGATCGTGGAGATGTTGCCGCCGACCGTGAACCGGCGAAGGATCGAGACGCCGGCGTCGTCGCTCGTCGCCACGACGACCGAGCCGTCGGGCAGCACGTCGAGCCCCTGGATGAAACGGAGCGTCGCCGCAGCCGCCAGGTCGCCATCGCCACTGAACCCGGCCGTGCCCGTGCCGGCCACGGTGGTGACGGTTCCGGCGGGGTCGATCCGACGAACGACGTTCGTCGGTCCCGCGCCGTCGGATTCGGAGAAGAACACCGAGCCGTCGGGCGCGGCGGCGAAGTGGTCGACGGAGAACCCGGCCGCCGGTGTGTAGCGGGCGGTCACCGTGTTGTCCGACTCGATGCGGCGGAGCCCGAACCGGGTGCCGATCGCCTGGGTGAAGACCACTCGGCCGGAACCGTCGACCGACAATTTGTACGTCTCGAGCTGAGCGGAGAGCGCCGGCCCGGCGTCGCCGGCGTTGCCGAAGGTTCCCGTGCCGGCCACGGTGGTGATGGTTCCTCCGGGGGCGATCTTGCGGATGCGCCCATCGCTGCGGAACCCGAAGCTTCCGAACACGCCCGGGCTGTAGGTGGCGAGGAACATGCTGCCGTCGGGCCCGAACGCCAGGTCGCGAATGGCAACCTGAGCGCTCAGAGCTGGGCCGTTGTCGCCGCTGAAACCGGCGGTGCCGGTCCCGGCGATCCGGGTCGTGGTGCCGTCGACGTTCACCCGGACGAGCTCCGAGAAGAGGTTGGCGACGACCGTGCCGTCTGGGCCGACGTCGTCGCCGGCGCTCGCCGAGATCGTCGCGACCGGGCTCAGGGTGCCACCGAGCGTGGATTTGGCGATTCCGAACGCGGTTCCGAGCTCGAGATACAGCGCGCCGGCGCTGTCGTGGCCTCGATAGCGCCCCTCGGCCAGCGCGGCGAGGGGGAGGCCCATCGGGGACACCCGCGTCGAGACCGTGGCGATCGTGCCCGACACCACGGTTGATCCGGCCGGTTCGGCCAGCCCGAACCATCCGCCCGCGCCGAGCGCCATCACCACCAGGACTGCGACCTTCGTCCGCCAGGTCATCACCGTGGGCGCCACGCCCGCCCGCGGCCCGCGCCTGTTCTCGCCACTGTCCGCCATGCCGTGACTCCCCGCTCCCGTTTCCCGCGCCGTTGCGGCGCAGAGCTTGGTGAGTCGGCCACCTCACGTCAAGTCGGGCTCACCCTCCGACACATTCCTGAGGGAGCTGTCGCGGTCCGCCGAACGGGCCTCGGTGGCGTTCGACCACTCACCGCGCTACGTTCTGGGAATCCTCAAGATTCTTGATGAAGGGACGGATGACGTGGAGAACGGCGACCCCTGATCACCGGGAGCTGAGCACCGGCCGTTTCGAGCCATGAACGCCCAGCTTGAAGTAGACAGCGTCGCGCGGCGCCACGGTCCAGTGAACCCCGAGCTCGTCGGTGGGCCGGTCGAGCTTGGCGAGGCGAACCGTCGAGATCGGGACACCAGAATCGCTCAGCGTGTCCGAACGGGTGCGGAACGAGAGTCCGGCGAGGTGGACAGGGTCGGGTGCCGAAGTGGCGTCCCACGTGAGACCCAAGGTCGCCCGGGCACCCGGCGCCCACACGAACGCCGGCGTGTTGAGGGCGACGTACGGCTGGGGCACGGGGGCGGGCTCGTGGAGCACCACCGTGAACCCGACTCGGAGGCGCTCGCCATGGGCGAGCGGGAACGTCGGACGGCACCGCAACCCGAACATGCCGTTCGGCTGGGGCGTCACCTCGAGGGCGGCGACGGCCGAGTCGCTCGAGGTGAGTTGGCCCTCCAGATCGGCCTGGCCGGCCGGCCAGCCCAGGGCGCCGATGTCGAACGAGGTGCGCACACCGACTGCCTCCACGAGCATGCTGCGGCGTAGCTCGACGATCGTCCCACCCTCCATGAGGTGCACCCACGCGCCGAAGTCGAGCACCACCACCTCACCGGCGAAACCGGCCAGCCGCAGCCGATGCGCGGCCAGCGCCCCCGCGAGGCCGAACCCCAGCCCGACCTCCATCGCCGTGGCGGCGGACACTGAGGTGAACCCCAGGGTGGCGACCGAGCCCACCACGCCGGTCACCACCCCCACTGGCACCTCGACACGGGCCCAATCGGTCACCGCTCGCGCCACTCGCCGCATCGATCCGTAACGCTGCTGCACGATCACGGGAATCCGGCCGCCACTTCCGGGGAAGGGGACCGGTCCGTGACCGAGTCGCTGCCGTTCATGGAGCCAACCATAAGGTTCCGGCCGGAGAGTCTCCCTAGGCCCGCGGGACCAGTTCGGCCACCAACGGTGGCGAAATCGTCTGCACAAGCCCAGGAAACTCACTCAACGCGGTGGACCCGGGGGTCCGAGTGCGTCCAGTTCACAGTCGATCGCAAGAGCGACGCTCGGATTCCGCCGCAAAGAGTCGGCGCTCGTGGTGACGGTTTCCCTCAAGAGTTGGCGTTCGCGGTCAAGGTTCCGTCAGCTGGCCTTTCGAGGGCGGGGCGTGCCCCGATAGGAAGGCTATGAAACCTCGTCACTGGCTGCCGGCCGCCCTGCTCGTCGCCGTTTCGATCTTCGAGGGGTTCCCGGGTCAGGCATCGGTGGCGGGCTGCCTTCCGTCGGTCTGCGGGGTCGATCGGCTGCGCGGCGCGACCGGCGCACCGGCGATCGAGCGGCTGGGAAGCCAGCTCCCGCTGACCGCCAACGCCCACGGCTGGACGGCGGACCGCCTCCGCAACGAACTGCTCCACGACCCGGCCCTCCACGTCGACCAGCAGCGAGGGCTGTACTACGCCGAGGTAGCGGCCGGCGACCCGACCACCGTCATCACGCCCACCGACCCGTTGCCCCTCGATCCGGTGGGCGATGTGTTCGCCCTGCACAGCCGGGCGGGCGCGCCGCTCGTGATCTACCTCGACGTCGATGGGCACACGACCACGGGAACATCGTGGAACTCGTCCTACGGATCGAGCATCTCCTCGGCCCCGTTCGATCTCGACGGTTCGCCGGCCACGTTCAACCAGACCGAACGCGATCGCATCCAGCGGTGGTGGTTGCGGGTGGCCGAGGACTTCGCACCATGGGGTGTCGACGTCACCACCCAGGACCCCGGTGTCGAAGCGCTGCGGCGAACGAGCTCCACCGACCTCGCGTACGGCGTACGGCTGGTGATCTCGCCGACCAACTGGTACTCGACGAGTGCGGGCGGGGTGGCCTACCTCGGATCGTTCACCGCATCCACCGACACGCCGGCGTTCGTGTTCTCGGCCCAGCTGGCCAACGGCGACGAGAAGGCGGTGGCGGAGGCGATCTCCCACGAAATCGGGCACACGCTCGGGCTCAGCCACGACGGCACATCGACCACCGGCTACTACACCGGCAACGGGGTCTGGGCCCCGATCATGGGTGTCGGGTATTACGCGCCGCTCACCGAATGGAGCCGCGGCAGCTACCCCGACGCCAACAACACCCAGGACGATGTGGCGGTCATCGGTGGGAGGCTGCCCGCGCTCGGCGATGACCTGGGCAGCACGCTCGCCGCAGCGAAGTTCGTGCCCGTCGACTTCACCGCCACCGGCATGATCTCGAATGGCGCCGACATCGACGTGTTCGCGGTCGACGCCCCGGCCGGGACGCTGAGCGCAACCGTGCGTCCGGCGTTCGGGACCAACCTCGACGCTCAGCTGCAGCTGCTCGACAGCACCGGTGCCGCGCTCGGATTGTCAGATCCACCCGGAGCGAGCGCGGCGACGGTCAGCATGGTGGTGCCGGCCGGCCGCTACTACTGGCGGATCGACGGTGTCGGCATGGCCGATGCCGCGACGGGCTACGACGACTACGCGAGCGCCGGGCGCTACCAGCTGACCGGCGTCGCCGACGCACCCGGCTCCGTTGCCACCACCAAGCAGGCCCCGGTGGCGGCGCCGACGGTGTTCCCTGTCTCGCCGAGGGCCGGTGAGCCGGTGACGTTCTCCTCGAGGTACTCCTACGATCCCGACGGCGGCGCCATCACCAAGGTCACCTGGACCCTGACGGGTACCTCACCGACGAGCGATTCGGCCACGACGATGAACCGCACGTTCGCCACTGCGGGCCGCTACTCGTTCACCTTGGCGGTGCACGACGACGAGGGGTCGGTCTCCTCGACCACGCTGACACTCGTGGTTCGTGCCCCGGAGTCGACGCCGACCACCACGACCACGACGCTCGCCCCCACCACGGTCGCGCCCACCACGACAGTGGGTGCCACGACCACGACGGTCTCGGCGACGACCACGACGACGCCGGCGACGACGACCACGACGGCGGTCACCACGACCACGACGACCGTCGTCCCGACGACCACCTCGGTTGTATCGACGACGACCACCATTGCGCCGGTCTCGGTCCGGGTGGCTTCGGTCGCCGTGCGGCGCGGTGCCGCCAGCAACGTCGCGGTGGCCGATGTGATGGTGACGACCGCGTCGGGCGCGCCGGTCGCTGGCGCCACGGTCACTGGAACCTGGTCGGGTCAGGCGAAGGGCTCATCGTCGGCGATCACGGGTGCAACGGGGATCGGGACGACCCCGGAGGTCCGCCTACGACGGTCCGGGAACGTCATCTTCACCGTCACCGCGGTGTCGTTGCCGGCCGGCGCGGGGCTGGTGTGGGACGGCGTGACCATGTCCGCCTCGGCCAAGCTCTGATCGACCCGAGATGGGTCGCTGATTCAGGTCGGGAGCAGCGGGTCGCTCAGGACGTCGGCCGCCCAGTCGAGCGACGCTCGAACGGCAGGCGTGTCGGGCAGCACCCCCTCGAGCTCCACCGCGGGATCTCGACGGAAGGCGACCATCGCGGGGATCGCGGCGAGGACGGTCTCCTCGTCGTCGGCGTGGTCGCGCGCTCGCCGGCAGGCCCACGCCACCATTCCGGTGCTCGCGTCCGGCCACGCTGCGGCGAGCTCGGCTGCGGCGCCGAGAGCTTGGGCGAGCACCCGATCGTCCCCGTCGGGACCGGTGGCGGTCTGCAGGACCGCTTCGACCGCCGGGATCGCTTCCGCGTGTCGCATCATGCCGAGGACCACCAAGCAGCGGTGGACGATCACCGGATGCGGGTGCGCGGAAGCGCGCTCTGCTTCCAGCACTGCCGCCACCGTGCGAGTCGCGGCCTGCCGGCACTCCGGTCCACCGGCGACGAGTGTCTCGGCCGCGGAGCGCTGCCGGACTGCGCACGGCGCCAGCACGGCATCGCGCAGCAGCCGAGCCGCCATCCATCGGGTCGTCCGGCGTGCCCAGCGCCACGAAGGGTACTGACTCCACGAGCGTGATCCGGCGAATGTGGTGTCGAGCATCTCGGCCACCCGCGGTTCGCTGGTCAACACCGGCCAGTCGGGCTCGGGCGTGAACCAGAACCCGTCGCGCTGGTAGAGGGGCACCAGGGCAAGGTGATCCCGCAGCGCCTTGGTCACCGGCAGCAGCTCGGCGAGCAGGTCATCGGTTTCGGCGACCGCCACCATGCGCTGCCAGACCCGGTCGTCGGCGGTGACTTCGGCGGCGACCCACAGGGCGTAGCGCCGCTCCGTGGGGAGGGCCCCGATGTACCCGCGTTCGCCGCGCATCGCGAACTCGAGCTGGGTGTTGACCCACCGGCGCTCAGCGGTGTGGGCCTCGTCGCTGCGGAGATCGGCCAAGCGAAGCCGGCGCAGACCGCGCAGCCAGTAGATCCGCCGGAAGATCCGATCGGGTGGCGTGGCCAGCAGTGTGGCGAACTCCTGGCGCAGATGGGCGTTCCACGTCGTGTGGCGTTCCGAACGTTCCCACGCTCGGATCATCTGGGTGCGGGGTCCGCCCTGTTTCACGAACGACGCGATCACCCCCGGTTCGAGCGGTGCCATCCGCGCGACCAATCGGTAACAGTCGTGGGTCACCCCGTAGGGCCCGGTCGCCAACCGGCACAGGCGAGCGAGCAACTGCCGGCAGGCGTAGAGGTCGTTCGGTGCGACGGTGCGTCGGATGATGTTGGGAGGATGGTGGAGTTGGTGTCGATGGTGGGAGACGAACGCCTCGGCCGCCATCACCACATCGGTGGCCGACGCGAACTCGGGCTCGATGTCGGACTGGCCGAGTCGATACCGGTCGCGGAGGATCGGCCACCAGCGCGGGGCCACGTCCCAGTGGGCATCGGAGCGAAGCCGAACCTGTTCGACGAGGCGGGTCACCGAGCCGTGTTCTGCGAAGCCTCGTTGTTCCATGTCGTCGACCAGGTCGGCCAGCCGATCACCGCCAGCCGCGGCGAGCGCACTCAGCCGCGCTTCGGTCAGGCCGAGCGAGTTGGCCAACGCCTGGCGACCCGTTGCCCCGATCTCGGTACTCCGGGTGCGATAGGCGTCGAGTTGGGCGGCCCAGGCGAAGCGCACGAGCGTGTCGGGCTCGTGCAGAGCGCGGTCGTCGCCCCCGGTTCGCTCGCCCGACATGAGGAACGGATATTACTTCTCGAAGTTCTCAAACTCGCAACTCCGAGCAGTCAAACGACTACTCGATTGCCTCCGCCGCGAGAGCGTCCCGGAATTGATCGCATCGTTCGGAATCCTGAGCTGTCCGCCGCATCCAGGTGGCGGGACGATCGGGACATGAACACCTTCACGAGATACCTCATCTTCCTGGTGGTGACGAGCGTGCTGATACCCACAGCAGTTGGCCTGGTGGTGATCGTGCACGAGATCGACACGTTGCTGCTGAGGAACCAGGCAAGTGTCATCGTCGAATTGCTCGTGGCATGACCGCCAAGGCGCGATCGACGTAACCCATCCGTCGCCCACCAACGAAAGAGCCGGCTCTCTTCGCGGTCGACCGACAGTGGCCAGCGCGATTCATCGAGGATCAGCCGATTATTCGCCGAAAAGTCGCCGATCCAACGCTCATGACCCTGGACACGGGCGTCTACGCAAGGGCTACGTTTCGTCAAGGAGGGAACGAACCATGCGAAACACACGACGGACGGCGGTCCTCGGCCTCACGGCCGGGTTCCTCGCAGTAGGACTCGCAACTGCGCCAGCGGGGGCGAACAACGGCAACGGCAAAGGCCCGAACAAGCTGATCCAGCTCCAGGTCCTGTCCTTCAACGACTACCACGGCCACCTCGAGAAGCCCGGCGGCGACAACCCGGCCAACTCGACGCTCGGCCGTCCCGGTTCTTGCCCACGATCGACGGCGCTCGGCGGGGCCGAGTACCTCGTCGACGAAGCTCAATGCGCTCGCGCGCCGGACTGCCACCAACTCGGTCACGGTCGCGGCCGGTGACCTCATCGGCGGCAGCACGGCCCTGTCGGGCATCTTCCACGACGAGCCGAGCGTCGAGACGCCTCGAGGCGATGGAGCTCGACGTGTCGAGCGTCGGCAACCACGAGTTCGACGAAGGACTCACCGAGCTTCTCCGCATGCAGTACGGCGGATGCCATCCCGGTGGACGGCTGCTACTTCCCGGACGACCGTACGACGGCGCGGCGTTCCCGTGGCTCGCGGCCAACGTGGTCTACAGCGACAGCGGCAAGACCGTGCTGCCCGCGTACCTGGACCAAGGTGGTCGACGGCGTCAAGGTCGGCTTCATCGGCATGACCCTCGAGGGCACACCGGAGCTCGTCGCCCCGGCCGGCATCGCCGGGCTGACGTTCCAGGACGAGGTCGCGTCGGCCAACGCTGCCGCCAAGCAACTGCAGCAGAACAACATCGACTCCATCGTCGTGCTGGTCCACGAGGGCGGGCTCCAAGGCGGCCTGTACACCGGCTGCGTCGGCATCTCCGGCCCGATCGTCGACATCGCCGCCAACCTCGACCCGGCCATCGACCTCGTGATCACCGGCCACACCCACGTGCCGTACGTCTGCACGATCAACGATCCCGCTGGGCAGCCCCGCCAGGTGACCTCGGCGTCGTCGTTCGGTCGGGTGGTCACCGAGACGTGGCTGACCATCGACAAGAAGACCCGCGACGTGGTCCGCTCGGCGACGACCTCGACCAACCATCTGGTGACCCGCGACGACTGCCGATCCCGAACTCACCGCGATCATCGCCAAGTGGAAGACCCTCGGCGATCCGATCCTCAACCGCGTGGTCGCGACGCTGGGCGAGGACATCACCGGAGGGCAAGTCCTCCGGACGGCGGAGACCGCGATGTCGAACCTCGTCGCCGACGGCCTCCTCGCCGCAGCGAACGCCGCCCTCCCCGGCGGGGCCGATCATCGGTCTGATCAACCCCGGCGGTGTGCGGGATCAGCTCTTCGTGAGCCAGATCTCGGGCGGCGAGCTGCCCGGCGAGATCACCTACGGCGAGGCGTTCAACGTCCAGCCGTTCGGCAACGTCGTCGTGGCGATCGACTTCACTGGCGCTCAGCTGAAGGCAGTGCTCGAGCAGCAGTTCGTCGCTCGTGGCAACCGCCCGCAGCTGGTGCTCGGCATCTCGGACGGCCTGACCTACGACTGGACGCGTCAGCACGGTGCAACGTGCCTTCGACAACAAGGTCCAGAACCTGAAGCTGAACGGCGTGCCGATCGATCCGGCGGCGACCTACACGCGTGGCGACGATCAACTTCCTCGCCGACGGTGGTGACGCGTTCACGCCGCATGCTGGCGGGCACGAACCGGAGCGGCTGTCACCGAAGACCTCACGGCGTTCATCAACTACATCGCGGCGAACAGCCCCGTTGCCGTCGCCCGAGCACCAACCGGGTGAACGAGATCCCGGCCTGCAGTACGCCGAGTCCAGCCTTCGCGGTCCGGGCCGTCCTGCGGTGCAGGGCGGCCCGTCCAGCCGGCATCCTCCGTCGGGGAGATCATCGTCATTCGAACCTGTGACGAACCCCTGGCCTCATCAGACACCTCTGAGTACTGTCAACCACAACACGGAGCGGGGCGTTCGGTGCTCGCGTCGACGGCGAGACCGTCGCGTCGGCCACCGTTGCTCACACCGAGGCGAGGGAGCACACGGCATGCACGTACCTGTCCACCGTCGGCGACGCATGACCGCACTGGGGGCCCTTGGCGCCCTCGCGATCACCACCGTCCCCCTGTCACTCCTCGGCGCATCACCAGCCGCGGCGGCGCCCACCGAGCTGTTCATCAGCGAGACATCGAAGGCTCGCATCGAACGACAACGGCGCTATCGGAAGATCTACAACGCCCGGCGGCGGCGGTAGACCTCGGGACGCAGGGCTACACGTCCAGATGTTCTTCAACGGCAACCCGGCAGTTGGGACGACGATCAACTCACGGGAACGGTGGCCGAACGGCGACGTGTTCGTGCTGGCCCAGTCGGCAGCGAACGCCACGATCCTCGCCCAGGCCGACCAGACCAGCGCCGCCGAGCTGGTACAACGGCGACGACGCGGTAGTGCTGCGCAAGGGCAACGACCGTCATCGACGTCTGTCGGCCAGGTCTGGCGTCGATCCGGGCACCGAGTGGGGAACTGGCCTCACCAGCACGGCCGACAACACGCTGCGCCGCAAGTCCGCGATCCAGGCCGGCGATGCCGACGGCGCCGGACGTCTTCGATCCGTCGATCGAATGGGAAGGCTTCGATGCAACCGATGCCGACGACGGCCTCGGCGAGCGACACCGTCACCGAGATCGACGATGCGCCCCGTCCGTCGTCGCCGTCGTGCCGTCGAATGGCTGCGCCGGGCGTCGCGGGCGACACCAACATCGCCATCACGTTCTCCGAGCCGGTGACTGCAGGGCGTCGGCGTTCGGGTTGTGCTGCACCGCTCGGCGCGTCACGGCGTTCGCTTCCGGTGGCCCGGTCGACATTCATCGCTCGACCCGGCGATCACGTTCCCGCCGGTGCGACCTGCAGCCGTCACCGTCGTGGCCGCGCAGGTCGACAGACCAGGACGCGAACGACCCGCCGACGCCATGGCGGCGGACTTCACCAGCACGTTCGCCACTGATCGATCCCTGCGCGGCGCCGTTCACGCCGATCCCGCAAATCCAGGGGAGCGGCGCGACCGTGGCCCTCACCGGGACGCAGCACCACGAAGGGTGTCGTCGTCGGCGACTACGAGGGTCGCGTCGCCCACACAGCGCGGGTTCTTCATCCAGGACCCGACCGGCGACGGCGACGCCGCTACCTCTGACGGCATCTTCGTGTTCGAGGGCAACAACAACAGCGTCAGCCTCGGCGACGTCGTCCGGGTGACCGGAACCGCCGCCGAGTTCCAGGACCAGACTCAGATCTCGGCGGCCTCGATCGTCGACTTGCGGAACCGGCACGGTCACCCCGACCGACGTGACCCTGCCGTTCACCTCGGCCGACTTCCCCGAGCGGTACGAGGGGATGCTCGTGAGGATGCCCCAGACCCTGTTCGTCACCGAGCACTTCCAGCTCGGTCGGTTCGGCCAGGTCGTGATGTCGTCCGGTGATCGGCTGCAGCAGCCCACGAACGTGGTGGCGCCCGGCACTCCGGCGATCGCCCTGCAGGCCCAGAACAACCTGAACCGCATCATCTTCGACGATGCGCTGCAGAACCAGAACGCCGATCCGATCCTGTTCGGCCGCAACGGCCAGCCGCTCTCTGCGTCGAACACGTTGCGGGGCGGTGACACGGCGACCAACACCGTCGGCGTGATGACCTATCACCTGGGCCGGCAACGCCGCGAGTGGCAACGCCTTCCGGGTGCGCCCGATCAACGCCCTCGGCGGGTCGGTCTCGTTCGTCGGTGTCAACGATCGTCCGGCCCAGCCGGCGGCGGTCGGCGGCAGCATCCAGATCGCCACCATGAACCTGTTGAACTTCTTCAACACCTTCGACGGGCTGCCCGACAACGTCGACAACTGCCGCAACGGTGCCGGTGGTGCGCCCACTGATTGCCGGGGTGCCGACACCCAGGCCGAGTTCGACCGCCAGGTGCCCAAGACGGTGCAGGCGATCCTCGGGACCGGTGCCGAGGTCATCGGACTCGTCGAGATCGAGAACGACGGCTACGCCGCCGACAGCGCTCTGGCGTTCCTCGTCGATCGGCTCAACGCGGTCGCCGGCGCCGGGACGTGGGCCTTCATCGACGCCGACGTGGCCACCAGGCAGACCAACGCCCTGGGCACCGACGCCATCAAGGTCGCCCTCGTCTACCAGCCCGCGAAGGTGACGCCGGTGGGCACCACCGCAGTGCTGAACAACGCGGCGTTCGTGAACGGTGGCGACAGCGCCCCTCGGAACCGGGCGACGATCGCCCAGGCGTTCATGGACAACGCGACGGGCGGCATCGTGGTGGTGAACGTCAACCACCTGAAGAGCAAGGGCAGTGCCTGCAACGCACCGGACGACGGTGACGGCCAGGGCAACTGCGCCATCGTTCGGGCCAACGCCGCCACGCTGCTGGCCGAGTGGCTGGCGAGCAACCCGACCGGCCTGGGCGACGCCGACACGCTCATCCTCGGCGACCTGAACTCCTACGCCAAGGAGGACACGATCACGGTCCTGAAGGACGCGGGGTACACCAACCTCATCGAGTCCCGGCTCGGCGAGGACGCGTACTCCTATGTGTTCGACGGCCAGTGGGGGTACCTCGATCACGCCCTTGCCTCGGCGTCGCTCGACGCCCAGGTGACAGGTGTGACCGAGTGGCACATCAATGCCGACGAACCGAGCGTCCTCGACTACAACACTGACTTCAAGACCGCCGGGCTGATCGCCTCGCTCTACGCCCCCGACCAGTTCCGCATCGCCGATCACGATCCCGTGATCGTCGGGCTCGACCTGGCACCGCCGTTCCCCTTCACCGGCTTCTTCGCACCGGCGACCGGCCCGAAGGCCGAGGGGGCCAACGCCGGCAGTGCGTTCCCGGTGAAGTTCAGCCTGGGCGGCGATCGTGGGCTCGGCATCCTCGTGGGCGGTACTCCGGTGGTACAGCAGGTGTCGTGCACGACCGGCGTTCCGTTCGGGACTGCGACACCAGCGGCCTCGAACGGCGGTCTGAAGTATGACGCCGCCGTCGACCAGTACGTCTTCACGTGGAAGACGGACAAGTCGTGGGCCGGAACCTGCCAGCGGATCACCCTGACCCTCACCAACGGCACGCAGACCACCATCCGGACCCTCACCGTGTCGTTCGTCTGACATCTCGAGGCACAGGCTCGGCCGCGAGGGCGGCTCGGCCGAGGCTGCACCGGCTCCATCTGTCCGCATCTCACGAAGACAGTGTCGTCCGAGATGCGGACAGTTCGCCGTCATGCCCCGGGTACGGCAGGCGTTGAACGGCGGCGGGTTGGACCGGGATCGGGGTGGCGGTACGTTGCCGCGGCTATGGCATCCAGCGTCTCGTTGGGCGCCGTGGGCGATGTCGCAGCCTCACACCACGGCGCTACCACCCGACGCCAGGCTGCCGAACTCGGACTCTCCGCCCACGCGGTGACGACCCTCATCCGACGAGGCGTGCTCGATGAACCGGCGCCCGGTTTGCTTGTCGTGCGCGGGAGTGTCGCGTCGCCCGAGCGGCTGCTCACGGCGGCGTCGCTGCTCGCGGCACCGCACGGGCTGGTGGCCGACACTTCTGCCGCTTGGGTCCACCGGCTCGACGGGTTCGACCGGCCTCCGACCCGCGCTCGGGTCGTGGTCCCGAAGGGCACGCGAGTGGCCGTGGGCTCGCTGCCCATCGGCGTACGCGAGACCCGGGCCGGGATCGACCCACGCGACGTCGTCACCGTGGGCCCGATCCGCGCTACCGGTCTGGCCCGCACCATCTGTGACATCGCCGCCACCAGCGACGTCCGGATGGTCGAGCGGCTCATCGACGACTTCGAGCGCCGGGGACGATCCCTCGCTTGGCTCGAACAGACCGCCCGCCGCCTGCAGTCCCGGGGCCGATCGGGGCCGCGGCTGGTGCTGGCCGAGATCGAGGCGCGCCGGCGCGCCGACGCGTTCCGGGGGCGGGCGGACCGGACCGGGTGCGTGGCTCCTGGTTCCAGAAGCTGGTCGCGGAATGCCTCGACTCGCCGTTGATCCCCGGGCTGGTCGAGGAGTACGAGATCCGGGACGAGGCGGGCCGGTTCGTCGCCCGCTGCGATCTCGCCGTCCCGTGGGTGCGCCTCGGGATCGAGGCCCACAGCCGACGGTTCCACTTCGGGGCCGCAGCCGAGGCGTCCGACGAAGACCGGGAGCACCAACTGGCGTTGGCGGGTTGGGAGCTCCGCTACGTGGGCTGGACGGCTGCGACCCGCACGCCGAGCGATGTGCGCCGGATGGTCGAAGCACTGGTGGCCCGCCGAGCCGCCGACCTCGGGGCCACCTGGCCCGCCGGCCGGTGACCGTCGACCGGCGGCGAACCACGGATCGGCCCGAACCGGGGGCCGGCTGCGGGCTGGCCGCGGAGTCGTTTCGAACTGTCCGCGAACGGCGCGGGCACTACGACCTGAGATGCGGACAGTTCGCCTGGCGATGCCTCAGGTCAGCGGCGGAGGCGGGAGCGCAGGCCCATGCCGGTGAACACGAGCAGCAGCAAGGTCGAGAGCTTGAGCGCCATCAAGAGGGCGAAGCCATCGTTGTGCATCCCGGTGGGGTCGATCGGTGACAGCGGGGTCAACGAGATCCGCACGACGAGCTTGAACATGATGTTCGGCCAGTGCGGGTAGTCGATGTAGATGTTGCCCACCCAGAAGTTGTTGCCGACGAACTGCTGGGGATCGGCATGCAGCATCCACGTGACGATCGAGACCATCACCACGTACGCGGCGATCGGACGCGACGGCCGATGCCCGTACCCGCCCACCACACGGAACAGCTCGAGCCAGGCCCGCCGGGCCGACATCGGCGCCGCGGCGAGCGACGGGCGGCCTCGAGCTCGGCGATGTGGAGATCGTCAGCGAGGGCGTAGAGGCCCGACGCGGTTGCCGCCCGCCGGAGCTGGCGGCACGCCGGGCCAGTCTCGTTGTCGAGCACGAATCGCTTGCCCCGGCGGGCGAACGGCGATCGGGCGAATCGCAGGTGCTCGAGTCCCACCGCGCCCGCGAAGTCGCATCGGCTCAGATCGACGCCCTCTGCCACGTGCACTGTCGCCGTCATCACCGCATCGACGAACGACACGATCTCGGCCCGTCCATCGAACGGGCGGAGCACGGTCGGCTCCGAGAACGCTGCGCCGGCGAAGGACACCGATCCTTCGATCAACCGGATGTCGACAGGTACGGCGCGGCGGGCCTCGGTCCACTCCCCTGCGCCATCCACCGACGGGATCGTACCCACTCTGCCGGGCCGGCAACCCGCGGGGGCAGCAAGGGCCGCCACGCTCACGCCACGTAGGGCGATGCCTGCAGGGTGAACAGGGCGGCGTAGCGGCCGCCGAGCGCCATCAACTCGTCGTGATCGCCCGACTCGACCAGCTCGCCTCGCTCCATCACGAGGATGCGGTCGGCCGTGCGGACCGTCGAGAACCGGTGCGAGATCATCAGGACGGTTCGACCGGCCGAGATCTCGCGGAGATCGTCGAACAAGGCCCGCTCGGCAACGGGGTCGAGCGCGGAGGAGGGCTCATCGAGGATGAGCACCGGCGCGTCGCGGAAGAACGCCGCGGGCCAGCGCCAGGCGTTGCCACTGGCCGCCCGACGGTTCAGCGCCTTCCTCGTACGAGCGCGACAGACGCGTGTCGACACCGTGGCGGAGTTGGTGGACGAAGGAGTCGGGCACCCGAGACTCGCAGCGCGCCGTCGATTCCTGATCGGTCGTCGAGTCGGCGGATGTCGCCGAAGCCGACGTTGTCGGTGACCGACAGCTCGTAGCGCACGAAGTCCTGGAAGACCACGCCGACGGCGCGCCGGATGTCGTGGCGGTCGTAGGTCTCGCGGTCGACACCGTTCCAGCGGATCGCGCCGGAGGTGGGGGTGTACAGCCCGGCCAGGAGCTTGGCGAGCGTCGTCTTGCCCGAGCCGTTGTGGCCGACGATGGCGACCACTTCACCGGCCCGGATGGTGGTCGACACATGGTGGAGCACCTCGGGCTCGGTGCCCGGGTAGGTGAAGGAGACGTCGTCGATCGCCAGTTCCTCCAACGGTGGGAGCCCGTGGCCGGGGTTCGTCGGGGTCACTGCGGCGCGGCGGCGGGAAGTCGGCTTCGAACTTCTGGAAGTCCTCGAGGAACGGCAGGGCGGCGTCGATCTCGCCGATGACCCCCGCCGCACCGCGCAGTTGGGCGATGAGCTGTTGCAGGGCGAGCACCGCCACGCCGATCTGGGCGATGCCGATGTCGTCGCGGATCGAGAACGCCAGCAGCACGGCGAGCGCGATCGCGGCGAACACTGCAGCGAGCACGCCGCCGACGATCGAGACCCGGAGCCGTTCCTTGGCCCACCGCCGGACGTCGATCAGGCGCAGTTCGTAGAGCTGGCGCATGCGGCCGAGCAAGTGGTCGCCGAGTGCGAGCGAGCGGAGTTCGGGCACCGAGTTGCGGTCGACCAGGAGCTGCTCGAGGTAGCCCGCGCTCGCGCTCGCGGGTGGACTGCTCGACCGTGAGGCCGTAGTTCAGCTTGTTGCGCTGACGCGCCTCCCACAGGAACGGCACGACGCCGACCAGGCACACGAGCAGCGTCTCGGGAGAGACCGCGATCAACAGGCCCACCATCGACAGGGTGACGAACAGCTGGGTCGTCAGGTTGACGACGGCCCAGACCATCGACCACACGCTCGAGTAGGTCCGGGTCCGCACCCGTTGCAGCCGGTCGTGGAACTCGGCGTTCTCGAACGTTGCCACGTCGACGAGCGACGCGGCTTCGAGCACCCGGATCGTGACGTCGCGCTGCACCAGCTCGCCGACGATCTCGCGCCGTTCCCGGACGAGCGCGGCCAGCACGGCGCGCCCGGCGTAGGTGACGGTCAAGGCGATGAGCGCGGGGACGAAGTCGGAGAACGTCGGGCTCGTCGGAACCCGAGAGGTGGGCGAGGATCCGTTGCACGGCGAGCAGCTGCAGCGCGAGCACGACCGAATCGATGAACTGGTAGGCGATCACCTCGATGCTCTGGCGTCGAGCGGCGCGCCACTGCAGACCCACCGCCATCTTCAACGACGCGTGCAGTCGTCGGGTGTTCGCCTGCATCGGGCGGGATGGTACCGGACACCTGCTCGGAGCCGCCTTCGGGGTCGCCCGCAGCGACCGGTCGGTGTGCTCCGGCGCACCTGTTACCGAGCGACCTCGACTCGGTCAACGCCGGGCCCGGTAGCCGCGGCCTGCACGTGGAGCTCCCGGAGCACGTAGGTCGAGCGGACCGACGCGGTGGAGATCAGCAGCACGAACACGTCGCACCGAGCGATCGCCTGGTCGAGTTGCTCGGCGAACGACCCGGCCCGCATTCCCTCGGTGTCGAGGAAGACCGACATCCCGGCCCGCTCGAGATCGGCGGCGAGGCGCTGCGCCGTCGGGCTGCCCTCGCGGGAGTAGCTGATGAAGACGTTCGGCATGGCGCACCCGTCCTTGCAGGCCGCCGCGAGCATAGGACTCGCCGAACCCGTGCTCGACCGGTCGGGTTCGCGGGTTGTCCACACGCCACGTGTCGACATCCCGCGAACCTCGGAGGGAGAGGGTCAGCAGGTGGGTGGTGGCCGCCGACACCGATCCGGTCTCGACCAACAACACGGCGAGCGCGACGTTCACGATCGATTGCGTGGTGCCCATCGCAATCAACATCCGGCCGGGCGGAACACCGAACTCGATCAACCTCAACACCGATGCCACGCTGGCGGCGCTCACCACCAAGGCCGGTGAGTACGGGCTGCCGCTGGCGTTCGATGCGGCGACGATCAACGTCTCCACGGTGAAGCTCGGGCTGCGCTCCAACTTGTTCAACGTGGCGACCGCAACGGGCGCGACCGAGATCCACAGCCGGGTGGACCTGGAGGATTCCTTCGAGCTCAACGAGCGCACCCGTGACCGCGACCTCGACGGCGTGATGCACTTCAAGCCATCGGCGAGCGGCCTCACGACCGGCGTCACCGAGAGCTGCGTGAAGGGCCGGTTCACCTCGGGCGCCACGAGCTACACGTCCTTCGGCTGCGACGCCGTGGTCGTCAGGCCCTGACCCACCGGGCTTCGGCAGGGTGGGCGACATCGCCCGGCCGGCCCGCCAAGGCCCTCGGTCGGGCGAAACGTGGCGATTGCTCCCCTGATGCCGGCACCACGCGCATCGCGCCTGGTCGTCACACACCACCGGCGAAACAGGGGAGCAATCGCCACGTGATCGGCCATGAGAGACGATCGACTCATCTGTCCCGTCTCGAAGTTCTGGTCGGTCACCTGAAGTGCTTGAGCCACCACAATCTGCTCCAGACGAGAGGGCGGGACGTGGCAGCAACGAGCGGGATGGGGGGACTGGGTGCGTTGGCGCTCATCGACCACGACCCGCGCTCGGTGCACTCGCGTGTCCGCGACCACGTCCGCATCGACGGTGCAACGCTGCGCCATCACGTCACCCTCGAACTGCGCCTTGACGACGAGATGGCGAGGCGGGGCGCCGCCGACGGTGTGGTGGTGCTGGTCGCACTGGAGCGCGCTCCATGACGCGGTGGTCGATCACCTGACGGTGACCGATCCCGATGGACGCAACCTCTACCTGCTTCGACATGACGAGACCCTCACCGCCCGACTCACGCTGTTGGCCATCGACCTGGAAGCGGTCGCCAGCGTGACACCGACCTCCCTGCCCGTGGCCGAGCAGCACCTGGTGTGGGAGACCATGAAGACGATGTGCGAAGCGCTCGTTCGACAACCCTCGGATGACGCTCGGCGGGCGGTCGAGCGACTGTTCCGCAGCGACGCCACCGTGGCCGAGCGGAGCTTGTTCGACCGACCCGACATGGATCAGATGGTGAGTGCGCTCCAGGCAGCGCTCGGTCGCGACGCCCACGCCGACGACGAACTCGTGCGGTGCCTATGTGCCCTTCGCAACGACCGGACGTTCGTGGCGCGCCTGGAGCGACTCGCTGGCCACCACCTCGACCTCGTCGCCGCGCCACTCGACGTTTCGCGTCCGCCTGCACTCGGTGATCGTCACCTTCGATACCCCACTCGACGAGCGACCAATGCCGAAGCGACGGAACAAGGACTGGCTTCGCGGCGCGCTCAGCCTCTCCCCGTATGCAGCGCTCATCGATCTTCCGTACCTGGCCATCACTGACGAGTACCACGTGTACATGGAAGGGCCGGACCGTCATTATCTGCACTACGCCGGATTCGTCGAGGTGCATCGCGACAACGAGTCGACCACCCCGATCAGGGCGTGGGCACCGGGCGACGAAGAGTCGATGCGCGGCCTGCCCACGTCCTCCGCCAGATATGCCGAACTGACCCTTCGCGGGGCCGGCAGTCGAGCGCAACGACCTGCGGGACGGTTACGGGCCCGAGTGGTGTTCCACGAGAAGCTCCCGGGCGCACTCGCCACGGCAGCGCTCGGATGCGTGCTGCTCATGGCGCTCGTCGCCTACTTCTTGGATCGCGGTGCGGCGGGCGGCGAGCCTGGAGACGTTCCCCGCGGATGCCGCGCTCGGCCTCCTCGCGCTGCCCACCGCCGTGGCGTTCTGGTTCGGACGCCGGGCCGGCGCCGACGAGGTCGTGGGCCACCAACTCACGAGCCGCCTCACCATGGTGATCTCCTCGCTCGTAACGGCGCTGACGCTGCTCTGGCTGGTGGTCGCGCGCAGTCAGATGCAGACCGCCGGGCGCGTGAGCGAACCGTGGCTCGATTGGTGCCCCGCCGCGCTGTTGGTGGCCCTGGGCGCGTGTCTGGCGGTGTGCGTCGTGAAGGCGATCCGCGAATACCGCAGCTATCGCAATGCGGCGGCGTGGACCGCTCGGCCGCAGCGCGCGTCGTGCGACGACTTCCGCATCTACCGCCAACGGCTGCTGAGCCGGGAACGACCGAACAGGAGAACCAAGTGACCGCACCCGTCGCCGAACTGTTGGATGCTGCGGGCGAGCCGGCGCTGACCGTTCGTCCGCGACACGACGAGCCCCGACTCGCCGGCTCCGTCCAACCCGCGCCCAGCGACAACGCCTCGGCCACCGACGACCAGCGCGTGCTCCGAGCGGCGATCGACGGCGTGCTCGCCCGCTACGGCGTTAACCCTCCAGCACGAACCGACGCCGAGGCGATCCAGCGGCTGCTCCACCGGCTCGGGGCACCCGTCGACTGACCGACCCGGCAGACCGCCCCAGCCGACGGAGGCCACGCCAAGCGTCGAACCTGCCAAGCGAAGCGACCTTGAGTTGCAGGAGTGGGTCAGATCCTGTCAACAGGCATCTCGACCGCGCTCTACCGTGGGGACATGGGCGAGGACGACGCAGTTCGAACGTTCGACAAGAAGTTCGCTGCGCAGATCGCCGCGATCGAGCGCGCCCCTGTCCAGTTCCTCGAGGAGCTCTTGTCGAACAGCTGGTACCACCCGGATGAAGACCTCGACCTCGGCGAGCCGCCGGATCGAGTCCTCCGCCGCTTCGAGTCGGCACGGATCAACGTGGCGAGCGACGCCCGAGTGCTCATATGGAGCCGATTCACTGACGTCCTCGGGATGGACATCGCGCAGCGGTTCGCCATCCTTGCCGCCCGAGACCTCGCCTATCTCTCTTGGCTGCAGCTCACCCGAACCGTGTTCGACTGGCGCGTACGGGTGCGGCGGCTCCGACATCAAGTTGGATCGGCCCGACCGAAGACTGATCAGAGCGCTCTCCGGATGGCTCAGGTGTCTGGCGTCGAGATCGAGGCCAGACATGCGGCGCTGGCCGCAGCGATACGTAACGCCGACACCCTGATCGCCAGTTCCGCAAGAACCCACCGCAGGGCGGATCGCCGACGCCTGGCCGGATCCGCACGAGGCGTGTTGCTCGTGGCATCACTGTATGCATTGCTCCGGCTCGGCGTCTTCGGTGGAGTGGCTGGTCTGGTCTCGTCGGGCGGCGTGCCAGCCTCTGGGTGGCCTCAGTGGGTTCAGTTGGTTCGCCGGTGGAGTGGCTGGCGCGGCCACTGTCGCTACGGTCTTCACTCCGCTGGCTCGGAGGCTCCTGCGAACCAGCATCGACGGGTTGGTCGGCAAGGCGTGGGCTGAGCGAACAAGGCTGCAGCTCGATATCGCTCATCGAGCCAACGACCTCGCCATGGTGCGCGCTCACGAACGCAGGCGACATCTCGCCACAGCCCGATGAGGCAGGCCCGTCCCTCGGGAGCGGCACGATCGGCGCCGTCGGCGAGGCCACTGGGGAGACAAGTCTTCATCTCTTACAGCCGGGCTGACGCACGTGTTGCGGTCGCGCTGGAGCGCGGTATCCGCGATCTGGGCCGGCGGTGGTTTCGGGCACCGCAGATCAAGGTGTTCCGCGACGTCACCTCGATGACCGTCGGCCCCGAACTTCGGCCCGCACTTCTCGGTGCAGTCACGGAAAGCACTCACCTGGTCTTCCTCGCATCGCCCGCATCAGCGACGTCCCCGTGGGTGCGTACGAACTCGAGCAGTGGCTCGAGCTTGGCCGCGCCGAAAGCGTTCTCCCGGTGCTGTGCGGAGGAGCGTGGGAGTTCGCAGATCCAGCCGCGCCGATCGGGGGCACCGCGGCGGCACCGCAGGTGCTGCGGGGCATCCTCGACGAGCCGCGCTATCTGGACCTCCGATGGGCGGCGGATGAGCCGAAGCTGTCGCTGCGCCAGCCTCGGTTTCGAGACGCGATCGGTGAGCTGGCTGCGGCGGTGTTGGACGTTGCCAAGGACGAGCTCGTCGGGGAGGAGATCAACGTTCGGAGGCGCCGAGCGCGACTGATCACGGTCGGAGGTATCGGACTGGCGGCTTCGGTCGCCGCAGCGTCGTTTGCGATGGTGAGCACGAACCGGAGCAACAGCCGAGCCGACGTCTCCGACCGCATCGCTCGGTCACGAGCACTGGCCGGCCTCGCGTCGCAGCAGGATTCCCGGGTTTCCGATCTCTCGATGTTGCTTGCGGCCGAGGCCGTGGCCTTGAGCCCGACGCCCGAGGCGATCGCCGCAGGAACCCGCCTGCTACAACAACGTGGGCCGATCGTCGCCAACGTCGACGGAGCGATGGGAACCGGCTGGCGGTTCGATCTCGGAGGTGCCGCCTTCGGCACGATCGACGGCCAACTCGTCCGCCTCGATCCCGAAACGGTGACCACCACGGCGACCGCAATCGAGGCGACCGGGAACGGCTTCTTGAATGTGAGTCCTGATGGGACGAAGGCCATCGTTCGCGATCGATTCGACGCTCCCCTCCGGATCCTCGACGTCGCTACGGGAGAGCCGCAAGCAGCCGAGATCGAATCCGAGGGGTTCGCCAGCGAAGCCGCGTTCTCCACCGATGGCCTGCATCTCCTCGTTGCTCGCGACTCCGGTGTCGTCGAGCGGTTCGCGCTCGCCAACGGCGAGCTCCTCGACCGGATCGAGATCGATGGGTTTCAGGACGATCAGAGCCACGTCGAGTTCGCCGCCGACGGCTCGGCCTTTGCAGTCCGCGTCAACGACAGCAGTGAGGTCGCGCACTATCCGGTTTCCGAGTCGGGGGTCGTCGGTGAGCGAGTGGTGTTCGGGGCCGAGCAGGCGGTGAGTGGCTTGTACGAGCTCGCCATCGCGGCGGATGGCTCATGGATCGCCGTCGCGTTGTCCCGTGGCGAGCAGACCACCGTCGCAGCCATCGAGATCGCGACGGGACATATGGACATCCTCGGCTTCTTCGACACTGGCATCGGAGACCTGTCGATCGCTCGCAACGACACCGAATTCACGGTGGGCATCAGCACGAACGACGGTTCGGCCTATGTCGTGGAGAACGGCAACTTCACGTGGGACCCCTTGGTGGTCTCGAGTGCCGGCACCTGGGCGACGCACGTCGCGCCGGACGGCCGGACGATCCTTGCGGCGTCGACCCAGCAGGTGGCAGTGGCTCACCTCGACCGTTCCGGTCCGATCCGCCGGCTGATCGATGTGACGTCGACCCCGTTCGACGCAACCCTCACCGGTGACGAGATCGCGGTTCTGCTCCGAGAGGGAGTGCTGGTCGACGATCTGAGCGACGATGCGCCAGCCGAGTTCGCCGTCGACCTCGCGCTCGACGGTGTCCTCAGCATCACCTTGGTCCGACTCGGTAGCTCCACTTCGCTCTTCGAGGGGACGACCACAGGCGCCCGCCGATTCGACCTCGATACGCAACGCTGGACGGAGCTGGTCTTCGCCGATCGATCGGGGGGGATATGGCGACCGACGGCAGAGCGAGCGCTCGTCGCCGCCAAGTCACCGACCTCGCTCGCCTTGATCGACCCGGCGACCGGCGAGGAGATCATCGAGTTCGTCACTCCCCCTGATGACCCTCTCGCGACACCGTGCTGTCTGGCAGTTGACCCGACACGACGGTGGCTGGTTTGGTGGGCGCTCGGATCAGGCACGGCAACCGTCGTTGATCTCGAGACTGACGAGGAACGCACGATCACCCCAGGTTTCGGTGCGCTGATCCAAGACATCGAATTCATCTCCGGTCCACGTCTCGCAGTCGGCACACTCACGGGCATCAGCGTCGTCGACGTGCACGGCGACCCGGCGCTTCCGTTCTCGCTCCCCGTCCGGTCCGGCCTTGCCTTCTCGGCGTTCGAGGTGAGCGGTGACGGCCGGTATGTCGTCATCGGCGGTGGGGATACCGATACGTCGAGCCTGACCGTGGTCGACGTGGAGTCGTCGACAGTGGTGGTCGACGAGATCCGACTGCCCGGCCAGCTGCAGTCGATCGACGAGTCCGACACCGGTGGCGACATCGTGGCCGTCACGACGAGCGGCGTGTACGGCGTCGCAGCAACGTGGAACGACCCTGTGCAGCTGATCGCCCAGTTGTGCGATGCGGTGACCCGACGACTCAGCGATCAGGAGCGGGCGTCGTTCCTTCCGAGCGGCGCTGCACCGACGGGCTGTACCGACTGACCTCTGCTGCGAGCGTCAGCGGTCCATCGATGACACGACGTCAATCCACGTTGTCGTTCTCGCGGAGCTGCACCCGCGATCATGTGGGTGGGACGAGGATCGGACATCGGGGTCCGGGCGCATGGGCCAGACACAGCGTCGAGCGTGACCAGCGTGGCCCCGAGCGCTTCGGCGAGGGCGACATAGAGCGCGTCGTAGCCGCGGAGATTCGCCCGCAACTCCCATGCTCGTTCGAGAAACGGCCGATGCGGCCATCGCTCCCCGGGCCACATCCGGAGATCATCGAGTGCTTGACCCGCGGCGGTCGCATCGAGCTGACCTCGACGATGATGCGCTTGAACCACCGACAGCACCTCTGCGTCGATCAGATGGGGTGCAGCGTGCTCTGCATCAGCGGCCAGCAGCTGGCGAATCGGTTCCGAATGCGGTGTGTCGGCGAGGACCTCGAAGAGCGCGCTCGCTTCAACGATCAGCATCGGGCCAGTCGCCACGCAGTTCGTCGAGCGACGCGACGATCTCGGCCCGCTCGATCGCTGAGGGACGACGACGAGTACCGCGCGAGCCACGACTCCACCGTCGGCCGGCGGGCAAGGCGTGTGACCTCTCGACGGATCAACTCCGGGACGCTCAATCCCGCCTCAGTTGCGTGCCGGACCAGACCCGCATACACATCGTCATCGAGGTCGCGAACTTGAACGGTTTTCGGCATCAGAGCAAATCTACATGCGTACTCGCATGTGGAGACGCGATGTCGCATCACGAATTGACCGGTTCCTCGGCACACCCCAAACCAGCCACTCCCCCGACGGATGGATTGACACGACGTCAACCCCCGTTGTCGTTCGTGTCGGCCTGATCTCGGGCGTCCCGCCAAGGTACTGGCTCGGTATGGTGACCTTGATTTCCCGGAGGCCAACTCGATGACGAACATGCCGATCGTGCCGCTGATCAGCTTCGACGACTACGAGGTGCTCTATGGCGGAGGGATACCGAAGCACGAGTTCATCGAAGGGCATGTCCGCGCCATGGCCGGTGGCACGAGGACGCATAGCCATCTGATCCTGACGTTCGGCAGTCTGCTGCGCACGGCGGCGATCACGGCAGGTTGCGTGGCGTTGGTCGAGCGCCGCCTCGATGTGGTCCGACCCGACGGACGGACCGATCGTTCCTACTATCCGGATGTGATGGTGGTGTGTGAGCCGTCTGTGCGTGAGGCGGCCGAGACGGCACCCTGTTTGGTCATCGAGGTGTTGTCGGAGTCGACGGCCGCAATCGACCAGATCGAGAAGCTGGCCGCGTACGAACGGCTCCCCACGGTCGAGGCCTACGTGATCGTGGGACAGGCCGAGCCGCGTGTGGTGGTGCATCGGCGAGACGGCGATGGGTTTCGCGCCGAGCTCTACGGTCCCGGCGAGAGCTTTCCGTTTGGTGTGCCCGAGCACCGAAGTCGCCATTGACGAGTTGTACGCCGATCTCCCTCGCTGAGTGAGTCACGGCGATCGTCGTCGGTAGCGGCGCTCCGTTCGGACGAGCCACCTACGGCCCTGCGGGTTGGGGGGCCACGGTCTGGGCGAGCTGGTCGATCACGAGCCACGTGCCGGCGTCGACCACTCCGGTCGGTTCGAGGCTCATGAAGGACTGAACGGCGCGAACGGCCTCGACGGTCGAGGCGTCGAACGTTCCGGTGATCTCGACGGGCTGACCGGCCGCCAGCCGAAGGACCCCCTGCAGATACCGGATGGGATCACCCTCGGCCCCCTCGGCCGCCGCATCCTTGGCAACCATCGGCATCAGCGACCACTCTCCCGTCTCGGGAACGAACGGTGGGATCACGCTCGTGGTCGTCGGGGCCACGGTGGCAACCGTCGGCGCCCGGGCCGGGGCCGAGGCCTGCGCCGGAACCGGACCACGCGAGGCCACGAGTCCGATCACCGCCGCCGCCACGATGCCCAAGCACCCGGTGACGATGCGCGCCGTCATCGACGGCAGCTTGGGTGGCGTCGGGTCCCCGTGGGCGAAGAGGCGCTCGAAGAACGCGGCAGCTCGCCGGGTGTCGACCGCCTCGAACACCTTCACCGACACCTCGACGAGCCATCCCATCAGGACAGCGACCACCAGCGCGGCTGGGAGGACGTTGAAGCCAGCCACGCCCACCAACACCGGCACGACGAACTGGCGGAAGAGGAAGTGATCGTCGGTGGCCTGATCGGAGACGAACGTTCGCCACTCGCCGACCAGGTCGGCGTCGAGCATCTTGTCCTTCGTCGATGTCGACACCAGCCCCGATGGGCCCAACATCTGGATGACGCCGATCCCACCGCGGAGCACCCCGACCACGAGCACGGCCGCCGAGAGCAGAAGGTTCCTCGCCGGCGCCCAGGCCTCGGCCCAGAACTTCAGTTCCGGGAGGTCGCCGAAGGCCCGCTGGACGTCGGCGGCGTCCTCCAGTCGCGCGCCGCTCTGCAAGACCATCGCGGCCGAGATGGGTACGGCGATCAGCGCGGCGAGCACGGCGACGGCGATGAACATCACGAAGCCGGGCCAGCGCACCCACGGCTGGGGGAATCGGCGGGCGAACGCCCGCAGCAATCGGGTCAGCAGGAGCAGCCCTGCGCAGCTGAGCGCGATCGAGATGAACCACGTCCCGAGGTGCCGGCGTTCGAACGCCTGCACGTGGAGCAGCGGCCGGACCAACCAATGGTCGTAGTAGCCGGACTCGGGATACGAATCGGCCATGAACTCGGTGGCGAAGTCCCCGTAGCCGCCGGGCGTGGCCGCGTTGTCGGACCAGCGTTCGAACCAACTCCGGTGTTCGCTGGCTTCGAGCACCGCATCCACCGAGTAGGGCACGAACGTGGCCGCTTGTTGGCTGGGTGGCAGGCCAGCGACGGCACGCTGGGCCGCGACGTACTCAGGCCCATAGGTCGCGCCTTCCCACATCGCCGAGAGCCGCAGCGACGAACCGACTCGCAACTGCGGGAAGCCGTTGTCGGCGTCGAGCAGCACGTAGATGCCGCGACGATCGCACCGTCGTTCGCTGTCGCACTGCTCCGAGAGCCGGTCAACCGCGGCGTCTGCCTGCGGGCCCAGCGGTTCGGACGCATCGAAGGACTCGACGGCGACCACCAGCGCGTGGCGGTCGGGCACTCGCGCCTGTTCGATGGCCTGCCGGGCGTTCTGGTCGAGGCGACCCACGGGATCGATGATGACCCGGTCGCTGCCATCGACATCACCGCCTCGCCCACACCCGGTCGTGACCAGCACGACGCATGCCAACACGATCGCGACGCGTCGTCGTTCCCGCCCAACGGTGACCCCCACCGAGTCCCTCCTCGCCCGCCACTTCCGCTCGGCGAAACGTAGTCCGTCGATGGTTCGGCGTCGGCGCAGCGCGACCGGCCTTCTCGAGGAACTCTCGGAACTCCTCGGCGGTCGTAGCGCCAGGCAAGGCATGTCCAGCGGCGGTGACGGTCGACGACCCGCCGTCGAGGGAGCAGCTGCACCGGCAGGCTGAATGTGGTGATTTCTCCCCCGAATGCGGACGTGACTCGATCGCGCCTGGGCGCCTTACCCAACCCGCGAAACAGGGGAGAAATCGCCACGGTTGCTGGGGATCCGCCTTCCCTCGCGAGCCGCACCGTCACCGTCGGCGTCATCGGCGTTCTGCTGGCAACGGCAACCAAGACTCCTCGACAATGGCCGTACAGGCATCCGACCCGACAGCGCGCCCCCTTCCGTTCCCAGAACATCAGCGAAGTCGACCTCGTGCTCGAAACGGGCGACGACGTACCGTCGGCGACGAGATCAGCCGGCCCGGGACGTCGACGAAGGTGACTTTCGGTGGTTGGCCTACCTGCGTGATCGCCACGCCGACCGGTTCGTCGACGGCATCGTCACCGGCCCGACGGGCGGACCCACCATCCGGCGAGCCCGAGGACCGCAGCCGACGCAGCGCGGTGACCAGCCGCGGATCTCACGCTCGGACGAGGATCGCGGGTTGTCGACGCGCCAGAGCCGGCTCGGCCACTGACGAGCACTACTCGACGTACCGTGAGTTCTCATACCGGCGCCCGGTCACCGGCGCTTGCGTTTGGCGGCTCGCAGTGCGATCACCTTGTGGTGCAGCCGGTCGAACTCGGGTTTTGTCTCCATGGGGAGCCGACCCAGTCGAGCGGCCGCCAGGAGGTACACGTAGAGCTCCGATCGTGCCTCGACGGCGACGACCTCGAGGATCTCGACGGTGCCGATGTCCTCATCGTCGACCCGGTAGACGATTCGATGCGACGGCGGACTCCCCGCTCCGAAGTACACCTTTCCGCAGTCGCTCAGGTCGCCGCTCTTCGCCAACGCTTGGAGCGGTCGACCCTCGATCGAGCCGACTTCAAGATCGCGAATCGTGCGCAACGCCAGCCTCGCCACCGCTGGATCCTCCTCGGCGAGGCGGCCGACGTCTCCCTTCGCAGCGGAGAGAAAGACTGCGCGGCGCCGGACGCCCGTCATTCGTCGAGATCGATGCCGAACTCAGCGGCAACCTCGTCAACGCTGAAGCGGCTGCCGTCATCGGACGCCAAGCGTTCGCGAACGCGCCGCGATGACGAGGTCCTCGATGATCGGGTCCAGGAGCTCGATCAACTCGTAGGGCACGACTGCTGCTTCAGGCACCCGTCGGCTGCCGAACACGACGATGCCCGCCGCCGCACCGTGCGCCCGGAACTCCGCCGTGATCGTTGTCAGCGATGCTCGAGCTTCGCTCGTGGGGAGGACCCGGGTGCGTGCCACCGGGAGTACGTTACCAAGAACGGGAACTACTTGTACAGAGACTTGTACACGTCGGTTCCTGATCACCGCTGACTTCATACTCTTTGTTGCTGATAGTATGATGGCCTCAGAGTAATAGACCCCAGGAGGCCACGCGTGGACGCCAGGGACATCGTGGTGGACTTCGTCGACAGCGCGGCGCCTCGCCCGCTGCTGGGGTTGGTCTACGGACGGCGCAGGATCGGCAAGTCAACCCTCCTCGTCGACATCGTCCGAGACCGCAACGGCTTCTATTTCGAAGCGACCCGAGTCGAGTCGCCCGTGCAGCTCGAACGGCTCGGGCGCGCCTTGGGCGAGCATCTCGGGGTAGGACGGGTGGCGCTGGCCGACTGGCACGAAGCGCTCGCCGCGCTGATACGACTCGGCGCCGGCGGGCGGATTCCTGTCGTCATCGACGAGTTCGGCTACGTCCTCGAAGCCCAACGGGAAGTCGATTCGCTGATCGCCGCGGCGTTCGGCCCCGGTGCCCGCCATGACGACTCCGGCGAGGCTCGGGTGATCCTGTGCGGCTCGGCGATCACCGTCATGCGTGCACTCACCGCCGGGCAGGCGCCGCTCCACGGACGCGCCGGGATGGAGCTGGTGATGTTCCCCGACGATTTCCACGTCGCCGCCACCCGCCTCCCCAGCACCGCGGGGCTGAGCACGGCAGTCCAGGTCTACGCGGTCATCGGCGGCGTCGTCGGGTACGCCACCGACATGGTCAACTTCGACCTCCCCTCCGGTCCTGACGATGTCGATCGATGGATCGTCCAACGGGTGCTCTCGGCTGGCGCGACGCTCCACCACGAGGCGACCACGCTGCTCGCCGAAGACCCGCTGACCAGCGGTCCGGGTGCGCTGGGACCACAGCATCTTGGCCGCGATCGCCAATGGCTCGGTGACCGCAGGATCCATCGCTCGGCGCGTGGGGCGCCAGGTCTCCAACCTCGCACCAGCGCTCAACCGCCTCGTCGAGTCCGGCTTCGTCGTCCGCCACGACGACCCGCTCCGCGATCGCCGCCCGATGTATGCCATCACGGATCCGTACCTCCAGTTCCACTACGCCGTCCTCGATCCGCACCGGGCAATCCTCCGCGACCGGGATCCGATGTCCACCTGGCTCCGACGCTTGCGGCCGGTGTTCGACAGCCAGGTACGGGGACCGGTGTTCGAAGGTCAGGCCCGCACCTGGATCCGTCGGTTCTGCAGCGATCGAACCTTGCCGGGTGGTGCTCACGTCGGACCGTCGAGCGTGAGCGTCGGGGGGACCGAGCACGAGCTCGATGTCGTCGTCGCCGGCGACGGTGACGTGCCATCGCAACGCCAGGTGTTGGGCATCGGCGAAGCCAAAGCCGGCGAGTCGCTCGGACTCCAACACCTTTCACACCTGGAGCGTGTCCGAGCACGTTCGGCAGCCGCGCCGTTGGGCCAAGCTGCTGCTCTTCGGCAGCACCGTCGACGATCGACTCACCGCGCTGGCGATGAAGCGGGACGACATCGAACTCATCGATCTTCCCCGCCTCTACCACGGCGATTGAGGGCGCACGCCCTTCAGCGGTAGGCATCGAGCCCGAGGCGGATCGCCAGACCGATCCCGGCGATGGCGATGACCACCCGCAGGGGGCCGCCCGGCCCGGCGGCCGATGATCGGGCCGAGCCGACCACCGACGAACAGCCCGGCGCCGAGCGGAGCGACGACCGACCAACGGACCGGACCGAAGCAGGCGAACGCGATCCTCACGATCCCGTTGGCGCAGCCGAGGACGACGTTCTTGACCCCGTTGCAGCGTGGCAGCGATTGACCCGTGGCGGCGAGCAGCAGGGCGAGTAGGACCACGCGGCTCCGGCCCCAAAGTAGCCGCCGTAGACCCCGATCACCCCGACGCCGAGCAACAGCCGCCGACCGGCGACGTGCTCCCCGTCGCTCGCCGCTTCGTCGAGCAGACGGCGCCGAAACAGCATCGAGATCGAAGCGAGGGCAACGAGCACCGGCACCACCCGCTCGAAGGCGTCGGCGGGGGTGAGCAGCACCAGCGCGCCCACGATCACCCCGCCGATGACACCGGCGAGGATCAACGGCCGCACGAACGCCTTCCTGCCCCGCAACTCGGGTCTCGAACCGGTGATCGAGCCAGCGCTGGAGCAGACGAGGGCGACGGTGTTCGTGACATTGGCACTCACCGGTGGAAGGCCCACGGCGAGCGGCGCCGGATACGACACGAGCGACGCGAGTCCGGCGATACTCCCCGACAAGCCGCCGCCGAACCCGGCGACGACCAGCAGCACCGCCTCGACCGCCGACACCGCAGCAGTCTGGCGTGGCCGGCGCCGGCTGGGACGCACATCGGACCCTCGCGTGTGACCAGCTGCTCGGGACAGCCCGCAGGTAGGTCCCAGAACGCGAACTGACAACTTCGATTGACACCCGGAGGCCACCCGATGACGAACAGCCCTGCGTGACGAACCAGACCTGCGAGCCCTCGGACCGTACCCGACACCGCGCAGTGACCAGCCGCCGGTGCGGGAGGCAAGGCATGTCCACAACGAGAACCGACAACGTGGAATGACACGACGTCAACCCACGTTGTCGTTCGTGTCGGTCCGGTCTCGAGCATCGAGCCGAGGTTCGGGTTCGTGCCCATGGCCGGTGGCACGACCCGCCGCGACGAGGAAACGGTCGCCCAGTCCCGTGTTGCTGCTCGTACCACGCCCAGGCCCTGAGAACATCGAATTGTGCGAGTGAGTTCAGCCCGACGGGGAGGCTCACACGATCCTCACGACGAACGATGTTCGTCGATGCGCTGAACGAGGTGTTCCCAGGTCACGAGCTCGGCATCGCCAGACGTCAACAGCGCCGCCCTTCGCTCGGTTCGACCGACCAGAGCCGCTCGGCTTCAGCCTCGTCGAGGCCATCCGAGTCGAGACTCGCAAGCAGGCCCGAGGCAAGCAGCGCCCGGTCCACCATCGGCACCGGCGCAGTGTTGTACATGTTGGCCGCGCCCGACGGCTGCTCGTTTGCGAACGAGCGACCAGAGGACGGGTTGAGGCACGAGGTCGGGTGCGTCGCGGAACGGGCCTCGACCGCAACGATCTCGAGAACCCAAACACGACCTACAAGACGTACTGAAATATGTACGTAATTGTGATAGGCTCAGAGGCATGTCGACGATCATTCCCCGCGAGATCCTGCCGACCACCCAAGCACGGGCGAAGCTGTCCCAGATCCTCGCCGAGTTCGAACGCGACGGCGTCAACGCTGAACCCGTCACGTTCGGCAGCCACCGCCGCCCCCAAGGCGTGCTCATCGGCTGGGACCTGTGGCTCGAAATCCTTCCGGCGATCGAGGACCACCTCGACGCCAGCGAAGCCCGCCACCGCCTCGAGCAGGCCGGCAGCGAACGGATCAGTTTCGATGACGCCGCAACAGCGTTGGGCCGTGACCCGCGTCGCTACCGCTGACCGGCGTGGATGCCGATCTCCACCGAGCGCTGTTGCCCGCAGTCCTCGACGGCTGCGCTTCGACCTGCCCGGTCAACGACCCGAACGTTTCCGCATCGTCTACCGGCTGCAGCCCGACGAACAACGGCCAGACACAATCGAGGTGATCGCCATCGGACCCCGCGGCGGCCACGCCGCATACCAAGCCGCCGCCAAACGACTCAACCCAACAGACACCGACCCTTGACAGCCGCCGGCAAAGTTCGGGGACGTAGTTCCGTGCCTGGATCTTCGCCGCCCGCTCGAAGCTGTGATTGGAGGCGCGGAATGCCGCATCCTTCACGCATTGCTCGCCGCGAGCCGGGAACTCAGCACGAGCTGGACGGCAATGAGTGGCGGGCTCGGCGCGACGATGCCTCCGGCCTCTGGCCATGACCATGCTCGAACTCGACGAACGCCGTCGCGGATCATTGGGCAAGATCGGGCGCAAGGAGCACTCGCTCTACCGCGCGGTGACCCTCGACGACGGCACCATCATCCTGTCGCCCGCCGTGGTGATGTCGGAGCGGGAACTCGCCCTGCTGTCGAACCCCGAGCGGGTCGCCTCCATCAAACGGGGAATCGACGAAGTCCGCGCCGGCCTGGCCCAGCCGGTCGACCGGGCCGCGCTCGACGAACTCGGCCCCGACGACAGGACTGAACCCGTCCTCCAGGCGAACGGCGTCGGCCAATCGGGCCCGAGGGCCAGCTGATGCGGCCTGATCGGTCCTCCACGGGCCGCGCCCGCCCTGCGAGCGCTCCGTTGTGCTACGTGAAGCACATAGAACGGTGGGAGTCCGGGCCCTCAAACAGAACGCGTCAGCGGTGGTTGCCGAAGCCAGCGCCGGTGAGGTGATCACCATCACCGATCGCGGCCGGCCGGTTGCCCAGCTGATCCCGTTGCGGGCCACCGAGCTCGACAACCTCGTCGCCACCGGGCGCATCCGGCCGGCCCGCTCCCGTATTGCCGACCT
>CAWDIP010000008.1:0-159008 GCA_963802395.1 uncultured Actinomycetes bacterium
CAGAGATGTGCCCACTCAGCGCCCCGCCGTCCGGGTGCCCCGATCCGGCGCCGAGCGCGGCGCGTCGGCAGGATGGATCTGGCTGCTGGGCGAGCGCCGCATCGATCTCGACTGGCGACCAAGCGCAAGGTCTGCGAGCCGGGCAAGGCCGGCAGCCGGGCGACAGCCGAGGCGCAGTGGGCATTGCAGCCAGCGGCGATGGACCAGCTTGTCATCCTCTTTACGGTTCTCCTCAGCCGCACATATCATGCATGATGCAGTGAGTTGTCGCGCCGTCGGCATTGTTATCGGGCGCTTCGTTCAAGGGCTGTTCCCGAGTGGTCTGTCGACGGCGAGTCGCGGGTTGCGGCGCCTAGCGTTACGTGCGGCTGCCGCAGGCCCGGTCCGATGGCAACGGCGGTCTTTCGCTGTTCCCGGCGGTCACGTGTCCGCGCCCTCTGGGCGCTATTCGGAGCTGGCGAGTTCATGGATGATGAACGTCCCTGGGTCGTTGGAACCTCCACAGATTTCGCGGGCGGTTCACACGGCGTCGACCCGGTTCGTGCGGCGAAGATGTGGATGGCGCGGGAGCTGTTCCGAGGAGCTCCACGAGGCGTGCGAGAGCGTGTCGTGCACGACGGCCTGTTGTCCGGCGCACCGGTTGTCTGGCGCGCTCTCGGCCGGGGTCGACCTGGCGACAGGGGAGCGATCGTCGGTCCGTTCTCCCGCGTACTGACGGTAGTTCGAGCAGACACACGGTCGTCACGATGACCATTGGCGGGACCACAGTGGCCCTGCGCCTACGCCAAGTGTGGTGACCGCTCGCTCGCGCCCCGCCGAACCCGACCACTCCGCCGTGCCAGCCGGTCATCTCGTGCCTGGACGTCCGGGCGACTTCAAGCTCGGTCGGGCGCCTCGTCCCATGCGGCTACATTCCGGCCATGGGCGCTACGCATACGCCTCCATCGGCCGCCAAGCGAACGCTGACGCGATGGCACCGCGGCTGGCTTCGAGAACCGTTCTCGTTGTTTACCTGGCCTTCTCTAGGCGTGCTCGTTTTCCCTTCGGGCCAGGTTCGAAGGCTTGAAGTACCTGGGTGCCGGCTGGCTCGTTGTTCTCGCGGGCCTGCCCAATTGCGCCGCTGCTGCTCGAACGGGTCGCCGAGCTGGCCAGGGCCTTGTCGCCGCACGTGTCGAGCCTGAAGCTCGGTGCGGTGCAGCTCGACCTGCGTGAGGTCAGGCGAGAGCAAATCGAATTGCCTGCTGCAGGCATACTCGCATCGGTACCCAATGACATGCACCCCTTCCAGTCCACCGGCCTCGACACGCTGACGCAGGAGCTGTCCGAGATGCGCCGTGAGGGGCACCCGCCGGTAGTGCAGATCGATCTGCGAGACGGACGAAGTGGCGTCAGTCCAACCTGTATCTGCTCGGTCGTCTCCTAAAGAGGAGCGGGACGCACAGTTGGTGTTCACCGAGATGCGCGGCGGCCGTGACGGGTACTTCGTCGGCATATGCCGACCAGCCGACCTGGTCCGGCAGTTCGAACGATCGCTTCCGACATACGCTGCCGCCGCAGTGGCTTGAGCCCGGCTGCGGGTCGAGCCAATGATAAGGTCACTGAACTCAGCCAGGCCCTCCAGCCGAACGATACGGTCTACCTGGACGCCAAGAAGATCGCCGAGTTGCTCGGCCTTATGCTCGCCCGGCCGGCCACGGTCGAGGCCGCAACGGGAACGTTCCCTGAGGCGGACCTCAGGACGATCGTCTAAGCAACTTCCGCTTCATCCCTACAACCTCGAACGACCAGGTGTTCGACCTCATCGATCGCGAGGCGTCGCCCTCGCGAGTAGCGCGCGCTGCGCTCGCCCGCTGAGCTGACCCTGGCCCGGTACTCAACCGCCACACCACCAGCCAGCGGCCTACCTCACCGCGGAAGGGGACTAGAGCCCCGTATCCGGTAAGTTCGGTCGCTCGGCGGTGAACTTGAGATCCACCAGGTCGCGGGCCAGTTCGCCTAGTCATTTCCTGGGTCAGGTGCACGACCTGCGAGCCGCGACGAATACCGACCAAACAAATGCCCCGCATGATCCTGGCCACCTGATCACGGCCGACGTCTTCCCGGCGCGTCGGAGTGCTTTCCACATTTTGCGGGCCCCATACACCGAGTAGTTCGCTGTCCACAACGTCATGATCGTCACCGACAACACGGTGTCGCGGACCGCCCGCGCCGACGACGGCCGCGTCTTCGCCGATAGTAGGTGCTCAGAGCGATCCGCAACACGTGCAGATCGGCTCGACCCCGAACTCCTGTCGATTGGCGTCGATGTAGTCGAGTAGTCGACGATCATCGCTGTGAACGGTCGAGGTCCGCGAAGAAAGACGACGCCGAACGAGGAATCGAGTTCGTCCGGCGCAACTCACGGATCTCCTGCTCCAACGCCTTGATCCGTGCCGCGTCCTCCTGAGGTTCACCCCGTTTGACGGACGAGGTTGCTATGCGGCGACGCCGTCACCGCGACGGTAGTACAGGTTCTCCCAGTCGATGGGGCTGCGGTAGTTGTTCGATGAGTGCAGCCGGCGGGCGTTGAACCAGCCCTCGATCCAGCGGATCAGATCCCGGCGGGCTTCGGCTCTGGTTGCCCATCGGCGTCGGTGTGCGAGCTCGCGTTTCATTGTTCCGAACCAGCTCTCAGCGACCGAGTTGTCCCAGCAGACACCGGTCGCGCCCATCGACTGCACGACGCCGTGCGTGTCGCAGAGCTCGCCGAAGGTTCTCGACGTGTAGACCGACCCGCGGTCGCTGTGGAACACGACACCGGCCACGTGACCGCCTCTCGTCGCGACGGCCATGGTGAGCGCGTCGGCGACGAGATCGGTGCGCATGTGATCCGCCGCGGCCCAGCCGATCACCCGACGGCTGTAGAGGTCGATGACGGTTGCCAGGTAGAGCCAGCCCTCACCAGTGTGGAGATAGGTGATGTCGCCGCACCACACGACATCAGGAGCGGGTGGGTTGAAGTCCCGACGCACATGATCGCTGGCCGCGGTTGCGGCCTTGTCAACGATCGTCGTCTTGACGCGACGCCGGCCGGATTCGCCCTCCAAGCCCAGCTCGCGCATGATCCGTCCGACGCGCTTGTGGTTGACCTCGAAGCCTTGCTGGCGCAGCCACTCGGTCATCCGCGGCACCCCGTAGGTCTCATCCGACGCAACCCAGATCAGCTCGATCTCGCGGGCCAACACCCGGTCTTCGAGATCACACGCCGATGGGCCACGGGTATGCCAGTCGTAGAACCCGGAGCGGGACACCTCCAACACCCGACACATCTCGCTGACGGACCACTCGCACGCAGGATCAGCCTGCTCCTCGGCGATGAACGTGTACACCGCTGTCACACGTTCTTCGGGTGCGATGCCGAGAAGTAGGCGACTGCTTTTCCCAAGATGTCGCGTTCCCTCGTGACCCGCTCGAGCTCGGCTTTCAGCTCCCGGATCTCCGCACGCTCGACCGCGGTCGGGCCGTTGCCGGCTTTGGCCTCGCGTCTTCACGGACCCAGTTGCCGACCGACGAGTCGTGTAGTCGCATCTCGCGGGCGACCTCCGCGATCTTGCCGCCGGACACGTCGACCATCGCGACGACCTCGGCTTTGAACTCTGGGGTGAACTTCCGGCGCGACCGGCCGGAACCCTTACTCGTTGACATGGACACTCCAATCCGGGCTCATCAGCCCTCAAGGTAGATGTCCGTCAAACGGGGAGAACCTCATCCGTCGAGGTTCCCGACACGTGCCGTCGATGTCGGCCTGCTTCACCCATGACCGCACCGACTCCACCCCATAGCCGACCGGACCTCGCGAGCGGGCGATCACACCGGCTCCCTGCGCCCTACGCACAGTGCCGCACGACTCCGCCGACGTGACGTTGAAGCGGCGCCACGTGGTCACGATAACGACGAGCACAAATTGCTCGGACCGGCGCAGCTACTTCGACAGCTTCGCGCGAACCTCCTGTGCGGCTTCGGCGAGGACCTCGGCGGGGTCCACGGTCTGCTTGGCTCGACGCATCGCGCCGCGCCGCTTGGCCGGGCTCTCGAATTCGCTCGCGTTGGAGGGAGGCGCCTCCTCGGCTGCGACCGAAGCCGGGATGGGCTCTCGAGCGGCCTGAGGCGCCGCCGGCGCCGATGGGGGTGGCGTCGGCCTGGCTCCGACTGCGCCTGGTGGTACTGAACCGCCGGTTGCTCGGCCTGTCGAGTCCGTGGGTTGTGCTTCGCCGATCTCGGCCCGGTACGCCGCCATCAGCTCCTTGCGCGCCTTCTTGATCGCCAGCTTGCGGGTCGTGGTCTCGCTGGCCTGCCACCACGGGATCCAGTCACTCTTCACGAGCCACGACGCGCCGAAAACCATGACTGCGCCGCTCTCCAGCCAGAACATCCAGCCACCTTCGAAGAAGCCGTTGATGGCGATGCCCACGATGAAGACGACGATCGCCCACCCGAACAGCAGGTGCGCGATGTTCTTTCGATAGCGCACGGTGGCGTCGTGTCGCTTGACGGGATCCTTCTCGGCGGGGTCGGGCTTGGGACGGCTGATCGACGTCGCCCGCTTCCACGCCCACGCGATCGCCCTACGACGTCCTCCGATCCCTTTCGGGATGGGGTAGTTCTCGCCCTCGTCGCACTTGGTGAAGTGGACGAGCGAGAACACGGCCAGGCAGACGAACAGGACCGTGGCTGCCGACAGGTGGACGACCCGCACACCTTTCGCTCCGTCGTCCTTGATGTCGCCCATGGTCGGGAACCATGCGACCAATGCAGCACACAGAGCAGCGACGTTGCTCAGTCTGTTGTCGGCCTCGAACCCGGGCCGGGCGCGGAAGTCGTAGGCGAGAAAGAACACCGCCATGGCGCAGAGGGCGCCCACGAACACGCCGCCGCCACGCGAGTAGTAGTAGTGGCTGATCGACGGCAGAATGCCCCCATCCTTCATGGGGACCTCGTCGATGAGCCGAATGGATGGTGACATCTTGTTGATGAGCGCGACCGCGGCCGGCAGGCAGAGCGCGATGATCCCGACGACGAGCTGCAGGAACGTGTAGGCCTCGGACTTGTAAAGCTCGGGGCTGAAGATGTCCGGATCACCGGGGTCTGCGGCCTTTAGCGACATACTGGAGCCGTTCCCTGACGGTGGTGGTGCTCGGGGTGCGTCGATGGTGCCCATGCCGTCCCCTTCCCGTCGGTCCAATCATAGGATAGCGCTGGCCGACGGACCGGTGAACGGATCGCCCACCACGCGGCTCCGATGAGCAGGCGACGGCAGGGCTGGCCTGCCCGAGACTCGCGCCTCGCCGATGCTACGGGACGCGACGTCATCGCCAGGCGCCCGTCCTCCACCCGCACCACTTCACTCGCTCGATGTCGCCGGTCGACCGCTCGGGATCCGGAGTGCGGGCTCCAGCTGCGCGATAGCGCTCCAGCGCTTGCGGGCTTGCGCCACCGTGTACTTCTTACGCGGTCTGCCCGGCAACGGATCCGTCCTGCTGCCGAGTCTGCCCCGCCCGAGGAAGCCGCTCTGCGAGGGCAGGCTGGGTGCGATGCACGCGTCCAATCAGGCTGTTCTGTGCGGCGCAAGAGTCGTCGCTTCCTTGCCATCATCCTCGTCGATCCGCCGTCAACGATGCGGCACGTAGGAGACCTGGTCGCGACACGTGTCCGCGGCACGACGCTCCACGCCGCGGTCTACTGAAGCCGGCTTACGACCTCGACAAAGAAGCGGAACCGAGCAGCCAGCTCCCGGCCGAGTGCGATCTCTACGTAGCCGTGCCGCTCACACAGGTTCGGGAAAGAGTGCGATGAATTCGAGGATGGCATCCACGATTCCATCGTCCGGCGGAACCGCGGACCAAGACTCGGCGAGAAGGGCACGGAACTCCGGCAAATCCTCGAGGAGGGCGTCGATCGCCTCATCGCCAAATAGGTTCCGAGCAAAGCGGGCGCCGGCGGCGTTGGCGCTCACCTCCGATGGAATCCTGTTGTAGAGGACGCCGGACTGTTCGAGGGCGTACGCAACGACTTCCCCGGCGAGGTTCATCACATCCAGCGCCTTCGGGTCGGCCAGACACTGACGGGCATGTTCAAGCTCATGACGAAGGATCGCAGCGCTGACGCCAGCAGCAGGGAGATTGTCCACCCAGAGGACGACTCGCTGAAGGGCCACGTATGTTTCGCCATTCAGCACGACGTCCAAGTCGTCAGAGACACCGGCGTCGACACTGCGACCAGCATCGAGATAGGTCGCGTACTTCCCCTCTTGCGATCGTTCGCCGGCAACCAGCACGAGAAGCGAGGTGTCTGGATCGATCTCAGCATCGTCGAGGGCGCGCATCCAGAATACCCCAATGTCGAGTGGCAGCTCGAGGTCCCTTGGGTTACACAGAATCACAGGCGGGAGCGTACTGATAGACCACGCTAGCTTCGACAACTCCCTCCTACTCGGCATGGCAAAGTCGTCACGGCTAAAGGTCCGCTGCGAGATGTGGGTCCTCCCGACGGCCGATCACCACGGCGGCGATCGCGGCACCCGCCGTTTAGCCGCTGCAGCCGAATCACCCCGTCCCCTCGTGCCCGAAGACATTCGATACTTCTCCCTCTATGGGCAAGTAGCTCGTGGTTTAGTCTTTGGGGTGGAGCCTGATTCAGTTGCTCCCCAGACGAAGGAAGAAACATGTCCTCGAAGATCCGCCATGCAAGCACCCCGCCAGACGGAGGGCTTGCGCAATTGCTGGCTCAGCGCCCTGATCTCGGCGTGCCCTGCGCCGTCGCTCCGAGTCCAGAGGCTCTCGCCATCGCCAAGGCAGAGATCGCCAAGGCAAAGGGTCGATCCAAGAAGGGTCTCACCACGGCACTGACGCTGGAGCGGTTCCCAACAGCGCTTGGCCTCAATGATGGCGTGGTCGTTCCGCCCGACTTCTTCCCCGCTGGCACTTCGCTCACCGAGGTCAAGCGCTCTGCGGCGGTTCGCGCTCCGCTCCGAGGTGTCGTACGTGTGGCGGTCGTACTTGTCGACTTCAGCGACAAGCCGATGACAGCGACCGTGGATAGATTCCGCGAGTTATTCTTCTCCGTGGGCGTTCTTGCCACCGGCAGCGTGAGGGAGTTCTACCGTGAGGCCTCCAATCAACTAGTAGACATTCAGGGTGACGTGATTGGCCCTTTGCGGATGCCTCAAACTCTCGCCTGGTACGCCAACAACAACTCCGGACTCGGCATGGGCACCGTGCCTGGGCGGGCGCAAATCATGGCCGAGGATGCCGCCAAGGCCGCCGACCCATTGATCAACTATGGGACCTACGACAACGACGGGGATGGTTTCGTTGATGCGTATGTGGTCGTCCATGCAGGTACTGGTGCCGAGACCAACTTGGACGCGGGATCAATTTGGTCGCATAAGTGGAATCTCCCGAGCCCGCTCGCCACGGATGGCACGAAGGTCTGGGCATACCTCACCGTGCCGGAGGACGCCCGGATGGGAGTGTGCGCCCATGAGGTCGGTCACCTCCTATTCGCCTTCCCTGATCTCTACGACACCGATCGCCTGCCCGACTCAGAGGGGGTTGGGAGCTGGTGTCTGATGGGCGCTGGCTCATGGAACGGGGCCGGGCACACCCCCGCCCACCCGTCTGCCTGGTGTAAGGCGCGCCAGGGCTGGGCGAGTGTGACGGCGGTAACGGCGAACGGTTCACGCTCGATCGCTGACGTCAAGGCGGGCCACGAGGTGCTGCGGTTGTGGAAGAACGGTGCCGGCGGGACGGAGTACTTCCTCCTCGAGAATAGGCAACGAACTGGCTTCGATTCAGCGCTCCCCGGCGGAGGGCTGCTGCTGTGGCACATCGATGATGCCCAGACCGACAACCGGGACCAGAACCACTACATGGTCGGCCTGGTGCAGGCCGATGGCCTACGCAACCTCGAGCAGAACCAGAACCGTGGCGACGCGGGGGACCCATTCCCCGGATCTGGCAACGTCGTTGCTGTAGATACGACAACGACGCCGAACACCAAGTCGTATGCCGGAGCCGATACCTGCGTCTCGGTAAAGAACATTTCGGCCGCTGGGGCGTTGATGACCTGCGACATCACGGTTTCGTGCGGCAAGGATGTGCTCAAAGACGGCAAGGATCGCAAAGACCGCAAAGACCGCAAAGAGAGTTCCAAGGAAGGCCGAAAAGAATTCAAGGATGACTTCAAGGAGGGCTGGAAGGACGCCAAGGAGTGGTGGAAGGAACTGATCAAGGAACGTAAAGATGGCAAGGACGTCAAGGAGTCCAAGGAGTCCAAGGAGTTCGATAAGGAGGGTAAGGAGTTCGACAAAGAGTTCGACAAGGAGTTCGACGGGAAGAACGAACTCAAGGACCGCAAGGATCAGCGCGAGGATCCGAAGGGGATTCGCGAAGGCTGGGATCGCCCAGGTCGTCCGGGTGGGTTCGGACGCTCATCGGCGGCAGTCCCGACTGAACTCGTCGCACTCTTGCGGGAGGCCGCTGATCAGCTCGAAGCCTCTGTAGTTGCTGCTTCCGCCGCTCAGCCGTTTATCGGGGCCGAGTTGCGTCCAGATCTGATCGGCGGTCCGGTCTATTCGACCGCTCAGCACCTGCACGCCCGGATGGCGGCTGGGGACCCGGCTGCGAAGCAGGAATTCGACTCCCCGCCTCAGCGTTCGTGATGATGTCCCGATGCATGGTGTTGGCCCACTGGGCTGACGTCGGTGCGGTGGCGGTGGCTGCGGCCGCCGTCACCGCCTTCGGGCGGGATCGGGTCGCGTTCGTGTCGCCGACGCAACTCGCGACCGCTCGTTGGCGACATCTCGTGGGCTCGGGCTCGACAAGCACGTCGATCAGACTCGCCAACGGTGCGATCGTCGAGGATGGTCGAACAGTCGTGTTCAACCGGGTGGCGACAATCCCGTCCCTGAGTTTCGGCACCCTCGGGTCGAAGGACGCCGACTATGCTGCCGCGGAGTGGCAGGCGCTCTACGTCAGCTGGCTGGCCGGGCTCGGATCTGCTGCAATCAATCCGATCGATTCTTTTGGTCGACCCGGCCCATCGACCCGGCTCGCGTGGCTGCGCATTGCCAACTTAGCGGGCGTTGAGGTGGCCGACGTCGAAACATCGAATCGTGGCGTTGCCGCGACGGTCAAGTCTGTCCTCGTCGCGGGGGACAAGACTGTTGGAACGACGAACGGAGCAATCGCCGATCGTTGCCAGGCGATCGCGTCCCTCGCCGCCTGCCCACTCATCGAACTGTGGTTCTCCGACGATGATGAACCGCGCTTCGTTGACGCCTCAAGTCACCCGCTGTTGCACGATCGCCTCCAGGTCGACGCTGCGATTCGACTGATCGCAAGGACGATGCGGGATCTGGACGGAGGCTCGCGATGATTCTGCTTTTCGGAGATCCCGACGACCGACCGTTAACCTTCGCGATTCGGGCCGCCGTCGCGGCCGGCATCGAATACGACATTGTCGATCAGACCTCGCTTGCTCGTGTTGCCGCAACGCGCAGGTTTAGGCCAGAGGGGTTTGACGTCGATCTCGTCCGCGATGGTCAGACAACCCAACTCAACGGCTACGATGGCGTTTACGCCCGGCCCTTGTCCGTGCCAAACCCCGGCGGCCAAGACGGGTTCGATCACGCCCAACGCGTCAACGCCGTCCTCGTCGACTGGCTCGACCTCACCCCGATTCGTGTCGTCAGCCGACCGGAAGCGATGAACTCGAACGGGTCGAAGCCGTTCCAGGCCCAACTCATCCAGGCGCACGGGCTGGAAGTGCCCGCCACCATCGTGACGAATGATCCCGTCGAGGTGACACGCTTCGGTGAGGAGCACGGCCCGCTGATCTTCAAGTCGACGAGCGGGATCCGATCGATCGTGCGGATGCTCGACAGTGAGCATCTCGCCCGGCTTGACCGGGTTCGATCGCTACCGACTCAGTTTCAGGCACACGTCGAAGGCGTTGATGTTCGCGTCCATGTGGTCGGCACAACCTGCTTCGCCACTGAGATCCGCTCGTCGGCCATCGACTACCGTTATGCGCATCGCGACGGCGGCGAGGCCGAACTGGTCGCCATCGAGATCGATGAGTCAACCCGTGTCGCATGCGTCTCGCTGGCCGCAGCGCTGTGCCTACCGCTCTGCGGCATCGACCTTCGTCGTCGAAGTGACGGCTCGTTCGTATGCTTCGAGGTGAATCCGATGCCAGCGTTCAGCTACTACGAGTCCAACACGTGCCAACCAATCGCTCGGCAGCTCGTGGAGTTCCTCGCTGGAAACACGTTGTAAGAAGGAGGCCCCGATGGTCCAGGCAATGGAGAATCGCTCGAGAGTTCGAGCGCGGCATCGAGTCGCGCTCGAACGCCCCCGACTCGCCCGACTGGGACGTGCTCGATCTGCACTTCCTGACGGTCGAACCAATCGCAGGACTCGTCAACCTGATGGACCAGTTCATCGGCACAACTGCACCGGTCTCAATCCGACGAGAACTCGTCGCCAACACGGCAATCGGTGACGAGCTACAGTGCGAAATCACAAGAACATCGCCGAGCCAAATGATGGCGATGCCCCATCCCACACCCGGTGAATTCCTCATCTCGCCGACGGAGCCTAGGCCGAGTGCCTCATCCGTTGTGCCTCAAACACCAGCAGCGCTCGATCAACCGAAACCTACACATCGCCGCCCACGTCCCATGGGCTCACCGAATGCCCAGAGGAAATGAATCCCACTGGGCTACTGGAGGCCCGATGGTTCAGCGCTCGCCCCGTGCCTGGAGAGCACCGCGCCACCGCTCTGGCTCGCGAACCGCCGGCACCCGCACTGTTCGTTCGCTGCCGTGACCCTCAGCGCCGACCGACTCCCGGCCTCCGGGGCAGTCTCATGGTTGCGAAGAGGCGCACGTTGGGGGATGCTCGTCACGAAGTGAATGCACCTCCCTACCCACGCGGGTCCTTAGTCAAAGCGGGGCAACGTCTTGCGGTAGGGCTTGGAAGCCGTCTCGGGTCCAGGTGATGTCGAACGGCACGTCTGGGTCGCGGCTGCTGAACCGGGCCGACACGTCGGAACCAACCACGAGCATCTCGACATCAATTGTGTCCGGTAGCTCGAAGCCCTGTTGTGCTGCGAACGCTCGCGGATCGGCTGCGACCTCCACCGCGAGGTCCGGATCATCAGCGATTGCTCTGAGGAGCTCGCCGACCCGTTCGTTTCGCCCGAGCGTGACCATATGCTCATGTTTGGCGATCGCTCGCTCGACGTTGTCGAGATCGCCTCGTAGCACTGATGGCAGGGGTGGTGGTTTGGGCGCGTCGTCAGGTGGTTCGGAGCCCAGCATCTTCCGCAGCGCGTCAGCCCTTTCTCGCAGCTCAACGATGTCAGCCTCGTGCAACTGAAGATAGGGATCGAGTGTTGCTAGGTGCGGACTTTCGGACATGGAGCTCTCCGTACTGTTCGATCGACTACAGGATGGTGGTCCAGTCTCCGGGCTGGTACGTCATCGAGGGGTTGACGGTGAGCTGTCCTTGCGCGTCGATGGTGAATCGCATGACGAGCCACAGCCGGCCAGGCGTGCCGGGGACGACGGCGACGACCCAGCGGCCGCGTTGTGTGGGCAGCGAGTTGACGTCAAGGCTGAGCAGAGTCACTGATGCGCCGGAGTTCGCGATGGTCTGCTCGCCAGAGTAGTTGTCGACCCAGCAGTGGTAGTCGCCTGGAACAAACGCGCCGGCCACCTGAGAGATGGCGACGCGTTCGGGGCCAGTAGCGTTTCTGTCGTCGACATCAAGGCGCACGAATGGCAGGGGCTGCGGGTTGTTGAATAGGCAGTGGAATCGCCCGCCTGCATTGTCTGGACCAGAGCAGTGCAGGTCGAGGTCGCGTGGGGCGAGTCCCCAGTCGAGCTGCATCACGAACATGGTCGGGATCTGTATGGTGACGTCGCGGCGTAGCCGAATGGTGATGACCACAGTGCCGGTCGCCGGGATTGACGCCGGGACGGTGTTCGGTAGGTACCCGGTCATTGTGGCGCGCACGTTGGCGGGGCCGGCGGGTAGGACGGTGGTGAAGGTCGCCTGCGGTGGGTTGCCGCTCGTGGTGTTGGTGCGTACGTTGCCGTCGCTGGTGGTGAGGCGGACGTTGGCGCCGTCGAGGGGTTGGTCGTTGTTGTCGCCATCGACGACCCGGACGAGGACGGTGGCAGCGGTGAGCTGCACGACGAGTTCGATGTGGGCACCTTCGGGACCGATGGTCACAATGCGGTCAGCACTCGGGTCTCGATCGGTGGAGACCTTGATCTCTCCGTGTGGCACGCACGCGAACTCGAAGCGCCCGTTGAGGTCTGTCTTCGTTTGGTATGGGTTGCCATCGGGGTCGAGCAGCGGGTTGCCTTGACGGTCGGTGAGATACACCCACTCGCCTGCCATCGGGCTGCCCGCGGAGTCCAGGAGGCGTCCGGTCACCATGGTGCAGTCCATGGGGATCGCGACCTCGATTGCGCCCTGGTCCGGTATCTGGGCGGTGACGGTTGCGATCTGGAACCGGTTCGCGGTCGCCCGCAGCGTGATCGGTCCGGCGGGCACGCAGTCTCGGACGGCTCCATCGACGAGCGCCGTCAGGTCGGCTCGGCCGTTTGTTGGAGCCGGCGGCGTATCGCCAGCGAAGGGCATGCTCGGCGATAGTGCGACTACTTGCGCGCCGGCGATCGGCACGACCGTGTTGCGACGTGTCACGACCGCGGTGACGTTGGCGCATGCGCGGCAGGCTGCGCCCTCAGGCGGGCGCCAGCCGAGGTCAGGACGGACTTCGTTGAATTCGACGGTGAACACGGTGGCCGCTAGGCCGCCGGTTGCGGCGTCGCCGTCGACACGGCTCGGGCTCGTGTCGTCACGGAGCCGCCAGAAGCGTTCCGGCTCGGTCGGGTTGCCACTGTGGAAGCTGAACGTCACCTGGTCGCCAGTGTTGACTGGCGTGCCGGCGGCGACCGGGTTGCCGCCCTGGAGCTTGGTGATTGTGAACGTCCACTCGTCCGGGTCGTCAGCCCGGTAGGCGGGATAGCCGGACGGTAGGGGCGACGTCACGAGCACTGACAGGTCGGTGCCACCGAACTGGTAGGTGACGAGCTGGTCATCTTTCCTGTGCTTCTTCGGAAGTGCCCGGACTCCATGATCGATGCGGATGAGAACGTCGGACAGCGGCCGCCACGTGTTGTCGACCGCGTGCAGCACCATCCGATCGCCGCTACGAACGGGCCAAGTTCCTTGCTGGTCGACTAAGAATGTCTCCCACGTCGACGGTGGATTGGACGTCGGACCCAGGCGCCCGAAACGTGTGGTCGGGCCATTCATCGCCTGGAGGTATCGACCATCGTGGACGCGGATGCGGATCGCGTTCGGCTTGAGCGGAGCCGGGCGGCAATTGTTGTCGACGCACTCACACCATGCCGAGCAGGGAGGCCAGCAGCTCATGAGGAGGTCACGCCGACCCGGCGGCGTCGGACCTTGTTGATGCAACGCGCGCGCACGCCTCGATTCATCCTGGAGCCCTTCTCTTGATGTGACAGGCATAACAAGAGCTACTCGCCGCGCCGAACGGTGTCAATGCCTCACGACCTCGGTGAGACCTCGAGGTCGTAGCTGAGACTCATCGCAACCATTCAGATGGTGTTCGCGCGGTGCGCGCGATCGTCCACCATGGCGAGCGCGTGATGGGGTAGTGAATCCCCCTGGGTCTGGTGGAGACTCAGTGGTTTGGATTCCCGGCTGCTCGTGAGCGCCGGTTCGGAGGTCATGGTGACGGAGCCGACCTCGGAAAGCAGGTGAGGGGTAGACGGTGACGTATCCGGGGTCGGTTGGGTTGGTGACGGTGACGTTCAGAACGACCGCGGTGGCGTCGGCTGGTACGCCGGTCCGGCTGACGATGGGGAGTTCGGTGATTGAGCCAGCGGCGAGTCTGCCGAGGTTGGAGTAGTTCTTGGCGGCGGTGTCGTCGCCGATAACAGTTGTGCTTGAGCGCGGGTCTCCAACACCCTCCCGGGGGTCAACCCGACGAAGCCTGGGGTGGCGGTGAAGTAGCCGTTGACGTCGACGATGAGGTCGGTGGCGGCGAGGGTGTAGAGGCAGATCTTGCCGCCTGTGCCGAGTTTGGTGATGACGGCTGTTCGGGATGGCTTGGTTTTGGGCGGCGGTGTAATTGAGGTTGGAGGCGTTCGGTGGTGGTTGGCCGCACGGGTAGACGGTGACGTATCCGGGGTCGGTTGGGTTGGTGACGGTGACGTTCTGAACGACCGCGGTGGCGTCGGCTGGTACGCCGGCCCGGCTGACGATGGGGAGTTCGGTGGTTGAGCCAGCGGCGAGTCTGCCGAGTGGGTGTGCTCTTCTGATCTGGCTGTGAGTATCCCCACCTCGGGCGGTAGTGCTCGCCCGGAATCCAGCGATCAACGCAACCAGTCGAAGTGGGGATGCTCCTATGTCCTGTCAAGTCCCGAAGTAGGAGCTCCACGACCCGGCAGAAGGGCGTCCACGTGGACGTCGGCTGTCACGTCTGGAGCGGTCACGTGTTCGAGGAGGCGGAAGAGTTCTCGGGCGACGTATCGCTTGAGGCAGCGTCGGATCTCGGCGGGCGTCTTGCCCTGGGCGGTGCGCCGTTCGATGTATGCCTTGGTGTCTGGGTCGATCCGGGAGCGGGTGACCACGACGGTATGGATCGCCCGGTTGAGTTGCCGATCTCCGCACCGGTTCAAGCGGTCGCGCACGGTCTGGCCGGATGACGCGGGGATCGGCGAGATTCCGCCGAGGGCGGCGAACGCGGCTTCTGATCGGCAGCGGCCCGGGTGAGACCAGGAGCAGAAGATCACCGCGCCCGTGATTAGCCCGACGCCGCGCCGGGCGATCAATGCCGGCGCGACCCGAGCGATGATCGGCTCGATCGCCCGCTCGGGCTCGTCGGCCTCGGCCTCGGTCTCCAACGCGACGGCCCGCCGGGCGATGGATCGCAACGCGATCACGGTTGCTTGCACGTCGATCGTCCATTCGCAGCGGACCCGCAGTGCCGAGCAGCGGCGCAGCAGTTGCAGTGTCGTCAAGTCGCGGAGCCGATCTCGGATGCTGTCAGGTGCGGCCACGACGAGCGCATGCACGGCGTTGATCGACTGCGTGCGCGCATGAACGGCGCCTTCGCGGGTGGTGTTCAACACCCGCAGCGCTTCACGATCGTCGCCTTCGCGCGGCACGCCGAGCAGCGGTCGGCTGAGCGCCTCGCGAGCAGCACGGACGGCGTCGAGCGCGTCGGTCTTCGATCCGTTGCGTCGTGCCGGGCGTGCCGGGTGATCGATCTCGATGATCCGTTCCCCGCCAGCGCGCAGGACTCGGCAGAGTCCGGCGCCGTAGGAAGCGGTGCCTTCGATCGCCCATGCTCGACGGGTTCGGGGCCACTCCTCGACGGATGTGCAGTAGCTGCGCGTAGCCCTTCTTGGTCGCGGCGATGGTGACGGTCTGCAGCTCGGCGCCGGTCGGCGCAACGATCGCGGCGCTGTGGGTGTCTCGGTGGGTGTCGACGCCGATGACGACGTCGACTCGTTCTGCCAGGGTGCTCACGTGCTCTCCTTGGTGATGGTCGGGAACGTGGTTCCGGACCGGAGAAGAGGCAACGGCAAGACTGTGATGAGTCACGACGAACACCGTCGACGGACAGGCTCCTGATCAGGCCAGCATCTCGACCCCGGGTCGGGGCCGGCAGCAACGAACGGACGAATCCCCACGAAGACCCGTCCGCCGAAGCAGACACTCAGCCAAATCACGAGTCACGAACGCGCCACCAGCACCAAGCCCAACACGGTCGCTCGACCGCTGGAGCGATACTCACAGCCGGATCAGAGTGTCAAACCCACCCGCCGGGCACGACTCCGCTCAGCCAGCCGTGCCACTCGAGTGCCGTATCGTCCGCACCTCGCGCCGAGCCGATCCCCCGGCTCCGGCTCGGGTCGTCGTTCCCGTGGTTGATTGTGCCTGGCCCAGAATCCCATAGCGCACGTTGGTGCTCGGCACAGCCTGAGCCGGGAGCAGGTGTTCAAGGCCTTTGGCGAGCGACTCCCCGTGCTTCGCTTGAAGCTGCGCCATGTCGGTGTCGAGGGCGTGGCCGTAGAGCTCGATCGTGGTCGTGTACGTCGAGTGCCCCATCAGCTGGCTTGCCGCCAGCAGTTCTGCCATCGAGGTGACGTGTCGTAGGAGCTGCGTGGCGAACGTGTGGCGGATGTCGTGAAGGTGGATCGGCGGCACGCTTGAGCTGTCGCAGAGCCTCATGTAGGTGCGATGGAAAGATCGAGGGCACTGGACGTCGCCGTCGATTGCCGTGAAGACAAAGCCACTCCGTCGGCTCTTCGGGACCTCGTACCGGTCGTACTCGGCGAGCTGTCGCTTACGGTGCTCCCGCAGCACTGAGAGGGTGACTGGGTCCAGCGGCATCTCGCGCCCGGCGTTCACCGTCTTGCCGTCGTCCTGGATGAGCGGTTTGCCACGGGCATCGACCACCGTCTTGACGACCTGAATCGTCCCGGCCTCCCAATCGAGGTTGGTCCACTCGAGTCCCAATAGCTCGCCGCGCCGGAGGCCTGTGGCGGACACGAGCCACCATGCTGCGGCGTGGCGGTGGTCGAGGGCGATGGTGAGGAACTGCTGGAGCTCTTCGGGGCTCCAGGTGGGGCGCTTGGCGTTCGGGATCTTGGGCGGCTTCACCTTCGCCGCCGGATTGACGCGGATCAGTCCGTCGTCCATGGCGAGCTTGAAGACCTCGCGCACTCGCTTCAGGAGCGCGGCGACGCTTCGTGGGCTGAGGGTCTCCTGCCATGTGTTGACGGCGGACTCGACGTGACGTTGGGTGACCGATCCGATCGGTCGGGTTCCGAAGGCCGTCTTGATCTTGGCGCCGGCCCATTTGCGGCTCTCGGCCGCGGTGGGTTTCATGCCTCGCACCGGGGCGAGCCAGAAATCGTCGATGAACCGGTTGATCGGCATCTTCTCCGAGGGCGGCTGGGCGATCAGTGAGTCCCGGTAGGCGGTGGCGTCACGACGGGTGGAGAACGTGTCGATCTGCTCCCACGTCTCGGTTCCGTCGGCGGCCACGAGCAGGCGGCGCACGACGTACTTCTTGCGCTGCTTGTGAACCCGGATCACCTGATCGAAGGACCCCATGGCGACATCATCGCCGACGGGCGGGGAGCTGCCGAGGGACCGATTTCCTCATACATTTCTCATACATCGCGGTTTCGAGCCAACTCGCGAAACCTGGAAACGAAGAAGCCCCAGGTCTCTGACCTGGGGCTTTGTTCCGTCTTCGTTGGTCGGGCTGGGGAGATTCGAACTCCCGGCCTCTTGTCCCCCAGACAAGCGCGCTAACCAAGCTGCGCCACAGCCCGTACTTCTTCTGTGCGGTCGCCGAGCCTACCCCTCGGACCCAGCAAGTCCCACCTTGCCTCGGCTCCCCCCGGCGCCAAGCCAGGCCCAACCCCGCCCCAGCTGCGAACGGCCTCAGATGAACAGGTACACCATCCGCCAGCCCAGGTAGACGGCGAGCATGACCATCAGCAGCTTGAAGTGCCACGGTGCCTTGGCGTCGTCACCTGCGAGCGAGTGGAGGTCGAGGTTCTTGGCCGTACACCGGCACAGGCGCTTCGACGATTCGGCCGCACGTCGGGCACGTGCCATCGGCGTTCATCGCCGTCGGCGCCCAGTACTTCGCGCAGTCCTCGCACCACGGCACGATGAAGGACTATTCCGAGCGGCGCCGGACGCGCAACTTGATGGGCACCGAGCCGAAGTCGAACGCCTCACGGATCGAGCGCTCCAGGTACCGCAGATATGTCGGCGGCAGCTCCCGGTTGGCGAACAGCGTGAACGTCGGCGGATCGGTGGCCCCCTGCAGCGCATACATCACGCGTAATCCGTGCGGGGCCGGCTGGCGCTGCTGCGCCGCCGCGATCACCTTGTTCACATCGCGCGTCGGCACCCGCTTGTGGTAGCGCTCGATGGCGTCCTGCAACACCGGGCGCAGCTTGTGCACGCCCTTGCCCGTGAGCGCCGAGATCTTCAGCACCGGCGCATCACCGACGAAGTGGAGCTTGTCGGCGATCTGCTCGGTGATGTCGGCGCGCATCTCGGCATCGTCGACGAGCTCCCACTTGTTGAGCAGCACGAGGATCGGGCATCCGGCGGCGTCGATCCGTTCGGCCAGCCGCTGATCCTGTGCGGTGACCCCTTCGGTCGCGTCGATCACGAGCAAGGCGATGTCGGACTCGTCGACCGCTCGCAGCGCCCGCACCAATCGAGTAGTACTCGGCGGAATCGTCGATCCGGCTCTTCTTGCGCATGCCGGCGGTGTCGACGTAGACGATCGGTCCGTCCTCGGTGTCGACCAATGTGTCGATGGCATCTCGGGTGGTGCCGGGCATGTCGTGCACGACCGAGCGGTCCTCACCGACGAGCCGGTTGAACAGCGTGCTCTTGCCCACATTGGGACGCCCGACGATGGCGACGCGCGGTGGCTTGGGTCCCTCGACGAACGCGGTGAGCGGCGCACTGTCGTCGTCGTACTCGCGGGGCCGCTCGACCGAACCGACATGCGGAATACGAGCGATCACTTCGTCGAGCAGATCACCGGCCCGCCGGCCGTGGAGCGCGCTCACCGGATACGGGATCGCCCAGCCCGAGCGACAAGAACTCCCACCGCTCGTGCTCGCGGCGATCGTTGTCGGCCTTGTTGGCGACCACGAGGATCTCGCACTCGACCCTGCGCAGCCAGTTGGCGATCATCGCGTCGTCGTCGGTGAGACCCGACGATCCGTCGACCACGAACAACACCAGCTGGGCCGAGCGCACGGCGGCCTCGACCTGCCGGCTGACCTTTTCGTCGAGCACGGAGCCGCCGGGCAGCCAACCCCCGGTGTCGACGAGCAGGAACGGCACGCCCAACCATTCGGCCTCGAGGACCTTGCGGTCGCGGGTGACGCCCGGATGGTCCTCGACGATGGCGGCCTGGCTGCCGACCACGCGGTTGAACAGCGTGCTCTTCCCGACGTTCGGGCGCCCCACGATCACGACCGTTGGCAATGACTGATCCTGCATCGCGGGGCCTCCTTTCGATGACGCGTCTTCCCGAAGCGGCAGGTCAGGCTATCGGGCGGCCCGCGGAGTCGGGCTCAGCGCCAGGCGAACACCGGCTGTTCGAGCTGGTCGACACGCTCGGCGACCCCCTCGATGGCCACCCGTCGGAACTGGAGCAACACCGCGCCGGTCGGGGCGTGGATGAGGTCGTTGCCGAGGGCGACCTGCACCACAGGCCGGTCGGATTCGGGGATCGTCACGAACCGGGGCGAATCGGCACGACACAGCTCGCGGAACGAGATCCGGTGCAGCGACTCCACCTCACCCGGGTCGGGCGTCATCGGCGGGTCGGCCCCGCCCCAGAACACGAACGGGGTGATCACGTACCCCGATCGAGTCGCGTAGTCGTCGAGCGTGCCCAGCAGCGCATCGTCGCCAACCGTCAGCCCCAACTCCTCGGTGAGCTCGCGACGAGCGGCGTCGAGCGCGGATTCCCCGCTGTCGAGCCGGCCGCCGGGCAACGCCCACTGACCGGGATGGGCGCGCATCTTCGATGCCCGCCGGGTGAGCAGGAACGCCGGTCCCCCGGCGACCCCGGCCATGGAGCCGTCGAGCCCCTGCCCCTCGATGCCGGGCACGACCGCCATGCGCTCGGGGTCGGCCGGCAACGGATCGTCACCGTGGAGCACAGCATCGCTGTCGACCACCACGACGGCCACCGCGGCGCGCCGGTGGCTGTCGAGCGCGACGGGCCGGCGTTCATGAGCGGCGAGATTGGCGTGCAGCCGCTCACGCAGTGCGGGCCCGAAGTGGAAGTCCTCGACCGCGGTCATCGGGTGACGCCGGCCCGCTGCATCCCGATCGCCCGGCGCAGGGCAATGCCGTCGGTGGCCACCACCTCGACCGGTCGGGGAAGCTCGCCCGGAGTGGTGCCGTCGAGGAACCGACCCTCGGAGAGACAGACATCGGGGAGCAGGTAGCGATGCCCCATCGGTTCGGCGGCGAGCACGCGGGCGAGGTCCTCGCCCACCAACAACCCGGTGACTGCGGTGTTTCCCCCGAAGAACCGGTTCTCGACCGGGATGACCCGCACGTCGTCGCGACCCAGCCCGTCGAGCAGCGGGCCGAGCACTGCGGCGCCGTACTCCCCCGTCAGGATCCCGATCGGCGCATTGGCCCGGGGGGCGAGCCCGACCGGAACCGCACCGACCGAAACCGCACCAACCGAGACTGTGCCGGCCGAAACTGTGCCGATTGGATCGCCCGACGGAGCGCACCCGCGCAGACCGGTGTCTCCGGCCGGGTTCCGCGGCGCTCGATAGCCCTCGGCGGGCGCCCCGTCGACCCAGGCGAAGAAGCCTGCCTGGGGCCCGGTCGGCACCGTGGCCTCACCGGTGAACTCCAACTCGAACGTGCGCGCCATGCCGATGCCGTCCTCGTGCATCGGGAAGCCCTCATAGGTGACGGCGGCCGGAAACGGTCGCCCGGCGAGCAAGTAGTACTCGTCGGCGGCGAACACCATCCGCCGACCGATCGCATCGAGGAACACCGCCTGGTACTCGCTGACGAGATCGACCACCGCGGCGGCTTCGCCGCGGGTATGGGGCCGCATCGCCGCTTCGTGGTTGAACTGCGACACCCCGAGCGGCACCAGCGCCAGACTGCTGAGCCCGGCGTACTCGTCGAGCACACCGGCCAGGGTGTCGGCCAACACGTCGGCGTCGTTCACCCCGGGGCACACGACCACCTGGCCGTGCACATCGATCCCATGGTCGAGCAAGAGCCGCAACCACCGCAGGCTCACCGCACCACGCCGGTTGCGCAGCATGTGGGCCCGGACCTCGGGGTCGGTTGCATGGATGCTCACGTGCAACGGGGAGAGCCGTTCGGTGATCACCCGTTCCAGATCGAGCTCGGTGAAGCGAGTGAGGGTCGTGAAGTTCCCGTACAGGAACGACAGCCGATAGTCGTCGTCCTTCAGGTACAGGCTCGATCTCAGGTTCGGCGGCAACTGGTAGATGAAGCAGAACTCACAGTGGTTGTCACACGTGCGGACCCGGTCGAACACCGCGCTCGACACCTCGGCCCCGAGCGGTTCACCGGCCCGCTTGGCGATCTCGACGGCGAGATCGAGCCCACCCCGGTGCACCTCGAGATCGAGCTCGGCGTCGTCGGCGAGCAACCGCCACTCGATCACGTCACGCGGCACCTGACCATTGATCGATCGCACTTCGTCGCCCGCCGCCAGGCCGGCGAGATCGGCCGGCGAACCCGGCGCGACCGCAACGACCATGGGAAACGACATGGAACGAGGCTAGCTGCGAGCCCGCTTCGGTAGCGTGGGGTCCGTGCCCGAGCCCGTTGCCTCGTCGGTCGATCGTGTGCTGCTGGCCGCCCCCCGGGGCTTCTGCGCCGGGGTGGAGATGGCGATCAAGGCCCTCACCTGGATGGTGCGGGCCTTCGAGCCACCCGTGTACTGCTACCACGAGATCGTCCACAACAAGCTGGTCGTCGACCGGTTCCGTGCCCAGGGTGTGATCTTCGTCGACGACCTCTCCGAAGTGCCCGAGGGCAGCCCGATCATGCTGTCGGCCCACGGCTCGGCCCCCGAGGTGCTCGCCGCGGCGCGTCAGCTCGGCAGCTACGTGGTCGACAGCGTCTGCCCCTCGTCACCAAGGTCCACCACGAGGTGAAGGTACGAGCGGGCAAGGGCTACCAGATCGTCTATGTGGGCCATGAAGGACACGAGGAAGCGGTCGGCACGATGGCCGTCGCCCCCGACTCGATCCATCGGGTCGAGTCCGTCGCCGAGGTCGAGGCCCTGCCCGACTTCGACCAGCCCGTCGCCCTGCTCGCCCAGACCACCCTTTCGCACCGCGACTGGGCCGGCGTCGCCGAGGCCACCCGCCTCCGGTACCCGGGCGTGTGGAGCCCCGGCCGCAGCGACCTGTGCTTCGCGACCACGAACCGACAATCGGCGCTGATGGCGATGGCCCCGCGCTGCGATGCCATCGTCGTCATCGGGTCGGCCAACTCCTCGAACACAAGGGCATTGGAGAAGCTCGCTGTCGAAGCCGGCTGCCCGAACGTGTACCGCATCAACCACGTCGACGAACTGCCACCCGGAATGATCGGGGTCGTCGGCGTCACCGCCGGCGCCTCGGCCCCCGAAGAGCTCGTCGACGCGGTCATCAGCCGGCTTGCCCCGCGTGACGGGGTCGAGGAGGTGCGGGTGACCACCGAGGACGAGTACTTCCCGCCGCCCCGCAACATCCGCGATCTCCAGGCCGCCATCGAGGTCGCAGCCACGGTCATGAGCGGCGGGCATCTCGCGGCGGCACCTCCCGTGGACGACCGCTCCGTCGCCGCGAGTGACGTGCTCGCCGGCCTGGAGGTGCCGTCGTGTTGAACCCGAACTCCTCCACGATCCGTCTGTTCCTGCACGTGCTGGCGGCCACGGTGTGGGTGGGTGGTCAGCTCACACTCGTCGGGCTGTTGGGGACCGTGCGGGCGTTGGGGCCCGAGGCGCCCCGAGCCGTCGCCCGCGCCTTCAATCGCATCGCCTGGCCGGCGTTCGGCGTGCTGGTCGTGACCGGCGTGTGGAACCTGCTCGAGGTCGATGTCGCCGATACCTCAACGAATCGTCAAGTGACGATCTTCGTTCATGTCGCCCTCGCTGCGCTCAGTGGTATCTCCGCTGCCGTCCACGCCGGAACCCGTGATCGTCTGGTGCTGGCCTTGAGCGGCGCCGCCGGAGGTTTGCTCGCCTTGATCACCCTGTTCGTGGGCGTGCTCTTGCGCTCCGCGTGACCACTCCGGAGGAGGTCAATCGTCACGCAACGTGGGAATGGTGCTACGGAACTATGCCTGCTCGCGGGCCACTGGCCGTAGGGTGCTCAGGCGTTCGAACGCCTGCCTGACTCCCTGTCCCGGGCGGTCGTCGAGTGCCGCACATCCCGGCGCGGTGTCGCCGGTCGAGAGGAGCTCCTGGAATGAAAGCGGTGATCCTGGCGGGTGGTCTCGGGACCCGGTTGGCCGAGGAAACGTCGGTCCGGCCCAAACCGATGGTCGAGGTCGGGGGCTACCCGATCCTGTGGCACATCATGAAGATCTACTCCGCCCACGGCATCAACGACTTCGTCGTCTGCTGTGGCTACAAGGGCTACGTGATCAAGGAGTACTTCGCTTCCTACTTCCTCCGAGGCGCGGATGTGACCTTCGACCTCGAGCACAACTCGATGGAGGTCCACGGGCGACGGACCGAGCCGTGGCGGGTGACGCTGGTCGACACCGGCGAGACGACGATGACCGGCGGTCGCATCAAGCGGGTCGCCGAGCACCTCGACGACACGTTCTGCCTCACCTACGGCGACGGCGTCGCCGACGTGAACGTCACCGAACTGGTCGACTTCCACCGGTCCGAGGGGCGCCTCGCCACCCTGACCGCGGTCCAGCCGGCCGGACGGTTCGGCGCCCTGGCGCTCGACGCCGGCGACAACCAGATCGGGCAGTTCAGCGAGAAGCCCGCCGGCGACGGCGCCTGGGTGAACGGCGGGTTCTTCGTCTGCGAACCGGCCGTGATCGACGAGATCACCGACGACACCACCGTGTGGGAGCAGGCCCCCTTGCGCAACTTGGCCCACCAGGGCCAGTTGTCGGGGTTCCGGCACAGCGGGTTCTGGCAGCCGATGGACACGCTGAACGACAAGCAGGGACTCGAGAAGATGTGGGCGGCCGGGACCGCCCCCTGGAAGGTGTGGTCATCATGAGCACCGAGGATCTCGACCGCGGCTCGGTCGACTTCGCGATCATCGGCGGCGGCATCGTCGGGCTGTCCACGGGTATGCACCTCGCCGAACGGTTCCCCTCGGCGCGCATCGCCGTGCTGGAGAAGGAGTCCACGCTCGCTGCCCACCAGACGGGCAACAACTCCGGCGTCATCCACTCCGGGCTCTACTACAAGCCGGGTAGCCTGAAAGCCACCATGGCCAAGGCCGGGGCGCAGTCGATGGTGAAGTTCTGCGCCGAGCACGAGATCGTCCACGAGGTCTGCGGCAAGATCGTCGTGGCGACCAAGCCGGCGGAGCTGCCATTGCTCGACAACCTCTTCCAGCGGGGCCTCGACAACGAGCTCCCCGTCGAGAAGATCTCCGCCGCGCGAGGCCAAGGAGTACGAGCCGCACGTCGCCGCCCTCGCGGCGATCCGGGTGCCCACCACCGGGATCGCCGACTACAAGGCGGTCTGCGCGACCTATGCCCGCATCATCGAGGAGTCCGGTGGGTCGATCCGCCTCGGCACGCGGGTCGAGTCGATCGAACGCGTCGGCGCGGTCCATCGCATCACGACCTCGAAAGGCCCGCTCGAAGCCCGGTACGTGATCAACTGCGCCGGGCTGTACTCCGACCGGGTGACGAAGATGGACGGCGCCGACCCGACGGCACAGATCGTCCCGTTCCGCGGCGAGTACTACGAGCTCGCCCCCCACCGCCGTCACCTGGTGAAGGGCCTGATCTACCCGGTCCCGAACCCCGACTTCCCGTTCCTCGGTGTGCACTTCACCCGCATGGTCGACGGCAGCGTCCACGCCGGCCCGAACGCCGTGCTCGCCTTCAAGCGCGAGGGCTACACGAAGACCGACTTCGACGCCAAGGAACTGTTCGAGATCCTGAAGTACCGCGGCTTCCACAAACTGGCGGCCAAGAACTGGCGCGAAGGCGCTCGTGAGATGTGGCGCAGCGTCAGCAAGAAGGCCTTCGTGAAGAGCCTGCAGGAGCTGATCCCCGAAGTCACCGACGACGATGTGATCCCCACCCATGCGGGGGTGAGGGCACAAGCCCTCAAGCCTGATGGCAGCATGGTGGACGACTTCTTGATCGTCGAGGCGCCCCACGCGCTCCATGTCTGCAATGCCCCGTCGCCGGCGGCGACGGCCTCGCTCGAGATCGGGCGCGAGATCGCTGCTCGCGTCCCGGCCCAGGATCATCTGACCTCCCCCGTACGAAAGGCAAGCGACTCATGAACATCCTCGTCACCGGCACCGAGGGCTACCTCGGATGTCTCCTCGCCGGTGTGCTGATGCGCAACGGCCACGAGGTACTCGGCGTCGACACCGGCTACTACAAGGCCGGCTGGTTGTACAACGGCCTCGACCTGTCGCCCAAGACGCTCGAGAAGGACCTACGCGAGATCAGTGCCGAGGACTTGCGCGGCATCGATGCCATCGTCCACATGGCCGAGCTCTCCAATGACCCGCTCGGTCAGCTCGCCCCGAACATCACCTTCGACGTGAACCACAAGGGCACGGTCCGCCTGGCAAACCTGGCTCGCGACAACGGTGTGCGCCGCTTCGTCTACATGTCGAGCTGCTCGGTGTACGGCGTGGCCAAGGAGCCGATCGTCAGCGAGCTGAGCGAGATCAACCCCCAGACCGCGTACGCCGAGTGCAAGGCCCTCGTCGAGCGCGACGTGCAGCCGATGGCGGGCAGCGACTTCACGCCCACCTTCATGCGCAACGCCACCGCGTTCGGGGCCAGCCCCCGCCAGCGCTTCGATCTCGTCCTCAACAACTTGATGGGCCTGGCGTGGACCACCAAGGAGATCAAGATGATCTCCGACGGCTCGCCGTGGCGCCCCCTGGTGCACGGCCTCGACATCGCCAAGGCCATCTCGTGCGTGCTCGATGCTCCGGAAGCCACCGTGAGCGGGCAGATCTTCAACGTCGGCTCGAACGAACAGAACTACCAGGTGAAAGAGATCGCCCAGATCGTGGCCGACCTCGTGCCGGGCTGCGAGCTGGCGTTCGGCGACGGCACCGACAACCGGTCCTACAAGGTGAACTTCGACAAGATCCACACCACCCTGCCGGCGTTCAGCTGCGAGTGGGACGCCCGCCGCGGCGCCCAGCAGCTGGCCGAGATCTTCGCCCGGATCGGGCTCGACGCCGAGATGTTCAACCATCGCGGCTTCACCCGGCTCAAGCAGCTCGAGTACCTGCTGCACACCGGCCAGCTCGACGCCGACTTCTTCTGGAAGGCCCGCGGATGATCTTCACCGAGACCAAGCTCGCCGGAGCGTTCATCGTCGATGTCGAGGAGCGCACCGACAACCGCGGCTTCTTCGCCCGCACGTTCTGCCAGGAAGAGTTCGCCGCCCACGGGCTCAAGACATCGATCGCCCAGGCGAACATGTCGTTCAACCACACCGCCGGCACCATGCGCGGGATGCACTTCCAGTTCCCGCCAGCTGCCGAGACCAAGTTCATCCGCTGCCCGCTCGGTGCGCTGTACGACGTGATCGTCGATCTTCGGCCCGAGTCGCCCACCTACGGCGAGCACATCGGGGTGGAGCTGACCGCCGAGAATCATCGGGCGCTGTACGTGCCCGAGCGGTTCGGCCACGGCTTCTTGACGCTCGTCGACAACACCGTTGCCAGCTACCAGGTCGGCGAGTTCTACACGCCCGGCATGGAGGGTGGCCTGCGCTACGACGATCCCGATCTCGGGATCCAGTGGCCGATGACCCCCGTGGTCATCTCCGACAAGGACCAGCAGTGGGCCTCGCTCGCCGAGCAGAAGGCCACGATCGTTGCCCGCATGGTGAAGGGCTGAGGAGGAACAGATGCAGATCGTCGACAACGCCCTCGCCAAACGCGCCGCCAACGGCAACCCCATCAAGGTCGGGTTGATCGGCGCCGGCTTCATGAGCAAGGGCCTGGTGCACCACGTCATCAACGCCCATCCCGGCATCTCGATCGCCGCCATCTCGAACCGCACCATCGGCAAAGCCGCCGATGCCTACAAGTTCGGCAACGACTCCTTCGAGCCGCTGGCGGCCACGAATCAGGCCGACCTGAACGCGGCGGTGTCGTCGGGCATGCCCGTCATCACCGACGACCCGTTCCTGCTCACCCGCTGCGAGCAGCTCGACGTGCTCATCGATCTCACGGGGGCGGTGGAACTGGGTGCCCATCTCACGATGGACGCCATCCGCAACCACAAGCACATGATCCTGATGAACGCCGAGGTCGATGCCACCGTCGGCCCGATCCTCAAGAGCTACGCCGATGCCGAAGGCGTCATCGTCTCGGCTGCCGACGGAGATCAGCCGGGTGTGCAGATCAACCTGGCTCGCTTCGTCAAGGGCCTGGGCTGCATCCCGCGGGTGCTCGGCAACATCAAGGGCCTGCAGGACGAGTACCGCACGCCGACCACCCAGCAGGGATTCGCCGAGCAGTGGGGCCAGAACGTCCACATGGTCACCAGCTTCGCCGACGGCTCCAAGGTGAGCTTCGAGCAGGCGATCGTGGCCAATGCGCTCGGACTCAGCGTCCACAAGCGGGGCATGCTCGGCCAGGACCATGACGGCCACGTCGACGAGCTGACCACCAAGTACGACCTCGACGAGCTCCGGCGTCTCGGGGGCGTCGTCGACTACGTCGTGAAGGCCCGTCCCGGACCGGGGGTGTTCTGCCTCGCCGAGCATCCCGACCCCAAGCAGCAGCACTACCTGAAGCTGTTCAAGTTGGGCGAAGGGCCGCTGTACTCCTTCTACACGCCGTACCACCTGTGCCACCTCGAGTTGCCGTACACCATCGGCCGCGTCGTCGACTTCGCCGATTCGTGCGGTTCGCCGGTCGGTCCGCCGATGGTCGAGGTGTGCGCCGTGGCCAAGCAGGACCTCAAGGCCGGCCAGTCGCTCGACGACTACGGCGGCTACGACACCTACGGCCAGGCAGTCAGCGCGGCCGAGATGCTGGCGAGCGACTACCTGCCCGAAGGCGTCGTCGAAGGCTGTGTCCTCAAGCGTGATCTCGCCAAGGACGCCGTCATCACCTACGCCGATGTCGAGCTGCCCGCCGGCCGGCTGGTCGACCAGCTCCGCGCCGAGCAGCGCGCCAAGTTCCAGTCGTAGTCACGGTCCCCGCAGCGGCCGTACCGGTTAGTTGCGGGGCACCTTGCTCCAGGCGACGTCGCGGTCGACCCGCACGTCGCCTGGCAGGCCCAGTACTCGCTCCCCCAAGATGTTCTTCATCACCTCGGTGGTGCCGCCCTCGATGGAGTTGGCGCGCATCCGCAGGAACGCCTTCTGGGGATTCGACAGGTCCATGGCTGAGTCCGGGCGGCCCATCTCATAGGAGCCGTAGAGCATCCCCTCCGCGCCCATGAGGTCGACGACCAGGGCGAAGATGGCCTTGTTCAGCTCGGCGGAGGCGAGTTTGCCGATGGACCCTTCGGGGCCCGGGTCGCCGACCTTGCGGAGCTGCGACGCCCGGATGTTGGTGAGCCGCAGGATCTCGGCCCGACTCCACAGCTTGGTGACCTCGTCGCGGGCCGCGGCGGTCTTGCGGTCGTCGGGCAGGCCGTTCCAGGTGCGGGTGAGTGCGGCGATCGTTCCCGAGCCGCGCAAAGGGATGGCGCCACCGATGGAGACCCGCTCGTTCATGAGCGTGGTGAGCGAGACCCGCCACCCGTCGCCGGGCTTGCCGAGCATCTCGCTGTCGGGCACCCGCGCGATCGGTGAAATAGACCTCGTTGAACTCGGCCTCGCCGGTCATCTGGCGCAGCGGGCGCACGTCGACGCCGGGCGCATGCATGTCGACGACGAACGCGGTGAGCCCGGCGTGCTTCACCGCTTCGGAGTCGGTGCGCACCACGAGCAGCCCGCGGCGCGCGACGTGGGCGAGCGTGGTCCACACCTTCTGGCCGTTGACGATCCACTCGTCGCCGTCCTTGACCCCTTTGCTGGCGAGCCCGGCGAAGTCGGAACCGGCACCGGGCTCGGAGAACAGCTGGCACCAGATCTCCTCGCCGGTGAACAGTGGTCGCAGGTACTGAGCTTTCTGTGCATCGGTACCCCACGTGGCCAGGGTGGGACCGCACATGCCGTGCCCGATGGGGTTTCGGGCGACCGGGTTGGGACCGCCGGCCGCGAAGATCGTCTCGTTGATCGGCTTCTGCAACTTGGGTGTCAGGCCGAGCCCGCCGAGCCCCTCTGCGTTGTGCACCCAGGCCAGGCCCATGTCGTACTGCGCGCCCAGGAACTCGGCCGGCTTCGTGCTCGCAGGCGGGAAGTCGGCGAGCAGCTTGGCGGTGAGCTCCATGACCCGCTGCTCATCGGCGCTGAGGACGGCTTCGGCGAGAGACATCGGAACACTCCTTGGAGACGTGAACACCACGATCAGACGGCTGCGACGTTACTGACACTGCGTCCAGTGGCCCGAGCCGGAGCCCTGGTCCGGGTCTCCCCGAACTGCGTTTGTTCACTGCCGCCCGGCTTGCCGGGGCGGCAGTGCACACACGCGTCTCAGTTGAACGGGGCCATCAGCCGGCGGACTTCGGTGCGCTCGACCGGCCCGACCTCGGGGAACTCGGCCCGGAGGCGCATGATCGTGCGCAGGTTCGCCTGGTCGCCCGACCGGCCGTAGATCGCCTTCAGGTTGTTGAGCATCCGGATCACGATCGCTCGTTCCGTGACGGGCTGGAGGTACGCCTCGTTCCATGCCGCGGAGCCGCCGGTGACGGCTTGGAACACCACTCGACACTCGGCCGGACCGAGGATGACGCCGCCGTGGAACACATCGGCGTACTTGGACGGATCGGTGCCCGAACGCACGAGGAAATGCCCCGGCATGCCGATGCCGAGCACGGGCACGCCCAGCCGCCGACCGACCTCGATGGTGACGACGGCCAAGGTGATCGGGATGCCGAGCCGCCGCAGGAGCACCGAGTCGAGCATCGAGTTCTCGGGGTCCTGGTAGTCGTCGTGGTTGCCGCGGAAGCCCTCGACCCGCACGAGGTGGTCGACGAGGACACCGAAGTCGGGTTCGGGGCAGGTGTCGGCCAGATCGTCGAGCAACCACAGCTGGTGTCCGAGATCGAGGCCCGGACGCAGCGCCGAGGCCAGGACGAGCACCGCTTCGTCGAGCGGGAACACCGCCGATGGATCGCCGACGAGCTCACCGAAGCGGCGGACTGGGTCGTGCGCCATCGGGCGAGGTTAGCGACCGCCACCGATCGGGACCTGGCCCGTCTCGACCGGGTCGCGAGAACCGGCGTAGCTTCGGGAGCCATGTATCCCGGCATCCACGCGGCCACCACTCCCGACAAGCCTGCGCTCATCATGGCGACCACCGGGCACGTTCAGACGTATCGCGAGCTGGACGCCGCGGCCAACCGGCTCAGCCATCTGTTGCGCGCCGCGCGGGCTGGTACCCGGCGACCACGTCGCGTTGTGCATGGAGAACCACCCCCGCTATCTGGAGATCGTCTGGGGGTGCCACTACGCCGGGCTCGTGTACACGGCGTGCTCGTCGCGCCTCACGAGCGGCGAGCTGTCCTACATCATCAACGACTGCGGGGCACGAGCGTTCATCACCTCGCGCTACAAGGCCGAGCAGGCTGCCGAGGTGCTCCCCGAGATCGGTGGTGTCGAGGTCAAGCTGATGCTCGATGGTGCGATCGAGGGCTACGGCGGGTACGAGGCCGAGGTCGACCGGTTCCCCGCCGAAGCGTTGGAGGGGCGGATCGCCGGGGTCGACATGTTGTACTCCTCGGGAACCACCGGCCGCCCGAAAGGGGTGCAGCGGCCGTTCCCCAACAACCCACTCGACCAGGATTCCGGCTCGATCACGGGGTTGTTGCAGCTCCTGTTCGGTGGGACCGCCGACACGATCTACCTGTCGCCTGCGCCGCTGTACCACTCGGCGCCACTGCGCTTCTCGATGGGAGTCCACTCGCTCGGCGGGACCCTGATCGTGATGGAGCACTTCGATCCCGAGCAGTACTTGGCACTGATCGAGAGGTACCACGTGTCGCACTCACAGGTGGTGCCGACCATGTTCGTCCGGCTGCTCAAGCTCGACGAGTCGGTCCGTGCCGCCTACGACACGTCGTCGCTGCGCTACGTGATCCACGCCGCGGCGCCGTGCCCCAAGCAGGTGAAGCGTCAGATGATCGAGTGGTGGGGGCCGGTCATCCACGAGTACTACGCGGGCACCGAGGGCAACGGGTTCGTCTACTGCAACAGCGAGATGTGGCTGGCCCACGAGGGCACGGTCGGCATGCCGCTCGCCTGCACGGTGCACATCTGCGACGACGAAGGCGTCGAGCTGCCCGTCGGCGAGGCGGGCACCGTGTTCTTCGAGGGCGGTGGCACGTTCGAGTACCACAACGACCCCGACAAGACGAAGGGCTCGCGCCATCCGAAGGGCTGGTCGACACTCGGTGATGTGGGGTTCCTCGACGCGGATGGCTACTTGTACCTCACCGACCGGAAGGCCTACATGATCATCTCGGGTGGGGTGAACATCTACCCGCAGGAGGCCGAGAACGTCTTGGTCTCGCACCCGAACGTGGTCGATGTGGCGGTGTTCGGGGTACCCAACGACGATTTCGGCGAAGAGGTCAAAGCCGTCGTGCAGCCCACCGCGATGCCTGCGGACGCGGCAGCCGCCCATGTGCTCGAACGCCAGCTGATCGACTACTGCCGCACGCAACTCGCCGACGTGAAGTGCCCTCGTTCGATCGACTTTCGCGAGGAACTCCCGCGGCACCCCACCGGCAAGCTCTACAAGCGCCTGCTCAAGGACGAGTACTGGGCGGCTGCCGGCCGCTCGATCTGAGTCCATCGAGCGTTCGCGCCAGGCGCCGACTCTCCGTCGGCCCGAACACCGGCGCCTCCGTGCCGGCCACCACGCGGCAGAACTGATCGATCATCTCGACGAACGCGTTCGCGCCCGGGCTGGCGTGGTGTTCGACCGCTCCGTCTCGGCGCCGAACGGTCACGATCGAGTCGGTCTCGGGCCCGGGCGCATGCCAGGCGGGCGTTCCGGGCATCTCGGCATCGGGCGGCAGCGACAAGAAGCCCTCGGTCCCCGAGATCTCGAGCGATCGTCGATCGGGGCACTCGAAGGACACGTCGAACGTGCTCGTGAAACCACTGCCCCAATCGATCGACCCGGTGGTCGTGACGTCGACGTCGTGGTCGTTCAGCACCGACGTCGCCGACCACGACACCGGGTCGCGTCCGGCCAGGAGCATGGCCGGCGCGATGCAGTAGATACCGACGTCGAGCAGCGCGCCGTCGCCTCGTTCGTCGACCCGATGATCGGTGGTCGAGGTCAATGCGAACGTGAACGCGCTGTGGAGGTGACGGAGCGTCCCCAGCTCGGTCGCCAGGTGCCGGATGAGCCGAGCTCGTGGATGATGCGGCCACATGTATGCCTCGATGAGCGTGCGCCCGGTGCGTTCGGCGGTGGCGAACGCCGCGTCGGTGGCCGCCGCGGTCATGGTGAGCGGCTTCTCGCAGAGCACGTGCTTGCCGGCCTCGAGCGCCCGCTCGATCCACGGCGCATGGAACAGGTTCGGGAGCGGGATGTACACCGCGTCGAGGTCGGGCCGGGCGAGCAGTTCGGCGTAGGCCGACAGGTCGGTCGCCGTCCGGCTCGCTCCGGCGACGACCTCCGCTCCGCTACTTGCAGCGAAGGCCGGACGGAGCCGACCCTGGTAGATGCGGGCCGTCTCACCGAGGACCCCGAAGCGCAACCGTTCGACCATGCGGCCATTCGATCACACCCGACATGGATGATACTGAACGACATGGCCTTGCCCGGGGCGTCTCGCCACCCCTTCCTGGATCATCCCCACCCGATCGCCATGGCGCACCGGGGTGGTGCCGGGGACTGGCCCGAGAACACGATGCCGGCTTTCGCCGGCGCGGTCGCGATGGGGTTCAGGTACCTCGAGACCGACGTTCAGGCCACTGCGGATGGCGTGCTCGTTGCATTCCACGACGACGACTTGTTGCGCACCTGCGGCCGCGCTGGTCACATCAGCAAGCTGCCATGGCGCGAGGTGAGCAGCGCCCAGGTCGATGGTCGCGAACCGATCCCGTTGATGGCGGACCTGCTCGAAGCCTTTCCCGACGCCCGCTTCAACATCGACTGCAAGACCGACGCGGCGATGGGGCCGCTCATCGAGGTCCTTCGGGGCCACGACGCGTTGGACCGGATCTGCATCGGGTCGTTCTCCCACCGGCGATTGGTGAAGCTCCGCCGAGAGCTCGGGTCGCGACTGTGCTCGTCGATGAGCCCGATCGAGGTTGCATCGTGGCGGGCCGGGCGCGTGCCGCGCCACGTGCCGGTCGCTCAGGTGCCGGTTCGCATCGGGACGAGAGTTCGCGTGGTCACCCGCTGGACGGTCGATCTCGCCCACCGCCACGACACGCAGGTGCATGTGTGGACCATCGACGATGCCGAGGAGATGTTGCGGTTGCTGGAGCTCGGGGTCGACTGCATCATGACCGACCGTCCGTCAGTCCTGAAGCAGGTCCTGCAACAACGCGGCGAGTGGGTCGACGCTTCCTGATCACGGACATTGCGTCGGCGGCCAGACCGACGATTCCCGTCGCCAGCACACCGACCGCCCCGACGAGACTGAGCCCCGCTCCTGGCTCGATCGTGACCGGTGCCAGGGTCACGGTGAGGGCGATTGCGGTCGCGTAGACGCCGGCCACCAGACCCACTGCCCAACCGATGCGTCGTCGGCCGGCCCAGAGGCCGACGACACTGATGACGAGCAGGAGGGGGAGGGTCGGCCACCATCGCAACGCGTTCGCGGCGAGCCCGCTGGGGGCGAGTTCGAGCCTGCTCAGCAACGAGGTGAGTGCGTAGCTGGAACGAGATCGCCGGCCGATTCGCACCCACGGCATGAACGAGCCCACGAGCACCATCGCCGCAGAGGCCGTGGCGGCGATGGAGAGTGGGCGGGAGGCGGGCACGGACCGACGGTATCGGGAGCGCACCGTGCCCGGGAGTCGGGCCGACATTAGGCTCGCTCCGTGTCCGACGACCTCCTGTCCCGACCCGCGCTCGGGCTGCTCCGGGTGGCTGCCGTCAGCCCCGAGCTCCGAGTGGCCGACGTCGATTTCAACGTTCGGGCCACGGTCGCCGCGGTGAGCGCCGCGGCGGCCCGTCACGCCGTGGTGGTGGTCTGTCCCGAGCTCGGGCTCACCGGCTACTCCGCCGGCGACCTGTTCCGCATGGAGACGCTGCTCGAAGCCGCCACCCGTGGCCTGCAGCACCTGGCCGCCGACCTCGTCGGGATGCGCGACGTCGTCGCCATTGTCGGTCTCCCCCTGCGGGTGGCCGATGGACGGGTCTACAACGTCGCGGCCGTGGTGTCGGCCGGCGCGGTGCTCGGCATCGTGCCCAAGCAATACCTGCCGAACCGCCACGAGTTCTACGAGGATCGCTGGTTCACCCGTGCCCTCGGAGTCGAGCTCCCCGCACATCACGGTGACGTGCCGTTCGGGGTCGACCTCGTGTTCCCCCTGGCGGGGCATCCCGGCGCCACGCTCGGTGTCGAGATCTGCGAAGACCTGTGGGCCGTTGCTCCCCCGAGCGGTGCCCTCGCGCTCGCGGGGGCCACCCTGTTGGCCAATCCGAGTGGGAGCCCCGAGCTCCTCGGCAAGGCCGCCTACCGACGCGAGCTCGTGCGCCAGCAGTCGGCCCGCTGCTTCGCCGCCTACGTGTACGCCGGATCCGGGCCCGGCGAGAGCACGACCGACGTCGTCTTCGCCGGTCATTCGTTGATCGCCGAGAACGGCACGATCCTCGCCGAGACCGACCGATTCCGGTTCGACACCCAGATGGCCGTGTGCGACATCGACGTGGCCCGCCTGGTGCACGACCGCATCGACAACTCCAGCTTCGCGGCGGCGCCGGCGCCGGCGGTGCGGCGCATCGAGGTGCCCCTCGTGCCGCTCGTGCCCGCCGCGGAACCTGACGATCTGTTGCGGCCCGTCGCTCGGTTGCCGTTCGTCCCGAGCGAAGCGGCGGCGCGGGCTGCGCACTGCGAGGAGATCTTCGCCATCCAGGCCACCGGGCTCGCCAAACGGCTTCGGCACACCGGCTCCCAGGCCATCACCATCGGCATCTCCGGCGGACTCGACTCGACCTTGGCGGTGTTGGTGGCGGTGCGCGCGTTCGACCTCCTCGAACTGCCACGTGCCGGGATCGTCGCCATCACCATGCCGGGCTTCGGCACCACCGACCGCACGTACCGCAACGCGGTCGGGTTGATGGCGGCACTCGGCGTGACGGCTCGCGAGATCCCGATCGCCCCGGCCGTGCGCGCCCACTTCGCCGACATCGGTCACGACGAATCGGTCCACGACATCACCTACGAGAACGCCCAGGCGCGGGAGCGCACCCAGATCCTGATGGACGTGGCCAACTCCATCGGCGGTTTCGTCGTGGGTACGGGTGACCTGAGTGAGGCGGCGCTCGGCTGGATGACGTTCAACGGCGATCACATGTCGATGTACCACGTGAACGCGGGGGTCCCGAAGACACTCGTGAAGTACCTCGTCGACTGGGCGGCCGAGGCCGTGTTCGACGGTGAGGCCACCCGCATCCTCCACGACGTGGTCGCGACCCCGATCACCCCGGAACTGCTCCCGCTCCACGACGGCCGCCTCGCCCAGGAGACCGAAGCCACCGTCGGGCCCTACGAGCTCCACGACTTCTTCCTGTACCAGGTGGTGCGCAACGGCTCGCGCCCGGCGAAGGTGTTCGCCCTGGCCCGAGTGGCGTTCTCGGGACCCGATGGCTATGACGACGCGACGATCCTGCGGTGGCTCGAGGTCTTCTTCCGGCGCTTCTTCGCCCAACAGTTCAAACGGTCGTCGATGCCTGACGGACCCAAGGTCGGCTCGGTCGCGTTGTCCCCCCGCGGTGACTGGCGGATGCCGAGCGATGCGTCGGCGGCGTTGTGGCTCGACGAAGTTCACACGTTGGTGACGCGCCAAGCGGCGACGTGACCCGGAGGGGGAATTAGCCTCGGCGTCATGCGTGTCGACACGAACTTCTTCTGCACCGTCCCGATGCCCGACGCGGGGGATCCTTCGATTGCACCCACCGATCGCCGGTACGGGAACGCGGACGTGATCGCGTGCTACCGCAACCTGGTGGAGTGGGCCAGGACCGCCGACCAGCTCGGGTTCGACACCATGTGGCTCACCGAGCACCACTTCCAGCACGAGGGGTACGAGGTCCTGCCGAACCTCATCCAGTTCGGCCAGCACCTGACGAGTCTCACGTCGGAGCTGCGGCTCGGGCAGATGTTCAATGTCGTGCCCCAGTGGCATCCGCTCCGCCTGGCCGAGGATTTCGCTCTCGCCGATCTGATCACCGGCGGGCGCATGGAGTTCGGGGTCGGGCGCGGCACCGTGCCCCGAGAAGCATGGGCGCTCGGCACGGTGGTGGCCTCGGGCGACAACGCGATGTCGGCCGAACACGACCGGATCAACCGGGAGACCTTCGAGGAAGGCATGGAGGTGATCAAGCTGGCATGGGGCCAGGAGCGCTTTGCGTATCGGGGCAAGCACTTCGTGTTCCCGTCCGACGACATCCCCGATCGGGGTTCGATCGTCAACGATCTCACCTTGATCCCACGCCCGGAGCGTGTGGTCGACATCTACCAGCCCGTGACCTCCCCCGAGACCGTCGAGTACGTCCCGCGGGCCGGCCACAAGGCCGTCTACTGGCTGCAGAACGCCGACAGCCAGAAGCAGAAGTGGGACCGTTACGCGGAGCTGCGCGAGCAACTCGGAACCCCGGTGGGTCCCGGTGAGGACCGTTGCCTCGTGCTCAACGTCCACGTCGGGCGCACCCGCGAGGCCGCGATGCGGCGGGGCCGTCCCGGCCACGACGAGTTCTGCCGGTTCCTGTCGCCGTACGGGCGGTTCAGCAGCTACCGGACCGAGGACGGCGGCAAGGTCCCGTTCGACTTCTGCCCCACGGTCGAGGACTCCGCTCGGAACAAGATCCAGCTGATCGGATCGATCGACGACGTCGTCGACGGGCTCGGCTTCTGGCGCGACCTGCTCGACCTGCGCCACGTCTGCTTCTTCTTCGACTTCCCGGGAATCGGTACCGAGGAGATGAACGAGCAGTTGCACCTCGTGATCGAAGAGGTGTTCCCGCGCCTCGGCGAGTCGGTCGAGCGCCGCCCGCTCCCCGCGCTACGACCGCTGGTCTGAGCGGTGCTGCTGCGAAACGCACGGCTCGCCGATGGGCGGTCCGTCGACGTGAGGGTCTGCCTCGACACCGTCGATGCGGTGGAACCGTCGCTGCCGGCGGCCCCCGGCGAGGAGGTCGTCGATCTCGGTGGCCGGCTGCTGCTCCCCGCCCCCGCCGAGCCCCACGCCCATCTCGACAAGGCGTTCCTCGCCGAGCGCTTCGAGAACCCGACGGGTGACCTGATCGGCGCCGTCACGGCGATGGAGGCCAACCGGCATCTCATCACCGTGCCCGACATCGCCGAGCGGGCCGAACGGGCGGTCCGGCTGATGGTCGCCAATGGCGTCACGGCCATCCGCACCCACGCCGACACCACCCTCGACAACGGGTTGCGTTCGGTCGAGGCGCTCATCGGGGTGCGCGACCGGCTCCGCGACCTCTGTGACATCCAGGTGGTGGCCCTCACCGGATGGACGATCAAGGGCGGTCAGGCCTCCGAGACTCTCGGGTTGCTCCGCGACGCGGTTGCCATGGGTGTCGATGTGATCGGCGGGTGCCCGCACCTCGACGAGTCGATCGAAGCGGCCACCGATCACCTGATGGAGATCGCGGCGGCCGCTGGGCTCCCGATGGACCTGCACACCGACGAGACCCTCGATCCGCACGCCATGGGACTCGAGTACCTCGCTCGGCGGGTGATCGCCACCGGGTTCGAACCGCTCGTGACGGCCAGCCACTGCGTGAGTCTCGGGATGCAGCCCGAAGCCGTGCAACGCCGGGTTGCCGAGGTGGTGGCCGAAGCCCGGGTGAGCGTGGTGGCGCTGCCCCACACCAATCTCTACCTGCAGGCGCGCAACTGGCCCGTCGCCCCGCCGCGCGGGTTGACCGCGCTGCACGTGTTGCGCGCCGCAAGCGTGAACCTGTGCGCCGGCGCCGACAACCTCCAGGATCCGTTCAACCTGGTGGGCAAGGGCGACCCGCTGGAGACCGCGGCGTTGATGGTGATGGCGGGCCACCTGCTGCCGGCCGACGCCTACGAGATCTGCTCGACGACCGTTCGCAGCGCGCTCGGGCTCCCTGCGGTGGCGATCGCGGCCGGCAGCCCGGCCGAGCTCATGGCCGTTCCCGCCGGATCGGTGCGAGAAGCGGTGGCGTTCCAACCGGCCGGTCGGATCACGATCCACAAGGGTCGCATCGTGCACAACGGGGTGCACAACGTGGTGCACAGCGGGGCGTAGGCGCCATCACCCGACCGCGAGGCCGATCACCACCTGGAGCAGGACATTGGCGCCGGCCTCGATGTCGGCGGGGTGGGTGAACTCGGCGAGGTTGTGCGACAGGCCGCCGACGCTCGGCACGAACACCATCGAGGTCGGGCAGACGCGCGCCAGCATCTGGGCGTCGTGACCGGCGCCCGAGGGCAGGCGCATCGTGGAGTGGCCGAGGGCGAGCGCGGTGGCCTCGACGCGATCGATCATCGCCTGATCGAAGGTGACGGGTTCGAACCGGGCAAGGGTGACGCGCCTGATCGTGCACCCCTCGGCGGCGGCCGAATCCTCGGCGAAGGAGAACAACCGGGCTTCGGCGGCGCGGAGCACCGCGTCGTCGGTGTTGCGGACATCGAGCGTGAACGTGACCTCTTGGGGCACCACGTTGGTGAGGTTGGGACGGGCATCGATCCGCCCCACCGTTGCGACCTGTGCGCCGCCGAGGTCGGTGGCGACCCGTCTCGCCTCGGCGATCATCGCCGCGGCGACCACCATCGGATCGCGACGGAGCCGGATCGGGGTGGTGCCGGCGTGCGCGCTGCGCCCCACCACCGTGAACTCGCTCCACGAGATGCCCTGCACGCCCGTCACCGCGCCGATCGTGATGTCGGCTTCCTCGAGCACCGGCCCTTGCTCGATGTGCAGCTCCACGTATGCAGCGGGGAACTCGGCAGCGGGGCACGGCGTCGGTCCGGCGTAGCCGATCCGCTCCAGCTCGTCGCCGAGGCGGGTGCCGTCGGCGGCGCGGGCGTCGAGCGCGGTTTCGAGGGCGAGCCCGCCCACGTGCACGAGCGAACCGAGCATGTCGGGCGGGAACCGGGCCCCCTCCTCGTCGGTGAAGAACGCCACCTGCACGCGGCGGCGCAGCCGGATCGAACGTTCGGCGAGGATCTCGACCACCTCGAGCCCGGCGAGCACCCCGAGGTTGCCGTCGAATCGGCCGCCGGTGGCGACGGTGTCGATGTGTGAGCCGATCATGATCGGTCGTGCGGTTGGATCGGTGCCCTCGTAGGTGGCGATCACGTTGCCGATGGAGTCGATGGTGACGTCGAGGCCGAGATCGCGCATCCACGTGACGACCAGATCGCGCCCGGCCCGGTCGGCGTCGGTGAGGGCGAGCCGGGCGACGCCGCGCTCACCGTTCGGCCCGGCAACGGCTCCGATCTCGCCGAGCGAGTCGAGTCGCCCGCCGAGCCGGGTGCCGTCGACCCGGAGGCCGCCGTGCTCATGGTCGAGTGGGTTGATTGCTGTGGTTCCCATGCCGGTGGATCGCCGCGCTCAGCGACCGAAGTCGAACGTGGCCACTTCGTGGAGCGCGGCCGTGATGGTGCGAACGGCGGCCTCGAACAGCTGGGCGCCGATCTCCGGGCTCGCCACCGTGGGATCGCCGATGTGGCCCTCGGGGCCGAAGTCGTTCGACAGCCACCCGAACGGCACCGAGCCGCCGAACCTCACGAACGTGTTGCCCGCCAGACCCTCGGGCACGTTGCGCGTGGCCCTCGACATGTCGACGAGCTCGGGCCGCAGGTGCAGCATGATCGAGGTCTCATCGGTACCCCCGTGGATGCCCATGCCGAGCTCCGAGGGTGGCGACACCCCGCCCTGGTCGGCCGGCACGAAGGGGTGCATCAGAAAGGTCTTGAGACCCGATTCGAGCCGCAGCTCCCGGTTGGCCACCTGGAGGAGCGCCGAGTTGCCGCCGTGACCGTTCAGGAACACGAGTCGCTGAGCAGGGGTCCGAGCGATGCACCGGCCGAGGTCGCGCAGGACTGCGAGCAGCGTCTCGGCCGACAGCCAGATCGTGCCCGGTGCCCACGCGTGTTCGTTGGACTTGGTGTAGTCGAGGGTCGGGAGCAGCCACACGTCGAGGCCTTCGACGACTGCCTGGACGCTCGCCCGCTCGGCCACCGCAGTGGCCACCACCGAATCGGTGTTGAACGGCAGATGAGGTCCGTGTTGTTCGATCGCCCCGAGCGGTTGGACGATGATCGATCGGTCGGACAGGCGGTCGGCCACGTCCGGACCGTGGAGATCGCCGAGCAGCTGAGGCAGTGGGTGCACGGCTCGGACGCTACCGGTCCGGCCCGGATGCGCACCTGCGAGGATGGCGGGATGATGCGTGGATGGCGGTCAGTAGCACTCAGTGTCGCGGCGACGCTCGCGATCGCGCCGGTCGCGAGCTCGCGAGTTCCAGCAACGGGTGCTGACGAGCTCGTCGGTCGGATCGAGGCGGCCGAAGTCGGCGCCCGAGCCGTTCCCGACCGATCGTCGAGCTGCCCGAGTTGGGGCGCACCGGCCGGTGCCGGTTCGACGGCGGAGCCGATGACCGAGCTGTCGGGCCTCGCGGCCGCCCCGGGATCGACGTGGTGGACCCACAACGACAGTGGCGACAGCCCCCGGGTCTTCCGAGTCGACGCCGGTCTCCAGGTGCTCGCCGAGGTCCGCCTCGACCTGCCGTTCGTGTTCGATGTCGAAGACCTGGCCAACGGGCCCGACGGCCGGCTCTGGGTGGCCGACATCGGCGACAACTTCCGGCTGCGGCCCAACGTCGCGCTCCACGCCATCGTGGCGCCATCGAGCTCCGGCACCGTGACACCGACGACGCTGACGCTCACCTATCCCGGCGGTCCACGCGATGCCGAAGCACTGATGATCGATCCGGTCAGCGGCGACGGGTTCATCGTGGCCAAGGAGATCTCGGGCGCTCGGTCGAGCGTGTACCGGATCCGGGCTGCCACGCTGGAGCAGCCCCCCGACAGCGCGGTGGAGGTCGAGTTGGTGGCTTCGATCGACGTGTCCGATGGCGGCGCGATCGGACCCACCGCCGCCGACATCAGCCCGTCGGGCTCCTACGTCGCCATCAAGACCCTGACCACCACCTACATCTGGCCCCGCAGCCGAGGAACCTCCGTGATCGACGTGTTGGTCGCATCTCCGCACGCCCCGTGCCGCGCCGCGTTCGGCGGGCAGTCCGAGAGCGTCGCCTTCTCGGCCGATGGCCGGACGCTCGCGTCGGTCGCCGAAGGACTCGGTCAACCGCTCGTGACCGTGCGCCGGACGGCTCCGTGAGCGAGTCCTCCACGTATGACGCGATCGTGGTCGGTGCCGGGCACAACGGGCTCGTCTGCGCGGCGTATCTCGCCCGTGCCGGGAAGCGGACGCTGCTGGTCGAGGCCCGCGACACGGTCGGCGGATGCGCATCGAGCGACGAGGTGTTCGGTGCGCGGGTCAACATCTGCAACTGCGATCACATCACGTTTCGCACGACGCCGGTCAGCGAGGAGCTCCGGCTCGCCGAACACGGTCTCGAGTACCTCGATGTCGACCCGGCCGCGCTCAACATGTCGTGGGCCGGAGGTGCACCATGGTTCCAGTACCACGATGTCGAACGCACGCTCGACGAGCTCCGCCGGCACCATCCGGGCGAGGTCGACGGCTACCGCCGGTACGTGAAGGTGGCCGGCCCGGCGGCGAGACTCGTGCTCGCCGCCGCCGCCGAACCGCCCAGTGCGCCGGGTCTCATCGCGACCGCCGCGAAGCGCGGCATCGGCAGCGCCGTCACGCTCCTGCGATGGAGCCGGATGAGCGCGAGCCAGGTGCTCCGGCAGTTCTTCACGACTGATGACCTGTTGGCGCCGCCCCTCGCGGTGGGGCCGTTCGTCTGGGGCATGTCACCCGACGCCCCGGGCACCGGTCTGGGGGCGCTCACCCTCGCGATGCGTCACGTGGCCACGATCGGTCGGCCACTCGGCGGCAGCGGGATGCTGCCCACCGCACTGCTCGGCGCGTTCCAGGCGGCGGGCGGCGAGCTGCGCACCGGCTCGCGGGTGGCCTCGATCCGTAGCGACGGGCACCGGGTCCGCGGCGTCTCCCTGGCCGGGGGCGAAGAGTTCGACGCCCCGATCGTCGTGTCGGCCTGCGACCCGCGACGGACCTTCGTCGAATGGCTGTCGGATCCACCCGCCGGCGCAGCGCGCATGGTGGAGCGTTGGCGCAACACCGTGCACCACGAGGGCTACGAATCCAAGATCGACGCGGTGCTGACCGAGGCCCCCCGCTTCTCGGCGCTCGACGGACACCCCCATGCATCCGACGCCCTCGTGCCCACCGGCGTGGTGGCGCCGCCGGTCGCCGCGATGGCTGCGGCCGCCGGCGGGCTGTCCCACGGCGAGGTACCGCGTGACCCGGTGTTCCTGGTCAACGTGCCCACGGCGGTCGATCCTTCGATGGCGCCCGCAGGTCGCCACGTGTTGAGTCTCGAGGTGCTCCTCACGCCGTACCGGATTCCCGGAGGCTGGCCGGGCTCGACCGAACCGCAGCGCTGGCTGGAGCGCTTCGCCGGCCTGGTCCGGCCCGGATTCCTCGACACGGTGGTCGACTGGCGAGTGATGACACCCGACCGCTACGAGTCGGACTTCAACATGCCGTTCGGGCACGCGACCAGCTTCGCCGGTGGGCCACTCGCTGCGCTGCGCTCGCGGCAACCGGAGCTGACCCGCTACGAGACCGCGGTGCCCGGCCTCTTCCTCACCGGTGCCGCCACGTTCCCGGGTGCCGGAGTGTGGGGTGCGAGCGGGCGCAACTGCGCCCTCACCCTGCTGAAGAAGGTTGGTTGACCTCGGTGCGCCGCCACCGGGTCCGCCGGTTCGCGCTCGGGCGCCGATGGGCCCGCAGGGCCGGCTTTCCCAGCCCGTCATCCTCGGGGGCCGCTGCCTCTCGGCCGAGCGCATCGACGTAGGCGTCACGAGCGAGCGCTCGCTCGGTGCGGGCGACGACCCGCTCGACGGCGAGGTGACCGCTGTCGAGCGCCACGGCGAGGCGAGCCTCCGCCCACTCGAGATCGCTGCGATCGAGCGCTTCGATCGCCATCACCTGGGCGGTGTGCAACAGGCGAGGTTGATCGAGGCGGTAGCGATCGTGGTCGTACGCCTGGGCGTTGATGGACTCGGCGGCCTGCTCGGCCTCGTCACGGGAGGAATACACGCTGGCGATGAACGGACCGGACTCCGGCCCGACCCTGACCTCCCAACCCTTCGGGTGGCCGGCAACCGATGCGCGGGCCCCGGTGAGCGAGGCGGACCGTCGCCCGATGATCACTTCGTGCTCGCAGAGCACCAGGTCGCCGAAGGTGGCGACGATTTCGCCCCTCCCGGGCGAGCAGCGGCGCGACGCCTCGATGATCGCGTCGTCGCGGGCCTCCTCGTACCGGGCCTGGGTCCGCTTCAACCGCACCGTCGCCCGCCGCACCGCGGCGGCATGGGCGAGGCGGACCTGACGATCCCACCAACGGGATCGGCTCATACGACGCCGTTCGGTGACGAAGCGGGGATCGAACGACAGCCGGACGCCGCCGTACACCTTGCGGCGCTGCACCAGGGCCGCGGCGATGGCGATCACCATCGCTGCGCCCACGCCCATCTCGACGAGGGGGAGTCCCACGTACCGGTTCCTTCCGCCAGCCGTCCCGGGAACACATCCCGGGTCACGGTCAACCAGGACGTCGAAGGGGTGCGGCGATGACGGAAAGGGCGCCATCAAGTTTTCGTGTGGGAATCGTCCGGTCCACGGCAAGGTGGCCCTGAGCAGGGAATCCCGCGCTCGGCGTCCTTGACCACGTTGGTGCGAGCCACGACGGGCTCCTTGTCGCTCCACGGGAAGTTGATCCAGCGGTCGGTCCGCTTCCAGACGTACTCGCACTGGACCACCGAGATGGCTTTCTCGTACAGCACCGCGCACCGCACCTCGGCGACCTTGCCGGCGCAGAACTCCTTGACCAGCTTGAGCGTCTTGCCGGTGTCGGCGACGTCGTCGGCGATGAGGATCTTGGCGTGATCGAGATCGATCAGATCGGGCACCGGCGGCAGGATCATCGGAACGGCGAGGCGCTGGTCGACCCCGGTGTAGAACTCGACGTTCATCGTGTAGACGTTCTTGACCGCGAGCGCGTAGCCGAGCGATGCCGCCAGCAGCAGCCCGCCCCTGGCGATGGCGAGGATGATGTCGGGCTCGTACCCGTCGTCGGCGACGGCGTGGGCGAGTTCACGCGACGCGCCGCCGAAGATCTCCCACGACATGATCTCCCGATCCTCGGACAACATCGACTCCCTGGTTCGCTCGGAATCACGGAACCTAGTTGGTCGCAGCGTCGGTGACCTAGTGCGCCCAGGGGTGGGCCGGGCCCCGTCTTCAGGAGCCGAGCGCGATGTCTTGGGGACGTACCGGGGTCCTGTGGAGGTCTTTCCCGATGGCGTCGCGTATGGCGGCGACGATCGCCGGGGTCACCGAGATGCACGGCGCCTCGCCGACCCCCTTGGCCCCGAGCGGCGCCTGCGGATCGGGTTCCTCGATCAATGACACCACCACGGGCGGCATGTCGAGCATCGTCGGCAGGAGGTAGTCGGTGAAGCTCGCATTGCGGACCTTGCCGTCGGTGATGATGATCTCCTCCATCACCGCGAGTCCGAGTCCCTGGGCAATGCCCCCCTCGATCTGGCCGAGCACCGACAACGGGTTGAGTGCCCGGCCGACGTCCTGAGCGGTGGCGATCTGGACCACCTTCACCAGGCCCAGTTCGGGATCGACATCGACCACTGCGCGGTGGGCGACGAATGCGAACGCGGTGTGGCACGCGCCCTGGCCGTCGGCGTCGAGGTCCTCGGTCGGGCGGTGGCGGAACTCGACGGTCTCGTCGAACACCACGCCCGTGGTGGCTTCGGTGACGCTGAGGCGGCGGGACCGATCGAAGGAATCCACGACGTCGGTGCCGTCGATGATCAACCGGAGCGGATCGACACCCCACCGCTCGCCGACCCGCTCGAACAGCAGCTCGCGGACCTTGCGGCACGCGGCATCGACCGCGCCGCCGCTCATCCACGTCTGGCGGGACGCCGAGGTGGAACCGGCCGAACCCACCCGTGTGGTGCTCGGCTCCAGCACGACATCGTCGACCCCGAGCACCGTGCGGGCGATCTGCGGGGCGATCGTGACGAAGCCCTGGCCGACCTCGGCGGTGGCGAACTCCAGGGTGACGATGCCCTCGGTGAGCCGGCATCGCGCCGTCGAGTAGTCGTCGAACCCCTCGGAGTACATCAAGTTCTTGATGGCCACGCCCCAGCCGATCCCCCGGCGGATGTGACGGTTCTCGGCGGTGAGTCCGGTGCCGCCGGGCAGGTGGAGCGGATCGCCGTCGAACCCGCCGATCGGTTCGGGCGGCATCGGCAGGGCGGCAGTCTCCCGGATGCACCGTTCGACCGGCGCCACGCTCTCGACCACCTGGCCGGTCAGCAACCGATCGCCCGTGCGCATGGCGTTGCGCAGCCGGATCTCGACCGGAGTGACGCCCACGGCGGCGGCCAGCTTGTCCATCTGGCCTTCGTGGGCGAAGCACGCCTGCACCACACCGAAACCGCGCATCGCGCCGCACGGCAGGTTGTTGGTGCGCACGGCGTAGCCGTCGATGACCCCGTTCTCGCACCGGTAGGGGCCCTGGGCGTGGGTGATGGCGTTGACCAACACCGCCGATGACGTCGACACGTACGCCCCGCCGTCCAGGACGAAGCGGGCCTCCACCTTCAAGAGCCGGCCATCGGAGTCGGCGTGATGTCGCATCCAGATGCGCGCCGGGTGCCGGTGGACGTGGCCCAAGAAGCTCTCGGCGCGGTCGTAGTGGATCCGTACCGGCCGACCGGTTCGCAGCGCGAGCAAGCAGGTGTGGACCTGCAGGCTGATGTCTTCGCGCGCGCCGAACGCCCCGCCGACACCGCCGAGCACCAGGCGCACGCTCGTCTCGGGGAGCCCGAGGCAGGCCGCGATCTGCTTGCGGTCCTCGTGCAGCCACTGCGTGGCGACGTACAGCTCGACACCTGCGCCGCCGGGATCGGGCAGGGCCATCGCCGCTTCCAGCCCCAGGAAGGCTTGGTCCTGCATGCCGATCTCGTAGTCGCCTTCGACGACCACGGCACCGTGGATCGACTGATCGCCGCGCACGATGCGCTGGTGGCGGAACACGTTGCCGGCCGGGTGGATCGCCGGCGTTCCGGGATCGATCGCGGCCTCGGCGTCGGTGAGCGGTTCCAGCAGCTCGTACTCGACGATGATCGCGGCGAGCGCCCGGCGGCACGTCTCTGGATGATCGGCGGCGACCGCAGCGATCGGCTCGCCGACGTAGCGAACGACGTTGCTCGCGAAGACCGGCTGGTCCTGGCTGATCAAGCCGTACACGGGGAGGCCGGGGACGTCGGCTGCGGTGATCACCGCTTCCACCCCGCTGATCCGCCACGCCGGCGAGACATCGATCCGGACGATCCGGGCGTGGGGATGCGGCGAGCGCAGCGTGGCGCCCCACAGGCAGCCCTCCGCCCCGAGGTCGGAGGAGAACGCGAAGCTGCCCTGCACCTTGGCCGTGCCGTCGGGGCGGCGGGCGTTGTCACCGATGCGCCCCGGCCGAACCCCGGTGTCAACAGCTGCGACGACGCCTGTCATGTCGCAGCCGCAGTACGGGCCACGGCCACCCGGGCCACGGCGTCGAGGATCCGCCCGTAACCGGTGCACCGGCAGATGTTGCCGGACAACGCTTCGCGGATCTCGAGCTCGCTCGGAGCGGGCGACGAGTCGAGCAGGGCATGGGTCGCCATGATCAACCCTGGGGTGCAGAACCCGCACTGCACCGCCCCTGCGGCGATGAATGCGTCCTGCACGTCGCTCGGCGCGCCGTGGGGGGCGATGCCCTCCACGGTCACGATGTCGCGCCCGACCGCGCTCGCGGCGAGCACCAGGCACGAGCAGACGAGCGCATCGTCGACGAGCACGGAGCACGAACCGCACTCGCCCTGCTCGCACGCGCCCTTGGTCCCCGTGAGGCCGGCTCGCTCCCGCAGCACGTACAGCAGGTTCTCCCCCACCCAGGAATCGCGGATCTCGTGATCGGCGCCGTTGATGCGCAAGGTGTACGCCTCCGCCTCGGGCAGGGGCCCGTCATCGATCGTCACGGGTCAGCACCTTTCGAGCTCATCCGGGGAACGCCCGTTGCAGCATCCGGGTCGCGAGCACGCCGACCGCGTGGCGCCGGTAGGCCGCGGTGGAGCGGTGGTCGTCGATCGGCCGGCTGGCGGCTGCGGCGAGCCGGCCGAACTCGCGAGCCGCTTCGGCATCGACGCGCAGGTGCTCCCAATCGACCAGCTCTGCCGCGTACTCCTCGGCTTGCGTGCACCGCACGACAGTGGGACCAACCGAACCGAGCGCGATGGCGACGGCTCGCGCGACGGTGTCGGTCGCCAGACAGGCACTGGCGACCGCGATCACCATCGCGTTGCGAGTCCCCACCTTGGCGTAGCGCTGCCATCCGGGGCGCCGCGGAATCTCGATCGCGGTGACGAGCTCTCCGGGGGTGAGCGCAGTGCGTTTGACGCCGACCATGAACTCGGCCACCGGCAGGCGGCGGGTGCCAGAGGCCGATGCGAGGTGCACGACCGCGTCGAGCGCCGCCAGCACGGGCAGGGTGTCACCGGCCGGGGAGCAGGTGGCGAGGTTCCCCCCGATGGTGCCGGTCTGGCGGATCTGGGGGGAACCGACGGTTCGACTGGCCTGGGCGAGCGCCGGCACGACGGCCGCCAGTTCACCCGACTCGAGCGAGCGATACGTGCACCCGGCGCCGATCACCACCCGGTCGGCGCCGATCGTCCAGGTCGCCAACTCGGCGACCCGGTCGATGGCGACGATGTCGACGGCGCGGCGGTGCCCGGAGTTGAACTCCACCATCACGTCGGTACCTCCCGCCAGCACGGTCGCGTCCGGGTGGGTGGCCAGCGCTTCGAGGGCGTCGACGAGAGTGGTCGGGGTCAACACGGCCATGGCTCCCCCGAATTTACATTTCGTAAAGGCCGGCAGCGCTGTTCGGGCTGATCAAATCGAGGCCTTGTCACACAGCCTTCACACGACACGTAGGCCGGCGAGGCCCGGCTCGGGATCGGGGAGCTTCGGATCCATGTCCCGGAGCGTGGCGAGCAGGATCCGGGCGATGGCCAGGTTACGGACCCATTTGCGGTCGGCGGGGATCACGTACCACGGGGCGTGGGCCGCGCTGGTCTCGGTCATCGCCTCCTCGTAGGCGGCGAGGTAGTCGGGCCAGAGCTTGCGATCGTCGAGGTCTCCCAGGCGGAACTTCCACTGCTCGGTGGGGTCGTCGATGCGGTCCTGCATCCGCTTCGCCTGCTCCTCGGGCGAGATGTGCAGGAAGAACTTGACGATGCGGGTGCCCTCGTCCGCGAGCAGCTGCTCGAAGTCACGCAGGTGGGCGTAGCGGCGGCGCCAACGATCCTCGGGCACGAAACCCTTCACCCTCACCACGAGCACGTCCTCGTAGTGGGACCGGTTGAACACGCCGATCTCGCCCTTGCGCGGGCAGGCGGCGTGGACCCGCCAGAGATAGTCCTGCTCCGTCTCTCGCCCGGCCGGCACCCCGAAGCTCGTCACCCGGACACCGGCGGGGTTCAAGCCGGTCAGGATCGACCGGATCGTGCCGTCCTTGCCGGCGGCATCCATCGCCTGGAGCACCACGAGCAGCGCCTGGCCGCCCTCGGCGAACAGCCGGGTCTGCAGCTCGGCGAGGCGGCCGAGCACCTCGGCGAGTTCCTCCTGGGCCTCGACCTTGTCCCAGCCGAGCGTGGCATCGGTCGGCCGCCGCTTCAAGGAGAGCTTGCTCCCGGGCTTCACCATCAGTTGCTTGAGCACGCCGGCAACGTTAGAGCGCGGCGGCTACCGCACGTAGGGACAGTGCCGGCAGCCAGCCTCGCAGCAATACCCACGCTCGGCGAGGTACTCGGCCGTCATGGCGACCGCCCCGCTCGCCGGATCGCGGTACGTCGACAGGCCGAGCGTGACAGAGCGCCCGTGAGCGGCGATGATCTGCTCGTACCGCGCATGCGTCGGCGCCAGGCGGTCGGGGTGCGGCGTCTGGAGCCAGTCTGGTCGCAGGGTCACCGACACGACCCCCGACGATACGGCTCGTCACCGGCCGCTCCTTGGGCTCCGTGCCCGTTCGCGTTGACAGACCGTCCAATAGCGACCTACGTTGAGCCCGCTGGTGTGTGGCGTGCGTCACAGAGGGGTAGCAGCACGTCTGGGGTGCATCTCACACCGGCGCGTCGAAATCGCGACACAACGACAAGGGGGAAGCGTGGGGAACACGCAGGGACACGGACGTCGAGGCCGTCGAGCCGCACTGGCCGTCCTGGTGAGCTTTGGCCTGGTGGCCGCGGCTTGCGGGAACAAGAAGGACGAGACATCGGTCGATGCCGGTACCGATGACAGCGAGGTGGCGACGGAGACATCCGCTGCCGTCACGGAGGAAACCGACGGCGACACCCCGACCACCGACGCCGAGACGCCGGTCGAGGAGACCACCACCACTGCGGCAGCGGTCGCGCCCGTACTGGGCGGCAAGCTCATCGTCGCCGGCGAGGCCGAAGCCGCCAACGGCTGGCTCCCGTCCGTCGTCCAGTGCGACTCGTTCTGCCAGGAACGGGCCCGCACGTTCTACGACTCCCTCGTCACGGTCGACAAAGACCTGAACTGGCGCCCGTTCCTGGCCGAGAGCATCACCGCCAACGCCGACAGCACGGTGTTCACCATCAAGCTCCGCGAAGGCATCAAGTTCCACGACGGCACCGACCTCAACGCCGATGCCGGAATGCTGAACTTCAACAACACGGTGAAGAGCCTCCTCGTCGGCGCTTCGCTCAAGGACGTCGCCAAGGACGCCGAGGGCAACGCAGTGATGGAGAAGATCGACGAGCTGACCTACACCATCGCTACGGCGGTCCCGTGGCCGCTGTTCCCCTACTACCTCGGTGGGCAGGCCGGCTTCGTCGCCTCGAAGAAGTGGCTCGACGAGGTCACCGCCGGGACGGGCGACGCCACCAAGGCAGTGGGTACCGGGGCGTTCACGCTCGAGAGCTTCGCCCCCGGCGACAAGCTCATCGTGAAGAAGAACCCGAACTACTGGCTCAAGGACGCCGACGGCAACGCCTTGCCCTACCTGGATGAGATCGAGTTCCGGGTCATCCCCGACCCACAGGTGGCCGGCACCGCCCTACGGGGTGGCGACATCGACATGTTCTCCGCGTCGGACTCCGGTGTGGTCGGTGATTTCTCGGAGGACCCTGATTTCGTGCAGGTCCTCCAGGACACCTTCAGCGAGACCAACTACCTACTGCTAACCTGAGCAAGGAGGGCAGCCCGCTCAACTCCGCGAGGTGCGGTGCGCACTGGGTCAGGCCTTCGACAAGCAGGAGCTGATCGACGTCGTCTACAACGGCTTCGGGGACGTCGCCAACGGTCCGTTCTCGCCCGGTCAGGAGGGCTACCTCGAGGACAACGGTTCACTCCCCTACGACCCCGATGCGGCCGCCGAAGCGATCGCGGCCTACGAGGCCGAGAACGGTCCGATCGCGATCAACTTCTCCACCACCACCTCGGCCACGAACCTGGCCCGCGCCCAGTTCCTCAGCGACGTGTGGGGTGCGGCGGGTGTCGACGTCACGATCGACCAGATCGAGCAGTCGAAGCTGATCAACAACGCATTGCTCGGTGATGTGGCATTCGACATCTTCGGATGGCGGAACCACGCCGGTCTCTACGTGGACCAGCAGAACTTCTGGTGGAACTCCTCGGCTGCACTTCCGCCCGGGCAGATCGCCCTGAACTTCGGTCGGTTGAGCGACCCGGTGATCGATGATCTGCTCACCAAGGCTCGCAGCGAGACCGACGCCGAGGTCCGCAAGGGCTACGCCGAGGACATCAACCGCCAGTTCGCCAAGGAATGCTGGATCCTGCCGCACAACTTCACCGACTGGGGCGTGATGCTGGCACCGAAGGTGCAAGGCATCGGCAAGACTGCCCCAGGCCGACGGTTCAGGTGACTACCTGCGTGACGGAGCTGGGTTCCCGGGCCAGATCTACCTCACTGCGGCCTTCATCAGCGAGTGACTGATTGATTCGTCGGCCGGCGAGGGCATCCTCGCCGGCCGACGGCCGGGCTTCATCCTCGATCGTCCGAAGGGGCAACCCCGTGCGCTACGCACTCCAACGGTTGCGCGCAGTTCGCCATCGTCTTCATCATCGTCACCTTCATCGTGATGGTGGCCACCCGTGTCGGGTCCAAGGACCCGGTGCGCGACCTCGCCGGGGGCGCGGTCGGCCAGGAAGTCCTCGACCAGGTCGAGGCCGACTACCCGTACCTCGACAAGCCACTGCCCGTTCAGTACGGCTACTGGCTCAAGGACATGGTCACGGGCAACATGGGCAAGTCGTACCTGCAGAGCCAGACCGTGCTCGACATGTTCAAGCAGCGAGTCCCGCCGACGTTCTTCATCGGCTTCTGGGCGATCTTCCTCGGGTTGCTGATCGCCCTCCCGGTCGGCGTGTACTCGGCGTATCGCCGGGACGGATTGTTCGACCGCGTCAGCTCGCTCGGCTCGTTCGCGTCGATCTCCACACCACCGCTCGTGCTCGCGGTGCTGCTTGTTGTACTTCGTGGCGTTGAAGTTCTCGTTCTTCCCCACCGACTCGAACTACATCGCGCCCTGGACCAATCCGGTCGAGCACTTCAAGAACTTCTTCCTCCCCTCGATCACCCTCGGCCTCGGGCTCGGCGCGGTGTGGAGCAGGTTCCTCCGCGCCGACATGATCTCCACGTTGCAGAGTGACTTCGTCATGCTCGCCCGGGCCAAGGGCATGTCGCCCGACTCGCATCCTGTGGGGCCATGCCCTGCGGGCGTCGATCCTCAGCCTGATCACGAGCGTGGCGCTCCAGCTGAGTGGCCTGGTGGGCGGCGCGGTGATCGCCGAGACGTTCTTCGCCATGCCCGGCATCGGCGACCGCTTGGTCTTCGCCGTGCAGTCCAACGACCTCCTGGTGATCCAGGCGATCACCGCGCTGCTGGTCGCGGTGGTCGTGTTCGTCAACCTGGTCGTCGACCTGCTCTACGCGGTCATCGATCCCCGAATTCGACATGCGAGGGCGCTGCGATGATGACCACCGACGAGCCGCCCGACGTCGTGGTCGAGCCGACCGACGATGTCAAACCGCTGCGCAAGCGGCGACCGATCGCCATGTGGCTGGGCGTCGCCTGGCTTGCCCTGGTGCTGTTTCTCGCCGTCGCCGCCGACTACCTGCCCTTCGTTCGGCGCTACGACCAACGAGTCCGAGGGGCCGGGTCCGTTCAAGCTCGGTCCCGGCTCCGACTTCTGGTTCGGCAGCGACCAACTCGGCCGCGACGTGTTCGCCCGGTGCGTGTACGGCGCGCAGACCTCGCTGCGGGTCGCGGTCGTGTCGATCGTGCTCGGCCTCACCATCGGCGGCACGCTCGGCGTGATCGCCGGCTACTTCCGAGGAGCGATCGACCGGGTGCTGTCGATCGTGTTCGACACGCTGCTCGCCTTCCCGGTGCTCGTGATCGCGATCCTCGTGATCGGGCGACTCGACGTCCTGTCGGCGCAGAACGAGAGCTTCGACTGGCTCACCCGGAGCTGGTCGGTCACCTTGGTCCTCGGGCTGTTGTCGATCGCTCCGGTCGCCCGGATCGTTCGGGCCCAGACGTTGTCGATCGCGCAACGGGAGTTCGTGCTGGCGGCCCAGAGCGTCGGTGCCAACAAGCGCCGGATCATCATTCGCGAGATCGTGCCCAACCTGGTGCCCGCGATGATGTCGGTGGTCTTCACCGGCATCGCGGTGTTGCTCGTGGCCGAGGGCGGCTTGGCCTTCCTGGGATACAGCGTGAAGCTGCCGTCGCCGACGTGGGGACTCCTCGTCAGCGAGAACCGCCAGCGCATCGAGCAGGCGTGGTGGGCGACCATCTTCCCGTGCCTGATGTTCTTCGTCACCGTGCTGGCATTCAACGTCATCGGCGACCACGTCGCCCGGCGATTCGACATCCGAGAGGCCGCGATATGAGCATCATCCAGGCCGCCGAACGCCAGGAGCACGGCGGTCCGCTGCTCGAGGTCACCGACCTCAAGACCCACTTCCGCACGACCAACGGGATCGTGCGAGCGGTCGACGGAGTGACGTTGCGGCTCGAACGCGGGCGCACGCTCGGCATCGTCGGCGAATCCGGTTCGGGCAAGACGATCCTGTCGCGCACGATCATGGGTCTGATCCCGACGCGGGGCACCATCCGAGGCGGTTCGGTCCGCTACAACGGCCACGAGATCGGTGGCCTGGGCATGAAGGAGATGCGCCGCTTCTGGGGCCAGGAGATGTCGATGATCTTCCAGGATCCGATGTCGTCGCTGAACCCGCTCATGACGATCGGTCGCCAGATCGCCGAGCCCCTCCGTGTGCACCTCGGCATGTCGAAGTCCGACGCCCGAGCGACCGCCGAGCGGCTGTTGTCGGATGTCGGGATCCCGGAGCCCACGAAACGGGTCGACCAATACCCCCACGAGCTGTCGGGCGGGATGCGCCAGCGGGTGATGATCGCGATCGCCCTCGCCTGCGGCCCGACCGTGCTGTTCGCCGACGAGCCCACGACTGCGCTCGACGTCACCGTCCAGGCGCAGATCCTCGACCTGATCCAGGACCAACGGACCGACCGGAACATGTCGGTGGTGCTCGTCACCCACGACCTCGGGGTGGTCGCCAACCACACCGACGACATCGCGGTGATGTACGCCGGGCAGATCGTGGAGGTGGCGCCGACCGTCGCGTTGTTCGCCGACATGAAGATGCCGTACACCGAAGCGCTGATGCGCAGCATCCCGAAGCTCTCCTCACCCTCGCACACCCGGCTGGAGGCGATCGGGGGACGGCCCCCGGACCTCGTGAACCCACCGAAGGGTTGCCGCTTCGCTCCCCGCTGCCCGTACGTGCAGGAGAAGTGCCGAAGCGAACAGCCGCCCCTCACCGAGATCGGCGCGTCCGGTCATTTCTTCCGGTGCTGGTACCCGGTCGGGTCCGATGTGTGGCACAGCGTGAACGTTCGTCGACACCAGACCGAGCCGGCCATCGCGGCCGGAGGGGGGAACTGATGGCCGGGTCCGGCAAAGCACACCTGCACGAGGCCGACTCCTCGTTGCTCAGGGTCGAGGATCTCGTGGTCGAGTTCCCGGTCGGCCGCACCGGGCTCAAGGTCAACGCCGTGTCGGGGATCTCCTTCGACGTGTTGCCCGGCGAGACCCTCGGTCTGGTCGGCGAGTCCGGCTGCGGGAAGTCGACCACCGGTCGGGCGATCATGCAGCTCCCCCGGCCGACCTCGGGGTCGATCCGGTTCAACGGCAACGAGTTGACCTCACTCGCCAGCGACAAGATGCGTGAAGCGCGCACCAGCATCCAGATGATCTTCCAGGATCCGATCTCGTCGTTGAACCCGCGCCGCAAGGTGCGCGACATCGTGATGGAGCCGCTGAACATCTGGAACGTCGGCACCAAGGCCGAGCGCCAGGCCAAGGTCGATCGGACGCTCGAAGAGGTCGGGATCGATCCGCAACGGGCGGCTGACAGCCAGCCCCATCAGTTCTCCGGTGGGCAGTGCCAACGCATCTCGATCGCCCGCGCCTTGGTGCTCGACCCCAAGATGATCATCTGCGACGAACCGGTGTCGGCCCTCGATGTCAGCGTGCAGGCCCAGGTGCTCAACCTGCTCGAAGACCTGAAGGCATCGCACCACCTGACGCTCATCTTCATCGCCCATGACCTCGCGGTGGTGAAGAACGTGTCGGACCGCGTGGCAGTGATGTACCTCGGCAAGGTCTGCGAGGTGGCACCGGCCGACGACCTCTACCGCCATCCCCGTCATCCGTACACCGAGGTGCTGCTGAGCTCGATCCCGGAGCCCGATCCGAGCATCCAGGCGACAGCTCGCAAGCGCATCGCGGGCGAACCCCCATCTCCAGTCCTGCCGCCGTCGGGCTGCCGGTTCCGCGACGCGTTGCCCCTTCGCCCAGGAGCGCTGCGCGGCCGAGGAACCCCAGCTCCGACCGACCGAGGACGGGCACTTCGTCGCCTGCCACTTCCCCCTCGTGTCCACCGGCTGATTCGCCGTCCCATGACGACGGTCGATCCGGACCTGGTCGAACACCGTCCGGTTCGTCGACGGCGGATGGAGCGAGGCGAGCGGCAAGAGGCGATCCTCGCCGCGGCGATGCGGGTGTTCGCGCTCGCCGATGCAAGCTCGGTGAACGTGGATCTGGTGGCCGCCGAGGCCGGTGTCTCTCGGGCACTGGTCTATGAGTACTTCGGTGACCGCTCCAACCTGGTGAGCGAGGTGCGGCGCCGCTTCGTCCGGGAGTTCGTGGCCGGGCTGGAGGCAGCGGTGGCGTCGGCGTCCGCTGCGCATGACCTGCTCGTCGCGTTCGTGAGAGCCCATCTCGGGTTCGCCACCCGAGGCGTCGGGGCGTACCGGCTGGCCACCGAGGACCCCAGTGCCGGGGTCGCCTGGCTCGGCGCGTACTTCGGGGGGACGCCCGAAGCACTCCTGATCGCGACCGCAGGTCGAGCAGGCGCTGCGCGCCTTCGCCACCCGCTGGGCTGCTGAACCCCGACCCGATCTCGACGCGGCCACCGCGCTCGTGGTGGCGTTCCTCGACGGGGGGCTGCTCGCCGTCCGTCCGTTCGGCGTGCGCGCCCCGTCGCCGGCGGGGCGTCCCGAACTGTGACCGACCCGCTGGGTACGGTGGGCGATGTGATGATCGATCTCGCCGCTCCGCCGCTCGATCCTGGTGGAGTGCTGCGGGTGCACCAGAACGGGCGGGGCGATCCAACCGTGCAGCGGGAGCCGGGTGGGTGGTGGTGGGCGACGTACACTCCGATCGGCGCCGGCACGCTGCACGTGACCTGGTCGCCGTCGGGAGTCGGCGCCGAGGCGTGGGGCCCGGGCGCGCCCTGGCTCCTCGAGCGGGTGCCCGAACTGCTCGGAGCGATCGACGAGCCGGTGCTGTTCACCGAGGGACACCCGCAGGTGCTCGATGCGCAACGCCGCCATCCCGGCCATCTCATCGGCCGCAGCCGTCGGCTCTATCACACGTTGCTCCCCATCGTGATCGCCCAACGGGTCACCGTGGGCGAAGCGATGAAGTCGTGGCGCCAGTTGTGCCTGGCGGCCGGTGAGCCGGCGCCCGGACCGCGGCCCCTCCGGCTGCCACCTCGGCCCGAGCTGCTCGCCCGCCAGCCCTACTGGTGGTTCCACCGCTTCGGCATCGAACGCAAGCGGGCCGATGCATTACGGGAAGTCGCTCGGCATGCGTCGCGCCTCGACGGACTGGATGAGGCGGCCGATCCCGACGAGGCCCGCCGGGTGCTGTCGCTCGTCTCCGGTGTCGGTCCGTGGACGATCGGATCCGCTCTCGGCCCGGCTCTGGGTGATCCCGATGCCGTTGCCGTGGGTGACTTCTGGATCCCTCATGCGGTGTGCTGGGCGTTGGCCGGCGAAGCGCGCGGATCCGACGAGCGGATGCTGGAGCTGCTCGAGCCGTATCGAGGGCAGCGGGGCCGGGCCATCGCGTTGCTCTTCGCCGACGGATGGCGGGCCCCACGGTTCGGGCCGGGCCGCCGGATCATCCCCATCGCGACGTGGTGAGCCCCGGTACTCGATCATCGGCGGTGGTCGACCGACTGCTACGTTCGCCCACCGTGTCCGCCACCGGATTGGCAGCGGGCCGGGGCGCCACTGACTCTGCGCAGCAGCAGGCTGCATGGAAACGCGCCCGGCTCGTCGCGCTCCTCGCCTATGTCATCGCTCGGGTCTGCATCATCGTGGGCGCCGCCGCAGTGTCGACCGCGCGTGACGTCCGGGCCCGCGAGCTCGACCCGACGCTCCTGGTGCCGGAATCGGCGTCGACCGGGATCTTCGACGTCCTGAACTCGTGGGACGGTCGGTGGTACTACGAGATCATTCGCACGGGATACCCACGTCGCATCCCGCCCGATGTCACGTTCGGGATGCTGGAGGCACGTGCTGCGTTCTTCCCGGTGTTCCCGTTCATGATCAGGGCCCTTGATCGAGTGCTCCCCGGCGGCGATGTCCTCACCACCCTGATCGTCAACAACGTGCTCGGCTTCGTGGCCGTCCTGTTGGTCGGGCTCCTCGCCCGCCGGCTGTTCGACATCGACATCGCCGAGCGATCGATGGTGCTCATGGCGCTGTTCCCCGGCAGCTTCGTGCTGTCGTTCGCCTACAGCGAGGCGCTCATGTTCGTCCTCGTCGCGTGCTGTCTGCTGCTGCTGCACCAGGAGCGATGGGCCTTGGCCGGCGTTGTCGCCGCGCTGGTCACCGCATCGCGCCCGAACGGCGTCGCGATCTGCTTCGCGTGCGCAGCGGCCGCCGTCATCGCCATCCATCGCAAACGAGCCTGGCGGTCACTCGTGGCGCCGGCCCTGTCGCCGTTCGGTTGGGTGGCGTTCCAGGTGCTGTTGTCCCGACACGCCGACGAGCGGGGTGTCTGGTTCCGCGTCCAACGCGAGGCGTGGGACGAGGGCATCAGCTTCGGGCTCAAGGCGCTCGACGCGATCGGCAACGCGCTCGTTCATCCGCTGAGCTCGCCGGCGAATCTGCTCACGCTCTCGAGCGTGGCGGCCATGCTGATCATGATCTACGCGTCGATCTCGATGCGGCTGCCGTGGCCGTGGTTGGTGTACAGCGCGGTGGTGCTCGCCCTCATGCTGATGCCGTCCACCGTGACGGCGCGTCCCCGTTTCCTGTACACGGCGTTCCCCTTGTTGATCGGTGTCGCTGCGTGGTGGCCGAAGCGATGGACGGATCAATGGTCGTGGCTGATGGTGGCCTGCGGCGGAGGCCTGGTGTTGCTCCCTGTGCTCTACGGTGGGTTCGCGGCGATCCCGTGACCCCGCCCAGCGACCTCGGCCGCTCGACCACGCTCGTCGACCGTCTGGGCATCGTGCTGCTCGCGCTGCTCGCCTACGTCCCCAGCCTCGCCTCGGCTCGGGGACGGATCCCGGCCGACACCAAGCTGTACCTGTACCTCGACCCCGGCCGGCTGCTCGCCGACTCGCTGTGGTCGTGGGATGACCGGCAGTTCGCGGGATGGGTCCCGCATCAGACGATCGGCTACCTGTGGCCGAGCGGTCCGTGGTTCTGGACCATGGAGCGACTCGGTCTGCCCGATTGGGTGGCCCACCGGTTGTGGATCGGCACCATCGTGTTCGTCGCGGGACTGGGCGTGCGGTGGTGCGCCCGACGATTCGGTCTGACCGGACTGGGCGTCGTCGTCGCCGCGGTCGTCTATCAGCTCTCCCCGTACGTGCTGCCCTACATCTCGCGTACGTCGGTCCTGCTGCTGCCGTGGGCCGGGTTGGGGTGGCTGATCGGGCTGACGGCCCGCGCGGCCCGGCGCGGCGGGTGGCGAGATCCGATCCTGTTCGCCCTCGTCGTCGCGACGGTCGGCGGTATCAACGCGACGGCAATGGCGATGATCGCCCCGGCACCGCTGCTCTGGTTGGCCGACAGCGCCTGGCGCCGGGAACTGAACTGGAAGCAGGCCGGCGCAGTCGCGCTCCGGATCGGCGGGTTGTCGATCGCCGCGTCGATGTGGTGGCTCGTCGCGCTCTGGGTCCAGGCCACCTACGGCGCCCCGGTGCTGTCGTACTCCGAAACCCTCGAAGCAGTCAGTTTCACCTCGTTGTCGTCCGAGGCGCTTCGCGGGCTCGGGTACTGGCTGTTCTACGTGAGTGATCCCACCGGTCCACTCACCTCGACGGGTGTCGACTACCAGGTGTCGACGATGGTGATGGCGGCGGGCTGGTTCGTGATCCTGGTCGGGGTGGCCGGGCTGATCGCGGTCCGTTGGCGGGCCCGCCGGTTCGCGATCGTCGGGATCCTCGTCGCCATCGTCCTGGCTGTGGGCACGCACCCGATCGGTGACTCCTCGCCGCTGACCCAACCGTTGGCCCGGTCATCGACCTCGACCCTCACGCTCGCCATCCGCAGCTCCACCCGGGCGGTGCCGTTGGCAGTGCTGTGCCTCGCCCTGGGCGCAGGGGCCCTCGTGTCGGCCCTACACATCGTTCGACCGCGCCTCGCCCATCTGGTGGGGGTGCTGGTGATGGTGCTCGCGCTCGTCAACCTGCCGGCGTTGCGCACCGGGCAGTTCGTCGACCCGGGGCTGGAACACCCCCAGATCGTGCCCGAGGCGTGGTCGGCAGTCGCTGCCGCGCTCGACGAGTTGCCCGCCGGCCATCGCACCCTGCAGCTGCCCGGCACCGAGTCCGCCGTCGCCCGGTGGGGTACGACCGTCGACCCGGTCCTGCCGGGCATCACCGAGCGCGAGGTGGTGCAGCGCGACTGGCTGCCGCTCGGCAGCGCGCCCGCGATGGACCTGTTCTACGCCCTCGACGCCCGATTCCACGACGGCACGCTCGATCCGGCTGCGCTGGCCCCCGTGGCCCGACTGTTCGGCGCCGACTCCATCGTCTTCGCCGGCGACGTGGCGTTCGAGAAGTTCCGCACGGCGCGTCCCGAAGTGACGTGGGCGACCTACGAGGCGGTCCCGAGCGGGCTCGGTGCCCCGACTCCGTACGGCACCCCGCTGGTGAACATCCCCTCGGTCGCCATGCTCGACGAGCGCGCCCTCGCCGATCCTCGTGTCGGCACGTCGGTGCCCGAGCTCGCGGTCGTGCCGGTCGTCGAGCCGGTGCCGATCGCCCGGATCAAGACCGGCACGACCGTCATCGTCGGCAGCGGCGACGGCGTGGTGAACGCCTCCGCCGCCGGCCTGCTCGACGGTACCGAGCTGCTCCGGTACGCGGCATCGCTCGACGACGACGAGCTCGACTCGGTCGTGGCTGTGGCCGAGTCCGTCATCGTCACCGACTCCAACCGCAAGCGGGCCCGCAACTGGCGAGGGTCTCGAGACACCGACGGGTTCCTCGAACTCGTCGATCAGCCAGTTCTGCGCCCTGACCCGACCGATCATCGGCTCCCGCTCTTTCCCGAGGACCGCTCGGGCGACCAGACCGTGGTCGAACTGGAAGGCCCACTGGTGGCCTCGGCCACTGGGTATGGCAGCCCCACCGCGGCATGGCCCGAGCGGCGCGCCGCACTCGCCGTCGACGGGGACCCCGCCACCGCATGGACCGTTGGCGAGCGGGCCGAGGTGGTCGGCGAGTACCTGCGCCTGGACCTGACGACTCCACAGCCCGTCACGACCGTGTGGCTCACCCAGCCCGTCGACGGCGCCAACCGGTGGGTGACCGACCTCGTCGTGCGCACGGATACAGGGACGCAATCGGTGATCCTCGACGAGTCGTCGCGTACGCCGGCCGGGCAGCCGATTCCGATCGGCGCGGCGACCTCGTTCATCGAGCTCGAGATCGCCGCGACCAACGCCGGCGTGCTCCCGCAGTACGTCGGGTTCAGCGGGGTCGGGTTCGCCGAGGTCCGGATCGACGCCTTGCCCCCCACTCGCGAGATCGTGCGGGTGCCGCAACGGCTCGGCGCGGTCGCACCGAGTGCCGCGCTGTCGTACGTGTTCGACCGGTGGCGCGTCGACGCGATGGATCGGTGGCGCGACGATCCCGAGCGAGGCCTCGTCCGGCGGTTCTCCGTCCCCGGGGATCACGCCGCGGTGCCGTCGGCCGTAGCCCGGATCTCCCCCCGTGCTGGAGATGCGGTACTCGGCGCACTGCTCGGGGTGCCACCCGGGACAAGTGCGAGTTCGCGTCTCGCTGGTGTGCCGTCCGCGGGACCCTGGGCCGCGATCGACCAAGACCCGGCGACTGCGTGGACGAGCGGCTTCGGCGATGCCGCCGGGGCCACACTGACCGTGCCGATCGCGCCTGACGCCCCGCTCTCCGCGCTCACCATCCAGCTCGTCGACGATGCCGAGCACAGCCGGCCGACCGAGTTGTCGATCGAGGCCGGCGGGCGCGCTCACGCGGTGGAGTTGCCCGACGATTCGGGCGTGGGCCCTCTCCAGCTGGTGCTGCCCGATCTCACGGGGGACCTCCTCACGATCCGCGTCGTCGGCGTCGAGGAACGCACGACCATCGATCGTCGCACTGGCGAGCCAGTCGCCCTTCCCGTCGCCATCGCCGAGGTGGCCTCGCCCGGCGGCGCCAGCTTCACCCTGCCACCGGCCATCGACACCGGCTGCCGTGAAGATCTGCTCGCCCTGGACGGCTCACCCATCGCTGTCCGCCTGACGGGGCCGACGGCTGACGCGATCTCCGGCACCCCGCTGGCCGTGGAGTTCTGCGCCGGACCGCTGCTCGGCCTCACCGGCGGGAAGCACCTGCTCGAGGCGACGCCCGGGTTCCGTACCGGTTTCGATCTCGACCGCGTGGTGCTCGCCGCACCGGTCGCCGCCAGCCGTCAGCCCGGAGGACTTGCCGTCACTTCCCGGCGCACGCGGGGCGCCCGCCGGATCGACGCGCCTGCCTGCCCCGCGGGCTGCTGGCTCGTGAGCGGTGACGGCTGGAACCCGGGGTGGTCGGCCACTGCAGACGGACGCTCGCTGGGCGAACCGGTCGTGGTCGACGGCGGGTTCAACGGATGGTGGCTCCCTGCGTCGCCCACTCCGTCGGTCGTCGAGCTTCGCTGGGCGCCCCAGCGCCGCATCTGGGTAGGGCTCGGGATCTCGATCGCGACCGTGCTCGGGGGCCTGTTGGTCCTCCTGATCGGGAACCGTCGAGCGGAGCACACCGAGCCCCTCGCGGCACCCGAGTGGTTCCACGGCTGGCTTCGGCGAGGCCGCTGCGACTGGGGTCCCGTCGTCGTGGCCGGCGTGCTCGGCATGGTCCTCATCCGCCCGATGTGGGGCCTGCTGGCCGCCGGCGTGTGCCTTCCCGGGGCGCTGCTCGCCCGCCGGCGGTTGACGGCGATGTTCGGTGGAGCGGTCCTCGCCGGCGTCGGCGCGTTCGACGTGCTCCAGCAGCGGGCCGAGCGCGCCCCGCCCGGTTTCGGTTGGGTCGTGAACGTCGAGTCGGCGCACCGCCCGACGCTGCTCGCGCTGGTCGTGCTCGCCGCGGCGGCCCTCAGCGACGAAGACCTCGCTGCGGGTCGCGAGCAACGGATACGATCGGGTCGCTCATGGCTGCCCTCCCGCGTCCCTGTCTCTCAGTGGTCGTCCCGTGCTTCAACGAGGAAGCCACCATCCTGACGGTCACCAAACAGGTGCTCGACTCGCCGTGGGTCGGTGAGGTGGTCATCGTCGACGACGGCTCGACCGACTCAACCCGCACGTTGCTGGCCGGACTCGATCACCCGGCGGTCCGGGTGTTCCTGCAACCCGAGAACCAGGGGAAGGGCGCGGCACTCAGACGCGGGTTCGCCGAGGCGACCTGCGACTACGTCGTGGTGCAGGACGCCGATCTGGAGTACGACCCCGCCGAATACGGCCAACTGCTGTCGCCGCTCGAGGAGGGCCGCGCCGATGTGGTCTTCGGCTCCCGCTTCTTGTCGGGCCGGCCCCACCGGGTCCTCTACTTCTGGCACTCCGCCGGCAATCGGCTGCTGACGTTGCTGTCGAACATGTTCACCGACTTGAACCTCACCGACATGGAGACGTGTTACAAGGCATTCCGGCGCGAGGTGATCCAGGGCATCGCCATCGAGGAGAACCGGTTCGGCTTCGAACCGGAGATCACCGCCAAGATCGCCCAGGGCCGCTGGCGGGTGTACGAGGTCGGCATCTCCTACAACGGCCGAACCTACGACGAGGGCAAGAAGATCGGGTGGCGCGACGGGTTCCGGGCGTTGTACTGCATCGTGCGCTACTCCGAGGTCGGCCAGCGGCTGAGGGCGGCGATCAAGTCCTGACCGGGGGTCAGGAGCGACCCCGGGCGAACAGGTCGCGAAGGCCCCATCGAGTCACGAGCAGCATCGACTCACCGATGATGCGACCGGACATCTTCGACTGACCGGCGGTGCGGTCGGCGAACGTGATGGCGACCTCGTCGATCCGTGCGCCGCGCCGCACGAGGCGGCGGGCCAACTCGGTGAGGAACGCATAGCCCTCGGCCGCGGTCGTAGCCGGCTCGATGGCCCGAAGCGTGTCGGCCCGATAGGCCCGAAACCCTGACGTCACATCGGACAACGGGAGCCGCAGCACGGTTGCGGTGTATCGATTCCCCCATCTCGACAGCACCCGTCGATAGAGCGGCCAATCGACTGTCGACCCGCCGCTGACGTAACGGGATCCGATCGCAGCGTCGGCACCGGCCTCGATTCGGGCGAGCAGTCGAGGAATGGCAGTCGGCTCATGGGAGAAGTCGACATCCATCTGCACGATGACGTCGTAGTCCTCGTCGAGGGCGACCTGGAAGCCCTCCCGGTAGGCGCTGCCCAGCCCCTCCTTCCCTGGTCGGTGGAGCACCTTGATCTGCCCCAGCTCCGACGCCGCCTGCTCGGCGACCGCCCCGGTTCCGTCGGGACTGTTGTCGTCGACGACGAGCACATCGGCGGCCGGCACCGCAGCGCGCACCGCAGCCAGGAACCGGGCGACGTTGTCGACTTCTTGGAACGTGGGAGCGATGACGAGGACACGCACGACTCGTCAACGTTATCCGCTGTCGGTGACCGGCCCGATCATGGAAGCACGCCGGCGAGCACCCGTCCGACCCGGTCGCGCCCGGCGATGGTGAGGGAGCCCGTCTCGTCGCGCACGGTGATCAATCCGTCGGCTTCGCAGTTGGCGATCGCGACGGCCGGCGGCTGAGGCTCCCACCACTCGCAGCCCAGCCGGACCGACGAGCCCGCCTGAACCAGGCGATGGTCGTCGAGTGAGACCCGCATCACGGCATCGAACGATGCTGTGACGAGCTCGAAGTTGCCGTCGCATTGCTCCGTCTCGGCCCTCGAGAACACCAGCACCACCTGGCGGGCGTTGTTGGCCGTGGCCGCCCACTGCTGGGCATCGCACGGGGTGTCCACGCTGTCGACCACCACGCCGAGCCCGCGCTGGCGCACGTTCCGAGCGATTTCGTCCGCGGCATCGCGCACGTCACGATCACCGATCACGGCGACATCGACGCGATCGGGATCACGCGTGAGGGTCGGCCACCACCATGCCGCCAACAGCACCGCCATCGCGGTAGCTCCCGCGGCCAGACGAGTCGAGCGGAACGGCAGCACGATGCGAAGCGTACCGATCCGCAGGTCATCAGCTGGGGCTCCGCCGCCCACTAGGTTCGGTCGTTCGTGATGGTGCCGCTGGGGAAACTGCAACACGATCGTGCGCCGTTGCATCGGTGGTCGAAGGACCTTGCGTGGCTGGTTGCCGCAGCAGGTGGGGCGCTCGCGGTGCTGGTGGCCCACATCGCCCAGCGCACCGAGTTGGCCGGGTCCTCGCTGGCCGAACGAGGCGTCGCCCGTCTGGATCTCGGGATGGCGGTCCTCATCGCGGTGGGCGGCGCGGTCCTGCACCTCGACAACGCTCGGCGCCGGCTCGAGGGCGCCGAGCCGATGCCGTGGCGAGCTGCGGCGCGCCGCACGCTCGCGCTGCTCGTCGTCTACTGGGCTGGACTGGTCGTTGCGCTCGTGGTCGGTCGGCCGGGCTTCGGGTTGCGTCAGCTGCTCGGTGCCTTCGCCACGCTGCCGCCGTGGCGGGAGACTCGAGTGCCCGGCTACGGGCAGGGGTGGGTGCTGGGCCTGCTCGTGCTCGCCTCGCTCGGCGAGCCGTTGATCGCGCGGGTGCTCTGCCGATCCCGGGGGCGTCTGGGCCGGTCGGGCCCGGTGGCGGTCTGGGGCACGATCGCGCTGGTCGGGTTTGCCATCCGCGTCGGAACAATTGTGCTCGACGCCGGTGCCACTGGGCAGGGTCCGCTCGTACGACTCCCCGCCCACCTCCACTTGCTCGCCCTGGGCGGGCTCGCTGTCTCGATGCCGTCAGTGGTCGCCGATCGGCGCGCCCGTCGATGGGCGATCGGTGTGGTGCTGGCGGCTTTCGCCATCGCCGTCGCGCTGGTCGATCGGGCGCCGGGGCTCACGACGGGAACGCGGATCGAGGAAGTCACCCTCGCACTGCTCGGGCTCCTGGGCGCGGCCGGGGTGCTGGAGCTGGCGCGGCACTCGGGTCGTCCCACCCGGTTGGTCGCCTGGGGCGCGGCGGCACTGGTCGGGGGTTTCCCGTTCGCGCAGGCGATGGCAGAGCTGGTGATGCGCCAGTATGTCGAGCGTCGCACGACCACGCCGATCGGCATCGTGCTGTCGGGTGCGTGGACGGCACCGCTGCTGTGGTCCATCGTGACCGCCGCCGCGTTCGGGCTCGCCGCGACAGTCGGTGCGATGCGGGCCCGCGGGTCGGCCGTCGCTCCCACGGTCACCCTGGCCGGTGTCGTGGCGGGGAGCTTCGTGTTGCGAGTCGTCGCGCTGCTCACGGTGGCTCCACCGAAGCCCGACGGTGGGGATCCGCTCTTCTACCACACGACCGCGAACCTGCTCGCCCACGGCCGAGGGTTCATCGAACCGTTGAACTGGATCGCCTTCGGTCGCTCCATCCCGAGTGCCTTGCACGGACCGGCGTACCCCCTGTACCTGTCGATGTTCTCCCGCCTGGGCGCCACGACCATCTTCGATCATCGGCTGGCGTCGATCCTGGCGGGAACCGGTGTTGTGCTGGTGGCCGGGCTCCTCGGCCGACGCGTCGCCGGGGATCGGGTGATGGTCCTCGCAGCGGTCCTTGCCGCGCTGTACCCGAACCTGTGGATCATCGACGGGGTGCTGTTCCCCGAAGGGCTTTTCGCACTGTGTTCGGGCCTCGTCGCGCTGGCCGCGTACCGGTGGTTGAGGACGCGACGGTTCCGCGACGCCGCCCTGATGGGGGTGCTCATCGGTGTCGCCGCGATGGTTCGCGGCGAAGGACTGTTCCTGAGCGCCTTGTTGGTCGCTCCGCTCGCCCTGCGATCGCCGGGCATGGACTGGAAGTGGAAGCTGCGAACCCTCGCCGTGGCGGCGATCGGGGTGATCGTGGCGCTCGGACCCTGGACCGTGCGCAACGCCACGACCTTCGACGCGTTCGTGTCGCTGTCGACGAACGGCGACGAACTGAACGTCTACGCGAACTGCGAGGACACCTACAGCGGCAAGTACCTGGGGTTCTGGCTGTTCGACTGCCAAGAGCGCATCCGTCGGGTGAGCGGCGAGGCGCCCGGAGACGAGGCCGAGCGTGCCAAGTACTGGCGCGATGTCGGTTGGACCTATGCGCGGGAGCACGCGTCCGAGCTCCCGAAAGTGGTCGCGGCGCGGATCGGACGTCAGTGGGAGCTGTTTCGACCCTTGCAGAACGTGGAGTTCGCACCGATCGAGGGACGCGACAAGCGTGTTGCGCTCGCCGGGCTGCTCTCCTACTACGCCCTCGTGCCAGTTGCGGGTATCGGCGTGCTCCGGCTCTGGCGCCGCCGCGTTCCACAGCTGCCCCTGCTCGCTCAGTTCCTGAGCGTGACGGTCACCGCCGCGTATGCCTACGGCACCGTGCGGTTCCGTGCACCCGCAGAGCTGAGCTTGGTCGTTCTGGCGGCTGTCGGGCTCGCGCCGTGGGCGCGATCGCTGGGTCGGTGGTGGGCCCCGACCGCTGACGAGCAACCCCGGCACGACGCGAGCGCATTCGTGACCGGCGGTCGGCGCGTGGTCGAGCGGAGTGCCAAGCGCTCGACGCGACTTCGCTCGGCGGTGGCAATGGGTGGACTCGCGGTCCTCATGCTCGCCCCGTTGCGAGGCCTCCTGCGAACGCCCGGGGCGCCCATGGAGGAGGGCTTCATGCTGACCTTCCCCGAGCGGGTGATGAAAGGAGCCGTGCCCAACGTCGATTTCCTGCACCTCTACGGTCCGGGCTCGCTTCACGCGTTGGCGGCGGTCTATTCCGTGTTCGGCGTTCGGATCGGCGTCGAGCGAATGTTCGGGTTCGGACAACACGCCGCTCTGGTCTTCGGGCTGTACGTGCTCCTCCGCCCTTGGGGTCGAGTGCTCGCGGGCATCTCCGCCGGGCTCGCCATCACCTTGATCGTCACTCCCATCGGCCTCGACGCACTGGCGTGGACGGGGGCGTTGGCACTCGGGGTGTGGAGCCTCGTGGCGGGGCTACGCGCCGTACATGCCGAGACTCGCGACCGTGGGTGGGCGATCGCCTCTGGAGTGCTCGCCGGTGCCGCGCTCGACGTTTCGTCCCGACTTGATCGTGGCGCTCGGGCTGGCCCACCTCGCGCTGTGGTGGCGTCGTCGGCCTCTGTTCGGTGCCGCGCTGGGCGGGGCGTTCATCGGAGCCATCCCGATGTGGTTCCACTTGGCTCGTGCCGGGATCGGTTCCTCGATCCAGGGCATGGTGTTGGACCCTGTGTTCGAGCTCCGGGCAGGCCGCACGCTGCCCCGGCCGCCGAGCTGGGATCGCCTCGATGGTGCCCTGCAGGTCATCGCCGAGAAGTTCCCGCCGTGGTGGGGACTTCCGAGCTTGAGTGCCCCACAACAGCTGGTGCTCTGGTTCTGGCTGGTGCCAACGTTGGGCATCGGCCTCGTGGTAGTCGGTGCGATCGTTCGGCGACGCGATCCGGAGTCGGCCAGCGGGCGCGTGTTGCTCGTCGGCTCGCTCTTCTCGCTGGGCATCGTGCAGCAAGGTTTTCAGCGGCCCGACTCCGCACATTTTGCCTGGGTGACCTGCATCTCATTGGCGCTTGCTCCGGCGGCAGTGGCGGAGCTCATCGACCGCTGGCGGCCCTTGTGGCGTCCGATGCGCCGCAGCCTGACGATCGGCGCCGCCCTGCTCGGCACGTATCTGATCGTGATGCCGTTCTTCAGTCTTCGGCTCTACGTCCTCCATGTGCGTCAAACCGTTGGTCAGTTGCCCCCGGGTCTGGTGATCGAGCGCGGGGAGCGCCGCTTCTACCTGGGCGACGTGCCACCGTGGCGCGCCTCGCAGGCAGTGATCGCTGATCTCGATCGGTTGTCCGAAACTGGTCAGCGCCTCTTCGTCGGCCCCGTTGATCTGCGCCACACCGTGTACAGCGACGCGGTCTTCTATTTCCTGTTCCCGGAGCTGGAGCCGGCGACGTACTTCATCGAGATGGACCCTGGCGTTGCCAACGCCCCCGACTCGGGCCTGGCCGACGAGGTGGGCGCCGCCGACTGGCTGGTGCTGACGAGGTTCTGGGCTGGATGGATCGAGCCGAACACGTCGGTCGACTTCGGTCCCGACGAACCGAACCAGGTGGTCGAGCGGGACTTCTGCCTGGTCGGGTCGTATGAGCATGACCTCGCGCGCCTGTACCGGCGGTGCGACGGTGGCGGGGCTCCGGGGCCCTATGAGGGTCCGTACGACCCGGAGTTCGATCCAGCGGTCGAGGTGCGCGTCCCCGTGCCGCGTCGGCCCGATGGTACCTGCACGCCCACGTGCCTGCCCTGACGATCCTTCGTGATCGGCGAGAGGAGAGAGAGGAACGAGAACAGCGCCGTCGCTGCGGCAGGGGATTGAGCGCTGAGCATTGAGCATTGAGCATTGAGCAATCGTTTCGTCCGGCGTCGGCGCCCTTGCGTCATCGACGTTGGGCTCTCCTGCCTGGCGGCCCCGCGGCGCCCCTATCCCCACTGCCCCCACTGGAGCGGTCGAATCGATATCGATTCGACCGCTCCAGTGGGGGCAGCCGGGTGGGGTGGGATAGGGGAAGTGGGCGTCAGATGCAGGATCTCGGATCTCGGATCTCGGATGTCGGAGGTAGAGGAGTCGGAAGTAGGGAAGTCGGAGGTTGGGATCCATGCCGGTGTCGGGTTCACTGCTGCGCCAGCCGAATCGGACCGATGAGCTCGCCGCTTCAGCGAATCGTTGACGTGCACCGTCGACCCCGGGATCAACGTTGACCTCTGGAGGTAGCGATGCCGACCGGCGATGAACCCACCGAACTCACCGAGCCCACTGAGCTCACCGAGCTCACCGAGGACAGCGATCGAACGGCGCGCCGTCGCCGCTGGCCCGAGCCCGAGTCCGAGTCCGGGTATCGGGCTCGACCCGACGGTTCGCTGCCGCCTTCGCCTCGCTGGGTCCACACCGACCCGTGGCGCACGGCCCGGATGGCGGCCGGGCATTCTCGGATCGAACGCCAGATGCTCGACCGGTCCCGACAAGCCATCGTCGATCGGCTCGACGCCCTCGACAACGAGGCTGTCTCGCTGCTCGAACGCCGGCGTGCCGTACTCAGCGAAGCCCGAGCGATCCACGAGCGGCTGTGGCCATGCGTCGAGCACCGCTGGGCTCGCCGACCACCATCGCCCGACGCCGGGCCGATGGTGCCAATGGTGCACGACGCCGCGCCCCTCCACGGTTGGTCGCTTCGCCAGGTGTGTCGGTCGCTCATCCAACGACACGGTGCGCTCAGCCTCCGAGAACTCCACGACCTGGTGCACCTCATGGGCTTCGAGGTCACCGGTCGACACCCGGTGAAGGCGCTCGCCGATGCGTTGGCGTTCGAACACGAACACGAACGCGTTCGGCGAATCCTGCGAGGGGTGTACGGCCCCGTGGAGCACCCACCCGATCTGGTGTGGGACGCGCCTGATCCGGTGCTCCCGCTCGATCCGGACCGCTGGTTCACCACCTTCGAGGAACGCGCTCGCGGGCTGCTGCGCTCGTCAGAGCGGGAGCCGACGCCAGATCGGTCCGGGGAGATGCCGGAAGATCGAGAAGACCCCGCGCAGGATGGGGGGTGTCCAGACGATCCTGCGCCTCGATCGCAATGCCCGTTCCACGTGTCGAGCGACCTCCTCGGGCGTGGTGGAGAACGGAGCGGGGTCGAGTCCTGCGGTCATGCGCGAGCGGACGAAACCGGGCCGCACGATCAGGACGCTCGCCCCGGAGCCCATCAACGCGTCACCGAGCCCCTGAGCGAAAGCGTCGAGACCAGCCTTGGTCGCGCCATACACGAAGTTGGCCTTCCGGACGCGCTCCCCCGCGACCGACGACAACACGATGATCCGCCCGTGGCCCTGTGCTCGAAGCCGAGCAGCGAGCGCCAAGCCCGTCGAGACCGCTCCTCCGAAGTTCACCTGAACCGCGGCAGCGGCGGAACTCGGATCGGCGTCGAACGACGCCTGATCTCCGAGCACACCGAACGCAATGACGACGACGTCGAGATCACCGTGACGCTCCGCGAGCTCTGCGACGAGCCGAGCGTGGCTTTCGGACGCCGCGGCATCGAAGGGCACGATGTCGACGTCGATCGGGCCGAGCTCCGCGGCAAACGGATGCATGCTCGCCACATCGCGTCCCGCGAGGACGACCTGACGGGTCGCCGGCGAGACCAGGCGACGCACGATCGCCTGGCCGATGTCGCTCGACCCACCGAACAGCACGATGGTCTGGGGATCGCCGAACGCGTTGTCCACGGGAGCCTTCCTTGGTCGTCGATCAGAGCAGGCCGAGCCGGCGGGCCTGATCGCTCTGCCACACTCCGGTCGGGTCGGCCTTGTCGCGCACGGCGCGCCATTCGTCGAGCCGGGGATATCCGAGCCGGACCACTTCGGGCGAGCACAGCGCGTCCTTGGCGAGGTAGTGACGCCCGCCCGCGTCTCGCACCAGTCGATCGAGCGCGCCGACCAACTCCATCAACCCGGGCTGCGAGGTCGCCAGGTCGATCGTGAGCGTCCATCCGGGGGTGGGAAACGACAACGGGGCTGGGTTCGAGGGTCCGAATCGCTTCAGCACGGTCACGAACGATGCGGCGCGCGCCGCGCTGGAACGCTCGACGATCTGTCGAAGCGTCGCCTCCTCGCCGAAGGGCACGACGAACTGGTACTGGATGAAGCCGCGGTGGCCGTACAAGCGGTTCCAACCGGCAACGGCGTCGAGGGGGTGGAAGAACGACGAGATGGTGGAGATCTCGCCGGTGCGGTGCTTGGGTGCTTTTCGATACCACATCTCGTTGAATGCGGCCACCGTCACCCGATTGAGCAGACCCGGCCTGGGCACCAACGGTGGCACGGCGGCGAGTATCCGTGGCGAGAACGCGCACGGATCGGCGCGATCGCCACGAGCCAGGGAGTCGAGCGGTGCGTGATCGCCTCGCGTCAGGACGGATCGGCCGAGGTGACGCCCTTTCGCCAACAGATCCAGCCAGGCGACCGAGTAGCGGTAGCGGTGATCGCCCGACTCCATCGCGGCGAGGAGCTCGTCGAGATCCGCCGTCCGCTGAGTGTCGACCAGGCACCTGCTCGACTCGATGGGCAACACGGCGAAGGTGGCGTTGAGGACCACGCCGGTCAGCCCCATCCCGCCGATGGTGGTCCAGAACAGCTCGGGCTGTTCGGTCGGCGACAGCTCGGTGATCGAGCCGTCGGCGAGGAGCAACGCCATGCGGCGGACGTGCACGCCGAACGAGCCGTCCGCATGGTGGTTCTTGCCATGGATGTCAGAGGCGATCGCTCCCCCGACCGTGACGAATCGGGTCCCCGGAGTCACTGGTACGAACCATCCCTGCGGCACAATGAGACGCATGACGTCGTCGAGCGAGACGCCACCACTGGCGGTGACCGTGCCGTTCTCCTCGTCGAGAACCACCCCTGCCGAGTCGCTGGCCAGGCGCACGACGAGCCCGCCGCCGTTCTGGGCGGCGTCGCCGTAGCAGCGGCCGAGACCCCGCGCGATCGCCCCCCGTCCGTCTACGGACGCGACCGCCGCGGCGATCATCTCGGGTGATCCTTCGACCACTCTCGCGACAGTCGGGCTGGTGCGGCCGAACCCGGTCAACGGTGTCCGAACTCCGGGGCCCTGGTGCACGATCACGAGATGATACCGGCGAGCCTCAGTACGGCCAGCTCGCGTCGCGGTGGCCGAGCAATCTGGTGAAGCGTCCCAGCCGGAGCAGGATCAAGCCCTTCACGACGACGTTCCTCGCGAACCAGGGAAGTTGGGCGGCCTGCCGGGCCGCGCTGACGACACGCGCCTGAACCGACATCGGCCCGACCGCATACGCGGTCAGCGACCCCGCTCGTCCGAGGTATCGATACCGGGCCGAGCCGACGAGCTGCCGAAAGATGGCCAGTGTGACCCCGACGCTCGAGAACGAATCGTGGATCAACAAGGTGCCACCGACCTCGATACGGCGTCCCCAGTCGCGAAGATCGTCACGCGCCGGTCGGTACCGGTGGGCGCCGTCGACATAGAGGAGCGCGATCGAATGGTGGACCATCGGATGAGCCCGGTTCGAGAACTCCGACACGTGGCGAACCCGGTGGTCGAGCCCGGCCCGCCGAAGGTTGCCCCGGAACACGTCCGCGTCGGTCGCTGCCTCAGCGGAGAACCCCTCGAACTCCTGGGGTCCACGGTCGTTGCCGGCGTGCGGATCGATCGCGATCACCTCGACCCCCGTCGGTGCGGCTGACGCCAACACGATGGTCGATCGACCGCGAAAGCTCCCGATCTCCACGATCGTGCCGCCGTCGCGACACCTGGTAGCTGCGCCGTACAGCATGCGTGCCTGCTCGGTACTCAACCATCCCTCGACATCGGAGATCAGGGTGAGGACGTCGTCGAAGGCTGGTGAGGTCATTGGAGAGAGCCGGTTCGCGACGGCTCGAGAAGTCTACTATCGGCGAGTGCTTGGGCCGACGATCACCGCGCGCGCTGAACTCGCGTCGATCGCCGGTGCGGCCGGATTGCGCCACATCCACGTGCTGGGCTGGCGGGACCTGGCTGATTCCGAAGCCGGCGGATCGGAAGTACACATCGATGAGATCGCCCGGCGGTGGGCGGATGCGGGCATCGCAGTCACGATGCGAACTTCTCACGCTGCCGGCCGATCCGACGTCGAGGAGCGCAACGGGTACCGAGTGGTCCGGCGCGGTGGCCGCATGACCGTCTTCCCTCGGGCTGCATTCGCCGAACGCCTCGGACGCCACGGGCGTGCCGACGCGCTGGTGGAGATCTGGAACGGCGTGCCGTGGGGTAGTCCGGTCTGGTCTCGCCTGCCCAAGGTGGTGTGGCTTCATCACGTCCACGGACCCATGTGGAACCAGACCCTCCCGCCGGGACTGGCCCAACTCGGCCGGCACCTCGAGACTCGACTCGCGCCTCGCTGCTATCGGCGGGAACGAATCGTCACGCTGGCCGAGTCGTCGCGTCGGGAGCTCATCCACGATCTGGGTTTCTCACCTGACCGGGTCGAAGTGGTTCCCCCGGGGATCGACGACCACTTCCAGCCCGGAGGGGAGCTGGCCTCGCGACCGCTGGTCGTGAGCGTCGGGCGGCTCGCTCCGGTGAAGCGTTTCGACCTGCTGATCCGCGCGGCATCGCTGGCCCGGCGCGACGTACCGGAGCTGCAACTGGTGATCGTCGGGGAGGGCTCCGAGCGCGCCCGGCTCGAGGCGCTGATCGTGGAGCTCGATGCCGCGGGGTGGGTGCGGCTCACTGGCCGGGTCGACGACGATGCGTTGCTGTCGCTGTACCGCCGGGCGTGGCTAGTGGCGAGCGCCTCGCTCGCCGAGGGTTGGGGGATGACGATCACCGAAGCCGCCGCGTGCGGGACCCCGGCCGTCGTCACCGACATCGTTGGTCATCGAGACGTCGTGCGCCACAGCGAGACCGGTTTCCTCGTGGCCGACGGCGAACTCGCCGCCGGATTGCGACGGGTCTTGGTCGATCGGCCCGAACGCGATCGACTCGGCCGGGGCGCCCGCGCCCGGGCGGCCGAGCTCTCCTGGGACCGCACCGCGCGGCGCACGTTGTCGTTGCTCGCCGAAGAGGTGCACCGGTGCGCGACGAACTGATCCCTCGTCGGTTGTCGCGCCGGCCCGTGTTCGATCGGGCGGCAATGCGTCCCTACGCCGTGCTGCTCGCGGCGTGCGTACTGCCCTTGCTGTGGACGCGACCCGGCCGCGTCAACAGCGACACGTCGGACCGGGTGCTCACCGACCCGGCCGCCGCGCTCGCTGCGGTCGTGACGCGATGGGATCCCGGCGTCTCGTTCGGGATATTGCGGGACCGCACCTACGACCCGGCGTTCCCGATGGCACCGTTCTACGCCGTCGCCGATGTCGCGGGGCTCCCGATCTGGCTCGCCCAGCGGATCTGGCTCGCCATCTTGCTGTTCGCGGCGGGAGCCGGAGTGATGCAGCTCCTGCGGACCATGCGGTGGGACGGCCCCGGACCGTTGAGCGCAGCGATCGTCTACGTGTTCACCCCCTACACGGTGGTGAACCTGGGTACTTCTTCGGGAGCACTCCTGGCATGGGCGGGGCTGCCGTGGTTGATCGCGGCGACGGTCGCCGCGCTCGAGGATCGCCCCGGCGGCGATTGGCGGTACCCGGCGCGTTTCGCGGTTGTCGCCGCGCTCGTGGGCTGCGCCAACCTCGCCGCCTTCACCTACGTGCTCGTGGGGCCCATGCTCTGGATCGCGTACAGCGTCGCCGCGACACGCGAGGTCGATTGGCGGCGGGCGCTCGCGGTCTCCAGCCGGATCGTCGGCGCTTCCTTGGCCGTGCTCGCTTGGCGCATCGTCGGGCTCATGCTCCGACCCGTCGCGGAGTTGGAGGCGCTGCAAACGCGCGACCCGGCCGGCCTCGTCGCGGAGGCGTCCGGTGCATCGCGGCTGCTGCGGGGGATCGGCCATTGGGCGACTGCGGGCATCGGCGACATCACGGCGGGACGCGGCTATCTGGACCATCCCGCCCTCGCCATCGCCACGCTGGTCCTGCCCGCGTTCGCACTCTTCTCGTTCGGTCGCGAGCGCTTCCACAACCGCGTCTTCTTCGTCGCTCTGATCGCCGCCGGGCTGGTGCTGGGTGTCGGCATGGCACCCCGTGATGCTCCGGAGGCGTATGGGCGGATCATCAAAGGTGTGGTCGACACGAGGCTCGGCGCCATCTTGCTGCCGACCGCGCGCGCCACGCCGCTCGTGCTGCTGGGCGTGGCCGTCGGAACGGCCGTGGGGATCCGCTCACTCATCTCCGCCTTCCCGGCCGGGCAGCGATTCATCCAGTACGCAGCGTTCATCCCCGCAGTTCTCACGGTGCCGTCCTTCCCGTTGGGCATGGCGCTCGACGGTGAGCGGCTGCGCGAGGACATCCCCCAGTACTGGCTCGACGCCGCCGAGTACCTCGACCGCCCCGAGCACGATGGCTACGCCGTGCTCGAGCTGCCGGGTCTGGCGGCGAGCACCTACACATGGGGAGCCACGGTCGAGCCGATCTCCTTCACGCTGATCGATCGCCCCGTTGCGCTGCGAACGCTCGAACGGTCGGCGCAGGCCGGCAGTGCGGATCTGCTCGCAGCAATCGATGCCGCGGCTCGCAACGATCGTCTGTCGGCGAACGCCGTTGCACCGCTGGCCCGACTGATGGGCGTCGATTCGATCCTCGTTCGGGGTGACACCCGGACCCCGGACAATGCCGATCAGGACGCTGCAGCCAAGCTGAACCAGTTGCTCGACGGTGCGCCCGGCATCGGCGCGCCAGTGGCCTTCCACACGGGCGGGATCGTCCCTGAACTGACCGTCTACCCGGTGCTCGATCCCGAACCGATGATCCGGCTCATCGACCGAACTCGGACCCTTGCGGTATCGGGTACCGGCGCCGCCCTGGTCGGCTTGGCCAATCTCGGCGTGATCCATGGCGACGAGGCGGTCGTCTACTCGGCCTCGCTGACCCCCGAGGAGTTCGCCCGGTTGCCCGACCGGGCGCCCGTGATCGTCACCGACTCATCTCGATGGACCGACGTCGACAAGGTCGGTCTCGACCGCGCCGAGGCCACGCTCTCGGCGTCGTTCCCGTCGGCCCGCATCGTCCGCTCCGATCAGCCGAATCTCTTCCCGCGCGAAGTGGCGGACGCCTTTTCGAGCGTTCGCTACGATGGAGTCGCCGGCATCGGCGCCAGTAGCTACGGCGCCGTCGACCGGATCCAACCGGAGTTTCGGCCGGGTCGGGCGTTCGACGGCGACCTCGGGACGAAGTGGATCGCCGGTCTCAACGGAGATCCAGTCGGTGCTCGCCTCACGATCGACACGATCTCATCGGTCTCGGCGTCCGAGATCGTTCTCCGGCAACCCGACGAGGTCGAGCCGTTCGACACGATCACCAAGGTCCGACTCATCGACGTGACGAACGGGATCGACGACGGCGACACCCAGTCGGTTTCATTGACCGCGGAGTCGCTGACGGTGGGACGACGCGTCGCACTGGATCCGGCACTGCGACGAGCTGGGGAACTGGCGATCGAGATCGTCGAGGTACAGGGCGGTGACGACCCCGGCCCCGGTGCCGGCTTCGCCGAGGTCGAGATTCCCGGACTGGAAGTCTTCGAAGTCGTCGCGGTGCCGACCGACACGGATCGCTTCGACGGCGTCGCCCGGCACCCGCTCGCATTCGTGTTCGAACGATGGGCGAGCGGCGCCGGGTTCCGTGACGAGCCGGAGTCACACATCGCTCGGCGGTTCGAGTTGACTTCGACCCGGACGTTCGAGGTCGAGGTGGAGGTGCGACCGCCGGCCGGGGAATCCCTCACGATCGACACCGGCTGCCTTGCTGCCAACCCGATCCTCGAAATCGACGGTCGACCGGTCGACTTGCGGCTCGAACCCGGCGTTCTCGCCCGCCGAGGCCAGTTCGACCTGGTCGGATCGGCGTTGACCATCGCGGCAGGCACCCGGCAGCTCGTCACCGCGTTGCCGGAGGACGGTTGCGGGCTGACCGTCGAGCGGATCGTGCTGTCCGATCGCGTCGGCCCCGTGGCCGGGCCTGACGCGCCGGCTCCGAACGCCTCGATTGAATCCTCGACCGACACGTCCCTCCAGCTCAACGTGGGCCGGCTCCGGAGTCCGATGTGGCTGGACCTCGGCGTCAGCTACGACGACGACTGGGTGGGGACCGGCCTCCCGGATCTGGGCCCGGCGACGCTGCTCAACGGACATTCCGTCGCCTGGCTGGTGCCCAGTGAGACGGCTGAGCCGTTCGTGTTCGCCGCTCGATGGACGCCGCAGCGAGTCGTGAACGTAGGCGTGATCGTTTCTGCCGTGGCGATGCTCATCGCCGTTGGGCTGGCGGTCGTGCCGACCCGCCGGCGCCGTCGATCGGCGACCGTCGTGCACCCGGTCATCGAACGGGCGCGCATCGCCAACCCGAACCTCATCGTCCTGGCTGCTCTGGCGACGTTCGGCCTCGCCGGCGGACCGATCCCGGCCATCGCGGCAGGAACCGTGGCGCTCACGTTGGAGCAGCGTCCGCACCTTCGCCGTCCGCTCGCATGGGTGGCGCCTGGGCTGCTCGCCATCGTCGGTGTGGCCGAGCGCGTGGCGCCTCGCCTCGCTCGACGCCCCGCTCACGTTCTCGCAGCTCGCGGAATCGAGCTGGGTCGAGGTGGTCGCCTGGACCGCAGTGGCCATCGGGGTGACCACCGCGCTCGCGAACACCGAGCGTCCACCGGTGCGTCGCTACCCGTCCTGATCGGCCCAGACGCAGAGCACCGCCGCGTCCGGTTCAACCGTGAACTCGAGGTTGCGGACCGGGCCGTACCGCACCCCGTCGAGCCACAGGCGCCTCGGTCGCTCGAAGTGCCAGGCGTGATGCTTGAGCCGCCGCTCGGTGATCAGCGGATGAGGGATGTGGTCCCCGGTCGGGAGCCGGGCCCTGGCCCGCCAGCGCTGGCCGACGGGCAGCGCTGGGCTCGCCTCCAGCACATCGAACCGACCGTCGTTCGGGTGGCTTCGTGGGGCCACGTCCCAGTCGCCGAGGAACTCGGCGTTCATCACCGCGACGACCGGACCGAACCACCAGCTCCGCCGGGCGATCAGATGCGATGCGAACCAATGATCGGTGTCATCGATCCGGGCCCGGCCGATGTCGATCGGGAGCAGCCGCACCATCCGCTCACCGGTTTGGCGGCCGATGGCCGCAGCACGACCCGCAGCGGCAGAACCGGTCGTCCGGGCGAGGCCCCCGGTGCGCACGAAGCACGGTGGGATCGCCCGTCCCGCGCGCCGGCACTCATCGACGAGCCGGCCGAAGGCACGCTCATCGGGGAGATCGCACACATCGTGTGGGACGGGTGCGAGGCGGCCCCACTCCTGTCCCCGTTCGATCGTCACGGATCCTCCTCGGGAACGACCCGGCTGGATGCCGCCACGACGCCTCGGAACAGCCGCCCGGCGGCCGCCGCCGCGGTCCGCCGGGTGTCGTGGAGTGGGGCGGTCGCGGCCAGTTGGAGCAGCAGATCGATCAGCTGCTTCACCGTCCGAACGAAATCGCCGCCCGAGAGCTCCTCGGACTCGACCACCTCCGCAAAGCCCTCCCCCGCCGCCCATGCGTGGGCGATCGCCAAGAACGCCGGTTCGGGCGTCCGGTGAACCGGCAGGCCGGCGGCCCGCTCATCGTCCTGCAACTCGATGCTGGTGGCCAGGATCCGCTCCCATCGCCGACGGACCGCCGCGTTGGGGAACCACGGCGCGGGTCGGCGGTTCGGGGCTGCGGTGCTCGTACACGAACACCGAGACCAGCCCGGCGAGGGTCGCTGGATCGAGACCGTCGAGCAGCCCGGCTCGGACGCATTCCACGATGAGCAGGTCGCATTCGTGGAACGTGGATGCCAGCTCCTCGCCGGCTTCCGTGAGGGCCCAGCCCTCGGTGTAGCCGCGTCCCTCGAGCACCCCCAGGATGTGGTCGAGCGCCCGGCTGAGGGTTCCCGACCGGCGGGCGACACCCGTGGCCAGCCGCTCGACCTCCTCTGCGAGCCGGTCGGCCTGGGCCGCCGCGGCCAGCCGCTCGGCGAGGTCAGGGTCGGCGGCCACCGGGTGCTCCTCGAGGCGAACCCCGACGTCGAGCGCGGCGGGCCCCGACCGCAACCGCGGGCTTCGAGGCTCGAGCCGGACGCGCTCGAGCGAGCGTGCGACCTCGCGCTGGAAGCCCTGCCGATTGGGCGCGAACGGGGTCGGCAGATCGAAGTGGGCGAGGACCCGCGGCGGCTCGTCGAAGTCGGGCTGCGACAGTGTGATGGTGTGCCGGTTCGGCGTGAGGGTCTGCAGCTTGATCCCGCCCTTGCGGTTGGCGACGGAGATCACCGCCACCCGCCCGGCGTACCGACCCTGTTCGACGTAGAGCACGTCGCCCGGTCGCAGCCGGGTCAAGGCATGCCCGATCGCGGCATCGCCCGAACGCGAGCGGGTCGGTTTCGCAGCCGCCACCGCGGCCCGATAGTCGGCCAGGTCGCCGTAGGGGCTCGACGCCACGGTGCGGAGCTCCGCGAGTTGGGAGCGGCGCCGTTCCAGTCGCCGCTCCACCTTCACCACGTTTCGGTCGGCCTGGAACTGGGCGAACGACAAGTTGAGCAACCGGTGAGCTTCGTCGTGAGAGAACGAGCGGACGAGGTTGGCGGCCATGTTGTAGGTGGGGCGGAACGCCGAGTTCAGATGGAACTCGCGGCTCTGGGCCAGCTCGGCGACCTGTTCGAAGGGAACGAACGGGTTCCAGAGCACCACGGCATGGCCGATCGGATCGATCCCTCGCCGGCCGGCCCGCCCGGTGAGCTGGGTGTACTCGCCCGGCGTGAGTGCGGTGTGCTGCTCCCCCGTGAACTTGGTGAGCTTCTCGATCACGACGGTTCGGGCGGGCATGTTGACACCGACCGCGAGCGTCTCGGTGGCGAAGACCACCTTGACGAGTCCCTCGGAGAAGCACGCCTCGACCGCTTCTTTGAACGGAGGAACCATCCCGGCGTGGTGAGCGGCCACGCCCGCCTGCAACGCGGCGAGGAAGGTCGCTCCCCCGAGCACCTCGATGTCTCGTGGACCCAGCCCAGCCAGTCGGGCGTCGGCGAGTTCGCGGATGCGGCGGCGCTCCTCGGGGGTGGTGAGCCGGACTCCGCGCTCCAGGCATTGGCGGGCGGCGTCGTCGCACTGGTTCCGGCTGAAGATGAAGTAGATCGCCGGCAGCATCTCCTCGGTTCGGAGCCGCTCGACGACATCGAGGCGTGACGGTGTGTAGAGCGGGCGGCGCCGACGCGGTGGCCCGGGCCGATCGGCTCGGGTGCGGATCCGGTCACCGTCGAGACGCGCCGCTTCTGGGTTCGGCCGCTCGTCGACCAGCGTGGGGAGCAGGTGCAAACGCTCCGACGTTCGGTCGCCGACCACGTAGAGCTGTTCGAGCCGGACCGGCCGGCGCAGCTCGATGATCGCGTCGGTCGGACCACGGACCGTCGTCATCCACTCGGCGAGCTCCGGGGCGTTCGAGACCGTGGCTGACAGGCACACCAACCGCACCGGCGGGGTCGAGGTGGATGATGACCTCCTCCCACACCGGGCCTCGGTACGTGTCCTGCAGGAAGTGCACTTCGTCGAGCACGACGATGGCCAGGTGGTCGAGCGCAGCAACTCCGCGCGTAGATCATGTTGCGCAGCACTTCGGTGGTCATCACCACCACGGGCGCATCGGCGTTGATGGCGTTGTCGCCGGTCAACAGCCCGACCTGGCGGGCTCCGTGGCGGTGGCACAGATCGTGGTACTTCTGGTTCGACAGCGCTTTGATCGGAGCGGTGTAGAACGCCCGGTACCCGTCGGCCAACGCGGCGGCCACGGCGTACTCGGCCACGACGGTCTTGCCGCTGCCCGTGGGCGCCGCCACCAGCACGGATCGTCCCTCGTCGAGTGCCTGGAGCGCTTCGAGCTGGAATCGATCGAGCTCGAAACCGTAGCCCGCGCGATCAGCTCCGGCCGGGCGGGATCGGCGGGAGTGGACACCGGGTCAGGAGGCAGCGTCGGCCTTGGCCCGCCGGCGTTGGACGAACATCCCGATGAGGGCCGAGACGAAGTAGAGCACGAGCATCGGGACCGCGAGCGCCGCGAGACTGACCGGGTCGCCGCTCGGCGTGATGACCGAGGCCAGCACCACGATGCCGACGATCGCATAGCGCCACCCGGAGAACAACGTCTGGTACTTCAGCACCCCAGCGATCTGCAGGAACACCAGCAGGACGGGGAACTCGAGTCCGACGCCGAACGCCGCCACCATCAGCCCGACGAACGAGATGTATTTGGAGATCTGGAACGACTGTTGGACGTCGGGACCGGAGACCTCGATGAGGAATTGCAGGGCCTTCGGGAGCGTCGAGTAGGCGATGAACGCACCGAGCGCGAACAGGGCGACCGACGACACGATGAAAGGGATGGCGTACTGCTTCTCCTTCTTGTGGAGGCCCGGGACGACGAACTTCCAGATCTGCCAGAGGATCACGGGCAGGGCAAGGATGATCGCCCCATAGGCCGAGATCGAGATGCGGGTGCTGAAGCCCTCGACCGGGCTCGAGGATGAACAGCCCGGCGTTCTCGCAACGGAGGGACGGATCGTCGCTGCAGATCCGCTCGTAGGGCTCTTTCAAGAACCGCAGGATCGGCCCGTAGAACGCCATGACGATGACGAAGCCGACGACCACCGCGAGCACGGCGCGGATCACCCGCATGCGGAGCTCGCCGAGGTGCTCCATCAGGGTCATGTTGTCGTCGGGTGTCTTGGCCCTCGGCGGGCGGGCCGATCGCTTCCAGGGCAGTCTCATGCCGAGGTCGGCTCCTGACCTTCACCGCTCGACTCGGCACCGGGTGGCGGTGGGCCGTCGGGAACCGGGCCGCCCAGTGGCGGGGGCAGGTGGCTCGATGGGGCGGTGGCTTCGGCGGGCTCGGATTGCGGCGTGACGTTGGCGTCGGCCATCGACGCCGACTTCGGCTTGGTCGTTGACTCAGCCTTCGGGGCGGTGGAGGGCGTGGCGGTGCCGGTCAACTCCCGGAGATCGGTGTTCTTGCGAACCAGATCTGCGGTGTCGCGCAGCTCCTTCATCGGCTCGTCGAGGGCGTTGCGCAGCTCCGACTGGAACCCGGTGGACATCTTCTTGAACTCGCCGTAGAACTTGGTGAAGCGACGGATGGCGTCGGGCAGCTTCTCGGGCCCCAGCACGATCAGGGCGAGGACGAGGATGATGATGATCTCGCTGCCCTGGACGTTGAACACGGCGGCGAGCCTATCCGGCCCGGTCTTCGGAGGGGTCGAGGCAGCGTGAGGCGCCGCCGTGGCAACATCGGATCGTGCAGCAACGCCTCCCCTCGCTCCTCGACCCGCCGATCGCGTTCGCCCATCGCGGCGCGCGGGCCGCACGCGCCGGAGAACACCCTCGAGGCCTTCGAGCTCGCCTTGCGCCTGGGGGCGACCGGGCTGGAGAGCGACGTGTGGCTCACGGCCGACGGCGTGGCCGTGCTCGACCACGACGGGATCGTCGCGGCTGGGGCGACGCAAACGACCGATCGCCGAGCTCCCCCGCTCGGCCTTGCCCAGCCACATCCCGTCGCTCGCCGATCTGCTCGACCAGGTCGGCGACTCCTTCGAGCTGTCGCTCGACCTGAAAGGGGGCGGCGTGAACGGCGAGTCGATCGGGGCGGTCGTGATCGCAACCGTTCGCGAGGCGGCGCCGGCCCTGCTCCCGCGGCTCTGGCTGTGCTCGCCGTCCTGGGAGCAGCTGGTGGCGCTCCGGTCGCTCGACGAGACGGTGAAGCTCGTCGATTCGACCCGGCTGGCGAAGATCAAAGAGGGCCTGGAGCGACGCGCCAACACCCTCGCCCACCACGGCATCGATGCCGTCAACCTGCACCACACCGACTGGACCGGCGGGCTAGTGGCCCTCGTCCACCGCTTCGGCCGTTACGCACTCGGGTGGGACCTGCAGGTGGAGCGACTCCTGCACGACGCGTTCAGGATGGGACTCGACGGGGTCTTCAGCGATTGGGTCGACCGGATGATGGACGCCCATCGCGCCCAGATCGGCTCCTCGTGAGGCCTCAGAGCCAGCGCCAGTTGCCCCGCGGCCAGATCACCACGAACGCCCGACCGACGATGAGCTCGTCATCGACGAAGCCCCAGTAGCGGCTGTCGAACGACTGGTTGGGGCGTCGGTTGTCGCCCATCACGAAGTACTGGTCCTCGGGAACGGTGATCTCGCCGTCACCGTCGGTATCGACGGCCGAGCCGACCGGATCGGTGCACTGGCCGTCGGTGTAGGGCTCCTCGAGGCGCTGGCCGTTGACGAACACCGAGCAGTCACGGAACGCCAGCAGATCCCCGGGGACACCGATGACCCGCTTGATCAGGTCCTCGACCTCGTCGTTGCCGAAGTTCACGCCCGGCGGCTTCTCGAACACCACGACATCACCCCGATGGACGTCGTGGAGCTTGTAGGAGAGCTTGTTGACCAAGATCCGGTCGTCGGTGGACAACGTGTCGAACATCGAGTCCGACGGGATGTAGAAGGGCGCGATCGCAAAGGTGCGGATGACCACCGCCACGAACAGCGCGATGCCGACCACGATCCCCCACTCGCGCAGTGCGTGCCACGGGCCGGCGTGGGATGCCGACGGCTCGCCCGGCGGGTCCTGTGCCGGGGGATCCGACGCCGGCGGATCCTCGGTGAGCTGGTCAGTCATCGGCCAAGCACCGTATCGGTCCACGAGACGTACCGGACCGCGGCCACCGCAGCTGCGGCCGTGGCCAGGAAGAACGCCGGGTCCTCGGCCGGCCCCCGACCCATGGTCGTGATGGCCAGATCGACCGACTCCAGGACCTCGGCCACATCGGGCACCTCGACCCGCATCACGGCATGGGGCGGCTGGGGGATCTCGGCGGCGAGCTCGTCGAACGGCTCGTCCTCGGGCAGGGCGATGAGCGCGGGCACGCGACACAGTTCGAGCGCAGTGAGGGTGTGGTGGCTGAGCCCCCGATGGCGCTCACGTCGTCGACCCCGCTCGCTCGAGCCGTCGACGATGCCGATGCCGCCGAGCGACTCGACGACATCGAGCGCACCGCGCCGTCTCGATGGCCGTGGTGCCGAGCCTGGAGCCGGTGCCCGACGACACCGGGCCCCATCGCGACCACGATGATCGCCTCGGCGCCCTGCGCGGCGGCCAGGCCGAGCCCGTGAGGAACGTTGACGGCCTCCAGATCTCCGCCGAAGGCATGCCCGGCAGTCACGGTGAGCTGGACCAGCCCGCGATCTCGCAGATCGGCCACGAGATCCGACAGGGCGAGCGGGAGCGCCGCGCCGTCGGTCATGACGATACGCCAGCCGCAGGCCGGGTCGGCGAGGCGTGGGCCATCGCGGCGAGGACGCCCAGCTGGCTGTGCAACGAGGCGACCATCACGGGGCGGCCATCGAGCCGGTCGAACGCCGCGGGGCCGTGCTCGTCGCCGGCGCCGGTGTCGAGCTGCAGCGAGGTGTACCGCAGCTTCATGATGTGCCCGCCTCCGGGCAGGGTGAGGTCGCGGTGGGCGAGGTTCCAGTGGACGACGTGCCAGCCGCCGGTTCCGAGGCCGAGCTCGACCGCCGTGGTGTTGACCACGACCTCGTCGCCGACCGCGCAGTCGACCGCGTCGCCGACGTCAGCGCATAGGCGCGGCTGCCGTCGTCGAGCCGCATGCGCTGCAGACCCGGGCGCTCCAGCAGGATTCCTCGGCGACCGCGAGGGTCCGGAAGCTGGGCATCTACAGCGACGCGATCAGCTTCTCGACCCGCTCGTCGCGGCTCTTGAACGGGTCCTTGCAGAGCACCGTGCGCTGGGCCTGGTCGTTGAGCTTCAGGTGCACCCAGTCGACGGTGTAGTCGCGCTTGCGTTCCTTGGCCCGCTTGATGAACTCGCCGCGGAGCCGGGCCCGGGTGGTCTGCGGCGGGGTGTCGACGGCGGCCTCGATGTCGGCGTCGGTGCACAACCGCTCGACGAGACCGTGGCGCTGCATCTTGTAGAACAGGCTGCGGTCCTGGCTGATGTCGTGGTACTGGAGGTCGACCAGCTGCACCCGGGCGTGGCCGAGCGGCAGGTCGTGCTTGGCTCGGAACGCCTCGATCAGCTTGTACTTGATGACCCAGTCGACCTCGCGGTCGAGCTTCAACGGGTCGTTCTCGATGGTGGTGATGCAGTGCTCCCACATCTCGAGCGCCCGTTGCTCGAGCGGCGGCAGGCCCTTGGTGTCGGCGTAGCGCAGCGCCCGGTCGAGGTACTCGCGCTGGATGTCGAGCGCCGAGACCTCGCGGCCGTTGGCCAGCCGGACCCGACGGCGACACGTCATGTCGTGGCTGATCTCGCGGATCGCCCGGATCGGGTTCTCGAGCGTCATGTCGCGCAGCACGACCTGCGGGTCCTCGAGCATCCGCAGCATGATCGCGGCGGCACCGACCTTCACGAAGGTGGTGTACTCGCTCATGTTCGAGTCGCCGACGATCACGTGCAGCCGGCGGTACCGCTCGGCGTCGGCGTGGGGCTCGTCACGGGTGTTGATGATCGGCCGGGACCGGGTGGTGGCCGACGAGACGCCTTCCCAGATGTGCTCGGCCCGCTGCGCGATCGAGAACACCGGGCCCCGGGCGGTCTGCAGCACCTTGCCGGCTCCGGCGTAGATCTGGCGGGAGACGAGGAACGGGATCAGCACCTCGGCGTAGTGCGCCGAGGTCGTCGCGCCGGCTGGTGAGGTAGTTCTCGTGGCAGCCGTAGCTGTTGCCGGCCGAGTCGGTGTTGTTCTTGAACAGGTAGATGGTGCCCCGGATGCCCTCTTCGCGCAGCCGCTGCTCGGCCGACACGAGCAGGCTCTCGAGGATGCGCTCCCCGGCCTTGTCGTGCACGACGAGGTCGTAGATCGAGTCGCACTCGGGTGTGGCGTACTCGGGATGCGAGCCGACGTCGAGGTAGAGCCGGGCCCCGTTCTGGAGGAAGACGTTCGACGATCGACCCCACGAGACGACCCGGCGGAACAGGTAGCGGGCGACCTCGTCGGGGCTGAGCCGGCGCTGGCCGCGCAACGTGCACGTCACGCCGTACTCGTTCTCGAGACCGAAGATGCGCCGCTCCATGGGGTCAACGCTAGCGGCCGGCGCGCCGGTGCGGAGGCCCGTCGACTGGCGGATCGGTCGGCGCGGAGGGTCTCGACCTCGTCGTCGGTGAGACGACGGAAACAGCGTCGGCCGTTGGACCGTGACAGCACGGCGACCTCGAGATCGGCCTGGCGGCAGCGTCCGATCCGGTCCGGCGAGCGCAGTCGACGGTCACCTGGACCGCTCGGGCGAGCGACATCGACGTCCTCGAACGTCTCCGATCATCCGCCCGGTGATCGCGTCGGCGTCGCCACCGAGGACGCTGAAGCGGCGCTCGTCGATCACCGTGCCGTCGTAGAGGATGTGGAACAGCTGGTCGCTGCCGGCGCTGGTGGCCGACTTCGGCGACGAGGATCTCGACCTCCATCGGCTTCATCTCGTGGGTGAAGATCTGGCCGAGGATGTGGCCGTAGTTGTTGGCCAGGCTCTGGGCATCGACGTCGTCGCGGGAGTACTGGTAGCCCTTGAGGTCGGCGGCTCGCACCCCGGCGACGCGGAGCTGATCGAACTCGTTGTACCTGCCGACGCCGGCGAACGCGATGCGGTCGTAGATCTCGCTCACCTTGCGGAGCGTGTTCGACGGGTTCTCGGCGACGATGGCGATGCCGTCGGCGAACAGGGTCGCCACGAGGGCTCGCCCACGGGCGATGCCCTTGCGGGCGAAGTCGGCCCGGTCCTTCATCACCTGCTCGGGCGGGACGTAGAACGGCATGCTCATCGTGGACGTCACCTCCGCCGCGATGGCCTCGTAGCGGGTGCGCCAGTTCGTCGTCGCCGACGCCGCTGGAAGCCGTCGACGGTGATGGTGGCCACGACCGGGTAGATCGCCGCGCAGGGCGTCGGGCCCGCCGGTGGCCGAGTCGGCGTCGGCGGCTTCCCACAGCGCCCGCAACACGAGGTCGATCGCGTCGTCGCGACTCATGGCCGTGCGGATAGCCGACCTTGATCACGGTGCCGGCGTGCAGGCTGCCCGACCCGGTGGCGATGTACTCGCGCTCCTCGTAGCGTCCGCCGGTGACGTCGTAGGCGAACAGCCGGCCGCGCTCGCGGCGCAGGTCGTAGCCGGCGAAGATCGGCACGACGACCATGCCCTGCATGGCGGCGGGGAGGTTGCTGCGCACCAGCATCGACAGCTGATTCGCCTTGCCGTCCAGGCTGAGCGTCGAGCCCTCGACCTTCTCGTAGTGCTCCAGCTGGAGCTGGAACAGCTTGACCATCTCCATGGCCGGGCCGGCGGCGCCGGCGATGGCGACACCGCCGAGTGGCGGTCGGCCTCGGCGACCTTCTCCATCGTGCGATGGGAGATGAGGTTGCCCGACGTGGCCCGCCGGTCGCCCGCCATGACCACACCGTCGGCGTACCGGACGGCGACGCAGGTGGTGGCATGGGGCACGGTCGAGATCGACTCGTTCCCGCCACGAGAGGGCTGGGGGCCGAGCCCGACGCGCTCCAGCAGCGCAGGGAAGCTCGGTCCCGGGTCGTCGCCCGGCGTGAAGAACGGCATCGACATAGCGGCCGACAACCTACCGGCTGCTACTCGCCACCCTTTTGCACATAGGACTTCACGAAGTCCTCGGCGTTCGATTCGAGGACTTCGTCGATCTCGTCGAGCAGGTCGTCGAGCTCGGCCTTGAGCTTCTCGCCCTGCTTCGCCTGCGGCGGGTGCCTCTTCGACGGTCTCTTCGGTGCGGCTCGGAGCCGGCTTCTGCTTCTGCGTGCGCTCTGCCATGGCGAGCCTCCTCCTTCGACGATCGAACCGGACTTGCGTGTCGGGATCAGCAGCTCCGAGCTGCAACGTTCGGCTGCGCTCTCGTCGATCACGCTACCCACATGGGCGCGGTGCCGCGGAGCGGTTCCATCATCGGCACCCGGCGCAACGGATCCCGGCCGATGTCGAACACCATCGAATCCCAGTTGGCGGCCACGATCTGATCGGGCCACTTCTGCAGGCAGCGGCCCCGGAAATAGGCCCGGGTGGTGGTCGGCGGATCGGTCATCGCCTGATCGACGACGATCGAGCGGGGATCAGCCGTTCGAGCCCGACACCGATCGGCCAGGCACTTGCCCGGGCGCATGTCGTGGTACTGCAGGTCGATCGCCTTGAGCGCGGGATCGCTGACCGTCAGGCCGTGGCGCTCGCGGTACCCGGTCGACCAGCCGTTCCTTGGCGACCCAGTCGACCCAATGGCCAACCGACGTCGCGGTCGCTCTCGAGCCCTGTGAGCACGGTCTCCCAGCGCTGCAGGATGTCGGCCCCGACCGCTTCGCCGACCGCGGCGAGCCCGTGGGACCGCTCGTACTTCTGCGCTGCCTCGAGCAGGCGACCACTGGATCTCGAGCGCGGTGACCCGGCGGCCCGAGCGCAACGGGATGGTCCGGGTGAGCGTCGGATCGTGGCTGATCTGGCGGATCGACGGCACCGGGTTGGCCAGCAGCAGGTCGTGGCCGAGCACGTCGTCCTCGATCATCGCCAGCACGATCGAGGTGGTGCCCACCTTCAGGTACGTGGCCACCTCGCTCATGTTGGCGTCGCCGACGATCACATGGAGCCGCCGGTACTTGGTGGGGTCGCAGTGCGGCTCGTCGCGGGTGTTGACGATCGGCCGCTTCAGGGTGGTCTCGAGCCCGACCTCCTCCTCGAAGAAGTCGGCTCGCTGCGAGAGCTGGTACGGCACCTCGTCGGTGGTGACGCCCGGCGATCTCGCAGCCGACCTTGCCGGCCCCGCAGAACACCTGGCGGGTGACGAAGTGCGGGGTGATCTGGTTGACGATCGCGTCCGAAGGGCACGTCCCGGGCGAGCAGGTAGTTCTCGTGGCAGCCGTAGCTGTTGCCCTTGCCGTCGGAGTTGTTCTTGTGGACGCACCAGTTCGGCGTCCCCGCCGCGCAACAGCAGGCTGGCCGCCGCCATCGAGCGCTGGACGATCTCCTCCGCGGCGCGGTCGAACCGGACGATCTCGAGGGCGTCGAGGCACTCGGGCGTCGAGATCTCCGGGTGGGCGTGGTCGACGTAGTAGCGAGCACCGTTGGTGAGCACGGTGTTGACGAGATGGGTCTCGACCTCGGGCGGGTAGGCGACATCGAGGCTGAAACCACGGGCGTCGTTGCCCGGCTGCTCGTCGTCGAAGTCCCAGCCGACCTTGCGTTGGACCGCGTTGACGTAGGCGTTGATCAGCAGCGACGAGGCCGCGACCGGATTGGAGTCGGTGCCCCGAGCCAGGATTCCGTACTCGGTCTCGATACCGCAGACCTTGGGGATCGCCATCGGCGTCAACCTACCGCCCGTGGCCCGCCGGGGCATGGCGGATCGGGTAGGGCCCCGATGTCAGGGCAGCTCGGCGCGGAACGCCTCGGCGTTGCGGACGAACTCGGCGATCGAGTCACCGCCGAACTTGCGCTGCGCCTCTGCGGCCAACGTCAGGGCCACCATCGTCTCGGCGACCACGCCCATGGCGGGGACCGCGGTGACGTCGGTGCGCTCCTTGAAGCTGACCGTCTCCTCCTTGGTGACCACGTCGACGGTCGCGAGCGTCGGGCGGTTGAGCGTGGCGAGTGGCTTCATCGCGGCGCGCACCACCACCAGCTCGCCGCTCGTGATGCCCCCCTCGAGCCCGCCGGCGAGGGTGGTGGGCCGCACGGAAGCTGCCGGCCTGCGGCGTCCCACAGGATGGCGTCGTGGGCGACCGATCCCCGGCGACCGGCGACCTCGAATCCGTCGCCGATCTCGACACCCTTCACCGCCTGGATGCTCATGACGGCCTGGGCGAGGAGCGCGTCGAGCTTGCGGTCCCAGTGGACGTGGCTGCCGAGCCCGACGGGCACGCCATAGGCGAGCACCTCGACGATGCCGCCGAGCGAGTCGCCGTCCTTGGCGGCCGCCTTGATCTCCTCGATCATCGCCTCGCTCGGCGGCTGGCGTCGAAGCATCGCACCGGGTTGATTCGTCGACGATGGCGAGGTCCGCCGGTGTCGGGCGGGTCGACCGCCTTGCACCGAGCCGAACCCATCTGGATCACGTGGGACAGGATCTGGACGCCCGAGCGGGGCCAGGAGCTGTCTTGGCAAGGCACCCGGCGGCGACCCGGGCTGCGGTCTCGCGGGCGCTCGCCCGCTCGAGCACGTCGCGGGCGTCGTCGAAGCCGTACTTCTGCATGCCGGCGAGGTCGGCGTGGCCCGGGCGGGGCTGGGTCAAGCGGATCCTTGGTCGCGCCGGGAGCGGGCGACATCTCCTCGTGCCACCGGTCGCTGCGGAACCACTCGGTGTTCTTGATCTCGATGGCGACCGGTGAGCCGAGCGTGCGACCGTGGCGAACGCCGCCGAGCAGGGTGACCTCGTCGGCCTCGAAGCGCTGCCGGGGCCCGCGCCCGTAGCCGAGCCGCCGGCGGGCCGAGCTCGCCCTGGACGTCCTCGACGGTGATCGGCAGTCCGGCCGGGAGGCCTTCGACGATGACGACGAGGGCCTGGCCGTGGGATTCGCCGGCGGTGAGGTAGCGCAGCACCTGGTCAATCTACCGGCGGGCGGAGCCCGGTCGGCCGTAGCTCGGCCAGCTCGGCCGGCGGCGGCCCGCATCGGCGCGTGGCTCGGGCCGGATGCCGGTCCACAGCTCGACTGCGCGGGCCGCCTGGTGCACCAGCATGCCGAGCCCGTCGAGGGTCGCGGCGCCGCGGGCCGCGGCCGCGGCCAGCAGGCCGGTGCGCAGCGGGTGGTAGACGATGTCGGCGACGAGCTGGCCGGGTCGCAGGAGGTCGGGGTCGAGCGGGCACGTCGGTGCCGCTCCCCATCCCGACCGAGGTGGCGTTGACCACGAGGTCGGCTGCAGCGATCGCGTCCGGGCCGGCCCACCGCGCCCGCGTCGACCGGCGAGCCGGGCCGCATCGGCGGCGGCGACCGTGCGATCGGTTGACCACGGTCACCCGGCCGCGCCGGCCCGGGCCGAGCGCGTCGATGATCGCCCGGGCCGCGCCGCCGGCGCCGAGCACCGCGATCCGGACCGCCCCGCGGGTCGAACCGGCGTCGAGTCGGCAGCGAGTCGACGAACCCGGCGCCGTCGGTGTTGTGACCCCGCGAGCCGACCGTCGCCGAGGGCGCCACGACGCAGTTGACCGCACCGAGCGCCTCGGCGGCCGGGTCGAGCTCGTCGACCGCCGCGAAGCACCGCTGCTTGTGGGGCATGGTGACGTTCATGCCCGCGCAGACCGAGGGTGCGCATGGCGTCGAGCGCAGCGCCGGCGGCCCGGCCCGGCGGCGACCTCGAACGCGGTGTACGACGAGATCGAGCCCGGCGCTCTGCGAAGGCGGCGTTCATCAGGGCCGGCGAGAGGCTGTGGCGCACGGGTGAGCCGATCACGCACGCCACCCGGGTGGCGCCCGGAGATCACGGGAGGATCCCGTCGGCCCGCGGCCACGGCGATGTTGGCCTCGTGCTGCTCGAGGGTGACGGCGAAGGCATGGCCGCCCTCCTCGGTGGCGAGCACGTAGTACAGGTACTGGCACGGTGTCACCGATCGGGCAGACCCGTTGCACAGCTCGCTCGTTCGACGTCGCGGGTTCGGCGACCGGGTTGAGCGCGGCGCGGATCGACGCCCGCCCGGGGTTGGCGATCGGGGTCGGCGGCAGCCCGGTGTGCAGGTAGGTGTTGTACGGCGTGTCGATGGCCTTGCAGCTCGTCGAACGAGCGGTCGACGGGTCCTGGCTGTAGAAGAGCGTGGCATCGACCTGCAGCGGCATCCCGAGCGTCGAGGCGGTTGTAGATCACCCGGGCGATCTTGGCCCGGTCCTCGTCGATCTTGGCCTCCCGCTCGATGATCGAGGCGACGATCAGCACCTCGTACGGGCTGCGCAGCACCCGTTCGGCGGCCTTGTCGAGCCCTTCCTGGCGAGCCGACGAGGCGCATCAGGTCGATCATCCGCTGCGACCACGCTCGTCGACGGTCTCGCTGCGCCGCCACCTGGTACGGTGTCGGGGAACAGCATGCCCTCGAGGCTCGTGATGCCGAGCGGGAGGCGTACGGCGACTCGAGTCGATCCGTCGCTCGTGGCCTGGACGAAGTCGGCGCGTTGAGGTGGGTGACCTTCTCCGACAGGCGGTTCGCCATCTGGCGCGAGCGTGAAGCCCTCGGGGAACGTGACCTTGGTGTAGGTGTCGGCCGGTGGGGTGCGGAGCACGGCGCAGCAGGTTGCCCATCGTGTCCAGCGGGCGGAGCGTGTAGTAGCCGGGGACCAGCTCGAGGCTCGCCCTTGCGCTTGACGTACCACTCGAACACCCCGGCGTGGGTGATGATCCCCTGCTCCTTGAGCCGGGCGCTGAGCGACTCGAGCGTGTCGCCCTCGTTGCACCGTGAACGTGATCGGCATCGCCCGGGCGGCCGGGCGGGTTGACCTGCTTGACGACCCACATGCCGATCCCGCCGCCGGTGAGGACGGCGGCGATGAGCACCACCGTGACGGCGAACAGCACCCACTTGAGCAGCCGGCGGCGTTTGCGCATCGGCTCGAGCGTCGTCGCGGTCGACGACCTCGGGAGCGTCCCAGCGCGTCGTCGACCCAGTGTCGGCGTCGACTCGAGCGTCGCTCGGTGACGTCGCCTCGACGCTTCATCGCGGTTGCCCCCGCTGGCCTCGGCGAGTCGAGCCAGTGACTGGAGCATCACGGCGGCGGCGATCTTGTCGACGATCTTGCGACGCGCCTGGCGCTCGCATGCTGGCCTCCATCATCGCCCGGTCGGCGCTGACCGTCGTGAGCCGCTCGTCGAAGGACTCCACGGGCACGCCGACCACGGTAGCCAGCTCGGCCGCCTCGGCGAGCGCACCCTTGGCCGGCCGGCACCGAGCTGACCCGACATCGACAGCGGCAGTCCGACGACGACGATCTCGGCCTCCTCCTCGGCGACCGAGCGCGGCGATCCGGCGATGGTCCTCGCTCGCTGGCCGCTGCGCTGGAGCACGAGCAGCGGGCTGGCGATGGTCGCCGCTGCGGTCGGAGACCGCGATGCCGATGCGCTTGGACCCGAGGTCGATCCCGAGGGCAGCGCACCGGTCAGGCCTCGGTCAGCCCGGTGGCCTTGGACCGGGCGATGCGCCAGCGCTTCGTCGAGCCCGCCGGGATCCTTGCCGCCGGCGACGGCGACGTCGCCCTTGCCGCCGCCTCCGCCCTTGACCGCCTTGGCCGCGTCCTTGATGAGGTCGGCCGCCTGGACGACCGCTCGCCGGGTGCGACCGCGGCGACGAGCGACGCGCCGCCGGTGTCGGATTCGCCGACCAGCACGACCGTCGCGATGCCCTGCTGGCGCACGGCGATCGCCAGGTCGCGCAGGTCGCCCGGCGCGAGGCCGTCGATCCGCTCGACGACGACGCCGTTGCTCGCCCCGGCGGCCAGTTCGGCCGCCCGGCCGGTCGGCCAGCTTGGCCCGCAGCGCCTTGAGCTCGTCCTGCAGCGCCTTGAGCTCGTCGAGCTTGCGCTGGCACGCCTTCGACGAGCTCGTCGGGCTTGGCGCCGAGCAGCCGGGCGGCCTCGGCGATCGCCCGCTCGTCGCGCTGCAGCAGCGCGACGCTGGCCTGCGCCGGTGACCGCCTCGATGCGGCGCAGGTTGGAGCCGATCGATCCTTCGCTCACGACCTTGACCGTGCCGATGTCGCCGGTGGCCCGCACGTGGGTGCCGCCGCACAGCTCGAGGCTGTTGCGGCCCGCTTCGAGGACGCGCACCATGTCGCCGTACTTGTCGCCGAAGAAGGCGGTGGCACCCATCGCGAGTGCCTCGTCCTTCGACGTCTCGTACGACCGCACGGGATCGTTGCTCAAGCGTCTCGGCGTTGACCAGCCGCTCGATCTGCTCGATCTCGGCCGGCGGTCACCGCGGCGTAGTGCGAGAAGTCGAACCGGAGCCGGTCCGGGGCGACGAGCGAGCCGGCCTGCTTGACGTGCTCGCCGAGCACCTTGCGCAGCGCCCAGTGGAGCAGGTGGGTGGCGGTGTGGTTGCGGCGGATGGCGCTGACCGGCGATCGTGTCGATCGGCGCGGTCGCCGCCTGGCCGGCGGTGATCGTGCCGCTCGACGATGCGCGCCGAGTGTGCCGACGCAGGCCGGGCAGGGCGAACGTGGTGTCGAGCACCTCGGCCGTGCCGGTCTCGGTGGTGATCGTGCCGGTGTCGCCGACCTGGCCGCCGCTCTCGGCGTAGAACGGGGTGCGGTCGAGGAAGATCTCGACGGTGCCGTCGGCCCGGCATCGACACGCGAGGACCCGAGCCTCGGTGGTGTCGTCGGCGTAGCCGACGAACTCGGTGGTGCCGAACTGCTCGACGAGCTCGCGGTAGCGCTCGATCGGCGTCGTCGTCGACCGCGCCCGGACTTGCGGGCCGCCTTGGCCCGCTCCCGCTGCTGGGTCATCTCGGCGTTGAAGCCGTCGATGTCGACCTCGACGCCGCGCTCGCGCGGTGATCTCGGTGGTCACCTCGAGCGGGAAGCCGTAGGTGTCGTGGAGGGTGAACGCGGCGTTGCCGGACAGGCGTCGTCGCGCCGTCCGCCGAGCTCGCGGTCGAGGATGCCGAGCCCGGTCTTCAGGGTCTGGCGGAAGCGCTCCTCTTCGCGGGTGATCACGCCGAGCACGAAGTCGCGGTTCTTGACCAGGTCGGGGTAGGCCTCGCCCATCACCTCGATCGCGGTGTCGACCAGGCCGGGCATGACCAGCTTGTCGGCGCCGAGCAGGTAGGCGTGGCGCACGGCCCGGCGCAGGATCCGGCGCAGCACGTAGCCGCGGTTCTCGTTGCTCGGGAACACCCCGTCGGCGACCAGCAGGGCACCGGAGCGGGCGTGCTCGGCGAGCACCCGCAGGCTGAAGCTGCCGCGGTCGTCGTAGTCGCCGGCGCGATAGGTGGCACCGGTGAGCGAGCAGGCCTGATCGATGATCGGGGCCATCAGGTCGGTCTCCCAGACCGCGTCGACGCCCTGGATCAGCGTGAGGATGCGCTCGAGGCCGGCGCCGGTGTCGATCGACGGCTTGGGGCAACGGCGTCCGCGTGCCGTCGGGCGCCTGGTTGAACTGCATGAAGACCAGGTTCCAGAACTCCATGAACCGGTCGCCGTGCGGATCGTCGAGCGGTCCGCCGCCGGGGCCGAACGCCGGGCCGCGGTCGATGTGGATCTCGGAGCACGGTCCGCACGGGCCGGTCTCGCCCATCTGCCAGAAGTTGTCCTTGTCGCCGAGGCGCTGGATGCGGTCCATCGGGCACGCCGACCTGTTCGTGCCAGATCGCCTCGGCTTCGTCGTCGCTCTCGTGGACGGTGATCCACAGGCGGTCGCCGTCGAAACCGAACCGCTCGGTCACCAGCTCCCAGCACCACGGGATCGCGTCGGCCTTGAAGTAGTCGCCGAAGGAGAAGTTGCCGAGCATCTCGAACGCGACGAGGTGGCGCTTGGTGCGCCCGACATCGTCGAGGTCGTTGTGCTTGCCGCCCGCCCGGGCGCACTTCTGCACGCTGACCGCCCGCTTGTACGGGGCCGCTTCGTCGCCGGTGAAGTACGGCTTGAACGGCACCATGCCGGCCACCGTGAACAGCACCGTCGGGTCGTGCGGGATCAGGCTGGCCGAGGGCACGATCGTGTGTCCGCGCTCCGCGAAGAACCCGGTGAAGGCCTGGCGGAGCTCGTTGGCGGTCTTCGGAGGCGTCGGCATGGTGCCGGAAAGCCTACTGGGCGAGCCCGGCGGGGCCCCGGCGGTTACGGCGTGCTGGTCAGCGGACCGATCGGCGCCGCCGATGCCCGGTGCCGGCCCGTTCGTCGCGGACGTCGCGGAGCACGATCACCTGGCCCGGCTCGACGTCGGCGGGCACGACGATCGTGTTGTCGTGCACGTCGACGACGGCGTGACCGTCGCGCCGGGCCAGCAGCTCGGCCTCCTTGGCGCGCATGGCGTCGCGGCCCTCCCGAACGGCGTCGGCGAGATCGTGGCTCTGCGTCTTCAGCTTGGCCGCGGCCGTGCGGGCGACGTTGCGCCGGCGTCAGCTGGGCCGCGGTCCGCTTGACCTTGCGGGTGGTGTAGGAGGCCCCGGCCGCGCCGGCGGCGACACCCGCCGACGAACCACGTCAGTCGCTTCATCTGCGCCCTCCTGCGTCTCGGTGCTCCGGCGGAGTCGTCGTGGCGGTCGCGACCGGTGCCGGTGGCGAGCGCGACGGTCTTGATCACCGGCGCGCTCGAGCGCGGCTCGGGCGACGCGGCTGCACTGCCCGACACGGCGTCGCTGATGGCTTCGGCGGAGCCGAGCACCCGGTCGAAGCGGTCGAGATCGTCGCGGGCCGTCGTCGACCGTGGTGCGCAGCTCGGCCAGCAGCGGGCGGGTCTCGGCCCGCAGGTGCTCGACTTCGCGGCGCAGGCTGCGCAACGAGTCGAGCACCCGCATGAGCACGACCACGAGGGCCGCGAAGCCGAGGGTGCAGAGCACGGCGGCGAGGACGACGGCGAGCTCGCCCGCGGTCACTGCCGCTCCGTGCTCGGGGTTCGACCTGTCGGTGTCAGGTCGCTCATGCGCTCGGCGATCTCCTGCTCGAACCCGTGGACCGACGGTTCGTAGTACCGGGTGTCGGCCGAGCTGCTCGGGAAGGTACCGCTGCGGCACCCAGCCCCGGGGGTCGTCATGAGGGTAGTCGTATCCGGCGCCGTGCCCGAGCGATCTTGGCGCCCCGAGTAGTGGGCGTCGCGCAGATGGGCCGGCACCTCGCCGAGCACTCCTTGCTGGACGTCGTCTCGGGCCTTCCAGATCGCCAGGGCGGCGCGGTTGCTCTTCGGAGCGGTGGCCAGGTGGACGACCGCCTGGGCCAGGTTGAGCTGGGCCTCCGGGAGCCCGACGTGCTCGACGGCGTGGGCGGCCGCGACGGCCACCACGAGCGCGTTCGGATCGGCCATGCCGACGTCCTCGCTGGCCAGGATGATCAGCCGGCGGGCGATGAAGCGGGCGTCCTCGCCCGCTTCGAGCATGCGGGCCAGCCAGTAGATCCCGGCATCGGGATCGCTGCCTCGGATGCTCTTGATGAACGCGCTGATGACGTCGTAGTGGTCGTCGCGCCCGTAGCGCAGGGCGCTGGTGCCGAGGGCCGCTTCGACGTGGGTCGGCGTCGACCGGACCGGGATGGGCGAGCGCGACGGCCACCTCGAGCGCCGTGAGCACCTGGCGGCCGTCGCCGCCGGCGCGATCGACCAGGTGGGCGATGGCCTCGTCGCTCGCCGTCGTGCCCTCCGCGGCGAGGCCGCGCCGCACCAGCTGCTCGATGGCTTCGTGGTCGAGCGGCTTCCAGGCGGAACAGGGTCGACCGGCTGCGCAGCGGCGGGTTGACCTCGAAGAACGGGTTCTCGGTGGTGGCCCCGATCAGGGTGAGGGTGCCGTCCTCCACGGCGGGCAGGAGCGCGTCCTGCTGTGACTTCGAGAAGCGGTGGATCTCGTCGAGGAACAGGATCGTGCCGGTGCCCCGCTCACCGAGCCGCTGCCGGGCCCGCTCGATCACCTCGCGCACGTCCTTCACCCCGGCGGTGACGGCGCTGAGCCGTTCGAAGGCTCTGTCGGGTGACTGAGCGCCACGACCTCGGCGAGGGTGGTCTTGCCCGTTCCCGGTGGGCCCCAGAAGATCGCCGAGGTCAGCTGGTCCTGTTCGACCAGCGTGCGCAGCGGTCGGCCGGGCCCGACCAGGTGTGCCTGGCCGACGATCTCGTCGAGCGTGCGCGGGCGCAGCCGGGCGGCCAGCGGGGCCTGCGCCCGGAGCCGGGTTGCGGCCGCAGCCGTGAACAGGTCGTCCATCGACGGGCCTCAGAGCGAGCCGAGGACTCGGGCGTAGCCGGCGCGGCGGAACTCGACGACGTGATCGACGAGCCATCCCGGGCTCACCCATCGCCAGGCGCACGAACTCGCGGCCGTCAGGTGCCGGCACGATGTCGTCGTGACGGGCGCCGGAACAGGAACCAGCGCTGCACCTGGCCGAACCCGGTCTTCTTCGATGCGGTGGGGCTCGGGCAGCTCGTAGACGACCCACTCGGGGTATTCGGCGACCGATTCGAGCTCGTCGCGGCCCGAGCCCGGTCTCCTCGCTCGACCTCTCGCCACGCCGCCTCGAACGGCGTCTCCCCCGGATCGAGGCCGCCCTGGGGGAGCTGCCAGGCGCCGGGGACATCGGCTCGCTCGAAGGCCAGCACGAAGCCGTCGGCGCGGCGGATGACCCCGACCACCCCCGCTCGAAACGTCACTCGCTCTCCCACGCCTCGCACCGTAACGTGGGTCAGACCTTGGGCGGGAGGGTCCGGATGCCGAGGTCGGCGAGTTGGGCGGCCTCGACCCGGGTGCGGCGCGTTGGTCATCGGGTCGGAACCCGACTGGGTCTTGGGGAACGCGATGACCTCTCGGATGTTCTCCTCGCCGGCGAGGATCGCGACCAGACGGTCGATGCCCATGCCGAAGCCGCCGTGGGGCGGGGCGCCGTACCGGAACGGCGTGAGGAAGAACCCGAACCGTCGATCGGCGTCCTCGTCGGAGATGCCGAGCTCGTTGAAGACCCGCCGCTGCAGCGCGGCGTCGTGGATCCGGATCGAGCCCGAGCCGAGCTCCCACCCGTTGAGCACGAGGTCGTAGGCGAGGGCGCGCACCTTGAGCGGTTCGGTGTCGAGCAGGTGCGAGATCGTCGGGGTGGGGGCTGCAGAACGGGTGGTGGCCCGGCTTGGGCCGCCCCGACTCCTTGTCGACCCCGACGAACAGCGGGAACTCGGTGACCCACACGTAGCGGTACGGGCCCTGGTGCACCGGAGGGCGGCCGAGCTCGTTGCGGAGCATCGCCGAGGACTTCGCAGGTGGTCGCCCACGAATCGGCGACGATCAGCACCAGGTCGCCCGGTTCGGCACTCGAGCGCCGCGTCGACACGGCCGCTCTGCTCGTCGGCCGAGAGGAACTTGGCGACCGGGGAATCGAGGATCCGTCGCCGCCGACCTTCAGCCACACCAGGCCCTTGGCCCCGGCCTGCTTGGCCCGATCGGTGAGCTGGTCGAGCTTGTTGCGGCCGAACTCCTCGGCCCGCCCGGGCACCCGGATCCCCTTGATCGCCTCGGCGCCGGCGAACGCCTTGAACTCGGTGGCCGCGAAGATCGGGGTCAGCTCGACGAGCTCCATCCCGAAGCGGAGGTCGGGCTTGTCGATGCCGTAGCGGTCCATCGCGTCGCGCCAGGTGATCCGCTCGATCGGCGGCGGGCGCTCGCCGGTGATCGCCTCGGCGGCGGCGACGACCGCGTTGCTGATCGCCTCGAGCACGTCGTCCTGGGCTGGCGAAGCTCATCTCGGCGTCGAGCTGCACGAACTCGTACTGCCGGTCGGCGCGCAGGTCCTCGTCGCGCAGGCAGCGAGCGATCTGGTAGTAGCGATCGACCCCGGCGACCATCAGCAGCTGCTTGAACAGCTGGGGGGACTGCGGGCAGGGCGTAGAACGAACCCGGCGTCTGGCGGGACGGGACGAGGAACTCTCGGGCGCCCTCCGGGGTGGAGGGGACGAGCATCGGCGTCTCGACCTCGAGGAAGCCCTGGGTCTCCATCGCGGTCGCGGATCGCCGAGTTGACCCGGGCGCGCACCCGGAGGTTCTTCTGCATGCGCTCCCGGCGGATGTCGAGGTAGCGGTACTGGAGCCGGGTGGTCTCGACCACGTCGTCGGCGCGGGCGTCGACGGGGAACGGCGGCGACTCGGCGGTGTTGAGGATCTCGACCACGCACTCGCCGAGCTCGACCTCGCCGGTCGGGCAGGTTGGCGTTGACCGTGCCCTCGGGCCGGGCCCGCACGACCCCGGTGATGCGGACCACGTACTCGCTGCGGACGTCGACGGCGTTGTCGACCACGCACTGGACGAGCCCGGTGTGGTCGCGCAGGTCGACGAATGCGAGGTGCTCGCCGTGCTCCCGCCGGCGGGCGACCCAGCCGCACAGGCTCACGGTGCTCCCGATGTGCTCGGCGCGCAGCGTGCCGCAGTAGTGGGTTCGCATGCTCATGGTCGGATCAGCTTTCTCAGGGTGTCGATCAGATCGTCTCGCGGGACGACGAGTTGGGTGCGGTCCTCGCCGGCCCGTCCGGCGAGCGGGCGGAGCGTGACCGTGCCGGCCGCGAGCTCGTCGCTGCCGACGATGACGGCGAATCGGGCGCCCGAGCGGTCGGCCGCCTTCATCTGGCTCTTCATGCTGCGGTTCTCATAGGCCCGCTCGGCGCGGAGGCCTGCTCGCCTGGAGCGCCGCGGTGAGCAGCGAGCGCCTCGCGGCCTCCGGTGGTGTCGACCACGAATGCGATGGGCGCGGCGATCGGGCGCGCCGAACACGCCCTCGGCGTCGCACGCCAAGCAGCGTGCGTTCGACCCCGAGCGCGAACCCGATGCCCGGCGTCGGCCGATCCGCCGAGGTCTTCGGCGAGGCCGTCGTACCGCCCGCCGCCACCGACCGCGTTCTGGGCGTTGACGAGGGCGTCGCCGACGAACTCGAACGTCGTTCGTCGGTAGTAGTCGAGCCCGCGAACGAGCCTGCGGCTCAACCGTGAACTCGACGTCGAGCGCGCGCGAGTCCTGCGCACACCTGCTCGAAGTGGGCGGCGGTCTCGTCGGAGTAGAACGACGCGAGGTGCGGCGCTGCGGCCAACGATGTCGGCATCGGACTCGCGTTTGGAGTCGAGCACCCGGAGCGGGTTCTTGAGCAGGGTCTGGCGGCTCTCGGGGCTGAGCGCGTCGAGATCGGACTCGAAGTGCCGGCGAAGCGCGTCGACGTAGCGAGCTCGCTCGTCGGGATTGCCGAGGCTGTTCAGCATCAGCGTCACCCGGCGAAGGCCGAGCGCCTCGTAGAAGCGCATCGCGAGGGCGATGACCTCGACGTCGAGATACGGGTCGTCGACGCCGAGCACCTCGATGCCGACCTGGTCGAACTGGCGGTAGCGACCGGTCTGGGGCTTCTCGTACCGGAAGTTCGGCCCGGCGTACCAGACCTTCCACGGGCGTCGGCGGCGAGTGCTGCACGAACGCCCGCACGACGCTGGCCGTCTGCTCGGGGCGCAGGGCGATGTGCCGACCGCCCTTGTCGACGAAGTCGTACATCTCCTTGGTGACGACATCGGTGGCGTCACCGAGGCGATGGAAGACGCCGAGGTCCTCGAACATCGGCGGCACGATCTCGCCGTAGCCGGCGCGGCGGCGACGATTTCGGCGAACACGCTGGACGAGGGCCCGGAACCTGGTGGAGTCGGGCGGCAGCAGGTCTCGCGTGCCGGGGCTGGTCTGGAACTCGGGCACGTCGGGCGAGGCTACCGGAGAGCTCCGCTCATCCGGGTGCGTATTGGCCGGCATCCGCGCCGGGACGAGCGGGAGTCTCCGCTCGGAGCATGCGTTTGACGCCCCACCGCCGAGCATGCATACTCAGTATGGTCCGATGGTGCTCCGGTCGACGTCGGCGATGGTTTAGCTTCCGGGAACCGATCAGGCGTCCTCGACGTCGGATCCCACGGGGCGCACGACCGAAACCGACGAACGCGAAAGGTTGGAACGGGTGGGGGAACGTACCCGTCTGGGGCAGGTCGTGGCGATGGCGTTGCTCGGCGCGCTGGGGTTGCTGTTCCGGCCGGTCCCGTCAGGAGCGAGCGCGCCCGCTGAGCAGGACGGCGACGCCCCGACCCGGCTGAGTGCCGTGGCCATCTTCGGTGCGGATCACGACCCGGGTGAACCGGTCACGGTCGCTGTCACGGTGGAGTCCGACCGTCTGGTGGTGGGCAACGTCACGGTGCAGAACACCGGCGATCGGTCGATCCTCCTCAGTCAGCAGATCGAGGTCGGTGGCAGCTCGACCAAGCGCCTGTTGTTCGTCATGCCGACGGTGACGTTCGGTGATTCCGCGGTCGAGGTGCGGCTCACCGCCGACGGCGATGTCGTGGCGTCGGCCGACTTCCGCCTGATCCACGACCCCACCACCACCGTGGTGGGCGTGCTCCCCCAGCTGCTCGCCAAGGTTCGGGATCTCCCGAAGAAGGTGGTGCTCGCCGCCGACCTGGGCGACGCCGTGATGGCCGAACTCGACCCTGCGGTGCTCACGCTCGGCCGATCTGCGGTCGAGCAGCTCGACACGGTCATCGCCACATCGGCCGACGTCGCCGGCCTCACACCTGCCCAGCGTTCCAACCTGTTCGCCTGGGTCGACCTCGGCGGCCGCCTCCTGCTCGACGACGCCACCCAGCTCGCCGTCCTTCCGGCGCAATGGCGCCCGGGTCCGACCGGGTACGCCTTTGCCGGCGGCGGTGAGATCCGCCTCGTCGAGGGTGACGCCGCCGCCGGCCGGTGGGCGGCGATCGTCGAGCCGGCCCGATTGGCCCTGGTCGACTCGCCGTTCGGTGCGGCCGACGCCGGCTACGACCCGACGGTCTCGCTGGCGCGCCGGTCGGGGGTGAAGCTGCCGGAGCTCGGCCCGATCATCATCGGCCTGGCGATCTACGGCGTCCTGATCGGTCCGTTGCTCTTCCTCGTGCTGCGCCGGCTCGGCCGGCTGACCGCCGCCTGGGTGGTGATCCCGCTCATGGCGGTGGTGGTCGCGGCGACCGTGGGGGTGATCGGTGGTTCGTGGCGCCGCTCCGGGAAGCCGGCTGCGTCGGTCTTCGTGGAGACCACACCTGTCGGGAGCACCGTGTCGACCCTCACCCTCGTGTTCAGTCGTTCGGGCGGTGAGGTCGGCATCGATCTGCCGGCCGGATGGTCGACCGGGGGCCGCAGGGGCTTCTCGAACGACTCCGGCGCCACCCGTACGCAGACCAGTGCGGGTGACGCCAGCCGGCTTGCCGCGACCTTGGAACCGGGACAGGTCGTGCTCCTGAGCGCCAACGGGACCGGAGCCGATCGCGGGCTCGTGATCGATGCCGAGGTGTCGGGCCGATCCGTCGTCACCGGCACGGTCACCAACACCTCCGCGGTCGATCTCCAATCGGTCACCGTCTTCGCCCCGGACGCGGCGAAGGTGCTCGGCCCGATCCCCGCCGGAACCACGCTCGAGTTCGAGTTGCGTGACGTGGAAGCCTCACCGACGCCGGGCCAGAGTCTGGTCTTCGAGGTGTGGAGCGACCCCGACAGCGGCTTCTCGTCGCCCTTCGACACGAGGGCGACCCCGGGCGTCGACCTCGGCCTCTGGAGCGAGATGTCGGGCCGGGCGCCGGGCGGTCTCTACGGACCGGCACTCGTTCGGGCCGTCGGTTGGAGCGACGCTCGAACCTCGGAACTCGACGCAACCGCGGTGTCCCGAACCGGCTTCAGCAGCGTCGCCCCGATCCGCCCGGACGACGGGCCCTTGAGCCCGCTCACGGTGCGCGCCGACCTGCTGACTCCCCCATTCGGTGGGCCGGGCAACAACGTCGACATCGCCTACCGCTTCGCGGTTCCCCCCGATGCCCGCGCCGGTCCACTCGTGCTCGACGACGTGCAGGCGCTCGACGACGTCGAAGCGCTGATCGACGGTCGGTGGGTCGAGTTGGAGGCCGACGGCGATGGCTTCGAAGTGCCGTGGGACCACCTCCACCGTGGCGTGCTCCTGGTGCGCGGTCGGCTCGACATGAATCGGTTCGGGTTCGACCAGTCGATCACCCCGACGCTGGCGGGGGCCGATCGATGAGTGAGCTGCGCGAGGAACCCATTGCGTTGACGGTCGCCACGACCGGGCTCACCAAGCGATACGGCACGTTGCTCGCCGTCAACGACCTCCACCTGGACATCCCCACCGGCTCGGTGTTCGGCCTGATCGGGCCGAACGGCGCCGGGAAGAGCACGACGTTCGCCATGATCGCGGGTCTCCTGCGCCCGAGCTCCGGCAAGGTGTCGGTATGCGGGCTGGACCCGTCGCACGACTCACGGGCGGCCCGTCGCCGCATCGGCTACATGCCCGACGTGCTCGGTGTCTACGACAACCTCCGGGTGGACGAGTACCTCCAGTTCTTCGCATCGAGCTACGGGATCGGCCGCTCCGCCTGGCCTCATCTCATCGACGGTCTGCTGGAGTTGGTCGAGCTCACGGTCAAGCGCAACGCGATGGTGAACTCGTTCTCGCGTGGCATGAAGCAGCGGCTCAGCCTCGCTCGGTCGCTCGTCCACGATCCCGAGTTCCTCATCCTCGACGAGCCGGCGAGCGGCCTCGATCCACGTGCTCGGGTGGAGCTTCGCGACCTGCTCCGCTCCTCAACGCAATGGGCAAGACCATCGTGATCTCGTCGCACATCCTCGCCGAGCTCGAAGAGGTGTGCACCGACGTTGCCATCATGGAGGCCGGCAAGCTCTTCGCGAGCGGAGCGCCACGCGAGATCCTGCGCCAACTCGGCGGGGCGCGGTCGGTTCGGGTGCGGTTCGCCGACGGGAACGTCGAGACGCACTCCGTGGCCGACGACGTCGGAACAGAGCGCGCTGCTGCGACGACGCTCGTCGACGAGGAGCCGTGACGTCGTCGAGTTCGTCGAGGAGTCGGGCGGGCTGGAGCAGCTCTTCCTCGCCATCACCAAGGGAGTGAGTACCAAGCAGCAGGCTCCGTGCAACTGAACCCGGTGCTCGGTCGGGAGCTCAAGGAACGAGTGCGCGGGTTGCGAGCGTTCCTCACGATCGGGGTGTTCCTCGGGCTGCTCACCGCAACGGTCTGGTTCGTGTACATCGGCAACCAGGGCGACGCGTTCGGATTCGATCTCGAGCGCCAGACCCGGCTCGGTCGCGACTGTTCGAGTGGCTGCTCAGCATCATGTTGTTGTTGCTGCTGTTCCTCTTCCCGGGCTCACGGCGGGAGCGATCGCCGGTGAGCGGGAGCGCCAGACGCTGCTCCCGCTCCAGATCACCCCCCTCACCCCGCGCTCGATCCTGTGGGGCAAGGTGACGGCGGCGCTGGCGTATCTCGGTCCTGATGATCACTGCGGCGCTACCGCTGTTCGCCGTGGCGTACCAGCTCGGCGGGTTGGCGGTCGTCGACATCGTGGCGGGCGTGGCTGCGATGGTCACGGTCGGGGTACTGGTGGCTGCCATGGTGGTGGCGATCAGCACGTTCACCAAGCGGGTCCAGACCGCCACGCTGCTCGCGTACGGGTTCACCGCGCTGTTGACGATCGGTTCGGGTCTCGCGTTCGGCGCAGTGGCCTGGTCGAGCGGGGCAAGGGACGACGAGGCAACGGCGCCCGCGATCCTGCTCGCGGCCGAACCCGATCGTGTTCGTCGCCAATGCCACGGCAGGCGAGAACATCCGGGTGGGCGACACCCCGTTGCGGTGGGTCCGCGAAGGGGTCGCCGAGAGCCATGCCCGCAACGGGGGCTGGTTCGCTGACGCCTGATCGTGACGTGCGTTTCGATCAGCTGGGCACGCGACGTGTTCGTCGGTCGCCGACGGCGAGTCGGACTTCCTGCGAAGCGTGGTTGGTGTCACTCGCCTTGCCGTGCGCACTGGCCGTGTGTTGTTCGTGTTCGCCATGCGCCGCTTGCGCATTCCTGCGGAGACCGAGCGATGATCTCGGACCGGACTCGCCGGCTGCTCGATGCGGCATGCGCCGCCGGCTCCGCCTCGCCTGGGCTAACGAGATGCTCCAGCGGCTTGCCCCGATCGTGTTGGCGATGGCGCTGCTGATCGTTGTCGTCGGTCGGGTCTTCGTCAGTGCGTCATGGGCGGAACCGGCGGCGCTGCGTACGCGGTGGCGGCGCCGTGGTCGCGGTGGTGGTGCGCCGCGGTGGCGATGCGGTTCAGCGACCGGGTCACGGCCCGCGCCGTCGACCGGGGACTTGGCCACGAACGACGCGTTCGCCACCGGCTTGGAGCTCGGTGATGTCGAGCGCGCCGTTCGGCGACGCCATCGTTGCTCGCGCCGATCACGTGGCGGCGGGGGCCCGGGCCGCCGATGCCGTCCCGCTGCGATTCCATCGCCGCCCGGTCGCGCTGGCGGCGGTGCTCGGCCCCGCTGGCGCTCGCGCTCGCGTCGATCGCGAACCCACAGGACGAGGCTCGCGCCCGTCATGCCGAGGAACGGGCCGCCAGTCGACAGGCGGCGGCCGAGGAGATCGATGCAGGCGGCCGAGGACTCGCCGAGCAGGGTGAGACGGCGGCTGAGGCGACCGAGCGACTCCGCGAGCTGGCCGAGCGGCTCCGACGAGTCCGAGTCCTTGGACGAGGCCACGCGCGGAGCTCGAACAGGCCGCCGACGGCGAACTGGCGGCCTCGTGCCGAACGACAGCCTCGCGACCAAGGCGGCGACCGCAGGGCCTCGAGGAGAGCCTGGGCCGCCGGCCGCTCGGCGATGACCCGACGGCCGCGCGGCCCAGCAGCTCGAGGCGGCGGCGGCCGGGCTCGGCGGTGAGACATCGGCCGAGGAACTCGCCGAGCTGGCCGAGCGGCTGGAAGATCTGGCCGACACCCAGGCGGCGGGTGATCCCGGCGACTGCCGAGGCGCTCGATGCCGCGGCCGAAGCTGCGGCCGAGGCCGGTGATCGGGCCGGAGCCGCGGCCAGTCTGGGTGAGGCGGCCGCGGCCCACGCGCGCGGCCGCGGCCGCCAGGCCGCCGCCGGCGCCGCGTCCGATGCGGCCTCCGCCGCGCAACAGGCCGGCGATCGCCTGGCCACCGGGAACGGCAACGGCGACGGCGACGGCGACCGGAACAGGGGCAACGGCAACGGGTCAGGGGCACGGCCAGGGCAACGGGAGCGGTCCGGGTCAGGGTCGGGTTCGGGTGGCGGGAGCCCGAGGGGCGACGTGAGCGGCGGGGGGACGTCAGAATGGCACGCCGGGGTCGGACCGAGGCGGGCAGGGGCGGGGCACCGGGCACGGCCGGTGATCAACCCGGCCAGGAACCCGACACTGCGACGATCTTCGACCCCACCGAGTTCGGCACCGAGGGAGAGACCGGCGCAGTCGGTGGGCGGCGGGAGGCCGGCCGACGGCTCGACCATCGGCGTCACCGACGGTCCCACGAACGCCGGCGGCCGGCCGTCCCGCTCACCGACGCGCTGCCGGCGTACGAGGCCCAAGGCGACCGAGGCGCTCGATCGGGCCGCGGTGCCACCGTCGGTTCGCTCCCTCGTGCTGGCCTACTTCGACGCACTGCAGGGACGGCGGGGATGACGGCGGGGATGACGGCAGGGATGACGACCGATCAACACAGGAGGACACGATGAGCATCACGCCTGACGCCTACGCCGAGGTGGCGGCGCGAATCGAACGAGGAGGTCGGCCGGGTGATCGTCGGCCAGACCGAGCTGGTCCGCACCGTGATCACCTGCCTGCTGGCCGAGGGCCACGTCCTGCTCGAGGGAGTCCCCGGCCTCGGCAAGACGCAGCTGCTCAAGACCCTCTCCGAGGTGGTCGACCTGCAGTTCTCACGGGTGCAGTTCACCCCCGACCTGATGCCGGCCGACATCGTCGGCACCCAGGTGCTCGAAGAGGACGACGCGGGGCGGCGCACGTTCCGTTCCGGCCCGGTCCGGTCTTCGCCAGCTTCGTGCTGGCCGACGAGATCAACCGGGCCACCCCGAAGACCCAGTCGGCCCTGCTGGAGGCGATGCAGGAGCGGGCCGTCACCGCGGGCGGCGCCACCCGGCCGCTCCCCCGGCCGTTCCTCGTGATGGCCACCCAGAACCCGCTCGAGATGGAGGGCACCTACCCGCTGCCCGAGGCCCAACTCGACCGGTTCCTCCTCAAGGCCCACGTGCCGTTCCCGTCGGCCGAGGAGCTCGTGACCGTGCTCGAGCGCACCACCGGTGCCGCCTCCACCGCAGCTCGATCCGGTCGTCGACACCGCGACCGCTGGTGGACGATGGTCGAGCCCTCACCCGTGCGGTGCCGGTGCCCGATCATGTGCTGCGCCATGCCGTCGACCTGGTGGTGGCCACCCATCCGCGGGCGAGACACCGCCCCCAAGGGTGTCGAGCGCTACGTCCGCTTCGGTGCGTCGCCGCGTGGTGCCCAGGCACTCGTGATGGGCGGCAAGGTGCGGGCGCTGCTCGACGGCCGCCCGAGCGTGTCGATCGACGACGTCCGAGCCACCGCCCACGCCGCCTTGCGCCATCGACTTGGTCCTCGGCTACGAGGCGAGCGCCGATGGGATCGGCGCGGACGACCTGGTGGCCGAACTGCTCGAACGGGTGCCGGCTCCCGGCGCCGGGCGTTCGCGGAGCACCCTGAGCATGACGGCGGTGCCGCTCCTGGAACCCGGCCTGCTGGCCCGGCTCGAACGGGTGCAGCTCGGCACCCGGCGTCGCCTGGCCGGTCGATTCAGTGGCGAGCACCGATCGACCAGGCACGGCGCGTCGCTCGACTTCGCCGACTATCGCGACTACCACCCGGGCGACGACTTCCGGCGGATCGACTACTCGCTGTACGCCCGGACCGATCAGCTCTTCATCCGGCTGTTCGAGGCAGAGGACGACCTGGTGGTGCGGCTGGTGCTCGATGTCTCGGGCTCGATGGCCCTCCACGGCAAGGTCCGCCAAGCGGCTCGCCTGGCCGGCGCGTTGGGGTTCGTCTCCCTGGTGCGACGCGACGCGGTCCATCTCCTGACGTTCCCGCACGGGCGCGCCCGCCGCTTCGCCGGTCGCGGCGCCGTGCAGCGCGCTGCTCGCCGACCTCGGCTCGATCGAGGGACGCGGCGAGACGACGCTCGACCAGGCGGTCGGCGACGTGTTGGCTCGTCGCGGCCCGCCCGGGCTGACCGTGGTGCTCTCCGATCTGCTCACGCCATCGTGGCCTGCGGTGCTCGACCGGCTGCCGGCACGGGGCGGCGACGTCGCCGTGGTCCATGTGCTCGCCGCCGAAGAGCTCCATCCGGAGCTGGCGGGCGACCTCGACCTGGTCGATGCCGAGACCGACGAACGGCGGGCCGTGAGCCTGTCCACCGACGTGCTCCGTGAGTTCCGCCAGTCGACCGACGCCTGGCTGGCCGATGTCGAAGGTCGGTGCACCGAGCGTGGGGTGACCTACTCGCGGGTGCTCGCCGGCGACGATGTCGAGCAGGTCCTGTTCCGCACCTGGCGCCGTCAGGGCCTGATCCGGTGACCTTCGTCAACCCATGGGGCCTCGCGCTCGGGCTGCTGGCGATCCCGGTGATCGTGCTCCACATCCTGCGGCCCCGGCGTCAGACATCACCCGTCAGCTCGCTCTTCCTCTGGCGCCGGGTCGAGCAACCGGTCAGCTCGGCCCAGCCGTGGCAGAAGCTGCGGTGGAGCGCGCTCCTCGCCGCTCAGCTCCTCGCCGTCGCGCTGCTCGCGCTCGCAGTCGCCCGGCCGGTGCGGTTGGAGCCCGCACGTCTCGCTGCCCACACCGTGTTCATCATCGATGCGAGTGCATCGATGGCCGCCACCGACGGCAGCCCTGATCGCATCAGCGCTGGCGATCGCCGAAGCCGACCGGCTTCGTGAGGAGGTGCCCGACGGAGGGGTGGCGAGCATCGTGCTCGCCGGCGCCCGACCGCGAGTCCTGCTCACGTCGAGCCCGGATCGGGACTCGTTCAGCGCAGCATTGCGCACCATCGACGTCGGCGAGGGACGAGCCGATTTCGCCGGTGCATTCGCGCTCGCCGAGAGCCTCGAGACCGGCGCGGTCGAGATCGGGTTCGTGCTGCTGTCCGATGGCGGACTCACCCAGGACGAACAACGTCAGCAGCCACCCGGCACGTCGTATCGGGTGATCGGATCCGGCGACACCAACCGATCGGTGTCGCGACTCGCCGTCGAACCGCGTGGAAGTGGGCTGCACGTGCGGGCCACGCTCGCCCACCTCGGTGGCGCACCGGCGACCCAGACGGTTCGAATCGACGTGGACGGCGTCACCGCCCACACCGAGCAGGTGACGCTGTCACCGGGTGCAGGCGTCGATGTCGAGGCCGACGTGCCCCTCGGCGACCGGGTCGAGGCGTTCCTCGAGGGCGGCGACCTGCTCGCGCTCGACGATCACGCAGTCGCCGTGGCCGGACGGCGACCGCCGCTCGACGTGCTCCTCGCCGGCGACACCGCGTTCATCGGTGAACTGCTCGCCGCCATTCCGGGGGTCACCGTCACCGTGGCCGACGAGCCCAGCCCCTCCGGCGCCGACTTCGATCTCGTCGTCTACAACCTCACCCCGGTGCCACCGGAGCCGCAGGCGCCGTACCTGGCGATCGCCCCGCCGAACGGCGCACCCGGTGTCGCAGTGACGGGGGTCGTCGACCAGCCGGCCATTGCCCTTGTCCGCAATGACGAGGCGCTGCTCGCCGGCATCGATCTCACCGAGGTCGGGATCGCCAGGGCCCAACAGATCAGCGCGCCGACCGGCGAGATCCTCGTCGGCGCCGAGGGTGCCCCGTTGCTCGTGACCGGGGTCGGCGCGCCCGAGCTGGCGTCCGGCCGCCCGTGGGCTTACCTCGCGTTTGCGCTCGGCGACTCGAACCTCCCGGTTCAAGTGGCGTTCCCACTCTTGGGCGACCGGCTCCTGACCGAGCTGGTGGGCACTGCGCAAGCCACCGTGTCGGCGGAAGTCGGCGCCGCGTTGCCCGTGCCGGTGGGGGCAGCAGTCACCGTGATCGACCCGGCGGGTGGCGACCGGCTGGTCGAACCGGGTGCAGCCGTCCCGATCGCCGACCGCAGCGGTTTCTGGCGGATCCGCGACGCTGAAGGGAACGAACGTCTCGTCGCCGTGAATCCCCCGGCCGCCGAATCGAACCTGGCCCCCGCCGACGAGCTCACCAAGCCGTTCGTCGATCCACGCGACCCGACCACCGCCGCCCAGGCGGAGCGGTCCCTGACCGGGTGGGTGCTCGGTGCCCTCCTGCTCGTCCTCGTCATCGAGTGGCTCCTCGCCCGCCGCCGCCGTGGTGTGTCGCGTCGCCAGTGGCGGGGGGCGATGGCGTTGCGGATCGCCGTCGCCGGGCTCCTGATCGCGGCGCTCCTGGCCCCCGTCGTGCGCCGGCCGGCTGATCGGGCGGCAACGGTGTTCCTGATCGATGCGAGTGATTCGGTGGGTGCGTCAGGCGTCGAGGATGCGCTGGACTGGACTCGGGAGGCGCTGCAGAGCCGGGGTCGTGACGACGTTGCGGGCGTCGTGGTGTTCGGTGCCGAGGCGCGCCTGGAACAGCTCGTGCAGGCGACCTCCGAGCTCGGCTCGCCTCGCGTCGTGATCGATCCGAGCGCAACGAACCTCGAAGCGGCGATCCGCCTCGGCGCGGCGCTCGCCCCCGACGACGCGCGTCGGCGGCTCGTGCTGGTGTCCGACGGCCGGGCGACCGCGGGCGATGCCGAGATCGAGGCGGAGGAACTGGCGCGACGCGGGATCCCGCTCGACGTTCATCTCGTCGGCTCGACCACCGGCTCCGATGCCGCCATCGGCCGGGTTGGGCTGCCCCGGGTCGCCCGGGTGGGCGAAGCGATAGGCGTCGAGGTCGAGGTGGTGGCGAACGCCGCGGGACCGGGCACGGTGGTGCTGCGGCGCGATGGTGTCGAGGTGGGCCGCGAGCTCGTCGAACTCGTGGCCGGCATCAACACGGTCGAGTTCTCCGACGTGCCGGCCGCCGCCGAGGGTTCGGTGGTGCGGTACACCGTCGGGATCGAGCAGCCCGGCGACCAGCAACCGGCCAACGACCTGGCGTTCGCCGCCGTCCCGATCGAGGGTCCCGCCCGCGTGCTCGTCGTCGAAGGCACGACCGGCGAGGCCGACGCCCTGCGGCGGGCGTTGGAGGCCAGTGGTCTCGTCGTCTCCACCATCGATCCAACCGCACTGCCCGACGTGCAGGAGCTCTCGTCCTATGCGGGCATCGTGCTCGTCGACGTCGACGCCCGCTCGTTCTCGGGTGAGCAGCTGCAGACGCTGGAAACCGCGGTGCGGGATCTCGGGCGAGGGCTGCTGACGGTCGGAGGTGAGCGCAGCTACGGCCTCGGCGGCTACCGCGGGACGCCCCTCGAGGACCTGCTCCCGGTGATCAGCGAGATCCTCGATCCGTTACGACGTACCACGGTGGCCGAGGTGCTGTCGATCGATGTCAGCGGTTCGATGGCGAACTGCCACTGCGATGGCGGTGAGTCGGCCGGCGCTCGGCTCGACGGCGGGGTGAACAAGACCGACATCTCTCGCGCTGCGGCCCAGCGCACCTTCGAGGCGCTCAGTGCCGAGGACGAGTTCGGGATCCTGGCCTGGAACACGGGTTCGAAGTGGATCGTCGATCTCCAGCAGCTCCCGGCGGCCGAGGTCGTCGATGAGGGCCTGCGGTCGCTGAAACCGGCGGGGAACACCGATCTGTCGGACTCGCTCGAGGAGGCCGCGGCCGCACTCGCCGACAGCAAGGCTGCGCTCAAGCACATCATCTTGTTCTCCGACGGGTTCACCGACGTCCGGATCATCGAGGATGTCGCCGACCAGGCCGGTGAGCTGTACGACACCCTCGGCATCACCGTGTCGGTGGTCGCCACCGGCGAGGGCGCCGCACCGTCGCTCGAGGACATCGCCGTGCAGGGCCATGGGCGCTTCTACCCGGGCCAGGATCTCCAGCGGGTGCCGCAGGTGATCGCCGAGGAGGCCGTGATCGCCAGCCGCGACTTCATCACCGAAGGAAGCTTCCTGCCCGAGATCACCGCCCGCACACCCGTGACCGAGCGTCTCACCGAGGCTCCGGTGCTCCTCGGCTACGTGGCCACGACCGCCAAGGGAACCGCCACGACCGAGCTGCGCATCGGACCCGACCAGGACCCGCTGCTCGCCACCTGGCAGGCCGGGCTGGGCCGGGTGACGAGCTGGACCAGCGACGCCGCCGAGGGATGGTCGCAGAACTGGGCCGCCTGGGACGGATACGTCCCGTTCTGGTCGGATGTCGTGAAAGACACGTTCCTCGCGGGTGATCAGACCGGTGCCGCCCAAGCCGCCCTCGTGGGTGGAGAGCTGACGATCTCGGTCGACGGAGCTACCGCGTTCCCCGACGGCGCCACCGCCACGGCGCGGGTTGCCGGCCCTGACGGGCAACGTCTCGAAGTGCCGTTGGAGCGATCCGACAACGACAGCTTCACCGCGGTCGTGCCGGCCTCCCGCTCGGGTTCCTACGCCGTGGGGGTCACGGTCGAGGCAGGCGGCCAGACGGTGCTCACCGCCACCACGCTGGCGAGCGAGAGCTACCCGGCGGAGTACGAACCGGGGATCCCCGATGCCGCGGCGCTGGCTCGCCTGTCGTCACTGGCGGGCGGTCGGGGAGCCATCGAGCCGGCCGAGGCGTTCGATCGCAACAATCTCGAGCCGGGGGTCCGTCGGTTCGATCTCCGAGGACCTCTGGTACTCGCCGCGGCGTTGCTCTGGCCGATCGCGGTGGCGTTGTCGCGGCTCTCCCTGGCCGGCGCGTCGGTCGCCGGCGCAGCCCGCTCGTCGCGTCGCCTGGCCGCCGGACTCCGCCGCTTCGGTGCTCGCCTCGTGCCTCGCGACCCGTCCCCGACCCTCCCGGTACCGCGCGCCGGTCAGCGCGTCGATGTGCCGTCCGGTCCTGCGCCCGCCCAGGCCGAGACGGTGACCGCGTTGTTGGAGCGCAAACGGGCGCGCCGAGCGGACGACGAGCCGCGCCCCGATCCCTGACCACCGGCCAGCGAGGCCCCGGCAATGCCCGCCGCGCCCAGCCAGACGAGCAACATCGCCGGACGGGTTCGCACCTCGACGAGCACCATCTGGCGGTCGTCGGCGCGCAGGAGACCGATTCGGACGTCGCGGGTCAGTCCGGTCCGCAACGCAGTCTCCGCGAGCACCCCACCCCGTTCCGGGTACGTCACGAGCGACGGAGCAATGGGCTCACCATCGGCGCGGAGGTTGGCGCGCACCACCTGGCTTCCCGGGCGCGGCCCGGCGAGTACCTGCACGCCTTCGTGCTCCAAGCGGACGCCGAGCACATCGACGCTCGCGCCCGGCCCCAGGCCGACCGTCGTGGTGCGGTCGAGCGTCGACCACAACACGCCCGCGACGGCGAGCACCACCGCTCCATGGGCGATCCAAGCCCAGCCCGGCACCTTCGGCGCGCGAGGAGAACGTCGCCGAGCGAGCACGGCGAGCACCACCAGGGCGGCCAACGCGAAGGGCAGCACGACGGGCGCATAGAACCGACCGGTGACGATCGCGTCGACGTCGACGAGCCGGGCGAGGAACGGCACGAGCACCCCGCCGGCGACGATGACCAGCACTCCGAGGACGAGCGCGAGTTGGGTGCGCACGAGTGGTGGTGCCCCGCCTGCCCCGGCCGCGGGCGCCCGGGCGACGCACACCGCAACGACGGCGGCCGTGATGCCACCGACCGCCAACAGGCTGGCGCCGACCGCCGTTGCGTCGGCGAAGGCGTGCACCGAGGGCACCGTCCCCGAGCGGCTGGCCGCCGACCCGAGCAGCACCACGCACCACGGTCCCGTCGCTGCGAGCAACGCGACGCGACGGCCGGGGCGCGTGGCCATGACGTGGGTGGCCGCCAGCAGTGCGAGCCAGACGGCAAACGAGGAGTTCTCGACCGGGTCCCAGGCCCAGTAACCACCCCAGCCCTGCTCGGCGTAGCTCCAGAACGCCCCGAGCGCCATCGCTGCGGTGAGCGCGCCGATGGCTCGTCGCAGCCACGTCCTGTCGGCGGCCCGGTCGCCGATGGGATCGGCCACCGCCCGGGCGTAGGGGACCAACGCAGCGGCAAAACCTGCGTACAGCAGGGGTGGGTGCACCGCCATGGCCGGGTGCTCGAGGATGGGGGTCAGCCCGATCCCCCGGGTGGCCGGAACGGCCGACCGGTTGAACGGCCACGCCGCCACCGAGACGATGGCCAGCAACGCCGCGGTCGTGGCGGCGACGACGTACATGGGACGCGGGGTCCGCCAGGTGCCGGCCATGCCGATGACCGCGACGATGCCGGTGAGCACCAGCAGCGATCCCTCGGCCGAGGCCCACGCGCCCGCCAGGCGGTAGTACCAGGCGGAGCCGGCGCGGCTCTGCTCGGCCACCAACCGGTAGGAGAAGTCGGAGCGAACGAACGCGGCGAGCAGCCGACACGTGAGGGCCGCCGCAACGACGGCGGGAGCCGTCGCCACGACGCGCCATTTCATCCGGGCTTGCCGGGGACGAGTCGGTAGGCGTCGTAGACGTTGTCGATGCGCTGGATCGTGCGCAACACCGAGTCGAGGTGGCCGGGATCGGCGAGCTCGAACTCGAAGCGCATCTTGGCCACGCGATCGTTCCCGGTGTGGGTGGAGCACGCCACGATGTTCACGTGGTGATCGGCGATCGCGTTGGCGACGTCTCGTAGGAGCCGGCTCCGGTCGAGCGCGGCGACCTCGACCGCGGCGCGGAACACCGAGTCGCTGTGCTCCCCCGACCACTCGACCTCCACCAGGCGGGCCGCTTGGGCGGTGAGCAGCTCGGTGGCGTTGGCGCAGTCGGCGCGGTGGATGCTGACTCCCCGGCCCCGCGTGATGAACCCCTGGATCTCGTCTCCGGGCACCGGCATGCAGCATTTCGACAGCCGCACGAGCACGTCGTCGAGCCCCTCGACGTTGATCCCCGACGTTGCCGTGGCGCTTCTTGAGCGGGTCGCGGACGATCGACGCGGCGACGTCGGGCTCCTCGTTCCTCGTCGTCGCCCCGCAACTCCCGCACGAGTCGCTGCACGACAGCCTGCGCCGACACGTGGTGCTCGCCGATGGCCACCAGATACGACTCGGCATCGAGGTAGTGAGCGGCTTCGGCCTCCCGGGTGAGGAAATCGATCGGCAGTTCGGTGCCGAGGCGCTCGCGCTTCATCGCGGTGAACAGCTCGTCGCGACCGTTCTCGAGCATCACGTCGCGACGCTCGCGGGAGAACCACTGGCGGATCTTGGCCTTGGCCCGGGTGGAGACCACGAACTTCAGCCAGTCGCGTGACGGCGCGGCCGTGTCGACCTTCGACGTGAAGATCTCGACGGTGTCGCCGGATCGCAGCTCGGCGCTCAGCGCCTTGAGCTCACCGTTGACCTTGGCACCGATGCAGAAGTGTCCGACCTCGGTGTGGACGCCGTAGGCGAAGTCGACCGGGGTGGCCCCGCGCGGCAGGCTCGATGACCCGACCCTTCGGGGTGAACACGAAGATCTCGTCCTGCTCGAGGTCGGACTTGAGGTTCTCCATGAACGTGGCCGGATCGTGGGTGTCGGTCTGCCAGTCGATGATCCGGTTCAGCCAGTCGATGTCCTCATGGGCGGTGCCGTCCTTGTAGGCCCAGTGGGCAGCCACGCCCCATTCAGCCCGCCGATGCATCTCCTGGGTGCGGATCTGGACCTCGACGGTCTTGCCTTCGGGCCCGATCACCGTGGTGTGCAGCGACTGGTAGAGGTTGAACTTCGGCATGGCGACGTAGTCCTTGAACCGCCCCACCACCGGCGCCCACTGGCCGTGGATGCAGCCGAGCGCGGCGTAGCAGTCCTTCACCGAACCGACGATCACCCGGATGGCCACCAAGTCGAAGATGTCGTCGAACTCGCGGCTCTTCTGCACCATCTTTTCGTAGATGCTCCACAGGTGCTTGCCCCGTCCGGTGACCTCGGCATCGATCCGGAGCTCACCCAGGCGCTGGCGGACCTCGGCGACCGCACCGGGCGAGGTACACGTCGCGCTCGGGCGTCCGGTTCGAGACGAGATAGTCGAGCTCGGCGAATCGCTTGGCGTAGATCGAGGCGAACGCCAGGTCTTCGAGCTGCTGTTTGAGCTCCTGCATCCCCAGCCGGTGAGCCAGCGGAGCGTAGATGTCGAGGGTCTCTTGGGCGATGCGGCGCTGCTTGTCGCCCGGCATCCCACCGATGGTGCGCATGTTGTGGAGGCGGTCGGCCAACTTGATCATCAACACGCGGATGTCACGGGCCATGGCCACGAGCATCTTGCGCATCGTGGCCGCCTGCTGGGCCTCTTTGGAGTCGAAGTGGATCCGTTCCAGTTTGGTGACGCCATCGACGATGGCCGCCAGCTCCTTGCCGAACGACTGCTCGACCTGGGCGATGGTGAGCTCGCTGTCCTCCACCGCGTCGTGGAGCAACGCGGCGGCGACGCTGATCTCGTCGAGTCCCATCTCGGCGACGATGCGAGCGACGGCGAGCGGATGATTGATGTAGGCCTCACCGCTGGAGCGGTGCTGGTTCTGGTGGGCGTCGCGTGCGGTCTCGAAGGCCCGATTGATGAGCCCGACGTGGGCCCTCGGGTGCTTGGCCCGGTAGGCGGCGAGGACCGGCGCCAGCTCGTCGTGGGCCGCGGGCGTGTGCCGTCGCCACGGGAGGACCCGGTCGACGGTCGCCACCGTCAGGCTCCTGCGTACCGCAGCAGGCTCTCGACCCGATGCTCGCCGAGCCGGCTCCGCCCGCCCAGAGCCTCCAACTCGATCACGAAACCGAGTCCGGCGACCTGAGCACCGAGCGCTTCGACCAACCGGGCGGTGGCCGAAGCCGTTCCGCCGGTGGCGAGCACGTCGTCGATGATGAGCACCTGCTCGTCGGGGTGCAGTGCGTCCCGGTGGATCTCGAGCTTGTCGGTGCCGTATTCGAGGGAGTACTCCTCCCGGGCCACCGCCCAGGGGAGCTTGCCCGCCTTGCGGACCGGGACGAATCCGGCGCCGAGGCGGTAGGCGACCGGGGCGCCGACGATGAAGCCCCGGGCCTCGACTCCGATCACCCGGTCGATCTCGAGGTCCGAGAAGCGCTCGACCAGTTGATCGATGGTCAGGCCGAACCCTTCGCCCGAGGCGAGCAACGGCGTGATGTCACGGAACATCACCCCGTCGGTCGGGTAGTCGGCGATGTCTCGGATCAGGTCTTCGAGGAGTCGCGAGTCGGCCGGCATGTCGCCAGGATACCGAGCGCTACCTCCGGCGCTTCTTTCGGGGCCGGGGCGGATGGGTGAGCACCGTGGCGGGTTCCTGACCGGCCAACGTGGCCGAACCGGGCAGCGCCACACCCGATCCGCTGCCGATCGGGCGGCGGGGGGCGTTGGCCTCGAGCGCTTCGGTACGCAGCGCGCCGATCTCATCGGAACGCGTCCGCCGGGCGCTGAGCTCCCGGTACCGGGGCTCTCGCTCCTTCAGCAGCGCGAGGATCGGCGTGGCGATGAAGATCGAGGAGTACGCACCGGTGGCGAGCCCGACGAGCAGCGCGAGCGCGAACTCCTGCAAGGCGATCGCGCCCAGCACCCACGCGCCGATCACGAGTACCGACATCACCGGGAGGAGCGCCGCGATGCTCGTGTTGAGCGACCGCATGAGCACCTGGTTCATCGACAGGTTGACGATGTCGCCGTACGGCACACGGGTGGCGAGCCGCTTGGTGTTCTCGAGCACCTTGTCGAACACCACGATCGTGTCGTACAGCGAGAAGCCGAGGATGGTGAGGAAGGCGATCACCGTTGCCGGGGTGACCTCGAAACGCAGCACGGAGTAGACGCCGACGCTGACGAGGACGTCGTGGACCACCGCAACGATGGCGGCGACTGCCATCTTCCACTCGAAGCGCCAGGCGATGTAGGCCGAGATGAGCACGAAGAACACTGCGAGCGCGGTGATCGCCTTCTTGGTGATCTGTTCGCCCCAGGTGGGGCTCACGGTGCTGACGCTGACCTCGCTGCCGTCCGCGGCAGCCGAGAAGTCGTCGCGGACGGCGTTCTCGACCGCTTGGGTCTGATCGTCGGCCTGGATGCGCAGCCGGGTGCCATCGACGCCGGAGACCTCTTGGATCTTGGCGCTCGCGGGCTCGATGCCGTTGTCCTCGAGGATGGTCGCGGCCTGATCGGTCGTGAGGCCGTTGGCGGTCGAACTCCCACGAGACGCCGCCCTCGAAGTCGATGCCCAGGTTGAGTCCCTGGAAGACCAGCGAGACGAGCGTGATGAGCAGCACCACGCCGGAGGCGAGGAACCCGATCTTGCGCTTCCCGACGAAGTCGAACGTCGTCTCGCCGTGGTACAGGCGATGCAACAGTCCGGCGGTCATGCCACACCTCCGGCGAACGCTTCGCCCGTTCTGACACCGAGCACGCTGTCACCCTGGTACCGCTTCGACCGGCTGAGCAGCAGCACCGCCGGTCGGGTGAAGAAGTAGGCCACGATCATGTCGCACAGGGTGGACAGGCCGAGGAAGAAGGCAAAGCCCCGCACGCCGCCGACCGAGAGGTACCACAGCACCGACGGCGCCGATCAGCGACACGGTGTCGGCGGCCAGGATCGTGCGCCACGCGCCCTTGAAGCCACGCTGGGCCGACGAACGCAGTGACCGGCCCGAACGCACCTCGTCCTTGAGACGCTCGAAGAACACGACGTAGGAGTCGACGGTGACACCGATCGACACGATGATGCCGGTGACCCCGGCCAGGGTGAGTGCCAGTCCGCTGGTCCGCGAGAGCAGCGAGATGACGCTGAAGAGGATCGCGCCGGTGACGCAGAGCCCGGCGAGCACCACGAAGGCGAGCGACCGGTAGTACGAGCAGCATCAGCAGCACCACGAGCGCGATGCCGACGATGCCGGCGATGATGCCGGCCCGCAGCGAGTCCTTGCCGAGCGTGGCCGACACCGTCTGGGCGGCCTCGGCCTTCATCTCGATCGGGGTGCCGCCGTACTTCAGCACCCGGGCGAGATCGGCTGCCTCGGACTCCTCGAACCCGGCGCCGCCGCCGCTGATGACGACCGTGTTCGAGCTGAAGAACGACACCTGCGGTGCGGGGGCCGAGATGACCCGGTGGTCGAGCACGATCGCCATCCCGCCCTGGGGGCACTCCGGACCCTTCGCGTAGCAGATCGCAGTCGTTGCGTTCCACGCGTCCATGCCGAGCGGCGCCGCCCTTGAGCGTCATCTCGACCTCCACTCGCCATTCGGTCAGCGCCGAACCGGCGCCGTCGATGGCGTTCTCGCCGAGGGCGAAGGCCGGCCCGAGCTGGTAGAGCGCGGTGCCCGTCTGATCGGCCAGGAGCACGCTGGACTCGGGCAGGTCGTCGACGGCCGGGGTGATGATCGACTCCGGTTCGAACGGTGCCGCGGCGGTCGTCGTCGTCTCGGAGGGCACCGTCGTCTCGGTCGCCGCCGTTGTTGACGACTCGGGTGCCGTGGACGGAGCCGACGTCGCGGTCGTCGTCGCGGTCGTCGTCGCCGAGGCGCGCGGCGTGGCGAAGCTCTGGGTGAGCGGGATCGAGCTGGTCGTGGACGAGTCGGCGACGGTGGTCCCGCTGGTCGACGACCGTGGTCGTCCGGGGTGATCGTGCGTCGGCGGTGACCGTGTTCGGGGTGATCGTGTTCGGCGGTGATCGTGGCGGTGGTGGCGCCGGGCAGCGTCGTGGTCGTGGCCGACGTCGGTGGGGATCTTCGACTCGTCGATCGGGGCGCGCGAGCGGGTAGCACCGACAGCACCGGGCGGAACACGACCTTGCCGGTGACGCCGATGAGCTCGATGGCCCGTTCCTTGTCCTTCACGCCGGGAAGGTTCACCACGATGGTGTCGCCCTGGCGGATGATCTCGGGCTCGGCGACGCCGAGGCTGTCGATCCGGGAGCGGTAGATGTCGGGGACCACGTCGAGCGCGGCGCTGTCGTAGTCACCCACCGGGCGCAGCGTGACCGACGCGCCGCCCTGCAGATCGAGGCCGAGCTGGGGTTCGTTGCCGGCGATCACCGTGGCCAGGAGCGAGCCGAAGGCGATGACGAGGATGGCCGACCAAGCGAGACGACGAGCGGTCGGCGCGCATCGACTACTTCTCGGTCGCGTCGTCGGCGTCGGGCGTCGTCGCCCGGCGAATCTCCGGCGGCGTCGGCCGGGCGGCCCGCCGGCGGGTTCCGTGGTGGGGTCGATCTTGCGGGCGATCGCCGAGCGGTGGAGCCGGATCTCGACGCCTTCGGCGATGTCGAGCCAGACGGTCGTCGCCGTCGATGGCGGTGACGAAGCCGTAGATGCCGCCGGTCGTGATGACCTCGTCGCCCTCGCCGATCGAGGCGACGAGCGCCTGGGCCTCGCGCATCCGCTGCGCTGCGGGCGGATCAGCAAGAAGTACATGAGCAGGCCGATGACAGGAAGAACACGAGCTGGAACGCAGCACCGCCTCCGCCCGACGAGTCGTCGGAGGAGCCGCTGGCGAACAGGGGGAGGAGAGCATCAGGGACCAATCGATGGATGACGAGAACCGTCGGACGAGGTTAGCGACTCGAAGGTGCGCTCGCGTGCGGTCACGCCCAGATCGGCGAGGACCTCGGTGCGGAGCGTCGGCGAACGTGCCGGCGGCGATGGCGGCCCGCATCCGGTCCATCAGGGCGAGCGTCCAGGCGAGGTTGTGGATCGACACCAGGCGCGAGGCGGTCGGCTCTCCGACCTGGAACAGGTGGCGGAGGTAGCCGCGGCTGTGGCGTGCGACAGACCGCGCAGCCGCACGTCGGCGTCGATCGGCTCGTCGTCGAGGGCGTAGCGAGCCGCCTTCACGTGGAGCTTGCCGGCGGCGGTGAGGGCGGTGCCGTGCCGGCCGATCCGGGTCTGCATCACGCAGTCGAACTGGTCGACCCCGAGGCCGACCGCCTCGACGAGCGAGGCCGGGTCGCCGACGCCCATCAGGTAGCGGGGCCGGTCGGCGGGCAGGTGCGGCATCGTCGGCACCGAGCGCCTGCGAGCATCTCGGCTCGGGTCTCCCCGACCGACAGCCCGCCGATCCCGTAGCCGTCGAACTCCGAACTCGACGGTGCGCCGGGCGCTCTCGGCGCGAAGCGCTCGGGTCGGTTCCGCCCTGCACGATGCCGAACAGCGCCTGGTCGTCGCGTCGGTGGGCGGCCCGCGCCCGCGCCGCCCACGCCGCGGTCCGCTCGACCGCCAGTGCGGACCACCTCGAGTGGCGACGGGCAGCGGTGGGCAGACGTCGAGCACCATCTGGATGTCGGCGCCGAGCAGCTCCTGGGTCTGCACCGCGATCTCCGGGGTGAACCGGTGCGTCGACCCGTCGTAGGTCGAACGGAACGTGACCCCGTCGTCGTCGACCTTCGGTTCGAGCGAGAACACCTGGAACCCGCCCGAGTCGGTGAGCGTGTGGCCGCGCCAGCCGGCGAACGCGCCGAGCCCGCCGAAGCGCGGCGACCGTCTCGGCCCCCGGCCGCAGCATGAGGTGGTAGGTGTTGCCGAGCACGATCTCGGCGCCGAGCTCCTCGTAGTCGGCCGCGCTGAGGTACTTGATGGCGCCTCGGGTCCCGACCGGCATGAAGCACGGCGTCCGGTAGCGTGCCGCGAGCGGTGTGGGCGAAGCCGGTGCGGGCCGCACCGTCGGTGGCGATGGCTTCGAAGCGAACGGGAGTGGCTCATCGAGCTCGGTCGCGGTCGAGCAGCATGGCGTCGCCGAACGACAGGAAGCGGTAGTCGTCGGCGAGCGCGGTCGCGTACAGCTCGCGCCAGCGGGGGCCGACGAACGCGTCGATCATCAGCAGCAGCGTGGTGCGGGGCAGGTGGAAGTTGGTGAGCAGCACGATCGACGACCTGCCAGTCGTAGGGCCGGTGGATGAACAGGTCGCTGCGCCCTTCGAGCCGCCCGGTGGCCGCGGCGCGTCTCCAGCGCCCGCACCGCGGTGGTCCCGACGGCGACCACCCGCTGCGCGGCCGCGGCACCGCGGCCAGGGTCTCGGCGGGCACGCGGTAGCGCTCGGTGTGGATCAGGTGATCGAGCGGGTCGTCGGCCGCGATCGGCTTGAACGTGTCGAGCCCGACCATCAGCTCGACCCGGGCCAGCTCGATCCCCGCTCGGCGAGCCAGTTCGTCCAGGAGCCCGGCGGTGAGGTGGAGCCCGGCCGTCGGCGCGGCGGCCGACCCGGGCCGGTCGGCGTAGACGGTCTGGTAGCGCTCGGCGTCGGCGAGCGGCGCGGTGATGTACGGCGGCAGCGGCATCGCGCCGATGCGTTCGGCCACGCCCGGGTCGAGCAGACGCGACCTGCGACGGTGTCGCCGGCCGCGGTGCGCTCCGCCGATCTCGACCACCTGCGGTCGCCGTCGGCGTCGAGCAGGCGCTCGCCCGGCGCCGAGCTTGCGGGCCGGGCCGGGCGAGCGCCTCCCAACGGTCCGTCGCCGAGCGACTCGAGCAGGAGCACCTCGACCGCGCCTCCCGTGGCGCCGGTGCAGGCGCAGGCGGGCCGGGATCACCCGCGAGTCGTTGACGACCAGCAGGTCGCCGGGCTCGAGGAGCTCGGGCAGGTCGCGGACGTGGCGGTGCTCGGGCGGCCGGCCGCGGCCCCCGGTCGACCAGCAGCCGAGCGGCGTCACGCGGCTCGATCGGCGTGCTGGGCGATCGCGCTCGGCCGGCAGCTCGTAGTCGAAGTCGTCGCGTGCGCACGGCCGGTCAGGCTACGGGGCATGATGTGCGCGCATGATGCGCCACGCCACGCACCGATCCGGTCACCGTCGACGACGGCACGTTCGACCTGCACGTCTGGGTCCCCGAAGCGGGCTCCGGCCCCGGCATCGTGCTGATCCAGGAGATCTTCGGGGTCGGGCCCTACATCCGGGCCGTGGCCGAGCGGCTCGCCGCGGCCGGCTACGTGGTGGCGCGCCCGACGTGTTCTGGCGGTTCGCGCCGAACTGGGCAGCGGACCACTCCGAGCAGGGCCTGCAGGCGTCGATCGGCCAAGGTGCAGCAGCTCGACTTCCCGCAGGCGATCGTCGACTGCAGCGCCGCGCATCGACCACCTCGGCCGGCTCTGCCCGAGGTGAGCGGGAACGCCCGGGAGTGCTCGGCTTCTGCCTCGGCGGGACGCTCGCCTGGGGCTGTCGCGGTCGGGCGCAGCCGTCGTGCTGCGTGAGCTACTACGGCTCGGGAGTCCCGTCGATGCTCGACCTCGTCGACGGGTCGACGTGCCCGACGCTGTTCCACTTCGGCAACGCCGACGCGTTCCTGCCCGACGGCGGGGTCGACGCCCTGAACGCGGCGATCGCCGGGCAAGGCGAACTTCTCGATCAACGTCGAGAACGCCGGCCACGCCTTCGACAACCACGAGTCGAGATGTTCTGGAACGAGGGCGCGGCCAAGGCGGCGTGGGCCAAGACGATGGCGTTCCTCGGCCGCGAGCTGCCGGTCGCTACCAGCTGAACAGCTGCGGCGGGGCGCCTCGGGCACCGCGTCGGGCTCGGGCGCGGCGAGCCCGAGGTGGGTCCAGGCCGCCGGCATGGCGATCCGGCCACGCGGGGTGCGGGCGATCAGCCCTTGCTGGATGAGGAACGGCTCGTACACGTCCTCGACCGTCTCGGTCTGCTCGCCGATGCTGATGGCCACGGTCGACTAGCCCGACCGGGCCGCCGCCGAACTGCTGGCAGATCGGCGCCGAGGATCGCCCGGTCGACCTTGTCGAGCCCGCGCTCGTCGACGCCGAACACCGTGAGCCCGTCGCGTGCCGTGGCGACGTCGATCGAGCCGTCGCCGCGGACCTCGGCGTAGTCGCGAACCCGGCGCAGCAGCCGGTTGGCGATCCGCGGGTGTCCCGCGCGACCGCCGGGCGATCTCCCAGGCGCCCTTCGGGCGTCGATGTCGATCGCCGAAGATCCCGGCGGCCCGGGTGACGATCGACTCGAGCTCGTCGTCGTCGTAGTAGTCGAGCCGGGCGACGAGCCCGAACCGGTCGCGCAACGGGCCGGTGATCATCCCGGTGCGGGTGGTGGCGCCGACGAGCGTGAACCGGGGCAGCGTGAGGCGGATGCTGCGACGCCGCCGGGCCCTTGCCGACCACGATGTCGAGCTGGAAGTCCTCCATCGCCGGGTACAGGATCTCCTCGACCGACCGCGACAGGCGATGGATCTCGTCGATGAACAGCACGTCGCCCTCGTCGAGCTTGGTGAGGATGGCGGCGAGGTCGCCGGCCCGCTCCAGCGCCGGGCCCGAGGTGATGTGGAGCTGGCACGCCCATCTCGGCGGCGACGATGCAGGCCATCGTGGTCTTGCCGAGCCCCGGCGGGCCGGCGAGCAGCAGGTGATCGGCGGCCTGGTTCCGGCGCCGGGCGGCTTCGAGCACGATCGCGAGGTGCTCCTTCAGCTCGCGCTGGCCGACGAAATCGGCGAGCCGGCGCGGCCGCAGGCCCGGCTTCCTCGACCTCCTCGACCGGGTCGGCCGCGGTCGGGCTGGGTGATCTCGGGGTCGACGAACTCCTCACGCACGTCGGGCTCCCAGGGCCTTCAGGGCGTCGCGCAGCATGATCCGGCCGCGTCGGCGCTGGCGTCGACGTCGCGCAGGGCGTCGCGGATCTCCTCGGGGCCGTAGCCCGAGGCCGGCCAGCGCCTCCCGGACGTCGGTGACGCGCCGAGCCGTCCGGGCCGCTGGCGCCGGCGATGGCACCGACCGGGTCGAGCACCGGGAGCGACAGCCGGTTCTTCAGCTCGATCGAGCAGCCGCTCGGCGGTCTTCTTGCCGACCCCGGGCACGAGCGTCAAGCATGGCGAGGTCGGCGCTGGTGACGGCGTCGATCAGGGCGTTGGGGGTGTGGGTGGCGAGGATCGCCATCGCCAGCGCCGGCCCGACCCCGTGGGTGGCGATCAGGATCTCGAAGGTCTGACGCTCCTCGCGGTGGAGGAAGCCGAACAGCGTCTGGGCGTCCTCCCGGATGTGGTGGTGGACGTGGAGGAACGACCTGAGCCGTCGGGCTCGAGCTCGGCGAGCGTGCGGGGGGTGACGTTGACGAGGTAGCCGACGCCGCCGACCTCGAGCAGGACGACGCCGTCGCCGTGGCGTTCGAGCACCGTGCCGCGCAGCGATCCGATCATCGGACGTCCGTCCATGCGCGGCGGCGACGCTTGTCGTCGCATCGGGGCCATCGCGAGGTGGCACAGGGCGAGCGCGGCGGCATCGGCGGCATCGGCCGGGCTCGGCGGGCGCGTGCAGCCCGAGCCGGGCCTGCACCAGTTCGTGCACCTGCGTCCTTGTCGGCGGCGCCCCAGCCGGTGATCGCCTGCTTGACCTGGTTCGGGGTGTACTGCACGACCTCGCAGCCGGCCGCCGCGGCCTCGGCGAGCGCCAGCCCGCTGGCCTGGCCGACGCTCATCGCGGTGCGCACGTTGACCTGGAAGAAGACGTGCTCGACGGCGACGACGTCGGGGCGGAACTCGGCGATGAGCGCAGCGAGCTCGCCGCGGAGCTCGGCCAGCCGCTGCGGGCAGCGGCGCGTCGGTCGGCGTGGTGATGCACCCCGAGCGACCGACGGCCGGTGCGCTCGGTCGGCGCCCGTGCCGACCACGACCGCGTAGCCACATCGGGTCAGCCCGGGATCGATGCCCAGCACCACCAGTTCCTCGAACACGCGTACGACTCTAGTGCCGTCGGGCGACCGGCGGGGATCATCGCGAGCCGGCGGCGGTGCCGAGCTCGTCAGCGCAGCTCGACGTGCGGTCGAGCGCGGCGAGCTTGTCGGGGTTGACGATGCATGTGGATCCGGACCACCAGTCCGTCGACGACGTCGACCGCCTGGGCCAGGACCGGCGCCCGTCGGCGTCGCGGGCGAGAAGCCCGGGGCGCCGTTGACGGACGCGTCTCGAACGTCGATTCGGCGGACCGTCGGCGATCGCGGCGCCGCCGACGTTGACCAGGAACCGGGCGACCCGGTCGGCGGTCGACCACGGGCCGGCGGGCGGCGTGCGGTGGCGCGCCGCCGTCGCTCACCAGCACGACATCGGGCGCCAGCAGGCGGCGGACGCTCGTCGAGATCGCCGGCGAGGACGGCGACGGCGAGCCGGCGGGCGACGTCGCGAGCGCGTCGGACCGGCGGATCGATCGGCCGGGCCGGCGGTCGGCACGGAGCTTCCGGCGGGCCCGCGACGCCAGTTGGCGGCACGCCGGCTCGCTTCGCCCGGTGATCGTCGGCGATCGGCGGCGAACGGCTCGCCGAACACGTCGGCGAGCAGCACCGCGAGGCGCTCCTCGGGGCGGAGCCGTTCGAGCAGCACGAGGAACGACGTCGTCAGGCTGTCGCTGAGTTCGAGCATCGCGGCCGGGTCGTCCTCGGTCCCGGCGTCGGTCGGCGATCGGCTCGGGCAGCCATGGCCCGACGTACTCGATGCGGTCGCGCTGCCGGGCGCGCAGCCGGTCGAGCCCGATCCGGCTGCACACCGTGGTGAGCCAGGCCTCCGGCCGTTCGATCGCCGTCGTGGTCGGCGCGTCGCCCAGCGGATCCACGTCTCCTGCACGACGTCCTCGGCGTCGGCCAACGAGCCGAGCAGGCGGTACGCCAGGCCGAGCGAGGCGCGGGCGTTCGGCCGTCGAACACGGGCGTCGGCGGCGTCGGTTCATCGCCACGATCCTGCCGCACCGCTCGCCGCCGCCGGTCGCCGCGGCGAGCGGCGGCGACGCCGACTGGCGGCCGACGCATCGGCCGAGATGCCCTGCCGGCCCGACCCAGTCGCCGGCGCGGAACACGCCCGGCAGCGCGGTCGTCGAGGCCGGGCGGCCCGGCCAGCCCGCCCGCGTCGAGCCGAGGGGAACGAGTGGGCGACGGTCGACGCGGTGGAGGTAGCGGCTCGTCGACGATCGACGCTGTCGTCGATCCCGACGCGACCGACGGCGAACCGCGACGAGTGGCGACTGCTCGGCCTCGGCGTCGCCGGGCCACGTGCCCGGGCGGAGGTAGTGCAGCCCGGTCAGCAGCCCACCGCCCGGTCGGGGCGAGCCGGGCGACCGCGCTGTGCGGGGTGAGGTACGACGGCGCGTCCGACGCCGAAGCCGCCGGCTCGCGGCGCCGGTCGGTCGAGCAGCAGGTCGAGGCAGGTCGCCTCGACCGGGCTCGACCGACGGTCCACCGGCTGAGCCGAGCAGCCGGGCCTCGACCTCCGGGCCGCCGGCCGCGACGATCGACGCACGCGCGCCGGTCGCTCGCTCGACGTCGGGCGTCGATGACCGTCGACCTCGCTCGGCGTCGGCCGCCACCGAGGTCACCTCGCGCCGCTCGACGTGCCACCCGCGTCGGCGAGCCGCTGGTCGAACGCGTCGACGATCGCGCTGCCAGCCGCCGTCGAGGTAGCGCACGCCGTCGCAGCGCGCAGCTGCAGCTGGGCGACGACCGCGGCCGGCATCGATCAGGTCGGGCGCGTCGACAAGGTCGTGCGTGCGCACCAGCGTCTCGACGAGGTCGACGCACATCGTCGGGTTCATCGGCGAGCCAGTCGGCGAACGAGCGACCGGCCGGCGATCGACCGGTCGACGCTGGCCCGAGCGAGGCGAGCAGCCGGGCGAAGCGCAGCCTTGCTCCGCGCACCGAGCAGCCGGTGCGGAGCAGGGTCGCCGGCGCCGCACCGGCAGCGGGTGGAGCACGCCGTCGCGCAACGCCGACAGCCGAGGGTCGCGCGGGGTCGCCGCCCGGCACGACGGATCCCGCAGCGCGGTCAGCGTACGCTGCCAGCGCACCGCCGCTGTACAGCGCATGGGGACCGGGTTCAGCCGCCAACCGTCTCGCGATCGGTCGTTCGGGCCCGGCCTGCCGAGCCGGGTGGGCGTCGAGCACGCGCGACCGGCCGCCCGGTCGCGGCCGGTCGTACGCGGCGACGAGGCCGGCGATGCCCGGCCCCGACGACGACGGACGTCGATCGGTCGGTCTCGAGATCGTCGTCATGTCGACGTACCTCCGCACATGTTGACGATCGACCGGCCTCGATTCGTGACCGATCGCCGACAGCTCGGGTCAGCTGCTCGGTCCGAGCCGCCTCGACGGCTCGGACCAGCTCGTCGACCGAACGGAACGTCAGCCCGGCGATCGCCCGGTGGGCGTAGCGGATGATCGCCCTGCCCGTCGATCACGAACACGCTGCGGCGCGGGAAACCGAGCGGGCCGAGCGTGCCGTACGCGCCGGCGACGGCCTTGTCGGTGTCGGCGAGCAGCGGGAACTCGAAGCCCGTGCTTGGCGGCGAACTGCTCGTGGCTGGCGACGTCCTGGGCCGAGATGGCCAGCACCTGGGCGCCGAGCGCCTCGAACTGGCCGAGGTCGTCGTTGTAGCTGTTCAGCTGCCTGGTGCACACGGGGGTGTCGTCGCCCGGATAGAACACGACCACCACGACCTGCGCCGGCGTAGTCGGACAGCGAGTACGTCGTGCCCCCGGTGCCGGGCAGGGTGAAGTCGGGAGCTCGCTCGCCGATGCGCGAGGGTCATCGGTCAGCCTCCGACGGCGTCGAGGATCTCGTCGGAGATGTCGAAGTTGGCGAACACGTCCTGCACATCGTCGTTGTCCTCCAGCGCATCCATGATGCGCAGCATCTTCTTGGCGTCGTCGACCGAGGTGATGTCGATGATCGTCGACGAGACCATGGTCGAGTCGGCCGAGTTGACCTGCAGGCCGGCCGCCTCCAGCGCGGCCTTGACGTCGAACACCGCCGAGGGCTCGGTGAGGATCTTCCACGCGGCGCCATCGCGGGTGATGTCGTCGGCTCCCGCCTCGAGCGCGGCCATCATCACGTCGTCCTCCGAGGCGGCGCCGTCGACGAGGATCACCCCGCGCCGGCTGAACTGCCAGCTGACGGCTCCTGGCTCGGCCATCGATCCGCCGAGCTTGGCGAAGATGTTGCGGACGTCGGAGCCGGTCCGGTTGCGGTTGTCGGTCAGGGCGTCGATCAACAGCCCGACACCGCCGGGTGCGTAGCCCTCGTACATGATCGACTCGTAGTTCTCGCCCGTGCGCCTCCCCGCTGAACCTCGCTTGATCGCTCGGTCGATGGCGTCGTTGGTCATCTGCCCGGCCTTGGCCTTCTGCGACCATGGTGCGAAGCGTCGCGTTGGTGTCGGGATCGCCACCGCCGTTCGCGGGCCGAGACCTCGATCTGGCGGGCGAGCTTGGCGAAGAGCTTGCCGCGGGCCTTGTCGGCGGCGCCCTTCTTGTGCTTGATCGTCGCCCACTTCGAGTGGCCGGACATGGACTTCAGACCTCCTGAGAGGAACAGCGCGTGCAACCGATGATCATCGGTGAGCTCGGGATGGAACGAAGCAACGGTGACGTCGCCCTGGCGGGCGAGCACGACCCGACCCTCATGGACGGCGAGCGCTTCGACCGCCGGCGCCGACCGCCTCGACCGACGGGGCCCGGATGAAGACGGCGTGGAACGGGGTCGTCGAGGCCGTCGACGTCGAGGTCGGCCTCGAAGCTGTCGAGCTGGCGGCCGTAGCCGTTGCGCCGCACGGTGAGATCGATCGCCCCGAAGCTGCAGCTGGTCGGGTCGTCCGTCGAGCACCTCGCGTGGCGAGCAGGATCATGCCGGCGCAGGTGCCGAACACCGGCAGCCCGTCGGCGATGCGGCACCTTCAGATCGTCGAACAGACCGGAGGTCACGAGCAGTCGGGACATCGTCGTCGACTCCCCGCCGGGCATGGCGAGCGCATCGAGCCCGTCGAGATCAGCCGGGAGTGCGGACCTCGACGACGTCAGCGCCCGAGCGACTCGAAGGCGCGGCGCATGCGCCTCGAACGCACCCTGGAGCGCCAGCACTCCGACTCGCGGACCCACCTGGGGGCCTCCGATCACTCATCGGCGGCGACGAGGCTAGCGGGAGACCTGGTCACCAGCCCCGGTCGGCCAGCTTGAGCGTGACCTCGTCCATGCCGATGCCGGTCATCGGCGCTCCGAGGCCGCGGCTGACCTTGGCCAGGATCTGCGGATCACGGAAGTGGGTGGTCGCCTCGACGATGGCGACGGCCCGCTTGGCCGGCTCGTCGCTCTTGAAGATGCCCGAGCCGACGAACACCGCTTCGGCGCCGAGCTGCATGGCGAGCGCGGCATCGGCCGGGGTGGCGATGCCACCGGCACAGAACAACGGGACCTGCAGCTCGCCGGTCTCGGCGATCTCCTGCACGAGCGGGAGCGGGGCCTGGAGCCGCTTGGCCCACTCGAACAGCTCGGCCGAATCGGCCTGGGTGATCTTGCGGATGTCGCCGAGGATCGAGCGGAGGTGGCGGACCGCCTCGACGATGTTGCCGGTGCCGGCCTCACCCTTCGAGCGGATCATCGCCGCGCCCTTCGGAGATCCGGCGCAAGCGCCTCGCCGAGGTTGGTGGCGCCGCAGACGAAGGGCACGTCGAAGGCGAACTTGTCGATGTGATGGGCCTCGTCGGCCGGGGTCAGGACCTCGGACTCGTCGACGAAGTCGACCCCGAGCGACTCGAGGATCTGGGCCTCGACGAAGTGGCCGATGCGGGCCTTGGCCATCACCGGGATGGAGACGACGGCCTTGATGCCCGTCGATCATGTCGGGGTCGCTCATGCGGGCGACGCCGCCGTCGCGGCGGATGTCGGCCGGCACCCGCTCGAGCGCCATCACCGCGCAGGCGCCGGCGTCCTCGGCGATCTTGGCGTGCTCGGGCGTGACCACATCCATGATCACCCCGCCCTTGAGCATCTCGGCCAGCCCCCGCTTCACCTGGAAGGTGCCGGTGGTGCGGGCGCTCGACGGGGAGGAGGCGTCAGTCATGGGCTTCATCGTATCGGTCCGGGCCCCGGTCGCGGCCTCGCGTGCGGTCCGGATTCTGGCGATTGCCGACCGCCGTTCAGGTGCGTGACGACGGTGGTGGTCGCCGGCTTCGCCGAGCTCGATCCAGGTGCGGCCGGGGGTGAGCGCGATCGGGCGTGCCGTCGGCGCGGTGAACACGGCGGGCTGCGGCGGCGTCGGGCCGGTCCCAGCGTGGCGAGCAGCGACCTTGCCGTTGGTGTAGACGAGCGCGTCGCCGCTGCCGACCGTGATCGCTTCCGGCGACTTCGGGTCGGCGGCGCTCGTCTTGTAGTCGAAGAACTGCGACGACCACGTTCTGCGGCGGAGATCGGCTCACCGGCGGCGTCGACGTGGGGGTCGCCGTACTCCGCTGCGCACGAACTGGCCGAGCGCGGCGTCCCACATCCCACACGACGGGACCGAGTTCATTTCGAGCGGTGACCTGGTGACCGGATCGCCGCCCTTCGCGCTCGGCCTCGCCGTAGGTGAACAACGGGCTCGGCGGACCCTGCTCGGGGGTCGTGCGTCGCGTAGATCGTCTGGCGTGCCCTCGATCAACAGGGTGTGCTCGACGCCGGCCCGCTTGCGGCGCTCCGCGTCTCGGTAGAAGCCGGGTCGGCCTGGCCGTGGGCCCGGCTCTCGGCGTTGGCCTTGGCGATGGCGGCGACGACCTTGGCGTTGCCGCCCGACCACACGAGGAACGGTCGGTTGAGCTGGTTCAGCAGATCGACGTCGGTGGTGCGGGCCGAGCGGATCGGGCCGACCGGAGCGGCGTCGGTCGACTGGAAGACCGCGAAGAACCGGGTGATCCCCTCGACGATCTCCTCGTACACGATGTCGGCCTGGTTCAGCCCGGCCTGCGGGCGGGCGTCGGTGTGGTTGTCGATCTTGACCGCCAGCGCCGGCGGGTGGCAGAACGCGGCGTCCGATCACCGGCAGACCGGTGAGCGGGGCGTAGCCCGGCCGGCGGCGGGCGTCGTCGGTCGGCGGCCTCGGCGGTCGTGGTCGGCGCCGGCTCGTCGTGGTGGACTGCTCGAGGGTGGTCGATCGCGCCGGTGCCGGCGGTCGTCGGCGGTGCTGTCGATCGGTCGACGGCGTCGTCGCGTCCCTCCGCCGCACGCGGCGATGGCGAGCAGCGGGGCAACGGCGACGAGCGGACCAGCGCGAACGGCGGTGGACGGACATCACGGGTGGGCTCCAGATGGGGATCAGGCGCGGAACGACCTGGGTGACGCCGGCTTCGGCGAGCTCGATCCAGGTGCGGCCGGGGGTGAGCAGGACGGGCGAGCCGTCGGCGTTGGTGAACGTGGCCGGCTCGTCGGCGGCCGGGCGGTCCCAGTGCGACGAGCTGGACCTTGCCGCCGCTGAACACGAGGGCGTCGCCGCTGCCGACGGTGTAGCCCTCCGGCGAGCGGGCGTCGACCGTGGCTGGTGCCGTACTCGATGAACTGCACGATCACGTTGTTGGCCGAGACGGGCGCCGCCGAGTGTCGATGTGGGGTGCGCCGTACTCGTCGCGGAGCCAGAGCCCGATGGCGGCGTCCCACGTCCAGATGATCGGCACGCTGCGCATGTTGAGGTCGAACCGCGGCCATCGGCGTCGCCGGTCGCCTCGGCTCGCCGGCGGCGCGGTACTCGAAGAACGGGGTCGGGACGCCCTGGTCCGGGTGCGATGCGTGGCCCAGAAGTCGCTCGGTGCCCTTGAGCGAACAGGGTGTGCTCGATCGCGGTGCGCTTGCGGCGCTCGGCGTCGCGGTAGTACAGATCGGGCCGCTGGCCGTGGGCACGGCTCTCGGCGTTGGCGGCGCCGATCGCCTCGACCACGCCCCGGTTCCCGCCCGACCAGGCGAACAGCGGCCGGTTGAGCTGGTTGAGCAGGTCGACGTCGGTGGTGCGGGCCGAGCGGATCGGTCCGATCGGCGCGGCGTCGGTGGAGTGGAAGATGGCGAAGAACCGGGTGATCTGCGCCTCGACGATCTCCTCGTAGACGATGTCGGCCTGGTTCAGACCGGCGTGCGGGCGGGCCTCGCGGTGGTTGTCGAGCTTCACGGCGATGGCCGGGACGCAGCGCCAGCAGCTCGTCGGTCGAGCGGCACACCGGTGAGCGGCCAGGTCGGTACCGGGCCAGGGTCGTCGTGGTCTCGGCACGGTGGTCGGCGCCTCGGTGGTGGTCGCGGCGCTGTCGTGGTGGAGCGGTGCCGGCTCCGTGGTCGGCGCCGCCGTCGGCGGCCGTCGGCGGCGGACGGTCGCCGCCTCGGCGCCGCGTCGACGTCGACGGAACAGGCAGCGAGGACAGGCGGCGGCACCAGCCCGAGCAAGCGCGACGTCGATGGCGATCGTTGGTCATCCGGGGTTCACAGCTCCCGCAACGTGGCGATCCGCTCTTCGAGCGGCGGATGCGTGTCGAACAGTCGGTTGACCCGGCCGAGCCGCCCGCCCTCACGGACACCTGGCATCGGTTGTTCGATCCACAGGTGCGCCGTGGCCCGGGAAGCGGAATGCGTGACCGTGGAATCGGCCTGCAGCTTCTCGAGCGCCGAGATCAACCCAGGAGGGTACCGGGTCATCTGGCAGGCCGACACGTCAGCCAGGGACTCGCGGCGTGCGGCTGACGGCCGCCTGCATCAGCTCGGGCGAACACTGGCGACAGCAGGAGCAGGGCAAACCCGACGAAGGCCAGCGGGTTGGTGGCGTCGCTGTGATCCCCGTCACGTCGGACCCGACCGCCGTTCCACCACATCATGCGGATGGTGACGTCGGACAGGATCGCGACGGCGCCGACGAGGGTGACCGCGAGGGTCGACACCAGGATGTCGTAGTTCCGGATGTGGCGACAGCTCGTGGGCGACGACCCCTTCGAGTTCGACCCGGTTCATCATCTCGAGCAGCCCGGTGGTGACGGCGATCGCCGCGTGCCGAGGGTTGCGCCCGGTGGCGAACGCGTTCGGCGCCGGGTCGTCGATCGACGTAGACCCGTGGCTTGGGGATCCCGCCGGCGATGCACAGCCCCTCGACGAGGTTGTGGAGCCGCTTGTACTGCTCGGGGTCGGCGGGGCGGGCCCGGCTGACGGCCAACGCGATGGCGTCGGCCTTCCAGTACGACGCGAACGCCATCGCCCCGGCCAGGACGAGGGCGATGAGGGTGCCGGCGATGCCGTACCCGATCGAGCACGCCGACGGCCGCGCCGACCGCGCGAGCAGCGAGCGACGAAACCCGCGATCAGGAGCGATGCTGCGGCGCTTGTTGGCCGCGATCAGCTCGTACATGGTCAGAACTGGACCTTCGGGACCTCGCGTGCCGACGGCGTCGGCCTCGAAGTACTCACGGCGGACGAACTTCATCAGCCGGGCGAAGATCAGCGTCGGGAAGGTGTCGAGCTTGTTGTTGTAGCCCAGCACGGTGTCGTTGTAGAACTGCCGTGCATAGGCGACCCGGCCTTCGGTCGCGGTCAGCTCCTCCTGGAGGGCCAGGAAGTTCTGGTTCGCCTTCAGGTCGGGGTAGGCCTCGCTGAGGGCGAACAACTGCCGCAGGGCGCCGGTGAGCTGCTGGTCGGCACCGGCCTGGCCAGCCGGGGTGTCGGGTGCGGCGATCGCCGAGTTCCGGGCCTCGATGACGGCGTCGAGGGTCTCTTTCTCGTGGGCCGCGTAGCCCTTGACCGTGTCGACCAGGTTGGGGATCAGGTCGATGCGGCGCTTCAGCTGCACGTCGATCTGCGCCCAGGCGTTCTCCACCTGGTTGCGCTTGCGGATCAGGCCGTTGTAGGCAAGCGACTGCCGCGAGGACGACGACGACGAGGATCACGAGCACGATGACCAGGGCGGTCATGGTTCCTCCTGTCGGGCCGACGTGAGCCCGGCTGACGGTATGAGCCGCGCCATCATACGGCTCGACGTCCGACGGCCGCGGGACCGCTCCCGTTCCCGACCGGCGCGCAGCTCGATCGCCCGGCGGTACAGCTCGAGGTACTCGGTCGGCGAGGCGATGCATCGAGAACTCCTCGACCCGAACGTGACCGGCGGTGCGGAGCCGCTCGGCGTGAGCGGGATCGCACAGCACCCGCCGAAGGGCTCGCCCGAGCGCCGTCGACGTCGCCGGCCGGGACGATCTCGGCGTCGAGGTCGGGACGGGCGACGTTGAGGTAGCCCGGCAGATCGGAGGCCACGATCGGCGTGCCGGCGGCCATCGCCTCGAGCAGCACGACCCCGAACGACTCGCCCCTCAGCGACGGTGCGCAGAACATCGTGGCGCCTCGGAGGCGGGCGATCTTGTCGTCGTCGGTCAGTCGCCCGAGCCACTGGATCCGAGGGTCGCCGGCGTGGAGCGACCGCAGCCGATCCGTGTCGGGGCCGTCGGACGCGACCCAGCAGCGTGACGTCGGCCGGCAGACGGCCATGGCCTCGAGCAGCACGTCGAGGCCCTTGCGAGGCTCGTGGCGCCCGCAGAAGAAGATGGTCGGGCCGTCGGGGCTTGAGCGGGGCGTCGTGCGATAGCGGTCGAGGTCGACGCCGTTGAACAGCAGTTCGTACTCGCCGGGGACGTAGCGGTTGACCAGCTCCGGCGCGTCCTTCGACACCGCGCACATGACGTCGATGTTCGGCGCGAAGTGGCGGATCGGGCCCTGCAGATACTTGTACGACGCGCTCTCGCCGGCGGCGTGGAACGTGGCGACCATCGGCGCGACGTCGAGGATCACTGTCGTCTGGGTCGGCCCGGGGACGAACGGTTCGTGCAGGTGGAGCACGTCGAACTCCTCGTCGCGCAGGGCGCGAATCGTGCGCAGGGTGCACGCCGGGTCGGGAGCGAGCGGGGCGACCGATCCGTTGGCGGCCGTCGGGATGCTGTTGCCGAGCGGGGTCACGTACACGGTTGGTGGCGGGCCGTCGCAGGGGCCGAGGACCCGCGCCTCGTGGCCCATCCGGCGCAGCACCCGGGCCAGCTCGAGCACCTGCGCCTGGACGCCGCCCGGGATCGTGAGGCTGTAGGGGCACACGAGTCCGATGCGGAGGAGATCGGCTCGCATGGCGATCACGGTACCGGTCCGGGGGGTGCGGGCTGGAGTGCCGACCACCTCGGCTGCGATGATCGACCGATGCACCTTGGAATGCTCATCGAGATGGCGGCCGAGGGAATGCCCGACCGGCCCGCCCTCGGTGAAGGGCCCCGAGCCCGCACGTTCGTCGAGCTGGCGAACCGCATCCGCAGGGTCGGCGCCTGGCTGCAGACCACTCCGGGGGAACGGGTCGTGCTCGTCGATCTCAACTCCGAGGCCGTGCCGTTGTCGCTGTTCGGCGCCGCGCTCGCCGGCAAGCCGTTCGTGCCGGTCAACTACCGCCTCACCGATGAGCAACTACGCGGCATCGTCGCCCGAACGGTGCCGTCCACCGTGATCGTCGGCCCCGGTGTCGCCGAGCGGCTCGGGACGATCGAGGGCACGATGGTGCTCGAGCGGAGCGCATTGCTCGCGGTGGCCGACGACGAGTCCCGAGACCAGGCCGACGGGTGGAGTGGCGATCCCGACGACATCGCGGTGTTGCTGTTCACCAGCGGCACGACCGGCGAGCCGAAGGCGGCGATGCTGCGGCACCGGAACCTGGCGGCCTACATCGTGTCGACCGTGGAGTTCGCCGGCGCGGCGGAGGACGAAGCGGCAATCGTGAGCGTGCCGCCTTATCACATCGCCGGGATCTCGGCGGTGTTGTCGTCGGTCTACGGCGGCCGGCGCGTCGTGTACCTCGAGTCGTTCGAGCCGGCGGAGTGGGTGCGGATCGTCCGCGCGGAGCGGATCACCCACGCCATGGTCGTGCCGACGATGCTCAGCCGGATCCTCGACGTGATCGAGAGCCGATGGCGGGGGACTCCCGTCGCTTCGTGCGTTGTCGTACGGCGGCGGCCCGATGCCCGCTGCCGGTCATCGAGCGGGCGATGGCGCAGCTTCCCGGCGTCGGCTTCGTCAACGCCTACGGGCTCACCGAGACCTCCTCGACCGTCGCGGTGCTCGGCCCCGACGACCATCGAGCGGCGTTCGCGAGCGACGACCCGCAGTTCGGGCCCGGCTCGGTTCGGTCGGCCGGCCGTCGCCCTCCATCGAGGTGTCGATCCGCGATCCGTTCGGCGATGCAGGTCGGGCCCGGCGAGCGGGGCGAGATCTGGGTCCGGGGCGATCAGGTGAGCGGCGAGTACCTCGGCCGGGCCATCACCGACGACGAGGGCTGGTTCAACACCCGCGACGGCGGGAACTTCGACGACGCCGGGTACTTGTTCGTCCACGGCCGGCTCGACGACGTGATCGTCCGCGGCGGCGAGAACCTGTCCCCGGGCGAGATCGAGTCCGCGCTCGATGGAACACCCGGCCGTCGCCGAGGCCGCCGTGGTCGGTGTCCCCGACGAGGAGTGGGGCGAGCGGGTCGTGGCGGCCGTTGTCCTGGAGCCAGGGATGAGCGCGACCGAGCAGGAGCTCCAGGACTTCGTCCGCGAACGCCTTCGCTCGACCCGGACGCCCGAGCACATCGACTTCCGTGCGGAGCTCCCGTTCAACGAGACCGGCAAGCTGCTGCGCCGGGTGCTGCGGGCCGAACTGAGCGCCGACAAACCCTGACTCCTAGCATCGGCGGCGATGGACTTCGACTGGACCCCGGCCCAACTCGAACTGCGGGCCGAGGCCCGCCGGGTCGCCGAGTCGGCAGTCGCCGCCTACGGGCGGCACAACGACTCGTGGATCAACGGGTACTCCAAGGAGTTCTCCCGGGAGCTGGGGTCACTCGGGTGGATCGGCATGATCTGGCCCGAGGAGTTCGGGGGCGGCGGGCGACCGGCGATCGATCGCCTGATCGTCGGCGAGGAGCTGATCGCCGCCGGCGCACCGATCGCCGCGTCGTGGTTCGCCGACCGCCAGATGGGCCCGGCCCTCATGCAGTACGGCCGCCCTGATCAGCAAGCGGCGTACCTCCCGGGGATCCTGGCCGGTGAGAGCACGTGGTGCATCGGGATGTCGGAGCCGAACGCGGGTTCCGACCTGGCGTCGCTCGCCACGTCGGCGCGGCGTGACGGCGACGACTGGGTCATCAACGGACAGAAGATCTGGACGAGCTTCGCGGCGGTTGCCGACTACTGCTATCTGATCTGCCGTACCTCGGCCGACGGGCCGCCCCACCAGGGCATCAGCGAGATCATCGTGCCGCTCGACACGCCCGGGATCGAGGTCCGCCCGATTGCCGACATGACCACGAACCGGCACTTCTGCGAGGTGTTCTTCACCGACGTGCGGGTGCCGATCGGGAACCTCGTCGGGGTCGAGGGCGGGGCGTTCAAGCAGACGATGCGCCAACTCGAACACGAGCGCGGTGGCATCGATCGCCTGGTCTCGAATCAGGCGCTCTATCGGATGGCGCTCGACCGGGTCGATCGGTCCGACCCGGTGGTGCGCGACGAGATCGCCCGCATCGAAACGGCCTATCGGATCGGTCGGATCCTCGTCATCCGAGAGGTGCTCAAGCAGGCTCCGGCCGGGTTCTCGGCCGCCACGAAGTGCTTCTGCACCGAGCACGAGTGGCGGGTCGCGGAGTTCGTCTCCCGGTCGTTGGGAGCCGACGCGATGCTGTGGGACGAGGTGACCAAGGGCGTGACCTACGCGCCCGGGTACACGATCATGGGTGGGACTTCGAACGTGATGCGCAACATCCTCGGCGAGCGCGTGCTCGGGCTCCCCCGCTGAGCCGCCGCCTAGGTTGGTGGCCGTGACCTCGCCGGCCGCCCACAAAGACGATGCCCTCACCGCCGACATCCGGCTGCTCGGCGTTCTGCTCGGCGAAGTGGTTTGCGAGCAAGCGGGTGTCGAGGTGTACGAGCTGATCGAGCAGGTCCGGCGGCAGGCAGTGGACCTGCGCCGCAACGACGCAGCCGAAGGGCTGGCGGCCGAGGGGTTGGGCGGCGGCGCGGACCTGCTCGCCGCTCGGCCGATCGCCGAGCAGGTGCACGTGATCCGGGCGTTCAACCTGTTCTCGTTGCTCGCAAACGTTGCCGAGGACGTCCATCACAACCGCCGCCGGCTCCACCACCGCGAGATCGGTTCCCCCCCGCAGTCGGGCACGCTGGCGCGCACCGCGCAGCTCCTCGACGATGCCGGCGTTTCCCCCGAGCGGCTGGCCGAGGCCCGGGCCCTGCTGCGCTTGACCCCGGTACTCACGGCCCACCCGACCGAGGTTCGTCGCAAGACCGTGCTCGACGTCCAGCGCCGCATCGCGGTGCTCCTGAGCGCCAACGAGCGTGGCGGGCCGGAGCTCGCCGAGCTCCGCCTGGCAGTGCTGACGTTGTGGCAGACCGCGATGCTCCGCCTCACCAAGCTCCGGGTGATCGACGAGATCAACGAGACGCTGGGGTACTACCAGCGCAGCCTGTTCGCGGTGCTTCCCGCACTCCAGGCAGCCGCCGACGAGCTGTTCGACACGCCCGGGGGGCCGGTCGTGACGATGGGATCGTGGATCGGGGGCGACCGTGACGGCAACCCTTTCGTGACGGCCGAGGTCGTCTCGACGGCGCTGCGGCGTCACTGCACGGTCGCCATCCGCCAGCTCCTGGTTGCCCTCGGGGGACTCTCGGTCGAGCTCTCGATGTCGTCTCGCCTGATCGAGCCGACCGCGGCGTTGACCGCGCTCGCCGAGGCCAGCAACGACCTGTCCCCGTACCGGCTCGACGAGCCGTACCGGCGGGCGTTGCGGGGCATGTACGCCCGACTGGCCGCCACGGCGACCGAGCTGCTCGGTGAGGTGCCGGGCGCCGCCGCGCACGCGACACTCCCGGCCTACGGCGCTCCGGGCGAGCTGGCGACCGACCTTGCCGTGATCGACGATTCACTTCGTTCGCACGGCGCGTCGGCCCTTGCCGACGCGCGTGTCGTCCCGGTGCGGCGGATGCTCGACATCTTCGGCTTCCACCTGTGTGGGCTCGATCTGCGCCAGAACGCCGCAGTGCTGGAGGTCGCAGTGGCCGAGCTGCTGGCCGAGGCCGGGGTGTGCGACGACTACCGCGCGCTGGCCGAGCGGGCCCGGGTCGAGTTGCTGTCGGCCGAGTTGGCGTCGCCTCGGTTGCTGCGCACCCCGTACTCGACGCTCGGCCCGGTAACGGCGAACGAGCTGGCCATTCTCGAGGTCGCGGCCGCTGCGCTGGATCGGATCGGGCCAGAAGCGGTGCCGCACCACATCATCTCGGCCTGCGCCCAGCCGAGTGACGTGTTGGAGCTCGCCGTGCTGGCGAAGGAGGCCGGGCTGGTGCGCGGTGGAGCGTCGCCGTCGTCGCGCATCGACCTCGTCCCGCTGTTCGAGACCATCGACGATCTCCAACGATCAGGACACGTGCTGGGTGATCTGCTCGACGTGCCCGCGTACCGCTCGATCGTGGCTTCGCGCGGAGATCGCCACGAGGTGATGATCGGCTACTCCGACTCGAACAAGGACGGTGGCTACTTCACCTCGAACTGGGCGTTGTACCGGGCCGAACTCGAGCTCGCCGGCGCGGCGAGCGCCGCCGGTGTCGCCCTGCGCCTGTTCCACGGGCGGGGCGGAACCGTGGGTCGCGGCGGAGGTCCGAGCTACGAAGCGCTGCTCGCTCAGCCGCCCGGCACCGTGCGCGGCTCGGTGCGGATCACGGAGCAGGGCGAGGTGGTGGCGGCCAAGTTCGCCGATCCCGAGATCGCCCGCCGCAACCTCGAAGCGCTGCTGGCCGCCACCATCGAAGCCAGCCTGCTCGACACCGAGGGGTTCGGGCCCAACGAATCAGAACGCGCCTACCGCGTGATGGATGAGCTGTCGGCCCGGTCGATGCAGGCGTACCGCGGACTCGTCTACGACGAGCCCGGATTCGCCGACTTCTACCGCGCCATCACGCCGATCCAGGAGCTCTCGGCGCTCAACATCGGCAGCCGCCCTGCGTCCAGAACGGCCTCTGGCCGCATCGAGGATCTGCGCGCCATTCCGTGGGTCTTCTCGTGGAGTCAGGCGCGCGATCATGCTCCCGGGGTGGTACGGCACGGGCAGCGCATTCGAGTCGTGGATCGGCAGCGACCCCGAGCGTCTGGCCGAGCTCCGTGCGCTGCACCGGTCCTGGCCCTTCCTCCGGACGGTGCTGTCGAATCTGCGCATGGTCCTGGCCAAGACCGACCTGTCGATCGCCGCCCGCTACGCCGAGTTGGCCGCCAGCTGCAGCCAGGGCACCGAGCTGTTCGGCAGGATCGTCGCCGAGCACGAGCGAACGGTGCGTTGGGCACTCGCGATCTCGGAGCACGACGAGTTGTTGGACGACAACCCGCTGTTGGCCCGCAGCATCCGCAACCGATTCCCGTACCTCGATCCGATGAACCTGTTGCAGGTCGACCTGCTGCGCCGACGCCGAGCTGGTGACACCGATCCCCTCGTTGAGCGAGGAATCCAACTCACGTTGAACGGCGTGGCGACCGGACTGCGAAACAGCGGCTGATCGATGCCCTTCACGTTCCTGGCCCACCAGGGGCCGTTCCTCCCGGTCGTGCGCCGTTGGTCGCATCGCATCGATCCGGTCACGTTCCTGGTCGGCACGGTGGCGCCCGATCTGGCGTATGTGGCAGGGCAGTCGTCGTGGCGGGTCTGGGCTCACGCGATGCCGTGGTTGGTCGCCTTCAACGTGCCGGTGACGCTCCTGGTGTCGTGGATCGTGGTTCGGATCATCGCCCCCGTCCTTCCCGCCCATCTTCCCGAGGCTGGTTCGTTCCGGCTGCGTGACCTCCGGGCGATCGCGGCCCATCGCTTCGACCTCGTGCGCTCACCGGTGTGGGCGCTGATCGGATCGTTCACCCATGTGGCGCTCGACAGCTTCACGCACCGGTGGGGGTGGGTCGCGTCGGAGTGGCGGTGGTACCGCACGCCGTTGATCGACCATCGCTGGCTCGGCAAGGACTGGGCCCCGTTCGAGGTCGCGCAGTTCTTCGGCCACGTCGTGGGCTCGGCGCTGTGCGTGTACCTGTTGTGGCGGTACGGAAGGGAGCGGGCATTGGCCACCGCGGCCGCTGCAGTGCCACTAACCCAACCCACTTCACAAACGAACCGGCGGCTCTGGCTGCCCACCGCAGCGGCGTTCCTCGCGTCGATCCTGTTCGTGGTCGCTCGCCCGTCGGGAGAGGCCGACGACGTGATCCGCGTCGCAACCGCGTTGTTCCTGGGCCTCACCATCGGTTCGATCTCTGCCGCTCGGGTCCTGCCCGCGACCTCCCGCTCGCCGTTGATCGACTCGTGTTGAACAGCGGCGGCCGGCCGGCACAGGATCGCGCCATGGTGGTAGCGGTCCGATCAGCGGATGTCGACGATGCCGCATTCTTGACGCAGATGTTGGTCGAGGCGGCGACCTGGCGCCCTGGCAGCCCGCGACAGACCGCGGCCGAAGTGCTCGCAGTCCCGGCGTTCGCCCACTACATCGTCGGCTGGCCCCGGGCCGGCGACATCGGGGTGGTGGCCGAGGTCGACGGGCGAGCGGTGGGCGCGGCCTGGTGCCGCTACTTCGATGACGAAGATCCGGGGTACGGGTTCGTCGAGAGCACGACGCCCGAGGTCTCCATCGGCGTGGTCGAAGCGTTCCGAGGCAACGGAGTCGGCGGCCGCCTCCTCGACGAACTGTCGGAGCGAGCGTACGCCCAGGGAGCGGACACGCTGAGCTTGAGCGTCGAGACGGAGAACCCTGCCCATCATCTGTACGAGCGCCACGGGTTCGTGATCGTGTCGTGCGAGAACGGTGCACTCACGATGGTGAAGTCGTTGACGCCACCAACCCGGCGTTGATCGGCCGCGGTACCGTCGGCAGGGCATGAGGCATTCCGAGGACCCCCGCAGAAACCCCAAGGTTCGGATCACCGATCTCGACCTGCTGTCCGACAACTGGTACGTGCTGCGCAAGGCCACCTTCGACTTCGAGGATCGGGCCGGAGTCGTGTCGGTGCAACATCGCGAGGTGTACGACCGCGGCAACGGCGCCACGATCCTCTTGCACGATCCCGAACGCGACACCGTGCTGCTCACCCGCCAGTTCCGCGTGCCGGTGTATCTCGAACGGACACGCGGATGGGATGTTGATCGAGACACCGGGTGGCCTGCTCGATGGTGACGATCCGGAGGCGTGCATCCGACGCGAGGTCGAAGAAGAAGCCGGGGTCCGTCCCATCGAGGTGCGCAAGGTCTTCGAGTTGTACATGAGCCCCGGCGCGGTAACCGAGTGGATCGCGTTCTTCGTCGGCTCCTACGACGAATCCTGCCGGGTGAACGCCGGTGGAGGGCTCGGCCACGAGGGCGAGGACATCGATGTCCTGGAACTCTCGATGCCAGACGCCATGGCGATGGTCGAGCGGGGCGAGATCAACGACGGCAAGACCGTCATCCTCCTGCAATGGCTACAGCTCCAGCGGGCAACGTCTCGCTGACCGCGGCCCGTAGCCCAGCCTCCCAACCAGGGGCCCGCCCGCCCACGGGCACAACGATGTCGCCGGCGGGAATGCCGCTCCGGGCGAGCAGCCACGAAGTGACGGAGTTCGAGTTCCACATGTCGCCGACGTGGAGTGCGTCGCGCCCCCACACCAGCGTGGGCACCGACGGCACGAGTTCGAGGAGCCGCTGCGAGGTCGCATGATCGTCGGCCACCCGTTGGCGGGCGACTGCGTACTGAGCATCCGGGATCACGCCGTCGCGCCAGCGACGGATCTCGTAACGGAAGACGCGGAATCGAGCGGCCCACGCCAGACCGACCGGGCCCTCGGCAACCACCCCGCGCCGGTCTCCCGCCCGGTCGGCGACCGGGGCCATCTCGATCACCACCGATCCCCCAGTACTCGTCGCTGCGACGAGCGCGGTGTGGAAGAGCGCGCAGCGGGGCCGACGCCGCCGGGCGGCCGTCAGCGCTTCGAAGATGCGACCACTGGCGGCAACCACTCGTTGTCCGGCACCGAGCGGAATCCACAGCAGGTCGATCCCTGAGACGTCGTCGAACTCCATGGCACTATCCCGACGTACGCGTGCCCGCTCCGGTAGGGCCAACGTCCCTGTTCGCTGCGCAATGATGGTCAGGTGCCTACGTGTCGTGCCGCTGAGCTCGAACTCGAGTTCGAATTCGCGTTCGAATGCCTCGAAGCGACCGCTCGGAAGCGCCGCGCGCTCATCCCGCGCCCTCCGTCGAGCGATGCCGTCGGCTCGGTCCGACGGCTCCTGTCGTGCGACCTACGGGTGGCGTTGACGGCGCTGGAGCAGTCAGCGACCGGACCGGGCGGCGAGTGGCGAGTCCGGGGCCGCGTCGGCCGGCTGGCGATCGACGGAGCGGCGGGGTTGGTGATGCGGGGGAACGAGCTGTATCTGCCGGCCGCGCTCTCGTGGCATGGGTTGGCCCAGAGCCTTCCGGGGTCACGTCGTGGTGGTGGCGTGGTCGCAAGAACGGACGGAGGTTCGGCTCGAACCTCGTCATCGGCGGTTCCGTCGACACCTGCCGCGGCGGTACTACGAGGCGGCCCATGAAGTGATGGACAACCTCCGACGTGAGTTGGAGGGCGCGGGCCCGGCACGGCTCGCCTGAAGGCGAACGAGCGCGTTCGCCGTGGTGCGAACGCGCTCGGGGCGGCCAGTTCTTCACTTCATGCGCTGAGGAGGGCGCCGATCTCGCTGCCATCTGGTCGATACGTTCGCCATCGGCCGTTGGGATCGCGGACGGTGCGGTAGCCGCGGTTCTTGAACCGGTTGTGCGGTCCGCAGAGCAGATCGCCGTTGTCAGGGTTGGTGGCCCCACCCTTGGCATGTTCGTGGAGATGGTCGCCCTGTGAACGGCGGGCCGGCACGGTGCAGCCGGGCCAGGCGCAACAGCGGTCTCGCAGGATGAGGGCGTCTCGGGCGGCCCCGGTGAAGCGGCGCTTGCGGCCCAGATCGATGACGACCGACGAGGAGTCGATGACGACGCGACGGACTGTGCCGATGAGGCTGGCGGCGACAGCATCGGCCGGGAGCAGCCGGGAGCCGTCGGCGGTCTCACAGCGATAGGTGCGGTACGTCGCCGGGTCGCGCCGGGCGACCGGAGTGCCAGCGCTGCAGGCGAGTTGCGCTTCGTAGCTGTACTGATCGATGACGATGTTGACGACCAGGTTGAGCTGGCCGCCCTGGCCACCTTCGGCGGCAGCCCGAAAGATCGCGAGCAGGGCATCGGCGCGTCGTTGGCTGTCGGTGCGGGGCAACGGGGTGTCGGGACCGGCCGCCTCACAATCGGCCGTGAACTCTGCGTCGCAGAACGCCTCGAACACTTCTCGCAGCACCGCGCCGTGGGCGGTGGAGGTGTTGGCGGTGAGCAGGGTCTCGTCACCGACATCGACGATGCGGGCCGAACGCATCCGATGGGCATCGTCGTGGGCTTTGTGGGCGCCGTCGGCATCGGCGAGCTCCTGCCAGCAGCGCAAGTGGGCGTGGAAGGCCTCGAACGGCAGGTTCGTGGCGTCCTCGACCAGCAGAGCCTCGCTGTCGGGAAGTTGGGCGGAGATGCGCGGGTTGGCGTGCACTCTGGCGAACGCTCGAACCTGGCAGGTGCCCAACTCGCCCGCGACGAGCGCTTCGTTCAGCGTGGGCAGGGCGTGGAGCGCCTTGGCCATCCGCACGCGGGTGGCGGCTTCTGCGGGTGCCCAGTTGGTGGTGGCCATCGCCCACGCCTTGACCGTGAAGTGTCCGTCCTCGGCGTACCAGTGCCCGGCGTCGGCCTCGGTGAGCAACGCCGCGATCTCGGCCTCAACCCGCCGACGCTGCCGTTCGAGCTCGGCCAAGCGCTGCTCGCCGATCCGAGCGGCCGATCCGCCCTCCTCGGTTTCGGCCACTCGGCTCGAACACATGTACGTAGCGTAGATCGACCACGACGGCAACACCATCAAGAGACCGTGAAGGTTTCTGCGGGCCCACACCGCCCGTCTTCACGCGACAGCGTGCTGCGTCGACGCCCAGAGCTCATCGGCCGCGGGCGGACTCTTCCCGTGGTTCGAAGACGACGACCGCCGTCTCACTGGGGCGAAGGGCGGCTTCGGCGTCCAGCTTTCGGTCGATCTCCTGCCATCGCGCCCACAGCCGATCGCGCTCGTCGCCGTGGGCGGCCCGCCCCGTCACCAGTCGCGGGCCGTCGCGCGTGTCGATCCGGACCTCGGGGTGAGCCTGGAGGTTGAGCCACCACGCCGGCTCGCTCTCGCCCCATCCGTTCATCGCCAAGGTGACCAGGTTCGGCCCGTCCTCGAAGTAGCCGAGGATCACGCTGCGTTGGACACCAGTGCGGCGTCCGACCGTGACGACCCGCATGGCACCCCATCCGTTCGGCTTCGGTCGCCACAGCCCCACCCGACCCCGGGTCAAGCGGTATACGCGGCGGTGGGTGAACCAGAAGAGCCGGATGAACCAGCGGGGCGGGAGCCGAACCTTCTCCTTCGAATCGATCACCGGCACGTTCATCGCCGGTACCTCCTCCTTCGTCCGTCACCGAAAGTCTCCGGCCGGCAGCGCAATGGTTCGTAGAGCAGAAGGTCCCCGCCTCAATTCGGCAGGATCCCCCGGGCCTATGGTGCGGTCATGAGCGATCCCGCCACCGCGCTGGTCGATTGATCATGGTGGACGTTCGATCCGAATCAACTGGATCGCGGATGCGCAGCGCGAGTTCCTCGAGAAGCGACACGTCGGAAACCTCGTGCTCAACCCACCGTCGATCGATCACTGATCGGTGTCCGGCCGGACGACCAGCTAGTCCCGCTCGACCCTTCTCAGACCGCGTTCGGGCGTCCACCACTCGACCACGAGCCGGGTGCCTTCGGCGTTGAGGGCGGTGATGACGACTTCGGAGATATCAGCGACGAACATCTCACCATCGGGTTGACCACTCGCAGGATCCGTCGTCACGGGACCGGCGGGGATCGCCCGTCCGGCGATCTTTGCCTCGCCGGGCCACTCGCGCTCCTTGCCTTCCTCGGGATGGAACGTCGGGCCGTGGATGGCGAAGCGGGGGTCGCGCCGGAGATCGGCTCCCTTGCGCCGCGTCGACCATCGAGCCGAAACGAAGATCGGTATCGGTGAACTCGCACTCGATTCCCGAGATGCGTGGCGAACCGTCGGCCCGCAGCGTGGCGACGGTCTTGTGCCGTCCGGCGTCGAACAGCTTCCGTACCCGAGCGGCGAACTCCGCGTCCGCCTGTTGGACCTCACTCCACGACGCCACAGCCGGCAATGGTAACCGCCGGTCGCCGATGACCAGGGCGGGCCCGGAGCTGGGATCAGTCGCCGACGGTCCCGTCCGCCACTTCTCGGAGGAGGTCCGCATGGCCGCAGTGGCGGGCGTACTCCTCGATCATGTGCACCATCACCCAACGGAGGGAACGGCGGCCTCGTCGGGCAGGGTCGTCGAGTGGGCCGACCTCGTTGGCCGTCAACTGGTCCAATGATTGCGCCGCTGCTCGTACGGCTCGAGACTTGCCGATCTCGGTCCGTAGCGCGTCGATCGCGACGGCCAGGGTGTCGTCGGCGGTGTGGTGCCAGTCGCGGTCCGGGTCGCCGGGATCAGCCCACCGCTCGGCCTCGGTGCTGCCGGCGAAGGACGTCGTGAACCACGACTGTTCCACCAACGCCATGTGGCGCACGAGACCCAAGAGGTCCATCGGGCTGGGGGCGATGCGAATGCGTACCTGCGCCTCATCGAGTCCCTCGGCCTTTCGCAGCAATACGCCGCGGTAGTAGTCGAGGAACTGGTCCAGCGTCGTCGCCTCGTCGGCAGCGACCTCCGGAAGCGGTGGGAGCGCGCTCATAGGCCCGAAGTCTCCACCCATTCCACCGACCGCAGCGAACTACTTCGCACAACTCCGACGAGCAAGACGGGCGATCGCACCTGACTCGGCTTCACGACGGGACGTCCCGAACCCGTCAGCGGCCGTCGGCGTGGTCAGCATGTCGCCGCGCCATCCAGCGGGTCACCACGATCGCACCGACGACAGGAACGGCACCCACCAGGAGCACCTCGTCCCGTGAGAGCCCATCGATGTTCGGCTGCAGATCCTCCTCGGTCGCGTCTCCGAACCAGAACTCGCTCACGAGGATGCCGATTCCGAAGTAGACGGCCGAGACCAATGCCCACAACCATTTCGGGGCGAGCCGACCCGAGAACAGTTGAGCAAGCAGCCCGAAGCCGAGCGACATCGCACCGAGGTAGAGCAGCCCGTTCCGCCCGAGATCCCAATCCATGGCAGCCCTCCCCTCCTGAGCACTGCCTCAGTCGATGACGGCACGTCGCAGTGCCCATGTTCGCTTCTCCTACCTTTCAAGTGTCCGCTCGCGCGCCGATGCCCGCCAGAGGCGAACGGCCGAGCGCCTCTGCACGACGAACGGCGGATCATCCAAGGGCGGCCGCTTTGCCGGTCGGCCGAAGGGGGCTGGGCGCGAGCAAGACTTGGGCATGGCCCGATACTTGCTGCTCATGCATGACGACACCACGGTCGAGGAAGACGCAGCGGCGTGGGGTCCATACTTGTCCCGGCTCCGTCGAAGCGAGCAGTTCGATGGCGGCAGCTCGCTCGGCCTTGGTCGGGGGCACCGTCGACACGGATCGCCCGCACCCGCTGCCGATCATCTCGTCGGCTATCTCCTCGTGCACACGGCTGATGCGGAGGCCGCGACGTCGCTCCTGGATGGCAACCCGGTCTATGAAGCTGGCGGCACGGTCGAGATTCGCGAGCTCATCGAGGACTGACGACCACCCGTGCGCTGTCTCTGATCTGACTGATCTGATCTGAGGTGAACGCGATTCGAGCGCTGAGGGTCGGGCCTCGGTCGCTCGCTCCTCGCCGGATCCCGAGCGGCGAACGTTCCGAGCCTTGGGCGGTGGTCGCCGTCAACACATGTTGACGAATCGCTGATCGATAGGTAGGTTGCCCGTGGAGATCGACCCCAGCGCACGCAAGTACGGCGTCTCCGACGCAGACATGATCCACGCCTATCGCCATCACTGGAAGGCCTTCTCCACGGCCGACCACGACGTCACCATGTACGTCGGCCCCGGCCTTGCGGCCCAACCGCTGGAGGTCGCCGTGATCGACGACGACGAAGGCGTAGCGATCATTCATGCGATGCCGGCTCGGGAGAAGTTCCTGAAAGGTTGGTGGACTCGATGAGCAAGCGAGCACAACGAGCAGCCGCAGTCGAAGCATGGGCCGACACCGTCGACCCGAACGAGCTCGTGGAGGTCGACCGGTCGGCGCTGCGAACCATCGCCGAGCTCGCCGAGCAGCGTGACGGCATCGACGTCGCGCTGGCCGACGCGGTCCGGGCGGCCCGACGCGAAGGGCGCAGCTGGTCGGAAGTCGGCGCGATGCTCGGCGTCACCAAGCAGGCTGCCCAACGAAAGTACGGCTCACCAACCGCAGCATGACGGCGGGTGCCGGGCGACGTTGCAGCGACGCGGTCCGAAGAGCGTCGTCCGGCCTGAAGCTCGGTCGGACCCGCTCGCCCGGCGTGTTCAGTACCCGGCGTTATGAGATGGTTTCGGCTTCGTGGTCGTGAGCGGTATGGGACACAGCTGTACTGCCCAGTGACCGATCTCCAGCAGGTTCGGGGTCGTCGTTCGCCCGCGGCTTCTTCTTCGTGTTTTTCGCCGTCGGCGGGAGCTTCAGGGGCATAGCGATGAGCCGTCCGGAAAGATCGGAGCAACGACGAGGTGGTAGGTCTGATCGTCGGACCAGAACGCGGTGCCGGCGGTGGTTTCCGCTGGGATGGGCCCGAGCTGCTCAGGACTGACCTCCGTACACCTCGATAGCGACGCAAGATTCACCTCAGGAGCCGGCCAGTCCCGAACGTCGATGGATGCCTGCGTGGGGAATGGCTGCGCCAGGACTTCATACCCGCCGGGATGGTACGGCTCGGTCGGCGAGATCGAGAGCGCACGCAAGTACGTGACGAACCCTGCGAGGGCGGCGCGATTGGGGTCGCCTGGCTCTGCTTCCAATGCGTAGGCGTTCTGGCGGACGATCGTTCCGTCGGAGCGTGTCAACGCCAGACGGTGCCGCCGATCACTGAAGTTCGTCACTGTCGATCATCGAAATCCCGCACTCGTGAGTGGGGGTGTGGGTGGTTGGCAGGTTAGTCAGATCGGATTGTCGCCTCGTCGACGTGGGGTCGGTGTCCGTTGGCGTCGCGGAGTTTCGCGGCGTGGGCGCGGTGGGTGCGCATGCGGTAGCTGTCGCCGGTGATGTTGAACACGACTGAGCGGTGCAGCAGCCGGTCGAGCATGGCGGCGGCGACCATGGGGTCGTCGAAGATCTTTCCCCAGGAATCGACGCCGAGATTGGTTGTCAGCACGGTGCTGCTCTTCAAGTACCTCTGGGTGATGACTTGGAAGAGGGCGGCGGCGGCCTCGTTGGCGAGGGGCAGGTAGCCGACTTCGTCGATCAGCAGGCGCGGTCCGGCGAAGAACCGCATGGTGGTCGCCCACCGGCCTTCGAGTGCGGCGCGGTGACAGCGGGCGACGAGGTCGGCGGCGGTGGTGTAGTAGGTGCGGTAGCCGGCATCGATAGACGCGGCGCCGAGCGCGACGGCGAGCATGGTCTTGCCGACGCCGGGCGGCCCGATGAACAACACGTTGGTGGCGTCTTCGAGGAACCGCAGGGTGGCGAGTTCGTTGACCAACGCCCGATCGATCGAGGGTTGGGCATCAAAGTCGAAGTCGCTCAATCGCCACGGTGCCGGGAGGTTCGCGAAGCGGGCAAGTCCGGCGTGGCGGCGGGAACGGCGGAGCGTCACCGGACCACGGATGCGGCCTCAAGACCGACCCGTCGCCGAAGATCAGCAGCGTCGGGAAGTACGCCGCAAACCCGGCCTCTGGCGGGAGACCGTCGATGCCGACATCGAGCCGCAAGAGAAGATGATCGCCAGCCTGGCTTGAAATCCACGTCGGGGTGGGGGCCGAAGCGCTGGCCTCCGGCGCCGTCGAGGCTCCGTCGCTGGCAGCTACATCCCGCCACGATTAACGCCGAGGCTGACAACAAACGAGCCAGTCTCGAACTCATACAGCACCCCCGCTCTCGTAGAGATCTCAGCATGACGGCTTGGACGAGCCCAGTCGACCACCGGTTCGCGATCGAGGATGTTCGCTCGTCACGCGCAACGACAAGTACTACCCGTCCGTGTCGCCAGTCGTCGCGGTCGTTTGGGCAGGCTCGTGCGTGCCCCAACCGCGATCGCGATAGCGCTTACAGTCGCATCCCGGCCGGGTTTGTGTGGGCGACCGGCTCGCCGCATCTGCCCGGCGCCGACCCGGCGATCGGGGACGCTCCGGAGCCGATCACGCCGGAGCGGTAGGTGGCGGCAAGCGAGAGGTACCCCTCATCCTCGATGCCTCACTCTCCGGGCTCCGCCAGCGTCGCTGGAACATCCCGGCGGTCGTGCAGCACGCGCCAGACATCGAGCCGATCGTCATGTTCGACGTAGAAGATGAGATACGGAAACCGATGGACGGGCCAGGTTCTCAGATCCGGGATGGCGAGGTCGTAGGCGAACCGAAGCGACCCGAGCTGCGGTTGTCGGGCAAGCCTGGCCAAAGCGCGCTCGAGGGCGTCCACGAACCTCGCAGCTACATCGGCACCCGCCTCGTCGAGGTAGTGGTGAACGGCGCGCTCGATGTCGTCTGCGGCGACGGCTCGCAGTTGGGCCGGCTTGACCACCGATCAGCCGACAGCGCGGATGCGGTTCCGCAGGCCAGCGAAGTAGGCGTCGTCGGCCACTGGCCCCGGCGCCGATCGGGCCCCCTCCTCCAGCAACCCACGGAGCTTCTGGCGGTCCTGATCGCGACGAATGAGCTCACGGACGTATTCGCTGGTCGAGCCGTATCGGCCGTCTTCGACCTGAGCATCCACGTAGGCCCGGAGCTCCTCGGGGAGCGACACGTTCATCGTCGACATACCGTCGAGACTAACGCCCCGATGACAAAGTCTGCCATCAAGTGCTCGGTCCGTGTCCCCTGCTAACGGGAGAGGATGGCTCCGAGCCGCTGGCTGGTGAGCACTCTTTGTTCGCCTATCGCTCGGGCAATAGCCCGCGACAAGGGCGGGCTAGAGGCAATACCGTCCAGTTAGGATTGTCGGGCTGGGGCCAGTCCGGTGGTGTCTTCGTTTGACGTACCATTTGGGCATCTTGCGTTTGATGAGCTGCGGGTTCGCCCTTCGTCGCCGTGGCGGGTGGAGCCGGTCGGCGAGCATGACCACGACATGGTGCCACTGTTCGCTAGTAAATGATCAGCTCAGACCTCATATCCGGGGTCGGATGGCCAGTTGGGCTGGAAGAGGTGCCACTGCTCGGGGGCTCGGCGGATGAGCCATTCGAGCTCGCGGGCGAGGTCCTGGGTGATCCGGGCGACGTCTTCGCGTAGCCGACCCTGACGCTCGGCGGGGACGGGGGCGCGCACGATCGTGTGGTGTCCGTTGTAGCTCCGGGTGAAGTACACGGCGGTTGGCAGGATCGGTGCTCCCGTCCGGAGCGACAGGGTGGCGGGCCCCGGCGGGAGGGTCGTGCGCTCGCCGAAGAACTCGACCTCGAAACACCGTCGTGGGTCAGGTCGCGATCGGACAACAAACAGACGACCTCGTTGTTCCGCAAGGCCCTCAGGACCGCGGCACCGGCATCGGGCCCGAGCGGAACGACGGTCATGCCGAGCTTGGCCCGCAGATCCGCGAACCATTCGAACAGCTGCGCGTTCTCGAGCGGTTCGACCACCACCGTGATCGGGTGGCCGCGATCGGCGATCCACCGCCCGGCCCACTCCCAGCCACCGAGATGCGGCAAGGCGATGATGCAGCCGTTGCCGGCCTCGAGGGCGGGCAGGAGGTACTCGCGGTACCCGGTGTAGGAGAACGTCCGCTCCACCGTGCGCTTCGACAGGTTCGGCAACCGGAAGCTCTCGACCCAGTACCGCGAGTACGACTCGAATGCCTGTTGCACCTTGCGCCGCAGTGCCAATCCGCTCAAGGTGGGATCGACCCGCCGGAGGTGCCGTTCGATCATCGAGCGCTTGGCGCGCATCGCCGGGGTCATCGCCACGCCGGCCAGACCGGCCATTCCCTGTGAGATCGGACCCGGGGTCAACTGGGCGACGACCGAACCGAACTCGGTACCCACCCGTCGTGAGGCTGTCGGTGAACGACGGCTCCCGGCGGTCGTTGCTCACCGCTGGGGGCGCTTCCGCTTCACCCGGACCTGCGACATGCGGTCGGCGCGGGCAACCCGGCGGGTCTGGCGACGGGTGCGGCGCATCTCGATCTTGGCAGCGGTCACCGGGGCGATCGCCGCCTGCTTCCACACCTTGACGAACCGCTGGATCGCGGTGACGGTCGTGAGGGCGAGCATCACCCACAGGATCGGCACGAGCAGCGAGCTGAACAGCAGCCCGACGCACAGCAGGATGATCCGCTCGGCGCGCTCCATCAGCCCGCCCTTGGCATCGAGCCCGAGGGATTCGGCCTTGGCCCGCTGGTACGAGATGACCGACGACACCGCCATCACTGCGAACGGCAGGACCGCGAGCCGGGGGTCGTCGCCGTCGGCGAGATAGCAGGCGAGCCCGCCGAGGAGGAACGCGTCGGTGACCCGGTCGATCACCGAATCGAAGTACGCACCTCGTTGGCTCGACGCCCCCGACGCCTTGGCGAGCGCCCCGTCGAGGAGATCCGGCAGCGCAGCGAGGATCACCAGCACGAGCCCGATGCGCAGCCGACCCGCCCCGACGGCGACGGCCGCACCTACCGCGACCAACAGTCCGACGATGGTGAGATGGTCGGGAGACAGCCCGGTCCGGCGGAGCGCGTGGCCGATCGGCTTCACTGCACGCTCGACGGGCGCGCGAAAGCGACCATCGAACATAGATGGAGAGGCTATCGGCCCGGTCCGGGAGCCCGAGGCGACCGCAGTACCATCGCCAGGGTCCGAGCCGCTCCACACGCTCGGGGGTCCACGATGAGCTCTTCGACCGACAGGATCCGCAACGTTGCCCTGGTCGGCCACGGTGGGTCCGGCAAGACCACCCTGGCCGAAGCGCTGCTCGTACGAGCGGGAACCGTGACCAGAGCGGGCAAGGTCGACGACGGGACCTCCACCTGCGACACCGAGCCGGAGGAGCTCAAGCGAAAGATCTCGTTGTCGCTGGCCATCGCCCCGCTCGAGTGGCGTGACGACGGGAACACCTTCCGCGTGAACCTGATCGACACCCCGGGCTACGCCGACTTCTTCGGCGAGGTCGAAGCCGCCCTGGCGGTCGCTGATCTCGCGGTGTTCGTCGTGAGCGCCGTCGACGGCGTCGAGGTACAAACCGAGATCCTCTGGCGCCGATGCGCGGAGCTGCAGATGCCTCGGCTGGTGTTCGTCAACAAAGAGGACAAGGAGCGAGCCGACTTCCACCGGGTGCTCGAGCAGCTCCGCGCCGTGTTCGGCCCGGGCTTCGTACCCCTCGAGCTGCCGCTCGGCGAGGAGCGGCAGTTCCACGGCGTCGCCGACGTCCTGTCGGACCAAGCCTTCGAGTACGAGCCCGGCGGCACCCATCACAGTGAGCCGTTGCCGGCCGACGTCGCTCGACGAGGAACGGCGCCTGCACGACGAGCTCATCGAGGAGATCGTGTCCGGCGACGACGACCAGCTCGAGCGCTACTTGTCGGGCGACGTCCCCAGCATCGTCGAGCTGGAACGCACGCTGGCCCACGAAGTGCTCCTCGGCCGAGAGTTCCCGGTTCTCGTCGGCTCGGCCGCCACCGGCGTGGGTGTCGATCGGCTGCTCGACTTCATCTGCGAGATCGGGCCGTCCCCCGCCAACCGCCCAGTGGCGGTGGAAGCGGGCGACACCGAAGTACACGTCCCGGCCGACGACTCCGCTCCAGCCGCTGGCATTCGTCTTCAAGACCATCGCCGATCCGTTCGTCGGCCAGCTGTCGGTGTTCAAGGTGCTGTCGGGTGTCATCCGGACCGACGATCACCTGATCAACTCCTCGACCGGGGCCGACGAACGCCTCCACGGTCTGTTCACGTTGCGGGGCAAGGAGCAGACGCCGGTCAAGGAACTGCGGGCAGGAGACATCGGCGCGGTTGCCAAGCTCTCCAACACCCACACCGGCGACACGCTGAGCGCACGGGGCACCCCGGTTCGGGTCCGCGGCCACCCGAGCGATCACTGCGACGTACGGCGTGGCGATCAAGCCTCGGACCCAGTCCGACGACGACAAGCTGGGCAGCGCGTTGCAACGGTTGCAGGCCGAGGACCCGTCGTTGGTCGTGACCCGCAACGAGGAGACCCGTCAGACCGTCCTCAGCGGTCTCGGAGACACCCATGTGGCGGTGGCTCTCGAACGACTCAGTCGGAAGTTCGGCGTCAACGTCGACGTCGAAGACGTCCGCGTGCCGTACCGCGAGACGGTGGTGGGCACCGCCGAGGCGGAGGGCAAGGTGAAGAAGCAGTCCGGTGGCCATGGCCAGTACGCCGTCGCCCGACTCCGCGTGGCACCGCTCGATCGAGGGCGCGGGTTGGAGTTCGTCGACTCCGTCGTCGGCGGAGCGATCCCCCGGCAGTACATACCCGCCGTCCACAAGGGGGTCGAGGAGTGCATGGCCAACGGCGGGGTGCACGGCTTCCCGGTCGTCGACGTGCGGGTCGAGTGCTTCGATGGCAAGTACCACTCGGTCGACTCGTCGGAGATGGCATTCAAGACTGCGGCGGCCGCCGGCCTGAAGGAGGCGCTCACCAAGGCGGGCGTGACAGTGCTCGAACCGGTGTCAAAGCTGCGGGTGAGCGTTCCCTCGAACCTCCAGGGCGATGTGTTGGGCGACATCAACGCCCGACGCGGTCGGGTCCAGGGGTCGGCGGCACTCGAGGACGGATTCCATGAGATCGTGGCGCACGTGCCGACCGCCGAACTCTTGAAGTACGCCGTCGAGCTCCGGTCGCTCACCGGCGGTCGAGGTCGGTTCGCTTCCGAGCACGATCACTACGAGCCGCTCCCCGCCCACCTGCTCGACAAGGCCAAGGCCACCCTGAATGGCGTCAACCCGTGAGCGGCTCCTCCCCTGACGATCTCGCCGTCGCCTTCCGATCGATCCCCCGGCGGCTCGCCGATGCCCTCGAGCCGGTGGGTGGCGATCGCAGCGCAGCGTCCGCCGAGATCGCAGCTGTCGACGCGCTTCTGGCGCGAGGTTGCCCGGACGCTCGGGATCCCCGGCTCGGCACCCGCCGACCTCGCCCACGAGGTGGAGTCGAGGCATCCCGAAGCATGGGTCGGCGGCGATCTCGCGCGGGTACAGGCTCTCGCGCTCGAAGATCGGTCCGCTCGTGCGCGCCGTCGCCGACGCGGCCGAGCGCGCCGCCGGGTGAACTGGCTGCCCTCCGGCAACCGGAGCGGGAGAGTCGATCTCGGGCCAGACTGTCCACGTGCGCCTCCAGATCTCGCAGCCCGGCGAACATGCCGCCCTGTTCTCGCTGACGTGGGGTGTGCCGCTCGAGGAGTGGCCGGAAGACCGCTTCGTCGACCCCGGCGGATTGCACCGCCACGTCGTCCGCTTCTACGAGGCAGGCGACATCATCTACGTCCTCAAGGAGCTGCCGTCGATCGCTCGCCGAGCGGGAGTACCGGCTGTTGCGGGCCCTCGCCGACGAGGGGATCCCCACCGCCACCGCGATCGGCGTGGTCACCGACCGGGGCCCGGGTGTGAGCAGCGAAGGGCATCCTGATCACCCGGCACATCGACTTCTCCCTTCCGTACCGGGTGCTGTTATCGGGCCGGGGCCTGAGAATCCCGTATCTCGGTGAACGCCTCCTCGATGCGCTCGTGGGGCTGCTGGTGCGGCTCCACCTCGGCGGGTTCTTCTGGGGCGACTGCTCGTTGTCGAATACGCTCTTCCGCAGGGACGCGCGGAGCGCTGGTGGCCTTCGTCATCGATCTCGAGACCGGCGAGCTGCACCCTGGGCTGTCCGACGGACAGCGGGCTGCCGACCTGACGATCGCCGTCGAGAACATCGCCGGCGGTCTGTTCGACCTCCAGGCCGCCGGCCGGCTGGCCGACGGCATCGATCCGTTCGAGACCGCGTTCGAAGTGGAACGTCGCTACGAACAGCTGTGGCGTCAGCTCACCGAGGAGCAGCTGTTCCACGCCGACGAGGTGTTCCGGATCGAGCAGCGCATCCGGCAGCTCAACGAGCTCGGCTTCGACGTCGCCGAACTCGACTACCAGGCCGGGGTCGGAGGGTGACCGGATCAGCATCGTTCCCCGCGTGGTGGAGACCGGGTTCCACGCGCCCCGCCTCGCTGCGCTCACCGGGCTGCGCACGGGCGAGAACCAGGCTCGGCGGTTGCTCAACGACATCAGCCAGTTCGCACGCGGGGCTCGAGCGCAGTACCGGTCGGCGCCTGCCCGAGACGATGGCGGCAGCGCGCTGGCTGGACCAGGTCTACGAGCCCACGGTGCTGTCGATCCCCGAGGAACTGTCGACGAAGCTGGAGCCGGCCGAGTTCTTCCACCAGGTGCTCGAGCACCGCTGGTTCCTGTCGGAGGCCGCCCAGCGCGACGTCGGACTCGAAGTCGCGGTGCAGTCGTATCTCGACAACGTGCTGCGCCACGCGCCCGACGAGCTGCGCGTGCTCGACCCGCCGACGATGGAGCTGCCGATCATCGTGGCCGGGAACTCACCGGCGGGCTGACGACGAACTCAGGTGTCGGCCCACTCCGAGAGATCCTCGGGGTTGTCCTCGACGATGTGCTCGAGGGTTCGACCGTCGATCGCGTCGACCAGCACGAAGGCTCGACGTTTCGGCGGCTCCTCGGCCGAGTAGGCCAGCACCCGCCACGTCGGGCCGGCTGCGCAGCCCGCGCCAGACCTGCTGGGCCGAGGCATGCCCGACCGGGAAGTCGACCACCGCGCTGGCCCGCATCCAGCGCCTGCTGCTCGTCGACGGTCATCCGCCAACCCGAGGTGAGCGACAGCGACGCCGACCGCACCGAGCAGCCCGGCCGCCAGCAGCAGGCCCCGGTTCAAGAACACCGACTCGTCGTCTCGTAGCAGGTACCCCACGAGGCAGCCGACGGCGACGACGAGGTAGATGTAGCCCGGGATGCGGCGGCGACTGTTGTCGGGGAACTGGTACGCCCCGACGAACTCGCTGACGTTCAGGTCGGCGGGGAGCTCGTCGCGGATCTCGTCACCGGTGGCGTGTTCGGACATCACCTCCAGCGTAGGCCGGAGCGACGTCACCGGGGCCAGGCAGCGCGGATCTTGGCCGCGGTGTCGGGGAGCGACTCCGGCAAGGTGCGGGTGTGGGCGAGTGCGGTCATGAAGTTGGCGTCACCCGTCCAGCGAGGCACGACGTGCACGTGCAGGTGCTGGCTCACGC
>CAWDIP010000009.1:0-949183 GCA_963802395.1 uncultured Actinomycetes bacterium
TCTGCAACGACTGCCACTCGGAGCGGGACTGGACGCTCTACAGCGGCCCGGCCAAGCCGCCGCTGGGCGCCGGCCGGCCCTGCATGGACAAGAACACCAAGGCCGTGGGCATCAACTTCGGCACGGGCGGCTTTCCGGGCCGGCTCTGCATCCGCAACATCACGCCCGACGTCGAGTCCGGCATCGGCGCCTGGACCGACGGCGAGATCCTGCGGGCCATGCGCGAGGGCGTGAGCCGGAACGGCGAGGCGCTGTTTCCGATCATGCCCTGGTTCATGTACCAGTCGCTCTCGGACGACGACGCGGCCGCCGTGATCGCTTACCTGCGCGCCCAGCCCGCGGTGAAGTCCTTCCGCCCCGACCGGGTGCTGGATTTCCCGCTCAACATCATTTTCCGGTTTTACCCGAAGCCGCTGGACGGCCCGGTGGCGACGCCCCCGCAAAGCGACCCCGTCGCCTACGGCCGGTATCTCACCAAGATTGCGCGCTGCGAGTTCTGCCACACGGCGCGCGTCCGCGGGCAGGTCGAGCCGCTGCCGGAACAGGCTGTTTTCCGGCGGCGTGCCGTTCACGATGGGCACGAGAACCCAGTACTCGAAGAACCTCACCCCGCACCCCACCGGCCTCGGCGACTGGACGAAGGAGATCTTCATCGCGCGCTTCCGCGCTGCATACCGCTCCGTTCCCCGTGACGGAGGAAGAGAACTCCGAGATGGACTGGGTGGCCTTCTCCGGCATGACCGACCAGGACCTGGGCGCGATCTGGGATTTTCTGCGCACGGTCCCACCGCGGGAGACGCAGCTCCTGGACAGGGCGGACTAGACGTCAGCGCAGGACGACCGTCTTGCTCCCGTTCAGGAACACCCGATGCTCCAGGTGGAGCTTCACGGCGCGCGCCAGCGTCATGACTCGACGTCGCGGCCAACTGCCGCGAGATCGTCGAGCGACATCGTGTGGTCCACCCGCTCGACGGCCTGCTCGATGATCGGGCCTTCGTCGAGATCCGGCGTGACGTAGTGCGCGGTCGCGCCGATCAGCTTGACGCCGCGGGCGTGGGCCTCGTGATAGGGCTTCGCGCCCTTGAAGCCCGGCAGGAAGGAGTGATGGATGTTGATGATCCGTCCCGGGAAACTGCGCGCAAGCTCGGCGGACAGGACCTGCATGTAGCGGGCCAGCACGATCAGATCTGCCTTGGTGTCCTCGACGATCTCCAGCAGGCGGGCTTCCGCCGTCGGCCTTGGTGTCCGGCGTCACCGGCACATGGAAGTACGGCACGCGTGCCAGCTCGGCCAGCCCGGCGAGATCCATGTGGTTGGAGACGATCGCGGGGATCTGCATCGGCAGCGCCCGGGTGCGGTAGCGGTAGAGCAGGTCGTTCAGGCAGTGATCGTGCCTCGAGACCATCACCAGCACGCGCGGCAGGACATGCGTGTCGTGCACGTGCCAGTCCATGGGGAAGCGCGCGGCGATCTCGCCGAATCCCGCGGCAAAGGCGGCTCGTGAAAAGCTGCCCGTGGGGCGATGAAGCGCGTCCGCATGAAGAACGTGCCGTCTCCGGGTCGCCGAAGTGGGACGACTCGTCGATGAAGCACTGCTGGGCATCAGGTAGCCGGCGACCGCCGCGACAATTCCGTCGGTGTCGGGGCAGACGATGGTCAATATGAGGAATCGGCGACTTGCATGCGCGCCGGGATGGTAGCCGGACGACGCGGCGACTCGGGATTGGTCAGAACCGCCGCCCGGGAGGAACTTCATGAACAGCAGACGTCCCGATGTGCCGCCGGAGGCTCGCCGACTTTCTCGCGGCCAATCCCGGGCATTCGTGCGGTCGAGCTGCTGCTGCCGGATCTCAACGGCATCCTGCGCGGCAAGCGCTGCAGCCGAAGGAGCTGGCCGGGCTGATCGCGAGGGCATGTCCTTTCCGGCGTCCGCATCCTGCTGGACAGCCGCGGCATCGCTGATCGAGGGCCTCGCCCATGGCAGCGATGACGGTGATCCCGATTACCTCTGTCGCCTGGTGCCCGGCTCCTGTGCCCGGGTGCCCTGGTCGAAGACGCCCCTCGCGCAGTGCCTCTCACCATGGACGAGCGCGACGGCCGTCCCTACTTCGCCGACGCCGCCAGGTGCTGGCAGGCGTACTGGCGCGCTTTGCGGCACGGGGCTCACGCCGGTCATCGCGGTCGAGTACGAGTTCTACCTGCTGGACGACACCCGTGGCGAGGCGCCGCGAGCCGCGCACGGCGCGTGCCGGGCACAGCCGCGCCGGCGGCCCGCGCGTCTACAGCCTCGAGGACCTGCACGAGCTCGACGACGTTTTCGCGCCATCACGCAGCCGCGAAGCGCAGGGCATGCCGGCCGGCGCGATAGTTTCCGAGTACGGCGCCGGCCAGTTCGAGGTCAATCTGCATCACGTGCCCGATGCGCTGGCCGCCTGCGACCACGCCGTACTGCTGCGCCGGCTCGTGCGTGGCGTTGCGCCGGCACGAAAGGCCTGGCGGCCACGTTCATGGCGAAGCCATTTGCCGACCTGGACGGCTCCGGGATGCACGTGCATTTCAGCCTGGTGGACAAGTCCGGGGCCGCAACGTCTTCGGTCCCGGCCATCCGCCGGCGAGCACCCGAAGCCTATGCGGCGCTGCTGCGTCACGCCATCGGCGGCATGCTGGCGGCCATGCCCGAGTCGCTGGCCATCTTCTGCCCGAACGCCAACTCCTATCGCCGCATCCGGCCCGGGCTGCTTTGCGCCGATCGCGCCGAACTGGGGGCCGAATCACCGGCGGTGGCATCCGCATCCCGGTCTCCGACGACGCCAACGTCCGCTTCGAGCACCGGCCGGCCGGCGCGGACTGCAATCCCTACCTCGCGGTGGCGGCGATCCTCGCGGCTGCCCATGACGGGATCACGCGGCGGATCGAGCCGCCGGCCATGGTGCGGGAAGGCGAGACGATGACCGGGAAGGGACCCGTCCCACCGCTGGGAGACGGCGCTCGACGCCTTCGAGCCGGGGAACTGTGGCCGGACTATCTCGGGGAGGAGTTCTGCCGCGTCTTCAGCGCCGCCCGGCGCTTCGAGGCCGAGCCCTACCATGCCGAGGTGCCCGGCCTGGATTACGAGTGGTACCTCGGGGCCCTCTGAGGATCGCGCTCAGCGAAGCCGCGGCATGAGCTCCCTGCCGATGATGTGAATCGAGTCGGCCGGATTGTCGTGCAGGCGCAGGGCGTTCTCGGTGAGCCCGGCCCTGGCGAAGATTGCTGTATTTATCATGCAGACGCTGATGGGTAACATACTTACCGATGCGCCGGTAAACAGTGTAGTAACTGTTCCAGGGAAAAGATGGCGTACTGGCTGCCGCCCTACAGAATTTGTTATTGCTTTTTTAATGATAACAATGGTATTGTTTACCTCGGCAGATCACAGGTTAAAAAAATACAGCAGGATAATTGCTGCTGTTGCCTCGGTTTGCATCTTTGTAATTTTTGCGGGCCCTGTTAGTGGTTTTGGTATGAACCCGGCAAGGACATCGTCACGTACAATCTCAAAGATTTTCCCGAAAAAGAGCTTCAGAAGTACGGCATGGCGCCGCAGCACCCCGACGAATTTCTCACGCATATGCTCGATTTGGCTCCGGGCACGGTCTGCGCGGCTGCGCACACCCACAGAAAAAGACTTCGCAATCCAGGCAAGACCGTTGACCAGTACCTTGAGACCCTGGAGCGGCAGGCGCTGAATGAATTCGTCGCAGGGCTGCGGGATTTTTCGGCGTTGCTGTAACGTTTACCCCTGCTTTTCCTGCAGCCGCTGCCCTACCCCATCATCCTTATGAGCGCGGTCGTCAATAGTGGACGCCATAAGTTGCAGCCTCACGGCTAGCCATGCAAGGGGCCAATGATCGAACACTCATGGCGCTAGGGGGATGGAAGTCTCACGCCATGCTGAGCCTGTATTCACACCTTTCCCCTTCCCATCTTTGGCAGGCAGTCGAGGGCCTTACGCAATTTAGAACCGTAACCAAAACTGTGAACGATGGATAGGTAGAACGTGAGGCGGAAGCTACGTTGTTGAATGTGATGGTGAGTCGGCTGGGATTCGAACCCAGGACCCTCGCCTTAAAAGGGCGATGCTCTACCAGCTGAGCTACCGACTCTCCCGAACACAGAGGCTGCACATCGTCACGCGTGGATCGTGACGGGAGGGATCATACCACTGCCGAGTAACGATTCGCTACGGCGGGCATCCGTCGCACGAACAAAACGGACATATCATCATGAACGTCGAGGGCGCGCGCGGCGGCCGGCCTTGAGCGGGTTGTGGAGGATGATGGTTTCATCCCGTCGTGAGCCCGTGGAAATCATATCGATTCGGCACTCCGCCAGCTCCTCGATCCGCGTGAGGTACCGCTTGGCTTCCGCAGGCAAATTCTTATAGCTCGTGACGCCGGTGGTCGGGGCGCTCCACCCACGCACCCGCTCATACACAGGCTCGCAATTCGTCAATGCCGGCAGGTCTGACGGCATCTCGCGATGGAGTTTGCCGTTGACTCGATAGGCCGTACAGAGCTTGAGCTCCTTGCGTCCGTCCAACACATCCAACTTTGTCACGGCCAGCGAGGAGAGCCCGTTCACCCTGGTGGCATGACGGACGACGACACTATCAAACCACCCACAGCGGCGGGCCCGCCCGGTGGTCGCCCCGAATTCCTTTCCGCGCTCCTGCAACCATCCGCCCACTGCGTCGGTCAATTCGGTCGGAAACGGGCCGCTGCCGACGCGCGTCGTATAGGCCTTCGTAATGCCCATCACAGCGTCAATTTTCGTGGGCCCCACGCCGGTTCCGGTGCAGGCGCCGCCGGCCGACGAGCTCGATGAGGTCACGTAGGGATAGGTGCCGAAATCCACATCCAAATGCGTCCCCTGCGCGCCCTCAAACAGAACCGTCTTTCCGGCATCGACGGCTTTATTGACGACCAGGGTCGTATCGATGATGTAGCTCTTCAGTCGATCGGCATATGCCATGTACTGCTGATACACCTTTTCCAGCTCGAAACAGTCCACCTTATGGAGTTGCTCCAGCAGCCAATTGATATCGACGAGATTTTCTTCCAGTTTTTGCTTGAAGAGCGGTGGATTCAGCAAATCGCCCATGCGAATGACCGATCCGAGCCATCTTGTCGCCGTAGGAGGGGCCGATCCCGCGACCGGTGGTCCCGATCCGCCGAACACCTTTGGACTGTTCGGACGCTTTATCGATGGCCTTATGGTAGGGCAAGATCAGATGGGCGCGGTCGCTGACGGCAAAATTCTTCGAGATACTTCACGCCCTCGGCCCTGCAGATGATCCATTTCTTCAATCAATGCTCCGGGATCAACCACGACGCCATTGCCGATGAGGCAGCGGGTGCCCGCGATACAAGATGCCGGATGGGATGAGATGGAAACATGAATGTTTCCCGCGCATTGATGACGGTATGGCCGGCATTGGATCCACCCTGGTATCGCACGACCATATCGGCATCCTTGGTGAGGATATCGACAATTTTCCCTTTGCCTTCGTCGCCCCATTGGGAGCCGATGATGACGAGATTCGCCATTGTTCGCTGCCTTTGCTCCTTCTTTCCTTGCTGAACTCGAAAAAAAAGCCCTGACCTCGTACTGATCAGAGCCGGAAGGGCATCATGGTAGGATTCGCCTCTCGGTTTGTCAAGCAGGGTTTTCAGGCACCCGCCCGTCCTCTCACACCTTTGCCCGTTCAAGAGGCGGTGTGCCCTGGCCCTTTTCCTGCGCGCGTCCAACGAGGGCCTTCCGAGGCCGCGCGTTGCGCGAGCACAAAAGGGCCAGGCACATCGCCGACTCCCCACCCTTTTCTTGACTGGCAAAAACCGGCCATGCTAGATTGCAGAGTTACATCTGCATTCGTTTTTGTGTTGCCGGTACCTGTGCACATCGATATACAAGCTTGCGTGGGGCTGTGGCGCAGTTGGGAGCGCGCGTGAATGGCATTCACGAGGTCGCCGGTTCAATCCCGGCCAGCTCCACCAAATCAAGCTTGTCCGACCCACGCTTCACATATGTGCGGGGATAACCGAAGTCTACGAGTCATACGCTTGGTCAACCGCCGGTACATCGACGGACGTTGATCTCCGCAGCAGGTACCTCGCCGAACGCATCACTCCCTATCACCGGGTAATACTGATCCATGCTGCAGCTTGAATCTGTCCATAAGCAATTTGCGACCAAGGTCCTGCTCGACGGAGCGACGGCACACTTACGGCCTGGCGCCCGCGTCGGGCTCGTCGGACCGAATGGGGTCGGGAAAACGACGCTCTTCCGGATGATCCTGGGCGAAGAGTCTCCCGATCAAGGGACCATCCGCAAACGCCCGCGACTGCGCGTCGGGTATCTCCCGCAGGAATTGGAAACGATCGTCGGGAAAACCGTGCTGGATGCCGCACACCGTGATCTCTATCCGGAACATGAAGCCGAGCGCATCCTCTCCGGCCTGGGATTTACGGAGGCCGACTTTTCGCGACCGATCGAGAATCTCTCCGGTGGATACCGCATGCGGGTCGCCTTGGCACACTTGCTCTTGTCGAACCCCGACGTGCTCATGCTGGACGAGCCGACGAATCACTTGGACAAACCGACCCAGCGTTGGTTCGAGCGCTTTCTCCTCGACTCCAATCTCACCCTCCTGGTGATCAGTCACGATACACGGTTCCTCGACGGCATCGCCACGCATATCTGGGAACTCCGCGATCGAACCATCCAGGAATATCGCGGCAACTATACGAAGTTTCAGGAACTCCGAGCGGCCCGGGATGCCCAAATCGAGTCTGCGGCCAACCGGCAGAGCAAGGAAGTCGCCCGCGTTCAGAACTTCATCGATCGCTTCCGTTATCAGGCGAACAAGGCCAAACAGGTGCAGTCGCGCATTAAGCAACTGGACAAAGTGAAGCTGATTGATCGGCAGCGTGACACTAAACGCGTGCGCTTCACGTTTCCCCTTCCGGCGGCAAGCGGCCGGCATGTTCTAGAACTTACCGGCGTGGCCAAGAGTTATGGAGAGAAGATCATTTACCGGTCGCTTGATTTCACGGTGGAGCGCGGCCAACGTGTGGCGTTGGTGGGTGAAAACGGAGCCGGCAAAAGCACGTTGCTCAAAATGCTGGCCGGGGTGTTGCCGTTTGAAAAGGGATCACGCCGTGCGGGTCATGGAGTCACCCTCCACTATTTCGCCCAGCACCAGGCGGAATCGTTGAACCCGGATGACACGATTCTGGAGTCGTTGGCCGAAGTCTCTGCCCAGGCTGAAACGAATTTTCTCCGCGGCATTGCCGGCGCCTTTCTGTTTTCCGGCGATGATCAGAAGAAACCGATTAAAGCCCTGAGCGGCGGCGAACGCAACCGCGTGGCCCTGGCTCGCATGCTGGTTGAGCCGGCAAACACGCTGCTGCTCGACGAGCCCACCAACCACCTCGACCCGGCCTCGGTGGATATGCTGACCGACGCCTTGACCGATTTTCCGGGCACGATCATCTTCATTTCTCACGACCCGACCTTCCTCGCGCGTGTCGCTACCATGATAGTCGAAGTGGACGACGGCCAGGCCAAGAATTATCTGGGCGATTACGAATATTTTCTCTGGAAGAAGGCGCAGGAGTTCGAGTCGATCAAGGAAAGCAGCGCGGAACTCGCCGCCGCCCAGGCCGACAAGTCGTCGGGCCCCACAAAGGCCATGGCCTCCCAGGTCCAGTCGAAGTCTTCAGGCGGAGAACGGCGAGATCTCAGCAAAACGCAGGCACGCCTCGAAAAACAAGTGTCGCGCGCGGAGTCGGACATCGCCTCCATGGAAACCAAAGTGAAGGCGCGTGAACTGGAACTGGCCGACCCGGCCCTGTATCAAGAGCTCGGCCGGTGGAGCGAACTGCAGCGGGAACAGGAAGGCTGGAAGAAAGAAATGGAACGGCTCACGGCGCGCTGGGAATCGTTATCGGAAGAGTTGCAGGGGGTCCGCGAGAAACTGACGGCGACCGGCTAGTCCGTCGACTTCAGCGTCTCTTCAAGATAGTAGTACAACCAGCGGTTCTTCTCTTTCGTCACCAGATCATCCCACACCACCCCAAGCAATATTCCCTTCTCCCAGGGTTTCGCCCAGGCCACTGTGGCATTCAGCTTCTCCTGCTGCTCGACGCGATCGGGATCCAGAAACGCCAATGACACGGTAATCTTCGCGCCGATGGGCAACGTCTCCTTGGAATGGAGGCCCGCGCCGATTTTGTTCACGTTGTTCAGCACCGCCGTAAACCCCTTGGCGCCGCTTTGCGGCGACACCAGCGCCGACCCGACCAACGTCGCCCGGATATACTTCCGGCGTTCGCTGACACTTTCCGCTGAATTGGGGTGACGCGTCATGAGAACCTCGCGTGCTAAGTATAACCGGATAGTCAGGTTTGTCTAGCCCCTTTTTTCATCAATTTACGGGGTTCCTGGGCGATAATACCGCGCGCCTTTGAGCGGTTCCGGAAGATGACCTTGATCGGTCTGGGCCGCCGGATCGTCGTGCACATACCGATAGCCCTTCCCGTAGCCGATGTCTTTCATGAGCGAAGTCACGGCATTGCGCAGGTGGAGCGGCACCCCGAGATTGCCGTACTGGCGCGCATCCCGAACAGCCTCCTGCAGGCCCATATAGGACGCGTTATCCTTAGGCCGGGAAGCGAGATAGGTCGTACCGTGCGCCAAATTGATCCGCGCCTCCGGAAGCCCCACGAATTCCACAGCCTGCGCCACCGCATTGGCCACCACCAGGGCCATCGGATCGGCGTTGCCGATATCCTCCGACGCAAAAATCACCAACCGGCGGGCGATGAATCGCGGGTTTTCTCCCCCCTCCAGCATACGCGCGAGCCAATACAGGGCCCCATCGGGATCAGAGTCACGCAGGCTCTTGATATAGGCCGACACCAGATTGTAATGCTCCTCGCCCGACTTGTCGTACCGAAGCGCCTTGGTGAGTAAGGCATTTTCCAGCACCTGCTCATCGATGGTCCTGGTGCCATCCTTGGCAGTAGGGGCTTGACCGGCCACAAACTCTAACGTCGTCAACAGACTTCTGGCATCGCCGTTACCGAAGGCAAGCAACCGGTCGCGCGCAGCAGGCAGGAGCGTGACTCGGAGGGAACCAAGGCCACGCTCCGCATCGGCAATCGCACGGTCGAGAATCGAACCGAGCGCCTCTTCTGTCAGTGGTTTGAGCAGCACCAAGAGGGATCGTGAGAGCAAGGGTGCAATCAGTTCAAAGGAAGGATTTTCGGTGGTCGCACCGATGAGCACCACCGTCCCCCGTTCGACATGCGGCAAAAAGGCATCCTGCTGGGCCTTGTTGAACCGGTGAATTTCGTCGACGAAGAGGGTCGTCGCCCGCCCCATGGCCCGCCGCTGCTCGGCGGCCTTGATAATCTCCCGCAGTTCGGGAATGCCTCCGGTGACGGCTGAAAATGGCACGAATTGGGATTTGGTGTACTGTGCGACCAAGCCGGCCAACGTGGTTTTCCCGCAACCGGGCGGCCCCCAGAAAATCACGGAAGAGAGTTGATCCTGTTCAATCGCCTTTCTCAGCGGGCGCCCCGGTCCCACAATCTCGTCCTGCCCGACGAGATCGTCGAAACTTCGTGGACGCAGGCGTTCCGCCAACGGAACTTTCCCTGAACGGAATGTCACCTGGGACGGGGCAAAAAGATCACCTGTGGAATCGTGAGATGGCATCATCGAGCTCTGATGAACAGATTTCTGTATTTTATACGTCGTATGGGAATCACCGCAAACGTATGGCCTCGCGCCCGACCATCCCCTTGATTCTCGCCCCTGGCAATGCTACCACCCACCCATCAGGCATGTACAAAGGATCCCCCCATGTTTTGCCACGTAAACGGCCTTCGATTGGCGTATGACGACCAGGGCACCGGCCTTCCCCTCGTTTTTCTCCACGCCTTCCCGCTGAATCGCACAATGTGGGCGCCACAAGTTGCCGCGCTGCCCAAGCAATTCAGGACGATCGTCGTCGATCTGCGCGGGCATGGCGAGTCGGATGCCCCGCTCTGGTCCTTTTCACTCGACCAGTACGCCGATGACGTATCCGCACTGCTCGATCACTTGAGCATTCCACAGGCCGTCCTGGTGGGGCTCTCCATGGGAGGATATGTCAGCCTGGCATTCTCCAGAAAATATGGGAATCGGCTGAAGGCGTTGGTGTTGGCTGATACACGGGCACAAGCGGACAGCATGGAGGCACGAACGGGGCGATTTCATCTGGCGCAAACCGTTTACACAAAAGGTACCGAAGCGGTTGCGGAAACCATGCTTCCGAAACTGCTCGGCGCTACGTCACTGCAGAGCAAACCTGAACTGGTTGAGTATGTTCGCAACACAATCCACCACACACCGGTAAGCGGCATTCTCGTCGACCTGATGGCTATGGCGGACCGCCTAGACTCCGTCGCCCATCTCCGCACCATCACCTGCCCAACCCTCGTGGTGATCGGACAGGAAGACCATACCACCCCCCTCCTCGACGCCCAATTGATGGCGGACGGAATCCCCGATGCCCGGCTGGCCGTCATTCCGGCCGCCGGACACTTGAGTAATTGCGAACAACCTGAGGTTTTTAACGATCTGCTGCGGAGTTTCGTCGAGGAGTTGCGGTAACACGGTCGGAGCGGGAATTGCTAGCTTCCGTCTCTCACATTGCTGCCACGGATCAGTTTCAGGAACTCTTCGCGGGTCTGCTGCTGGGTGCGAAACACGCCCAGCATAGAACTGCTCACGGCAACCGTGTTTTGCTTTTCGACTCCTCGCATCATCATGCAAAGATGCCGCGCTTCCATCACCACGGCCACACCATGTGCGTTCAGCTTTTTCTTGAGCGTTTCGGCGATCTGGAGAGTCAGTCGTTCCTGGACCTGTAGCCGCCGACTGAAGGCATCGACGACCCGAGGAATCTTGCTGAGCCCCACGACTTTCTTATTGGGCAGGTAGCCCACATGGCACTTGCCGAAAAACGGCAGCAGATGGTGCTCGCACATGCTGAAGAAGTCGATGTCCTTCACAATCACCATTTCGTCGTACTCAATGGGGAACAGGGCGCCATTGAGCAAATGATCGATGTCCTGGCGATAGCCCTGGGTCATAAAACGCATGGCCTTGGCGACACGCTTCGGCGTATTCAGGAGGCCGTTGCGATCGGGATCCTCCCCCAACTCCACCAAGAGCTGCGTCATCAGCCCTTCGATCGGGTCCTGGCCGGTTGGCGTTACAGAGACACGCGACCGCCTGGCGCGGGACCCGGAAACCACTTTAGCCATGCCTCACTCCATCTTCTCTCCGCGCATGCTCCGCGGAGCCGGAATACTCGAAGTAATTGTCTCGCGTCTCAATCACACCGACTTTGACCAATCGTCCCGTCGGGATCTCATGCACCAGAAGTTCCCACATGAGCAACACCAGATTTTCTCCGGTCGTGGTTTGGGTCGCAAACTCCGGATCGTTATTCAAATCCTGGTGATCGAATCGCTGCACCACTATTCGCTCGACGACCTCATCAAGCCTCGACATGTCCAGGACCTGATGCGTAATCGGATCGATGTCGCCTCTGACGGATACGAACACCACGTAGTTATGCCCGTGTCCGTTACGATTATTGCATTTGCCAAAGGTGGCCCGATTCTCCTCAGCCGACAACTGATCGGTATGCAGACGATGGGCGGCGCAGAAACGATACCGCCGCGTGATAGTGACCTGAGACATCCGGACAACTCTCCCGAACGATTGGTAGAACGAAGAAGCCGGGAGGGCTCCCCGCTAGAGAGGGAGCCACTCCCGGCTTGATGTTTCACTTAACGAAAAAGCGGCGCTCCGGCTGTGTAACAACCGGAAGGCTCTTACGCACTGAATGAACTGCCGCATCCGCAGGTCGTCTTCGCTTGCGGGTTATTGATCGAAAACCCGGACCCTTGCAAGCTGTCGACATAGTCGACTTCCGCACCTTGGAGCAGTGGGGCGCTTTGGGAATCCATGATGACTTTCACGTCACCCTTTTCAATGACCGTATCATCGTCGGCCATTTTGGATTCAAAGGCCATCCCATATTGATAACCGTGGCACCCGCCGCCACGAACATACACCCGAAGACCGACTACATCCTTTTCCTCGGCCATGAGTTCTCTTATCTTCTGCTCTGCCAATCGCGTAATCGTCACCATTGTCTGGTCCTCCTTCTGGATCCGCGTGTTGCACGTGTGGTTACTCTACCATCTCGCGGAACTTATCGGAAGCTCCCTGCGCCTCTGATTGTATGACCACGCTTGACACGCTAATGTCGGATCTGCCCATTTGGTTTCGGGAACCCGAACCACAACATCACCCAACACCTTCGCCTGACAGCCCAGCCGATGCCACGGCTCAAAGGGCTTCCCGATCCAACAGGTCCTGCTCGTCGAAATCGATCTCGGATAGATTGCTCGCTGCCCGACTGCACCTCGACCCGGCAGGTCGTGCAGGACGCATTGCCCCCGCAATCATGATTCAGCGAGAAACCCAGATTCCTTGGCGGCATCCAGCAAGGTCAGGTTTCTGGCCTCACCTGTCCGCTCTTGCCATCTAGGATGGATGAAGACTCACACGCGGCACTGATCGAATCCTTAGTACGCGCCACCACCGCTCGCCGGTGTGAACGGACAACGTTGCAACCGAAGATGCTCTTCGTACTCTTTCTTGAAAGAGCCTCACGACTGCTCTGCACCAGGACTGCTGCACCGGTGACCAAGGTACAGTAGCCTGTTCCTTTCACAAACCCGCAGAGCTGCAGCAGACTATCATGATCTTTTTGCTGCCCTGGCCCCTTCGATCTTGTCATCAGAGTAGCCAGATTTATCGTCCCCATCCGACACGGCGGACATTGCCCGCAACTCTCGCCCTTGAAGAAATTGGAATATTTCAGCGTCGCAGCCACCATGCAGGTCGCATCGTCGATCACAATCGGTCCCGCGCTGACCCAATCCGGTTCCGGCCTTCTTGAGCGAATCAAAATCCATGGCAGATCGAGCTGGTCCGCTGTCACCATTGAGAAGGCGGGACCACCTGGGAATACCGCCTTGATCTGGCGGCCATCCTGAACGCCGCCGCCACACTTTTCGATCAGCTCTCGGATGGTCACCCCCATCGGCATTTCATAGACACCCGGGTCGATTCACCGCTCCGCTCAGGGAGAAGATCATGGTCCCTGGACATTTCTCCGTGCCGACCTGAGTAAACCACGCGGCGCCGTTATACAATATCCGCGGAATATTACACAACGTCTCAACATTGTTCACTAAGGTCGGCTTTCCGTAGAGTCCGAAATCCGTGGGATAAAACGGGGGTTTCTGACGAGGCATTGCCGGACGGCCTTGCATCGACTCCAACATCGCCGTCTCTTCCCCCGCCACATAACTGCCATGGCCGTCGAAGACCTCCAGCTCGAGATCCACACCATTCCCAAGCATATTCTTTCCCTAATAGCCCGCGCTCTCGCGCCTCAGCCAATCGCCTTCTTCAGATTGCTCCCTCTTCTTCATACTCATGGTTCACATAGATGTAGGAGGCTTTGGCATTGACCGTTCGTGACGCGATCAAACAGCCTTCGATCAACTGATGGGGAATATGCTTCAGCAGATACCGATCCTTGAAGGTGCCCGGCTCATGCTCTCCCGCATTGCAGACAAAGTAGCGCTCGGTCACTCGATGGTTGAGAACCTTATCCCACTTGATGCCGGTTGGGAAAACCCGCCCCGCCCCGTCCTCGCAAGCCCGGCCTTTTTCAATTTCGTCCACGACGTCGTCGGCTTTCAGCCGTTCAGACACTACCGCTTCCAAGCCTCATATCCGCCGGTCTTGAGATAGGGTTCGATCTCCCAGGGAGCCCCTTCAAGCTTCTGCAATACCCTTGGTTGAGGTAGGGTCACGTTGTTCCCTTTCGGGGGTAACACCCCCAGGTTAGCAGGAATCTACTATACGGCTGCTCTCCGAGAGCCGTCAAGCCAAGTTCGCCTGATTAGGCCTAAATCTCAATCGGTTAGGCCTGATAGACCTACAGCGAATCAGCCCAAAGACTCTAACCAACAGAATCATGGTGCCGGGAATTGTTTGAAGCAAGAAAAAGGGGACTGATACATCCTCTCGGAAGACCGAGTCCCCGTGACTCCACTCGGCCCGTATGACTACTTCAAGTGGCTCCCTGCTCCCATGAAGAACAGCATGGGAATAGACAACAGAAGGTTGATCCGCGATGCGATCAACGCGGTTTTTCCCCACTGGGCCATTTCCGGCGGAGCAGGCGTACCCTGCGCGGCAGCGGCCACCGCCGCAATGATCTTCTTCTGATTGGGCCAGATGATCCCGTGCACGTTCCCCATCATGATGATACCGAGAAGACCACCGATCCCCAGCGCAATCGCCCCTGTTCCGCCTTTCGAATAGAGGTAGCCGTAGAGCACAACGCCCGCCAGGACTGTGACCGTGGCCCCATGGCGAAACCAATTCAAGGCGGCAGGCATCAGCTTCGGAATGACGATGTTTTTCGTCGGCCCATCCAAGCTTTTTAGAAAGCCTGCGTTGATCAGATTAAAGAAATACAACAATCCGATCCAGGTAATGCCGGCCAGGAAATGGATCCAGCGAACAATCAGCCCGAACCAATCGACATCGCCCGCGCCCACTCCGGCCATCCCGAGATACACGACTATCAATCCGACAGCGAGCGCAAATCCTGCGACCAATGTCTGATATGGATCCTCCAAAAATTTCATACGCCCCCCAACTGTAACGGTTTACTGCCAGCCACGTACTGTACTGTAGGCTGCCGAGCCTTGTCAAGCAAGCTGCCTCTCATGCCATCCTGAGGCCAACCGGTTTACGGTCTCAGCAGACGATCCACGACCCCGCACAGATCTCGCACCGCATCAGCCGATGCCTGCAGCGCTGTCCGTTCTTCGGCCGTCAAACCATATTCGACAATGGATTCCCCTCCGCCACGCCCCAGGGTGACCGGCACGCCGACGATGACATCTTTCAATCCGTACTCACCTTCGCAGAGCATCGCGCAGGGGACCACCCGTTTCTGGTCGTTCATGATCGCCTCAACCATATCGACGGCTGCGGCTGATGGCGCATAAAATGCGCTGCCGGTCTTGAGTAACCCTACGATTTCGGCCCCGCCATCCTGCGTACGCTTGATCAAGCGCAGCAAGCCGCTCGGGAGACAATCGATCCGTGATCGGCCGGCCGGCGACTGTCGTTTGGCGAACAACGGCACCATCGTATCTCCGTGGCCGCCCAGCACCATCGCCTCCACATCCGTGCCCGGCACATGCAATTCTTCCGCAACAAAGGACCGCAACCGCGCCGTATCCAATACCCCCGCCATGCCGAGCACCCGTGATTTCGGCAGCCCGCTGACCTGTCGCGCCACATGCACCATGGCATCCAAGGGATTGGTTACCAGGATGAGAATAATGTTCGGCGAACGCGACACCAGTTCCCGCACCACCGTTTTGACGATATTGGCGTTTGTCGCCAGGAGCTCATCCCGACTCATCCCCGGTTTCCGTGGAATTCCGGAGGTGATGACCGCGATAGAGGATCCGGCGGTTTCATCATACCCGTTCGTGCCGACGACGCGGGTGCTGTATCCGCAGACCGGACCGGCCTGGGTAATATCCAACGCCTTCCCTTGCGGAACCCCCGGCACAATGTCGACGAGCACGACATCGTAGGCATCTTTCTCCGCCAGCCGCTGTGCAGCCGTTCCACCGACATTACCTGCGCCCACTACCGTAATTTTTGGTCGTCCCATAATCCCTCCGCAAGAATCCAACCGAGGAATGCCGAATGAGAACGGCCGTTCTGCCACTCACCATTCTCACTTCCCCTTGTACTACTCAGTGGCCTTCATGCCCCGTCCAGCCGCCGACCTTGAAATTGATCGTGCAAACAAAATTGTCGCCGTCATAAAAATTCACTTTGATTTTCTTCTTCCCGTAGTTAGCCGCAAGAAAATCTTCAGGCGCGTCCACCAGCCCCTGGTATCCGCCGGCAGGATACTCACCCAACTCGTGGAATACCACGATCATGCCGGCTTTCACTTCTTCCAAAATCTTGGCGGTACAGCGCGGATAGATTTCCCAAAACTTGGCATCGATCTCTTCTCGCGTCGGGTCCGGGCGGTTCTCGCCGGGCTTGAAATCCCGATTCGCAAACTTCGCCTGCCGTCGCACGTAGGGATACTGGTGGCCGGTGAACAGTTTATACAGCCAGGGCGGCACGGTCGGTCGTGGGGACTGTTCAATCATTGGTGGTAGACTCCAGTGCTGCAAAGATCTGTGTACGACGCTTCAGGCCGTCAGCCGATGGTAAATCCTCGGGAGCTTCTCCGGCAACCCCTCCACACGATCAATCACCACATACCGCACATCCCCATACATCCGACGCAGATAGGGATCCGCCTGCTTGTCGATGGTGATACAGACCGGCTCGATCCCGCTGGCGCGGGCTTCGCGCAGGGCCATGCGTGTATCTTCCAGTGCGTAGTCGTCCTTGTATCCATCGTCCAACGGACGGCCGTCGCTGAGGACCACGAGAATCCGGGTCTTCGCCTGACGAGCGAGCAGCTTGCTGGTCGCATGCCGGATAGCCGCCCCGTCGCGATTTTGCTGCAGAGGAACGATCCCGCCAAGCTTGGCCCCTGCGCGCCCGGTCACCAATTCGTCAAAGTCTTTCACCACAACAAAATCCACCTGGTGCCGCCCCTGCCCCGAATAGCCATAGACGGAAAATTGGTCTCCGATCGCTCCGAGGGCCTCACACAACAGCACCAAGCCCTGTTTTTCAATATCAATGATCCGCCGACCTTGATCGACCTGCCGGCTAGTGGACCCGCTGAGATCCACCAGAAAGGCAGCGGCAACGTCCCGCTCGCGCTTTTCACGCCGCACATAGATCCGCTCCGATGGTTCGATACCCGCCGCCAGATCGGCCGACCGGCCGATGACCGCGTCCATGTCCAGGTCGTCCCCGTCCAACTGGCCGGGAATGCGTCGGAGCCCGGGAGGACGCAAACTCTCGAAATAACGACGCAACAGCCTGACGGGTCCCCGTTGAGCGGCCAAGGTCTCTTCCACAAAATCCGACGACCCTTCAACTGCTTCCCGTTCGACCACGCGACACCAATTCATCCGGTAATCCTGAATGGCGGCATCCCATTCGCGGTAGCGAAACGCCTTTGCCGCCGCGGCCTTGTCATCATCAGGCCGCACCCCCTCACCCTCAACCGCCAACACCTCTTCCACGAGCGACGGCTGCCGATGGCCGGGCACCAAGACGTCTTGGGACATCTGCTGAGAACGCGCCGTACCGGCACCCGACGATCCAGCGGAATCACCGGCCAAACCGGCGCCGCCTTCGCTATCACCATGGCTGGACGCCGCACTCTGTTCGGGCGAAGACTCGGTTCGATCCCGCACCAGATTGGGGTCCATCGCGCCGCGATAATCCCAATTGTCCATCGGACGGTAGGTGTCGGATAGATCTTCCGAAGACTTCGGTGCGGGGATCGACTGCTCGGGAGCCTCCGCCTCATCCGGACTGGGGATGGCCTCCCGCCGGACCGCTAACAACTCGTCCATGCGCACATACAGAAGATCGGCAAGTCGAACGGCCTCTTCCGCGGTCGCCGACGGATGGAAGATCGTCCGACAGAGCCCCCAGAGTTGATCGACTTCACTCTTCACTGCGTCGGGAATGGCAACGGAACCGGCTTCAGCGGTGGAGAGGAGCAGCAACTGATCGACGACCAATTCGCGCACCGTCATGCCATGCGCTAAACTTCGAATGCTGACCGCATCTTTGGCAATCGAGGATAAATCTCGGCTCAATCCTGGATATTCGGCTCGCAACAAATACTCGACCCGGGCATCCTCGACGAGAGACCAGAGGTCACGAATCAGACCTGGCTGAGGATAGTCGCGCAAACACATCACCCAAGGTCCTGGCTTCAGTTGAGGCAGACCGTCTATATCGCTGACCCACACCCTCGATTAAATCCTGTAAGCGGGCAATAGACAAATCAAACGTGCCGAACTCCAAATGCCCGGCCTCATGCGCGGCCATCACCATATAAAGACGCACATTTTCGTCGTAGGTGGGATACCGCCTGACGAGTGAGGGCAACCCGATACTCCGCCCATCGTCACTGACCATTGCACGAACCATCGGCTGGGCTGATTCAAGCGAGTCCGGCAGATCATGGATACGCAGATCACGGCCACAGAGTGCTTGGGCGAACAACTTGACGCGCCGGGCAATCTGCCGCAAGGGCACGCCACTCATAGCCTGCGACACGGCGCCGAGGGCCTTTTCCGTTTCCATGGAAAAATAGGCTCGGCCCCCTTCCAGGCTATACTCCAGCACCTCCATGCCGGAAGCAAACCAGGACTGGAACTTCTGCTGCGCCCCTTCACCTGGCCCGATCAACGCGACCAACTCGGGGCAACGCCGAATATAGGCCAGTGTCGTGTCGGCATCACGCTCGGCAATCAGCACCCCATACTGCAGCACCTGCATCCGCCATTCTTCGGTCGGAAGCCTTCTGAGGATAGCGGGGGCTTCTGCCAACACCGCAATACCGGCCTCCGGCGACCGTTCCGCCATCTGTGCGCCGAAGTGAATCAGCTGGTTACGATGGGCCTGGACAGGAATGTCCTGCAAAATGGCAGGACTCGTCCGGAAGAACTCCAGCGCCCCCAAATAATCCGGTTTGCCGAGACTATTCTCAACGATGAGCTTCATCCCGAACTGCGCCCAGGCACGAACCGCATCGAGGGACAGGACGCAAGCAATCGAAGGAATCTGCCGGATATATTCGACGGCCAATGCAAAATCGGTCTCCGCCAACTCACAGGCCAGATCCATCCACGCGGGCCAGTCGGCCGGGGACAAGACGTCGACCGCTTCCGGTGCAATCCGAATGAATTCCACCGCCACATTGGCGTTGCGGTCAGCCAATTCCAACCCGGCGTCCAGCACCACCTCTCCGCTTCGAGGGATCCAGGAGACCGAGCAGCAGCGGGCTCTCCTTAAAAAATCTCAGTGCCAACGCACCGGAATCTCCCGCGATGGCCACCCCGAGATCGAGCCAGGGAAGAACATCCGCCAGCACCTCACGACGTTGCATATCCGCCAACGCATCGACGGCGCCCTGGCGGCTTTCGGCGCCTGCTCCGTGAGTTCGTCCAGCAACACCAGCACACCGTCCACGGCATCGGGCCTGGTCAGCTGGCGGCTAATGGCGTGACCACAGCCACGGCGGAATCTGCCCGAGCTGGACGGCCAACCGATCGCAAAGTTGTTGGGAGCACGCCCCGAAGCCATAGCACCAATAATCCGTTTTGGCGGAAGTTGTGGATTGTAAAGGACACAATTTCGCTTGTAAACTGTGTCCTCGCGAGCAGCGAGTCATCGCAAATGAACCGATTCATTACTGGGCAATTGTAACGCGGGGGACGGGATGGCTGAACCGAGCAAAGAAAGTCTCGATAAGATGTGGAAGTATGTAAAGGGCTTCGCCGAGAAGAGCGGCACGGCCATGCACCCGAATCCGGCCGTCACCAACGCCGTGGTGTTGGGGCTTGCCGCCCACGTCGACGAGTTAGGCAAACCCTTGTGCCCCTGCAATTTTTACCCGGACAAGCAGGCCGAGGCCAAGCTGCGGCGATGGATGTGCGCCTGCGACGAAATGCAGATCTATAAATATTGCCATTGCCTGCTCTTCGTCCGGGAAGACGGCATGCCGATCACCGAGTATCTACCTGAAAACCACGAAGGCCGCCAATCTTACGGCCTCATCACCGATCCGACCCCGGAGAAAGGCCGAGCGCTCCGGCACAAAGCGCTACCGATGGCGCCAAAAGAATCGACTCCACCCAGCGGCCCAGATTCCCCCACAACCGTGATGCCCGCTACTCGATCGTCGATTCCAGCTTCGATTCCCGTTCGGCTCTCTCAGCGCTATCCGCTCCTACTCAGCCTCACCGTTTCCGGCTGCCTCCACACGATGGAGGCCATTGATCCGAGAATATTGCCGGTCACGACAGCCTCGGCGCAACGATTGCACGGCCATGTGTCCTTTCTGGCTAGCCCTGAACTCGGGGGCCGCCAACCCGGAACGCCGGGCAATCGCCAGGCTGCGCAGTACATCGAGGATCAGTTTCGCGCGGTGGGAATCCAACCGCTGCCCTCACTGGGCGGCTACCGCCAGACCATTTCATCTCGGATGGGCGACAACCTCATCGGTTTTATACCGCCGGCCGACCAGATAGACTCCCCACGATGGGTCGTGATCGGAGCTCACTATGACCATCTTGGCTACCCGTTCCTCGGCGCGGACGATAACGCCTCCTCCATCGCCATCCTCCTTGAAACAGCGCGGCACATGGCTGACCTCCTCCTACAGGCACGGGATCATCCTGGTGGCGTTCAATAGCGAGGAATCCCCTTACTTCGGCACCGCTGAAATGGGATCTCAGTTTCTCTTTCATCACCTGCCGCCGGAAATCGGCCGTGCCGACAACATTCACGCTGCGATCATCATGGACCTTATGGGGGGCGTGCAATGGACGCCCCTCAAGGATGCGATTTTTGCGACCGGGGCGGAGAAAAGTCCTGAACTGTACCGACGACTCAAACAAACCCCCGCCTCATCCCTCACTGTCTTCCCTGTGGGAGTTCACCTCGTCGAAGAAATTCCCGATCAGGGGCACAAAGCCTTCAGCGACTATGACGTGTTCCGTAACCACCACATCCCGTTTCTCTTCCTGTCCGCCGCGCGCACGCCCCGCTACCACACGCCGGGAGACGTCGCCAGCACCCTGCATTACGAACGTATGGCCGCGACCGTTGAATGGCTGCGCCGCCTCACATCTCTGATCGCACAGGATGAGGAGCCTTACACATTTGACGCGCAGCGTGTGGAGTTTGCCGATGAGGTAGCCTCGTTCCGCGGCATCGTGGAGCAAGCGATTCACGAGGAGAGGCTCATTCCAGGCACGTCACGATGGTCACTGAGGAAATTGAAGAAGGATGCTGAATGGCTGCGGGAGGTAGACGGCTCAGCGCCGACGCCGCAACGGTTGGAGCGGTTGGAACGGATCTCGATACGCGTGCAATGCCTAATGGCCGATTATTCGGGCTGTTTTACGTTTTGAGCGGCCCGGCCGTTACCAGGTCTGTCGCGCGACCGCTCAGTCATTGCCACCCATCGGTCTCATAGCCCTTCTCTTTAAGACAACGTTCGACGAAGGCGGCATAGTCCTGCTGCGGCTGCAGCGGCTTATAGGTCCCGCCGAGAAGACCCAACACAGCACCGACCGCGCCGCCCGCCGCCGCCCCGATAGCGATTCCCGTAGGACCACCGACCAATCCGGCAGACGCTCCCACGGCCGCGCCGCCCACGATCACCCAACGCAATGCCGGCACCGGCATTCCCGCTGCGATTGGTCCCATGCTGCAACCCGGCTCGCTCTGCTTTCAGCCCGCATACCGCCGCTTCACGCTCCGCCTGCTCTTTCCCGTAAAGCTGCAAATAGGTCGTGGACTTCAGGATGGGTTCGGGCCCCGCGCAGGCGACCAGGCCGATGCTGATCAGGAGGATGGACCATCGAGAGGCTCTCGCTCCTGTGTTTCTCAATCTGCGCAATAGCCGCCTCGTCCTGGTTCTTCGATCACCGTCGCATAGGGTCCTCCACCGATCAATGCCTCACACGGTCATCGCGATGCTGCTCTGGCCGCTGCTTAGTCAAGCTGCAGTTGTGCGCGCACCTGTTCGGCAGAACGCCCCTTCACCAGGACGCGCTTGTGGCGGCTGCCCGCCCCGTTGAGGATCTCTACGGCACTCAACGGCAGGCCACAAGTCCGAGCGAGAAACCGGCACAACTCGTCGTTCGCCGCTCCATCAGACGGCGGTGCCGCCACGCGAATCTTAACCGCGTGACCGTGGAGCCCTGCACATTGGGTACGGGAAGCTTTCGGCTGGACATGCACCGAAATGATGGCGCCCTCGGGTGTGGTGCGAACGACCGGCTCCCCTGTCTGGAGCAGGCTCTTCCGCTTGGGATCGGGGCTAGTCACAACATTCTTGCGAACACCCGGTCATCGGATCGCGACGGATGAGGTGTTCAGAAGACCGCTTTCACGACCTCGATAATGCTGCGCAACATATCCGGATCGTCTGTAATCGGACGGGCGATGGCCACATCACAGGCGCGATCAGCCGGCACACCCTGCTTGATCAGCGTGGCCGCATAAATCAGGAGTCTGGTGCTCACGCCTTCTTCCAGCCCGTGATTCTTGAGGTTCCGGACCTTCTCGGCAACTTTGACGAGCCGCTGAGCAATCTCGAGGCTCACACCCGCTTCATGCGCCACGACGCGGCTCTCGACATCCGGCAGTGGATAGTCGAACTCGATCGCCATGAACCGCTGCTTGGTGCTTTGCTTCAGATCTTTGAGAATGCTTTGGTAGCCGGGGTTGTAGGAAATCACCAGCATGAAGTCATCGACCGCCTCAATCACCTGGCCCTTCTTCTCGATCGGCAGGAGTCGCCGGTCATCACTCAGGGGATGGATAATGACGGTGGTGTCTTTGCGCGCCTCGACGATCTCGTCCAGGTAGACAATGGCCCCATGCTTGACGCCGAGGGTCAGCGGGCCGTCCATCCAGACCGTCTCCTGCCCCTTCAGCAGATACCGGCCGACGAGATCGGAGGCGGTGAGGTCTTCGTGGCAGGCCACGGTAATAAGCGGACGCCCCAGCCGATAGGCCATGTGCTGCACGAACCGCGTTTTCCCGCAGCCCGTCGGTCCCTTGAGCATCACCGGCATGCGACTCTGCGCCGCAATCGTAAACAGCCCGACCTCGCCCCGCACTTCGGCGTAAAACGGCTCGCAGTGCGATCCGGTACCGGTCGATTTCTTGTTCCTGCCCTTTCGGAGCCGTCGCTGCTCGCCCCTCGCTCATTCCGCCACTCCTACATTGAATTGAATAACATGCATGGTGCGCCACGATAAACGGAAACGAGCAGGAAGTTCAAGCGACCGGCAGGAGGCACAGACACACCCCCCTGTCGAACCGACATTAATCAGCCGACCTTCGACCCATCCAGGACTTCTCGGACCTTTTGTGCAAGGGTCGTGGGCGTGAAGGGTTTTTGCAGGAAGGAATGCTCGGTATCGATACCGCCTTTGGAGAAGGCCGGATGGTCCGGATAACCGGACATATACAGCACTTTGACTTCCGGACGGACCGTCGCGAGTTTTTCTGCGACTTCCGGGCCGCTCATTTGTGGCATGACCACATCCGTCAGGAGCAAATGGATCGGTCCTGCATGTTTGGCGCCGGTGAGCAAGGCTTCGATGCCATGCCGGGCTTCCAGCACGGTATAGCCGTGCAGGCGTAGCGTTTCGTTGACCAGCCGTCGGACGCCCGGTTCATCCTCCACCAACAACACCGTCTCGCGCCCCCTGACCGAATCACCGCCGACGGCGACGGATTCGGTTTCCGGATTGATCGCCTCCACGCGCGGGAAGAAAATCTTAAAGGTCGCCCCCCGGCCCGGCTTGCTTTCCATCTCAATGCAACCGCCGCTCTGTTTGACGATTCCATAGACGGTCGATAGACCGAGCCCGGTGCCCTTGCCCTTTTCCTTGGTGGTAAAAAACGGCTCAAAGACGTGGGACTGCGTGTCCTCATCCATGCCGTGGCCGGTATCCCGAACAATCAGGGCAATATAGGAGCCGGGCTCAGCGCCCATCGGCGGGCGGTTCCGGCGCGGCCCGAATTGCACATTGGCGGTTTCCACGGTCAGGCGGCCGCCGCTCGGCATGGCATCACGGGCATTCACGGCTAGGTTCATGATGACCTGCTCGACCTGGCCGGGATCCGCCTTCAGCTGGCCCAACCCTGGATCCAAGACCGTACAAAGCTCGACGATGTCCTCGCCCAGCAACCGCCTGAGCATGCCTTCCATATTGTGAATGACCGCATTTAAGTCCAACACCTTCGGGGCGATAAATTGCCGCCGGCTGAACGCCAACAATTGCCCGGTGAGGCCGGAGGCTCGATCAGCCGCCTTCTTGACCTCTTCCAACTCCTTCCGGAACCCATCCGTCGGCCCCAGACGGCTCAACACCAGTTCGCTGTAGCCTCGAATCACCGTCAGCATGTTGTTGAAATCGTGCGCCACGCCGCCGGCCAGCCGTCCGACGGCTTCCATTTTCTGCGACTGCTGGAGTTGCGCTTCCGTGTGCCGCAGGGCATCCTCCGCCCGCGCGCGCTCACCGAACTGTCCGATCTTGAGACCGACATCGGCGACCATCTTCAGCAACTGTTCATCCGGCTGCTTGATTTCACGCCTGAATAACTCGATGACACCCTCGACCTCAGTGCCGACGCGAACAGGAAATCCAAAGGCGCCGTGCAGCCCCACCCGGGAGGCGGCACCACCGCGGGGGAAATTGGCCTCCTGCACCACGTCCTTGATCCAGGTCGGTTGGCCGCCCTGCCAAATCCTTCCAGGAAGTCCCTTGCCGATCGCAAAGGTATGCTGCCAGGTGTCCAGAACAAACTCTTCGGCGTTCAACCCCGGTGACTGCCAGACATCAAGACAACGCAACACGCTACCCTGCCGGTCGAGCCGCCAAAATACGCCCAACTCCCATTCCAGACTTTCGCAGATGGCCTGAAGGATCTTCGGACCGGCCTCTTCCAACGTCCGCGACTCCGACAGGACCCGTGTCACGGCATACTGAGACGCCAACTGACGCTCGGTCCGTTTCGCGAGCCGTGATATCACGAATAAACGCGCTGAAAATATACGCATCGCCCAATCTGGCCGGAGAGATGGTAATTTCCACGGGAAACTCATGGCCGTCACGATGGCAGCCCATCATCTCGATCCGTCGATTGAGGATCGCGCCTTGCCCGGTATCCAGGAAATGGCGCAACCCGCGTTCGTGCGCTTCCCGATCACGAAGTGGAATCACCGTCTCCGAAACACGACGACCAAGCGCTTCCTCCCGTTCCCATCCGAAAATGTTGACCGCCTGCGCATTCCAATCCGTAATGATGCCCTTCCGCATCCATGGAAATGACGGCGTCCAATGCCGTATCGACGATGACCCGGTTGCGTTCCTGGCTCTGCAACAACGCGGCTTCCGCCGAACGCGCCCATTCACTCTCTTGCTGCGCCTGACGGTGCTGTTCGCGCAATCGCCCTGTGGCCCACAGCAACAACCCCACCATCGGAACCCAGACGACCGTACCGGCCATTCCGAGCTTCCACATCATCGCCCGGATCGGCAGAAGGATGCGGTCACGATCCAACTGCACAAGAATGGTCCATTGCAGATCGGGGTATTCGCGATATCCTTTTGTCTGTGCATAGCCGGTCACGGCCGACACGCGCCGTCGCACATGCTCTTCCTCAACGTACCCCGGCTTTCCGGACTCGCTCAACGTCACTGACGGCACACCGACCTGTTTCAGATTGAGGCGGTCGGTCTCGGGGAAGGCGGAGTCCACGAACACGACGCCTTCTTTGGTCAAGAACTGGTACTCGAAGCGCCCTATCGTTCCCTCAGGGCGCTGAATCTTCCGAATAGTTTCGATGAGGACACTTTCGAGCATCGGCAGCCCGACGCGGGTCGTGGCGACACCGATGAAGGCTCCCGTCGCATCTACGATCGGCGATGAAAACGCAATGGATTCAATCGTATGACCAGGCTCGTGGGTTTTGACTTCATCGACCCGCACAGTGCCGGTCTGGCGCACCCCTTCAAACCATCCGCTCCGGCCATATTCCTGACCGATAAGAGATGGGTCCGTCGCCGCAACCATGCGGCCTTGGCCGTCCGTTACCCCCATCCATAGATAGACGGATGTGTACGTCCCCTGCATCCATCGCAGATAATCATCCACAGATTTTTTATCGATGGGGTGACCCGAGAGAGTCTGCGCCATCATACGGATGTCGCGGTGGCGTTCGAGGAGAATGCGATCAAGCTTGTCCGCAATTTCAGAGGCCGCAAGCGTGAGGTTCTCTCCTGTGGCTTCCACCAGGCGCACTTCGATGGAGCGCAGCATAACCATACCGATGACAAACGCCACGGTGGTCATGCCGACGATCAGGACGGGCAACCAGGGATACGAGCGGCGTGAGGACCCAGTGGGGGAGGAGGCGGTCATCGTCGAGACTCCGTCACAATGTAATTCGGCAATAATCGCTCAGGATGATACCAATGTTTGGCTCGAGCCAGCCTCGGGAGACCGGAATCATCCATCGTATTGATCCAACATGCCTGTTTAGCGTGGGCGTGGCGACAGAATTCACGAAACACGAACGGCCCCGCCCCCACCATATCCCGATCCGCGACTTCCAGCAACACACAGAACACAGACGGATTCAGCCACAGGCCCATCGTATAAGCTCGTATGCGGCCCGCCACTCGAACCACGGCCCCAGTCAGCCCCAATTCATGAGAGACAGACAATGCCGTGTCATGGGCGCCGGCGGCATCTTCCAACAAGGCATCGGTCCAATCATCCGGCCCGGTCCGCTGCTTCTGTTCACGCCATTCGTGAAACAGACTCAGACAAGCCGTTCGATCGCGAGGGTGGTATGGTTCGAGCACCCCGCCATGTTCGCGCACGAACCGGTTACACGCTGCGCGAGGCGATCGATACAACTCGCCTCGCAGGTCGGCGAGATCGGCTGCGGCATAGAGATAGTCCGACTCTTTCTCGGTCACCTCATATCCCAAGGCACGCAACTCGGGCACATACGTCTCCGACACGTTCTCCACCCGCGTCACCGGTGAATCGCCATTTCTCTCACGCATAAAGCGAAAGGCCGCAGCCAACGGTTCCGTGAGGGATCCGGCCCCCAGCGGAGGCAAGACCATGAACAGACCATCGTGCGATTCGGCGAACAGGCACAGATGACCGTGAAATTCGGTCCACGAATAGGTCAACCGATGCCGCCAGATATAATGGTAAGCGAAGGAGGCGGCTGCGAGAGGCGTCCCCTGATGGCCGGTGCTGACGGCAAGGGCTGCTTCCACGCGCTCTCGATCCCGAAGGGTGAGGGCCTGCGTGGTCACTCGTGCCATGCCGATTTGCACGCGTTCGGTCAGCCGTTGCAGAGGTCGCAACACAATGACATCCTCTTGAAATCGTCCGATGAGCCTGGGATGGCGTACAAGGGTGTCGACCCTCGCGTCCTGTTCGATCCATCGAGCGATTTCATCCGCCGCCTGATCCACAAGCGACGAAGGCGCGTCTCGCATATACGGACACTTCGTATCCCACCCGAGCACGACCTGGGCGTGCGCGGCATCCCACATCAAGGCAAACGGATAGAGCCGACAGTCCAGCGGGCGTACATCATAGATGCGACACTGGGAGGTACTGCTGTCAAACGCCGGGCAGACGTAGCCCTCCCCTGCCGGATTCGGAACCAGATCGATCTGTGCACCTTGGGGTTGTGGAAACAGGTCGGATGCCAGACCGGCTGCGACGGCCGTCTGGATTTCATCGGCCGTAAAGAACGGCCGCAGGAAACTGTCTCGTTCGGGGAACCGGCAACAGACATCGCAGTGGAGACAGGTCGCGCTCGGCACGATCTGCAGGAGGGAGTCACCCACGGGCCGTGAGGGCATCATCGTGGAAACTGGAACGAATGGACTCATCATGGGATGTGCCCGCATTGTAGCACTAACCTACAGAGGGTCTACTCTTCGAAATTTTTCTCCCATGCCGAGGAACGCTCGGCGCTCGGGCTCGTGGGCACACTCGATGAGCCAGCCGGCGACAGCCGGGCCGTCCCGACGCATCTGGGCCTCCATCATGGTCACCATGCGACGGCCCACCCCGCGCCCACGCATCGCTTCGACCACCACGATGTATCCGCCGAACCCGACGGTCGGGAGCGTGAAGAACGATGCCATCCCGATCGGATCGCCGGTGCTCCGGTCGTTGAAGGCCCACAGGTGGTACACGACCTCCGAGGGCTCGGGCGCGTCGAAACCCTGACCGAACTCGTCGGCGGGGATCGTGGTCGTCGAATCGGCGAACGCGGTGCGATACACGTCGATGGCGGCAGTGAATGCCTCGTCGCCGAAGGCGCGTGCTTCGGTGACGAGGGGGAACTTCTCCGACGTGCCGAGGTACTCGGCGGTGTCGAGCAGGGCGACCTCCGGTGCTCCGCCGAGGAACTCGGCCATGAACCGGAAGTCGGGGTGCCGTTCGGGGTCGTCGATGCGCATGGCGAGTGACAGGTAGTCGCTCACGAAGGTCCGGACCCGGTCGGCGTCGATGCGGTCGGATGGGAGGTCGGGGTTGCAGACCTTCACCGTCAGGAGCAGGTTCGTGCCCCGCTCCTGCTCGTCGGACAGCGGCGGTTGGACGTACGGGAAGTCGATCGGGCGGTACCCCCAGCGGGCCCAGATCGCCAGCCGGGTGAACGGATCGAGATCGGTGTCGAGGAGCCCGGCGGCGAACGGGTCCTCGACCTCGGCGAAGCAGTAGTCGAGACAGGAGTGACCGGCTCGGACGGCATCGTGGCCGGACTCCTCCAGGACCCGGTCGAGGAGCGCTCGGGACACCCCGCCCCGTCGCCGCCGTGGATCAGTCGTGACGAACTCGATCACGGCCGAGTTCGAACCGACGAAGTAGTCCGAGATGACCCCGCCCACGATGTCGCCGTCGTCGTGGGCGATGAGCACGTGGTAGTTGTTGGCCCCATAGCCACCGGCGCGTTCGCGTTCCAGGTAGGCGACGATGTTCTCGAAGCTCTCGCGCTCGTCGGGATCCGGGAAGGCGTCGAGGTACAGCCCGTCGTAGAAGCGGGCGAGCAATGTGTGGTCCTCGGCCGAACATTCGACGATCGTGAGCATCTCTTCACCGCCTCGACGGAACGATGCGGCGGCTCCAACGCAGCCGTCGCCAGGCCGGGAGGGACCTCCTCTGCCAAAGTTCGAGTTTCCCACAGTTCAAGGAGCCCGCTGTCCGTGGTCACTGGGTCGCCGAGGACCACCTCTGCCAGACTCGCCACGATGACCGACCACCGGTTACGTCCAGCTGCCCGAGCCGACATCCCGGCCCTCGCCAGGAACCGGGTCCGGATGTTCGACGACATGGCCGTGCTGAGCGGCACGCCGCTCGACCCTGCCTACTTGGCGGAGCTCGAGCAGGCGACGCTCGTCGCCTTCGAGGCCGGTTTCGACATCGACCAGTTCGGCTGGGTGGTCGAGCACGCTGGCGCCGCAGTCGCCTCGGCGATGGCGGTGCAGCCGTGGCTCCCCCATCCCCGCTATCCGGGCGGCGCTCGGCCCTACCTCCATTCGGTGTACACCGAGCCGGATCATCGCGGCCACGGGCTCGCCCTGCAGCTGACCGAGGCGGCGATGTCGTGGGCCGCGGCCCGTGGCTTCACGGCGATGGCCCTACACACAAGCGAACAGGGCCGGCCCATCTACGAACGCCTCGGTTTCGGGTCCGGCAGCGAGTACTACCGATCCTTCGCATGATCGTGCGATGAAGACCATCGTGCTGTTCCTCGCCACGCTCGCCCTCCTCGGCGGGTGCCGGTCGAGTGCTGATGATCGAGCGAGCACGACCACCCCGGGAACGAGCACGACGGTGACGCCGACGACTCCTCCGACCACCGCGCCTCCTGGTCCGGCTACCCCGCCCCCTCCTCCGACCACCCCGGCCTCTCCGCCAACGGCCGCGGTCCCTGCGCCGGCCACGACGGATGCGCTGGCTCCGGCCGTGGACGCCGTCGGCACCGTGACCCACGAATCAATCATCGTCGACGGGCTGGAACGGACCTATCGGTTGTACGTCCCGAGCGTGCTTCCCGATCGACCGGTACCCCTGTTCATCGCGCTCCACGGTGGGACCGGATGGGGTGACCAGTTCGCCGAGGTGGACCGCGCCGAGCCGCTCGCCGAGGCCAACGGGTTCATCGTCGTGCACCCCGACGGCGTGAAGATCCAGGCGGGCCCGGGCGGGGTGTGGAACGGCGGCGTCTGTTGCGGCGTCGCCGCCCGCGACGGTGTCGACGACGTGGCGTTCGTCCGGGCGCTGATCGACGAACTGTCGTCCCGAGCCGCCATCGACGAATCACGGATCGGTGCGTTCGGTCATTCGAACGGTGCCATCCTCAGCTACCGGCTCGCCTGCGAGCTCGCCGACCGGATCACCGCCGTCGGGCTCTACGCCGGGACGTTGGGCATCGACGAATGTGCGCCATCGGCACCGGTGTCGCTGCTCCACCTCCATGGGGATGCCGATCGCAACATCCCGATCGACGGCGGCCGCGGCACCGAGGGCATCTCCCGGGTGGACTTCCCGTCGCCTCGAGCGGGCTTCAACCGATTGGCGGCGGCCGAGAGCTGCCCGGCAGCCGCCGTCACGACGGTGGGCGACCTCACGACCGACGTGCGAACGCCCTCCGCGGGCGACTCCGTGCTCGAGTTCGTCACCATCGCCGGCGCCAACCACATGTGGGCCGGGGGCACGACCACGCGCGACGGTGCTTCAGGACCGCCCTACGCAGGGCTCGAGCGAGGCCGAGATCGTCCAGTTCGTGCTCGCGCATCACGGTCCGCCTGATCCCGACACGGTCGCGACCGGCGTGTCGCGTCACCGGTACGTTCCAGCCGGCAACGACGACGGGAACCAGAAGAGGCACTCCGAAGAGTGCCTCTGAGCTGGATGATTGGCAGGCCCGAACGGGATTCGAACCCGTGCCGCCACCTCGAGAGGGCGAGAAGAACGGTCCGTCCCGTGTTGTCAGATGACGTGTCTCGGCGCACGGCCCAGCTTGGAACGAGTCACGCAGGCGATGTCGAGGCGGATCCCTCGGCGCCCGTTCGGCACTGTGCTCGACGCGCTCGTGGGACCTCGACACCGTCGACGAGGCGCGCCGCTGGACGTCGACGTGCGCGATCGAGCTCCGAGCCGGGCAGGGTGTCGACGTCACCCCGGGCATTTGCCCGATGCGCCGAGCCGGAATTGGTGGTCTGCTCGACCCCGACCAGTGATGAGGACAGGAGAACGCGGTGCCCGGTGCTGATCGCCAAAGTGGAGCTCCCCACCGCGACCATGAGGTCGTGACGGCGGTGGCAGATTGCGATGATCGAGTGTCTGGGGCGTGGTGGGGTGACGGGTCGTCCGTCGGGGACGGTGACGTTTCTGTTCACCGACATCGAGGGTTCGACGCGGCGGTGGGAGGCTGACCCGGACGCGATGCGGGTCGGCGTTGGCCGCCCACGACGACGTGTTGCGCGCCGCGGTCGAGGCGCATGGTGGTTGGTTGTTCAAGCACACCGGTGACGGGGTGTGCGCGGCGTTCGCAGTCGGCGCGTGCTGCGGTCGACGCGGCGATCGATGCGCAGCGGCTGTTGGGGTTGCCGGTGCGGATGGGGATCGCGACGGGTGAGGCCGAGCAGCGTGGTGAGGACTATTTCGGTCCGGCGTTGAATCGGGCGGCGCGGGTGATGGCGGTCGGTCACGGCGGCCAGATCCTGGTGTCGGCGTCGACCGCGGCGTCTGGTGTCGGGTGTCGATCTGGTGGATCTGGGTGAGCACCGCCTGCGGGATCTGTCGGGTGTGGAGCGCCTGTTCCAGGTCCGTGCCGATGGGCTGCGTGTCGGAGTTCCCGCGGTTGCGGACGGTGGATGCGGTGCCGGGGAACCTGCCGGCGCAGGCGACGTCGTTCGTGGGTCGCGATGTGGAGGTGAAAGAGCTCGCGGAGCTGGTGCGGGCGCATCGTCTGGTGACGTTGACCGGTGTTGGTGGGGTGGGCAAGACCCGTCTGGCCATCCAGGTCGCGGCGGAGTTGGTGCCCGAGTTCGCGGATGGGGTGTGGTTGGTCGAGTTGGCCCCGGTCGGTGACCCGGCGCGGTGCCCGATGCGGTCGCGACGGCGTTGGGGATCACCCCGCAGCCGGGCAAGTCGGTGACCGACGAGCGTCGCGGACACGTTGGCCGGGCGACGGGTGTTGGTGGTGTTCGACAACTGTGAGCATGTCCTCGACGCGGCTGCGGATCTGGTCGAGGCGATCCTCGGGCGTTCGTCGACGGTGTCGGTGATCGCGACGAGCGCGGGAGGGGTTGCGGGTCGGGGCGGAGCATTTGTGGCCGGTGCCGTCGTTGGATGTCCGCGATGGTGCGGGCTCGGCGGCGGTGGAGTTGTTCGTCGAACGCGCCCGGGCGGTGGTCCCGGGGTTCAGCGTCGACGACGATGTCGATGTCGACGCGGTGACGGAGATCTGTCGCCGGCTGGATGGGATCGCGTTGGCGATCGAGTTGGCGGCGGCGCGGATGGTGTCGATGACCCCGGCCGAGGTGTTGGCACGGCTTGAACGACCGGTTCCGGCTGCTGTCGGGGTCACGGCGCGGTCTGGAGCGGCATCAGACGTTGCGCCAGGCGGTGCAATGGTCCTATGACCTGCTCAGCGACCGATGAGCAGTCGGTGTTGGCGGCGTGTGCGGTGTTCGCCGGCGGGTTCGACGCGGTGTCGGTGACGGCGGTGCACGGCGGGTTCGACGAGTACGAGATGTTGGATCTGTTGGATTCGTTGGTCCGCAAGTCGTTGGTGACCGCCACCAGGACGAGTGGCCGGACCCGGTACGGGATGTTGGAAACGATCCGCCAGTTCGCCGAAGACCAACACGCCACCGCCGGCGGTCTCGGTGAGCTCCGGGATCGTCACGCCCGCTACTACGCCGACCAGGTCGTCGCCCACTGGGACCTGTGGGACGGGCCCGGCTATGACGCCGCGACCGAGTGGGTCGAGGTCGAGTTCGACAACCTGCGCGCCGGGTTCCGCTGGGCGACCGACCAGCAACGACCTCGACCGCCGCAACCGCGATCGCCGCGCACACCACCATGCATCGCGTTCGGTCTGCAGCAGTTCGAGCCGATCGGCTGGGCCGAAGAACTGCTCCCCGCCGCGGTCGCCGCCGACGTCGCCCAGCTGCCCCGCCTGTACACCGCCGCCAGCTTACTGCACGTACACGGGCGGGCGGAGGATGCTGTCGGGTATGCCGAGGCGGCGGTCACGTTGCAGGACGAACCCGGCTACCAACCCTTCGCCAACGGGTGGGCCGCCTATCATGGAGGCTCATGCCCACATCTACGCCGGGCGGCTCGACCGGTGCCTGGAGATCTGTACCGGGCTCGCCGCCCAGACCGGCCTCGCCCGCGTCCTCGGTCTGTGCGGGCTGATCCCCGGTCTTGCGATGGCCGGGCGGTCCGATGAGGCGATCGCGATCGCGGACGACACCATGACCGCTGCCCGCGCCCATGCCAACCCGTACTGGATCGCCTGGGCGTACTACGGGTGCGGGATGGCGTACACCGAGATCGGACCCGCAACGGGCGCTCGACATCTTCCGTGAAGGACTCGCCTACACCCGACAACACCGGATCCCGTACTTGGAAGCGGTCATCGCCAGCGAAGCGGCCGTGCTCGAAGCCACCCATGGTGACATCGACCAGGCACTGGACCTGTTCGCCGCGAGCATCGACTCGTTCCACCAATCCGGTGCCACCGCGGCCTGGCAGTGGTGTTCGCCAGATCTGGTTGTGTTCTTCGACCGGACCGGGCGACCCGAGATCGCCGCCACCCTCTACGGCACCACCATCAACCCACGTCCCGCTACCTGTTCCCGGTTCGCTGGAGGCGGTCGATCATGTCCGCAGCATGCTCGACACCGACACCTTCGACAACTGTGTCCGTACCGGGGCGGCAATGACCGTCACCGAAGCCGTCCACTACGCCCACCACCACATCCAACTCGCCCGACAACACCAACCCTGACTGCCCGCCGCCCTAGCACGACAGCCCAAACCGTCGCCCCGCTGGCGCACGAAGCCCTTCATCCCGTCCGCCTCCTCGAGGTAGATGGGCACGAGATTGGCAACGCGGGCTGGAAACCAGAAGAGGCACTCCGAAGAGTGCCTCTGAACTGGACTTTTTGGCAGCCCCAACGGGATTCGAACCCGTGCCGCCACCTTGAGAGGGTGAGAAGAACAGGTCCGTCCCGTGTTGTCAGATGACGTGTCGTGGTGTTTGACCTGGGCAAACGTTAGCAGCCCGTCCGAGTAGTGCCGGACAATGCCAGGCCCTGCCAATCCGTAGATTGGCAAACGGATTGGCAAGCGACGCCGGATCGACACATCTCGCCTGGGCGCCTAGGATCCCCAGGCCGGCTTCAATCTTGTCGGACTCGCCAACGAGACGCTCGGCGACAGTTCCCCAGGGCTGCGGAAGAGCGCTGACGTCATCGATGCCCGACATCGGCACACGCACCCAAACAGCCGCACGGCCACCCGCACCCCACGCGATAGTCGGGTCATGCGGTCGCGAGCTCGACAGCGCAACTCTCCAGGCGGCGACCGACAGTGAAACGCCGACGAGGCGAGCCTCCGTGGGACAGCTTGACCGTCTTCTCCGGCATGACGCACGCCGAAATTCGACGCGGCGTCAACCACCTCGTCGACCGCGCCCGCAAGATGGAGGGTCCGAGCGAGCCACGGAAGCACCATGTCGTTCCGGCAAGCTTCCTAGAGCGATGGGCTGTCGACGGGCGCTTGCGGGCGACCGATCTCACCAACGGCAAGACATTCCCGTGTCTCCCACAAAGCAGCCAGAGACACCGACTTCTACCGAGTTGAGTCCGACGACCTCGATCGCGAGTTCGTCCCACCGCTTTTGTTCGAGGCGATGTTGGGCGACATCGAAGGCGCTGCAGTTTACCGCCATCAATGCTGTCATCGCCGGAGAACCCACCCGTCGCAATCGGGACGTCGTGGTGGCCCTTGCCAGCTTCGTCGCCTTTCAGTTCGGGCGAGGCCACCGCTCACGGACTCGTTTGCAGGCGATGGTGAACTCCGGCTTCGTCGAGATGTACCGGCACGTGACCGAGGACGGCATGCGGGACTACCTCGGTGGGGCTCCCGACCCAATTGAGCTCGCCTCGGCAATGGAGTTCGTCGACGGCCTCCGGTCTGGTGAGATCGTCGTAGAACAACAGCAGGCCGCTGCCGTGTCGCAGATCGGCACGATCGCCGAGAAGTGTTTGCCCTACCTCCTGAACCGGCGATGGCACCTGGTCTCGACGGAGACGGAGCTCGTTCTGACCGACGAGCCGGTTCTGCTGCTGGGCGGTCCCGGCTGGCCTCGAGGTCAGCTGGCCGGCGTCGGTTCGGCTCGTATCGTCGCAATGCCCCTGTCACCACGACATCTGCTTGTGCTTACCTCGACGGACGTGCTCGATGACGGGCGGTACGACGAACAGCTCACGGTCGACGAGACCGAGGAGATCAACCTCGAGTTGCTAGTCAACGCTCACCGCTGGTTGTTCTCGACACCGAAGCGGACGGCAAGGCTCCCCGTCATCCCGCCGCCGACACCTCCGTGGATCCTCGAGCGTGGAATCAGCATCGCCGACCAACCGGCCGGCGAGCTCCTACACGGCTTCAGTCCGAATCGATGGCTGTATGCGGACCGGACGCCGTGGCCCGTCGGACGCTGGTGGGACGGGCAGGCGGACTCGAAGCACGAGTCCGACACCTTTCTTGCACGGCCAGACGGTTGCCATTACCCCCGACGCAACCGAGGGCTGATCGTCGGCCGAAGCGGGTACGCGAACGACCCGACGGCTCGCCCGCCCGGCCTCGACGGCGCCACTCGTCGCCATGCTGCCTGAACTCCGCGCCCCGCTCCCGGCGGTAGGCCGCGTGTTCGGCGGGACCTGGGGCGGCGAACGGTATGGGACACCCTGGCCGAGGCAACGAGTGGGAACCGCTGACCTCCTGGAACCAGGCTCTCAAGCGTAACGTCGAAGGACCATGGGTCTTCGCGTAAGCCGTCTCGGTGCGTTGCTGTTCGTCGCTGCGAGTTGCTCGTCGGGTGGCACAACCGAGGCACAGAGCCCGGCGCTGTCCACGACGATCACTGCGGCGACCGTGGCTCCCGCGACCACACACGTCGACTCCCTCACCCCGGACGAAGTCGCCATCGCACAGAAATGGCTCGAGCGCCTCGCCACCGAAACAGCCTCCTACTCCGCCGATTTCCAGTGCGGAATCTGTGCCATCGGCGGGTTGTTCTCGATCACCGAACAGCACGGTGCGATGCGCCGGTTCACGTACACCGGGACCGGCGCGCAGCCCGACGGGGAACCGTGGACGTTGACCAAGGCCCTGTCCGACGCATTGGCCTCCGGTGGGAACTCCTCGGTGACCGAGGTCGGCGACTCGGGTCTCATCGTGCACGTCGACATGGATCCGTTCCCCGAGGACGACGCCGAGTACACCTACCGAGCGGACCAGATCCGGATCATCGCTGATGAGTCCACCAGTCCCAGCGCCACCGAGGACGCAGCCGTTGAGCGGACCAAGGACTGCCCGATCCGCTCGCTCACCGCGATCGACGCGCTCGTCAGCATCGTGCCGGCCAGCTCGACACTGACACCGATCGATCCACCCATCGGCGGATCAGCCGTCGCGTCGGTGCGCGTCGAGAAGGTGCTGTGGGCCGGTCCCGACGCTGGGGTCGGTAGAGGCGATTCCTTCGATGGGCTCGTGTACGCCCACTCGACCACCGCCGCCGACTGGGGTTTCGACGACGCATGGCTCGCCGGCAGCACGCCACTCATCGCCGGACTGGCCAGGAATCAGATCCGCCAGGTCGATGTGCCCTGGGAGTTCGAGACTGTCCTTCAAGAAGGCGACGGATCGCTCCGCTTCCCGATGGGCTGCTTCACCGAACGGTTCGAGGATCTGGCCCGACGCACGAACCGACCCGCCACCGTCGACCTCTACATCGACCTGCTCAAAGGCGAGCCCCAAGTCGTCGAGCAGGCCCACGAGATCGACGACGCCCTGCCCGGCGAGTAGCCACCAGGCCGGCGGTAGGCCGCGTCTCCAGTGGTGGCATGGCCTGGGGTATTGGGCGCCGGCCGCTCGTTGGCGCCGGGCACGGTTCGGGGGCAGGACGATGTGACAGCTCGGCGGGGTCCGCTGACATGATGTCCGCGTGATCTCGAATCGCACCGTTGGGCGGCACGGAGCTCTGCTCGTAGGGGAGGTCTCCGAGCGGCTGGTGGTCGGACTCGCCGGGATCGTGATGTTGTTGTTTGCCGGTGGGCTCTATGTCGTACCCGAGGCAGCCACCCACACGTTTCAACCACTCCCGCACCTTCCGTCTCAAAGACGAGGAGGTACCACGCACGGCCGTCATGATCTTCGTGATCGGAGCTGGAACGCTCGGGCTGTTCCTCGCTATCTCTGCAGCTACGGGTATTCCGTGAGCCCGGCAACGAACCGTCCGCCGACCGTCATCTCGATGGTCCGCCGCCCATAATCTGCACCACGGCGAGCGAGACGGACCTTTGCGCTATCTCCTGCCACCAACCTCGAGGGTCGTTGCGAGAATGTGGATTACCACATACCATGTCAACATGAGCGCGCTCGAGTCGTTCGCCGAACTGGACCATCCCGGCGACGCGTTACGCGAGCGACGCATCGAGTTGGGCTGGACCCAGGTCGAGCTCTCCACCCGATCCAGGGTGCCGCAGGCAGACATCTCGCGCATCGAGAACGGTCACCTCGACGCCCGCTGGTCCACCATCCACCGACTCTCCCTCGCCCTCGCCGAACCGGCCGAGCAGAAACGCAGCCTCGCCAACGGTGCCCGTCGAAGTCCACCGACCCGACCGAAACGTCCGAAACACTGGTCGGCCACGGGCCCGACGCTCGAGCTCAGCTGAGCCACGGTGCGGCTGCGTCGAGCTCACCCAGACGACTTCCCCGCACTTCACCCCTTCCCCCTCGGACAGCCCGGCGGCCCTTGGCTCATCGAAGTCGCCGAGATCGTCAGCGGTCTGCCCGGCTGGCTCCACAGCATCGAAGCCGTCGAACGAGATCCCCCACGTCTTGGTGCTCGACGATCACGGCGAGATCATTGGGTCGCCGCCCACGAAGCCACCGTCGACGACGTCGGCCGAACCCACTCAGCCCACCGCTACCTCATGGTCACGGCCGTTCGCGACGACCACCGTCGACGAGGGTTGGCCGGGCTGCTGGTCGAGTCGATCGTCACCGACCTCCAACTACGAGGTGCTGCATCGGCCACATGGCTCGTCCGTCCCGACAACGCTGCATCGCTGGCCTTCAGCCGCTCAGTGTTCCCCGATGCCGACGAGACCTCGCCGCCCGAGGACAAGCCCTACCTCGCCTTCATCGTGCACCTCGGCGAAGCATCCCAATAACGCCTCCCAATAACCCTCGGCGAGGGGCGCGCAGAAGGGCCGGTAGGTGCCAACCAAATAACGCCGTCCGGGCGTGCTCACAGCTCGATTCCAAGGTACTGCTCGGGGCCTCGCTGCGCCGGGTGCGGCGAGGGCAGGACGACGTCGTGGTCGGTGGCCCAGTGCTTGAGGGTGTCGGCGAGGCGGGCGGCGGGGTCGTCGCGGAGCCAGTCGTGTTGCAGGCCGCGTTCGAGCTCCTGGTACAGCCGCCCGATCTCGTTGGGCCTCATCGGGGCGCCGTTGGCCCATTCATGCCATCGGTCGACGGCCGCGAGTTTGCGTTCGAGGTCGACGGCGCGTCGGGAGTCGTGGTTGTAGCTGTCGATGATCCCGTGGTCTCGGTGATCGCGTTGAAGCCGGTCAAGCTCCGCTGCGGCGACACGACGCTCAGCGCGGGCGGGTTCGGCTGCGTGCTCGGCCTCGGCCAGTGAGGTCCGGGCGGAGGCCACGGCCCGCTCGGCGACGTCGAGTTGGGTTTTGGCGTCGCGTCGGGCGAGGAACCGGGCGCGTTCGGCTCGATCGGCCGTCGTGTCCCGGTCCCGAACCGCAGCGTCGAGCGTCTGGCGGGCTGCAGCGACATGGGTGTCGAAGGGCTCGCAGGCCGCTTGGGCGAGTTCGAGGCGTTGGGCGGCGGCGGTGATCGCGTCGCGGCGTTGGTGAACGTCGTCGACCATGGCCCGGGCGCCGCCGAGCGCCTTGTTCATCTCGTCCACGATCGTCGTTCGCGCCTCGGCGAACCAGACCGGCACCACGGCGCGAGCCGACCGTGCCGGCGGAGCCACAACCGGCGTGACCGGAACCAACGGGGCCGGCATCGGCGGCGCCGGTGGGGCCGGTGGGGCCGGTGGGGCGGGCGCCGGCGGGACGGTCGGCCGCACCGCGACGCGGCGGGCTGGTGCGTCGGGCCGTGGTGCGGGTGCAGGGGTGCCGGCGGCAGCCAGGGTTCGCCGTTGCACGGTGGCGGGGACGTCGACGCGCTCCACGGCCAGGACGGCTTCGAGGATCGTCGCGTGCTTCGGCGGGGTCGTGGGTGTCGGTGATGACGAGGGCGACGTTCTCGTGCCGTCCTCTGGTCATGGCGACATACAGCCCTCGAGCGCTGGTCGCCGGTGAGACGAGGGCGATGGCGGCGGGGTGGGTGTCGCCTTGGTTGCCGTATTCGGTGACGGCGTAGGCGAGTTCGATGGTGTCCCGCGCCGTGTCCCGCGGGACAACCACGGTGCCGGGTTGGCCCAGCTTGGACAGGGTGAGCGCTCCGTCGTCGGCGATCCGTGTCACGGTCCAGCGGTCACGGTTCCGCACCATCTCCCCCACATCGGTGCGAAGGTCCCGGAGGTTGCGGCGGGTCGCCACCACATCCCCCACCAACACCTCGACGCCGTCGCGAACGACCGCGGATCGGGTGGGGTCGAGTTCCCCGGCCGCGACCCGGGCGGCCTGGAGGTGGGTGTTGATGAGCCGGGCGTGGTCGTTGGTCGTCGCCGTCACCGCGAGCGACTCGCCGGCCGCGTGTCGCTCGCGCCACGCGGCGGTGATGGTGTCGAGGTGTTCGGCGAGGGTGCCGGCCTTGATGCGGCCGTGTGCTTCGTAGGTGTCGAGGACGGTGGGGTTGCCGTGTCGGAGTTGGAGGGATGCGGCGGCTTCCCACGGTTCGGTGAAGCGGTGGATGGTGTCGAGCTCGATCGGGGTGACGATGCGGGCGATCTCCGGCAACAGGCCGCCGCGGCCGACGGCCTGCAACTGGCGAGGATCACCCACCAACACCAGACGCCAGTCCTGCTCGTCGGGCGAGGGTGGTGAGCCGGGCGAGATCAGGGGTGGAGACCATGCCGGCCTCGTCCACGATCAGGGTGGTGCCGGCGGCGAGCCGCCACCGAGGTTCGGGGTCACGGTCCGCTCGTGACCATTCGTGCAGCAGCTTGGCGACCGTGTCCGTTTCCATGCCGGTCTCGCGGGCGAGCACGGCGGCAGCCTTCGCGGTGGGGGCGACACCGAACACGTCTCGACCGTGTCCGCTCAGATCGGTCACCGCCGCATCCAGCATGGTGGTCTTGCCGGCGCCGGCGGGGCCGATGATCACCGTCAGCGGTCCGTGTCCCGCAACTGCGGCGGCGGCGTCAGCCTGCACGACATCGAGGGCGCCTCGTTCGATCGTCGCCGACGGGACTGCCGGCTCGGCGGCCGCTTCGGCGGCGAAGGCGAGGACGGCTTCTTCTTGGGCGAGGACGAGGGTGGAGGTGTGGCGGTTGGCGACCGGTTCGATCCACACCGACCGCCCATCCGACGCCCGCCGAGAGCGTCCGGTCGCCTGTCCGGGTCCAGATCGACACAGCCATCCAGCACGGAGTCGACGGCTCGGTCCAACACCTGCACCCATCGCCGACCGCCGATCCCGGGCCGTTCGGGGCCCAGATCGCAGATCGCGCGCACGACATCCATCCGATGCCACGCCGAGGCATGTCTCGGACAGCTCGGCGATCACGCCCGCCGCCGTCACCACCGGCACCGGTGTCGTCAGCGAGGCTGCGGGCGGCGTCGCGGACCATCGCCTCCAACGTGTTCGGGGTGATCCCGAGAGCGGCGGCTTCGGCCAACCAGCGAGCGTGCAGGGTGGTGTGGTCGACGCCGGTCTTGCGGCCCCTCGTGTCGGCCGCGACTTCTCGTTCCATCGCGGCGCGTTCGAACGGCGACGGATCCCGACCCTCCCGGGCGTAGAACTCGGCGACCTTCGCGGTCATGACGGTGTTGATCTGGGCGGCCCGTTTCGAGAACACCTCCAACAACTCGTCGGGGACACCGGCGATCTCGGCCTGCCCGTTCACCACCGGCCCGAACCGCAACCCGAGCTTGTCGGCGACTTCGGCGCGCAGGACGGATTGGTAGAGGCCGCCGAGGGCGCGTTGATGCTGCTTCAAGAACCGGGCGTCCAACGCCAACCACCGCCCATCCGCGGTCTGGACCTTGCCCGAGATCACGAGATGGGTGTGCAGCTGCGGGTCATCGAGGCGGGAGGTGGCTTGACGGAACGCGGCCATCGTCAAGCCGTTGGTGTCGAGATGCAGCCGGCCACCGTTCGCCCGCACCCGCGTCGTCGCCCCGAACCGCTCCAGATACTCGGTGACGGCGGCGACGGCGACGTCATGCGCCTCGGCGTAACGGGGGTCGCCGGTGAGCGCGGCGAGGACCGACAACGACTTCGGCGCCGAGAACGTCGCATCGAACCCCGCCACCGCCCGCACCACCCGACCATCCGCCAAGGTGCGGTCCTTCAGGGGTCGGCCGAGCGGTGTCCCCGTGTTGGGGTCACGGCCCGACAGCACCGCTTCCAGATCGTCGGTGCTGACACGGTGCCGGTGAGGCCGAGGGCGGTGGCCTGGTTGCCGGTCCACACACCGGGGACGTCATCTGGGGACTCGGTCAAATACTGCGTGTAGTACGCCGCCGTCACCCCAGCCGAGGCGGCGTACAGGGTTCGGACGCGCAACATCAGCGGTCCCTCCGCCCATTGGGCACCTGTCTGTTCAAGAAGTAGTGGAGGTGAGGAGTCGGTGAGCGCAGTAGGTGGTGGGGGTCATGGGGTCAGAGCTCGAGGAAGGAGAGCTGGGAGGAGGGCGAGGTCGGTGAGGTGGAGCGGGCAGGGCGGGTAGGATCGTAGGTCGGAGTCGTGGTGGTCGGGTCGGTCGGTGAGGTGAGGGGTGCGGGAGGTGGCAGGGGCGGCCGGAAGGTCGGGGGTGGCGCAGCCGTCGAGGAGGTGGAGGCCGTCGGGAAGGTCGATGCGGTAGGTGGTGCGGGCGAAGGTCCCGGCGGTGGTGCGGGTCTGGGATCGGGCGACGTGGCCGGCGTCGATCAGCCGTTGGACGGCGCGAGCGACGGTGTCCTTGTCCAGCCCCAGCCGGCGGGCGAGATCCCGGACCGACAACGCGCACGAACGCGTCGAGGCCGGCCCGTCGTCAGCGGGTTCGCTGGCGAGGAGCAGTTCCTCGAGCACCACCCACGACGTCGGACCCAGGGCGCGCCGAACACCGGCAGCGCCGGCACCGATCACGAGATCTGCCGTCACGCGCTTCAGGCGAGCTGCGTCGACGAGCCCGACTCGGCGGGGCGCTCGCCCATGCGAGGCAACACCCCGGTGGTGACCCACTGGATCAGGGCCCAACGCGGCGCCCGGATCGACGAACCGATCCGGATCGCCGGGATACCCGTCGACGCCGGCGGTGTCGAGGTAGAGGTTGACCCGCTCGTACGCCGTCGAACGGCCGAGGCGGAACAGCCGAGCGACCTCCTCGACCGTCAACAGCAGCGGGAGATCGGAGAACTCATCAGTCGGTGCCATGCATAAGGGAAAAGTGCCCACCAACCGGCACGATGGTCTCCGCTCAAGCGCAGATTCCTTCGAATGGCTCATGATCATCCCGGGCTCGCGGACGCTGCCGGACGTAGGCCGGACCCGGTGGTGCTGAGCTACAGCTCCAGCGCGGCGATCGCTCGCCGCTTGCCGACGTCGGTCCTGCCGTCGTAGTGCAGCCGCAGGGTGTTCTCGCTGTTGCCGAGGATGTCGGCCACGGTGCGGTAGGACTCGCCGGCGTCGAGCATCGCCGTCGCCGCGAAGTGGCGGAGCTGCAACATGGTGATCGGCGAGGAGCCGCGCACGGCCATCCACCGGTCGCCGAAGCTGTCCGGACGTTGGGGACGGGCGATGTCGAGCGGGTACGGGAACAGGTAGTCCGTCGACAGCGGCGCCCGGCCCCAACGCTCGGTCAGGCGCTCTCGTTGGCGGCGGATCGCTGCCGTCGCCTGGCTGGTGAGCGGCACGTCACGCCAATCGCTCCGCTTGGTCGACTTGCGCAGGATGCCCTTCCCCGGCCCGGCATCGGTGATGGCGTAAGCGACGTGCAACTCGCCACCCACGAGATCGGCCTCGGCCCACTGCAGGGCGAGGAGTTCGGCCTTGCGCATTCCTGTGGCGGCGAGCACCGTGCCGGCGTCGGCCATCTCGTCGTCGATCCCTCGGGCGTGGGCCAGGAGCGTCGCGCACGTCCGCCGCAGTCGGCGACGCCGGCTTCGTGCGAGCCGATCGCGGACGCGTGGCGTCCTTGGCCGGGTTCGAATCGATCATGCCCGCGCTTGCGTGCGAAATCGAGTGCCCGGGAGAGCACGGTCGCGCACCGCCGGATCCAGTCGGCGCCGCTGCCGTTGGCTCGCATGGCGCCGTACATCTCCTCGATCTCCTGCCACGTCAGCCGGTTGAGGGCCACCGCCCCGAAGAGCCGGCCGTCGGAGAGCCGACACGCACACATCGTGTTTGCACCCGATCTCGTCGTGAGCACCGTGCTCGGCGCCAGCTCGACCGCCCCGACCTCTACGGCGTCGAGGTACTGATCGAACGCAGCCCGGACCGACTTGGCCGACGTGCCCCCGGTCAGCAGCCGCCGTTGCTGGCCGGCCACCTTCAACCGGGCCAACGCCTCCTCGGCCTCCTGACGAGTCCCGGCGACGGTCCTACTCACCCGACGGCGTCGACCGGTGACCTTGTCCGCCGGCAGCTCCACGTCGATGCGCCACACGCCCGGACGCTGCCGGGAAGATCCCACCGCTGCCCTTCGGCCGCCGCAAACGCTTCGCCGACTTCGACGGCGCCGGACGTGACGCCACGTCCGGCGCACCGCCCGCAGGATTTTCGTGCCCGCTCGGTGCCGCCACCTGCGATACCCCCGCTCCGCCACGGATAGTAGAGCGAGATAGTAGAGCAGGGCCCTGAGACGCGGAAAGGGGCCCTTCTGAAAAGGGCCCCTGACCTGCAACTTTCCTGGAGCGGATGACGAGATTCGAACTCGCGACCCTCACCTTGGCAAGGTGATGCTCTACCAGCTGAGCCACATCCGCGTTGGGATCAACACGATACAAGCGTCCCGCGGAATCGGACAACCCTCGGCTCACGAACCGGGTTCGGGCTCTCGACGCCGGCGCGCCGCAGCTGGGGCCGACGGCGCCTGGTCGATGGCGATCAGCGCCAGGGCGCCGAGCACGATCATGACGCCGACGCCCTGCACGATCCGCAGCGACTGCCCGTACAGCACCCACGCACCGACCATCGACAGCGGGGCGTTGCCGAGCGTCAGCACCGACGACACGGAGAGATCGACGTCACGTTGGGCCCAGGTCATCAGGCCGTGACCCACCAGACCGGGGACGAGGATCATCAACAGATAGAGCAGCCAATCCTTGCGGGTGCTCGCGCCGAGGTCGTCGGACAGCACGACGGAAAACGGGGTGACCACCACCGCTGCGATGGTGAAGAACGTGGCGATCAACGCCCACGCATGGACGTTGGCGTTGCGCAGTCGCTTGGCCATGAGCAAGTAGCCGGTCCAGACCCCGAGGTTGCACGCGGCGTAGAAGTTGCCGAGCCAGGTGGCGTCGCCGCCGGCGCCGGCGCCGAGCACCACGATGGACACTCCGGCGAAGCCGAGCGCCGCGAGGGTGAGTTGGCGACGGCTGCGGCGCTCGTCGAACAGCCGACCCGCCACCACCAACACCACGGCGGGCGTGAGCGCGGGGATGAGCGTCGCGTTGGCGATCGAGGTGTTCTTGAACGACAAGAAGCCGAGCAGCATGGAGCCGCCGAAGAACACTCCGGGCACGCAGCGCCTGGCGGAACATCGCCAGGCTCGGGCGTCCGCCGAGCAGGCGCGCCGCGATCCACATCACCGGCACCGCCAGCCACAGTCGCCAGAACGCGAACGTGAGCGGCGACACCGTGGATGCCCGCACGATGAGCGGGCCGAAGGACCACACGAACACCGCCAACCCGACGGCGAGCAGCGGGAGCTCGGCGCGCCGTCGCCGGGCGAGGGCGATCACGTGCGCTGGTCGGGCGGGCGCAGATCGACCTTGAGGACCAAGAAGCCGTCCTCGATCGTTGCCGTGGCGTCGCCGACGATCGCGAAGTCCTGGAAGTCGAGCTTGGCCTGCTGCAAGAACTGCTGGCGCTCCTCACCCGCAACGGGTGGCAGCGGACGTTTCTTCACTGCGGTCGCTCGCTCGCGGAACCGGGTCAGCATCGCTTCGATGTCGAGTTCGGCCATGAGCCACCACGGTACCGGTCCCACGCCGACGGCACTGCGTTCGATCAGGGTTGTCGGGGGTCGGAATCCTGGAGTTCCTCGATCGGCGGCAGGTCCCGAGCGGCGAGTGCGGCCAGGTCGACCACTTCAGGTGGTTGGTCGGGAGTGGCGGCGACGACCGAGGGCCGCACCGAGTCCAGCGCCCGGCGCCGCGAGTCGGAATCGATGCGGCGGACCCGACGAGTACCCAACAGCTCGAGCGGAGCGAGAGCCTCGGGTTCGGGTCTCGTCGACTTCCAGAACCACCAGGTGAACACCAGCACCACGACACCCAACACGCAGAGCGCTCCGACGATGGCGAGCACTCGATTCGTGGCGCTCGCGTCATCGAACGACGCTCCCTCGGCCGCGCCCAGCAGGCTGGCGGCAAGTCCGGTGGGCAGCGACACGACGGAGGATTCTCGCGCACTCAGTGCTGGTGGACGGGGCATGAGTAGGTGGTGCGGCCGCCGATCGTGCGCCGGACGAGCTCGGCGCCGTCTTTCGGGCAGCGGGCACCTCGGGTTCGCTGGGCCACCGCGAGGCGACCGGTGTGGCTCCCGCCTCGGGCCAGGAGCTCCGGCAGGGCGGTACGGATGGCTCGGTGCAACCGCCGTAGCTCGCCATCGCTCATCGAACGGGCCGGGCGGGCGGGATCGATCGCGGCTCGGAACAGCACCTCGTCGGTGAGCATGTTGCCGAGCCCGGCCAAGCGCGACTGGTCGAGCAGCGCCGCTTTCACGGGAGCAGTCGACGCCAAGGCGACGCGGAGCTGCGCGGGCGCGACCGACAGCGCGTCGGGGCCCAGCGCATCCTCGTCGGGTTCGAGCTCGACCCCGCCGAGCCGCCGGGGGTCGTTGATCCGGAGTCGGCCGCCACCGGCGAAGCCGAGGGTGAACCGGTCCCATGCCGGCAACGCCTGGTTCGAGCCGTACTCCAGCTCGGCCGGGGCCCCGGTCTCGTCGACGAGCGGCCTCCCGGTCATGCCGAATCGGAGACCGAGCACCGGCGCGTGTTCGGACAGGTCGACCAGCAAGAGCTTGCCGCGCCGCCGCATGCCCTCGATCCGGCGCCCCACCAACACCGCCCGGGCCGCAGCCGCAGTGAGGCCGCGCTTCAGGAACCAGGGGTCGGGAGCCTCGACCGCATCGATCCGTCGACCGACGAGATCGGCCATGGCTCGCCGGTACAGCTCGATCTCGAGGATCTCGGGCACCCGAGAAGTGTGCGGCTCCGGCACCGATTCGGCCAAGCTGGGGCCGATGTTCGCCGCCACGATCACCGACACGTTGTGGTTCATCGGCATGTGCGCGTTCATCGGCCTCTTGTGGTGGCTGGTCAGACGCATCGACCCACACTGGGTGGCCAAGGACGGCCGGGCCTTCACGTGCCGGATCCAGGCCCTGCGTACCGATGGTCGCACGGACGTCCGCTGGCGCGACGCCCGCGGGGTGATCGAGGGCGATCAGGTCCGGATCATGACGCGCGGCTTTGGCCGCTCGGGACCCCCGGCCTACGCCGCCCACGACGTCATCGGTCGGTCGGAAACGCCGCCCCCGCGCTCGGCGATCTTCCTCCTCGCCGGTGACCCGATGTGGGCGCTGCGGGTTCCCGCCACGTCGCGGCGGTGGCCGAGCTCGATCGGCTCGCTGCGCGCCACCGCCCCTGACGGCCCGGCGCGCGTGTCGTTCCCTCCCCTGTTTCGTCGGCGATGCGGCCTGACCACGGCCGATGCGGCGCATCGGGCGAACAGGGGAGGTTTCGCCACTCCGGCCGCCCGCAACCAGCCTCCGGCGCGGCGCTGCGGCCCCTCGGCCGTCAGGTCTTGCCGAGGGCGCGAGCGAAGTCGGCGATGAGGTCGTCGGGGTGTTCGAGGCCGATGGAGCACCGCACGAGGCCGAGCCCGATGCCGGCGTCGAACTGCTCGTCGATCGTGAGCCCGGCGTGAGTCGAGTTGGCCGGGCTCGTCACGAGCGTCTCGGGACCACCGAGCGACGGCGCCATCCGGGCCAGCTCGACCGACTCGACGAACCGTCGGCCCGCTTCGAGCCCGCCGGCGAGATCGAAGCTCACGAGCGATCCGCCTGCACTCATCTGGCGCGCCGCCAACTCGTGCTGCGGGTGCGATTCGAGACCCGGGTAGTTCACCCTCGACACCGCGGGGTGGTCCTCCAGGAACCGGGAGACGGCCAGCGCGGTCGCCGACTGCCGTTGCACCCGCACCGGCAGGGTGCGAATACCGCGCAGCCCGTTGTGCGCGTCGTAGGGCGAGGCGACGGCGCCGTGGAGCACGGCGTAGCGCCACAGGTCGTCGATCAGTTCCTTCTCTCCGGCGACCACCCCCAGGGTGGCGTCGTTGTGCCCGCCGATCCCCTTGGTGGCGGAGTGCACGACGAGGCTGACACCGTGACGCAGCGGCTGTTGCAGTGCGGGGGTTGCGAACGTCGAGTCGACCACCGTGAACGGACCCCGGATCGCGCCGAGCAGATCGAGATCGACGAGCGACAGCTGCGGGTTGGCGGGGCTCTCGGCGAGCACGAGCATGGTCTTGCCGGGCCGTACGGCGGCCGCGAACGCTCCCGGTTCGGCCCCGTCGACCCACGTGACATCGATCCCGAACCGGGCACACGGGCCGGCGAGCAGCATCTGGGTCCCCGAGTAGATGTGACGCTGGGCGACGATGTGGTCGCCCGGCGAGCAGAGCGCCATCACGATCGAGGCGATCGCGCCCATGCCCGAGCCGAACGCGAGCGCCGCCTCGGCCCCTTCGAGCAGGGCCACCGCGTCTTCGAAGGCGTTGACGGTCGGGTTGGCGTAGCGACCGTAGAAGTGCTCCTGGCGAGCACCGGTGGAACGCCTGCGGGCATCGTCGAGCGAGTCGGATTCCCAGACGGTCGAGGCCCAGATCGGCGCAGCGAGCGACCGGTCGTTCGAACGCCGACCGCCGCGCACGGCGAGGGAGTCGAGGTGGAGCGGGGGGTGGTCAGCCATGCTTGGACACTCCGTCGAGGAACTCGGCGAGAGGGGCGCCGACCTGGTCGAGATTGATGAGGAACGCGTCGTGCCCGTGCGGGGAGTCGATCTCGACGTACTCGCACGGGGTACCACGACGGACGAGGACAGTCGCGGATCAGTCGCTGCTGGTAGGCGGGATACAGCATGTCGCTCCAGATCCCGATCGTGAGCGTGGGCACCTTGATTCGGGCCATCGCCGATTCGAGACCGCCGCGCCCGCGGCCCACGTCGTGCAGATCCATTGCCTTGCCGATGATGAGATAGCTGTTGGCGTCGAAGCGGCGCACGAGCTTGTCGCCGTGATGGTCGAGGTAGCGCTCGACTTCGAAGCGCTGCCAGAGGTCGAGCTCGTCGCGCAGCGTCGCCCCGTCGGCGAGCTCCCGCCCGAACCGGTCGTTGAACACGTTGTCGCTACGGAACGTCACCTGGGCGACCATGCGAGCGACGGCGAGCCCTCCGTGGGGGCCGCTCGCCCGGCTCGGCGTCGTAGTAGTCGCCGCCCTGCCAGTTCGGGTCGAGCCGGATCGCCCGCCGACCGATGGCCCCCCACGCGATCTGCTGGGCGGTGGACTGGGCGCACGTTGCGATCGGCGCGATCGAGCGCACCCGTTGCGGGATACGTGATCGCCCATTCGAGCACCTGCATGCCGCCCATCGAGCCACCCACCACGCTGTGCCAGGTGGTGATGCCCGAGGTGATCGGAGAGCCGAGCCTGTGCTCGAACCATGTCACGGATCGTGATCACCGGGAACCGCGACCCGTAGGGCCGGCCGTCGACAGGATGCGGCGAGGCCGGCCCGGTCGACCCCTGGCAACCGCCGAGCACGTTGGCGCACACGACGAAGAAGCGGTCGGTGTCGATGGCGCATCCGGGACCAACGACGCCGTCCCACCAGCCGGCGGTGGCGTGGCCCGGCCCCATCGGCCCGATGACGTGGCTGTCGCCGGTCCAGGCGTGGCACAGCAAGCACTGCGTTGTCACGGGCGTCGCTCAACTGGCCCCAGGTCTCGTAGGCGATGTCGACGTCACGCAGCAGGCCGCCGCCGTCGAGGGCGAGCGGTCGGTCCGAGGCGATGCGGAGGAACTGGCGATGCCCGCCGGCTGAGTCGGCATCCACGCACCACTCACGGGGTACGGGGCGCGGCTGATGGGTGCAGTCATGTCGGGGCCTCCTCTCGCGTCACGGTCCTGGTTCGACGTGCCCACGAGCGGAAGCCTTGGTTGCCACCCTGACGAGTGGCCACATCTCCACCGAAGTGGAAAGCACCTTGGGGCTTCCGTCCCAGGTTGCCGGGCCCGACCGAGGTCGAGCCGCTCGTGATGCAGTGCCGAGACGATAGCACCGGGTCGCCGCGATGCCAGGCCGTCTGATCGGGTTCAGCCGACCTGATCGATTGCGAGCGCCTTGAGGCGCTTGTAGTCGACCTTGCCGTTCGGGGCGCGGCCGATGGTGTCGACGAGGACCAGGTCGCGTGGGCGCCTTGTAGGCGGCGAGTCGCGATCCGAACGTGCCCGGCCAGCTCCTCCAGATCGGGACTCGCCCCGTCCTCGGTCTTCGACGACTGCGCAGATCCGCTCGCCGAACCGAGCGTCGGGGATGCCCGACCGCCACGGCGTCACGAACCCCGGGGTGGGTCTTGAGCGCTTCTTCGACCTCTTCGGGGAACACCTTCTCGCCGCCGGTGTTGATGCACACCGACCCGCGACCGAGCAGCTGCAGCGCACCGTCGGCGGCGACCTCGGCCCAGTCGCCGGGCACGCTCCAGCGCCGACCCTCGAAGGTGCGGAACGTCTGGGCCGTCTTGGCCTCGTCCTTGTAGTAGCCGAGCGGGATGTAGCCGGTGACCGCCACCATGCCCTGCTCGCCGGAGCCGGCCTCGACCCGACGGCCGTCGTCGGTGAACACCGCGCAGGTCGGGCCGAGTTGGAACTTGGCGGTGGCCGCTGCCACTCCGCCGCCCGACACCGAGCCGCCGAGCCCGACGGCCTCTGAGGAGCCGCAGCGAGTCGAACATCACCGCTGCAGGCAGGTGGCGTAGCAGGCCGTCCTTGTTCTCCTGGCTCCACATCACCCCCGACGACGAGATCATCGCGACCGAGCTGAGGTCGTAGCTCGGCCGGGGTGGTGGTCGAGGTGGTCGAGCATCGGGCCGGCGAACGCCTGGCCCACGATCACGATGGAGTTCACCCGCCGCTGCTCGACCACGCGTCCAGAGCTCGGCCGACGTCGAATCGACGCGACGGCAGCGTCACGATCGACCCCGCCGAGCGCCATGGTGATCGAACGCCGAGAACTGGCCGGTGCCGTGCATGAGCGGGCAGGCCACGAGCGTGACGGGGCCCTGGGGCAGTAGCGGCCGCCATCGCCGCCACGGCTTCGAGATCGGCGGCCGGAGGGATGCCGAGCAATGGCTGCCCGCCGCCGCCGAGCACCTGGAACAGGTCGTCCTGGCGCCACATCACACCCTTGGGCATTCCGGTGGTGCCGCCGGTGTACAGCAGGAGCAGATCGTCACCGCTTCGGCCCCACGGGGCGACCACCCGGTCGGCGCCGGCCGCCACCACCGACTCGTACGCCGACGGCCCAGTCCGGGCCGGGCCCGGTCTCGTCGGCCACCACGTACCAACGCTTCACCTTCGCCAGGCGATGCCGCACGCCGTTCGATCAGCTCGGCGAAGCAGGCGTGGAACACCACCGCCTCGGCATCGGCGTTGTCGAACAGGTAGACGATCTCCTCGGGGCCGTACCGGTAGTTGGTGTTGACCGGGCGACGCCCGCTTTGAACGCGGCGACGTAGCTCTCGAGGTACTCCGGGCCGTTGTACAGGTAGGCCGCCACCTTCGACTGGTGCCCGAGGCCCGGCGGCCAGCAGATCGGCGGCGAGCGCGTTCGCTCGCCGGTCGAACTCGCGCCAGGTGATCAGCCGGTCGCCCTGGATCTGGCACGGGCGGTCACCGACCGCTGCGGCCACCGATTCGAAGACGTCCGCGTAGTTCCACCCCGGCATGTGCGCTCCCCTCGGCGACCCATCGGGAGGGTAGTCAAACCGCCGCCACCAACCGCGACGGAGCCGCTCGGGGCTCTACCTGCCATAATCTGACTGACCACTCCGTCAGTTCCGACTGACGAATCAGTCTGAAATGCTGGACTACTGACTGATTCGTCAGTACAGTGCCTCCATGCGCATCCTGCTGATAGGAGCCGGAGGAGTCGGAGCCGCGATGGCTGCGATCGCCGCCCGCCGGGACTTCTTCGAAGATCTGGTCATCGCCGACATCGATCTCGATCGAGCCGGGCGGGCCGCCGACCGCATCGACGATCCCCGCGTCACTGCCACCAAGGTCGACGCATCGTCGGTTGCGGATGTGTTGACCCTCGCCCGCCACGTACGTGCCGACGTGGTGGTGAACGCCTGCGACCCGCGGTTCAACCCTCCGATCTTCGACGCCGCCCGCGAAGCCGGCGCCACCTACATCGACATGGCCATGCACCTGTCCGAGCCGCACCCCACCGACCCCTACAACGAAGTCGGCACGATCCTCGGCGCCGAGCAGCTCGCCTCCCACGACGACTGGGCCCAACGCGGCCAACTGGCGCTGGTCGGCATGGGCGTGGAGCCGGGACTCTCCGACGTCTTCGCCCGCTACGCCGCTGACCACCTCTTCGCCCGCATCGACACACTCGGCGTGCGTGACGGGTCGAACCTGGTGATCGATGGCATGGGCTTCGCACCCACGTTCTCGATCTGGACAACGATCGAGGAGTGCCTGAACCCGCCGCTCGTGTACGAGCGCGAGCCGGGGCTGTTCACCACCGAGCCGTTCTCGGAACCCGAGGTGTTCGACTTCCCGGCCGGCATCGGGCCGGTCACCTGCGTCAACGTCGAGCACGAAGAAGTGATCCTGATGCCGCGGTGGATCGATGTCGACCGCGTGACGTTCAAGTACGGCCTGGGCGAGGAGTTCATCGACGTCCTGCGGACGCTGCACAAGCTCGGGCTCGACCGCACCCGGCCGGTCGATGTCCGCGGCACCGCGGTCAGCCCACGCGACCTCGTCGCCGCCTGCCTCCCCAATCCCGCCGAGCTGGGCGACCGGATGACCGGCCTCACGTGCGCCGGCACGCTCGTCGATGGCCTGGGAGTCGACCACCTGCCCCGCTCGACGTACCTCTACCAGGTGGTCGACAACGCCTGGACGATGGCCGAGTACGGCCATCAGTCGGTGGTGTGGCAGACCGCGCTCAACCCGGTCGTGGCCATGGAGCTGCTGGCCGGCGGCGGCTGGAACGGTGTCGGGGTGCTGGGCCCCGAGGCGTTCGATCCCGTTCCCTACCTGGGCCTGCTCGCCGAGTACGGTGCCGGCTGGTGCCTCGACGAACGCCAGACGCTGCGCGCCGTCGCCTGACCAAGGCCGACGCGCTCACGCTGCTCGTGACCTACGACCGCGACCCGATCGCGGCGTTGTCCGTCGCCCTGCGCCGCCTGCTCGAGCGTCCCCACGGCACCTGGCCGGAACTGGTCGGGGCCATCGAGGCCGACCCGTGCCGGCGCGATGCGTTGGTGGCCGGCCAACTCGAGGCGCTCGACGAGTTGGCTGCGGAACTGAACGAGCGCCGGGGCCTTCCCGAGCAGAGCTGAGCGCTCAGGACTCGGCCGTCCCGACCGACCCGATCACCGGTTGGGCGTGCACCACCCGGGTGTCGAACCCGGCCTCATAGGGCATCCGCCCGAACCGATCGGGCCACAGCAACTGCACCATGTCGTACGCGGACCCGCGGTGGAACGCCGTCGCCGTCGCGAACATCGGGCCCCACTCGCCGAGTTCGACCGGCGCGAACTGGCAGCGCAGCCCGTTGTCCAGCAACCCGACGACCTCCACCGCGATCGGGATCTCGGTGCCGCCCCGCAACGCGTCGGCGACCAACCCGATCAATCCTCGGGCGGCGACTGGGGTGAGTCCGAACACCACCACCTCGGGGAACGAGAACGCCTGGGGGAAACCGATCGAGTAGGCGTAGCCCGGCGTCGGCGGATCGGTGTCGATCCGCGCCGCCACGGGCTCCAACGCCCACCCGGCGGTCTCGATCATCCAATCGATCTTCTCCTGGTGAGGGATCGAGAAGTCGGGGAGCTCGGTCACCGTGAAAGCCTGCCACGCACCGGCGTCTACGGTCCTCTCGACATGGACGAGGCATTGCTCGGATCACACCTCGAACGGCTCGCGACCGATGGCTACACGATCGTCACCGACGCGTTCCCCACCGACATGGCCGACGAGTTGCGTGAGCGCCTCGACCGCATCACCAGCGACGAAGCGCGAGGACCGGGCGACAACAGCTTCGAGGGCCACGCGACGTGGCGTGTCTACAACCTGTTGACCCGCGGCCCGGCGTTCGAGGTGATCCCCACCTGGCCCACCGTGCTCCCCATCGTGGAGGGCGTGCTCGACCGGGGATGCCTGATCAGTTCGCTGTCGTCGATCGCCATCGGCCCCGGCGAAGTCGCCCAGCCCATCCACGCCGACGACCAGGTGATGCCGCTCCCCCGCCCGCATCCGGCCACCGTGTGCAACACGATGTGGGCGCTCACCGATTTCACCGAGGCCAACGGCGCCACCCGCATCTGCCCCGGCACCCACCTCTCCGACCACGCGCCCACGTACGGGACGCACCCGAGGTCGATCGCCGCCGAGATGCCCAAGGGAAGCGTGCTCGTGTGGCACGGCAGCCTGTGGCACGGCGGTGGAGCCAACACCACTGACGCCTCCCGGATGGGCATCGCCATGAACTACTGCGCCGGATGGATCCGCCAGCAGGAGAACCAGCAGCTCGGCATCCCGCTCACCACGGTGGCGGGGTTCACGACGCGCCTGCGAGAACTGTGTGGGTTCGGGATCTATCGCGGGTTGATCGGCCACATCGAGAAGCGTTCGCCGGCCCAGCACCTCTTCGACGATCCGGGCGACCCGATGCTGTGGGAGCGGGTCTGAAGCACCGATACCGTCGACGCTGATGTATCGATTCCTCGCCCGACCCAAGTGGATCGGGTTCACCCTCATGGTCGTCGGCGGCGCCGTGCTCATGGTGAGCCTCGGGTTCTGGCAGCTCCGACGGCTCGACGAACGCCAGTCCTTCAACGATCTCGTCCGTTCCCGCACGGCCGCACCGATCGCCGCGTTCGCCGCCCTCGACGAGCAACCCGTCGACGAGCGCGAATGGCGAGCGGTAGCGGTTACTGGCCGTTACGAGGGCGACACCGATCAGGTCCCGACCGCAGGCGGGTATCTGCTCGTCAGCCCGTTCGCCACCACCGACGGCCCGACCGTCTACGTCAACCGCGGCACGGTCGGTTCGGCCGATGCCGTGCCCCCGCCGCCGGCCGGCACCGTCGAACTCGTCGCCCGGTTTCGCACCGCACCGAGCGCGGCGACCGCGGTGCCCGCCGATGCACTGTTCGTGGAACGGGTCGAGTCGGTACCCGATGAACCGGCGGTCGACGCGCCGGTGCTCCCACGTCTCGACGACGGACCCCACCTCGGGTACGCCGTGCAGTGGTTCATCTTCAGCGGTTGCGTGCTCATCGGTTGGGTGCTCGCCGTTCGGCGATCCGCCCGAACAGCGGCCGCCGCAACCGGTTCGGCACGCGGGCCCGGATCGCCCGCGACACCGCAGCGCCGGAACGAACACCGGGCGGTGCCGTGGCAGGACGAGCCCGGAGTCGCCTCAACCCCGGCGAACGAACGCTGACGCCAACCGGCGAGGATCGCCGGTCACGAGGGCGGACCGCAGCCGCCAGGGCGCGGCAGCGAAGAGCGTCCGCATGACGCGCACGACGTCGGCGACCTCGGGGCGCGGATCCAGGTAGGCCCGCACGAGGTCCGGCGGAAGCTCGAAGAACGCGTCGAAGAACGCCGCCGTCGTCGGCGCGTCGAGCCGGAGCAGGACATCGAGCCCGTACTCCTGGAGCGCCCGGGCCCGGCGACGGTCGGCCGGCCACAGCGCCGACCAGCACGCGGCGGCCGTCGTTGCCGGACTCGAACCAGCAGCGATGGCCTCGGCGACGGCGTCGGCGAGCACCGGTGCGGCGCGCAGCGTCCCGCCGAGGGAGTAGCCCGTCGCCGGGTGGACGAGCCCGCCCGCGGCGCCGAACCCCACCGGCAGCTGGGCCGGCGGTACCGGGTGGCCCATGGGGATCGCGACCTCTTCGTGAGCCCGCTGCTCCAGCACCACGCTGCCGGTCGACTCGAGCCGGCGCTCCAGCCGGCGCCGCAGCTCCCCCAACGACAGCGAGGGCGCACGGGCGAGCGAGGTCTCCTCGGCGAGCCACCACCCGTCGCCCAGCTCGAACGTGTAGAGGAACGAGGGCGTCGCCGGGTCCGAACCGGGCGCCGGGCGCCAATCCATGAGGGTGAACGAACCGGGTTCCCCCGGGGGCCGGTCGAAGCGGGCGACCAGCCCGAATGCCGCCTGCACCGGGACCGGACGGCGGGTCGCGTGACGCGTGACGAGCGCCGGTTCCGAGCCGGTTGCGTCGATCACGACGCTGGTCAGGAAGGTCGACCCGTCGCTCGCCGTCACCTCGACGGCGGAGCCGAGGTCGCGCACGCGGCGCACGCCGGTCGCCAGCAGGGTGGCGTTCGCGGCTCGACGCCGTAGCCCATCGGCCAACGCCTGGTTGTCGATCACGAGATAGGGCCGTCCCACCGAGTGCGGGCGGGTGCCGATGGCCGTCACCCGATCGAAGCGGCGACCCACCGCATCCGGGTCGAGCCCGGCGTGCTCCACATCGTCGACCCAGCAGCCGTACGTCGCCGGCCACGGTGCCCCGGGGGCGGGGTTTGCCACCACCACCTCGATGCCGCGCGCCGCGAGCTCGGCCGCCACGGCCCATGCCGCCGGTCCCCCACCGGCAACCGTGACGGGGGCGACGGGAACGATCACTCCCCCCGATCGAGCACGGCCATCCGGCGGAACTGCTCGACGATGTCGGGGCTCTGATGGGAGGGATCGATCGTGCGGTACACGGTGTCGACGTTGACCGCGATGCGCCCTCGTTCGCTCCACGCTCCGAAGCCGTGCAACGCGATGTCGCGGGCGGCGTCCCAGGCGTCCATCCCGGCGTCGTGCCGGGCGGTCGCCTCCTGTTCGATGTACGCGAGGTAGTCGCGAACGGCGGCGACGCCCGACTTGTCGGTCACGGGGCCGTGCCCGGGCACGACCGTCTCGATGTCCATCCCCAACATGAGGTCGCACGCCGCGACCCAGTTCGACAGCGGCCCCGCCCACACGATGGGCGTACCTCCGATGAACAGGATGTCGCCGGTGAACACGGTCCGGGCGTCGGGGACCACGGCGATGACATCGCCCCGGGTGTGCGCCGGTCCCACCTCGATCAACTCCACCGCCCGGCCGCCCACCTCGAGGTCGAGGCGACCGTCGAACGTACGGGTCGGCAGGGTGAGGGTGATGCCTTCGAACTCGAACTCGCCGAAGAACGAGCGGAACAGATCGCCCACCTCGCCCGGCGCAGCGTTGAGCCCGGCGAGCAACGCGGGCGGCACCTCCGACATCTCGTGGGCGGCGGCCGACGACGAGATGATCTCGGCGTCGGCGACGAGCTCGTTGCCGTAGCAGTGATCGCCGTTGGCGTGGGTGTTGATCACTGTTCCGATCGGTGCGGTGCGCACCGCGTTGCGCATCGTGTCGAGCATCTTCGCGGTCAGCCGCAGATCGAACAGGGTGTCGACGAGCAAGGACGCCCCGTCGCCCACCACGAGGCCGGCATTGCTCCACCCCCAGCTGCCGTCGTGCTGGACGTAGGCGAAACAACCGTCGCCGAGCTCGATGAATGACGAGTCCTTGGCCATGGTCATTGTCGTAGCACCTCCCAGCGGGCGCACAGGCGTTCGGCCACCATCACCACAGGGAGGTGGGTGTTGGCGCGTGGCACGGTGGGGAACACCGATGCGTCGCACACGAACAGCCCGTGCATCCCGATCACTGCACCGTCGGGATCGACCACCGCGAGCGGATCGTCGGGGGCGCCCATCCGGCAGCTCCCGGCGGCGTGGACGTAGTCGCCGAGGCCGGCGAGCAGTCCCTGATCGGAGAGATCGGGGACGAGCGGCGTGCCGATCTCGGCGAACTCGGGTCCGGTGAGCAGCTCGACGGTCTGCTCGGCGCCGCTGCGCAGCCGGGCCAGGTCGTCGGCGTCGCTGAGCATCGAGAACTCCGAGAGCGGATCGACCGTCGGATCAGGGCTCGCCAGGCGCACCTGCCCGCTGGAGCGCACCTGCATGAGGGCCACCATCAACATCCCGAAACCCGGCGCGGCCTGGCCCAGGTGCTCGAGCGGGAGGACCTGCAGATCGTTGACCGCCGAGCCCGACGACAGCCGGGCGATCGAGCTGACGGCGAGCGTGGACGGCCCAGGAGCCAGGCCTGGGTGGTACTGGATCATGATCGGGAGGGCGGCATGGTCCTGGAGGTTCAGGCCGATGCCGGGCCGGTCGACCCCTGATCGCAGGAGCACCGCCGGCGAATGGATGGCACCGGCGCACACCACCACTCGGTCGGTCTCGATGAGCTCACCATCGGCCAGCAGGACGCCGCTCACCCTTCCGGCGCTGATGACGACCCGGTCGACCAGCGAGTCGGGTCGGATCGTGAGGTTCGGGCGGTGGCCAGCGGGTGCGAGGTAGGCATCGGCCGCCGACACGCGTACTCCGCAGGCATCTCGGGTGAGCAGCGTTCGTTCGATGCGGTCGCCCCAGGCTCGGGTGAGGGCACGGGCGAGCGGCCCGATCTCGTGATCGGGCGCCCGATGGAGGCTCAGCGCCGTCCGCTCGAACCACGGGGCCACCGACGCCCAGTCCCAGCCGGTGGCGCCGAGCTCGGCCCAGCCGTCGTAGTCGCCCGCCTCCCCGGGGATCGCCACCATCGCGTTGATCGTGGAGCTGCCGCCCATGCCCCGCCCCCGCGTGTAGACCCTCGGCTCCTGGGCGATGGACCTTCGAACCGTGAGGTCGGGCCAGGTTCGTCCCGGCACGTCGATGGCGTCGAAGAACGATGCTCCGCGAAGCTCGGCGGGGTCGGTGTCGGTGTCGGCGGGGCCGGCTTCGAGCAGCAGCACCCGGGTCGCCGGATCCTGCGACATGCGGGCGGCCACCACGCATCCGGCCGAACCGGCGCCGACCACGACGAGATCGAACTGGACCATCACGTCACCGTGGCGTCTCGGCGGGAAGCCCGGCCAGGTGGGCGGCATCGTTGTAGCGCAGGAGCTGCCACGGCCGTGACGGCGTCACCCGGAGCTCGGTGATCGCGGTGTTGAGGGTGTGGAGCTGGAAGTTCCCGGTGGACGGGGCGCGCAGCAGCTGGCGGAACGTCGCATCGACCACGCCCCCGTGGCAGGCCACCACCACCGTGCGACCCACATGCTGCTGGAGGACGTCATACAGGGCGAGGCCCACCCGGTAGTGGAACGCAGCGACGGTCTCTCCCCCGGGAAGGTCTCACCGAAAGGATCGCCTTCCCAATCGCGCTGGCCGTGCGCCGCCACGAACTCGTCGAAGGACAGCCCGTCACAGGCCTCGCCCGGGTCGTGTTCGCCGAATCCTTCGTGCTCCACCACCGGCAGCCCTCCGAGCGCGGGAGCCATCAGCTCGGCGGTCTCCCGGGCCCGGGGGAACTGTGACGAGTAGAGCGACGTCGGCGACGATCTCGCCCGTGGTGGCCAATCGATCGCGGAGCCGCTCGGCCTGCTGACGTCCGAGCGGTGAGAGGCCGCCGCAGGTCCGGAAGCCGCCGATCCGCCGGCTCACGGTGGACACCGACTCGCCGTGGCGGACGAGGACGAGTCGGGTCATGGGGGGTTCGGTCACGCCCGCGAGGCTACGGACGTGGGGCTCGGAGCCGTCGACGGAGCACTCCGGGCCGGCCCCGCTCGCGTCGCCCGTTGACTTTTCGTACACGCCGACCGGACTCCGAGAGGTGCATGGCTACGTTCGAGGTATGGCGACGCCGAACGGTTCACGGAGGTCCTCGTGAGCCGAGTGGGCCGCATCACGATCGCCACGCTGGACGCCGATCCCCGGGCGACCTCGCTGCTGGCCGATGCCCACGCCCTCGGGCTCACGGGCGTGGAGTCGATCTCGGTGGCCGACGTGGTGTTCGTGCTGGGCTCGTTGTCTCCCGAGGATCACGCGCTCCTCGATTCCGTGCTCGTGGAGCCGCTCCTGCAACACGCCTCGTGGGACCCACCCGCCGGCGGAACTCAGGTCGTGGAGACCGTTCTCCAACCCGGCGTGACCGACCCCGTCGCGCACGAGGTCGTCCGGTCGGCCCGCCTGCTCGGTGTGGCCGTCGAAGCGGCGGCGACCGGCCGTCGTTACGAGATCCAGGGCCACCTCGGCGACGGCGATCTCGACCGCCTCGTCGCCCGCCTCCTCGCCAACCCGGTGATCGAACGCTGGGCGGTGGGCGCGATCGAGGCGCCGTTCGACGCCGCCGAGGCGCCGCTCACCCCGGTTCGAACGATCGCAGTGCGTTCGCTCGACGCCGCCGGTCTGCAGGCGCTCAACATCGAGCGCGGCATGGCGCTCGATCCCGAGGAGCTCGGCGCGCTCCAGGCGCACTTCACGGGCGAGGGTCGAGACCCCACCGACGTGGAGCTCGAGACGATCGCCCAGACGTGGAGCGAGCACTGCTCACACAAGACGTTCCGGGCGCGTCTCACGGCCGCCGACGGCCGGCAGCTCCCGGCGCTGCTCACGCGGCTCCGCGACACCACCGAACAGATCGACGCACCGTTCGTCGTGTCGTCGTTCGTCGGGAACGCCGGGATCGTGAAGTTCCAACCGGGGCGGACCCTCGCATTGAAGGCCGAGACCCACAACCACCCTTCGGCCATCGAGCCCTTCGGCGGCGCCAACACGGGTGTCGGCGGGGTGATACGCGACATCCTCGGCGCCGCGCACCACCCGATCGCGTGCACCGACATCCTGTGCTTCGGGCCGGCCGATCTCCCAGCGGCGGATCTTCCCGACGGGGTACTGCATCCCCGGCGGATCCGCTCCGGCGTGGTGGCGGGTGTGGCCGACTACGGCAACAAGATCGGCCTGCCCACGGTGGCCGGAGCGGTGCTCTACGACCCCGCCTACACCGCCAACCCGCTCGTGTTCTGCGGTTGCATCGGCGTGGCCGAGGAGTCAGCCGCGCTGCCCGGGCCGCAGCCCGGCGACCGGGTGATCGCCATCGGTGGGCGGACCGGGCGCGACGGGCTCCGGGGGGCGACGTTCTCGTCGGCCACGATGGACGCCACCACCGGCGAGGTGGCCGGGGCGAGCGTGCAGATCGGGGATCCCATCACCGAGAAGCTCGTCGGCGACGTGCTCCTCGAAGCGCACGGCATCTATACCTCCATCACCGACTGCGGCGCGGGCGGGTTCTCCTCGGCGGTCGGCGAGATGGCCGAGGGCATCGGGGCCCGAGTCGAACTGGCCCACGCGCCGCTCAAGTACCCGGGCCTGTCGGCGTGGGAGATCTGGCTGTCCGAGGCCCAGGAGCGCATGGTGCTGTCGGCCCCGCCCGAACGGGTCGGTGAGCTGCGCGCCCTCTGCGACCGTCACGGAGTCGAGCTCACCGATCTCGGCGAGTTCACCGGCGACGGGCGGCTGGTGGTGACGTTCGAGGGCGAAACCGTGCTCGATCTCGACACTCACTTCTTGCACGATGGCCGGCCCCAGCGGGCGATGGCGGCGGTGCTCCCCGAACCCGTCCGTACGGTGCCGGACCCCGGCCGCAGGCAGCCGGCCGACCCGGCGGCGACACTCCTCGCGCTGCTCGCCCACCCGAACATCGCCTCGAAGGAAGCGGTCATCCACCGCTTCGACCACGAGATCCGCGGCGCGACCGTGGTGCGCCCGTTCACGGGAGTGGCCGCCGACGGCCCATCCGACGGCGTGGTCCTCGCCGAACCGGGCGATGCCGACGGATTCGCCATCGGCATCGGCGTGAATCCGTGGCACGGTCTGCACGACCCGTACCGCATGGCCTACGCCGCGGTGGACGAGGCGATCCGCAATGCCGTGGTCGCCGGCGCCGACCCCGACCGGGTGGCGCTGCTCGACAACTTCTCGTGGGGCGATCCCCGACGGCCGTCGACGCTGGGCGATCTGGTCGAGGCCGTCGAGGGTTGCTGCGATGCCGCCATCGCCTACCGCGCCCCGTTCGTCTCGGGCAAGGACTCGCTCAACAACGAATACCTCGGCAACGACGGCGAACGCCACTCCGTGCCGCCGACGTTGGTGATCACCGCCGTCGCCCACGTCCCCGACGCGGCCAGGTCCGTCACCACCGATCTGGCTGCTCCGGGCGATCTCGTCGTGCTGGTCGGGCACACCAGCGAGGAGTTCGCCGGCAGCCACCTCGACATGGTGCAGGAGTTCGACACGGCTCCCGGCGTGGTGCCGGCGCCCGACCCCGACGCACCGGCGCGCTACCGCTGCTTCCACCAAGCGGTGCTCGCAGGGCTCGTCCGGGCGGCCCACGACTGCAGCGAGGGCGGGCTCGCCGTGACACTCGCCGAGATGTGCATCGGTGGCCGGCTCGGCATCGCCATCGATGATGCCGGCCACGACGACCTCACGGTGGCGCTGTTCTCGGAGTCGGCCTCCCGACTCGTCGTCGAGATCGAGCCCGAGCTGCTCGACCGGTTCGCTACGCTCCTCGGCGAATCCGTCACGGTGCTCGGCCGGGTGATCGCCGAGCCGGAGCTGCGCCTCCCCGGCATCCGCCCCATCGCGGTGAGCGAACTCGTCGCGGCCTGGGGGGCGTCATGAGCCGGCCGCTCGCTCTGGTCGTTGCCGCTCCGGGCACCAACCGCGACCTTGATGTCGCCCTGGCACTCGACCTCGCCGGCGCCGAGCCGCAGATCGCGCTCGTCGGCGACCTGCACCGCGACCCCACCCTGCTCGATTCCGCCCGGATGCTCGTCATCGCCGGGGGATTCTCGTACGCCGACTCGCTCGGGGCCGGACGCCTGTTCGCGCTGGAGCTGCAGCAGGCCCTCGGCGACCGGCTGGCCGGTTTCGTCGCCTCCGGCCGCCCGGTGCTCGGCATCTGCAACGGGTTCCAGACCCTCGTGCGGACCGGGCTCCTCCCGGGTCCCGGCCTCCGCGCCGCCCTCGGCCACAACGTCGACGGCCAGTTCGAGTGCCGTTGGGTCGAGCTCGACCCCGTGCCGTCGGTGTGCATCTGGACCGACGGACTCGACGACGCGATCCACTGCCCCATCGCCCACGGCGAAGGCCGGTTCGTCGCCCCCGCCGAAACGCTCGCCGCTCTCACGGCCGGTCGGCAGGTCGCGCTGCGCTATCGGGTCAACCCGAACGGCTCGGCGCTCGACATCGCCGGCATCTGCGATCCGAGCGGCGTGGTGCTCGGCCTGATGCCCCACCCGGAGAACCACGCACTGGCGAGTCAACATCCTCGGCGGGGTCGCGGCGCGGCGGCGGGGCTCGGGCTGCGATTGTTCGAGGCGGGAGTCCGCCATGCGAAGGAGCTCTGAGGAAGCCGTGATGGTGTTCACCGACATCGAGCTGCCACTCCCCGATCGCCGCGAAGGCAAGGTGCGGGTGTCGTACCGATTGCCCGACCACCGCCGGTTGCTCATCACCACCGATCGGCTCTCGGCGTTCGACCGGGTGGTGGCCGCCGTCCCCTCCAAAGGCCAGGTCCTCAACCAGCTCGCCGCATGGTGGTTCGAGCAGACCCGTTCGATCGTCGCCAACCACCTGGTCTCGGTCCCCGACCCGAACGCATCGATCGCCGTCGAGGCGACCACGCTGCCCGTCGAAGTGATCGTGCGGGGGCACATCACCGGGGTGACCTCGACCTCGCTGTGGCGCCAGTACGACGAAGGCGCTCGCACCATCTACGGGTACACGTTCCCCGACGGGCTACGGAAGAACGTCGAACTCCCCCACCCGATCGTGACTCCCACCAGCAAGGCCGAACACGGCGGCCACGACGTGCCCCTCACCTGCGCCGATGTCCCCGCCAAGGGCCTCGTGGCGGCCGGTCTGTGGGACCGCGTGCAGGCCGCGGCGTTGGCACTGTTCGACGTCGGGCGACGCACCGCTGCGCACGCGGGGCTCATCCTCGCCGACACCAAGTACGAGTTCGGCATCGGCCCCGAGGGAGAGCTGCTGCTCATCGACGAGGTCCACACCCCCGATTCGTCACGGTTCTGGTCGGCCGACTCCTACGAGCGCCAGTTGTCCCTCGGGGAGGATCCCGAGAGCTTCGACAAGGAGCCCATCCGCAAGTGGCTCGCCGCCGCGGGATATCGAGGCGAGGGAGCCTCGCCCCCGCTTCCCCCCGACGTGATCGCCGAGACGACCGAGCGATACGTCGATGCTTACCAACGCCTGACCGGGCGTCGCTTCGAGCCCGGCACCGAACCGGTGGGGCTCCGCCTCATCGATGCCCTCCGCCACGAAGGACTGCTGTGACCCCGTTGCTGGTCATCCTCATCGGCTCGGCTGCCGACAAGGAGCATGCCCGAGCCATCGCCACCGCCGCCGAGCGGTTCGGCCTCACCGTCGAGTCGCGGGTCGGATCGGCCCATCGGACGACCGAGCACGTGCTCGAGATCGTTCGGGGCTACGAAGCCGATCCCCGACCCAAGGTCTTCGTCGTCGTGGCCGGTCGGGCCAACGCATTGGCTGCGGTCACCGATTCGCAGGTCGACTCCCCAGTGATCGCCTGTCCACCGCCGGGCGATCCCAACGACGTGTGGTCGAATCTGCGGGTGCCCCTCGGCGTCGCGTGTGCCACGGTGATGGAACCGGTGAACGCCGCGCTCTTCGCCGCCAAGATCCTCGGGCTGCACGATCCTCGGATCGCGTCGGCGGTGGCGGCCGAGCGCCAGACCCAACACGATCGAATCCTCCAAGCCGACCGGGAGCTGCTCCATGGGTGACCACGACTTCTCCGACTCTCCCCACGAGGAGTGCGGTGTCCTGGGCCTCTCGACGCCTCACGGAGACGGGGTCGCCCAACTGGCGTTCTTCGGGCTCTACGCCCTGCAGCACCGCGGTCAGGAGGCGGCCGGAATCGCGGTCTCCGACGGCCAGCGCGCCCGGCTCCACAAGGACAGCGGCCTGGTCTCGCAGATCTTCACGCCCGAACGGCTGTTGCCGCTCACCGGCTACCACGCCATCGGCCATACCCGGTACTCCACCACCGGCGGCTCGGCCAGCCGCAACGCCCAACCGTTCCTCGTCGAATCGATGCACGGCCCCATCGCTGTGGCCCACAACGGAAACCTGGTCAACGCGCCCGCATTGCGCGAGGAGCTGCTCAACCGCGGGTTCGGGCTCACCGCGACCTCCGACACCGAGGTGCTCACCCTCATGCTCGCGGCCGCCGGCGGGCGCACCTGGGAGGAACGACTGGAGCGCACCCTGCCTGCGTGGAAGGGCGCCTACTCCCTCGTGGTGCTCGCGTCGGACCGAGTGCTCGCCGTGCGCGATCCGTGGGGGTTCAGGCCGCTCTCCGTCGGTCGCCTCCCCCACGGCGGATGGGCCGTCGCGTCCGAGACGTGCGCCCTCCACACGCTCGGCTGCTCCGACGTGAGCGAGGTCGCGCCCGGCGAGATCGTCACCCTTCGCGGGTCCGAGATCCAACGCCTGCAAGTGCTCGCACCCGCCGCAGTGCCGGCGCGCTGCACGTTCGAGTTCGTGTACTTCTCCCGACCCGATTCGGTATGGGACGGCCGCAACGTCCATCACGTACGCCAACGGCTCGGCGAAGAGCTCGCCCGCGAGTACCCCACCGAAGCCGACGTCGTGATCCCGGTGCCCGACTCCTCGATCCCGGCCGCCATCGGGTACGCCCGGGCCACGGGAATCCCGTACAACGACGGGCTGATCAAGAACCGCTACATCGGCCGCACGTTCATCGAACCGACCCAAGACATCCGCGAACGAGGCGTCGCCCTCAAGTTCAACGCCCTCACCGAGAACCTCGCCGGCAAGCGGGTCGTGATGATCGACGACTCACTCGTGCGCGGCACCACCGCTGGCCCACTCGTGAAGCTCGTGCGCGACGCGGGCGCCTCCGAGGTGCACGTGCTCATCACGTGCCCACCGATCACCCATGCATGCCACTTCGGGGTCGACATGGGCCACGACGGCGACCTCATCGCCGCGCAGTACACCGTGGCCGAGATCTGCGAGCGCATCGGTGCCGACTCGCTCGGGTTCCTCTCCCTCGACGGGATGATGCGGGCGATCGGGCGCGAGACGGGCTACTGCAACGCGTGTTACACGGGCGAGTACCCACTCCACATCACCGAGAAGCAGGGCAAGTTGGCCTTCGAAGGCGCGCTCGCGTGAAGGTGCTCGTCGTCGGTAGCGGTGGCCGAGAACACGCGTTGGCGTGGAAGCTGGCGGCCTCCCCCCGGCAACCCGCCATCTACGTCGCGCCGGGCAATGCCGGCACGCCGGGCACCCGCGTCGATCTCCAAGCGACCGATGTCGCCGGGATCACCGCGTTCTGCCGGACCGAACTCGTCGATCTGGTCGTCGTCGGCCCGGAGTCGGCGTTGGAGGCCGGGTTGGCCGACGCGCTCGGCGAGGCCGGCATCGCGGTGTTCGGCCCGTCCCGGGCCGCCGCCCGGCTCGAGTGGTCCAAGGCGTACACCCGAGCAGTGGCGGCCGAGCTCGGCATCCCCTCCCCCGCGTTCGGCACGTTCACCGAGGCGCCCGCCGCACTGGCCTGGTGGCGGCAGCACGGCGGGCCGGTGGTGGTGAAGTGTTCGGGCCTGGCGGCAGGCAAGGGCGTGGTGGTCCCCAACGGTGAGGCCGAGACCGAGGTCGCCCTCCACACGCTCGTGGCGAGCGGCGAGGTGGTGCTCGAGGAACGGCTCGTCGGACCTGAGTGCTCGTTGCTCGCGCTCTGCGACGGCCGCACCGCATGGGCGTTACCCATCGCGCAGGATCACAAGCGCATCGGCGAAGGCGACACCGGGCTCAACACCGGTGGCATGGGCGCGTTCGCACCGGCGCCGATCCCCTACTCGACCGACGAGCTGCTCGCCACGTTCATCCAACCCGTCCTCGACCACCTCGCCGCTCGCGGCACGCCGTACGTGGGGGTCCTCTACGCCGGGTTGATGCTCACCACAGCGGGGCCCAAGCTCATCGAGTTCAACTGCCGATTCGGCGACCCCGAGGCCCAGACCGTGCTGCCACTCATCGAGAGCGATCTCCTGGACACGCTGCTCGCGTGTTGCGAGGGTCGGCTCGACACCGCGGCGCCGCTCCGGTTCATCAACGCTTCGGCCTGCACCGTCGTCGCGGCCGCGCCCGGCTACCCCGAAGCCCCGCTCACCGGCACCCCGATCACGTTCGCCGAGCCCTCCGGGGCGGCGCCCTCCGCGGTCGACCCTTCGAGCGGCGGTGTGCCGGTCGCCGAACATCCGATCTTCCGGAACGAGTCGCCGGCCGACGCCCCGCCGGGACCAACCGCTCCACCAGCAGTGCTGTTCCACGCCGGCACCGCTGTTGCGCCCGACGGATCACTCATCACGAGCGGCGGCCGGGTCCTGTCCGTCACCGGCATCGGGCCCGATCTGGCGAGCGCCCGGGCGTCCGCTTACCGTGCCCTCGACCAGATCACGTTCGAGGGCATGCAGGTCCGGCGCGACATCGGGTGGCGAGCGCCCGGAGCGACGCTGACCTCGTATGCGTCGGCCGGGGTCGACATCGACGAGGGCAACCTCGCGGTGCAGTTGCTCAAGCAGAGCGTCGAGCGGACCCACACCCCGGCGGTGCTGGGCGGGGTGGGCAGCTTCGGCGGCTCGATCGACATCAGCGCGCTGAAGGACCTGACCCGACCGATCCTCGTTGCGTCGACCGATGGTGTGGGCACCAAGGTGGAGCTGGCGGCGCGCGCCGGTCGGCCCCACGTGGCCGGCGAGGACATCGTCAACCACTGCGTCGGCGACGTGTTGGTGCAGGGCGCCCGACCGTTGTTCTTCCTCGACTACATCGCGGCGGCGACCCTCGATTCGGCCCTCGTCGCGTCGGTCGTCGGAGGCATGGCGCATGCCTGCGAAGCTGCCGGCTGTGTGCTGCTCGGCGGCGAGACCGCCGAGATGCCCGGGGTCTACACCGAGGGCGCCTTCGACGTGGCCGGGACGTTGGTCGGCGTGGTCGACCACGCCGACATGCTGCCGCGGCCTGGCATTGCACCGGGCGACCTCCTCGTGGGCGTGGCGTCCTCAGGGCCGCACACGAACGGGTACTCGCTGTTGCGCAAGCTCTTCGCGTGGATCCCGCTCGACGCCCAACCCGCCCCGCTCGATCGTCCACTCGTCGACGCACTCCTCACCCCGCATCGGTCGTACCTGCCCGTGTTGGAAGCCGTACTGGACCACCCGGGCCTCAAGGCGCTCGCCCACATCACCGGTGGCGGGTTGATCGAGAACCTTCCCCGGGTGTTCCCCGAGGGAGTCGGCGCTCACGTCCGGCTCGGCTCCTGGCCGGTTCCGCCGCTGTTCCGGCTGGTGCGCGAGCTGGCCACTGCGATGACCGACCACGAGCTGCACCGCACGCTCAACATGGGCATCGGCATGGTGCTGGTGTGTTCGCGCGAGAGCGCCCAATCGATCCGAGCCGCCATCGACGAACCCACCTGGGTGATCGGCGAGCTGGTCCGTGGTCAACGCGAAGTGACGTTGGTGCGATGACGGCCCGTCTCGTGGTGATGGTGTCCGGCAACGGCACGAACCTGCAGGCGGTGCTCGACGCCTGCCGGTCCAAGGTGATCGACGCCAAGGTGGTCACGGTCGTGAGCAACCGCTCCGACTCGTACGGTCTGGTGAGAGCGGCGAACGAGGGCATCAAGACCGTCGTGTGCGCCGCACCGGCCGGCGAAGCCCGCGAGACCTACGACGAACGGCTCGGCCGTGTGGTCGCTCGCGCCAACCCCGATCTCGTGGTGCTGGCCGGCTGGATGCGGCTGCTCTCGATGACGTTCCTCCAGCGATTCCCGAATCGAGTGGTGAACATCCATCCGGCGCTGCCGGGCGAATACCCCGGCACCCGGGCGATCGAGCGGGCCCTGGCCGATGCCAAGGCCGGCGCCCGTGATCACACCGGTGTCATGGTGCACCTGGTCCCCGACGAAGGGGTCGACGACGGGCCCGTGATCGGCACCGAAACCGTTCCCATCCTGCCCGACGACACGTTCGAATCATTGGCCGCACGGGTCCACGCCGCAGAGCACCTGTTGCTCGTCAGCACGCTCCGGACGCTCACCAGTCGGCGACCCACGCCCGATCCCCGCTCGACTGCGCCCCATACGGCCGCGTCCCAGACGACCGCACCCCCAACGAAGGAGCCCGCAGATGCCCCACGCCCGTGACGAATTCTTCGATCGCTTCGAGGCCTTGACGTTCGACGATGTCGTGATCGTGCCCGGCTACTCCGAGGTGCTCCCCGACACGGTCGACACCTCCGCGTGGTTCGCCGCCGACATCCGCCTGGCCGTTCCGCTCGTCTCGGCCGCGATGGACAAGGTCACCGAAGCCCGGATGGCGATCGCCATGGCACGCGAGGGCGGCATCGGGGTGATCCATCGCAACCTCTCGGCGGCCGATCAAGCCTCTGAGGTGCAGAAGGTGAAGCGCTCCCAGTCGGGCATGATCACCGATCCCGTCACCCTGCCACCGAGCGCGACGCTGGGAGACGCCGAGGAGTTGATGCACCGCTACAAGTTCAGCGGCGTACCCATCACCGGACCCAACGGCGAGCTCGTGGGCATCCTCACCAACCGCGACATGCGCTTCTGTTCCACCGCCGACTACAGCCGGCCCGTCACCGATTTCATGAGCGCGGCGCCGCTCGTCACCGGCCAGATCGGCACGACGTTGGAGGAGGCCAAGGCGCTCCTGCAACAGCACCGCATCGAGAAGCTGCCGCTGGTCGACGCCGACGGAAAGCTGGCCGGCCTGATCACGGTCAAGGACATCCAGAAGAGCCAGGACTACCCGAACGCGTCGCGCGACTCCAGGGGTCGGCTGCGGGTCGCGGCCGCAGTCGGCGTGGGTGTCGATCTCGAGGAGCGGGCCGACGCGCTCGCCGCGCGTGGCGTCGACGCAATCGTGATCGACACCGCCCACGGCCACTCGGCCGGTGTGATCAAGGCCATCGAGCGACTGAAGGCCGGGTGGCCGGCGCTGCCGGTGGTGGCGGGGAACGTCGTGACCGAGGAAGGCGTCGAGGCACTCGTGAAGGCAGGCGCAGACGCCGTGAAGGTCGGCGTCGGGGCCGGATCGATCTGCACCACGCGGGTGGTGTCGGGTGCCGGCATGCCGCAGCTCTCGGCGATCTGGTTCACCACCCGGGCGGCGCGCCGCATGGGCGTTCCGGTCATCGCCGACGGCGGCATCACCTACTCGGGCGACGTCGTGAAGGCGATCGCCGCGGGGGCCGAGACGATCATGCTCGGCTCACTGCTGGCCGGCACCGACGAAGCGCCGGGCGAGCTGGAGTTGTTCGAGGGTCGGCGGTACAAGAGCTATCGGGGCATGGGATCGCTGGGTGCGATGCAGGGCCTGGGGGCCGACCGCTATGCCAGTGGTCAGGCGCCCGGTTCGGGCACCCGCAAGCTGGTGCCCGAAGGCATCGAGGGGCGTGTCCCCTACGCCGGCACGTTGGCTGACGTCACCTATCAGCTGGCCGGTGGCCTGCGTTCCGGCATGGGGTACGCAGGCGCGGCCACGCTCGAAGACCTGCGAACCCGGTCGCGGTTCATGCGGGTCACCACCGCCGGGCGCGAGGAGAGCCATCCGCACGACGTCACCATCACCCGGGAAGCCCCGAACTACCAGCGCGGCTGACCAAGGCGCCCGCCGCCGTGCTGCGGTGCCCGAGTTGCCGGGCCGAGCGATGTGGCATTTCCTCCCCGGAACGTGACGCTGATCCTGATCGTCCCAGGTCACGGGCCGACCACCGGCAAACAGGGGAGGAGTTGCCACGTGCCTTGGCGCGCCCACCGACGCGTCCGGTCAGCCGAGCGACGGGGGCACGAGATCGTTGGCAGCGAGATAGGCATCGACCACGGCGAGCGCGTCGACCCGGAGACGCAGCAGTTGGTCGTAGGTAGCGACCTGATCGCCCATCATCGCCCGCTCGTACTCGGTGACGACCGTGAACCACACCAGCTGGAGGTCGGCGGCGGCCTGACACTCGACGTCTCGGACCGCCACCTCGATCTCCCGGGCCGATGGCGTCGCGCCTTCGAATGCGAATCGCCGCGCCAGCTGGTCGGGGGTCTCGGCCGACTCGCCGACCCCGGTCTCCACGCAGGTCATCCAGGCGGCCAGGGCATCGAGTACCCGCGCATCGGTGCGCGCCATCTCCGTGCCTCGCTGCCCGACGGCGGCCTCGACATCGCCACGGAAGGCTTCCTGGTTGAATTCGATCCCGCCGGTGACCGCAGCGGCCGAGACAGCGCACCCGCCGCGCTGCACCTGTGCTCCGGTCTCAGTTCCGTCGGGGCGCGTGATGGGAACCACGGGCGCGCTGTCCCCGCCGGTCAACGCTTCCCAGAAGTCCGCCGTCGCTGCTTCGTCAAGTCCTGCGACGGCGGCCGCGGCCGGGTCCATCCAATCGTCCAGGTGGTAACCGAACTCCGTCGCGGCGCCACCGCGCCGCACGCTGAGGAAGTCGTCCGGGAGCCAGGCGCCGAAGCCGACCACCCACCCATCGAGCGCAACCGGATACTCGAAACCCTTGCCGGTCATGCACTCGCCGATCGCGTGCTGCTCGGCGATGCCCAGTCGCAGCTGCGCCTCGGGCTGCCACCACCGTCCGGTGGCCGGCAGATCGTCCGCCAGCGGGGGCGGTGGCGAGAGTCCGAAATCGGCCAGGTCACGCGCTCCCGGAATCGTGGTGGTGGTCGGGAGCACGACACCTCCAGCATCGAGATCACGAAAGGCGTGGAGGCGCAGGCCGGCCACGACCAGCCGGCTGGTCGCGGTTCCAGCTGAGAGCTCGGTCGATCCACGGGCCGACCGACCCCGGTCGGCAGCCCAGGGCCGCAGCGATCTCGTCGGTGGACAGTCCGGCGTAGTACCGAAGGACGACGGCGGCCCGGTGGTTGAACGCGAGGGTGGACAACACGTCGTCCAGGCGGTCTTCGGCCGTCGGACCCACCTCGGCCGGGCGGAGTCGGTCGATCAGGCGACGCTGGCTCGCCTGCCGGCGGCCGACGTCCCGACACCCGTTGAGGACGGCCCGGGCGAGATAGCCGCCCGGCGACTCCAGCTCATCCCATCGCCGAAGCACGCCGAGCATGGCGTCTTGCACCACGTCGGTGGCCAGCTCGTTCGAGCGCAACAAGACATAGGCGCGGCGGACCTGGCCCTCGTACTCTCGGTCGTAGAAGCGCTCGAACCCGCCGTGGCGAGCTCCGCTCACCGTTTCGTCGCCGCTCGTGTGCACGCTGGATCAACGCCCGAACCAGCCGGCGAGATACACCGGATCTCCCTTGGCGCCGTCGAGAAATTCGGACACACCTGCTTCGTACCATCGCCGGCGAGCCCGGCGTGCCCGTCGGTCCTTCGGGTCGACCGCCCCCCGACCACCCGGCCGGTTGACGCCGTTCGGCGTCGGTGTGCTGTTGGCGCCGTTCGGCGTCAGAAGTCGTTCCGGCTGCGGAGTCGGGAGAGATGGGCGGTGACGGCGTCCAGCAATGCGCGTGGCAGCTCGCTCCCCGAGGCGGCAACGTCCGCGATCGCCACCTCGTCGGCAAGGGCGTCGGGCAGGCGGTCGGCGAGGTCGACGAGGAGCTCGCGCACGTGGGCCCACGGCAGTCGCAGCGTCGCGGCCTCCGTCTCCCACTGGCGCAGACCGAGGTACTTGAGCCGGCCCTCCTTGCCGATTCGCATGGCGAGTTCCCACTTGTGCCAGTTGTACTCGGGGTGCACCAGCGCGCTGGCGAGGTCGTAGAGAGGGGCCAGTCGAACGTCGGTGCCGTGGAGCAACACCCCGTAGTTCTTGGCGTGGGCATCCGTTCCGCCGATGAACCAGTTGACGGCCAGGGCGCGGATGAACTCGTCGACCGCTGCCGCCGAGCTCGGAAGCACGGCCGATCGCAACAGGTCAACGATCGACCGCGGTGACGGCCCGCCGTCTCGTTCATACTTGCCCGTCGGCGGCACCGAGAGCGCCTGGCACATGTCTTCTTGATGCACCCGCGACCATGTAGAACCGGCGCGCCGCCGGTCGTAACGCCGCACCACGATGGCGCGCTCGTCACCGAACCGATGGATCTCCGAGCGGGCGGTCGGAATGCCGAGGCGCGGCTGCGAGCCCGAGACAGAGGTGCTCGTTGATCTCGTGGTCCACCACACCGACGATCCCCGGCTTGACGATGTGCGTCGTCGGCGTGCGGCCGGACGGCCGACCCCAGCGCCCGCCGTCGTGGAGCAGCGCAAATTTGACCTGCGCTCCAGCGAGGCTGAAATGCCCGCCTCTGGCCAGTCCCGGCTGCTGCCAGGTATACGGATCCGCTCGCAGCTCGCGCAGCATCTCACCAACGTCATGCTCGGTGAGCCACTCGACGTCCCCATCGTTGGCCGCGTCGAGGCGATCGGGGCGGATGAACTGCACAGCACCGGCGCAGTCCTCGCCCACCGCCGCCAGCAACCCGAAGACGTTCGCGGCGCGCACCCCGAACAGCCGCCCCCAACGCTCGACGACTGCGTCGTTGTCCGGCAGGAGCCCGGCGAGAAACGGGAACACCGTTGCGTGCTCGAAGCGCTCCCCTGCCTTCGGCATCGACAGCGACAACGGTGTGGTGGATCGGGACGAGCGGTAACCCGCGTCGTATGCGAACGCGACGCGCCCGTTCGGATCCTGGGTGAGCCGGCCGGCATCCACGCCTTCGAGGCGGACGACGAGTTCCCTGATCCCCTTCACTCGGACCCCCCGAGGTCCCCGAGCACTTCGTCCAGGACCGACGACTCGGCTCGCTCCACAGGCCCGAGCGCCACCTCGAGCGACAGGGCGGCCAGGGTTCGCATCACGAGGCCCAACGAGGCCGTGACCTTGCCCGCTTCGAGGTCGATGATCCATCGACGGCCGACACCCGCTGCGGCCGCGAGTTGAGTCTGCGTCCACCCCAACGCCCGACGGCGGGCCCGGATGGCCTGCCCGAACTCGGCCGGGGTGTGAACGACGATCTCGGTCACCCTGACCACCTTTCACGGATGTACCCGTACGGGCACTTCCGATAATGTACCAGAACGGGAACATTCATGGAAGTGCGCGTTCGCACACCGAGTCAGGCGAGCTTTTCGACGAAGCCTTCGAGCTGGCGGAGGTTGCGGCACTCGTACACGCCGTCGCAATGGGTGCCGTACTCGCCGACGATCGAGTCGCCGGTGTTCCAGTAGCTTCGGGGCTCGGGGTTCAGCCAGTAGACGTGGCGGGCCTTCTTGCGGATCTCCTTGACCACCCACGCCTGCGAGGCGTGGTAGTTGTTCCGCGCGTCGCCGAGCAGCAGCACCGACGTCTTCGGGCCGATGTCCTTGCCGTAGCGGTCCCAGAACACCTCGAAGGCGTGGCCGTAGTCGGAGTGACCGTCGACCCACACCACGTCGGCCTCGGTGTTCACCCGGTGGACCGCTTCGTTGATGTCCTCGGTCTCCTTGAAGTACCCGGTCACTTCGTCGATCCCGTCGATGAAGACGAACGAGCGGACCTTGGAGAACTGGCCCTGGATCGCGTACACGAGCATCAGGGTGAACCGGGCGAAGGCGGCCACCGAGCCGGAGATGTCGGCGACCACCATCAGCTCGGGCTTGGCCGGACGCGGGTACTTGAACTTCGGCTCGGCGGGCACGCCGCCGTACGAGAGCGAGTGGCGCACGGTGTTGCGGAAGTCGAGCGGGCCCTTGCGACCGTGCCGCCGCTTGCGCGCCAGACGGGCCGCGAGCTTGCGGGTGAGCGGTCCAAGCGCCTTGCGCAGACCTGACCATCTCGTCGCGCGACGCATGCATGAACTCGACGTCTTCGGGCAGCGGCTTGCGCAGGGTCTTGGCCATCGCCTCCGCGCCCCGGTCGGCCACGAGCCGCCGGCGGATCTCGGCCTCGATCTCCTTCTTGAACTCGTCGATGCGATGTTCGAACTCGTCGCGCTCGAGCCGTTCCTCGAGCTGCGTCAGCTCGCCACCGACCTGCTGGGCGCTCGGCCTCCATCAGCTTGTCGAGCATGCCGTCGAGATCGAGGTTCCGCAGCGTGCGATACAGGTAGTAGGTCCCGCCGACGGGGCGACCCGGCTCCATGCCGGCGAACCGCTGGACGGCCTGACGGGCGAGCGCGCGCATCATCGCCTGGTCGCCGTTCATCAGCGCCTGGTAGAGCATCATCGCCATCTCTTCGGGGGTGAGCGACTCCATCGCCCGCCGGCGGCGCCCTTGCCCTCGCCTTGGCCCTGCTGCTCCTGCATCTCGCGCCACATCTCGTCGAGGTCGCCGTCGCCCTCCTTGATGGAGTACTGCGGACCGCGCATCGAGAAGTAGACCTCGAACACCGTCTCGAACGAGCGCCAGTGCGAGTTGTTCTTCACCATCGTGGCGCCGAGCGCGTACTTGAACGCCTCGCGGTCCTCGATGGGGATGTGCTGCACCGCCTCCATCGCGTCGAGGTTCTCGGTCAACGAGACCGGGATGCCCGGCGTTGCGCAGTTCGGTGACGAAACCGGCGAGCAGGTCGAGCACGGCGTGGCCTACTTGTCGACCGCGAGCTCTTTGGCCGCCTTGGCGATGTCGGTCTGGTACTTGAGCAGGATGTGGAGCGTCTCTTTGGCCTGCGTCGGCGTCGATGTGCTCGATGCCGAGCAGCACGAGGGTGCGGGCCCAGTCGATCGTCTCGGAGACCGACGGCGCCTTCTTCAGGTCGAGCTGGCGGATCGACCGCACGATGCGGGCGATCTGATCGGCGAGGTTCTCGCTGACGCCCGGCACCTTGGTCAGCACGATCTGCTTCTCGCGCTCCATGTCGGGGTAGTCGATGTGGAGGAAGAGGCAGCGACGCTTCAGCGCCTCGGACAGCTCACGGGTGTTGTTCGAGGTGAGGAACACCATCGGGATCTGCTTGGCGGTGATGGTGCCGAGCTCGGGGATCGACACCTGGTACTCGGAGAGGATCTCGAGCAGCAGCGCCTCGGTCTCGACCTCGACCCGGTCGACCTCGTCGATCAGCAGCACCACCGGGTCATCGGCGCTGATCGCCTCGAGCAGCGGGCGGGTGAGGAGGAACTCGTCGGAGAAGATGTCGTCGTGGATCTCGCTCCAGCCGTCGGAGCTCTTGTCGGCCTGGATGCGCAGGAGCTGCTTCTTGTAGTTCCACTCGTAGAGCGCCTTGGACTCGTCGAGCCCCTCGTAGCACTGCAGCCGGATCAGCCGGGCCCCGGTGAGCTCGGCGACCGACTTGGCGAGCTGGGTCTTGCCCGTTCCGGCCGGACCCTCGACCAGGATCGGCTTGCCCAGCCGATCGGCGAGGAACGCCACGCCGGCGATGCCCTCGTCGGCCAGGTAGTTCACCGTGCTGCAGGCCCTCGCGGACCGATCTGCACGCTCTCGAAGCGGTTCGCCATAGCCGGGCACCCTACCGGCCGACTTGAACGGGGGGTCAATCGGAATACCTGGCCCGACGAGGTCCGGCCCGGGCTGCGCGCCGGAGAAGTCGGACCATGAATCCGGTCCGGTCCAGGAGCTGCCTACCATGCGAGGGCCATGACCAGCGGGCCGATCGCGAACGAGGTGTCGACCTTCGTCGACAGACTGCGTCGGCAGCTCGACGCGCTCGCGGCGAAGCCGCCCGGCACCCATCACCGCGAGGCCGTCGTCGAGGCCGCCAACCTGGTCGCGCGCGGTGCTCGACGCCGACGGCCGTTGCACCGACGACGAGCTCTGGGCGTATGTCGATGGGCTCGGCCCGATGCTCGACCCACCGCTGGTGGCCACTCCGGCCCAACTCCGCGAGAGCCGCCTGTTCGCGGGCAAGGCCGAGTGGCTCGGGCGGGCCTCCACCCTCTTCGACCTCCTGGTGCGCGCCGATGCCCGTGACGACGGGACCCGAGCGATCACGCTACTACGAACAGGCCCTCCGGCTCGCCCACGCCACCGCGGCGGTCGACCATGGTGCCGTCGGCCGACGAGATCGCCGCCATCGACCGGTTCCGCTCCAGGCTCCTCGCCGCATTCGACCCCGCCGGGTGTCCCCCGGCCCGGCACTCGCCCGGCGCACGCCCGGTCAGCACCGGCGGCGCCGGGCCCCGCCGCCGTCGCGCCGCGGCCACCGCCGGTCCCGAGCCCGAGCCCGCCCGCCGCCGGTGCCGACGGAGCCGATCGAGTCGCTGCTCGCCGAACTCGACGAGCTGGTCGGGCTGCCACGCGGTCAAGGCCGAGGTCCGCCGGCTCACCAGCCTGCTCCAGGTGCAGCGGCTGCGCACCGAACGGGGCCTGCCCACCTTCGAGATCAGCCATCACCTCGTGTTCACCGGCAACCCGGGCACCGGCAAGACCACCGTCGCCCGCTTGCTGAGCCGGATCTACCGGAGCCTCGGCCTGGTGACCGAGCGGCCACCTGGTCGAGACCGATCGCTCGGCGCTCGTGGCCGGCTACGTCGGGCAGACCGCCACCAAGACCCGCGCCGTGCTCGACCAGTGCGCTCGGTGGCACCTTGCTGATCGACGAGGCCTACGCCCTGGCCCGCGGCGGCGAGAACGACTTCGGGCGCGAGGCGATCGACACGCTCGTGAAGTTCATGGAGGACCACCGCGACGACCTCGCCATCGTCGTCGCCGGCTACCCCGACGAGATGCAGGAGCTTCATCGACACCAACCCGGGCTTGCGGTCGCGCTTCACCCGCACGCTGGCGTTCGCCGACTACTCGGCCGACGAGCTGGTCGAGATCTTCGCCAGCTCGGCGCGAAGGCCCAGTACCACCCGACCGACGGGGCGCTCGCGGTGGTCCGGGCGATGATCGCCTCGCGAGCCGCGTGGGCCGCGGCTTCGGCAACGCTCGCTTCGTCCGCAACCTGTTCGAGGCGGCAGTCGCCCACCAGGCGGCGCGACTGGCACCGCTTGCTCGACGTGAGCACCGAGCAACTGACCACGCTGACCGCCGACGACGTGGTCGCACCGTGAGCATGGCGATCCGGCGTATCGCCGCGGCCGTCATCGCCATCGGCCTGGTGGTCGGAGCCGTGCTCGTACGCCGCGCCGGCGACGACGACGCACCCGGCGAGGGCCCCTCCACGGCCGACGCAGGAATCCGGCGACGGCACGGTGGTGGCCTGCGTCACCGACCTGGCCGCCGTGTGCGACCAGCTCGATCCCGGCGACTACACGGTGAGGGTCGAGCCGTGGAGCGCGACGGTCTCGTCCGTCACCGCGGCGACCGGCCCCGATGCTGTGGATCACGTTCGCCCCGCTCCACGAACTCGTCCCCGGAGCCGGAGCCCCCACCTCGGTTGCGTCGACCGAGCTGATCGTGGTGAGCCGCGCAGATCGCGGGGCGGTACTCGAATCGAACTGCGGCGCTCGACGATCTGTGGACGTGCGTCGGCGCCGGCGCCGGCGCTCCTGGACCGAGCTCGGCGGCGACGCCTCGTGGGGCAAGGTCCTGCCCGGGATTCGCCGACCCGCCGCGAGCGGCGTGGGGGTGCTCGGCCTCGGCGCGGCAGCGAGCGACTTCTTCGGCGTCGACATCGTTCGGCAGCACCCGAGATCGACGCCGACGACGAGTTCTTCGGGTGGTTCTCGCGGCTCGTCGGCGCGGTCCCGACAGACGCCACCACCGATCCGCTGGCCTTGCTGCTTCGCCGCCCGAGTGCCGTCAACGTCGTGTCGGCGACCAGCGCCGGCCTTCACCGCGCTGGCCGGGATCACGCGCCGGCGAGTTCGCCGCCGCCTACCCTGGTCCGATGGCACGGGCCGAAGTCGTGGTGGTCGCCACCGATGGTGACGACGGGCCCGGCTCGCTCGCCACCGCGTTGACCGACCTGCTCTCGGACGCCGGATGGTCACCGCCGTCGGCCGACCCGAACGACCTGCCGTCGGCGAACACGCTCGTCCGGCTCCGTTCACTCTGGGAGGAGACCCGATGAATCGCCGCCGGCCCGCCATCGTCACCGCCGTCCTGCTCGCGGTCGACGCTCACCGCATGCGTCAGCACGGGAACCAATGGCGGGCACCGACGGAACGACGGTCGAGATCGGCGATCCGGGAGATTGCATCATCGTCGATGCCGCCTGAGCCCCGAGAAGATCGACCTGTTCACCGACCTGGCCGCCGAGTTCAACGACTCCGGGCGCCGAGGTCGGCGGTGACATGCGTCTACGTGCGGCCGTACCGCAAGTCGTCGGGCGCGGCGGCCCAGACTCCTCGTCGACGGCTGGCCCGACCCCGCCACCAACGGCGTGCAGCCCGGTGGTCTGGTCCCCGGCAGCGAGCGCATGGGGCGCCATCGTCAACGAGCGGACCGAGACGCAGCTCGCGACCGGCGGCGAACCGTTCATGCTCACCCCGCTCGTCATCGCAATGCCCGAGCCGATGGCCGAGGCGCTCGGCTATCCCGAGACTCCGGTCGGCTTCGCCGACATCGTCGCCCTGGCCAAGAACCCCGAGGGCTGGGCGGCCTACGGCCATCCGGAGTGGGGTCCGTTCCGCCTGGGCAAGACCAACCCGAACTTCTCCACCAGCGGCCTCAACTTCACGGTCGCCGAGTACTACGCAGCCACCGGCAAGTCGGCCGGGCTCACGCTCGAGGACCTCGACCGACCCGAGGTCGAGTCAGCTCGCGACCGACGTCGAATCGGCCGTCGTCCACTACGGCGACACCACCCTGACGTTCCTCAACAACTGGTACCGGGCCGACGCCCGCGGCACGGCGCTCACCTACGCGAGCGCGGTGGCGGTCGAGGAGAAGTCGATCATCGACTACAACTCGGGCAACCCCGACGGCATCCTCGATGCCAGGCGGAGACACCCAGCCCGCCGAAGGTGCCGCTGGTCGCGATCTATCCGGCGGAGGGGACGCTGTTCTCCGACAATCCGTTCTACGTGCTCGACGCCGAATGGGTGACGCCCGAGCAGCGCGCAGGCGGCGCGCTGTTCGAGACGTTCATCCAGACGGCCAGAGAACCAGGCGAAGGTGCTGGAGTTCGGCTTCCGCCCCGGCAACCCGGCGGTGCGCCGTCGGCGCGCCCGATCGTCGCGGCCAACGGGGTCGACCCGAACCAGCCGCAGGCCGAGCTCGAAGTGCCGGCCGGCCCGGTGCTCTCGGCAGTGCTCGACAAGTGGGCCGAGCAGCGCAAGACCGCACGGGTGCTGCTCGTGCTCGACGTCTCGGGCTCGATGGAGGAAGACGCCGGCGACGGCCGCAGCAAGCTCGAACTCGCCAAGCAGGCGGCCCAGGAGTCGCTCGGAGAGTTCAAGGACGACGACGAGGTCGGGCTGTGGGTGTTCACCACCGACATCGACCAGAACGGCGTCGACGACGGGAACGACTTCTACGCCGAGCTGTTGCCGGTCGAGCCGCATCGGCGACCAACGCGAACGGATGCGCAACGAGATCGACCGCTACGGCCCGCTCAACGGCACCCCGCTGTACAGCGTCACCGGCAGCCGCGTACGACGCGATGAAGACCGCCTACGACCCGACCAAGATCAACGCCGTCGTGCTGCTCACCGACGGGGTGAACGACGACGGCGACCACTCGCGACGACGACGATCAACTCGACGAGCTGATCCGGGAGCTCCGCAGCGGCTCGGAGGGCGGCGGCTCCCAGCCGGTCCGGGTGTTCACGATCAGCTACGGCGCCGGCGCCGACACCCCGACGCTCAAGCGCATCGCCGAGGCGACCAACGCCGCGCTCTACGACGCCTCGAACCCGCAGACCATCAATCAGGTCTTCACCAACGTGGTATCGAACTTCTGACATGACGGCTTCCGCGACCGGCTTCTTCACCCCGCGGGTCGCCCGGGCGATCCTGTCGCCGTCGGCATGCTGCTCGCCGGCGGCGCCGCGGCGGCGACGATCCTGGTGGGGGCGGGCTGCTCGCCGTTCCAGCCGCGCTGGTCGCCTGGGGCGCTGCGGGTGTTCGCGCCGTGCCGCAAGGGCAGCTCCCGCGTGCAGGTCGATGCGTTCGTGCTCTCGCGAACCGTGGCGCGAGCTACGTCCAGGGCGCCCAAGCGGCCAAGTTGCGCTTCGACCGGACGGTGAAGGGCACCAGCTCCGGGCCCGATCCGCGACCGCTTGACCGATCTGTCGAAGCGGCTCGACGCCGGGATCGAGGACTGCTGGCGGATCGCCAAGCGGGGCGACGACATCGACGCCGCGCTGAAGAACCTGAGCACGGCCGAGGCCCAGCGTGAGCTGGCCCAGCTCCGGTAGTCGGCTCGGCGACCGGCAGCCGACGCCCGCCGCAGGCCAACACCGCCAAGGCCCTCGAGGCCCAGCTTGCCTCGGCCAGCGCGGATGCAGAGCGTCGTCGCAGCGACGCCAACGACCGCCTCCGCCTGCTCGACGCCCGGCTCGACGAGCTCGTCGCCAAGGCGGTCGAGGTCTCGGTCGGGGCCGGAGACTCCGGCTGGCTGTCCGAAGAGGTCGACGGCGTCGTCGAGCGAGCTCGAGTCGCTGCGCCTGGCGCTCGAGGACACCAACGCGGCCGCCGGCCGGCGATCGCCTCGAGCCGCCCGCCGGCCTCGACCACGTCGCAGACCTTCCCGCCGCCGCCGTGAGCACGGCGGCCCCGGCGCGGACGGTCTGCTCCGCTCGAACCTCGTCGTCGCGCCGGCACCGCGACTGTCGCGCGCTCACCGGGCTCGGCCGCGAGATGGTGTTCGCGATTCGTCATCGGCCAGAACGCCCTCGCCGACGCGTACGGCGGGGCCAACAACTCGCCGAACGCCATCTACGAGCTGCTGGTCGGCGGTGTGCTCTCGGCGACGCTCGTGCCGACCTTCACCCGTCATGCACGAGGACGGCGACGACGAGGCCACGAACGCGGTCGTGACGCACGGCGATGCTCGTGCGATCGGCGGCCTCACGCGTCGTCGGCGGTGCTCGCCGCCCCGCTGATCTTCCGACCTCTCGTCGTTCGTGGTGGCCGACGGCGTCGACCCCGAGCCAGTACCGGTCGCTGGGCACCGCGCTCACCCGGATCTTCCTCCTCCAGATGTTCTTCTACGGCATGTCGGCGATCGCCGGCGCACTGCTCAACTCCCGCCGGCAGCTTCTTCGCCCAGTCGTGGGCGCCGGTGCTCGCGAACCTGGCGATCATCGGCGGGCTGCTCGTGGTCGAACGGCCAGCTCACCGAGCGGCGACCCGTACCGAGCAGGCGCTCGGCGACTCGCACGCTGCGCCTCACGCTCGTCGCTCGGCGCCACGATCGGCATCGCCCTGATGGCCTTCGCCCAGCTGCCCGCCCTCCGCGACGCCGGCGTGCGGCTGCGGTTCCGGCCCGACTTCAGGCATCCGGCGGTGCGCAAGGTGTTCACGATGTCGGGCTGGACGTTCGGCTACGCGGCGGCGAACATCGCAACCGTCTACCTGATCCAGAACCTCGCCCGACCGGGCAGCGGCGGACCCGACGCCTACACCAAGGCGTACACGATCTTCCAGCTCCCCCACGGTCTGCTCGCGATGTCGATCACCACCACCTTCGTCCCCGATCTGGCGCGGCTCGTGCACCGCAAGGACCGCGCAGGGATTCATCGATCGCACGCTCGCTCGGGGTGCGCCTGGTCGCGCTTCTCACGTTCCCCGCGGCGCTCGGCCTGCTCGCCCTGCGCCGCCCGATCGATCGGGCTGCTGCTGCAGCACCGCTCGTTCACCGCGGCCGACGCCGAGTTGACCAGCCGGGCCCTGGCCGGGTTCGCGGTCGGGCTCCTCGGCTTCTCGATCTACCTGTTCGTCCTGCGCGGCTTCTACGCCCATCAGGACACCCGCACACCGTTCGTCATCAACGTCTTCGAGTGCGTCCTGAACGTGGTGCTGGCGATCGTGTTCGTCGACCGCTGGGGCGTTCTCGGGCCTCGGCCTGGCGTTCGGGCTGGCCTACGTGGTCGGGCGCCGCCTGGGCGCTGCAGGTCCTGTCGTACAAGGTGCGTGGCTTCGACCTGCGCGCCTTGTTCGCCGACCTCGGCGCGGATGCTGCTGGCCGCCGCCGTCATGGCCGAGGTGATGTGGCTCGTCGCCGGGCCGGTCGGCGGCAACGCCGGGCTGGCCGCCCTGCTCCGGGTGGTCGTGGCCGGGACCGCCGGACTCGCCGTCTACGCCGCGCTGTTGATGGCGCTGGGGGTCCGCGAGCTCGACCAGCTCGTCGACCGCGTCCGCCGGAGATCACCCGCCGACGCGTAGCTCAGCTCGGCCCCCAGGACGAAGCCGGGTGCACGAAGACGACGTTGTTGATGTATGGATGCTTGCTCGTGAGCGCGTTGGCGAGGTACCCCCGCTGGGCGTTCCCGGCGTGGGTCGATTGGTGAGCGACCAGGTCGAACTCGTCGAGGCCCACCCACCTACCTCCCACGAGGACCAGTCCCCGGTACCCCAGCCCCGTGAGCAGAGCGACGGTCGGGGCGATGCCCCCATGACGCTCCTCGAGTTCGATTGCGAGCACGGGATGCTGGGCGGCCAGCAGAGCGGTGGCGCCCTGCAACGCCTCCAGTTCGTGCCCCTCCACGTCGATCTTGACCAGCCTCACGTCGGTCACCTCCAGATCGTCGATCCGGATCGTGGTGACCTCGACCGTTCGCTGGCCGTCGGCCATCGGACCGAGTGACGCCCGTCCTTCGGTTCCCCGGCCACCGGACGGCAGCGACAGGGTCGCGCTTCCGCTGACCGACGAGGCCGCCGCCCGCACCACCCGGACGTGGGGCGCCACCGCGTTGGTGAGCACCTCGGCCACGTCGGGGTTGGGTTCGAACGCCACGACCTTCGCCGCCTTCCGGGCGAAGCGGGTCGTCCACGGCCCGTACCAGGCACCGACGTCGAGGAACGTCCCACCCTTGGGATACAGGTCGTAGAGCCGGCCGAGCTCCGGCTCGAACCGCCGGTGTACGCGTGCGATCAGCCGGACGAACGCCTTGTCCGGCAGCAATTCGGCGATCCGGGACTGTGCGGTCATAGTCGTCCCCCTCGATGAGTACTCCTTCATAGTGGCCCGAGCCCCGAGACGTGACACCGACTGATGTGGGACGAGGTCCGGGCTGCGCCCTACCCGGAGCTGCCCCTGTGTCAACCGACACCGACCGCGGCATTGAAGCGACGCCCGGCGTGCCGATCTGCCCGTTCGGAGGCGGATCGACGAAATGGTGCGAACCCGAGCGACACGGTCACAGCGCGCCTCCTGGGCGGCCGGGGTGGGGCTGCTCGCGGTCCTGACCTCGGCATGCGGCGAGGTCGACACGCCCATCCGGGTGGCCGAGCCGCAATCCGTGACGGCCATCGAGATCGACGCCTCGCCACTCACCGGCAGCGCCGAGGCCTCGGTCCCGGCCGTCCGGGGTACGCCCCGAATCGGGACTCGACCGGTCACCGTCTTCGGACGGACGGGCTCCTTCGGCACGCTCGACGGTTCGACCGGCGGCGACACGACCGTCATGCCGGTGGCGGATTGGAGCTTCCTCCCCGGGCAGGCCGCGTATTTCACCGCCGTCGACGCCGACGGTCGGGTCGTCATCGCCAACGAACCCCAGACCGACAACCAGACGCAGCCGACGGCATCGACGATGGCGGTGTCGGTCTTCGATCCGCGCATCAACAGCTTCGACAACGTCGTCATTCCCACGAGCAACGGCGACCTCACGGCGGTCGCGAACGACGGGAGCGGCATCGGTGGCGCCGACGTCGGCGATCTCCAACTCATCGGAGAGCCCGGTCGACAACGCCTGGTCGTGGTCTCGACAGCGCCCTACAACGGCTGGGACCCGGCCCAGCACGGCGTGTACCCCGCCCTGTCGGTCCTCGGCAACGAGGACGGGACGTGGCGGCCGACGGCGGCTCACTACACCGCCGCTCACCTCCGCCAGGCGTCCACCGTTGGCGCTTCCGTCTGCGCACGTGAGCTCCCGACGCCCGCTGGCGCGCTCGCCGACTGTGGCGGGCTGGCCGAGATCGGGCTGCTCCCCGGGTCCGGGCTGCTCGTCGCCACTCGATACTTCGGACACCCGGAGAACGGTCAGACCAACGGCGGCATCGTCGTCCTCGACCCCGCCGGTCTGATCGTCGCCTCGCTCGTCCTGCCGGAGGTGACCGTCGACGGGCGGACGCTCGCAGTGCGCCCCCGGGAGGTCGCCGTCGACCCCACGAGCGTCGTGGGCGACGAACGCTTCCTCGTCGTCTACGACGTCTTCGCCGACGGCACCGACACCGTCCCGTTCACCGCGCAGGAGTTCCGCTACATCGCCTCGACGGCGACGATCGAGCCGGCCACGGCGCCATTCGTGACGGGAGGGACGGTGGCCGGCGGGCCGGCGGGGGTCGAGACGGCGTCGTACGACCACGACGGCAACCTGTGGATCGCCGAGGCCAGGAGCCGGTCACTCGCCGGCGGCCGCCTCGTGCGGTACGACCGGGACGGTGGCCGGATCGCCCTCGCATCGGCGTGCGGGGCCCAGCCTGGTGCGGTGTTCGGCCGTTGGGGCGCCGTGTGCCGTCCGGACCTCACCGTCGACGCCGGGCTCGACCACTCGCTCGTCCGCAGCCTCACCGAGGACGTCGCTCGCCATCGCATCGTCGCTGTCACCATCGACGGCGCCGTGATCGTCGCGGGTGACGACGGCGGAGGCATCGCCCTCCAACTCCCGCTCGGCGAGCTGGTCGATCGCTCCCAGGTCGCGATCGGTCCGCGGAAGGGCGCCGTCGATCCCTCGGGGGCGGCGCTATGGATCCCAATCCAACAGGTGCGCAGTCCTGGTGCCTGTCCGAGCGGGACGTGCCCGCCCGCCGTCCTCGACCAGTGGCTCGTCCGCCTCGACCTCCAGCTGATCTGACAGCCCGGCCCGACGAACGTCGCCCGACGCCTCCCGCGGCTTAGGATGCCCGTATGTTCAAGCTCTTCCGTCGCGCCTACAAGTATGTCGTCGCCAAGCTCACCGGTAGCTTCAACGAGAAGGCCGATCCGAAGGTGCAGCTCGAGCAGGCCATTGCCGAATCCCGTGAGCAGGACCAACGGCTGCGCCAGCAGGCCGCCAACGTGATCGCCACGCAGAAGCAGGCCGAGATCCGGCTCAACACCAAGATGGAAGAGCTGCAGAAGCTCAATGCCCAGGCCCGTCAGGCTCTGTTGATGGCCGAGGACGCCAGCAAGAAGGGCGATGCCGCCGGAGCCACCCGCTACACCGAGCGCGGCGGAGACCGTCGCCACCCGTCTCGTGCAGGTCGAAAAGGACATCGAGAGCCAAAAGGCGCTCGTGATGCAGTCGACCCAGGCATCGGATCAGGCGAAGGCGGCAGTGCGCCAGAACTCGATGCTGCTCGAGCGGAAGATCTCCGAGAAGTCCAAGCTCCTCAGCCAGCTCGAGCAGGCCAAGATGCAGGAGGAGATGAACAAGGCGATGGCCCAGCTCAACCAGACGTTGGGCGAGGACGTGCCGACGTTCGAGGAGATCAAGGACAAGATCGAGGCTCGGTACGCCCAAGGCTTCGCGCCACCTCGGAGCTCAACGCCTCGTCGGTCGACTCCAGCCTGCTCAAGATCGAGCAGGCTACCCAGGACGCCGAGGCTCAGAGCCGGCTGTCGCAGCTGCGTTCGGAACTCGGGCTCGACACGGCGTCCACACCGGTCGAGGCGCCGAAGCCCGCCGAAGGCTGACCCTATAGGCGGGTTTGGACGCTGCGATGTCACGGCTCGAAGCCGGTCCCCTTGTCGCACTCCAGAATGAGCAGACCGGGCTCCGGCGGGTTGGTCGATCCCCGAGCCACCTCGACCGCTGCGACCTGAGCCAGCGCTGCGGCACGCGTGTAGCACGTCTGGTTCTCGAGCTCGCCCGTCTGGCGGTGCTGCTCGATGGCGATCGTCAGCCCGGCGAAGACCAGGACCGTGGCGCCGAGGCACGCGAGGGCCACCGCGATTGCCCGGGTCAACGCCCGACGTCGTGGATTGGTCGACTCAGGGCCCTCGAACCGTTCCGCGGATCCGTCGGACGACTCGGGCGGGGCCGCGAAGATGTCGGCTCCGGGGTCGAAGGGGAGCCGGGCACCGTCAGGCTGGGAGTTCATGGAGTTTCTCCTGGGGGAGAGCGGGCGGAGGCCCGGTGTGGTGAGGTGGGAACGGGTGAGCGGTGGCGGCGAGGACGGCACCGACCGCCAACAACGACGCAAGTTGGGCGAGCCCCGAGAAAGCACCGTCGGACGAGCCGGGCATGGCTCGGTGTCCGATGGCCGATGCGATGGTGGCGACGCCGCACGACAGACCGGCCAGTGAGCTCGACACGACGTGGTCGCGACGGACGCGTCGCAGGACCGGGAGCACGAGCACGGCGAACCCGCCCGTCACGACGAGCGCAGCCCCGGCGAGCAGGTCGGCGGCGCGGGGTGGGAGGGGCCGGATGTCGACATCGGCGTGCCGGCACGGCCGACGCCGACTCGACCACCACGCCAGCCCCCCAAGGCACGTGAACCCTCCGCCCCATGCCCACAGTCCCCGCCGGAACCAGCCGGTGGGCACGAACTCCAGCGTCACAGTGCCCTCGGCGCCGGCGGGAACGACCCAGCCCTGACGCCAACCGTCGAGGAGCAACGGCGTGAGCGACTCACCAGCGAACTCGGCGTGCCACCCGGCGTTGAAGTTCTCGGCGATGGCAACGATCGTGGCCGGACCGCGGCTCAGATCGATCGTACGCGTGGTGTCGTTCCACGTGTCGACCTCGGCGATCCGTGGCGGGCTCGGCATCTCCTTCGGGTCGAGCTGCGCGAGGGCGACTCGGGACAACGTGAACGACCCGCTCCCCACGTCGTCGATGCGGTGCAGTCCGACTTCGAGCGACACCTCGGTCGCCCCGCAGACCTCGAGCGGCACGTCGCCCCCCGCCAGCACGACGTCGATTGTGCCGATGGGCCGGGTCCGCAGGGTCAGGTCGTCGAGCCGCAGGTCGGGTCCGGCACCGCAACGCATCGGCGGCACCATCGTCCGATCGAAGCGATGCTCGATGCCGTCGAAGGACAGCTCCTGGATTCCCACCGTGGACGGTGTCACCAGCGATCTGGCGGCCGAGTCGACCTGGGAGTCCACGATCCGGATCGTGACCTCGTCGGTGCGGACCGGACCGATCGTGGCGACGCCATTGACGACATCGCGGCGCTCGGGCTCCCGACCCGGAATCTCGACCACCACGGCGGTCGGGAGCCGGGTCGGTGGACCGGATCCGACGATGCTGAAGCCCGTCAGCTGCTGGGCCTCGTCCCATCGGACGGTGATCGCCGGTGAGGCGTCGAAGGGATCGGCGATCCACGAGGTGGTCGGATCGCCGTCGAGCGCTCCGACGGCGCTGAAGACCGTGCGTCCGAGCCACCACGACGAGGCGGTGGCGGTGACCGGCCCCCATGACGTGAGTCGGGCGACATCCGCCGGGTAGCTGGGCTGGCGCAGCGCTGCGGTCGCCGAGATCTGCAGCCGCTCCTCGGCGTCGGTCGAGAACAGACGGGCCAGCCGCGGCTCCTCGGCCCAACGGTTGGCGTCGAGTCGGGGCGCCGAGGCGCGGTCGAAGAGGAAGGAGGGGTGGGACGCCGCCGGGGGCTCGGGCACGACCAGGACACGCCGGGCGTCGAGGCCGGGGATCGCCACTTCGGAGACACCGACCTGCGACGAGCCTCCCGGAAAGCCCTCCACTTCGTCGATCTCCAAGCGCAGGAAGGTGCTCTCCCCAGGAGGTAGGGCGATGCGCTGCAACTCGCTTGAGCGGACCAACGTGGTGTGCCGCGTGCCGTTCGACGTCGTCGCCTCGATCTCGGCGATGAACGGCCGCCACGGGACATCGTTCAAGAGTTGAATCGTGGTGCCGACGAGGCTCCGTGGTTCGGGAAGCTCGCCTGGATCCACTCGCCCGTTCCGTCGTCCGTCATCGGATCCGGGAGCCAACTCGTCCACGGGTCGCCGTCGAACGCTGCGGCAGGTTGAGCCTCGGGGAACCGTTCGAGCGCCCCGTACGACGAGCTCGCCGCCAGGTGGGCGTCGCCGTCACCGGCGACCGACAGGGTCTCGGTCGACGAGGTGAGGTCGAGCGGGATGGGCCGACGGCTCGCTGCCGGGAGTTCACCGACCCCGAGCACGTACGACGCGTTGACCGAGCCACGCGCATCCCCGAAGTTCCGGTCGCGCAGGCGCAGGCCGTCGGCTATCACGACCGCGGCAACCCGGAGTTCCTCGAGCCCTTCCCCCGTTCCGTCCTCGTCGACGACGATGGCCCGCCCGTTGACGAGGTCGAGCACGTCGGGGTTGAGCACCGACTCGAGGCCACCCGACAGGCCGACCACATCGGCGGCCAGGGTGGTGACCAGCTCGGGCGTGTCGGCGACCTCGTAGAGCTCGAGCGTGTGCAGCGGCGAGCGGAGGTGACTCACGAGACGATCCGCCGACGGGCTCACGGCCACCACCGGGCCGAAACTGCGCACGTGGGCAAGGCCGGGCGACGCGTCGAGCGCCGACGCCACGACGATCGGCTCCGCGGCACCCGAGCGGGACCGGTCGAGATCCGCTCGCAACAGCACGTAGCGAATGCCGGACCGGGCGAGACGCGCCGCTCAGACCAGGGACGGCCTCGCCATGGGCGAGCTCGGCGTCTATCTGGTCCAAGAGCCGGGTCGTCTGCTCGGCCCCCCCTGCCGGGAAGATCGCCCGGGCCGCCCACGGTGAGCGGGCGAGGGGCTGTAGCGGCTCGTCGAGTGTGCGCCCCCACATGTACTCGCCGAACGACATGGAAGGCGTCAGCAGGGTACACGACGACGGGTCCTGGGCCAGGACGTCGGCCGCCTCCCGCCAGTAGTCCGGGACACCCACGAACGACCCATCGGTGAACAGGCGGCCACCGAGAACCGGTACCGATGCAACCGTCACCGCGATCACCGCGACCACTCCCAATAGCAGGCGAGGCCGCGGGCGGGTCACCGAGCCCAGTTGGTGCGCCACCCCCAGGGCGAGCGGCAGTGCGACCAGGGGGGACAGCTTGCTGAGGTTCCGGAACGGGGTGAGCGGCCCGTCGAGCAGCGACTGAACCGAGGAGGCGAACGGCGCCGCCCAGATCCCGCGGAACGCGACGGCCTGCCCCACCACGCCGATCGCGAACGTCAGCACCACGCTGCGTCGCTCGGGGAAGTCGGCTCGAGCCAGGCCCGCCACCCCGAAGGCGGTGACGAGTCCGGTGGCCAGGATCACGGGCACCGAGTGGACGAAGAGATCGCCGGCCGGGCTCCACGGACCCCCGAGGGCGAAATAGCTCAACCAGTCCGACGTACCTCGCAACACGTCGGTCGCCCCGACCGTGGCGGTCGTCTCGCTGGCCCGCTCGGTGATCTTCGTGAAATCGAAGGCGAACCGGCCGAGCAGGACGACCCCGACGACGAACACCAGCGACGCCACGCCGATCGCCGCCGTCCACCACCGGATCAGCGATCGGCGCCGCGGCCCGGGCGATCTCGACAGGATCAACAAGGCCGGGAAGGGCAGCAGCGACACTGCCACGGTCGCGTTCACCGAACCGGAAGCAGCGAAGGCGAACGCCGAGGCGATCGCGGCCACGGCCGGTTCGCGCCACCGCAGCGCGCTCGGGAGCGGCGCCACCATCCAGGGCAGGGCCGCCATGGCGAGCGGGACGCCCGCCGAGGTCTGGGCGAGGTGGATCAACATCGCGGGTGCCAGTGAGTACGAGAAGGCGGCCACCAACCGGCTCGCCGGTGTGCCGATGCCGAGTTCACGAGCCAGCCGTCGGACGCCCAACAGGGCGAGGATGACCACCGCCGCCAGCCACGTCCGCTGGACCACCCAGGTGGGCACTGCGAGGAGGTGCCCGGCGAGGAAGTACGGGCCCATCGGGAACAGGTAGCCCCACTGCTGGTTGGGGACGTAGCCGAAAGCCGGCCGCCCATCCCAGAGGCGAGTCCCTCGACGGAGCAGATCGAGTGGATCGACGTAGAGGTCGAGCTTGGTGTCGGCCACGATCCGGCCAGGAGCCTGGAGCAGGATCACCACACCGAGCACGCCGCTCGCCATCGCCGTGGCCACTCGCTCCCGGGACCCGCTCAGGCGACGGGCCGGACGCACGGTCGGGACCGTTTCGAGGGGGCTGCGCCTCATCGCAGTAGCTCGGAGCGTCGCCCTGCACACCGAGGATGACTATAGTCACGGCCATGAGGACTCGAACGGTGAAGCGGAACCTGCCCGGCGGGCTGGTCACGAAGTTCGCGTTGGCGTCCATCGGAGGCGCACTCGGACTCCTGGCGTCGCCGTTGGTCGCTCGGGCGGCGACCCAGAGCACCGGGTACGGATACGGATACGGATACGGATACGGTGGGTCGGGTGCCACCAACTCGTTCCTCGGGTCGACCCTGACCACCCAGACCGTGGTGGCGGCCATCCCTGCCGGACTCCTGCTGGCGGGTGCGACCATCTGGGAACGCCGGCGAGGCCGGCTCGCCGAGCAACTCGACGCCTGACGTCGTCGTCCCGCGCTCGCGATGATGACGGGCGATCGGTCGATCCTCGCCGCCCGGATGGCGGCTCGCATGCGCAACGACTGGGAACGCCGGGCGATCGCCAACCCACTGTTCCACATCGATGCCCGCCAGGTCGACTGGGACATGGCCGAGTTCTATCGCGGCGGCGACGCGATCGTCGGCGCCGTTCTCGACCCCTTGCTCCGCCGACTGGGCGTGGACCCCACCGACAAAGTGGTGTTGGAGATCGGTCCGGGTATGGGGCGGCTGTTTCCAGCCCTGCGGCAGCGTTTCGCCCGGGTGATCGGCGTCGAACTCTCGCCCACCATGGCGGCACTCGGTCGCCAGCACTGCCCACAGCGCGACGGCGTGTGGTGGATCGTGGGCGACGGCCGCTCGCTGACAGGGGTCGCCGATGCGTCGATCGACCATGTCGTGTCGTTCGAGGTGTTCCAGCACATCCCCGACCCTGAGCCGATCGAGGCCTATATCGCCGAGACACGACGGGTCCTGCGCCCGGGGGGCACGTTCCAGCTCCAGCTCCGCCGAGGCAGCGACTCCCGGAGCCAGTCCGTGTTCCGGTCGTTGCCGGCGCCGTTCCGGGTGGCGTGCGGGCGGATGCTGACGACCGTCGGCGCGCTCGAGGTCGCCGGTCACCTCGACACGTGGCTCGGCTGCATCGTCGCTCCGGGCGACATCGTCGCCCGGGCGACCGCGTCGGGGTTCACCGACGTCGCCGCGCTCGACGACGAACTCCACGCCACGGGCATGGGATTCTGGCTGATCGGGCGGGCTCCCGAGCTCACGACGGATCGGTGATCCGCCGGCCCGCCGACCGGCGGCGAAGGATCAATTCGAGATTCCACACCGCCAGTTCTCGCAAGCCGGGGACCCGCAGGACCGACGAGGTCCACGACGGCAGGTACCGCGAGCCCGACCGGACCAGTTCGACCTCCTCGTGCGCCTCGACCCACCGAAGGACCTGGGCCACGTCGACTCGGAACAGCCCTCGGCCGAAGTGGTTCTTGGGTGCCGCGGCATGACGAGCCTCGTAGCGTCGGGCGGCGTACTCACCGCCGAGGTAGTGCCACGGCGAGGTCTCGTGCCCTCCCCACGGCGACAACCAGTTCGTGAACGACAGGTACACCAAGCCGTCGGGCCGCACCACGCGGATCATCTCGTCGAGCATCCGGTGCGGATCGGGCACGTGCTCGAGCACGTTCGAGGAATGGCACACGTCGACCGATCCGTCACGCACCGGCAGCGCCTGCGCGTCGGCCTGCACCGCGCTCCGCGGCGACCGGCCGTGGAGGAACAACTCGTCGCGGGAGTACTCGGCGACGAGGCAGTGACCGCCCGTCGCCCGCACCGCGGTCGCCACGTACCCCGGCCCGCCGCCCACGTCGAGCACGACGCTGCCGTCGATCGACGTAAAGGCGCCGAGGCGGGCGAGCGTGTCGTCAGCGAGGAACCGATAGAAGGCGTCCGGCTCAGTCGATTCCTTGCGGAACAGCTGGAAGAGCCGGATCGTTCGGGCGATCTCGCCCCCCGGCGATGTAGCCACGCTCACCACGAGCCCCCGGCGATCGCTTCCACCATCTCGGCGGCCCCTTCGACCGTCGCATCCCATGACAGCGCCGAAGCGCGCTCCCAGGCCTTGCGTCCGAGCTCACGCCGCAGCTCGTGATTCTCGGCGAGCTCAGTCCACGCCGCCACGAGTCCCTCGTGGTCCACTGCGAGCACCCCAGTGACTCCGTGAACGATCGCGTCGCGGACGCCAGGTACTGCGAATGCCAGCGTCGGTACGCCGGACGCAGCGGCCTCCATGACCACGATGCCCCACCCTTCTTGATGGGCACCGTGGACCAGGAGCCATGATCGATGCAGCAGCGACCATTTCATGTCGTCGGCGACAGCGCCGGCGAACCGGGTCCGTTCCACCCGGCGCGCCTCGAGTTCGGCACGCAACGGCCCGTCCCCGATGATCACCAGCTCACCACCGACCCTCGGACCCACCACCTCCCAGGCGTCGAGCACCCGGTCGACCCCCTTGTGGGGAACCAACCGGCTGATGACGACGAAGAGCGGCGGGCACGTCGGCTGAGGCTCGTCGGGCGGTGCACCGTCGGTGTCGACGCCGTTCCACACCTCGCGTATGCGTCGGCTGTCGAGGCCCAGTTCGCCGAGGGCAGCGGTGGTGCTCGGAGACACGCTCCAGAACCGTCGATACAGCCGAGGCACGACCCGACGTTCCAGCCACCACCCGAACGCGGCCATCGGGGCGGGAAGCGCGTCGCGCCACTGGTCCCTGTGGACGTGGTGGACCAGGCAGACGGTGGGTCGGCGGAGCCAGAGCGGCGAGAAGAACGGAATGCCGTTCGATACGTCGATGACCACGTCGGCGTCGCGCAGCTTCCTGCGCAGGAACGGCGCGCGCACGTACTGGGTGAAACGCCCGCCGTTCGGCAGCACCTCGTAGGGGCGCTCCCCCACCGGCCCCGAGCAGACGAGCCGGACATCCCAACCGCGTGCGACGAAACCCTGGGCGATTCGATCGACCAGGACCTCGGAACCGCCCCATTGGGGATGTGCGAGCTCTCGCCACGAGAGCACGACGACCTTCACGTCAGGGAGACCCCCGCGCCGGCACCGAGGGGCGGAGGTGCGGGTACGAGCGCCGGGGCTTCCAGCCCGACGCCAGCGGCACGGACCATCCACGCCGGATCGACGGGCCGGTGCTCACCGAGCACCCAACGACGACGCGTCAGACGGCTGTGCAGACGGAGCACGTCGATCGCCATCTTCAGCGGGTCGTGCAGCAGGCGCACCTTGCTCCCCGGCTTGTCCGCCCATGAGATCGGGACTTCGACGACCGAGTAGCCGAGGAGGCGCGCCAACGCAAGCAACTCCACGTCCATCGCGAACCCACTTGTCTCCGCCAGGTGGAACAGGATCTTGGCCGGCCCGGCCCGGAACGCCTTGAATCCGCACTGTGTGTCGCTCACCTCAACATGCGTGATGCTGCGGACATATCGGCCGAACCACCTGCTGCACACGGCCCGGGCCTGGTTGTCGTAATGGACCTTCGAGTTGGCGAGGTGGCGGGAGCCGACCGAGATATCCGCCTGTTCGAGACCTGTCAACAGGCTGGGAAGGTTTTCGAGCCCGGCGGCCAGATCGGCGTCCATCAACACGATCGTCTGCCCCTGGGCAGCGGCAACCCCTGCCCGCAGCGCCGCACCCTTGCCGGCGTGCCAGGGCAGCCGGACGACGGCGTGCTCGACACCGGCGAGTTCACGAGACGCGACAGCTGCTGTGTCGTCGGTGCTGCCGTCATCGACCACGATGATCTCGGCGGCGATCCGGCCGGCCAAGAATTTGCGCAGCTGCGGGATGGTCCGCTGGAGGCGGAGTGACTCGTTCAGTGCCGGAACGATGATGCTGACGAGCGGTGGTTGCACTCGGTCCCCTTCGTAGCGGAGCTCGGAGCGGGCGCGCCTGCCGTTGTCGACGACGCGACCCCATCACGTCGCTCGGCAGCCCGGCGTTTCCCCTGTGACCGCGAACTCTATAGTGATCCGAACGGTCTATGTACAGACGGTGGACGCGCAGCCCTGGGAAATCGACAGTTCGTCATCATTCTGCAAAGAACCAGGTAGACACTGTATGTGTGACTCATGGCACATCGTGCGTCTTCCTGACCCATCGGATGCCGATCCGCCGTGCCCGATCTCCATATCAGGCGAAGTCACTGCTGACTTGATGACGATTCTCAGGGCGGTGTCGCCGGACCCGGCCGGGACTGGCGCCGGACCACCCTGACCACCTCGGCGGCCGCCCAGCCGACGAACCAGAAGTCGGCGCCAACCACGAACAGCACCGGCCAATACCAGAGCAGTCCGGCCCCCCGCCCCGAGGTGAGGGTGGGTCCGTCTCCCTCGATCGACGACATGCCGAGCAGCCACCCGGGCCCGCCCGCGACTGCGATGGGCCCGGCCCCCTCAGCGACGCGACCGACCGCGCCGAGATACCAGTCGACGCGACGAGCGGCGACATCGTCGACCTCCACGAGACTGATGTCGGCGTCGGCGTACACGACCGTGGTCCCGGGGATCTCCGGGAAGGGCTCGTCTGACTCGTCGACCTGATCGACATGGGCGATGGCGAGATAGCGGATACCGAGTTTGCCGAGTGCGGGCGCCGCCGACCGAGGACGGTCGAGCGCCCTGATCGCCGCAGGTCCCCGTCGGTCGACCTCCTCTTGGGCCCGGCCCAGCTCGGGGTCGGTCGAGAACACCACGTCGCCAGGGAGGTACTCGGGCAACGGGTTGAGCAGGCGGCGCCCTTCGGCGAACGGGATGTCCAGGTACTGGTGCCACGGCAATACAAGAGTGGTTCCCGGTTCGGCACCCACGATTCGCGCCACCGTCTCCCAACCGGACGGGTACTCGACGGGGATGAGCGCGCCGCCGGCCCCCCAGAGACCATTGCCGGCGAGCAACAGCGCCGACGCCGCCGGGAGGACCGCCGGGAACGACGAGGACGCCGAACGATCCCGCCAAGCCACCGCCCCGCCCGCCCAACACGGGGCGAGGAGGACGAGCGCGAGACCCCACCACCGTTGCATCTCGCGCAGCGGCGCGCCGACCGCCGAAGCGGTGAGCTCGTCGACGAGGTTGGAGAACGGCGTCACGACCGCAGCCACCGGCGCCAGGGCGGCCGCGGCGGCAGCGATCGACCACGGCCGGCCGAACCGCTTCGTCGTGCGGCGCAGGCCGGCCCCTGCCAGCCCGGCCAGGCCGAGGGCGACGAGCAGCCACCACGGGGGCCCCGGCACCTGGCTCGGTGTTCGCCAGAAGCCAAGTCCACTCAGCAACTCGAACGGGGCCAGGATCCCGATGTCGGGCCGGAATCCAACGCTGCCGACCAACGGTGGCACGACCGCGGCGAACAACGCGGAAGGAACGATCCACACCAGTTGCAGGGGCACCAACCGGAGCCATTGCAGGAAGCGGGAACGGAACTCTGACCGAGGACCCCCGACTACACCGGCGGCGCCGACCGCCAACACCCAGCTGCCGGGGACGAGCCCCCCCAACGCCGCCAACCCCGCGACTCGCCGAAGATGCACCGGCGAGCGACCGTCGAGCCGCAACAGGGCGGGCGCCGTCCAAGCGATCGCGGCCATGGCCCACACGACGCTGAGGTGCCCAATTGTGAGACGAGTGATGGTGAACGGACTCCACGTCACCAGGAGCGCGACCCCAGCGTCGATGCGAGCGTCCCCGCTGGCGGCCAACCTCCAGACGCCCACGAAGAGAACCACGAGGGTCACCACGAGCACCGCCTTGATCACGATCGCCCCGCTGACGACCGATGAGCAGACCGCCAGCACGATGTACAGCGGTACCCGATGAGGCGTCCCCGGACCGGCGCCCCAACGCCAGTCCGGGAACCGGAGCCGTGGCGTCGTGACCAGATCGAGATTGAGCAGATGGCCGGGGGCCAGCGCCGGCCCGAGCACTATGAGGGCGGCCGCCAACCCCAGCAGCCACGGGAGCGCAGGTTGGCCTCGCCGTACCCGCGCCAGCGCCGCCATCGGCCGAAAGATAGTCGTGGATTCGGCGACCGCCTCGAACGGGGCGGAGACGGGCCGAGCCGACCGTTGCGGGTCACGAGGTCGGCAGGACGACGAGGTCGTCGCGGTGGACCAGTTCGGCGCGCGACGTGGCCGGGCAGATCGCCCGAGCGGTGACCGGCCGAGCGGCGAGCCACGTCGCCGTCGAGTGCGACCATGCCCGCGGGCGATGACCGACGCCGTCGAGGCCGACGATCTCGACGGTGTCGCCGGTCTCGAAGTCGCCGCGCACCTCGCGCACCCCGGCGTGCAGCAACGAGGTGTTGCGCTCGCACGAGCGCCCGGCGAGCACCGTCGTCGACCACGACGGTGCCGGCCACGGCGCTGGCGAAACCGATCCAGAGCTTTCGCGCGCCGAGGCGGCGGTCGTGCGCCTCGAACGTCGTTCCCACACCCGGCACGGAGGCAACCGCGTCGGCCAGCACGCAGCGGCGTGACGCTTGAGCGATCACCGCACGCACGCCGGACCACGAGGCGATGCGGGCGGCCTGCAGCTTCGACGCCATGCCGCCACTTCCCCGATCGCTGCCTGATCGGCCCGCCTCGACTGCGAGCAACGGGTCATCGGCGGTGACCAGTTCGATCAAACGGGCCGTGGGGTCGGTGCGGGGGTCGGCCGTGTAGAGGCCGGGCGTGTCGGTGAGCAGCACCACCAGATCGGCGGCCACCAAATGGGAGACCAGCGCAGCGATGCGGTCGTTGTCCCCCCAACGGATCTCGTCGCTCGCAATGGCGTCGTTCTCGTTGATCACGGGAACACAACCCAGTTCGAGCAGCCGCACCAGCGTCTGGCGGGCGTGCAGGTACTGGCGTCGGTTCACGAAGTCGGGCGGCACCACCAGCGCCTGGGCGGCGACCAACCCGTGCCGACCGAACTCGGCGTTGTACACCGCCATCAGCCGCGGCTGCCCAGCGGCTGCCAATGCCTGCAGGGTCGGCATGTCGGCCGGGCGGGACAGCGAGCCCGAGGCGGCGACGCCCGCTGACACCGCGCCCGAGCAGACGAGCAAGACCTCGTGGCCGGCCGATGCGCAACCCGGCGATCTGGTCGCACAGCCCGGCGATGACCCCATGGGCGATGACTCCCCGCCCGTCGGTGATCGACGAGGTGCCGATCTTGACGACGACCCGCATCAGATCTCGGGTGAGTAGTCGAAGCTGAACCCGCCGATCCACACGACGTCGCCCTCGCGCGCCCCGGCCTTCGACAACGCCTTGGCGACTCCGAGCTTCTTCAACCGGTGGTCGATGTAGCCCAGCGCGTCGGGTGTGGTGACGTCGTTCAGGGCGACTGCCCGCTCGGCCTTGCGCCCGTGCACGCGGTACTCACCGTCGCCGAGCCGCTCGACCCACACCCCTTCGGGCTCGGGCTGCAGGTAGACGAACGCCTCCTGGTCGGGCTCCTCGCGTCGGACTTCGCTCACCAGCTGGGCGAGGTGGCCAACGACGGTTCGCACACCGTCGCCCGGTGATGGCCGACATGCATCAGACCATCGCAGAGGAACTCGGCCATGTCGACCTTGGTGCCCACCGTGACACGCGGCCGATCGAGCAACCGGGGCTGGTACGCCTCGAGCTCGTGCAACAGGATCGCCTCTTGTTCCTCGGGCGGCACGCCGTCGGTCGGGGTTGAGATCGACGAGGATGCAAAGGGCCCGAGCCCGTTCGATGTGGCGCAGGAACTGGTGGCCCAGTCCCTTGCCTTCGCTCGCTCCTTCGATGAGCCCGGGGATGTCGGCGACGACGAACTCGGTGGCGCCGTCGACGCGGACCACGCCGAGATGGGGTTCGAGCGTGGTGAAGGGGTAGTCGGCGATCTTGGGCTTGGCGGCCGAGATCACGCTGATGAACGTCGACTTACCGGCGTTCGGGAAACCGACGAGGGCGACGTCGGCCATCAGCTTGATCTCGAGCGTCAGCCAGTGCTCCTCACCGACCTCACCCTGCTCGGCGAAGCTCGGCGCCCGCCGGGCGTTGGAGAGGAACTTGGCGTTCCCCCGCCCACCCCGGCCGCCCACGGGCGGCGAGCCACCGGTCGCCGTGGTTGACCAGGTCGGCGAGCACCTCGTCGGTGTAGATGTCCTTGCACACCGTGCCTTCGGGAACGTGGACGATGAAGTCCTCGCCGGTCCTGCCGTGCATGTCCTTGCCCTTGCCGTGCACGCCGTTGCCGGCCTTGCGGTGAGGGTGGTCCTTGAAGGCGAGCAGCGACGAGACGTTGCGGTCGGCCACGACCCACACGTCGCCACCCTTGCCACCGTCGCCGCCGTTCGGGCCCGCCGAACGCCTCCGGGCCTTCGCGACGGAACGCGACGCAGCCGGCGCCGCCGTCGCCTCCCTTGACGTTCAGTTGGCATTCGTCGACGAACCCGGCCATACGGGAAACCGAGGCTATCTGGCCGGGACCGGGTTCTCCTGAGGGCTGGGCCTGGCCGAGGGGGGAGCCCCACCAGGGAGCGAGATCACGAGAGCAGCGGATCGAATGGACACGTCGTGAGGCGCTCAGCGCCCGTCTCGGTGATCAGGTACTGATCCTCGAGCTTCACGCCCTGGGACGTGCGCGGGTCGCCGAGATAGCTCTCCACGCAGATCACCATGTCGGCCTCGAAGCTCCCGGCCAGCGGGTAAGGACCGGGTCCGGCGAGTGGGATGTTGGGTGATTCCCCGGTCAAGCCGATGCCGTGGGCGAGGCAGTAGTAACCGAAGGGCGCGTACGCTGCGGGGCCTCGCCATGCCTGGCGAGCGAACTCCTCGAAGCTCAGCCCCGGCGTCATCGAGCGCGGCGTTGTGCTCGACCTGTTCGCTCGCAAGGGCGTGGAGATGGCGTTGCTGGGGAGACGGGTCCGTGCCACACAGGAAGGTTCGCGAGAAGTCGACTGCGTACCCTCCGAAACCGATGGCGTCGGTGTCGAGACACACCAGGTCGCCCTCGCGAACGACCCGTTCGCCGGCTTCCCGGAAGTAGGGGAAGGTGTTCGGTCCGGTCTGGAACAGGCGGGTCGAGATGAACTCGCCGCCGCTGGCGATGAGCGATCGGTGGAACTCGGCCCAGATCTCGGCTTCGGTGCGGCCCGGTGCGATGGCTGCGTGCACGTCACCGACGCTCGTCTCGACGCGGCGCACTGCTTCGCGGATGACCCTGAGCTCGGCCGCGACCTTGACCTGGCGACTCGCCTGGAACACTGGCCCCGCGTCGATCAACTCGACGCCACGCTCGCGCAGGGCGTCGGTGACGAGGAAGTCCAGCCGCTCGACCCCCAGCCGGGCACCCGGCCCGCACGAACTTCGGACGTCGGCGGTGATCTCGCTGGCGAAGGCCGGGATCGCCTCGAGATAACCGGCACCCGAGGTGGGAGAGATGCCCGGAGCGCGGCGGATCTCGTCGACGGTCGGCAGACCAGCGGCGAGGTGTTCGCTGCCGGCGAACTCGAACAACACGACCGGCCCGGCGATCGGCACGAGCAGGAAGCGGCTCGGACCCATCAGCCCGAAGACGGTCATGTTCCGGGCACCGCAGCCGTACATGATGTTCACCGGGTCCGAGGTCAGCACCGCGTCGATCCGATGGTCGGCCATCACCATTCGCAGCCGCGCCAGCCGGGCGGGGAGCAGATCGACGTCGTGTTCGACCGTGGTCGGAGATCTCACGAGTCCTGCGTCGAGTAGGTGTGCACCGGAACCCACGTCGGTCGCACCGCGAATCGGCGGACGATCTCGCCGTACCCGCGATAGAGCCCCGCGCCGGCGACGGCTCGTTCGTCGTCGTCGGACGCGGCATGCGCCACGGGAAGTCGGTACCAGGCCAAGCCGGGCAGGCGGTGATGCGTGACGTGCAGGTTGTTGTTCAAGAACAGCAGCGAGAAGAACCAGCCGCTGTGCACGACCGCCGTGCGCAAACCCTGGGGCCCGGTGCGGTGCTCGGCGAACGACCGGATGAACGACACCGATGCGCCGAGCCAGACCGTGCCCACCAGGTACTCGACGAGCGAGAGCGGCGCCACGACCACGACGGCCAGCACCCCGCCAACTGCGAGTACGTGCGTCATGGCCTGCCGGCGAGCCGCGGGATCGGACGGCAACGCGGTCAGCATGCGGCCCCAGAATCGCGACCCGTACACGAACGGACCGAGCAACATCCGTCCCAGCAACGTCTGCAGACCGAGGAGCAACGCGCGAGCACCCGGACCCCGCCGCGTCCAGGCGGCCTCCGTCACGTAGTAGCTCTCAGGATCGAGCTCCGGATCGGTGAGGATCTCGTCGCGGTGATGAGCGAGATGGGTCTCGCGATATCGATCGAACGGGAACAGCACCGTGATCGGTGCGAGCACGAGCCAACGATTGGCGCGCTCCCACGGCGTCGGATGGCCGTGGATCACTTCGTGTTGCAGCGAGTTGTACCAGGCCCCCAGCAGGGCGAGCACGAGGATCGTGGCCGGCACCGGCAAACGATCACCCAACGTCAGCATCGCCGCGAACCCGAACGCGATCGACCCAGCGATGGCGATCGTGGGCCATTCGACGGACCGGGGGTACACAGGGCGGTTGTATCAACTCCATCCCAGCCACGCATGATGCGTTTCGCCACTATTGATGTGTTTACGCTGTGAACGATGCTTGAACACATCACAAGTGCCGACGGGTTCCGCGATCGGCTGGACGCGTCGGTACAACGGTCCGGCCTCAGCCGAACCGAGTACGCGATGCGAGCGGGCATCGACCGGACCACGTTGACCCAACTGCTCACACCGGGGAATCGACGGCTGCCCCGACTCGACACGCTGCTCGGCATCGCCCACGCCCATGGCGAGTCGATCGATTGGCTCGCCGGGCTCACCCGGACGGGGCCGCTCCAAGCCGAGCTGATGGAGCACACGTCGTTCCAGGCGCCCGACCCGTCGCCGACCGACGAGAAGTTGTTCGATTGGTTGATCGAGGCCGCCGACTACAAGATCCGCTACGTCCCAGCCACGTTGCCCGACCTGCTGAAGACGAGCGCGGTGATCCGCTACGAACGATCCCCACGCGAGGGGCCGACCGTCGCTCAGACCATCGAGACGACGTCAGCCCGACTCGCCTGGGTCCGCAACCCCGACGCGGAGATGGAGTGCTACTCCTCGGTCCAGAGCATCACCATGTTCGCCCGGGGCGAGGGGATCTGGCAGCGCTTGGGCGTCGCCGCCCGGCGGGAGCAGCTCGAGCGGATGATCGAGCTGTCGACCGAGCTGTACCCGACGTTCCGGTGGTTCCTGTTCGACGGCCTCAAGCGCTTCGCCTCGCCGGTGACGATCTTCGGGCCCCGCCGCGCCGCGCTGTACCTCGGCGAGCTGTATCTCGTGCTCACCTCGGCCGACCACGTCCGCACCCTCAGCCGGCACCTCGACGGGTTGGTGAAGGTCGCCAGCGTCCAGCCACCCGCCGTGCCCCAGTACCTTTCGAGACTTCGCCGCGAGCTCGATCGCTGAAGCAGCCGGGCGGCCTCAGGCGCGGCACCGTGCACCCCGTCGTGCAACATCGCGGGTTATCAACGCGTGACCGGTGGACAACCCGCGATGCTCACCTCGGAGCGACTCGGCAACCTGGGAGCGAGGGCTCCGAACTCGTGCAAGCGGGCGAGAGCTACAACTGCACCCAGGTGGTCTTGAGATGCGTGTAGCCGTCGAGGCTGTGCATCGAACGATCCCGGCCAGTGCCGCTCTGCTTGAAGCCGCCGAACGGGGTGGTGATCGAGCTCATGTCGAACGAGTTGACCCACACCGTGCCGGCACGCAACGCCTTGGCGGCCCGATGCGCGGTCGTCAGGTCCCGGCTCCACACCGAGGCCGCCAGCCCGTACGGCGTGTCGTTGGCGATGCGGACCGCTTCGTCGACACCGTCGACCGGGATCGATACCAGCACCGGGCCGAAGATCTCCTCGCGGGCGATCGACATGTCGTTCGTCGCCCCGCGGAAGACTGTGGGTTCGATGTAGCACCCGCCCGGGGTGATCTCGGCTCGCCGGCCGCCGAGCACGACCTCGGCGCCTTCGTCGACTCCCTGACCGATGTAGCCGAGCACCCGCTGGGTCTGGGTCTCGTCGACGATCGTGCCCATCGCAGAAGCCGGGTCGAACGGGTCGCCGGGCCAGATCGTCTTGCCGTGTTCGCAGACGGCCGCAAGCAGGTCGTGTTCGACCCTGCGATCGACGATGAGCCGGGTTCCGGCATGGCAGGTCTGACCCGAGTTGTAGAACACTCCCCACGCGATCGCAACCGCCGCGGCGTCGAGATCGGCGACATCGGCGAGGACGATCTGGGGTGATTTCCCGCCCAGCTCCAATGACACCGCCTTGGCGTTGCTCTCCGCGGCGTATCGGAGGAAGTACCGGCCGACTTCACCCGATCCGGTGAAAGCCAGCTTGTCGACATCGAGGTGCCGGCCGAGCGCGGCTCCCGCGGTGGGGCCGAAGCCCGGCACCACGTTGAACACCCCGTCGGGCACGCCGGCCTCGCTCGCCAACTCGGCCAGCAGCAACGCCGACAGCGGCGACTGCTCGGCTGGCTTGAGCACCACGCTGTTGCCCCCGGCCAGCGCGGCGCCGACCTTCCAGCTGGTGATGATGGCCGGGTAGTTCCACGGGACGACGGCCCCCACGACACCGATCGGCTCCCTGGTCACCATGGCGATCGCATCGTCGCCGACGGGTGCCAACTCGCCGAACACCTTGTCGACGCATTCGCCGAACCACTGCAGGTTGTCGGCGCACATGCGCATGTCGACGGTGATCGAATCCTTGATCGGCTTGCCGACATCGAGCGTCTCGAGCAGCGCCAGATCGAGGACCCGCTCGCGCACGAGCTCGGCGAATCGCAGCATGATCCGCTTACGTACGACGGGCGCCATCCGGCTCCATCGCCCATCGTCGAACGCCGCCCGTGCCGCCGCCACGGCGCGATCGATGTCAGCGGCATCGCCTTCGGCAACGTGGGCGATCACATGGCCGTCACGAGGAGACGTGTCGGCGAATGTCTTGCCCGACAACGCATCGACGAACTGCCCGTCGATGAAGCACTGGGCTCGTGGCGTGAGCGCGGCTCGTCGCTGCTCCCAGTGTTCGGCGGTCAGCAGATCAGTCATCGAGCGGTTCCCAGAACATTCGTTCCAACGTACAGAGTCTGAATGCTATGGTGCGACGCAAGTCACGGCCGGGGGATCGGACCGAGCGTACAGTCCGACAGCAGGGCGCTCAGCACGTCCCAGCGTGATGCCACGGGAAACAAGGGGAGAGCAATGAACATCAACATCTTCGACCGGCTCCGACGGAGCTCATCACCCGTCGAGATCGACCACATCGAGTCGTATGCCCAGGGCCGGATCACTCGCCGCGACTTCGTGAAGCGCGGCACCGTGATCGGACTCAGCATGCCGTTCATGAGTGCGATCATCGCCGCCTGTGGCAGCGACGAAGGCGGGTCGTCATCGGGCGGAAGCGACACGAGTGACGGTCCCGCCGCGGCGGCTGGACCGATCAAGCAGGGGGGCACCCTCCGCGTCGGTTCCCAGCGGCCGGGCGGCCCGCTCGACCCGGTCGCCATGTTCAACCTCGGCGCCTACACCCCTGTCACGATCGCGTTCGAGTACCTCTGCGGCGCCGGCGCCGGCGACGCGATTGTGCCGATGCTCGCCGAGTCGTGGAAGCCCAACGCTGATGGCAGCGTTTGGACCTTCTCGTTGCGGCCGGGAGTCAAATGGCACGACGGCACGCCGTTCACTGCGGACGACGTCGTGGCGACAATGGACCGACTCGCGGTCGGCAACCTCAAGGCCTACATCGACGCCGGGGCGGGCAAGGCGGTCGACGCCAACACGGTCGAGATCACTCTGAAGGCGCCCGACGGGCAATTCCCGTACAAGGTGTCATCCGTCGAACCCGCAATCGGTCATCACGCCGAAGGCGTTCGAGGCGGGCACCACGCTCGACAAGTCGCCGAACGGAACCGGTCCGTTCAAGCTCGACAAGTACGACGTCGCCTCCGGCGCCACGTTCGTGCGCAACGACGACTGGTGGGGTGGCAAGCCCTACCTGGACAGTGTCGAACTCATCTTCTCGGACGATCTCGCCACGCAGATCAGCGGCATCCAAGGCGGCGCGGTCGACTCGCTCGTCCAGTTCTCGGTCGTGGGTGGCGAGGCGATCTTCGCGGACAGCAGCCTCACCGTCGAGAGCATCCGTGCCTCAGCCCATCGGCAGATCTGGATGAACACCCGCGAAGGCACCTTCGTCGACAAGGGTGTCCGCCAAGCCATCGCGCTCGGATTGGACCGGCAGGCGCTCGTCGACAACGTGCTCCAGGGCAAGGGCGATATGGCCAACGATCACCCGATCGCCCCGATTTACTCCTTCTTCGATTCCAGCCAACCGCAGCGCGCCCGCGACATCGAGAAGGCTAAGCAGCTGCTGGCCGACGCCGGGAAAGAGGGCCTCAAGATCACGATGAACGCACCGAAGTTGCAGGAGATCCCGCAGCTGGCCGAGCTGGTCCAGACCCAGCTCAAGGAAATTGGCATGGACATCACGCTGAACGTCGAGAGCACGAGCACGTTCTACGACCAGTGGTGCAAGGTCTACGACTCGACCAACGAGCCAGCCGGTTGCGACGGCGGCGCAGGAGTTCGGCATCGTCGACTACGGCCACCGTCAGTCACCGGACGTCTATCTCGTCAAGGCCTACGCGACCGGCGAGTGGAACTCAGCGCACTACGTGTCGGAGCCGTTCAACGCGGCCTTCACGGAGTACCGGACCTCGCTCGACACCTCGGGCCGCGCCGCCGCCACCAAGAAGATGCAGGTCATCGCCAACGAAGACGTGCCCTACGCGATCCCGTACTTCTACAACTCGCTTGACGGCGTATTCGAAGAAGGTGACCGGCATCCAGGTGACCGGCCTCGGCCACTACTACCTGCGGGAAGGCCGGCTTCATCGAGTGATCAATGCGCTGCGACGGGATGTCGCAGCAACACGAACAACGCCGGGGGCGTCCGAAGCAAGGACGCCCCCGTGAGTCTGCATCGTCGGTTCTCCAGTGGAGTTCCATCGTCCTGGGAGACAGGTATGGCCAGATTTCTCATCAAGCGTCTCGCATCTGCAATTGTGACGCTGTGGCTCCTGGCCACGATCGTGTTCCTGATCGTGAACGTTCTGCCCGGAGACATCGGTCGAAAGGTGCTCGGAGCCTTCGCTCCCAAGGAAGAGGTGGCGACTTTCAACGCCCGCCTCGGCACCGACAAACCGTTGATCGAGCAGTACGCCACGATCGATCAAGAACGTCTTCACCCTCGACTTCGGCGACTCGTTCCAGAGCGGCAGACCGTCACCGAGATCGTCGGCGAGGCGCTGTTCCGCTCCGGCAAGTTGGCACTGCTCGCCCTCGTCATCACCGTGCCGTTGGCCATCGCTGCCGGCGTCTTCGCGGCCGAAGCGCAAGGACAAGGTCGCCGATCGGGCGGTCGTGATGACGGGCCTGGCGACGTCGTCGATTCCCGAGTTCGTCACCGCCGCGGTGCTCATGTCGCTGTTCTGCGTGACCTGGAAGTTCGGCAAGGTGTTCGCCAATCCGCCCGACGGGGCGTCGGTGATCACCCAGTTGCGGTACCTCTGGACACCGGCGCTCGCCATGGTGATCGTGTATTTCGGCTACATCGCCCGAATGGCCAGAGCGGGGGTCATCACCGCGCTCCAGTCCGATTACGCCCGAACCGCCACCATGAAGGGCCTCTCGAGCAGCCAGGTGATGAGCCGCCACATCCTGCGCAACGCGCTCGGCGCCCACCATCACGGTGGTGAGCGTCCAGATCGGATACCTCTTCGGCGGCATCATCGGTGTCGAGAAGGTCTTCAACTACTCGGGGCTCGGCTCGACCATGCTCGGTCGCCGCCGGCAAGAAGGACATCCCCGTCCTCCAGGGCGCGGTCCTGATCGTCGGCATCATCTACATGGTGTCGACCTTGCTGGCCGACCTGTTGATCGCATTCCTCAACCCCCGCGTCCGTCTGTAGGAGATCCGATGACCGAGATCAATCGCACCGATCGATACAGCCGCTGCTGCCGGCGCACTTGCGGGCCCCGCGCCGATGAGCGAACGAAAGCAGGCCCGCAAGGAGAACTGGCGGCTCATCCGGCGCCGGCCGTCGTTCATCATCGGCAGCACGATCGTCGGCGTCTGGGTGTTCTGTGCGCTGTTGGGCGACCGGATCACTCCCCACCATCCGCTCGACTTCCGAACGACACCCCACCTGCGGCCCACCGCGTCGTTCCCGTTCGGCACCGACACGACCGGGCGCGACGTGCTGTCGCGCGTCATGGCCGGAGCCCGCGACGTGCTCAAGGTCGCGCCGCTCGGCGGCGATCCTCGGCGTGGTGTTCGGCGTGATGATCGGCATGCTGATGGGCTACCTGGGCGGTTGGCTCGACAACGTCCTGAGCCGCATCGTCGAAGCGTTCCTCGCCCTGCCGGTGGTGCTCATCGCCCTGCTGGCCATCACCACCCTCGGCAACTCGGTCTGGGTCGTGATCGGGGTGGTTGCGGCACTCTTCACACCGGTCGTTGCTCGCACCGTGCGATCGGCGGTGGTCGCCGAACGCGACCTCGACTACGTGACGTCGGCCAAGCTACGGGGTGAGTCCAGATCGTTCATCATGTTCCGCGAGATCCTGCCCAACGTGCTGGGACCGATCGTCGTGGAACTCACGGTCCGCATCGGCTACGCCGTGTTCACCGTCGCCACGCTGTCGTTCCTCGGCGCCGGGCCGCCGCCGCCGTCGCCGGACTGGGGCGCCCAGGTGTCCGAGGGCTTCCGGGTGATCAGCGCCGGGATCTGGTGGACCACGTTCTTCCCCGCGATGGCCATCGCCAGTCTGGTGATCGCCGTCAATCTCATCGCCGATGCAGTGCAGTCGGTCGTGGAGGCCTGAACATGAGCACCTCGCTATCCGCCGTTCCCGCCACCGTGACGGACGGTGCGGCCCTGGCCGTCGAAGACCTCGAGGTCGCCTACACGGTGCGCGGCATCGACCGAGCGGTGCTGCGCGGGGTCACGTTCCACGTCGCGCCCGGCGAGGCGTACGGGCTGGTGGGCGAGTCGGGTTGCGGCAAGTCGACGACCGCCTATGCCGCACTGCGTTACCTGCCTCGCAACGGCAAGATCACCAACGGCCGGGTGCTGGTGGCGGGAGGCGACGTCACCGCGATGTCGACCTCGGAGCTGCAACGGTTCCGCGCCACCGAGGCGTCGATGGTGTACCAGGATCCCGGTCAGGCGATGAATCCGTCGCTGCGCATCGGCAGACAGCTCATCGAGAGCTTCACGCTACTCGGGCAGTCGAAAGAGCAGGCGCGGGCATCGGCGCTCGAGGCGCTACGCAAGGTGCACATCGCCGATCCGACGCGGGTGATGGATCGTTACCCGTTCCAGCTCTCGGGTGGCATGCAGCAGCGAGTCGTGATCGCCATGGCGCTGGCATGCAACCCGAAGCTGCTCGTGCTCGACGAACCGACCACCGGGCTCGACGCCACCGTGGAGGCCGAGGTCCTCGATCTCGTGCGGACCCTGCGGGCCGAGAGCGACGCCGCAGTGCTCCTGATCGCCCACAACCTCGGCATCATCCGCTCGCTGTGCGACCGGGTCGGCGTGATGTACGCCGGCAAGATCGTCGAGGAAGGCCCGAGCCGGCAGGTCTTCGACGATCCCGCAGCACCCGTACACCGTCGGGCTGCTGCGCTCGCTCCCCCGCCACGGCGTCCGCAAGACCGAGCGGGCCTTGGCCACCATCCCCGGGATCCTGCCGCTGATCGGAACCGACCTCGCCGACGTGCGTGTTCGTCGATCGGTGCCCGCTCGCCGATGATCGCTGCCGCACCGTCGAGCCACCGGTTCGTCCCCGTCGGCACCGACGGCACCCGGTTCACCCGCTGCCATCACCCCGATCGGATCGCCGACATCGAACCGAGGACCGCCTGGCGTCGAGATCGACATCCTCGTCGCCTCGACCGACAACCCCGACGTGCTCGAGCTCTCCCACGTCTCCAAGACGTTCCGGCAGAACAGCGACCGACATCCCGGCGCTCGTCGACGTCGAACTGACCCTCGCCGAGGGCGAGACGCTCGGCATCGTGGGCGAATCGGGATCGGGCAAGTCGACGCTCGCCAAGACCATGCTCGGGCATCGAGATCGCTCGACGCTGGCGGCAGCGCTGCCGCTCGACGGCAAGCACATGGCAGCCGTCGACCGGGAAGCGCGTCGGCCGACGACAAGCGCTCGATGCAGATGGTGTTCCAGAACCCCGACTCGGCGCTCAACCGCAGTTGGTCGGTGCGCCGCATCCTCATCGCGCAGCGTCACCAAGCTCACCGGGCGTCAAGGGCGACGAGGCCAACGACAAGGTCGAGGCGCTCGCCGCTCATCTCCGGCTCACGCCCCGCCACCTCGACCTCAAGCCCTCGCAGTTGTCGGGCGGGCTGAAGCAGCGCGTCGCCATCGCCCGGGCGTTCGCCGGCGATCCGCGCATCGTCGTGTGCGACGAGCCGACGAGCGCGCTCGACGTCTCGGTGCAGGCCGCCATCTTGAACCTGCTCGCCGATCTCCAGGCCGAGCAGAAGACGAGCTACGTCTTCATCACCCACGACATGGGTGTGGTGCGCTACCTGGCCGACCGCATCGCCGTGATGTACCTCGGGCGGATCCAGGAGGTGGGCCCGACCGACGACGTGTTCAAGGGCCCCCACCACCCCTACACCGAGGCGCTGCTCTCGGCCGTGCCCGAGCGTCGACGGCGAGCCGACCAAGCGCATCCGGCTCGGCGGGGAGATCCCGTCGCCGGCGAACCGCCCCGAGCGGCTGTGTGTTCCATCCGCGCTGCCCGCGGGCGATCCCCGGGCCTGTGCGAGATCACCGAACCGCCGCTCGCCGAGGTCGTCGCCCGGGCATGCGATGCGCTGCCACATCCCGATCGAGGAACTGCGCGTGCTCCAGGCTGCCCGCCGACCGCCTCCGCCTGAGCCGGGCCCGGCTCGGCATCGTCGACAGCCCGACGCCCATGGCCCGGCCGCCTGATCTCGATACCAAGGCCCGGCTGCTCGACGGCGTCGTCGACCTACCTCGCCGCCACGGGACTCGCCGAACTTCGCGCTCCGGCCGCTCGCCAGGGCGCTCGGGTGCAGCACCACCGCACTCGTGCACCACCTCGGGTCTCGCGAGGAGATCCTCGACGCCGCGTTCCGCCGGGCCGCCGAGCAGCAGGTCGAGATCCGCGAAGGGTGGTTGGCGAACGACGCCGGAGCTGTCCCAGGCCGACCTGCTCCGCAAGTGGTGGGAGTGGATGAACGACTCACCCGCCAATCTCGCGCTCATGCGGCTCGGCATCGAGGCCGCGGCGTTGGAGGCCACGACCAGCGGGCTGGAATCCGACGTCCGGGCCGACCAGATCGGCCAATGGCGCCTCAACATCGAGCGCCGGCTCGATCGGCCGCCGGCCTTGATTCGGCGACCGCCCGCATCGAGGCGACCATTGCCAAGGCGGTGTACACCGGGCTGGTGCTCGACCTGATCGCCACGGGCGATCGGGATGCGGCTGACCGAGGCGCTCGATTCGGTCCTCGTCCGACTCGAGCGAGACGATTCCGGCGGCCGCCGCCGCTCGCGTCACCGATTGATCGAATAGTCACCAGCCAGTACGTTCGTTCCGGGAATCGCTCGGCGGGGTACTCCGCCGAGGGGGGCGGCGATGACCAAGACGCTCGGATTCGTCGGCCTCGGCAACCTCGGTGCGCCACCTCGCCGCCAGCCTGCGTGCGGGCCGGATTCAGCCGTCACCGTGACCGACCTCGACCGGGCGGCGGGTGACTCGCTCATCGCCGCGGGCGCCGCGTGGGCCGACTCAGTGGCCGCCGTCGCGGCCGCCAGCGACACCGTGCTCACCTGCCTGCCCTCTCCTGCCGCGCGTCGACGCCGTCGTCGCCGGACCCGATGGGATCCTGGCCGGCCTTCGGCCGGGCGCGACGTGGATCGACCAGAGCACCAACGACCGCGACGAGACGCTGCGGCTCGCGGAGCTCGCCGCACCGGCCGGTATCCGCATGCTCGAAGCCCCCGTCACCGGTGGGGTGCACAAAGCGGCCGCCGGTGACATCACGGTGCTGGTCGGCGGCGACGAGTCGGTGTATCTCGAACACCTCGGTGTGCTCGAGGCACTCGGGAGCCCGGTGCTCTACATGGGCGAATTGGGCAACGCGGCGCTGATCAAGGTGATCACCAACATGCTCGCGTTCGTCAACCTGGTCGCCGTCGGGGAAGCGCTGATGTTGGCGAAACGCGGCGGCCTCGATCTCGCCCAGGCGTTCCACGCCATCAAGGAGAGCTCGGGGAACAGCTTCGTCCACGAGACCGAGAGCCAGGTGATCCTGAACGGCAGCTACAACATCGGCTTCACGATGGATCTGGCCTGCAAGGATCTCGGCTTCGCCACGCAGTTCGGCCGCGAGCTCGGCGTCCCGTTGGAGCTGGCGGGGCTGGTCGAGCAGACCTTCATCAGGTCGCGGGAGCAGTTCGGCGGTGGCGCCTGGTCGTCGATGGTGGTCAAGTTGCTCGAAGATGCGCTGCGGACCGAGCTCCGGGCGCCCGGCTTCCCGGAAGTGCTGCAATGACCGTCGAGCAGGCCCGGATCGACCTCGCCGCCGCGTTCCGGTGGACGGCGCGCCTCGACTGGCACGAGGCCACCGCCAACCACTTCAGCGTCGCCGTCGACGACGGCGACCAGTTCTTGCTCAATCCTCGCGGCGCCCATTTCTCACGGATCAGAGCGAGCGAGCTGCTCCTGCTCGATGCCGAAGGCGCTGGCCGCGGAGCAGCGAATCCGCTCGCCGATCCAACGGCCTGGTACCTGCACGCCCACCTTCACCGTCATGTGCCGCGAGCCCGGTGCGTGCTGCACACCCACATGCCCCACACCACCACCCTCGCCTGCCTGCGCGACTTCGAGTTCCTGATGCTCGATCAGAACGCGTGCCGCTTCCACGGCCGCATCGCGTACGACCGTCACTACGCCGGGATGGCCCTCGACGACAACGAAGGTGAACGGGTCGCCAAGCTCTTGGGCGACGACCACAGCGTGCTGTTCCTCGGCAACCACGGCGTGATCGTGATCGGGGCGTCGGTGGCCGAGGCGTTCGACGAGCTCTACTACCTCGAGAAGGCCGCCCAGCTCCAGGTGCTCGCCCTGTCGACGGGCCGCGAGCTGTCCCTCGTCCCCGACGAGATCGCGGCGCTCGCCTGCCAGCAATGGTTGGCCTACCCGCAGGTGGCCGAGCTCCACTTCGACGCGCTGAAGGAGATCCTCGACGCCGAGGGATCGGACTACGCGACGTGAGCGCCGTCGCCTCATCGTGCTCGAACGACTCGTAACTGAAGCCTGAGAGGACCTTTGTGAAAGCCGCTGTCTGCCGTGAGTTCGGCGCCCCCCTCGTCATCGAAGACGTCTCTCTGGCCATGGTCGGCCCGGGCGAGGTCCGCGTCAAGATGGCCGCCACCGCCATCTGCCACAGCGATGTCACGTACGCCGACGGGGGTTGGGGGGGCGAGCTGCCCGCCGTGTACGGCCACGAGGGTGCCGGCGTCGTCGAGGCGTTGGGCGCCGGGGTGACGACAGCAGCCGTGGGCGACCATGTCGTCGTCACCCTCATCCGCTCGTGCGGGTACTGTCACGGTTGCGTGACCGGACGGCCGGTGACCTGCGACTCCACGTTCCCGCTCGATGAACGGACACCGCTCACCGATCGCGATGGTCAGGCGATCGCCCAGGCCATGCGTACCGGCGCGTTCGCCGAGTACGTCGTGGTGCACGCCTCGCAGATCGTCGTCGTACCCGATGACATCCCGCTCGACTCGGCGTCGCTCTTGGCCTGCGGGGTGATCACCGGCTTCGGAGCCGTGGCGAACACGGCCGCAGTGGAGTCCGGTTCACATGTGGTGGTGATCGGATGTGGCGGAGTCGGACTCAATGCCGTTCAGGGCGCGCGAGTGTGCGGCTCCCGAACGGTGGTCGCCGTCGACGTGAGCGATTCGAAGCTCGACGCGGCGCTCGGGTTCGGTGCGACCCACACGATCAACTCCGCATCGGGCGATGTCGTTGCCGACGTGCTCGCCGTCACCGACGGCCGTGGGGCCGACTACGTGTTCGTGACGGTCGGGGCCAAGAGCGCCTTCGACCAGTCCTACCGGTTGCTCGCCAGGGGGGGCGCTGTCGTGCTCGTAGGAATGCCGGCCAACGGTGTCATGAGCGAGATCGACCCCGGGACGATGGCCGCCCACAGCCAACGCATCCTCGGCTCGAAGATGGGCTCGGCGCGCATCGCGATCGACATCCCGAACCTGGTCGCGCTCTACCGGCAGGGTCGGCTCAAGCTCGACGAGCTGATCACCGGGCGGTATCCGCTCGAGGAGATCAACGACGCCATCACGTCGCTGAAGCGCGGCGAAGCGTTGCGCAACGTCATCGTGTTCGAATGAACGTCTCCACCGAGTGAGCGAGGTCGAGCGATGAAGGTCACCGAGATCGAGACGTTCGTGGTCGGGAATCCGCCGCCGCGCCACGGTGGGCGCTACTTCGTGTTCGTGAAGCTCACGACCGACAGCGGGGTCACCGGCTTGGGCGAGGTGTACGTCGCCACGTTCTCGCCGCACGTGCTCACGGCAATGATCGAAGACGTCGCAGGCCGCCACGTCGTGGGGCACGATCCGTTCCGGATCGAGACGCTCTGGCGCACCGTCTACGGGCGAGGGTTCCAGCTCCGCAGCGACCCCACCCTGGTCGGCATCCTCAGCGGGCTCGAAATGGCGTGCTGGGACATCATCGGCAAGGAGGTGGGCAAGCCGGTCTACGAGCTGCTCGGCGGCCGGGTGCACGAACGCCTGCGAACCTACACGTACCTCTACCCGGCCGACGCCGATGCCCACAGCGACGATCCGCTCTACGCCAGCCCCGAGCTGTCGGCGGAACGAGCGGCGTTCGAGGTGGCGCGGGGCTTCACGGCGGTGAAGTTCGATCCGGCCGGGCCGTATCACGTGCACGGCGGTCGGCAGCCGACCCTGGAGGACCTCGATCGGTCGGAGGCCCTCGTGCGGGCCGTGCGGGAAGCCGTCGGGTCGCGCGCTGATCTGCTGTTCGGCACCCATGGCCAGTTCACCGCGTCGGGAGCGCTGAGGATGGCCCGCAGACTCGAGCCGTACGACCCGATGTGGTTCGAGGAACCGGTGCCCCCCGACAACATGGACGAGATGGCCAGAGTGGCTCGGCAGACCACCATCCCGATCGCCAGCGGGGAGCGCTTGGCCACCAAGTACGAGTTCCAGCGGCTGCTGCAGGCCGGTGCCGCGTCGATCCTGCAGCTCAACCTCGGGCGGTGCGGTGGATTGCTCGAGGGCAAGAAGATCGCCGCGCTCGCCGAGGCGCACTACGCCCAGATCGCGCCGCACCTGTACTGCGGGCCGGTGGTCGGGGCAGCCAACATCGCGCTCGCCGCGTGTTCCCCAACTTCTTGATCCTCGAGGGCATCCAGGACTGGGGCGGATTCCACGCCCAGATCCTCAAGCAACCGATCCGGTGGGAGGACGGCTACGTGATCCCCTCCACCGAGCCGGGCCTCGGCGTCGAACTCGACGAAGCCGTCGCGCGGGCGAATCCCTACACAGGCACCGATCTCCACCTGGAGATGACCGAGACGGCCTAGCCATCCGTGTGGCATCCGTGCGGCGGCGCGTCGACGATCTCTGAATCGGCAAGGATGCCGCAATGGCTGGAAGAACCGGGGGCAGGACCGCACGACGCGCCGAACACGTCGGAGGCACCGGACCGCGTTCGGCACCCGCGTATCTGCAGCGGCAGATCCCGTACTACGAGCTCCTCGGCGACGAGGGGCTGACGCTGATCGAGACGAAGGCCGACCAACTGCTCGCCGATGTCGGCATCGAGGTCCGCGGTGACGACGTCGCACGGGACCTGTTCCGCGACGCAGGAACAACGGTGGTCGGGGACCTCGTGCGCTTCGACCCCGGCCACGTTCGCTCCCTCTGCTCGACCGCGCCGTCGTCGTTCACCCAACACGCCCGGAACCCCGAGCGTTCCGTGAAGATCGGCGACGGTTCCGTCGTGCTCGCGCCGGCGTACGGGTCACCGTTCGTCCGCGATCTCGCCGGCGGGCGCCGGTACGCATCGCTGGTCGATTTCGAGAACTTCGTGAAACTCGCGTATGCCACGCCGGCGTTGCACCACTCCGGCGGCACGGTGTGCGAGCCCGTCGATGTCCCCGTGAACAAGCGGCACCTCGACATGGTCGCGGCGCACCTCCGCTTCAGCGACAAGGCCTTCATGGGCTCCGTCACCCTCCCCCAGCGGGCCGAGGATTCGATCGAGATGGCCCGCATCGTCTTCGGCCCCGACTTCGTCGATCAGCAGTGCGTCATCCTCGGCAACATCAACGTGAACTCGCCGCTCGTGTGGGACGCCACCATGACCGGCGCTCTGCGAACGTACGCGGCGGCGAATCAGGCGCCGGTGGTCGTGCCCTTCATCCTCGGCGGCGCGATGGGACCGGTCACGTTGGCGGGCGCCATCGCCCAGGCTCACGCCGAGACGCTGGTGGGCGTGGCGCTCGGCCAACTCGTGCGACCCGGTTCGCCCGCCATCTACGGCAACTTCCTGTCATCGATGGACCTCCGCTCCGGCGCACCCACGTTCGGAACCCCTGAACCGGCAATCGGTTCCCTCGTCGTCGGCCAGCTCGCTCGGCGGGTCGGTCTTCCTCTGCGGTGCTCGGGCGCGTTCACGTCGTCGAAGGTGGCCGATGGCCAGGCGATGCACGAGTCGGCCATCTCGATGCAGGCCGCCATCCTGTGCGGCGCGAACTTCATCCTGCACTCCGCCGGCTGGCTCGAGGGCGGGCTCACCATGGGGTACGAGAAGTTCGTGATGGACGCCGACTACTGCTCGGCGCTCCAGACCTACCTCCGCGGCATCGATCTCACCGACGACCAGTTCGCACTCGATGGCTTCGCGGAACTCGGGCCGGGCAAGCACTTCTTCTCGGCTCAGCACACCCTGCGGCACTACGAGTCGGCGTTCTGGGAGAGCGCCACCGCCGACAACTCGTCCTTCGAGCAGTGGCGGGATGCCGGCGAACTCGAGGTGAGCCAACGGGCCGCGACTCGCGCCACGGCCCTGCTCCGCGAGTACGAACCACCGCCGCTCGACCCGGCCGTGGATGAGCAGCTGCGAGAGTTCGTGGAGCGACGCAAGGGCGAGATGCCCGACATGTGGTACTGACCCGCTGCCTGGACGCTACGGCGGAGGGATCGGGTCGCCGAGTGCACGGTACCGGCCGGGGGTGAGGCCGATCGCCTGCCTGAACTGGCGAGTCATCTGGCTCTGGTCGAAGTAGCCACACGACGCGGCGATGTCGGAGATCGGTCGGTCGGTCGTGGCGAGCAAGAACGCGGCGTGGTCGACGCGCGTGCGCAGCAGGTACTGCTTCGGTGACACCCCGAGCACCCGCCGCATCGCCCGTTCGAGTTGATCGGAAGTCATGTCGGCGACCTGGGCGAGGTCGCTCACCTTCAACTGCCGGGCGAAGTCGCGACGGGCGAGTTCGACGGCGGCGCGCAGCCCGCCCGCCCGGACCGAGCCTCCTCGGGCCAACGGGGCCTCGACCGAGACCGCGACCACTTCGGGCGCACCGAGGTCGCTGATCGACAGCACCTTGGTCGACAGGTACCACCCGGCGTGCCCCGAGCCGTCGTCGATCATCTCGAGGTGGTTGCGCGTCGGCCGTCCCGTGGCGAGCAACGACCGGTCCTGGGCTTCGTACGACGCCGCCAGCTCCGGTGAGAACAGATCGGCAGCGGTTCGCCCGATCACGTCGCGAGCATGGCGGCGGTTCGTTCGTTGCACGAACGCCTCGTTGACGGCCACATAGCGGCTCTGCCCGTCCTTCACGCAGATCATCACTCGGGGAACCTTCTCGAACAACGAGAGCAAGAGATGCGTGGGGTTCTGGGACATCTCCACAGTGTGCCCTCCTGCGCCGATCACGTTGTACGAATGGCGCACGAGCAGGTCCTTCGTCGCCAAGACGGAGCCGGCCGAAACCGATGCAATTGTCAGTATGACTCCGCCCAGCCCGAGCACCCGGTCGACGATCTCCGAGGCCGCGCCGGCCGACGACGAGGAACGCATCCAGCAGGCGATCGCCTTGGCGGGTGAGCTGCTCCACGAGGCGAAGGACCATGAGGCCGACAGCCCGAGAGGCGAGCGCAGCCGGAAGCGACGCATGGCCGCCATCGTGGGCAACCCGCACGCCCAGGCGTTCACGATGGCGCTCACCGACGAAGTGGCGCGCATCGGGGATCGCCGACGCTCGGCGCGCCGATTCGAAGCGCTCGTCGGCTCGATGCCACTCGGCTCGCTGTCGGTACTCGATCGGACGTTGCTCCGTCTCGGTGCCGTCGCCTCGCGCGTGGCGCCCGGCCTGGTGATGCGTGTCGTCGACCGGCGGCTCCGCCGCGAGAGCGCCGGGGTGGTCATCGCGGCCGAAGATCGTGCCCTGACCCGTCACCTCGCCGCTCGCAAGGGAGAAGGCATCCGGAGCAACGTCAACGTGCTCGGTGAGGCGATCCTCAGTGAGGCCGAGGCGCACCATCGACTCCACCTCGTGCTCGAGCAGTTGGCGCGCGCCGACGTCGACTACGTGTCGGTGAAGATCTCGGCGATCTGTGCGCACGTCAGCCCATTGGCCTTCGACGCCACGGTCTCCGAGGTTGGTGAGCGGATCCGTCAACTGTTCCGCGCCGCCAACCGGTCGGCCCCGGCCAAGTTCGTGAACCTCGACATGGAGGAGTACCGCGACCTCGCCCTCACCACGGTGGTGTTCCGCAAAATCCTCGACGAGCCGGAGTTCCACCGCTTCTCGGCCGGCATCGTGCTGCAGGCCTACCTCCCCGACTCCCATGCGGCGGCCCGGGAGCTGTGCGCATGGGCTCGACGCCGGGTCGAAACGGGTGGCGCGGCCATCAAGATCCGCCTGGTCAAGGGGGCCAACCTGGCCATGGAGCAGGTGGAGGCCGAGCTGCGCGGATGGGCGTCGGCACCGTTCGCCACCAAACACGAGGTCGATGCCAGCTACAAGGCGATGCTCGATCTGTTGCTCGACGAGGCCAACGACGACTCCGTGCGAGTCGGGCTCGCCAGCCACAACGTGTTCGATCTGGCATGGGGTCTGCTGGAACGGGACCGGCTCGAGGAGCGAGGCCGGGCCGACCGCATCGACTTCGAGATGCTCGAAGGGATGGCCAGCGCCCACGCGTTGGCCGTCGAGCGACGGGCGGGTTCGTTGCTGCTGTACTCCCCCATCGTCAGTCGGCACGACTTCCCGGCGGCGATCGCCTACCTGGTCCGGCGGCTCGACGAGAACACGGCGCCCGAGAACTTCCTCACTTCCCTGTTCCGGATCGAACCCGGCAACGAGATCTTCCGCGAGCAGGCGGCCCGATTCACCGCTGCCGTGCGGGCTCGCGGGTCGCTCGCCACCACCGCCCGCCGCCATCAGGACCGCCGCCGCCCATCGGCCCCGGATCTGCTCGGCACACCGTTCCACAACGATCCGGACACCGATTTCACCCTCGCTGCCAACCAGGCCTGGATCATCGACGCCCTTCGCAACTGGCAGCCACCGACCCGGCCGCCGGTCGCCGATGTGACAGCAGTCGACGCCGCAGTTGCGAGAGCCCTCGGCGCCCAGCTCCGTTGGGCATCGAAACCCGCGTGGGAACGGGCCGTGCTCGTCAACCGGGTGGGCGACGCCGTCACCGCCCGTCGGGGCGAGATCCTGGCGACGATGGCCCATGAGGCCGGCAAGCCGGTCGGGGAAGGCGACCCCGAGATCTCCGAAGCCATCGACTTCGCCCGGTACTACGCCCGCGCTGCTGTCTCGTTGGACGACCCGGCCGGTGCCGCCGGACCCTCGACGGCCCTTGGCACCGTGGTCATCACCCCACCGTGGAACTTCCCGTTCGCCATTCCCCTCGGCGGGGTGCTCGCCGCCCTGGCCGCCGGCAACGCCGTGGTGCTCAAGCCGGCGCCCCAGACGGTGCTCACCGCCGTGCTGGTGGCCGAGTGCTGCTGGGCGGCGGGCATCTCCCCCGACGTGCTGCAGCTCGTCGCCTGCCCCGACGATCAGGCGGGGACGCGCCTCATCACCCACCCCGACATCGACGCCGTCATCCTGACCGGCGCCAACGCGACGGCCCGGATGTTCCTCGAGTGGCGGCCCGAGCTGCGGCTGCACGCCGAGACGAGCGGCAAGAACGCCATGGTCATCACTGCGACGGCCGACCTCGACGCCGCCATCCGGGACCTGGTGCGCTCGGCCTTCGGCCATGCCGGTCAGAAGTGCTCCGCCGCCAGCCTGGCCATCGTCGAGGCGTCGTTGTACGACGACGCCTCGTTCCGTCGTCGGCTCCACGACGCCGTCGTCACTCTGCGAGTAGGTGCGGCGCTCGATCTCACCACCGACGTCGGTCCGCTGATCGATCCTCCCGGCGACGCGCTCCGGCGCGCCCTCACGACGTTGGAGACGGGCGAGTCGTGGCTCGTGGAACCGAGGTGCCTCGACGGAGACCGCCTCTGGACCCCCGGGGTTCGCCTGGGTGTCCGCCCCGGCTCGTGGTTCGCAGTGACGGAGTGCTTCGGCCCTGTCCTCGGGATCATCAGGGCCGACGATCTCGACGATGCCATCGTCATCCAGAACTCCAGCAACTTCGGGCTGACCGCTGGGCTCCATGCCCTCGACCCCGGCGAGATCGACCAGTGGTGCGAGCGGGTGGAGGCCGGCAACCTGTACGTGAACCGAGGTATGACCGGCGCCATCGTGCAACGCCAACCGTTCGGCGGTTGGAAGCAGTCGGTCGTGGGACCGACCGTGAAGGCGGGCGGCCCCGCGTACGTCGCGTCGCTGCGACACTGGCCCGGGGAACCACCGTCGCCGACCGTGCTCGCCACGCTCCCGTCCGATTTCGACGTGTGGGCCCTTCGTCACGCTCGGGTCGAACACGATCCGACCGCGTTGCGGGCCGAGTCGAACGTCTACCGGCTGCGGCCGCTCGGGGGCGGGGTTGCCCTGCGACTCGGGGCGAATGCTCCCGGGCACGCGGCGGCGGTCGCCCGTGCCGCGGCCCGCGCCACGGGCTGCCGACTCGTCATCTCCTCCCACGATTCCGAACCGGAGGACGCGTTCGCGTCCCGGCTCGGTGGACTGGGTGTCGATCGCCTTCGGATCGCCGGCTCGGTCGGGCCTGAGATCCGACGCGCCGCGCATCGAGCCGGCGTCGTCGTCGACGATCGCCCACTCGTCGTCGACCCCACTGTCGAGCTGCCACGATGGCTCCGGGAACAGGTCGTGACACGCACGATGCACCGGCACGGTCGGCTGTCCCCTGTGGTGGGAGGAGGTCCCGGGTGAGCAGTCCAGCGTCGATGGAGCTGGTCGACGATCGTTGGCTCGCAGCCGTACTGGCCGAGCGACCCAAGGGACATTCGCTTCCCGGCTCGCTGTACACCTCTCGCCGCGCCTATGACGCGGAGCTCGACCTGATCTGGCACCGCGAGTGGGTCTTCGCCGCCCATGAGTGCGAGGTTGCGGAACCTGGGCAGTTCGTCACGCTCGTGGTCGGCGCCTACCCCATCATCCTGGTCCGGGGCAACGATGGTGAGCTGCGGGCGTTGCACAACGTGTGCCGGCACCGTGGTTTCGTGCTGTGCGAGACCACCAGTGGAACCAGCCGTCACCGATTCGTCTGCCCGTACCACCAATGGTCGTATCGGCTGGACGGAAGCCTCGCGAACGCTCGCGCCATGCCGAGCGATCTCGAGACCGCCGGCTACGGACTCGGCACTGCGCACTGCGCGGTCGTCGGCGGATTGGTCTTCGTCTGCGTCGCCGACGAGCCGCCCGATTTCGAATCGGTCCGACAGATGGTGGAGTCGTACCTGGCGCCGTTCGACCTCGGCCACGCCAAGGTAGCCGCCTCCTCGACGATCGTCGAGCACGGCAACTGGAAGCTCGTGATGGAGAACAACCGGGAGTGCTACCACTGCCGAGCCGCGCATCCCGAGCTGTGTGTCTCGTTCCCCGAGGCTCCGCTGCACTCTGGCGGCGGGTCCGACGACCAACGCCGGGTCGTCGAAGAACTCGTCGAACGATGCGAGGCCCTCGGCTTGCCCAGCCGCTTCGCCATCTCCGACGATCTGCAGTATCGGGTCATGCGCATGCCGTTGCGAGGTGACACCCGGTCGATGACCATCGACGGCGCCCCGGCCGTCGCGCGACGATTCGGTGCGCTCCCTGACACGAACCTCGGCGACGTGCTCCTCTATCACTACCCATCGACCTGGAACCACTTCACGGCCGACCACGCGGTGACGTTCCGGATGCTGCCCACGGGTCCCACCACCACCGAGTTGCGCACGACCTGGCTGGTGCCCGGCGACGCGATCGAAGGGCGCGACTACGAACTCGCGCGGCTCACCGAGGTGTGGGACGCCACCAATGCCCAGGACACCGAGCTCGTCGAACGCACCCAACGAGGCGTCGCATCGCCCGCCTACCGGCCCGGGCCCTACTCGCCGATCGAGGAGGAGGGCGTGGCGCAGTTCGTCGACTGGTACGCGAACGCGGTGGGACGCCGCCTCGAACTCCGACGGCACGAAGCCGGCGAGGTCGAGCGATGACCACGGCTCACCCACACCTGCTCTCGCCGCTCACGCTGCGCCACCTGACGCTCCGGAACCGAGTCGTGTTCGGTGCGCACACCGCGAACATGGCCGAGCAGGGCATCCCGGGTCCTCGCCACCTCGGCTACTACCTCGAGCGCGCCAGGGGCGGCGCGGCGATGATCGTGGTCGAGCCGATTCCCGTGCACCCCACTGCCGTGCTGACGCGCGGGAACTTCCTCCCGGGCAGCGACGATGTGATCGATGGCTTCCGGGCCATCACCGACGCCTGTCACGCCGAGGGTGCCGCGATGATCCAGCAGCTCTACCACGTCGGCCAACACGGCGACTTCGACAACTCGTATCGCGCCGCGTGGTCGCCGTCGGGGCTGCCCTCGTATCACGACGCCGACGGCAGTCACGCGATGACGAACGACGAGATCTACGAGATCATCACGTCGTTCATCGACGCCGCCGAGCGGGCGCAGCGATGCGGGTTCGACGGGATCGAGGTGTTCGCGGCGTACCACGCCCTCGTCGATCAGTTCTGGTCACCCTGGTCGAACCGCCGCACCGACGAGTGGGGCGGGACGTTCGAACGTCGGATGCGCTTCTCGCAGCGATTGTTGGAGGGCATTCGCGAGCGCGTCGGCGACGAGTTCGTGATCGGCTTGGCGGTCAGCGTCGATCCGTCGGTCGAGGTCGCTGTCCAGCTGGCGGAGCTGTGCGAGATCGTGACGTGGCACGACGAACGCCGACTGTTCGACTACGTCACCTGTGGGACCGGGAGCTACTTCAACTTCGGTGAGATCATCCCGACCTATCAGTTCGCCGACAAGCTCGGGGTGGCCGCCGCCGAGGCGCTGAAAGCCGTGGTGCACCACGCGGTGGTCCAGGCCGAGAGCCACATTCGCACCCCCGACAACGGCAACGACGTGATCGCCTCGGGTCAGGCCGACCTCGTCTCCATCGTGCGGGGTCAGATCGCCGATCCGTTCCTGGTGGCCAAGACGCGTGACGGTCGGGCCGACGAGGTGAGGGGGTGCATCTCGTGCAACCAGATGTGCTGGGGACGCCGCTCCCGTGACTACTGGATCTCGTGCCTGGTGAATCCGTCGGCGGGCCGGGAGTTCGAGTGGGGCGGCGACCGATTCACACCCGCCGAGGTGTCCCGCAGCGTGCTCGTCGTCGGCGGTGGACCGGCCGGTCTGGAGGTGGCACGCGTCGCCGCGGAGCGGGGGCATCGGGTCACGCTCGCCGAGGCCGGGCCGATGCTCGGCGGCAACTTCCGCCTGGCCGGCCTGCAGCCCCGCCGTTCGCAGATCACCGAGCTGATCGCCTGGTACGAACGCCAGCTGGAACGGCTCGACGTGAAGGTCCTGTTCGACACTCCACTGCTCGCCGAGGAGATCACGGCGTTCGGCGCCGATTCAGTCGTCATCGCCACCGGGTCGCAGCCCGACGGGCTCGGCTTCCAACGCCAGCTTCCAGCAGCTGCCGCACTGCCCGGCATCGAACGCGGCAACGTTCACTCCATCGAAGCAGTGATGTCGCACCAGGTCCGGCTCCCCGAGCGGGTGGTGCTCCTCGACGACACCGGCGACTGGCGAGGTGGCGGCACCGCGTGGTTCCTCGCCGAACGCGGCCACGACGTGACGATCGTGACGGCGTGGCCGGTCGTCGGCCATTGGATCCAACGCACCGCAGGCGACTTCGAGCTGCGATCACGTTTGGCCAAGTTGGGCGTCACGTGGCGAACCGAGTCGGTGGTCGCCGAATGGCACGGTGATGCCGCAACCGTGGCGAGCCTGCTCGACGGGAGTGAGTCGGTGATCGCCGCCGGAGCCCTGGTGCTCGCCACGACGAACGTGCCCGAGACGACGGCGCTCGACGGGTTGCCTCGAGACCGCCTCGACGTCCATCTCGCGGGCGATGTCGTCGCGCCGCGTCTCGCCGTTCACGCCATCTACGAAGGCCGCGTCGTCGGCATGAAGCTGTGACCACCACACCAGCGCACGACGCGACCCCGCAACAGGCATCCGGCGGCTGCATGTGTGGCAGCGTTCGATACGTGGTGCGTGGACCGTTGCGCGACGTGTACGACTGCCACTGCGAACGCTGTCGCCGGTTCACCGGTCATCACATGGCGGCAACGGCAGCTGCTCCCACTGACGTCAGCTTTCCATCGTCGGCAGGCTTGACGTGGTACTCCCCCGACCCCACCGTCGAGTACGGGTTCTGCGCTCAGTGCGGATCGTCCATGTTCTGGAGGGCCGGCGCACATCCCGACAAGCTGTGCATCGCCGCCGGCACACTCGACCAACCCACCGGCCTACGAACCACGCGGGCGTGGTGGGTGGCCGAAGCCGCCGACTACCACGTGCTTCCGGCCGATATCGAACGCTTCGACCACGAGGGCTGACATGTCCGACGATCCGCTGCTCCAACCGTTCGAGCTGCGCCACCTCACGGTGCGCAACCGGGTGTTCTCCTCCGCCCACGAGCCGGCCTACTCCGAAGACGGACTCCCCAAGGATCGGTACCGGGAGTACCACGTGGAGAAGGCCAAGGGCGGCATCGGCATGACGATGACCGCCGGGTCGGCCGTCGTGGCCGAGGACAGCCCGCCGGCGTTCGGCAACCTCCACGCCTACGACGACGCGATCGTCCCGTGGATCCGCCGGATGACCGACGCCGTGCACGAGCACGGCACCGCGTGCATGATCCAGCTCACCCACCTCGGGCGACGAACCGGCTGGGGGCAGGACGACTGGCTGCCGATCGTGGCGCCCTCACCGCTGCGCGAACCGGCTCATCGGGGCATTCCGAAAGAGGCCGAGGATTGGGACATCGAGCGCATCGTGGCCAAGTACGCGTGCCGCCGCAGCGCGATGCAGGCGGGTGGGATGGACGGCATCGAGATCGAGGCATACGGCCACCTGTTCGATCAGTTCTGGTCGCCGCTCACCAACCGCCGCGACGACGAGTACGGCGGATCCTTCGAACGCCGGCTCCGATTCGGATGGGAGGTCTTCGAGGCGATCCGGGCGAGCGTCGGGCCGGACTTCCTCGTCGGCATCCGGATGGCGATCGATGAGACCGTCGCAGGTGGCATCGATGCGCCGACCGGGCTCGACATCCTCGGGCGGCTGGAGTCGGACGGGCTGATCGACTTCGTGAACGTGATTCGCGGCCACATCGCCACCGAGTCCGGGTTGACCGAGGTGATCCCGATCCACGGCATGCGCTCGGCCCCGCACCTCGACTTCTGCGGGCAGGTACGGGCGGCGACGCGGTCTGGCGGTGCTCCACGCGGCGAAGATCGACGACGTCGCCACCGCACGCCATGCGATCGCCGAGGGCAAGGTCGACCTCGTCGGGATGACCCGGGCACACCTCGCCGACCCACACATCGTGCGGAAGATCGCCGAGGGCCGCGCGGCGGAGATCCGGCCGTGCGTGGGAGCGACGTACTGCCTCGATCGCATCTACGAAGCAGGCGAGGCGCTGTGCATCCACAACGCGGCGACGAGTCGAGAAGCAGACCATGCCCCACGTCGTGCCCCGGGCGCCGGTCAGCCGGCGGGTGGTGGTGATCGGAGCGGGCCCGGCCGGGCTCGAGGCCGCTCGGGTCGCCGGCGAGCGCGGCCACCGTGTCACGGTGCTGGAAGCAATGCCATGGGCCGGCGGCCAGATCCGGCTCGCCGCCCGCAACCCCCGCCGTCGTGATCTCGTCGGGATCGTCGACTGGCGGGTGAGCCGAACTCGATCGACTCGGTGTCGACGTGCGCTACGACGCGTATGCAGCGCCGGAGGACGTGCTCGAGCTCGATCCGGACGTGGTGATCGTCGCAACCGGTGGGCTGCCGCAGCTGCCCGAGCTGGAGGCAGGCGCCGAGCGGTTGGTGACGAGCTGGGATGTGCTCGGAGGTGACGTCACGCCCACCGGCGACGTGCTGTTCTTCGACGACAACGGCACCCACTCCGCCCTTTCCGCCGCCGAGCTGATCGCCCGTTCGGGCGCTTCACTCGAGATCGTCACTCCCGAACGGATGCTCGGCATCGAGGTCGGGGGGATGAACCACGTTCCGTACGCCCGCGCCTTCAACGAGACGGACACCCGCATCAGCCTCAACCAGCGGGTGCTCGCGGTCCGGCCCGAAGGCGGACGGCTGTGCGTCGAGATCGGCTCCGACCACAGCGGGCACCGCGCCGTGCGTCACGTCGACTGGGTCGTTACCGACCATGGCACCGCGGTGAACGCCGAGCTGTACTTCGAGTTGAAGGCGGGGAGCACCAACCTCGGAGCGGTCGACTACGGCGCGTTGCTCGAAGGGCGCCCGCAGTCGCTCGTCCGCAACGAAGGCGGCGGCTACCAGTTGTTCCGGATCGGCGATGCCGTCGCCAGCCGCAACATCCACGCGGCCGTCTACGACGCGCTCCGCCTGGTCAAGGATCTCTGAGCCCCCTCGGCCCCAAGCTCGACCCGAGCCTTGCGTCATTGCGATGTCGAGCTCCGGCTTGCCACTGGTCTGAGCGGCCCCGGCCCCGCAGATCAGTGGCAAGCCGCTTCGAGACCGAGGCTCACCTCGCGAACAGGCGCAACCGGCTCTCGAAATCCTCGCGGTTCACGTAGCCCCCGGCCATCCGGCGGTGACCCGAGTAGGCGGCCCGGCCGTGCAGGACTCGCCAGTTGTCGAACAGCATCGCCTCGCCCGGGCGCAGGACTCTGCGCCACTGGAGCCGGTGGTCGTTGGCCAAGGCCTCGAAGGCCCGCAACGCGTCGTAGAACGCCACCATCTCCGCCGGCGGCAAGAGAAACGGAGCCCGGTCGTAGTTGTTGAACGACACCTGGACCAGTGCATCTTCGTGGTCGTGACGGAACACCGGACGGGCGGCCATCAGGTGGGAGCCGTCGCCGACGTACTGCCCCGGCACCTGCACCTCCGACAGCGTCCGGTAGTGCTCGGGCTGCTCGGTTCGCAGGATGCGCGGCGATCGTGAAACCGTCGACCATCGTCGACTCTGCCCCAGAACCGGTGAACGCCAAGCAGTGCAGGAGTTGGAGGCCGGGGGCATCGTGAGAGTAGGTGCCGTCGGTGTGCGGCAGCAGTTCGAGGTTCGTATAGGCGGTGTCGGCCATGGCGAGATCGGCCTCGAAGTCCCACATCCCGCCGAACACGGTCTCGCGCACGTATCCGACCCGCCGGAGGAGTGCCTCGGTCGCGTCGGGGGTCGCCCGGCACATCGGTGACGAAGCAGAAGCCGAACCGCACCACGAGGCGCAGCCACTCCTCCACGTGCGCATCGCTCGTCATCACGTCGCGGTGGGTGACGCTCGGCCACGTGGCACTGATCCGGTCGGCGTCCCACTCCGCCACGTCGTCGCGGCCGGGTCCCGCGCCCGACACGAGCCGGGCCGGTGCGGGTCGACGGAACTGCGCCAGGAAGGCGACCGGCAACCACGACGGCTCCGGTTTCGATCGCCAGTGGATGAAGACGCGGTCGTCGTCGACGATGGCGTGCGTCGCGGCGAGATCGCTGGGAAGGCCGGCCGTGAACAGCTGGCGCTGCCGAGTGACCGGGTGCAAGGTGGCATCGTCGTGGGCATGGTCCCGAAGCCACAGCCACGGATACTCCGTGTTCCCGCCGTCTTCCCACCGAACGACGAGCGTGTCGGGCCCGGCTACCAACTCGACGATCGCGATCACTTCGCCTCGACCTTGTCGAGTGGAGTGGCGGCTTCGACGGTTGCCTCCAGCCGTCGCAGCCCGACCTCCAGGGCAGCAGCGAGTCGGCGATGGTCGCCGGTGGCGAGCAGGTCGATCACCAACCCGGTGAACATCGCCTTGGTGAGCGATGCTTCGGTCGCCGCGACCTCGCGGGCAAGACCCTCGACCACCAGTTGCTCCTCGATGTACGACTGCGCCACAGCCCGATCTGCTCGGCCCGGACGTCGCCCGGCAGGCCGCTGCGGGTGGCATCGAGGGCGGCGGCCTCGATGCCGAGGCGGACGAGTGCGGCATTGGCCGGCGCCGCGTTGATCCACCGCCACCACTGCGAAGTTGGTCGGCCTGCGACAACCGAGGGCTGCTTGGCGAGCCATCGATCACGCACCTCCGTCTGGATCTCCACGGCGCGCCGCAGCGCCTCGACGAGCAGCTCGTCCTTGGTACCGAAATGGTGCACGAGTCCGCTGAGGCTGACGTCGAGCGCCTTGGCGACCGGTCGCAGCGAGAGATCGGCGAGTCCGTGCTCGGCGAGATAGGCGACGACTCCGTCGAGCAGTTCGGCTCGCCGTTCGACGTCCGGTGGCGCGACGGTCAGCTCCATCGTCTGGGCCGAGCTCGCCTCAGGCCCGCATCCGAAGGCCAGCCGGATCGAGCGCCGGTTCGAGCTGGAGCCGGGCCGGGCGGCGGTGGCCGATGATCTCGATCTCGAAGCCCTCGGTCCCCTCGGCCGCCAGCTCGGCAGGGATGTACCCCCACGCCAACGACAGCCCGGTGTAGTGGGCGTAGCCGCCACTCGTGATCCAGCCGACGACCGTGCCGTCGTGCCAGACCGGCTCGTCGCCGATCACGTCGGCGGGTTCCTCGGGCAGCGGGTCGACCTCGAACATGACGAGCTTGCGCTTCGGACCGCCCGCCGCGATCTCGGCTTCGAGCGCCGTCGCGCCCGATGAAATCGTGGTCGAGCTTCAGGTACCGATCCATCCCGGCTTCGAGCGGGGTGTAGATCGGGCGGTACTCGCGGTACCAGGTGCCGAAGTGCTTCTCGAGGCGCATCGTGATGAGCGCGCGGAACCCGAACAGCGCCATCCCGTACGGCTGGCCGGCCGCCCACAGCAGATCGAACAGCTGGCGCTGGTACTCGGGGGCGACCCAGATCTCGTAGCCGAGGTCGCCGGTGTAGGTCATCCGGCTGAGGATCGCCGGGATCATCCCGATGTCGACGCGGCGGAAGTTCATGAACCCGAAGTCCTTGGTCGCGAGCGACTGATCGGTCAGCGGTTGCAGCACGTCGCGGGCGTGCGGCCCGGCGATCGTGAGACCCGACCAACGACAGGCCGAGGATCTCGAAGCGGACCGATCCGGTGCGTTCGGCATCGTCGGGCAGGTGGGCGAGGAACCAACGTGAGTGGTGGACCTCGGCCGGCTGCGAACCGAACAGGTAGAACACGTCGTCGGCCAGCCGCGACACCGAGAACTCGCCCACGATCCGGCCCTGCGGGTTGAGCATCGCGGTGAGCACGGTGCGGCCGACCTTCGGGAGCTTGTTGGTGAACAGCCCCTGCAGCCAGGCTGCGGCGTCGGGGCCGGTCACGCGGTACTTGGCGAAGTTCGAGCACTCCGACAGCCCGACCCGCTCGCGGACCGCCCGGCTCTCGGCGGCGACTCGGTCCCAGGCGTTGGAACGGCGGAACGTGACGTCCTCGAACGGTTCGAGGCCGGGCTCCTGGAACCACAGCGGGTGCTCGAGACCGAACGAGGCTCCCCAGACCGCGTTGTGCTCGCAGAAGCGGTCGTAGACCGGGGTGGTGTGCAGCGGGCGGGCGGCGGTGAGCTCCTCGTTCGGGAACGTGATCCGGAAGCGCCGGCTGTAGTTCTCGCGCACCTTGGCGTTGGTGTAGGCGAGGGTGGCGTAGTCGCCGTAGCGGGCGACGTCCATGCCCCAGATGTCGCCGCCGGGGTCGCCGTCGATCATCCAGTTGGCGAGGCTGAAAGGCCGACCCCGCCGCCCTGCGACAGGCCCGGCCATCACCGCGCACGCCGACCACATGCCGCGCATGCCCCGGATCGGGTCCGACGAGCGGGTTGCCGTCGGGGCTGAAGGTGAACGGACCGTTGACGAACTTCTTGATGCCTGCGCGGCCGACCGCCGGGAAGTGGGCGAACCCGCGCTCCAACTCGGGCGCGATGCGGTCGAGGTCGTGCGGGAGCAATTGGAACACGAAGTCCCACGGCGTCTCCTTGGGCGCCCACGGCCGATTGTCCTGCTCGTAGGTGCCGAGCAGGATGCTCTGGCCCTCCTGACGGGCGTAGATCTCGCCGGCGAAGTCGATCATGTGCGGCAGCTCGCGGCCGGTGCGCTCGTTGTACTCGATGACCTCGGGCATCGGCTCGGTCATCAGGTAGTGATGCTCCATCGCGAGCACCGGCAACTCGAGGCCGGCACATGCGCCCGACCTCACGGGCCCACAGCCCGCCGGCGTTCACGACGTGCTCGGCGTGGATGGTGTGGTCACGATCGGTGATCACGTCCCAGGTGCCGTCGGGGCGCTGGGGGAGACCGGTCACCCAGGTGTCGGTGTAGACCTCGGCGCCCCGGTTGCGGGCGCAGATGGCGTAGGCGTGGGTGACGCCATACGGGTCGACGCTGCCTTCGTCCTCGTCGTACAAGGCGCCGACGAAGTACTTCTCCTCGAGCAGCGGGTTGAGTTCCTTGGCCTCGGCCATCGAGACCATCTCCATGTGCATGCCGAGGTAGCGGCCGCGGGCCTGGGCCATGCGCAGCCAGTCGAGCCGCTCCGGGGTGTCGGCCAGCTGCAGGCCGCCGGGCAGGTGGATGGAGCAGTTCTGGCCCGACTCGGCCTCGATCTCCTTGTAGAGGTTCACCGTGTACTGCTGGAGCCGGGCCACGTTGGGGTCGCCGTTCAGGGTGTGCATCCCGCCGGCGGCGTGCCAGGTGGACCCGGCGGTGAGCTGCTTGCGTTCGAGCAGCACGACGTCGGTCCACCCCGCCTTGGTGAGGTGGTAGAGGACGGAGGCGCCGACGACGCCGCCACCGATCACGACGACTTGGGCAGAAGACTTCACAACGGTTCCTTCGGAGTCACGGGCGGATCAGCACTCGAACAGATCAGTAGTCGACGGCCACGCCGCCCTCGGCGGCGCGACGGATCGACGAACTCGGCGAGTTCCTCGCGCACGGCTTCGTCCATCGCAGGCGCTTCGTAGTTGGCGAGGAACTCCTTCCACAGCCGGTTGGCCTTGGCCGGCGGCCTCGGGCTTGCCGGCGTCCTCCCAGTTCTCGAAGTTCCGCCAGTCCGAGATCATCGGTCGGTAGAAGGCGTTGCGGAACCGTTCCTGGGTGTGGCCGACGCCGAAGAAGTGGCCACCGGGGCCGACCTCGGCGATGGCGTCGAGGGCGAGGGTGTCGTCGTCGACGATCAACGGCTCGAGCATCGACGACACCATGTGGAGCAGGTCGGCGTCGAGCACCATCTTCTCGAAGCTGGCGTGGAGGCCGCCCTCCATCCACCCGGCGCCGTGCATCATCAGGTTCACGCCGCCGGTGATGGCACCCCACAGGGCGAACACCGACTCGTACGCGGCCTGGGCGTCGACCGCATTGGCGGCGCACACGTTCGACGAGCGGTACGGCACGTTGTAGCGGCGGGCGAGCTGGCCGCCGGCGATGGCCGTCTTGACGTACTCGGGCGTGCCGAACGCCGGTGAACCCGACTGCATGTCGACGTTCGAGGTGAACCCGCCGTAGACGTACGGCGCGCCGGGCTTCACGATCTGGGTGAGCACCAGGCCGGCCAACGCCTCGGCGTTCTGCTGGGCGAGCGCCCCGGCCAGCGTGACCGGTGCCATCGCTCCGGCCAACGTGAACGGGGTGACGCAGACGACCTGCCCGGTGAGCGCGTACTCGATGATGCCCTGCGCCATCGGCACGTCGAGACGCAGCGGCGAGTTGGTGTTGATGACCGTGAAGATCGACGGCTCTCGCTCCGACCGTCGCCTGATCGACCCCGCGTGCGATGCGCACCATCTCCAGGCAGTCGATGTTGCGCTGGCGACCGAGGCTGTAGGCGTTGATGGCGCGGTCGGTGAGGGTCAACATGTCGTAGGTGGCGTGCAGGTGACGGACCGATCCGTGGATGTCGATCGGCTCGACCGGGTAACCCGACGATGAAGTGGATGCTCGTCGAGCATCTGTGCCAGCCGGAGCAGGTTCTGGAAGTCGGCCCGGTTCCCGCTGCGCCGCCCGCGATCGAGATCGGCGACGTTCGGTGCGCTCGCGACCGTTCCGAACGCGTGCCAGTTCCCGCCGATCTGGAGGTTGCGATCGGGTGCCAGGAATGCAGCGTGAACTCCGACGGCGCGGTGGTGATCAGCTCGGTCACCATGTCGGGGTCGAAGCGGACCCGTCCGTCGCCATCGCGGCTGTGGCGCCTGCTGCGAGGTACCGCTGGTGGGCCTCGGCGTCGAGCACGTCCATCCCGATGTCGCGCAGGATCTTCAGCGAGGCGAGGTGGATCGATTCGAGCTGATCGTCGGACACCACCCGGGCGGTCGGTGTGAGGCGGCGAGGCTGGGCGAAGGGTCGTTGCTCGGGAAGCGTCGAGCGGACCTCCCCGCCTCGGCTCCGACCTCGCCGCCGTGCACCACCCGCTTCGGCACCCGATTCGGTCTCCTGCACACTGACCCCCATCTCGTCCTGCGGGAAGCCCGGCACCCGACGGACCCCCGAATTCACCGTACGATCGTGCTGACATTATCCGACCTTCGTCGTGCGCCCATCGTGGTGCTCGATGCCAGGCCGTCCACGTTTGGCCGTGCACGTCAGACCATCGGTGTCTGACCGTCGGTGTCAGACCGTCGGTGTCAGACCGTCGGTGTCAGACCGTCGGTGTCAGACCGTCGGTGTCAGACCGTCGGTGTCAGACCGTCGGTGTCAGACCGTCGGTGTCAGTTCGAGCAGGCTCAGGTAGTCCGAGCGGTCCAACGGAACGAACCCGTCGATCTTCAGGGCCTCCATCGCCCATGCGAGGGAATCGTCGGCCAGGATCTCGGCGAACGCCTGACGGCACGCTGCGACTTCGTTGTCGGTGGCGCCGGCACGGAGCACCACGGGCGGGCTCGGCGTCCAGGGACCGTGGCCGATCACGTGGAGCCCCTCGGTGCACGCGGGGTCGATCGACTGCTGATGGGCGAGCGTCAGTGCGTCGACGCTGATCACGTCGACCACTCCGTCCTGCAGCGCCCGGAGGCTTGCGAGATGAGCGCCCGTCCACACCACCTTCCCGGGCCACCGACTGGCGGGCCCGACGATCGCGCTCACCAGGCTCACCCAGCCCGAAAGGCTCTCGGGGCCGTTGGCCGCCGCCACCGTTGCGGGACGGGCGAACTCCACGGGTCGACCCGGCCGCCGGGCGAGCAGGACGCTGCGGTACTCGTGACCCCTGGCGTCGGGCAGGGCGAGGCTGAACGCGCCGATCACCCGTACGTGGCCGTCGAGCTGGGCAGCGACCGGCCAGCCACATGCCTGGCTCACGATGCACGACTCGTCTCGCCACGCCGCATGCACGTCCTCGGCCCAGTCGAGCTCGGTCGGGACCCACGGGAGGCGCTCGTTGAGTGCAGCCGCCAACGCCTCCCATGCCGGGCGGATAGGAGGGAACGGGTACATCCCGAAACACACGTGACGCCGTCCGCTCATCGGCTGCACGATACGACGCGCCCCCCGCTCCCGCCCACCCACCCCCCGTCTCCCCCGCCCGCCCGCTCCCCGCCCCCGGCTCCCGGCCCCGCTCCCCGCCCCCGGCTCCCGGCCCCGCTCCCGGCCCCCCCTGCCGGCCCCGGCTCCCCGCACCGCGCTCCCGCCCTCCCCAGTCCCCGCCCCTCCCGCCCCTCCCGGCCCGGGTGCGACGGACGCGAAACCGGCGGGGCGCTCGGTGGTCTCGCGTCGAACGAGCAGTTGGGGCCCGGAGATGGACGCCGAAGTCGTGAACCGTCAACCGATGGCGCGTCCATCACGGCACTCACGGCTGGGGCCGGGTAGCCGGGCCGGGTGTTGGACGCCGAAGTGGTGAAGGGCCAACTGATTTCGCGTCCATCACGCCCCCGGCGAGCGGGCGACTGGCGACCGGAGCGGGGCGGGCGGGGCGGGCGGGGCCGGCGGGCGGAGGTCAGCGGCGTTGCGGCGCAACGACTCCGGCGCCGAGGTCAGCACCCGGCCATGATGAGCGGGTGCGTCGTTCCTGGTTGACGCGGAACCTGATGGTGCTCACCCTCGTGTCGTTCACCCAGGACGCCGCGAGCGAATTGCTGTACCCGCTCCTGCCACTCCTGCTGACCGGCGTGCTGGCGGCGCCGCCGGTGGTGCTCGGACTGGTCGAGGGGCTCGCGGAGGCGACAGCTGGGGTCACTCGCTACGTGACCGGGCGCTGGTCGGACCGGCGGGGTCGGCGACCGTTCATCGGAGCGGGCTACACCCTGGCGGCAATCGGAAAGGCCCTCGTCGCCGCCGCAGGCGTGTGGCCCGTCGTGCTGCTCGGACGAGTGGTCGATCGGTTCGGCAAGGGCGTCCGGTCAGCGCCGAGGGACGCCCTGATCGCGTCGTCGGTCACGCCCGAGGCCCGCGGGCGGGCGTTCGGCTTCCATCGGGCGGGCGACAGCGCCGGAGCCGTGGTGGGTCCGTTGCTCGGGCTGTGGGCGCTGTCGGCGATGGATGACGATCTGCACGCAGCTCTCTGGTGGGCGGTCGTCCCGGCGACGATCTCGGCGCTGCTCGTGATCTTCGTCCGCGAACCGCCGCTCGTCATCCCGACGCCGCTGACCGAACCAGCGCCACCCGCCGGACCACAACCACACGCCACATCGGCGCCGAGCGGCGCGCTCCCGGCGAGCAGCGCACCTTCGACGAGCGTCGTGCTCCCGGCGAGCAGCGCGCTGTCGGCGGGCAAGGTTCATGCCGACGGTCTCCCTCGCCCGTTCTGGCTGGTGACGGGAGTGCTCGTGGCCGTCGGTGTCGTCAATTTCTCCGACACGCTCGTGCTCCTGCGCGTGATGAACCTGGGCTTTTCCACCACCGAGGTCGTCCTTGCCTACGTGTTGTTCAACACGGTGTACACCCTGGGCTCGTACCCTGCCGGCGCACTCAGCGACCAGTGGCCGCGCCCCTACGTCTACGCGGCCGGCCTGGCGGCGTTCGGCATCGGCTATCTGGGTCTCGGACTGGTCGACGGTGGCAGCGCCGTGTACCTGCTGGTGGCCGTCTACGGGTTGTTCCCGGCATTCACCGACGGGGTGGGCAAGGCATGGATCGCGTCACTCGTTCCGCCCGCCCACGCCGGCCGCGCCCAGGGCATCTACCAGGGCCTCAACAGCGGCGCGGTGCTCGTCGCCGGCATCTGGGCCGGGCTGCTGTGGTCGGCGGGCCCGGGTGACGGCAGGGTGCCACTCACCATCTCCGGTGTGTGTGGGCTGACCGTCGCCATCGCCATGATCGCCGGCCGTCGGTTCCGCCGCGGCCGGACCCGCACCCGTCGGGTGGTGCTGTTGGCGTCCGACGGCCCGGCGGGCTGAGGCCGGGATCGGAGTCACCGTGACCGATCGGCGGGCGGCTTGCCACTGGTTTCCGTGGTCGGAGCCACGCAGACCAGTGGCAAGACGCCACGACCGACGAAGGGGGCGGCGTCAGAGGCCCTTGCGGCGGCGGATCTCGGCCGAGATGGCCGGCACGACCTTGTGGAGGTCGCCGATGACGGCGTAGCCGGCCTTGGTGACCATGTTGGCCTCGGGGTCGGTGTTGATGGCGATGATGTTCTTGGCCGCCATGGCCCCGACCCAGTGCTGGATGGCACCCGAGATACCGCACGCGAAGTACACGTCGGGCGCGATGCGGGTGCCGGTCTGGCCGACCTGGTCGGTGTGGTTGCGCCAGCCGTTGTTGGTGACGGCACGAGAACAGCCGACGACACCGCCGAGCAGCCGGCGAGTTCTTCGAGCGGCGCGAAGGCCTCGGCCGAGCCGACGCCGCGTCCGCCGCCGACCACCACCGGAGCGGTCGCCAGGGTGACCCCGGCGACCCGTTCGACCCGATCGCGCACGATCGAGCGGGCGAGCGATGGGTCGAGGCGCGGCTCGAAGGTCGACGACGGCGCCGGTCCCGGCAGCCGGCCCGGAGCGGTGTCGAACGCGTGGTGGGCCACGGTGAGCAGCTTGACCGGTGCATCGAGCGTCGGCCTGCTCGAGCAGCGAGCCGCCCCAGCGGACCCGGGTCAGCTCGAACGAGTCGCCCGGGCCGCACGCTCGGTGCAGTTGGCGACCATCGGCAGGTCGAGGCGGGCCGCCGCCTGGGCGATCACCTCGTTGCCCCGATCGGTCCCCGTGGCGAGCACGATCGACGGGCGAGAGCGCGCCGACCGCCTGGGCCACGACCTCGCCCCACGCCTCGGGGCCGTAGTCGGTGAGCAGCTCGTGGTGGGCCTGGTGCACCGATGTCGGCGCCGATGGGCGGCGAGCTCGCCGGCGAGCGCGTCGGCGGCGTTCGCCGATCGTGAGCGCCGCGACCGGGAACCGGTCTGGCCGCCAGCGAGCGGGCCGCCGTCAGCGCCTCGCGGGACGCATCGGCGAGCGCGCCGCGGTCGTGTTCGACGACGACGAGGATCACTTCAGCACCCCCAGCTGTTCGAGCAGGTCGACGACCGCCGGTGCGGCCTCGGGCCCGTGTGCCGAGCACCACGGTCGACGAGGCCGTCTCGGCGGGTCGCTGCAAGCGTGATCATCCGGCAGCCCACCCGGCTCACCGGCGGGGTCGATGCCGGACGACCTCGACCTTCTTCGAGGCCAGCCGGCCCTTCATCGTCGGGTAGCGGGGCAGGTTGATGCCTTCCTTCACCCCGACCACCGCCGGCAGTGGCAGCTCGTAGGTCTCCTGCCCCGCATCGGCCTCGCGCCGAACCTGACGGCGCCGTCGGAGACCACGAGGCCCTTGGCGCCGTTGACCATCGGCCGCCCCAAGGCATGGGCGACCCGGATGCCGACCTGGAAGCCGCCGGAATCGGCCGACTCGTTGCCGAACAGGATGAGATCGAACGGGCCGTCGACCGACTCGAGCGCCGACGATTGCCGCGGTCATGGCCCGGCGGTTCGCTGCGGATCCCAGTCGGCGCCATCGATCGGGAGCAGCACGGCGTGCGTCATGCCGACGCTCGCCGCGTATCGCAACTGCTCCTCGGCCTCGGCGGGGCCGAGCGTCATCACGGTGGCCGTGCCGCCGTGGGCTTCGACGAGCTGGGCCGCCGCCTCGACCGCGCATTCCTCGTGCGGGCTGGTGGTGAACCCGAGGAACGCGGTGTCGACCGCCTGGCCGTCGGCGGTGATGTTGATGCGGGCGCCCGGCGCCGGCACCCGCTTCACGCAGACGAGGATCCTCATGACTTCATGCGGAGTGTCGTCGGGATCGAACAGCGGCTGGCTGCCGACTCGAGCGACCTCGACCGGGTACAGCTCGTTCATGTACATCACCCGCAGCTCCTTGCCCTCGACCGCGTGCTCGGGCGGGAGGTAGGCGAGCAAGAGGTAGGTGCCGAGCGACGGGGCGGCGATCCGGCCGTGGTGACTCGTGAGACCCGGCCGTGGGAGTCGACGATGCGCTCGCCGTCGAGCGTGCAGATCGGCTCGTTGCCGCCGGTCGGGTAGCGCTTGATCCCTTCCGAGCTCGTCGTGGTCGAGCATCTTCAGCGTGCACATGATCGCGCGCGGGTCCGGCTTCGCGGGCGGCCAGGTAGGCCTCCTTGCCGATGAAGTCGGCCGACTTCACCTTCGGGCGGGCGAGGCCGGCCTCGACCGGGTTGTACTCGCTCTCGAGCTCGGCGCCCATCAGGCGGTAGCCCTTCTCGATGCGGCCGGTCACGGCGTACACGCCGATGCCGACGGGGCGGACGTCGAACTCCTGGCCCGCTTCCGCAGATCGAGTCCCACAGCCGCAGGCCGTGCTCCATGTTGGTGTACACCTCCCAGCCGTTCTCGCCGACGTAGGAGATGCGGAACATGGTGCACGGGCACGCCGTCGATCGAGCACCTCGCGCACCGAGCCGTACGGGAAGCCGGCCTGGCTCACGTCGTAGGCCTTGTGCGGACCGGTGACGATCTTGGCCATGAGCGCCTCGGCCTTCGGACCCCACACGCCGATGGTGCACATGCCCGACGGTCTTGTCGGTGAAGGTGACCGAGCCGTCGGTCGGGCAGGTGGCGGCGGAACCAGTAGTTGTCGCGCCCACCGTCGAACGCTCCGGTGATCACCCGGAAGTGCTGCTCGCCGAGCCGCATGATCGTGAGGTCGCCACGGAAGCCGCCCTGCGGCGTGAGCAGCGGGGTGTACACCGAGCGACCCACCGGCACCGCGACGCTGTTGACGGTCATCGACTGCAGGTAGTCGAGCGCTCCGGGGCCTTCGAAGTCGAACTCGTTGAACGCGGTGAGGTCGACCATGCCGACGTGCTCGCGCAGGTGCAGGTGTTCGGCGTTGGTGATCGGCGACCACCAGCGGGCGTCCCACTCGTGGGGGCGGTCCTCGCACTGCCCGGGGTAGCGGGCCTTGAGGTCCTCGTTCGAGGTGTACCACTGCGGCCGCTCCCAGCCACGGGCGTCGAAGAACACGGCGCCGAGCGCCTCCTCGCGGGCGAAGAACGGGCTGCGGCGCATGTTGCGCTGGCTGGCCCACTGCTCACGCGGGTGCACGATGCCGTAGGTCTTGTTGAAGTGCTCGGCGCACCGGGCGTAGATGTGGTGCTCGGTCTTCTCGTGCGGGTAGAAGCGCGAGATGTCCGACGAGTGCGGGTCGCACACCTTGCGGGTAGCCGTAGGTCATCCACTCGGCGACGAGCTGGGCGATGCCCGGGCCTTCCTTGATCCACACCGCGGCGGCCGACCAGAGGTTGCGCACCTCGGGGGTCTCACCGAGCACGGGCATGGCGTCGGGCGTGAGCGAGAGCAGGCCGTTGATGGCGTACTTGATCTCGGCGTCGCCGAGCATGTCCATCAGCTCGATGGCCTGCTCCATCTGCGGGTCGAAGTCGTCGTAGGTGAGGGGCAGCTCGGTCGGCGACAGCGCCGAGTCCTCGTTCGACGGGATGTCGTCGGGGTGGTGGAAGATCGGACGGTGGGCATAGGAGCCCACCTCCATCGAGCCCGCCGACTGGCGCTCGTAGCAGAACGTGTCCATGTCGCGGACGATCGGGTAGGCCAGCTCGGCGTTCGACTCCTGGAGGATGTCGATCGGACCGACGTCGGCCATCTGGTGCACGGCCGGCGTGAGCGGGATGTTGGCGCCGGCCATGGCTGCGATGCGGGGGCTCCACACCCCGCAGGCCACCACGACGTGCTCGGCCTCGATACGGCCCTTGTCGGTGACGACCGCCTTGATCACGCCGGCGTCGACCTCGAGATCGAGCACCTCGGTGTTGGCGAACACCTGCAGCGCTCCCTTGTCGATCGCCTCTTGACGCATCACGGTGCCGGTCTGCAGCGAGTCGACCACCGAGACGCTCGGTGTGTAGAAGCCACCGAGCAGGATCTCCTCGTTGATGAACGGCACGAGTTCCTTGATCTCGGCCGGGGTCACCAGGCGGGCATCGATGCCCCACGACTTGGCCGAGGTCATCCGGCGCTTGAACTCCTCGAGCCGGGCGGAATCACGCGCGACCTCGATGCCGCCGCAGGTGTTGTTCAGCCCGAGCTGCTCGTACTGGCGCTGGCTCTCGAGCGTGAGCAGCGCCATCTCCTTGTTGTGATCGGTCGGGAAGATGAAGTTCGACGCATGGCCGGTGGAGCCGCCCGGGTTCGGCAGCGGGCCCTTGTCGAGCAGCACGATGTCGGTCCACCCGAGCCGGGCCAGATGGCCGACCAGGCAGTTGCCCACGATGCCGGCGCCGATGACCACGACCTTGGCGTGACTGGGAACTTCACTCACGTCGAACCCCTTTTCAGAACGGTGATATATCATCAGCGTATCAGGTGGCGACAACCGCCGGATCCGACCTCACCATGAGCACCTCCCTCAGCGAACAGGCCTATCCCAGCTCCGGCGCATGATCGTGCGGATCGAGCTGCCCCCCGGCCAGGTGCTCAACGAGGACGAGCTCCAGGCTCGGCTCGGGATCGGCCGAACGCCGATCCGCGAGGCGCTCCAGCGCCTGGTCCGCGACCAGTTCGTCACCGTGATCCCCCGCCGGGGCGCGTTCGTGTCGGGGGTCGACATCAGCGATCTGTCGATGCTGTACGAGACCAGGGCGATGCTGGAGCCCTACGCCACCCGTCTGGCGTGCGCGAGGGGCAGGCCCGAGCAGTGGGACGCGATGGAGGCGTGCCTCGGCCGGGCCACAACCGGTGGACCGGCCGACGAGCTGATCGAGATCGATCGCGCCTGTCACGAGATCATGTGGGCCGCGGCCGGCAACCGCTTCTTGACCGACACGCTCGACATGCTCTACGCCCAGAGCGACCGGTTGTGGCACATGTACCTCGCCGATGTCGCCGACATGGACTACGCCGTGGCCGAGCACCGCGCGATTCTCGGAGCGCTGCGAGCCGGCGACGCCGACCGGGCCGCCGAACTCGTCGAAGCCCACGTTCGTTCGTTCGACGCCCAGATCCGCGCCTATGCGCTCAACGCCGGTTCGGTGCACCGACCCGAGCTCTGATCGATTCCACATCTCGGACCGAGACCGTATTGTGGAACACAGCGACCTGCGCGAACATGAAGCCCGTTTCGACTCGCACGTGGGGGGAATCCATGTCGTTTCCGTCTGATCTCGACATCGCCAGGGCCGGCACCTTGAAGCCGCTGCCCGAGATCGCATCGATGATGGGCATCGGCGAGCACCTGTTGGAGCCGTACGGCACGAGCCTCGCCAAGATCAGCCTCGACGCGATCGACGAGCTGGCCGATCGCCCGAAGGCGAAGTACGTCGTGGTCACCGCCATCACCCCGACGCCGTTCGGCGAGGGCAAGACCACCACCACGGTGGGACTCGGGCAGGCGATGAAGCACATCGGCAAGAACGCGGTGATCAGCCTGCGTCAGCCCTCGATGGGTCCGACCTTCGGGATCAAGGGCGGCGCGGCGGGCGGCGGGTACAGCCAGGTGATCCCGATGGACCTGCTCAACTTGCACCTGACCGGCGACTTCCACGCGGTCACCGCTGCGCACAACCTGCTGTCGGCCATGGTCGACAACCACCTCCACCAGGGCAACGAGCTCGGACTCGATCTCCACAACATCACGTGGCGACGGGTGATGGACGTCAACGACCGGTCGCTGCGCAACATCGTGATCGGGATGGGCACCAAGGAAGACGGCGTGGTGCGCCAGACCGGGTTCGACATCACTGCGGCCTCGGAGGTCATGGCGATCCTGGCGCTCGCCGACGTCGGTCGAGGACATGCGCGCCCGGTTCTCCCGGATCGTCGTCGGCTACACCAAAGACGGCACCCCGGTCACCGCCGAGCAGCTCAGCGGGGCCGGCTCGATGGCCGTCATCATGCGCGAGGCGATCAAGCCGAACCTGCTCCAGACGCTCGAACACACCCCGGTGATCGTGCACGCCGGGCCGTTCGGCAACATCGCCCATGGCAACTCCTCGATCGTCGGCGACCTGATCGGGATCCACGGCGGCGACTACCTGATCACCGAAGCCGGCTTCGGCGCCGACATGGGTGCCGAACGGTTCTTCAACATCAAGTGCCGGGCGTCGGGGCTGGTGCCCGATGCCGCCGTGCTGGTGGCCACGGTCCGGGCTCTGAAGGCGCACTCCGGCAAGTTCAAGATCGTCGCCGGCAAGCCGCTCCCGCCGGAGCTGCTCGTCGAGAGCCCCGACGACGTCCTCGCGGGCGCGGCCAACCTGGCCAAGCAGATCGAGAACGTCAAGGCCCACGGCGTCTCGCCTGTCGTCGCGATCAACGCGTTCCCGACCGACCACCCCTCTGAGCACGAAGCGATCCGCAAGTTCGCCGAGTCGCTCGGAGCGCGGGTGGCGGTGTGCACGCACTTCGCCGACGGCGGGGCCGGTGCGACCGAGCTGGCCCGAGCAGTGGTCGAGGCGTGCGACGAGCCGAGCACGTTCGAGTTCCTCTACCCCGACTCATTCACGCTCAAGCAGAAGATCGAAGCAGTCGCCACCAAGATCTACGGCGCAGCGAAGGTCGACTACACCGCCGGGGCGAGCAAGCAGCTCGCCAACTACGAGGCCAACGGCTTCGGGCACCTGCCCGTGTGCATCGCCAAGACGCACCTGTCGATCTCGGGCGACGCGTCGCTCAAGGGCGCGCCCACCGGGCACACCCTGACCGTCCGCGAGGCTCGAGCTTCGGTGGGCGCCGGCTTCGTGTATCCGATCTGCGGTGAGATGCGCACGATGCCAGGACTCGGCACCAGGCCGGCGGCGTCGATCATCGACTTCGACGAGAACGGCGAGATCGTAGGGTTGTCCTGATGACCGAACCGTTCGAGCGCACCCCCGGCGGCGCCATCCTGATGGACGGCGAACGGCTCCGCGACGAGATCGTCGCCCAGTTGCGGGCGACGATCGAGGCCGCCGGGTCTCCGCCCGTGTGCCTCGCGACGGTGCTCGTCGGCGACGATCGTCCGAGCCAGATCTACGTGCGGAACAAGGGCAAGAAGGCCGAAGAGGCCGCCATGATCTCCCGCCACGTCGGACTGGGAGCCGATGCGTCGCAGGCCGAGGTCGAAGACGCGGTGGCCGCACTCGCAGCGGACCCCGGGGTCCACGGGATCCTCTGCCAACTCCCGCTCCCCGACGGGCTCGATGCCGAACGGGTGCTCGGCGCTGTTCCCGCCGGAGAAGGACGTCGACGGGCTCACCGAACGGTCGATGGGACGCCTCGTGCGCGGCCAACCGGGTCACGTGCCGTGCACGCCGCTCGGCGTGATGCGCTTGCTCGACCGGTACGGCATTGCCACGAGCGGCAAGCGCGCCGTGGTGGTCGGGACGTTCCACGCTCGTCGGGCTGCCACAGGTGCTGCTGCTCGGCCGCAAGGGCATCGACGCGACGGTCACGCTCGCCCATTCACGCACCGCGGATCTGGTCGAGGTGTGTCGCAGTGCCGACATCCTCGTGGCCGCCGCCGGTTCAGCTCGGATGATCACCGCCGATCACGTGAAGCCCGGCGCCGCGGTGCTCGATGTCGGCATCTCGCGAGTCGAGACCAAGATCGTCGGCGACGTCGACTTCGACGCTGTTCAAGCAGTGGCCGGGGCGATCACGCCGATGCCGCGGGGCACCGGTCCGATGACGATCGCCTGCCTGCTGGAGAACACCCTGGCGGCCGCCAAGATGCTCGGGGCGTTCCCCGCCTGAGCGCGTCGGACGCGCTCAGCCTCGACCGTGAGGTCGGGCCCGGCGGCGGTTGATGCGTCGGCCCATGCCGATGACCGTGGCCGGCAGGAAGAACGCCCGCGCCGGCAGGGAGATCTCCTCCCACGCGTACTTCGCGAACGGTGAGCGCCAGGCGAACATCCGATAGACGAAGAACACGGTCAGCACGACATGCAGCACCACGTTGGTCCAGACGAACCCGTCGTTGCCGAAGGCGGCCATGAACGCCGAGGCGATCATCGGACCGGCCATGGCCCCCGCTCCGTACAGCAGCACGACCTGGGAGTTGGCGGTCGTGGCGTGCTCGGGCGGCACCCAGTCGTTCGTGTAGGCCGCGGCGATGGAGTACAGCGGTACCGAGAAACCGCCGATCGCGGCCACGGCGAGCAGGCCGGTCAACCCGTCGGGACCGACTGCGAGCAGCAGCGAGCGACGCGCCGACGGCGCCGATGGACGCCATCGCACCGACTGCCCGCCGGTCGAGATCGTCGGAGGCCGCCGAGATCGGCCACTGGAGCACGACCCCTCCGACCACCCACGCCGCAGAGATGCGACCGATCTCGCCGGTATCGAGTCCGGAGCGGGCCGCGTAGAGGGCGATGAGGCTGCCGAAGGCACCGTGGGCCGCGCCCACGATGATGGCCGATCCCATGCCGGTTGGCACCAGCTTGGCCAGTTCACGCAGCGGGAGACGGGTGCTGTCGGTGATGGGCGGCGCGGCCGCTTCCTCGGAGAGCGCCACGGGCGCCACCGACAACGTCGTGAAGATGGCCACGACCGCGAAGCCGATGGCAGTGGCCGGCTGCACCTCGGCCAGCAGGAGCGGTCCGAGTCCCCAGGCACCGTTGCTCACGAGCATGTACACGGCCAGCAACCGACCGCGAGCCTCGTTGGTGACGAGTTGGTTCAGCCACGACTCGGCCACGACGTACTGTCCGGCCAGGCACAGTCCGGTGATGAAGCGCATCACGACCCACACGGTTGGATTGGGAGCGAGTCCGAGCAGCAACACGCTGGCCGACAGGATCGACGCCGAGCGCGGCGAACACCCGGATGTGGCCCACCTTCGACAGCGCCAGAACGGCCAGCTTCGAGCCGACCAGGAACCCGCCGTAGTAGGCGGCGCCGATGAGCCCGATGATGCCGGTGCTGAACCCTTCGAGCTCGGCGCGAACCGCGACGAGGGTCGACAGCAGGCCGGCGCCGACGAGCAGCAACGCCAGGCTGACGAACAGGGCCCAGGTGGCCCAGGCGAGCGACGACGTGAGCGGAGCACCGTCTTCGGGCAACGGTCCGACTCCTCCCCGTTCGTGTTCGTCGATGGTTTTCATGCCGATCCAGGGTATCGGCGGGCCTCGATCGGCCCGGGGTGACGTTCGCCTCCGCGGCGGACGTCGCCCCGATGGGATCAGCCGAGCCAGCCGGCGACGACGTCGGGGTTGGCGTCGACCCATGCCTTGGCGGCAGCGTCCGGCGCCATGCCGTCGCTGTCGATCATCGCCGCGATCTCGTTCTGCTGGTCGGTGGTGAGCTGCAGCTTGGAGAGGAACGCGAACGCCGCCGGGTTCTTCGCCTCCAGCTTGGCCGAAGCCGCCTTGTACAGCTCGTCGACGGGGTAGTCGCAGGCGTAGCCACCGTCGGCGGCCTCGGCCGAGGCCGCGGCACTCGTCGGTCACCGTCGGGAAGCGTCACCTCGGTCAGATCGACCTTCGACTGGAGCCAGTGGGGCTGCCAGAACTGCAGCAGCAGCGGGGTCTTGTCGGCCTCGGCCTGCTCGATGGCGGTGATCAGGGCCGCCTCGGAGCCGGCGACGACGTACTTCAGCGGCAGCTCGAGGTTGGCGATGATCTGCTCGTCGTAGGTGACGTAGCTCGGGTCGCCCATCAGGAACTGGCCGAGGTCGCCGGACTCGGCGGTGGCGAACAGCCCGGCCAGCTCCGGGTCCTGGAAGCCCTCCCACGTCGCGAGCTCCGGGTGCTCGTCGATCACGAACGTCGGTACGTACCAGCCGATCTTGGCGCTCGGTCCGAGCTTGCCGATGTCGACCACCGAGCCCTTGCCGGTGATGTACGTCTCGTAGTCGGCGGCGTGACCCGAGGGCCACACTTCGAGCACGGCGTCGAGGTCGCCGGCTGTCGAGGCCGGGCCACGTGGCGTTCTCGTCGATGTCGACCAGCTCGACCGGTGTGCCGAGCTCGGATTCGAGCACGACCTTGGCCACTTGGCGTTGACCGCGGAACCGGTCCACGGGTTCACCGCCAGCTTGATCCCTTCGCCCGACGAGGGCGCTTCCTCGGCCGCCTCGGTGTCGGCCGTCGCAGCAGCGGTGGTCTCGGCTGCCGCTGTGTCGTCAGCTCCCGACGCGTCGGAGTCGCCGTCGCTCCCGCATGCGCTGAGCCCGACCAGCAGGCCGGCCAGCGCGAGGCCGACGGCCCGTCTCTGAATCTCGCCATTTGTCTTCCCCCTTGGTCAGCCGGAGCGACTGCCCCAGGCCTGTGTCACTCGATCGAGCACGATCGCGAGCAGCACGATACTCAGGCCACCGGCCAGGCCCCTGCCGATGTCGCTGAGCGGTTTCGTGAATCCTCGGTACGCCTCGAGCCCGAGCGCGCCGGCACCGACGAGCGCGGCGATGATCACCGTCGCCAGCACCATCAGCACGGTCTGGTTGATCCCGAGCAGGATCGAGCGGACCGCCATCGGCAGCTGGACCTTCAACAGCTCCTGGCGGGGCGTGGCGCCGAAGGAGATCGCCGCCTCGCTGGGCGGGTAGGGCACCTCGCGCAGACCGAGGCTGGTGAGGCGGATGCACGGCGGCACGGAGTACACCACGGCGGCGACCACCCCGCACGCCCTCCCGGCGTTGAACAGCGCGACCACCGGGATGAGGTAGACGAACTGAGGCATCACCTGGGCGGCGTCGAGGAGCGGCCGCAGGAGCTGGTTGAACCGGTCGGACCGGCCTGCAGCGATCCCGAGCGGGACGGCGATCACCACGCTGATCACGATGGCGACGGTCACCTGGCTGAGGGTGTCCATCGCGAGGTCCCACATCGGGACGCGGTCGCCGGCACCGGCGGGGATCGTGCCCATCGCGCCGATGGCCGAGCATGCAGCCTGCGCAGAGCAGGCCGAGCCGCCAGCCCCGGCTGAGCCAGCCGATCACCCCGAACAGGCCGACCACGAGCAGCCACGGCAGCCAGGTGAGGAACTTCCGCAACGGCTCGAGGACGTCGGTGACGAGGAAGGTGTTGATCGACTCGGTGCCGCCGATGACGGCACGCCGCGTGCGAAGGTTGTTGCGGATCCACTCGACGGCGTCGTTGATCGGCGCCTGAGATGTCGACGGTGAGCGCACTCGGCACCGAGCGTCGCGTCGAAGCACGCCGTGCCAACGACCACGGCAACGACCACCAGCCCGACGGCCGCCAGCGTTGCGGTGCGCCCCTCGATCAGACGCGAATCTCGAATCGGCGCCCGCGATCCGGGCGGTCCGCTCGGTCGTGGTGATCCGATCGAGCGCGACCGCCGCGAGCACGATGGCGAGACCGGGGACGAAGGCCGCGCCGACGTCGTTCTTCTGCAGCCCCTTCAGCACCAGGCTTCCGGCGTCGCCGGTGCCGACGAGCGAGGCGATGACCACGATCCCGAACGCCATCATGATCACCTGGTTCAGCCCGAGCAGGATCGTCCGGCGGGCCATCGGCAACTGCACCTTGACGCAGTTGCTGCCGCGGGTGCAGCCGAACGACATCGCGACTTCGTTGGCGACGACCGGCACGCTCCGCAGACCCAGGTTCGTCAGCCGCACGGCAGGCGGCACCGCGTACACGACCGTGGCGATCACCGCCGGCGGGTTCTGGATGCCGAACATCACGACGAGCGGGATCAGGTAGACGAACGTCGGCAGCACCTGGGCCGTGTCGAGCACGCCCCGCAGCACCCGCTCGACCCTGTCGGAACGAGCCGTCCAGATACCCAGCGGCACGCCGATGACGAACGCGATGCCGACCGCCACGATCATGAGCGACAGGGTGATCATCATCGGGTCCCAGACATCGAGCACGCCGGCGAGCGCGAGGCAAGCCGTGCCCGACACGGCCGACCGCACGCCGCCGATCCGCCAACCGATGGCCCCGGTGAGCGCCAGCACGCCCGGCCACCGGAGGTTCCGCAGCACCCATTCGGCGGCGTCGACCAGTGCATCGATGCCGGAGCCGATCGGGTTGAAGATCCGCGTGAACAACCAGTGGTCGGTGTTGTTCACCACGGTCCACTTGTAGGTGCTCTTCGCCCACTCCTGGATGTGCAGGTCGAACCACGATGGCACCTCGGAGCCGAGCACTGCCGCAACGATCACCACGGCGCCCAGCACGCCCGCCACGACCACCGCGCGCCGCCTCACCGATGAGGCCGCAGCCACCGAATCGATGCCGGTCATCGTCGCGGTCGCCACCGGGGTCAGTTCCCCGCCGGTTCGAGCTCGCCGGCCACGACGTTCGAGCGCGGCGACCCGGTCGACGACGCCGACCACCGAACCGAATTCGTCGACGACGCCGACGGGCAGGGCGCTGTCGACGAGGTGCCGCATGATGTCGCGCACCTTGGTGCCCCATCGGCACAGTGGCGGAGTGGCCGGTGCCGCTCGGCGCCGCCATGATCGACTCGACCGCCACGACGTGCGAGCGCGGCACGTCGCGCACGAAGTTGCGGACGTAGTCGTCGGCCGGTGAGCCGACCACCTCCTCGGGAGTTCCCACCTGGACGAAACGACCGTCGCGCATGATCGCGATCCGGTCGCCGAGCCGCAGTGCCTCGCTGAGGTCGTGGGTGATGAACACCATGGTCTTGCGGACCTCCTTGCGGAGCCGCACGACCTCGTCCTGCATGTCGCGCCGGATCAGCGGGTCGAGCGCCGAGAACGGTTCGTCGAACAACATGATGTCCGGATTCGTCGCCAGAGCGCGGGCGAGCCCGACCCGTTGCTGCATGCCACCGGACAGCTGCTCGGGTCGAGCGTTGCCGAGCCCGTGCAGGCCGACGAGTTCGAGCGTGGCCGCCGCAGTGGCCCGCCGGGAGGTCTTGTCCTGGCCTTGCACCTCGAGCCCGAACGCCACGTTGTCGATGAGGCTGCGGTGCGGCAGTAGACCGAACTGCTGGAAGACCATGCTCACCCGGTGGCGCCGCACATCGAGCAGGGTCGCGTCGTCGGCGCCGGTGACGTCGATGTCGCCGATGCGAACCGTGCCAGCGGTCGGTTCGATGAGACGGGTGAGGCAACGGACCAATGTCGATTTGCCCGAACCCGACAACCCCATCACGACGAACACCTCGCCCGGCGCGACATCGAGGGAGATGTCTCGCATGGCGACGGTGTTGCCCGTGCTTGGCGGCGAGCTCGGCCCTCGGCAGGTCGGCATCGGCGCTGCCGACGATCCGCTCGGGCCGCGGTCCGAACACCTTCCACAACCCGCGCACCGAAATCGCCGGCCCGGTTCCCAGCCCCGATGGAACTCATCGCCGCACTCTACGACGCGCCACCGAACCGCCCGAGCGCTTCGCGCCACGGCAAGCCGTCGGAGGCGCTCTGCCCGTTCACGCCTTGATACGGGCCATCCCGGGGTCGTAGAGGGGCACGGTCGTGACGCGGCACGGGACTCGTCTGGTTGCCACCTCGAGTTCGTAGGTCCCGGACGTGACGAACTCGGGCGTGACGCCGTCGGGATGGCGGACGTAGCCGTAGCCGATGGAGCTGGCGACGGTGTAGCCGTACCCGCCGCTCGACAGCCACCCGACTCGTTCGCCGTCGCGATAGATCGTCTCGCGGCCGAGGAGCACGACCGTCGGGGTCGTCGACGACGAAGCCGGCGAGCCGCTTGCGCACCCCGTCGCGCACCTGCGCTTCGATGGCGGCGCGACCCTTGAACTCGATGTCGCGCCGCACCTTCACCGCCCAGCCGAGACCGGCCTCGATCGGGGTGTGGTCGGGCCCGATGTCGGAACCCCACGCCCGGTAGCCCTTCTCGAGCCGGCAGCTCTCGATCGCTCGGTAGCCGGCGTTCACCAACCCGTCGGCCGGCCCGGCGGTCCATGAGCCGGTCGTAGACCACCGATGCGCTCTCGACGGGAACGTGCAGCTCCCAGCCGAGCTCCCCGACGTAGGTGACTCGCAGCGCCCGGATCGACGCCCCGCCGATGTGGACGGTGCGCATGCTGCCGAACGGGAAGCCCTCGTTCGAGAGGTCGGCATCGGTGACTCGGCCGAGGATGTCCGCGACCGCGGGCCGAAGAGCGAGAGCACCGCGTACGACGAGGTGACATCGACGAGTTGGGCGTTGGCGCCCGATCGCAGGTTGCGGTTGATCCAGTCGAAGTCGTGGGTGGCGAAACCGGTTCCGGTGACGAGGTAGAACTCGTCGGCCGCGACCCGCGCGACGGTGAGATCACTCTGGATGCCGCCACGGTCATCGAGCAGCTGGGTGTAGGTGAGCGCGCCGACCGGCTTGTCGACGTGGTTGGCGCACAACCAGTTCGAGCGCGTCCAGCGCATCGGGGCCCTTCACCACGAACTTGGCGAACGACGTCTGGTCGAACAACGCCGGCACGCTCGCGCACCGCGGCATGCTCGCGGCCCACCGCGGCGAACCAGTTCTGGCGACCATAGGTGTACCGATCGATCGGCTCCTCGCCGAGGCTGCGGTCGGCGAACCAGTTCGGCCGCTCCCATCCCAGCTTCTCGCCGAAGCACGCTCCCGCGGCGCGCAACCGGTCGTAGAGCGGTGAGACGCGGCACGGGCGGCCACTGGTGTGCTCCTCGTGGGGCCACGCCATCGTGTAGTGCTTCGCGTACGCCTCCAGCGTTCGGGTGCGCACCCACTCGGTGTCGTGATGCGGCCGGCCGAAGCGGCGGATGTCGACGGCCCACAGGTCGTAGGGCGCCTGGCCCCGATGGACCCATTCGGCGAGCGCCATGCCGGCCCCGCCGCCCGCGGCGATCCCGAAGGCGTTGAACCCGGCGCCGACGAAGAAGTTCTTCAGCTCCGGCGCCTCGCCGAGGATGAAGTTGCCATCGGGGGTGAAGCTCTCGGGGCCGTTGATCATCTGGTTCACGCCAGCGGTGGCGAGGGCCGGCACCCGGCCGATCGCGAGCTCCATGATCGGGGCGAAATGGTCGAAGTCGGGTTCGAGCAGCTGGAAGTTGAAGCTCGCGCGGAATCCCGCCGGTGGCCCAGGGGATCGGGTTCGGCTCGTAGCCGCCCATCACCAGTCCGCCGACCTCTTCCTTGTAGTAGGTGAGCCGGTCGGGGTCGCGCAGCGTGGGCAGGTTGCGGGTGACGCCCTCGATCTGGGCGGTGATGAGGTACTGGTGCTCGACCGACACGAGCGGCACGTTGACGCCGACGCTGCGCCGCGAGCGTCACGCGTCCACTGTCCCGCGCACACCACCACGACTCTCGCACTCGATCCGGCCGTGTTCGGTGACGACACCGGTGATGCGCCCGTCGACCACGTCGATCGCGAGGACGTCGGTCTCCTCCATGATCGTCGCGCCGGCCATCCGGGCTCCCTTGGCGAGCGCCATGGTGATGTCGGACGGGCTCGCCTGGCCGTCGGTCGGGAGGAACGCCGCGCCCACCACGTCGTCGACCTGCATGAGCGGCCAGAGCTCCTGGGCCTCGCTCGGCGAGAGCAGCTGCATGTCGAGCCCGAACGAGGTCGCGGTGGTGGCCTGCCGCTTCACCTCGCTCCAGCGCTCCTCGTTGCACGCGAGGCGCAGCCCGCCGTTCATCCTCCAGCCGGTCGCCTGGCCGGTCTCGGCCTCGAGCCGGCTGGTACAGCTCGACCGAGTAGCCGAGCAACTGGGTGATGTTGGCGCTGGTGCGGAGCTGGCCGACCAGACCGGCGGCGTGGAAGGTCGAGCCCGACGTGAGCTGCTTGCGTTCGAGCAACACGGTGTCGGTCCATCCCAGCTTGGCCAGGTGATACGCGGTCGAGCAGCCGACGATGCCGCCGCCGATGACGACGGCACGCGCCGAGGTCGGTTGGTCCCGTTCCGTGGACATGGCGCCGGAAGGTACCAGAGCCCCGAGCGCAGCCCGCTCACTGGTTCCGGCGGTCTTGCCACTGATCGAGGGGGTCGGGACCGCTCAGAACAGTGGCAAGGCGGGGGCGCCGAGGCATCCGCAGCAATCGGCCGGGCCGAGGGGTTCACCCTCCCGCTCGCGGTGTGTTGTACTCCTGGCTCCATGACCGATTCCTCGCCGCTGCCCACCCGGGCCCGCATCGTCATCATCGGAGGGGGCATCCTCGGGTGCTCGATCGCCTACCACCTCACCGCGATGGGCGAGGCCGATGTGGTGCTCCTCGAACAACACAGGCTGACCGACGGCGCCACGTGGCACGCGGCGGGTCTGGTCGGCCAACTCCGTTCTTCCCGCAACACGACCCGGATGCTCGAGAAGTCCGTCGAGCTGTACGGGCGGCTCGAGGCGGAGACCGGGCAAGCCGTCGATTGGCGGCAGGTGGGCAGCCTTCGCCTGGCGTGCTCCGCCGAGCGTGAGCTCGAGCTGAAGCGGCTCACCACGATGGCCAAGAGCTTCGGCCTGCCGATGGAGATCGTCTCGCCGCAGCGGGCGCAGGAGCTGTTCCCGCTGATGTCGATCGAGGGGGTACGGGCCGCGGCGTTCCTGCCGACCGACGGCTACATCGACCCCGCATCGGTGACCCAAGCCCTCGCCAGGGGCGCTCGAACCCGCGGCGCCCGGATCATCGAGGAGACGCCGGTCACGTCGATCACGGTGGACGGGCGGCGGGCGACCACGGTGCACACGACCGACGGCGGCGCGATCGAGTGCGAGTTGGTGGTCAACGCAGCCGGCATGTGGGGCATGGAGATCGGGCGGATGGCCGGAGTCCGGGTGCCGGCTGTGGCGGTGGAGCACCAGTACGTGCTCACCGGACCGATCGAGGGGTGGACACCGGCCGAGCTGGCCGAGCTGCCGACGATGCGCGATCCCGATCTGCTCGTCTACTACAAGCCCGACGGGCCCGGTCTCCTGGTCGGCGGCTACGAACCCGACACGTTGCCGTTCGGCCACGACGGCGTGCCGAAACCGTTCCAACGCCAGCTGCTGGAACCGAACCACGATCGCTTCGCCCAGTTGGCCGAGCTGGCGGCGCGGCGGACGCCGGTGCATCGAACAGGCCGGGATCCGGACGGTCGATCAACGGTCCCATCCCGTACTCCGCCGACGCCGATTTCGTGATGGGTCGGGTTCCCGAGCTCGACAACTACTTCGTCGCCACCGGCTTCCTCTACGGCATCGCGGCGGGCGGCGGCGCAGGCCAGATGATGGCCGAGTGGATGCTCGATGGTCGCCCGTCGCTCGACCTGTGGCCGCTCGACGTCCGCCGGTTCTCGTTCCACCACACCTCCCGCCATTTCATGGGCCCTCGCATGGTGGAGCTGTACGCCCACCACTACAAGCTGGCGGCCCCGGGCTCGGAGCACGAGTCGGCACGCGGCATCCGACGGAGCCCGCTGCACGAGCCGCTCCTGCGCCATGGTGCCGTCCTGGGCTCCCGGGGTGGATGGGAGCGGCCGCTGTGGTTCGCTCCCCCGGGCGTCGAGCCGGTCGACGCGCCGTCGTTCGGCCCGCCCGAACTGGTTCGAGCACGTCGGCGCCGAGCACCGGGCCGTCCGCGAGCGGGTCGGTCTGATCGACCAGACATCGTTCGCCAAGTTCGAGCTCACCGGGCCCGGCTCGCTCGACGCGTTGCAGTGGTTGTCGGTCTGCGACATGGACAAGCCCGTCGGCTCGGTGATCTACACCCAGTTCTGCAACGAACGGGGCGGTATCGAGTGCGACCTCACCGTCACTCGGCTCGCGTCCGACCGGTGGTACCTCGTCACCGGCGCGGCGTTCGGCGCTCATGACATGGGTTGGGTCCGCCAGCAGATCGCCGCCGACGGCCGGGTGCTGCATCAGCGACGTCACCTCGGCTCGGGCTGTGATCAACCTGTGCGGGCCACTCGCTCGCGAGGTGTTGCAGTCGGTGTGCGAAGAGGACGTCAGCAACGCAGGCGTTCCGACGCAGCCAGGCCAAGGAGCTGACCGTCGGCGCCGCGCCGGTGCTCGCCTTGCGGGTCGGCTACGTCGGCGAGCTGGGCTGGGAGCTGCACATCCCGACGGAGTACGCCGCGCACGTCTACGAGACACTGCGCGCCGCTGGCGCGGCCTTCGGCATCGCCGATGTCGGCTACCGCGCCATCGACACCATGCGCATGGAGAAGGGCTACCTGTACTGGTCGACCGATATCACGCCCGACGTCACCCCGTGGGAGGCCGGGCTCGGCTGGCGCGTCGATCTCGACGCCGGCGACTTCTGTGGCCGCGACGCGCTGGTGGCCCAACGCGATCAGGGGTCGACCGGCCGGCTGTGCACGTTCACGATCGAAGACATGGCGTACCCGGTCGGCGGCGAGGCGATCCTGGCCGACGGTGAGGTGGTCGGGTTCACCACGAGCGCGAACTTCGGACACACCGTGGGCAAACCGATCTGCTACGGCTATCTCCAACTTCCCTTCGCGACCGAGCGCACGTCGTTCGAAATCGAGGTGTACGGCGACGCCCACCCCGCGACCCGCCACGATCGGCCGCTCTACGACCCCACCGATGCAAGGCTTCGATCGTGAACGAACTCGCAGCGATCGTCGGGCGGGTCCCGCTCCTGCACGGCGCCGACCTCGGCGCCGCTCGCCGACTGGGCGGGCTCACCAACGTCAACATCTTGGTGCCCACCCCGTCCGGGCCCGTCGTCGTTCGCCTTCCCGGCGCCGGCACGAGCGAGTACATCGACCGCAGGGCCGAGGCGGTCGCAGCCCGGGTGGCGGCCGATGCGGGCGTCAACGCCGAATTGCTGATGTTCGACGACTCCGACGGGTTGATGGTCACGCGGTTCATCGAAGGTGCCACGACGATGGACCCCGCTCGCTTCCGCGATCTCGGTGCGGTGGGCCGAGCTGCCGCGGTGTTCCGCACGCTGCACCGCAGCGGGGGTCGCTTCGCGACCGACTTCACGCTCTTCGCGATGATCGACGAATACAAGTCGTTGCTCGCGGCCAAGCGGGCCCGGCTGCCCGACGGCTACGACGAGGTGCAACGCCAGGCGGGCAAGGCGAGGCTCGCGCTGGACGCCAACCCAGTGGATCTGGTGCCCTGCCACTGCGACCCGTTGTGCGAGAACTTCCTCGACACCGGTGAGCGGATGTACCTCATCGACTACGAGTACTCGGGCAACAACGACCCGATGTGGGACCTGGGCGACCTCTCGGTCGAAGCCGGGTTCGGCGCCGAGCAGGACGCCGAGTTGATCCGGGCCTACTTCGACGGCTCGCCCCCACCCGACCAGGTGGGCCGGATGGTCGTCTACAAGGCGATGTGCGACTTGCTGTGGACCCTGTGGGGTGTCATCCAGCACGTCAACGGCAACCCGGCCGACGACTTCTGGGCCTACGCCACCGGCCGGTTCGAACGATGCCAGCGCGTTGATGGCGTCAGCGGAATTCGCCGACGCCGTCAACGCGATCAGCTGACGGGACCGGAGGTTGTCTATGACTCTGGCCCGACAGACAGGAACACCCAGTTTGTGGGGTCGTGGTAGCCGTTGTTGAGGACAACGCCACCCCCGACACGAGTGGGCGATCGGGGTCGTAGCCGTCGTCGGGGTGAGCTGCCACAACGCCGGACGCGACTTGTCGGTGGCGGTGTTCGGCGGTTCGGGTGAGCGCGGAAACGCGCGGACGCGTGATTCTGCGGTGCGGGCGCGGTATCGGTGACGGTCACAGGGTGAGCTTGGCAGACCGTGCTTCTCGTCCGGGGTCGTCAGGCGGGGAGCAGGGTGAACGCGAGACAGTGTCGTGGTTTGACGACGGTGAAGTCGCGGGTGTTCATCGTGGCGATCTCGTTCAACTCGAGCCGTTCAGCGATGGCGATCACGGATGCGTCGACCAGCCCGAGACCAAGCGAGGTGTAAGTCTCGATGAGCTCGACGCATCGCTGCCAGTCCTGATCGTTGAGATCGACCACGCTCACGGCGTCGTCGATGACCAGCCGCAAGAAGGCGGCCTCACGGCCGGGTCCGTGACGGTCCTCGATGAACCAGGCGGTCTCCGTGATCACCGGGGTGGTCGAGATCAGATTCCCGGCATGAGCGATCAGAGCTCCGAGCATCGTTGATGGTCGGGATCGGCGCGGTCCTGAGCAGCGACCCAGATGTTGGTGTCGACCAGCAGCGTCACAGGTTGCGGGTGCCCTGGGCCCGTCGGCGGGCGGCGAGGTCCCGGCGAGCGTCATGGATCTCGAACCGGGACCCGTCGCCGGACACCGACCCGATGAACCCCTCCAAGCTCCGAAGCGCCAGATCAGATTGCTGGACCGGTGGGAGGTGCTCGACCACGAGATCAACTGCGACCTCGTCCACGCTGACCCCACGGGACCGCGCCGCGGCGCGAAGCCGGCCTGCGGCCTCGTCGGTCACCTTGATCACCATCGACATGTCTTTATCGTAAGCCCGGCGCGGGATCGTCATCGACCCACCTTTCGGATCGTTCAATTTCGGCACCCGCACCTATTTACCAACAATGACGAACGGGCAGGCCGTGGGGCTCCGGTCCGGAGGCCGATTAGCCACGCTTCATCGTTCCGAACCAGCTCTCAGCGACCGAGTTGTCCCAGCATTATCGCGCTCATTGCGACCCTGTTGGGCCGCCGGCCGGATCGTGGGCGGGGGAAGGCGCCTCGGCACGCGTCGATGGCGTCGACGGACTCGCCGACGCCATCGACGTTGTTGCCGGTCAGGCTTCGGTGCACTTCACGTCGAACCAGGTGTTCCACCGGTTGTTCGTCGCATCGCTGTCGACGGCTTCGCGGGCCGGGTCGTGGAACTCGGCGCCGATGAACACTCGATGGTCCCCTGCGGTGCGGCAGGTGATCACGTAGCCGAGTTCATGAGTGGCTCGGACAGTCGGATCCAGCACGGTTGCCGGGAACGACGTTGCATCCGCGGTCGTCACGTCGACTCCGTCGAGGATGCCGAAGAGGAACATCGACCCCGAGACCTCGGCCCAGTCGGTGCCGTCGTTGACGACGGCCACGTGAACCGGCACCGGGATCGGCTCTCCCACGACACCCGTCCGAACGGAGTAGTCGTCGAGGGTCACATTGGTGCGCAGATCGATGTCGCGGCAGATGTTGTCAGTGGGCTCCGCCACGCAGTGCGATCGGATGACCTCGTCGACCTTCACCGTCGCCACCGCTCCAGTGCGAACGTCGCTGATCTCCACGGTGAACAGCTGCTTGCTGTACGGCACGCCGTATCGGGCCTCCTCCCCGCGGGGGTCTTCCGCGCTCCCAACGGGATCGGGAGCCATCCAGGTGTCGATCACGGCCCCGTCGAAATCGCGGGTGGTCACCGTGATCGGCCCTGAGTCTCCGCGCCGCACATACACCCGGGTCTTCTCCAACGTGATGCTGGTGGGTTCTTGGGGATCGGGCGTATGAGGGACTCGCATCATGATGGCGCGCCCGGTTCCCCGTAGGTCGTTGCCGGCCATGTCATACGGCTCGGCCTGGGGCGGGTTGCGGTCGACGTCGTGTCCAGACGGCGGCGGCGGGTCAGCACCGATCACCGGCGGGTCCGGGATGCAGGCGGTCAACGCCAGAGTGGCAAGTCCCGCGGCGAGCAGAGCGGCGGCGCGAAACCGGCGTGAAATCAGGTCGGTGTTCATGGTTCAGCACCCTCCCTTGGTGCGGCATTCCTCGGTGAGCCAGTCCCAGCGGCGCCGGTCCAGCGGGTTGAAGGTCGTGCGGTCGCCGCCCATGACGTCGGCCGCGGGATCAGAGGTCCACCAGGTGGTGCCGGCGCCGAGCATCCGGCAGGCATTGGGGATGACGCCGGGAATGGTCAACGCGTCGGTCTGGCAGGCGAGCTGGCTCTGGTAGACGTTCGGGCGAGCCGGGTCCATCCAGTAGCCACCGTCGCAGCAGTACTCATCGGCCAGTCCGAATGGCGAATGACCGGTTTCGTGGACGGAGGTTCCCGGTTCGTCGTTCTCCGAGCTGAACAGCTTCAGCGCGAAGTCGGCGCAATCCCGGAAGTCGTCGGAGTGCAGGATCCAACCGGCGTCGGCGAAGGCGTAGCGGTCCCAGTTCTCGGGCGCCTGGAGCGTGCAGTCGTCGTCGGCCGGCACGTTGTCGGCATCGGCCTGGACCCTCGCGATCCAGAGGTTGATCGAGTTCTGCTTGGTGAGCACGTACTCGTTGGCGAAGTAGCCGCGGCGTTGATCGGCCGGGTTGGCCGGCATCTCCAGCAGCACGTCATGCAGATGATCGATGAACGTGGCGTTCATGAACCCGGCGTAGCTGTCCTTGTCGGACAGCACGACGATGTCGATGCGCTTGTCGCTCGGCCCGGTCACCGCGACCGGAGCGGCGAGCTCATCCTGCTGGCCCACTCGCACCTGGCGAGGAGTGGTGGTCGCCTGTTCGACACTCGGACCGCTGAGGTCCTCGGCGACGCACTCGTACCAGAACTCGGTGCTGTTGGCGATGAAGGAGTACGACACGGTCGGGGCGCCGCCTGCGGACGCCACCGTGACACCGTTGTAGATGATCGTGACTGCCTCGACAACGGCGAGCGGATCGGCAGCTCCGTCGAGGGCAGTGGCCGTGATCGTCACGGTCTGGCCCGGGTTCGGCCACACCGGATCGTGCAGGCACTGCATCCGCAAGCCCGGTGTGGACGTCGGGAGCAGCACGTCGATCTTGAACACGACCTTGTCACCGGACGAGTAGGTCATCGGCATGCCACAGGTCTTGACGATGCCGTCGATCACGATGGCGCACGGGCGCAGGTCGACGGTTGCCCGGATCACCCCTCCGGCGATCACGTCGGCCGTGTCGTCGTCGAAGTTGAGGCCACCGTCCTCGTCCTTCACCTGCAACGTGACGTCCACGCTGCCCTTCGAGGGATTGGCGGTGAAGGTGTTCTCCCAGTTCGGGTGGATGTGCTCTTCACCCTCCACCTCTTCGGTGGCAGGCGTGTCTTCGTTGTTCACCGTGACGGCCGGGTTCACCCGATCGTCGAAGGTGAGGATCGTGTAGAAGTCCGCGTCGCTGGTCGAGTCGAGATCGTCGCCGAGATCCTCGATCTCGAGCACGGTCACTCGAACGGTGACGTCGGGAAAGTTGGGTGCGGCGCCGGCCGGGCCGGTACCGGTCAAGGCGGTAGCGGCGGCGATGCCGGCCATCGCTGCGACCAACGCGCCCCCTCGTGTCCATCGCATGATGAGTCCTCCTGGTCGTGCCGGCCCTGCCGGTCGAACCCATGGAGATCAGATTCCCGCGTCACATACATCGCCTCGGTATGTCGGATGCCACTGGCGACGGTGGCCCGGCACCGAACCGGACCGATTCCGCCAGGAGGACCGATCCCGTAGTGTGGAACGCGCCCCGGATCCGTCGAGCCGTCGAGAGGAGTTCCGATGTCCAACGTCCAATCGGTCGAGCGAGCCTTCGCCGTGCTTCGGTGCCTGGCCGGGGGCCCGGCCGGGCGTCTCTGAGATCGCCGAACGCGTCGGCCTGCCCGAAGAGCACGGTCTCGCGGTTGCTGTCGACGCTCCAGTCCCTGGAGGCGGTCGAGCAGCTGACCGCCGGGGGCGAGTACCGGGTCGCCGACGCTGATCGTCGACATCGCGGCGGGGGCCGGGCCGGGCACCGACCTGGTGACCTTGGCCCGCCCGCACCTGACCGAGCTCGTCACCACGCTCGGCGAAGCCGCCGGCCTGTCGGTGCTCGACGGCGGCGACGTGCACTACCTCGACCAGGTGGCCAGCGACGGCCTGGTCCAGCTGCGCGACTGGACCGGCGAGCGGGTTCCGGCCCACGTGGTGTCGTTCGGGACTGGTGCTCGTCGCCCATGCCGACACCCGAAGAGCGGCGACCGGTTCCTCGCCCGCCCGTTGCAGCGATTCACGGACCGATCGGTGACCGACCCGCCGCCGGGTCCGCGCTCGCCTCGCCGACGGTCGCCGCGACCGGCACGGCGTGGGTGCTACGAGGAGTACTCCGCCGAGCTCAACTCGGTGGCAGCACCGGTCCGCAACGTCGCCGGCCGCGTCGTCGCAGCCATCCACGTCCACGGCCCGTCGTACCGGTTCCCGACCGCGGGCCGAGCCGAAGCGATCGAAGCCACGCGTCATCGCGGCGGCCGATCGGATCTCGGCCCGGCTCGCCGGCCAGCCCCGAGACGAGCCGGAAGCGGCAGTCCGATGACGCACCGAATCGGTGACCCATCCGTCCTTCGTCGGCGGCGCTTACGTGCCGTCGACGTCGGGCGAGACGTTCGCGACCGTCAACCCGGCGACGGGCCGACCATCCGCTCGGTCGAGCAAGCAGGCGTCGGCGCGAGATCGACGCCGCCGTCGTCAGCGCACGCGAGGGTTTCGAGGTCTGGCGCCACACCGCGGCGCGCAGCGCGGCCGGATCACTGAACGATGCCGTGCGGATCCTGCGGGCCCGCAACCGCGAGCTCGCCGAGCTCGAGGTGGCCGACACCGGCAAGCCGATCGCCGAGGCGATCGCCGTCGACGTGCTGTCGGGCGCCGACTGCATCGAGTACTTCGCCGGCCTGGCCGCCACCCTCCCGGCCAGCACATCGACCTCGGCGCCAACTGGGCCTACACCCGCCGCGAGCCGCTCGGCGTGTGCGTCGGCATCGGCGCGTGGAACTACCCGATCCAGATCGCCTGCTGGAAGTCGGCGCCGGCGCTCGCGTGCGGCAACGCAATGGTCTTCAAGCCCGCCGAGCTCACCCCGCTCACGGCCGCGGTGCTCGCCGAGATCTACACCGAGGCCGGGCGTCCCGCCGGGCGTGTTCAACGTCGTCCAGGGCGACCATCGGGTGGGCAGGGCACTCTCGGAGCACCCGGGCGTCGCCAAGGTGTCGCTCACCGGCGAGGTGGGCACCGGCAGGCGGATCATGGCCCAGGCCGCGGACACGCTGAAGCACGTCACGCTGGAACTCGGCGGCAAGAGCCCGCTCATCGTGTTCGCCGATGCCGACCTCGACAACGCGGTGCTCGGCCGCGTTGATGGCGAACTTCTACACCCAGGGCGAGGTGTGCTCGAACGGCACGCGGGTGTTCGTCCACGCCGACGGTCCACGACGAGTTCGTCGCCCGGCTCGCGGCCCGCACGCCGCAAGATGCGGATCGGCGATCCGATGGACCCCGACGACCCACGTCGGCGCGCTGATCTCGCCCGACCACCGCGACAAGGTGCTGGGCTACATCGAGCAGGGCCGGGCGGCCGGCGCAACGGTCGTGTGCGGCGGTGGCGTGCCCGCCGACCCTGCGCTCGCCGGCGGGCTACTTCGTCGAGCCGACGGTCTTCACCGGCTGCACCGACGACATGAGCATCGTCCGCGAGGAGATCTTCGGCCCGGTGATGTCGGTGCTCACGTTCACCGACGAGGACGAGGTGGTCGCCCGCGCCAACGACACCGAGTTCGGCCTGGCGGCCGGCGTGTTCACCCGCGATCTCCAGCGGGCCCATCGCGTGGTCGCTCGGCTCGAGGCCGGCACCATCTGGATCAACAACTACAACATCACCCCGATCGAGATGCCGTTCGGCGGCTACAAGCAATCGGGCATCGGGCGCGAGAACGGCCACGCCGCCATCGAGCACTACACCCAGCTCAAGAGCGTCTACGTCGAGATGGGCGACGTCGAGACGCGCCCTACTGACGACGTGACCGACCTTTCCGATGTCCCGGTCGTCGGCGCAGCGGAGACGGCGCGGCTGCTGCCCTACCTGGCGGTGGTCGACGCCATGGAAGCCGCCCACCGACTGGAGCCGACCGACACCCGCCGGCTCGTCTACGGGCCGGACAGCACCGACGAGCGCCTTCCTGCTCCTGCCCTCCTGGGATCCCGGGGAGGCGCTGGGGGTGAAGCTCGTCACCGTGTTCCCCGGCAATCCCCGAGCCGCGATCCGCTCGGTCCAGGCGGTCTACGTCTTGTTCGACGGCTCGAACGGTTCGCCCGTCGCCATCATCGACGGCACCGAGCTCACCTATCGAAAGACCGCCGCGAGCTCCGCCCTCGGAGCTCGACTGCTGTCGCACGCCCGAACTCGACCACCCTGTTGATGGTGGGCGCCGGCGCGCTCGCGCCTCACCTGGTGGCGGCCCATCGAGTCGTGCGGCCGTCCATCGAGCGGGTCCTGGTGTGGAACCGCACACGCGAGGCGGGCCGAGCGGCTGGCCGCAACAGATCGGCGGAGCGGTGGTGGTGACCGACCGGGCCGAGGCAGTCGGCGACCGCCGACATCATCTGCACCGCAACCATGAGCACGCGAGCCATTGATCGAAGGGCGCTGGCTCCGGCCCGGAACCCACCTCGACTGCGTCGGCGCCTTCACTTGCCCGACCACCGCGAGATCGACGACGAGTGTCGTGCGGCGAGCGGCGATCTTCCTCGATTCCGCCGGCGGCCATCGAAGAGCCCGGCGACCTCGTCATCCCCCTCGCCACCGGGGTGATCACCACCTGCCGACGATCAGGGGCGACCTGTACGGGTTCTGTTCCGAGACGGATCGCCGGCCGCACCGTCCCCCGACGACCGATCACGTTGTACGAGAGCCTCGGCGGCGGCCACCTCGACCTGATGACCGCCCGAATCCTCTACGCCCGGCTCGCCGACGAACGCCACGGAGCACCCCGATGAGCAAGATGTACGACTACGTGATCGTCGGCGGCGGCTCGGCCGGCTCGGCCCTCGCCAACCGGCTGAGCGCCGATCCCGCCACCACGGTGCTGGTGCTCGAAGCCGGCCGGCCCGACTACCGGTTCGACGTGTTCATCCACATGCCGGCGGCGCTGATGTTCCCGATCGGCAACCGGTTCTACGACTGGAAGTACGAGTCGGAGCCCGAGCCGTTCATGAACGGCCGACGCGTGTACCACGCCCGCGGCAAGGTGCTCGGCGGCTCCTCGAGCATCAACGGGATGATCTTCCAGCGCGGCAACCCGCTCGACTTCGAGCGCTGGGCGGCCGACCCGGGCATGGAGACGTGGGACTACGCCCACTGCCTGCCGTACTTCAAGCGGATGGAGAACTGCCTCGCCGGCGCCGACGAGTTCCGCGGCGACCGACGGCCCGCTCGTGCTCGAACGGGGCCCGGCCGACGAACCCGCTGTTCGACGCGTTCTTCGAGGCGGTGCAACAGGCCGGCCACCCGCTCACCGACGACGTCAACGGCTACCGGCAGGAGGGCTTCGCCCGCTTCGATCGCAACGTCCATCGGGGCCGGCGGCTGAGCGCGGCCCGCGCCTACCTGCATCCGGTGATGCACCGACCCAACCTCGAGGTCCACTGCCGGGCGCTCGTCACCGACTCGTCACCGACGGCACCCGGGTGACCGGCGTCGAGTACCACCGGCCGGGCCGGGGCTGTCGCAGCGGGTGACCGGCCGGCGAGGTGATCCTGTGCGGCGGTGCGTTCAACTCGCCGCAGCTGCTGCAGCTCTCGGGCATCGGCGACGCCGAGCATCTGCGATCGGTCGGCGTCGACGCCCGTCCACCACCTGCCCGGGCGTCGGCGAGAACCTGCAGGACCACCTCGAGGTCTACGTCCAGCACGCCTGCACCCAGCCGGTCTCGCTCAACCCGCTGATGAAGTGGCGCCACCGCCCGTGGATCGGGCTGCAGTGGCTGTTCCGCAAGGGTCCGGGGACGAGCAACCACTTCGAGGCCGGCGGGTTCATCCGCAGCAACGACGACGTCGCCTATCCGAACCTGATGTTCCACTTCCTGCCCGATCGCCGTGCGCTACGACGGCTCGGCGCCGGCTGGTGGCCACGGCTACCAGGTGCACATCGGCCCGATGTACTCCGATGCTCGGGGCTCGGTGAAGATCACCGTCGCCGATCCGCGGGTCAAGCCGGCGCTGCGCTTCAACTACCTGTCCACCGACCAGGATCGCCGGGAGTGGGTCGAGGCGATCCGCGCAGCCCGTCAGCATCCTCGAGCCAGCCGGCCTTCGCCCCCTTCAGCGGCGGCGAGATCTCGCCCGGGCCCGAGCGTCGCAGACCGACGAGGAGATCCTCGACTGGGTCGCCAAGGACGGCGAGACCGCCCTGCACCCGTCGTGCACCTGCCGGATGGGCACCGACGAGTCAGTCGGTGCTCGACCCGCTGACCATGCGGGTGCACGGCATGAGCGGCGTGCGGGTGGTCGACGCTTCGGCGATGCCCTACGTCACCAACGGCAACATCTACGCCCCGGTGATGATGCTGGCCGAGAAGGCCGCCGACCTGATCCTCGGGGACACGCCGCTCCCACCGGAGCCGGTCGAGTTCTACCGCCACCGACGCGACCCCGAACCCGTCCGGCGAGCGTGGACACGGCTGCGCGCCGCTGCTAGCGTTCCACGATGCGGACACGTTCCGCATCCCGGACGACCGGTCGTGACCAGCGTATCGAACCCGGTGATGACCCGGATGCATCCAGACGACCTGCAACGTGGAGGCCCGGTGAGCGACGACGAGTTCGACGAGATCGATCTGGCGACGCTGACCGACGACGAGCTCGTCAAGCAGATGCACGACGACCTCTACGACGGCCTGGCCGACGAGATCGTCGAGGGCACGACCATCCTGCTCGACCGCGGCTGGGGCCCCGAGCAAGGTGCTCAACGACGCGCTCGTCGAAGGGATGCGCATCGTCGGCATCGACTTCCGCGACGGCATCCTGTTCGTGCCCGAGGTGCTGCTGTCGGCCAACGCGATGAAGGCCGGCATGGAGATCCTGCGGCCGCTGCTCGCCGAGACCGGCGCCGAGCCGATCGGCAAGGTCGTCATCGGCACCGTGAAGGGCGACATCCACGACATCGGCAAGAACCTCGTGGCGATGATGCTCGAGGGCGCCGGGTTCGAGGTGGTCGACCTCGGCATCAACACCGACGTCGACAAGTTCCTCGCCGCGCTCGAGGAGCACCAGCCCGACATCCTCGGCATGTCGGCGCTGCTCACCACGACCATGCCGTACATGAAGGTCGTCATCGACACGCTCGATGGAGCAGGGCCTGCGCGAGAAGTACATCGTGCTCGTCGGCGGCGCTCCGCTGAACGAGGAGTTCGGGCAGGCCGTCGGTGCCGACGCGTACTGCCGCGACGCGGCGGTCGCCGCCGAGACCGCCAAGACGCTCGTGTCGGCCCGCCGCCTCCGTCGGGCCGAGCCAGCCGGACCCGCGGCCTGACCGTGGCTCGACGCACGAGATGCCGGTCGGCTGCTCGTGCTCGCCTGCGGTGCGCTTGGCCAGTCGAGCTGCGCGCCGTGCTGCGCCGGCTCGAGTCTCGACCGACGCGGTCGAGGTCCGCTACCTGCCGGCCAACCTCCACAACCGTCCCGAACGGATCGTGCCGGCGCATCGAGTCGAGCTCGCTCGACCGCAGCCGGCGACCGACCGGTGCTCGTCGGCTACGCCGACTGCGGCACCGGCGGCGCGCTCGACCGCTTCCTCGATGACCGCATCCCGGAGCCGCGCCGCCTGCCCGGCGCGCACTGCTACGAGGTCTTCGCCGGGGCCGCGACCTTCGCCGCGCTGCACGACGAGGAGCCGGGCACGCTTCTACCTCACCGACTTCCTCGCCAAGCACTTCGACGCCCTGGTGTGGCAGGGCCTCGGCCTCGACCGCCACCCGCAGCTGCGCGACGCCTACTTCGGCAACTACCGGCGCGTCGTGCTGCTCTCGCAGACCGACGACCCGGCGGTCGCTGGAGGCCGGCCGAGCCGCGGCCGTGCGCGCTCGGGCTCGACGTTCGAGCACCGCCACGACCGGGCCTCGACGGCCGTGCGCCGAGCCGTCGAGCGTCTCGCTCCGACCGTCCGAACCGGCGGGCTGACCTGATGCCGCGCGCGGCGCGCAACGAGATCGTCGTCATCTACTGGCGCGACATCCCGGCCCAGGTGAACGGCCAGGCCGGACGCGACCGCCACCAGGTCGTGCTGCCGGCCAAGTTCCAGCGGGCGATCGACCGGGCCAAGCGCAAGGCCCGCATCGACACCGCCCACGAGGACGTCGCCCAGTGGCGTCGGGTCAGCACGCCGTGCTCGGGCGACGTCGTCGCCGCCGCCGACGCCGAGGCGGCCCGGATCGAGGCCGAGTACTCCACGCGAGCGACTCGGGCTGCTGGCCTTCGCCGGCGGCTTCGAAGCCGACGTGCGAGCCACCGCCGTCTCCAACGAGATCCTCGCCGCGCTCGAAGAGCTCGACGAGGAGACCGAAGCCGAGAACGCCATGTCGGGCGGACGCCGATGGCGAACCGCTCCGACCCGAGTCGTGGGCCGACAACCCGTCCACCCGTCCGCCCCGTCCGATGAGGAGCACCACGTGACCCACACCGTGATCAGCTCGGCCACCCGCGAGGTCGTGATCGGCTTCGACCGACCGTTCGTCATGATCGGCGAGCGCATCAACCCGACCGGGCGCAAGCTGCTCGCCGAGGAGATGAAGGACGGCGACTTCAGCCGGGTCGAGGCCGACGCCCTCGCCCAGGTCGCGGCCGGCGCCCACATGCTCGACGTCAACGCCGGCATCCCGCTCGCCGACGAGCCGGCGCTGCTCGCCCGGGCCATCCAGCTGGTGCAGGCGCATCACCGACGTGCCGCTGTCGATCGACTCGTCGATCATCGAGGCGCTCGAGGCCGGCCTCGCCGTGTACCAGGGCAAGCCGCTCGTGAACTCGGTGACCGGCGAGGACGAGCAGATGGAGCGGGTGCTCCCGCTCGTCGCCAAGTACGGCGCGGCCGTGGTCGCCATCTCGAACGACGAGACCGGCATCTCGATGGATCCCGACGTCCGCTATCGCGGTCGCCAAGAAGATCGTCGAACCGGGCCGCCGACTACGGCATCCCGGCCAGCGACGTCGTGGTCGATCCGCTCGTGATGCCGATCGGCGCGCTCGGCCAGGCCGGCCAGCAGGCGTTCACGCTCATCCGCCGGCTGCGCGACGAGCTCGAGGTCAACACCACCTGCGGCGCCTCGAACGTCAGCTTCGGGCTGCCCAACCGCCAGATCGTCACCGGCACGTTCCTCGCCATGGCGATCGGGCGCCGGGCATGACCTCGGCGATCATGAACCCGCTGCACCCCGAGGTGAAGGCCGCGGTGATGGCCGCCGACGTGCTCGCCGGCAACGACAAGGACTGCGCGGCCTGGATCCGGGCCAACCGTGACCCCGACGCCGGCGGCGGGGCCGGAGACCGGGGCCGCGAAGGCCGGCGCCGTCGCCGCCCGACCGGAGTGAGCGGTCGACGCATCGATGGCCGACGCATCGCGTCGTGTTCACCCCGTCGGGCCTCGACGGGACGTTCGACGACCGGCACCACCGTGCTCGACGCGGCGCGCCGCGCTCGGCGTCGACCTCGACACGGTGTGCGGCGGGCGCGGGCATCTGCGGTCGCTGCCAGGTCACGCCCGAGCGACGGAACCTTCGCCAAGTGGGGCATCACCGTCGGCCGCCGACGCCTTGAGCGCGCCGGGGCCGCTCGAGACCGACTACCACGGCGCGCCGGCCGCTGGCCCCCGGCAACCGGCTCGGGTGCGCGGCGACGATCTGCGGCGACGTCGTGATCGACGTGCCGGCGGCCAGCCAGGTGCACCGCCAGGTCGTGCGCAAGGACCTCGACCTCGGCCCCACCGAGGTCGATCCGTCGTTCGCCCTGCTGCTACGTCGAGGTCCCGCCGGCCGTGCTGGGCGACGCCACGAGCGCCGGCCGGCTGCTCGCCGAGCGCCGTCGGCCGACAGCACGGCGCGGCGTCGCCCCACGTTGCCGTTCCACGTGCTCGCCTCGCTGCACCCGGCGCTGGCCCGAGCAGGCGGGGCGGTCACCGTGGCCGTCGAGCTCGGCGGCAGCCGACGGCCCCGACGAGGATCGTCGCGGTCTGGCCGGCTACGTCGACACGGCGTACGGCATCGCCGTCGACATCGGCTCGACCACGATCGCCGGGCATCTGCTGCGATCTGTCGACCGGCGAGATCGTGGCGAGCGCCGGGCGGATGAACCCCCAGATCCGCTTCGGCGAGGACCTGATGAGCCGGGTCTCGTACGTGATGATGAACCCGGGCGGCGATCGGGAGCTCACCGCGTGCCGTGCGGGCCGCGCTCGACGAACTCGATCGACGACCTGCTGCGACGCGCGGGACCTCGACGCGCGACCGGGTGCTGGAGATCGTGCTGGTCGGCAACCCGATCATGCACCACGTCCTGCTCGGCATCGACCCGACGCCCGCTCGGCGGCGGCGCCGTTCACGCTGGCCACCGACGAAGCGGTCGATCGGCCGGGCCGACGAGCTCGAGCTCGGCCTCCCGCACGCGTCGTTCTACGTCGGGCCGTGCATCGCCGGCCACGTCGGCGCCGACACCGCGGCGGCGATCCTCGCCGAGGGCCCGCACCGCTCCCCGACCATGCAGCTGCTCGTCGACGTCGGCACCAACGCCGAGATCGTGCTCGGCGACCGACACCAGCAGTTCGCGGCGTCGAGCCCGACCGGGCCGGCGTTCGAAGGCGCCCAGATCAGCTGCGGGCAGCGGGCCACCGCGGCGCCATCGAGAAGGTCCGCATCGACCCGGTCACCCTCGAGCCCCGCGTCCGGGTGATCGGCTGCGCCGCTGTGGTCCGACGAACCCGGCTTCGCCGAGGCGCGTCGCCGACGCACCGGGATCAGCGGGGTGTGCGGCTCGGGCATCATCGACGTGATCGCCGAGATGTACCTCGCCGGCATCATCGACCCCGACGGCGCGATCCGTGGCGAGCTGGCCGAACGCTCGCCCCGCGTCGTCGCCGACGGCCGCACGTTCTCGTACGTGCTCCACGACGACCGGCGAGCACCGGCTCCGCATCACCCAGAACGACGTGCGGGCCATCCAGCTCGCCAAGGCCGGCTCTGCGTGCCGGGCATCGATCTGCTCGATCGAACACGCCGGGCAGCCCCGTCGTCGCCGACATCCGCCTCGCCGGGGCGTTCGGCGCCCACATCGATCCCGTCCGGGCGCTGGTGCTCGGACTGGTGCCCGACTGCCCGCTCGACGGCGTGCGCTCCGTCGGCAACGCGGCGGGCGTCGGTGCCGTGCAGGCGCTGCTCTCGCGCGCGGCTGCGCGCCGAGATGGAGTCACACGGTTCGCAAGGTCACCAAGATCGAGACGGCGACCGAGCCCGGTTCCAGGAGCTGTTCGTCGCGGCGATGGCGTTTCCCCACGCCACTGCGCCGACCCCTCACCTCGCGACGGTCGTCGAACTCCCCGATCGCGCCGTCCGATTCCGCTCGCGGCATCGCCGCCGCCGGACCGGGCGACCCCGTCGGAGCCGACCGCCGCGACTCCGCCGACCATCACAGCTCTGCCCACCATCACGTCCCGGAGGATGACGTCATGACCGAATCGACGGCCCGCCGATCGGGCGGGCGCGCCGGGCGCCAGGGCCAACGGGCATCGGCCACGATCGTCGCGCGAGCCGTTCCTCACCCGCACGCTGCAGCCGGTCGAGCTGGTCTCCGACGAAGGGCTGTCGACTGCTCGAGCACAACGCCGACACCATCCTCGAAGAGGTCGGCGTCGAGATCCGCGACTACCCGAGCGCGCTCGAGCGGTTCGCCGCCGCCGGGGCGACGTCGACGGCACCCGGGTCGGTTCCCGCGGGGTCTCGCCCGCCAGCTGGTGAGCACGGCCCCGTCGCAGTACATCCAGCACGCCCGCAACCCGGCCAACAGCGTGCAGATCGGCGGCATGGCCACCGTGTTCGCGCCGAACTACGGCTCGCCGTTCGTGCACGACCTCGACCACGGGCCGTCGCTACGCCACGCTCGAGGACTTCCAGAACTTCGTGAAGCTCACCTACAGCTCGCCGTATCTGCACCACTCGGGCGGCACGGTGTGCGAGCCGGTCGATGTGCCGGTCAGCAAGCGCCACCTCGACATGGTGTACAGCCACCTCAAGTACAGCGACAAGCCGTTCATGGGGTCGGTCACCGCCGGCAGCCGGGCCGCCGACTCGGTCGAGCTGGCCCGCATCGGGTTCGGCGGCGATCTCCAGGACCGCACGGTGATGACGAGCCTGATCAACGCCTCGTCGCCCCTCGTGTGGGACGCCACGATGCTGGCCGCCGCCGAGGAGTACGCCGCGCCAACCAGGCCTGCATCATCACCCCGTTCATCCTCGCCGGGGCGATGGCCCCGGCCACCTCGGCCGGTGTGGCGGCCCAGACCCTCGCCGAGGCGCTCGCCGGGATGGCGTTCACCCAGCTGGTCCGGCCGGGTGCCCCCGTGGTGTTCGGGTCGTTCGCCAGCTCGATGTCGATGCAGACCGGGCGCTCCGACCTTCGGCACCCCCGAGCCGGCGCTGGTGCTCTACACGGTGGCCGCGCTCGCCCGCCGGCTCGGCGTGCCGTTCCGTTCCGGCGGCTGCCTCACCGCGTCGAAGATCCCCGACGCCCAGGCGGCCTACGAGAGCGTCGCCACGCTGATCCCGACGCTGATGGCCGGCGTCAACTTCGTGCTCCACACCGCCGGGTGGCTCGAGGGCGGGCTGAGCGTCGGCTACGAGAAGTTCATCCTCGACGAGGACCAGGCCGGCATGATGGCGACGTTCGCCAAGGGTCTCGACCTGTCCGAGAACGGCCAGGCGCTCGACGCGATCCGCGAGAACGCACCCGGCCAGCACTTCCTCGGCACTGCCCACACGCTCGCCAACTTCGAGACCGCGTTCCACACCTCGACGCGTCGCCGACAACACCAGTTACGAGCAGTGGAGCGAGGAAGGCGGGCTCGACGCGTCGCAGCGGGCCAACGCCATCTGGAAGAAGCGACTGGCCGCAGTACGAGCCGCCGCCACTCGACGACGCCGATCGACGAAGAACTGCTCAGCTTCATCGACCGGCGCAAGGCCGAACTCCCCGACGAGTTCGCGTGATGGCGCGTTCCGCTCCGCTTCGTCGGCCGAGGCACAGCCGTCACCGACCCAGCGGTCCGGTCAAGGCCGCGAACGCTCGCTCGTCACCAATGCCCGTTGGGAACTCGTGCCGATCAAGAGCATCGAGCCCGCCATCGAGGCGCTTCCCGCCGAGCGCGATCGGTCTCGGTGTCGTGCTCCCCCGCGAAGGGCGTCGACACGACGCTCGACATGTGCGCCCGACTGCTCGATGCCGGCCACGACGCCGTGCCCCACATCTCGGCTCGTATGGTCGAGGGGCCCGAGCACACTGGCACGCATCGCGGCGTGGGCCGAGCGCTACCGACCGAGCGAGCTGTTCGTCGATCGCCGGCGATGCCGAGACGCCCTCCGGTCCGTACGACGGAGCGGTGGCGTTCCTCCGCGAGCTGTTCGGTCACGGGATCTGCCGCCAAGGTCGGCGTCACGGGCTATCCCGACGGCCACCCATTGATTCCCGTCGAGCGTGCAACAGGAGCACCTGCATCGCCAAGCAAGACGCTGCTCCACGAGGCGGGCGTCGGCGGGTCGATCAGCACCCAGATGTGCTTCGACATCCCGCGCATCCTGCGCTGGACCGAGATCGTTCGCGGCCGACGGTGTCGACCTCCCGATCCGGCTCGGGATCCCCGGCGTGGTCGACCGGGCCCGGCTCCTCACGCTCGGGACACGACTCGGCATCGGTCAATCGCTGCGCTACCTCCGCAAGAACCGGGCCGCGGTCGGCCACCTGATCGCGCCCGGCGGCTACGACCCGACCGTGCTCGTCGAGGGCGTCGCCGCGCGGGCCGCCGAGCTCGGGATCACGGCCTCCACGTGTTCACGTTCAACGCCATTCCTGACTCCCTCGAGTGGGGGCACGGCATCGTGGCCCCGACACTGGACCATCGCTCAGGCGAACCGGGCACGGCGGTTGGCTGACCCGCCGCCCGGGTTCAGCCGAGCACGGTGCCGCTCGTGACGGTCTTGTCGCGCAAGCGGGAGAACGAGCCCAGGTTGATCGCCCTGGCCGGTGCGTGGTCCCACGTACCGCACGGGTCGGTGTCGTGGTCGATCCCCCGGTCGGCGGCATCGATCAGCTCGGCCATGAAGATCCCTGACGAGCGGGGCGTTCTTGAACTGGTTGCCGCTCGTGCCGCACGCCATGAAGAATCCGTCGAGGCTGGATCGGTCGTAGATCGGAACCCAGTCCTCGCTGGCGTCGTAGAGCGCGGCGAGCCCGACCGGGCTGGTGCGGGATCCCGAGGCTCGGGCAACCGCCGGGCGAGCCGCAGCATCGATCGTTCGAAGCCCTCCGCAGTCGGCAGGTCGTTGTAGCCGTCGCGGATCGTCGAGCTACTCGAGTGGGTCGCAGTCGGGCTCGGTGCCACCGACGAGGATCGTGTCGCCGAGCTGCGGCCGGAAGTACGTGCCCACGTTGACGTCGGTCACGAGCGTGGCCGTCCCCTTCGAGATCAGGAAGTCCGAGCGGAGCAGTCGGCAACGTGCACCTCTTGGCGCATCGGCCGGTGCTTGATGCGCATCTCGTCGGCGACTCCGGCCATGCGGTTGAGATGCAATGAGTGCGGCCCGCCGACGTTGACCACGACCGGGGCGTCGATGCGTTCGCCCGAGGCCAGCGTGATCCCCTGCACCCGGCCACCCTGCCGGCGGATCTCGATCACCTCGCTCTTCAACAGCAGCGTCGCACCGTGGTGCCGTCGCCGCAGCCATGAAGTTGCCCGCCGCGAGCATCGGGTCGTCGATGAACCCGGCCTGCGGGCGTGTAGTAGCCGCCGAGTCACGCCGTGGGCGTCATCGGCGAAGGCCGGGTCGTCGATGGGCTTCGGCGGCCAGTAGTCGCCGACATCGAGCGCCGGCCACCGCGCCTTGATCTGATCGGGCGTCAGCTCCTCGAAGTCGATCCCGACGTCGGCGAGCATGCCGAGCACCGTGTCGCGATTGGTGCCCGGGAAGTCGAGCACCAGGCAGCCGCTACGGACGAACTTGCGCCATGCCGTTGGGGTCGACCACACCGAGATGCCCGGCGAAGTCGTCCCACAACGCCGGCCGCTTCCCAGGCGGTCAGCACGCTGTCGAGCGTCGAGTAGTGGAAGCGGATGATCGCCGACGACGAACTCGTCGAGCCGGCGCCGACGCCCGGCCCGGCGTCGACGCAGATCACCCGCCGACCGCGCCGCGCCAACTCCAGGGTCGTCGCCGACCCGATGACTCCCGCTCCGATGACGACGACGTCTGCGGTCTGCACGGACAACTCCAGTGGTGTTCGAGGGCGGTCGACGGGATGAGGGCTCGGTCCGCGGCGTGCAGGGCGGCTTCGAGCAGCCGGAGCCGGCTGAGGAAGTCGTCACGATCGACGTAGCAGCCCTGCAGGTGACGGGCACCCGCTCTGGGGATCGAAGGCATCGCGGCCATGGAGCACCCGATGGTTGTCGAACGTCATCACGTCGCCGGGCTGCAGCCGGAACCGTAGCGCGAACTCGGGCGATCGCAGCAGCGGCCATGAACACGCCGCATCGGCCCGGTACAGCTCGGTCATCCGATCGGGTTCGACGGCGAGCGGCGCGAGGAGGGCGTTGCTGTAGCGGACCTCGTCGAGCTCACCATCGGGATCGAGCCGGATCATCGGTGATCGCACGCCGAGACGTCGCAGTCGCCCGATCGGTACCGGTACGGCACCGGTGTGGTGGTGAGGAGCTCGAACGCAGTCAGGGTCGGTGCGACGCAGCTCTGTCGGCGCAGGCGAACCCATCGACGAGCACGCTGTCGCCGCCGGTCGCGTCGAACACCAAGCAGTGGAGGAACTGGAGCCCTGGCTGATCGGTGCGGCTCACGAGGTCGGTGTGGGGCATCAGCGGGTGCGACGTGTAGGCGAGGCTGTCGGCAGACGGGTTTCGACGCACGTCCCAGAGCAGACCGAAGTTCGAGTTCCGCAGGAACGCGATGCGCTCGGCCACCTGCGTCACCGTTCCCGGTTCCAGAGGGGCGCCTCGGACGAAGCTGACACCCCGAACTCGTCGCAGCTGTCGCAGGCACGTCGGAGGCCGTGCGTCAGCGGCCATCACGTCGTCGAAGCGGATCTCGGGCGGCGAGGCGAGATCGGCGGCCGCCAGAGGGTGTGCCGCGACGGCGACGGCGGGCGGAAGCCCGGCTCGTAGGCGTACTCCTCGAGCCAGGCAGCGGTATAGGCGGACCGATGACCGTCTGGCCATTCGACGAGCAGGCCGCCGTCGGAGACCTGCACTCGGCGGGGAGCGATGTCGGCGGGCAGGGCGAGCGAGTCGAGGGTCCGCTCGAAGATCCGGGGGTGCCGGCACTCGGCGCATCCGCAGTTGTCGCGGCAGCCAGAGATGGTGGAAGCGCGCGGTACGCCCGTCGCCCCACGTCGTGTGGAGCAGGTCGTCGCCGACGGTGGCGTCGACGACAGTCATGACACGCCATCCCCGGACACGATGGGGGTGGAATCGATGAAGATGGGATCGGTGGGCGCGGGATCGGCGCTTGCGGACTTGGCCGGGCGCTCCCCGATTCGCCGGCCGACCTGTCGCGGAACGGCGAGCCCGCGCTGATCGGCGGCAAGGCGATCGAGCGCGGTCAGGATCGCGGCTCCTGCCGGCGCGGCACGATCAGTGGTGGTGTCGACGTGCAACAGCATGTGCTCGGCGGTCGCCACCAGCGCATCGTCGTCCGACCGATGCATCGAGGTGAACACGTGCAGGCGCTTCGGCGTCGTGGTCGAGCAGCTGGAGCTCGACGTACAACCGATCTCCGGCCCGAGTCTGGGCGAGGTAGGTGACGTGACTCTCGACCGTGTAAGCAGCTCTGCCCGCCGGCGAGGTACGCGGCGTCCATCCCGATGAAGCGCAGGAAGGCATCGACGGCCTCGCTCGACAGCTGCAGGTAACGGCTGTCGTTGGTGTGCCCGTTGTAGTCGACCCAGTCGGGCGGCACCGTACGTTCGTGGATGCGCAGGGTCGCACCGGGCTGCGAGGCAGCTGCTGTCGCCGGCATCCGCTCGAAGAGCTGCGGTCGCAGTCGTCGAGCACCTCACCCGCGCCGTAGCCGACCGACCGCAGCCCTTGCATCACGCGCACCAGGCAATCGTCGCGCAACGCCTCGAGCTCGCGGATGGAGCGGCCCGCAGCTTGAGCGTCGGACTGGGCGACCAACCGATCGAGCAGATCGTCGGTGAGCTCGGGCACATCGGTGAGCTTGGTCCACGGCCACTGCAGCGCTGGACCGAACTGGGCCATGAAATGACGCATGCCGGCTTCGCCGCCGGCGATCCGGTACACGAGGAAGGTGCCCATGAAGCTCCACCGCAGCCCGGCGCCGTAGCGGATGGCGTCGTCGATCTCCTCGACCGTGGCGACGCCGTCGTTCACCAGCCACAACGCCTCGCGCCACAGCGCTTCGAGCAGGCGGTCGGCGACGAACCCGTCGATCTCCTTGGCCAGCACGAGCGGCTTCATTCCGAGCGACGGCATAGACCGCCCGGGCCCGCTCGACCGCGGCGGCCGAAGTCGCGCCCCGCCGCAGACCTCGACGAGCGGGAGCAGGTACACCGGGTTGAACGGGTGCCCGACCACGAGCCGCTCCGGGTGCACCATGTCGCGCCTGCAGCTCGCTCGGGAGCAGCCCCGACGTCGACGAGGCGAACACCACCTCGGGGCCGGCGGCGCGGCTGGCCCGAGCGAGCAGCTCACGTTTGAGCTCGATCCGCTCGGGCGCGCTCTCCTGCACGAAGTCGACGCCGGCGACCGCCGCTTCCGGCGAGTCGACCGACGTCACGATGCCCTCGACGGGCAGGGCTCGGTGTGGACGAGGAGTCCGCAGCGCCCGCCGCGGCGTTGGCGAGCACCTCGTCGAGCTTGCGAGGCGCTTCCGGGTCGGGATCGAACAGCTGCACGTCGATCCCGTTGAGCGCGAACCGGGCGGCCCAGCCGGCACCGATCACCCCGCCGCCGAGGAGCCCGACCCGCGTGAGGCCGGGGATCGGGCTCATCTCAGCACCGCTTCGTCAGCTGCAGCTCGGCCCGTACCTCGTCGGGGCTCATGATGCCGACGCCCATGCGCAGTCGAGGATCTGCACGGCCCGCTCGACCAGCTGGGCATTGGTGGCGAACTCACCCCGGCCGAGGTACAGGTTGTCCTCGAGCCCGACCCGAACGTTCCCGCCGGCCAGGGCCGCCATGGCGACGTAGGGCAGCTGCATGCGGCCGATCGAGAACGCCGAGAAGACGGTGCCGGCCGGGAGCTGGTTGACGAGCGCGAGCAGCGTTCCGGGATCGTCGGGCGCGCCGTAGGCGATGCCCATGCACAGCTGCACCATCAGCGGGTCGTCGAGCAAGCCGTCGCGCTGGTCAGCTCCTTCACCTGCACCAGATGGCCGGTGTCGAACACCTCGAGCTCGGGGCGCACTCCGAGCTCCTGGACCCGCGGGCCATCGTGCGCAGCACCGACGGGCTGTTGACCATGATGTAGTCGCCGCCCGACGGCGAAGTTCATCGTGCCGCAGTCGAGCGTGCAGATCTCGGGGAGCAGCTCCTCGACATGGGCCAGCCGTTCGGTGGCCCCGGCCATGTCGGTGCCGTCGGCGGTCGAGCGGCAGCGGCGTCTCGTCCCCGCCGAGCACCAGGTCGCCGCCCATCCCTGCGGTGAGGTTGATGACGACATCGCGGCCGGCGGAGCGGATGCGATCGACGACCTCTCGGTAGAGCGTCGGTCCCGCGCGAGCCCGACCCCGGTCTCGGGTCGCGTACGTGGATGTGCACGACGGCAGCACCGGCGTCGGCCGCCTCGAGCGCCGAGGTGGCGATCTGCTCGGGCGTCACGGGCACGTGCGGGCTCTTGCCCACCGTGTCCCCCGAGCCAGTGACCGCGCAGGTCACGAAGACCTTCCAGTTCATGGATTCCGAGCTCCCCTTCGTCGAGCAGACCACGGCTCGAAGACAGAACGATCGTACTGGCTTCAGGGGCAACGGGCCAGAAGTGGACGGTGCGATCCCGCACCTACTGCGGAGCGTCGGCTGGACTGCGTCACCGTCCGGGATTCACATGGCGACTGGCTGATGCCGGTCGGTGATGAGCCGCCCGATCTCGGCCATCGTCTCTCGGAGTCCGATCGGGAGGACCACCTCGACGTCGAGGCCGAGCGCCAACAGCTCGCGGACTGCCGTGTCGTAGGAGTCGAATCGGAACGAGCCCTCGATCCAGTCGGGCCGGTTCGGTACCGGCTCGGCGTTGGGCCTGCGTCGCCAACCCTCGGGTCTGCCCAGCACGAGCGCCAGCTGGAGCGCGGCAGGTGAGAGCCGGACGCGGACCCGACGCAGCTGCCCCTTGAGCGCGGTCATCCCGTGCGGCAGGGGCGGGACCGTCTGCTCGAACGTGTCGAGCAGGGCGAAGCCTCCTCGTGGGCCTCGCACCGAGTACACCGGCACTCCTGCTCCGCTGAGGACTTCGAGGTCGCGCAGCACCGTTCGCTCCGACACGCCGAGCCGGCGCGCCAACTCACCTGCGGTGATCCGGCCGCTGTTCTGCAACAGCAACAGCACGCTCAACAAACGGCCAGCACGCACCCGATCACCCCACGCGATCGGCACCGTTGACGCGTGTCCCGGCATCGAACGGTCTGCCCATATATGACACATGGTGTCATATATGGGCTGTCAGGATGCATCGTGCCGCTCCGGCCGGATCGCCGGCGCCGAGTCAGCACGAAGGAGCAAACACCATGGCCGATCATGTCGAGGGAACGGGGACGCCCGACGATCCTTGGATCCTCACCACCCCGCCAGGAACGTCCGAGTTCGACACGTGGCGCGACGAGACCGCCGACCCGCCCGCCCTGAAGATCCGAGTCGGCTCCACCGCGCTCAGCTATCAGTTGCGCTGCATCGAAGATCTCCATGCGATGCTCGTCGAGCACGGGGACTGGATGCCGCTCGGCAACGCCGACGAGCAGAAGGAAGCCAAACCGGGCACCGTCGAAGCCTGGGCGCGTTCCGAGTCCAATCCTGTCGGAGGTTGGTACGGCCTCCGCAAGGGCTATCGCGGCCGCTTCGGCAACTACGTGCCCCCGGTCCTGGAACAATTGGGCCTCGCCGAGGTCGAACACAGCCCCCGCAACAACCGGATGCGAGCGATCTGATGGCCGCCAAGCACAACACGGTCCGCCGGACCATCGACGCCCCAGCCGAAACCGTCTGGGCGCTGTTGACCGACGCCGCTGGCTACCCCGGCTGGAACACCGCCGTCATCCGCATCACGGGCACCATCACCGCCGGCACCAAGATCGAGCTCGTCTCGATCGCCAACCCCAAGCGCGCCTTCAAGCTCACCGTCACGAGTATGACGCCGCCCAGCGACATGGTGTGGTCCGATGGGATGCCCCTCGGCCTCTTCACTGGCGTCCGCACCTTCCGACTCGTCCCGAACGGCAACCGCACGGACTTCACGATGACCGAGGACTTCAGCGGACTCCTCTCCGGCCTCATCTGCAAGTCGATCCCCGATCTCACCGACTCCTTCGACCAGTTCGCCGACAGCCTCAAAGCGGCCGCGGAGGCACGGCGATGACCACCATCGTCGTGCGCTACGAACCACGGCCCGACCGCGCCGACGAGAACCAGGCACTCGTCGAAGACGTCTTCGCCGAGCTCGCAGATGCCACACCTGCGGGACTCGAGTACCAGGTGTGGCGACTCGCCGACGGCACCTTCATCCACATCGCCCAACTCGACCACGACGACAACCCGCTCACCCGCCTCCCGGCGTTCGCCCGCTTCGTCGAACACATCGACGATCGCTGTGTGCCCGAACACCGCCCCACCGCACACCCGGCAACTCGCATCGGCCACTACCGCGCCCCCTGACCGCCGCCGGGCGCCGCCGAACTGCCCACCGGCCGGCCCACCTTCGAGCATCGCGTGTTGTCGACGCTTCACGCGAGGACAACCCGCGATGCTCGGGCCGAGGTTCCGAGCCGAGCCCAGGTCCGCGGGTTGTCGCCGTGTCACGCCTGGACAACCCGCGATGCTCAAGGGGCAGGGTGGGCACCGGCCGGGGCTCGGCCGGGCACTTACCGGAAGACACGCAGGCCTCGATCCAGCGTCGTCCGCGCCGGGACCCGCATCTGCGGGACGCCACCCGCTCACACGGTGGACGCGATCTCAGCCGCGGTTTCGGTTGCGCCGCGAGGGGATCCTCCTATCGAGCAATGATGATGCGGCGCGTGGCCTCGATGAAGCAGTCGGGGCGTCGAGCGATCGAGCGATCGTCGGCCGGGTCGAGCAACACGTCGATCGCGCGGAGCTCGTGGTCGTCGAGCAGCTCCTGGAGCTGATGGCGGCTGCGCTGCAACACCGAAGTGATGAGGGCGCGAGCGTCGGCCGACAGCGGCGGGTCCAGGCGAACGGTCACCACCTGGTCATCGAGGATCGTGAACCCCGCCTCGCCGACCATCACCGCGAGATCCCTCGACTCCACCGACGATTCGAGCCCGGCGCGCATCGCCGCGAACCACGTTCGGAACGCCTGGTCGATGCGCTCCACCAGATGCGGCGTGTGGGGGTGGATCGGGTCCGGCACGAATCGCATCGGGTCGGCCATCTCGGCGATCGCCAGGATCCCGCCGTCGGAGAGCGATGTCCGCAGGCTCCGCAGCGCGGCCACTTCGTCGCCCACGTGGTGCAGCGACATCGATGCCCAGATCAGGTCGGCGGGACCGAGGGAATCGAGGCCTCCACCCAGATCGGCGCTCGCGGTACGGACTCGGGCACCGAGCCCCTTCGACTCGATCCGTCGGGCGGCATGTTCGAGCATGCCGGGCGAGGAGTCGACCGCGACCACGTCGGCCTCGGGGAACAGCCGAGCGAACTCGCAGGACGCCACCGCGGGTCCGGCACCGATGTCGAGGATCCGGTGCACCGAAGTCCCGGGTGCCACCCGAGCGATCCGGTCGGCCGTCCCGGTGACGAACTCGATCAGCACCTCACCTTCGCGCTCGGTGTCAGCGGCCCACCGCGCCCAATCGGCCTCGTCCAAGTGCCCGTGCCCGTGCCCGTGCTGATGCCCGGGCTGATGCGCATGGTGATCGGCTTCGTGATCGGCGTACTGGTGGTCGTTCGCCTCGTGAGCCGGGGCGTCGTTCGTGGACTCGTCTGCCATCCCGACACCGTACGGACTCCCACCGCCCCGACACCCGCCCGAGCCCCGGAGATCCACGTCTCGCGTTTGTTCATCGGCGCCCCGGGGTGCCGGAGGCATCATCGAACAAACGCGTTGCGCGGGCGTTTGGGGGGTCACTGGGCGGGGCGGCGGGGCCAGGTCCAGGCGACTCGGGCGATGCCGAGCAGGATCACGACCTCCACGCCACTCCCGAGCAGGTAGTAGATCCAACTCTCCCCGATCATCGACACGAGTACGGTGGCGGCGTAGACCAGGCTGACGACGATGTTCGCCATTCGGTTCGTCCTCGCCGGGACGAGGAGCGAGACCAGCACCATGAGGCTGGGGATCACGATGTAGATCGTGGTGAAGGTCAAGAACGCCTGGTTGATCTCGAAGCCGGCGCCGGGGACCTCCTTGTCGAGTGCCCCGTTGATGACGTCGGCCCGCCAGAAACCGAAGATGTCGACGTAGGCGAACACGAAGAGCATGGCGATCCAGAGGCCGCTGAGCACGACCTTGACATCGACCTTGCTGTCCTGGAGTTCCGGTGCCCGATGGGCGTTCATGACTGACTCCTCCTGCTTGCGATGAACTGCACCGCCGCTCCTCCATGATGCGTCGGTCCGTCGATGGAGACGCCGTCCCTCCGTCCAATCCCCACCTGGCCGAACGGGCAGGTCGAGATCGACCGTTCGGCGGGTCCGCTGCTGTTGCCGGATACGTACGCTGAAGTCGTGTGGAACGCAGCGACGTCATGGTGGGCGGAACCTGCGGCGCACGACCCGCCGCCCCGCGTCCCACGCGACTGGATTCTCGCCACAGCGACGATGCTCGCCTTGCTCCTGGAAGCGGTGTTTCACGACGATCTGGTGTGGCGGCCGATCGTCATCGCTCTCGGGTGCGGCCTGCCGGCCGCGATCCTGTTCCGGCGAACACACGGCCTGATCGCGGCGGCCCTCGCGTTCGGCACGTTCGCCGTGCTCGATGTGGCCACGTGGCTCGCCGACGCCGGACCTGTGCGGCTCTACAGCGGAACGGTCGTGATCGTGCTCGTCTACGCGCTGTTCCGGTGGGCTTCGAGCCGCGACGCCACCATCGGTTCCGGCTTCATCGCCGCGGCACTCATTGCCAGCGTCACGACCGATTTCACAGGGACTGCCGATGCGATCGGCGGGGTGGCCGTGCTGCTGTTCACCGCCGCGCTCGGCGTTTCGGTCCGGGCTCGGCAAGCCGCCCGTGAACAGCTGGTCGAACAGGCCAAGCTCCAAGAGCGAGCGCAGTTGGCCAGGGAGCTCCACGACACCGTCGCCCACCACGTCTCGGCGATCGCGATCCAGGCGCAAGCCGGATTGGTGCTGGCGCGGTCCTCATCGCTCGACGGCGCCGTCGAGTCACTCGAGATCATCGACCGCGAAGCGGCCCGCACCCTCGCCGAGATGCGGACGATGGTCGGTGCCCTCCGTGACCGGCAGCGGCAACCGACCGTCGCTCCCCCACGTGGGCTCGCCGACATCGAGCACCTGGCAGCGAGCGGCAACGGTTCCGTGCCGATCGATGTGGAGCTGGGCGGCGAGCTGGTGAACCTCCCGCCCGCTCTGGAAGCTGCCCTCTACCGGGTCGCGGCAGGAGTCGGTCACCAACGCCCAACGCCACGCCCACCAGGCAACCCGGATCAAGGTCAACGTCGCCGGGAGCCGGACCGACGTTCGATTGACGGTCGACGACGACGGCGTTCGCCCCGCGGGGGTCGCGAACCCGACCGGCTACGGCCTGATCGGAATGGCCGAACGGGTCGACCTGCTCGGCGGGACGCTCCAGGCCGGACCAGCGCCGGGTGGCGGGTGGCGCGTGACGGCAGTGCTCCCCCGCCGAGACGGCCCGACATGACCATTCGAGTGATCATCGCCGACGACCAGAGCATCGTCCGGGCCGGATTGGCAACGATCCTCGGCGGACAACCCGACATCGAGGTCGTCGGCCAAGCCGCCGACGGCCGCGAAGCGGTGGCCCTCGCCCGCGAGCTTCGTCCCGATGTGTGCCTCTTCGACATCCGTATGCCCAACCTCGATGGCATCGAGGCCACGCGGCTCCTCGCCGGGCCCGGGGTGACCGATCCGATCGCGGTGGTGGTGATCACCACGTTCGACACCGACGAGTACGTCTACGGGGCGCTCGAGGCGGGGGCCCGAGGCTTCCTCCTCAAAGGCGCAGCGCCCGAGCAGCTGGTCCAGGCCATACACGCTGCGGTGCACGGCGACGCACTCATCGACCCGGGCGTCACCGCTCGGCTCCTCGCCGCGTTCTCGACACCCGCCCGACGAGCCTCGCCCATCCAGCCGGTCGAACCGCTCACCGACCGAGAAGAGGCAGTGCTGCGTACGGTCGCACGGGGCAGGACGAACGCCGAGATCGGCGCCGAACTCCACATCAGCACCAGCACCGTCAAGTTCCACGTCGCCAGCCTGATGACCAAGCTCGGCGTCCGAAACCGGGTGGAGCTGGCCATGTGGGCCTACGAGACGAATCGTGTCGGAGAGCCGAACCCCGACAGACCCCCGGCGTAACGTCGATGCCATGAACCATCCGGCCGACTCCGGGATCGCTGACCGGGCCGAACAGTGGGCCGCCACCATGGCGGGCACCGACGGTCAGGGGGTCGTCGTTGCGCACGCCGATTCGTGGGCCGCCAGCGGCGCCCGTACCACCCACGAGCGGCTCCGCCGCGAAGACCACGACGAGCAGAGCCTCGCTCCCCTCGCGACCCGAGCCCGGGGTGCGGGGGAACGGGCCGAAGCCGAGGAGCCCGACCCGTTCCGCACGTGCTTCGAGCGTGATCGCGATCGCATCCTCCACGCCAATGCGTTCCGTCGGCTCTCGGGCAAGACCCAGGTGTTCGTGTTCCCCGAGGACCACCAGCGCACCCGGCTCACCCACGCCCTCGAGGTCGCCCAGGTCGCCACTGGCGTGGCCAGGGCGCTCGGGCTCAACGTGGCGCTCACCGAAGCCATCGCCCTCGGCCACGACTGTGGCCACGGCCCTGGCGGTCACGCGAGTGAAGACGCCCTGTCGCCCTACGTCGAGGGTGGCTACAACCACGCCGTCTGGGGCGCCGACGAGACCCTCGCGCCGCTCAACTTGTGCTCCCAGACGCTCGACGGCATCCGGAACCATTCCTGGTCCCGGCCTGCCCCTCGGACGCCGGAGGGAGAGGTCGTCTCCTGGGCCGACCGCATCGCCTACGTGTGCCACGACTACGAAGACGCCGCCGCCAGCGGCATCGTCACGCCAGAGATGCTGCCCGCCATCGTGCGGAGCCGATGTGGCGAGTACCGGGGCGCCCAACTCAAGTCGTTCATCCAGGGAATGATCCAGGCGGCCGCGATCACCGGGCGCATCGGCATGATGCCCGAGACGGCCGAGGCGCTCGCCGCGTTCCGCGCGTTCAACTACAGCCAGATCTACCTGCGGCCCGCTTCGCGAGCCCAGGGGACCGCGGTGGTGGCTCTGCTGCGGGCGCTCGTGGAGTACTACGCCGATCGCCCGAACGGCCTCCCCCAGGCCGAATCACTCACGGCCGGCTCCCCCGAAGCGCTCCGGGCTGCGGTGTCGTGGGTGGCCGGCATGACCGACCGCTTCGCGTGCCGCCAGGGCATCGCTGTCCTCGGCTGGGAACGCGACCGCCTCCCCAAGGGCATCGACGTCGGCTGACTCCCGACGGCCTCACCTACGGCCGGGCGCGGCACGACCCCGCCGGGGATCCGGGCGGGGTCGTGTCAGGCGCGTTGAGTGTCAGGCGCGGCGAGTTTCAGGCGTCGGCGAGCTCGGCGTCGACGATCTCGGCGAGCTCGTTGACATCGACGACCTTGCGGCCCTTGCGCTCACCGAACTTGACCTTGCCATCGACCAGGGCGAACAGCGTGTCGTCACCGCCACGTCCGACGTTCTTGCCGGGGTGGAACTTCGTGCCGCGCTGACGCACGATGATCGTGCCGGCGTGGATGGCCGTACCGTCGAACACCTTCACGCCGAGGCGCTGAGCGTTGGAGTCACGGCCGTTGCGGGTTGACCCGCCACCCTTGGTCTTCGACATGGCTCAGCCTTTCGCGATCGACGTGATCTCGACGGTGGTGTACCGCTGGCGATGCCCGTATCGGCGGCGCTGGTTCGTACGGCGCTTGTAGGTGAACCCGTTGATCTTCGGGCCCTTGGTCTCTCCGACGACACGACCGGTGACGGTCGCGCCAGCGAGCTCTGTGGGGGTGGCGAGGACAGTGTCTCCGTCGACCAGCAGAACCGGCGTGAAACTGACCTCGGCGCCGTCTTCGGCTCCGAGCAGCTCAACGGCCACGGTCTGGCCTTCGGCGACCTTTTCCTGCTTTCCGCCCGATGCGATCACAGCGTACATAACGGCTGGCGAGGCTATCGGAGAGAACCGGTCAACTGACACTCGGGCGGGGTTGGGTCGTGCCGGGCCACGAGAATTTCGTGTCAGTCGAGCAGATCGACGTCGATCACGACGCCTCGGCCCTCGCAGTTGGGGCACTGGTCGGCGAAGTTGGTCAGCAAGCCTTCGCCGATGCGCTTGCGGGTCATCTCGACCAGGCCCAGCTCGGAGATGTCGAACACCTGGGTGCGGGTCTTGTCACGGGCCAGGGCCGTTCGGAAGGCGTCGACGACCTTCTTGCGGTTCTCCTTGATCTCCATGTCGATGAAGTCGATCACGATGATCCCGCCGATGTCGCGCAACCGCAGCTGGCGGGCGATCTCGTCGGCCGCCTCGAGGTTGTTGTGGAACACCGTCGTCTCGAGGTTGGTCGAGCCGACGTTCTTGCCGGTGTTGACGTCGATGACGGTGAGCGCCTCGGTGTGCTCGATGATCAGCGAACCGCCCGACGGCAGCCAGACCTTGCGGTCGAGCGCCTTGTGGAGCTGCTCGTGGATGTGGTGGCGCTCGAAGATCGGCAGCCCCTCGGCCGCGGCGTCGTAGAACTCGACCCGGTCGGCGAGCTCGGGGTTCATCACTTCGACGTACGCCTTGACCTCGTCGTAGAGCTGCCGATCGTCGATCACGATGCCCCGGTACTCGGCGTTGAACTCCTCGCGGATCACCCGCACGGCGAGCTCGGGCTCGCGGTAGAGCAGGCGGCACTGGTTGGCCTTGCGGGCCGATTCGGCCTTCGAGGCGATCTCGTTCCACGTCTCGGCGAGGCGGGTGACGTCGGCGGCGCAGCTCCTGCTCGGTCGCGTTCTCGGCCGCAGTGCGCACGATCAGCCCGTGCTCGGCCGGCTTCACCCGGTCGAGGATCGCCCGGAGGCGCTTGCGCTCGTCGTCGGGCAGTCGCTTGGAGATGCCGTAGGTCTCGCGAGTTCGGGATGAACACCACGAACCGGCCGGGCAGCGAGACCTCCTGGGTGAGCCGGGCCCCCTTCGCCCCGATCGGGTTCTTGGTGACCTGGCACAGGATCATCTGCTTCGAGCTTGCAGCATCTGCTCGATGCGCAGCTTGTCGCCCTTCTCGACGATGTCCTCGGCGTCGTACTGGACGTCGCCGCGGTAGAGCACCGCGTTCTTCGGCGTGGCGATGTCGACGAACGCCGCCTCCATGCCGGGCAGCACGTTCTGCACCCGACCGAGGTAGATGTTGCCGTGGATCTGGCTGACGTCGTCGGCCGGCCGGCTGACGTAGTGCTCGATCAGGCTGCGGCCCTCGAGCACGGCCACCTGGGTCAGGCCTTCGCGGGCCTGCACGCACATGAGGTACCGGCCGACCGGCCGACCCTTGCGCTCGCGGCCACGGCGCTTCTCGAGACGTCCTCGTCGAGCTCTATCCGGGGCCGCCGCAGTGTCGGCCGGCTGACCGCCGGCTTCTTGGCCTTCGGCGCCGCCCGGCGGCGCTTCTTCTTGCCGTCGCCCGCAGCATCGGGCTCGGGCGCCGGTGTCGCGGCGGCGCGAGCCGCGGCCGGGCGGGTGTCGCCGATCTGGGGACGGCGGGGCACGACCGCCCGGGCGCCGCGACCTCGGGGTCTCGGACCCGTCCCTCCGACATCCGCTCGGGGAGCTCGGCGACCTCGCCGGCAGCATCGACCGGCCGGTGAGCCCGCAGCAGCGGGGCGACCGTTGGCACGAGGAGCCCGTCTTGGCTGCCGGGTTCGTCGGGCTCGTCGCGGCACCAGCGGCCGGCACGGCTTTCGGCGTGCGCTCGGCGGCGTGGTCGGACGTGCCTCGCCGGCGTCGGCGACCACCGGCGCGACAGCCGGGCCGTCCTCGCCGCATCGTCGTCGTCGTCGTCGGTGTCGTCTTCGTCGGTCGTCGTCGTCGCCACCGTCGGCGCCGTTGGCGCCCGGCTTCTTGCGGCGGCGACCGCCGCGTGACCCGCGGCGGCGCTTCTTGGCGGTCCTGACCGACGGGTCGCCGACGGTCGATGTCTTCGGCCGCGTCAGCGACCGATCCATCGGCATCACCGCCGGCAGAGACGCCAGATGCGTCGACGGCCGACGACGAGCCGTCGAGGACATGGGGCCGGGTGGCCACCAGTTCGGGCGAACGCGTCGACGGGGCCGGAGCCGCGCCAGCGTCAGCCGAGGCGGCCGGACCGGGCGAGGCCGGCGGCCCGGAATCGGGCAGGTTCGTGTCGCGTGGGGTGATTCCGGTGTCGTCCAACGAAGGCGTCCTTTCTCATGCCCACACCGATCGGCGAGCGGCCACGGCGGCCGCGTCGAGCGGGAGGAGTTCCCGCCGCGCGCCGTCGCGCTCGATCCATTGATGAGTACGAAGAATCCGGCCGCAGCAACTCGGTCCAGGTCGTCGCGTCGGGGAACGCGACGGCGAGCAGTTCGCTCGGACGCATCCCCCGCGGTCGGGTTGCCAGCTCGGCGAGCAGGACGGTGCCCTGCTCGCTCGTCGGCCGAACGGCGAGGGCGTCGATCGCCGGGCGGAGGTCGTCGACCCGACGCTCTCCCTTGCGCTCTCGCTCCAGCAACAGCTCCGCGGCCGCGAGCAGCTCCGCGCCACCCGGGCCTCGACCTCGCCGACGCTGAGACCGCGCAGCGACGATCTCCCACGAGCACGCCGACCACGTCTTCCTGCAGCGAAGGATCGCTCCGGTCGATCGCCGGTGACCGCCTGCACCGCGAAGCCCGGCGGGAGCGAACGATGGAGCAGCTCGGCGAGCTCGCTCGAGATCGACATCGCCATCGACGGTCGATGTCGAGGTACTCGGCCAACGACTCGGCGCCGGTGGGCAGCGCCAGCCCGAACGACAGCCGCGGCCGCGGCGAGAAGCCTTCGCTGTAGGCAACGGGCACCGAGGCCTTGCGCAGCGATCCGCTCCCAGAGCCGGGCGACGTCGCGGTGCCCGACGAAGCGCACCTTGCCGAGCTTGGTGAAGCGGACCCGCACGTGGTTCACGCGCATCAGCCCGGCCAGGCGCGACCGCCGGCTCGTCGACCGGGTCGACGCCACGGACCGACTCCTGGACGCCGACACGATGGACGACGACGCGGCGGTTCGGCTCCGACAGAGCCGGCTCGCGCCGAGCCGGCGGTGATCAGCTCGACCGGCACCTCGCCACCGGTCGACCAGTCCTGCCCGGTTCCCTGGCTGCCGCCGGCGGGCGGCACCGGCGATGCGACCACGTGCTCGATGCCGTAGCCGGTGCAGACGCCGCAGTCGTAGCAGGGCGTCCAACGGCAGTCCTCGACCCCGCTCTCGGCCAGCGCCGCCTGCCAGTCCTGCCACAGGAAGTCCTTGTGCAAGCCCGGCCTGGAGGTGGTCCCAGGGCAGCACCTCGTCCTCGGTGCGGTGCCGGTGCACGTACCAGTCGAGCGAGAGACCCTCGGCCGCCATCGCCTCTTCCCAGCGGACAGCCGGAAGTGCTCGCCCCACTCCTGGAACGTGCCGCCCATCCGCCAGACCCGCTCGATGACCCGCGCCGATCCGGCGGTCACCACGCGGCTGGCGATGCCTTCGGCGATCGATGCCTCGGGGTCGTGCCACTTCAGGTTGACCCCCTTGGCCTTGTGGGTGGCGGTGCGGACGAGGTTGATCTTGCGCCGCAGCTCCTCGACCGTGTTCTGGCCGAACCACTGGAACGGCGTGTGCGGCCTTGGGCACGAAGCCGCCGAGGCTCACCGTGACGCTCGCCCGGTTGGTGTGCCGCCGGCCGATCGGCGACGCAGTTGCGGGCCAACTCGGCGATGCCCGAGGGTGTCGCTCGTCCTGCTCGGTCGGCAGGCCGGTGAGGAAGTACAGCTTGATGCGGGTCCAGCCCTGGCTGAAGGCCGCGTCGACGGCGCCGTACAGGTCGGCTTCGGTGATCAGCTTGTTGATGACCTGGCGCAGCCGCCACGAGCCGGCTTCGGGGGCGAAGGTGAGCCCGCTCCGCCGCGCCCCGCCGACCCCGGCGGCGACCCCGACGGTGAACGCGTCGACCCGTAGCGACGGCAGGTTGATGCTCGTCTGGCCCCGCACGCCGTCCGGGGTGTCGGCCGCGATGCCGGCGACGAGCTCGCTCGATGCTCGAGAAGTCGGCGGTCGAGAGCGAGGTGAGGCTGACCTCGTCGTATCCGGTGCGGCGCAGGCCGTTCGCGCACCATGGTCCGGACCTGCTCGGCGGGCCGTTCGCGCACCGGGCGGGTGATCATCCCCGCCTGGCAGAACCGGCAGCCGCGGGTGCAGCCACGGAACACCTCGACCGACAGGCGGTCGTGGACCACTTCGGTGAGCGGCGCGAGCGGGCGCTTCGGGTACGGCCACGCGCCGAGGTCGGCGACGGTGCGCTTGTGCGACCACGGCCGGGACTCGGGGTACTTCGGGGTGACGGCGACGAGCGCGGGGCCGTCGTAGCTGACGTCGTACATCGACGGCACGTACACCCCGGGCACCTGCGGCGAGCGCTCGCAGGACCGCTTCGCGCGAACCCTCGGTGCGGCCCGACCGCCTTCCACGCCGCGACGACCTCGGTGATCTCGCCGACGACCTCCTCGCCCTCACCGAGCACGGCGACGTCGATGTAGTCGGCGAGCGGCTCGGGGTTGAACGCGGCAGTGGCCGCCGATCACGACGAGCGGGTGCTCCGGGCGCCGTCTCGGCGGAGCGCACCGGCACCCCGGCGAGGTCGACGCAGTTCAGGACGTTGGTGTAGACGAGCTCGGCCGACAGGTTGAACGCGATGAGGTCGAAGTCGCCCGCCGGGCGATGGGTGTCGACCGAGAACAGCGGCACGCCGCGGCCGCGCAGGAGCGCCTCGAGGTCGGTCCAGGGCGCGTAGGTGCGCTCGGCGACCGCGTCGTCTCGCTCGTTCAGGATCTCGTACAGGATCTGCAGGCCCTGGTTGGGCAGGCCGACCTCGTACGTGTCCGGGTAGGTGAGCAACCAGCTCACCTTGCCGGGACCGTGCTGCGGGACGATCGCACCGTCCTCGCACCCGATGTACCGGGCCGGCTTCTGGACTTTGGCCAGAAGCGGTTCGAGCCGCGACCACAGGGACTCGGGTCTCTGCGACGTCATGGTGCCCAATGCTACCGGCCGTGAGGCGACGACGGATTCAGGCCACCGCCGACCGCGCCGCTTCAGACCCGACGACCACTCTCTGCAGTGGGTCGAGCCGTGGTGCTCACCGCATGCGGCGCATGTGCACGTTCTGCACCAGGCCGATCATGGCGAGGAACGCCACGGTCGACGACCCGCCGTAGGACACGAGCGGGAGCGGGATGCCGGTCACCGGCATGATGCCCATCGTCATGCCCATGTTCTCGAACACGTGCCAGACGATCATCGTCATCACGCCGGTGCAGATGTAGAGGCCCAGGTCGTCACGCGCCAGCCGGGCGATGCGCCAGATCCGGAACAGCATGAACGAGTACAGCAGCAGCAGCGGCGATCGTGCCGAGCAGGCCGAACTGCTCGGCGATGGCCGAGAAGATGAAGTCGGTCCACTGGATCGGGACGTAGCGGCCGTTGGTGATCTCGCCGTTGAGGTAGCCGCTTGCCGGTGATCCCGCCGGTGGCGATCGCCCGTTTCGACCACTTCACCTGCTGGACGAGGTCCTTGATGCAGCGGGTCCTCGGAGTTCTGGCTCGACGAACGCGGTGAGCCGCTTGACCTGGTACTCCTTCACGAAGTCGCTCGGCGATCAGCGCGCCGACCGTGGCCGCGGCGAGGATGCTGATGAACACGATGTAGCGCATGCTGGCCCCGGCGACGAGCAGGATCCCCATGGCGAGGGCGATGAGCACCGACGCGGTGCCGAAGTCGGGCTGGAGCATGCACCAGCCCGACCGGCACGCCGACCAGCATCAGCCCGATGACGAACCGGTGCGTAGCTCAGGTCGCCCGATCGTTCCTCGGCGAGGTAGCCGGCCACCAGGATCAGCACCGTGACCTTGGCGAACTCCGACGGCTGGACGAGGATCGGGCCGAGGTCGAACCAGGCGTTGGCGCCCGAGCCGGGCGGCCCGGTGCCGACGATCAGCACGGCCAGCAGCGCCACGATGGTGCCCAGGTAGAGCGCCCCGGACCGCTCCTTGATCGCGCCGTAGTCGATCGACATGACCGCCGCCATCACGAGCGGTGCCGGCGATGAGGAAGACGACTTGGCGTTCGGTGTAGGCGTACGGGTCGAGCCCCGTTGGCGAGCAGGTAGCGGCCGCGACGCCGAGTAGATGGCGAGCAGCCCGACGCACGGCCGACGCCGAGGGTGGCCAGCATCAGCACCCAGTCGATGTTGCGGCGCGGATCGCTCGGGCTGGAGCGGATGTTGCCGAGGTTCTGGCGCCGGGGCGGCTGCAGGGTGAAGCTCACCGCTCGGCCTGTCGACATCGTGGTGTCGCCCTGCAGGCAGTCGGAATCGGCGCAGCAGGTTCGGCAGGTCGCGGCGACCGCTGATTGATGTCGAGCTCGATCGGACGAGCTCGACCGGGTCGGCCTGCGACCTGGCCCCGGATGGCCTGGAACAGGCACCGCACCAGCGGTGCCGCGGCCTGCGACGCCGTAGCCGCCTTCTCGAGGTACGCGGCGATCGTGTAGCCGTCGCGGCCGGTCTGCTCGAACGCGGCGAACACCGACGAGTCGTTCTCGCGGCAGGTTCTCCCGGCCCTGGGCGGTGCCGGTCTTGCCCGGCAGGGTCTCGGCGATCGGGTAGCCCCGGAACATCTTGGCGCCGGTCGGGGCGTGGCCGGTGGTCCGATCGGCCGTTGATCACCCGGTGCAGGCCGTCGTAGATCGGGCCCACCTTGTTCGGGTCCATCTCGACGCTCGCGCACGATCCGGGCGACGAACTCCTTGACGACCTTGCCCGCTCAGCACGTCGGCGAACCCGGCGTACTCGGCAGTCGGGAACACCCGGTTCGATAGATCGCCTTCACGACCTGGGGCCGCAGGAGGAACCCGCCGTTGGCGTAGGTCGCGTAGGCGTTGGCGAGCTGCAGCGGCGTCACCGCGACCAGACCCTGACCGATCGCCATCTGCACGCTGTCGCCGACGTAGAAGCCCCTGCCTTCGGCCTCGGAGATCGCGCCCTGTTCGGCGAGCTTCTTCTTGATGGCGGCGTCGGGGACGATGCCCCGGTACTCGAACGGCAGGTCGATCCCGCTCTTCTCGCCGAACCCGAACAGCTTCAACTCCTCCTGGAGCACCGGTTCGAAGCCCGAGTCGAGGAACATCTCGGCGCCGATCCGGTAGAAGAAGGCGTCCGACGAGACCGCGAGGGCGTCGGACAGGTTCACCTCGCCGTAGTGCGTCGGCCGCCGAGGTCGAAGTTCCACGCGTTCTTGAACTCGCAGCGCACCCCTTCGGCCTTGTTGCACAAGCCGTCGGGATCTCGTACTCGCCCGTTGTCGACGTAGATGTCGGTGAGCGGATCGGCGATGAACGGGTCGGCCCGGTGGTGTCGAGCACGCGGTCGACGTGCACCGCGGCATAGGCGGTGAACGGCTTGAACGTGGAGCCGACGTTGTAGCGACCCTGGATCGCCCGGTTGACGAGCGGGCTCGGCGGCCGCTGGTCGAACGGGATCGTACTTGTCCTCGGGCGGGAAGAGCTGTGCGAACTTGTCCGTCGAGATCCCGGCGCTGAACCATCGGTTGTCGAAGGTCGGGTAGCTGGCCATGGCCACGATCCGCCCGGTGCCGTGCTCCTCGACCACGACCGAACCGGCCGGGCGCCTTGTAGAAGGTCGGTGTAGTGCGCGGATGTCGGTTCTCGTCGGCTGTACGGCGACGACGGTGCGACGCAGCCGGAGCTGGGTCTCGAGCGCCTGCTCGGCGAACTGCTGGATGTCGAGGTCGATCGTGAGCTGGATGTCCTGCCCGGGCACCGGCGGCACGTAACTCGACCGTGCGAGCACCCGGCCGATGGCGTCGACCTCGTACACGGCATGGCCCGGCGTGCCCCGCAGCTCCTTCTCGTAGGACTTCTCGATGCCCGAGGCGCCGACCTTCTCGTTGCGCGTTGTAGCCGGCGTCGAGGTATACCTGCAGTCTCGTTCGTCGGGCGTGTCGGGATCGTCGGCCGGCACCGCGCCCATGTAGCCGATGATGTGGCTGGCGAGCGGCGCGTACAGGTAGACCCGGTCCCAGTCCTCGCGGATGTCGACCCCCGGGTAGTCCTCGACCCGCTCCTGCAGGTACAGCGCGGTCTCCTCCGACACGCCGCGAGCGGCGGCGAACGGGCAGCACGCGGCGCGTCGGGGTTGTCCTGGTACTTCTCCTCGAGCGCTCCGCGGGTCGTGCCGAGCGGGCCGGCCAGCCGCGTCGAACAGCACGCCCGATGCGGTCCTTGCGTGCGGATCACGTCCTGGTCGACGGTGACCGTGAGCACCCGCGGTTGTCGGCCAGGATCCGGCCCGTCGGCATCGAAGATCCGGCCCCGCTCCGGCGGGAGGTCGACGTCTCGCGGGCCGGACGCGCCTCGACGCGCTCGCGTGATCGACTCGGCGTCGACGACCTGGAGGAACCACAGCCGGGTGCCGAGGATGCCGACGCAGGACGAACGCGACGACGCCGAGCAGGCCGTGGCGCAGGCCCGCGACGGTCACGCCGGCCATCGGCGGACTCCCCGGGCGTCCGCTGGCCGGCTGCTTCGGTTCGGCTCGCGTTCGATGCGTCATCAGCTCACGCTCCACGCGTAGCGCCCACTTCATGACCCGGCTGAGCGGAACTCCGATCAGCCCGTTGACCCCGCCCACGACAGCGGCTTCGGACGATCAGGTGCCACTGCACCCAGCCCTGCTGGCCGATGATGCTGCCGACACGGCGAACAGCACGATACCCGACGGCGCTCCCGACCACGACCAGCAGGGTCGTCAGCCACCACGCCTGGCCGACCGTGATCGTGCGCCTTGGCCGCGCCGACGACGAAGGCGACCAGCCCGTAGGCGAGCGGCGAGAGCCCGAACGGGGTGATCAGCAGCAGGTCGAACATCAGCCCGAGCACGAAGCCCGGCGAGCGCCCCGTGCTCCGCCCCGCCGACGATCCCGGCGGCCACCGAGGCGCCCGAGCATGATGTCGGCGACCGCGCCGCGAACGGCCGCAGCTCGGCGAGCAGCGTGGTCTGGATCGTGAGGAGGACCATGCCGACCATGATCAGGCGCACGACCGGGCGCTGGACGAGGTGGAGCATCGGTCAGTCGCAGGTCTCGCCGGGCACCTCGGTGGCGGGCAGGTAGAGCACCACGACGACGAAGTTGAGCTTGTCGAGGTCGGCCGCCGGTTCGACCTCGATCAGTGGGCCGGCCGAGCCGGGGCGATCGTCGACCTTGCTGACACGGTGCCGACCGCGAGGTTCGGCGGGCGCCAGGCTGGCGCAGCTGCCGCTCGTGGCGACGACATCGCCGACCTTGATCTCGAGCGCTCGCCGGTCGGAGTTGACGCAGCGCCGACGATCGGCGGCTTGCCCTGGCGCCCTGACCTTCGAGCGCGCCGAGCTCGCGTTGGGCGAGATCGCTCGATCGACGATGGTCGTGGTCGTAGCCGGGGCAGTCCGAGTGGTGGTCGTCGCAGTCGTGGTGGTCGTCCCGCCGAGGTGGTCAGCGGGTCGGCGAGTCTCCTCGGGCAGCACCGCATGCCGGCATCGACGTCGAGCGGGTCGAGCGACTCGGCCGCGTCGTGGTGGTCGGCGCCGTGGTCGTGGTCGCGTTCGGGTCGGCTCGATGGACACCCGGGATCGGCACGTCGCCGATCGGATCTTCACCGCCACCGTGTACTGCGGGTCGGTATGAGCATCACGATCGACCGGCTGATCCGAGTCGACCTGGGTGATCTTGCCGACGCAGCCCGGCCGGCCGAGACCACCGCCATCCCGACGCGCACCCCGTCGTCGGTGCCGCCGGTTGATCTCGACGGTCTGCTGGAAGTTCTGCGCCGAGTACTGCAGCACCTGGGCCGTCACGTTGCGAGTAGTCGAGTGTCGAGGTTCGTCGGTCGCTCGAGCAGTTCCTGGTACTCCTGCGATGCGCGACCATGGCGGCGATGTGATCGCCCTCCTGCTGGGCGATCTGGTCGGCGGAGCCGATCGTTCTCGCTCCTGGAGCCTCGTCGTAGTCGGTGATGCCCTTCCAGGCGTTCTCGATCGGTCGGGACGACCGCCCGACCGGCGTCCTGCAGCGGCTCCATCACGGTCGCCGAACAGCCGCTCGAGCCGAGTCGATCGTCGACGTGCCCCGCAGATCGAGGGTGATCAGCAGGATCGTCGTGAGCGTGAGCAGCGCGAGGACACGCCGTCGGCTGAAGGACATGACGAGGATCGGCCGGGTGGGCTGACGTCAGTCGTCGCTGCCCTGCGACAGCACGCTGCCCAGCGCCTCGATGTTCTCGAGCGCCAGCCCGGAGCCGATCACGACCGAGTTGAGCGGGTCGTCGGCGATGTTGATCGGCATGCCCGTCTCGTTGGCCAGGCGCCGATCGAGGCCCATCAGCAGCGCGCCGCCGCCGGTGATCATGATGCCCTGCTCCATGATGTCGGCGGCCAGCTCGGGCGGCGTCTTGTCGAGCGTGGACTTCACGGCGTCGACGATGGCCGACACCGGCTCGGCGATCGCCTCGCGGATCTGCTCGGTGGTGACGATGACCGTGCGGGGCAGGCCCGAGACCAGGTCGCGGCCGCGGACCTCGGCGGTCAGCTCCTCTTCGAGCGGCCACGCCGAACCCATCTGGATCTTGATCTGCTCGGCGGTGCGCTCGCCGATGGCCAGCGAGAACTCCTTCTTGATGAACTGGATGATGGCTTCGTCGAGCTCGTCGCCGGCCACCCGCACCGACTGGGCGGTGACGATGCCGCCGAGGGAGATCACGGCGACCTCGGTGGTGCCGCCGCCGATGTCGACGATCATGTTGCCCGACGGCTCGTGCACCGGCAGCCCGGCGCCGATCGCCGCGGCCATCGGCTCTTCGATCACGTAGGCCGGCTTGCGGGCCCCGGCGTACTCGGCTGCGTCACGCACGGCCCGCTGCTCGACCCCGGTGACGCCCGACGGCACGCAGATCACCATGCGCGGCTTGTTCCACCGGCTGGTGTGCACCCGCTGGATGAAGAAGCGCAGCATCTTCTCGCACATGTCGAAATCGGCGATGACGCCGTCTTTCAACGGGCGCACCGAGCGGATGTGGGCCGGGGTACGGCCCATCATCCGCTTGGCTTCGAGGCCGACGGCGACGGGGCGACCGTCGTTCACGTTGATCGCGACGACCGACGGCTCGTTGAGGACGATGCCGTGGCCGCGGACGTAGATCAGCGTGTTGGCCGTACCGAGATCGACGGCCATGTCACGCCCGAGAGCGAGCGGATTGTTCCGAGCCATTGCGTCTCCCCTCCCGACGGCGGACTGCGGGCGGAAATCTGCCGCAGTCTATCCCCGGGCGAAGTTTGTTACAGATTCGGGAAGAAGATCCCGAGCTCCCGGGTCGCCGACTCGAGTGAATCGCTGCCGTGCACGAGGTTCTCGGTGAACAGGATGCCGAGGTCGCCACGGATCGTGCCCGGGCGCCGCCTTGCGCGGGTTGGTGGCGCCCATCAGCGTGCGCACGACCTCCCAGGTGTCCTCCGGGCCCTCGACGCGCCATGGCCACGACCGGGCCGCGCGACATGAACGCGACCAGGTCGGCGTAGAAGCCCTTGCCCTGGTGCTCCTCGTAGTGACGGGCGAGGGTGGCCTCGTCGAGCTGGCGGAGGTCGAGCGCGACGAGCTGAGGTCCTTGCGTTCGAAGCGGGAGACGATCTCGCCGACCAGTCCACGTTCGACGGCATCGGGCTTGAGGAGGACGAGGGTGCGATCAGCCATAGCGGCGGTGCACGCTACCGGCGCGGGCGGGGGCTCCGGGCGTTACTCGGTACCGAGCTTGCGGATCGCGGGACGGGCCGCGCCGACCACGTAGAGCGAGCCGGTGACGAGCACGGCGTCCTCGGCCGTGCCTTCGCGGATCGCCGCGCCGACACGCCCGCTCCAGGTCGTCGACTTCGAGCACGTCGTCGCAGCCGATCGCCCGGGCCGCCGCGGCCACGTCGGCGGCCGGCAGACCCCGCGGCGTCGGCGCGGTGGTGCAGTAGACGAGGTCGAACTCGTCGGCCCGCAGCGCGCTCGAGCATCTCGTCGGGGTCCTTCTCGCGCAGGCAGCCGACCACCAGGATCCGTCGCCCGACCGGATCGAAGTCGTCGAAGAACACCTCGGCGCAGCTGATCGGCGCCGGCCGGGTTGTGGGCGCCGTCGACGATGACGAGCGGCTGGTGGCCGAGCACCTCGAACCGGCCGGGCCACCGCACCTCGGCGAACGCCTCCGCGACCACGTCCTCGGCGAGCGGGGCACCGAAGAACGCCTCGGCTGCGCACAGCGCGACGGCCGCGTTGTCGCCCTGGTGGCGTCCGTGCAGCGGCAGGAACACCTGGGAGTACAGCGAGGTCGGGGTGCGCAGGTCGAGCAGCCGCCCGCCGAGCGCCAGCTCGTTGCCGACGCAGTCGAAGTCGACGCCGCGCTCGAAGGTGGCGGCCGGGCCCTTCGGCCGCGGAAGATCTCGGCGAGCTCGGGATCGGTCTCGCCGAGCACGAGCACCGCGCCGGGCTTCGACGATGCCGGCCTTCTCGCGGGCGACGTCGAGCAGGGTCGGCCCGGCGAGGTCGGTGTGGTCGAGCCCGACGTTGGTGACCACGGCCACCGACCGGCTGGACCACGTTGGTGGCGTCCCACCGGCCGAGCAGGCCGACCTCGATCACCGCCACGTCGACCGCGACATCGGCGAAGTGACGGAACGCGACCGGCGGTGGTGATCTCGAAGAACGTCGGGCGCACGCCGACCAGCACCTCGAGATCGGCGATCGCGCCGACCGGCTCGGCGAAGTCCTGGTCGCCGATCGGCTCGCCGTTGACGCGTGAACCGCTCGTTGATCCGCTCGAGGTGAGGGCTGGTGTAGGTGCCGACGGTGAGCCCCTGGGCCATCAGCAGCCGGGTGATGATCTGGGCGGCCGAACCCTTGCCGTTGGTCCCGGTGATGTGGATGACCGGGCAGGCCAGGTGCGGGTCGCCCATCGCCGACAGCAGCCGCTCGATCCGTTCGGTCGACGGCGAGTTGAGGTGCCCGGTGGTCTCGTAGCTGGTGTGCTGGGCGAGGTAGCGCGAGCGCGTCGGCGTAGTTCAACGCGACGGAGCGCTCAGGACGCGGCGCGGCGGGGCCGGGTCACCCGGCTCGCCTCGCGGGGCACGAGGGTCGGGTTGACCTTCTCGTCGACCGCCTTGCGCGTCGATCACGACCTTGCCGACGTCGGTGCGGCCGGGCAGGTCGTACATCGTGTTGAGCAGCACCTCTTCGAGGATCGCCCGCAGACCACGGGCACCGGTGCCCCGGCGCAGCGCCTGCTCGGCGAGCGCGCCGAGCGCGCCGGCGTCGAACTCGAGCTCGATGTCTTCCATCTCGAAGAACTTCTGGTACTGCTTGGTCAGCGCGTTCTTCGGCTCGACGAGGATCTGGACGAGCGCCTCGCGATCGAGGCTGTGCACCGCGCCGACCATCGGCAGCCGACCGACGAACTCGGGGATCAGGCCGAACTTGAGCAGGTCTTCCGGGAGCACCTGGGAGAACAGCTGGCCCGGGTCCTTCTCGGCCTTCGAACGCACCGATGGCGTGGAAGCCGACACCCTTGTGGCCGATCCGGTTCTCGATGATCTGCTCGAGCCCGGCGAACGCGCCACCGCAGATGAACAGGATGTTCGTGGTGTCGATCTGGATGAACTCCTGGTGGGGGTGCTTGCGCCCGCCCTGCGGCGGCACCGCGGCGACCGTGCCTTCGAGGATCTTCGAGCAGCGCCTGCTGCACGCCTTCGCCCGACACGTCACGGGTGATCGACGGGTTCTCGCTCTTGCGGGCGATCTTGTCGATCTCGTCGATGTAGATGATCCCGGTCTCGGCCTTCTTGACGTCGTAGTCGGCCGCCTGGATCAGCTTGAGCAGGATGTTCTCGACGTCCTCACCCACGTAGCCGGCCTCGGTGAGCGCGGTGGCGTCGGCGATGGCGAACGGGACGTTGAGCAGGCGGGCCAGCGTCTGGGCGAGGTGGGTCTTGCCGCAGCCGGTCGGGCCGAGCAGCAAGATGTTGCTCTTCGCCAGCTCGACCTCGTCACGGCGGCCCGGCGCGGCAGCCGCCGCGGTCTGGTACTGGATGCGCTTGTAGTGGTTGTAGACCGCGACCGAGAGCACCTTCTTGGCGTGCTCCTGGCCGACGACGTAGTCGTCGAGGAAGGATCGGATCTCACGAGGGGTCGGCAGCTCGTCGAACCGCAGCTCGGTCGAGTCCGCCAGCTCCTCTTCGATGATCTCGTTGCAGAGATCGATGCACTCGTCGCAGATGTAGACGCCGGGTCCGGCGATCAACTTCTTCACCTGCTTCTGCGATTTGCCGCAGAACGAGCACTTCAACAGCTCCCCGGTGTCACCGAACTTGGCCACGACGCCTCCCCCGATCTCTCGTCGCTCAGCGAATCGGACCGGTGCGGTCGACTGCGTTGCGGGCGGTGATCACGTCGTCGATGATGCCATACGCCAGGGCCTCGTTCGCTTCCATCACGAAATCACGGTCCGTATCGGCGTGGATCCGCTCGATCGGCTGGCCGGTGTGCTCGGCCAGGATGGTCTCGAGGAGGTCGCGCATCCGCAGGATCTCCTTGGCCGCCAGCTCCAGATCGGTGACCTGGCCGTAGCCCACCTGGCCGTAGGGCTGGTGGAGCATGATCCGGCTGTGGGGCAGCGCGAGGCGCTTGCCCTTGGTGCCGGCGGCGAGCAGCACGGCGGCCGCCGACGCCGCCTGCCCGAGGCAGATCGTGGCGATGTCGTTCTTGATGAACTGCATCGTGTCGTAGATCGCGAACAGCGCCGTGATGTCGCCACCGGGGCTGTTGATGTAGATGTTGATGTCCTTGTCGGGGTTGTCGCTCTCGAGGTGGATGAGCTGGGCGCACATCAGGTTGGCGATCTGGTCGTCGATCGGCGTGCCGAGGAAGATGATGTTCTCCTTCAGCAGCCGGCTGAACAGGTCGTAGGTGCGCTCGCCGCGGTTCGTCTGCTCGACGACGTACGGGACATAGGCGTTGCAGGCCTCGAGGTTCATTCGGACTTCCCCTTCGCTCGTGGCCCGATCGTGGTCATGACCGTCGTGGTCGTGACCCTCGTGATCGTCGTGGTCGTGATCGGCTTCGCTGTGTCCGAGGATCGCGATCGTTGTCGATGGGATTGCCGTCGGGGTCGACCATCTCGACCCGGTGGAGCAACCACTCCAGCGCCTTGCTCTTGCGGATCTCGGCACTGCAACTCGACCGACGACGTCGTTCTTCTCGTACGCCTTTCGGACCTGAGTGGCCTTCTGACCGACCCGCATGGCGATCCGGGCGTACTCCCGTTCGAGGTCGTCGGGCTCGACCTCGAGCGCCTCGGCCACGGCCACGGCCCGCAGGGCGAGGTCGACCTTGACCGCCTTGACCGACTGCTCCTTCAGGCTCTCGGTGAACGTGGCCGGATCCTGGCCGGTGGCCGGCAGCCACTGCTCGACCTGGATGCCCTGGCTCTGGAGCTGGCGGACGAAGTTCTGGACCCGGTTCTGCAGCTCGGCGTTGACCATCGCCTCCGGCGGGTCTTCGTCGACCAGTTCGGCCAGCGCGCTGGGGTGCGATCGAGCACCACGTTGCGGGCCTGGTTGAGCTTGGTCTGGCCGCCAGCCGCTCCTGGACGGACGCGCGCCACTCCTCGACCGTGTCGAAGTCGCTGATCTCTCCGACCCACTCGTCGGTGACCTCGGGGAGCACCAGTGTCTGCACGTTGGTGATCGTGACGCTGAACTCGGCGTCCTCTGACGTGCCGCTCGGGGTGGCGGTGAACGTCGAGCTCCTCGCCGACATCACGACCGATGAGGTGATCGTCGAACTCCTCGGCGACCCAGCCCTTGCCGACCTCGTAGAGCCAGTCCTCGGTGTTGAGCCCGGGCACGGGCTCGCCGTCGCGGGTGGCGGCGAGGTCGAGGGTGACGTAGTCGCCCGTCTCGATCGGGCGCTCGACCGCTTCGAGCGAGCCGTGACGGCGGCGCTCGGCGTCGACCGCCTCGTCGACGCGCCTCGGGGTCGACGGCGACGCTGGGCAGCTCGACCCGCAGACCCGCCGTAGCCGGGCACCGACACGGTCGGGCGGACCTCGCAGGTGGCGTCGAACTGCGACCTCGCCGTCTTCCTCGCCGCCGGTGATCTCGACCTCTGGCGTGGCGATGAGATCGACGTCGTGCTCGCGCACCGCTTTGGCCAGGTACTGCGGGATCGCGTCCTGCAGCGCCTGCTGGCGGGCGGCCTCGACGCCGATCCTGGCTTCCAGGATCCGGCGGGGGGCCTTGCCGGGTCGGAACCCGGGGAGACGCACCTCTTTGGCGATCTTGCGGAACGCAGCGTCGATGTCGTGATCGAACTCCGATTCCTCGACCGCGACCGACAGCTTGACCTTGTTGCCCTCGAGGGACTCCAGCGTGCTCTTCACAGGCCGGGGAGTGTACCTGTGGTGCCGCGACGGCCACCCACCCAGTTGAACTGAACGAGCGGGTGCCCGGTGGGTAAGAATGGCGATCATGCCGTACTGGAAGCCGCACGCCCTGGCCAAGCCGCATGCCGACCAGCTCGATCTCAAGCTCGGCGACAAGGTGCGGGCCACCGTCGACCTCCCGGGCGCACCCACCGGCACCGAGGGCAAGGTCCTGCTCGCCAACGGCTTCAACTGGCAGCGCTACCGGGTGCTGTTCACCACCGGCACGGAGATCGGCGACCTCGACGGCCGCCAGCTCGAACCGATCGGCAGAACCGCCAAGCGGGTCGCCAAACGAGCGGCGCGCCTCGCTCGCAGCTGACCCGTTCGGGCGCCGGTACCGCTGCCGTACCATCGGGTCATGGGGACGTCGTATTCGTCAGGGCCCACGTCGGTACCGCTCATCGAGACCACGATCGGGCAGAGCCTGGCTTCCACCGTGGAGCGCTTCGGCGAACGTGAAGCGATCGTCGTGCCACACCAGGATGTCCGCCTCGATTACCGCAGTTTCGCCGGGCTGGTGGAACGCACCGCGTGCGGTCTCCTGGCGCTGGGCCTCGAGGCGGGCGACCGCCTGGGGATCTGGGCGCCGAACTGCCTCGAGTGGGCACTGATCCAGTTCGCCACTGCCCGCGCCGGAGTGATCCTGGTCAACATCAACCCGGCGTACCGGACCCACGAGGTCGACTACGTACTGCGGCAATCGGGATGTCGGGCCCTGGTCGCCACGCCGACGTTCAAGACCTCCGACTACCGGGCGATGATCGACGAGGTTCGCCCCGGACTCCCCCGCCTCGAAGACGTGGTGTTCATCGGCGAGGCCTCGTGGGACGACCTCGTCGCCCAGGGCGCTCAGCTCTCCGTCGAGCGGCTGCACGAACGAGAGGCAGCCCTGAGCCCCCTCGACCCGATCAACATCCAGTACACGAGCGGCACCACCGGGTTCCCGAAGGGCGCCACGCTCAGCCATCGCAACATCCTCAACAACGGGTTCTTCGTCGGCGAGGGCTGCAGCTACACCGAGCTCGACCGGATCTGCATCCCGGTGCCGCTCTACCACTGCTTCGGGATGGTGATGGGCAATCTCGGCGCCGTCACCCATGGCGCGACGATGGTGTACCCGGCGCCGGCCTTCGATCCGGCTGCCACGCTCCAGGCCGTACAGGACGAGCGTTGCACCTCGCTGTACGGCGTGCCCACGATGTTCATCGCCCAGCTGGAGCACCCGGAGTTCGCGACCTACGACCTGGCGAGCCTGCGGACGGGGATCATGGCGGGGTCGCCCTGTCCGGTCGAGATCATGAAACGGTGCATCGCCGAGATGCACATGGCCGAAGTGACCATCTGCTACGGGATGACCGAGACGTCCCCGGTGTCGACCCAGACCGCGGCCGACGACTCGATCGAGCACCGCGTCGGCAGCGTCGGCCGGGTGCATCCGCACGTCGAGGTCAAAGTCGTGGATCCCTTCGACGGGGCCACCGTCGACCACGGTGCTGCCGGCGAGCTGTGCACCCGTGGGTACTCGGTGATGATCGGCTACTGGGACGAGCCCGAGAAGACCGCTCAGGCGATCGACCCCGACGGCTGGATGCACACCGGCGACCTCGCGGTGATGGACACCGAGGGGTACGTCAACATCGTCGGACGCATCAAGGACATGATCATCCGCGGCGGAGAGAACATCTACCCGCGCGAGATCGAGGAGTTCCTGTACTCGCACCCCGACATCGTCGACGTCCAGGTCATCGGCGTCCCCGACCTCAAGTACGGCGAAGAGGTGATGGCCTGGGTGACACTCCGAGAAGGGGCTGCGCCGATCGATGCTGCGGCGGTGCGCGAGTACTGCGCCGGGCGAATCGCTCACTACAAGGTGCCCCGCTACGTGCAGGTGACCGACGGTTTCCCGATGACGATCACGGGCAAGATCCAGAAGTTCAAGATGCGCGAGGCCGCCATCGAGCTGTTGGGGCTCGGCGATGCCGCCAACACAGCGACGGCCTGACGGGCCCTGGCAGACTCGGCGGTCATGACCGACCGCTCGCTTCGCCATCGCTTCCCGGGAGTCCGCGACGGTTGGGCTCGGTTCGACGGCCCGGCCGGCACCCAGATGGTCGACGTCGCGATCCAGGCGATGACCGACTGGGCGAGCAGCGGCAGCAACGCCAACACCGAAGGCGCGTTCAGCGGTGCCGACGACTGCGACGCCTTGCTCGACAGGGCTCGCGGTGTCGGTGGGCCGGCTGCTCGGCGCCGATCCTGCGGGGATCTGTTTCGGAGCCAACATGACCACGATGACCCTCGCGTTCACGCGTGCGGTCGAGCAGACGCTTCGGCCCGGCGATCGGGTGGTCGGGACGCGGCTCGACCATGACGCCAACGTGGCGCCGTGGCGCATTGCGTGCGAGAGATCCGGTGCGGAACACGTACTCGCGCCGTTCGACCCCTCGACCGGTGTGCTCGATCCGGCTGCAGTGATCGACATCATCGACCAACGCACCAAGTGGGTGGCGGTGACCGGGGCCTCGAACCTGATCGGCACCACGCCCGATCTGCGCCCGATCGTCGATGCCGCCCATGCCGTCGGTGCGCGCGTGTTCGTCGACGCCGTGCACCTCGCTCCCCATCGCCGGATCGACGTCGCTGCGATCGGCTGCGACGTGCTCGCCACATCGCCGTACAAGTGGTACGGGCCGCATGCCGGCGTTCTCGCCATCGAGCCCAGCCTGCTCGACGCGCTCCCGGTCGCCAAGGTCCGCCCGGCGCACGACCACGGTCCCCGCCGGTTCGAAACCGGCACCCCGAACTTCGAAGGGATTGCGGCGGTCGAAGCCGCGGCTCGCTTCCTGGTGGAGGAGGGCATGGATCGAGTGGCGACCGATGAGAACACGGTGTTCCTCCCGCTCCTGCACGGCCTGCTCGAAACGCCTGGGGTCACTCTGTGGGGGGTACCGGACATCGTGGGCCGCACACCCACCGCAGCGTTCACCGTCGCCGGTCATACGCCCGACGAGGTGGCGCGGGCTCTGGCAGCCGAGCGCATCGCGGTGTGGGCCGGCGATTGCTATGCCGTGGAGTGCGTTGACCAGCTCGGGCTCACGGCAGCAGGCGGAGTCGTGCGAGCCGGTGTGGTGCGGTACATCGAGCCTGACGAGGTGGCCCGCCTGCTTCGTGTGGTCGAACGGCTCGCGTCCCCAACAGTGTGGTGATCGATCCTCTTCACGTCGACTCGGTGCCGCGGTTGGACCGGCTGCAGCGGATCAGTTCGAGGAACGGACGCTTGCGCGGAGCCGGTCGATCCGGCGTCGACGGTGCACGAAGACGAACGACACCACGATCGAGCTGTAGGTGATGGCGTTGTACACGAAGTGCAGCTGAATGTCACTGACGTTCAACGCTCGGTCACCGATGCCGGGACAAGGGCAGCCATGGTTCGAAATGACGCGGGAGATGATCACGGCGTGCTCGGTCATGTGCCACGTCTCGAGCCCCACCCCACCGACGAGGAAGAAACGATACGCCCACCGTGGAATGACCCCGGCAAGGAGCAATTCATGGATCCCGAGCACCAAGGCGAAGAGGGACGACAAGAAGGCGACGTTGTAGACGAGGTGGAGCCACTCGGCGGTCCCGCTGAAGTTGAAGACGTAGCCGAGGACCCCGAACGCCCGTTCACTCGGCACGCCGAACACGTACACCTGCACCAGCTGGATGATGTGCTCGACCGAGTGCAGGCCCTGCACGATCACGACAGTCGCGAAGAACGGGAAGAACTTCGGGCGACCCGAGACCGATGCTGGGATCCGGCCAACTCTGGAAGTGGTTACGAGGACCAAAGCGGACTCCTTTGTCGGGAATCGGGTTCGAGGTGGTCGGCGGCTCCGCCCGTGGAACTCGGGCTGGAGCCGCCGATCGATGTCAGAGGGCGAGACGCACGACCCGAGCGGACCGGTTGTCCCAGTCCTGATCAGAGGGGATCGCACCCGCCCAACGCGTCGCCGTACCCCGTGGTTTCAGTGATGTCGAAGGTCCCCGCGAGCTGATCGTCGATGATGCTTCCGTAGAAGCCGTTGATCAGGTGGATCGGACCGTCACCATCCAAGCGGAACCGGTCGTGCATCGTCCCGGTGAACACCAGCGGTTCATTGAGTGAGTTGGATGACGCCGACGTGTTGTCGTACGTCCAGTGGTACTCGTTGCCGGCCTGATCGGTCGCAGTCCCCTCAGCATGGTCGTCGAACCTGATGGTGGTGATCCCCTTGCTTGTCGACGAAGTCGACTTCAGCACGTGGACACCGTCGCCCGCGAGCGATTCATACGCCGCCAAGTTGGGGCACTGTCCAACCGGTATCGTCCAGCTCACCGGACCGCTGTCGACGGCTCTGACCTTGGGTGTCGCAGCTGCCGCGTCACCCGTCGCCGCCATGGCTCCCACTGCTGCCAACACGGCGACAGCTGTTCGAATTCTCGAGTTCCTCATCGTTCGGATCCCTTTCATCGATCCTCGCCGACACTGGGTGTGCGACGAGCCCGACCGCGAGAATGAGGGACCGACCTGTCAAGAAGCTGACAACGCTGCCCGGAAGCCCGTCTGTACAGGATCGACGGCCGGAGCGGACCGTGAGTCGGCCCAACTCACGGATATCCTGGCCACGGAAACGGGGAGTGGCGCAGTGGTAGCGTTCCTGCTTTGGGTGCAGGAGGTCGGGAGTTCAAATCTCCCCTCCCCGACTGCTTTGACCGGGTGTTCTGGTCAAGGCGACATCGACCGTACGGCGGCATGTATCGGCGATGTGTCAGAGGAGCAACCTCATGGGTTGGAAGGCGACGGGCCAACCGACGGTGCGGCAGCAGCGCGACAAGTGGGTCGTGCGCGTCGACGGCATCGACACCGAGACGGGAAAGCATCGTCCGAGACAACTCGGCACCTATCCGTCGAAACGATCAGCGATGGCTGCGTCTCGCGCTCCGGCCGCCGAGGATATGGCGGCGGTCAAGGACACGGTGGGGTGGCTGGTTCGCCGCTACGTCGCGTCTCGCACCGACATCTCGCTGAAGGCCCGCGAGCAGTACGAGTGGGCGATACCGCACATCGAGGTCGGGCTCGGCGCCATCCGGCTCGACCGACTCGATCGCTCCGACGTGACCACGTGGATCGAGGACCTCGCTGCCGGCGGGCGGTTGTCGTGGCGATCGGTTCAGATCTGCCGGACGGTGTTGCGCGCCGCCCTCTCCGACGCCGTCGCCGAGGGGTTGATTCGCCGTAGCCCGGCGGTTCGGGCTCCGATGCCCCGCACGGTCGCCAAGGCACCGGCGGTCAAGGAGACCGAGGCGTGGTCGTCCGACGAGATCGACCGATTCATCCATGAGATCTCCGACCATCGGTTCGCCGTTCCGCTTCGCATGGGGGTGCTCTACGGGCTACGACGATCCGAGGCCGCGGCCCTGCGTTGGGCCGACCTCGACATCGAAGCCGGGACCCTGCGGATCGACAAAGGTCTGATCGCCGTCAGCAAGGGTGCCGTCTGGAGTGAAGCCAAGAACGAGCGGTCCCGTCGCAGGATCCCGCTCGACGACGCAACGCTTCGCGCCTTCGCTCGACGCGAGCGCCAGCAGGCGGAGGAGGTCTCGCAGCGGGCTCGGAGTGGGAGGACGAAGGCCTCGTCACGACGACTCGCCAGGGCAACGCCGTGCTGCCACGCAGCCTCGATCGAGCCCTGGCGCTGATCGTGGCCAAGGCCGAGCTGCCTCGCCTGACCTGACACGGGCTGCGTCACACCGCCGCCACGCACATGGTCCAGGGCGCTACGAACCTCAACGAGCTACGGGCAGTCGCAGATGTCCTCGGCCATTCGCCCGACATGCTCATGAAGGTGTACGCCCACACGCTTCCCGAGAGTCGCCGGGCGGTCGCCGACCGGATCGGTTCACGCAAGAACTGACCCGCCAGGGTCCACGGAGAATCCAGGCGCTCGTTGCACAACGCTCGATCGCCGCTGCGGCGGGGCGGGGAGCGGTGAAACGGTCGTCAAGCCCTTCCGACGGTTCCCAGGACACGCGCGGACTATCCGCTCCGAGCGCACGGACTCCCCGCCGGGATCGATCCAGAACCGGCGATCTGTGCGATAGAGGCGTCCCCGAGGTGCCGGTGGTTGGCCGGAATATCCCGGGTCCCGCAACCCGTGCCACCCGTGCCACCCGCACACAACAGCCGCAGCGCGCTGTGGTTCGGTCGGCGAACGCCGTCCGCGAATTCTCCCGACTAGCGATGTCGGTGACGGGAGCGTTGTAGGTCTGTCGGTGCGACCGGGCGTTCAGCAGCGCTGGGGCGCCGCGTAAGGGCGCGACGATCTCGTGCTGATCCTTGTCCTCGTTCTCACCTGACCACGGGCTGCTCGCTGCAGATGGTCAGGATTGCCTCGTTCAGGGCTGCACGCAGCTGCTGTTCTGTGCCGGGCGCGATCCAGCGGACGCTGGTGGCGTGCATCCCGAGGTCGCGGGCGAAGCGGCGGAACTCCTCACCGGAGCGGGGGTCGTCGCAGTTTTGGATCAGCAGGAAGCACGTTGCGTGGACTGCGCCCTGCTGCACGTTGTTGTAGAGCCGCGTGGCGAACAGCTTGGCGTCGAGATCAGGACCTGGCCGGATTGTCGCCCCGACTCGAAGGGTGTCCTGCGCGAGGTGGTCCTGCAAGTCGGCGCAGATTGGCCGGTTCGTTGCGAGTAGCGCGTCCATCACGGCCGGGCCGCGCAATCGCAGCACGACGTCGACCAATGGCAAGAAGGAGCTACTTGATGTTGTCGCCTGCACCTCTCCATCGAACACCTTGGCGATGTGCTCCAAGTGGCGAGTCACAACACTTTGATACTCGAGCGATCGGCGATACTTGAGCCTTTCGTCGGGAGAGAGTTCGTCAATGAAATGATCGAAGGCCTGACGTATCTCCTCCTCGGCGCCCTCGTAATCGCCACGTACCCGCTGATCAAACGCCGATCGCAACGTGTCACGTACACGCTGAGCCAGCTCGAACTCGAACCCGCCGACCGTGGCCTTGAGCAATCGATCGCCGAACAGAACGAGGAAGACGATCACAGCACCTACGGCGACGAGCGCCGCAGTTCCTGCCTCGTTCTCGGCCTTGAAGACGGCGATCGTGCCGATCGTGATGATCGCCACCCCGGCTATGAAAGCGGTAACCCGCACGAGTGGTGAGGACATAATAGAACTCCTCGCGAGACTGGGGCTTGACGATCCGCACCGACCGATCGCAGCTCAGGGTAGTCGACGTCCGCTTTGGCCCACCGTAAACAAAGTGTAACGTCGCTGATCGGTTGGGGTTCGGTCGCTCAGGCTGCGCCTTTCCATCACGTCGACGCGAGCGGCGCAGGTCGGTCGCAACGGGCAACCAGCTGGCCCATCGTCTACACCAGTGAAGGATGCCCAGTACAGAACCTGGATTCGGGTCAGGGGTGGCCACTTTGAACCGGACCGGGCCTGCACATCCGCCGACGGCCCAAAGGTCACAGGCAGCACGCAGGGTGGCGACAAGCTGGAGGTCCGGGAGACGCCTCGGGATCCACCGTTCTGCGAGAGCGATGCGGCAGTCGCCGAACGCCCGATAGTCGCGGGTGGTCCGGCACTGACGAGCGGGCTTCCGACTCGAGCCGAGGCACGGCGCTCCGCACGTAACAGCCCTGCGCGTGCAGAGTCGGCCGGCCGGACGACACGGATGTCGACCCCGGGGGTATGCATCAACTGCTAGTTCCCGGTCATGAGCGGACGGCGACGCGCTCGGGCCGAGCGGGCTGCTCGTCGCCCTTCGACGTGTGCCTATGCCGAATAGCGTGGTGGCTTGGTCGAGAGCGGCGATGGTGGGTACGAGCGATCCCGACGGCGCGCAACAGGGGTTCGAGGTGCGGCGGCCTTCATCGTCGCTGTCGCCGCAGCGTGCGGGTCTGGCGGGGGATCGGCTCCGTCGTATTGCGCAGCGCTCTCCGTCCTACACGATTACCAGTCGACGTTGACGTTGGCTGCGCTGACGGCGATGACCCGAGATGAGCTCTCAGCGAACTGGCACGACCAAATAGACCACAGCGATGCTCTGGAGCGCGAACTGCCGGACTTTCTGGCTGCACGCCGGAGGACCGTCAACGACGTGGGTGCGCACTTCCACGAGCTGGTGATCGCCGCCTACCCGTCCTCTGGCGATGGCACCGCCTTGCTTGCCGAGGCACAGAAGGCCGGATACACCTCGATCGCCCAGTACGTGGCAGAGAACAACCAGTTTGAGGTCGCTGGTGAACGCTGGACCTTCGCACGCTGGCGCGAAATGGGGGCCGACCTCGACGCCGAACTCGATGCCGCTTGCTCTGTGCCCCGACTGGCGTCGCCTGACCCGATGTCGCGCCAAATCGTGAGACCCCTGTCTCGGTGACGTGCACCCCGTGGCCGGGCGAATCGACGGCATCTCTGCCGCGCTCCTCAACAGCCATCGCTGAATCCAGGTGGCCGGTTCGCGGCGCGAAGGACGCCACCGGCCGCTCTGGCCAGTTCCACCGTGAGCGTTCCTTTCAGCGATGGAACCAGCGGCCGCCAAGGGGCAGTTCTCGATGGCCGCCAGCACCAGCGCCGTGACCCTCGGTGACACGATGTCGAGATGAATCGCTCGGGCTGGGTAACGCGGACTGTGACGACGGCGATCGTCGTCGTCGTAGCGGCGGTCATTTGGGGAGGGGTACCCGGCGTGGTAGCAGCGGGAACGGCGCTCGATCATCCGGCCTGGTCGGACCCCACTCGGGACCCAGGGAACATGGCCATCGAGGACAGCACGTCATGGTGGCCGCCCGGCCGGCGCTATGCCTGGATCGGCGGCCAATCGGGCCGCAAGCACACCGCAGTCGATCCATGGACACATCTCGGACAGGGACACGCCTGGACCGCCGCCGTGCTTCTCGTGACCGGCGCAATCGTGTTGGTTATCTGGGTGAAGCCCCGGCGCCGCTCGCTGGGCACGTCGACAACTACGACGATTCAGTCACGCAAGTGAACTGATCGGACCACCTCTCACGTTTCAGGCGGCGGACCCGCCACCCTTCGCGCCTCTGCCTCGGCTTCAGAGTCACTCCCGCGTCGAATAGTCCGTGTCCCGTCCAGGTCAGGTCGGCTCGCTATCAGGTCGGCTGCACTCCGAGACTGTCAGGTCGAACCTTCCGAACCGATGACGAGCAACTGGGCCACCTTCCGAAACACGGCGTCGTCGCTCACGAGCTCGATGTCGAGGTAGAGCGCGGTCGGCGCCACCCATCGATCGGCCTCGTGAACCTTCTGGCCGAGGGGATGACCAGCTCTCTCGCATTCGTCGCGCAGCTCCGCGCAGCGTCGCATGAGGCCGTCGTCAGGTTGAACCACGACGAAGCGGCTCAGGTCGCGCTCCAACCCCCGAGCGCGGCAGTTCTCCCCATCCGGCCTTCAGCGCGCCGAATCGCAGCTCGGTCACGACGACGAAGGAGATGACAATCGGACGGCCGGCTATCAGCTGTCGGTAGTGTTCCGCGGCGGGGTGTGAGCGCGAAGGATGAAGCAGCGCACTCACGACCATCGTGTCGAGAGCGACAGCGGTCAACGATCAGGTCTCCGACAGGGCGTCCTGGAGCGCCTGCCATTCCTCGACCGAGAGGCCGTCGATGGCCAACGCATCAGCGTCGGGGAGTGGACGGGCGCGCTCGAGGGCCTGCTTCGGCGGCAGCACCATCAGACCCGGCTCCTTCGGCCACTCGACGATGGACATGACCCCAGTGTACGGATCGCAGCAAGCACCGCTGAAGCGGATGGCCACCGAATGGCTCGATCGACCAGCCCTCGCCGGCACCCCAGACACAGACGCGGCGAGTGCGTCCGGGGGTATCCCGTACGTCCTGATACTTCGGTGATACCGGACCGGCGCCACGCTGGCAGTTCCCCAGCACACTTGGAACGGGACACCGCCGTGGGTGCGGTGACCACGGCAGCTTCATGAGAATGACGACTGCCCGGAGTGCAGTAGCTTGTCTCCCCTCCCCGACGGTTCTGACCATTTGCCGACCCGGGTCCGGGTGTCGTCGACCGGGCACTGCCGCTAGACCGACCCCGACGACGCCATCTCCATCGATCGCCGCCCGCTCACGCTCGGTACGTACCGTTGTGGCGGGCGACGAACAGATCGCCGTGGGAGGGGGCCCCCGGTTGGGTTCACAACAGTCTGCCGGTCTGTGCGTCGACCGCGCTTCTGCGCCGGTTCGGGAATCGATGGCGACGAGTTCGACATCATCGACTTCCTCGTAGGCCACGGTCACGATGGGTCGAGCAGTATCGAGAACTCGGCACCGAGTTGAACCCGAAGATCTCGGCGATCTTGTTTGAGCTCGATGCCGAGACCGACCGGCTCGACAAGGAAAACCCGCTCGACCACGAGCGCTACGCCAGATCCGGTCGACGCCGCCACCAGGCTGAACGGCCAAGTCGTCGAGCGCTGTGGCGTAGGTTCTGCGCGATGGACGTTCAAGCGCTCGGAGCGCTCTCTCTGCCCGACAGCACCGGCAGCAGGCACCGCCTCGCAGATCTCTGGAGCGAGCGACCGACGGTACTGGTGTTCCTCCGCCACTTCGGTTGACTGCACTGCCGCGAGCATGCCGCGCAGTTGCGCGACCGACACGACGAGATCACGGCACTCGGCGGCGACATCGTCGCCATCGGCACCGGCGACCAGCGCTACGCCTCGGCCTTCGTCAGCGACGAACGCATTCCGTTCCTGGTGCTCGTCGACGACGATTCAGCGGCCGCCAAAGCAGCGTCGGTGCGAACGCTGAGCTGGTTCCAGCTGCTGCACCCACGGACCTGGAAGGCCACACGCCAAACGTCGAAGCGCGGTTACCACACGCGCAAACCCGGTGCTCGCGTGAAGCAGATCGGCGCCACCTTCCTGATCGACACCACTGGCCGCGTCCGCTTCGAGCACCTCGATGACGACAGCACCGACCACGCATCGCTCGACGACGTGGTGGAGCGCCTGCGCGAGGCGTAGAGACGCGTCAGCCGGGCTCGACGAGCGCGTACCGCAGGCGCTGCACGGCTTCGGCGCTCATCCCGCACGGGCCTCGGAGGTAGTCCTCGACCCCGCCGTAGTCACGGTCGAGCGCATCGAGGGTGTCCACCATCGCCCACCTGGGCGTCCCCATGACCCCGAGCGCGGCTTCGGGTGCGAGGCCCCGTTCGATGAGTCGGGCAACCGATTCGTGCTGGTTCTCGATCGGGCGGAACTGCAGGGTCATCTCGTAGTCGTCGAGCACGTCATCGCGCTCTACCCCGAGCGCACGCAGCAGCAAGGCGGCGGCCACGCCCGTGCGGTCCTTGCCGGCGTGGCAATGGAACACGGCCGGCACGCCGTCTTCGGCCAGCGTGGTGAACATCTGCCCGAAGAGATGGGCGCTGTGCTCGAGCATCCCGATGTAGAGGTTGCGCAGCAGCTCCTCGCCGTCGCCCGACCCCGCGAAGGAGATGATGCCGTCCGTCATCGTCGCGCCGTAGCCCACGATCCGCAGTTGGACCGAGCTGGCGATCGGGTTCGGGTTGTGCACCCGCTCGTCGTCGCTCCGAAGATCGAACACGTGGCGAAGGCCGAGCTCCTCGATCAATCGGTGGTCGGCGTCGGTGAGCAGGTGCAGCGAGTCGGCCCGGTAGACCTGGCCCCAACGGACGAAACCACCCGATGCCCGATATCCACCCAGGTCACGAAAGTTCCTCGGACCGCTGAGCACGATCTGGCGAGACCTGCTCCCGACGGCGGCTGCGTCCTCACTCGTTCCTACTGGCGTCACCTCGGGCACGGTACCAAGCCGGGTCCGCCCTGCCTCGGTTCCCGCCCGAACGCGACACGGAGAGTTCATCCGCAGGTGAACGAGGCCGCCTCGGTCACCGCACCACGTAGCTGGTCATCGACAGCGAGCCCATGGCGTAGCCGGCGATGAGCACTTCGGCCGGGGCGGCCACGGTGGCCAGCCCGGCGAGGTAGTAGAGCGGGATCAGGTGATCGGGGCTCGGAGCCGCCAGCCGATAGTGCTGGTGGGCGACGAGCGACCCGATGTCGTGCGGTCGCTCGGTCATCATCGAGCGGGCGGCCTCATCGAACTGCTCGGCCCAATCGAACGCCCCGTCGGGGTTGTTCCACTGGATTCGGCCGAGGTTGTGCACGACGTTGCCGCTGCCCACCACCAGCACCCCCTGCTCGCGAAGCGGAGCGAGCGCGGCGCCGATCCGAACGTGGTCGTCGGGCGTCAGCGTGGCGTCGATCGACAGTTGAACGACCGGGACATCGGCGGCCGGGAACATGTGGGCCAGCACCGACCAGGTGCCGTGATCGAGCCCCCACTCCGAAAGATCCTCGACCACATCGATCGGCTGGAGCAGCTCGACGATCTCGCCGGCGAGTGCCGGCTCGCCCGGCGCCGGGTACTGCACCGCGAACAACTCGGGGGGGAACCCGGAGAAGTCGTGGATCGTCTTCGGCATCGGCATCGCCGTGACCGCCGTGCCGCGGGTGTACCAGTGCGCCGAGATCGCGACGATCGCTCGAGGGGTGGGCACGGACCGACCGAAGTCGCTCCACGCCTCGGTGTACCGGTTGTGTTCGAGGGTGTTCATCGGGCTGCCGTGGCCGACGAACACAGCGGGCATCGTTGCCATCGGGCCACCCTACGGACGCTCGCCGGGTCTACCAACGATCTCGCGTCCTCAGCGGGTGATCCCCCGACGGCCGGGTCTGCTCCACCCCGGACACCCGACCCTGCTGCTCAGCCTCCGCCGCGTGGGCGTGTGCGACCTGTCGGCGCCGCCGCACCGATCCGGCGCAACGGTGGGAGGGTCGGCGGGGGCTGACGGCGGGGCGGGAGGGTGGCGAGCAGCTCAGCGGTGACTGCGGCGATCTGGGCCACCGCATGATCCACCGCGGCCGCCGTCAACGGTGACGACGTCGTGACCCCGCTGACCTTGCGCACGTACTGGCGGGCGGCGGCTTCGATCTCGACTGGCGTCGCGACCGGTTCGAGTCCGCGAAGGGTGGTGATGTTCCGGCACATGGCCCCGAAGCTACTGGCACTCCCGGCGTGGGAATCGGGAGTGGAAGAGTCACTAGGTTCGGCGTCATGCTCAGCCCGCTCGACGACTTCCCGATCCATCAGGTGCCCAAGCCGCTTGCGGTGCCGGGCACCACCGATCACAACGCATACGACCGTTACTGGTTCGGCGGATTCCACCGTCGCGGGGAGTTCATCGTCGAAGCGGCGTTCGGCAGGTATCCGAACCTCGGAATCGTGGACGGCTCGCTCACGATCGCCATCGGCGGCATGCAGCACGCGTTCGACGCGAGCGCCGCCGCGCCGGACGATCCGGCGGACACGTCGTGCGGCCCGCTGCGCGTGACGATCATCGAGCCGATGCGCTCGCTGCGGATCGACCTCACCGACAACGAGACCGGGATCACCGCCGAGCTGCACTGGAAGTCGCGGCTCGGCTCGCTGCTCGAAGATCACACGGTGATGTACTCGGGCATCCAGACCATCGTCGACATGGCCCGTTTCCTGCAGTTCGGCATGTGGACCGGCTGGGTGAAGGTCGATGGCGCAGTGACCGAGTTGTTCGACGGCGAAGTCGTCGGCGCACGCGATCGGTCGTGGGGCGTCCGCCCGGTCGGCAACCAGTCGACCAAGCCCCCGCAGGACAACCCGCCCAGTGCATGGCTCTGGGCGCCGATCCACTTCGACCAGGAGTGCCGCAGCCTCGGCTACTTCCAGCGGCCCGGCGGGGCGATCTGGCGTGGCGACGGCTTCCGCCTGCCGGTGGTGGATCCGGTCGCCACCATCACCGATCCAACGGCAGTGGAGCGCTATCACCCGGTCACCCAGCGGCTCACCTTCACCCCCGGGACCCGGCGGATCGAGCGCGCCGAGTTCGACATGACCGACTCGACCGGTGCGCTCCACACCTTGACCGTCACCTCGATGGGGTTCCTGATGATGAAGGGCCTCGGTTACACCAACCCGGCTTGGGGCCACGGCACCTGGAGCGGCCAACCCCGCATCGGTCGAGAGGACTGGGTCATCGCCGAAGCCGACCCGACCGACTTCACCGCCCAACACCTCCATCACGTCGTGCACGCCTCCGTCGATGGTCTCGAGGGGGTCGGCCTGCTCGAGCAGATCATCTTCGGGCCCCACACCCAGTTCGGCTTCCAGGATCTGCTCGACGGCGCGCGGTGAACATCGACGCGCCCTTGGCCCAGCCCGACCTGAACCAACTGCTTGCGGCGTTCGATCCAACGAGTCCCGCCTTCATCGCCGATCCGTATCCGGCGTTGGGCGCACTGCGGGAGGCGACGTCGATCGTGCAGTGGCCGACCACGGGCCAATGGCTGGTGACCCGATACGACGACGTGCACGGCGCATTGCGCGACCGCCGACTCGGCCGGGTGTACTCGCACCGCTTCAGTCCCGCAGAGTTCGGGCAACCCGAGCCCGATCCGCGCTGGGCCGACTTCCGCGAGCACGAGCGATGGTCGCTGCTCGTCGCTGGAACCGCCCGATCACACCCGGATCCGCAGCCTGATCGCCAAGGTGTTCACCCCCAAAGCCGGTGGCCGCACCTCCGCCCGATGATCGAGGACCTGTCCGCCGAGATGCTCGGCGATACAGCACCGGCGAACGATTCGATCTGATCACCGACTACGCCCAGCCGTACTCCGTCGCGGTCATCTGCGCGATGCTCGGCGTGCCCCCGAGCCGACGCCCGCCTGCTGCTCGACTGGTCGCATGCCATCGTGAAGATGTACGAGCTCCACGCCACCGACGCCCAGAAGGAGGCGGCGAACCGGGCGGCGCGCGAGTTCATGGAGTACGCCGCAGCACCTCATCGCCGAGAAGCGCGCCCGGCCCGACGGCCTGCTGATCAGTCGACTGGCGACGGTCGAGGACGGTGGGCACCGGCTGAGCGACCGACGAGATCGTCTGCACCACCATCGTGCTCCTCAACGCCGGTCACGAGGCCACGGTGAACACGCTCGGCAACGGGATGCGAGCGCTGCTCCGCCATCGAGACGAATGGGCGCGTCTCGTACGCCGGTGACGTCGACCCGCGTGTCGGGGTCGAGGAGTTGGTCCGCTGGGACGCGCCGTTGCACCTGTTCGAACGATGGGTGCTCGACGACGGCGTCGAGGTAGCGGGACAGGCGCTCCCCGCGGCGGCCAGGGATCGCGATGCTGTTCGGCGCCGCGAACCGCGATCCGCGACGCTTCCCCGATCCCGATCGGTTCGACATCGGCCGCGGCGACACTGCTCATGTCGGATTCGGCGGCGGCATCCACTTCTGCGTCGGCGCGCCGCTGGCCCGGCTGGAGCTCGAGGTGTCACTCGCGGCGCTGGCTCGTCGATTCCCGGATGCCGAGCTGGCCACCGAGCCCGTGTATCACCCGACCTTCGTGATCCGAGGCCTCACCGCGCTCGAGCTCGCGGTGTGAGACGAGGACGCCGGATCAGGAGATGACCGACGGCGTGCCGCGGTCCGGTGTGGTCGGCAATTCGAGCGATTGCATCGGCCGCGGCGATGAGGGGTGCGAGCGCGACCTGGGCGTCGAGGCGCTGACGCGATGGATCCGGCTCGTAGCGCTCGAGGTACACGCGAAGCGTGGCTCCCTGCGTGCCGGTGCCCGACAGCCGGTAGACGAGGCGCGACCCGTCGGTGAAACCGACGCGGAAGCCCTGGTGATCGCTCACCGAGCCGTCGACGGGATCGGTGTAGGAGAACTCATCCGCCCATGCGACCTCGAGCCCGGTGCCGACCAGGCGCTCGCCGGGGCCGGCGGCGATGACGGAGCCGAGCTCGGCCCACAACCCGTCGGCTGCGCTCGTGTCGATCGCTTCGTAGTCGTGCCGGGAGTAGTAGTTGCGACCGAAGGTTGCCCAGTGATCGTGGACGATCTCGGTCGCACCGATGCCGCGGGCCGCGATGACGTTCAGCCAGAACAGCACCGCCCACAGACCGTCCTTCTCGCGCACGTGGTCGGAGCCGGTGCCGGCGCTCTCCTCGCCGCAGATGGTCGCCTGACCGGCATCGAGCAGGTTGCCGAAGAACTTCCAGCCGGTCGGCGTCTCGTGGCAGGCGATGCCGAGCGCGGCGGCGACCCGGTCGACGGCCTGGCTGGTGGGCATCGATCGGGCGACGCCGGCGAGACCGCCGGAGTAGGCAGGCACGAGATGGGCGTTGGCCACGAGCACGGCCAGGCTGTCGGACGGCGTCACGAACAGGGCCTTGCCGACGATCATGTTGCGATCGCCGTCGCCGTCGGACGCCGCGCCCAGATCGGGGGCGTCGGCACCGGACATGGCCTCGACGACCTCATGGGCGTGAACGGGGTTCGGGTCGGGGTGATGACCACCGAAATCCGGCAGCGGGACGCCGTTGACCACGCTTCCGGGCGCCGCACCGAGCGCCCCTTCGAGGATCTCGAGGGCGTAGGGACCGGTCACCGCGCTCATCGCGTCGAAATGGATCCGGAACCCGTCGGCGAACATGGCACGGATGGCCGGGAAATCGAAAATTGTCTCCATCAACGCCCGGTAGTCGGCAACCGGGTCGATGACCTCGACCACGGTGGCGCCGACTGTGGTGGTGCCGAGCCGCGTGAGGTCGACCGCAGCGGCGTCGGTGATGCGGTACTCGGAGATCTCGGTGGTCCGGGCGTGGATCCGAGCGGTGAGACTCTCGGGCGCCGGACCACCGTTCCCGGTGTTGTACTTGATGCCGAAATCGCCGTCGGGCCCGCCTTCGTTGTGGCTCGCCGACAGGATGATCCCGCCGAAGGCACCCCGGGAGCGGATCACACACGACGCCGCCGGTGTCGACAAGATGCCGTGCTGCCCGATCACCAACCGGCCGAAGCCGTTCGCTGCCGCCATTCGCACGATGGTCTGCACCGCGACGTCGTTGTGGAACCGGCCATCGCCGCCCACGACGAGCGTCGCGCCCGCGTAACCGTCGAGGGAGTCGAAGATCGACTGAACGAAGTTCTCGAGATAGTGCGCCTGTTGGAACACGGTCACCCGCTGACGCAACCCGGAGGTTCCCGGCTTCTGACCATCGAAGGGGCTGGTAGGAACGACGCGCACGGCGGGCGAACTTAGTCGGCCCCCAACACACCGGCGCCGGATTCCAGCAGTGCCTCGGTGGACGGGACAGGATCCCAGATGTCGCCGACGTCGACGATGAGCTCGTCGATCGCCCGTCCTGCGTCGAGTTCGTGGATGTCGACGGACACCACATCGGCGCCGTGAGCGGCGAGCAACGTGGTGACGCGGGCGAGGGCGCCTGGCTCGTCGGGGAGTTCGACGCGGAGGCGCCGGCGCACGGTCATGACGTCGCAGCATCCTGGCGTGACGTTTCCGAGAGATGTCGCCTCGACGACGCTTCGGTGAAGGCACCCACCGCGACGACCAGCACGATCAGACCTGATCTCGGCACTCTCCGTGGCGTGACCCGCCCGGAGGCGCCCCGTCTGTCAAGAGTTCGTCAATCTCCGGACGGAGCTCTTCAGCTGAACACTTGGCAGGCCGATAGGGGACGACATGGCGACGACGAGCGATCAGAGAGCCACGCCTCGTGGCCTCAGGTTCTTGCGCCGCATCAGTCTTCGACTGGTCGTGATCGCGCTCGTTCCCGCCGCCGGCCTGGCCACGTTCGTCACCGACGAGACATTCGGTCGCCACAACGCTGCCGAGGTCGGCAACACGGTCGCGGCGCACACCGAGCTGCTGGCCGACCTCGTGGAGCTCCGGTTCCAGATCAGCAAGGAACAGATCCCGACACTCGCGTTGTCGCTGGCGCCAACTTACGGGATCCCGATCGAGCAGGCCGAAGGGATGCTCGGCGACGATCTGTCTGGTCGCCTCGACGCAACTCGCGCCGAGGTGGACCGGGTCCTCGAGAAGCGTCCCGACGATCCCGCCTTCATCGCGGCGGGTGCATCCCTTTCCGACATCCGGGCGGGCTTCGAAAGCGGGACGCTCGACGGGATGGCGATCCTGGCCCGATTCAACGTCGTCCTCAGTGCGCTGAACGCCCGGCTCGACACTGCGTCGTTGGCCACCTTCGACGCATTGCCCGACACCGCGGGGATCCTCGCGGTCCACGAAGCCGTGGACCAACTCCTCGCCGTCCACCGGGTGGTGCGCAAGGGCCAGAACGGGCTGACTGCATATTTCACGACGCAGGTACCCGGCTTCTCCTCCGAAGACCGCACGGGCACCGAGCTGATCACCGCCAACGCGGTCTACCTCGATGCGGTCGCCACGTTGCCCGAGCTCACCGGGAACACGGCGGCGATGTGGCGGCGGATCACCGCCGACGCCGACGTCGTGCACTTCGAGAATGCGCTGGCCCAATCGGCGGCGGGTGAGGCCCCCGACTTCTTCGCCGATCTGGCCGCCTCCGGGAACATCGTGCGCGCCGGGCTCGCCCGAGGCGACCGCCACTTCGAGCTCCTGGAAGCCGCACGTGCCGATCTGGAGCTGGCCACGGTGACGCTGCGCACCGACGCGCTGAACTCGTTCACCCAGGCAATGATCCTGCTCATCGCCGTGCTCGTGTTGAGCGTGCTGGTCGTGTACTACGTCGGGCGCAGCATCACGCGACCGCTGCAGCGGTTGGCCCGCCAGGCTGCCGCGATCAGCGCAGGCGACGTGCATGCCGGCTCGAACTACACCAACTCGGGCCCCGTCGAGGTCCGCACGGTTGGATCGGCATTCCAGGACGTCATCGGCAACCTCCAGGCCATCGACGCGCAGGCCCTCGCCCTGGCGGCCGGGCGACTGGACGACCCAGTCCTGGCCGAGCCACTCCCGGGCCGGCTCGGCGAGAGCCTCCAGGCGTCAGTACAGCTGCTCTCGCAATCGATCGCGGAGCGCGAGGAGCTCCACCGTCGGCTCGCCCACGAAGCCACCCACGACGGTCTCACCGGCGTCCCGAACCGCTCGGCGGCCATGTTCACGCTCGAGACCGCCATCGCCCGGAACCGCCGACGCGGTACCAGCCTGGCCGTGCTGTTCATCGATCTCGACGACTTCAAGCGGACCAACGACCTCCTCGGCCATGCGCGTGGGCGACGACGTGCTGCGCGAGACCTCGATCCGGCTGAAGAACCTCGCCCGCACCGACGACACCGTGGCTCGAGTCGGCGGCGACGAGTTCGTGCTGGTCGCCGAATCGGTCGGTTCGATCCACGAGGCGGTGGCTATCGGCGAACGGGTCGTCGAGGCCCTCGTCGGCGCCGATGCGCCTGGACGGTCGAGTCATCCGCATCGGCGCGAGCGTCGGCGTGACGATGGCGATGGACGGCCACGTCTCCGGCGAGCAACTCGTTCGCGAAGCCGACCTCGCCGTCTACCGGGCCAAAGAAGCGGGCCGGAACCGGGTCGAGGTGTTCGACGACGCGATGCGCAACGAGGTCAACGCCCGCTCGGCGATCGAGGTCGAGCTGGCCGAGGCGTTGCGCCGCAACGAACTCACGGTGGCATACCAGCCGGTGGTGTCGGCAACGGACATGACGGTCCAAGGCTTCGAGGCCCTTGTCCGGTGGCGGAAGGCCGACGGCACGGCTGTCCCGCCCGATGCGTTCATTCCGATCGCCGAGGCGAGCGACCTCATCGTCGACCTCGATCGCTGGGTGATCCGCACGGCGACCAAGGAGCTGGCGACGTGGACCGAGCTGGGCCTGGGTGATCACATCCACCTGGCAGTGAACGTGTCGGGACGTCATCTCGTGGATCGACGCATCGTCGGCGACATCGAGGACGCCCTCGCCTACTCGGGGCTCGATCCGCGCCGGTTGGTACTGGAGATCACCGAGACCGTGTTGCTGTCGGACATGCCGGTCGCCTGCGGCCACCTGGAACAGATCCGTGCCCTCGGTGTCACGATCGCCCTCGACGACTTCGGGAGCGGCTACACCTCGCTCGCCACGCTGCGGCAGCTTCCCGTCGACGTCCTCAAGATCGATCGATCACTCGTGATGGAGCTCGGACCCGACAAGGGCCAGAGCCTGGTCCGACTGATCATCGAAGCCGCCCACGAATTCGGGATGGGTGTCATCGCCGAAGGGGTCGAGACCGAGGAACAGCGGATGCTCCTGGCGCAGCTGGGCTGTGAGCAGGTGCAGGGTTGGCTGTTCAGCCCCGCCGTCGCCGCCGAGCGAGCCCGGGAGCTCGCCTCCAACATCGCCGGGTGAGTCGTCCCCGGTTGGCGGACCGGGGCACGACTCACCCAGGCAATCGCCTGACCCTGCCAGACCGCGCGCCGACCCGCATACTGGTCGCATGTCCGCGGACCACCTCGCCCAGCTCGTTCGCCGACTCGAGATCTCCGAACCTCTCACCGGAGCGGCGATCGACCGGGTCGTGGTCGCGGCGATCCACGACCGAGCCCTGCCCCCGGTGCTCGAGGCGCTCACCGAAGCGGGGTACCCGGTCGATGCGATGCGGGCTGCGTGCGAGCGTCTCGTGGCCGCGAACGCAACGGATCAGCTGCGCTTGGTGGGGCTGCTGACCACGGGAGGCATCGCGGCGACGGTCCGCCCGCTCGATGCGGCCGACCAGCTGGTTCGCCTCGTGCAACTCGATGTCCCGGACCCCCGGAACGCCACCGCTGCAGTGCAGCAGCTCGAAGCCGAGGGTTTCCGGCGATGGGCGCCCACGAGCCCGGGCGGATGGAGGTCGTACCTCCGGTTCAACGCCGCGGTGTCGATGACCCGACCCGACGACGACGCTGCGCCCCGGGTGATCGTGCGCTGGAACGATCCGGCCGACCGGGCGTCGAGTGCGTGGTCCCGCGTCGTCGCGCCCACCCAGGCCGATTACCGGCTGACCACACTGCCCGGCTGGGCGTGGCCGTTGTACAGCGTGCTGCGGCCCCTGCGCCTCGTCGCCGAGCGCATCGGATTGCGACGCCGACCCGGTCAGGATCTCGGGCCGTTCCTGGCGACTCCTGACACTGTGACGAAGCGGTTGCTGGAGCTCGCCGAGCTCTCCCCCGACGATGTGGTGATCGACATCGGCTGCGGCGACGGGCGGCTCGTCATCGCCGCTGCAGCGACCTTCGGTTGCCGGGCTCGGGGGCTGGAACTCGACGCCGAGCTGGTGGCCGTGGCCCGAGCGGCCGTGGGCCGGGCTGGGTGTGAATCGCTCGTCACGATCGAACACGGCGATGCGCTGCAGGCCGACCTGACCGACGCCAGCGTCGTACTGCTCTTCTTGCCGGTCGACGTGGTGGGGCACACCGTCGGTCCCCTGCTCGACCGGCTGCCGGCAGGATGCCGGGTCCTGGCCCACGAGCAGCACCAGGTTCGGTCATCCCGTACGCCCGATCGCCTGGTTCCCGTCGTCACCGACGGAGGAGTGACCGTCGTGAGCATCTGGACGGTGCCTCAACCCTGAGCACCGGCGAATTCGTCCCCTGATCACCGTGACGCCCTCGCTATGCTTGGTTGTCCCGCGGGTGTAGTTCAGCGGCAGAACCTCAGCCTTCCAAGCTGATGACGCGAGTTCGATTCTCGTCGCCCGCTCCAGCCAACGTGCACTCCGTCACTGCCGCCGTCAGGTCTTCGTAGAACCAACGATCAGCTGGGAACCGGCTGACGGAGGTGGGCCATGAACCAGTCGCGAGCGAGCCCTGCCGCGATGGCGAGAGTTCCGGCCTCCTCGAACAGATGCGTCGCTCCGGGCACGACGGCGAGCTCGTGCTCACCGTGGAGCTCCGTCGACGCTCGCTGGTTCAACCCCAGCACGAGCTCGTCACGGCTGCCCACGATCATCAACGTCGGGGCCACCACCTTGGCGAGTCGCCCGCCCGTCAGGTCGGTCCGACCGCCCCGGCAGACCACCGCCGCGATGTGGCTGCTCGGCTCGGACGCCGCCCACAGCGCGGCCGCCGCTCCGGTACTGGCCCCGAAACAACCGATGGGAAGTGACTTCGCCGTGGGCTGCTCGCCCAGCCAGTGGATCGCGGCCGTCAGCCTCGCCGCGAGGAGCTCGATGTCGAAGACGTTCGCTCGCAGCCGCTCCTCGGCGGGGGTGAGCAGATCGAACAGCAGCGTGCCCAGCCCGGCCTCGCCGAGCACCGCCGCGACGAACTGGTTCCGCGGACTCCATCGACTGCTGCCGCTCCCGTGGGCGAACAGCACCACCCCCGGCGCGCCGTCGGGAATGAAGAGGTGACCCGGTAGGACGACCTCACCGACAGGGATCGTGACCTCCCGATCGAACGACGTCGCAGGAGGCGTCGGTCTCGACGACAGGCACTGCACGACATCGTCGTCGGTCGTCGGGGAGAAGTCGACGTAGTGCCGCCCGACGGCATCGAAATGCTCGGGTGTGGCAAGGCACACGAACTCATCGGCGTCCTCACCGATGAACTCCGTCCAGTCGGGGGGCGCGACCGGCACCGCCAGCACCACTTTGGCGGCACCGTGGGCCCGTGCAACCTGGCACGCCGCCCTCGCCGTCGCGCCGGTGGCGATCCCGTCGTCGACCACGATCACGGTCCGACCGGCGAGGGGAACGGCCGCCGCGTTCTTCCGGAACCGCGCCGCTCGACGAGCCAGCTCGACTCGTTCCTCCTGTTCGATGCGTTCGATGTCGTGGTTCGAGACCCGGGCGTGGCGGATCACCGCTTCGTTGAGGACCCGCACGCCGCCCTCACCGATCGCCCCCATCGCCAACTCGCGATGGTACGGGACCCCGAGCTTGCGGACGACGATGACATCGAGTGGGGCACCCAGCGCATCGGCCACGCGAGCGGCGACCGGCACACCACCGCGAGGAAGCCCGACCACCACCGGTCGTGCCTGGCGGTAGCGCTCCAGCGCCGCTCCCAAGCGTCGCCCGGCTTCATTGCGATCGGCGAACCTCATGGCGACCTCCGGTCTGGTCCAGCCCGCACGTTCATGATGCAGAACGACGGCCCGCGTGACCAGTGCCGCATGTCCCGACGGCTGGCGCGCTCCACTGCTGCAAAGATGGCGGTCGGGACGGTGGCCACGACAGAGGAGATTTCGATGGGAGCTGCGGCCGACGCGTTCGCCGCCCATTGCCGGACGTGGAACAGCAGTGATCGAGAGGGATGGCTCGCGCTGTTCGCCGATGACGTGACCTTCGACGATCCTGTCGGGGTGCCCACCAAGCACGGTCGTCGAGCGCTCGAAGAGACCTGGGCGCGGTCGAACCGGCCCGACCGGATGTGGACGCTCGAGCCCCGCCGCGTGATCGAGTGCGCCAACGAAGCGGCCATCGATCTGGTGAACGTGGGCACGATCGCCGGCGAGCAGGTGCGGATCGAGTCCATCGAGATCTGGCGGGTCGACGACTCCGGGCTCATCGACGCGGTGCGGGTGTACTTCCAGCCCGATGCCGCGGTGAACGACCCGTTCTACGTCCCCGGCTGAGCGCTCACTGCCCGGTGAGAGCAACGACGTTGGCGTGCGCCCGGCCCCGGCGAACCAGCGTCGCGTTGGCGTCGTCGACCCGGGCGACCCAGGCGTGGGCGGCTTCGCCCGACTTGCCGAACTCCACGTGACGCTCGATCAATCGAGTCCGGCGAACGACCGGGTCGAGCTCGCAGAACCATGCCTCGTCGAGCTCATCTGCGACCAGCGACCACGGCTCGTCGTCGTGGAGCAGGTAGTTCCCCTCGGTGATCACCAATCCGCAACCCGGCCCGACCGCGATCGAACCGGCGACCGGCTGCTCGAGGTCTCGCTCGAACGCAGGAGCGAACACCACGTGCGACGTCTCCTGCCTGAGCCGCCGCAGCAGTGTCAGGTAGCCCCAACCGTCGAAGGTGTCGATCCTGCCCTTCCACATCGCCAGCTCCCCGAGCGCGGCGTCGGCCAGGTGGAAGCCATCCATCGGCACGACGCTCACCGCCGGGCCAAGGGCATCGGCCACCGCGGCGGACAGGGTGCTCTTCCCCGAGCCCGGTTCCCCGGTGATCCCCAGGATGCGTCGACCAGGTGCTTCGAGCAGCACTCGAGCCCGTCCGACCAGGTCCCCGAGGGCCGAGGTCGAGGGCGGATCGATGGACGTCACGCCACGAGTCTGCCCGGCGCCATCAGGTCGGGACGCAGCCAGTCGGGGTCGTAACCTCTGCGGGGAGGCTTCCCATGGACCACGCACACAGCCGGTTGTACCGCAATGGAGTGCTCGAAGCCGAGAACTTCCCGCTGTCCGCCGTCTCGGACCATCTTGCCGAGGACGGCACCGTCGTGTGGGTCGACTTCTGTTCACCCACGCTCGACGAGCTCCACCAGCTCGCCGCCGAGCTCGGCCTGCACGAACTCGCAGTCGAAGATGCGGTCGGTGAACACCAACGGCCGAAACTCGACCACTACGAGTCCCACCTGTTCCTGTCGTGTCACGCCACCAGGGTCGATCCCGACAACGCCCGGCTCGTCACGTCGGAGATCAACGCGTTCATCGACGAACGCTGGCTCGTGACCGTCCGCAAGGACAACGGGTTCTCGATGAAGCCGGTGATGCAGCGATGGGACCGAGCCCCGCAACTCGCCGGACAAGGCGTCGGGTTCCTGCTCTACGGCCTGCTCGACGAGGTGGTCGACGGGTACTTCGACACCATCCAGGTGTTCGACGAGTTCTACGACGAGGTGAGCGAGAGCATCTTCGCCGAACACCCGCTCGAACCCGCCCAGCAGCGGCACTGGTTCCAGATGCGCCAGGCCCTCGTGAGCTTCCACCGCCTCTCGCTCCCGATGCGTGAAGCGGTGAGCGCGTTGATGCGCCGCGAGCTGGGAACCGTCACGGAAGGGATGTACCCGTACTACCAGGACGTGTACGACCACATCCTGCGAGTCACCGAATCGAGCGATGGCCTCCGGGATCTGGTGGCCACGATCGTGGAGACCAACCTCAGCCTGCGCGACTACCGCCAGAACCTGATCATGAAGAAGGTCACCAGCTGGGCGGCCATCATCGCCGTGCCCACGCTCATCACCGGGTACTACGGGATGAACGTGCCCTACCCGGGCAACGGGAACACGAACGGGGTGATCGCGTCGGCGGTGCTCGTGGTGGCCCTGTCGGGCGGGCTGTATGCCTCGTTCAAGCGCCGCGACTGGCTCTGAGGAGACGTCGCTGACGGGTGAGGACGCCCGCGACCGGGTAGACCCTTGCGGGTGACTGTCCGCCGGCTGCCCCAGACGACCCGACGGCGCCTGCTGCTCGTCGTGTGCAGTGCGTTGAGTGCGGTCGCGACCGCCGCGTTGCTGCCGGTGGTTTCGTCGGGTGGCATGGTCGGGCCCGCCGAGCTGTCGCTCCATCTGGCCTGGGGTGGTGGCGGCACGGCGTTGCAGATCCCGCCGCTCGGTCAGGTGCTGGTCGACTCGCATCGCCTGCCGTTGCGGCTGGAGGCACGCGTGGAGTCCATCGACATCGAACGCGCCCAGCGTCTCGCCACCGATCGCGACCCGACCTCAGTGCTGGAACGTCAAGCGCGCGCTCTGCGTTCCAGGGCATGTTGGTGCGTTTCGTGCTCTGGGCGCTGGCGCTCGCGGCGGCCACGGGCGTGGTCGTCGGGCTGATCATGCCGGAGCGCCGGCTCGTGCACCTCGCGGCGGGGACCGCCGGCGCAACCTGCTCGCTGCTCGTGCTGCTCTCGGCGATGTGGGTCGACTACGACGTGGACGCGTTCGCCGAACCACGCTTCGAGGGTGCCCTCGAACGAGCCCCCGAGCTCCTCGACGCCGTCGAGCGCGAGTACGGCAACCTGCAAGGGCTCCAGGACCGCGCCCAGGTCCTCGCCGGCCAGCTCCAGATCCTCGCCCAGCAGGCCGCCAACCCCGCACTCCTCGCCCAGTCGCCCCGAGAGGTCCGGATCCTGCACATCAGCGACGTGCACCTGAACCCGGTCGGGCTCGAGGTCGCCGCCAACCTCGCCGAGCAGTTCGACGTCGAGGCGATCCTGGACACCGGCGATCTCACGAGCTACGGCCTGCCCCTCGAGGCCAACATCGGTGCGCTGCTCGAGGAGCTCCCGGTTCCGTACTTCTTCGTGCCGGGGAACCATGACTCGCCCGCCAACCGAGCGGCCATCGGGCGACGGCGGAACGTCACCGTCATCGATCGTGAGATCGTCGACATCGCCGGGGTGAAGGTGCTCGGGATCCCCGATCCCCTCTACTCCGTCGATTCCGGCGACGGCGGAGTCACGGGCCGTGAGGCACGCGAGGCCAGGGAACGGTCCGCTGGCGCCGTCGCCCGTTTGGTGGAACGACTCGAGCCCGATGTGCTCGCAGTCGCCGGGCTGCAGCTGGCGGCGGAGTCGACCGGCTCGGTTCCCCTCGTCGTCTCCGGCGACGTCCACCGGCGTTCGGAAGAGGTGGTCGACGGCACTCGCCTGCTCACGGTCGGCTCCACCGGCGCGGGTGGCCTTGGTTCGTTCACGGTCGACACCGACCAGCCGTATGAGGCGGAGATCCTGCGCTTCGTCGATGGCCGACTCGCCGTGCTCGACTACGTGACCCTCAGCGGGCTGTCCGGCAACTTCACCATCGACCGGGTGGTGTACGAGCAGGGCGCTGACGACGACTCATGAGCGGTCGCGGGCTTCGGACCACCAGGCATGGAAGTGGGCCGTGCCGAGCTCAGGTGCCGTGCCCGTGAGCACCGGCCGGTACACCGGGGTGTCGAGTCCGAGCTCGGCGGCGGCGACGAGGCCGTCGTGGCGCGACTCGACCAACGCCCGATCCTCCAGCGCCGTCTCGTCGTAGGCGGCCAGGATCGCCGCCGGGAGGCCGGGGACGAGCGCCTCCATGTCGGGGGGCACGTAGTAACGGACCCGGTTCACGTAGCTCGTCGGACCGGTCGGCGCGACGGTCGAGACCACCCGCAGACCGTTGTAGTACTCGACCATCAACGATGGGTAGAACGCCGCCCATGCCGTCGCCCACGGCCGCACGGCGTCACCCCGAAGCCGGTGGTAGGTCTCCAGGCCCGCGTGCCAGGCCGCGTACTGCGCAGAGGCCGCACCGGCGCGCGCCGAGCGGGGGACGAACTGCACGTGCACCTGACGACCCACCGTCCACTCCAACCCGGGGCAATCGGCGAACGATGCCAGCCCCGGGTGGTACGGCGGCACGTGGTAGCAGTCGCCGTACACCTCGAGGAAGATCTTCCAGTTGCCGCGGTAGTGCTCGTCGGCCGCCCCGACTTCGACCCAGTCAGAGAAGTCGAGCCAGTCGGCGATGCCCCGGGCGCCGAAGGACCGCTCCACGACCGCCAGATCCGCAGCGAACGACGAGCTCCCACGGCCGTCGGTGAAGGCCAGGCCGTGCCATTCCGTGACCGGGAACGTGGTGAGCCCGAGCGCGGTCGCGCTCCGATGGACAGGGGCTCGTGAGCGGCGCCCCGATGAACGATCCGTCGAGCCGGAACGACCACTGGTGATACGGGCAGGTGATGCGCGCTCGATCCACCGGCTGATCGTCGGCAGACAGCGGTCGCACCGCGTGAGGGCACAGGTTGGCCAGCGCGAGGAACTCGCCGTCGGAGGTGCGGCTCAACAGCAGGCGGTCGTCGGCTTCGCATCGCCGGTGGCTGGGCGCCCCAACCCCTGCCGTTCGGCCGAGGAACAGCCCGGCCCGGGCAGGGTCGAACAAGATTCGGCGCTCTTGGAGATGCGCGTCGGGATCGAGGTAGTCCGGGAGTCGGGGCCCGGCCTGGGGCGGCGACTCGACCGGGACGCCCGCCGGAGCGAGCGAAACGGAGGTTCTCACTGAGTGAGTGTCCCATGACATCGCGTGGCGCGGGTGTCACGGCGGGATCGGTGTGCCCTCGGATGCCGTGCGAGCAGCGAATCGGACCTGGAGATCACGGGTGACTGGTCCGATCGCCCCATCCCCGATCGTGCGCCCGTCGATCTCGAGCACGGGCGCCAGCTCGCCCATGGTCCCGGTGGTGAAGACCTCGTCGGCCACGTACAGCTCGGTGAGCGAGACGTTGCGCTCCAGCGTCGGGTACCCGGCCTCCCGGCTGAGTTCGAGCACGATCCCGCGGGTGATCCCCGGCAGGCAGGCGTCGCCGTGCGGGGTGAGGACCTGGCCCCGCCGGACGGCGAACAAGTTGGTGGCGTTGGTCTCGGCGACGAAGCCGTGGACATCGAGCATCACCGCGTCGTCGGCGCCGGCGATGTCGGCTTCGATCTTGGCGAGGATGTTGTTGAGCAGGTTGTTGTGGTGGATCTTGCTGTCGAGCGTGGCCGGAGAGTTGCGCCGGACCGCGGACGAGACGAGGCGGATGCCGTCCGAGCCGTACACCGGCGCCTTCCACTCGGCGAGCACGATGAGCGTGCAGCCGGCGCGGTTGTTGGTCGGGGTCATACCGGAGGTGATCTTCGGACCGCGGGTGAGGGTGAGACGGATGTGGGCGTTGTCCCGCATCCCGTTGGCGCGCAGGGTCTCGATGATCGCCTCGGTCACCTCGGCCCGCGACGGCGCACCCGCGAATCGCAACGCCTTGGCCGAGTCGATCAGCCGGTCCAAGTGGCGATCGAGAGCGAACACCTTGCCGTCGTAGATCCGCAACCCCTCCCAGACCGCATCGCCGCCCTGCACCGACGAGTCGAACACCGAGACCGCGGCGCGGGAGCGGTGCATCAGCCGGCCACCGACGTGGACGAGGATGTCGGCGTTGCGGGGGTCGACCAGGTCGGCGGGGCCGTACGGGTCGGCGGGCGGCTCCTCGCCGCTCGTCGCGGTGTGCAGGAACGGGGTCATCGGTCTCCTCGTGAGGTTCCTCGAAGGGCGCGGCCCTGTAACTGGCGGTACAGCATCACGGCCTCGTCGGCGAGCGCGCCGACGTGTGCCGGCAGCGGTTCGGTCTTCGGCCGGTACGGAACGAAGCCGGTCGAGGCGTGCGCGTTGTCGTACCAGTGCCGCGCCCACACGCCGTCCTCCGGCTTGGGCCCTGCCGGCCACGACAGCATCGCCGGATCCCACTCCAGGCCGACATGTGCACACAACTGCTGCAGCACTCCCTCGGGATCCTCCAGCAGCCAGCGACTGTCGAGCACGACCGGGTCCTGGCCGCGGGCCCGCAGCTCGGCATCGAGCTGCACCTGCCGGGCGATACCGATGTCGCGCATCGTGGGCTCGGGAAGCTGACGCACGATGGTGGTGAGCACCTCGACGGGATCACGGATCACCAGGACATTGACGCAGCGGTCGAGGAAGTCGAGCGGAACGCTGGGGATCAGGTGATGGGTCATCTGCTTGAGCACGTAGACCGGGCGATCCACCCGACCGAGCACCACGTGCTCCAACACCGTTGCGATATCGGTCTCCATCGATGCCACGATCTCGGCCGACCCCGGGTGCACGGCGCCGGAGGTGGCGAGGTAATGGCCGTAGAGCGGCTCGTCGACCACCCGGGTGTCAGCCCGCTGCCGGAACGAGTACATCAACGCCGTCGACACGTTCCTCGGCCCGCACCACAGGTTCAACCGCAGGGTCACGCGGCGACTGTAGCGAGACCGGCGTGCCGTCGGCCCGACCGCCCTGATCGGCGCGCCCGATGCTAGGAAACCCGACGTGCGCGTGACTTCAGCCGACGGTGTCGACATCGAGCTCCATGACTTCGGGGGCGAAGGCCCGCCGCTGTTGATCAGCCACGCAACCGGGTTCCTCGCCGCGGTGTATCGACCGATGGCCGACACGTTGCGGGACCGCTACCACGTGTGGGCCGTCGACTACCGCGGCCACGGCGATTCAGCGGCGCGCCCCGACGGCGACCAGGGCTGGCACGGGATGACCGCCGATCTCCTCGCCTGTCTCGACGCACTTGCTGCTGGCGGCCATCCCGGGCCGGTGGTGGGGTTCGGGCACTCGATGGGCGCGGCAGTGATGCTGCACGCCGCGCGACGACGACCTGGAGCGTTCGGGTCGATCGTCGCCTACGAGCCGATCGTGCCGCCCCCGAGCGCGATCGGGCCGATGCAGCACGAGGACAACAACATGTCGAGCTCGGCTCGGCGGCGCCGCCCGACCTTCGCGTCGCGCACCGAGGCGTTCGTTCGCTACGCCAGCCGACCGCCGCTGAACCAGTGGCGAACCGACGTGTTGTGGCGCTACGTCGAGGAGGGGTTCCGCGACGAGGACGACGGCACGGTGACGTTGAAGTGCCCACCTGCGCGGGAGGCGGCCACGTTCGAGGGCGTCGTCGGCATGTCGCCCGACGATCTCGCCGCGATCGCCACGCCCGTGCTGGTGATGATCGGGGGCCTGGAGGCGCACATGCCACCGGCCCTGTTCGGTGCCGGCGTGGCTCGCGGCGTACGCCACGGCGAGCTGGTGGAGTACCCGACGTTCGGCCATTTCGGGCCGTTCCAGGACCCGCTACGGATCGCGCTCGACGTGACCGCCTTCGCCGAGCGGGCCGCCCGTTCTTGATCTGCGCAGCGGCTCAGGCGAGGGCGGCTTTCACCGCCGCGGCGATTCGTGCCCCGTCGGCCTGGTCGCCCACGCGGGCCTTGACGGCTTTGACCACCACTCCCATGGCCTTCGGACCGGTGACGCCGGCCGCGGTCGCGGTGGCCACTTCCTCGGTGACCACTGCTGCCAACGCCCCGTCGTCCATGGCCGCCGGAAGGTAGCGGGCGATCACCTCGAGCTCGGCGCGCTCGATGGCCGCCTTCTCGGGTCGGGCGTTCTGCTCATAGATGTCGGCGGCCTCGGCGCGCTTCTTGGCCTCGGCGCGCAGCACCGCCACCACGTCGACGTCGCTCAGCACCACCGCCTCGGTGCCGGCCACCTCCGCGGTGGTCACCGCCGTGAGCACCATGCGTAGGGTCGAGGTGGCGACCTCGTCACGCGCCCGCATCGCGTCGGTGAGATCGTGCTTGAGCCGCTCTTTGATGGTGACCATGCCCGCCATGATGGCGCCGGGCAGGCCCTCGCGAGAAGCGGGTTGTCAGCGGAGCTCGTGGGGAAGGGTCACTTCGAGGAACTCCAGACCGGGGCAACAGTCGGCGAGCTGGTAGTCCAACCCGGCCGGGAGGACCACCGAGTCGTCGGCGATCAACCGCTCGTCGGGGGCACCGGTGTGGCGCAACGTCAGCGCACCGTCGAGCACGAAGAGGAACTGGAACTCGCCTGCGTGCTGGCCCATCGGCGTGGCGGCCGACGCGCCCGCGGCGCCGGTCGGCCGCACGACACGGGCTCCGGCCAGCCCATCGGTCGCCCACCCGAACCCGATGTCGCGCGCGCTTCGAATCCGTCCGCCCGCCAGGGCTCCCACATGGCGGCGGCCGACTGGTGGAACACGAAGCGTTGACCGCGGAAGTCACGATCCGGATCGAGGTGCCCGGTGGGGAGGGCGAGTCGGTGATCGGCAATGGTTTCGTGGTCCGCCGGGCAGCCGATCTCGACGACTTCGAGGCCGGGCGAAGCTTCCAGCACACGGTGACGGATGCGTGGCGGCTGGAGCACGCAGTCGCCTGCCTGCATCACGAACGGGTCTCCCTGGTCCTCGTACACGAGGCGGACCCATCCCCGCCGGCAGAAGATCATCTGGAAACGGATCTTGTGGAAGTGCACGTAATCGGGCACCGGGCCACCTTCGGGAATGGCGATGTGCGATGCGATGAACCGGCCGCCCTGGCGACCGGGGATCAGATCGCGGTACCGCATGCCGGCCCGCCCGACGTGCCATTGCGAGGTGTCGGCCGACCGGCTGAGCACGAACGACTGGTCCTCGGGGGGTACGGCGACCGGTGGATCCGAGGCGACGAACACCAACCGGGTCCCGTTCGGCGCCGTGAGCACCGGGCCGGCCGGAGTCGGCTGAGCGGCGGGTCCGGCGAGGGTCTCGGGATCGTCGGCGATCACCCGCAACGTGAGGGCCGTTCCTGGCTCACCCGAGGCTCTCGACTCCGGGGGCGCCAGCCGCAACACGATGCCATGGCCGCTGACGACGGCATGGGTCGGCGAGTCGGCGGGATGGATGGCGTCGACCCGAAAACCGAGTGGTTCGAAGAACGCCAGGTCGGCGGCGAGGTCGGTGGTCCCCAGGACCACCTGGACAGCACGGATCGGACCCATGGGCCTGCCTTTCGCTGCGGTGCCGGAGCCAGGATACGGCGCCTGACGGGGGCCGGCCGAGGTGGTCGACGTCACCTCGTGGAGGCTCGCCGCGCCGGCTTCGGGCACGGCATGCTGGAGCGATGCCGGAGCCACGTTCCCAGGCCACGCGCGGCCGACGACAGTCGGTCGGTCGAGTCATGGTCGCGATGGCGACCCTTGTCCTGCCGTTCCTGTCCCCTGGCCCCGCCGCCCATGCCCACGGCGAGGAGGGTGAGATGACCGTGACGGTCGCCCGAGCGACGGAGCTGTCGATCTCGATCGAGGTCGGCATCCTCTACGCGAACGACGGCGAACTCGCCGAGTCCGCGGTCGTGGAAGCAGTTGCCACCGGCCCGGCAGGAGAGGTCGTCGGACCGGTCCCACTCCCCCGGACCCAAGGCGCTCGCTATGCCGCCGTGATCGACGTCCCCGGTGGTGGTGACTGGGCGCTCACCATCACCTCCGTGGAACCGGAATCGACGGCCACTGCGCTCGTGGCCGTGCCGGCCTCGCCGACCACTACCGCGACCGCACCGCCGACCGCGAGCCTGCCGCCGGCGACCACTGCTGCGCCGGCGGCGTCCCAACCTGTGGCAACCGACGAGGTGGCCGTCGGTCCGGCGCCGACGGTGGCGGGCACGGACCCGAAGCCGGCCGACTCCGTCGACTCGGCCGGGAGCAGGGCAGTGATCGTGGCGGCGGCCGCGGTGCTGGTCGTTTCGATCGGAGCGGCGGCCTACATCCGCCGCCGTCGTCGCCCCACCGGCTGACCCAGCGCGGCGGGCCTTCCCCGCCACTGCTCAGGCGGCCACCGGGGTCGTGCCGCGAACGCTGGTGCGGTACATCTCGCGCCGCACGCCGCGGTAGTCGTTCAAGGCGTTGTGCTGGGTGCAGCGGTTGTCCCAGATCGCGAGGGTGTGACGCCGCCAGTGCAACCGGCACGTGAGGTTCTCGTGCACCGCGTGACGGAACAGGTGGTCGAGGAGCGGACGCGATTCGGCCGCCGACCACCCGGCGAAGCGGGTGGTGTACACCGGGTTCAGGTACAACGCTGGGCGCCCGGTCGAGGGATGGCGGATCACCGCCGGGTGGGTTTGCTGGCGGTGGGCATCGGCCGAGGGTTCGATCGCCATCGACGACTTCTCGCGCACCGCTTCGAGATACCCGCCGGTTCCGTAGGCCATGCCGGCCGAATGCACCGCCGACAGCCCGCGGAGCGTGTCGCGCAGCCCGTCCGACAGCGTCTCGAACGCCAGGGTCTGGTTCGCCCAGACCGTGTCGCCTCCGGCAACCGGCACGTCCCAAGCGTGCAGCAAGGTGTAGCTGGGCGGGGCGGGGAGGTAGGACAGATCGGTGTGCCACGCATTGGCGAAGTTGAGCTCGTCGTCGGGTTCTTTCACGACCTTGATCACGTGGGGTCGATCCGCGAGCGGACGGACGAAGGGTGTGACGTCTCGTCCGCCGAGCTCCTCGGTGACGCGTTCGAGGTCGTCGAGGCTCATTGCCTGGTCGGGCAGGAACACCACGGCGAAGGCGTCGAGCGCAGCTCGGAGTGCGGCCAGCTCCTCGCCGGCGAGCGGGCGGGTGAGATCGATACCGGTGACGAAGGCGCCGAGCGCGCCGGCGGCCGGCTCGACCTGGAGCGGGGCGAACGTGGTCATGGCACCAGTGTTGTCGCGCCGGCGGTCGCCACGCGACACCTCGGCTTTGCGAGACTGCACCGGTGAGCGGCGCCGACCTTCCCCAGCAGTCCATCGTCACCCTCGATCTGGAGGGCGTGCTGGTCCCCGAGATCTGGATCGCAGTCGCCGAGCGCACCGGCATCGAGGAGCTGCGGCGCACGACGCGCGACGAACCCGACTACGACCGCCTGATGGGTTACCGCATCGACCTGCTGGAGCGACACGGGCTGACGCTGTCGCTGATCTCCGACGTCATCGCCGGGCTGAGCCCGCTCGACGGGGCGCGTGCGTTCGTCGACGAGCTCCGCGCCCGTACCCAGTTGATCATCCTGTCGGACACCTTCGAGCAGTTCGGACGGCCGCTCATGGCCCAGCTCGGATTCCCAACGCTGTTCTGCCATCGGCTCGTGGTCGCCGACGACCGGATCGTCGGGTACCGGCTGCGGCAGCCCGATCAGAAGCGCCACGCGGTCGAGGCGTTCCGCAGTCTCAACTATCGGGTGATCGCCGCGGGCGACTCCTACAACGACACGGCGATGCTCGGCGCGGCCCACGCCGGGTTCCTGTTCCACGCGCCACCCAACGTGATCACCGAGTTCCCGCAGTACCCGGCGCTCGACACCTACGAGGACCTGTTGGCCGCGATCCTCGCCGCGCTCGGCTGACCGAAACGCCCGACGATCCACCGAAAGGCCTCCACCAGCTCAGCGCTGCCCGAAATCCGGCCGTCGGGGAGCGGACCGCCGCCTCCCCCGAGGACGAGCTCTTCGGCCATGGCCAACCACGAACGCGCCGCCACCTCACGAGCGAGCGTGTGACGCAACCCGGCCGCGGTGAGGAAACGGCGAGCCAGCTCCACCCGGGTGGCATCGAACACGTCGAGCACACCGGGGTCGCCGCCGCCCGCGTGCCGACGAGCGCCCGGTACTCGGGCCCGGTGGACCGCCACGAAGGCCACGTACGCATCGACGATCTCGGCCAGTCGTTCGGCGACCGGCGTCCCGGCCGGAACCTCGGCTGCGTCGAGGAGGTGGTCGGCGGCCGCCGACACCACCGCCAAGTAGTACTCGCGCTTCGACGGGAAGTGGTGGAACAACAGGCTGCGCGACAACCCTGCTTCGGCCGCGATGACGTCGAGCGAGAGGTCGTGGATCGGTTCGTCGACCAATCGGCGCAGCCCGATCGCGATGAGTTGCCGGCGCCGTTCGTCGGCCGGCAGCCGACTGCGGCCGGTGGCGGTGACCGTCACCCGATGCGCACGGGGAGCCGCCGGGGCCCTCGCACCTGACCGGGCGACCACAGGGTCGGCTGCGAGTCGTCGACGGCGAAGTGGGGGAACCGCTCCAGCCACACCTCGAGCGCCACTCGCAGCTCCATGCGGGCGAGGTGCGATCCGACGCATCGGTGGATCCCCAGCCCGAACGCCGAATGCCGGTTGACGGCGCGATCGAGCACGATCTGATCCGGGTCTTCGATGAACTCCGGATCCCGATTGGCGGCGGGAAACGACAACAGGACCCAGTCGTCCTGCTTCATGGACACGCCGCGCCATTCCATGTCGTGGATCACGAGGCGAGCCATGGTGACCGGCGCGTAGGCCCGAAGGAGCTCCTCGATCGCAACGGGCAGCATCGCCGGGTCGTCGACGAGTCGTCGGCGATCGACCGGGGTGCGGGCCAGATGCCAGATCGACGCGCCGATCGCGCTCCACGTGGTGTCGATGCCGGCGAGCAGGAGGAGCGCCATGGTGCCCTGCACGTGCTCGCGGACTCAGCGGCTGACCGTCGATTCCGCCGCCAGCAGGTAGCTGGTCAGGTCGTCGCGCGGGACGCTCGAGGTGCTCGGCGATCTGGACCGCCAGGTAGGCATCGAGCTCCTGAAAGTTCTTCATCCGCACTTCCGGCGGCAGGTCGACTCCCTCGAGCACGTTCTTCACGAACTGCCGGAACAGATCGGCGTCTTCCTGTGGGAAGCCGAGCATGGCCGGCGATCACCCGTACGGGGATGTTCTGGGCGTAGTCCACCGCAGCGTCGACCACCGGTTTGCCGAGCCAGGGCGTCGATCAGCTCATGGCAGTAGGCCCGGGTGAACGGCTCGAGGTCGTCGATGGCCCGGGGCGCGAACGCCGGGAGGAGCAGTCGCCGAGCGCCGTGGTGGAACGGCGGATCGGACGAGATCGGCGGGGCGATGCCCACGCGGCGCCGCGCCAGCGGCCGCATGTGGGTGACCACGACGCTGCGCGAGGTGAAGTGCTCGGTGTCGTAGGCGATCGCGGCGACATCGTCGTGCCGGGTCGGCAACCACACCCCGCCGTACCGGTCGGTGTGGGCGATCGGGCACCGGCTCGCGGAGATCGTCCCAGATCGGATACGGGATCGGCGGCCCATTCCGGATCCGCGTGATCGAAGTCGGCGGCCCAGTCGCTGATCGCTCCATCGCTCGTCATCGAGGATATCCTCGACCAGGACGGCGTGCTCCGGGCAGTTGCCGGCGGCCAGACGGGCCCGATCCTCGGAGCCGGCCGGCACCACGCCGCCGTTGCAGTTCGACCCCGTTGCCGAAGTCGTCGGACTCGAACAGATCGGGGGCGAGCGAGTAGCAGCGGCCGTGGCCCTGGCAACGCTCCTGATCGACTCGGATTCGCATCGTCCATCCTCCGGAGGCGCTTGTTGAGCGGTGCTCAGTAACCGCGGGCAACGCTAGTCGGCGATGGTCATCGACGTCCCGTCAGGCGCACGGAAGTGCCCTACTGTGCGCCATTCACTGTTGAGTGCCGAGGAGGGACGCATGGACCACACCACCGAACGGAGCTGCGCGGAACTGGCGGATCGCTACGCCGCCGGCGCCGACCACGGGGACGGTGCACTGTACACCTCGGCGTTCCTGCCCGACGGGCGAGCTCTCCGTGCACGACCCAGGCTGACGGTCCGGCCATCCGGACCCGATGCGGCCACGATGCGCTCGCCGAGGTCCCCGTGCTCCTGGCGCGCTACGACGTCACCTTCCACTTCGTCGGCAATCGCCGCTACGACCTCGTCGACGACGACACGGCCGATCGGCGAGGTGGTCTGCATCGCCCACCACGTCGATCCGCACCGAGGGCGACCGACTACGTGATGCACATCCGATACGACGACCGCTACGCCCGCGACGCCGACGGGGAGCTGGGGCATCGAGCGAGCGCCGCTGCCGGGTGCTGTTGACCGAGACCAGTCCGATCGACGCGTGCGACCGGCCGCCGCGCCGTCAGACGGTGACGAGGATGCGGTCGCTCGCGAACACGCCGATGCCGACCGCCCGACCGTCGACCTCGACGGTGAGCGTGCCGTCGGGCGACGCCGCCCGGACGGTGCCGCTGCCGACCCGGGGTCAGCCAGGACTCCTCGCAGGAAATCGAGCAGTCCAGGGGTGAACTCGAGCTCCTCGGGGATGCGGGCGACGGTGAACTGTGTCGCCGACCGGCACCTCCGCTCAGCGGCTGGGCGTCGGGCGCGGCGTAGGAGGAGCCGGGGATCGGGTTGCCGTGCGGGCAGGTGGTCGGGATCGCCGAGCAGCGACCATCATCGCCACCTCGACCGGCTCGCTGATGACGTGCTCCCACTTGCCGGCCTCGGTGTGGGCATCGGCCCACGAGAGCTTCAGCACGTCGGTGAGGAAGCGTTCGGCGAGCCGGTGACGGCGCACGACCTGCTCGGCGAGACCGCGCCCGGTCGCGGTGAGCGTGACCTGGCCCTTGTCCGCCGACGACGAGACCGGCAGCCGTCCATGCGCCGGATCATCTCCGAAACCGCCGGGCGCGAGATGTCGAGCCGCTCGGCGATCCGAGCCTGGATCACGTCGACGTCGTCTTCGTCGAGCTCGAAGATGGCTTCGCAGTACTGGGCAGAACGCGGGGTTCGTCGAGAGGCAGCCATGGCCGGAGTCTAGATGTGCGCTGACCGGCGGGGCCCGAACTCCGCACGGATCGGCGATCACGCGGCACCCCGGCGGCGAACCGGTGCGACGTCGTCCGGTCGGTGGTCACGAAGCTGGTCATCCAGCGCACCAGCGACTGCCGAGAGGTCCCACTCCCAGAAGAAGGACCAGTCCTGCAGTCGGCTCGATGAGCTCGCCGCGGGCACCTGGGCGAACACCGCGTTGGCCTCCGGGCGACCGGTCAGATCGTGACGCCGGGGATGCCCGCGAGACCAGGTCGGCGAGCAGGCGCGCCATGGCGTTGGCGTGTCGAGCGTTGGCGAGCCAGAGCTCGTCGTCGAGCAGCGCCAGTCATCTGGGCGGCGACGAAGCGGGCCTTCGACGGGAGCTGACCGGCCTGCTTGCGCACGAAGCGGGCGTCGCGGGCGAGCTCGGGCCGCAGGAACACGACCGCCTCGCCGTACATCGCGCCGTTCTTCGTCGCCCCGAAGGTCATCACGTCGACCCCGGTGTCGCGGATCATCGTCGGCAGCCCGGCTCCGGTGGCCACGACGGCGTTGGCGATCCGGGCTCCGTCGAGGTGGACGGTGAGGCCGTGGCCGTGGGCGCGTCGGCCAGGGCGGCGATCTCGTCGACCGAGTAGACCGTGCCCGTGCTCGGTGACCTGGCTGATGGAGATGACCGCCGGCTGCGGGTGGTGCTCGCTTCCCTGCCACTGCGAGGTACGGCTCGATCGCGGCGGGGGTGAGCTTGCCGTCGCTCGTCGGGCCACGGGCACGATGGTGGCGCCGGTGAACCGAGCCGGCGCGCCGCACTCGTCGACCACGATGTGGGCGCGAGTCCGGCACAGATCACCGCCTGCCACGGCTGGAGCAGGCAGGCCAGTCCCACCACGTTGGCGCCGGTGCCGCCCCACGCCCAGAGCACCTCGACCGGTGCGTCGTACGAGATCGCGGAACGCCCCGACCGCCTCGGCGGTCCACCGATCGTCGCCGTAGGCGAGCGCCGCCGGCGTGTTGGCGGCGACGAGCGCCTCCATCACCTCGGGCGAGACGCCGGCCGCGTTGTCACTCGCGAACGAACAGACCGGGGGCTCGGGCAACAGCATCGCAGGACCTCTCTCGACGGCGGGATCGCCATGGTAAGGGCGCAGGGCCTCGATGATCGGTCCCGTGCCGGCAGCACCCCGATCGATGCCTGGCCGACACCCTCGGGGGTATGCTCGGTCCCATGGAACTCCCCGAGGAAGTCACGTCGGATCTGCTACGCCGGCTCGCTCGGGCCGAGGGCCAGGTACGCGGCGTGCAGGCGATGATCCGCGAAGGCCGCGAGTGCCGCGACATCATCGCCCAGCTCTCCGCGGCCCGGAAGGCGCTCGACCAGGCGGGTTTCAAGCTGCTCGCCGCCGGGCTGGCCACCTGCATCTCCCATCCGGACGATCGCCGCCGAGTCCGGCTTCGATCTCGACGAGGTCGAGAAGCTCTTCCTGAAGCTGGCCTGATCGATTCGGCCCGAGCGAGAGCACGCCGAGCAAAGGGGTTGCGGATACCCTAAGGGGTATATATGGTGAGGACCTGACCGGGTATCACGCGGCGTTGCGCCGCCTGCGCCGCCTGCGCCAGGAGGTTGTTCACGATGTCCATCACCACCGAACACGATGTCGAACGAGGTCATCACCACGATCAACCGCCGGGCCTGCTGGCCCGGTTGGCGCGATTCTCGGCGCGCCGACGACGCGCTGTGATCGGCTCGTGGGTCTTGCTCACCCTGCTCGCGGCACCGCTCGCCGCAACACTCACAGGTGCGCTCTCGGGTGCGGGCTGGGAGGCTCAGGGCACCACGTCTCAGGTCGTGCGGGACGAGCTCCGGCGCGACTTCGCGTCCCTCGGAGCCGAGGCTGCGTACGTGGTGTACCAACAGCCGGAACCGCTCACCGACGAGCCTGCCGGGCTGGCTGCCCTCGTCGACGCGCTCGGAGAGGCACCTGGGGCGGCGGCGGTCGTCGACCCGGCAACGGTGCCTCCTGACTCCGGGTTCTTCGCCCGCGACGGGCGCACCGCCCTCGTGCCGGTGGCGCTGGAGGGCACCGACGACGCCGACCTTCCCGAATCGGCCGGCGCCTTGGGCGAGTTCGTGAGCGAGTTGGCGCTGAGCCCCGGTGCCACCGTTGACGTGACGGGTGAATGGCCGGTCTGGTCGGACTTCAACGACACCAACGAAACGGCGTTGCACCGAGCCGAGCTCCTGTCGGGCCTGCCCACCATCGTCCTCCTGTTCGTCGCGTTCGGGAGCGCGATCGCGGCCGGCATCCCGCTCCTCCTGGCCGTCGCCGGCATCGCCGTCGGCTTCGCCTCACTGCACCTGCTCGGGCTCCAACTCCCGCTCTCGGTGTGGGCGATGAACTTCTCGATGATGATCGGCCTCGCAGTGGGCATCGACTACAGCCTGTTCATCGTCTCGCGCTACCGGGAGGAACGAGCCGAGGGCGCCGATGCGCTCGACGGCATCGCCAACGCCCTGGCCACGGCCGGCAAAGCCGTGTTCCTCTCGGCGCTGACGGTGGTGTTCTCACTGGCCGCAGTGTTCGTCGTGCCGGTGATGGTCTTCAGATCGATGGCGCTCGGCATGATCCTTGCGGTCGTCGCGGTTGCCGTCGCTGCGCTCACCCTGCTCCCAGCAGTGCTGGTGGCCATGGGCGACCGCGCGCTGCGCACCCGCCGCAACCCGCACCCGCACGGCGCCGAGGATCCCGACATCGCTGCGGAAGGACGCTGGGCCCGCATGACCGCAGCGTCACTGCGCCGCCCGGTGCGCACGCTCGTGATCGGGGTGGGGGTGCTCGCCGCGTTGGCCGCCCCCGCCATCGGAATGCGGCTGGGCATGCCCGGGGCGCGCGTGGTCGACGAAGGTCGCACCAGCCGCGATGGCTACGAGACCCTGGTGGCCGCGTTCGGCCCTGGAGCCGCCGCGCCCGTCTTCATCACGACACCGGCCGAACAGGCCCAACTCGTGGTCGACACCGCAGCCTCGATCGAGGGCGTCGTCGATGCCCGCATCGTGAGCGAGCCTGCGGCGAGTCGGGCCGGCTCGTCGTGCGCGTCGTCGGTTCGTCGGCCGTCGACGACCCCGCCACCTCCACGCTCGTCGCCGATCTGCGTGACTCGGTCGGCGAGCGTAGCGCCCGACGCAGCGGTCGGCGGGCCCGCCTCCCAGAACCACGATCTGACGGGCGTGCTCACCGGCAAGGCACCCCTCGCCATCGGCATCATCCTCGTCGTCGCCTTCGTGCTGCTGCTCGTGGTGTTCCGGAGTCTGGTGATCGCCGCGTTCTCGATCGCAATGAACCTGCTCACCGTCGGGGCCGCCTTCGGTTTCGCGACCATCGTGTTCCAGCACGGCATCGGTGCCGGGCTGGTCGGCATCGAGCACCAGGGCTTCGTCGACGCGTGGGCTCCGCTGTTCTTCTTCGCCCTGTTGTTCGGATTGTCGATGGACTACCAACTGTTCCTGCTCGCCGCCATCCGGGAGCGCTACGAGGCAACCGGCTCCACGCTCACGGCGGTGCAGGAGGGCATCGCTCGCACCGGTCGGCCGATCACCAACGCGGCACTCATCATGATCGTGGTCTTCGTGGCCTTCGGGGTGACCGGGCCGATCCCGCCGACCGAGCTCGGGCTCACCCTGGCCGTCGCGGTGGCGCTCGACGCGACCGTTGTCCGGGTGCTGGTGGTCCCGGCGACGATGGCCTTGCTCGGCGATCGGAACTGGTACCTGCCTCGGTGGCTCGCCAAGCGCCTTCCCCACGTCAGCTTCACCCACTGACCCTCCGCCGCCCGTCCTTGCGGTCGCCGATGCACGTTGCAGGTTCATCGGCGACCCCACAGGTTCAGTGGGCGTGGCGGATGCAGACGCGGGTGGCGGGGAGGGCTTCGAGCCGCTCCGGATCGATCTCGACGGAGCAGATCTCACAGCGTCCGTAGGTGCCGGCGTCGAGCCGGCCGCGAGCAGCCGCAATCTCGGCGAGCGCCAAATCAGCTCGGCGAAGGAACTCGCCGTCCTCCTCCCACGCGCTCGTTGTCCCTGCGATGTCGCTGCGGTCCCCTGCCTGCACGCCGCCGCCAGCTGCGCCCTCGACGGTGACCGTGTTGCGGTGGGCGCCCCGCAGCTCCCGCTCCGCGAGCCAACGCTGTTCCTCCTCACCCAACTTGGCGTACGCGCCTGTCGAATCCATCGCCTTGCCTCCGATCAGCCGACCTGCCACTCCACCGAGTACACCGGCGACGGCCGGTCCACGGTGACGAACCTTCGGCCCGTGAGCTCTGTGAGCTCGATGACCCTGATCTCGAGCTGGTCACCAGCGGTGCGCGGCACGGGGACCGGAAGCGCTTCGCCCGGGAACAGTCGGCGCATCCGCCCGGCGGCCACCACGCTCCAGGCTCTCCGAGCGTCCCGGTCGATCTCATCGAGCTCGAGACAGACCGCCGCATCGGCGCGGGCGACCTCGGCATGGGCAGACAAGCTGACCACCACTTCGGGAAGCCCCGCCGCTCGCTCGACCAGGCGATAGCTGAAGGGGAGCACGACGGGGCGGCCGTCGACCACGAACCCGAGTCGCGCCACGTCGTCGCACCTGAGCTTCGCGAGACACTCCGATTGCGTCATGACGCCCGTGAGCGGATTGGCCACTTCTTCGACCATGCCTCGACGATCGCGCCGTGCTCGCCCCGGCGGAGGGGCCGACCGCGCCTGCCTCCCGGGACTTTGGCCCCTCACCTCCGGCAGGGGACCTGCCCACACTGAAGTCATGACCAGCGCCGCCACTCCCGCCACCGAACGAGGCGAACACCGGCGGGTGCGGTCGGCGATTCTCGAGATCGCCGATCTCTCGATCGAGGAGATCGGCGGCCTCCTGGTCGAATCGGGCCCGCGGCCCCGGCTGGAGGGCACCTACCTGATCGACATCCCGCCGGCCGAGGAACACGTTCGTCACGCCGTCGAGCACGCCATCGATCAAGCCGGCGGCCGAGTCCTCGTGAGCGACTGGCCCTCCCTGTGGACGGACCGAGCCAACCCGATGGGCGCCGGCCTCCGACCGCCCTTGCGAGCAGCAGTCATCGGGGCCGAGCACCACGAGGTGCTGGAGCGCTACAGCCGCCAGTCGCGGGTGCCGATCGTGAACGCCGGAACCGACCGCCACTCACCGTTGCGGGTGCTCGCCGATCTGTTGACGGTACGGGACCTGGTCGGACACCTCCGCACCACCTCGATTGCCTTCGTCGGGCCGCCGTGCGGGTACCGCACCTCGCTGATCCAGGCGGCCAGCCGGTTGGGGATGCAGCTCACGGTGTGCACGCGTCATCCCGATTCCGGGTTGCTCGCCGTCCTGGAAGCCGAGCGCCCCTACGCCCAACTGTTCGGAGGCCAGCTCCACCTCACTGACCCCGCCCGATCGGTGGTCGAGGTGAGCGTGCTCATCGGCGACCCGGCATCGTTCGGGCTGCTCGCGACGTTGACTCACCTCCCGCTGCCCTGGACCGGTGTCGCGGCCGGCGCGGGGGATTCCGTCAGCGAGGGACCACGGTCGCTGCTGTTCCACCGCCAGGAGAACCTCGAACTGATCGTGCGTCGACTGATGGCGCTCAGCGTCGAGCACGATCCCGCGACCCTCACCGATCGGTGACGGTCGAGCGCCCGTCAGGCCTCAGCCGGACCGAGGCGCTCCACCAGACCCCCGACCCGGTGGACTCGTCCGAGTTCGGTGGCGTGCACGCCGTCCTCGGCGAGCGTCGAGCGCAGATCGACTCCCTCGACGGACAGCGCGTCCTCGATCAGGCGAAGGTTCGGCCGATCGGCCGCGATCTCGCTGAGCAGGGCCGCGAACTGGGCGACTCCCTCGCGGTAGTCGTCGAGATCACACCAGCACCACGGACCGACCGGCGGCACGACCCACCACACCCCGACCTCGGGCGGGAGCGCGTCCAACGTTGTCGTGAGGCACGTGCGAAGTTCGTCGTCGTCGAAGTCGAACTGGGCGATGTCGTTCGACCCCAACTGGACCAGCACGTGGGCGGCCGGGGCGACGTCGAACCACTCTCGAATCCCATCCCGAACGGCGGGGAGCGTGGTCGCTGGGAGATCGTCGTACGGATCGTCGAGCGGACGAGGTCCGCAGGTCGCGAGCGCACGCAGGCCGACCACGCCGCTGATCTTCCAGCCCCCGTCGGTCAAGGCCTCCGACAAGATCGGGTGGGTCATGTCGGGATCGTCGAGCTCGCGCAAGGTCGAGTCGCCCACGATCCACAGCGAGGCCGGATCGGGCTGGGGAGGCCCCTGCGTGGTGGTGCTTGCAGGCACCGCCGTGGCCGCAGAGGCGCCCGTCGCCGGCCGGGCACTTGCCGATCGCGGTGAAGCTTCCGGCGATGGCGCGACCGACGATGCGGCATTGGCCTTCGGCGCCGATCGCGGGACCGTTTCGATGGCCGCAGCACTGAGTTGCGACGCCTGCTCGAACTCGGCCGCTGCCGCGATCGGTGGAGCGCCCGACGTCGTCCTCACGGTCGTGTGGCTGGCCCGTGCCTCGGCAGCGACACCGGTCGCGAGGATCACGCCGACGAGCGTGCCGGCCAGCAACCGCGGCGACGGAAGCCACCTTCGCCGCCGCACCGGCTCCACCAGTTGATGGAGCACCACCGCCAGCCCGATCGTGGTTCCGAGCCGGGCGAGCAACAACGTCTCGGAATCCCAACCGGTGCGGTAGGTGGTGACGATGGCGAAGACCGGTACGTGCACGAGGTAGAGCTCGTAGGCGTGGTCGGCAACGGACGCGCACGGGCGCTCGCCGACCAACCCGGTCGACCCATTCGCCCGAGCGGCTCGCAGTCACGCACACGACCGCCGCGGCCACAGCAGCCAGCGGGATCGCCCAGGTCGAGACCGCAGGCGACGGCCATTCGACGACGACCACGAGCACCGCGATGGTGGCGAACGCGAGGCCGGCGACGACGCTGTTCCATCGACTCGTGCGGATGGGACGACCGCGCTCGACGGTCCAGATCGCGACGATCACCCCGAGGAGCGACCTCACCGAGCTCGGGCGTCGGTGCCGAGGTAGGCGCGATCGAATCGGCCCGAGCCGGCGAGCCAGATCGCCCACCCGAACGAAGCCGTCGCGGCGGCGGCGAGCACCGCGAGGGCCACCCCGAGGACGACCCCACCGGGCGAGACCCCAGACTGCGAAGGGCAGGACCAGGTAGATCTGCTCCTCGACGGCCAGCGACCAGAAATGTGCGGTCGGGCTCGGCGATGGCGCCGTAGCCGACCGACCCGTTCAGCATCTCCCAGTTTCGCAACGGCAGGAGCGAGCTGATGATCTCGCGGGGAGGGAGGTCGTAGCCGAGCGCCGGCCAGACGATCACGATGGCGGCAACCGTGACGATCGAAGCGGGCACCAGCCGTCGGACCCGCCGCGACCAGAAGCCGCCCAGATCGAGCCTGGAGTCATCGTCGAACTGTCGCCACAGCTGGCCGCCGATGAGGAACCCGGACAGGGTGAAGAACACGGTGACGCCGAGCAGGCCGCCGGGGAGCAGATGATCGGCGTGGTAGAGCAGCACGGCAACGACCGCGACGGCGCGCAGCAGATCGAGCCCTCCCCGCCGGGTCGTCGTGCGCCGGTGCGCCCATCGTTGCCCCCCTTCCGACCGCCGGAGCGGGCCGTGACCGTATCGATGTCGAGCGGGCAACCGCAACGAGCGTTCCGAACCATCCATCCGGCCGCGCTCGCGTGCGCGGTCGGGCCACGGAGTCAGCGCGCCCACCACGGAAGGTGGCCGGCAGTGGCGACAGCGGCGACAGTCAGGAGAACGAGGGCCTCGCCGACCTGCTCGGCGGCCCCGAGCACGTCGCCGGTGAACCCGCCGATCTTGCGGCGGGCGAGCTCGTGGACGAGACCGCAGCCCGCCGCGACGATCGCCACGGCGACGACGACCCACAGCCCCAGCGGCGAGTGCGACCAACGCCGACGCCGACGCCGATGCCGGCGACCACCGGACGCCTGGCGTAGACCGGCGGCGTAGTCGGTCCCGAGCCCTTCGCGGGCGGCCGGCGGCCCGACCAGCAGCACGCCGAGGATCGCCGTGCGCCCGAGGACGTGGGCGGCGATCAGCCCAGCCGCGGCCCAGCGACGCCGGGAGCGACGACGAGGGCGCTCCACTGGACGAGGACGTCGAGCACGAGGCTCACCACGCCGTAGGTGCCGTGGCGGGAGTCCTTCAGGATCGACAGGCGCTGCTCCACGATCCCACCCGCCGCCGAACGCGTCGGCGATGTCGGCCAGGCCGTCGTGGTGGAACGCCCCGGTGATCAGCGCGGTGACGACCAGGGCAGCGCAGCCGCCGGGCCGGGCGGCAGGAACTCTCGACGGCCGAGCGAGGACGCTCGCGCCGGCGGCGCCGATTCCGAGCCCGACCACCGGGAACCACGGCGTCGCTCGCGGCACCTCGACGGTGCCCTCGACGTGCATCGGGACGCGGGTCAGGAACGAGCCGGCGACCCGGAGGTCCTTCACAGAGGTCCCGGTCTCACCCGAGGAGCTCGGCGGCCGGCAGCAGGGGAGCGCTCGTCCGGCCACGACGAGCGCGGCGTTCCGGGCGCGGTCGGCGAAACGCGACGTTCACCGCGCCGAGGAGGTCGCGATAGTGCCGGCCGAGCTCGCTCGACGGATGGACGCCCATGCCGACCTCGTTGGTCACGACGACTCCGGCGCCCGGCGCGGGCGGCGAGGGACGCCGGCCACCCGGCTCGGCCTGCGTCGAGCACCGTCGTCGTCGGGCACCTCGGCGAGCAGCAGGTTCGCGGTCCACACCGTGAGGCAATCGACGACGAGGAACCGATCGGCGTCGATCGCCGTCGATCGCCGCCGACGAGGTCCCGCGGCGCCTCGACCGTCGTGCCACTCGGCCGGACGCTCGTCCCGATGGGCGGCGATCCGCCGCGGCCATCTCGTCGTCGACCCGGCTTCGGCGGTGGCGACGAACGTGACCGGCTCGCCCGACCGCCTCGCCAGCTCGACGGCCAAGCCGACTCTTCCCACTCCGAACGCCACCCAGCAGCAGCGAGTAGCCCGCTCAGTAGTCGATGCCCTTCTTGGCGGCGATACCGGAGTCGTAGGCGTGCTTGACGTCGCGCATCTCGGTGACCGTGTCGGCGATCTCGATGAGCTCCGCCGGGGCGTCGCGCCCGGTGCAGATCACGCTGGTCCGCGGGGGGCGGTTGACGGATCGTGGCGACCACATCGTCGATCGGCATCCAGCCCCAGTTGATGGGGTAGGTGATCTCGTCGAGCATCACCAGCCGGTACTCGCCGGAGGTGATGCACCGCCTTGGCCTTGGCCCAGGCCAGCCGGGCGGTCTCCTGGTCCTTGTCGAGATCGTCGGAGTCCCAGCGAGAAGCCCTCGCCGATGGCCCACCAGTCGACGCCGAGCCGGCGAGCCGGCCGTCTCCTCGCCGACCTTCCACTCACCCGACTTCAGGAACTGCACGACGGCGACCTTCCAGTCCTGGGCGACGGCGCGCAGCACGCACGCCGAGCGCCGCGGTGGTCTTGCCCTTGCCGTCGCCGGTGTTCACGAGCACCAGCGACGGTGCGGTGCGCAGCCCGTCGGGCCGCGGGTCCTCGGTGAGCGGCTGGTCGGCGGCGGTGGATCGGTCATCGGTCAGTGGGAGCTCCTTTCGTGGAGAGGGGTCGGCGGGGGACGATGGCGATGCCGTCGTCGAGGCACAGCACCCGGACCTGGGCACCGTAGAAGCGCGAGAGGTGGGCTTCGGTGAGCACCTCGTGCGGCGTGCCCGCGCGCTTCCTCCCGGCCGCCGACGAGGAGCAGCAGGCGGTCGGGGTAGCGGCTGGCGAGGGTGAGGTCGTGAATGGTCATGACGACGGCCAGGTCCCGCTCGCGCCGCAGCCGGTCGACGAGCTCGAGCACGTCTTGCTGATGGCCGACGTCGAGCGACGGTCGTCGGCTCGTCGAGCAGCAGGACCGGCGTGTCCTGGACGAGCGCCCGGGCGAGCAGCACCCGCTGACGTTCGCCGCCCGAGAGGGTCTCGACCGCGACGATCGGCGAGGTGGCCGACGTCGAGATCATGCGAGCGCATCGACGACCCGCGCCCGCGTCCCCGGGGCGAGCGGCGCCGAACAGACCGGCGTACGGGGTGCGGCCGAGGGCCACGTAGTCGACGACGGAGATGCCTTCGGGGATGACCGGGTGTCTGGGCGACGATGGCGAGCGCGGCGGGCCCGGTCGCGGCCCACAGCTGCTCGATCGCGCCGCCGTCGAGCTCGACCCGACCGTCGGCAGGGCAGCACGCCCGCGAGGGCCCGCAGCAGCGTGCTCTTGCCGGCGCCGTTCGGGCCGATGACCGCCAAGCCACTCCCCCGGTTCGACCCGCGAGGCGTCAGACCTGGTCGACGATGCGTCGCGCCGCCGAGCCGGACGACTGACGTCCTTGGCGACGAGCGCGGTCATGCCGACGTCCGCCCGGGCTGCGTAGGACGAGCAGGAAGAACGGCGCCCCGATGAACGCGGTGATGACGCCGATCGGCAGCTCGGCGGGCTGGTCGATGCGTGCGCGCGAGCAGGTCGGTGAGCACCAGGAACGCGGCGCCGAGCACCATCGACAGGGGCAGGATCCGCCGGTAGCTGCCACCGACGAGCAGCCGGACCGTGTGGGGCACGATGATGCCGACGAATCCGATCAGCCCGCTGACGGCTACCGCCGCGGCGGTGCCGAGCGAGGCGGCGGCGACGACGATGAGCCGGGCCCGGTCGACACGGATGCCGAGCGTGGCGCGCCTCCTCGTCGCCGACGGCGAGCACGTCGAGCTGCGCCGGGCGAGCGAGCAGCACCGCCGTGGAGAAGCACGATGTACGGGCAGCACGATGGCGACGTCGTTCCACTGCGCGGTCGTTCAGCCGGCCGAGGATCCAGGAGTAGACCTCGCGGAGGACGTCGGTGTTCTGTTGCTGGACGTAGGTCTGGGCGGCGGTGAGGAAGCTCGCGATGGCCACCCCGACAGCACCAGCCGGGCCGACCGACGGAGCGACCGATCGGCGCCCGGCCGACGACGTACGGTGAGGGCGGCCGCGCCGAGGGCCCCGGCGAAGGCGCGCGACCGGAACCGGCGACAGCACGCTGCGTGCCGCGGTCCGGCGGAGTCGGGCCACGATCGCGATCGTGGCCCCGAGCCCGGCGCCGGCGGCCACGCCGAGCAGGTACGGATCGGCGAGGGGGTTGCGGAACGCCCCTTGGTACGACGCACCGGCGAGCGCGAGCATCGCGCCCGACCAGCACCCCGAGCACGACCCGAGGGGCCCGGAACTGCCACACGATGCTCGCCTGCTGATCGCTGAGCCCGCTGTCGACATGCGGACGAACGGCAGGTGGTCGAGCAGCTCGCGCAGCACGCCGCCGACGCGGGATGCCCGACCGGCCCGATCGTGAGACCGGGCGAGGACGGCGACGAGGAGCCGACGACGCGCGACGGGGACCGCCCACCGTGGATCGGCGAGTCCCTGTCGGCGCGCACGTCAGCCGGCCGGCAGACCTTGGCGACGGCCGTCGGCCACGGTCTCGAGCAGGTCGACGATCCGCGGCCCCCACCGCGAGGCGACGTCGTCGTCGAGCTCGACGACGCCGCCGTTCGGCACCGCGGCGAGCACGTCCCAACCCGGGCGAGCCGCGACGGTCGCCGCGTCCTGGCCGCAGCACTTCGTGTCGGCGAGGAAGATCAGGTCGGGGTTCTGGTCGACGATGTACTCCGCCGAGAGCTGCGGGTAGCCGCCCGCTGATGCCGTCGTCGGCTGCGTCGGCGATGTTGACCAGCCCGAGCAGCGCGTAGACCTCGCCGATGAACGTCGTCGAGGTGACGCTGTAGTACGTGTCGTCGAGCTCGTGGTAGTAGGTCAGCGGTGTCGGCCGGAGGCGTCGACCGAGGCGACGATCGGCGTCGATCCTCGTCTGCATGTCGGCGACCACGCCGGCGGCCTCGGCGACGTGGCCCGGTCGCCGCACCGAGCTGCTCGATCTGGGCGTAGGTGTCGTCGATGCGTCGTGGCCGCAGGGAGCTGGAGCACCGGGATGTCGAGTGTCGCCGAGCGGCGCGACGACGCCACCCATGTCGTCGGAGAGGACGACGAGGTCGGGTGCGTAGCCGACGATCGCCTCGACGTTCGGCTCGAACGCGCTGAGGTCGGTGATCGGTGCCTCGGCCGGATAGGTCGAGTAGCTGTCGACGGCGATGACCTGATCGCCGGCGCCGACGGCGAACAGCATCTCGGTCGCAGTCGGCGAGAGCGACACGATCTTGGTCGGTCGGGCGCTCGATCGTGACGTCCCCGTTGGTAGCCGCGATGGTCACCGGGAACGGCGCCGTTCTCGGCGTCGGCGCCGTGCGTGGCCGCGGTCGTGGTCTCGGCGTCGTCGACTGCTCGACGCGAGTCGCTGCCGCATGCGCCGACGGTACGCCGGCGAGCGCGACGAGCAACGGGGCGGTGAACGCTGATGGATGGTTTCACGGTCTGGTTCCTCCTGTCGCTCGAGGTCGATTCTTCGAGCGGCAGGCGACGGGAGACCGGGGTACCGAGCGGAGGGCCCTTCCTCGAGGGTGTTCCTACACACCGCGCCGAAAAGGCGACCTGGCTCTGACGACGAGGGCTCGTCATCACAGTTGCGGGACAGCGCCGGTTTGCTCACCGACTTCGCTCTCCGTGCGGCGGGCGCACACTACCGCTGACGAACCGGCGGAGTCCGACATTCGACAGTCGCGCCCGGCAAGGGCCAACCGAGCGCGACCGCCGGCAGCGCGCCGGGTCACTGGCGGGCCGGACCGCCTGGGCCACCTGCGGCAGCGGTCTTGGCGGCCAGCCGCTTGATGGCTCGTTCGCGGGTGAGCTCGAGCACGGTGATCAACAGGTCGCGCACGTTGGTCCGGTAGCGGGCGTCGGTGGCCACGAGCGGGACGTCGGGCGAGATCTGCAGCGCCTGGCGGATCTCGTCGAGCTCGTGGGCCTGCTCGCCGTTGAAGCAGTTGACGGCGACGACGAAGGGCACGTCGCGGTGCTCGAAGAAGTCGAGCGCGGCGAACGAATCGGCGATCCGTCGGCTGTCGACGAGCACGACCGCGCCGAGCGCGCCCTTGGTCAGCTCTTCCCACATGAAGCCGAACCGCTCCTGGCCCGGGGTGCCGAACAGGTAGAGCACGACGGTGTCGGAGATCGTGATCCGGCCGAAGTCCATCGCCACCGTCGTGGTCGTCTTGTCGGGCAGGTGGCTGAGGTCGTCGACACCGGACGACACGTTGGTCATCGCCGCCTCGGTCGTGAGCGGGGTGATCTCGGAGACCGAGCCGACGAGGGTCGTCTTGCCGACGCCGAAACCGCCGGCGATGACCACCTTGACCGGGATGATGCGTCGACCGCCTTCGGCCTGGGGCGGCGCAGGGGTCTGGAGCGTGGGCATCGCTCAGTCTCCTCCTCGAGCCGGTCCGCCGACCGGCTCGACATCACAGCTGTCGCAGACCATGGATCACCGCATCGATCAGTTCGATGTCGTCGACGACATCGTCGGGTGGGGCGAACACTTCGAGCACGCCGAACGCCGCGAGGTCACCGGCGAGCACCTTGGCCACCGCGATCGGCATCCGCAGCTTGGCCGAGATCTCGGCGATCGACTGGGGTTCACGGCACAGCTCGACCAGCGCGCGCTGCTCGAAGCGCAGCGTCTGGATGTAGGGCGACGGCATCGGCGCCACGACGACGATCGTCTCGAAGGTCGACGATCTCGTTGAAGCTCGGGTGCGGCCCTTGGTGAGGAAGTACGGGCCGGACGCCGACCTCGTCGGCCAGATCGGGGTCGTCGGCGACGTCGGCGACGCCGAACTGCGGCCGAGGCGCGCCAGGTAGGGGCGCACGAGGCTCGCCCGACTCATCGACGTACTCGCTCGGCCTCGATCTCCAACAGTCCGACCCCGCTCACACCGTCTGTTTGAGCTCGGCGCGCAGGGCCGGGGTGAGGCGGCTGCGGGCCTGCTCGACGAGCAGGGCGATCTCGTAGCCGATCTGGCCCATGTCGGCGGCGGTGCGATCGGCGATCACGCCGAGCGCCGAGCCGTCACCGATCGCGGTGACGAAGAAGAACGACGTGTGCAGTTCGACGATCACCTGATGGGCGGCGTGCTGGTTGATGAGCCAGGCGGTGCCGTCGGCGAGGCTGCGCAGCCCCGACACGATGGCGGCGAGCCGCTCGGCGGTCGCCCGGTCGAGCCGGGACGAGAACGCCATCACCAGACCGTCGGCCGAGACGCACAGGGCGTACTCGACGCCGGGGGTGTCGTTGGCGAACCGGGTCAGCAGCCAGTTGAAGTCGCGGACCTGGGCGTTGAGCTGACTGCTCACGTGGTCCTCCTCGCGTCCGGGGCGGGGTGGTCGGGCGCCGCTGGATAGCCGTACTGGAAGCTGGACAGCGCGTCGCGGATGGCCTCGGCCGAGACGGTCGACCGGCGGCGGCGGTGGCAGGTCGCCGCCGGACCGGCTCTCGAACAGGTTGGCACCCTGGACCCGCTGCACGAGGCCCCGGCGGGTCGTCGGCTGGCGGGGCGGCGGCGGCCGGCGTCGCCGATGTCGGCGCGGGCTCGGGCGGCGACGGTCGGCCCGGTGCGGACGGCCGGGGCCGCGATCGGCGCCGGCGGGGCGGGTGGCCGGGGCGTCGCCGGCTGAGGCGGCGGCGCGGCCGTCGACCCGTCGGGCCGGCGGGCGCGGCCGGCGGCGGGCGGCGGCGGCGGCGGGGGCGCCGGCCGGCGCCGAGGGCGCAGCCGGTGGCGGGCGGCGGCCGGAGCGGCCGGGCCGGCGCGCGTCGGCGCCGGCGGGTGCCGGGTCGGGCAGCGGCGACGTCGGCGCAGCGCCGACGCCGCGACGGGCGCGACGCCGTGGCCGGCGCAACCGGCCGGCGCGGCGACGACCACGGTTCCGACAACGGCTCCGGTGCGGGCGGCGCCGGTGAGCAACGGGAACGAGCGGCGGCGCCGGCGTCGCCGGCGGCGGGCCGGCTCGCAGCGGCGGGCGCCGGCGGCGTCGCGGACCGTACCGGAGGGCTCGGCGGTCGGTGTCTGCAGCAGATCGAACGGCACCCGGACCTGCGCCGTGACCCCTTCGAACGGCGACTCGGCCAGGCGGACGTGGATCCCGCTGCGGGCCGCCAGGCGGCCGACGACGGCGAGCCCGAGCACCATCGTCGAGCGCTCCTCGAGCCGGCCGATCGACTCGAGCTCGGCGTTCGCCCGGGCGAGATCGGTCGCTCGTCATCCCCATGCCCTGGTCGATGACCGAGATCAGGTAGCCCTTGTCGGTGAGCTTGCCGACGACCGACACCGTCGTGGTCGGCGGCGAGAACCGGGTGGCGTTGTCGAGCAGCTCGGCGAGCAGGTGGGTGAGGTCGGACACCACGCTGCCACGGATCCAGACCGTCTCGATCTGGTTGAGCTCGACCCGGTCGTAGGCCTCGATCTCCGAGAGCGCGGCCCGCACGATCTCCGACGACCTCGATCGGGTCGGGGCCAGGTGCGCGGCGGGTCGGAGCCGGCGAGCACCAGCAGGCTCTCGGCGTTGCGCCGCATGCGGGTGGCGAGGTGGTCGAGCTTGAACAGGTTCTCGAGCGCCTGCGGGTCGCGCTCGTTCTCCTCGAGCTGCGAGATGAACGACAGCGTCCGGTTGAGCAGGCTCTGGTTGCGTCGGGCGAGGTTGGCGAGCATCGTCGAGACGTTCCGGCGGGTCTGGGCCTGCTCGGTCGCGAGCTGGACGGCGGTCGTCTGCATCTGGTTCAGCGCTGCGGCCAGCGAGGCGAACTCGCTGCCGGCATCGACCTCGACCGGCGTCGAGCGCGACCGGCTCGGCGCCCGTCGCCGTCGTGGGCGCTGGCGACAGCGGCCGGGCAGCGCGGCCTCGGCCCGCTCCGCGGCGGCGGTCAGCTGCTTGACCGGACGGATGATCGAGCGGGCGATGAGCGTGGAGACGACCACGATCACCGGCAACGCGGCCAGCGGCGAGCGCGACGAGCAGCTGGCGGTCCGGTCGCTCGACCAGCCCGTCGGCGTAGCTCTCGTAGAACGTCGACCTGATCGTTGGCCATCTCGACCACCCGGTCGATCGAGGCGCGGTGCTCTTCGTAGGCCGGGCACGAGCTCCGTGTCGAGCACCTGGGCGCGCGGTCGCGACGTCACCGGCGCGCAACGCCGGGAGGAACTGGGCGTCGACGGCGTCGAAGAACGGCCGGGCCGGCGCGTACGAGGTGTCGACCAGCTCCGTTCGCAGCGCGAGGTCGGGGTCGAGCGACTGCCGCCCAACACGCGTGGCGTGCCTCGTACGTCGGCCTCCAGCGCCGCCGAGCTCGGCCGATGCCCGGCGTCGATGACCGCCGGATCCTGTTCGTCGGCGAGCTCGCAGGGTCAAGGCGTAGCTCTCGACGAGGTACTGCGGCGGGGGCAGCACGTCGGCGACCGAGGTCCTTGGCAGCACGATGTTGTCGTAGGACAGGCTCCCGATGCGCGAGCTGTAGAGCGTCCGGTAGCCGATCGCGGCCAGCGCCGAGAGGGCGAGCACGGGCACGAGCACGACGATGGCGAGGCGTGTCCTGATCTTGAGGTTCCTGAACACCACTCGTCCTTCCGCACGGGCGACGCGTGAAGTATCGGCCACTGAGAGAGCGACGCGCCGAGGAGCTTCCACGAAATGGGCCGTGGTACCCAGCGCAGCTCCGATGGTACGCCCACAGGACGTTCTGTCGACCGATCGCCCGCTCTCGGCTCGATGGTGCATCAGCGCCACAGCACGGGGCAAGGACCTTGATGCGCCACAGATCCCTCGACGACGCTGCGTGGTGGGAGGTCGACGCGATCGGTCGGGCGATCCCGGTCGGCCCGCCTACCGTGGAGCCATGCCCTCGGCCTTCCTCCATCCCGTTCGCCAAGCCCACCCGGGAGCACGTTCATCACGCATCGTCCGCGGCGAGGGGCGATCGTTTTCGACGCTGACGGCCGCGAGTACATCGACGGCATGGCCAGCCTCTGGTACTGCGCCGTGGGCCACGGGCGCGACGAGATCGCCGATGCCATCGGGCACCAGGCCCGGACCCTGGCGGCGTACTCGACATTCGATCCGTTCACCAACGAACCGGCCGAACGGCTGGCCGAACGGCTCCGCGACATCGGCCCGATGCCCGACAGCCCGGGTGTTCTTCACCGTCTCGGGCTCCGAGGCGATCGACACCGTCATGAAGCTGGCCCGGCTCGCCCACCTGCTCGCCGGCCACCCGAGCGCCAGCTGATCATCTCCCGCGGCTCGCGGCTACCACGGCGTCAACTACGGCGGCACCTCGGCCCAGGGCATCGCTCCCAACAAGGAGGGCTACGGCGCGCTGCTGCCCGAGGTCGTGCAGGTGCCGAGCGACGATCTCGAGGCGATGGCGTCGCTGATGGCCGAGCGGGGCCCCGAGGTCGCCGCGATCATCACCGAGCCGGTGCAGGGCGCCGGCGGAGTGTTCCCGCCCGCCGAGGGGTACCTCGAAGGGCTCCGGCGACTCTGCGACCAGCACGGCGCCTACCTCGTGTTCGACGAGGTCATCACCGGCTTCGGTCGGCTCGGGTCGCTGGTTCGCCGCGCATCACTACGGCGTGACCCCCGATCTGGTGACCTTCGCCAAGGCGGTCACCTCTGGCTATCAACCGCTCGGCGGCGTGTTCGTCGGGCGCGGCGCCACGCGCCGCGCTCGAGAGCGACCCGGCGTTCATCCTCCGCCACGGCTACACCTACTCCGGGCATCCCACCGCCTGTGCCGCCGCGCTGGCCAACCTCGACATCTTCGAGCGCGAGGGGCTGCGTCGAACGGGCGGTCCACATGGGCGCCCGACTCGGCGCCGGCCTCCGGTCGCTGGCGGCCGACGGCTCGTCGCCGCGGCCCGCGGCGACGGGCGCGGTCTGGGCGGTCGCCCATCATCCGGGGGTCGATCCGTTCGCCGTACGCGACCGGATGCTCGAACTGGGCGTGATCACCCGCGCCGTGGGCACCGACACCAACACGTTCTGCCCGCCGCTCGTCGACGACCGACGCCCAGATCGACCGGATCGTCGACACCCTCGCCACCGCCATCGGCTGACGATCTGACCCTGACACGATCCCTTCGATCGGTTGCGACGCCCCTGGCCCGATGGTCACTTCGTCACGGGCGGCGCCGCCGGGCGACGAGCTCGATCTCGACTGCTGCACCGAGCGGGAGCGCGGCCACCCCCACGGTGGTCCGGGCCGGGAAGGGCGGGGCGAACTTCGTGGCATAGACGACGTTCATGGCGGCGAAGTCGTTCGCCAGATCGACGAGGTAGCAGTTCACCTTCACCACCTCGTCGGGGGCGAGTCCGGCGGCGGCCAGGACGGCGAACAGGTTCGCGAAGACCTGCTCGGTCTGCACCGTGATGTCGCCCACGACCAGCTCACCGGTCTCGGGGTTCACCGGGGTCTGGCCAGCCAGATACACCACCGGATCGGCGTCGATCGCCTGCGAATACGGGCCGAGAGCGGCCGGGGCGTGAGGGCTGGAGAAGGCGTGGCGAGTCACGCCCGGCAGGTTGCCACACCGCCGCTGCGGGCATCCCCGAAACTCTGTAACACCGGCTTGTCACGATGCAGCCATGAGCATCCAGGAACTCACCGACTCCACCACCGAGCAGCTCCGCCTCATCTCGGTCCCGGCGGCCGGCGCCCCCGCCCGCATTCGCCCCTACCGGGTCCCGGCCAAGCTCCGCCTCGACGATCAGACCCGCCGCATCGGGCTGGCGGGTGTGGCCGAGGCCCAAGCCATTCTCGCCGCCCAGGCGCAGCGCCGGGCCGAGCGTGAACTCCAGGGCAAGCTCACCTTCGTCCGCCAGCTCGCCGCGTGAGCCGGGTCAGCCGCCGGCGCTCGGGGACAACTGGCGCACGGCCTCCCAATGGTCCAGCGCCGGGTCCAAGCCCAAGATGGCGAGTGAGCTCGTGGTCACACCGTGATCGAAGTAGGCCTGGATCTTGGCTCGGCACTCGGCCGGTGAGCCGTGGACGATCAAGTCGTCCACCACCTCGTCCGGAATCGCTGCGAGCGCGGCTTTGCGGTCACCGGCCCGCCACGCGTCCCACATGCCCTGGAACTGGGGCCCCCTGCCGAGCCATTCGTGGAACGCGGCGTACACCGGCACGTTCATGTAGGCCGCGATCGCATATCGGGCGGCCGCTCTGACTTGTGCCGCGTTCTCGCTCGGGCACACGAAGATCCGACACACGATCTCCTTGTCGGGTCCCTGCGCGTGCACCTCGGCGGCCACCTTTGGAACGTCGGTGGCCGCCAACCAGTTGATGATGGCGCCATCAGCCTCCCGCCCCGCCAACCGCAACATGCCTTCGCGGAGCCCGGCCACCAGGATCTTGGGGGCGATCTCGGGACGGACGCCGAGCTTGAACCCACTCACCTCGAACGTGTCGTACGACCCGGCGATCTTGTCTCCGGCGAGCGCCTCTTTCAGAAAGCGCACGATGTCGCGCACCTTCTTGTAGGGCTCCACGAACGGGATCCCGTTCCACCGTTCCACGATCACGTTGCTCGACGAGCCGATACCGATCGCGAAGCGGCCAGGCGCGGCATCGGCCATTGCGGCCACCGATTGCGCCAGGCAGGCCGGCGAGCGGGTGTAGGCGGGGATGATCGCCGTACCGAGCCGAAGCCGGGGCTCCCACGCCGCCGCCAACGCCAGCGGCGTGAAACCGTCCGGGCCGTCGGACTCGGCCGACCAGATGTCGGTGTAGCCGAGCTCGACCAACTCGCTCAGCTGCTCACGATGAGTGTGCAAGTGCCCGGGGAGAGGCACGGTCATGCCGGGGCGGATCGGAACGCTCATCGCAGACACCTCATGTGGTCGAGCCGGGCGGGAGTTGGTCACGCCAATAGCGGATGATGCAGCTCTGGCTGGCGGTGGCGAGCAGCGTGCCATCCTCGGCGAACATGTGCACCAGCCCGTGGCCGAAGCCTCGCTCCGCGGCGTGCACACGAATGTCGAGCAGGACCCATTCGGTGGGCACGAGTCGCGCCACCCGCAGCGTGTTGTCGAGGCTGTTCCCACCTCCGCGTATACCCAGGGCCTGCCCCACGCCCATCGGCACGAAGTCGCCGAGCACGGCGAGCGTTGTGGCATCGACCCCATCGAGCACCTCGGGGATCTTGGCCCACATCACCGTCTGGCCATCGCCCGGGCCGGCATCGAGATCCTCGATGCTGCGGCCCTTCACGATGCGCTCCTCGAGCCGGGAGGCAATCGAGCTACCGCTGTGGTGACGGAACGTCTCACGGATCGGGCACTCCAACGGCGGCGGCGCGTCGGGCATCTGCTCCCACTGCCCCGACACCTCGAAGGGGCGGTCGCCGAGCGCTGCGTTGACCGTCAGGATCTCGCGATTGCCGACATGGCAGACCACCCGCCCCTGGGAGATCTGGTGGCCGGTGACCGCGAGTGTGACGTCGAGATCCATCACCTCGCCCGGCCGGGCGAAGTTGAGGTACTGGCTGGTGGCCCACACCGTCTGACGGCCGGAGGTGGCTTCCAGCGCGGCGATCGCCGCGCCCAGCCCGCACCCACCGAACAAGAAGTCTCCACCGGCGCACACCTGGGGCGTGATCTCCATCGACCAGCGGTACGGATTGTGGCTCGGGGTCAACCCGAGGAAGGAGCGCGAGTCCATGGCGCCCAGGACACTAGAGATTCTTGGGAAGTTTCGTGACCCCCACCCTCCCGGCGAACGCAGTCAGAAGTCGGTGGGGGTGGTGGGGGTAGCGTCGCTGGGCATGGGTGATGCTCCGTGGCAGGGTGATGCGTGTTCGCTGGTCGAGGCCTTCCGACGTGGTGAGCGATCACCCGGTGAAGAACTGTCGGCGGTGTACGACGCCATCGAGCAGAGCGAGCTCAACGCGTGGGGTCACCTCGACCGGGACCGCGCCGCAACCGCGGCGGCCAACGCCGATGTCACCCGGCCGTTCGGCGGGGTTCCCATCGGGGTGAAGGAGCTCGACCACGTGACGGACTGGCCGGCCACCCAGGCCAGCGTCGTGTTCCGCGACCAGATCGCGACCTTCTCCTCGGTGATGGTCGAGCGGCTGGTGCAACGAGGTGGCGCCGTGCTCGCCGGGCAGACCACTGCCAGCGAGTTCGGGGGCGTGAACGTCACGCGTACCGTGCTCCACGGTGTCACTGGCAATCCGTGGGACCCCGCCCGGACCCCGGGCGGCTCGTCGGGAGGCAGTGCGGCGGCGGTCGCCGGCGGACATGTGACCATCGCAACCGGCGGCGACGGCGGTGGGTCGATCCGGATCCCCGCCGGGTTCTCGGGCCTGCTCGGGCTCAAGGCCACCTACGGACGCATCCCACGCGCCCCGATGCACGAGATCGGCAACTACACCACGGTCGTCGGCTGCCTGGCCCGCAGCGTTCGCGACACCGCTCGCTGGTTCGACGTCTGCAACGGCCACGACCCACGCGATCCGTTCAGCCTGGCGCCGACGACCGGATGGGAAGCCGGGCTCGGCTCCCACCTCGACTCCCTGCGCGGCAAGCGGGTTCTGTTCGCCCCGACCTGGGGTGGCGCCACCGTGTCGCCGGTGATGTGGGAGCTCCTCGAGGCAGTCGGCGCGGAGCTGGCGGCCGACGCCGGTTTGGTGAGAGTCGACGGCATCGACACCAAGCTGCCCAACATGGGCGCGGCGTGGTCGATCTCCGGCATGGTCTCCATCCGCGCCGACCTCGGGGATCGCTGGCCGGGATGCGCCGATGAGCTCACTCCCGAGATCCGCTACGGGCTGGAGCAGACCGACGGGCACTACACCGAGACGGCCCGGGCACGGATCGAGCGGCGCCGGATGGAGGTCAACGAGTCGATGGCGCGCATCTTCGACCCGGCCGACGGGGTCGATTTCGTCATCACGGCGAGCAACCCCGATGTCGCGTTCCCCGCCCCCGGCCCGCTCCCCGACACCTTCGGCGGGCTGGTCGCCGGGGCCGCCAACAACGGGCGGCTCACGTTCCCCGCCAACCTCCACGGCAACGCCGCCGTGTCGATCCCGGCCGGCACGCTCGACGGACTCCCGATCGGCGTGCAGGTCGTGGGCCGCCATTTCAGCGAGCAGCTCCTGCTCGATCTCGCCCTGCTCGTCGAGCGCGCTCGACCCTGGCCGCTCGTGGCTCCCGGCTCGCCGGGGTGAGCCGGGCCCGCCTGCTGGCAGTCGGGCTGTTCCTCGCGATCACGATCGCGGCGTTCGAGGCCACCGCGGTCATCACATCGCTGCCCACCATCGTCGACGACCTCGACGGGCGATCGCTCTACGGCGCCACCCTCGCCGCCAACATGCTGGCCAACCTCGTCGCCATCGTGGCGGCCGGTGAGGCCGCCGACAGGATCGGGCCGGCTCGACCGTTCGCCGTGTGTGCCGCGTTGTTCGTGCTGGGGCTCATCGTCGCCGGCACCGCCCCCACCATGGTGCTGGTGGTCCTCGGCCGGGTGCTCCAGGGCGGCGGGATCGGCGGCTTCGGCGCGTTGGCCTACGTGGGCGTGAAGCGGGGCTTTCCCGACGACCGCCAAGCCCGCATGTTCGCGGTGCTCTCCGCCGGTTGGGTGCTGCCGAGCCTGGCTGCGCCGTTCCTCGCCGGGGCGATCACCGACGGGATCGGATGGCGATGGGTGTTCCTCGGCATGGCGCCGGTGGCCACCCTGGTCAGCGTCGTCGTCGTCGGCCAGCTCCGTCACCTTCCCGACGTCGGGCTCGACCCGGCGCGCTCGGGCCCGAGCCGGGTTCCCGCAGCGATGCGCTTGACGGTCGGCGTGGGCATCGGGCTCGCCGGGCTCCCGGCCGCGAACCCGCTCGTCGTCGCAACGGCCGTCGCGGCCGGCCTCGCCATGGCGGTTCCGGCCACCAGAACCCTGTTCCCCCCTGGCTGGAACCGTGCCCGACCCGGGGTTCCCGCCGTCGTGGCGTGCCGGATGTGCGCCACGTTCGCCTTCCTCGGGATCGACAGCTTCGTGCCGCTGGCCGCCGAGCGAATCCACGATGCCAGCGCCACGAAGCAAGGGCTCACCATCATCGGAGCATCGCTCACGTGGACCGGCGGCCAGGCGCTGTCGGCCCGCTGGAACGGCACGGTGACGCCACGGCGGTTGATCTCGGCCGGCTTCGGGTTCCTGATCCTCGGCGCAGCACTGGTGATGCCGATCGTTCGCGACGCGACCCCGCTGTGGGCGGTGTTCGGGGCCTGGATGATCGGCGGCCTCGGCATGGGGTTGCTGTTCAACCCGACGACGGTGTTCGCCATGGCCGCGAGCACCGAACACGACGCCGGGCTCGCGGCCGGGCAGCTCAACATGGCCGACTCGCTCGGCTTCGCCACCGTCGGGGGAATCGGCGGCGCCATCGTGGCGCTGAGCGAACGCGATGCCTTCGGGCTGCCCGCCGCACTCCTGATCACCTACTCGTTGGCGATCAGCGTCGCCGTCCTCGGACTGCTCGCCAGCCGCAACGTCGTGAGATGACGGGGGCGACCAGGCGGGTCACTCGGCGCTGCCTACCGGGGTGAACCGCCCTTCGCGGGAGAAGAAGGCGACGAACTCGCCACTCGGCGGCTGCGACGGATCGGCCTGCCAGGCCGCGATCTCGGCCTCGTGGGAGTCGAGCTCTCCGTCGTAGAACACGAGGGCGCACCCACCCATTCCGTCGACGAAATCCCCGCTGGGTACGTAGGAGGCGCCGGTGTCGGTGTCCATGAAGCAGTCCGTGCCCGACAGAGCGCCCTCGGGCAGGGCACCGATCCACCGCACCGCAGCGGGAACGGCGTCGACCTCGAGACCGGGGCCGCCATGGCCGAAGGTCCGGATGAGCTCCAACTCGAGCACCGAGTGCGCCGCGTCCTCGCGGCTGCCCGGGACCACCGTCGCGAGGTCGGGGGCATCGGCGGCGGCGTCCTGGACCCGCTCCACGATCGTGTCGAGTTGGGCCTGGGCGGCCGCCATCCCCACCGACCAGTCCGGCCATTCCTCCACCGTCCAGCCCGGCGCGAACAAGAAGGCGCCCGCGGCCTGACCCATGGCGAACACTGCGGCATGGACCTCCCGGTAGACGTCCGGATCGAGCCCGGCCGGCACGAGCCGGGTGAGCAGGTAGGCGCTGCCGCCGGCGGCATCGGCCTCGTCGTAGAGGACACCGCTCACCTCGCCGGTATCTGCGATCTCGGTGTCGATCCGCTCGGTCACCGCGACGATCTGGGTGCCCGCCTGTTCGAATGCCTCGAGGAACGGCGCCAACGCCACCTCGGCTGCTCCGGGCGATTCCGCGGCCGAGGTGGTGGTCGAGGCCACGGTCGACGATGGCAGTGAGCTGGTGGTCGATACTGCCGTGGCAGTGGCCGGGGGCCCCGCCGTCGTCGCCGGGCCCGAGGTGGTCGAGACCACGACGGTGGTCACCGGTGCGATGGTCGTCGCCGGGGTCGAGTCGGTCGACGCGGTGTCGCCACCACATCCCGACGCTCCCACCACGAAGGCTGCGGCGCCGAGGCACCATCTCATCCGCATGCGCTGTCCTCCATCGCCCGACTCGCCCGGCTCGCCCGACTCCTCACCCCAGCTTGCCGCAACCACCCCGTCACTGCCGAACAGGACACGGCGAACCGGGCGAGCCACCCGGACAAGACGAGGAGGTCGGGGCGAACAGGACGAGGCGGGCGGCGGCCACCGGCCCTGGGGACGATCACTGTCTGATCGGCAACGTTTGGCGTTCGGTGAGCACGGGAGCGAACAGGTCGCCGACCTCCTCGACCCGCTCGAGCACGTCGCCCGCCTCGAACCGCAACTCGAGCTCCCGAACAGCAGCGCGCTCGACCTCGTCCCACGAGACCGGTGTCGACACGGTCGGCTCGGTACGAGCTCGCAACGAGTACGGCGCGATCGTCGTCTTGTGCCGGGCGTTCTGGCTCCAGTCGACGAAGATCTTCCCCGGCCGAACGGCCTTGGCCATGGTGGTGGTGACCCGGTCGGGGCTCTGCCGTTCAAGCACCTGGCCGACCGCGAGCGCGAACGACGCCGCGTCTTCGTGGGTCGCGGGCGTGTTCAACGGCACGTAGAGCTGCAGTCCCTTCGATCCGGAGGTCTTGCACCAGCCCGCCAGGCCGACCGAGTCGAGCACCTCTCGCACCATCATGGCGGTCTCGCAGCACTCAGCCATCGCAGCCGGCGCGCCGGGGTCGAAGTCGAACACCACTGCGGCGGGGGTCTCGATGTCGCCGGCGCGTGCCATCGGGGCATGGAGCTCGATCGCCGCCAGGTTCGCCGCCCAGATCAGCGCGGCCGGCTCCTCGATCCGGCAGTACTCGATCAAGCCTCCTCGATCGCCCGGCCCCGGCGCCACCTCCACCCAGTCGGGGCGGTGTTTGTTGCACCGCTTCTCGAAGAAACCGGGTTGATCGGTGCCGTCGGGGAACCGACGAAACGTGAGGCACCGACCCGCGAGGTGAGGCAGGGCGATCGGCGCGATCCGGGCGTAGTAGTCGACGACCTGGGCTTTGGAGAACCCCGACGGGTAGAGCACCTTGTCGAGATTCGAGAGGGAAAGGGCGCGGCCGCCGACTTCGACGGCGAGCCGGGCGCTCACGCGCTCTTGCGAGCTCGGGTGCGGGCCGGCTTGGCCAACGCCGACACGTTGTCGACCGACTCCTCATCGGCCGCCGACGCCGTGGCGTTGTCGGCCGCTCCCGGGATCGAGGGGTGCCGGCCCCGGGCCTCTTTCGCCGCTTTGACGCTGGCCTCCAACGCCGCCATCAGGTCGACCACCTGGGGCGCCGCCTTGGCCGCAACCGGCGACTCGAAGGCCTCACCGGCCGCCTTCTTCTCGAGCAGTTCGAGCACCTGGTGGCGATAGGCATCGGTGTACTTGTCCGGTTCGAATGCGGCCGACAACGACTCCACCAGCGACTCGGCCATCTTCGCCTCTCGCTCGTTCACCTCGATCGAGCCGAGTTGCTCGAGCTCCTCGACCGCGGACGGGTTCACGACCTCCTCGGCGAACACCATCGTCGACAACATCAGCCGACCGTCGACCGCGCGGATCGCCGCCACGTACTGCTTGTTGCGCATGACGAAGCGACCGATGGCCACCTTGCCGCTCTCCTGCATCGCCCGTGCGAGCAGCACGTAGGGCTTGGGGGTCTTGTCGGGCGCCACGATGTAGGCGCTGTCGAAGTACACCGGGTCGATCTCGGAGAGATCGACGAACTCCTCGAGCTCGATGGCGCGCGTCGCCGCCGGGATGAAGGGTTCCAGCTCGTCAGGATCGACCACGATGTACTGACCCTTGGAGTACTCGTATCCCTTGACGATGTGTTCGTCGGGCACTTCCTCACCGGTGTCGGCCGAGACCTTCTTGAGCTTGATCCGGCTCATCGAGCGATCGTCGAGTTGGTTGAACGAGACGTTCTTCTTCGAGACCGCGTGGTAGAGCTTCACGGGGATGGCAACGAGGCCGAAGCTGATCGTGCCGTTCCAAACGGGCCGGGGCATCCCCCTATTCTGCCCGTTTCCACCCGATGGTGAAACGCGGCAGCGGTCGCGGGCTCAGCCGGCCAGTACCGCGCGAGCGACGAGGTCGGTGCCGAACGCCGTCAAGATAGCCAGGTAGAGGAGTCCAGTCGCCGCCATCACCGCCGAGTACGCCCGCTCCTTGAGCGCGGCGCGAGTGACTCCGACGAGCACGATGGTGCCCACCGCGCATGCCACCCAGAACCAGCCGAGGGTGCCGTTCCACCCGTCGTCGATCGAACCGTTCAGCACGCTCACCATGCCGGTGGGCAACACGAGCACTGCGATCTCCAGTGGCCACACCCATCCGAGGGCGAGCACCAACTCGTTCAGCAGCCGTCGGGGAAGCCCGGGCTGCACGAGGTACCAATGGCCGAGCAGCATCGCATCGGAGACCGCCCCGAGGAACGCCGCGCCCACGAGCGTGCGCGCCACCGCAACGGTCGAGTTGCCCCCCGCATCGAGCGCGCCGAACACCAGCCCGATCGCGCCGATCACCACCGGGATCAGATCGAGGACCGGCGGGAACTCCGCGGCCGAGGCGACCATCGGGGGATCCTCGGTCCGCACGTCGCGATCGATTCCCGTCATCGCCGCGACCCGCGCGCTGCGCCGGTCGTGTTCCGAGACCGCGCCCGAGACTCCCGCCGACTTGCGCGCGATGGAGACGCCGAGCACGGCGACACATGCCACCGCCACCAGAGCACTCACGATGTCTCGGCCCGGCACCGGATCGAACTGCACCCCGATCACGAACGCACCGAGGGCGAACACCGCGAAGGTTGCACGCAACAACCACCCGTAGCCCAACCCCACCACCCGCCGGCGGGTGGTGAACCAGCAGAACAACATGCCACCGACCGCCCACTGCAGCAGCACCGTGGCAGCGTCGAGTCGGATCACGGCCACGAGGCTACTGGTGGCCCTGGGTTCACGGCTGGGGTGACGTACTGTGGCCGGTCGTGCCGATCCTGCGCCGCGTGGCCGCCCTGTCGTGTTCACTCCTGGCGCTGACCGGGTGCTTCACGGGCGAGCGACCATCGATCGCCGAGCCGACCCTGGGGGGCGAGCCCGGCACGCCGACGGGCGACCCGAACCTCGACGCAGTCCTCCAGAAGCTCGAGACGGGCGAACGCATCGTGTTCACCGCCGAGTACGCCGTCACCCGACTCGCCGGCACGGTCGAGAGCTCGGCCCGGGTGTCGCAGGACGCTTCGCGGCGGTCCGTGACCATCGGCGACGTGCGGTTCTTGAGCGCCGTGATCGATCAGACATGCGACCTCGTGGCCGCCACCTGCGAGGACGGGTTCAACGACGCCCGGGTCAGCAACACCGGGGTGAGCCACGAGTTCGCCGACTCGGCCGCGGCTCGCCAGCTGCGGATCTCGGCGACGCGGGCCACCGGACCCACGGTCGGACGGCTCGAGACGATCGCCGGCTACCCGAGTGCGTGCGTCGATGTCCCCGTCGGCGCGGGGTCCGAGACCTATTGCGCCAACGATCTGGGGGTGGTGTCGCGAGTGATTCGAGCCGATGTCACGGTCGAGTTGCTGGCCGTCTCACCCTCCGCGATGGACGAGCTGTTCGCCACCGTGGCCTGACCAGCCCCCGGCCCCACCGTCAGCTCGGGCGCGCGGTGACGGTGGTGGTGTCCCGGCCCGAGCGCAGCAGCGTGCCCGGGCGAGCGTCGGTGAACTCGTGGCCGGCGACGATCTCGACGCCGTTCACGAACACGTTCGAGATCCCCTCTGCCCCGCCGGTCACCCGCATTGCTCCGCCGGGGAGATCGAACCGAGAGGTGACCTCGCTCGGCCCGATGGTGGTGGGATCGAGCACCACCACATCGGCGTGGAAACCCTCGGCGAGCAGGCCGCGGTCCTTGACGCCGTAGAGCTTGGCCGGGTCGGAGGTGAGCAGTTGCACGGCCTCTTCGATCGACAGCAACGACCGCTCGCGGAACGCCTTGCCGAGCACTGCGGTCGGCACACCGAACGTGTCGATCATGTCGAGGTGGGCGCCGGCATCCGACGCGCCAACCATGGTGCGCCCGTCGCGCCACGCCTCGACCCGGCGGGCCCAGGTGGCATCGTCCTGACCACGATCCGCACTGATGATGATCGTGCGCAACTCGTCGGCCAGCGAGATCTCGATCAGCGTGTCCCAGGCGCTCATGCCCATGCCGGCCGCGATCTCACCGAACGGCCGACCCTCGTACACCTTGTACCGCTCGGTGAACGTCTCCTGGAGGCAGTAGTCGGCCCAGTTGGCGATGCTGCGCAGGTTGCCCGGGGTGCGCTGCGCCATGTCGTCCCACTCGGCTCGCCGAACCGGATCATTCAGTTGGCGCATCTTCTCGGCGAGCGGCAACGCCATCAGCACGTCCCAGCCGTCGAGGATGTCGAGCACGAACCCCGAGCGCAGGTTCAGCCGGACACGCGGCGTGTCGGGAACGGTGAGGGCGAGCACCCGGCCGCCGCGCTGCTCGGCGATCTCGTACCCGCGGAGCTGGTGCTGCACCTGGTCCCAGTTCTGGGCGAAGACCGTCAGCAGGTTCCAGTTGAGCGGACGGTTGGCGATGGCGCTCATGTCGGCCATGAGCTCGAAGGTGGCCTGGGTGAACTCGCCCACCTGAGGGATGAACTCGAGCGTCGTGCCCGGGTACTCGCCGACGACCGAGCACAGGGCGATCAACTCCTCGCGGCTGCCATGCCGCGACGGCACGGGGACTCCGAGGTGATCGTTGTGGGTGGTGGACCAGGTCGACGAGAAACCCATGCCGCCGGCCGCCAGCCCCTCACGGAGCAGCTGTTGCATCTCGGCGATCTCGACGGCGGTGGCTTCGCGCTCGGTGGCGGCGTCGTGCATCACGTGGCGACGCAGCGCGGAGTGCCCGACGAGGAACCCTGCGTTCGGCGCGAGGGTGCCGTCGAGCTGATCGAGATAGTCGCCGAAGCTGCGCCAGTTCCAGGGAACGCCTTGCTGGAGGGATTCGAGCGGCATGCCCTCGACCCGGGCCAGCATGCGCATCAGGTAGTCGCCATCCTCGGGAGCGAGGGGCGCGATGGTGAACCCGCAGTTCCCGGCGAACACCGTGGTGACCCCGTGCAGCGGCGACGGGCTCAACGTGGTGTCCCAGAACGCCTGCGCGTCGTAGTGGGTGTGGAGGTCGATGAAACCGGGTGCCACCACCTGGCCCGCCGCGTCGATCACCCGAACCGCTTGGTCGGTGACCTTGCCGATCGAGACGATCCGACCATCCTTGACGCCGAGGTCGCCGGTGAACCCGGGGCGGCCGGAGCCGTCGACGATGGTGCCTCCGCGAACGATCAGATCGAGCATGGCGCGTCCCCCTGGTGACTGCGGCAGACGATCAGTCTCGCGCGTCGAGCTGAACAGCGTTCAGCCGGGCACGCTCGCCAAGCGGTGGTCGGCTCGGTTCATGGCGTCCGGACCGGCTTCGGCGGTCACCACGATGTCCTCGAGGCGCATGCCCCACTTGCCCGGCACGTAGATGCCGGGCTCCACGCTGAACGCGTGGCCGGCGGCGAGCGGCAGGCTGTTGCCTTCGACGATGTACGGGTCCTCATGGGCCTCCATCCCGATCCCATGACCCGTGCGATGCACGAAGTACTCGCCGTACCCGGCCTCGGCGATCACCCGGCGCGTCGCCCGGTCGACCGCTTCGCACGGCGTGCCGACCGTCCCGGCGCTCACCCCCACTGCTTGGGCCTCGTGGAGCACCGCGTAGGCCTCGGCGATCTCGGCCGTTGGTTCGCCGACGAACACGCAGCGGGTGATGTCGGAGCAGTAGCCGTCCATGGTGCCGCCGAAGTCGCACAGGACGAGCTCGCCGTCACGGATGACTCGGCTGCCCGGATGGTGATGAGGGCTCGCCGCGTTCTCGCCGGCGGCCACGATCGCGAAGTTCACGACCTGGTGCCCCTCGGCGATGATGCGCGCGCCCAGATCGGCCGACACCTCGGCCTCGGTCCGGCCCACCAGTGGGATCCGGCCGGATTGCAGCTCGGCGGCGATCCGGTCGACCGCCGCGCCGGCGCGCCGCAACGCCTCGATCTCGGCGGCGTCCTTGCGCATCCGCAGCTCGCCCATCACGCCTGCCGCTCGCTCGTACGCGGCGCCGGGGAGGAGTGGCAGCAGATCGACCAGGAACCGGGCCCACATCGTGTCGCCGATGGCGATCCGGGCGGCACCCGCTCCGACCAGGGCGGCCGTCAACGCCACCGGGTTCTCGGTCTCGTTCCACGGCAGCAGCCGGAACACGCCGGGCTGCTCCACCACACGCGGTGCTTCCAGGCGAGGGATCACGAGCGTGGCGTCGCCGTCTTTGGGCACCACCAGCATCGTGAGCCGCTCGAGCGGCATCGCCTCGTAGCCAGTGAGGTAGGGAAGGTCGCTGCCGACCGAGACCAGCAGCACATCCACCCCGTGGAGCTCCATGGCCCGGCGGGCTCTGGCGATCCGGTCGAGGAACACGGAGGGCCCGGGATGCGGGGAACCGGGCGGGGCGGACGGCGCGGCGCTCATCTGCCCATTGTGCAGGCTCACGCCCTCGGGTACCCAGGCAACGGGCTCGACGGACGCGAAAACCGTCGAGTGTTCCCGGATCTCGCTTCCATCACCCCGGACTCAGGCGAAGCTGATCGAGCGGGCGTGAGCGTCGGTGTCCGGGTGGATGCCGGCGCTCGCAGCGGCCTGCTTGGCGTGGAAGCTCGATCGGGTGAGCGGGCTCGATTCGACATGGCGAATCCCGAGTGACTCACCGAACGTGCGGTACGAGACGAACGTCTCCGGTGTCACCCACCTGGCGACCGGCACATGGTTGCTGGTCGGCCGAAGGTACTGGCCGATCGTCACGATGTCGCAGCCGATGCCGGCCAGATCGGCGAGTGCGCCGAACAGTTCATCGTCGGTTTCGCCCATGCCCACGATCAGCCCGCTCTTCACCGTCGATCCGGCCTGTTTGGCTCGGGCCAGACCGGCCAGGCTCCGGGCGTACCCGGCAGATGGCCGAACCGCACGCTGCAACCGGGCCACTGTCTCGAGGTTGTGGTTGTAGATGTCGGGGCGAGCCGCGATGACGGTGTCGATCGAGGCGGCTTTCCCGCCGAAGTCGGAGACCAACACCTCGATGGTCGTTCGGGGGCTGCGAGCGCGCACTGCAGCAATCGTGGCCGCCACCGCGCCCGCTCCTCCGTCGGCCAGATCGTCTCGCGCGACCATCGTGATCACCGCGTGTTCGAGACCCATCCGAGTGACCGCCTCGGCCACGCGGTCGGGCTCGTCGGCTTCAGGGGCCAAGGGCTGGCGCGTGTCGACCAAGCAGAACCCGCACGCGCGGGTGCATCGCTCACCCAGGATCATGAACGTCGCGGTGCCGTCGGCCCAGCACTCCGACAGGTTCGGGCACCCCGCCTCCTCGCACACGGTGACGAGGTCGAGCTCACGCAACGTCGAGCGGAGCTCGAGCACTTCAGCACCGTGGCGCACCTTGGGGCGCAGCCACTCGGGCTTGCGGGTGGCGACCGAGAGTCCGTCGGTCACGCCGGCCTGGGCGAGCCGGCCGAGCATGCGAACGGGCTGGGTGGCCTCGGGGGGCGCGACACCGTGGTCTTCGGGGCGGCGCACCGGGACACCGGCACCGGCACCGCGCGAGAACGCCGAGAGATCGTCGGGTCGGTGCTTCCACGCCACGTCCTGGCGCTCCATCGACCCGCCGGCGAAGCGAGCCGCCGCCAACTCGGCGACAACGTTCGCGACCTGCTCGAGGGAGATCTCGACGCCCTCCTCGGCGAGCGATGTGACGGGCTTGTCGGCGATCCCGCAGGGCACGATGTAGTCGCGCAGGTACCGCATGTCGGGGGCCACGTTGAGGGCGAATCCGTGCATGGTGCGGCCCCGTGACAGGCGCACGCCGATCGCACAGATCTTGCGCGGGTTCGGGCCGTCGGGATCGATCCACACACCCGGGTAGTCGTCGAGCCGCCCGCCGGCGACGCCGAGGCGGGCGAGCGTGTCGATCACGAGCTGCTCGACCGAGCGCACGTAGGCCACCGTGTCGGCCAGTCCGGTACTCCCCCGGCCGTACTTCGCCGCCAGGTTCAGGATCGGGTAGCCGACGAGCTGGCCCGGGCCGTGGTACGTGACGTCGCCGCCGCGATTGACCGCGACCAGTTCGGCACCCACCGAGGCGGGCGCGACGAGCACGTTGCGGTCGAGCTCGGCCCGAGCGCCGTGGGTGAACACGTGCGGGTGCTCCAGCAGGAGCAGGTGCTGCTCGCGACCGTTGGCGAACAGGGCCTCTTGGAGACCGAGCGCCTCGCGATAGGGCACCCGCCCGAGCCAGCGCACCCGCAGCGGTGTCACAACTCTGCGAGCCAGTCCCGCGACTCCAGCAGCGACTTCACCTTCACCAGGAAGCCGGCGGCGTAGGCGCCGTCGTACGCCCGGTGATCCCACGTGAGGGCCAGATTGCCGACCGGGTGGATGGCGATGGCTTCGCCCCCGCCTGGCGTGGCCACGACCACCGGCCGGCGCACGATGGCGTCGGTCGAGAGGATCGCCACCTGCGGCTGGTTGATGATCGCCATGGTGAGCACCGACCCGGCCGAACCGTTGTTGGTGATGGTGAACGTGCCCCCGGTGATCTCGTCGGGGCTGAGTTTCTTGGTCTTTGCCCGGGTGGCGAGATCGTTGATCTCGCGGGCGAGGGCCCGGAGCCGCTTCCCGTCGGCGCTGCGCACCACCGGGACGATGAGACCCTGGAACTGGAGGTCGACAGCGATCCCGAGATCGATGTAGCGGTGCACGATCAAGTCGTCGCCGGCCACGCTGGCATTGAGATGCGGGAACTCCTCCAACGCATCGACGACGGCCCGGCTGATGAACGGCAGGTAGGTGAGGCTGAAACCTTCGGATGCCTTCCACTCCTGCTTGATCGAGCTCCGCGCCGCATCGACGTTGGCGAAGTCGACCTCGACCACGCTGAAGGCGTGCGGGGCGGTGGCCTTCGACATCACCATGTGGTCGCCGGTGAGCTTGCGGATCTTGGACAACTTGACGATCTCGTCGCGCTCGCCGGGAGCGGCCGTCGGCGCCGGAACCATCGGCCGTGGCGCCGCCGCGGCAGGTGCCGCGGCTGCTGGTGCCGGAGCGGCGGCCGGAGCGGCAGGTGCGGCGGCCGGAGCCGCGGGACGGCCGGCGCGTTGGTCGAGGAAGTCGAGCACGTCTTCGCGAGTGATCCGCCCTCCGGGGCCAGTGCCCGGGATCTGGGCGGGGTCGAGTCCGTTCTCGGCGACCAGGCGGCGCACGACGGGACTGAGGAGTCGGCCGTCGCCGGGATCCCCCGTGGAAGTAGCGGCGGCAACCGGGGCCGCGGCCGGAGCAGGCGGGGCGGGCGCCATCGGCGCGGGAGGAGGCGCGGGGGCCTCGACCACCGGCGCCACCGGCGGCGGAGGCGGTGTCTCGGCGGCCGGAGCCGCGGCAGCCGGGGCCGGGCTGCTGGCCCCTGCCCCGTCACCGACGACGGCGATGACGGCGCCGACGGCGACGGTGTCGCCTTCTTGGGCGCGGATCTCCGACAACACGCCGGCAATGGGTGACGGCACCTCGGTGTCGACCTTGTCGGTGGAGACCTCGAACAGCGGCTCGTCGGCCTTGACCTGTTCGCCGACCTTCTTGAACCACTTGGTGATGGTTCCCTCGGTGACTGTTTCGCCGAGTTGGGGCATCGTGACGTCGGCCATCAGGCGTTCAAGCTCCTTCCAGTGAGCGACAACATGGTCTCACCGAACAGCTCCGTCAGGCTGGGGTGAGGTTGGATGAATTCGGCGACCTCGGCCACGGTGGCTTCCCAGTTGACGGCGAGGTACCCGCCCGACAGCTGTTCGGTGACCCACGGGCCCACCATGTGCACCCCGAGCACCTGCCCGGCCGATCCGTCGGGGTTCTTCTTGGCGATGATCTTCACCAGACCATCGATCTCGCCGAGGATCTGGGCCCGGCTGTTGGCGCGGAACTGGTGCTTGGCCACCACGACGTCGTGCCCAGCGGCTTTCGCCGCCTCCTCCGAGGGCCCTGACCACGCCACCTCGGGGTGGCAGTAGATCGCCCACGGCACCCGGTCGTACATGATCGGCATGGCGGGCTCGCCGAGTGCCTGCTTGACCGCCAGGATCGCCTCGGCGTAGCCGACATGGGCGAGCTGCGGGGTGTTGATCAGGTCGCCGATGGCGAACACGCCCGGCTCGGCGGTGCGGCAGAACTCGTCGACCTCGACGAACCCACGCTCGTCGACCTTCACCGCGGTGCCTTCGAGACCGAGCTTGTCGGCGTACGGACGGCGGCCGACCGACACGATCACCGCGTCGACCTCGACCGACTCGCCCTCGCCGAAGTGGACGGTGGTACCGCCCGACGCGGTGAGCGTGTGGCCGGTGACCATCACTCCCGTCCGGATCTCGATGTTCTTCTTCTTGAAGCTGCGCACCACGACGTTGGCGACATCGGCATCGAGGCCAGGGAGGATCTTGGGCAGGCCCTCGAGGATCGTGACCGACGCACCGAGATCGGCGAACGTCGAGGCGAACTCACAGCCGATCGCGCCGCCGCCGATCACGGCGACACGCGCCGGGACGTGATCGAGCATGAGCACTTCGTCGCTCGACATGATCGGACCACCTCGGTCGAAACCGGGGATCATGCGGGGCACCGAGCCGGCCGCCAGGATCACGTGCGTGCCGCGAACCGTGGCCGATCCGCCGTCATTGAGCGCCACGGTCACGGTGTGGTCGGGTCCGAGGGACCCGAACCCGTTGAACGTGGTGACCTTGCGCGACTTCATCATCCCGCCGATGCCCTTGACGAGCCCGTCGACGATCTTCTGCTTGCGGGCCTGGGTCACCCCGAAGTCGACGGTGGGCGCGGACGAGTTGATCCCGAAGTCGGCCGCGTGGGCCACGTGGCGATGAACGGCGGCGGTCTCGAGGAACGCCTTCGCCGGGATGCAGCCTCGGTTGAGGCATGTCCCGCCGAGCTTGTCGTACTCGACGATCGCCACGTTCATGCCGGCCGAAGCGGCGTACAGCGCGGCGCCGTACCCACCGGGGCCGCCGCCGATGATGACGAGATCGAACTGCCCTGAATCGGACGTCGTGTCCGTAGTGACCACCTCCACGTCTCACACCTGCTCCGGCCACCCTTGGACCGACGGGCAGCGTAACGGTCTCGGGGCAGGCGCGGGGCCCGGTGACAGGGAGTGCCGCTCCCAGGAGCCCGTCCGGACCGTCTTCATGCGTCGAGCACCCAGCGGGCCTCGACACCGCCTCGGCTGAACGCGAGGTAGCGAACCCCTTCGTCCGGTGGTGCGAAAGCCACCACGCACCGCTGCGGACGGTCGGTCACGGCGATGTCGGTGCAGGGCGTCCCGCCGCCCGCAGGAACGTCCACCGGGCTCGAGATGGTGCCGCGGAGCAGCGACCAGCCCTCCCCGCCCGGTGCCCTCAACGCTGGTGCAGCATCGGCACCGGACGCGGCCAACTCCACCGTGACAACGGTTCGGCCCTCGAGGTCCTCGACGCTCACGACCGTGACCGCGATGCCGCTGACGACCCGTTGGGCGCCCAGCCCGGGCAGCTCCACCGGTTCATCGTCGGCGAGCCGGAACAGCTGGATGCCGCCGGCGACCAGGATGGCCAGGCCGCAGACGAGTGCCGTGAGGATGAGTCGCCGGGTGCTCACGGACCGCAAGGGTACGGCCGCCGCGCTGATGAAGCTCCGTAGGGCTACCCTCGAACCATGCGTTCCCCTCGAACCATGGCTGCGGCCGTGACGGTGTTGCTCGCGGCCGGAGCCTGCGGGGCCGAGACGACCACCGATGCCGCCGGTTCGCCCGCAGAGCCCGCCGCAACTGCCGACCCGGCGATCGACCAGGGCGAGGCCGACGACACGACAGGTGACACGACCATCACGGCGGCTGCGGTCGGGGACTCTCCGGCCACCACGGCAGCGGCCCCCGTCCCGGCGGCCGACTGGCCGCTCTCCTTCCAGCACGCTGCGGTCGGCGGTGGCACGATCGATTTCGCCGCCCTCGCCGGGACGCCGGTGGCACTGTGGTTCTGGGCGCCTGGTTGAAGCACGTGCAACCGTGAAGCTCCCTCGGTCGAGGAAGCGAACCAGACATGGGCCGGGAAGGTCTCGATCATCGGCGTGGCCTGGCAAGGCGACGAGAGCGCCATGCAGAAGTTCGTCGACAAGCACGGCATCACGTTCCCGACGGCCAGCGATGACGACGCCGAGCTGTATGCCCGCTTCGACATCCCGTCCCAGCCGGCCTGGGTCTTCGTCGACGAGATGGGCCAGATGCAGGTCCACCTCGGCGCGTTGGAACCCGCCGAGCTCGACAGCATGCTCGCCGGCCTGGCCGGCGCGTAGCATCCGGCCGACGAGAGGATGCCGATGGGCCTGCGTCATCTCCGACATCGATTGCGGGCAACGGTCGAGGAGCTCGACGATGCCCGGCTGCTCGGGCGTTTCAGCGGGCTCGACATCACGCCCATCGGCGAGATCCCGACCCGTGTGCCCGTCCGGCTCGGTGGCGAGATCAAGCGCATCTTCATCGCACCGCGCAACGGTGTTCCGGCGCTCGAGATCATGGTCGGAGACGGCACCGGTTCCTGCACGGCGGTGTTCACCGGTCGCCGCTTGATCGGCGGCATGACCCACGGTCGTGCCGTCGTGCTCGAAGGTGTCGCCCACGACGATCATGGCCGCCACATCCTGCTCAACCCCGCCTACACGCTGCTCGCCCTGTAACCCTGACTCGCCGATCAGCCGATCAGCCGATCAGCAGGCTGCGCACCCCGTCCTCGGAATCGTTGGTCACCAGCACCAGCACCTCGTCGCCGATCCGCACGATGGTGTCGCCGCGAGGCACGATCACCCGCTCCTTGCGGATGACGGCAACCACGGTGGCGTCGCGCGGGAAGCCGAGCTCGGAGATCTCCTTGCCGTCGGCGGGCGAGCCCTCGGCGAGGGTCACCTCGGCGAGCCGGGCCCGTCCACCTTCGAAGGAGAGCAGCCGGACGAACGAGCCGACGCTCACCGCCTCTTGCACGAGGGCGGTGATGAGATGGGGCGTCGAGACCGCGACATCGACGCCCCACATCTCGTTGAACATCCACTCGTTCTTCGGGTTGTTGACGCGTGCGACGACCCGCGGCACGCCGAACTCCTGCTTGGCGAGCAGCGAGATGACGAGGTTGTCCTCGTCGTCGCCCGTCACCGAGGCAATGACGTCGATTCCCGAGGCGCCGGCGGCCGCGAGGGTGCCGATCTCGCACGCGTCGCCTTCGAACCAGTCGACGCCTTTCGGCTCCCCGGTCGTGCGGGCCCGGCGGACGACCGCGGCGTCCTGGTCGACGATCAACACCTCGTGCCCGCCGCTCAGGAGTTGTTCGGCGATGAACCGCCCGACACTGCCGCCTCCTGCGATGAGGACCTTCATGTCAGTGGCCTCCCTTTGCCGGCGCGGCGAACACGGTCTCGATCCGCGACAGTGCGTCACTGGTCATCGCGACGTAGACGATGTCGCCTTCCTGAGCGACGGTCTGGGGTGTCGGCAGCTGCGCCACCCCGAGTCGCGACACGGCGACCACTCGGACCCCGGCGTGGTGCTCTTCGAGTTCGAGGAGCGGGTGCCCGGCCCATCCTCGCTCGATCTGTCGCTCGACGAGTGACACACGAGCGCTGGCGTCGACCCATTCGACACCGGGCACAGCGGTGACGATCCGGCGCAGGACGCGCTCGGTGGTCCACGCCACCGTCGCGACGGTGGCGATGCCGAGCCGCTCGTAGATGGCGGCGCGCTTCGGGTCGTAGATGCGCGCCACGACTCGCTCGACGCCGAACGTCTCGCGTGCCACCCGGGCGATCAGGATGTTGGAGTTGTCGCCGTTGGTCACCGAGGCGACCGCCTCGGCCCGCTCGATACCGGCCTCGATGAGGCGATCACGATCGAAGCCGATACCGGCGATCTTCTGGCCGGTGAAGGCCGGACCGAGCCGCTCGAACGCTTCGGGCTTCCGGTCGATCACCGCCACGGTGTGGCCGGCCTCTGTCAACTGGAGTGCGAGGGACGAGCCCACCCGACCACACCCGACCACTACGACATGCACGCTGACGTCTCCTCTGGAAGGACCCTCGGCATCCTACGCACGGCGTCTCCCTAGCGGGTATCCCGGTGTCTGTGTGGGTGATGGCTCCGGTGGGTGCCCGATCGCATAGCGTCACCGGACGCATGATCTCCACGCTCAAGCGTCTCGTCATCGGGATACCGATCGCGTCCTCGGAGGAGCAGCACCAGCGGCTCTCCAAGAAGGTCGCCCTTCCGGTCTTCGCCTCCGATGCCATCTCGTCCACCGCGTATGCGACCGACGAGATCCTCCATGTCCTGTTGATCCAGGCGACCGTCGGCTTCGCCGCGTTCACCAAGCTCACGCCGATCTCGATCATCGTCGTAGTGCTGCTGATCATCGTCGTGACCAGCTATCGCCAGACGATCTACGCCTACCCGAGCGGGGGCGGCAGCTACATCGTGAGCCGCGAGAACCTCGGGACGATCCCGGCACTGGTCGCCGGATCGTCGCTGCTGGTCGACTACATCTTGACGGTCGCGGTGTCAGTGGCCGGCGGTGTGCTGGCGATACGTTCGGCCACCGGGTTGTCGAGCGACTGGGCCGTTCCCCTCTGCCTCGTGTGCATTCTCGTCATGACGCTCATGAACCTTCGGGGCGTCAAAGAGTCGGGGGCGGTGTTCGCACCCCCGACGTACATCTACATCACCCTGCTGACGCTCCTGGTGGGAGTCGGCGTGTATCGCATCTTCGTGAAGGACCTCGGTGCCATTCCGGCATCGCTACTGGGCGCCGAGGGCCGAGAGCTGCAAGCGGCCGCCGAGACGCGAGAGGGCATCAAGGCACTCGGCATCATGATGCTGCTCCGCGCCTTCTCGTCCGGTGCGGTGGCGCTCTCGGGTGTCGAAGCGGTGTCGAACGGGGTACCGGCGTTCAAGAAGTCCGAGAGCAAGAACGCGGCGACCACGCTCGTGTGGATGTCGGTCATCCTCGGCACGCTGTTCTTCGGTGTGTCCCTGCTCGCCGCCAAGCTCAAGCCGTTCCGAGGTGAGGAGGATGCGACAGGAATCGCCCTGATGGCCGAACACATCTACGGCGGCAAGGGCGTGCTGTTCTGGGCCACGCAGATCGCCACGTTCGCCATCTTGATCCTCGCGGCCAACACCGCCTACGCCGACTTCCCCCGGCTGTCGTCGCTCATCGCCCGCGACAGCTTCCTGCCCCGTCAGTTCGCCAACCGCGGTGATCGATTGGTGTTCTCCAACGGCGTCATCTTCCTGGCGGTGATGGCAGGGGTCCTGATCGTGGTGTTCAAGGGCAACATCTCGGCCCTCATCCCGCTGTACGCGTTCGGGGTGTTCACCGGGTTCACGCTGAGCCAGGCCGGCATGGTGGTGCACCACGTGCGGCTGAAAGAACCGGGGTGGCGACGCAACCTCGTCGTCAACGCGGTCGGCTCGTTCACGACGCTCGTCATCGCGTGCATCGTGGTCGTCTCCAAGTTCACCGAAGGCGCGTGGATCCCGGCCCTGCTCATCCCGATCATGGTGCTCGCCTTTCGTGCCATCGGACGGCACTACGACAAGGTCCGTGCCGTCATCGCCGTGCCCGTGGGATACAAGGCCAAGCGGCGCACGCACTATGTCGTGGTACTCATCGGCAGCGTCAACAAGGGGTGCGCTCGAAGCGATCCAGTACGCCAAGTCGTTGGCACCCGAGCGCCTCATCGCGCTGTCGGTCGTCGGTGACGAAGACGAACAGGATCACCTCACGCGCGCATGGGCCGAGCACCAGATCGGGGTGGAGCTCCACACCATCTCCTCGCCGTATCGCGAGTTGGCCCGCCCGGTGCTCGAGTACCTCGACGAGCTCGATGCCGAGTCACCCGACGAGATGCTCACCGTCGTGATCCCCGAGTTCGTCACCAAGGTGTCGAGCCAATGGCTCCACAACCAATCGGCGCTCACGTTGAAGGCCAAGCTGCTCTTCCGACCGAACACCGTGGTCACCTCGGTGCCCGTTCACATCGACTGACCACCCGAGCCGAGCATCACTCGATGACGCAGTTGCTGTAGGCGTCGGTCGCCTCGGTGTACTCCTCGCCCTCGAGCCGGTACGGATTGATGCCGCCGTAGCAGCTCGGTTCGAGGACGTCGTAGGGCATCTCGTAGTCCTCGATCGCACCCGAGTCGACCAGCCCCTGGAAGCAGTCGTGGGCAGCGGTCACCGCCTCGATGAACTCGTCGTCGGTCAACTCGGCGAAGGCCCCGAAGTTCCACCACACCTCGGCATACCCGCATTCGGGGAACCGCATCGGAACCGGTACAGCGGATGGGTCGGCGCCACCCGCCACGGCCGCCTCGAAGCATGCCACTGCTTCTTCGGCATCCGAGATTCCGTAGCAGTCGTCGACTGCATCGAACCCGTCGTCCGTAGATGTCGTCGGTGAACAATCGTCGGTGAACACATCGTCGGTGAACACATCGTCGGTGAACACATCGTCGGTGAACACATCGTCCGAGAAGGGGTCGTCAGCGAACACGTCGTCGCCGAAGATGACGCCGCTCTCGAAGATCTCCGTGAACGAATCCAACCCGTCTTCGAGATCGCCCGGCTCGAGGCCGCGGATGCCCTCGACGATGGAGTCGAGGAACGAGCCGATCACGCTCAGGTACCACTTCCCGTCGACCTCGGCGAGCTGCAGCGGATGGGTGTCGACGAGCTCCGAGGCGCCGATCGCGAGCAACGCCGGAAGGTCGTCCGAATCCTCCATCGCGCCGACATCCTCGAGGCTCCCGGCATCTCCTGCGCAGCCTTCGTACTGCTCGCCCTCGAAGGACACCGCCAGGCACTCACCGTCCCAGTCGGCCGACGCTTCCTCGCCGTCGGCGGAGACATTGGCCGAGAACGCGGTCAACCCCACTGCCGCGCTGGCCGCCGTCCTGCTCGACGTCGTACTCGACGCCCGAGAAGTCGATCTCCACCTCCGACGACAGATCGTCCAGTTCGTCCTGAAGGTCGTCGAGGAACATGGGCGCGTACCGCTGTACGGCATCGAACTCGTCGGGATGCAACAGCGCGATCACGCCTGCCGCATCGAGCGAGCTGATCGCATCGAGCATCCGATCGGCCGCGTCCTCCGGCGACTCGCCACCCGCCGGCTCGATCGCATCAGCGAGGTCGGGCACGTCGATGTCGAGATCAGCGCGGGCCAACTCGGCGATCGTGTATGCCAGGCTCACGTACCACCGACCGTCCTTGCGGACGGTGGTGAATCCGACGTCGTTGCCGGTGGAGCCTCCGAACGAGGCCGCCTCGTCGGTCCTGGCGTCGGGTGCTTCTCCGTCGAGCATCTCGTCGATCACGAAGTCGCCGAGGGGCAATGACTCGCCATCGATCTCGATCGACGCGTCGCCTTCGAGTTCGACGTTGACGATGTCGTCGGCGACCTCGTCGAGATCGATGTCGTCGAGCTCGATCTCGACATCCGCACCTTCGATGCCGCCGAGCGAGGCAGCGTCGCTGAGGACCTCGAGCCGCTGGAGCTCCGTCACCATGTCGATCATCGGCTGCTTGAACGTGCGGCGTTCGCCCGGGAGCACGAAATCCATTGCGCCGAGTGCGTCCTCGGCGTTGATCGCGGCGACGAGCTGCTCCACCGCGTCGGTGGGACTGGAGCCACCTCCATCGTTCCCGCCCGCGATGGCAGCGACCGCGAACGTGCCCGCGGCACCGACGGCCAGAACGGCACCTATGGCGGCGATCCGCTTCCCGCGCGGTCGATGGGTCGCAGGGCCGAACGTGAGCTCGACCTCCTCAGCGGGGGCGTCGATCGGCGGACCGTGCCCGGGCTCCCAGCTGGAGCCGGGGACCGGCGGATTCCAGGAAGGTGCCGACCCACCGTTGGGCTGCTCCTCGTTCATCTCCCGCTCCCCGCTTCCCTCGCTTCGACGTCCGGCCGATCGGACCGGCCGAGCAGGTTGTAGCAGCTCTCCAGACCCCCGCGGCATCGACCATCGGCCCAACCGGATCGATCGCTGGGCGGGACACGGCGGCTTCGGGCTGCGTACCCTGACCTCATGCGCATCGTGATCTCCGGATCGAGTGGCCTGATCGGCTCCGAACTCGTGACCCGGCTCCGGGCAGAACGCCACGACGTGATCCGCCTGGTGCGACGGCCCGCCGGCCCCGACGAGCACACCTGGGACCCGGTGGCCGGGCAGCTCGAACCCGCAGCGATCGACGGTGCCGACGCCGTGATCAACCTGGCCGGAGCAGGGATCGGCGACAAGCGTTGGACCGACAGCTACAAGCGCGAGCTCCGGGAGAGCCGCGTGCGCACCACCGATCTGCTGGCCACCACCATCGCCACCGTGGAACGCCCTCCCCGGGTGCTGCTGTCGGGCTCGGCGATCGGTGTCTACGGCGCCCGCAGCGACGAGGTGCTCGACGAGTCGTCGGCGCCCGGCACCGGCTTCCTGGCCGATCTGTGCATCGAATGGGAAGCGGCCACTGCGCCGGCCGAGGCCGCTGGTGTACGAGTCACGCACCTCCGCACCGGCATCGTCCTGGCCAGACACGGAGGTGCGTTGAAGAAGCAGCTCCCGCTGTTCCGGCTCGGACTCGGCGGGCGGTTCGGCTCGGGGAAGCAGTGGCAGAGCTGGATCTCGCTCGACGACGAAGTCGGGGCGATCGTCCATCTCCTCTCCGCCGACGTCCACGGGGCGGTCAACCTCACCGCCCCGTCCCCGGTGACCGGCAAGGAGTTCACCGCTACCCTCGGCCGGGTACTGAAGCGTCCGGCCGTTCCTGCCGATCCCCTCGTTCGGACCGAAGTTGCTGCTGGGCGGCGAGCTGGTCGAGGCGCTGCTCCTGACGGGCCAGCAGGTGCAACCTCGGGTGCTGCAGGCCTCGGGCTACTCGTTCCGGCACAGCGCCCTCGAACCGGCGCTCCGCAGCGATACTCGGAAAATGACCGATCTGGCGCCGCCGTCCGCTCGGCGACTCGGCCGAAGTGGTCGTGGTCGGCGCCGGCCTCGCCGGGCTGGTGGCGGCCCGAGAACTCCATCGACGGGGCCACCAGGTCGTCGTGCTCGAGGCGATCCGACGGAGTCGGAGGTCGGGTACGGACCGATGTCGTCGACGGCTTTCGGCTCGATCGAGGCTTCCAGGTGCTCCTGACCGGCTATCCCGAGCTCGCCGCCAGTTCGATGTGCCCGCACTGCGGCTGCAGCGCTTCGAACCTGGCGCGCTCGTGTGGCTCGGGAACCGCGGCCACGTGGTGGGCGACCCGCTGCGGCGTCCCGGTCGGCTCCCGGCCACGCTCGCCGCACCGATCGGCAGCGTCGGCGACAAGCTGCGGGTGGCCAGGCTCCGCGTGCGATTGGCCCGTCGCGACCCGAAGGCCCTGCTTCGCTCGTCGGAGACCTCGACGGCGACCGCACTGCGCGCCGCGGGGTTCTCGCCCGACGATGATCGAGCGGTTCTTCCGCCCGTTGTTCGGAGGGATCCAACTCGACCCGATGCTCGCGACCTCGAGCCGGATGTTCGAGATCATCTTCCGGACGCTCTCCATGGGCGACTCTGCGGTCCCGGCGCTGGGGATGGGTGAGCTCCCGGCGCAGCTCGCGGCCGGTCTCCCGCCCGGCTGTGTCCATCTCGGCGCCGCCGTGGCGGCCGTCGACGGCACGTCGGTCAACCTCGCCGACGGCCGGCGGATCGAGGGGCGCTCCGTCATCGTGGCCACCGAGGGCCCTGTGGCGTCGGCCTTGCTGGGCATCCCGGCCGTCGGCTCACGCGCCGCTGGGTGCGTGTACTTCGCCGCCGAGCGAGCACCCATCGCCGACAAGCTCGTCGTGCTCGACGGAACCGGGCGAGGGCCCGGTGCTCAACGTGGCGGTGATGAGCAACGTGTCGCCGGCGTACGCACCGCCCGGCCGGCACCTGATCGCGGCGGCGCTCCCCGGGGTCGGCAGAAGGCGACCTGGAGTCGGTCGCCCGGCGCCAGCTCCGCGGCTGGTGGGGGGCCCAGGTCGACCAGTGGACCCACCTGAGGACCTACCGGATCCCCCACGGCCAGCCCGACCAGACCCCGCCGTTCCACCCGCGACAGCCGGTGGCCCTGGGTGGCGGGCCGATTCGTGTGCGGCGACCACCGGGACACCGGCTCGATCCAGGGGGCGCTGTTCAGTGGCCGGCGTACCGCCGTCGCGGTGGCCGGCCACCTGGCCTGATCTCCCAGCCCGGTGAGACTGCCCAGCGTCAGGCTTTGACGGCTTCGATCTCGAGCTGGATGCTGACCTTGTCGCCAACCAGGAGTCCGCCGCTGTCGAGCACGGTGTTCCACTCCATGCCGAAGTCCTTGCGGCTGATCTCGGTCGTGGCGCTGAAACCGAGGCGGCTGCCGCCCCACGGATCGCTCTCGGATCCACCGAACTCGAGATCGAACGTCACCGACCTGGTCACTCCCCGGACGGTGAGATCGCCCGTGAGCGCGAAGGCGCCGCCCTTGGGGGCGATTCCCGTGCTCGTGAACGTCATCGAGGGGAACTCTTCGATCGCGAAGAAGTCGTTCGTCCGCAGGTGGCCGTCACGAGTGGCGTCGTTGGTGTTGACCGACGCCATGTCGACCGTGGCCGTGACCGTGGACTGCAGGACGTCATCGGCGATCACGATCGTGCCGTCGAACTTCTCGAATCGACCGCGGACCTTGGAAACGGCGAGGTGACGCACAGCGAAGCCGACCTCGGAATGCGTGGCATCGACGGTGTAGGTGCCGGAGGTGATCGTGGCGGGGGTGCTCGAGGTGGTGGTCATCGGGACTCCATTCGGATGTGTTTGCTCGGACAACTGTTGCACTGACAAGTAAACACCGGAAATATTGCGACCGCAACCTTCTCGTGCGGAACGGATACGATGACTCCATGCGCGGCGCCGACTCTCCCCAGCTCACCTCGACCGAACCCCGATGGCTCGATGCGGTGGAGATGCGGGCGTGGCGCAACCTGATCGAGATCGTGGCCGAACTGGAGGGCGACCTCGGGGCCGATCTGGCCGCTTCACAGCACATGACTGTGGGCGACTACCAGGTCCTCGTGTACCTCTCCGAGGCGCCGGGGCACTCGATGCGCATGTGTGATCTGGCGACTCGACTCCAGCTCTCACCGAGCGGGTCTGACACGGCGCCTCGACGGGCTGGTTCACAGCGGCTACGTCGACCGGCTCCCATCCGATGGCGACCGTCGGGTGATCATGGCGGTGCTGACGGAGGCTGGGGCGCAGCGGCTCACGGAGGCCGCGCCCGATCACGTCGCCCACGTCCGGCATCGCATGCTCGATCACATGAGCCGATCCGATGTCGAGCAGCTGGGCTCATCCTCGAGCGGCTCCGCGCCGACGCGGGCGGCAATGCGAATCAGCCCCGGCACCGACCGCTCCGAGCTGGTACAACCGAGGGCGTGAGCACTCCTCTCCCGCTCGGGTTCCGCTGTCACGTCGCCAACATCGGCATCAAGGACGCCTCCGACGATTTCGTCGTGGTCGCCGCCGACCGGCCGTGCCCTGCGGCCGGAGTGTTCACCCGATCGCGTTTCGCCGGGCCGAGCGTGGTGGTGAGCCGGGAGCACCTTGCGCGATCTCAGGGCACAAGGCGTCGTGGTGGTGTCGAAGAACGCGAACGTCGCCACCGGTGCCGAGGGGCTGGCGAACGCCCGCGAGGTCGTCGCCGGCGTCGCCGCGGTCGATCGGCTGCGACCCGGAACTCGTGCTGATCGCCTCCACCGGGGTGATCGGGCGCCAGTATCCGATGGATCGCGTCCGGGTCGGGCTCGCATCGATCCCGGCCGAGCTCCCCGGGGCCGATGCCGAGGCGATCGCTCGCGGCATCATGACCACCGACACCCACCCCAAGCATGCGGCCGCCGCGTGCGGGGCGGCCCGCGTGGTCGGCGTCGCCAAGGGCGTCGGCATGATCGAGCCCGACATGGCCACGCTGATCACGCTGTTCTTCACCGACGCCGAGCTCGCGCCCGACGTGCTCGACACCGATGTTCCGGCGGGTCATCGACCGAACGTTCAACTGCGTGTCGGTCGACACCGACACCTCGACCTCCGACACCGCGATCGTGCTCGCGTCCGGGGGCCGCCGGGCCGGTCGACATCGTCGAGTTCGAGACGCGCGCTGCACTCCGTCGCGCTCGGCGCTCACCCAGATGGTCGCCCGCGATGGCGAGGGCGCGACGAAGCTCATCGAGGTCCGGGTCGGCGGCGCCCGCGACGACGCGCAGGCCAAGCGGGTGGCCAAGGCGATCGTCAACTCGCCGCTGGTCAAGACCGCGGTCCACGGTGCCGACCCCAACTGGGGGCGGGTGGCGATGGCCATCGGCAAGTGCTCCGACGACACCGACATCGTCGAGGACCGGGTCGTGATCCGGTTCGGCGCCCAGGAGGTCTTCCCCGGCCGGGTCGACGCCGACGGCCTCGCGGCGCTGGCGGCGTACATGCAGCGGCGACACGGTCGTGATCGACTGCTCGCTCGGCATCGGCCGGCGGCCGGCCGACGGTGTGGGGCTGCGACCTCTCCGACGGCTACGTGCGGATCAACGCCGACTACACCACCTGACTCACCACCGGCTGCCACTCCACTTCGGGGGCATGCGGATCCCGCCGTCGACCCGGATGGTCTCGGCGTTCATGTAGCTGTTGGTCACCATTCCACGACCATCGACGCCAGCTCGTCGGGCGAACCGAGCCGCTGGGGGAACAGCACGCCCTTCTGCAGCTGGGCCTTGAACGCCTCGGAGCCCTCGCCCGGATCCGTAGATCGGGGTGTCGATCAGTCCCGGGCGCCACCGTGTTGACCCGCACGCCGACGGCGGCGAGGTCGCGAGCGACCGGCAGGGTCATGCCGACCACGCCGCCCTTCGACGCCGAGTACGAAGCCTGCCCGATCTGCCCGTCGAACGCCGCGACCGACGCCATGTTGACGATGGCGCCGCGCTCACCGCTGTCGAGCGGCTCGGTCTGGCTCATCGCGGTGGCCGCGATGCGGATGCAGTCGAACGTGCCGATCGAGGTTGATGGCGATCACCTTGCTTGAACACGTCGAGGTTGTGCGCCGAGTCGTAGGTGCCGTCCTTGCCGATGGTGCGCGTTGCCCAGCCCACACCGGCCGAGTTCACGAGCACCCGCAGCGGACCCATCGACTTGGCCATCTCGACCGCGTTGATGATGTCGTCGGTGTTGGTGACGTCGACGTGGCAGAACGCGCCGCCGATCTCGGCGGCCAGGGCCGCGCCCTTGTCGTCCTGCACGTCGGCGACGACGACCAGGGCCCCGCGGGCCGCCAACTGCTGGGCGACGGCGGCGCCGATACCCGACGCACCACCCGTCACGATTGCGCTCACGCCAGTGATGTCCATGCCCCGGAGGCTAGGTGCCCCGCTCAGTCGGACGCGAAACCGATGAAACCCCCGCCCCACCCGCGTCCATCACCCCACCCCGGCCCACCCCCTCCCCGGCCACACCCCCGCCCGGCCCGTCCCCTCCCCCCCTGCCGGCACCGATGGACGCGAAACCCACCGACCCTCCCCCGATCCCGCGTCCAACACCACCCAACGCCCCCAACACCACCCAACGCCCCCTGCCGGCACCGATGGACGCGAAACCCACCGACCCCCGGTCGATTTCGCGTCCATCGCGCAGGTTGGGCCGGGTGAGGGGCGGCGGTACGTTGCGCTGTCTCATGCCCACCAGCGCGTCGCTCGGCGCCGCTGGTGAGTTCGCAGCTTCTCACCACGGCGTCATCCCTCGCTCCCAAGCTGCCCGACTCGGCCTCACCCCCTCGGCGTTGCGTTCGCTCGTCGCTCGCGGCGTTCTCCTCGGCCCCCGCCACGGCAGTTACGTGATCGCCGGATGCCCTCCGACCTGGCACCAACGCGTCGCCTCCGTGACCCTCGGGCACCGCGGCGACTGCCTCGTCTCGCATCGCGCCGCCGGGGCGTTGCACCAGCTCGACGGACTCCCCGAAGGCGTGCTCGAACTGCTCGTCACTCACGGCTCGCGCGTCGCCGGTGGTGGCGCGATCGTCCACCAGACCCGAACTCTGCCGAGGTGTGACATCGTGACGATCAGGGGCATCCCGGCGACCGGGCTTGCCAGGACGCTGTGCGATCTCGGCGACGTGGTCGATGAGGGCCGGGTGCTGCGGGCGCTCGACGATGCCCAGCGGCGCGGAACCGAGCCTGCGTTGGCTCCGCGAGACCGCGACACGACTCGACACCCCACGGCGGCAGGGCCCACGCACCCTCCTGCGGCTGCTCGATCGGCGAATCGATGGGTACCGGCTGCCGGAGTCGTGGTTCGAACGGCTCCTCGCCGCCGCGCTCGAGTCCCCGGTGCTGCACGGTCTGGTGCCCCAGCATGAGATCCGGCGGGTCGACGGCTCGCTCGTGGCCCGAGTCGATCTGGCCGATCCCCCGGCTCCGCCTCGGCTTCGAAGGGCACTCGCGGAGCTACCACCTCGGTGAGCGCGCCGAGCACTACGACGAGGACCGCGACATCGAGGCGGCGAAGGTCGGCTGGGAGCTCGTCTACCTCGGGTTCGCGGCGACCCGATTCGTCGATCAGGTTCGGCGCGACATGGAAGAGATCGCCGTGCGCCGGTCGGCCGACCTCGGGCTCGCCCCGCTCTGAACGCGAAACGGGCGCGGCGCGCTTCGCCGCGTTTCGCGTCCCGTCGGGTGTCAAGAACAGGGTGAGATCGGGAGTCGAGGGCGCGAGTGGCGCTGACCGGCTCGAACGGGCCGCGTGGCCGCGACGACCGCCAGCTCGTCGACGAAGTCGTTCATCGGGTCGCCCGAGTGGCCCTTGACCCAGCGGAACGTGATGCCCGGGCCGCGAGCGGACCAGGTCGATCAGCGGCTCCCAGAGATCACGATTGGCGACCGGTTGCTTCTGGGAGTTCTTCCACCCGCGAGCCAGCCAACCGCGCCACCAGTTGTCGCGGAAGCAGTTCACGACATAGGTCGAGTCCGACACCACCTCGATCGGCCCCGGCTCGGGTCCGAGCACGCGCAGTGCCTCGAGCACCGCTTGGACCTCCATGCGCTGGTTGGTGGTGTGCGCCGCCCCGCCAGATCCCGATCGGGCACCGTCGGGCGACACCGCCCAGGCCCAACCACCTGGCCCGGGATTCCCCGAACATGCCCCATCGGTGTACACGACGGTCGGGGAGATTTCGGGCATGGAGGGACCGTACTCGTCGGTAACCCTGCGAGACTGGACGCCATGATCTTCGATGGTTTCGTCCATCAGCTTCCCGACACCGACCCGATCGAGACCCAGGAATGGCTCGACAGCCTTGCGGCCGTGATCGACACCCACGGCAAGACGCGAGCCCGGTTCCTGCTCTCGAAGCTGCTGGAGTCGGCACGCGAAGCCCAGGTCGAGTTCCCCGCCACCGTGTCGACGCCGTACATCAACACCATCCCGCGCGAACACGAGCCGTGGTTCCCGGGCGACGAGCACGTGGAGCGGCGCATCCGTGCCTTCATCCGCTGGAACGCCGCGGTGATGGTGGCGCGCGGCCAACAAGCACGCCGACGGCATCGGTGGCCACCTCTCCACCTTCGCCTCCTCCGCGAGCCTGTACGAGATCGGGTACAACCACTTCTTCCGCGGCAAGGACGACGGCCAGCCCGGCGACCACGTGTACTTCCAAGGTCACGCCGCGCCCGGTGTCTATGCCCGGGCCTTCCTCGAGGGCCGGATGACCGAGGACGATCTCGACCACTTCCGCCGCGAGATCGGACGCGACGGGCGGGGCCTGTCGAGCTACCCGCACCCGCGCCTGATGCCCGATTTCTGGGAGTTCCCGACGGTGTCGATGGGCCTCGGCCCGATCACCGCGCTCTACCACGCTCGCTTCAACCGCTACCTCCACAACCGACGCCTCGACGACACGAGCGCCAGCCGGGTCTGGGCGTTCCTGGGCGACGGCGAGTGCGACGAGCCCGAGACCCTGGGTGCGTTGTCGTTGGCCAGTCGCGAAGGGCTCGACAACCTCGTGTTCGTCGTGAACTGCAACCTGCAGCGGCTCGACGGCCCGGTGCGCGGCAACGGCAAGATCATCCAGGAGCTCGAGGCCGTGTTCCGCGGCGCCGGCTGGAACGTCGTCAAGGTGATCTGGGGCTCCAAGTGGGACGACCTGCTCGCACGCGACGTCGACGGCGTGCTGCTCAATCGGATGAACAACACCGTCGACGGTGAGTTCCAGCGATACTCGGTCGAGTCGGGCAACTACATCCGGGAGCACTTCTTCGGTCCCGACCCGCGGCTGCGCAAGATGGTCGAGCATCTCACTGATGACGATCTGCGCACCCTGCCCCGCGGCGGGCACGACTACCGCAAGCTGTTCGCGGCCTACAAGGCGGCCACCGAGAACCTGGGCAGCGGCCGACCGACGGCGATCCTGTGCAAGACGGTCAAGGGCTGGACACTCGGCCCCGATGTCGAGGGACGCAACGCCACCCACCAGATCAAGAAGCTCAACGCCGTCCAGCTCAAGGCGATGCGCGACCGCTTGTACCTGAACGACGAGATCCCCGACGAAGCCCTCGAGGCAGACGTTCCGCCGTACTTCCGCCCGGCCGAGGACTCCATCGAGTACCAGTACATGATGGAACGTCGCCGGGCGTTGGCCGGTTCGATCCCCAAGCGCACCACCCGGGTTCGCCGCCCGCTCGATCTCCCCGCCGACGACAAGGCGTTCAAGGAGATCACGGCCGGCTCGGGCACCCAGGCGGTGAGCACCACGATGGCCTTCACCCGCCTGTTGCGGAACCTGTGCTCGCGACCCGCAGCTCGGCCAGCGGGTCGTCCCGATCGTGCCCGACGAGGCGCGCACGTTCGGTATGGACTCGTTGTTCCGCGAGCTCAAGATCTACGCCTCCAAGGGCCAGAAGTACGAGCCGGTCGATCACGATCTGCTGCTGTCGTACACGGAGTCCACCGACGGCCAGATCCTGGAGGAAGGCATCACCGAGGCCGGCTCGATGGCGAGCTTCATCGCCGCGGCGACGAGCTACGCGACCCGCGGCGTACCCATGGTTCCCTTCTACACGTTCTATTCGATGTTCGGCTTCCAGCGGGTGGGCGACCTCATCTGGCAGGCCGCCGACATCCGGGCGCGTGGCTTCCTGATGGGCGCCACGTCGGGGCGCACGACGCTCATGGGCGAAGGCCTCCAGCACCAAGACGGCCACAGCCTGGTGATGGCGAGCACGGTGCCGCCGTGCCAGGCCTACGACCCGGCGTTCTCCTACGAGCTCGCCGCGATCATCCAGGACGGCCTGCAGCGCATGTACGGCCCCGACCCGGAAGACATCTTCTACTACCTCGCGATCTACAACGAGAACTACGAGATGCCGGCGATGCCCGATCGCCCCGGTATCGAGCAGGAGATCGTGCGGGGCCTGTACTGGTGGGCCGCCGCGCCGGAGCAGACCTCGAAGAAGGCGACGATGCTGTTCTCGGGCTCCGCGCAGGGAGCGGTTCGCCAAGCGGCTGCCGATCTCGCCGAGTTCTACGACGTCGGCGCCGAACTGTGGTCGGCGACGTCGTACAAGAAGCTGCGCGAAGACGCCATCGACACCGAACGGTGGAACCGGCTCCACCCCGAGCAGCCACCCAAGACGCCGCTGGTGGCCACCTTGCTGTCGGAGTCGCCCGGGCCGATCGTGGCCGTCACCGACTTCATGCGCATCGTTCCCGAGCAGATCGTGCGCTACCTGCCGGGCCGCAACTTCACGGCGCTCGGGACCGACGGCATGGGTCGCTCCGACACGCGTGAGGCGCTGCGCCGACACTTCGAGGTCGATGCCGGGCACGTCGTGGTGGCGGTGCTGGCCGCCCTCGCCGCCGAGGGCGAGATCAAGCCGGAGTTGGTGGCCGATGCCATCGCGCGTTACGGCATCGACGCAGATGCCGCGAGTCCGATCCACAGCTGAGCGTCATCCGAACCTGATCGAGGCGGCGGCCACCCTGGTCGCCGCCTTGTGGTTGGCGTGGCCGTTCTGGCGACCAGGTCGCTACGTGGTGGGCTTCGACACCGCTGCGTACTCGGGCCCCAACCTGCGCTTCACGTTCGACGAGTGGGGGGCCGGGCGTCTCCCGTTGTGGAACGACCGGATCTTCGGTGGTGTGGCCCACCTCGGCAACAGCCAGGTCGGCGCGCTCTATCCGTTCCGGATGCTGGTCGCCCCGTTCGACGTCAACCGGGGCCTCAACCTGCTCATCGCGTTGCACGTCGTGCTGTTCACGATGGGTCTGTACTGGCTGGCCCGACGGCTCGACCTGCGGCCACCCGCGGGGTTCGTCACCGGGATCGTGGGGGCGCGAGCGGCGCCGCGCTCGTGAAGACGATGCAGTTCGAGCAGTATCTCGTGCTGGCCTGGGCGCCGATCCTGCTCGTCGCGGTGCATGCGGTGCTCACCTCCGCGCGCCCGTGGCGGGCCGGTGGTTGGCTGGGCGCCGCGGCATCGTGTGCCGTGCTCGCCGGCCATCCGCAGATCACCTACCTGCTCGGCTGGCTGACCGCGGCCTGGACCGTGGCGCTCCTCGTCGACACGCGGGCCTGGCGTCGTCTCGCTCCACTCGCGGCAGGCGGCGCGCTCGCAGTCTCCACGTGTGCCCTCCAGCTCCTGGCCACCGCGGCAGCGACGAACGCGAGCGCGGTGACCCGGACTCGGGAACTGAAGGACCTCCTCCGCCCGGAACGGGCGGTCGCCCCCGACCGGTTGCTCCACGTGCTGCTCGGCACCGTTCGCGACATCGGTCCCGACCGGTTCGTGGGTACCTTCGAGACGGTCGGCTACGTGGGCGTGGCGGCGGCCACGTTGGCGACAGTCGGTCTGGTCGCGGGGTGGCGAGGACGGACCCATCGGGTGATCGCGGTCGTGCTCGTCCTCACCGCGCTCGGGGCGACCGTGCTCGCCCTCGGGTCGCGCACAGTTGTGTACCGAGCGGCGTTTCGGTTGGTCCCCGGTTTCGACCTGCCGCGGGTACCGGCCCGCTGGCTCGACGTGACGACCGTCTGCATCGCCGTGCTCGCCGGCTTCGGCGCCGACGCGGTGGCTCGCCGAACGGTGGGGCGGGCCGAGCTGCTCGCCGTGGCAGCGGTGAGCGCAGTGGTCGTGCTCGTCGCCGGCACCGGGCTGGCCGAGGTGTCGTTCGGCCGACGAACGGCCGGCGCCTGGGTCCTGGTGGCCGCCGCCACGTGTGCCGCGCTGTGGTTCGCGCTGAAGTCAGGCCGCCCCGAGGCGGTGAGCGTCGGACCCGTTGCGGTCGCAGTGGTGATCGCCCTCGAACTCGGCATCGGTTGGACCCGCGGCGCTGTCGTCCGCCCCACCTACGCGACGAGCTTCGACACCTACACCACCCCGACAGCCGAGTTCCTCGACCGCCAGATCGGGTGGGAGATCGCCTATACCGACGACGGGTTCGAAGATGCGGCCCAGCTGATCACCGGCCTGCGGCCCAACGGGAACGTGCTCGTCGGGATCAGCTCGCTCGACGGATACGACGGCGGGGTGCAGGTCACCAAGCGGTGGTTGACGCTCGCGGAGCGCGACTACGACGGCCCGAACGTGGAGCTGCCGCTGCGCAACCAGCTCGCCCTCCCCCTCGATACCGAGGAGATGGCGCGGATGTACGTGCGATGGGTCCTGATCGACAACACCCGCGATCCGGCCGGTCACGTCCCGGGATGGTTGGGGCCGGTCACCGTCGACGAACGGTCGTCGGTGTACGAAAATCCGGCGTGGCGGAGTGAGGCGACACTGTGGTTCGAGACGACCACGGAGCCGTCGCCGCTCGCCGCTGCCCGCCTGCTGCGGGCCCGGATCGGCGAACTGAGCAACACTGCGATCACGCCGTACGACCTCCAGTTGCGCGAGTGCTCGGGTGACTGCTCCCCTCGACCGCTCCTGCTGGAGCGGATCAGTCCCCGGGAACTGCGCGTCGAGACCGATGCGGAACAGGCGACGTTCCTGTCGGTCGCGTCGCAGTACGACGACGGATGGCGGGTGACCATCGATGGTGAGCCGCATTCGGCGACCACGCTCGACGGCGTGTTCCTCGGTGTCGCGGTACCGGCCGGTGACCACACCGTGGTGTTCCGCTACGACCCGTCGTGGCGCATCCCCGGCGTGGTGATCACTGTGCTCGGGGTGGCCGGGACGGTGGGTTTGCTGGCAGGCGAACGTCGCTACCATCGACGCCATGCCGGCCGGGACGCTCTACATCACGGGTGACGCCGACGCCGACGGGCTCCTGAACTCCGACGGCACCGCGCTGCTGATCGGGATGCTGCTCGACCAGCAGGTGCCGATGGAATGGGCCTTCGCCGGACCCGCAACGCTGCGAGGTCGGCTCGGCCATCTCGATGCCGCCAAGATCGCGGCGATCGAGCAAGACGAGTTCGTCTCGGTGTGCTGCCAGAAGCCGGCGATCCACCGGTTCCCTGCGGCCATGGGACGGCGGGTGCACGAGCTGTGCACGGCCCTCGCTGACGGCTACGCCGGACGGGGCGAGCAGGTGTGGCAGGGCGTGGCCGACGGTGCCGAGTTGTACGCCAGGCTGCGGGCGTTGCCCGGCTACGGCGACGAGAAGGCCAAGATCTTCGTCGCGATCCTGGGCAAGCGGATGGGGGTGCAGCCCGACGGATGGCGTGGGGCAGCGGGCAAGTTCGGCGACGACGTGCCGCGGTCGGTGGCCGACATCACCGACCCCGCAAGCCTCGGCACGGTGCGGGAGTGGAAGCGAGCCCAGAAGGCCGCCAAGAAGGACAAGCAGGACCGGCCCCTCTGAGCCTCGGCCGGGGTTCCGGCCATTCCCTCACGTCCGGCGGACTCGCATCGCGATCGTCATGCGGATCATCTCGAGGCCCAATGTGAACGCCTTCCAGAAGTCGCCGGTCACCGCGCTCTCACCGACGCGTGGCAGGTAGCGCACCGGCACTTGCACCACCGGGATGCGGCGGCGTACCGCGTGCAACATCATCTCGAATCCGAACGACGACGCCCGCCCCTGGAAGTCAGGGCTGATGCGGTCGATCGCGGAGCGGGTCACCACGCGGAACGTGCAACCGACATCGGAGAGGTAGCTGGTGTTGAACAGCACTTCGGTCAGCTTGGCCACTGCCCAGTTGCCCCACCGCAGGAACGGCCCCATGTTGGCGCCCGAGAAGATGAACGTGGTGACGGTGCGCGACCCGATCACCATCTCGGCATCGGAGAGGAACGGCAGGAGCTTCAGCAGGTCCTCGGGCTCGAAGGTCCCGTCGGGCTCACACACGCAGACGAGGTCGAACGCGGTGGTCTCCTCGAGGCCCCGTCGGATGGCCGAGCCGTAGCCCTGGATCGTCTCGTGCACCTCGCGCGCCACCGTCCCGGCGACTGCGGGCGACGTGTCGGGATGGGCGTTGTTGTTGACGACGACGATGTCGTCGACGAAGCCGAGGGCGTCGAAGCGCTTGATGCACTCGGCGATGCTGCCGGCCTCGTTGTAGGTCGGCAGCACGACGGCGAGGGTCTTGCCGTTCCACATCTAGGAACCAGCTCCCGTCGCGGTAGGGGGCGGCAGGAACAACACGACGCCGGGCAGGTCCACCCGCTCATACTGCTCGATCGGGAACCGCAGCATGTTCGGGTTGATGTCGTCGTACTGGAAGGCGAACGCCACGTCACCCGCGGGCGCCGAGTCGACGGCCGTTTGGTAGTTCGGGTAGCGGATGGGGAAGGTTGGGGGCACGGCGGTCTTGACGCGAGCTTCGGTCACGTAGCCGACCGGCAGCACGACCCAGTAGCTCCCGCCGAGCTTGTCGATGCCGGCCGCCTCGAGCCGTTGGACGATGGCGGTGGTCCCTGCGTTGGCGTCGACGAAGTCGTCGGTGATCACCTGCCACTGGTACGGCGCGAGCAGCAGCGCAGCGGTGGCCATCCCGAGCGCAGTGACGACCAGACGAGGTCGAGGCACCGATCGGACAAGTTCGGCCGCGGCGGCGGGCAGAGTGACTGCGAACACAGGGAGGAGAATGACCCCGTAACGACCGTCGTTCACGTTCCCGAGCGCGGCGAAGGCGGCCATGATCGGCCATCCCACGACGAGTGCGGCGAGAAACATACGACCAGCCCACGATCGTCGGGCGAGGACGATGGCGCCAGAGAGGGCCAGCAGTGGGATCCCCCACCAGACCAACCACCCGATCGGTCGCGGCACGATCCAGTTGCCCACGCTGTCCATCACCCCGAAGTCTCGCGGCAGCAGATCGGTGAAGAAGCCGGTGAGTCGACCCGAGTAGGTGCCGGGCACCGTGTTCTGCTGTTCCAGCGACGCCCAATCGTTGCGAACGTTCCACGCGAGGAACGGCAGGTTCGCGCCCACGGCACCAGTGATCGCAGGGATCCACCACCCGCGCAGGTCGCGCCGGTGCCGCACCGCCACGACCACGGTGGCCGGCAGTACCACCGCCGAGTACATCGGGTGAACGTAGAACGCCAGCCCGGCGAGGAACCCGGCGACGAACGCCGGGCGGACCGACGACCGTTCGGCATCGGCGACCTTCGCCAGGGCGAGCAACGCCGCCAGCACGGCGACGATGCCGCCGGCGTACCCGAAGTAGGCGCGCGTCGACACGATGAGGAGGGCCCCCGGCGCGAGCCACACGATCCCTGCGGCCACCCACGGCCAGACCCCGGTGAGCACGCGGCGAGCGACGGGGACGACGAGGAGTGCGGCAGCGGCCCACAGCACGATCGGGAGCAGCTTGAGCGCCACGACATGGGCGCCGAACACCGCGAGGACTGGGGCGAACAGGAACGCCTCGAGGGTGGCGGTATAGGCGTTGCCGGGGATCACCACGCGGAACCGGCCATCGAGCACGTCGACCGCTCCCAGCCCGGTCACGGCCTCGTCGGCCGACAGCTGGCCGTGGCCGGTCCTCAGCACCCAGATCCGGAGGCCCAACCCGAGGAGAGCGACGGCGATCGCCCACGGATGGGCGAGCAGCGAGCTTCGTCGTTCCGGGGCCACGAACGCTGGACTCTAGGGGCCGAGCGCAGCGGCTCGCGGCTCCGCCAGCCCGCGACGAGGGGTGCCCGCCGGTTCGCCGAGGCCCGGGTGTAGCGTTGGACTGCCGATCAGTCGGCTTCACCATGAGCGCCGCCCCCGATATCGAACTCCGACTCGTCCTGCCCCGGCGCTCGGTGCGCCAGCACCTCGTCGACATCTGGCGATATCGGGAACTCTGGCAGCAGTTGGTACGCAAGGAATTGCACGTCCGCTATCAGAAGTCAGTACTGGGCTTCGCGTGGTCGATGGCCAACCCGTTGTTCTTGCTGGTGGTGTACTCGATCGTGTTCGGCATCCTCGGCCAGTCGTTCACGTGGTTCGGGATCTGGCTGCTCGCCGGGATCCTGGTGTGGAACTTCTTCTCCACCTCGTTGGCGACCGGCACGCAGGCCATCACGGCCAACGGCTACCTCGTGGGCAAGGTCAACTTCCCTCGCGAAGTGCTCCCGCTGGCGTCGGTCGGGGCAGCTTTCGTGCACCTGATGTTGTCGAGCGTGCTCATGGTCGCGGTGCTCCTGGTCACGCAGTTCTCGATCGACTGGTCGTTCATCTGGTTGGTCATCCCGGCGGTCATCACGCTCGTGGTCCTGGCCTCGGCCTTCGCCATCTTGCTCAGCGCCAGCAACGTCTACGCCCGCGACACCACCCACCTGTTGGAGCTGGTCCTCCTCGCGTGGTTCTGGCTGACACCGATCATCTACCCGTTCGAGCTGGTGACGAAGAAGCTCGAGGACAGCGGCCACTGGGCGTACTGGCACCTGCTGAACCCGATGGCGCCGATCCTCATGGCGATCCAACGCGGCGTGTACGCGAAGACGAGTGTGATGGTCCCCGACGGGAAGGGCGGAATGGAGAGCAAGCGGCTGCTTCCCGACCTGTCGCAGTGGTGGTACCTGCGCAACATCGGTGTCGTGTTCATCGCCGCGTGCGTGTTGCTGGTCATCGCCGTGAAGATCTTCGACAAGGCCGAAGCCAACTTCGCCGAGGTCATGTGATGGCCGCCATCGTCGCCGAGGGCATCTCCAAGAAGTTCCGCATGTCGCAGTCGCGTAGCTCGATCAAGGACCGGCTGTTCCGCAGCGGCAAGGCCGCGGGCGAGCACCAGGAGTTCTGGGCGCTACGCGAAGTCGACGTCACCATCGAGGAGGGCGAGACGGTCGGCATCCTCGGACACAACGGTTCGGGCAAGTCGACCATGCTCAAGTGCATCGCCGGCATCCTGAAGCCGACCACCGGGATCGTGCAGGTTCGCGGACGGGTGGCGTCGCTGCTCGAACTCGGGGCCGGCTTCCACCCCGACCTCACGGGGCGCGAGAACGTCTTCATCAACGCCGCGTTCCTCGGGATCTCGAAGAAGGAGATCGAGCGTCGTTTCGACGACATCGTCGGCTTCGCAGAGCTCGAGCGGTTCATCGATCAGCAGGTGAAGTACTACTCATCGGGCATGTTCGTGCGGCTCGGTTTCGCCGTTGCCATCAACGTGGACCCCGACGTCCTCCTGATCGACGAAGTGCTGGCGGTCGGCGACGAAGCGTTCCAGCAGAAGTGCCTCGAACGGGTCGAGGACTTCCAGCGCGAGGGTCGCACCATCCTCTTCGTCACCCACGGCGCCGAACACGTACGGCGAATCTGCGGCCGGGCCATGGTGCTCGACCACGGCGAGATGGTGGCCAACGCGGTGCCCGGCGAGGCGATCCGGATCTTCCGTGAGCACCTGCACGGCACGCTCCACGAGTCGCCTGCCGGCTCCGTTCCGGTCATCGATTCGGGAGTGCGCTTCACCGGGCTCCGTCTCGAACACGACGCGATGGCCGATCGCTCGTACCTGCTGCCGGGCGAATCGGTCCGGGTGATCGCGTCGTACGAGGCCACCCGCCCCGTGCCGGAGGCGCTGCTCGCCCTCGAGCTGCACAACCAGCGTGGCGAGCTCGTGTATGGCGTCACCTCCGATGCCCTGGGTATGGCGCTTCCAGAGCTCTCGGGCAGTGGCGAGATCATCATCGACTTCGCGTCGATGCCCCTCCTCGACGGCAACTACCCGATCACGCTGCAGCTCCGCCATCATCACGATGGCCTGGTGCTGGCGATGCGCGAAGGCAAGGACCGCATCGAGGTGATGAACCCGGGTCGCCAGGAAGGTCTCGTGATGCTGCCGGCAACCATCCGGGTCGGCGGCCTCGAACTACGCTCCCCCGGGTGAAGCAACGCTTGAAGCGGTTCTTGCCGGCGCGGGCCACCACGGTCGAGGCCCTCCATGCTGAAGTCGTCCAGCTCCGTCACATCGTGGAGCACACGAACTCCGTGTTGCTCCAGATGAACCACGAGTTGCACCACGGGGGCGATTCCGGGCTCCCGCTGTTGGTCGACGTGGCCGATCGCTGCCGCACCGACGCCGCCACGATGGTTGCCAGCGCGCATGCGATGGAGCGGAGCCTCGACGTGGCCGTGCAGCGACTCGAAGACGTCGCTGTTCGGCTCGACCGCTGAGGTGAGCGTCCCGCACGTCGCGCTCGACCTCCGGTGCCTGTTCGGGTCGAACGGGCGGCGCGGCATCGGGGTCTTCAGCCTCGGACTCGCGCAGGCCCTCCGGGATGCCGGGTCACCCGTCACCTTCCTGGCGCCGCCAGAGCAGATCGGTTCGCCACGCGCGGTCGAGCTCGACCTGCCCTTCGAGCCGTGCACCGAACGCACCCTGATCGGGTTGGCCGACGAGGGACCCACCGTGTTCCATTCGGCCAGCCTCTTCGAGTTCCCGATCGGCGCGCCCGTGGTTCCGCGGGTCGTCACCGAGCTCGGCCTGCCCGTCACGGCCACGCTCTACGACGCCATCCCCTACGCCGAACCCGATCGGTATCAGCCCACCTCCGAGTTGCAGGCGTACTACGCCCAGCGGGCGATGCTGGTGCGCTCGTGCGACCACCTGCTCGCCATCTCGCAGTTCGCCGCGTCGTCGGCGTGTGAGCTGCTCGGTGTCTCACCGAGGCGGGTGACGAACGTCGGGGTCGGCATCGGCGCCCAGTTCGCCCCCAAGATCGCGGGTTCTCCCCCCGTGGCGGGTGCTCAACCCGCGATGCTCGGAACCGGCGTCGACGGAACCGCCGGTGACCGAACCCGTGGCGACCGAAGCGCCCCGCACGGGAGCCTCGAGCGTTTCGGGGTCGAACGCCCCTATGCCGTGTGCGTGGCGGGGAACGACCCTCGTAAGAACGTGGCCGGACTCACCCGGGCGTGGGCGGCGCTGCCCGCGGCACTGCGTTCGTCGCATCAGCTCGTGGTCGTCGGGGCGATCGAAGAAGGCCACCGGCTCGATTGGGCCGGCGGGCTCGACTGGGCGGGCGGGCTCGGTTCCGACCTGGTGTACGCCGGAGAGCTCGACGACGCCGACGTCGTGATGCTCGTCCAGAACGCTCGCCTCTCGGTGTTCCCGTCGCTCAACGAAGGCTTCGGCCTCCCCGTGGCCGAGGCTGCCGCGTGCGGAGTCCCGGCCATCTGCAGCAATCGGACCTCGATGCCCGAGATCCTCGATCTTCCCGCGGCCACCTTCGACCCCAGCGACCCGGCCGATATGACCCGGGTGATCGCCCAGGGTCTCGGGGACGAAGCGTTCCGCCGCGAACTGCTCGCGGCCGGCGCAGCAGCGAACGAACGTTGGCGATGGGACCGAGTCGCAGAACGAGCCACCTCGATCTGGTCGAAGCTCGCAGCGCCTCGTTCGTCGCGACACCTCGCGACGCCCGAGCGGCCGAGGGTCGCCCTCGTCGGTCCGTTCGGCGGGTCGCCGTCCGGGATCGGCACGTACAACGAGCGGCTCCTGCCCGAGCTCGATCGGCTGGCCGAGGTCACCTGTTTCGTCGAGCAGTTCTGGGGTGAGGCGCCGCTCGGCACCGACGGGCGTCGTTTCCCGGTCGCCGCGTTGGGGCGCCATCTCCCGGTTGCCGACTTCGACCACGTCGTCTACACCCTCGGCAACAGCCCGTTCCACCTCTCCTCGGTCCGGCTGCTCGACCACGTTCCCGGCCACGTCTGGATGCACGAGGCCCAGCTCGCCGAGCTCCACATCGGGACCGCACACCTGCTGCGGGACCAGGTCTGGGCCGAACCGTTCCTCGAAGACGCGGTCCGCCGCGACTCCGGAGGGGAGCTGCTGGCCCAGCTGCGGGAGGGTGCCGGTTGGGACGGGATGCTCGACGTCGACCGCTACCACGAGCTCGGTGTCCGGCTGTTGAGCGACGTTTGCGCACGAGCGACGTCGGTGATCGTGAGCTCCGAGGTCGCGGCCGGCATCGTGCGCGCCGAGCCGCCGGGCTACCGCGGCGAGCTCCTGGTGCTCCCCATCGCCTACCCGGCGCCCCTGCCCGATCACCGCACCTCGGCACCAGCGGGGCACCAGGTGGCCGTGCTCGGCTGGCTCAGCCCCCGCAAGGGTCTCGGCCAGGCCATCAGGGTGTTGCAGGAACTCCGCCGTTCGGTCCCGGCTCGGCTGGTGTTCGTCGGCAAGGCGCTCGACGGTTCGATCGAAGCGCTCGAAGCCGAACTCACCGCGGTCGGGCTACCGCTCGATTCGGTCGAGGTGACCGGCTACCTCTCCGACGCTGCGCTCCGCGAGCGGGTCGTCCGGTGCCGGGCCGGGCTCCGGCTCGCCAACCGCACCGACGGTGAGATGTCGGCGGCCGTCACCGACCTCGTCGCGCTCGGAGTGCCCACGGTGACGAACCTCGGAGCCATGGGCCACGCATCATCCGGTCTCCAGGTGCTCCCCGAGGCCACCGACGACCAACTCATCGGAGCGTTACTGCCCCTGCTGAGCAACGACGACGCCTACCTCACGGCCCACCGCGACGCCCGGGAACGGGCGGCCACGTGGGGGTTCCCCCATGTGGCCGAACGCCTCATGGCCTGGTTCACCGAGCAGCGGCCCACCCCGCCACCACGCGCACATACTCACTGAAGTCGACGAGGGCACCAGGCACGGCGTCGGCCACGATGCCGAGGTCGATGTCGCCGTACTCGTGCACGAGGAGGTTTCGCATTCCGGCCGCACGGGCCAACCGGTCCGCCAGTTCACGGTCGATGACGTCGAGTTCCGCCATGGCGAGAAACGAACTGCGGTAGTCGCGAGGTGCCGCGCCGGTCAGCGCACCCACCACGTGCCCATTGATCGACGATGCGAGTTCGACCAACTGCGTCAGGATTCGCTCGACCGCGTGACGACGGATTCGGTCGCGTTCCATCTCGTCGACGTCGAATTCCCCGATCCCCGAAAGGTCGGCGAGGAGTTCCTCGATCAGCCGAAGTCTCGCCTGCACGAGGTCAGGAGACAATCGCTTCGGGCTCAACGCGCCATCAATTCGAGGTCGAGGCGCCGCATCCACTCCGTCGACATGCGTTCGCCGAGAGCCCGGAGCTGTTCGTTCACGAAGCGACCTTGGCGGTCCTCGAAGAGCGGAATGCCCACCAAGGCCTCGGAACGCAACACGATCGAGGCGCGGCCGAGATCGACCAGATCGATCCGATCGGACCCACACACCGCGGCGAGCTCATCGAGCAACCCCAACATGTCGACTGGCGCCGCGCTCGGGAGTACTCCGATGTCGAGGTCCCCCGGAGTCTCGGTCGATAGTTCTGCGCTACTCCCGAACAAGACGGCGACGATGACCCCGTGCCGACGGAACAACTCGTCGATCTCCCCGCGCTCGGCCAGTTCGAGGAGGTGGTCGGCCGCCGCCCGGTTGTCGGTCATGCGCACCAGCGTAGGAGCTTCGGACCCGCCGAGCGATCCGCGTTGCCGGCTGAGTCAGCCGAAGACGACAGTCTCGTGCCCGTAGACGAGCACGCGGTGCTCGATGTGGGCTCGCACTGCACGAGCAAGCACGGCGACTTCGAGGTCGCGGCCCTTGCGCACCATGTCGTCGGCAGAGTCGCAGTGACTCACCCGCACGACGTCCTGCTCGATGATCGGGCCGTCGTGGAGCTCGGCCGTGGCGTAGTGGCCGGTGACGCCGATGATCTTCACACCCCCGGTCATAGGCCTGGTGGTAGGGCTTCGCGCCCATGAACGTCGGCAGGAACGAGTCATGGATGTTGATCACCCGGCCGTCCCAGCGCTCGCACATCTCGGTCGAGAGCACCTGCATGTAGCGGGCCATGACCACGAGCGCGATCTCGTGTTGTCCCAGGACCGCCTGGATCTGGGCTTCCTGGGCGGCCTTGGTGGCCGCGGTGATCGGGAAGTGGTGGTACTCGGCGCAGTACCAGCGGGCGACTTCGGCATGATCGGAGTGGTTCGAGATCACGACCGGGATGTCGATCGCGAGTTCGCCGTTGTGCCACCGGGCGAGCAGGTCGTACAGGCAGTGCGGTTGCTTGCGAGCGCGGGAACGATCTGGTCGCGGGCGAGGTCGAACGAGTCGAGCTCGAACTCGACCCGTTGGAAGAACACGCCGAGCCCGGCGTCGGTGTGCTGTTCGGCGAGAACGATGTTGCCACCGTGGTCGGCAACGAAGGTCGAGACCTCGGCTACCAGGCCGCGCTGGTCGGGGCAGGAGAGGAGGAGGATCGCAGTAGTCATTCCTCCGCCGGGGTTCGGTTGCGAGATCAAGATCGTAGGGCGAGTTCACCAGGGAGTGGCAGCGCACTGAGTAGCGTCGTCGATATGCGTCGCAAGCAGGACGACGAACTCTTGGCGATGATCAACCACCGGCTCGGGCTCCTCGATCAGATCTCCCATCGAACCGGTCTGATCGAGAACGTCAACGCCCGGCTCGAGGCGCTGACCGAACGACTCGATTCGGCCGCGATCGATCGCGAGGCGATGCAGGCCCTCGCGCTCACCCTTCGAGACATCGCTGCTGCGTTGGCCGATCGCCTGGAGGCGACCGAGGCTCGTCTGCAAGCGACCGAACAGCGGCTCGAAGAGGTCGCCCGGGCAGTCGCCGAGCAGCTGCAACCACGCGGCTGATCAACGGGGCGGATTGCTCCGAGGAAGCGCCATCAGCTCGACCCTGGCGGACGGTGCTTCACCATCGATCGGCCGTCGGGCGAGCTCGGTGCTCCACTTCGCCCGGAACTTGAGCAGGTTGGCGTGAGCAAGGTGTTGTGCCGAGCCCCCGAGATCCGTGACGCCTTTGCGATGGACCACCCTGCTCGTCGGCTCCAGCCACATCGACCACCCCGCGACCGCGAACTTCAGCGCGAGATCGGCATCCTCGAAGTAGGCGGGGAAGAACTCCGGCGAGAACCCGCCCACTTCCCGAAAGGCCCGTTCACGAACGACGAGACACGCCGCCGACGCGTAGTCGATCGGTCGAGCCACGGGCGCGCCACCCTCGACCTCCCAGCCGGGGCTTCCGATCGCGTGGGTGTGACCGAGCCCGTCGATGACTGCGCCGGCCTCTTGGATCGCACCATCCGGGTCGAGCAGGAGGGCAGTGACCGCGGCACATCGTTCATCACGATCGAGCCGCCCGAGAAGTGGGGCAAGCCAACCGGGCTGCACCTCGGCGTCGGGATTGAGGAGGCACACGGCGTCGGCCCGAGCGAGCCCGATCGCCTGGTTCATCGCGCCGCCGAAACCCTCGTTGGTGTCGTTGAAAACGAATCGAGCCCCGGTGACGGAAAGCCGTACCAACGCGCCCGACGCATCAGGGGATGCGTTGTCGACGATGACGACCTCGTAGGGCTCCGGCGTGTTGGCCGAGACGGCGGCGAGCGCCCTCACCGCGTCGGCGCCTCCTCGATACAGCACCATGGCAATCGTCACGACCGGCTCGGCGGCCGAGTCGACGACGACCGGAGGCATCAGGCGGGGAACCCGTCGGGGTGGCTCGAATGCCAGTTCCAGGCCGAGGTGATGATGTCCTCGAGCCCGTACTTCGGGTCCCAGCCGAGCACGGAGCGGGCAAGGGAGTTGTCGGCATAGGTCGACACCGGGTCGCCCTCGCGACGGCCGACGTACTCGTGAGGCACCTTGCGCCCGCTCACCCGCTCGGTCATCTCGATCACTTCGGTCACCGAGGAACCGGTGCCCGTCCCGAGGTTGAATGCCCCACTCGGCCCACCGTCCATCAGGTGATCGATCGCGGCGAGATGGGCATCGGCGAGGTCGTCGACGTGGATGTAGTCGCGAATGCAGGTGCCGTCGTGCGTCGGGTAGTCGCGTCCGAACACGCTGATGCCCGGACCTTTGCCGAGCACCGCCTTCATGACGACCGGAATCAGGTTCAGCGACTGCCTCCAGTCCTCACCATTGGTGCCGTCCATCGCCCCGCCGGCCGCGTTGAAGTACCGCAGGCTCGCATAACGAATCCCGTGGACGGCGTCGAACCACTTGAACATCTCCTCGCACATCGCCTTGGTGGCCGCGTAGGTGCTTTCGGGTCCGATCGGCGCCGACTCGTCGACCGGAACGACCTTCGGGGTTCCGTAGACGGAGCACGACGAGGAGAAGACCACGCCCTTGACGCCATGGTCACGCGCCTCTTCGAGGAGCGCCAGCGTGCCGCCGACGTTGTTCTCGAAGTACCGGGCGGGGTTCTGCATCGACTCGCCGACGTTCTTGTAGGCAGCGAAGTGGACGATCGCTTCGACGCGGTGATCGGTGAGCGTCTTGGCGACGAGTGCGTGGTCGGCGATGTCGCCCACCACCAACGGAACGCCGGGAATCGCCGAGGCGTTGCCGAACTCCATGGAGTCGAGCACGACGACCGGCGTCTGTCGGGCCGTGAGGCGTCGCACAGTGTGAGATCCGATGTATCCGGCGCCGCCGGTCACGAGCACGCTCATAGGGCCGAGAACCTACTGGCCTACGGCGACCCCGTGCGCTCGGCATCCGGACCATGGCTCGCGAGCCATCGCTGCTTCCAGATCGGCAGTTCCTCTCGGTCCCAGTTCGAGATGATCGGATCAGCGTGCTCGCGGTAGTAGCGATCCTCGTCGGAGAGGTTCGCACTGTCGAGATACCAGGGGAGGTGTCGAGCGACGTACGGGTGACCGGTGCGTACAGCATGGCTCTCGAGGTGCCGGCGCATCGGCCGATACAGAGCAAAGGTCGTGTCGATGTCGGCGCGGAACACTCCTGGTTCGATCTCGTCGGCCCAGAAGCGTCGCTCCCAATCGCGTACCTGCTGAGCAAGGGCGTAGTGGTCGGGCAGGTCGTCGATGCGAAGGCCGAATCCGGCCTTGTGCAGGTGGGCGTGACGATCGAGCAGGTCGCGGAACCGATCCACCGCATCGAGCGGGCACTCCTCGACCGGCACCACGTCGGGGTCGGTGACCACGAAGAAACGACCTCGCGCGTATCGCTGCACGGCACCCGAGAGCCAGGGCGAACGATGGCCGAGATTGTGCTCCAACCGCACGACGTGGTGTGGGGTGGCGGCCAGGAAGTCGCGAAGAGGCTCGTAGGTGGAGGCGTTGTCGATGAGCCAGACCTCGTAGTGACCTGCGCGCTCGAGCCATGCGAGGAGCTGGCGGAGCGGCGTGACGCGGTCGCGTACAGGAATGAACACGGGATACGTCTCAGCCACGCCGGCGAAGCCTCGCGTAGACCGAACGCAATGGTGAAGCGAGACGGAGGAGCTTGGTGTTGCGGAGGGCATCGAGCTCGTCTTGGAGCGAGCGGGCCTGGTGCTCCCAGTCCTCGGCCCGGATCTCCGCCTCGACCTTGTCCGTGACCTCGTCCTCCATCAGCTTGAGCAGTTCGAGGACCCGAAGACGAAGCCGTTCGTTGTCGTCGTGGAGCCGTTCGACGACCGCGTACGGTTCTTCATCGTCGCGGTCAGCGGGCGGTGGCACAGTCTTCACGCTAGCGATCGGGACTACGATCGGCCGGACCATGAGATGTTCGCGAACGCGGGACGCTGGCCGTCCTCCTTCCGAGCGGATCCAACTTCGAAGACGGATCCAATGCCTGACGGATTCGACCACGTCGTGGGGTTCCCGTTGCAATACAGATACACCTTCCCCAGCTTCGCGACGAGCGAGGCGGCCGAGATGAACAGTCCGGCGGTGGGTCTTGGTGGCAGTTGTCGAGGACAAACAACATCCCCGTCCCGACTCCGGCCGTGAGGTCGTAGCCGTCGGCGGGAGCGCCAACGCAAAGCGTTGCTCACGCCATCGCTGAGCAAAACGCGAGCCGCGGCATCGCGGTCGCGTGACGGGTCGGATGCCAGAGGGGGTGTCAGCTCGCTGACGGCGCCGGTGACGATCGCCAGCAGCAGCCACCAGGGCAACAGGTTCGCGCCAACGTACGACTCGGTGAGGTTGACTGCGGTGATGTACCCGACGGTGAAGAGCGGCACGTAGCCGAGTGGCCCCGGAGCCACGACGGCGTATCGGGCAGCGATCCAGAGCGCCGACAGCAGACAGAACGCCAGGCCGAGGAGACCGAGCACGCCGCCGGCCAGGAGCACCTCGTAGAAGCCGTTGTGCGCCTCGTTCACGTCGTAGCCACCTCCGCCGAAATTCAGGAACGCGTAGTGGATGTCGGGCTGCGTCCAGACGGCGTTGAGCCCCCATCCGCCAATGGGGCGGCGATCGATGAACTGGCGAACGACATGCCAGATGTACGTTCGGCCCTCGAGGTTGGGGCTCCGACCGATCCGCTCGGCCGAGGGGCGAAGTAGCAGCAGGAAGCGCCAAACACCGAAGGCCGCGAGCAGCGCGACAGTGCGCCGCGACCACCTCAGGTCGACGACCCGGCTTCGTGCGAAGGGCAACGTTCACGCCCGCGACGATGGCCCCACCCATGAGCACTCCGAAGATCGGGGTCAACGATTCGGTGCGAATGCAGGATCACGACGTCGGCAGATCGCGGCCGCCATTCCCACGCCGGCTAGCCACCTCCCCCGCGCCCGATCGGTGGAGCGGCCGACAGCGGCGAGCACGACAAGGAGCAGTAACCCGATCGCTGCGGGGCCCGCGAAGGAGTTGCGGTTGAAGAAGACGCCTGCCCACTTGCCGCTCACGTCACACGACAATGGCCACTTCCGGACCACTGCGAACAGGCCAGCGGCGAGTGCGGTGTGGACACCGACCGTCGCTGCGCTCAGCAGGCGCCGGAGGCCGAGCCGACACCCGACGCGCGAGCGCGGCAAGGGAGCCGAGGAGCAACAGCACGGCCTGTTCCGATGCTCGACCGTGGTCGACCGACCACATGGTCGCCACGAGCGCTACGAGCGGAAGCATGACCGCTGCGAGCAGCCATGATCGACCGATCCGTGCGACGAAACCGAACAACGCCGGGCCGCCGGCGAGCGCTACGAGGTACAAGACGGCGAAACAGCCTTGCACCCATCGGTCGTCCACGAAATCACCGTGCAGAGGGCCGGCCTCGAAACGCATGCGGTAGACGGGGCCCCGAGTCAGCGCACAGCAAACCAACGCGCCCGCCGCCCACCACACCATGTCGCGCCAGGTCGGACGCGGGCGACGGAACGGCACCCAGCAAGACTAGGACGGCCTCGTTCTGGAGCCAGGGCACTAGAATCACCCCAGACATTCTCGACGGACCTCCGAGAGGTTGGTGGAGCATGAATCACCGTTTGGCTGCGGTAGCGATCGTCAGCATGGCGATGCTGGCAGTCCTGCCGGGGCAGCGCCCGGCCGGTGCCGCCAACGTCGATGGCATGATCGACACGTCGTGGGCCGTGGGCGAGGTCGGGGGACGGGCCTTCATCGCCACTGCTCCCTTGCCCGTCTTGTCCGGTCTTGCGGGGCCGGGCGCGGCAGGGGCGGCCTCCGACCCTGCGATCTACGTCGCGCATTCGAACCCGACGGTGGTGTCTCGGGTCAGTGGGGCGAACCCGACCTCGATCGTCCAGGCGTGCCCGTCCGCAGCGAGCGCCGGATGCACGCTCTCACACACTCCGGGGAGCGGGGACGTACTCATGACCACCAGCGTCGAGGTCCTGCGAGGCGATGCCGCAGGCAGCACCGAGCTCCTCGCCACTTCGCCGCCTGCCGGGCCACTCGGGCCCGCCTGGCAATCGGCAAGGCATGGCTCGGGCATGGTCTTCGTCGAGACCAACTCGTCCGGGATGTCGACCCGCCAATTGGCTGCAGTGCAAGGGGGTTCGCTCGCGCTGCTGGGTCCGGCCGGAATTCCGGAGGTCCTTTCCTGGGGCGGGATCGCGGTCGCCTCGGCAGCGCCGGAGGCCTTGGTCGTACGCTGGTACCGGTCTGATGGCCAGCCTGATCTGCAGCGCGCCAACGAGGGAACAGCGACACGGGCGCTCGTCGGTCAACGCGTGTCGGTCCGAGCGGTGGTAGCGGATCGCCGGGGCGGCGTGGCGATTCTCGTCGATCGATCACCCCTCGCGGAGAACGCCGACGGATGGCCGACCACGAGCACGTTGATCCGCTTTGACGCGGCGGGCCAGTTCGTTGACAGCTGGGACGGTCCGACCCTCAAGTGGGACCCGATGGTCACCGACTATCCCGGGCAGGCCGTGCTCGTGATCGGAACGACCCTCGGCCCGGTCACGACATCGCTGGGCGCGGTCGCCGATGTGAACGCCTTCGTCGGACCGTGGCACTACGTCGGTTTGGGAAGTCCGTCGTTCATCGACGACGCCGAGGCCGACTCCGTGGGGCGCATCGTAGTTGTCGGTGGAGCCGTGCCCCCGGCCACACGCACCGCCATCGAAGTCGCCCGGTACAACTTGCTCGGAGATTTGGACCCGACCTTCGGGACGTCCGGTCTCGTTCAGGTACCGCTGACGAATCCGACCTCGGGCCGGTTCCAGGTCGATGTGCTCGGCGACGGCAAGATCGTCGTCGCCGCCGCTCAGGACAACGGGATTACCGTGGCCCGTCTCCTCGGGAGTTCGCCCGCGGCTGAGCGTGATCGCTACCTGTCGACCGGGCTGACCGCAGGCCCAGGTAAGGGCGCCTTCGTGCCGGTGACGCCGACTCGCGCCCTTGACACCCGTACGAACCGCGGAGCGAAGCTGACGGTGGGTGCAACACGTTCGGTCGACCTCACGTCAATCGTTCCGGTCGGCTCCATCGCCGTAGCCGTGAACGTCACAGCGGTCGATCCCGAACAACCGGGCTTCCTGACCGTCTGGTCGGCGGCCGATCCCGAACCTGACACTTCAACACTCAACTTCTCGCACGCCGGCGAAACCGTTGCCAACTCCACCATCGCCGCCGTCGGGGCCGAGCGAACGCTGCTCGTCCGAGCGCGCGGCCACCCATCTCATCGTCGATGTGGTCGGGTATTGGGCACCACGGTTCGATTCCCGAAGTGGCCGCTTCGTCCCCCTGACCTCACCGGCCCGCCTGTTCGACAGCCGCCGCAATGGATCGAAGCCTGGCCCAAGCTCAACGGTCACCGTACCCGTGGGAGCGAACGAAGGCCTCGACCGAGCCGCCGCAGTAGCGGTCAACGTCACGATCACGGAGCCGGATCGTGCCGGGTACGTCACCGCGTGGGCGAGCGGTTCAGCCCAGCCCGAGACCTCGAACGTGAACGCCGATCAGGCCGGCGAGAATCATTCCAACTTTGCCATCGTCGAGGTCGGGTCGAGCGGGACGATCAACCTGTTCACCGAGGAACCAACCCATCTCATCGTCGACGTCCTGGGGTACTTCACCAACGGCTCGAGCGAGCTCACTGCGGCCGGGCTCTTCCGCCCGACGTCGCCCACCCGCATCGACGATTCCCGAGCCTTCGGTGGAGCGGGGAGGCTCGCCGCAGACTCTGCGCGGCTGGTCTTCGTCGGCCGACCGGCCGTCGACCAGCTCGCTCCGGTCTACAACCTCACCGTCACCAACACCACGGGCCCCGGGTACGTGACCGCCTATCCGGCCGTCGACGCCGTGGGGCTGGCACACATCCCGAACACCTCCACCGTGAACTACGAGGCACCGCAACAGAGCCGGGCGGTGCTGACAGTCACACCCGGCAACGGCGTGGTCGGCCTCTACGCCGACAGCGTCGGCAGGCACCGACTACATCACTGACCTCCTCGGCTACTTCGTGAGCGGGTATTAGGATCAAGTTTCGTGGATCGACGTAGTGCACAAGACCGCCTGCTCGACACCGTTGGGCGGGTTCACCCGTTCACTACTGCTATTCGGATCCTGCTCGACCTGCTCGCATGGGCGGTTGCCGCTGCGTTCGCGATCTACCTGCGCTTCAACCTCAGTTTCGGCGTCGACGGTCGAGAAGGACTGATTCGTTTCATCCCGCTCGTCGCAACGGTGCAAGTCCTCACCGGCTATGCAGTTGGGCTCTACCGCCGGCGGTGGCGCTACGGCAGCTACGACGAGGTCGGCGGCGCTCGTCGCCACCGCCGCGATCACCACCGTGACGTCTACGTCCTCAACGAGGTCTACTTCGACACTCCTCGGCCGATCCCGCAGAGCGCTGTGCTCGTCGGCGGGGTGTTCGGCCTCGTGCTCATGGCGGGCATTCGCTACTTGTGGCGGCTCGCGCTCGAGCGGCTGCGCCGACCGACCGAGCGCACCGCGGAGAAGCTGCTGGTGTTCGGGGCCGGCGAGGGTGGCATCCAGGTCATCACGTCGCTGCTCCGCAGCCGATCGTCACCGTACGTGCCGGTCGGGCTGCTCGACGACGATCCCGTCCAAGCAGCGGCTCTCGATCATGGGGGTCTCGGTGGTCGGCGATCGCCACGCCATGGCTGCGGGCCAAGCAGCGCACCGGCGCCACCACACTGCTCATCGCCGTCCCGTCCGCTTCGGCCAAAGATGATCGGCGAGCTCGCCGATCTGGCCACCGACGCTGGGCTGTCGGTGAAGGTGCTGCCCGCGTGTGACCGAGCTGTTCGACCGGAGCGTCAGCGCCGGCGACATCCGGGACCTCAGCGAGGCCGACCTGCTCGGCCGGCACCAGATCCAGACCGATCTCGAGCAGATCGCCGGCTACCTCACCAATCGACGAGTGCTCGTCACCGGTGCCGGCGGCAGCATCGGCAGCGAGCTGTGCCGCACAGCTCCACCGCTTCGGCCCGGCCGAGCTGATGATGCTCGACCGCGACGAGAGCGCGCTGCACCAGGTGCAGCTCTCGATCCACGGCCGGGCGCTGCTCGACACGCCGACACCATCTTGTGCGACATCCGCGATGTCGAGCGCGCTCGACGAGATGTTTCGCCGAGCGCCGCCCCGAGGTCGTGTTCCACGCCGCGGCGCTGAAGCACCTGCCGCTGCTCGAGCAGTACCCCGCCGAGGCCTACAAGTCGAACGTGGTCGGCACGCTCAACGTGTTGCGGGCCGCCGAGTCCGTCGGTGTCGAGGTGTTCGTCAACATCTCCACCGACAAGGCCGCCAACCCGACCAGCGTGCTCGGGCTACTCGAAGCGAGTCGCCGAGCGGCTCACCGCGCACTTCGCCGCACGACGCCGTCAGGCACGTACCTCTCGGTTCGGTTCGGCAACGTGCTCGGGTCGCGAGGCAGCGTGCTCACGACGTTCCGCGACCAGATCGCGCACGGCGGCCCGGTCACGGTCACCGACCGGGACGTCACCCGCTTCTTCATGACCATCCCCGAGGCCGTGCAGCTCGTCATCCAGGCCGGCGCGATCGGGCGCTCGGGCGAGGTGCTCGTGCTCGACATGGGCGAGCCGGTCCGCATCCACGACGTCGCTCGTCGCCTCGATCGCGCAGAGCCGTCAAGCCGATCGAGATCGTGTTCACCGGCCTGCGGCCCGGCGAGAAGCTGCACGAGGAGCTGTTCGGCGACGGCGAGGTCGACGACCGACCGCGTCACCCGCTGATCTCCCACACGCCGGTCCCGCCGCTCGACCCGCCGAGATCGTAGCCGCACCCCGCCAGATGCCCGCCAGGCGATGGCAGCTCCGACATCGCCGCTGAGCCCGACGCGCCTGGCAGCGGTCAGAGCCGGGCTCAGCGGCGCTAGCGATTGTCGGCCGTGTCTGACCCGCACTACTTCGTTCATCCAACCGCCATCGTCGAAGAAGGAGCCATCGATCGGCGCGGGACCAAGGTCTGGCACCACGCCCACGTCCGCCCGGCGCCATGATCGGTCGGGCTGCGTGCTCGGCAAGAACGTGTTCGTCGACAGCCGGCGCCGTCGTCGGCGACCGCGTGCAAGATCCAGAACAACGTGAGCGTGTACCACGGGGTCACGATCGGCGACGACGTGTTCGTCGGCCCGGCCGCGACGTTCACCAACGATCTGGTCCCGCGGGCGTTCAACACCGACTGGGCGGTGTCCGCAGACCTTCGTCGGCGACGGGGCATCGATCGGCGCGAACGCCACCATCGTGTGCGGCACGACCCTGGGGAGTACTCGATGGTCGCGGCCGGAGCCACGGTGACCCACGACGTCGCCGACCACGAACTCGTGGCCGGCATCCCGGCCCGCCACCTCGGTTGGGTCTGCCGATGCGGCGCAGGTCGTGTCCGCGAGCGAGCAGGCCCGCCCGAGCGCCTGATCTGCGACGCGTGCGCAGAGAAGGAGCCAGGCATGATCCCGATCACGACCGTCAGCTCGGTCCGGAGGAGGAAGCCCTCGTCCTCGAGGTGCTCCGCTCGGGCCAGCTCGCCCAAGGCGCCTACGTCGAGCGGTTCGAGCGCAGCTTCGCCGAGATCCACGGCGTCGAGCACGCGGTGGCCGTGAACAACGGCACGACCGCGCTCGTCGCCGCGCTCGAGGCGCTCGGCTCGCAACCGGGCGACGAGGTGATCACCACCCCCTTCACGTTCGTCGCCACGCTCAACGCCATCCTCGAGGCCGGCGCGACCGCCCGCTTCGCCGACATCGGCGACGACTTCAACATCGTCCCGGCGGCGATGGAGGCACTGGTCAACGACGCGCACCAAGGTGCTGATGCCGGTGCACCTGTACGGCTACATGGCCGACATGGCTCCGATCATGGCAGTCGCCGAGCGCACGCGGACTCGCACGTGGTCGAGGACGCCGCCCAGGCCATCGGCGCCACGCTACCACGGGAAGGCGGCCGGCAGCTTCGGGCTCGGCTGCTTCAGCCTCTACGCCACGAAGAACCTCACCACCGGCGAGGGTGGCGTGGTCACCACCAACGACGACGCGTCGCCGACCGACTCCGGCTGCTGCGGAACCAGGGCATGCGCCAGCGTTACCAGTACGAGATGGCCGGCCACAACTATCGGCTCACCAATCTGGCCGCCGCGGTCGGGCTTCCCCAACTGGACCGCCTCGAAGCCATCACCGCTGCCCGGGCTGAGCAACGCCCGGCGTGCTTCGAACCGACCTGAGTGACATTCCGGGCCTCGAGCTGCCGCCCGAGCCGGCTGCCGGCCGCACCCACGTGTACCACCAGTTCACGGTCCGGATCTCCGACGCCGCAGGAATCAGCCGGGACGACTTCGTCGCCCAGCTCAACGACCGTGGGATCGGTGCCGGTGTGTACTACCCGCGCAACGTGTTCGACTACGACTGCTATCGCACGCATCCGAATGTCGTGATCGACCCGGTGCCGAATGCCACTCGCCATCGCGCATGAAGTCGTCAGCCTTCCGGTGCACCCGTACCTGTCCGACGACGACCTCGACCAGATCGTCGCGGACGATCCGCAAGGTGGTCGGACGATGAACGAGCCCATTCGAGTTGCGGTGATCGGTGCTGGAGTCATGGGCGCCAATCACATTCGGGTCGGCGCGCCAACTCCACGGTGCCGAACTCGTCGGTCGTAGTCGACCCTGACCTCGAGCGGGCAGCAGAACGCGGCCCGTGTCTCGGGGGCCGTGGCAGCTCCGACGATTGATCACGTCGCCGACATGGCTCGACCTCGCAGTGCATCGCGGTCCCGACGGCGTACCATGAGTCGATAGCTGTGGCGCTCGCCGCCGCCGGGGTGCACCTCCTCGTCGAGAAGCCGCTGGCGGGTACGACCGAGGCGGCCCGACGGATCATCGACGCCGCGGAGCGCGCCGGAGTTCGTGCTGGCCGTCGGTCACGTCGAACGGTTCAATGCCGCGGTTGCCGAACTCCCGCATCTTCTCGACGACCCGATCCACATCGAGGCGTCGCGCATCAGCCCCTACTCCGCCCGGGTCAGCGACGGAGTGGTCTTCGACCTGATGATCCACGACCTCGACATCGTGTGCAGCGCTTGCTCGGGCCCGAGGTCACCCCGGTATCGGTCTCGGGAGTCGCCCGGGTCGTCCGGGGCACCTCCGAAGACCTCGCGTCGGTAACGGTCGCGTTCTCGAACGGGGTGACTGCGACATTCAACACCAGCCGCCTGGGGCAGCAGAAGATCCGCACCATCGAGATCACCCAACGTGAGAGTGTCATCCTTGCCGACCTCGTTCGCCAGGACGTCACCGTGCACCGGATGAGCCGCCATGAGTACCTCGCCGACGACGGCGTGCGTTACCGACAGTCGAGCGTCATCGAGATCCCGTTCCTCGAAACCCGGGGTGAGCCCCTCGGTCTCGAGCTCCAGCACGTCGTGAACTGCATACGCGACGGGACCCCACCGAGGGTCACCGGCGCCGACGCATTAAGCGCCCTGACGCTCGCCGAACAGGTCTCCGCCGCGATCCGGAGGTCGTGATCGACATGGACGTTCCCTCTAACCGCACCTTGCGAGACCTCGTGGTGGCCACGCGCCGTTCCCTCCCGGTTGTCGGGTTGCTCATGGCAGCTGGGCTCGCCGGGGGGCTCGCGCTCCGCCCGAGCGATGAGGAGAGCTCGGTGTACACCATCAGGTTCCACGACGACTCGCTGACGGCTGTCGCACTCGAGCTCCCACCGAGCGTCATGCTCGACATCATTCCCTCAGCGTTGTCGGCCGATGCAACCGCTCGCTTGGACACACTGGTGCCCAACCGCGACAAGTCCGTCTCGGTCTCGTTCTTCGCGGACGACACAGCTCGCTCCGTCGAGATCACGACAACCGGCCCGTCTGCACGGCAGGCGTTGGAGACGGGGGCCCAGGTAGCAAACGCGGTGGTCGATGATCTCCGAGTTCGACAGACCGAACGCTGGAATTCGGTGACGCAATATCACTCCGACCGAGTCGTCGAGATCGAGCAGGCGCTCGCGGGAACCACTGCCGACACCGACCGAGCGTTCTACCTCGTCGAACGGGCCGGGCACCTCGACGCGCTGGGCGCCCTCGGGAAACTGGTAACCGGCAACACGATCGAGGATCCGGCTCTCGACGGGTCGCCCGCCGATTCGTCCGGCCCCGGGTCGGCGGTTGCGCTGGCCGGCGCATTCCTCGGGCTCGCATTCGGGTTGTTGTTCGTGTACATCCGGCTACTCGGAGATCGGTCGGTGCGTCGCGCTTCCGAACTCGAGCAGGCGTCGGGCGTGGGCACTGTCGCCGTGGTGTCGGGTGCGAACGATTCGCCGGTCGCCGCCGCTGCCTACACCGCGCTCGCTGCCGCCATCTTGAAGCGCTACGCCGAGGGCTCCACCCTTTTGGTGACATCACCATCCGACTCTGACGCATCGCATCGAGTCGCCGGCGGTGTCGCTGCGGCGTTGGCCTCGCTCGGGAAGGCCGGAACCATCTGCGTCGAAGCAGGCGCCCCCCTCGGATCGGGCGCCGACGCCGTGCACCGGGCGATCGCTGCGACAGCCACCCTGCTCGTCGCTCGTTCGGGCTTGACCCGGGACGACGACATTCGCGCCGCAGCTCGGATCCTCGAAACGGCGGGTGCTCCCGTGTTGGGAGCCGTGCTCTGCGACGTCCCGCTTCGTGAACTGGCCTGGGCTGCCGACGCCGCAGGAATGTCTCCGGCTTCCCGGTGATGCCCACTTCAGTGCCCTCTTCCCGCAGAACGGAATCCACGTGAACATCTGCGTCGTTGCTCTCGGCAAGATCGGTCTTCCGCTCGCCGTCCAGTTCGCCCGCTCCGGCCACACAGTTCGGGGTGCTGACACCGATCCGACTGCGGTCGACAAGATCAACCGAGCAATCGCGCCGTTCCCTGGTGAGGCGCACCTCGACGAGTACCTGGCCGAGGTGATAGCGGCCGGGTCGTTCACCGCCAGCACCGACACTCGAGCGGCAGTCAGCCAGAGCGAAGTCGTCGTCGTGGTCGTACCGCTCATCGTCGGACCTGAGCGGCAACCCGACTTTCGCGCTCTCGACAGCGCCACCAAAGCCATCGCCGACGGGCTGCAGCCTGGAACGCTCGTCGTCTACGAGACGACGCTCCCGGTCTTCACCACTCGGAATCGGTTCGCACCAGTGCTCGAACAGGTTTCCGGATTGACCGTCGGGAGCGACCTGTTCGTGGCGTTCAGCCCGGAGCGGGTCTATTCCGGTCGGATCTTCGCCGACCTCAGGAGATACCCGAAGCTCGTTGGTGGGCTCGATACCCGGAGCGCCGAGCGGGCCGTGCAGTTCTACGAGGCCGCGCTCCAGTTCGACGCCCGGCCGGACCTCGCGCGGCCCAACGGCGTGTGGGACCTCGGGTCGGCCGAAGCCTCGGAGCTCGCCAAACTCGCCGAAACCACCTATCGCGACATCAACATTGCCTTCGCCAATGAACTGGCCGTTTTCGCGGAACGTTCGGGCATCGACGTGCACCAGGTCATCGCGGCGTCGAACAGCCAACCATTCAGCCACATCCACTCCCCCGGCGTCGCCGTCGGCGGCCACTGCATTCCGGTCTACCCCCACTTCTTCCTCACCAATGCGCCGGAGGCGCAAGTGCCGGCCGCGGCACGGCGTTCGAACGATGCCATGCCTGCTCACGCAGTGCGACGCCTGGCCGAACTCATGGGCGGATCGGTCTCGGGCAAACATGTCACGGTGCTCGGTGCCTGTTATCGAGGGGGCGTCAAAGAGACCGCCTTTTCCGGAGTCTTCGGGCTGGTCGAGGCGCTCGTCGCACACGGCGCGGTCCCGACGGTCCACGACCCCTTGTTCACCGACGACGAACTCCGCCGACTCGGGTTGGAGCCTTATCGCTTCGGCACGCCCGTCGAGGGCGCGATCCTGCAGGCCGACCACGCCGAGTACCAGTCCATCAGCCCTACCGACCTGCCGGGCATCGTGGCGTTCGTCGACGGTCGAAACGTCCTTGCCGAGTCGGTGTCGTGGGACGGGGTGACCATCGCCCGCCTGGGGATCGGACGGCTGGCATGACCGACCGCCGGTCGGCCACCGGCGACGAACGAGGCGAATTGTCGTCGGTGTACGCCGGCTACCAGGGCGAGTACGCCCGCCGCTGGTCGCTCGAGAACCCCGGCAATCGCGCTCTCGTCGACGAACGGGATCGCCTGGCCCGCGAGATGTTGGCCGGAGCCGGTCTGGCTGGGGCCCTACGTGGCACGGTGCTCGACGTGGGCGCAGGTTCGGGCGAGAGCTTTCCCGGGCTTGTGGTACGACCGGGCACGATCGTACGCGCCGACCTGCTCGAGGAGCGTCTGCGGGTCGGTTCTCAGGCCGACCCGACCGCTCTCATGGTTTGCGCCGACGGCTCGCGGCTGCCGGTCCGATCGGCGAGCGTCGATCTCGTCGTCTTGAGCACCGTGTTGTCGTCGGTGTCCGAGCCGGCCCTACGCTCTGCGATCCTTGCCGACGCCTGGCGGGTTCTCCGGCAAGGTGGCGGGGTTTTGATGTACGAGTTCAGAGTCGGGAACCCTCGGAATCCCCACACGACCCCGCTGCGCCGGTCGGGCTTGCGGCGCATGCTGCCGGTCGCGCCGACAGGCCTCCGGTCGCTGACCGTCGCACCACCCCTCGCCCGCCGACTGGGGAGAACGACCACCTGGTCCTATCCGCTGCTGAGCCGAGTACCGCTGGTTCGCACCCATAACCTCCTGGTCTGGGTGAAGCGATGAGCAGACGAAGCAAGGGTTCCGGATCGGACGGCGCTGTGCATGTCGTACTCCTGACGATGTACTACCCGCCCGAGGTCGGCGCACCCCAGACCCGCCTCGCGGCAATCACCCGAGCGCTCGTGGCCGCCGGACATACGGTTGAAGTGGTCACCGGCATGCCCAACTACCCGACGGGCAGGGTCTTCGACGGATATCGGCGAACGCTTGGTCGCACCGAGGTCCGAGACGGCGTGGTCGTGCGACGGGTGTGGATCTACGCCGCGATGGGCAGTGGCACCAAGCGACTGCTGAGCTACCTGTCGTTCACGGCCACCTGCGTCTTCGGGTTGGTCCGGTGCCGGCGCCCCAAGATCGTCTTCATCGAATCGCCCCCTTTGTTCACGGCAGTTCCCGGGATACTCGCGGCCAAGTTCTGGAGAGCACTCACCGTCTTCAACGTCGCCGACCTGTGGCCCGACGCCGCCGTCGAACTCGGCGCGCTACACCCCGGCCCGCAGCTCGACGCCGCGTTGGCGCTCGAACGATGGGCGTATCGAAAGGCCGATGTCGTGAACGCAGTCACCGACAGCGTCCGTGCGGTACTCCTCGACGACAAGCGCATTCCGGAGGAGAAGCTCGTCGAGCTCCCCAACGGTGTCGACACCGAGTTGTTCTCGCCCGGACCTGCCGGGACGGGAGCGCACCACAACGCCCTGGTGTACGCCGGCACCGTCGGCTTCATCCACGCCGCAGAACGTTTGGTCGAGGCCATGGCGCTGCTGCGCGACATGCCGGTGCGACTCGTGTTCTACGCGAGCGGGTCGGGGCTCGAGCAACTCCAGACCGCGGCGAGGCAAGCCGACCTCGATTCGATCGAGTTTCGTGACCCGGTCCCGCTCGACGAGCTCGCCCCGGTGCTCCGCGACTGCCTGGCAGGGGTCGTCACCCTCGCTGATGTGGCGATGGCGGAAAAGACCCGGCCGTCAAAGATGTTCCCGGTCATGGCATCGGGTCGGCCGGTCTTGTTCTGCGGGCGGGGTGAAGGTGCCCGCATCATCGCCGACCATCGAGCCGGCTTAGTCGTCGACAACGATCCCGAGCAGATCGCCAAGGCAGTGCGCGAACTCGTCGGCGACCCGGGAGCCGCCGAACGCCTCGGCGCCGCCGGCCGCCGGTTCGTCGAGGCCGAGTTGGCCTGGACGACGATCTGCAGGTCCTGGCTCGACGCGGTGCTGCCCCGCATTCGGAAATGAGCCGGGTGCTGCATCGGAGCGCATCCCCGAGCGCGCGCAACCACGGCTGGCAGACTGGATCCGCTCGTCGGTGGGTGGCCCCCGCTCCTCCGACCAAGATGAGGAACTCCACACCATGTTGACGAACAAACGAATCTTCGTGACCGGCGGCGCCGGATTCATCGGCTCGACCATCGCCGGGCGGCTGCTCGACGACAACGTCGTGACCGTCTTCGACAACTTCACCCGCGATGCCCTGTCGACATCCGGGTTCCTCGACCACCCGAACCTGCAGATCGTGCGCGGAGACATCCTCTCGCCCGACGATCTCGATTCGGCGATGTTCGGGCACTCCCACATCGTCCATTGTGCGGCGATCGCCGGGATCGACACCGTGATCAAGAGCCCGGTCACCACGATGCGGGTCAACATGATCGGCTCGGCCAACGTGCTGGCCTCGGCCGCCAAGCTCGACGGGCTGCGAACGGGTCGTATGCTTCTCGACAAGCGAGGTGTTCGGGAGCCGGGCATTCCGCACGTCAGAGACCGACCAGACCGTGATGGGGCAGGTCGGCGAAGCCCGATGGACCTACGCGGTGAGCAAGCTCGCCGAAGAGCACCTGGCCATCGCTTACCACCAGGAGTTCGGGCTGCCGGTGACCGTGGTGCGGCCGTTCAACGTCTACGGCCCCGGCCAGGTCGGCGAGGGCGCGATGCGCATCTTCATCGAAAAGGCCACGAGTAACGAGCCGATCCAGATCCATGGCGACGGTACGCAGATCCGAGCGTGGTGCTACGTCGACGACATGGTCGACGGTGTGATGCTCGCACTCGAACACCCGAACGCTGTCGGCGAATCGTTCAACATCGGTAACCAGCGCGCCGTCACGACGATCTACGGCCTGGCGAACACCGTGGTTCGGATCACCGGCTCGACCTCGCCGATCAGCTTCGTCCGGAAGGACTACGTCGACGTGGAGCTGCGGATCCCCGCCGTGACCAAGGCATCGGAGTTGCTCGGTTTCGACGCGCAAGTCGATCTCGAGGAGGGCATCGCCCGCACGGCCGACTGGTTGAGGGGTCGCCGACGTGACTGAGCGGCCGGTCCCCATCACTCGCCCCGACCTCGACGACGACGACCAGGCCGCAGTCGCCGATGTCCTGCGATCCGGCTTCCTCGTGCAAGGGCCTCAGGTACTGGGTTTCGAAACCGAGCTCGCCGAACGCGTCGGTGTGAAGCACGCCGTGGCTCTCGCCAACTGCACCGCTGCCCTCGAGATCGCCCTGAGGGCGCTCGGCGTCACCCACGGAGATTTGGTTGTCGTGGCCCCGTACTCGTGGGTCGCCACTGCGAACGTCATCGAACTCTGCGGCGCCACGCCGATCTTCGCCGACATCGATCCAGATACGTTCAACATGTCGGCGGCGTCTCTCGCCGACACGCTGCGGCGGCTCGACCGGCTCGGGCTCGGCAGTCGTGTCAAAGCGCTCATGCCGGTTCACACCTTTGGCAATCCCGCCGGCTACGAAGGCATTGCGGCAATCGCCGACGAACGCGGCATCCCGGTTGTCGAGGACGCGGCCTGCGCTCTCGGGGCCAGCCTCGATGGGCGTCAAGCAGGCAGCCTCGGCCGCATCGGCTGCTTCAGCTTCCACCCTCGAAAGATCATCACCACCGGCGAGGGCGGCATGCTGGTGACCGACGACGACGAGTTGGCCCGCTTCGCCCGCACCTACCGCAATCATGGTCAATCGATGGAGGATGGCTCAGTTGTAGTCGGCATGCCAGGTGGAAACCTCAGGCTCACCGACATGCAAGGGGCGCTCGGCCGCAGCCAACTGCGCAAGCTCGACCGATTGATCACTTCGCGGTCAGCCCTTGCGGCTCGTTACGACGAGATGCTCCCAAAGGTCGGTCTCACCCCCCAAACCAGGGCGGCGGGCGCGGCGGTGCAGTCGTACGTCGCGTTGACACCCCCTGGAGTGCACGCGGTCGACGTCATCACTCGGCTGCGCGCCGACGGCGTCGAAGCAACCGTCGGCACCAACGCGATCCCGTTCCTCCGCTACTACGAGCAGCGATACCAGGTCCGGCCCGAGGACCTTCCAGTCACCGCCGATGTAGGCGCCCGTGCGGTGACACTTCCGTTGTTCCCCGGCATGTCGTCCGATGAGCAGGGCCGTGTCGTCGCCGCAGTCACCGACGCCGTTCGATGAACGAGCCCCGGCCTGAGTGGCATCATCTGCCTGACAATCCCTACAACCCCCACGCCTGGTTCGTCGGCGAACCGGCGATCGGCCAGGGTTGCTGGATCGGTGTCCATGGACGAGTCATCATCGACGGAGCCCGACGATTCGCCTGAATCCTCGCGTGACGAGAGCGCTGCCCCGCTCGGTTCGCGAAGGGGCGGTCTATCTCGTGGCCGGAACGCTCTCACGTGCCGTCAGTCTCCTACTGTTGCCGCTCTACACGCGCAACCTCGACGACGCGGAGGTGGGCGCCTTCGGCGTGATTACCGCGCTGATGTTGTTCCTCCAGATCATGACGATCTCGGGACTCAACAGCGCGACGGGCCGCTGGTACTTCCATGAACCCGAGCCCGATACACGACGGGCGACTTTCGCCACGTGGGCGACCAACCAGCTTGCAGCGAGCACCATCGTGTTCGTAGTCCTCGTCGTGCTGTCACAGCCGGTCGCGGCGGCGTTCACCGGGGACGCCGAACGCTTCGCTTCGACGGTTCGACTCGCAGGGTTGACGCTGGTGACTGGCACGTTGCCCAACATCTTGTACAACTGGTATCGGCTCGCCCGGCGGCCGGTACCCGCCGGCCTGACCGCGTTTGGAACCGCAACGGTAACCGTCGCAGCGAGTGCGATCGCGCTGCTCGTCCTTCATCTCGGAGTCGATGGTGCGTTTGGGGCGCAGGCGATCTCGGGTGCGGTGATGTCGGTTGTCGCCGTTGCCGCAATGCGAGAGGCCGTGAGCCCGGCTTCGGCGTCGTGGGCGCTGTGGCGACGAATGCTTCGCTTCGCATTACCGCTCGTTCCAGGGGGCGCCGCGTTCTGGGTGATCGGGGTTGCCGACCGTTTCCTGCTTCGGGCGCTCTCGACGCTCGTCGAGGCCGGGCGCTATCACGTCGTGGCCACGGTCTCGTCAGGCCTCGCGCTGGCGACCCAGGCGTTCCAGCAGACGTGGGGGCCGATGGCGCTCGAGATGAAGGACCGGCCCAACGCCCACGCGACGTATCGGGCGGCGCTGATCGGCTACCTCGCGCTCGGAGGAACCTTGATTCTCGGCGTCGCCGCCGTTGGCGACACCGTCTTACGCCTGGTCCGACCGAGCTACGTGGACCTGCTACCGGATTTGACCGTGCTCACGGCCTCAGTCGTCGCGACCGGCGCGCTCGGGGATCGTCACGGTGGGGGCGACCATTGCCGGTACGAGTCGTCCCATCTTCGACGGGGTGATCGTCGCGGCCGTGGTGAACACCGTCGCAAATCTCGTGCTGATTCCCAACATGGGTTCATTGGGCGCAGCCTGGTCCACCCTCCTGGCGATGTTGCTCCTGAGCGCTGTCGCGATGTTCCGAAGCGAGGCGGTGTTCTCGATCGGCTATCCGAAAGCACCGAGCTTCGTTCTCATCGTCGGCGTCGCGGTGGCGGTCACCGCCCAGCTCCTCGTCAGCCTCCGGATGCATGGAGCGGTGAGAGTGTGTGGAACGGCGCTTCTGTTCACAGTCTCTGCCGTTGGCCTGTACGCGGTGAGCCGCCCACACCTCGTTGTCAGGAGGACTACATGAGTCGACATCGCAAGAAGCGGGTCTGCATCGGGTTGATCGAAACCGCAGGTGTCGCGGCAGGGCTCGCCGATGGATTCGCCGAACTCGGGTGGAAGCCGTCGGTCGTACTCACCCATCGTCACCCCTTTGCCTACGAGCAGCCCCATCGCCGGTTCGTCCGACTCTCCGAGTGGATCCGAGTCCTCAGCTCCGGGCTCTCCCCCCGGCTCATGCCGATCGGCCGGATCGCGTCGATTCCGTTGCGGCTCGCGCTGTTCATGGCCTGCGCCGCCACCCACGACGTATTCGTGTTGCTGAGCCGTTCCCGATTCGTCAGCTACGGCGAGCTCGCCGTCTTGCGCTCGCTCCGGAAGCAGACCGTGCACCTCTTCACGGGTTCCGACGTTCGACCGCCCTACATGGATGGCAATCTGATGCGTCCGAGTTATCACCGTACGGCAGCCGATTGCCGGGTACTGCTCGACGAGTCACAGCGTGCCGTACACAAGATCGAACGTTGGAGCACGCTCATAGTGAGCCACCCGACCTACTCCCAGCTCCAGTCGCGCCGATGCGCTCATGTCCTCGCAGTCGGGATGCCCGTTCGCCGGACCTTGGGATCCGGCAAACGTCGCGACCGGGTCATGACACCGAACGCGATCCCGGTGATCCTGCACAGCCCGTCGAGCCCGGAAGTCAAGGGCACCGAGGTCGTCCGGGCGGCGATGGCCCAACTAGAGAACGACGGGGTCGAGTTCGAGTACCGCGAGATCATGGGCGTCGAGAACGATGTCGTCCTACGAGCTATCGACGACGCCGACCTCGTGATCGACCAGTGTTACAGCGACACCCCCCTCGCCATGTTCGCAACCGAAGCCGCCGTGCTCGGTTGCCCGGTCATCGTCGGCGGTTATGCCTGGGAAGAGATCCGTCGGACGGTGCCCGCCGAGGTCATCGCTCCGAGCATCCTCTGCACCGCCGACGAGCTGACCGACACCGTGCGAGCCGCCCTCGCCGACCCGGACGAGATGCGCCGGACCGGCGAGGCGCTTCGACACTACGTGCAGCGACTCGAAGCCTCAGCCGTTGCCCAGCGGTTGATCGACCTGCTCGACGGATCCGCCCCAGCGACGTGGTGGTTCGACCCGACCGAGGTGTCCTACGAGCTCGGATGTGGGCTCGAAGCCGACCGAGCGAGGGTGCTCCGTTGCGAAGTGCTGGGGTGACCTCGCGACTCGGTCGATCGCGGCGATCCCTGCGAGAACGACCCAGAACATGGGGTCCTCGATGAGTCGGCCTTCGGACTGGCTGGCGATGAGGAGCGCCAACAAGCGCGGCTTCGAGACCTGTGCGGGCCCGCCCGAGGTCGGGTCGTCCGGCGAGTCCTGCCGGCCGGGTCAATGCCGCGCACACCACTGCCCCGAGCAGCACGACACCGACCACGCCCAGCTCCGCGAGCACGGTGACCGCCGACGTGTGCGAGGCGACGCCGGAGGCCCCGTAGTACGAGAAGAACTCCCGGTAGTCGGTGCGGTACACCACGGGGAACGAACCGACGCCTACGCCCGACAGCGGGTGATCGATGAACATGTTCCAACCCGCCCGAAGCAGGTACGGGCGCGGGCCGAGCGACGGGTTGCTGCTCAGCAAGGTCGCGAATCGTTCCCGTATCCCGCTGTCGGCGCCGAAGACCGCCGCCCCGAGCACCGTGACGAGGACAAGGGCCCGCCGCGGCCATTGGGAACCGAAGCGCCTCCCTCGGATCGCCACATAGGCCAGGGCCAGCACCGAGGCAACAAGCGACGACCGCGATCCGGTCGCCAGCAGACCGCCGAACAGCACGCCGATCGCGAGCACGTACCGCAGCGCCCGACGGCGATTGCCGGAGCCCAGGTCATGTCGAACCGGCTCCCACGTCGTGGCCACCAGTACGACCCCCACCGTGAGATGCCGACCGAGGATGTTCGGATCGGCGTAGGTCACGTTCACACGACCGGTCGGCGCAAGAGGGTGGTTCCAGAGATAGACCCCGAGCACACGCTGCGCGATCGCGGCGCCGGCCATCGTGAGCATGCTCCATTCGATGACCGCGATGTACCGACGAAGAACCCGAGGATCGGCAGCGATGGAAGACAACGCTCCGTAACCGAGGACGAGGAACCCCAGTCTGATGGCCTCGGACCGCGAAGCGGAGGGCGCCGAACTCCACACCATCGACGCGACCGCGAAGACAGTGAACGCGAAGATCAGGCCGCCGAGCGCGGCTCAGCGGTTGCGTGGTGATTCGCCCCCGGCGGGTGGCACCCACTGCGATGAGCGCACCGAGTAGGGCGAGGCGGGCCAGATCGAGCGAACTGGCCACCCGTCCGTCGACGTAGTTCGCGCTCCCGAGCGATGGGAGGAACAGCTTCGAGATCTCGAACGGGATCGCCGCGATCGCGCAGGCGGCAGCGAACCACTGCAGTTCGGACAGATCTCGGGAGGTCTTCATTCGATGGAACGGCGCCGCCCGGCGAACACCGCCGGGGAACCCGGCCACGCTACCCCGCACCTGCCAAGAGCGGGAGGAGCGCGGTAGGTTCCAGTTCGAGCTCAATCGTCCTGAAGGGCCCGCAAGTGCGCACCGGCGAGATCATTCACATCGGAGACACCGCTGGAGTGCCGCACCAACTCGTCGCCGGCCTGCTCGACCTGGGACTTCCGGCTCGGTCGATCGTCCCACCGGTTCCGTTCGCAGCAGCACCGCGCCGCGCTGAAGATCTTCGCGCTCCCGGCCCGCCTCGTCCGGAGCCGCAGCGTCATCACGGATTCGCGCCGAACCGGTGCGATGCTCCTCCATGTTCACTACGCCACGTCCGCGCTGGGCTATTTGGGGAGCCGACTACCTCTCGTCGTCCACGCCCACGGAAGCGACGTACGCGACCCCGGGTTGATCGACCGCTGGATCCTCCAAAGGATTTGGAGCGGAAGCGCGGTGCGTCTGGTTTCGACTCCCGATCTGATCAGTGCGGTGCCTAGCTCGATCTACCTGCCGAACCCGGTCGAGCTCGAGCCGTTCGTCACCGCAGGAGCCGGAACACCCGACCGCGACGTGCTCGTCTTCGCGGCGCTGACCGAGGTCAAGGGTGCTGAACACCTGGTGGCAGCGGTACGTGCACTGCGTTCGGCTGCCCCCGACCTTCGCATCACTGCGATCGGCGGCGGCCCATACACGGGCGCGATGCGGGACGCCGGTGCCGCGATCGTTCCCCGCCTGTACCCGGCCGAGATCCCGACGTTCATCGCCCGCCATCGCGTCGTGCTCGGGCAGCAGCGCCTCGGCGTTCTCGGCGTCTCCGAACTGCAGGCAATGGCAGCCGGCCGCCCCGTGATCACCCACGTCAATGCCGACGCCGACTATGGGCCAGACCGCCCGCCGATCGCCGAGGCCCACGATCCCGCCGACATCGCTCACACCGCCGAGCGGTTGCTCGCATCCGAATCCGCTGCCGCAATGCTCGGTGGGTCAGGTGCAAACTGGGTTCGACGACACCACGATCGGTCCGCCGTTGCCAGGCGATTGGTCGAGATCTACCGAACGGTAGTCACGCTCCCGGACCACGAGGATGGCGCTCATCGTTCCACTTGAGCGGTTTTCGCGGCAGACTTCTGGGCACCATGCGTAGTACGTTTCTACCGTTTTCGCCTCCCATGATCGGTGTCGAGGAGATCGAGGAGGTCCTCGACACCCTGCGAGGCGACTGGATCACGACCGGACCGAAGACGCAAGCGGTTCGAGAGCGACTTCGCCGAGTATCTGGGCGCGCCGCGGTGCGTTGGCGGTCTTCTCGTGCACCGACGCCCTTCAGGTCGCGCTCGCGGCCCTCGGCATCGGTACCGGTGACGCGGTGTTCACGACCACGATGACATTCTGCGCCACGGCGCACGTCGCAGAGCATCTCGGGGCGACGCCCGATCCTCGTCGACATCGATGCGGACGACATTGAACCTCGATCCGGTGGCGCTGCGGGCGGCAATCGAACGGTCGTGCTGGCAGAGGGACGCCTGACACCCCGGGCGATCATGCCGGTGCACTACGCGGGCCACCCGTGCGATATGGCCGCCATCGACGCCATGGCTGCCGAGTTCGGTCTGGCGATCGTCGAGGATGCCGCCCACTCCTTGCCTGCCACCGTCGACGGTCGCACGATCGGCGACCCAACGGCGCCCGACGGTGTCGTTCGCGCCACGGCCTTCAGCTTCTACGCGACCAAGAACATGACGACGGCCGAGGGCGGGATGCTCACCGGTCCCGAGGAGTTCCTCGAAGAGGCGCGGCTGTGGAGCCTGCACGGGATGAGCCGCGACGCATGGAAGCGCTACGGCAAGGGTGGTTCATGGTTCTACGAGGTCGTCCGCCCCGGCTTCAAGTGCAACATGACCGACATCCAGGCGGCGATCGGGTATCCATCAGCTGGGCAAGCTGTCGCCGACTTCCAGGCCGGCGGCGCAACGTCGTGAGGCGTTACCGGGAGGTGCTCGGTGACGTCACCGAGCATCCAGCTGCCGGTCGAGCGCGACAACGTGTCGTCGGCGTGGCACCTGTTCCCGATCCGGCTCGACCTCGACAAGCTCACCATCGACCGCAGTGGGTTCATCGACCAGCTCGCCGAGCGGAACATCGGCTCGAGCGTGCACTTCATCCCCTTGCACCTGCATCCCTTCTATCGCGACCGTTACGGGTTCTACCCGAGCAATTCCCGGTCGCTTGGCGCGAGTACCAACGTCTCGTCAGCCTTCCGCTGAATCCTCGACTGACCGACGAGGACGTCGACGACGTGACCGCCGCCGTCATCGACGTGGTGTCGCGCCATCGGCGCTGAACACGCTTCGCCAATGGGGTACCGGACTGATCCTGTGGGCAAGCGGGCCGTCGACATAATGTTGGCCGGCGCCGGGCTACTCATCCTCAGCCCGCTCGTCGTGGTGCTCTCCGCGCTCGTCAAACTCTCCTCGCCCGGACCAGTGCTCCATCGGGCGCAGCGCTCCGGGCGACAGGGGCAACTCTTCACCCTCTACAAGTTCCGCTCGATGCGGGTTGGAGCGGCGGCCGCCGGCCCGGGCATCACCGCGCACGGGGATCCGCGAATCACCGAGATCGGCAAGTTCCTCCGCAAGACGAAGCTCGACGAGCTCCCGCAGCTGTGGAACGTCGTGAAGGGTGATATGAGCATCGTCGGACCACGCCCCGAGGACCCTCGTTACGTGGCGTCGTACACCGCCGAGCAACGACGCATCCTCGACTGGCGGCCGGGGATCACCTCGCCTGCCTCGGTCACCTACCGCGACGAGGAGCTCGTGCTCGCCGCAGCCGACGATGTCGAGGCCGCGTATGCCGAGGTGATGGCGGAGAAGATCTCGATCGACCTGGCGTACTTCGAGCAAGCGACGATTGCCGGTGACGTGAAGTGGATACTCCGTACGCTGCGGGCGGTGGTGCGATGAGCCAGCGGACACGTGCCTCCGTCGCGTCGCTCTGCAAGAGTCGATTCCTGCGTCTTCGTCGCCGGCCATACAGGACTCGTCGGATCAGCAATCGTGCGCCGACTGGAGTCAGCCGGGTTCACGAACGTTCTCACCGCCAGCCGCAGCGAACTCGACTTGCGCGACCAGTCGACCGTCAACACGTGGTTCTCGGCGCACCGCCCCGACTACGTGTACCTGGTCGCCGGAAAGGTCGGTGGAATCCTCGCCAACTCCACGTATCCAGCCGAGTTCATCTACGACAACATGATGATCCACGCCACAGTGGTGCATGCCAGCCATCTGTCGGGTGCGACCAAACTCCTCTACCTCGGCAGCTCGTGCATCTACCCGCGCAACGCCGATCAACCCATGAAGGAAGAGGCGCTCCTCACCGGGGTCCTCGAAGCGACCAACGAGCCGTACGCCATCGCCAAGATCGCCGGCATCAAGCTCTGTCAGGCCTACCGCCGCCAATACGGCTGCAACTTCATCTCCGGCATGCCCACGAACCTGTACGGCCCCCACGACAACTTCGATCTCCAGAGCTCGCACGTCCTGCCAGCTCTGATGCGCAAGATCTACGAGGCCAAGCTCGAGGGCCGCACCGAGATCGAGGTGTGGGGCACGGGCAGCGCCCAGCGCGAGTTCCTGCATGTCGACGACCTCGCCGATGCATGTGTGTTCATGATGGACAACTACGACGGCGAATCGCACTTGAACATCGGCACGGGCGTCGACGTCCCGATCCGGGAGCTGGCCGAAACGCTCATCGACGTCATCCATCCCACCGCGACGATCCGGTGGGATTCGTCGAAACCTGACGGAACACCGCGCAAGCTGCTCGATGTCACGCGCCTCAACGATCTCGGCTGGAAGGCGTCGGTCGATCTGCGCACAGGGATCGAGCGCACCTTCGCCTGGTTCGCAGCGAACTACTCCACCGCTCGAGGCATCGCTCCCAGCTGATAGCTCGTATCCGGCGATTCAACTCGGCGAGCGTTCGCCCGCCGTCACGAGCAACCCGTTCAACCGTTCGGCGAACACGTCGGTGCCGAAGTCGCGGGCCCGCTGTGCGGCCGACTCCGAAAGTCCCATTCGCCGTTCCGGTGCCGCGATCAGTTCGATGGTGCGCTCGACAAGTGCGGCCGGGGTGCGCCAGTGGTACCCGTCGACCCCGTCGCGCACCACCTCAGCGGGACCGGCCGCCCCGAACACCATCGGCACCGCGCCGGCCGACATCGCCTCCACCACCGCGATGCCGAAGTGCTCGGCTCGATGCGGGTGCTGCTGGAGGTCTTCGCCGTAGCCGCCGCCGTGCCAGAACAGCCCTGCGGCACCGACCAACTCCTGCACCGTCGATCCGGGCGCGTTGAGATGCACCTCGACGGGCAATCCCATCGCCACCCGGCGCACGGCGTTGAAGTAGTCACGGTTCTTCGCATCGCACCCGCCGATCAGGTGGTACTCCCAACCGTCGGCTCGCCCGGAGCGGTGCAGGTCGCGGAAGGCCAGGACCAGATCGAGCTGCTTCTTGCAGTGCCCGTACTCGGGGGCGAAGAAGCGCCCCACCGACACGATGAGATCCCGCTTCGGCAGGGCAGAGAGCATGCGAACCGGCGGGTAGAGCACGTCGGGCGTGACCCCCCAGTAGTTCTCGATCCACCGAGCGGTGAACTCCGAGTTGGCGATCACGCTCTGGTATCCGGCGAGGAACGAGCGATCCTTGATCCGCCGCGCCATCTCGTCCCGAACGATCCGCACCCGGCCCGGCAACGACGGCGCCCGATCGAACAGCGGGACCAGGCGCTCGCGTACCCAGGCCCGGCGGACCTCGGCGGGGGTGCGGCCCTCTTCCGGGAAATGTGCGTAGTACAACCCGATCTCCGCTCGATTGATGCACTGCGAGAGGTAGGTGGTCGTGACGAGCACGTCGTAGTCGGCGCTGGCCGCCGATGCCTCGATGTCGTCCACCACGGCCCGGTACCCGCAGCGCGACAAGTCGACCCCGAGGCGGGCCTTCATCCGGGCCACATCGACCGGTTCGGGCCCGAGCACATCGACCTGATGGGTCAGCGAGAGCACCTCTGCGATGGCGCCCGCCACCTGCTCTCCACCGCCGTAGGTGGTCCAGTAGAGGTTGTAGACCGCGACCCTCACGCTGTCCACATCAGTTCGATGGGAGCCACGGCGATTCGATCATCGATGCGTTGGGCCACCGACCCAGTGTGCAGCACCAGACCACCCACGAAACGGTCGCCGAGTCGATCTCTCATCGTTCGGAGGTGTCGGCCGGTTCGGCGATCAACCGTTGCCGACGCCTTCACTTCGATGCCCACCACCCGACCGTCGGCGGACTCCATGACCAGATCAACTTCGAAGGTGTCGGCCACACGGGCGTGATACATCGTGACGGCCTCGACGGCCCACCCCGCTTGCTTGCGCATCTCGTTGACGACGAACGTCTCCAGCAGCTGCCCGAACAGCTTGGAGCCGAGCGGGTCCGACGGATGGAATCGGCTTGCCGGGAGTCCGAGCAGCGTGGCTGCCCAGCCGGTGTCCACCATGTGGAGCTTCGGACTCTTGGTCACCCGAGACATCAGATTCGTCGACCACGCCGGCAATCGGTAGCACGCGTGCACCGCCTCGAGCAGGTCGAAGTACTCCCCCGTCTGGTCGCGCCCGAGGCCGATCTCCCGTCCGAGCTCGGCGACGTTCAGGAGACGAGCGGTTCCGGCCGCAGCCAACCTGAGCAGCTGCGCGACGTGATCGGGCCGGCGGAGCGCTCGAACGTCGTCGTCGATCCTTTCGACGATCGTCGTTCCCAGACTTCGGAACCACTGCGGGCGGCGGCTCGGCTCGATCGCGACGGCGAGCGGGAACCCACCGCGAACGACGAGGTCCGTGATCTCCTCGCGTCGGGTGTTGGTGTGGTCCCGCCGGATCTCGTTGACACCGTCGCGGAACAGCCCATCGACAACGTTCCGAGGGGCACCACGCAGTTCGGCTTCGGCGAACGGGAGGAGCGTGCGGATCGACACCCGTCCAGCGAGATACTTCGACAGGGCCGGAACGGCGCGGATGTGGGCTGATCCCGTCAGGAGGAACCGTCCGGGTCGGTAGTCGGCGTTGAGCTCGGCCTTGATCGCGGCCAGGACCCCGGGCGCGTGCTGGAACTCGTCGATCACCACCGGTTCGGGTAGACCGCCGACGAAGCCGGTCGGATCCTGCACAGCCAGAGCAGCCCGCTCCATGTCGTCGAGGTCGAGATAGCTGCCACCGAGTTCGCCGGCCAGCTGGCGAGCGAGGGTGCTCTTGCCGGTGGTGCGCGGTCCCATGAGCGCCACGGCTCCGAAGTGCCGAAGGTCTTCGCGGACGACTGCGAGCATCGCCCGAGGAGTGACGTCAGCCATGGTCGAATGTTACCCGACAACTGCAGACCCATTCACCCGACGATTGCAGGTACTCCAACCCGACATCCGCAGAACCTGTCACCCGACATCTGCAACCGCGCGCGACCCTACGCGGTGTCCTTCTCGATGCTCCACGCCATCAGCGCCGAGCGGGAGCGAACGGGACGGACGCGACGGCGGTCGGCCAGCATCGACGGCGCAGATCGCCACGAAGCTCCGCAACACCTTCACCCGCCGCTTGATCTCGGTGAGCGACGGACGGTGCAGGGTGAGCAGCGGGCCGCACCACGTTGCCCTTCACGTGGGCGAGCAGATCGCGCACCACGATCGTCACGGCCCGGACCGCCACCCGGGCAGGTGCGTTCTTGACCAGCACCAGCAGCCGGTTCCGCTCGGTGTAGAAGCGGAACAGATCCGAGCCCGAGCCCCGACGACTGGCCGTGCTTGTGGCGCACGACCGACCGAGGCTCGTAGACGTACGTCCAGCCCGCGAGCCGACCCGCGCCACGACAGGTCGGTGTCCTCGTAGTACAGGAAGAGCCGCTCGTCGAAGTAGTCCGACATCGGCCAGGTAGGCGGGGTCGAACAGCACCGCGCCGCCGCACCACGCGAACACCTCGGCGGGCTCGTCGTACTGCCCGCGATCGGGTTCGAGGAAGCCCAGGTCGCCGCCGTAGCTCTCGTTGAACAGGCAGGACCCGACGTTCTGGATGACGTCGAACGGTTCGGGGTCGAGCGGCACGTCGAACCAGCGGGGGTGCCGGTCGAGGATGACGTCGAGCGCGATCCCGTGGCCGACGAGCCGGGCCGGCTGACGCGTCGACCGCGCTCAGCCGGACCCTCATGGTCCGTGGGCGCGACGCCGGCGACGGCGTGGATCCGCAGCGACGCCCGCTTCCCGGTCCACCAGGCGAACTCCTCGCCCTCGCGCGGTGAGCGGCGGCTCGGGCGCATGGAACCCCTCGTCGGCGATGAGCTGCCGCAGGCAACAGCCGACGCCCGTCGACCCGACCGCCGGTCACCCGGGCGCCGAGCCGGCGGACCTCCCGCCGGTTCGGCCGGGCCGCACCGGGCACCTCGATGGCGATGCCGTGATAGCGCTCGTGGAAGACCAGCTTGGCGGCGAGGCACTGCCCCGATGCGCTCGTCGCCGCGAACCGGCTTCGACCATCGGCGCCAGCCAGCCCGGCATCGACCGTGGCGTCGTTGTTGACGAGGGCGACGTAGTCGTACGAGCCGGTTGCCTTGATGCCCGAGATTGCAGCCGCCGGCGAAACCGAGGTTGGCGAACGGCTCGAGCACCCGCACCGCCGGGTACTCGGCGTTCAAGCCGGTCGGCGATGCCGTCGACCGAGCCGTTGTCGACCACCACGATCTCGAGGCGATCCGACGGCCAATCGGTGGCGAGCAGGCTGTCGACGCAGTCGAGTCGTCATCTCGCCGCCGTCGTAGTTGAGCACCACGACCCGCACGCAGGGAACTGCCGTCGAGTCGCTCATGCCGGTGGAGCAGTGTACGAGCCCGTGCGCCCGCCCCGATGAACGCGGGAGTCGTCGACGCCCCGCTGATCTCGCGTCCATCGGCCGGAAGGGATGCGCGGGACCGGACCGCGAACGGTGGGCTCAGCGTTCGGCGACGTGGAGCATCTGGCCGGCGAAGGGCCGGTACGGCAGCCGCAGGTACAGCGGCACCAGCCGATGCCCCGACTTCAGCCTCGACTTGAGGGTGAGCGGGCAGGAAGCGGGGCTCGACGCGGACCAGGCGTGAACCCCCGGGCGACCAGCAGATCGGCCAGGGAACGGTCGGTGAAGATCGTGCGGTGGGTGTAGTCGTCGAAGTAGGCGCCCGGCGCCAGCCGGAAGTTCGGCTGCACGAGCAGCAGGCGGCCCCCGGGCCGCAGCACCCGGACGGATCTCGGCCAGGCACCGATCGACGGCATCGTGCTCGAGGTGCTCGAGGAAGTTGCTGGCGAACACGGCGTCGAACTCGCCGTCGGCGAATCGCGAGAGGTCGGTGGCGTCGCCGACCACCGGCCTCGATGCCCGGGCGCGACCAGCGTCGGGCAGCGCCGGGTTGACGTCGAGCGCGACCCGGCGCCGGGCACGACGTTGGCCGAGAAGTCGGCGTACCCGGCCGCCAGGTCGAGCACGGCGGCGTCGGCCGGGATCCACTGCTGGAGGTACGCGGTGACGTGTCTCCACACCGCTGCTCGCGGCCGCGTCGGGCGCCAGCCGGGTCGCGAAATACGCCCTCCGAGGCGTCGGCGTCGCTCACATCGCACCCCCAGTCGTCGAGCAGCGCCGACTTCTGCCGATCGAGCCATCCGAGCAGGATCGCGACCGCCCGAGGGTCGTGGCGCAGGCGATGGCCCGGCACCGGAGAGGATCCGCAGCTCCGCCGACCCGTGGGCCTGGGCGAGCTGGCGAGCGTCGCTGGTCGGGCACCGACTCGTCGTCGTCGCCGTGCAGGACGAGCAGCGACCGGGGCGCCAGCCGGTTGGGCCGCGCCGACGGGCCGGAAGCGGCGGAACTCCCGCGTCCACTCGTCGAACTGGCGCGGGAAGCCCGGCGGTGCGGACCGCGCCCGACCTCGCGGGCGTGTTCGAGGAACCGCCGGGGATTGGTCGGCCCAGTCGTCGAAATCGGCCCGGGCACCGAGCACGGCGACGCCGTTGATCCGGGGATCGTTGGCCGCTACGCAGGTGGCGAGCGACCCACCGGTGTGGGTGCCGACGAGCCAGATGCCGAGCGGATCGGCCTCGGCCCGGAGGTGGTCGATCGCGGCCCGCAGGTCGTCGACCCAGCCCTGCAGGGAGAAGTCGCCGTCGCTGCGCCCGCAGCCCCGGAAGTTGAACGTCAACGCGGCCCAGCCCAACTCGTTGGCGATCCGGTCGATCAGCTCCGGGAAGGTGCCGCCTGACTGGCGGGCGTCGATCGGGCCGACCGGGAACCCGTGGCACATGACCAGCCCGGGCAGCCGTTCCTTCACCCCGTGCGGCACCGCGAGGTAACGGTGGAGGGCGAGCCCGGACGAGGTGAACGTGCCGTTGCCGATCACGCTGGCGGCAGCCGATGCTCGGCGCTCAGGCGCGCGGGGCTGCGGCGCCGCGGGGCCCGGCGCTCCGGCGACGGCCAAGCGGTAGCCCCGGTTGCGGGCCTCGGCGAGGGAGTCGGGGCCGAAGCAGAGCCCCGTCTCGGCCTGGCCACGATCTCGTCGATCACCGCTGGATCGGTCCACTCGTCGAGGTCGTAGACCAGCTGGGTGCGCTTGTCGCCGAGGAATCGGGTGTGCTCGAACCGGGTCGGACGCTCCATGAACAGGCAGGTTACTCGGCCCGACCGGACCGCGAGGCCGCACACGTCGAGGGGCACCCGAAGGTGCCCCTCGAACACAACTGGATGGACCCGATCGCCCGGTTTGGGTGCCCGCGGGACCAGCTCGGGCAGAGCGATCGGTGGAGGCTGGCAGAGATTCGCCAGGCAGTCCAGCCACCGGCCTTAGCGGCCAGCCACCTCCGGAGTCCCACTACGTTTTCCGTTCAGCTGGACCACCTCCCTTCTTCCGGTCCGAAAAGTCTGCCACACCGCATCCGCCGCGTCGGGCGCGATTTCTCGATCGGGACCGATCCGGGTCGGGCGGCCCTAGCAATTGCGACGGCGAACCGGCACCCTGTGGCCCGTGGACACGACGCGTGGGCCCCTCGCCCTCGCTTACGGCGGCGGCGGCCTGTTCGGTATCGCTTATCTGTTGGGAATCGCCGAGGCCCTGATGGCCGGCGGTGTCGACCTGCAGGCCAGCCCGTCGATCGGGACGTCGGCCGGCTCGTGGACTGCCGCGGCGGTGGACCTGGGGATCACCTGGCGAGAGGCCACCGACGCCATCGGGCCGATCCCTCGCATCCCCGACCCGCGGCGGGGCAAGCTGCACGAGGTGGCCCTTCGGGTCTTCGGGGAGGCGACAGCTCCACGCATCCGAGTCGTGGTGACCGAGGTCCCCCGCATGCGTCGGGTGGTGCTGTCGGGCGCCGAGCACCACGTCGCCGACCTGGTGGCGGCGTCGTCGGCCGTCCCCGGGATGCTCGCACCTCACCGCATCGATGGCCGCTTGTTCGTGGACGGCGGCGTTCGCTCACTGGCTTCGGCCGACCGCGCCGATTCGGCCGACCACCTCTTGGTCATCGCGCCACTTGCGGGGCCGATGTTCGGTCCCGGCGGCCGAGTGGTCGAACGGCTGCTGAAGCGCGAGATGAACACCTGGCAGACCGCGAACCCCGGAGCCACGGTTTCCCTGATCCGCCCGAACCGGGCCATCGCCTCGCTCGCCCGCCGCCCCGACCAACTGTTCGACATGGAACGAGCCGACCCCGCCTACGACCTCGCGTACGAACAGGGTCGCGCAATCCTCGAACGGTGGCTGAGTGGCACGTCGCCCTGAGTAGGGTCCCGTCGTCCGTCGAGGTCGAGGGGGGTCGCGTTGTCAGCGATCGATGAGGTCGAGTTCTACCTGGACCCCATCTGCCCGTGGGCGTATCAGACCTCGCTGTGGATCCGCGAGGTGCGCCGGCTCACCGGCCTTCGCATCGAGTGGCGCTGTTTCAGCCTGGAGGAGATCAACCGTCCGGAGGGCAAGCGGCACCCTTGGGAGCGCCCGATCGCCTACGGCTGGAGCCCGATGCGGGTCGCCGCCTGGCTCCGCCGAAGAGATCCGGTGTGGTGCGACGCCTGGTTCGAAGCCTGCGGCCGGGCGCTGCACGAGGAAGGGCGCCGGCCCTACACCGAACCGGTCGCGGCCGAACTGCTGGCCCGCATCGGTGCGCCGGCGCACGCATGGTCCGAAGCCCTCGCCGACCCGACGACCCACGATGATGTGCGGGCCGACCACGACCACGCCGTTGCCGAGCACGGCGGATTCGGCGTGCCCATCGTGGTGTTCCCAACCGGCCGCGCCGTGTTCGGACCGGTCGTGGTGCCGGCGCCGACGGGCGCCGAGGCCCTCGCGTTGTGGGACTTGACCGTCGCGTTCTCCCGGTCGCCGGGATTGTTCGAACTGAAGACACCGAAGACCGACTCCGACGTGGCGGCGATCGGTCGCGCGTTCGCGCCCTATCTGGAGCACCGTGAATGGCAGTCGATCCAGCATCCGGCACGGTAGCCATGGACCGTCGTAGAGCGCGTCGACCCAGAAGAGAGCCAGCGTCATGAACGCCCCCCGCCCGAAGGGCATGTTGAGATCGATAGCGAAGCGACTCCCGCCACTCAGCGCCTACGAGCGTCGGATCGCCGAGCTCACGATCCACGCCAACCAACTCGACGAACGCATCAGGCAGGTGGAGGCGACGGAGCGAGCCAATCGAGGGTTCGTGCCGTCGGGTCACTTCTACTCACCGTTTCCCGACGTCGCTGATCTGCAAGCCCGCGAAGCAGCGGTGTTCGGTTTCGACATCGCCGCGCTGCCCGCGATCGACCTCCGCATCGAAGCGCAGTGGGACCTCCTCGGCGAGCTCTTGCCACTCATGGGTGATCTGGCCTTTTCGACCACGAAGGACGAGGCCCAGCGGGCCGGTCGTCGCTACTGGACCGAGAACCCCGCCTACGGCGACGGCGACGCTTCGGTCCTGGCCGCGATGCTGCGCCGTCTGCGGCCGAACCGGCTCGTCGAGCTCGGTTGTGGCTACTCGTCGGCGTGCACGTTGGACACTCGCGAGCGGTTCTTGGACTCGACGATGAACGTCACGTTCGTCGACCCGTACCCGGAACTGCTGGCTTCGCTGGTGAGAACCACCGATCTCGCGAGCGTCACGATCCTGCCGGAGCGGACCCAGGACGTGTCACTCGACCTCATCCGCCAGCTGGGCGAAGGTGACGTGCTGTTCATCGACTCGACCCACGTGGCCAAGACGGACAGTGATGTGAATCGGATCTTCTTCGAGATCCTCCCTGCGGTCCGGCCCGGCGTGATGGTGCATCTCCACGACGTCTTCGCCGGATTCGAGTACCCGCCACCGTGGATCTACGAGCGGCGCGGTTGGACCGAACAGTACGTCTTGCGGGCCTTCCTGGAGTTCAACGACGCCTTCGAGATCGTCTTGTGGCCCACGTTCCTCCAATCGTGTGATCGAGGTCGGTTCGCTGAGCTGCTCCCGAACGTGACGAACTCCGGAGGCGCGTTCTGGTTTCGACGGACCAAGTAGGTTCAGGCGCTGCTGCACACTCCGAGCCCCGGAGCACGCTGGTCAACGCCGCCGCACCCGGCACCGAGGAGTTCTCGTGATCCCCACCGACGCGATCGACAAGCTGGCGAGCACGTGGCACTCGACGTCCGAACTGTGCGCCACGCTCACCGAACCCGAATGGCACACCAGCCACCGACTGTCCAGGATGGGATGTGCAGGACAACCTCTCCCACCTCATCGGCATCGAACGGTTGCTCCAAGCGCTCCCTCCCACCGACCACGAAGCGGTCCCGGCCGACCATGTGCGCAACCCGATCGGTGCCGCGAACGAACGCGAGGTCGACGCCCGCCGCTCGCAGCGCCGGCAGCGAGGTGTTGGCGGAGTGGGACGAACTCGTCGCAGTTCGGCTCAAGACGCTGCGCGGCGGCGACGACAGCTATTTCGCCAAGGAGATGCAGACCCCGACGGGTCCCGGCACGCTGGCCGACTTCCTCCAGATCCGGGTGCTCGACTGCTGGGCCCACGAGCAAGACATCCGTCGCGCGCTCGGACGGCCGGGCAACAACGACACTCCGGCAGCGGAACACGCCATCGACCGATTGCTGCGAACCATCCCGATCGTGGTGGGCAAACGAGCCGCCGCACCCGATGGCACCAACGTGGTGCTCGAGATCACCGGACCGGTGCGCCGAACCGTCCCGGTCACTGTCGACGCTGGTCGGGCCAAGGTGGTCGAGCGGGTGCCAGACGCGGTGCACGCCACGATCCGGATGAGCAGTGACACCTTCGCCACCCTTGCGCTGGGGCGTCGAACCGCAGCCGAGCTCGCCGGCGAGTGGGCCGTCGTGGGCGACACGGCGCTCGGCGAGACCATCGTCGGCCAGCTCAACCTGATGATCTGAAGCTCCGTCACGATTCTTACCGAGCATGGTAAGAATGTCGCATGCGCATCACGAGCAAGGGGCAGGTGACGATCCCCCAGCACATCCGTGAGCAGTGCGGGCTGCTCCCCGGCACCGACATCGACTTCGTGGTCGAAGCCGACGGACGGGTGGTGATCGTCGAGCTCGATGCAGCGAACAAACACCGACGCACGCGCAAGTCCAGAGGGGAACTCGTCGTCGACCACCTCCGCGGCCGCCTCGGGCCGAACGCCCTCACGACCGATGCCTACATGAACATGCTTCGCGGGTACGACGAGGACGCATCCGATCCGGGCCTCAGTCCTACGGCGCAGTCCGGCGTCGCCTGACCGTGGTACTCGTCGACAGCTGCGTGCTCATCGACGTGCTCGTCGCCGACTCGCTCTTCGCGGAGATCTCGGCGCGGACACTCGGGGCGGTGGCCGAGCGGCACGACCTGGCGGTCAATCCGCTGATCTATGCCGAGTTGTCGCCGCTGTTCTCGACCCCGGCGGCACTCGAGGACGCGCTGCTCGCAGCGGGTGTGCTCCGACTCGGGCTCCCGTACGAAGCCGCCTTCCTGGCCGGCCGAGCGTTTGCCAAGTACCGGCGAAACGGCGGGAACCGCCGTTCGCCACTCCCGGACTTCTACATCGGTGCCCACGCCGCCGTCCTCGGCTGCGCACTCGTCACCCGCGACATCGGCCGCTACCAGCGCTACTTCCCGAGCGTCGAGCTGATCACGCCGGGCTGAACGGACGGGTCGTCGTCAGGCGGGCTCACCCGGGCCGAGTTCTCCCACCGACGACGAACGGCCGATCGCCTTCGGGTCGACGTCGGGGTCCTCGGCGGTCGGCCCGACGGCGCCGATGGCATCGAGGTACCCGAGATGACCTTCGAGGATCTCCGCGATCGCCGCATCGTCGACATCGATGCCGAGTCGCTCGGCCTCGCCGATGAGATAGCCCGTCGCACCGATGTCGTCCATCACCACCGGGCGGTCGATGACCTGGCGCTGGTCGACCGCCTTGTCGGGCTGCAGGCCCTGTTCCCACAGCCAGTGGAGGTGGGCCCGCAGCAAGTCGGCGACCTCCTCGGGCGTGACCCTGCTCTGGGCCTGGGCACTCAACGTGGCCGCGACGTAGTCGACGGCTTCGGCGTCGATGTACACCGCACGGGGAGCGATGGCGTCGAGTCGGCGGGCTTCGCGCCCGACGACACCCGCAGCCAACGCGAACACGATCACCACACCGATCACGATCACCACGATGGTTCCCGTCGTCACCCCACCGAGGCTACCGATCGGCCGCGCGTGCAGACCACGGTCCGACGCGCCAGTGGGCACGCTCGGCCGTCTCGGTGACGGGTGAGCGTGCCCACTGGGACGACGCAGGCGGTCAGATGCCGATGCGCTGGGCGAGCAGCTCGCGGTGGTAGGTCGGGTCGCCGAACAGCAGCTCGGAGCTCTTGGCCCGCTTGAAGTACAGGTGGGCCGGGTGCTCCCAGGTGAAGCCGATGCCACCGTGGATCTGGATGTTCTCGGCGGTGGCGTGGAAGTACGCCTCCGAGCAGTACGCCTTGGCGAGCGAGGCGACCGACGGCAGCTCGTCGTTCAGCTCCGACGCGCACCACATGCCGTAGTAGGCGGCGGACTTGGCCGACTCGACCTCGAGCAGCATGTCGGCGCACTTGTGCTTGATGGCCTGGAACGAACCGATCGGGCGGCCGAACTGCACGCGGACCTTGGCGTACTCGACGGCCATCTCGAGCACCTTCTGGGCCCCGCCGACCTGCTCGGCGGCCAGTCCGACGACGACGAGGTCGAGCACCTTGGACAGCACGTTCCAACCCTCGCCATCGGCGCCGATGAGCTTGGCCGGCGTGCCGGCGAACTCGAGCTTGGCCTGCTTGCGGGTCTGGTCCATGGTGCTGAGCGCGGTGCGGGTGAGCCCGGCGGCCTCGCCGTCGACGGCGAAGAGGCTGACGCCCGGCCGCCGTGCGGGCGGCCACGATGATCAGCGAGGCGGTGTGGCCGTCGAGCACGAAGCTCTTGGTGCCGGTGAGGGTGAAGTCGCTGCCCGAGCCGCTGGCCGCGAGGGTGATGCCCGGACTCGTCCCACTTGCCGGAGGGCTCGGTGAAGGCGACGGTGGCGATGGTCTCGCCGCTGGCGATGCCCGGGAGGTAGGCGGCCTTGGCGGCGTCGTCGCCGGAGTGGAGCAGGGTGTTGGCGGCGAGCACGACCGTGGAGAAGTACGGGGCGCACAGCAGGGCGCGGCCCATCTCCTCGAGCACGATGCCGAGCTCGACGAAGCCGTAGCCCGAGCCGCCGAACTCCTCGGGGATGGCGAGGCCCTGCAGGCCCATCTGCTCGCCCATCTGCGACCACACGGCCTGGTCGTAACCGGCCTCGGTCTCCATCTGCTCGCGGACGGCGGCTTCGGGCGACTTGCTCTCGAGGAAGCTGCGCACGGTCTTGCGGAGCTCTTCCTGCTCCTCGGTGAAGGCGAAGTTCATGCGCCGAGTCTGGCGATCGCGCCGTCGACTCGACGTCGAATCGGGCTGTGTACATGCGTGTACACAGAAGGCTAAGGAGGGTACCATGGGTGGCGTGGATCGGATCGGGGCCCGAGAGCTGCGGGCCAACGCGGCCGCGACGATCCGCCGGGCGGCCGGCGGCGAACGGATCGTCGTCACGGTCGACGGCCGCCCCGTCGCCCAACTCGGCCCGCTCGATGCCGCCGACGGCCAGGTGACGCTCGACGACCTGGTGGCCCGCGGGCTGCTGGAGCCGCCCCGGCGCCACGATCGGGCCGCATCCGGCGAACCGGTCTCGCTGTACGCCGGGGTCCGGCTCGATCGCCTCCTGCGCGAGGTCCGCGGGTGACGCTCTACTGCGACGCCAGCGCCCTGGTCGCCCGGCACATCAGCGTGCGCCGGCTCGCAAGGTCGCGCTCGACGCCATGGCGGCCGATCCGGTGTGGTGCGCGTCGGCCGTCGCACTCACCGAGGCGCTGCTGCTCATCGACCGCATCACCGAGGAACCCCTGCTCCGAGGGGACCTGGAGGACTGCGTCCGGCGTGACTGGGACCGCATCCACGTCGTGCCGCTCGACCAGCGCTGCCTCGACCGCGCCGACCGAACTGGCCCGGGCCCAGCCGCTGCGACTGGCCGACGCCCTCCATCTCGCGGCGGCCGATCGACTCCCTCGCCCCGTCGGCTTCCTGACGTTCGACCCGGCGCAGATCCCGGTGGCGCTGTCGATGGGCTTCGACGTCCGATCCCTGTGACGGCGACTTCCTCGTGGGACCAAGGTCCCGAGTTTCGGGGCTCCTTGCCTCTGATCCGACTGAGACGATTCGCGCTTACTTGTCTCACGGCCAGACGAGGCCGTAGGGGCTGGAGGGCTGCTATGACACTCATCTCCGAACCGGGGGCCGCGTCGTCGACCGGATTCGACCGCTACGGGAACCTGCCCGAGTTCTCGCCGATCGGCGCCCCGCTCGACTGGGCGTGGCTCCGGGGCGCGAAGAGCGAGTGGGGCGTTCAAGCCCAAGCCGGGCCCGCGCGGCCTCACCATGCTCGACATCGCCGTCGGCACCTACGGCGAGGTGCCCGACCACCCGACGCACCGCTCGATGGCCCCGCGGGGCGCCGACATCGACCCCGACACGCCCGACATGGGCTACATCCTCAACAAGAAGAGCGACGTGTGGGCCGACAACGTGCGCGAGCTCTACGAGGAGGCCGTCGCCCGCCAGTGGAGCGCCACCCGCGACATCCCGTGGGGCGAACTGCCCGAGCTGCCCGACGACATCGAGCACGCGATGTGCCAGGTCTGCACCACGCTCACCGAGGTCGAGATGATCGCCGCCGATCTGCCGGCCAAGTGGATGTGGCGGATGAACCACGACTTCCTCGAAGCCAAGATGTTCCTCTGCACCCAGATCATGGACGAGGCCCGCCACGCCGAGGTGTTCCGCAAGCGGGCGCTCGCCAACGGCGGCGGCCTGCTGATGTCGCGGGGCCAGAGCGAGGGCCTGCTGCGCACGATCCTCGAGGCCAAGACCTACACCCAGGCCACCGCGCTCATGCACCTGCTCGGCGAGGGCTTCATCCTCGACATCTTCCGCATGGGCGAGCTGATCGCGCCGTCGCCGGTGGAGAAGCGCATGTTCCGCATGGCGATGCAGGACGAGGCCCGCCACGTCGCCTACGGCACGATGCACATCCGCTACGCGGTCGAGCAGGACCCCGACGTCGCCGAGGAGATCCACGAGGCGCTCGACCACGGCGAGGTCGTGCTCACCCAGTTCGGCACCAACCAGGACTTCGGCTCGGCGCTCGCCGTGCTGCTCGGCGGCGGCGTCGAGCACGTCGAGGACGAAGGGCTTCCCGCTGCAGATGGAGCTGCAGCGCAAGCAGTTCACCGTCGTACCTCGCCCGCTGCGAACGGGCCGGCATCAGCCGCCTGCACCGCACCAAGCTCCCGCTCGATCTGCTGGGCATCGACCCCGCCACCGTGCTGGCGAACTGAGCGGCAACGACCATGCAGATCGACGCCGTGCCGTTCTTCGAGGCGCTCGCCGACGAGATGAACGCCCATCCCGAGCGGTTCACCGGTGCTCGGCGATGCCGACATGGTGGCCGCACTGGTGATGCGCCGCCCGACGGCGAGCGCCTTCGCCGTCGAGCTCGTGCTTCGAAGCGCTGCGGCTGCGAAGGCGTGCGATGCGATCGACGTCGAGACGGCCCGGCCTGGCCGACTTCCGCCTCGACGGCCCCCTCGACGGCGTGGCAGGCGATGTTCGACGACATCGCGACCAACGGCGCCGCCACCGGTCGCCAGACCATCAACAGCCTGGCCTGCTCGGCGACGACATCGTCCTGCGCGGCGACGACCCGATGGGCGTCGACAAGTTCTCGCGCTTCAACCAGACCCTGCAGGAATACCTCGACGGCGCCGCCCGGCTCGCTGCCGTGGCGTCGACTGAAAGGAACGACGACATGGACGCACCGCTCTGCCCGAACTGCGGCACCGCCGATCACCCGGGCGCTCGACGTGCCCTACGGCTGGTGGGAGTGGAACGGCGAACGCGTACGAGACCGCGCACCGCCGCCACGCGGGTCGACGTGTGCCCCGTGGGTGCACGCCGACTGCATGGGCGAGCTGCGCCACTTCCACCCGCAGGACGCCGTCGCCGACCCGTCGTCGGCCGCAGGCTGAGCGATGAGCTTCACGGTTCTCGAATCGCTGTGCATCGGTTGCGGTGCGTGCGACTTCTCGTGCCACACCGACGCGCTGCACAAGACCGACTCGTTCCTCGGCCTGTTCGAGATCGATCCGCTACACGTGCGACGACTGCGGGGTGTGCGTGGCGAAGTGCCCGGAGATCGGCGATCGTGCCTCGACCCCGCCTGGCCCGTGTGCCAGGGCCACGGTTGCCCACTCAGCTCGCAGCGGCTCGCGGACACGTCATGTGCGGTCTGGCAGCGGCGGTGCGCAAGCTGTGGCACGACGATGTGGTCGGGTGACGGCTCGAGCTGGGCCTGTCCCAAGTGCGACGAGGGCCGCAAGGTCTCCTGCCCTCGGGTCCACCTCGTACCCGTGGACTGACACTCGCCCACGGCCATCGACGGCGGCTCAGAACCGGCTCAGGCGGGGGTGCGGAGGCGATCGACGGCGGCGCGCACGACGGGGTCGACCTCGATCTGACCGGCATCGAGGGCCGCCGTGAGATCCGCCTTCATCTCGTGCTCCCAGAACGACGCGAGGTGTGCGGCCACCGCCGCGACCGCCTCATCGGTCGGCTCGTGGGCGAATTGGCGGGCGATCTGGCTCGCCATCCGGACCAGTGCACCGACCCGATGCTCGGGCTCTTCGGTGCCGGCACCGACGACTGTGGACCGGCCGGGCAACACCTGCACAGCGGTGACCTTGTACTCGGGGCAGTTCGTCGCCCAATCGGAGTACTCGGTGGTGACGACGTTCGCGCCGCTCACCGGGAAGTGGAACGTGGTGTAGACCACGCCCTGCGGCACCCGATCGGTCAGCCGGGCATGCATCACGGTGGCCCCGACACGGCTCGCCAGCGTCACTTCGGCCCCGTCTTTGATCCCGCGCTCCTCGGCATCGAACGGGTGGATCTCGAGCAAGTCCTCGCCGTGCCACTGGACGTTCTCGGTGCGACGGGTCTGCGCGCCGACGTTGTACTGGCTCAAGATCCGACCCGTGGTCAACAGCAGCGGGAACCGGCGGGTCGAGCGTTCCTCGGTGGGCACGTAGGGCGTCTCGACGAACCGGCCGAGCCCACGAACGAAGTGGTCCTCGTGCATGATCGGCGTTCCGGTCGGCCGGGCGTCATTGCACGGCCACTGCACACTGCCCAGCTCGTCGAGCTTGGCGAACGACACGCCCGCGAAGGTGGGGGTGAGCGCTGCGATCTCGTCCATGATCTGGGCCGAGCTCTCGTAGTGCATCGGCGCACCGAGGGCGGCGGCCAACTCGCTGACGACCTCCCACTCCTGCTTGCCGGTCCGTGAGGTCATCACCGGGCGAACGCGATTGATGCGCCGCTCCGCGTTGGTGAACGTGCCGTCCTTCTCCAGGAACGAGGTGCCGGGGAAGAAGACGTGGGCGTACTTCGCCGTCTCGTTGAGGAACAGGTCCTGCACCACCACCAACTCCATCGCCGCGAGCGCGGCGACGACGTGGGCGGTGTTCGGGTCGGATTGGGCGATGTCCTCGCCCTGCACGAACAACCCCTTGAACCCGCCGTCGACCGCGGCATCGAGCATGTTCGGGATGCGCAGACCCGGCTCCGGATCGAGCTCGGCGCCCCACATCGATTCGAACATCGAGCGGGTCGCGTCGTCGGAGACGTGGCGATAGCCGGGGAACTCGTGGGGGAACGATCCCATGTCGCAGCTGCCCTGCACGTTGTTCTGGCCTCGCAAGGGATTCACGCCCACACCGTCGCGCCCGATGTTCCCAGTGGCCATCGCGAGATTCGCCATGCCCATCACCATGGTGGAACCCTGGCTGTGCTCGGTGACGCCGAGCCCGTAGTAGATGGCACCGTTCCCTGCAGCTGCGAAGAGCCGGGCGGCGGCGCGCACCTCGGTGGCGGGTACACCCGTGTGGATCTCGGTCGCTTCGGGACTGTGCTCGGGCCGGGCGATGAACGCCGCCCACCGGGCGAAGTCATCGGGCTCGCAGCGCTCGGCCACGAATCGGTGGTCGACGAGATCCTCGGTCACCACCACGTGAGCCAACGCGTTGACGATCGCCACGTTGGTGCCGGGGCGTAGCTGCAAGAAGTGCTGCGCCTCGACGTGGGGGCTGCGAACCAGGTCGATGCGACGAGGATCGACAACGATCAACTTGGCGCCCTCGCGCAGCCGCTGCTTCATCCGCGAGGCGAACACCGGATGGGCGTCGGTGGGATTGGCGCCGATCAACAGGATTGCATCGGTGTGGGCGACCGAACGGAAATCCTGGGTGCCCGCCGACGTGCCGAACGTGGTCTTGAGCCCGAACCCTGTCGGCGAGTGGCAGACGCGGGCGCACGTGTCGACGTTGTTGTTGCCGAACGCCGTGCGCACCATCTTCTGCACGACGAAGACCTCTTCGTTGGTGCAGCGCGACGACGTGATCCCGCCGATGGCCCCTCGGCCGTGCCGGTCCTGGATCTCGCGCAGCCGCCGGGCGGTGTGGGAGATTGCCTCGTCCCAGGACACCTCGCGCCACTCGTCGACGATCGAGTCGCGCACCAGCGGGACGGTCACGCGGTCGCGATGCGTCGCGTAGCCCCACGCGAAGCGACCCTTCACGCACGAATGGCCTTCGTTGGCGCCACCGTCCTTGTACGGCACCATGCGTACGACCTGATCGCCTTGGAGCTCGGCTTTGAACGAGCACCCGACGCCGCAATAGGCGCACGTCGTGAGCACACTCCGACGCGGCTGACCGAGCTGGATGACGGTGTTCTCGGTGAGCGTGGCAGTCGGACAGGCTTGCACGCACGCCCCGCACGAGACGCACTCGGATTCCATGAACGAGCCACCTGCCCCTGCGGCCACCTTCGAGGCGAACCCGCGACCCTCGATCGTGAGGGCGAACGTTCCTTGGATCTCGTCGCAGGCGCGTACACAGCGCGAGCACACGATGCACTTGGAGGCGTCGAACGTGAAGTACGGGTTCGACGTGTCCTTCGGTGCGTCGAGGTGGTTGTCGCCGTCGAAGCCGTAGCGAACCGTGCGGAGCCCGACCTCGCCGGCCATGTCCTGCAGCTCGCAATCGCCGTTGGCCGCGCAGGTGAGGCAGTCGAGCGGATGATCCGAGATGTAGAGCTCCATCACCCCGCGCCGCAGTCGTTCCAACTTCGGCGACTGGGTCGTGACGTTCATCCCCGGCGCGCACGGCGTGGTGCACGAGGCCGGCGTGCCCTTGCGGCCGTCGATCTCGACGACGCACAGCCGGCACGATCCGAACGCGTCGAGTCGATCGGTGGCGCACAACTTCGGGACGTCGACACCGGCGAGCGCCGCGGCCCGCATCACCGAAGTGCCCTCAGCGACTGCGACGGCTTGCCCGTCGATGGTCAGTTCGACAGTCGCGGGGGCCGGGGTGCGCTCGCGCCGGTCGGGGGCCGGCGTCCCCATGTCGTGCTCGTGAACCAGGCTCATCGGTTGCCTCCGGACGTGCGATGGAAATCGGGGAGGAAGTGCACCAGTGCACTGCGAACCGGCATCGGGGTCAAGCCGCCCATGGCGCACAGGGATCCGTCGGCCATCACTTCGCACAGGTCCTCGAGCAGCACGAGGTTCTCGTCGCGGTCCTGCCCGGTGATGATCCGGTCGATCACCTCGACACCCCGGGTGGAACCGATGCGACACGGGGTGCATTTGCCGCACGATTCGATGGCGCAGAACTCCATTGCGAACCGGGCCTGCTGGGCCATGTCGACGGATTCGTCGAACACCACCACGCCACCGTGGCCGACCATCGCACCGACCGCCGCGAACGCCTCGTAGTCCATCGGCAGCCCGTACTGACTCGTCGGCAGGTACGCGCCGAGCGGACCGCCGACCTGGACGGCACGTACGGGCTTGCCTGTCGCCGTGCCCCCGCCGAAGTCCTCCACGAGCTCGCCGAGGGTGATGCCGAACGCCGTCTCGACGATGCCGCCGCGAGCGACGTTGCCGGCCAGCTGGAACACTTGGGTCCCGAGACTGCGCCCCACACCGTGGGATGCATAGGGGGCGGCTCCGTCGGCCAGGATCATGGGCACCGTCGCCAGGCTCAGCACGTTGTTCACCACCGTCGGTTTGCCGAACAGGCCCTCCAACGCGGGGAGCGGAGGCTTGGCCCGGACCACGCCGCGGTTGCCTTCGAGGCTCTCGAGCATCGAGGTCTCTTCGCCGCAGATGTAGGCGCCGGCCCCGACGCGCACGACGAGTTCGAAGGCGAAGTCGCCGCCGAGCACCGACGGACCCAGCCAACCCTGCGCCACGGCGACGGCCACGGCGTGTTCGAGGGTGGCGACGGCATCGGGGTACTCCGACCGCACGTATACGTAGCCGCGACGGGCCCCCACCGCGTAGCCCGCGATCACCATGCCCTCGATGAGGGTGAACGGGTCGCCCTCCATCAGCATCCGGTCGGCGAACGTTCCGCTGTCGCCTTCATCGGCGTTGCAGCACACGTACTTCTCGTCGCTGGGCGCTTCCAGCACCGTGCGCCACTTCACGCCGGTCGGGAACGCAGCTCCACCCCGACCTCTCAACCCGGAATCGGTGACCTCGCGCACCACTTCTTCGGGAGTCATCGCGAGGGCTCGCCGGAGACCGTCGAGCCCGCCGTGCGCCACGAAATCCTCGGCGGAGCGCGGATCGACCACGCCGACGCGAGCGAAGGTGATCCGCTGCTGGCGCTGCATCCACGGGAGCTCGTCGGTGATCCCGAGCCGCAACGGGTGTTCGCCCCCTTCGACCATCCCGGCGGCGATCAACCCGGGGACATCGCTGGCCGTGACCGGGCCGTAGGCGACTCGACCGACTGCCGTCTCGACCTCGACGAGGGGTTCCAGCCACAGCATCCCGCGAGAGCCGTTGCGTACCACCTGCACATCGGCGCCCGAGTCGACCAGGGCGGCTGCGACGTCGTCGGCCCCCGCGGCCCGCGCCGCTGCGTCGCACGGGACGAACACGCGAGCGTCGGACCGGCGAGCCGAGCCGGACGGCAGGGTGGACGACACGGTGGACGACACGGTGGACGGCAGAGAGGCCGGCGGGGCGGCCGGAGCCCGACCGGCCGTTGCGACGAGGTCGTCGATGGCGGCCGGCGTCACGCGGCCGTGGAGTCGGCCATCGATCGCGACACTCGGCCCGAGCGCGCAGTTCCCGAGGCAGAACACCTTGGCGACCTCGATCGTGGCCCCGGACTCAGCGATCGATCGGGCCCGGGCGTGGACCTCGGCGCTCCCACGCGCCTGACACGCCTCGGCGCAGCAGACCTGAAGCACCGGGCCCATGGGGGGCTCGGTCCGGAAGTCGGGGTAGAAGCTGATGACTCCGTGGATCTCGGCGGCGGACCGGTTGAACGCCGCCGCCAGCAGGTCGATCGCGGTGCTCGGGACGTGGCCGAAGCCGTGCTGCACAGCGTGGATGGCCGGCAGGAGCCCGCCCGGGTCCGCCGCGAACGTCGCGGCGATGTCGGCGATGCGTTGCTCAGGCGTCGTGCTCATCGTTCCCCTCCGGCCACACTGCATCGTACGCCTCCACGCCCGTCAGGTGGAACCGTTCCGCATGGTGGACATCTGACATTGCCGACTCCGAGCACGGTCGGCGCCGGCGACGTTGGACCATTCGATCAGAGCAGGGACCGCATCGGCAGGCAACCCACTGGTCACCATCTCCCTCACCGGCGATGCTCCACAGGGGCCGAAACGCCGTACCGGATGGTCTTTGGTCCGTGGGAGGCCATGGTCCGTGCGGCCTACGGTCGAATCGTCCCGCAGGGCAAACGGGAGGAGCATTCGTGATCCCGATGCCGCCAGGAAATCGAACCCGTGTCGCGCTCGTCGGGACCTACCCGCCGACTCCGTGCGGCCTGGCGACCTACACCGCCAACGTCGCCCGCGCGCTGGATCGGTCGGGTCTGGCGGTCGGGGTGATCCGATCGCTAGGACCCGACGAGGATGCACTCCCCGTTCCGACCGGTGTGGTGGCCACGTGGCGCAGGGGTTCCGAACGAGGGTTCCGGTCGGCGTTGCGCGCCGCCAACGAGGCTGACGTCGTGCTCCTCCAGCACGAGTTCGGCATCTACCCCGGCCCTGACGGGATCGACATCGTCGACTTCGCCGCCGCGTGTGAACCGCCGCTCGTCACCGTGCTCCACACCGTGAGCAATGAGCCGTCCGCTGCTCAACGGTCGATCGTCGAGGCTCTCGCCGCACGGTCGGCAAACGTGGTCGTCCACGGTGCTGCCGCCCGAGATCGGCTGCTCGCCGGGCATCGACTCGACGCCGAGCGAGTGGTGATCATCCCGCACGGGGCGACGCCCAACCTGCATGCACCGCCCTACACGTTCGTCCCCACACCTGTCGTGTTGACCTGGGGACTGCTCGGCCCCGGCAAGGGCATCGAACACGGGATCGAGGCAATCGCCCTGCTGCGCAAGTCCGGCATCGAGGTGCGTTACGTGGTCTCGGGGCGAACCCACCCGAACGTGCTCGCGGTGGAGGGCGAGTCGTATCGCCGGCAGCTCGAGCACCTCGCAGCACAGCTCGGAGTCGCCGATCTGGTGGAATTCGACGAGCGCTACCTCGACTGGCCCGACCAACACGCGCTGGTGCGCAGTGCGTCGATCGTGCTCCTGCCGTACGACACACGGGTCCAGGTGACATCGGGCGTTCTCGTCGAAGCATTGGCCGCAGGCAAGCCGGTGGTCGCCTCGGCGTTCCCGCATGCGATCGAGCTCGAGCCGACTGGTGCGGTTCGTGTCGTGGCTCATGGCTCACCGCCGGCGATCGCCGCCGCGATCAGCCAGATCGTGACCCACCCCGAGGTTCGCCGGTCGATGGAGGCCGCCGCCCGAATCCAGGGAGCTCGTCACGACTGGTCGATCGTGGGCGAACGGTACGCAGCGGTGCTCCACTCGGCGCTCTGGTGCCGGGGCTCAGGATGCGGGAGACGGGCTCCGGCGACGGGCGACGCGGCGGCGGGCGGGTCGATGTTCGACATTCACGAGCCCGTTCGGAGGCTGAGATGATCACTCCCATTCCGCTTCGCCCGGCGCTCGTGGGAGTGCCCACGCCGTCGCTGGCCGCGCTCATCCCCCGCCTCGACGATGTCGGCATCATCGAGCATGCCCGGGGCGCCCGACCGGACCGTTCGTCGGGCCACTGCAGCGACGACGCCGGGCGCGCGCTCGGCCTCGCCTGCTTGCTGGCCTCGGACCCTGACGCGCCACGGGTCGCGACCGCATGTCTCGAGCAGTTGCGCCGGTCCATCACCCCGACCGGACTCGTCCTCCGGCTCGACGGCCTCGGGCGGCCGACCGGCGATCCGCCGAGCGCTGACGCGACGGCTCGCGGGTTGTGGGGCCTGGCGCTCGCCAGCACGAGCGGACCCTCATCGTCCGTGCGTCGCACGGCCCGTGCGCTGCTCGCCCGCCTCGACGGCTTCGTGTCGGCCTGGCCTCGAGCGAGCGCCCACGCCGCCCTCGCCGCCACCGTGCTGCTCGACGCCGACCCCGCCTCCCGCTCCGGCGCCCGGCTCCTCGCATCGACCCGACCACACCTGCTCCATCCGCGATCGAACCGCGACTGGCCCTGGCCGGAAGCCCGCCTCACGTACGGGAACGCCCTCATCCCCGAGGCGCTGCTGGCGGTGGGAACCGTCACCGATGACGAGTCCCTCGTCGCCGAGGGGCTCGAACTCCTCGCCTGGCTGGTGGCCCACGAGACCCGCGACGGGGACCACTGCTCCTTCACCCCCGCGTCGGGACGCGGACCCGGCGAGCGACACCGGTTCGATCAGCAACCGATCGAGGCGTGGGCGCTCGCCGACGCCTCGCGTCGAGCCTTCGGGATCACCGGGGACGCGGCATGGATCGAGCCCACCCGGCTCGCCGCCCAATGGTTCTGCGGCGCCAATGACCACGGGCTGGTGATGTGGGACCGGACCACCGGGGCGGCCTACGACGGGCTCACCGCCGATGGGGTCAACACCAATCAGGGCACCGAGTCGACGCTGGCCCTGATCGGCGCCTCGTTGGCGTTCTACGCCGTCGTCGATCGGCTCGCCGTGGTACCGGCCCGGCCCAGGAGGTCGAGGAGGTGACGGCGCGACGCCCGAGCCGCGCCGACGTGGCGATCCGCTGCCCCATACACGAGGTACACGGTGTCGCCGTCGGCCTCCAGATGGATTCCCTGGACGAACACCACGTCGTCGACGTCGCCGAACCGCTCCCAGGCGAGCTCGGGCACGAGTACAGCCTCGTCGAGCAGGGCCACCGGGCGCCCATCGGCGGGGTCGAGCAGGGCGAGGTTCATCGTGTAGACGCCATCGGCTCGGCGCTCGTGGAAGAACAGCAGCAGCCCGAGCTCCGTGGCGAGCGGCGGGGCACCGGCCCCGATGCCGAGTGCGACGTCCGAGCGGCGCAGCACCGTGTGGTGGTCGAGCTCGGCGAGATGCTGGTTCCAGTACTGCTCGTCGGCATCCCACAGGTGATCCAGGTCGTCGAAGACGGCGAGCTGGATGTCGGGGTGGATCCGATGCAACATGGCGACTCGCCCGTCGGCCAGGTTGAAGATCACCGCGTCCTTGTCGTGGACCCCGTCGGGTCCGAGCACCCGGCCACTCGTCGGATCGAGCCGGAAGCGGTCTCCGTCGTGCACCAGGCGATGGGCCCCGACCCGCCACGGATCGCCGGGCGTCGACGACAGATTCGTGTAGGTGACGACGAGTTCGGTCGTGCCGTTGCTGGCGACGGCCTGCACCCGAGGGTCCTCGAAGCAGTCGACGCCGAACTCCCCGGCTCGGGCCAGCACGTAGCGGAACGAGTAGTCGAGCCCGTCGTCGGATTCCAGCACCACGATGTCGGAGACGTAGTCGACGAACCGGGGTCCGTCACCGGTGTTGCGGCGATAGCCCTCGCGCACGGCTCGGGCGAACAGGTGATAGCGGCCGCCGTGATGGAGCAGGCCGGCATTGAAGATCGCGCCGTAGCCGGGCACCGACCCGCCCATCACGATCGGCTGGTCGGACGCTCGTACGATGGGAGGGCCGATCGCCACGGCGGGCGTGGCGATCTGGACGTCGGCCAACGAGACCTGGACCAGCGGCAGCGCGCGGGCGGAGTGCTCCTCGGCCAAGGGCGCGTTCGCCAGCGACATGTGGGGGTCCATTGCCCCATTCCTTCCTGCGCGGAGCGATCCGCTGCGAATTCCCCGCACCAACTCGATCAGGAGGCCGGTCGATGGTCAACGATGTGCACCCCCGAGAGCTCTTCCGTCGCTTCGAAGGAAACCCGATCCTACGGGCGAGCGCCTTCCCGCGGATGGTCAATGCTGCGTTCAATCCGGGCGCGACGATGTTCGAGGGCCAGACCGTGCTGCTCGTCCGGGTCGAGGACCGTTCCGGCCTGTCCTACCTGGCCGTTGCCACGTCCGACGACGGTCGCACGGGCTGGACCGTCGAGCGGGACCGGCGCCTGTTGCCCGAGGTCGACAGCTTTGCCGAGCACTGGGGCATCGAGGACCCTCGGATCACCCTGATCGGCGACGAGTACTACATCGTCTACACGGGGTTCTCGTCGGGTGGTCCGCTGATCTGCCTGGCCACCACTCGTGACTTCCGGACGTTCGACCGGCGGGGGGTGTTGATGTCCCCCGAGGACAAGGACGCGGCGCTGTTCCCATCGGTGTTCAACGGTCGATGGGCGCTCATCCACCGGCCGGCGCCCGTGATGGCGGGGCTCGGCGCCCACGTCTGGCTGTCGTGGAGCCCCGACCTGCGGCACTGGGGCGATGCAAGAGTGCTCCTGCCGGCACGACGCGGCGGCTGGTGGGACGCCAACAAGATCGGCCTCGGGCCGCCACCGATGTTGACCGAGGAAGGCTGGCTCGTGTGCTACCACGGGGTACGCACCACCGCGGCCGGGTCCATCTATCGCCTGGGCCTCGCACTGTTGGACCGCGACCATCCGGAGCAGGTGATCGTTCGGGGCAACGAATGGATCTTCGGGCCGCAGGCGAGCTACGAGCGGGCCGGCGATGTCCCCGACGTGGTGTTCCCGTGCGGCTGGATCCGCCGCGACGACGACACCGTCGACCTGTACTACGGGGCATCGGATTCATCGGTGTGCCTGGCGACCGCGTCGCTTCCCGAGCTGCTGGATCACCTGCATGCGCATCCCTGCGCGGAGGCGACCGACCTGCGCGGGGTGCGTCCGGGCGACCAGTGACTCCTGCTCGTTCGACGCTCGATCGGCCGTCACGCGGTGCGAGACTGTGGGTGTGACGACGCTCCACTGGTCCGACTCCCGCCTCGAAGTGCATCGGCTCGTCGTGGGCCCCTACGACAACAACGTCTTCGTCGTGCGTTGCCGCGAGACGGGTGAGGCGGTGCTCCTCGATGCCGCCAACGAACACGAACAACTGCTCGAGCTCTGCCGCGCCACGGGCGTTCGCCGGGTCCTCGAGACCCACGGCCACTGGGACCACATCCAAGCAGTGCCGGCCATGCGCGAGGCGGGCTACGAAGTCGCCGTCACCCAGAAGGACGCGCCGCGTCTGGCCGAAGTCGGCTACGACGTGTTCATCGACGACGCCGAGGTGATCGAGGTGGGCCGTCTCCGGCTCCACGCCATCCACAACCCGGGACACACGCCGGGTTCGGTCTCGTTCAAGGTGGCCGATGCCCCGTTGCTGTTCACCGGTGACACGCTGTTCCCCGGGGGCCCGGGCAACACGTCGTTCGAGGGAGGCGACTTCGCGACGATCATCTCGTCGATCGATGATCGGCTCTTCACGTTCCCCGCCGACACGATCATCCTGCCCGGCCATGGCAGCGACTCCACGATCGGCGCCGAGCGGCCGCATCTGCAGGAATGGGTCGACCGGGGCTGGTGAAGTCGGCCGAGGCCGCGATCACGCGCTCGGCGAGCGCGGGAACTCGGTACCCGCCGCTCAGCCGACCGATCGCGGCGGCCACGGCGAAGGCGCGACGGTCGTGGAAGGGCGGCGCCACCACCTGGACGCCCACCGGCAGGCCATCGGGCGCCAGACCGATCGGCACCGTGACCGCGGGCAGGTTCGTCGCCGCGATGAGGGCCAGCCAGCCGCCGACATCGGCCACCCCCCACTCGTCGTCGCCCACCTGGTAGGTGCGCTCGAGCAGCGAACCGGTCAAGGTGTGCGGGAACGCGGTGCACGGCGCAGCCGGACAGATCAACACGTCGATGCGGGTGAACAGATCGAGCCACGCGGCTCGCATGCCTGCGATCGCCCGCTCGGCCTGGTGCCATTCTCGATGTAGGAGCGGGCGGTACTTGGGGTCGGACCGGGTGACCCCGGCGGCTGCGGCGACTGCCTCGTGGGTGTTGAAGCCCGGCACCGTTGCCGGGTTTGCCGTCACGGCACGCACGATCGCCAGGCGCAACCACGCGCCGAGGCGTTCGAACGGTCTGGCGTCGTGTTCGACCACGCCGCCCTCCCGCTCGATCGCCCGGGTGAGCTCCTCGAACATCGCCGATGTCCCTGCATCGGTGGCGATCGCCCGGTCCTCGAACAACGTCCCCACCCGCAACCCCCGAACCCCGTCGAGCGCGTCGTTGGCGGGGAGTTGCAACGTCCAGTACGGCGACGGCTGGGCCGACGCGGCGAGCAGGCAGTCGAACACCAGCTCCAGATCGCCGGCATCGCGGGCGATCGAACCGATGGCGCAGGCGCTCGACTCGGCCATCGACGCCCCGATCGCCGAATCGAGCAGGCCCAGCGTGGAGACGATCCCGTGCGTCGGACGGTGCCCGTAGACCCCGCAGAACGAGGACGTGAGTGCATTCGATCCGCCGAGGTCGTCGGCGAGATCGAATGCGGCCAACCCTGCCGCGGCTGCTGCGGCCGAGCCGCCGGACGAACCCCCGACGGTGCGAGCGAGGTCCCACGGGTTGTTGGTCAGCCCGAACACCTGGTTGTGGGTCTGCATGTCGGCGCCCCACTCGGGCACGTTCGTCTTGCCGATCACGATCGCGCCGGCGGCACGGAGCGCGGCCACCGCGGGAGCGTCGCGGATCGGCACGTGGTCGGCGAGCTCCATCGCCCCGCCTGTCGACCGGATCCCGTTGGTCGAGAACGAGTCCTTCACCGTGAACGGGAGCCCGTGCAACGGACCGAGCGGGAGTGCGGTGGCCGTCTGCTCGTCGGCGCGGGCCGCGACATCGAGTGCCTCCCCCTCGGCCACGGTGCACACCGCGTTCAGCGCGGGGTTCAGACGCTTGATCCGGGCCAGCGTCGCTTCGACCAGCTCGACGCTCGTGAACTCCCCCCGCCGTATCATCGCCGCCAGCTGCACCGCTGGGAGCAGGCACTTCTCGTCGTCCACGCGCGCATCTTGTCAGACAGTTCACCTGTGTTCCAACGAGTCGCACCGGTCGTGATCGGGGACGACCCGCAGTAACGTTGGCGACATGCTCACCATGGTGCGGGCCGCCGATGCGCTTCCGGTGGTGACCCCTACGGCGCGCATCCAGGCCGACGGCCGGCCGACCCCCGCGTTCCGGGCCGAGCTCCGCAGCATCCCCTCGTGGCGCAACCTCGGGAGCCTGGTGCTGCTGTACATCCAGACCGGGCTGATCGTCGTCGCCACGGTCCGGCTCGGACCGATCTCATGGCCCGCCGCCGTGCTCCTGATGGGCCGGGCCAACGCCCAGTTCCTCTCGCTCATGCACGAGGCCGCCCACCGCCTGCTGTTCGCCCATCGGCGCACCAACGACCTCGTGGGCCGGTGGCTGCTCGGCTTCCCCACCTGGACGTCCACCGATGCGTACCGGCGGGTCCATGCAGCACATCACCGCGAGGAGTTCGGCCCCGCCGAACCCGACCTCGCCCTCTATCGGGGCTATCCGATTCCCCGTGACTCGTTCCGTCGCAAGATCTGGCGCGACGCAACGGGCCGCACCGGCTCCAAGTTGCTGCTCGGCACCTTGAAGGGGCTGCGGTCGACCGATCCTCGCGTGCGACGCACCGTGCGCCAGATCGTCGCGGTCCAGGTCGTCCTCGCCGGCGCGGCGGTCGTGAGCGGTCACTGGTGGGTGTATCCCGTGCTGTGGCTCCTACCCCACCTCACCGTGTGGCGGGTCATCAACCGACTCCGATCGATCGCCGAGCACGGCGGCCTCGCTGCTTCCAAGGACCGTCGCCAGACCACCCACAGCGTGCACCAGCACCGCCTCGCCCAGTTCGCGGTCGTGCCTTACAACATCGGCTTCCACCTCGCCCACCACGTCGACTCGGGCGTGCCGTTCCGCCGACTACCGGCTTTCCATGCCGCACTGTGCGAGGCCGGCTACGTGGACGACACCCTCGAGTACCCCAGCTATCGGGCGCTCTGGCGGGCACTTCGGGCGGGCTGATTCGACAGTCCGAGAGGTTTCCACTACGGCGATAGTGCAAATAGACTTGGGCTCGTGAGCGCACCGCTGTTCGAGATCCGTGGCCTCCACGCCAAGCCCGCCGAGGGCGATGCCGAGATCCTTCGAGGGGTCGATCTGGTGGTCGGCGCCGGCGAGGTGCACGCGATCATGGGCCCCAACGGGTCGGGCAAGTCGACGCTCGCCAGCACGCTCCTCGCCAGCCCCGAGTACGAGCTGACCAGCGGAACGCTGTTGTTCAACGGCGACGACATCACCGAATGGCCCACCGACATCCGCGCCAAGGCGGGGATGTTCCTGGCCTTTCAGTACCCCCAGGAGATCCCCGGGGTCTCGGTGATGCAGTTCTTGCGCCAAGCCGCGTCGGCCCGCACCGGCATCGACTTGTCGGTGCTCGAGCTGCGCCTGTCGACCATGGACTGGATGAAACGCCTCGGCATGGATTCGAGTTTCGTGGATCGCTATCTGAACGAGGGGTTCTCCGGCGGCGAGAAGAAGCGCAACGAGATCCTCCAGATGGCGGTGCTCCAACCGGAGCTGGCCATCCTCGACGAGACCGATTCAGGGCTCGACATCGATGCCCTGCGCACGGTGGCCAACGGCATCCGCGAGATCAAGCGCGACCGCCCCGAGCTCGGCATCGTGCTGATCACTCACTACCAGCGCTTGCTCGACGAGCTCAAGCCCGATCACGTACACATCCTCGTCGACGGTCGCATCGTGGCCTCCGGTGGGATGGAGTTGGCCCGCCAGCTGGAGCGCGAGGGCTACGAGGCGTTCCGGTCATGAGCTTCGACGCCACCGCCGTTCGTGAAGCGTTCCCGCTCCTTTCTCGGCAGGTGAACGGCAAACGGATCGTGTACCTCGATTCGGCCAACACGTCCCAGAAGCCCCACTGTGTCATCGACACCATGAGCCGCTTCATGGAGACGAGCTACACGCCGATCAACCGCAGCGCCTACCAACTCGCCGTCGAATCCACCGACGCCTACGAGGGCGCCCGCACGAAGGTGCGAAGGTTCATCAACGCGGCCTCCGATCGCGAGATCGTGTTCACCAAGAACGCCACCGAGGCGCTCAACCTGGTGGCCATGGCGTGGGGCCGGGCCAACCTCGATGCGGGTGATGTAGTGGTGCTCACCCACATGGAGCACCACGCCAACATCGTCCCGTGGCAGATGCTGGCCGCTGAGCGAGGCATCGAGCTGCGGTGGGTCCCGCTCACCCCCGACGGTCAGCTCGACCTCACCGATCTCGATCGCCTGCTCGCCGGCGCCAAGGTCTTTTCGTTCACGGCCATGTCGAACGTGTTGGGCACGATCACCCCGGTGCGTCACCTCACCGACGCAGCCCATGCCGCCGGTGCACTCGCCGTCGTCGATGCATGCCAGTTCGTGCCCCACAACGTCACCGATGTCCGGGCGATGGGCGCCGACTTCCTGGCGTTCAGCAGCCACAAACTGTGCGGGCCGTCGGGCATCGGCGTGCTGTGGGGCCGCGAGACGCTGCTCGATGCAATGCCCCCGTTCCTCGGTGGCGGCAACATGATCGCCGATGTCCGGCTCGACGGGTTCACCTGCGCCGAGCTCCCCGCCAAGTTCGAGGCCGGCACCCCGCCGATCACCGAGGCCGTCGGGCTCGGCGCCGCCATCGACTTCCTCACCGGCCTGGGGATGGCCGAGATCCGCCGTCACGAGATCGAGATGGCCGAGTACGCCATCGGCGCGTTACAGGATCGTTATGGCGACGACATCACCATTCATGGTCCGACCAACCTCGAGGTGCGGGGCGCGACGTTGAGCTTCGCTTTTCGCGGGATCCACCCCCACGACCTGTCCCAGGTGCTCGATCAGGCCAACGTCTACATTCGTGCCGGCCACCATTGCGCCAAGCCCCTCATGCGCCTCTTGGGCGCGAACGCCACGGCGCGGGCAAGCTTCTACCTCTACAACGATCGTTCCGATGCCGATGCCCTTGTCGAGGCTCTCGACTCGGCATCCGACATCTTCAGCTTCTAGGAGTCCCGATGCCCGGCCTCGAGGACCTGTACCGCGAGATCATCCTCGACCACTACCGCACCCCTCGGAACCGTGGTCAGCTCGAGACGCCTCCGGCCGTGCGCGCCGAGGGCCACAACCCGCTGTGCGGCGACGAGATCGAGGTGTTCTTGATCGTCGAGGACGACGTGGTGCACGACATCAAGATCGGTGGCCAGGGTTGCTCGATCAGCCAGAGCTCGGCATCGATGATGAGCCAGGCCGTGAAGGGCAAACCGATCGCCGAGGCTCGACGGGTGGTCCGGGCGTTCAAGTCGATGATGTCGATCCACGAGCACGACGTGGGCGGCGACGGGTCCGAATCGGGTGAGACGGCGGCCGACGACCTCGCCGAGGTCAAGCTCGGTGACCTCGAGGCGCTGCGGGGTGTCGTGAAGTTCCCGGTACGGATCAAGTGCGCCACCCTGTCGTGGAACACGTTCCTCCAGGCCTTGGAGATGTCGAGCGACCGCTGAGGGGGGACCTTCGTCCCTGGAAGCGCTGGGCCCACCGGGTGAAGGTTGACCCATGGACATCACTTCCCCGGACGGCACGAGTGCGGGATCGAGGCCGCCGGCCGGTCTCAGCGTCTCCGATGCCGACCTGTACGAGCACCTCGTCGAGCACATCGAGAGCGAGAGCGGGCTGATCGCCGAGTACGAGCGGTTGATCGGATCACCGTCGGCCTACGTGTCGTTCCTCGCGGGACTCATCGCCGAAGACGAGCGTCGTCACCACGGCCTCTACGAAGACTGGATCGAGAGCCTTCGAGCGATCGCGGAGCTGCAGTTCGCCGGGCTGCCCCCGGTGATCACCGACGACGACGCCGCCGACCTCGTGAGCACCACCGAGCGGTTGCTGGAGTTCGAGCGCAACGACTCCGTCGAGCTCAAGGCGCTCGAGAAGAAGGTCAGGGATCTGAAGGACACCACGCTCTGGGGCCTGGTGCTCGAGATCATGCGGATGGACACCGAGAAGCACATCCGGATCCTCGAGTTCATCCGCGAGCACGCCAAGCGCAAGGTGGCCGGCAAGCTCTGACGGCAGCGCTGGCCAAGCTCGCCGACGAGCGGAGGGTCAGGTTCGTTTGCGGGTGCTCTGGCGATACTGCTTCATCGCCCGGCCGAAGCGTTTGGCCTCGGCCCGCCGTGCCGCCGCGGCTTGCGGGTCGGCCCGGCGGCGTTCGGCAGCGAGTTCCCGCTCGAGTTTCTGCCAGCTCCGCACCCGACCAGCGTCGAGTTCGCCGGTCTCGACCGCCGCCAGGAGGGCGCAGCCGGGCTCGGTCCCGTGCCCACAGTCGGCAAACCGGCACTGAGTCGCCAGTTCCTCCAGATCGGCGAACACCCGCGACACACCGCCGGTGGCACCCAGCAGGCCGATGCTGCGGATGCCCGGGGTGTCGAGCAGCACCCCGCCGCCCGGCATTGGCACCAGGTAGCGCGCAGTCGTCGTGTGGCGGCCGCGCGCGTCGAGCTCCCGAACGCCTCCGGTGGCCAGGAGGTCCTCGCCGAGCAGCGCATTGGCAAGGGTCGACTTCCCGGCGCCCGAGGCACCGAACAGCATGACCGTGCGATCGGGGCGAACGAGGCTGGCGACCGACTCGACACCCGTGCCGTTCACCGAGCTCGTGACGATCACGTCGACACCGACGAGCCGGTGCCGCAGCGATGCCGCGATCGCATCGACATCACTGTGGCGGTCGGCCTTGGTCAACACCACCACCGGCATGGCGCGCGACTCCCACACGACGGCCATCTCCCGCTCGACACGGTTGACGCTCACCGTGCGGTCGAGCGGGTGGACGAGAGCGACGAGGTCGACATCGGCGGCGAGTACTTGGGCGGTGTCGACGGCCCGGCCCTCGGAGGCGGGATCGACCCGTTCGATCGCCGACCATCGCTCAGCCACCGTCGACACTCGCCACGGCAACGCGGTCAGCGCAGTCGGTTCCAGACCGACCCAGTCACCGACGGCGACGGCCGGCACCGGCGGGGGCGGCAGCGCGGCGGGCTGTTCCCCGCCAGCGCGTCACCACCAGGCAGCGATCCCGGTCGACCCGCACGACGCGCGCCGGGTGCTCCTGACCGTGGAGCAGCGCGGCCGGGCGGGGTCCCCAGCCGTAGTGGAGAAGGAGGTCGGCGCCGGGCTCGGTGCCGGCGGAGGAAGCGGGTGATGACACGACGGGAAGGCTCCTGAGCAGGAGCGCGCCGGACGGCGGAGCAGGTTGCTCGGCGGATCGGTTCAGCGCGCGGACGGACGACGGACGCGGGAGACCACGACGCTCACAGTGGGTCGCATGTTCTCGCCTCCTCTCGTCAGGTGCCGGCCTCGTCACCGACACCCTCCATCGTAGGCGCCGGCGTTCCCGGTCGCATCCGAATTCCCGCCCGCGCCCACGACCGCGCTCCTTCAGCGACAGGCGCAGTTGCATGCGGATCTGGCCGACATCGACCCCACGCCAGTCCTCGAGCGGCGACAGACTCTGCACGGCTGAGGGTACGTGGCAGGCCGTTCGCTCAGCCCCGCTTCAGATCGGTGACCAGACCCTCGCTCGCCTCGACCAACTTGTGGGGTTCGATGCCGAACACGTCGTGCCAGGTCCCCGCGGCGGCCCACACCTCGTCGTACAGCAACAGGTCGGGGTCGATGAACACGCGCAGGAGCGTGGCGTGCCCGAAGGGCGGGACGCCACCGATGGGGTAGCCGGTCCGCTCGCGCACGACGTCGGCGTCGACCCGGCTGGCCCTGCTCCCCCCGGCAGCGGCGGCGAGCTTGGTCTCGTCGAGTTGGTTGGACCCGCTGACGTAGGCGAGCACGACATCGCCGTCGACGGCGAACACGAGACTCTTGACGATCTGCCCCAACTCGACACCGATGGCAGCGGCAGCATCGGCGGCGGTCTTCGTACCTTCGGGGAATCGTCGCGGCACGAGTTCGAGCCCCAGCAGGCGGGCCGCCGAGATCACGCGTTCCACATTGGGATGCTGATCGCTCACGCCGCCAACGGTACAAGCCGCATTCGGCCGGAGGGGTGTCGATCGGCACGCCTGGGTGCGCTCGGTGGCCTAGGGTCACCCAGCGCACCCCCGGGAACGGGCCAGTACGGAAGGACGCACCGATGGAATCCATGCCTCAGCTCAACGTCAGTCGCCGCCAGCTGATCGGGCTCGGCGCGGCGGGGGCCGCCACGGTCGTCGGCCTCGCCGGCCATGTCCCGTTCGCCTCGGCCGCCGACGGCGACATCGGCGCCACCGGCCGCCAGGTCCCGAACTACACCGCGATCACCCCCATCGGCGGGCTCCAGGCGACCACGCTCGGCTACGCCGACTTCCAAGCCATCGGGACCGGATCGAGTCAGGGTTCGAAGTACGCCGACCCGCCGTCGGTCTACAACGAGAGCGGCAACTCGATGCAGGCCTCGTTGCGCATGCCGGTGGGCTCGGTCCTGCGCAGGATCGACTTCTTCGGGTTCCGCGGCCCGACCGCGACCGGCACGCTGACCTTCATCCTGTACAAGACCACCCTCCCGACGTCGGCCACCCGTAACACCCTGGCGTCGGCGAACCTGGCGGGCACCGGCGAGGTGCAGGGGGTGTTCGACCTCGGCGCCGGGCTGACCGTCGCGCTCGGCGACGTCGTCACGATCGAGTCACCTCGACCAACGCCGACAACCGCGTCGCCGGAGCGATCTACCAGTACGCCCCGGCCGGCGGCGTCTACGTGCCGATCGCCCCCAAGCGGGTGTACGACAGCCGGCAGGCCGCCGCGGGCAAGATCCCGCTCGGCGACACCCGGGTCATCTCGGTCGCCAACGAGATCGGCACGGGCGGCGGCGCATCAACGTGGTGCCGCGCCGGGGCCACCGGCATCGCCTACAACCTCACGATCACCGGACCGAGAAGGCCTTCGGCTACCTGACGGTGGTCGCCGGCGGAGCGGCGACCGCCGGTCCGTCGTCGATCAACTGGGACCGGGTGGAGGCGACGCTGGCCAACGGTCTGCAGGGCCCGCTCAACGCCAACCGCGAGGTCAGCGTGTTCTGCGGCGGCGACACCGGTGCCAAGACCCACTTCCTCATCGACGTGCTCGGCTACTACCTGTAGCCGACCGTCGCCCCCCGTTCGGCCGGCAGTCACGGAGTTCTCACCGAATCTGAACCGCGCCTGGAAGCAATCGCTTTCGGGCGCGGTTATCGTGGGGGCGACATTCGAAGGGGAGTACCCCGGGGCACACATGCCCACGGTCCACCGACATCACGGCTTCGAGCCCGGTGGCCCGGCCTGCCCAGCAGGTGGGAGAGACCTTCGGCCAACCCTGCGTTCGCCGGAAGGAAACCCGATCCATGTTCAAGAACACGATGAAGACAACGGTGCTGCTCGCATCGCTCGGCGGCCTGATCGTCGGCGTCGCCGCCATGCTCGGTGGCGGCAGCTCTGCCTGCCATCCTGATCGGCACCGTGCTGGCCCTCGTGATGGTCGGCGGGTCGTACTGGTTCAGCGACAAGCTCGCCCTCGCGTTCGGCCAAGGCGGTCGGTGATCGAGGAGCACAGGCCCCCGAGTTCTTCGCGATGATCCGTCGACCTCGCCGGTCGAAGGCCGAACCTGCCCATGCCACGAGTGGCGGTCTCGCCGAGCGAGCAGCCCAACGCCTTCGCCACCGGGCGAGGCCCACGCCACGCGGTGGTCTGTGCCACCCAAGGACTGCTGCGCACGATGCCTCGCGAGGAGCTCGAAGGGGTGATGGCGCACGAGCTGATGCACGTCAAGCACCGCGACATCCTGATCGGGTCGGTCGCCGCGGCCATCGCCACCGCGATCTCCTCGATCGCCCAGATGGCGATGTTCGCCTCGATGTTCGGCGGCGGCGGGACGACGAGGACCGGCCGAACCCCATCGCCATCCTGGTGGTCAGCCTGCTCGCCCCGATCGCCGCCGGCGCTCATCCAGATGGCCGTCTCCCGCTCTCGCGAGTTCGACGCCGACCGGGGCGCCGCCGAGCTCCTCGGCACCGGCGAGCCGCTCGCCCGGGCGCTGGAGCGCATCGAGACCTACGCCGCGCGCATCCCGATGAAGGTGGCGCCGGCCCAGGCCCAGGCGTACATCCACAACCCGTTGGCGGGCGGCCCGTCAGCGCCGCAGTGGCGGCGTCAACATGGCCAAGCTGTTCTCGACCCATCCGGCGACCGAAGAGCGGATCCGTCGGCTCCGCGGGCTCCAGACCGCCTGAGCAACAGCTGATCGGGCCTCGGAGGTCCGGGGTCCGATCGGCGGGTTGTGCCGTCAGCTGAACGGGTCGGCGAACGGGTCGAGCGACCGGTGCCCGGTCGGGACGCGGCGTCGGCGTCGGCGTCGGCGCGGCGAGGAACGCGCGCGTAGCCGTCGCGCTCGAGCTGCTCGGCGAGCTCGGGACCGCCGCTGGCCACGATCCGACCCTTCACGAGGATGTGGATGTGGTCGGCGTGGAGCTCTTCGAGCAGCCGGTTGTAGTGGGTGATGGCGATCACGCCGAGCCCGGTCTCCTTGGTGGCTGCCTCGACCCGACGGGCGCAATCACGAAGGGCGTCGATGTCGAGGCCGGAGTCGAGCTCGTCGAGGATGGCGAAGCGAGGCTGCAGCACGGCGAGCTGCAAGGTCTCGTTGCGCTTCTTCTCGCCGCCTGACAGATCGACGTTGAGCGGCGCGTTCGAGGAACCGCTCGTCGAACCCGATGCGTCGGGCTTCGGCGACGAGCAACGCTCGGCCAGGCCAGCGGTGTCGCGACCCCGAGCCGGCGAGCGCCTTCGGCCAGCACCTCGTCGAGCCGTACACCGGGCACCTCGCTCGGGTACTGCATCACGAGGTGGAGCCCGAGCGAGGCCCGCTCCCACGTGGGCAGGGCGAGCACATCGACCCCGTCGAGGGTGACGCTGCCCCCGAGCACCTCGTAGCCGGGCTTGCCCATGACCACGGCCGACAGGGTGGACTTGCCGGCGCCGTTCGGTCCCATCACCGCGTGCACCTCGCCCGACGAGACGGTGAGGTCGATCCCGTGGAGGATCTGCCGGCCGTCACGGCGGCCTGCAGGTTGCGGATCTCGAGGGTGCTCATGAGCAGCGGATCACCACCATGCCGTCGATGACGGCTGCGTCGTACACCGGCACCGGCTGGGTGGCCGGCAGGGTCTGGGGTTCACCGGTCTCGAGGCTGAAGCTGCTGCCGTGCTTCCAGCACTCGATCTCCGGTCGTCGCAGTTGACCTCGCCCTCGGCGAGCGAGACGTCGGCGTGGCTGCACGTGTCGCCGATGGCGTAGACGTCGTCACCGATCCGCACGAGCGCGATACGGCGCCCCTCGATGTCGACCTTGCGGGCGGTGCCCGCCTCGAACTCGTCGAGCCGGCACACGGTGGTGGTGGCGGCGGTCACAGTGTGTCTCCCGGACGGCGATGGGCGGCCAGCTTGGCGGCGACGGCTGCTCGCAGCGCCGGGCGCTCGTCGGGCGCTGGGAGCTGGCCGATCACCTCGTCGAAGAATCCGAGCACGATGAGCTGTTCGGCGACCTCGGGCCGAACGCCTCGGCTCTCGAGGTAGAAGCGCTGGTCCTCGTCGACCGGCCCGATCGCCGAGGCATGGCTGCACTTGACGTCGTTCGTCTCGATCTCGAGGTTCGGCACGCTCTCGGCCCTGGCCCCCTTCGAGAGGGTCAGGTTCCGATTGGTCTGGTGGGCCACGGTGCCCCGGCCGTCGGGATTGATGCGGATCAGGCCGGTGTAGACGCTGCGCGACGTGTCGTGCACGGCGCCCTTGAACAGTAGGTCCGACGAGGTCTTGGGGGCCATGTGCTGCTGGAGCGTCCGGAAGTCGTGCATCTGGGTCGCCGTCGGCGAAGTACAGCGCGATCTGGCGTGTCTCGGCGCCGATGCCCACCACCCGTGCGTCGGTGCGGACCCGGGCGTACTCGCCGCCGAGCGCGACGTTCGCAATCGTGGCGACGGAATCCCGCTCCCCGACCACCCGCTGGTTGGCGATCGACCAGGCGGAGCGACCGAGCATGTTGATCCCCAGGTACTTCACCCGAGCGGCAGCGCCCAAGGAGATGTCGACCGTAGGGACCAACAGGGCATCGAGATCGTCGTCGCAGTGGAAGCGCTGGACCACGGTGACCTCGGCGTCGGCGCCGGCCTCGATCACCAGCGACGGGAACAAGGCCGAGCCGCGGCCCACGGGACGATGGTCGATGACGATTGGCTCGGCGACCGTCCGACCGGCCGGGATGCGCAGCACGAATCGGCTCGGCGAAGGCCAGGTTCAGCTCGTCGAAGACGTCGTCGGCCGCAGCGGGCGCTCGGGCCGGCTCGGCGACGCAGAACGCGTCGACCGGCCCGGTGATGGTCGGGGTGTCGATCGCCGGGCACGTAGCGGGACGAGATCGAGGTCGTCGATCCGGCTGTACCGCCAGATCTCTCCTCGTCAGGCGTCGGGAACGCCCATGCCGAGAACCGCTCGGCGGCGGCGGCGCGGCGCTCGCGAAGCCAATCCGGACCCGACAGTCGCTCGGGCGGCATCGACGGAGAAACTGGACACGTGGTTCAGATCCTCGGACGGTGAGAGGGGCAGGGACGGCCCGCAGGCCGACGGGAATTCTACCATCCCGGTAGTGCAAATTCGATGAGGGCCGGCTCGGCGAGGTAGCCGCCGGCCGAAGCACCGTCGCCAGCCGCGGCCGGCGCGACCTTGCCGGGCCTCGACATCGGCGAGCACCTGCGGGCCGATGGAGTTGATGATCTCCTCGGCCTCATCGAGGACTGCCGCCGCGGAACCGTCGTCGAGCCCGGGCGGCTCGGGCGGAGTCGCCGGCGTGACGAGGGTGCCGTACTCCCAGGAGACATCGGCCAGCCGGCGTTCGAACTTGGGACAGTCGGCTCCGGGCAGCGCCACGGCGCGTCCGGCGCCAGGTCGAGGTTGCACTTCCGGACGGTCTCGCCGTTCGTGATACGTGCGGCTCTCGAAGTGCTTGCATTCCTGACGCATCGGCACGACTCGAAGTCTGCCAGCCGAATGCCGGAGGCGACGCCGTACGTGGCCACGCGACGCCGCTGCGAGCCGCTGCGACGCGACGAGTCAGCCGCCGAGTCGGACCTGCAGGCGCCGGACGAACTCCTTGCCGTCGCTGACGAAGCCCGCCGGCACGTCGAAGGGCGACGCGGTGCCATCGGCCGAGATGAACACCAATTCGAATCGGCGATGCCGCCGGAGGCGGCTCGAAGAGCCCTTCGACGTTCCCGAGCGCCGCCAGCGGCACGTGGCCGAGAGTCGGTCCGGGCGATTCCGCCATCGCGCCGCCGGCGAACACGAGCAGGCGACGGTCGGTGGCACGAGGATCATGCTGCCCGGCGAACGGGAACCGGCGGGGTCGGGGCGCTGTCCCGCACGATGGTCGAGCCGACGGGTCGCGACGCGGCGGCCGACGCCGACGTCGTCGGAGGCAGTCCCGGCGGAGCTCGGCCGGCGTCGCCGCCACCACGAGTTCGCCGGGTTCCAACACCGAGCTGGTCTGGAGACCGTGTTTATCGCACGGAACCACTGCACCCGACGCCGCCTCTCCGTCGGGTCGAGTTGCACGCACACCCCCGCCGCGATCTGAAACGGTAGCGAACACAGTTGCGCCGCGTAACGACCTGTTCGCACGAAGTGGGATTCCTCGAGCGGTTAGGATCGGTCGACCTAGCCGATCACTCACGCCCGGTCGATCCCATGAGTGTCAGGACGCCCACGTAAGGTGGCTATCGATTCGGGTGCATGCCGGGCGGCGAAGTCAGCCGACCGAACCCTCCATCTGCAGCTCGATCAGCCGGCTCCACTCCACCGCGTACTCCATGGGCAGGGTCCGGGTGATGGGCTCGATGAAGCCGTTGACGATCATGCCCATCGCCTGCTCCTGGGACAACCCGCGGCTCATCAGGTAGAAGAGCTGCTCGTCGGCGATCTTGGAGACGGTTGCCTCGTGGCCGATCTGCGCGTCGCGCTCGCCGACCTCCATGTAGGGCAACGTGTTCGGCTCTCGGAGTGCTCGTCGAGGATGAGGGCGTCGCACTGGACATGGCTCTTGCAGCCGTAGGCGCCCTTCCTCGACCCGGACGAGGCCCCGATAGGTCGTGATGCCACCGTCCTTGGAGATCGACTTCGACACGATCTTCGACGTCGTCTCGGGCGCGGCGTGCACCATCTTGGCCCCGGCGTCCTGGTGCTGGCCGGGGCCGGCGTAGGCCACGCTCAGCACCTCGCCGGTGGCCTTGGGCCCGACGAGGTAGACCGACGGGTACTTCATCGTGAGCTTGGAGCCGATGTTGCCGTCGATCCACTCCATGTGGCCCTCGGCTTCGACCCGCGCCCGCTTGGTGACGAGGTTGTAGACGTTCGGCGACCAGTTCTGGATGGTGGTGTAGGTGACACGGGCGCTGGGCTTGACGACGATCTCGACCACCGCGGAGTGGAGCGAGTCCCTGGTGTACACCGGGGCCGAACAGCCCTCGATGTAGTGCACCTTGCGAGCCCTCGTCGGCGATGATCAGGGTGCGCTCGAACTGGCCGGCGCTCTCGGAGTTGATCCGGAAGTAGGCCTGCAACGGCATCTCGCACTCGACACCCGGCGGCACGTAGATGAACGAGCCGCCGCTCCACACCGCCGAGTTGAGGGCCGAGAACTTGTTGTCGCCCGGCGGGATGACAGTGCCGAAGTACTGCTTCACCAGATCGGGGTACTCCCGCAGGGCCGTGTCCATGTCGCAGAACAGGATCCCCTGGGCCTCGAGGTCCTCCCGGTTGCGGTGGTAGACGACTTCGGACTCGTACTGCGCGGTGCACACCGGCCAGGTACTTGCGCTCGGCCTCGGGGATGCCGAGCTTCTCGTAGGTGGCCTTCATCTGCTCGGGGAGCTCGTCCCACTCGTCGACCACGCCGGCGCTCGTGCGGCTTGATGTAGTAGTAGATCTCGTCGAAGTCGATGTCGGGCATGTTCACGGCGAACCACGGCGCCATGGGCTTGCGTTCGAACATCCGCAGGCTGCGCTGGCGGAACGTCCGCATCCACGCCGGCTCGCCCTTCCACCAGCTCATCTGGTCGACCAACCGACGTCGTTGACGCCCTTCTCGGGCCGGAACACGTAGTCCTCGTCGTCGGCCCAGCCGAGCTGGTAGCGGGACAGATCGAGATCGAAGCTCATGGTGGCGCTCCTGGCGACGATGGTACGGAGACGGAATTTACACTACGTGGATAGGAACAATCCTGGCGCTCCACGGTTCACCGACGCACGCGCTCGGGCGTTCACGTGGACCCTCGCGACTCGGGACACTCGTGCCAGCGACTTCGGGCAGGCTGGCCGATGACCAGGAGTCCTTCGTCTCGGAGCTGTTCGACCCCTCGCAGTGGACGGCGGTCCCCGGCTTCGCCTTCACCGACATCACCTACCACCGGGCCCGGGCCCACGGCACGGTTCGCGTCGCGTTCCACCGGCCCGAGGTGCGCAACGCGTTCCGGCCCCACACCGTCGACGAACTGTTCACTGCCCTCGACCACGCCCGCCAGTCGATCGACGTGGGCTGCGTGCTCCTCACCGGCAACGGGCCGTCCCCACGCGACGGCGGGTGGGCGTTCTGCAGCGGCGGCGACCAACGCATCCGCGGTCGCGACGGCTACCAGTACGCCGACGGGTGACACGGCCGGCATCGATCGACCGAGGACGGGCCGGGCGACTCCACATCCTCGAGGTGCAACGCCTCATCCGGTTCATGCCCAAGGTCGTCATCTGCGTCGTGCCCGGGTGGGCGGCCGGCGGCGGGCATTCGCTCCACGTCGTGTGCGACCTGACCATCGCCAGCCGGGAGCACGCCCGGTTCAAGCAGACCGACACCGACGTGGCGAGCTTCGACGGCGGCTACGGCTCGGCCTACCTCGCCCGCCAGGTGGGCCAGAAGTTCGCCCGCGAGATCTTCTTCCTCGGCCAGGAGTACTCGGCCGACGAGCCCACCGGATGGGCATGGTGAACGCCGTCGTCCCCCATGTCGACCTCGAAGCCACGGCGCTCGAATGGGCCCGGCTGGTCAACGCCAAGAGCCCGACCGGGCAGCGGATGGTGAAGTTCGCGCTGAACCTGGTCGACGACGGCATGGTGGGCCAGCAGGTGTTCGCCGGCGAAGCCACCCGACTCGCCTACATGACCGACGAGGCGGCCGAGGGGCGCGACGCCTTCCTGGAGAAGCGGCCGCCCGACTGGTCGCCGTATCCCTGGTACTACTGAGTCGACCCGTCCCGTCGGGCTGGCGGCTGGGGCTCCGCCACGAGCTACGGTCCCGCTCATGAGCGAAGTTGCCGAACGCATCACCGGACTCGTCGAAGGATTCGACACCCGGGTCCACGCAAGTCCCGCCGACGCATGGGGCCAGCAGTCGCCGTGCGCCGACTGGAAGGCCCGCGACGTGGTCGCCCACGTCGCCGACAACCTGCTGCGCGTCGCGGCGGGTCTGCAGGGCACCGAAGCGGTGCCGATCGGGGCCGACGACGACATCGTTGCCGGATGGGATCGGGCCAAGGCGGCGTTCATGGACGGGATCACCGGCGACCTCAGCACCATGGTGCCCGGTCCGTTCGGCCAGATGCCGGCCGAGCAGTTGATCGGGCGATTCGTCGCGACCGACATGCTGGTCCACACCTGGGACCTCGCCCGCGCCGTCGGGGGCGACGAGACGTTGCCCGCCGATGCCGTGGCGGCGGCCTACTCCGGGCTGAAGCCGATGGACGCCATGATCCGGGTACCCGGCGTCTTCGGCGCCAAAGTCGAGGCTCCCGAGGGCGCCGATGTCCAGACCGAGTTCCTGAGCTTCCTCGGCCGCAACGTCTGAGCCACCGATGCGAGCGCCGGACCGGCCGGCGCTCGCCATGGCGCGAGCAGCACCAACGCCGCGGCGAGGAACGGCAGGATCACGACATCGTGCACGTGCACCCCATGGCGTGAGCTGAGCGAGACGATCACCGGGCTGAGATCACCGAACTTGATCGCCGGCCAGCCGATCGCGGCCGCCAGCGCAAGCGTGCCGGCGCCCCGGCGGACCGCTCCGAGTCCGCTGGTCGCCGCGATCAAGGCAACTCCGACGAGCGCGACCGGACCGGTGAGCAGATCGACGCTCATCAGTGACGGCAGATGGGGGCCGAGATCGGCCACGAACCGACCGCCGATCGTCGCCACGCACCGAAACGCCACGGCGCCGGCGACGAGGCCCAAGCCCACGACGAGGCGCACCAGCGATCGCATGCTTCGGATGATCGGCCCGCCGCGGCCCGATTCATCGAACTCGACGATCGTTTGCCCGAAACGTGAGACCGCCGCTACCACCAGTGGGACCAAGCGCCCCGTTCGCGCCGTGGGTCACCATCATTCGAGACGCTCAACGCGCGGCGTACCCGGCCTCCGAAGCACGACTGCGGCGACGGGCAGTCCACCATGGGCCGATACCGGGTGACAAGAGGATCACCGCGCCCGCCAACGGTACCGCTGCGAGTGCGTCGAGCAGGTGGACGCCGTGACGTTGGAACTGCAACCCGGGCACGAGCGGATCGTCCCAAGGGAGCTCGCTCGTCACCCAGATCATGCACGCCACCAGCAGACCGGCACCCCCGGCCCGCCGCCGCCACGAGAGGCCCGGCACCGACGCCACGAGCGTCAGCCCCGTGAGCAGGAGCGGAGCTGTCAGCAGGTCACCAGATGTGATTCCTGGGAGCGGACCCAAGTGCCCGATCAACTCCCCGCTCGACCCCTTGACCTTCCAGAGCCAGCCAAAGGCGACGAGTACGCCGCCCACCATGTACCGGCTCGGTGCTCGGGTGATGCCCCTCACGGCGCGCCCAACCGGTCGACGAGCTCGGTGACCACTCGGTGCATCCGGACGTCGTGCGACTCGGTGAGGACCCGGTCGACGATGGAGACCTCGAAGCACACGCCGACGAACTGCGTGGCGGCGGGGAGTACGGCGAGGAACCGGTCGTAATACCCCGCGCCGTACCCCATCCGAGCCCCGTCGGCGTCGAAGGCGAGTCCCGGGACCAGCACCACATCGATCGTTGCCGGGTCGACGGACTCACCGTGGGGTTCGGGAACCCCGAAGGCCGACTCGACGAACTCGGTCGCTGCGTCGATACGCACCATGACCAGGGCACCATCGAGGATGCAGGGAAGCACCAATCGGCCCTCACCGACCAACGCCTGGTTCAACGCCGACAGGTCGGGCTCGTCACGGATCGCGACGTAGGAGCTGACCGTCCCGGCGCCGCTCAGCAGTTCCGTCAAGCGGGTCGCGATCGCCGACGACGCCGACTCGCGTTCCGAAGCGGACAACGAGCGCCGTCGCCGCCGGGCCTGCGCGCGTTGGTCGGACTTGCCCTGCACCACGGTCACCGCGCTGACGCTACCGAGGCTCGGACCGGGGCAACCCGGGAACGTCGCCTGCAACGCCGTTCGAACGGGCATGAATCGTACGGCCCAGATCGCCTAGAATGCTGGCGGGAGCGGAGGCAGGTATGGAACGTCGCAGTGTGATGCGGTCTCGCAAGGGCGGGCAGTCGGTCTCGCGTTTGCCGGCCCACCGCTGGGCGGGTGCCTTGTCCTCGTTGCGGGAGCCCGCCGTGTCCACTGGGCCCGACGAGGACGACCTCCACGACGCCATCGACCGCTACGAGATGACGGTCCACTTCCAACTGGTGACCGACGCCGAGGGCGCACCCGCCGGGGCCGAGGCGCTGCTGCGCTGGAACCGCCCCGGGCACGGCACCGTCGGCGCCGCGAGATTCATCGGCGTGGTCCAGAGCCTGGAGCTCTCCCGACGACTGGGCGACGTGGTGTTGGCCGAGGTCGTCGCCGCGCTGCCCGTGCTCCGGGCGCTCCACGGCGGGGACCGTCCGTACATCGGGATGAACGCCTCCCCCGCCCAGCTGCAGGACCGCATGTTCGCCGGGCGTGTCTCGGCCCACCTGCGGGCAGAGGGCACCGAGGGAACCGGCCTCGTCGTAGAACTCACCGATCCCACGGCCGTCACTGATTGGCCCGCCGTCACCGAGACCGCCGCCGAGCTGGCCCGCATCGGGGTCGAGCTCGCCGTCGATGACACGGGGAGCGATCCCGGCGATCTGCTGTACCGCGACCGGTGCGAGGCCCGGTTCGTGAAGCTCGACCGCTCGGTCATCGCCGAGAGTCGCCGGTGGGTCCGCGAACGGCAACTGGTCGAGGCCACCATCGACCTGTGCCGCGATCTCGGCCACCCGATCGTGGCCCAAGGCATCGAGGACCGAGCGACCATGGACTGGCTGTCCGGGCGGGGCGTCACCTACCTCCAGGGTTTCCACCTGGGCCGCCCCGAGCCGATCGGCGATCTGGTCGGACGCTTCACGATCGAGCCGTCACGCACTGATCTGACCGCTGCGACAGCCGCCGCGATCGAGCCGGTTCCTGGCGATCGCCAGTACTCCGACTTGCCGGTCACGAGTCGTAACGACTGAACCCTCCGAGCTTGCCGCGGAAGAACAGCAGCGGCGCCGGCTCAGGACCGTCCCAGTTGTCGAGGTCGTGCACGCGCCCGAGGACGAACAGGTGGTCACCCATCTCGTGCACCGCCTCGACCGTGCAGTCGATCCAAGCGATCACCCCGTCGAGCATCGGGCGAACCGAGGGGCGAGGGCCGCCACGTCTGGCCCTCGAAACGGGTCGCCTCAGGCGGCTTGGCGAATCGCCAGCAGAGATCGCCCTGATCGGCCCCGAGCACGTTCACGCAGAACCGGCCGCTCGTGGCGATCTGCTGCCAGCTGACCGAGCTGTCCATCGGCAAGAACCCCACCAGGGGCGGATCGAGCGACACCGACGTGAACGAGCCGATCGTGACCCCGTAAGGGTCGCCGTCGGCGACGCCCGTCACGATGGTCACGCCGGTCGGGAAGTGCCCGAGGACCTGCCGGAAACGGTTCGCGTCGAAGTTGGCCACGGCGAGGCACGTTAGCCAACCTCGCCCGACCGCCCGGATTCTTGGTGCGTTTCGTGGACGACGGGGTACGACCGAACGCGATCAGAAACCGAGTTCGACGAAGATGCACTCGCCGGGGCACATCTCGGCCGACTCGATCACGGCAAGGTGGTGACGATCGGGGACCACCGCGAGGCTTCCGGCGCCGCCCGGATCGTTGAGTGGCGAGCCCAGATCGGCGACGTAGGCGATTCCGTCCTCGAGTTGGACGAACACGTCGGGGCAATGGTCGACGCACAAGCCGTCACCGGTACAGAGGTCCTGATCGATCCACACCCGCATGCGCCGTCGACGCTATCGGTGGTGCTTGGCGAGGTGCCGACGGTGCTCGCATGCCAGGCTCATCATCATGCCGCAGCCGCCCACCGCCCCGCGCCACCCCCACGTCTGGGACCGACCCACCGGTGCCGTCGAAGACCCGTGGGCGTGGCTCGGCGACCGCGATCATCCCGACACCATCGCGTACCTCGACGCCGAGAATGCCTACACCACGGCTTGGATGGCACCGCTCGACGAGCTGGTCGACGACGATCTTCACCGAGATCAAGGGCCGGGTGCAGGAGACCGATGTCTCGGTGCCGGTCCGTAAGGGATCGTGGTGGTACGGCACGCGGACCGTCGAGGGGGCCAACTACCCGATCCATTGCCGCGGCCGGAGCGCCGACACCGCGACCGAGACGGTGCTGCTCGACGAGAACGTCGAGGCGGCCGGGCACGACTACTTCTCGCTCGGCGCCTTCGACGTCTCGCCCGACCAGCAGCTCCTGGCCTACAGCGTCGACATCGATGGAGGCGAGGAGTACGAACTGCGGTTCCGCGACCTCACCACCGGTGCCGATCTCCCCGATGTCGTGGAGCGCGTGTACTACGGCACCGCGTGGGCAGCCGGATCCGACGCGTTGTTCTACACCCGACCAGACGATGCCATGCGCCCGTTCCAGGTGTGGTTGCACCGCCTCGGGACGGACTCCGCCCACGACACGCTCGTCCTGGAAGAACCGGACGAGCGGTTCTTCTTGAGCGTGGAGCTCTCGCGCGACGAACGCTTCGTGCTGCTGCAGGCCGACTCGAAGGTCACCACCGAGGCGTGGGTCATCCCGGCCGAGCAGCCGGCCACTGCACCGCACTCGCTGCTCGGCCGCACCGACGACCACGAGTACTCGGTCGAGCACTGGGGGGATCGCTGGGTGATCCTGACCAACGACGGCGCCGAGGACTTCCGGGTCGTCACCGCGCCCGAGCACGAGCCGAACAACTGGACCGAGCTGGTGGGCCATCTTCCCGGCCGCCGGATCGACGCCGCCGAGCCCTTCGCCGGGCACCTGGTCCTCCACGAATGGTCCGACGCCCAGCAACGCATCCGCATCCTGTTCACCGACGGGACGCAACGAGCGATCGAGCTGGGCGACGCCCCGGCCGAAGTCGAGCTCGGCGACAACCCGGAGTACCGCAGCGACCTGGTCCGGTTCTCGTACCAGTCACTCGCCACGCCGGCAAGCGTCTACGACGAGCACGTCGTGACCGCTGACCGGGTCCTGCTCAAGCAGACGCCGGTCTTGGGGGTCGATCTGGATGCCTACACCTCGAGTCGGACGTGGGCCCCAGCCTCGGATGGCACCCTCGTACCCCTCGACATCGTCCACCGAGTCGACACCCCGCTCGACGGCAGCGCACCCGCGCTGCTCTACGGCTACGGGGCGTATGAGACGTCGATCCCCCCCTACTTCTCGATCCCTCGACTGTCGTTGCTCGACCGTGGGTGGGTGTTCGCCCTCGCCCACCCCCGGGGAGGCGGTGAGCTGGGCCGACGGTGGTACATCGACGGGCGGCTGCTGGCGAAGCGCAACACCTTCACCGACTTCATCGCCTGCGCCGAACACCTCGCCGCGCAGCGAGTCGCCGATCCCGCCCGCATCGCCATCCGGGGCGGATCGGCCGGCGGGCTCCTCGTCGGCGCAGCGATGGTGATGCGCCCCGAGCTGTTCGCCGCGGTCAACGCCCAGGTCCCGTTCGTCGACGTGGTCACCACGATGAGCGACCCGACGCTCCCCCTCACCGTCACCGAGTGGGAGGAGTGGGGCGACCCCCGCACCGAGCCGGCGGCGAGCTACATCCTGTCGTATTCGCCCTACGACCAGGTCGAAGCCAGGGCGTACCCGGCGATGTTCGTGTCCGCCGGGCTCAACGATCCACGCGTCAGCTACCACGAACCGGCGAAGTGGGTCGCCCGGCTGCGGGCGATGCGCACCGACGATCGGCCGTTGCTGCTGAAGACCGAGATGGGCGCCGGGCACGGCGGACCGTCGGGCCGGTACGACGCGTGGCGCGAGGAGTCCCAGGCTCTCGCCTTCCTGCTCACCGTGGTCTGAGCCCGGCCACCCGAGGAGTGTCGCTCAGCCTCCGGCCACGACCACCGCTGCCAAGCCGACCAGCGCCAGGTTCCGCACCACGCTCAGCGGACCGATGGGTCGTGGCGTGCGCCCGCCGAAGCACGCGCACGGAGGACGGCGGCCTTGGGCGAGGCGGACGACCAGCAGCACCGTGAACACGCCGAGCAACCCGGCCGCGACCGCCGCGACGGCACGGCGGGCGACACCGACTGCCAGCAATGCACCGAGCACCACCTCCAACCACGGCACCCCGATCGCCGCCGGACGGGGTGCTCCGAGCACCCGGGCCTGCTCGGGCCAGGTCGGGCTGGCGAGCTTGCCCGCGCCGGCGAGGAGCAACACGACGCCGAGCACCACGCCGGCGACGGACGCCACCGGTCAGCCCGGGCGTTCGATCAGGCGCGACATGCCTTCGGCTGCCGCGAAGACCTCGAACCCGTGCCGATCGCCGAACGCCGCCCCGTGCTGTTCGACGAGATCGAGATCGTCGTCGTGGCGCACCGGGTCGTGGTGGAACAGGGCGAGGCGCTGCACGCCGGCCGCTTTCGCCAGCCACAGCGCGAAGTCGATGGTGCAATGGCCCCAGTCGCGCTTGACGACGAACTCGTCGCACGTGTACTGGGCGTCGTGGATCAACAGGTCGGCTCCCTCGATGAGCTCGAACACGTTGTCGACGGCCGAGAACGATCCGTCGTGGGGCATCTGGTGATCGGGCAGGTAGGCGATGGAGACGCCCCCCACTGTCACCCGGAACCCCAACGTGTTGCCCACGTGCGGGATCAATCGCGACATGACCGTGGCCGAGCCGAGCTCGAAATCGGTGTTACCGAGATCGTGCAACCTGATCTTGCCCGGGAGCGAATCGATCGGAACGGGGAAGTGCGGAGGGCGCGAGGAACGAACGCACCGCATCGAGCAACGAGCGCCCGTCCTCCTGGACCGGGCCATAGATGTCGAGCTCGGCCCCCACGTTCAGGATCGGCTTGAAGAACGGCAGTCCTTGGGCGTGATCCCAGTGCAAGTGGGTGAGCAGGACCGACCCGCGAAACGTGCCGTCGGTCGGCTGGCTGTGGCCGAAGTAGCGCATGCCAGTGCCCATGTCGAACACGATCGGGCGGTCACCGGGAACGACGAGCGACACGCACGACGTGTTACCGCCGTACCGCTTGACGTCATCGCCATGGCAGGGGGTGGAACCCCGAACGCCGTGGAACGTGACCCGAGCACCCGTGTTGCCCCCGATGAGGAAGAAACGCTACGGAAGCGGTCCGGCCGAGTACATACCCCGGTGCGTGACATCCGTCGCACGATGACTACGTTGGCCCGAGTGAGCCCCACCGATCCGACCGTTGCGCCGACCCTGCCCGACGGACTCGTCGTCGTCGTGAAGCGCGATTGTCCCACCTGCACCCTCGTGGTGCCGGTGCTCACCCAACTGGCCGAAGCCGGCGCCCTGACCGTCGTGAGCCAGGACGACCCGACGTTCCCCGCCGGCCACTCCCCGATCGACGACCGGGAGCTGTCGGTGAGCTGGCACCACGGCATCGAGACGGTACCGACGCTCCTGAAGGTGTCCGGCGGACAGGAGGTCGACCGCACCGTCGGGTGGTCCCGGGGGGCGTGGGAGCAACTGTCGGGTCTCGCCGATCTCGGTCCGGACCTGCCCGATTTCCGGCCGGGCTGTGGTTCCAAGAGCGTCGACCCCGACCTCGCCGATGAGCTCCTCGCTCGGTTCTCGGGGTCGCGGCTCCGGGCGCGGCGGGTGGAACTGGCCCGGCTCGAGGACGAGATGGAGGCCCTGTTCGACCGCGGCTGGACCGACGGCCTGCCCGTGGTCCCACCCAGCGAGGCCCGGGTGCTGCGCATGCTCGAGGGCACCACCCGAGCCCCCGACGAGGTCGTCGCCATCGTGCCGCCCGATCTGATCGAGGTCACGGTCGAGAAGATCGCCATCAACGCGGTGATGGCCGGGTGCCGTCCCGAGTACCTCCCGTGGGTGATCGCCGCGATCGAGGCGATCTGCACCGACGCGTTCAACATCCACGGGGTCCTCGCCACCACCATGCCGATGGGCCCGGTGATCGTGGCCAACGGTCCGGGAACCCGGGCGATCGGGATGAACCATGGCGTGAACGTGTTCGGCCAGGGCAATCGGGCGAACTCCACCATCGGCCGGGCGGTGCAGCTCGTCGTCCGCAACGTGGGCGGTGGTCGCCCGGGCGAGGTCGATCGGGCGACCCATGGCAACCCGGGCAAGGTGAGCTTCTGCTTCGCCGAGGACGAAGAGGGTTCCCCGTTCACCAGCCTCGCCGTCTCGCGCGGCGTCGCACCGGGCACCGACGCGCTCACGGTGTTCGCCGGCGAGGGCCCTCGCTGCATCGTCGATCAACAGGCCCGCGCTCCCGAACCGCTGGCCAACACCTTCGCCGCCTGCCTGCGAACGCTGCACAACCCGAAGCTGATCATGGCCTTCGATGCGGTGCTCGTGGTGGGCCCGGAACACGCTCGGGTCTTCGCCGAGGGCGGCTGGGACCGCGAGCGCGTGCTCGCCGAGCTCCACTCCCGGCTCACCGCACCGGGCACCGACCTGGTGCGGGGCGCCCACGGCATCGCCGAGGGGATCGATGCCAAACTCGGCGGGATGACGCTGCCCAAGTTCAAGCCCGACGGAATCCTGCTGGTCCACGCCGGCGGTCGAGCCGGCTTGTTCTCGGCGATGATCGGTGGGTGGGCCAACGGAGCCATGGGCAGCGACCCGGTCACCGTCGAGGTCAAACCGTGACGACCGCCCGACCCGTGACGACCGCCCGACCCGTGATGACAATCGTGGATCGACGTCAGCACCATCGATGGGAGATGTGGACATGACCACTGTGATCCTCGACCCGACCGGCGAGCAGCGACCCACCAACCGCGCCCTGCTCGCCCGCCCGATCGGCCTCGAGGGCCGGACGGTCGGCTTGCTCGACATCGCCAAGGCTCGGGGCAACGTGTTCCTCGACCGCATCGACGAACTGCTCGTGGAACGGGGCGCGCGCGTCGTGCGGTTCCAGAAGCCCACGTTCACGAAGCCCGCGCCGGTGGACCTGCGCCACGAGATCTCGACCCAGTGCGAAGTGGTCATCGAGGCGCTCGCCGATTGAGGCAGCTGCACGTCGTGCAGTGTGCACGACATCGCTGATCTCGAACGTCGAGGGATCCCCGGGGTGCTCGTCGCATCGGCGGAGTTCGTCGATGCCGCCGACCATCAGGCCACCGCGCTCGGCTTCCCGGCGGCCCGGGTGTTCGTGCCCCACCCGATCCAGGACCGCACCGACGACGAGATGCGGGCATACGCCGAGGCCGCCATCGACGACCTCATCGCCGCCATCACCTCCCCCGGCTGAATCGACCCGACCGAATCCCCCCGGCCGGGGGCTGAAGTTCACCTCGCGGCGACGGCCACTACGGTCATCGGCGCACGCGGGACCCGACGCGTGGTTCGAGAGGTGACACTGGATGCGATGTCCCCGATGGCTGGGTGCGGCGATCTCGGTCGCCGTGCTGGCAACCGGTTCGATGGTGCTCCGCCCGGCGCCCGCCGCGGCCGCCCCGGCGGCAGCGATGCTGCTCGGGGATTCGGTGCTGGAGAGCATCGAGCTCACCCCGTCCGCCCGGAGTCTGTTGAGCGGGCACGACGTGTTGATCGACGCCGAGGTCTGTCGACGGCTGATCAGCACCAGCTGCACCGCCCAGGGCGTCACTCCGAACACGGCCCTCGATGCCTTGACGGCCTCGGCCGGCCGGTTCCGTGACGTGTTGGTGGTCGAGGCCGGGTACAACGACGCTTCGATCGCCACCGCCGTCGATCGCATCGTCGCCGAGGCCCGCCGCCAGGGAATCGAGACCGTTGCCTGGCTCACGTACCACGAGGGCGGGGCGAACGCGGCGACCTACGCCCGCCACAACGACACGCTCGTGGCCAAGGCCAGGGTCCACCCCGAGCTCGAGATCATCGACTTCCACGGCTACTCCGACCCTCACCCGAGCTGGTTCGCCGCCGACGGGCTCCACCTGACATCGGCGGGTGCCAAGGGCTTGGCCACATTGATCGACACCACCCTCGACCGCCTGCTGGCGACGCCTCCGCCGCCGGTGACCCCGACCCCCGACCCTCCTCCGACGGTTCCGACCTGCACGGCGAAGGATCCCGCACCCGCACCGGCGACCACCGACGTTGAGGTGTCGGGCGGGCTCCACGCCCTGCCCGTCCCGGTTCGGTTCCTCGACACGCGGGTCGCGCTGCCGGAGAAGCCGACCGGCGATGCCATCCACACCGTGCAGATCACCGGCAACGCCGGGATCCCCCTCGACGCCGTCGCCGTGGTGGCCACCGTCACTGCGGTCGAGCCCTGCGGCGATGCCTACCTGACGGTCTATCCGTGTGACACCTCGCCGCCCACGGCATCGGCCGTGAACGCCTCGCCCGGGGCCACCGTGGCCAACGGCGTCCTGGTCCGGCTTTCGCCGGGAGGCGCGCTGTGCGTGTTCGCCAACACCGGCACCCACGTGCTCGTCGACGTGGCGGCATGGATCGGTCCCGATGGGTTGGGGCTCACGCCGGTGGTCCCGGTTCGCCTGATCGACACCCGCCGGTCCACGAGTCAGCGGCTCGACTCACCCCAACAGCGACTCGCCGCCGGTGCGGTGCTCACCGTGCCGATCGCCCGTGATCCGATGGCCGCGGATGCCGCCATCGTGTCGGTGAACCTCACCGCGGTCGAGGCCGCAGGGCCGGGTTACCTCACGCTGTACCCCGGGCCGTGCTCGAATCGCCGACCCGACACCTCGAACCTGAACGTGGCGGCGCGGGGCACCGCAGCAGCCGGAGCGACCACCACCGTGGGCGCCGATGGGACGATCTGTGTGTTCACGTCGGTGGCGACCGACGTGATCGTCGATCTGAACGCAACCGCGCTCCCCGGCGGCGCGGCGGTGCACCCGATCAGTCCTCTGCGGGTCGCCGATTCACGGCTCACCGGAGCCCGCGTGCGAGCGGGCGCAGACGTCGTCATCGACCTCGACGACCCGCCACTCGGCGCACCCCGGGGAGCCACCGGCGCGGTCGTCAACGTGACGGCCGTCGGGCCTGGCGGGGTCGGCTACGTGACGGTTGCGCCCTGCCAGGCCGACGGCGCGCTGCCCTACGTCTCGAACCTGAACGTCGCCACGGGGACGACCGCCGCCAACCTCGCGCTGGTCGCGGCGGGCGATGGGCGCCGGATCTGTGTGCGCCCGACCGTGATCACGGATCTGGTGATCGATGTCGAAGGCTGGATCGTGCCGGTTCCTGCGGCGGGCTGATCTGCGCGGCGTTCAGGGCAGGTGGAAACGGCCATCAGAGTCGACGACGGCCAGGCGGTCGGCCACCAGGGTGTGGGCGAGTCGCACCGCTCGATCGCGGTCGTCGGGCAACCCGGCGACCGCCGGGAGCTCGCCGGGCGCCACTGACCCGGCGCCCAGGGCTTTCATCAGCCGGCCGCGAACCTGACGGTCGGACCCCTCGAAGCGCGCCTGAGCCGTGCTCACTCCGGCCGAACCGATCGACGGATCGGACGAGTCGGCACCCCGCCACCGGCAGCGACCCTCGAGCGGGCAGACCTCACATGCCGGAGCACGCGGGGTGCAGACCGTCGCGCCGAGATCGAGCAACGCCTGGTTCCAACGCCACGCGTCCCCGGCCGGGAGCCAAGAATCGGCGAGCGCCTGGGCCTCGCCTGCGGTCAGGCGTTTGCCCGCGGCGCGGGCCAACACCCGCGCCACGTTGGTGTCGACCACCGCAGCGTCCGCCTCGAACGCGAAGGCGAGCACGGCCCGAGCGGTGTAGGGCCCGACCCCTGGCAACGCGCGCAATCCGTCCAGGGTGTCGGGGAACACGCCATCCAGTTGGTGGCCGATCACGACCGCCGCGGCGTGGAGGTTCCGGGCCCGTCGCGGGTAGCCGAGACCCTGCCAGCAGCGCAGCACGTCGCCGAGCGGCGCCGAGGCGCACGTGTCGGGGGTCGGGAACTCGCCGAGGAACGCCAGCCATTTGGGGATCACTCGGGCGACCTGGGTCTGTTGCAGCATCACCTCGCTCACGAGCACCGCCCACGGGTCCCGAGTGTCGCGCCACGGGAGCGGGCGCAGCCGGCCCACCCCCCAGTTCAGGACAGCGGCGTGCGGGCCGGCTTCCGGCACCAGAACACCTCGGTGAAATACGGCAGTGCGAAGGGCTCGGGGAGCTCGGCGATGTGGGCGGCGATCCCGGCCAGGTACGACGCTCGATGATCGGGTTCGAGCACGCTCACGTAGCTGCGGGACTCGACCGTTGCGAGGAGATCGGCGTGGCTGACGTGATCGACCCATCGGTAGCGCCCTCGGCGGGCCGGTTCGAATCGATCCGAGTCGTCGAACACGGCGCGCCAGTCGACCTCGACCGTGTCGGGGCGGTTGCCGACCTTGCGGACCGCGGTGAACAGGTGCTTGGTCGCCGGGTCGCGTTCGTCGGCCTCGTTCCAGAGCGCAGCCAACCCGCCGCCGGGACGGAGCACCCGCGCGATCTCGGCCAGGGCCTTCGGCGGATCGAACCAGTGGAAGGCCTGGGCGACGGTCACCACATCGATCGAAGCATCGGGGAGCCCGATCGCCTCGGCCGACCCGTCGAGTAGCTCGACATCGGGAAGGACCACGGCGAACTCGGCTCGCATGGCCGGCAGCGGTTCCATGCCGATCACCGACGCACCGGACTCCAGCAGTTGGCGCGTCAGCTTCCCGGTGCCGCAGGCCAGATCGAGCACCCGGGCCCCGGGGCCGATGCCCAGTTCCCGGGCCAGAAGGGCGACGGCCTCGGCCGGGTAGCCGGGTCGACCCCGCTCGTAGCTCGCGGCGGATGATTCGAACGCCGCGGCGAGCAGATCTCGGTCGACGCTCACGATCCCCAGACATCCTGGCCGTCATAGGGGCGCCGGCGTTCCGGGGCGGCGGCACGCTTCCACACCATCACTCGGCGACGGAAGTAGCACACCTCCTTGCCGTCCTGGTTGAACCCCTTGGACTCCACAGTCACGACACCGCGGTCGGGACGAGACGACGACTCCTTCACCTCGAGCACACGGGTCTCGGCGTGGATCGTGTCGCCGTGGAACGTGGGGAACTTGTGCTGCAGGGTCTCGACTTCGAGGTTGGCGATCGCTGCGCCACTCACGTCGGGCACGCTCATCCCGAGCACGAGCGAGTACACGAGGTTGCCGACCACCACGTTGCGGCCCTGGACGCTCTCGGCCGCGAACCAGTCGTTGGTGTGCAACGGGTGATGGTTCATCGTGATCATGCAGAACAGGTGGTCGTCGTACTCGGTGATCGTCTTGCCCGGCCAGTGCCGGTAGACGTCGCCGACGGTGAAGTCCTCGAGGCAACGACCGAAGGGGCGTTCGTGAACCGTCATGAGCCGACCCTACCGGCGCGCTCGGGGGCCGGCCCAGCGCGCCAGTAGCCGGCTGGGGGTCAGGGGCGTGGCGGGGAATCGGTGTCGTCGAGGGGACGCCGTCGCCCGTACTTCTCGGCCCACTCGATGCCGCTGGTGTCGTCGCCCACCGCATCGGAGGCTTCCTCGCGCAACGACTTCAGTCGGTGACGGCGATCGATCGACCACGGACCGACCCGCAGGCTCACGTAGGTCGAGGCACCGACCACGAGCGGGAACCAGTACTGCGCGAACCGGTACGCGGCCACGCCGAGGATCGCGGTGCTGCGGCTCGGCCCGAACGCCACGATGGTGGGGATCATGATGAACTCGACGATGCCCAGCCCGCCCGGCGTGATGGGGATGACCGCCATCACGTTGGCCAGGCAGAAGGCGATGATCAGACCGTCGGGGGCGAGTGATTCGCCGAACGCCCTGAGGAAGACCCAGAGCGCAGCTGCGTCGAGCAGCCAGTTCGCGGCCGCCCATCCGCCCACCCGGGCGAGGAGTTTGGGATCCTCGAAGAGCTCGCGAACCCGCCCGGCGACGTGACGGACGACCTCGATTGCCCGGTCGGGGTCGAGCCGCAGCTTGGTGGCGGCAACCCGGGCGACCCGTTCCGACCGGTGCTGGCCCTTCAACAGACCGGTCACGATCGCCCCGGCGATCCCGATCAGCACGATCCCGACCACCGCCGCCGTGCCGTAGAACGGGTTCACCCCCCGGATGGGGATCGAGACCAGCAGCCCGATGAGCAGGATCATGTTCAGCACGACCGCCGAGCCCAGACCAACGGTGGCCAGGGCGAACCCGGCGTCGGTGGCGGGCACTCCCGACAGGGTGATGAGGCGGTACCCGAGCGCGGAGCTGGCCGCGCTACCCGCCGGCACGACCCCGCTGATCGCCTTGGTGGAGAGTTGGATGCGGAACAGCCGCGGCAGCGAGATCACGTCGGGCGGGAGTGCCGCCCGGGTGAGGAGGGAGTACGACAACAGCGCACAGATCTCGAGGCCGAACCCGGCGGCGATGAGCGCCGGGTTCACGGTCGACAAGTCTTCGGCGGCGCGCCGGAATCCCGGGATCAACGGGATCACGAAGTAGTAGATGGCGAACAGCGTCACCATCACCTTCAAGGTGCCCTTCACCACCGGCCAGGGAACGCGACGCGAATCCTGACTCATCGCGCTGCCCTTCGAGGGGCGCGAGGGGGCGGGGGCGGCACCGTTCACCCTCCCTTTGCTAGCCGATGGCGACATGACGTTGGTGCGACCCCTGCTCGGGTGCGGGCCGGGTGCCGTCGCGCGACACACGCGATTGCCATTCTGCCCGAACCCATCGGGTCACCCGCTCGGGGTGGCTTCCTCGGAGACCGGGAAGCACCGGATCATCTCGTCGAGATCGGCATCGACGCAGGCCCCGAGTGCGGCGTCGGTCTTGCCCAGCCTCACCAGCACGAGGTCGCGACTCGGGTCGACCACGATCCGCTGCGTTTCGAAGCCGTTGGCGGAGAACGCGGCGGACGACCCGAACCATCGCCACCAGTGGGCGCCGTAGCCATGACGTTCGTCGGCGGGCAGCCGCGGGCGGGCTGGCGTGCGAGCGTGTTCGGCCCAACCCTCCGGCAGGATCCGGGTGCTGTCCCACACACCGTCGCGCAGGTACAAATAGCCGAACCGGGCGAAGTCTCGGGCGGTGGCATACACGTACGACGACCCCACGAACGTGCCGACGGTGTCGAACTTCGGGCTCGCCGAGGTCATTCCGATCGGTCCGAAGAGGCGATCGTGGAGGAACTGCTCCATGCCCTCCCGGCCGCCGCCGACCAGGTCACCGGCGATCCGGGCGATGATGTTGGACGTGCCACTCGCGTAGTTGAAGACGGTGCCCGGCGGATGGTCGAGCGGGGCCGCCACGGCGAACGCGGCATGGTCGTCGGCGCCCGAGCCGAAGAGCATCTCGATCACATCGGACACGACGTCGTTCACGTAGTCCTCGACGAAGCGCAGACCGCTCGACATCTCCAACAGGTCCTGCACGGTGATGGCTCCGCGCTCGTCGTTCGCCCACTCCGCCATCGGGGCGGGTGCCTCGAGGTCGATTCGACCATCGCCGAGCAGGAGGCCGATGACCGCGTGGGTGATGCTCTTGGCCATCGACCACGAGATCAGCGTGGTCGATTCGTCGGTGTCGGGGCCGTACGCCTCGGCGACGATCCGACCGTGGTGTACCGCCACCAGGCCGAGGGTGAGGCCGAGTTCGGGCGGCTGACCCATCGCCCGATCAACGAGGGCACCCAGTCGATCGCGGCCGACGTCGGCCGCCGGTTCTCCCGTCTGCCACGCCACGGTGGGCCACGGGACGCCCGGAGGCTGGCTCGGGAACGCGCTCATGATCACCGACCGTAGACGGTCATCGCAGCTCCGGATCGATCCACTTCCCCGGGACCGATGGGACGGGCCCGGTTGCGAGCGCAATTGCCTCCGCCGGGAACGAGGCCCGCATGACCAGGTCACGGTGCTCGTCGCGCACGAACCCGCCTTCGACCATCGCCTCCACCAGCTCGAACAGAGCGCTCCAGTAGCCGTCGACATCGAGGAAGACCACGGGTTTGGCCTGGAGGTTCAGTTGGGTCCAGGTGAGCATCTCGGCGATCTCTTCGAGCGTCCCGAATCCGCCCGGCAGCGCGATGAACCCGACGCTCAGGTCGGCCATCAACTCCTTGCGGGCGTGCATCGAACGCACCACGCGCAGTTCAGTCAGGCCCTGGTGGGCGAGCTCTTTGTCCTCGAGGAACTCGGGAATGACACCGATGACCTCTCCCCCGGCGCCGAGCGTGGCGTCGGCCACCACTCCCATCAGCCCGGCCTTCCCGCCGCCGTAGACGAGCCCGATCCCATGGGCCGCAAGCTGACGACCGAGCTCTGCCGCAGCAGCGCGATATTCGGGTCGGGAGCCGAGGTTCGTGCCCGTGTAGACGGCGACGCGGCTCGGCGCGGGTTCGGGCGAAGGGTTCGACGACATGGGCACCGAGCGTGTCACAGGCCACACCTCTCAGGTGGCCCCATTGTGCCCACCTGATTCCAGGCCCGGATCAGGCGGTCGGTAACGTCGCCCACCATGACCGCCCCCGATCTGCAGGCTGCCTCCTCCGCCATCGATCTCGCCCATGGTGCCGTCGGCCGGGGGTTGCGCCGGCTCACCGAGCTCGGCGGCGCCGATACCAACCAGGTGCTCGCCTACGACCTGGCCCACGCCGCATCTGCGGTGGCCACGGCCCGCTCGATGCTCGACTACGGCGCCAAGGGCGACGTCGAGGGCCGGCTCACGTGCGCGTTCGTTGCCGATGCCGCCCACGATCTCACCTCGCGCATCTACGGCCGCGAGGAGCTGTGGGGGCTCGAGCCGGGGGCCCTCGATGCGCTCCGGCCGTTCGTGACCACGTATCGGGACCCGGCGTTCCTCGCCTCGCTCGCCGACACGCCCGGGCCCCTGCACCTCGATGGCGAGTTCGAGATGGTGGCCGACACGTTCCGCTCGTTCGCCGACAACGAGATCAAACCGGTCGCCGAGCACGTCCATCGGCACAACGCCGATGTGCCCGAGAACATCATTGCCGGCCTGGCCGAGATGGGCGCGTTCGGCCTGTCGGTCCCGGCCGAGTACGGCGGCTTCTCCGAGGGCGGCGACGGCGAGTACCTCGCCATGGTGATTGCCACCGAGGAGCTCTCGAAGGGCTCGCTCGGCATCGGTGGGTCGTTGATCACCCGGCCCGAGATCCTCACCCGGGCACTGGTCAAGGGAGGCACCGAAGCCCAGAAGCAGACCTGGCTCCCGAAGCTGGCCTCGACCGAGGTGATGGCCGCGGTCGCCGTCACCGAACCCGATTTCGGATCCGATGTCGCCGGGCTCGGCGTCACGGCCACCGCAGCGGAAGGCCCCGCCGGCCAGCCGGGCTACGTGATCAACGGCGTCAAGACGTGGTGCACGTTCGCGGCGCGGGCCGATGTGTTGATGCTGCTCGCCCGCACCGACCCCGATCGGTCCAAGACCCACCGCGGGCTGTCGTTGTTCATCGTGCCCAAACCCCGCGGCGAGGCCCACGGCTTCGCGTTCACCCAGCCCGAGGCCCGACCCGATGGCAACGTCGGCAAGATGGAGGGCCGCCCGATCGACACCATCGGGTACCGCGGGATGCACAGCTACGAGGTGGCGCTCGACAGCTGGTGGGTGCCGGCCGACCATTTGATCGGTGAGGAAGCCGGCATCGGCAAGGGCTTCTACTACCAGATGGAGGGGTTCGAGAACGGCCGGCTGCAGACCGCGGCGCGAGCCGTCGGGGTGATGCAGGCCGCCTACGAGGCTGCCCTCGAGTACGCCCGGAACCGCAAGGTGTTCGGCTCGAACATCATCGACTACGAGCTCACCCGGGTGAAGCTCGGGCGGATGGCTGCGCTGATCCAGGCCGGTCGCCAGTTCTCGTACGCGGTCGCCACACTCATGGGCAAGGGCCAGGGGCAGATCGAGGCGTCGATGGTGAAGGCCTATGTCTGCAAAGCCGCCGAATGGGTGACGCGCGAAGCGATGCAGATCCACGGCGGCATGGGGTACGCCGAGGAGTACACGGTGTCACGGCTGTTCGTCGACGCCCGCGTCTTGTCGATCTTCGAGGGCGCGGATGAGACCCTCTGCCTGAAGGTGATCGCCCGGCGAATCGCCGACAACCCCGACTTCTAGATCTCTCACCCCTGCGGGGCCGGTGACGGGGCGCCGACCGACGCGACGTGCACGCTGAGCACGTAGTCGGCCCCGGGGCCGAACGGTTCGTGCGACCAGCCCGCGTAGCGCTCCACGAGTACCAGCCCGGCCGCGGCGCACGCGGCGTCGTACTCCTCGACCGTGAGCGCGCCAGCAGATCCTTCGAGGCTGAAGCCGGCCACCAGTACCCCTCTTGGGCCGTTCGCCGACGGGGCCTCGAGATGCGCCGCGCAGCGAGCAACGATCGGGGCCCGATCGCCGGGTCGACAGAAGATCATCACGTTGCCCGGCATGGCGACCACCGAGAATCGGCGGCCGAGATCGAACGTGGCCAAGTCGGCGCAGACCCACCGCAGGTGCGGCGCCTTGCGTCGCGCCGGTTCCAGCATGGCGTCGTCGAGATCGACACCGATCACCTCGACTCCGCGACGGGCCAGTTCGATCGCGGACGCGACCGGTGCCGCATCCGGCGTCGAGCACGGACACCGGTTCGAACCCGGCGAGGAAGTCGGCCTCGCCGTGGACGGCGCGTCCGCTCGCCTCCTGCTCGGCGAATCGAGCCTCGTACTCGTCGATCGACAATCGGGCCCGCCACCCTGCCCACCGCTGCGACACCTCCGAGCCCTCGCCGCCCGCTACCTGATCGTTCACGGAAGCCACGCCGCGAGGCACCGCATGATGCGCACTTCGGGAAGGTTCGTCACGTCATCTCCATGAGGTCCCACACCGATGTGATGCGCTCGTGATCGACACCGTCGTAGTGCCCGAACGGATCGAGCTGCAAGGGAACGATCCCGGCCGCGAGGGCGCCACCCACGTCGTTGATGGCCGAGTCGCCGACGTAGGCGACCCTCCCCGGATCGGGATCGCCCAGCGCGGCGAGGGCCGGGGCGAAGATCGCCGGGTCGGGCTTGGAGACCCCCACCACCTCGGAATCGATCACACAGGCGACCGGCACGCCCGCTCCGATTCCCACCTGGCACACCCCGGCGTATCTCAGCGCCGCCTCCACCTGACCCGTGGCATTCGACACCACACCCATCGGGACGCCCTTGGCGGCCAGCCGAGCAAGAGCGCCGACGCTCTGCTCGATCCGGTAACGCCAGATGTAGGAGGTGAAGATCCGGCGGAACACATCGACTGCGGCAGGGAGGTCGCCGGCGGCCACACCGAGGTCGCCCGCATAGCCGCGCAGGTAGTCGCCCCAATCGAGGGCTTCCAGGCTCACGCCGGTGTGATCGACGATCGGGGCCTCCAATGCCCGCATGCCGGCGTGGTGGGCCCGGTGGAACCGGTGATGGGGAAGCGACCCGGCGAACGGTTCCATCGCATCGCCGATGGCCACCGGGTCGGGGAGGACGAGGACGCCGCCGGCGTCGAACAGCACGGCGTCGAATCGGGGGGTGCCCATAGCGCCGGGCAGTCTGTCACCCGCCCGAGTTCTGGCCGATCTCGGCGAGATCGGCCATCGACACGCCGCACGTCTCGAACACGCTGAACAGCGCCGCAGGGTTGCTCTCGGCCTCACTGGCGAGCGCTGGGTCGACGTTCTCGCTCACGCACTTCGCCTGCTCGGCGTCGAGGCCCATGCCCTCGAACACCTTCGCCATCTGCTCACGAGCGGTGCCCGAGGCAACCGTGTCGTCGGTGCTGCCGTCGTCGGCCGCAGCGGTGTCGTCGGTGTCCGGCGCGATGCCGCACTCCTTTTCGTTGAAGGCAGTGATCTTGTCGCCGGCGGCCTCGAAGTCGGGGCCGGCGGCGCTGAGCGCGTCCTGGTCCACGTCGAGGATGTCGTAGTCGGCCGCTTCGAGCACCGAGATCAACTTGGCGAACGCGTCCTTGCTGGTCTCGACCGCCTCCTTGATCTCGTCCGGCGCGGCGTCGACTGCTTGGTCGAGCTTGTCGGCGACATCGTCAAACGTGGCCTTTGCCGACTCGGGATCAGTGAAGTCGATGGTGTCGAGCGCGCTCGTGTCGGAGTCGAGCTCCTTCGCGAGGTCACACCATTCGTCCGTGGAGGCGCCCCCGCTGTCGCTGCCGCAGGCGGTGAACCCGACCAGGAGCACCGGGGCGATCATCCATCGAAGTCGCTGCATGGCTTCCATCCTCTTTTCGTCTCGACCGTCACTTCGTCTAGCACTGCTGGGGCCCTCTGTGCGCGCGGTCCGTGTCAGAGCGCCGTGCGGAACAGCGCGACCGTTCGGGCGAACGCCGTGGCCGCCGCGGCCGGGTCGTAGACCTCGGGGCGTGAATCGTTGAAGAACGCGTGGTGAGCTCCCTCGTGCACGTGGAGGGTGGCGTCGGCACCGAGCCCGCGCAACTTCGCCTCGAGTTCTGCGGTGGGGGCGGGGCCGAAGTACTCGTCGAGCTCCGCGTACTCCCCGACGACCTTCGCCTGCAGCGCCGACCATTCGGGCTGCGCGCTCTGCCAGGGGATGAGGCCGTAGTACGGCGCGACGGCCTTGACGGCATCGGGGCGTTGACACGCGAGCACGAGCGCCAACCCGCCGCCCATGCAGTAGCCCACGACCCCGATCGCAGCGCGGCCGGTTCGTTCGATGAGCAGATCGACTGCACCCGACAGGTCCTTGGCCGCAGTGCTCAGGTTCAGGCCCATCATCAGCTTCCCGGCGCCGTCGGGCTCGGACGACGATGCGCCGTGGTACACGTCGGGGGCAAGTGCGGTGAAACCCTGCGCCGCGAACGCATCGGCCACCGACTTGATGTGCGGCACCAGACCCCACCACTCCTGGATCACGATGATCCCTGCGCCGCCGCCGTCGGCCAGGTACCCCTCGCACGTGCCACCGTTGCTCGTGAACGTCACCATTTCACCCATGGGCAAACCGTATCGCCGTCGGCGTAGGGTCTCGGTCGTGCAGCTCCGAGGGATCCACCATGTGTCGGTGAACGTCGAAGACCTCGCCGAGGCGCTCGAGTTCTACGTCGGTCTGCTCGGATTCACCGAGCTCCCCCGGCCCGACTTCGGGATTCCCGGGGCGTGGCTGGACACGGGCGCCGGCCAGCAGGTCCATCTGATCGAACTGCCCGGCCAGGCCAGGAACAGCTCGCAGCACTGGGCGTTCGGCGTCGACGATGTCGGCGAGGTCGCCGCGCTGTTCGAAGCGGCCGGACACCCCTTCCAGGGAGGCAGGGGAACCGAGGGCGCCGGGCGGCAGCTGTTCGTCACCGACCCGTCCGGCAACCTCATCGAGTTCAACCAGCCCGGCGGAGCAGCCGGGGCGGATCCGGTCAGAACGGGATGGCGCGAAGCAGTTCCGGCGCCATCGGGCAGTCGACCGTCGTGAGGCCGGCAGTCCCTTCGCTGAGGCCGTCGGGCCCGACGACGTGGCTGACCAGGCCGAGGGGCACGACCTCGTCGTCGGCCTCCCACGGTGAGCAACCATCGCCGGCCCGGCTGACGAGCTGGTCCCACAACGGTTCGGGGAGCCGGCGCCCGATGCCGGCGACCAGCCACACCGGGATCTCGGCGCAATAGGCCACCGCGGCGGCGGCCCGGGAGCCAGCGACGCACAACGCGCCGTCGGGACCGATGGCGACGGCCTCGATCAGCACGAGATCACTGTTGATGACTGCAGCGGCCAGCCCGGCGACCGGGACGACCTCGGCCTCGACGTCGGCACGCTGCAGGCGCCGCACGTACGACGTGCCTTCCCCGTGAGCATCGATGCTCAACACGTACGGGTCGCCGCGGCGCACCAGGGCCTCACCGGCGAGATCGGGCCAGCCGACCACGGTGACGGTGACTTCGTCGGGCAGGTGGGCAACGAGGTGGTCGGGTGTCGGGTCACGCTCGATCTCGTCGGACGCGGCATGCGACTCGACAAAGGGATCCGGCGCGGTGAGCACCCGAGCACAGAGCCACCACAGGGGTCCTGACGTGGGGTGGCGCTCCACGATGCGCCGGCACGCCGTCACGAGGCCGCTCGGTTCGAGCCGGAGTCCCCGCAGCGCCGAGGCCGTCTCACGGACGAGCACCCGCTGGTCAGCACCCGACGCCCGGGCGACATATCTCAGGCGCTCGATCGGGTGCATTTCTGAAACCGTAGCGGTGGCTTGCTACCGTCGCACTCCGTGGCTACGAACCCACCCGCCGATCTCGTGCTGTCCCCACTCGGCGGACGTGCGCGTCCACTCGTTGAGTGGCTCACCACATTCCATCTCGCGACCGTTGCGCTCGACCCGTACACCAACGAGAGCTCCTGGATCCTCGACACTGCGGCGCGGATCCTGCGCGACTTCAGCGGCGCCGCAGTCCGGGTCAACTTCCTGATCACCTGCGGCCCCGACGAGGCCAGGCAGTTCCTGGGCCCCCTCGCCGAGGAGTTCTTGGTGTTCTGCGACCCCAGCGCGCGGCCGTCAAGGCGTTCGGGTTGAGTCGGCTCCCGGCGTTCGTCTTCGTGCGGATCGACGGCACCATCCCCGACGCGGCGGAAGGATGGAGCCCGGCGGCGTGGGGGCGGGTGTCGTCGCTGATCGCCACCACCACGCAATGGTCCAAACCGTCGATCCCCGTTGCCGGCGATCCGAGCCCGTACGCCGGCACGCCCGTCTGACGGTCAATCGCCCCGGCGCCGCCGCAGGCCCGCCATCGAGCCCAGATCGAGGGCTTCATCCAGGGCCGCTTCGTCGAGCAGGCCCTCTTCGAGGACGAGCTCGCGGACGGTGCGGCGCTCGGCGACCGCCCGCTTGGCGATTCGAGCACCCGCCTCGTACCCGATCAGCGGGTTGAGCGCAGTGACGATCGCCGGAGAACTCCCGGCGTAGTGCCGCATCGTGTCGGTGTTCACGACGATCCCTGCGATGCACGACACGGCGAACACGCTCGTCACGTTGGCGATCAGCCGCAGCGATTCCAGGAGGTTGTCGGCCATCACGGGCATGGCCGTGTTGAGCTGCAACGTCGATGCGGTTGCCGCGAACGTGATCGCCGCGTCGTTGCCGACGACCTGGGCGGCGACCTGCTGCACCGCTTCCGGGATCACCGGGTTCACCTTGCCCGGCATGATCGACGAACCCGCCTGGAGCGCCGGCAGCTGGAGCTCGGCGAGCCCGGTCGCCGGGCCGCTGCTCAACAGACGCAGGTCGCCGGCGATCTTGTGCAGGCTGAGTGCCACGACCTTGGCCACGCCGCTCGCTTCGATCAGGACGTCCTGGGCCGATTGGGCCTCGAAGTGATCAGCCGCTTCGACGAGGGGGAGCTGCAGGTCGAGAGCGAGCTTGGCGATGACATCGGCGGCGAAACCCTTGGGTGCGTTGAGCCCGGAACCAGTCGCCGTCCCGCCGAGCGGCAGCTCCCCGAGCCGCGGCAACACGCCAACGAGCCGCTCGATGCCCAGCCGCACGGAACGCGCCCACCCTCCAGCCTCGTCGCCGAAGGTGATCGGCACGGCGTCCATCAGATGCGTGCGCCCGGCCTTGACGGTGTGGGCATGGTGTTTCGAGAGTTGCCGCAGTTCGGACTCCAGGTGCTCGAGCGCCGGGATGACCTTGCGTTGGATGAGGACACACGCGGCGAGTCGGGCGGCGGTGGGGAACACGTCATTCGACGATTGCGACGCGTTGACCTCGTCGTTGGGGTGCACTGGCCGGCCGAGCCGAGCGCTCGCGATCGTGGCGATCACCTCGTTGACGTTCATGTTGGTGCTGGTGCCCGAGCCGGTCTGGAACACGTCGACCGGGAACCACTCCGGGCGCGGCTCGTGGGCCAGCTCGAGGGCGGCGTCATGGATCGCGGTCGCGACATCCTTGGGGATCACCTTGCGCCGCCCGTTCACCGTGGCGGCCACCGCCTTCAGCGACAGCAGGGCCCGGATCAGCTCGAACGGCAGGGCACGACCGGAGATCGGGAAGTTGGCGATCGCCCGCTCGGTCTGCTCGCCCCAAGGATGGTCGGTGGACATGCGCGGACCGTACCCGGTGGCGCCCCCACTCGCCGACCGATCCGGCCGCTCCCGCGGACGTCGACCCGATTCAGCCCGGGTCGAGCTCGTCCAACCAACGCCACGTGGTCGGGCCCACGATCCCGTCGACCACCATCGACGAGTCGTAGCGTCGGCGAACCTCGGTCTGGAACTCACGCACCGCGGAACGGGTGACGGCGTAGTAGCGACCGGTCACCCCGTAGGGCTCCAACGTCGGCGAACCGATGCGAAGCAGGATCTCCTGGAGCTCCTCGACCGGTGGTCCGAGGACGCCGTAACTCAACGTGATGCGCTCACCGGACGCGCCCGGCGACACAACGGTCGAAGTCGCCGAGCCCGAAGAACTCGACGCGCTGGACGAGCTGGTGGCGGCACTGCCGTTGCGCGCCGAGGTGTTTCCGTCGGCCAGCTCGTCGAGCCACGCCCACGTCTGGGGACCGACCACGCCGTCGATCACCATCGACGCGTCGTGGTCGTCGCGCACCATGGCCTGGAACTCGCGCACGGCCCGCCGAGTCGCGGCGAAGTAGCGCCCGGTGATGCCGTAGGGCTCGAGGGCCTCGGATCCCACGTCGAGCAACAGTTCCTGGGCGCGGCGCACCGGGTTGCCGAGGGAGCCGTAGCTCAACGTCGGGCGCCCGCCGTCCTCCTCATCGGAATCCGCGTCGGACGCACCGGACGTGGTGCTGGCGATCGCCGTGTTCGAGCTCACCGCGCTCGATCCCCAGTGGTTGATCACGGCCTGGCGGATCAAGGTGGCGACTTCGCTCGCTCCCTTGGCGGTGAGATGGACACCGTCGGCCTCGACGAGGCCGGAGTGGTTGTCGACCCACCAATCCCAGTCGAGCAGATCGATGTACCCACCTGAGCTGTCGGCCGCGGCGTACAGCAGGCGGTTGTTGCCGCGATACGAGGTGTCGTTCCCCGGCGCCGTGTAGTCGACGTCGGTGCGGAACGTGAGCCAGGTGATGTGATCCACACCGAGATCGCGCGCGACGCGTGGGAGCTCGACCACGGAGTCCCGGAACACGCTGGAGGACTCGTCGTAGCCCACCATCAGCACCAGTTCCTCGAAGGTGCCGGCGGGATACGACTCCAGCACCGACAAGGCGTTGGCCGGTCGGGTGCGAGTACCGCTCGGGCTGGTGCGCCCGACGCACGATGTCGCCGTCACGGCGCGGCACGACGCCGCCTCCAGCACGTAATCGAGGCCCTTGAGCTGACGCTGGCTGCTGCTGTACCAGTCGAGCGCGGCGAGCGTGGAGTCGCCGATCAAGAGCACCTTGGGCTGCGCCGCCGACGCCGGCTGCGGCCAGCCGACGAGCCCGCAACCGAGCATCGCGAGTGCCGGGAGCACGGCGAGACGACCTGACAACATGCTCAAAGCGTCGCGCGTCGAGTCGGCGGGGCGTTCCAAACGGCCCGAAATCGCCGGCCCACGCGGCGCAGCGATCGCGAGGCGGGGCGGGGCGGGACGGGACGGGGCGGCGGGGTCAGTCGTGGGCGAGGGTGGACATGCGCACCGGCTTGACCGTGTGGGCGACGGCGCTGGCGAACCACGCTCCGAGGGCCGCGATCAGCGGGATGGCGAGCACCAACGCCGAGATCGTCAACCATGGCACCGCGACCGGCGCGGCAGCTTGCTCGAAGCCCTCGGTGGTCGGGACGTAGACGTACATCGTGGCCGCCGCTCGCCACACCGCCCAGAACGGCACCAGGCCGGTGGGCACGGAGATCACGGCGCCGGCCAGCGCCAGGTAGGCGCCCTTCACCGCCGCAACCCGCCGCAGCGAGCCCGGGCGGGCACCGACGGCGAGCAACACGTCGCGCTCGTCCTTGGATTCCGTGGCGGCGAGCGCGAGCCCGATGGCGACCACGAGCAGCACGAACACCACCGCCACCACGGCGACGATCAGTTGGAGTCGTGCGGGCGAGAGGCCAGGGCCGGGATCGACCCACGACCAGTTCACCGTGGTCGCCCACGACGAGTCGGCAGCCGTGCCGCCGAGTACCGGGAGGAAGGTCGACGGGAACGCGTCCTGGAGCCGCTCCTGCTGGTCGAGAGTCATCGACCCGGGAAGGATGCCGACGGCCGAGGTCTCGATGATCTCGAACCCCAAGGACTCGGCCTTCGCTTCGGTGATCACGATGCCCGGGCCGGACACAGGAATCGGCACTGATGACGACAGCGTGTTCGACGAGGGTCCCGCGGCCCGCATCGCGACCGGGCCGTCGATGGTCTGGAGCGTCAGCTCAGTCGGATCTGACTGCGGCCAGAGCCACATCGCACCCACGCGCTCCAGCTCGGCGCGGTCGGCCTCGGTGAAACCGAGAAGATCGAGCAGCGCCGAGTTCCCCACGGGGATCTGTGGGTCGAGGAATTCGCCTTCGGAGAGCGCGGAGGGGTCGGGTTGGTAGAAGGCCGTTCGAAGCGGCGACCACGTCAGTTCCGGAAGGACCGCGGTGAGATCGTCGATCACCTGCCGGTCCAGCGCCGGTGGCGGGGAGATGGTGCCCACCTGGCCGACTGGCGCGAAGTAGTTCTGCACCGGGAACACCGTCACGTTGCCAGGAGGCGGATTCGTGGCCGCCCCGTCGCTCCCCTCGACACTGATCGGCGCGGCGCGCTGCTCCAGCTCGTACTGCCGGGCTTGGGAGGCGAAGCCCGCCGAGAGGGCAACTGCGGCCGCACCGGCCACCGCGATGGCCGACACCACCGCAGCGCTGCGCGTACGACCCCGGGCAAGACTGCGCGCCGCGAGCCGGCCGATACCGCCGATCCGTTCCCCGACGGGCCCGAGCAACCCGACGGCCAACGGGCTGGCGCAACACGCTCCGACGAGCACCCCGACCCCGCCGAGGATGCCGACGAGGGCGAAGAACTCCTCGCCGTCGGCCTGACCGCCCCCGCTGACCGCCGCGGCCACCAGCGTCAACAGGATCACCCCCAGGGTGAAGATCGCCAGACCAACCGGGACCAGGCGCCGGGGGACCCGGCCGAGCGGCCTTCGCCCACCCAGGGCGGCGAGGGTCGGCATCTGGCTGATGGCCCGGGCCGGTACGAAGGCCGCCAGCGTGGCCGCGGCGATGCCGGTGATGCCGATCGCCGCCAGGTCCGAGCCGGAGAATCGGTAGCCCCCGAGCCGGTGGGCGATCACCGACTCCACGAAGCCCTTGGCGAGCAGCAGCCCGACCAAGCCGGTGGTCACCCCCAGCACGGCGCCCGCCGCTCCTGACCAGGCGCCCTGCAGCGCCAGCACCCGGCGCACGGCCGACGGGTCGGCGCCATTGGCCGACATCACCCCGACGGTGACCAATTGGCGTCGGGCGCTCACCGAGAAGGCGGCGGCGACGATGATGCCGAGGACCGCCAAGAACAGCGCGCCGGCGATCCAGCCGAACAGCACTGCCCTCCATCGATCGGCGGGGTCACCCACGGTGTAGTACCCGCTCTCACCATCGAGGACAGAGGGCGCGACGCCCGACGGCGATGCGCCGGCAACGAGGTCGGCTCGAACGGCTGCGACGTCCGCGTCCGGGGGAAGGGCGATCAGCAGGCTTTCGGACACCCCGATGCCACCCGAGAAGAGGTCCAGCGAAGGGCCGAGCACGATCGGGATTCGGAAGTCGCGTGCCAGCCGGGCGAACCCGACCACTTCGGCGTCGACTCCGAAGTCACGGGCTCGGAGCCGATCTCCGATTCCCAGCCCCAGCCGATCGGCGAGGTCGGAGGAGATCACCACCTCTCCGACGCCGGGAAGGCGACCCCGGGTGAGCTCGAGCACGCCGGAGACGAGTTCGTCGGCCGGATCGAGATCGACGATCGTCGCCACCGCTCGTCGACCGTTGTCGGCGCGTATCCCGGTCCACGACCATTCGGTGACAATCGTCGTGCGTGATCCGGCCGGCAGAGCGGCGGCGAGTGCAGAGACCTCCACATCGGAGCGGGCGACGAGATCGGCGGTTCCGAACTCGCGGGCGAAGCGGTCGGCGTGGGTCTCGTCGTTGGTGCGGAACAACACGCTGGCGATCGTCATCGCCAACACCGGCACTGCGACGAGTAGCACCACGAGCAACGTGCGGCCGGGGCGGCGCTGCACCTCTCGGCGGGCGAGGCGAGCAGCGAAACGCCAACTCCCTGCCGATGCGAACGAGCGGCTCGGCAACGCGCCGTCGGACTGGTCGGTCGGCGCGATCGACGGATCGTCGAGCAGGGTCACGACACCGCCTCCAGCCGCGGCCCGACCGGCGCGGTCTGATCGATGATCCGGCCGTCCCGGAGGAAGACCACGCGATCGGCCCAGCTCGCGAAGCGGGGTTCGTGGGTGACGAGCACGACCGCCGTTCCGTGACGGGGGCCGAAGGTGGCGAGCAGCTCGATCACCTGATCGGCGTTGAGCGTGTCGAGCGCACCTGTCGGCTCGTCGGCGAGCAACAGCTTGCGCCGGCTGACGACCGAGCGGGCAACCGCGATGCGCTGCTGCTGACCACCCGAGAAGTCGTCGGGATACCGGTCGAGCCGGTGGTCGAGGCCGACGATGTTGAGCGCCTCGACCGCTCGCCGGCGCGCCACCCGAGCGCTCACGCCATCGAGCTCGAGCGGCAGCATGACGTTCTCCAGGGCGGTGAGCGCCGGGATCAGGTTGAGCCGTTGGAACACGTAGCCGACGTCGCGCCGGCGCAACTGGGCACGCTGCGAGGAGTTCAGCGTCGCGAGATCCCGTCCGGTGACGAGGACTCGCCCCGCGCTGGGGTCTTCCGAGCGCGCCGCCGAGGTGGAGGAGCGTGGATTTCCCGCATCCCGACGGGCCCATGATGGCGACGAACTCGCCGGGCTCGACGGCCAGGCTCACGCCGTTCAGGGCTCGGATCTCGGTGGGTCCGGCGCCGTAGGCCTTGACCACGTCGCGGACTTCGAGGATCGGTCCGGTTGCCATCATCGGTCTCCCTGTCGTGTCGATCGGGGGTGGGTCGAACGGTTGGTGGTCAGTCGGGACTCGCACAGGTCGAGCCAACGGAGATCGGCTTCGGCGCGCACCACGAGCGCGTCGCTCACCATGGCGGCGGCCAACGCCTCGCCGCCTTCCCCGGTGGTTCGGGGCCCGCGGCCGAGCTCGCGGCGGCGCAGCTGCAGCAGCCCGAGGAGCGCGGTGCGGTGACGAGTGATCACTTCGAGCGCTTGTTCGGCTCCTGATTCGACGGCCATCAGCACCTTGAGCATCAGCTCGTCACGGGGTGGCGGATCGTCGGAAGGGACGGTCTGCCACCACTCGCCGAGCGCCGCGGCCCCGGCGTGGGTGATCCGGTAGGTCTTCTGCGCACCGACCTCCGCGAGCTCCACCAGCCCGTCTCGTTCGAGCCGATCGAGCGTGGTGTACACCTGGCCGATGTTGAGCGGCCACACCCCGCCGGTGGCAGTCTCGAACTCGGTCTTCAGCTGGTACCCGTGCCGCGGTCCTTCGTGCAGCAGGGCGAGCAATCCTTCACGAACAGCCATTGATACCAAGTATGCATACTCAGTATATCGCCGTCAAGCCCGGCGCTCTCGAAGGGGCCGTCATCGCATACGGTTCGGACCATGCCGGACTTCGCCTTCACCGAGCTGCTCCCCCTCGCCCACGACGAGACGCCGTACCGGCTGCTCACCACCGATGGGGTCTCCACGTTCGACACCCCGCACGGGACGTTCCTGAAGGTCGAGCCGGCAGCACTCACTGCGATCACGGCGGCCGGCATGCGTGACATCGCCCACCTGTTGCGCCCCGGCCACCTGCAGCAGCTCCGCAACATCCTCGACGACCCCGAGGCCAGCGCCAACGATCGCTTCGTCGCCCTCGACCTGCTCAAGAACGCCTGCATCGCCGCCGGTGGGGTGCTGCCGATGTGCCAGGACACCGGCACCGCCATCGTGAAGGGCAAGAAGGGCCAGTTCGTGTTCACCGGCGGCGGCGACGAGGAGGCGATCGCCCGGGGCGTTTTCGACACGTACCTCACGAGCAACCTCCGCTACAGCCAAATGGCCGCGCTCGACATGTACGAGGAACAGAACACCGCCAACAACCTGCCCGCCGAGATCAAGATCTCGGCGATCGACGGCGACGCCTACAAGTTCCTGTTCATGGCCAAAGGCGGTGGCAGCGCCAACAAGAGCTACCTGTACCAGGAGACCAAGGCGCTCCTCAACGAAAAGACCCTGCTGCCGTGGATCTTCGACAAGATCAAGACCCTGGGCACCGCGGCATGTCCGCCGTACCACCTGGGCATCGCCATCGGTGGCACATCGGCCGAGTTCGCGATGGAGACCGCCAAGCTGGCGAGCGCACGGTACCTCGACACGCTGCCGAAGGCCGGTTCACTGCTCGGCCACGGTTTCCGCGACCAGGAGCTCGAGGCGAAGGTGCTGCAGCTCGCCCAGCAGACCGGCATCGGCGCCCAGTTCGGGGGCAAGTACTTCTGCCACGACGTACGCATCGTCCGCCTTCCCCGGCACGGCGCCAGCTGCCCGGTGGCCATCGCCGTGTCGTGCTCCGCCGACCGCCAGGCCCTCGGCAAGATCACCGCCGACGGCGTCTTCCTCGAACAGCTCGAGACCGATCCGGCGCGCTTCTTGCCCGAGACCACTCACGACGACCTCGAGGGCAGCGAGGTCGTGCAGATCGATCTGACCCGGCCGATGAGCGAGATCCGTCAGACGCTCTCGCAGTACCCGGTGAGGACCCGGGTCATGCTCACCGGGCCGATGGTCGTGGCCCGCGACATCGCCCACGCCAAGATCAAGGAGCGGCTCGACGCGGGGCTGGGGCTGCCCCAGTACTTGCAGGATCACTGCGTCTACTACGCCGGGCCCGCCAAGACCCCCGAGGGCATGGCGTCGGGCTCGTTCGGACCCACCACGGCCGGGCGGATGGACAGCTACGTTCGGGAGTTCCAGGCGGCCGGCGGCAGTTTCGTCATGCTCGCCAAGGGCAACCGCTCCAAGCAGGTGACCGACGCGTGCAAGGAACACGGTGGCTTCTACCTCGGATCGATCGGCGGTCCGGCCGCACGGCTGGCCCAGGACTGCATCACCAAGGTGGAGGTGCTCGAATACGCCGAACTCGGCATGGAGGCCGTCTGGAGGATCGAGGTCCACGACTTCCCCGCCTTCGTGATCGTCGACGACAAGGGCAACGATTTCTTCGACCTCGTCGCCAAAGAACGCGGTACCCCGGTTGCTCTCGGCGGAGGCTGACTCAGCTCGCGATCAGCTCGGTGATCTTGGCGTCGAGCTCCTCGGCACTGAGCACCCCCTGGTGGGTGGCGACGATCGCGCCGGTGTCGTCGATGAACAACGTGGCCGGAAGCCCTGCGACATCGAGCTCGACGAGCGCGACGTCCTCGACGTCGTAGTAGAGCTCGTAGGTCACGCCCACCTTCTCGGCGAAGTCGACGGCTGCAGCCTCCTCGGTGCCCGTGGCGAGGCCGATGATCCGTACGTCGGAGCGCTGCCCGGCGACGATGTCGAAGTCGGGCATCTCGGCCTTGCAGGGTGGGCACCACGGGGCCCAGAGGTTCACCACCATCGGCTTGCCGAGGAGATCGTCGAACGTCGTGACCGATTCGTCCACGGAGCCGGCGGCCCCGAGCGGAGCGATGACGAGTCCGGACAGGCCACCCGACCCGCCCGAGTCACCACACCCCAGGGTCACGACGGTCAGCGCCGCGGCGACGACCCAGCGGTGCGTTCGGAGCGGCACCGGATCACGGAACCACGGTGATGGTGACGAGTTCATCGGTGTTCACCGAGCAGGCGTTCATATAGAGGCCGGGCCGAGGGTAGGAGATGGCCACGGTGTCGCCGGCTCGAACCTGGTAGCCCGCCACGGTGTGCACGCGATCGTCTTCGTTGATGAGCACCAGTTCGTCACCGACGGCGAGGGTGAGCTGGGCCGGAATGATCTGGACGTCCTCCCCCGCATCGATCCGGTCGCCGGTGCCGAGCGGCACGAGGTAGCGGATCGTCCGGCCCGACGCCGTGTCACCTCCGGAGTCCGTGCCGATCGCGATCGCCCCACCGACGATCGCCACGAGCGCCAGCACCGCAACGGCAACGAACGCGTAGCTGCGCCCGTGCGATCCCGGAGGCTTCGGCGCCGGGTCCGGCGTCGACCCTGCGAGCTGGTCGAGGTCAGGGAGCGTCATCGGCCACCGTCACTTCGACGGTCTTCGTTCCGGCCTTCTCGAAGATCAGTTCGAGCGAGAAGGTCTGGCCGAGCTCGAGCGGCGCCGTCAACTCCATCAACATGATGTGGTAGCCGCCGGGCTCCAGCGCGACCGTTTCGCCGGCCGGAAGCGCGATCCTGTCGACCTCCTGCATCGTCATCTCCATCGGCGCGGAGTCCATCGAGCCGGAGTCCATCGAATCTGCGCTCTGCTCGGCGGTGACCGTCTCGTGGATCTGTGCCACCCCGGCGAGGTCGGCGCCGACTTCGGCACCGAGCAACGTGTCACCATCGGGCGACGTGATCGTCAGGTAGGTCGCACCGTTCGACGCGTTCGCCGGACTCGTCCGAGCCCACGCACCGTCGATGGTGATCGCCGCGCCACTTCCGCCCTGCGGGCCGTCACCCGAGGATTCCTCCGCGTCGCTGCCACAGCCGGCGAGGGCGAGCCCGACGGCGACGAACAGCACTGCGGGGCGGGCGCCGCGGCGGCGAGAGGTGTTCATGAGCCCTCCTCCAGGAGTCGACGAAGATCAGCGGTCATGTCGTCGGCAGCAGTGGGAAAGCCCCACTCCAGAACGACCTCACCGGTCGAGTCGACGACGTAGGTCGTTCCCGTGTGGGTCACTGCGACCCGTCCGTCGAACGTGGTCCCGACGGACGACGAGGCCAGGAACGGCCCCTCGGCGGCCTCGAGCGCAGCGGGATCACCCGTGCGCAGCGCATGCCACTGATCGCCGAAGAACGACGAGAGGTAGCCGCCGAGCACTTCGGCGGTGTCACGCTCCGGGTCGACCGTGACGAACGCGATGTCGATGCGATCGGCGTCGTCGCCGAGCTCCCGCAACGAGGTGCGCAGCGCCGCGAACGTCGTCGGGCAGATGTCGGGGCAGTTCGTGTACCCGAAGTAGACGACGAGGAGCCGGCCCGGAGCGGCGGCAACCAATTCCATCGGCCCGGAGCGCGGAGCGACCTCCTCGACCGAGACCCCTGCCACCTGCAGCGGCGGTGTGCGGCGAATGCCGGTCAAGGTGTCTCCGTCGGCGGCACCGCTACCGCACGCGCCGAGCGCAAGCGCGGCCGCGCCGAGCAATGCGCCGGTCAACGATCTCATGCCCAGAGTGTCGGCCCCGGGGGCAGCGGCCAGCGTGGTCCAGAAGTCGTTCCAGGAAGGACTTTGGTCCCGTGCACCCCACCACTGGTGGGCGCCGGTTCAGCCGCGGGCGGCCTCGATGAACGCTCGCAGTTCTCGCTGAGGGTCGGGGCCGATCGGCTGGTAGGCAACGTCGGTCACCCCGGCGGAACCGAGTTGCTCGAGCCGAGCGCGTACATCGGCGGCCTCGCCCGACATCGTGAAGCCGACAGCCATTGGGCCCGTGACGACCTGACGGTCGTGGTCGTTGAGCGAGGTGAGGTGGCCGCGATGGATCTCGAGGTGCCGCACGTTCTCCGGGAAGCTCTCGATGGCGGCCTTCCACACCGCGCCGCCGGGCAGCGACTCGACCGCTGCAGGATTGCTCTCGTAGATCGCGTGGAACGCCACCGCGGCGGCGGGCCCGGCGGCGCCGAGGACACGCTCGGAATCAGCCGACTCCCCTGGGTCGAGCACCGTGCCGAACGTGAGCGATGCCGCGAAGTCGAACCCCGGCACCGGGCCCACCCCGAACACGCCGTCGCCGTGCTCGCGGGCGAGCTGCTGGCCCTTCGGGCCCGTGGCGGCGATGATGATCGGCGGGGTGAGCGGGCGGGGAGGTGCCTGCCCATCGCCGTGGATCATCGCGATCATCGTGCCGTCGACCTCGACGGTCTCGCCCCGGAGCAACGCCTTGAGCTGGCTCACGTAGTCGATCACGTACTGCCACGGCAGTGGTCGCTGACCCAGTGCCATTCGGGCGGTGAACCCCGTGCCGATCGCATACGCCGTGCGCCCAGCGGCCAGCGATTCCAAGTGGGCGATGGCCGAGGCGGTGACGAGCACATGGCGCAGGTTCGGCACGAGCACCGCCGGACCGAGGCCGATCCGATCGGTCCGCGCCGCGCACAGTGCCAACGACATCCACACATCGAGCTGCAGTGCCGGGGTGTCGTAGAGCCAGGCTCGGGTGTACCCGAGTTCCTCGGCGTAGGCAACGAGATCAGGGGTCTGGGGCGTCGGGGGAAGGGCGACGGAGATGTCGGGCAGCGTGCTCACAGAATGCTCCTCAAGGCCTCGCGGGTGGCGTGGGCTTCGTCGGGGTTCCCCGGGAACTCGGCGGCGACGAAGTCGGTCACGCCGATCTCGCCGAGGGCAGCGATTCGCTCTGACACCTCGGCGGCACTCCCGACGATGGCGATGTCGGCAGGTCCGGCGACGCCTTCCCGGTCGAGCATGGCGCGGTAGCTCGGGAGCGTGCCGTACATCGCGAACACGGCGGCGGCCCGTTCGTGGGCGCCGGCTCGATCGGCGGTGACGCAGACCGGGAGCGCCGAGATCACCCGGGGCGACGGCCGCTCGGCGGCTTCGGCCGCGGCGGTGATGGTCGGAACGATGTGACTGGCCAGCGTCGCCGGTCCGGTGCACCAGGTGAGCGTGCCGTCGGCCAGTCGAGCGGTGACCTTCAGCATCTGCTCGCCCAGTGCCGCGACCACGATCGGGAACGGCGGGATCCCCGACACGGTGAGACCCACGTGAACCCGGTAGGTCTCCCCCGCGAACCCGACGCCCTCGCCTCGCGTGAGCGGCCCCAGTACCGACAGGTACTCCCGCAAGTGCCGGACGGGCTTGTCGAAGCTCATCCCGAGCAGGCTCTCGATCACGATCTGGTGCGACAGCCCGATGCCGAGGCACAACCGCCCGCCGCTCACGTCGTTCACCGTGAGCGCCTGCTGGGCGAGCATCATCGGATGCCGCGGGAATGTCGGTACGACGGCGGTTCCCAGCTCGATCCGGGGAACCTCGCGACCCACGACCGCCAAAGCCGTCAGCGCATCGAGGCCGAAGATCTGCGGAACCCAGTAGGAGTCGAAGCCTTGTCGTTCGATTTCACTGGCCTGGGCCACCACCTTGTCGACCGTGCCGCTGTTGACGAGTTCACCGAAGATCCCCAGACGCATGGCGCCGGACCGTAGTCGCGCCAGCGGGCGGCTACGCCAGGCTGACGAGCTCGAGCCAGTCCTCGTTGAAGTAGTCGACTTGACCGTCGGGCAGGAGCAGCACCTTGGTGGGTGCGAGTGCCTCGACGAACTCCGTGTCGTGGCTGACGAAGATGAGCGAGCCGCGCCAGCCCGACAGGGCCTCGGCCACTGCGGTGCGGCTGGGCGGGTCGAGGTTGTTGGTCGGCTCGTCGAGCAACAACAGGTTGTTCCGGCCCACCATCAGCATGGCCAGGGCCAGCTTGGTCTTCTCCCCGCCCGACAGCGTGCCCGCATCTTGGAACACCTTCTCGCCACTCAATCCCATCATCCCGAGCAGCCCGCGGAGCTGGGTCTCGGTGAGGTTGACGCCCAACGGGACCTCGGTGCGGATGTTGTCGAGCAGGCTGCGATCGGTGGCGAGGTTGTCGTGCTCCTGGGCGTAGTAGCCGACGGTGACGTTGTGGCCGAACGTGAACTCGCCGAGCTCCGGCTCGGTCTCGCGGGCCAGGATCCGCAGGAGCGACGTCTTGCCGGCGCCGTTCAGCCCCAGCACCAACAGCCGTTCGCCCCGTCCGAGGTCGAAGCTGACGTCTTCGAAGATCGGCGGACCCTTGTAGGCCTTGGCGAGATCGGTGGCGGTGATGACCGTGCCACCGGCCGGCGGGGGTTCAGGGAACCGCACTGCCATCTGGCGGCCGCGGGTGGGCGCGTCGACCTTGTCCGCCGCCAGGCGAGCGATGCGCTTTTCCATGCTGTGGGCCATCGCCGCCTTGGTGGCCTTGGCTCCGAAGCGGTCGACCACGGTCTGGAGACGGTTGATCTCCTTGGTCTGGGCTGCGGCGCGTTTGGCCTGCAACACCTCGTCGCGCGCTCGCGCCGCCAGGTACTGGCTGTAGGTGCCCTTGTACTCGACGATGTGGCCAGTGGCATCTTCCTGGGCACGGTCGAGATGGAGCACCCGGGTGATCGCCTCGTCGAGCAGGTCGAGGTCGTGGCTGATCACGAGCAGCGCGCCGCGGTACTGGCGCATGTACTGGAGCAGCCAGGTCTTGGCGTCGATGTCGAGGTGGTTGGTCGGTTCGTCGAGCAGCAGCGCGTCCGAGCCGGCGAACAGGATGCGCGAGAGCTCGACCCGGCGCCGCTCACCTCCGGACAGCACCCCGAGCGGCAGATCCATCCGGTCGGCGGCCAGGCCGAGACCGGCGGCGAGCGCCCGAGCCTCGCTCTCGGCCGAGTAGCCACCGCGTGAGGAGAACTCCTCCTCGGCCTTGCTGAACCGGGCGACGTTGCGTTCGTCGGGCTGCTCCTCCATGGCGATGCGCAGCTTCTCGATCCGCACGACTTCCTCGTCGAAACCCCGCCCCGACAGCACGTGGGTGACGGCGGTGCGACCATCGAGCACCCCGGCGATGCGAGGGTCCTGGGGCAGGTAGCCGAACCCGCCCTTGCGTTGGATGTGCCCGGCGATGGGATCGGACTCGCCCCCGAGCACCTTGAACAGGCTGGTCTTACCCGCCCCGTTACGACCCACCAGGCCGACTTTGTCGCGGGCCATCACCGTGAAGGTGGCCGCGTCGACGACGAGTCGTCCGCCCACCTCCACCGAGAGTCCCGAGACCTGCAACACGTCGCTCTACGCTACGGGGCCATGACGGCCACGACTCCGACGCGCTCGGCCACCCCGCGGCCGTCGCGGCTCGGCCCGATCGCCGCCGGGCTCGTGGGGGCGGCCGGAGCCGGGGTGTTGGCCCGGCACGACCCGCTCACGACGTCGTGGTACCCGCAGTGCCCGCTGCACGCCGCGACCGGCGTGTGGTGCCCGGGGTGTGGCGCCTCGCGAGGGCTGCGCCTCCTCGTCCAGGGCGACCTGGCGGGCGCCGTGGCGACCAACGCACTGCTCCCCATCGGCATCGCTGCGTTGGCCATCGGGTGGACGGCCTGGTGGCGGGCCGCTCGCGGGCGGCCGGCACCCAGCGTGATCCGCCAGTGGCGACCGGCGTGGACGATCGCCCTCGCAGTGGTCGTCGCGGCCTTCACGGTGCTCCGCAACCTCGCCCCGTTCGGCGCGCTCGCACCGTAGCTCCGAGGGCAGGCGGGACGCGTTTCCTCCCCTGAATGGCGCGGGCGGCGCCGCGCAGCCCTACGTCGGGTTCGGGGCCTGCGTGGTGGGGGGCGGCGTGGCGGTCGTGGCGGGCACCGTGGGTGGTGCCGTCACGGTCGTTGCCACCGAACTCGACGGGGCGAGCGTGGTCGAGGCCGCCGTGGTGGGGTTGGCCGCAGCGGTGGTCGTCGGCGACGTGGTGGGCGGCTTGGTGGTGGGCGGGGCGGCGGGTGTGGTGGCGCGAGTCGTGCTGGGTGGTGCCGCGCTCGTGGTGGTGGCGGGGGTCGTCGTACGAACCCTCGTCGTGGTGGTCGCGCGCGGCGGGTTGGCGCTCAACCCGGCGGAGTTCTCGCCCTTGTTGGTGTCGACGCCTGGAGCGAGTGCCGGCCGCGATGCCGAGCCCAGTGCCGGAAGCGTGACATCGGGTCCGGCGCCCGGGGCGAGCCCGAGGGTCACTCCGAGCGCCTGGGCCAGCACGTCGGCGCCGTAGCTCGTGGGATGCAGGCCGTCGGAGGTCAGCACACCGTCGATCTCGCGGCTCATCCGCTCCCAATCGATCAGCACCAGCCGGTCGTCGGTGGCAGCCGCGAGCCGCAGCACGTCGTTGACCTCGCGTTGGGCAGGTTCGAACTCCGGCACCGTGAACATGACGAACAGCCGCACGTCGGGGAAGGCCGCCAGCATGCCGGTGATCTCGCCCGCGAACCGGGCGACGTCGCCGTTGTAGTTGTTGCCGAGCATCGCCACCACGACCTGGTGGATGTCGGTGGAGCGCCGCTTCATCTCCGAGACGCCCTCTTCGGTGAACCGCGACACCTCGGCGTCCACCGTCAGCTTCCAGCCGAGGGCCGCAACGTAGAGATCGAGCGCGTCCGGATTCCCGATCGCCATGCCACGCATCACCGAGTCACCTTCGAGGAACACCCGGTTGTCGGTGATCGGCGGTCGTTCGATCTCTCCCGAGGGGAGGAGCGAATCGGGAACACCGACCGGCGATCCGCCGGGCCCGTCGCCGGCGAGTGGAGGCTGGGCCGGCAGGATGCCGATGCCGTTGATGGTGAACGTCTCGACCTGCTGGGCGCCTTCAGAGGTGCCGCACGCGGCGATCACGAGCGCCAGGGCGCACGCGCTGAGCACCACGAGCCGGCGAGAGGTCACGCTGTGAGTCAATCGACCCCCCCGCGTGAACGCAAGTCGCCCTCGAACACGGGAGGCGCCGACCGGACCGGGCGGCACCTCGGCCGGCCCGGTCGGCAATCGCTCAGGCGCGAGTCTTCAGCAGATCCCGGATCTCGGCGAGCAGGTCGGCTTCCGACGGGCCGGCGGCTGCCTTCGGCCCCTTCATCTTGTTGTAGGCCTTGATGATCATGAACAGCACCAGGCCGACCATGACGAGGCTGATGAAGGCCGTGATCACGCTGCCGTAGAAGAGCTTGGCATCACCGAGATCGATCGTGAGGGAGTTGAAATCGGGCTGCCCGAAGATGGCCGCGACGATCTGCATCATGATGCCCTCGGTGAAGGCCGTGATCACTGCGCCGATCGCGGCGCCGAGGATGACAGCGACCGCGAATTCGATCATGTTGCCGCCGGCGATGAAGTCCTTGAACTCCTTGGCGAATTTGTTCATCTGACTGTGGTGCTCCTTGTCGTAGGTGTGATCAGGCGCGACCCCTCCCCGGCTGCCCGACGGCGCTATTGAAGCACGCGCGACGGGCAGCCCGACACTCCGCGCGAGGAACTCACGCTCCGCGCTCGAATTACCTCGGAAGGTGGGCCATTCGGCCCATGCGGTTCGGATTACGGTGCAGGTCATGGGCGACACCACCATCTCCTCGAAGCGGACCCACGCCGTGGACCCGACGACGGATGACCTTTCGGTGCCGGCGGTCGGCGACGAGGTCGACGACGGCCTCCTGCTCGATCGCATCGACGCGCTCCGGGTGCTGCGCGCCGACAGCGTGGAGGAGAAGGGCCGGCTCCTCGAAGAGCTCGGAGGCGCCGGCAAACCCGAGCAGGACATCGTGAACGAGTTGTCCAAGGCTCGCCCGTTGTGGCGACCGGATCGGTTCGAAGAAGCCCACCGTCTGGCCATGCGTGCGCTCGAAGTCCTCGATCGCAACGGAGCCCGGCCCGCCAGGGTGCCGAACCTGGGGCCCGTCTCACCCGTCGCCCAGGCCGCGGTGCAACAGGTGAACCGGTGGATCGTCAAGAGCCACCAGAACACGATGATCGACCGGATACGCAAGCTCTACGAGCGGCGAGAGGCCAACGCCGTGTGGGGCAGCGACGAGCACCGCATGCTGCGCCGAGCGCGGATCAACGCCACCACCATCCAGGGCGGCCTCACCGCCAAGCCGCTCGGCCTACCGACCTTCCTGGTCGGTGGGGCGTTCATCTCGGGCATTGCATCTGGTGTGCAGGGAGTCGTGCGCAGCTTGCTCGATTCCACGATCGGCAAGGTGACGTTCGGAGTCGCGCTCGGCGCCGTGCTGCTGGCGCTGGCGTGGGTGGTGCTCTACGCCGCAGCCGTGTCGCGCCGCCGGATCCGCACCTCGACCGACCAGCCGCTGAAGGCGTTGTACGAGACCATCGGGGCCTGCGGTGCGCCGCCGCGAGACCAGAGCTACAACTTCGCGATCTACGCCATCGTGCTGCTGGTGTTGGCCTGGATCGTCATCCCGCTGATCCTCTGGTTGGTCTTCGCGGGAGATGGTCTCGGGTGAGCCCGACCACGACGACACGCCGGCGCTGAGCCCCCCGGAAGCAGGGACGACCCATGGGCGGAACGGATCGGCACGATCTGGTCATCGTCGGCCTGGGCTCCTGCGGCATGACCGCGGCCGAGTTCGCCGTGGGGCTCGGGCTGAAGGTAGCGGTTGTCGAACGCACCCGCCCCGGCGGCGATTGCCTGTGGACCGGCTGCGTGCCATCGAAAGCGCTCGTCGCGGCGGCCCGCACAGCTCACACGATGCGCCACGCCGATCGGTTCGGGATCACCGCCGTCGAGCCGGCCATCGACCTCGCCCGCGTCTGGGAGCGGATCCGCAACGTGCAGGCGGCCATCGCCGCCACCGACGACAACGCGGAACGGTTCACGTCCCTCGGGATCGACTACATCTCCGGGAGGGCCACGCTGACCGGGCCGACCTCAGTGCAGGTCGACGAGGTCCGCACCCTCGACGCATCGCACATCTTGTTGTGCACGGGAAGCCGTCCCGCGGTCCCCGTCATCGAGGGGCTCGTACCCGGGGCCTACCTCACGAGCGAGGATCTGTGGGACGTCGTCACCCCACCCCGATCGGTGGCGATCGTGGGAGGCGGCCCCATCGGCGTGGAGTTGGCCCAGGCGTTCGCTCGGTTGGGCATCGCGACCACGCTCGTCCAGCGCGCCGCTCGGCTGCTGCCTCGTGAGGAACCGGCGCTGACCCGCCTGCTCACCGCCCGGCTTCGCTCGGAGGGCGTGGTGGTCCACACGAGCGCGACCGTCCGTTCAGTGACCCGCACCGATGACCGCAGCCGGGTGGCGGTGGCAGCTGGCGGCATCGAGCACGTGATCGAGGTCGATCAGGTCGTCATCGCGACGGGCCGCCGGCCGAACCTCGAGGGCCTCGGCCTCGCCGAGGTGGGGGTCCAGACCGCCGACCACGGTGTGGTCGTCGACGCACGAGGCCGCACCGCAGTCAAGAGCATCTATGCGGCGGGTGATCTGGTCGGGCGCCACCTGTTCACCCACGCCGCGGCGTACGACGGCGTCCGGGCCGTGCGGGACATGTTCTTCCCCGGGCGCGCTTCGGTGGACGAACTGGTTCCGTGGTGCACCTTCACCGACCCCGAGCTCGCCCACGCCGGGCTGACGGCAGCGGACGCCGAACGCCTCCACGGACGCCACGTCGAGGTGTGGCGGTTCGATCTCGGCCACAACGATCGGGCCCGGACCGACGACGAGACCGACGGAACGATCGTCGTGGTCACCGTGAAAGGGACGATGGTCGGCGCCCACGTGCTGGCTCCGGTGGCCGGCGAGATGATCCACGAACTGGCTCTCGGCATCCGCCACGAGTGGGGCCTCGGCGAGTTGGCCAAGCTGATCCACGTGTACCCGACGTACTCGACGAGTGTGGGCCAACTGGCGGCCCAACCGGTGTACGAAAAGGCGCGTCGCCTCAGCTGGCTGGTTCGGAAGTGACGCTCGGTTCGAGATCACGGAACCGATCGATGCGCCGCAGCGACGGGAACAGCACGGCCCAGATCCCGACCACGGCCAACGTCGCCACTCCACCGCTCACCACCGCGAACGGCGTACCGAACAACGCCGCGGCGGTGCCGCTCTCGAACGCGCCGAGCTCGTTCGAGGCGCCGATGAAGACCCCTTCGACCGCAACCACCCGACCCCGCTTCTCGTCGGGGGTGACCAACGGAACGAGCGTGCCGCGGATGTAGACCGAGATCATGTCGGCGGCCGACAGCACGAAGACCGAAACGAACGCGACAGTGTAGCTGCGGGTGAGTCCGAGGACGATCGTGCCGAGTCCGAACACGCCGACCGCAGCGAGCAGGACCGGCCCGACGCGCCGATCGAAGGGGCGCACGGCGATCAGCACCGCCATCGACGCGGCGCCCATTCCGGCCGCGGCGCGGAGGAAGCCGTAGGCGATCGAACCCACACCCAGCCGTTCCTCGGCGATTGCGGGGAGCAGCGCGACAGCCCCGCCGAACAGCACCGCGAACAAGTCGAGCGAGATCGCCGCGAGGACGATGGGCGAACGGCGGATGAAGCGCAACCCTTCGAAGGCGTGCTGCAGGGTGGGGCGGCTGTCCGGGTCGGGTCGATCGGGCTGGCGGCGGAACCGGACGACGCCGTACATGGCCATGCCGATCCCGATGAGCGCGAACGACACGAAGTAGGGGGCGCTCGGATCGAGGGCGTAGAGCAGACCCGAAGCGGCCGGGCCGAGGATGCCGGCCGATGTCCATGTCGCCGAGTTCACCGCGATGACTCGGTGGAGCGCGCCGTCGGGGGCCACCATCGGGGGCATGGTCCGCAGGGCGGGATTGGCGAACGCGCGAGAAGTCCCGAACGCCACGGCGATCACGAACAGGGGCCACGCCCGAGTCGGACTCGACAGTGCGTAGATCGCCAACGCCATCGAACACAGCAGCTCGCCGGCGAGGCCGGCCTGGGCGACCCATCGGCGGTTGTGGCGATCGGCGACCTGGCCGCTCACCAGCACGAGCAATGCGGCGGGGAGGAACTCGGCCAAACCGATCAGGCCGATGTCGAACTCGCGGCCCGTGATGTCGAACACCTGCTTGAGCAACGCGGTGGCCTGCAGCGAGACGGCGGTCGAGATGGCGAACTGGCCGAGGGTCAAGGTCCTCACGGCGCGGTCGCGGAGCAGGTCCCCGATCGTCATCGCGGCACCCGTGCGAACCGGGCTGCTCGAGTCCTGGCTCGCGTCGGGGTCGGAAGGCTCCATCGCGGGTGACGCTACCGACCGCCAGGTTCTCGGGCCCGGTTGCATTCATGGCATCGTTCGGTGCATGAGCACCGTCGCCGAAGAAACCCGCTGGCTCGATGCCACCGCCCAGGCCGAACTCGTCCGCTCCGGCCAGGTGTCGCCCACCGAGTTGGTCGCCGCGGCGATCGAACGCATCGAGGCCCTGAACGGCCCGCTGAATGCGGTGGTGACGCCGTTGTTCGAGAAGGCGCTGGCCGCGGCAGCATCCCCCGATCTGCCGGATGGCCCGTTCCGCGGCGTGCCCTTCACGCTCAAGGACCTCTGGGCGATGAGCGAAGGTGACCGCTTCACGAACGGGGTCCCGGCATTGGCCGCGGCCGACTTCCGCGCCCCGGTCGACACCACGCTGGTGGCCCGGTACCGGGCCGCCGGACTGGTGTTCGTGGGACGCACGAACACGCCCGAGCTCGGGCTCCTGCCCACCACCGAGCCCGATTTCTTCGGTCCGACACACAACCCGTGGGACCTGGCGCGTTCGCCGGGTGGCTCGAGCGGCGGTTCGGCTGCTGCGGTCGCGAGCGGCATGGTGCCGGCATCACACGCGTCCGACGGCGGCGGCTCGATCCGGATCCCGGCATCCGCGTGCGGGCTCGTCGGGCTGAAGGTGAGCCAGGGCCGGATCAGTCTCGGTCCGTTCCGCACCGAGACCGCACTCGGCGTCGAGCACGTGGTGACCAGGTCCGTGCGCGACTCGGCCGCCTTGCTCGATGCGACGCACGGCCCCGGCGTCGGCGACACGGTGATCGCGCCGGCCCCGCGACGCCCGTACCGCGAGGAAGTCGGCGCCGATCCCGGCCGGCTGCGCATCGGGGTGTGCCGGTCGCTGCGCCGCTTCCCGATCGATCCGGAGTGTCTTGCCGCTGTCGATGCCGCGGCCGCCCTTCTCGAATCGCTCGGGCACCACGTCGAGGAAGCCGAACCCGTCGTGTTGCAGGACGAGACATTGCCCAGCGCGTTCGGCGCGATGTGGGCCGCCCAGACCCGCGCCGGAATCCGTGCCGCGGCGCAGTGGCTGGGCCGAGAGATCGGACCCGGCGACGTGGAACCCCTCACCTGGGCGCTCGCCGAGCGGGCCAAGGACGCAACCGCCGACGAGTACGCCATCGCCCTCGCCGCGGCGAGCACCTACCGCCGCGGCGTGCAGCAGTGGTGGGCCGACGGGTGGGACATCTTGCTGTCGCCCACCATGCCCGCGCTCCCCGCGCCGCTCGGCCAGATGGCGCAGAACCCCGACTCGCCGTTCACCCCGTTCGCCGTGGCCGCGGTGTTCGCCGCCTTCACCGCGCCGTTCAACACCACGGGCCAACCCGCCATCAGCCTTCCGCTTCACATGACGGCGGGCGGTGTGCCGGTCGGCATCCAACTCGCCGGCGGCTACGGCCGCGAGGACGTGTTGGTGCGTCTCGCCGCCCAGCTGGAGACGGCCGCGCCATGGGCCGACCGCCACCCCGGCTGACACTCCGGCTGACACACCCGCTGACAACCCGGTTGACTCCCACTGACGACAGCGCGTGAGCCAGCCGCGCCCTGCGCAGTGGCTGCTCCCGTGGAGTCCGTTCGGTTGTGTTCCGATTCGATGACATTCGCTTGAGGCGACGTACGCGCGGGCCGATCGAAGCGTCTGAATGAACGTGATGCCGACACCGAAGACCCCGAACAACTGGCGGGCCCCGCTCGAGATGGCCGTGGTGGTTTCCACCGTGGCCGTGGCGTTGGCGCTGACGTTGTCGTGGTTCGTCGGGGTGAACGATTCCTGGATCGTCGTGGGCACGATCGTCGCCGCGTCGGTGATCGGCTGGCGTCAGCCCGAGGCCCGCCTCCGGCCGGCGACCCACCGGGTCACCACCGTGCAGGCCCGCCGCCGCCAATCGGCCTGATTCCGTCACCGAGCGGGACTGCCCGCTCTGCCAGGATCGCCCCATGAAGGTCCGGATCGGGTACGGCTTGGGTGTACGCACGTCGCTGAACGACGGCGGCTTCGCCACCGTGGTCGACGAGCTCGAGCGGCTCCGGTTCGACAGCCTCTGGCTCTCGGAACGCATCGGGGGCGAGGCGCCCGACCCCATCGTGGCCATGGCGTTCGCCGCGGGCCGCACGACCAGGCTGAAGTTCGGGATGAGCGTGCTCGTCCTGCCGGGCCGGAACCCGGTGGTACTCGCCAAGGAGCTGGCCACACTCGACCGGCTGTCGGGCGGGCGGCTGCTCCCGGCATTCGGGCTCGGTGTCGCGGAACCGCACGAGCAGCAGGCCTTCGGCGTCGAGCGCGGCGAGCGGGCGAAGCTGTTCGACGAGGCCCTCGCGGTGGTGCGGGCATGCTGGACCGACGACGTGGTCGACCATCATGGGCCCAGGTACCACTACGACGGGTTGCGTGTGCTCCCCAAGCCCCACCAGAGCCCGCCCGATGTCTGGCTCGGCGGCATCGCTCCGAGCGAGCTCCGGCGGGTCGGCCGGCTCGCTGACGGCTGGCTGCCGTCCTTCGTGACCCCGGCCGACGTCGCCGCTGGTCGATCGGTCATCGAGGACGTGGCCGCCTCACACGGCCGCGCCATCGACCCCGAGCACTATGGCGTGCTGATCCCCTACAGCCTCGATCCCCTGCCGGCCGAGCTGCGCGCCGGGCTCTCGGCCCGACGCCCCGACTCCCCCCTCGACGACATCGTGGCCGAGGGCTGGAGCCAGCTCACCGAGCTGATCGGGCGGTTCATCGAGGTGGGCGCCTCGAAGTTCGTCGTCATCCCGCTCGGGGAGCCCGGCTCGGCGGCGGCGTGGGCCGATCATCTCGGCGAGGCCGCCGGGGTGCTGCTGCCGTTGCAGACGTGAAGCCGCGCAACCACTGGCGGACGTTCTCGCCCAACGCATCGATGTCGTAGCCGCCCTCCTGGAGCACCACGGTCGGCAGCCCCAACTCGGCCACCGCCGCACCGCAGCGGGCGAACCCGTCGGTCGTCAACGCCAGGTCACAGATCGGGTCGGTCACGAACGTGTCGAGCCCGAGCGACACGACGACGAGCTCGGGGTCGAAGGCCACCACCGACTCGAGGCGCGTCGTCGAGCGCGGCGAGGTACGCATCGTCGGCCATCGCCACCGGCAACACGATGTTCCTCGTGCGGCCGGCGCCGCGGCCGGTTCCTGTCTCGTCCTCGAAACCCACCGAGTACGGATAGGCGCGCCGGGGGTCGCCGTGGAGCGAGACATACAGCACGTCGTCGCGGTCGTAGAAGATCTGCTGGGTGCCGTTGCCGTGGTGGTAGTCGACGTCGAGGATCGCGACCCGTCCGCCGGTTCGTCGCACCCACGCATCGGCGGTGACCGCAGCGTTATTGAAGAAGCAGTACCCGCCGTACAGCGAGCGTGATGCGTGGTGCCCTGGTGGCCGGCACAGCCCGTAAGCGACATTGCTTCCGCCGGCCACCAACTCGGCCGCGGTCATGGCCACATCGACAGCGCTCCGGGCCGCCCGATACGTCCCCGCCACGAGCGGCGTCGTCGTCTCGTAGCACCACCACCCCAGGCGGCCCGCAATGTGCGTGGGCTCACAGCCGCGCTCCATGCCGGCACGCAAGCGATCGTGGAAGAACACATCGGGAACCACCTCCCGGGCCGGCGGATGGGCCGCCTGGTACTCGGCCCACGCATCGGCGAGGAACCGCACCAACCCCGGATCGTGGACCGCCTCGATCGGGCCGACGCCGTGGCCGGTCGGCGCGACGATCTCGAAGGCGGGGTCGGCCGACAGGGCCTCCAGGATCCGCTCGGCCCGGCCGGGATGCTCGAACGGTGCGTGTGCGCTCGACAGCTCGAACTCGACCTGTGGGTCGTGGAGACGGTGATCGGGTGTCGAGACGACCTGCATGGCTCGCAGCGTAGGGATCGAGTTCGACCGAGGGTTGCTCAGAGGCTTGGGCGGGGGAGTGCTCACTTGCCAGAGTGGCCCACCACGCTCGACCCGATCCGGAGTCACCATGTCCTTCACCGATCAGCCGTTCGCCGACGATGCCCGATTCGCGGCAACCCTGGCCCAGGAAGCCGGGCAGCTGCTCCTCGGCATCCGCGCCGCAGGCATGGCCGAGGCAGGATGGGACGGAAAGGCGTTGGGCAAGGCCGGCGATCTCCGCTCCAACGAACTGCTCCTCGCCCGCTTGGCCGCCGAACGACCCGCGGATGCCGTGTTGTCCGAGGAGAGCGTCGACGACCCCATACGACTGCAGGCCGATCGGGTATGGATCATCGATCCGCTCGACGGCACCCGCGAGTACGGCCTGTCCGGTCGCGACGACTGGGCGGTCCACGTGGCGCTCTGGTCACGCGGTCTCGGCATCGCCGCCGCAGCGGTTGCCCAACCGGCGCTCGGCACGGTCTACCGGTCCGGCACCGCCGAACGCTCCCACGAACCGATCCCGACGACGGCCCGCATCCTCGTCAGCGACAGCCGACCTCCTGCCTTCCTGGACGAGTTCTGCGCCGAGGTCGGTGCCGAGCACCACCCGATGGGATCGGCAGGGGCCAAGGCAATGGCCGTGTTGCGCGGCGATGCCGACGCCTACGTCCACGCCGGAGGGCAGTGGGAGTGGGACTCGGCCGCGCCGGTGGGAGTGGTGCTCGCAGCCGGCCTGCACGCCAGTCGACTCGACGGATCCCCGCTCGTGTACAACGAGGCGCACCCCTACCTTCCCGATCTGGTGATCTGCCGGCCCGAGTTGGCCGACCGCCTGCTCGCCTCGTTGGCCCGTTTCTGACTACCGTTCAACCGTCACGCGACCGGACCTTCCAGGGGGACCCACGATGCAGTTGAAGCCAGGCAGCCGTTTGCAGAGCGTCACGTGCGACACCCAGGTCGTTGCGGTGCGGGTGCCGGCCGGCGACGTCGACCTGCGGTGCGGCGGCCAGCCGATGGTCCCCGTCGGCGAGGCCGGCGATCGGGTCGAGCCGGCCGCCGGTTTCGACGGCGGCACGCTGATGGGAAAGCGTTACGGGTCCGAGGACACCGGGCTCGAGCTGCTCTGCTCGAAGCCAGGAGCCGGGTCGCTCTCGCTCGGTGACGAGTTGATCGGGCTCAAAGAGGCCAAGCCACTTCCGTCGTCGGACTGACGCCGGCTGCGTCGTCAGTCCAGCTTGAGGACGCGTGCCGCGTTCTCGCCGAGGAACTTCGGCCAGACGTGCTCCTTGAACCCCACGTTCTGCATGTCGGTCATGATCCGCTCGAGTGACAGCCCCATCGGGAAGTAGCCGGCGTAGATGATCTTGTCGGCGCCACGCGTGTTGGCGTAGTCCACGATCACCTTCGGATAGTGCTTCGGAGCGAAGGCACTCGTGGAGTAGTGCAAGTTCGGCCACTTCAGCATCAGCTTCATGGCGAGTTCCGCCCACGGCTCGCAGCCGTGCCGGGTGACGAAGGTGAGGTCGGGGAAGTCGTACATCACCTCGTCGATCAGCTCGACGTGCTGCACCGCCATGCGCACCCGGGGCCCGGGAACGCCGGCGCAGCAGAACACCGGTATGCCGAGCTCCGAGCACTTGGCATAGATCGGGTACATCTTCTTGTCGTTGATGGGCACCTGCGGGAACATGCCCGCAGGGAACATGCCGACCGCTTTGATGGCGTGGTCGTCGAAGTTCCGCTGGATCTTGCGGACGGCCTCCATCCCATCATTGGCGTCGACCGAGATCGAAGGAATGAAGCGGTCCGGGAAGTTGACGACCGCGTCCATGCCGCTCTGCCCGTCGATGCCGACCAGGCCCCGGGCCACGCCCCACCGATCCATCTCCCGCAACGTCACCGCGACGGGATCGGTGTTGTCGAGCTTCTTGTCGGGGACGTCTTTGAACATGTACTCGACCGGGAACTCGAACGTCTCCTTGGACTCAGCGTCCTTGGTCTGGCGAGTGATGAACGCGTACTGCTCGGCCATGTCCTTGGCCGGGAAGCCGATCATGGTGTCGATGATGCCGATACCGCTGGGCATGCCCACAGAGGTTCCCCTTTCGAATGCCGTCGGCACCCGGCCGACCCGCTGCGCACCTTAGGGGCGTTACTTGCCTGAGTTAAGCATCGAAGGCGCCCGCGCGTAGGGTGAATCGGATGGGGGCTACTTACAACTTTGCCGACCTGCTCGAGATCCTGGCCGACGCGGGACCTGACCGGTTGATGCTCATCGCGCCACCCGCCCGGCTGACCGCCGGGCAGCTGGACGAACGGGCCACCCGACTCGCCAATCACCTCGCCTCACTCGGTGTGGGCACCGGCGATCACGTCGCGATCCACTCGATGAACCGGGCCGAGTGGTTCGAGGCGATGTTCGCCTGCTTCAAGCTGCGCGCCGTACCGATCAACGTGAACTACCGCTACGTGGAGACCGAGCTGCGGTACCTGTACGACAACGCCGACTGCGTCGTGTCGATCATCGAGCCCGAGTTCGTGCCCCGCATCGACGCGATCCGGGCCGAGCTCCCCCAGCTCCGCGATCTCATCGTCCTCGACGACACTTACGAGGCGACGCTCGCTGCCTCCTCCCCCGAGCGCGCGTTCGGTCCCCGTTCGAACGACGACATCTACATGGTCTTCACAGGTGGCACCACTGGAATGCCCAAGGGGGTGATGTGGCGTCACGAAGACGCGTTCTTCGCGGTGGCGGGCGGCGGCGGCATGGGCGGACCACCCATCACCTCGCCCGAGGAGATCGCCACCAAGGCGCTGTCGCCGACCCAGCTGAAGGGCCTGGCCACCACGCCGGTCATGCACGGCGGGGCGCAGTGGGGTGCGTTCTACGCGATCTTCTCCGGCAACGTCTCGATGATCTGGACGGGCCGGCGTTACGACCCCGACGGCGTGCTGGCGCTCGCTGCCGCCGAAGGGGCGAACACCATCCAGATCATCGGCGACGCCATGGGCCGCCCGCTCGCCGAAGCGATTCGCAACGGAACCCACGACCTCTCCCAGCTCTACGCAGTCGGCAACGGCGGAGCGCCCCTCACCGCAAGCGTGAAGGCCGAACTGGCCGCAGCCAAGCCCGGCCTCCTCATCAACGACGCCTACGGCGCGAGCGAGACGGGGGCAGGGGGCAGCTCCTCGAACAGTGACGGCGGCCCGGCGAGGTTCACGATGTCGCCGCAACTCACGGTGCTCGACGACGACCTGAAGCCCGTGACCCCCGGGTCGGGCGAGGTCGGCAAGTTGGCCCGCACCGGCCACATCCCACTCGGCTACTACAAGGACCCCGCCAAGACCGCCGCCACGTTTCCCACCGACGCCAACGGTGTGCGCTGGGTCGTCCCGGGTGATTGGGCCACCGTCGAGGCCGACGGCTCGATCATCATCCTCGGGCGCGGCTCGCAGTCGATCAACTCGGGTGGCGAGAAGATCTACCCAGAGGAAGTCGAGTCGGCGTTGCGCGCCCATCCCGACGTGTACGACGCCGTCGTCGTGGGCGTGCCCGACACGAAGTGGGGTGAGAAGGTCACCGCGCTCGTGCAGCTGCGAGACGGCGTCGAGCTCGACACCGCGTCACTGATCGCCCACTGCCGAACGCTCGTGGCCGACTACAAGGCGCCCAAGGCGATCCACGTGGTTGCCGAAGTGGCCCACACGCCGGTAGGGAAGATCGACTACGTCTCGGCGAAGCACACCGCGTTCGAGCGCGAGGGGGTCGCGTGAACGCCCGCGCGCTCGCGCTCGCCGAAGACAGCGGCGCCGTGCGCCTGATCTCGTTCAACCGGCCCGAGAAGCTGAACGCCTTCAACTCGGCGCTGTACGCGGCCGGCGCCGAGGCACTGTCCGCCGCCGCAACCGACGACTCGGTGCACGTGGTCGTCCTCGCAGGCGTCGGACGGGCGTTCTCGGCCGGCCAGGATCTGGCGGAGATGGCATCGCTCGCATCGGGCTCGGGCGGCACCTCTGCCTTTCCCCAGTTCGTCGACGCGTTGCAGTCGTTCCCCAAGCCGCTGGTCGCCGCTGTCCACGGCGCGGCAGTCGGGATCGGCTTCACGCTGCTCGGCCACTGCGATCTGGTGCTCGTCGACGAGACGGCACGCATGCGGACGCCGTTCACCGAGCTCGGCGTGGCTCCCGAGGCTGCGAGCAGTCTCCTGTTCCCCGCACGCATGGGTTGGCAGCACGCGGCGCGGATCCTGTTCACGTCCGACTGGGTGTCGGCCGCCGAGGCGGTTGCCCTGGGGCTCGCCCTCCAGGTGTGTCCGGCGGGGACAGTGCGCGACGAGGCGTTGGCCATCGCCACCCGTATCGCCGCGTTTCCGCTGGCCTCGCTCGTCGCGACCAAGCAGACCATGCTCGATGCCCAGCTACCGGCCGTTCGCCGTGCGCGTAGCGTCGAGGACGCCGCCTTTGCGAAGATCTTCGCCGATCGTCGAACTACTTCAGGAGCCCCGTCATGAGCGACAACCAGCAGATGGGTCACGGGGTCAACCAGCGTGACCGGATCAAGATGTCCGAAGCCGAGGTGGCCGAGTACCTCCAGGGCCGCCACTCGATGACGATGTCGACGCTCAACGCCGACGGAACCATCCACTCGGTGGCCATGTGGTATGGCTTCGTCGACGGCGCGATCGGGTTCGAGACCAAGGCCAAGGGTCAGAAGGTCGTCAACTTGCGCCGCAACCCGAACATCACGTGCCTGGTGGAAGACGGCGAGAGCTACGAGGAGCTCCGCGGCGTGTCGCTGGTCGGCACCGCCGAGATCATCGACGATCCCGAGCAGCTCTTCGAGCTGGGCAAGAGCGTGTTCAGCCGCTACATGATGCCCTACACGGACGAGATGAAGCCGGCCGTCGACATGATGCTCGTCAAGCGGGTGCTCGTGAAGGTCCACGTGAACAAGACCGTCACCTGGGACCACCGCAAACTCGCCTGACAGCGGCAGCGGCTCCCGCCTGACCCTCTGGCCCCGCCGGCCCGGTGTCGGCCCCGCCGGCCCGGTCGCTCGGCTCGATGGACGCGCTGCGAACGCACGGTCAGCGGGTTTCGCGTCCATCGGGACGTGACTCGGCTCAATGGACGCGCGACGAACGCACGGTCAGCGGGTTTCGCGTCCATCGGGACGTGACTCGACTCGATGGACGCGCGACGAACGCAATGGTCGGCGGGTTTCGCGTCCATCGGCACGTGACCCGGCGGCGCCGACCCGCCACCGGTCAGGCGTGGGGGCCGGGTTCGGTGTCGTCGCTGGCCAGGATCTGGTAGAGGCGGCGTTTGGTGTCGGCCAGGACCTTGCCGGCTTCGGCCACCTGTCGAGCAGTCCCAGCCTTGCCGACCTGCACCGCCGCAGCGACCACCTGGCGCACCTGGGAGTGGAACGTGAAGTGGGCGTCGCCCACGTCAGCCGCGGCGTCGTCCCACGGCATCGTTGCGCCGGCCGTCACCTCGCTGGCGGCCTCGCGCCCGGCCTCGGTGAGCTCGACGACCTTCTTGCCATCACGCTCGAGCGAGCGCACGAGTCCTTGGTCGTCGAGCGCCTGCAGGGTGGGGTAGACCGAGCCCGGGCTCGGACGCCACGCACCTTGGCTTCGGGATTCGAGTTCGGTGATGATCTGGTAGCCGTGCATCGGCTCCTCGGCCAGGAGGGCAAGGATCGCTGCGCGGATGTCGCCGCGGCGGGATCGCCCGCGTCGGCCGAAGCCGGGCCCGAACGGGCCGCCTCCGAACGGGCCACCACCGAACGGTGGTCTGCCCATCGGAGCGCCTCGCTTGCCCCGCCGGCCTGGTCCGCGGGGTGAGGGGCCGTCGTGCGCCGGGTGATCAGGGCTTTCGGGGTCATCGCCGTGGTTGGCGAGCCACCACGCCACGCGTGCGGCTCGGCGATCGGGAAAGGCAGCTGAATGCATCGGAGTGGATCCTTTCGTCACGTCGGACTGGCGTTCGAGCCGAGCTGTTGCGTCTGGTCACGATATATCGTTACCTCGGAAAACAGCAACCGTTCGCGACATGTCGCGAGTGTTCGCTCGGTCGGCTCAGCGGGCGATGGCCCGGGGATCCGACCGGATGGCTCGGCTGAGCCGGGCGCCGATCAGCGAGATGGCGAGCAGCTGCAAACCCGCGGCCATCAGGAACGGCGTGCGAAGCTCGATGCCATCCGCGAGAAAGCCGCCGGCCAAGGCGCCAAGCGGAGCAGCGCCAACGATGAGAAATCGAAAGATTCCCGCCACCCGACCGAGGTAGCCCTCGGTGATCACTCGCTGCCGAAGCGTGATGCTGGCCACGCCACCGATCACCACCCAGAAGGCCTCGATCAGCAAACCCGCAGCGACGAGCACGACCGATGTCGTCAAACCAGCCAGGAGGTATCCGCACGCGGCGAACACGCCGACGGTGATGAGGATGACATCGGTACGCCAACGGCTGTCGATTCGTCCGGCGACGGCCCCCCCGAGGATGCCACCCGCGGCAGTGATCGCCAGGAAGATCCCGAACCAGCCGCATCGGCGAGATCGAGTGGGCCGGTGACGTAGAGGACGAGGGTCGAGGTCATCATCGCCTGACAGAATGCGAAGGCGACGATGAGCGAAGCAAGCGCTCGGAGCAACCGATCGCCCCTGAAGTAGGCAAACCCGGCTTTGATCCCGCTGGTCACGTCCGACTCGGCCACGTTGCTGCGGTCGAGCGCAGGAAGCGCGACGGCGAGCAGTGCGGCTGAGAACAAGAACGACACGCCGTCGACGACGAACGGCACAGCTGACCGCCACGGCGAACAGGATCCCGCCGAGGGCCAAGCCGACCATGTGTTCCGAGATCGTCTCGGCTGAGATCAGCAGACCGTTGGCCCGAGCCGAGCCGACGGTGGTCGACGACTTCTGGCAATGAGACCTGCGCAGCAGTCTCGGTGATGGTGCGTCCGATCCCGATCAGGAACACCACGCCGAACACCGTAACGATCGACGGTCGGGCATCGAGCGCCAACGCCAAACCGAACAGACCCAGGAGCACGGCCCGGAACAGCTCGACCCTCGTGGCCAAGCGGCGACGGTCCGACCGATCGACGAGGGCGCCGAGGTGTATCGCCGCGAAGCTCGGCAGCGTCGCCGCGACGCTCACCCCCGCCACGAGCCGCGGATCTGAGGTCAGCGTCGAGGCGAGCAGCGGGAACGCGGCCAGCACCATCCCGTCGCCGATACCCGAAAGACCGACTGCCGACCACAGCGCCCAGTAGCGCCGGCCCATGACGTCCCCGTGTCGCGGACGATCTCCTCGAGGCGTGATGTCTTCGACGAGGGCGGGCTCAGGAGGGTCGGTCAGCACGGCGTCCGGGTCGCTAGAGGGAATCTTGACGAACTTCTTGGCAAAGCGGCGTCAGTCGGGCGAAGGAACGACGTCCATTCCTACACCCGACCAACACCTTCACTCCGACACAACGTCACCTACCTGGCAGTACACGACGTTGGTCATGGTCGAGGTCGGGTTCTCAACCCCATTTCCAACCACGCACTAGGGACACCTCCTCCCATGGCTCATGCCCGCCTGACTCGGATCGTCACGCTTCACCACGAGAACGATCCGAACAGCGCGCGTTCCGATGTCGAGTTACCTCACCGTCACCGGTCAGGTTTGATCACCGACGGAGAACCGAATCCTACTCAGGGCGAGCACTCCCCGCCGAACGGCGCCATGAGTTCAGTCTCGGGTGCGGCGGATGGATAGCCGCCAAACGATGCGTCACATCGGTGGGTTGATCGGCCTGATCGCGCTCCTCGCGATCGGCCTCTGGATCGGGCTTTGGTCAGCGGCGGCGACGCCAGGTTCACTGCACCTGGCGTGGTGGTGATGGTTCCATTCATCGTCATCGGCGAGAACGTCGATGCTCGCTTGGAGTTCCGGGGCGAGCGCTCGGAAGTCAACTTTCTTGATGTCGTCCTCACGGTCGCACTCGCTGTTCTCGCCGCCGAAAGAAATTCTTTGGTGCGTCTGCGCCGGGCTGTTGGTCGGAGCACTCAGACGCCGATCCGCGACCGCTGCTGAAGACGGTGTTCTCCGCTGTCACTTCGGTTGCTCGAAACCGGAATCGCGGTTTCGGTCTACGGATGGGTGCGGGGCGATGCATCCGCCGTCGCTCCGATCGCCTGGCATCGCGACGCTGCTCGGCGACTGTCACAGCAGGAATCGTCGCCGCCGTCGCGGTCGCGGCAGTGATTTCGATCGTCAACGGTCAACGCCCTCCCTACGGATCGATCGCGTCCCTGCTACTCGTCGTCACGATCGGCAATACGTTGCTCGGGCTGATCGCCTTGCAGGTGGTCTGGCTCAGCTGGAACGGCGTGTGGATGATCGGCGCCGCTGCCGTGGGGCTGTGGTTCGTCTACCGGTCGTACTTCCGGCTCCGCCAGCGGTACGGGAGCCTCAACTCGCTGCACGGGTTCTCGCACGCGCTCGCGGGGGTCACCGAGACCGACGACGTCGCCGCGACCGCGCTGAAGATGGCCAAGGAACTTCTCCGGGCCGAACACGCCCAGCTGGTCTTCCGGCTACCCGAGGGCGCAGTCGTCAAGCAGCTCGACGAACACGGCATGCTCGACGACCTCGGTCCATCGCCCGGGCCACGTGCTCCCGGTCGCCGACCTGCTCGGATCGGAAAGGGCCTCGTGCTCGTGCCGAGCGAGAAGCAGGACGACGCCCAGCGGGCGCTCGCCGAACGGCTCGGCGTCGCCGATCTGGTCGCCGCCCCGTTCACCGCCGACGGGTTCGAAGGCGTCTTCGTGGTGTCGGGCCGGCTCAGCGACGCCAGCACGTTCGACGCCGAAGACGCCAAGGTGCTGGAGACCTTCGCCCAGAACACCGGCGTCGCCCTCAAGGTCGGCGAGCTCGTCGATCGGCTGCGTCGAGAGGTGGCCGAGCGGGAGTTCCAGGCACTGCACGACAGCCTGACCGGGCTCGCCAACCGTGCCCGGCTGCACGAGGTCGTCGAAGAGATGATCGCCGCCGAGCCCGGCGGGCTCGTGGCAGTCGCGGTCATGGACCTCGACGACTTCAAGGACGTCAACGACGCGTTGGGCCACACCACCGGCGATGCCTTGCTCGAAGAGATCGGCCGACGGCTCACGGCAACGGTGAGCGCCGGCGGCGTCGTCGCCCGGTTGGGCGGCGACGAGTTCGCCATCGCATCGAGCGGCCACGCCGACATCGCCCAGGTGCTCCGGTTCGTCGACGGGATCCGTTCGACGGTCGAAGAGCCATACGTCGTCGACCGACTCAGCCTGGCGGTGCGGTTCTCCGTCGGAGTGGCGCTGTCGCCGCGAACACGGCGAGGATCCCAAGACGCTGCTGCAGCGCGCCGACATCGCCATGTACTCCGCGAAGGCGGCCCGCTGCGGGGTGCGGCTGTACGCCGACGAGCTCGATACGTCGAGCCGCCGCCGGCTCGGACTCGCCGGCGAGCTCGGCCCCGCCCTGGAGCGGCGCGAGTTCCAGCTCTTCTACCAACCGCAGCTCGATCTCAAGACCGGACGGGTCGACGGCGATCGAAGCACTCGCTCGCTGGCCCCATCCCGACCACAAGTCGGTCCCGCCCGACGAGTTCATCCCGCTCGTCGAGCAGTCCGGACTCATCGGTGCGTTCACCGACTGGGCGCTCGAATCTGCGCTGCGCGACGTCGCGCTTGTGGCGCGAGGAGTGGCCCGACCTGCGGGTGTCGGTGAACATGTCGGCCCGCAACCTGATGGCGCCAGGCTTCTCGAACGTCGTGGCCGGGCACCTCGAACGAGCCGGTCTCACGGGGAGGCGCGCTGCACGCTCGAGCTCACCGAGAGCACGGTGATGGCCGAGCCCCAACACGCGCTCGGCGTGCTCACCGCGCTCCACGCGCTCGGCGTGCGCATTGCGATCGACGACTTCGGGACCGGCTACTCGTCGCTCTCGTACCTGAAGAAGTTGCCGGTCGACGAGGTCAAGATCGACAAGTCGTTCGTGATGAACATGGTGGGCGACGCGGATGACACGGCCATCGTTCGATCGACGATCGACCTCGCCCGCAGCCTGGGCATGGATACCGTCGCCGAGGGCGTCGAGACCGTCGAGGCGATGGAAGCGCTCGCCAAGCTCGGCTGCTGGGCCGCCCAGGGCTACCACCTGTCTCGCCCGCTCCCCTCGGCCGACATTGCCGACAGGGTGCGCCTGCTGAACAGCAGCTACGGCGGCGCCCTCGTCATCACCTTGTCGAGCGATCCGGGCGAAGACCGCCTGATCCACTTCGGCGTACGCAACCGCTGACTGCGATCGCAACGATCGGCGATCCGGGAGACCGACCCCGGTGAGGGCGACCGGCGACCGGATCGATGGACGCGAGATCGGGGGGCACTCCACCGATTTCGCGTGGATCACGACTTCGACCGGGCCGACGGACGCGAGAACGCTGGGTATTGCACCGATTCCGCGTGCATCACGACTTCGGCGGGCGCGGTGAATGGTCCGGCTACGGTCGGCGGGCATGAGTCGAACCGCGCTCGTGACCGGAGCCACGAGAGGGATCGGGCGGGCCACCGCGATCGGGTTGGCCCGGCTCGGTTTCGATGTCGCCATCACCGGGCGGACCGTCCACGAAGGTGACGCTGCCTACCGACCCGAAGCCGTCGCGTTGCCCGAACTGACGAAGGTGTCGGGGAGCCTGGACTCCACTGCGGCGGCGATCGAAGCCCTGGGTCGGCGAGCGGTCCCCCTGGTGCTCGATCTGCTCGATCGCGCCCAGCTCGCCGAGATCGGCCCGACCGCCATCGAGGCACTCGGTCATCTCGACGTGCTCGTGAACAACGCCGTCTACGTGGGTCCCGGGGGCGAGTCGAGGTTCCTCGATCTCGACCCCGACGAGCTCGAACGCCGCCTCTTCGGCAACGTGACCGCGCAGCTGCGACTCACCCAACCGATCCTGCGCCACATGGTCGAGCGCCGGACCGGGCTGATCGCGAACATCACGAGCGCCGCGGGGTACGCCAAGCCCGAGCGGGCGATCGGCGACGGCGGGTGGGCGCTGGCGTATGGCGTCTCGAAGGCCGGCTTCCATCGAATCGCCCGCCAGCTCGTCGTCGAACACCGCCGCGACGGTGTGCAGTTCCTGAACCTCCAGCCCGGCTACGTGGCCACCGAGCGGGTGCTGGCGGCCGGCGAGAAGCTCGAGTTCGTCGCCCGCTACGCCGCCCCGGTCGATGTGATCGGCGAGACCATCGCGCGCATCCTCGACGCCCCGGCGGCGTTCGACAACGGCGCCACGATCCAGGTGCAGGAGCTCAGCAAGACCTGGGGGCTGCTGTAGCCGAGCGGGCGCCGGACCGGAGGACCCCAGTGCTCAGGGGGCCGGCACCTGTGCAGGGTCAGCCTCCAGTCAGCCCGGCTTGGCACTGACCTGCGGGGTCCGAGCGCCTCAGACCCGTGCCAAAGCGACCCCGAATCGGGAGAGTCCGTGGCGGACGATTCGGCGTGCTTCGTCGGCGGCACGTACTGTCCTTGACCGAGTCAACCAATTTCGGCTGTCGGGGGACGAAGCCGACCACCGGTCGCTCGGTGGTGATCGAACGGAGGGGCATGAGCGATCCGTACACCGTGGTCCAGACACTGGAGTTCCCGTACCGGCGTTCGCTCGGATCGGTGATGGGGGCAGCGTCCCTGGCGCTCCGCGACCGCCGCATCCTGGGCGCCCGCACCCGAACCGGCCAGGTTCTGGTCCCACCCCTCGAGTACGACCCGCACACCAGCGACCCCATCGACGACCTCGTCGAGGTCGGCCCGGGCGGTGAGGTCGTGACCTGGACGTGGGTCTCGAACCCGTCGTCGCGCCACCCGCTCGCCACACCGTTCGCCTTCGCCCTGATCAAGCTCGACGGGGCCGACACCGCCCTCGTCCACGCGGTCGAGGCCGCCGACAGCTCGGCGATGCGCACCGGGATGCGGGTCACGCCGCGTTGGACCGACGAGCCCACCGGCGTGATCACCGACATCGTCGCCTTCGTCGCCGAGGGCGGTGCGTCGTGAGCGACACCGAAGCAGTCTCGGCCGAGCCGGTCGTCGTCGACCGGTTCGCCACCCTCACCTACACCGACCGCCTGGCCCCCTGCACGATCGTGTTCGCCGACGGCTTGATCGCCGGCAAGCTCATCGGACAGAAGTGCCCGGTGTGCGAGCGGGTGTACCTGCCCGGCCGCGGGTACTGCCCGATCGACGTGGTCAAGATGGGCCCCGAGACCGAGGTCGAGGTCTCCGACAAGGGCACCGTGACCGGCTACACCATCATCACCCCCGTCCGGTACTACGGCCAGACCAAGACCGAGCCGTTCGTCTACGCCTCGGTACTCCTCGACGGGGCGAGCGGGGTGCTCGGCGGACAGGAGATCACGGGGATCCCGATCGCAGAGGTGCGCGAAGGACTGCGCGTCGCCGCGGTCTGGAAACCACCCTCGGAACGGACCTTGGACGGCCACAGCACCCGAGGTTGGGGCACCGTCGAGGGTTCGATCGAGTCCTTCGTGTGGACGGGCGAGCCCGACGCACCCCTCGAGGCCTACCGGGAGCACGTGATCTGATGGCCACCAACGACCACCACGACGACATCGCCATTGTCGGATGGCACCAGACCCCATCCGTGCGCCGATCCCCCATCACCGAGACCCAGCTCTGCCTCGACGCCGTCCTCGGTGCGATCGCCAGCGCCGGGGTCAGCATCCGAGACATCGGTTTCACCTGCTCGGGCAGCTGCGACTACCTGACGGGTGGCCCGTTCGCCTTCGTGTCGAACCTCGACGCAGCGGGGGCGTGGCCACCGATCTCCGAGTCCCACGTCGAGATGGACGGCGCATGGGCGATGTACGAGGCGTGGGTCCGGCTGCAGGCCGGCGACATCGACCTCGCCCTCGTCTATGCCTCGGGCAAGAGCTCGCCATCCGATCCAGCTCAGCTGTACCCCCAGCAGCTCGACCCCTACTACCTCGAGCCGCTCGGGCTCGACCCTGCGTCGTACGCCGGCCTCCAGGCCCGCGCGCTCATCGAGTCGGGGAAGGCCACCGAAGCCGACATCGCTGAGGTGGTCGCCCGGTCCCGGCGCAACGCCAAGGACAACCCGAACGCGCAGGTCCGCCGTGACCAGACGATCGAGGAACTGTTGGCCAAGCCGTACTGGAACGACCCGCTGCGCCGCCACGACCTCCCGCCGATCACCGATGGCGCCGCAGCCGTCGTGCTGGCGACCGCCGCCAAGGCCCGCCAGTTGCAGGACAACCCCGTGTTCATCCGTGGCATCGACCATCGCATCGAGCCCCACCAGCCGGGGATGCGCGATCTGACCTCGTCGACCTCGACCGCGCTGGCGGCCGCCCGAGCCGGGCTCGGCGACGCGCCGGTGCAGGTGGCTGAGCTGTCGTGCTCCTTCAGCCCGCAAGAGATCATCCTGCGCCAAGCCCTCGGACTCGGCCCGGACGTGAGCGTCAATCCTTCGGGCGGGCCGCTCGCGGCCAACCCGATGATGGTCACCGGCTTGATCCGCGTCATCGAGGCCGCCAGCCGCGTCGCCGACGGCACCGCCACCCGGGCCCTCGCCCATGCCACCAACGGCCAGGGACTCCAGCACAACCTGGTCTGCATCCTCGAAGCAGGAGGCCGGCCCGAGCCAGCCGAACCGACGAACGAGAAGGGAGCGACGCGATGAGCCATCTCCCGTGTGCGGTCATCGGGGTCGGCCAGACCAAGCACTCCAAGGCCCGCGCCGACCTGTCGATGCCCGGCTTGGTCCGAGAGGCCGCCCAGCGCGCCCTCGAAGACGCCGGGTTGACCTGGGGCGACATCGACGCCCTCGTCATCGGCAAGGCACCCGACGCGTTCGAAGGCGTCATGCAGCCGGAGCTGTTCCTGGCCGACGCGCTCGGCGCCACCGGCAAACCGATGCTGCGCGTCCACACCGCCGGATCGGTCGGCGGCTCCACGATGATCGTGGCGTCGCATCTGATCACCGCCGGGATCCACGAGCGGGTGCTGGCGGTGGCCTGGGAGAAGCAGTCGGAGGGCAACGCCCAATGGGGGCTCGCCGGCGGCAAGAGCGGCGGTATCGGCGCAGGCGGCGCCTTCGCCCCGTTCATGCACGCCTACATCCAACGCACCGGTGCGCCCGAGTACATCGGCTGGATGGTCGCCGTGAAGGACCGGCTCAACGCGCTCAAGAACCCCTACGCACACCTGCGCATCCCTGACATCTCCATCGAGAAGGTGAAGGAGTCCCCGATGCTGTGGGACCCGATCCGCTTCCTGGAGTCCTGTCCGTCGTCGGACGGTGCGTGCGCGATGGTGCTCGGCAGCGAGGCCGCCGCCAAGCAGGCGCCGCGGCGTCCGGCGTGGATCGCGGCCACCGCGGTGCGTTCCGAGCTGTCGACCTTCCCGGGTCGCGACGCCACCAAGCCGCAAGCGGGCGTCGATTGTGCTCGAGCCGTGTACGCCGAAGCGGGCATCACCAACCCCCGCGAGCAGATCGACGTGGCCGAGATCTACGTGCCGTTCTCGTGGTACGAGCCGATGTGGCTCGAGGGCCACGAGATCGCCGGACCCGGCGAGGGCTGGCGGATGGTCGACAACGGCGACACCGAGATGACCGGCTCGTTCCCGGTGAATGCGTCGGGTGGGGTCCTGTCCTCGAACCCCATCGGGGCGTCGGGCATGCTGCGCATGGCCGAGGCGGCCAACCAGGTGCGCGGCGAATGCGGCGAACACCAGATCGAGGGGGCCAAGGTCTCGCTCGGGCAGGCATACGGCGGCAATGCGCAGTACTTCTCGATGGCGATCTTCACCGACACCCTCGATCGGCTGGGTTGACGTGTTCGGTGCCGAGTCCACCACCGACGAGGTACTGGCCGGCACCGATCTCTCGGGAATCGTCGCGGTCGTCACGGGCGCGTCCACCGGCCTCGGGTGGGAGACCGCCCGGGCGCTCGCGGCGCACGGCGCCCGGGTGTTGCTCGCGGTCCGGGACGAGGCCAAGGGCGAAGCGGCCACCGCATCGATCCGAGCGGCCCACGCCGACGCCGACATCGAGTACGGCGTCATGGAGCTCGACGTGCTGGCGTCGGTCGCCCGGTTCGCCGCATGGGTGTCGTCGCGCACCGACGCGGTTCACCTGCTCGTGAACAACGCCGGCGTGATGGCCACTCCGCTCGGGCGCACGGTCGACGGGTTCGAGCGGCAGTTCGGCACCAACCACCTCGGTCACTTCGTGTTGACCCGGGAACTGCTGGGTGTGCTCCGCCGCGGAGCCCCGAGCCGGGTGATCAACCTGTCGTCGGGAGGTCACCTCGCCAGTGACATCCGTTGGGACGACCCGAACTTCGCCGGCGATGCCGAGGACTACGACCCGTGGGTGGCGTACGGGCAGTCGAAGACCGCCAACATCCTCTTCTCGCTCGAGCTCGACCGACGCGAGGCACCCGGCATCCGATCGGTCGCGGTGCACCCGGGCCGGGTGGGCACCGAGCTCGGTCGATACCTCACCAAGGCGACGATCGGGGCGTTGATGACGCGGGCGGCCGGGGCGTTGCCGCCGGTCAAGTCGGTCCCCCAGGGTGCCGCCACCACGGTGTGGGCAGCGGTGTCGGACGAGCCGTTCGCATCGGGAGCGGTCTACCTCGCCGATTGCAACGTGGCCGAGCCCGCGGCGTGGGCGCAGGACGCCGGAGCTGCCCGCCGCCTGTGGGAGCTGTCCGAGCAGCTGGTCAGCGACGCCGTCACGAGCTGACGGACAGAACGGTCCGACGAGCTCATGGCCGGACGATCCGCGCTGATCTCGCCGGCTGCTCAGGTCGGTTCGACGATTCCTCGGGGTGGTCGACTGAACGCCGCCTCGAGCTTCTCCAGTTGCTCGACGAGGGTCCCGAGCTCGTCGTCACCCCATTCGGCCAACGTCTGGGCGACGATGGCATCGGTGGTGGCGCGGTAGCGCACGAACGTCTCGACCCCCAACGCGGTGGCCTCCGCGATCGCCGCCCGGCCGTCCTCGGGATCGGCGGTGCGGGTGACATAGCCGTCGACCTCGAGTTGGCGGATCTCGCGGCTCACGAGTGGAGCCTCGAGATGGGTGAGCGTCGACAGCGTCGACAGGCGCATCGGCCCCGACTGGTGCAGCATCGCGAGGATCGAGATCGCCGGTCGGGAGAGCTCCACCCCCGAGAGCTCGGCGCGATGGCGAGCCGCACTGCGACCCAGGCTGATGCGGGCGATGCGCGTGACCGATCGCTCGACTCGACGCAGATCATCCCGCCTGGTCATCCGGGCGAACCTACCAGTCGTCGCGGAGCCCACATCAGACGAACGCCTCAGATGCCCCGGCGGCGGGCTTCGCGCTGGGCGAAGACGATCGAACCTCGGAGCTCCTCGGCGGCGGGGTCGGTGGCGAGCCAGCGGATCACCCGCCCGATCACTTCAGGACCGGCACCGACGAAGTGGGCCTCGTACTGGGCGACCGTGCCGCGCGCTTTCATCGCTTCGGTGATCACGAAGCCGGGGTCGACGCTGAAGATCCGCAACCCTCGGTCGCGGTACTCGACATGCAGGATCGGGGCGACCCGCGCGAACGCCGCCTTCGACATCGCGTACGCGAGACCCCACCCACCCTCCCCGGCCGGCGCCGGCGGATCCGTGTACGCGGTGGCCGAGATCATGTTGACGATGGTGCCGCCGTGATCGAGCAGGTGCGGTAGGGCGCGCCTGATCATCGCCAGCTGCGCGGTGACATTGCCCGCCATGATGGTGTCGAGGTCGGCCTCGGTGAGCTCCTCGAAGCGAGCGTTGGTTCCCGAGCCCTGGTACACGGCGTTGTTCACCAGGACATCGAGGCCACCGAACTCGGCGATCGTGCGGTCGAGGGCCGCATCGACCGTGGCCGGATCGAGCAGATCCATCATGATCGGCAACGCCCGGCCACCGTGGGATTCGATCTCGGCGGCCACGGTGTCGAGCCCGCCGGGCACTGGTGTGGAGGGATCGGTGTCGAGCCGGCCGTCCCCGTCGCGCAGCGTGCGCGCCGCGATCGCGACATCGAATCCGGCCGCCGCCAGCTCGACAGCAGTGGCGCGCCCGATGCCCCGGCTGGCTCCGGTGACGAGAGCGATCGGACGTGACATCGGTGCCCCCTACGGCCGGAAGAACGCCGGGCTGGTGGCACCCAGCCGGGATGGCCTCGAGCGGGCTGCGACAGCTCGTCGACCGTCGGGCCGTACTGCTCGGCGAGCGGAGCCAGCTTGTCGAGCTCGAAGCCGTAGACGGCGGCGGCGTTCTCGGAGAGCACCTTGCGCAGCTTCTCCGGCGCCCAGCCGGCGAAGGTCCTGCGGAGGTGCTCCTTGGAGAACGGCGACGTGGCCTCGTGGTGCGGGTAGTCGCTGCCCCACATGAACTTGTCGATGCCGAGCGCGTCCCAGGCACTGGACGTCGGCAGGGGCCGGGAAGCTGGCCCCGATCCACACGTTGTTGCGGAAGTACTCGCGTCGGCGTGAGCGGCGTGGCGCCGTTCGGCGCCGCCGATCTCGCCGATGCGACCCTTCACCATCTGCTGCGTGCAACCCGTCCATCCGCCCGATCGCCTCGGGCAGCCAGCCGGTGCCCTGCTCGGTGAGGATCAGCTGCAGGTTCGGGGAACCGGTCGAACACGCCGCCCATGACGAAGTGCCACAACGCCCGGTTGGCGAAGAAGCCCACCTCCATGCACGTACATCGCGGTCGACCACGGGTGCTTGCCGTAGTCCGGCAGCCCGCTGCCGCCGCCGTGATGGGTGATCGGCATCTCGAGCTCCTGGCACACGGCCCACAGCGGGTCGTAGATCGGGTCGAACAACGGCTTGATCCAGGGGGTGTCGGGCGAGACGCCCGGGAGCAGGATCCCCTTGATGCCGTGGTCCTTGCACCAGCGGACGTCCTTGATCGCTTCGTCGACGTCGTTGACGAAGATCTGGCCCTGCCCGTAGCGCCGATGCGGGGCGACGGCCACGAAGTCGGCCAGCCAGCGGTTGTGGGCGCGGATGCCGGCGAGCCGGCGAGGCAGCTCGTCGGGGGTCGGCGCCGGAGCGATGACCACGCCGGTCGGGAAGAACGGCGGCACGGTGTTGGGGAAGATCACCTCGGCGACGGTGCCGTCGGCCTGCAGGTCGGCGAACCGGCGCTCGTCGTCCCAGTTGCGGCTCCGCCCGTCGTCCTGGAGGTCGCGGAACGGGTTGGCGTACTTGCCCCGCCAGGCGTCGAACTCGTCGACGATAGGCCGGGTCGAGGTACTCGCGGTACTGGGCGTGGTTGCCGCCGGCGTGGGTGTCCGACGAGATGATCGTGTAGCGCTCGGTCACGGAACGGTGCCCTCCTCGGTCGAAGTCTCTGTCAGCCGAGATTAGTTGACCGAGTTCAGTTTCCGCCAGTGAGTGGGTCGTTCTCGCATCCTCCGGCGGATCGGGCTGCGCCACGAGGCGCAGGCCACCAACGCCCATCGTGGCAATCCACCGACCCATGGTCGGTCCGTCAGCGACCATTGGCGTGCTCAGCGTCAGCCCATCAGAGCTCTCTCGAACACCCTGAGCGTGAGCACCAACAATGATCTGAATGGCTCTGTAGCCCGCGAGCTGGGCAGATGTGTATCGTGTTCTCCATCCCTGCAAAGAATGTCCGGCGGGACACCCACGGCACGTAGCAATCGTGTCGGCCGTATTGCCCGTCAAGCCCGAAAGGCGGCACCCACTCATGGCATCCATCTCGACCTCCAAGCGTCGCATCGTCGGCCCTCAGCGGCCTCGCCATCGTCGGTGCGGCGCCGGCCTCGCACTTCCCGGCGTCGGCGCACGCCGCGTCGAACGCGATCCGCAGCTCGCGGCTGCGTCGGCGAGACCGGGCGGCGCCACGGCGACATTCACGCTGTCGTTCACCGAGAACTGCGTCGAGTCGATCTGCGTCGACCGTCGACAGGTATCAGCGTGATCGCCACGACGGTCCCGCTCGTCAACCCCGGGACGTCCGCCCGGGTCGGCACCTCGGACCGTCACCTCTGGGCACGGCTGACGTCGCCAACCTCGCCCCGGGCGCCTACGACTGGGCCTGGTGGGACACGACCACCCTGGCGCCGACTCGGTGACGGCCCGAACGGTCCCCACGGCGTCGGCGGCGTGATCGACGGCCCGCCCAACACCTTGCACGGTCGCCGACTGCCCGACCGCGGCCGACCACCACGACGGCGGCGCCCCACCACCACGGCCGCCGCCGCCCCCACCACGGCCACCGCAGCGCCCACCACGACCGCGCCTCCGGGAACGCCCACCACGGCTCCGGCCGCGACCACCACCACGGCGGGCGGAGTGCCCCCGACGGCGGGCGCTTCCACCACGGCAGTCCCCGGACCACCGCGGCGGCGAGCGCCAACACGCTGCCCGCCACTGGCTCGAACAACACGCCGCTCATCGGGATGGGCGTGGCATTCCTGCTGGTCGGCGGCATCGCCGACCGCCAGACCCACCGCCGGCGGCCGGCCCCTCGCTGAGTCGTCCTGAGCAGGTCTCGGCCTGCGCCTGCAGCCGACGGTGCCCGCCGTGAGGGCGGGCACCGTCGCGTTCACCAGGTGTCGTCGGCCCAGGGATCGCTCGGAGCGTGGTCGTCCCACTCCTCACCCTGGAGTCGGCGGAGGAACGATGCGGCCCACCGATGAACGTCGGCGTAGCAATCGTCCGGCGCAGGTCCGGCCAGGCGAGTCACGCCGTTCTTCGCCCGGCATGTTCACCGCCCGCTCTATTGCGGCCGCCAGCGCCCGCTCGTCGAACGGATTGACGAGCACGGCTTCGTCGAGTTCGCGGGCCGCCCCGGCGAACTCGCTGAGGACGAGCACCCCGTCGTCCGCCGGGTGGCCTGCGATGTACTCCTTGGCGACGAGGTTCATGCCGTCGCGCAGCGGCGTCACCATCATCACGTCAGCGGCGCGGTAGAGCGCGGCGAGCTCGAGTGGTTCGACCGAGCGATACAGGTAGTGCAGCACCGCGACGCCGATCGAGGCGAACCGACCGTTGATCGAACCCACCTGCCGCTCGACCTCGGTGCGGAGCTCGGCGTAGCCGCTCGCGTCTTCACGGGAGGGCACCGCCACTTGGATCACGGCGATCTCGTCGGGGTCGAACCGGCCACTGGAGAACAGTTCGTCGAGCAGCGGCGAGGCGACGATCGATGCCCTTGGTGTAGTCGAGGCGATCGACACCGAGGAGCAAGGTTCGCCCCGGACCGACGAGCCGGCGGATCTCATCGGCGCGTTGCTCGACCTCCGGCAACCCAGCCATCCGCTCGGCCTCGACCACGTCGATCGAGATGGGGAAGGCGCCCACCGTGACGGTGTGGCCCTCGAAACGCACATGATCGTCGATGAGGCGCAGCCCGACCAGCCGCTCGACCGCCCGCAAGAAGTTCTCGGCGTGGGCGTCGGTCTGGAAGCCGACGAGATCGGCGCCGAGGGTGCCCTCCAGGATCGGCACCCGCCACGGGAGCTGTTCGAACAGCTCCATCGGGGGAAACGGGATGTGCAGGAAGAACCCGATACGCAGATCGGAGCGCCGTTCGCGGATGAGGCCTGGCACGAGATGGAGCTGGTAGTCGTGCACCCATACCGTGGCTCCCGGCGCCGCAACTCGGCAGACCTCCTCGGCGTATCGGCGATTCACCGATCGGTAGACCTTCCACCACTGATGGTCGTACTGGGGCGGGCGTAGCGCGTCGTGGTACAACGGCCACAAGGTCGCGTTGGAGAAGCCCTCGTAGAACGCCTCCACCTCATCGGCGGAGAGGTTCACCGGGAGATAGCGGACGTCGCCGTGGGCGAATGCCTCTTGGGTTTCGGCGTCGTCACGATCACCGAGCCAGCCAACCCAGGCCGACGACGACGCGGTCGCGACCGGGAGCAGCGCGGTGACCAGCCCTCCGGAGCTGGTGGTCCAGGCGCCGTCGCGCCACTGGACCGGCAGCCGGTTCGAGACGATCACGAGTTCGGCGAGCACATCGGCTTCGGGCGCATCGTCGCCGCGCTCCGTGAGCGACGAGGAACCGGGCATGGAATCAAGGGTTCCCAGCCGAGCGCTCGGAGAAACCCCGGGCGGATCGGCGAGCGAATCCCCTGCGTCGATCAGGAACCCACCGCGGTCTCGCCGGGGAGTGGCGGCGGCAATTGCGACGAATCGGTCGGCTCGACAGGCGGTTCAACCTGCCCGAGCGCAGCGCGGAGCCGGCTGTTGGCCACCGGATCGAGGTTGGCGTACACCAGTTCTGCGCCCGTGAAGCGCCGCGCCTCGGTGACGAGGGCTTCCATGTGGATGTCGTGGGCGAGGATCGCGACCGTCGTGGTTCCCGCGGTGATCGCCTCCCGGAACCAGGCCACCCACTCATCGGGGATACCGTGGTCGACCACCTTGGCGGTGGCCGCGCCGACTCCGGCGCCGATCGCACTGCCCGCCAGCCAGCCGACCGGACCGCCGAGGACCAGACCGAACAAGCCGGCCCACATCGCGCCGGAGAGCGCAGCCCGCCCGGGCGGCGGATCGGTGGTCTCTTCCACCATCGTCTTGCCCTCGGGAGTCTTGGCCACGATGACGACGTCTTCGAGCACGAGCTCCTTGCGGGAGGCCAGCCGGGTGATGGCAGTCACGAACTCCCGCGCCCGGAAGGGATCGTCGAAGGACAGCCCGACCAAAGTCGGCGGCGGGGCGGTGTCGTCGCTCATGACCCATCTCTACCCGAAGAACCGGGTCTTGACGCACCCCACGGCCGATTCCGCGGCGCGATATCGTCGGCGACGCAACCCGTTCCGAGGACCCATGAACGACTCCGAGAGCGACTGTCATGAACTTCGCGTCGGCCCGTTCGATGCCTGGCTGGCCGGCATGGTGGCCGCGTTGCGGGGCGAGCAGGACAGCGACGTGCCCTGCGGCGACTGCAGCGCGTGCTGTACGTCCTCGCAGTTCGTCCACATCGAACCGGACGAGGCCGACACGTTGGCCCACATCCCGGCCGCGTTGCTGTTCCCCGCTCCCAAGCTTCCGGCGGGTCATGTGCTGCTCGGTTACGACGCCCGGGGTCATTGCCCGATGTTGGTCGACGGCAAGTGTTCGATCTACGAACATCGACCGCGGACCTGTCGAACCTACGATTGTCGGATCTTTCCGGCCACCGGAGTCGCCGTCCCCGACGACAAGGTGGAGATCGGCCGCCGGGCGGCGCGCTGGAGCTTCGCGTTCCCGACAACGTCCGATGAGGTCCATCGCGACGCCGTCCGCCGCGCTGCGACCTTCCTGGACGGCCATCCCGAGTTGTTCCCCCGCGGGATGGGGCCGCTGCCGGCAGCTCGAGCGCGCCGTGCTGGCAGTCGAGCTGTTCGACCTGTTCGTCACCCGTGACACCGACGGCGACGTGACGGCGACCACCCCGACGCCGAACGACGTGCGCCGGGTTCTGGAGCAACGGAGAGCCGCAGGCGCGAAAAACGGAGCTCACGAGGGATAGGCGTCGATGTCGGTGGCCTTCACCGATGCCCACACCGCGTCTCCCGGACGCAGTGCGAGAGTCTCCAACGCCGCGATGGTGACCTCCGCGGTGAGCGGCAGACGGCCGGCGAGGCCGACTCGGGCGCGGTCGCCGAGCCGGTCGATGTCGACGATCGTTCCTGGCCAGACGTTGCGCGGACTCCCGGCGGGGTCGAGCTGGCGGTGCAGGGAGATCGATCGGGGTCGGATCACTGCGAACGAGTCCCCATCGGAAGCGCCGGCGATCACGACGTCGACGCCCGCGGACGTCCGCAGGATGCCGTCGGCGACCGTGCCGGCGACGAGGTTCACACCCACCAGATCGGCGACGTATCGAGAGCGAGGGTGGGCGGTCACCTCAGCGAGCGTGCCGAGTTGCACCACCCGACCCCCGGCCAGGATCGCGACCCGATCGGCAAGGGCGTAGGCATCGACCGGATCGTGGGTGACGAGGATCCGGATGCCTTCGAAGTCTTCGAGGTGGCGCCGCAGGTCTTGGCGAACTCGGCGGCGGGTGCCCGCGTCGAGCGCCGCCAGCGGTTCGTCCAAGAGCAGCAGCCGAGGCTTGGTCGCCAGCGCTCGAGCGAGCGCGATTCGCTGGGCTTGGCCCCCCGACAGCGCGCCCGGGCGCAGCCCGGCGTACTCCGTGAGCTCGAAGCGCGTCAGCCACCGGCCGGCCTCGGCGCGCGCGGAGCGTTTGTCGGCGCCTCGGGCCCGCAGTCCGTAGGCGACGTTCTCCAACACGGTCATGTGCTCGAACAGCAGGTAGTCCTGGAACACCACGCCCACGGGCCGCCGCTCGGGCTCCACGAACCGGTCGGCGGCGGGGTCGTCGAGCACGTCTCCGTCGATCGAGATCGAGCCCCGATCGAGCGGCGCCAGCCCGGCGAGGCAGCGAAGGATCGTGCTCTTACCGGCTCCGTTCGGTCCGAGCAGGGCCACGAGCTCCCCCGGCCGAGCCTCGAGGTCGGCGTCGAGCTCGAGGCTCCCGCGTCTGAGCTGCATCGATGCCCGGAGCATCAGCCTCGGTCCTGTTCGCTCCGGGCGGTCATGAAAGCACGTCCGGGCTCGGATCGAAGCCGCCCATCCACCGGTCGCGGAGCGCGACCAGCACCCCGAACGAGACGAACACCAGCACCAGGGCCAGCATGATCGCCTGCCGGGGGTCGTTCTGGAGCGCGAGGTAGACCGCCAGGGGCATGGTCTGGGTGGTCCCCGGGAAGTTGCCGGCGAACGTGACGGTGGCGCCGAACTCTCCGAGCGCACGGGCCCACGTGAGCACCGCTCCCGCCACGAGCGCCGGCCGGATCGCCGGCACCGTCACCCGACGGAACGTGTACCAGCGCGAGGCGCCGAGGGTCCGAGACGCGTCCTCGAACCGCACGTCGAGCTGCCGGAGCGCCGCTTCGACCGTGACCACCAGGAACGGCATCGCGACGAAGGTCTGGGCGACCACCACACCGACGGTGGTGAACGGGAGCCGAATCCCCCACCACTCGTACAGCCACTGCCCCACCAGTCCCCGCCGACCGAGAGCGAGGAACAACGCGACGCCACCGACCACGGGTGGCAGCACCATCGACAGTGTGCACAACGCCCGGACGATCGAACGGCCGGGGAACGGCACGCGAGCGAGGAGCCAGGCGAGCGGCACGCCGAACACCACCGACAACAGCGTGGCCCACACCGAGCAGGTCAACGACAGCCGCAGCGCCGTGCGAGCAGATTCGCTGGTGAGCGAGCCCCAGGCACTCGACCACGGGGCCCGCCACATCAACCCGATGAGCGGGAGGGTGAAGAAGCCGATCGCCACCATCGCCAGCAGCAACGCCGGAACCGGCATCCGTACCCGCCGTGGGTCTTGGGTGCGGGTCATCGGCTTCGGACTCCGGACGACGCTCGACACCCCCGGCAGTCGTCGGACCATTCCCAATTGTCGCAGAGATAGTCTGCCCTCGACTATTCACCGATCGATCGCCTCGCTCCGGGTGAGCGCGAGCGGCCGTCGCCCCTACGCTCCCTGCTCATGGAAGTGAAGGGAACCGGACGGGGGCGAAGGGTCGAGGCGGTGCTCCGCGACGGCGATCAAGTGACCGCACTCGAGCTGTTCTTCGACCTCGTCTTCGTCTTGGCCATCACCCAGTGCACGGCGTTGATGGCGCACGATCCCACCTGGACCGGGCTGCTCCAGGGGTGTCTGGTGCTCGGGATGCTGTGGTGGGCATGGGTCGGCTACGCCTGGCTGACGAGCGTCGTCGACCCCGAGGAGGGCATCGTCCGCCTCGCCATCTTCGCTGCGATGGCTGCGCTGCTCGTCGTGTCGTTGTGCGTTCCGGAAGCGTTCGGGGAGCTCGGGTTGACCTTTGCCGTTGCGTACGGGCTTGTGCGATCCGGTCAGCTTGCCCTGTTCCTGGTGGCGGCGCGCGAGGCACCGGCACTTCGACATTCGGTGTGGATCGGGCTGCTGCCGAGCACGGCGCTCAGTGTCGGATTGCTCGTGACCGCGTCGCAGGTCGACGGCGACGCGCAGCTCGCGCTCTGGGGCGCGGCGCTGGCCTTCGACATGCTCGGTCCATATCTGTTCGGTTCCGAGGGTTGGCGGTTGGCACCCCACCACTTCGCCGAACGTCACGGGCTGATCGTCATCATCGCCCTCGGCGAATCGATCGTTGCCATCGGCATCGGCGCGGAGGTCGGCGTCGACGCCGGGGTGATCACCGCCGCAGTGCTCGGCACCGCCCTGGCCGCCACGATGTGGTGGGCCTACTTCGATGTCGTCGCCCTGGTCGCCGAGCGCCGCCTGAGCGCCGCGCCCGTCGGGAAGGAGCAGAACGAGATCGCACGCGACTCGTATTCCCTCCTCCACTTCCCGATGGTGGGGGGAGTGGTGCTGATCGCCCTCGGGCTCAAGAAGACCATCGGCAAGGTCGACGAACCACTGAGTCAGGTGACAGCGTTCGCGCTGGTGGGCGGGGTGGCGATCTATCTCCTGGCTCACGTGGGTTTTCGGCTGCGCAATGTCCGAACGTTGAACCGGCAGCGACTCATCGTGGCGGTGGTGCTGATGGTCGCCGTGCCGGTGGCGGACCGGCCCGACGCGCTCGTCACCCTCGCTGCGCTGACGTTGGTGATGTGTGCGCTCATCGCCTACGAGGCGGTGCGGTTCAAGGCCGGCCGCCACCTCGTCCGTCACGCCACAGCCGACGAGCCTCCCTCGTAGCCACCACGTCGCCGCGGGCGCCACCACCGAAGATGGTGTGGACCGTGCCCGGTTGCGCGGGCATCATGGCTGTTGACGCCCTGCCGACTCCGAGGAGGAGCCATGCCCGAGATCGACACCTACGACAACGGCACCCCGAACTGGATCGACATCGGGACACCTGATGTCAACGCCGCCGGTTCGTTCTACTCCGCATTGTTCGGGTGGGAGATCGAGTACGGCCCGGCCGAGATGGGCCACTACTCGATGGCCCGCCTGCGCGGTCGCGATGTGGCCGCGCTCGCCGACCAGCAGGTTCCCGGCGTGGTCGCGTGGACCACCTACTTGGCGGTCGATGATGTCGACGCCACGATGGCGAAGGCACGGGCGGCCGGAGGGACCGTCCTCATGGAGCCGATGGACGTGATGACATTCGGGCGCATGGCCGTGATCACCGACCCAGGCGGCGCCGCGGTGTCGTTCTGGCAGGCGGGCGACCACCGAGGGGCAGGTCTCGTGAACGAGGCCGGAACCCTGTGCTGGAACGAGCTCACCACTCGGGCCGTCGACGAGTCCCTCGCCTTCTACGAAGCGGTCGTCGGGCTCCAGGCCCATCGACTCGACATGGGCGAGTCCGACTACTACGAGCTCCAACTGGCCAGCGGGCGAACTGTTGCGGGGTTGATGCCGATGGTCGGCGAGATGTGGCCGGCCGAGATTCCCAACCACTGGATGGTCTACTTCGCAGTCGACGACACCGACGCCACCGCGGCCCGATGTGTCGAGCTGGGTGGGCAGGTCTCGGTCCCCCCGACTGACATCCCGCCGGGCCGGTTCGCGGTCCTCAACGACCCGCAGGGCGGCTTCTTCTCGGTGATCAAGCTCTCCTTGCCTGCCTGAACTCGGGGTGGGGCGAGCCGGGTCGACCATCGGCCGCGAGTCGATGGATCGGTTGCCGGCAAGATCTACGATTGCTCAAGCCCTTGAGTACGACGCGTCCGAACCGATGAGGACCCATTGAGGGTTCCCCGAGGTCGGAGGTCGCAGCGTGAAGATCCCGTTGAGTGTCAAGATCGGCCTTGTACCCGGGGCGGCCTTGGTCGCAATCGGCCTGCTCTCCACGGTCGCGATTCGAGGTGATCACGACCTGGCGGGCGCATCGGACGAGATCCATCGCGAGATCATCCTGCCGTTGACCGAGTTGCGCCGAGAGATCGTGGCCACGGACCGGGCACTCAACTCGATCGCTCTACCGTCGGTCGACGGAGTCGCCGAAGGCATCGCCGAGTTGGAACGACACCTTGAGTTCGTCAGCGAGGCGCTCGCCACCGCCTCCGCAGCCGACGCCGAAGGCGATGGCGGCGACCGCGACGGCTCCTTCCGGACTCAGATGGATCAGTTGGTAGCACTCGCCAACGAGTACCTGGGTGCTGGGCGATCCGTCGGCAGCACCGTCGCTGAGGGATCGATCGATCCGGCATCGATGGCGCAGTTGAGCGTTGCCGGTGCCCAACTCGACACCGCGCTCGCCGACGCCATCGCCGAGCTCGAGATCACCACCGACGCGCTCGACGAGACCGCCCAGGCCGCAGAGAAGGCCGAGCGGAAGACGTTGCTGATCGCGGCTTCGTTCGCCACCCTCGTGATGGGAGCGATGCTGGTGTTGGTCCTTCGAACGGTCAATCGGATCACGGGTTCGCTGCACGCCATGGGCGACGTCCTCGAGAAAGTCGAAGCGGGCGATCTCACGTCCAGGGTCGCAAAGCCCGCGGACGACGAGGTGGGCCTCATCGCCACGTCGCTCAACTGTGCGTTGGACACACTCCGTCAGGCGATGAGCGACATCCTCGTTCACGCCACAACGGTCGCTACGTCATCGGAGGAGCTCACCGCCGTGGCCGCTCAGATGGCTTCAACCGCAGACGAAACCTCCGAGCGGGCCGCCACGGTCGCTGCAGCCGCCAGCCAGATCTCGGCCAGCGTTTCCACCGTTTCCACCGGCACGAGCGAGATGGCGTCGTCGATCGTCGAGATCTCGCACAACGCGCAGACTGCGGTGGGTGTCGCGTCGGCAGCGGCGTCGCTGGCCGGATCGGCGAACGACATCGTCGCCCGACTGAGCGAGTCGTCCACCCAGATCGGTGACATCGTCGAGGTGATCGCAGGAATCGCCGAGCAGACGAACCTGCTCGCGTTGAATGCCACGATCGAATCGAGCGCGAGCCGGCGAAGCCGGCAAGGGGTTCGCCGTCGTTGCTCACGAGGTGAAGGAACTGGCCCTCGCGACTCGCCGCTCGACATCGGACATCTCCGATCGGATCCGGTCGATGCAGGAGGGTGCCGAGGCAGCCGTGGCATCGATCGGCAAGATCCACACGATCATCCGTCAGGTCGAGGAGTCCCAGGCCACCATCGCCTCGGCGGTCGAGGAGCAGAGCGCGGTCACCAACGAGATCGGGCACAACGTCAGCGAAGCAGCGACGGGCACCGACGAGATCGCGGCCACCATCGACGGAATGGCACGAGCGGCCCAAAACGTCAGCACCGGCGCGCGTCACACCAAGGAAACCGCCGATGATCTCGCCCGGCTCTCGATGCTGCTCAAGGACGTCGCGGGCGCCTACACCACCTGAGCTCCCCGACTCGGCAGGTTCGGCCGATCGCGGTGGAGCGAACCGTGATGATCGAACCGGCGTCGAGCTGTACGAATCCGTCCTGGGGCGAAGCGCGGCGTCAGCCCGCAGCGCTTCCTTCGGCCCAGAGACGCCCGGCGATGTCGGACCAGAGGTCCCGATACGCGACAGTCACTCGATCGGTGGGCGCAAACGTTGCCAGCCGCGCTGCGGTGGGTTCCCATTTGTTCGACGACGCTTGCGGCGGGAATGACCGTCGCCAGGAAGTCTGGCTCGTCGCGGACGAGCTGTTCGATGGTTGCACGATGGAGCGCCTTGCGGCGGTCGGCCATCGAGGCGAAAGGGAGGACCATCGGCGGATCGGGATCGTCGGCGAGGAACCGTCGCAGCTGTTGCAGCGTGCGCTGCGACAGGGTCGTCGGAATGGTCGGCACGAGCAGCGCATCGGCGGCGCCGAACACACTCTCGCTCGTGAGGGTGATGCCGGGGGGCACAGTCCAAGATGGCGATGTCGTAACGGTCGGCGAGAGGTTCGAGCAGTGCGCCGAGGCGGCGCGTCGGTCGCCTCGTGTCGTCGAGGTAGAGGTCGAGGTGCCGCAGGGAGAAGTCGGCGGGCAAGATGTGGAGAGCGGGTTCGTCGGTGGCAAGGATGCTGGCCGAAGCCGTTCGCTTGCCGTCCACGAGCGCCCTGGTGCCGCCCTACACGACGGGTCTTACCCGCACGAGGTAGGTGGCGGCGCCCCGCGGGTCGAGGTCCCAGAGCAGCACACGGGCCCCGCCCCGCGCCGCCTCGTGGGCAAGGTTGACGGCAGCGGTCGTCTTCCCGACGCCGCCCTTGATGTGTAGGTGGCGAGCACCTTCATCGCTTGGTCCCGTCGAGAAGGGCCTGGAGTGCTCGACGGGTGGCCGCGGTGTCGAACTGTTCGAAACGTTCGGCGAACTCGCCACGCGCTCGAAGTCGTTGCTGATCGAGTCGCTCGGTGAGCTGACCGATCGCGATCGTCGTGTCGGTGGACGAGCCAGAGTCATGCAGTTCGTGGGCGATGCCGCGCAGCATCGCCACGTGGACCTCGGCGTCCTGGTATTCGCCGAGGTTGTCCTGCAGCACCCTCAATCGCTTCACGAACCGCTCGCGAGGTGTGCCGGGGAAGAGCGTCCCGAAGCACTCGAGCAGGTATCGCAGCTTCTTGGCATCCTTGCGGAGATCATGCACATGCTCGGCGGGGGTGAGCGGATCGATGAGGCGTCCGCGCTCGATCACCACGGCGTGCGCCCGAGCGATGCGCTTCGCGACCAGTTTCCCGAGGGGTCGCATGGCACGTCCCGTGAGGTAGGCGTCGTCGAGCGGTGCGGCGAGCCAGGACGTCCAGCTCTCCATCAGATCCGCGGCACGCGTGGACTGCAGCGCCCCTTCGAGCTCGGCGTGGGCATCGTCGCAACGACGCTCCAGCACGGCCCGTACGGGAGCGAGCGCCGCGGCCGGTTCGGGCCCGAGGGGGTCGACGTACTGGTTCCACTCGAGCAGGTAGACGTCGAGGTCCCGTGGCGGGCCGGTGAGGGAAGCGATCCACGCGAGGCCCTCCCGGGCGCCCGCGCGGACTTCGGCAGGGAGCACGTCCTTCGCCTCGCCGAGCACTGTTCTGCTGCGTCTCACGGCAATCCGGAGGTCGTGCAGGAACTCGGTGTCGGAACGATCGATCGTGCCCTGCCAGTTCGCGGCGACGGCGCCGGCCAGGTGTGCGAGCACGGCCCGATAGCCGTCAACCGCCGGCAGGTCCGGCTCGAGCGGAACGGTCGCGGTGGACACGTACCCACCGAGATCGACACCGGCGGCGGCCGCCCATTGCGCCACGACGTCGTCGGCGCATCGCGACAGGCCCAGCCCCTCGAGCAGGTCCACCACCCGGCGGGCCCGTTTGGCGTATCCAGAGACCTCGTAAATCTCCAGCACGGCCGGCAAGCCGGCGACGACCACCGGCCTGACGACGCATATGTCGTCGTCGAGGTGGACCGTCGTGACGATCTTGCCGTCGGCGTCACGCCACACACCGACGCGGCGAGACACCGTCACCTCGAGTTGCGGAAGCAATGACCGCAGCCCAGTGAGCCGCTCCAGCCGGGACCGGAACGGTCCGGGGGGCAGAGCACCGGGCACCCGGGGTGCCGTCGCGATCTCCAGGCGAGCCGCAACCGTGTCGGGGCCGGACAGGACGAGGGCAGTCCCCGTGGACTCCTGGAACTCGAGCCGGAGGCCGGCGCGGTGCAACCGTCCATCGAACGTGTCGAGCACCGTGGTCGTGACCGGGTGCGGCGGCCCAATTGTGAATCCCAACCCGCTCAGCGCCGTGGCCACGATCGCGGCATCGGAAGTACCGAGCAGGAAAGCACGACCAGCCATTGCCCGACTCACCGTACCCGAGCGCTGAGGGGCCGCGGCCTGGCTACGAAAACTGGTCGTTGCGGGCGTTCCGACGCGCCACCCCGGTGCGGTCAGGCAATGAGACGACCGGGCAGGCGGCGAAGGTCATCTATCAGCTGCCTGTCCTGGCTGCCGGGGCGCCGACAGCCCGACCTCGGCCACGGCGAGGAGCCGTAGCCGCCTGGCCGGGTGGACCCGATCAGGCGACGAGGGCGACCTTGGCGAGCTCAACGTGTGTGGCGACCACGAGCTTGACCTACATCCGCGAGACTCCTAGCCTCGAGCGCGCTAACTCACCAAAGAGATCGCCTTCACCGCCTTCATCAGGCGTGCGATCCATTGCTTTCCTTTCGAGAAACACGGTTCGGTGCACAGTAAAACAACGACCCGACGTCGGTGATGGAAATTCGGGTTTCGCGCCTGGTCTATTGTTTTGATTGATCGCTCAAGTTGTTCGTCCTCGGACGATTGACCAGCGCTAGACGTCGTCGTCCGCTCCTCGAGCCGGGTCTCGATGAAGCGAATTGAGATGCACTCCGATCAGTCCTCGCGTCACCCCATTACGTTGCGAAACACCGAATGTGCGCCGGCCATCATTCGCCCAGCCGAATCTCAAGAGAATCTCTCGGTCGTTCCTTGAAGAACTTTGTGTCCGACCGATCGGAGGATCAACGCAATCCGTCGATGAACTGGGGTCATCGACGACGACTCAAACTGACGGGTCCGTACAACTCCCCGCCGACGGCCTGCTGCAACTGAAAGTCCTTCCACCATCAACCCGAAAGGACACTCCATGCGCTACTCCGTGTCCAAGAAGATGGCGACCCACTCCGGCGTCGGAGTGGCCATGCTCCTCACCCTTGGTGCCGTCTCGGCCCATGGCCTTGCCTCCATGTCCGACGCCGCTGCGAAGCTGTCGGGGTCCACGCTCGTCATCCGCGACTCCGCGCTGGTGGACATGTTCCACGATGCGACCCGGTCGGGTCTACTCGACCTCGTCGCCCACGCAACATCCGACGATGCGACCATCGCGTCTTCTCACGCCGAACTCGACGACGCGATCAACTCAATGCAAGAGAAGCTCGACGCCGTGGTCCTCGCCCGCCTCGACACGCGTATCGATGCCGCCGTCGCTGCGGTGCAACCGATCGTCGACGAGTTCGTCGCCCGAGCACGCGCCGTCGGCGCGGCGGTCACCGAACGCCGACCGTTCGCAGCACCCAAGGCTGAGTTCGAGCGACTCTTCTCAGTTCTCGAAGATCAGCTACCGACCGTCGCAAAAGCCGTCGAGGAGGCCAACAACGAGTTCCAGCGAGCATCCAAAGCCGCCAGCGATCGGAGTGAGCGCATCGAACCGCTGATGACCGTCCTCGGGATCGTCGCGCTGGTGCTGGTCGGGATCGCTATCACCAAGACCATCAATCGGCCCCTGCGGCGAACCCGACACGTGCTCACCCAGGTGGCGGCCGGCGATCTCTCCCAACGCGTCGACTACACCGGGGACGACGAGCTCGGCGACATGGCAACCGCCCTGGACACCGCGCTCGACACCCTCTCGGCGACCATCCACGGGATCGAGCAGTCGGCCGGCGACCTCGCGTCGACCTCGATCCAGCTCAGCGCCGTCTCGTCGCAGCTGTCCGAATCGGCCCAGGGGACCTCGACACAGGCATCTGCCGTGGCTCGAGCCGCGGAGGAGGTCTCGACGAACGTCGCGACGGTGGCTTCGGGCACGGGAGAGATGACGGCCTCGATCCAGGACATCTCCCACAACGCCCAAGACGCCGTCACGGTCGCCGGCAACGCGGCAGTCGTCGCTGCCTCCACCACCTCGACGGTGGCCAAGCTCAGGGCGTCCTCGGCCGAGATCGGATCAGTCGTGGAGACCATCACCTCCATCGCTGAACAGACCAACCTCCTCGCCCTGAACGCCGCCATCGAGGCTGCCCGGGCCGGGGAAGCGGGTAAGGGCTTCGCCGTCGTCGCCCATGAGGTCAAAGAACTCGCACACGCCACCGCGTCAGCGACCGCCGACATCACGGCTCGCATCTCCGCCATTCAGACCGGCGCCGAAGAAGCCATGACCGCGATCGCGGTCATCACGGCGATCATCGCTCAGATCGGCGAGACGCAAGCCTCCATCGCCTCAGCGGTCGAGGAACAGACGGCCACCACTGGCGAGATGGGTCGCAGCATCACCGAAGCCGCGACCGGAGTCGTCGAGATCGCCCACAACATCGACGGCATGGCCGAAACAGCGCAACACGTCTCCGCCGGCGTCGAGCACACGCTGCAATCGGCGATTCAACTCGCCCAACTCGCCAACGACCTCAAGACCCTGGCCAGTCGGTTCACCTACTGACGGATCCTCGCGCTGGGCCCGGTCGCCTCCGAATCGGCCCAACGGACACGACGCCAGTCCCCGCGTCGCACGCCGATCCGCCGGGCGCGGCCGCGGCTGCGGCGGACTCGGCCTGATGACAACGCTCATGGGTCAACGTCGACTTCGGTTCGGGCGGTGGCGACGTGGTGTTCACCTGGCCGGGCAAGGCGACTTGGACGATGCGCACAACGTCTGCCGGAGGCGAGACCTCCGGCCCTCGACATCCCACGAGGTTGGTGATGGACCATGAGCATGTACGCGGACCCTGAGGAGGACGTGATGTCACGGCTCATGGACCGGTCAGACGGGATTCATCAAACCCGCCCCGTGTCGGTGACGGTCGAAAACTGCGCGGTGTTGCCGGTCGAAAAGTGCGCGGTGTAGTTGCTTGTTGATGTTAGGCGTCGGGCTCGCCAGCTCCGGTTCGGATGCTGGGGAGGGTGTCGATGCCGCGGTTGCGGAGCCGGTAGCTGGCGCCTTTCAGCGTGAGGACGTCGGCGTGGTGAACGATCCGGTCGATCATCGCGGCGGCGACGGCTTGGTCGCCGAACACGCCACCCCAGCTGGAGAACGGCAGGTTCGAGGTGAGCACGAGCGAGGCGTGTTCATAGCGCGACGACACGAACTGGAACACCAGGTTGGCGGCGTCTTGTTCGAACGGGAGGTAGCCGACTTCGTCGATGATGATCAGCCCGTAGCGGCGGAGCCGGGCGAGCTCGGCCGGGAGCCGTCCGAGGCGGTGGGCGTCTTGGAGTCGGGCGACCCAATCGACCGCGGTGGCGAACAGGACGCGGTGGCCGTGGTGGGCGGCGATCACGCCGAGGCTGGTCGCGAGGTGGGTCTTGCCGGTGCCGGGCGGGCCGAGGAGCACGACGTTGCGGGCTTCGGTCAGGAACGCGCCGGAGGCGAGCGCAGCGACTTGTTGGCGGACGGCGGGTTGGTGGTCCCAGTCGAAGTCGTCGAGGGTCTTGCGGGCGGGGAACCCGGCCCAACGGATGCGTTGCGCGGCGCCGGACGCGTTGCGGGCCGAGACCTCGCGTTCGAGGACGGCGGCGAGGTAGTCCTCATGGGTCCAGCCGGCATCACGGGCTTGATCGGCGAGCCGGGCGGCGGCCTCGACGATCCGTGGCGCTTTGAGCGCGGCGGCGAGGTAGTGGATCTGCTTGACCGCGTCCGACGGGGTCTGTTGCTTGGCGGCCATCACGCGACCTCCCGTCCATCGATGCCGTCGAGCCCGTCGATGCCGAACGCCCGGTCGTAGTCGGCAAGATCACGCGCCAACTCCCCGTCATCGACGATGCGCGGACGGCTGAAGTCCTCACGCAACACCTTCGCTGCTGCGACATGGGCGGGGTCGGTGACGGTCATGTGCCGGGCCCATACCCGAGCGTGATCGGCGACGAACCGGCCGTCGAGACGGACGCGCACCCGTTCCAGATCGGCCGTGACAGTCACGAGCCGGCCGATCATGTTCGGGTCGACGGAGTAGTCGGAGGAGTCGACGCGCACGTAGTAGTCGCGGCCAAGCCGGATCTGATTCGCCCAGCCGACCGCCGGCGGGACCGGCGGCAACGCAAGCATCGCTGCCCGATCCGCGTCGACGAGATCAATCGGGCGGGCCTGGATCGTGCGGACCTCACGCCGGTTCGCCGCGCTCCAACCAGTCGGCGAACTGGACGTTGAAGTCAGCTGGCGAGGTGAAGTCACGGCCGGGCATGAACGACGTCTCGAAGAACCCGTTGCGCCGCTCGACCACACCTTTCGATTCCGGGTCGCGCGCTTTCAACTGATGCACCCGTGTCGCGAGGGTGCCGCAGAACTCGGCGACACCTGCAGCGAGCCGTCCACGCCGACCGATGCCGGTCTCGTTGTCCCAGATCAATCGGCGCGGCACACGCCCGAACCCCTCGATCAACGACCACGACCCCAACAACAGATCCTGGGTCTGACGTGTCGGGATCATCCGCCCGCAGATGAACCTCGAGTGCGCCGGGACGATCACCAACACCGGCAACAACGCGGTCGTGCCGTCCTCGAGCGGGATCCGTTTCGGCGGGAACCACAGATCGCACTGCGCCGCGTCACCCGCCGCCCACGACCAACCGATCCGCCGGGTCCGGGCGGGGTTGCTCCGGCCGCAACCGGGCAACGTTCTCCCGGAACCACGACGGCGAACCCGACCACCCGACCCGCTCAGCGAGCACCGTTGCCGGCATGTCCGGGCACTCGGCCAACAACGCACGCACCCGCGCCTCGAACGGCGTGAACGACGTCGCCTCCACCGGCGCCCGCTCATATTTCGGCGGCGACGTTGACGCCACCGCCTTCGCCACCGTGTTCCGAGAGACCTGCAACCGCTCAGCGATCTGCGTCTTCGGCACGCCCTCGGCCGCCAACCTCCGAATCAACGCCCAGTCCTCCAAAGTGATCACACTCCAATCGTTGAGTGCTCACTTTTCGACCGGCAAGAGTGCTCAGTTTTCAGCCGTCACCGACACCCCGCGGACCGTCGGCACAGGTGGGTGTGGCCGCAGACCTACGTCGAGAGCGCCGACTGGAGCAGCCTGGAGGTCATCGATCCGATCCTGGTGAACGGCTATGAACTCACGGTCGTCAGCCGGTTGTCCGGGTCGCAGTACACGAACGTGCTGCGATTCACGTCCTCCGGCGAGCTGCAGGTGATGCTCCAGCCCGTAGCTACGGGCAACGCTTCATCGGCAGTTCCGGAGCCGACGCGACCAGGACCGCGACTACAGCGTGGGTCAGGGTGACGGCCAGGCGGCGGTGGTCAGGGCGAGGAGACGTGCCGCCAGGTCGTGGTGGGCATCGTCGGCGATCGTTGCGATCACACTCTGGAGCGGTTCGCCGAGCGCGACTTCGATCGTGTGACGGATTGCCCAGAATCCGTGCAGGAGGGCGAGGACAGCGTTCTGGTCAGCTGCGGGGGCGAGACGGATCTCGATCCTCGTTCCGTGCTCGGTGGTGAAGTCGGTGACATCGGCGATGTACTGGATCGGCTCCTCCTGCGCACCGCCCCGGGTCGCTCGATGGTGGTGCCGTTGCTTCCTCGCCCGAAGGTCCTCCACGATTCGACCCGCCGACGAATCCGGAGGCTGGCGCGACACAACGGCCAGGGTCTGCTGTTCGACTGTGATCTGGGCGGCAACGGTGAGGGTGGTGTTGCGGCCTGCGGCGAGTGCGGCCGAGCCGGCGACCTCGACGGTGCAGCCGGTCGGGAACGCGGGTGGTCCCACGATGGCGGCGAGGTCGGCGGACGGATCCTCGGCGGCGGATCGCAGGGCGGCGACGACTCGGTGAGGGTCGAACGGAGGGCGACAGCCGCCGACATGAAGGTCGCCGTTGATCAGCCCGATCGGAATTGGGCCGGTCTGGTGGCGTTCGGCAGCGAGCGCTGCGAGGCCGAGTGGGGTGAGTCGTGCCTCGGTGTAGCGGGGTGTGGCCGGGCCGAAATCGGGTGAGTACTGATCATCGCAGGCGAACGGGGCAGGTGCGGGCGGCGAAAGCGACGAGCGCCTCGAGCACGTCCGCGGCACGCCACGACCGGTCGCGTTCTTTGTTCGTGAACTCGACGAGCACACCAGCAGCGACGAGCGGTTGGAGCGCCCGGTACACGTTCGTCTGCGGGATGCCCGGCTCCCGGCTCAACAACGGCGCGTTGATCACCGGCTGACAAACCACGATCTCACCGACCTGCTCTATGGCGGCAGGCTGGGGGCAGTCAATCGTTGGAGACGAGAGGTCGGAGATGACGTCTCAGCCACGTCGAGGTGGCGCCCTCGTCCCAGTCGCCGGCGGCAACCGCGAGCACGGCGACCTCAGCGTCATCGATGGACGGCATGGGGTCCCAGGTCCAGTTGTCGATCTCGACGAAGAGTCGCAGCGAGACCCAAGCTGCCGCGCTTGTTGCCATCGGGTAGTGGGTGGTTGCGGGCGAGTCGCACGAGGAGGACCGCTGCTTTGTCCACGAAGTCGGGGTAGAAGTCGTCCTCGCCGAAACCCGCCACGGGCGCGTGCAGCGCGGAGTCGGCGAGGTCGAGATTGGTCACGTTCATGACCGTTTGGAGGTCGAGGCCGGTGACGGCTGCAGCGATCGCGACGTAGTCGGCGAGGTCGAGGTACTCGACGGTCACTTCGCGAGGCGCTCGAGCAGTTCGCGATCCGCTTCGATGATCTGTCGCACGCGTCGGCGGAAGGCGGGGTCCTTCTGGCGGCGTTCGACCGCTTCGCGGAGCGCGGTCTTGACGGTCTCGTTCAGGCTTTGGCCTTCGGCTCGCGCGAGTGCTTCGGTGTCGGCTGCGAGGTCGTCATCCAACCGGACAGTCAGGTTCTTCGGCATGGCACCATGCTACCAAGCCGTCGCGACGCGAACAGGTCCAAATCTGTCGCTCAGGTGCCGGCGACGAGTTCGAGTGGAGCGATGACGCGACCGTGCAGGACGATCGTGTAGCGCTCACCGCGGTGCTCGACTGGCTCGGTAGCGCTCACTGACCTAGCTTGGGCGGGGCCGTCGCCACCGCCGGGTTCACGCCGAGCCATCCCCATTTCACGCCCTGACCGAGCGCCCGCCGCAGGATCCCGTGGATGCGCCGGATGGTGCCGGGCGCCAAGGGACCGCCCCGCGAGCCGCCAGACGTCTGGAAGCGGCGGTACAGGGCGTCGAGATCCGACGGGCGCAGCTTGCTGAGCCGGCGCGCTCCGAGCGCGGGCAGCAGGTTGCGGTCGATGAACCCGCAGGTCTCCTTCACCGTCTTCGGTGAGAAGTCGGGTGCTGCGAAGGCGAACCACGCCTCGAGCAGCTCCCCCACCGTGGCGTTGCTCGCGCCGTCAGCCCACGCTCGGCCTCGGTGATCATCTCGGCCATCATCCGTTGCGCGTCACGCTTGCCGCCGCGCACCGTTCGCGACGCATACCGCTTCTACCCGGACACCGGATCCCGACCCAGGAACACCCGCAGTTCCCAGCGGTCGCCCCGCTGCCGCACGAAGCCCTTCATACCCATCCGCCTCCTCGACGTAGATCGGCACGAGATCGGCAACGGGGCTGGAAACCAGAAGAGGCACTCCGAAGAGTGCCTCTGGTCTGGAGTTCTTGGCAGCCCCAACGGGATTCGAACCCGTGCCGCCACCTTGAGAGGGTGAGAAGAACGGTCCGTCCCGTGTTGTCAGATGACGTGTCGTGGTGTTTGACCTGGGCAAACGTTAGCAGCCCGTCCGGGTGGTGCCGGACCGTACCGGCCTCTGCCAATCCGTAGATTGGCAAGCGGATTGGCAACAGACCGCCGGAACGACACATCTCGCCTGAGCGCCTCAGTACCCAGGCCCTTCAGTTTCGGCCTCGCTAACCAGACGCTCGGCCACAGCTCGCCAAGGCTGCGGAAGTGCGCTGACGTCATCGATGTGGGAAACCAGCAGCTCTGCGACTTCTTGTGCAAGGTCTCGGGAATCGTCCGGCACGTCGAACGGCTCCTCGGCCCACACTAAGACGACGAACGCCACCAGGCCGCCGGTCAGATCGCCAAAATGAAGGCTGCGGATCTGATGTGCCGCAGGAGGATCCATCCCACGCCCTGTCCAATGATCGGCTTCGTCAGGACCGAACCCTGAAGCTCGCCCACCGAATGGTCTCGTCGAGCGTCGATGCCGGCCCTTCCATTCGATCGCGCGGTGCGGCGTGACGCTATCTGCGGTGGCAACGCACCATCGCCGTGTCATCCAACCCGGCACTGATCCAGGGCTCCACGATGCTCGGTCGGATGGGGTGGTACCAGTTGGCCGTCTCGGCGCCGATCCCAGCGTCGCCCACCGGAGCTATGTCCTCCAACCGGAGCTGTGCGGCATCTTCGCATCCACTCCTCGATCAGCGCCGGTCCCCAGCCGGCTGCCACAAGGTCGTCTCGCACGGAGCGCCCATGTCGGTCAGTCTGGCGCAACTGCAAATGAGGTCTAGGCATCTGACGGGTTCCAGTGCAGAAAGATGACGTGCCGCACCCCAGAAGCCGCCAAGACTCGTGCAGCGTCCTCACGGTGCCGACCCGTAGGAGCATTCACATCGGTGAGACGGTGGGCTTGGGCCGCAGTGTTCGCGGGCGGAGCAGTCGTGTTCGGGATGGTGGCCGTGACGAACTGGCGCCACGCCCGGGATGTGAGCCGCAGTATCGACAACCTCGCTCGTGCCGGCAGGTGGCCTCGGGTATGGCTTCGCCGTGGGGGCGGGCGTGTTGGCGGCGGGCATGCTGGCGCTGCTGGTCTGGCAGCTGCGCTCCAGAACCTACGGGTCCTCACCGGACCCTCGGCTTCGGGATCGGTGCGCTCGGCAATCGGTTGCTCGCACTCGTTCCCGTGTGGTCCTCGTCCCGCGTCCGAGCCGATGACCACACATCGCCGAGAGGGCGTTCTGGATCTGGCTGCTGGGCGGGTTTCCGGTGGTGAGGCCAGCTTCCACCGCGTCCACACGCACCACGTTGAACACAGCGGAGCCGACAGCGAGCGCCCTTCCCAACCCTTTCGCCCTCGGGCGCCTCCCGCCTGATGTGCGCGTGCACAACAGCGCTCCCACGTCCTCGTGAGACAACCAGGGTCAGGTCTCGTCGCCGGGCCTGCTGACGGTGAACGGATTCCGGCCGAGCCGGCCATCGACCGCCATGAGCGTGCGGCGATCAGGGGAAGGTCGGCGTTGACCCCGATCTCCCGTCGATCCGGCCCGAGAGCGAAGGCGCGCTATCTGTTTCGGTGTGCCGAAGACGTGCTGTTGAGCCACAGTGTGTGTTCGCTCCGCCCAGTAGCGGACCAGCGAGACCGTGGTGTCGGTTCCGAGTTCGGGGACATCGATCACTCGGCCTTCACAGGTCAGCATCCCCGGGCCAGCTGAGACGAACGCCGTCCCAGTCGTCGGCGACCTCGGCCCAGTTCGGCATGAACACCCGCACACCGGTTCGTGCCGCGGCGCCGTTCGACACGGCTTCGAGTGCACGGAGCTAACGTGGGTCAGGATCGGACCCGGGAGCTCCCAGCCGCCGTGGAGGGGCGCCGGACGAGGGCACGAACACGACGAAGTCGGGCCCAGCTGCTCTGGTCTGTTTCACTTCGAACACGCGGGCGGTTCGGGCGATCGGGACGCTCCAGCGGCTGATCGGACCAATGTACATCTCCCAAACGTCCAGGAGATCGTCGTGAACCTCCTCGGGCGGTGATGTCACGGTCCAGATGCCGTTGCAGAACGTGAACTCGCCGCAGCAGTAGACGTTGTCGAGCCGGCCGAACGAGCGCGAGGCAGTGTGAACGTCTGCGTCGGGGTCAACCACCAATCCCGCCATGCCGGGCGAGCCGGACAACGACTGCTGACATCCCGGTGAGCGACGACTTCGGCGATCGAAAGACGGGGAACGCCGAGAGCTGGAACGCTAGTGGGAGGCCTCGGGGCCGTACTGGCATCCAAGAGGCCGGCAATGCGCTCGGCGCCGCTGCAACGAGCCGTAGCAGCAGTTCGCCACCAAAAGGCATCGTCTCCACCGACGTCGCTGCGCGAGCTCACTGCTGCCTCAGTCGGAATCGGGCGGCGAGGCCAACCAGGCGACATAATCCCGTCGCGAGACCTCCAGGGCCTTCTAGCAGCGCGACGCCCGCAGGGCGATGCCATTACCTCGGTAGGCTTCCACAGCTTGAGCCTCTCACCTGACACGTCCGGACGTGAGCTCGATTGGGCGGACGGCCTGCATGACGTCCAGCTTGAGTCGGATGGTCGTCGAACCGGCCAGAGGCTGTGCCGGTGCTCGCCCGGCGGCGCGGTATTCGGACGTTCAGTGTCGTCGGTGAGCCCGATGCGGCTGAGGTGGGGCGGAGCGGCTCGGTGGTCGAGAACGCGAGGTGCTGTTCAGCGTCGGCTTGGACAGGGTCGGCTGGGCGTCGTAGCCGTTCGTATCGAAGAAGTCGTCGGTGACAGTTTCGACGGTGCGGGAGATGAGGACCTGGGTGGACTGGGCCGTCCCGAGCCCGTCGACGGTGTTGATGAACTCAGACTCAGCGACGGCGCAGTCGCGGCCTGCCCACCAGGTTGTCGTTTGGTGGAACGGGCAGCTGCGGCTGACGGTGGTCCACTTCTGCTTTTTCCAGAAGGCCGAGTTGCCCTTGCAGTCGGGTTGCTGTCGATCGAGATGTGGTGCTCGGAGAGCCCTTGGATGTAGCCGGCCCCGTCGTCGACGATGTCAGCGGCCGGGTGAGGGTGTAGAAGTCGTTCTGGCCGGGTTCGGCCACCAGGACGAGCGGGTTGTCCGTCCGTTCGTTACCACCTGGGGGTGACGCTCCGGATGGTTCCGCGGGTCCACAGCTCGGTCGGGTAGAACGCGCTTCCGACGGCGACGAGTTCTCGGGCGGCAGCTGTTGGGGTAGGTGACGATGTTCTTCCAACGGCGGCCAGCAAGATCGGCGTACACATCGACGGTGATCGTGGAGAACAATCGCTTTGGGGTATTGGAGTGTCGCACTGGAGGTCGTAGGTGATGGTGGCTTCGATCCGGTCGTGGCGCACTCGGACCGTCGCCACGGCGTGGTCCGCCACGGGCGGTGGCAGGTACCGCTGAAGGCTGGTCGGGGTGGGCCGCTCGTCGTGGATCGTCGGCTCCGAGCGCACCGCGACGACGGTCAGAGAGGTCGTGATCGTGGCGGCGACGAGTGGTGCCAGGACCGGCGAGCGCCAGGCGGCTTCGGGGCTGCGTTGGCGGTGCTCGCCGGGGTACCCAGCGCGTCCAGTGAAGGTGCCGGCGGGCAGGCATCGGCCAGGGAGTGTGCATCAATCGGTGGACCCCGGCGGGCCAGTCGCTGGTCATCCCAGTTGTCCTCCTCCAGGTATTGGGCGGGCCTGCGTCAGAATTCGTTCGAACGCTTCGACGCGACAGGCCCCAGCTCGATAGCGATCTCGGCGACCGACAATTCCTGCCAATAGGCGAGGTGCAGCACCCAGCGATGCCGAGGCGACAGCCGTTCCGACGGCATGACGGATCTCCAAACCGAGGCCGCCCCCGCCGGACCCGCGAGGGGCAGTTCGTGCTTCTCTGGAACACCATGTTGGTCGCCTCGGCGGCAGAGTCCGCGCGCCCTGTTCAGCACCGCTCGAACAGGTAGCACGTGGGTTTTCATCGCCGCCCACTGCCGGCTTGTGGCCACTGTCGTGTGACGGCATCCGCCATCCGCTTTGTTGCCGGGACCCACCAACGTCGCGTGAAGCGGATCAGTTGCTCGCGTGCTTGGCGTACGGCCAGCGTCTCGCGGATCGACGCCCTGAAGGACGCCGCCGACGGACAGAACCCGCCACTCGGACCTTCGCTTCGACCGGGGCCAGCACCAACGAGTGCTCAAGAGCGGGCGCGAGCCGGCGATCAGGGACGCTCCTGACGAGCCGGCCGTGAGCGGTTGGGACGTCGGCGAGGCAGCGGGGCTCGCAGCCACTCATTTGGTACTTTCGAACCGTGAAGGCGTGGAGGGCGACATCGAGATCTGCTGCAGCTTCGATCGTCGAGGTCATCAAGGGCTACGTCCGACTCGATCCGCTCGGGCGCCAACTTGTCGGCCGTGCCCCTTCCACCTGCAACGAACTCCCTCGTTCTCGGTGGTCGAGGACCTGGGCCGCTTCGTCTGCTTCGGATGTTTCAGGTCCGGGAAACCGCGACCATCAGTTCACCGAGGAGATGGAGCACGTCAGCTTCGAATCCGCGGCCCGGTCGCTCGCGAGTCGCTTCGGCGAAAACTCACCGGAGACGGCGACGATCGGGATGGTTGACCACTGATGGTGTGTTTGCCCGGCTGCTGGAACGACAACGGGCACGACCGGTGGAACGACTCCAGCAGAACACTCACCTCCTGCCACGCATCCGCCGGTTGGGCCATCCGGTGGCAGAGCCTCTGCTACATCGTGGATCTGCGTGGTAGCGGAGCGCATGGACTCGACTACTCGAATAGAATCGCGGGAAGGCGATACCGCTCGTGCCCGGTGCTGCGCCGGGACAGTGCGTGTCCGCTACGCCCGTGTTCCACGTGAGAATGTCCGCAATGGTCGACCCGTTCGAGCGCCTTCTCGGATTTGAGTTTCGTGATGTCGTCGCGGCGTACTACGAGGGTCTGCACGGCCGAGGCTCTCAGCGCGGTCCACGTGAAAGCGATAGTCGCATCCTTCCGGCAAGGCCGCATGCTGCTGCAAGCTGCGGCCGCAAACTGATCCATTTCGCTCGGCCGATTACGCAGTACTACGGGGTCTCTGCCGTTCGCCCGCGGCGCGCTGCTCTTGTCCTCAACAGAGTCCGGGTCGGAGGCGGCGCTGCGCACTCGAGGCCATGGTCTCTAGATCTCGACCTACCCTGAGCATGCAAAGGATTGTCGAGTTTGCGGGTTGTCCGTGGCCTGTTCACCGACACTACCATCCGCTCGGTGGCGAAACCCTTCGTGTAAGCAAGCGACGGCCCATACTGGCATCTACCGATGCCCGACGTGACCCAAGGGTCCACCTTAACGCTCGGAGACGTTGTTCGCCTCTTGCCCAGCCTTACTCGCGAGGCTAGGCAGTCGACCGGATTTCCGCCTCCACCCAACTTCGGTCTGGAGAGCGTTACGGCCGCGGTGGATACGTTTCCGGCGGAGATGTGCTGGAAGTTCAGCGGTCCTGGGGACGACGAGACGCTGTCCTCCAACTTTTCGGCTCTGAAAGTGCGAGGTCGCTAGGAGGGTGCTCGGTCGCAGACCTCGTCAGACGGGCAGTCCGCCCCAACTTGCTCGCAGAGCTTCGTCTTCGAGAGAATCGGCCACGTGGTACTCCGGCCTCCCTTGCACTCGAACGATGCGGCTGAGCGCGCTCCAGACGCTGTTCATAGAGCTCCGTTCGCCCTTAGCACGTTGCTACCGGTACCGCCCGTCGTTATGGACTAGGTGTTCGCGGCGGAGGGCAGGACTGCTTCTTCCGATCACGTCTCGGGCGTTGCCTTCGTCGGGATGAAGGAACGTGCTTCCCTACCTTGAAGCCGATCACTTCTTCAGTTCGTCGCTGGATGTGACTGACAGCATGATCCCAAACACCAGGAGCGCCTGAGCGGGGGACAGGTCGAGACTGTCCGGAAGCTCGCTCAACGGGCGGGAGCAGCGCATTGCGTGTCACGCTCCGGGATGGGTGTGGTTCTCAGCGGTGAAGCTTTGGGTTATTTGGGGCGTGCTGCTCTGCTTCATGAGGGTTGCAGACGAAGGGCTTTCGGGGGCATGGTTCGGAGGCGTCACATTGCAACCTGTCAAGGGGGATGAGACAACTTCTTATGCGGATTGGATGAGTGCTTCGCGGGTGGGTTCGTTGATCCAGGCGACGGTGGGCAGCTTCGGTGGGCTGGGTCGACGGTGCCGGAATCGGGCGGGGTTGGCGGCGTAGGCGGCGTTGAGGGTGACGGCGCGTTGGGCGCGGATCTCGGTGGCGGTGCCGTAGTGGACCGAGGCCGGGGTGTGCAGCCCGATGCCGGAGTGGCGGTGCACGTGGTTGTAGTGAGTCGAAGAACGCCTCGCAGAACGCGCGGGCGTCTTCGATGGAGCCGAACCGGCCGGGGAACGCCGGGCAGTACTTGAGGGTCTTGAACTGGGCCTCGGTGTAGGGGTTGTCGTTGGAGACGTGGGGGCGGCTGTGGATGCGGGCGACGCCGAGATCGACGAGGAGCTGCGCGACCGGCTTCGAGGTCATCGAGGTGCCCCGGTCGGCGTGCAAGGTGAGCTGATCGCGGCTCGATGCCGTGGCGCGGTCGAGGCGTCGGCGATGAACGCCTTGGCGAGCTCGCCGGTCTCGGCGGCGGCGACGCGTCCAGCCGACGACGTAGCGGGAGAAGATGTCGATGATCACGAACAGCTCGTAGTAGACGCCCCGCTCGGGCCCGGCAGCTTGGTGATGTCCCACGACCACACCTGGTTCGGGTCGCCGGGCGATCAGCTCGGGTTTCTTCTTGGCCGGGTGGGTGCGTTGGCGGCGCCGTTCACGGTTCTCGCCGGCGATCGGCGAGCAGCCGGTACATGGTGGAGATCGAGCACAGGTAGATGCCGTCATCGAGCAGCCGGGCCCACACCTGGGCCGGGGCGAGATCGCAGAACTCCTCGACGCGCAGCACCGACAGCACGTGTTGGCGTTCGGCCTCGGTCAGCTCGTTCGGCGGTGCCGGCCGTGGGGCCGGCGGGCCCTGCACCGGCGGCTGGCGTCGCCGGTAGCGCGTTGCCGCGTCGACGCCCGAGCAGCGCGCACGCCTGCTTCGTCGACGTCACTGCTTCGAGCTCGTCGAAGTGCTCGTCGATCACGGCTTCGACTTCGGTCTCGGTGTCCGCGCTCTCGGAGAGCAGCTCCAAGAGCGCGTGCAGCTTTTCCCGTGATCTCCAACGCCGATCTTCGTCCGGGCCAGCTCGGCCTCCAGCCGCTCGTTGCGGCGGCGCAGCCGCTCCAGCTCGACCTGCTCGGCCGTGCGTCGCGCCTTCGCCTTCGGGGCCAGGCCCGTCGCGGGCGCCCGGCGTCGCGGGCCTTGCGCCACTCCGCGAGTGCGACGAGTACAGGCCCTCGCGGCGCAGCAACGCCCCGCGTTCACTCGAGCCGCTCGGCAACGCGTCGTACTCGTCGAGGATCCGCGGCCTTGTACTCAGCGGTGAACGTTCGCCGCCGTGGCCGCGCTGCCGGGTCGGTCTCGTCCACCCGCCCATCTGGGCGCGGCCAATCAGAGCTGCAGTCGTCAAGGTCATCGGGTCTACGTGTTCCGTTCTCGCCCTGGAGGGATGATCGGCTACCGCAGGTGTCTCACCTCACCCTGACAGACAGGGCATCGCCGAGCCACAGGAGTCGCCGTTCTCGCGATGGCGGCGACGCTCCTCGCCGTGTGCACAGAAGGGGCTGACGAAGGAATCGCAGCGACGAGCACCGCTTCATCGCCGGCGACGGCGACGGCGGTGTGGCGCTCCCTCACGACGGAGCAGATCGGGCCTGGTACTCGGTCCTTCACGGCACAGGTCAGCCGGCTCGGCTGCAACAACGCAGTCACCGGTGTGGTTCAGGCCCCGGTGGTTCTGCTGAGCGGTACTGAAGTCGTCATCACCTTCTCGGTCGACCCTCCGTTGGCTGGCGACCTGACGTGTCCACTCAACAACGAAGTTCCCATTGAGATAGCGCTCGACGCCTCACTTGGAGACCGAGCTCTGGTGGACGATACGTGCCGAGCCGACGGCGAAGCCAAGCGGACCACCTTCTGTCGTGATGGAGCCGAACGATATGTGCCCGCTGAGCCCGACCAGGTCGGGGACGGAGAGTGCTCTCGGCCGGCGATAGGACTCGTGGCGGGCCGGTGATGGCTCTGGGATATTTGGGGCGTGTCGGCGGGACGGCCGGTTCAGCAGGACTGGCAGAGTCGCCCGTCGGGTTGCAGCTCCTTCGTCTCCGGATGCACTACGCCCAAGAACGGCTTGGTGGATGCGAAGAACACCGCCTCCGAGGCAGAGATGGTTCGGCCGCAAGCTGTCCGATAGCCACCGTCGGGTAGAGACGCTGCGATCAGATGAATTGCTGTAGCCCGTTTGGTCGTGATGCGGTCGACGTTCGTCTGGAAGTAGGGATCCGTCACGTGGGTCTCGTCTCGCCCGTGAGGACACGCGGAGAGCCGCAGCTCCAGGATCGTTCCGCCGGCTTTGTCGCTGCGGAAGATCTGCCCTGAGCACGTCACTCGCTGCGATTGCCCCGCAGCGAGTGACATCACTCTGGCGAGCCGGTCCGTCATTGCGGGAGTGAGATAGCCGACGACTGCGCCGTTGATGACCGCGGCGAGTACCGACGTGTCGCTCTTCGTGTGCGGGTTTGCGCCGCAGAACGCCAGCTCCACGAGCACCGGGTAACTCCCGGCCGTGAGGCTGGCGTCACCGACGATCTCGAGCAGCTCCTGCTGGTAGTGCTCTTCGTTGGAGACACTCACGGTCGTCGCTCCACGGAGTCGGAACTCGTCGCCGCTGGGTGGCGCGACGCCGCTGGGTCGTGGATCGAAGAACAGGTTGACACCGAATGAGCCTTCGTCTCCGTTGTCTCGGCGCCATCCTCCCGTGATCTGGGCTTGAGCGGTGGCTGTGCCGGACCGTGTGATCGCTCGGTCGACCAATGGTCGGAACGAGCGTGCTTCCTCGCGGCTCAGATGCCCGACGTGCTCGCCTCGGATGAACACTGCGACGGCGGCGGGGTCGTACGGGTTGTCGGGCTGAGGACGTAGCTCGGCAATGCACTCGAGGCGCGCCGAATCGGTGCGTTTGCCGCCTGCGACCCGGGTCAGCGCCTCTTGGTAGTGGCTCTCACCGACTACTCGCACCAGCCCACCGACCGCCATCGACGGCTCGCCGGCGTCCGGCCGAGAAGTCGGCATGGTTTGCGGGGTCGGGCGGCGCGCACTCCCGGCGACGTGGGGCTGAAGTGGTCAGCGACGGCGGTGGCCATGGCATCGCCGCGGATATGGCCGGCGGGTCGTCCAACGTCGACGTAGAGCGACGAAGTCGATCGAAGAGTCCCATTCCGCCCTCCTCGGGTATGAAGCCAGAGTACTCACGCTCGCCGACCTCGGGTACGCGCCCTGCCGACGAGATGACGCGAGTCGAGCGGAAGTAGTCGAGAGCCGGGGGGACCTACTTGACGCGAAGTAGTCCGATGCGATTACTTCCGGTGGCGACGGCTTGGATGTCGGGTCTACGGTCTGGAGCCGGGTGGAGACCATCGTTGTTCGCGCCGTGCAGGCCACCGTCGCCTGGCTCGTGATCACTTACCTCGCGGACGAACTCGCCGAGCAGTGCCCACGCCGCCGCTGGCCAAGATGGATCCGCAAGCAATTGAAGAAGAAGCGGGACCAGCTGGTCGATCAGCTTCTCAAAGTTCTGCTGTTCCTCGCTCTGCTCAGCCACAGCCTCAGGGCCGTGGCCGCTACAACTGCATCGCTGTTCACCGTAGAAGCGCTGCTTGGGCCCGGCCGTCAGTGGATCTTCTTTGTCAAGGCGAGACGATCTACCCGCAAGCTCGCACGACAAGTCGATCGGCGCCGGCAACAACGCCGTCGCCCCCAAGTTGGCCTCGCTCGGGGCATGGCATTCGCCCCACGCAGCAACTCGACCCGATGCGGAGCGCCGACAGCACGAGGTGGGCGCTGCCAACGCACGGTCGACTCACCCGGCCAACGCTGCTACCAACACAAGTAGCCACGCTCCCGGCGTTCTGAGACAACGTCGAGCCGGCCCGAGCTGTGCGGTAGAGGACGCTTCGGCCTGGCAGTCGTGACAACGCCGCCACCTCGCCGTGAACCAGAATCGCCAGGTGCCTCACGACGCAGCCGCATAGCTCCGCGGACGGATCAACAGCCGCTATCGCTCGCGTTGCTTCGAGCTCGCTTCGCCTTAGCGGTTCCCGCTCGTGTCGTCTTCGCTGCCGTTGCAGGGATCTTGTCATTGATGAGCAATGACTTCGGGTTCAGTCGTCGCCGGCGCGTCGGCCAACACCGAGTCGGCGACTGCGCTGGCGGTCGGATCCTGGCGGGATGCACCGTCGCCGCGGATCGCTTGCACACCTCCACGCTGGCGCTGTTCACGACAGGCGTTCGGGTCGATGTCGTGAGCCGTGGTGCCGCGGTCTGATCGTTAACCAGAACGGGCCGATTCTGCAGCTAAGCGTGCCTGACGGCCCTGGCCGTCGCTACCGGCGGCTCAGAGTCGGGCGTCTCGACGGGCTCGAATTGCTTGTCGTGGTCCGGCTGTCGCCTCGGCCGCAGGGCCGCGCCACGGAGAAGTGCGACCGCCCAACTTGACGCATCCCCGGCGTTGGGCGCGACCCGCGACAGTCGTCGATGCGAGCGATAGCGACGCCTGCGACTGCAAGAGTTCCGTCGGATTGGTCTGCGGCCGTCCGCCGGCGGCGGAGTGGTGGTCAACGCTTCTGCCTCTACCGTGTGCGTAGGCGCCGAGGTCGGGGGTGACAGTGGATCGCTGCGCAGCGTGTGGTCACGAAAGCTCGGAGACCACGGGATCCTGCTCGGCATGCGGATCGGTGTGGTTCGACTCATTCGAGTCCCCGGTCGCCGGATCGAGCACGCATTCGGTCCGATGGATTGCGCTCGCTGTAGCGATTGCCGTCGCTACGGCCGCGGCAGGGGGCTGGGTGCTCGGGCGTGCCAGCGGACAGACGAGTTTGGGGCTGAACTCTGACCGAATCATTCCTCGTGTTGTGACGACCGGCGGACGAGAGTCCTTTCGCGTCACCTTTCCGAATGGTCGCGGTGTCGAGGTGGAGGCTCCGGCGTCGGCCGAACTTGCCGCCCTTGGCGCAGCGGCGATGACGGCAGTTGAGTGGCCCCCACTCTCGGCGGACGACGACAGCTTTAGCCAGCGCAGCATGCGGCTGCAGTACGGAACAGTGGAGGATCTGTACACGGGGGCGGTCCCGTTGCGGACCTATCCCGGGACGGACGGACAGGCACAGGTGTTCTTGCGTGGGGACCGCAGACTCCCGTCCGTGAGCCAAACGGGCAACGAGGAGGTCATGGTGATCCCGCTCGGGTCCTGGGTTGCGGAGCTCGATGTGCGGGACAGTGCTGACAATCAGTACGACCTGTCCGACGAGGAGGAAGCAGAGTTCGCTCGGCTGGTCAGTGCCACCACCGAGCCTGACGGCTTCCTTCGGCTCTCGCTCATTGACCCGCTGCGCCTGACCGATGACCGGCTGATGTGGATCGTTTTCGGGGACCCCTCGAGTGCGCCGTCCCTCCAGCTGACGCCCTTCTATTGCGGTCAACCGGAGTCTCAGGGCGACGAACCGACCTTGCATGAGGAGGGCCCCTGGACATCGGCCACGTGGTGCGACGCCGAGACGGGCCTGTTCGTCAATGCCCGCGGTGCTCGCGCCTTTGTTGATGACATCGCCGACTCTCTGACCCTGCGACCGGTCGGTGCGTAGCGGCGTGAGACCCACACTGGATCTCCCGCGGATGTCGAGCTGGAGCTGCCGGATGACCTCCGGGTCGACCGCCCCGTCGACCGAGAATCCGACGTCGTCGTACGTGACACCGAATACCTCGTAGAGGGCACGGAGAAGCGACGTTGCGTCCTTGCCCGGGTCAAGCTCGGCGGGTACGGATTCCTGCCAGTCGTCGACGTGACTGGGGTGATCGTCGACGAACCAGTGGTCGCGAGCTGTTTGCCAAGGTCCTTCTGCGATTCGGAGCGACCATGGCCTGCTCTTGGCTCCACGAAGGCCGATGGTCAGCGTCCAGGAGCCTTCTGCACGAGGCGCAAGCGTCGTTGCCACGAGATGGCAGAACAGGTAGGTCCACTCGGTCACGACGACCGGATTGATCCGTCCGGGTTGAGGCTCGGTGACGTGCTGTGTGCCTCCGGAACGTGTGAGGAAATGGGGAGCCGCCGACAAGGCGGCGATAGCTGCACCATTCCGGTGGATGCGAAGGGCTCGTTCCTCTTCGAGGCCCGCGATACGCCCTTGCTGATCTGTGTCGACTCCGGTGCCATAGGCAAGGCCAAAACCAGCGCCCGGAGCCGAAACGGGCGCTGGACCGCGCCGAGCACGCCGGTGGATTTATAGAAGTCTGCGAGCTGCTGTGGTCCGCCAGTGGGTCCCGCGGCCACATAGAGAATCGCACGCTCGGACCAACCCAACTCGACTTCGAGCTCGTCGAGGTCGGCTGACCAGTCTCGGGCATTCACCGGGTCCGCCGTAGGCGGCCCCGGCGATTCTGTTGACGCTGCCGAAGCCATGCTGAGGTGGCGGTGAACCTGGCCGACCGGGGTCCACGTCGTTTGCGTTCCGTAACGCACTGGCCATCCGAAGGCCACCTGAGGGATAGGTCGTTCGTTCGCGTCGTGCATGCGTGTCACCAGGTAAGGGGCATCGGCCTCAGTGTGAAGCACCTCGATTGAGCCGAGCGCAGAGCTGTCCCCACGGGGGTACCGGATCACGTTGATCTGGGGTGGTGGGTAGATCCATTGAGCCGCGATGTCGTACACCTGCTTGGGCACGAACAGATTCAAGGGAACGGGTCGGACTGCTTCGACAATCTCCTCAGCTCGGTCCTCGTCCATCGACGTCGTGAGACCCACTGCGATGAGACCGCCACGAGCGTTGGCGAACGCGGCGATATCCTTCGCGAGCTCCCACTTCTCCTTCGGCTCCTCCAAGCGGTACTGACCCTTGAAGTCCACCTCGGCCGACTCGTACACGCCTATGAGGTCATCGTCACGACCGTCGGCGAGTGCCGCCAGTACCTCGTCCGGTGTCAGGTGCCGTCCGCTCATGCCAAATCATGTCCGAAAGCACGACGCTCGTGGGTGGAACCAACGTTGTTCGTACGAGCGATCGGGGGTCTAGGACCCGAAGAGTGTCGATCAGACACGAGGCGAGCCCGGGAAGTCGATCGCTCTCCCACATCACCGAAGCCGAGCGGGGTGGTGTCCCATAACTCGCGGGCAGTATCCCGTCGCCAGCACGCATAGGGGATTCGGTAGGTGCCATCTGAATAACGCCGCCCGGGCGCGCTCAGAGCTCGATTCCAAGGTACTTCTCGAGGCCTCGCTGCACCGGATGCGGTGAGGGCAGCACGACGTCGTGGTCGGTGGCCCAGTGCTTGAGGGTGTCGGCGAGGCGGGCGGCGGGGTCGTCACGTAGCCAGTCGTGTTGCAGGCCTCGTTCGAGCTCTTGGTACAGCCGCCGATCTCGTTGAGCCCCATCGGGGCGCCGTTGGCCCATTCATGCCATCGGTCGACGGCCGCGAGTTTGCGTTCGAGGTCGACGGCACGTCGGGAGTCGTGGTTGTAGCTGTCGATGATCCCGTGGTCTCGGTGGTCGCGTTGAAGCCGGTCAAGTTCCGCCGCGGCGAGTCGACGCTCGCGCGGGCGGGTTCGGCTGCGTGCTCGGCTTCGGCGAGTGAGGTCCGGGCGGAGGCCACGGTCCGCTCGGCGACGTCGAGTTGTGTTTTGGCGTCGCGTCGGGCGAGGAACCGGGCGCGTTCGGCTTGATCGGCGGTCGTGTCCCGGTTCTGAACCGCGGCGTCGAGCGTCTGATGGGCTGCAGTGACACGGTTGTCGAAGGGCTCGCAGGCTGCTTGGGCGAGTTCGAGGCGTTGGGCGGCGGCGGTGATCGCGTCGCGGCGTTGGTGAACATCGTTGGCCATGGCCCGGGCGCCGCCGAGCGCCTTGGTCATCTCGTCCACGATCGTCGTTCGCGCTTCAGCGAACCAGATCGGTACCACGGCGCGAGCCGACCGTTCCGGCGAAGCCATAGCCGGCGTGACCGGAACCAACGGGGCCGGCACCGGTGAGGCCGGTGGTGCAGGCGCCGGCGGGACGGTCGGCCGCACCTCGACGCAGCGAACTGGTGCGTCGGGCCGTGGTGCGGGTGGTGGGGCGCCGGCCGCAGCCAAGGTTCGCCGTTGCACGGTGGCCGGGACGTCGACGCGCTCGACGGCCAGGATGCCTTCGAGGACGTCGCGAGCTTCGGCGGAATCGTGGGTGGCGGTGATGACGAGGGCGACGTTCTCGTTGCGGCCTCGTGTCATGGCGACGTAGAGCCCGCGGGCGCTGGTCACCGGTGAGATGAGGGCGATGGCGGCGGGGTGGGTGTCGCCTTGGTTGCCGTATTCGGTGACGGCGTAGCCGAGTTCGATGGTGTCCCGCGCCGTGTCCCGCGGGACAACCACGGTGCCGGGTTGGCCCAGCTTGGACAAGGTGAGTGCACCGTCGTCGGCGATCCGTATCACGGTCCAGCGGTCACGGTTCCGCACCATCTCCCCCACATCAGTACGAAGGTCCCGGAGGTTGCGGCGGGTCGCCACCACATCCCCCACGAGCACCTCGACGCCGTCGCGAACAGTCGCTGATCGGGTGGGGTCGAGTTCCCCGACCGCGACTCGAGCGGCCTGGAGGTGGGCGTTGATGAGGCGGGCGTGGTCGTTGGTTGTCGCCGTCACCGCGAGCGACTCGCCGTCACCGTGGCGGTCGCGCCATGCGGCTGTGATGGTGTCGAGGTGTTCGACGAGGGGGCCGGCCTTGATGCGCCCGTGTGCTTCGTAGGTGTCGAGCACGGTTGGGTTGCCGTGTCGGAGTTGGAGGGACGCGGCGGCTTCCCACGGGGCGGTGAAGCGGTGAATGGTGTCGAGCTCGATCGGAGTGACGATCCTTGCGATCTCCGGCAACAGGCCCCCGCGGCCGACGGCCTGCAACTGGCGAGGATCACCCACCAACACCAGACGCCAGCCCTGCTCGCGGGAGAGGGTGGCCAGGCGGGCCAGATCCGGGGTGGACACCAAGCCGGCCTCATCCACGATCAGGGTAGTTCCGGGGGCGAGCCGCCACCGATGCTCGGGGACACGGTCCTTCCTCGACCATTCGTGCAGCAACTTCGCGACCGTGTCCGTTTCCATGCCGGTCTCTCGGGCGAGCACGGCGGCAGCTTTCGCGGTGGGAGCGACACCGAACACGTCTCGACCGTGTCCGCTCAAATCGGTCACCGCCGCGTCCAGCATCGTGGTCTTCCCCGCGCCGGCGGGGCCGATGATCACCGTCAGGCGGCCGTGTCCCGCCACTGCGGCGGCGGCTTCAGCCTGAACCACATCGAGCGATCCTCGTTCGATCGTCGCCGACGGGAGTGCCGGCTCGGTGCCTGCCTCGGCGGCGAAGGCGAGGACCGCTTCTTCTTGGGCGAGGACGAGGGTGGAGGTGTGGCGGTTGGCGACCGGTTCGATCCACACCGACCGCCCATCCGAGGCCCGCAGACTCGTCCGATCACTGTCGGGGTCGAGATCGACGCACCCGTCCAGCACGGAGTCGACGGCTCGATCCAACACCTGCACCCAGCGCCGACCATCCATGCCGGGCCGTTCGGGGCCGAGATCGCAGATCGCTCGCACGACATCCATCCGATGCCACGCCGAGGCCGTTTCCGAGAGCTGTGCGATCACACCAGCTGCGGTCACCACCGGCACCGGCTCGTCGGCCGACAACCGAGCGGCGTCACGGACCATCGTCTCCAACGAATACGGGGTGATCCCGACGTTGGCGGCTTCAGCCAGCCAGCGAGCGTGCAAGGTGATGTGGTCGACGCCGGTCTTGCGGCCACGAGTGTCGGCCGCAACCTCTCGTTCCATGGCGGCGCGTTCGAACGGCGACGGATCCCGACCCTCCCGGGCGTAGAACTCGGCGACCTTCGAGGTCATGACCGTGTTGATCTGGGCGGCCCGTTTCGAGAACACCTCCAGCAGTTCGTCGGGGACCCCGGCGATCTCGGCCTGCCCGTTGGCCACTGGCCCGAACCGCAACCCGAGCTTGTCGGTGACTTCGGCGCGGAGGACGGATTGGTAGAGGCCGCCGAGGGCTCGTTGGTGCTGCTTCAAGAACCGGGCGTCCAACGCCAACCACCGCCCATCGGCGGTTTGGACCTTGCCGGAGATCACGAGATGGGTGTGGAGCTGCGGGTCATCGAGGCGCGAGGTGGCTTGCCGGAAGGCGGCCATCGTCAAGCCGTTGGTGTCGAGATGCAGCCGACCACCGTTTGCCCGGACCCTCGTCGTCGCGCCGAACCGCTCGAGATAGGCGGTGACGGCGGCGACGGCGACGTCGTGCGCCTCGGCGTATCGGGCGTCGCCCGTGAGCGCGGCGAGGACCGACAACGACTTCGGCGCCGAGAACGTCGCATCGAACCCAGCCACCGCCCGCACCACCCGACCATCGGCCAACACCCGATCGGCGAGGGCCCGCCCGAGCGGTGACCCCGTCGTGGGGTCATGGCCCGACAGGACCGCTTCCAGATCGTCGGTCGACACGGTGCCCGACAGGCCGAGCGCCGTGGCCTGGCTCCCGGTCCACACGCCGGGGACGTCATCTGGGGAGTCGGTCAGATAGTGCGTGTAGTACGCCGCGGTGACGTCGGCTGAGGCGGCGTAGAGGGTTCGGACGCGCAGCATCAGCCGTCCCTCCGCCCGTTGGGCACCTGTCTGTTCAAGAAGTAGTGGAGGTGGGAGCCGGTCAGCTCCGTGATGGTGAAGAGGAGGGTCATGGGGTCAGAGCTCGAGGAAGGAGAGCTGGGAGGAGGAAGTGGTCGGTGAGGTGGAGCGGGCCGGGCGATTGGATGGGCGCGGTGTCGTGGTGGGGGTGGTCGGTGAGGCAGGGGTGGGTGTGCTGTGCCGGGAAGGTCGGGGGTGGCGTTGGGGTCGAGGATGTGGAGGCCGTCGGGAAGGTCGATGCGGTAGGTGGTGCGGGCGAAGGTGCCGGCGGTGGTGCGGGTCTGGGATCGGGCGACGTGGCCGGCGTCGATCAGTCGTTGGACGGCGCGAGCGACGGTGTCCTTGTCCAGCCCGAGCCGGCGGGCGAGATCCCGGACCGACAACGCGCACGAACGCGTCGAGGCCGGCCCGTCCTCAGTGGGTTCGCTGGCGAGGAGCAGTTCCTCGAGCACCACCCACGACGTCGGACCGACGGCACGACGAACACCGGCGACGTCGGCCGAGATCACGAGCGTCGTCATCAGGCTGCTCCCGAAGCGGCAGAACACGTCTGTGCCGACGGCCGCGGCGATGCCGACGACGTACGAGACGTCGTCGGCATCGCGAGCGGAACGAACAAGAGAGGAACGCTCAGGCGATGTCGCCGCCGAACTGCCCGAGCCGGGGCGGACGACCGTTCACGAGGTAGAACGCGAGCGCCCACCGAGGAACCCGAAAGAGCCGACCAATCCGGATCACCGGGATACCCCGACGGCCCCCGGAGGCCTCGTACTCGTTGGCTTCGTCATACGCACTCGTGCGCCCGATCCGAAGGATCGCCGCGGCCTCCGCCAGCGTCAGCATCAGCGGCAACTCCGCCAGTGCCGCCATCACGTCATCGACATTCATGCCGGTCGTCCCTGCCTTCCCGGACGCACCACGCGCCCACGACAGGTAAAGGGCCCCGAAACAGAGTGTCGGTCTCAGCAACCCGCCAGAACTTGAGACGAACTTGACGAACCGCCCGGAAATCGACCGGCTCGCCGACCGGGCGCCGCGGAGAATCTCGCTGGCCAGCGATCAGCCCCCGCCATCGCTGGAAGTACGCCCCGGATCGGCTGCGGCTCGTAGTCCCGGGGCCTCTGCGTTGTTGCCACGCCGGGCCCGCTGTTGTCATCGACGGACTCGTGGGGCATAGTGAAGGTGCTCGGCCCAGTAGGGCCGGGAAGTACACCCGGTGAGCTCTCCGGACGGTGGGCAGCCGGGTGTTGCGCGTTACGGGTGAAGCTCGACGACCCGGACGCGCTCGTCGATCCGGCGACGCCAATCACCCCCGGTACCGACGGCCCACAACACGGCGTCGATGGCCCAGAGCAAGGGTTCGTCCGACGCAGGACGGTGGTCGTACACGATCTCTCGCGCCGCTGCTCTCACGTGGGCTTCGACGATCTGACGGTCGCGACGCTGCTTGGGCCGGTTCCTGGCGATCGAAGTACCACGCCGCCGCGTCGATCGATCACCAGCCGAGCCGACGCGGCCAACGAGCAGCGAGCGGGCCGCAACCGGATGGAGACCGCGGTGGTCGACGAGAGGGTGAACACGACCGACTCCGCCTCTATATCGGCGACCACCTCGAGCAGCTGACGTCGCCGACGCGGCGACTCCTTCGCGGTGTGGACGCGTCGCTGGCCCGGGAGCAGGAGATTCCGTAGGGCCTTACGGGCCTCAGCGGCCGCGGCTCGGCTCGACGACATCACCCCGAACAAGACCGTCGCCGCACGCTCCGATTCGTCGCTGAACGCCCACGTCATCAGGATTCGGTGGCGCCGAACGCGATGACGTTGCCGATCACGTCGGCGGCGGCGCGGTCGCTCTGTTCGAGGAAGTGGGCGTAGACGTTCAACGTGGTGGCGGCGTTGCGGTGGCCGAGTCGGCCGGCGACGGTCCGAACATCAATACCGGCACTCAACAGCTGAGTGGCCACGAAGTGGCGAAGATCGTGGAGCCGAGCCTCGGGCAGCCCCTCCAGCCGGCACAGCCGCTTGAACGAACGGGAGATCGAATCCGGGAACCAGGGCTCGGCGCACGCCGCGTCGTTGCTGAACACGAACGCGGAGGGTTCGAGCACGGCGCCACAGTCGACGGCCCGCTCCCCCATTCGACCGCGGTGCTCCACGAGTGCCGCGGCAGTCCCTGCGTCGAGCGAGACCCGCCGCGACGAGTGTGTCTTGGTGCCCTTCTCGACCAGACCGTCTGGTCCCATCACCACACCACGGGCGATCGACACCGTGCCGTTGTCGTGATCGACGTCGGTCCACCGCAGGGCGACGAGTTCCGAGCACCGCGCCCCGGTCGCCGCGGCGAGCACGAGGTAGCAGTACAGCTCGGGGGACTCGGCGGCGGCTCGCCGCAGGACTCGACCGAGGTCGGCGCTCGCCGGTGGCGAGATCGTCGACATCGGCACCTTGGGCGGGGTCGTCGCCACCGCCGGGTTCACGCCGAGCCAGCCCCACTTCACCCCCTGGCCGAGCGCTCGCCGCAGGATCCCGTGGATACGCCGGATGGTGCCCGGCGCCAACGGACCGCCCCGCGAGCCGCCAGACGTCTGGAGGCGGCGGTAGAGGGCATCGAGATCGGAGGGGCGCAGCTTGCCGAGCGGGCGAGTGCCGAGGGCGGGCAGCAAGTTGCGGTCGATGAACCCGCGGGTCTCCTTCACCGTCTTGGGCGAGAAGTCAGGCGCCGCGAAGGTCGAACCACGCCTCGAGCAGCTCCCCCACCGTGGCGTTGCGTGCGCGCCGATGAGCCCGCGCTCGGCCTCGGTCATCATCTCGGCCATCACCCGTTGCGCCTCACGCTTGCCGCCCGCGCACCGTGCGGGTCGCATACCGCTTCTTCCCGGACACCGGATCGCGGCCCAGGAACACCCGCAGTTCCCAGGCCGTCGCCTCGCTGCCGCATGAAGCCCTTCATACCCATTCCGCCTCCTCGACGTAGATTGGCACGAGATTGGCAACGGGGGCTGGAAACCAGAAGAGGCACTCCGAAGAGTGCCTCTGACCTGGGATGTTTTGGCAGCCCCAACGGGATTCGAACCCGTGCCGCCACCTTGAGAGGGTGGTGTCCTAGGCCACTAGACGATGGGGCCGAGCAGCGGGGACCGACGATACCAGCGAGGTCGTCACCGGCCAACCAGCGTGGACGCCGGGGCGACACGCGGAACGGCCGGCGCTGAGGCCGGCCGTTCGTCGAGCTGGGGAGCAAGGAATCGAACCCTGAATAACAGATCCAGAATCTGCTGTGTTGCCTGTTACACCACTCCCCAAGGAGCGGTAGGAGATGTTAGCGGCGGCCGCCAGGATCGCGCACGTCGGTTCCAGGAGCCCGCCTGCACTCAGGTCGGCAAGCGCTCGAAGCCGATGAGACGGCCCACGGCCACGCCCGCCGCCTCCTTCAGGTGCTTCACGACGTTCGTCACGCCGGTCACCGGGCTGGTGCGGGTCGCCGAGACGTAGGCCTGGAGTCCGAGCTCCTGCGCGGTGAGCCGGATGCGCAGGCAGTGAAACGGATCGCTCACGAGCAGCACCCGCCGCAGGTCGCGGGCACGCAGCAGGTCGGCGACGCCCTGGAGCGACTCGAGCGAGGTCGAGCCGGCGTCTTCTCGCACGATGGCCGCCGCCGGCACACCGAGCTCGACCAGGTAGTCCTGCGACGCTTGGGCTTCGGTGAACCGGTCGCCGGGCTGCTTGCCCCCGGTGACCACGACGAGATCCGCCAGGCCCTCGGCGTGCAGCGCAGCGGCGTGGTCGAGCCGGGCGGCGAGTTGCGGCGACGGTCGGCCGTCGTACTGTGCGGCGCCCATCACGACGATGGCGTCGACCGGCCGGGCCTGATCACCGCGCCCGACCAGCCAGACTTGGACGAGCGACACCACGAAGTACAGCGCGACCACCCCGACCACGCCGGTCGCCACTCGGCGGGCGCGCCGACGCGAGCGCCGTAACGTGCCGCCCGCCGAGGGTGCGCCGTCGGTGGCCTCGATCATTCGCCCGCGAGCGCCGCCTGCGCGACCACGAGCCGGCGCAACGTCTCGTCCCGACCCAACAGCTCCAACGGCTCGAAGAGCGGTGGCCCGACGGTTCGACCCGTCACCGCGACGCGAACCGGCGCTTGGGCCTTGCCCAGCTTCTTCGGGCCCAGGACCCGCTCCGAGATCTCCTCGAGCGCTGCTTTCAAGGCATCGGCGGTCCACGCCGACTCACGGTACGCGGCGATGGTCTCGGCGAGGATGACCCCTGCGGGATCCTTCATCGTCTTGTTCCAGCTGTCCTCGTCGCGCTCCGGATCGGGCAGGAACAGGAAGTCGACGAAGCGCGGTACGTCGCCGAGCAGCGTCACGCGCTCCTGGACGAACGGCGCCATGGCGCGATAGGTGGCATCGTCGAACACCGCAGTCGGGTGGTCGGCGAGCCATGCAGTGATCCACGGCATCGAGGCCTCGACGAACTCGTCCGGCGTCATCGCCCTGATGTACACACCGTTGAACGCGGTGAGCTTCTTGACGTCGAAGAACGCCGGCGACGGGACCACGTCGGCGATGGCGAACTCGGACACGATCCGATCCCATTCGACGATCTCGTCGTCGCCGGCCGGCGCCCACCCCAGGGTCATCAAGTAGTTGCGCATCGCGGGCATCGTGAAGCCCTCGTCGCGGAACTGCTCGAGCGCGACCTTGTCGCGTCGCTTCGACAGCTTCTTGCGCTGCTCGTTCACGAGTACGGGAACGTGAGCCCACACGGGCGGCTCGGCACCGAGCGCCTGCCAGAGCAACTGTTGCTTCGGCGTGTTCGGGAAGTGTTCCTCGCCGCGGATCACGTGCGAGACGCACTGGGTGAGATCGTCGACCACGTTGGCGAGCAGGAACAACGGCGAACCGTTGCCCCGCAGGACGACGAAGTCCTCGATGTTGGCGTGATCGAAGGAGACCTCGCCGCGGATGAGATCGACCACCACCGTGGCGCCCTCGGGGACCCGGAAGCGCAGCGCTCTCCCGGGCCCGGCATCGAGCCCCCTGTCCCGGCAATACCGGTCGTATCCCTTGTTGGGGTCGCCGGTACGCGCCTGGAGCACCTCGCGCGTGCAATCGCAGAAGTAGGCGCGACCCTCGGCGTGGAGCCGGTCGGCCGCTGCCAGATGGGCGTCACGGTTCGCCGACTGGAACGTCGGTCCCTCGAACATCGGATCATCGGCCGACATGCCGAGCCACGCCATGGCATCGATGATCCCTTGCGTCCACTCGGGCCGGTTGCGTTCGGCGTCGGTGTCCTCGATGCGCAGGACGAAGGTGCCGCCCTGCTGCTTGGCGAGGATCCAGTTGAACAGCGCCGAACGAGCGCTCCCGACGTGGAACATGCCCGTTGGGGAAGGGGCGAAGCGGAGGCGGAGCGGGCGGTCGGACATGTCCGGTCGAGGATATCGGGCCACCTCTGGCGGATACCGGGTACCCGACGCGGCGGATCGGTCAGCCGACGCGGTTCCACACTCCGCAGGCCGGCAACGTGATGAACCCCGCATCGCTCGCCCGGATCACGACCTCGATCGGGCCCGACTCCGCCACCGGGTCGCCTTCGTCGATGGCGGCTTCGTTGGAACCGTCGAACGAGCTCACCCGTTGGTAGAAGCACGCGGCCGTCGCGGTCGGCGCCTGGTAGACCCCGGGACTGACGTCGGTGCCGACCACCCAGGAGCCAGCGGTGATGCGGGCGATCGGGCGGGCCGGTGGAACGTAGGGCGACAAGACACCGCAACCGACGCCGAGACGCAGGGCCACATCGGTCGGGCGCACGTCGATCGTGACCGGCCCGACGTAGTCGGCGAAGCCGAGGCCGATCACGGCGAGCGGTGAGGTTCCCGTGGCGTTCTGGCGCTGCCAGAAGCAGCGATCCGAACGCATCGCCGCCCGGTACCGACCGGCCCCGAGCGCCGAGCCGACGAGGTGCAACCCTTCACCCAAGCTCGGTGAACCGACCGGCGCGGACGGGTCCGCGCAGCGCGACGAACCCGATGGCGCCGGCCCTCCGACGATGTATGCCGCAACGTCCACGATCAGGTCGGTGACCCCCTCGGTGAAGATGCAGATCACGCCGTCTGCGCCCACGCGAGCGATCACCGAGTTGGCCACGGTGTCGCCCGCGGCATAGTTCAGGTTCGACGCGGTGGGTTGCGCGCCGCCGGGCGCGAAGACGGTCACGTAGCCCTCGTCCTGGGCTGCGGTGGCGGTCACGTTGAGCACGACCGCGGTGGCGGTTCCGGGCACGCTGGCACGCCCGTTCACGGCGAGCGCGAGCGTCGAGCCGCTGCGGCGCGCCCCTACCCCTTGAAAGCGGCGATCGGCGGTGATGGTGCCGGCCCGGCTGTCGAGCAAGCGGGCCGGCGCGGCAAGCGGTACCAGCGTCCCCTGGCCGGGGAAGTAGCCGCCCACGTCGACGACCAGGTTCGTCGCCGCTGACACGTAGAAGCACACCGTCCCGTCCGGCGCGATGCGACTGATCACACTGTTGGCGATGGTGTCGCCCGCCAGGAAGTTGAGATTCGATGCCGTGGGCTGTTGGGCGTCACACGGGTACACGGTCAGGTAACCCTCGGCGGCAACATCCGTTGCGGTCACGTTCAGCACGACCGAGGCCGCGCCGGCCGGTACCCCCGCCCGGCCGGTCACGGGGAGCCGCACCGGCGAGTTCGCGTCGCGCAGCCCGTCCCAATCCTCGCGTTGGTCGGCCGACCCGGAGCCACGTCGGGTATCGAGCAGTCGGGACGGCGCATTGAGCGGCACGAGTGCGGAGGCGTCGGCGAAGTACCCGGCGACATCGACGATCAGGTACGTGGCACCGTCGGCGGCGAGGCACACCAGGCCGTCGGCGGGCACTCGCACGATGACGCTGTTGGCGATGGTCTCGCCGACGGCGTAGTTCAGATTCGACGCCGTCGGCAACGTGGCGTCGCAGGGGTAGACGGTGACGAAACCCGGGGCAGCGGCACCGGTTGCCGTCACGTTGAGCACGACCGACCGTGCCCCGACAGGGACCCCTGCTCGCCCGCCCACGGGCAGGCGGACCGGGGCGCTCGGCTGGCCGTGGAGGCCGTCCCACTGCTCCTGGCCGTCGAAGGACGACGGGCCGGGGCGGGTGTCGAGGAGTCGAACGGGAGTCGCCAACGGTGTGTAGCCGGTCTCCGCGGCCGCCGGCCGCGCGGCCGTCGCAATGGTGGCGGCCGCGATCACCGTCACCACGATCAGTTGTGCGAGACGAACCGCCGGACGTCGCATCATCAGTCGAGCTTCCTCACTCAAAGCGTTCGATTGAGAGCACTGAGAGAGCAAGTCTGGCACGGCCGACCGCCGGAGGGGCCGCGGGTCGGTCGGCCTCAGCCCCCCGGAGCGGTCGACAGCACCAAGTTGCGGAGCTGACGAACCGCGACCGTCAAGGTGGTGAGGTCGTACCTCCCACCCCGGCGGATCTCGGCGAACACGCTCGTGGCCCGCTCCACCGCCCGACGGTTGCTCGCCGCCCAATCGTCGGTCTCACCGCCGTGGGCCAGGACGTCGGCGACGAGATCGGCGACCACTGCCAACAGGTCGTCGCGCAACGCGGCCCGGGCGTGGGTCTGCCAGCGATCGATGCGCGGGAGCCCGCCGATGGCGTTCCACAACCAGGTGACCTCGAGGCGCTCGAACAACTCCCAATAGGTGGCGGCCGCCTCGGTGGGCGAGCAGGCGAACCGCTGAGCGAGCTCCACCGTGTCGAACGACGTGTGCATGAGTGGCCAGACCGCCGATCGGTCGGCCACGGCCCGGGGGAAACCGGCCTTCTGGCGGGCGACGGCGAGCGCCATCGTCTGCTCGGCGAGCGGACCACGCACCAACGGGCCCAACTCGCCCAGCAGCAACTGGACCCCGGGCCGGAACTGATCGACACACGCCTGCAGATCGAGCGGAGGGCGGCGCCGTCGCAACAGCCACATCGACGCGCGTTCGATCATGCGCCGAAGGTCGAGGAACGCCGCCACCTGATCGGTGTACGCCACCGTGCCCGTGGTGGCCTCCAGTTCGGCCCACAACGACGGGAGTCCGAACACGTCGCGAGCGGCGGTCCACGCGCGCAGCACGTCGACCGACGATGCCCCGGTCTCCTCGGTCATCCGATGATCGAAGCTCGACCCCGAAGCGTTGACCATCTGGTTCACCATTGACGTGACGACGATCTCGCGCCGCAGCGGATGCCGTTCGATCCCGCTGCGGAACCGGGCCCGAAGCGGCTCGGGAAAGTACGCCACGAGATCGGGGACGAAGTAGGGATCGTCGGCGAGCGGCGACTCCACGACCTCGGCGATGTTGGCGATCTTCGTGTACGAGAAGATCACTGCGACTTCGGGGACCGCCAGCCCGGTGCCGGCGGCCGCCCGCTCTGCCAGCACCTTGGCGCTGGGCAGGAACTCCAGCTCGCGGTTCAGCCAGCCCTCGAGTTCGAGCTGGTCGAGGTACCGCACGTGCACGTTGACCATCGGCAGGGATTGGGTGCGACCGATCCCCAGCGCGCGGGTCTGGGCCCGGTTGTCGGCGAGCACCATCTCGGCGACCTCGTCGGTCATCGCCACCAACAACTCGTTGCGCTCGTCGGCCGGGAGCCGTCCGCTGGCCACTGCGGCATCGAGGAGGATCTTGATGTTGACCTCGTGGTCGGAGCAGTCGACCCCGGCCGAGTTGTCGATCGCGTCGGTGTTGATCAGTCCCCCGGCAAGGCCGAACTCCACCCGAGCGCGCTGGGTGAAACCGAGGTTCCCGCCCTCGCCCACCATGCGGCAGCGCAGCTCGTCGGCGTCGACCCGCACGGCGTCGTTGGTCCGATCGCCGACCTCGGCATGCCGTTCGGTGCTGGCCTTCACGTACGTGCCGATCCCACCGTTCCAGAGGAGATCCACCGGTGCCCGCAGGATCGCCGAGATGGTCTCGTTGGGGGTCAGAGCGGTCGCGCTGATACCGAGGACCAGACGGATCTCGGGGGTGAGCTCGATGAGCTTGGCGGCCCGCGAGAACACGCCCCCGCCGGCCGAGATGACGGACTCGTCGAAGTCGTTCCAACTCGATCGGGGCAGCGCGAACAGCCGCTCACGCTCGGCAAAGGATCGGGCCGGATCAGGATCGGGGTCGAAGAAGATGTGGCGATGGTCGAACGCGGCGACGAGTCGCAGGTGCTCGGAGCACAGCATCCCGTTGCCGAACACGTCGCCACTCATGTCGCCGATACCCACCACGGTGATGGAGTCCCGGTCGACATCGACCCCGAGCTCGTGGCCATGGCGACGCACGCTCTCCCAGGCTCCCTTGGCGGTGATGCCCATCACCTTGTGGTCGTACCCGGCGCTGCCGCCCGAGGCGAACGCATCGCCGAGCCAGAAGCCCCGTTCGAGCGCAATCGAGTTGGCCAGGTCGGAGAACGTCGCCGTGCCCTTGTCGGCGGCAACGACCAGGTAGGGGTCGTCGCCGTCGTAGCGAACGACGTGGTCGGGCGGCACCACCGCCTCGCCGACCACGTTGTCGGTGAGATCGAGGAGCGCCGAGACGAACAGCCGGTAGCACTCGACCACCTCACGGCGCTGGTCGTCAGCACCGGACCGGGGCTGCTTGAGGACGAAGCCGCCCTTGGCGCCCGCCGGGACGATCACCGCGTTCTTCACCATCTGGGCCTTCATCAGCCCGAGGATCTCGGTGCGGAAGTCCTCGCGCCGGTCGCTCCAGCGCAGCCCGCCGCGAGCCACCCGACCGCCTCGGAGGTGAACACCTTCGACGCGGGGCGAGCACACGAAGATCTCGTGCTCCGGTCGGGGCAGGGGGAGATCGGCGATGAGGGTGGGATCGAACTTGAAGGCGAGCACGTCGCTGTGGGGCCGGCCGTCGGGGCCCGGTCGGAAGGCGTTGGTCCGTACCGTCGCCCCGATGAGCCCCAGGATGGCCCGCCCGATCCGGTCGTCGTCGAGGCTCGGCACGTCGTCGAGCGCCATGCCGAGCTCGCCTTCGAGCTCTGCCCTGCGACCGTCGCGACCGTCGGACAACGCAGGATCGAACTTCGCCTCGAACAGCGCGGTGAGCATCCGGGCGATCTCGGGCCAGCGCACGAGCATCGACTCGATGGACGCCTGGCCGTAGGGGAAGGCGATCTGGCGCAGGTAGGTCGCATACGACCGCAGGATCGCCGCCTGCCGGCCGGTGAGTCCGGCCGTGACCACCAGCCGGTTGAACCCGTCGTTCTCGATCTCACCGCGGAACAGCGCGGCGAACGACGTCTGGAACTCGGCCGCCCGCGCCGGGTCGAGCTCGATCCGATCGGGCAGAGCGATGCCGATCTCCGAGATCCAGGCCACCTCACCGTCGGCGTAGCGGAACTCGAACGGGCGTTGATCGACGACCTCGACCCCGAGGTGCTCCAGGTAGGGAAGCACAGCCGACAGTGTCAGCGGCGCCCCGCGGCGATAGAGCGAGAACCTGAGCTCGCCGGGCCTCCCACCCGGGCGGGCCTGCACCGCCGTGCGCAGATCGCCATCGGTCTGCAGCGATCCGAGGAGCACGAGGTCCTCGATCGCATCGACCGGATCGACCACCGCCCGGTAGTCGGCGGGCACGGCCGCGCCGACCCGATCCATCAGCTCGTGGGCGGCCACCTCGCCGAGCGTCCCCTCGAGCGCGTGCATCAGCCGCTCGTGCCATCCGGTGGTGAGCTCGTCGATCCGCGCTTCCAACGCCGCTTCGTCAGGTTCCACCCAGGAATCGGGGCGGCGGCGGATGTGAACGTCGAGACGGGCCAGCGCCGAGGACCCCACGGCGGTCTCGAGCTCGAAGCTCTCGCCGTCGAACACCTCGCGCACGGTTTCGGCAACTCGCTCGGCTTGCTCGCTCGTGTATCGGCTACGCGGGAGGTAGACGAGGCACATCACGTATCGGTTGCCGGGCTCGCGAATGGTGAAACAGCGCACCAGATGGCGCTCCTGCAACGCCACGATTCCCATCACGAGATCGTGCAGTTCGTCGACGCCTATCTCGAACAGCTCATCTCGAGGCAGCGATTCCAGCGCGGCGCGAACCGCCCGACTCCCGTGGGAATCAGCGGGAAACCCGGCGCGCAGCAGCACCGCATCGGCCTTGGCGCGCAGCAGCGGGATCTCGGCGACGCTCTCGCGCCGCCGCGGCAGAGAAGAGCCCCTCGATCCGGTGCTCGCCGATCACCTCGCCGTCATCGCCGAAACGGCGAACGGCAACACACGTCAGCCGGGCGTCGCGGTGCACCGTCGCATGGGCATCGGCCCGGCTGATCGACAACAGGTCTCGGCCCGGCGCCATCGGCGGATCGGCTCGATGGGGGCGGCCGAGCAGACCCAGCCCACGTCCGGACTCGGCAACGAGATCGGCATCGTGGAGCAGGTAGTCGGCCACACCCAGGAACACGAAGTGCTGGCGCGTCAACCACGTGAGGAACCGTTCGGCCGCCTCTCCGTCGGGGTGACCTGAACGACGGACCCGCTCAGCCAGCTCCGCCGTGCGCAGGCGCATCGGCTCACGATCGGCGGTGGCCAGGCGCACGTCGGAGAGGACCGAGGCGATCTCGGTCTGGAGCACGCCCAGCTGGGTGGCCGGCACAGCATCGAACTCGACGATGGTCCAGGCCTCGACCACTCCGTCGAGGCCACCGATGTCGACGATTCGACCGTCGCTGTCGCGCCGGACATCGAGCATCGGGTGGATCGTGAGGTGGATGCCGAGCCCGTGGCTGGTCAGCACGGCCCGGACCGAATCGACCAGGAACGGGACATCGTCCATCACGCTCATCACCACGGTGGCCGGTGGGTTGCCCGGATCCGGGTCACCCACCGAGCTCACGAGCACGGCGACGCCGTTCGGACGAGTGGCGCCGAGCTTCCAATGCGCGGTCAGCATCCCGCCCAGCCGATCGATCGGCCATCGGTGCAGCTCGACCGCATCGGTCTCGGCAAGGGCCTGGCGCACGAACGTGCGAACCAGCCCAGGATCATCGGAATCGGCGGCTCGGGCGACGAAGTCAGCGAGCTCGTCGAGACGAGGCGACGACTCGGCCATCGACTTGAGCGTCATCGGGTTGGTCCCCCTTCAGCCGGAGCAACGTTGATCCGGCATCAGCGGGTGTTCACGGTACCGCGACAGGCGCGTCCGCGGGGTTACACCTGGCACACCAGACGCCGGATCGCCCGATTGAGGCGCTTCACCGGCGTCGATCGCCGTAGTTTGTGGCCCATGGCGCCCCCCTCCCCCCATCACGAACACCGCGCCGTCTCCGGAGGTCTGGCCCGCGCCACCGTGTTCGGTGTCAGCGACGGATTGGTGTCGAACATCTCCCTCGTCGTCGGCTTCGCCGGGAGCGGAGTCGGTCCGAGCGTCGTCCGTCTGGCCGGTCTGGCCGGCCTGGTCGGCGGAGCGTTCAGCATGGCCGCTGGCGAGTACGTGTCGGTGGCCGCTCAGAACGAGCTGATCGAACGGGAGCTCGAGGTCGAACGGCGCGAGCTCGCCCACAACCCGGAACACGAGCAGGCCGAGTTGGTCGAGCTCTACCGGAAGAAGGGCGTCGAACCCGAACGGGCCCGCGCCGTGGCGCGCGACATCATGCGCAGCCCCGAGAACGCGCTCCTCGTCCACGCACGCGAGGAGCTCGGCATCGATCCGGACCACCTGGCCTCGCCGTATCGCACTGCCGGGTACTCCTTCATCGCCTTCGCGGTGGGGGCGATCCTGCCGGTGATCCCCTGGTTCTTCGGGAGTGGGGATTCCGCGACGATGGCGTCGGTGCTGATCGGCATCGTGGCGGCCGGCCTCGTCGGTTGGTTCATCGGCCGCCTGGCCGAACGCCATGTGATTCGGGCCGCGCTACGCCAAGTGCTCATCTTGATCATGGCGTGCTCGGCCACGTATCTGGTCGGCCGCCTGCTCGATGTGTCGGTGACGTGATGGATCGGATCCAACGCAACGTCGTCGGCGGCGCGTTGCAGCCCTGCAGCGCCGATCCGATCACCGGCTTCTATCGAACGGGCTGCTGCGAGACCGGGGCTGACGACTTGGGTGTGCACGTCGTGTGCGCCGTCATGACCGAAGAGTTCCTCACGTTCTCGGTGAGCCGGGGCAACGATCTCGTGACTCCGATGCCTCAGCACGGGTTCCCGGGGCTGCGCCCCGGCGACCAGTGGTGCCTGTGCGCCACCCGCTGGCGCGAGGCGCTGCTGGCCGACGCCGCACCGCAGGTGGTCCTGGCGGCAACCCACGAACGGGTGCTCGACTACGTCACCATCGATCAGCTCCTGGCCCACGAAGCACCCGAGCGCTGATGCGCAAAGCCATCACGGCGGTGCTCGTCGGAGTGACAGCCGTGCTGGTCGGAGCCGCGCCCGCCGCCGCCCACGGCTCCGCAGAACCGACGAACTACCTGAGCGAGCTCGTCCGCGTCGACGGTGATCTCACCGGAGTCGAGTTGCGCGTCGTCGCCCTCGGCGAACGGATCGAGGCCACCCGCACGAGCGCGGCGGAGGTGGTCGTGCTCGGGTACGACAACGAGCCCTACCTGAAGTTCGACGCGAGCGGTGTCTGGCGCAGCTCGACGTCTCGGGCCACGTACCTCAACGAGGACCGTTTCGCGCAGGTCGTCGTGCCCGACACCGCGACCGCCACCGCCACACCCGACTGGCAACTCGTGAGCACGAATCACACCTTCTCGTGGCACGACCATCGTGCCCATTGGATGGGATTCGAGGAACCGCCGGGGGTCCAGCGCGACCGAGACGCCCGCCAGGTGGTCTATTCAGATGCCATCCGGTTGCGAATCGATGGCCGCGACGCAATCGTCCACACCCAGGTGACGTGGGTGCCGCCGCCGCCGACGATGTTGTGGCTGGTGGCGATGGTGCTCGCCGGCGGGCTCGGAGTGATCGCGGTCGCGTCCCGGCCGACGGTTGCGCCCCTTCTGGGTGTCCTCGCCGCGCTCGGTGCCCTCGTCACTCGCCCGGCTGGGGTGCTCTGGTTCGTGATCCCAGTGCTCGGTGCGATCTGCGCGGCAGCGGGATGGCGGCGCAACCGCCCGATGCTCAGCGCGGTGGGCGTTCTCTCGGCGCTCGTCACCGCCGGTCAACGCTTCGACGTGTTCGACCACAGCATCCTCCCGGGCGCGGTGCCCGAGATCGGGCAACGACTTGCCGTTGCCGAGACCATCATCCTGGCGGCCGCCGCCGCGTCCTCACTCGTCGTACGACGCGCGGCACCGAGCAGGCCCCAGCCCCCGGTTCCCGGCTGAGGCCGCACGTCACCCGCCGCACCTCCTCGGTCCGAACGCCGTCGGTGAGGATGACCGGCCGTCGTCGAGGGTCGACCGATACGATCGAAACGACCCATGGCCCGCTTCCGCTTCCGTTTCTGCCGGATTCGCCGGCCGATGCTCGCCACCCTCGGCCTACTGCTGTGGGTGGTGGCCGGACCCGCCCGACCCGCAGGCGCTCATGCCGAGCTCCTGGTCACGGAACCCGCCGCTGGATCCGTGCTCGAGACCGCACCGGACTTCGTCACGCTGACGTTCAGCGAGCCGGTCGAGATCAGCCTCGGTGCAGTGCGGTTGTTCGACGGCACCGGCGCATCGATCGAGGTCGGCCAGACCGAGCACGTCGGCGGTGACGCAGTGATACGCGTCGCCCTCCCCGAGCTCACCAACGGGTCCTACGTCGTGTCATGGCAGGCGCTGTCGACCGATTCCCACCCGATTTCCGGAGCCTTCGTCTTCCAGATCGGCTCGGCATCCGACCTCGGACCCGATGTGCTCGGTGACGCGATCCGCGAGCGGAGGGCCGAATGACACCGCCGGCGGTCTGCTAGGGGTCACCCGCGGGATCGTGATCGCGGCCATCGCGGTGCTCGGTGGGGGTGCCGCGGCAATCGCGCTGGGTTGTGTCGAGGCCGGACGGTGGCTCCGGCGGGTCATGGCAATCGCGGGCCTCCTCGGCGCATCCGCCGGAGTCCTCGCCATCCCGTTGGAGGCCGCCTATGTGAGCGGTTCCGGGCTCGGAGCGGTGGTCGACCCCGATGCCTGGCGGTCGGTCCTCGACACCCGGCTCGGAGTCGCCTGGTTGATCCGCGCCCTGGCCCTCGGCTTCTGTGGCCTCGTCCTCGTCGTCGCCGTGGCTCGCTACCGGACCCGCTGGTGGCGAGCCATGGTCGCCGGGCTGCTGGTGGTGGTCGGGGTCGCCACGGCCTACGGCGGCCACGGGTCGACGGGGCGATGGCCTGCTGTCGGGGTGGCGGCCACGACCCTGCACGTGGTGGCCATGGCCGTGTGGATCGGCGGACTCGTCGCCCTCGTCATCGAGCTGGCATCGGCCACCGCCGCCGGAATTCGGCGGTTCTCGGCCGTCGCTCTCGCCGCTGCGGCGACGGTGGTGGCGACCGGTGTCACCCAATCGGTCCGGCAGCTCGAAGCAGTCAGCGCCGTGTACGACACCTCCTACGGGCGCCTGCTGCTCGCCAAGCTGTTCGCCGTGGCGGTGGTGCTCGGCTTCGCGGCGGCCAGCCGGACGGCAGCCGGCGGACGACTCCTCCGACCAGCGCCGCTCGCCTCGGTGGGCGCCGCAGCCGAGGTCGATCGATCGACCCTCGGCCGTTCGGTTCGGGCCGAGCTGCTGTTCGCCGCTGCCGCGATCGTGCTCACCGCATCACTCACCGGTGCCAACCCGAATGCGGCCGCCGTCGGCCAACCGTTCTCGGCCACAGTGATCAGCGCCGACTACCTTGCGTCGATCACCATCGATCCGGCCGAGGTCGGGGCCAACCAACTCCACCTCTACCTGTCGAGTCCCGGGGGCAGCCTGTCGAAGCCCGACTCGGTGACGGTCACGGTCGCCGAGCCGGCTCAGCAGGTCGCGCCGATCGAGATCGCCGTGGTCCCCGTCGGAGCGAACCACTTCCAGGCGCTCACCACCAGCTTCCCGTTCGCGGGAACCTGGGTGCTCGAGATCCGGGCCATCTACGACACGTTCACCGAGATCGTCTTCACCACCGAGGTTCCCATTGGATGAACGACCGCAGACCGCACCGCCGAGCTCGTCGGTGTACTACTCGGGGAACTACTGGAACAACCGCCCCGAAGTCGTCGCCCACCTGAACCAGCGGGCCACCGGCGATCGCGGCACGGCGTGGTGGCGGCACCTGTGCGACCACCACGGCGGCCCGTTCGAACGGATCCTGGCGTTCAACTGCGGGAACGGTTGGGTCGAGAGAGATCTGCTCCAGCAGGGTGTCGCCCGCTCGGCGGTCGGGGTCGACATCAGCGCCGACCTGCTCGAGTCGGCGCGGCGCACAGCGGCCGAGACAGGCCTGCCGATCGACTACCTCGCCGCCGACATCAACACGTTCTCGTTCGGCCTCGCCGAGGGAGGCGCTGCGAATCCTGCCCGCAGCGAGCCCATCGCCAACGCGCTCAGCGACGTGGACTGTGTCGTCAACTACGCGGCGGGGCATCACGTCGCCCACATCGACGCCGTCTTCCGCCGCATCAGCCGGATGCTCCCACCCGATGGGGTGTTCGTGAGCTGGGACTACACCGGCCCCCACCGCAACCAGTACGGCGCCGCCCAGTGGGAAGCCATCCACGCCCTGAACGACCGCCTGCCGCCCCGGTTGCGCAAGCGCCTCGTGTACCCACACCTACCGACCATGCTCGTGAGCGACCCCACCGAGGCGGTGCACAGCGAACTGGTCCTGCCGATGATCGAGCGATACTTCGACGTCCGGCACCTCCGACATCTCGGCGGGGGGTTGGCCTACGAGCTGCTCACGTTCAACGATGCCTTCTTCGACCCGTCCGACGACACCTCGGCCGAGGTCGCCGAGATCCTCGCCGCCGATGCGGAGTACACCGACATCGACCCGGCGGGGCGGTCGTGGTTCTCCTACGTGGTCGCCACGCCGAAGGCGGAGCTCCCCGACGAGGCCCAGCTCGACGCATGGCGCCACGAAGAGCTGGAGCGGGAACGGCTGGCACTCGACAACGGCGGCCGGTACTCCCCCGCCACCGTGATCGGCGGACTGGCCGAGGACGTCGAACGTCTCCGACGAGAGCTGGACGAGCTGCGATCCGGCGCCGACCGGCCGGGCCCGGCGCAGCGCGTCGGGTCGAAGATCGACGTCACCGCAGCGCGCATCGACGCCGCGCTCAGGTGGCGAATCGCTCGGGCGAGAGGGAAGCGGTCGTGACACCCGCCGCCGCGCACTCGGGTGGCATCGCGTCCCCGGTCATGAGCGACGCCAACAGCGCCGCTTGTGCAGGCGCCGTCTGGATGCCGTAGCCGCCCTGCCCCGCCGACCACCACAGTCCCGGCACCTCCGGATCGGCTCCGACCACCGGCACCCGGTCGGCAGAGAAGGTGCGCAGACCCGCCCAAGCAGTCACCACGCTGCGCAACCCGAGCGTCGTGGTGTCGTTCACCCGCTCGATGCCGAGTGCCACATCGAGCTCGTCGGGCCGCGCGTCGCACGGTTCGCTCGGTGTCTCGTCGGCCGGAGAACACAACACGTTGGGCCCTTCGGGCTTCCAGTAGTAGTGGTGTTCGCAATCGCCGACCAACGGCCCTTCGGGAGCGAGTTCGGCGGTGGTCCGGCACACCGCGATCGTCCGCCGCATCGGCACCAGGCCCACGGGGCGGGCACCCGCGAGCGCCGCCAACTGGTCGCTCCACGCACCGGCGGCGATCACGACCGCGCCAGTGTGGAGCACCGTCCCTGAGCCGGCTTCGACCTGGAATCCGCCGTTCGACGACCGCTCGATGCGCGTGACGGGCCACGAGTGCTCGACTCGGAGTCCCAGGGTTCGCCCTGACGACACGTAGCCCTGGTGAAGCCCCAACACGTCGATGGCGGCTGCGTCGGATTCGAGCGCCGCGGCGACGAACCCTTCCGGGCGCAGCACGGGGCACAGGGCCACGGCCTCCTCCACGGTGATCGAGCGCAGACCTGGCAGCTCCTCGAGCATCGCCGCCAACTGGCCCAGCTGCCCCGGTGGTGCGAGCCAGAGGGCTTGCCGCGGGCTCAGCAGCTCCGCAGTGCCGAGTTGCCCCGGGGCGTTGGCATACGACGAACGACTGGCACGGGACAACGCTCGGACCGCCGGCGGGCCGTAGCTCTCGAGGAACACGGCGGCAGAACGCCCGGTCGTGTGTTGAGCGAGGAGCGACTCGCGTTCCACCAGCACCACCTGTTGGCCACGAGCGACGAGCTCGTACGCGACCGAGGCCCCGGCGATCCCACCCCCCACGACCACGGCATCGACCGCGGCCACTGCGGGCTACCGGCCGACGAGCTCGCGCCAGCGAGCGGGGTACGCTGCGCCCACCTGGGCCGGAGTCATCCGAAGCGTCGCCTCGGGCATGCTGTCGGCCAGGTCTCGGGCTTCGGTGTAGTGATGGATCACGTTGCCGAGGCCGGCGAAGACGGAGCGGCGGAGCTCCACCAACTCGGCGGGCGGCTGGTCGTCGAGGAAGCCCCAAACCGTGAGCGCGAGGTTGAAGTCGTGCACGACGGGGGCGCGCCCGAACATCGACGCACGCCGCAACGCGATGCCGAGGCAGCCCCGGATGGCGTCGACGACCGTCTCGCCGCGCAGGGTCTTGACCCGGGGAGCGAGATGCTCGGCGATCGTCAGCGCGTAGCCCTGGTCGGGCCCCTGGTACCCGAGCCGATCACCGCTGGGCTGCCGGCCGGGGAGTTCGGCCGGACGGTCGGGCTTCCACGAAACGGGTACGTGGTCGGGCGAGGAGTAGGCGCGAGGTTGATCGACCGGACTCGATGGGACGAACGAGGGCGCTGCCATGGGCGAGCACGCTACCCGTGCCGGCCGAGCGGCCCACGGCAACCGCTACGAGCGGCCGGGGAGCAGCCCGTAGACGATCGACTCCGACAGCGCCTGCCACGACGCTTCGATGATGTTCGGTGACACCCCGATCGTGGTCCAGGTCCGCTGCCCGTCGGTGGCATCGAGCAACACCCGGGTCACGGCGCCGGTGGCGGTGGCGCCGTCGAGGATGCGCACCTTGTAGTCGGTCAGGTGGATGCCGGCCAGCTCTGGGTAGTGCGGCAACAACGCGGCCCGCAGCGCCTGGTCGATGGCGTTCACCGGGCCGTTGCCCTCGGCGATCTGTACCGAACGCTGCTCACCGATCCACACCTTCACGGTGGCTTCGGTCGAGAACGCGCCGTTGGGGAGCTCGTCGGTGATGACGCGCATCGACTCGACGTTGAAGAACTCCTGTGTCCAGCCGCCCGCCCGGCGCATCAGCAGCTCCAGCGATGCGTCGGCCGCTTCGAAGTGATACCCCTCGTGTTCGAGCCGCTTCAGCTCGTCGATCACGTGGTTCACCGCGGCACCGTCGAGTGGGAGGCCGAGCTCGGTCGCCTTCATCGTGATGGTGGCCTTACCGGCCATTTCGGACACGACGAACCGCGTGCCGTTGCCCACCAGCTCGGGAACGACGTGCTCGTAGGCGTCCTTGGCCCGGGCGATGGCACTCACGTGCAGACCCGCCTTGTGGGCGAAGGCTCCCGAACCCACGTACGGCGCCTGCGGGTTGAGCGGCCGGTTCAGCAGTTCGGCGATGTGATGACTGACCGAGGTGAGCTCCGCGAGACGACCCTCGGGGAGGACCTCGAAACCCATCTTCAGCTGCAGGTTCGGGATGACCGTCGTGAGGTTGGTGTTGCCGGTGCGCTCGCCCAGGCCGTTCATGCAACCCTGCACCTGGCGGGCTCCGGCTCGCACCGCGGCCATCGCGTTGGCCACCGCGCAGCCCGTGTCGTCGTGCCCGTGGATCGCGATGATGACGTCGTCGCGGAAGTGGGCCTTCACGACGCCCACGATCTCGCTCACCTCGTGGGGCAAGGAGCCGCCGTTGGTGTCGCAGAGCACCAGGTGGCTGGCGCCGTTGACCGCCGCTGCTTCGAGCGCCCGCATGGCGAACTCGGGATTGCGCTTGTAGCCGTCGAAGAAGTGCTCGGCGTCGACCATCACCTTGCGACCGTGGCCCCGAAGGAACTCGACGGAGTCGGCGATCATCGCGACGCCCTCGTCGAGGGTGGTGTTGAGCGCGTTCAGGACGTGGTAGTCCCAGCTCTTGGCGACGATGCAGACCGCAGACGTGCCTGCCTCGACGAGGTTCCGGAGCGTGGCGTCGTCGTCGACCTTGCCCTTGGGACGACGGGTGGAGCCGAACGCGACCAGCGTGGAGGTCGACAGGTGAAGCTCGGTGGCGGCCCGCCGGAAGAACTCGATGTCCTTCGGGTTGGCTCCCGGCCAGCCGCCTTCGATGTAGGTGACCCCGAGCCGGTCGAGCTGCTCGGCGATGCGCAGCTTGTCTTCGACAGTGGCCGACACCCCCTCGACCTGCAGGCCGTCACGAAGGGTCGTGTCGAACACCTCGACGCGTTGCACGCTGCTCACGACGCCCGAGCCTACCGGAGCCCCCCAGTTGAACCAGGGCGGACGCCAACCCGGCAGATTCTGATCGTGTTCGGGAGGAGCCCGGGGTCGCCGAAACTTCCCAAGAACCGGGACGAACGGGCTGGTGGCTCTCCGCTGCGCGCCCGTGAACCGGCGCCTCCAGTTGCTCGCCACCGTGGTAGTGATCACGTCCGGGGCGATCGCGATCGGCGCGACCATGACGGGCGTCGGAACGAGGAGCGCCCGATCCTCTCCGCGTTCTCCTGGCTCTTCCGCCGGTCCTTCTTGATCCCGGTCCTGATCTTCGCATTCATCGTCGTGTTCTTCGGACACCTCATCTGGGTGGTCGAGCGACGCGAGAACGAGGACTTCCCGGCCCCGTATCGCCAGGGCATCGTCGAGTCGATGTGGTGGTCACTCGCCACCATCACCGGCGGCGACGCGGAGAAGCGTGTGCAGCGACCCTTCGGGAGGGTGATCGCCGCGACGTGGCTCGTGTTCGGGCTGTTCCTCGTGGCCTACGTGACCGGGACGGCGACCGCCTCGCTCACCGTCACGGAGCTACGTGGCGGTATCGACGAGCTCGCCGACATGGCCGGGCAACCGGTCGCGACGGTGGAGGGCACCACTGCCGACGACTACCTCACCCGGCAGGGCTTCAAGCGGCTCACCTATCCGGACGTCGACGCCGCCATCGCGGCGCTGACGACAGTACAGGTCGATGGCGTGGTGTTCGACGCGCCGGTGCTCATGTACAAAGCGACCACCAGCGGTCGAGGCGAGGTGCGAGTCGTCGGCGATGTCTTCCAGGCCGACAAGTACGGCATCGCCCTGCCGATCGGGAGTCCATGGCGCGAGGACATCAATGAAGCGCTGCTGTCGCTCAGCGCGAATGGGACGATGGAGCAGCTGTATCGCAAGTGGTTCGTCGGCGGCTGAGCACGGGCCCGGACCCGTTTCACACGGCGAGCTCGCACCAGTCCTTGTACTTGTCCTCCTGGCCCCGCACGGCCCGACCGTAGACCTCGGCGATGGCTCGGGTCATCGGCCCCGGACACGGGATGCGGCGCTCGTCGACCGAGTTCACCGAGCCGACCTCGGCAGCGGTGCCGCACACGAAGATCTCCTCGGCGATGTAGAGATCGCTGCGAGCGAGGTTGTCGACCCGAACGTCGAAACCGAGATCCCGGGCGATCGTCATCACCGAGTTCTGGGTGATCCCTTCGAGCGCACCGGCCGACAGGGGCGGGGTGATGATGATGCCGTTGCGCACCGCGAAGATGTTCTCGCCGGTGCACTCGGCGACGAGCCCGTTCGGGGCGAGCATGATCGCCTCGTCGTAGCCCGCCTTCAACGCCTCGACCTTGGCCAAAGAGGAGTTCACGTAGTTGCCGACCGTCTTGGCCGCGGGCGGCATGGTGTTGTGGTCGTGGCGGGTCCACGACGAGATCTTCATCCGCACGCCCTGCTCGAGCGCGTCGTCGCCCAGGTAGGCACCCCACGGCCAGCAGGCGATCGCGACATCGACCCGGCACGGGATCGTGTTCAGGCCCATCTCGCCGTACCCGTAGTAGGCGATCGGACGGACGTAACACGACGGCAGCCCGGTTGAGGCGACGGTCGCCTTCGTTGCCGCGATCAGCTCGTCGACGCTGTACGGGAGGTCCATCCCCAGGATGCGAGCGCTGCGCTCCAGCCGCACGATGTGATCGGTGAGGCGGAACACCGCCGGGCCCTGTGGCGTCTCGTAGGCCCGGATGCCCTCGAAGACCCCGGTGCCGTAGTGGAGGGTGTGGGTGAGCACGTGGACTTGGGCCTTGTCCCAATCGACGAGATCGCCGTTCATCCAGATCTTGGGCGTGGGGGTGATGGGCATCGGGTCGACTCCTCGACGAAATGGGTCCGCGGTGTGCCGCAAACTACTCCCGCCAGGTTCTGATCGCATTCGCCGGCAGCCCGGGTTACGCGAAACTTCCCAAGAATCGGGCTGGCCGACGGTGGCGGTCCGGTGTCACCCCAGGCGGGCAACGAGCGCGGCACCGATCTCGGTGGTCGATCCGGAGATCGGGTCGGCACAGGCCGCGCGGATCCGATCGGCGGCGGCGGACTCGCCGAGGAAGTCGAGCATCAGCGCCGCCGACAGCACGGCTGCGGTCGGGTTGGCCTTCCCCGTCCCGACGATGTCGGGCGCCGAGCCGTGCACCGGCTCGAACAGGCTCGGGCCCGTCCGAGCGGGGTTGAGGTTCGCCGAGGACGCCAGCCCGATCCCCCCGCTGACCGCTCCACCCAGGTCGGTGAGGATGTCGCCGAACAGGTTGTCGGTGACGATGACGTCGTAGCGATGGGGGTCCTGCACGAAGTAGATGCACGCCGCGTCGACGTGGTTGTACGCGGTCGAGACCAGGGGGAACTCGGCGCCGACCTCGTTGAACGCCCGCTCCCACAGGTTCCCGGCGAACGTGAGCACGTTGGTCTTGTGGACGAGTGTGAGGTGCTGGCGGGGGCGCGCTGCAGCGAGCTCGTAGGCGTACCGCACGCATCTCTCGACGCCGGCACGAGTGTTCACCGACCCCTGGGTCGCGACCTCGAACGGCGTTCCTCGCCGCAGCACGCCACCCTCCCCGACGTACGGACCCTCGGTGTTCTCCCGGATCACGATGAAATCGTGTGGCTCGGTGTGACCAGGGGCCGTTCCGCTGAAGGGACGCTGATTGATGTACAGGTCGAGCTCGAAGCGCATCTTCAACAACAACCCGCGTTCGATCACACCGGGCGGCACTGCGGGCGTACCCACTGCTCCGAGCAGGATCGCATCGAAGCCGCGGAGCTCATCCAGCGTGGCGTCGCTGAGGATCTCGCCATCGCGCAGGTAGCGCGCCCCGCCGAGGTCGTAGTCGGTCGCGTCGACATCGACCCCCGCGGCGCGAACGACGTCGAGGGCCACCGTGGTGACCTCCGGGCCGATGCCATCTCCTCCGACCACTGCAATGCGATGAGCCATGGGCCGGGAAGCTAGCGAATGGGAGAGGTCAGCTCCGAGTGAGCAGTCCGATAGCGTTTCGCGCCATGTCCAGCGCCCACCACCTCTCACGCACGGCCTACGACCGTCTGAAGGCGGAATTCGACGACCTCACCACCCGCGGCCGCATCGAGATCGCCCAGGCGATCGAGAAGGCACGCGAGCTCGGCGACCTGTCGGAGAACGGCGACTACCACGCGGCCAAGGACCATCAGGGCCACATGGAAGGGCGGATCCGCCAACTCGAATCGATCCTCGAGAACGCCGAGATCGTCGAGGGCGGCGCCGAGGGCGAAGTGGTCGTCGGCACCGTGGTGACGATCCTGTACGACGGCGACGACGACGATGCCGCCGAGACGTACCTGATCGACTCGGTCGAGCAACGCAGCGTCGGCTTCGACGTGATCACCCCCGGCTCACCGCTCGGGGCCGCGCTCGTGGGCAAGCACGAGGGCGACTCGGTCGAGTATTCGGCCCCCTCCGGCGCCACGCTGCGGGTGAAGATCCTGAAGGTCGACGCCGCCTGAGCCGGATCTGCTGAACGCCGCCAGAATGTGGGCATGACCGAGGAGCGCGCGCCCACCGCCCGGGCGCCGTGGCTGCCGCCCGGCCGCTCCCTCGAGCTGCCGGGACGAGGGACCACCTTCGTTCGCGAGCTCCCCGGGCCGACGCCCGACGCAGCGACCCTTCTGCTGCTGCACGGCTGGACGGCAACGGCCGACCTCAACTGGTTCACCTGCTACCAGCGTCTCGGCCGGGAGTATCGGGTGGTCGCCCTCGACCATCGCGGTCATGGCCTCGGGATCCGTAGCCGCACCCCGTTCTCGATCGAGGACTGCGCCGACGACGCAGTTGCCGTGTGCGACCAGCTCGGGATCGACCGGTTCATCCCGGTCGGTTACTCGATGGGAGGACCGGTCGCCCTCACCACATGGCGCCGTCACCCCGAGCGAGTGGCCGGGCTCGTGTTGTGCGCCACTGCGCCGTACTTCTCGGCGTCGCGCGAAGAGCGAATCAACTTCATCGGCCTGTCGAGCCTGGCGAGGCTCTCGCGGGCGACTCCGCCGCGTGCCCGGGCCTGGCTGACCGAACAGCTCTACCTCCAGCGTCGAGCTCAGAACTGGGAACCGTGGGCGATCCAGCAGGTGAGCCATCACGACTGGCGGATGCTGCTCGAGGCCGGCCGCGCCATCGGGCGATTCTCCGCCCGGCCCTGGCTGGCCGAGATCGACGTGCCGACGTCGGTGGTGATCACGATGCGCGACGAGATCGTGCCCCTTCGACGCCAGATCCGTCTGTTCGAGACGATCCACGGAGCCGAGGCGTTTCGCGTCGACGGCGGCCACGATGCAGTGGTCGCCCGATACGAGGTCTTCGGCCCTGCGCTCGAACGGGCATGTACGTCGGTCGTCACCCGCGACGGATCAGCAGCGCACGACGCAGGTCAACGCACCCATCCGTCGTAACCGGTCGGGAACGGGATCGCCTCATGGGTCCCGCCCGCGAACCGCCAGGTGAGGTCGTGGCGGCGAGCCGTGAACTGCCATCGCCCACCGGCGCCGCGGGCGTAGCGATCGTGAAAGCAACCGGCCATGGCGCGCGGTTCGCCGTCGCGCACACCGAACTCGGTGAACCACAGCCGACCGGTCGCGGTCGTGCCGTTGTCGGCCAGATCGACGATCGAGCTGTGGACCGAGTGGAAGATCGTCGACCAGTGCGAGAACAGCCCCTCGATCCCGGCTCGCACCTCGGCCGGTCCGTGCCACTCGCCGAACGGACCGAGGTCCCAGATCGAGTCGTCGGTGAAGAGCTCGGCCACCAAGTCGGCTCGCTTCCGGTTCACTGCATCGACGTACCGGGCATGGAGGGCGGGGATGTCCATGTGCGAAGTGTGGCACTCGACCGGAACTCCGCGAGACGGTTCCCCCGAACATCAGGCACGCTGTCGTCCGTGCGGCAACGGACCACTCTGCTCGTGACGGGACTCCTCACCGCGGTCCTCGTGGCCATCCGTGTCGTCACCGCCAACGGCTCCCCGACCCAACTGGGCATCCGCCACCGCTCCAAGGTCAGGCGCAACGCCCAGGTGGCCCGGCTGGGAGCGACCGTCGGGGGCCACTACGCCGCCACCGCGGCTCGCAAGGTGTTCGCCTCCGCCGAGCGGCGCATCGAGCTCGACCAAGCACGCGAGCTGCAGACCGCGGAAGCCGTCGCCGAACGCCTCGGCCAGATGAAGGGTGCGTTGATGAAGCTCGGCCAGATGGCGAGCTACCTCGACGAAGGCCTGCCCGAACCGATGCGCCAAGCGTTGTCCCAACTCCAGGCGAACGCCCCGCCGATGTCGGCCGAGCTGGCCGCCGAGACCATCCGAGCAGAGCTCGGCCGGTCGCCCGACGAGCTGTTCGTGGAATGGGACCCGGTTCCGATCGCCGCCGCTTCGATCGGCCAGGTGCACCGGGCGCTGTGGCGAGATCCCGACACCGGGTTGGAGCGCGCCGTCGCGGTGAAGGTCCAGTACCCCGGCGTCGACACCGCGATCGAGTCCGATCTGGCCACCGCCGATCTCCTCGGGACCGTCTTGAAACAGGGATTCGGCGGGCTCGACCCCGCCGAGATGGTCACCGAGATCAAGGCGCGCCTCGTCGAGGAGCTCGACTACGAGCTCGAGGCCCGGAACCAGCAGGCGTTCTGCGACTTCTACCGGGACCACCCCGTGATCCACGTGCCCGACGTGGTGCGCCGGCTGTCGACACGGCGCGTGCTCACGACCGAGCTGGCGATCGGCCACCGGTTCGACGAGGTGATGACCTGGCCCCAGGACGAGCGCGACCTGGCCGCCGAGACCATCTTCCGGTTCGTGTTCCGCAGCCTGTACCGGTTCCATGCCTTCAACGGTGATCCCCACCCCGGCAACTACCTGTTCCGCAAGGGCGGCCAGGTGACGTTCCTCGACTTCGGCCTGGTGAAGCACTTCACCACCGAGGAGATGGAGACCTTCCAGAGCATGATCTCGGCCGCGGTGATCCACCCGGACCCTGCCCGCTACCGCCGCATCGTCGAGGACGCCGGCATGCTCCGGCGAGTCGATTCACTCGACACCGACGAGGTCAGCGCCTACTTCCAGCACTTCTATGCGCCGGTCCGTGAGGACCGGGCGATGTCGTGGACCGCCGACTACGCGTCGTCGATCGTGCGTCACGTGTTCGATCGCAGCTCACCCATCGCTCAGTTCGCCACCATTCCCCGAGCGTTCGTCTTCATCCAGCGAATCAACCTCGGGTTGTACGCGATCCTGGGTCAGCTGCGCGCCCACGGCAACTACCGGCGGATCTCCGAGGAGATGTGGCCGATGACCAACGCGGCACCCTCGACACCGCTCGGCGAGGCCGAGGTCGCCTGGTTGGCCACCCGGACCTGACGGTCCCGCCCGGCGGACGCGCCGGTAGGGTCGCCGGGTGCGTCGAATCACCTCGCTCCTGCTCGTGGCCGCCCTCACTGCCAGCGCGTGCGGCAGCGAATCCGACTCGGCCGACGAGCCCGCAACTGCGGCCACTGCCCCCGTCACCACTGCGCCGGCGGAGTCGACGACGAGTCCCGACAAGCCCGAAGTCGACATCCCGGCCGAGCTCCCCACCGAGCTCGTGAAGACCGAGTTGCGCGCCGGTTCCGGCGACGCCGCGGCCGAAGGATCCACGGTGGTGGTGCACTACGTCGGCGTGCGCAGCGAAGACGGCACCGAGTTCGACAACAGCTGGGACCGCGGCAGCTCCTTCCCCGTGCAGCTCGGCTCGGGGCAGGTCATCAAGGGGTGGGACGACGGTCTGCAGGGCGTCCAGACGGGGGGCCGGTATCAGCTCGACATCCCGGCCGACCTCGCCTACGGCGACTCCGGCTCCGGTGAGATCATCAAGCCCGGCGACGCCATCACGTTCGTCATCGATGTGCTCGCAGTCATCACGCCTTCCAGCGCCGAGGACCAGCCCGAGCTCGAGGTACCCAAGTCGGTGGGCGCCGAGGAGGTCGGCATCGAGGACCTGATCGTCGGCGACGGCGACGAGGTGGCCGACGGCGACACGATCTACATCGACCTGGTCGCCTTCCGCGGCGACACCGGTGAGCAGGTCGATTCGAGCTGGGGCGCAAGTGGACCGTTCGAGCTGGTCGTCAGCGCCGAAACCGCCCTTCCCGGCCTCGCGACCGGCCTGCCCGGCATGAAGGTCGGTGGCCGCCGCCAGCTCGTCATCCCGTCGGACCAGGCCTTCGGTGCAGCTGGTGCGACCGAGCCGAGCATCCCCGGGAACACCGATCTGATCCTGGTCATCGATCTCGTCGCCGTCCTCTGACGCAACGGACGCGGCGAAGGGGATCAGCGGCGCTCGCCGGCCACGCTGATCAGATCGAGGCCGAGGTCGAGCACCCGCGCCGAGTGGGTCAACTCGCCGACGGCGATGAAATCGACCCCGGTGGCCCCCACTTCGGCAGCCACCTCGAGGGTGAGCCCTCCGCTCGCTTCGAGGACGACCGTGCGACCCGAGCGCTCGCGGTACTGCACCGCGAGGCGCATGTCGGCAATCGTGAAGTTGTCGAGGAGCACCACGTCCGCACCCGCCTCGACCGCTTCGCTGAGGCCGGCCAGGGAATCGACCTCGATCTCGATGGGGACCTGCCCGTCGAGTCGGCGCACGAGGGCGAACGCCTCGGCAACGCCTCCGGCCGCGACCACGTGGTTGTCCTTCACCAGCGCCGCATCGGAAAGCGCCATGCGATGGTTGATGCCGCCGCCACACCGGACCGCGTACTTCTGCAGCGCCCGCAGCCCTGGCATCGTCTTGCGGGTGTCTCGTACGCGGGCGGAGGTGCCTTCCAACGCGTCGGCCCATCGTCTGGTGAGCGTGGCCACCCCGGAGAGATGACACAACAGGTTCAGGGCGGAACGCTCCGCGGTGAGGAGCAGGCGCGTCGGAGCAGTCACCCTCGCCACCACATCGCCGGCCTCGACGCGGTCGCCGTCACGGGCGAGGAACTCGATGTCGGACGCGGCGTCCCCGCACACCGCCTCGATCACGGCCATGGCGACCGGGAGCCCGGCCAGCACACCCGCTTTCCGGGCCCCGAACTCCCCGAGCGAACGCTGCTGCGCGGGAACGGTGGCGGTGGAGGTCACGTCGATACCGCCGGCAAGATCCTCACTGACCGCCATGCGGACAATGGCGGCGATCGCATCGGGGTCGAGCCCACCGGCGAGCAGCAACGCCCGGGTCGATTCGGGCAAAGGATGGAATCGGAACACGCTCAGGCTCCTTCTGGCTCGCCGGTCACGACTGGCACACCGAGGGCATCCAGACGGACGGTGAGGTGGGTCCGCCACACGTCGCGTGGCGCTGGCCAATCGGTGCGGCGGTGGCACCCTCGGCTCTCGGTGCGCGCGGTTGCCGCGCTCACGACGGCCGACGCGACGGTGAGCAGGTTGGTGGCTTCCCACGCCCGCCGCGACCCGGTCACCTGCTCGGTCATCCCATCGGCGAGCGCGATCAGCTGCCCGTTCACACTGCGCAGCCCGTGCGGGAGCCGCAGGACCCCGACGTGGCGAGACATCGACGACCGGAGCTCCACTCGCTCGGCCGGGTTCAGCAGGACACCGTCGACGCTGGTGCTGGCCCCGGCGGGCGGCGCCGCCTGAGGCGGCAGTTCGGCCACGAGCGACCTCCCGACCCTGGTGCCGGCCACCACCCCCTCGGTGAGCGAGTTCGATGCCAGACGATTCGCGCCGTGCACACCCGTACACGCGGCCTCGCCGACGGCGAACACACCGGGCAGCTCGGTCCGGCCATCGAGGTCGGCGACCACCCCTCCGCAGACGTAGTGGGCGGCCGGCGCGACCGGGATGCGATCGCGGGCGGGGTCGATGCCGGCAGCCCTGCATGCGGCCGTGATCGATGGGAACCGCTCGTAGAAGCGCTCGCCGAGGTGAGTGGCGTCGAGCAGCACGTGCTCCCCCACTCCACCCGGGGCTTGGGCCATCCGCTGGCTGATGGCGCTGGCAACGACATCGCGCGGGGCCAGGTCTTCGAGCGGGTGGATCCCTCGCATCACTCGACGGCCGAGGCCGTCGTACAGGATCGCTCCCTCGCCCCTGACCGCTTCGCTGATGAGTGCCTGCTGGCCGGTGGCGTCGGCTCCGGTCCACAGCACGGTCGGATGGAACTGGACGAACTCGACGTCACGCACGGGCAACCCGGCGCGCAGCGCCAGGGCGGTGCCGTCGCCGGTGACGGCGGGCGGGTTCGAGGTGGAGGCGAACACCTGGCCGTAGCCACCCGTCGCGATCACGACAGCGCGTGCCCAGACGATCCCGACGTCGTCGACCCGACCGGCGAGATCCATCCGAGCGATCCGGACACCAGCCGCGGCTCGGGTCCCGTCAGAACGGGTGCCGATGATCAGGTCGATCGCGAAGCAGTGCTCCAAGACCTGGACCCCGGCGGCGATGGCCGCTTCGTCGAGGGTCCGCTGCACTTCAGCGCCGCTCTGGTCGCCGCCGGCGTGGACGATCCGGTGGTGCGAATGCCCGCCCTCGCGGGTGAGCGCGGGAGCACCATCGGAGTCGGGGTCGAACACCGCACCGAGCGATACCAGGTACCGGATGGCGTCAGGTGCAGCGGCGACCAGCTCTCGCACCGCCGTCTCATCGCACAGTCCGGCGCCGGCGACGAGGGTGTCGTGGACGTGGTTCTCGAGCGAGTCGGCGGGGTCGAGTACCCCGGCGAGGCCGCCCTGGGCCCACGCCGTGCTGCCGGCATCGAGCGAGTCCTTGGTGACGATCAACACCGATCGGGTGGGACGCAGGGCCAGCGCGGCGGCCAGCCCGGCAGCGCCGGAGCCGAGCACGACCACATCGACGTCGCGTTCCCACGACGCCGCCGGCGCAGCCAGCGCCGCGGGCAACATGGTGCTCACTCGCCTGTTCGCGACGGAGTTCCGATGGCGATCATCCGCTCCACTGAAGCCCGCGCCCGGTCGGCCACATCGGCGGGCACGTCGACGACGTCGCGCCCTTCCCGCAACGACGTGAGGAGCTTGTCGAGCGTGATCATCTTCATGTACTTGCAGACCGCCGCGCGGTTGACCGGCTCGAACACCACGAGCGGATTGGCCTTGGTGAGCTGGTACAACATCCCGGTCTCGGTGGCCACCAGCACCTTCGAGGCGGTCGTGCGTTTGGCCTCGGTGATCATGCCCGACGTCGACAGGATCTTGGTCCGTTCCGCCGGCACCACGCCCGACGAGGCGAGGTACAGCGCGCTCGTCGCGCACCCACACTCGGGGTGGATGAACAGCTCGGCATCGGGCTCGGCTTCGACCCGGGCCCGCAGTTCACTCCCGTTGATCCCCGCGTGCACGTGGCACTCGCCCATCCAGATGTGCATGTTCGAGCGACCGGTGAGGCGCTGTACGTGCGCACCGAGGAACTGATCGGGGCAGAAGAGGATCTCGCGGTCCTCGGGGATCGACGCCACCACCTCGACGGCGTTCGACGAGGTGCAGCAGATATCGGTTTCGGCCTTCACTGCCGCGGTGGTGTTCACGTACGACACCACCACGGCTCCCGGATGTTCGGCCTTCCACTCGCGCAGCTGGTGAGCCGTGATCGAGTCGGCCAGCGAGCACCCGGCACGCTCGTCAGGGATCAGCACCGTCTTGTCGGGGCTGAGGAGCTTCGCCGTCTCGGCCATGAAATGAACGCCGCAGAACACGATGGTCGAGGCGTCGACCGTCGCGGCCACCCGCGAGAGGCCCAGCGAATCGCCGACGTGGTGGGCGACGTCTTGGATCTCGGGCAGCTGGTAGTTGTGAGCGAGGATCACTGCATCGTTGGCGGCGGCCAACGCCCGGATCTCGTCTCCCAGCATCGTTGTGGTTCGGTCGCTCACAGCGCGCCCCTTCTTCGGTGTCAACCCGACGACGGACAGGCTAGGGGGACCGGCCTGCGGCGCCGCAACGTTCAGCCGGCGCGCCGGCTCCGTTCGGCGGAGCGCTGGGTCTCGGCGGTCGACAGCACCGCGGCCAGGGCTTCAGCCGCGAGGTGTCGCAGGGCATCGGCCATGCGACCGGGACCGTCGATGTGGAGGTCGACAACCTGACGCCCGCGGGTTCGAACCGCGGTCGCGAGCGCGGCGGCGTCCGTGCACGGCTCGATCCGGGCGATCGACACGATGCGAACCCGTTCGCGACGGGGATGCCGACTGGGCCGGATCGCTTCGCCCGCATGATCGAGGAGCGGGGCCTGCCATCCGAGCGTCACGAGGGCCACGGCGTCGAAGTTGGCGGCGAGCAGTGACGCCGGACCGTCGACGACGTCGTACGGGTAGCCTCGGTCGAGCAACGTGTAGCGAGCCGCGTGATCGGCGTCGTCGGCGATCGCGTCGGGGTCCCGCAAGGTCACGCCGTAGAGCCGGGCCTCGTCGAGTGCCCAATCGGTGGTCTGGTCCAGTCGACGTTCGAGCCATGCGGCGAGCAACGCGGTGGCATCGGTGACCGGCGGGGCGGACGGGGCGGCAGGGCCCGAGTGTTCGAGGTCGACTTCGGTCGTCATGCCCTGATGTGTGCCCGGGCCCTGCCCGACCGGCAGATCCGTGCCGGCAGATCCGTGCCGGCAGTCGGTGTCGTCGATCGTCAGCCGGGGAGGCCGGCGGCGAGGCGGGCGGCTGCCTCGGCGACGGCGGGGCCGAACCGGGCGCCCGGCGACCGGGTCAGGCGCTCTACGGGACCCGAGACGCTGACCGCGGCGACGACTGCGCCGTCGGGCCGGCGCACCGGTGCGCTCACCGAAGCCACCCCCTTCTCCCGCTCCTCGACGCTCTCGAACCACGGCGGTCGATTCGACGTCGATTCGACCGCCGTACCGGGCGCCATGGAGAGGGCTCGTCCCGCCGACCCCCGATCAAGCGGCATCAGCGCCCCTTCGGGAACGATCCACTGCAGCGCATGGGGCGCCGCGAGCGAGAGCACGCACCGGCGGACGTCGCCTTCACGCACGTACAACTGGACACCCTCGTCCGTCTGTTCCCGTAGCCCCTCGAGCACCGGTCGCGCCGTTTCGACCAGCGGGAAGCCGAGGGTTGCGGCCCGTCCGAGTTCGAGCAGGGCGAAACCGAGCGCGAACCGGCCGTCGTCGTCGCGCCGCACCATGCCGTGGGCCTCGAGCGCCACGGCGAGCCGGTGCGCCGTCGCCCGGGGCAAGTGGGTCGAGGCCTGGAGCTCGGCGAGGCTCTGGGCTCCGTGCCGGAGTGAACCGAGCACCGCCATTGCCTTGTCGAGCACGCCGACACCACTTAGACTGTCCATTGCTCGGGAATCCTATCTCAGCATCTGAGACATCGGAAGACACCGAAAGTGAGTCGCCGGCCATGACCGCCAGGACCCTGCCCCAGAAGGTCTGGGATCGTCACGTGGTGCACGCCGCGCCCGGCGAACCCGACCTGCTCTACATCGATCTCCACCTCGTCCACGAGGTCACGAGTCCACAGGCCTTCGACGGACTCCGGCTCTCGGGCCGCACCGTGCGTCGGCCCGACCTCACCATCGCCACCGAGGACCACAACGTCCCGACCGCCGACATCCACCTCCCGATCGCCGACCCGATCTCGGCTCGGCAGGTCGAGGTCCTACGCGAGAACACCGCCGAGTTCGGAGTGCAGAACTTCCCGATGGGCGACCACGGCAGGGCATCGTCCATGTCATCGGACCCGAGCAAGGTCGCACGCTGCCCGGCATGACCATCGTCTGCGGCGACTCCCACACCGCCACCCACGGCGCGTTCGGCGCGCTGGCGTTCGGCATCGGCACGTCGGAGGTGGAACACGTGCTCGCCACCCAGACGCTCCCGCAGTCGCGGCCCAAGTGGATGAGCATCACCGTCGACGGTGAGCTGCAACCCGGAGTGACGGCGAAGGACGTCGTGCTCGCGATCATCGGCGAGATCGGCACCGGCGGCGGGATCGGCCACGTCATCGAGTACCGCGGTTCGGCGATCCGGGCGCTCTCGATGGAGGGCCGCATGACGGTGTGCAACATGTCGATCGAGGCCGGCGCCAAGGCCGGACTCGTGGCACCCGACGAGACCACCTTCGACTACCTGCAGGGACGGGCCCAGGCCCCGACGGGCGCGGCGTGGGACGCCGCGGTCGAGGACTGGAAGTCCCTGCAGAGCGACGATGGAGCGGCCTGGGACGCCGAGGTGGTCATCGATGCCGCCTCGATCCGGCCCCAGGTCACATGGGGCACCAATCCGGCCCAGGTCGCGTCGATCGACGACGTGGTGCCGGACCCCGCCGACTACGCCGATGCCACCCAGCGCGACAACGTGGCCCGCGCCCTCGAGTACATGGGCCTCACCGCCGGGCAGCGGATCCGCGACATCGCAGTCGACACCGTCTTCATCGGGAGCTGCACCAACAGCCGCATCGAGGACCTGCGAGCGGCCGCCGCAGTGTTCGAAGGGCGCACGGTCACAGCCAAACGAGTGATGGTGGTACCCGGCAGCCACTCCGTCAAAGCCCAGGCCGAGGTCGAGGGTCTCCACAAGATCTTCCGGGCCGCCGGCGCCGACTGGCGGGAGCCCGGGCTGTTCGATGTGCCTGGCGATGAACCCCGACAAGCTCGCCCCGGCGAGCGATCGGCGAGCACGAGCAATCGCAACTTCGAAGGGCGCCAGGGCCGAGGCGGCCGCACTCATCTCGTCTCGCCCGCGGTCGCTGCCGCCACCGCGATCATGGGCCATTTCGCCACCCCGGAGGACCTGTCATGAAGGCCGTCGACGTGATTTCGGGAACCGGGCTGCCACTGCGCCGCTCCGATGTGGACACCGACCAGATCATTCCCGCCGACTGGCTCAAGCGGGTCGAGCGCACCGGGTTCGAGAAGGGCCTGTTCTCGACGTGGCGTGACGATCGGAACTTCGTGCTCAATGACGAACGTTACGCGGGCGCATCGATGCTCGTCGCCGGCCACGCGTTCGGCGTGGGTTCGTCACGGGAGCACGCGGTGTGGGCCATCCAGCAGTACGGGTTCGACGCGGTGATCGCGCCGAGCTTCTCCGACATCTTCCGCAACAACTGCACCAAGAACGGACTCGTGCCCGTCGTGCTGCCGGAGGCAACCGTGCAGCGGCTGTGGGATCTCATCGAAGCCGACCCGCAGACCGAGATCACCGTCGACATGACCCGGCTCGTCGTCGAAGTGCCGGCCGCAGGGCTCGTCGAGAGCTTCCCGATGGACGCCGTCGACCCAGCACCGTTTCATCAACGGACTCGACGACGTCGGCACCACGCTCACCCACATCGACGCCATCGCCGACTACGAGGCGAATCGCCCGGTGTGGTTGACCGCCCGCTGACGCACCGACTCCGGCTCCGGCCGCTCGGCGCAACGGTTTCGATCGACGCCGACGACGAGCGCTTCCTCCACGCTGCCGCATCCGGCATCGGCCACTATCCGACCACACCAGGTCTCGCGCTCACCGTGCGGATCACGGCGATCACGCTCGCACCGACCGGTCACGAGCTGGTATGGCCGTCGACCCGATGGCGGGAATGGGAGGGCGGGTTCGACTTGTCGTCGGGTCCTTCCCGGGTGGTGGTCGAGCGGACATCGGCTGGAGCCACGGCTCACGTCGAGCTCGAGGCGGAGCTCTTGGCCAGTCCCGACGCGACGAGGGTCTTCATCGAAGCCGGGTTCTGGTCCGGTGCGATCGGCGGGGGCCACCTCCACGCCGTCCACGCCGGGCTCGTCGCCAGCCCGGCCGGCCGGGCAGGACTGGTGCTGCGCGGACAGTCGGGAGCCGGGAAATCGACCCTCACCTATGCGTGCCTTCGACGCGGGATGGCCATGAGCTCCGACGACTGGGTCTACGCGCCGGCGGATCGACCGCCCGACCGGCTGTGGGGCTACCCGTGGCGGATGTGGCTCACCGAGGAAGGTGCGGAGCGCTTCGGGGAGCTCGCCGAGGAGACGGCCGTACCGCACCCCGGCAGCGACCGGATCAAGGTTCCGATCACTCCCCCTCGCGTTCGACGGCGACGATCATTGGCACCCGCAGCCATCGTGTTCATCGAGCCATCAGCCACCGTCTCGCTCACGCCGATCGCTTCGGTCGAGGCGGCGGAACGCTTCGCGATCTCGGCACTCGACAGCGAGCGAGGTTCGCTTCCCGCCGGATTCGTCACCGAGCTGCTCGATCGACCGTGCTTCGTCCTCGGCCGCGGTTCCTCGCCCGACGATGCTGCCGAGCAGCTCGATCAGCTCTCCCGGGCCCTCGACCGGACCGCGAGGTAGAGCTCCTCGAACTCTCTCGCGGTGCGATCCGCGTCGTGTGAGAGCGCCCAGTCACGGGCGGCTTCGGCGATGGATGCGCGGCGGAGATCGTCGGTGAGCAGATCGATGATCGCGGCGGCCATTGCGCCCGGTGTCCGGTCGGGCACGACCACTGCCGCCGGCGGGTCGAGCGCGGCAAGGTCGGTGATGTGGCCCACCGCCGTCCCCACCGTGGCCACGCCGCACGCCGCGGCCTCGAGCACTGCGACGGGCGCGGCGTCGTGGTGCGAGGCGAGCACGTGGAGGGCCGCGCTCCCGAGTCGGGCGGGGAGGTCCGCCGGGGTGACGAACCCGGCGAACTCCACCACATCGGGGCCGAGCCCGAGTGCGTCGGCACGGCGCATCATCTCGCCATCGAGGGTGTCGACACCGATCAGCTCGAGCGTTGCGCCGGGCAGCTGCCGACGGACGATGGCGAATGCATCGAGGAGCAGGCCAGGGTCCTTCACCCGGTTGAGGCTGGCGACGCTGCAGACGTGATGCGGACGAACGCTGGTCGCCGGTCCAGGCGTGTAGCGACCGGTATCGACACCGAGCACCACCACGCGGTCCACCCGGTAGCCCGCTTCGCGGACCTGATCGGCCATCCATCTGCTCGCCACCGTGACGACATCGGCGCCACGGAACGCCAGCCGAGCGATCAGTCGACCGCCCCGGCCCGAGGACCCGCCGTAAGCGATGTCAGGGCGGGAGACCAGCTCGCCGCCGGCTGCGCTGACGAGAGAGGGGACCCGGTGGCGCTTGGCGATCGTTACCGCGACCATGCCGCTCACGCCCGCCCAGAACCCGTGCACGACGTCCGGCCGGCCGGCCGAACCGCCGGCTGCCACCGCACGACCGACGAGCCCGGCCAGCCGGAACGGGCCCAGCAGGCCCCGGGGTGGCGGAAGGCGCACGTTCACGACCGTGGCGCCGAGCAGCTCGTACCGGGAGTCCTCGGATTCCTGGCCCAGGGCCACCACCGTCACCTGGTGGCGCTCTGCCAGCCGCTCGATGAGGGCCAGCAGCACGGGGATCACCCGCTCCCGACCGCCCCGATCCACGCCGCCAGGGACCACGAGCAAGATGTGCACGTCGCCAATCCTGGCGCCGATCGGGGGCCCGTCCGGGTTTCGGTACGGTGAGGTCGATGCGCGAGGACCAGGCCGAGGTGCTCCGATGGGCCTTGGAGCTGGCACGAGGCCACCCGGTCCCGGTGCCCTCACTGCCCGAGGACCGCCTCCGTGGTGCCCTGCTCGCCACTGGTCTCGCCGCCGGTGCCGCCGAGGCGACGGTACGCCTCGGCATCCCGACCACTCCCTCGTTGGCCGGCCATCTCGTGGAACAGCGAGACGCGGTCCGAGTGCGTTTCCACCAGTACCTGACGCTGGCTCCCCGTGTCCTGGCCGCGCTCGCCGCGGCGGGCGTGCGGGCGACCCCGGTGAAGGGCATCGTGCTTGCGGCCCATGGCATCTGGCCGTTCCCGGACACCCGGCCGATGTCCGACATCGACCTGCTGGTGCCGCCGGAACACCTGCCGAAGGCTCGCGCGGTGATGGCCGAGCTGGGAATGCATCGATCGTCGGCGACAGTCACCGAAGAGGTCTTCCTCGCCTGGGGTGACGGCAGTCCTGGCCGCCGCGACGGTGAATCGGCGGCGCACAACGGGAAGGTGGAGCTGCATCCGGGGTGGGCCGAGTTCGTCCACGGGTATGCGATCGGTGACGCCCGACTCCTCGATCGCGCTGCCGAAGGCCCACTCCTCGGCGCCCCGGCCCACCTGCTCACGCCCCCCGATCTCGTGGTGCACGTGCTCGGCCACCTGTCGGCAGCAGTCATTCGGCGCGAGGTCCGTGCACTCCATGCACTCGACGTCGTCTTCTCACTTGCTCACCTCGAACCGAGCGAGCGGGTCGAGCTCGCCGAGCGACTCCCGACCTTGGACCATCGACTATGGCACCCCGCACTCTGGTTCGTCCACGGCTTCGCTCCGGCCGAGACCGCCGACCTGGTCGCCACGCTCCCGCCGCTCGAACCGCGCCATGCCGCCCTCCTGGCCACCGCCCGGCCGAGCGCAGTGCTGCGCGACCCGATGGAGCGAACGCCGTGGGCCTGGCGGAGCGGGTGGGCGGCGGGTTCTCGCGAGCGCGTCGCGGCCGCCCGCGAACAGCTCCTCCCCCCGATCGAGCAGCTGCGTGGCAACGACTCGACCAGCAGCGCGTTCGAGCTGCACCGTGCTCGGTTGGCCCGCTCGGTTCGTCGCGCGTTCCAGAGTCGACGGTCCGGGTAGTGCGCATCGCCTACGTCAATCCGGCGGACCCGTCGTCGGACGCGCTGCCAGCACTCATCGAGCGGTGGTGGTCGACCCGCGAGACCATGACGGCAGTCGCCGCCGCAGGTGACGAGGTCGTGGTGTTCGTGCGCACCCGGGTTGCCGAAGGCTCGATCGAGCACCACGGCGTGACGTACATCGCCACGCGCGAACGAGTCGCATCTCGGACACCGCGTCGCCCGTCGCGTTCGAGCCGTCCGACCCGACGTCATCCACGCCAACGGCTTCGTCTTCCCGCTCCGCGTGCTGGGTCTGCGCGCCGCGAACCCGACCGTCCCGCTGGTCCTCCAGCACCACGGTGAGCCACCGGCACCAGCGGGAAGCGCGACGGCCCGGGCTCAATGGCTGGCGGGCCGGGTGATCGACGGTGCGCTGTTCACCGGCGCCGAGACCGGCAACGCCGAGCCGCTGATCCAGACGGGGGCATTGCGACGATCGACGCCGCGATTCGAAGTCACCGAGACCGTCGTGTGGTTCCCACCATCCCCGCAAACTCCACCACAGACGCCGAACCGAACTCCGTCGCGGCGCGGTGATCCGGCGTTGCTGTGGGTGGGGCGAGCCGAGCCGGTCAAGGACCCGCTGAACGCTGTCGCCGCCTTCGAGCTCGTCGCCACCGAGGCACCGGCTGCGCACCTCACGATGATCGTGCAGGTGGGCTCGCTCAGCCGCTGCCTCGCTGATCGGGTCGCCGCGAGCTCGTGGCGCGATCAGATCGACCTCGTCGGACCGCTGCCGCGCGCCGAGCTGCCGGCGTGGTACGCCGCGGCCGACGTGTTCGTCTCGACGAGCCGGTCGGAAGGATCGGGATATGCCCTGCTCGAAGCGATCACGTGTGGTTGCCGAGCCGTCGCCGTGACCGACCTCCCGAGCCACCGGGCGATCCTCGGCGTCGATCGGGTCGGCCCACCGCCCGGGGAACCCGTTTCCATGGCTGGCCACGTCCGGTCGGTGCTCGCTGCCCCGTCGTCCCCGATCTCCCCACCCGATACCGTCGGGCAGTTGCGCGAGGCCTACCGAAACGTGACCTGACCGCGAAGGCCGTTCACCTCGCAACTGTTGTCTGTTCAACCGAACTAGGGTGAAGGTGTCCTCGGGGAAGGAGTCATCGTGGTCGACGTGTTGCTCGCCCAGTCGTACTTCCTGGTGCACGATCCCAAGCAGCTCGAGCGGATGCGGCCGTACCCGCCGCTCGCCACGCTCTACGCCGCCCAGTCGCTGCGCAACGCGGGTCACGTCGTCGCGGTGTTCGACGCCATGCTGTCGAGCGGCGAACACGAGTTCGTGAGCGCGCTGGAGGAGCATGGCCCTCGGGTGGTGCTCATCGCCGAGGACAACTTCAACTACCTCTCCAAGATGTGCCTGGCGCGTACGCGGGCCGCCGCGCTCACGATGGTTGCCGCAGCCGCCGAGCGCGGCTGCCACGTCGTGGTCGGCGGCTCCGACGTGAGCGACGATCCAGCGGTGTTCTTCGCCGCCGGTGCGTGCGCGGCGATGATCGGGGAGTACGAGCACACCGCCGTCGAAGTCGTGCACCACTTGGCGGCACACGGTCCCGCCACGGACGCGTCGGCTGTCGGGGCGGCCCTCGCACAGGTACCCGGTTTGGCGCTCCCCCCCTCGCTCGAGACCGCCCCCGAGATCGTGAGAACGCCTCGCCGCCCGAACGAACGGCACCCCGACAGCTTCGGGATACCGGCGCGCGATCTCATCGACCACGAGCGCTACCGGACGGCTTGGCGCGGGCGCCACGGCTACTTCTCGATCAACATGGTCTCGACCCGTGGCTGCCCGTTCCACTGCAACTGGTGTGCGAAACCGATCTGGGGCCAGCGCTACGCGATGCGGTCTCCCGCAGCGGTGGCAGAAGAACTGGCAACGGTGAAGGCCACGATCGCGCCCGACCACGTCTGGTTCGCCGACGACATCTTCGGGCTGCGCCCCTCGTGGCTCACCGAATTCGCCGACCGCGTGGACGCGCTCGGCGCGAGCATCCCGTTCACCATCCAGTCCCGATGCGACCTGATGACGCCGCAGGCCGTCGCCGCGCTGCGCCGGGCCGGCTGCGCGACGGTGTGGCTCGGGGCCGAGAGCGGCAGCCAACGCATCCTCGACGCGATGGACAAGGGCACCACGGTCTCCCAGATCCGCAGTGCTCGCGAAGGTCTGGGAGCCGCCGGGATCGAAGCCTGCTTCTTCATCCAGCTCGGCTACCCCGGCGAGCGCTGGGACGACCTCGAAGCCACGATCGCCCTCGTGCGCGACCTGCAGCCCGACGACATCGGGGTCAGCGTGAGCTATCCCCTCCCGGGCACCCGCTTCCATACGATGGTCGCCGATCAGCTCGGGACCAAGACCCACTGGGACGACTCGGGCGATCTCGCCATGATGTTCCGCGGCACCTACACCTCAGCCTTCTACCGCCACCTCCATCGACTGCTCCACCTCGAGCTCGATGTCACCCGCGGAACCGCCGGCGCCGAGGCGCTCGTGGAGCCGTGGCACGAGCTGCGACGCTTGGAACAGACCTGTCGGAGTGAGCGCCCGACACTCATCGTCAAGGCCGAGGCGACCCCGCCCGCACCCGATCTGGCCGAGGCCTACGGGTGAACACGGCGCTGCCACGACTCGACCACCGTCTCGGCGAGACGGCTGCTGCGTTCGACAGCGTGGCCGCCACCTACGATGGCCCGCAGGGCAACAACTCGCTGATCCAGCGCATGCGCGACATCGTGTGGGCAACGGTCGCCGCTCACCTGCCGCCCGGTTCACGTGTGCTCGACATCGGATGCGGCACCGGCATCGACGCAGCCCACCTCGCGGCTCGGGGCGATCAGGTGGTGGCGACGGACTGGTCGCCCGCGATGGTCGACCGGACCGCGGCGCGGGCCGCGGCCGTCACGGGCCCTGGGAGCATCGTTGCTCGCCGGCTCGGAGTCCAGGAGCTCGACGCGCTGGTCGACGAAGGCGTCCGGCTCGACAGTGCCATCTCGAACTTCGGTCCGCTGAACTGCGACCCCGACCTCCGCGCCACCTCGGCCACGCTCGCGAAGTTGATCGAGCCGGGGGGATTCCTCGTGTTCAGCGTGATCGGCCGAGCGTGTCCGTGGGAGTTCGTCCACTACCTGGTACGGCGCCGCTGGACGCGTGCCACGGTGCGGTTCCGCCGCGGCCCGACACCGGTCGGCATGAACGGCCACACGATCTGGACCCGCTACTACTGGCCCACGGAGTTCATCAGGTGCTTCGAGGATGACTGGGTGGTGGTGCACCGCCAAGGGCTGTCGGTGTTCGTGCCACCGCCGTACCTCACGTTCGTCGCCGACCGGATGGCGCCTCTGCACCGAGTCCTCGTGCGGCTCGACGCTCTGCTCGCCCACCGCCCGCTCGTCCGCGAGCTCGGCGATCACTTCCTGGTCGTGCTCCGGCGCCGCTGACTCGCATCGCCCATCATCGCGGCGCCCCGATCGACGGTCTTGCCACTGTTCTGAGCGGTCCCTGGCGCCGAAACCAGTGCCAAGCCCCAGCGCCGAACACCGGGGCTCACCCGCCGAACAGCGACCGCGCCTCGCGCCGGAACCGCTCGACATCGACCTCGAACCCGATCTCCCACGGTGCGAAGCCCTCGGGAACGGCCTGGCGGGACTCGGTCCCCGACCGCTCGAAGAACGGCGCCCTCCGGTCGACCACCGTGGTTCCCCATGCCGGACCGGGCTCGCACTGAACGGCCATCGGCAGCACGGGCCCGTGCACCAGGCCGGGCAGCACGGCAGCCATCACTGCGACCAGGTCGTGACAGGGGACCTCACCCGGGGCGCAGAAGGTGGCGCCGAACCGTCGATACAGAGCGAGCGGCTCGTCGAGGAACGCAGCCGCGGCGTTGCGATGTTCGCCGAGCAGCGTGAACTCCTCGGCGGTGAACGTCGCCCGGTGGGTGACATCGAGGCCGACGAGCAGCGGCGGCCGACGCCAGCGGGCTGATGCGACCACCCCAGCAGCCAGCGGATCGTGGGCGATGTTGGCCTCGCCGGCCGGCAAGGCGTTCCCCGCCCCCAGCACGGCTCCGCCCATCACCACGAGCCGCTCCGGGACGGCCGCCCAGTCGGGATCGTGCGCGAGCAGGACTGCGAGGTTGGTGAGCGGGCCCAGCGTGACCACGACGACATCAGAGGTCGTCGCGCCACGCAGCACATCGACCGCCCGTTCCGTAGACGGACCGAACGAGGCCCGCGGCCGGAACGTGTTCCCCAGCCCGTCGGCGCCATGGATGAACTCGGCCGGCCGGAGCGCCGGCATCGGGCCGAAGGCGACCTCGGCTCCCAACGCGACCGGGATGTCGGGCCGCCCGACCGCCTCCAGGATCCGACAGACGTTGACCCCCGCGACGTCGAGCGGCACGTTGCCGTGCACCACCGTGATGGCGAGCACCTCGACCTCGGGAGCCGTCAGGGCGTACCAGAGCGCGACCGCGTCATCGACGCCGCCGTCGGTGTCGATGATCAGGCGGACGGGCATCCCGCGTGATCGAGGCTCAGGCCGGTGCGACGGCGGGTGCGATGATCGGTGCGAACGAATCGAGATCGAGCAGCCGCTTGTCGTTCGAGAACACCTCGATCGGCTCGGTGATCGGCATCCGCAGCTGACGTTGGATCATGCGACACGCCAGGTGCTGGTTGTACTCGGCGAGCGTCACCGCGAACCCGTCGCGTCCGGCCCGAGCCGTCCGTCCGGAACGGTGCAGGTAGGCCTTGGCATCGGAGGCCGGCTCGTAGTGCACGACCGCGTCGATTCCGTCGACGTCGATACCCCGAGCGGCCACGTCGGTGGCCACCAGGACGGACAACTCACCGACGGTGAAGCGGCGCAAGGCCTTTTCCCGCATCGGTTGGGGCAGATCTCCGTGAATGGCGGCGACCGACACCTGCAGGTCCTCGAGCGACTGGGTCACCTTGTCGCAGGCCCGCTTGGTGCTGCAGAACACGACCGTGCGGGTGAGGTTGTTGGCGATCGCCGCGATCACGCGGTCCTTGTCCATGTGGTGCACGGCGAGGAACACGTGATGCATCGTGCCGACGGTCTCGGTGGCCGAATCGATGGCGACCTCGACCGGGTCGTTCAGGTACTTGCGGACGAGGTGGCCGACCTGACCGTCGAGCGTGGCCGAGAACAGCATCGTCTGGTGAGGTCCCGTCACCTGCCGCAGGATCCACTCGACCTGCGGGGTGAACCCGTCGTCGGCCATGCGGTCGGCTTCGTCGATCACGAGCACCTCGATGGCGCTCAGATCGAGCTCGTTGCCCTTGAGCAGGTCGATGAGGCGCAGCGGGGTGGCCACGATGACATCGACGCCTCGCTTGAGCTCGACCACTTGCTGGGCCCGGGACGACCCGCCGTAGGTGGCGAGCACCGACCGGTTGGATGCCGCGGCCACCGGTGCGAGCACCTCGGCGACCTGGATGGCGAGCTCTCGGGTGGGGACGAGGACGAGGCCGCGAGGTCGACGCGCTTCAGCGTCGGGGGTGATGCGGGCCAGCAGTGGGACACCGAACGCGAGGGTCTTGCCGGAGCCGGTACGCGCCCGGCCACAGACGTCGTGGCCCTTCATCGCGACAGGGATCGCTTCGGTCTGGATCGCGAACGGGGCGGCGAAGCCGGCGGCCGCGAGGCCGGCATCGATCTCCGGTGGCACGCCGAGGGCGGCGAAACCGGTTGGGGTGGCCACCGGGGTGGCCGGTGGCTTGGCAGGGGTGGTGGCGGGGGACGCCGTCACGACGGCGGAGGCTTCGCCCGGAGGGGCAGAAGACCGGCGGCGCCGTCGGGGTGGTCCGGTACGGGCGGGGGTTTCGGTCATGTGATGTGTGGCGTCACGCCGCCGGGAGCATCCCGAGCGCGCTGAGGCCTCGATCAGAGTACCTGCGGGCTGCAGGAAAACCGGTGCAGGACCTGCGGTGACGGCGCGAACGGGTCGTCGGACCACCCGGCACTCCCGGTCGGGGCGACTCATCGGCGCGCCCTAGTGTCGCCCCCTATGAAGGTCCCGCTCTCCGTCGTCGATTTCATCCGCCGAGCCGAGGAGCTCTACCCCCGACGTATCGCAGTGGTCGACGAACCCGACCAACCGGCTGCCTCGTGGGGTTCGCTCACCTACGCCGAGATGGCGGCCCGTGCCCGCGCCCAGGCGGCCGGGCTCGACGCCCTCGGAATCGGCGTCGGCGAACGGGTGGCGATCGTGAGCCAGAACTCGGCTCGGCTCCTCACCGCCTTCTTCGGGGTCTCCGGGTCGGGCCGGGTGCTGGTACCGATCAACTTCCGACTCGTCGCCGAGGAGGTGAAGTACATCGTCGCCCACTGCGGCGCCCGCGTCCTGCTCGTCGATCCCGAACTGGCCGACGCGGCTCGCCGAGGTGGAGTGCGAGCACCGCTTCGTCATCGGCGCCGAGAGCGACGCCGTTCTGTACCGATCCGGCGTCGACCCGGTTCCGTGGGAGCCCGACGAGGACGCGACCGCGACCATCAACTACACGAGTGGCACGACGGCCCGTCCCAAGGGTGTGCAGATGACGCACCGCAACGTGTGGACCAACGCGGCCGTGTTCGGCTGGCAGCTCGGCATCAACGACCGCGACGTGTACCTGCACACCCTTCCCCAGTTCCATTGCAACGGTTGGGGCATCGTCTACGCCACCACCGGGATGGGCGTCCGGCACATCATCCTGCGCAAGATCGACGGCGCCGAGATCCTGCGCCGGATCGAGGCCCACGGGGTCACCCTGCTCTGCGCCGCCCCCGCCGTGCTCAACGCTGCGCTCGATGCTGCGGTCACCTGGGACGGTCCGATCCCGGGCCGCGATCGGGTCCGGATCGTCGTGGCCGGGGCCCCGCCGCCCACCAAGACCATCGAACGATGCGAGACCGAGCTCGGCTGGGAGTTCATCCAGATCTACGGCCTCACGGAGACCGCACCGTTGCTCACCATGAACCGCCGCCGCGAGGAGTACGACGGGCTCAGCCCCGCCGACCGGGCCAAGGCACTCAGCCGGGCAGGTGGGGCCGCCCTCGGTGTCGAGATGCGCGTCGATGAGCGCGGCGAGCTCCTCGCTCGCGGCAACCACGTGATGGCGGGCTACTGGGCGCAGCCCGAGGCAACCGCAGAGGCGATCAAACCTGTTCTCGACGCTCCGGACGGACCGTCGTGGTTCCACACCGGCGACGGTGGCACGATCGACGACGACCACTACGTCACGATCTCGGACCGCAAGAAGGACGTGATCATCTCGGGCGGCGAGAACGTCAGCTCGATCGAGGTCGAAGACGCCATCTTCAGCCACCCGGAAGTGGCCGAGGTGGCGGTGATCGGCATCCCCGACGAGAAGTGGGGAGAGCTCGTGATGGCGTTGGTGGTGTGCACCGACGGGTCGACGTTGACCGAAGCCGACCTCATCGCGTATGCCAAGACCAAGCTGGCCGGCTACAAGTGCCCGAAGCGGGTCGAGCTGCGCACCGCACTCGCCCGCACCGCCACCGGAAAGCTCCAGAAGTTCAAGCTCCGCGAGCCGTACTGGGCCGGGCAGACCAAACAGGTGAACTGACCTTCGACGGGCCCGTCTCCCTCGTCGCTTCGGGGTCGGAAACCTGCCTGATCAGTCAGCCAATCCTCACTGACCGATCAGGCAGTAGCAGGACAAACGCGATGTCGCTACCGTTGCTGCCCCTGTGTCCGGGATCGACCCGGCCAGAAAGGACCACCCCCAACCACCAGGATCAGCACCGAGCGCTCCCGTACGCCCACCGAACCCGGCCCCGGCCGAGCGAAGCGCGTGCGTCACCCGCCACGGGCGAACCCTCTTCCGCAAGGAGGCGTTCACATGGACGGATTCGACGGCACCGTGACCGCAGGCCGCAAGGGCCTCGCGTACGACTGGCGCAGCGTGTTGCTCGCTGCAGAGCTCGAGGCGGCCCGACCGGCCGAGACGAGCTGGGTCACCGACGAAGCACTCGCGGCGATCGCCGCGCCGGCGGCTTCGCGATGACCGCCCGCCCCGAGCGGGTACTCGTCCTCGGCTGCGGTTCGGTTGCGCAGTGCACCGTGCCCCTGCTCGTCCGTGACCTCGGCATCGAGCCCCACCGCATTCGCATCGTCGATTTCGTCGACAATCGATCACGCGTGGCCGGGCTGATCTCCCAGGGGGTCACCTACGAACAGGACCGCATCACCAAGGAGAACCTCGACGAGTTCCTGTTGGCCCGCGTCGGCGCCGGAGATCTCCTGCTCGACCTCGCCTGGAACATCGACAACCCCACGATCCTCGACTGGTGCCGGACCCATGGTGTCCGCTACCTGAACACCTCCGTCGAGGTCTGGGACCCCTACGACCACATGCAGGCCGTGCACCCACTCGAGCGGACCTTGTACGTCAGGCACATGGAGCTTCGCCGGATGATGGCGCGCTGGGGCAGCAACGACGGCGCCACCGCGGTGGTGGAACACGGGGCCAATCCTGGCCTCGTCAGCCATTTCACCAAGCAGGCGCTCACCGAGATCGCCACCCGAATCCTGTCGGAAGGCCTGGCCGGCGCTCGCCAGGCCGGCCTGGAGCTGGCGCTCGCCGAGGGGCAGTTCAACACCCTCGCCATGCTCACCGGCACCAAGGTCATCCACATCGCGGAGCGCGACACCCAGATCAGCAACGTGCCCAAGGAGACGAACGAGTTCGTCAACACCTGGTCGGTCGAGGGGTTCTACGAGGAAGGTGTGGCGCCGGCCGAGCTCGGCTGGGGCACCCACGAGAAGCGCCTCCCCGAGAGCGCCTACGTCCACACCGGCTTCGGGCCGCGCAACCAGATCTGCATCGCCAAGCCCGGCATGGAGACGTGGGTTCGTTCGTGGGTGCCGTGCGGGGAGACCCGGGGCATGGTGATCCGCCACGGCGAGGCGTTCACGATGTGCGACCACCTCACGGTGTGGGGCGACGACGGCCCCGCCGGCACAGCGGCGTACCGGCCGACCGTGCACTACGCCTACCACCCGTCCGACGCCGCCATCAACAGCGTGCTCGAGTTGCGGATGCGCAACTGGGAGATGCAACCCCGTTGGCGCATCCTGAACGACGAGATCGTCTCGGGGCGCGACGAGCTCGGGGTGCTGCTGATGGGCCACGACTTCACGTCGTGGTGGACGGGCTCGCTGCTGTCCATCGAAGAGGCGCGATCGATCGTCCCGTCCCAGAACGCCACCACGTTGCAGGTGGCCGGCTCGATCCTCGGCGCCATCACGTGGATGATCGAGAACCCGTCGGCCGGGCTTCGGGTGCCCGACGAACTGCCGTGGGAACCGGTGCTCAAGGTCGCCAAGCAGTACCTCGGCACGTTTCACTCGGCCGCTTCGGACTGGACGCCGCTCGCCACCAGGAACGACCTGTTCCCGGTGTGGGCCGGTGAGAGCGACGGGCTCGATCTCGACGACCCCTGGCAGTTCACCAACTTCCTCGTGAAGTGATCCATCCTCCGGCCTTGCCACTGGTCTGCGGGGCCCTGACCCCCCAGACCACTGGCAAGCCGAGGCACGACCCGGCCGAGGCACGACCAAGCCGAGGCACGACCCGGCTCGGGTCACCGCCTGGTCGCGTTGCGCTCACTGGGCGATCGGTGTACGTTGGCCCCTGATGTCGACGCAGCTGGGACTCCTCCTTCTTACCTAGGGCGAGCGCCACATATCCGCGTTCGCCCACGCCCCCGCCGAACCGGCCGGGGGCTTCTTGATTTTTCAGCCCGCCGCCCGCCCACGTCGTCCACCCCTCCCGAGCAGCACGCAGCGCCACCATTCAAGGAAGAACCGATGCCTCCTCAGAACGTCACCCCCAAGCACATGCCCTTCGAGAAGTACACGCCGTTCGTGCCGCTCGTGCTCACCGACCGCACCTGGCCGAACGTCACCATCACGAAGGCGCCGCTGTGGTGCTCGGTCGACCTGCGCGACGGAAACCAAGCTCTCATCGACCCGATGGACCCCGAACGCAAGAAGCGGATGTTCGTGGCGCTGGTGAAGATGGGTTTCAAGGAGATCGAAGTGGGCTTCCCCGCCGCCAGCCAGCCCGATTTCGACTTCGTGCGTCAGCTGGTCGATGAGGACCTGATCCCCGACGACGTCTGGATCCAGGTGTTGGTGCAGAGCCGACGCGATCTGCTGGAGCGCACCTACGAGTGCCTCGACGGCGTGCCGCGCGCGATCGTGCACTTCTACAACTCGACCAACCCGCTGCAACGTCGGGTCGTGTTCGGCCTGGAGAAGCCCGGCATCGTCGAGATCGCCGTGAACGCGGCGAAGATCGCGAAGGAGTTGGAGGCCACGATCCCGGGCACTTCGGTTCGCTACGAGTACTCCCCCGAGAGCTTCACGCTCACGGAGCCCGAGTTCGCGATCGAGATCTGCGAAGCAGTGATGGACGTGATCGAGCCGACGCCTGAGCAACCGATCATCCTGAACCTGCCGGCCACCGTCGAGTGCTACTCGCCGAACGTGTACGGCGACGTGATCGAGTGGTTCGGCCGCACGATCAAGGAACGCAGCAGCGTCATCGTGTCGCTCCACCCCCACAACGACCGGGGGTGTGCGGTGGCCGCCGCCGAGTTCGGCGTGATGGCCGGCGCAGATCGGGTCGAAGGAACGCTGTTCGGCAACGGCGAACGCACCGGAAATGTCGACGTCGTCAACCTAGCGATGAACTTGTTCATGAACGGGGTCGACCCCAGGCTCGACATCTCCGATATCGACGCCCTGCGCCGCACCGCGGAGTACTGCAACCGCCTGCCGGTACACCCGCGCCATCCGTACGTGGGCGATCTGGTCTACACCGCGTTCTCGGGGTCGCACCAGGATGCGATCAAGAAGGGCTTCGATCAACTCCCCGCCGACTACCAGCAGTGGGGCGTGCCGTACCTGCCCATCGACCCGAAGCACGTTGGGCGCACCTACGAGTCGGTGATCCGGGTGAACTCGCAGTCGGGCAAGGGCGGCGTGGCCTACGTGATGAAGGCCGAGCACGGCTTCGAGCTCCCCCGACGCTTGCAGATCGAGTTCTCCAAGTCGATCCAGCACATCACCGAGGATTCCGGCACGGAGATCAACCCGGGGCGCATGTGGGACCAGTTCCAGAGCGAGTACCTCCCGGCCGAACCCGCGATCAACCTGGAGAGCCACGAGCTCGTCACGAAGGGGGGCGTCACGAGCATCACCGCCCAACTCGTGGTCGACGGCGTGCACCAGACCGTCACCGGTGAGGGCAACGGCCCGATCGATGCGTTCGTGGCAGCACTGCGGTCCGATCTCGGCGCCAAGCTCGACGTGCTCGACTACAGCGAGCACGCCACCGGCCAGGGTGCCGATGCAACCGCCGTCGCCTACGTCGAGACCACCGACGGGGCCGGCAACACCCGCTGGGGTGTCGGCGTCGATCCCAACACCACCACCGCGTCGCTTCGTGCGGTGGTTTCGGCCTATCTCCGACAGCACGACTGAGAGATCGACTGAGCTCAGCCGCGGCCGGGTGGCCTGCGATCACTCGGCCGCGGCTACGTTGCTGATGTCCCCGCCGCCCACAATCGGTCGGCCGCCAGAGGAGCGTGACAAGCCAATGAAGGTCACTGTCGACTTCGACGTCTGTGCCTCGACCGGTTCGTGTGTGCAGGTGTGCCCGGAGGTGTTCGAGATCCGTTCCGACGGGTACCTGTACGTGTTGATCGAAGGGGAGCTCCCGGCCGAGCTCGAGCGCAAGGCCAACGAGGCCGTGGAGCTGTGCCCGACCGGAGCGATCACCCTCGGGTGACGACGACCCTCGTCAGCCGGCGAGGGGATGCACGCTCGTGATCCCCGGTGCGGCGCGCAGCTCGGCCAGCACGTCGTCGGGAACCGGCTCGGTGGGGTTGATGATCATCATCGCCGAACCCGGATCGACGGTGCGGCCCACGTCCATGTCGGCGATGTTGACCCCGGCCTCGCCGAGGATCGTGCCGACGACCCCGATGACACCCGGACGGTCGTCGTTGCGCACCACGAGCAGGTGGTCCGCTACGGGCACCTCGGCGTTGTGGTCGTCGATCATCACGACGCGCGGCTCGTGGCGGCGCCCCGCCAACGTGCCCGCGAGCGAATGACCGTCGGCCCGTAGCGTCACCAGGTTCACGTAGTCGGCGGAGCTCGACGAGCTGGTCTCGCGGATTTCGACCCCGGCCGCCTTGGCGAGCTGGGGAGCGTTGACGTAGGTGACCTGCTCGTCGCTCACCGAGCCGAAGAACCCCTTGAGCACGGCGAGGCTGAGGATGCGGTTGTCGTACTGGCCGATCTCGCCTTCGGTCGAGATCTCGAGCGTTGCGGGTGCCGCGCCGACGAGCGATGCGAACAGCCGGCCGAGTCGCTCGGCCAACGGTAGGAACGGCCGCAGGGTCTGGTTGGCCTCGGCCGCACTCACGTTGACGGCGAAGGGGACGAACTCCCCGGCGAGCGCCAGCTGCACCATGTCGGCAATGGTGTCGCCGGCTTTGTCCTGAGCCTCACGCGTGCTCGCTCCGAGATGGGGCGTGACCACCACGGTGTCGAGCTCGAAGAGCGGCGAGCTGGTGGTCGGCTCGACCGCGAACACGTCGAGCGCGGCACCGGCGATGATGCCGTCGCGCACCGCTTCGGCGAGATCGGCTTCGTTGACGATGCCGCCGCGAGCCACGTTGATGACGCGCAGCGTCGGCTTGGCCTTGAGCAGCAGCTCGCGGTTGACGAGGTTGGTGGTGTCCTTGGTCCGCGGCAGATGGATCGTGAGGAAGTCCGACTCGGCAACGACCTGATCGAGCGTCATCAGCTCGACCTTCATCTGCCGCGCCCGCTCGGCCGTGACGAACGGGTCGAACGCCACGAGACGCATCCCGAACGCCGCCGCCCGTTCGGCGACCAGCTTGCCGATCCGCCCGAGACCGACCACCCCGAGCGTCTTGTCAGCGAGCTCAACCCCCTCCCACCGGCTGCGCTCCCACCGACCCGCCTTCAACGCGGCATGCGCCTGGGGCACGTTGCGGGCCTGGGCCAGGAGGAGGGCCATGGTGTGCTCCGCGGCCGAGATGATGTTCGACTGAGGCGCGTTCACGACCATGACGCCCTTTCGGGTCGCCGCGTCGACATCGACGTTGTCGAGGCCGATCCCCGCCCGACCCACCACCAGCAGCGAAGCGCCGGCCTCCAGCACCTCGGGGGTGACCTCGGTCGCCGACCGGATGATCAGCGCGTGAGCACCCGGTATCGCCGCGAGCAGGTCGGAGGCCGACAGGTCGAGGCGGACGTCGACCTCGTGGCCGGCTGAACGGAGACGATCGAGACCGCCGTCGGCGATCTCTTCGGTGACCAGGATGCGAGCCATTGCGTAGATGATGCCGCCCGACGGCCCGCTCGCCCTACCCGCTTTACGAAAATGCAGCCATCAATGACAGCCGCCACGCCCTCGGCGGGCCGCCCCTGCGTCGCCGCTCAAACGCCGGCGGACCGAACCCGCCTGATCAAGACCTCTTGGGCGATGGTAGCCACGTGCGTGCCGGCCTCGGTGAACACGTGGCCGAACGTCAGGCCGCGGCTCCCGCTGTAGCTCTGGCAGGTGAAGTCGTGCAGGTGGAACACGTCGGCGCGCATCGGCCGGTGGAACCACACGGTGTGATCCAGGCTCGCCCCGATGGTGTCACGCTCGGAGCCGAGCAGCTCGGGTGCGACCGCTCGCACCGCGTCGGTCGGGAGGTCATCGCTCAAATAGGCAAGGGCGCAGCAATTCAGCAACCGGTCGTCGCCGAGCTCCTCGGTGACCCGCATCCACGACAGCGTCCGCCCGTCGCCGCTCCGGTTGGCCGCGCCCGACATGTCACCGGACACCCGGCGCCGGTCGAACAGCCCGGACCAGCCATCGGCTTCGAGTTCGAGGGGGGCGGGCACGGCGGCCGGCATGCTCACCGCCTCGACGTCGGGAGCCGATTCATCGCGCTGGAACGATGCCTCGAGATTCAGGATCGCGCCCACTGCCTGGCGGGCCACCACCCGTCGGGTTCCGAAGCTGCGCCCGTTGCGGATCCGGTCGACCTCGTAGCGGACCGGTTCGGCCGGGTCGCCCCGCCGGATGAAGTAGGCGCGCAGCGAGTGGGGATGCAGATCGTCGTCGACGGTGGCCGCGGCGGCGCGCAGTGCTTGGGCGACGATGTGACCGCCGTACAAGCCTCCCCACGGATACTCGAGCCCGGTGCCGACGAACGTGTCGGCCCCGTGCGGTTCGAGTTCGAACAGCCGACGGAGGCTCACCAGGCCACTGATCGAGCCGTCGGCTCGGCCATGATCAGAGCGTCGCCGACGGTTCCGGCGGCGGCTCTCCGGTCCCGAGGCGGTAACCCGGGCTGCCGGCGGCAGCCCATTCAGCGCTGAAGTCGAAGAACTCCTGGCCGAAGGGGTTGCGACCGCTGAGCGGCATGTTGCCGCGCCGGATGGTCCAGTCGAGCGGCGCCAGCCGCTCGGCCGCCGCCAGATGCTCACCGGCGCCGGCCTCGTCGCCACGGTCGGCGAGCACCAGCCCGACTCGACGGTGGAGCCTGGCCAGCTGGAGCTCGGGGCTCGGCGCGAGCTGGTGCTCCCGGACGCCTGCGTCATCGACGTCGCGAACACCGGTCCGCGCCCACGTGCGCAGGCGGTCGTGATGGACCGAGGAATCCAAGTTGGTGAAGGCCCGGAAGCGGTCGTCTCCCATGGCCCGATCGGCCGGACGAACGATCTTTCCGGCCTCGTCGATCCACACGGTCGCCGGCACGTTGACGATGCCGTAGCGCTCGGCCACCACGAAGTCCCGGTCGATCACGACGGGAAAGGTGAGGGGCTCAGCGGTTGCCCACTCGCGCACGGCGGCTTCATCGGCATCGAGGGCCACGGCGATGATCGTCAGTCCCGTGTCGGCGAGTTCGTCCTGAAGTGTCTGCCAGACCGGCAGCTCGAAGCGGCATCCTCACCACGATGACCAGGCGAGCAGCAGACGTTTGCGGCGGTCGTAGTCGTGCAGCGACACGGGCCGACCGTCGATGTCGGGCAGCGTGAAGTCGGGGGCGTCGAGGCTTCGCATCGCGTCGGCCACGTCGTTGGCCGGCACGCCGAGTGCCGCGACTCCGCGCTCGGCGTCGACCACTGCGGGCCGACCGAGGGCGGCCGCGGCGGCTTCCACGTCGATGCCGTCGCCCACCACGAGCGATGCCCGATCGCGGACGGGAACACACACGTCGGCACGGCACAGGCCCTCGGGCTTGAGCATCCATCCGGTCGCGGCGGCGAATGCGTCGACCGCCACCACCATCCGGTCGCCGGGTTCGGCCGCCACGTGATGGTGTCGTTCGTCGTCGATGATCGTTGCCACCAGACCCCCTGCTCACCAGCTCGATCGCGTCCACGCTTCCTACCAGCTCGCCCCTCTAGTGTCGACCTGTGGCCGCTGCCGGACAGGAACTCGAGGAGATCGAGACGTGGTTCGTCCGTCGGGGGGTTCCGCATTTCATCGTCGGCTACTCCGCCCGTGACGACATCTGGTCGCGCGCCCTGCCGATCGTGCTCATCGCCTACCTCGTCGGCGGGCTCAACGCGCTCGACCTCGAACGGTCCTTCGAGTGGAACGTCGGCGCCGCCGCAGTCGTTCTGGCCATCCTCGGGGCCACGTGGGCGATCGCCAATCGGGTGCGGGGCCGACCCCTGTTCTCGGCGCCTCGCCAACTGGGGCCAGCGGAACTCGTCGTCTTCCTCGTCGGGCCGGTGCTCCCGCCACTCGTCCTCGGGCAATGGGGCGATTCGTTCCAGGCGTTTTCCGAGGGGGTCGCCGTCTTGGTGGTGATCTACCTGGCCACCAGCTACGCCGTGGTGCCGTTGCTCGGATGGGCGTGGGGGCGCGCGACTGCGCAGCTCGTGCTGTTCCTCAACACCGTGGTGCGCGTGCTCCCGCTGCTGCTCCTCGTGATCACCTTCCTGTTCGTGAACGCCGAGGTGTGGCAGGTCGCGGGCCGGCTCGATGGGATTCCCTACGTCGTCGTGGTGGCCATGTTCGTGGGGCTCGGCGTCGTGTTCGTGCTGTCGCGGGTGCCAGCGTTGTTGGACGGGTTGTCGAGCTTCGCCGACCGGAGCGAACTCGAACCGCTGCTCACCGACACTCCGGCGGCCCGACTCCGGACCGGGAACGCAGCCCTCCTCGTTCCCCCGCTGCGACGCCGGGAACGCCTCAACATCGGACTCGCAGCGGTGTTCAGCCAGGCGATGCAGATCACGCTCGTCGCCGTCGCCGTGTTCGGCTTCTTCGTGGTGTTCGGCTGGTTGGCGATTCCTCCCGACACCACCGAGAGCTGGACGGGCACAGCACCGCATGTCCTGCTCGGACGAGGTGAGACGGTGGTGACCGAGGAACTGCTGCGTGTGGCGGGCTTCCTGGCCGCCTTCACCGGCATGTACTTCACGGTGGTGCTCTCGACCGACGCCACCTACCGCGAGGAGTTCGCCGACGACGTGGCCCCGCAGATCCGCCAAGCCCTCGCCGTGCGGGCGGTCTACCTCGCTCAACGAGCCACCACCCCCGCCGACTGACCGATCATCGGCTCGAGAACGCACCCGCCCTGTGTCCCGATTGACTCGTGTCGGGGCGCGGAACTAGAAACGGCCTGCGCCTGCACCACGGTGTGGGCCGGGGACATCAGCGCACGGCGACCTGCCGCGGGAACCGGGCGATTCGACGGATTCCCGGCTGCTCACAGACGGAGGAACAGGTGACTGCGACGGATCCAACCGACTCGCGTGCCCGGCTCGAGTGGCGGGGAGCCGACGCGCTCGTCGCCAGAACTCCGAGCGATGCTCATGGGACCCGGCGCGCCCTTCGAGCTGGCGACCGAGACGATCCGTGGCATCGAGCGCGAGGTGTTCTGCAATCAGCCGAGGAACCTCCGGGCGATGTTCGACGCCACCGCCGCGCGTCAACCGGATCTCCCGCTCATCATCGACGGCGAACGGTCCTGGACCTTCGCCGATGCCATTCGCGACATCGAGGCACTGAGCCGGCTGCTCCGCGAGCGCTACTCGATCGAGCGCGGCGACCGCGTCGCGATCGTGTCGGCCAACTCGCCGGAGTACGGCCTCACGATGTGGGCCGTGCTGTCGATCGGCGCCATCGTGTCGAGCCTCAACGGGTGGTGGACAGGTGCCGAGATCGACCACGGGCTCCGACTGACCGAGCCCAAGTTGCTCCTGGGCGACGGGCCCCGATTGGCCCGGATCCAACCCGGCAGCACCGACGGCCTGACGATCGCGACGCTCACCGACCTGTACGCCGAGGCCCGAACGCTCGGACCGGGGGATGACACGTGCGCCATCGACATCGCACCGGACGACCCCGCCGTGATCCTGTTCACGAGCGGCACCACGGGCAAGGCGAAGGGCGCCACGCTCTCGCACCGCAACATCATCCACTTCGCGTGGTGCAACATGCTGAGCGGCGCGATCGGGATGATGACGGCGCCCGATCCGCCCAGCGCTCCGTCCGGGCAGGTGGCCTCGATCCTCGCGAGCCCCATGTTCCACGTGTCGGGGATGATCGCCATGCTCCTCACCGGGCCAGCGATGGGCGCCAAGCTGGTGTTCCCGCCACCCGGCCGCTGGGACCCGCGACGTCACCTCGAGCTGACCCAGGAACACGGCATCTCGGTCTGGAGCGGGGTGCCCACCCAGTTCTGGCGGCTGTTCGCCGACCCCGACTTCGAGTCGTTCGACGTGAGCACGGTGACCTCGGCCGGTGGGGGCGGCGCGCCCTTCCCGCCGGAGTTGACGCGCGAGTTCCAGCGCCGCATGCCCGCGCGCCGTGCTCGGCAACGGGTACGGCATGAGCGAGACGGTGGGAAGCGGCACGATCGCCCGCGGCCCGCTCATCCTCGAGCACCCCGATTCGGTCGGCGTGGCGAATCCCACCACCGAAGTCGAGATCCGAGACCCGTTCGGGGAACCCCTGGGCCTCGACGAAGTCGGTGAGATCTATCTCCGCAACGCCGCGATCTTCATCGGCTACTGGAACAACGAGCAGGCCACTCGAGCCGCGATCGACGTGGACGGCTGGTACCACACCGGCGACTTCGGCCGGATCCACGACGGGCGCCTCTACCTCGAGAGCCGCATGCGCGACCTGATCCTGCGCGGGCGGCGAGAACATCTACCCGATCGAGATCGAACATCGCCTCGTCGAGCACCCCGACATCCAGGACGCCGCCGTCATCGGCGTCGACCATCCCCAGCTCGGCCAGGAGGTCAAGGCGTTCGTGGTCCTCCGAGAAGGCGCGTCACTCACCGAAGCAGAGGTGCAGCGGTTTGCCGCCGAACAGCTGGCCTCGTTCAAGGTGCCCGCGTTCGTCGAGTTCCGCGACACCCTTCCCTACACCGAGACGGGCAAGGTCCTGAAGCACGTGCTCGAGACGCAGGAGCGCGCCACCGACTCGACGGCGATCGAGACCGGATGAGGAGCTGCCGCTGGTCGGCCCACGGTCGGCCCACGGTCTCACGTCGGCCACGGGCTAGCCTCGGGTGATCGGCGTTCTCCGGAGGAGCCCAGCGTGACGTATGAATTCTTGTCCGTCGAGTGGATCGGTGCCGTCAAAGCGGTGCGCGACAAGTACGCAGACGAGGCGCCGCCCGTGCCCTACCGCATGAAGATGAACCAGGTGATCACCGACGTCCCGTTCGGGGACGGCGTCATCAAGCTGTTCATGGACACCAGCGAGGGTGTGATCAACATGGATCACGGCGAGCTGCCCGACCCCGAGGTGACCATCACCACCGACTACGCCACGGCTCGGGCGATCTTCGTCGAGCAGGATCAGGCCGCCGGGATGCAGGCGTTCATGTCGGGCAAGATCAAGGTGGTCGGCGACATGATGAAGATCATGCAGATGAACGCGGTGCCGGTCGATGAGCTGACCAAGAAGGTCGCCAAGGAGATCAACGACCTCACCGCGTGAGCGCGAACGCGTCGCGGCGTCCGATGTCTCCTACGATCGAACCCATGCCGGACGGTCGACCCCAGGCGTTCCCTCCGCCTGACCCGGCCGCTACCCGCCAGCTGCCGGTCGTCGAGCCGCCGGACGTCGACAGGACCGTCGAAGAACTTGCGCCGTCTCGTCGGCGCTCGCCGTTCATGGTGGCGTTGGAGATCTTCTTCGTCGGGCTGCTGCTGATGTTCGGAATCGGCTTCATCGACCGAGCCGTTCGCGGTGACACACCGCGCCGGACCGGTACGCCGGCCGAGCCCGACGTCACCACGGCACTCCTGGTCGGCTCGACGATCGTGCTCGCGGAGGACCCCTACACCGCCGCGCAGCGCACCGCCGAGGCGTTCCTCGCGCTCGTCGCGGCCGACCAGTTCGAGCCAGCGGCCGCGTCCACGGCAGGTGCCGGCCAGAACGGCGAGACGCTCGCGAAGTGGTACGGCGGTGACCGCACGCTCGCGCCCGCGATCGTCTCGATCGATCAGACCGGCCCGAATCGCTTTTCGGTGCGGGTCGTGTTCGTCTCCACCGACCCTCGAGCCGAGAACGAACTCCCGGAGGTGCGGTGCGGTCGGTTCGATGTCGACCCGACGACCGCGCTGATGCAGGCGTACCAACCGATCATGCTCACCGATTCTTCGCTGCTGCAGGAGGCGGCGCCGCTCGAACGGGCGAAGCAGCTCTGCGCTCAGGCCCGCCTCGTCGCCTGAGTGCGTCGAAGCGGAGCTACTTCTGCAGGCTCTTGATCGCCTCGGTCAGATCGGCCACCGACCATCTGGCCGCCCGCTCGACCAGCGGACCGTTGGCCCAGCTCTCCATCCGCTGGACCACCCCGCCCTGTACCGTGAAGGTCTCGCCGTTGAACACGCACGCGTCGGACGCGAGGTAGGCGACGAGCGGTGAGATGTTCGCAGGATCCCACGTGTCGAACGCACCCTCTTCCTTGGGCGGAGCGATCATCGAATCGAGGCCGGGGGTGGCGAGGGTGAGCCGCGTCCGGGCGCCCGGAGCGATGCAGTTCGAGCGCACGTTGTAGCGCACGAGTTCCTTGGCGACGATCTGGCTGAATGTGGCGATTCCCGACTTGGCCGCGCCGTAGTTGGACTGGCCCGGGTTCGAGAACAACCCCGACGTGGACGACGTGTGCACCACGTTGCGCGGCTTGGTCACGCCCGCCTTGTGCTGTTCGCGCCAGTACGCCGCCGCCCACCGGGTGGGCGCGAAGTGACCCTTGAGATGGACCGCGATCACGCTGTCCCACTCTTCTTCGGTCATGTTGACGAGCACCCGATCACGAAGGATGCCGGCGTTGTTGACGAGGATGTCGAGGTCGCCGAACGCCTCGATTGCGCTGTTCACGAGCCGCTGGGCGCCCTCCCAGTCAGCGACGTTGTCGCCGTTGACGATGGCTTCGCCGCCGCTGGCGACGATCTCGGCAGCGACCTCCTGGGCTGGTGTGAGATCAGTCCCCGATCCGTCGTTCGCGCCGCCCAGATCATTGACCACGACCTTCGCACCTTCCGCGGCGAAGAGCAGGGCGTGTTCACGCCCGATGCCTCGACCCGCTCCGGTGATGATCGCAACGCGTCCCTCGAGTGCTCCCATGATCCCCTCCACGCTGACGGGCTTAAGTGTCTGCGCACGCTACCGAGCTAGCCCCGCCTCGGATGAACTCGACAGGTGAGACGGTCGTCGGGAATGTCGAGGAGCCAGCGAGCGCTCGGAGTGATCAGATGAGGATGAGATCGATGGCGGTACCGCGCACGAACTGTTCGCCGACTGCCAGCTGGCGGTCGGCGAAGGACGCTCCGATGACCCGGCCGGTGAGCTCGCCCTCGATCGAACCGACGGTGAACCCCGACTCCAGCAAACGCGCTTGGGCCTGGTCGAGCGGCAAGAAGAGCAGGTCGGGCAACGCGACGAGGTCCTGGCCCTTGGAGATGGTGACGACGATGCCCGACCCACGCTCGACGATCGTCCCGGCCTCGGGGATCTGGGAGACGATCGCCCCGGCCGGCACGTTGTCGTCGAACACCGGCTCAGGCGCCTGCTCGACCCCCAGTGCGTACTCGCCGACGACAGCCTTGGCCGCGTCGAACGTGAGCCCGACGAGACCGGGCACCTCGCGGGGCGCCGGTCCCTGTGACACCGTGACGGTGACGGGGGTGCCGCGCACGACTTCGTCGCCGACAGCCAACGTGGGCTGAGCGGTGACGACCCACGACATGATCTGGCCGATCGGGACCGCCTCGTCGAAGCGCTGCTCGCCCACCACGAGCGTGAGGCCGGCGGCTCCGAGCGCAGCAGTTGCCGCGTCGACCGTCTGGCCGGTGACATCGGGCAGGGTAGACAACGGAGGGCCGGCCGAGACGTGGAGCACGAACTCGTCGCCCTCCCGGAGCGTCGCCCCGGCGGGCGGCTCGGTCCGGAACACGATGCCCTGGGGCTGGAGCTCGGTGGTCTCCGACACCACCGAGACGTCCCAGCCGTTCGAGGCGATCTCGTTGCGGGCCTGGCCCTCTTCGAGGCCGATCAGGGTGGGGACCTCGTGGCTCTGCTCCGTGAGCTTGCCGTAGGCCACGACCGCCAAGGCAGACGCGGCCACCAGACCGATCACGAGCGCCACGTAGGCGAGCACGGTGCCCCTGGGCCGCCGTACGGACTCTCCCGTCTCGCTCCCGTCCTCATCGACCGTGACGACGCGGGGCCGAGCGAGCGGTCCCGACGGATCGCGAGGGAGTCCTCCGGACGGATCACGAGGGAGTGGCCCCGATGGATCGCGGGGGATGGCGCCGGAGGGATCGCGTCGGGTGCCACCGGTCGAGTCGCGGAACCGCGTCAGCTCGCTCGTGGTCTCCTGCCCCGGCGGAGCATCGAACAGCGACGGTCCCCCGGTCACGAGCGGCAACGGTGCGGGCTTGGGCAGGTTCTCGGCGGCCTGGACGAGGGCTCGACCCATCTGGGCGGCGCTCGATCGTTCGACGGGATTCGGCCGGCCGGCTCGATCGAGCACCGACGCGAGTGCACCGAGGTCGGCCGAGACCGGCAACAGCTTGTCGATCCGGTTGGTGAGCGTGGCGACCGTGGTGTCGCCGACGAACGGAACCGAACCCGTGACCGACTCCACCAGGCTCAGGGCGAGGGAGTACACGTCGGACTTGTGGTCGATCACCAGGTCCTGAGCCTGCTCAGGGCTGAAGTAGCGGGCTGCGGCGAGATCGACGTCGTTGGCCTGCTGCCGGCTCGCCCGGGCGATCAACCGGGACAGCCCGAAATCGGCCACCCGAACCCGGCGATCACCTCCGAACAGCAGGTTCGAGGGACTCACGTCGCCGTGCACGAGATTCTTGCGATGGGCGTGGTCGAGTCCACGGCACGCGTCGAGCCCCACCATCAGCGCCTGCGAAGGGGTGAGGGTGCGGCCCCGATCGAGCATCGAACGCAGGCTGCCGCCCGAGACCAGCTCGCTCACGACGTAGGGCTGATCCCCGAGTCCGATGTCCTCGTGCCCCCAGTCGTACACCGCCAAGATGTTCGGGTGACTGAGTCCGGAGAGCTCGGAGGCCAGCTGCCGGAAACGACGCTGGAACCCCTGCTCACGCCCGCACGGTGCCGTGATGAGCTTCACCGCGACGGATCGTTCAAGTTGCAGATCGATGGCTTCGTGGACGACGGCGCCGACACCGGTGCCGATCAAGGCACCCAGCTGGTAGCGGCCGCCCAGGACGCGACCGCGGAGGGAGTCGTCTGTTCCCGACATGGGGTTCGAAAGCTATCGCCTGAACGCTTGGGATCGCTGCCATCGGGGGCGAGTGGGAACGGCGCCACTGCAGGCGAGAATGACGTCATGCTCCGAATCCGGCGCCCCCTCGATCGTGGCCTGCTCGTGGCCAGCATGCTCCTGGCACTCGGCTTGGGCCTGGTCGTCACGGCGTTCGCCACCGCGTCCACCGGGCGCGACAGCGACGGGCTGCCCGATCCGATCGAGCTCGTCTCGCCCGGCCCGGGCGACAACGTGCTGCGACAGACGGCGGTGTCGGTCGACCTGATGGCCGGCCACTCGGGCCGTTTGGTCATCGACGGCGTCGAGCTGGAGACCGTCGAGGTGACCGCCACCGCGGAGGTCGAGCCGGGGCAGGACGTCGGCGAGGACATCCTCGTGACGAGGTTCGACCCCGGGAGCCGGATCTTGACCTACCAACCGCAGGAGGGCGCTCTGATCGCGTCGTTCGCCACCGGCGTGCACGAGGTCAAGGTCATCTACTGGAACAACGCCGAGCCCGAACGCGCCCGCTCGTTCACCTGGCAGTTCCGCGTCACGGCCTGACGGGGAGCTCCCCAGTCTCGAGCAACGTGACGAAGCCCGCTTCGTCGAGGATCGGGATTCCCAGGTCCTGAGCCTTGGTGAGCTTGCTGGCGCCGGGGTCCGCGCCCACGACCACCGCGAACGTCTTGGCCGAGACGCTGCCCGGGCTCTTACCCCCCCGTTGCTTGATCGCGGATTCGGCCTCCTCGCGGTTGAAGCCTTCGAGCGCCCCGGTCACCACGATCGCTCGACCGCTGAGGTGCTGGGGCTGGCGGCTCACGACCACGTTGCCGAACTCGACGCCCGCGGCCCGGAGCTTTTCCACCGTGGCGCGGTTCGGCGACTGGGCGAACCACCGGGTGATGGAAGCCGCGATCACGGGTCCCACTCCGTCGGTCATGGAGAGGTCTGCTTCGCTGGCTGCCATCACCGCGTCGAGGTTGCCGAACGCCGCAGCGATCGAATCCGCGGCCGCCGGGCCCAGGTGCTTGGCCCCGAGTGCCACCAGCAACCGGGACAGCGGACGGGTCTTCGACGCCTCGATTCCCGCGAGCAGATTGCGGGCGCTCAGCGCTCCGAAGCCTTCGAGGTCGGTCAGGTCCTCGGCCCGCAACGAGTAGAGATCGGCGGGGTCAGCGATGAGGCCCCGCTCGACCAGCGCCTCGACGGTCCGCTCGCCGAGCCCCTCGATGTCCATCGCTCCGCGACTCGCGAAGTAGATGATCCTCTGCTGACGCTGGAAGGGGCATGACGGCTCGACGCATCGCGTGTCGGCCTCGCCTTCCGGGCGCACCAACTCGGTCTGGAGCGGGCACGGACAGAGGCGGGGGAAGACCCATGGAACGCTGCCCGACGGGCGCAGCGAGAGCACTGGGCCGACCACTTCGGGGATCACGTCACCGGCCTTGCGGACCACCACCGTGTCACCGGGGCGCACGTCTTTGAGCCGTACCTGGTCCTCGTTGTGCAACGTGGCCATGCCGACCGTCGACCCACCGACGAACACCGGCTCCAGCACGGCGAACGGCGTCGCCCGACCCGTGCGCCCGATCGACACCTGGATGTCTCGCAGCACGGTGGTGCGTTCCTCGGGTGGGAACTTGTAGGCGATCGCCCACCGCGGGGCCCGAGACGTGAACCCGAGCCGTTCCCGCTCGAGCAGGTCGTCGAGCTTGACCACCACGCCGTCGATCTCGTAGGCGAGGTCGTGGCGATGGTCCTGCCACCACCTGCAGTGCGCTGCCACCTCCGGGAGCGACTCGAACACTCGGGTCTGCGGATTCACAGGAAACCCGCACTCGTCCAAGAAGTCGAGCGTCTCGCGATGGGAACCGAAGACCGGTCCTCCGATGACCTCGCCGAGCTGGTAGCTCCAGAACGACAGATCGCGTGACGCAGTGACCGCAGGGTCCTTTTGGCGAAGGCTTCCCGCGGCCGCGTTGCGGGGATTCACGAAGCGCTTCTCCCCGGCCCGCGCCGCCCGTTCGTTCAGACCGGCGAAGCTTGCGAACGGCATGTAGACCTCGCCACGGACTTCGAGTACATCGGGGATTCCCGGGCCGACGAGCTGTTTGGGCACCGCAGCGATCGTGGCGACGTTGGCGGTCACGTCCTCGCCCACCCGACCGTCGCCCCTCGTGGCCGCCTGCACGAACACGCCCCGCTCGTAGCGCAGGCTCATCGCCAGGCCGTCGATCTTGAGTTCGCACACGAACCGCGACGGCGCGCCGGCGAGGCCACGCACGACCCGCTCCCCCCAGGCGTCGAGCTCGAGCGCGTCCATGGCGTTGTCGAGGCTGGTCATGGGCACCCGATGGCGCACGGGCGCGAATGCCACGCTGGGGGCGCCCCCCACTGCCTGGGTCGGGGAGTCCTCGACGCCCAGCTCGGGGTGGAGGGCTTCCAGATCGCGCAGCTCGCGCACCAGCGCATCGAAATCAGCGTCGCTGATCTCGGGTTCGTCGAGCTCGTGATATCGGCGATTGTGATGGGCGACGGCCTCGCGGAGATCCGCGAGCCGCCGGCGCGTCGCCGCCTCGTCGCTCATCAGGCTCCGATGCTGAGCCGCGTCGCCACTGCCTGGCTGTGGACGCGATGTGCCAACTCGGCGACGATCCGGAACACCCGATGGGCCACGGCGTCGCTGTGGAGTCCGAGCCCGCACGCCGGACTGATGAGCGACTGGGTGCGCAACAGGATCGGATCACACCCCCCACCGACGAGATCGCACCAGACCTTCGACAGCGCCCGCCACGGCCGTTCGGCCGAGTGCGGGATGGGCCCGTCGGTCGGTACGGCGCCCCACATGATCCATCCACCGTCGCTCAGGAACCGTGCGAGGTATCCCGACACCTTGACGAGATCGTCGTGCACCGGGAGCGACAGCAGCTGAGGCCCCGCGGCGATGAGACTGGCCCAGTCGGCCGTGCCGCAGCAGTGGATGCCAGTCACGGCGGTCGGCTCGACCATGGCCAATGCCCCCGAAACGAGGTCGATCGCCGCGTCGAGCGAGATCACGAAATCGGGTTCCATGACCGCGGGGAACGAGGGCTCGTCGAGCACGACGATCTGTTGGGCGTCGGGAAGCGCCGCGGCGACATGGCGGTGGAGCGCTCCGATGTGGCTGCGGACCGCTTTCACCGCGGCCTCGAACGCCATGGGAGCCGGGACGCCGGCGCGCTGGAGCGCGAGACCGAGCGTCACCGGACCGACGAACTGCCACTTGACCGGCCCGGTTCTACCAGCAGCGGCCCGGAGCAACGCGTTGAACCCGCCGAAACGGTCGTGCTCGGGGTCGGTCTCGACTGCGGCCGACGGATCGAACTGGGTCGGGTCCACCGACAGCGTGCCATACGGGCCGAACGAGATCCCCGGAACGCCGATGAGCGCCTGCGCGATCATTCCCTCGGCCGACGACCGGCGAGGCAACGTGGGCAACGCCGGCAGATCGGGCACGTTGGCGAGCACGAAGCGGGCAGCCGCATCGGCATCGCGGTGCGGCAGGCTGCCGACCGATGTGGCGGCGCCGGCGGGCGCTCGGAGCAACATGTCGTGGTCACCTCCCTCAGGCGTTCGGTCGAATGTTCGGTCGGGGTGCCGAGCCGGGTGGTCCGGCGAGGCGACGGATGGTTTCGGGCCTACGCCGGCACCGCCTCCGGCTCGGGTCCGCTGGCTCTGTGGGCGACGGTTGGACCAGTCTTGCCCTGTGAGCCCCCTCCAGCGCAACGCAGACCGACTGCTCGGCACCTGGGGGGCCCGCGTCGGCTGGTTGTCGCTCGTACTGGGGGCCGCGCCAGCGTTCGCTGCTGCGCTCGCCGATCGGTCCCGCGCCGTGCAGATCGTGGGTGCAGCGGGCCTGTGGGGCGGTTGGGCGGCCGGCCTGGCGCTGCTCGCCCTCCCGAGCACCGTGTCGCTCACCGCGCTGCGCATGCTCGTCCCTGTCGCGCCGCTCGCGGCGACCGCCGCCGGACTCGCCGGCGGACCAGACGCACTCGAGCTGTCGGGTGCGCTCGCGCTGGGTGGGGTCGCCACGCTGCTGGTGGGAAGCGCGGAGTTCGGCCGATCGTTCGCCCAGGCCTCCGCGTACGGCGACGAGACTCGGTATCCGCTGCGACCACCGGGAACGCTCGTGGTGGGCCCGATCCCCGTGTTGTGGTCGATCGCCGTCATTGCCGCCATCGCCGGACCGTTGCTGATCGCCGCCCGGAACTTGGTGTTCGGCACGACGGTCACGTTGTTCGCCGTCGGCTTCGGGGCGTTCCTGGCCCGGAGGCTCCACCGGCTCTCTCGACGATGGCTGGTGTTCGTACCCGCCGGAATCGTCGTCCACGACCACGTGGTGCTCGCCGAGACGGCCATGTTCCGCATGGACGCCCTCGCGGGATGCGGGCTCGCAGCAGCCGGGACCGAAGCAGCCGACTTCACGGGGAACGCACTCGGTCCGGCCGTCGAGTTCCGGTTGCGAGACGCGGGCGACAAGGTCGTGTTCGCGCCGACCCGGGCCGATCCTCGTGGCAAGGCGGTGCACGTTCGCTCGTTCCTCGTGAGCCCGACCCGCCCCGGCGCAGTCGTCGCCGAAGCCCGCCGTCGCGGCATTCCCGCCTTCGACCCCTGACCCGCCACCCCGCCACCCGCCACCCCGCCACCCCCGCCACCCCGCCACCCCGCCACCCCGCCACCCCGCCACCCCCGCCCGGCGGCGGAGATCCTCGGCCTCGGGACGGCCTTGCCACGGTTCTGCGGGGTCCTGGCCCCGCGGACCAGTGGCAAGGCCGGTTGAATCCCCCCGCCGAACGAGTCGCGGGGGCGACGAGAGCCGGGGCGGGACTGGTGCGGGGCGGACCGGTCGCAGGGCGGGATGGGCGCAGGGAGGGGCGGACCGGCGGCAGCGTGTCAGCCGGCGATGGCTCCGCCGAGCACGAATCGATCGGTGAGGTCGTAGAAGACCACGCTCTGCCCGGGGGCCACCCGCCGCTGCGGGGCCTGCCATCGCACTCCTTGACCGGGGGTCACGACGGCGGCGTGCACGGCACCATGGGCGCTGGTCTGGACCAGGACCTCCCCCGCCACGGGCGGTTCGGGGGAGGTGAAGGAGTGGAGCGGCTGTTCGGCCACGAAGAGCTCGCGTTCGTCACCGACCGTGACGACTGCACGCTCGTGATCGATGCCGATCACGTACCGGCGTTCGGGTGCGCCCGCCAGCTGCAGTCCGCGGCGTTGCCCGAGTGTCACCAACTCGATTGCCGGGACCTCACCGATGGAGTTCCCCTCGGCGTCGCGCACCTCACCCCGTCGGAACGGGATCCGGTGTCCGAGGAACGTCTCGCGACCACCCGTGGAGGTGATGAAACACACGTCTTGGCTGTCGGGCTTGGTCGCGGTGCGCAGACCGAGGGCGGCGGCCTTGGCACGGACGTCGGCCTTCGTCAGGTGCCCGATCGGGAAGAGCGTGGCAGCGAGCGCGGAGCGGTCGAGCATGTGCACCACATAGCTCTGGTCCTTCGCTCGATCCGCCCCGCGCTCGAGCCGGAGCCCAGCGGGGCCCTGCGAGACCCGCGCATGGTGGCCCGTCGCCACGGCGTCGAAACCCAGGATGGCCGCCCGCTCGGCGAGGCGGTCGAACTTCAGGTGCCGGTTGCACTCGATGCAGGGGTTCGGCGTGCCGCCGGCGGCATGTGCGGCAACATACGGATCGACCACGTGGCGGTCGAAGTCGTCGGAGAAGTTGAACACCAAGTGATCGACGCCGAGCTGTTGCGCGGCGCGTCGCGCGTCGTCGACGTCGGCCACCGAGCAACACCCCGTGTCGCTCTCGCCACCCCACAGCCGCATGGTCACGCCGACCACTTCGTGGCCTTGTTCCTTGAGCACCGCCGCGGCCACCGACGAATCGACGCCACCGCTCATGCCCAACAACACCTTCATCGCGCACCGGACCGGAGCCGCTCGACCATGGCGGGCAAGGCTGCGAGCACGTGGTCGATGTCGGCCTCTTCCGTGTCAGGACCGAGGGAGAAGCGGATCGCGCCACCGGCGCGCTCACGTGGCACGCCCATGGCAGCGAGCACGTGTGACGGTTCCATCGCGCCACTCGCGCATGCCGAGGCGGCGCTGGCGCAGATGCCGGCCTCATCGAGGAGGAACAGCAGCGCCTCGTTCTCGATCCCGTCGAAGCAGACGTGGGCCGAGCCGGCCACCTTGTGGGTTCGAGGCACGGTCTCGATCGCCCCGACCGATGCCGCCAGCCCGTCGCACAGCCGGTCGCGCATCGTTGCGACACGGGCGATGTCGACGCAACGGTCGGCATCAGTGGCGCGCAGCGCCTCCGCGGCCGCCACGATCCCGGCGACGTTGTGGGTGCCGCTGCGGCGATCGCGTTCCTGCCCACCGCCCTGCAACAACGGCTCGAACGTCACCCCCCGCCGGACCCAGAGCACGCCCACGCCCTTCGGCCCGCCGAACTTGTGAGCCGACAGCGCGAGCAGATCGACCACCTCGGTGAGCGGACGCAGATCGAGCCAGCACGGCGCCTGCACTGCATCGGTGTGCAGCACCGCCCACGGCGCCCGCTCGCGAACCACCGAGGCGATTTCGTGGAGTGGCTGGATGGTGCCCACCTCGTTGTTGACGGCCATCACCGAGACCACGCGCACCTCGGGGGTCAACGCGTCGGCGAGCTGATCGAGATCGACCACTCCGCGCTCGTCGACTCCCACGACCCGCCCACCGCCGTGCTCGACGACATGCAGCACGGCATGGTGCTCGTTCGCCGGGCACACCGCCATTCCGCCGTGCCGGCGAAGAACCCCCGTGATCGCCACGTTGTCGGCTTCGGTGCCACACCCCGTGAACACGATCTCGCCGGCATCGGCGCCCAAGCAGGCGGCCACGACGTCGCGCGCCTCGTCGAGCGCGAGCCGCGCCGAGCGTGCGGCCCGATGAGATCCGGACGGATTGGCGAAACGGTCGCGAAGGAACGGCAACATCGCATCGATCGCCGCGACACGCATCGGCGTGGTCGCCGCGTGATCGAGGTAGGTGCAGCGTTGCGTCACAGCTCGCAGGCTACCGAGGGGCTCGCCGTGGAGATCCGACGCGACGCCATCGGCATCGACCTGCTGGACTGAGCCGGTGCACGGCTACGACGCATCGACCTACGGCGACCGTTTCGCCGAGATCTACGACGACTGGTATCCCGACAACTTCGCGACCGGCGAGACGGTCGAGGGGTTGTTGGCGCTGGCCGGCGGCGGGCCGGTGCTCGAGCTCGGCGTGGGCACCGGTCGGCTCGCCCTGCCTCTGGCGGCCGCCGGGCTCGAGGTGTGGGGGCTCGACTCGAGCCAGGCGATGCTCGATCGTCTGGCGACGAAGCCGGGAGCCGATCGCGTTCAGCGACACCTCGGCGACATGGCGGGCCCGCTGCCGGGTGGCCCGTATTCGCTCGTCTTCATCGCCTACAACACGTTCTTCGGTCTGCTGAGCGATGCTGCGCAGGCGCTCGCCTTCCGACACGTCTCCGACGTGCTCGCCCCGGGCGGCCGCTTCGTCCTCGAGGCGTTCGTCCCCGACGATCCGCCCCGCACCGGCTCCGGTGTCGAGGTCCGCCATCTTGCGGCGGATCGCGTGGTCCTCTCGGCCCATCGTTACGACGCCGACTCGCAGACTGCCGAGGGCAGTTTCGTCGAGTTCACCGAGTCCGGCGGAGTGCGCCTACGACCGTGGGCGATCCGCTACTCGACCCCTTCGCAGCTCGACGCGATGGCGACTGCGGCCGGACTTGCGTGCGAATCGCGTCACGCTGGGTGGGATCGCTCGACGTTCGGTGAACACAGCGCCCATCACGTGTCGGTCTATCGCCGGAACTCCTGAGCAGACCGTGAAGAATCGACCCAGTTGCCTGTTGCGTCCACCTGAACACCGTGGCGCAGTCGTATCCTGAGCAACAGTGAGTCAGCTCCGCCTGAACCCTTTGACCGGCCGGTGGGTCACGATCGTCTCTTCTCGGGCCGAACGCCCATCCGACTTCGCGCCGCGCACGCCGGCGGTCGAGTCCGATCCGTCACGACCGTGCCCGTTCTGTGCCGGCGGCCCCGAAGCCGTTCCGCCCATCGGCTCGTCTGCCGATTTCGACCCCGACTCCTGCATCGTCCCGAATCGGTACCCCGCGTTCGACGGTGACGAGTCACTCGCTGTGCGGAACTTCGGGCCGGTGCACGTGCAGGCCGAGGCGAGTGGCATCCACGAGCTGTTCATCTACTCGACCGATCACCGCGCCAATCTCGGCCAACTGAACGACGACGAGATCGCAACGGTGATGCACCTCCTGCGCAAGCGCTTCGTCGAGCACGCCTCCGAACCCCACATCCGCTACACACAGGCCATCGTGAACCACGGCCGAGAGGCCGGCGCGTCGCTCGCCCACCCCCATGGGCAGTTGCTCGGCATGCCGTTCGTGCCGGGCGAGATCCTCGACGAGGAACGGGCCTTCGCCCGCTTCGCCGGTGGGTGCATCCTCTGCGCCACGATCGAGGCCGAGCTCGTCGACGGCGCTCGGGTCGTGCTCGCCAACGACGACTGCGTGGTCGTGTGCCCGTTCTGGAGCGGGTCACCCTACGAACTGCTCGTCATCCCCCGCTCCCACGAGGTCCATCTCCAGGACTCGGCCGCCAATGAGCTCGCCGGGGTCGGGCGGGGCCTTCGTGACGCAGTGGCGGCCCTCAACCTCGTCCACCCCGATGTTGCGTTCAACCTCATCGTGCACACTGCGCCGCACCATCACGGTGGTCCGTTCCACTGGCACCTCCATCTGCTGCCGAAGCTGGTCACGGTCGCTGGGTTCGAGATGGGAACCGGCGTGATGTTCAACATCGTGCCGCCCGAAGACGCGGCCGCCGACCTCCGCGACTCGATCTCCGTTCACACCTGACGGACGGCTTTTTCGCGCCGTCCACCGAGCAGCACGGTGGCGAGCGGCGGCAGATCGATGAGCACCGAAGCCGGCTGCCCTTGCCACGGGTGATCGGTGGTGGCGGCGACCGTCGGGCTCGCGGTGCCGTTCAACGCTCGGTAGCCGCTGCCCCACAAGGCCGTGTGATCGGTGTCGAGCAGGACCTGCCACTCCCCGACCCAAGGCACCCCGACCCGATAGCCGGGACGGGGGACGGGCGTGAAGTTCGTGACGCATGCGACGACCTCGTCGCCGGACCGGGTCCACCGCAGGAACCCGTAGCAGCTGTGGTCGGCGTCGTCGGCCGAGAGCCAGCGGAACCCGCCGGGCTCGCCGTCTTGTTCCCACATCGCGGGCCAGGTGGCCGCCAGCCGATTCACCGTCGTGATCGTGTCGAACACGCCGCGGTGCGGCGCGTGCTCGAGCAGGTGCCAGGGAAGGCTGGCATCGGCCTTCCATTCCTCCCAGGGCGCCATCTCGGCACCCATGAACACGAGCGGCGCACCCGGGTACGCCCACATCCATCCGTACAGCGCACGAAGATTGGCGAACCGCTGCCAGTCGTCGCCCGACATCTTGCGCAGCAACGAACCCTTGCCGTGGACCACTTCGTCGTGGCTCAGCGGAAGGACGAAGCGCTCGCTGAAGGCGTACAGGAGCCCGAACGTGAGCTCACGATGGTGCCACCGACGGTGCACGGCGTCGTGCTCGAGGTAGCCGAGCGTGTCGTGCATCCACCCCATGTTCCATTTGTGGGAGAAGCCGAGGCCCCCGGAGTGGACCGGGTGGGTGACCTGGGGCCACGACGTCGATTCCTCGGCGATCATCAAGGCTCCCGGCACCTGCCCGAACACCACGGTGTTGAGGGTCTTGAGAAACTCGATGGCCTCGAGGTTCTCGCGACCACCGAAGCGGTTCGGGATCCACGAGCCCGGATCGCGCGAGTAGTCGAGGTACAGCATGGAGGCGACCGCATCGACGCGAAGGCCGTCGATGTGGAACTCCTCGAACCAGTACAGCGCGTTGGCCACGAGGAAGTTCATGACCTCGTTGCGGCCGTAGTTGAACACGAGCGTGCCCCAGTCGGGGTGCTCGCCCAGGCGCGGATCCTCGTGCTCGTACAGGGCGGTGCCGTCGAATCGGGCGAGGCTCCACGCATCTTTCGGGAAGTGGGCCGGCACCCAATCGAGAATCACGCCGATCCCGCCGCGCATGCATCGTGTCGACGAAGCCTCGGAACTCGTCGGGGGTACCGAAGCGAGCCGTCGGCACGTAGTACCCGCTCACCTGATAGCCCCATGAACCCCCGAAGGGATGCTCTGCCACCGGCAGTAGTTCGATGTGTGTGAATCCGAGGTACTCGCAATGGTCGGCCAGCTGCTCAGCCGCCGCCGCGTAGCCCAGGCCCTCTTTCCACGACGCCAGGTGGACCTCGTAGATCCGCAACGACCGACTGGCCGCCGGCCCGGCATCGCGGTCGGCCAGCCACGTCTCGTCGGTCCATCGATGGCCACTCGCCCCGGTGACGATGCTCGCCGTCGACGGCGGGATCTCCGCAGCGCGGGCCATCGGGTCGGCCTTCCACATCGTCGTGCCGTGGCGACCGGTCACCGCGAACTTGTAGCGGGCGCCGGGTCCGGCTGCCGCGACGATGCCGGCCCACACGCCTGAGCTGCCCTGTGGGACCAGGACGTCGGCTCCTTCTTCCCATCCGTTCCAATCCCCGACCACGCTCACCGCACGGGCGTTCGGGGCCCACACCGAGAATCGAGTGCCGCCATCCACGAGGTTGGCGCCCAGGACTTCCCACAGGCGGCGATGGCTCCCTTCACCGAGGAGGTGCAGGTCGATATCGCCGAGCAGCAGATCAGACACGCACGGAGGTTAGACAGGTTCGCGAGTCTCCCTGCCACAGTCACGCTCGTGGACTCCGGCCGCGGCCTCGCCGGGCGCTACCGTCGCTGGCCGTGCGTGTGCTGATGTTGTCCTGGGAGTACCCGCCGCTCGTCGTCGGCGGCATCGCCGCTCACGCCGACGGCCTGGCCACGGCGATGGCGCGGGCGGGTCACGACGTCGTGGTGCTGACCCTCCACCATCCCGATGCGCCGAGCGATTCGGTCGTCGAGGGGGTCCGGGTCCTTCGGGCCCACACCGACCTGCCGTGGATCCCTGATCACGATCTGGTGGCGCGGATGGCCTCGGCCAACCACCAGCTCGTCCAGCTGACGGCTGCGCTCGGTGCGTGGCGGCCTCAGATCGTTCACGCCCACGACTGGCTGGTGGCGTGGGCCGGCGACACGTTGAAGACACTGTGGCGCGTGCCGCTCGTTGCCACCATCCATGCCACCGAACGCGGCCGCCACGGTGGACACCTGCCGCCCGGGCAGCCAGCGGTGATCAACGCCGTCGAATGGTGGCTCACGTATCAGGCCGAGCAGGTCATCTGCTGTTCGGCGTTCATGCGCAACGAGGTCATCGACGGCTTCGAGCTCCCGCCCGGGAAGGTGCACCTCGTGCCCAACGGTGTCGAGGTCGCGCTGTGGGAGCCGCCCCCGCCGGCCCCTGACCGGGAGCCGCTCGTGGTGGCCTGGGGTCGCGTGCAGTACGAGAAGGGGTTCCAGGTACTCGCCGGAGCCATGGCCCAGCTGCGCCACCGGGTGCCGGGCGTTCGCTGTGTGATCGCGGGACGCGGCTCGTACCTGCCCGAGCTCCAGCTCCAGATCGATCTGGAGGGAGTCGGCGATCTGGTGCAGCTGGCGGGCTTCGTCCCCGACGATCAGTTGCGCGACCTGCTGCACCGATCCGGTTGCGCAGTCATTCCCTCGCTCTACGAGCCGTTCGGAATCGTCGCCCTCGAAGCCATGGCGGCCGGAGCGACGGTGATCGCCGCCCGGACCGGCGGCCTCGCCGAGATCGTCGAGGGAACCGGCGCCGGACTGCTGTTCGAACCGGGCAACGCGGCAGACCTCGCCGATCGAATCGAGGCCGCGCTCACCGAAGCCGAAACGGCCGCATCGATGCAGCGTGTGGCCCGTTCACTCCTCCGCGATCGGTACTCGTGGGACGCCATCGCCATGAGTACCGTCGCGGTGTACGGGCTCACGGCAGGCTGAGAGCGTGCCGCGCGAATCTGTGATCAACGCGCCCCCCAGGCATGGCCGATCGGCAAGTAGGGTCGGACCCCATGCAACCGCTCTATCGGTTCCGGATCGAACCGGTCATCCCCGCTTCCCTTCGCCCCCTCCGGCGCCTCGCGACCAACCTCCGCTGGACGTGGGACGACCGCACCAAGGCATTGTTCGGGCGGCTCGACGCCACCGCCTGGCAGGCGTCGAACGGCGATCCCGTCCGGCTCCTCGAGTTGATCTCCGACGACCGCTGGGCCGCACTCGCGGCCGACAGCGGCCTCGTCGAGGAGGTCGCCGCGCTCGATGACGAGCTGACCGACGCGATCAGGGAACCTCGTTGGTTCCAGCACCGCACCGACAGCCCGCTCCAGCTCGTGGCGTACTTCTCACCGGAGTTCGGGCTCTCCGAGACGCTCCAGCAGTACTCCGGCGGCCTCGGGGTGCTCGCCGGCGATCACCTGAAGTCGGCCAGCGACCTCGGCGTGCCGCTCGTCGCAATCGGCTTGTTGTACCGCGAGGGGTACTTCCACCAGTCGCTCAACGCCGACGGGTGGCAGTTCGAGAAGTTCCCGCCGCAGGACCCCAACGGGTTGGCGATGGAGAGCACCGGTGTGCAGATCAGCCTGGAGATCGGCGGCGAACACGTCGCCGTGGCGATCTGGCGGGTCGATGTCGGCCGTGTGCCCCTCTACCTGCTCGACACGGCTGTGGCCACCAACAGCGTCGATGCCCAGCGGATCACCGACCGGCTGTACGGCGGCGATGTCGAGCACCGGCTGCGCCAGGAGATCGTGCTCGGGATCGGCGGCGTGCGCGCCCTGCGCGCCCTCGGCCTCCAACCGCAGGTGTTCCACACCAACGAGGGTCACGCCGGGTTCCTGTCGCTCGAACGGATCCGTGAGCACATCGTTGCGGGGCTCAGCTGGGTCGAGGCCGTCGAGGCCGTGCGCGCCGGTGGCATCTTCACCACCCACACGCCCGTCCCGGCCGGCATCGACCGGTTCCCTCGCGAGCTGATCACGAAGTACTTCGGCGGCTTCGCCGCCCAGTGTGGCATCTCGCTCGACGACTTGATGGCCCTGGGCAAGCGAGCCGACGAACCCGAAGAAGAGCGTTTCAACATGGCCGTCATGGGGTTGCGCCTCGCGGCGCGGGCCAACGGTGTGGCCGCGCTCCACGGCCAGGTGAGCCGCGAGATGTTCCGCGGCCTGTGGCCCGACGTCCCGGCCGATGACGTGCCCATCGGTGCGATCACCAATGGCGTCCACGCCCACACCTGGGTGTCGCCGCGGGTCTCGGCCCTGCTGGCCACCGGCGTGCACCCCGTGTGGGACGGCGCCGACGCGGCCACGTGGGACGCCGCCCACAAGCTCGACGACCACGCGGTGTGGGCTGCCCGGCAGCAGGGCCGCGAAGAGCTCGTTGCGTTCGTGCGCGATCGTCTGGGTGCCGATCTGCTCGACCCCGATGTGCTCACGATCGGCTTCGCCCGGCGGTTCGCCACCTACAAGCGGGCAACCCTCTTGCTCTCGCAGCGGGAGCGGCTGCTGCGCATGCTGGGCCATCCCGATCGCCCGATCCAGTTCGTGTTCGCCGGCAAGGCCCACCCGGCCGACCAACCGGGCAAGGAGATGATCCAGGGCATCGAGCGCTTCAGCCAGGAGAACGGCGTGCGCGAGAGCTTCGTGTTCATCCCCGACTACGACATGGCGATCGCTCGGGCGATGTATCACGGTGCCGATGTCTGGCTGAACAACCCTCGACGTCCCCTGGAAGCCTGCGGGACCTCGGGCATGAAGGCCGCGTTGAACGGCGCGCTCAACTGCTCGATCCTCGACGGCTGGTGGGACGAAGCGTTCGACGGCAAGAACGGCTGGGCCATCGAGTCGGCCGAGCACGATCCCGACATGAACCGGCGCGACCAGCGTGAGGCCACCAGCCTGTTCGGGTTGCTCGAGCAGGAGATCGCCCCGCTGTTCTACGACCGTCGCGACGGTGTGCCGTCGGGTTGGCTCGAACGCGTGAAACACAACTGGGCCACGATCGGACCCGTGTTCACGGCCTCGCGGATGGTGCGCGACTACACCTCGGTGCTGTACGAGCCGGCAGCCGCGTCGGCCGATCGGCTCCACGGGGCGGGCAACGAACCGGCCAAGGCGCTCGCGGCGTGGAAGCGCCGGGTCCACGACGGCTGGAACGTCGTGCGGGTGGTCTCGGTCGACACCGCCACCGGAGTCGGCACACCGAGCGAGCCCCGCTCCATCTCGGCCACGATCGCACTCGGCCCGCTCTCGATCGACGACGTGATGGTCGAAGTCGTCCACGGCCCCATCGACGCCGACGGCGGGTTCGCCCATCCGACGTCGGAACCGCTCGCATTCGGCGAAGCGTTCGACGGCTCGGCGGTCTACCGCGGCAGCTACCGCCCCACCGCTGCGGGCCGATACGGCTGCACCGTGAGGGTCCTCCCCCACCACGCCGACCTCGCCACGCCGGTGGAGCTGGGCCGCATCACCTGGGCGAGCTGAACCCCGGATCCAGTGGAGGTCGGCGACACCCGCCATCGGTGGCGCCCGACCTCGCTCCTTCAGCTTGGCAGTGATCTGCGGTGCCCTGAGCCCCCAGATCACTGCCAAGGCGCAGGCTCACGAGTCACATCACACGCTCATCGAGCGGGCCCCGACGGTCACCCGTCAACGACCGGTGAAGTTCGCCTTGCCGGGGCCGTTGGCGAGGAAGCTGGCCACACCGATCTGACTGTCCTCGGACCGGAACGCCGCTACGAAGAGATCCCGCTCGACCGCGAGTCCGCGCTCCAGCGGCAAGCCGAGTCCCTCGTCGATCGCCTGTTTCGTCAGGGCCTGCGCGACGAGAGCCCCGCCGCGCCACCTCGGCGGCGAGCGCGAGCGCTCGGGCGTCGAGCTCGTCGCCCGGCACCACCTCGTCAGCGAGGCCGATCCGCAGCGCTTCGTCGGCTTTCACCTGTCGACCCGTCAGACACAGCTCCTTGGCCCGCGACGCACCGACGGCGCGCGCCATGCGCTGGGTACCGCCACCGCCAGGGATGATGCCGAGCAGGATCTCGGGCTGACCGAACACCGCCCGCTCACCGGCGATGCGGTAGTCGCAGGCCAACGCCAGTTCACATCCTCCACCCAGTGCGTAGCCGCTCACCGCCGCGATCACGAAGCGCGGGAGGCCGGCCAGGGCGTCGAGCGCAGTGTGGAACGCGCGGGTGATGTGGGCCGCCTCGTCGGGTCCGCCGAACTCGTCGATCTGGGCACCGGCGGCGAAGATCCGCGGCCCACCGGTGACCACCACCGCCCCCGGGGGGTCGGCCGCGAGGTCCTCGACGATCGCGTGCAGTTGTCCGAGGAGCGCGACCGACAAGCGCGTTCACCTTCGGGTGATCGAGCGTGATGACGGCCACGCCGTCGTCCAGGCGATCGAGTCGGACGAGCGTGGGCGGTTCATCGACCATGCCCCGACCGTACCGCCCCCTCGCCCGCCCACCAGGATCGCGGGTTGTCCACCGCTGGCACGTGGACAACCCGCGATGCTCGACGCATCGCGGGCGCGGGTGGGCGGTCAGGCGTCGATGCCGGCGAGCATCTCGTCGGCCGCACTCCAAGGGTCGGTGGCCCGGTCCATCACCTGGGTGGTGAGCTCGTCCCAGCGGTCGCCCGTACACAACGCCCGGGCCCGGACCTCGAGCCGCCGGGCCACCAGTTCCCGGAGCTCTTCGCGCAATCGGAACCCCCGCCGCCGGAGCAGCTCCCCGCTGTCGGTGATGTGCTCGCGATGGGCGAGCACGGCATCCCAGAGCGCCTCGACCCCCCGGAACTCCGAGGCGACCGTCGCCAAGATCGGCGGGCGCCAATCGGCGTGCGTCAGGTCGGACAGATCGAGCATCTGTTCCAGATCGCGCTTGGTCTCTTCGGTGCCCTTGCGGTCGGCCTTGTTGATCACGAAGATGTCGGCGATCTCCATCAGCCCGGCCTTGTTGGCCTGCACCGAGTCGCCCCACCCCGGGTTCACCACGACGACCGTGGTGTCGGCCTTGCCCGCCACCTCGACCTCGACCTGACCCACCCCGACGGTCTCGACCAGCACCCAGCGCCGCCCGATGGCGTCGAGCAGCCGGATCGCCTCAGGTGTGGCGAGTGACAGTCCGCCGAGGTGGCCCCGGGTCGCCATCGACCGGATGAACACCCCGGGGTCGAGGGCGTGGTCCTGCATGCGCACCCGGTCGCCGAGGATCGCACCACCGGTGAAGGGCGACGACGGGTCGATGGCGATCACCGCCACCTCGAGCCCGAGGGTCCGCAGGTGGCCGATCGTGGCACTCGTGAGCGTCGACTTGCCGGCACCGGGCGCTCCGGTGAGGCCGACGGTGTAGGAGTTGCCGGCTCGTGGCGAGGCCAGGCGGCTCACGACGCGAGCGTCGTCGCCACCCCGCTCCACCATCGACAGCAGCCGGGCGATGGCCGCCCGATCACCCGCTAGCGCGGAGGTGAACAGTTCCTCGGGATCCCGTGATCGAGGCATCGGACCGAGGAGGCGTCAGTCGAGCTCGATGTTGATGACTTCGGTGACCCCGTCGACCCGATCGCGCATGATGCGCTCGATGCCGGCCTTGAGCGTCTGGGTCGACGCCGGGCAGGTACCGCAGGCTCCGACCAGGGTGACGCTGACGATGCCCGTGACCTCGTCGACGTCTCGCAGGACGATGTCGCCCCCGTCAGCCTGCAAGGCCGGGCGGATGGCTTCGATGGTTTCCTCGACCTGCAGACGCATGCACCGCCAATTGAACCAGCGCGGGCCGTACGATTCCTACTCATGGCGCTGTTCGCTCATCAGGGCGGGTGGGACGAGGTCTTGCTCGTCCTGATCCCGATCGTGGTGATCGCCGGGCTCGTCCGCCTCGTACAGGTTCGCGCCGAACGAGTCGCGGCCGCTCGGCCAGCCCCCGATCCTTCCGAATCGGACCCCGCCGATCAGTCCCGATCAGCGCGTGATCGAGGCGCCGAGCCCGGCCAGCCGACCGACGAGGTCGTCGTAGCCACGATCGATGTGATGGACATCGCTGATCACGGTCTCGCCCTCGGCCGCGAGTCCGGCGATGACGAGGGCCGCGCCGGCGCGGATGTCGGGTGATCGAACCGGTGCGCCCTGGAGACGGGGCACGCCGCGGATCACCGCGTGGTGCCCGTTGGTGCGGATGTCGGCCCCGAGCCGCTGGAGCTCTTCGACGTAACGGAACCGTCCGGGGTAGAGGTTCTCGGTGACGATCCCCACTCCGTCGGCCACTGTGAGCATCGTGACGAGCAACGGTTTGTAGTCGGTCGCGACCCCGGGGTACGGGAGCGTGGCGACATCGGCCGACACCAGCCGGCCCGAGCTGCGCGCCAGGATCCCGTCCGGCAATGGGGTGATCGACACCCCCATCTCCACGAACCGGTCGAGGAGCATCTCCATGTGCTCCGCTCGCGCGTCGATCAGCTCGATCTCGCCGCCGCACACGGCGACCGCCGCGAGATAGGTGGCCGCCTGGAGTCGATCGGGAACGATCCGATGGCTGACCGCATGCAGTTCGTCGGCCGGGACCCCGTGGATCGTGAGGGTCGACGTACCCAGCCCCTCGATCACCGCCCCCATCGACACCAGCATCGAGCACAGGTCGGTGATCTCGGGTTCGCGGGCCGCGTTGTCGATGACCGTGGTTCCCTTGGCCAGCACCGCAGCGGTCAGCAGGTTCTCGGTGGCCCCGACCGACGGGAACGGCAGCGTGATGTTGGCCCCGCGGAGCAACTCGGCGCGCCCCTCGACGTAGCCGTGGCGGAGCTCGAACGTGGCGCCCATCGCCTCGAGCCCCTTCAGATGCATGTCGATCGGGCGAGAGCCGAAGTCGTCGCCCCCCGGGAGCGAGATCTTGGCGTAGCCGAACCGACCGAGCAACGGCCCGAGCACGTTGATCGAGGCCCGGATCCGCTCGACGAGCTCGTAGGGGGCCACCGGGGTGATCTCGCCGCGATTGGTGAGCCGGAGGGTGCCGTCGACCGCACACGCTCCGCCGCAGTGGACGCCGATGGCGCCGATCAGGTCACACATGATGCCGACATCGGCGATACCGGGCACGTTCGTGAGCTCGTACTCGCCGTCGGCCAGGATCGTGGCCGCCATCAGCTTGAGCACCGAGTTCTTGGCACCCGGCACCGTCACGGTCCCGTGGAGCGGTCCGCTGCGTCGAGCGACGATTCGTGTCATGGCGGCGTTCATTCTGGCCCCCCGCGGCCCTTCTCCTGTCATTTCCGAGAGCCGGTCATCACCCACCGACCGGCAGTAGCCTCGCGCCGTGGTCACCATTCGTCGGCGCTGGTCGACCACCGATGTCGAGCAGATCGCCGTGGCATCGACACCACGAGACGACCTCGTGCTCGAAGCCCGATCCGGCCCGGATCGCTTCGTCCAGGTCCACGGCCCGTTCTCGGCCTACGAGCGCGTCCTCGTCCGCGCCGGCGACGGCTCCGTCACCGAAGAGATCACCTACGAGCTCACGATCCCCTGGTTCCGATGGGTGTTCGCAGTGCCGGTCCGACGCTCGCTGCTCCATCGTCGAGCGACGGCGGCACCCGGTGCCCAACCCTGGTGGGCGCCGAGGGACCGACTCGACGAGCGCCAGGTGCTCGTGCTCGGCCTTCTGGCGGCCGCGTCGCTGTGCGCCGCGTTCGTCAACACCCTGTTCACCCAGACGGTGAACTTCGCCGCCGACGAGTTCGGGATCGGCAACCGGGCTCAAGGCGTCGCCGGCACCGTCGTGCGCTGCGGGATCCTGCTCGTCGCGCCCGTGGCGCTGTTCGCCGATCGACTCGGCCGGCGCCGGATGATCCGGCTCACCGCGTTCGCCGCACCTGTCCTCGCAGCACTCGGGGCGCTCTCGCCGAGCTTCCCGCTGCTCACCGCGTCACAGACCCTCGCCCGGCCGGTCGGACTGGCCCTGGACATCCTGATCGGCGTGGTCGCCGCCGAGGAGATGCCGCGCAATGCCCGTGCCTACGCCGTCAGCGTGATGGCCCTGGCCTCGGGACTCGGCGCCGGGATCTGTGTGATGTCGCTGCGCCTCGCCGATCTCGGTCCGTCTGCGTGGCGGCTCGTGTACCTCGTCGCGATCATCTGGCTGCTCGTCGCCGTCGACCTGGCCCGCCGCCTCCCCGAGACCCGCCGGTTCGAGGTCCATCACCGCCACGAGATCGAGCGAGCGCCCACCCGGCTCAACCGGCGGCGCCTCGCGCTCCAGGGCTCCACTGCGTTCCTGGCCAACCTCTTCGTCGCCCCGGCCTCGTTCTTCCAGAACCGCTACCTCGATGACGTGCGGGGCTACTCGGGGGGTGGGATCGCCTTGTTCACGATCGTCACCGCCACGCCGTTCGGACTGGGGGTGTTCGTCGGGGGCCGCATCGCCGACCGAACCGGGCGCCGGGTGCTCGGGGCCGTCACGCTGGTCATCGGCACCTGTCTGATCGTGGTGTCGTTCGGGGTGGCGGGCAGCCTGATGTGGTTGAGCGCATTGGCCGGCGGCGTCGTGCTGGGTGGGGCCGTGCCGGCGCTCGCCGTCTACCGGACCGAGCTGTTCCCGACCGGCAACCGGAGCCTCGCGAGCTACCTGGTGACCGCCATCGCGCTCGTCGGCGGCAGCATCGGCCTGTTGGTCGCCGGCACCTTGATCGACGACGGTGTGAGCCATGTCCGGGTGCTCGGGACATTGGCGCTCGGTCAGCTCGCGGTCGCCGCCGTCGTGCTCACCCTGTTCCCGGAGACCGCCCACAAGGAGCTCGAAGAGATCAACCCGGAGGATGCCGACGACCTGGCCGACCTCAGGTCAACGCCGCCACCCATGGCGTGACGATCTCGACGATCCGGCCGTCGGCGCCTTTCAGGTCGTGCCCCTTGCCCTCGAGCCAGACGTGGGTCACCGGCGCCGGGATCGTCGCAGTCCATCGCTCCAGCTCCTCAGGCGTCCCGAACGCGTCCTTGGTGCCCGAGACGAACAGGCACGGGACGTGCAGCGCAGGGAGGTGATCGACCCGCAGGTTGTCGGGCTTGCCGGGCGGATGCAACGGGTAGCAGATGAGCACGAGCCCGGCCGCCGGGAGCCCTTCCGCGACCGCCATCGAGCAGATCCGCCCGCCCATCGAGCGCCCACCGAGCACGATCGATGCCGGCTCCACGCCCGCCGAGGAGGCCAGGGCGCTCGCCTCCTCACGCACTGCGGCGAGCAGCACCGGAGCGCGGTCGGGAGCGCGGCGCCCGGCCTTGCGGTACGGGAAGTCCATGCGGCAGACCGGGAGTGGCGCGAGCCCCGCCTCGATGGCGACGAGCGAGGGATGGGTTCGACTCGAGCCTGCACCGGGGGCCAACAGCAGAGCACGGGCGGCGGGCATGGCACCAGTGTGGCGGGGCGCCGGGCTGACGGGCGCACCGGTGCCGTCAACTCAGCAGGATGCGCCGCGCCTCGGCGAGCTCGCTGATGGCTTGGGACGCGGATGACTCGCTCCCACCGTGGTCGGGATGGGCCTCGCGGAGGCGGTCCCGGAATCGAGCCATGACCTCCTTCTTGGTCGCCCCGGCGGTCCCTTGGGGGAACCCGAGCAGCTCATAGGCCCAAGCCGTGGGATCCACGAGAGCCGCGAACGAGGCGCGCGAGCCCGCGAGGTGACTGATCAGTGCAGGCCCGATCGGGCCCCGCCAGCGCAGCCCCTTGAGCAGTGCTGCGGCGACATCGTGGCGGAGCTCGATCGCCAGGCGCTCGGCTGCGTAGATCGCGCCGAGCACTTGCTGCATGGCGCTGCCGGTCGTCGCGAACTCGAACGCGAGGTGCTCCCCTTCGCCCACCATCCGATGCGAACTCCGCGACAATCCGTGGCGATCGACCTGATAGCGATGCCGCAACCGGGGCTGCACCACCCGCTCGCCGCGCTCGATCTGCAGGATCAGGCGGTGGAGATCGGGCGCCATCTCATCGTCGACACCGTCGACATGGGCCGCCACGACCGCCCCCAGCAGCAACCCGCCGAAGCCCGGTGGCGGATCGGCCGGCAGCACCAGGTTCCCGAGCGCAACCCGGCGAGTGGGCGCGTAGGGCCGCGAGTGCCAGACCTCCAGCTCGGCCAACAGCATGAACCAAGACGCTATCGGCCGACCCTCGCGGCGTTGGCGCTCTGCCTCACATCACACGAAGGGGCGAAGCAGCTCGCGGAGCTCGGCCGCGAGCGCTTGTGACGCGTCGGGGTCGTGGTCGTCGGTGACCTCGTCGTCGCCGTCGTCCTCGCCCGTCTCCGCCGCCACCAGTTCGTCGGCCAGGGCGGTGATCCGGCGCCACACGAGGGGATCGACCCCGAACGGCGGCCGGCTCGCATCGGTCATCGCCATCGCGCCGGCGAGCCCGGAGAGACCCTCGCCGTCGAGCGAGTTCTTGCGGAGCCGATCAGCGGCGAGGAACAGCATCTCGAGCACCTCGCCCGGTGTCTCGTCGTCATCGTCGGCATCGCGATCGTCGGCGTCGTCGAGCGCCCCGGACTCCTCGAGCTCGTCGAGGAGGTCGTCGACGACCTCCTCGTCGGCCACTGCGACCAGCAGCGCGGTCCCGTCCCACCCGAAGGCGACCTCGGCCGCCGCGAGTTGTTCCGACACCGCCTCCCGGGCCCCGGGCGTCCAGTCGGCGAGGTCGTACTCGGTGAGCTCACCCTCCGGCAGGGCCGCCACCCCGGCCGTGGGCACCCAGCCGGCTCCGTGCTCGATGGGCTCGAGCAGTGCGTCGACGTAGTCCTCGAACTGAACGTGGACGAACAACTCGTCCCCCTCCCACGCATGCGGGATCCCCGACTCGGCCATCACCTCGGCCACCTCGGTGCGTTGGTCGAGTGTCCAGCTCGCCAACTCGTAGACCAGCTGGTCGATCTCGGGAAGGTTTCGAGGATCCTCCATCGCGTCGGGATCGACCAACTCAACGCCGCACTCGACGCACGTGACCACGGAATCGACGTACGACGCAGCGCACTGCGGGCACAAGCGGGTGCTCATTCGTCCTCCTCGACCGACCCGGTACGGGGCGAGGGAGCAGGCTACGCCACGATGCGGCCCAGGAATTCGCCGATCCGGCTGTATTCATCGAGCTGGTTGACGGGCGATCGGAATCCGTGGCCCTCGCCTTCGTAGACCACCAGTTCGGCGGAACCGCCGGCCTGCCGGATCGCCTCGACGAGGTGCCTGCTCTGCTCGACGTCGACCACCGGATCGACGTCGCCGTGGAACACGAGCACCGGCACCGAGATCCGGTCCGCGAACGTGATCGGCGACCGTGCCCGGTACCGCGCGTCGTGGGCCGGGCGACGACCGACCAGCGTGGCGTTGTAGTGCGCTTCGAACCGATGGGTCGTGTCGTCCATCAGGATCAGGTCGGTCACGGGGTAGGCCGCCACGACCCCGGCGACCACCGCGGGCTCCGACGCGGCGACGTGCAACGCGGTGAAGCCCCCGGACGAGCCACCGATCACCACGGTGCGATCGGGGCGTCCCCATCCCTGGAGGTGTGCGGCGCGGATCCCGGTCAGGACATCAGCCACGTCGAGCTCACCCCAACGTTCGGTCATCGCCTGCTGGTGGGCGCGACCATGACCGGTCGAGCCGCGGAAGTCCGGGACGAAGACGTTCCAGCCACGCGCCACCCAGTAGGCGATCCGAGGCATGAAGGACACGGGCCACTGATCGGTCGGACCACCGTGGATCCAGCAGAGCATCCGGCCGGTCGGTGCGGCGCATCGGTAGAGCCGACCGTGGATCTCGGTGTCGTCGTCGCTCGCCCACACCACCCGATCCGGCTCGACGAGGTCGACCGCCTCCCATCCGATGACGCTCGCTTCGGCAAGCACGCGACGGGTTCCCTCGGCTGCGTCGTACGCGACGATCTGGGGCGGGGTCCGGGCCCCGGAGCGCATCGCCGTGATCACGCCGCCGCGCCATCCGATCTGTTGGTGAACGCCCCGGCCGAGCTCGCGCACCGTCCCCGTGCCGACCTCCGCGACCACGAGCCGCCCGAAACCGCCCTCGTTTCGAGCGACCGCACACGCGCCACCATCGGGGGCCAGCGCGAACGAGCGCTGGCCGGGTCCCCACGTCGGGCCGCCGTGCTCATGACGCTCATCGATCACGGGGCTCTCGGCTCGCCACACGTTGAGCCAACCCGTGTCGTCGCGCAGGGACCACAGCACACCGTCTGCGCCGAAGCGTGGCTGCTGGGCTTGATGGCCCGCCCGGCCGACCACCTCCGGCTCCCCCGCGCCACCCACGACGACGATCCGGCTCTCGTCCCATGCCATCGCCGGCGCCGACCACTCGTGCCAGGCCAGGAGACCATCGGGGCTCCATGCCGGATCTGTCACGAAGTCGGCGCCCAACCAGTGCACGATTCCCGGCCCGCCCGCTGTTGGCACCACCACGATGCGGGCCAACTCCTCGACGAAGGCAACGTGACTGCCGTCCGGCGACACCGCTGGTGCCATCGCCGGGCGATCGGGCGGCTGATCGGTGAGGCGCCGCGGCGATCCGCCCGGAAAGGGCTGGAGCCACAGGTTCCCGTCCCGTGCCGCGTAGACGAGCCCAGAGCCATCGGGGAGCCAGTCGAAGCATCCGCCGCCCCGGCCCGGTCGTGGATCGGGCGAGCTCGTGACCAACCGTTCGGGGCCCCCGGCGACGGCCACCATCGCCAGCGCGGCCCGACTTCCCCACGCCACAGTGAACGCGACCACCCCACCGTCGGGCGACGGTCGAGGCTCGCCGAGCTCCCGTCCTGCGACGCACATCTCAGCAGTCGGCAGCACGGCCACCGCCGGACAGTACCCCCGCCCCACGCGTTTGTTCACCCGCGCCCGAACCTGCCCGGTCGTTGGCGAACAAACGCGTGGGGGGAAATTCAGTGGCGGGGGCGATGACGCCGTGGCACGCTGCTTGCACCCGACCACCGAAGGAGGTGCCGCAATGATCCAGTCGATGACGAAGCGTCCTGTGCTCGAGCGGTGCGCCTCGGTCCGGGCCACTCGGGCCTGACACGTCCCGAACGCGCCCCGGCGGCGTTCTCGTCACGACGCGCCGCCATCCGTCGCCCACGCAGTCGCGCCGACCCCTTCTCCCCGCGGGCGCCCGCTTGGCACGCCGCGCACCCAGCGCCCCTGACCGTGCCACGCACACCTCGGACCCCCGAGGCCCAACACCCGAAACCGACACCGAAACCCGACACCGAAACCCGACACCGAAACCCGACACCGAAAGAATCAGTCATGTACCTCCAACATCCAACGGCCCTCCTCCAGCTCGTCGCCGATCACCACGAGCAGCTCCGCCGGTCCGCCGGCCATTCGAGGCTCCGACGAGAGTTCCAACGCCAGGTCAGGCGCCAGGTCTGACAGCCCATTCGATGGGGGACCGCAGCTCCGCCGGCTGCGGTCCCTCGTCGCGGCCGGACCGGCACGACTACGGTTCGACGCATGGCGCAACCTCAACAGCCCGATCGCAACCTGGCCATGGAACTGGCCCGTGTCACGGAGTCGGCCGCACTCGCGGCTGCCCGGTGGGTCGGAAGAGGCGACAAGATCGGAGCCGACGGGGCCGCGGTCGCCGCGATGAGGACCGTGCTGTCGACGGTGTCGATGGACGGCATCGTCGTGATCGGCGAGGGCGAGAAGGACGAAGCGCCGATGCTGTTCAACGGCGAGAAGGTCGGCAACGGTGAGCAGCCCAGCACCGACGTGGCGGTCGACCCGATCGATGGCACCACGCTGACCGCGCTCGGCCGCGGGAACACGTTGGCGGTGATCGCCGTGTCCGAGCGGGGCACGATGTTCAATCCCGGACCCTGTGTGTACATGGAGAAGATCGCGGTCGGCCCCGATGCCGTCGGCTCGATCGACATCACCGCGTCGCCCACCCAGAACCTACGTTGGGTCGCCAAGGCCAAACGCGAGTCGGTGCGCGATCTCACCGTTGTCATCCTCGATCGCGAGCGGCACGAGGATCTGATCGCCGAGGTCCGCTCCACCGGTGCGCGCATCAAGCTGATCAGCGACGGCGACATCTTCGGTGCGATCGCCACTGCGTCGTCGGAAGCCGGCGCCGACATCCTGTTCGGCATCGGCGGCACCCCAGAGGGGGTCACTGCGGCAGCCGCGCTGAAGTGCATGGGGGGCGAGATCCAAGGCCGGTTGTGGCCCCGCGACGATGCCGAGCGACAGGCAGCGATCGACGCCGGCTACGACCTCGACAAGATCCTCACCACCGACGACCTGGTGCAGGGCGACAACTGCTTCTTCGCCGCCACCGGGATCACCGACGGCGAGCTGCTGCAGGGTGTGCGATTCGACGCCAAGAGCGCCTCGACCCAGACCCTCGTGATGCGCTCCCGGTCCGGTACCGTCCGCTTGATCAGTGCCCATCACCGGCTCGACAAGCTGAAGGACTACGCGGTCGTCGACTACGCGTGACCGCAGGTCCCACGCACCGTCGGCTCAGGAGTGATCGGCGGTGGCCGGGGCGATGGCTCGCTCGGCCGGGTCCAGATCGGGGAACGGGTTCCGGTAGCGGCCGAACCGTTGCCGCGCGAAGAGCCACAGAGCTGGCGGTTGCTCGATGAGGTACCGCTTCCAGCGCCGGCGCGGCTCGGTGACCACTCGCCACAACCACTCGAAGCCGATCGTGGTGACCCACGCGGGTGGACGCTTCATGCGGCCTGCCTCGTACTCGATCGTCCCGCCGAGCGGCATGAACAGCTTCACGTGAGTGAGCTCGTGGCGATGATCGACGATGAAGTGGTTCTCCTTCGGCGTGCCGAGTCCGACCACCAACACCGTGGCGTGCGACTCGTTGATGTGCTTCAAGGTTCGCTCGACCTCGGCAGGGTCACGCTCGAAACCGAACGGCGGGCTGTAGGTGCCGACCACCATCTCGCGGCCGACCTTGGCATTGATGCGTTCGGCAGCCCGTTCGGCGACACCCGGCTCGGCGCCGCACAGGAACATCGTGACCGACGGATCGTCGGCGTACTTGAAGTAGAACCGCGGCAGGTAGTCGGACCCCGAGACACGCTCGCGGATCGGCCGGCCGAGCAACTTCGAGACGAAGTAGATGATCTGGCTGTCGCAGGTGACGACATCGAAGGCCGGGAGGATCTCGTAGAACGCCCGGTTCTTCTGAAACTTCATCAACATGTCGACGTGCACCGTGAGGAACGCCCCCTCACGGCGAGCGAGTAGCTCATCCATGGTGACATCGTCGATGTCGATGTTGAGGATTCGGATCTTTGACACCGAGAGAGAGCTTAAGTGACTCGGCGCGCGCCGCCAACGGGGCGTCGGCACTAATTGTGCGTTGTCGACCGCGTTGAGTGTCCAAGTCGGCCCAATAAGCGGCGGACCACGCTCCGTGGCATTCCGGACGACCCGACCACGAGTGCCCGGTTGAGCGGTCCTGGAATCGACAGCGCCCGCCCCCGCGCACAGTCGGCGAGCCCCCGGCGGGCCACCGCGTCCGGGGTCATCCACGCCAGCGCGGGAAACCGAGCCGAGCGGTCGGACGAGCTGCTGATCGACTGGAACTCAGTGCGAGTGAGCCCGGGGCACAGGGCCGTGACCACAACTCCAGTGCCACGCAGTTCCTCGTGGAGCGCCTCGCTGAAGGTGGTGACGAAGCTCTTGGTCGCCGCATAGGTGGCCAGGCCGGGTGCCGCCTGGAACCCGGCGACCGAGCTCACGTTGAGGAGCCAACCGCGCCCTCGCCCGACCATCGGCCCAACGGCGGCATGGCTGATGCGCATGAGCGCATCGATGTTGAGCGCGATCTCCTTCGACAGTCGGTCGGGCGCGAGCTCGACGAAACGACCCGACGTGCCGAATCCGGCGTTGTTCACCACCAGGTCGAGCGGGCGGGTCCCATCACCGACCCGGGCGACGACCGCAGCCACTCCCTCGGGTGTGGTCAGATCAGCGGCCAGGATCTCGATGATCGGGAACTCGGCCTGCAACGTCGCGAGCCGGTCGCCCCGACGCGCCACGGCCACCACGGGGACACCTGCGCCGGCGAGCTGCCGGGCCATGGCTGCGCCGATGCCACTCGTGGCGCCCGTGACGAGCGCGGCCGTGAACGGCGTCGACAACGCGCTGCGCGCCCGACGCGTGGCGATCAGACGAGGAGACAGCCGGTGGGCCGTCAGTGTGCCGTGCGGGAGCCGAGACCACCGACGGCGCTGAGCCGGGCATGCGCCCGACGCAACGCTGCTTCGATCTCGGCGTCGTGCTCGTGTGCCAGCTGCAGCTCGAGGCGCTCCTTGGCCCGTCGAGCCCGCTCCACATCGATCTGATCGGCCAGCTCGGCGAGGTCGGACAGGATCGACACCTTGCCCGGCCCGACCTCGACGAAGCCACCGTGCACGGCGACGTCGAGCACCTTGCCCTCGACGAGGAAGATCCGGGTGTGACACTCGGTCAGCGCCGCCAGGAACGGAGCATGGCCAGGCATGAACGCGATGTCGCCACCGCCGAGCGTGCGCGTCACGACCATCGTGCCCTCGCCGGAGAACAGGACGCGCTCCGGCGAGACCAGCTCGATGTGCATGGTGGCGGCGGCCATGTCAGCCGGCCTGCTCCTGCAGGGCCTTGGCCTTGGCCAGGACCTGCTCGATGCCGCCGACGTTCAAGAACGCCTGCTCGGGGGTCTCGTCGAGATCGCCGCGCAGGATCGCCTCGAAGCTCTCGACCGTCTCGGCCACCGGAACGGTCTCGCCCGAGACACCCGTGAAGACTTCGGCCACGTAGAAGGGCTGCGACAGGAACCGCTGGATCTTGCGGGCCCGTGACACCGTGAGGCGATCCTCTTCGGACAACTCGTCGAGGCCGAGGATGGCGATGATGTCCTGCAACTCCTTGTAGCGCTGCAGGTTCTCCTGCACGCCGCGGGCAACTTCGTAGTGGCGAACGCCCACGACATCGGGCTGGAGGATGGTCGAGGTCGACGCGAGCGGGTCGACCGCCGGGTAGATGCCGAGCGCGGCGACCTGGCGGGACAGCTCGGTCGTGGCGTCGAGGTGGGTGAAGGTGGTGAACGGCGCTGGGTCGGTGTAGTCGTCGGCAGGGACGTACACGGCCTGGAGCGAGGTGATGGACCGGCCCCGGGTCGAGGTGATCCGCTCCTGCAACTGACCCATCTCGTCGGCCAACGTGGGCTGGTAGCCCACGGCCGAGGGCATCCGGCCGAGCAGGGTCGACACTTCCGAGCCGGCCTGCACGAATCGGAAGATGTTGTCGACGAACAACAACACGTCCTGGTTCTTCTCGTCACGGAAGTACTCGGCCATGGTGAGCGCCGACAGTGCGACGCGCAGACGCACGCCCGGCGGCTCGTCCATCTGGCCGAACACGAGAGCGGCCTTCTCGAACACGCCCGACTCTTCCATCTCCATGCGCAGGTCGGTTCCCTCACGGGTGCGCTCGCCGACCCCGGCGAACACCGACACGCCACCGTGGTTCTGGGCCACGCGTCGAATCATCTCGGTGATCAGCACGGTCTTGCCGACGCCGGCGCCACCGAACAGGCCGATCTTGCCGCCGGCCACGTACGGAGTGAGTAGGTCGATGACCTTGATACCGGTCTCGAACAGGCGCTTGGACGGCTCGAGGGCGGAGAAGTCAGGGGCCGGGCGGTGGATGTCCCACCGCTCGATGTCGGCGAAGTCGGCGTTGTCACCGTCGAGTACGTCGCCCCACACGTTCCAGACATGACCGAGCGTGCGATCACCCACGGGCACCTGGAGGCCGTGGCCGAGGTTGCGAACCGCGGTGCCACGCTTGAGGCCGTCGGTGGGCTTCATGCACACCGCCCGCACTCGGCCGTCGCCCAGCTGCTGGGCGACTTCGGCGAGCACGACGATGTCGGCGCCGTCGACGGTGATGGTCATCTCGACCGCGCTGTTGAGCTCGGGCAGTGCGCCGCGGGGAAACTCCACGTCGATCACCGGACCGGCGATGGCGACGACCCGGCCGTCTTTCAGCTGTGTGCCGTTGTCTGTCATGGTCATGGCTGCATGTGCTCCTGGGTACCGGGCTTGCGTGCGGAGGGCTTGCGGTCGGAACGGGTTCCGGGTCTCAGATCGTCTCGCCGTACTTGGCGGTGTGTGCTCGCGAGGCCTGGCCGATCCAGTCCTCGCGTTCGATGCGTCCCTTGAAATCGAGCTGGTCGCCGATGCGCTCGATGTCGTCGGCGGTCCAGCTGGCGACCTGCCGGAACGTGGTGATGCCGATGGCCGCCAACTTCGCGGCGATCACCGGACCGATGCCGTCGATCTCGCCCTCCAAGTCGTCGGCCTCGGTCGGGGCGGCGGTCGGAGGGGCGGCGACCGGAGCGACGAGCGTGGCGACCGCGGTTCGACCGGCGCCGCCCGCCGGGCTCGATTCGCCGAAGATCGGCAATCCGGTGGGCAGATCGAGATCGACGAGCCTCACGGTGGAACCCTTGCCCGAACCGAGTGCCTCGGCCCCGCTGACGATCTCCATGATCTCGGTGGTGATCGAATCCTGGCGTGCCCGGTTCATGATCCGCGAGAGCGACTTGATGAGCTCTTCGGCGTTGTCGGTGGCCGACTTCATGGCCCGCTGCCGGAACGCGTGCTCCGACGCCGCCGCGTTCAGGAGCGCGGCGTAGATCCGGGCCTCGACATAACGCGGGATGAGGGTCTCGAGGATCGTGGCGGGGTCGGGCTCGAACTCGTAGCTGGCCGCCGCCGTGTGACCGGCCTTGCCGTCGCCGCCGAGGATCACCTCCCGATCGAGGGGCACGAGCGGTCGCTTCACGACCTCCTGCGAGCCGGCCGAGATGAACCGGGTGTAGACCAGCTCGACGGAATCGACCTCGTCGTCGAGGTACATCTTCACGACGCGCTGCCCGATCTCGCGTGCGTGGTCATAGGTGGGGTTGTCGGAGAACCCGGTGAACGACGCGGCCACCTGGTAGCCCCGGAACTTGAAGTAGCCCTCGGCCTTGCGGCCCACCGCGACCACTGCGTACTCATGACCGTCGGCGATCTCGGCCTTCACCTGGGCCTCGGCGAGGCGCTGCACGCCGGAGTTGTACCCGCCGCAGAGTCCACGATCGGCACTGATGGCCACCACGCAGCGGCGACGGGCGTTCGGACGAGCGGTGAGCAGGGGGATCGGACGTCGCCGCCGGCCGCAGCCAGGTCTTTCACGACCTCGGTGATCTGCTCGCTGTAGGGCACCGCGGCGGCGACCCGCTGCTGAGCCTTCACGATGCGAGACGCCGCGATCAGTTCCATGGCGCGCGTGATCTTCTTCGTGGCCTGGACGCTGCGGATGCGTCCTTTCAGGATTCGTTCCTGGCCACCGGCCATCTGTCCGACCTTTCTTCGTACGTGCGGGGCAACACTTCGCTCGTGACGGGCCGAGTGGCCCGTCAGTTCACTCCGTGGCGAGGGTCTTGGCGCTTGCCGCGTCGCCGATGTGAGCGGCATCGACGTCGGAGGCTCCGGTCACATCGGAGGACACCTGGAATTGATCCTTGAAGGCCTGGACGGCTTCGCCCAAGCCGTCGGGGATGCCACCGGTACGGAGCTGATCGAGCAGGCCGGAATGCCGACCGCGGAAGTGCTCGAGCATCTCGATCTCGAATCGACGGACGTCGCCGACGGGCAGATCGTCGAGGTACCCACGGGTGCCGGCGAAGATCGACACAACCTGCTCCTGCACCGGCATCGGGCTGTTGAGCGGCTGCTTGAGCAGCTCGACGAGGCGATAACCCCGCTCGAGCTGCGCCTTGGAGATGGCGTCGAGCTCGGAGCCGAACGTGGCGAATGCTTCGAGTTCGCGGAACTGGGCGAGGTCGAGCTTCAACGTGCCAGCGACCGCCTTCATCGACTTGATCTGGGCGGCGCCGCCCACGCGGGACACCGAGATGCCCACGTCGACGGCGGGCCGGACACCCGACTTGAACAGGTTGTCCTGGAGGTACACCTGGCCGTCGGTGATCGAGATCACGTTGGTCGGGATGTACGCCGAGACGTCGCCGGCCTTGGTCTCGATCACGGGCAGGGCGGTGAGCGAACCCGCGCCCTTTTCGTCGGAGAGCTTGGCGGCGCGCTCCAGCAGGCGGCTGTGCAGGTAGAACACGTCGCCGGGGTACGCCTCACGGCCCGGGGGCCGGCGCAGGAGCAGCGACATCTGGCGATATGCCTCGGCCTGCTTGGAGAGGTCGTCGTACACCACGAGGGCGTGCTCGCCGTTCTCCATCCAGTGCTGGCCCATCGCGCACCCGGCGTAGGGCGCCAGGTACTTGAAGGGAGCGGGATCGGAGGCAGGGGCGGTCACCACGACCGTGTACTCGAGGGCGCCGGCCTGGCGGAGGGTCTCCACCGTCTGGGCAACGGTCGAGCCCTTCTGGCCGATCGCCACGTAGATGCACTTCACGCCCTGACCCTTCTGGTTCAGGATCGTGTCGATGGCGACGGTGGTCTTGCCCGTCTTGCGGTCGCCGATGATCAGCTCACGCTGACCCCGACCGATGGGGGTCATGGCGTCGATGGCCTTGATCCCGGTCTGCATCGGCTCGTGCACGGGCTTGCGGCCCATGATGCCGGGCGCCTGGATCTCGACTCGGCGGGACTGGGTGCCGGTCAGCGGACCCTTGGCATCGACGGGCTGACCGAGGGCGTTGACCACCCGGCCGAGCACCCCGTCACCGACGGGCACCGAGAGGATCCGGCCCGTGGCCTTCACCGGCTGACCCTCTTCGATGTGGTTGCCCTCACCGAGGACCACGGCGCCGATGGAGTTCTCGTCGAGGTTCAGCGCCAGACCGATGGTGCCGTCGGCGAACTCGAGGAGCTCGTTGACGGAGCAGTCGGGCAGGCCCGAGATGCGGGCGATGCCGTCGCCGACCTCGGCGATACGGCCCACCGTGCGGGCTTCGAGGGACGGCTCGAAGCCGTCGAGGTTCTTCGTGAGTGCTGCCGCGATGTCGGCAGCCGAGAGCGTCAGCTCAGCCATCAGTCGTTCGTCTCCTACAGCCGGGCCATGAGGTGGTCGAGTCGGGTGCGGACGGTGCCGTCGATGACGGTGTCGCCCACGGTCGCAACGAGACCCCCGAGCACAGAGGGGTCGATGACGACTTTGAGGTTGACCTGCTTGCCGGTGGCATTGGCCAAGGCGGCCGCCAGACGGGTCTGCTGGTCGGGGGTGAGGGGCACGGCCGAGCGAACCTCGGCGACTTCGAGACCCTTGGAGGTGGAGGCCCGCTGCACGAGCCGGTCGATGATCGCCGGGAGATCTCGGCCGCGGCCGGAGCCGACCACCATCGACACCAACTGCACGGTGGTGCCGGTGGCCTTGGCGCCGAGCAGGTCCTCGACGATGGCCTGGCGCCGGGCGGCCGGGATCTGCTCGTCAGTGAGGGCGTTGCGCAGCGAATCGGAGTTCTCGACGTTGCGGGCGAAGCGGAACAGCTCGTCCTCGACCTCGTCGATGGTGCCTTCGGCCCGGGCGATCTCGAACAGCGCGCGGGCGTAACCGTCGATGCGGGCGTCGTCGCTCATGAGGCTCCTACCTTGCTGATGAAGGCTTCGATGAGGTCGTGATGGGTGGCGTCGTCGAGGTGCTCGGCGACCAGACGCTCGGTGGCGGTGCTCGTGAGCACCGAGATCTCGGCACGCAACTCGTCACCCGACCGGGAGGCGAGCTGGACGATCTCGGCATCGGCCCGGGCGTTCAGCTCGACGATCTCGTCCTCGAGCCGGGCCCGACCCTCGGTGAGCACCGCTTCGGCCTGGGCGTCGGCGTCGGCGAGCAGGCGGGCCCGCTCCCCGGCGATGTCGCCCTTGGCCTGGCGGATCTGCACCGCTTCGGCTTCGGCCGACGACTTGGCGTTGGCGGCGTCGTCGAGCTCCTTCTGGATGCGAGCGGTGCGATCGGCCATCGCCTTCTTCGCCATCGGGAGGGCGAACCGGTACAGCGCATAGAAGACGATGACGGAGGCGGCGCCGCCGTAGATGATCTCGGGGGTCTCGGGCAGGATCCACGAGTGGGTGATGACCTTGCCGTCGTCGTCGAGGACGATGTGCTCCTCGGCGAGGCGGATGATGTTGGACAGCCCGCTCATCGCGCGGCCCCCACGCTCATCGCGGCATCGACGGCCTGGCGCACGGCACCGGCGTCGGGCGCCTTGCCGATGGCGAGCTCGGTGGCCCGAGCCGCAACGCTGGCCACGGCGCTGCCGACCTGATCGCTGGCCGCCTGACGTTCCGCGGCCGCTTGGGCCACGGCCGCGCCGCGCCGCTCGGCGATGCCGGCATTGACCTCGGCGAGGCGGGCTTGGCGCTCGGTCTCGAGTTGCTGACGAGCGGCGTCGACCCGAGCGGCCGCCTCGGCCTTCAGCTCGGCGACCTGCGCTCGGTACTCGGCCACCTCGGCCTGGGCACTGGCCCGAGCGGTGTCGGCACCCTCGTGTCCCGAACGGATGAGCGCGTAGCGCGCATCCATGCCCTTCTTGACCCGAGGGAACAAGAAGAGCCGCATCAGCAGGAAGAAGACCACGAACGAGCCGCCACCCCACGCGAGCTCTTTGAGCTCGGGGGCGATCGGACTCGCTTCTTTGATCTCTACGGCGCTGTGGCCTTCTTCTTCCTCCGCAGCATGCGGCAGGACGATTCGGGCTACCAGCGCTTCACCGCTCTGGGTGACGACGGCAGTCAGCACGTCAGCTCCTTGGTGGAGTCGAACGGAACAGGATGGTCAACGCGTGATCCCGATGGGATCAGAGGCCGATGAGGATGAAGACCACGAAGCCGATGAGGGCCAGGGCCTCGGTGAAGGCGATACCGAGGAACATCGTGGTGCGGACCATGCCGGCAGCTTCGGGCTGACGGGCCATGGCCTCGACGGACTTGCCGACGATGTAGCCGATGCCGATGCCTGGCCCGATGGCGGCCAGACCGTAGGCGAAGCCCGCCGAACCGGCGGCCGCGGCGGCCTTGGTGTCATCGGCATTCAGCGCGGCGAGCTGAGCGAACGCTTCCATGTTTGGTTTCTCCTGTGCTCTTTGTAGTGGGAGATCTGTACTGCGAGATCTGGACGGGGATCAGTGGGCCTCGGCCTCGGCGTGCGTCATCGAGGTCCCGATGAACACCGCGGCGAGGATGGTGATGATGTACGCCTGCAAGAAACCGACCAGCACCTCGAAGGCGGTGAGGAACACCAACATGAAGAACGGCAGGATCCCCATCGGGACGAGGAACGCCTGCTTCGTGGTGGCCTGGAACAGCGCCTCGGACAACAGGGCGAAGGTCACGAGCAGGATGTGACCGGCGAGCATGTTGGCAAAGAGTCGGACGGTGAGGGCGAAGGGTCGGATCAAGATGTTCGAGACGAACTCGATGATCCCCACCAGCGGCTTCAGCGCGGTCGGCACTCCGGGCGGCCACAGCATGTGGGTGAAGTAGCCGAGGCCCTGGTGCTTCAGGCCGACCCCGTTGTAGATGAGCCACACCAGGATCGACAAGAACAACGGGATGGCCATGCGGGCCGTGGCCGGCATCTGCAGGATCGGGATGATCCCGGGCAGGTTGCAGAGGTAGACGAAGACGAACAAGCAGAGCAGGAAGGGCGTCCAGCCGAGGCCCTCTTTGCCGATCGTCTGCATGACGATGCCGTTCTCGACGAAGTCGACGGTGGTCTCGGCCAGGTTGCGCACGCCCTTGGGCGCCTTGGTGCCGTCCTGGTTGCCGGCGAGCAGGAAGACGATGCTGCCGATGACCGCGGCGGCAACGGCGATCAGCGCGATCTTGTTGAAGGTCGGGAACAAGTCCTTCCAGCGCAGGATGGCGTTGATCTCGGGGAACTCGAAGGCGAACACGTTCGAAGACCTCAGTTCGTCGGAGCGTTACGGGGCTTGAGGCCGGGAAAGGCCAGCGATGCAGAGACGTAGCGGAGCTCCCACACGAGGAGCCCCAGATGGGTGACGATGATGGTCAACCCGAGCGCCGGAAGTGAAATCCACGAGGCGTCGCGTACCAGCAGCACCGCCACCAAGATGAGCCCGAGGCGCATCAGGTAGCCGAACAGCGTGGCCCCCATCATCAACGCGACCGAGATACGAGCGGTGTAGGTGATGAGCGCCGCCGACAACAAGAAGTTGACGATCACGAGGGCGAAACCGAACATGCTCGCCCAGACACCGTCGAGCTTCCAGACGGCACCGCAGAAGGCCACGAGCACGGGAGCGAGCAGGAGGCCCCGCTTGGCCATGTCGAGGCTGATCTCCCGTTCGGGAGCCGGGCCGTCGAGGCGGGTGACGAGCGGCTGGCTCATCGGCCCCTGCCCTCGAGCAGCCGGGCCTCGTGCACGCGCATGTCGGCATCGTAGGCGTACCACATGCGCACGAACTGACCCACGACGCCGAACACCAGCCCGCCGATGGTGAGCCACGGCTCGGTGTCGAACACCTGGTCGAGCACCCAGCCGAGCCCGCAGAACGCGAGGATGACGAAGACGAAGTCCATGCCCTTGGCCAACCCACCGTGGGTGGGAGGTGCCGCGACGCGTGTCACGGTTCGCTTGGTGGGCAAGAGCTCCAACAGTTCCCTCGGCGCAGATCGGACTCCGCACGCGCCGGTGCGCGTGGGCTTGTGAACGAAATCTCAATCTACGCATCACAGACAGCGCGCGCCAACTCTTCGACGGAGTCCGTCAGCTGATGCGGGTGAAGAAGTCGCGGTACTGCTGGGCGATGTGCTTCCACCAGAACCGCTCACGGCCCGAATCGACCTGCTCGCGACGCTCGACGCCCGCTTCAGAGAGCGCGCGGGCGAGCCCGGCGGTCAGCTCCGACGGAACGAGGGTGTCGACGAACGTGGCGTGATCGCCGTAGATCCACCTCGTGTGGGAGCAGTCGTGCACCACGCACGGCAGCCCGGTCACCATCGCTTCGACGTACACGTTGCCGAACGACTCGTCGAGCGAGAGGTGCAGGAAGGCATCCGCGCAGCGATATAGCTCGGGCATGTCGGCGATCGGTACTGAAACCCGGCGGAACCGGCCAGGGAGCAGTTCGGCGGCCAACGCGTCGATCTCTCGACGCAGGATGCCGTCGCCCGCCACCACCAGCACCGCATCCGGGAGCGCAGCGACGGCGCGAATGCCGGCCTCGACCCGCTTGCTGGCGATCAGCGCGCTCACCATCAGCACCACGGGGGCGTTTTCGGGGATGCCGAGCTTCGCCCGATCACCGCGACCGGGCACGAAGCGCTCGATGTCGACCCCGTTCGGGATCAGTGCTGCCGGGAAGCGGGCCGACCCGATCTCGAAATGCTCGGGGTTGATGCACACCAGACCGTCGGCGCCGAACAACCGGGCTTCGCCGCCGCTCGGGTGCGACACCGGCCAGATGCCGTTCTGGCTGACCCACACGTGACGGGCCCCGGGGGTTCCGGCTCGCCACCGGCGAAGCGTGAGGTTGGTGTACGGGAAGCCGCAGGTGACGGTGATGTCGTAGTCGCGACGCCGGAATCGCCGTCGCAGCCCGGGGACGAAGGTGAACTCCTCCCACATCTCGTTGTTCCGGAACATCGGGAACGAGGGAAAGCGCTCGAACCGCTCACGCGGAACCACCTTGGCCTGTTCGTAACCGTACGGTTCGGCGGCCCGTTGCGGGCCCGAGCCGATGAGGACGACCTCGTCGCCATGGCCCGAGGTGGCGAGATGGCGAGCAATCGACTCGAAGGCGACCTCGGCCCCGCGGTTCACCCGATGGGCGCCCGACAGTGCGAACAGGATCCTCATGAGACTGCCGTCGGGCCGTTGGAGCCCGCGTCAGCGGCTTCGGCCTGCTTGATCCGGGCCAGCGCCTCGTCGAGTCGGTAGCGCGGCGTCCAACCGAGCACGGCCTTGGCCCGGGCATTCGGGTAGTGCAGCGGACGGTACTGGGAGTCCATCTTGGCCGGCACGGCGTACGCGGGGAGTCGGAGCTTGCCGCCGTAACGCCGACGGCTGACCCAGGCCACCGCCTCGCCGGCGCCCTTGGCGGCGACATAGGGCACCGGGAGGCTGAGGCCGACGGTGAACCCGGCCCGCTTCAGCGCCGCTTCGTACTCCCGCTGGGTCGGCGGGTCGTCGTCGACGATGTTCAGTGTCTCCCCCACCGCCTCGTCACGTTCGGCCGCCAGCACGATCGCCTGGGCGCAGTTCTCGACGTAGGTGAGCTTCAGCTCGCCGTTCGGTGCGAGTGCCGCCCACAACGGCCCGGCCAGGCGTACGGCTCGCCCGGCGTTCCACAGGTTGTTCGGGCCGTACACCGCTCCCGGCCGCACGACGGTGACGCGCCCGCCGCGATCGGCGGCGAAGCCGCGCACCAGCCGCTCCTGGACCAGTTTCGTCTGGGCGTACTCGTCGCGATCGGTGGGGTTGGCCTCCAGCGGGCTCGACTCGTCGAGCACACTTCCCGGCGCGAGGGCGCGATAGTCGTAGACCGAGAAGGTCGACACGTGCACCAAGCGCAGGACGCCGGTGTCGGCCATCGTGGCGAGCAGCTGCTCGGTCCCGAGCACGGTGGAGGCGAACTGGGTCGCGAAGTCGCCGCCGACGGCGGCCGCCAGGTGCACGACGACATCGGCGCCGCCCAGCGCCTCCACCCAGGACGGCGCGGCGCGGCGCAGGTCGCCGACCACGACCTCGACGCGCTCGTGGTCGTGCCACGGCGTGCGACGCAGCGAGCCGGCGTCACGAACCATGGCGACGACGTCGTGCCCGTGATCGAGGGCTTCGGCCACGACGTGGCGGCCGAGGAAGCCATTGGCACCGGTGACGAAGAACTTCATGACGCGGGAACCTCGGCCACGATGGCGTCGACCAGGGCCACCGAGGCCCGGATCTGACTGGGTGAGATCGGGAGCGGGCCGGCACCCTGCACGGCGAGGTAGAAGGCCTCCAACATGCGGGGCATCCCGTGGTACGCGGAGTGCTGCAGCAGCTTGGCCCGCAAACCCTTCGCACTCGAGGCGAGCAGGGAGAACCCGTTCTGGGCCTGGTTGGCCAGCGGCGACAGCGGGCCCCGGGCCCGCGGCACCTCGACCCGCAGGTACGGCTGGAACAGGTCGGTCTCCGCCGCACCCCGCGTCCCGCGCACGAACAGACGGAAACCTTCGGGTTTGAGCGCCGCCGAAAAGCGCATCGCCAGGCGGGCCCGCCCGACACAGCACGTGGCGTCGAGCTCGTCGAAGCCGATCACCGGGTTGCCGCTCAGGTTCCGCCACGTGGCGTGGACCGACTCGATGGGACCATCCGGCACCATCTGCAACACGCTGTAGGCGAGGTGTGGCAAGAAGTCGTGGATCGCGCCACCGGCAAGCCCGGCGACGGGACTCGGCAGATGCGGATCGGCGAACTTCCCGCCCGAGCTGACGTCGAGGGAGATGCGGGCCTCGACGTCGAGCACCTCGCCCAGATCCCCCGCCTCGACCAACCCCAAGATCGCGAGCACCTGATCGTTGAACCGGTAGTTCTGGCTCTCGATCACCGAGCGACCGCGGCGTGCGGCCACTGCTTGGATCTCATCCAGCCCCGCCACCGAGGGCGCGATCGGCTTCTCGCAGATCACGTCGGCACCGGCTTCGAGGCAACGAATGGTGAGCTCCTGGTGGAGACGCGGCGGCGTGAGGATGTGCACCACCTCGGGCCGGGCATCGAGCAGGTCGGCCACCTCCGCGACCGCGCGGCCGCCGTAGCGAGTCGCTGCGTACTCCCGCGCGGCCGGCGAGAGGTCACACACCGCGACGAGGTCGACCAGTGAGGAACCGGCGAGGAAGTCGAGGTGCTGGTGGGCGATGGCACCACACCCGATCACGGCTGCTCGAACCGCACGCGTCACGTCAGGTCTCTTTCGGGGGTTCGGTGTCCGGGCCCGAAACGGACACCGGACGGCAGGGGAGTCTACGAGCGGGCTCGGACGGCGTGGGGGTCACCGGCGCCCAGCGTGTCGCGCGGTCGATCCCGGCGGGCCTGGGCCTGGCAGCGGAACAACGCTGTCCACGCGGCGATGGCCAGTGCGGTCTCGCTGACCAGCGTCCCGATCACTGCGCCCTTCCATGACATCGATGGGATCAGGGCGAAGTACAGCACCAGGCTCACCACTGCGCCGCCGATCAGCAGCTGAGTGCGGAGCTTGTTGCGGCCCAGGCCGAGCAATCCGTTCATCGGGAAGACCGTGGTGCCCCGGAGCGGCACGAGGGGCACGAGCCACCGGATGATCGACACCGAGCCCTCGTACTCGTCACCGAGGATCCTGGGCACCAGCGACGCTCCCAGCGCGGCGACGGTGCAGAACACCACCGAGTAGGCGAGCCCGAGCCCGGCGAACCGACGAGCCTTGCGCAGCTGATCGGCCGACCCCGACTCGGCGTGCAGGAAGTCGAGGTGGGTGGCGCTCGCGATCGCATTGAGCGGCAACAATCCCATCGACACGATCCGGTACGCCGCCGCATAGCGACCGGCGTCGGCTCCATAGGTGCTCGACATCACGGTCTGGTCGTAGCTGTTCTGGACGGTGCTGGCGCCGATACCGGCGGCATAGACGGAGGTCGCCGACAGCTGATCGCGCCCGAAGCGTCCCGGTCGGAGGAGATGGCCGACCAATCCCTCCTGCCAGCGGTGGACCGAGAGCGCGATCAGCAAGAACGCCGCAGTCTGCACCACTGCGAGGGAGTCGATGTCGAGCCGCCCGGTCGTATGCAGCATCAGGAGGGCCGCGATCTTGCAGCCCATGGTCAGCGTTCGGACCCGCGAGGCGAAGACGAACCCGCGCGCCGCCTGGACCGCCGCGGTCGATGCCGCGAGCGTGGACATGATCGCCAATTCGCTCACGATGAACAGGGATCCGGCGAGCGCCGAGATGCCGTTGATGAAGCGCGCCGAGAGCAACGACACGACGATCGCCGCGGCCGGACCGACCGTCATCGTGAACCCCATGAACGCGCTGGACACCGCCCGAGGGTCCTGCTTCTCCCGCACGATCTGGTCGAGCATCGCCAACGACATACCGCCGTGGATCAGCGCCAGGAACGGTCCCATGAGTGCATACACCCCGGCATACGCGCCGTAGGAGATCGTCCCGACGGTACGAGCCAAGAGCCATGCGGTCAGCAGCGCGGCGGTCAGACCGACGCCTTGCTCGATCAAACCCCAAGCGCTCTTGCCGGCCGTGTCGCTCCGCAGCGCCCGCCGGACCCGACTCACGCGCCGATCTCGTGCGCGATGGCCGGCACCATCCGGTGGAGTCCTTCGCGAAGATCGACCGTCGGCTTCCAGCCGTACTCGCTGCCGGCCAGGGTGATGTCGGGGCACCGACGCGACGGATCGCCGTCGCGCTCGGGAGGCAGCGGGACGGTGATGATGTCCGACGAGCTCCCGGTCACCGCGACGACCACCTCGGCCAGTTCGCGCATCGTGAACTCCAAGGGGTTCCCGATGTTCACGGGACCAATGATGTCACCGTCGAGGATGTTCATCTGCCCTCGAACCTGGTCGGAGACGTAGCAGAACGACCGGGTCTGCTCGCCGTCGCCGTACAGCGTGATGGGCTCACCCCGCAGCGCCTGGACGATGAAGTTGCCCACGACTCGCCCGTCGTCGGGCCGCATCCGTTCCCCGTAGGTGTTGAAGATCCGCACGATCCGGATATCGACACCATGGAACCGGTGGTACGCCATCGTCAAGGCTTCGGAGAACCGCTTGGCCTCGTCGTAGCACGAACGGGGCCCGATCGAGTCGACGTTGCCCCAGTACTCCTCGGGCTGCGGGTGCACGAGCGGATCGCCGTACACCTCACTCGTCGAGGCCAGGAAGAACCGGGCGCCCTGGGCGTGCGCCAGATCGAGCAGGTTCCGCGTGCCCGTGGAACCCACCTCGAGGATCTCCAGTGGAATCCGCAGGAAATCGAGGGGTGACGCCGGCGAGGCCAGGTCCATGACCGCATCGAACCGACCGAGGTCGGGCAGAACGTCGGTGACGTCGGACTCGACGAACGAGAAGCCTGCCACGCCCTCGAGGTGGGCGATGTTGGCGTATCGACCGGTCAACAGGTTGTCGATCGCGACGACTTCATCACCCCGGGCGATCAATGCGTCCGCCAGATGAGAACCGATGAATCCGGCGCCGCCGGCCAACAAGACACGCACGAGTTATCGACCCACTCCCTGATAGGTGAACCCCTGACGCACCGCAGCGGCGCGATCGAGCAGGTTCCGTGTGTCCACGATGTTCGCGGTTGCCAAGCGGGCGCGCACGTCGCCCAGGTCGATCCACCGGAACTCGTCCCACTCCGTCAGCACCACCAGCACCTGCGCGCCGTCGCACACTTCGAGCGCCGAGCCCATGATCTCGATGCCCTCCAATGGCTTGGTCACGGTCGGGTCGTACGCCCGAACCTTGGCGCCCTCGGCCACCAACGACTTGATCACCGCCAACGACGGCGATTCGCGCAGGTCGTCGGTGTTGGCCTTGAACGTCAACCCCCACACCGCCACGGTTGCGCCCTGCAACTCCCCGCCGACCGCGCGGCGGACCTTTTCGACCATGCGTTCGCGCTGCTCGTCGTTCACCAGGACCACGCCGTTCAAGAAGTTGAAGTCGTACCCGTGGTCCTCGGCGATGCCGATCAACGCCCTGGTGTCCTTCGGGAAGCACGAGCCACCCCATCCGGGCCCGGGACGCAGGAACTCCTGGCCGATGCGATGGTCGTACCCGATCCCCAGCACCACATCGTTCACATCCGCGCCCACCGCCTCGCACACCGCTGCGACCGCGTTGACGAAGCTGATCTTCGTCGCCAAGAACGCGTTCGCGGCGTACTTGATCGTTTCTGCGGAGGCCGGATCGGTGACGATGAACGGCGCCGCGACGCCCAGGTACAGGCTCGCGACTCGCACCGCCGCAGCCTGATCGTCCGATCCCACGACCACCCGATCCGGCTTCAAGAAGTCCTTCACCGCCGAGCCCTCTCGGAGGAACTCGGGGTTCGACACCACCTTCACGTCCGGGCGCTTCAACACCCGTTCGACGACCTTGGTCGAACCGACCGGCACCGTGGACTTGTTCACCACGATCGACTCGGCGGGCAACACCGACGCGATTTCGGCGGCGGCCGCCTCCAGGTACGACAGGTCGGCGCGACCGTCGTCGCCCTGCGGGGTGGGGACGCACAGGTAGGCGAACTCGCAGTCCTTGGCGGCCTCGCGGGCGCCGAGCACGAAGGTCAGCCGACCGGAGCGGATGCCGTCTTTGACGATCTGCTCCAGACCCGGCTCGTAGATCGGCATCTCGCCTCGCTGCAACCCGGCGATCTTCTCCGGATCGACATCGGCACACACGACCTGGTGGCCGAGATGGGCAAAGCACGCACCTGTCGTCAGCCCGACATAGCCCGTGCCGATGATCGCGACCTTCTTGCCGCTGTTGTTGTCCACGGGCCGTTCCTCCTCATCGAGTGGCGCGCCAACCACGCCGCAGCCGTTGCGCAGCCCACACCTTACGAGCAGTGGGGGAATCCAGAAACAGGGCGTTCGTCCCGTTCGGGTGGCGCCGAGCTCACAGCAGGTCGGCGAACTCGCGAACCGTCAGTTCGCCGTCATGAGCGATACGGACCGCTTCGACTGCGCCCGCCACGATCCGGGACCGCAGGTCCGCGTCGCTGAGCACCTGCTCCAGGGCATCGGCCAGGAGATCGACGCGACCGGGCGGCACGATTCGGCCACTCTCACCGTCGACGACGAGCTCACGGACCCCGCCGACGTCGGTGGCCACGACGGGCACGCCGACGGCCATCGCTTCCATGATCGACACCGGGATCCCCTCGGCGAAGCTCGGCAAACAGAACACCGAAGCTCGAGGCAGCCGCTTGGCGACTTCGTCGGTGTGCAGTGCGCCGAGCAGGGCGATCTGACCGCTCAGGTCCAACTGCCCGATCCGGTGTTGGAGACGTTCGGCGAAGGGGCCGTCGCCGATGAACTCGGCCATGACCGTCATGCCCCGGTCGCGCAACTCGGCGATGGCGTCGATGAGGATGAGGTGACCCTTCTCGTGAGCGAGGCGGGCGACGGTGAGCACCATCGGCGGATCGGCGAGCTCTGCCGTGGGCTCGAACGGGAACCGATCGAAATCAATGCCACAGCGCACGAGCCTGACCCGATCCCACTCGGTCGGATCGATCTGGCGTTTCACCTCGCCGCTCGTGAAGTCGCTGATCACGAACAGCGACGATGCAGAACGTGTCTTCGCCCGGAGGAAGGCATCGCGATCATCGGCGATCTCCTGGCCGCCGTGCACGGTGAAGCTGAACTCCCAGGGCGCATCGGGGTCGACCATGCGGCCGAACTCCACAGCGAGGAACCCCAACATCGACGGGAGGCCGGCGAAGTGGGCGTGGACTCGATGCACGCCCGTCGAGCGGCAGTGATCCCACAGAAGCATCGCCTCGACGAAGTGGAAGAAGCGCCACAGCACCCGCTTGACATCGGTGCCACCGCTCGCGAGCGCCACGCCGAACGTGCGGATGAACGCGCGGGGGCTGGTGCGTACTGCTCGGGCGAGGATCGTGGCGATGCGCCGCTTCGTCAATCCCTTGAGGTACAGGGTACGTGCGTACTCTTGGGCGAAGCCCGGCCGGGCGATCTCGGATTCCGGGACCACGTTGATCGACACCGGGAGCACGTCCCACCCGTGCCGCTCGATGCCGACGATCTCGCTGTAGACGAACGTCTGCGACAACGACGGGAAGTGCGTCGTGACATAGATGATCTTGCGGGGTGTGGTCTCGCTCATGTCCACCGCTCCCCGGCTCGGAGCCGTAGCCCGACGATGCGAAAGATGATGACCGTCGACAGCCACGGGCCCAGCAGCATCGACTCGCTGAACGACATGACCATGATCAAGATGGTCACCGTCCAACCGGCGCGGGCGAAGGCAACGCCGTGCATCGAGTAGCGCCACATCGTGCGGACCGACCCGAAGTAGATCCACAGCACCAGCACGAGACCCACGATGCCGATCTCGAGCGTTGTCTCGATGACACCGTTGTGGGCGTGGGTCGGCACGAAGCCGGCCTTGTAGTACACGCGGGTCAACATCTCGTTCGGGCCGACCCACACTGCGTCGAGGCCCCATCCGATGACCGGTCGGCGCAGGATCTCGGGCCAGGTGGCTTCCCAGATACCGGTTCGCCCGGTGAAGGTGACGTCTTTGCCGTACACCCCGACGATCGTCTCGAGGAACGCAGTCATGAGGAACGCGACCAGGATCAATCCGGCGAACGACGACAGGACGATCGCCGTGCGGCGCACCGCATCGGCGGACTGCATGCGCTTGGCGATCTGATCGAGCAGCGCCACGAGGAGCAGCCCGACAAGGCCGGTGGCCGAGAGTGACCCCAGGATCAGGGCGGCCGCCGCGATGACGATGCCGCGCCGCCAGGCAGGTCGTTTCTCGAGTGCCAACGTGAGCACGATGACCATGACCATGAACGGGGCCATCGTGTTCTTGTGGATGAAGTAGCCCCGGATGCTCCTGTAGCCGTTCTCGTCGCGCATCGAAGTTCCGGGTACGAGCACGAGTGAAGCGACGTTGAAGATCACGCTTCCATACAGACCGCGCAACAGACCCTTGGCGATGAGATCGAACGGCAGCACGCTCACCACACAGAGCAGGGCCAACACGTACGGGCCGGTGGTCTCGATCACGAGCAGGGTTCGCCATGGCGCGTTGCTCCAGGCGAACGAGGCGAACGACCAGACGAGCAGGATGACGACCGGAAAACTCACCCGGATCCGACCGAGTTGGTCCTTGGTGTAGAAGAACAGCGAGCCGAGCCCGATGGACCCGACGAGCAGGATCGGAATGCGGCTGAAGGTCGGGATGGCCCCCCAGCCGACGAAGGCGAACCCGGCCAGCAGCCACATGCCGAGGTGCTCGACCAACGTGTACGTGGGCCGCTCGATGCGGGCGCCGAGGGTGGCGGTCACGTCGCGACGCTCGCGTTGTTCATGATGGGTGGCGCAGCCTGACACCGAGCGGGCCGAGCATCAACCCAACGGCGCAGGCCGCCAACGACACTGCGTAACGCAGTTCCGGAGGACGCCGGTGGGCGACCTGGCGAAAGGGACGCACCGTGGCGACGGCCAGGCGCTTGGCCCCGCGAAGCACGGCTCGGCGCTTGCTGACCCCGACCGTGTGCCGGCTGGTGACGTACTGGGTGTTGCCGAACCAGAAGCCCGATCGCAGGTAGTACCCCATCGTGAGCCGTTCACCGCTCGCTTCTTCGAACACCTTCGCCCCGGCCGCGAACCGCAGCACGAGCCCCGCCTCGACAGCAGCGTGGAAGAAGACCATGTCCTCGCCCCCGATGGTGCCGAACGCCGGATCGAATCGCACCTCGGGATGAGCGAGCACGAATGCCGAGGAGATGAGCGAGTTGTTCGTCTGCCCGGTGGTGGGAGCCTCGCCATCGGCGATCTCGTCGTTGGTGTCGTCGCTGAAGGGATGACGGGCCAGCCATTCGGGGGTGCCGGGCGGCACCGTGCGGATGTGGGGGCCGCACAACGCGTCGGCGCCGGTGATCCGCTGCACCCTGATGTACTCGGCGATCCACTCCTCCGACACTTCGCAGTCGTCGTCGGTCATCACGACCCAGTCGGCAACCGCAGCGGCCGCCTCGAGCCCCACGTTGCGGGCGATGGAGATGTTGCCCGATCCGGTGTGCCGGTAGTGCACACCGAGTTCGAACGCGCCACTGAACTCGTCGGCCACGGCCCGGGCACGCCCATCGACGTTGTCGTCGACGATCACGACACCGACGGCGGCCATCGACGAAGCGGCCTTTGCCGCCTGCTCCACGCTGGAGAGCAGACGGGCCAGGAGCCCATTGCGCCGATACGTGCAGACGTACAGGCAGACCGTCGCTCGTGACGTCGTCTGCTCACCGCTCAACCGAGATTCCCTTCGTCGCCCGCACCGGCCCGATTCCTGTGATCCGACGGTACCAGTCGAGCCTGGGCGGCGCGCCTCGCGTCGATGCGGTCGCTCACCTATGGTCCGATCGGACTCACCCTGGTCGCGAGGACCAATCCACCGATGCCGTGACCAGGCGCGCCACCGAAACGCAGGTCGGCGGTTAGCCTCGCACGGTCCCCGTACCGGTAGGGACCCTGGTGTTGGAGGTAGTTCCGTGGAGCTCTCGTTCCTGTTCTCCGCGATTCGTAAACGGCCTTGGATCATCGTCGTGTTCGTCGCGCTCGGGATCGCGGCGGCCACCCTCGCCGGTTCGTCGGCTGCCAGCTACGAGGCGGGTGCCGTCCTGCTCATCCAACAGCCCACCAACGCTTCGGGCGGTGGCGGGGCCGACGCCAACCGGTACCTCCAGAGCCAGGTCAGCGCACTCAAGAGCCTCGATCTCGCCGAAGCCGTGGCCACCTCGATGGGGTCGGGGTTCACGCGCCAGTTGGTCGAGAGTTCGGTGCGGATCGCCGAACGCGCTGGCACCGACGTGGTCGATGTCTTCGCCACCGCCGACGACGCCCCGACCGCAGAGCGGCTGGCGAACTCCTACGTCGACATCTACCTGGCCGATCTCGAGCAGCGGGCCGACGACGTGAGCCAGGACGACCTCGAAGAGATCGATGCGCGGTTGGCCACGTTCAAAGAACAACTCGAAGAAGCGGGCAATCAGGTCGCCTTCGCCAAGGATGCCTACATCAATGAGGCGCTCGCCCGACTGAACGCCGGTGTCACCCAGATCCCCGCGATCGATCCCGGGACGCTGATCCCGGGTGCCGCCCCGTACCAGGTGAGTTACGACACCCTGCTGCAGCAGTACTCGCAGTTGCTCGAGACCAAGACTCAACTCGAGGCAGCCTCTCGCACCCGGGTCGCCACCGAGGTCATCCAACGCGCCGTCGAGCCCACCGAACCGGTGAGCTCGAACCGTGCTCTCCTCATCGTGGCCGGCGGGCTCACGGGCGCCGTCGTCGGGTTGGCCATCACCGTGCTCGCCGCTCGCTTCTCCCGCCGGCTCGTCGACGACGTGCAAGTGGCCCAGGTGCTCGGCCACTCGATCGTCGGCACGATCGGTCGGCACGCCACGTTGGGCAAGCCGCTCCCCGAGTTGCTGAAGGCGTCGGAGTACCCCGACCTGAACGTGATCGACGAGCTGTGCGTCCGCGCCGAGGCAAACGCCCGGAAACCCGGTTCGGTCACCATCGTGGTGGTCGGCACCGAACAGGCCGCGGGCGCCACCACCATCGCCACCGCCATCGCCGGGCAGTTCGGGCGGCTCGGCACCCAGACACTGCTGATCGATGCCGATCCCCGTCGGGCCGGCATCACCGACGGCTTTCGGGCCACCAGTGAGGGCGGCATCCCGGCCATGTTGGCCACTGCCCCGAGCAGCTCGCTCGTCACCGGCCGTCGGACCGGCGACCAGGTCCGGGTGTACCGCACCATCGTCACCCAGACGGGGCTGCCCGAGGTCACGGTGCTCGGACGCGGCGACAAGAGCGGTGCGCCGACCCTGCGCCGCAGCGACGCCGCCACGCTGCTCGAACGGGCGCTCGACTTCGCACCAGTGGTGGTGGTCGATGCCGGCGCCTTGCTCGATGCCGCGTCCACCGTGGAGCTGTGCCGCCTGGCCGACGCCGTCGTGCTCGCCATTCCCACCCAGCGGCAGCTCAGCAGTCAGCTCGAGGTCGTGGCCCGCCAGCTCGGGCGGCGCCAGGGTGAGCTGCTCCCCGTGAGCACCCGGCCCCGCCAGCATCGCGACCAGCTCGCCGCGCCGGTCACCATCGACACCGACTCCCCGGTGAGTGTCGAGACCGACCTCGGCTGAGGGAGTCGATCACCCGGGAGGGGCCGCGACTCGGTCAGCTGACCGGTGACTTGTCCGGGGTGGGAGCCTCGGCCTCCCGCTCCACCTGGTCGAGTCGCGGTCCGCGCAGTGATCGGAGGCTGAGCCGGGCGAAGTTCCACCGGATCCATCCGACCCCCCGTGCGGTCTCGGCCCGCATGCGACGCTCCTGATCCCACGCTTCGTCGGCCACCTCGTCGGTGGGCCGTTCGGCGTCGTACACCGCGCGGGTAGCAAGCCGGGCGAGCGACTGGATCTCCGCAGCCCCGGTCGCCACGACCGGAAGACTGCTCACCGCCAACTCTCGGTTGGTGAACGTCGGTCCGGTGTCGGCCCCCAGATCGATCGCCAGGTCCACCCCCGACAAGAACGCCCCCGCGATGCGAGCGTCGGCCCGATCAGCGGCGGTTCGGCGGGCCCGCCGGTTCCGTTTCATCGTCAGCACGACGACCACATAGGCGACCACGGCGAGCACGAGCAGGACGCCGGCCAGCGCCAGGCGGCCTGCGACCGAGAGCGAGCGAACCTCATCGACGTCGGGTGCAAGCGGCGGCTCGTTGTCGTCCTGTTCCACCGCAGCAGCGGTGGTCGGCGGGGCGGGGCGACCCGGGGCGGCCTCGGCCTGCCCCGCCGAGGCGGCACCAGTGGGGATCACCGCGCCTTCGGCGGGCACCGGATCGAAAGCCACCCATCCGAGGCGCTCGAAGGCCACCTCCGGCCACGCCACGACTTTGTTGGAGATGGCCACGGACCGGCCCTCTTCGTCCTCGGTGAGCTCGAAACCGACCGCGATTCGCACGGGCAGACCGATCGACCGAGCGAGCAGGGCGTAGGCCGCCACGAACTGCTCGTCCCGCCCGGCTTTGCTCGTCAGCAGGAACAGGCGGAGCTGGGCCAGGCTGTGCCCGGCCGGGGCCCCGGGATCGAGCTGGTAGTTGTCGCGGAGGAACGCTGCGAGCAACTCGGCGCGCTCCTGATCACTGGTCGCGACCGATGTGACCTGGGCGCCCAACGCGTCGAGCTCGGTCGACAATGGCACCTCGACCGTGAGGGTGATCCCGACATCACGGTCGGCGTTGGCCAGCTCGAGTCGCTCCTTGGTGGGTTCGGGCTCGACCACCGTGAGCTGGAAATCATCGCCGGGGACGAACGCATCGTTGGCACGAATACCGCTGCGGGTGGGGTCGACCCGAGCCGAGAGATCGACCTCGATCGGCTCGCCACCGAACGGGATCCACAATTCGTTCAACTCCGCGAGGGTCACCGTGAACCGTTCCAAGGGAAGCTGGCCGATGCGCGGGCCGAGCTCGCTGCCGATCGGACGGAAGTCGCGAGACGGCATCCATGCCCGCCCGTCGTACCGAGTCAGGGCGGCCACCCTCCACCTGGTCTCCGGATCGGCGGGGTCGACCGTGAACATCGTGCGAGCCGGATCGAGGGACCGCCACTCGTCGAGCCGCGACAGCAAGCTGATCTCTTCATCGATGTCGGCGCTCTGATTCCGAAGGTCACGGACATCGAATCGGTCACTCGCTCCGAATGGTGCGCCAACGGCCACTGGCAGCAACGCCACCAGCCCGATCACCGACGCGACGAGCGCTGCGTTGCTCTGCTCGGCGTTCGGCGAGTCCCGGTGCTCTCGATAGGTGCGCACGACATGAGCGGCACGCAACGCAAGTCCGGCGAGGGCAACGAGCGGGACCACGACGAACATGGACGGCGGTCCGGCGTTGGGGGCGAGGATCGCCACCAGGATCAACAGGGCCACCGGCGGGGCAAGGAGCATTCCTGCGTAGCGGCGCGACCAGGCCAACTCGACCGCGATGCAGCCGGCCAAGGCGGCGGCCAGCACGACACCCGCGACCGACACGGGCTCCGAGGGCGCCGGCCAGCGGGCAGCCACCACCCGGCCGAGACCACGGATCGCTCCGCCGGTGACATCGCCAGGAATCCGGCCATCGCGTGAGCGCACGGCCAGCACCGTCATCAACGCGCAGACGCCGAGCTGCGGCGCCACACGCAGCGAGATGCGCCGCCACGGGTTGGCCAGCGCGACCGCAGCCGCCAGGAGCGGTGCCACGACAGCCAGCACCGGACTGTACGGCGGGTCGAAGATCCGGTCGGTGGCCGATGCGACGAGGGCCACCATCATGGCCGTCGAGACCACGAGCAGGACGTGCCAACGCTGCTCGTTCATGCCACGCGGTTGTTTCGGATCTTCGCCGGGGCACCGTCGTAGGCGAGCACGAAGTCCTCGGCCGACCGAACGTCGAGCGACGGCAGCGGGAGCCGCTTGAGCCGCTCCGGGCGGCGGCTGACCCTCACGATCGAGACGCTGGAGCGGAACAGCGGGCTCGAGCAGAAGTACGGGATGAGCGGCGAGTTGGCGCCCGTGATCAGCATGATCTGGGCGACACCCCGCGGGACGTTGATCACGCGTTGAGGCGGGATCGCCCGATCATCGGGAACCCGTTTCACCTTGGTGAACAACTCGAGCAGCTCGAGCCGGTGACGAGCCGGCGCGGCCCGCCCGGCCGCCTCGGGATCGCGGGTGCGCACCACGACCTGCATGTGACTCTCGAGCCCGGAGACCGCAAGACTGGCCGCGATCTCGACCGCGTCCTCGAACTCCTGCTCGGTGCCCGCCGTATCGAGCGTTTCCAGCACGATGTAGCGCTCGCGCCGACGCAGCTCCAACAGGTCGCGCACGACCAACTTCCCCGTGCGCGCGGTGCTGGCCCAGTGGATGCGGCGCGGATCGTCGCCCACCACGTACTCACGAAGCGCCTGGAACTCCGAGAGCGGATCGTCGCTGAGCGATCTCATCGCCTGGGTCTGCATGCGGTCTTCGAGCGTCTCGTTGCTGCCCCGCAACCGGTGCAGCACCGGGTGCACCCACAGTTCGTCGTACAGCGCGTGCTGGGTCGAGCGCACCGCCAGTGCGAACGGATCGCGCCGCTCCTCGCGGATCGGACCGATCTGGTGGACGCCCCGCCGGTTGACGCGGGTGCGATAGGTGACCTGCACCGTGCGCAGCGCCTTGATGCTCGGCAGCGACAGCGGCACGGGTGTGTCGATCACCTGATCGATCAGCCGGATGGGAGCGAGCGCCCGACTGCAGGTGACCGACAATGTGATCTGGGCGTTGTCGCCCCGTTGGACATAGGTGTCGGCGATCCGGCGCTCGAGCAGGAGGGGCGTGGCCAGCCGGGGCAGCACCACCGCCACGATGAGGAGGGCGACTCCCGAGATGACGAGCACCAGCAGCTCGCGGTAGCCCGTGAGCGCCGTGATCACGAGCAGAACCAGGCTGCCAATGGCGACGCCGAGGCCCGTGGCGGTCAGCGGAACGCGTTTCACGAATCGTCGTCGCGGAGCCGCGGTACGGGAACCTGCTCGATGATGGAGCTCAACACGTCTTCGGCCGTGACGCCGTCGAGCTCGGCGGCCGGGGTGACGGCGATGCGATGGGCGAGCACCGGGGACAGCAGCTCCTTGATGTCGTCGGGCGCGACGTATGGCCGGCCGTCGGAGATGGCGAGCGCGCGTGCGACGGCCAACAGGGTGATGGTCCCGCGGGTGCTGACCCCGAGCCGGAGGTCGCCGTGGGCCCGGCTGCGCATGACGATCTCGGCGACGTACTCGCGCAGGGGCGGTTCGACGGTGACGGCTCGAACCCGCTCGAGCAGCTTGAGCAGCTGCTCTTCGCGCAGCACCGCCCCCAGCTCGGGCCGGTTGTCGATGCCTTGCGGCATCGCCATCACCTCGAGCTCAGTGGCCCGATCGGCGTAGCCGATGCTGATACGCATGGCGAACCGGTCGAGCTGGACCTCGGGCAACGGGTACGTGCCGTGGAAGTCGAGGGGGTTCTGGGTGGCGACCACCATGAACGGCCGAGGAACCGAGCGGCTCACGCCGTCGTTGGTGATCTGGCGCTCTTCCATCACCTCGAGGAGCGCGGCTTGCGTCTTGGGCGACGCGCGGTTGATCTCGTCCGCGATGAGCACGTTCGAGAACGCCGGACCGGGGCGGAACGAGAACTCGCCGCTGTCAGGCCGGAAGATCGAGACACCGGTGATGTCGCTCGGGAGCAGGTCGGGGGTGAACTGCACCCGGCGGACGGTGCCGCCGATGGACTGGGAGATGGCGCGAGCCAGCGATGTCTTGCCGGTTCCGGGCAGATCCTCGATGAGGAGGTGGCCCTCGGCGAGGAAGCAGGCCAACGCGAGCCGCACCGTCTCGGGCTTGCCGCGGAGCACCCTGCTCACGTTGTCGGAGAGCGCGTGGAACATCTTGGTGGCGGTCGGCTGGCCGGTCGCCTTGATTTCATTGCTCAACTGTTCAACCTAAGGGATGGAGGGCGGCGTGGTGGGCAGCGGCAGAGTCGTCGGAGGCGGAGCCGTCACCGTAACCGTGACCAGCGCCCAGTTCGAAACGTTCGAGGTGGAATCGATGACCTGGTATTCGAAGGTCATCTGGGTGGCGTCGGGGTCGGGGGTGACGAGCACGACCCCGCCACCGAGCACCGCGGCGCCGCCCGTCGCCGACCGTATGTCGTTGATCGCCTTCGTGTCGCCGCATCCCTCGTTGGCGTCGGTGTCATTTGAGAGCAGGACGGCGCTGTTGATGGCACTCTGCTGACCACCGGGCACCGGCCCGAAACCGTCGTTGCCGGCCACCGGGGCCACTGCGGGAGCACCGGTGACGGTGACGGTGATGATGCCCGTGGCGCCGAGGAACCGGCCGTCGGTGACGAAGTAGCTGATCGTTCCCACCCCGGAGGCGCAGGGCGACGCCACCAGGGTCAGGTCGTTGGAGCCCTGGGTCCACACGGGGGACACCCCGTTGTTGACGACGATCACGTTGGAGTTCGTGAGGATCAGGGCGTCGCCATCGGGATCGCTGTCGTTGGCCAGCGGACTGATGCTGACGCTCGTCCCGGCACTCATGTTGACGACGTCGGAAACCGCGACCGGCGGACGGTTCGCCGCGTTGACGTTGACGGTGACGGTGCCGGTGTCGGATGCCGCCCCGTCGGTGACCACGTAGCGAAGGGTGACCGTGCCCGGTGTATCGGGAGTCTGGAAGGCGATGCGCGCCCCACCACCGTTCACCCGGGGGGCGACGACGAGACCGGGCACGGTGCTCGACACGAACTCCACCGAGGCGACCGACAGCTCGGCCGCACCGTCGGGATCGACGTCGTTGGCGAGCACCTCGACGGTGGTGTTGCCCCCACCGACTTCGACGATCTTGGTGTCGGCCACGGCGACGGGCGGCCGGTTGACCGTCAGCGTCACGGTTGCCCTGGCCAGCCCGCCGCACTTGTTGTCGACCGCGTAGCCGAAGGTGTAGGTACCAGCGGTGCTGGGCGCCGTGTAGGTGACGTTGCCGTTCGAACCCTTCGCCACCGTTCCGCCGGACGCCGTGCCCACGGTCCAGGCACCGTCGTGGACCGGATCGTTCTCGAAGACGTTGAAGGTGAGGACGCCCCGGCGAGCGAGCGCCTTGGCGTCGTCACCGAGCAGCGGTTTCGTCCGGTCGCAGCCGGAGACCGTGACCACGACGCGCCCGGTGGCCAGCGCGTTCGATCGGTCGCTCACGACATACGTGAACTCGGTGTCGGCCCCGGAGAACACCTCGCCCGGGTCGTACTCGATGGAGTTCCCGCTCACCACGGCGGTTCCTTGCCCGGCCGGGGGCTGGCTCACACTCACCAGTTGCAGGAGCCCGCCTTCGGCATCGGTGTCGTTGGCGAGCACCGGGATGGTGATCTTGGCGCCCGGCGTGGTGGCGTAACGATCGGTCGTCGCGGTCGGCGGAGTGTTGGGCGGCAGGCTCACGATGATCGACACCGTCGCCGCCGCCACCGCACCGCCGGCGTCGGTGACCGAGTAGGTGAGCGCGTACTCTCCCGGGACCGCGGTCGATTTCAACTGGAGCTTCCCGCCGGTCGTGAGGGACGCCGTGATTCCCGTCGGCGGGGCGAGCGTGATCGAGGCGGTCAGTGCCACTGCCGCACCGTCGGGGTCGACGTCGTTGCCGAGGACGTCGATGGATTCGGTGGCATTGGTGAGCATGATCACCAGATCGTCGCGAGCGATCGGTGGCACGTTGGCCGGCGGGACCACCTGTACCACCACTGTGGCGGTCGCCCGGTCGCCGTCGGTGTCCTCGACCACGTAGGTGAACGTGGAGAACCCAGGCTGCGACGGCGCGGTGAAGCGGATCTGATCGCCAGCCGCGTTCTTCGATGCGGAGCCCCTGCCCGGCTCGGGGGGCGTCACCGAGGCGATGACGAGGGACTGACCGTCGGGGTCGACATCGTTGGCCAGCACGGGGATCAGCACGGTCGTCGCGACCGTGGCGGTGAGCTGGTCGTTGATCGCGACGGGGGGTTTGGTCGATCTCGGTCGTTCGACGACCGAGACCACCACCCGCGCCGTCGCGGTGCGCCCGTTCACGTCGACGATGGTGTAGCTGAGGTTGTACGCGGCGACGGCGTCGCTCGGCGGTTCGAACGTGATCGTTCCGTCGGGATTGACGGTGGCCACGCCGACCGAATAGGTGGGCTCCCCGGAGATGCTGAACGACAGGCCATCGGGGTGGGAGTCGTTGGCCAGCACGGCGACGGTGGCGCGCTCACCCGCGAAGATCGACACGACGTCGTCACGGGCGACCGGACCGGAGTTGGTGGGCGGCACGAGTTGGACGGTGACCTTGCCGACGTCGGTTCGTCCCGACGCATCGCTGATCGTGTAGGAGAACGAGACGCTCGTGGGCACGTTGACGGGTGCCGAGGGATCGAACTGCACGCCGCCGGCCGAGATCCGGCGCACCGATCCCCGGGTCGGGTCGCTCAGCGGGGTCAGGGCGGTGATGGTGAGCTGATCCCCGTCGGGGTCGAAGTCGTTCGCGGTCAGGTCCAAGAACTTGGCGACCGAGGCCACGACCATGGTGTCGTCGACCGCGATGGGCGGCCGGTTCTCGAGGGTCTGCTCCTGCACCACCACCGTGAGCGCGCCGGTCGCCACGAGCGATCCGTCGGTGGCCTGATAGGTGACGGTGAACAAGCCGTCCCCGCCATTGGGCGCCGTGATCGACAACTGCTGATCCTGGAGGACCAGCACGGTGAGCCGGCTGGCCGCATCGGTCGACACACCGGAGACTCGCAGCGCATCGCCGTCGGGATCGCTGTCATTGGCCAGGACATCGACGAACGTGGTCGAGCCGGCGACCATGGTGACGCGATCGGGTACCGCGACCGGAGGTTGGTTCTTATCGGTGGCGGCAGTCACCGTGACCCGCACGGTGGCGGTGCCGGTGCCGCCGTATCCGTCGTAGATGTCGTAGTCGAACGAGTCGACGCCGGTGTAGCCGGCCTCGGACTGGTAGTTCAACGACCCGTTCTCGGAGACCGACACCGTTCCGTGACGCGCTTCGCCGACCTTGGTGACGCTCAACGGGTCGCCTTCGGCATCGGAGTCATTGGCGACGGCGTCGATCTCGATGTCGACCCCGCTTCCCGCCTCGACCTCGTCGTCAACAGCGACCGGCGCGGTGTTGACGTCGTCGCCGACGATGGTCACGGTGACCGTGGCCGAGTCGGTCTGCTCGTCGGGGTCGGCGACCACGTAGGTGAACGTCGACTTGCCCGGAACGACGACATTGGGGGTGAACACGACCGAGGAACCCTCGACCACCTCGACCGAGCCGTTCGCGTCGATCATCGCCGCCGACCGGATCAGCAACGGGTCCTTGTCGGGATCGCTGTCGTTGGCGAGCACGTCGATCTGCTTGGGACGGTTGATCCGGGTCGTGACCTCGTCGGGGCGAGCTGTCGGTGGGTCGTTGTTGCCGGTATCACCCCGGTCGAACCCATCGGACTCCGCGGTGAGCAGCTCAGAACCGTCGCCGGGAACACCTGCTCCGTTCCCCGGCCCCACCCCGGCGCCCGCGGCGAATCCGTCGGACGAGAGCACCACCGTGCTGGTCGAGAACTTGTGGAGGAGGAACAGATCTCCGTCGTCGGCGGTGATCGCGTAGCCGGAGCCCGGATCGTCGACGAGCAATCCGTCAGGAGACCACCGGGACTCGAGCCGCCTCGGCGACGGTTCGGCACGATCGCCCACCCGGAACGAACTGTCGGCCCAGGAGCCGATCACCACCTCGGGGAGGCCGGGCCACACGAGCAGGAGGTTGCCCCGGTTGGCGAAGAGCTGCGCCCCGAGCGTCTCGGTCCCCGGATCACCGAAGTTCATCGAGGCCACCGGACCCGACGAATCAGCGCAGACGGCGATGTCATCGGTGAGCACGACGGCGCACGTGCCGTTGAGGCTCGGCTCCTGCAACAGCCCTCGGTTCTCGATGCCCGCGAGCGCGTACGAGTCCGAGATCCGCGGCCACCGCATGCCGCGCAGCGGTCCGGTCGATCACCACCGGATCGGGGCCGACCGCCGACAGGCTGAGGTCTGACCCCGGCTCGGCGAAGGTGGGGTTCGTACTCACCTGATCGGCGTCGACCGTGACGATCTGTCCCTGCGGCGTGTCGAGCAGCCACAGCCGGCCGTCGTTGGTGGCGACCCACTGGTCGAACACACCTACGGAGAGCGCCGGTTCGAGCGTGGGTGCGCCCGCTCCGTCGGACGACGCGACGATTCGTTGGACGCGGCCGCCGACCGGGTCGACGAGCCAAGCGTCGGCACCGCCGGGGATGAGGACCGGTCGTTCGTCGGCAGGTGAAACGCCCTCGACCACGACCTCGCCGACGGTGCCGCCGATCGCATCGACCCACGTGACGGTGCCGGTCTCCCGGTTCTGCACCACCACCAGATCGCCGGTGTCGACCACGTCGAGCGGGTCGATGTTGCCCGGCGCGGTCGTCATCGGGATCGCCAGGCTGGCTGCTTCGCCGCGGGTCGCGGCAAGCACGATCTGGCCCTGCTGCTCACCCGACAACCAGAACGTGCCCGGAGCGCCGCGCACATCGCTGATGGAGTCGGCACGGAGCGCGGCGATCACCGGGATGCTGCCGGCGAGGGACGCCGAGCACAGGACGCCCGCCACGAAACGGTGGCGTCGAGCCTCACCCGTTGGGCGGGGCAGGCGGCTGACGAGCTCCCGAATCCGACCTCGCATGTCCCACCTCCTCGTTCACCCGTCGCGACCACGAACCGTAGTGGGCGACCGAGCTGCGTGGTGCTCGTGCCCGCCAAGGTCGAGAACCAGGCTACCGGCGGCTCAGGAGCTTCTCTGGTCGGAGCCGACTCCTCGGCGAGCCTCCGGGTGGAACACCGTGTACAGCGCCAGGACCAGGGCGATCACGACGAACGGACCGGTGGTGCTGTCGGATTCGGTGAGCGCCGGGTAGAGCACGAACGCCGACAACAACGCCGTCCAGAGCCACAGGATGAGCACGCTCCGACGCTGGCCGTGGCCGAGGTTCATCAGGCGATGATGCAAATGGCCCTTGTCGGCGGTGGCCAGTCCCTGGCGCGCCGTCGCTCGCCGGACGATGGCGAACAGCACGTCGAGGATCGGCACACCGAGGATGAACAGCGGGATGAACAGGGGGGCGAAGAAGAAGTACGTCTGGCCGCTGAACTCCTGGGTCGACTCGGCCCGGCCCCCGACCACGCTGGTCGAGACCGCCATCAAGGCGCCCAACAGCAGCGCGCCGCCGTCGCCCATGAAGATCTTGGCCGGGTTGAAGTTGTGCGGCAGGAAGCCCAGGCACACGCCGGCCGCGATCACCGCGACGAGCGGACCGATGTTCGGTTCGAACAGCAGCTTCAGGTCCTGCAGGTGGCGGCTGTACAAGAAGAACGACGTGGACGCGATGGCGACGATGCCGGCCGCCAACCCGTCGAGCCCGTCGACCAGGTTCACCGCCGTGGTCATGCCGAGCAACCACAGCACCGTCACCAGCGGGGCCCAGTCACGGGACAGCACGAACGTGTCGAGGAACGGGATCCGGAAGAAGAACATCGTGACGCCGAGCCCCGCCAGGGCCAGCCCGGCCAGCACGGTGCCCGTCACCTTGGCGACGGCGGGGAGCTCGACGATGTCGTCGATGAGGCCCACTGCGAAGACGATGGTGCAGGCGATCATCACCCCGAGCGGCTCGGAGTTGCCGTCGAAGATCGGGGAGAACCGGTCCATCGCGGCCGCGAGTCCCATCGCCACCGCGAATCCGGCGAACATCGCGATGCCGCCCACGTCGGGGGTCGGGCGGTCGTGTACGCGCCGTTCGTCGGGCATGACGACCCAACCCTGCCGCCGCGCCAACATCCCGACCAGGGGCGTCGCCATGAACGTCACGGCGGCGGCGACCGCACCGATGATCAGGTAGCCCGAGGTGTCGGCCATTCGATGCCAGCCTAGTGGTGGGTGCCGCTCGGTCTCCGGAGCGCGGCGACCTTCGAGAGGATCAGCGTTCGTCCTCGAGCGCCATCACCATGGCCACCCGACGAGCGTGGCGCCCGCCTTCGAACTCGGTGGCGAGGAAGGTGGCGACGATCTCCTCGGCCAGTCCCACCCCCACGACCCTTGCGCCCATGGCCAGCACGTTCGCGTCATTGTGAGCCCGAGCCATCCGAGCGGTGTAGAGGTCGTTGCACAGCGCCGCCCGGACTCCGCGCACCTTGTTGGCGGCCAGCTGCTCGCCCTGCCCGCTGCCACCGAGCACGATGCCGAAATCGGCAGCGCCATCGCGTACCTCGCGGCCGACCGCCGCGCAGAACGGCGGGTAGTCGGCGGGTTCGGCCGAATCGGTGCCCTGGTCGTGGAGATCGTGGCCCTGAGCTCGGAGCAGGGCGACGAAATGCGACTTGAGCTCGAAGCCGGCGTGGTCGGAACCGATGGCGATCCGGGACATCGGCGGAGTGTAGGACGGTCGGCCCCGACCAGTTCGGACATCGTCATCACCGGCTCCTACCCTCTCGCCGATGACGATCGACCCGCGTACCCCAGTCGTCATCGGTGGCGGCCAGATCTCCCACCGCGCCGAGGGGCTCGCCGACTCGCTCAGTCCGGTCGAGCTCATGGCGCACGCCGTGCGCCGCGCCGCAGAAGCGGCCGGGCTGTCGGCCGTTCCCGCCCCTGACTCGATCCGGGTGATCGAGCTGCTGTCGTGGCGGTACCGCGACCCCGCCCGGTTCGTCGCCGCCGAGTTGGGGGTGACCACGCGGGAGACGGCGCTCGTGAGGGGCGGCGGCAACAGTCCGCAGGCCGCGGTCAACCTCACCGCCGCTCAGATCCAGCGAGGGGAGCTCGACCTGGCCATCCTCACCGGGGCCGAGGCGTGGCGGACCCGGATGAGGGCGCGCAGCGCGGGGGTCGAGCTGCCGTGGCCGGTGGTCGACGCCGCCGTGGAACCGGACCAGGTGCTCGGAACACCGATGACGATGAATCACCCGTTGGAGGCTGCTCGCGGCATCGTCCAACCGGTGCAGATGTACCCGATCTTCGAGACCGCGATCCGAGCGGCGGCCGGGCGCGGGGTCGAGGAGCACCTCCGGCATCTGAGCGAGTTGTGGGCCCGGTTCTCGGCGGTCGCCGCCGGCAATGAGCACGCCTGGACCCGTACGGCTCGGTCGGCCGAGGAGATCCGCACCACCGGACCGTCGAACCGCATGATCGGTCTCCCGTACCCGAAGCTGATGAACTCCAACAACGACGTCGACCAGGGGGCAGCGGTCATCGTGTGCTCGGCTGGTCGCGCCCGTGCGCTCGGCATCCCCGAAGACCGCTGGGTGTTCGTCGTCGCCGGGACCGACTGCCACGAGCACAACTTCGCGTCCCAGCGATGGGCCTTCGCAGAGACCCCCGCCATCCGGCGCGGCGGGCAACGGGTGTTGGAACTGGCCGGGCTGGGAATCGACGACATCGGACTGGTCGACCTGTACTCCTGCTTCCCCTCGGCGGTGCAGCTGGGGGCGGCGTCGCTCGGCCTCGAACTGGACCGCCAGCTCACCCGAACGGGCGGGCTGGCGTTCGCTGGCGGGCCCTGGAACAGCTACGTGATGCATGCCATCGCCACCATCACCGGCGAGCTGCGTTCGGCGCCGGGCGAGTACGGCCTCGTGTGGGCCAACGGGGGATTCGCCACCAAGCACTCCTTCGGCATCTACTCCACCACCCCACCCGTTGGCGGGTTCCGTCACGACTCGCCCCAGGCCGCCATCGACGCGCTCCCCCAACGGACGGTTCTCGATCCCGAGAGTGCGGCAGGCGCGGCGACCATCGAGGGCTACACGGTGATGCACGCACGCGACGGTTCACCCGAGCAGGCGATCGCCTCGTGTCTGCTGGCCGACGGGCGCCGAGCGTGGGGCACGTCGAACGACGCCGACACCGCGGCGGCGCTCTGCGAGGGCGAGTGGGTGGGGCGCGCCGTCCACCTCGACCCCTCGGGCACGCTGCGGCCCTGATCGACCGCCGGGCGGCGCGTGCGTGCGTGCGCTACACCGCGTCAGGAGCGCCGACGGCTGCGAGGTCGGGGCAGAACGTGGCGACGTGCGCGTCGATGAGCGGGGTTGCCACCCCGGCTCCGCGTGCGACGGCGAGGTCGTCGCCGATCGAGCCGACCTGGGAGGCGAAGTCGGGAACGAGCGCATCGAGGACCGCCGAGGTCGTTGCATCGAGCCCGAGATCGATCGCCGGGTCGTTGCGGTCGTGCTCCGTCAACACCACGGTCCACCGCTCGGGGAACAGCTCGCCGGCGAGCTCCGACCGGCCGATCGTCTCGATCCCCGTCGCGGCTCGATCAGCGAAGGGCCCCCACCGAGCCTCGAACGCGGCGAGATCGGGCCGCAGCTGGGCCGGCATCAGGTCGATCGCGCTCCGGTAGCCGTTGTCGACCGAGTACGAAGCGGCCAGTTCGATTCGTCGGGGCTCCAACGGGTCGACGGCGAACGCCTCCGACAACCCGATGAGGTACACGCTCACCAGGAGCGGTCCGTACATGCTGCAAAAGACATCGGTGCTGCTCGCTCCGGGAAGTCCGGTTGCCGGCGGATCGGTGACGGGGACCACCGCCGGCGGCGATGTCGACTCGGCGGGGGCGGGAACGGTCGGCTGCGCAGCGGGAACCGATGCTGCGGTCGGCGGCGCAGCCGTCGAAGTGGTCGACCCGACGGTGGAAGCGTTCGCGGCCGGTGTGGTGGCCACCGTGACCACGGGGGTGGTCGGTGCCGGGGCGACCGACGAGGCCGCCGTGTCGGCGGCGGTCGACGAGCAACCGGCGAGCGCCAGCACGAGCACCGGCACCAACACCACGGCTCTCACATCGCGGTGCCGGGTCATGCTCGGTGAACCTACCGTCGCCCGCCCCGACCGAGCCGTCAGGCGGCCGCGGTCACCTGCCACACTTCGCCCATGCCCCGTCCCCGAGTGATCCTCGATTGCGACCCCGGACACGACGACGCGATCGCCTTGTTGCTCGCCCATCGCCACACCGATCTGCTCGGGGTCACGACGGTGTCGGGCAACGCCCCCATCGAGGCCACCACCCGCAATGCGCGGATCGTGCTCGATCTCCTCGGCAGCGCGGTCGACGTCCATCAAGGCGCCCCCCGGCCGCTGGTGGTTCCGTCGTTCCACGCCGACTACGTGCACGGCGAGAGCGGCTTGGACGGCGCGGATCTCCCAGCACCGTCGCGCCCGCCGGCCAGCACCGACGCGGTGTCGTTCATCGTCGAGACCTGCCGGGCGATCGACGGCGTGTGGCTGGTTCCCACCGGTCCCCTGACCAACATCGCCATGGCGTTGCGGATCGCCCCCGATCTGGCGCACCGCATCGCCGGGATCTCGTTGATGGGCGGCGGACGGTTCGGCAACCGAACGGCGGCGGCCGAGTTCAACATCTGGTGTGATCCGCACGCGGCGGCCATCGTGTTCGACTACGGCGGGCCGCTGATGATGACGGGCTTGCACCTCTCCCACCAGTTGCAGGCCACGCCTGAGCGGATCGCTCGCCTGCGCGCCGTCCCCGGTCGGCTGAGCCGCCTGCTCGCCGATCTGCTCGACTTCTTCAGCCACACCTACGTCGCTCGCCACGACGGCATGGCCGGCGCCGCCATCCACGATCCGTGCGCGGTGTTGGCGATCACGCACCCGGAGTTGTTCACCTCGATCGCGGCCCACGTCGCGATCGAGACGAATGGCGAGCTCACCCGCGGCCTCACGTTGATCGACGATCGACTCCTGCGCGAGCGCCCCGCCCCCAACACCACCGTGTTGGAGACCATCGACGCCGACGCCGCCTATGCCCTGATCGTGGAGGCGGTGGAATACCTCGGCGAAGCCGTGTGAGCTCGTTCGGAGCGAGGCCGGCCTCGCGTTGGACCTACGCTCGCCGCCATGCGAGCTGCCGTGATGCGCGATTGGGAACTGCGGGTCGACGAGGTCCCCGATCCGGTACCGGGCCCGGGCCAAGCCCTCGTGAAGGTCTTGGCCTGCGGGATCTGCGGCAGCGACCTCCACATGCTTCGCCACGGCGCCGAACAGATGCGCCTCAGTGCCGAGTTCGCCCAGGACCAGCCACCCGACCCGCTGCGGATGCAGACGATGGATCCCGGTCACGACACCGTGATGGGCCACGAGTACTGCTGCGAGGTGATCGAGCCGGGCCCCGACTGCGCGAACCTCACGACCGGCGACATCGTCGTGTCGATGCCGGTGGCGTTCGACTCCAGCGGCCTGCACGCCGTGGGGTACTCGAACCGCTACCCGGGCGGGTACGGCGAGTTGATGCTGGTCAACGACCTGGTGGCGCTCAAGGTGCCGACCGGGCTCGATCCTTTGCTCGCGGCGCTCACCGAGCCCCTGGCCGTGGGCGCTCACGCGGTCGCCAAGAGCCGGATCACCGCCGCCGATTCCGCCGTCGTGCTCGGCTGCGGGCCGGTCGGGCTCGCGGTCATCGCCGAGCTGAAGCTGCGTGGCATGGGCCCGGTGGTGGCCGCCGACTTCTCCCCCGCCCGCCGGGCGCTCGCCGCCGTGATGGGCGCGGACGAGGTCGTCGATCCGAACGTCGAACCGGCGATCGTCGCCTGGCGGCGGATCGACGGGACGCGGCCCCTCGTGGTGTTCGAGGCGGTCGGCGTTCCGGGGATGATCGACCAGGCCATGCGCATCGCACCTCGGAACAGCCGCGTGCTGGTGGTCGGCGTGTGCATGCAACCCGACCAGATCCACCCGATGGTGGGCGTCACCAAGGAACTGTCCATCCAGTTCGCGTTGGGGTACGAACCGCATGAGTTCGCCGGTTGCCTGGCGGCCATTGCCGATGGTCGCGTCGACCTGGCCCCGTGGATCACCGGAAAGGTCGGGATCGACGACGTCCCCGGGGCGTTCGCCGCCCTCAGCCACCCCGATGAGCACGCCAAGATCCTGGTGGTACCCGGATCATGAGCGACACCTTCCCGCGCCAGTACGCCCGCACCCAGCGGCTCACCCTCGGTGATCCTCGTACGATCACGGTGTCCCCCGACGACCGCCGCGTGGTCTTCCTGCGCTCCGCCAGTGGGAGCGACCCGGTCAACTGCCTGTGGGTGATGGACTCATCGAGCGGCGAAGAACGACTCGTGGCCGACCCTCGCCAGTTGCTCACACCGGGCGACGACACCGGGCTCCCGCCGGAGGAACGGGCACGTCGCGAGCGGTCACGCGAGAGCGCCGGAGGGGTCGTTGCATATGCAACCGATTCCAGGGTCAGCGTGGCCGCCTTCGCACTCGGCGGGCGCCTGTTCGCCGCCGGCCTCATCGCGGGCCGTTCCCGCGAGCTCGTCGTCGACGGCCCGGTGTTCGACCCCCGGCCCGACCCGGCCGGCACGTGCGTCGCCTACGTGAGCGGACCGTCGCTGCGCATCGCCGAGCTGGATGGATCGAGCCGGGAACTGGCCGGGCCCGACGGACCCGAGGTCACGTGGGGCTCGGCGGAGTTCATCGCCGGCGAGGAGATGAACCGACACCGCGGCTACTGGTGGGCGCCCGACGGGAGTGCCATCGCCGCCTGCCGAGTCGACAACTCACCGGTGGGCCTGTGGTGGATCGGCGACCCCGCCAACCCCGACCGGGAACCGACTCGTCATCGCTACCCTGCGGCCGGCACGGCCAACGCAGTGGTCGAGCTCCACGTGCTGCCGATCGGCGGCGGCGACCCGGTACCGGTGCGCTGGGACGCGGCGACGTTCCCGTACCTCGCGACGGTCTCGTGGTCGAACGGTGGACTCCTCCTGTCGGTGCTCACCCGCAACCAGCGCGAGCTGGTGGTGCTACGCGCCGACCCCGCCACCGGTGAGACCTCCGAGCTGTGGCGCGACACCGACGACGCGTGGGTCGAGCTGGTCCCCGGATCACCCTCGCTGCTCCCCGACGGCCGGCTGGTCGTCGCCGCCGATCGCGGCGGAGCCCGGCGGCTCCTCGTCAACGGCGAGGTGGTGTCGCCCCCCGAACTGCAGGTACGCGGCATCGTGTCGGCCACCGAACACGGCGTCGTCGTGAGTGCGAACGCGATCGGCGACGCCACCGGGCTGCAGGCCTGGCGCTGGCACGAAGGCTCGTTCAGTCCCTTGGCCGATTCGCCGGGCGTCTCCACCGTCACGGTGGGGCGCGAGACGATCGTGGTCCGCACCGCCTCACTCGATCGCACGCGGCCCGTGACCTACGTCCTTGGTGGTCCCGAGCTGCCGGGGTACTCCGAGGAACCACTGGTCAGTCCGAACGTCCAGCTGTTCGAGCTCGGCCCGCGCCGCCTGACCGGAGCAGTGCTGCTCCCGGCGGGCTGCCCCGACGACGCCCGTCTCCCCGTGTTGCTCGACCCCTACGCGGGTCCTCACGCCCAGCGGGTGCTCGCCTCCCGCTCGGCATTCCTGTCATCGCAGTGGCTGGCCGATCAAGGCTTCGCCGTGGTCGTGATCGACGGCCGGGGCACGCCCGGCCGGGGCACCGAGTGGGAGCGGGCCATCCATCGCGATCTCGCCGGCCCGGTGCTCGAGGATCAGATCGACGGCCTGGCACACGCTGCCGCGCTCGTGCCGCAGCTCGACCTCACGCGCGTCGCCATCCGTGGCTGGAGCTTCGGGGGCTACCTGGCCGCGCTGGCGATCCTGCGGCGACCGGACGTCTTCCATGCCGCGATCGTGGGCGCGCCCGTCACCGACTGGCAGCTCTACGACACGTTCTACACCGAGCGATATCTGGGTGATCCGACCGTGGACCGCGATGTGTATGTCGCCAACTCGGTGCTCACCGACGCGGCCCGGCTGGAGCGGCCGCTCCTACTGGTGCACGGCCTCGCCGACGACAACGTGGTGGCCGCACATTCGTTGCGGTTCTCGAGTGCCCTCCTGGCCGCGGGACGACCTCACGAGATGATCCCGCTGAGTGGGGTGACCCACATGACGCCGCAGGAGGAGGTGGCCGAGAACCTGCTGTTGCTCCAGGTGGCATTCCTCCGGCGGGCACTGGCGTGCTAGGCCATGGCCATGGTCGACCTCCGTGATCTCTACCGCGGCGTGGCAGTGCACGCCACCGCCGACGACGAACACGCCGCTGCGTTGGAGCTGCTCCTGCTGGTGGTGCTCGCGGACGGCCGGATCCGCATCGACGAGACCGAGGTCATCGAGCAGCTGACCGACGACTTCGAGTGGAGCTCGGAGACGTTCTCGTTCCCGACCGAGTACGGCAATGCCATGGCGAAGGTCCGCGAAGCGTGGATCACCCCGGGTGGGACGGCGCGACTGCTCGACGACATCGACGCCCGCATCGCAAGTCGGGTGCTCCGGGCGGAGCTGCTCGCCGCGTGTCGCGAGGTCGCCGAGGCCGATCACGAGGTCGCGTCCGCCGAGGCCGGGTTGTTGGCCAGCATCGAAGCGCGATTCAGCTGACCCCAGCCGGCCGGCGGGCAACCGCGATCCGATCCCGCCCGGACAGGTCGGGAAGGATCTCGATGTCGACGAGCCCGGAACGGGCGAGCAGCGCAGCGACATCGGCTCCCTGGGTCGCGCCGATCTCGAGCACCAGGGAGCCGCCCGGCGCGAGCCACCCCGCGGCCCCGCCGGCGAGCTCCGCAAATGCGGCAAGCCCGCCATCGTCGGCGAACAGGGCGAGCGCAGGCTCCCAGTCGCGGACGGACGCGTCGAGTTCGGGGTCGCCGGTGGCGATGTAGGGCGGATTGCTGACGACGACATCGAGACCACCACGCAGCGTGTGGGGCAACGCGTCGAACCACGAGCCGTGGGCCAGGTGGACGTTGACCGCCGCTCGGCCGATGCCGGCCAGGTTGGCCCGGGCCACATCGAGCGCGTCGGGCGATGCGTCGGTCATCCAGACCGTCACGCCCACGAGGGGCAGCTCGACCGCCATGCTCAACCCGATCGCCCCCGACCCGGTTCCCAGATCGGCGACCACGAGCGGGCGGGTCCGTTGGAGCGCTCGCTCGATTGCGGCCCCGGCGACCAGCTCGGTTTCTGGACGAGGGATCAGCACTCGGCGGTCGACGAGCAGCTCGACGCGTCGGAAGGCCCAGGAACCGAGCACGTACTGCAACGGCTCGCCACCAAGCCGGCGCGCAACCATCGCGTCGAGCTGGGCGACGGCCCGCTCGCCGGCCGGCCGATCGAGCTGGTCCAGCCACTCGAGCCCTCGCGCCCCGCTGAGCTCCTCACAGATCCAGCGAGCCTCGTTGGCATCGCCGCCGAGGCGACCCGTGGTCTCGACCCAGAGTTCGCGCCAGGTGATCGGGCCGCCGGCTCCGGTCACGAGCGATCGGTGGGTTCGGCGAGCTGCCGTGCCCGCTCATGAGTGGCGAGGGCGTCGATCAACTCCTCGAGATCGCCCGCGAGGATGTCCTGCAACCGGTACACCGTGTAGCCGATCCGGTGATCGGTGAGCCGGTTCTCCTTGAAGTTGTAGGTGCGGATCTTCTCACCGCGCCCGCCGCCACCGACCTGGGCCCGCCGCTCGGTCGACAGCCGAGCGTTCTGCTCGTCCTGGCGCAGCTTCAGCAGGCGGGAGCGCAGCACCGTCATGGCGCGGGCACGGTTCTGCAGCTGGCTGCGCTCGTCCTGCATCGCGACCACGATCCCCGACGGCTTGTGGGTGATGCGAACCGCGGAGTCGGTCGTGTTCACGCCCTGACCGCCGGGGCCCGACGCCCGGTAGACATCGATCTGCAGGTCGCCCGGATCGACGTCGACCTCGATCTCCTCGGCCTCCGGCATGACCAGCACCGTCGCCGACGACGTGTGGATCCGACCCTGGCTCTCGGTGACCGGGACTCGCTGCACTCGATGCGGACCGCCTTCGAACTTCATCCTGCTCCAGGCGTCGTCGCCCCGGATGGCGAAGGTGATCTGGTTGAACCCGCCGAGCTCGGAGACGTCGACCGAGAGATCCTCGATCGACCAGCCCTTGCGCGCCGCGAACCCGCGGTACATGTCGTAGAGGTCCCGAGCGAAGAGATTTGCTTCCTCACCGCCCTCGGCGCCTCGCAGTTCGACGATGACGTCCTTCCCGTCGTTGGGGTCGCGCGGGAGCAGCAGCACCTTGAGCTCCTCCTCGAGGCGCTCGGCATCGGCCTCGGCCTCGGCCAACTCGTCGCGCAGGGCTTCGCGCTCGCTCTCGACCGCCTCGGTCAGGAGCTCTCGCGCCGCCGCGGCGTCGTCCTGCCGGGCGCGGTAGCGGCGGTAGCACTCGATGAGGGGACCGAGCTCCTTGTATCGCTTCGACTCCTGCCGGAGCCGAGCGGGATCGCTCAGCACCTCGGGGTCGGACAGCCGTCCCTCGGCGAGCGAGAACTCGTCTTCGAGATCGATGAGGCGTTCGAGCACCGTCGCGAGGGTAGTGGGCCAACCGGGAATCAGTGCCGACGATGGATGCCGATCATCACCGGCGCCGGGCCGACCCGAGGGGGAAGGTCAGGCGAACGGGCGCAGGCCGATGACCACGGCGGGCACGACCAGTCGCCGGGCGAGGGCGACGGTTGCCGGGGCAACGTCGCGCGCGGGAACCGCGAGCACGAGCGGCACGTCGTCGAGTCCGAGGAAGGCTCGGGCATCGGCGGCGAAGGGGACCAGGTCGAGGTCGATGCCGACCGAGCACACCACGATCACGGTTGTGCCATCGACCGCTTCGCCAACGGCGACGCACGGCACCGCGTCCTTCACGTTCGCCCGGGCCACGGGTGGCGGCGCCGCGGCCAAGCTGCGTGCGCCAACGAGCGACGGGTGTTCGATCAGCCGGTGTCGGAGGAGCCGCTCGCTCGCCAGGCGGTTCAACGGGTGCGGGTCGGCGCCGATCGAGCGGTGCAACGTGACCGCGTCGACGATGCGGGCCAACGAGTCGCGAGTGGGGACGTCTCCGTGCATGAGCAAGAACGCCTCTCGATCGTGCGCTCCCACCCCGACCTCGAGGCGGGTCGAGCCGAGCTCACGGTCGGTAACGGCTCGGCACACCTCGAGCCCGAGGACCTCGCCGGTGAGCACGCCGTGCTCGCGTACCACTACTGCCCCGGTCGACTCGATGAGCTCGACGAACCGTTCGTGCTCGGCGGGTGGGGCGAGATCGGGGTGGTGGGGCGCGGGGAGCGCCGGGAGCAGCGCCCGTTCTTCGGCGTGCCAGACCTGGGGTTGGGGTGGGCAGAACATCGCCGCCCGCCGGGCCAGGACGCCGGTGGCGTCGCTCGCGACCAGGTGCAGGTGCGTGGCTCCCTGCTGCCGGGCCCACGCCAGCGCCGGGCCCAGCGCTCGTTCGGGGGAGCTCTCGGCGAGCACCCACGCCTCGTCGCCCCGGCAGAGCGCGGCGCCGCCGGGCCACACCCCGGGCGTCACATCGCCCTCGCCGGCATGGTCGCGCACCAGCGTCGCGAGCTTGATCGCCAGGAGCCGGCTCCGGCGGGCGGGATCGGCGACGGGCTGCGACATCGGCGCCGACGCTATCCGGACGGCGCCGGCGCCTCGATGGACCCCGGACGGGGTGGCGCCGTCAGGCGAAGTAGCCCACGACGTCGGCGATCACATGGGTGTCGCCGAAGGCGTTGGCGAGGTTGACGGCGCCATCGCCGCCGAGCTTGACGATGACGAGGTTGGCGACGGTCAGCCCGGCGGTGTAGTTCAGGCTCGATGCCGTCGGCATGCCCTCTCCGGACGGCCAGACCGTCAGGAAGCTCTCGGCCGATGGCCCGGTGATCGTGACGTTCATGACCACACCCGAGGCCCCTGACCCCGGCACCCCGGCCAGCCCTGCGACGGGGAGTCGCAGGGTCGTGTTCGTCACCTTGCCACTGCTGCCGATGCCGTTGCGCGTGTCGAGGATCCGGGTGGGCCCGACTGCGTGATGGCGCCCGAGCGCAGTGGAGCTGAAACAGCCGACGACATCGGCGAGCACGTGGGCGCTTCCGAACGCATTGAAGAAACTGACCCGACCCCCTGCGCCGACCTTGCTGATGACGAGGTTCGGCACCGTCTGGCCCGCGGTGAAGTTCAGGCTCGATGCGGTCGGGAACGGCTCACCCGAAGGCCACACCGTGAGGTAGCTCTCGGTGGTCGGTTGGTCGACCGTGACGTTGAGGACCACCGCGTCGATGCCGTCGGCCGGCACCCCGCTCCCGGCGACGCCCGTGGCCTGCAGCTCGAGCGTGGCGCCTTCGCCCACCGGGCCGAGTGGCGCACCGATGCCGTTGCGGGTGTCGAGCAGCCGGAACGGGCTGACGGGCAGGAGCCGGTCGGCACCGGTGTCGCGGAAGTAGCCGACCACATCGGCGATGGCATGCACCTCACCGGACTCGTTCCAGACGTTGACCTTGCCACCCGTGCCCGGCTTCATCACGACCAGGTTCGGCACGGTCTTGCCCGGCGACCAGTTGAGACTCGAGGCGATCGGGCGGGCATCACCTTTGGGCCAGATCGTGAAGTAGCTCTCCGTGGTCGGACCGGTCGCGGTGACGTTCAACGCGACGGCGGTGACGCCGGTGCTCGGGACCCCTCCGACCCCGGCGGCAGCGATCTCGACGGTCGTGCCGGCGCCCAGCGGCACCCGCCGACCGCCGATGTTGTTGCGCGTGTCGAGCACCCGGAACGGGTTCAGCGGCACGTAGTCGCCGGCCAGGTTGGGAGGCGCCGGCGCTTCGGGTAGCTCGGCGCCCGGACCGCTGGCGTAGAGGTTCAGCCCGCCATAGGCAGCGCCGAGCACGGTCGTCGGGTCGCCGCCGAGCCAGGTGCCGAGGATGCTGGCGTACATCTGGCGGAAGTCCACATGGTGATCGAGCTGGTCCCAGCGCCGCTTGTTGGCGAGCGACGGATACTGGCCGTGGAGGCCGCCGGCCACCGAGTGGCCGACCAGGAACGCCACCGAGCCCGCTCCGTGATCGGTACCGGCCGAGCCGTTGGCCCACGGGGTGCGCCCGAACTCCGACACCACGAGCACCGACACGCGCGATCGGTAGGCGTCGTCGAGGTTGGTGAAGAACAGCCGCAGCGCCGTGTCGAGCTCGCTCATCCGGCTCGGGTGCATGGAGGGTTGGTTGCTGTGGCTGTCGAAGTCTCCCCACCCGACATCGAGCACCCGCAAGCCCAGATTGGCGTTGATCAGACGCGCCGCGAGCACCAGTTTCCCGGAGATCTTGTCCTCTGGCAGGGGTTGGGTGAACAACGGGATCGTGGTGCTCGCCACCTCGAGTTGCACCCGTTCGGTCGCTGCGATCGCATCGTGCCAGACGCCCCGCCCCGCGCCGGCCGCCGAGAACTCCCGGATCGCGTCGTACAAGCGGATGTCCTGGGCGTCGTCGGCCGTTCCGAACCCGCCACCGTCGCGGGGCACGCCGGTGGCGCGGCGAACGTTGCCGACCATGTGCAGCGGGACGCTCGTGCCGATGGTGGCGGCGCGGAACGCGTCGTCGGTGCTGAACCCGTCGAGCCAACGCCCGATCCACCCGCTCGTGGCCGCCCCACCGACCGCACTCCCCTTCATCCAGATCCCCATCGACGAGAAGTGGGAGAAGTCGGGATTCGGGTAGCCGACGCCCTGGACGATCGCGACCCTGCCGTCGTCGTACATCTGCTTCATGAACCGGAGGTTGGGGTGCAGCCCGACCGAACCGTTGATGGCGAGCACTTGATCGGGCGGCACCGCAAGACCGCCGCGGTAGCCGTAGTAGTTGGCGTCGGTGTAGGGCACGAGCGTGTTGAGCCCGTCGTTGCCGCCGAGCATGAACACCACTACCACGATGCCCTCGTTCGGGCCGACCGGCGGCGCCGACCAGGCGCTGCGCAGTTCATCGGGGAGCAGCGTCGGCACCAGCGCGGCTTCGGCGGCCGAGAGCACCGCCCCACCACCGAGGCCGAGCGCCACGGCTTGGAGGAAACGCCGGCGATTCATGCCGGCGGGATCGAGGTCGGGGACCGAGAGCCGGGCGAAGGCCTCGGCGGTCTCGAGATCGGATCGGAGCATGGGGGTCGTCCTTTGTCGTCGTAGGCCGTCCACCGGAGGTCCGGCGCGTGATCGCAGCCGGTCGCGCCGGAGGTCAGGCCAGGTGCATCTCGGGGGTCAACATGAGCAAGGTCGTGATGTTGGTGCGCTCGGCCCAACGCTTGTTGGTGGCTCTCGATCGTGTGAGCCAGTTGACGAGAGCGGCACGAGTGGTGGCCGACATCGGGTTGAGCGCAAAGGTGTTGGCACCGTGGTCGATGGCTTGATCGACCCCCATCGTGTCGAGGTCGGCCCACCAACCGAGATCTTTGAGCCGCCTCGCGGTTTGGCGGGCGAACTCGGCCCGGCCTGCGAACGCGCCCGAGTTGACCCAGTACGCGTTCGGACGCCACCCCGACACGTTCGGCGGGTCGAACGGCGCCTGACCCATGTCGTCGAGGTACCACTGCGGGTTGAGGACCGAGGCCTTCACCCCGGAGTGGTGCAGCGTGGCCACGACGTACTCGATGGGCGATCGAACCAGTCCCGTACGGGCCTGCGAGCTGCGGAACTCCGGGCGGTTGAAGATCGTGCGCAGCACGTTGGTGATGTCGAGGCTGACATCGAGCGACGCCGCGGCGATCGCGTCGACGAGAGCTGGGGCCGGGTTCTGGTAGGCGAAGAACTCCCACAGCTTCTTGACCATGAAGCGCGCCATCACCGGGCGCTTGGCCGGGTTCGTGAGGATCTCGGCAATGATGTCGGGCCCGTTCCAGTTGCGAGTGACACCGAAGAACGTCTTGTCACCGTCGTCGTGGTCCTCGGGACTGAAGAGATAGGTGGGGATGTTCCACGCGGGCGTGCCGTGGCCGGTCCAGGCACGCGCCGCGGAGACGACATCGTCTTCGGTGTAGTTGCCGACGCCCAGCAGGAACAGCTCCATCAGCTCCCGCGCGAAGTTCTGGTTCGGCGATCGCTTCACGTTGTCGGCGTTGTCGAGGTACCAGAGCATCCCTGGCTCGATGGCCATTGCCTGGGCCAAGGTGCCGAGGTTGCCGAGCGCCTGGGACCGGTACAACCGGTGCTGCGAGAGGATCGCCGGGATGTTGTAGACCTTCGAGAACGACGTCGTGAAGTGCCCGTGCCAGAACAGGGTCATCTTCTCCACGATCGGCGTGGGTGTGGTGGCGCATCGGTCGAGCCACCACTGCACCAGATCGACGTAGATCTGGTAGCCCATGTCGTCGTTCCACGTGAACACACTCGCCGGCAGGTCCTCGGGAGGATTCCCGCCGGTCGACAGCACTGCCTCGACGGCCGCAGGCCAATCGAGTGCAGCAAGTTGGGCCACTCGAGCCCCTGGAGCCACGAATCCGCTGCGTCGCAGCAGGTGCGCGATCTCATCGGGATTACTGGGCACGGTCTCACCACCTCCGCCGTGTTTCGTTCGTGCCCGCTGGGCATCACCGTAGCAGAGTTCGCCCGGCGTTTCGTAACGTGACTGCAATACTGCCGAATTCCTGACGAACGCGACACGCGGCGCGTTGAACGCCGAGAGCCCCTGGTTTAGACCAGGGGCTCTCGGAATACCCGTCAGTCGACGGACTTTGGGCCGATCGGACGGCCGTGCGACCTCAGCGGATCAGCTGGCGCCCTTGCGGGTGCCGTAGCGCTTGTTGAAGCGCTCGACGCGTCCGCCGGTGTCGACCAGCTTCTGCTTGCCGGTGAAGAACGGGTGGCACTCGTTGCAGAGCTCGAGGCGCAGGTCGCCCGCCCGGGTGGACCGGGTGGTGAACTCGTTGCCGCACGAGCACTTGACGTTGATGTCGACGTAGTTCGGGTGGATCTCGGTCTGCATGGTCGTTCTCCGCAGTGCTACAAGGACCCCAGAGTGTACCGGGATCACACCGTTGGTTGCTTGGCGATCTCGTTGAGGAACTCCTCGTTGCTCCGGAAGGTCTTGAGCCGGTCGATGAGCAGCTCCAACCCTGGCGCCGCGTTGCCGTCGGCCGCGAGACCCGACAACACCCGCCGCAGCTTCCAGACCTGCTGGAGCTGCTTGCGGTCGAACAGGAGCTCCTCGTGACGGGTGCTCGACGCGTCGACATCGATCGCCGGATAGATCCGCCGCTCCGCGAGCCGTCGGTCGAGTCGCAGCTCCATGTTGCCGGTGCCCTTGAACTCTTCGAAGATCGCATCGTCCATCCGGCTGTTGGTCTCGACCAGCGCCGTGGCGAGGATGGTCAGCGAGCCGCCCTCTTCGATGTTGCGCGCTGCGCCGAAGAACTTCTTCGGGGGATACAGCGCACCGGCGTCGATCCCGCCCGACATGATCCGCCCGGTTGCCGGGGCGGCGAGGTTGTAGGCCCGGGCCAGCCGGGTGATGCCATCGAGGATCACGACGACGTCCTGGCCGGCCTCGACCATCCGCTTGGCCCGTTCGATCGCCAACTCCGCGGTGTGGGTGTGCTCTTCGCTCGGCCGGTCGAAGGTCGAGGCGATCACCTCTCCCTTCACGGTGCGGCGCATGTCGGTGACCTCTTCGGGTCGCTCGTCGACGAGCAGAACGATGAGCTTGACCTCGGGGTTGTTGCGCTCGATGGCGGTGGCGATGGCCTTCATGATCGTGGTCTTGCCGGCCTTCGGCGGCGACACGATGAGCCCTCGCTGGCCCTTGCCGATCGGCGAGATGAGATCGATGATCCGCGCCGTCATGTTGGTCGGATCGCCGGGGCTGGCGAGGACCAGCTTCTCATCGGGGAACAGCGGGGTGAGGTCCTCGAAGCGGGGCCTCCCCTTGATTGCGTCGGGATCCGCGCCGTTGATGGTGTTGATCTCGAGTAGCGCAGGGTTCTTCTCGTTGCGCCCGGCCGGACGCATCAGGCCGGCCACGTGGTCGCCCCGGCGCAGGCCGAACTGGCGGGACTGCTTCACCGACACATACGCGTCGTCGCGGCTCGGCAGATAGCCGTTGACGCGCAGGAACCCGTAGCCCTCGTCGCGAAGGTCCAGGTACCCTGCAACCGGCACGGGATCCAGTCCGGTGCCCGCGCCTTCCGGTTCCCGTTCCGGGCGGTCGTTGCGAGGCCGGTTCGGTCGGTCGTTGCGATCGAACCGGTCGTTACGGTCGAACCGGTCAGTGCGCTCGTTGCGATCGTTGCGATCGGGGCCGGGAGCCGGGCCACCCGCTACCGATGCGACGGGCACCGACGCCGCCATCTCGGAGGCCGAGTCGTCAGGGCGATCGTCGCCGTCCCGGTTGCGGCCACGGCGCCGGCGGCGCCGCTTGCGGCCCGCCTCGCTCTCGACCCCGCCAAGGTTGGCGCCGCCATCGCCGTCGCCTCCGTCATCGTCGGTGCCACCGTCGCCGAGCAGGGCGATCTCCCATTCGGCGAGCGGTTCTCCGTCGGGTCCGAGCACCACAGCCGGGACCGCGATCGCCGCTTCGCCACCCGAGCTGGCCCGCTCGACCGGCCGGTCGGTGACCGATTCGGTCGCCTCAGCCGCGACGACCGGCGACTCGGCCGGGGCGCTGTCGAGGACGAACAGCTCCGCCGGGTCGCGCGGCGCTGATTCGACCATCAGCGCCTCGGCGGCCGGCGGCTCGCCGCTCGTCTGATCGATGATCTTGCCGATCAGGTCGGCCTTCTTGGCCCTCGAGACCGACTTGATCCCCAAGGCCTGGGCGATGGTGACGAGCTGCTCGCGGTCCTTCGATTCGAGGACCGAGCGTTCCAGCGTCTCCGCGCTCACGGACACCTTCTTTCCCAAACGGAATGGGCTGCGAGGCAGGGAGCGACACCCGAGGTGCGCGGCGTCTCGACGAGACGCCGGTTGACCCAACCACCAGCGAGGGATTGACTGCCACCCGAGCCCTGGTCCAACGCGATGGTGAACCCACAGTTCCGACGATGACCGCTCGGGGACCCGAGCGCATGGAGCATACCACCCGTCGTCGGCGTCGCAAAGATCACAGGTGGGCGGCCGACCGGATCTGCCGGCCGACGTCCCGCGGCGTCGAACCGATTCATCGAGCGTTGTTGTCGGGTCACCGCAGTCCGTCGCGGGGTCTACTTGTCGAGCGGCTCGACTTGTGAAAAGGCATGACGATCTTGGGCGATGGAGGCTGGCGACAAGCCTTTCACGAAGGCGCCCAGTCCTAGCCGCCAGAGATCTTGGCCGTCAGCGTCGTTGAGGATGCGCCAAAAGCTGGCACCGACGGGTGGGGGGAGTCGACTCAGTTCGTTCACGGCCAAGCCGTGGCAGAAGGAGTGGAACGCGAAGACGATCTCGACAGTCGGTCGCGTTTCGACGGCGCCCATATTGACCGCCCGCTCGACTTTCGAACGCAGCGCTTCGAACGATCGCAGGAGCTGGCTGTAGGCGCCTGGATCGGAGATGACCTCGCTCGTGAGTTGGCCGAACGTGATGCGGAACAGATGGGGACGCTCGAGTGCGAATCGGCGGAATCCGTGCAGTCCGGCTTGCACGAGCGCCCGTGGATCGAACCCGAGTCGTTGGACGCACCCGAAGCGCATGAGGGCGAGTGCACCCAAACGAAGCGACACGATCGGCGACGCGAAGGAGATAGCACGGATGCCCATCTCCTGATGCCAGACGTAAGGACGTGCGAGCGCCCGGCGTCGAACCCACGCTCTCACCCGGCGTTTACCTCCCGCGTGTACCGTTCGGTCATGGGTCCACAACCTGCGCCAGCGGTGCACGACCGGTGCGCGGTCGCTGTCGAGGGAACCCGATCGAGGTCTGGCGCGTCTTCCTCGGGTGTGCTCGCGATGATCACCGTGGCCGATGCCGCGGCCCCCCGTGACGACGCGTTCAGCGATGCGGTCCTCACCTACCACCGGCGGCTCGCCGGGTTCGCCTACCTGCTCTGCGGAGACCGGGGGGTTGCCGAGGAGCTCGTCGCCGAGGCCTACGCCCGGGTGTGGCCCAAGTTCCAGCAGGGCCGGATCGACGATCTGGGCGCCTACCTGCGTCGAGCCGTGGCCAACCTCGCCGCTGGCCGGCGACGCCGCCAGTACCTGGAACGCCGCGAGATCGAACGCCGAACCGTCGACTGGCGGGTGTCGACGGACCGCGACGCGCCGAGCTTCGAACCGGGCGTCGAGGAGCACGACCGCCTGTGGGCGGCGATCTGGAAGCTGCCGATGGACCAGCGCGCGGTGATCGTGCTGCGCCACGTCGACGACCTGTCAGAGGAAGAGACCGCTCACGTCCTCGGGATCCGCCCCGGCACGGTGAAATCCCGCCTGGCGCGGGGCCTCGCCGCCTTGCGGATCGAGCTCGGCGAGGGTGAGGAATGAGCCTCGAAGACCGGATCAGGAACACCGGCGAACACTTCCTGGGCACCTTCGACAGCGATCCTGGCCTGCCGCAGCTCATCGAGGACCGCCTTGCGCTCAGGATGCGGAGGCACCGCCAGCGAACGGCAGTCGGGATCGGGGTGGGGGCGGTCGTGGTGTTCGGGGGTCTCGCAGTGGTGAACGCCGATCGCGGCAGTGCGCCGCCCCTCGCTGCGACCCAGGAGCAGCCCGCCGAGTTCTCTGCTGCCACGACGGCGCCACCTCCATCGACAGAGGCGGTTCAGCCATCGCCCGGCACCGACGCGGCGACGACCGACCCTGCGACCAGCGAGCCGGCGACCATCCGCACCCTCGCGACCGTCGCCGAGCCCTCGACCGCACCGCCGGCGGCGGCGCCCACCGTGGTGCCACCGATGGCCGACGACGCACCGATGCTGTACACGGCAGCGCCCGGCACGGGTATCAGTCAGATCGATCTGAGCACCGGCCGTTCCGAGCTCGGTGTCAAGGGTTCGCTGGCGGCCTCGACACCCGCGCGTGCGGACGTGGCGAGCTCGTACGTGCTCGCCCGATCGGCCCCTGACACCGAGCGGGATCGTTGCGGTCAGTTCCCCCTCGGAGGCCCGGGGACCGAGACCGAGGGCTCCCAACTCCCCGCATTCGCTGCTGCCCTCGTGATCAGCGACGACGGCACTCGGGGGTTCGTCGAATCGGCGAGCTGCCCCGAACCGGGCACTCTCGCCGGCGGCCCGCTGGTCGACCCCGGCGACACGACCATCGCCGGCTTCTCCCCTGGCGATCCCACTGCGCCGCTCACCGAGATCCTCCGCGGGTCGTCGTTGCTGGAAGCCAGTGCCGACGGCCGATTCGTCCTCACCGGATCCTCCGACGGGCTCGAGGTCACCGACACGACCACCGGAACAACCGCTGCCATCGGCACGGGCTGCACGTCGTTCCGGAGCGACCCGGCCACCGGATTCCTGGTCGGTGCCGATGGCTTCGCCGCGCTCGCCTGGTGCGACGGTGATCCGGCGGTGCTCGCCGGACGCCTCGACTCGATCACGACGTCGTGGTTGTCCACATGCGGCGAGGAGTCGGTGCTCGCCGTGCGCGACGCCAACCCGGCCGAACCGTCCACCAACTGGTTCGCCGTCCACGACCCCGTGGCCGCCACGGCATGGATCGTCAGCGAACACGGCGTCTCGCCCCCGATCCCGGTCGGAGCCGAAGTCGCCTGGCACCTCGTCTCGTGATTCGACTGCGCCGGCCCGGCAACCGACCGGCTCGGTGATCGACCCCTGATCGCTCGTCAGGCCCGAGCGACGGACTCGACGAAGCGCTGGACGGCCGCGAGATCGTTCGGCAGCGTACGGGTCCGCTCCGGGTGGTCGAACAGATCGGCGAGATGGGCGGGCAGGGCCGGACGAACCCCGGTGGCTCGCTCGACGGCGTCGGGGAACTTCGCCGGATGGGCGGTGGCCAGCGACACGATCGGAGTGCCGGGTGTGTGGTTCGATCGGGCCGCCGCCAGCCCGACGGCCGAATGCGGGTCGAGTTGCATGCCGGTCTCGGCGTACACCTGGCTGATCACCGCCAGCGTTTCGGTGTCGTCGAATCGAGCACCACGGAAGACCGGCGAGAGGAATCGCTCGCGCTGGTCGCGTTCAACGTCGAGGCGCCCGATCGCGCGGAACCGCTGCAGCTGCTCGGCCGTCATCCCACCGTCGCGACCGTTCATCTCGAACAGGAGCCGTTCGAAGTTCGACGACACCTGGATGTCCATGCTCGGGCTCAGCGTCGGCACCACGTCGCACGCCGTCATCGAACCGGTCTCGAGGAATCGGGTGAGGATGTCGTTGGAGTTCGAACCGATGACGAGCTGTTCGATCGGGACACCCATCTCGCGGGCGATCCATCCGGCCAGCACGTTGCCGAAGTTGCCGGTGGGGACCGAGAACGACACGGGCCGCTGGCCGAGCGCATCGCTCGCCCACACGTAGTACACGACCTGGGCCATCACCCGGGCCCAGTTGATCGAGTTGACCGCCGACAACCGCATCCTGTCCCGGAAGACGGCGTCGTTGAACATCGCTTTCACCAGGTCCTGGCAATCGTCGAAGGTCCCTTCCACCGCCACCGCATGGACATTGGGCGCGTCGACGGTGGTCATCTGTCGGCGCTGGACCTCGCTCACCCGGCCGTACGGATACAGGATCACGATGTCGACGTGCTCGCACCGCTTGACGCCGTCGATCGCCGCGGAGCCGGTGTCGCCGCTCGTGGCGCCCACGATCATCACGCGGTCTCCCGCTCGGTGAGCACGTGATCGAACAGCCGGCCGACGAGCTGCAGCGCGACGTCCTTGAACGCAAGGGTGGGTCCGTGGAACAGCTCCAGCACCCATTCCTCGGGACCGATCTGCACCAGCGGGGTGGTGGCCGGGTGCCGGAACGTCGCGTAGGCGTCGCGACACATCGCCGCGAACGCCGTGTCGGGCACTTGGCCGGCGACGAAGGGCGCCATCACCGCCGCGGCCACCTCGGCGTAGTCGCCGCCGATGGGGCGTGCCGGCAGCGCGGGCCAGCGTTCCGGCACGTACAACCCACCGTCGGTGGCCAGCCCGGCGAGGAGGACGTCGGCGAAGTCGAGCTCCGGCGCCGTGCCGCGGGTCGAGACGTACCGCATCAGCTGCCGATGACCCGCAGGAGGCTGCCGACCTGCTTCACGACATCGAGGTCGCGCAGGTTGCGCACCGTTGCCTGGATCGCAGCCTCCTGTGCGAGGTGGGTGATGAACACCAGGCGGGCATCGTCGCCCAGCCCTTCCTGCTCGGCGGCGCGGATGCTGACGTCGTGCTTGGCGAACACCCCCGTCACCTGGTGGAGCACCCCGGGGCGATCGGCCACGTCGAGGCTCAGCAGGTACTCGGCGCTCGTCTGATCGATCGCCCGGACCGCGGGACTTGGCGAGCTGACCGATCGACCCGTGGGTACCGGCACGCAGGTTGGCCGCCGCGTCGATCACGTCGCCGAACACGGCGCTGGCCGTCGGGCTGCCCCCGGCGCCACGGCCGTAGAACATCAGCGAACCGACCGCGTCACCTTCGACGAACACGGCGTTGTAGCTGTCGCGCACGCTCGCGAGGGGATGCGACGCTGGAACCATCGCCGGGTGGACGCGAACCGCGACTGTCGTCGGCCGAGAGTCGTGCTCACAGATGGCGAGCAGCTTGACCACGTAGCCGAGCCGGCGGGCCACGGCGATGTCGGCGGTGGTGATCCGGCTGATGCCCTCGTGGTAGACGTCGCCGGCCACGAACTTGGCTGCCGAAGGCGATGGTGGCGATGATCGCCGCCTTGGCACCGGCGTCGAAGCCTTCGACATCGGCGGTGGGGTCGCGCTCGGCGTAGCCCAGGCGTTGGGCCTCGGCGAGGGCGGCTCCGTACTCGGCGCCTTCGTCGCTCATCTTGGTGAGGATGTAGTTCGTCGTGCCATTGACGATGCCGAGGACCCGCCGGATCGGCTCGCCCCGGAGGCTCTCGCGAAGGGCACGGATGAGGGGGATGCCGCCGGCCACTGCCGCCTCGAACAGGAGGTCGACCCCGGCCGCATCGGCCGCCGCGTAGAGCTCGGCGCCCACGTTCGCGAGCAGCTCCTTGTTGGCCGTGACCACGGGCTTGCCGTGCTCGAGCGCGGTCCGGATCAGCTCGCGGGCCGGCTCGATGCCGCCGATCACCTCGACGATGAGGTCGACATCGGGGTCGGCGACCACGGCATGGGCATCCCTGGTGAGCACGCCCTCGGGCAGGTCGACCTCGCGCTCCCGGGCAGGCTCCGAACGGCCACCCGCGTGACCTCGAGGCGCAGGCCGGTGCGCGCCGCGACCACGTCGGCCTGACTTGCCACCAGCTGCACGAACGCTGCGCCGACGTTGCCGCAACCGAGCACGCCGATCCGAACCACTCTTTCGTCACCCACAAAGGCGCGAGGGTACTGACCCTGCCCCGTGGTGGCACGTCGGATTCGCCCAGGCCGCCCGCCGTGGTCGTCGGCGGGTCGTCGCCGGGTGAGCGTTGGGTCAGCGAGGGCGGGGGCGGCGCGGCGGCGCGGCGACCCCGTGGTGGCGGCGCAACGCAGCGACCAGTGCGGTGAAGCGGTCCTCGGAGAGCACCGACCCTTCCCGCCGCACCCCGCCCGGGGCGAGGTGGAGCACCCGATCGAGCTTCGCCCAGCTCTCGCGTCGCTGCGGGTCCCATGCGCCCGAGCCGAGCGCAACGTTCTCGGAGTGGTCCCGCCCCTTCGTGGTGAGCGCGACCGCCGCCAGCCGTTCGCCGGCCCGGCCGATGACCACGACCGGGCGATCCTTGCCCTGGGTCGGGTCCTCGGCGTAGGACACCCACGCCCAGACCACCTCGCCCGGGTCGGGGTCACCGTCCAGGCATGGCTCGTAGGTGACCCGCACTTGCACGAGCGAGAGATCGGGGAGACCCGGACCGGTGCCTGGACGATCCTCCCGGCTGCCCCGTGGCGGCCCGACGGCTCGACGCCACGCCGAGCGCAGACGCGACCCCAACGACGGGCGGGGCGGGCCGCTCCCCGGGGACGCGGTCACTCGACGTCGCACCGAACGAGGTCGTCGTAGGTCTCGCGTCGTACGACTATCGCGGGCGACCCCATCGCGCACGAACACGACCGGCGGGTCGCAGCACCTTGTTGTAGTTGGACCCCATCGAGTGACCGTAGGCGCCGGTCACGGGCGTGGCGAGCGATGTCGCCGACCTCGACCCCGGCTGGGAGGGCGGCGTCGAAGATCAAGATGTCGCCGCTCTCGCAGTGCTTGCCCACCACCCGCGCCCGCTCGGTGCGGTCGGCGCGAGCGGCCCGCGGGAGGAACGCCTCGTAGCCGCTCCCGTAGAGCACCGGCCGGGGGTTGTCGCTCATGCCGCCATCGACCGACGACGTAGCGGCGAAGCCCGGGGATGTCCTTCACCGTGCCGACGGTGTAGAGCGTCACGGCGGCGGCGGCCACGATCGAGCGGCCCGGTTCGACCGACACCGCTGAACGTACCCCGGCTGCGGCGCAGGCGTCGAGCAGCACCTTGCCCCACTGCGCCCAGGGTCGGCGCCTCCTCGCCCTCCACGTAGGCGACTCCGAGCCCACCGCCGAGCGTGAGCTCCGGCAACCCGAGCGGGTTGGCGAAGCCGGCCATCACCTCGGCCGCCCGGCCGAAGCTCTCGACCGCGAACACGTTGGAGCCGATGTGGCAGTGCAGGCCCACCAACTCGACCGCGGGCGAGGCGAGCACCCGTTCCACGGCGCGCGCGGCCTCGCCGTTACCGAGGTTGAAACCGAACTTGGAATCGTCCTGCCCGGTGGCGATGTACTCGTGGGTGTGGGCGTGCACCCCCGGGGTGATCCGCAGCTGCACCTTCGTGCGGGGCACGCCCTCGGCGTACAGCGCCTCGATCCGGTCGAGCTCGGCGAAGCTGTCGACGTTGACGTGGCGGACACCCTCGGTCATGGCGAAGCGCAGCTCATCGACGCTCTTGTTGTTGCCGTGCATCACGCAGCGGTCGGCGGGGACCCCTGCTCGCAGTGCGACGAACAGCTCGCCGCCGGTTGCGACGTCGAGCAGCAGCCCCTCCTCGTGCGCCAGCCGGGCCATCGCCGTGCAGAGGAAGGCCTTGGTGGCATACACGACCCGATCGGCGCCGAACGCCGCGATCGCTTCGCGGCAGCGGTTGCGGAGATGGGTCTCGTCGTAGACGAACAGCGGGGTACCGATCGAGCGGTCGCGAGATCGACGAGCGAGCACCCGCCGATGGTGAGACCGCCGTCGCCGTCGAGCTCGGCGGTGTCGGGGAGCAGATGCCACGGCAGCGGAGCCACGTCGTCGGAGCGTACCGACGTTTCCCGCTCGCTCCCAGGCCAGCCCGGCCGGTGACAGCCGGGGTCTCAGGTGCGGGATCGGCTCGACGGGGGTGTCGACCTTGCCGCGCCCACCCGGTACCCGGCGGCCTGCCCGACCGGGCCACGGGCACATGGGCCGTCGCTGCTGCCAGGCCCATCACCGGCATGTTGCCGTAGATGCACTCGTGGCTGGCCGGCCGGCACCAGGTAGGTCTCGTGCCAGATCCCGACCGTTCCGCCGGTGCCGACGCGCCGGTTGAACGCCCGCCACGCCGGAAGGTGGCTTGACGTCGCGGTCTTTGGCGTAGCGCTCGAGATCGCTCGAAGCTCTTCCAGTACTGCACGAGCATCACGTTGCGGCCCCGCAGGAAGCTCTCGGCGTGGAGCAGACCTCGCTCGGGTTCGGCCATGAGCTCTTTCAACATCGGGCCCATCGCCCGTGCCACCGGGAGCCACTTGTCGATCCGCCGGAGCTGGTTGATCCGGGCACCGATGAGGAACACGACGATGTCGCCGTCGTGCTGGGCCGTGAACCGGCCGGGTTGGACCTTGGGCATGTCGATGCTCCTGCTCGTCGTCGAATACTGGATAGTGACACTATCGGAGAGTAATGATATCTAATTGATCCGTCAAGGGGCACGGGGAGGCGTCGGGCAAGATGCGGATGAAGGAGTTGGCCAGGCGAGCGGGCTCTCGGTGGCGACGATCAAGTTCTACCTCCGGGAAGGTCTGCTGCACGCCGGTCGGGCGACGTCGGCGACCCAGGCCGACTACGACGACGCCCACCTGGAACGCCTCCGACTGGTCCGAACGCTTCGCGAGGTCGGCGACATGCCGCTCGCCCGGATCGAGGCCGTGCTCGCCGCCATCGACGACGAACGCACTCCACTGTCGCAGCTGATCGGTGAGGCCCACCATGCGCTCGGGCCCGGAGCCACCGGCTCCCGGTCCGGTCCGTCGTGGCGGCGCGCCGTGAAGTGATCGGCGATGCTCGAACGACGCGGATGGCGAGTCGGGCCCGAGGCACCGTCGATCGATGCCCTGGCCGGCGCGCTCGTCGCCGTCCGGGAGCTGGGAGTGGCCCGGATTGCGGCGCCGATGTCTTCGACGACTACGCCGAGGCCGCCGAGCGCATCGCCGAGCCACGAGCTGGCCACCATCGACGCACTCGACGGGCCGCGGCCGAGACGGTGCGCCAGGTGATCGTCGGGCACGGTGGTGTTCGAGCGGGCACTGATCGCCCTGCGCCGGCTGGCCCAGGAGCACTACAGCCATGTCCGGTTCGAGCGAGCCCCGATGCGCCTACATCTGGTCGGGCGCGTCGATCCCCAGCAGGCCGAGACCCGCAAGCCAGCACGCGGGCGGTGAGATCGCACGAGGGCCAGCCGGCTCGATCGGGTCGACGTCGTCGGCCGCCTTCAGCACCGGGCACGCCTCGTAGAACCCGGTGAACGTGCTCGCCAGCTCGAACAGGTAGGTGCACAGCTTGTGCGGCGCGTACGCCGTCGAGCATCGACTGCACCGCGGCGTCGAACCCCAGGAGCGCCAGGGCGAGCGCCCGTTCCTGCGGCTCGGCCGAGCGTCGGCACCACCGAACGGAACGAGGTCGGCGTCGAGCTCCGAGCGGCGGAAGATCGAGCGGATCCGGGCGTGCGCGTACTGCAGGTACGGCGCGGTGTTGCCGTCGAACGACAGCATCCGGTCCCAGTCGAAGACGTAGTCCTTGATGCGGTCGTTCGACAGGTCGGCGTACTTGACCGCGCCGATGCCGACCGTGCGCGGCCACCGACGCTCGCTGCCTCGCCGGCGAAGGTCGGGGTTCTTCTCGGCGACCGCCGCGGCCGCGCGCACGATCGCCTCGTCGAGCAGGTCCATCAGCTTCACCGTCTCGCCGCTGCGGCTCTTCAGCATCTTGCGGTCGGGCCCGAGCACGTTGCCGAACGCCACGTGGACCAGCTCCGTCGGACGGGTCGACCCAGCCGGCCATCGCGCGCGACGGCGAACACCATCTGGAAGTGCTGGGACTGCGGCGCGCCGACGACGTAGAGCGACCACGTCGGCACCCACCCGCTCGACCCGATCGATCACGCAGGCGAGGTCGGACGTCGCGTAGTTGAACCCGCCGCTCCCCTTCTGGACGATGAGCGGCAGCGGATCACCGTCACGGTTGGTGAAGCCGGGCGGGAACACCACGTCGGCGCCGTCGGAGTCGGTGAGCAGGCCCGCTGCCTCGAGGCGGTCGAGGACCTCGCGGGAGCAGCGGGTTGTAGATGCTCTCGCCGACGAGGTCGTCGTCGGTGAGCAGCACGCCGAGCTCGCGCGTAGACCCGGTTGAAGTACCGCGTGCTCTCGTCGACCAGCAGCTTCCAGAGCCGCAGCGTCTCGGCGTCGCCGCCCTGCAGGGCCACGACCCGCTGCTCGCGACCGATCCTGGAACTCCTCGCTCGCATCGAACTTCGCGCGGGCCTGCTTGTAGAAGCCGTCGAGATCGCCGATCGAGAGCTCGGCCACCGCGCCGCCCTCGCCCAGATCGAGCAGGTGCTCGATGAGCATGCCGAACGGCGTGCCCCAGTCGCCGATGTGGTTCTCGCGGACGACCTCGTGCCCGACGAACGTGCAGCGCCCTCACCAGGCTGTCGCCGATGACCGTCGAGCGCAGGTGGCCGACGTGCATCTCCTTGGCGACGTTGGGCGCCGAGTAGTCGACCACGAACCGCTTGGCGCGCCGACGCCGGCCGGACCCCCAGCCGCTCGTCGGTCGCGGCCGAGGCGACCTGGGCGGCCAGGAACTCGGGCATGGAACGTGACGTTGATGAAGCCGGGCCCGGCGAGCTCCGCAGTTCCGACCCCGGCCAGGTCGACGGCGGCGAGCACGGCCTCGGCAATCTCCCGCGGCGGCCGGCCGAGCGTCTTGGCGAGCGGCGAGCGCGCCGTTGGCCTGGGCGTCGGCCCGCTCGGACGCCCGGACCACCGGGTCGGCACGGCCACCGGCCACCGCCTCGAAGGCGGGGGCGAGCAGGTCCTGGAGGAGCACCATCGGGTCGGCCATAGCAACGGGCGATGGTACCGGGATGCTCCCGCTCACCCCCGCCGGGTTACCCCGCCGGACGACCCGAGCAGCCCGGCAGACCGTGTGCAGGTCGGGTTTGCCGCTAACCTCTCCCGGTGCCCGCCCTCGTAGCTCAGGGGATAGAGCGTCGGCCTCCGGAGCCGAAAGCGGAAGTTCGAATCTTCCCGAGGGCGCACTTCGAGAACCGGCCCTGACCTGGTGCAACACGCAAGGTCAGGCCGGCTCGGGACCTCACTTTTCGATCAGGAGAACATGATGCCTGCTACGACGCTCCGTGTCCGCCGCTTCGTCCTCATGAGCGGGTTGCTCGCCGCCGGGTTCGGCGCGGGTGCCCTGCTTGGTGTCCCCGGCGGGGCCGGGGCCGACAACGACCAGGGTGACGTGCTCGACTTCGAGGAGGCCGTCTTCCTCAGCCACGTGAACACCGAGGGCATGCCGATCTTCCCAGGTGATCCGGAGTTCGTCCTCGAGGACACCTTCACCGTCGATGCCGACGGCTTCTTCCTGCAGACGATGACGATCGGCGACCACTCCGGCACCCACTACGGCGCTCCCTGCCATTTCAACAGCGATCAGCAGTGCGCCGACGCGCTCGAGGCCGACGACTTCTTCCATCCCGCGGCCGTGATCGACATCCGCGCCCAGGTGGCCGCCGATCCCGACTACGCCCTGTCACTCGCCGATGTGAAGGCCTACGAGAAACTCCACGGCCGGATCCCGAACGATGCGGTCGTGATCGCCTACACAGGCTGGCAGGAACGCTGGTCCGATCCGGTCGCCTACTTCAACGAGGACGCCGACGGGGTGATGCACTACCCGGGCATCAGTGCCGAGGCGACGCAGTGGTTGATCGACAAGCGCGAACTCGGGGGCCTGGGCATCGACACCCATGGTGTCGACCCAGGGGCCGACGTCACGTTCCTGACCAACACCTTGTTGCTCGCCGACCACCGCATCCACATCGAGAACATGGCCGGGCTCGACCAGCTGCCGGCCAAGGGCGCGTGGGTCGTCGTCGGCGGGGTCCGCAACGCTGGCGGCTCGGGTTCGGCGGCCACCGTCTTCGGCCTCATTCCCTGAGCCGTCGGGATCCCATCCTCGCCGCGCTGGCGCACCGCGCCATCGCTTGCGTCTCGCGATTGGTCGCGAGACGATGGCTGGCGATGGGATCCGACGAGTCCGACCTGGGTGTGGGCGCTGAGGCCGTTTCATGATTCGTCGGATCGGGCGAATGCGATCGTTGCTGTTCGCGCCGGCCGTCCGCCCCGACTTCGTCGCGCGTCTTGGAGAGCGCGGCGCGGATGCGGTGGTGATCGACTGCGAGGACGCCACGCCGCCCGACGCCAAGTCGTCGGCCCGCGCCATTGCTCGCGATCTGGCTCCGACGCTGGCGGGGAGCTGTCAGGTGACGGTTCGAGTCAACTCACCGACGACCGACTGGTTCGTCGACGACATCCGTGAGGCCCTGTGCTCCGATCTCGCCGCCGTCGTGGTGCCGAAGATCGAGTCGATCGCCGACCTGGAGCGCGTCGCACGCGAGTTGGCCAGTGCGGGTTTCGCCGATCTGGGTGTCGTCGCAGGGATCGAGACCGCCCTCGGTGTCGCCGACGCTCGCTCGTTGCTCGGGCATCCTCAGGTCGTCGCCGCGTACTTCGGAGCAGAGGACTTCGTCGCCGACATGGGCGGCGTGCGAACGGCCACCAATCAGGAGGTGGCCCACGCCCGGGCCGCGGTGGCGCTGGCAGGCCGGCTGGCCGGAATACCCGTACTCGACCAAGTGGTGACCGACTTCCGCGATGACGAGCGCTTCATTCGCGAGGCGTCCGAAGCGCGGGCGCTCGGCTACGCAGGGAAGCTGTGCATCCACCCCGGTCAGGTGGCGCTCGCGAACAGATCGTTCGTGCCGAACGCAACAGAGGTCGATCGGGCTCGGCGACTGTTGCACGCCTACGAGACGGCATCGGCCGCCGGCGTCGCTGCGATCGACTTCGAGGGTCAGATGGTCGACGCACCTCTGGCGACCCAGGCGCGGCGCGTGCTGGACCTCACCGACGGCGGTTGACCGCCGCGAAGGTGGGCCCGCGGGGAGCGGGCTATTCGTCGTCGGGGCGCGCCAGCATCAGCGCCTGGCGGACGGCGCGGCACACCAGCTGGTCGTGCTGATTGTGGGCCCGGTGTTCGAAGGTGACCACGCCCTGGCCCGGGCGTGAAGCCGAAGGCCGTGCGGCGCGGACCTCTGTCTCCACGTGGATCGTGTCGCCGTGGAACAACGGAGCGGGGAACACCACCTCGCTGAACCCGAGGTTGGCGACCGTCGTGCCGAGAGTGGTCTCGTGCACGCTGATGCCGACCACCATCGCGACCGTGAGCATCGAGTTCACCAGCGGCCGACCGAACTCGGTCTCCCGAGCCGCGTAGTCGAAGTCGAGGTGTACCCACGCCGGGTTCATCGTGATCGCCGTGAACAGCACGTTGTCCGATTCGGTGATGGTTCGCCGGATCGCGTGTTGGATGACCAGTCCCGGGGTCAGTTCCTCGAGCCAGCGGCCGGTATGTGGGCGTCTCATCTCGACCCGTCCCGCGCGGACACTCGATGGGTCCGCAGTGGTGTCATCGCCGCGACCGTATCGGCTGTCCCGCACCCGAAGGCGCGATCAATCCGCCTCCTCGGCCGTCTCGGGGCACGCGGCGATGGCCGCGGCGGCCATTGCGCGCAAGAGGGGCACCATGTCGGCGCGTCGGGCGCGCGGGCTGAACGGCGTCGAGTTGATCAGACCGAGGCACGCATGGACCGCCGCTCGGGCGACGGGCACCCGGAGCTCGGGTTGGCGTAGGAGGAGTGCGTCGACCCAGATCTCGACGTACTGCCGTTGCAGCGAACGCACGCGGCGTTGGTCGCCGACACTCGCGAGGAGCAGGTCTCGGAAGTGCACCGAGATGAGCGCTCGATGGTCGACGGAGAACTCGACGTGCATCTCGATCAGATCGTCGAGCAGGCGCACGGCAGGTGCGGCCTCGCGCAACGCACGGCCGGCCTCAAGCAGGTGGTGACTGATGTCGATGAGCATCTCGCCGAGCATTGCCTCCTTGCTGTCGAAGTGGTGGTAGAGGGCCGGGCCCGACACCCCTGCAGCGGCGCCGAGGTCGTCGACGGTCACGCTGGCGAATCCGCGGGCGGCGAACAGCTCGGCCGCGATCCCCAGCAGCTCTTCCCGACGCGTGAGGCCGGGCCGGCGAGCCTCACCATTCGACAGGCGCGACACTGCGCCGAGCCGCAGTCGACGATGCTTACGCTGTGGTTGAACAGGATCCGACATGGACAGATCACCTTAACGCTGACTAAGTTGCGACGGCCATACCGGCCACCTATGGACTACCCGCAGCTGACCACCCGACTCGACCGCAGCGACCCAGGCCTTGCGGCCAACGCCGCCGCGCTCGACGTGCTCGTCACCGGGCTGCGGACCGAAGTGGCGACGGCCCGATCGGGTGGCCCCCGAGCCTCGCGCGATCGCCACGTCGATCGCGGGAAGCTGCTCCCACGCGACCGAGTCGACGCGGTACTCGACCCTGGCTCGCCCTTCCTCGAGCTCTCGCCGCTCGCCGCCCACGGGATGTACGGGGGCGAGGCGCCGGGAGCGGGCATCATCACCGGCATCGGATCGGTCTCCGGGCGGCTCTGCGTGATCGTCGCCAACGACCCAACGGTGAAGGGCGGCACCTACTACCCGATCACGGTGAAGAAGCACCTGCGGGCCCAAGAGGTGGCGGCCGAGAACCGGCTCCCCTGCATCTACCTGGTCGACTCGGGCGGAGCGTTCATCCCTGCTTGGGACGAGGTGTTCCCTGACCGCGAACACTTCGGCCGTATTTTCTACAACCAGGCGCAGCTCTCCTCCCGCGGGATCGCACAGATCTCCGCCGTGCTCGGCTCATGCACCGCGGGCGGTGCCTACATCCCGGCGATGTCCGACGAGACCGTGATCGTCGCTGGACAGGGAACCATCTTCCTGGGCGGCCCGCCGCTCGTGAAGGCGGCCACCGGAGAGATCGTGTCGGCCGAAGATCTCGGCGGCGGGCTGATGCACTCGAGCATCTCCGGTGTGACCGATCACCTGGCCGACGACGACCTTCACGCCGCCGCGATCGTGCGCCAGATCGTCGCCTCGCTGCCGGCGCCCGAGTCACCACCGTGGCAGGTGCAGCCGGTGCACGAGCCAGCGGTCGACCCGACGACGCTGCACGCCGTGATCCCGGCCAATGCGCGCACCCCCTACGACGTGCGCGAGGTGATCGCGCGGCTCGTCGATGGCAGCCGGTTCCTCGAGTTCAAGCAGCTGTACGGCGAGACGCTCGTGTGCGGCTTCGCCCACCTCTGGGGCCACCCGGTCGGGATCGTGGCGAACAACGGCGTGCTGTTCTCGGAGTCCGCACTCAAAGGCGCGCACTTCATCGAACTCTGCGACCAACGTCGGATCCCGTTGCTCTTCCTGCAGAACATCACCGGGTTCATGGTCGGGCGCGCCTACGAGGCGAGCGGCATCGCCAAGCACGGCGCCAAGATGGTGAACGCGGTCGCGACCGCTCGGGTGCCCAAGCTGACCGTCGTGATCGGCGGCTCGTACGGTGCCGGCAACTACAGCATGTGCGGCCGGGCCTATTCGCCGCGGTTCATGTGGATGTGGCCGAACGCGCGGCTCGCGCTCATGGGCAGTGAGCAGGCGGCATCGGTGCTGGCCACCGTGCGTCGCGATCGGATCGAGGCGCGCGGCGGGACGTGGGCGGCGGAGGACGAGGCCGAGTTCCGCCGACCGATCATCGACCAGTTCGACGCACAGAGCCATCCCTACTACGCCACGGCCCGCCTGTGGGACGACGGAGTGATCGAGCCCGGGGAGACCCGCAGGGTCGTCGGTCTGGCGCTCGACGCCGTGGCCCAGGCACCGCTCGAGCCGATCCGCTACGGCGTCTTCCGAATGTGAGGGGACGGCCGTGTTCGAGAGTGTCCTGATCGCCAACCGCGGCGAGATCGCGGTCCGCATCGCGCGCACGTTGCGCGGCCTCGGCATCCGTTCGGTCGCCGTGTTCAGCGACGCGGACCGCCACGCTCGCCACGTCGCCGACGCCGACGCCGCGGTACACATCGGGCCTGCAGCGGCAGCCCAGAGCTACCTGTCCGTCGAGCGCATCATCGCCGCGGCGGTGAGCAGTGGCGCCCAGGCGCTCCATCCCGGGTACGGGTTCTTGTCCGAGAACGTGGCGCTCGCGGCTGCATGCGCCGACGCCGGGATCGTGTTCGTCGGTCCACCCGTCGCGGCGATGGAGGCCATGGGCGACAAGATCCGCGCCAAGCGCACCGTGTCTGCCAACGGTGTGCGGGTGGTCCCAGGCGTGGCGGGAGACGGGCTGTCTGTCGACGAGCTGATCGCGGCTGCGCACGACATCGGCTTCCCGGCGCTGGTCAAGCCGTCGGCCGGCGGTGGCGGCAAGGGGATGCGCCTCGTCACCTCGGCCGCGGAGTGGCCGGCTGCGATCGCGAGCGCCCAACGCGAGGCCCGCGCGGCCTTCGGTGACGACACGCTCCTGATCGAGCGCTACATCGAGCGCCCGCGGCACATCGAGGTCCAAGTGCTCGCCGATGCGCACGGCAACGTCGTGCACCTCGGCGAGCGCGAGTGCAGCCTCCAGCGGCGCCACCAGAAGGTGATCGAAGAGGCACCGTCGCCGTTCCTCGGCGATGTCCAACGCGCGGCATTGGGTGCTCAGGCCATCGCTGCGGCGAAGGCTTGCGGGTACGTGAACGCCGGGACGGTCGAGTTCGTCGTGTCGGGGGCGCATCCCGACGATGCTTACTTCCTGGAGATGAACACCCGACTCCAGGTGGAGCACCCGGTCACCGAGTTGGTGTGGGGGATCGACCTCGTCGAGCAGCAGCTCCGCATCGCGGCCGGCGAACGGCTCGGCTTCACCCAGGACGACCTGGTGCCGCGTGGCCATGCATTCGAGGCTCGCGTGTACGCCGAGGACCCGGCAGCCGGTTTCCTACCGACGGGCGGCACCGTCGAACTGCTCGAGGAACCGGTCGGCCGCGACCACGTGCGCGTCGACTCGTCGCTGCGGACCGGCACCGTGGTGGGCAGCGACTACGACCCGATGCTCGCGAAGGTGATCGCCTGGGGACCCGACCGCGACGTCGCGCGGGTGCGGCTCGACGCGGCGCTGGCGGGCACCACCGTGCTCGGCCTGGTCACCAACATCTCATTTCTGCGCGAGTTGCTCGCGGACCCCGGCGTTGCCGCCGGCAGGATGGACACCGGCCTGATCGACCGGATCAACGCGGCTCGACCCGCCCCGGCGGCGCCCGACTCGGCCGCTGTTGCCGCCGCGCTCGCGCTCCTCGACGCCTCGGCCCGGTCGGGCCCCTGGGGCGACCGCCGCGGCTGGCGTCTGAGCGAGCGGTCGGCGATCAAGATGCGGCTCGTCGACGGCGGCGGCCACCCCGTCGAGGTACGCCTGCGAAGTGCGGGGGACGAGACCTGGGAGGCGTCGGTCGGCGAGTGGGCCGCACACCTGCGCGCGGAGTTCGAAGGTCCACGACTGCGACTCACGGTCGAGGGGGTCGTGGAGCGCTACACAGTCGCCGTATCGGCGTCCAGGGTGTGGCTGGGCCGAGGAGGTGCCTCGCTGCAGTTCGGTGCTGCCCCCGCGCACGGCCCGGGCCGCGACGCCACGGCGGCCCTCGAGCTCACCGTCGTGAGTCCGATGCCGGGCACGGTCGTCAGCGTCGATGTCGAAGTGGGCGACCAGGTGGAGGCCGGTCGTACCGTCGCCGTGGTCGAAGCGATGAAGATGGAACACACCCTGCGGGCCGGCCAGCGCGCGATCGTGCGTGCGGTCGCCGTGGCGGCCGGCGACCGGGTCGATCTGCATCAGACGCTCCTCGTGCTGGAGGCGGTCGAGGACTGAATCCCTCGCGTGCAGGCCTCAGTGCTCCCAGGTCGGGGCGAAGGCGGCGCGGGACTCGATCGGCCCCTTGGCCGAGTGTCGCTTGAGCTCGAGTCGGCCCAGTTGGTTGCGGTGCACCTCGTCGGGGCCGTCGGCGAGTCGCAGCAGCCGAGCGGTCGCGTACATCGCAGCGAGGCCGAAGTCGTTGCTCGTTCCTGCTCCGCCGAACGCCTGGATGGCCCAGTCGACCACCTGGCAGGCCATCTGCGGGGCGGCGATCTTGATCATCGCGATCTCGCGACGGGCTTCTTTGTTGCCGACCGTGTCCATGAGGTGTGCCGTCTTCAACGTGAGCAGGCGGCACTGCTCGATCGCGATGCGCGCCTCGGCGATGCGTTCGAGGGTGACGCTCTGGGTGGCGATCGGTTGGCCGAACGTCACTCGGTGCTCGGTGCGCCGGCACATCATCTCGAGCGCCCGTTCGGCCAGACCGATGAGTCGCATACAGTGGTGGATGCGCCCTGGACCGAGACGGCCCTGGGCGATCTCGAACCCTCGTCCTTCGCCCAACAGCATGTTTGCCGCAGGCACGCGCACGTCGGTGAACTGCACCTCCGACGCGCGGTCGGGCATGCCGTAGAAGTTGAACACCGGCAGCGGCCGCAGCACGTCGACACCCGGCGTGTCCCGCGGCACCAGGATCATCGACTGCTGGCGATGCCGATCCGCGTTGCCCGGATCGGACTTGCCCATGAAGATGATGATGTCGCAGCGCGGATGCGTGGCGTTGGTGGTGTACCACTTGCGACCGTTGACGACGTACTCGTCGCCGTCGCGAACGATCGAACTCTCGATGTTGGTCGCGTCGCTCGACGCGACCGCCGGCTCGGTCATCGCGAACGCCGAGCGGGTCGTCGCCGGCGAGCAGGGGGGTGAGCCAACGCTCCTGCTGCTCGGACGTGCCGTACCGCAGCAAGGTTTCCATGTTGCCGGTGTCCGGCGCCGAGCAGTTGAAGACCTCGGGCGCCAGATGCGAACGCCCCATCACCTCGCACAGGGGTGCGTACTCGAGGTTCGTCAGACCCTGGCCGTGATCGCCATGACCGAGGAACAGGTTCCACAGTCCTGCGGCGCGAGCGAGGGGCTTCAGTTCCTCGACCACTGGCCACACCGCCCACGGTCCGAGCTCCATCGATTCGCTGAAGAAACGGTCCTCGTTGGCGTAGACGTGCTCGTCCATGAAGGCCTCGAGTCGCTCGCGCAACTCTCGCGTCTTCCCGTTCTCTCCAAGGTCCATGGCTCCTTAACATACGCTAAGGTGACGCTCGTCGAAGTTCGGACTTGGGGGACGGACATGACCTATCAGCTCAAGGACCAAGACGTCACACCGCCGCCGGTCGACCCGGCGCTGCAGCGGTCGGTCACGCGTGATGCAGTGGCGGCCGTGGTGATGATCGTGCTCACGGCGGGACTGATCGCGTTGATCGTCGCGATGCAGATCGTCTGAGTTCTCACCCCCTCCTCATGGTCGCGATCCTTCACGAGCAGCCGCTGCTGCCCCACCTCGTCGTGCGCAGTCTCGAGTCGCACGACGAGAGGCCGTGCATCCACACCTCCGACGGTTTCCTGTCGTACGCGGACGTGCGTGCCCGAACGAGCCAGTTCCTGCAGGCCCAGCGGCACCGCGGGATCAATTGCGGTAGCCGACTCGCGATCCTGTCGAAGAACCGCCCAGAGGTGTTGATCAACGCGATGGCCTCGTTGGTGAACGGTGTCGTCCTCACGCCGCTGCATCCGATGAGCTCGCTGGCCGACCACTCCTACGTCATCGGCGACGCCGCGATCGAGTGCCTGGTCTACGACGCCGAGCACTTTGCGGAACGGGCAGCCGAGATCGCGGCACGGCACCCCGGCATCACGTCTGCTCGGCTTCGGCCCGAACGATGCCGGCGACGACTACCTCGCGCTGGCCGACCAGTTCGCACCCGAAACGCTGGTCGCGCCCGACGTGCACCTCGAGGATCTCTGCACGGTCGTCTACACGGGCGGCACCACCGGCCGTTCGAAAGGCGTGCTGATGACTCAGCGCGTGTGGCAGGCGATGACGTGGATCCAGCTGGCCGAGTGGGAGTTCCCGTCGGAGCTGCGGATCGCCGTGCCCACGCCGCTGTCGCACGCTGCCCTGTCGCTCCTGGCGCCGGTGCTCATCTCGGGCGGGGCGTTCTACGTGATGGAGGCGTTCAGCCCCGACGCGTTCTTCGACCTCGTCGAGCAGCACCGCATCACGTGCACGCTGATCGTGCCGGTGATGCTCTACGCACTCCAAGGCCACCCGCGCTACCACACCGTCGACATGAGCTCGATGGAGACCATCTTCTACGGCGCCTCACCCATGAGCCCCGCCAAATTGGCGGCAGCGATCGAGCACTGGGGGCCGATCTTCTTCCAGTTCTTCGGCCAGACCGAGGCGCCGATGGTGCTCACCCATCTGAAGAAGGGTGAGCACGACCTGTCCCGGCCCGAGCGCCTCGCATCGTGCGGCCGGCCGGTGCCGTGGATGCACCTGGCGCTGCTCGATCCCGATGGTGCTGAGGTCGCACCCGGCGAGTCCGGGGAGATCTGTGTGCGTGGTCCGCTCGTCATGAACGGGTACAAGGATCTGCCCGACGAGACCGCCGAGGCGCTGGCGGGTGGATGGCTGCACACGGGCGACGTGGGCCGTTACGACGACGAGGGGTATCTCTACATCGTCGATCGCACCAAGGACATGGTGATCACCGGCGGGTTCAACGTCTTCCCTCGCGAGGTCGAGGACGTGATCAGCTCGCACCCGGCCGTTTCGATGGTCATGGTGGTCGGCGTGCCCGACCCGAAGTGGGGTGAGGCCGTGAAGGCCGTCGTGGTCCTCGAGTCCGACGCGACCGCCTCGGATGAGTTGACCCTCGAACTCCAGCAGATCGTGAAGGATGCCAAGGGGTCGCAGCAGGCGCCGAAGACGATCGACTACGTCGACTCCCTGCCGCTCACACCTGTCGGCAAGCCGGACAAGAAGACTGTTCGCGCTCGCTACTGGGACGGTTCGGGGCGGGCGGTCAGCTGACCACCCGCCCCGATGTCGTGATTCACCCGTCCTGACTCACCCGTAGGTCAGGGAGCGACACCCATCGCGAGGTCGCCCACGTCTTCGAAGTCGGTGCCCAGCGGCACGACCTTGCCGTTCTCGAGCGTGCTGTACACCACGCTGCGGTTGAACAGGCGGTTGTAGCCCTCGAGGCCGTCGGCCCACTCCTTGGTGAAGTCGATCGGCGGCACCATGCCGTTCAGGTCGAGGTTGGTGGTCGTGTTGGCCGCTTCGTAGAACGACGCTGCAGTGATGTCGCCCTCGATGCCTTCGGCGATCTGCGTGAAACCGACGAACGCTGCCCACGTGCCCATTCCACCCAGGCTGTTGAAGTCGTTCTTCTCCTGGTCGACGCCGGCGCCCTCGAGCGCAGCGCGGTACTCGGCCCACGGCTCGGTGGAGATGTCGGGGTACATGCCGACGATGATGTCGCCGTCGGTGGCCTCTTCGTTCCCCTTCGCCGAGATCGCGTTGAGGTTGCCCTGCGGGCCGTATTGGCGGGCTTCAGTGCCCGACTGGCTCCACGCGGTGTTCCAGGTGATGAACGGCGTCTCGGAGATGATGGCGACGACACAGTCGGCGCCGCTCGATGCCTGAGCGACTTCGGCCGAATAGTCCTGGGCGGTGGGCGGCAGGATGACGGTCTCACCGAAGGTCTTGCCGAGCGCCTTCATCGCGTTCTCCATCGGCGGGATGAACACCTGGGCGCCGTCGATGATCACGGCGTTGATGTTCTCGCATCCGTCGTCGACCGCCTTCTTCACCGCACCGACCGCGTACATCGGCTGGTTGCCGATGTTGAACGAGTACGGGCTGGTGAGCTCGGCCGGCGTGATCGGGCAGCAGGCACCGAACCAGGTGATGCTCGACTCGCTGATCACGGGCACGATCGACTCGGCGAAATAGGTGAACGATCCGACGATCGACACCATTCCCTCGTCGACGGCCTGCCGCGCACACGTGGTGGCCACCGCAGGGTCGAACTTCTCGTCGCAGACCGTCACTTCGAGCGGATGCCCGTTGATTCCGCCCTTGGCGTTGATGTAGTCGGCGTACAGGCTGGCCGTGATCGAGATGTTCTCGTAGGTCGGCCCGGCGGCGTTCAGCGTCGTGACGGTCATGACCTTGATCGGGTCGCCGCTCGACGGTGCGACAGCGGTGTCGGTCGAGGCCGCTTCCGATGACTCGGTCGAAGCGGCGGTGTCGGCGCTCTCCGCGGCGTCGTCGCTGCCGCACGCCGTGGCGCCGACTCCGCACAACGCAACGATCGCAACAATACGCCGCCATGAGACGGACGTTCTCAGAGACCCCATGTAATCCCCCAATGATCGATTACTCGCGGCAGCTCCTTGCACCTGCGAGGCCGGGAGAGTACCACGAGGCACACAACTTGGTCGACACCAAACCTGAACGTGCGTTAAGGTGACGCGAGCCTTTCCGGTTTGGCGCAGGGGCGCTGGGGAAGGCTCACGATCTGGGGGATGATGAACGAGGTCGTCAAGTTCGCGTTGTTGGGGCTCGGCGTCGGCGCGCTGTATGCATTCGCGTCCCAGGGCCTGATCGTCATCTTCCGGGGTACTGGCGTCCTGAACTTCTCACTCGGTGCCACAGCGATCGCCGGCGTGTACCTGCAATGGGAGCTGCAGTACGAGCAGGGCCTGCCGTTCCTCGTCGCGGCGGCCGCGGGCGTGGCGCTGTCGGCGTTGCTCGGCGCCCTCACACACTGGGTGATCATGCGCCCGCTCCAGCGCAAGCGGGCCAGCACGTTGGTCCAGGTGCTCGCAACGCTCGGCGTGCTGATCCTCGTCCAGGCAGGCGTCGTCATCCGCTACGGCTCGCAGGCTCACCAGGTCGACAGCTGGCTCCCCACCAACCGGATCACGTTGTGGAGTGACGTCGGTATCACGGTCGACCGGTTGATCCTGCTGGCGATCGGGTGCGTGTCGGCGGCGCTGCTGTGGATGCTCTACCGGTCGAGTCAGTTCGGTCTCGCCACTGAGGCCGTTTCGGAGAACGAGCGCTCAGCTGCCGCCGTCGGTGTGTCGCCGAACTACGTCGCGGTCATCAACTGGGCACTCGGATCTGCCGTCGCCTGCGTTGCCGGCATCCTCGTGGTGCCGATCATCACGCTGCAGGTGACGTCGATGACAGCGCTCGTGCTCGCCGCGCTGGCGGCTGCGCTGGTCGGCGAGTTCAAGTCGTTCCCCGTGGCAACCGCTGCCGGGTTCGCACTCGGCATCGGGCAGGCACTCGTCGGGCGGTTCGCCCATCAGGACGGGCTCGGTCCCTCACTGCCGTTCCTGGTGATCATCGTGATGATGGTGTTCCGCGGACGATCACTGCCGTTGCGCGACCACTTCCTCCAGAAGCTCCCGATGGTCGGCTCCGGCAAGATGTCCTGGGACTGGACGATCTTCGCCAGCGGTGCAGTGGTGTTCATCGTGCTGACCAAGGACGCGAAGTGGATCGACGCGATCACCGTGTCGCTGGGAGCCGGGATCGTGCTGCTCTCCATCGTGGTGCTCACCGGCTACGCAGGACAGCTCTCGCTCGCCCAGTACGCGATGGCGGGCTTCGGCGCCTATGTCGCCGGGCGACTCGTCGCGGTCTACGACATACCGTTCCTCCTGGGTCTCGTCGCCGGTGTTCTTGCGGCCGTGCCGATGGGGTTGATCTTCGCCCTCCCGGCCGTGCGAACCCGCGGCATCAACCTGGCGATCGCAACGCTCGGCCTCGGCACCGCAATGGAACTGATGCTGTTCCGCAACCGCGAGTACACCGGTGGCGTCGAGGGCACGCAGGTCGGCGACCCTTCGTTGTTCGGCTACGACATCAGCTCGATCCGCCACCCCGATCGGTACGCGATCTTCGTGCTGGCGATGGCGCTGGTGACGGTGTGGATGGTGGCGAACGTTCGGCGCGGCCGCAGCGGCCGCCGCCTGATCGCCGTGCGCACCAACGAACGCGCCGCTGCGGCGCTCGGGATCGACGTGGTGCGGGCAAAGCTGTTCGCGTTCTCGTTCGCCTCGGCGATCGCGGCGTTGGGCGGGATCCTGCTGGCGTTCCGCCTGAGTTCGATCAGCTACCAGTCGTACACCAGCTTCACGTCGATCCTCTACGCCGGCCTCTCGCTCGTCGGCGGCGTGGGCCACCTCCTCGGCGCGTTCGTCGGCGCCACGATGGCCACGGCCGGTTTCAACCAGGAGGTGATGGAGGCGACGTGGAGTGGCGTCGGCCAGTACATCGAGTTGATCAGCGGCATCGCAATCCTGCTGACGGTGCTCGCCAATCCCGATGGAGTGGCCGCCGAGTGGGTGAAGACGTTCCGGTTCATGAAGCGTACGAAGAAGTTCGGTGAGTCGTACTTCATCAAGCTCGAGGACGTGTCCGTGCTCGGTCGAGACAGAACACTCCGAGAAGGTGCCGCCCCGCTCGCTCACGGTCACCGATCTCTCGGTGCGCTACGGCGCTGTCACCGCGGTCGACAACGTCAGCTTCACCCTCACACCGGGAAAGGTGACGGGCCTGATCGGACCGAACGGGGCCGGCAAGACGTCGCTGATCGACGCGCTCACCGGGTTCACGAAAGCGTCGGGCACGGTGCTCGTCGACGACCTCGACGTCTCCGGCGCCGGTGCCGCAACGAGGGTGCACGCCGGGGTGGCGCGCTCGTTCCAGTCGCTCGAGTTGTTCGAGGACACGACCGTGTTCGAGAACCTCAGCGTCGCCGCCGACCCTCAGGACATGCGCTCGTACTTCCGCGATCTCGTCTGGCCGAAGATCCCCAAGTTCCAGCCCGAGGTCGTGCGCGCGATCAAGGCGTTCGAGCTCGACGATGACCTGCACCGTGAGGTCAGCGATCTCTCGTTCGGCAAGCGCCGGCTGCTGGCCATTGCACGAGCCGTGGCCATGCACCCGAGTGTGCTCCTGCTCGACGAGCCGGCCGCCGGCCTCAGCTCGGTCGAGAGCGTCGAGCTCGGTCGGGTCGTGCGTCAGCTGGCCGACGAGTGGGGCATCGCGATCCTGGTCGTCGAGCACGACATGAACTTCGTGATGGGGGTCTGCGACAACGTGGTCGTGCTCGACTTCGGCAAGATGATCGCCAACGGCACTCCCGAACAGGTGCGCAACGATCCGGCGGTCATCGCCGCCTACCTCGGACAGAAGTCCGACGAGGAGCTCGACATCAGACCGGCCGAGCCTCGGACGCCCGAGCCGGTCGTCGGAGGTGCCCGATGACCGACATCGCGAACCGCCTGCCCGATGGGCCCGGTGAGACGAGCCCGTACGCAGTGACTAGCACACCGAACCTGTTGGAGACTCGTGCGCTGAAGGCCGGCTACCTCGGTCGCGAGGTGGTGTCGGGGGTGAACCTCACCGTGAGGTCCGGCGAGGTGGTGTGCCTGCTCGGGCCGAACGGCGCCGGCAAATCCACCACGCTGTTGACGATCGCCGGTGAGCTGGCACCGGTCGACGGCATCGTGATGTTCAGCAACGTGCCGACCTTCACGCCGATGTACCAGCGCGTGCGTCAGGGAGTCGGGCTGGTCACCGAGGAACGCCTCATCTTCACCAAGATGTCGACGCGCGACAACCTTCGTATCGGCGGCGGCTCGGTCGACAAGGCACTCGAGCTGTTCCCCGAGCTCGAACCGCGCCTCGATGTCCGCGGCGGCATGCTGTCCGGCGGCGAGCAGCAGATGGTGGCGCTGTCACGAGCGTTGAGCCGCGAACCGAAGCTGCTGCTGGCCGACGAGCTCTCACTCGGCCTGGCCCCGATGATCGTCGACCGCCTGCTCAGCGCGGTACGTAAGGCCGCCGACGAGCTCGGCATCGGCGCCCTGATCATCGAGCAGCACGCTCGGAAGGCACTTCGGTACAGCGATCGCATGTACCTGATGGCACGGGGCCAGATCCGGATGGAGTTGCCCTCGGCCGAAGCGCTGCAACGCCTCGACGAGATCGAAGAGGCGTACCTGAGCGGTACGGCCGAGAGCGAAGAAGACCACATCGAGCGCAAGCGCCGCAAGGACAAGCGCAAGGCATGGATGCGCCAGCGCGTACGCGAGCGCGAGCTTCGACGACTCACCGGCACGCAGGTGTCTCGCCGGCGCACACAGCGAAGACGACGACTATCTCGAACGCCGAACAGCAGCGGCGCGACTGGCAGCAACGCCTTCGCCGCGGTCGCAAGTTCTGACCGAAGCACCTCACACAACCGCACACGGGAAGACACACATGGGCTACCGCACCGCCGAACTACCACCCGTCGACCTCGACGAGTTCTCAAGATCCCGTTCCTGCCGAGGATGAAGCTGCTCCAGCTGCACTGGGTGGAGGCAGGCTTCGGGACCCCCAAGCAGACCGCCATGTTCTACGTGTGGAAGATCTTCTTCTACGGCCTGTTCGGCCTGATCGTTGCCGGGGCGTTCACCAAGGGCCTCGAGTTCAACGACATCGGAGGCTGGTGGGACGAGCCGATCCTGTACCAGAAGCTGATGGTCTGGACGGTTCTGCTCGAGATCCTCGGTCTGGCCGCGACGTGTGGACCGATGGCGTTCCACTTCGACCCGCTCATCGGAGCGTCGTTGTACTGGTGGCAGAACGACACCATCCGCATCCCGCCATATCCGAACCATGTGCCGTTCACCAAGGGCAACCGACGCACGCCGTGGGACACCGGGCTCTACAAGCTGATCGTGTTCTGGCTCATCATGATGCTGTTCCTCTCGGGTGAACGAGGTACAGGGATTGCCCGAGGGCACGGCCGGCTTGATGCCGCGGTGGCCGTTGATCATGTACGCCTGCCTGATCGTGCTGATGGGCCTGCGCGACAAGTGCGTGTTCCTGGCCTCACGGCCCGAGCAGTACGTGCCGACGATGCTGGCATTTGCGCTGTTCCCGAGCTTCGTCGACATGATCGTCGCCGCCAAGATCTTCATCGTCGTCGTCTGGATGGGAGCGGGTGTATCGAAGCTGCAGCACGGCTTTCCGGCAACGGTCTGCGATCATGATCCAGAACACGCCGTGGAACGGGTCCGCAAGTTGCGCATGGCGACCGTCCGCGACTACCCGAACGACCTCCGCCCTTCGAATTTCACGCAGTGTGCGTCGCCCACGTCGGCGGCACGACCGCCGAGATCGTGATGCCGTTGACCCTGCTGTTCTCGCCATGGCCGTGGCTCACGTGGATCGCGATCGTGTCGATGTGGATGCTCCACACGTTCATCATCTCCACCATCCCGCTCGCGGTGCCGCTCGAGTGGAACGTCTTCTTCATCTTCTGCGCCGCGTTCCTGTTCGCCAACTTCCCCGCCGGCAGCGGGTACGGACTCGGTGACATGAACCCGGCGCTGCTCGCCGGCGTGGTGGTGTTCGCGCTCTTCCCGATCGTGTTGGGGGCGATCTGGCCGCAGTACGTGTCGTTCCTGATCGGCATGAAGCAGTACGCCGGCAACTGGGCCTCGACGACGTGGTCGTTCCGCGACAAGGAGAAGGAGGACCGGCTCAACGAGCGGATCGTGAAGGCGGCCGACAACCAGATCGACCAGATCGAACCGATCTTCGGCAAGGAGATCTCCGAGATCTTCATCCAGAAGGCGATGGCGTTCCGGATGATGCATCCGATGGGCCGTATGCCACATCACGATGCATCTGCGCCACAGCGGCGATATCGACACGAGGGTGCTGCGCGAAGGCGAGTTCATCAGCAACACGCTCACCGGATGGAACTTCGGCGATGGCCATTGCCACGACGAGCGCCTCGTCGAGGCCGTGCAGGAGCGCTGCCACTACGAGCCGGGCGACCTCGTGGTCGTGTTCACCGAGTCCCAGCCGATGTTCTCGAAGAAGGTGCAGTACCGCGTGATCGACGCTGCACTCGGTACGGTCGAGAAGGGGTGGTACCACAACGACGATGCGGCCAAGGAGCAGCCGTGGTTGCCGAACGGTCTGCTCCCCCACGTCGATCACCTGGACCCGTGATGGATACGAGCCCTCTGGCGAGGCGTACCCGGGACCGGGCGGCCGCGGCTTCGGGGCATCGCCGAAGGCTTGAGCGGCGTGGCCACGGCGATCGTCGTCGGCGCCGGACCGAACGGACTCGCAGCGGCGGCGCTCCTCGCCCGCGCCGGCGTGTCGGTGACGGTTCTCGAGGGCGCGCCCACGATCGGCGGCGGGACGCGCAGTTCCGAGGACCTGCTCCCGGGTCTGGTGCACGACCACTGCTCGGCCGTGCACCCCCTCGCGATCGCTTCACCGTTGTTCCGGCAGCTCCTGCTGCCTGGCATCACGTGGCGCACAGCAGAGGTCGACTGCGCCCATCCGCTCGACGACGGTACCGCCGGCGCGTTCTTCCAGTCGTTCGAGCGGACGGCGGAAGCGCTCGGGGCGACGGTGCACCGCTGGCGGCGGCTGTTCGAGCCGATCGTCGAGCACTTCGATGCGCTCTTCGAAGACATCTCGCAGCCGATCCTGCGCGTGCCGCGCCACCCGGTGACGCTGGCGCGATTCGGGATGCGCGTGGTGGCGCCGGCCACCGTGTTGGGACGGCTCTGGAAGAGTCCGCAGGCGCGGGCGCTCTGGGCAGGTGTCGCCGCACACTCGTTCTGGCGCCTCGACCGGCCGATGACGAGTGCGATCGGGTTCACGCTCATTGCGGCTGCGCATGCCCATGGGTGGGTGGTTGCCGAAGGTGGGTCGCAGACGATCGCCGACGCGCTCGCGGCAGATGTGGTCGCGCACGGCGGCACGTTCGAGACGGGCGTCTCCGTCACCTCGGTGGGTGATCTTCCCGCGCACGACCTGTTGATGCTCGACGTGTCACCTCGGATCGCGCTGGGCATCCTCGGCGACCGGCTGCCCCGCCCGGTCGCAGCTGCGTACCGGAAGTTCGCCCACGGGCCAGGAGCGTTCAAGGTCGACTTCGCCGTCGAGGGCGGCGTGCCGTGGACGGCCGACGTTGCCCGTCGCGCCTGCACGGTGCATCGCGGGCGGCACCTCGGAGGAGGTCGTCGCGGGTGAACGGGCGGTGCACGACGGGCGGATGCCGGCCGATCCGTTCGTGCTCGTGGGTCAGCAGTACCTCGCCGACCCCGGCCGATCGGTCGGTGACGTGCATCCGGTGTGGACCTACGCCCACGTGCCCCATGGCTACACCGGCGATGCCACAGCGGCCATCGTCGGCCAGATCGAACGGTTCGCACCGGGATTCCGTGATCGAATCGTCGGCACCGCCGTGCGATCGACCACCGAGATGGCCGTCTACAACCCGAACTACGTCGGCGGCGACATCATCGGTGGGGCGACCTCGCTCCGCCAGACCTTGTTCCGCCCTCGCGTCGCGACGAACCCCTACGCCACCGGGATTCCGGGCGTTTACTTGTGTTCGGCGTCGACACCACCAGGTGCGGGCGCCCACGGCATGTGTGGCGCCAATGCTGCGACCAGAGCACTCACGTATCTCGATGCCGGACGAGGTCGTCACGTGCACGCTGTCAGATGACAAGGAGTCGAATGCGCAACATCTACATGAACGACGAGCTCCACGCGATCTACCAGCAGACGGTGGAATTCGTCCGCAAGGAGGTCAAACCCAACGGGGACGCCTGGGAGGAGGCCGGCCAGGTGCCGCGAGGGGTCCTGAAACAGATGGGATCACTCGGCATGCTCGGGTTGCGCGTGCCGGAGGCGCTGGGCGGACTCGGGCTCGGCATGATCGCGAGTGCTGTGTTCAGCGAGGCCCTGGGGTCTTCGACGTTCGGCGGCTTCGACGTCACGGTGCTCGTTCATACCGACATGAGCGGTCCGCACCTGGTGAACTCCGGGACGGCGGAGCAACTCGAGCGATGGCTCCCGGGCGCGCTGTCGGGCGACACGATCATGTCGATCGCCGTCACCGAACCCGACGCAGGCTCCGATGTCGCCGGCATCCGCACGTCCGCCATCCGCGACGGCGACGGCTGGCGGATCAACGGCACGAAGACCTTCATCACCAACGGGGTGTACGGCGACCTCTCGATCGTCGCCGCACGGACGGACCCGACGAATCGATACGGGATCACGATGTTCCTGGTTCCGGCGGGAACAGCCGGCTTCTCGGTCGCCAAGAAGCTCTCGAAGCATGGCTGGCTGTGCTCCGACACCGCCGAGCTCGTGCTCGACGACGTGTGGGTTCCGGACGACCAGGTGCTCGGCACGGTGCACCGCGGGTTCTACGAGACCATGCGGAACTTCCAGAACGAGCGCATGGTGCTGGTCGCCATGGGGGTCGGCGCCGCACAGGCCGCACTCGACTTGACCGTTGCGCACACCCAATCGCGCCAGGCGTTCGGTGGTCATCTCTACGACCTCGGTGCGATCCGCCAACGGCTGGCCATGAACCAGGCCAAGCTCGACGCCGTGCGAGCCTCGCTCTACCACGCTGCCTGGCTGGGTGACACGGTCATGGGTGCCGGGCGCGACAACGTCAAGGAGATGTCAGGGGTCAAGGCCTTCGGCGCCGAGGTCGTCAACCAGATCATGTACGACTGCGTCCAGTTCCATGGCGGGATGGGCTACATGCGCGAGTCGGCGGTCGAGCGGATGTCCCGGGACGCCCGCATCCTGCCGATCGGAGGTGGCGCCACCGAGGTGATGCTCGAGGAGGTGGCCAAGCGCCTCATGTGACCCGCCGGTTCCCACGCCGATCGAGGTGGCTGCACCAGGCACTGGGAGAACCGCGTCGCCGCTCCGCCCGCAGCGGGTCGCCGAGCGAGTTCAACGGGCGGCGACGCTGTGCAAGAAGCGCTCGATCATCGAGTTGACCTGCTCGGGCACTTCCAGCTGGGCGAAGTGCCCGGCCCCAACGGTCATTCCCGTCGTGCAGTCGGGCACCAGCGCCGCGAACGCCGCCGGGTCGTTCAACGGCGGTGTCGCGGCGATGTGGAGCACAGGGACAGTGACCGCGCCGAGGACGGCGGGGCCGTCCACGGTGAGCATCGCTGCGAAACCCTCGATCCGCGCGTCGTCGGTGGCGCCGCCCATTCCGGCCTCGACGGTCGCGCGCACGGCTGGATCCGAATCCGCGTGGAAGAACGAGCCGACGATGGCCGCGAAGAGCCCCGCCCGCGATGCCTCGTCGCGAAGGCCGGCCGCGACTCCAGCGAGTGAGTCCGTCTCGCCCGGTGCCCGGCACATCGGCGCCGGGTCGATGGCGACGACGGCACGTGTGGCCTGGGGGTCCGAGGCAGCAAACGCCAACGCGGTCATCGCGCCCAGGCTGTGGCCGACCACGACCGCGCCGAGCGTGTTCGTTGCCTCCATCACGCCGTGGACCGCTGCGGCGAGCCCGTCGACACCGATCGGGCCTCCGATGGGGTCGCTCGCACCGTGGCCGGGCAGGTCGAGCACGATCAGCTCATGGCCCCTCGCTCCGAAGTGCTCGACTTGCGGTGCGAACGCCCACCGGGCACAGGTCCACCCGTGGACGAACACCAGCGGTCGCCGATTGCCCTCGACGTGGCGGTAGGCGATGCGTCGACCGTCGACGACGACGTGGTGCACGGCGATCAGCCCTGAAACGCGTTCATGAACAACCCGGTCTCCTCGCCGAGGTTGGCGGGCACCGCGTAGCCGTCACGGGCCGTGATCGCCGCGAAGTTCTCGGCCACGTCCTCGAGGGTGAGGTCCGCCTTGTAGAAGCCGGGGGTCTCAGCGATGAAGACCTCGGCCACCCGACCGCCACCCACCGAGAACACCCGACCGGTGGCCTGCAGCTCTCGTGGGCGAGGTAGCCACCACCGGCGAGATCAGTCCAGGGGCCAACTTGTCGCCGAAGGAACCCGAGGATCGTCTCGGTCATGCGGGTGAGGGCGAGTGGGGCGATGGCGTTGGCGGTGATGTTGAATTTGGCGCCCTCGATGGCCAGCACGCGGGTGAGCCCGACCAGCCCCATCTTGGCGGCTCCATAGTTGGTCTGACCGAAGTTGCCGAAGATGCCTGCGGCCGACGAGGTCGACACGATGCGCCCATACCCCTGGTTGCGCATCATCACGAAAGCCGGCCGGCTCACGTTGAAGGCACCCTTCAGGTGCACGTCGAGGACGGGATCGAGCAGATCGGGCGTCAGGTTGTGGAACGCCTTGTCCCGCAGGATCCCGGCGTTGTTGATGACGATGTCGACCTTCCCGAACGCGTCGACGGCACTCTGCACGATCGCCGCGCCTCCCTCGGGCGTGGCGACGGAGTTGGTGTCGGCGACGGCCTCGCCGCCGATCGCCTTGATCTCGTCGACCACCCGCTCGGCTGCGCCCTTGTCGCTCCCGGTGCCGTCGACCGCGCCACCGAGATCGTTGACGACGATCAGAGCGCCGCGGGACGCCAACAGCAGCGCGTGCTCACGACCGAGACCTCCACCAGCGCCGGTGATGATCGCTACCTTGCCGTCGTATCCGAGTTCAGCCATCGGGGTGCTCCAGGTGCTCGTGGGGTCGAGAAGTCGGCGCCGACCGTACTTCCGACCGAGGACCGCTCACCAACGCGCCGTCGACGATCGTGGCCGCCCTCGCTTTGACGCGCCGCGGTCAGGAGGCGAGCGCGGCGAGCACGGCCGAGAACGCATCGAGGCTGTGTCCGCTCACCAACGTGTCGACATGGGGGAGCGCGGATCTCATCCCACCGACGAACGGCTGGTACGACGGGCTCTGCACGTGTGGGTTCACCCACACGATCTTGTGGGCGAGCCGGCCGAGACGAGCCATCTGCTCGCCGAGCAGCGCCGGGTCGCCGTGCTCCCAACCGTCGGACACGATGATCACGACCGCGCCACGTGCCATCCCGCGACGGCCCCAATCGTCGAGAAACGTCCGCAACGACTCCCCCAACCTCGTCCCCCCGGCCCAGTCGGGCGCCGCTGCGGTGGCCGACCGGAGGGCGAGCTCGGGCGATGATCGTCGCAGCAGCCGAGTCACGCGCGTGAGCCGGGTCGCCACGACGAAGGCTTCGGCGTGAGCGGCCCGCACGGCCCCGTGGAGCAGGTACAGGTACGCCCGGCCGTACGGCTCCATCGAGCCCGAGACGTCGGCCAGCAGCACCACCCGACGAGTGCGGGTCCGAGGGCGGCGGCGGACGCGGTGCACCGGGTCGCCCCCTGATCGGTGCGCCGCTCTGAGTGTCCGGCGCACGTCGAGGCGACCGGCGCGATGGTGACGCTCGGTCCGACGACCTGGCCGCTGGGGCACGGCGGCCGGGAACCCGGCCATCAACTCGGCGAGGGCCGCCAACTCCTCGGGCGAGCATGCTCCGAAGTCCTTGGTCGCGAGGCGTTCCTCGTCGGAAGCCACGCCGAACGGCACCGCATCGGCGTCGGCAGCGGCGTCGCCCGCAGACCCGCCCGAGGGTCGAGCCGACGAAGATGCGGATGTATCGCCCGGCGACTCGGAGGGCAGCTCCCGCCCGCGATCGGCGCGGCGGGGCGGCACCGGGAGTGGTGGTGCCTCCATGCCGCCCCGCGTGGCATCGTCGACCCAGCCTCGGAACACCTGGTCGAACACGGCGTCGAAGGTCGCCACCTGATGGTGCTCGCTCACCATCGTGGTTCGGGCGAGCCAGTACAGTTCGTCGGTGCGGGCCGGCGCGGCCAGCGCGATCGCCCGAACGAAACGCCCACCACGCTCCGGACCCACCGGGAGCCCGGCGTCGTGCAGCCGGGAGGCAAAGGTTCCGGCGACCAGCGCGAGGTCGGGTCCGAGCCGGCTGTCAGCCACTCGCCACCCACGCGAGGCCCCGCTCGTGCGCGACGTCGAGATCCTCCCGGTACTTCAGCACCGAACCGAGCGTGCGGCCGACCGCCTCGGCGTTCAACGTCTCCACTCCCAGGAGCTGCAGCGCGTGGAGCCAACCGATGGCCTCGGCGATCCCGGGCGGCTTCTGCACGTCGACGGTACGCAACCGGGCCGTGGCCGCCGCCACCTGCTCGGTGATGGTGAGCGACGCGTCGGGCACCCGGCGCCGGATGATCTCGATCGCCCGGTCGAGGGCGGGGTAGTCGATCCAGTGATACAGGCAGCGCCGCTTGAGCGCATCGTGGAGGTCTCGCGTGCGATTCGACGTGAGCACCACGATCGGCGGGAACGCGGAGCGGATGGTGCCGAGCTCCGGGATCGTGACCGAGCCCTCGGCGAGCAACTCGAGCAGGAACGCCTCGAACTCGTCGTCGGCCCGATCGATCTCGTCGATCAGGAGCACCACGGGGCGCGGGCCGGGGTGCTGGACGGCGCGCAGGAGCGGACGGGCCACCAGGAAGTCGGCACCGAACAGGTCGGCCTCGGCCACCCGCCGGCCCTGCGACTCGGCGAGCCGGATGCCGAGCAGCTGGCGTGGGTAGTTCCACTCGTACAGGGCCTCGGCCGCATCGATGCCTTCGTAGCACTGGAGCCGGATCAAGGGGGTGTCGAGCACCTCGGCCAACGCCTTGGCGGCCTCGGTCTTCCCCACTCCCGCCTCGCCCTCCAGCAGCAGCGGTTGGGGAAGGCGCACGGCGCAGAACAACGAGGTCGCCAGACCCAGGTCGGCCACGTAGCCCGTCGAGTCGAGCCCGTTCGTGAGCTCGTCGATCGTCGCCGGGATCACGAAACGGGGTACGCCGAGGCGTCGGCGGCAAACGCCCGGAGGCAACCGCTCCCGCAGAACCACACCCGGCCGTCGTCGTGGTCGAGATGGAGCGATGACTCCACGGTGGCCACGGTCATTCCACACACCGGGTCGATGGCCGTTGCCGTCGACGCCGGTCCGTCGAGACCTTCGACCGGGCGCAACGAGGGGCGGGGCCGGTTCGCCACGATCTCGGCCAGGATCGACAACGCCACCTCCTCCGGTGTTCGGGCGCCGATGTCGAGCCCGGCCGGCGTGTGCACCCGACTCTTCATCGAGCAGCACACCCCGAGCGCCCCGACCACCGAATCGCCCCGCTTGCGGCTCGCCACCAACCCGACATAGGCCACGTCGGCCTGGAGCGCGGCGGTCAGGGCAACCTCCTCGTCGCGGCCGTGGGTGGCCACCACCACCGCACTGGTTCCTTCGGGGATCTCGTCGCCCTCGAACGACATGGCCGTGTAGCCGAGCGGCGCCGCCAACGCCCTCAACGCCCGGGCGATCGGCGTGTCGCCCACCACCACGAGCAAGGGCGCCGGGAGCTCGGGCTCCAAGAAGATCTCGAGCGTCCCTCCCGAGAGGCACGGGTTGTGCACGACGGTCTTGCCCGCGTGAGCGGGCTCGGGCTCCGGGCAGATGCGCACCAGCCTCGACTCCCCCGAATCGAGGAGGCTGAGCGCTTGGGCCCTGATCGTCGATTCGGCGCAGGCACCGCCCACGAACCCCTCGATCGTGCCGTCGCCGAGGATCACCGCTTCGTCGCCCGGCTTGGCCGAGGTCGGCCGTTCGGCCAGCACCACGCGGGCGTGGACGAACGGCACGCGCTGCGACCGAAGCGTCGCAGCCAACTCGGCGATGACCGGTCTGCTCACGGGATGGCCAGGTCGGTTCGCATCGGACGACCTTGGATCGTCATCCAGACCTGCGCCGGTGTGAGTGGCATGTCGGCATGCCGCACGCCGTACGGCTTCAGGGCATCCATCACGGCATTGACCACGGCCGGCGGCGAGCCCACGGTGGCCGACTCACCGACCCCCTTGCATCCCAGCGGGTGGTGCGGTGACGGCGTGACGGTCTCGCCGAGCTCGAAGGTCGGCACCTCCATCGCGGTGGGCAACAAGTAGTCCATGAACGACCCGCCCAGGCAGTTGCCGTCGGTGTCGAACGCGATGGCTTCCATCAGCGCCATGCCGATCCCGTCGACCAGACCACCGTGGATCTGGCCCTCGACGATCGTCGGGTTGATCCGCGGGCCGCAGTCGTCGACTGCGATGAACCGTCGCACCTTGGTGTGGCCCGTCCCGGGATCGACGTCGACGACGCAGATGTACGCCCCGAACGGGTACGTCAGGTTCGGCGGGTTGTACACGGCCTGGGCATCGAGATGACCCTCTACCCCCTCGGGCAGCTCCAGGCTGGAGTGCGCCAGCATCGCGATCTCCTGGATCGTCTTGCCCTGCTCGGGATCGCCCTTCACCTGCCAGCGCCCGAGCTCCCATTCGAGATCGTCGGGCGAGCACTCGAGCGACGCGGCCGCCACGATGCGAGCCTTGTCGCGCACCCGCCGGGCCACCACCGACGCGGCGGCGCCGGAAACCGGGGTCGATCGGGAACCGTACGTACCGAGCCCGAACGGCGTGTTGTCGGTGTCGCCGTTGATGACCTGCACGTCCTCGGGTGGGATGCCGAGCTCGTGGGCCACGATCTGAGCGAACGTCGTCTCGTGTCCCTGCCCCTGTGATTGCACCGAGAGCCGCAGCTGTGCCTTGCCGGTGGGGTGGACTCGCAGGTCGCAGCCGTCGGCCATGCCGAGTCCGAGGATGTCCATGTGTTTGCGGGGGCCGGCGCCGACCCCCTCGGTGAAGAACGACAGGCCGATGCCCATCAACTCTCCCTTGGCCCGCTTCTCGGCCTGTTCGGCCCGCAGCTCGGCGTAGCCGGCCATGTCGAGTGCGAGCTGCAACGCACGCGGGTAGTCGCCCGAGTCGTACTCCCACCCGGTGGGGGTCGTGTACGGGAACTGCTCGGGGCGAAGCAGGTTCTTCATGCGCAACTCGGCCGGGTCCATGCCCAGCTCATCGGCCAAGCAGTCGACGATCCGCTCGACCAGGTAGACCGCTTCGGTGACTCGGAACGAGCACGCGTAGGCCACACCGCCTGGCGCTTTGTTGGTGTAGACCCCGCTGACCTTGCAGTGAGCCGCCCCGTAGTCGTACGAGCCGGTGAAGATGTGGAAGAACCCGGCCGGATACTTGGTCGGTTGAGCCGTCGCGTTGAACGCCCCATGGTCGGCGAGCACGTCGACCTTCAGCCCGACGATCGTGCCGTCGCGCTTCGCGGCGATCGAACCCTTCATGTGGTAATCGTGGGCGAACCCGGTCGACATCAGGTTCTCCGACCGGTCCTCGACCCACTTCACCGGCGCGCCCGTCACGATCGAGGCCACGATCGAACAGACGTAGCCGGGATAGATCGGCACCTTGTTGCCGAACCCGCCGCCGATGTCGGGCGCGATCACCTGGATCTTGTGTTCGGGCAGCCCGGCGACCAAGGCGTACACGGTTCGGTGGGCGTGCGGCGCCTGCGTGTTCGACCAGAGCGTGAGCTTGCCCGACACCGGGTCCATCCGGGCCACGGTGCCGCAGGTCTCCATCGGAGCAGGATGCGACCGGGGGTAGAGCATGTCCTGGGTGACCACCACGTCGGCCCCGGCGAACGCGGCGTCGGTCGCCGCGGCGTCGCCCGATTCCCAATCGAAGATGTGGTTGTCGGTCTGGCCCTCTTTGTCGTCACGGATGATCGGCGCGTCGGCGTCGAGCGCCCGTTTGGCATCCATGACCGGGGGGAGCGGTTCGTAGTCGACCTCGATGAGCTCGAGGGCATCGCGTGCCGAGTAGCGATCCTCGGCCACGACGAACGCGACCTCTTGGCCTTGGAACCTGACCTTGTCGGTGGCGAGCACCGCCTGGGTGTCGTAGCTCATGGTGGGCATCCACGCCAGGCTCAACGTCTCGAGCGTCGCGCCGGTGATGACTGCCTTGACCTTCGGGTGGGCTTCGGCGGCGCTGGTGTCGATCGACACGATGCGGGCGTGGGCGTAGGGGCTGCGCAGGATCGCTCCGTGGAGCATGCCGGGCAGGGAGATGTCGTCGATGTAGGTGCCCTTGCCCCGCACGAACCGCACGTCTTCCTTGCGGATCATGCGACCGAACCCGATCGGGTTCCCTGCCGCAGACGTCGGGACTTCCTCGATCGCGGTCATACCGTGGCCCCCTTCTCAGCGGCCCAGCGGACCGAGCGGACGATGTTGTCGTAGCCGGTGCAGCGGCAGAGTTGACCCGAAATGGCTTCGCGGATCTCGCCCTCGGAGGGATCGGGATTGGCGTCGAGCAACGCTCGTGCCGTCATCATCATCCCAGGCGTGCAGAAGCCGCACTGCAGGCCGTGGCACTGCATGAACCCTTCCTGCACCGGGTCGAGCCCGTCGGGGCCCTCCAGCCCTTCGACGGTGCGGATCTCATGGCCGGAGGCCATGGCCGCCAACACCGTGCAGCTCTTGGCCGGCTGGCCGTCGAGCCACACCACGCACGCACCGCAGTTCGAGGTGTCGCATCCCCAGTGGGTTCCGGTCAGCCCCGCGGTGTCGCGCAGGAAGTGCACGAGGAGCAGCCGCGGCTCTACGTCACGGCTGACCTCTTTGCCGTTGACCGTCATGGTCACCTGCATCTCAATCCCCCAATCCCTTGGCGCGGGCGACCGCCCGGCGCAACGCTCGTACGGTCAATTCCCCTGCCAGGTGCCGCTTGTACTCGGCCGGCCCGCGCTGATCGGTCGACGGTGAGCACTCGGCTGCGGCGGCGTCGCCTGCGGCCCGGAAGTTCTCCTCGGTCGCCGGTTTGCCCCGGAGCACGGCCTCGGCCGCCACGGAGCAGAAATGCGGTGCCCCCACCGCGGTGAGCCCGATCCCGACGTCAGCGACCGTTTCGCCGTCGAGCCAGACGCATGCTCCCGACGCGGCGACGGCCCAATCGCCGACGCGGCGCTCGACCTTCTCGTACGCGCTACCGCCGCCGGGCCGGATCGGGATGCGGACCTCGACCAGCATCTCGGCCGGACCGACCGCAGTCTCATAAGGGCCCACGTGCAGTTCGCGTGCGGCCACGAGCCGGGAGCCGCCGGCCGACTGGATGAGCACCTGGGCGCCGACGGCCGAGAACACCGCCGACAGGTCTTCGGACGGATCTGCCTGGCAGAGCGAACCCCCCACCGTGCCCCGGTTCCGCACCACGGGATCGGCGATCACCCGCTCGGCGTCGTGCAGGATGCGGAAGTGCTCTCCGGCGACGGCCGACGCGAGGACCTCGCTGTGCCTGGTCATGGCACCGATCCGCAGCTCCCCTGCCTCCATGCGGATGTAGGAGAGCTGCTCCACGAGCGGATTGATGTCGATCAGGTGCTCCGGGCGGGCGAGGCGCAGCTTCATCATCGGGAGCAGGCTGTGCCCTCCCGCGACGAGCCGCGCCTCCGGACCGAGTCGTTCGAGCAGCGCGATCGCGTGCTCGACGCTCGTTGCGCGCTCGTATTCGAACGGCGGCGGTGTCTGCATGCCGAAAACCCCCAGTTGTCGTCCCCGATGACCCCGGGACGGACTCTCGCCTGCTCTGACCTCGGCCGCAAGCCCTTCCTAACCGAACCGTTAAGGACCGAGCGGGCAGCGGTCCTACAGTGCCCGCTCGGTGACACTCGCCCAACTGAAGGTCTTCGTCCTGGTGGCCCGCCTCGGGTCGGTGCGCGCCGCCGCAGCCGCCCTGGGGGTGAGCGAACCGGCCGTGTCGCAGGCCCTGGCCGCCCTTCGCCTCCACCTCGGCGACCCGCTCATCGCCCGGAGCTCGGGCACGATGGAGCTCACCGCCGCCGGACAACGGGTCGTGGGCATCGCGTCGCAGATGGTCAACCTGGCCGCCGAGGCCGAAGACGCGGTGCGCCGTTCTCACGGGGCTCCTGATCTGCTGCGGGTGATCACGACCCCGACCCTTTTCGCGGCGGTGGCGCCCGCGGTGCTGCAGACCTATGCCGCCCGCCACGCCGACGTCGAGGTCAACCTCGGCGTCGCCAACTCCGGAGAGATGGCCGCGCTCGTCGCCGAACGTCTCGCCGATGTCGCGCTCGGCCCTCGGCTCGGCGACGGACTCGATTGTGAACCCATCATGAGGTACCGCCTGGTTGCGGTGGATCGTGGGCCCGAACGGAGATCTGACGCCTGGCTCGTGGACCCTTCGGCGGCCGACCCGATGAGCGAGTCGGCTGGCGTGTTGCGGCGGCTCGGGGTCGAGGCGAGTCGGATCCGGGTGTTCCCCCACCAGGCTGCGGCATGCGCGGCGGCGGCCGCCGGCGACGGCGTGGCACTCGCGGTCGAGCATCTGATCAGCGATCAGTTGACCCGCGGGGCCCTTCGCCTGGTGCCGACCCCGGGACTCCCGCTCGATTGCCTGTGGTACGTGACCACGATCAGCGCCGAACGACGAACCGTTGCCGCGACACGGTTCCGCCGGTTCCTCGGCAGCGTCGACGCCATGCACGCCATGCACCGTGCCGACGGTGGCATTCCGGCGTCGCGTTTCCGTCCGCCGGTGTACGTGACGATCTGGAGCTGAGCCGGCGGCCCGCTCCCCCGTTTGAGCGACCCGGTGAACGGGCACTCCACCACGCATGGCCTCCGCCCCGTTGAACCTCGCTGTCGTCAACGACTACCAACTCGTCGTGACCGACGTCGCCAAGCTCCTGGCTCCGTTCTCGGATCGCGTCCAGGTGATCGATCTGGACACGGACACTGACCATGAACGTCGCGCCGATGTCGCGCTGCTCGATCTGTTCGGCACGACCGGGACCACGGTCATGGAGCGCTGCCGGCAGCTGCGGCGGGCCAACCGGATCGGCCACATCCTGCTCTACACGACCGCAGCCCCAAGCGAACCCGAGCTCCGGGCCGAAGCGCTGGGCGCCGATGGTGTCGTGCTCAAGAGCGCGCCGGCAGAGCAGGTGGTCGCAGCGGTCGAGGCGATCTCGGCGGGCGCCCCGGAGGAGAACGACGCCGCCGCCGTCGATCGACTGTCGAGCCGGGAGCGCGAGATCCTCGGGCTGATGGCCACGGGTCGAACGAACCGGGAGATCGCGCGGACGCTCTACGTCTCGGAGGAAACCGTCAAGACCTACGCCAAGCGACTGTTCCGCGAGCTCGGCGTCCGCAATCGCGTCGAAGCTGCGATCCGGGCTGCAGAACTCGGCGTCGTGGCTCGGTGAGCCGTTCCGATCGTGCCGCTATTGGCACGGGCCGTCGGTGCGGACCGCCAACTCCGCGACGAAGCCTTCGTGGTCGCTGCCAGGCACCGCGAGATCCTGGAGTGCGAGGGGCCAGACCCGGTCGTTGAACAACAGGCGGTCGAGGCGGGCGACCGTCCCGAGCGATGACAAGGGGCCGTCGGCTGACAGCTTGAACGACGGATCGAGTCCCTCGCCGAGCTCCGAGTGGGCGTCACGGAGCCCGGAGTCGAGCAGCTGTTCGAAGTCCGGTCGGAACTGCGTCGTGTTCAGATCACCGGCGATCACCAGCGGTTCCGCGGCGCCGGCAGCGAGCTCCGCCAAACCCAGCAGCTGCTGCTGCCATTGCTCGTACCCTCCGGGGTCGACGGCAGCTGCGGGGTTCACCCCGACGAGCTGGAACCGTTCGCTCCCGCACCGGACCATCGCGAGCGGGGCGAACAACAAGCGCTCCTCGCCCACGGTGTCGGTCTCGATCGGCAGCGACGACGCCAGGGTGACCAGGTAGTCGGGCGGGACGCCGCCCGTCACGCGGAACGGGTACCGCACCGAACCGCCACCGCTGTCGAAAGCCGCCAGGAACGTGGGATTCGACTCCACGATGACGACGATGTCCGCCTCGACGCTGAGCACCGCTCGTGCGGCCGCAGCCGGATCGTCGTTGTCGACGTAGACGTTGGCGACGGCGATGCGCAGCCGTGCTGCGCCGTCGACCCACTCCGGCCGTTCGGACTGCGCGAGCGATGACACCACGATGCCGATCTGCAACCCGACCAATGCGAACGCGATCCACGCGAGTATCCACCTGCGGGTGAACGCGGCGAGCAGCAGCACGGGCCAGGCCACCAGCAGCCACAACGGCAATCCGTCCTGGGCGACGGCCAGCGCCGCCGGACCGGAGACGCCGAGCAGCCAAGTGAGGGCCAGGGCGGCCGCGGCGAGCACGACGAGCCACGCGAGGCGGGGCCATGTCGCGGCCGGCCGATCAGGATTCATCGTCGGACCGTTCGCCTGCCGTCCACTTCCAGGGAGACCCCCCGCACGGCGGCGACCATACTGGCCGGGATCGGCCTGTGTACCGCCGCCCGGCGAACATTTAGGCTGCTCTCATGACCGCCCTCGAAGCCCGCCCGAGCGACGCCTACCTCAATGATCGAGCCCACGTGTTCCACTCGTGGTCGGCCCAGGGTGCACTCACCCCGCTGGTCGTCGCCGGCGCCTCGGGCAGTTGGTTCTGGGACGAACACGGCACCCGCTACCTCGACTTCTCGTCGCAGCTGGTCAACGTGAACATCGGCCACCAGCACCCCAAGCTCGTCGCGGCGATCAAGGACTACGCCGACAAGCTGTGCACGATCGCGCCGTTCCATGCCAACGACGCACGCAGCGAGGCCGCCCGGTTGATCACGTCGCACGCGCCCGGCGATCTCGACATGGTGTTCTTCACCAACGGCGGTGCCGAAGCGACCGAGAACGCCATTCGCATGGCCCGGCTGCACACCGGCCGCAACAAGATCCTGACCACGTATCGCAGCTACCACGGGGCCACCGGCGGCGCGATCCAGATGACCGGCGACCCTCGCCGGTGGCCGAGCGAACCGGGTCTCCCCGGCATCGTGAAGTTCTGGGGGCCCTACACCTATCGATCTGCGTTCCACTCGGTCGACGACACTCAGGAGTGCGAGCGGGCCCTCGCTCATCTCGAGAACGTGCTGATGGTCGAAGGGGGATCCACGGTCGCGGCGATCGTGCTCGAATCGGTCGTCGGCACCAATGGCATCCTCGTGCCGCCCGATGGCTACCTCGCCGGCGTTCGTGAGCTGTGCGACCGCCACGGCATCGTGATGATGGCCGACGAAGTCATGTCGGGTTTCGCGCGGTGCGGCGAGTGGTTCGCCGTCGATCACTGGGACGTCGCCCCCGATCTGATCTGCTTCGCCAAGGGCGTGAACTCGGGATACCTCCCGCTCGGCGGCGTGATCATCAGCCGCCGCATCGCCGACACCTTCAAGGACCGTCCGTTCCCCGGCGGCCTCACGTACTCGGGTCATCCACTCGCCTGCGCGTCGGCGGTGGCGTCGATCCAGATCTTCGAAACCGAAGGCGTCGTCGAGCACGCCCGCTGGCTCGGCGCCGAGGTGATCGGGCCGGAGCTGCGCGCCATGCAGGAACGGCACCGTTCCATCGGCGAGGTGCGCGGGCTCGGGTGCTTCTGGGCGCTCGACCTCGTCACCAACCGTGAGACCCGCGAGATGCTCGTGCCGTTCAACGCGGCCGGGCCCGACGCTGCGCCGATGGCCGAGCTGGCGGCCGCCTGCAAGGCCCGTGGACTGTGGCCCTTCACCCACTTCAACCGGCTGCACGTCGTACCGCCGTGCACCACCAGCGAAGCCGACGTGCGCCATGGGCTCGCCATCCTCGACGAGGTGCTGGAGTTGGCCGACGCCCGCTCCACCGAGTAGCCCGGACCGAAGGGCTGCGCCGTCCCGCCGTTCGGCCCTACCTGGCTCTCGCCGCGCCACCCACCATGCAGCCATGAGCATCGAGATCGTCGTGGTGGCGACGGTGACAACTCGGCCACCCCTCCCGTTTTCCGAGATCCTCGTACCGATCGATCCCGAGTCGAACGATCATCGGGCGATCGCCGCCGCGCGGACGTTGGCGATGGCGACCGGAGCCCACGTGACGCTCGTGGCCGTGGCCGAACCTGACATGCCGGTTCCGGACGAGTGGCGGGCGCGGCTTCATCACCTGTCGGCGATGGTCGGCCCGGCCCCCGTCAGCGCAGTGGTCGCCCGGTCAGCCACGGTCGCCGACGGTGTGATCGAGGCGGCCGATGATCTCAGCCGCGCCATCGTGTGCATGACCACCGAGGCACCGGGTCGGCTCCGCGACGCGTTCGAGCTGACCTCGTCGAGCGCGGTGGTGCACCACGTCGGACGACCGATCGTGCTGGTCGGCCCCGCCGCCGTGGCCTTCCCCGACGAACCCGACGAGGTGATCGCCTTCGTCGACACTTCCGAGTTGGCCGAGACCGTCGTCGCCGCCGGCGTCCAGTGGGCCGCTGCGCTCGGGCCCGTCTCTGGGTCGTGGAGGTCGTCGAACCCGACCTCGACACGGGCGGGAACGCACTCGACTCCAACTACGTGGCACGACTGGCGGGCAGTCACCATCGCGATGGCCTCGAGATCGAGTGGGAGGTCCTGCGAGCCAAGGATCCGGCCCGCGAGATCGCCCGGTTCCTCACCGAAGACCATCGGGGCGCCCTGGCCGTGCTGGGAGCCACGGCCGAGTCCGGATGGGCCGAGCTGCGGCTGGGCAGTGTGTGCATGCGGACCGCCCACGAATCCCCGGTGGCGCCGATCGTCGCTGAGTGCCGGCGGTCGAGTCCAGCGCTCGATCGGCGGCGCCATCGACTCGCCGGCACGGTGCGATTGAACGCGTCGGCCGCCATCAGCAGGTGCTCGCGGGGTGTGTCCTCCTCCTTGGTGTGCGACAGTCCGTCGGTCGACGACGAGAAGATCATCACCGTCGGCACCACCCGGGCGATCTCCGACGCATCGTGCAGCGCGCCCGACGGCAGCTCGAACGTCGTGACCTTCGACCTCCCGCACCGAGGTGCGGGCGGCGGCGAGCAGGGCCGGATCGAAGGGCATCGGCGGGATGCGGAAGATGTGCTCGAAGCTCGACGGTGCAGCCCTCGGACTGGGCCGCGTTGCGGGCGGCTTCGCTGGGCCTCGGCGAACATCGAGGCGAGATCGCCCTCGTCGATGTGGCGCATGTCCATCGTGATCCGGGTCTCGCCCGGGCACTGCGGTGACGACCCCGGGCCAGCACTGCGCCCAGCCGACCGTGGCCACGCCGTCGTAGCGTTCGGCGATCACCGCGAGCGCCAGGGCGAAGCGGCTGCGCGGCCAGGAACGAATCGCGCCGCATGCCCATCGGCATCGTGCCGGCGTGGGCCGCCTGGCCCGTGAAGATGAGCCGTTCGCGTTCGATGCCGACCGTGCCGGTCACCGTCGCGATGCCCGAGCTGCTCCTGCTCCAGCACCGGACCCTGTTCGATGTGGACCTCGACGTAGGCCTTGGCATCGGCGAGGCGGCGTCCGGCAACCGTCGAGTGCGTCGATGTGCACGCCGTGTTCGGGGAGGACGTCGACGAGCCGGGCGCCCTCCTTGTCGCTGCAGGCCGCGCAGCACCTCGAGGTCGAGCGTGCCGACGACGGCGGCCGAACCGAACAGGCTGCGGCTGAACCGGGCGCCTTCCTCGTCGGCCCAGTCGACGAGGGCGACGGTGCACGGCGGGGTGCCTTCGGTCGGCCAGCGACCGGACGCAGCTCGAGCCCGGCCATCACCCCCAGCGCGCCGTCGAGCCAGCCGCCCTTGGGGACCGAGTCGAGGTGCGAGCCGACCACGAGCATGTCGGGCGCGCTCGCCGCGCAGGTAGGCCCAGATGTTGCCCGCCTCGTCCTGCTCGACCTCGACCGGCAACGTGGCGCCAGCGATTCCCGGAGCAAGGCGCGGGCCTCGAGCCACGCCGGGGTCCACGCGAGCCGGCGCGAGCCCTTCGGGCCCGCCGGTACGGGCCGGCCAGCTCCTCGAGACTGGCGACGACACGCGCCGGGTCGTAGCGTACCGGTCAGTCCATGGTCCGAGCATCCTCGTCCCGTCGAGAACGACTCGGATGGGCGGGCGACCCGCCGAGTCCGCCCGCCGCTCGCTCGGGGGACGACGGTGCGGTGGAGCCCGCCGTCCGCCTCCATGAACGGTCAGGCGCCGCCCTCGGTCGAGGGTGACCGTCGATCGGCGTGAAGTCCGCGCCGTTGATGTCGACGCCCTTGGCTGTCGAGCAAGGCCTGGGCCGCCTTGACGATGTCGTTCGTGTACGCCGTCGGCGTCGGGGGCCTTGGTCAGCACCGTCGCGCCCTCGAGGTTCTTGGCGCTCTGGGCGATGCTCGACGGTGCGGTCCCAGGCGGTCGGCGTCGATGGTGCCGACGCCGCCCTCGGCCGGCCAGATGAGCTTGTTGACCTCGTTCATCTGCCACAGCTGATGGCTGGCGCCGAGCTTGGAGCCCTTGGCCACGACGATGTCGCGGCATTCCTCGGCGTTGTCGCGGCAGAACGCCCAGCCCTCGAGCGAGCCGGCCACGAACTTGGTCGCGGTGTCCTTGTAGGCCGGATCGGCCAGCCGCTCGCCGCTCGCCCAGATGGCGTCCTGGAGCATGCCGACGCCGGCCTCCTCGTAGGAGACGACGTTGAAGTCGTCGGCGGTGTACAGCTCGCCGGTGTCGGGGTTGATCGGCCTCGAGCACCTGGGCGTACTCGTTGTAGGTCATCGCCTCCGAGGCGTCGATGCTGCCGTCGAGCAGGCCGACCATGTCGAACTGCTGCTGGACGAGGGTCACGTCGGTGGCCGGGTCGAGACCCGGCCTTGGTCGAGCGCGGCGAAGATCTCGAACTCGTTGCCGAAGCCCCAGTTGCCGATGGTCTTGCCGGCGAAGTCGGCCGGCGTGGTGATGCCCTTGTCCTTGAACGACACCTGCAGGGTGCCCGAGCGCTGGAACACCTGGGCGATGTCGACGATGTCGGCGCCCGCTTCGCGGCTGGCCAGCGCCTTGGGCACCCACGCGATGGCGAAGTCGGCGCCGCCGTCGGCGAGCACGTGTCTGCGGGACGATGTCGACGCCGCCTTCGATGATCGTCACGTCGAGGCAGTGCGTCGGCGTAGAAGCCCTTGTCGATCGCCGCGTAGTAGCCGGCGAACTGGGCCTGGGTGAACCACTGCAGCTGGAGGTTCACCGGTGGGACCTCGGCGCACGTCGCCGCCTTCGGCGGCTGCCGTCGGTCGTCTCGGTGCCACCGGCCGCGCGGCGCGTCGGTGTCGGCGGAGTCAGCGCTCGTTGTCGTCGCTGCCGCAGGCTGCGGCGACGAGGGTCAGCGCACATCGCGCCGGCCGCCATCATCTTGAACCGTCGTTGCTTCATTCCTGTGTTTCCTCCCCCGGGAGCCGGAGCCCCCTTGTGTGTCACGGCCGGTCGGCTCGAGCGTCATCGCCCGTGCCTCGCGGCCGCGTGCTGCTGCCGCCGGGTGTGGCGACGCTCTCCAACAGGATGGAGATCAGGTAGAACGCCAGCCCGAGCAGGCACGCGCCGAGCACGTAGGCCCAGGCGGTGGCGTTCTTCGAATTGGCGATGTTCGCCGTGATCCGGGCGCCGAGCCCGTTCTGCGAACCGCCGAAGTACTCCGATACGAAGGCGGTGATCACCGCGGCCGGCGCGGCGATCTTGAGCGCGGTGAACAGGTACGGCACCGCGTTCGGGACCCGGACCTTGCGCAGGATCGCGGCCTCGCTGGCGGCGTACGAGCGCATCAGCTCCAGGTGGGTCGGGCTGACCTGGGTGAGCCCCTTGGCGACGTTGACGAGCACGATGAAGTAGACGACGAGCGTGACCATCAGCCGCCGCGGAGATCTCGCTGGTGATCGAGAACATGTTGTTGAACACGGCGACGAGCACGAAGATCGGCACGCGTTGAGTGCGACCGCCAGCGGGGTGACGAGCTCGCTCAGCAGCCGGAACCGGCTGAGCAGGAAGCTCATCGCGACGCCGAGCACGCGTGCCGCACAGCAGCCCGATCAGGGCGTTGGTCCCCGACACCTTCGCGGCACCCCAGATCAGATCGGTGTTGTCGACGAACTGGCCGAAGATCTTCGATCGGCTTGCGAGAGGAAGTACGGCTTGAGGTCGAAGACCTACGACGGCCACTCCCAGAGGCCGAGGAAGCCACCCCGAAGAGCGACCGGCGGACCGACGTGAGCAGCGGCGCAGCTGACGGCCGACGCGTCACGGTGTCACCGGTCCTCGATCCCGTGTGCCGTGCCCCAGTCTCGACGCCCGCGCAGCGCCTCGCGCACCTCGGTGATCTTCTTGTAGAAGCCGTCTGCCTCGCGGGTGTCGTCGTCGCGGTCGCGGCCGAGGTCGACGTACGATCACGTCGGTGATCCGCCCGGGGCGCGGCGACATCACGACCACCCGCGGTCGAGAGGTACACCGCCTCGGGGATCGAGTGGGTGACGAACACCACCGTCGTGTGCGGTTGTCGGCGCAGATCCGCAGCAGCTCGGCCTGCATGTGTTCGCGGGTCATCTCGTCGAGCGCGCCGAACGGCTCGTCCATCAGCAGCAGCGGCGGGTGAGCGGCGAGCGCGCGGGCGATGGCGACCCGCTGCTGCATGCCGCCGGACAGCTGCCAGGGCAGATGGTCGGCGAACTCGGGCAGCTTCACCAGCTCGAGCATCTCGAGGGCCCGCCCGCGACGCTTCGACTTGTCCCATCCCTTCAGCTCGAGCGGGAGCTCGATGTTCTTGGCGACGGAGCGCCACTCGAACAGACCCGACTGCTGGAAGGCCATCCCGTAGTCCTGGTCGAGCGCGGGCCTGGCGCGCCGGCTTGCCGTTCACCAGCACCGCGCCGCGATGGTCGGGTCCAGCAGGTTGGCGATCAGGCGGAGCAGGGTCGACTTGCCGCAGCCCGACGGGCCGATCAGCGAGACGAACTCTCCCGGGCTCGATCGTGAGGTCGATGTCGACGAGGGCGTCGACCTGGTTCGCCTGTGCCGGCGTTGAACACCTTGTGCAGACCCGGTGATCTCGACTGCGTTCAACCGGCCATCTCCTTCGGACGATTGCGCATCACGTACAGGTCGGCGAGCGCCGACCAGCCCGGCCATCGACAGTCCGAGGAGCGCCGCGCCGAACACCGCGGTGTACACCTTGGCCGGATCGCTCGTCGCCGCACGCGCGTACTCGATGATCAGCCGGCCGATGCCGCCCTTGAGCCCGGTCGAGATCTCGGCGACGACGACGCCGATGACCGCCGCCGAGGCCGCCAGCCTGAGCGCCGGGACGATGAACGGGCACCGCGGCCGGGAACCGGAGCTTGAACAGCGTCTGGCGCCAGGAGGCGGCGTAGCTGTCCATCAGCTCGAGCGACGCCGTGGCCGGGTGCCTTGAGCCCGCGCAGCGTGCCCACGGCGACCGGGAAGAACGCGAGGAAACGCACCGAGCACCGCCGCCGATGCCCACCGGGGCCAGACGGTGTCGCCGAGTGTGGAGCTTGCCGCCCCAGCTCGACGACGAGCGGGGCGAGGGCGATCAACGGGAACGGTCTGCGAGACCACGAGGTACGGCAGCAGCCCCCGCTCGACGACCCGGAACCGAGCCATCACGCACCGCCAGCCCGAGACCGACCGACGACCCGAGCGCGAAGCCGACGAGCGCCAGGCGCAGCGAGAACCAGCGACCGGCGAGGACGACCCGCCAGATCTGGCGGGACGAGCCGCGGGTCTCCGGCCGCCGGTAGCGCGACGAGCATGTCCCACACGTGGGGCATGGCGTTGTCGTTGGTACTTGGGCAGGAACCGCCACCCGAACACTCGAACCGCCCGTGTTCGGGGCCGACCGCCTTGTACACCTCCCAGAGCGAGCGCGACGAGTGCGAGCGCGACGAAGAACATCACGGCCCGGCGGCCATCGGCCGAGCCGTCGTGTCCGTCGCTGTGGTGCTCATCGTTCCCCCGTCGACCCTACGTGAGGCAGCTGCGAACTCCGGTGTCACCCGCGTGTGAACGCCGCGTGTCAGGCCTTGGCCCGCACCGGTCTGGGCGACCTGGGGCATGACCTGTTCGGCATACGCCAGCAGCGTCGACTCCTTGGCGTCGTGTTGGAGGTAGACCGAGAACTGGTCGACACCGAGCGCCTCGCAGCTCCCGCAGCCGGGCGACGTGCACCTCGGGTGGCCCGACGATGCAGAACCGATCGACGATCTCGTCGGGGACGAAGCTGGCGTGGGTGTTCCCGGCCCGGCCGTGCTCGTTGTAGTCGTAGCCCTCGCGGCCCTTGATGTAGTCGGTCAGGGCCTGGGGCACGCCGCCGCCGCCTGTCGCCGTAGCGCGCGACGAGGTCGGCGACGTGGTTGCCGACCATGCCGCCGAACCACCGGCACTGTTCGCGGCCGTGGGCCAGTCCGGCTTCGGTCCCGTCGGTGACGTAGGCCGGCGCGGCGACGCAGATCTTGACGTCGGCCGGGTTCCGGCCGGCCGCCTCGGCCGCCGTCCGCACGGCCTGCGATCGTCCACGCCGGCGATGCTCGGATCGGCGAGCTGCAGGATGAACCCGTCGCCCAGCTGCGCCGGCGAGCGCGAGCACCTTGGGACCGTAGGCCGCGACCCACACCTCGCACACGGCTGCCCGCCGGCCCACGGGAATCGCAGGGTCGAACCCTTGTAGTCGACCTCGCGGCCGTTGGCGAGCTCGCGGATCACGTGGATCGAATCGCCGAGCTCCTTCACCGTCACCGGCTTGCCGTTCGTGACCCGAACGGCCGAGTCGCCGCGGCCGATGCCGCACACCGTGCGATTGCCGTACATCTCGTTGAGCGTGGCGAACACCGAGGCGGTCACGGTCCAGTCGCGGGTCGCCGGGTTGGTGACCATCGGTCCGACGATCGACCTTGCGCGTCGCGGCGAGGATCGCCGAGTAGATCACGTACGGCTCCTCCCACAGGATGTGGGAGTCGAACGTCCAGACGTAGTCGAACCCGTAGTTCTCGGCCTGCCGGGCGAGCTCGACGACGCGGGAAGCCGGCGGGTTGGTCTGGAGGACGACGCCGAATTCCATCGTTGCCCTACCTGTTCTGGGGGAAGCCGAGGTCGACCGACGAGGTGCGCGGGTCGGGCCAGCGCGACGTGACGACCTTGCTGCGCGTGTAGAAGTTGATGCCCTCGGGGCCGTACATGTGCTGGTCGCCGAACAGACGACGCCTTCCATCCACCGAAGCTGTAGTAGCTCACCGGCACCGGCACCGGCACGTTGATGCCGACCATGCCGACGTTGACGTCGAACTGGAACTGCCGGGCCACGCCACCGTCGCGGGTGAACAGCGCCGTGCCGTTGCCGTACGGGTTGTCGTTGATGAGCTGCAGGCCCTCGGCGTAGGACCCGACGCGGACGACCGAGAGCACCGGTCCGAAGATCTCGTCGTCGTAGCAGCGCATGCCCGGCTTCACGTTGTCGATCAGGCTCGGCCGGATGAAGTAGCCGTCGCCGAGGTCGTCGGTCGCGGCCGTCGACGAGCGACCTCGCGCCCCTTCGCCCGGGTCCGCGAGGTACGAGGCGACCTTGTCGCGGTGCTCCTTGGTCACGAGCGGCCCCATCTCGGCGTCGGGCTCGGAGGCCGGACCGACCTTGATGTTCGGGATCCGCTCCTGGATCTTGCTGCACCAGCGAATCGGCGACCGTGTCGACGGCGAGCACCACCGAGACCGCCATGCACCGCTCACCCGCCGAGCCGTAGGCGGCCGAGCACCGCGGCGTCGGCGGCCATGTCGAGATCGGCGTCGGGCAGCACGAGCATGTGGTTCTTGGCCCCGCCGAGCGCCTGCACCCGCTTGCCGTTGCGGGTGCCGGTCTCGTAGATGTACCGGGCGATCGGGGTGGAGCCGACGAAGCTCAGCGCCTGCACGTCGGGGTGCTCGAGCAGGCGGTCGACCGCCACCTTGTCGCCGTGGACGACGTTGAAGCAGCCGTCGGGCAGCCCGGCCTGCTTCAGCAGCTCGGCGACGAACATCGCATGCCGACGGATCCTTCTCGGACGGCTTGAGCACGAACGTGTTGCCGCACGCGAGCGCGTTGGCGAACATCCACATCGGCACCATCGCCGGGAAGTTGAACGGGGTGATGCCGGCGACGACGCCGAGCGGCTGGCGGATCGAGTACACGTCGACCCCGGTCGAGGCCTGCTCGGAGAAGCCGCCCTTCAGCAGATGGGGCACGCCACAGGCGAACTCGATGTTCTCGAGGCCGCGGGCGACCTCGCCGAGCGCATCGGACAGCACCTTGCCGTGCTCCGCGCTCACGAGCGAGGCGATCTCCTTGCGGTTGGCGTCGACCAGCTCGCGCAGGCGGAACAGCACCTCGGAGCGACGCGACAGGTTGGTCGAACGCCAGGACGCGAACGCCGCCTTGGCGACGGCGACGGCCGTGGTCGACCTCCTCGACGGCTGGCGAAGTCGACGGTCGCCGACTGCTCGCCGGCGCCCGGGTTGAACACGGCCCCCGATCGGCCGGAGGTGTCCGGGAACGACCTTGCCGTCGATCCAATGCGAGATGCGATTCATAGCGGTGCTCCTAACGACGAAGGCGCTGACGGCTGCTCTGTCGGAGCGCCGTCAGTTGAGGTACTGGCAGAGGCCGCGCTTGACGTACTGGCCGTGGCCCTTGCGGCCCGCGAAGTTGTTGTTCTCGACGACGACCGAGCCGCGCGAGATGACGGTGTCGATCTTGCCGTCGATGACGGTGCCCTCCCAGGAGGAGTGGTCCATGTTCATGTGGTGGGTCTTGCCGTAGCCGATCTCGGTCTTCCCGTCGGGGTCGTACAGGACGATGTCGGCGTCGGCCCCCGGGGCGATGATCCCCTTCTTCGGGTACATGCCGAACATGCGGGCCGGAGTGGTGCAGCACGTCTCGACCCACCGCTCGAGGGTCAGTTGCGCCGGTCACCACGCCTTGGTAGATGAGGTCCATCCGGTGCTCGACGCCGCCCATCCCGTTCGGGATCTTCGAGAAGTCGCCGAGCCCCAGCTCCTTCTGGTCCTTCATGCAGAACGGGCAGTGGTCGGTCGAGACGATCGCCAGCTCGTTCATCCGCAGCCCCTTCCACAGGTCCGCGTGGTGGTGCCGGTGGTCGTGCTTCGAGCGGACCGGCGGGCTGCAGACGAACTTCGCCCCCTCGAACCCGGGCCGGGCGAGGTGGTCCTCGAGCGTCATGTAGAGGTACTGCGGGCAGGTCTCGGCAAAGACGTTGAGCCCTTCGTTGCGGGCGGCCGCCACCGCGTCGAGCGCCTCGGAGGCCGACATGTGCACGATGTACAGCGGCACGTTGCCGGCGACCTTGGAGAGCACGATGGCCCGGTTCGTCGCCTCGCCCTCGAGCAGGCTCGGCCGGCTGATCGAGTGGTACTTCGGGTCGGTCTCGCCCTTGGCGAGGTGCTGCTGCACGAGCACGTCGATGGCGATGCCGTTCTCGGCGTGCATCATGATCATGGCGCCGTTCTCGCTGGCGGTCTGCATGGCCCGCAGGATCTGGCCGTCGTCGCTGTAGAACACGCCGGGGTAGGCCATGAACAGCTTGAAGCTGGTGACGCCCTCGTGCTCGACGAGGTAGGTCATGTCCTTCAGCGACTGCTCGTCGATCCCGCCGATGATCTGGTGGAACGCGTAGTCGATGGCGCAGTTGCCCTCGGCCTTGCGATGCCACTCGGCCAGCCCCTCGTGCACGTTCTCGCCGTATCGCTGCACGCGCCATGTCGACGATGGTGGTGACGCCGCCCCACGCCGCTGCGGTGGAACCGGTCTCGAACGTGTCACTCGCGAAGGTGCCGCCGAACGGCAGCTCCATGTGGGTGTGGACGTCGATCCCGCCGGGGATGACGTACTTGCCCGTCGGCGTCGATGACCCGATCGGCGGTGACGCCCTGCGCCGCGACCTGGCCCGGCGCGTAGAGCGCGGCGATCGCCTCGCCGTCGACGAGGACGTCCATCGGCTGCCGGCCGGTCGGGACTGACGACGGTGCCGTTGATGATGAGCGTGCGAGCCATCGAAGTGACTCCTTGTACGGAACTCGTGAACAGGTCAGATGCCGACAGCTTGGCGCGAATCAGTAGGCCACGAGGTCGTCGTAGGCCTCGGGCCGACGGTCGCGGTAGAACGCCCAACGGTCGCGGATCTCCTTGAGCTTGGTCATGTCGAGGTCGCGCACGATCAGCTCGGGCTTGTACGCATCGCCGACGTCGCCGACGAACTTGCCTTCGGGATCGACGAAGTAGCTCTGGCCGTAGAAGTCGTTCTCGCCGAGCTCCTCGATGCCGACCCGGTTGATCGCGCCGACGTAGTAGATGTTGGCGACCGCGGCGGCCGGCTGCTCGAGCCGCCACAGGTACTCCGACAGGCCGCGGTGGGTCGCCGACGGGTTGAACACGATCTGGGCGCCGTTGAGCCCGAGCGCCCGCCAGCCCTCGGGGAAGTGGCGGTCGTAGCAGATGTAGACGCCGACCTTGCCGACCGCGGTGTCGAACACCGGGTACCCGCCCGTCGCCGGGCTTGAAATAGAACTTCTCCCAGAAGCCCTTGGTCTGGGGGATGTGCTGCTTGCGGTACTTGCCGAGGTACGTGCCGTCGGCGTCGATCACCGCGGCGGTGTTGTAGTAGACGCCCGGCTGGACTGATCTCGTACATCGGCAGCACCATCACCATGCCGAGCTCCTTGGCGAGCGCCTGGAACCGCTGGGTGGTCGGGCCGTCGGGGATCGGCTCGGTGTAGGCTGTAGTACTCGGTCTCCTGCACCTGGCAGAAGTACGGCCCGTAGAACAGCTCCTGGAAGCACATCACCTGGGCGCCCTGGGCGGCGGCGTCACGCGCGGCCTGCTCGTGCTTGTCGATCATGGCGTCCTTGGTGCCCGGCCAGTCGGTCTGGAACAGCGCCGCCCGGACGATGCTCGGCCATGTCGCACTCTCCTCGTGTCGACGCCTCGGCGGCGCGCGGAACCCCGGAACGGTGCCGATGCTAATGACACAGGTCTGTACGGCACAATGGAAGATTTGTTACCGTACAGACCGCAACGCGGCGTTCACGAGCGGATTCGTCGCAGTGTCGTCGGCACGGAGACCAGCATGCCCAGGGCAGTAGCGCGACAGCGATCGAGGACCGCAGCGCGCGCGGCATCGCCGCCGCGGTCAGCCGGCTGATCACGAGCGGCGAGCTCCGCCCGGGCGAACGGCTTGCCCGACCGTGCGGGCGCTCGCCCGCCAACTCGGCGTCAGCCCGACGACCGTGAGCGAGGCGTGGCAGGTGCTCGGCGACGCCGGGGCCATCGACGCACGCGGCCGGCTCGGCACGTTCGTCGTCGGTCCCGCCGGACAACCGCACCCTCGCCGGTACCGCAGCATCACCGACGGGCCCGGGGCACTACGCGCTCGATCTGTCGACCGGCACGCCCGATCCGGAACTGCTCCCCGATCTGGCGCCGGCGCTCGCCCGGGTCAGCCGCCGGCCGCTCACGACCAGCTACCTCGACGACCCGGTCCTGCCCGAGCTCGCCGAGGTGCTGCGACGCGACGTGGCCGTTCCCGCCCGAGGCGCTCACGGTGGTCGACGGGGCGATGGACGCGCTCGATCGGCTCGTCACCGGTCTCGTCCGGCTCGGCGACCGGGTGGTGGTCGAACGGGCGACGTTCCCGCCGCTGCTCGATCTGCTCGAACAGATCGGCGCCGAGGTGATCGGCGTCGACGTCGACCGACGACGGCATCGTGCCCGACTCGCTGGCCGAAGCGCTCGCCGCGTCGCCCGGTCGCTGCTCGTGCTCCAGCCGCGCGCCCACAATCCGCTGGCCGTCACCGCCACGCCCGAGCGGGTCGCGTCGAGCTCGCTGCGCTGATCGAGCCGACCGACGTCCTCGTGATCGAGGACGACCACGCCGGCGACATCTCGTCGGCGCCGCTCGCGAGCCTGGGTGCCCACCTGCCGGCCCGGACGGTGCTGATCCGCAGCTTCTCGAAGAGCCACGGACCCGACCTCCGCCTCGCGGCCGTCGGCGGTGCGGCCGAGCCGATCGCCCGGATGGTCCGGCGCCGAATGCTCGGGCCGGGCTGGTCGAGCCGGCTGCTGCAGGCCGTGCTCGCCGAGCTGCTCGTCGAGCGAGTCCACCGGCGACACGATGGCCGCGGCTCGGGGTGCGTACGCGGAGCGGCGCGCGTGCGCTCGTCGGTGCGCTGGCGGCGAAGGGCGTCGACGTCCACCGGCGACGACGGCATCAACGTCTGGGTCCGCGTCGCCGACGAACGGGCCGCGCAGGTGGCCCTCGCCGCCCGGGGGATCGGCGTGGCGCCCGGCGCGCCGTTCATAGTGGGCGCCGGCGGACCGGACCACCTGCGCCTGACCATCAGCCTCCTCCACGCGGGCATGGGTGCGCTCGCCGACCACGTCGCCGCGGCGGCCCACGCCGCCGGTCCCGGCGGCACCCGCCGCCTCGCCTAGCGCTTTCTGTCCGGGAGTTGTGGCTGCTGCCGGCGAATCCGAGCGCCGATACCCGCGGCGGGGATCTCCCGGTGTCGGGCATGTCTACAGTGCGTCGGATGGGGGTCGAGTTCTACGCGTCGGCCGGTCCGCTCACCGAGCTGACCGCCCCACAGGCCGCGTTGATCCGTGGGTTGGGCTTGGATCCGCTCGGGTTGTGCCGCGTCGCGCAGGGTCTCCTCATCGCCCCGCCCGACGCGTTCGGTGCCGGATTGTCCGAGGCAAGGATGTCCGAACGCAACACGAGACCAGCGACCGCGTTGCTGCACCGTGCCTTGGAGCTCGACGCCTCGCTCTCGTCCCGCGAGCCACGGTCGCCCGAGCATCGAGTGGTCGGTACGTGCCGTCACTACGCGGTGCTCGCCACGACCTTCTTGCGAGCCGTGAACGTTGCCGCGCGGGCGTGCTGCGGGTTCGCGACCTACTTCGTGCCGCCGAGACGGGTTGACCACTGGATCACCGAGTACTGGTCCGGGAGCGAGCAGCGATGGATCCGCGTCGACGCCGAGTACTTGGATCGTGCGACGGCGACGGGTGCACGGACCGAAGACCTTCGTACGGGCGAGTTCCTGACTGCGGGGGAGGCGTGGGCGCTCGTGCGGTCTGGGCACGAGAACGCGGCCGATTTCGGCGTGTTCGGCACCGAGAACTGGGGTCCCGGCGAAATCCGCGGGAACGCCATGCGGGACCTCGCGAGCGTCGCCCGCAAACTCGAGATGCTCCCGTGGGATGAGTGGGGACCGATGACCGATTCCTACAACGGTACGACCGGCGACGACTTCGACCAGCTCATCGACGAGCTCGCCTCGGCCACAGCCGGCCCGGCCAACGACGACCTCGGACCCATCTACGAGCAACTCGCCGTGCCCGAGTCCCTGATCGTTTGATGCCAGCAGACTGACCCGCACCACCAGCCGCGAGCCCTGGAGCAGGATCGTCCACCGGCGTCAGCCGAGCCGCGTCGACCCTCTCATCCGCCCTCCCGCCTGGCTAGCGGTCGTGCGATACGCCCGGGCGACGTTCCGCGACGTGCCACAGCACACCGGCGGGATCCACGACGTACGCGACGCGGAGTCCCCAAGGTTGCCGCGCCGGTGGTTTCGGTGGTGGCACACCGAAGGAGCCCGCGAGGTCCAGCCCTTCGATGTGCGCCCACCATGCGTCAAGGTCATCGACCATGAGTTGCATCATGCAGTTCGCTGCCCAATCCTCGTGGAAATGGCGCTGCAGCAGGAAACCGCCCGAACCGGCAGCGAAGATCGCGACCTCGTCGTCGAGGAGCGCTTCGAACCCCAGCGCAAGGTAGAAGCGCTTCGAGAGCTCGACGTCACGGGTCGGCAGGAACGGCCGGACGAGTTCGGTGCCGCTGCCGGACCGCGCTCCTCCTGGTGGCCCCGGTGCCCCGTGGTCGCTCATCGAACCAACGTAGTTGCCCGCCGATCGACGGGGACCTGGCCGAAGCGGATCTCGACTCGTTGCGCCCACCACGTGCGAGGGTCGCCGCTCGCCCCACCCGGACTCCCTACTCATCGCACACTCCTTCGCGCTCCGCCGATACCGCGCGGCCGGCCAGCTGGAAGAAGCGATAGGGAGCGGTGGATCCAGCGCGCTGCCTCGGCTTCCCCCGTATGCGCGCCGGGATGCGGTCTCCGAGTACTCGGCGCCCAACGCAGTCGGGACCTGTCGGCGCCTCGCGATTCCCGGCCACGGCACAAGGGGGCCGTTGTGCCGTGTGGCATGACAATGGCATGATCGTGGCATGGCCCGGACGCGTCTGAGCACAACGGTTGACCAAGGGCTTCTCGAACAGGCCCGACGAGCGCGCCTGTCGGCGAATGACGCCGAGCTCATCGATGAGGCGCTCGCGGCGCTCCTCGCTCGCGATCGCGCGTCTGAGATCGACGCTGCCTACAAAGCCGCGTACGCCGAGCATCCCCTCGACGAGCCCGACGAGTGGGGCGACCTGGCGTCGTTCCGCGAAGCGGCCGGGCGATGACCGATCTCCCCCGTCGTGGCGAACTGTGGTGGTGCGAGCCGCCAGCAATCGGTCGTCGACCCGTCGTCGTGCTGTCGCGCGACGCTGCGATTCCGAGGCTTCGTCGCGCCCTGGTGGCGCCGTGCACGACGACCAGCCGAGGGCTCGCCAGCGAAGTCGTGCTCGAGCCGGGCGACGACCCGGTGCCGCGTCGAAGCGTTGTCAACCTCGACTCCGTCGAATCGGTCTCGGTCGGGCTGCTGGTCGAGCGGCTCGGTCGCCTCAGCGACTCCCGCATGCGAGACCTCTGCGCTGCGCTCGAGGTGGCGACCGACTGTCGATGATCGCGTGACCAGCCCTCCACCGTCACCCGTTGCACCGCGAGCGGCCGATGCCCAGCAGACGTGCTGGCTCTTGCCGAACCGCCGGCCCGGCCCTGGTAGCGTCGCCGGATGATCTCGGGGCTCCACCAGATCGCGTTGGCGTCGTCGGATCTCGACGCCGCCGAGGAGTTCTACTCGACGGTCCTCGGGCTGTCGCTCGTCGCTCGGTTCGATCCCCCCGGACTCGTGTTCTTCGACCTCCACGGTCCGCGGCTACTGCTCGATGCGACCGGGACCGACGTGGCCACGGGCGGGGGAACGGTGTATCTCCGCACGGCCGACATCGATGCCCACCACCGCCGGCTGACCGCACTCGGTGTAGAGGTGCTCGGTCCCCCGCACCTGGTGCACCGCGACGACACCGGCACGTTCGGCCCGGCGGGCGAGGAGGAGTGGATGATGTTCCTCCGCGACCCCGACCATCACCTCGTCGCGCTCGTCGAGCGACGCTGACGGCCGACCCGACGCTACGCGCGGATGACGTCGAGCACCAGCGGGCGGCGAGAAGCGAACTCGTCGCCGACGACGACGGCGCCGGCCAGCGCATCGAGGGCGAACGCCAGCTTGGCCGGGTCGTCGAGATGTAGCTCCAGGATCGGCTGACCCTGCTCGACCGGCTCGCCTTCCTTGGCCAGACACATCACGCCGGCGATCGGACTCACCGGGTCCTCCTTGCGGGCCCGCCCCGCGCCGAGCCGCCAGGCGCAGATCCCGACCCCGAGCGCATCGAGCCGGGTGATCACCCCCGAGCGTTCGGCTCGAATCAGGTGGCGGCGCTCCGACACTGCGATCGGCGCGTCGGGATCGCCGTGCTGGGCCCGCACCATTGCGTCCCACACCGGGTACGCCTGGCCGGCGGAGAGCACCGCGCCGGGATCGCCGTCGAAACCGGTCAGGGCCAACATCTCCCGAGCCAGGGCGAGGGTGATCTCGCGGAGATCGTCCGGGCCCCCACCCCGCAGCGCCTCGACCGACTCGATCACCTCGAGGCCGTTGCCGACCGCCCGGCCGAGCGGCTGATCCATCGTCGAGAGCACGGCGACGGTGCGGACCCCGTTGCGTTCGCCGATGCCCACCATCGTCTCGGCCAGCCGGCGGGCGTCTCCCTCGTCGCGCATGAACGCACCCGAGCCGGTGGTCACGTTCAGCACGAGGTGATCGGTGCCCTCCGCGATCTTCTTCGACATGATCGAACTGGCGATGAGCGGGATCGACTCGACGGTCGCGGTGACGTCACGCAGCGCGTAGAGCTTCCGATCGGCCGGCGCCAGCCCGGACCCGGCGGCACAGATCACCGCGCCGATGGTGCGCAGTTGCTCGGCCATCTCGGCCGGCGAGAGCGCGGCCTGCCACCCGGGAATGGCCTCCATCTTGTCGAGCGTCCCGCCGGTGTGGCCGAGCCCCCGGCCCGACAGCTGCGGGACGGCGGGGCCGCACGCGGCCACCAGCGGGCACAGCACCAGACTCACCTTGTCGCCCACCCCACCCGTGGAGTGCTTGTCGACGGTAGGGCGTCCGATTCCGCCGAGCTGCATCCGCTCGCCGCTCGCGATCATCGTGGCCGTCCAGGTCGTGAGCTCGCGCTCCGTCATCCCCCGGAAGAAGATCGCCATCAGCAGCGCGCTCGCCTGCTCGTCGGGGAGCCCACCGACGGTGTAGGTGTCGAGGAACCAGCGGATCTGGTCGTCCGTGAGCTCGCCGCCGTCGCGCTTGGTCGTGATGATCGTGACCGCGTCCATCCCCCGATTCTGCCCGCGCCACGACGGCCACGTGTCCGCCGGCCCCACCGCAGGCGACGACCGACCGCTCGTTCCGGGCACCGCTGGGCCGGGCGTAGCCTGGAATCGTGACCACCACGCTCGACCGTCGCCGAATTGCGTCCACCATCGACCATGCCCTCCTCCGTCCCGAGCTCACCATGGCCGAGGTGCTCGACGGGTGCGAGCTGGCCGATCGGTACCAAGTTGCCTCGGTGTGCTGCCGGCCCGCCGACGTCGGCCGATGCGCCGAGGCGCTCGGCGGATCGCCGGTCGAGGTGGGCACCGTGATCGGCTTCCCCCATGGCAGCCACACGACCGGGTCCAAGGCGTTCGAGGTGTCCACTGCGGCGGCCCAGGGTGCGACCGAGTTCGACATGGTCCTCAACATCGGCTGGCTCCGGTCAGGGCTCGACACCGACGTCGAGGCCGACATCGCCGCAGTCGTCGAGGCGGCCGAGGGGCAGATCGTGAAGGTCATCTTCGAAAACGCCTACCTCACCGACTCCGAGATCGTGCGAGCCTGCCGGCTCACCGAGGCCGCCGGCGCGCACTACGTGAAGACCTCGACCGGCTTCGCCGCCAGCGGAGCGACGCTCGAACACATCCGCCTGATGCGCGCCTCGGTCTCGCCGAGCATCAAGGTGAAGGCCTCCGCCGGCATTCGCACCCTCGCCGACATCGTCGCCTTCATCGAGGCCGGCTGCGACCGCATCGGAACCAGCTCCACGGCCACCATCCTCGACGCGATCTCCTGAGGGCTCGCTCCATACGGGTCAGCCGCGTGCGCAGGAGGCGCCGAGGGTGCGGCGCGCCTCGCTCCACGCCGGGTGATCCGGCCAGTAGTCGCCGGTCGCCGCGTCCTGGTCGTAGGCAGTCGGTGCCGGGTCCTCGATCACGGATCGCAGGGCGGCGAGGAACCGGTCGATGTCGGCCACGGTGGTCGACAGACCTGCGCTGGCCCGCACCGCTCCCGGAATGCGCCGGCGGTCGCCGGAGATGACGTCGTTGCGATACGCCGCCACCTGCCGGTCGTCGAGCCCCAGCAGTCGGATCAGGTAGGGGTGCGCGCAGAAGCACCCGTGACGAACCCCGATCGCGTGCTCTGCGCTCAGCCGCGCCGCCACGAGCGCATGCGCCATGTCCTCGACCACGAAGGTCGCCACCGCCAACGTCGATGTCTCGAGCGACGGACCGAGCAATCGAACGCCGGGAATGGCGGCGATGCCCGAACGCAGGCGGGCCGCCAGCTCGACCTCATGGGCGACGATGGCGGGCCAACCGATGCGAGTGAGCTCATCGATGGCCGCGTGCAACGCCACTCCACCGATCACGTTCGGTGAGCCCGCCTCCTCGCGGTCGGGCGGTGCCGTCCAGATCACCTCGTCGAGGTCGACGAGATCGACTGCCCCACCGCCGGCCAGGAACGGATCGCCTTGTTCGAACGCGGCGCGCGGGCCGATCAGCACTCCACCGCCGAACGGCGCGTACATCTTGTGCCCACTCCACGCGATGAAATCGGCGGCGGGCGGCAGGGGCCGGTGGGGAGCGAGCTGGGCGGCATCGACGAACACCGGGGCGCCGCGGGCATGAGCGGCGGCGATGATCTCGTCGAGCGGCGGCAACCATCCCGTCACGTTCGACGCACCAGTCACGGCGAGCAGACGAGGGGGCGGCCCGGCCTCCAACGCCCGCACCACGTCGTCGACTCCGAACGTCCCGTCGACACCGACCTCGACGTAGCGACACGATGCGAAGCGACGCCACGGCAGCAGGTTCGCGTGGTGTTCCACCACCGTGGTGACCACGACGTCGTCGGGCTGCAACATCAGCCGGAAGGCCAGATGATTGACGGCTTCGGTGGTGTTCCGGCAGATGATGGCGACATCGTCATCGCCGCGGCCGGCGAACGCGAGGGCCGCCTCCCGCGCCGCTTCGTAGGCGAGCGTGGAGTGCTGCGACTTGTACCCGGCACCGCGGTGCACACTCGAATACCACGGCAGGAACTCGGCCACCCGGTCGGCGACCGCCGGGAGCGCTCCGGTCGAGGCACCGGAGTCGAGCGAGAGGTAGGGCCGATCGATGCCGTCGAGGCAGGGCACCGGCAGGCCGTCACCGACCAGTTGGATTTCGAGATCCGTCACCCGGCGATCATCGCACCGTCACAGGCCCGGCAGGCGGTCGCCGCGCTCGTGGCCGAGGAGCCACGCCTTGGCATCGAGCCCGGCGGCGAAGCCGGTCAGTCCGCCCGACGCGCCGATCACCCGATGGCACGGCACGACGATGCTGATCGGGTTCCGCCCGTTGGCGGCCCCGACCGCCCGGGCCTTGTTGGGGTCACCGAGCCGCGCCGCCTGTTGACCGTAGGTCATCGTCTCGCCGTACGGGATGGTGCGTAGCACCTCCCACGCCGACTGCTGGAACTCCGTGCCGACCGGATCGAGCGGGAGATCGAACTCGGTGCGCTCGCCGGCGAAGTACTCATCGAGTTGCGTCATCGCGGCCGCCAGTACCGGATGGTCGGGGTCCTCGACGACCTCGGCGAGAATCGGTACCCGTCCCTCGTCGTCCTCCCAGAGGATGGCGCGCAGTCCTCGTTCACTCGCCAGCAGGGTGAGCACACCAACCGGGCTCGGCATTTTGGCCGCCGCGAGGCGTGCTGCCGTCGCAGGCTGATTCGTCATGTCAGGTTCCTTCCAGAGAGGTCCACAGATGGTGCAGGGCATATGACCGCCACGGGCGCCAACGCTCGGCTCGCCGGGCCAACTCGGCCGGCGCAGCGGGCAGCCCGAGTGCCTGGGCGGCATGGCGGACCCCGAGGTCAGTGGCGAGGAAGATGTCGGGATCGTTGAACGCCCGCATGGCGATGTAGTCGGCGGTCCATGGACCGATGCCGGCCAGCGCGAGCAACTGGCTGCGGGTGCGCCCGGGGTCGACCCCGGCGTGCAGCGCGAGCTCGCCCCCGGCAACGGCGTTGCACAATCCGAGCAGCGTCCGGCGCCGGCTGTGGGGCATCGGCAGTTCGGCCGGATCGACGGTGGCGAGGCGCGCCGCGTTCGGGAAGCCGTGGCGCAGCCCGCCGTCGGGAACCGGGAGCGGCTCACCGAGTCGGGCGGCCAGGCGGCCGGCGACCGTCCGGGCGGCCGCCACGCTCACCTGCTGGCCGAGCACCGCCCGCACCGCCAGTTCGACCGGGTCGACATGACCGGGCGACCGATGACCTGGCGAAGCCTCGACCAACGGCGCGAGCACCGAGTCCGAACCGAGCACGGCATCGACCGCCGTCGGATCGGCATCCAGGTCCAAGAGCCGGCGGGCGCGCTGGACGGCCGCGGCGAGATCACGACTGTCGTCGAGCCGCACACGGCATCCGACGTGCCCGTTCTCGGGCCAGAGTTCCAGCACCGCGAGCCCATGGGGCAGATCGAGCACCCGCCGATACCTCCCCTCCACGTACTCCTCCACCCCGGGCACTGCCCGACGGGCGAGGAACGCGAACAGTGGCTCGACCGCCAGCGGTGGCCGATACGGCAACCGCAGCGCGATCGTGCCGATCGGTCCTCGGTCGACGGTTCGCGCCGCCCGCAGCTCGGTGGGGGCAGCCGCGAACACGGCCCGGACGGTGTCGTTGAACTGCCGGATGCTGGAGAAGCCGGCGGCGAACGCGATCTCGGTGAACGTCAGCGCGGTCGTCTCGATGAGCACCCTCGCGGTCTGCGCCCGCTGTGCCCGGGCGATCGCCAACGGGCCGGCGCCGAGCTCCTCGGTCAGCTGGCGGCTGAGGTGCCGCTCCGAATAGCCGAGCGCCGCGGCCAGACCGGGCACCCCCGCCCGGTCGACCAGCCCATCGGCGATCAAGCGCATGGCACGCGCCACCAGATCGGCCCGGGTGTTCCATTCGGGCGAGCCGGGCGACGCATCGGGGCGGCAGCGCTTGCACGCCCGGTACCCGTGATGCTGGGCCGCGGCCGCGGTGGGCCAGAAGGTGACGTTTGCGCGTTTGGGCGTGATCGCCGGACAACTCGGGCGGCAGTAGATGCCGGTCGTCGCCACGGCCGTCACGAACCACCCGTCGAACCGGGCGTCGCGGCTCTGGATCGCCCGATAGCACTGGTCGAAGTCAGCGTGCACCCCCTCATCGTGCCCGGCGACGCGCCGAACTCCTAGCGGAAATCCGCCACGCCGATCGAGACCCGATCAGCTCGCCGGGCGCCGGGGCCGCTGGCGTGATGGACGTCGGTGCGATGCACGCGAAACTCGTCCGGTGTGCGCTGGTTTCGCGTCCATCACCGGGGTCGACAGCGGGGTGAAGCGTGGGGTTTCCGGCGCGTGCCTGTGGACAGACCTGTGACGACACGGTGGAAACATCGCGTTACCTGGGGATGACGGGAGTATTTCTGCGGATAACCCTGTGCACATAGAAATATCTCTTGACCTGGGCTTTTGCATGGACCACACTGACCTCACTCCGCACGTTGCGGCGCCGAGCACGGGAAACCGAGCGGAGCGGCGAAGCGGGCGGGAGGGGTTATCCACAGGGTGACGGAGTCGGACGAGTCGTGCCTCGGTACGGCGGCGACGGCACCGTGGCCCAAAGGGATTCGCCCGCCAGAGCCTCGGCTCCGACGGGCGAATGAACTGATCGGCTCGAAGGCTACTCGCCCGAGGATCGACGGTGATGGATACCCCCGAACGTGAGCGCTCCGTGCGCCAGGCTCCGGCCCGGCGCCGGAGCGCTCAACCCGTTTTCGGCGCCCGGCGCCCCGCCGGTCAGTGGGCGCTCGGCTCCTTGGGCAGGCCGAGCACGCGCTCGCCGACGATGTTGCGTTGGATCTGGCTCGTCCCGCCCCAGATCGTCTCGGAACGGCTGAAGAAGAACGCCGACATCATCGGGCTCACCGGATAGGCCGGCCGGCGCTTGTCGCGGCCCGCCCCCGGCCACGACCCGCTCTCGGGCCCGGTGTCGACCAGCATCGACCGGGCGCCGTAGATGTCGAGCGCCAGCTCCATCGCGGCTTGGTGCATCTCGCTCCAGAACATCTTGTTCGATGCACCCAGCGCGGCGACGCCGGGATCCTTGGTGTGGTTGAGCGTGGCGCTGAGCGAGCGCAGGCCGTTGATCCGCAGGATCTGGACCTTGGTGTAGAACCGCACGAGCCGCTGGCGGATGTCGTCACGGGTGATCGAACCGTTCTCGGTGGCCGCGGCGACCATCAACCGGTGCTCCTCCTCGAATCGGCGATAGCCGGTGGTGGCCGACATGCCTCGCTCGAACGCGAGCGTCGAGTTGGCGACCTTCCACCCGTTGTTGACCCCGCCGACGACGTTGTCCTTCGGGCAACGGGCATTGGTGAAGAACACCTCGCAGAACTCAGCCGTGCCGTCGGGCTGGGTGATGCCGCGCACCTCGATTCCTGGCTGCCGCATCGGGACCAGCAGGTACGAGATGCCCTTGTGCTTGGGGGACTCCGGATCGGTGCGGGTGAGCAAGAAGCAGTAGTCGGCGTGGTGGCCCTGGGTGGTCCACACCTTCTGGCCGTTGATGACCCACTCATCGCCGTCCAACACCGCGCTCGTCTTCAACGACGCCAGATCGGAACCGGAATCCGGCTCGCTGAATCCCTGGCACCAGGCCATCTGGCCGCTCATGATCTTGGGGAGGAAGTCGCGCTTCTGTTCCTCGGTGCCCCACTGCAGGATCGTCGGACCCACGAGGGTGTCGCCGAAGAAGTCGGCCCGCAACGGTGCCTTGGCCCTCGCGAACTCCTCGCTGAGGACCACCCCCTCCATCGTCGACAGCCCCTTGCCGCCGTACTCCTTGGGCCACGTCGCACAGATCCACCCGCCGCCGTACAGCTTCGCCGGCCAGGTCGTCGTTGAACTGCTTGCGTTCCTCCGGGGAGAGCTCGAAGCCGGCGTCGTTCCAGCCGGCGGGAAGGTTCGCCTCCAGCCAGGTGCGGATCTCGGCGCGAAACGCCTCGGCTTCAGGGGGATACGACATGTCCATCGAAAAAGCTTGACTCCGTGGTCAAGCTCCTGTCGAGTCGGCCGGCTCCTGCGATGGTCCCAGCGTGCGCACGCACAGGACATGCTGCGTTCACACAAGGGGAACGGGCGCGCAATACGACCCTCCTACCGTCGGTCGCATGATGGTCGATGCGGAACCCCCTCCCGCACCGGTCCTCCCGCCCGCTCCACGCCTGGGCGTGTCCGAGCGGGCGGTACTTCGCACACTGGTCGAGTCGGCCGGCCGGGTGCTGGGGCGCAGCGACATCGCTCGACGCTCCGGCCTCACCGACCTGCATGCTCGCCGATGCGACGCCGCCATCGTGAGCCTGCGCCGGGCCCTCGGCCAGGACGCCATCCGCACCGTGCGCAGCCGAGGCTGGATGCTCCAGCCCGAGGCGGTGCCCGAGGCGACGGTATTGCTCGACGAGCAGTGATCCCACTCACGAGCGGTCGGCGTCAGCCCGCCCCGCGACACCCCACTCCGAGGATCTGACCGTGCTCGCTTCATCGGCCGCCGACTTCGGTCCGTTCCTCTTCTCGATCGCCGCGGTGTTGATCGCCGCCAAGATCGGGGGCGAGCTGGCGGAACGACTCCGGGTGCCGTCGGTGCTCGGCGAGATCCTCGCGGGCATCGCGATCGGCCCCTCGGCGCTCGCGCTCGTCGACCTCGACGACGTCCTGACCGGCAACGCCATCACGGTGCTCGCCGAGCTCGGCGTCCTCGTGTTGTTGCTCCAAGTCGGCATGGAGATGGATCTGGCCGAACTCGGCAAGGTCGGCCGGTCGGCGATGTCGGTGGCCATGATCGGCGTCGCCGTGCCGTTCGCCGGTGGAACGTTCGCCGCGATCGCCCTGGGGCAGGAGACCAAGACGGCCATCTTCGTCGGCGCCGCGCTCACCGCCACGAGCGTCGGCATCACCGCTCGAGTGTTCGGCGACCTGAAAGCGCTGTCGACCACCGAGTCGCGTGTGGTGCTCGGCGCCGCAGTCGCCGACGACGTGCTCGGGCTGGTGATCCTCACCATCGTGGTCAAGGTCGTCGCCGACGGCTCCGTCGGCGTCGGGACCGTGGCCAACACGTTCGGGCTGGCGATCGGGTTCCTCGTGATCTCGGGGCTCGTGGGCATGGGGCTCGTCCCCCGCGCCCTCGACCTCGCCGATCGGGTCGGCAGTTCGTCGGCCACGATCCCCGCCGCCGCGTTCGTGATCCTGTTCCTGTTCTCGGCATTCGCCAACGTGGCGCACCTCGCCCCGATCATCGGCGCCTTCATGGCCGGCTTGGCCCTCGGGCGATCCGGGCACCGTGAGCGAATCCACCGCGACACCTCCGCGATCGGCAACTTGCTGATGCCGGTGTTCTTCGTGCAGATCGGGATCAACACCGACATCGCCGTGATGGGCGACCCGAAGGTCATCGGGATCGCCGCGGTGCTGTTGGTCATCGCTGTCGTGGGCAAGCTCGTCTCGGCCTTCGGTCTGCTCGGGCTGCGGGCCGACCGGTTGCTCGTGGGGTTGGGGATGGTGCCGCGCGGCGAGGTCGGCTTGATCTTCGCTTCGATCGGGCTCGCCAACGGGGTGCTCGACGACGAGCTGTACGCGTCGCTCCTGATCGTGATGCTCATGACGACGCTCATCACGCCGCCGGCGCTGCGCTGGCGGCTGGCCGGCACCGCGAGCCGGACCCTCGCCGATCTCCCGATGGGTGGGCCGGTGGAAGCCCCGGCCGGCGGATGGCTCTCCACCGGCGATGACGAGATCGTGCTGCTCGCCGAGGCGCCCCCCGAGTTGACCATCCCGCTCGCGCTCCAGGCCGCCGGACAAGCGCGCGCGCGCGCGCCCGGGCTCGTCGCTGCTCGACTGGATCGCCCGACACCGCACGACGGAACTGACGTGGCAGCACTCGGACACCAGTGCCCTCGTCGAGTTGCTCCACGACACCCACCCCAGGTCGCTCCGGTTCCTCGAGGTCTCCGGTGTCCTCGAGCGAGCGCTTCCCGAGGTCTCCGCCGCGCTCGAGCGACGGCGCCACGATTCGAGCGAGCTCGACCCGTCGCGAATCCTGCGCTTCCCCACCGTCGAGCACCTGGCCCGGCTCACCGACACGGCCGACGGCGACCCCGCGGCGGTGAAGGTCGCCTCGAACCTGGAGCTGCCCGATCGGGTGACGATCGCCGCACTGGCCCACGACGTCTGCGGGACCGACCGGAAATCGGCCTCCCGGTTGCTCGCTCGACTGGTCGATCCGGCCGAGGCCGAGCTCACCCGCCAACTGCTCGACGACGCGTCGTTGCTCGAATCGGCAGCCGGTGACCCCGACAGCTTCGAACCCCAACGGCTGCTCCAACTCGCCCATCACCTCGGCTACGAACAACGGGTGCTCGGCGCCTACCTGCTCGTCCTGGCGCAGGGCACGCTGTCCGAGTGGCGTCGAAAGGCCATCGACGAGCTGCTCCCCCAGGTCGTCGACCTCGCCCGCTACGAGTCGACCACCGGCGCCACCGTCGGACCGCTCGTCGCCCGCCGCAAGGACCAGGCCAAACGACTGCTCGACGCATCGGCGCCCCGCGAGCGCATCGATCATGCGGGCGACGCGTACGTGCTGGCCAACGATCCCGACGAACTCGCCCGTCACGCCCGGCTCGTGGAACCGCTTCCCCGCAAGGGAACGATGCGAGTGGCGGTCACACCGATGGGCGAGCCCCACCACTGGCAGGTCGACGTGGCCTGTCGCGACGACCTCGGCTCCCTCACCCGGCTGACGACCTGCCTCACCGATCACGGGCTCGACATCCTCCAGGCGAACGTGGCGACGTGGCCCGACGGCGGCGCGGTGTTCTCGTTCGTCGTCGAGGGATCGCTGCGGCCGAGTGCTCGCGAGCTCGCCGAGGCATTCGAGGACGACAGCCGCACGCCCCTCGTGCCGGCCGAGCTCGTCGATCTCGAGATGACCGTCGACAACGCTGCCCTGCCCTGGCACACCTCGGTCGTGGTGTCGTGTACCGACGCGCCCGGGGTGCTGTCGACCGTCGCTGCTGCATTCGCGGCATCCGGCGTGGTTGTCGCGGATGCCCGCATCGTCTCGGCCGAAGGCCGGGTGACCGATCGCTTCGCGCTCACCGATCGGAGGGGTCGGAAGCTCGATGACGCCACCATCGCCCGGCTCCGCTCCGTCCTGGAGACGGGCGTCAAGCGCCGCCGCGTTCGCCGACTCATCGGCGCCTGACGCGCTGGCTGGCGGGTCAGGCCGGGTCCCTCCCCACCAGCACCACTGCCACACCATCTGACCCGCGCGAGCCCACAACACAACCGCAACAAATCTCACACAACTGCGAAACCGACCCTCAATACGTTGCGGACTGCTCGGATGCAACGGCGCACCGACACCAAGCACCGTGCAACCAACTGTCTCCAAGGAGGGACTCGTGCGCAAGAAAGCGCTCAAGGTCGCTACCGCGGTCGGAATCTCGACCGCTGCCGTGACCATTGCGGGGGCGACCGCTGCCTTCGCCCAAGATGCCGAGATCGACCCCGTCGTCACACTCGGTCAGCAGACCAGCCTCCTGTGGATCGTGATCGGCGCCGCCCTCGTGATCTTCATGCAGGCGGGCTTCGCCCTCGTCGAGACCGGTTTCTGCCGGGCCAAGCACGCCGCCCACGTGGTGAGCACGAACTTCGCCATCTTCGGGCTGGGGTTCGTCGGCTTCCTCTTCGTCGGCTTCCCGCTGGCCTTCGGCGGCTTCAGCTACACCGCGTTCGGCCTCGACGTCCCGATGGACGCCAGCCCACTGCTCGGCAGCGACAACTGGGTGTTCCTCTGGAAGGGCTGGGACCACCTCGGCAGCGGCGCCACCCCGGCCCTGCTCGGCTTCTTCCTCTACATGGCGGCGTTCATGGACACCGTGGCCACCATCCCGACCGGCTCGATGGCCGAGCGGTGGAAGTGGAACAGCTTCGTGGTGTGGGGCCTCTTCTGCGGCGCCATCTACTACCCGATCTTCGCCGCGTGGACCTGGGGCGGCGGATGGCTCTCCAAGACCTGGGACACGATGGGGCTCGGCGCCGGCTATGTCGACTTCGCCGGTTCCGGCGTCGTGCACGCCGTCGGCGGCATCGCGGCTCTCGCCGGCTCGATCGTGCTCGGTCCTCGCATCGGCAAGTTCGGCCCTGACGGCAAGCCCCGTACGATTCCCGGCCACCACATCCCGATGGCCATGCTCGGCTGCTTCATCCTGCTGTTCGGCTGGTTCGGCTTCAACGCCGCTTCGACCTTCGCCGCCACTGACACCCAGTTCGCCACGGTCGCCGCCAACACCGGCATCGCGGCAGCCGTCGGTGCCGTCGTCGCCATGTTCTACATGCAGAAGACCACCGGCAAGCCCGATCCGGGCATGATGGTGAACGGCATGCTCGCCGGGCTCGTGGCGATCACGGCGCCCTGCGCCTTCGTCTCGCCGTGGGCAGCCGCCGTCATCGGCGGCACCGCAGCCGTGCTCGTGATCATCGCTGCCGGTTTCATCGAGTCCCGGGGCATCGACGATCCGGTCGGCGCCATCGCCGTGCACGGTGTCGGCGGTCTCTACGGAGTGCTCTGCGTGGGCATCTTCGCCAACGGCAAGTACGGCGCCGGGTGGAACCTCGCCGTCGACGACGCCGGCGAGGCGATCCCGGTCGAGGGAATCCTGCAGGGCGAGTTCGGACAGTTCGGCGCCCAGCTCCTGGCCGTGGTCGTGCTCTGCACCGTCATCTTCGGCATCGCCTTCGGCTTCTTCAAGCTGCAGAACATGCTCACCAAGGGCGGCATCCGCTCCACCGAGGCCGACGAGATCGCCGGCCTCGACCTGGGCGAGATGGGCGTCGAGGCGTACCCCGAGTTCGACATGCTCGTCCACGACTACGAAAAGACCCACAACTCCTGACCCCCCGGATTCTGACTGCGTTCGCCGGGACCACGGGGTCCACGAAACGCACCAGGAATCCGGGCAACCCGCCAGCGGACCGGCCCTTCGGGGCCGGTCCGTCGTCGTGTGCGGACCACCGCGCGTCGGATCGGTTCACAGAGCCGAAACATGACCGAAACCCGGCACTTCTATCTTGCGCCTGTCTTCTCGCCGCCCCTGGAGGAAACCAATGGAGATCGACGCCGGCGCTACCGCCTGGGTCCTCATCTCGACCTCGCTCGTGTTGTTCATGACGCCGGGTCTCGCTCTGTTCTACGGGGGCATGGTCCGCTCGAAGAACGTGCTCGGCATGCTGATGCAGAACTTCTTCGCGATGGGCCTGATCTCGCTCACGTGGGTCTTCGTCGGGTTCAGCCTGGCCTTCGGGGGCACCAACTCGCTCATCGGGAACTTCGAGTTCGCTTTCCTCAAAGACGTGGCCACGGGCTCGATCCCCGGCTACGAGGGCGACTTCGCGCTGATCATCCCGCCCCTGCTGTTCCTCGCCTATCAGATGATGTTCGCCGTGATCACTCCGGCACTCATCACGGGAGCCACTGCCGACCGGCTGAAGTTCAGCGCCTACGCGGTGTTCATCGGCGTCTGGAGCATCATCGTGTACCCGGTCGTGGCCCACTGGGTGTTCAGCCCGAACGGCTGGCTGTTCACACGCGGCGCCCTCGATTTCGCCGGCGGCGCGGTGGTCCACATCAACGCCGGCGCGGCGGCGCTCGCCCTCGTGCTCGTACTCGGCAAACGCAAGGGTTGGCCCCGCGAAGCGATGCCGCCTCACAACCTGCCGTTCACCATGCTCGGCACCGGCATCCTGTGGTTCGGTTGGTTCGGGTTCAACGGCGGTTCGGCACTCGGCGCCAACGGACTCGCCGCTCAGGCGCTGGTCAACACCCACCTGGCGGCCGCGGCGGCGATGCTCGGCTGGTTGCTGGTGGAGAAGTACCACGCCGGCCACGCCACCACTCTCGGCGCCGCATCGGGCGCGGTCGCCGGGCTCGTGGCGATCACCCCGTGCGCCGGCTTCGTGGGCGGGATGGCGCCCGTCTTCATCGGCCTCGCCGCCGGCGTGATCTGCTACCTCGGGCTGTCGCTCAAGACGAGGTTCGGATTCGACGACAGCCTCGACGTGATCGCGGTCCATCTGGTGGGTGGCGTCCTCGGCGCCGTGCTGCTGGGCTTCTTCGCCGACACCTCGGTGAACTCGCTCGGCTTCGACGGGGTGTTCTTCGGAGGTGGCGCAGACCTCCTGCTCGATCAGCTCGTGGCCGTCGTGGCCACGTTTGCATTCTCCTTCACCGTCTCATGGGTGATCGGAAAGGCCATCGATGCCACGATGGGGCTCCGCGTGAGCGCGGAGGAAGAGATGATCGGGCTCGACCAGAGCCAGCACGCCGAGACCGCCTACCAGTCATGAGCACCGAGGGGACCATGCCATGAAGCTGATCACCGCCATCGTGAAGCCGTTCAAGCTCGACGACATCAAGGACTCGCTCAAGGACGTCGGCGTCCAGGGAATCACCGTGAGCGAAGCCCGCGGCTTCGGTCGCCAAGGCGGCCACACCGAGACTTATCGGGGCGCCGAGTACCGGATCGACTTCGTCCCGAAGGTTCGCATCGAGGTCGTCGTCGACGACGAGTCCTCCGATCGCGTGGTCGACGCGATCCGGTCGGCTGCCGCTACCGGCAAGATCGGCGACGGCAAGATCTGGGTCACGTCGGTCGAACGCATCCTGCGCATCCGTACCGCCGAGGAGGGCGACGCCGCCATCTGACGGTGTCATCGGTCGGTGCCCGGCGACGGTACCCGCCGAGGACGACCTTCAGGCGTTCTTGATCGCTCGCCACACGCGTTCGGCAGTGCAGGGCATGTCGACGTGCTTCACCCCCAAGTGGGCGAGTGCGTCGACCACGGCGTTCTGGACTGCAGGTGTGGCACCGATCGTGCCGCTCTCACCGATGCCCTTGAAGCCGAGCTCGTTGCGAGGTGACGGCGACTCCAGATGGACCGTCTCGAAGCTCGGCAACTCGGCGGCCGAGATCACGCCGTAGTCGGCGAAGTTCGTGGTGAGCGGATTGCCGTCGGCGTCGTAGACGACCTCCTCGAGCAGCGCCTGGGCGACCCCCTGGGCAATGCCGCCGTGCACCTGGCCCTCGGCGAGCAAGGGGTTCAGGATCCGGCCCGCATCGTCGACTGCGACCATTCGGCGCAGCACCACTCGGCCGGTCTCGGTGTCGACCTCGACCACCGCCAGATGCGCCCCCGACGGGTACGTGCCGCCGTCCTGGGAGAAATCGCCTTCCGCCGCGAGCGGCGTGCCGTCGAGCTCGGCCGAGGCCACGGCCAACTCGGCCCAGGTGCGGGTGAGCGATGGGGTGCCGGCGACGTGGAACGTCCCGTCGGCGAACACGACATCGCCGGGATCGGCTTCGAACACCCGGGCCGCGAGGTCGCGGGCGCGGTCGAGCACCGAGCCGGCTGCCGCCCACACGTTGGTCCCCCCGATCTGGGCCGACCGCGACCCGCCGGTGATCGATCCACGGGGCACCACGTCAGTGTCGCCGTGCACCACCTCGATCTGGTCGATCGGGATCCCCAGCCGTTCGCTCACGAGCATCGCCCAGGACGTGCGGTGTCCCTGGCCGTACGGCGTGGTGCCGGTGATCACCCGCGCGCCGCCGTCGGGCCGCACCTCGACGTGCCCGTACTCGTTGCCACCGGGTGCGCCGGTGACCTCGACGTACACGCTGAGCCCGATGCCGAGCACCACGGTGTCACCGCGCTCACGGCGGGATCGCTGCTCGGCTCGCAATGCGTCGTAGCCCGCGGCGGCGAGCACGAGGTCCATCGCGGCTTCGTACTGGCCGCTGTCGTAGACCGTGCCCGTCGGGGTCGTGAACGGGAACCGGTCGGCCGGCACCAGGTTGCGCCGCCGCAGCTCGGCAGGATCCATCGCGAGCTCGGCGCCAGCAGATCCATCGCCCGTTCGATCGCGGCAGCCGCCTCTGGGCGACCGGCGCCGCGGTACGCGACGAGCGGCACGGTGTTGGTCACCACGCTCACCGAGTCGATCGACGCGTGGGCGATGTCGTAGGTGCCGGTGAGCATCACGCGGGTCATGAAGGGCAGGAACGCACTCATCCGCGGGTATGCGCCGGCGTCCTGCAGGACCGTCAGTCGATAGGCGAGCACCCGGCCATCACGGGTCGCGCCGAGTCTCGACGTCCTGCACCTGGGCCCGCCCGTGGCCGAGGCCGAGCATCGCTCTCGGATCGAGACTCGACGTACCGCACCGGAGCGCCGACCCGGCGGGCGACAACCACGGCAGGAGCAAGTCCTCGGGGTACGAGAACGCCTTGGCCCCGAACCCTCCGCCGACATCGGGGGTGATCACCCGGACCTGAGCCGGCTTCGAGCCCGTACAGCGCGCAGATCCGCTCCCGCACCGGGTGCGCCCCTTGCGAAGCCTGCCAGTGGGTGAGGCGTCCGTCCGGCTCCCAGCGCGACGCAGCCGACCGTGGCTCGATCGGGCACGGGGCGATCTTCTGGTTGACGATCCGTTGGCGCACGACGACGTCGCACGCCTCGAACGACACGTCCCGCCCGGCGATGCGCCCGGCTGCGTTCGTGCCGGCCTCGGGAAACAGCAAGACCTCGTCGCGTCGACCGCGTCGAAGACGTCGATCACCGCCGGCAGCGGGTCGTAGTCGACCACCACCGCCTCGGCGGCGTCGACTCAGCCTGGGCCGGGTGTGCGGCCACGACTGCGGCGATCGGCTCGCCGACGTAGCGCACCGTGTCGGTGGCGAGCAGCGGACGGGGCATCGTGGTGGGCAGCACGGCAGGTCGAGCGGCGTGGGCCCGATATCGAGATCGGCGCCCGACGAAAATCGCCAGCACGCCGGGCATCGCCGGCGGCCTCGCTCGAAGTCGATGCCCCCGATCCGGGCATGGGCCATCGCCGAGCGGACGTAGACCACGAACACCGCTCCTGGGAGCTCGAGGTTCTCGACGAAGGTCCCGCACCGGTGAGGAGGGCCGGGTCCTCGACTCGCCGAACGGGATGACCGAGGATGCTCATGGCGCCAGACACCCAGCCACTCTGGCACCTCGGTGCCACGATGGTGAGAGCGGATCTCGCGGGAACCGATCGCGGTCGAGCGGCGTCTCAGCAACTGCAGGCTTCGGCTCCGCGCTGCCTGAGCCATCCGCCATACATACTCGGTATGCTAGGGTGCAGTGCGGTAGCTTCCGACCGGGCGCCTGGGACCGGTGAGCCAGCGAGCACCGGGGCTACCCGGACCCGAAAGGATCGTCGATGAGGTCGAGCAGTGCGAACCGTCTCCGGCGCAGGGCCCTCGCAGCGGCCAGCGCGATGGTCCTCCTGGGAGCCTGCGGGGACGGGGGAAGTGGCGGCGACGGCAGTGAGTCCGGCGATCCGGCTGACAGCCCGCTCAGTGTGCTCTTCGGCGGCGGCGACTCCACGGCTGAGGCGCGCGCCAAGCAGCTCGAACAGGAAGAGGCCGTGGCCCTGTGCATGAAGGAGAACGGCTGGGAGTACACCCCGGTCGACTGGGAGGCGCAGTTCGGCAACGACGCCGGCGGCCGACGACGCCGAGCTCACCCCGAAGGAGTACGGCGAGAAGTACGCCTACGGCATCGTCCACAACTACGAGCTGTACGAACTGCCCGTACCTCCTGGGTGAGGAGGACACGAGCGAGACCACTCCGGAGTTCGTCGATCCGAACCAGGAGTACATGGCGACGCTGTCACCCGACGAGCAAGAGCAGTACCAAGCCGACCTGTACGGCGAACCCCAGGAGTTCTCCGAGGAGTTCTCCGACGACACCGTCTACGTCCCGCCGCCCCTCGAGGAACAGGGCTGCTACGGCCAGGCCCAACAGGAGGTCTATGGCGAGCAGCCGTTCAACGATCCCGAGATCAGCCAGCGGATGAACGAGCTGTTCGAGGATCTCGAGAACGACCCGGCGATCAAGGCCGCCGACCGCGACTGGGCCGAGTGCATGGCGAAGGCAGACGAGGACCACGACTTCCCGACACCCGGCGACGTCTATCAGTACTTCGAGCGCCGCAAGTTCGAGCTCGGCGGCTCGGAGCTGATCGAGACGACGTTCGACACCGAGACCGGCGAGCCGCTCGACGACGACATCGACATGAGCGAGGTGTACACGAGTTCCTACGACGAAGACGGCACTGGCTATGTGATCCTCGGACCGCCGGAGGCATTGACCGAGGACCCAGATCGAGGTCCTGCGCACCGAGGAGCGAGCCATCTGGGAAGCCGACCAGGAATGCCAGGACGAGACCGATCTGCTGAGGGTCCGCATCGACGCCGAACAGCGGCTGGTCGACGTGCTGCTCGAGGAGTTCCCCCAGCTCGAGGCCGACGCAGGCCAGGACTGAGGTGGCGCTCGACGACGACACCCCGGCCGACATCCCGACGCACCCGACCGCTCCGCTGCGCGGTGAGGACGATGTCCCGGAGATCGAGCTCGAGGAGCTCCACATCGACGATGCGGCGGGGGACAGCTCGGTCAACGTCGGTGCCCGCCGGCGACGGCGACAGGCATTCGTGGTCATCGGTGCCGCCGTGTTGTCGGCGGCTGCCGGCATCGGCATCGGCTCCCAGCTCAAGTCGCCCGCTGAGCGGGCAGCCGACCGCAAGGCTCCCGAGGCCTCCAGCATCACCGTCCCCGTCGAGCGGCGAGCGCTGTCCTCCAGCCTGACCCTGGCGGGACAGGTCGAGTTCGAGGAACCCACCCCGATCCGTCTCGCCGGACCGGTCGGTGCCAGCGCCGGGTCGACCCAGGTGGTGACCCGTGCGCCTCAGCTCGACCAGGTCGTGCAGGAAGGCAACGTCATCGCCGAGATCTCGGGGCGGCCCGTGTTCGCCTTCCAGGGCGCGTTGCCGGTGTTCCGGACGCTCGAACCGGGCGTCACCGGCCCCGACGTCGCCCAGCTCGAGACCGCACTTCAGCGCCTCGGCTACTTCGCCAACGCGTCCCGATCAGGTCTACGACGACACCACCGAAGCGGCGATCGACGCCATGTACACCGCCGCCGGGTACCAGAGCGAAGGACCCACGGAGGATCAGCGCAAGGCGCTTGCGAAGTGCGATCAACGCGGCGGTCCAGGCCGAGCAATGCCTCGCCACGGCCAAGGACAACCTCGCCAAGGGCGGCTCGACGGTCAGCGCCGCCGACCGCCTGTCGGCCCAACAGGACGTCACCCGGGCGACCGAGGCGGTCCCCCTCGCCGAGGCCGCCGCCAAGACGGGCCAACGACGAAGCGGTCGTTGCCGTCACCACCGCCACCGGGCTGCGCGACGCCGCCCGACGGCGCGCGACGCCGCCAACACGATCTACACCAACGCCGCTGCGGCCGGCGCGATCAACCCCGTCACCGGTGTCGAGTTCACCTCGTCGGAGCGTGCCGAGCTGCAGGCGGTGCTCGCCGAGAAGGAGGCCGCGCTGCTCACCGCCGAGCAGGAGATCAGCAGAGCCGTCACCGCCCAGGCCGACACCAAAGCAGTGGGCGACCGGTCGATCAAGGACGCCCGCGACGCCCTCGATCTCGCCCGGGACCCGCCAGAGCGACCTCAACAAGCCCGCCGATACCACGTCGTTGAGCGAGGCCGTCACCGCCGCCCAGGCCGTACTCGATCAGGCCAACGCCGACCGCTTCGTCCTCGAGCTCGAGAGCGGCACCAAGCTCCCCGCCGGCGAGGTGGTGTTCCTGCCGATCCTGCCCTCGACGATCACCTCGGTCAGCCGTCTCGGCGGGCGACACCGCACCGACCGCCGAGCTCGCCACCGTGTCGAGCACCGACACCGCGGATCACGGCCCGGGTCTCGCGCGGCGACGCCGGGCTGGTGCAGAGCGGGATGCCAGTGTCCATCACGATCCGCGATGCCGACATCGAGACCACCGGCGTGATCCAGAGCGTCGGCGAACCCCCGGCCGCTCCCGACTCCCGACGACGGGAGCGGCGGTGGCGGTCGGCGGCGGCTCCGGCTCGATTCGAGCCGGCTGCAGGTGGTGGTGATCCCCGACGACCTGTCGGTGCTCCGAGACTGGATCGGCTACAACGCTCGCATCAGCGTCGCGGTGTCCTCGACGGAATCAGAGGTGCTCGCCGTACCTGTCGCCGCGCTGTTCGTGGGACCCGATGGCGACGAGCCAGGTCGAAGTCGAACGAGTGGCGGCCACCGCCGACGAGCCTGCCGCACCGAGATCATCACCGTCAAGGTCGGGTCTGACCGCTCAGGGCTTCGCCGAGATCACGCCCGTCGGCGGCACGTTGGAGGAGGGCGACCGTGTCCTCGTCGGGATCAGCACGGAGTCCGGCGAGGCGACCGACGAGGAGACCGACACCGGGGGCGACGGCGGATGACCGAAGCCGAGGCGCCGGCCGGGCAAGCGGGCCCGCCCGAGGAACCCGAGGTGGTCGAGGGCCCGGCGCCCCCCGTGGTCGCCCTGCGTGACGTGTGGCGGGTCTTTCCCACCGAACCGCCGGTGGAGGCGCTGCGGGCGATCGATCTCGAGCGTCGAGTCCGGCGACTACGTCGCCGTCGTCGGGCCCGTCCGGGTCGGGGAAGTCGACATTGCTCAACGTGCTCGGGCTGCTCGACCGGCCCGACCAAGGGGACCTACCTGCTCGACGGGATCGACACCTCGACCCTCTCCGACCAGCGAACGCGCTGCGGTGCGGGGTCGGCGCATCGGCTTCGTCTTCCAGTCGTTCCACCTGCTGTCGCACCGCACGGTCGAGGAGAACGTGATGCTGGCCGAGCTCTATCGGGGCTCGAAGCGATCCGGCCGCTACGGAGCGCGCCGTCGAGGCGCTCAGCCAGGTCGGACTCGGACACCGCATCGGGTTCCTCCCCACCCGGCTGTCCGGCGGTGAGCGCCAACGAGTGGCCATCGCCCGGGCACTCGTCGGGGGGCCGAGCCTGCTTGCTGTGCGACGAGCCGACCGGCAACCTCGACTCGACCAACACCCGATCGGTCCTGGCGCTGTTCGACGATCTCCGGGCCATGGCCTCACCGTGCTGGTGATCACCCACGACGACTCGGTCGGCGTCGCGGGCCGAGCGTCGGGTCCGCATGGTCGACGGTGGACTGACCGAGGTGGCATGATGGTCCGGCGGCGTGACCCGGATCGGCCCAAGCCCCGCCTGGGATTCCGAGACCTCGTCGACGAGAGCCTCGCCGGGGTGCTCGCCCGGCCGGCGCGCGCTGCGCTCACGACGCTCGGAACGGTGCTCGGGATCGCCTCGCTCGTGGCGACGCTCGGGATCTCCCGGACGGCCGGCGGCCAGATCGTCACCGCTTCGACGAACTCGAAGCGACCACCGTGACGGTACGCGTCCGTCAGCTCGAGCGGCGCGTGGCAACGCTCGACGGCGACGCCGGCACGGTCGTTGCTGCCGTGGAATGTGGAGAGCCGCCTGTTGAGCCGTCTCAACGGGGTGATCGCCGCCGGCGCGATCGCCGAGGTGTCGGCGCCCGGGGGCATCACCACCGTCCCTTCGTCGACCCGTCATCGATCACCGTTCGGACCCTGCCGGTGTTCGCGGTCTCGCCCGGGCTGCTCGACGCGGTGCGCGGCACGATCAGAACCGGCCGCTTCTTCGACCAAGGGCACATGAGTCGGCGCCGACCGGGTGGTCGTGCTCGGCGCCGACATCGCCGCCGAGCTCGGCATCACCCGGATCGAGAACCAGCCCGGTCTGTTCATCGGCGACGATCAGTTCACCGTGATCGGCATCATCGACGACGCGCCACGCGACCCCGGGCTCCTCGGCAGCGTGCTCGTGCCGGGCAGCGTGGCCCAGGACCGCTGGGCGGTCGACCGGCCCGACCGGGTGGTGATCGAGACCGAGCTCGGTGCCACGAGTCTGATCGCCGGTCAGGCGCCGCTCGCGCTGAACCCGAACGCGCCCGAGATCGCTCGCCGTCAGTGCGCCGGCCGACCCTCGCGAAACACGAGACAGGCGTCGAGAACGACGTCAACGAGCTGTTCTTGCTCCTCGGCCTGGTGTCGCTCGCGGTCGGGGCGATCGGCATCGCCAACGTCACACTGGTCACGGTGATGGAGCGCACGGGCGAGATCGGCTTGCGGCGAGCACTCGGCGCCGGGAGCAGACACATCGCGCTCCAGTTCCTCGCCGAGTCGACGGCGATGGGCGTGATCGGCGGCATCATCGGCGCCAGCGTCGGGATCGTCGTGGTGGTCGCCGTCGCTGCATCACGCAGCTGGACCCCGGTGCTCGACCTGTGGCTCCCGTTCATCGCCCCGCTCGCCGGCGCGGCGGTCGGTCTGATCGCCGGGCTCTATCCGTCGGTGCGCGCCGCACGGATGGAGCCCGTCGACGCCCTTCGTTCGGGAACCTGACGAGCAAGGAGGGCGCCGGGGCGAACCGCTGTTTAGGATCGACGTCCATGACGATCACGGAGCGCCGCACCGCCGAAGGCTGAACGCTGGACGGCGCAGTGGAAAGAGCTGTACGCCGAGGTCATCACGACCGGGTTGTGCACCGGCTGCGCCGGCTGTGTCGTCACCTGCCCCCACGACGTGATCGGCTACGAGCACGAGGAGGGCAAGTACAAGCCGTTCCACCTCGAAGCCGAACTCGGGCTCGACAACTGCATCCACGGCGAGAAGGGCTGCACCACCTGCACCCGGGCCTGCCCTCGTTTCCGGGCGTGGGAGCCGAGCCGCCGACAGCACCTGTTCGGTCGGGTGCGGCGAGCCCGACGAGATGGCCGGCATCTGGCGGCAACTGCTCCTCACCCGGGCCGCCGACGACAGCGTGCACCAGACCGGTCAGGACGGCGGGTTCGTCTCGGCGATGTTGCTGTGGTTGATGAAGAACGACTACATCGAAGCCGCGATGGTGAGCGGAGTGGAGCCCGACGACGCGTGGAAGGCCAAGCCGGTGCTCGCCCGCACGCCCGAAGAGGTCATTGCCACCGCCGGGAGCCGCTACACGTACTGCGCCAATCCGTTGGCGCTCCGTGAGGCCAAGGAACAGGGTCTCACCCGATTGGCCTTGGTCGGCATGGGATGCCAGACGTCGTCGCCGCCGATCATGTGGGATCGCAAGGCCGGCAAGGTGTCCAAGCCGTTCTTGTTCAACATCGGCCTGCTGTGCTCCAAGACGTTCGACGACGCCATCTTCCCGGAGCTCTTCGAGGCGAAGTACGGCCTGAAGAAGGCCGACATGGCGAAGATGAACATCAAGGGCGTCTTCCAGATCTGGATGAAGGACGGCTCGTACCACGAGATCGACCTGAAGGAATGCCACCAGTGGACCCGTGAGGGCTGCAAGAACTGCCCCGACTTCGCGGCCGAGCACTCCGACATCGCCACCGGTGGCATCGGCAAGGACAACGACTGGACCCTCACGATCGTGCGCACCGAGCTCGGCGAGGAGGTCATCAACCGGATGATCGCCGACGGTGTGATCATCGCCCGTCCCGCCCAGGAGGACGAGGTGGCGATGAAGCTGTTGCGCACCCTGTCGATCGTCAGCCGCCGGCGCTGGCCGAGCTGGGCCGATGCCGCGCCGAGTGTCGGCGTACCGCCCCCGAAGAAGAAGGTGGCTGCACCGGTGGAGGCCGCGCCCGTCGACACTGCGCCCGTCGACTCCGCGCCCGTGACACGCGCCCGTCGACACCGTGCCGGGAGCATCCTCACCCGAGGGCTGAGTCGACGTCGAGGCCGCACGACGCGGCCAGCTCACCGATCCGGATCTGTTGGGCGGCGCTGAGATCATCACCGTCGGTGTTGAACTCCCGCAGCTCATCGTCGGACAGCTCACCGAAGAACGCCGAGATCACACACTCGGCGATGGCGGGCTCGATCCCCTGGTCGATCAGCGTCTCGATGTAGCGGTCCTCGAGCTGGTCGCGTGAGAGGCCCCGGCCGCCGCATCCGGCCAGAACGCCGGTCGCGAGGAGCGCGACCGCGACGGCCCGCCGGGCCGCCGGGCCGATCACCCGGGCTGCACGGCTTCGACGCGGAAGCGACGCTCACCCGTGATGATCACCTGGAACACGTAGGAGTTGCCGTCGGTGGAGTCGGCGGTGCACTGGAACGTCGTGTCGACCTTCGTGGAGGCCGGCTCGGTGCAGCTCGCTGCCGAGAATCGCTGCTGTTGGGCCCACGTGGCCACTTCCTCGCTCTCGATGTAGTCCTCGGCCGCAGCGGAGAACTTGCCGGCGCTCGGCGCGCAGGCCGTGAGTCCAGCCGCAGCGACCACGGCGAGGGCGATCCCGGACATCGGCAGATGCTTCATCGGGGCGAACGCTAACCGAAGGGGTGGTGCCGCCAGGGGCGCCGCCCCTTCGGTGCCGCGCATCGTGTCGGTCAGCCGCCGACGCAACCGATGACTTCGGCCATGAAGTCGTTCACTTCCTCGCTGTCGTCCCCGTCCTCGATCATCTTCTCGAGATCCTTCAACTCGTCGTCGCTGCGGTTGCTGATCGAGTCGCGAACGCAGGTCTCCTGCGACTCGTCGAGCTCGACGCCACCTTCCTCGATGCCCTTGATCAGTTCATCGGCCGTGCCTGCTTTGTCGACGCCGCACGCCGCAGCGCCGATCATCAGCCCGATCACGAGCATTCCACTTGCCAGCTTGCCCATCCGCTTGTTCCCTTCCTCGCCTGGTTGCGCGACGGAGCGTAGTCACGCCGCGACGCGCCGAGGGGTCAGCCCGCAGGGTTGGGCCCGGCGACGGTGAACTCGGACTTGGCGGTGATCTCGACGTCAAAGGAGTAGGCGACCCCGTCGGCGCCGGTGGCGGTACAGGTGAACGAGGTGCCGACGTCCGTGCTCGCCGGGGTGACGCACTCCGCCCCCGTGAACGCCTGCCCGACCTCATCGGCCACTTCCTCGGACTCGATGTAGTCGGCCGCCTCGTCCTGGTACTTCTTCTCTGTCGCCGCGCACGCCGCGACACCGAGCCCCATTCCCAACACCGCGATGCCTGCCGCCAGCTGCCTCATCGATTCCTCCATACGCTCCGAACGGTCGGCGAGACGCTACCGGCTCCCTTCCGGCCTGTCCGTGCGGCGGTCGGCACGACGTGGGAGGCCGTGGGAGGTCGCGACTGACTCAACCGGCGGGCGCCGGATCTTCCGCGATCGTGTACTTCGAGCGGCTGGTGATCACCGCCGTGAAGTTCCGCACCACGCCATCGGCGTCGGTGACGGTGCAGGCGAACGTGGCATCGATCTCGACCGACGTCGGTTCGGCACACGTGGCGGTCCACGCGCCCCCAGGGTCCGTGGCGAGTTCGTCCTCGAGGAGGTTCTCGGCATCGGAACGGAAGTCGAGCGGTTCGGGCGAGCAGGCGCCGAGCAGCGTGAGCACGGCGATCCCGACGAGCCAGCCGGTGGGCCTGGAGGTCATGGTGTCCCCTTCTGTGGGGTCGTGGCCAGCTCGACAGCCCGCCGGAAGACGGCATCGAGCATCGGTTCGGTGAGACGACCCGTGAATGTGTTCTGTTGACTCGGGTGGAACGAGCAGACGAGCTCGATCCCGGCCGGCCCGCGGGCCTCGACGAGGTGACCGAACTTGGGTCGCGGCCGCACGCCCAGCTCGGTGCACGCCGCGCCGTAGCCGAACGCGCCGAGGCAGACCACGACCGAGACCCGCGGCAGCAACGCCAGTTCGCGCTGCAGGAAGGTGCGACATGCCGCACGCTCGGCAGGCTCGGGCCGATTGGCCGGCGGCGCACACTTCACCGCGGCCGTGACCCACGCGTCGCACAGCTCCAAGCCGTCGTCCGCCGCCGCCGAAGTCGGCTGGTTCGCCAGACCGGCGCGGTGCATCGCCCGGAACAACCAGTCGCCCGATCGGTCGCCGGTGAACACCCGCCCGGTCCGATTGGCGCCGTGGGCCGCAGGCGCCAACCCGAGCACGAGGATCCGGGCCTTGGGGTCGCCGAACCCAGGCACACCCCGGCCCCAGTACTCGCAGTCGCGGTACGCCGCCCGCTTGTCACGGGCAACCTGTTCCCGCCAGGCGACGAGCCGTCCACATGCCCGGCAGTCGCTCACATCGCGTCGGAGAGCGGCCAGGGAATCCACCTGGTCGAGCGTACGCGGCGACGGCTCCTGACGGCGGCTGTTCACATCGACGAAACAATCGCGGCACACTCGGGTCACAACCAACGAGTAGCCACTGGCAGGTGACTGGACGATGAGCATCAACGTTGCGATCGAGCACCGCACCGCGTACCACTTCGATCGCGCCGTCACCATCCATCCCCACGTGCTGCGCCTCCGGCCGGCACCACACTGCCGAACGCCGATCCTCGCCTACAGCCTCACGATCGAGCCACGAGAGCATTTCGTGAACTGGCAGCAGGACCCGTTCGGCAATCACCTCGCCCGCCTGGTGTTCCCCGAGCCGGCCCGGTCACTCGAGGTCGTGGTGGATCTGGTGGCCGACCTCACCGTGGTCAACCCGTTCGACTTCTTCGTCGAGGAGACCGCCGAGCGGTACCCGTTCGTCTACGAGCCGCTGCTCCACGCCGATCTCGAGCCCTACTTCCGCGAGGTCGAGGGTGTCGGGCCGCGGTTCGAGGAGTGGCTCGCGGAGTGGCGTCGGAAGCTGCCCGCAGGAGTGGCCACCGACGGCATCGCCATCGTCGAGTTCCTGGTCTCCCTCAACCAGTCGCTCAGCCGAGAAGTCGCGTACTCGGTACGGATGGAACCCGGGGTGCAGCCGCCGGAACAGACCTTGGAGCGTCAGATCGGCTCGTGCCGCGACACCGGTTGGCTGCTCGTCGCAGTGCTGCGCCGGCTCGGCCTGGCCGCTCGGTTCGTCTCGGGGTACCTGGTGCAGCTGCGTTCCGACATCCGTGCGCTCGACGGGCCCGATGGACCGGTCGCCGACTTCACCGACCTCCACGCCTGGGCCGAGGTGTTCATCCCTGGCGCCGGTTGGGTGGGGCTCGATCCGACGTCGGGTCTGTTCGCCGGCGAGGGTCACATCCCGTTGGCATGCACGCCGCACCCCGTGTCGGCGGCGCCGATCACCGGCACGACCGGGCCGTGCGAGGTGACGTTCGAGTTCGCCAACATCGTCCATCGGGTGCGCGAGGACCCTCGGGTCACCCTTCCGTACACCGAGGACCAGTGGGAGCGCATCGACCGGCTGGGCCGCCGGGTCGACGACCAACTCGCGGCGGGCGACGTTCGCCTCACGATGGGCGGCGAGCCCACGTTCGTGTCGATCGACGACATGGAGGGTGCGGAGTGGAACAACGCTGCCGACAGCCCGGCCAAGCGCTCGCTGGCGCAGGAGCTCGCGGTCCGGCTGGCCGGCCGGTTCGGTTCGGGTTCCCTGCTGCACCACAGCCAGGGCAAGTGGTACCCGGGTGAGCCGCTCCCCCGTTGGCAGATCGCGATCCAGTGGCGCCACGACGGAGAGCCGATGTGGGCCGACCCGAAGCTGCTCGCCCAGCCCGAGGTCCCCGGCGAGGCCGATGCCGGGCGCGTCGAACTTCTGATCAGGGCAATCGCCCGCCGGTTCGCGATCGATCAGTCCTTCGTCCTCGCCGCCTACGAGGATCCGATCGACGCCCTCTGGCGCCAAGCCCGCCTGCCCGGCGGCGAGCCACCGGAGATCGACGTCGATGCCGCCGAGCCCGACCTGGGCACGGTCGCGGGACGTGATGCACTGTTCGCCCGGCTCGACGCCACGATGGGCTCGGTGACGGGCTGGGTCCTGCCCCTCCACACCACCGCCACCGGATGGGGCACGGCCCGTTGGCACCTGAGGCGGGGTCGCCTGACGCTGCTCCCCGGCGACTCCCCCGTCGGTCTGCGGCTACCGCTCGATTCGCTCACCTGGTCGCCGAACCCGGCGGTCCACGAACGTTCGCCCTACGAGCCGCGCGACGAGCTGGCGGTCCACGGGACCGGACCGACCGCGCCGGCCGAGGTGGTCCCGGTCGAAACAGCACCACCCACCGCGCTCGCCGTGGAGCTCCGCAACGGCAACGCCCACGTGTTCCTGCCCCCCATCGAGCACCTCGAGCAGGCCATCGAGCTGCTGTCCGTCGTCGAACAGAGCGCGGGCGAAATCGGCCTCCCGATCGTCATCGAGGGGTACGCGCCACCACGCGACCCTCGCACCTCCACCCTCGTCGTCACCCCCGATCCCGGCGTGATCGAGGTGAACGTCCACCCGGCCGGCAGCTGGCCCGAGCTCGTGTCGATCATCGAGACCGTGCACGCCGAAGCCCGCCTCAACCGGTTGGGCACCGAGAAGTTCTCGCTCGACGGATCGCACACCGGAACCGGTGGAGGCAACCACATCACGCTCGGTGGTGCCTCGCCTGCCGACAGCCCGCTGCTTCGTCGACCCGATCTGCTCCGCAGCCTCATCACGTTCTGGCAACACCATCCGTCGCTGTCGTACCTGTTCAGCGGGCGTTTCGTCGGGCCCACCAGCCAGGCACCCCGAGTCGACGAGGGCCGCGACGAGAACCTGTACGAGCTCGAGATCGCCTTCGCGGAGTTGGAGCGGGCGGGAGACGACGCGCCGCCCTGGCTGGTCGATCGCCTGCTGCGCCACCTCCTCGTCGACATCACCGGCAACACCCACCGAGCCGAGTTCTGCATCGACAAGCTGTTCAGCCCTGATTCCGAACGAGGCCGGCTCGGTCTCCTCGAGCTGCGAGGGTTCGAGATGCCGCCCCACCCGCGCATGGCGCTGGTGCAGGCGCTGTTGATCCGCTCGCTCGTCGCCCGGTTCTGGACCACCCCGTACACGGGCCGGTTGGTGCGGTGGGGCACCGACCTGCACGACCGATTCCTGCTGCCCTGGTACACCCGGGTCGACATCCACGATGTCGTCGACGATCTCGCGCTGCACGGGATCAGCTTCGATCCGGTGTGGCTCGAGCCGTTCCTCGAGTTCCGCTTCCCGCTCATCGGTGAGGTCACCGTCGCCGACGTCCGGCTCGAACTGCGCAGCGCCATCGAGCCGTGGCACGTCCTCGGCGAGGAGACGACTCTGACGGGCACCGCCCGGTACGTCGATTCCTCCGTCGAGCGTCTCCAGGTCCTGGCCGAGGGCTTCAACGAGGCCCGCCACGTGGTCACCTGCAACGGCGTGCCGATCCCGCTCCAGCCGACGGCGGTCCCGGCGATCGGCGTGGGCGGCGTGCGGTACAAGGCGTGGAAGCCGTGGTCGGCGCTCCACCCCACGATCGATGTCCACACCCCACTGGTGTTCGATCTCGTCGATCTCTGGAGCGACCGCTCCCTCGGCGGGTGCACGTATCACGTCGCTCACCCCGGGGGCCGTAACTACGACACGTTCCCCGTGAACGCGAGTGAGGCCGAGGCGCGGCGAGCGGCGCGGTTCTTCAAGCACGGCCACACTCCCGGCAAGGTGAGCGCTGGTCCGATGCACGTCTCGTCGCGTGAGCAGGCCGGCGAGTACCCGCGCACCCTCGACCTGCGCCGGCACCCACCCTCCGGGTGAGTCCCGCAGCCGGCCCGAGCAAGCTGTCGGGCTAGGTCGATCGAGCGATGGGTACGGTGACGGGGTGCGAGCGTTCAGTTGCGGCAACTGCGGACAGCTGCTGTTCTTCGAGAACTCCAAGTGCCTCGGGTGCGGCACTCCGCTCGGCATCGATCCCGAGACCCTCGCGCTCGACATCGTCGGAGCGGACCGGCGGCGCTGTGCCAATGCAGTGGTCGCCGCCTGCAACTGGCTGGTGGCCGCCGACGACCCGAACGATCTGTGCCGGAGCTGCCGCCTCACCAGGACCCGCCCCCACCACGCCGACCTGGTTGCGATGGAGCGGTTTCGGCTGGCCGAGGTCGCCAAGCGCCGGCTGCTCCACCAGATCTGGACACTCGGACTGCCGACCGTCGGCCGGGCCGATGACCCCGTCACCGGGCTGGCGTTCGACCTGTTGTCGAGCCGGGGCGCCGAGGTGACCACCGGCCACGAGGACGGCCTGATCACCCTCGACTTGTCGGAGTCCGACGGGGTGCACCGCGAGTTCGTGCGCCTGCAGCTCGGCGAGCCCTACCGGACCGTGCTCGGTCACCTTCGCCACGAGATCGGGCACTACTTCTGGCCGGTGCTCGTCGAACGCGCTGGACGGCTCGACTCCTTCAGGGCCCAGTTCGGCGACGAGCGCCAGCCCTACGACGAGGCCCTCGATCGCCATTACGGCACCGGGCCGGCGAGCGATTGGCCGAGCCGGTACGTCAGCGCCTACGCCACGATGCACCCGTGGGAGGACTGGGCCGAGACGTTCGCCCACTACCTCCACATCCAAGCCGGCACGGAGACCGCCGATTCGTTCGGGCTGCGGGTGGGCGATCCATCGCGTCGGGCAGCCCGGCGCTCGATCGGCGCCACGGAGGACTCGAGCGAGACCGGCGGCCTGATCGAGCAGTGGCTCTCGCTCACCTATGCGCTCAACTCGATGGCCCACTCCCTCGGGCAGGACGCGCTCTACCCGTTCGTCCTCGCTCCCCAGGTGATGGTCAAGCTCGACTTCGTCCACCGATGCATCGCCGGGGGGAACCGGCACGACGGGCAGTAGGTTTCATCGCGTCATGGCCCGCGCGAAGACACCCCCGCCCTCGTCGACGCTGGTGCTGCTCGTCCGGCACGGCCAGACCAGCACCACCGGCACCCTGCTGCCCGGCCGAGCGCCCGGCCTGCACCTCGCCGAGGTGGGCCAGCAGCAGGCCGCCCGGGCAGCCGAACGCATCGCGGAGCTGAAATCGGTCGACGCCGTGTACGCCTCTCCGCTGGAACGCGCCCGCGAGACCGCCGCACCCATCGCTGCGGCGCGCGGCCACAAGGTCAAGATCGAGCGCGGCCTGTTGGAGTGCGATTTCGGCGAATGGACCGGCCAGGAGCTGAAGGTGCTGATGAAACTGCCGGAGTGGCGCACCGTGCAGCGTTACCCGAGCGGTTTCCGCTTCCCCGGCGGCGAGAGCTTCACCGAGATGCAATCGCGGATGGTGGCTGCGGTCGAGAAGCTGTGCGCGGCGCATCGGGGTGGTGTGGTCGTCGCGGTGTCCCACGCCGATCCGATCAAGGCCCTCGTGGCCCACGCCATGGGAACCCACCTCGACCTGTTCCAACGCATCGTGATCTCGACGTGTTCGGTCACGGCCATCGCCTACACCGATGCCGGGCCGATCGTGCTCTCGGTCAATTCCACGGGTGGCTCGCTGGCCGAGCTCCGCCCGTCCTGAGAGGGTCGCAGTGAGCGAACTCTGGGAGTTCAACGACGTCGAGACGTTCACCGCGGGCGCCATTGGCCGCCCGGGTCAGCGGGTGTTCTATCTCCAGGTGCGCGATGCCGGCCAACGAGTCACCGTGAAGTGCGAGAAGCAGCAGGTGAACGCGCTCGCCGAGTACCTGAACCGGCTGCTCGAGGACCTGCCCGCCCCCGATGCCCTGCCGATGCGCGAGACCCTGGAGCTCGCCAGCCCCGACCCGGCCACCTTCACCGTCGGACCGATGGGGCTGGCGTACGACGCCGATCTCGACCGGTTCGTCGTGATCCTCGAAGAGCTCGTGACGGAACCCGACGACGAGCCTCCCGACGACGACTCCGAGCTCGACGACGATCATGACGCGAGCAAGCTCCGGGTCCACCTGAGCCGGGGTCAGGCGGTGGCGTTCTGCGCCGTGGCCGCCGAGCTCGTGTCGGCCGGTCGGCCGGCCTGCATGTTCTGCGGACACCCAATGGACCCCGACGGGCACCCATGTCCTCGGATGAACTGACGCAGCCCGCGGGACCTGATGTCGATCCGCTCACGATGCTGCGGGCCGGTGAGATCGAGATCCTGGGCCGCATGCCCTGGAGCTCGAACGCCACGTTCCTCGTCACCCTGCACCACGAGGGCCAGACCGGGCGGGCGATCTACAAGCCCGGCCGCGGGGAACGGCCGCTGTGGGACTTCCCGGCGGGGCTGTTCCGTCGAGAAGTCGCCGCGTACGAACTGTCGGAGGCGATGGGGGTGGGAGTGGTCCCGCCCACCGTGGCTCGCGGCGATGACGCGCCCATCGGACCCGGCTCGCTGCAATGGTTCGTGGCCGCCGACTTCGAGCAGCACTACTTCACGCTGCACGAGCTGCGCCCCGATCTCCATGATCAGTTCCGCGCCATCTGCGCGTTCGACGTGCTCGCCAACAACACCGACCGCAAAGCCGGCCATTGCCTGCTCGGCGCCGACGATCGCGTCTGGGCCATCGACAACGGGTTGTGCTTCGCCGAGGACTTCAAGCTCCGGACCGTGATCTGGGAGTTCGGCGGCGAGGCTGTGCCCGAACACCTGCGCGCCGCGGCCCAGCGCATTGCCGACGGCGTCCCTCCAGAGGTGGTCGGGTTCCTCCAGGGCGACGAAGCCGAGGCGCTCGTCGACCGGGCTCGTTCGTTCGCGGCCGCGCCGTGCTTCCCCGTCGACCGCACCGGTCGCCGCTACCCCTGGCCCCTCGTATAACCCCCACCCCACTTTCTGATCGCGTTCGGATGGCACCCGGGGTGCAGCAAACTTCCCAAGAATGCGGGATGGGTCCGACGGGGCGTGTCAATCTGGCGGGGATGCTCCGCCGGTCCGGATCGCTGCTGGTCGCCGTCCTCGTCGTGCTCGGCGTGGCCGTGTTCCTGCCGGCGCCGGCCCACGCGGTGTGCACCTGCACGGCCACCACCCCCGAACAGGGGATACGCGATTCGGCCATCGTGTTCCTCGGGTCGCTGACCGACATCTCTCCGCCGGCGAATGACCTCGTCACCCTGTCCTTCGACGTGCGCCTCGTCTACAAAGGCGACCTGGAACTGACCACGGAGGTGGTCACGTTCGCAACCGCCGATCAATGCGGAGTTGGTGACACCGCTCGACGGGGCGAGTGGTTGGTCTATGGCTACGAGATCCCTGGCGGCGACGGCCGCCCACTCCTCAGCACCTGCAGCCCATCGACCGCGATCGCTTCGAACACCGTGCTGCCGGTCGAGATCGGTGAAGGCAAGGCACCACCGGGGGCCGACAGCCTCACCCCAGCCGCGGTGACCACCGTGCTCACCTTCCGGGGAGCCGTGACCGACCAGCGCGAGACGGCCACCACGATCGGGGCGGCAATCGCCGTCGTAGTCGTCGTGGGCGTGGTGGCTCGACTGCTCGCCGGCCGGCGCCGCCTGGTGATCCGGTAACGGATTCCCGCCCCCCCTCGGGCGCCGCACGTCCTCGACCGGGACGGCCACGAAGATGGCTGCGCTGCGTTCCGTCGGTCAGGATGGGACATGGCCGACTCCCGATCGCTCGGAATCTCTCCGCAACTCGAGCAGTACGTCTCGGAGCACTCGAACCCGTCGACCGATCCGATCGCCGCGGCGCTCGCGGCCCGCACCATCGAACGATTCGGCGACCTGTCCCGGATGAACATCGGTCAGGATCAGGGCCGGTTGCTGGCCTGGTTGGTCGACCTGGTCGACGCTCGGACCGTCGTCGAGGTCGGCACGTTCACCGGGATGTCGGCATTGTGGATGGCGAGGGCCCTTCCCGCCGACGGCCGGATGCTCTGCTTCGACATCACTGATCGGTTTCTCCCGACCGCCCGCGAGGCCTGGGAGGCTGCGGGCGTGGCCGACCGGGTCGAGGTCATCATCGGATTGGCGGCCGACGGCCTGGCCCGCCTGCCGGCCGAGCGTCACATCGATCTGGCGTTCATCGACGCCGACAAGACCGGCTACCAGACCTACCTCGACCTCCTGCTCCCTCGCCTCAGCCCGCGCGGGCTCATCGTCGTCGACAACGTCCTGTGGGGCGGCGCCGTCGTCGACCCGGGCAACACCGAAGCCGACACCGAAGCGATCCGAGCGTTCAACGCGGCCCTCGCCGGACGCACGGATTGCGAAGCGGTGATGCTGCCGATCGGCGACGGGATCACGCTCGTACGACTGCCTCGCACCCGGTAGCCGCGGCCCGGCGATCACGCCGACCGACTGGCGGCGGCGAGCTGCGCAGGGTTACAGGGAGGCCACGATCAGTGCCACGCCGAACCCGGCGAACATGATCGACGAGCCGATCCGGGTGACCCGCTCGGGGAGGCGCGCACCCAGCGCCCGACCCAGGAGCACACCGAGCGCCCCGGCGAGGAAGATCCCGATGGTCGCACCGATCCACACGAGGACCGGATTTCCACGCGCCGCCAGCGTGGCGGTGGCCAACATCGTCTTGTCACCCAGTTCGGCCACGAACATGGCCGAGCCGACCGACAGCACCACGCGGGCCGAACTCTTCGCCACCGGCTCCTCGCCGGCCTCTGGCACTTCGGCCTCGGGTTCACTGCGCAGGTTCCAGAGGGCGAACGCGAGGAACAGGATCCCGCCACCGATGCCGATCGCGTCGGTGGGCAGGGCGGAGCCGAGCAACCCGCCGACCACCACCGACAACAGGTTCGTCGCCATGTAGGCAAGGCCGACTCCGGCGAGCACCGGGCCGAGTCGGTGCCGAGCGCCGAAGCCGAGGGCAACGAGTTGGGTCTTGTCGCCGAGTTCGGCGATGAACACCAAACCGAGCGCAGCGAGCAGTGCAGACAAGTTCGGCGCTCCTGGCCAGGACCCGACCGAACGGTCAGGTGATGAGGTGGATGACGTCTTGGACGAGCAGCACCAGCAGCAGCCCGATCACCGCCACCGCAACTGCGGTGAAGTGCCAGCGCCATTTGTGATCGACGGCGAAGAAGCGCCGGATCGAGAACACGTCGCACACCATGGCCAGCACCCCGATGACGATGCCGATCACCGGGCCGACACCCGTGGCGAAACCGACCGCCGGGAGCACGAACGGGAACACGACGTACGTGAGGGTGCAGCGCGTCGCCGAGATGAGCATCGAGCGCTGGAAGGCGCTGTACGCCGATGCCGCGGTGACACCCGCCGGCCGTTCACGGATCCGCAGGAGCGACCGCATCATCACGTCGGCCCTCGACCGGCGGATCTCTCCGGGCGCCGCCGGGCCCCAGCGGGAACGGGCAGGTCGCTGATTCAGGGGGTGCCACCCGGGCACCGTGGTCGATCGGGCACCGAGAGGGCGCGGACTCGCCCGCGCTGACCGGGACGATCGTGACCTGCGCCGACTCCATGACCATCACTCTAGAAGTCCCGACGCCGCCCAGCGAAGAACTGCGGGTCCGATCCCGGTCACGACGGTTGCGCCGGGCCGACGAGACCTACAGGAAGGCGATCGGGTCGAAGCGTTCGATGTCGATGATTCGGAGCCTCGGAAGCACCTGATTGAAGCATCGGGCATCGTCTTCGAGGTCGAACAGCTCCAGGCCGGCCTCGGTGAGATCGGCATACCGGGCATTCACGAACTCACGGAAGGCCAGCAGCCCGACCTTGCGATCGCCGCCCACCAACGCCGTGATCTGGGGCAGGAAATCACCGTCGTGGCTGCCCAGCATCACGTGTCCGGGGCGGCCGACGAGGGCCTCCAAGGTTCGCTGGATACCGACATCGACGACCTTCATGCCGGGGGGCCCGGAGAGGGGCACCGGGCGCAGCCCGATCGCCTGCAGCGCCTGGATGAATGACATCGGCAGATGGCCGGAGCTGGCGTTGATGAAGAACAGCGCCTTGACCGGGCAGCCCCAGGTACGCCCGGCGAAGTCGAGAACTCGTTCCCACCGGGGACGCTCCTCGGGTGCGGGACGCCGGCCGAGGACGCTGTTCCCGAGCGTTGCATCGATGTTCTCGCCGTCCAGGAGCAGGTAGGTGCTGGGACCGGCCCCACCATCGGGCGTCGGGACCTCGCGTGGATCGGACATCGCATCGGTCTCCTGGTCGTTGGGAGACCGATCGTAGGACCCGATCGACCAGGTCTCCATCCGCCCATCCCTGGAACGAAGGGCAGGTCGTGCCGATAGCAACCGGGTCAGGTGAGTTGTCGTCGTTCAGAGGAGCATCGTGAGCCGCCGAGTTCTGCACACGCTCGTCATCGCAATGATCGTCGCCGCCACGGGCTGCGGCGGTGGCGGCGAAACGACCTCGACCACCGAGTGCGTCGAGATCGGCGTCGACGGCATCCCGACGACCGTCTTCGACGACAGCGAGTCCCCGGTGATGGATGAGGCCGTCGGAGACGGCGAGGTTGCCAGCGAGGAAGCCCCGGTGCCGTGTGAGGATCCGTGTGCCGAGTCGTCGGAGGCGCTCACCGCCCAGGGCGCCACGACCGACGAGGCCCACGCGGAGGAAGAGGTTTCCGAAGCAGAGGGCGCAACCGACGAGGCCCACGCCGAGGAAGAGGCTGCGACCGAAGAGGGCACCACCGAGGAAGACGCCCACGCCGAAGAGGGCGCCACCGAAGAAGCCGCCCACACCGAAGAGGGCGCCACCGACGAGGAGGCGGCCGGCGAATCGATGGAGGAGCCCACGGTCGAGACTGCCGCGCCGGTCCTTCGATCCGAAGAGACGCCTGCCGAAGAGACGCCTGCCGAAGAGACGCCCGCCGAGGAACCAGCAGCCGAGGAACCAGCAGCCGAGGAACCAGCCAGTGTCGACCCATGTGCCGAGGTCGTCGACGCGGCGATGGAGCCCTCGGACGACTGCGTTCACGAGGCCGTCGAGACCCCGACCGTCGACACTGCGGCCGCCGTGCTCCGCTCCGAGGAGGCCCCCGAGGAAGCCACCGAGGAAGCCACTGCGGAGGAGGCCGTCACCGAGGACCCATGCGTCACGGAGTCGGAACCCGTCGTCGAGGCCGTCACCGAGTGCACGGACGACACCGCGACCGAAACAGCTGCGGGCGAGACCCCGACGGTCGCCACCGCCGCTCCCATCATGCGTTCGGAGGAGGCCACGGAAGAATCGGCGGACGAGGTTCCGACCGAGGCCGCCGACGTGGCCGATGCCGAGAGCAGCGACACCGGCGCCGACCCGTGTACCGAAGCCAACGTCGAGTGTGCGTCCCCGACAGAGTCGGCCTCCCCGTCGACCACCGTGGTGACCGACGCCGAGATGACCGACGCAGAGAGCACCGACGCCGAGAGCACCGACGCCCAGAGCACCGACGCCCAGGCCAGCGAAGAGCCGGCCTCCGACACAGAGATGGCCGACGCGCCACCCGTGGAGGAGCCGACCGTCGAGACCGCGGCGCCCGTGCTGCGCAGCGAAGAGGCCCCCGCCGAGGAACCAGCCGCCGAGGAACCAGCCGCCGAAGAGCCCGCAGCCGAAGAGCCGGCCGTCACCGCGGTCGCTCTGTGCGCACCGCTGTACGGCGAGGGCGACTTGACCTTCATCTCCGAGTTCGCATCACGTACGTCGGGGACGGCCGCCATCGTGGACATCGTCCACATGGAGTCATCGGGTGCGAGCGACGACGTGAAAGCCTTCGCCGATCGACTCGCAGAGATCGAGGCTGCTGATCTCGACACCGTGCGCGCCCTGCTCACCGAGTGGGGCGAGACAGTGACGTTCGAGTCGCACGAGATCCTCGCCACTGACCAGGCCGCCTACGACCTGCTCAGCGTCGCGACCGGTGTCGACTTCGATCGGCTCTGGCTCCGCATGGCGGCCGGCCACCTGCTGGGAACGGCAGCGTTGGCCGAACACGCGTCCGCCACCGCGACGAACCCCTCCCTGCAGGAGCTGGCGGCTGGGATGGCCGAGCAACTCCAGCTCGAGGCGCAGACGATGATCGACCACCTCAAGTCCTGATCACTCGATCGGGCTCAATCGCGCGAGCGCGCACCGGTGCTTCCAGCTTGCTGCGAAGGGCCGGCTGCATCACCCTTTGTCAGTGACGCCGGCCGCGTCGAACGTCGCCATCTCGGCCATGATCGCCGCCGCGCTGCGGACCACCGGGATGGCCAGGGCCGCCCCGCTGCCCTCGCCGAGCCTGAGTCCCATCTCGACGATCGGCTCGAGCCCCAGCCATGAGAGCGCGACCGACGCGCCGGGCTCGGTCGATCGGTGCCCGGCCACCAGGTAGCCCACGACCGCCGGCGCCAACCTCGACGCCACACACGCCGCAGCGACCGCGATCACACCATCGACGATGACCGGCACTCGCGCCTGGGCACCACCGAGGTAGAAGCCGGCGAGCGCCGCGATCTCGAGTCCGCCGACTTCGGCGAGCAGGTCGATCGGGTCGGCCGGAGAGCCGCAGCGGGCGAGGGCCTCGGTGATCACTGCCGTCTTGTGGATCAGGGTCTCGTCATCGATCCCGGTCCCTCGACCGGTCACCTCCGGCGCCGGGCGACCGGTGACCGCGCTGATCAGAGCGGCGGACGCGGTGGTGTTGCCGATCCCCATGTCTCCCCCGACGAGCAGATCGGCGCCGGCTGCGACCAGCTGCGCCGCCGTCGCAGCGCCGACGAGGAGCGCTTCGAGGGCCTCCGCCCGCTTCATCGCCGGGCCCCGGCGAAGGTTGTCGGTGCCGTGACGGACCTTGCGGATCTGGAGCGTCGGATGCGCGGGCAGATCGCCGACGACGCCGACATCGACCACGACCACGGATGCCCCCGCCTCGCGGGCGAGCACGTTGATCGCGGCTCCGCCGGCGCAGAAGTTGGCCACCATCTGGGCCGTCACCTCTTGCGGCCAGGGCGAGACCCCTTCGACCAGCACGCCGTGATCACCGGCGAACACGGCGACGGCCGGCGCCCTGGGAACCGGGGGCGGAACGACCCCACTGATGGCCGCCAGCCGGGCGCCCAAGCCTTCCAGCCGACCGAGCGCTCCACGCGGCTTGGTCAGCCGATCGTGGTATCGGGTGGCTTCGACAACCACATCGTCACGGGTCGCCACGATGGCCGCCACGAGGACCCTCAGGGCAGCCTCGGATGCCGGGCCAGGCGGCCGGGAATCGATCATGGGGGGCCTCCGGCCGTCCAGACGAGCGCCGGGGGGTCGACGCGTGCACAACGAGGTCCACCGTAGGAGTCGGTGAGGTCGATCGTGCCCGTCAAGCAGAGCGATTCGGCCAACGCCCGTCTCACGAGCGTCGGCTCGATGCGATCCAGCATCAGCTTCGCTCGCCGGAACATGGTGAACCGGCCGTCGAGATCGACGTCGCCCCACGTGAGGTACAAGAAGCGGTCGCCCCGAGGGCCGTGGACGGCCGGGCCGCGAAAGTCGAATCGGTCGTCGTCGCCGACGGACACCCGGACGTCGACGCGCCACTCGGCCGTCGGCACGTCAGCGCGAACCAGCCCCACGGGCTCCTGGCGGACCTGGAGCCCGACATGGACGTTGTGGATCGGGACACCGGCGTTGCGGAAGTCACGACCCGGAAGGTGGTGGCCACGAATCACGATCTCCACGCCGTCAGTTTGCCCATCGACGAACCCCGGCGCCCACCTCACCGCTCACCCGTCGGGAGAACCGGCGAGATGAAGGATCACCGTCGAATCCGGATGCAACGGTGGGATCCGGATGCCGTGGACCCCCAGCTGGCGCCCGGACAACGTGACGCCCTCGCCCCACCAGTCGACCTTCGATCGAGCGGTCCCGAGGGTCAGGCCTGGTAGGGGCACAGGCACCACCCGATACGGCAGATCCGCCACGAGGCCGGGCAGGCGCAGCGGCGCAGCACTGAGCGACGGCGAGCTGTCGACCTGCGTGAACGACACGATCGCTTCACGCCGATCAGCGGCATACACCCCGTGGGCAACGGTGCTCGGATCCGGACGGTCGAAACGCACGACGTCGCCGCTGTGCAGGAGCAGGCGATGGCGCTGGTGGAGCGAGATCACCTCGGCGAGTTGTCCTCGTTCCGACTCCGTCAGGTCGAGCAGGTTCCACTCGACCCCCAGGTGCCCGAAAAAGGCGGTCGCGGCCCGAAAGGCGAGCGAGTGCACCCGTCCGGTCGTGTGCGAGCGCGTCGGGCCGATGTGGGCGCCCATGACCTCCGGTGGAACGAGCATGGACGCGCCCCGCTGGATCCGGATTCGCTCGTGGGCGTCGTTGCAGTCGCTCGTCCACACCCGGTCGGTGTACCGGAGTATTGCCGCGTCGATCCGGGCGCCGCCCGATGCGCAGCTCTCGATCTCGACCGACGGATGACGCGTGCCCAGTTCCGCCAGGAGCCGGTACAGCGCGATGGTCTGGTCGTGGGTTCCAGCCCCGCCGAGCCGGTTCGAAGCCTGGACGTGATCGCGGTTCATGTCCCACTTCACGTACGAGATGTCGTGGTCGGCCAGGAGCGCATCGAGTCGCGTGAGGATCTCGGAGTACGCATCGGGGTGGGCCAGGTCGAGCAGCAACTGGTGCCGGGCGAGCACCGGGTCGTAGCCCGGAGTGGCCATGACCCACTCGGGATGCGCCCGGTAGAGGTCCGAATCAGGGTTGACCATCTCGGGTTCGATCCAGATGCCGAACTGCATCCCGAGCGAGGTCACATGGTCGATCAGCGGTGTCAGGCCGCCCGGATGGGCGTCGGGCGACACCCACCAGTCGCCCAACCCGCGGCGATCGTCGCGACGGCCCCCGAACCATCCGTCGTCGAGCACGAACCGTTCGATGCCCACGGCGGCCGCGACATCGGCGAGCGCCTTCAGCCGGTCGAGTCGATGGTCGAAGTAGACCGCCTCCCAGGTGTTGAGCAACACCGGCCGCGAGCGGCGACCAGCCCGCTCCGGCAGATTCGCACGGACATGGCGATGGAACTGCTGGGTGGCGGCGGTGAGCCCATGCCCATGGACGGCCAGCACCCGCGGGGTCCGATAGCTCGCGCCGGGTGCGAGCACCAGTTCCCCGGGGTGCAGGAGCTCGCCGAGTTGGACGTACCGATGCCCGGCGGCGAGGTGCTCGGCGAACACCTCGTGATTCCCACTCCACGCGAGGTGGGCACCCCACACCTCGCCGGACCACTCGCCGAAACCCGCCTCGCCCGCGAACACCAACGGAGGGTGCTCGTGCGATGTTCGGCCTCGTCGATTCTCCTGGGCGAACGCGCCGACCGGCCACGGCGAGCGGCGGTCGTGGAACTCCCGGGTCCATCGGCCCTCGAACGTCAACAGCTCCGAGGCGTGCTCGGCGATCGGAAGGGTGATGGCGAGCCGTTCGAGTGAGTACGGGGTATCGCCGGTGTTGGTGAGCGTGAGCTGCACGATCACGATGCCGCTGGGCGGATCCAGCTCGATCTCGGTGATCAGCCGGAGCCCGTCGGGCTCGGCCGCTGCCTCGGCGACGAGCCGATGAGCGTCGACGACCGGCTCGCCGACCGAAGCGAAGCGCGGAGCCCAGCCGGTTCCATCGGGTCGGCTCCCCGCGAGCCCAGGGCGGCCGCCCCAGCCTGCGCCATGCTCGGGGACGAGCGAACAGGGAGCCACCACGTCGAGCCCGCCGTGGACGATCGGGCGCTGCAACGCTCGGCCGATGCTCCGAAGGTCGGTACCGTCGTCGAGCGGCGCTCCCCAGTGCACGAGCATGGGTACACCGGTCGAGACGTCCGCCACGACCGAGACCCGTTCGTGGCGAAGATGAACCAACATCGTGACTCCTGGAAACTGTGGATCGGTCCGGCCCTACAGGTTCCAGCGAGGGCCGCCGGGCAGTTGCCGGGACCCGCGGTGGACTATCCCTTGTTGGCGCCGAGCGTCAGCCCGCCGATGAACTGCTTCTGCAAAGCGATGTACACCGCGAGCGTGGGCAGGGCGATCATGACAGAGGCGGCGGCAATGAGGCTGGCATCCGACGCGTACTGGCCGTTGAGCACCGAGATCGACGACGTGATGGGACGTTCGGCGCCCTGAGGCAAGAACACCGAGCCCCAGAAGAAGTCGTTGTACAGCCAGGTGAACTCGAGCGTGGCCAAGGCGGCGAGGGCCGGGCGGGTCAAGGGCAAGATGATCTGGAAGAACTGCCGAGCCACCCCGGCGCCGTCGACCTGGGCCGCCTCCCCGAGCTCCTTGGGGATCGACTTCATGTAGTTCGCCAGCACGAACGTACAGAAGCCGGTCTGGAACGCGATGTGGATCAGGATCACACCGATCTTGGTCCCGAGGAGGCTCCCCGTGTTCGTGTCACTCAGGAAGTCCGGCCAGGGGAGCTTCTTGTAGAACTGGAACAGCGGCTGGAAGATGACCTGCTGGGGCATGAGGTTGCCGGCGGTGAACAGGATCAGGAACGCGATGTTGAACCGCCAGCTGAACCGAGTGCACGCGAATGCGACCATGCTCGAGAGGAACAACGTGACGAACAAGGCCGGGAGGACGATGAACAACGTGTTCCCGAACGTGGACTTCATGCCGCCGACGCTCCACGCATCGCGGTAGTTGTCGAGCGTGAACTTCTCGGGAAGCGAGAAGACGCCGTTCTCGAGCACATCACCTCGGTAGTACCGGAACGAGGCATACACCGCGGTGGCGATCGGGATCAACCAGGCGATCGCCACGAAGATCAAGAAGACGTGCAGCACGATCCGGCCACCCTTGGAGTAGCTCGTGCCCGTCTTGCCGACCAGCGTCACCTTGGGGGTCTCGCTCGCAGGTTCCAGCGTTGTATTCGCGGGGGCCGACATCACGCCTCCTCGTTCCGATAGTGGTTGGTGACGTACCAGATGATGAACCCGACGCAGAGCATGAACAGGACCATCCCGTAGGCGGACCCGACACCCACTCGACCGGCTCCCTCACCCAACAGGTTGTTGGTGACGAGCACTGCCATCACCTCCGTGCCCCGAGGCTCGTTCAACGCGGCGATCATGTCGTAGGCCCGCAGGGCCTCGATCACCGTGATCACGGCGACGACGACGTTGATCGGCTTCATCGCCGGGAAGACCACCCGCCGGAACGACTGCACCTCGTTGCACCCGTCGATGGCGGCCGCCTCCCGAAGCGACGGGTCAACGGCCTTCAGCCCGGCGAGGTACATCACCATGACATAGCCCACGTGGCGCCAGGCGAGGGCGATCATCATCGCCATGAAGTTCCGCGAGACGCCGAGATCGAAATCGAGGAAGGGGAAGTTGATCTGGAACAACTTCTTCTGGTCACCGACGAAGTCGATCGGGCCCCCCGGCCAGATCTTGTTGAGCAGGCCCTGATCACGGTTGAACATCGTCGACTTCCAGATGAAGCCCACGACGGCGGTGGAGAGCACGACCGGGAAGTAGTACACGCTCTGGTAGAAGCGGCTGCCCCGAATGTTCTTGTCGAGCATGTACGCGAACAGCATGCCGACGGCCGAGCAGACGAAGAGCCAGAAGATCAGCACCATGTTGTTGAACAACGCGGGGAACAACTTGTTGTCGAAGATCGTGGTGATCTCCCAGTAGTTCCGGAACCCGACCGGCGTGGCGTCGGCCACGGGATCGAGGTTGTTCCACCGCATGAACGACAGCACTGCGGTGAGCAGCGCCGGGATCCACACCAGCAAGATGTGGAGGGTGGCCGGGATGCCCACCATCGAGGACCAGCCAGATGCGATCGGGAGCCGTCAACTGACGCAGGCGCGAACGACGCTTCTTCACCGGCGCCGGCGACACAGCTTTCGTCATGTGAGTCCCCCTGGATTCGTCAGATCACCCGTTGTCGCGCCACCACACGCCCGCCCCACGAGCCCCAGCGACTGCTCCCGAGATGTCCCGGGAGCAGTCGTCGCGTGGCGGTTGTTCACGAGCCCGCAGGCTCGACACCTCACTCGAAGGTGTACGTGCCCTTCTGCTCCTCGACCGAGGACAACAGCGTGTCGATCTGCGAAGGATCCGACAAGAAGTCGCCGATGGCGGCACCGATGACCTTCGACGCGAAGTCGGGGTCGGTGTCGCGGTCGAGGAACTGGGCGATGTACTTGGCTGCGCCGACCAGCTCGGCCGACTTCTGCTGCAGCGCGTTGTACGAGCCGGTGTTCGCCTTGGCGTTGGCGGCGACCACCGACGGATCGACGCTGATGTAGGCATCGATGGCAGCGGCCTGGCCGAGGCCGGCGAGGAGCTCCTTGGCTCCGGCCTCGTTCTTCGGGCTTGGCGGCCATCATGAAGCCGTCGATCGGAGCCTCGACCGCGTCCTGCCCGTGGGCCGGATCGATCTCCGGGAACGGGAAGAACGTGATGTCGTCGATGATCTCCTGTGCCGTCGGGATCAGCCTCGGGATCGAAGTTCGAGGTGATGAACGTACCGAGCAGGTACATGCCGACTTCCTTGTTCCCAAGGGCGGTGGCGGCGTCCTGCCAGGTGCGACCGTTGACGTCGGGCTGGTGGTATCGAGGATCGTGGACCAGTTCGTGAAGACCTTCTTGACCTTCGGGTCGGTCCAGGACTCCTTGCCGGCGCATCAGCGACACGTGGAAGTCGTAGCCGTTGGTGCGCAGGTTGATCATGTCGAACATGCCCATCTGCGGCCAGCCACCGTCGTTGGCCGCCGCGAACGGGGTGATGCCGTCGGCGTCCATCTTCTCGCAGAGGGCGAGCAGGTCGTCCCAGGTCGTGGGGATCTCGTAGCCCTTTTCCTCGAACAGACTCACCCGGTAGTGGATGGCCCACGGGTAGAAGTAGAAGCGGCACGAAGTACTGCTTGCCGTCGATCCCGCTCGAGGCGCTCTTGAAGCCGGCGCTCATGTCGGGCAGGTCGGCCCAGACGTCGGAGATGTCGCCCACGACACCCTTGCTCGGCGAACGCCCGCATGCGGTAACCGGCGAACCAGCACACGACATCGTCGGGTTGCTGGATGTAGGTGTTGAAGTTCTCCTGGTAGGTGTTGTGGTCGACGGTGTTGACCTTCGTTGCCACACCCGTGGCGTCGATGGCGGCCTGCATGCCGGCCTTGGGCTTCTCGTCGGAGTAGTTCGAGCCGAAGGTGACACCGTCGCCCGAAGCTTCGGCTCCGGTGTCGGGCGTAGCGGCTCCGGTGTCGGCCGGGGCGGCTTCGTCGTCATCGCTACCGCAGGCCGCGAGCAGCGCTCCGGCGCCGACGGTGCCGGCCGCAGCGATCAGCATCTGGCGCCGCGACATCAATGGGAATCCAACCTCGGACGGGTTGGGCGAACGGTCGGATGAACCGGTCATGTGAGCTCCCCCTCAGGAATCAGTGAACTTCGGTACTAACCAACGGAAAGTGTTCGAAAAGCTACACCGAACCCCAGCCGAAGTCAAGGAAGTCCGCAGCAATTCGACACTTCTGCTCACCAGGACTGCGGAATTCTGTGGCTTTTCGGAACGAAGTACTCTTGATTGTCCGAATATGTTGACTTGTCGCAGCGAATGGGGCACCCTCTTGGCGTGCCGGCTGGGGTGTCCGCAACAAGTCAGGGGTTGTCGTCGACGTCGCCGACCTTGGCGCGCCATCGCCAGGAGTTGATCCTCACGGACATCCGCCAGCGGGGCGCGGTACGGGTGAGCGAGCTCGTCGCCCGCCTCGGCGTTTCCGACATGACGATCCGACGAGATCTCGACGTCTTGGCCGCCGCCGGGCATCTGGCCAAGGTCCATGGCGGCGCGACGGCGATCGGTTCGCGGAGCGCCGATGAGCCGGGCTTCGAAGCCAAGTCGCATCGTCAGCAGCCCGAGAAGCTCGCCATCGCCAGCGCCGGATCGTTGTCTGGTCCGCCCCGGCACCGCCATCGGGCTCACCGCCGGCACGACCACGTGGCAGCTCGCCTACCTGATCGCCCACATTCCCGACCTCATCGTGGTCACGAACTCGGTACGGGTCGCCGAGGTGCTCCATCGGACCCACGGCAAGAACGGCGCGGTGATCTTGACCGGAGGCGTGCGGACACCATCCGATGCCTTGGTCGGACCGGTCGCGGTTGCCTCCATCCGGTCCTTGCACCTCGATCAGGTCTTCATGGGGGTTCACGGCATGAGCGAGCGAGCCGGGTTCACGACCCCGAACCTGATGGAAGCCGAGACGAACCGCGCGTTCGTGGAGGCAGCCGGCCGTCTCGTCGTGCTCGCCGATCACACCAAGTGGGGCATCCGCGGGCTGAGCACCATCGCATCGCTCAGGGATGCCGACGTGCTCGTGACCGATTCCCACCTCAACGACGATGTCGCATCGATCGTCGGGTCCCTGGTCGGCGAACTCGTCGATCGCCGACACGACCAATGTCCGCAGTCTGCACGACAAGGAACGCCTGATGGCCACCGTCACCTTCGACGCCGCATCCCGTATCTACCCCGGCCTGTCCCGACCGGCGGTCGACGCACTCGATCTGCAGATCAACGATGGCGAGTTCCTCGTCCTCGTGGGGCCCTCTGGGTGCGGGAAATCGACCACCCTTCGCATGCTTGCCGGGCTCGAACCGATCGACGACGGCGCCGTGCTGATCGGAGATCGCGACGTCACCCTGGTGCCGCCTCGCGATCGCGACATCGCGATGGTGTTCCAGAGCTACGCCCTCTATCCGCACATGACCGTGGCGGAGAACATCGGCTTCCACCTGAAGATCAAGAAGATCCCCAAAGACGAGATCAACCGGCGGGTGAAGGAGGCCTCGGCGATCCTCGACCTCGACGACTACCTCGACCGAAAGCCCGCCCGGCTCTCCGGCGGACAGCGTCAGCGGGTCGCCATGGGCCGCGCCATCGTGCGCCAGCCGCAGGTGTTCTTGATGGACGAGCCGCTGTCGAACCTCGATGCCAAACTGCGCGTCCAGACCCGCACGCAGATCGCCTCGCTGCAGCGCCGCCTCGGCGTGACCACGGTCTACGTCACCCACGATCAGGTCGAGGCGATGACTATGGGCGATCGGGTCTGCGTCCTGAAAGACGGCATCCTCCAGCAGGTCGCCAGCCCCCGCGACCTGTTCAGCCACCCCGAGAACGCATTCGTCGCCGGGTTCATCGGCTCTCCGGCGATGAACCTGCTCACGGCCAAGGTCGATGCCGACGGTGGCCGCCTCGGCGACTTCGTCGTCGCCCTCACTCCCGCCCAGCGCGACGCGTTGACATCGGACCAGCTGCTCGTGGGGGTCCGTCCAGAGGGCCTCGACGTCGCGTCGGAATCGGCCGTCGGACTCGGGGCCACGATCGCCGTGGTCGAGGAACTGGGTTCGGACTCGTACCTCTACTGCGATTCGGACCTGGGCGGCGGCACCCACCTCGTTGCCCGCCAAGAGGGCATGAGCAACTGCCAGCGGGGCGATCGGGTCCGGTTGGTGCCGCGCCACGACACCGTGCACCTCTTCGACGCCGCCACTGGTGTCCGACTCCCGGACTGACCCGCACAGCGATGTCCGCACTGCGCACCGTCGACGACGTGCGCGTCGACCCGTACTCGGAAGCTCGTGTCTACGTCGTCGGTTCGCGCCAGGCCCGCCCGAACCTCCCGTCGGTCGGCTGCCCATTCTGCCCCGGGGGCTTGGAGGCACCCGACCCCTACGACGTGCGGTGGTTCCGCAACCGTTGGCCGGCGATGATCGGCGATCGATGCGAGGTCGTGTTGTACACGAGCGATCACGAAGCGACGTTCTGGTCGCTCGGGACCCAAGGAGCGCGGCGGGTCGTCGACCTGTGGGCAGACCGAACGAAGGAGCTGGGCGATCGTGACGACGTCGCCTACGTTCTCGTGTTCGAGAACCGGGGGGCCGAGGTCGGGGCGACCATCCCTCACCCGCACGGCCAGATCTACGCGTACGACCACGTGCCCGCCCGACCGACGGTGATGCTGGCGAACGGGTGGAAGCCGGAAGCCGATCCGGGCGATCGATTCCTCGCAGAGTTCGACGGTTGGCGGGCGTGGGTGCCGGTCGCGAGCGCCTACCCGCTTGCGGTGACCCTCGCCCCGGTCGAGCGCGTTCGCGACCTCCCCTCGCTGTCGCCCGCAGTTCGCGACGGACTCGCCCGGATGCTCGTGCACGTCCTCGCCGGGCTCGACCGGCTGTGGGATCGTCCGGTCCCGTACATGATGTGGTTCAACCAGGGCCCCACCGACGGGTCGGCGCCCGACGCATGGCTCAACCTCGAGATCGTGTCACCTTGGCGGGCGCCCGGGGTGAGCCGTTTCATCGCGGCCGCCGAGGTGGGGGGCGGCGAGTTCTTCAACCCGGTCATCCCCGAGGTGCTCGCCGAGAACATTCGCGCTGCGCTCGGGTAGCGCCCGATGACGACCGTGCCGACAACGCACGCCGACGATCTGTGTCGATCCCGGTGATCGACGTGCTGCGTTGCGGCGACCGTTCGTTCCCGTTGGGAGGGAACACGTTCGTCATGGGGATCGTGAACGTCACCCCGGACTCGTTCTCCGACGGCGGGGCATTCATCGATCCGATCGCCGCGTACGAGCACGGGATGCGCCTGCTCGATGAGGGGGCCGACGTGCTCGACCTCGGTGCCGAGTCGACCCGCCCGGGTGCCACCCCGGTGGGGGCCGACCAAGAGCTCAGCCGGTTGGCGCCGGTGATCGAGCGATTCGTCGCCGCTGGCATCAGTTGCCTGTCGATCGACACCTCCAAAGCATCGGTGGCCGCAGCGTCGCTCGAACTCGGCGCAGCCTGGATCAACGACGTCACCGGCCTGGCCGATCCCGCCATGACGTCGGTGGCACGCAGTGCCGATGCGCTCGTAGTGATGCATCAACGACCGATGTCGGCGGACCGGACCGACGACGACGTCGTCTACACCGATGTGGTCGACGAGGTCCGTCGCCATCTGAGCATGGTGATCGAACGAGCTACTGCCGAAGGCGTCGTCGGGGCCCGCATCATCATCGACCCCGGCATCGGGTTCGGCAAGACGGTGGCACACAACCTCGCCCTGCTCGACCGCGTCGACGAGCTACGAACATTGGGGCATCCGGTGCTGGTCGGGCCGTCGCGCAAGCGATTCCTCGGTGTCGTCAGCGGCGAGCACTCGATCGAGGGCCGCGATCTCGCCACCGTGGGGGCGTGCTGTGTCGCCGCGGCCCGCGGCGCAGACTTCGTCCGGGTTCATCGAGTCGCGGGGCTCCGGCCCGCCCTTGCCGTGGCCCGGGCGATCGCCGAGCACGACGGCCCGGCGAACCCCGCGCAGTGAGCTGACGACCGCCAACGCTTCACACCGGGCGAGATCCTCGACCCGCAGCACTCGCTCGATCACTGCGCCGGAATCGAGCAATGCGGACCGACCGACCCCTGCCAACCCCCCACTGGAACTCGGTGGTGTACACCACACACCTGCCCATCGGTAGAGGAGGTTCGCAATGGTGGTCTCGGTGACTTCGTCGAGTTCGTTGACGCAGATCGCATCGTCGGCCTGTGGCACCTCGGCGCGCAACTGTTCGTAGTGCCCTCGATTGGTCGTCTTGGCTCGGCAGAAGCGGTCGTCGCTGCGAACTCGACCGGCGGGCACTGCGAGTACGACCGGATCGGGTCCCCGATCGAGCGGGGACCATTGCAGCTCCACCCGCCCCGTCCGATGAGCCAACAGCCGAAGCCGCCCGCTCTCCTCCGCGATCGAGGCAGAGCGCTCCACGGACACCGGCCAGCGAGCAGCGAACTCTCGCAGCACCTCGGTCTCGACCGCGGCACGGTCGAGCGGGAACCCGAGCATCGCGGCCGACCGGGCCATCCGGTCGAGATGTCGCGAGAGCCGCACCAATCTTCCTCCTGTCGCCTTCATCGTCTCGAGCAACGCGAACGCTGGACCGGGCGAACGCAGGATGCGAGCCTTGGCGTCGGCCTCGGCGTCCTCGGCCTGCGGATCGGAGCTCCACGTGATGCCGCCGCCCGCTCCGTAGACGAAACGGGTGCTCTCTCGATCGATCACGGCAGTGCGAATGGCGACGCTGAAGGTGGCTTGCGGGCCCGCGCCCGGCGGGGCCAGCACACCGATCGAACCGCAGTAGACGCCGCGTGGCTCGGGCTCGAGCCGGTCGATGATGCGCATCGCGGCCGTTTTGGGCGCACCCGTGATCGAGCCGCAGGGAAACACCGCGGTCAGCAGGTCGACGAGCTCGACACCGGGGCGCGGTCGAGCCGTGACGGTCGAGGTGAGCTGCCACACGGTTTCGTACCGCTCCAGTGCGAACAACTCGGGCACTCGGACCGAGCCGATCTCGGCGATTCGAGACAGGTCGTTGCGCATCAGATCGACGATCATCACGTTCTCGGCCCGATCCTTCGCTGACTCCAGCAGGGCTGCGGCCGCGCGGGCGTCGTCAGCGGCATCATCGCGTCGAGGCGCCGTTCCCTTCATGGGCCGACACGTCAACTCATCCGCGTCCCATTGCACGAACAGCTCCGGCGATGCCGAGCAGATGACCCACCGACCCAGGTCGAAGAAGGCGTTGTAGCGCCCTCGCTGAGCCCTGGCGAGCGAGGCGTACAGTTCGAAGGGATCGCCGGAGAACGAACCGACGAAGCGATCGGTGAGGTTGACCTGATAGGCGTTGCCGAGTTCGATCTCGGCGCGAATCGTCTCGACCCCGGAGCGATACCAGTCACTGCCGGGATCGCGCCGCAGATCGCCGATCTGCGCGCCCATCGATGGGGTCTCGTCGAGATCGGGTACCTCGCGGCGATCTCGGAACACACCGAACCAGACGAGCGGCATCGTGGCCGGCGGCGGCCGCACCGGAAACGAGCGGTCGAAGGCGGCGCCCGCTTCGTACGTCAGGAAGCCGGCTACCCACGATCCACCGCGGGCAGCGGCCTCGGCCTCGATCACGACCCGGCCGACGTCACTGAGCCGATGGGCGACGAGCTCGTGCGTCATCCCCTCGAGCACGAACGAGCGGCGCTCGACGAGGTCATCGAACCGAACAATGACCACTTGTGATCGCACGGGTATCGCCCCCACCGCGCCGTACCCTAGGTGGGACGGATCGTCGATCCACCCCGCTGCTCGATCCAACGGAGAAGCCATGCCCGTGTTCCTCGTCGGTGCCGGCCCCGGAGATCCTGAGCTGATCACCGTGAAAGGCGCCCGACTGCTGGCCATGGCCGAAGTGGTCGTCCACGACCGGCTGGTGCACCCCGAGGTGCTCGCCCTGGCCCCTCCCGACTCGGAGCGGATCTCGGCCGCCAAAGCCCCGCGCCGACCCACCATGACGCAGGACGAGATCAACGCGCTGTTGGTGGATCGCGGGCGGCGTGGTCAACGCGTCGTGCGGCTGAAGGGCGGAGACCCGTTCATCTTCGCCCGCGGCGGCGAAGAGGCCGAGGCACTCGAACTCGCCGGTGTGCCCTACGAGATCGTGCCCGGCATCAGTTCGGCCATCGCCGCGCCGGCCTACGCGGGCATCCCGGTGACGTACCGACACGAGGCGCTGAGTGTCACCATCGTCACTGGCCACGAGGACCCCCTGAGCGACACGACGGTCGACTGGGAACGACTCGCCGGCATCGGCGGGACGCTGGTGGTGCTGATGGGCGCCGGGCGAGCGGCCGAGATCGCCGGTCGGCTGATGGCGGGCGGACTCGCCCCCTCCACGCCGGCCGCCACGGTTCGCTGGGCGACGTACCCCGATCAGGAAGTCCACCGGATGACATTGGCCGAGCTCGCGATCACGCCGGTGGAATCGCCATCAGTCATCGTGATCGGGCGGGTCGCCGCTCGTCGGCTCGATTGGCTGGCATCGATCGCACGCTGAACCGAGTCACGTCGCGAGCAACGGCGTCGGCCTCCGTCAGTCGAGTCCGAGGACTTCGGCAACGTCGCCGAGTTCCTCGGCCAGGTGGACCAGCACCGCCTTCATGGCATCGATCTCGGCCGTTTCCAGCGTATCGAACGCGACGTAGCCGTCTCCGTCGCGGTGGGCATCGAGGAGCGTTTGGAGCTCGCCGAACTCCGTCTCGATCTCTTCGACCAATGCTGCGTCATTCGCGGCGACCGCATCCTCGAGCAGCTCGAAGGCTTGCTTCGATCCCTCGACGTTGGCGGCGATGTCCCACAGCTCGGTGAGGGAAGAAAGCGTCTCCTCGCCGTCGAGCTTGCCGTCGGCCGCTTTGACCAGTTCCACCACGCTCGCGGCGATCAGCGCGGGCGAGATCTCGAGCGCCGCCACCTCGTCGCGGAGTACTGCCAGATCGGCGTCGAGCTGATCGGCGAGTGCGGCTGCATCGGCGTCGAGCGTTCCGGCCTCCCACACGAGGTGTTCGAGGCGGCGCCATCCGGTCCACTCAGGGTCGTCGACGCCGGTGAAGTCCTCGACGCCGCGATCGAGCTTGCCCGCGACCACCTCGATGAGCGCCGCGACGGGTTCGATCCGTTCCCACGCCTGCCGACTGGTGGGGTACACCGCCTTCGCACCCTCGACGTCTCCGGCCCGTACGGCGTCGGTGAACGCTGCCGCATCCACCTGGAGCTGTTCGACCTGGGTCTTCACGTAGCTCTCGTAGGCCTCCACCGCCTCGAGGAGCACGGCGTCGTCGATGGCCACGTCCGACCCGTCGGCCGCAGCGGCGGAGCCGGAACCGGAACCGGACTCGGCACTCGATCCGGCCGCTGCGTTCGACCCCGACTCGTCGACCCCGATCTCGCGAACGGCCTCGCCGTCATCGTCACTCCCGCACGCCATGGGGAGGAGCAGGAGGGCGGCGAGGGCACCGAGGACGAGGGTGGTCGACTGATCATGGGGGCGCTTCACGGCTTCGTGTATAGCACACCTAACACAAACTGTCATCTTTGCTCTCTTGTCGTGTCTCCAGTTCCCAACAACTCCCGGCGACCGCCATGATCAGTCGGTGAACGATCATCGATCGGGCAGCGACCACGGCGCCATGCCACCCTGGTCAGGCGACGTCGTCGTGCTGGGAGCCGGGCCGGCCGGGGTGATGGCCGCCCACACGTTGGCGGCGCTCGGGCGAACGGTGGCCGTCGTCGATCGGGCACCGGCCGTCGGTGGGATGGCCGCCAGCCTGGAGGTCTCCGGGCAGCGCGTCGATCTGGGCAGCCACCGGCTGCATCGCTCGATCGAGCCCGCGCTCCTTGCCGAGTTGCAGCGATTGCTCGGCACCCGGCTGCAAGCCCGACCCCGAGGGGGCCGCGTTCGCCTCGCCGGACGTTGGCTCGGCTACCCGATGCGCCCGCTCGACCTGCTGCGCCACGCGCCCGTGCGGCTCTCGGCGGGCTTCGTGGGCGACATGATCACGGCACCGCTTCGCTCCCCACGCGGCGACACCTTCGCGGAGCTGGTGCGCTGCGGGCCGGGCCCGACCCTGCTGCGCGAGTTCTATGCCCCGTACGCCCGCAAGCTGTGGGCCGCCGAACCGGAATTGCTCTCGGGCGAGCTCTTCCGTCGACGAGTCAGCGCAGCCTCGACCGCCGCCATCGTGCGCAGGGTGGTCCGGCGCCGGCCGAAGGACGAAGTCGGCTTCTGGTACCCCGACACCGGGTTCGGCGCCATCACCGAGACGCTCGCGCAGGATGCCGTCGATCACGGTGCAACGCTCGCCCTCTGGTCGCCCGTGGACTCGATCCGTCGGAGCGCCGGCATCTGGGAGATCCACACTCCGAGGCAGGAGTTCCGGGCACCGACGTTGATCTCGACGATCCCGAACGTCGCTCTGGCACAGGCCGCCGACGCGCCCGACCACGTCGCCACGGCCGCCGCCGCCCTGCGCCATCGGGCCGCCGTGCTCGTCTACCTGGTGCACGATCGACCCCGGTACACGCCATTCGACGCGCACTACTTCCCTGGCCCCGAGGTCAGCTCCGCCCGGCTCTCGGAGCCGAAGAACTACCGCGACGGGCGGGACCCCGCCGACCGAACCGTGCTGTGCGCAGAGCTCCCCGCGTCCGTGGATGATTCCCGGTGGCAAGCACTGGACGACGACCTGGTCGCGCTCGTGGCCGACGACCTGGCCCGCTGCGGGCTCCCCCCGGTCGAGCTCGCCGGAGCCCGAGTGGTGCGACTCCCCCACGTGTACCCCGTGTACGACCTGGAGTACGCAGCTCGCCAGGCGGTCGTCGAGACCTGGGCTTCGACACAGCCCGGGCTGATCCTGGTCGGGCGCCAGGCCCTTTTCGCCCACGACAACACCCACCATGCATTGGAGATGGGGCACGCCGCCGCCCACCACGCGGCCTCCGGCGGGTCATCGGTCGATTGGTCCCGGCGTCGAGAGCACTTCCGCGCCCACGTGGTGGAGGACTGAGCCGGGCGGAACGCGGCGCGGTCATCCGACAGGGAAGGCGCAGCTGGCGCTGGCGAAGGGCTCCACCGTGACGCGGTCTCCCCGCTGGACGTCGAGTTGCGCCGCCCTGACCTTCATCGACGTGCCGTCGGCCAACCGAACTCGAGCGGTGGCGTCGTGGCCGTGATACTCGATGAGCTCGACGACGGCGTCGCCGCCCGAGATGATCCGGAGCTGCTCGGGACGCAGCATCACCTCCACCTCGCCGTGGTGCGGGTCGTGGAGCTGGATCTCACCGACCACGGTCGAGGCAGACGCACCCGTGGCCTGCCCCCGGAACAGGTTGGCTTCGCCGACGAATCCGGCGATCCATCGGTCGGCGGGCCGGCGATACAGCTCGTTCGGCGTACCGAGCTGCACGATGCGGCCCTGGCGCATCACGGCCACTTGATCGCCGAGCACGAACGCTTCCTCCTGATCATGGGTCACGAACACCGTCGTCACCTCGAGCGACACGAGCAACTGGTGGACCTCGGTCCGGAGCCGTCGGCGCAGCGCCGCATCGAGGTTGGAGAAGGGTTCGTCGAGCAGGAGCACATCGGGGCGGGGAGCCAGGGCCCGGGCCAACGCCACGCGCTGCTGCTGGCCACCCGACAGGGTGTGGGGCGGACGGTCCGCCATCTCCGCGAGGCCGACCAGTGCCAGGGTCTCGCCGATGCGGGCCGCCGAACGCTCCACGCGGGGCACACCGAACGCCACGTTGGCGCCCACGGAGAGATGCGGGAACAACGCCCAGTCCTGGAAGACCATGCCGATCCGGCGCCGCTCCGGCGGGACCCACGCGCCGCCGCCGGCAACCATGTCGGGGCCAATGGCGACCGTGCCGGCGTCCGGCGCTTCGAGACCGGAGATCAACCGGAGCAACGTGCTCTTCCCCGAACCCGACGGCCCGAGCAACACCGTGAGGGAGCCCGGCGATACCGCCAGCGACAGATCGTCGATGACCAGAACACCCCCGAGCCGCTTCACGAGCCCCGCCAACTCGACGCCGCGAATGTCGTCGCGAGCGGGATGGGTCGACACGGCCCGAGACGGTACCGTCACGATGCGCCGGAAGGCACGCTCGCCGAAGGCGGGACGCGACCATCGGGCAGCCGCGGATTCGCTGCCGCACCAAGCTGTCCGGGCTCGCGGGCTCGCCATTCGATCCTCGCGCTCACCAACGTGAAGACGGCGATCGCCGATCCCCAGGCGACGTGGAGGGCGTCCTGGGTGCGGGTGTCGGCACGCAGGTCGGGCAACGCCAGCCGCAGCAGCCCACCGATCGGGTCGAGGGTGTTCTCGAAGTCGAAGATCAAGGTGTGGCGACGGGCGAGCACTCCCCCGATCAGCCACAGGAACATCCATGGCCCGAGGGCGGCCACGACGACCGCCCATCGACGGATGCGGGGAGCGCTCCGCTCGATCCACGCCACGATCGCGACGATCCCGAGGGGCAGCACCACCACCGTCTGGCGGCCCGGCCACCACAAACCGTGCATCGTCAACGCGAGGAAGGTGGCGGTGACCCACCCCGCGCCGAACGTGAGCGGCAGCAGCGCTCGGCCCGGACCTGCCCGTCGCGCCGCCCACACGACCACGGCCGGCAGGACCAGCAGGTACAGCGGTTGCCACGATGCCAGACCGAAGTGCCGGTCGACGACGAGGCCGGTCACTCGGGCCGCCCGTGCCACGTAGTCAGGACGGCTCCCCATCACGCTCAGCTCGCCGTCCCCGAAGTGGGTCCCAGCGGCGTACGGGGTCAACCCCCCGTAGAGCGCGAGGTGGACGGGAGCGAAGCACAGCCCGCTGACGGCGAGGGCGATTCCTGCGCCGAGCATGAGACGCCGCCGACCTCGCCCCCGAAGTGACACGGCCAACCCGATGGCCAGCACCACCGCGACGGGCGCGTACTTCACGCTGAGCCAGGGCAGTGCCACCAGACCGACGACGGCACCGGAGACCGTGCGCCACCGCGGGTGTGGTGTCGTGATGCAGGCGAACGCCGCGAGTGCCGCGAGCGCGCCGGGCAGCTCCGGATAGATCTGCGTCGCGTACACGGCGAGAGGGGGACTACAGCCGGCGAGAACGGCCGCCACGGCAGCGGTCCGCGAACGCACCCGGGCGCGGTGTTCGAGCACCCATGCCAGCACCGCGCCGAGCGCCGCGGCGAACATCGCCATCGCCACCTTCGCCCCCACCCAACCACCCAGTCCCATCGGCACCGCCAAGAGCACGGGGAGAAGCGGATCGTGGGGCGCGACACGCGACCCGTCGGCTCGGAGCTCTGCCTGGATGGGCAGGATCGCCGAGTGGAACGGCCAGTAGCGCAGCTCGGCTCGCTCGTCGCCGTAGTCGAACGACTGGTCCTCCCACAGCGACAGCGCAGTCAACAGATAGTGCGGTTCGTCGGCCGTGGTCTGGGCCCCCTCGGTGGCGCGCGCCGGCAACCCGAGCAGCGCCGCGGCGAACACCACGGCGGCGACGAGGGCGAGGCGCCGGGTCATCGAGCGCGGGCGGCCGGGCGCACGACGAGCACGCTGGTCAGCACGCCCGACAGCACGACCAACACGACTCCGGCGAAGCCGAGCCGGGCAAAGGAGGCGTTCTGGGCGGCGTCCCAGACCCAGAACGCCAATGGCTCGAGATCGAGCGGGCGCAGCAGCAGCGTCATCGGGAGCTCCTTGATGACACTGAGCAGGACCAGGCCGCCCGCAGCCGCAAGTCCCGGCACCAGCAGCGGAAGATCGATTCGCCAGAACCGCCGGACCCGTGAAGCGCCGAGCAGCCGAGCCGCTTCGTCGTAGCGCACGGGCACCGCGTCGACGGCGACTTGGGAGCCGCGCAGGGCCTGGGCCCCGAAGTGGACGGTGTGGGCCATCACCAGCAAGGTGAGCGACTGATAGAGCGGGGTGCCGATGGACCAGGTGACCATGGCGAGCGCGGTCACGAGACCGGGCAGCGCGAAGCCGGCGGTGACGATGGCCGAGGCCACGCCACTGGCCCGGCTGCCGCGGCGAGCACTGGCGTAGGCAATGGGCAACACGGCGGCGACGGCCACGAGGGCGGCGAGCAATCCAACGACGAGTGAGGCCGTCACCGCCGGGGTGAGCGACTCGCCCCCGGTCAGCGATTGGCCGTTGCGAGCGCCGCGCACCACCCACCACGCCAGCACGGCCATCGGACCACCCAGCCCGAAGGCGCCCACCCCGACGACGGCTGCGAGGGCCGGGCCCTTCCACCAGCCGAGCGGCACGGGCTGCGCCGGTCGCCCGGCCATCGACGGCGGGGTCGCGGTGCGGCGGGCCAAGCGGCGTTCGCCCGCCGCGACGGCGAGGGCGATCATGCCGAGGAGGAGCCCGAGGGAGTTCGCGGTCACCTGGTCGAGGAGGCTCGACTCGTAGATGGACCGGGTGAGGGTGTCGTACCGGACGAACTGCACCCCGCCGAAGTCACTGATCGAGTAGAGGAAGACCAGCACCGATCCGGCCAGGACGGCCGGAACGATCTGCGGCAGCACCACCTCCCGGAAGACCTGTATGGGGCGGCGGCCGAGCATCCGGGCGCTCTCCTCCAGCGACGCGTTCAACGAACGCAACCGGGCTGAAACCGGCAGGAACACGTAGGGATACGACAGCGCGGTGAGCACCACCGTTGCGCCGCGGAGCCCCCGCAGGTCGGCCAGGCCCTGCAACCCCACCACCTCGTCGAGGAAACCACCGGTGTTGAACGCGTTGAGCAGTGCGGCGGCTCCGAGGAACGATGGGATCACGAGCGGGAGTGCGAGCAGCACGCGCCACACGCGTCGGCCCGGGAGGTCGGTTCGTTCCACCAACCAGGCGGTGCCGGCGCCGAGGACTGCCGAGCCCGCGGAGACCAGCACTGCGAGTTGGAGCGTGCGCCACAACGGCGCCAGTGCCGTGCCCGACGAGACGACGGACCAGGTGCCGGACACGTCGCCGAGTGCCCGAACCGTGAGGTACGCGAACGGGACTGCGAACGCCGCCCCGATCGCCACCGCGATGGCGTCGATCCGTCTCATCAGTTGTCGGAGATGCCGCTCGAGTCGATCATCGCCTTGGTCGCTTTGATCAAGGCCCCGAAATCCGAGAGGTCCTCGTCTGGAGCGGGGATGTCGTCGAGCGCGGGCAGGCCATCCGGTGGCTCGATCCCGGGCAGCAGCGCGTACTCGTTGATCTCGGTGACGAAGGCTTGCTGCTCGGCTTCGGAGAGCAGGAACTCGGCGAGGCGTTGGGCGTCGTCGACCTGCTCGGCCGAATCGAGCACTCCGATCGCGCTCACCAAGATGAGCGACCCGAGATCGCCGGGCTCGAAGAAGTGGTTCTCGGTCGGTGAGCCCGGGTTCTCGGCCTTGATCTCGAAGTTGTAGTAGTGGTTGACGAGCCCGTAGCGGATCTCGCCGCGACCGACCGCCTCGACGATGGCCAGGTTGTTGGCGTAGGCCTTGGCACCGTTGGCCGCCATCGCCTCCAGCCAGGCCGCCGTCTCGTCGTCGCCGACGCCCTTTCGCAACGCGGTGACGAAGTCCTGGAACGAACCGTTGCTGGGCGCCACACCGACCTGGCCCTCGAAGGCCGCGTCGGTGAGGTCGAACACCGAGGCGGGCAGCTCGCTCGGATCGACCTCCTCGGTGTTGTAGACGAGCACCCGGACGCGCCCGGTGAGCCCGACCCAATCGCCGGCGGGGCTCCGGAAGCGGTCCTCCACGAGGCCGAGGATCTCGTCGGGAAGCGGCTGCAACCGGTCGATCGAAGCCAGGTACCCGATGGCGCCGGGGCTCTGGGAGTAGAACACGTCGGCCGGGCTGTCGGAACCTTCGGTCTCGATCAGCAGGGCCAGGTCGGCCGAATCGCCGTACCGCACGTCGATCTCGATGCCGGTCTCCTCGCTGAACCGCTCGAGGATCGGGCCGACGAGCTCCTTGGACCGACCGGAATAGACGGTGAGGCGATCAGATCCTGACCCGCCACTGCAGGCTCCGGCCACGACCGCGATGGCCAGGACCACCGCTACGGGCCCGCGACTCTGCTTGAAACGCAACGACATGCATCCGACGGTAGCCGTACCACCATCGAAGTGTAAAGCTCGCTGAACTTCTGGCAGTATGGTCACCATGCTTGCTCGTCGGCGCCGTCTCCGCCTCCCTCGCCACGTCGCAAAGAGGCCCGTCACCCCGGCGCCCGATGGGCCCGTGGTGCTGCTCCTCCCGGCTCATGACGAGGCGCCCCGGATCGCCGGGGTCATCGAACGGCTCCCGGCGACGGTCGCCGGCCACCCCACGATCTGTCTCGTGGTCGACGACGGATCAACCGACGCCACGGTGCAGGTGGCCGCGGCGCACCGCGCCCACGTGGTCGAACACGGGAACAACCGGGGGCTCGGTGCAGCCGTGCGGACCGGCTTCGCCGAGGCGCTCAGACTCGACGCTGCTGCGCTCGCGTTCTGCGATGCCGACGGCGAGTACGACCCCGCCGAGCTCGTCCACCTCGTGGGTCCGATCCTGGGGGGTGAGGCCCACTACGTGGTCGGGTCCCGTTTTGCCGGGCGGATCGAGCGCATGCACCCGCATCGCCGTTTCGGGAACCAGTTGCTGACCGGACTCACCCGCTGGGTCAGTCGTCAGGAGATCACCGACGGTCAGAGCGGCTTTCGGGCGTTGTCGGCCGAGGCGATGCGCGAGGCGGTCATCATCCACGACTACAACTACGCCCAGGTGCTCACGCTCGACCTCGTCGCCCGCGGGTTCGGCTATCGCGAGGTCCCGATCACCTACCGGTTCCGATCGTCGGGCCGCTCCTTCGTACGGGTCGGCCGCTACCTGCGCACCGTCCTCCCCGCCATCGCCCTCACCACCAACCTCCCGCGTTCTGATCGCGTGACGGCCACACCCGGGGTGCACCAAACGCACCAAGAATCGGCCGGGACGCGCTACGGCCAGGGCCCCAACGGAGCCCCGGCCATAGCGATGACGATGGGTCAGTGACCTGCGGGCTCAGCGGCCCTGCAGCGCCTCGATCACCTTGGGCAACACCTTGTGGACGTCGCCGACGATGCCGAGGTCGGCGATCCCGAAGATCGGCGCCTCTTTGTCCTTGTTGATGGCGATGATGTGCTTGGAGCCCTTCATCCCGACCATGTGCTGGGTGGCACCCGAGATGCCAACCGCGATGTAGACGTTCGGCTTCACGACCTTGCCGGTCTGGCCCACCTGCATCGAGTACGGCACCCAACCCGCATCGACGATGGCGCGAGACGCTCCTGCGGCCCCCTTCAGGAGCTTGGCCAACTGCTCGACCATCACGAACTTGTCGGCTTCACCCAGGCCCCGGCCGCCCGAAACCACGATGTTGGCTTCGTCGAGCTTCGGTCCGGTGGATTCCTCGACGTGGACCGCAGTCACCATCGCGGTGACGCCGAGCTCCGGGATCGGGGCGCCGACGACGTCGGGTGCGCCACCGCCTGCGGGCTCGGCCGCGAAAGACTTGGGGCGGAAGACAGCCAGGTACGGCCCCGGGCCCGTGAAGGTCGTCGCGACGAGGGTGTTGCCGCCGAACACCGGGGTGGTGACGGTGACTGCGTCGCCCTCGACTGCGATGTCGACGTTGTTGGTGAGCACGGTACGGTCGAGCTTCACCGAGAGCCGCGACACGATGTCTCGACCTTCGTAGTTCTGCGGGAACAGCACGAGGTCGGGCGACTCACCGCCATCGATCACGGCCTTCATCGCCGCCGCCACGGCCACGCCGGGGAGCTTCCCACCGAGATCGCCCGTGGCGTAGACCTTGGCTGCGCCGTACTCGCCGAGGGTGGCCGAGATCGCCGAGGCGTCGCCGCCGACGAATGCGGTGACGGTGCCGAGCGAGCGAGCCTTGGTGAGCAGTTCGAGGGTGGCCGAGCTCGGTGCGCCCGCCACGTCCTGGGCGAACACCCAGATGTTGTTGATCGCCATGGTGCCGGGCCTCCTCAGATGACTTTCAGGTTCTCGAGGAAGGCGATGACCTTGGTGTAGGACTCGCCGTCATCCTCGATGATCTCGCCGGCCTGACGGGCCTCGGCGGCAGTGACATTGGTGATCTGCTGGCCGGCGCCGGCCCAGCCGACGGCGGTGACCCCGAGCTCGGCGGCCGTGACGGTTTCGACCGGCTTCGACTTCGCGGCCATGATGCCCTTGAAGCTCGGGTAACGGGGCTCGACCACTCCTGCGGTGACGCTGACCAGTGCGGGGAGCGGGCACACGACATCGTCGTACCCGGCTTCCGACTGGCGCTGCACGTCGAGGTTCGAACCGTTCACGGTCACCTTCTTGGCAAACGTGACCGATGGCAGACCGAGCACCTCGGCCATCTGTTCGGGCACCGTGCCGGTGTAGCCGTCGCTCGACTCGGTGGCCGCGATGATCAGGTCGGCGCCGCCGAGCCGCCGCACCGCGGCCGCCAACACCTTGGCGGTGGTGAGCGCATCGGAGCCCAGCAGTGCGGGGTCCGACACGAGCACGGCCTTCGCCGCGCCCATCGCCAGGGCGGTCCTGAGCCCGGACACCTCGCCGTTCGGGGCCATCGAGACCAGGCTCACCTCGCCACCGCCGGCGGCATCGACCAACTGCAGCGCCATCTCGACGCCATAGCTGTCGGACTCATCCAAGATGAGCTTGCCGTCCCGCTTCAGCGTGTTGGTGGCCGGATCCAGCGCACCCGGCAGTGCCGGGTCGGGGATCTGCTTCACGCACACGATCACGTTCATCATCTCATTGTTACCGATGAGTACGGGGAGTCGCCCAATCGGCCACCGACCGCGCGGACGTGACATCGGCCGCTTCGCCGCCCTCGGGGGCCGGGAGCGGCGCCGAACACGCCAGGGTGCCAGTGCTATCGTCGGTCGGCTTGCGGATCCTGCTCGTCGTCAACTCCTTCGCATCGTCGGTGACGGCTCGCAACACCGTGGTCGTGCACCAGGAGTTGTCCCGTGAGCACGACGTGACGATCGTGGAGACGAACCGACGGGGCCACGCGACGCGCTTCGCCCAGGACGCCGCCACGCGTGGTGTGGACGTGGTGATCGGCTTCGGCGGCGACGGGACCTTGAACGAGGTCGCGACCGGGATCGCGGGCACCGACTCCGCCCTCGGCGTGCTGCCCGGCGGATCGACGAATGTCTTCGCCCGGACCGTCGGCCTGCCCAATGATCCGGTTGCGGCCGTGAAGCGATTGGTCGAGGTGCTCCGCGACGAGCGCTCGATCCGGCCGATCGGGCTCGGAAAGGTGAACGGGCGCTACTTCTGCTTCCACACCGGGGTCGGCTACGACGCCGCCGTGGTGCGGGCCGTCGAGCGGCGGGCCTCGCTCAAGCGCTGGGCCGGCCACCCATTGTTCATCTACGCCGCGTTCAAGACCTGGGCGCGGGGATACGACCGGTCGCACCCGCACTTCGCCGTCGACTTCGGTCCCGGCCGCCCCGACGCCGGTGTCGACGACGGTTACTTCTCGATCGTGTTGAACACCAATCCGTACACGTACCTCGGGAACCGTCCACTCGATCTGTCCCCCGCCGCGACACTCGACCGGGGCCTGGTCGTGGTCACGTTCCGGACGATGGCGGCGGGCGCGATCCTCGGCGGGCTCGGTGGCGCGCTACGGGGCGGCGGGGTGACAGCGACGAACCGACTCGACTCCCAGACCGACCTCACCGAAGTGACGTTCACCCACGACCAACCGTTCCCGTATCAGGTCGACGGCGACTATCTCGGCGAGACCACCCGCCTGGAGTTCGTCCATGTCCCCAACGCGATCCGCCTGGTGGACCCGACCGCGTCGAGCGCGGGCGTCGAGCGCCGCTGACCGCTGTCACTGACCGAGCACCGCTCGCGCCAGATCGGGGACGTTGGTGCAGATGCCGTCGACGCCCCAGGCCGCCAATCGGCGCATCCACTCGGGATCGTCGCAGGTCCACACGTTCAGCTCGACCCCTTCGGCGTGGCAGGACGCCACCAACGCCTCGGTGACGAACTGGTAATAGGGGTGGAGCGCTGCGCATCCGGAGCGCGCCAAGGATCGAGCGATATCCGGGGGAGGCTCCACACAGAGCCAGGCCGTGCGGATCTCGGGAGCCAGCGACCGACACCGGTCGATCGTCTCGCGCCGGAACGACGAGATCAGCCACCGCTCGGGCGTGCCCCACGGCAGGAGCGCAGCGATGGTGGCATCGGCGATGCCGTCGGTCGCATCGAAATCGTCCTCCGACGGGTCGTTCTTGATTTCCACGTTGACCCACATACCGGCGCATGCATGCAGGGCGGCGTCGAGCGTGGGCACATGGTCGGGGAGCTGGTCGGCCGCCACCTCGCAGATCAGCGACCCGTCTGACAGCTTCGGGTCGTGATGGATGACCAGCACTCCGTCCCCAGTGCGACGGACATCGAGCTCGACAGCGTCGGCCCCGACCTCAGCGGCAATGCTGAAAGCATCGATGGTGTTCTCACGCGCGAACTTCGACGCTCCGCGGTGGGCGATCACCCGTGGCACTTGTCACCTCCAAAAGCGCACCGAATCGGCGCGAGACGTTCACAAAACCCTTGTCAAACACTCGGTGTCGGTTTAGCGTTCCCCCCCGTCCCCTGCTGACCCCACCGCCGAATTCCGCTCGGCCGCAGCTCGTGAACGCCGTCACAAACCCAGGAGTGACCGTGACCATTCTCGCCTCGAGCCTTGCTCTTGCGAACGCGTCCTATGACTGGCGCCGCGACGCCATCTGCCGGGACACCGATCCCGATCTGTTCTTCCCGGTGGGAACCACGGGGCATGCCCTCGTGCAGATCGACCGAGCGAAACAGGTCTGCGGCGAGTGTCCTGCGAGTCAGGATTGCTTGGAGTTCGCCCTCGAGACGAATCAGGACTCGGGAATCTGGGGTGGCACCAGCGAAGAGGAGCGCCGCAAGCTCCGTCGCGAGATGGTGGCCCGCACGAAGGCCGCCGCTACCGCCTGAGCGCTCCCCGGGCACCCGCCCGGAGCCGAGATCACCCACGCGGTCGGCAACACGATTCAAGGGCTCCCGGGAGAACGACGTCACGATGGACATCCCGCTCAGCGGGCGTCGGGGTCGACCGGGACGATCAGGCGGATCACCGTGCCGGTGCCGTGAGCACGCGGGGTGAGCCCCGCTGCTTCGAGTTCCCCCGTCACTGCCGGGCGCATCTCGATCGTGCCGGCCAGCTCCGTCGTCACGAGCGTGCGAACGATGACCAGGCCCAGGCCGGTGGCCGAGTCGAGCGAGAAGCCCGGCGGAACGCCAACACCGTCGTCGGTGACGACGATCGTCAAGGTGATCCCGTCGTTGGCGAGCCCCACCGTGACATTGCCGCCGCCGCTGCCCTCGGGGAAGCCGTGATCGACTGCGTTCTGCAGCAACTCGGTGAGCACGACCGACAGCGGCGTTGCAACGATCGCGGGCAGCTTTCCACCCTCTCCCGACACGCGGAACCGGACCGGACGATCGGGCGACTGCAGGCCCTCCTCGACGAGGCGGAGCAGCGGCCGCACGATCTCGGTGAAGGCGACGTCGTCGCCGGCCTCCCGTGACAGCGTCTCGTGGACCAGCGCGATCGTGCGGATCCGGCGCACCGACTCGTTCACGGCCGCTTTGGCCTCACCCGAGGTGAGCCGGCGGGCCTGGAGGCGCAACAGCGACGAGATCGTCTGCAGGTTGTTCTTGACGCGGTGATGGATCTCGCGGATCGTGGCGTCCTTCGACAGCAGCAGGCGATCGCGTCGACGCAGCTCGGAGACGTCGCGCAGGAGCATGACCCCGCCCGTCACGGCTCCTGCGGCAAGCAGGGGGATCGAGTAGGTCAACAGGGTGACGTCGGCGGTCTGCTCGAACTCCTCGATCACGGGCTCACGACGTTCGAACGACGACCGCACCGGCATGTCGTTGAACCCGAGCTCGGCGAGCCGCATCCCCAGCACGTTGGCATTGATCCCGACCCGGTGAAGGGCCGAGATGGCGTTCGGGGAGCCGAACTGCACGCGAGCATCGCCATCGACGACCATCACGCCATCACCCACACGCGGTGCGGCGGTGATCGTGCCCTTGCGCCCCTCGAAGGGAAAGGAGCCTTCGGCGATCATCGTGGCCAGCCGGTCGAAGATCGACAGGTACGCCTGCTCCAGCTCCCCGGCGTGCCGGCTGATGCGCGTCGACCACTCGCGGGTGAGCACTGCGACGAGGCGACCGCCGAAACGCACCGGGATCGCCATCACCTGGGTGGGCTCGGGCTCTTTCACCATGCCGCCCGCCATACCCCCGGTGAGGAGCACCTCGCGCAAGATGGCGCTCTCCTGGGCGCTGGCCCGCGAGCCGACGTAGTCGGTGGTGTACAGCGTCGGACCAGTCGCCGGCCGGACCTGGGCCACGATGTGCCACTCGCCATCGGTGCCCTGCACATAGAGCAGCAAGTCGGCGAAACAGAAGTCAGCGAGGATTCCCCAATCGGCGATCAACCGCTGGAGATGATCGATCTCGTCCCGCGACAGGGTCGTGTTCTGGCGGGTCAGTTCGGCGAGCGTTGCCATCATTCCTCCTCGGAGCGGCAAGTCTGCCCGATCGACCTCATCCCCACAGGTGCGCTCCGAGCGCGAGCAAGCCGTCGAGATCATGGATGTCGGTCTCGAGCGCCGGAACGGTTGCGAGTACCGGCGCCAGACCCTGGAGCTCGACGAGCCGCTCGGACTCCCGTTTCGCCACGACCGACAGGTCGTCGAACCGATCTGCGACCTCTCGCAGCACCCCCGCCACCCGCTCCTTCGGCGCCTCCGCGATCGGGGCGAGCAAGGCGCCCAGGGAGTCGGCTCGGGCACGGAGCTGCGCCGAAGCCTTCGCCGCCGGGCCGGAGCGGAGCCCGGCCGGGAGGACTCGGTTGGCCACTACGGCGCCGAGGTGGAGGCGCCGCTCACCGAGCGCCCGGGCGAGGTATTGGGATTCCACCAGCGGTGCCGTCTCCAGCGTGGTGACCACGCAGAACGTGGTCCGCGGATCGATCAGGAGCTGCTCCACATCGCGAGCGCGGTCGACGAACCCTCGCTCCATCGACTGGAACAGCAAGAAGAACTCCGCGATGTCCTGCAAGAAGCGCGAGCCGAGGATGCGATCGGCGACTTGGTAGAACGGCTTCGATGCCACGTTGAACAGGCGCGAACGCGCCGGCACGGTCAACCACCGCAAGAGCCGGCTGCCGAAGAACTCGGCCATCCGGGACGGTGCATCGAGGAACTCGAGCGCGTTGCGGGACGGCGGTGTGTCGACGATCACGAGGTCGTAGCGACCCGACGAGTGGATCTCGTAGAGCCGCTCCATGGCGATGTACGCGTGACTGTGGACGAATCGCGACGTGATGTTCCGATAGAGCGGGTTGGCCAACACCGTGTCGCGGACCTGGGCATCGGGCGCGTGACGACGGATCAGGTCGTCCCAGGACGACTTGGTGTCGAGCATGGCGGCCCACAGCTCGCCGCGCGGTCTGCGGCCCGCGCCGACGAGCGGCACCTGGACCTCGGCGTTGCCGAGCGACTCCAAGCCCATCGCGGTGGCGAGACGCCGAGCCGGATCGACCGTGAGCACGAGCACCCGACCACCGAGGTGAGTGGCGGCCATCGCCCCGAGCGACGCCGCGGTGGTGGTCTTGCCCACCCCGCCGGTGCCACAGACGAGCACCACCTCCTTCGACGCGAGCAGCGACTCCAACGTCATGCGGTTCGTGCTCACCTGGGACCGACGGCGCCGGGCGGCCATGCTCAGAGCTCTTCGCCGATGGCGGTGGCCACGAGCTCGGTTGCTCGGCGTCCGCCGGACCGTGAGAACAGCTCGGGCACGTAGATCACCGGCCGGCCGGGGAGCTCCTCGCGCAGCCGGGCGAGGTGGCCGGCCCCGGTCCGCCGGAGTTGGACCGCGAGCCGAGCCGCGTCGAGAACGGTCTCGACGGGCTTGCCGAGCGAGCCGACGAGCACCTCTCGGCCGTCACGATCGATCGCCTCGAAGATCGACTCCTCGCCATGGCCGAACGGTTCGGGCAACACCCGGTTGGCGACGATCCCCGCCAACGCGATGTTGGTCTCGGTGCCCAGCTTGTCCACCAGTTCGATGGTCTCGGTGACCGGCATCTCCTCGGGAGTCGTGACGACCACCACGCCGGTGGTCGCCGAGTCCTCGAGGATCCGCAACATCCACTCGGTCTGGTCGCGGACCATGCCCACGTGCACGAGGTCGCGAATCGCCCGAGGCGCGTTGACCTGGCTCACGATGTGTCCGGAGGCTTCTGCATCGACGACCACCAGGTCGTAGTGCCGCTCCCGGACCTCGTAGCAGAGCTTGCCGACGGCCAGGATCTCCTTGACCCCGGGGGCGGCATCGGCCACGAAGTCGAACGTCCGCGCGAGTGGCCCGAGCCGCGACAGCAGTGGGATCTTCACGAACAGCCGCAGGTACTCGCGCAACGAGTCCTCGGTGTTCATCGCCATGGCGAACAGACCGGGCTCGACCTCGCGAGGCGCGAACGTCAATGGTCCGGAGTCGAGCACGCCGGCGAGCGCGCCCTTCGCATCCATTTCACACAGCAGTACCCGCCGACCACCGCTGGCCGCTGCCAGCCGTCCGAGGGCCGCGGCCACCGTGGTCTTCCCGACGCCACCCTTCCCGGTGACGAAGAGGAGCCGGTGCGCCAGCAGGTCCAGGGCGACTCAGCTCCCGAAGCCCATTCGGCGGTCGCCGTCGGGAGAGCCGATCTCGGCATACGCGATCCGGCCGGACGCCACCGCGACCTGCTTGCCCTTCTTGTCGGTCAACCACAGCACATCGACCTCGCCCTTGAGCGCGGCCTCGATCTTGGCGATGGCCTCGGCGCGCTCGTCGTCGGGGATCTCGAGGCTGACCTCGCGGGGCGACTCACTGATTCCGATGCGAACGTCCACGGTGTCGATCTCCTGGTCGGTGCGGGGCCGGCCCATGCTACGGGGCGGAGTGCGGTGCGGCTCGGTCACCGCCGATCGCCTGGACCGCCGCGGGCGTGTGTGGGCGCGGCGTGGCGCGGCGCCGGCCGCGGTCAGATGATCTTGAGCTGGGGGTTGAACACCTTGCGGGGCTTGAGCTCCACCGCGATCCGCTCGGCGATCGCCCGGAACGCCTGGCCTACCTCGCTGCCGGGGTCGACCGCCGCGATCGGGCGCCCGTCGTCGCCACCCTCACGAAGCGCAGGCACGAGCGGCAGCTTGCCGAGCAAGGGCACCCCGAGCTCGGCTGCGAGCTCCTCGCCGCCGCCCGAACCGAAGATCTCGTAGCGCTTGGCGTCGTCGCCGGTGAACCACGACATGTTCTCGATGATCCCCTTCACCGGCAGATGGACCTTCTCGGCCATCGCCGCCGAGAGCCGGGCGACCTTCTGTGCAGCGGGCTGCGGAGTGGTCACCACATACACCTCGCCGCGAGGCAGGTACTGGCTGAGGCTGATGGCGATGTCTCCCGTGCCGGGCGGCATGTCGATCAGCAGGAAGTCGGGCTCGTCCCAGTACACGTCGGTGAGGAACTGCTCGAGCGCCTTGTGCAGCATCGGACCCCGCCAGATGACGGCTTCGCCGGGCGGGACGAAGTAGCCGATCGAGATGCACCGCACACCCCACTGCTCGGGCGGCAGCAGCATTCCGTCGAGCACCACCGGGTCCCGATCGGTGCCGAGCATGCGAGGAATCGAGTATCCGTAGATGTCGGCATCGACGATGCCGACGGAATAGCCGAGCGCCGCGAGCGACACCGCGACGTTGGTGGTGACGCTGGACTTGCCAACGCCTCCCTTGCCCGACGCGATCAGCAATGGGCGGGTCTTGGATCCCGGCTGGGCGAACGGGATGGCACGGCCCTGGGCATGGCCGTGGGCGGGCGCCGAGCCCGCCGTGGCCGCAGGGTCGCCGTGCACCATGTGCCGCACCGCTTCGCGCTCCTGGTCGGTCATCACGGTGAACTCCAGGTTCACCGAGCGGATGCCCTGCAGCGGTTGAACGGCACCGGTCACCCGATTGGTGATCTCGTTGCGCAGCGGGCACCCGGCGATGGTGAGCGCCACCAGGATGGACGCGTCGCCATCGGGATTCACGCTGACGGTCTTCACCATCCCGAGATCCACGATCGAACGGCGCAGCTCGGGGTCCTCCACGGGGCGGAGGGCTTCGATGATCTGATCAGGGGTGGCAGGCACTGGGTCTCCGGGGGCTCGTCCAATTTCCACTACGCGGATAGTTAGAATACCGGCGTGGCCCGTCAGGAACCCAGTGCTCCTTCACCGAACCCGATGAGCCCTGGTCAGTTCTCGGCCACAGTGACGGCGATCACCTCCGCGTTCGGCGATCCGACCCGGCGCCAGATCTACCTCTTCGCGCGCGAGATCGATGGTGGCGTCACCGCCGCACAGGTAGCCGAGCAGTTCGGGCTCCATCCCAACGTCGCCCGCCATCACCTCGACAAGTTGGCGGCGGGCGGGTATCTCGATGTCGCGGTCGACCGCCACGAGGGGGCCGGCGCCGGTCGGCCGTCGAAGCGGTATCGCGCCAGTGCCGATGCGACGCCGCTCGAGGTACCGGTGAGGACCGACGATCTGGTGTTGGCCTTGCTCGGCAAGGCTCTGGCCGCGTTGCCGTCGGCAGCGGCGCACGCCATGGCAGAGTCCGTCGGGATGGAATACGGGCGGGCAATGGCGGCCAGCCTCGCCGGCGCCGATCTCGCCGCCGGCCAACGGTCGCTCCGCTCGGCGATGCACGCCGTCGCCGACGCCCTCACCGCCCACGGTTTCGCGGCGCACACCGAGAGCCGCAACGACCAACTACGGATCATCAACAACCATTGCCCGTTCGGCGATGTAGCGATCGAGCACCCGGTCATCTGCGCGGTCGACCGCGGCATGGTGAAGGGGATGCTCGGCGCGTTGTACGGAGAGCTCGAGCCCTCCACCGAGGCGTCGCTGCCTCAGGGCGACACGTTCTGCGCCACCGCCGTGTGACGAGCCGCCCGGTGGCGAGGGCCGCGAGCGGTGCCACTACGTTCGAACCATGGCCAGCTTCACTCCGTTCCGCGTCGAGATCCCTGACGCAGTGCTCACCGATCTGCAGGAACGACTGACGAAGACCCGGTGGCCGGGGCCCTCACCCGATGGCGGGTGGGCGTATGGCGCCGAGCTGTCCGCAGTGCAGGACTTGTGCGAGTACTGGCGTACGTCGTTCGACTGGCGCGCCGCCGAGGCCCGCCTCAACTCCTGGCCGCAGTTCCTCACCGACATCGACGGCGAGCAGGTGCACTTCATCCATGCCCGCTCGCCGCATGCCGGCGCCTTCCCACTGGTGATCACCCACGGCTGGCCGGGATCGGTGGCAGAGTTCCTGGACATCATCGATCCGTTGATCGACCCGGTGGCCCACGGTGGCGACGCCGCTGACGCGTTCCACGTGATCGCGCCGTCGATCCCGGGCTACGGGTTCAGTGGCCCGACGAAGCAGACCGGGTGGCACATCAGGCGCGTTGCCGGCGCGATTGCCACGCTGATGGCCGAGCTGGGCTACGAGCGCTACGGCGCCCAGGGGGGCGATTGGGGGGCGATGGCCACCATGAACCTGGGAGAGCTCGACGCCGAACACGTCGCTGGGATCCATCTCAACATGATCATCGCCTCTCCCCCGAATCCCGAGAATCCGCTCGAAGGTGTCGAGGAACACGAGATGGCCGCGCTCGGAGACATGGGCAACTTCGTCGCCAACGAGACCGGCTATCAGCAGATCCAGGGCACCAAGCCCCAGACCCTCGGCTATGGCCTGACCGACTCCCCCGCCGGCCTGGCGGCGTGGATCGTCGAGAAGTTCCGCACGTGGAGCGACTGCGACGGCGACGTGGAGTCGGTGTTCAGCAAGGATCGGCTGCTCACCAACATCGCGCTCTACTGGGTGACGAACACGATCTCGTCGTCGACCCGGCTCTACTACGAGACGATGAAGGCCGGCGGGTTCGGCGCGTTGCCCGGACGGGTGGAAGTGCCCACCGGTGTGGCGGTGTTCCCGAAGGAGATCTACCGGCCACCGCTGGCATGGGCGAAGGCAGCGTTCAACGTGACCCACTGGAACCACTTCCCGAAAGGCGGCCACTTCGCCGCGATGGAGCAGCCCGACGCCTTCGTCGGCGACGTTCGCGCCTTCTTCCGTACGGTTCGCTGAACGCCGGGGCGGCCCGTGCGGCCGTAACGTTGAGGTGTGGCCCCCTTCCTCGACGCGCTCGCCGAGCGCCCGCTGCTGTTCGACGGTGCGATCGGCTCACTGCTGTACGACCACGGGGTGCTGCACACCAGCTGCTATGACGAGCTGAACGTGTCACGCCCGGAGCTCTTGACCGAGATCCACCGCCGGTATCGGGTGGCCGGAGCCGACATCCTGGAGACCAACACGTTCGGCGCCAACCGGATCGCGCTCGCCCGCCACGGACATGGCGATCGCGTGGTCGAGATCAACCGGGCCGGTGTGCGCCTGGCCCGAGACGTCGCCGACGGCGCTTTCGTCGCCGGAGCGGTTGGCCCGACCCGCATTGCTTTCGGCGTCGCGACCGAGGCCGAACGGTCGCTGGCGCGTGATGCGCTGGCCGAACAGATCGCCGCGCTGGTCGACGCAGGGGTCGACCTGCTGGTGTTCGAGACCTTCACATCGATCGCCGAGATCGAGGCGGCCATCGCCGCAGCGCGGGCCATCGATCCCGAGCTCCCGATCGTGGCCCAGATGGTGTTCGATGCCGAGTTGCTCGTCGAGGGACTCCTGACCCCACAGGACGTGGCCCGGCGGTTGGCGGCGGCCGGCGCCGACGTCGTCGGTGCCAACTGTGGGTTCGGTCCTCCTGAGCTGTTCCAGGTGGGCAAGAGCCTGCTGGAATCCGACCGGCCGGTGTCGATCCAGCCGAACGCCGGATTGCCGAGCAACATCGACGGCCGCACCATCTACGTCGCCAACCCGGAGCACTTCGGGGTCTACGCCCGTCGACTCCTGAAGGCGGGCGTGCGGTTGATCGGCGGGTGTTGCGGCACCACGCCGGAGCACATTCGGGCCATGCACGGTGCGGTGCGGATGATGGGCGGAGGTGTTCCCCCCGGATCGTCGCAGCTGTTCGCTGCGCCGACGAATCTCGACGAAACCCCCCGTCAACCTCTCGTCCCGCTCGCCGAGCGCAGCAAACTCGGAGCCTGCGTCGCCGAGGGACGCTTCGCGGTGTCGGTGGAGCTCGGTGCGCCGACGGGAACCGACATGTCCGGCGCGCTCGACAACGTGCGGCGGGCGCAGGCCGGCGGCTTCGAGATCGTGAACGTGGCCGATGGGCCCCGGGCATCGTCGCGAATGTCGAACCTGGCGTTCTGTGCCCAGGCCGCCGCCACGACCGGGGTCGAACCGATCCTCCACGTCTGTTGCCGTGATCGCAACTACCTCGGGCTCGTCGCCCACCTGCTCGGCGCCCATGCGCTCGGCATCCGGAACCTCGTGATCATCACGGGTGACCCGCCGAAGCTCGGCGACTACGCGTTCGCAACACCCGTGTACGACGTCGACTCGATCGGGCTGCTCGAAATCGCCTCCGCCCTCAACGCCGGGTTCGACCCCACCGGGAAGGAGCTCGCCGGGGCGACCTCGTTCGTGCTCGCCACCGGCGCCGAGCCGGGGGCCGTCGATCGCGACCGCGAGCTGGAACGGCTCGCCCGTAAGAAGGCGGCGGGCGCCGAGTTGGTCATGACCCAGCCCGTCTATGACCCCGAGACGCTGGCCTCGTTCCTCGACGACGCCTCGGAGATCGGGCTGCCGATGATGGTGGGCCTGCTCCCCCTCGCTTCGTCGCGCAACGCCGAGTTCCTCCACCACGAGGTGCCCGGCATGCAGATCCCCCAGGCCTACCGGGACCGGATGGCGCGCGCCGGCGGCGGACCGGCGGGTCGGGCCGAAGGCATCGCGATCGCCCGCGAAGCACTCGCTGCGGTGCAGGACCGCGTCGCCGGCGCGTACATCATGCCGCCGTTCAATCGGGTCGAGTCAGCTGTTGCCATCCTCGACGAGGTCCGCGGCACGCGCTGGCATCCACCGAGCCGGCCCTGACGCGACGGGTCGCGATCTGGCGCAGGCCTGCCGCGGCCGGTTCAGCCGCCGCCATCCTCGAGCGCCACGGGGAAGCGGTCGGTGTAGAAGCGCATCCGCTCGCGCAACGAAGCAAGGTCGAGTCCGAGCAGCTCGGGTTCGTAGATCACCGTGCCGTGCCGCCCACGCGGGTGCTGATCCATGTACGCGGCCATTGCGGCGACCGACGAGTCGGGCAGCGGTTGGCCGGCCCGCTGGTAGACGGCTCGCACCGTGGCCATGTCGTCGGCCATGAACTCGTGGAAATAGACGTCGATCGTCTGTTCCGCGGGGAGCAGGTGCCGGTCGCGCACGCACGCCTGCAACATGCGTTCCAAGCGGTCGGCCCAACCCTGCCCCACCCGGACCGGGTCGACCCGCTCGGCCGACATACGCGACCCGTAGGCCAGCATCGTGGTCATCGACACCACCACCGACACGGGGTCTCGGTGGGTGACCACGTAGGTGGCGTCGGGGAACACGGTCCGCAACGCCGAGAACTGCTCCAGGTGTTGGGGGCTCTTGAGCACCCAACGTGTCCCGCCGCGCAGGAACGTCATCACCTTGAGCACCGTCTTCATGTACTCGTAGTGCGGCGTCTGGTCGTGGGCGAGGTAGTAGTCGCGGACCGACGGAGCCCACGCCACCGTCTCGAACAGCATCGTCGACAGATCGATGGCGAGGAGCTGGATCTCCTCGTGCACATGGTCGGTCGTCATCTCGTGCATCCGCTTGAACAAGGGCATCGAGGCCTCGAGCATCGCGATCGCTTGATCGGTGCGGGTGATCCGGGGGTCGATCTCGCCGGGACCCGGCACCTCGGCCGGCGCCAACGCGGGTTGGATGCTCTCCCAGTAGGGCAACGACCGCAGCTGCGGATCAGCAGACATGAGGTTGTGCAGGTGCGTGGTGCCGGTGCGAGGTAGGCCGCAAATGATGATGGGGCGCTCGATCGGGATGTCGTGGATCTCGGGGTGGCGGCGCAACAGATCGTCGATGATCAACTTGTTGCTCACCATGCCCGTGAGTTGGCTCACGGTGCTGAACACCCCGAACGCCGAGAGCCCGGCCTCGTTCCTGAAGCCTCGGCAGATGACCTCGAGGCGCTCGCGGTACGAATCGTCGAGCACCCGGGGATCGAACCCGGTGCCGCTCGCGGCCTGACCGATGATGAAGTCGGGTTCGAGGCGGAGATCCACCGCCATGGCCGCGACGGCGGCGCGGATCTGGTCGACCTCGGGCGAGAACTGCGGGTTCGCGAGGTCGTCGATGCGTACGGGTGCCGGTCGGTTGCTCAACGGATCCCCCACGGTTCGTCGGTGCTGGGCGAGGAACCTACTCGGCCTTCGGTGAAGGGATCCGGTCCCAGACCATGTCGGCGGGGCGATGCACGCCCAGCAGCACCGAGGGGTGCTGACGGTCGACGTGCCCCATCACGTTGCGGTACAGCGAGTAGCCGACGAGCTCCTGGAGCCGGAGCGGGAACGACGCCACGAGTGCCGGCTCGAGGCCCAGCATCAGGTTCTGCTGCTGGCGACACCATCCCGCGACGTACTGGATCGACAGGCCATAGCGGCGCTCATCGGTGGTGGTGTTGGGCCCGCCGCCGTGCCACAGCGAGGCATGCAGCACGAGCACGCTGCCGGCCGGGAACTCGGCCGTGACCACACCGGGCACGTGATCCTCCGGTTTCGGACCGCTGCGCTCGAACCGATGAGAACCGGGGACGAAGCGCGTACCTCCGTTCTCGGCGCGGAACGGCGACAACGCCCACAGCGTCGTGACCATCGTCGGCGGATGCGGGCGCGGCAGAGTCACCATCCCGTCGTCGGCGTGGAGGAACTGCGCGGTCTCGCCCGGGCCGATGTTCATCGAGGTCGTCCCCGACAGCAGCAGGCCAGGATCGAGGACAGCTTCGAGCACCGGGAGCACGCGGTCGTGGACCGCCAGCAGGCGGAACGGTTCGGACTTGCCGATGAGGTTGAAGATCCGCCTCGTCTGGAAGCCCTCGAAATCGTTGGTGCCCTCGGCGATGCCGAACGCCGCCTCCACCCGTTCGACCTCGGCGACGAGCGACGTGCACTCGTCGGCCGACAACACGTCGTCGAGCACGAGGTAGCCGTGCTCCTCGATCGCTTGCTTCGCCAGCTCTCCTGCTGCGGGATCCGCCGCGCTCGACTCGGACGAGTGACGGAGCGTCAGTGGTTTCCACGAGGCGAAGCGTAGGCGGGCGTGCCAGGATCGCTCGCCGTGGAACCGCTCGACAACCCGGTGTGGCATGCCCTCAACTCGCGGCACGCTCGCTTCGCGCTCGGCGGAGAGACAGCTCGGCGCTACGAACCCGAGGTCGCGGTCTTCTGTGGTGTCGCAGAACTCGACGCCGAGAGCCGTCGGTCGTTGCAGGAGTTGGTCGGCCCGGGCGGGCTCGCAGTGCTTTTCCGACCCGAGGTGCCGGCACCCGAGGGTGAGTTCAGCGAGGAGTTCCGGATGACGGCCCAGCAAATGGTGCTTGACGACGCTCCACACTGGAACGACGCCCCGCCATCGTTCCACCCCGAGCTGCTCGAGGCACGTGACGTCGTCGACATGCTCGCCCTGATCGACCTGGCGAAGCCCGGGCCGTTCTACGTGCGAACCCACGAGTTGGGCGAGTACTGGGGGGTCCGCGGCGCGAACGGCCGCCTCGTCGCGATGGCCGGCGAACGGATGCGGGTCCATGGCGCCACGGAGATCTCGGCGGTCGCGACGCATCCCGACGCCCGACGGGTCGGGTTCGGTGCGGCGCTCACGGCTTGGGTGGCCGGACGGATCCGGGCGCGTGGCGAGCAGCCCTTCCTGCACGTTGCGGAAAACAACGAACCGGCCCATCGCGTGTATGCGAGTCTGGGGTTCCGAACCCGCACCGTGGTCGACATCGTCGGCTGGCGAGCCCCAGGCGCACCCGGTCTGACGCCGCATCGGCCACACGAGCCAACGAGGTCGTGAGATGACCCCACTCGCCGACGTCGCTCCAGCATTCGTCGAGATGGCCCACCGAATCGTCTGGGCCGCCGTGGCCACTGTCGATCGGTCGGGTCGACCCTGCGATCGTCCCCGGGTGGACAGGTCCCGACGCGCCCGGATTCGGTGCCCTGGTCCTGACGCCCTGGCGCCTGCGAGTGTTCCCCGGCACGGTGCTGCTCACCGGCGGACAGGTGGGCGAGGTGCTCACGTGGCAACGCGAGTGACGATCAGCTGACCACTCCCTCGGCCCGCAACCGGGCGATGTCCTCGAACATGTGGCCGAACTCGGCGAGGATCTCGTCGGTGTGCTCGCCGAGCCCGGGACACGACCCACCGATCACCGCCGGGGTGCCGCTGAACTGGGCCGGGTGGCGGGGTCGGCGAACGACGCCGGCGCGGGGATGGGCGATGTCGTCGAACATGCCGACAGCCGTCGCGTGCGGGTCGTCGACCAACTGCGCAGGAGAGAGCACCTGGCCGCAGGGCACCTTCTCGGCGTCGAGCCGACGCATCGCCTCCTCACTCGTGAGGGTGGCCGCCACCGCGTAGCACCGCTGCATCACGGCCCGGCTGACCTCGGGCTGCGAGCGTCGCGAGACCATGTCGCGAATCGAATCGACGTCATCGCCGATGACTCCGAAGGCGCGGCACATGCCGGCGAAATCGGCGTCGCTGGTGGGGGTGCAGATCCCCCAGCCATCGAGGAACCGGAACGGTGCGAAGTTGCTCGCAAAGCTGGACGGCATGGATCGATCGGATTCGGTCAACACCTCGTTCCCCGCAGCGTCGGCCCACAGGAACGATGCCACCGAGTCCAGCATCGACAATTCGATGTGCTGGCCACCGAGCCCTCGCTCTCGGGCGAACAGCGCAGCGGTCAACGACTGCACTGCGTACATCGCGGTGATCTTGTCGGCCGCCGTCTGGTTGATGAAGCGCGGTTCGCCGGTTGCCGGATCGGCCTGAACGGTCGCCAGGCCCCCGTACGCCTGGATCACCGTGTCGTAGGCGCCCTTGTGGGCGTAGGGCCCGGTCGGTCCGAAGCCCGAGATCGAGAGGTACACGAGGTCGTCGCGGCCTCGGCTCAGCTGTTCGTAGCCGAGTCCCAAACGGTCGATCACGCCGGGACGGAAGTTCTGCACGACCACGTCGCAGCCGGCCGCCAGGGTGCGTACGAGGACCTGACCCTCAGGCCGGTTGAGGTCGACAGCGATCGATCGCTTCCCCCGGTTGCTCATGTGGAACAGCGCGCTCACACCGTTCACCGCCACGCCGACCCACCGGGCGATGTCGCCGATCCCCGGCCGCTCGACCTTGATCACCTCGGCCCCTTGGTCGCCCAGCAGCGCCGCCGCGTACGGGCCGGTGAGCGCGATGGACAGGTCGAGGATGCGGATGCCGGTCATCGGACCGGGGCGCGATCCAGACGTGGCGATGAGCGGGTCGGTCATGGGACGAACTCCTGTGAGGTTCGGGGCCGACCCCCGGGGCCGCTGTAGGCGAGACCGTACCGAGGCTCGCTCGACCAGGTGATGCTCGCGAGGGATTCGCGTACTACGCCGGTGGCCTTCGACCAGGCGGCGATGAGCGCATCCTCGGCGGCATAGTCGAAGGGGTCGGTCAGCACCATCTCCTCGGTACCCTCCGGGAGCGGCCGGTTCTCGGCCAACCAGGCAGCCGTCCGGCCGATCGCGATGCGGGCCGGCACGAGATCGCGGTAGCCGAGCTCGGTGCGGATCCGGCTGGTGTCGAGGACCCGATGGGTGGGGAGGGGCTGGGTGGCGAGCGGCCGGGCCGGGAGCGCGAACTCCCACGGCATCGACACCAGCTCCAGCTCGGCGCCGAGCTCGACGGCGATGAGCTCGATGACCTGGCGCACGCTCAGCACCTCGTCGTCACCGACGTTGTAGAGCCGCCCGGCGCTCGCCTCCGGCTGATCGACCGCCATCAGCACGGCGTGAGCCAGGTTCTCGGTGTACCCGTGGTGGTGCAACGTGAGGCCGTCATCGGCGACGATGATCCGCCGACGACCGTCCAGGATCCGCCGCACGATGCACCATTCACGCGGCGCGAGCTGCTTGGGCCCGTAGACGTACGGGTACCGGAAGTGGGTCGCCGCGGGGTGGTGTTCGAACACCCGCAACTCCGTGCGCCGGATGCGATACCCCTTCTCATCGTCCTCGGGGCGTTCCACGGCGGGCCCGTCCTCGCCGATCGGCACGGGCACGCCGGCGGGCTCGTACAGCCAGGGATTCATCCATCCCCGATGGGCCGGAACGCCGCCGACCGACAGGAACCGGCCGGTCGCGCCGACGGCCGCCTCGGCGATCGACCGGAGCCGGCCGTACATGGCCAGCGTCACGTCGAAGCGATTCGAGGCGAAGACGTCGTTCACTGCCGCGGGGTCGTACGGATCGGCGTGCAGATGGGCAACGCGGTGCTCGGTGGTCGGTTCTTCGTGCAACCCGCGGTGGAACAAGGTGACGTCGTGGCCCCGGTCGAGCAACCCTTGCACGATCGGCCCGCCGGTCGGCCCGGTCCCGCCGATGACCAACACCCGTTCACCCATCGCGTCAGTCTGACGCACCGTCAGAACCCTCCCGCTACCCAACACCTTCTCGTTTGTTCATCCGTGCCCCGGATGCCCGGGCACCGGTGACCAAGCGCTTCAGCGGGGGCCGAGGGTGTCGAGGTGGGGAAGCGGGGCGAGGGGGTCGAGCCAGGACTCGAGCACCGGCGGGGGCACCTCGACCAGTCCCGTGGGGAGCTCGATGCCCGAAAAGGCGCGAGCAACGTAGGCCCGCAGGTCGTCGGTCTCGGCGGGCACCGCGCCGCTCACCAACACCGCCCAGGTGTAGCCGTCGGGTTGGTGGATCACCATCGAGTGGGCGTTCTGGATGGTGCCGCTGTGGCCCCACGAGCCGTCGCTCCACATCCGCAGACCGAGCCCGAACCACTCGGAAGGGTTCGGGCCGAACTGCGGCCCGATCGCCTTCTGCTCGGCTGCGATGGCGGCACCGAAGGGATGCCAACCGGGACGGTCGACGTCGAGTGAGTCGACGACGCGGACCAGGTCCGCAGCGGTCGCCACCCAGGCGCCCGCACCTCCGAGCACCTCCATGAAGTTGCGTTCGTCGCCACCCGCGTGAACCACTTCGCCGGGGCGCAGGTCGTCGTTCCCGGTGATCCGCATCGTCGTGATGCCGAGCGGGGTGAGCAACCAGTCGGTGACGGCCTGCTCGTACCCCACCCCGAGCAGGTGCTCGATCAGCAGACCGAGGATGCAGAAGTTGGCGTTGCTGTAGTTGATGCCGGTCCCCGGCGTCGAGATCAATCCTCCCTGCAGCGCCTCGACCGTGACGTCCTCGCAACCAACTGCCTGTTCACGGAAGAACTCCCCCTTGAAATCGTCGAATCCCGACGAGTGATCGAGCAGTTGGCGGGCGGTCACCGAGTTCATCCGCGCGTCGCCGAGCTCCACACCGAACTGCTCGGCGAGTTCTGCGAGCACCGGCTCGTCGAGGGTGAGCCTGCCCGCCGACACGAGCGCGAGCACCGTGGCTGCCGTGATCACCTTGGAGTTGCTGGCGATCCGGAACCGATGGTCGGGAGTGACGGCGTCGCCGAAGGCCGGATTGGCGATGCCGTACGCACCGGTGTGGATCAGATGGCCGTCCTTGGCCACCGCGATCGACACGGCCTGAGCGCCCTGGTCGAGAATGCGGTCGGCGAGCGCCCGATCGAACGCCGCCCCGTCGAAGCCGGGCAGCACGCCCGGCCGGGGAACGGTGAGCACCGTCTCGGCGGCGGGCACGGTGTCATCGGTACGTGAAACTGCCGACGGCGCCGATCGGGAAGTACGGGGTGATCCGGGTGCGGTCTCATCGGGGGCGAGCGTCTCGAAACCGGTGCTCACCGCAGGAGGATCGGGCCCTCCGATGCCGCCCGCCGTTGCCGCGGCCATCACGAGGCCGACCACGCTCAATGCGGACAGGGCGGGCAGACGACGCATGCTCGATCAATGGTCGCGCACGGCTCGGTGCGGCCGGTGGACCCGCGCTGATCCCGGATTCCGGAGGGCCAACCATGATCGACGAAGTGGTCGCTCCATCGGTTCCGCAATGGGGGATACGCTGCCGCGCATGGCCCGTGATCAGTACCTGCAGCACCTCCAGAACGTCCCGCTGTTCGCCGACTGCACCAAGAAGGAGCTGAAGGAACTGGCGAAGCTCGTGACGCCCGTGACCGTCAAGGCCGGCACCACGTTCATCCGGGAGGGGGAGCTGGCGCGCGAGCTGATGATCATCGAGACCGGCACCGCCATCGTTCGGCGAAACGGTCGGAAGGTCGCCACCCTCGAGGCAGGCGCGATCGTCGGCGAGTTGGCCGTCGTGCTCGAACGGACGCGCAATGCGTCGGTCACTGCGGACAGCGACCTCTCGCTCCTCGTCATCGATTCACGGGCGTTCGCCACGTTGCTCGACGACATCCACGGCTTCGCCCGCAAGCTGCTCCACACCATCGCCGCACGGCTCGCCGACCCGGTCTGATCAATCGGCCAGAACTGTCACGTTTCCGCCCTCAGCACGGCGACCGAGCGTCCGCCCAGGACGAGCCTCGCCGCGGTACGCACCGAGTTCGGGCGGTGATCGGCGTCGGTGGTGTCGATCTCGACCACCCACTGCGTGGCTGGTGCAACCGGCGGCAGGGTGAACTCGACGGCGTCCCAGTGGCCGTTGAACAGCAGCAGGAAGGTGTCGTCGGCGATCTGTTCTCCCTGAGGCCCTCTGGTCGGGATGGCATCACCGTTCAGGAGCACGGCCAGGGCACGGGGGGCTTCGGCGTGCCAATGCGCGTCGGTCATCGTCAGCCCGCCGGGTGTCATCCACTCGACATCGGGTCGACCGCCCGTTTCGGGACTCACCCCGGTGAGCCAGTCGGTGCGGCGGAAGACCGGATGCTCGCGGCGGAGCCCGATCAGCCGACGGACGAACGCGAGGAGCTGGTGGTCGGCCGACTCCCAGTCGTACCAGGAGACCTCGTTGTCCTGGCAGTAGGCGTTGTTGTTGCCCCGCTGCGTCCGCCCGAACTCGTCGCCGCCGAGCAGCATCGGCACACCCTGCGACACCAGCAACGTCGTCAGCAGATTCCGGCGTTGCCGCGCCCGCAACTCGATGATCACCGGGTCGTCGGTCGGCCCTTCGACGCCTCCGTTCCACGACCGGTTGTGTGACTCACCGTCCCGGTTGTCCTCGCCGTTCGCCAGATTGTGGCGCTCGTGATACGAGGTCAGGTCGTTGAGCGTGAATCCGTCGTGCGCCGTGACGAAGTTGATCGAGGCCATCTGATTGCGGCCATCGTCGCGGAACAGGTCGGAGCTGCCGGCGAGATGATCGGCGAACTCGGCGAGGCTGCCCTGCCCCCGCCAGAAGTCGCGGATCGCGTCGCGGTACCGGCCGTTCCACTCCGACCAGGGCGCCGGGAAGTTCCCGACCTGATAGCCCCCCTCACCCACGTCCCAGGGCTCCGCGATCAGCTTCACCTGCGAGATCACCGGGTCCTGCTGGACCATCGCGAAGAACGCCGAGAGCCGCTCGTACTCGTGGTGTTCGCGAGCCAGCGCGGATGCCAGATCGAACCGAAACCCATCGACGTGCATCTCCGTGACCCAGTACCGAAGGCTGTCCATGATGAGCTGCAGCGTGTGCGGGTGCCGCACGTTCATCGTGTTCCCGGTGCCGGTGTAGTCGAGGTAACGCGCGACCGAGTCGGTTCGGAGCCGGTAGTACGCACGGTTGTCGATGCCCCTGAAACACAGGGTCGGGCCGCGGTGATCGCCTTCGCCGGTGTGGTTGTAGACGACGTCCAGGATCACCTCGAGTCCCGCCTCGTGGAGCGACCGGACCATCCCTTTGAATTCGGCGACCGGGTCCACGGTGGCGGCGTAGGCCTCGGTGGGGGCGAAGAAACCGATCGAGTTGTAGCCCCAGTAGTTGCTGAGCCCGAGCTGGTGGAGGGTGTAGTCCTGCACCGACGAATGCACCGGCAGGAGCTCGACCGCGGTGATCCCCAACCCGACGAGGTACTCCACCGTCGAGCGGTGCCCGAGTCCGGCATAGGTACCGCGCAGCGGCTCGGGCACCTCGGGAGCGAGGCGGGTCGCTCCCTTCACATGCGTCTCGTAGATCATCGTGTCGGTCCACGCGATCTTCGGCGGTCGGTCCTCCCCCCAGTCGAACGATGGATCGATCACCACAGAACGCGGGACGTACGGCGCCGAATCCTGATCGTTCACCGCGCTGTCGGGATCGCCGAGCTGGTAGGCGAAGCACGCTTCGTTCCACGTGATCTCGCCCGTGATCCGGCGGGCATACGGATCGAGGAGCAGTTTGGAGGGATGGCAACGCAACCCCTCCGTTGGTCGGTAGGGGCCGTGGACCCGAAACCCGTAGTGCTGTCCAGGGCCGACGCCCGGGAGGTAGCCGTGCCAGGTCGGCCCGGTACGGGCGGACAGGGTGAGTCGGGTCTCGACGCCGTCGAAATCGAACAGGCAGAGCTCCACCCGTTCGGCGATCTCGGAGAAGATCGCGAAGTTCGTCCCGACTCCATCGAAGGTCGCACCCAACGGGGCCGGGACTCCGGGCCACGCCTCGATCTGGCCAGAGGTCGAAGCGACCGCCGTGGCCCGCTGCCCGCCCGACATCGTCATGAACGGTCTCTTTGGCCCAGGTGTGAGGCGTGGTCGGGTGCGGCGCACGGGTGGCACTCGAACTGGAGCGTCGAATGCCCGATCCCGAAGCGGTCGCGTAGCAGCGCTTCGACCTGTTCCAGCGCCGCTTGGGTGTCGTGCACGGTGCGCTCACCTTCGACCTCGACGTGCGCCGACAGCGCCGAAACCCCCGGTGCGATCGTCCACACATGAACGTGGTGAAGGTCGCGAACGCCGAGCTCGCGTTGCAGCGTGGAGGTGATCAGCCCGATGTCCAGATGCGCCGGAGCGACGTCGAGCAGCACCCCGGTGCTGTGCCGGAGCAGACCAACGGTGGAGTGCAGGAGCGACACCGACAACACGAGCGACATGATGGGGTCGACTCGGTCCCAACCGGTCACGGCGACCACCGTTCCACTCACGATCAGGAGTGCCGAGCCCACCAGATCGGCCAGGAGGTGCAGGCGCGCCGCCCGCAACGAGAGGTGCTCGCCCGCATGGTCGATGACCCGAAGACTGCCGCCGTTCACGATCACGCCGACGACGCCGGTGATCACGACGCCGAGCCCGGTGACCGCATGGGGTTCGGCCAGTCGCCGGATCGACTCGACCACCACCCACACGAGCGAGACGAGCAGCACCATTCCGGAGAGCTGGGCACCGACGGCGTCGGCTCGACCCCATCCCCACGTCCGCCGGTCCGTGGCCGGCCGGCGGGCCAGTCGCAGGGCGAACCACCCAATGGCGAGACCGGCGGCGTCGACCACCTGATGCCCGGCATCGGCGAACACGGCGATCGATCCGAACGCGATCCCGGCCGCCACCTGGGCGATGGCAAGGAGCCCGTTCAGGACGACTGCGACCAGCAGGCCCCCCCCGTGGCCGACTCGACGGCCTTGGCCGTGTGAATGGCCGTGTGAATGGCCGTGTGAATGGCCGGGTTGGTGCCCACCCTCCGGATGGGTGTCCCCGGAGCGGGGAGAGGGATGGACGTCGTCGACTCCGGACACCCCCAGATCTTGCCGCATCTGGCGGCGGCGCGAGCCGCGCCGGCGGCGCTCACCCTAGAGTGCTCCGCCATGTCGCGAGCCCGCCGTCTCACCGTGGCCATCGCCGTGTTCGGGCTCCTCACCGCCGCATGCACCGGTGGTGGTTCCGACGACCCAGGCGCGGATCCCGACGACACGGCGCAGGCGAACCCTGACGACACGACGCAACGGGAGAGCGGGGACGAGGGCGACGACACCGCCATCCCTTCCGACGACACCGTCGAAGTCGGCGAACTGGAGAACGGGCTCAGCTACTACGTACGCGAGAACGACAACCCTGGTGGGACGATCGAGCTGCGACTGGCCATCGACGCCGGCTCGGTACTCGAGGCCGACGACCAGAGCGGGGTGGCCCACTTCCTCGAACACATGATGTTCAACGGCACCGAGCAGTACCCCGAGAACGAGCTCATCAAGGTGCTCGAGAGCTTCGGCGCCGAGTTCGGCGCCGACATCAACGCGTACACCTCCTACGACGAGACGGTGTACTCCCTGAGCATTCCGTCCGATGATCCCGATCTGTTCTCGACCGCGCTCGGAATCCTCGGGGAGTGGCTGTCGGCCGCCACCCTGAAAGAGGCCGATGTCGTGGCCGAGCGGGGTGTCGTACTCGACGAGTGGCGCCAGTCGGAGGAGACGTCGTCGGGTCGGATCTTCAACGGCATCGAGAACTTGTTCTTCGCCGGGACGGCGTACGCCGGCCGAGACCCCATCGGCACGGACGCCGCCATCGAAGCGATGACCCCCGACGTGCTCCGGCGGTTCTACAACGAGTGGTACCGGCCCGACAACGCGGCGGTGGTGGTGGTCGGCGATGTCGACGTCGACGAAGCCGTTGCCTCGATCGCCGCCGAGTTGGGCCCGCTGCGCGACCGTGGCAGCGGCGCGCCGCGCCCAGCGATCTCGCTCGATCCGACTCCCGAGCCCGAGGCCGTGGTCCACCTCGACCCCGACGAGTCCACAGGATTCGTCGAGCTGACGCTGCCTGTCCCGGCCCAACGGCAGGCGACGCTCGGCGACCTGCGGGACGAGGTGCTGCTGCAGTTGGCCTTCGACATGATCGCGACCCGTCTGTCGGACGACGCCACGCGCGGCGGTGTCCCGTTCAACGGCGCATCGGTGGACTCCAACGACCACGTCCGCGCCATCGATGCGCCGAGTGTGCTCGTGGAGGCGAACAGCGAGCAGCTCACCGATGCCCTCGGCGCTTTGATCACCGAGTTCGTCCGCGTCGAACAGCACGGTTTCGCCGGCAGCGAACTCGACCGCGCCGTCCGGTCGTTCCAGTCGTCGGTCGACTCCGTTCTCGACGGCGCCGAGAGCACCCAGGACACCGAGTTCGCCGAGTTGTACGTCACCGCCTTTCTGGAGGAATCCCCGACCCCAGACGCCGAGACCGAGCACGAGCTGTGGAGCGACGTGCTCGACGCCGCAACCACCGACACCGTGTTCGAGTCCTTTCAGGCCCGATGGGAGTCGGCGGGGCCCCACCTGTTGATCGTCGGCCCCGAGGGCGCCACCGCACCCACCGCCGACGAAGCACTTGCCCTCCTCGACGACATCGCCAATCAGGAGATCGACGACCGCGAAGCCACCGAGGCTGTCTCGGACCGTCTGATGGCCGCCCCCGCGCCGGTGCGAGAAGCATCGTTCGAGGAGCTCGAGGCAGTCCCGGAGAACCTCCTCGAACCAACGATGCTGACCTTCCCGAACGGATTGCGCGTGATCCTCAACGAGACGGCGATCAGCGCCGGGTCGGTGGCCTTCGGCGCATCGAGCCCGGGTGGACTCTCGCTGGTCGCCGACGCCGATGTCGCCAACGCCTTGGCCGCGCCAACGGTCGTCACCTCCAGCGGGTTGGCCGACTTCGATCAGGTGGAGCTCGACCAGGTGTTGGCCGACGCCACCGTGGAGCTGGCGCCGTACCTCGATCTCACGTCCGAGAACCTGTTCGGCTCCACCGCGACCTCCGACCTCGAGGTCTTCTTCCAGCTCCTGCACCTGTACGTGACCGAGGCGCGAGTGACCGACACGGCGCTCGACACCTACATCTCCCAGGTGTTGCCGTTCGCCGAGGATCCCTCCAGCGACCCTGACCTGGCCGGAACGATCAGCTTGCTCGAGACCCGATACGGCGACGAAGTCGCCCGGTTCCGGGTCCTGCCGACGCCCGACGACGTGGCTTCCTTCGACGCAGCCGCGATGGAGCGGATCTGGAACGACCGCTTCGGCGATGTCAGCGATTGGGTCTTCGTGTTCTCCGGCGACTTCGACACCGACGAGATCACCGACCTGGCCCGCACCTACCTGGGGACGTTGCCGGGTGCGGCCCGCAGCGAGGATTGGGTCGATCTCCAGCCCGACCCACCTCCCGGCGTGGTGACTTCGGAAGTCGAGGCCGGTACCGGCGACCGGGCGACGTTGACGGTGCTGTACACCGCACCAGTCGAGGACGTTGCCGCCACCCAGCTGGCCGCCGAGGTGCTCAGCGCCGTGTTGAACATGCGCCTCACGGAACACATCCGCGAGGCGCTCGGCGCTTCGTACTCGCCGTTCGCCGTCTCGTCGGTGCTGAGCGAACCCGATTCCGTCGTGGAGACCTACATCCAGGTGACGGGCAGCCCGGAGGGGATCGAGGAGTTGCGGGGGGTGCTCCAGGAGGATCTGGTCGAGCTGCGAGCTTCCGGCCCGACCGACGACGAGCTCGACGCCGCCCTCGAAGAGCTCGGCAACAACTTGCAGTTCTTCAGCAACGAGGGTCTGATCGATGTCTTGATCGACGAAGTGCTGAACGGCGGCGCCATCGACGATTTCGCCCGACTCTCGAACCTGCTCCGCAGGGTCGATGCCGAGTCGATCACCGAGTTCGCCAATCGGGCGCTGCCGGCCGATGCCTACATCGAGGTCGTCGTCCGGCCGGCCTGACGCATCAACCAGAGCGAGCCGAGCGCCATGGCCACCAGGGCGACCAGCACCACTGACAGGCCACTCCGGATCCCGGCGGCGTCGACGACCGCTCCGATCACCACCGGTCCGATGAGGAAACCGAATCGGGCCACGCTCGTGATCGCCCCCATCCCGACCTCCGGTGGGATGCCGGGGAGCTTCGACCCTGCAACGAACAACGCAGGGAATGCGGTGGCGATCCCGATGCCGATCAGCGCCCACCCGCCGATCACCGACCAGGGTTGATCGATCCCCAGGCCGGCACCCAGGCCCGCGAGCGCGACGATTGCTCCGGCGAACAGGACCCGCATCGAGCCGAACCGCTCCACGACGTGGTCGCCGGTGAACCGGCTCAGCACCATCGCCGCGGCGAAGCTCACCGTGGCCAGGCCGGCGACTCCCTCGCTCGTCCCGAGGTGACCGCGCAGGTACAACGTGCCCCACTCGTTGGGGGCGGCCTCGGCCATCGCCGCCGCGATGCCGACGACCCCCAACACGACGATGGCGGTAGTGATCTTGGACCCGGGATGGGACGCCGGCGTGGGCGCCAAGAACGCCGGCGGCTCTCGAAAGGCCACCAACAATGGAAGGTTCAGCGCGGCCACCAATGCTCCGGCGATGATCATGTGGAGCTCGAAACCCACTCCGAGCGACGCCAAGGTCACGCCGATCCCGCCACCGACGAGCGATCCCACGCTCCAGACACCGTGCAGCCGGTTCATGATCGAGCGACCGAGCGCGGTGTCGACGCGCACTCCTTCGGCGTTCATGGCGACGTCGTGCAGGCCATCGGCCAGCCCGACGATCGCCTGGACGACGAGGAACCCGACCAGTGTTCCCGGCACCGCACGAAGTCCCACTCCGATCGCGAGCAGGATCCCACCCGCCGCCATCACCCGGGCCGGGGATCGGCCCCGCAGGACCCGCGGCGCCAGCCGGCTGCCGACGATTCCCCCGACCCCCATCACCGCGAACGCGAGTCCGAGCCGGCCGGCCGTGACGCCCAGGCGACCGGGCACAAGCGGGGTCCGCGGCAGCCAGATCGTCGCAGCGATGCCGTTCAGGAAGAACGCCAGGCCGGTGCGCACGATCGGCGCCCGCCGAACACCCGAGGCGGTCACCGGAGCGCGGACGTCGGGGCGAGGCATCGCGGATTCCTGACACGAAGGGGGCTCGGCTCGGTTCGGTATCGAGCCGAGGGGTGACGATGCTAGTAGTTGGGTTCGAACCCCGAGCATCCCGGTCGTACCGGGTCTGGCCTACCGTGGGCCAGTGAACGTGCTGTTGATCACGCTCGACCAGTTCCGGGGCGACACCACCTCGGCGGCCGGCCACCCGTTGGTTCGGACCCCCCATCTGGACCAGCTCGCGGCCGACGGCGCCCGGTTGGCTCGTCACTACAGCCAGGCCGCGCCGTGCTCGCCGGGGCGGGCGAGCCTCTACACCGGCCTGTACCAGTGCAACCACCGAGTCGTCGCCAACGGCACGCCGCTCGACCACCGCTTCGACAACGTTGCCCGCGCCGCCCGACGCGCCGGGTACCGGCCTGCCGTGTTCGGCTACACCGATCAGGCCATCGACCCGCGCGTCGCAACCGGTCCTGATGATCCACGCCTGCACACCTACGAAGGCTTCCTCCCGGGCTTCGACGTCGCGCTCGACCTCACGGGTGAGATGACCCCGTGGCGGGCCCATCTCGAAGCCCATGGACATCGCCTTCCCGACTCGATCATCCCGCTGCTCGCCCAGGAGTCCCGCCGCCCGGCCGAACACAGCGTCTCGGCGTTCCTCACCGACGAGCTGACGAAGTGGGTCGATCGTCAGGAGGGTCCGTGGTTCGCCCACGCCAGCTACCTGCGCCCGCACCCGCCCTACGACGCCGCCGGTCAATGGGCGCAGGCGTACGACCCGGCCGACGTCCCGACGCCCATCTCGCCCGGCTCCGAGCCGGAGCGGCACCCGTTCCACCGCCTGGCGCTCGAGAACCCGTTGCGTCGCGCGCCCCGACGATCCCGATGCACTGCGGCGGCTTCGTGCCCAGTACTACGGGATGGTGTCGGAGGTCGACCACCAACTCGGGCGGCTCCGGGCCCACCTGGAATCGATCGGCCAGTGGGCCGACACCTTCGTGGTCGTGACCGCCGATCACGCCGATCTCCTGGGCGACCACGGGTTGCTCGGCAAGCTCGGCTGGTGGAGCTCCAGCTACCACATCATCGGGATCGTGCGCGACCCACGACCGGAGGCCACGCGCGGCATCGTCATCGACCGGCTCACCGAGAACGTCGACATCTTCCCCACGTTGTGCGACGTGATGGGGATCGACGTGCCGGCTCAGTGCGACGGCCTTCCGCTCACCCCGCTGCTCCACGACGTCGAGCCACCATGGTGGCGCACGGCAGCGCACTGGGAGTTCGATTGGCGCGATCAGTTCCCGCCCCCGAAGCCCGGCACGTGGCCGTGGGACCGCCGACCCGAACACCACAGCGTCGCAGTCTCGCTCCACGGGGGCCCGGACGAAGCGGAACGGGCCTTCGTGCAGTTCGCCGGCGGTACCGCACTGGCATTCGACCTGATGGCGGACCCCACCTGGCAGACCCGGATCGACGATCCCACCGCGCTCCTCGCGATGGCTCAGGCCCAGCTGGCGTGGCGGGCCCAACATGCGGAGCGGACGATGACGGGAACGATCCTCGACGGCGGCGTGCGGGGACGCGTCCCGATCGACGCCGCGGCTGACGCATGAGGCTCGGGCCGCCGGCCGCCGCCTCGGTGCTGCTCGACCACGACGGTCGGCGGGCTCAGCGCTTTCGCCCGGAGGCCCGTTCGGCTTGCTCGCGACGTGCCCGCTGCTCGGCCTGCTTGCGCAGCTTCTCGGCCTTGCGCCGTTCTTTCACCGCGTCACGCTCGGGATCGGCGGTGGGCGCCTCGACCCGGCTGGTCACTGGCGTGGCGGCCGGGAGGGCCAGCGTCTCGTGCCGCTTGAGCAGCCGGGTACACACGGCAGCGGCCTGAGCTTCGCCGGCGACTGCCGAGGCCAGCATGAGCCGCACCGATCCGAGACCGTGTCGTTGGATCAGCCCGGGCGTCACCTCGAGCAGCTGTGCTTCGGAGGGGTTGTCGGCTGCATCGCCGAGTGCCTCGACGCAGTCACTCAGGCATCCATCGGACAGCACGGCGGCCACCCGTTCGAGCGTCCCGTTCATGCGGCCCTTGTGCACGGCCTCGCGAGTGGCGTCCGCGATCGGCCGGCTGTCGTCGTCCTGGAACCCGATCACCCGGTCGTAGGCCGATCGGAACTCCTCGTTCAGACCACCGACCAGGGCGTCGAGCTCGTCGTCGCTGAGGGTCGCGACCGCGCGGTCGAGGAGGGCGAGTGCAGCGAGTCGGCTCTTGACCTGATTCATCGGGCTAGCAAACTACCGGCACAGACGCCGGATGGGTCCGGTCGCGCCGGAGAGCGACTCCACCCGTCGCTGCCCGCGCCATGTCGGTCCCCCGACCTGGCCTTCGGTCACGCGAGGCTGATCGGGCATGGGGGCGCCGAAACGGTGGGTCGCCCGAGCAGTGCTCGGCGCGTTGCTGGCAGCCGGGGGTGGCGCCCCGACCGCTTTCGCACGTCTCCCCGACGAGGACATCCCGGCGATTCCGCCCCTGTCGGATGCGGGCTCGGCCGGGATCGGTGTAGCCACCGCGCCGAACGCAGGCGCCACCCGACTTCCGGGCCGAGGCGGCCGGGGCGACGAACCTCGCACAGTCACGATGGCCTTCAGCGGCGACACCCTCGTGCACTCCCAGATCTGGACCCAAGCGGCCGCCGACGGGGGCGGGACCGGCCTCGACTTCCGCCCGATGCTCGCTCCGCTTCGCGTGCTCCTCGATCCGGTCGACGTCGCCGTGTGCCATCTGGAGAGCCCGATCGCTCCGGACGGGGTGCCGTACTCGACGGCTCCCGTGTATGCCGCCCCTGCCGAGGTCGCGTGGGGGTTGGCGGCTGCCGGATACGACCGGTGCTCGACGGCGAGCAATCATGCCCTCGACCAGGGCGTCGCGGGGATCGACAGCACGATCGGCGCGCTGCAAGCGGCGGGTCTCGATCAATCGGGCATGGCCCGCGTACCTGAGGAGATCGAGCCCACGGTGTTCCTGGCGGGCGGCGTCGCCATCGCCCACCTGTCCTACACGTTCGGGTTCAACGGCATCCGGCTCCCGGCCGATCAACCGTGGCGTTCGGCCTTGATCGAGACCGACCGGATCATCGCCGACTCCTCCGAAGCCCGCCGGCGGGGCGCTGAGGTCGTGGTCCTGAGCTTGCACTGGGGCGAGGAGCGCAACGCCCGGCCAACCGCGTTCCAACGCTCCGTCGCCGAGACGCTCACTGCCGCCGGAGCCGCCGACTTGATCGTCGGGCACCACGCGCACGTGATCCAGCCGATCGAGCAGATCAACGGGACATGGGTGGCGTTCGGGCTCGGGAACCTGCTGTCGAACATGCCCGGCAACCCGACGTGGCCAGCGTCGACCCAGGACGGGGTGGTGGTCACGGTCGGCTTCGTCGTCGATCCCGTCGGCCGGGTGACGGTCGAACGTCCGACGGCGCAGCCCACGTGGGTCTCCAAGGGCGAAGGCTGGCGGGTGCTCCCGGTGCTGGCGTCGCTCGACGATCCGGTGATCGCCGCAGCATTCGAGCCGTCGCTGCGCGAGTCACTGGAGCGGACCCGACAGGTGATCGGTGAGTTCATCCCGTGACGGGGTGGTCGCGCAGATCCTCTTTCCACGTGCGGAACCGGGTGTGCACCGCGCCGCTCGGTCCGGTTCCCGTGCCGGTGCCATCGGGGAACAGTCGGAACTCGAACGACCGGGTGAGGTCGTCGGCCGCGATCGCGAGGTAGCGGGCATCGGCGTGGTTCGCCGGGCCTGCCCGCCACAGGAGCCAGCCGTGGATGCGGCGCTTGTAGGCGGCCCGGTCGACACCGATGTCGTCGCCCAACCGGAGCAACCGTTCCGGCGCCTCTGCCCACGCGTTGGCGGAGATGTTCCGATCTCGCGTCGGGGTGTCGGGCAGATCGACCGTGTGGATCGGCGTGTCGTCGTAGGGGCGCTGATCGGCCGGCAGATGATCGAACGACATCGAGTCAGTCAAGCACTCCCCTCGGCGTCATCGTCGAGCTCATCTTCGATCTCGGCCAAGGTATTGTCAGAGTGGGTGTCAATAGATACGCTTCGGAGGTGACCTTCGGCGTCGTACGACACCATCTCCGCATCCGCCGCCCGGCCGCCGACGTGTGGGCGCTCGCCGGCGACCCGGCCCGTCTCCACGAATGGTTCCCGGGCGTCGTGAGCTGCACCGTCGACGGCGCGAACGCGTGATCGTCACAGGTTCGGGCCTGCCCATGCCCGAGGAGATCCTGGTCAACGATCCCATCCAACGTCGCTTCCAGTACCGCATCACCGCGCCGATGTTCACGTTCCACCGCGGCACGATCGATGTGATCGACCTCGGCGACGACACGTGCCTGGCGATCTACACCACGGAGGCCGATCCCCGCACGATGGCGCTCACCATCGCCGGCGGCACCGCCGGCGCACTCGACGAGTTGCGGCGCCAGATGGAACCCCCCAGAGCAACGGAGCCGCCTGATGGGCCGCAAGATCCTGTTCGTGACCACCGATCAGCAGCGCTACGACGCGCTCGCCTGCAACGGGGGCCTCATCGGGCGCACGCCGGTCGTCGACTCGCTGGCGGCCGCCGGTCAACGCTACGAGCGGGCACATCCCCAGTCGGTGGTGTGCATGCCGTCGCGCTCGACCATCATCACCGGCCAGCACCCGAGCACCCACGGAGTCTGGATGAACGGTGTGGCCCTGCCCGGCGACGCGCCGTCGGTGGCCGAGGTGTTGCACCAGGCCGGCTACCGGACCGCGATCATCGGCAAACCACACTTCGAGCCGTTCCTCGATCCGTTCGCCCGCTTCCCGGAGAACCGATTCGCTCGTGACGGGCAGCCGGCGCCGCATCGCGGCTTCGAGCACTTCGAGTCGGCGACGCACGGCGCCCAGGGCCCGCTGCACTACGCCCGCTGGCTGGCCGCGACGCACCCCGAGGCGATCGGGATGTTCTACCCGGTGCTCGACGGCCTGTTGGAGGTCAACGCCCGGGGCGGGGGAGACACCGGTGCCCCGCAGGTCCACGACAACCCCATTCCGCGGGACTGGTACCACACCGATTGGGTGGCCGACCGCACGATCGCCTGGCTCGACGGGCTCGACGCAGACGACGACTGGTTCTGCTGGATGAGCTTCCCCGACCCTCACCATCCCTGGGATCCCCCGGCGACCGAGCTCGGGCGGGTCGATTGGCGAGACGTGCCGCTCCCCGCCGGCTACCCGGCCGATGCCGCGCAACGCGAACGGATCCTCGACGACAAGCCTCGGCACTGGCGCGCCTGGTACGACGGCCGGCTCGTCTCGAACTTCGAGGCACCCTTCGCATGGGTTCCGGCGACGCTCACCCCCGATCAGATCCGCGAGGTGAACGCTCGCAACGCCGTGGAGTGTGAGCTCATCGACGAGGCGCTCGGACGGGTCCTCGCAGCCATCCGAGCCCGGGGCTGGGAGGGCGAGGTCGACGTCGTGTTCACCACCGACCACGGCGAACTGCAGGGCGACTTCGGGCTGCTGTTCAAGGGCCCGTATCACGTCGACGGGCTGATGCGGTTGCCGCTGATCTGGCGTCCGGCCCCATCGGCGGGCGTGGCTCCGTCCACGGTGACCCGGCCGGTCGGGCTCGTCGATCTCGCACCCACGTTCTGCCAGATCGCCGGACTTCCGGTCCCGGACTGGATGGAGGGCCGACCCCTCCCCGTCGACGACACCGACGCCGACCAACGCGGATTCGAGCGGGTGTTGACCGAGTGGGACAGCGTGCTGTTCGGTGTCGAGGTGCACCTGCGAACCATCACCCGCGACGGATGGGTCTGCACGACGTACCTGCCCGGCACGAGCCACGACGGATCCGAAGGCGAGCTCTACGACCTCACCGCCGATCCGCTCCAGCACGTGAACCGATGGGCCGATCCGGCGCTCGCCGGTCTCCGCAGCGACCTGCTCGCCGACCTGTGGGACCACCAGCCGACGCTCCACCAGCCCCTCCGGCGGGTCGAGGCGCCGGTCTGACCACCTCGCCGGCGGGCCCGTCGCCGCTACGCTGGCCCCCCAGGATTGGCGGTCGCGAGCCGGTAAGCTGGCAGTTTCCGGTGTCCCCCCTCGTTTCGGCGAGGGTGGCCCCCTCAACGAAACGGTTGGTCCGCATGACTGCTCCCGCCAAGCCGGCTCCCGCCAAGCGCGCCCCTGTGAAGCGGGGCTCCAAGAAGGCTCCGGCGATTCCGGCCGACTACACACCGAGCCAGGTCGTGGCGGCCAAGATCATCGCTGATCGGATCGATCTCACCCCTTCGGTCAAGCGGATCATGGAGTCCGGGATGAGCGAGGCGGCACTCCTGCACGCCGTGACCTTGTTCGAGGTCTCCCTCACCACTCCCGGCGATCCGATGCGCGATCCGAGCAGGGCGATCGAGGCCGGCCAGGCCCTCGAGCCGGAGCCCGAGTCCGAGCCTGCCGCTGCCGAAGGCTGAGGAGCGGCGCCCGGGGCTCGGCTCCGACCTCGGGCGAATGCTTGTAGCGTTCGGTCGTGGCCGGATCGCCCGACGACCCCGGACTGCCGTTCAAGCTCGGGCGGTGCTCGAATGGTGAGTACGTTCCCTCGCCGCTGGACCCCGTCGCGGCCGAAGCGATGCGCCGGGCGAGGCGGCTGAGCGACGAGTCGGCCAGCCGGCTCGGGTGGGACCGTCGCCAGTTCCTCACGTCGTCGTGTGGTCTGGCCGCCGGCCTGGTGGCGCTCCAAGCGTGCCGCGACGAGGCCCGGCGGAGCGGCGCGACAACCACCGCTGCGCCGCCCACCACGGGTCCCGGCGGCCGGTTCTCGGTGCCGACCTCCGCCGTCACCGAGCCGGAACTCGCCACGTCGACGGTCCATGCGCCTCCTGGCACGCTGATCGTGGACGTGCAGAACCACCTGCTCGACTACGAACTCCATCCCGACGCGCCCACGTTCGGCGCGGGCTTCCCGCAGGCGGCGTGCGACGCCGGCGACCCGAGAGAGTGCTTCACGCCGCAGCGGTGGGCCGATCTCGTGTTCACACAGAGCGACACGACGATGGCAGTGCTCTCGGCGATCCCCGTGATCGGAGATGCCAACCCGTTGACGATCGAGGCCATGGAGCGAGGACGGGCCGTGGCCCGGGAGTTGTGCGGTGACGGCCGGGTCCTGATCCAAGGGCAGGCCGCGCCCGACGTCGGCCCGATCGAAGCGGCGCTCGACGCGATGAGCGCAGTGGCGGCCGAGCACGCCATCTCGGCCTGGAAGGTGTACACCCATGCGCCCGGCGGGTGGTTCCTCGACGATCACGACCCGACCTTGCTTGCGGTGGGCGACCGCTTCCTCGACCACGTCGAATCGCTCGGCGTTCCCGTCGTCGCGGTCCACAAGGGGCTCTCCGGCGGCTCGCCGTTCGCCTCCCCTGTCGACATCGGGCCGGCGGCGAGTCGTCACCCCGACATCCGGTTCCTCGTGTACCACTCGGGCTTCGAAGGCGCGGTGGCTGAGGGCCCGTTCGACCCTGCGGGGACAGGAGTCGATCGGCTCGTCGTCTCACTGGGCGATCACGGCATCGGGCCCGGCGGCAACGTGTACGCCGAGCTCGGCTCCACGTGGCGCAGCGTCATGGGGGACCCCGACCAGGCCGCGCACGTGCTCGGCAAGCTGCTCCTCGCCGTCGGTGAGGACAACGTCCTGTGGGGTACCGACAGCATCTGGTACGGCTCACCGCAGGACCAGATCGCCGCCTTTCGATCGTTCTCGATCACTGCCGAGTACCAGGAGCGTTTTGGCTACCCCGAGCTCACCGAGGAGCGAAAAGCCAAGATCCTCGGGCTCAACGCCGTGCGGGCACTGGCGATCGACGTCCCGCTCGCCGAGGCATGCTCGCCGGCGACGCAGGCCCAGATCCGACGCGCTGAGCCGGCCGCCAACCGGACGTTCGGGCCCGTCAGCCGTCGCGACGTGCTGCGGACCTTCGCCCGAGAACATCCCTGGATCGGTCATTCGTTCCCCGTGCGTCGGCACTGATCTGCGCGGCCCTGGCCCCGCAGATCAGTGGCAAAGCGAGCCGACCGATCGGCCGCTCCGGTCAGCCGGTGGGCGCCCGGCCGGGGGGAGGAAGGGCGGCGATCCAGGCTTCGAGCGCGGGGGCGATGGCCTCGGGCGCGTAGATGTCGTCGTGCCCGGCGCCGGTGACGATGTCGACCTCGACCAGATGCCCCGACTGCACCAGCGCGGCGGCGAAATCTTCGGTGGACGAGGCGGGCACCAGGTCGTCGAGCTCGCCGTGGGCCAGGAACACCGGGAGCCGTGCCCGCTCCCCGAGCCACGTGGCCGGGCTCCCCTCGCGCCAGGTGTCGGGATCCTGCTCGGGTGCGGAGCCGAATAGCCCCCACGCGACGTCGGCGACCTCGAACACGTCGTACAGGCCGGCGAGCCCGACGAGTGCGTCGATCTGGGCGGGCGGGTAGGGGCAGTCACCGCGGAAGCGGTCGGCAGCGAGCGCGGCGAGCACGGCGAGGTGGGCACCCGAGGAATGCCCGAGCACGACCACCTGGTCGGGCTCGACTCCCGCCGCCCTCGATCGCTCGACCGCGAAGTCGACGGAGCACACGACATCGCGGAGCGGAGCGGGGAACCGGGCGCCGTCAGCCGCGGGACGATGGGTCGCGTTCACCACGACGATGCCGTTGCCGGCCAGTCGATCGGCGAGCGGTCCGAGCCCCGTTCGGTCCACGCTCACCCACGCGCCGCCGGGGATCGTCACCACCACCGGAGCGACATCGACCTCGTCGGGCAGGTAGACGTCGGCCGCGACCCCCACTATGTACTCCTCGGTTGCGGCCAGATGGAGCGGCTCGAAGGGCGGCTCCGCCGGTGCGGTGGCGCACCCGGGTGCGGCTGCGATCACCAGCGAAGTCGCCGCTACGGCCGCCGCTACCTGAAGCCGACCCATGTCGTCGATGGTCGTACGGTGGCAAAGGCAACGACAGAGACGAATGGCCCGCGGCCTGGCCCTGATCAGGGTTGCATCACGATGGCCTTGGGCTCGGTGAAGAACTCGCGGCTGAAGTTGCCGCCCTCGCGACCGACCCCCGACCAGCCGACCCCGCCGAACGGCGCGGCGCAGGTCGCGCACGAAGAAGCAGTTCACCCACACCGTTCCGGCTCGCAGCAGCCCCGCCACCCGATGCGCCCGCCGGAGGTTCTCGGTGAACAGCATGGCGTTCAAGCCGTATCGGGAGCTGTTCGCAGCAGCCACCGCCTCGTCCTCCGTATCGAACGGGGTCACGGTGACGACGGGCCCGAACACCTCCTCACGCACGACTCGGGCATCGGGTGGCGCGCCGGTGATCACCGTGGGATGCACCACCCACGATCCATCATCGGCGACTCCACCGCAGCGAATGACGGCGGCGTCCGGCAGATCGCTGAAGAACCCCGCCACCTTGGTGAAATGCTCCTTGCTCGCGAGTGGTCCGATCTCGGTACCGGCGACCGCTGGGTCTCCGACCACGAGCGACTGCGCCGACGCGACGAATCGATCGGCGAAGTCGTCGAAGATCTCACGCTGCACGAACAAGCGGCTGCCCGCCAGGCAGACCTGGCCGGCGTTGGTGAAGATCGCCCGGTTCGACCACGCGACGGCCTCATCGAGATCGGCGTCGGCGAACACGATGTTGGCGCCCTTGCCCCCGAGTTCGAGGCTGACCGGGGTCAACGATGCGGCCCCTGCGGCGGCGATGATCCGGCCGGTGCCGGATTCGCCCGTGAACGTGATCCGGTCGATGCCCTCGTGCTCGACGAGAAGCTGACCCGCGCTGTCGGGACCGAAGCCCTGGACGACGTTGAGGACTCCGTCGGGGATACCGGCCTCGGTAGCGAGCCGGGCGATGATCGTGGCCGAGCTCGGGGTGTCCTCAGCCGGCTTGAGCACGACCGTGTTGCCCCACGCCAGCGCGGGGGCCACCTTCCAGCTCTCGAGCATGAGCGGGAAGTTCCACGGCGCGATCGCCGCCACGACCCCGGCCGGTTCGTAGCGGCTGTAGGCGTGATGACCGGTGTCGCTCGGGTAGGTCTCGGCGGCAGTGATACGAGCGTGATCGGCGAAGAATCGAAAGTTCTGCGCGGCGCGTGGTACGTCCTTGGCGCGCATGTCGGAGAGCGGCTTGCCCATGTCCTTGGAGTCGGCCTCGGCGAGCTCCTCGGAGTGTTCCATGATGAGATCGGCGAACCGGTGGATGAGCTCGCCCCGAGCGCCGAAACCCATACGGGGCCACGGTCCCGTGTCGAAGGCTCGCCGGGCTGCGCCGACGGCTGCGTCGACCTCGGACCGACCGCCGAGTGCCACCCGATCGTGGGCCGCTCGGGTCCACGGATCCACCGTGTCGAACGTCTCGTCCGAGGCGACCGCGTGTCCGTCGATCCAGTGCGGGATCACGATGCACCCGGGGTGATTGTCGGATCAGTCGTCATGGTGGGCCTTCTCGATGGGGAGCGGGCCGGTTCTCAGGGGCCGACTCGAGTGGTCACGGTGCCGAGCTCGCCGAAGCGGGCGACGACCTCGTCGCCGAGGACGATGGGTTTCATCGGGCCGAGGGCCCCGGTCATCACCACGTCACCCGCCCGCAGGGGTGTGTTGCGAGCGCACATGGTGTCGGCGAGCCAGCGGGCCGCGTGCAGCGGATGCCCGAGGCACGCTGCACCCACCCCGACGGACACCTCGATGGAGTTGATCGACATCGACATCGGGACCATGCGCAGATCGACTGCGTGCAACGGAACCGGCCGACCGCCGAGGACGTACAGGCCGCAGCTGGCGTTGTCGGCCACAGTGTCGACGATCCGGATGTCCCAGCCGGCGATCCGGCTGTCGACCACTTCGATGGCGGGCAGCGCGAACGCAGTGGCGCGGATGATGTCGGCGAAGGAGTGCTCGCCTTTGTCGAGGTCGTGTTCGAGAACGAGGGCGACCTCGGCTTCGGCGCGCGGTTGGAGGAGTCGGCGGACCGGGATCTCGATCCCGTCCCCGAACTCCATGTCGGCGAACAGCGTGCCGAAGTCGGGTTGGTCCACCCCGATCTGCTCCTGAACGGCCTTCGACGTCACGCCGATCTTGCGACCGCTCACCCTTCGACCGGCGGCGAGATCGCGGTCGATGTTGACCTGCTGGATGGCATACCCGGTGTCGATGTCGGTGGCGGTACCCACGACATCGCGTACGGGGCCACACACCACCCCGGTATCGGATGCATCGCGTAGTTGCCGAGCGGCGGCCTGGATCAGGTCCGGAGTCGCCATCATCGCCCCTCGGCAGCGAGCCGGGCGCGCTTGTCGGCGAGCAACTCGCCCCCCGCCATGAAATCGGTGTCGTCCATCTCGGTGATCCAGACCCGCACCGACTCGCGCGGCGCCCCGACGTGTTCGTGCATCGCCTCGGTGATGGCCGTCATGAGCGCCTTCTTCTGCTCAGCGGATCGACCGGTGGCCATGTGGATGTTCACGAGCGGCATGAGTTCACTCTCCTGTTCCGACCACGACGACCGAACCGAGGTGGGAGTATCGCGCCACTGCACGGGTGCCGACCCCGAGCGGCTGGGCGTCGGTCGCCGCGCCGGCCATCACGATCCATCCGGCCTCGAGCTTCTGGCCGTGCTTGCCGAGATGGTTGGCGAGGAGAGCGACGCAGGCAGCCGGATCCCCGAGAAGGGCGGCGCCGGTAGCCGTGCCCGTGACCGTTCCGTCGATCTCGAGGACGCAGCCGAGCGTGGTGAGATCGGCGCCGCGAGGCGGAACCCCCTGCTGACCTATCGCCACCCTCGCGGCCGAGGTGTTGTCGGCGATCACGTCGGGCAGGGTGAAGGAGAACTTCTCGTAGCGCGAGTCGATGACCTCGATGCCGCCGACGACTCGGGCGGTGGCGTCGAGCACATCGTTCGCCGTGATGGCCGGTCCCGCGAGGTCGGACGCCAGGACGAACACGAACTCGGGCTCGACTCGGGGATGGATCAACTCGCCGAGGGGAACGTGCGCGACACCGTCTGCATCGATCGGGAGCACCGAGGCAGCAGGCACCCAGCCGTAGACCGGCTCCGACACCCCCATCTGTTGTTGCTTGGCGAGCGAGGTGAGCCCGAGCTTGGCGCCGGCGAGCCGGTCACCCCTCGCCAGATGGAGTTCGAGCAATGCCGCTTGGATCGCGTACGCGTCGTCGATCGACAACTCCCCGACGGTCTTGGTGATCGCCGTCACCGCGTTGCGCTGGTCCACTGCGGCGAGCAGGTATTCGGCCCATGCGAGATGATCGATCGTCATCGCGTGTCGGCCAGCGCAGCACGAGCGGCTTCGGCATCGCGATGCATCTGCTTCAGCATCTCGGCCTGCGGCGAGTAACGCTCGGAACCACCGTCGATCCAGTCGATGGCGAACTGCGAACCGCGGCCGAACTTCGATCGTTCGAGTGGCAGCTTGATCCGGTCGTGTGGCTCACGCACAACGGCCACCGGATCACGTCCCTCGGCCACTGCCGCGATCGCCTCGCGGAACATCTTGCGCACCGCGATGACGCCGAGATCGCTCTTGGTGATCATCTCCTTGGTCCGATCACAGATCGGACCCTGGGTCACCCAGGCCATGATGTCCTGGCCCTCGATGTAGTCGACGATGTGATTGCCCCGCTCGTCGAGCCACTCGATCTCGTAGTCGACAATGGGCCGGGGTTCGGGCAGGACGGCGCCCTCGGGCGCGTGCACTGTGTAGAACATCATCCAGGTGGTCGTGTCGTCCACCGGCACCCGGATCTGCATCTGGAACAACCCGTTGCCGCCCACCCACATCTTGTAGGGGAACACGAGCGGGTGGCCGATCTTCCAGTCGTCGTCCTCTTCGCTCTGCCCTTCGAGCAGGCGCCGCTTGATGATGCCGTGCTCGAAGGGATCGAACGCGACCTTCTCGTGCTTGTTGTGGCTGAACGACTCCGGCATCGCCATCTTCGCGGTAGCGCGAGATGAACTCGAAGTAGTTCCCGTGCAGCGCCTCGACGTGATACGGGTCGACCGCGTTCTCCATGATCTGGAACCACGAGCACGGCAACATCGTGTGGCCGATGTCGCGTACCCCATCCATCACGTAGGCCTCGTAGCGGGGCAGTTCGGGGGCCGGTCCGGTGCCGACGTAGGCCCACACCAGCCCCCCGAGCTCCTGCGCCTCACCGGCGAAGACGCAGGCGTTGGCCCGGAACTTCGGGGACGAGTCCGGCTCGGCCAGGATCTCGACACACTCCCCGGCGGTGTTGAACTTCCACCCGTGATACCCGCACCGCAACCCGTCGTCCTCGACGATGCCGTAGACGAGTGATGCACCGCGGTGCGGGCATCGCTCGGCCACGATCCCGTACTCGCCGGAAGGTGTCTTGAACACCGCCCAGTTCTCACCGAGCAGGCGCGCCTTCTTCACCGGGAACTCGTCGAGCTCCCTCGTGATCGCCACCGGGTACCAGTAGTTTCGCAACACGCCACCCATCGGCGTGCCGGGCCCGATACGGGTGAGTTCGTCGTTCTCTTCCTGGGTCAACATGCGCGGGTCTCCTGAGTACGAGGTGTTGCGGTCAACGAGTGGACAGCGGCCGTGGCTCCGGCGGACGGGTCACGACTCCAAGATGGTGATGGTGCCGGCCGAACCGTCCACGCGAAGGCGGTCGCCGGTCTTGATCGCGGTGGTGCCGAAGCCGGTTCCCGTCACCGCGGGGATGCCGTACTCGCGACAGACGATGGCAGCGTGGCTCATCATCCCGCCGATGTCGGTGACACATGCGCGAATCTTCGGGAACACCGGTGCCCAGCTCGGCGCGGTGATCGGCGCGACGAGGATGTCGCCATCCTCGATGTCGTCGATGTCGGCCGGGTCGAACACGAGCCGGGCGATCCCCTCGGCAACGCCGCCGGAAGCGGCCATGCCGGTGAGCCCGCTGTCACCGTCGGTTCCGAGCCACGATTGCACGGAGTCGCTGGTGATGCCCCAGAGCATGATCGTGAAGGGTTCGGTCACGGTCTTCGGGGGCTCGCCGAGCGCCTTCGGCGGGCGGAACTCCTTCAGCGTCGCCACGATCTCACGGCGGCGGGCGATGCGGGGAGGCCAGTAGCCGGGACCGCGAGCGGGGGCGCCCACGGCCCACGCCGAGTACATGTCCCACAGCACCTCGTCGATCTCGTCGCGGCGGAAGTAGAAGACGTCGTCGACAGCGGTGATGAAGCCTTCCTTGTGCAGGTTGGCGCCCAGCTCGCGAAGCTTGCGCCAGATCACCGACATCGTCCAGTGCTCGATGTAGAAGTTGTGGTTCTCGACATACGGGAACACGACGCGGGCCAGACCGAGCTTGGCGTGGAACGCCTCACGGTCCTCGTCGGTGTGGAGCAGGTCTCCGTACTCCTCGACCACGCGATCACGCTCGGCGCGGATCGCCTCGATGGGCCGAGCGATGTCGACACCCGCCTCGATCTTGGTGATGTAGTCGCGGATGAACGCGTACGGGATCTCCGGGTAATCGATCCACGTCTTCTCGTAGTGGTAGAAGCCCGTGCCCGACGAGAAGTTGAACCACGGCTGGGAGATCTGCTCGTAGTACGCCGCCAGCTCAGTGCCGGCGAGTGCGGCCTGGACGGCCGCTACGTCGGAGGGTTTGTCGAAGGCACGCGCCAAGCCGCTCTCGACCGCCTTGTGGGCGATGATCTTGAGCTCCTCGTTGGGGCGGAACAGATCGACTTCGACCCCGGCCACCATCTTGGCGATTCCGAGGTCGGGGATCGAGGGCCACGCCTGCTTGCAGAAGCCGAAGAAGTCGAGATAGGCGGCGTACCCGAGGTTCAGGAACTCGAAGTGGTACTGCCACACCTGCAGGCAGAGGTCCTTGAAGCGATGGTACTCGGCCTGCAGCTGATGGCCGCTTCCGATGGCGCGCCCGCTCGTGATCACCTCGAGCGCTTCCATCTCCGGCAGCGGCTCGAAGTTCACGCTCTCGATCTCGTCGATCGTCGAGCGAACCTTGATCAACCAGTTCTGGTAGAGCTCGTCCCAGTTGGCGAAGTAGTGCCCGGCGCGCTCCATGAACGCAGGGACGCGGGCCCCGATGACCTCACCATCGTCGATCGTGACCGGACTGAAGTACGGGTAGCCGTAGAGCACCCGGAAGTCGATCCCGTTGGCGGGCGGGATGAGGTAGTGCCGGCTGTTGAACTGACTCAACGAGGCGATGGCCATCTCCATGAACGTGGAGTCCCATGGCGTCATCGCCCAACCCCAGTGCATCGAGTCCCAGAACCAGAAGCGGTTGTCCTCGTATTCGCGCCGCTCTTCACCGAACAGGACGCTGTACGGGTACAGCTCCTCCCAGCCGTCGATGCCCTCCGGCCCCTCGACCTCGAATGGGCTCGGGAATCGCTTGTCGCTCACTGTCTGTCCCCCATCTGTTCGTTGTGCGTTGTTCGGTGTCTGGTCTCGACCACGAGCTCAGTTCTCGTGGTGCATCGGCGCGAGCAGCGTCGAGACGATCGACGAGATGCCGGTCTCACCGGCCTTGGCGAGCGGCACGACCGGCTTCTGCGACCACACCGTCTCGGGCCGCGATTGCAGCATCACGACGTTCTCGCCGGTCGGCAGGTGCCGGTCGATCGCCCACTCGACGTCCTGGGGGCAGCCGTAGTGCTTCTCGGCCCGGCGGGCGAGGATGGCGATGGCTTTCAGGTCCTCGTCGGGCAGGCACGGGATCAGACGACGAGCCTCGTCGACGGCCACCTTGGCGACCGTGCCGTCGTCGGTGACGCGGTATTCGAACTGCTTGTCGGAGACCTCGCGGCGCACGATCTCGTGGATGACCTTGTCGATCAGGTAGTTGTCAGGTGTCACCTCGCCGGACACGACCGCCTCGCCGAGCCCCCACGAGGCGTCGATGGCGATCTGCGAGCGATCGCCGTTGGTCGGGTTCAAGGTGAACGCGACACCGGCCGCAATGGGGTCGACCATCTTCTGCACCCCGACCGACATCGCGATGCTCTGGTGCAGGTAGCCGCGACCGTGGCGGTAGGCGATGGCGCGGTCGGTGAACAGCGACGACCAGCACCGTCGCATGTGATGGATCACCGACTCGGCGCCACGGATCCACAGGAACGTGTCCTGCTGCCCGGCGAACGATGCGTCGGGAAGGTCCTCGGCCGTCGCCGACGAACGCACGGCCACCGGGACGTCGTCGACACCACAGTGCTCGCACAACGCCGCGTACGCCTCGCGTACGTCGGCCGCCACGTCGTCGGGCACGGGCGCCTGCTCGATGCGGGCGCGGATCTTGTCGGCGACGATGAGGTTTGCCCCGAAAGCATCGTGGTCGATCTGGCGGAGCAGATCGTTGACGTCGTGGGCCAGGTCGGGGTCGGCCCAGATCTTTACGTACGCGTTGATCGTGACGGCGAAGCCGGGAGGCACCGGGAGCTGGGCCATCATCATCTGGCCGAGGCTCGAGTTCTTCCCACCGACGAGCGGCTTGTGCTCGTCGACGAATCGGTCGTACCACACGATGTAGTCGGTCATGGCGGCGTCTACCTTCCAGGGCAGGAACGCTCGAATGGTCGGCATCTGTTCGGCCCAGTCGAGGACCGGGCAGGCCTGACACACGATGCGTTCTCCTTCGTCTGTTGCGGATGAGGGTTTGCTGAGTTCTGGTGGGAGTGAGGACTCACGAGGTCGAGCGGGGTTGATGCACGTCAGGACGGCGGGGCGAGTCCAGACCACTCGTCATGGACGGTCCAGGTGGGAAGGGCTGCGATGTCGGGCACCTTCACGTCTTGCACCCGATTGCGATAGGTGACCGACGCATCGCCCTGTACCTGGCCGCTGTCGCGATCGGCGTAGAGCTTCACCCGCACGTGCTCGGTGTTGTACGGCTCCCCGGGGTCGTAACCGAGTGCTGAGACGGCGAACGCACGAATGGGGCCGGAGTGGGTCGCCACGGCGAGACGCGCGCCGGGGAACTCGGCCGAGAGCCGGCCCAGACCGGCCCAGAAACGGCGCACGCACATCGACGGCGGTTCGAAGTGGATCAGCGGGATCGTCAGCCAGTGCTGGATCGGGTCGCCGCCGCCTTCCTGGGTTCGCCAGAACCGGTCCATCTCGACCAGCCAGAGCGGACGATCCCGCTGGGCCGTGCGCTCGATCGTCTCGAGCATCGAGTAGTACTGCCGGAACGCCGCGGTGACGTCTTTCAACCCATCGGGCGCGGCGAACTGGAAGTTGCGGAACTCATCGATCGGTGCCGGTTCGACGATCTTGACGTCCTTTTCGAACTGGGCGAGGCCGTCGAGCAGGCCGCGGTGAACCTGCTCCGCGGTCTCACGCGCCCGATTGGTGTCGGCGTGGCGGAACACGACTGTCTCGCCCGACTTGATCCTGCGAGCCAAGGTCTGGCCGTAGGTGTGCGCCTGCCAGGAGCCCTGCGGGGTGAGCCCGGAGTCGGTCGAGTAGCCCTGCGTCTCGCCGTGACGGATCAGGTAGCAGTCGTTCAGGAGCGTGCGGTGAGCACCCGGCGGCGGAGAGATCTCCTTGTTCCGATTGTCCTCGGTGAGCACCTGTTGCTGGCCGAGGCTCGCCCGCTGCCACAGCGGGGACGGTGGTTGTTGCGCGGCATCGGCGGGCACCGATTGCTCTGGGCGATCGCGGAAACGCCGAAGGTACATCGGTACCTGGGCGTCGGTCTCGGCCCCGTCATCTGTTCGAGCTCGGGCCAACCGTTCACGAAAGCGCGACAGATAGAGCGGGGCCTCGATCCGATCGGTCGGTGCGGCCGGCGGCCGGTTGCCCGAGGTGCCGTCGCCGTTCGACGCGTTCATGAGTGCACCGTCATGAACTTGCGGTCGACCTGGCCGCGGTAGGTGAAGATCGCTCGTCCCATCTCGGCTTCGGTCCATGTGGTCGGCTCGTCGTCAGGGTCGAACCAGTAGCCACCCGTGTAGACCTCGTTACGGTTCCCGGCGGGATCGAAGAAGTAGAGCCCGCAACCGCGTGTCGCACCGTGCCGGGTCGGGCCGGCATCGATCGTGACGCCGTGGTATGCGCACAGGTCGGCGGCGACCTTCAGATCGTGCCACTCGTCGACCCAGAAGGCGACGTGGTGGAAGGCGCCGTCGGGACCGGTGATGAATGCGATGTCGTGCGGCGAGTGGCTGCGCTCCAGGAAGGTGGCGAGCTGATGGCCGTCGTCGGCGACGATCTGCTCGGTCAACCGGAAGCCGAGCACCTCGCGGAAGAACGTGGTGACCCCATCGACGTCTTCGCACATCAAGAAGATGTGATCGAGCCGGGGAGGGTGCATCCCGACCAGGTCGTCGGGCGCCGGCGGGGGGTTCAGCAGGGGTAAGCCGTTGCCCACTTGGTCCATGCCGTGCACCAGGTCGATCACGTGGCCGCTCGGCGAGCGGAAGCGTGCGGTGGTGCCACTGCCGGGACCGAGGGCACCCCGGTCGTGGTTCGTGACCTCCACGCCGGCAGCGATGAGCCGCAGGGTCAATGCGTCGAGATCGGCGGCGGTCTCGACCTTGAAGCCGAGGCTCTCGAGGCCGTACGTGGGAGCCGACACCAGCACGAGGGAGTGGTGTTGGTGCTCGTCCCACGCCTTCAGGTAGGCGCGATCCGCAGTGCGGTCGGTGATGTTCAGGCCGACGACCTCGGCGTAGTACGCGAGGGCGAGTTCGAGATCGGGAACCCGGATCTCGGCGTGGCTGAGTCGCAGAATGCCCGACATGCTCAGGCCCCCTTCCCGGCGAGTGTGCGGTTCATGTGTGCACGCTCGCGAATCGGTGGTTGAGGACGCCCTCGTAGTAGAACACCGCGCGCCCGGCGCGGTCGTCGGTCCACGTGATCGTCGGGAAGTCCGGGTCGGGTCGGTATCCGCCGGTGAACACCTCGTTGCGCGTCCCCATGGGATCGAAGAAGTAGATCGTGTTGCCTCGGGTGAGTCCGTGGCGGGTGGGGCCGATGTCGATGGTGACGCCGTGGTAGGCGAGGATGTCGGCCGCTCGACGGATGTGGTCCCAATCGTCGAGCCAGAACGAGAAGTGGTGCAGCGCGCCGTTCGCACCCTGCACGAAGGCGATGTCGTGCGGTTTCGCCGACCGCTCCAGGAACGCGATCGTCTGATGACCGCCGCCGTCGAGCAGCTGCTCGGTGAGCCGGAAGTCGAGCACCTCGCGGCATGAATCGGGCAACCACGGGAACCTCCTCGGCCTTCACGAGCACGTGATCGATGCGAGGCGGGGCGATGCCCCGCAGGCCATCGACGATGGGCGGCGGGTTGAGCAACGGCAAGCGCCCGCCCACCTTGTGGACGTCGTGGACCAGTTCCATCTCGTGACCCGACGGGATCTCGAACCGGATCGATTCGCCCTGCCCGATCTCGTCGCCGGCGGCGACGCGCTGCACGCTGATCCCGTAGGCCTCGATACGGGCTTCGAACCGATCGAGATCGTCGGGCTCGTCGACCTTGAAGGCGAATCTGTCGATACCGACGCGGGTGTCGAGCCGCACCGCGAGCGAGTGATGGTCGCGCTCGTCCCAGCACTTGAAGAAGATCCGATCATCGGTGCGCTCGCTGATGTCGAGCCCCACGACCTGCGTGTAGTACGCAGCCGCGAGCTCGAGATCCGTGACCGTGATGTCGACGTGGCTGAGCCGGAGAATCCCCATGACGGAGGTCACAGTACGAGTCCCGTTCCGTTCTGCGGGAAATCTTCCCGCATAGCGGAACGAGTTGTTTACAGTTGCGGTCGATGAGTGGAAGCACGCTCTCCTCCGTTGCGAACGCGGCCCGGCTGATGAAGGCGTTCTCCTCGACGCACCGCGAATGGGGTGTGACCGAACTCGCCAAACAGCTCGGGATCGGCAAGTCGACCGTGCACCGGCTCCTCGCGACGCTGACCAACGAAGGCATGCTCGAACAGGACCTCGACACCGGGAAGTACCGGCTCGGGCTCGTGATGTTCGACCTCGCCGCGGCCGTGCCGACCCAGCTCGACCTCCACGAGGCGGTGCTGTCGCCGATGACCGATCTGCGCAACCGCACGGGTGAGACCGTGCAGGTGGCCGTCCTCGATGGGCGAAAGGTGGTCTACATCGAGCGGCTCGACAGCCCCAGCTCGCTGCGGATGTTCCTGGAAGTCGGCCGGCGCAACGACGCCCATTGCACCGGAACCGGGAAGGCGTTGCTCGCGTTCATGCCCCGTGCCGAGTGCGATCGGTTGTTGAAGGGATGGACCCTTCCCCGCCGGACCGAGCACACGATCACATCGATCGACGCGTTCCGACGGGAGCTCGAGTTGATCCGGTCGCGCGGCTACGCCGAGAACCGCAACGAATCGGAGATCGGCGCAGTGTCCGTTGCCGCGCCGATACGCGACCTCAGCGGGCGCACCGTCGCCGCCATCAGCGTGGCCGGGCCACAGGAGCGAATGAACACGATGTCGCTCGAGTTCGCCCAGGCCACCATGCACACCGCAGCCGTCATCTCACGCCGGCTCGGCTACCGAGGAGCAGCTTGACCCATGGCCGGCACGAACTACGACCTGTTGTTGCTCGACTTCGGAGGGGTGTGCCTGCTCAACCCGGTCGAGTTGCACGCCACGATCGAAGCGGCGCTCGGCCTCGAGCAAGGAACGTTCACGTGGATGGGACCCGTCGACCCGTCGACCGACGATCTCTGGCAGGAACTCATGGCCGGCGATGTGCTCCGAGAGCGGGAGTACTGGCACCGCCGGGCTGCCGACGTGGGAGTGGCCGCCGGCCGCGAGCTCTCCCTCGAGGAGTACATGGGGTATCTCTACTCCCCTCCCGACGATTCGTTGGTCCGCGCCGCATGCGTCGACGTCGTGGACCGCGCCCAGTCCGCCGGCTATCGGGTCTCGATCCTGACCAACGACCTGCGGGCCTTCCACGGCCCGGACTGGGCGAAGGGCATCAGGCTGCTGAGCCAGGTCGATCACGTCGTCGATTGCTCCGACACCGGCATCCTGAAGCCCGACCCCCGGGCCTTCGAACGGGCGATGGCGATCACCGGGCAGGTCCCCGAACGGGTGCTTTTCGTCGACGATCAGCCGTTGAGCGTTGCCGGTGCCCGGGCGGTCGGCATGGACGCCGAATGGTTCGACATCGCCCACCCCGACGAATCATGGGCTCGGGTCGCAGATCGTCTCGCACTCTGATCCGAGGCCGAGCCGGCGGCCGACTTCGCACCAGGATTCATCGGGATCGGTGGTGTCGAACCGAGCGACCTGCATTCCCAGCGTGGCGGCGACACCCACGTTGTCGGCGTCGTCGTCGACCACCAGGGTCTGGTGGGCCGCCAGGCCGGAGACGAGCAGGCAACGCTGGAACGCCCGGCGGTCGGGTTTGTTGATCCCGTTGTCGGAGCACGGGAACAGATGATCGACCTGCGCGAGCAGCGGCACCGTGGCGGCCCACGAACGAGACAGTTCGTTGCTCAACACTGCGACGACGATGCCTGCCGTTTGCGCCGCAGCGATCGTGGTGACCGCGAGCGGCCTGACGGTTTCGGCCAGGGACCGCCGACCCCGTCCCGCCTGCTCGAGCTCGATCAGCTCTCGCGCGCTGAGCGTGCACACGCCCCCGAAGTCGACCACCAGCAACCTCACCCCGTCACCGAGCGCGTCGCCCATCGACCCGAGGGTACCCGCAGGCACCCACCACGATCCCCGGGCGATCGCTGCGTGCCACTCCATCGGGCTCGATGAACGCCTCGCCACTCCACCGGGCTCGATGATCGCCGTGCCGTTCCCATCGGGCTCGGTCATCGCCGTGCCGTTCCCATCGGGCTCGGTCATCGCCGTGCCGTTCCCATCGGGCTCGGTCAACGCTTTGCCACTGGTCTGAGTGGTCAGGACCCCTCAGACCATCGCCAAGCCGCTCCGGGTTCGTCCCGAGGGTTCGTTGGGCGTTCGCACCGGCGGAGGACGGGCTCAACCGAGCAGTTGAGTCGGAGCCCTGCTCAAGGACCGCCCGATGCCCAACGCGGTGGCCTTGACTGCAGGCGCATAGGGCTCCGCGTCACGGCGAGGTGGGACGCACGTGACCGACACCGCGGCGACTGCCCGGCCGTCGGCCATGATCGGCGCCGCCACGCACACGATCCCGAGACCGTTTTCCTCCCGGTCGAAGGAAGTGCCCGACCGGCGGATCGCGTCGAGCTCGCGATCGAGCACACGCGGATCGGTGATGGTGTACGGCGTCCGGGCGATGAGCGCACCGGCGAGCGTTGCCGCCGTTGCTTCGGGATCGTGGGCGAGCAATGCCTTCCCGACGGCTGTGCAGTAGGCCGGCAGCCGACCACCGACGCGGGAAGCCACCTTCACCGGAGCGTGCCCACGAAGGCGCTCGATGTAGACCACGTCGGTTCCCTCCAGCACGGCGAGGTGGACCATCGCCTGGCTCGCGTCGTGAAGATCGTGGAGGAACGGCAATGCAACGTCTCGCAACTGCGCCTCCCGCGGAACTTGCTGACCGAGTTCGAAGAGTCGGAGGCCCAGCCGGTACCCCATGGGGGTCTTGTCCACCAGCCCGGTGACGGCGAGCGCCGCGAGGAGGCGGTGGAGTGTGGGCTTCGGCAGCGCAGTGCGACGAGCGAGCTCGGCCAGCGAAACGGTCGCTCCGGAACCAGCGGTGAACGCCGCGAGCACGTCGACCGCTCGGTTCAACACTTCGATGCCCGGCCGCGGCGCTGGCGTCGTCGATGCACCCACATCGCAGAACCTATCGGCGGAACCGTTCCGTGACGTGGAACGACCGGCTTGCCCCCCGCACCCGGGTGTGGTCGTGTTGTCGATCGTGAGGAAGATCTCCGCCGCCATCGTCGGGCCGGGCAACATCGGCACCGACCTCATGTACAAACTGCTCCGTTCCGAGCTGATCGAGCCGCGCTACATGGTCGGTGTGGATCCAGCCTCCGAAGGGTTGCGCCTGGCCCGCGAGGCCGGATTGGAGTCCAGCCACGAGGGCGTGGACTGGCTCATGTCCCAGGAACTACCGGGCATCGTGTTCGAGGCGACCAGCGCCTACGTGCACGTCCGCAACGCCCCACGGTACCGGGAGGCCGGCATCCATGCCGTCGACCTCACCCCGGCCGCCCGTGGGCCGTACGTCGTGCCGCCGGTGAACCTGACCGAGCACATCAACGAGATGAACGTCAACATGGTCACCTGCGGCGGGCAGGCCACGATCCCCATCGTCTACGCCGTCAGCCGCGTCGTCCCGGTGCCGTACGCCGAGATCGTGGCTGCCGTCTCGTCGGCATCGGCCGGGCCCGGTACCCGCAACAACATCGATGAGTTCACGCGTACCACCTCGCGAGCCGTCGAGGTGCTCGGCGGGGCGACGAGGGGTAAGGCCATCATCATCCTCAACCCGGCCGAGCCGCCCCTGATGATGCGCGACACGATCTACTGCGCGTTGCCCGCGGACGCCGACCACGACAAGATCTCCGCGAGCGTGCACGACATGGTCGCCGAGGTGCAGGCCTACGTCCCCGGCTACGTCCTACGCGGCGACCCGCAGTTCGACACCATGCCCGACGGCAGCGGCCGGGTGGCCGTCTTCATCGAGGTGCGAGGTGCCGGAGACTTCCTTCCGTCGTACGCCGGCAACCTCGACATCATGACGGCGGCGGCCGCCAAGGTCGGCGACGAGATCGCTCGCCATCTGCTCGCCGACGCCATGGAGGAGAACTGACATGCCGTACTCCGATCTGCTCGACATCCGGGTGACCGACACTTGCCTGCGCGACGGCTCGCACGCCAAGCGCCACCAGTTCACCGAGGATCACGTGCGCACGATCGTCGCGGCACTCGACACGGCGGGCATGCCGGTCATCGAGGTGACGCACGGCGACGGTCTCGGCGGTTCATCGTTCAACTACGGCTTCTCGCACACCGACGAGCGCTCCCTCATGAAGGTCGCGGTCGAGACGGCCCGCAACGCCAAGATCGCCGCGCTGATGTTGCCGGGCCTGGGCACCAAGGACGACATCAAGGCCGCCGCCGACATCGGGGTGTAGGTGATGCGCGTCGCCACCCACTGCACGGAAGCCGACATCTCGATCCAGCACTTCGGCGTGGCGCGGGCGCTCGGACTCGAAACGGTCGGGTTCTTGATGATGAGCCACTCCCAGAAGCCCGAGGTGCTCGCCCAGCAGGCCCGGATCATGGCCGACGCCGGCTGCCAATGCGTGTACGTGGTCGACTCGGCCGGGGCGATGATCCTCGAAGACGTCACGGTTCGGGTGGAGGCGCTGGTGGCCGAACTCGGCGCCGACGCCCTCGTCGGTTTCCACGGCCACGAGAACATCGGGCTCTCGGTCGCCAACAGCATCCTGGCGGTGCGGGCCGGGGCGGTGCAGATCGACGGCAGCACCCGGGCCTTCGGCGCCGGGGCCGGGAACACCCCGCTCGAGGTGTTCGCGGCAGTGGCCGAACGCCAGGGGATTCGCACCGGGCTCGACGTGTTGGGACTCATCGACGTCGCCGAGGACGTCGTTCGTCCGGTCATGGACGGCGAGTGCGTCAAGGACCGCCTCGCCGTGATCATGGGGTACGCCGGCGTGTACAGCAGCTATCTCAAGCACGCATATCGGGCCGCCGAGCGCTACGGCGTCTCGGGGGCCGAAATCCTCCTGGAGTGCGGACGGCAGGGCTTGGTCGGCGGGCAGGAGGATCAGATCATCCAGATCGCCGCGGCTCTCGCGAGTACGTCCTGACCGAGACTCGGCCGCGACCGAGCACTCCCCGCAGGCGTCGACGGCCGATCATCTTCGTCGTCTGGAGACGACTCCGATGGCTCGGGCGGCGCGGTCTGCGGCCTCGGGTCCGGCGGTCTGTCGCAGGAGCAGGAGGCCATCGATCACGGCGATGGCAGCCTCGGCCTCGGCGCGACGGCGGGCCGGCGGGCCCTCGACGAACTCGCCGGCCCAGACGATCCAGGCGTCGACGAGCTGGGGAACGAGCTCGCGGTACGGCGAGCGCCCGCTCGCCGCCAGGCCGCTGGCTTCGAAGAACAGGGCGAACACCGGATCAGCGTCCACGTGGGCCAGGATCGGCCACGCGGCACGAATCAGTTCGAGATGGTCGGCTGCCGACGATGCGAACGCCGGCGCGAGTGTCACTTGGAGCCGAGCGGCCATGGCCATGAGCACCTGAGCGATCAGGTCGTCCTTGGTGGGGAAGTAGTAGACGACGATCCGATCACTGATGTCGAGGAGCTTGGCGACCCGTCCGAAGGTCAGGCGGCTCAGCCCGTCGGCGAAGGCGACGGCGAGTGCCCCATCGAGGATCTCGGCCTCGGTGTGCTTGTGACCCATGACGGGTTGATTGTAGTGATCACTGCGTTTAGAGTTTCGTAGTGATCACTACAACTTGCGATGAGGAGCCGAGATGACCCAACCGCTTGCCGACGCAACAGAGATGTCCGAGCTGTTCCGACGAGCGCCGTCTGCATTCTTGGACGTCGGCGCTGGTGAGGTCGCGTATCGAAAGGTGGGGAGCGGACCAGATGTGCTCTTCATCCATGGCTGGCCGGTCAGTGGTGCCACGTTCCGAACGCTGCTCCCCCACCTGGCCGAACACGTCACCTGCCATGTGATCGACCTCCCCGGCGCCGGGTCGAGTCGATTCACGGCCGACACCCCGCTGTCGATCGATCAGCACATCCAGACGGTTCGCCGTGTGCTCGACCTGCTCGAACTCGACGCGACCGCGGTCGTCGGGCACGACAGCGGCGGACTGATCGCCCGTCATGCCTTCGCCGGCGACCCCCGGGTGCGCGCGATGGGGCTGATCGACACCGAGCAGCCGGCGGGGATCAGTCGGCGGTTCAGGCTGTTCCTCTGTGCTCGTCACCTGCCGGGGCTGGCTGCCGGGCTGGGCTGGGTTTCAGGCCGGACCCGGCTGCGCCGGAGCCGCCTCGTGTTCGGCGATGCGTTCGCCGACGCGTCGTTCATCGACGGCGAGTTCGACGAGTTCTTCCTCCAACCGCTCTCCACTTCGCGGGCGCATCGTGATGCAGCAGCCCGGTCGTTCCGGGGTTTCGACGCGCACCTCATGCGCGACTTGAAGGCATTGCACCGCCGCATCGACGTCCCCGTCCAGCTCGTGTGGGGTGAACACGACGCGTTCCTGCCCCTCGAATGGGCGCGCCAGATGGTTGACACGTTTCCCGATGCCCAGCTCGCGGTCATCGAAGGCGCCGGCCTGTTCGCCCACGAGGAACGGCCAGCCGAGGTCGCCAGCGCGCTACTGCCCATCCTCGTTGGCGGCAGGAGGGCGGCTGCGAGCGACTGACGTGACAGAAGCCCAGGTGCGCGAACCCATCGAATGGCGACAGACTGAGCCTCCGTTCTTCCGTCAGAGGTGTCTGCGATGTTTCGATCCTTGGCCCGTTGGTGCGTCCGGCACCGGCGCACCGTCGTCGGCGTGTGGCTGGTGCTCATCTTCGGCATCAACGCCCTCGGGGGAGCCGTAGGAGCAGCGTTCAACAGCGTGTTCTCCAGCCCGTCCTCGGAATCGAGCCGTGGCTTCGAAACCGTCCAGACGTACTTCCCCGGTGCCACCAGCGAGTTCGGTGGCTCGATCGTCTTCCAGACGGACGCAGGCGTCGACGACCCGGCAGTGGTCGCAGAGATGAACGCTTTGTTCGACGAAGTCGATGCCATCGAAGGGGTCGATCTCATCAGTCCCTACGACCCGATCGGCGCGCAGCAGATCTCGCCGGACGGGCGTACCGCGTTCGCCCAGATCAACTTCGCCAAAGAAGTCGACCAGACCCAGGCGACCGAGATCGGTGCCGAGATCCGGGACCTCTCGCCCGCCATCGACGGGCTTCGCATCGAGATCGGCGGCTACGCGTTGGCTGAGTTCGAGCCGCCCGAGACCGAGCTGATCGGCATCGCGTTCGCGATCGTGGTGCTGATCATCGCGTTCGGATCGGTCCTCGCCATGGGCCTGCCGATCGGGGTCGCTCTCGCCGGCGTCGCCACCGGCGGTATCGGGGTCGCCACCCTCCTCTCGAATGTCATGACGGTTCCCGACTTCGCCTCCTTCGTCGGGTTGATGATCGGACTGGGCGTCGGGATCGACTACGCCTTGTTCATCGTCACCCGCTATCGCGAGCTCACCCACGCCGGAGCGAGCCCGAACGACGCGATCGAGATCGCCATGGACACCGCCGGCCGCGCCGTCGCCGTCGCCGGCGCCACGGTGGTGCTGTCGTTGCTCGGGCTGCCCCTCATCGGCATCGCTGCCGTGGCAGGCCTTGGCGTCGCCGCGGCCTGCACAGTCGCGGCCACGGTGCTGGCGTCGATGACGCTACTGCCGGCGCTCCTGGCGATGGTGGGCCACCGGCTCGAGGTCACCCGCTGGCGGGGCCTCGTCGCCGCCGGCTTCGCCGCCGTGGCGCTGCTCGGCATCGGTCTCAGCATCCCAGCGATCGGGGCGCTCGGGGGAATCGGCGTCGTGCTCACTCTCCTGCTCAGCCTCGCCGTCCGCCCACTTCGCCGCCAGGTTCCGCACCGCCCCCCGAAGCCACTGCGGGACACGCTCGCCTATCGGTGGAGTCGAGTCGTCCAGGCTCGGCCCTGGACAGGGGTCCTCGTCGGCGGCGGTCTGCTCGTGGCGCTCTCGCTCCCGATCTTCGGACTGCGCCTGGCGTTCTCCGATGAGGGCAACTACCCGGAGGAGACCACCACCCGCCAGGCCTACGACCTGATCGCCGAGGGTTTCGGAGTCGGTTCGAACGGACCGTTCTTCCTCGCCGTCGAGACGTCGGCGCCCGACGACGCCGCGCTCGTCGAGCAACTCGCCGCAGCGGATCGGGACGGACGAGGGCGTGCAGTTCGTGTCACCGCCCGTTCCCAACGACCCGGCCGCGCCGGAGGCGTACATCCTCCAGATCATCCCGAAGACGTCACCGCAGGACGTTGCCACCGAGGAGACTGCCGAACGCATCCGGACCATGGTCGGCGAGATCACCGCCGACTCCGACGTGGTGGCCAACCTCACCGGTGCTGTGCCCGCGAGCCTCGACATCTCCGACTACCTGGCCGGGCGGATGCTCGTGTTCTTCGGCGCTGTCCTCGCGGTGTCGTTCATCCTGCTGATGATGGTCTTCCGGTCGTTGCTCGTTCCGTTGAAGGCAGTGATCATGAACCTGCTGTCGATCTCGGCGGCCTATGGCGTGGTCGTGATGCTGTTCCAGTGGGGATGGCTCGGCGGGATCACCGGACTCGAGGCCGCTCCGGTCGAGCCGTTCATCCCGATGATGCTGTTCGCCATTGTGTTTGGTCTCTCGATGGACTACGAGGTGTTCCTGCTCTCACGGATCAAAGAGGAGTACGACCGCACTGGCGATGCGGTGAACTCCGTCGCCGACGGGCTCGCGGCTTCGGCAAAGGTGATCACGAGTGCCGCTGCGATCATGTTCGTGGTGTTCGGCTCGTTCCTGCTCGAGAGCGACCGCACGATCAAACTGTTCGGCAGCGGCCTCGCCCTCGCAGTGCTGTTCGACGCCACCCTGGTTCGTATGCTGCTCGTCCCAGCGACGATGGAGTTGCTGGGCTCGAAGAACTGGTGGCTGCCCCGCTGGCTCGATCGGATCCTGCCGACCATCCACGTGGAGGGCTCCTCCGCGATGGCAAGCGAACGTGAGGAGCCCGATCCGCTGGTGGCCGTTTGAGGAAGCGGTTCGGTGGGGAACTAGCCGCACCGGAACGTGACGATCACCAACGCGTTTCGTTCTCCAGCATTCACCTCGAAGGAGCACCACCATGCTTGGCTTTGTCATCTTCTTGCTGATCGTCGGGCTGATCGGCGGCTTTGTTGCTCGTGCCCTCGTGCCCGGTCGGGACTCGATGTCCATTGGCGCGACGCTCGTCCTCGGAGTCGTCGGTTCGTTCATCGGCGGTTTCATCGGCTACGCCTTGTTTCGGGCGGACGGCGAAGAGGGAGCATTCCAGCCCTCCGGGATCATCGGGTCGGTGATCGGCTCGGTGATCGCGTTGCTCATCTTCCGTGCCGCGAACAGGCGCGGCTCACTCACGTGACGCCAATTCGATCGTGGTGAGGCAATGCGGGGAGCCGGGTGCGTTACGCACTCGGCTCTTGCGCTTTCCACGGTCGAGACGCTGGTCATACGGTCGAGCGCCGTTTCTGAACCCTGCACGATCAGGACTCTTGAAGGGATCGAGATGCCCAAGAGCCGGAGCAACAAGCGGGAACGACAGTACGAGCACATCAAGGAAGGCCTCGTGGAGCGAGGCGAGGACGAGGAGACTGCCGAAGAGATCGCTGCGAGAACCGTCAACAAGGTCCGCGCCCAGACAGGTGAGGCGGCCACCGCATCCCGAACCTCGCTGAACGACACGAGCCCCAGCCGACGGGGCGGGCCGAGGTCCCATTCCGAACGCGGTGGTCGAACGTATCGGCAGTTGTACGCAGAGGCGAAGCGCGCCAATGTCGCCGGCCGCTCCAAGATGACGAAGGCGCAACTCGAGCAGGCGATTCGGGGCTGAACATGCGTTCACCCGCGCTTCTGGCCCGACAGGATGTCTTGCCGGCAACGCAAGCGGGAATTCCTGAGCATGCGAGTACGACCCCTGAGATTCCTGAGTAGTGGCCGCAATTCGAGACGCCGCTCCTTACTGGACGCGTGGCGCCTGATCGCCGACGATCCGCCCGGTCTTTGCTGCGACTCCGAGACGCTGTGCCGAGCATGCGCATGCGACGGACGTGCGACCGCACTGATGCCGCGCAACTGGACCGTCACTCCGAGCGGGGTGTAACAGACCGTGCACATCGGCATCGTAGGTACCTATCCGCCAATCGCCTGTGGGATCGCGACCTTCACGGCCGATCTCGAATCCGCACTTTCCGGTGCCGGAGAAGACGTCTCGATCATTCCTGTCGCCACCGATCGAGTGGCGCCCTCACCCCGCTCGAGCGCCCTGTCGGACGACCTCCACATCGATCGCGATCGACGATCGTCTTACATCGACGCAGCAGCCGCTGCGAACAACAGGGATCTCGATGTGGTGATGATCCAACACGAATTCGGGATCTTCGGCGGCCCATCCGGCGACATGATCATCGACTTCGCGGACGCGCTGAAATGTCCCTACGCAGTGACGCTCCACACCGTCCTGTCGCCGTACGATCGATATCAGGGTGAGGTGATCCGGCGCTTGTGCCGCAACGCAGCGGCGGTGACCGTCTTCACGCCCACTGCTCGGCGGCTGATCCTCGAACAGGAGCTCGTCCACGCCGACCGCGTGAGCGTCGTGGCCCACGGGGCTCCAGTCGAGCTCTACGACTCCGGTGATCGTTCAGTGGTGCGGACGCGACTCGGGCTCCAGCCCGGGTGCAAGGTGATGTCGACGTTCGGCCTCCTGTCGCCGGGGAAAGGAATCGAGCTCACGCTTGCCGCGCTACCGCAGATTCTCGAACGCCACCCCACGACGCACTACGTCATTGCTGGACGGACCCATCCGGAGATCGAGCGCCGCGAAGGCGATGGGTATCGGGATCACCTGGCTCAGCTGTCGACTGCGTTCGGACTCCGCGGCCACGTCACCATGATCGACAGGTTTCTCGATATTCGCGAGCTCTCTGATCTGTTGTCGATCACGGACGTCTTCTGCACTCCGTATGTGGGTTCCGAGCAGAGCGTCTCCGGAGCCCTGACATTCGCCGTCGCCGCCGGCTGCCCGACGGTTTCGACCCCGTACCGATACGCCCGGGACCTCCTTGGCGGAGGCGCTGGGCTCCTCGTCCCGTTCGGTGACGAAGAGGCATTTGCCGAGGCGGTCTCGAACCTGCTCGATGACACCGAGGTGGCGAAGCAAGCGCGAACATCGGCACGACAGCTGTCGCACTCGATGCAGTGGCCCACGATCGGACAGACGCTCGCCGACCTACTCCACCAAGCGTGCCGCCGCTCGCCTGCGCTGGCGCTGCCATCCATGGCAGGCGCGTAGCGTGCTCGTGACCGGCGACGACAAGAGCCCGTCGCACCCCAGCGACTCGCATACCCGAGTCTCAGCCCGGTATCTGCGAACGCTGTGCGACGACACCGCCATCCTGCAGCACGCTCGCGGGATGATTCCGCGCGTCGATACGGGATATTGCGTCGACGACGCCGGCCGGGCGCTTCCGGTCCTGGCCCGGCACGCTCTCCGGAATCCGGCCGACGGACCAGACGCGACAGTGTGGGAGATCGCTGTGGCACGCAATCTCGCGTTCTTGCGCCTGGCGGCTGGAGACGGATCGACTCCTGCTGCGATGCGGAATTTCATGGCTTGGGATCGCAGCTGGCTCGACGGACCCCACGCGGGAGATCATGTCGGACGCGCGGTCTGGGGCCTCGGCGAACTTGCTGCCGAAGGTCTACACGTCGACGAGGCGCTCGAGTTGATGCTTGACATCGTGGCGGGTTTCGACGCACGCAACGCCTCTAGCCGGACGACCGCGTACGTCGCCCTCGGGTTGGAGGCTGCACACTGGGACTCGCGTGCACTCTCGAAGCTCGGCGATATCGAGCAAACCCTGACGACATGGCGGCCTTCGAAGGGTGAATGGGTGTGGTTCGAACCCCGGCTGTCGTACGACAACGCGAGGATCCCCGAGGTGCTCGTCAGCGTCGGCCACCGTCTGAACCGGGACGATCTCATCGATAGCGGCCTGGAACTGCTCGCATGGCTCGATGGCCTCTGCCGCCAGAAGAGCTACTACCGGTTTCCGGGCCACCTGGGCCTCAGCCCGCACCTCGACCTCCACGAATCCGGCGACGAACAACCACTGGAGGCGTCAGCGATGGCCGACGCGCATGCAGCTGCTTGGGAAGTCACGAACGACGACGCCCACCGAAGGGCCATCGATCGGGCCTGGTCGTGGTTTCTCGGGAACAACCGCCTTGGACTGGCGCTGGGAGATGTCGCCACCGGGGCCTGCCACGACGGTCTGTGCGCCGCCGGTACGAACGGCAACTGTGGCGCCGAGTCGACGCTCGCCTTCCTCCGGTGCGGACAGACACGCAATGGTGCAGGCGAGCGCCGACGGCGCGGTGGTGACTACGTGCGCTTCGTCGAAGGGGACGGACTCAGCTGACGTCGTACACCGCCGTGCGACTCGTCACACGCGGGATGAGGAGTGACGAGATCACCACAACCAGACCCGCGGCAAATGCCACCCACGCCAGGCCCGAATCCAATCCGAGTCGCGCCTCCAACCGGGTGGCTTCGACAGCGGCGACGAACGACGCAATGGCCAGAACAGTTCCAAAGAAGGTCGCGAGAGCGCGTACGCCGAACGCCGCGATGATGAGCAACGCAGCGCCGATACCGACCTCGACCAAGCCCAAGAGCGCAGTGTGCGTGTAGCCCAGGACTTCGACCTTCGGGTCGGAGAGGGTGTCGTCCATCCCACCACGGGCGATGGCGATCAGCCCAGTCGTTGCGAACGCGGCACCGATGATTCCGCTGATCAGTGAGTCGACAGCCCAGCGGCGAGTGGTAGCTCGCGTCTGCCGTCGAGCCGGCTCGACTACCTGTGCCTGGTGTGCTGGCTCCACGACGAACAATCCGTCACCGGCGCCGATCGAAAACGCTGTAGCCCCCAGGGCCGACGATGAGCCCGATGATGATGAGCACGATTCCGAGAATGACTTGCCCCTGCAAGATCTGGATGATCCCAGCGACAACGAGTACGGCTGCAATGAGCCAGAGGATTGTTGTGTTCATGGCGTGTGGGTTCCCAGGAACAAGCTCGGCAAACCCCTACGTTTCGATGGAGATCGGCCCCCGGTCTGCCCGTGAGCGATAAATGTCAAGACTCAGCCGGGCCCGGCTCGACCTGGCCCTCGCCCTGCACATGAGCGCCGCGCTCGATCATCTCTTCGTAGTGCTCTGCCACCTCGTCCATATCGACCGACTTCGCCGCCGTCTCGGCGGCCTGCTCCTCCTCCGGAGTGGGCGCTCGATCGGCACCCGGCTCGGTGAATGTCTCCGTGGGCTCGTTGTTCTCGTGCTGTGTCATAGATGTGCAGTTGCCACCTGATCGAGGGATCAAACCTGATCATCGTGGGCCGCACGAGCCGTGCAACCGCCCGCCCGACGCCGAGCGCCGAATCGCACGGGATGGACGATTCCATGTTTGGCGGCGGCCCGACAGGGGAACCAGCTGCGACGGGCCCTGAGTCGCCGTCGCCTGCAGGGCAGGCCACGGCGTTCCAGAGAGCCCGGTATCGCTAGCCAGTCGCTGATGACCACGAGAGGAAGAGAATGTCCGGTAAAGCCAACGAGGAGACACTGTGGGTGGGGATCGCGGATGACGGTGTCATCAGCGTTGCCGGCGACATCGACATGTCGGGCGGACCGATCCTTGAAGCTGCGATCGCCGAGCAGGAGAGTACGTTCGATCCTCAAGCAAGCGACTCGGACATCGTCATTGATCTGGGCGATGTCGCATTTATCGACTCGTCCGGTCTCCGTACGTTGCTGGGCGCGGCGCGCCGGACCCACGCCCGTGGGGCTCGGGTCGTCCTCAGAAGGGCGGGCGTGCCGGTGCAACGACTGCTCGAGATGACCGGCACCACGGCGCAATTCCACCTCGAGAACAGTGATGGGTGAGTTCACGGGCGAAACCTCCCTTGGCCTAGCCACCGACATCGGACCGGTCGACTTGGTGTTGCCTCCGCTGCCATCTCTGCTCCGCGTAGCCCGGCTCACTGCGAGCGCGCTTGCCTCACTCGTCGGCTTTTCGATCGACGAGATCGAGAACGTCAAGATCGCAGTGAGCGAGGTCATGATCGTGCTGATCGACCAGGGAGACGGCCAACCGATCGAACTCGTCTTCAACGCACGCCCCGACTCGTTCCGTATCGTCGGCCGAACCACCACCGAGCGATTCGATCTCGAGCACCCGGACCTGGCCCTGTGCCGCATGGTCCTCGAGGAGGTGTGCACCGAATTGCACATCGCATTCGATGTCGAATCGGCAGAGATCTCCGGCACGATCGGACGCGTTTCTCCGAGCCCCGCAAGCCAGTGACACCTGAGATCGACCAGAAGTGGCTGGACGAAGCGTTCCGTCGGTACGCGACAAAGCGTGACAGCGCCCTCCGCGACGAGATCATCGAGCACGCGTCCTGGCTCGCGTTGCGCAGCGCCCGGCGGTTCAGTGATCGCGGCGAGCCACTCGACGACCTCATCCAGGTGGCACGAATCGGACTCATCAACGCGGTCGACCGCTTCAATCCCGAGCTCGGTGTGCCTTTCGCGGCGTACGCGACGCCCACCATCATCGGCGAGATCCGCCGGTACTTCCGCGACCACACCTGGAGCGTGCACGTCCCGCGACGGGCAAAGGACGCCCGCGCCGATGTCAACAACGCCGCCGAGTCGTTGCAGGCCGAACTCGGCCGGTCGCCGCGCATCGACGAGATCGCCGCCAGAGCCAACCTGTCGGAAGACAATGTCCTCGAGTGCCTCGAGGCCAACATGGCATACAAGACCCGCGCGCTCGATGCTCCGGGAGCGACTGCGGTAGAGGTGGACGAGGATCCTTTCTCGTCGGCATTGGACAAACAGGTCGTGAGAGAACTTCTCGAACGCCTCCCGCCACGTGAACGAACGATCTTGTCCCTGCGGTTCTTCGAGGAACTCAGCCAGTCTCAGATCGCACAGCGCGTCGGCACCAGCCAGGTGCACGTCGGTCGGTTGATCGCAGCCAGTTCGGCGCGCCTGCGGGCCTACTTGAACGATCACGAATCGATGGTCGGGCTCTCGGTCGCCGGCGAATCACCCGGCAGGACGTCGTCGTCCCGCCGATCCTGCAACGCCGCAAGTACGGCACCGTCTTCGGCCGAGGCCATCGGCCCGTAGCCCAGCACAGCCGTCCCCTGTGCGCCACAGGTCGGACAGGTGACCGCAACGACAGCCAGCATGTCGTCGGGATCGGAGGCTCCCTCGAGCCGGCGCATGCTGTGCATCACCACTCGACTGGGGTCCGCAGCGCGTCCACACTCGCCACACGTGACGCTCACGGCCCCGGAACCGACTTCTTCCGCCTCGACGTAGAAGTCGGCTGCGAATCCGTCGGATCGATACCCGCCGATCACCTCGACGAGCGTCGTGGAGTCGGACGGGGCTGTTCCCGGGATCCGATCGGGCTGCGGAAGTTCCGAGGAATTGGTGTTTGTCATGAATGCTTGTACCCCTTCGCGCTCACAACCGACCAGTTTGACGGGCGAAGTTGGTGGGTACCGCCTCGGTATGACCGAGCCGTATTCCCTCAGCGATCTTCCATATGAGTACGACGCCTTCGAGCCGTGGTGTTCAGCGGAGACGATGCATCTGCATCACGACAAGCACCATCGTGCGTATGTCGACGCTGCGAACAAGGCATCGGCAGAGCTGCGAGAGATGGACCCCAGTGACCTTCGATCGGCCGCTGCACTTCAGTCCGCGCTGACGTTCAACCTCGGGGGTCACCTCCTCCATACGCTCTTCTGGCGCAGCCTCGACCCGATTGGCGGGCACGACGCGTCCGACCTTCTCCGCCGCCAGGTCGAGGCTGACTTCGGCGACCGTGACCGCCTGGAGAAGATCCTGACGACAGCGTGCATGAACGTGCAGGGGACGGGATGGGGTGCTTTGTACTACGACCCGTCGGCGAGGCGTCTGAGGGTCGGTTCGATCCTCGACCATCAGCACGATCATGTGCCGAACACGTCGATCCTTGCCGTGATCGACGTGTGGGAGCACGCCTACTACCTCGACCATCGAAACGATCGTGGCGCATGGGTCAAGGCGGCGATCGGCCACCTCGACTGGTCCTCCATCGGGCAGCGACTGGCAGATGCCGCTGAGCTGGTTTCGCCGACCTGACCGCGTGTCGAACGCGTCGCTCCGCCAGCCCCCTTCCACGAGGCAGTCAATCGATCAGAGGAGAGTTCTCACGATGAACCGAACCAACAAGAACGGGAATGGAACCAGCAAGAACGGTCGTCCCCGAGCGGCGACATCGGCACGGCAGGCGTCGTTCACCGTGCCCACGTTGTCGCTGGCGCAAGGCAAAGAGGTCGCGGCGATCCTTCAGGATCGCCTCTTCGCTCTGATCGACCTCAAGTTGACACTGCGTCATATTCACTGGAACGCGGTCGGGCCTGCGTTCATCAGTGTTCATCAGATGGTCGACCCACAGTATGAGGGCGTCGCCAAACTGATCGACGACGTGGCCGAGCGGGTCGCGACGTTAGGTGCTGCCCCGGCCGGGCTCCCAGGTCGTCTGGTCGAGGCTCGGACGTGGGACGACTACTCGCTCGATCGCGCCGATTCGATCGTCCATTTGGGCGCGCTCGACCTCGTGTACCGGAACGTGATCGCCGACCATCGGAGCGCGATGAATCGAGTTGCCGATATCGACCGTGTCAGCGAGGACCTGCTGATCGGTCAGACCGGAGTCCTCGAACGCTTCCACTGGTTCGTACGGTCGCACCTCGCTGATTTCGCCGGAGGAATGGCGAATGCCGGTGCCACCACCGAGCTCGGAGCGGCCGAGGCCGTGACTGCGAAGACGCGGCGCAGGCCGGGTCGCGACAACAACAACGTCGCCGCATTGCAGCGAGCCTCGTCATGACCATCCGCCGACGGTTCCGGCTCTGGTCGCTGGTGGCGGTCGCATCCGCGGCATGGACCAACCGCCGCGACGTATCGAGGTGGTGGAGGTTTCTCAAACGAGCCACGATCGGCCGGCGGGGCCGGCCGATCAGCGATGTCCTCACCGAGGCAAAGGTGCGTCTTGCCATCACCACCGATCCGACCCTGCGGCGGAACAAGTCTTTCGATGATCTGTCCGTCGACGACGGGGTCGTGACCCTGCACACCTCCGCTTCGGGTTGGCCGGATTCAGGTGATCAGATCGATCGACTCAAGCAGATCAAGGGAATCACCGACGTTCGCCCTGCGGTTCCGGCGGGCGCCCGTCATCACGGCTCCGATCCGGGAGCACCACACGGCGTCTGAGGGGAATCGCCCACCACGTGATCGCGATGAACATCCACATCGTGACTGCTGCGGCCGTGGCGGCGACCGCCGAGTAGGTCAACGACGTCACCAGGTACGCGCTGCCGGAGATCGAGAGCGAGATGAGGATCATCGCGACGATCGCCTGTTGGTTTGCGAGGGTGATCATCAGTTCCTTGTCACGCTGCCGGAAGCGAACTCGGTGAAATGCGGTCGGGGCGAACAGGAGCGCGAGCGATGCCCCCGACATGAGGAACACGGCGAAGTAGACGCCTCGCTCCACCGATGACAGGGTCTCGAATCTCCCGGTGAACGCCACGGTGAGGAGGAATGCGAACATCACTTCGGCGCCGGGGATGATGGCTCGCAACTCGTGGAACAGCTGCTCGTGCTCACGGTCGAGACGCTCTGCCTCGGTTTCGTCCCGCCTCGAGGGGTCGGCCTCGCTCATCGGTCGAGGTCCGGCGAGCTCGATGCTCGCGCACGCTTCCGCCGAGCGACGCCCGCCACAGCAACAACGGCAAGCGCCACGACAATCGCAGCGAGGTAGGCCCTCGGCGCCGTCTGTTTGCGCAGTGAACGAACCGACATTGAGATGTCCTCCAAGTCCTTCCGGTCATCCCTGAGGTGCCGACTCCACGAAAAGCCCGAGCCGCTGATGGGCGTGGAAGTCGCGGTACCCGGCGCAGCCACAACTCATACGTGGTTCCTGTCCCTCGGCCGTACGGCCGGGGCCGCGGGTCGGCACTTGCTCGAACCGTTCGTATGGTGTTGCCAACCGAAATTTCGGGAAGGTTGGTGGCGCACGTGCACAGCTGGGCCCGCATACGTCAGGAGAGGAGGGCGGTGAGCAGCACCGACACGCGTGGTCAACAACCGGGTGCAGGGGCCCTCTGGCTGATCATCGCCACTCTCGCTGCCATCGCGGTTCTGGGTTCTGCGATTGCTGCCGTCCTGTGGACCCACAGTGAGAGGGTCGCCGACCAGACCGAGCTCGAATCGATGGCGCGACTCACCCGGCGACTCGACGCAGAGGTACGGCTGCTCACCCTGGGTTTCGGTGGAGCCCGGTTGCTCGCTGAAGCGGGAGCCATCGAGGGCCACGACATCGACTCGCAGGCGTTTTCGCGATTCGCTGCTCAACTGGTCGAGGCGACCACGCTGTCGGCTGTGGCGTTCGAACCGGTCGTATCTTGTGAGGAGAGAGAACAGTTCGAGGCGAACACCGGGATCACCGTCTCCGACCCATCGCCCGATGGCTTCACGCGCGCCCCCGATCGAACCTCGTACCTACCGGTTCGAACGGTGTATCCGGCAACATCCGAAGCCCGACGGATCCTCGGATTCGACATCGCTGCCGACCCGACGCGGGGTCAGGCCGCCCGCGACGCACTACGAACGAACCAACTCGAGTTCAGCGCGCCGCTCAGATCCCAGCCGTCTGGAGAGGTCGCCTTGTTCGTGGTCAAGGCCCTTGTGGTGAACGGTCAACCGGTCGCGACCGTCAGCACCGCAATCGCTGCCGATGATCTGGTCGACGAACCAGCGTTGCTGCTGCCCGAGGGGACTGAAATCTCGGTGCTCGACGGGGAGATGGCCCTCTACGGCTCGGCCAACGTCGGTGGCCAGCAGCGGCGAATCAAGGTCGGCGAGCGCACCTGGTCGCTACACGTTGACCACCCCGAACCCGATCACTCGGCAGCTCTCTCCGCTGGCTTGACCACGATTTCGGCAACTGGGGTACTCGGCTTCCTCCTGCTGCGTGTCAGACGTCGCGACATCGAACTCGTCGCCGCCGCCACAACGGTGAAGACGCTCAGCGTGCTCGGCGAGCGGCTCGCCCACTGCAACTCACGAAGCGAACTGGTGGAAGTGGTCGCGAATGGCCTGGCCGAGCCCGTAGGCGCCGACTTCGCGGCGATCATGTTGACGGACGGAACCATGGCTGCCGAACCCGGCCCGACGCTCAGGACAAACGCTTCCGTCGACTCCGCACCACTCCTCAGCGCGATGAATGTCGTGATCCACGAGGGTGGACGAGGTCGAGCCGAGTCGTACTTCGTTCAGGTGTCCGAGTCTGCGGACGGCTCGCTGCTACGAACGATCACTGCGCTTCCACTGACCGCCGAGGGAGGCGACGTGCTCGGCGCAGTCGCCTGGGGATGGCGGCGGCAGGCACAAGGGAGCCCGCAGCTGCGCTCGACCATCGACGCAATCCGGGTGGTGTGCCAGACCGCTCTCCTGCGGGTCGCCGGTATCGAGCTGCAGGCCCGCCGGACCCACGCCCTCTACACGCTTGGCCAGGCGCTGTCGGTGGCCCACACGGAGCACGACATCGCTCGCGCCGTGGTCCGCCACGGACCGGACGCGAGCGGGTTCGAAACGGGAGCGGTCGCCTACCTGACGGACGAGGACCGCACACTGTCGATTCAATACGGCGCGCCGAGGTCGCCATCGGCGTCAACGGACGGATCACCGTCTGTTGTTGGCGACGATCTGGGTATCGCGCTCGTCGAACTGGCGATCGAGGCAACCCCCGCTTCCCTCGATCGGCTTCGGTCGGGACGCTCCCTGATCTTCGCGACAGCCGCTGAGATCGACGCGGACGAACACTTGCGACGACTTGTCGGACCGAGCGTGCAGTCGCTGACTCTCCTGCCGCTTCGAAGCTCCTCAGAGCGACTGATCGGCGTTCTGGTCTTCGCCTCGGCCTCCCCTGCACCTGGCCAACCAGGCAACCTTCCCTCGATCTCGGACCTTGTTGCCCAAACCCTCGAGCGAGCTCAGCTCTTCGAGCAGCAGACCGCCGTCGTGTTGCAGTTGCAGCAGCGAACACTTCCGCCGGTCGGGGACCTCGCCGGCGTCACGATCAAGGGGCACTACGAACCCGCCGCACAGGGCGTGGGCATCGGTGGCGACTGGTACGACGCCGAGAAGCTCGCCGACGGACGGCTGTTGTTGATCGTGGGCGACGTCGTCGGGCACGGCATCACCGCCGTAGTTGACATGGTCGAGATCAGCGGGATGATCGCCGCACTTGCCCGAGCCGACTCCGACCTCGGATCCCTGCCCCGGCGAGTCTTCGAGCTCGTCGACGATCCGACGCAACCGCTAGCGCGAATGGCGACTGCGATCGTGATGAAGGTCGACCCGATCCAGCGCACTGCCGAGTACGTGCGGATGGGGCATCCGCCGCCGATGATCGTCGATCGGAATGGCGACGTGTCCATTCTTGATGGTGGATCCCATCCTCCTATCGGTGTCGAGCCCTTCGGAGCTGAGCAGGCAGAGATACGGCTGCCGGCCGGCGCAACGATCGTGCTCTACACGGACGGGCTGATCGAGCGGCGCCACGAAGACATCACCATCGGTGTCGAGCGCCTTCGGGTCTTGCTGAGCGCGACGGCCGGAATGACGCCACAAGATGCTCTGGCATCCGTGATCGAGAGGTGCGGCGAGGGTCATGCCGCCTTCGACGATGTGGCGCTCATCCTGGCGAGGCTCCCAGAGTCCTGATCAGCATTCAACGTCTTCGACGAAGCTTGGGTTGACGCAATCACAACAGGTGGTTTGATCGCGTGTTGACCCGGGAACTCGGGAACATGAAAAGGATTCTGATCGCAGTCGATGGTTCCGACGCGTCGATCTCGGCGGCGGAATCGGCCCATCGGCTGTTCGGCGACGATGCCCAGTACGTCGTGATGAACGTGTCCAAAGCGGGCCCGATTCTCTGGGATGACACGTCATTGGCGTACGGCGCGCTGTACCCGGTTGGATTCCCCGGCGCTGGTCTCATCGCAGCAGTGCCGCTGGGCGCCGGGGATGCCGAGGCGACGGGCGGAACCGGTTCGAGGGTAGGCGACGCGGAGGACCTGGCCGAGACCGTCGCTGTGCAGGCCGGTGTGCCGAGTCCTGAGATCGTCGGTGACACCGGCGACGTGGCTGATGCCATCATCGCAGCGGCTGACGAACACGACGTCGACGTCGTCGTGGTCGGCGTCCACGAGCGTGGGTGGCTGGAGCGCCTGTTCACCCGATCGGTCTCGTCGACGGTGCTCCGTCGTGCCGAGGTCCCGGTCCTCGTGGTGCGCTAGCCAGAACCGGGTGCCGCAGTGGTTGCTCTCAGCATATGTCTGATGCTTCCTCTCATGGGGAACACAAACCTCGACGTTCACACAGCGAATCCCGCCGATGTGGGACCGCTCATGATGGGAAGGAAGGACCATGTCTCCTGACGAAGAGGTGACCAAGGATCTGATCTCGATTCTCGAAGACGGCAAGGAAGGGTTTGCCAAGGCCGCGGACAAGCTCGACGGTGATGACGAGCCGGGTTTGGCGGCAACCTTCCGCGAGTACAGCCGCGAGCGAGATCAGTTCGCACGGGAACTCCGTTCGATGGCCAGCGCGTACGGTGATGAGATCAACGAGAGCGGGTCGATCGCCGGCACCCTCCATCGTGGGTGGCTCAGCCTGCGGGACGCGCTGTCGGGTTCCGATCCGCGTGGCGTCCTGGATGCCGCTGAGCAAGGCGAAGACCATGCCGTCGCCGCGTACGAAGAAGCGTTGGCCGAAGACATCTCACCGGGGCTGCGCACGGTGGTACTGCGCCAGAGCAACGCCGTGAGCGCCGCTCACGACAACGTGCGCTCGCTTCGCAACGCCTACAGCTGACGCAGCGAGCAAAGAAGGGGTGGTGAGAGTGACGTCGCTCCCCCCGGCGACGTCACTCTCCGACGATCTCGAACCAGACGACCTTCGAGGGCGGGTGTTCCTCGAACCCCCAACGAGTGCTGAGCGCAGCGACGATCTGCAGCCCGTGGCCCCCGAGGGTCTCGCCGTCCGATTCCCGCAAGCTCGGAAGCCCCGGTCCCAGGTCCGAGACCTCCACCCTCAGCGCACGGGGATCGCGCCCGAACCACACCGAGAGCGAACAAGCACCGCTCGCCTGAATCGCGTTCGCCACCAACTCACTCGTGGCCAAGATGGCGTTCGATCGAAGGTTGTGGAGTACCCGTTCGTCACCGACGAGTTGGCCGACCAAGCCTCGTGCATGGCGCGCCGCATCCTGACCGGCCAAGCGAACACGAACAGCAGGCGTATCGTCGAACGTCACTCAGAATTGAACTACTACCCCGAGTCCTCGCTGGGCAAACGCGTGGACCACGGCGCCGTCGGTCGGAAGCCCAGACTGCCCTCAGTGTTCGACGCCCACGCCGTGGCGATGGGCCACGACCACTGCGGCGGTCCGATCTTCGACGCCCAGTTTGTTGAGCACGTTCGAGACGTGGTTGCGAACCGTCTTCGCTGACATGCCGAGATGACGCGCAATCGAATCCGTGGCCCGGCCGCCTGCCATCGCTTCGAGCACGTCGTACTCCCGGTCGGTGAGTTCTGGCAGTGGGCGCACTCGCTTCCGCGCCAACACGGTCAGCACGTCGTCGGACAGCACGGCGGCCCCCGCCCCGACGGCGATGACGGCCTCCGCGATCTCGTCCGGGCCGGCGCTCTTCAGCAGGTAGCCGTGGGCACCTGCCCCGATCGCTTCGGTGATCGAACGTTCGTCGTCGGCCGAGGTGAGGACCAGCACCCGAATTCCCGGTACCCGTTCGCGGAGAGCCGCAGTGAGCCAGATCCCGTCGCCATCTGGCATGCGGAGGTCGACCACCGCTACGTCGGGCGGGTCGTCGGTCGCGGCCGCCAAGGCATCTCGTCCAGTGGGCACGGCGCGCACGTGAGTGATACCCGGACGCCCGGCGATGAGCGCGGCGAGGCCGTCGCGGAACATCGGATGGTCCTCTGCGATCAGGACCTTCACGGCTGCCCGAGCAATGCGATGGGGAACGCCGCAACGACTCGAGTGCCTCGAGGGATCGCCGGCTGGATGTGGAACCGGCCGCCGAACAACTCGGTGCGGGCTCGCATGGACTGCAGACCGAGTCCGGCCGAGTGTTGGCCGTGCTGGAACCCGACGCCGTCGTCGGTGACGTCGACGACCATCGCCCCCTCGACGAGTCCGATCCTCACGTCGCAGTGACGCGCGTCGGCATGGCGCGCCGCGTTGTTCACCGCCTCCGCCATCGTCCGATACAGGGCGACCTCGACCTCTGCCGACACCGCCGGGGGGCCGCCGAGCGTGGAGAACGACACCTCGAACGTCCCGGGGCGATCGAATGCCATCGCCCGCTGCCTCATCGCTCCGAAGAGCCCCAGGTCATCGATCGAGAGCGGGCGGAGGTCGGCGAGGATCCGACGGATCGTGTGGACCGACTCGGCCGCTTCGGTCTCGATCCTCGCGAGCATGTCGTCAGCGACCGGATCGGGAACGTCGGCCCGCGAGCGAAGCCGCTCTCGAACGCTGGCGGCGGCGAGACGCATACCGGCCAACGACGGGCTCAGCTCGTCGTGCAAGTCGGACTGAAGGCGGGACCTCTCTTCCGAACGTGCAGCGAGGAGCCGGTCGTGGGAACGTTCGAGCTCCGCCGAGAGGTGAGCGGCCTCCAGCGCCGCGGCGATGTGGGGCAACACGAGGTCCAGCGATGAATCGGGCGGCTCGGATGCACAGAGCCGGAGGCGACCCACCTCCTTGCCTGCATGCATCAGGGGGAAGGTCTGGACGGTGTCGGCGTCGAGCGTCCCACCCCACCGGGCAACGACCTGGCCCTCGATCTCGACCTCCACGGTGGTTGCGTCGAAGGCTTCGCCCAGTGCGGACACGACGATCATCGCGACGTCGGCGGACGCGACCGTCCCACCGAGCCGGCCCGCCAGGCCGCGCAGCGCAACCTGGCCAGGAGCGACGCTCGGCAGCAATGCGTCGATGGGACGCCGCACGAGGGTCCGTAGCGACCCCGAGACCACCGCGATCGAGATCGCGGGGAGCGCGACCGCCAACGGCGGCGGCTGAGGTTCGTCCAACGCCCAAGACACGGCCCCGGAGAGGAGCAGGGCACCGGCCGTGACGATGCCGATGAGCAGCCACCACGACAGCAGCCGGTTCAAGACTCCGGCCAGTGGACCACCCGGTTGCTCGACCAGCATCCCGATGCCGATCGCCACCGGCAGCCCGCCGAGGATGACGACGAGGCTGATCGACTCCAGCGCGGCATCGAGCCAGACCGGGCCTTCCGAACCGAGCAGCGTCAGCGGACCGAGCAGCAGGAGTTGTGCGACCCAGAACACGGCGACAGCGAGGACGATTCCGATCCGCGTGCGCCGCACGCCAACGGACCGGCGCCACAGCCTCCCGAGCGATGCGGTCGCGATGACGACCGTGACCGCGAGTCCGACCAGGAGCACCTGGTCGACCCGGAAGTACCAGGGGGGAACGCCGTCGGACTCGTAGCCCACGAGACCGGTGAGGAACGTCCACACGATCGCCGCCAACTGGTAGACGAGCATCCGGCGGCCGACACGACCGCGCGGCCCATCGGGGAAGACGGTCACCAATGGCGCCATCATCGGATTGGTCAAGGCCCACATCGCCTCGTCGAGGCGGCTGTGGCCCAAGACCAGCGGCCTCGTGACGCTCCACACCCCAGCGACCGCGAAAACCCCCAACACCAGCGTCACCGGATGGCGCGGCCGGCGAACGGCGAGTGCGACGGCGACCGCGGCCGTCGACGCGATCGCCACGACCGATGCCGCCCCGTCCATGACCCCCAAACCTACTGGTGCTCAGTCGCTGCGTCGGACGAGACGCAGCATCGAGAAGCCGACCACCGCGGCGCTGAGCGGCAGGCCGACATAGACACCGACGAGATCACCCCATGGCGCGTCGAAGCCGTGGGAGATGATGTAGGCCAGGCAGATCCCTGCGTAGATCAACCCCCATATCGCCAACGCAGTACAGGCTGCGCGGCGCGCTGTCCGCAGGCCGAGAGCGGCCACGAGGAACGGCACGGCCATCAGCCCGAGACCCGGAGCTCCGACGGAAGCGGCATCGACGACGATGACTGCGGCGGTTGCCGCGCTGAGGGATCGCAAGACCGGGACCGAGCCTTCCGCTTCGACCGCAGACACGATGGTGCTGGACATGGAGACCTCCCTTTGAATGGCGGCCCGCGCCGCTCGTCCCCCGTTGTAGGACGCCCGGCGTCCCGGAGGGAACGTCATCTCGTCCCGACCGCCCGGGAGATCGACCGGGACAATGACGCGACGTTCTACCGACACCCACTGCTCGCTGGATCGAGACGGGCACTTCCGTTGGGCATGGGCGACCGATCATTTCGAGCGGGTGCGAATAGCCTGTCGTCTGGTGAAGTCCCGCCGCCGCCTGGGCGCCGCGCCACCTGTGCCAATGCCCCGAACCCTCCTTCACCGCGTCGCGCTGCTCATGGTCGTGCTTTGTGTCTTCACCGCCGGGATGGTCGAACTGTCGTCCGGAACTGCGTGGGCCCACAACACGCTGCTGTCGAGCGACCCGAGCGACGGAGCGGAGCTGTCCGTCGCGCCTGAGCGGATCAGCTGGGTGTTCACCAACGCAGTTCCGTTGGAATCGATGACGGTCACGCTGATCGATGCGAGCGGGGTCCGCAGCGAACTGACCGGTTCGGCACACGGAGCTGCCGGCGAGACCGAAGTGGTCACCCCACTCCCACCATTCCCGGCCGGGCCGGTCTCGCTGAGGTGGCGACTTGTCGGGCCCGACGGGCACCCGATCACGGGACGTGTCGACTTCACCGTCGCGCCGCCCGCCCCGGCCGCAGGCGATGTCACTGCCACTACAGCGGTCACTGTCCCCGGGGCGACGCTGCCACCGTCGACCTCGATCGCTGTCGAGGCTCCCATCGACGGCTCGGACGCCGACTCCTCGTCGATCTCGTCGTTGATGCGCTGGATCCTGCGCTATGCCTCGTATCTGGCGATCATGGCGGTCGTCGGCATCATGCTCACCAGCGCGTTCGTCTGGACAGGGGCGGGTGCCCACCCAGTCCTGCGTCGAATACTCGGCCGCTCGCTGTTCGCCACAGCCGGCCTCGGGTTCCTCCAGTTGCTCGTCGTTGCCTCCGATATCGGCGCCACGAGCATCTGGTCGTCACTCGGCTCGATCGACGCGGCCACTGCGACCGACGCCGGGATGGCCTTCGCGATCCGTATCGCGCTCGCGTTGTCGATGTGGCTGGTGCTGTTCCGGGTCACTCCTGTGCAACACGACGTGTATTGGACCGCAGTGGCGGTGCCCTCGTTGGCCCTCCTCGGCACGTGGGCGTTCGCCGGACACGCACGTTCGATGCGCTGGCCGACGGTCGGCGTGGTCACCGATGTCGCCCACCACGCGGCGGCCGCCGCTTGGATCGCCGGCTTGGCGATCGTCGGCTGGATCGTCATCCCCAGAGCGGCGAACGACGACGTGGCGACAGTCCGTCGATTCTCCCGCCTCGCGACCGTCAGCGTCGTGGTCCTGGTCGCCACCGGCATCGTCCAATCGGTTCGGCTGGTCGGCAGCCCGATGGACCTGCTCGCCGCCGACCACGGACGCTACTTGGCGGCCAAGATCGTCGTTCTGGCCGTGATGCTCGGCATTGCCAACGCCAACCGCCGCCGCGTCGACCGCCGCCTCGATGAATCTGCGAACCTCCACAACGTCGGCGCCTTGCGGCATGCCGTCTTCGCCGAGTTCGTGATCGGTCTCGTGATCGTCGCGATCACCGCGGCGATGGTCGTGTCACCACCCTCAACCAACCGAACCGACACCGGCGCTCCGAGCCGAACCATTGCTGTCCCCCACCAGACGTCGTAGTAGTCGACCCCCGAAAGGTCCACGTGAAGCTTCGCCACCTCACCGCACCATCGATCGCCCTGTCATTCGCCCTCACGTTCGTCGCGTGCGCCTCCGACGACGCTCAGTCGTCCGACACTTTCGCCACCGACTCGCCGAGCGGATCGACATCGGCTACCGCGCTCGGCGAGGAGGACATCGAATTCGCGCAGGGGATGATCGCCCACCACGAGCAGGCCATCGAGATGGCCGAGATCGCGCTCGATCCCACCGTCGGTGCGAGCCCGGCGGTGACTGATCTCGCCACCCGGATCAAGGCGGCCCAGGACCCCGAGGTCGAACTGATGACCGGCTGGCTCACGGCCGCGGGCGAACCCATCGTGATGGACACCTCGGAGGGCCACGAGATGTCGTCGATGGACGGGATGATGACCGCCGAGCAGATGGATGCGCTCGCTGCGATGAACGGCGGCGAGTTCGACCGGACGTGGGTCGAGATGATGATCGCCCACCACGAAGGTGCGATCAGCCAATCCGAGAGCGTCAAGGACAACGGCTCCAACCCGGACGTACTCGCCCTCGCCGACCAGATCATCGCCGCTCAGCGCGTCGAGATCACCGAGATGCAAGCCCTCCTCGACGGCTGAGCTCGGCGACCCCGACTGATCAGGTCGGTGTCACTGAGATCCGATCGGCGTCGGGCGGCGGGCCACTTCGCTGGCGGAGGTCGAGCGTGCCGCTCGCCGTACCGCTCGCCGGTTGGCAACGCGGTACATCAGTGCCCAGACGACCGCGAGGATCGAGGCGGTTGCACCGCCCCGGTACAGCCACGACGAGGCGTCGGTGCCGGCGAACGCAGCATGGATGCTCGTGAGCCAGAACGCGACGTAGCTCGACAGGTGCACACCCCGCCAGAACCTCCGAGGCAGTCGTCGCATCGCCAGCGAGGTGAGTTCGACGGCGACGAGGAGCCACATCGCGAGGACCCCGAGCGCCACTGCACCGGGCTTCCAATCCGAGGCGTACGGAATGGTGATGTCGATGAGCGCGAACGACACGTAGTTGTCGGCGACCAGCGCCACGAGATGCACCCCGAGGAACGAGATCGTGAGGCCACCCAGCCATCGGTGCAACGCCAGCAACCACGCGGGGCGTCGATGCTCCGGGAAGGCTTTCGTCGAGAGCAGGATGCCCCAGATCACTGATGCCGTGAGCATCAGCCACGCGACGATTCCCGAGGCTCGAGCAAGGAACCACCAGAACTGGGGGTTCATCGCACGCCGCTCCGTCGTCGCATCTCGACCCTGGAGAGATCGACCGTGGTCAGCACGGACTCGGACGAGGGGCCTGGTCGGATGGCGATGCCACTCAACCCATGACCGGCGAGGTACGAGAGCACCTCCGCACTTCCTGCTGCGAGTGCCGCAGTGGCATGAACCTCTGCGGACCACCCGGCAGGCGCGATCACCGTGACGGCGTCGAGGTCGGTGGCCGAGCACCGATCGGTCCGAGGGTCGATCTGGTGGTGTCGCTCCAGCCCATCGACGACCCAACGACGTGAGCGGATGCTCGATGTCGCCACCCCGCCACCGCTGATCGCGATCGAGCAGAGCAGGCCGTCGGCCGGGATCCGGTCGTTCGACATCCACCAGCCAACCGGCCTGGTCGATCGGGCTCGCCGGCCATGGCGAGGTCTCCGCCGATCTCGACCATCGCCCCCGCTGCACCCGTGTCGAGCAGCCGGGCGACCGCAAGATCGGCCGCGAGCCCCTTGCCGATTCCTCCCGGGTCGACGACGAGTCCGGCAGGGATCACGACCGTGTTCGCTCGACGGATCGAGTTCGAGGTCGTGAAGCCACGCCCGGGGCCGCGGGCTCTGACGGCGCCGGCACATCGCACACCACGCTCGGATCGACCTGGCTGGCGGCGTAGCCCTCCGCGATCACGGCGCGCAGCACGGTCGGGTCGAACCGACCCGGCAGTGCAGCGATTACCCTCCACCATGGCGGCGAGCAGCGCGAGGGTCGAGCTATCGACGGCGAGCTCACCGCCGCCCGGCAGGACCGAGCCGGTTGATCCGGCTGACGTCGCTCGTGGTGATGAACCGGCTCCAGCAACGTTCGAGGTGATCCAGGTAGGCCACGACGCTGCGCATCGGCTCCTTCGGCCGGGTCGACTGCGATGACATGCAGGGTGCTGGCCATCACCCGGCCTCGGTGTTCAACGACTCGCATTGGTCTGCCCTACCGGGGCCTGGGATGCCGGGGCTGGCCGGACCGTGGGTCGGGCCTCGAGCACGATCGGCGCGGGCGACGCGGGGAGCGCCGGGAGCGCTTCCGGAGCTTCTGCAGTCGGCGTCGTCGTTCCGGTGGCGTCGGCCGGATGGATCACGACCAGCACCTGCGCCGGTGGGACGGTGACCTCCGGATGATCGGGCTTCGATGCCGACGCCCGACTCGCGTATCCCATGGCCCCGACGAGGCCCAGCATCGCCGCCAACCCGAACCCGGCTGCCGCGATCTTGGAGCCCTGGGCAGTACCGGCGCGCGCCGGGCGCCGGACGATCGGCTCAGTCATCGTCCTCACCACCCTCGTACTCCTCGTGTTCGTCGTCTTGCTCGCCCTCGTGACTGGTGTTGTCGTAGACGCCGGCGTTGACGGCCGGCGGCGCCGGGCTGACGATCGGCTCGTTGACGCTGGCAGCGACGCTGCCGTCGGCCGTCGCCACGGCGGTGAACTCCAGCGTCCTCGCCCCGTCGGTCATCGTCACCATCAGTTCGGTCGGGATGGTCTGGGTAAGGCTCCACGTCCAGCCGGCAGCGGGTATCACGCGGTCGAGCCGGAGTCCGTCGCTGGGTCGAGGCGACGGCGACGGTGCCGGCGACATCGACGGCGAACTCCTGGACCCCGGCCGCCGGAGAAACCGGAACCGTGGTGACCGCTGTGGTCGTGGTCGACTCGGCGGGGAGGTAGACGTCGACCACCTGCGTCGAGGGAGTCACGAGGTCGCCCGCGGCGGAGGCGTTGCCGACCGTGCTGTCGGCCGCCGCGTCGAGGATCCCGACGTTGGCGCTGACGGCCGTCGCGCCGGCGAGACCGACAGCGACGATGGACACGATGGTGATGAGCCGCGTCCGGCCCGAGAACCATCCGGCGGGCTTCGAGGACTGGGGTGAGGTCATGACCTGCAAGGTACGGAGGGGCCGACCAGAGGCCGGCCAGGCCAAGGCAAGCGTTCGGTAAAGGTGACTGCTCTCCCCTGTCACGTGCCGGTCACGGCCGGGGGCATGCTCGGGCCGTGAGGATCCTGGTGGTCGAGGACGACCCATCGATCTCCGGCACCGCTGCGCGACGGACTCCTGCGCGAAGGCTTCGAAGTCGAGGTCGCCGCTACCGGAGCCGCCGCGCTCGCCGCCGGACCGGCCGACCTGGTGTTGCTCGACCTCGGGCTCCCCGACCTCGAAGGGCAGCGTCGTGTGCCAGCGGCTGCGGGCCGCAGACCGGCGTGCCGATCATCGTCGTGTCCGCCACGAGGCGAGGAGATCGACCGGGTCGTGCTGCTCGAACTCGGCGCCGACGACTACGTCGTCAAGCCGTTCGGCTTCCGCGAGCTGGTCGCCCGGATCCGCGCCGTCGCACGCCGGGCCTCCGCCGCGGACCAGGCAACGGCGACGACCGGCGAGCTCGTTGTCGGGCCGCTCTGCATCGACCGGCGCAGCCCGGCTGGTGGAGTTCGACGGGCACCCCGTCGACCTGACGCCGAAGGAGTACGACCTGCTCGTGTTCCTCGCCTCCGATGCCGGCGCGGTGCGCAGCCGCGAGCAGCTCATCCACGACGTCTGGGACGAGCACTGGTGGGGCTCGACGAAGACCCTCGACGTGCACGTCGCGTCGCTGCGCAAGAAGCTCCGACGCGGAGCTGATCGAGACCGTGCGATCGGTCGGGTACCGACTCGTCGAGCTGCCGGCGGACAGCCCATGACCCGGCGGCTGATCGTCAGCTACCTCGCGATCACCGTCGTCGTGCTCGTCCTGCTCGAGGTGCCGTTCGCCGATCTTCTACGCCCAACGCGAGCTGGAACGGTTGACATCGGCGGTCGAGCGCGACGCCGCGGTCATCGCCACGATCTACGAAGACGACCTCGAGGCCGGCCTCACCCCCGACCCGCGACCAGCGAGCTCTACGAGGACGCGCACCGGCGCACGGGTCGTGGTGGTCGATGCACGGGGAATCTCGCTGATCGACACCGGGCAGCCGACGCACCGCGACTTCTCGACCCGACCCGAGATCGCAACAGCCCTCACCGGTAAACGCGCCGTCGGGCACGCGGTCCTCGGAGACGCTCGACACCGACCTGCTCTACGTCGCCATTCCGGTCGCCTCCGAGCGGCGTGGTGCACGGCGCGCTGCGGCTCACCCTCGACACCTCGGAAGTCGACGCGCACGTCCACCGCTTCTGGTGGGGGACTGGGCGTCATCGCGCTCGTCGTACTCGCGGCGATGAGCCTCGTCGGTTGGCTCGTCGCTCGATCCGTGACGCTTCCGCTACGTCGGCTGACCGAGACCGCCCGGCGCTTCGGCAGCGGAGACCTCACGGTCGAGCCGGCGGCGGTCTCTGGGCCACCGGAGCTGCGCGAGTTGGCGAACACCATGGCGACAATGGCAGCCCAGCTCGCGGCGATGGTCGACGAACAGCGGGCATTCGTCGCCGATGCGTCACACCAGCTGCGGACGCCCCTCACCGGTCTCCGGCTCCGACTCGAGAACCTCCAGGCTGGTCTGACGGACGCGGACGCCGCACAGGTCGATGCAGCGATCGAGGAGATCACCCGGCTCTCCGACACTGGTCAGCGACCTCCTACAGCTGGCCCGAGCCGATCGCCGCGGCGCGCCGGGCCTCCACGACCTGGCGGTGCTCGCGGCCGAGCGAGTCGACACCTGGAGCGCGGTCGCCGACAGTGCCGGCATCGAACTCGAGCTGAAGGTGGACCAGGCCTCCGTCGTGGTCGCGACCGTCCCCGGCGCAGTCGAGCAGATCCTCGACAACGTGCTCGACAACGCGATCAGCATCGCACCGGCCGGCAGCACGGTCACCGTCGCCGTCGAGTCCGGGGCCGCCGCGCACCGGCTCATCATCACCGACCACGGCCCCGGCCTGTCCGACGACGACAAGGAGCGAGCAACCCGGCGCTTCTGGCGGGGCGACACCTCGCGCCCGGGCAGCGGCCTGGGACTCGCCATCGCCACCGCGCTCACCCGTGCGTCAGGCGGAACGCTCACCATGTCCGACGCCGCCGGCGGCGGACTCGAGGTGTCGGTGAGGCTTCCCGCCGCGAAGACGCTGGACCAGACGCTGCTCTCGCGGTGAGCAGTCCGAATGAACGCGACGATCGAAGCCAGGTTCACGGTCAGAGCTCTGCCGTCCAAGCAGGGTGGTCGATTCCCACTACCTCGTCACTGCCGGGAGGGGACGGCAGCAGGGGGCGGCACAGCATCAGGGTGCAGCACGGCGCAGACCGTCAGGCCGTCGATGCCCTGGAAATCACTCGGGTTCACCGTGAAGATGGGCAGGTCGTTGGCCAGCGCGATAGCGGCGATGAGGGCGTCGTATGCCCGGGCGGCTGGTTTGCGACCCGACTGGCGAAGTGCGGCGGCCACGCCCCCGAAGCGCCGAGCAGCGGCCGCATCGAACGGCAACGGCCGGAAGGAGGATTCGGCGAGTTGTAGATGAGCCTGTCGAGCAGCGCGCTCGCCAGGATCGTCGGTGACCAGCGGTCCGACGGAGAGCTCGGCGAGCGTGATGGTGGTGATCGCCGGACGCTCCGGCAGCAAGGACGGGTCGTTCAATCGATCGAGCAGGATCACCGTGTTCGTGTCGAGCACGCCGCGAGGTGCGGGGCCGGGGACAGCCCGGCGCAATGCGGCGCTCACAGCGTCGGGTCGAGGACACGGTCGAGGTCGGCCCGGAACGTCGCAACGTCGACGCGTGGCACTGTTCGCCACCGCTTCAAGAGCGCCGCGGCATCGAGGCCTTCGGGTGGGAGCGGCACCAACTCTGCGACGGGTATCCCCGAACGGGTGATCACGACGGTTTCGCCGGTGAGCACGCGGTCGATCACCTCGCCGCCGTGGTTGCGCAGATCACGGATGGTCACAGCTGACATGGTGGGGAGTGTATCACGCGTGATACACTCCCCACCATGTCGCAGCCGAACTTCGTTCAGCTGGCGCCTGCGGCCCATCCGGACACCCCGACGATGCGCAGCACCAGGATTCGATGGAACGGCTGGTCGTGGTACTGCGCGAACCGACCGGCCAGGAGAGTTGCCAGGGTCGCGGCGCGTTCGGGCGGCGGGTCGGCCTGGCAGCGAAGCTCGGCCCGCACCCACCACAGCTGGGACCAATCGTCGTGGTCCCAGTGTTCGACCAACAGCGTTGCCCGCGGATCCGCTTCCAGGTTTCGCTCCCGCTGGAGCCACGACGAAGCCTTGGGCTTCACATGGTCGACCGGCACGCCCACGAACCCGTCCTCGTCAACCGCGTACGCAACCGGCACGGCGTCGACGCCTCGCTCGGCGTGCACCGTGCAAAGGACCCCGTGGTCAAATGCTGCGAGCCTCGCCCGTGCCTCGCCCTCGTCGAGCCTCATCGCAGCAGAGCGTTGGCCATAGAGCGATATTCTGGCGCCATGTCGGGCCAGGGGCACCTTCAGGATCCCATCCCTCGGTTCGAACGGACGGTTCGATGAACCCGGCGATCTGGGTGGAGCGCCACGGCCGCAGGCGGCCCGAAGAGCCCGCGCTGGCCGAGGGTGAACGGGTGCACGCCACCTGGAGTGGGTTCGCATCCACGATTGCCGCGGCAGGCGGCGGCCTGTGCCACGACTTCGGCCTCTCGCCCGGCGATCGGGTCGCCATCGTGATGCGCAATCGCCCTGAGTACCTCGAGGCGTTGTTCGCCATCTGGCATGCCGGTCTCGTGGCCGTTCCGGTCAACGCCCGCCTCCACCGCGACGAGATCGCCTACATCCTCGAACACAGCGGTTCGACCGTCGCGGTCACCGACGCCGAGCACGCCGAAGCTGTCGAATCGCTGGTCGGCTCCGTCGAGTCGCTCAGCGTCGCCGTCGTGTCGCCGGGTGAACGATGGGCCCGGCTCACTGCATCGGCCCCAGTGCCGCTGGTCGCCCGGCGACCCGAGGACCCGGCCTGGCTGTTCTACACGAGCGGGACGACGGGACGGCCCAAGGGAGCCACCCTCACGAACCGCAACCTCCTCATGATGTCGCTCAGCTACTTCGCCGACATCGATCCGGTGACGCCGCGGGACTGCATCCTCCACGCTGCACCGCTGTCGCACGGATCGGGGCTCTACGGGCTGCCCCACGTCGCGAGCGGGGCGGTGAGTGTCGTGCCGGCATCCGGCGGGGTCGACGGCGAGGAGATCGCGGCGCTGTTGCAGCGTTGGCCGGGCATGACGTTCTTCGCCGCTCCCACCATGGTGAAGCGCCTAGCCGCCGACCAGGCGGTCACCGGCGGGAACCTCACCCACCTGAAGACCATCATCTACGGCGGCGCACCGATGTACCTCGCCGATCTGGAGGACGCCCTCGCCGGCTTCGGCCCCCGCCTGGCCCAGATCTACGGGCAGGGCGAGACGCCGATGACGATCACCGCGCTGTCCAAGGCCGACCACGCCGACCGGAACCATCCCCGGTGGCGCGACCGCCTGCAGAGCGTCGGCGTCGCCCGCACCGACGTCGAGGTCCGCGTGGTCGACCAAGGCGGGCGAGAGCTCCCCATCGACGAGGTCGGTGAGGTGGTGGTTCGGGGCGACGTGGTCATGGCCGGCTACTGGAACCAACCCGAGGCCACCGACGAGGCCCTGCGGGGAGGCTGGCTGCACACCGGCGATGTCGGCAGCTTCGACTCCGAGGGATATCTGACGCTGCGCGATCGCTCGAAGGACCTGATCATCAGCGGTGGGATGAACATCTACCCCCGGGAGGTCGAAGAGGCGCTGCTGCGCCACCCTGGCGTCCGCGCTGCTGCGGTCGTGGGCCGGCCCGATGCCGAATGGGGCGAGGCGGTCGTGGCGTTCGTGGTGGCCGCCGATTCTGCCGCCCTGCCGCCGACCGAGGCCCTCGACCGGGTGTGCCTGGATCACATCGCCCGGTTCAAGCGGCCCAAGGAGTACGTGTTCGTCGACACGCTGCCGACCAACAACTACGGCAAGGTGGTCAAGCGGGAGCTGCGCGACCGGCTCCGGCGCTAGCCCATTCAGTACTTGATACTCTCCACCCGGCGCGCTCGGGGGGTCCGGAACCGTGCCGATCGGGCTGCGGCTCCGCCGTGGCCGTCCACGAACACGGTGAGGAGGCCGTCTCTCATGAAACTCGCTCTGTATCTACCGAACTTCCACGATCGGGTGACCGTCGCGGAGCTCGCAGATCTCACCCAGCTCGCCGAGGAGCTCGACTTCGACTCCGTCTGGACGCTCGACCGGATCGTCGTCCCGGAGGCCTCAGATCGTCAGGAGCTCCAGTACCCGTTCGGCATGATGGAGCAGTTCCCGACGGCGTTGCCGGTCTCGGCCCGAGGCGAATGGCTGCAGGGGTGGCCGTTGATCCCGTGGCTCGCGGCGAAGACGACGAAGGTGCGGATCGGCATGAGCATCACCGACACGCCGTACCGCGCGCCCGGCGTCCTCGCCGCGGAGATCGCGACCATCGACCACCTCTCGAACGGCAGGGTGAACGTGGGCGTGGGATCCGGCTGGATGCCCGAGGAGTTCGCCGCTGCGAGCGCGGCGCACATCTTCCCCAAGCGCCACAAGCACGTGCGCGAGACGATCGAGATCATGCAGGGCATCTGGACGAACGATCTCTTCGAGTACCACGGCGAGTTCGCCGACTTCGACCGCTGCGGATTCGGAGCCAAGCCGTTGCAGCAGCCGCATCCCCCGATCTTCTTCAGCGGGCTCAAGGACCCGAAGCGCTCGGCCAGCCGCATCGCCGAGTACGGCCTGTCGGGATGGATCGGGATCCAGGACACGCCGGACGAGATCAAGAAATGGCGCGCCGAGATCCAGCGAGAGCTCGACGAGCTCGGGAGCGACCGCTCGCTCGACGACTTCGAGATGTGCAGCATGATCTGGTTCGTCATCACCGACGAGGAGACCGATCAGACGCCGAACGGCAAGCTCAGCAACCTGCTCGTCGGAACCGCCGGGCAGATCACCGACAACCTCAAGCGCTACCAGGAAGCCGGAATGACGATGCCGTTGCTGTGGCCGCCGTTCCAGGACGTGCCCGTGTCGAAGACGCTCGACGATCTGAAGCGCCTGCAGGAAGAGATCATGCCCAAGGTCAACGCCACGTAGCTCGGCGAGCGCGATGTTCCTCCATCGTTCGTGACGGCGAGATCGGGTGTCAGCGGGCCATCTTCTGGAGGTCCGTGATGGTCTTGCGGGCTGCGTCGAGCTGAGCCTTGGTCGAATCCGGGTTCAACCGCACGCCCTCGGCATCTGCGATGACTGCGGCGACGGTACGGTCGGGCTGGCCGTCGCCGTTGAAGTCGAGCGCGGTGGTCAACGGCAGTGCGCCGTTCGCCACGTTCAACCATGCGATCAGCAACTCGCGGTCGAGCAGTTCCGCGCTGGTGCCGGTGTCCTTGAACAGGATGATCCGGGCGTCGGCCGAGGAGGCCAGCGCCACTCGGTCGTCGGCACCGAACACCTGGCTGGTGTGCTCCACGATCTTCAGGTAGCACGCCAGGTCGGCGGCCGAGATCGACGAGATACCGGAGTAACTGTTCTTCCAGAAGCCGTTCGACTCCCACCGGTGCGCCGACGCCAGGATCACCACATCGACGCCGTCTGGCGTCGCCGCTCCGCCGTCGTCGTCGCCCGCCGACAGGGTTGCCCGGTACAGGCACGGGGAGGAGTAGGGGTGAGTGACGCTCGAGGTGTACGACCGGGGCTGGATGGTCGGACTCACCGCCGGGTCCGTCGCTGGTGGGTTCACCAGGTTGGTCGCAACGTTGCTCGTGGTATCGCCGAAGCCCCACGTGACCGTGATGTCGTCACTGCCAGGATCGGCGATCGGGCCGGAGAACGGCACGGCCACGTTCTGAGTACCGACGACCGTCTGCACGCCGTCGAAGGAGGTCGTCGCACCGCGGTCGATGGCGACGGTCGGAACCGTGTTGGACACGGTCACGGTGGCCGCACCGGAGCCGGCGACGCTGTCGTCGTCGGTCACGGTCACCGTTACCGTGAACGTCCCGTTGTCACCGTAGGTGTGGGTGGCGGTGAGGCCGCCACTGCCCGGCTGCCCGGTGATGGACACCGTCTGGAGTGCGGTGCCGTCGCCCCAATTCACCACGGCGGAGTGGGTGTCGGCGACGCCGACGTCGGTGAAGCTCGCGGTCATCGTGATCGCCACGTTCTCGGTGGTGGCGCTGATCGCGGCCACCGTCACCACTGGGGCGACCGACGCGACCCGGATCTGGTCGCTGACCGTCGCCGTCCCGGTGTCGTCGTCGGCGGCGAGGAGCGTGATCGTGTAGAGATCGCTCGGCGACGTCGTCGGATTGTCGTCGACGTAGGTGTGACTGGCACTGAAGCGCAGGAGCGTCGGATCGGCGCTGTCGCGCACGACGGTCGCAGTGTCGCCGCGGGAGTCGTCGCCCCAGTCGATCGACACCCGCTCGGCATCGCTGACACCGGGGTCACGGAACGAACCGGTGTAGGTGAGCAGACTGCCCTCGGGCACGATGGCGTTCCCGTCGGCGTCGCGGCCGACCGGCACCCCTCCCGCCGTGACGGCATCGAGCTGCAGATTTGTGGGCGCCACGTTGTTGACCGCGACGGGACGGGTGGCCGAGGACTGGCCGCCGTCGGAGTCGGTGAGCTTGACCACCACGTTCACATTGTCGCTCGGTGTGAGCGACGGGTTGTCGTCCCGATACGGGTGCGTGAGGCTGAACGACTTGTTCTGACCGGCAGCGAACGTAACGGTCGAGCTGAGGCTGCCGTCACCCCAGGACACCACCAAGGTGTGCCCGTCGAGGACCCCTGGATCAGTGAAGCTGCCGGCAAGCGTGAGGCTCGCGCCTTCGTTGACCGACAATGCCACCGCCGGCAGGTTCAACGTCGGGGCCACGTTGTTCACGGTCACCCGGGTGAAGTTGAAGTCGGCGACCCCCGCCGCGGTGGCCGAGATGAGGAAGCGGCTGGAGCTCCCGGTGCCGGTGTCGTTCGGGTACGTATGGCTCGTGGTCCACGTGCCGTTGGTGGCGCTGGCCGTGACGGCCGAGGTGGTGCCGTCGCCCCAGGTGACGGTGATCTGCGTGCCGAAGAAGGCTGCTTCGGCGACGCCGCTGACCGTGACGCTTCCACCTTCGTTGATCGTGCCCTGGCTGACCGCGATGGAGGTGCCGCCCGGGCCGACCGGCTGGGCCGGCGACTGGCAGGGCGTGGGCGGCGTCACCGCCGACAGGATCGTGTTGATCGAGTCCTGCACGGTCTCGTTCGTCGAGATCGGCTGCTCTGGGTTGTCGGGGTCGAGCGTGACTTCGATCGAGGTCGAGGCGCCGTAGGCATCGAGAGTCACGATCGCCGGGTCCTGCACGTTGCCGGTCGGCGAGTAGTGGACCATCACGGTCGCGCAGGTCACTTCGAGTGTTGGAGTGGTGAAGGCGTCCTGCAGCTGGGTGATGGCCTCGATCTCGTTCGTCGGCGGCGTGCCGAAGGCGGCCGCGGCGAATGCTCGTTGTCCAACCACGTTGCGGGCGACCGCTGCGACCGGCCCGGTGGGCAGGGTGTAGGTGGTCTCCTCGGTGAACAGCTCCCCGGCGAGGGGAGCCACTGTCGTCGTCGACAACGACGTCGGACCGCCGGTACACACGGGGGTACCGGCCAGTGAGCCGCCGGGACTGCACACGCCGGTGACGGTGAGGCGGAACGTAGTGATCTCCTCGAGCCCGATGTCCTGACCCGGGATCAGCACCTGATCGATGCCGTACAGGGTGATGTTCCCCAGGCCACCGGCCCCGTTCACTGCCGCCTGTATCCGCACGCTGACCTGCTCGAGGAAGTACTCCCGCGCGTTGCGTCGGCTGCCGTCCGCAAGGATCACGTCATAGAACCGGAGCTGCCAGTAGTCCGAGATGTAGTTGTAGTACGTGTCGGACTGGGTTTGGATCGACGTCGCCGCAGTGCCGGTTGCCCCGGTGTAGCCCTGGAGCGCCGCGTATTGCGGGGCGTCACTCACCGACGCAAAGATGTCGAGGAAGTTCTGCAGATCCTGATTGGAATCCGGGTCGAACGTCGAGGTGATCTCGTTCCCGGTGGTGTCCAGCCAGTCCGCCACCGGGGTGAACGCCAGGTTCACCTCGTTCCCGAACTCGTCGAGGGCTGGGAAGGTCAGCTCGTAGCTCAGGTCGAACTCCAGCGACGCGAGGAATGCAGTGATACTGCCCGACCCGAGCTGGGAGAAGTCGGCCGCCACGGTGCCGGTGAGACGCGCAGTGAGCCCATCGGGTCCGCCGATGTTCACGTTGCCGTCGATGAGCAGCGAGGCGTTGCCGGCATCGTTCCGGAAGTCGATCGTCAGCGAACCGCTGGCCCAGACGTCATCGGTGGCGCCGGTGATGTCGGCGATCGACGCACCACCGGAGAGGTAGAACCGTTGTGTCGTCGCACTCAACTGCAGCACGACCTCGGTCGAGTCGATGTGGATGGGCCCGGCGTCGAACTCACGGATGAAACCGGCGGCGGTGAACGACGGCGTGGGTGCACTCTGGACGTCGATCAGGATCGAGGCCAGACAGGTGTTGACCGCTTCACAGCTGGCGGTCGGAAGGTCTTCGGGATCCTCGGGCAGCGTCGACTCGGGGATGCAGCCAGGCGTACTTCCGGTCGCCGGCGGAGCGCCGAGGTGGAGTTCTGCGCTCAGGAACAGGCCTTGGCGGATGCACAAGTCGGTGTCCGTCTGGGTGCCGTAGGCGAGCCAGATCTTCTTCAGCGACAGGTCGGGAAGTGTGCTCGTGTCGAATGTCGGATCGAATGCCTTGGCCACGCTGCTCAAACTGATCCCATCGCCGCTGGCCGCAGTGAAACCGACGAGGTTGATCCACGGCGGTGTCGGTGTGATCTCCAGCTTGAACGCCAATGTCAGGTCGCTGGACTCGGTGGCGTCACCGATGACGAACTGGCCCAACATCCCGATGGTGAGCGCCACCGGCGATCCCCCGCCGGCCTTCAGGCCGAGTTGGAGCCGCAGGGTGTCGATCGTCAGCCAGTCGAGCCCGAAGGCGTTGTCCCACTCACTGATCGTGCCGGTGAGGTTGATCTCGACTCCGGTGGTGGGGCTCGCCGTCACCGACGCGGAGACGGTGAGGGTGAGCTCGTCGAAGCACTCGGAGCTGGCGGGCCACGTGCCGTCCTCGGTGCCGTCGCAACTCGATGCAGCCGAGCGGGTCACCCGGAACACCATCTCCCCGTCGATCGAGGCTTCGACCTGGCGAGTGACGGTGTCGGTGGCGATCCTGAACGACACCTGCCCGGACTTCACCAGATCGGAGGGCGAACCGAGCACCTCTGGCAGTCCGACTTCGAGCGACAGTTCGGTGCCGCCCAGCACCGGCAGGGTGCCGGTGAGGCTGATCGGCCCGTCGACGCCGATTCCGAGGTTGCCGAGCTGGTCCGACAGGTCGGCCGGCAACTCGATCTGCGCCTGGACGACAAGACCCTGCTTGACCTCGAGGTCACCGCAGGTCCCCGTGTCGTCGCACAGGACCGGCTCGAAGTAGAGCTGGGTCGGCTGGTCGAGGTCGTCGTAGGCCACCGTGCGGGCCACGTTGCTGGCGACCAGTGCGATGTCCGGCAGCTTCCAGTCGAACGGGATGGTCGGATCGAGCTCCTTCAGCGTCGGCGAGGTGAGGCGGCCCGATACCAACAGGTCCGACGTCGTGCCTGTCTTTTCGTAGCGGAACAACATGGCGGCGTCGAACGTCCCGTCGCTGATGCTCAGCGAAGCATCGGCGAACAGCGACACCGTCACGTTCACCGGCTCGCCCTGAGGCTTGTCCACGGCAACGTAGAACGCCGATCTGGTTGAGCGTGACGTCGACGAGACCGGGATCGATCCCGCCCGTCGAGGCGCCGATGGAGGTGAGGATGGAGCTGCTGGAGACCGGACCGGTGGCGACCAGGTCGAGGCTTGCCTGCACATCTCCGCCGGTCACCGCGAGGCTCAACGACAGGTCACTCGTGACGGTTCCCAAGGTGAGGCTGGCGTCCACCGTCGCCTGGAAACCGGTGTCGTCGATCGTGGCCTGGAAGCTGGCGCCGTTGAGGTCGAGCCACGTCTGGTCGAACAGGTCGTCGATGCCGCCGAGACTCGCTTCAAGGGTGAGACTGGTGGAGCCGCCCACGATCGCCACGGTGGCCGAGCCCGAGACAGAGATCGGATTCGAGCCGTCGGGCGAGACAGTCATGCCACCCGAGAAGCCGGCGGCGAAGTCGCCGTTGGTGTCGGCGGCCAGCCGGACGTTCCAGGGCGACGACAACGTCACCCACGACGGGAACGTCGACGGTGTGGTGACGGGGATGTCGACGGAGATGTCGAGACCGACGCCGCTGCCCGATCCGTCGAGCACGCCGAACGACGACGCCAGCGTGCCCCGCAGGCGGATCCCGGCGGTCGTGGCCGTGGGGTCGCCCAGTTTCGCGGCAGCATCGGCCACCGCGCCGCTGTTGACGACTGCGGAGAGGTTGACGCCAGCCGGCGCGAGCGAAAGGCGTCATCGGTGTCGGTGAGACCATCCGACAGGAACGTCTCGGTGTCGAGCGCGGAGCTCGGGGTCACCGTGTGAGCCGTATCGGTGAGGCCGATCACCGCCGGCCCGAAGGAGACCGGGACCGAGGTCCACGAGTCGTTGAGCACGGACAGGTCGACCGCCTCGAACCGGACGAACACCGCGACGTCGGGGTCGGTCGTGGTGCCGTCGGCCCAGGTGGCCGTGACGAGGAATTGGGCCTGCTTGGAAAGCAGCGTCACGGAACCCTGTATCGAGAGGCTGAACGAGGCGTCATCGAACGTGGAGGTCGCATTCGTGCCGTCGAGTTGGGGCATCCCCGTCAGGTTCACCGGGATGGTCGCCGACCCGGCTACAGCGGCGGCGTCGATGGCGGCCTTGGCTCCGCTGTACGTCGCGCCTTCGAGGTCGACGACGTCAGTGGCCGCACCGGGAGTCGCGGTGACCGTGACGCTCAGGATCGACTGCCCTGATGCGCGGGCCGAGAAGAACGCCGCCCCCAAACCGACGATCGCGAGCATCAAGAAGCCCGTTCGTGAATCGGCGCGTGCGCGACCGATCCAGCGATGAGTCGCCCATTGTTGTCCCCGTTCCATCCCCGAGTGGCGACTGGTCCCGCCAGGCACCGGTTGAAAAGTAAGCACAACTATTGAGGGATGGCAAATGAATCTTTGCCGCCGACGCCCTCAGCGGTACTGGCCGGATACGGCGGTGTCAGGCCGAGCGGATCAACCAGCGATGTCCGCCAGTTGGCGGAGGTGTTGCGACCAGCAGGTGCAGAGTCCACGCGTGGCGGCCGTGCTCTCGGTCAATCCGCCCAGAGCACTGGAACGGGGAGCGCCCAGATCCGGTCGCCGAGCGGGACCACCCGGTCGCCGAGGTACAGCACAACGCCAGCGGTGAACCGCTCGCCGAGCTTGTCACGGAGACCTTGGAGGTGCTTGACGTCGCCCGTAGAGACGGTCGACGCGGCCTTGACCTCTACGCCGGCAATGCTTCCGCTGTTGTCTTCGACGATGAGGTCGACCTCGGCACCGTTGCGATCTCGCCAGTGCCGAATCGTCGGCTGCGCCCGCGACCAGCCGCGCTGCTTGATGAGTTCCATCGCCACGAACGACTCGAGCAACGGTCCGGTCAACGGGCTCGTGGCCATGCCGAGGCTCTCGACGTTTCGTCCGAGCAACCCGCACGCGAGCCCGGTGTCAGTGACGATCACCTTCGGATGACGCTTCTCGCGGCTCGTCAGGCTCGGTGTCCAAGCTCTGATCAACACCACGAAACCCACGAGCTCCAGGAGCCCCACATACCGAGACGTCGTGTCAGCGCTCATCCGAGCGTCACCAGCGAGTCGCGCCGTCACCATCTCGCCTGAACTGTTCGCAGCCAAGAGGCGCAGCAACACTGGCAGCTCGTCGGCTTGCGTAATCGCTGAGGCCTCGACGATGTCACGCTCGACCACCGTGCGAACGTAGTTCCGATACCAACGCGCCGCCTGCGCTGGCGAGGCCTCGATCAGCTCCGGGTAACCGCCTCGCACCAGTCGATCGAAGAGCGCTCGCCGATCAATTGCTTCGAATCGTCGACGGACGAGCTGCTCGGGATCGGACAGCAGCGCGTCGAGAAACGTCTCACGAACGCCCGCCAGTTCGCCCTGCGAGAACGGCCACAGATCCAGGATCTCGGCGCGGCCAGCCAGCGATTCCGACAACTGGGGCACCGACAGGAACCTGGTCGACCCGGCGAGTACGAACTGGCCCCGGTCGTTGCGGCGATCCACGATCGACTTGACCGCCAGCACCACGTCGTTTCCGCCGCGCTGCACCTCATCGATCGCCATCGGCGAGCTTCCCTGTTCGACGAACCCGTGGGGGTCCAACCGGGCGGCAGCGCGGACTGACTCGTCATCGAAACTCCAATAGCTACCGTGGCCCTCCACCAGCTGCTTCGCCAAGGTCGACTTGCCAGACTGACGCGGACCGTTGATGACCGTGACACGGAACCCGCGCAGTGACTCGCGGGCCACACGCAGCAGATGACGCTCGATCACGCCCGTACCCTAGCGGCAAACGCTGATCAGATATGCGTGAAACGCTCAGGTACTGTGCGGCGAACGCTTCTGTTCACTGGTTCCCCAGAAGGACCTCGTCACCGGGCTCACCCGATGACCTGCCACCCACCGTCACGTCCGGCGTTGGGGGAATTGACCGAGCGGGACCGCCGGTCGCCAGCGGGGATCTCACTACGGCGAGGGAGGCGAGGAGGGCGGCGTCGAGCGCAGCGCCCGGAGTCCTATGACCCCGCAAACCAGAGCAGCAAGAACGAGCGAGAAGAAGAGGGCGTTGTAGAAGAGAAGTCGATCGGCTGGCCAATGGTCGTCGCCTCCGAGGTCGGCGAACCCGAGGTACAGCGTTCCCAGGCTCGCAACGACCAGCAAGCCGCTCGCCACAAGGAGGCGTCGCCGTCGAGAAGGAGGTTTGAAGATGTGGGTGGTCGGGATGCGCCCCGACGGCCGGGCCCATCCATCGGCCGTTCGGTGCAGCGCGAACTTGGTCTGGGCGCCGGCGGGCGAGAAGTGCCCTCCTCGTGCTCCCGCAGGCTGTTGCCAGGTGTGGGGATCGGTGCGCAGGTCGCGCAGCATCTGGGCGATGTCGGCCTCGTCCATCCGAGGCTTGCTGACCTGCGAAACTCGTCCAGGGGGCGAGCCCATGGTCTGTGTCACGTGCCAGCACGACAACCAGCCGAACGCCAAGTTCTGTTCGGAGTGCGGCGCGGCCCTCCCTCGGCCGTGTCCGTCGTGCGGACGCCCGCAGCTGTCGACGGCGAAGTTCTGTGACGAGTGCGGCACCTCGCTCACCGCGGCACCCGCCGCCAGCCCGCCTGCTTCGGCAGCCGCCACCCGGAAGCGGGTAACAGCCGTGTTCGCCGATCTGGTCGGGTCCACGGCGTTCGCCGAGCGGCTCGATCCCGAGGCGGTCCGGGCGGGGCTCGTGCCGTACTTCGAGCTGTTGCAGTCGACGATCGACGACCACGCCGGCACGGTCGTGAAGTTCCTCGGTGACGGCATGTTCGCGCTGTTCGGTGTTCCCGAGGTCGCCGAGGACGACGCACTCCGTGCAGTCGCCGCCGCCGTCGAACTGCAGCGCCGGTTCCGATCGCTTGCCGGCGAGATCCGCCATCGACACGGCGTCGAGCTGGGACTGCGGGTCGGGATCAACACCGGTGAGCTCGTCATCGGGGCGGACGATGTCGAACTCGTCGGTGATGTGCTGAACACCGCTGCCCGACTGGAGGCGGCGTGCGAGCCGGGTCGTGTCCTCGTCGGCGAGGACACGTGGCGGCTCACCCGTTCGGGCGTGACCTACGACGTGCTCGATGAGGTGCGGGTCAAGGGCAAGGCCGAACCAGTCGCCACCTTCCAGGTCGTCGATCACGACGTCAGCATCCCCGACGAACTGACGCCGTTCGTCGGTCGCACCAGCGAACTCGACGCGCTGCCGCGCCGTGTTCGACGATGCGGTCGCCGCGTCGGTCGCCCTGCTGGCAACGGTGGTCGGCGACCCCGGTGTGGGCAAGACACGTCTCGCACACGAGCTGCGAGCCGAGAGCGAGGCGAGATCGTTCGACCTGCGATTGGAACGGCGGGGCTCGACGACCTTCGCGCCGATCGCCGACCTGCTCCGCGAGGTCACCGGATCAGGCACGCTGGACGACGTCGAGCGGTTGGTCGAGGGTCACCCGGAGGCGGGACGCCTCGGATCGGTGTTGGCCTCGTTCCTCGGTCACGGCGAGCCGCGCACGACCGAGGAGTCGTTCTGGGCGGTGCGTCGACTCCTCGAACTGCTCGCCTCTGACGATCCGGTGATCGTTGTGCTCGACGACATCCAGTGGGCCGAGCCGCTCTTCTGGGATCTGCTCGACCATCTCGTGGAGTGGACCGTCGCGCCGGTGCTCCTGCTCGCGCTCGCCCGTCCCGAGCTGCGCGAGCTGCGGCCCGAGCTCACCCAGCCCGGCCGACGCGTCAGCGCCAGTCAGTTGCGCTCGAAGGTCTCGACGCCGACACGACGCTCGAGCTCGCTGCGCTGCTGCTGGGCATCGACGAGCTCCCGGTCGAGCTCGCCGAACGTCTCCCCGAGTCGACCGACGGCAATCCGTTGTTCGTGCGCGAGCTCGTCCAGATGCTCGTCGACGACGGCGTGCTCGCACGCGACGGTGACCGGTGGAGATTGACGATCGACGCCGACGCGATCGAGGTGCCGCCGACGATCCTGTCGCTGCTGGCCAGCCGAGTCGAGCGTCTTCCCGACGACGAGCGCCAGGTGGTCGAACTGGCGTCGGTGATCGGTACCGAGTTCGACCGCGGGACGCTCGCCGCGATCGCGACTGGCGACGTCGCCACGCGGCTCGGTGCCGTCATCGACCGACTGCGGCGCAAGGACCTCGTCGAGCCGACCGGCCAGTGGGCAGGCGATCACCCGGTGTACCGGTTCCATCACGTGCTGATCCGCGACGCCGCGTACCGGCGCCTGTTGAAGGGCCATCGGGCCGAGCTCCACGAGCGAGTCGGCCGTCACGTCGAAACGACCGGCATCGCCGAGGACGAACGCGACGTGATCATTGCCCACCATTTCGAGCAGGTGTACCGGTACCGAACCGAACTCGGCGCGGTCGATGATCGGACCCGCGGCCTCGCCGTCGAGGCCGCGACCCGTCTCCGTTCGACGGCCGAACAGGCACTCGGCCGAGAAGACCTTGCGTCGGCGGGCAGCGCAGCGATCCGTGCACTCGACCTGGTCGGCGCAGACGCCGGGACGGAGCGTGACGAGCTGCTGCTGATCGGCTGCGAAGCGCTGCTCTCCTCCGCCGACGTGGCGCGTGGCGCTCCACTCGTCGACGAGCTCCAGGCACGATCCGCGGACGCCCGGCTCGCAGCGTGGGCGAGCTGTTTCCGGGCGCAGCTGTGGTCGCTGACCGCCACCGACCGACTCACCGAGGCCAGCGAGCTGGCCGCCGACGCGGCCGACCGCCTCGTCGAGCTCGGCGACGACGCTGGTGTGGCCAAGGCTCGGCTCGTCCGTGCCGGTTGTCTGGCGCGACTCGGACGCGTCGGTGACTGCGAGGCCGAGCTCGACCTGGCACTCGGCGCCGCCCGCGCGGCCGGCGATCGGCGCCGCACTGTTGCCGTGCTCGGTGCCGCGCCGCTGGCCGCACTGTGGGGGCCGAGCCCGGTCGCCCGAGCGGGCGGCCGGTGTCTCGACGTCCTCCGCCTCCTGCGCATCACGACCGCGTCGCCGACCGTCGAAGCCACCTCCATCCGCTGCCAGGGGATGCTCGAGGCCCTCCGCGGGCGCGACGATGCCGCACGGGAGAAATTCGCGGCCTCGCGGACCATGGCTCGCGAGCTCGGCCTCCGGCACGCGCTCTACGAGACCGAGCTGTTCGCGGGACTGGCAGATCTCCTCGCGAGCGATGCGGTATCCGCCGAACCACACCTGCGTGCCGCACGAGATGGCCTCGGCCGACTCGGCATCGGTGCAGATGCCGGTCAGGCCGCCGCCCTGCTCGCCCGCTCGCTGCTCCTCCAAGGGCGCGTCGCCGATGCCGACGAGCTCGCTTCCGGTGCGCTCGCTTCGGCCGGCCAGAACCTCCAGACCGCAATGTCGAGCCGAGCCACCCTCGCAGAGATCCGAGCCCATCAGGGCCGTCACGACGACGCCCGACGCCTCATCTCCGAAGCGATCGTGATCGCCGAACCGACCGATGCGACTCTCGACCGCGCCTTGACCGAGCTGGCCGCGGCACGAGTCGCGGCTGCCACGGGCGACTCGGAGACAGCGTCGAGGCATCGGGCCAAAGCAGCCGACCTCCTCACCGCGAAGGGCGTGACCCTCGTTCTGCCGGACCAGCAGCCGATCGGCCCGGCCCACGAACAGCCGATATCGACCCTGGCCGCGGACCCCGAGCCCGGCGATCACCGGATCTGGAACCGAGTGCTCGAGATCGTGCAACGGTCGGCCGACCTTGCGCTGGCCGGCGACCGCGACTCCTTCGCCGCCTGCTACGCGCCCGACGTGACGCTCGCCGATCACGGCGTGCTCGTCGAGGCACTTGGGCCTGGCCCGGTGACAGGTGGAGCGTCGTGGTACGCCGGCCTCATCGACTGGCTGTTGAACATGTCTCCCGGTCGAGTTGCGACCGTCGAACCGCTCGCCATCCGAGGGGCACATCACGCGCTCGTACCGAACCAGGATCGGCTCGGACGCCGGGCTCATGGAACGACTGGTCGTCGTCAGCGGCAACGACCGGGTGGTAGTCGACGCCCACTTCTACGATCCCGGTCAACTCCGCGAAGCGCAGGTGGAACTGGACCGCCGGTGGATGCCCTCGCTCGGCTTTAGCGACGAGGACTTCGTCGTGCGGCACTGGGATCTCGTCTACAACACCGGCGTCAGCGCGGTCGAAGGTCTCCTGCATCCGGACTTCGAGTTCGTCGAGCATCGTCCGCTGCACTACCCGAGCGGCGACGCAGCGGTGATGAAGGCGAACATGGCGACGATCGCCAATGAGACCGAGGTGGTGGTCACCCGTGTTCATCGCGTGTCACGCTCCGGTGTGGCCTTCGAGCGGATCGAGCGCGTCGGCGGGAGACGCGTTCGGGGAGGACCTCGTGATCTTGGTCGTGGAGCTCGCCGACGACGCTGTGCGTCGCATCGATGCGTACACCGTCGAAGACCTGCCAGCGGCCTTGAACCGATACGAGGAGATCGTCGGCCCGTCAGCCACGACCGCCGGGCGAGCGGACCCGCATCGTGCGTACCGGCTCGCCTGTGGGATCGACGACGACCACTGGATCGCCAGGAACTGGGATGCACTGACCTCGTTCGACGCCGCCAGGTACGAGCAACTTCTTGCCGCGGACTTCCGGAGCGTCGACCACCGCCCCGTCACATTCGGTGTCGTCGGGCGCGATGAGTTCCTCGAGTGGCTGCGAGCCACGCCACCGGAGGCCTCGTGGTCGATCCCGGCGATCCACCGCCTGAGTGACCGCGGGATGGTCGTCGAACACATGGAGTCATGGGCCGACGCGGCTGGGGACACCCGCATGCTGATCGTGATCGAGTTCGGCGACGGACTCACCAAACGGATGGACACTTACGAGATCGACGACCTCGCCGTGGCGCTCGCGCGCAACGACGAGATCGCCGGAACGAGGCGTCGGACACTCACGAACGCCGCGTGGGAAGCGGTGCAGCAGGGCGCTGCGATGTGGCGCCAGGGCGACCGCGACGGATTCGCGGGCTTTCTCGCCGACGACTTCGTCGCCACGACCAACGAACCGATCATGGCGGCGATCGACGACGATCAAGGCGCCTACGACAAGGAGCGATACCTCGACGCCATGTTCGATCCGCTGGTGTTCGGGCCGGCCAGCTCCAACGAGCTCGACCTCATCGCCGTACGCGGCGACGAGCTCTGCGTGTCCCGCACGCGTACGATGACCCCCGAGGGGGACGTGCACGAGCGCATCGTCTCGGCAGAGGTACTCGACGGTCGCTGCGTCCGGATGGAGGTCTTCGCCCACGGCCAGCTCAGCGAAGCCCAGATCGCGCTCGACCGGCGGTGGCTGACGTTGCTCGGATTCGCCGAGGATCACCCGTGGTTCGAGTTGGTCGGGCTGTTCTACGACACCGACTCGACGGTGATCGCGCGTGCGCTCGCCGACGACTTCCAGTACCTCGACCACCGGAAGCTGAGCTTTCCCGATGGAGACCGGTCCCAGATCCTCGCCAACGCGGACACCCTGCTGGAGGCCACCGAGGTCGTCATCCCTCGCTACCCGCGGCTGTCTGACCGCCACACGCTCGGCGAGCGCATCGAGCAGACGGTCGGCGGTGCCGACCACAGCGGCGGCCTCCACCTCAGCGCGCTCGATGCCGACGGCCGAATCGCGTACATGGAGGTCTTCGAGGTCGACGACGAGGCCGCAGCGATTGCTGCATTCGACCGACTTCTGGCCGAGGAGCGTGCGAGCCAGGCCGGGCTCGGCCCGCTCACCAACGCCGCATGGGAGTGCGTGCGAACCGGACGGACGCTGGACGGCGCAAACGGGTGGCACCAGCTGATCGCGGTGCGATCCGATCGGTACTGCCTGACCCGGTTCGCCGCCACTGATCCCGACGCGCAGACCGTCCTCGTCGTCAGCGAGATCGTCGACGGTCGGGTCGAGCGATCGACCTGCTTCGAAGCTGACGACCTCGCCGCGGCCCTCATCGAGCTCGACGCCTGGTACCTCTCCGAGATCGACGAGCCGGAAATCCACGACTGGATGTTCCGGCTGGCGGCGGCGTTCGGTCACGGCACCTTTGAAGACTTCCGCTCGCTGGTCACCGACGACTTCGAATCGGTCGACGAGCGCCGACTCGGCCTCGGACGCCGCACCGCTGACGAGTGGGCGGCCTCGTACGTCCTGCTCGTAGGCCTCCAGCACCCCGTCGTCACGCGAGTCGTCAGGCACGACGGACCGATCTGGCTCAGCGAGTATTGGGCGCGCTCCGGCGTCGACGGCTCCGAGTGGCACTCGCTGCTCCTGATCGAGCGAGACGGGCACAGGATCCGGCGCTCGCACGAATTCGACCTCGAACAAGCCGAGCGGGCCTTCGCCCGGTACGAAGAGCTCGTCGCGGCGCAGATACCCGGTCCGCCGGTCCCACATCTCACCAACCGGGCGTGGGAGATCGCTGCTGCATTCGCCGCCGCGTTTGCTGCCGGCGACCGGGATGGGTTGGACCGACTGGTGGATCCCGACGGCGAGGTCGAGTCGCGTGGCCAGTTGAGTGCGTTCGGAGCCGTCTCCGGACGGGGCTTCCTCGACGTTCGGCTCTCTGTGCGCCCGGGTTCGGACGAGGGTCGACAAGACATCGAGATCGTCGCCGTTCGCGGCGAGCACCACTGCCTGGTGCTGGTCGACCGTTGGCTCCACGGTGATCCGGTGCGTCTGCCGATCCTCGTGGAGACCGACGACGAACGAATCATCCGCATGGTCTGGTTCGACGACGACCAACTGATCGACGCCCAACTCGAGCTCGACCGTCGATGGTTCGAGTCGATCGGGTACGCCGACCACTGGTGGGAACCGATCCGCCTCACCATGTACGACCCGCACCCGGACGCCATGTTCGAGCACCTGGCGCCCGACTTCGAGTACGTCGACCATCGCCCGCTCATGTTCCCGAGCGGCGATGCCGAGCAGCTCCGCTCGAACATCCACTCGATGCAGCACGACGTGGTGTTCACCATCCCGCGCGTCCATCGGATCTCGGACGCCGGATCGGTGCTCGAGCGCATCGAGACGGCCGTGGGCGAGATCGGCCAAACCCACGTCGTGTTCGTCAGCCAGTTCGTCGGCCAGCGCGTGCAGCGCATGGAAGCCTTCGACATCACCCAGCTGGACCTAGCGCTCGCCCGTTACGACGAACTCACCCACGGCTGAGCGGTGTCCGAGGAACTCGGAATCTGAACCAGCTCACACCTGGTGCCCGGGGCGGGGTTCGAACCCGCACCCCCTTGCGGGAAGGGGGGTGTGAGTTAAGTCCGAGATATCACGTTCAGCGGGTGCTGCCCAGTATCCGGGTCGCGCCAACCGACCTCGGGATGGCCCGCTCGGGTCACTTCGCTGATCTGGCCCGCGGCCTCACCAAGAACGGCGAAGTTCCAGAGCGCAGCGTCGCGGCGGTCTCGGCTCGCGGCAACCTCGTCGCCGCTCGACGCCCCCACGAGCTGCACGATCCGCTCGGCCGCCTCGATCATCTCGGCGAGCAGCACCCGATCACGCTGCATACAGCGTCCGGGCCTCCTGCTCCACCTGCTCGCGGAGCATGTGGTGGAGCGCCTTTCGTGAGACGAGATCGACCCTGCGGCCGAAGAGGTCGGCGAGCTCGTCCTCGAGCCGGTTGATCGAGAAGCCGAGCCGCGCATCGGGGCGAGCGACGTAGAGCAGGTCAACATCGCTGTCATCCGACGCTTCGCCACGTGCGACCGAGCCGAAGACGGCCAACTGCGAGATCCCGTATCGATGACAGATCTCGGCGAGCCGAGCGCGGTCGACCATGCGACCAGCGATCACCGACGAGTCCGCGTCCATCCCTTCATTCTGCCAGGAGCATCGTGTCGGATGGGGCCGAAGGACACACGCTTGCCGGCCCGCGGTCTCCTGAGTCGTCGTGAGCACGAGGTGTGCCTATGACGATGGTCGGCGTCGAAGCCGGCCCCCTGTTCGTCGTGCGAGCGTCACCCGCTGAGCGCGGCGACGGCACGGCCGAGGCTGTGCTCCAGCTTCGATGTTCCGACGACACCACGTTGAGTCGTATGACCTGCTCAACTCAAGTGCCCGGGGCGGGTTTCGAACCCGCACGACCTTGCGGTCAGGGGGGTTTAAGAATTCGCATCCACGTCCGGCTGATCCGACGGCGTCCGTTCGGCCTGCTCACGTCCGCCACTCTTGTCCTTCTCGTCCGTCTGGTCCGGTCGGATCCGGCGCGTGCGGCCGAATCCTGTGCAGGAACCGTGCAGGAATTCGCGTTGCGTTGTCCTACCCCCTGTCCTACCATCGCATCATGGCGCAACGACAGAAGCGATCGATCTCACTTCCCTCCGACCTCGCCGACGCGATCGACGTCGCGGCCACCGCAGAGGGCACGACGGTCAGCGCGTGGATCGCCGAGACCGCAGCGCACCGTCTTCGGATCGATGCCGGCCGCAAGGGTGTCGGCGAGTGGGAACGCCAGCACGGCGCCCTCACCCCCGATGAGCTCGCCGATGGGCTCGCCCGATCGAGGGCGATGCTCCGTCGGCAGCCGGCACGCAAGAGCGCCTGAATGGACGGCGTCACCTACGACACGGGCGCGCTCGATCGCGGCCGACCGCAACGACCGACGGATGTGGGCGCTCCACGCCGGCTTCCTCGCGCTCGAGGTCTCCCCCACCGTGCCGACCCCGGTGCTCGCAGAGGCGTGGCGCGGCGGACCCCGCCAGGCGAGCCTGGCCCGCTTCCTCGCCCTGTGCACGACCGAACCTCTCAACGAGGAACAAGCCAAGGCCGTCGGGGCGCTCGCGGCGCGCGCCGATCACGATGACATCGTCGACGTCACGGTCGTCGAAGGAGCCATCCGCCGGCACGATGCGGTGGTGACGTCGAACCCGACCCACATTCGCAAGATCGCCGACGCCACACGAACGAAGCTCACGATCGAACCGGTCTGAGCCCTGGGTTGCGGTCCAACTCGCGGAATGCACACGATCGAGCAACTTGTCGACGGCGCGACTGGCCAACCAAGCCTGGCTCCGGGGCTACTGGTTGAGCGCGTGCTGCAGGGGCAGCAGTTGGGCCTCCGTCGGGAGTCCGGTTCCGTTCGAGTCGTCGACTCCCACCGTGTAGATCCATCCATCCATCGGTCGTTTGGAACTTGAACGAGACCTTGCCGGGCTGCTCGGTCGAACCTGACGTCGTCGGCGTGACTTCAGGGACACCAGGCCGCATCGTCAAGATGAGCAGCCGGCGCCACCACCAGCGCCTACGCCGCGCTGGACCAGTGCTCGATGACCATCAGGCATCGACCGCCCACAATCGGGCGATCGACGCGCTGACCTGGCTCTTTCTTGTGCCCAGGACGGGATTCGAACCCGTACGACCTTTCGGTCAGGGGGGTTTAAGCCCCCAGCGTCTGCCAATTCCGCCACCCGGGCTCGATGTTCACCGTAGGTCGTCGGTCAACGACGTCGTCAACTATCCGATCGCTTCGAGGCGGACGACGAACGGACCTTCCTGCTTGTCGAGCACATACAGAGCGACTTGGACAACGAGTCCCGGATCGAGCCCCAGCGCATCTGGTCGAGGTTCGAGGAATCGCGTCGTGGCCTCGAACTCGGCGAACGACAACAGCACGTCGAAGGGCTCCTCGGCGACGAACCGCTGCACGTACGACGCGCCATCTGGTCCTGTCCGGAGTTGCACGGCAATCGTCGTGCCGTCGCCGGTGCCTCGCAGCCGGACACCCTCTCGACTCCCCCAAGCCTCGCCGAACGCCGGGTCGATGGGCGACAGCAATGACACGAAGCCACCGTTGTTCTCGAGCGATACCACTCCGCTGAACTCGAGTGCCCCGTCGGCCCACGCAACGGTGCTCGCCGAACGCCCGCCCATCACCGGGTCGTCGACCGTCGTCCATCCGTCGGCTGCCGCTGCCGTCGAGAACACGACGAGGTCTTCCGGAACGGGAATGATGGAGGAGGAGGAGGACGATGTCGTGATCGACGTGGTCGGCGACGATGACCGCGGCGCTGGCGTCGGCACCGCCTCGGCGGGCTCGGTCGCGATGGAGGAGTCGACCGCGACGGTCGTTGACTCCGCGGTCGACGGCGCGGCGGCAGGCGCACTTCCACCGTCAGAGGACGAACATCCGGTCCCCACGACGAAAAGCGCGGCGACCGCCCACCGACCCGACCCCAGCCCAGCAGGTCCGTTCCTCATCCCCGTCGACCCTAATCCGCACCCCGCCCCCGACCGTCTGCCACCGCGCCTGGTCGCCACACTCCCCGGAATAGGGTCGGGAGTGAACAAACGCGGTGGCGGGGGTGGGGCGGTGGGGTCTGACCGGGCGGGGTCAGGACGCGATGCTGAACGGCGACGAGCGATGGGCCAGCAGGCTCGCGGCGCCCGACACCGTGTAGGCCAAGGAGCACCGCGGATCGAGGCCGGCGGTGAGCAAGACCGTGCGCACTCGTTCATCGCTGGCCGCCACGGCGACCGACACATCGGCGTCTTCCCGCTGACGCACGAGCTGGACGAGTGCGATGAGGGTGCCGGCATCGGCCACGGCATCGTTCAGGTCGACGACCACATCGCAGCGGGGCGGCAGGTGCTCGAGCACCATCTCCACGACATCGAGCGATTCGATGCCCTGGAACTCGCCACGAACGGACACTTCGAACGGACCGAGATCCCGAAGTAGGAACACCTCACACATCGGCGCAACACCTCCCGTGGTCGGAGCTGTCAGCCTTTCGCGTCTTTGTTGCGGTTCCGTAACAATTCGGGAGCAGTTCAGACACATGCGCCGGCGACCTTCGATCGACAGTCACGGGGTCAACCGGTGCCGTCACCTGGCGTGGCCGCGGCGACGACAACGTCGATGGAATGGCTCGTCCCACCGTCGAGCGCCTCCCGCCAGAACGGCAAGCGGCGGGCCGCCACCGTGGTGGACACCAGCAACGTTCCGGCGGCCACGAGGAACGCGGCACGGAGCCCCACCAGATCGCCGAGCAAACCGATCCACACGATGCCGATGCCGTAGCAGGTGCCCATCGCCGCTTGGGCGATCGAGAGCACTCGGCCACGCTCGGCCGCCGGTGCGTCCCGCTGTACCAGGGAGAACCCGGCCACGAACATGCTCGAGGAACCTGCCCCGAGCCCGACGACGGCGACGCCTGCAGCCACCACGGTCGGCGCGAGCGCATAGGCGGCATATGAGATGACCAGCACTCCGACCACCCCGACGATCACCTTGGAGGGGCCGAGCCGCGCTGCGAGCACGGTGACTCCGATGCTCCCGACGATGGCGCCCGCGCCCTGGAGCGCACTGAGCGTGCCGGCCAACCCCGTCCCGCCGGCGAAGACCTCTCTCGCGAAGATCGGGATCAGTCCCATGAACGCGGCAACGCTGAGGTTCAACAGGGTGATCATCACGATTCCTACCTGGCAGCCCGGTGTGCGCTGGACCGCCCGCCACCCCTCGGCGAGCCGCTCCCGTACCGACGACGCCTCCGAGCCAGGCGGGGTGAAGGGGCGTCGCAGCAGCCCGATCGCGAGCGCCATCACCGCGAACGTCGCGGCGTTGAACGCCACCGTCCACGCCGGACCGACGACACCGGCCACCACCGTCGCGAGGAGAGGGCCGATGATGCGCCCGCTGTTCCAGGAGTAGATGCCGAGCGCGACCATCGCCATCAGCTCGTCGGGTGGCACCAGATCGGGCAGCATCGCCGAATAGGCCGGGGCGCCGAGGGAGCCCGCCGCACTGGAACACAGGATCACCGCCGACAGCACCAACGCGTTCCGGAGACCGAAGGCCAACAAGATGGCGAGCACCGTGGTCATCGTGGCTTGACCGAGGAGCCCGGCGACGAAGACCTTGCGCCGGTCGATCTTGTCGGCCAGGAGGCCACCGATCGGCGCGCAGAGCCCCTGCGGCGTGATCGTGGCCAGGGCGGTGAGTCCGGTGAGCAGTGCGCTACCGCTCTCGCGAGCCACCAGGCTGCCCACGACGATGAGCTGCACCCAGGTCCCGATGTCGGAGACCATTCCCGCGCCCCAGACCAGCCGCACCGTGCGATGCCGTAGGGGAACGAAAGGATGGTTGCTCACAACAACCAAACGGTATCGACCCGATCGCATGGTTCTGGTGCGGAGCTGCGAGCATCGGGTCCATGCGCCGCCGAGCCCTGATCGCCGGAACCGTGTGCCTGGCTCTCATCGCCGGGTGCTCGAACACCGAGTCCGACTCCGCACCGACCAGCGCCGCGACCGATGCGCCGAGCACCGTGCCTCTGACGGTCGCTTCGACGGATTCCACGACCGCTGCCGCGTCCGGCGTCGACGAGCCCGCCGAGCCGACCTTCACGGTCCGCCCCGGAACGCTCCAGCTCGCGTTGCTGGGCGCCGAGCCGGGCACGCAACTCACTGTCGAGCGCGACGAACGTCGGGTCGGTGAAGGAACCGTCGACGAGGCCGGCGGCCTCGTGTTCCGGCAGTTGGAACCCGGGACCCACCAAGTGATCACACCCGACGGAACCGCGATCGACGCTGACGTCATGGCGTTCGACGACAACCCACCCCAGTCGTTCTTCGATGCCCAAGTGCTCGAGCAAGGATTCGGGTACATCACGGCCCGAGACGGAACGACGCTGTCGGCCAACGTCCTGCTCCCCGGCGACGCCGCGGAAGGGCCCTACCCCACCGTGGTCGAGTACTCGGGTTACTCGCCGAGCGATCCCGACGCTTCCGGTTTCGGCGACCTGTTCACGGCGCTCGGATTCGCCTACGTCGGGGTCAACATCCGTGGAACGGGCTGTTCGGGCGGGTCGTTCCAGTTCTTCGAACCGATCCAGTCGACCGACGGCTACGACGTGATCGAGGCAGTTGCGGCGCAGGACTGGGTCGCCCACGGCCAGGTCGGCATGGTCGGCATCTCCTACCCGGGGATCTCGCAGCTGTTCGTCGCCCAGACCCAACCGCCGCACCTGGCCGCCATCACCCCGCTGTCGGTGCTCGACGACAGCTACGCCGCGACGTTGTACCCCGGCGGCATCCTCAACACCGGGTTCGCCGTGCCGTGGGCCGCGGAACGGCAGTCCCAGGCCGAGCCGTTCGGCCAGGCGTGGACCCAGGAAATGGCTGACGGTGGCGACGAGGTCTGTGCGGCGAACCAGGAGCTGCGCCTGCAGAACCCCGACGCTGTTGGCGCTCGTGGAGGACCATCCCTTCTACGACCCCGAGCTCTACGACGTGATCGCACCGCTCACGTTCGTCGACCGGATCAACGTGCCGGTCTTCCTGGCCGGCGCCTGGCAGGACGAGCAGACCGGCGGACATTTCCCGAACTTCCTCGATCGCTTCACCTCCTCGCCGCACGTCTACGCCACGCTCGTGAACGGGCTCCATACGGAATCGGTGAGCCTGGGCATCCTCCCCGAGTACGTGGAGTTCCTCTCGCTGTACGTGGCCCACGAGGCGCCCGACCTGACCGCGGCCACGCTCGCGGCACCAGTGCTGGCCGACGGGATCTTCGGGGCCGGCGGCCCGCTGCCCGAATCGGAGCTCGCCGGGCTGTCGTACGACGACGCCTTGGCCGCATTCGAGGCTCGCCCACCGATCCGGGTGCTCTTCGAAGAAGGCGCGGCGAGACTTCGCCACGCCTGGCTCGCCGCTCCCCCGGTTCGAGGCCCGGTTCGAGAGTTGGCCGATCCCGAGACCCGAGCCCGCACCTGGTTCCTCCGCAAAGGGGGCGAACTCCTCGACGAGCCGGGCGGACCAGCCGACCCGGCGGCGAGCTATGTGGCCGACCCCGACGCCGTGCCCGCCACATTCTACGAGGGCGGCTCGAACGAGATCTGGCGGGCCGATGTGACGTACGACTGGCAACCGGTCCATGGCGAATCGCGTCGCGTGGGCAACTCAGCCCCTGGACGAGGACAACGTCGTGATCGGTACCGGTTCGGTGGACCTGTGGCTCCGTTCGACCGCCGAGGACACCGATCTGGAGGTGACGATCAGCGAGCTGCGGCCCGACGGAACCGAGCTGTACGTGCAGAGCGGTTGGCTACGCGCCAGTCACCGCGCCCTGAGCCCGGACTCCACCGAGTTGCGCCCGATCCCGACACATCTCGAAGCCGATGCAGCACCGCTCCCCGAGGGCGAGTTCACCGAAGTGCGGGTGGAGCTCTTCCCCGTGGCGCACCCGTTCCGCGCCGGCTCGCGGATCGTGTTGTCGGTGGACGCGCCGGGCGGCAACCGGCCCGTGTGGGACGTTCCGCACCATCTCCGACGGTGAGACGAATGAGATCGCCCAGGACGCTGTGCATCCCTCGGCGTTGGTGCTGCCCGTCGTGCCTGGGTTGGCGGTGCCCCGCGGTGTGGCCCCGTGCGGAGCGGTACGCGGCCAACCGTGTGCATCGCCGGCCTGAACCACGCCGGCGCGTGAGCACTCTACGGATTCAGCTGGCTTCTCGAAGTCGGAACGACACCTCGAGATCGACGTTCAGACATGTTGCGATTCGCTGCAATGACGTGAGCGTCGCACCGACGCTGCCGGCTTCGATGCGAGAGATGACCGCTTGGGTCGACCCGATTCGCCGCGCGAGTTCACGCTGAGAGAGCCCGGCGCCTTCACGAGCATCACGAATCTGCTCGCCAACCCGACCAGCGAGAGACGACGCTTCGTAGGCCGCATCGAACGTGGCTCGCTGCGCCGGCGTCATAGACGCCAGCTTCTCAGCCTTCAATTCTTTCGACGTTGTGCGTGCCATCATCGTCTCTTCTCTCTGCTGCTGAGCTCTGGTGGTCGTCGTGCTGTGGGCGCGGTCCAGAGACCTCGCCGGCGCCACCTCGAGACACGCAATCCGACGCCGGACACCGCAGCCGCAGATGTCATGCGGCAGTCACTTCCTCGCTGAACCCGAGGGCCGCCCACAGCGCACCTCGGACCCTGACGGCCGGCTTCCCGGTGAGGCGATTGGCGACGATCACCCCTTCCACCATGTCGGCAGCCACAGCGACCCACGGCCGACCCCGCGTTCGCACGGCCACCACACACGCCGACTCGTGGCGACGAATGGTGCGATCGACGCTCGGCACCCGCGGCGGGCTGCGGAACGACGGTGCAACGAGGCCCCGAGCCCGCGCCGCCCGACCGAGCGCCCGGGCGCTCTCGGCGAACTGGATCGTGGAGCTCTGCATGACCACAGCATCGCGGCAGGGTGCGTCAGAGTTGCGAGCCGATCACTCGCCGGAGGGTTCACCGGGCCACCGCCCACCAACCCCAAGGCCGACCACTGACACACCCCGCTCCTACGATGGCTGGCAGTGGAAGGTCTGAACCCCGCACAACGCAAGGTGATCGAGCTCCTCGGCCGGTCGGCCGAGGAACCGGCCGTGCCCGAGGCCGTCGCCGACGAACTGCGCGGCCGAGCTCCACGACGGGCTGGCCGATCTCGCCGCCGAGCTCACACCCGACAACCCGGTCTTCGTCAGCAAGCACGCCCTCACCACCATCCACGGCTGCGAAGCCCATCACGCCGTGCGGGTCGGGCGAGTTCGAATGGACGGTCGCGTCCGCACGGGGCACGGTGGCTCACAAGGCCATCGAGGTCCTCATCCACTACCGGGGCGAGCCGTATCCCCATGGCGTTGGTCGACGAGGGCATCGCCCGGCTCGCCAACGACGAGCGTTCCAGCATCGGAGCGTTTCTCGCCCGCCTCCCCGAGTACGACCTCGCCGAGCTCCGCGCCGCGGCGGTGGCCAAGGTGTCGGCCTTCCAGGAGTGCTTCCCCCCGCTGAAGGACCAGTGGTACCCGGTGGTCGAGAGTCGCTCGCGCGTCGACCTGTTCGGCGGCCGGCTGGTGCTGTCGGGCAAGACCGATCTCACCCTCGGTCGATCGCCGCGCAAGGTCATCATCGATCTCAAGACCGGGTGGGTGTCGGCCACCCACCGGGAAGACCTGCGGTTCTATGCCCTGGTCGAAACCCTGAAGCTCGGCATCCCTCCACGAAAACTGGCCACCTACTACCTCGACTCGGCAACCACTCACCCCGAGGACGGTCACCGAGGCGTCGCTCCTGTCGGCGGTGCGTCGCACGATCGATGGAATCCGGCGGATCATCGAGGTCACCCGGCTCGACGAGACACCCACCAGACGGCCGGGACCCCAATGCCGCTGGTGCCCGCTGCAACGTTCGTGCGACGAGGGGACCGCCGCCCTCTCCCGGGCGGCCGACCCCGACCTCCAGGGCGACCCCTGGTAGCAATCCACGTCAGAACGATGTGCCGCACCACGGTTGGACCGGCGACCGGAACAGGCGATTCGCCCGGGCCAGCCCACCCTTGCGCACCTCGGCCAGCACCCCGGCGCCGGCGAGCTCGGCGAACGAGGTCCCGCCGAGCACCACCGCACCGAGGGCGTCGATCGCCAGGGCAACGTCCGCCGACCGACGCACCCGGCGACAGCCGCCGTTGCCGACTTCGTAGCGAGCCACGTTGTCGGGGAACACCGGGTCGGCAGTCGATGTCGAGCACCACGGTTTCGTCGCTGCCGTAGGTGCGAGCGCCGAGCACCCCGGGGACGTCGAGGACCCGCACCCACTGCTCGTCCCACACCTCGACCGTCTCGAACGCCCGCAGGTCCTTGAAGCGGTGTCGCACCGGGTCGTCGAGCGGGCTGCGACTCGCAGGTGACCACCTCGACGAGGTCGAGGTCGAAGAGGAACCGCCACAACCCGGCTTCGACGTCGGCTGTCGCGCCGAACAGGTCGGACACCTCGATGCGATGACCGCGTTCGTGCCAGTGGTCGCGGTCGACCGTCTGCCAGCGAGCGAACCCGTCAGGCCGATGCCGCCGATCGAAGTGCACCACCCCCCACTCCGAGACCGCGGGGAAGACCTCACCGTGCTCATGGAAGTAGAGCGAATCGATCCAGGGCGCTCGCACGAGATGCCCCGGTCGGCCCGGGCACCGCCCGTACGCCTCCCTGGCCGCCGCCACCAACGCGGTGCCCTGCATGACCTCGAACGTTCCGGACAGCTCGACGGGTGACACGAACTCGGAACGGTGCGTCGGGACTCGCACCGATGCGGCCAGTGCCGCCATGCCGTAGCCGAAACGCCCGTAGATCGCCGCCTCGGCGGCCCGGAGGCTGCCGAGCACGTCGCCACGATCGCGGGCTTGGCGCAGGTGTCGACCCATCATCGCCGTCAGGATCCCCTGGCGCCGATGCGTGGGGAGCACGCCGACCCGGCTGAGTCCCGCAGTCGGCAGGTAGCGCCCACCTGGCATCAAGGTCTCGAATGGGAAGTCGGCGGCATGCCCGACCACTCGGTCGCCGTCGAACGCGGCGACCGCACGATCAAGGAAGAAGCTCGGTCTCCGCCGCTCGAGACCGTCCGGGCGCAGCGTCTCGAGCTGCAGCGCCGTGGCGAAGACGCGGAACGCATCTGCGACACGCTCCTCGGGCAGAGTGCCGATGCGGATCCCCATCGGGCGATTCTGCCCGAGAAGGGCCCCACGCCCTACCTGGTTTCCGTCAGCGCGACGGAAGCTCCTCGGGCATGGCCGGCCGCCACGACACCCCGTTGACGTGCGAGCCACCGTCGACGAACAGAGTGTTGCCGTTCACGTAGGCCGAGTCGTCGGTGGCCAGGAACAGCGCGACGCCGCCGATGTCGTGCTCCGGGTCGCCCATCCGGCGCATCGGGTTCTCCTGCAACATGTCGGCCGCGGTTTCCGGATTGGCGTCCCGAAAGGCCACGTACGCCTCGGTGGCGGCAGCCGGGCAGATGACGTTGGTGCGGATGTTGTGGCGGCCCCACTCCACCGCTGCGGTGCGGCTCAGGGCGCGCAGGGCTTCTTTGGCCACGTTGTACTCGACGGAGTACATGTGGGCGTTGACGCCGTTCAGCGAGCAGAGGTTGACGATGCTGCCGCCCCCGTTGGCCTTCATGTGAGGGAACGCCGCCTGCATCGCCCAGTACCCGGCGTAGAACCCGATGTCGAAGCCGTGCTTCATCTGCGCCGCTGTCTTCCACTCGAGCCGCGAGATGCTGCCGCCGCCCCACGCGTTGTTCACGAGGATGTCGAGCCGGCCGTAGGTGCTGATCGTCGCGGCCACGGCGGCTTCGACCTGTTCCTGGTGACCGACGTCGGCGTGGACGAACGTGCCGTGGCCCCCCAGGCCGGCCAGTTCGTCGGCGGTCCGCTGCCCGGCTTCGGCGTTGATCTCGGCGACCACGACACTCGCGCCCTCACGGGCGAAGCGGCGGGCGACACCGCGTCCGATCCCCATGCCCGCGCCGGTGATGAGCGCGACCTTCCCCTCGAGTCGATTCCCCATCCGCCGGACCGTACTTGACTCGGTTCACCATCTTCGATGTGAACCGGGCCGGGGTCGCGTGAAGGTGCGGCGGCTCACCGCTGCCGAGGTTCCGGCGACATGAAGGCCACCGGAAGCGGCGAGCCCGGCGGAGCGGAGCACGTTGCTGATCCACCGCCCGCGCTGCACGGCCGGCTTGGGGGCGGCGACCATCTCGGTGCCCAACCCTTCGGCCCAACCGTGGAGGTCGTCGACCACCACGACCAGACCCCACAGCGAGGCGTGCGCGGCGGTGACCTGAGGCGTCTCGACGACCTCGATGATCACCTCACCCAGGCGATGGAATCCCTGCCGGACACCGGCGCCGACCTCCCGGGTCCGCCGAAGGGGAGCGTCGAGCTCGCTCGCCAGAGCGCCGCACGTTCGATCGAGCGACGAGGTCATGACGACGACATGGTCGATCACCGACGCTCGGCACGGATGTACCTCAGGGGCAACAACGGGCCCCGCGGGCTCCGGGCGGAACAGGATTCCGTCGATCTCGAGGTCGCCCTCCAGACCGGTCACGCCCAGCGCCGTGATCGCCGCGATCACCGCGACGTCGAAGTGGCAAGCGACCGAACCGATCCGGATGGTGGAGGGCTCGGCCGCTGGTGCAAGCCCGAGCGCGAGCCACGGTTCCGGTGACCCGCCCAGGTGGATCGCGGTCAGTTCGCCCATCACCCAGGTCGTTCAGCGACCGGCGGGAGGGGGCCGAGCTGCCAGGCGAAGAACGACAGCACGTCGGCGATCTCGGCCGCTCGCTTGCTGAGCGGCTTCCCGGCGCCGTGACCGGCCCGGCCCTCCTCGTGGAACAGGATCGGCCGAGCGGCCTGCGCCGACGACGCATACTGCAGACTTGCGGCCATCTTGCGGGCATGGCCGCGGGTGGACCCGGGTGTCGCCTTCGGCGGTGCTGACCAGCACTGCCGGGATACTGCTCGCCCTCCGTCACGTGGTGATACGGCGAGTACGCCCACAGCCAGGCGAACTCCTCGGGGACGTCGGGGTCGCCGTACTCATCGGTCCAGAGCCGGGCAATGAGGAACTGCGGGTACCGGATCATGTCGAGCAGCGGCACCGCGCACCATGCGGCGCGGTAAGCCCGCGGCCGTTGGGTGATGGCGGCGCCCGACGAGCAGGCCGCCGTTCGATCCGCCGGCGATCCCGAGGTGTTCGTGCGAGGTGAGCCCCTCGGCCACGAGCCATTCGGCCGCGGCATGGAAATCGTCGAACACGTTCTGCTTGAGCGCCCGGCGACCGGCGTCGATGCCACGCGTCGCCGTGCTCGTACCCGCCACGGAGCCCGGCGATGGCGTACAGCCCACCTCGTTCGCACCACGCCGCGATGGTCTGGCTCCACATCGGTGTCTCGGTGATCGCGAAGCCGCCGTAGCCGTTGAGGATCGCCGGGGTCGACGCCGACGGAACCAGATCGGCCCGATGGATGAGGAACAGCCCGATCTCGGTGCCGTCGGCCGAGGGATAGGTCCGGTAGCTGACGGCCAGCTCCGGGACACCGCTTGCCCCGTCCGGCTCCGGCGCCCATCGACGCAACCCGGTCGGCTCGTCCCACCGCCAGACGGCCACGGGCTCGGAGAAGCCGGTGATGCTCACGAAACAGCCCGACCGCTCCCGATCGGCGGCGAGGCCGACCGATGCGACCGCGGGAACGTCGATGGTCCCGATCAGAGCGCCGTCGGCGAACGAGCGTCGCTCGACACGGTCGACTGCAGTGTCGGTGACGACCAACACGACCTCGTCGCGGGTGATCGCGAACGAGCCGAGCACTTCGTCACGTTCGGCCACCAGCGTGCGCCAGTGCTCGACGCCGGGTTCATCGAGGCGCCACGGTGATGAGCCGGCCGCAGGGCGCGCCGAGCATCGTCACGCCGATCAGCCCATCGCCACCGAAGTCGAGCGAACTCGGAACCTGCTCACCGACGCTCACCGGCCGCCAGGTCTTGGTCGCGACCTCGAACAGGTGGACATCGATGTTGGTCCAGCCCATCATGGCGTGCACCAGCACGAAGGCTCCGTCAGGCGAACAGGACACGCTGGGCCACGTCTCGGCCCGCTCGGTGTCGTGCCAGAGCAGTTCGTCGGATTCCACCGGCGCTCCCAGGCGATGGAACCACACCGCCCGGTTGTACTCGTCGCCTTCGGGATAGCGGGTGTACCAGAAGCCCGTGGCGACCGGGAAGCCAGGCCACCGAAGCGGCCCGGCAGTTGGGGAGCTCGTCGGCGAGCAGTGCTCCGCGTGCTGACCTCGCAGCACCCGCAGCGCACTCGACTCGGTCCCGCCCTCGCTCACGCCGAAGGCGACCAGGTCTCCGTCGCGCGATGGCTGGTACCAGTCGATCGCGGCCGCCCCGTCGGCCGACTCGACCGCCGGATCGAGCAGGACGCGCGGCGCGGCGAGCGGGTCGTCGGCCGACCGCACGACGAGACGGAACTGCTCGGCCCCGGCCGGGCGTTCGAGCGTGAACAGCCGATCGCCGGCGACCGCGCCGCCACTGGCCTGCGGAAGCTGCATGAGCGCGACGAGGCGCTCGTGCCACCGGCCCCGATCGGGCCGGGCATCGAGCGCCTGTCGGGTTCGTTCGTTCTGGGCGGCGACCCACTGGTGGGTGTCGTCCGATTCGTCTGTCCTCCAGCCAGCGATACGGGTCAGGGACCCGGGTGCCGTGCAAGACGTCGACGACGTCGTCCCGACGTGCCGGCGGGACGGGCGACAACGTCAGCCGCGGCCCATGTTCGGGCGCTTGCCGTGGTTGGCCTTCGTGCGGCGCAGCTTGGCCTTCTTCTTCTTGGTCTTCTTCGACATAGGGGCGCCAGGCTAGCCGCAGGGGTCACGCGATCCACCTGGCCGGACGGTCGCTCAGACGGCGGCGTGGCCCGCCCAGGCGAGCAGGTCGTCGGCCGACCAGGTGTTGAGCACCCGTTCGATCGGGACACCTGATTCGGCGGCCTTGTCGCACCCCAGAGGCTGCCATTCGAGCTGGCCGGGAGCGTGGGCGTCGGTGTCGATCGTGAGGTAGCAGCCGTACTCGAGCGCCAGGTCGAGTAGTTCCCGGGGCGGATCGAGCCGCTCGGGCCGGCAGTTGATCTCGACCGCGGTGTGGAACTGGGCGCAGGCCGCGAAGACGTAGTCGGCATCGAACGCCGACGGCCCGCGTTCGGGAGCGAGCCGCCCGGTGCAGTGCCCGAGGATGTCGACGTGCGGGTTGGCCACGGCGAGCACCATCCGCTCGGTCATCTTCTGACGCTCCATGGCGAGCTTCGAGTGCACGCTCGCGACCACGATGTCGAGCTGCTCGAGCAGGTCGTCGTCGAGATCGAGGCTGCCGTCTTCGAGGATGTCGACCTCCATTCCCGTGAGGATCCGGAAGTCACCGAACCGCTCGTTGACCGCGGCGATCTCGGCGATCTGTCGCTCGAGACGCTCGCGGTTCAGGCCGTGGGCGATGGTGAGACGGGGCGAGTGATCGGTGATCACGAGGTACTCGTGGCCGAGCGCCTGTGCGGTGCGCACCATCGTGTCGATCTCGACCGACCCGTCGCTCCACCGCGTGTGCAGGTGGCAGTCGCCGCGCAGCGCGGCCCGGTACCGCTCCCCTTCGGCGCTGATCGGCACGGGGGTCTCGGCTGCGAGCTTCTCCAGGTACGGCAGCTCCTCGGCACCCGACAACGCCTCGGTGACGAGCCGGGCGGTGGCCGAGCCGATCCCGTCGAGCTCGGTGAGCGTGTTCGCCGCGGCACGCTCTTCCACTTCGCGGGTTCCAACGCGGCGAGCACCTCGCGTGCCCGGAGGAACGCTTTGGTCTTGAACCCGGTCTCGTGGGCCCGGTCGAGGAAGTAGATCGCCCGGTCGAGGGCTTCCAGCGGCGTCATGGTTCCAGGGTAGGGCCAGCGTCACCCGGTCGTGATGCCGGGCACCTCGGTCCCCGGTGCCGCGAGGAACACCGAGACCGGTTGCCGCAGCTCCACCAGCTCCGACACCGCGGCGAGGATGTCGTTGGGCAGCGGCGGGAGCGAGAACAGCAGCGCGGCATACCCGTACTGCGTGGTGAGTCGTTCGGTGAGCTCTGGTCTCCCGATCTCGACGAAGCGTTGTTCGAGGAATGCGAACAACTCGTCGGATCGGGTCACCTCGGCAGGACTCCGCACGTCGAAAGAGCCGATCTCGCTCACCGCTGGGAGCGTTCGCACCTCGGCGATCTTGGCTCCGATCACCACGTAGAGCACGCCGTCGGCATCGGGCTCGGCGAGGATTCGTTGTGGGAGGGCAGCCGCGGCGAACGGTTCGTCGAATCCGATCGAGAACCCGCGGCGGGTCAGCTCGAGCCCGAGCCCGAACGGCACTGCGCCGAGGGCGACCGGATCGAGGAAACGCATCAGGTAACTGCGATCCTGGCGCCAACCCGGCCTCGACCTCGTCGACGACGCCGGCGATGAGCTCGGAGTTGATCCCTCCGGAGAGCTCGACCCGTTCGTCGAACTGCACTGCGGCGAGCACCGACGCCGCGAGCATCGCGGCGACGACGCCCGTTCCGATGAGGCGCGCCGAACCGGCGAGGCGTTCAGCGTTGGCGCGCAGCAGTGTCCAGGCCGAACCGACAACGATCAGGCCGGTCACCACCCACCACCATCGAACCGTGTACTCGAAGTAGCTCCCGAAGATCCGCTCCATCGAGAACAGCCCGATCACGACGGAGCACGTCAGGACGGCATGGAGCGACGAGCGCGACCCGATCACGACGGAGCACCGCAATGCTGACGGCAGCGGCCCACAGGGCGAAGGTGAGCACGACTGCGACGAGGTTCCGCTCGACCACCGCAGGTCCGGTGACCCACGGCCCGAGCAGGCTGAGTTGGGTCAACGTCGCCCGAGCCACGAGACCCTTGGCGAGGTACGGCTCGTCGGGCGTGGAGAAGTTCTGGATCAGCAACGTCATGTTGCCCGGATCTCGGGTGAGCTGGTCGATCAGCGGGAGGAGCCACATCGCGACTCCCGAGGCCGCCCCGAGACGTGATCCAGCGAAACGTCTCGCGGCGTGCGCCGGCACCTTGGCGCCACTTCGTCACGATGATCCACGCAGTCGAAACGCCGAGCAGTCCGAGCACGAGCACGAGGTAGCCGGTGTGGCACTGCACCGCATGGCTCCCGGTGACCACGGCCAGCGGAACCGCACGCAGCCTGCCCTCGGCGACCTCCCACGGTCGCGAGGACGAACACCAGGAACGGGAACAACGCCAGCCACGGATTCCAGGGCTCGATGAAGAACATCGGTCCGCTCGACCGGACGATCACCACGATCATCAGACCGACCAGGAGCACCAACGCGGTGCCACCCCGGCGCCGGACCATGACGAGCGCACCTGCGATGGCCACGAGGTGCACGCTCGCTGCGCCTGCCATCAGGCCGAAGCTCGATCGGCCGAACAGGGCGTACACCGGGTACATCGCGAACCAGAGGCTCGGACCCGGATGCGACCCCTGGATGCCGGTGTCGCCGGTGATCCGCCCGGCGGCGCCCACGAGCGGCGGGTGCTGCCAGATGCCGCGGAGGTGGAACTCGGCCTGCGCCATGTCGCCGCTCGGGTACCAGTGCTGGCCTCGTATCCGGAGCAACGCCACCACCACCGGGAGCGCAGCGGCGGCGAACGCCACCGCGACCCATCGCCACGACCTGGGAACGCCACCCCCATCGGGTTTGCTCATCGAGTGGGCGGGCATCGCGTTGCGACCGTATCCCTCGGGATCGTCGCTCATGGGAACAGAGGTGAACCGGGAGCGACCTGGAACACCGCGCCGGGAAGCCGGAGGTCGGTGTACTCCTGGATCTGACCGGCGAGATCGGGCGGCAGCGTGGGTGAGGCGGCAATGAGCACCGCATTGCCGTACTGGGCGTCGATCGCATCGATCAGGTCGTCGCGGCCGAGTTCGGCCAGCCGGGTCAGGATCGCCTCGCGCAACTCGTCGGAACGGGCCCGCTGATCGTCGGTGCGGGGATCGAAGCGCACGAGTCGCTCGGCGTCGCCGCGCTGCTGGAATCGGTCGATCGATGCGTCACCGGTGACGACCCACAGCACGGCCAGCGCATCATCCTCGCCCAGCACCCGGTGCGGCATCACCGCGAAACGGGTCCACGGATCTGACCCCACCGTGATGCCTTCGCGCTCGAGTTCGAGCATCAGTCCGGCGCCCGGAGCGCCGAGACCGGCGGGGTCGTGCCACCTCAGGAGGTACGGGCCGTCGGGATCGAGCTTTCGGGCGAGCCCATCCGTCAGACCCTTGGTGAGCTCCGAATCCACGTCGTTGGCCACGTTCACGCCCACGGCTTCGGCCGTCAGCGCGAGGCTCGGCACCGCGGCCGCGGCGACGGCGAGCCACGCGAGCGTCCGCTTCCTCGCGGGGATCGTGGTGCTGTCGCCCGGCCGGTCGGTGGCCGCTCGGTCGGCGATCGCTCGCCAGATCGGCCAGAGCGCGGCGATCGTGAGGAACGCGGTGATGGGCCAGCTCCACCGCATCACATACTCGAACAGCTCGCCGAGGATGCGAGTGGCCGAGACCGCGCCGAGCAGTGCGGCGGTCCCGGCGACGCCGAGCAACGTGAGCGCAGGGAGATCTCGCCGGCGCACGGCGACCAGCGTGCCGGCGGCGAGGAGGGCGGCGAACAGCAGCAACCCGGTGAGACTCGGTGTCAGCGACACCACGTCGGGCTCGCCACCGGTGAGCCACGGGCCCGCCAGGTTCCACTGAGTCGCGAGGGCTCGGGCGGCGGTGCGTGGACCCGCTGCGGGCTCCTCGGTGGTGGTGAAGTAGCGAACGAGCGACGACAGGTTGCCGGTCCGGAACAGCTGGTCGAAGAGCGGAAGCGCCCAGGCGACCGCAGCGACCCCGGCCGACCACACTGCGGCCCGCTTCGCCTCGGCACGAGTGACATCGAGCCAACCCTTGCGAGCGAGCACGCCGTACCAGATGCCTGCGGCGAGCAGCATCCCGTGGACGAGCACCATGTAGCTGACGTGGGTCTGGGCGCAGTAGGTGCCCACGGCAACGGCCATAGGCGCAGCCCGCCACCTGCCGCGGGCCAGTGCGAAGATCGCGGCCAAGAACACGAGGTAGGCCGTGGCGGCCAGCCACGGGTTCCACGGTGCGACGAAGAAGTCGGCGCCCGAGGCCCGGGCGAGCCAGGCGAGCACGACCCCGGCGATGAGGGCAAGGGCGGTTCCGCCCGCTCGTCGGAGCACCACGACGGTCAGCGCCAACGCGAGTGCGTGGTGGACCACCGTGGCCACGAGCAGGCTCTGCGCCGACCGGCCGAGCACGGCGTACACCGGCCAGAGCGTGTATGCCATCGCCGGGCCAGCATGGGAGCCCTGCTCGAAGATCGACCCGAAGCGCCCGGCAACCCCCACGAGCGGGGGGTGGAACGGGATCGCCCGCAGATGCATCTCGATGTAGGCGAAGTCACCCGAGGGGTACCAGTCCTCACCGAGCGCCCGTACCAGCGCGACCACCAGCGGTACGGCCAGCACCCCGAGCACGAGCAGCTCCGGACGCCGCACCGCCAATCTGTTGATGCGACCGCTGCCGTTCGACTGCACGAGTCGACGATGCTACGCCGCCGACCGGCACGGTCCGATGGCCGGTGCGCGGCGCGCGGCACAGGTAGCCTGGCCGCCCGCATGACGAGCGTCGCCGCCGCCCCTTCCGAGAGCAGTTCCCCGGCCGGGCCGACGGTCGGGAACGACGGCCGCGGCTACCGCGCCGACGGCAAGCTGTCGCACCTTCCCCCGCTCGACGGCATCCGAGGTCTCGGCATCCCGTTCGTCTTCCTCTACCACCACGAGGCGATCTTCCTCGGACGACAGTTCGGTGGCGGCATCTTGACGGTGTCGATGTTCTTCACCTTGTCGGGCTTCCTGATCGCCCGACTCCTGGTCGAGGAGAACCGGAAGTCCGGCACCATCGGGATCAAGCGCTTCTACGCGCCGTCGGTTCCGCCGCCTGATGCCGGCCGCGATGGTCACGCTGGTGCTGATCGCCCAGGTGTGGTGGCTTGCGCCGCCCGCGAACGGTGGCGTGAACGTCTGGTCCTGGATTGCCGCGCTGACGTACTGGGAGAACTGGCGCCTGATCTTCGCCGGGCAGAGCTACAGCAACCTCTTCGCCGACGCCTCACCGGTGCAGCACATGTGGTCGCTGTCGCTCGAGGAGCAGGTCTACATCGTGTACCCGCTGCTGATGCTCGGGCTGTTCAAGTGGCGCCGCGTCAGGCATCGGATGGCCGAGGTCTTGTTCGGTCTGGCGGTCATCGGATTCGCGATGGGGTGGTTCTGGTCCAGTCGAGGCGGCAGCGAACGCGCCTACTACGCACTGGAGGCCCGGGCCGCCGAGTTCCTGATCGGTGCAGCCTTCGCGGTGTGGTGGATGCGTTCGCCGCTCGTGCCGCGTATCGCGCCGTTCCTGCGAAGCCGGCGAGGCTCCATGACGGCCGCCCTGGTACTCGCTGGCCAAGTTGCGCTGTGGTATCTGGTCGGGCTGCACACATGGGGCCTGTTCCCGGTGTGGGTGTTCGTCAACGGACTCGTCACCTGCGTGATCATGGGGTACGCCTCGGCCGAAGCCGGCACCACCCGTTTCCTCTCGTGGCGGCCGTTCACGTTCGTCGGCCAGATCAGCTACGGGCTCTACATGGTGCACTGGCCGGTGTTCCTGTTCCTCAGCCACGATCGCATTCAGGTGACGGGCTGGCTTCTGCTCACGATCCGACTGGCGGTCACGTTCGCCATCACGATCGCCATCTTCCGTCTCGTCGAGAACCCCGTGCGCCTCGGTCAGTTGTGGAAGGGGCGAACGTTCACGACCGCTTGCATCACGCTCGCGGTGGCCGGGCTCGGATTCGCCATGCTGAACAGCGAGAGCACCGCAGCGCAGCTGGTCGACGACGAAGCCGTCGCGGCCCAACAACGGGCACTCGACGCACTTCCCGAGCTGGGTGTCGATGCACCGACCCGATCTGCGATCGACCCGGCGCTGCCTGCCCGGGTGCTCGTCGTCGGCGATTCGCAGGCGTGGGCGATCGGCTCGCGGCTCGGCGAGCTGTGGGGCACCGCGAACGGCGTGACCGATCGAGCCGTCCCCCGGCGTCGGTTGCGGGATCGCCGAGCTCACACCGATCGACTACCTCGGTGTCGAGTACCCGAACGGGCGTGATGGTTGCGCGGGAATGGCGGGACGCGCTTCCCCGGATCGTCGAGAAGTACCGGCCGCAAGTGGTGATGATCGTCGGCGGGTTCGGCGACGTGGCCGAACCGGAAGCTCCAGGGGAGTGACGAGTGGCAGCACATCGGTGAGACCGGCGTACGACGAGTGGCTCACCGATCAGATGACGGCTTCGTCGACGAGGTGAGCGCGAGCGGGCGCCGAGGTGCTGTGGTTCTCGAGCCCGCACGTGCAGCCGCCCCGAGAGGCCGGGACCGACCCGTTCCCCGAGGAGGACCCGGCTCCGCATGGACCGGTACAACGAACTCATCCGATCGGTCGCCGATTCCGACGACCGAGTCGAGTTCGCCGACCTGGCGGCGTTCGTCCCTGCTCGCCCGGGCGGCGAGTTCGAGCCGACGTTCCGGCCCGATGGCGCCCACATCGACTTGACCGTTGCCCCCGATCTCGTGACGTGGCTCGGCGACCAGGTCCGACTCGTCAGCGCCTCCTGAGATGCCCGCCCAGGCACCGCAGTTCTTGGTGCGTTTCGTGCACCCCGGGGGCCAGCCGAACGCGATCAGAACGCGGGTGGGGGTGGTTTCGGGGGTGGTGTGGGGGGTGGTGTATGCGGTCGTCGGGGTGACGGGGCAGCGGTTCTCGACCGAGTACCTGGGCTACGGCTGGCAGCTCGTTCCCTACGAGGTGCTGCGCGACGACCCGCTCGGGAGCGTCTGGAACCTGCACATCCAGCCCCCGTTGTGGAACCTGGTGATCGGTGTGATCGGCCGGTGGTCGCCGTTCCCCGATGGCATCAGCTTCCAACTGCTGCAGGCCGCCATCGGCGCGCTGATGGCCGCACTGCTCGCGATGGTGCTGATGCGGCTGCGTTGCCGGCCGTGGCTGGCGGTGACTCTCGCGCTGCTCGCCACGTTGAATCCCGAAGTGTTGCGCAACGCCTTCGAGCCGACGTACGAGCTGGCCACGGCCTGCGGCCTGGTCGTCACTGATCTGGGTGCTGAGCAACTGGGCGCCGGGTCGGGAGTACCGCACCCTGCTCGGCGTGTCGGGCGTCGCCACTGTCGTGGTGCTCACGCGCAGCCTCTACCACCCGGTCTGGGCCTTGGCCGTCGTCGGATTGGTCGCGTGGACCTTCCGCAACACCCTGTCGTTGAAGCGGATCGGGGTCGCCGTGCTCATCCCGGTGCTCCTCGTCGGCGGCTGGATGTTGAAGAACGAGTTGCTGTTCGGTCGAGCCACGCTGTCGTCGTGGTTCGGGATGAACCTCCAGCGCGCCGTCATCCCGGTGCTCCCGCTCGCCGAGAAGGAGCAGATGTACGACGAGGGGCGAGATCTCCGACGTCGCCATGATCGGGCCGTTCGGTGACTACGACATGTATCGCCCGGTCGTGCCGCCCTGCACTCCCGAGCACGGCCATCCCGCGCTGGCCAAGGAGCTGCGCGACTACCCCGTCCCGGTGCCGAACCTCAACTACGAGTGCTTCTTGCCGGTGTACGACCTGGCCGGCGCCGATGCCCGAGCCGTGATCCGCGGCCTATCCGGGGGTGTGGCTCGACGGGCGGGTGTGGTCGGCCCGGACCTGGTTCGCCACCAACCAACCTGGCCGACACCTCACCGTCGTGGCCGTTGCGGCAGCTGGGCAACGTCTACCAAGTCGTGCGGCTCGACGTGTCCGGGCACGATCTCGACCAGCGGCTGGGGCACGCCGATCTACGGGAACCTCACGGTCGACAGCCGGTTCTCGATCACCATGGTCAACCTGACCCTGTTGGCGTTCGCCTTCGGCCACACCAACGCGTGGCGGCTCGTACGCCGCCGCCGGTCGATCGCCGATGCCGATGTCGCGCGCACGCTCGTCCTCGCTGTCGCGGGCGCCACCGCGCTGTGGACGTTCGTCGTCGGCGTGGTCGGCGAGCTCGGCGAACAGGCCCGCTTCCGCACCATGACCGATCCCCTCGTCATCGCCCTCGGTCTCCTCGTCGCCCTCCACTGGCTCACTTCTGATCGCGTTTTCTGGGTCGACGGGGGGTCCGAAACTTCCCAGGAATCGGGTTGCGGATCAGCAGCCGAGCCCGGTCGGCCGGTAGAGGTTCCCGGCCTCGCCGAACTCCTGGGCCAGCCGGTCCTCAGCGACCAGTTCGTCGAGCTCGCCCTGCCCGAGCACGCCGAACATGGCGTTGGGGAACACGATCACGACGCCGTCGTGTTCGAACAGGGCGCACGGCAATGCCTCGAACAGCGCCGCCCGATCGACCGGTTCATCGGTCAGCGACATCCGCTCGGGCGGGAGATAGGCGGCCGGGACTCCGGTCAGGAAGTGGAACCCGTCGGCGTCGTTGGTGATGACGACGGCTGCGTCGACGTTCTCGAACACCCGGGCCGCGTCGAGCCGGTCGGGCTGGGTGAACAGGTGGCCGATGTTCCAGGGCCGCACGGCGCTGAGGACCCACCAGGCTCAGCGCAACGGTGGCGATCGCGACCGCGCGGCGGCCGGCGAGCTCGACGCACCACACCACCCCGCACAGGCTCAGCAGACCGGCCGGCAACATGATCCGGTTGTCGGGGGTGGCGAGTGCGTCGAACCCGGCGATACCAGCGAGCAGCCCCGCAGTCAGCAGGCCTGCTCCCACGAGCGCCAGCTCGAGCGGCACCGGCAACACGGCGGTTCGCACCAGGCCGAGGAACTGTCCGAGCGCCACCACGACGCCGGCCACCCAGACGAGTGCGATCGGATAGCCCCACCAGGGCAGGCTGTCGCCCACCTGGAGCAGTGTGCGAGCCAGATCGCCGGTGGTTGCGTCGAACATCCCGGCGAGCGAACGTCCGACGAGTTTCAGGTCGCGACCGTCGATGCCGTGCCAGGCCGAGGTGTGGCCGCCGCCCGCGGCTCCGGCGATGACCACGTTCACCGCGACGGGTGTCAGGCACAGCACCCCGACGAGGAGTGACGGCTGGAGCTGGCGCGTGCGGCGATAGCGCTCGATCGCGGGGAGCACAGCCAATCCGCCGCCCAGGAACCGGAGGAGACCCAGCGATGCGCCCAGCGCGCAGGCCAACCAGAAACGGGTTCCATCTCTGCGGTATCTGGCGAGCGACGCGATGAACCCGACGAGCACCGCGCAGAACAACGGCTCCGACAGCGCTCCTTGCACCACGAGGCGATACACCGGAAGTGCGGAGACGGCGACCGCGAACGCGGCCCTGAACCACAGCGTCGACCGAGCCCGAGGCGGCGCCGGGCCGATCACGAGCGCGACTGCGAGCGCAGCCGTCGCAGCAACGACGAGGAACCCGAGCGCACCCCGTGCGCTGAGGACGAAAGACAGCAGCCCGGCGACGGTGGCGTACCCGATCGGGAAGTCGACGAACGGCAGCCGGCCGCCACGTTCGAGGACCTCGATCACGCTGAAGTTCGAGAACGACGGAGCCAGGGTGCTCGTCAACGGATGCCCGTCGCGCAAACCTTGGGCACCACTCAGGTACGACCCGGTATCGAGGATCTGGAGGACGCCTTCGCGCAGTTGCACGATCGCCACGATCGCGGCGCCGATGCCGGCGGCGACGGCGGGCCACACATCACCTCGCGGGGTGGGCGAACGCGGCCTCAGGCTCCATGGCGCGGCGATCGTACTGGTGGCCAGTGGCTGCCGGATCGATGGTGGCGCGAACCCGCTTCCGGGTCGGCACCGACCGAAGCGACCTCGTAGCTTGCCGCCATGCGCCGTCCTGCATCTTCTCTCCGCCTCGCTGGCGTCGCGCTGGTGTTTACGTTGTCTGCGGGCTGCAGCTCCAGCTCCGACAGCGCCGATGCACCGGCCGACACCGCTGGCGCCACCTCCGAGTCACCCGCCGACGCCCCGACCACCACCGCTGCGGCCACGACGACCGCACCCCCCACCACTGCGGCCTCGACCACCACCGAGGCCCCCGCGCCCGAACCGGCCAGCTTCCTCGGGCGGGGCCCTTTCGCAGTCGGGGTCAAGACGCTGACGCTCGGCGATCGGATGGCCGAGGTCTGGTACCCGGTCGATCCCGATGCCGTGGCCGGTCAACCCACCGAGATCTTCGACTCGCTCTCGGTGTTCCCCGACAGCCTCCAGTCGCTCATCCCGCCGGAGTTGAGCGGCGAGGTCGACACCGGCGCCGTCCACGATGCCACACCGACCACCGACGGACCCTTTCCGGTGATCGTCTACAGCCACGGTTTCGGCGGTTTCCGTCAGGTCGCGACCGCCTACACCACGCAGCTGGCATCGTGGGGATTCGTCGTTGCATCCACCGACCATCTCGAGCGGGGCATCGCGGCCCAGGCCACCGGCCAGCTCAAGAACATCCCCGGACAGGACGTCCGCGATGTCGAGGCCACCATCGACGCGCTCGGTGCTGGCGAGTTCTCCTCCCTCGTCGATCTCGAACACATCGGCATCACCGGACACTCCGCGGGCGCCGGCACTTCGGCCCGGGCCGCGCTGGAGGTCGATCGCATCGATGCGTTCGTCAGCATCTCCGGCGGCGCCCCTGTCTTCGTGACCGGCGACGACATCGGCACCACCTCGGTGCGCCTCGTCGGGACGACGAACACCCACGAGCTGACCGTCGTGGTCGCGAGCGAAACGGGGGCCACGATCTCCGTCGACGGGGGCGAGCCGCAAACGATCGCGCCCGACGCCCTCACGGCGACGACCGACGCCTTCACGGTGACGACGGCCGACGGCACGATGACTGTGGTCCTGCCGACCGACGGTGTCTTGAAGCCGGGCACCGTGACCATCGAGCGGAAGGCCGCCGACAAGCCGGCGCTCGTCGTGTACGCGCGAACTCGACGAGGTCGTCGTCCCCGATGCCAGCACAACGCTGTATGCCACGCTCGGAGCGCCACGTTGGATGGTCGGGATCGAAGCGGCCGGGCACAACAGCTTCACCGACAGCTGCGCCGGCATCCAGGATCTCGGCGGCCTCCAGTCGCTGGTCCAGCTGCTCGGCGAGGCCCAGGTCGCCCGGGCCGAGGACGGCTGTACCGCCGACAACATCGACCCGGCGCTCGCCATCGACGTGCTCGGCCACTACTCGGTGGCGATGTTCCGGACCGCGTTCGAGATCGCCGACGACACGCCAGCGTTGTCGATCGACATCACCGACCAGCTCGAGGGTGTCGAGCTCATGGCGCTGGAAGCCGACGCCTGATCGACGCGGGCGGCCGATGCCCGGCCGCTTGTGGGAGCCGGCTGACGTCGGCTGGCTGGTTTCAGCTGGCTGGTGGCGTCAGCCCTGATGCCAGCGGCCGGCCGGCCGGGTGACGCGTCCCGACCACCAACTCGGCCGGGAACAGCTCGGCCAGCCGGGTGAGCTCGGCGGCGCCGAGCACGACGTCGAGCGCACCGAGGTTCTCGTCGAGGCGCTCGATCCGGCGGGTTCCCGGGATCGGCACGGTGTCGTTTCCCTGGGCCAGGACCCAGGCCAACGCCAGCTGGGCCGGGGTGCACCCGAGATCAGCAGCCATCGCCCGGAGGTGCTCCACCGACGACAGGTTCTGGGCGAGGTTGTCGCCCTGGTACCGGGCCATGCGACTGCGGGTGTCGTTGGCCGCGAACGTGGTCTCGGCACCGAACGTACCGGTCAGCGCGCCACGGCCCAGCGGGCTGAACGGGACGAGACCGATCCCGAGCTCGCGAGCCACACCGACCACCGACTCTTCGATCTCGCGGGTCCACAAGGACCACTCGCTCTGCAGCGCGGCGATGGGGTGCACCGCCGACGCCCGGCGCAACGTCTCGGGCTGGCACTCCGACAGTCCGAGGTAGCGCACCTTGCCGGCGTGGACGAGTTCGGCCATCGCCCCGACGGTCTCCTCGATGGGGACTTCGGGATCAGCCCGATGGAGGTAGTAGAGGTCGATCACGTCGACCCCGAGTCGCTGCAGGGAGCCCTCGCACGCCTCGGCGACGTAGGGCCCGTCACCGCGGGGTATGCGGCGAGTGCCGTCGGCGGCGGCTGGCGCGGCGAGCCCGAACTTGGTGGCGATCACCATCTCGTCGCGCCGGGTGGCGGCGACCTTGGCGATGAGCCGCTCGTTCTCGTGCGGGCCGTACGCGTCGGAGGTGTCCAGGAAGCCGCAACCACGATCGAGCGAGTGGTGCAGCGTCGAGAGGTTCTCGGTCTCGTCGCTGTCGCCGTAGGCAAAGCTCATGCCCATACAGCCGAGACCGAGCGCCGAGACCTCGAGGCCGCCGAGCATGCGAGTGGGAACGGTCATGATGTCGGAGCTCCTGATCGAGTCGGTGTGCCCAGAGACCGTACGACCTCAGCGGCGCCCGCGGTCAACCTTCGGTCGCGGCCGGCCGATTCCGTCTGAGGACCACGAGCGTGCGGCACAGCACGACGATGGCGATGAGCACCTGAGCGCCGCGCACCACGCGGTTCACGTCGAGTGATGGCTTCCATTGCAGCGTGCCGTCACGGACCACGTAGGCCCCGACCGGTTGGGCGCGCAGGCCGAATCCGGTGCCGAAACCACGCCCCGTTCCTGCGGGACCGGGTCCTTCGCCGCCGCCACCGCCGGCGTAGCCGGCGACCCGTGCCACGGGAACCATGGTCACGCCGTCGACCACCTCCGGGTCGCCGAAGACGCGGCGTACGGAGAGCGCGTCGTGAGTGCCGCGGATGTTGTCGAGGATCGTCGATGCCGGATCCTTCTCGGTTGTTTCCTGGTGGATCGCAGTGCTCATCACGCACTCACCTCTTCACGTTCGGGAACGGTGCCTGGATGAACCGAAGCCATGCCGGATCCCGATCCGCCCGGCGGCGGGCCTGACCCATCAGGTTCGGTTCCACCCTGATCGAGTCGGAACGGCGGGTACTCGTCGGTCATCAGTGCGACGTACGCGATCACCCGATAGATCCAGCGGTTGATACCCATGATCAGCCCGTGCAACCCTCGTGGGTAGCGGCCGGTGAACAGCAGCGCGAACGCCACCACGACGACGGCGATGCCCAACAGCCCGCCGCCGAGCACGAATCCGGCGGCGTCACCACGGTCACCGCCCAGCGTCCAGGACGTCGCGACGAACGCTCCCACGATCATCAGATGCGGGATGGCCAGCAGCCACGACTTGACGAGGACCAACCCACGTGACATCCGCTCCGGGTAGTCGATGTCGAGGCGAGCCGGATACTCGGCGTCCGCGAGCGTGAAGGGCGGATATCGGTCGGTGCCCAACGCGCTGCCGCCGTAGTAGCTGACCCGCCACGTCCACCGCAGCACGCCGACGTTGAAGTCGAAGATCGATCTCGGGTAGCGACCGGTGAACAAGATGGCGAAGAACGCGACGATGCTCAGCACGGCGAACGCCACCCACAACAGGGCGAGGATCACGAGGTGCGGGATCGCGAGGATCCATTTGACGAGCCACTTCCAGCGGGAGAGACCGGGGTCGAGATCACCTTCGATCCGCACCGGGTACGTCGCACCGTCGGTCGCTGACGGCCACGTGGTTGCCGCCGCCGGCTCGAACCCGGGTGCCGCGGGCCGGACGACGACTCCGCCGACGATCATCGCGGCGCCGATCGCAAGGAACGCCACCCCGGCCAGACCGAGCCCGATCGCGATCCACGCGAGGTAGTCGATCTGGCCGCCGAGTTCGATGTCGGATGCGACGGCCGCGGAGCCATCGGCGTTCATCACGACGATCGACCACTGGCCGGGCTCGAGATCCCACGTCACGGTTTGGGTGGCGTTCCCCGACGCCGAAGCGACCCAGAACGACTCGTCGGCCGGAGCCCCGGGTCGAGCGGTGCCGGCCGGGTTCTCGCGTCGGTAGTCGGCCGAGAACGGCTCGTAGTCGACATCGGTCACTTCGTCATGGGGGACGCCGGCAAGGAACGCTTCCACGTCGGCTTCCGGCCCGATGCCGACGAACACCGGACCCTCGTTCGCATTGTCGGCACTCACTCGTACGGTTGCGAGTTCGCGGTCGGCCCACCAGTCATCGGGGCCAGGGTCGCCGAGGTCGATCCGGTCGGAGGTCGAGCGCGAAGCCGTCGGTCTCGAAGCGCTCACTCGACGTCGTGAAGAAGCCGTCATCGTCTCGTTGGGTGCCGAGCGCCCACCCGAGGCCCGCTCCCCCCGCCAGCAGGCCGAAGCCCACGAGTGCCATCAGCGATCCGATGACGAGGAGGACGACGTTGCGTGTTCTCATGACCGGACTCCTTCGTGTCGACCGGCTCGATCACCCCTCAGCTTGAGCGGGCTCGCGCCCGAAATTGAAGTGCTGAAAGTCCTCCGGCTGTCGGCCGTGTCCGCCGAGGGCCGGCCGGCCTGGTCGGGCCGTTTCAGGCCGCTCGGGATTCAGCGCTCGGTGAACGCGGCGTACGCGGCCTCGAGGAGGCTGTCGGCATCGCCTCCGGGAGCCGTGGTGATCACGATCACCAGGTCATGCACCTGGGACACCATGACGATCTGCCCGAAGAGCCCGCGCGCCTCGAACGCATCCGGGCGGAGCATCCACCACTGGGCGCCGTACGCGGCGTTGGTCGGAGAGGGCGTGTGGCTGTAGTCGACCCACCCATCGGGCAGGATCCGTGTGCCGTCCCAGACACCATCGTTCAGGAACAGCAGTCCGAAGCGCGCGAAATCGCGCGACGTCGAGTCGGCCCCGATCCCGCCCAGCCAACGGCCGCTCCTGTCTCGGAGCAAACGCGTGCTGGTGATCCCGAGTGGACCGAGGAGCCGCTCCTGGAGGTAGGCGTCGGTCGCGTCGACACCGCCGAGGGTGTCGGTGATGATGCCGGCGAGCACAGCCGTGGTGCCGGTCGAGTACTCGAACTGCTCTCCCGGTGCCGCCTCGAGCGGGAGCGCGGCCACGTAGTCGGACGCGACATCGGCGTCGAGCATCTCGCGAGGCTGTGAGCCGGGTCCGTACTCCTCGGTCCACTTCAGCCCGCTCGCCATGTGGAGGAGGTGCTCGATGGTGATCGCGGAACGGGGGTCGTCCGGGTCGGCCCACGCCTCGACCGGGGCTCGTTGCTCGACGGTGAGCAGACCGTCGCCGACCAGCAGCCCGATCGTGGCGGAGGTGAAGCTCTTGGCCACCGAGTACGACTCCATGATCGTGTCGGGGCCGTCGAGCGGGTGGTAGCGCTCGTAGACGATCGAGCCGCCCTGCACTGCGACGATCGAACGCACCCGCGCCTGATTGTCGGGGGCACCGAACGCCGTGTCGACCGCGTCGTCGAGCGCCGCTCGATCAACGCCGGCGGACAGTTCAGCCGTCGCCCACTGTTCGCCGGGGAAACCGTCCGAACCGGGCTCGACGATCGTCGAGGTCGTCGAGGGTGTCGTCGAGGTCGTCGTCGAGGCGGCCTTCGAGTTGCCCGAGGAGGTGGACGTCGAGGTGGCCGGCGGCTCGGTGGTAGTGGCCACGGCGCTGGCGGGCGCTTCGACGGACGTCGTCGACGCGTCGGGCGTCGCGACGCCGGGCGACGTGTCGAGCACCGCGGTTCCGCTCCCACCACCGCCACTGCTGCACGACGCAAGTGCGAGGACGGCGAGCACCGTCAGGGTGTGGAAGGGCCGGCCGCGCGGCGTCATACCAGCGAACCTAACCGCGTTTGTTCGATCCGGCCCGGGCCCTGCCGGGCACCAGCGAACAAGCGCGAGGGGCTGGGGTCAGCGGGAGGCGTAGCGTTCGAGCACGGGCCACGTCTGGCGGCCGACCACGCCGTCGACCACCAGACCGTGGGCCGACTGGAATCGACGCACCGCCGTGTCGGTCGCCGCTCCGAAATCGCCGTCGACCAAGAGGCGGGCCCCACCCCATCCGTTGATCGCTTCCTGCAGGCTCCGGACCGCCGAGCCCTGCGACCCTCGACGCAGCACCGGACGGGCACCCGACGATCCTCCCGAGGGTGGGTCGCGGATCAGTTCGGGGATCAGGTTCACGATGTTCGCGCCCGGGCACTCGGTGGGCTTGAAGAACGAGTGCGGCTTGGCATCGGTCGCCTGCGGCGCGACGCTGCGCACCATCGACCGGAGCTGGCGGAACGCGCCGATCTGGGCGCTGGACAGCGACGTGGCCGATCGGAAATCGCCCGGGAAGATGACCGACGGATAGCGCAGGTTGCCGTCGTTGGTGCCGTTGGCCGCGCAGCGATATCTCAGGCCGCGCCCTTCGTACACCCGACCGTCGGGCAGCACCATCCAGTTGTACGCGATGTCCGAGAGCCCTCGTTCTTCGAGGAAGAAACGCTGCACCTCACGCCAGAACCCGAGCGGATCGGCCGATGCCCTCGCCGCATCGCTCGTGCCGCCGGTGTGGTGGAGCGAGAGCCCGCTGATCGCTCGGAGCTCCATCAGGGGGATCCCCTCGCGTGGCTCCAGCAGGCCGCTCACGTCTCGAGTGACGATCGTCAGCATCATGCCTCCGTCGATCGGCGCCCGCCGTGGCCACCGTACCCCTGGGGAAGGCGTCTCGGCCGTCGCCCGGTGGGCCCGGTAGCCTCGGACACTCGCTATGGAACGCTTCGGCCTGGTCGGCCTCCCCAACGCAGGCAAGTCGTCGCTCTACAACGCCCTCACGGGTGGTGGAGCGCTCGCCGCGCCGTATGCCTTTGCCACCAAGGACCCCAACATCGGTGTGGCCAAGGTGCCCGACGAACGAGTCGACCGGCTGGCCACGATGTCGAAATCGAAGTCGATCATCCACGCTTCGGTGCAGGTGGTCGATATCGGCGGGCTCGTCGAGGGGGCGAGCAAGGGCGAGGGATTGGGCAACAAGTTCCTGGCCAACATCCGCGAGGTCGACGCCATCGTCTTCGTGCTTCGAGCGTTCGAGGACACCGACGTCGATGGCCCGTCGGACCCGCTCGAACACCTCCGCGTCGTCGAGATCGAGCTCGCACTCGCCGATCTCGAGACCGTCGAGAAGCGGTTGAACCAGGCCCAGCGCCAGTCGAAGCTCGACAAGTCCCTCGGTGACGAGCTCGAAGCACTTCAAGCGGCGTATGCCTCACTCTCGGAAGGCCGCCCGCTCTACCGGGCCAACTTGAAGGCCGATCACCGCCAGATCCTTGCTCCCTACTTCCTGCTCACGAACCGGTCGGTCCTCGCCGTGGTGAACGTCGGCGAGAACGATCTCGACCGGATCCCCGAGGTAGAGGCTCGGGTGCGGGCGGAGATGAACGATGCGGGCGCCAACGTCGAAGTCATCGGCATGTGCGTGCAGCTCGAGGCCGAGGCGGCCACCATCACCGATCCGGTCGAGCGGGCCGAGATGCTCGAGGGGTTCGGGCTCGGCGAAGGCGCGCTGTTCCGCATGGTCCGTCAGCGCGTACCACCTGCTCGGGCTGCGGACGTACCTGACGACAGGTGAGAAGGAGACCCGCGCCTGGACGTTCTACGCCGGCTCCACCGCACCGGAGTGCGCGGGGCGGATCCACAGCGACTTCCAGCGAGGGTTCATCAAAGCCGAGGTCATCCACTGGGACGAGCTACTCGACATCGGCTCGTGGACCAAGGCGAAAGAGCTCGGCAAGATCCGCATCGAAGGCAAGGACTACCACCCCGCCGACGGCGACGTGATGGAGTTCCGCTTCAACGTGTAGCTGGGTTTCGCCATCTGGGCCGTTCAGAGCCCACCCTCGCTGAGCAGCTGGTCTTATGCGTCCATCTGGTGTCGCCTCGTGCCGTCCAGTGTTTCTGGAGGAAGGATCTGAGAAGGACCTCGACGGGACCTGGCATGCTTCGGCCGTGTCCCTCAGGCAGCCGGATCTCGAGGTCATACGCGCCGCGAACGACCCGGCAGCTCGTCCCGTCCGGGTGATCGGTCTTGTGGCTTCCTGCCCGATCACCCCACCCGCTGAGATGGTGCTGGTGTGCCTCGAGGACTGGACGACGTTCTTTACGCTCCGATGGTTCTTCGGCACGCCGTCGCTCGCCGACGACATCGACAGGAGGCTCCAGGCCGGGCTGAAGTGGACCGCCGTCGACGACCTCGGGACCGACTACCGGGGCGGCGACTACGGGGGCGGGGGCGGCAACGCCAGCCACTGGGTCACGACGTCGTGGTTCGCTCCCCGGCTCGATCCGCGGGCGCGTCGGTTGACGCTCAGCACCTCGTCTCCCACCGATGCGACGCCCCTCGCGATAACCCTGGACGTCCCAGGAGCCTGATCGGGCTCAGGGACTGAGCACGAGCGCGGGCACTTCGGCTCCGATGATCGAGCATGTTGAACGGTGGGCCGATCCGTTCATCGACCGGCTGCTCGACGAAGAGCCGGCGATCCTGCTCGAAGGCCCCCGAGGATCCGGCAAGTCCACCCTGCTCCGCTCGATCGCCCATCGACGGAACGCTCTCGTGCTCGACCTCGACGATGACGGCGTGCTCCAGCTCGTTCGTGAGGACGTCGGTTCCGCGCTCGCATCGCCAGGGCTCGTGGCGATCGACGAGTTCCATCGCGCCCCGGAGGTGCTCTCCTACGTCAAGCGCGTCGTCGACCGCCAAGGCGGGGCCGCCCGGTTCCTGCTCGCCGGGTCGGTGAGCTCGTTCCTGTTGGAAGGCGGACGGGCGTCGGCAGCGGCAGCGGTCCGAGACCATCCGTAGAGTGCTCGAAGGGTCGAGACGAGGGGGTCGTCATGAAGGTGTTCGTGCACGGGAATCCGGAGACCAGTGCGATCTGGCGTCCTCTGGCGGCCGAGCTGGCGGGCGCCGGCATCGACGATGTGGCCTTCCTGTCACCGCCAGGATTCGGTGCTCCAGTCCCTGACGGATGGACCGCGACTCGCCGGGAGTACCTGGATTGGCTGATCGAGGAACTGGAGGCGATCGACGACCCGATCGACCTCGTCGGCCACGACTGGGGCGCCGCTCACGTGTACGGCCTGTTGGCGGACCGGCCCGACCTCGTGCGTTCGTGGGCTGCGGACTGCGCGGGGCTGACCCATCCCGACTACGTCTGGCACGACGCCGCACAGGCCTGGCAGACACCCCACGTCGGCGAGCAGAGCGTCGCCGGCTTGGTGTCGCTGTCGCCGGCCGACAAGGCCGGCTTCTTCGTCTCCCTCGGATTGGATCAGGCAACCGCGGTCGAGAGCGCCGGGGCGATCGACGACACCATGGGCCGTTGCATCTTGGCGCTGTATCGCGACGCCGTTCAGCCGGTGATGCGCGAACTGGGAGAGCGATTGGCGACAACGGCTCTGCCGTCTGGCCTCGTGATCATCGCTCCCGACGATCACTACGCCGGAACCGTCGAGATGCACACCGACGTCGCCGACCGTCTCGGCGCCACGACCGCGACGATCGACGGCACGGGTCACTGGTGGATGCTGCAGCAGCCGGACCAGGCGGCGGCTGCGCTCGCCGCGTTCTGGGACCGGGTCGGCCGATAGTTTCGAACGCCATGGCCTACTGGTTGTTGAAGTCCGAGCCCGACGTGTTCGGGTACCCCGACCTCGTCCGCGTTCGACGAGAGGGTTGGGACGGGATTCGGAACTATCAGGCGCGCAACTACCTGCGCGAGATGAAGGTCGGCGATCGGGCCATCTTCTACCACTCGAACGCAACACCTCCCGGAGCGGCCGGCGTGTGCAAGATCGTGAAGGGTGCGGAGCCCGATCCCAGTCAGTTCGACCCAGCGAGCAAGTACCACGACCCCGCCTCGAAGCCCGACGATCCGCGGTGGGATCTCGTGACGGTGGCGCCGGTGAAGGCATTGCGGTTCGTGCCCCTCGACGAGCTCCGCACAATTCCCGAGCTCGCCGACTGCCGGCTGCTCGCCAAAGGCAACCGGCTCTCGGTGATCCCGCTCGCCGAGCGTGAGTTCGACGCCATCGTCGAGGCCGGTCGCATCAGGCGACGCTGAGCGCGACGCGAGCACGTGAAGCCCGGCGCCACCTCGCCACCACGTACCCGACCCAGGCGACGACGAACACCGCGCCACCGATCCGGACGGCCCGATCCAGCCGACGACTGGGTCGATCCGGCGGATGGGAAACGTGCGAAGGGACCCCCGCCGAAATGCTCACCAGGGCGGCCAGGGCGACCGGGCCGAACGCGTGGAACCGCACCGCTTGGCGAAGTTCACCGTGGGCCGCAGCAACGATGGACCGGGTGAGCCCGCAGGTCGGACACGGCAGTCCGGTGACCGCCCGGAACGGGCACAGCGCGGGGCCAGCGGCCACCCATGAGAGCGGCAGGGACCGAGCGGCGACGAGCACGATCGCGGCAGCGGACCGGCGCACGGGCTACTTCCGCAGCGGACGACCGTTGGAGTCCGGGACGCTGTTGGTGGCGATCCGGATGATGTCGATGAGCGCCCAGATCCCACATCCGCCGAGGGTGAGGAGCTTGCCGATCCCGAGCCCGACGTTGCCCAAGTAGAACTGGTCGACACCCACCGTCCCCAGCAGGATCGACAGGATCAGCGCCGTCGTCCAATCCTTGTCGGAGAACACGCCGGGCACTTGGGCTACCGGGAACCATCCACCCGTCGTCGTGCGCACGAGCGCGCTCGAATCGATCTGTTTGGCAATCGCCATGGCCTGCAGCTGCTGGTGCCCGTAGGGCCCGCTCTCTTGGCCCATCATCGACAGGAAGAAGACGTTCGCGCCTGCGACTCCCAGGTTCGGCCCTGGGCCCGGCCCCATCGCGGCGGGACCCTGGCGGTGCTCCGTCCACCGGGAGCCGTCCCAGTACCGCAGCGAGCCGGGCCGCTCCGAGTCGGGGTACCAGCCCGCTGGAGTGCTGGAGCCGGGGGCAGCGGGGATCGACACACGCGAATGGTAGCCGCCGTCCGTTGACGGCGAATGGTCCGATCGTCGGGTAGAACGATGCAATGGCGCTCGTCGACGGTGTGCTCGAACCAGCCGTCGAACGCGAGCTGCGACCTCGGCTGATCCGGGCCGCGCTCGGTCTGGCCGCTGGACTGGTCGCCCTCTTCGTGGTGATCGCGGTCGGCGGTGGACTCGCCGATGCCGTGGCAATCCTCCGCGGCATGCACTACGGCTGGGTGGCTGTCGCCATCGCGTGTGCGGTCGGGCGGATCGGGGCACTGGCCGCACAGGTCGGCCGACTCGCACGATCGTCGGGCCCGGCGAGCCGTCGGATGTCGTGGCAACTCGCGCTCGTTGTGTTCGGCGTGGGAGCTGTCACCCCTGCGGCGCCGGCAGAGGGATTGGCCCTCGCCGGCCACGAGCTGACCCGTCGGGGGCGCGATCGCCGCACTGCTGTGATCACCCTGGGGTTGGTGGAGTGGTTCGCCCAACGCGCCTTCTACCTCGTGAGCGCCGTCAACCTGTTGATCGTCGTGATCGTGGGCCGGCTCCCGACCGCTGAGTCCTGGCCCTTCGCACTCGCCGCGATCGTCGTGATCGGCGCTCTCGTGATCACTGCGATCGCATCGCGTCGTCCGGCGAGCATCGGCTGGGCCGCGGTGGTGCTGGGCGCGATTCGCTTCCGTCGAAGCGGGGTACCGCGCGACGTACGGCGACAGAACGGCATGAACTGGCACGCCAACGCGATGACGATCGCCGGACCGACGATGAACCGCGCCCGGCTCGCGACGTGGTCGTGCTTGGCGGTGGTGCTCGACGCGGCGACCCTCTGGGCGGCCTGCCGCGCCACTGGGATCGAGATCGGGCCCGAGCTCGTGCTGCTGGCCAGCACGGTCGGCACCATGGCCAGTTGGGTCCCGTTCCTACCGTCGGGCCTCGGCGTGGTCGAGGCAGTGGTGCCGTCGATCCTCCACCGATTCGGTGCGCCGCTCGATGTCGCCCTCGCTGCCACGCTCACGTCGCGGGCGGCCGGGACCCTGTTGCCGGCCTTGGCGGGGCTGCCCGCTGTCGCCGCGCTCCGCCGGCTCCCGCAGCCCCGACCCGATCAGGCGATCGAACCCGGGCCCGGCTCCGGGATGTGACCCTCGGCGTGATCGGCGCCTGGGTTCGGGGGCTCGAGCACCGCCTTGGCGACCACGGCTGCGAGCACGATCGCGCCACCGACGAGCGTGGCCGGCCTCGGCCGCTCGGCGAACCAGAGGAAGATCCACACCGGCACGAACACCATCTCGCTCAAGGCGAAGATCGTCATCGGCACTGCCGGGACCGTTCTCGAGGCGGTGTTGTACCAAACGGTCCCGACCACGATGAGCACCCCGCCGTGCAGAAGGGCATAGCCGACGTCGGCGATCGGTGGCACGAGCGTGTTCCCGGTGGCAAACGTGACCGCCGCGCACAGCGCGATCATCATCGCCGCGTATCCCGGGAGGACGGGCGACCAGTCGATCGAGGGCCCTGACCGGATGCACACGGTGTAGGCGGCGAAACCGAGCGCCGAGAACAGCGCCGCCACGTTGCCCACCACGTTGCCGCCGTCGAGGTCGCCGACCACCATGATGAGCAACCCCACCAACGCGGCCGCGATCGCGAGCAGGGTGATGCGGGTCAGGCGCTCCTTCAGGAACACGCGAGCGAGCACGACGGCGATGAGCGGCGTCACCGATGCGAGGAACGATGCGTTGGCGGCGGAGGTGTTCTTGATGGCGTAGACGAAGGCAACCGATGCCAGCAGCAGGGCGGCACACGCGGCGAGCATCAACCAACCGGATCGATACGCCAACACGAGACGGGACCCGGTTCGTCGCGTCGCGCCGAGCGCTTCGATCACCACGATGATCCCTATCGAGCGCCAGATCAGGTATTGCCAGGCATCGGCCTGGTCGGCCAGTCGCGCCGCCAGCGCACCGAGGCTCCAGACCACACCTGCCCCGATGGCCAGGGCGGGCCCGAGGATCCCGACGCGCCGGACGAACGCGGTCCGCAGCGGTGCAGAGGCGAGGTCGGTCACTCCGGCGACGCTACTGCTCGGGCCCCGTCCGGCCACTGCGGAATCGCCCCTCGCCGACCGTGCTAGGACTTGCCCCCGTGCCGGCCGGATACTCGGGGACGCCACTCGCCAAGAAGCTCGGCATCGCGGCGGGCAACGTGGTCGCGATGACTGCCGAACCCGAGGGCTTTCGGGAATTGCTCGAACCGCTCCCGGACGATGTGGTGTTCACGACGTTCACCGCAGCGCCCGGAGCGGCCGCCGACGTCGTGCTGCTGTTCGTCACCTGGCAGGCCGAGTTGGCGGCGGCGATCGAGCCGGCCGGGTTCACGGTGTTCCCCCACGGGTCGATCTGGGTCGCCTGGCCGAAGCGCGCCTCCAAGGTGCCGACGGACATGTCCGAGGACCGGGTCCGGGACTTCGCGCTCCCGCTCGGACTCGTCGACAACAAGGTGGCCGCGATCGACGACACGTGGTCGGGGCTCCGAGTCGTGTGGCGTCGCGAGCACCGCGGTGGGGAGGCGCCGCCCGTGATCGGTTGAGTTGCCAGGACGTCCCGTATCAGTTCACGCCGACGAGGTCGACCACGAACACCAACGTCTCGCCACCCTTGATGACGCCGCCAGCGCCTCGGGGGCCGTAGCCGAGGTGCGCCGGGATCGTGAGTCGGCGACGGCCGCCAACCTTCATCCCGGCAACTCCTTGGTCCCAACCGGCGATCACCTGGCCGGCGCCGAGCCGGAAGTCGAACGTGTCGCCGCGATCCCACGACGCGTCGAACTGAGCCTTGGTCGACCACGCCACCCCGACGTAGTGCACCAGCACGGTGCGCCCGGCGGTCGCTTCGGTGCCGTCACCGACGATCTCGTCGTCGATGACCAGGTCAGCGGGGGGCGCCTCGTCGGGAATGGAGACTGCGGGCTTGGTGCGATCAGACATCGGAACACCGTATCGGCGGCGCCCCGGCCCGAGGAAAACCCGATCGGCCGCGACCGTCAGGCCGACACCGCCTGTCCCGACAGCACCGCTGCCATCGCGTGGGCGACGTCGGGGGCGTCGCGGAGTCTCAATCTCGACACCGAGATGCGCACGGCCGGCGCGGCGTCGATCCGGAAGCGGGCTCCACCCTGCACACCCCACCCGAGCGATTGCAGCCCGCTGACGACCGCCGCTTCGTCGACCACGGGCACCCAGACGTTGAACCCCGACACGCCTCGCGCTGTGATCCCTCGCTCCGCCAGTGCGCCGAGCATTGCGGCGCGGCGCTCGGCATAGGTGTCGGCGGCCGCCGTCAGCCGGGCGTGGGTCCGAGGGTCACCCAAGGCATCACCGACCGGCCGTTGCAGCTCATGGCTGACCCACCCGCCGGCGAGGCGTTGTCGCGTCTTGACCCGATCGATCGTGAGCTCGTCTCCGGCCACCAACGCGACCCGCCAATCGGGGCCGAGCGTCTTGGCAACCGAGTGGATCACGGCCCAGCGGGAGCGGCCGGCAGCCACGGAACGAAGGGGTGCCCCGGCGACGTCGCCGTTGTGGTCGTCCTCCACCACGAGGACGTCGGGGTGGGCGGCCAATGCGTCGGCGAGCAGCCGGGCCCTCGCTGCGGTCGCGGCGGCACCGGTCGGGTTCTGGGCGCGGGGAGTCCACACGACCGCCGCCACCGAGCGAAGCACGGCCCGGAGCGCGTCCACCTCCATACCCGCCCCATCGACAGCCACGGGTACCGGGGCCAGACCCAGGTAACGGGCGACGCCCACCACGTTCGGATACCCCGGGTCCTCGACCGCAACCGCGTCGCCGGGCCGGAGGTGGGCCTGGAGCACGCGTTCGACACCGTCCATGGCGCCGCCCACCACGGCGAGATGGGTGGCGTCGACGCCGTTCGTTCGCAGCCACTCCCGCCCCGACTCGGCCAGGCCGGGCTCGATCTGAGGCGCGCCGTACAGCACCGGTGCCAGCCTTCTGCGCCGCAGTTTCGGGAGCAAGGCTGGGTCCGGATTCCCCGACCGGAGATCCACCACCCCGGCGGGTAGCGCGAGCTGGGCCGAGCTCGCGGTCGAAGCCGTGGCGGCGACCACCGTGCCCGCCCGCCCCCGCCCGACGAGCGCCCCCCGGCGCGCCAGTTCCTGGTACGCCGCCGACACCGTGCCGGGCGCGACGCCGAGTGTCTCGGCGAGCATCCGCACCGTCGGCACACGCTCCCCCGGCACGAGCGCGCCACGCCGGATCCGGGTCTCCATCGCCTCGACGATCGTGGCGGCCGAAACCGGCATGCTCGCCGACCACTCCACCGCGTTAGAGTTCGCCATGGAACAAAGTGTAGTTCGTACCGGTACAAAAGATCTGGCGCCGCCATCGGGAGCGACCAGGGTTCGTCGTGATGACCGGGCGAACTACGACCGATCGGTCATCGACGCCATCCTCGACGAAGGCACCATCGCCCACGTCGGGTTGGTGGCCGCGGACGGCCGACCGGTCGTGATCCCGATGCTCTACGCCCGCGATGGCGACCGCGTGCTGATCCATGGGTCGCCGGCGACCCGCCTGCTACGCGGGGCGAAGAATGGCGGCGATCTGTGCCTCACCGTCACCCTGCTCGACGGACTGGTACTGGCCCGGAGCGCATTCCACCATTCGCTCAACTATCGATCGGTCGTGCTGTTCGGGCGAGCGACCCCGATCGACGATCTCGACGAACGCGCCCGCGCCCTCGATCGCTTCACCGACCACCTCATCCCGGGTCGCCGTGCGAGCTTGCGGCCGATGTCGGACAGGGAGATCCGGGGAACCCTCGTCCTCGAGATCCCCATCGACGAGGCATCGGCCAAGATCCGCACCGGCGATCCGATCGACGACGACGAGGACCTGACGTACCCCGTGTGGGCCGGCGTGCTCCCCCTTCGAATCACGCCCGGCCCACCCGCCCCGGCCGGCGACCTCCTCACTGGCATCGAGGTGCCGGCCGACGTCACCTCATGGCAACGCTGACGAAGAGATCCCACATCTTCGGGACTTTGGACCTGCCAGAGCGACACGGCTGTCCATAGCCTTACATCGTGAGTGACACGCGGTGGCTGACTTCCGATGAGCAGCTCGCTTGGCGAGCTTTCCTCTTCGCCACCCTGCTGGTGTCGACGGAGCTCGATCACCAGCTGCGTCATGACTCGCACATGTCGCACGACTATTACGGCATGTTGTCCCGGCTCTCGGAGGCGCCCAACCGTTCGCTCCGGATGTCCGACCTGGCCCAGCTCACGTCGTCATCGGCGAGCCGGCTGTCACACGCGGTCGCCAACCTCGAGAAGCTCGGGTGGATCATCCGTCGCCGATCTGCCACCGACCGTCGGGTGCACTTCGCCGTGCTCACCGATGTCGGCATGCAGGCGCTCGTCGACGCCGCCCCAGGACACATCGAGGCGGTCCGTCAGTATCTGCTCGATTCCCTCACACCCGAGCAACAGGCACAGCTCACCGAGCTGCTGGGCACGATCGTTCGACATCTCAACAAGGACCTGGCCGAATCGGCCGGGCTGGTGCCGGTAGATCCTGATCTCGCGTGACCTCGGAACGTCGTTCGGACCCGGGAGGTTCCGTTCGCGGTCCCCAACGTGACATCCTGGCGGCCATGGCGTGGCTCGTCGTTGAAGGGCGCGTGCTCGCAGCCGCAGATGTCGCGACCGATCGGAGCAGTCGCGCTCGCGGGCTGCTGGGTCGGGATCACGCCGAGGGCGCACTGGTACTGCGCCCGTGCCGCTGGATCCACACGTTCGGCTTGAAGTTCCCGCTCGACGTCGCCTACCTCGACGCCGACGGCGCGGTCCTCAAGACGCTGCGAATGCGCAGACACCGGCTGGGAATCCCGATGTGGCACGCCCGCACGGTGGTCGAAGCCGAGGCCGGCGCATTCGCCCGGTGGGGTCTGCGGGTCGGCGACGTGATCGAGATCCGGGAGTGAGCGGCTCGCCCGGCCGGCTCATCCTCGTCGCCACGCCGATCGGCAACCTCGGCGACCTCTCGACCCGGGCCCTCGACGCGCTGCGCGACGCCGATGTGGTCGCCTGCGAGGACACCCGTCGCACCGGGCTCCTGCTGAGCCGGAACGACATCCGTGGCACTCGGATGATCGTGGTGAACGAGCACACCGAGACCGACCGGATCGGTCAGATCCTCGAGCTCCTGGCCGACGGCTGCACGGTCGCCCTCGTGTCCGATGCCGGTTCGCCCGGCATCAGCGACCCCGGTGAACGCTTGGTGGCCGCGGCGCTCGACGCCGGCCACGACGTCACCTCGATACCTGGCCCGTCGGCAGTGGTGATGGCGCTGGGCATCAGCGGACTGCCGACCGGGCGGTTCGTCTTCGAGGGCTTCCTCCCCCGCAGCGGTTCCGGCCGCGCTCAGCGCATCGCCGAAGCGGCGAGTGAGCATCGCACCGTGGTGTTCTACGAGGCCCCCCACCGGCTCGCTCGTACGGTCGCCGAACTGGCGGCGGCCTGCGGCGACGACCGGCGAGTCGTGCTGGCGCGGGAGCTCACCAAGCTCCACGAAGAGGTGTGGCGCGGTACGTTGGCCGAGGCCGTCGCCCACACCCACGAGGTCCCCCCCCTCGGGGAGTACGTGATCGTCCTCGCAGGGGCGCCCGGCGACGGCCCCGCCGACGACGACACCATCCGCGCCGCGCTACGCGCCCGACTGGCGGCCGGCGAGACCACCAAGACGGCGGTCAGCGATGTGGCCGCCGCGTTGAAAGCACAGAAACGCCACGTGTACACCCTGGCGCTCACCCTCGAACGCTGAGGGGGCCCGAGCCTCGTTGGATATCGTCGGGTCGGCGATGTCTGAGCTGACCCATATGTCCCCCCACGGTCCTGCGGCGGCGTTCTTCGACCTCGACCGAACGCTGATCAGCGGGTCCTCGGCGTTCGTGTTCGGGATGGCCGCCTGGCGGGCCGGGATGATGACCAGCAACCAGTTCGTGCGCGACGGGCTCGGCGCGCTCGGTTTCAAGCTCTTCGGCGATCTCGGTGGCGACGCGGCCGAGAAGGTCCGCGAACGGATCCTCGGTGCTGTTCAGGGCACCGAGCGCGACAGCCTGCTGTCGCTGAACGAGGTGATCCTGCCCAAGCTGCTCGAGCGGGTGCGGCCCGAGTCGAAAGAGCTCATCGAGAGCCATCGACGCCGGGGCCGGGCCACCTACATCGTGTCGGCCTCACCGGTGGAGCTGGTCGAGCCGCTGGCGGCCGCGCTCGGCATGACGCATGGCATCGGGACCGTCTCCCGGGTCGTCGACGGTCGCTACACGGGCGAACTCGACGGCCCGTTCTGCTACGGCCCCGGAAAGGTCGAGGCGATCACCACCCTCGCCCGGTGGGAGGGATTCGACCTCCAGCAGTGCTACGGATACAGCGACTCGATCAGCGACCTGCCGATGCTCGAAGCCATCGGGCACCCGGTGGCGGTGAACCCCGACAGCAAACTCGAGCGCATCGCCCTGCGCCGCGGCTGGCCCGTGGTGATCTTCGCCCGCCGCACCAAAGCCGTCATCCGCCGCACCACGGCGGGCGTGGGGACCGCCGCGCTGGCCGCCGGATCGTTCACGGCCGGCTGGAAGCTGTCCGCCCGCCGCAGATAGCGACTTCCGTCGAGGTCGTTTCTTTCATCGCGCCGTCGCCCGGGATGATGGTGGTTCCGGAAGTCGGGCTTCCCGCGGGAATCGGCGCCGGGCGGGGCCCCGCTGGTCTGCGTTTCCCGCGGGAATGGTGTGCGGGATCTGTGACGCGGCCTGGGAGTGCCCGGCGGCGCAGTGGATGTCGTGGAAATGTGGGCTGAGTATGGCTGCCGGGATCGAACGGGTCCGCGTCGCCCATGCCCTGGCGGCGCCGACCGGGCCGGTCGTAAAGGACCGGCGTAAAGCTCTCACTGCCCGCCAGCGGGCATGGCTCGTACCCGGCATCCGCAGTGCCAGTTCCCGGGCTGTCACCACCGTGGACGTTTCGAGGTGCACCACGTCATCGAACGCCGCTCTCCATCCCCGACTGCTCCGACGCCCTCGGCCTCGGCCACATATCTCCCCGGAAACGACCCGACCGCCAACCCGCCTGAAGCCGACCGGGGCGTCGGAATGCGCTCGCCGCGCAGTGAGTGGAGGTCGCACTCGGTCGGGGCCCGATAAGTCCCCGGTGTTCCCGACGATGCCTCGGTAGCCTCGCCGACGTGGGCGACCGCTTCTATCTGACGACACCGATCTACTACGTGAACGCCAAGCCGCACCTCGGCCACGCGTACACGACCATCGTCGGAGACGCGCTCGCTCGCTGGCACCGGCTGCTCGGTGAGGACGTGCACTTCCTCACCGGCACCGACGAGCACGGACTCAAGATCCAGCAAGCCGCCGAGGACGCGGGCCTGTCCCCGCAAGACTTCGCCGACTCGATCGCTCCGCAGTTCGTCGAGGCCTGGAGCCGGCTCGGCATCTCCAACGACGACTTCATCCGAACCACCGAAGCGCGCCACAAGGTCGCCGTCGCCAAACTGCTCCAAGCCTGCTACGACGCCGGCGACATCGAGCTCGGCACCTACTCCGGTCTGTACTGCGTGGCGTGCGAGGAGTACTACACCGAGGACGAGCTCGTCGCCGATGGGTCAGGTGGGTTGCTCTGCCCGATCCACAAGCGCCCGGTCGATCACTTCGAGGAGGAGAACTACTTCTTCCGCCTCTCCCGCTTCGAGGACCGCTTGCTCGCGCTGTACGACGAGCACCCCGACGCCATCGTCCCGAACCATCGCCGCAACGAGGTGATCGGGCTGATCAAGTCGGGCCTCCGGGACTTCTCGATCTCTCGCACGAGCCTGCAGTGGGGCATCCCGTTGCCGTGGGATCCGGCGCACGTCGCCTACGTGTGGTTCGACGCGCTCACCAACTACTTGTCGGCCGTGGGCTACGGCCGCGACGACGAACGGTTCGAGCAGTGGTGGCCGGTCGACTACCACCTCATCGGCAAAGACATCATCCGCCACCACTGCGTGTACTGGCCGGCCATGCTGCTGTCGGCCGGCGTCGAACCTCCCCGCGGCTGGGCCGTGGGCGGCTGGCTCCTCGTGGGCGGCGAGAAGATGAGCAAGACCTCGGGCAATGTCGTGAACCCACTCGATCTCATCGAGGAGTTCGGCATCGACGGCTTTCGCTACTACGTGCTCGCCGACACCCCGTACGGATCCGACGGCGATTTCACCCACGAGGGCCTCACCGCGAGGTACAACAGCGATCTCGCCAACAACCTGGGCAACCTGCTCTCTCGCGTCGCCACGGTCGTGGTGAAGAAGTGCGGTGGCATCGGGCCGGCGCCCGCCCCCGACAGCCCGTTGGCGCCCATCGCCGACGAAGCCGTCGCCGCCTCGATCGCCGCGTGGGCCGCGGTGCAACCGAGCCGGGCGCTCGAAGCTGCGTGGTCGTTGATCCGGGCCACCAACGCCCACCTCGAGAACAACGAACCGTGGAAAGCCGAACCAGGAGCGCGCGTCGACGCCGTGATGGGCGATGCGCTCGAGGCGCTGCGCCTCGTCAGCATCCTCGCCACCCCCGCCATTCCCTCGACCACCCAGCAGGTGTGGGAACGGATCGGCCTGCCCGGCCGGGTCGACGATCAGCGGGTGCCCGCCGCGACGAGTTGGGGCGGCTACCCGGGCGGGCTCGCCGTGGCCAAGGGCGACCCGTTGTTCCCCCGCAAACAATGACCCGCCTGTTCGACGCCCACTGCCATCTCGATCCCGAGAACGCCCCGGCCACCGTTGCCGCGGCTCGCGCGGCGGGCGTCGAGGCGATGATCACGGTCGGCTGCGACCGGGCGAGCTCGGAAGCGGCCATCGCCATCGCGGCCGAGCACGACGGCGTCTGGGCCACCGTCGGGCTCCATCCGCACGAGGCCCGATTCGGCGTGGCCACGATCGTCGACCTCCTCGACGCACCGAAGGTGCTCGCAGTCGGGGAGTGCGGGCTCGACTACTTCTACGAGCACTCGCCCCGCGACGCCCAACGGACCGCGTTCGCGGCCCAGATCGCCCTGGCCCACGAGCGAGATCTGCCACTCGTCATCCACACCCGTGATGCCTGGGACGACACCTTCGAGATCCTCGCCGTCGAAGGAACACCGAGGCGAACCATCTTCCACTGCTTCTCGGGTGGCCCTGCGGAAGCCGACCGATGTCTCGCGCTGGGAGCGTTCCTGAGCTTCTCCGGGATCGTCACGTTCAAGACGGCCGAGCCGCTGCGAGACGCGGCCCGGCGTTGCCCGGCGGACCGCTTGCTCGTGGAGACCGACTCGCCCTACCTCGCACCGGTGCCCCACCGGGGTCGCCGCAACCAGCCGGCGTTCGTCACCCATGTTGCGGCGACTCTCGCCACCGTGCGTGGCGAAACGTTCGAGCAGTTCACGCATTCGGCCTGGCAGAGCACGGTGATTGCGTTTTCGGTGCCGGATTCGTAACGTTCTGTCAGCGATGCGGGCGGCAGCGCCCGTTCCTGCCTGCCTCACTGCTGCGCTACGAAGGGCTGTCGAGTGTTCCAGGAGCCTGGAGATCAGGGAAGGTTGGTGATCGCCGCCGTGCTCACGGTGGTCGCGTTGCCGTTCCTCTGGTCCGCCAAGCAGGAGCAGGCCGGCCCCGAATCGGTCGCTGCACTGGGTGCCACGGGAGGGGTTGGCACCGAATCGGTGGCGGCCGCCGGGCTGGAGCCGCCCGAGACCGACATCGGCGAAGCCCTCGCGGTGTCCGTGACTCCTGTGGCGTCGGGCGTCGTCGATGACGGGATCGTCACCATCGATGTCGCACCACCGGCGTCCGGCGAGTCGGCCGAAGGAACCGCCAGCTACCGGCGCTGGCCGAGCGAGCTCACCAGCGAGGATCGACCCTGCGGTTCACCGATCGCACCGTTCGGCGAACGGATCGTGGTGACCAACACCGACAACGGCTACAAGATCGCGTGCACGAACGTCTCCACCAAGCCGCTGGTCGGCGACGCCGTGATCGTGATCGACACCGACGTGTTCTTGGAGCTCGCCGATCTCGGCGATGCGCCGCTCCCCGTGCAGATCTCCTGGTGACCCCGGATGACGATCTCGCGGACCACCGCGGCGGAACTCCTGAAACAACACGGCCTGACCCCCCGAAGGTCGTTCGGGCAGAACTTCGTCGTCGACCCGAACACCGTGCGGCGGATCGCCCGGATGGCCAACGTCGGCCCCAAGGACCACGTGGTCGAGATCGGTGCCGGGCTCGGCTCGCTCACCCTGGCACTCGCCGAGACCGGCGCCCAGGTCCTCGCCATCGAGATCGACAACGGCCTCGTGCCCGTCCTGCGCCAACAGGTAGCGGGCCTTCCCAACGTACGGGTCGTGCACGCCGATGTCACCCAGCTCGACCTCGCCCACGAGCTCGGCCACGACAAGCCGTGGGTGCTGGTCGCCAACCTGCCCTACAACATCGCCACCCCCTTGGTGATCACCCTGCTCGATCACGTGCCCAGCGTCCAACGCATGTTGGTGATGGTCCAAAAAGAGGTCGGCGAACGCTTCGTCGCCGCCACCCGCACCCCGGCCTATGGCGCAGTCACCGTGAAGATCGCCTACTGGGCCGAGGCCCGGATCGAAGGGCTGGTCCCTCCCACCGTGTTCCTGCCCCGCCCGAACGTCGACTCGGCCCTGGTGTCGATCACCCGCCGGGCCAAGCCGGCCGTGCCGTTGAACATCGATCGTGAGTGGCTGTTCACCTTGATCAAGACCGGCTTCGCACAACGTCGCAAGATGCTGCGCCGGTCGCTCGCCGGCCTGGTCGACACCGCGGGGTTCGAGAAGGCGGGAGTGTCGCCCGAAGCCCGCGCCGAGGAACTCGACGTCTACGCGTGGGGGCTCCTCGCCAGCCACGCGGCACGGGTGACCTGAACGCGATGAACTCGGCCGAGGGATCCTCCCGAGGTACGGCGTTGCGGGCCCCGGCCAAACTGACGCGGAGCCTGCGCATGACCGGGTTGCGTGACGACGGCTACCACCTGATCGACGCCGAGATGGTGACCCTCGAGTTCCACGACACCCTCTGGATCACCGAGACCGAGCCGGCCGCGGGAACGATCCTGAGCGCCGAGGGGCCCTACGCCGACGGGATGCCGCTCGACGCGTCGAACCTCGTCGCCCAGGCGCTCCGGTTGGCGGGGCGCTCGGCCCGGGTGCACCTGGACAAGCGGATCCCGCACGGCGCCGGGCTCGGCGGCGGATCCTCCGACGCGGCCGCGGTGTTGCGCTGGGCCGGTTTCACCGACGTCGTGGCCGCCAGCCGCCTCGGCGCCGATGTGTCGTTCTGCCTGGTCGGCGGGCGGGCCCGGGTACGAGGGATCGGCGAGGTGGTCGAGCCGTTGGAACCCATCTCGCTCGACATCACCGTGGTCACCCCGCCGTTGCAGTGCTCCACTCCCGCGGTCTACCGGGCGTGGGACGAGCTCGGCGGGCCCCGGGCCGACGGACCCAACGATCTGGAACCCGCCGCGCTCGTGGTCGAACCGATGCTCGCCCGCTGGCGGGACCGCATCACCGAGGCGTGCACCCAGCGCCCGTCGCTCGCCGGGTCGGGTTCCACCTGGTTCATCGAGGGCGCCCACCCGGAACTGCTGGACGCGCTTCCCGACGCACTCGTCGTCGTGACGCGCACCGACCGCCCGTAGCAACGGGCGGTCGGTCGACGTCCTCAGGATGTCGGCGGCGACTGGCGCCGACGACTACTTGTTACGACGCTGGAAGCGCGTGCGCTTCAGCATCTTGCGGTGCTTCTTCTTGCGCATGCGCTTGCGGCGCTTCTTGATCAGCGAACCCATAAGGCGGGCAAGGCTACCGGTGTCGGCGACCGAAAGCGAAAGGGCGACCGCACCCGACCGCGGATATCGTGTGGCCGCTCATCCTTCGGGGGTCGTCCAACCGGCAGGACAACGGATTTTGATTCCGTGAATAGGGGTTCGAGCCCTCTCCCCCGAGCCACGAAGCGACCGTTTGGTTCGCAGATCTCCGCCCGCCGCTCGTTGCGGCGCGCTAGAACGAAGCCATGCCCACCTCCGCCATTGTGCTCGCGGCCGGCGAGGGGACCCGAATGCGGTCGTCCCGCCCCAAGCCGCTCCACCTCATCTGCGGCCGTCCGATGGTGATGCACGTCATCCACGCCCTCAGCGAGCTCCGGGTCGATCGGACCGTGATCGTGGTCGGCCATGGCGCCGAGCAGGTCACCAAGAAGGTCCAGGAACAGGCTCCTGGCTGGGCCAACGTCAGCTTCGTCGAACAGACCGAGCAGCGCGGCACGGGCCACGCCGTCATCGTCGGGTTGACCGCCTTCCCCGAGGACGACCTCGATGACACCTCCACCATCGTGGTGCTACCCGGCGATGCACCGCTGCTGCAGTCGTCGACCCTCGAGGCGTTCGTCGGCGCTCACGAGGCGTCCGGGGCCGGGGCGACCCTGCTCGCGGCCCGGATGATCGACCCCACCGGCTACGGACGGGTGATCCGGGCCAAGGATGGGCGGGTGCTACGCGTCGTCGAGCAGCGTGACGCCACCCCCGAGGAACGGGCGATCGACGAGGTCAACACCGGGATCTATGCGTTCCGGCGAGACCTGCTCGGACCCGGGCTGCGGCGGCTGTCCACCAACAACGCCCAATCCGAGTACTACCTGACCGATGTGATCGAGGCGCTCGCCGGGTTGGGCCACCAGGTGGGCTCGGTCACGGCCGACGACCCGGCCGAGACCCAAGGGGTCAACGACCGTTGGCAGCTGGCCCTGGCCGAGCGCGAGCTCAGGCGCCGGACCAACAAGACGTTCCTCTTGAACGGGGTCACGATGCTCGATCCCCGCCAGACGTTCATCGATGTGACGGTCCAGCTCGGTCGCGACGTCACGTTGTTCCCGGGCACGATCCTCCAGGGCCGCACCGTCGTCGGCGACGGCGCCGAGATCGGCCCTGACACCCGCCTTGTCGACACCGTGGTGGGCCGGCGCGCCAACGTCGCCAACACCGTGGCCCACGATTGCGAGATCGGCGACGATGCGCACGTGGGCCCCTTTGCCTCTCTGGAGCCCGGGTCCACCGTGGCCGCGGGGCAACGCACCGGGCCGTTCTACACTGGCGCCGCGAGCTGAGGGGCCGAATCCCCCGGAGCGCCACCACTACGGGAGCACAGCATGGAGAAAGTCACCACCAAACGCATGACGCTCCTGTCGGGCCGGACCCACCGGGAGCTGGCCGAGGAGGTGGCCGAACACCTCGAAACAACGCTCGGCGAGGACAACCTGGTCGATTTCGCCAACGGTGAGATCCGGCCCCGGTTCGGCGAGAGCATTCGTGGCACCGACGTGTTCATCATGCAGACCCACGCCGGTTCCGATGGCCGGTCCGTCAACGACTCGATCATGGAACAGCTCATCATGATCGACGCCGCTCATCGGGCATCCGCCAAGCGGATCACGGCGGTCTGCCCGTTCTACGGATACGCCCGCCAGGACCGCAAGGCCGAAGGCCGCGAACCGATCACGGCGCCGCCTGATCGCCGACCTGTTCAAAGCGGCCGGGGCCAAGCGGATGGTGTCCATCGACCTCCACTCCGGCCAGATCCAAGGGTTCTTCGACGGCCCCGTCGACCACCTCACCGCCATCCCCGTGCTCGAGGCCTACATCCGCTCCCACGGCACCAGCCCGGTCATCGTCAGCCCCGATGCCGGGCGCATCAAGGTCGCCGAACGCATGGCCCAGCACCTCAACGCCGACCTGGCCTTCATCTACAAGCGTCGGCCGAAGGGCACCACCAACGTGGCGATCGCCCGTGACGTGATCGGCGAGGTCGAAGGCCGGCAGTGCATCTTGGTCGACGACATGATCGATACCGCCGGCACCATCGTGTCGGCGTGCGAAGTGCTGAAGGCCAAAGGCGCCACCGACGTCTGGGCGATGGCCACCCACGGCCTGCTCTCCGGGCCCGCCGTCGACCGTTTGAAGAACGCCCCGATCGACCGGGTGATCGTCACCAACACGCTCTCGCTGCCACCCGAGAAGCAGTTCGACAAGCTCGAGGTGCTCTCGATCGCCAAGATCATCGCCGACGCCCTCGATGCCGTGTTCGACGACACCAGCGTGAGTGAGATCTTCGGCGGCGAGAACCAGGCCTGAACGCGGGTTTCGACTCAGCGCATCTGCCACGTAGGATTGACCGCCGTTTGCAGCAATGCCTCCCTGGAGGGCCCCGCCATGTCTCAGAGTTCCCTTGTTGCCCAAAGTGGGCGCCCGACTGGCTCGGCCGCTTCACGCCGACTTCGCGCCGAAGGAAAGATCCCGGCGGTGATCTACGGCCATGGCATGGACCCCCTGTCGGTGAGCGTCGACCGCCGTGAGCTGCGCCTGGCGCTCAGCGGCGCCGGGTTCAACACCCTGTTGTCGCTCGATGTCGACGGCAAGAAGTACCCGGCGATCATCAAAGACCTCCAGCGCCACCCGATTCGCCGCCACGTGAGTCACATCGACTTCATCCAGGTGAACGTCAACGAAGAGATCACCATCTCGGTGCCGGTGCGGCTCGAGGGTGAGGCCAAGGCCGTGTTGAACGACGGCGGCATGGTCGACCCGGCGGTCGACACCATCGAGGTCATCTGCACCCCGAACACCATGCCCACCGAGATCGTGATCAACGTGACCGACATGCAGCCCGGCCAGGTCATCCGACTGTCCGAGATCGAGCTGCCCGCCGGCTCCACCGCGGCCGGCGACCCTGACATGCCCGTCGTGACCGCCATCCAGGGCAGCACCGAGGCCGACTCGCAGACCGCCGCCGAGGCGTCGGCCGAAGCCGCCGCCGAGGCTGCGGCCGAGCCGGCGGAGTAACCCCCTGCGCAGCGGGGCCGAGCGGCGGGGGACGCCGTCGGACCTCCTGGTCGTCGGCCTGGGGAACCCGGGCAAGGAGTACGAGCGCAGTCGCCACAACGTCGGAGCCGAAGTCGTGGCTCGGCTGGCCGCGGCCGCCGGCACGGCGCTCAAGGCGGGCAAGGAACGGGCACTGGCCGCCGAGATCACCCTCGGCGGCCGGCGCGTGGCCCTCGCTTTCCCGACCACCTACATGAACCTGTCGGGCGAGGCGGTGGTCAAGCTGGTCAAGCGATATGGGATCGTGGAGCCCGACCAGCTCGTCGTGGTCCACGACGAGCTCGACCTGCCACCTGGCATCGTGCGGGTGAAGGTTGGCGGCGGACTCGCCGGGAACAACGGGCTGCGTTCGATCACCGCGCACCTGAAGACCCAGGACTTCGTGCGGGTGCGCATCGGCGTGGGCAAGCCCCCGTCGAAGGAGGCGGGGGCCGGGCACGTGCTGAGCAAGGTGCCCAAGTCCGAGCGGCTGCTGCTCGACGAATCCGTCGTCGTCGCGGTCGAGGCCGTCGAGCTCATCGCCGCCCACGGTCCCGACCGGGCCATGCTCGAGATCAACAGCCGCCGTCCCACCTGACGTCGAGGTCTGGTGCCCGGTGCCACGGCCGGTACTGGCGCGGAGGTCTGCCGCCGAGGTCCGGCGCCGGGTGGCGGCCGGTACTCTGGAACGGCTTCATGAGCACGTCCCCCGCTCCCCTCCGCAGCCTGCCCGAGCTGCTCGGCGACGAGTCCGCGTTCCGGCAGATCGCCGGCGCGGCCAACGCTGTGCTCGCCGTCCCGGAAGCTGCCCGCCCGCTCGTCATCGCCGCGCTCGCGGCGCGCCGCGCCCGCCGACCGCTGGTCATCGCCACGCCGACGGGCACGATGGCCGGCCAGCTCGCCGACGATCTCGCCCAGTTCCTCGACCCTGGTGAGGTGGAGCTCTTCCCCGCCTGGGAGACGCTGCCGTTCGAGCGGGTGAGCCCGAGCGTGGAGACCATGGGGCGTCGCCTGCGGGTGCTGCACCGGGTGGCGTCGCCGGAGCGGATGCCGATGGTCATCGTCGCCGGGGTCCGAGCGCTCCTCCAACGGCTCGGCACCTGGGGCGAAGGCGCCGCGCCCATCACGGTGCGACCCGGGCAGACCATCGATCCCGACGAGCTCTGCGCCCGCCTCACCGTGATGGGCTATCGCCGGGAAGAGCTCGTCGAGCACCGCGGCGAGTTCTCGCGCCGCGGCGCGATCGTCGACATCTTCCCGTCGACCGAAGACGGTCCGATCCGGATCGATCTCTGGGGCGACGAGGTCGACCGGCTGACCGGGTTCTCGGTGAGCGATCAGCGATCGACCGACGCGCTCGAGCTCACCGAGATCTTCGCCGCGCGAGAACTGGTCCCCGACGACGAGCTCCGCGCGCGCGCCTCGAAGCTCGTCGCAACCGAACCATGGGGGCGCGAGCACTGGGAGCGGTTGTCGGAGGGGTTGCTGTTCGAGGGCATGGAGAGCTGGCTCCCCTGGCTCGCCGATGGCGAACAGCTGCTCACCGATCTGCTCGGTGAGCAGGCCCAGGTCGTCCTGATCGAGCCACGGCGCATGCGCGATCGGGCCGCTGACCTGTTGGCCGAGGAAGAAGACCTGGCGCGGGCGTTGAGCACCACGTGGGGCCGCGAGCGCGACGAGACCTTCCCCCAGCTCCACGCCGGGCCCGACCGTCTCCTCGGCTCAGGACCAGCGCTGCGCTCGGCGCTGTCGATCGTGCCGACCCCCGAGGCGCCCGAGTCGCCCGCCATCGCGGCCAGCACGTGGGCTCCGATCACCGGCGGCCAGGGCAACGGAGTCGCCGAACGGCTGCGTTCCCTGTTGGCCGAAGGCTTCCGGGTGGTGGTCGCCGCCGATGGGGCAGGCTCCGCGATCCGTCTGGCCGATCTGCTGCGCCAGCAGGGCCTCGACCTCCCGGTCCGCGGCGAGGGCGAGCTCGACCTCACCCGCCCGGGCGGCTCGGTGGTCGTGGCGCCGCTGCACCGCGGCTGCACCATTCCCTCGGCCAAGCTCGCCGTCATCTCGGAGTCCGACCTGACGGGTCGGCGCCGCGCCCACCGCCAGCCCCGCCCCCGCAAACGCGACACTGCCGGGTTCTTCGAAGACCTCAAGCCCGGGAACTACGTCGTGCACTACCAGCACGGCTGCGGTCAGTACACCGGCATGGTCAAGCGGAGCATCGGCGGGGTCGAGCGCGACTACCTGCTCCTCGAGTACAAGGGCGGCGACAAGCTCTACGTCCCCTCCGACCAGATCGACGCGGTCCGCCAGTACGTCGGCGGCGAGACGCCATCGCTCCATCGCCTCGGTGGCGCCGATTTCGCCAAGGCCAAGTCACGGGTCCGGTCGGCGGTCCGCGAGATCGCCCAGGAGCTGGTCGTCCTGTACCAGAAGCGGATGCACGCGGCGGGCCACGCCTTTCCGCAGGACACTCCGTGGCAGCAGGAGATGGAGGAGAGTTTCCCGTACGTCGAGACGCCCGACCAACGCCAGGCGATCGCCGATGTGAAGGCCGACATGGAGACCGCCCACCCGATGGACCGGTTGGTGTGCGGCGATGTCGGATTCGGCAAGACCGAAGTCGCCATCCGCGCTGCGTTCAAGGCCATCCAGGACGGCAAACAGGTGGCGGTGCTCGTTCCCACCACGCTGCTGGCCCAGCAGCACGGGAACACGTTCGCCGACCGCTTCTCGGGGTTCCCCGTCCGGGTCGAGGTGCTCTCCCGGTTCCTCACCGCGGGCCAGGCGAAGAAGGTCATCGAGGGCGCGGCCAGTGGCGAGGTCGACTGCTTGATCGGTACTCATCGGTTGCTGTCGGAGAACCTCAAGTTCAAGGATCTCGGGCTCCTCGTGGTCGATGAAGAGCAGCGGTTCGGTGTGCAGCACAAAGAGGCGGTGAAGAAGCTGAAGACCAACGTCGACGTGCTCACGCTGTCGGCGACGCCGATTCCCCGGACGTTGGAGATGAGCCTCGTCGGCATCCGCGACCTCACCCTGCTCCAGACCCCGCCCGCCGACCGCCAGCCGATCCTCACCTACGTCGGCGAGTACGACGAGCGAGTCGCGGTCGAAGCCATCCGCCGCGAACTGCTACGCGAGGGGCAGGTGTTCTGGGTCCACAACCGAGTGCAGTCGATCGACACCTGTGCCACGCGGCTGCGGGAGCTCGTACCCGAGGCGCGAGTGGCAGTTGCGCACGGCCAGATGGACGAAGGTTCCCTCGAGCAGATCGTGGTCGACTTCCACGAGGGCTTGTTCGACGTGCTGGTGTGCACCACCATCATCGAGAGCGGCATCGACATGCCGACGGTGAACACCCTGGTGGTCGAGCGGGCCGATCTGCTCGGGCTCGGCCAGATGCACCAGTTGCGGGGCCGCGTCGGCCGCAGCGGTTCCCGGGCATATGCCTATCTCTTCCATCCACGCGACAAGATCCTCACCGAGGAGGCCTACGAGCGGCTCAAGGCCATCGGCGAGGCCACCGATCTCGGCAGCGGCTTCAAGATCGCCATGCGTGATCTCGAGATCCGCGGCGCCGGCAACCTGCTCGGCGAGTCCCAATCGGGCCACATCGCGGCAGTCGGCTACGACCTCTACTGCCAGATGGTCACCGAAGCAGTGTCCGAGATGAAGGGTGAGGAACAGCCCAAGGCGCCGGCCGAGATCAAGCTCGACGTGCCGGTCGACGCATTCCTGCCCAAGGAGTACGTCGGCAAGGAAGAGCTCCGGCTCGAGGCGTACCGACGGTTGGCCTCGGTCACGACCGACAGCCAGGTCGACGACATCCGCCAGGAGTGGGAGGACCGGTACGGCCCGGTCCCGGCCCCGGCCGAGGCGCTGTTGATGGTGGGGCGGCTGCGGGCCGAGTGCCATCGCGTCGGCTTGCGCGACATCTCGCTCATGGGCCAACAAGCACGCCTCGCCCCGCTCGAGCTCAAGACCAGCGCGATGATGCGGCTCCGTCGGGTCGCCCGCGACGCGATCTACAAAGAGGATCAACAGCAGCTGGTGATCCCACTCAAGAAGGGCGCCGACCCCGCGGCCACGCTGGTCGCAATGTTGCGAGAGCTGATTCCAGTCGGCTGAACGCCCACCGTTCGACCACTTTGATGGATTCGGGCGGCTGCCCGAGGTTCGATCGACTCGCTGATCGACGGCCGATCAACGGTTGATCGGCTGACTGATCGGCGGCTGGCCGGCGCGGGTGGGTAGCCTCGGTCGCCGTGACTCGACGCCTGGTCCTCGCCGCCGGAACGCTCGCCGCGGTTTCCCTGCTCGCTTCCTGCTCAACGGTCGACAAGCCGATTGCCACCGTGAACGGTGTCGACATCGACCGCGACTCGTTCGAGGCACGCACCAGCGATCTGACACTCGCCGAGTTCGCCCAGGTGGCACCGAGCGAGCTGGGTGAAGACGTGCTCGACGGCACCGCGGCTCGCCAGATCGCCACCTCCCTCGTTCAGCAGGAGATCGTCCGCCAGGCGCTCGTCGAGCGCAACATCACGGTCAGCGCCGAGACGCGCGCCTCGCAGGAGGACCAGCTCAGCCAGGGCCTGACGACCTGGTCCCAGGCGACCGAGTCGACCAAGGGGCGCCTCATCGACTTCCTGGCGGGGATCGACAGCCTGTTCCAGTCCGTCGCCACCCCACCCGAGGAGGCCGCCGCGCTGTACGAGGCCGGGCCCGCCGAGAGCGGCATCGTCTGCGTGAGCCACATCCTCGTCACGACGGAGGCTGAGGCCGAGGCGGTCGAGGCGCGCCTGGCCGATGGCGAGGACTTCGCCACGCTGGCCGCCGAGGTCTCGACCGACGGTTCGGCCGCCCAGGGCGGCGTGCTCACCGATCCCAACACCGGGTCCCCGTGCATCGACGTCGCAGCGTTCGCGGCATCGTTCGTGGCGCCGTTCGTCGACGGCACCCTGGCCGCCGAGGTCGGGGTCCCCACCGCCCCGGTGCAATCCGACTTCGGCTTCCACATCATCCGGCTCGCGCCGTACGACGAGGTCGCCGATGTGATCGCCCAGACCATCGACGCAGCCGCGCAGCAGCAACTCGTGACCGACATCTTCGATGCTGCCGACGTGTCGGTCAGTTCGTCGATCGGAACCTGGTCCGACGAACAGCGCCAGATCGTTGCCCTCGATCAGGCTGCACCGGCGGCGTGAGCCGTCCCCGGGTCATCGTCGCCGGGCTCGGTCCAGCAGGCCCTGAACACGTCACGGCAGCAGTGCTCTCGGCGATCGAACGGATTCCGGTTCGCTTCGTTCGCACGACTCGTCATCCCTCGGCGGTCGCGGTCAGCAATGCTCAGTCGTTCGACCATCTCTACGACTCACTCGACTCGTTCGACGACGTGTACTCGGCGATCGTCGAAGCGCTCGTCACGGCGGCCGTCGGCGCCGGCGAGATCCTCTACGCCGTTCCCGGTTCCCCGCTCGTCCTCGAACGAACGGTGAGATTGTTGCGCGACGATCCCCGGGTCGAGGTCGAGATCCTGCCATCGCTCTCGTTCCTCGATCTCGCGTACGACCGGTTGGGCATCGACCCTGTGGAAGCCGGGCTGCGGCTGATCGACGGCCACGACTTCGCAGTCGCCGCGGCCGGCGAACGCGGTCCACTGCTGGTTGCCCACTGCCACGCCAACTGGGTGCTCTCCGACATCAAGCTCGCCATCGACGACGTGGGCGACGACGGGGCGGGCGACGAGCCGGTCGTGATCCTGCAGCGTCTCGGATGTCCCGACGAGCTCGTCACCCACACCACGTGGGCAGAGCTCGACCGCACGGTCGAGGCCGACCACTTGACCTCGGTGTACCTGCCCCGCCTCGCTGCGCCGGTCGGTCACGAGCTCGTGCGGTTCCACGAGATCACCCGACGGCTGCGGGCCGAGTGCCCCTGGGACCGTGAGCAGACCCATCAGTCGCTGGCTCGATTCGCAGTCGAGGAGACCTACGAGCTGGTCGAGGCCATCGGCGAGCTGGGCGACGAAGGCCGGGGCGACGACGAGCTGATCGGCGAGCTCGGCGACGTCCTGCTCCAGGTGGTGCTGCATGCCGCGATCGCCGAGCAGGAAGGCCGGTTCGCGCTCTCCGATGTGGCGCGAGAGATCAGCGAGAAGATGATCCGCCGCCATCCCCACGTCTTCGGCGATGTGACGGTCTCCGGCGCCAGCGCCGTGGTCGACAACTGGCAGGCCATCAAGCGCTCCGAGCGAGGAACCGCCGATGCGCCACCGCCCGGGTTGGCCGAGCTCGTCGAGTCGGTCCCGGGCCACCTGCCCGCCCTGTTGTTCACCCTCGAGCTGTCGAAAGCGGCGGCCAAGGCCGGCTTCGATTGGGACGACGCGCGCGGCACCCTCGACAAGGTCGCCGAGGAGCTCCTCGAGGTCACCGAGGTGTTCGACGCCGACCACGAACTGCTCGCCGGAGAGCTCGGCGACTTGCTGTTCGCAGTGGTCAACGTCGCGCGCCACCGCAAGGTCGACCCCGAGGTCGCCCTCCGTCAGGCCGGCGGCCAAGTTCCGACGCCGGGCGGTCGCCGTCGCCGAACTCGCCGCCGGCCAGGGCATCGACACCCGCACCTGCGGCGAACCCACCCTCACCCACCTCTGGACCACCATCAAAACCCAAGGTTTCTGATCGCGTTCGGTCGGCACCTGGGGTGTCGAAATCTTCCCAAGAACCCGCCGACCCCTCCGATCCCCGCGATTCTTGGGAAGAAACGCCGCGACCGTACCGCTCGAATCCGCGATCAGAATCCGGGGGGGTCGGCGGCGTCGACGGTCCAGGTGAGGGCGTAGGGGGCGAGGATCAGCTCATCGGGGCCGCTCGACAGGTGTGCGGCGCCGTAGACGACTGCGGGCGCCTCCAAGCCGGCATAGCTGAACACCGCCGCGGGCACGGCTGCGGGGCGAGGCGACACGTTGGCGAGCGTGAAGAATCGCCCGTGACGAGGGTGCCGGCGTTCGAACGCGAGGATCGCAGGATCCTCGTAGCGGTGCATGAAGGTTTGCCCACCGGTGGACAGGCTGGGTTGGGAACGTCGAGCCGCGATGAGCTCCCGGAACCCTTCGAACACCGAATGCTCGCTGCTCCCCGCTCGATGGCGACGGGCCCGGGCGGCGAGGTCGAACATCGGGCGGTGCATCCAACGCGAATCACCGGCGCGGTCGGGATCATCGAGATACGTCGTGTCATTGTCGAGCGCGAGCTCGTCACCCATGTAGATCAAGGGGATGCCGCCGAAGGCGAAGACGATTCCGTAGCCCAGCAGCAGCCGGCGGATGCCCAGGTCGAGATCGGCTGCTCCCTGTCGACCCGCGGTCACTCCGGCCAGCGCGGCCGCCATGCCGCTCGTGCGTTCGTCGCCGGTCTCGACGTTCGACGAGAACGCCGCGCCTCGAGCGAACGACCCCAACACGTCGCCCCGATAGAACGCAGCCAGGTGCGCCCGATGAGCTGCGCCGGATATCCCGAGTCCGCCCGCGACGGCGTCGCTGACCGCCCAGCCGATGTCGTCGTGACATCGCAGATAGGTGACCCAGCTGACGCCGGGCGGAGTGGGCGGGAGCGCCGCCAGCGCCTCGGTCGCCAGCCGGGCATCGCCGGTTGCCAATGCCGCCCACACCATCACCATCAGCTGGTTGTGGTAGGCGAGTTGGCATTCGTCGCGCTCCAGTCGATGAGCTCCCAGATACGGGAGCAGGTCGGCCGGGGCCACGATGGCCTCTGCCTTCAGGAGCACGGCGGGTGCAGCGATCGCCATGAGGGCGCGGTAGGCCTGGGCGATGAGATGGGCCTCGGGCTGGTTCTGGCAGTTCGTTCCCAGCCGCTTCCACGTGAAGGCGATGGCGTCGAGCCGGAGGATGTCGACACCGAGATTGGCGAGATCGAGCATCACCGTGAACATGGCCTCGAACACCGCAGGGTTCGCGTAGTTCAGGTCCCACTGGTACGTGTTGAACGTGGTCCAGACCCATCCCTGCAGTTCGGCGCTCCAGGTGAAGTTGCCCGGCGCCATGTCGGGGAACACTTCCGGAAGCGTCTCGGAGAAGGCATCGGGCAACGTTCGATCGGGGAACACGAGGTAGAAGTCACGTGGCCGCGGCCGATCCGCTCTTGGCGGCCAGGGCCCACGGATGTTCCTGGGCGGTGTGGTTGATGACCAGGTCGAGGCAGAGGCTGATTCCACGATCGTGCAAGTCGGCGACGAGCGTCTCGAGATCATGACGGGTGCCGAGTGCCGGATCGACGTCGCCGTAGTCGACGATGGCGTACCCGCCGTCGTTGGCGCCGTTGCGCGGCCGGAGCACCTTCATCAGATGCAGGTAGTCGACGCTGAGCTCGGACAGATAGTCGAGGTTTGCGCGGACTCCCGCGAGGGTGCCTCCGAACCGTTCCGCGTAGGCCACGTACCCGATGTGCTCGTTCGAATGGAACCACGTGGGATCGACTGACCGGCGCGCATCGAGCATCTGCAGCGACGGCGAGCGTCGGGCAGCTGCTTGACGCGCTTGCTCGATCAATCGGTCGACGAACGCCGCGGGGTCGATCACCGTGGCGTAGAGGCGGCCGAGGAGCTCGTGGAGCACGGGGCTCCATTTGTCGATGCGAGCCTCGAGGTAGAGGTCTCCGGGGGACGTGGGGTTCATCGGCTGCGGAGCGACGGCGGGTGACGGTTCAAGCCCGATCGGGAGCCGCCGAGCACCGCGGGCGTGCGATCAGACTCGACCGATCGCGTCGCCGGTCTCGAGATCGAAGGCGTGCATCCGCAGGGTGTCGACGCGTGAGCTGCAACCGATCGCCCATCTTCACCCGACGCCGCGGGTCGAGCGACGCCACGATCGACGACTCGGCTGGTCGGACCGATCTCGACGCCAGTGTCGATGGCCCGCACCGACGGGCGCATCGATCGTGCGAGTGGACCAGCAGCTCGGAGCCCAGCATCTCGACGAGGTCGACGTCGACATCGATGACTGGCCGTGCCGTCGCCGCCCAATGCCTCGGGCCGGATGCCGACGGCGATGTCGCGGCCGTCGTACGCTCCGCAGACCGGCCAGCCGATCGGCAGCCGCGCCGGTCGAGGGTGATCGTCTGCGCGCCGATCGCGAGCGTGATGTCGCCGCTCGGCGGCCGGCGGTGACCTTGCCGCTGCACGACGTTCATCGACGGTGAGCCGATGAACTGTCGCGACGAACAGGTTGTCGGGCGCTCTCGTACAGCTCGGCCGGGCTGAGCGCACTGCATCAGCACCCCACGCCGCAGCACAGCCACCCGATCGCCCATGGTCATCGCCTCGACCTGGTCGTGGGTGACGTACATGGTGGTGACACCGAGGCGCCGCTGCAGCTTGGAGATCTCGGCCCGGGTCTGCACGCGCAGCTTGGCGTCGAGGTTCGACAAGCGGCTCGTCCATCAGGAACAGCTTCGGGCTTGCGCACGATGGCGCGACCCATGGCCACACGCTGGCGTTGGCCACCGGACAGCTGGCCAGGCTTGCGGTCGAGCACGGCGGTGAGCTCGAGCAGCTCGGCGACCTCGGCGACCTTGGCCTGTGATCTCGTCCTTGTCGGTCTTGCGCAGCTTCATCGCGAAGCGCGATGTTCTCGGCCGACGGTCATGTTGGGGTACAGCGCATAGCTCTGGAACACCATCGCGATGTCGCGCTGCTGGGGGCCCATGCTCGTTGACGACGCGTGTCGTCGATGCAGCAGCTCGCCGCCGGTGATGTCCTCGAGCCCGGCGACCATCCGCAGCACCGTGGACTTGCCGCAACCCGACGGACCGACGAGCACGAGGAACTCGCCGTCGTGGATCTCGAGGTCGAGTCCCGGGACGGCTTCGAACCCGTTCTCGTACGCTTCTGGAGATTGATCATGCTGAGCGTGGACATGACTTACCCCTTCACACTTCCGGCCAGAAGGCCACGGACGAAATACCGCTGCAAGGACCAGGAACACGATGAGCGGCACGATCATGCGTGACGAACGCGCCGGCGGTGAGCAGCTGCCATTCGTTGCCCTTGTTGCCGACCATGTCGACCAGCGCGAAGGTCATCGGCTGGTTCTCGGCGCCGCCGCCGAACACCTTGGCGACGAGCAGGTCGTTCCACACCCACAGGAACTGGAAGATGGCCGATCGAGGCGATGGCGGGCACCGACAGCGGCAGCACGATCTTGCAGAAGATGGTCATGTGCGACGCCCCGTCGACGCGGGCCGCCTCGATCACCTCGCTCGGGCAGCGAGCCGATGAAGTTCTTCAGCAGGAAGATCGCCAGCGGCATGGCGAAGATCGCGTGGGCGATCCAGATCGGTGGCGACGCCATCCGTTCAGTCGGGGAAGAAGTCGCTCGCTGAAGAACTGCAGCAGCGGGATCAGGCACATCTGCAGCGGCACGACCATCAGCGCCGACGATGGCGACGAACAGCATGTCGCGGCCCTTGAACTTCATCCACGAGAACGCGTAGGCCGCGAAGGCGGCGACGACGATCGGGATGATGGCGCCCGGGATCGGTGATGCGCGACCGAGTTCCAGAAGAAGTCGCTGAACGGTAGGCCGCTGACCTTGTTCTTCGAGCACGCCGGTGTAGTTCTCGCAGGGTGACGTTCGGGTCGGTGAAGAACGTCCACCACCCGGTGGTCTTGATGTCTTCCTCGGGCCGGAACGATGAGACGAGCAGCCCGAAGGTCGGCACGGTCCACAGCGCGGCGAGTGTCCACACGACGATGCGGCCGAACGGGCTGGTGGCCTTGCGGGCGACCTTGGTGGCCAGACGGGGTGAGGTCCTTGGGCGTCGCGGTGCCGTCGGTGGGATGGTTGGCGGTGGCCATGTCAGCGGCCCTCCCTCATGGCGCTGTTGGTTGCGGGCGTTGACGAACACGATCGGGACCACGGCGAGGAACAGAGCATGACCGCGAGCGCGGCGCCGTAGCCCTCGTTGTCCTGTGGGAAGCTCTCGCTCGTACATCTCGTTGGCGAGGGTGCTGGTGCTCGAACGAGCCACCCTTGCCCATCGTCTGGACGATGTCGAAGATCTTCAACACGGCGATGACGGTGGTGGTGGCGACCGTGATGATGGTGCCCTTGACGTACGGCAGCACGATCTTGAAGAACGCCTGGCGGTCGGTGGCGCCGTCGATCTTGGCCGCCTCGACCAGGTCGTCGGGCACGCCCTTCATCGCCGCCGAGATGACCACGGTGGCGAACCCGGCCTGGATCCAGATGATCACGATGATCATGAAGCACGGTGTTGATGCCCGGGAGGAAGCTGCTCTTGAGCCCGAAGAACTGGTCGTCCTGCAGCCAGAACTGCGGTCTCCTGCTCGCCGGGCAGCACTGGTCGAGCCTGCCACATCCAGTTGAGCAGGCCGTACTGCTTGCTCGGGTTGTTGGCGTAGACGAAGTTCCAGATCACCCCGGCGCCGACCATCGAGATGGCGGTGGGCAAGAAGATCAGGGCCTTGGCGATCGGCTCGCCGCGCATCCGATCGGCGAAGCGGGCGATGATGATGCCGATGACCGTGCTGAGAAGCCGGTGACCAGGATGACCCACCACACGGTGTTGCGCAGGACGAACAGGTTGTCGCGCTTGGTGAACAGGTCGCGGAAGTTGCCGAAGCCCGTACCACTGATCGGCGCTCGTGCCCTTGTAGAGCGAGAACCGGAAGTTGAAGATCGACGGGATGATCGAGCCCGCCGACCAGCAGCAGCAACGCCGGGCCGACGAACACCGCGACTCGGGCCCGCTCCCGCCACGGCTCGTGGAGCTGGCTCGCCAGCCAGTACAAGATCGAGAAGAACAGCACCAGCACGGTGATGCCCATGAGCACCGTGAACAGGTGGAGTACACCTTCGCACGCGCCCTCGTCGCCGACGAAGCTGGTGTTCACGGCGTAGAGACGGCGTAGACCGCAACTGCGATCACGATCGGGATGCTTTCGACCGTTCGTTCAACGACTCGAACGTTCGCTTCATGACGGCGGACATCAGCGCCCCCGTCCGTACGATTCAACGACCAAGTCACAGTGCCCCCAAGGCAGTGGCTCGCTTGCACGGATATGCCGACCCGAGTCCAGGTTTCGGCTGAGTGTAGAACCGACGGACCGGGTGGCCGAGCACGGCTCGAGCCACCCGTCCATTCACGTCACGGATCAGGATGCCGGCCAGCTGTCCTCGATGGCCTGCAGCGGCATCAGCGGTGCTCTTGCCGGTGACCCACTCGACCATCTCGGTCCAGAACGTGCCGGCGCCCACGGCGCCGGGCATGAGGTCCGAAGCCGTCGAAGCGGAACACGTCCGAGCCGACGAGCAGCTCGGCGAAGGTCTGCTCCAGCGGGTCGGTGACCAGCGCTGATGTCGGCCTTCTTGTTCGGGGTCAGCCAGTTGCCCAGGGCCAGGCGGTTGTTGGCGTACTCCGCGCTGGTGAGGTACTTGGCGACGGCCTGGCGACTTCGGGCTTGTCGCTGAAGGCAGCGATGACCTCGCCGCCACCGAGCATGACCTTCGGGTCATCGGCGTTGACGGTGGGCAGGTAGAACGCGTTCACCTGGCCGTCGGGGCCCTTGGTGGTGCCCTCCGGGAACTGGTTGCCGTAGAAGTTGGCCTGACGGTGCATGAAGCAGCCACCGTCGAGCAGCGGCAAGACCGGCCTCCTGGAAGGTGGTGCTGCGGGATGCTCTGGGCGCCGTTCGAGCACGAAGTCGTCGTTCTTGACGATGTCGCCGACGGCGTCGACGGCTGTCGACGATCGCCGGATCGTTGAACGGGATCTCGTGGGCGACCCACTTGTCGTAGGTCTCCGCGCCGGCCGTGCGCAGCACGACGTCCTCCACCCAGTCGGTGAGCACCCAGCCGGTGGCGCCACCGGACTCGGCGCCGACGCACCACGGCACGCCGCCGTCGTCGACGATCTTCTGGCTGAGGTCGAGCAGTTCCTGCCAGGTGCTGGGGAATCTCGTAGCCGGCGTCGTCGAAGGCCGCCGGGCTGTACCAGACCAGGCTCTTGATGTTGGCGCCGAACGGCGGGGCGTAGAACTTGCCGTCGACCGTGCCGAAGCTCGACCCAGCCGCCGATGTCGTTCGCCTCGACGTCGGCCTTCAGGTTGCTCCAGCGGCACGACCTTGCCGTCACGCGACGAGCGTGGCGAGCAGACCGGGCTGCGGGATGAATGCGAGGTCGGGGGCGTTGCCGCCGTCGACGCGCAGCTTGAGGTCGTCTTCGAATGTCGCCGGAACCCTCGTGCTGGATGTCGATGCCGGTCTCGGCTTCGAAATCGGCCCATGCGGTCTCGAGGCGGTCGGCCTCGACGTCGCGGATCGAGCTGAAGATCGTGACGACCTTCCCCTCGCCGTCGGCGGGTGCTGCAGCCTCGGTGGTCTCGCCACCGGCTGCCGCCGTGTCTTCTGTCGCGCCTTCGTCGTCGTCACTGCCACAAGCGGCGGCGACGAGTGCGAGGGCTGCCAGCCCGGCCACGAGCGTACGGCCCGGGCCTCGGGTGGAATGCTTCATGTCTTGCTCTCCCCCTTCTTGGAGTCGGCGCCGAGGCAGTGTCGCCGTCGGTCGCCTTGGTTGTTCCGCCCCGACCGTGCGGGGCGGCGGGCACGGCTCCGGGGTGCTCCCGGCCCGTGCATGAACCCCCGATCCGGGGTTCCGCTTCGGCCGACTGAATTGCCCGGCCGGGCGTCTTAGGACAGAACTACTGGTGCACTGCTTCCTCGAACGTGACGGGTAGCTCTATCGATCTTCGTCATGGAAACTGTTGGAACGTCGTGGAAATTACCACGGCTCGACGACAAAGGCCATACCGAGAGACCCGATCATGGGAGGACTTTCAGCAGTTTTCGGGGTTCGTCAAGCCCTCGACGCATCGATCCGGGCGAGCCAGCAGGCGTGGTTGGCGCCGAGGTGGCCCTCGGTCACCGGATCGGGGTCCGACACGAGCACCGCACGGTGCTCACCGTCGACCAGATCAGCCCACGCCACGGACTCCTCGCCGGTGTTCACCAGCACGGTGAGCTCTCCGCGGCGGAACGCCAACACTGTGGGATGCTCGACGGCGATCCATTCGAGCGGTGCGTGCTGCAAGTCGGGGTGTCGACGGCGAACGGCCAGCGCCCGGCGATAGAGCTCGAGCATCGAGTGCGCCTGGCCGTCCTGCTCCTCGACGGAGTAGCGCCCCCAATCCGACGGCTGGGGCATCCACGGCTCACAATCCCCCGTGGAGAACCCGAACGAATGGGTCTCCGTCGCTGTCCACGGCAACGGGATCCGACATCCGTCCCGACCGAACTCGGCGCCCTCGGTGAGGAAGAAGATGGGATCCTGGCGCACCTCGGCAGCGAGATCGAGGACCTCGGGAAGCCCCAACTCCTCGCCCTGGTAGAGATAGAGGCAGCCGGGCAGACCCAGGGCGAGCAACGCCATCGCCCGAGACCGTCGGCTCCCGAGGTCCTCGTCGACCTCGGCGTCGTTGTAGACCAGGTTGTTCCCGGTCCAGGCATCGAGCACCGTGGCATTGGCCCGGCCGTAGCGAGTCACGGAGCGCTGCGTGTCGTGGTTGTTCAGCGTCCAGGTCGGACACAGCCCGTCAGGGGCGAGGGCGACCAAGGTGTCGTTGATCGCGGTCCGCAGCTCAGCGACGTGCCAGGGAGCGAGCATCAGATCGAACGCGAACACCTGGTGGAATTCCTCGTGGTTCTGGTACTCGAGGAGTTGGTCGGGGCGCTTCGGGGTGTACGCCTCGGCCACCATGAACAGATCACGGCCGGGGTGATCGACCATGTACTCGTCGACCAGCTTGCGCCAGCGACGCCATGCCTCGTGCCCCTCGGGCCGGAGGTTGAGGTAAGGGTTGCGCAGCGCGATGTCGGTGTCGCGAAGTCCTGGTGGCACCGGCGGCGCGTCGGGGAGACCCGGCGCCTTTCCGGCCACCGCCACGGCGTCGACCCGGAAGCCTTCGACGCCGCGATCGAACCAGTGGCGCAGCACCCGATCGAAGTGATCGATGACCTCGGGGGAGCTCCAATTCCAGTCGGGTTGCTGAGGTGTGAAGGTGTTCAGGTACCACTGGCCCGGGGTGCCATCGGCCTCGACCACGCGGGTCCAGGCCGATCCTCCGAACACGGCGCGCCAGTTGTTCGGCGGGTTCGCGCCATCGGAGCCAGTGCCGTCGCGGAAGTAGAATCGTTCCCGCGCGGCGCTGCCGGGGGCAGCGGCGAGCGCCTCACGGAACCACGTGTGATCCCACGAACAGTGATTCGGCACGATGTCGAGCAGCACCTTGATCCCACGGCGGCGGGACTCGGCGACCAGCGTGTCGAACGACTCGAGATCACCGTATTCGGGCTCGATCGCGAAGTAGTCGGCGACGTCGTAGCCGTGGTCGTGTTGCGGCGACGGGAAGCACGGCGTGAGCCAGATGGCCTCGACTCCCAGATCGGCCAGGTACTCGAGCCGGGAGGTGATACCGGCGAGATCGCCGATGCCATCACCGTTGGAATCGGCGAAGGAACGCACGTAGATCTGATAGATGACCGCGGTTTCCCACCAGTGCTGGACCGATCGCTGCGCCTGATTCACGCCGTGACTCCCTGTTGTTCGGTTCGGCCTGCTTGTTCGGTACGGCCGGCCCGGTGACGCCGGGCGGCAACCGATCCGGTGCTCGACGGAGCGGGGCCGGTGGTGTTGCGCACCACCAGCTCGAGTTGGAGCCGTTCGTTGAACGGGTTCGAGCGCCTGCCGTTGGCGAGCTCACCGAGGAGGATCTCAGCTCCCCGTTGGCCCGATTCCTCGAGCGGTTGGCGAACCGTCGACAGCCCGATGTGCGAAGCCAACTCGATGTCGTCGTAGCCGACGATGCTGAGCATCTCCGGAACGAGCCGGCCCGTGGCCCGCGCCGCTTCGATGACGCCGGTGGCCTGGACATCAGAAGCGGTCACGATGCCGGTGGGCGGCTCGGGCAGTGCGAGCAGCTCGGTGGCCCCCTGCCGGGCGGCCGACCTCATGTGGCCGTTGTACTTCACGTACTCCGACCGCAGCTCCAGCCCCGCGGCTCGCAGGGCGTCGCCGTAGCCCTGCTCGCGCAGCCGACTCGCCACGAACCACAACGGACTGCGCGGTGGTTCACCGACGAAGCCAATGTGGTCGTGGCCCAGGTCGAGCAGGTGGTTCGTGGCGATTCGCCCACCCTCGACGTCGTCGATGGTGACGCTCGGAAGGGCAGGGTGCCACGTGTCGACCAGCACAGTCGGGAAGGGCGCCTCGGCCAACCGTTCGCCCTCGTCGGCTCGCATCGGCAAGGAGATGACGATCAGGCCGTCGACGCGCCCGGACGCTGGAAGTTCCATGATGAGTCGACGGGCCCGGTCGGGGGTGTCGACGTTGTAGAGCACCACTTCGAACCCATTGGGCTGCAGCCGGCTGACGATGCCGCGGAGCCGCTGGAACACGGACAGCTCCTCGAAGAACGGCACGATCACCCCGACGAAGCCGTGAGCAGGCGGTGGTCGTTGGGCCTTCGTCCGACTCGGCCGATACCCCAGTTCCTCCATCGCAGCCAGGACTTTGACCCGGGTCTCGGGCCGGACCTGGTGGCTGTCGTTCAAGACGCGCGAGACCGTCCCGATGCCCACGCCAGCGCGAGCGGCGACATCGTTGATGGTGGCCATGTGTCGCCCTTCTGTGTGAGGATGACCGCCGCCAGGGGCCCCGGAGTTGCCCGTGACCCGCCTGGCGACAGGTGTGGAAATGCTATCGCTTTGCTTCCATGGAGAAGGAGTCGCCCTGTGATCGAGCCACGTGTCGTGGTCTGTGGCGAGGCGCTGATCGACCTGGCCCCTGAGGGCGAGCGGTTCGTGGCCCATCCGGGTGGCGGGCCCTTCAACACCGCTGTCGCCCTGGCCCGACTCGGAATCCCGACAGCGTTCCTGTCGCGCATGTCCGACGACGGCTTCGGCCGTCTGCTGCACGCGCGGCTGATCGACGCCGGCGTCGATGAACGACTGGTGGTGTCCACGAGCGACCCGACCAGCCTCGCGGTCGTCACGTTGAGCGAGCGGGGCGAGGCTTCCTATCAGTTCTACGTCGAGGGCACCGCCGATCGAGGCCTGCTCCCCGAAGACCTGCCGTCGCCGCTGCCGCCGACGGTCGCAGCCATCCAGTTCGGCACCCTGTCGTTGGTGCTCGAGCCCGGTGCGAGCACCTACGAGCACCTGATGGAGCGCGAGCGCGGACACCGGCTCTTGGTGCTCGACCCCAACTGCCGGCCCCGTCTCATCCCTGATCTGGCGCGATATCGCCAACGAGTCGAAGGTTGGGTGGAGCGGTGCAGCCTCGTGAAAGTGAGTGCCGGGGACCTCGACTGGCTGTACCCCGGACTCGAACGTGACGCCGTCGCGTCCCGCTGGCGGACGCTCGGCGCGACGCTCGTCGTGATCACCGACGGCGGTCACGGCGCGACCGGCTATCTCCGCGACGCCGCGATCTCGGTACCGACACCCGAGGTCGCGGTTGCCGACACGATCGGGGCGGGCGACACGTTCAACGCCGGCCTGCTGGCCTGGCTCGATGATCACGATCGGCTCTCGAATCCCGGCGTCGCGAGCCTGGCCGACAGCGAGGTCGACGCCATGCTGCGATTCGCCGCAGCTGCGGCCGCCGTGACCTGCTCTCGACCAGGTGCCGATCCGCCGTGGCGCAGGGAGATGCCCGAGACGACATGACTCGCCCGGGTAGCGTTGGGCTGCAACTCCCTGGGTCTGCCCACGTTGCCCGTCCCCCCGTCGAGCAGGAGCGTCATGAGCGAGATCGAGCAGGTCGTCGGCCGCGAAGTCATCGATTCCCGCGGGAATCCAACCGTGGAGGTGGAGGTGGTGCTCGACAGCGGGGCGCGTGGTCGGGCCATCGTCCCGTCCGGCGCCTCGACCGGCGAGCACGAAGCGGTCGAGCTCCGCGACGGCGGCAAGCGATTCCTCGGCAAGGGAGTGGCGACCGCGGTCGCCAACGTGAACGGACCGATCGCCGACGCGATCGAGGGGTTCGACGCGCTCGAGCAGCGCGGGCTCGACCGGGTGTTGATCGATCTCGACGGAACCGACAACAAGGCCCGGCTGGGAGCCAATGCGATCTTGGGCGTGTCGCTCGCAGTGGCCAAGGCCGCCGCGGTCGAGCTCGACATGCCGTTCTACCGGTACATCGGGGGTCCCAACGCTCACGTGCTCCCGGTGCCGATGATGAACGTCGTCAACGGAGGTGTCCACGCCGACAACTCGATCGACCTGCAGGAGTTCATGGTGATGCCGGTGGGCGCCCCGTCGTTCAGGGAGGGCCTGCGGTGGGGCGTCGAGACGTACCACACGCTCAAGAAGGTGCTCCAAGATCGCGGGCTGTCCACCGCTGTCGGCGACGAGGGCGGATTCGCTCCGAACCTGGCCACCAACGAAGACGCCATCCGCATCCTGGTCGAAGCCATCGAGAAGGCGGGGTACGCACCGGGCACCGACATCGCCATTGCGCTCGACCCGGCGACGAGCGAGCTCTACCGAGATGGCGCCTACCACCTCACCGGCGAAGGCAAGGTCTTGTCGAGTGACGACTTCGTGGCCTATTGGGTCCGGCTGATCGACACCTATCCGATCGTCTCGCTCGAAGACGGCATGGCCGAGAACGACTGGGACGGCTGGAAGGCGCTCACCGACGCCGTGGGTGAACGGGTCCAGCTGGTCGGCGACGATCTGTTCGTGACGAACGCCCGGCGCCTCGCGATGGGCATCGAGCGGGGCGTCGCCAACAGCGTGCTCGTCAAGGTGAACCAGATCGGGAGCCTCACCGAGACCCTCGACACCGTTGAACTGGCCACCCGCAACGCATACACGAGCGTGATGAGTCATCGCTCCGGTGAGACCGAGGACGCGACGATCGCCGATCTCGCCGTGGCCACCAACTGCGGTCAGATCAAGACCGGCGCACCGGCGCGTTCGGATCGTGTCGCCAAGTACAACCAGTTGCTGCGGATCGAATCGGAGCTCGGCGAATCAGCGGTCTACCGCGGCCGGGCCGCACTGGCGCGGGGGCGCGTTGAGCGACGGCCACCGCACCAGCACGATCCCTCGCCCGGCGGGGGTCAGGGAGCCGTCCGGGCCCACGCGACGACCTCGCGAGGAGCTGATCCGACGACACCCGCCTCATCCAGCGGCGCCGGTCGCGGCATCTCCTCGGCCTCGGTGGCTTCGTCATCACAGCCGCGCTGGCCGCCGCGCTGTTCGTCTTGCCGATGAAGGCGTGGCTGAACCAACGCACGGAGCTCGCCGAGAGCAAGGCCGACCTCGCCCAACTCGAAGCCGCCAACGATCGCCTGGAACAGGCGAACGCCCAACTCGGAACCGCCGATGGCATCGCCGAGGCGGCCCGGGCAGACCTCGGATACCAGCAGGCGACCGAAGAAGTGGTGGGCGCTCTGCCGCCGCCCGCGGTGGCGGGGGTCCTTCCCGGCGGCTGGCCCTACTCGGTCGTGACCCAGATCCTCGAGGTCCGCACGGTCGCGGCCTACAACGCCTCGCTGGCACCGACGTCGATCGAGCCCGCAGCGGCGCCCACCGATGTCCCGCCGACCACCATGCCGGTCTTCGCCGCCACCAGCTCACCGTGACCTCGACCTCCCCCTGACACACCGGCGGAATCCACCGGCGTTGCGTGCTTCCTCGAAGGCGGATCGATCCCCCGTTCCTCGTCGCGCCACGGCGGTCGGTAAGGTCCCCCCCGCCAATCGAAACTGTGTTCAGCACTGGGGGAATCTCGTGGCCGGCAGCATCCTGGGCAATCGTGTGCTTCGCAAGGAGGACCCGAAGTTCCTGACGACGGGCGGTCAGTACGTCGACGACATCGACGAGCCCTTGCTCGCCGGCGCCGCGCACGTCACCTACGTCCGGTCGTCGATGGCCCACGCCCGGATCCTGTCGATCGACACCGCCGAGGCCGCAGCTGCGCCCGGAGTGATCGCGGTGTTCACCGCGGCATCGCTCGACCTCCAACCGGTCGGAGCGCCGTTCAATCCGATGGTGGCGCGCACGCTGCTCGCGTCCGACAAGGTGCGCTACGTCGGCGAGCCCATCGCGGTCGTGATCACGGAGCAGAAGAACCAGGGTGAGGACGCAGCCGAGCTGGTGGTCATCGACTACGAGCCGCTCGAAGCCCTCGTCGACATGGAAGCGGCCATGACGAGCAGCACCTTGATCTACGAAGGTGCCGGCAGCAACGTCGTGATGGACACCACCTTCATGGGCATGCCCGACGTCACCGGCGACGAGTACTTCGAAGGCTGCGACGTCGTCGTGCACCAACGCACCGTGAACCAGCGCGTCGCTCCCTGCCCGCTCGAAGTGCGCGGCGCGGCTGCCACCTGGGTCGACGGTCGCCTGTACCAATGGTTGTCGACCCAGCACGCCCAGGGGGCACGAGACGCCCTCGTCGCGGGCAACGGGCTGGAAGCCGGGCAGGTGAGGGTGATCACCCCCGATGTGGGCGGCGGGTTCGGCGCCAAGATCGGTGCCTATCCGGAAGAGGTCCTGCTCGGACGGTTGAGCAAGGAGTTGGGCCGACCGGTCGCCTGGCGCGAGACACGCACCGAGAGCATGCTGGCGCTCGGCCACGGACGGGCCCAGGTGCAGTACGTCACCATCGGCGGCACGCGCGACGGCAAGGTCCTGGCCTATCGCCTGCAGGTCGTGCAGGACTGCGGCGGATTCATGGACATGGGCGCCATCCTCGCTCCGTTCATGACCCGGCCGATGTCCTCGGCGGTGTACGCGATCCCGAAGATCGAGTGCCGAACGACCTCGGTGCTCACCAACACTGCGCCCGTGGTCGCCTACCGCGGCGCCGGGCGGCCCGAGGCCACGGCTGCGGCCGAGCGCGCCATGGACCTGTTCGCCGCCGAGCTCGGCATGGACCCGGCCGAGGTGCGCCGGGTGAACCTGATCCCGAAGTTCGATCAGCCCCACACCACGGTCATCGGTCAGACCTACGACGTCGGCGACTACGAACTCGCACTCGACAAGGCACTCGCGGCGGCGGGCTATGCCGAGCTCCGCGCCGAACAGAAGGCCCGTCGCGAGGCTGGCGGTCCGCTGCAGCTGGGGATCGGCGTCTCGGTCTACGTCGAGATCACCGGCGGGGTCCCCCCGATGGGCGAACACGCCAAGATCGAGGTCCTCGAAGACGGCCGCTGCCTCGTCTACACCGGCACCTCGCCCCACGGCCAGGGCCACCTGACGTCGTGGTCGATGATCGCCTCGGAGCAGACCGGCATCCCGATGGACAAGATCGAGCTCGTCTACGGCGACACCGATCTCGTGCCCGTCGGTGGTGGCACGATGGGTTCTCGGTCCCTGCAACAAGGCGGGGCAGCCGTCGACCAGGCCGCCAAGGAGCTGGTCGAGCACGCCAAGGCGCTGGCCGCCAAGCTGCTCGAAGCCGATGCCGCCGACGTGGTGCTCGACAAGGACGCAGGTGCGTTCCACGTGGCCGGCACCCCCGCCGTCGCGAAGACCTGGGCCGAACTCGCTGTCGCCTCCAAGCCCGACGGCGGCCTGAGCCTCGACACCGACTTCGCGGCATCGAGCGCCACGTTCCCGTTCGGCGCCCACGTCGCCGTCGTCGAAGTCGACCTCGAGACCGGCAAGGTCCGCCACATCCGCCACGTGGCCTGCGACGACGCCGGGCGGGTGTTGAACCCGCTGCTGCTCGAGGGCCAGATCCACGGCGGCGTCGCCCAGGGCACCGCCCAGGCGCTGATGGAAGAGGTCCGCTACGACGACGACGGCAACCCGATCACGTCGAACCTCGCCGACTACGCGTTCATCTCGGCGGCCGAGCTGCCGAGCTTCGAGGTCGTCCACATGGAGACCCCGACGTTCGTGAACCCGCTCGGCGCCAAGGGGATCGGCGAATCGGGGACCATCGGCTCGACCCCCGCCGTGCAGTCGGCCGTCGTCGACGCCCTTGCCCACCTCGGCGTCCGCCACGTCGACATGCCCGCCACCCCCGAACGGGTCTGGAACGCCATCTCCGCCGCCCGCCCCTGACTTCTGATCGCGTTTCGGAGTAGCCCGGGGGTTAAAGAATATTCCCAAGAATCCGGAGGGTTCATGATCGAAGCGTTGCTGCCACGGTTGTGCACGCCTCGATCCGCGCTCTCGCCGGTCAGCGTGGCCGAGGATCGTCCCGTGGAGCTGCGCGGCACTGACCTGTTCAGCGCCACGCTCGTGGGGCCGGGCGGCGCCGACCCGTCGAAGGTGGTGAACGGGATCTGGGAGGCGATGGGCGACCAGCGGGCTCCGAGAATGCTGGCGCAGCTCTCGAACGTCGTGCCGCCCGTGCCACAGCTCTACGAACGCCTGTGGCGGACCCGGTCGCTCGGGCTCCTCTCGGGTCGCCCGTTCCCCGTACCGGAAGAGCTCGCCGAGCTCGACCAGGCGCTCGGCGACGTCGCCGGGAGCGTGATCGTGGACGTGGGGTGTTCCGAAGGGCTGTACGCCCGGCACCTCGCGGCACGCGGCGCGAAAGTGCTCGCGGTCGATCACAGCCGGGCGTTCCTCCGACGGGCGGACCGGCGCGCCACCCGGTGCGGGGTTGCAATCGGGCTCACCCGGGCCACCGCGCAGCACCTCCCGCTCGTCGACGGAGGCGCCGACGCAGTCGTCATCGGCGGATCCCTCAACGAGATCGGCGACCTGGGCGCGGCGATCGGCGAAGCCGCACGAGTCCTGCCTCCCGGCGGCCGAGCGTTCGTCATGAGTCTCGTCCGTGCCACCACCGGACCCGGCCGGGTCGTGCAGCGCGTGTTGCGACCCACCGGGATCGTGTTCCCGACCATCGCCCAGACCGAGGCCCTGTTCGTCGAACGCGGATTCTCGGTGGTCGAACGGCGACTCGACCGCATCGTTGCCCGCACCACTCTCGTCCGGAGCACCTGACCAAGTAGCGTCGAACGGCGTCGCCCGGATGGTGTAGGAAGGGCGACGTCACTAGGGGACATTCGACATCTATCTGGGGGTCAGCACCGTGCAGATCACGGTCTCTGTCAACGGCACTTCTCACACCAGCGACGTCGAGCCGCGCACGCTCCTCGTCCACCACATCCGGGAAGCCCTCGGCCTCACCGGAACCAACATCGGTTGCGACACCTCGTCGTGCGGCGCCTGCACCATCCATCTCAACGGCGAGTCGGTGAAGAGCTGCACCGTGCTGGCCGTGCAAGCCGACGGCCAGGAGGTGACCACCATCGAAGGCCTCGCCAAGGACGGCGTGATGCACCCGATGCAGCAGGCGTTCATGGAGAACCACGGTCTGCAGTGCGGCTATTGCACCCCCGGCATGGTCATGGCATCGATCAGCCTGCTCGACGAGATCCCGCACCCCACCGAGGAACAGGTGCGCATCGGTCTCGAGGGCAACCTGTGCCGCTGCACCGGATACCACAACATCGTGAAGTCGGTGCTGGCCGCGGCCGAGGGGGCGACCGCATGACCATCACCGATGACGCCCCTGCGGGTGTGATCGGCACCCGCCGCCTCCGCCGCGAGGACCCTGCGCTCCTCACCGGTGAAGCCAAGTACACGAACGATCTGAACATTCCCGGTGCCCTGCACCTGGCGGTGCTCCGCAGCCCCTACGCCCACGCCCGGATCGTGAGCATCGATCTCAGCGGAGCGCTGGCGTCACCCGGTGTCGTCGCGGCCTACACCGGCCCCGACCTGCAGGGCGCCTGGGCGGCCCCGATGCCGTGCGCGTGGCCGGTCACCGCCGACATGAAGAACCCCGCGCACTACCCGCTCGCCATGACCAAGGCCACGTACGTGGGCGACGGCGTGGCCTGCGTGCTCGCGAAGAGCGAAGCAGCAGCCCGCGATGCACTCGAAGCCATCACCGTCGAGTACGACCCGCTCCCTCCAGTGCTCGATCTCGAGGACTCGCTCACCGATCGAGTGGTGATCCACGACGAGATCGGCACCAACAAGAGCTACACATGGGACCTCAAGATCGGCGAAGAGGCAGTGGTCGAGGCGTTCGCCACGGCGGCGTTCACGGTCAAGGAGCGCTACGTCCAACAGCGGCTCCTGCCGATGGCGATGGAGACCCGGGCGGTGGCGGCAGTGCCGCAACCGTTCGGTGGCGACATGACTCTGTACTCGGCGACGCAGGTCCCCCACATCTTGAAGATCATGTCGGCGATCACGCTGGGCATCCCCGAACACCAGATGCGGGTGGTCGCCCCGGCCGTCGGCGGCGGGTTCGGCTGCAAGTTGAACGTGTACGCCGAGGAACTGCTCTGCGTCGCGCTCGCCAAGCGCCACAACGTCCCGGTGCGGTGGAACGAAGAGCGCACCGAGAACACCCAGGCCACCATCCACGGCCGGGCCCAGATCCAAGACGTCGAGCTCGCGGCCGATGCCAATGGCAAGCTCACCGCTGTTCGGGTCCGGCTGATCGGCGACATGGGGGCCTACCTCCAGCTCGTCACCCCCGGTATCCCGATCCTCGGGGCGTTCCTCTATGCCGGTGTCTACGACATCCCCGCCGCGTACGACTTCAGCTGCACGTCGGTGTTCACCACGATGACGCCCACCGACGCCTACCGCGGCGCCGGGCGGCCGGAAGCCACCTACGCCATCGAACGGGCGATGGATGCGTTGGCCGCGCAGATCGGGGTCGATCCCCTGGAGCTGCGCAAGCGGAACTACATCCGCAAGGACCAGTTCCCGTACACCGCGTTCAGCGGGCTCACCTACGACTCCGGCGACCATCTCCTGGCCGCCGAGAAGGCCGCCGAAATGGCTGACTACGCCGGGATCCGCGTCAGGCAACAGACGCAGAACGTTCCCGGCGCGACCAAGCGGCTCGGCATCGGTGTGTCGAGCTACTTCGAGATGTGTGGGCTCGCGCCTTCGCGAGTGCTGGCGTCGCTGAACTACGGAGCAGGGGGCTGGGAGGCCGCCACGGTCCGCATCCTGCCCACCAACAAGGTCCAGGTGGTCACGGGCGCTTCCCCGCACGGGCAAGGACACGAGACCTCATGGTCGATGATCGTGGCCGACAAGTTGGGGGTCTCGCCCGACGATGTCGACGTGCTCCACTCCGACACGGCCATCAGCCCGCTCGGGCTCGACACGTACGGCTCCCGGTCGCTCGTGGTGGGCGGCGTCGCCATCGACATGGCCTGCGACAAGGTGGTCGAGAAGGCGAAGCTCATCGCGGCCCACCAGCTCGAGTGTTCGGCCGACGACCTCGATTTCGTCGGCGGGGTCTTCAGCGTGAAGGGCTCCCCCGACAAGTCGACGCCGCTCGCTGCCGTTGCGTTCGCGGCGTTCACCGCCCACGATCTGCCCGACGGCCTCGAGCCCAATCTCGAAGCCCACGTCACCTACGACCCACCGAACTTCTCGTGGCCGTTCGGCACGCACATGTGCGTGGTCGAGGTCGACACCGAGACGGGGGCCGTCGAAGTGCTCAAGTACGTGGCGGTCGACGACTGCGGCAACCAGATCAATCCGCTCATCGTCGACGGCCAGGTTCACGGCGGCGTCGTGCAGGGTCTCGCCCAGGCGCTGTTCGAGGAAGCCGTGTACGACCCCGACGGCAATCTCATCACGAGCAACCTGGCCGAGTACCTCGTGCCCGCAGCATCCGACGTCCCGTCGATCACCACCGGTCACACCATCACCCCATCGCCCACCAACGCCTTGGGCGTCAAGGGCATCGGTGAGGCCGGCACCATCGGTGCCGCACCCGCCGTCATCAATGCCATCGTCGATGCCCTGTCGGGGCTCGGCGTTCGCGGGATGCCGATGCCGGCCTCGCCGCACACCGTTTGGAAAGCGATCCAATCCGCCCAGGGAGGCAGCCAGTGATCCCCGCCCCGTTCGACTACGCCCGTGCGGGTTCCGCCGAGGAAGCGATCAGCCTGATCGCCCAGCACGGCGAAGACGCCAAGTTCCTCGCCGGTGGCCACAGCCTGCTGCCGCTGATGAAGCTGCGCCTCGCCCAACCCTCGGTCCTGATCGACATCGGCCGGGTGACCGACTTGTCCTACATCCGTGACGCCGGCGACCACATCGCGATCGGTGCCCTCACCCGGCACCGAGACGTGGAGACCTCGTCGATCCTGGCCGAACACGTGCCGCTCCTGGCCCACGCCGCCAGCCACGTGGGTGATCCCCAGGTCCGCCACCGCGGCACCATCGGCGGATCGATCGCCCACTCCGACTCGGCGTCGGACCTGCCGGCCACGACCTTGGCGCTCGGCGCCACGTACGTGGCCCAGGGCCCGAACGGCGCGCGAGAGATCGCGGCCGCCGACTTCTTCCACGGCTTCCTCGAGTCCGCGTTGAACCCTGACGAGATGCTCACCGAGATCCGCGTGCCGAAGATGCAGGGCGCCGGGTGGAGCTTCCAGAAGTTCAACCGACGCGCCCAGGATTGGGCCATCGTGGGTGTGGCGGCCTGGCGGCGCAACGGCTCCTCCGGAGTCGGTCTGGTGAACATGGGATCGACCCCGATCCTCGCGACATCGGTGTCAGCCGCCCTCGCGGGCGGGGCATCGATCACCGACGCCGCGGAGCAGGCGGCCGCTGAAGCCGAGCCGCAGAACGACCTGAACGCCAGCTCCGAGTACCGGGTGCACCTGGCCAAGGTGCTCGTGCGCCGGGCCCTGGAAGCAGCCTCGAAGTAGTTCCCCCAACCCATCGGGAACCTGAAGGGGTGGTCGGGTCGTTCGACCCGACCACCCCTGCACCGTCAGGGTCCGATCAGGGTTCACCCCGATGTATCCGTCGAGCGGTGTCGGTCATCGTTGACCCATGACACCTCGCCCCGGCGCCGCCATCGTGACCATGCTGCTGCTGGCCGCCCTCGACCTGGGGGGCGCTCTGCTCGCCCGCCGCTACGTCGAGCACCGCTCCCTGGCCACGCTTGCGCTGGGGTGCGTAGCGTTCGCGGTGCTGTTCGTCGTGTACGCCCGGGGATTGCACTACGCCGAGCTCACCACCATCACGTTCGGTTGGGTGGTCATGCTCCAGGTCGGGGTCGTGACGATCGACCGGGTCGCCCACGGCGGGAGCCTGCCAGCCGACAAGGTCGTGGTGATCGCCGCTCTGCTCGCGCTGCAGTCGTACCTCGTGCTCAGCCCCTCCACGGGGTGACGGCGAGGAACTGGCCGGGCGGCCCGCCGACACGCGAGCCTGGCGAGATGGGCCACCTCTTCGTCTACGGGACGCTCCTGCCGGGCGAGCTCCGGTGGCCACATCTCGAACCCTTCGTCGCCGGTGCGGGGTTCGCCGACTCCGCCGCCGGCTCGTTGTTCGACACCGGACAGGGGTACCCCGCGGCACGCTTCGGCGGTCGGGCGACCATCGTTGGCCATACCTTCCCGCTCCTTGTCGCGACGTTGTCGGAGGCGCTCGCCCACCTCGACGAGATCGAGGGTGCCGTCGTCGGGCTGTACTCCCGCACCCGGATCACGACGGCGACCGGGACCTCGGCGTGGGCTTACGAGTATGGAGAGGGGCTCGCGCTCCAGCCCATCGCGTCGGGGTCGTGGCTGGCCCACACCCGTTGAGCACCCGCTGACCGCGGCTTCGGCCCGCATTGTCCGGCCGAGGGTCACGGCCGGGGGGTCTTTGGACCCTGGAGCACCCCTCGGCGCGGACGGGACGCTGAGTGGAATGCAGACCCGAGTCACCATCGACGGAAACGAGGCGGCGGCCGACATCGCCTACCGATGTGCGGAGGTCGTGGCCATCTACCCGATCACCCCCGCCTCCCCGATGGCCGAGGCGTGCGACACCTGGGCCGCGGCCGGCCGCCCGAACCTGTGGGGCATCGTCCCCGAAGTGGTCGAGATGCAATCGGAGGCCGGGGCCGCCGGCACCCTGCACGGGGCCGCCATGCGCGGCGCACTGGCGACGACGTTCACCGCATCGCAGGGCCTGCTGCTCATGTTGCCGAACATGTTCAAGCTCGCCGGTGAGCTCACCCCCACCGTGATCCACGTCGCGGCCCGGTCCGTCGCCACTCATGCGCTGTCGATCTTCGGCGACCACAGCGACGTCATGGCCGCGCGCATGACCGGGTTCGCCATGTTGTGCGCATCGACCGTGCAGGAGGCGGCGGACTTCTCGTTGATCTCCCACGCGGCGACGCTCGAGAGCCGGGTGCCGTTCCTGCACTTCTTCGACGGCTTTCGGACGTCGCACGAGCTCAATGACGTGGAGCTCCCCACCGACGACGACCTCGTCGCCCTGATCGACGAGGAGTGGATCGCCGCCCACCGGCTCCGGGGCCTCGACCCCGACCGTCCGGTCCTTCGCGGAAGCGCCCAGAACCCCGATGTGTTCTTCCAGGCCCGGGAAGCCGGGAACGGGTTCACCGACGCGGTGCCCGGCATCGTCGACCGAGCGTTTCGCCACCTCGGGGAGCGAACCGGACGGCACTACGGGCTCGTGGAGTACGAGGGAGCACCCGACGCCGAGCGGGTGGTGGTGATGATGGGATCGGGCATCGGCGCCGCACGGGAAGCGGTGAACGCGCTGAACGCGATGGGCGGCCGGGTCGGCCTGTTGAAGGTGCGCCTGTATCGACCGTTTCCGGCCGAGCAGCTCGTGGCGGCGCTGCCCCCGACCGTCACTTCGATCGCGGTGCTCGACCGGACGAAGGAACCAGGCGCACCCGGAGAGCCGCTCTTCCTCGACACCGTCGCCGCGCTCGCAGAAGCTGCTTCGCTCGGGCTGCGGCCCATGCCACTCGTCATCGGCGGCCGATACGGCTTGTCGTCGAAGGAGTTCACCCCGGCCATGGCCAAGGCTGTGTTCGACGAGCTCGGTGCCCGGTCCCCGAAACGTCGCTTCACCGTCGGGATCGTCGACGACGTCACCCACCTCAGCCTCGCCGTCGACCCCGACTTCCTCACCGACCGGGCCGAGGTCCGTGCGGTGTTCTACGGCCTCGGGAGCGACGGCACGGTCGGTGCCAACAAGCACACCGCCAAGATCGTCGGGGAGCTCAGCGGGCTGCACGCCCAGGCGTACTTCGTCTACGACTCCAAGAAGTCGGGCTCCACCACCGTGTCGCACCTCCGATTCGATCACTCCCCGATCCGGTCGAGCTACTTGGTCGGTGAGGCCGATCTCGTGGCGGTGCACCAGTTCGGGCTGCTGGACCGCAGCGACGTCCTGCAGGCCGCCCGAACCGACGGAACCCTGTTGCTCAACAGCCCATATCCGGTAGCCGACACGTGGGACCGCCTCCCGATCGAGGTCCAGGAACGGATCATCCAACTCCACCTCACCGTGTGGGTGGTCGATGCCCATCGCATCGCCCGCGAGTCGGGGTTGGCCGGCCAGATCAACACCGTCATGCAGATCGCGTTCTTCGCAGTGACCGGCATCTTGCCGCTCGATGAGGCAACCCGGGCAGTGGAGCACAGCATCCGGACCACCTACGGCAAGCGCGGTGGGCCGATCGTCGACGCCAACCTCGCGGCCGTCGCCGCCACCCCAGCCGCGTTGCAGCAACTCGAGGTGCCGAGCCGAGCGACGGCGACGAGCGGCCGACGACCGCCCGTGCCGACCACGGCTCCCGACTTCGTCCAGCGCGTCACGGCGCGCATCATTGCCGGCGAAGGTGATCTCCTCCCCGTGAGCGCGTTCCCTGTGGATGGCACGTTCCCCACCGGGACCGCCCAGTACGAGAAGCGCCGGCTGGCCGCTGAGATCCCGGTCTGGGATCCCGAGATCTGCATCGACTGCGCCCGGTGCGCGCTGGTCTGCCCGCATGCCGCGATACGCCTGAAGATCTGCGAGCCGGCCGAGCTCGACGCGCTCCGCGCACCGTTGCCGAGCAAGCCGTTCCGAGCCCGCGAGCACCCGGGCCTCATGCTCACCATCCAGGTGAGCCCCGACGACTGCACTGGTTGCGGGGTCTGTGTCGACGTCTGCCCGGCCCGATCCAAGTCGGTCGCCAAGCACAAGGCGATCGACATGATGCCGGTCGAGGAGTATGCCGAGGTGGAGCGGGCGCGCTACGAGGTGTTCGACGGACTCCTCGGGGTCGCCCCGGGCACGCTCGACCCGGCAACGCCGAAGGGCTCCCAGAGCCGCGAGCCGCTGTTCGAGTTCTCCGGTGCCTGCGCCGGTTGCGGCGAGACGCCGTACCTCAAGCTCCTGACGCAGCTCTTCGGCGACCGCGCGATCGTTGCAAATGCAACCGGTTGCTCATCGATCTACGGCGGGAACCTTCCGACCACACCGTGGTCGACGAATCGAGACGGGCGAGGCCCGGCATGGGCGAACTCGCTGTTCGAGGACAATGCCGAGTTCGGACTCGGGCTGCGGATCGGGCTCGATCGCCAATCGGCGCTGGCCCGCCGGCTCGTCGGTGAGCTGACCCCGCTGGTCGGTCTGGAGCTGGCGAGCGCGATCCTGAGCGTCGATCCGGCGGTCCCGATCGACGACGCCACGATCGCGGCTCAGCGGGAGCGGATCGCCGCCCTCGACCATCTCCTCGCCACGCTCGCCCGAGCCGGCGACACTGATCCGGACATGGTCGACACCGCCCGCCTGGCACGGCGCCTGGTCCCGATCACGGGCGCGCTGGTCCGCAAGAACGTATGGATCGTCGGTGGCGACGGCTGGGCCTACGACATCGGCTCCGGCGGGCTCGACCACGTGCTCGGGTCCGGTCGGGACGTGAACATCGTGGTGCTCGACACCGAGGTGTATTCCAACACCGGTGGTCAGGCCTCGAAATCCACCCCTCGCGGGGCCGTCGCCAAGTTCGCGGCCGGGGGCAAGCGTACGGCCAAGAAGGATCTCGGCGCCGAAGCCCGCCGGTACGGCGACGTCTACGTGGCCCAGGTCGCGCTCGGCGCCAACGACATCCAGACGGTGAAGGCGTTCGCAGAAGCCGAGGCGTGGCCGGGACCCTCGCTGATCATCGCCTACTCGACCTGCATCGCCCACGGCATCGACATGACGACCTCGATGCAGCACCAGAAGGTAGCGGTGAAATCGGGGTACTGGCCGCTGTACCGGTACCGGCCGAGCATCGATCACGGAACGATGCCCTTCCAGCTCGACAGCGCCGAGCCCACGGTTCCCCTCGCCGAGTTCGTGGCGTCCGAAGGGCGGTACGCGATGCTCGCTCGCTCGCACCCCGAGGAGGCCGCTCGACTGATCGACCTGGCCCAGTCCGACGTCGACGAGCGGTGGCGCTACTACACGCAGCTCGCCGGGGTCGAACGACGGATGGCGCACGAAACCCCGCCGGCGCCGGCCGCCTCGGGGGAGGAGTGATCATGGCCGACTCGATGCTCTCCGGCACCTATCTCGGGCTTCCGGTCCCGAGCCCGATCGTCGCTTCCGCCGGTCCTTTCACCGGGCGCCTCGACACGCTGACGGCGATCGCCGCCGCTGGTGCCGGCGCGGTGGTGCTGCCTTCGCTGTTCGAGGAGGAGATCGTTCGGGACGCGTTCGACTACCACGCCCTCCACATCGACAACGCCGACTCGTTCGCCGAGGCGCGCGGCTTCTTGCCCGACCTGCCGGCACCCGGGCCCGCCGAGCGGTACCTCGAGCTCATCGGCGAAGCCAAGCGGCGCCTCGACATCCCGGTCATCGCCAGCTTCAACGGGCTCACCACCGGGAGTTGGGTGCGTTACGCGGCCGAAGCCCAATCGGCCGGGGCCGACGCCATCGAACTGAACGTGTACGTCGTTGCTGCCGATCCCCATGACACGGCGCTCAGCGTCGAGCATCGCCTCGTCGATCTCGTGCGCGCGGTTCGCCAGGCCGTGTCGATCCCGCTCGCGGTGAAGCTCTCGCCCTACTTCAGCGCGCTGGGCGATGTCGCGGAGCAAGTGGCCGGCGCCGGCGCCGACGGCTTGGTGCTGTTCAACCGGTTCTCGCAACCCGACTTCGACCTGGAGGAGATGGCGGTAGTCCCGGGGCTCGAGCTGAGCACGCCTGGTGACCTCCGCCTCCCGCTCCGGTGGATCGGGCTGTTGCACGGCCGGGTGCCGTGCAGCCTGGCGCTGTCGGGTGGTGTCCACTCGCCGATCGAGGCGGTCAAGGCCATTGCGGCCGGCGCCGATGTGGCGATGATGACCTCGGCCCTGCTGCGTCATGGCCCGGACCACCTGCGCACGGTACGCGACGGGCTCGAGGCGTGGCTCGTCGACCACGACTACGTCTCGGTGAGCGAGTTGCGCGGGTCGATGAGCCAGCGGTCCGTGCCCAACCCCGACGGCTACGAACGCGTGAACTACCTGCAGTCGGTGCGTCGCACCAGCGCCCGCTTCGGCGGCCCCCGCTGAGGGCGGGTCTGGACGGGCTCCGCACGCGCGGCACGCTTCGCCGGCCGCGCCCGCTCGGGCCATCGCCGAGCCACCGGCGCCTCGTAGCCTCGGGGTGGTGCGCATCGTCTCCCTGCTCCCGTCGGCCACCGAGATCGTCGCCGAACTCGGGCTGACCGACCAGCTCCTCGGCGTGACGTTCGAATGCCGGTGGCCCACCGGGATCGAAGAGGGCCGGGAGGTCGTGGTCACCGGTCTCGACACCAAGGGACTCGATCCTGGCGCCATCGATGCTCTCGTCCGTGACACCTTGGCGGCCACGGGCAACCTCTACACGCTGCAGGAGGAACGCTTCCGGTGCTGCGATCCCGACCTGGTGTTGACCCAGGACCTGTGCCGGGTGTGTGCGCTGCCGAGCGGCCACGTGGACGAGGCGATGGTCCGGCTGGGTTGCTCGGCCGAGGTGCTCACCCTCGACCCGCACACCCTCGAAGAGGTGTTCGCCACGATCATCGCGATCTCGGAGGCTGCCGGGGTGCCAGGGCGGGGTGCCGGCTATGTCGATGCCCTCCGCGCTCGGGTCGAGGCAGTTGCCGGCGCCGTCGCAGGGCGGGCGCCGCGCTCGGTGTTCGTGCTCGAATGGCTCGAGCCGCCGTTCTTGTCGGGTCACTGGGTGCCCGACCTGGTCACGTGCGCCGGCGGCACGCCGGTCCTGGCCCGGCCCGGCGCTCGCAGCGTGGAGACCACCTGGGAAGCGATCGCCGCGGCCGGTGCTGAGGTGGTGATCGTGTCGCCCTGCGGATTCGACCTCGCCGGCGCCATCGCCCAGGCCGAGATGGTCAGCGGGCAGGTGCCGGCAGGCACCGAGGTCTGGGCGGTCGACGCCGATGGCTACGTCGTGCGACCCGGGCCACGACTCGTAGCGGGGATCGAGCAGTTCGCGGCGGTCCTCCACGGCGTCGGGTCGGTCGACCCGGCCATCATGCGTCGTGTCGCCTGACCGAGAAGCGGCAAGCGGCCGGTGGGTGGCGCCGAGCTCGGCCGCGGGGTCCGGGTAGCCTCACCGTCGGCTGAAAGCGACCACCTCACATGAGCTCGACCGACGACCGAAGCGACTTCTGGTTGGATGCCATCGCGGATGCCGACCCGTATCCGTACTGGTACGAAGACCACGACGAACCCGACTCGAATCCGACCCTCGTCCGGACCGAGAACTGCGATCTCTGTGTCGTGGGGGGTGGGTACACCGGGTTGTGGACCGCGATCATCGCCAAAGAGCGCGACCCGTCTCGTGATGTGGTGCTCATCGACGCCCACGAGATCGGATCGGCCGCGAGCGGCCGAAACGGCGGCTTCATGGAGTCGAGCCTGACCCACGGGGTGGCCAACGGCCAGGAGCGCTTCGGCGACGAGATCGCCGTGCTCGAACAGCTCGGGCTCGACAACCTCAACCAGATCGAGGCCGCGATCAAGCGCTACGGCATCGACTGCGACTACGAACGCACAGGCGTGATCGACGTGGCCTCCACGGCCCATCCGCCGAGCTACCTCGACGAGCTGCGTGAAGACTTCGTGCAGCTACGACTCCTGGGGCAGCCGGTCGAGTTCCTCGATGCCGACCACATGCAGCGGATGATCCACTCCCCCACCTACACCGGTGGGCTGTGGCGCAAGGACCGCGCCGCGCTGGTCGACCCGGCGCGCCTGTGCTGGGGTCTGAAGGCGGCCGCCGAGTCACTCGGAGTGCGGATCTACGAAGACACCAAGGCCACATCGATGGAGCGCGACGGGGTCGGCGTGCTGCTGACCACGCCTCTCGGGCGGGTGCGCGCCGCCAGAGTCGCGTTGGGGACCAACGCCTTCCCTCCATTGCTCCGCCGCCTGAAGCACTACATCGCGCCCGTGTACGACTACGTGCTCGTCACCGAACCGCTCACGCCCGCCCAACTGCAGAGCATCGGCTGGGAAGGCCGCCAAGGGTTGTCCGACATCCCGAACCAGTTCCACTACTACCGCCTCACCCAGGACAACCGGATCCTGTGGGGCGGCTACGACGCGGTCTACTTCTTCGGCGGCAAGGTCTCGGCCGAGCTCGAACAGCGCCCGGCCACCTGGGCCAAGCTGTCTCGCCACTTCTTCACCACGTTCCCGCAGCTCGAAGGCATCCGCTTCACCCACGCCTGGGGTGGCGTCATCGACACCTCGACCCGATTCTGCGTGTTCTGGGGCAAGGCGATGCAGGGGAAGGTCGCCTACGCGCTCGGCTACACCGGCCTCGGGGTCGCCTCGACCCGCTTCGGCGCCGAGGTGATGCTCGACCTGCTCGACGGGCGGCGCTCGAAGGCCACCGAGACCAAGTTCGTGCACGACAAGCCGCTGCCGTTCCCGCCCGAGCCGTTCCGCTTCGCCGGCATCCAGGCCACGCGATGGTCGCTCGACCAGGAAGACCGGACCGGCAAACGCAACCTGTGGCTGCGCGGCCTCGACCGGCTCGGGCTCGGGTTCGACAGCTGAAGGTGGGTGCTGGCGCAGGGTCGTTCTACGCTGACAACGATGCCGAATAGTTCCGACCCCTCGTCGGCCCCCGCCGACGTGCGTGAGGTCAGCGCGGCGCTCACCGCTCACGGGTACCTGCCCGACGATGGCCTCGCCACCGCGGTCTTCCTCGCGCTGACGCTTCGCCGCCCGCTGCTGCTCGAAGGCGAGGCCGGCGTCGGCAAGACCGAAGTGGCCAAGGTCCTGTCGCGGTGGACCGGCGGCGAGCTGATCCGCCTCCAGTGCTACGAAGGCATCGACGTGTCGCAAGCCGTCTACGAGTGGGACTACAGCCGCCAGCTGCTCCACCTCCGTGCGGCCGAGGCCACAGGTGAGGCCGCCGGGTCGGGCACCGAGTCGCTCGAGGCTGACCTGTACTCGGAGCGGTTCCTCGTGAAGCGCGCCCTGCTGAGAGCTCTGGAAGCACGCGAAGGCCCCGCGCCGGTGCTCTTGATCGACGAAGTCGACCGGGCCGACGACGAGTTCGAGGCGTTCCTCCTCGAGGTGCTCTCCGACTACCAGATCACGGTCCCCGAGCTGGGCACGTTCCGCGCGGCCGTGCCGCCGATCGTGATCCTCACCTCGAATCGCACACGCGACGTGCACGACGCCCTCAAACGCCGATGCCTCTATCACTGGGTGGAGCACCCGTCGTTCGAACGCGAGGTCGACATCGTCCGGCTGCGAGCGCCCCACGTGAGCGAGGAGCTCACCCGGCAGGTCGCCGCGGCCACCGAGTTGATGCGCGCCATGCAGCTGTACAAGCCGCCGGGTGTCGCCGAGACCATCGACTGGGCCACGTCGCTCGGGGCGCTCGGCGCGGCGACGCTCGACGACCGCCTCGTGACCGCCACCCTCGGCACGGTCTTGAAGTACCGCGAAGACCAGGAGCGGGTGGTCCAACACGGGGTCGCCGACCTCGTGAAGCAGGCGTTCGAACGTGGTCGCAGCACCCCCTGACCGTCTGGCGGTGGCGTTCTCCCGCGTGCTGAGGGGGCTCGGTCTGCGCGTCTCGATCGATTCCGTGCTCACCTTCACCGAAGCGTTGGGTGCGGTGGGAGTGGCCGAACGAACGCCCGTGTACTGGGCGGGACGCGCCACCCTCGTCCACCGTCCTGAGGACCTCCCGCTCTACGACCGTGCGTTCGCCGTCTTCTGGGATCGGCGCCGAGCGACCGGCGAGCCCGCCGAACCGGAGATCGAGACGATCACCTTGGCGATCGACGACGAGACCGAGGACGGCTCCGACGAACCCGACGAGGCCGAGCGGTCCGACGAGCCGACGATCGAACTGCGCTTCTCGGCCACCGAAGTGCTGCGCCACAAGGACTTCGCACGCTACGACCCCGACGAGCTCCGGCTCGCCCACGAGCTGATGGGGCGACTCAAGCTCGTCGGTTCCCCCCGCTCCAGCCGCCGGACGATCGAAGCGCGCCGGGGCGGTGCTCGGCCCGACCTGCGCCGCACTGTTCGAGCCGCGATCCGGGCCGGCGGCGAGCCGATCCACCGCCACTCCCGCGATCCGGGGCAGCGGCTCCGGCGCCTCGTCCTGCTCCTCGACGTGTCGGGGTCGATGGAGCCCTACGCGCGCTCCCTGCTGCGATTCGTCCACGCTGCAGTCGCCGGGCGCCAGCGGGTCGAGGCCTTTGCACTCGGGACCCGGCTCACGCGGATGACCAAGGAGCTGTCGTCGCGTGACCCCGACCGGGCGGTCGCCCGGGCGAGCGACCGGGTGATGGATTGGAGCGGCGGCACCCGACTCGGTGAGTGCCTCCGCTCGTTCAACGACGAATGGGGCATCAAGGGCATGGCCCGCGGGGCGATCGTGATCGTGCTCTCCGACGGCTGGGACCGAGGTGAGCCCGAAGTGCTCGCCGAGCAGATGGGACGCCTGCACCTGGTCGCCCATCGAGTGGTCTGGGTGAATCCGCTCAAGGTCACGCCCGGCTATGCCCCGCTCGCCCGTGGAATGGCGGCGGCCTTGCCGTACGTTGACGACTTCGTCGAAGGTCACTCGGTTGCCGCCATGGAAGAGTTGGCCCGAGTCATCTCACAGGGGTGAACGGATGCGCGAGATCTTGGTCGACATCGAACGCTGGCGAGCCGCCGGCCGCCGCGGTCGCGGTCGCCCGGGTCGTCGACATCGAGGGCTCCGGCCCTCGCGAACCCGGCGCCGCGATGGCGGTGTCGGAAGGACGGCGAGGTGGCCGGCTCGGTGAGCGGCGGCTGCGTCGAAGGTGCGGTGGTGGGCGAGGCCCTGCAGGTCCTGCAGGGCGACGGCACGCCACGGCTCGTGACGTTCGGGTACTCCGACGACGAGGCCTTCGCGGTCGGCCTCACGTGCGGCGGCACCATCCACCTGTTCATCGAGCCCCTGACGTGGTGAGCGAGATGCCGATCTACGAGACCCTGCGCGACCTGCTGCGCGCCGAGTCTCCCGTGGTGCTCGCCACCGTCATCGATGGTCCGCATCTCGGCGCCAAGCTGTTGGTGCAGCCCGGTTCCCCACCCCTCGGTTCGCTCGGGGACGACGAGCTCGATCGCATCGTGGCGCGCGACTCGCTCGGCGAGCTCGAGGCCGGACGAACCGGTGTGCGCCATTACGGCCCTCAGGGCCAGACCACGCCAGAAGACTTGGTCGGCACACCGATCGTCAGCGTCTTCATCGAGAGCTGGGCGCCGCCGCCGCAGATGTGGATCTTCGGAGCGGTCGACTTCACGGCTGCCCTCGCCAAGGTCGCCAAAGTGCTGGGCTATCGGGTCACGGTCTGCGACGCCCGCGAGGTCTTCGCCACCAGACGGCGCTTCCCGATGGCCGACGAAGTCGTGGTGTCGTGGCCGGCTCCGGTGTTCGAGCGCCGCGGCGCCGAACTCGGTCCACGTGATGCCGTGTGCATCTTGACCCATGACGCCAAGTTCGACGTGCCTGCCGTGGTGGGAGCGCTCGCCACGCGGGTCGGCTACATCGGGGTGATGGGGTCCGCGCTCGACCCATGGCAAGCGCCTTGAACGGCTCGCTCAGGCGGGGGTCACGGGTGCGGCCGAGCTCGACCGGCTGATGTCGCCGATCGGGCTCGATCTCGGGGCCCGCACGCCGGAGGAGACGGCCATCTCCATCTGCGCCGAGATCATCGGTCGCCGCACCGGGCGGGCCACCCCGTCATTGCGTGACGCGAGCGGCCCGATCCACTGAGGAGACGACCGGTGCACACCGCCAGGTCGGAACGAGATGAGTTGCTCAGCCGATCGGATCGGCGGCGCGGACCCGGGTGCGATGCTTCGAGTACATCGCCCGGACCTCCAGAGGCTTGCCGCGGCCGACGGCGTGGATGTAGGCATCGTCGACACCGAGCGCGAGCATCACGTGACCCGGGTACCAGAGCACGTCGCCGGGCTCGAGCTCCGCGGTCGAGGTGTTCGTCATCGACTTGATGATCGACGACGAGTTCGACGGCAGGTCGACCCCGGCCTGGGCCCACGCCCACTTGACCAGGCCCGAGCAGTCGAACGCCACGCCGGGCTTCGACGAGGCGTAACGGTACGACACACCGAGCTGCGACATCGCCGAGAGCAACGCGGTCATCGACTGCTGGTCGGCAACCGCCCAGACCTCGACCATCCGAGCCGGATCGATGCCGACGCGTGCGCCGATCGACGCAGCGAGCGACGTCAGGGAGGCCACGTAGCCGGGGGTGTCGCCGGCCGACAGCGCATCGAGCGCAGCGGCGGCCTGCCCGGTGGCAGGGTCCATCCCTGATCCGAGGGAGAACTCGACCGCCGTGGCCGACTCCGCAACGACCGTGGCATCGGCGAGCAGACCGAAGCACGACACACCGGCAGCGGCAATGGCCACCTTGGCGACGAACCGGCTGACTGACCGGGGCGACCGATGGACGGGAACGTCCGAGCGGGCCGAATCGACAGTCGTGCGGGAACGGGATGTGACCACGGAACCTCCGAAGACGGGACCAGGCGTGGGCGCTGTCACCACCGGTGACAGGACCACCGTCAAGGTCGGCGCCGCACGAGAGCGCCGCACCTTGGAGCCACTTGAAACGGTCACGCGGCTACCCAGTGCGATCCGAGGCCGTAACGGTACTGCAACAATGTGGCGAATTGCAATCACTCCGTCATGAAATTGCAAACGGCCAGCTGCTACGACAGTTCATATGGCCCAGACGGATCGAGGTGTCGCCGACCTCGGTCGACCGGGTGCTGACCGTCGCCGACCGTGTTCGGTCGGTGTCCTCCTCGCCGGCGGGACCGGTTCACGGTTCACCGGACCCGAGCACAAGCTGGTCACGATGTTTCGCGGCCGTCCCCTCTACGAGTGGGGCCTGACCGCGATCCGGGACGCCGGGCTCCAGCCATGGGTGGTCTGGGGAGCGTTGGGCGATGACGCCCCCCGGGTCGGGCTCGATGTCGTGGTGTTACGGAACGACAACTGGGCCCAGGGCATGGCCACCTCACTCGCAGTGGCGATCGACCACGCCGCCGGCCTCGGCCTCGACGCCATCGTCGTCGGCCCGGCCGACCAACCGCTCGTGCCCGCCGCGGCGTGGGCCGCCGTCGCCGACGCAGACGTCGGCTCCTCGATCGTCGTCGCGACCTACGACGGCCAGCGGGCCAACCCGGTACGCCTGGGCGTGCCGTGTGGCCGCTGCTGCCCCGCACCGGCGATCTCGGGGCCCGAGCAGTGATGCGGATGAGGGAGGACCTGGTCCGGGAAGTAGCCTGCCCCGGCGTCCCCATCGACATCGACACGCTCGAGGATCTCGACCTATGGAACTCGTGAACGACTTCACCGTGAGCGCCAGCGTCGAGGAGACCTGGCACACCTTGACCGATCTGGAGCTGATCGCCCCCTGCATGCCCGGCGCCCAGCTCACCGAGATCGAGGGTGAGACGTACCGCGGGCTGGTCAAGATCAAGGTCGGTCCGATCACTGCCACCTTCAAAGGCCAGGCCCACTTCGTCGAGCGCGACGCCGAGCAGCACAAGGCCGTGCTGAAGGCCGACGGCCGTGATCTCGGCGGCAAGGGCAACGCCTCGGCGTTCATCACCGCCCAGCTGGTGGAGGTCACGCCCGTGCAGACCAAGGTCACGGTGACCACCGACCTCACCATCACGGGCAAGGTCGCCCAGTTCGGCCGCGGCGCCCTGGTCGATGTCAGTGACAAGCTGCTGAAGCAGTTCGTCCACAACCTCGAGACCACGGTGCTGGCCGAAGACGCCGCCCACCAGGGCACGGCGCCGACGGCCACCGAGCCCGCCGTCGCCGTCGAGGTCCCGGGGGCCCAGCTCGAGGCACCTGCGGTCGACGGCGAAACGACGGTGGACGACGGCAGCCCGACGGCCGCGACCGCGACAGCGGCGGATTCCGCCGACACCGGACCCGCCACAACCGCAGCGAGCGAGTCGCCCACGACCAATGGCTCGGGTGCGAGCCCCGCCGCGCCTGCGGCGGTACCCACTGCCGACCCGGCCAAGGCACCGGACACGCCGAGCGCCACCCCGACGGTCCGCAAGATCGACAGCAAGCCGGCCGAGCCGATCGACCTGCTCGAGACGGCCGGCGCACCGCTGCTCAAGCGCCTGGCTCCATTGCTCGCTGTGCTCGCCGTGCTCGTTCTCGTCGTTCGGCGCCGCCGTCGCCGCTGAGCCCGCCGCCGCCCGCGATCTCTCCCAGCCGATGACTCCCGACGACCGCTCAGCGGTTCAAGCACTGCTCGGCCGCATCCCGCGAGGTGATTTCGACATCGTCGTGCGCGATGCACAGGGCGGGCCGGTGGTGATCCGCAACGCACCGTTCCTCCACGATGGCACACCCATGCCGACCCGGTACTGGCTCGTCGGAGCAGTCGAGGCCACCGCGGTCGGCCGCCTCGAGTCCACCGGTGCGGTCGATGAGGTGGAAGCGGAGCTCGGGCTCGAGGTCATCGCCGGAGCCCACGCCCGCTACGCCGCAGAACGCGACGCTGCCATCGCCGACTCCGCCCGCCAGCCGCGACCGGCCGGCGGGGTGGGCGGTACCAGGGTGGGCGTGAAGTGCCTCCACGCCCATTACGCCTGGTTCCTGGCCGGCGGCGACGACCCGGTTGGTCGATGGGTTGCCGGCCGCCTGGCGGACCGCCCAGCAGTCGACGAAGCGACGACGCGGTGAACACCGGTCCGGTCGTGGGGGCCGTCGATCTCGGATCGACCTCCGTGAAAGCCCTCGTGCTCGGTCCCGACGGCCCGATCGCCAAGTCGGCGGTGGTCACTCGGTTGGGAACGGGGGTCGATCGAACCGGCCGGTTCGACCCCGCCGCCGTCGAACGAACGCTCGAGGCGCTCCGAGGGTTCGCCGCCGAGTTCACGGCCCACGGGGTCGATCGCACCCGGGTGGTGGCGACGAGCGCGTGTCGCGATGCGGCCGACCGGGAGGAGCTCTTCGACCTCATCACCGAGGTGATGGGCTGCCGCCCGGAGCTGCTCTCCGGAGCCGACGAGGGGCGCCTCGCCTATGCCGGCGCCCGCGCCGCGTTGGACCCGGAGGTGACCGGGAACGGGACCGTGCTCGTGGTCGACATCGGCGGCGGCTCCACAGAGTTCATGGTCGGCGACACCGATTTGGCCGGTGTCATCTCGATCGATGTCGGCGCCGGTCGCCTCACCGAGCGGGAGTTGCACAGCGACCCTCCGCGGCCCGAGGAGCTGACCAACGCGATCGGCCTGGTGTGGGATCACCTCGACGACGTACTACGCGAACTCCCGGGCGCAGCCGACGCCGGCACCATCGTGGGCCTCGGCGGATCGGTGAGAGTGGCGGCATCGGTCGAACTCGGTCTTCCCGTGTACGACTCGGCAGCGGTCCACGGATTCCGGTTCAGCCGGGCCGCCGTCGAGGACACGTTCCGCACCCTCGCCACCGAGCGACTGGCCGATCGTCTGCACAACCCAGGGTTACCGGCGGATCGCGCCGAGGTGATCGTCGGCGGGTGCTGCGTCATGGTCGCGGTGCTGCGGCGGTTGGACGCGCCGGGTTTGGTGGTCTCGTCGTACGGCCTGCTCGACGCAGCGGCTCACGAGCTGCTGAAATCGCTGCGATGACTGCCACCCATCATCCGTCTCGCGCCACGTCGGGGCCATTGCGCTTGTACGGCAGGCGGGTGCTGCTCCGGCCGCTGACGTCAAGCGACTTCAGCGCCTACTGCGAGGTCCGCCAGCGAAACAACGAATGGTTGGTCCCGTGGGAGCCGGCCCGCCCGCCGCTCGGCCCCGACCCGTTCACCGAGCGCGACGCGTTCACGACCCGCTGCGCCAGCCGCGACCGGGAGCGCCAGCTGGGCAACGCCTACGCGTTCGGACTGTTCGTCGACAACGCACTGGTCGGCGAGATCAACGTCAACAACATCCAACGCGGCGTGATGCAGGGCTGTTCGATCGGCTACTGGATCGATCGGGCGCGCGCCGGTCAGGGATACGTGCCCGAGGGAGTGGTGGTCGCGTTCCGGTTCGCGTTCGAGGAACTGCTGCTCCATCGCATCGAGATCTGCATCATTCCTCGAAACGAGCGGAGCCGACGCGTGGTCGACAAGCTGGCCCTGCGCGACGAGGGCACGGCCCAGCGTTTCGTGGAGATCGCAGGGGTGTGGGAGGACCACATCCGCTACGCCGTCACCGCCGAAGAGTGGAACGACCGCCGTGAGGAGTTCTCGACCGCCTGGTTGTGAACAGCTTCGATGGCACCCGGGGTGATCGCGTCCGATCGCAGCGGCACGCGGGCAGCACCGCGACCGGACGCCTTGGATCACCCGGACGTTGCCGGTTCCAGTCGGTGGACCGGGGTCAGGCCTGCTCGAGATGCATACGGACCAAAGCGTTCTTCGCCTGGCGTTCGGCGGTGCGGCGCTTCCACGCCTTCACCTTCCAGTGCCGCAGGCGGGGCTTCAGCGACTTCGCCTTGGCCCGCTCGGAATCGTGGTGATGCGTCGGCTTCCACGCCGCTCCGGGCTCCGAGGTGTCGTCGGGCTCCAACCCGCCGGACACCATGGAGGCCACCGCATGCAACTCGCTGTTGATGCGCTGGCGCTCGGCTCTGGCGTGGGCACGCAGTTCGACTCGCGCTTGCGGCGCTAGTTCCTGCGAGCGATGCCTCGTGCTCATCGGTACCTCCGTTTTCTGCCGGATGTAAACCTCAGGCTCCCCTTGGGTGCACGGTAGCTCACGTACAGGGGTGAAGAAAATGGTCTTCGGCCACTTTCTCGCCGACATTTTCCAGTCGCCCGATTCGGGGCGGTCAGGTCGAGGTCGAACGGATCTTCGCCTGCAGGGCCGCCAACCGCTCGGCGAACCAGGGCTGGCGGGTGCTCCACAACTGCGGCACGAGCTCGCGCTCCACCGCCTCGACATGAGTGGCCACCTCCGCCATGTCGCGGATGGTCTGCTTGACGGAGATGACCAGCTCACGGGGGGCCGCCGCAGCGCGCGCCGCCATCTCGTGGGCGACTGCCGCCAGGTCGCTGTCGTCGACACACCGATGCACGAGCCCGTGGCGTTCCGCCGCCGCTCCGTCGAGCACCTCGCCGAACACGACGGCCGCCATCGTGACCTCCGGACCGGCGATCCGCCGCAACATCCACGTGTGGCCCCCGCCGGGATGGATCCCGATCTGCAGGAACCGGGTGTCGAACCGGGCGCCTCGAGCGGCGATCCGCACGTCGCACCCGAGGGCGAGGTTCATCCCCGCGCCGACCGCTGCGCCGTTGACTGCAGCGAGGGTGGGGAGCGGGCTGCGCGCGATGCGCAGGAACCCCTCATAGATCCCAGCCAGGCTCTCGCCGCTCGCCTCGGCGAGGTTGCCGAGGTTGGCACCGGCGCAGAACGCGGGTGCGGCGCCCGTCACGACCACCGCGCCGATCCCCTCGTCGTGCTCGATCCGATCCATCGCGGCGATGATCTCGGCCACCATCGGCGCGGTCAGCGTGTTGCGTTCAGCGGGATTGTTCAACGTCAGCGTGGCCACCCGATCGGCCACCTCAACCAGCACAAGACTCATACCCCGCATTCTGACTGCGTTTGCCGGGAGAACGGGGGGTCGGCGAACTCCCCAAGAATCAGTCAGATCAGGGGTCGGGTCAGCGGGCCGCGACGACGGCGATCTCTACCTTCCACTCCTCCCGCGCGAGCGCAGGGACGGGGATCAGCGTGGAACAGGCGCGGTGGCCGGCGAGGAACTCGTCGCGTGCCGCCATGACCGCGCCGAGGTTCTCGCCCACGACGGCATACGTGGTGTACGAGACGATGTCGGAGACCTCGAGCCCGGCTGAGGTCAACAGCGCGGCGATGGTGCGCCAGACCTCGGCCGCCTGTTCGCCGATCCCGGGCGCGATCGTTCCGTCGGGACGGGTTCCCACGATCCCCGACGTGTGGAGCCACGTATCGGGCGTCGTCGTTCGCACGGCGAGGGCGTAACTGGCGGCAGGTGGGGCGACGTTGGCAGGTGACACCGAGACGTTCATGGGTCCACGATCGCACTCCTGCTACACATCGGTCCATGACCGCATCCGCCGAGGGCCCCGTCGTTCTCCCCCCTGCCCGTCCCGCAGCCACGGTGGTACTCGTGCGCGACGGAACCACCGGGCTCGAGGTGCTGCTCCTGGAGCGCAGCGCCATCGGCGCCTTCGCGGGCATGTGGGTCTTCCCCGGTGGACGAGTCGATGACGCCGACGCCGGAGCCGACGAGCTCGATCGGGCTCGGAGCGCGGCGGTGCGCGAAGCCGCCGAGGAGGTCGGGGTGACCCTGGCACCCGAGCGCCTGGTGACGTGGTCCCATTGGACCCCGCCGTCGGTGCAGCCCAAGCGCTTCCTCACCTGGTTCTTCGTTGCGCCGTGGCCGGGGGGAAGCGTCCAGGTCGACGGCCGCGAGATCGTCGACCACATCTGGCTGCCACCGGCCACAGCGATCGCGCAAGACCTCCCGATGGCCGCTCCGACATTCGTGACCCTCCATCAGCTCGGCCACGCGACCTCGGTGGCGGAGCTCGCCGCGAACGGACCGCCCCGAGGGGTGGAGCGCTTCGCCACCAAGCACCTGGCCTCCGACGGCGCCACGGTGCTGCTCTGGCACGGGGACGCCGGCTACGACGTCGCCGACCCGACCCTGCCGGGCCCGCGACATCGGGCAACGCTCGACGGGCCTCGGATCGCCACCTACGAGCGGAGCTGAGAGGCCGTACTCCGCCCACACCCCAGGCAAAGGTTTCGCGCACGTGACGATCAAGGGACATCGGCACTATTGCATTACCAATTCTATGCCATATATGGTTCGTTATACGTCCGGGGGCACGTGCCTTGGACTCGCCACGACGACGAGCGTCCTGGTGTCGACAACGCAAAGGAACGGTGTCATGAGTAGGACCAAGGGTTGTTGGAATCCGTGTGGCGGCAGCGGGGGTGGCTCCGGAAAGTCGAAGAGGTCGAAGAAGTCGAAGAAGTCGAAGAAGTCGGGATCCGGTGGGTCCGGCGGATCGAGCGGCTGCTGACCAACGACGAATTCGGCTGAATCTCGCCGGGCTCCGGGGTGGTGCGGCGCTGGCCGCACCACCCCTTTCGCGACAGGCCGAATTCGGTCCTGCGCCCCGGCGGAAGGCGTGTCGCTCCGATGAGAAAGTCCCAACTGGTCCTGGTGGTCTTCGCCGATGACGCGCGAAGCACGCTGTCACTCGCTCACGAGTTCATTGCCCGATTCGCCGCCCACACCGACCTCATCGTCGCCCTCACGCCGACCGGGTCCGGTGCCCGACGTCTGTCGGATGTTCGACCGGGTGCGATACGTCCAACCCCCGGTCGGACTGATTTGGTCTGACGACGACGCGCGTCGGCAGATCACGTGGGAGCTCATCCGCGGCTATCAACCGCAGACCACCGTCGTATGGGTCGAGCGAGCCGGGCTCGCCGTGCTCGACGATCGCGAGCGAGTCGCCGATTGGAGCCAACCAGTGGCGACATTGTCGGTGAGCGCCTCGGCGAACGCTCGACCGCACTGGGTTCGACTGGCGCGTCCAATGGTTCGTCCGGCGGTGAAGAGCTCGGTACTTACGCTCGGGAGTGTCGCAGTGGCGCTGCTCTACCCCTGGCCGCTCAAGGTCGCCGTCGACGCCGTCGACGGGACGGGGTGGATGGGCGTAACCGACCCCGCCGCGATCGCCGCTGCTATGGCGGCTGCCAGCCTGGTCCTCGTGCTGATCGGCGCCGCCTTCGACTACGGCTCCACCCTCATCAGTGCCCGCGCCGCCGAGCGATCGGGCGCCCAGATGCGCGCCATGGTGCTCCGCCGGCTGTTGCACATGCCCATGTCGTTCTTCGACGTCTATTCGTCCGGCGAACTGCTCGCCCGCCTCAACGGTGACATCGACCGAGTGCACGACGGCATGGTGAGGGTCGTCACCAGTGTGCTTCCCGAAGCAGCGACACTGCTCGGCATGGCCGTGGTGCTCCTCGCCGTCGATCCGCTGCTCGGCCTCGTCGGGCTGGCCGCGGCACCGCTCCTCGCCCTGATCACGTATCTCAAGCGGCGCCCGACCGACCGACTCCAGCGTGAGTCTCGCCGACGCCAGGGCGAACTGCAGTCGACGGCATCCGACACCCTCCGCAATGCCCGCGCGATCCAGGGACTCGGGGCCGAACCGTGGGCGATGGCCCGGTACGACGAGCGAGCCGCATCCGCTGTGGCCGCTTCGATCAAGAGCACCGAGTTCTCGGCCCGGATGTCACCCATTGCCGATCTGCTCCTCGCCGTCATCTCAGCACTCGTGCTGTGGATCGGGGTGATCCGGGTGTCGTCGGGCCACCTGTCGGTCGGCAGCCTGCTCGTCGTATTCAGCTACCTCGGCGGTCTCTATTCGCCGGTTCGCGAGCTGGCCCGCGTCGGGCAGGTCGTCTCGCGCACGGCAGCGAGCCGCGATCGATTGGCCGAGATCCTGACCCACCCGCTTCCGTCGGAGCGGCTGCTCACCGACGGTACGGCCGAGCAACCGGGCATCGTTCTCGACGCGGTCTCGTTCGCCTACCCGTCGGGGTTGGAGGTGTTGGGCGACGTCTCCCTACGGATCGGAGCGCGCGAGCACGTCTGCATCGTGGGACCCAGTGGGGTCGGCAAGACCACGCTGCTCCACCTCCTCGTTCGGCTGTACGAGCCAACCGCCGGAACCATCGCCGTCGATGGGATCGATGTGCATGACCGATCGATGGAATGGCTTCGATCGAAGGTCGCGCTCGTGCCACAGGACTGCTGGATCCTCGACACCACACTGCGCGAGAACCTGATGCTCGACACACCCGACCTCACGGACGCCGCCATGCGGTCGGCGCTCGAACTCGCCATGCTCGACGACCTCGTCGAGCGCATGCCCGACGGGCTCGACACCCGGCTGGGTGAAGGGGGTTCCCGGCTCTCCGGTGGCGAACGTCGGCGAGTGGCGCTGGCCCGAGCGCTCCTCCGAGGCGCCGACGTGGTGCTGCTCGACGAGCCGACGAGCGGCCTCGACCCGGTGTCCGAACGACGCATCGCCGAGTCGCTGCGAGGCGTCGCCCGCGAGCGCACGGTGCTCACGGTCACGCACTCACCGGTCGTCGCCGCGACGGCCGACCGAGTGTTCCGGCTCGACCACGGCCGACTCGTCCCCATCGGTGCCGTCGCATCGACCACCCATCAGCCTTCGGAGGTCGCCAGTGAGCTCGCCAGTTGACGGACCGATCGAGGAGCGCGACCGTTTCGAACCGGGTGCCGCGATGATCCCTGGCGTCCACGCTTGGACGCTGCTCGGCGCCGGACGATTCTGCGAGAGCTGGATGGCGTGGTCCGTGATCCATGGCCGGCCGGTCGTCGTCAAGCTCCCTCGCGCCGAAGCACCGGTGGAGCGGTCCCGTCGAGTGCTCCGGCGGGAAGCGACGCATCTCCGCATGATCAATCACCCCGCGTACCAGCGTCTGCTCGGCGGTGCCCTCGACGACGCCGAACCGTTCCTCGTGCTCGAGTACGTCGAAGGGGCGACGCTCCACACGATCCTCGAGGAGCAGGGGTCGATCGACGAGCGCCGACGCGCTGAACATCGCCAGCGAGCTGGTCGCAGCGGTCGGCTTCCTGCATCGGCTCGGGCTCGCCCACATGGACCTCAACCCCGCCAACGTCATCCTTCGCGATGGCCGGGTCGTGGTCATGGACCTCGGTCTGGTGTTCCCGCTCGGCGACACCATCCCCGAGGGCTACCCCCGCGGCACGCAGGGCTACATCGCCCCCGAGCAGTGGCACGGCGCCCCGTGCTCTGCCGCCATGGACCTGTTCTCCACCGGCTGCATCCTCTACGAACTGCTCGCCGGTGATGCACCGTACGACTTCGCCGGCCCACCGCTCACCGCCCTGCCACCGCTGCGCCGTCCCCGGCGACAGCCTCGCGTCCGGCGAGCGCTCGACGAGCTGATCTCGCAACTGACCAACCCCGATCCCGGCCGGCGCCTCGGGAGTGCAGAGGCCGCGCTGCGGGCATTGGGGCGGGTGCGTTGCGCCGAGGACCGGTTGTGGCCTCCCTATGTCGACGTGCTGCTCACGGCACCCGCCCCCGGACAACCGGCATGGACCAACCTCACGCGTGCCTCGTTCACAGAACCCACCACGGCCTGAAGGAGCTATAGCCTCGGCCACCTCATGCTCGATCACGTGTTCACCGACGCCATCAGTGCGCTGCGAGAGGCCTTCGAGGGGGCCTTTCTCGAACGCCAGGCGTTCGAGGAGCACTTCCAGGCCGATGTCCTGCTCGGTGACCTCACCTGGGAGACGAGCTACGGGCTCCCGGGCGAAGGCCAGCCGCCGCGCGTCGTGGCCCACATCACCTTCGACTGGCCGACGTGGAGCCAGACGTCGTATCGCCGCTGGTACGTGGACGAGGTGTTCGAAGAAGCGCCGGCGATCGAGATGGAGATCGTCTATCGGATCCAGCGATTGAGCGATCAGCCCGATCCGACGACGTTCCGCGAGCTGCTCCCCGATTCCAGCCCGCCGATCGGCAACGAACGTCTCGAACGGGCCGGCAGCACGGTCGAGATCGGGTACTTCAACGACCCCGAGATCACCCCGGAGTACGCCATAGAGATCACCTACGAAGGCTTGTACGAGCTCGCCGAGGAGACCTTGGCCGACGGATCGAGCAAGTTGCTCGACGAGCACTTCGGCGACCTGGGCGGTTGGATCGCTTCGTCGCTCGTGAAGCTCGGCGACGTGAAGGTCGGCTTCCTGCCGAGCGACGACGACCTCGACCCCGGGGACTGAGTCTCCGAACCCGAGTCTCCGAATCGCGGCGCTGGCTCGCCGGGCGCGAGGATCTGGGCATGTCCGACGTCGTGTTGCTCGAGGTGAGCGAGCGGATCGCCACCGTCACCCTGAATCGCCCTGCGGCACGCAACGCTTTGTCGGGTGAAGTGCTGGCCGCTCTGCCGCGTGCCCTGTTGCAGGCCGATGCCGATCCGGAGGTCGACGTGATCGTGCTCACCGGCGCCGACCCTGCATTCTGCGCAGGACTCGACCTCAAGGAGCTGGGCGACGGCGGCCTGCTCGACGGCACCGGCGCCGACGGCGCTCCCAATGCAACCGGCGTACGCGGCCCCTTTCCCGTGCTCGACAAGCCCCTCATCGGTGCGATCAACGGTGTGGCCGTGACCGGCGGGCTGGAGCTGGCATTGAACTGCGATTTCCTGGTGGCCTCGGAACGGGCCAAGTTCGGCGACACCCACAGCCGAGTCGGGGTCATGCCGGGATGGGGACTCACCGTGCTGCTCCCGCAGGCGATCGGGGTGCGCCGAGCTCGCGAGATGAGCTTCACCGGCAACTTCCTCGACGCCGCCGAGGCACTGCAGTGGGGGTTGGTGAACCGGGTCGTCGCCCACGAGGACCTGATCCCCACCACTCGCCGGATCGCGCTCGACATCGTCGGCAACAACCAACCAGGGGTCCGCGAGATCCGCCGTACCTACGCAGCGGTCACCGCCGAGTCCGACGGCTGGGATGTCGAGGCCCGGGCGTCGATCGCGTGGCGTTCAGCCACGTTCACACGGGAGCACGTCGCCGCCCAACGCGACGCCATCATCGCCCGAGGCCGCACCCAGTAGCAGTGGTGCGCGGGCCCGTCGATCGGGGCCGAGACATCGCGAGACAATCACCCGGACTCGGCCGGTCGTGGCCGGTCACCGATCAGAGGACGGCGCCGCGCTCCACGAGTTCGGCGGTGACGGCCTCGGCCACCTCGATGGCGAGGATCTCGGCGCCGACCTGGTTGAGGTGGAACCCGTCATCGGCCCGCACCAGCTTCCCCTGCCGATCACGAGGATCGATGATGTAGGCCGCATAGCCGCCACTCGCCCCGACGAAGATGTTCCAGGTGTCGATGTAGATCACGTCGGGCCGGGCCGCGGCTGCATCCTTGGTGACCTGCTGCAAGATGTTCAGTCGGTCACGGAACGCACCGGACTCGGCGTTGGGGATGCCCACCCAAACGAGGGTTCGGCCGTCATCGGACAGGTAATCCATCACCGCACCGACCCGCCGGCTGTACTCGGCTTTCCACTCCGGCGAATCGACCGGATAGGAACGGTTGTCGAGCAGCACGTCCTGGGCGTCGTTGCCGCCGAAGGTGACCACGACGATGTCGGGGTCGACCTCGGGGATGTCCCGCTGCAGCTGGGCCGGCCAGTCGAAGAAGTCAGGCCGGGTGAGCCCCGACGACACCTTGTACTCGAGCGTCGATTCCACCACCCCGGTGTCCTCGAGCGTCGCCTGGAGCGGCGGTCCGAGGTTGCCGGCATCGGAGTCACCGGCGATGTAGATGCGGGCCGGGTCCTCACGGGTGGGCACGTCGTTGGCGTCGGCCACCGTGGTCGCCACGTCGACGACATCGGCGCTCGAATCGTCGGTGGCCGGATCGTCGGTGCCGGAATCGTCGGTGGCCGGGCCATCGGTCGCCGGCGTCTCGGCAACGTCCGTCGTCGCTGTTCCCGTGGCCCCGAAGTCGAAGCTCGACTCGTCACCGCCACCGCCCTCACGATCGAGCAGCCCGACGCCGTTGGCACCCACCACGAGCCCGATCGCGATGAACGAGGCGAGGATGGCCTGCCCGGCGGCCATCGGCCGGGCGCCTGACGGCAACCGTCCGCCACGACCGGACCCCGGCATCCCCGGCGGCGTGAACGGAGGCAGCGAGCTCATCGACCATCCAGTATGGCAACCCGAACCGGCTCCTGGCCGTTCATCGCGAGGTGTCGGAGCACGTGATCAGAACTGGAAGTAGATGAACTCGTCGACGCTGCCGTACCGGTAGCAGACGATCATCACCACCCCGATCAACGCACCCTGGGCAAGTGCGGGGAGCTCGGAGAACCGGGCCACCAACGTTGGCCCGGCGTGGTTCGGGACGAACTGCCACGCCAGCACGCCGACGATGGCGACGATCAACAGCACGCTCACGAACTGGCTCGACGCACCCGTGTCGAGCCAGATCATCTTCACGATGTTGCCGAGCACATCGAACGCGACATCGATGTCGCGGGCGTTGAAGAAGATCCACGCCAGGGTGACCACGTGGAACGTGAGCACCCAGCGCACCACCCGCACGGCCAGCGTTCGCGGTTCGCCGAGGGCACCGACCAGGAACCGCTCGACGACCATCGCTCCGCCGTGGATCGTCCCCCAGATGATGAACGTCCAGTTCGCGCCGTGCCAGATACCGCCGATGAACATCGTCAGGAACAGGTTGAGATACGTGCGCCCGTTTCCTCGACGGTTGCCGCCGAGACCGATGTAGAGGTAGTCGCGCAGCCACCGCGACAGCGTCATGTGCCAGCGCCGCCAGAAGTCCTGGATGCTCTCGGCCCGGTACGGATTGTCGAAGTTCTGCGGGAACTGGATGCCGAGCAGCAGCGCCAAGCCGATGGCGATGTCGGTGTAGCCCGAGAAGTCGCAGTAGATCTGCACCGAGTAGGCGTAGGCGGCGAACAGACTGTCGACCCCGCCGAACCCTTTCGGGTTGGCGAACACCGGTTCGACGATCTCTTTGAAGACGAACGACGAGATGATGACCTTCTTCACGAACCCCGACGCGATGAGGAGGAAGGCTCGGCTGGCGTCGACCCGGCGAGGATCGGTGCGGCGATGGAGCTGCGGCACGAGTTCGCCGACCCGTACCAGGGGGCCGGCCACGAGGTGCGGGAAGAAGAACAGATACGTGAAGAAGTCGAGCACGTCGACCGGTTCGAGCGTGCCGCGATGGACGTCGATCACGTAGCCGAGACCCTGGAACGCGATGAACGACACGCCGATCGGCAAGATGATGTTGGTGGGGGTGAAGCCAGTTCCGAGCCAGTCGTTCGAGACGCCCCGGGCCCACTCGAAGTACTTGAAGTAGAACAACGCGCCCAGGTCGAAGACACATGCGGCCACGACGACGCCCCGGCTGCCCGAGCCCCGGGTCCGCGCGGCCAGCAGCGCCAGACCCTGGTTCACGGCGGCGAACACCAGGAGGTAGACGGCGTAACGCGGCAACCAGGCGACGCCGGCGAATGACCAATCGTCGAAGGTGTGCCGCCACCACCCGTAGAAGAAGACGCTGGCCGCGAGCATGAACGTCTTCCATGCGATCGGTGCCTGGCGTAACAGCCAGGCACCGATCAGGACGATGAGGAAGAACGAGGCGAACTCGGGGGCGACGAACAGCACAGCGAGGTCGCATCGTAGGTTCGCCGGTCACGCCGGACGCGGTTCACTTCCGAAGGACCCTGTGGGAGGGGTCTCGTCCGCGGTAGGTTCTCCGTACCAACCCACCACCTCAAGGGGGAGACATGCGTCAGACAAAGCGCCTGCTTTCAGCAGTAGCACTCGTCGCATCCTTGGGTCTCGTTGCCGCAGCTTGCGGCAGCGACGACGAGGAGACGAGCGACACCACGGCGGCCGCGGCCGAGGAAGGAGCCGAAACGACGGTTGCGGCTCCGGCGGAGACCCCAGCACCCGAGGAGACGACAGCACCCTCCGAGGGCGGTAACACCGTCGGCCTCCTGTACGACATCACCGGTCGAGGCGACAAGTCGTTCAACGACGCCGCCGCCGCCGGCCTCGACCAGGCGAAGGCCGAGTTCGGCGTCACCGCGTCGGAGTCGACTCCCACCGGTGACGCCGATCGCGCCGACCGTTTGAACCTGCTCGCCGATGAGGGCAACGGCCTCATCATCGGCGTCGGCTTCCTCTGGACCGACGCGCTGAACGGCGGCGCCGCGGCCCATCCGGACGTGTTCTTCGCGAATGTCGACGGCGTGCCGTCGGACAACAACGGCACGCCCGATGATTCGGCCGACGACAAGGAGTGGACGAACACCGTCGGCCTGTTGTTCGCCGAGAACGAGGGCTCGTTCCTCGTCGGTGCCGCTGCAGCGCTCAAGTCGCAATCTGGCAAGGTCGGCTTCGTCGGCGGCGTGGAGATCCCGCTGATCCAGAAGTTCCAGGCAGGCTTCGAGGCCGGCGCCAAGGCCGTGAACCCCGACATCGAGATCCTGGCGCAGTACATCTCGCAGCCGCCCGACTTCAACGGCTTCAACGACTCCGCGAAGGGCAAGGAGATCGCGGCCGCCATGTACGCCGATGGTGCCGACATCGTGTACCACGCAGCGGGCGCCAGCGGCCTGGGCGTGTTCGAGGCCGCCAAGGAGGCGGGTGAGCCGGGCGCCGTGTGGGCGATCGGAGTCGACTCCGACCAGTACCTGACGGTCGAGGCCGACCTGCAGCCGTACATCCTGACGTCGATGCTCAAGCGCGTCGACGTGGCCGTGTACGAGACCATCAAGGCCTACACCGAGGGTGCCCTCGAGCCCGGCGTCCGGGTGTTCGACCTGTCGGTCGACGGTGTCGGCTACGCCACCTCCGGCGGCTACGTCGACGACATCGCCGACCAACTCGACGAGTTCAAGGCGCAGATCGTGGCCGGCGACATCGAGGTCCCCGACTCGATGTGATCCCCGACGGGGTCGAACCGAGAGGCCGCCTGAGCGCGGCAAGCGAGCGAACGGCCGCCCGGTCCAACCGGGCGGCCGTCGCCGTCACCGCCCTCGATCCCATCGGCACGCGGCACCAGGCCCTTCGGCTGTATCCACCGAGGGGGTCCATGCAGTAGAAAGACGGCCCATGGGCAGCTCACCGGGCGCGGCCGACCAGCCGATCGCCATCGCACTCCGGGACATCGTCAAACGGTTCCCGGGCGTCGTCGCCAACGACGGCGTGGACCTCACCGTCCGACAGGCAACCATCCACGCCATCGTCGGCGAGAACGGCGCAGGAAAGTCCACGCTCATGAAGACCCTCTACGGCGCACACCGCCCGGACGAGGGGACGGTGCACGTCAACGGCGTCGAGCAGCACTTCAAGTCACCGAAGGACGCCATCGCCGCGGGCATCGGCATGGTGTTCCAGCACTTCATGCTCGCCGACAACTTCACGGTGTGGGAGAACGTGGTGCTCGGCAGCGAACCAGGGCAGGCCCACCAGGCTCGACATCGCCACGGCGCGCGACCGCATCGCGCGAGCTGTCCGACGAGTACGGGCTCGACGTCGACCCCAACGCGCTCGTCGCCGACCTGGGAGTCGGCGAGAAGCAGCGCGTCGAGATCCTGAAGGTGCTCTACCGGGGCGCCCGGATCCTCATCCTCGACGAACCCACTGCGGTGCTCGTGCCGCAGGAGGTCGACGAGCTGTTCGACTCGCTCCGCGAGCTCACCGCTGGCGGTGCCACGGTGATCTTCATCTCCCACAAGCTCGACGAGGTCCTCAAGGTCGCCGACGCCATCACCGTCATCCGGGCGGGCCGAACCGTCGCCGAGCTGCCCGACACGGCCGGCGTGACGGCCCGCCACCTCGCCGAGCTGATGGTCGGCTCCGAGCTGCCCTCACCTGAGACCAGGGAACGCACCGTCCAGGACCGAGTGCTGCTCAAGGTCGAGCACCTCTCGCTGCTCGGGCCCCGGCCGGCCCCTGCTCGACGACGTGAGCATCACGGTCCATGCTGGAGAGATCGTCGGCATCGCCGGCGTCGAGGGCAACGGGCAGACCGAGCTGATCGAGGCGCTCATCGGTCTCCACGCGCGCGAGCGGTGTCATCGAACTCGGCGGGCAGGACGCCACCGGGCTGTCCACCAGCCAACGGCGCAACGGCGGTCTCGGGCTACATCCCCGAGGACCGCCAACACGACGGGCTCGTGCTCCCGGCCTCGCTGTGGGAGAACGTCATGCTGGGTCACCAGTCCCAGGTGCCGTTCGCCAAGGGCCCGTGGATCGACCGAACCGGTGCGCACGAGCGCACCAAACGAGTGATCGCGGAGTTCGACGTCCGCACACCTGGCCCCGATGTCCCAGCCTTCACCCTGTCGGGCGGCAACCAGCAGAAGCTGATCGTGGGCCGCGAGATGGTCGCCGAGCCGAAGGTGCTGCTCGCCGCCCACCCGACACGAGGTGTCGACGTGGGCGCTCAGGCCACGATCTGGGACATCATTCGCGACGCCCGTTCCAAGGGGCTCGGCGTGTTGCTCATCTCGGCCGACCTCGACGAGCTCATCGGACTCTCCGATCGGCTGCTGGTGATGTTGCGAGGACGGGTCGTGGCGGAGCTCGATCCGGCCCACGTGACGCCCGCCGACCTCGGTTCGTACACCGCGGAAACCGTAGCCACACTCGACAGCTACCAGGGTCTGCATATCGACAACTTCGAGGGTCTCGCACGCCACCACGGCAACCGCTTCTTCATGGTGAGCGATGACAATGACGTGTTCGTGCAGCGCACCCTGCTGGTCTATTTCGAGCTGCTGGATCGATGAACCTAAAACGGCTAACTGCTTTTTTCAGGATGAACGCCGCGGGCTAGAGCGATCGCCGGTAGAACAACCACTCGTATGCGGCCACCCCGAACGAGAGCGGAAAGATCAACGTGTCGGCGACCAGGCTGAACGGCAGATCGAGCCAAGGATAGGCCGGCGGCAAGGTCTTGAATTTTCGCAGGCCGCTTTCGTCATCGGCGATCGCGGCCAGGTCGAGGCGGGTTCCGCTGTAGACAAGCGGGGTGCCGTGCTCGGCGCTATCGATACTGGTCACGGTCGCACACCCACCAATCCAGAGTGCCGCCACGAGCCAAACCAACCCGGTCTTCATTTGCATACCAACCTCCCTGTGCCAGCGTGTCATCACGAGCCGATGAGCCTGAGGAACTCCTTCTCCCCGAGCATGGCCACGCCAAGCTCTCTGGCCTTGTCGGCCTTCGAGCCCGGTTCCTCGCCGACCACCACGTAATCGGTTTTCTTCGACACGCTGCCGGCGACCTTGGCGCCGAGTTCGATCAGCTTCTCCTTGGCTTCGTCGCGCGACATGCTGGCGAGCGTGCCGGTGAGCACAAAGGTCTTGCCGGCCAGCGCGCGAGGTCTTGCGGTCGACGCACGACCTGCGGCCGGTTCGACGCCGGCCTGGCGCAGGGCCTTGATCACCTCGCGGTTGTGCTTCTGGTGGAAGAAGCTGTGAATCTCCTCGGCCACATTCGGGCCGATGCCGGAGACCTCCTGCAATGTCTCGACATCCGCGTCCATGACCGCATCCAGGCTGCCGAAATGCTGGGCGAGCGCCAGCGCCGTCGCCTCGCCCACCTGCGGGATGCCGAGCGCGTGCAGCAGGCGCGGCAGCGTGGCGCGCTTGCTCTTCTCGATCTGGTCGATGAGATTCTGCGCCGATTTCTCGCCCATGCGTTCGAGATCGACCAGCGCCTGCTTCTTGTCCTTCAATTGATAGAGATCGGCGACGGTCTCCGCCATGCCGCTGGTCACCAGCAGTTCGGCAAGCTTGTCGCCCAGCCCTTCGATGTCCATGGCGCGGCGCGAGGCGAAATGCAGCATCGCGCCCATGCGTTGCGCCGGACAATACAGCCCGCCGATGCAGCGGTGCGCGGCCTCGCCCTCCTCGCGCACCACTTCGCGAGCCGCACTGCGGGCACTTCTTCGGCATGTGCCACTTGCGCGTGCAGCGCGGGCGTTTCTCCTTGATGACGCCGACCACTTCCGGAATCACGTCGCCGGCGCGCCGCACGATCACGGTGTCGCCGATGCGCACGTCCTTGCGTTCCAGTTCGTCCTGGTTGTGCAGCGTGGCGTGCGTCACGGTCACGCCGCTCACGTGCACCGGTTTCAGCACCGCCACCGGCGTGATCACGCCGGTGCGCCCGACCGAGGCGAGGATGTCCTCCACCACGGTGGTCTCTTCCTGCGCCGGCAAACTTGTGCGCAATCGCCCAGCGCGGTGCGCGCGCGGTGAAGCCGAGGCGCTCGCGCGCGGCAGAGTCATCGACCTTGTACACCACGCCGTCGATCTCGAACGGCAGCCGGTCGCGTTTCGCGCGCGATCTCCTCGATAATACGCGAGGCAGTCGTCGACACCGCGCAGCTTGCGGAAAAAGTCCGTGATGCGGAAACCCCAATCGCGCAGCTTCTCGATCACGGCTGCGGAATAACTGCTCGCGCGCACGCTGGTGATCCGCCCGCGACTTCGCCCAAGCCCCAGGGGAAGAAACTCAACGGACGCGTGGCGGTGACGCGCGGATCGAGCTGGCGCAGGCTGCCGGCGGCGGCGTTGCGCGGGTTGGCGAACAGCTTGCCGCCCTGCTTCAACTGCTCGGCATTGAGCCTCTCGAAGTCCTTCTTCGGGATCACGATCTCGCCGCGCACCTCCAGCACCTTCGGCCAGCCCTTGCCGTGCAGCTTGCAGCGGCACCGTGCGGATGGTGCGCACGTTCTGCGTCACGTCCTCGCCGGTCGAGCCGTCGCCGCGCGTGCCGGCCTGCACCAGCACGCCGTCCTCGTAGCGCAGGCTGATCGAGGTGCCGTCGAACTTCGGTTCGGCGGTGTAGTGCACCGCCTTGTCGGATCTCCAGCCCCTTGCGCACGCGCTCGTCCCAGTCGCGCGCCTCGTCTGCGTCGAAGGCATTGTCCATCGAGGTCATCGGCAGCCGGTGCCGCACCTCGCCGAATTCCTTGGCCGGCGCCGCGCCGACGCGCTGCGTCGGGGAATCGGGAGTAATCAGTTCGGGATGCTGCTGCTCCAGCTCCTGCAGCTCGCGCAGCAGCTTGTCGTACTGCGCGTCGGAGATGACCGGCGCATCGAGCACGTAATAGCGGTAGTTGTGGTCGTTGATTTCCGCACGCAGTTCTTCGATGCGTTTCTTGATTTTGGCGAGGTCCATCATAGGCGCATTCTAACGCATATGACGGGACATCTTCGACGGTCGTGCCCGCTGCGGGGTTCCCTTTCTTTCCGGGAAAAGGCAGGATGGTGCAAATTCTTGTCTCTTCTATCAGGAAGAAGGGAGATGATTTTTTCAGCCTGTTCCATGAGAGGACATAAACATGCAGGACGACCCATTTGCGCAATTCAAGGCAACGCAACGCGAAGGCTGGGCGCTGTTCGTGCCACTCAGAGGCATACACCACACCGGCCGCGGCCAGGCTGGTGGAATTCGCCCCCGTACTGCGTGGCAAGAAGGTGCTGGACGTCGGATGCGGCACCGGCGTGGTCGCCGTCACGGCCGCGCGCACCGGCGCGCAAGTCAAGGCGCTCGATCTTTCGCCGGTGTTGCTGGAGCGCGCACACTGGAATGCCGACATGGCGGGAGTGAAGATAGAATTCACCGAGGGCGATGCCGAGGCCTTACCCTACCCGGACGCAGCCTTTGATGTCGTGCTGAGTCAGTACGGGCATATGTTCGCGCCGCGTCCGGAAGTCGTCGTAGCCGAGATGCTTCGCGTGCTAAAGCCGGGCGGACAAATCGCTTTCTCGACCTGGCCACCCGAACTCTTCATCGGCCGCATGTTCGACCTGGTCGGCCAGTACCTGCCCCCGCCTCCGGGTGTTGCGCCGGTGTCGCTGTGGGGCGATCCGAATGTCATCCGTGAGCGGCTCGGCGACCGGGTCGCGGATTTATCGTTTGAACGTGAGGCCATGTATATTCCCGCCCTGAGTCCGCAACATATGCGAAATTCATTTGAGAACACAGCCGCCCCGGTCGTGAAGCTGGTTCAGACGCTGAAGGACGATGCCGCCCGGTTAGCGCAGTTTCGTTCCGAACTTGAGACCCTGATTTCCGTTTTTACCAAGCACAATCTCCTGAGACAGCAATATCTGATGACACGGGCGACGAAACGTTCGTGACCATCCTTTAATCAGGGGCACGAATATAGAACTGGGATCGCCTGCGGCGATGGCTAAACGGCTATGGTGCCGCTAGCCGCGCGGCGGCGGGTTACTCTCTTGTCGCTGTGCAGCCCGGATGGAGTGAAACGGAATCCTGGATCGCTATGACATGCGGCTCAATTCGCGTTGCTCATTGCACCTACGCGGGCTAGTACGTTTATACGAGTCCCTTCTTCCTCAATATATCTACATACTCCGGACGCTTTAATGGACAGTCGATAAGCCTGCTAAATTGGTCTTCATTTAGTTTCATCTGCTGCCGAATTTTGTAGGGAATATTGCCGTCCAAGTTACCCGATCCAAATGACCTCATGGTCGTTAGGATCAATTTACCTCCTTCATAGAACCTGGCATGCCGATCGCCCGTGTTCTTAATCTCCATACCCAATTTGTTCCAGGCACGGTCGATGTCCTTCACTTTGAGAGACAAGGTTTTATTTTTCCTGGATTACCGACCTGAGGAAATTCCAATACTTTTGCGGTAACGGCCCTAGATTGTTCTGTTCTTCCTTCAACAAAAAATACAGATCCACTATTAACGCCTTCAGCTCATCGATGGCAGTGAGCTCGTCACCCGCAAACGCAAATTCACCTGTATCGTAAGAACATACGGTGACGGAGTCTGGCCACTGCTCTATAGAAATAGCCAGCGGTTCGCGTAACATCAGCTTCGCATCACCCAAGTCTTGGACGAAAACCGTCTTCCGTTCGAGAAGAGAGGCGACAACGGAGTAGTTTGGTTTTGGAAAGGAGGCAGTATAAAAGGAAACTTCCTGTTCACGTACCTTCGAGAAAAAATTTACGCCAAATTTTGACTCTGAGCAGGTAGCAGAGAACTCTTGATCTGTAGTTATCCAGTGTGCGGCGGTCATTTCACCACCCGCTTCAAATTATCCGGGGCGGTAACCGACGTAATATTCTGAGACTTGATATAGTACGCAGGGTTACCGTCACCGTCATATGCGTTTAGTACCCGCCAGATTTCAATAACTGTCGACCGCATTCTTATCTGACTTCCATCGTCTAACTCATAGACATTCCACTTTTCGTCAGACTTGATAATTTCCATTAATTCCGCGTCCTGCGGCGGCAAGCCGGGCCCCAGCGAAATTTTCCCTTTTTTTCTGATATCGGCCATGTTTTGCTCTTAAACCCAAATGGAGGTGCAGGAAGTCTATCAAGAATCCGCTACATTACTGAACATAACTGACAATAGCACAGAACACTTTGGCTCTGGTCCATAGAGCGTCTTTCAACAAGAACGCAACCACTACCACTTTTACATCATACGTATAACGTATTGTTTTTATATATTTTAGTTGAGCCGATGACTGGAATCGGACTAATGACCTGCTGATTCGTATTCAGGCCGTTTGGTTTTTGGTGGTCCGCGTAGGGCGCAATGAGCTTCGCGAATTGCGCCGCATGGTTTTTTGTTGATCGGTGGGTTACGGCGCTGCGCGCCTAACCCACCCTACGCAAACTATATCCCGCTTTTCGGTGAACTGGTGTTGCTGTTGACGTTGGGACCCGTAGCCGCCGCCGAGCATCGCAGCCTCGGCCGGGGGAGGTCGCGCGAGCCGGTGTCTGCGCCGGGAGCGCGAACCTGCCGCGGCGCAGGGATGCGCCGTCCGGCAGGCCCCGACTTCGGCGAGAAGCGCAGGGGGTTTCGGCGGCTCCGGGGCGTGCTTTCTTTGGGTTACCTTTCTTTGCACGAGCAAAGAAAGGTAACCCGCCGCCGCGCGGCTAGCGGCATCATAGCTGTTCAGGCATCGCCGCAGGCGATACATCAATCCACCCTCTCCCTGGCCCTCTCCTGGGGAGAGGGAATGAATGGTTGGTGCGCAAGCGACGCTACACAAATGTCGCCTCATGCTACCCTCGCAACCGCTCCCGGCTTGTCACCCCTGATCATGGCGCTCCCGAAGGGGAGTAAACGCTAACTAAATAACCGCATCGCCGTGGCGCTGCCCGGAATAATCCCGCGATTGGTCATCTCGGCGGTGAGCCGCTCGATCTGCGTGCGGATCACCATCAGACCCTGATCGGTGAGCGGATGGTGTTCGTGGTCTTCGAGACGGCCATCGAGCTTTTCGCACAGGCCCTTCGCCACCTGCACCATCTGTTCGAACACGCGCACCGGCTGGTAGGCGCAGGGCACGTTCATGAACAGCGTCAGGCCCTGGGTGCGGAAGCGGTCCACCTTGGCCGGGTCGAACTCGCCCGGCTGGTAGAGGTTGGCGAGGCTGAACAGGTGCCGGCAACCGAGCGCCTGGTCGTTCTTCTTGTGATAGATGTTCATCAAGCCGAATTGCAGGCCGAACTGGCGTGCCGCCTGGTCGATGGCGCGCCCGCTGAAACCGGTCGGGCCGTTGGCGAGGATGTCGATGCTGGCGAGCACATCGTTGGTCTCGCAGAACTCATCGAGTTCGCGCGCCTTGTCCAGCGCCTCTTCGAACGGCATGGAGAACTTGGTCGGGCGATGCAGGGCGTCGGCAAGCTTGAGGGCGAGCTGGGTAAAGGTGTTGAGTTCGGATTCGCCGATCGGGCCCTTGCTGTCCACCATCTGCAGGCTGAGCGCGATGCTGCGGTACTGGGCGTGCTCCGGATCGGTTTCGAGGTTCGACCACAGACCGGTCCTGTAACCGAGACCGTAGATGTGGCGCGGCTTCTCCAGCAGGTACTCGTTCTGTTTGTAGATGCCAAGCGCCATGTCGCGGGTCACCGGCCCCTTGCCGGGCAGGGTCACGACGTAAGTCGACCTTCTCGTCCGGCATGTTCTGGCGGTTGACGCCCTGCGCTGCCAACACGTCCGGGTCTTGCAGTCCGAGGCTGAGATCGAGCGGCATGAGCGCCGTCTGCTCGTAGTCGTTCAATTGCTCATTAATGGCTGCCTCCGCCGTTATTTCCGTCGCCGGCGCGACGGCGCCGTGGGACTTGAGAAAGCGGTTGTTTAGTTCGTGCGGCGGCCCGGGGTTGATGTCCAGGCCGGTAGCGGGCGCTGCCTTGCGCACGCGGGTAATCACGGCCGGAGGTTTCGGCCGTGCCGCTATCCGCGGTCAATCGCCGACGGCTGAAGCGCACCCTTTCATAGGTAGTGAGGGCGACAACCCCGACGATAATGCATCCGATCAGCAGTAAGGCCAGTTGCAGCTCCATCCTGCTCCATCCACGAAGGTCCGGAATTAGGGGTTATGGCGTAACGGGCTATACGCGTCTGTGCGACCATCTCCATGGCCTGCTCCACATCCACGGACACCAGGCGCGACACGCCCGGCTCCGACATGGTGACACCCACCAGCATCTGGGCGATTTCCATGCTGATCTTGTTGTGCGTGATGTACACCAGCTGGGTCTTCTCCGAAAGCGCCTTGAGCATGTCTGAGTAACGTAACACATTGGCATCATCGAGCGGTGCATCCACCTCATCCAGCAAGCAGAATGGCGCCGGGTTGAGCTCAAACAGCGCGAACAGCAAGGCTACCGCGGTCAGCGCCTTTTCACCGCCGGACAGCAGATGAATGGTGCTGTTGCGCTTGCCGGGCGGGCGCGCCATGACGCTCACGCCGGTGTCGAGGATGTCTTCGCCGCTCAGTTCCAGGTAGGCGTGCCCGCCGCCGAACAGTTTCGGGAAGAGCGCCTGGAAGGCGGTGTTGACCTTGTCGAAGGTTTCCTTGAAGCGGGTGCGCGTTTCGCGATCGATTTTGCGGATCGCGTCCTCGAGCGTGTTGAGCGCCTGGTTCAGGTCTTCCGACTGCTTGTCGAGGTATTCCTTGCGCGTCGACTGTTCCTGGTACTCGTCGATCGCGACCAGGTTGATCGGACCGAGGCGGTCGATCTTGGCGGTGAGCTCGTCGAGACGCGTGTGCCAGGATTCCTCCGTGGCCTCGTCCGGCGTCTCGGTCAGCACCTGCGCCGGCTCGCTGCCGGACTCGCGCACCTGCTCGGCGAGCGTGTCGCGCCGCACGGACAGTTCCTGGCGGCCGATACGTCCGTGTTCCAGCGCCTCGCGCGCCTTTTCGATCTGCTGGTCCTTGGCGTGCCGCGCCTGCTCCTGTTCACGCAGCCTGGCGTCAAACTCGGAGACCGCCTGGCGCGCCGTGTTCATGCGGCCTTCGATCTCGATGCGCCGCGAAAGTGACGCATCCAGCTGGCTCTTGAGCTGATGTTCCGGTTGCGCGTCGTCGGCCAGCAGCCGACGCGAGCTCGGCACGCCGGTCGCTGAGATGCTTGAGCTGGCCTTCAAGACGCGCGATGCCCTGCTCGGTGGAACCCAACGAGGTACGCAGCGTTTCAAATTCGATTTCGAGCTGGTGCAGGTCTTCGCTGGCGCTGCTCGCCGCGCTGCGCGCCGCTTCCAGCGCCGCGCGCAGGCTGTCACGCCGGCCGATGAGCTGCGCGCGCCGCTCGTTCAGCGTGCCGACCTGGCCCTCGGCGGAACGCAGCTGCGCCGTGGCGCCTTCGATCTCGCCCTGCGCCTGGGTCAGGCGCGCATTGATGTCGGCCAGCTCCTGTTCGACCTGGCTGCGGCGCGCCTGCTGCTGGCCGAGGCGTGCCTCTTCATGGCCGAGACGCGCATGAAACGCCGCGCGCTCGCGGTTAAGCTCGTTCAACACGCGCCGGCGCTCGTCACGTTCATCCTCGAGCGCCGCAATCTGCTGCTGGTTCTCGGTGAACTGCGTCTGGGCGGCGCGCAGTTGCGTGTCCAGCTCCGCCACTTCGCGCGTCAGCTGTTCGATCTCGCGTTCGCGGCCCAGCACGCCGGCGCGCTCGCTCTCGCGGTCGGTTACCGCAATCCAGTTCCTTCCCACCCAGGCACCGGCGCGCGTCACCACCGATTCGTGCGGCGCGAGCTCGTTACGCATGGCCATGGCCTCGGCCAGAGTCTCGGCGACATAGACGCCGGAAAGGAGCGGCGCCAGATCGGCACCGGCGCGCAGCTTGCTCACCAGCGTCGGCCAGCGGCCGGTCATGGCGGCACCGGCGCTGCCGCCGGTTTCGAATAGTGTCAGGTCGGCCTTGTGCAATTTTTCGATGTCGGCGGCATAGGCATCGAGCCGTTCCACGCACACGGCGGCGAGGTCGGTGTCGAGCACGCGCTCGACCGCCTTTTCCCAGCCGGATTCAGCGGCCACCAGACCCGCGAGTCGCGGGGCCTGGGAAAGGTTGCGCTGCGCCAGCCACTGATTGAACGTGGCATCGTGCTGGCCAAACGCGGCCGATTGCAGTACGCGCAGGCTGGCCAGGCGCGCCTCGCTCTTCTGCTTGCGCCCGCGCTGCTCCTCGATGCGCGCGTTCATCGCGTCCAGGCCGGTACGGCCGTCGCGGATGCGCGCCTCGATGTTTTCGAGCTCCTGCTCGCGCGTCACGAATGCGGCGTCATGCTCCGCGCCCTCGCGCCGCCGTGCCTCGATATCGATCGCGCCCAGGGTTTCTTCGAGCGCGCGCAACTCGGTGGTGAGCCGACCCTGGCGCTCCTGCAGGTGCGCGATATGGCCTTCCAGGCTCTTGATGCGCGCGCCTTCCACGTCGCGCACGCGCGCCGGCTCGGCGGATTCGCTGCCGAAGGTGTCCCAGGCACTCTGCCATTCCTGCATCGCCTGTTCGGCGGCGCGCAGTGCTTCGCTGGTCTGGATCGCGCTGCACCTGGCGTTCACGCAGGAGCGGCGTACTGTGTTCGATTTTTGCATTCAGCTCGGCCAGCCGCTGCTGATCGGCGCGCAGGTGCTGACTGGCCTCTTCCCACGAGCGGTTCACCTGCTCCTGCTCGCGCTGGTGCTGCTCGCGCGTGTCGCGCGCGTGCGCGATGGCCTGCTCGATGTTGTTCACCTCGGCGCCGGCGGCATAGAACTCGCCTTGCACGCCGTTGAACTTGTCGTTCGCCTCGGTCTGCGCGACGCGCAGGCTTTCGATCTCGGCCTCGATCGCGCGCAGCGCGGCGATAATGCCTTCCAGCTCGGTTTCCTTGCTGCTGATGGCAGCTGTCGTGCCCGCGCACATCCGCGTCCAGGTGGCGCCAGCGCAGGCTGAGCAGCTGGGCACGCACGCGTGCGTTCTTCCTGCTTCAGCTCCTTGTAACGCTGCGCGGCGCGCGACTGGCGCTGCAGGCGATTGAGCTGGGTTTCGAGTTCCTTGCGGATGTCCTCGACGCGCGACAGGTTCTCGCGCGTGTGCTTGATGCGGTTTTCGGTCTCGCGCCGGCGCTCCTTGTAGCGCGACACGCCCGCGGCCTCTTCGAACAGGCCGCGCAGGTCTTCCGGCTTGGACTCGATGATGCGCGTGACCATGCCCTGCTCGATGATCGAGTAGGCATGCGGGCCGAGCGCCGGTGCCGAGGAACAGGTCGATGATGTCCTTGCGCCGGCACTTGGTCTTGTTCAGAAAATAATCCGACTGGCCGTCGCGCCCGGCCTCGCGCCGGATGGACGACTTCCGCGAACGCCGCGAACTGCCCCGGCGCGCTGCCGTCGCTGTTGTCGAAGATCAGTTCGACCGAGGCCTTGCCGACCGGATTGCGCGCGGTCGAGCCGCTGAAAATCACGTCCGCCATGGAATCGCCGCGCAGGTGCTTGGCGGAGCTCTCGCCCATCACCCAACGCACCGCGTCGATGATGTTGGATTTGCCGCAGCCGTTCGGGCCGACGATGCCGATCAGGTTGGCCGGACATGGGAATGGTGATGGGGTCGACGAACGATTTGAAACCGGCGAGCTTGATCTTCTTGATGCGCATTACGTTTCGGGATACGCTCTTGGTAGCCACAGTTTGAAATTAAGCTACAAATTTACCGGCAGCCGCAAACGCTAGCACACGGAACCCCAGATGCCTACCCAACCCACCAAGCAACTGGAAACCTTTGCGAACCCGCATCCGGAGCGCGATTATACCATCGAGATCAGCATGCCGGAGTTCACCTGTCTGTGCCCCAAGACCGGACAGCCGGACTTCGCCACCCTGTACCTCGACTACATCCCCGACCGCAAGTGCGTCGAACTCAAGTCGCTGAAGCTCTATATCTGGGCGTACCGCAACGAGGGCGCTTTCCACGAGGCGGTCACCAACCGGATCCTGAGCGATCTGGTGGCCGCCACCGCGCCGCGCTACATGCGCCTGCGCGCCGAGTTCTACGTGCGCGGCGGCGTTTACACCACGGTCACCGCCGAGCACCGCAAACCGGGCTTCGCCAGCCCGCCCCCGGCGCCGCGCACCGATGACGCAGGAAACCCTGCACGCCGAGCTCGCCGGTCACGAGCCGCCCGTGGCCGCACGCGACCCGGCCGCCAGGCCGCAGCCGCGCGGACAATGGCTCGACCAGCAGCCGTTTCCGCATGCTGGCGCGGTCGCCCGCCGCACGGACAACCGCGGCAGCGAACCCGCAGCCCACCCGCGCATGCAGCACGCGAGCGCCGCGGCACACGCAACGACCGCCGCGCCGGCACCCGCTCCGCGCAAGCCGGTCTATGTCGGCATCGATCTCGGCACCTCCAGCTGCCGGGCCGTCGCGATCGACGAAAAAGGCGAACTGCTCGCCCAGGCCGGGGCGCCCATCCCGCTCCCGATGAAAAGCGAAAACCAGATCACCCAGGATCCGCTGCTGTGGTGGAAGGCGGTGAGCGCCAGCCTGGCGCAACTCTTCAAGGCAGTCGGCCCGGAGCGGGTCGCGGCCCTGGCCGTGGACGGCACCTCCGGCACCCTGCTGCTGACCGACGCCAAGGGCGCGCCGGTGACGCCGGCGCTCATGTACAACGATGCGCGCGCCGTGGCCGAGGCCGAGAGCCTGCTCACGCTCGCCAGATCCGAATTCCGGCGCGCATGGCGCGAGCTCCAGCCTCGCCAAACTGCTGTGGCTCAAGAACAAAGGCCTGGACCGCAAGGCCGCCCATGCCCTGCACCAGGCCGACTGGATCGCCGGCATGCTCACCGGCCGCTTCGGCCACAGCGACTACAACAACTGCCTCAAGCTCGGTTATGACGCCGAGGCCATGCGCTGGCCGGACTGGCTGGGCTCGCTGGGAATCAATCAGGGCTGCTGCCCGAGGTGCATAAGCCGGGCGACGACATCGGCACCGTGAGCCCGGACATGGCGAAAACCTTTGGCCTGCGCGCGGACACGCGCGTACTGGCCGGCACCACCGATGGCGTGGCGTCGTTCCTGGCCGCCGGCGCCACCAAGCCCGGACACGGGGTGACCGCGCTCGGCTCAACCCTGGTGCTGAAACTCCTGTCCGACAAGCCGGTGTTCTCGGCCGAGCACGGCGTGTACAGCCACCGGCTGCTGAACCGCTGGCTGGTGGGCGGCGCCTCGAACAGCGGCGGCGCGGTGCTGTTGCAGTATTTCAAGATCGAGCAGATGCGCGAGATGACGCCGCAGCTCGACCCGGAGCATTTCACCGGCCTCGAATACTATCCGCTGCCCGGGATCGGCGAGCGTTTCCCGATCAACGACCCGGACATGCAGCCGATCCTCGAACCGCTGCCGGGCGACAGCATCACCTTCTTTCAGGGCATGCTGGAAGGCATCGCCGGCATCGAGGCGCACGGCTACCAGCTGCTGCACAAGCTCGGCGCCCCCAAGGTCAGCGAGATTCGCACCACCGGCGGCGGCGCCCAAAACCCGGCCTGGACGCAGATCCGCGAACGCATCGTCGGCGTACCCATCAAGCCGGCCCGCTCCGGCCTCGCCGCCTATGGCACCGCCCTGCTGGCGGCCGGCCTGGTCGCCAAGAAAATCCACTGAAGTGTGAACAATGTTCTGAGCGCAACGGGCGCGACACGGCGCCAGGATTCGGCTACGCTATTGCGCGTGGCACATGCAGTGCGTTGCCAGGGCTTCTGTGCGACGCTTTCAGTTCAGTTCTTACTGGAAGCATGCAAACTACCCTGCGCACATTCATGGAAAAACACAAATCCAGACCGTGCGCGATTCACATGATCCGTTAACCGGATTGCTGGACCGCGCCGCCTTCCGGGCACTGCTGGAGACAGAACGCGAACGCAGCACGCGCAGTCACCGTCCGTTCGGTCTCATCCTGTTCGACATCGACCGCTTCAAGGTCGTCAATTACGGCTACGGCGTACAGCACGGCGATGCGTTGCTGGTGTCGCTGGCCGAACTGGCGCGCAAGACATTGCGCCCCACGGACTTACCTGAGCCGCTGGGGCGGCCAGGAATTTCTCTGCCTGCTGCCCAACACCGACAAGACCGCCACCGAGGAACTTGGCCGAACGCCTGCGCCGCGCCATCGAAGCGGCGAGCGTGAGCCATGCCGAGGTGGAACTGCACGCCACGGCCAGCTTCGCCACGGCCTGCTACCCGAAGGACGGCGACAGCAGCGACCGGCTGCTGGCGGCGCTGGGCGCGGCGCTGCACCAGGCCAAGTCCACGGGACGCAACCGCGTGGTGCCGGCCAGCGGCCTGCGCCCGCAACTGTTCGGCATCGGGCGCATGCTGAGCCAGGCGCTGCGCGAAGGCCGGGTGGTGCCCGCCTTTCAGCCGATCGTGGACCTCAAGTACCGGCGCGATGGTGGCGCGAAGAGGCGCTGGCGCGCATCGTGAGCCCGAACCGCAGCATCATCCCCGCCAGCGCTTTCATCGACGCCGCACACGAATTGCAGCTCACCCATCAGCTCGATCGCGCCATTATTCTGCAGACCTTTTCGCACTGCGTGGCCACATTTCAGCCGCACACACCACGCACTCACTTCGTGAATATCTCCGGCAACCTGCTGCGCCACCCGGAAGTCGTGACGGAGTTGCTGGCCGAGGCCTCCCGGAGCTGCGACGGCCTGTGGGGACCTGATCGGACCGGTAAAACCCATCGTCATCGAGGTGATCGAACGCGAACTGCTGGATGATCTGCCGGCGACGCGCCGCATGCTGCAACCGTTCCTCGATTCCGGCATACGGCTGGCGCTCGGCGACTTCGGCAGCGGCTATTCCTCTTACCAGTACCTCGCCGACCTGCCGTTTTCGTTCCTCAAAATCGAGGGGGCCCTGATCCGGCGTGTGACCGAACCGCGCACACGCACCATCGTGCAGGGCATACAAAGAACGGCCGCCGACCTTGGCCTTGTCACCCTCGCAGAGTATGTCGAAAACGAACAGATTGCGGATATCGCCCGCGAGATTGGCATCGACTGGGGGCAGGGCTACTACTTCGGCAAACCGGTGCTGCTGTAGGAACACCCTGGTCAGGTTCGCTGAGGCCGGCCTTTAACCCGACCAAACAGGTGTAAAAAAGCCGCCCGAAGGCGGCTTTTTTACCATCACATCTTTCATCTTCAGGCGTCGACCACCGCTTCGAGCGTGGCGGATTCGCCTTTATTGTCTTTCCAGCTGACCTTGAGCTTGTCGCCATTCTTGGCCGTCTTGGAGCGGAAACCGAGCAGCGGATTCTCGGACACGCCGATACCCAGACTGGCGCTCGCCATGGGCTTGCCATTCAACTCGATGGTGAGTTCCTGGATGAAATGCGCCGGAATCGCCTTGCCGGAGGCCTTGTCCTTGCGCATGCCGGTCTCCATCGGATGGGTCACGAGCACCAGCACCTCGACAGCGCCTTCCTGGGTGCGGGTACGGATTTTTGTTTCTCTGGCCATGATCTCAATTCCTCTTTAAGTAATTCGTTCGTCATCGTCCGTTAACCGCCGCAACCGCCGACCGTGACCTTGATCTGCTGGCTGGCGGTGTGCAGTTTGCCGCCGGACTTGACGACGACCTTCACGTCCGAGGTCTTGCCCATTTTCATGCGCGCGCTGAAGTAGCCTTCGGCGCCGCTCAGGGCGACGCTGGCGATCAGCGGGCGTTCGTTGGCCTGCACGAAGATGGCGATGGCTTCCACGCCCGGCAGGCTGGTGGACACGGCAATCGGCACCACGGCGCCGTTTTCGGCCTGGATCGGGGCCTTGATGGTGATGGCCTTGCTGTCGGCGGCGGCACTGGTGCCGTACAGGCCTTTCAGGGCGTCGTCGACGGTCTTGGCATCGAAGGCGGCGGCCGGCCAGGCGGCGGCCAGCACCCGGGTCGGGGTCAGCAGCCCGGCGGAGGCGGCCACGGCGAGCACGCTGCCGGCGACGGTGCCTTTGAGGAAGGTTCTGCGGTTGATCATGGGTCACAGCTTTCTCCTTAGGTAAGATTAAATCATGGGTACATGGTTATCGATGAATCTTGCCCGCTCGCGAAACCTGTTCGGGTGAGGACACAGCTGCTAGCTAGACGCAGTCTCTGTGTCGATTATTCCACTATTCTCCGCGCGATCCGTCCCGGTCTGCCGACAGGCGCACGCCCAGCAGGGGTTCAAGTTCGCGCAGGGCCTGCTCGTAGACGCCACGCTTGAATTCCACGATCTGCTCAAGCGTGCTCCAGTACTCCACCCAGCACCAACAGTCGAATTCCGGCCGGTCACAGGCATTCAGCCGGACATGTTCTTCGCCGCCAAGAAAACGCAGCAGGAACCAGATCTGCTTCTGGCCGCGGAAGCGGGAATTTCGCGTCGGGCGACAAAATTGTGTGGGTATATCGTAGCGCAACCAGTCCTTGGTACGGCCCATGATGTTCACGTGTTCGGGCGCAAGACCGACTTCCTCGTTCAATTCGCGGAACAATGCCTGCTCGGGCGTTTCTTGCGGATTGATTCCGCCCTGCGGGAATTGCCAGCCGTTCTGGCCACAACGGCGCGCCCAGAACACCCGGTTCTCGCGGTTACAGAGAATAATGCCCACATTGGGGCGATAGCCTTGTTCGTCAATCATGCAGGTGACTACATCATCGTGCCTGGAGCACCAGTTGGAAGGATTTTTTCACGAAGTGCGGGCCATGGCAATGCGACCGCCAGGGATGGCGGAAGTGCGGGAAACGCAGGAGCAGCTTTTCCGCCGACCGCCAGGGATGGCGGAAGTGCGGAAAACGCAGGAGCAGTCTTTCCGCAAACGCAGGAGCAGTTTCCGGCCACGGCGCTTCGATTCCCCCGGCGAACGAATCTGTTTATCCTTAGGCGCCCCACGAACCGGAGTCGCCATGAGTCTCGCCATTTTCGATCTCGACAACACCCTGCTGCGTGGCGACAGCGATCATGTCTGGGGCGAGTTCCTCGTCGAGCAGGGCGCCGTGGACCGCGCGCGCTTCGCGAGTGAAAACAACCGTTACTACGCCGCCTACCTGGCCGGCACGCTCGACATCTACGAGTTTCTGGAACAGCACCAGCTGCGTCCGCTCGCCGAGCACGATCGCGCCACGCTCGAGCGCTGGCGTACGCAGTTTGTGCGCACCAAGATCGCGCCGCTCATCACGCCGGCGGCGCGCACGCTGGTGGAGCGGCACCGTGCCCGAGGCGACACCCTGCTCATCATCACCGCCACCAACCGCTTTATTACCGCGCCGATTGCCGAGGCCTTCAACATCCCGCACCTGATCGCCACCGAGCCGGAAGAGGTGAACGGCCGATTCACCGGCAGGGTCGCGGGCACGCCTTCCTACCG